>CAWCHA010000006.1:0-173295 GCA_963795245.1 Terriglobia bacterium | reverse complement strand
AGTGAAATTTCTCTGCAGGGGAGACTGAATGGTAGCGGGTACGGGAATCGAACCCGTGTTACAAGGTTGAGAACCTCGCGTCCTAACCCCTAGACGAACCCGCCACGAAAGAGAAGTCATTATAACAAAGCAAAATGGTTGAGGCTTTTGCGGGTAACGCCGGCTTCTGGCTGCTCGATGGGTGGGTGGGACGGCCGCCGGCGAGCCTGCCCTCGCGAAGTCGAAGGGCGGCGCTACTCTTTTTGAGTACCAAGAAATCACTTCCCTCTTGACAACATTCCTCTCCCCGAACTAATGTTTTCTTAGCGAATAAAAAGCGAAACCAGTTCGCAGCCCCGGCCAGCCGCCCCGGCGTTTCCTTAATTCAAGGTCCTTCTCAATTTATGGCTTCTCCACTTTTTTCCGCCCCAGAGGGCGGCGCCGTTGTCTTTGCTTCTGCTTCACGGAAGGAACCGGCGCTGGTTTTGCAATGCCTGGCGGCATTACCGAAACTGTCGGGCGTCACGGCGGCATCGCGGCTGGAGGTGCGTCCCACGCCGGAGATGGTTTCCTGCGGAATCCGCGAGATCGATGAGCTTAGCGGCGGACTGCCGCGAGGATGTCTGAGCGAAATTTGTGGCCCAGCTTCCTCCGGACGCACCAGCGTATTGCTGGCCGCGCTGGCGGCAGCCACCCGGCGTCAGGAAGTCTGCGCCCTGGTGGACGCCACGGACGCGCTCGATGCGTCCTCGGCAGCCGCCACCGGAGTGGAGTTGGAACGATTGCTGTGGATCCGCTGCACCCAGACTGCGGGCAGCGGACCCCGGGCGGCGGACTTTGGACGTCGGACTTCCGGCACCGGACCTCAGACCTTGGGGGAGAAATCTGAAGTCCGGTGGCCGAGGTCCGACGCCCGAGGTCCGAGGGCAGATGCCCGGCTGGAGCAAGCACTGCGTGTCACCGATCTGCTCCTGCAAAGCGGGGGATTTGGATTGGTGGCGATTGATCTTGGAGATATGCCGGACTCGGCTGCGCGGCGTATTCCGCTGGCTTCATGGTTTCGCTTTCAGCGCGCGGTGGAACCCACTGCAACGGTGTTACTGATCGTGGCTCAGGCACCTTGCGCCCAGACTTGCGCTTCGGTGCTGATTAAGCTTTCAGCTCTCAGCTGTCAGCTCTCGGCGAAAAGCGGCACTGGTCCGGCGCATGCGCAGCTTCTGGATGGATTGCATATTGAAGGAGAGTTGCTGCGTTCTCGTATGCAGCGAAAACCGTCGCAAAGCATTGCGGCATTCGCGACTCAGGCAGTGCGGATTGCTTAGCGTTGAATTTCTTTTACGATTTGCTGCGAGGACGAGACGCCTTCGCGACAGCCGGCGGGACGCCGGCGCTACACGTTAAGAGCTGAGAGCTGGCGGCTTTTTCTGACGACTGAAGACTGACGACTCATGCCTGCCTTTGCCTGCATCTTCGTTCCTGATTTTCCGGTGGAGGCCCTGCTGCGCGCCGAACCTGACTTGCGCTCGCATGCTCTGGCGGTGCTTGAAGGCAAAGTTCCGGTACAAACCATTTTTGCTTTGAACGAGAAGGCTCGCCACGCCGGGGTTTCGCCGGGTATGACCAGGCTCCAGGTGGAAGCATGTTCTGATCTCAAGTTGCGTCCTCGGTCTTTATTACAGGAGGTTGCTGCCCATTCTGCTCTGCTGGATTGTGCTCAGTCATTTTCGCCGCGAGTGGAAGATGTGGGTTGTGACACTGTCCTTATGGATCTCGCCGGCATGGAACTGCTTTTTGGTTCGCTGCCAAAAATCGCGCGGGATGTGGCGCGCCGCGCCTCCGATCTCGGACTCGAAGTCAATGTAGCGGTGGCTTCGAATCCGGATACAGCCGTACTCGCCGCTCACGGCTTTTCGGGAGTGATTGTGATTCCTGAAGGAAGAGAAGCTGAGCAGTTAGGCAATCTTCCTCTGGAAGTGTTGTTCACCAATGGTCACGATCCGCAAACTCTGGAAATACTGGAGCGCTGGGGCATTCGGAATTTTCGCGCTCTGACGGCATTGCCGGAAATCGCTCTCAGCGAGCGATTGGGCCGGGAAGGTATCCGTCTGCAACAACTGGCGCGGGGATGCTGTTCTCGAACCCTGGTCCCGGTCGAACCGCCGTTGAATTTTGCAGAGGCAATCGAACTGGAATATCCCCTGGTGCTGCTGGAACCGCTGGCGTTTCTGCTGGCCCGGTTACTCGACCAGTTGTGTTCCAGACTGGGTGCACGGGCTTTAGCCACGCAGGAACTGAATTTGCAATTGGAATTAGATGGATGCACAGCCACAAACCACGTGAGTACGGGTGCCCCGCCTCGTCTTGTTGAATACTCCAGTCGAGCGCAAGCTCGACAGACTTTCCACCGCACCCTGCGCCTCCCCGTCCCGCTGCTGGATGCCAAAGTTTTCCTCAAACTTCTGCAACTCGATTTGAATGCGCACCCGCCCGGCGCTCCCATCGTAAAAATTCAACTCTCGGCAGAACCCGTACGGCCGCGGGCAGCGCAAAGCGGATTGTTCCTTCCGCCCACTCCTGAGCCGGAAAAGCTCGAACTGACGTTGGCAAGAATTGCGGGAATTGTTGGCGAAAACAAGGTGGGATCGTTGCAACTGCTGGATACTCATCGTCCGGAAGCCTTCCGCATGCGTCGTTTCGCCCCGGAGAACCAGAAACACGACAAGCCTGAGGCACATCAGAAACGAGCAGATCAGAAATCTCAGAACGAGGCCGCAGTCACCGCCATGCGTATTTTCCGTCCTCCCGTACACGCCACGGTGACGCTGCGGGAAGGCAGGCCGGCGCATATCGCTTGCGCCAAGCGTAAAGAAATATGTGGGGAAATCCTATGGGCTGCCGGCCCCTGGCGTACTTCCGGCGACTGGTGGGAGCAGGAGGGGTGGGCACGTGACGAGTGGGATATTGCCTTGCAGGGAGCCAGCAGCCTTATGCTCTACCGCCTGATCCGGGATCTGCTCAACGGGCAGTGGCTGCTGGAGGGGAATTATGACTGAGCGCTAGGGGTGAAACTACATGGTCTATCGGGTATTTACTGTAATCATGCATCCGCAAACTGTGCATAACCTGTTCAAACTGTGCTATCTCGAGGTTGGATCGCTCATTTCGTGATTACACCACAAGCGATACGGTCTCCCGCGTTTCCCGCTGGATCAGACTTCATGTCGTCGGCCTTGGCGTGAATCACGAGCGCCGTCCCCCCATTGCTGAACAGGGAATGGCTGTCGTCGCCCAGGTTTACGTCCTTGTTCACAACCTTGAACTTGGCTGTGCCCTTGGCGTTTACGGTGAAGTTGTTCATATCGCCGGCATGGTGGCCTTCCGGATTCTCCAGGCCATGCTTCTTCATTTCGGGATTGAAATGCGGCCCGGCAGATTTGAAATCCGGGGCATCGCACTGTGCCTTCTGATGAAAGTGCAGCGCGTGCTGTCCGGGCGGCAGGTCGTGGAGACTCAACTTCATGGACACTCCCGACGATGCTCCCTTGCTTGATAGCGCCGCCGTCCCGACGCTCTTTCCCTGAGCGTCTTTGAGTTCGACCGTGCTCTTGGCTGCGGCTGCGAACGATAGAGAGGCAAACAAACAAAATGCGATGGCGAGGGGAAATGTACGGGTGGTTTTCATGGCAGGGACATTATAGCGCTACAACTTACGTAATTCGCAAACCCTTCTCGGCGCTTATCCGCCGACCGGTCGTCATGCTGAGCTTGCGAAGCATCTTGCGCGAAGCGGATAAGACTTCAGCCGGAGTGGTACAGCTGCGCGCCGGATCCTTCACGGCCTGAAGGCCGTTCAGGATGACGCCGGGGTGGTAAAAATTGAGTGGAACCAGGCCATACTTTCTAACGCATCGAAACATAAAATGCATTGTTCCCCGAGCGCAGGTCTTTGCCGTACGAGAAAGCGACTCCGACTCCGAAGACACGCAACTTGATTTGTGCGCCGAGGTCCCAGAGCCATTTCTGCGAGCCCAGACCCTCCGAAGCATCGGTAATCTTGCCGGTATCCAGAAACGGCCCCAGCTTGACGGTAAAGATTCCGTTGCTATAGATATTTTTGTCCGCCTCCCAGTTCGAAAGAAAATAATTTCGTCCCAGGGGAGCGCTGCCCTTTCTGCCGTTCCGGGTTCCGATGTGCCCGCGCATCTGCAGATCGTTGTCGCGTTCCAATCCCAGAATAAAGAGTTCGTCGAAGGGCACATCGCCGAAGGTCTTTCCTGCCCTGAAGCGCTGCTGCATTTCGTAGTCGTCGCCCTGGGATTGCGGGAGCCAGTGCACACGCAGCGCACCCTGCAACTTCTCGAAAGAATGCGAAGGTTGCGACCAAAGCCGTCCGGCTTGCGAAGACGCTCCCGCATCGAGCGTCAATCGCCGCTCGGGAAGTTGCCAGAGAGTGGTGTTTAACTGAGTGGTCTGTTTGAGTTGATAGCCTTTGGCCAGCAGATTGGGAGTTAATACTGTTCCGGGAATTATGTCGCGGAAATCACGATGAGAGATTTCGGCGCCGGCCGACCAACGCCAGCGTCCGCTTTCCAGGGCAGCAAAGTTCGCGCTCACAGCTTCTCGCCGCATGTTGAAGCTGCCAAGTATGGGAGCCGGGCCATCAAACGAGTTTCTGATGTCCCAGTTTTCGCCGCGCAAGTCTGCCAACAACCCATAGCGAAATTTAGGATTGCCCGTGAATGGACCCGAAAGCTGGGCGAGCAGACGGCGCTTCTCGGCGTCCCAGCGGTACATGGAAACGAAATTGATGGCCTGGTGGCGCAGGTTGTAAACCTCGGGCGTGATCATCTGAAACGGCAGGCCCTCGTAAAAGCAGGAACAGCTTTTCAAGTTTGCTGTCGCCCCATCCATCGCGCTCGCGATTGCGGAAGAGAACGTCAAACTTGCCATCGTCGCGCGCCTCGAGATCAAACTGGTAGCGAGGAAAGATTTCCAATGCGCTGACTCGAACCTCAGTCGTCAGCAGGTCAGGCAAACTTAGAACACTGGCCGGCGCGAAAGCCATGGCGCGATCGAGCAATGCCGGTTTCACTCGCGGCGGGGGCTGGGTTCTTACCTCTACGATCTGCGGCTTGCCCAAGCGGTTCCAATACTTCAGCGCCGCGGCAATATTTCCCTGGAGAAAATAAACGGTACCCAGAAAGTCGTTGGCGTAGGAATCGCGGGGATCGAGATGAAGCGCCCGGCGCAGGTAACGGGCCGCCACGCTATACCGTTTCTGTTTGAACGCCACACCCGCCAGTTCCAAAGGAAAGCGTTTGTCGCCGGGCTGGAGTCGGCTGCCGAACTCGAATGCTCGGCTGGCTTCGTCCCACCGTCCTAACTGGGCCAACGCGGTGCCATAGTAGAAATCGAGTTCGGCCGATGGATGCGACACAGACTGAACGAGGCTTACGACTTCCGGCCAGCGCTGCTCGTCGGAGAGCTTTTTAGCTTGATCTTTAATTTGATCAACAATCGATGTGCCTGATGTTTGTGCGCCAGCGAGGACCGCGACGCTGAAGAGAAATAAAAAGACGGCAGTATGAATTAGTGAGATTGGGTTTGAGGAAGCGCTAGCAGTGTCCATCTTTCGGCCGCGCTCCATTCCCGCTCGAAGGTCGGACGTTCCTGCTGAAGAAGTTTGCGTTGAGCTGGATCGTTGACGGTCACGGTTTCCGCTGCCAAACCCGTCACGACTACATAGTGCAGTGCGCCGACCGAGGGCTTTAAGGCGACGATCAGCGGACGTCCTTTGTCCAGATGCTGTTTGAGGTCTTCCCACTCTCCGCGAATTGTAAATGTGCGAAACCCATTCTCCTGAAAGTAGCGCTCCATGTCGGAAGCATGGATGCCGTGGGCTTTGGGTGAATAGAGAGAGCGCTGAATCCTGATCGCGTCGGAGGATTGGTTTGCAGGCTGTCCCTGCTGCGCCAGCCAGTATTGCATCACCATGGCGATGCTGGCCGCGCCGCAGCCGTCTTTCTCCTGCTTAACGAACGGAACATCGAGCCACACGCCCGGGAGGTTTGCAGCCGGCAAAGAACTGCAAACCCCCAGGCACACAACGGCAATCCTCGCGAAGCGGCGGAACATTTTTGAAAATCTATCGGACTGCAACAATGATCAGAATGAGTACGGCCACAGCCACAAGAATAATGATCAAATCGCGATCACTGAGCGAGCCGGCTGCGAAATCCGTCTGCGCTTTGTTTACTCGCGAGGCCAGGCGCGCCAGTTCAGCATCGTCCAGTGTGGAAACAGCACTTTTCACCTGTTCAGGATTTATATGCGCGGAGCGCAATGCTTTTCCGGCCTTCTCGGAAGAAAAGAATTCCTTGACCTGTTCCACGTTCTGCTGCCGCAAAGTAGAAGCGTTGACCGCTGCCCGTTGCAGTTCAGCGGGGCTCACCAGGTGGGTAGCGCCTTCCGCCAAAAGATTTTGGGGAACAGCGAAAACCGCGGCCAGAACCAACGCCGAGGTCAATCGGGATACCTGCTTCATATCAAAATGCATTTCTTGCCTGCCTCCTGCAAAGTTTGTGTAGGGAGGGGTCTTCGACCCGTCCGGGCCGAGCAACGCTCGGCTGCTGGAAAAATATTACACGCGAGGGCTTCGATGCGAGCACCAGTCGGGAGGTTTGTCCCCAAGGTAACAAGATGAATAAACAAAGTCAGAGATCGCATTCACGCTTACAAACTTTCCACAGCAAGCTGCAGTTCAGCGGCAATCCACTCCGGGGCGCTGTCGCGCGGGAAGCGCAACGGCAGTCCGATTTTCACTTTTATGGTTCCTGGAAGCGCGAATTTCTTCTTCGCTTTCTTCAATTCAAAGAGCCCATCGATCTTCATAGGTACGACCGGGACTGCCAGATTGTTTGCCAGTAGTCCCACCCCTGCGCGAAAAGGGCGCATCTTGCCGTCGCTTGTGTGGTGTCCTTCAGGAAAAACCAGAATGCTGTAACCGCGGTCGACAGATTCTCCGGCGAAGGCGAAGCTTTCCCGAAAACCAGCTTCCCGCGGCAAGGGAAACAGGTTGAGCAGGGAAACTGCCAAGGTCCACTTTATGCGGTCATACATCCTGCCTAACAAATTTCGCCCGGATGGTGGAGTGCGCAGCGCCTCCAGGGCTTCCCCTCCCGTGGCCGTAGCCAGGCGATGACGGAAACGCGCGGGTAGAGCAGTTTGCACGAAGCCAACGTCGACGTCGTCAATGTGATTGCACACCACCAGCACCGGGCCGTGAATACCGCGGAGATTTTCTTTTCCTGAAATGCGCGGCCACCCCAGAAGAAATACTGCCGGGCGCAAGAGTAAATAGTGAAGGAGCAGCCGCACCCAGATCGTAGGCCAGCGCTGCACCCAGGCCGGATAGTGATAGGGCATCCGCGCCGGAAGCTGTCCGTGCAGCATGCGTTCCAGATCGCCGACGGTCTTCAACGCAGCAAAACTCGTCTCGCTTAAATCCACCTGATAGCGGTCTTCGAGTTCCCCCAACAGTTCCACGCGATCCAACGAACTTAAATTCAAATCGGTTTCCAGATTCGAATCCCGTCTCAACTCAGCTGCGGATTTCCCTTTTACCCGGGCAATCAACTCAGCCAGCGAACCGGTGGCAGCCGGGCTTTCATGAGTCATCGCTCGTAATTGTGCCAGCACGACTTGCTGGATCGCACTGGTGCGAGGCTTCTGTGTGGACGTGCGTGGAAAATCTTCTTCGCGCCAGACGAACCATGTCCGCATGCGCTGGTACTGAGCCAGGGTTTCGTTGGCACGTTGTACAACCGCCTCAGGATCAACGACAGCATCCCGCAGGATCATGACGGCGCACGGCTCGGCGTTTCCATCTCTCGGCAACGCGATCACCACGCAATCCTTGATCTCGGGTTGCGAACGTAGGGCAATCTCGAGATCCTCGGGATAAATGTTCATCCCGGCAGGCGTCACGATCACATCTTTCTTGCGCCCCTTGAAATACAAATTCCCTTGAGCATCCAGTGCGCCTATGTCCCCTGTGCCGTACCAGCCTTCTTCTTCAGTGATCGGCTGCAGTTTCTGCCCGGTCCAATATCCGGCCGCAACTCCGCCGCCCCGCACCAGAATTTCGCCATCGGGTGCCAGCTTGACTTCACGCCCCGCCAACACTTTTCCGATCGACCCCTTCCCCAGACGAAAAGGATGATTCACACTCACAATAGATGTCGTCTCGGTCAGGCCATAGCCCTGAATGGCGGCGTATCCGAGGCGCCCCCAGAACTCCTCGGTCACGCCATCGAGTGCCGCTCCGCCGGAGATAAAGGCCCAGAATTTCCATCCCAATTGGCGGTGCACGCGCCGGAAGGTCCACCAGCGATGCAGAAAATGCTGGCCTTCAGCAGACTGAAACCGCCGCCGAAAATCTTTCAGCGCGCCTTTTTCCTCCAGATCGCTCTCGAGTTTCTCTTTCAGGGATTGCAACATGCGCGGCACCGCAACCAGCACGGAGACCCTTTCGCGACGGATCGTGCGCATGACTTCGCCGGGCTTGAGGGCGTCCTGAAAAATTACCGTACCGCCCATCAACTGCGGTAAAAACATTCCGAGGAATTGCCCGAAGACATGGCTCAACGGAAGCAGGTTCAGAAAGCGGACGGGATGGACGAAGCGCTCATACTTTAAATATTTCTGGATTTCTGTTTCGAGCGGGGCGATATTGCCCAGAACATTCCCATGCGTGATCACTACGCCTTTGGGTTCGGCGGTGGTGCCGGAAGTGAAAACGATTTCGAGGATGTCCGCGGGAACGAGCGCTGCCGGCGCGTAAGGCGCGGACGAGTGGGCCGACAGTGTCTTCTGCAAGTCTTCGATTACCAATACTGCAACCGAAGGGACAGGATGTTGGCGCGAACAGATTAGAAGTTTGCCATCGACCTGTTCACACACGCGCTGGGCAAAGTCTGCAGCACTGGCCTGATCGACAGGAACGACAATCACTCCACGCAGCGCACAACCGAAGAATGCCGCCACCCACTCGGCTGAATTCGGTCCCCACACGAGGACCCGGTCGCCTTTGCAGATTTCACGGGCTTCAAGTTCACGCGCGAAGCGAAACGCTGTCTCCGCTACCTGGCGGTAGCTCCAGCGCTCGGTACGGTATCCGCGATGCTGAATGTAGGCGCACTCGCGTCCTCGTGCCAGAAAGTTTTCGATGTATTCAACAACGGAGCGGCGCTCCATGGATGCATGGTATCGCTTCTCGAGTCATCCTGAGCGAAGGGGCTGTTTCGCGACGCGAAGTGGTCAGGCAATTGGAGGACGCCTAGTCTTCCACGAACGCTTCAGGGAATTTGTACGCGTAAACCTACGAACAGCAACGGTCGAGAACTCATAGGGGTCCTTCGACTCCGCACGCTCTTCGCTTCACGAAGTGCGCGCTGCGCTCAGGATGACAAGGGGACACGGCTATGCCGGCATGCGCCGCGCGTTTTTGGGACAGAAGTTGGACAACAGATCCACAAATTCTCCTACAAATGGCGGCGCCGGCTGATTGCGCAGCGTGACCGCGTACCATTGCCGCCGAAATCCGCGGCCGCCCAGCGGGCGAGTGGCAATTTTGCCGGCTTCGACTGCCGGAGCTACCGCCCAGCGTGCCAGGAATCCGATCCCGGTGCCTGCGGCTGCCAGCTCCACGATCGCTTCGGTCAACGGAACTTCGATGACGCGGTGCGCCTCGACTCCGGCCGGCTTCAGCAGCTTGTTGATCAGCGTGCTTTCTTCTCTCGGAGGATAGATCAGAACCGTCTCCGTCTCCAGGTCTCTGGGACGCACCACGCTCGCCGTTGCCAGGCGGTGCTTCGGGGACATGACCAGCACCAGTTCGTCTTCGAACATCGGAGTGGCACGCAGGCTCTTGTTGCCCGGCGGAGTGCTGATGATCGCGACATCCAGTTTGCCTTCGAGCAACGCGGCGGCCGGATCCGAGGTCGCGCTGGCTACGATGTTTACTTCTACTTTCGAAAACTTGGCATGAAACTTCTGCAACACGGGCGGCAACCAGTGATAGCAGGTGTAGCACTCGGTGCTCAGGCGAATCTCTCCCCGTGACCCGCCGTTGAGCCCCTCGATCTGGACTTCGGTGTCGCTCAATTCGTCGAGCACCCGGCGGGCGCAGGCAATTAGGCGCTCGCCCGCTGGAGTAAGCACCATCTTTCTTCCCAGCCGTAAAAAAAGGGCTGTCCCCAGCTTTTCTTCCGCATCGCGCAACTGGTGACTCAACGCGGACTGCGTAAGGTGCAGGCGTTTTCCGGCTTCGGTCACGCTGCCTTCTTCCGCAATCGTCACCAGCAGCTTCAGGTGCCGCACTTCCAATTTCGGACTCATATCTTCATGAGTGTAGTTCATCGAATTCATGAAAACAAACAATAAATCTCATACCTGTTAAATCCCGTCCAACACATTACCGCGAGGAAATCGGATTTGGCGGCAAGAAGCGGATAGCGGCCAGGAAACATTCGCCACAGACTGCATCTTGCTCCGGCAGATCCGAACACTCCGCCAGCGAACGAAAAACGCTAGACAAACATAGGGAGGTTGTTATGAAGAAACTGATTGCACGCAGCATTGCTTCGCTTCTTCTCAGTGTCGTGACTCTGGGCTCTTTCGTCCAGGCGCAGAGCCCCGAGCGGACCATCAAGGCCAACATTCCATTTGAATTCTCTGTCGGAAACCGCAGTTTTCCAGCTGGACGCTATTCGCTGGTGCGCGTCGAGCCTTTTCTGCTTGAGCTGCGAGATCCGGAAGGCCGCGTACTGGCGCATGTGTTAACTCAATCGGTCCAAAGTCAGACTCTACCGTCACAACCCAGGCTCTTATTCGACCACGAGGATGGCGCGCACGCTCTAATCCAGGTCTGGCAAGAGAACGAATCCATTGGCCAGCAGCTCACGTCGTCAAAGTCGGTCAGTCATGCTGTCCAGAAGGGTTCTCGACACGTCCAAACTGCACAGGTGAGTAATCCGCGTTAGACACATAACAACGGCGAATCACAAAGGTGGGGCTCAAATGAATACGGTACTCAATGGAAGCAATGGACAATCGGAAGCGGCTGACCTGCATGTTCAGGAGGTCATCCGCTCGGCGGAACGGGAGCTTCACGAATTGCTCGAGCGACGGGCAGAACTCATGAAGCGGATTGGCACTATAAAGCAGACTCTGGCCGGGTTAGCCAACATCTTCGGGGACTGCGTGCTCAGCGAGCAGTTGCTCACCTTTCTTGATCGCAAATCGTCCAGCCGGCAGCCGGGCTTCACCCGGGCCTGCCGGGTGGTTCTCATGGAAGCGAAAAAACCTCTCGGCGCACGTCTGGTCTGTGTGGCATTGCAGCAGAGGTTTCCGGAAGTATTACAGCGTCACAAAGATCCTATCGCTTCGGTGACCACTGTGTTGAACCGCCTGTCGGACTACACAGAAGCCCGATGCTCGCTCGACACCAGCGGACGCCGGGTGTGGGAATGGATCGCTGAACGTGGAAGGGATGTCGAACTGCCGCCCGGCGAGAGCGGCAAGTTTCCGGCGCAGGCGGCAAAGAGGCAATAAATTAGGACCTGGAGTAGAAAATATTGGCGAACGGGTAGGAATCCTTCGACTCCGGCCAAGATGAGACGTGAATTCAGATGAGGCCGTCTTTTACACGGCGCAGAAAATCCTCGGAATCGGTTTGCGCCCTTTTGGCGGCGCTGGGATCATTTCGATTCTCGAATGTAATTTCCTGCAAGGTGATCTGGGCGGCGTCCTTTGGCTTGAAGCCGCGCGTGACCAGCTTTCGAGCGCGCGCGGCGAAACTCTCCGAGTCAGATAGCGCGGCCGATTCTCCATGCAGCGCGCAATCGTGCTCCTGAAACTTGCTGGAAGCCAGGCGGTCGTAGGCGCTCTTCGCGTCCTGATCGGTCAGCATCGATGGTACGGGAAATGTCCAACCGCATTGTGAACATGCCCAGCCCGTTAAACGTTGATGCGAGACCCAAGTAAGCCACCTAGCCATAATTCTCCCCTCGTTTGCCGCAGGGGGTAAAGAATGCATGGGCCCAAATCGATTTCTTTACTTCCTTGGCAGGAATGCGGCGAATGTTCTGAAGCGAGGTTTCCCCAACTCAGCGTGCCCCCCCGGGACGCTGAATCTAACCGGCTGCGATTCTACCGCAACATATTTGCCAACAGTAGTGGCAGCTTAGGGAACCGCATCTATGGAAGAAGGAATGTCGTCACTCGTGATGCGGTGCACGCTGTAATGACGGGCGTGGACGCGCGTCCTCCATGATTTCTCGCAGCCCGATAGACGGTTCCGGACGTAACCTGGACGTAACTCGGTCGTACACTCCCTTTCGGTAACCCTTAGTAACCATACGAATATTGGTAACCCGTCTTACAATGACCCTTGTCCGAAAGACCATCCCTCATGTGATCGGCAGACAATGGCCGATCGGATGGTCAACCCGCCGGTGACCCTTCTCACGGAGATGTTTTCTGGCGGAGGAAAAAAACCGGAGCTGGAGTCAGCAAGCTTATGGCATTTGGATTTGGCTTCAACAAACAGAAAGCTCTCAGCGCTGCGGAGAAGTTCGTCCAGCAGGGTAAGCTGCAGAATGCCATTGGCGAGTACGAAAAAGTACTCAAGGCTGACCCCAAGGAACTGACTGTCTCCAACACCATTGGAGACCTCTACGCCCGTCTCGGCCAGAGCGACAAGGCCGTGGAATCCTTCAAGAGCGTTGGCGACGCCTATGCCACGCAGGGCTTCACCGTCAAAGCCATCGCGATGTACAAGAAGCTCACCAAGCTGAAGCCGACCCTGGAGAGCGTACTGCGTTTGGCCGAGCTCTATACCCAACAGGGACTTTTTAACGATGCGCGGGCGCAGTATTTGCAGGTAGCGGAAGAATTCTTGCGCTCCGGTGAACTGGAGCAGGCAGTGCGGATCTTCCAGAAGACCCTGGAAATGGATCCGGAGAATGTTGCCATGCGCACCCGGCTGGCCGAGGTGTATGTCCGGCTGAACAAGAAAGCGGAGGCCTGGCAGCTTTTCGCCGCCGCCGCCGACAGCCTGCGCGGGCGCGGACAGCTTGGTCCCGCCGAAGAAATTCTGAACCGGATGCTTACGCTCGATCCCAGCAACAGCCATGCTCTGCTGCTGCGTGGCCGTAACGCTTTCGATTCCGGCGACATGGCCGCAGCAGTTACGAACCTGGAAAAAGTGGCGGACCTCGACAGCCATCCCGATGGACTGCGCGCCCTCATGCAGGCTTACCTGCAAAGCGGACGGTTGCCGGAAGCGGGAAATCTGGCCGCGAAACTGTGCACTGTCCACAACGACACCAGCGCCATCACCAGCTATGCCGAAGCGCTCATGAGCGCCGGACGCTACACCGACGTTCTTCAGGTCTATCAGCAATATTGCGATCGGCTTGTGGCAACGGACTCGGGCAAGATCCTGGAAAGCCTGCATGCCCTGATCGGACAGGTTCGCGATAGTGTGCCTTCACTGGAAATCCTGCTGGATCTTTCGCAGAAGGCCGGCGACAGCACGCACATCAGCGAAATCTACGAACTTCTCGCACACGCGTCGGTGCAAGGCGGAAATCTCGAAAAAGGCCGTGACTACTATCTGAAGCTTACCCAGTTGGAGCCGCATAACCAGTTGCATACCCGGAACTACGAGCAAGTGGTGGCAAAACTGGGCGGGGTGGCATCCGGTTCGCGACTCATTACGCCTGAAGAAGGGGCGGTACTGGTAGAAGAACTCGAAGCCACGGCACCGTTCATCGACCAGCGTTATGCGGATGATGTTGCCCTGGCGGTGCGAGCGGCACTCACCGACGCGGAACTTTTCGTTTCCTACAATATGCCGGCGAAGGCGCTCGGACCATTGATGTCCGCATTGCCCAAAGCTCCCCTTGATTTACGCATCAACCAGAGGCTGGCCGCACTGCATACTCGCGCCGGCCGCTTCAGCGAAGCCGGCGTTTGCTGCCGAAACCTGGAACAGCTGTATCACGATGCCGGGCATCCCGACGAAGCCAGCCGCTACAGCGATCTGGCCACCAAGTACGAGGAACGAACATCTGCGAAGGCAAAGACGGCGAGCGCTGCCATAGCTTCACCAGCGACGCCATTCGCTGCCATTGCTCCGCCTTCATTCGACGAATTTGCTGCCGAGCCTGTATCCGAGCCGGCCATTTCTTCGGCTCCTGAACCTTCCACTTCGGGATTGTTCTTCCACACAGCAGCTTCGTCGATTCCGCCTTCAGCCGCCGATTTTGAGATCCGCTCCGCACCGGCGGAGGAAGAAATCGACGTCGACATCTCTGACGAGTGGGAGAGCGAGGTCGCTGAGGAACCAAAAGCAGTTGCATTCGTTGCCGAGACCGAAGCTGCCGACGCGGAAACTGAACACGCCCGCGCCGAGAGCATCTCTGAAACCATCGAAGAACTTCGCTTCTACCTCCTGCACTCGATGTCTGAGCAGGCTCGCGCGGTCTTCTCCAAGCTGGAAAAACTGAAACCGGGAGCCGCCAAACTGGCAGCGGTGTGGCAGGAGATTGAAACCGCCGAAAGATCGGGTGAAGCGAAATCCGCAGCGGTGGAAGAAGTCTCCGTTGAGGAGGCCTATGAGATTCCGGCCGCGCACCTGTCCGAGTCCATTCATGCTGCGATTCCACAACCTGCCCCGGCCCATGAGCTTGTTCCGGATTTCAGTTCGCTGTCATCGGAAGAAATTTCCATACCGCTGGCACCGGTAGCATCCGCGCCTGAACCTGTAGTCGCGGAATATGCCAGCGCCGCTCCGGAAGCTGCCCCTGCGAGTGTATTGAATGAGTTCGTTTCCGATCTGGAATCGTCGCTGGGTGACGGCTTCCTGCCGCAGGCAGCGGCGACCCCGGCAGTTCAGCCTCGAGTTGGCCGCGAGTCGATCGCAGCCGCCACAGGACATGCCGCTGCGGCTGCTGCCGCTCCGGCTTTCATTTCCGTTCCAGCTTCAGTTCCAGCACCGGCCACGGCTCCGGCGATGGAAGCTCCTTCTCCGACTTTCACCTATCAGCCAACCAGGAAGCGGACACTCGCTCCCGAAGTCACGCCCGCTGCTTCTAAAGTGGAAGCCGCCAGCGTTGACCTGGCCGACATGTTTGGCGAGTTGAAGCACGAACTCGAAGAGGACGCAGCCAATACCCAGGAAGATCCCGAGACCCATTACAACCTGGGCGTGGCCTTCCGCGAAATGGGATTGCTGGACGAAGCGATTGGCGAACTCCAGAAGGTATGCCAGGCAATCGATCGCGGTCATGATTTCCCGCAACTGATGCAGACCTATACCTGGCTGGCGCAGTGCTTCCTCGACAAAGGCGTGCCTGAAGCGGCGATCCGCTGGTATGAAAAAGCGCTCACACTGCCCAAGATTGACGAAGAAACCCGTACTGCACTGAATTACGAGTTGGGCTCCTCCTACGAAGCCGCTGGCAACAAGACTGAGGCCCTGAAACATTTTATGGAGGTCTACGGCAGCAATATTGACTACCGCGATGTAGCCGAGCGCATCAAAGCTCTGAAGTCGTAGAATGACAGAATGGGTTTCCTTCTAGACTTGGGAGCGCGCGCGGAAGAGCAGCGATCGGTCGCATGCACGACCCATGGGAGCGCGATGTGACCGCAACTCCAGATTCCTCCATCGACAAGGTTCGATCCGAATCCCTTACGGCGCAGTTGCGGCATGACGCCCCGGAGGGCACCGGTGTTAACGATCCACGGAGCCGGCCGCGCACGGGATTTCAACTCTGGCTGCACCGCGTCCTGATTCTGCTGTTCGTTTTTTTCTGCGCCACCGTGGGTGTGCTTCTGGTGATCCTGCCCTGGCGTCCGGAATGGACGGACAATCACTTCCTGCTCGCATCTCCCGGACTGCGGGCGTTCGTTTCCAACGGCTTTATTCGCGGCCTCTGTAGCGGCCTGGGAGTGCTCGATATCTGGATCGGATTCTGGGAAGCAGTTCACTTCCACGACGAAAAGCGGTCCTGAAAGAGATCATCCCAAAATGAGTGACGGTAAACTTAAATCCGCGCCTCTGGCGTACGAGAACCAGACCTTCCTTACGAGTCCGGATGGGCGCGTGTTGCGTATCCTCGCGGAGTATACGGAACCGCTCGCGCGCTTTCGCCGCGAACAGATTCAGGATACGGTTGTATTCTTCGGATCGGCACGGTTTCACAGTCGTGAAGCGGCGAACCGCAATCTCGCTGAATTGGAAAATAAACCCGAGTTATCACCAGATAGAAAAAAGATTCTGGCCTCGGTGGATACGGCGCGCTACTACGAGGACGCACGCCGGCTCGCTTTCCTGCTCACCGAATGGTCCGTCCAGATTCCCGCCCGGCGACGTCGCTTTGTGGTGACCACCGGAGGCGGTCCGGGCATCATGGAAGCGGCCAATCTGGGAGCGCAGGAAGCCGGCGGTAAGACGATTGGCCTCAATATCCATTTGCCATTCGAGCAATACCCAAATCCCTACATCACGCCAGCGCTTAACTTCGACTTCCACTATTTTTTCATGCGGAAGTTCTGGTTCGCCTACCTGGCCAAGGCGCTGGTGATCTTCCCCGGCGGCTTCGGTACTCTGGACGAACTCTTCGAAATTCTGACCCTGGCCCAGACCCAGAAGCTCGCGAAAAAAATTCTGGTTGTGATTTATGGCAGCGCGTACTGGAAGAGCCTGATCAACTTCGATGCGATGATCGATGCCGGAACCATCTCCGCAGCGGATCTCGATCTGTTCCGCATGGTAGATTCGCCGGAAGAAGGCTTCGAGTTTTTGCGCGACGGTCTGATCAACTATCACCTGGGACCGCAACGACCCAAGGCGCCCGAAGCGGTGCCTGAGATTGCCAAAACAAATCCGTAAGCCAGTCGTCGGTCTTCAGTCGTCAGTAACGCGCTAAAGCCTGACGACCAACAACTGCCTTGCTCCTCTACTACATTACCGATCGTTCGCAGTTTCCCGGAGACGAGAAATCGCGCCGGGCCAGTTTGCTTGAAACCGTTGCGCAGGCGGTTCGTTGGGGGGTGGATTTTATTCAACTGCGCGAGAAAGACCTTTCGCCTCGCCAACTAGAAACTCTCGCCCGCGAGGTACAACTGAGAACCGGAAACCAGAAACCGGAAACTGCTTTCTTAATAAACTCCCGCACAGATATCGCTCTGGCCAGCGGAGCCCAGGGCGTCCATCTGCGCTCGAAAGACATCTCCCCATCCGAAGTAAGAAGGATTTGGAGTCAATGTGGCACGAGGGCCGGCGCGACGGTTGTAGTCTCCTGCCACAGTCGGGCTGAAGTCGCTCTCGCAGCGGAAGAAGGCGCAGACCTCGCCGTCTTCGGGCCGGTATTTGAAAAAGGAAGCGCACGGCCCGCGGGTCTCGAAGCCCTGCATCAAGCCTGTCAAGAGAAGATTCCGGTCTTAGCTTTGGGAGGCATCACTCTGGAAAATGCCGCGGCCTGCGTGCAGGCCGGTGCGGCTGGAATCGCAGCCATCCGACTGTTTCAGGAAAATGAAATGGAAGAAATAGTCGCGGCGTTGCGAAAATAATCGTCGGCGGTCAGTGGCCAGACGTCATCCAATTCCGAACGAGTTTGTGGCGGTTCCCGCGATGATGCAAAAATCAGTTGTCAGATCTCAGTTCCCGGTTTTCAGTTCGCAACCTCTCGAGGCTATGGCTGAAGACCGAGGTCTGACGCCCGCTTCTAGCTCTTAATCGTCTTCGACGCCTCGTCCCACGTAACCCCGGTCTTGCGGAAATACGATTGGTTGGCCATATGGCAAGCCAGCGCTGCGTGATGGCCGAAGACGGCATCCTCCACCACCGGCCGACGCGTCTTCACGGACTGGAAGAAATTCCATAGATGCGGCTTCAGGTCGTCCCAGGAAGCACTGCGATACGTGATGCCTTCGAGAGCAGGTTCCTTGCCCGGCACGGCATCGTGCTCCTGGTGCCATTTCTTGGCATACTCCTCGCGCATGGCGCGTGGAAAGCTTGCGGTGTAATAACTCGGCCCGGTATCCTCGCCCGTCTGCGGCGTGTAGGTAAGGCTGAACTCGGTCAGTTCCAGAATTCCTTTCGAGCCCTGGAAGCGATAGGTTTCAGGCATATCGGTCCCCAGACTCAGCCGCATGTAGACCGGCACGTCACCGTATTGGAAGAGGGTGCAGTGCACATCCGGCATGTTCCGGCCGTCCTTCCAGCGCAGAATGCCCCCCATCGCCATGGCTCGCTTCGGCGCCTCGTTGATGCCGAGCACGTATTGCATTCCGCTCACCAGGTGGACGAGCAGATCGCCGGCCACGCCTGTGCCGTATTCTTTCCAGCAACGCCAACGGGCAAAGATCAGAGGATCGAAGGCGCGTTTGGGAACAGTTCCCTGCCAGGTATTCCAATCGAGAGTCTGCGGAGAGAGGTCAGGCGGCGGCGGATACTCCCATGCCCCGGTTGGATCGTTGCGGCCAAGGGTTCCTTCCACCAGCATCAGGTCGCCAAGCACTCCCTGTGCTACCAGTTCCTTCGCCTTGGCGCAGATCACTGAACTGACACGCTGCGAGCCCACTTGAACGATGCGGCCGGACTTTTTCGCGGCCGCCACCATCTCGACGCCCTCTTCGGCGGTATGCGACATCGGCTTCTCAATGTAGATGTCTTTGCCCGCGCTGACTGCGTCCACCACAATCTGTTTGTGCCAGTGGTCGGGAACTGCGGCGAGGATGCAATCGATATCCTTGTTCTCCAGCAGTTCCTGATAGCGCCGGGTCGTTGGCAGATTGGGACGAACCATTTCCTTCGCCAGGGTATGCCGGCCATCGTAAAGATCGCAGGCGGCCGCACATTCCACGCCCGGAAGCTCGATGGCATTCGCCAGGAGACCGGATCCCTCCATTCCAACGCCAATAATGCCGAAGCGCAGGCGGTCGCTGGCAGCAACCGCCTGGGGCAAAGCCCAGAGCGGATCCGGATCCAGAAGAATGGTCTTCAAGCCTAGTGATGCGCCGGCCGCCGCCGCACCGAGTCCGATGAATTGACGACGTGAGAAACCGTTCCTGATCATTTTCATGTATCGAGCTCCTGAAGCTTTTAGCTTTTAGCTTTTAACCAAGAGCTAAGAGCTGAGATCTCTCACTTCTTCATCATTTTCACTGCGACTTCCTTGAAGAAAACGATGTCGTTGTCGCTGTGATTCTGCAGGCCAAAGTAACCCTCCTGCGGCCGCGGGCCTCGCTCCGGTTCGAATTTGAATTTCTTATCCGGCACCGGATCGCCCTCGGTGTATTCGGTCACTTTTACGCCATTCACGACGACTGTCGTGTGCGACTCCGTCCAGAGTGATTTCCATGGTGTTCCACTCCGGCCCGGGTTTGCCGGCATGGGCCAGCGGCTTGGTCAGCGAGTACAGCGTGCCGGTGATGTGATAGTCATCTTCGTTGGATTTTTCGGGCTCGTTGTCGATCTGCACCTCGTAGCCGTAATTCACCGGCATCCACTCTTCTCGAGGCTCAATGGGAATACGAATGAACACTCCGGAGTTGTCATTGCGATCGCGCATCTTGAACACCACGCGGATCACACAGTCGCCCAGCGTTCCACCGGTCCAGTACAGCAGGCCCATGCCACCGTGCGTGCGGATGAGTCCATCTTCGACTGTCATCCCGCCCGGGCCGACGTGCTTCCAGCCGACCAGGTCTTTCCCGTCAAACAACTGCTTCCATTCGCCCGACTGCGCCTGCGCCCGAGTGGCGGCGCCGGTCCCGAGAATCGCTGTGATCGCAAGAATGATTGCCAGATGAAATCGCATTACCGCCTACCTTTCGAGGCGGAAGAAATATAACACCAAACAGCTGTGCCAAAAGCGTGCGGTAAGTCCTTTTGCCTGAATGCGGGCAGACAATAGCGACTCCCGTGAACCGGAGCCCGGCCAGTTACCGAAGGTCATTTTTACTCGCAGCAAAGAGGGGAAAACCAGCATCAAAGTAGCTATAATCGTCTGGTACTGCGCTTGGGATAATTTCTTTTCCAAAGAAGAATATCTGATGTCCATGAAGACTAAGGCTGCAATTGTAGTGTCCTCCGCCGTGGTTCTGCTCTTTATGTATGTGGGCGGACTGGATGGCGTTCGCGCCTCCTCTAACAACGATGGCTCCTACCGCCAGCTTCAGGTGTACAGCGAAGTCCTGTCGCGAGTGCGCAGCGAGTACGTGGAAGAACCCAACATTCCTCTGGTGACGGACGGCGCCCTGCATGGCCTGCTCGAGTCGCTGGACTCGAACTCCAGCTATCTGACCGCCCCCGAGTACAAGGAGTACAAGGCCAATCAGACCGAGGCCAAGGGCGAGATCGGAGCTGCCGTATCCAAGCGCTTCGGCTACGCCGCGGTCATCTCGGTCATCCCTGGCGGACCCGCCGACAAGGCCGGCATCCAGGCCAGCGATATTTTTGAAGCTATCGAGGGCAAGAGCACACGTGAGATGTCGCTTGCTGAAATTCACAATCTTCTGCTGGGACAGCCCGGCTCGAACCTGAACGTCTCCGTAGTGCGGGCCCGCAAAGCTGAACCGACCAAGATGGTGATCACCCGCGATAACGTGGTCATTCCGCCGGTTAGCGACAAGATGGTGGACGACGGCGTCGGCTACATCCAGGTGGACGCTTTCAATAAAGGCAAGAGCCAGGAAGTTGCCGCAAAGATTCGCGCTCTTCAGAAGTCGGGCGCCAAGAAACTGATTCTCGATCTGCGCAATTGCGCCGAAGGCGACGAATCGGAAGGCATTGCAGTCGCCAACCTTTTCCTTAATCACGGGACGATCACTTATCTGCAAGGGCAGAAATATCCTCGCGAAGCTTTCAACGCTGACGCTTCGAAAGCGATCACGAATCTTCCGTTGGCTGTGCTCGTCAACAAAGGCACGGCTGGACCCGCAGAGGTTGTAGCTGCGGCGATCCTGGAAAACGCCCGCGGTGATGTAATCGGCGACAAGACGTTCGGCGATGGCTCGGTGCAGAAGACGATCACTCTTCCCGACGGCTCGGCGCTGATTCTCTCCGTGGCTAAGTATTATTCGCCCAGCGGCAAGGCCATCCAGGACAGCGCAGTCACACCCAACATCGTGATCGCCGACAGCGACGACGATGCCGCGCTTCCCGACGATGACGACAACGCCACTCCAGCGGACGAAGAAAAGAAACAGCCTCCGCAACAGGACGAACAGCTGCACAAGGCGATTCAGGTGCTGAAGAGCAAGGCTAGCTAGTCGTCAGTCTTTGGTCGTCAGTCGTCAGTTGATAGCTTCGATCGCGCGTCTTCGGACGCGCGATTTTGTTTTTGCAGGCTCGAATGTAGGCGCGAGCGTCCCGCTCGTGCTGCGGCGGCACAGAAATCTGCGAACTACGAATTATCGGAGCGCAGTGTTCCGAAACACTGGCGCACGAGCGGGACGATCGCACCCGCATTCGAGCCTGCTATCCTGAACACAACCTCCTGTGAAATTTGAGCTGCGAGACTCGCTGGCGCCCGCGAGCGCTGAGCACAAAATGGTGGGCCGGCTTGTGATCGGCCTGCTGGTGCTGGTCTCCGCTCTGATCGGAGCAACGGCTGGTCTTCTGCTCGTATATTCCACCGACCTCCCGCAGGTCGATCAACTGGAACACTACCGTCCCAGTTCGATCACCGAACTTTACGACGACCAGGGGCGCACCATCGGATCCTTTGCGCTGCAGCGCCGCGTGGTCGCCAGTTACGACGACTATCCTCAAGTGCTGCGCCAGGCGTTGATCTCGATCGAGGACAAGGATTTCTACCGGCACTGGGGCGTCAACGTCTGGCGAATCGCCGGCGCTGCCTATCGCGATATACGGTCGGGCGGCCGGGTACAAGGCGCTTCGACTCTGACCATGCAGCTGGCGCGCAATCTTTTTCTCTCGCCCGACCGCTCGTTTCACCGCAAAATTCAGGAAGCGCTGCTGGCGGTACAGATCGAGCGCCGGTTCACGAAACCGCAGATCTTCACGTTGTATGCGAACCAGATTTATCTCGGCCACGGCGTTTACGGATTCGAGGCAGCCTCCCAGTTTTATTTCAGCAAGCCGGCAAAAAAGCTGACTCTTGAAGAAGCTGCGCTGCTCGCCGGTCTGCCCAAATCGCCGGCATACTATTCTCCCATCACGCATCCTGACCACGCTGTGAAGCGCCGTAATCTGGTAATCAACTCGATGCTCGAGGATGGAGAGATTACGGCGCAACAGGCAACAGAAGCTCGCGACCAGCGGATACAACTCGAGGTCGCCCATGATCCCGATTCGCTTGCGCCTTATTTCGTGGAGGAAATCCGCAGGTACCTGGAAGGTAAGTACGGCAGTGACCAGGTCCATGAGGGCGGATTGCGAGTTTACACTTCGCTCGACATGGACTTGCAGCGGGCCGCCAACCGCGCCGTATTCGACGGCCTGGCCACTTATGAGCGCCGCCATGGCTGGAGAGGGCATCTGCAGAATGTTTTAGCCGGAGGGTTAAACCTCGCCACCTATCAGCACCCCGACTGGGAAAGCGATCCTGACATCGATGGCTATATTCACGCATTAGTCCTGTCTGTAACCCCCGCTGCCGCGAACGTCAAATTTGGCCGCTACTCCGCGACGCTGATGGCTGGCGACGCAGCCTGGACTCGCCGCAAGCTTCCCGAACTCCTCAAAGCCGGCGACATCGCGTACGTCAAAGTTCTTTCAATAAACCGCGACGGAAAAGCGCGAGTCGGCCTGGAAGAAGACTCCGGCGCACAGGGCGCGCTGGTAGCCATTCACAATGTCACGGGGGAGATCAAAGCCATGGTGGGCGGACGCGATTTCAATCTTTCAAAATTCAATCGCGCCACACAGGCGTTGCGCCAGGTGGGCTCCTCCTTCAAGCCATACGTTTACACTGCCGCCATCGACCGCGGCGCCACGCCGGACGATACGATTGTCGACGCGCCCATCACATTCCCGACTCCGTCCGGCCCATACGAGCCTCACAACTATGACGAAAAGTTTGAAGGCACAATTACGCTTCGCCGCGCGTTGGCTCAGTCGCGTAACATCCCGGCGCTGAAACTCGCGGATAATCTTGGAATCAAGACGGTCATCGACTACGCCCGTCGCTTCGGCATCACTTCCAACATTCCGCCGTACCTGCCGGTCGCGTTGGGCGCGGTTGAAATCACCCCGATGGAACAGACCTCGGCTTTCAGCGTGTTCCCCAGCGACGGTGTACACATCGCGCCACGCTACATCACGAAGGTTACGGATTATGAAGGCCGCACGCTGGAAGAGAATTTTCCCGACGTCAAGGACGTCATCAGTTCCCGCACAGCGCGAACCATGACGTCGATGCTGCGGGAAGTCGTGCTCCACGGCACAGCAATTGCTGCCGCCACGATGAAATATCCGCTGGCGGGAAAAACTGGCACGACAAACAATTTCACCGATGCCTGGTTCGTCGGCTTCTCGCCGTCGATCACGTGCGGAGTGTGGATCGGTTACGACGAAAAGAAATTTCTGGGGGCCAAAGAAACGGGCGCACGCGCCGCATTACCCATCTGGATGGCTTTCATGAAAACCGCGCTGGCCGGAAAAGATCCAGGAGAGTTTCAACCTCCGCCGGATTCCATTCCGATGGCAGCCCCCCACCCGGTCGACACACCCGATGCCGCGCCAGCAGGGGACGAAACGCACTAGTTATTGCAGTGTCTGTAAGGACGGGTTCGGAGCCTGCCCTGAGCGAAGGGATGGACCCATCCAGGCCGATCGGCGCTCAGGATGACAACAACTACGCCTTCAACGCCGCAAAACTCTCATCCAGAATTCGCGCTGCTTCGTCCACGTCGGCTTTCGAAATATTCAACGGCGGCGACATGCGGATGACGTTGCCGTAGAATCCGCCTTTTCCCACTAGCAACCCACGCTTGCGGGCTTCTTCCATCAAGGCGTTTGTGCTCGCCGACGCCGGCTTCTTGCTCTCACGATCTTCCACTAGTTCCAGAGCTTGCATCAGTCCCATGCCGCGCACGTCGCCGATTAACGCATGCTTCGTCTGCAACTCTTCCAGCTTCTTGCGGAAGTAATCGCCTACCACGGCCGCGTTTGTCCGCAGATCGTCTTCCTCGATGATGTCAATCACTGCCCGCGCGGTCACGCTGGTCACGGGATTGCCGCCGAAAGTCGATATCGTCATACCCTGGAAGGAATCCGCGATCTCAGGCTTGGCCACGGTCAATCCGATCGGCGTGCCATTGCCCAAACCCTTGGCGGCGGTAATCATGTCGGGCTCCACTTCCCAGTGCTCGATGCCAAACCATTTCTTCCCGGTGCGTCCCCACGCGGTCTGCACTTCGTCGGAAATGAAATCGCCGCCGTACTGCTTGACGATGTTGAACGCGATCTTGAAATATTCCTTCGGCGGGGTGATAAAACCGCCGACGCCCTGAATCGGCTCCGCCAGAAATGCCGCAATGCGCCCGGAGGTCGAAAACTGAATGACGTTCTCAATATCTTTCGCGCAAGCGACCTCGCATGAAGGATATTTCAGCCCGAACGGACATCGATAACAATAAGGATTCATGGCGTGTACGATCCCGACTTCAATCGTGCCCTTGCGCCATGTGCTCATTCCCGTCGCGCCGCGAGTCAGGGAAGAGCGTCCGCTGTAACCGTGGCGCAGGGCCACAACTTCAAAATTCCCGGTATGCATGCGCGCCACCTGGATCGCAGTTTCATTAGCCTCGGTGCCACTGTTGGTGAAATAGGATTTTTTTAGCGCGCCCGGAGTGATCTGCGCCAACTTCTCCGCCAGGTTGACCATCGGCGCATTGGGAAAGCAGGTCGACACATGCTGCATGCGATCGATCTGTTCTTTTGTCCGAGATGTGACCCGCGGATTGCAGTGGCCGACGCTGATGGTCACAATGCCGCCAAAGAAATCGAGATACTTCTTACCCTCGACATCCCAGACATGCTGCATGGAAGCGTGGTCCATGGGCAGGGGATCGGAGTAGTAGGTCGAAACCGAAGGAAAGATGTATTCCTTCTGTTTGCGATTGATCTCTTCGCGGGTCATTTGCGGCTTGTCAGCCGGAACAATCGTCGTGCTCATATGGGACCTCAGGCGAAACGCCTCATTCGGAATTTTAATCTATCCGGAAACCCACCATCATAAACCACTACACGACTCTAAATTAAGAACCATGAAGGACGGTGGTGGCCGAATATGAAATGCAATTCGCAGGATGGCGTCATCCTGAAGGACCTTAGTCCCGAAGGATCTAGCGCGGCTGCAGGATTGCTGGTCGTCTTCATAGCCGCTCCACTTCATGGCCGCTCCACGCCAGATGCTTCGCAGCTCAGCATGACGCCATAGCTGAATGACGTTCGTCACAAAATTGAGCCACAAACCAAAGGACACACCAAGTATCTTAAAGGCCTTTCGTGGTTCAGTCGCGAGTCAAGCTGTCCCCGTACCCAGCTCTGCCGGAGTATTACGGGCACCATCCCGGAATTTCTTCAGCGCTTCGAAGATCCGCGGGCCATAGAGTGCAGCTTTGCGTTCGCCGAATCCAGAGATGCCGAGCAATTCGGAAATCGATGCTGGCTGCTTACGGCAAACCTCGTCAAGGGATGAGTCATGCATCACGACGAAAGCCGGCACACCCTGCTCTTTCGCCGCAGCCCGCCGCCACTCTCGCAAAAACTCGCGCAAGGCGGGATCAATATCGGCTTCTTTCCGGGCTACTGCGGGTACCGTCTTCAGTGGCGTCCCCCGGGTTGACAGAGCGCTCACCTTCGCCTGGTCTGCCTTGGTAGACTTCACCAGCCAGTCGGATTCGCAACCGCAGGCGTCGCAGGCGCCGCAAGTCGTCCATTTCGGAGTCTCGCCGAAGTGCACACAGATTTCGCGATGTCGGCAGCTCTTCGACTCGGCGAAGCGGCGGATGGTGTGGTAGCGCTGCCAGGCTCGCTCTTTCTCCGCGGGATCGACGATCTGATCGGCAAAATACGCCAGCAAGGCCGCGTCCCGCTTTTGCCATAGCAGAATGCAGTCCGCCGGCTGACCGTCACGGCCGGCGCGGCCGGCCTCCTGGTAATACTGCTCGATCGATTTCGGCAGAGCGAGATGCACGACAGCTCGAACCGAAGCTTTGTTGATGCCCAATCCGAAGGCGATCGTGCCCACCAGCACGCGCACTTCGTCCGACATCCAGCGCTCCTGATTGTCTCTTCTCTCCGCGGTTTCCATCTTGCCGTGATAGCCAATCGCCGAAATCTGTTGCGCCCGGAGAAATTCCACGGTCGCTTCGACTTTCGCGATGGTCGGGGCATAAACAATGAGGCTGCTGTCCTGGTAATTGCGCAAAGCACGCAGCAAGAGACTTGGCTGCTCTCCACCGACGCATTCTTTTACCAGATAACGAAGATTCGACCGGTGGAAGCTGGCGATGTACTTGTGCGGATCGCGTAGTTGAAGCTGGTGAAGAATGTCGTGCCGCACCCGGCGCGTGGCACTGGCAGTAAAAGCCGCAATAGGATGATCGGGAAAATGCGCTCGCAGTCGGCTCAACTGTCGGTACTCAGGCCGGAATTCATGTCCCCATTCAGAGATGCAGTGCGCCTCGTCAATGGCAAAGAACGCGATGGGAACGCGTTGCAGCCAGCCAATCGTATCCGCGCGCGCCAGGCGCTCGGGAGAAAGATACAGCAGGCGGTACTCGCCTTCGGAAGCTTTTCGAATCACCTGGGCCTGTTTTTCGTTGGGCAAAGAACTGTTCAGAACAGCGGCCGGGATTCCCATCTGGTCGAGCTGTGCCGCCTGGTCTTGCATCAACGCAATCAACGGTGAGACCACAATCGCGGTTCGTCCCAGCATCACCGCCGGCAGTTGGTAGCACAGGGACTTGCCGCCGCCGGTGGGCATCACCACACAACTATCCTGGCCCTCAAGCAGGCTTTGAACAATGCGCTCCTGCAAAGGCCGAAACGAGTCGTATCCCCAGTGACGGCGCAGGGTTTCCAACAATGGATCGCCAGGCGTCACGTTTGCGGCAGACATATTGCAACAGTATAGATGGTGAGCAGATGTCTACCGTAAATGAAAGGGCCATCCCGCGATTGCGGAGGATCTGGAGAGAAGCGGATGGATGGTATGGCGTCACGATGAATCCTCCACGCCAGATCCTTCACGGCTAAAGTCGCTCAGGACGTCACCGATGCAACGGTTCTTTTCCGGACCAAGCCAATACAGGCGAAGAACAGTGTTCCTCCATCAGGCGACTGGCAACTATAATCTCGCTCAGTGAAATCATTTTTTAGACTGGTCCTGCTGGCGCTGGTCTTGCTGGTAGTGGCGTTGATTTCGGCGCTGACGGCCATGCGTCTGGCCATTCATGGCCGCGAGGTCGCCGTGCCCGATCTGGTGGGCAAGAATCCAGCCGTTGCTCGTATCATCGCGGAACAGAGCGGACTGGATCTGAATGTGGAACGCCAGTATTACAGCGCCACAGTGCCGGAAGGAAAGATCCTGTCGCAGCTTCCGCCTGCCGGGAGCAAGGTGCGGCAGGGCTGGCAAGTCCGCGTCGCCGAAAGTCTGGGACCGCAGCGTGTCGCTATCCCCAATGTCATCGGACAAAGCGAGCGCGCCGCCAATATCAACATCCGCCGCCGCGGGCTGGATGTCGGCACCATCGCGCAAGTCCGCCTACCGGATGCAACCGAAGGCGAAATTTTATCGCAGGCTCCTGCCCCCAACGCCAGCAGTGTCTCCGATCCCAAAATCAGTTTGCTGGTTGCAGCTCCTCTACAACCGCAAGCCCTCGTCATGCCGAACTTCGTGGGGCAGCCCCTGGGCACCGCAAGCCAAACCGTGCAGGACGCCGGTTTGCACCTGGGAACTGTCACTGTGGCGCCGTCTGCGGACGGCTCGACGGCAGCAGAGTCGCAGCCATCGCCGGCCAGCATGATCGTGTCGCAGAATCCCGCCGCCGGAGAAAAAGTGTTGGCCGGGGCTGCAGTCAACTTCGAAGTTCGCTAACGTTCTTCGTAGCGCCCGCGTCGCTCCGGCTGTCCGGCGGGCATCCTGCGCGCCGTATAAAAATATTTCGGACTTAACTCTTTTCCAGGATCGCCACAAAAAAACCATCGCAAGGATGCAATCCAGGAATGGTCCTCACAAAACGCGCGCTGATCAGCGACTCCAAATCGCTCCACACTAGTTCTCCGTCCCTCCGCAGCCGTTCCAGTTCCTCGCGGCAATCGACTGTGCGAAATCCGGACTGACCGGAGATCGCCTTCTCCACGACGTCTTCATTTTCTTCCCGCTCCAGTGAACAGGTGGAATAGATCACTCGCCCTCCCGGAACAACCTGGCGCATCGCCGCACTCAGAATCGCAAGTTGGCGCGCGTGCAAGTCGGCAAGGTCTTCTGGCTTCAATCGCCACTTGATCTCGGGGTTGTGCGCCAGAGTGCCGGTTCCGGAGCAGGGTACGTCGGCCAACACGCGATCAAACCCTGCGCTCGTACTGAAGGTGAGCACGTCGGAAGTGATCACTTCCACATTCTGCGCCGGGACCAGTTTCCGAAGAAGCCGGGCACGGTGCTCGTGCAATTCCAGAGCAACAATGCCGGCCTTGGGATTTCTCTCAGCCAGGACCCGCGTCTTACCTCCGGGCGCGGCACAACAATCCAGAATTTTCGATCCCCTACCCACCAGCAGCGGAACCAGTTGCGATGCCTCATCCTGAATCGCGACTCGGCCTTCGGTGAAGGCGCGCGTTCCAGAAACATTTCCGGCACGAACACGACGGGCTGACGAAATCAACTGGCCAGGAGCAAGATCAATCCCGTCGGACTTGAGTTCCGCCTCTGTGTGATCGTCAGTCAGACGAAATGCGGTCGCCGGAGCATGCTGGTCAGAGTTACAGATCTGCCGCGCCCGGTCCAGCCCGAACTGCCGCACCCAACGCTCCACCAGCCACAACGGATGAGCCAGGTTCTGCGAGAGCGCCGCCACAGTAGAACTATCTTCCTGTTGGAGGGTCTTGGCCACCGAGGCGCTCGCCAACTTTCGCAGCACTGCGTTTGCAAACGGGGCTGCCGAGCCTTTGCGCGCTCGCTTCACCAGTTCGACGCTCTCGTGAACCGCGGCGCGTCCGGGAATCCGATCAAGAAATAGCAGTTGATACGCCGCCAGGCGCAATGCCGTCAACACTTCGATATCGAGTTTATCCATACCCTTGCTGGAGAAGCGGCTGATCTCGGCATCGAGCAATGATCGCCATCGCAGCACTCCCATGACCAGTTCGGTGGTAAGGGCGTGGTCTGCGGACGATAACTTTGAAAATTGGGCCGAGTGCAGCAACTCCGAGGCATAGGAATCATTCCGCTCAACCCGGAACAGAACATCGAATGCTGCGGCGCGGGCGGGAGATGTGGACATGGATTTTTAAAGCTCAGTTGTCAGTAATGAGTTCCCGGTTCTCAGTGACCGAGTTTCTCGCCGGTGTGTGGTTGATAGCCATGGACGAAGTCGGCGGCGGGCATTCGCTTCTTGCCTTCGAGTTGCACTTCGAGCAGTTGCAGTGCGCCTGCGCCGCAACCCACAATGATGCGGCCACTCTCAACCATGATTTCAGACGCTGCGACAGCAAACTCCACCGGTTGCGCACTCCAGATGTGAAGGTTCTTCCCACGGAAACTTGTGAAGGCGCCCGGCCACGGCTGGAAACCACGTAGACGGTTCAGGATTTCGTGCGCGTTAACCTCGAAATCAATCTTGCCATCTTCTTTTTTCAGGATGGGCGCCAGGGTTGCTAGCGCATGATCCTGAGGTCGCGGATGAACTACGCCAGCCTGCAGTCCGTGCAGGGTTTCCACCATGAGGGCAGCGCCGACTGCGGCCATACGAGGAGCCAGAGTCAGGGCTGTATCCTGGAGCGCAATCGAAATTTCTTTCTGAAGCAAAATGTCCCCGGTATCAAGGCCGGCATCGATGCGCATGGTGGTGACGCCGGTCACCGTCTCGCCGCGCGCGATGGCCCACTGGATCGGCGCTGCCCCGCGATAGCTGGGCAGCAGCGAGCCATGCAGATTCAGGTTCCCCAAGCGCGGCAAATCGATCATCCACTGCGGAATGATGCGCCCGTATCCCACCACGATGATCGCGTCCGGCGCGAGCGCTGCAAGTTGCTCCCGGAATTCCTGATTGTTCTTGATCTTGTCCGGCTGGCTGACTTGCAATCCCAGCTGCAGGGCGGCCTGCTTTACCGGCGAAAGCGCCAGTTCCATTCCCCGGCCCTTCGGGCGATCCGGCTGCGTCACGACCAGGGACACCGCAAAACCGGCTTCCACGAGTCGTTCGAGAGTTGGTACGGCAAACGCAGGCGTGCCGCAGAAAACGAGTTTGAGAGAAGCGGACATCGGAACTCAGACCTCGGACTTCAGACGTCAGACCTCAGCCGAAAGTCTTGAAGGGCTCGTGCCGAAGTCCAAGGTCTGACGCCCGACGCCCGCTCCCCTACCACTCGCCGGCTTTCATCAGCTTGCGGATCTTGCGTTTCATGAAATCCCGCTTGATGGCGCTGATGTGGCTGATGTAGAGCTTACCGTTCAAGTGATCGGTTTCGTGGAGAAAGGCGCGGGCTAATAGATCCTCGCCGGTTTTCTCGAACCACTTACCATGAATATCCTGCGCCCGGATGGTTACTTTACGCGCACGGGACACCGGTTCGCGAAAATCTGGAATACTCAGGCAGCCTTCGTTTTGGGAGTGCTTACCCTCGGTCCGGATGATCTCGGGATTCGCAATCACCAGCTTGGCGTCTGGATCTTCTTTGAACGTCACATCGATGACCGCCAAACGCTTTGAAATTCCGATCTGCGGCGCTGCCAATCCTACTCCGTGAGCGGCGTACATGGACTCGAACATGTCATCGACCAGTTTTTTCAGATCGCCGTCGAAAACCGTGACCGGTTCGGCGGCCTTTTCCAGGACCGGATTTCCAAACTTCACAATGGGATAGATCATGCAGGTTCAGTCATCAGAGCTGGGCTTTAATAATTCTTTACCTGTTCCAGATATCCGTTGAGGTTACGCGTAGTTTCGGTCATCGAATCGCCGCCGAATTTTTCCAGCGCGCAGCGAGCCAGCGTCAGGGCGACCATTGCCTCGGCCGCCACTCCTGCGGCGGGCACCACGCACACGTCAGAGCGCTCGTACGCCGCCTTGACCGGCTCGCGGCTGGCGAAATCCACCGACTGCAACGGACGGCGCAAAGTGGAAATCGGTTTCAGGTATCCGCGAACGACGATGTCCTCGCCATTCGATATTCCACCTTCGATTCCTCCGGCGTTATTTCTGGGGCGGGTAAATCCTGTCGCCGCGCCATATCCTATTTCATCGTGCACGGCGGAACCGGGTGACGACGCCGCGGTCACTCCCGCTCCGATCTCAACCGCTTTCACCGCCTGCAACGACATGACCGCGCCCGCCAGCATACCGTCCAGCCGCTCATCCCACTGCGCATACGTGCCCAGCCCGGGCGGAACCTTGTGGGCCACCACTTCAAAAATGCCGCCCACCGAATCTCCCGTTCGCAAAACCTTGTCGACTTCCTCTTTCATTTGCTGTTCAGCTTCCGGGTCGGCGCAATTCAACAGGACCTCGTTGAGCTTTGAAAGATCGCGAATCTGTTCCCACGAAACTTCTTTCTTCAGCACGGCAGCACCCACGGCCACAACGTGGCTGAACACTTCAATTCCGAGGTCGCTCAGAAATAACTTGGCCAGCGCTCCAATGGCAACTCGCGCGGCCGATTCCCGAGCCGACGCCCGCTCCAGCACGTAACGAGCTTCAGGGAAATTGTATTTCAGCGCTCCTGCCAGATCAGCGTGCCCGGGACGCGGCGATGCCACCCGCTTATGCTTTGCCGAATCTCCCTCTTCGACTGGAAGCGATTCCTGCCAGTTCTTCCAATCTTTATTTTCGAGCAGAATCGAAATCGGAGATCCGATGGTCGCGCCATGCCGCACGCCCGATAGAATATGCGCCTTGTCGGTTTCGATCTTCATCCGTCCACCGCGGCCGAATCCTTGTTGCCGACGCCACAATTCACGGTCCATAAACGCCTGGTCTACTTTCAGTCCAGCAGGCAGGCCGGAAATAAAGGCGACCAGCGCCTCGCCGTGAGATTCTCCCGCAGTGTAGTAACGCAGCATGGTTTAAGAATTGTATCCGATGAAAAGAAATTCACTGAGAACCGGGAACTGATCCCTGACAACTAATGATTCGTGCCTGATCTATTTCCCGTTGGGATAAACCAGAATTTTGCTCGCCTCGCCCGCCTTCAACCGCTCCATCGCTTTGGAAAAGTCTTTCATCGCAATGCGGTCGGTAATCACGGGATGAAGATCGAGCTTGCCCGCTTTCAACAGGGCGGTCATCTGATACCAGGTCTGATACATTCGCCGCCCGCTGATGCCTTGAACCGTAATCCCCTTGAAAATAATGTCCTCGGAAAAATTCAACGAAATCGGCTTGGAAGTCAGTCCCAGAAGAGAGATGCGGCCGCCGCGCCGGACAACATCGAAAGCGGTTCGTATGGCACTGGGATGGCCGGCCATTTCGAGGACGACATCCGCACCCAGTCCGCCGGTTTGCTGCATCACGACGGCGCGGACATCATCTTTCGAGGGATCGAGCGCGAAGTCAGCCTTCATGTCCTGGGCCAGCTTGCGACGATGCTCGTTCACCTCGATGGCAAAAATCGTAGTCGCGCCCACGGCACGCGCTACCGCAATCGAAAATAGTCCAATCGGTCCGCAACCGGTAATGGCAACGGTCTTGGCCGCAATTTCTCCCGCCAGTACGCTGTGAACCGCGTTACCCAGCGGATCCAGGATCGACGCGTACTCATGGGGAATCGCAGGATCCAGCTTCCATATATTGGATTCCGGAATCACTACGTACTCGGCGAAGGCGCCGTCGGCATCTACACCGATGATTTTCACGTTCTGGCAAATGTGGGCTTCGCCAGTGCGGCACTGCAGGCACTTTCCGCATGCAACGTGCATCTCGGCGGAAACGAAATCGCCTTCCTTGACGCTGGTAACCTCATCCCCAAACGCGGCCACCTCGCCGCAAAACTCATGCCCGGGAATTAACGGCGGATGGATCCGGTTCTGCGCCCAGCGGTCCCACTCGTAGATATGCAGGTCGGTGCCGCAGATAGACGCAACCTTGACTTTGACCAAAACATCCGTGCGGCCAAATGATGGAACTTTGACCTCGCGGATCTCCGCTCCGGGCGCGGCTTCCGGCTTCACGACCGCGAGCATGGTTTTCTGCATGAGGCGAACCTAATCAGTGAAAAATGACCAGCAGAACTCTTGATTTTAGCATTGCAGTCGCAGAACGAGTCTCGGGTAGTGGCTCAGTTTGAAGTACTCTCCCTTCAGCGCCTTCCTGAGCGTCATTGAGCGTGCCGAACTTTGGGGCGTAAAGCGGATATCAGCCCGCTTCCCATGGTACTGAGCCGCGGAGCGGCTGTTGCTCACTCTCCCCAACCGCCGCCACCGGGCGTCTCAATCCGAATGCGATCTCCCTTAATCAACCGGACATTGAATTTGCCGGGCAGGTTCTCCGCCGACCCGTCTCTCCGAATCACGGATGCGTTCCCCGGCGAGCCCTCTGCGCCTCCGCTCAGCCCCCAGGGACCGCGCTCGCGCCGGTCAGACAGCAGCGTCACTTCCGCGTCAGCCAGCACTTCGATTTCTCGTACGATGCCGTCCCCGCCGCGCTGTCGCCCGTTTCCCCCGCTGCCCGTACGCAAAGCATATTGCCGTACCCTTAGCGGATACGAATATTCCAGAGCTTCCGCCGGAGTGTTGAGTGAATTCGTCATATGGGTGTGTACGCCCGAAATGCCGGCCTTGTTGGGACGAGCGCCCATCCCGCCGGCGATGGTTTCGTAGTAAGCGAAGGGCTCGCCGGTGCGTGGATCCACTCCGCCAATCGTGAGATTGTTCATGGTTCCCGAAGCAGCCGCCGGAATCCGCTCCGGAATCGCCTGGGCCAATGCCCGGAGCAGGACGTCTACGATGCGCTGCGAGGTTTCAACATTTCCACCCGCCACCGCCGCCGGAGGGCGCGCATTTACGACTGTCCCGGAGGGCGCAATCACCCGTATCGCCCGCATCAGACCCGCGGTTGCAGGAACGTCGTCTTCCAGCAAACATCGGAATACGTAGAAGCAAGCCGAATAGGTGATGGCCTCGACGGCATTGATACTGCCCTGAACCTGAGGATCGGACCCGGTGAAGTCGACTGTGACCACCGGCCGTGTGGTGACGGAACTTCGCCGCGTCCGAGCCGAGTAGGAGGCTCGGCTCCGATTGCCCTCCACCTTCACCGCCACCGCAATCTTCACCGGCCGCTCGCTGATCCCGTCGCCATCCATGAAATCTTCGGCCCGGTAGATCCCCTTGGGGACGCGCGCCAGAAAAGCCCGCATCATCTGCTCGGAGTAGTCCAGCAGGGCCCGCGAAGCAGATTGGGCGCGCTCCAATCCGTAGCGACCGCAGACCTCGCACAATCTCGCGGCTCCCGTATTACAGGCCGCGATCTGCGCTCCCAGGTCGCCTTCGCGCTCATCCGGCGTGCGCACGTTGTTCAGCAATAAGGCAAGAACGTCGCGTTCCACCTTTCCGGCGCGCATGATTCGCACCGGAGGAATGCGCAGTCCTTCCTGATAAATCTCCCGGCAAAGGCCCATCGACCCGGGATAGGTTCCGCCTACATCGGCGTGATGGGCGCGGGAAGCCACATAAAAATCGGGACGAGCCTTCCGCTTTCTCGTCGAGCCGATGCTCTGTCGCGCGGTCGCGAGGACATCCGGACCCCGCTTTTTTTCTCCCATAAACACAGGGGCAACGAGCGTAATATCCGGCAGGTGCGTACCTCCTCGAAAGGGGTCGTTCAGCATCGCCATGTCCCCGGGGCCGAGTGGAAGGCTCTCAATAGCCGCCTGTACCGACATAGGCATCGAACCCAGATGCACGGGCATGTGATCACCCATGGCGATAACCTCGCCGTTTGCATCAAAGATGGCGCAGGAGTAATCCCGCCGTTCTTTGATGTTGGGAGAGAACGCGGTACGCCGCAGGGCGGCTCCCATCTCTTCGGCAATGGAGTGGTAAATATTCTTGAAGATTTCGAGTTCGATGGGATCAAGGCGCATGAATTGGTCTTGGTCGTTGATCGTTGATCGTTGATCGTAAGACCAACGGCGGTTCCCCCGCAGTGTACGACAACTGGTCGTCAGCGATGGAGAGACACCCCGGTAGCGTCATGCCGAACTGCGAGGCATCTGGCGTGGATACGGATATGCAGAGGGCCAGCAATTCCGCAGATGCACGCAAGGTCCTTCGGGACTAAAGTCCCTCAGGATGACGCGTTAGAGATGGCATTTTCAAAAACGAGCCAGGCCTATGAATCCGAATCGTACTCCTGATTCTCGGATCACCAGGGGTCACAATTAAAGGATTGCTTTAGAATGTGGTTGTCCCGGACGCTCAGTCATGCTAGAAACGCGGAAGGACAAAGATGCATCACAGGAGTGCACGCGGATTCTGCGGCTGAAAACTTTCGGGAACCTCAAATGAGCCCACGAACCAAGACCAACGCCAAGCTCGCCCCCACCGATGTCCTGATTCCCGAAAAGCTCTACTTCCGCATTGGAGAGGTCTCGCGCCTGTGCCTGCTGCCGGCCTACGTGCTGCGCTTCTGGGAAACCGAATTCCCTCAGCTCAAGCCGATCAAGAGCAGCACCGGCCAGCGCATGTATCGCCGCAAGGACGTTGAAAGCGTGCTTCGGATCAAACAACTGCTTTACCAGGAAGGATTCACCATTCCGGGCGCGCGGCAGCACTTGAGGGCTGAGATCAAGACTGACAAGAAGCAGGATCCGCTGCCCTTCCCCATACGCCCGACCAATGACCTGAAATATATCCGACAGGGATTGAAGGACATTCTCAGCATGCTCTCAGCCCGGCGCTAGGCGCCAGGCTGAGACACTGCGCTCACCGCATCAGCGGTTGAAATTTCCCGTAAAGCTGTTTCTGCCCATTCTCCCGCTCAATGTAATGCTTTCAACCTCGTTACGATCGCGGTTGAGCCGGGCTTGCGCGGTGCCTCGCGCATCTCCCCGATCTGAGCCTGTGATCCGCATGGTGAACCCGCCTCCATCCGAACGCTCCACCACGCCATAGAACGTGACCTTAAAATTTCCGCCGCGCAGCGAAACTGATGGGCGCTGTCCAGTGCTATCCACAAAACCGCGAGTAATTTTGACGTTGCCGGCAGCCTGACTGTTAAAGGTTCCCCGCCCCGAAGTGTCGACTCTCACGCGGGGATAATTTGAAACGCCAGGACCACCCGGATATCCGGGTCCGCCTGGGTATTCAGGACGCCCCGGAATGCCGGGGCCGCCGGGCCAATTGCCGCTGCTCGCGCGAGGGGTGTAGGTCGCGCTGTCCACGCGATTGCGCCGAGTGTCGACCACGCAATCGTATGTCCCGTTCCTCCATGTGTTCGCACTCCCAATTCCGTAACGCAGCCTGCCGCGCAGTCCTTGCCTCCCATTCGACGCCGAATAGTTGCTTTGCGTGTCCAGATTGAGGTTCACGCGACGTCCCGCGTCGGCGCTCACCCGGTTCGCCAGTTCGCTCTGGCACACCGCCGCTATAGGCGCCGGGCGTCCCGGCGGATATTGACCCATCTGCCCCTGGACTTGCGGAGCAGGAGCCTGCGCCCGGGCGCCAGGCGCGATGAAAGTGACTGCGAAAATCAAGGCGCAGATCGATACCGATGATAGGCTCAGAAAATTCCGAGGTAGAAGACTGCGGTGCATAGAAAATTCTCCTGAAACTTAAATTATTGCGGGTGAATTCCGAGAGGCGAAACTATACATGAAGAGTCAGTCCGAAACGAAACTGCAAGTTCGCCAAATTGCCAATCGCCACAACCCTCGCAGCTAAAGGTTTTCCTGCGCCCGCCAGGGTTTAGAATTGTGCTGAGGTAGCAATGCAAACACAAGGCCAACCCAAACCGGACTCCGGTCCGCACCCGGCGGCGGAACATGTAGCAGGAGCGCATACCTTACTCAAGACTCTTCAAGGCAAGGTCGCAGAGCATCCCGAAATCGGGCAAGCCATTCACAAACTCGAGGCTGCGCTGGCGATCCTCGAAGTGCAGACCGGCGGAATGCTGTAAGGCCAAAGCAGTTGTGGACCGCATGTCCAAGATCCGAAGTCCGACTACGTCAGCGCCCGGTCCAGATGGCTGTAACCACCATCCACAAAAATGTGCTGACCGGTGGTGTGGCCGGACTTGCCTGAGAGCAGAAAAACCGCCATCGCCGCAATCTCGTCCACCGTTGTCATGCGCTTTCCCAGGGGGATTTTAGAAAGTATGCTACTCAGCTTTTCCCCGGGATTGGGAAATGTATCCAGCCACTCGCGGTAAAGCGGAGTCATCACTTCCGCCGGCAGAATGGTGTTCACGCGAATGTTGTAAGGCAGCAACTCGGCCGCCCACTCGCGGGTGAGCGCCATGACCGCGCCTTTCGAAGACGCATATCCGGAAGTGTCGCCCTGTCCCGTAACCGCCGTTTTGGAGCCGATGTTCACGATCGCTCCTTGCGCCCGCTTCAAATGCGGCAGAGCATAGTGGGCCATGCTGTAGTAGTGCACCAGATTGCGCTCCAGAGACGCCACGTATTCTTTGGGATTTCCGCGTTCCAGACCGACCTTGTCGTTGCGTCCGGCATTATTTACCAGCGCGTCCAGGCGGCCAAATTTTTGAACGGTCTGGTCAATCGCCTGGGAGCACAATTCCGCGGACGACAGCTCGATCGAAATCGCTCCACAGCCCGCGCCTGTGCCCTGTAATTCGCTCTGCACTTTGCTCGCGGCCGCCGCATCGCGATCGACGATCACCGGCACAGCGCCCTCGCCGGCACAGGCCCGCACAATGGCAGCGCCGATTCCCTTGGCCCCGCCCGTCACGATGACCACTTTGTCTTTTATCTGAAGATCCATTTATTTGAAGACCGTAATCACATTGTAAAGCAGCCAGCTCATAAACCTCGCGCCGGCAGTTGCGCCGGCTTCGACTGTCAAAATCATCGCGCATTGTGCTCAGCACGTTTCAGATCGTGCGGAAGGAAATCGCGCTGCAATACCGCCATGGAATCGTCGATCCAGCCGTATTCTCGAGGATGGCAAACCCAGAAGTGCTGATGGGCGTCAATGTGCATGGTTGAAGTTCTTATTTTCTATCCCGGATACCAGACCCGCCGCGGATCGGCTTCGCTGCGCTGATAAGACCAGGCTTCATCGATCAAACGCTTCAGATCGAACCCCGGTCTCCAGCCCAGCAGGAATTTAGCTTTCGTGTTGTCCAGCCAGGTGGACCAGAATGGAGTTTCGATCTCGACCGCAGGGAGGCCTCGCGTTTCTTTCAGATAATCGGCCACCTTCCCGTAGTTCACTGGCTCGTCCATGCAGATGTTGAAAGTCTGCTGGTGAGCTTTGGGATGATCGAGTGCGACCAAGATCGCGGCCACCAGGTCGCTGACGTGTACGAAATTTCGTTGCACCGGCTTTCTCTTGGGATCGAGCATCAGCGGTACGGCGCCACTTTTTACGTACTGGTCAGCGCGCTCCGGGCCTACCAGATCGCGCCAACGCGGTCCGCCGAAAACGTCTTCGCCGAAAGACAGTGAAGACTTGAAGTCGTCCTTCTCCATGATCCATGGCGCTCTCAAGCAACATCCTGAGAGCCCATACTGGATAAAATATTGCTCCAGCATCACTTCTTCCAGCACCTTCGAAAGCGCGTAACACCCAGGATAGGCGCTATGTTTCTGCTGCTCGGTTACGGGCAAAGAGTGAGGATAGAAAAAATGTCCCAGCGCAGCATCGCCCCCGATCAGAATGATCTGCTTGAAACTCGCGCTCGCGCGACACTCTTCCAGAAGCCAGAACAGGCCTTTGATCGTGACGTCCATCACGTCGTCGGGAGTTTCCTTGCAGGTGGCGCAATGCAAAACGTGGGTCACGCCCTGCATGGCCGCGTGCACCGCAGTCCGGTCCGAAATACTTCCGCGGACCACCTCCACCCGCTCGGCGGGCTTCAGAAGCCGGTTATGGCACAACGCGCGAATCTCCACATGCGGATCGGCCTGTAGAACGCGTCCAATAAAATGGCTGCCGACTTTTCCGGCTGCTCCGGTAACAAGAATGCGCTTCATGGCGTCGCCATTCTAACCGGTGGATGATAGGTCGACTCAAGACTCGTGAAGCAATCGGGGTTGGCGGATCCAAGTAGCGCCGACCTCCGGCCGGCCCGATGGGGGGCGGACGCCCGCCGAACAGCCGGCGGGAAGCCGGCGCGACCAAATTCAATTCGACGACTGAACCTGCATGTTTTCGTCGATCCAAAGCTGGGCCGGTGAACCTGCCGCGTCCCGCGTGGCAGTCACACGGAAACCGGTCGATGTGGTCTCAACGTCGTAGGTATAAGGAGGCCGTTGCCGCTCGATCGTAATGTAATGCCCCGAAACCAGCTCATCGAGAGACACATACTTCTGTTCCGTGGCAAAGTAGCCGCGCTCGGCGTTGGCAATGCTGATCAGATCGTTTTTTACACCGACAATGTTCGCCGTCCCGGCCGGAGTTGCCGCATTGCCCGGCGCAGACCCACCCTTCATCTGGATCGAATAAATATACATACCGACAGCCATCACAATGACGATGCCTAAAAGACCAAATGCGCGCACAGTGGTTCCCTCCGCAGTCTTAATTGCATCGCGAAACGGGCTCTAGGGCAAGTAACCAGAGTTTGGGTTACCGGGCTCATTTCTCGAGACCGTTAACCACGAAGGACACGAAGGTTCACGAAGGAATTCCTTAGTAACCTTCGTGTCCTTGGTGGTTCATGATTGTTGCCGGCTCAATAGTGAATTGACCCGCGCTTCCCAGACGGTCTCTAAACTGTGAAATAGGCGAAATTAACACCGAGCCTTGGCCAGTAGCCGTACAACCGCAAAGTTGATAGATTCTTTGTTCAAAATCAAACACGCTCTTGCGATCATACCGGCCGTTAAACGTTCTTACCTGCATGGACGCCCGGCTCGATCCTGCCAAGTGCGCCGGGTTGGCCGAGGGGGACGCGCATGATATTCGCAACGCCGGCGGACGCGCCAGTGACGACGCGATTCGCTCCCTGGTGATCAGCTACAAGCTTCTGGGCACGCAGGAATTCTTCGTGATCCACCACACCAATTAAGGACCAGGATCACGGGCTGGCGACGACATCGACTGGCTGACGATTGCGGACCCGAAGCAGTCCCTGATCGACGATGTTGCGCGCATCCGCAATCATCCTTTGGTGCCGAAGAGCATCCCGATCAATGGATTTATTTACGACGTGCAATCCGGCGAGCTGATCGAAGTCGAAGGAGCGCAAGACCCCGGACGGGCCGACCTGAACCGATTCCGCAGCCGGGCTGAGCGCGTTACGTTTTCTTTTTCCGCTTTTCGGGGTCGATACTGAGTCCAAGATTCTCGGCCCCCTCCTGATCGTTCTCCAGATCGGCGAGCAACCCTTCATCCGTCAGATCGAGCGGACGGGAATTTTCCCAATCGTGATGAACAGTATCGCGCAGCCGATCCACAACCTCATCTTCGCCGACTTCAATCGCTAACTCACGCCGGCTATCGAAGCTCCCCGGAGTCAGGTTGATCGAGCCCACGATAGCCCTGAGGCCGTCGGCCAGAAGCATCTTGGCGTGCAGTTTCAGATGTTTAATCTTGTGGATCTTTACACCGACGTCCTCCATGATACGTAGTCCGGCGACGCCTTCGGTCAGTTTCTCCTTCTTCAGCTTGTGAGGAGGCCTGGCCATCACGTGCACCTTTACTCCGCGGCGGGCTGCCCGAATCAGGTGTTCGATGATGATCGGATCCTGGTAGCGCTCGTTTTGTAGCCACAGCGAATGCTTCGCTTCATCAATAAACTGCGCGATCCGCTCGCGGCCGTTTCCTTTACACCAGATCAGGTGCGAATTCACTCCGGCGTTGAAGTCTTGACGATGCCAGTCAGCTTCGAAACACTCAAGAATCTCCTGCACTTCATGAGGATGATCGGTTACCACCGCATAGTCGCGGGTCTCGGTAAGATTTTTCGTGTCCCAATTCAGTGATTTCACGAACGCTGTCTGGTCATCGACGACCATGGATTTCTCGTGGGTGAGATCGAAGCAGGGATTGCTGTCGATCACGTCGACACCCGCCTTGTGCAGGAGTTTGCGCGATTCATGATTTTCTTCCTGCCCGTCCCGGCGTGCCGGGTTCAGCATGATGCGCACTTTAACACCACGGTCATGGGCGGCGATCACGCCCTTCAACAACTCCGGATCGGAGAACACAAACATTTTGACCCGGATCGATTTCGCTGCGCCCTGAATAGCAGCCAGGATCGGACGGGCAGAGTCGTCAGGAAGAACAATCAGCGAGCGCGACATACTGCCTCCACGGATTCAGACGGGTCTAGCTTCCAGCCGGGCGGAAGTTCACAAAGCATAATATCCAAAGTATTGAAGCTAGGAACCGGATTTTACCGGTGCTGGGTCGAACTGCGCGGAATAGAGCCCGGCGTACACTGCGCCGAGCGCAAGCAGTTCATCGTGAGTGCCTTCTTCAGCCACAGCACCGTCTTTCAGAACGAGGATCTTGTCGGAATTGCGAATCGTGCTCAGTCGGTGGGCGATCGTGATTACAGTCTTGCCTTTCATCAGCCGCTCTAAAGCCTCGATGACGGACCTTTCCGATTCGGTGTCCAGGGCCGCCGTAGGCTCGTCGAGGATCAGAATCGGGTTGTTGCGAATGACTGCGCGTGCGATTCCGATACGCTGGCGCTGCCCTCCGGAAAGTGTGTCACCCCGTTCACCCACCATGGTGTCGTAGCCGTGAGGCATGCGCGCGATAAATTCGTCGGCGTTGGCAAACTTCGCCGCAGCCAGAATTTCCTCCTGTGTGGCCCCTGCTCGACCATAAGCAATATTGTCGCGAACTGTTCCCCGGAATAAAACTGTGTCCTGCAAGACATATCCGATCTGATTACGAAGTGCCTGAAGCTTGTATTGCCGGATGTCCACTCCGTCGATTTTGACCTGACCCGCAGTCGGATCATAGAACCGGGGAATCAGACTTACGATCGTGGACTTGCCTCCCCCGGTCGCACCCACGATTCCCACCATCTGACCCGGCTGGATCGTAAAGCAGACGCGCTTTAATACCGGAGCTTCAGAGTCATAGGCAAACGCGACCTGATCGAACACGATCTCGCCGCGAAGGGTTTGCGGCGGCTCAAACGCGTCAGGGTGTTCAGGAATAATCATGTCGGCATCGAGAATCCCTCGAATGCGCTCTACCCCAACGGCGGTCTGGGCGATCTGATTGGTAATGGTGGCCAGGTCCTTCACGGGCTTGAAAAACTTGGTCAGGTACGAGAGAAAAACTGTAAGCGCCCCCGCCGTCATTGCTCCGGAAAGAATGAGCAAAGAGCCTCGCCATAGCACGACCGCCGTACAAAGCGAAACAATGAGTGCCACCATGGGAGAGAGAAGAGCTTTCACCTTGCGAGCTTTGAGCGCGGCATCTACAGTTGCGCGGCTTACCTCGCCCAGTTCCTCCTGCTCCAGTTCCTGCCGCCCAAAGGCCTGCACTACACGCACCGACTCCAGACCCTGCTGGACGACGGCCACCATGTTGCTTTGCTGCTTTCGAACCTCCCGAGTGGCTTTTTTTACAACCTTCTTGAATCTCGAAGCCAGCAGGAGCATGAACGGTGTGACCGCAATAATGATCAGAGTGAAATCCCAATTGAGCCAGAACATGATACCCAGCATGCCCACGATCGTGAAGAGATCGATCACAATGCTGAGTGTCGACGACGAGGCAAATCCCTGGATGGTCTGGATGTCCGTGGTAATCGTACTTAGCAGAGACCCGGTCTGGTGGGTGTCGAAATAGCTGAGCGAAAGCCGTTCCAGATGATGGTAGGTGCGCATGCGCAGGTCATTCGCCACCCACTGGCCTACGCTCTCGGTGTAGTAGTTCGCTACGTACGAAGCCAGGGCCCCCACCAACGCGATAAGCACGGTTATGATCGCCGCCGCCGCCGCGATCTGCATTTTGCCGCTGCCGGTGAAACTCAATACCGGCTTCATCGCGTCGTCGAGCCACCACGGCAGTTTGTGATTGCCCACAACATTGTCGAGGATGATCTTGAGTGGCCAGGGCGCGGCCAAGCTCATTGCCGTCTGCACCAGCATCGCAGCCAGAATAAAAAACAGGCTCGCACGGTAAGGGCGAACCAGAGTTCGGAGCAGGGCGATCAATTGGAAGACTCCAACGATAGACAGATTGTCAGCATTGGGACTGTAACGCTACCAGCACATTTTGCGCAATTTTGAGCCCTGGGCCCGGCATAGCGACGGTTGCTTTGTCATCTGAGTGAAGGGGAAAGTTCGCTTCGCGAACGTTCCCCGAAGTCGAAGAACCCCTATAAGCTCATCTAAGCCGCACTCTTCGAAGTGCCTTGAGTCCGCGGAAACCCCTGAAACAGCCGGTAGAAAAGCAGAGGTCCTTCGACTTCGTGATTGCTTCGCGAGGCCAAGCAATCACTGCGCTCAGGACACCTGGTGTTGCGAGGTGATCCATCTTTCACCCCGCACGCGCGGCTGCCCTCAACATCTCGCTGAGTTCACGCACGTCAGACGGACTCGCATCACCGATCACAACATACCGCAATCCACCTTCGCTCCATGACTCGACGTTAAAAGCCATTTCACGGGTGACCCCTGTCTCCAACGGTATGACGCCCGACTGATCTTGCAGGATAAAGACCGACATCTGATGATTGCGGAGGTCGAAGAGAAGCTGGGCCCCCGCGCTGTGCTTGAAGTACATCACCCTGCCGCCCACCAGCTTGAACGGAGAATTCTGCAGCTCGGGAAGATTGAAAGTAAATGGAAGCTTGCCCTGGAACCACGGTTTTACAGTGTGCCGATCGGTTGAAATCACATCGACAGGATTTGCGCTCGCCAGGGTCGCGACATGCAGGTCAAGAAGTTCTGCCACGAGCCTGCTCGCGTGCCGAATGTCGCGTCCACAAAGCGACCGAAGCGACAATCAGCACAAGTGCAGCTACGGCGACCAGTCTTGGCAGCCAGGCAAACGTCCAGACCAGCTTCGGATTCGTCCGGATGTTCTTTTGAATCTTTTTTTCCAGACGCAGCCGGAACTCCGGCGACGGGGAGTATCGGGCGGCTGCCGCTTGCGTCATACGCTTCATCTGCAAACGGGTGAGCGCATCGGCGGCACACGATGGGCATGTGCGCAGATGCTCGGCCATGCCCTCGATCTCTGTCTGCGGACCCTCGCCATCGACGTAAGCGTCCAGCTTGTTCCGCCACCGATCGCAGGTCATTACGATGCCCCCTGCAATTTGGCCGTAAGCAGTTCGCGCATGGCTTTTCGCGCGCGGGAAAGCCGCGACATCACTGTTCCGATCGGAATTCCGATAGTTTCGCCGATCTCCTTGTAACTCATCTCCTCCTGATCACACAGGAGGATGATTTCGCGAAACTTCACCGGCAACTTCTCCAGGGCGTTTTGAATGCTCTCTGTTTCCACTCGTGCGAGCAGGGCTGATTCGGGAGTTCCTGTCGCTGCCGGTTCGATCGGCTGGTCCTCACTATCGCTGTCAAGAGAGACGGATACCTTGAGGCCAGCTTGGGTCGTCAAGAATGTATTCCTGAGAATCTTGTAAATCCAGGCGCGGAAGTTCGTCCCCTGCTGGAAAGAGGAAAAACCTCGCAGCGCCTTCATGTACGTTTCCTGCACCAGGTCCTCCGCCGCGGCGCGGTCTTGCGTAAGCCAGTGGGCAAAGTTGTAGAGCTTGGCGAAATGCGGCATCGCCAGTTCTTCAAACTTCCCGAAATCTCCAGCACGATCGGCCACAGCCCCAACAGTGTAAACCCGGCGAGTTTCGTCGCGTTCCCGCATCTCGATCAGGCTTGTCACTGACGTTCCCCCGATGACTTCAGGATCTGGCGGCAACGGGCAGAGTGAACGGTCTGGCTGAAGGGGCGGCCTCGGATACGCCGCCCTGTCGCCATTTACGTTGCAGCACCGCATCCAGCGAACATTTTCCAGGCGGGGTGGGAGGATTCAATAGCCAGAAGAAAGCTTGTTCATGGTGTTGCTCCTTTCACTACATGTAACTGGAGCAACCGGAAATTATTCCCTCAGCAAACAAATTATTTTCTGGGCCTATCGATAAACCAGGGTGCCCCATCCTTCGCGCAGTTTGCGCGGAGCGGGAGACCACTGACCTCAGCTCTTGGGAATGACAAACTATGGCGCGCTATGCCCATCACACTTCAATACGCCGAGATAAACACCCCAGGGACCGACCGCGTCCCGATACTGATGGGCCATCACGCGAGACAATTGATGCAGATGCGTGAGGTCATGAACCGCCCAGGTCGCCAGAAGCTGCGATAGCGTCACCACACCCAGCGCCGGATGTTTTCCGCGGCGCTTCAAATCTTCAGGCTTAAGATCCAATGCCTTCAGCGCCGCCAGATTCTCTTTCCGCAGGCGGGCGAATTCATCGAGAAGCTGCTCCAGCGTTTTGTCTTTTACTTCTTTCTGCGCAAAGCGGTCAAAGGGATCAAATGCCCGCGCTTCGCCATCGTTCAGAATGATCCGAACCCGCGGCAGCCAATCAGTGCGCTCTCCGACAATCAGGTGGCCCATGATGACGAACGGGCTCCATGTGTCTTTCCCTTCGTCGCCCTGTATCCAGGTGTCGGATAGTCCGCGTAGCAGTGCATCGAGGACTGCGGGAGTGCGGGTGAGAACTGCAATCGTTTCGGACAGGCTGAGTTCCTTGAGATTTGCCATGCCTACATTAACGCATGGCCGGCGCTTTGGACTCAAGAGACGGAGTGCTTCGTGATGCTTTGCTCTCCGCAGCAATGAGATGATCCGATTGGATCAAAGCGAGAAGCTTCTTGGCAGCTTACCGGGGAGTGTGCTTCACTCTCGCATGGCCAAAAATCAGACTCGACGCAACTTCCTCCGCGCGGCCCCAGTTGCCGCTGTCAGCATTCCTCTTACCGGGAGATTACTCTTCGCCTCAAGCGCCGGCTCGGCGGAAGGACCGGTACCAGACCGCGAGCAGTCTCAGGTCTTTACCGCGGAAAAACTTGCCGACTCGATGAAATCCTCTCAGGCGCAGTTGGGCGAGCACTATCTTTATCAGCCCAAGGATCTGCCCTTGACCATCGCCATGACTGCACAAGAAAAAAAGACCGTGGGGGAATTTGAGTATCACGAAGGACGCGACCATGTTTTCCTGATCCTCGAAGGCGGGACCAGGTTCGAGGTCGGTGGCACGCCAAAGAACCCGAGAAACACCAGGCCCGGAGAGTGGCTGGCGCCGGAGTCTGAGGGTGCCACCTCGATCGAGGTCAAGAAAGGCGACATGCTGGTCATTCCCCGGGGCACGCCGCACCGGCAAAGCACCGAAAAAGGCGTCACCTGGATGCTGATCTCGCCCTCGGGTTCCCTGAAAAGTTAAGGCGCGGGAGGGGGTCAGGTATTTCCTGCCGTCGCTCAGCAGGTTTAACACCTGGTGCTCAAGCAGCGGTAAACTAGAACATATGGCTTTGATGAAAACTTCCAATCCGGCACTGAGTGCGAATGTGTTCCGGTTTGCCCGTACCGATACGGGCGAAAGCATGACGATTTCCGGCACCGTGAACAAAACCGGCATTCTTCTGATTTGCGCGGTGGTCACCGCGGCCTGGAGCTGGAACCGTTTTACCGTCGCTCCCGAAACCGCGACACTACCCCTGATGGCCGGATTGATCGGGGGCTTCATCGTTGCCCTGGTCACCATTTTCAAGAAAGAGTGGGCGCCGGTGACGGCCCCCCTGTACGCACTGCTGGAAGGCCTGGTGCTGGGCAGCGTCTCGGCAATGTACGAAGCGCGCTTTCATGGAATTGCCATACAAGCGGTGGGCCTGACGTTCGGCACTCTAATCGCATTGCTCCTCGCCTATCGCGCCGGCGTGATTCGCGCCACGGAGAAGTTCAAGTTGGGCGTGATCGCGGCGACCGGCGGCATTGCGCTCTTCTATCTGGCGCAGTTCGCGCTGGGCTTCTTCGGTGTCCACTTTTCTGCAATCAATGGATCAGGGACCATCGGGATTGGATTCAGTGTTGTTGTCGTCATCGTCGCCGCGCTGAACCTGGTGCTCGACTTCGACTTCATCGAAACTGGCGCAAGTTCCGGTGCCCCCAAATTCATGGAGTGGTACGCAGCCTTCGGCTTGATGGTCACACTGATCTGGCTGTATCTGGAAATCCTGAGATTGTTGTCAAAGACCCGGGGCCGGGACTAGTTTGCCGCCCCAAGCTCCTGCGCGGAATCAAGCGCGCACTAGTCCTTGCTGGGTTTTTTCGGAGTCAAATCACACATCTGCTTGACTCGGACGAGATCAAGACCGGCGGGCGAAAATTCCGCGATTTCGGGCCCCTTCCGTCCGCTAATCTGGATCTTGAACACGCGAGCTCCGATCAATTCACGGGTTGTGCCTTTGTCCACGGAGAGGAAACGTCCGCGAATCCAGTTCCATCCGTGATTGCTGTGGGTGTCGTCAACGCGCACCATCACTCCCATCTGAGGCTGCCCCCAGAAGCCGGGACGGTTGGGCGGCCCCAGTCGGATGCCGGGGTTGAAGTCGGTGTTCGTGAATTTGCCGTTGGTGCACATGAGCTCGATGCGCGGTTTGTAATCCGGATCTTCGCTCAGGTAGTTGTCCGATAGCAGTTCCAAGCGCACCGTTTTTGCGGCGGTCATTTTGTCTTCGGAATGGAACTGAATCCACTTTCCGCCGGCACTGACTCCGTCACTTTCGCCCTGGTTCGGACTAAAAGCTACGCTCTGCGCACTCACCAATACGGTGGTCGCGAGAACCAGTACGATCACTGCGAAAAAGCACGCCGTCTGGATCGAACGCTCCCACCGGTTAAAAAACTGCGATGTTTTCAAGCTCATCCTCCGAACGCACATTTACTATCACCTATATTGAACCCTCGAGAGCGCACAAAAGTTGCCTGACAAATGAAGCGCGTCAGAAAAGGGGAACGCGCCGCAAAAGCCGATGTTGGCCGAAAACCACCACCCTGGTGGAATTCGGCCAATGCAGCCGCGCAATTCTTTGCATATTGCGGTCCGGCACGGCCAGAGTTGTTGACAACAGTGGGTTAACAAAATCGCGGCGAGCGCCGGCAATTGGCTATCGGTGTGCATCGTTGATAGTGGCGGGTTTCGCGCCTGCGCCGTCTTTGCGCAGAACGAGAATCTCACCAGATAGGCGCCTTGCTGCACCGTGGGCTGCGCGAACGAAGTGCGCTGCCACGGTCGAAGGGAAGGACAGGTTATGCGTAGATTGAGTCTTTCGGGATCGCTCATCACTTTTGCTGCTTTGATGGCTTTTACTTTCACCCCAAACCCGGCGTTCGCTCAACACGGCGGACACGGCGGTGGAGGCGGAGGAGGCTTCCACGGCGGGGGCGGTGGTGGCGGCTTTCACGGTGGTGGCGGGGGCGGGGGCGGGTTCCATGGCGGTGGCGGTGGCAGCACCTTTCACGGTAGCGGCGGGGGAGGCTATCGCGGAGGAGGTTCCTACGGAGGTTCGAGATCTTTCGGCGGCGGAAGTTCTTCCCGTGGCGGATTCAGCGGTGGATCGCCTTCCAGCCGCTACGGAGCAAGCCGAGGTTCCTATGGCGGATTCGGCGGGTCGCGCGGCATGAGCTCAGGCAACCGCGGATTCAATTCCAACCGCGGATTCAACTCCAACCACGGATCGGGTTCCAGCCGCACCTTCGGCTCCTCGGAAAATCGTTCTTCGAACTTTCACTCCGCGGTTGGTGACGGACAGTGGCACTCGTTTGGGAACAGTGGTAGCTCCGCGCGTTTCAGCGGTGGACGGAATTTCGGACATTCGGGAGCGTCCAACTTTTCCGCGCATAACGGTGCAACGCCGGGCAATGGTTGGCACAGCTTTGGCTCGTCGAGGGGCGCTTCATCCTCAGGGACAATTCGAGCCGGCTCGGGCTTCAGCGGTTCGCATTTTGGCGGGTCGCGTTCCGGTGGATCAAGCTTCGGCAATTCCTCTTCCGCCGGATCACATTCCGGTCACTCGACCTTCGCATCGTCTTCGAGCGGGCACTTTGGATCGAACACCAATCAGTTTGGCGCGTCCCGCTTCAACTCTTCGGGCTTCCACGGATACGGTAATTCCTGGCACGGAAACAGCTGGGCCGGTTACGGCCACGGCTATGGCTGGGGCGGATACGGCTATGGCCACGGATACGGCTATGGCCATGGCCACGGGTACGGGTACGGCTATTGGCCCAGCTACGGCTATGGCGGTGCCTACTTCGGTGCCGGATTCGGATGGGGCTGGGGAGGATGGGGCTTCGGCATCGGATGGCCCTATTGGGGAAGCTACTGGGGCTCGGGCTGGGCGTATGGCGGGTACCCGTGGTACAGCCCTTACTGGTATTCGCCGTGGCCGTCTTATAACTACTATCCGGCATACCCGAACACTGGATACAACAATCCGCCACCTGACGATCCCAATGGTTCGAATAACAACGGGTCCGACAACTATGACTCGCAGTCGAACTATGCAATCACGCCGCGCATGGATCCCGAAGCTCTACATTTGAACTTCGGGGACAACACTGGCGTGGACAATCGCCGTTCAGATCAGGATAATCAGCAGGCGCAGCCGGAAGCTGCGCCGAACCCGCTCCCCGCTCCGGCGCAGACCCGCCTGATCTCGCAACCGCGGAGCTGATGTGGACAGACACCACACTCCTCTTTGGCACGTAGGGTCGTTTGGCGCTCCAGAAGCAACCGCGCGGATTGTAATGCTGCGATCCCATCGCTGCCAGGCGCAGTGAACGCCACGTAGCCGTCGGGCCGGGCAAGAGTAATGTCGTGACCGGGGCGGAATCGGAGTTCCACCACATCACCAAGCGATTCGACGATTTGCCTCGCAGCCGCTTTCGATGACGAGTCTGCGGCCTCATCCAGCATCAGAAGGTATCGGCTACGAATTCCGGATCCGCCCCGCAACTCGCACCATGGACTTCGTCGAACAGCCTGGCGGGTAATGGCTGAATTTTAAATGTAATCTCCAGATGGCGTCGTCCTGAGGGACTCTAGTCCCGAAGGATCTAACGCGCGGCTCCTAATTGTTGACCTTCTTCAGGCGCTTCACGCCAGATGCTTCGCAAGCTCAGGATGACGCCGTTACTGGTGGGATACGCGGAACCATGTAACTTCCACCGCGCATTTCGCCGTTGGACAGGCCGCACTCCTTCCGAATCGCGATCGGACGCTGCTTAAAATACTTTGCCGTATGCTTTCCAGCCCCACCCACTGGATGAAACACGACGCCATCAGGCGGTGCCTGGGGTTCCGCTGCTTGGCTCTCCAAATCCGCCGCAACGTGAGCGCATTCCCTGTCGGAACTTTTCGCGCTCCTCGGGGGTCATCTTGTCCCAGCGCTCGGCCATGCGCCGCCGAAAATTGGAGCGATGAGGTCGATGGCCTCCAAACCCTCCAAACAGAATCCGGCAGAGAGCCAGCAGTCCGACCGCCTGCCAGAAGGTGATTTGCCGCCATCCGAACAAGGCCGGCAGCAGCCAGTTCCACAGATGGAGCACCGCCTCGCCGCCGATCACGATGAAAATCGCGATCATCACTGGGGCCAGAACAATCATCCATTTCCTTCTCATAATACTTTCCTCATTTCTTCGTAAACTCGTCGTAAATACTTTGCAATCGTTGGCGCAGATGCAGCACTGCGTAGCGCTTGCGCGACAGTAAGGTATTGACGCTTACTCCGCTTTCCGCCGACAACTCCTTGAAGCTGCGCCCCTCCAGTTCGTGAGCGACAAATATTTCGCGCTGCTCGTCCGGCAGTTCGGCGAGGGCGAATTCCAGTTCTTCAAGAAGCACTTGACGAACGTAGAGCGCGTCCGGCCCAGCGTCGGGCGAGGGCAACAGATCTTCAAACTGCAAAAGCTCTCCGCCTTCGTCCTCGACTGCCGCATCGCTGAAAGACTCTGCCTTCTTCTTGCGAAAAAGGTCGGTGATGCGGTTGCGAGCAACCCGAAAGAGCCAACCGGTGATGTGGTCAATCGGCATCAATCGGCGATTGGCTTCCACCAGTTCGTAGAAAACCTCTTGCAGAAGATCCTCGGCATCGGCATCGTTCCGCACCCGCCTGCGGATGAAATTGCGCAGGCGGGATCGCTCTTCCGCAATGACTTCGGAGATTTGCCGATCTTGCTCGGTCATCAAAGCAACGCTCGACAGCTCATCCATCCACTCCTGTAGACGAATGGCGAACGAAAATATTGTAGAGATTTAGATCGACGGGCCTGATCCCGCAAGTCTCTGAAAACAGAGTGGGATTTATCGATCACGTGCGACCTGCGGTTGTGATCGGCTTAGCGATTGAGAAAACCATGAACCACTAAGGAAACAAAGGTACATGAAGGAAGACAAAACCGGGCCTTCGTGATACTTCGTGTCCTTCGTGGCTGATTTTCCCGGTAAATGCGACGCGGTATAACGCTGGGTTCTACCCCTTGGGCCGCGTATCAAGCCCGAAATCGCTCTGGATGCGGCGACACCAGGGTTCGTCGGCGCTGGCGTTCAGATCCACCCATTGCTCATCCGTCATTCCGCCGTGCCAATTTAGGAAAGGAACGGCGTCGGGTCCCACCGGATGATGAAGTTGCCAGGTTCCGCTCTTCGCAATTTCCACGAACTCTCAGGCTACCTGCCGGTCGGCTCCAGCAGCAGAGTTGAATTTGCAGCGGCTAACCGACCTGCTACGTCAGTTAACCGTCGGGTTAGCTCGAACTGATTTCCCGGCCATGTTCGATACTTGCCTCGACTTCATCTCCAGGTAACGTGCTGCGAATCAGGGAGTTCGCAGCAGGCATCGCAAAGTTCCGAAAACTTCGAGACTTTGGCCCACCACCTGCAAATGGCGTATGAGCAAATTAAAGAAAGAAGACATTAATCCCCAAAGGAGAAAGCACTCGATGAGCACCGCACAGGTTCCTACTCTGGACATGAATAAACTGAACGCCTTCGTTGGACAATTCGTGACTGATCTCGGCGCTGCGGTTCACGCCGGCATGGTCGTCATTGGAGAGAAGCTGGGGCTCTATAAAGCTCTCGCCACTGGTCCCATGAATCCCGCACAACTGGCGGCGAAGACGAAGACAGATGAGCGCTACGTGCGCGAGTGGCTGGCTTCACAAGCTGCGGGTGGCTACGTCACCTACGATGAGAAGTCTGGCAAGTTCAGTCTGAACGAAGAACAGGCTTTCACGCTGGCGAACGAAGACAGCCCCGCCTATCTGCCCGGAGCATTTGAATTGGCACTGGGCTCGCTCGCGGCGGTTCCGCGGATCACGGAATCCTTTCGCACCGGCGACGGGATGGGCTGGCATGAACACGTTGACGGCGTCTTCCATGGTTGCGAGAAATTCTTCCGTCCCGGATATGCCGCCAATCTCGTAAGCACATGGATTCCCGCCCTGCACCATGTCCAGGCAAAGCTGGAGGCTGGGGCGCGAGTGGCCGACATCGGATGCGGAAAGGGAGCTTCCACGATATTGATGGCGCAAGCTTTCCCCAATTCTCAATTCTTCGGATTCGACTCTCATGACAAGTCAATCGAGGCGGCGCGTGAGTCCGCGCGACGCAACGGTGTCGCCGACCGCGTCACTTTCAGCGTAGCGAAGGCGAAAGAGTTTCCCGGCAAAGACTACGACCTTGTGACCGTCTTCGATTGCCTGCATGACATGGGCGACCCGGTCGGAGCAGCGGCGCACGTCCGTCAATCCCTGGCCAAGGATGGCACATGGATGATCGTTGAGCCCTTCGCCAATGACCAGTTGAAGGACAACCTGAATCCCGTGGGCCGGGTCTATTACTGCTTTTCAACGCTGCTGTGCACGCCGTGCTCGCGTTCGCAGGAAGTCGGACTGTGCCTGGGCGCCCAGGCCGGCGAGCCCCGCATTCGGGAAGTTGTAACCGAAGCCGGCTTCGACCGTTTCCGCCGAGCGACGGAAACGCCCTTCAACATCGTCTACGAAGCCCGACCGTAATTTGTTTGACCCTACGTGCGAGAGCGACGGCCTCGGTAAGAAACGAGCGCCGTCGCTCGTGCACTCCGGGGCATGCCAAAACGAAAAATTCTGCCGCCTAGCCTCTCAATTTGAGACAGAATTGAGAACCGGTGGGCAGCCTTGCTTCAAAATGAGATTGGTAATGGTAATGGTAAACCTAACAAACAAAGAGTCTTCAGTACCGCCCGGCTCATGGATCACACCCGCCGGTTACCTAAGTTACCTATACGACGCTCAAATCGATAGACGCCGATGCTGATTCCATTAGATTAAGCAAATAGGCTCGGTCTCAAATTGAGTCGGGCGGAGTCACCATGAAGCGTCGCTCTTTCGTCAAAATGCTATCAGTCACCCCTCTGGCCGCCTTTGTCCCGCCCACTCCAACCACACCCCCTGCCCTACCATTTACGCTCGATGACGGGAAGGGACCAGCCCACGAATGTGTTGACCGTCCCGAGTTGCCGTGTCCTGCGTGTACGAAGTGGACCGGTGATCCTCTCGCAATCAAAAAGACCCTTTGACGTTAACTCTTGGCGCTGCCATCGCCTGATGACTGCAACTCATCAAGCCAGTGCCGCAGGATTCTTCAAGTAACGATCCACGATGGCATCGACGGCGCGATACGCGAGAGCCAGAAGAGTCGGCGTGGGATTGGCCGAGGCATTCTGCGGAAACGCCGATGCGCCCAGCACAAAAAGATTTGGAGTCTGCCAGTGCTGTAAGTACGGATTCAGCACCGACCGCTCGGGAGAACTTCCCATGATGGTGCCTCCCTGAACGTGCGTCGTCTGGTAACGCGTGGCATCGTAACTGCCCAACCCTGCAAACGGAGTAATGTCTTTGGCGCCCATGGCACGCGCGAGTTCCACTGCCTTCGGAGTCACAAACTCGGCCATCTTGCGTTCGTTGTCCCGCCAGTCAATCGTCAGGCGAAGGAGCGGATCGCCCAGATGATCTTTATATGTCGGGTCCAGATCCATGTAGTTGCCCTTGTAGGCCAGGTGTTCGCCGATGAAAACGACGCTGGCCGTGCGGTCATACGCGTCGATCGCGGCCTTTTTCCACTCCGATCCCCAACGAGCTTTCACCGTTTGCGGCACCACGCCAAAACTGGACATTGGTTTATAGCCGAAACTGTAGGCCAGCAGATTGCCTCCCCGCAGAAAGGGGAGTTCACTGTGGTCAAACGAGTCTCCGTCAAAATCACTGACACACATCCCGGCAGCTCCGGAACCCATGAAGCGGTTTAACGGCTTCTCAAAAAAAGTGATCGCTCCCGGAAAGCACACCTGGTGGGTCAGGTTGCGTCCCACCGTGCCTTTGCCGGTCTCAGGGTTGTAACGCTCTCCAATCCCTGAAAGCAGTAGCAGACGGGTGTTGTTGAGGGTCCACGTGGCAAGAAAAACCAGTTCCGCGGGCTGGAAAACTTCTTCCCCGGTTGCATCCACGTAGGTGACGCCTCGTGCTTTACGTCCATTCCCTGCTTTCTCATGCACGATGCGGCGCACCCACGATGCGGTGCGAATCGAGACGCTTTTCCGCGTCTGGATCACTGGCAGAAGAATATTTGTAGGTTGGGCTTTCGCTCCGACCATGCAACCGAAACGATCGCAAAAGCCGCAATAAAAACAGGCAGTGCGTGAAATTCCATCGGGGTTGGTATACGCCTCACTCAGCGTCGCGGCGGGATACGGATAAGGATGGTATCCAAGAGTTTTTGCCGCGTCGCGATACATAGCCGAAAAATACGGCATCTTGATCGGAGACGTCGGGTATTCGGCGCTGCGCCAGCCTTCGAAAATGTTGCCGCCCTCAATCTTTTTGCCGCGAATATTCCCGGCCTTCCCCGAAATCCCGAGCAGCGCTTCGGCGCGCGTGTAGTGCGGCTCCAATTCGTCGTAGGTGACGCCCCAGTCTTCAACCGCGTGGTCCGCGGGCAGGCGTTTCGCGCCGTAACGCTCAGTGGTTCGAGACAACAGTTCAAAACAGTCGGGCTGAAAGCGCGGAAATTGACCATTCCAGTGTTCGCCCGCACCGCCGATGCCTGTACCCGGAAGAAAAGACCCGTGATCGCGCAGCGGAAGGGCGCGCTGAGTCAAGTTGTGCCGGAACGTGACCGTTTCCTGCGCGGGGTCCTGCATCATATGAAGCCGGATCGCGTAGTCGAGTTCATCCATGGTGGCGGAGTAGTTGGCGGTCTCGCGCGGCTTTCCACGTTCCAGCACGGCGATCGAAAGGGATGTGCGGGTACCGAGTTCCTTGGCCATGAGCAGGCCAGTCCATCCACCACCAATGATGACGACATCTACCGGGGCCAAAGTTTTCACGCTTCGTCCTCACTGGGACGAACGTTATTGTCCCCGGTCACCTGTCGCAAACTCGCGGGCTTGGGTCGGAATGCTTCCCCGTAATGCTTATCGACATCGGCATAGTTGCTCATGCGCGGCCCGGGGAACCCGATTAGTTGCCAGCCGATCATGTCAACATTCCCGCCATGCATGGGATCGCAGAACATGCCTTCGATCGTGTTGCGGCGGAGAAGGGAAAAGAAAAAAGTAGATTCGATCTGCCGCAGCTTCTGGTCTTGCTCGGCGGGCACCAGCCGGTCGAAACCCTTCAAGTCCTTCAACGCGCTGCGATAGATCTGCTGCGGGTTCGCTTTCCCCTGATAGCCAAATTCTGGGGCGACACCTTCTTCGAACGGTTCCTGCGTATAGCGATGACGGTCCCGTCCCCAGGGACCGGCGAGTTGCCGGTCGATGTAAATCGCTACGCCCGCTTCCTGCGCCCCGGGACCCATTTCGTCGCTGGGAAAGATTCGCGAAGCAGCGGCAGCGACGATCAGCGCTTCCGCCTCAGAAAAAAACCGAAGGGGAATGCGAATCGATGGTCCAGTTTGCGCGGAAAGCCGAAGTGCTTTCCGATCAAGTGAATAGACAAGCGCCCCTCCAATGCTGGCGGCGGACAGGGTTAAAAAATCGCGACGGCGCATAGGGGACAGAGAATATCACCAGAATGTCGGTCGAACAAAAATCAACCTTCGCTACAACTTTTATCAATCAGGTAATCCAAGACACTGCAAGTCAGCAAACGCAGTGGGATCGGAGGCTATCCATCCATGCGCCGGATGATGAGGACGCTATAATGACTCTTACGTTACGGTGAACAACAAACATGGCGACATCTTTAAGGTTGGGTACGTTCAGCGCACCGAACGAGACTTCCCATACTCTCTGGTACGAAGTCCGAAGGCGAACATCAGTCGCCCGTCATTGCATCTTTCGATTTCTGGCTATGCTTTTGCTGATCGTTGCCCCGGCGGTTGCCCAGCAACCTTCACCTCCACCCGCCACACCTGACGCCGCGCCTGATCCAAAAGTTGCCACGCCGAAAGATCGCAATAACACTCCAGCCGTGAATAAGGCTGGTGAGGAAGTTGGCAAGAGTAAGCTCGAAAAAGAAACCGGAACCAAGAACGACCGCATCTTCGCAGTATTGCCCAATTACGGCTTTGTGGAAGGTTCCAAGACTCTTCCGCCGCTCACGTCCGGAAAGAAGTTCAGGCTGGCTACAGCCAGCGTTTTTGATTGGGCCGCTTTTCCCTTCAACGGCGTTCTCGCCGGAATCGCCCAAGCGAAAAACGATCCGGATGAATGGGGACAGGGATGGGACGCCTATGCGAAGCGCTACGGCGCCTCGTTCGCGGATAATAGTATTGGCACGTATATGACCACGGCCATCTTTCCCAGCCTGCTTCACGAAGACCCGCGCTACTACCAGATGCGAGAGGGGAAATTTTCTCGTCGTTCTTACTACGCGATGAATCGCCTCTTCGTTACTCGTACCGACGCAGGTCGCACGCGATTCAACTATTCAGAGTCCGTTGGCAATGCTGCCGCAGCAGCGCTTTCCAATATCTACCATCCCGCCGAAGATCGCACCGCGGCGCGAAACGCCTCGACCTTCGCCTTTCTGATTCTCTACGACGGCTTGTCGAACGAACTAAAAGAGTTCTGGCCAGACATCAAACGCAAGGTGCTGCACAAAGACACGGCACCGTAGAGTTCGACTCGTGCCGCTGGCCGCAATGTCCGCACCCCGACCGCTTCTCAACAATTTGATAATTATGTCAACAAACCGACACGCATCATTCCCTTTGATTTAAATATCAATTCGGCGACGGTGAAGGACGGGTGAAAGAAGCCGTTTTGAATGTATTGGTCGGGACGGGCAGATTTGAACTGCCGACCCCTCGCACCCCAAGCGAGTGCTCTACCAGGCTGAGCCACGTCCCGACTGGAAGGATCCGGCCGCATCTTGCAAATGCGGCGGTGGGGTTGACTCAAGGATTTTACACTAGCTGCGGCGATTCTTGCGCTTCGGGGCCGGCTTTTCCTCCAGCACCGCGAACTGGATCTTCTTTTCTACCGGATCGATGCGGTCGACCAGCACCCGTATTCGCTGGCCCATGCTGTAAATCTTGCGATTGCGCTGGCCGATGATCTCGCGGGTATTCTCGTGGTAGGTATAGCGGTCGTCGGCCAGGGAATCGAGCGGGACCAGGCCTTCGACGAAGAGATCGGTCAACTCCACGAAGAAGCCGTACTTGGTGACGCTGATAATCAGGCCGTCGAAATCTTCTCCGATGCGGTCCTGCATGAACTTAACCTTCTTCCATTCCATCAATTCGCGTTCGGCTTCGTCCGCGCGCCGCTCCGACTGGCTGGATTCTTCGGCGATGTTGTGAAGTTCTTCGAGCGAGATGGGGCCGCCTTCGGGCTGGACCGCTTCGCGGTGCTGGGCGTGATCACGCCGCTTGGACCAGGGCGAACTTGTAGCGCCTGCATCCTGCCGGCCCGATGGCGGGCTGGAAGCCCGCTTTTGCGCGCGGCCGGAATCGTTTCCGTAGGCCGCACTTGATCCTTCTACTTCTGTTGCTATTGAATCGCTTTCGCCCTGCGGACGTTCCGTCCGCTTTCGGGCCGGCGGGATCCCTCGACTGCGCTCGGGACAGGCTCTGGCGCTACGGTCGGGGCTGCCGGAAGAAGCGGCGTCGCGCAGCACTTCCTTCAGAATGCGATGGACGATCAAGTCGGGATAGCGGCGGATCGGCGACGTAAAGTGCGTGTAGGAGGTTGCGGCCAGCGCGAAGTGTCCCAGATTCTCTTCGGAATATCTGGCCTGCTTCAACGAGCGCAGCATGAGGAAAGAAAGAATGCGTTCTTCCGGCTTGCCGGCAATCTTTTCCGTCAGCTTCTGATACATGCGCGGCGTGATGTGGACTTCTTTGGGAATCTCGATGTCGCGAGTGCGCTTGCCGGTGCCATAGTTGGCGCGGCGATCGGTTTTGAGTTGTAGCCGCTGGATAGGGAGCGGCCCTACTCCTAATGAATACCCGAAGGTCGCGGCGATTACTTCGAAGTCGTACACACGTTTGGCGTCGGGCTTTTCGTGGATCCGGTAGAGCGAAGCGATGCGTTTGTTTTCCAGATACGACGCAACGCACTCGTTGGCCGAGAGCATGAACTCTTCGATCAGACGATGTGCGATGTTGCGTTCGGAACGGGTGATGCTCTTCATCAGTCCGTTTTCGTCGAACTCGATCACGGGCTCGGGCAAATCAAAATCGATGGATCCACGGCGCTCGCGTTTGCGATTGAGAATCAATGCCAGGTCCCGCATGCGCTCGAAACCAGCCACCAGCGGGCTGTAGCGCTCCCGCGCACCGGCATCGCCTTCAAGCACCAGGCTCACATCGGTGTAAGTCATGCGCTCAGCGGAGCGAATAATCCCTTCACTTAATTCGTAGCCCACGATCTCGCCATGGTGATCGATCTCCATGACACATGACATCACCAGGCGGTCTACCTGCGGACGCAGGCTGCAGATATCGGTCGAAAGTTCGAGCGGAAGCATGGGCACGGCGCGATCGGGAAAATAAACGCTAGTGCCGCGCAGGCGTGCTTCCTGATCGAGCGCCGAGTCCGGCGTGACGTAGTGAGCCACGTCCGCAATGTGTACCTGAAGTTCGAAGTTGCCATTCTCCAGATGCTGCACGATCACCGCGTCGTCGAAATCACGCGCCGTTTCGCCGTCGATCGTGACAATTGGCAGGGAGCGGAAATCGCGTCGCCGATTCTCTTCCGCACGTGGAATGATCGGCTCGGCGGCCTGCGCCTCTTCAAGCACTGCAGGCGGGAAGCGATGCGGCAGGTGATGCTTGCGGATCATGATCTCGACGTCCGCACCGAAGTCGTCTTCGTAGCCGAGAATCTCCACGACTCGCCCACGAGCATTCTGTGTCGCCGTGGGCCAGTCGGTGATTTCAACGTCGACAACGACATTTTCCAGATCGTCCCAGGCGGCGCGTCGCGCAGCCTCGTGACCCAGCACCCGGTGCGGCGTTTGCTTGTCACCGTGCGGGCGGGACGCCCCCACGACAGCCGGCGAGGATACCGGCGCCACAAGTTCCATTCCCTCGGGTATCACGATGTCCTGGTTAATTTTCTGGTCGATTGGGGTTACGAAATTGTGCCGGCTTCCGTAGTGAAACTTCCCTACAACGGTCGAATGCGCGCGTCCGACCAGGCGCACGATTCTGCCTTCGGCGCGGCCATCGGGACGAACGTTGCCGATTTCCACAATGACGCGATCGCCGTGCATCGCCGATCCAACTGCCGGGGGCGGAATAAAAATGTCTCCCACCAGGCGCGCTTTCAGGCGTTCGTCGAGAGAGTTCGCCTCCGGAATCACAAAGCCGAAGCCATCGCGATGCATGCTCAGACGGCCTACTGCCATGTTCTTGCCGGCAGCGGCTTGCGGAATCGCGTAGCGGTCGGGCCCCACCTGCTGAAGCTGCCCGGCAGCTACCAGTTGTTTGAGGCGCTCGAACAGTTCGCGGCGGGCGTCTCCATGAACCGCAAGTTCGCGCAACAACTGCTTGAAGCCAGCCGTGCGTTTCGGCTGGCGCTCGATTTTCTTCAGGATGGCGGAATCGGAAAGCATGGAAGGATGTCACTCTCGAACAGCACTATGGGGTGTCATGACTAAGGATACCTGAGCCAGCGGCAAGTCGTGGGAACGGTTGACCACGTCAATTCCACCACTCGCGTCATCCTGAGGCACTTCAGTGCCGAAGGATCCTACGCGGGCGATCACGGGCTCAGCCACATGTGATCGCTTCACGCCAGATGTTCCACAAGCTCAGCATGACGCATTTCAGGTGATGGCAAGCTGTGCTCTTCAAGAACCTAAGCGGGAAAATACTTTTCCTGAAAAATCCTGCGGTGGTGCAGTTCGTGTCCGGCAATCATGTAGGCGAGGGCGCGAACGGTCACTTCGTAGTTGCTGGCTGTGCCACGACGCGTCCAGGCTGCCTCATCGAGGGCGCGAAAGAGCGACAGGGTAGCCTTCCGAACCGATGCAAACTCTTCGACCAGACTGGCGAGAGTGCAATGGCCGAACGGTCCGTACTTCACGTAGTCATCTTGCTCGAAACCTGCGAGCGGAGTCTTGTCGTTGCGGGAGATGCGCATCGCCCGGTAGCTGAAGACGCGTTCAGCATCGATAACGTGCCCCAGCGACTCCTTCGCGGTCCACTTTCCCGGAGCGTAGCGAAAATCCCCGTCCGACTCCGATCGCGCGAGCTGTGCCAGCGTCACCGGAAGTTGCTTTTCCAGGACAACGAGGATGTCGCCCTCCGGGACCAGGGAAATGTATTTGTCGTAGTAAGGCGCGTACTCGCCGGACTCGGGCCGGGTGATGACCGCTGATTTTGTGTTCATCGCTTGACTCCGATACTCGATGTGTTTTCAGAATACCTGAAACAGAAATAAACCGGAGTGAAGGCGGAGTGTAATTGTAGCGCCGGCGTCCCACCGGCCCGATTGCGGACGAATGCCCGCAGCAGCTGAAAAATTCCCGAGTCATCACGTGCAATGTGACCGAGCACGGCTTAAGTTAAGAGCAGCGACCCCGAACACGAGCGGGCTTTTCAGCCCGCGATTCGGGCCGGAGGGACGCCGGCGCTGCAATACGTTCTTACTGCAAACTGAGTTGGGTCAGCTTCACGGCGCAGCGTGAATTGTTGCAATTACCGACGTTTACGACGCCTTGCGTGCTGAAGTACACGCTGGAAGCCTGCCCCACGGTGCTGATGTTATCTACGACGATGCCACTCGTTCCACCGGGGTAGCCCACGGAGACGGCTTGACCGTTGATGATCTGGCCTGTGCTGATGTCATTGACAAGGATTTGCCCGGTGGGGTTCGGTCCCATCAGGGAGCTGACCAGGAAATCGTGATGGCCGGGTCCGCCTGCGAGCGTAATATTCGGGTTGTACAACTCGGTGAATGGCGAGCATGGAATGTCGGCAACATTAGTCCGAAAAAGGCTTCCGGACGGCGCCGCGTCCATAACAGGATACCCGCTGAATCCGATCCAATAGTGATACGGCTCTGTGGTGCCAGCGGCGGTTCCGCATAAGAAAAGGTGGCCGCTGCTTGGAGTGGCTCCGAAGTACGCGTTATCGAAAGCGCCGTTGTGAAGATTCCAGTTGGCGATAGTCGCCCCCACGCTTCCCAATCCAACATGGACCCGTACCAAGCCGGTCAGGTTGGTCTTGACTTGCGCCACAACCGCGCTAGCTCCTGCAGTTCCGTCGTTACCCGTAAAAGCAAAAATCCTCTGGCTCGCGCCCGCGCTGTCCATGATCACGGTGTCGGCAATGCCGTAGGATCCGCCGTTGGCTGTGCAAGGAGCTGGCGTTCCCGTGCGGCCAGGCGGGTTCGTCGTCGTACAACCACCGCCGCCTATCATGAGGGGGCCAGCGTTCAAGGTCGGAGTTACACCACCGGCGTTTATCACCCACAGCTCACCCAGTTGATCGCCCACGAAAAGCCGGCCAGTGGGGAAATCGTAAAGCGGGCCGTTGGGTTGAGCCGCCGCTCCACCCGTACCAGCCACGGGAAGGCTATAGGTCCAATCTATCGTGGGGTTGGAATTGAGAGCGCAATTGAATACGCAACTGATTCGGTAAATCTTGCCGTCGTTGGTGCCGACGAACGCCTTATCATTCTGGTAGTCCACCCAGGGCGAAGACAGAGTGTCAGAGGCTGTGGTCGAGAGTGTTAGTGATTTGAGACATGAACTTGTCGGATTGGCAAACGTGCCTGTGCAAGCTCCATTCAGGGTCGGTTTTACCGCCGCCGTCGCCGACGTACCTTCTCCGCTTTTCCAGTCAAGCACATGAAAGACAGTGGCTGCAGCCGCGCTCTCCACATAGGCGACTTTTGTTCCATCGAGAGAAATTACCGGTGAAGTCAGCACCGCGCCGCCAGCCGTGCTTCCGTTGTATGCCCAGCTGACGGTAGGGTTCGCCCCGCAGAGTCTTGGACTTGATCCGCTGTACAAATTGGTGACACCGACTAGATTCGCCTGGCCGGGGGTCGCACCGGCGACGTTTAGTCCGTACACGACATAGTCATTGGTGCAACTTGGCGCCGCGGTAATGTCGAAGCTGTACTTTGCGGGAAACATGTTGGGGGCGACAATTCCGGCGCCTAATGGAATGCTCCAGTCAATTTTCAGTCCGGCACTCTGAGGTCGAATCGGGCGCCGCGGATCACGTCCACCGCGGCCAAATCGTCTATCGTCGGCAGAAGTTGAAAAAAGATTGCGCTCCGCCAGCCGAAAAAGTATGCGAGGTTCGGTTTTAGCCCGCTCCAGATCGGCAGCCCGCAAACCGCCACTCATGGTGATGTGGTGGTAAGTCCAGTCCTGTACTCGGCCTACGTGTTGCTCTCGGGGCTCTTCCTGAGCTTGCGCGGCCAAACCAAGGCAAAAGACCAGCGACAGGCATGGCACCGTATAGCGGTAAATCCGTTTCATTGCTTCCCCCAGAATCAGGACGTTGCGTACTGCACGATTGGCTTCCTCCCAAAGATTAAAGGACTCTAATCAATTTCACGCCCTGTCTGATCAAGCTCGCATTACAGTAGTAACCTCCGTCTGCAACCATCTGTTGTGGCTGTTTCTCTCCTGATGCGATCATGAGGTTGAGAAATGGCCTCGGGAAAAAGTACGGCCCGGGGAGAAATTTGCACGGTCCGGAAGAATTCGGCGTAAGCTGACGTGGAAGTTGAAGCAAGAATTGCTTTCGCTTGAGCATTGCAAGTCTCGCCGTTTCTTCAAATAAGCGATTTTCACAGGCCGGGTTGCCAGCTTGCTGGAGTAAAATGCGAGTTGGTCACCGAAGTGCGGCCTTTACCCTGAATCCCAACGAGGAAAGGACTTTTGTCACATGTGGAAACCCACGAATCAGCCTACGACTCCAGGCCGGCCAGGTGAGCCGGAGCGCCCGGCGGCGCCCGCTCCCGCCCCAACTTCTGCCGTGAGCGAGCCTGCTCCCGCGGCACGTCCGGTTACGACGACTACGGCGGACCAGGCCACAATCGGCAAATCGCTGGTGATCAAAGGCGAAGTGACGGGTTCTGAGTCTCTCTACATTGACGGACGGGTGGAAGGTTCCATCAATCTGTCAGGAAACCGCGTGACGGTAGGCCGCAACGGAGTCGTTTCCGCCAATATCAATGCCCGCGAAATCGTGGTGCTGGGCAAAGTGCGCGGCAACCTGACGGCCAGCGACCGCGTCGATATCCGCAGCGACGGTTCCCTCACCGGAGACGTCGTAGCCGCCCGCATCTCCATCGAAGACGGCGCCTTCTTCAAGGGCGGAATCGATATCCGCAAAGCCGGCCAGAAGTCCGGCAACGAAGAAGCCAAAGCTCAGGCCGAGACTGCTACCGCGGCCCGCGTCTAGATTTTTCCAGAAAGATCACGGCGGACACTCTCGTTTGATTCAAGAGTGTCCGCCGTTTTTAATTTGAGTAGACTTTGCCAAGAGCTGACGGCTGCTTTTACGGCTCGATCCCCTTGGTCAATTCTTCCGCCTGATTTTCGGCGATCCGCGGATAAGCCGGCGCTTTCCGGCGGCGAAGATCTCTCACCAGCGATGATCGCGTAAGCCACAAACCCGCCGCCACTGTTCCGGCCCAGGTGATCGCAATCAGGCCAATCGCCTTGAGGTCGGCGACCCGACTGTTGTTCACCAGCATGATTCGAGCCACTTGATAGCTAAGCAGGCCCGCCACTAACGACGTCACTCCGGCTTTACCAATTTCTCCCCAATGCAATTCATTCACGCGAATCAGCCGGCGTTGATGGAGCAACAGGGCGAGCGCCAGCGTATTCGCCACGATCCCAACATCGGACGCCATCGCCAGCCCTACGGTCGAATACTTATGGAACAGCAGCGAGTAAATAGGGATCGATGCCGCTGTGATCAAACTGCTTGCCACCATGGGGACGAGCGTATTTCCCGCGGCGTAAAATGCGCGCGAGTATAGGCCCTGGGCCGACCAGAAACAAAGCGAGAGCGCGAACCAGAAGAAATAAAGTGCGGTCTCCTGGGAATCAGAAAACCGGAAGTGTCCGCGACGGTAGACCAGATCGATCAGCGGGAGCGCGGCCGCCATCATCAGACTGGTCGCCAACAGCGAGGTCGCAACTATCCGGTAAATGGAACCGTTGACCGTGTCGGCGAACTCGCGCATGCGTTTTTCTCCAAACAGCTTGGCGAAAAATGGCAGCGAGGCCTGGCTGGTGGCCTGTCCGAGGACCGCGATGGGGACCGCGAACAGACGTTTCGCATAGTTGATCCGCGTAATGTCACCTACGGCTCCGGAAGCGAAGTAGCGCAGAATCCAATCGTCTGCGGTAACCAGCGACACGCCCAGCATCAGGGGGATGGAGAGCCGTACCCATTCGCGGAATGCCGGATTGCGGATATCGAATGACGGCCGGTAGCCCGTGCCGATGCGGGCCGCCCCGATGGCGTTGATCAGGAACGGGCCGAAAAAACTTCCCGCCAGAGCGCCGTAAGCCAGCGACGAGATTCCAAAACGATGCGAAAGCAACACGCCGCCCAGAATGATGGCTGCGTTATAAAGCAGCGGCGAGAACGCAGGAAACAGAAACAACCGCCTTGAAAGCAGTACCGCCGAAACAACGCCGCCGACATAAAAGAAGATTTGCGCCGGCAACAGTATGCGCGTCAGGTGAACACACAGATCCATCTGTTCCGTGCTGAACTTGGGAAAAAGGTGGCGCGAAATCTCCGGAGCAAAGAACTCCGCGAGCAGGACTCCCACGCCGAGCACCACGGTCATTACGGTAATGATGATCGAAAAAGTTTTCTGGGCTTCGTGTTCTTTGTTCTCCGCCACAAAGCGGGTATAGATCGAAACGAAGGTGATCGAAGCGGTCCCGCCCGCTACCAGATAATTCAGCCAATCGGGGATCGTGAAGCCGGCGAGGTAAGCGTCAGTAGCAGGGGTGGCGCCGAATGCGTACGCGATATAGGCTTCGCGGACGTAACCGATCACGCGCGAAAGCATGACCGCCGTCATCAGTAACAGAGTGGCGGAAAACGCGGTGTGCTGGTGCGAAGGACGAAAGAGGCGAACCACGCGGGCAAAGCCGCGAACCGGTTGTTCTTTAGGAGAGTCTGCAGAGTTCGCCATCAAGGGGCGATTCTACACGCAAATATTCTGCTGACCTGATAGGCCAGATGGTTCATGTAAGACAAGGCACATGTGGGGCGGACACTCTTGTCCGCCGCTTTTGACTCTGATTCTTGATATTCAAATTCGCCCGATGACTGTGCTCCACAAGTTCGGGCAACGGCAACCCCAAAGGCGGCGGACAAGAGTGTCCGCCCCACACCACCAGATTCGTTCAGTCTGCTGCCGGATGGCTAACTCGTGTGTCTTTGTAAATCACTCCGCCCTTCATCACGAAATCTACATGCTCCAGTGCTCGCACGTCCGCCATGGGATCGGCGTTCACTGCAATGATGTCGGCATACTTGCCGGCTTCAATCGTTCCCACATCTTTTGCCCGTCCGATGAGATCGGCAGCGCTTGAAGTGGCGGCGCGAATTGCCTGCGCCGGCGTCATGCCATATTTCACCATGTAGAAAAACTGTTTGGCGTTGTCGCCATGAGGATAGACGCCCGCGTCCGTCCCGAACGCCATCTTCACGCCTGCCTGAAACGCCTTGCGGAAATTTTCACGTTGCAGGCGTCCAACCATTCGCTCTTTGTCGAGATTTTCTGTCGGCAATCCCCACTTCGGCGCTTCATTGAGGATGTAATCGTCGTTATAGATATCCATCACCAGATAGGTTCCATGCTCTTTCGCCAGCCGGATGCCTTCGTCGTCAATCAGGCTGCCATGCTCGATCGAATCGATGCCCGCGCGGATTGCATTCTTGATGCCTTCGGTGCCGTGGGCATGCGCAGCGATTTTTCGTCCGCCCATGTGTGCGGTATCGGCTGCGGCCTTCAGTTCTTCGAAAGTAAATTGGGGGGCGCCGGGACTGTCTCCTTTCGAGAGTACGCCGCCGGTTGCCAGGATTTTAATCACATCCACTCCATACTTTTCCTGGGCGCGAATGACGTGACGAATCTGGTCGACACTGTCGGCAATCGCAAAGTCACGCTCCTCGGGAAACATCATCACCCGGGTCTGAGGCGAAAAATTGTTCAGGTCGCCGTGGCCGCCGGTGATCGAAATTCCCGGGCCGCTGGCCACGATACGTGGCCCTACCAGATAGCCTTCGTTGATCGAATTGCGCAAATCCACCGCCAGGAATGGATCGGAACCGACGTCGCGCACGGAAGTAAAGCCGGCCTCTAAAGTCTTGCGCGCGTTCAGCACGGCCGCGAAAGCATGGTCGAATGGCGTGTCCTTGAAGTTATAGATTTCGTTATAACGGTCGGCGCGCGAGCCCAGGTGGGTGTGGCAGTCGATCAGTCCCGGCAGTACGGTCGCTTGCGACAGGTCGACGACTTTGGCGCCCGGTGGAATCTTGATATCGGCCGCGGGGGCAACACTCTTGATCCGGTCATCCTCGATTGCAATCACCACGTTTTCGCGAACCGTGTCACTGGTGGCATCAAACAGGCGGCCGGCAAGAATGTAACTGACTTTGGGAGGCGCTGCCGGGGCGGTCGCAGTCTGTCCGAACAGGACACAGGAAATCGCCAGAGAAGACAACAGAGCAAAAAAAATCTGCCTCGAGATGCCGAAGTTCAAGGGCCGCTCCTGAGTTTCTGGATTCGCCAAGAAGTCTCATGGTTCCTCTTGATTGCTGTCAAGCCGAAAGCTTGAGGGACAGGCTGAATTTGAAAACGCAATTTCCGGAAAGTCATCCTGAAGACTCTCGTCCAGAAGGATCTTGCGCGGAGCTTTGCGGTCCCTGCCACGCTTTTTATCCGCTGCGCGCTTGATGTTTCGCCAGCTCAGCGTGACGCCTAGCTGAGGGGCGAAAGCCACCAGTTCCGCCACTTCGCTTCGAGATCATTTCTTAGAGGCGCACGGACTGCGAACGCTTCCGCACTTTTGACACTCAGCAATCCGCACTGGATAATCCACAGTGTGCGTGATCCCATCTCAACCAAGGCCCCTCGTTCCGCCGTCTTCCGGCGCTCTTTCCGCAAGGAGTTTCCATCGGCTGTACGCGGCGAAGGCGTTTACCTGTGGGACGCTGAGGGCAAACGCTATCTCGATTTTTCCGGATCGGCGGCAGTAAATTTTATCGGACACGGCGTTCCAGAGATTTCCGCCGCAATGACGGAGCAGGCCGGGCAGTTGGAGTTCGTTCACACCAGCCAGTTCACCACTCCCGTCGCCGAAGAATACGCACGCGAGTTACTGGAATTTGCGGGAGATAATTTTCGCGGCGGCGCGGTGTACTTCACCTGCGGAGGATCTGAATCCGTCGAAACCGCGCTGAAGCTAGCGCGACAGTATCAGGTAGAAATCGGACAAACCAAACGCTACCGAGTGCTCAGTAGAACGCAGAGCTATCACGGATCAACTCTTGGAGCGCTTGCGGTCTCTGGCAACAAGCGGAGGCGCGAAATTTATTTACCCATGGTGCGCGAGTTCGCGCACGTTGGTATTCCATACTGCTATCGCTGCAACTACGACTGCACCGATGGCTGCCGCAATTGTGGACTGGCGTACGCGGCTGAACTGGAGAAAGCGATCGAGGCCACGAACGGTGAAGCCGCGGCTTTCATCTTCGAACCCGTCAGTGGGGCAACGCTGGGCGCGGTCGTTCCGCCGCCCGGATATCTGGAAAAGATCGCGGAGGTTTGCCGGCACACCGGCGTCCTGCTGATCGCCGACGAAGTTATGACCGGCATGGGTCGCACCGGAAAAAACTTCGCCATCGAACACTGGGGCGTTGCCCCCGATATTTTGATTGCAGCGAAGGGTCTGTCGAGTGGTTATGCCCCGCTGGGCGCAGTCATCGCCACCGAGAAAGTGGTAGACGGAATTGCTTCCGGAGCTTTTCTGCACGGCTTCACCTACAACGCACATCCCGTCTCTTTGGCGACCGGGCGCGCGGTGCTGCACCATCTGCAACAGCAGAATCTGGTTCAATCCACGGATTCCGATCGCGAAGAGAGCATTGCGGCAAAGTTGGCGCGCGCACTCTCAACCCTTCTCGATTTGAAAACGGTCGGTGATGTCCGCGGCATCGGCCTGCTGCGAGGTGTAGAGTTCGTCTCCGACAAGCCACGCAAAACGCCCTTCGCGCCAGAGTTGAATTTTGCCGGCAACGTTGCCGCCGCCGCCCTGAAACGAGGATTGCTCGTTTATCCCATGCAGGGATGCGTGGACGGCGTCTCCGGCGACCACCTGCTCATCGCGCCCCCGGCAGTCATCACCCCAGACCAAATCGACTGGGCGGTCGAACAACTAAAAGAGTCCATCGAAGAAGCTGCGAGGTAGCGCCGGCTGGCGCGGGCCGTTCGAGACTGTATCGCAGCCCTTCCTCCACCCATAGGGGCCCGATAGCGGACCAGGTTTTTCGCAGCCTGTTGCGCCCTTGGCTTTATTCTGCTTCGCGATTTAAAGCGCTGCCACGGAAACTCAGTCCATGTGACCGGGAGCCTGGCGCTCAACCGACCAGATGTCTTCGGGCTTCTGCTCGAAGGGATACACGTGCACCATCCATCCGAATATCTGGGGCATGAATTTTCCGCCGGCCGCCTCGCATGCTTCCCGGGTGGTGATCGACCCTGCCAACCCGAACTTCGCATTCCGTCCCCAGGCTTCGCGCTTTCGGTCGGAAGGCGGCAGGCAGAGGTTGACGTGCGCGTGCCATTGGGCGATGCTCAGCGGAATCCGCTCGTCGAGTTCATTCCAGTTTGAATTTTTTGGCGCGGTGTACATCACGCCGATCAGCGTGTAGCCATCGCTGTTTTTTTCATAGAGGAGCGATGTCGGATGTTCGGGATTGAACTGGACCGCAGCCTCGAACGCATAGCGATAGTTGGTAAAGTGATATTGCTTCTGCGGAAGGTTGGGCAGAAAGATCTTGTAGCCGTCGGCGAGAGCAACTTTGTAGTCCGTATATTTTTCCGCCGCCGTGCGCGCGGCCGCCACCACATGATCTGCTTTCTCCTGGTCCCCGGGCTTCAGATCCCGCAGGGCGGTCATTTTCATGTGCGGCCCCATATCCATCTGGCGATCAGCCATGGAAAGCATGGCGTGGGCACTGCCGTCGTTGTTCATGCCTTTTATGTCCGGCATCGCCATGTCGGTCATTTTTGGCGCTCGAGGTGACGGGGCTTGAGACGGTGTTGGAGACGATGTTGGAGCTGAGGTTCGAGGAATACCGGCGGGCACATCCTGCGGCATATCCGTCGGAGCCTCCGGCGCAGGCCTGGCGGAATTCGAAGTGTCGTCCTGTGATTTCTGTTCCTGCGCGCGCAGAGGCAGGAGCGCGAACAGGATGAGCGAAGCCAGGGCCAGAATCCGTCTGCTCATAGGTTCTACCGATTGTATTAACCCTCACTGAGGCTGGATGTTTCTGCAATAAGAACAGGAGTTCGCGCCATTACGGGCGTAACCGAGGCTTGTGTGGTCGCGGGCGACCTCACGATCACGTTACCCCTCGGCCAGAACCTGCTCCGCCGCCGTCTCGCCTGAACGCACGCAATCAGGGACGCCGATTCCGCGATAGGCATTGCCTGCCAAAGCCAGCCCAGGGAACTGCTTCACGAGACTCTCAACCCGCTGCAGCCGATCCAGGTGGCCGACTGTGTATTGCGCCATCGCTTTCTTCCAGCGATAGACGCGCGTGAAGAGCGGCTCTGCTTTCACTCCAATGATTTCTCGAAGTTCCTCGCGGACGATTGCCAGAATTTCTTCGTCCGCGAGTTGCAGGACTGGTTCGTCACGGCTGCCTCCGAGAAAGCAACGCAGTAGCGCTCGATCTTCCAGAACGCGGTGGGGAAACTTGTTGTGCACGAAAGTCGCAGCCAGCATCCGTTTGCCTTCGCCGCGAGGTATCAGAAAGCCGAAGCCCGGAGGCAAACTGGATCGAACTTGCTTATCGAAGCCCAGCGCAACTGTTATCGAAGAGCTATATGGAATCGATTTGAGCTCAGCAGCGAGGTGACTGGAGGTTATCTCCAAGAGCGGCGAGGCGACATGCGCCGGCGTTGCCACGATCACGGAATTGAAGTGATCGGAGGCGTATCCGGCGGACACGACCCAGCCTCGATCTTGTCTCTGTACCGCCGTCACAGGCGTGTTTGCCTGCAACGCGTCCGGACGAAGCCCTGCGACGAGAGCTTCCGACAGTTGCTGCATGCCACCTTTCAGCGAGGTAAATATCGACGGCCGAGGTTGCGAAACCTTTGCGCTCTTGCGGGCCGCCAGCATGCCTCGGCCCAGGCTGCCGTACTTCGATTCCATTTCAACAAACCTGGGCAGCACTGCGCGCACACTGAGTTGAGCAGCTTCACCGCCATAGACACCGGAAAGCAGCGGATCGGCCAGACGCTCCACCATTTCCGCTCCATAGTGGCGCTCGACGAACTCGGCGACACTTTCGTCGGCAGCCGACGGGCGAGGCGAAGATCGCCACTCCCGCACCATGCGGAATTTTGTGGCAGCAGAAAAAAGCGAGGTCAACATGGCCGGCGCAAGTTGGGTGGGGACCATAAACATCAGTCCATCGGGCATCGGCACCAGGCGGCCCTTAACGAGGATGTAAGTTCGACGAGCGCCGTCGTTCGAACCAATCAGCTGATCTTCAATCCCGAGCCGGCGGCATAGATCCGCAGCCCAGGGTTTTTCCGTCAGAAAAGAGTCGGGCCCAGCTTCAACCACACAGCCATCAACCTGTTCCGTGGCCAGCACGCCACCAAAGCGCGGGCCAGCTTCGTAAACCACAAATTCCAAGGATTCGCCTGCGCGGCATCGTTCTTCGAGCGCGAACGCAGCCGCCAGCCCAGAGATGCCGCCGCCGACAATCGCGATCCGTTTCATGCTTAACTAATGTTGCTCAGGACTGTGCGGTCAAAGGCTCGTGTGGTCGCGTGCGCCTCGCACGCTCGGCGATGCCCAGGGTAAGACCAGTGCAGATTCACTCCCTAGAGTATTCCTGCACAAACCGAGCCAGAGCCTTGACGTTCTCCACCGGAGTCTCCGGCAAAATCCCATGCCCCAGATTAAAAATATGCCCTGGACGTCCACCCGCTCGCCGCAAAATTGCACGCGCGCTGGCCTCGATTTCCTTCCAGCCCGCAAATAGCAACACAGGATCCAAATTCCCCTGCACCGCTCCGGAACCGACGGCAGCCCAGCCTTGATCCAGAGGAATCCGCCAGTCCAGGCCAATGACCTCCGCCCCGGTCTCTTTCATTGACGGCAAAAGTGTCGCACTGTCAGTGCCGAAATAGATGATGGGAACGCCTGTCTTCTGCAAAGTCTTCACCAGTTCGGTTGTCCTGGGCAGCACGTACTGCCGGTAATCGTCCACGCTGAGACATCCAACCCAACTGTCGAATACCTGGATCACATCGGCGCCAGCACCTACCTGTTCCGCAGCGTATTCAGAAACCACCGCGACCAGCTTGCCGAGAAGCTCATCCCAGGCTGCGGGAGACGAATACATCAGCTGCTTGGCATGGACATAGTTACGGGAGCTGCCGCCTTCGATCATGTAGCTGGCCAGCGTGAAGGGAGCGCCGCAGAAACCGATCACCGGGAGTCGTGGGCCAAAGTGCTTGCAAACCCGCCGCACAGCCTCGGAAACATATCCCAGATCGGCAGCCCGATCCGTGCGCAAGCGGGAGATGTCCGCCTGATCGCGCACCGGTTTCTCGATCACCGGGCCCTCTCCCGGGGAGAAATGAAATGGCAAGCCCATGACTTCAAGGGGAAGCAACAGATCGGCGAAGATGATGGCCGCGTCCACGTCCAGAGCTTCGGCGGCGGTGATGGTCACTTCGGCCGCCACATCCGGCTGCTTGCATATCTCAATCAGGGAATACTGCTTTCGGACGGCTCGGTATTCCGGCATATAACGACCCGCCTGACGCATGAACCAGACCGGAGTCCGGTCGACCGGAAGGGCACGGCAAGCCTTAACGAAGCGGGATTCGGGAGCGGACATTGATGGGTTAACTGTAGCATTTTGGCGTCCGTTTCATCCTGCGCGTGGTTGGCGCGTTCGTTTCACGTACGGGCTGACGGAGTCGAAGGATCCCTATTAGCTTTCGAGAATGTGCAGCGCTGCTTCTTGCGTGGACACCCCACCCAACGAACCGTCCGTGGAAAACCAGGGGGCCTTCGACTGCGTCGCATGACAACGACCCCGGAGGCATCAAGAGAGTACCTCCAATCAGGCGCTGATTCGGCCTATCATGGCTTTTGAGATCAACCCCCGGGAGGTATTTGGTATGGCGGCGAGTCAGGTAGTTTTGTATTTCGACAAGCAGGAAGACGCGCTGCTTTTCACTCTGGCCGCAAGTTCCATGATTTCTGACGATGGCCCGGGCCGCGCTGACGAAGCCCTGGTAAAGGTTGCCGCCGAAATCCGCAAGGCGAGTCGCATCACCACCGAGGGTGTTCTGGAACCATCCAACTGACTCCGTCCGGTCAGCCGCGTTTCCGCGCGGCAGTTGACGGTACGTAATTGTTGATTCCCATCCCTTCTCTGCCTTAGCTTGTTCCGCTCACGTCGGAAAAGCGACCCTGATCTTTCTTTTTCTCAACCCAAAAGTTTTGCTGTAAAGATTCTCTCAGCCCATTCGCTCTAAGAGGCCGGAGGTTTGTTCTTGACTCAGAATTTCAAAGCTGCCCGGAAGCCTTACAGTGCGCCTGCTTTTGAAGTCCTGGATCTGTCCGCCGCTAAGGCTAAATTCGCCGCCATCGAAGCATCAGACGATGTCGGCGCCCGACAGATGTTCGCTGCGGTCAACCAACAAATCGAGAAGCAGAAATCCGTTGCGCCCTCCCCCGCGCTCAGTTTTTTGTCGCACTAGAAATGGAGTTGTTGACAGGCCACGGTCGATGAAGCACGAACAGATTATTTGGAATTCAGCGATCCAGGAGTGGTTCTGCCTCAGGTGCGGCCGAACTTCCGATCAACTCGGCGAGCCGGAAGCTCATCTCGAACTCGAACGATTCGAATGTCACATCCCGTGGGTAGAAATGCCGGACGCTGGTTTCGACACTCGTGAAAAGTAAAGAGTCTTCAGTGTTCAGTCTTCAGTGTTCAGTCTTCAGTGTTCAGTCTTCAGTCGTTAGTTTGATCGCGCGTCTTCGGGGCGCGATTTTGCATGTGGCGCATTCTCCTGAATCGATCTCGAGTGAAGCAACTGCTTCGTCGGCGACGTTGAGGTACCTCAGGGGCTCAAGCACGCCGCATGATGGAACTTCTATGCAGGCCTGAAGGCCTGCTTCACCCCTCTGAGCTGACCATGCAAGAGCGTATCCGAACCACTATGCTTGCCTGAAGAAGCCCTGCTCCGCCCCTTGAGCTGAACATCGGCTCATTCGCGGTCGAGGCGAGTGTAGGCTTGCTCCGCCAGGACCAGTCCGCCCAGAACGCCGGCGCGGCCTTCCAGCAGGGGCGGGACCACGTACTGGTCGATGTCGCGCATGATTTCCGTGGCCTGTACATATCCGTTGAGCAGCGCCACCAGTTCGCGCCGGATCCGAGTGAACAGATGGGACTGCCGCAGCACTCCTCCGCCCAGCAGGATGCGCTGCGGTGACAGAGTCAATACCCAGTTGGCCAGCCCATGCGCCAGGTAGTGCGCTTCGAGGGTCCATGCGGCATGGTCCGGTGGAAGATCCTGCGCCGCTTTGCCCCAGCGCGCCTGCATGGCAGGGCCGGAGGCCAACCCTTCCAGGCAATCGCCATGGTAGGGGCAGCCGCCGGGGTACGGGTCGCGTGCTAGGTCGTGCGGGACTCGAATATGTCCCATCTCCGGATGCACGAGTCCGTGTAGGACCCGGCCGTTGATGATGGCTCCGCCACCGATGCCGGTGCCGATGGTCAGGTAAAGAAAGTCAGTCAGGTTCTGGGCCGCGCCCCAGCGGGCCTCGCCGAGAGCGGCAGCATCGACGTCGGTATCAAAACCTACCGGAACGCCGAGCGCATCGCGCACCATCCCCGCAAGGTTGTAATCCTGCCAACCCGGCTTCGGAGTTGAGGTCACATAACCAAACTTCGCCGACGTGCTGTGCAGATCGATGGGTCCGAACGAACCAATGCCCACAGCTCTCAATTCGCCGTCGGATTCCTCGCGTAGGAACTTGATCGCGGTCGCCAGCGTAGCGTCGGGGGTTGACGTCGGGAACTGCATGGTCTTCAGGTCCCCGGGTCCGGTCCCGATCCCACAAACGAATTTGGTCCCACCTGCTTCGATCGAACCGAACATATTTTGATACTCGTTCCCGATATTCGTCCCAAGAAGTCTGCCACAGAACACCGTCGAGACAAAATTTCCTGAAGATCGCGTAGACATCCGCAACTAATCTGGACGGGTAACAGGTGCACTGCCGCTCGGCCGTTGCGGGTGTCCATCTGTGTATGGTCAGGCCTTTCGAACTTCAGCTACACTCTTTGTAATGTCGTCTAAAAATTGGTTGCCAGTAAGTTCCCTGTTGCTGCTGGCGCTCCTATTGCCCAGCTGTGGTGGCAGTGGCGGGTCTTCGCCAACGCCGCCGCCCCCTCCTCCGCCCACTCCCACTTTTGCCTTGAGCACAGTGGCGACCGGGCTCAGCAGTCCGGTGGGGCTTGAACGACCGCCCGGTGACGACCGCTTTTTCGTGGTCGAGCAGCGCGGAACCATTCGGATCCTGCAAAACGGCTCGCTGCAGTCGGGGAATTTTCTCGATATCCAGAGCGTGGTCAACTTTGACGGACAGGAACAGGGCCTGCTCGGTCTGGCGTTTCATCCCAACTACAGCAGCAATCGCAAGTTTTATGTGAATTACACCCGTGACAATGGCGGCCTTGAAACTGTCATCGCCGAGTACCAGACTTCCGCCTCCAACCCGAACCAGGCCGATCCGAGCAGCGAACGCATTCTGCTGGTGGTAAACCAGCCCTTCCCCAACCATAAAGGCGGCCAACTCGTGTTTGGCCCCGACGGCTTTCTGTATATCGGGCTCGGGGACGGCGGCAGCGGCGGCGATCCTCTGAACAACGGGCAGAACCTGTTTTCGTTCCTGGGGAAAATGCTCAGGATCGGCGTGGATCCTCCGTTTAGCGGAGGCCTGCAATACACCATTCCAGCCGACAATCCTTTCGCCACCGGCGGCGGACTGGGGGAAATCTATGCCTACGGGCTGCGCAATCCCTGGCGCTTTTCGTTTGAGCCCGTCACCAATCGCCTGTTTGTCGCCGACGTGGGCCAGGACAGCTGGGAAGAAGTCGACATCCTGCAAAAAGGCGGCAACTTCGGCTGGAATGTGATGGAAGGCACGCACTGCTTTAATCCGCAGACCGGCTGTGATATGAGCAACAAGGTCCTGCCGATCACGGAATATCCTCACACCGATGGCATCGCAGTGATCGGCGGCCACGTCTACAAAGGCACCGCCATCGCGAGCCTGGCGAACAAGTACATCTTCGCTGACCTTACCGGAAAAATGTGGAGCCTGACCGAAGCGTCCGCCAATACATGGACCCGCGGCGATTTGCTGAACTCAAACCGCACGCTCACATCTTTCGGCGAGGATTCAGCAGGAGAACTCTACGTGGTTGACTACAACGGCAATATTCTGAAATTGATTACGCAATAGTGGGCGAAGACTCTGCGAGGTCTGCGGAGTTTCGCTCCGCTGGACGGGTGGGGCGCCCGCCCCTACGTGGATCGTGAAGGATCAAAAGCCCGCGCGACCCTCTCGAATCCGGCGCGAAAAATCAGGAGCGTCGTTCGCGGCTCGCGCCGCTGCATTGATGTGCGCCTGCTCCTTGAACCGAGCATACGGAAGGTTCGCCGTGCCCAGGTCTCCACGTTCGTAAAGCATCTGGTCCGCGCGCCCGTTCGCCACGATGCGCCAGTCCCATTGCGACTGGCCCGCCAGCGCCCCAATGTTGGTGGTGCAGTTGTTGGTGAGCGCGTTGTACCACTCCGGACGATCGTGAATCCGGTTAATCCTCTCCAGATAATTCAGGAACGTAGCGCGCGCACGCTCGGGGGAGGCAAGCGTGTGAAAAAGATAGGTCTCTTCGCCTTTGCGGAAATTGGGCCTGAGGCGCACTACATCCCGCTCGTCGCTCACCGTATAGATTAGTTCGTAATAGCGGAAGAAACCGCGGACGGCCGAATACTCCTCGCCCACTTCCTTCCGGGTCTCGATCGACATGGCAATGTGGTCATTGTCGCCAAACTGGAAACTCACGATGGGATGCGCGATCCATGGCGATCCCCAATAGGTAAGAAAAATATCCATGCCGCGGATTTTCGAGAGATCGAACGATCGTGTCTCCCAATGCGCTGTGTAGTCAGTTTCAGTGCGGTAATCGGAGTTGCGAATGTTGTGAATGGTTACTCGGTCGCCGTTGATTTCCGCCCATGCGGTCTGTGCCACGTCAGGCTGCCATGACCGGTCATTGGATGGCTTTAGCGTGAGCCACCAGATGAACACCAGTGCGAATGATACGACGCAAATTTCAAGTCCCAGGGCTCCACGGCGGAAAGCCAGCAGGGATCCGAGCATGGCAATGGCATAAACTGAAACCAGAATGATTTTGAGAGTATCGCCGGGGAGAAGATCGAAGTACAACGCAGCGACCGCCCATGCGGTCAGCAAAATGGCGATAAGTATCGCGAATCCGTATGCCATGAAACCGATGACACGCAGCCACGCAGGTGATGGCTTCATTGACCCGTCCAGTTTTATGCGTAAATTCCGCGTTCCCGAAGGGTATAAGCAACCCGGTCAATGGCCAGCATGTATGCCGCAATCCGGTTGCTGACCTGGTGGATCTCCGCGTACCTCAGAACTTCGGCGAAAGCAGTCCTCATTGTGCTCTGGAGTTGATCGTTGACCGTGGACTCGGTCCAGAAATATCCCTGCCGGTCCTGCACCCACTCGAAGTACGAAACTGTCACTCCACCTGAGTTCGCCAGAATGTCGGGAATGACAAAAATACCCTTCTTCACCAGAATCTCATCGGCCTCGGCAGTAGTTGGACCGTTTGCGCCCTCGCAAAGAATCTTCGCCCGCACACGGTCGGCGTTGCGGGTTGTGATCTGATTCTCCAGCGCCGCGGGAATCAGAATGTCGCAATCCGCGACCAGCAAGTCTTCCGAACTCATTTCATCGCAGCCTGGAAATCCGGCGAGAGATCGATTGCTTTGGTAATGCCGCACGAGTGCCTCGATCTCGAGGCCTTCCTTGTTGTAAACCCCACCCTTGCTGGTGGAAACTCCGACAATCTTGTATCCCCTGCGGCGCATGAGGCGGGCGGCATTCGATCCCACATTGCCGAAGCCCTGGATGACCACACGCGACTCATCGCGCGTCATGCCCAGGCGTTTGACTGCTTCGTCGCAAACTGTCATGAGGCCGCGTCCGGTGGCTTCGATGCGTCCATGCGACCCGCCCAGTTCGAGCGGCTTGCCCGTGACCACGGCCGTGACCGTATGCCGAACGTGCATGGAATAGGTATCCATGATCCACGACATGATCTGCTCGTCGGTGTTGATATCAGGACCGAGCACATCTTTCTCAGGCCCCAGCAACTCCATCAATTCCGCGGTGTAGCGGCGGGTAAGGCGTTCGAGTTCGCGCTTCGACATCTTGTCCGGATCGCAAATAACTCCGCCAGCTGCGCCGCCGAACGGGATGTCGACCAGGGCGCATTTCCACGTCATCCAGCTGGCGAGAGCGCGAGTCTCATCCAGATTCACGTTGGGGGTGTAGCGGACGCCGCCCTTGGCTGGGCCGCGATCAATCGAATGCTGGACCCGGAACCCCGTGAATGTTTCGAGCTTCCCGTTATCCAACTGCACCGGGATATGGACGATGATTTCCCGGCTGGGCTCGCGCAGTATCTTCCAAAAGCCTTCATGCAGCTTAAGCTTTTTCGCCGCCACATCGGACCGGGCGACTTGCGCTTCCCACGGATTGATTTCTTCCTGATATGCAGTCGGCATGGGGATGTCTGAGACGGCCAGCGTAATGGCTGGCGGGCCGCTCGCATGAGATTTTATCTCACTATGCAGAACTGCGCTTTGATTCCTTGGGAATTTAGGAGAGAAAAACGACCTGGACGGGCTCTACTAACAGCGTGTCATCCCGAGCGCCGCTCCTCGCCGCGCTCGCGCGGCGAGGACAAGTCGAGGGACATTGTGTTTGGCAGCCAGTGGAAAAGTGATGGCAGAAACAGCGCCCGTCTTCGGCTATACCTTTGTACTGGCTACCATCTTCTGCGCCTTGGTACGAATGAAGGCATAGGGCAGGGCCGGCAATGAATTAAACCCGGCAGCCTCGGCGTAGAATTTCTGCGCCTGATCTTTATCACCCTTCGCCTGGTAAGCCTGGCCCAGGCGATACAGATTCCTGGGATCCTGCTGGTTCGCCTGCTGCAATTCTGAAATTGCAGTGTCGTAGTCCTTCTGGGCCAAAGCAAATCGACCCGTCAATTCGTGAGACAACTTTAATTGCGCGGGATTCTTCGAAGCTTCCGCCCCCTGACGGTACTCTGCAGCATGGGATTTCGCCGAAGGGTAGTCTTTTTTCGCAATCGCCAGAGCGGCCAGGTCGTAATGATGAAGGAGCTTGGCGTTGTCTTTGATCTCCTGCGGCAGAGTTGCGCCTTCGATCAGCTGCAACGAACGATCGAATTGTTGCGCAGCCAGGTCATACTTCGACATCTCCGCGATGATGTTGCCCTTGGCCTGAAGGTCCGCTGCCATGGCGACAACGTCATTCTTCTTTTCCGCGACAGCATATTCCTTGTCCATGGCTTGCACCGCTTTATCCAGATGACCGGCATCGGAGGCTGCGACCGCCATGCCAAAGAAAGCAGTCCGGAGTTCTCCGTCGTTCCGCGACACTTCCGCCATTTTCTGCAACTCGGCATCCGCGTCGCTCGGCTTGCCCATGTACATCAGGGCGGCCGCACTTCCGAAATGAGATGGCACGAAATGAGGATCAATGGCTAGCGCCTTGCGATATTGCTCTACCGAATCGCTGAACTTCCCCATCTTGAGCAAAAGTTCCGCGTAAGAATCGTAGGGATTCGGATCGTTCGGAATCAGCTCAATGTATTTCTTGAAGGCCTGTTCGGCATTGGCGTAGTCGTCTATTTGGCGGTAGGCGTAGCCCAGCATGTTGTATGCCGGAGAATAGTTCGGCGCCAACTCAGGCGCTTTCTTCAAATGTTCGATCGCCTGGGGAAATTCCTGCTGACCGAACTCGAATGCGCCCAGGTTGAAATGCGCTCTCTCGTCGTTGGGAAACATGGAGACAAGCTTTTCGAAATATTCCTTCTGTTTCACTACATCGCCGTTCGAGCCTGCCTGGTTGGCGAGGATAAGAATCCGTTCTCCTTCCGAAGCCTTGTCGGATAGAGCGACCGCCTTGTTCAAGTGGTCTAAGAATTCCTTTGCGGTTGCGGCGTTATTGGCCAGCGCCAACTCCGCTGAGGCAAATTCCGGATCGAGCGCGACTGCCTTCTCAAAATGCTGGAGTGATTCCTGCGCCTGAAGTTTTTCCGACAGATCACGTCCCGATAGAAATTCCTTACGCGCCTCCTGGGACTTTGTCGTGACGGGCATCTTTCCGCTGGAGTCCGGTGGCTTCACACCGGTATTCGTCTGGTTGCAGGCACTCAAAATTGCCAGGCCCAACACTGTTACGGCGACTCTCAAGCGGTTGAATCCGGTGTGGCGCATAAGTTCGCTCCTTTGAATTTGCAGCGGATGGAATCATCGGCCTGGACCGGCCTCGTTGTTGCTAGACGCTGGTCGCGGGAGTTTGGATAGCAAAGTGGCAGGTATTTATGCGGAATCGTCCAAAACGGTTACAACATAACAATTGACAGAAGAGGAGCTCGGGAGAGGTCTTGAAGATTAATTTTGTGTTGTGCTGATCTGCGATGGAGGACTGGCGGGGAGATCGCACGCCATCGCAACTCCCAGTTGGTATATTCAAAAACAAGCCATGCCGGTCAAATCTCCATCCACGTCTCACAAGCCTTTGTGGGCAGACTTCGCTTTGACTCTGCGGCTCGCTTTGCCGCTCATCATCGCCGAGGTTGGCTGGATGAGCATGGGTATCGTGGACACCATCATGGTGGGGCGCCTGCCCAACAGCGCCATCGCCATCGGAGCCACAGGCCTGGGCCAGAGCCTGTATCACAGCATCGCCATCTTTGGCGCCGGCCTTCTGCTCGGGCTCGATACTTTCGTGGCGCAGGCCTACGGCCGCGAAGATCTGGATGATGCACGACATTCTCTGGTTAACGGATTGTGTCTCGCGTTGGCTCTTACGCCCGTCCTGATGCTGGGAGTTTCATTCTGGCCGACGCTGATGCAGCACTTCGGAATCAGTCCCGAGCTTGTGGAACCAATGCGTCCGTTTTTGCATGCGCTCAACTGGGGCACGTTGCCTCTGCTCGCCTACTTCGCGCTGCGGCGCTATCTGCAGGCGATGAACGTGGTGCTTCCGATTATGTTCGCGTTGGTCTCATCCAACCTGATCAACCTGGTTGGGGACTGGGCGCTGATCTACGGACACCTGGGACTGCCCGCCATGGGTATCACTGGTTCGGGATGGGCCACCTGTTTTGCGCGCATCTACATGGCAGGTGTGCTGATCGTCACGTTGCTCTGGGTGGAATCACGGCGCACTGCACCGAAGTGGGCGCGCACCATCCGGATCGATCTGCGTCGGATTGCGGCGCTGCTGAAACTGGGCCTACCGGCGGCCGGGCAGATCGTGCTGGAGATCGGCGCTTTCTCGGCAGCTACGGCAGTGATCGCGAAGCTGGGACCGGTGCCTCTGTCTGGTCACGAGATCGCATTGAACATGGCGGCGCTGAGTTTCATGGTGCCGCTGGGCATCAGCTCCGCCGCAGCCGTGCGTGTCGGCCAGCAATTGGGCAAGAAGGATTCTGCGGGAGCGCGACGCGCCGGATGGTCGGCGATCGTGCTCGGAGGCGCCTTCATGACCTGCTCAGGCCTGGTGTTCGTGTCCATCCCCACATGGATCGCACGCCTGTTCTCGCCCGACCCCATGGTGATCCGGACCGGCGCAAAACTATTGCTGGTAGCGGCTGCATTTCAGTTGTTCGACGGTTTGCAAACCGTCGCCACCGGAGCTCTTCGCGGTTCCGGCGACACCAGAACGCCGATGCTGGCCAACTTCATCGCCTACTGGCTGATTGGGCTACCGCTGGGGTATGTCCTGTGTTTCAAAGTGGGATGGGGGGCGGTCGGCGTGTGGATTGGCCTGTGCGTCGGCCTGATCCTCATCGGATCAGGGCTTCTGCTGACGTGGCACAGAAGAAAACTTCCTGCATAGCATCTTGTGTAGGGCGGGCGCCCTCACCCGCCGCTTTTGACTTCGCGGCCTGGAAACACCAGGCACTGCGGGATCCAAAATCGAATTGAACTTCAACATCGGCGGGCGAGCGCGCCCGCCCTACACGTTAGTTGCTATTCCCACCTGCCCAGTAGTTACTCCTGAACAAAACCGTCTCTTTTCTCGCCGGATCTTTCAAACGCACTCGAATTTGATGCAGGCCCGGGTGAGGGCTCTTGGGTTCAAAGCTCAACAGATAGCGGTTATGTACGTGATTGGCAAAGCCGTTCATCTTGGTCTCGAAGCTCTTACGGGACGCAAACAGTTCGTACTCGCCGCCGCTCATCGACGCCATCGCCTCAGCGACATTTTTCTTCATCGCCGCCATTGCCATCAGAAGAACACCCTGCACGTCGGGTGGCGCATCCCAGTGGGCCTCGTCACGGTTGCTGCCGCGTTCGGTGTCCAGCACCTGTGACAGGGACGGAGAAAACGGGAGCGCATAGACGGCGACGTTAGCCACGCCGATCAGTTTGACAACGTCGTCGAGTTTCGCAAAGCGGCTGCCATGATCGCGGACTTCGCTGATGAGCAGTAGGACTCTCTGTCGACCTTCCGGCTGTTGGCTGAGCAACTTTACGGAATACGCGACCGCGTCAAGAATCGCGGCACCGTGGTCGCCAGCCTCCAGTTTCTTAAGATCGGACTCAATGAGGTCCGGGTTGTTGGTGAAATCACACACCAGATCCAGTTTGCTGTCAAAAAACACCAGGGCAGTCTCGGTATTCGGCAGGCTTAGAACCGGCTCCAGCATGGAAGGCAACCCGCGGATGCGATCGAACTCACGCCATGCTCTGCGGCCCCGTTGGACCGCGATCATTAAGGAGACCGGCTCGGCAGCGGCGGCTTCATCCAGGTGGGGACTTTGTTCTACGCCATCGTCTTCGACCACGAAATCCGTCGCTTGTAATCCGTAAACGACATTGCCAACCGCATCCCTTACCAGAGCAGGCACCAGCACTACGTTCGATTGGGCATTGAAAGTAGGTTCCTGCGGCGAGGCTCCGAGTCCAACACCCACTATCAACACGAAAATGGACACACAGGTCCTGAAGGAGGTCATGATTCCTGCAAAACTATTCTTCCCCAATGTCCTCGTTCCAAACTTCAGGATTCGCGCGGATGTATCCGCTCAGCAATGAAGCGCACTCTTCGGAATCGAGGTCCACGATGTTCACACCGAGCGACTTTAGCCACTCCACTCCGCCTTGAAAGTTGCGGCTCTCTCCAACTACCAGCGTGCCGAAGCCGAATTGCCGGACCAGCCCGCTGCAATACCAGCAGGGCGCGAGGGTCGTGACCATGATGAGGTTGCGATAGCTGCGCTGCCGTCCCGCGTTGCGAAAAGCGTCGGTCTCGCCGTGCAGGGAGGGATCTCCATTTTGCACCCGGCGATTGTGACCGGCCCCGACCACTTGGCCGTGCATATCGAAAATTGCAGCGCCGATCGGAATACCGCCTTCGGCAAGCCCCTGGCGGGCTTCAGCCAGTGCGACGGCTAGCATTGCAGGATAATCGGGACTCAGGTTCGTGGCCTCCGCGACATCATTATGACACCCAGCTGGAGAATCGGCGGAGGGCAGCGGCCTCAAGTTCATTGCCCCGGATTTTCAGTTTCATGGTAGTTTGTTTAGCGCAATTGGAAACGTTTACATTTCAGTTGCGAAAATCCCGCGATTTCATCTCCAGGCGAGGACGTTCGATGAACTTTTTCTCGAAACATACAGCCTTCATTCTGATCCCGTTTTTGAGTCTGGCGGGAAACGCGCTCGGGCAGACCGGTTATAGCCTGCTCTCTCCTGACAAGCGGATCGAAATAAAGATTCGCACTGCCGACCGGTTCAGCTATGACGTTCTCTTCAAGGGAACAGCGCTGCTGCAGAATTCAACGTTCTCCATCAACATCGACCACAACACTCTGGGTCAGCAGCCGAAAGTGAAGGCTGCGAAAGAACGCAGCTATAACGGCATTCTCGAGCCCGTGGTGCGCCAGAAATTTGCCAAGAGTCCGGAGAACTATAACGAGCTGCGGCTGACCATGGAGGGCAACTACGCCGTCATCTTCCGCGCCTACAACGAAGGCGTGGCCTATCGACTGGAAACTTCGTTGCCGCAATCCGAAGTGAAGGTTTACAGCGAGGAATCGAATTTCAACTTCGTCGACGACTACAAGGTTTTCTATCCTCAGGAAGAAAGCTTTTTTTCGCACAACGAGCGGCATTATCTGCCCATGAATTTGAAGACGATCGCGCCCACCGCGCTCGCCAGCCTGCCTGCCGTGGTTGACGCCGCAAATGGCGTGAAAGTGGCGATTGCCGAGTCCGATATTGAGGACTATCCCGGGCTCTGGCTGCGGGGCACCAGCGGTAATGGGCTGGCTGCAACTTTTCCGCCCTATCCGCTCAAAGAGACGCTGGAGAAAGATCGTGACTTCAAAGTAACGGAAGCGGCCGACTACATCGCCGTTACCCGTGGCACACGCAGCTATCCATGGCGATTAATGGGCATCGCGGAAAGAGACGGCGATCTGATCACCAACCAAATGGTCTGGCTGCTGGCCAAGCCATCGCAGGTGCAAGACACGTCGTGGATCAAGCCTGGCAAGGTGGCATGGGACTGGTGGAACGCGCTCAACATCGATGGCGTGGATTTCAAATCCGGAGTCAACACTCAGACTTACAAGTACTACGTAGATTTTGCCGCCAAGTATGGCTTGCAGTACATCATCCTCGACGAAGGCTGGTACAAGCTCGGCAATCTGCTCGAAGTCTCTCCCGACCTCAACATGGAGGAACTGACGGCATATGCCAAACAGAAAAATGTCGGCATCATTTTATGGATGGTCTGGAAAACTTTGGACGACCAGTTCGATCCGGCATTCGCTGAATTTCAGAAGTGGGGAGTGCAGGGCCTGAAGATTGATTTCATGCAGCGTAACGATCAGAAGCTGATCAACTTCTACTTCAAGACTTCGCGCGAGGCCGCCAAGCACCACATGCTGGTTGATTTTCATGGCGGACAAAGCCAGATCACGATGACCCGGACCTGGCCCAACATGATCAGCGGCGAAGGCGTTCGCGGCCTGGAATGGAGCAAGTGGAGCGCCGAAACCGAGCCCCAGCACAACATCACTTTGCCTTTTACCCGAATGTTTCTGGGCCCGATGGATTTCACGCCCGGAGCCATGTTGAACGCGACGAAAAAAGATTTCTCCGCCGTTTTCGATCGCCCTATGAGTCTGGGTACGCGCTGCCACCAGTTAGGAATGTATGTGGTATTCGAGAGCCCGCTGCAAATGCTTTCAGACAATCCGTCGAACTACATGCGCGAGCCGGAGACGATGGAGTTCCTCGCGGCCGTGCCATCCGTGTGGGACGACACCAAGGTACTCGACGCTCGCATCGCCGAATATGCATTGGTCGCGCGGAAGAGTGGCAAGGACTGGTACGTCGGTGCGATGACTAACTGGACCGGCCGGGATCTGCAAGTGGACTTCTCATTTCTACCGGCGGGAACGTTCTGGTTGGAAGCGTACCAGGATGGAGTCAACGCCGACCGCGTCGCCAGCGATTACAAAAAGACCAAAACTCAGATCACGCGTGACACCAAGCTAAAAATAACTCTCGCGCCCGGCGGAGGCTGGGCCGCCAGAATCCATCCGTAAGAATAGCCGGCGGCCACGAACCACGTAGCGGCGAGTGCCCCCACCCGCCCCGGGCGAAGCCCGGCTATGGTGTGGTTTTTCAACGCCGGCGCGCTGCGCTCGCCTGCCCGGACGAGGGCGTCCGGGCCTACGTGTTTCTCTTTATCTACGTGGGGAAGTTGCTTCCACTACAGGAATGCCCTGATTGTCCCCTCAACTGCTTGCCTGTAACTTTGTCCAGCAACAAAGCTGCGAAAACTTACAAGGAGGACTTCAAATGGGAACAATCTTGATCGTGCTTCTGGTGCTGCTTTTGCTGGGTGCGCTTCCGACATGGCCTTACAGCGGCAGCTGGGGATATTACCCAAGCGGCGGGCTAGGACTGGTTCTGCTGATCGTCGTCATCCTGGCTCTGACCGGCCGGGTCTAAAGCGAGCGCTTACTTTTCGCTCTCCTTGGAGTGCAACTCGATCAGGCGCTTCGTCAAAATAACCAGCGCAAGAATCTGAGTCCATTCCGAGACGATGTTTCCGGCAACCTGTCCCCACTTGGAGTCTGGGTCGGCGTGTTTGTATACGACGACCCAGCAAACGCCGGTGACCAGCAGAAAAATGGTAAGAGAATGGTTGGTAAGGGCCTCCCAGAAAGGTCCTTTAAGCTTCAGAGGCGGTTTTCTACTCTCCGACGAACCCAGTTCATAGAGATATTTAGTGGCGAGTATGGTGACCACTACGCCCGACCAATCTGCTATGGCGTTTCCGAAAAAAGAACCCCAGTGGGTATGTGGATCTGAGTTCGAATAGAGGACGATCCACAGAATCAAGACCGCTACACTCACGATGCTCAATGAGTGATGCGCTAAAAATCCCTTTTTTGTGGACTTTGCTTTTCCTGCCTGGGGCTTGATGTCGACTTTCTTTGAGGGCACAACAGTCAGTCTAATCCTTCATCCTTGATCTTGGATGGGTCGTTCCGCCGCTCGTATTCCAACCGCAGAGGTCTTTGCGTTCTTCCGGAGTCCTTTGCGTTCAGGTCTTGTGGTCTGGATGCTGGCAAATCAAGATCCTAAACCGCAGAGATCGCAAAGGATTCCGCAAAGCTCGCAAAGGAAATCAATAGAGTTTGGGAAGCGTTCGAATACTGTGAAATTACACTACCTTTATCCCTTCGGTACTTCCTCGGCGCTTCCCTTAAGCCGTTGCCCGACGTAAACGAAAAGCGCGATTACGCCCAGAACTAAAACAAAATGAATGAGCGCCACGAGCACCATCTCGGGAGGATGATGCTCCACCCATTCCATCCAGTCGAGCAAAGCCGATCCTGCCAGGGCGATGATGAGTTTGCGGGTGGCCCACAGTCCTCTCAAAAATCCCTCGCGCGCGACGCCGCCCGTATCCCACAGTAAATGGTGGAAAATCCAGCGCCCGATTCTTTGCGGAAGCGAAGGAGGTAGGGCCATGCGAGGCAGAGTAGCACTGGATTGAGGGGAGTTCAATTGCCGTTAAACGAAACAACGGCACCCCGATGGGATGCCGTTATATTTTCAGCCAGAGATAAAGGATCTGTGTTAGCGCCGGCCTGAGCCGCCGTGTGGGCCTCCACCACCGCCGTGGCTGCCACCGCCGTGATTTCCGCCCCCGCCGCCACCGCCGCCGCCTCGTGACGGAGCCGATTCTCTCGGAGCACTACCTCTTACTTCGGAGGGTCGAGCTTCAGAAGATCGCGGCGTTACAATCGGCTGCCTCATTTCCAATGGCGGCCGGGAGTATCCTCGCGGCGAGTCCTGGGCCATGCCGCGTCCGCCAGCTGGATCCATCGAAGGACGCGATGTCACGGTGCGCGACGGATAATCGGAGCTGCGACCGTTCGGAGCGCCGCCGCCGTTCATGCCGCCGCCAACCCGATCCGGAGAGCTGCGAACGTTTGCGCCGGACTGCGGTGTGAAGTGTCGCCATCCGCCATCGTTGGTCGAAGCTCCAGCTCCGGTCGAATTGCCCGGACGTGGAACGTTGGACGAAGCACCCGACGACATACCCGACGAACGATTCATCCCGCTGTTGGGCTGTGCAGAATTCGAATCGGAAAAACGCCGCCATCCGGAACCGTCCGAAGTTGCGGGCCTTCCCGTCCGGTCGTTGTTCATACTGGCGCCTCGGTCAATGTTCATGCTGGCGCCACGCTCAGCCTGCTGTGCGTTCGAGGTGTTGTTGAATCCGCTCGCCGGAGCGCGAACTCCTGGCGTGGGCCTTGCCACCGCATTTTGATTCGTCCCTCTCGAGAACGTCTGCCCCAAACCAGCGCCGTTGCGCTTCACTGACTGCTGCATCTGCGACACCTGCCGGTCGAATGACGGCGGCGCTGCTGCCGGACGTGACTTCGAGAAGAAACGCTGTTGCTGGTTGCCGCGCAACGCTGCCGCTGGCGCCGGACGGTTGGTCACGGACAAAGCCGAGCGCGTCGGGACCACCGGCAAACTTCCGGCAATCATCCGCCCGCCGCGAAAAGTTTCGCCGTTTACGCCGACCGGTCTCGCGCGTCCCGTTCCGAACTGTCCTGTAGGAACCGACGAAATGCCTCCGCGCACTCGCTCATTTACCGAGGCCATGCGCAGGTTGGAATACGCTCCGCCTGGACGAAGCGGCGCGACACCGCCAAATCCCCGTCCGGGACCGTTGTGGAAATTGTTGATGACCGTAACGTTGGTGACGTTAAGGGTGTTGTAGCGCCTGCCGTAACGGCCATACCACGGATAGAAGGTGTCACACGGCCCTACCGGCAGCCAGCCGACGGAACCGAATCCGAAGCCAACTCCTACGCCGCCGCCGAAACCGATGAAGGAGACGTACGCAGGCGCCCACACCGGGCGGTACGCCGGGTATCCACGGGCCGGACCGGGCCACCACACCCACGAACTGTTGTAAACGAACCATCGTCCGTAGTGATAAGGAGCCCAGCCCCAGGGTTCGTAAGAAACCCATGTCCATCCCCATCCTGGTTCCCACACCCAACGCCCGCTGCGATACGGCGCCCAACCTGGAGCAGCCGCAGGCGCCCACACTGGACCGTAGTCCGGCACTGTCACCCAGCGTCCATAAGTATCGAGATCTTCTGAACCGACGTAGTTGCGGTTGGTGTTTCCCCAGGAATCGGCGTCACGGATCGTCCGGTCGCGCTCGATGTTCCACGTATCCCAGGTATCTTTAGAAATCGCTGCGTCCACCTTGTACTGCGTGTCGTCTCCACCGCCGCGCACGATCACCATCTGGCCCTGCTCCACCTGGGTACTGCCCTGGGGCGTGGAAATCTCCGCCGCTCCCTTGCGCACGATCACCTGGGTTTCGCCTTCAGAATTTACTTCAACGCGGTAGACGCCGTCTCGCTGTGCCGGACGAATGGCAACGTTCGCGGTGTCAATTTCGACCTGGGCTTCGGAGCCCTTAAAGACTGAATAGTTGATCAAACCATGTGACAGCTGGATCTGAACTTGAGTACGCGTAAGGTTCGCAAGGCTGGCTTCCGTGTTGTCGCTAAGCCGGAGAATGTTTCCCTGCTCGAGTTGCACTTCAGCCCGCGAGTTGACGCCGGTTGAAACTTTGTCGCTGCTCACCATCGGCTGGTTCAAAGCCGCAGTCACCCAGTCTCCGGAGTCGGCACGCTGCGTGGAAACGTCTCCGTGGATCAGACTGACTCGGGCTACGCTGGAAGCTGGGTCGGCCTGCGCCTGACCTTGTGTCTGGCCAGAGGCCGGGCCTTGTTGTTGTTCCGGGCCTTGCTCCTGCCCCTGCGACTGCAATGGCACTTCTTCCGACACCTGTGCGCCCGCCAGCGAAACTACGCTCAGGACGAGCACTCCAACCATCAGTGAGAATCGATTTTTCATGGCCCCACCTCTCGCGGCAAAACCCCCCGCATATTGGACATTGCAGGTACCGTGCCAAAGACAGCCAGGAAGTAGCGACGCAAGTCGTTTATTTTTAGTAACTTATAGGCTAAGCCATAGGGCGGGGAAAACTGTTACAGGCGGTATCGGCTCAGTTCAACCGTAAGTGGTGGTTTTCAACCACCATGTGGGCACCGGCACGAACCTTGCGGGGACAACCGCCCTCGGTTGTCCGGCGGAGCGGAGCTCCGCAAATTCTGTGGCCAGCAGCACATCGAGCTTTCGCTCGACCTGGACAACCGGGGGCGGTTGTCCCCACATGGTTCGTGCCGATTTCACAGGCGCACGAGCGGGACGCTCGCGCCCACATAAGACCTATTCGCCTTCTTTTTCAGGGTCGTCGCCGATACCGATTTTGGAGAGCCTGTAGCGCAACGCATTGCGAGAGAGTCCCAGCATCCGTGCGGCCTGGCTCTTGTTTCCATGAGCGCGGCGCAGAGCTTCGCGGATCATCTCGTCTTCCCATTGCTCCAGCGTCACGCCGTCGGGAAGAAAGCCTGCCGCGAAATCTGCGGTCTTTACCGAGGCGCGCGCGTCAATGTGAACGTCGCCTGCATTGAGCAATGGGCCCGCCGCCAACGCGGATGCCCGCTCCATGATGTTCTGCAACTCACGAACATTTCCCGGCCAGTGGTAGTCCATCAGGATCTTGAAAGCATCGGGCGAAACGCCGGTAATTTTTTTGCCGGAATCCTGGGCGAAGCGGGAGAGGAACAAATTCACCAAGTCCGGAATATCTTCCTTGTGCTCGCGCAGCGGAGGAATATCGATCGGCACAACATTCAGCCGGTAGTAGAGATCCTCGCGAAAGGTTCCATCTTCGAGGGCGGCGCGCAAATCCCGGTTGGTGGCCGCCACCAGCCGAACATCGACCTTGATGGTTTTCGTCCCGCCCAGCCGCTCGAACTCGCGCTCCTGCAAAACTCGCAGCAACTTTACCTGCGTCGCCGGGGGGACGTCGCCGATCTCATCAAGGAAGAGTGTTCCTTTGTCGGCCAGTTCGAATTTCCCCGGCTTGCTCCCGGACGCTCCCGTGAATGCGCCCTTTTCGTAGCCGAACAGTTCGCTCTCCAGCAAATTCTCGGGGATGGCCGCACTGTTGATCTTGATGAACGGTCCCCCGGCTCTGCGCGATTTCTCATGAATGGCGCGCGCCACCAGGTCCTTGCCGACACCGCTCTCTCCACCCAGTAACACAGTCGAGTTGGTGGGCGCCACGCGCTCCACGATTGCCAGAACTTCCTGCATCTTCGCACTGCGCGCCACCAGATTAGGATGCTCGTAACGCTGTTGCAGTGCCTCGCGCAGCGAACGGTTTTCCACCCGCAGACGGTGCACATCCAATTCCTTGTGCACCACCATCCGCATCTCTTCGAGGGAAAACGGCTTCAGAACATAGTCGCTGGCACCGATCTTCATAGCTTCGACCGCAGTCTCGACCGTGCCGAACGCGGTCATGACCACTACTGGAAGCGCGGCCTGAAAGCGCTTCACCGCTTGCAGGAACTCCAACCCGTTGATGCCGGGTAATTTGAGATCAGTGATGACCAGGTCAACGGAGTTATTCTGCAACAGCTTCAATCCAGTTTCCGCATCTTCGGCGGACAAGACCTGGAACCCGTCATCTCCCAGATCGATTTCCAGAAGACGCCGCATTTTCGCTTCGTCCTCGACAATCAGGATGGTCGCTTTCGGGGTCGTCATCACGCTTCAGTACTCCGCCGGCCTTCCTCTTCGGCCGGAAAGAAGATTACAAAACGAGCTCCACTGGAATCACCTTGTTCCAGCCGGATGGTGCCATGATGCTCATCCACAATTTTCGAAACGATGGAGAGGCCCAATCCGACGCCGGTTTTCTTCGTGGTCACGAAAGGATTGAAAATTTGCTCACGCATCTCCGGCGGTACGCCAGGGCCACTGTCGTTGAGCCTCACCTGAACACCCTCGCGCCCGTTCGAACGCGCGTTAGCAACCGACAAATCGAAGGTTCCGCCCCGATCGCCCATGGCCTCATAGGCATTCTGCACCAGATTGAGGAATACCTGCTCGCAAAGGTTCTCGTCGAGTGGCACCAGCGACAAGTCTTTCTGATAATCACGCCGCACCATGATGGGACCACCCTTCCACTGGTCGGCCACGGATTTCAGCGCCTGATCGATTAAGTCCGTCACTCGCATCAGGTGCGTTTCGGTGCGCAGCGGCCGGGCAAAATCCAGAAAGCGCGTCACCAGCGCGCTTGCCCGGTTCACTTCGCTGGATATGTATCCCGCCAATTCGCTGGCCAGAGGATTTGAATTCTCCAGCTTGCGGTTGAGCGTTTCCGCCGAGCCTTTGATGACTCCGAGCGGATTGCGGATTTCATGCGCCAACCCGGCGGAAAGCTGCCCCAGCGCCGCAAGCCGCTCCGAGCGCCGCGCTTCCGCCTGCGCCAGTTCCAATTGGCGGTTTGCCTTCGTCAACTCCTCGGCCACCTGCTGATATTGCAAAGTCTTGCGCCGATTCTCCAGGGTAAAGCGATTTACCACGATGGCTGCCAGAAAGAAAAACATGATGCGGATGGCAAGCTCAGCCGCTCCATTTGGAGTCAGCGTATATTCCTGCAACGCCGGATAGAGGTACGAGCAATAAGCCGCTGACGCCAGCGAAGTCCACAACAACGTACCCCAAGGCCCGAAGTGGATCGCCGCCGTGACAATCGGAACGTAATAAATAGGATAGTAACTGCTGTTTATACCGAGCTCGCCGGTATGGTTGATGAGCAGAGTCGCCAACAGGATTTTGACCAGGACAACAGCCGGGCGTCCAATTCGCGGCCAGTTCGCAATAATTTTGCCTTCGGCCAACTGGACCACGCCGATGGCCAGCAGTGCCAGTTGCTTATGGCGCTCCTGCACTGGCGGCAACGCGGCCAGACCCAGCAGGAAGATGAGCCACAGCACGTCCATCCATCGGATACCGCCGTGAGTTTCTTCGTTCATAGCCGAGACTGACGTGGGGGACAGACTCCGTCAGCAGTGTATCTTGCCCCGCAACCTGGGAAACCATCACCACAGAAGCCACGGAGATCAGAGGTTTTGAAGCCAGGCTCTACTCTGTATCCTCTGTGCTCTCCCTGGTCAGTGATTTGTAAGACAAAAGCTCCCCAAAATCCTTGCGGGGAGCCGGTTTCCGGTCAAAAGGGCCAATTTCCACAGTAGCCCATCCGTGCCATTCACAGATATCCCCTGAAGCTCTATCTTGATGTTGAGCAGACTTCGGGGGAGGGCTGTTCGACAGACGTCCCATGACTCAATAGAGTCTGGGACGTTTTGTATTGTGCGGGCATACTTTGTTTTCGTACATTCTCTTCGTACAGTCTCACCAAAATCTCGAATGCCCCCAGAACCCACGCCCGAATACGCCTCCTATCCCAGTCTTCGCAAACGAGTGGTCGTCGTCACCGGCGGCGCCAGCGGCATCGGTGAAAAGATCGTTGAGCAATTCGCCAGGCAGGACGCGAAGGTCGCCTTTCTTGATATTCAGGACGACGCCGGAACCCAACTCGCGCAGCGGATCAGCGCCGAGGGCAATCGCCAAGCTCATTTTCTGCAGTGTGATCTCACTGATATCGACGCGCTTCAGAAATGCATGCAGGCGATCATTGCGAAATTCGGCACGGTCGATGTGTTGATCAACAACGCAGCCAACGACGTCCGCCACACCGTCGAAGAGGTAACCCCTGAGTATTGGGACCGGACCATCGCGGTCAATCTCAAACATCAGTTTTTCGCCATCCAGGCCGTGATTCCGGTCATGAAGAAAGCCGGCCGGGGCTCGATCATCAACATGAGTTCGATCAGCTGGATGATCCCGTCGGTCGGGCTGCCCGTCTATACCACCGCCAAGGCTGCGACTGTCGGGCTTACGCGAACCCTGGCCCACGAACTGGGGGCGGACAACATCCGCGTGAATTGTGTCCTGCCTGGCGCCATTGAGACCGAGCGGCAGAAAACGCTGTGGTACACCGAAGCGTACAAGGCTGAGATCCTAAGCCGCCAGGCCCTTAAGCACATGATCATGCCCGAAGAAGTTGCGAGACTGCTACTTTTTCTGGCTGCGGATGATAGTTGCTCCATCACCAATCAGAACTTCGTTATCGATGGCGGTTGGGTGTGAATTCTCCCGGGACCTGGCATTCAATTCATGAATGTCAGCCTTCGAAGCCAAGTTCCGGTATTGCCGCCGTCGACCGGACGATGCAACGCAGAACCATCAAGCCCAGCGCGGCAATGCTCGGCAATATCGCGCACACAAATTCACTATAACGCCTTGCCAACAGGAGTGAAAACCAAGAGATGAACCGCCGCTACTGCCTTACTCTGGACCTGAAGAACAATCCGGCACTGATTGCCGAGTACAAAGCCCATCACCAGAAAATCTGGCCGGAGATCACAAAAAGCATCAAAGATTCCGGCATTGAGGACATGGAACTTTATCTCCTGGGAACGCGCATGTTCATGATCATGGAAGTGAACGAGCGTTTTTCATTCGAAGCTAAATCCCAAGCTGACCGAGACGACCCCAAGGTTCAGGAGTGGGAAAATCTGATGTGGAAGTTTCAGCAACCGCTTCCCGAAGCAAAACCGGGCGAGAAGTGGCTGCTGATGGAAAGAGTATTTAAGCTGGAAGCCTGACCCGGTGCGGTCTTCGTAGCGCTGGCTAAACCGCGGCTGCCGTCCGTGATTCAGCCAACCGTTCCGCCAGAAATTCGAGATACTCCTGCATCCCGTCGCCGGTCTTGGCCGAGAGCTGGAACACTCGCATGCCCGGGCGTACCGCCTGAATGTTTCGTTGTGTAGCTTCGCAATCGAATTCGACTGCAGCAGCCAAATCGCTCTTCGTCACAATGGCCACATCCGCGCTGTTGAAAATAGTTGGATACTTGAGCGGCTTGTCTTCCCCTTCGGTCACGGACAACAGCACCACGCGCAGGTCTTCTCCCAGATCGTACGATGAAGGGCACACCAGATTTCCCACGTTCTCGATGAAAAGAAAATCCAGTTGGCTCAGGTCCCATCTCTCTTCCTCCACGGCATTCCGCACCATGGCAGCCTCGAGATGGCAGAGCGTCCCGGTAATGATCTGCTTCACTGGAGCCTGACTCCGCGCCAGTCGCATCGCGTCATTCTCCGTCGCCAGATCTCCAACCAGAGCGGCGACACGATACTGCGGACGAAGCAGTGTCAGAGTTTTTTCGAGAAAAGCCGTCTTCCCCGATCCCGGACTTGAAACCAGGCTTACCACGAACACTCCTGCATCATGAAAACGCGTGCGAAGCGAGCGGGCGACTACATCGTTCTGCTTCAGCACATTCTTTCGAACTTCAAGTAACCTGGGTTGCGGACCTGTCACTGTATCTCCAGTGCGACCACTTCGAGTTCCTTACCTTGAACGATCTCCGGAGTTGGCGTGCCGCATTCGCCGCAGCAAAACAGTTGAATCGAACTAAGCGACCGCTGCATGTTGCAATTCGGACAAAAGACAATCACTGGGACTTCTTCGATCACCAGCCGCGACCCGCGCAGCGGAGTATCGTCGCACGCCATCTCGTAAGACGCGAGCAGCGCCTCCTTCACCACGCCGGACATGGCTCCCAGCTTGAGGTGTACGGCGTGGACTCGCACCCCGCGCTGCTGCGCCTCTTCCTGCGCCATTTCTACGATGCTCATCGCGATGGAAAGTTCGTGCATATGCGTTTCTGCCTAGAAGCCTCACCGCCCCCTCTGGCGTCAATCCCGAATTGCCGTCAGGCCATGAAGGATCTTGTGCGGACTAACACAACTGCAGCCCCACGTTGTCCAAACGCTTCAGGCCAGATCCCTTTGCAAGCTCGGGATGACGCATTGTGAAAGACTGAGTTGGCGCAAACGCCGCCAGCGCCGCCTGCCCCAGGCTGATCCCTCCATCGTTAGGCGGCACGGCATGGTTCGTCCAAACGCAGACTCGATCGCCTTCGAGCAGCAGCTTGATGTCTTCCAACAACAGTTCGTTCTGGAAGACTCCTCCAGACAGAACCACAGTGTCCACTGAGTGCGCGTGGCAAAGCTCGATCGCGCACTCTCGCAGACCACGGGCAATTCCTCGTTGAAAAGCTCGCGCGATTTCGCCAGCATTTCTTCCACGCTGGCGGTCTTCCACGATGCTCTGCAGTAGAGGACGAAAATCCAATTCTCCATCGGTAAACGGAAGCGGATATGCCTCAGTAATAGGACAGGTGCGCGCCAATTGTTCGACCCACATCGCAGCCTGCCCTTCAAACGTGATTTCACGGGTGAATCCGAGCAGCGCAGCGACGGTATCGAAAAGGCGGCCGACCGAAGTGGTGGAAAAAGTTCGCACCCCTTTGGCCACGAGCTCAGTAGCATCTTCAAATCTCTGGGGGAAGTGGAAAGGCGCGGAAGTCATATCGGGCAAGGCATCCAGTTGGGCAAGAAAGCCAGCCGCGGCTTGCACCGGGTGCAGAGCCGCCGCATCGCCGCCGGCCAGTCTCGCAGGACGCAGATGAGCCACTCGTTCAAAGCCCTGCTGGATGCTGCCCACAAAAAACTCGCCGCCCCAGATGCTTCCGTCGTCTCCATAGCCGGTGCCATCGAAGCTCACCCCAAGAACACGCCTCTGCCACTCCCCGCGTTCGGCCAGCACCGAGGCCACATGCGCCCGATGATGCTGGACGGCGAACGTCCTATGCGCCCCCAGGCTGGAAGCGTGAATAGACGAGGCATATTGCGGATGGCAATCGTGCACTACGATAAGCTCGTCCCGATCAACTTCATACATCGACATCAGGTCGGAAACGGTTTCCTGAAATGCGCGGAATGCGTCGTAGTGATCCAAATCTCCAATATGCTGGCTGACGAATGCCTGCCCGTCGATCACCAGAGTGATGGCATTTTTCAGATCAGCGCCCAAAGCTAGAATCGGTTGGGCGCTTAGCAACCTTGCAACGGCCCCTGGAGCATATCCACGGGCCCGCCTCAGAACAACCGGACCAAATGCTCCATCGCGAACAACCGAATCGTCCACCCGGCGCGCGATCGGCCGCTGCCCAATCAGGAACGCATCCGCGATTCCAGAAAGCCGCCGCAGTGCATCTTCATCCTCGTAAGCAATTGGCTCGCTGGATCGGTTGGCACTGGTCATGACCAGTGCTTCCGGAGCACCCACCGCGAAAAGTAAATGCTGCAAAGGCGTGTAAGCGAGCATCACTCCGAGTTCATTATTTTGCGGTGCTACTCCGGCCAGCTCTTCTTTCGCCGGTACCAACACGATGGGCCGCGCGGAAGAAGTAAGCAATGCCTCACTTGCAGAAGAAAGCTCCACCAGCCTGCGAGCTTCGTCGAGACCGCGAACCATGACTGCGAATGGCTTCTCCTTGCGATATTTGCGATCGCGCAAAGCCGCGACGGCAGCGGGATTACGGGCGTCGCAAGCCAGGTGATATCCGCCCAGCCCTTTCACCGCCAATATCTTCCCTGCCTTTAGAAGCTCCGCGGCGAGTCGAATCGGTGAATCGGTTCCTGAAAGAGTCTTGTCCTGTGGTTGCAAATAATAGCCGGGCCCACATGCGGAACAAGCGACTGGCTGCGCGTGAAATCGCCGGTTGCCGGGGTCCACGAACTCCCCGGCACAATACTCATCCAGTGGCCAATCTTTCATGGTGGTATTGGATCGGTCGTAAGGCAGGCCGAGAACGACGGTGTAACGCGGGCCACAGTTGGTGCAGTTGATGTAGGGATAACCGTAACGCGGATTGCCGGGATCGAACAGTTCTCTCAGGCAATCGTTGCATACCGGGAGGTCCGGTGAAATGCGAACCGTCGGCCGTTCTCGCTGCCGGCTGTCACGAATGGTGAAGTCGTTCACGCCCAGCGGCGCGACCGGTTTGACTTCCATTTCCACAATGCTGGCGGACGGCGGAGGCTGTGTCTCCATTTCCCGCACGAATGCCTGGAGTCCTTGCTCGGCGCCTTCGAGATAAATCTCGACGCCCTCTTCGCCATTCAGCACCCATCCGCTGAGTGTATTCGCACGCGCCAGGCGATATACGAACGGACGAAAACCCACGCCCTGCACCACTCCGCGAACGCGAATCGAACAGGCGCTGGCCATGATCACTCCACGTCCACGAAGCAGCAGCGGCCCTGCCACCCGACTTGAACCACTTTGCCGTCTTCCACCAGCAGCGGAACGCTCCGCTGTCCGCCTGCCACATCACGCATGCGCCTGCGGGCCACGGGATCGGCTTCAACGTCGAACTCCACAAAGTCTGACCGTTTCCATTCCAGCCAGTCGCGCATTTCGTCTGTGTAGGGACAGCGCGCGGTGCCGTACAACTCAAGCCTGGCCACGATTGAGCACCTCCAGAGATTCGCGCATTACGTGATAGATCGACGCCTGTATTTCCTGAATTCGAGGAATGTAATCGCACGCAACCACGATTGGACAATCCGCCAGGCGCCGGCGGTTGATCTCGCCACCGTCGTAGCCCAGCAGCGCGACCGTCAGCAGATTGCGTTTGCGGGCCTCTTCCAAAGCCATGATGATGTTGCGCGACCCGCCGCTTGTCGAGATCGCTACCGCTACATCCTCGGGACGCGCTTGCGCGATCAACTGGCGCAGAAAAATAGCGTCGGTCCCAATGTCATTTGCCACCGCAGTAATGTTGGCGGGCTCAAGCGCCAAAGAGACAGCGGGAACGGGTTTGTAGCCGCGCGGAGGAAGAATGCAGTCGATCGCCAGATCGTTGGCGTCGGTGGCCGAACCGCCATTGCCGAAAATAATGAGCTTGCCGCCACGCTGCAGCCTTTGATGAATCGCCGACACGGCGGCGCTGATCGCTTCAGACTCTTCGCGCGCCACTCGGGCCCGCAATCCGGTATCGTCGTGAACCTTCATCAAGATCGAGGACGCGACTTCGTCCACGAGGTCGGCGGTTCCCTGCTTTTCCGTACCCAGAAAGGGATACAGAAATCCCGCGTCGCCCACGTCATGACCCAGCTCGCGGTGCTCGAAGAAAACGTGCACGGTCTCCCAAAGCGTGTGGTAAAGAATCTCAATCATCTCCTGATGCATGAAGGGATCCTGCGTAGGGACATCGAGCGCATAGGAGCCTTCCATGCCGGGGAGAGCAAACGTCATCGCATCCTGGCGGTTGGCCTGCTGCAACGTAGCCCACACCTCGGGATCACCTTCGGGCGGACCGAATCCCATCACAATATCATCGGGATAAAGTATGGCTTCGAGCCAGGGACGGAATAAGATCGAAAGATCGAGCGCGGGCAGCGCGCGCTTGCCGACAATTACAGGATGAACAAATTCCACCGAGACGTGTTGCGCGTCGGTGGCGTAGGGCCCGCGTCCGAATGCGAGCAGGCGTCCGCCTCGCAAAAAGCGTTCCGACATTTCGCGGCAAGCCAGCGCCAGGCGTGGCGCCTCGCGAAAGAAAAATTGTTCGTAGAGTTCGTTCCTCTCGAGCAGCCGCTCGCCAATCTGGCTCGTGAGTTTGATGGCTGTTGCCATATCTTCCCTGCTAGCAAATGCGCGGCAACGGATCGCCTACCAGCATGTCGACGATCCGGCTGCCTCCATAACGGGTAGTCACGAGCACGGTTCCGGCCGGCTGGTCGCGCACTTCTCCAATTATCTGGGCTTCGCTTCCACCCGGCGCCAGGTTCAACGCGTTGATCGCGGCATCAGCGTACTCAGGAGAAACTACCGCCAGAAACTGACCTTCGTTGGCAATGTGAAGCGGATCGAGTCCGAGCAGCTCGCAAGCGCCCCGCACCATGTCCCGCACCGGAATCTGATCTTCGAATAAAACCATGCCCAGCCCGCAATCGCGGGCCAATTCGTTCAAAGATGTAGCAGCTCCGCCTCGGGTTGGATCGCGCATCCAGCGAATGCCTGGACCGGCCGCGCGAATGAGAGTTTCGACCAGAGGAAGCACCGAGCGGGTGTCTGATCGAAGATCAGCCTCAAGATCAAGTTCGCCGCGCGCCAGCAAGATGGTGATACCGTGATCCCCGATCGGCCCGGAGAGCAGGATTTTGTCACCGACCCGCACCGAGCGCGGATCGATGCGCACGCCAGGAATCAGGTGCCCGATGCCCGTCGTGGTCACATACATCTGGTCCGCTTTGCCGTGCTCAACAACCTTCGTGTCGCCCCCGGCGATGCGAACGCCCGCATCCCGCGCGGCTTTTGCCATGGCGCGAACTTCCGCTTCGAGCACCGGTGTCGGCAGCCCCGCTTCGAGAACGTAGGTAACCACTAGCGCTTCCGCACGCGCTCCCGAAACCGCCAGATCATTTACGGTGCCGTTGACGGCAAGCTCGCCGATCGAGCCACCCGGAAAGGTGAGAGGCTTGACCACGAAGCTGTCGGTAGTGAGCGCGACTGTCGTGCCGTTGATATCGATGTGTGCGGCGTCTCCCAGAGGTCCGGGAGCAGATCCAAATAGCAGTGGAGCAAATAGACCTTCAACCAGTCTGCGGCTCGCCTTACCTCCGGCTCCGTGAGCCATCTCGATTTGCGGATCGCGAAACCGGGCGGGAGCAGCCCGGTCATCCGGAACGGTCGCGACTAGGCGATCGAAGTCAGGCTGGTCGCCATTGCTGTCTTCCGGTGTTCGTAGTTGTGATAAGCGGCGCATGATCCTTCCGATGACACCATGAGGGCGCCAATAGGATGCTCGGGCGTACACTCACGGCCAAAAAGTTTGCACTGGTGCGGCTTCAGTACGCCCTTCAAGACTTCTCCGCACTGGGCGGCCTTGGGATCGGTCACCCGAATACCAGGCACATAGAATCGCTGCTCCGCGTCCCAGACGGCATATTTCTCATTCAGGCGCAGCGCCGATTGCGAAATAAAGCCCAGCCCTCGCCATTCAAAATAAGGACGCAGCTGGAAAACTTCGGCCATGGCTCGAAGGGCCGCGCGGTTGCCTTCCCACGGAACCACGCGCTTGTACTGGTTCTCCACTTTGGCTTCGCCCGCTTTCAACTGGCGCAACAGCATGACAATGGATTGCAGCATGTCCAGCGGCTCGAAGCCCGAGACGACAATTGGCTTGCCCTGATCTTTTGCGATCCATTCGTAGGGACGGCAGCCGATCACAGTCGAGACATGTCCGGGACCGATGAAAGCATCGAGCCGCATATCGGGAGAATCGAGAATCGCCCTGATGGCAGGGATGATGGTCACGTGATTACAGAACACTGAAAAATTGTCGATGCCTTCAGCCTTCGCCCGCATCAGTGTGAGAGCGGTAGAAGGGGCAGTGGTCTCAAATCCGATAGCAAAGAACATGACCTGCTTGTCGGGATTGAGGCGCGCCAGCTTCAGCGCGTCAGACGGCGAATAAACGATGCGAACGTCCATGCCCGCGCGCTTTGTGTTCGAGCGGGCTGCCCTGGGTTCCGGGAACCCGCATCATGTCGCCGAATGCGGCGAAGATGACGTCCGATTGCTGCGCGATGGACAGGCCATCATCGATGCGCCCCATGGGGAGTACGCAGACCGGGCAACCCGGTCCGTGGATCAATTCAATATTTTCCGGAAGAATATCTTTCAGGCCGAAGCGATAGATGGCGTGCGTGTGCCCGCCGCATACTTCCATCAGACGGTAATGGCGCGCCGTGCCAGCCAACCGGCGAATCTCCTCCGCAGCCCTGGAGATCAGTTCGGGTTCGCGAAACTCGTCAACAAATCTCATAGTCGCCCCTCGCTGCTAACTCATGTTCTCCAGACCGTAGCCCTCAACTTCCTGCATTGCCCCTTCAATTTCTCCCAGCGCTCTAAGCGTATTCATCTGGTCGAACGCATCCTGCTCGCTGATTTTGCTCATAGCAAAACCGACGTGGATGAGCACCCAATCTCCGGGCACAGGTTTATCGTCCTGTAACAAGCCGAGATCGATCCTGCGCCGGACTCCCACTACATCGACCAGCGCCGAATCAGAATTGTCGCCAGAAACCTCTACGATCTTTCCCGGTATAGCAAGACACATGCGATCTCTCCAAACCGTCTTTGGCCGTTGCTCGTTGGCCGTTTGCCCTTGGCAAAACCTACTCTATGAGTGCCGGCGTCTATTCTGTGTACCTTGGCCAACAACCAAGGGACAACGACCAACGACGCGTCTCAGCTTTTTCTCGCCACAATATCAAACGAAAGCTTCAGCTCGTCTTTAAGTTTCACTGTTCCCCCCGCGGCCGATACCGGCCGGATATCGTAATCGCTCTGCCGGACAGAAAAATTTCCGGCAGCCCGCAGAGTCTCGCCTTTCATCGTCACCCGACCTGCAACCGGCTGTGCAAGAGTAATGCCGTGCAACGTCAGCTCTCCATTCAACGTGACCGCATACTGGCCTTCGGAAATCTTCTGGATCGGCGAAACTCGACTGCATTCGTAGACGATCTCTTCGAATCCGTCTGTCTCCAAAACTTCGTCATGCATGCGACGCCCGATTTCCTCGCGGTCTTTAGCACTCACATCGCCGGTCACAGTCAATGACGCGGCGCGAATCACCAGTCGTACCGAGGCATCTTCCAAAGCGCTGGAAGCGAAATGTACTTCGCCTTCGAAGTCCGGTATTGCGATCGTCGGGTCGTGACCGAATGACGAAAGCAACCCAGTCGCAAAGGCGTGCACTACGAACGTGCTTCCTTTGGGATCGATTACGTATCGAACTTTCGTCGTCTCTGGCGCTCCTGCGATCGGCAAACGTAATCTCCCTGGTCGTCTCCGTTAAAATCGCTCCGAACCTCTGCTGCTTCTACATCGCCCGCAACTTCAAATAACGATCCAGGTCGGGCAGTGCCAGACTGGCCAGATCGCCGATGCCCAACTGTCCCATGTATCTTTTGGCGATCGGGTTGGTCAAGACCAAGCCCGCTCCGAAAACCATCAGAGCCACACCGCTCAGCATGAACAGCGTGTCTCTGTCGCTGACGCTCCCGTTACCGTCTTTCATGGCCAGTCTCCCCTTTTTTAGGATGTCTCACAGCCTCGAACTTTCCGGTTTCACATTTTCTTTATGCCACATTTTTATTCAGAGCGGTCCCGCTCTGAATTCTGTGCACCAGCGACTCCACAAGTTTCACAGCTTCATCCACGGCAGCTTCCACTGGCGCGCTGAGTCCCATCCGGCCTTCTTCGCCTCCAAGTGTTTCGGGCTCGCACCCGACCAGCAGAATATTCTTCACTTCAATATTCATGGCCTTTGCCATGCGAAGAACGCTCGCGGGATTCATGGAATGCGCCTCCACCGTTGCTTGCGGAGCAGTTGGATCGTCCAGTTCTTTCAGATCGGGCTCGATGACGTAGAGCGTACCCGGAGGCTGCCCGTGTGGGCATGCGTCCACCAGAATCGTGGTCTCGTATCCGTCTTGCAGAGCGTAGGCAAGATCGAAACCGCGGATTCCGAAATCGGCGACTCGCACATTCTCGGGAAGGTTGAGCCCTGCCATGCGGCGCACGACTTCGACGCCAAACGCATCGTCGCCGAGAAAGATGTTTCCAATGCCAGCCACAAGAATGCTGGGCTTCTGCACCGACTGAAGTTGCCGTGATTCCTCTTCGGACAACGGCTCGACCTCTTCAGCGTCGAAAAAGAAACGATGGCCCGGCTGGCGCAGCAGGCCCATATCTCTACCCGGATCGTTATCCAGAACTACGCAGACGTGGTTCTTGCCTTCGTAATCCTGCTCGATGCACTCGATGGTTGCGATCTGCCCCGCCAGCGCGATATCCATCACGTCGCCGCCCTTCCGCGGCCGCAGCCGCACCCGGCTTCCAGCCTTCACCTCGACTCCCGCAATCTGCAGGTGGTCGACAGAAGTTTTTTCTTCCAGAACCTGCCACTCCCACTCGTTCATTGCGCTTCCTCCTTGAGTGGGCGCATCCCGCGCAGAGCCCCGTGCAGTTTCATGAACTGTTCCGCGGGCATGGCTTCGGTGCGTTCGAGCATGGCGCGGGCACGCTCGTCCGACTGGCTCATCTCGCGCTTCTCGTCATCGGTCAGAGTCAGAATGCGTAGAGAGAGAATTTCGTCGATTTCGGTTCCGTCAAAAAGATCGCCGGCACTTTCCGGAGCGATCTGTGGATAGTCGTAAAGGATGATGGGGGAAGACAGCAGCGTATCGCTTTGCCCTTCTTCTCCAACGAGGACAGGCCAAGTCCCAATGTTCTTGCAGTTGGCCGCTAATTCGGCAAGCGACTCGGGAGGCGCAAGCAGTGAAACGAATCTGCCATCCTGCACGCCCAGGACGGTGTGGGTTGAGACCATGGAACTCAGCAAGGCTTCTTCGCGGCTGCATTTTTGCGCCGATTCAAACGGTGTCGTGTTACGAATGCGTACGCTGATCCGGAATATTCCATCTGCTACCTGTCGGCCCATGATTTCGATCGCGCCGCAAAGCGCTTTCCGCTCACGTTCGATCACACCACGAGTTTGTCCAGCACGATCGCGGAGCTCTTCCAGTTGTTTCTCCGCGGCGAAACTAGAGGCGTCGGGCACCAGCCTGTAGCCAAGCGCTGCCACGTTGTACACGGGCAAGATCACTTCCCGTTCAATGGCTTCTTGCCAGGGATGGTAGACGCGATCATCCACCACTAACCGATCTACGGGACGAAACTCGCGAACCTCGCCCGGCCGCAAGCCTTCTTTAGGCAGAGTCACCTGACTCACAGTCCGCGCCACGAGTTGAAGAAATCGCACTCGGATTTCGATTGTGGTCATAGCGCTGGCTTCCACCAGGCACTCGGTCTGCATGGTCCACGCCTCGCTACCCTTCTGCACCTCGCTGTACGACTGGGGACAGAGCACGCCAAAATTCCAGCGCTGCTGATTTTTCACCGAAGAAGGCCGATAGGGATAGAGCATGTATCCCTCGTAAAGCACCGCCTTGGCAATCTGCTCCACCACTCCCAGATTCATTGGATGACCGTCTCTTCCACCGGCAAGGGGAGGATGCGTTCCATTAATTCTTCCCACGTGGGAATGCCGTGTTTCATTTTGTATTGATGCAGTCGGTCGAAAACATCCTTGTGCAGGCATAGCCAGGCGCTGTTGGGATAGTAGGTTTCCATCATTTCGCGCCAGACTTTTACCGGCAATTTGAAGCGCGCTTCCTTGTCCCACGAGATGGGGGCAACCTGCAGATTGGCTTCAGTGCCGGCGTAAAAGACGGTGCCGCTGAACTGAAGGCAAACCGGAACTTCACCGTCAGCCAGACCGTCGAAATATTTGGTCGCGGCCACGTTGAAATCGAATGAACACGGCACCGGGAGATCTACCAGCGTTGATCCCTTGAACGACGGGACAACCAGATTGGCGTGTGTCCACAACAGACTTCTCAGCGTCTGGCCCCAGCGACTGGGCTCGCCGAAGAGATCGAGCAGCCGCTCCTGATCTTCAGCGGTGTACTTGCGGCGGGTGACTTCCAGTTGGATCTGGCAACGCAACGCGACGGTATGAATGGTCTGCTCCGGATCGGCTGCAGACAGACGCAACTTGAACGCCAGCAGCGGAGTCGCAGCATTGGCGACGACCTCGACTCCTTCCACTTGAAAACTAAGATCCGGCATGAGACTCCTGGGCCACCGGCGATCCGCTTACGTCCACTTCGGTGGCTCGTGCTTTCAGGCTGCTGAAGAAATCACCCAACTCGCGCCAGACATCTGTGCCGCCGGAGAGCCCCTTCCAGTGCATGCGAATCAGCCCCACGAGCTTGTAGCATTCATCGATCGGGAGCAGGTAATACTCGGCAGCGGAGAAACCGCGCGAGTAACCCAAGCGGTTGACCAGCAGGCCCTCCACGTCAGATTCCATTTCGTTCAGAACCGGATTGCGCGCCACAATCTCATTCCACGATTCCAACTCAAGCAGCGACTCGGTCGCGCCGGCTGGACTGGGGTAGAGCGCGACCACCCGATTTTCCAGACTGTTCTTGAAGAAGAAAACCATATTGATGGGGACCATCAATCCGTTCCACTCGACGTCAGTAAGGTGAAAACCTGGCAACGAACGCACCCGGCGAGGTACGCGTTTGAACTTCACTCCCTGACCGCTGAACAGAATTGCGCAGGGATCGCAGGTACAAAGAATCTTTCGTTGCGCCACTTCAATGAGATGGGGATGAGCAGGTGACAGTCCGGCGCTGCATAGTTCGCAACGCTCCAGCGGACGTTCGCGGCGCGCAAACTGGCGCAACGAACCGAAACCCGATTCTGTGAATTGACCTGCACTCATATTTAATTCCCATGTAGCGCCGGCATCCTGCCGGCTGTCCCGAGGGCGTCTCGCCCTCGGCGGCACTATAAAAAAGCCTTCAATCCCCGCTAGGAGGAGAACTCGCCGGAACCTGCCCCACCAACGTATTCAGAGCTACAAATCCAGAAGCGGGCTTTTCCTCCAGACCTTCAATGACCAGCGAATCGAGATCTGGCGCGGCATCGTAGATGGCTCCCTCCAGCGTCGCCTGCACCGTCTTGCCGGTCGATCCGCAAGTGTGCGAACCAGTTTCAACTCTGGCTCGGATCGTGCCATCATTTATGCTGAGTAACTCAACCTCGCATCCCTGCTTCCGCAATTGCGGACGTACCCGATCCACGGCTTTCGTGACCCGAGTCTCCAGATCGTCAGGATGGAGGCCGTAAAGAATCAAAACGCTGCTGACCAGCGGATCGCGGCCCAGTCGGTCAATAATATTCATGCCCGGCTCTCCGGCGTCGGCAACAATCTCGAGCGCCTTGTCCAAAGCCGAGCCGTGCAGATCCATCAGCGATTGCACCAAACCCTTGGTCGCTGCGCGCACCGCCGGATCGGCGATCGCTTCGATCTCGGCTACCAACCCGCCGATACGCTGCATGTCGTCCCGGAAATCTGTGCCGTCGGTCACATTGCTCCTTGTCATCTTGTAATTTGTCATCCTGAGCGGAGTAGCGGTCGAAGGACCCTACCTGCTCACAGTTGCCGACTTTCGTGGGGTCTTTTCCGCGAACTCCGCAATCCCAGTCCCTTACGCTCCTTAGGCCTCCTTCGACTTCACCGATCAGGATGACAGCCACCCTCGTGCGATCACGTTTGCAAGCCAAACATCGGAGAGTGATGCGTCTCCAGCACTTTGCCGTTCCCCAGATACATATGCACGCCGCAAGGCAAACACGGATCGAAGCTCCTCACGGCGCGCATGATGTCAATTCCCTTGAACTTGTCAGGACCGTTTTCTTCGAAGATGGGCGTATTCTGCACCGCGTCTTCGTACGGGCCCGGCGTGCCATAAATATCGCGTGGATTGGCATTCCAGGGAGTCGGAGGATACGGATGGTAGTTCGCGATCTTGCCCTCCTTGATCACGACGTGATGCGAGAGCACTCCCCGAACTGCTTCATGGAAGCCGCAGCCAATAGCTTCCTCGGGTACCTTGAATTCAGTCCACGTCTTAGTGTTTCCGGCGTGCAGTTCCGCCATCGCCTTCTCCATGAAGTGCAGAGCGGCGCAGGCGGCATAGACCTGGAAATACGTTCGGGCGCGGTCGCGTTCGATGGCATTGCTCCACTTGGGAATCTTCCATTCAAACTCAACTTCGGGCAGCGACGTCGTTTTGGGCAGGTACATCTTTACACTGCTGCCGGTGGACTTGATGTATCCGATATCCACTATTCCCGCGAGCGCAGTCGCCCACAAGCGCGCGATCGGGCCGCCTCCAGTGTCCAGCGCGAGATGGTCGCCGGTTCGCTTGTCAAACCAGCGCGGCGACATCACCCAGGTGTACTTGCCGCCAAAGTCGCGCTTTTGCGGATGTGGAATCGTGGTCTGGTTCCAGGGATGATTCTTGTCCACCGGGTTTCCCAGAGGATCTGTCTTGACGAAAGTTTGCTGGTTCTTCCACTCGTCATAGTAGGAACTGCCCAGCAGGATGCGGATATTCAGATTAATGTCGACCAGGTCCGTCGTCACCAGTTTGCCGTCGACCACGATCCCTGGAGTCACAAACATACCGCGGCCCCAGTTCGTCATGTTCTTGTAGGTGTAGTCGCAGACGTCTGGATCGTTGAACGATCCCCAACAGCCCAGCAATACTCTTCGCCTCCCAACTTCTTCGTAACCCGGCAAAGCGTCATAGAAGAAATCGAACAAGTCGTCGTGCAGGGGCACCACTTTCTTCATGAACTCCACATATTTCATCAGGCGAACCAGGTAGTCGGTGAATAACTGGACTGTCGGCACCGTGCCCACGCCGCCCGGATAGAGAGTCGACGGATGAACGTGTCGGCCCTCCATCAGACAAAACATTTCGCGCGTCATGCGGCTCATCACCAACGCTTCGCGATAGAAAGCGCCTGTGAACGGATTGAGCGCGGTCATGATGTCAGCGATGGTTCGGTAGCCATGCGCACTGGCGTGCGGCGACGCAGTCGATTGCGCCTTGGCCCAGACTTTGGGATTAGTTTCCTTCACCATCTGCTCGCAAAAATCCACGCCGACCAGATTGTCCTGGAAGATGTTGTGATCGAACATGTACTCGGCGGCCTCGCCAAGGTTGACGATCCACTCCGCAATAGGAGGAGGCTTCACGCCGAACGCCATGTTCTGCGCGTAGGTGGCGCAGGTGGCGTGATTATCGCCGCAGATACCACAAATGCGGCTGGTGATGAAGTGAGCGTCGCGCGGGTCTTTGCCCTTCATGAAGATGCTGTACCCGCGAAAGATGGACGAGGTGCTGTGACACTCGACTACATGCTTGTTTTCAAAATCGATCTTGGTAAAGATGCCCAGACTGCCCACGATCCGGGTAATCGGGTCCCAGTTCATTTCCACCAGGTTCCCTTTTTTGCCGGGAGCATCTTTCGTCGGTGCGGTAACGGTGCTCATTGCGATCGCTCCTTCTGAGTTCTTGTTAAAGGTTCTTAGCTTGGTTTCTTAATAAGTCCTGGGGTGGTAACCCGTAGTCAGTTGTGCTCGCGGGTGCCGCCACTTCGGTTCTTTGTTGGCGGTGTTCTGCGTCATCGAGCGCAGAGCGCGAATGGCGCGGCCATAAGCACCGACCGCCGACGTGGAAACACGGGCACCCGGCGGCTCATCCATAAAGGGCATGAACTTGTCGGGAAAACCAGGCATGGTGCAGCCGATGCAAATGCCGCCCACATTGGGGCATCCGCCAATTCCGGCCATCCATCCTCGCTTGGGCACATTGCAGTTCACCACCGGACCCCAGCATCCCAGCTTCACGATGCACTTCGGGGAGCCGTACACTTCCGCAAAATCGCCTTGCTCGTAGTAACCGGCGCGATCGCAGCCTTCGTGAACCGTCTTGCCGAACAACCATGTCGGACGAAGTTGGTCATCGAGGGGAATCATGGGCGCCAAGCCCGCCACCTGATAGAGAAGGTAGAGCACGGTTTCCATGAAGTTGTCCGGCTGCACCGGGCATCCCGGTACATTGACAATGGGCAGGCCAGCTTTCGACTTCCAGTCCCAACCCAGGTAGTCGGCCAAACCCATCGCGCCAGTCGGATTGCCCTCCATGGCGTGAATGCCGCCATAGGTTGCGCAGGTGCCGCAGGCTATGACCGCCAGCGCCTTGGGGGTGAGACGGTCGATCCACTCGTTGGTCGTGATCGGCTGACCCGTCTTGGGATCGGTTCCAAGCCCAGCCCAGTACCCTTCTTTTTTTATCTTCTCGTTGGGAATGGAGCCCTCGACCACCAGAACGAAGGGATCAATTTCCCCTTTCTCTGCCTGGTACCAGAACTTGAGGAATTCATCTCCGTTCTCATAGGCGAGCACGGGATTGTGCAGATGAACCTTGGGAAGGCCGGGAATTGCTCCCAGCAAAACATCTTCAATGCTGGGTTGAGTTGCTGCTGTAATTGAAACTGAGTCTCCGTCGCAGCCCAGACCGGCGGTGATCCAGAGAATGTGTACCTCCGCGACGGGTGATGGTTTTTGCGTGATGCGACCGTATGGAACTATCTCCGGTGCCATGGATGGTGTCTCCTTTCCCATCTCAACTGAGGAACGCGAATAAAAGAAATAAGGGTTCGGGTTTCGATACTCAAATGCTTTTAGGAGCAATACCCTGGTATCAGTCGTTACTGTTCTGAGCGGGAACGTGAGAACGAGGCCGTATCTTGCAACGCCCCTACTATCAATAAATTAAAAAGTGAGCACAAGCGGGAGCGCCACTTATTGGCTTTCGTGGGAAACACTATTTTTTCTATCAGGCTTTCCCCGATGCTTCGCGGGTAGGAATGAAGCTATGTGGGGCAGACACTTGTGTCCGTCGCCCTTGATTTTTTGCCGTTGAGTTCAACAATCAAAGTCAAAAGCGGCGGACACGAGTGTCCGCCCCACACCTATTTTTATTCAGGCAGTCTTTTCGTTCATGTTCCACTGAATGGCGTGCTGCATGAGTTCGCGCGCGCTGCGCAGAGAAAGTTTTTCTTTGATGTGCGCCTGGTAGGATTCAACCGTCTTCACGCTGAGGTGCAATTCTTCCGCGATTTGCCGCGTGCCGTGCCCTTCACCAATCAGGCGAAACACTTCCAGTTCGCGATCACTCAGATCGGCGATCGAGGAGCTGCGAACCGCTCCTGATCCCGTGATGTAATGTTTCAGCATCTTGTTGGCGATGCGATCGCTCACATAAATCTCGCCGGCCAGAATGCGGCGCAGCGCGATCAGCACTTTTTCCGTCGCTTCTTGCTTCATGATGTATCCGTTCGCGCCCGCTCGCAGGGCTCGTTCCGCGTAGATGGACTCATCATGCATCGAGAGAATCAGCACCGGAAGACTGGGGTGACTGCTCCTAATATTTTTTAAAAGATCAATGCCATCCGGGCCATTCAGCGAGATATCCAGGATCAGAATGTCCGGCTTGGCCGACGCCAGCACATGCATCGCACCGGTAGCTTCTTCGGCTTCGCCGCAAACCAACAGGTCAGATTCCTGGTTGATCAGCAGTGCCAATCCTTGGCGCACGATGGGATGATCGTCCACCACTAGAACCCGATTCCGTCTCGCCGTAGTCTGGTTCTGCGGTTTGTTGGTGAAACTATTCTCCGTCTTCATGCTTGGCTCCCGGGCAAGTATTCATCGTTTATGAGGCGGCATATGAACCGGAAACAGGCAAATCACAGCCGTTCCACCTGTGGGCACGCGCTGAATCTCCAGCGAACCGCCAATGACCCGGGCCCGGTAGCTCATCAGATGGCGGCCCATGCCCCCGTTGTTGGCTGAGAGATCTGAGATTCCCGAGCCGTTGTCTGTAATTGTGAGCACCCCCTGGCCCGCTTCGGCGGCCAGGCAGATCACGATCTGTCCGGCATGCCCGTGCTTAATTCCGTTGTTAACTGCTTCCCGTGCAATGTAATAGAGATGCGTGGCCACGGTGTCGTCATGAATCAGGACCGGGGTAAAACATTCAAAACGACAAGAAACCCCGAACAGGTCTTGGACTTCACCGGCCCACTGCTGCAGCGCCGACATCAATCCCTGGGCATCCGACACTACCGGAAGCAAGCCCTTTGCCAGTTCGCGTGTCTTATGAATCGCCTCGTTGACCAGCCTTACGATCTTGGCCGCGTCACCGGCCTCGGGCATGTGTTTTTCCATGAGCCTCTGTTCCTGCACCTTGCTCATGAATGCGATTCCGGTCAGATGCTGGCCCAAACCGTCATGCAGGTCCTGCCCGATGCGGCGCTGTTCGCGCCCACTGACTTCCAGAATAGTTTTTTCCAGATGCTTGCGCTCGGTGATGTCGATACCGGTCGCAATAATGTAAAGAGGAGTGGCGTCGTTGCCGGGCAGCACCGTGCTCGACCATGCGATCCAGCGGCGTGAACCGTCCCGCTTCACCAGGTAGCCCTCGTAATCGACGGTCAACTGGTCTGTGCGCAGCTGCTGAAAAACAGATTGAAAGCGATCCACTTCTTCAGGAACCATGAACAGGTCCCAAATTTTCTGGCCGGTAACCTCGGCCAGGGCGTATCCCGTGGTTTGTTCCCAGGCCCGATTGCAGCGGATGATCCTGCCTTCCGGATCCAGCACCACAACCAAAGCTCCAACCGTATGCAAGATTGCCGACACCACGTTCCGCTCTTCCTGCAACGCTTCTTCGGTCCGCTTCAGATCCGTGATATCGAATCCCACCCCGTGAATGAACCAGGGGTCTCCGTTCGGTTTGCGAATCATCTTGGCTTCGCAGTGAAACCAAATCACACGGCCGTCTCGCGCCACTACGCGGTAAGCCGAACGCAGCGGACTGCCGTTGAGAAACATCTCGGCGGCTTCCGTGCTCCAACGCTGCTTGTCATCGGGATGAATGCGGCTATACCAGCGCACCGGATCTTCCAGCCACTCTTCCTGCGAAAAACCCAGGGCCGCTTCAATCTGCGGGCTCACATAAGCTTCGCCAATTCCGCGATCCAGATAGGCCATGAACACAACCGCGGGAATCTGTTCAACCAAAGCGCGATACCTGGCTTCCAGATTGGGAAGCAGCGGATCGTCAGCCGCATCCGCAGGCTGTTCGGGAGGATAGACGATACGCCTGGCGCGAGCGGGACTGTAGTTGTCAAAGACTCCGGCCAGCCCCTGGAGGATTGCCTCGGCCTGCGACGGAGTCAGCTCGGGATCGGTAGCCGGATCTAGTGTGGGTCGGACACTCCTGTCCGACGCCTTTGACTTTGACTCATTCATTCCGAATCTCAATCCCAACCTCAAAAAGCAATTTCAACCAACAATTCAAAAACCAATTCAACATCAATCAATCTCAAAACCAAATTCAAGAGCGGCGGACAGGAGTGTCCGCCCCACACATACCAAAAACATGGCTTACTTCGGATGCACGCGTTTGCGCCATCCTGGCTCTTTGTTCATGGACGACTGCGTAAACCGGCGCAGGGCATGAATCGCTCGCCCGTACGTCTGCACTGCCGCCGAAGACAGCAGCGAGCCCGGCGGCTGATTCATGAACGGCATGAACTTGTCGGGGAAACCGGGCATGGTGCAACCGATACAGATTCCACCCACGTTCGGACATCCACCGATGCCGCCCATCCAACCCCGTTTGCCGACGTTGCATTGCACCACCGGGCCCCAGCATCCCAACTTGACGATGCAAAGCGGCGATCCATATTCTTCGGCGAACTGGGCCTGCTCGTAGAAACCGCCGCGGTCGCAGCCTTCATGCACGGTATTTCCGAAAAGCCAGGTCGGACGCAACGCCTCGTCCAGCGGAATCATGGGCGCACGCCCCGCCGCCATGTAGAGCAGGTACAGCAGCGTCTCCATGAAATTATCGGGCTGCACCGGACAGCCGGGCACACAAACAATGGGAATGTCGCCTTTCGACCGCCACTTCCATCCCAGGTAATCCGCCAGCCCCATGCAGCCCGTAGGATTGCCTTCCATCGCGTGTATGCCGCCATAAGTCGCGCAGGTCCCCGCCGCCACCACCGCCCACGCCTTCGGCGCCAGTCGGTCGATCCATTCGCAGGTGGTAATGGGCTGACCAGTCGCGGAATCGGTGCCGAAAGAAGCCCAATATCCTTCCTGCTTATTCGTCTCATCCGGAATCGAGCCTTCAATGACGAGAATAAAAGGCTCGAGTTGGCCTTCCGCAGCCAGGTGGAAACGCTTCATGAACTCGTCGCCATTTTCGATCGCGAGAAAAGGATTAAGGAAATTAACTTTGGGAATCCAGGGCAGCGCGCCCGTGACAATATCTTCGATGCTGGGCTGCGTGGCCGCAGTCATAGCAATCGTGTCACCGTCGCAGCCGAGACCGGCCGTTATCCAGAGGACATCGATTTCCGAAATCGGCGCGGAATTCGGATCATGAACTCCCGGCCTAGTGGCAGCATCCGGCATCGCGATACATCTCTCCGCCGCCTGGAAGCAGATGGCTTCCCGGCAGCTTGCAAGATAGAACGGAAAAGGTTCCGCTTCAGTCCGCGTATTCTAACCCAAACTTCTGCGCCTGAGTCGCCTCGAACGCGGCTTCCCAACCAGCTACAGGGGCAGGGGAGGACGAGGCGATGTGGGCGCGAACGTCCCCGCTCGTGCGGCAGCCAGAACGACGTGAGCGACAGGTGATTTCTCGTTTCCGCTTCCGCAACCATTCGTATCCGTCACTTATTTATTTGTTCATGTCGGTCAACGCGAATTTGCCCAGCAGAAATGGATGCGAGGTAGGGGCCCTGGTTTCGGCTCCCGCGGAGGGGTACGGGTCCTGGGAGAGCGTAGGGAATCCCCAGATGTTGCCGTTGCGCAGATCGACCGCTACCTTGCCCAACACCTGCCGGCTGCCGTCTGGGGCACGTAGCACCGTAACTCCCGGCTCGAAGTACAAGGGCAATTCATCGCCAGATTGTGCCTGCGCGATCGATGGAGCAATCAATGGACGGATCGCAATCGCACTCAAAGAAACTGCAATCACCAGCAGAAGACACTTCACCAATCGATCGATTTTCATATTCTCTCCAGGTTATCGTTTCGAATTACCGAGGCTGTCGATCCAGGCTCAGGTTCCAGGACGCCTGCCGGCTGGGCAACAATCTGCCGCACAAACATCGGGACGTGGACCCATCACGCCCAACGCGAGCTTTGGTTTGCTCTCATCGATTCGCTCTTCAACCAGTTCTCGAATCATGCGGATGAATCTGGGATGTGTGCCCACGGTCGCGGCGCGCACCATATTGAGACTCAACTCTTCGCACAACTGGCGCGCCTCGGTATCGAGGTCGAAAAGAATTTCCATGTGGTCGGAAACGAAGCCAATCGGGGCGATCACCACGTCCGATGTTTCTCCACTTTGCTGGACCTCGCGCAAGCAGTCGAGGATGCTAGGTTCCAGCCACGGCTGCGAAGGAGGTCCGCTGCGGCTCTGGTAGGCCAACCGCCAATTCTTTCGTTCCAATCTTTCCGCTACCAGACGCGCGGTTTCTTTGAGCTGCGGTTCATAATCGGAACTTGCGGCCATACTCATCGGAATGCTGTGCGCGGTGTAAATAAGTTGCGCGTTGGATCGCCTGGACTGCGGAATTTGATCGAACGCGCGCTGAAGTTGATCCGAGTTGGCTTCGATAAATCCGGGATGGTTGTAGAACACACGAATCTTATCCACTACCGGAGCACCCTCGCCCACCGCTTCCCGGGCCCGCGCAATGTCTTCGCGATAGTGCCGGCAACTGGAATACGAACTGTACGCCGAGGTTACAAAAGCCAGAGCCCGCTCAATACCGTCCGTCTTCATCTGTCGAAGGGTGTCCGCCAGCATGGGATGCCAGTTACGATTCCCCCAATAAACAGGCAACTGGGGGCCGTACTCGGCCAACTCCGATTCGAGAGCTGATATCAATTGGCGGTTCTGATCGTTGATCGGACTCTTTCCGCCAAAGTGATAGTAGTGTTCCGCCACCTCTAACATGCGCTGGCGGGGAACATTCTTCCCGCGCAACACATTTTCCAGAAAAGGGATAACATCCGCGGACTGTTCCGGACCGCCAAAAGAAACAACCAGAATCGCGTCGTAATTCATGGGATTAAGATTTTCTGCGCCTGCAGCTGAAGTATATCGGGAACCTCAACCGAGCCGTTTGGGGCCGAGCGAAGCTCGGGCAGAGTTTATTTCGCAGATAACTGTCTAACCAACAAGTTCGAGCTGAGCTCGACCCGGCACCCACACGGGCTGTTACGGCTTCCAGAAAGAAACCCTTGACATATTCCTATATGGGAATGTATTTTGAAACTCATGGCACGAGCCTCTACCACGTCGGACGCTTTCAATGCTGTCGCCGAGCCCCGCAGGCGCGAGATCCTGAACTATCTCGCAATGGGGGAACGACCGGTCGGAGACATCGTAGTGAGGCTGCGCCTCGAGCAACCGTCTGTGTCCAAGCATCTGCGAGTGCTCCACGATGTAGGACTGGTCCACGTGCGGCGCTCCGGGAGGCATATGCTGTACCGCACAAATGCCGAAGCTATTCGGCCGCTGCACGAATGGACCAAAACTTTCGAACGGTTCTGGGACCATCAGTTGCTTCGCATCAAAGAACGCGCCGAAGCTAAAACCAAGCCAGTAACAAAATCTGATCAGAATTAAGTGAGGAGAAAAAATGACTTCGACAATGACGGCTGGAATCGAGAATTTAACCCTCAACATCACCCGCGAAGTACATGTGAATGCGTCGCTGGAAGAAACTTTTGCGGCACTGCTGGAACAAATCGGCCCCGGAAATGAGTCCGAGAACGGACCGATGCCCATGAAACTTGAGGCGTGGCCCGGCGGGCGATGGTACCGCGACCTGGGCGAAAACGACGGCCACTTCTGGGGAAATGTGCAGGCCATCAAACGGCCGACATTGCTTGAAATCACCGGTCCGCTGTTCATGTCGTATCCGGCGGTTTCGAATGTGCAATACCGCTTGTCGGCGGACGGCGGAGGCACAGTGATCGCGTTTCATCACACCGCGCTCGGACTTATTCAGGACAACCACAGACAAGGCGTCGTAAAAGGCTGGACCTACCTGCTCGATCGGATTCGCGCACGGGCCGAAGCCAGCCGTTCGCGGTAGATGTCGCTTTTAACAAGGAGCTGCATTATGTGTCCAGCATGCATTGCGAGTGCCGCATTGATCGCGGGAAGTGTTGTGACCACCGGCGGGTTGACAGCGCTGGTTGCAAAGATCGTGAGCCGGAAAAGTGCGAAGTCTGGTGTTTCAAATAATTCAATAAAGAGGGAGCAATGATAATGGCTACGTTGACGAGCACAACGGAACGATCGAGAGTCGTATCAGCCGCTGAATGGCTGGCGGCGAGGAAAGAGTTGCTGAAGGATGAGAAGGAATTCACCCGGCTGCGCGATGAGTTGAGCCGCAAACGGCGCCAGATGCCGTGGGAAAGGGTCGACAAGAAATACATGTTCGATGGCCCGGGCGGCAAAGAATCACTGGCCGATCTGTTTGGCGGACGCAGCCAGCTGATCGTTTATCACTTCATGCTGGGGCCAGGATGGAAAGAGGGCTGCCCGAGCTGCTCATTCCTCGCCGATACCTTCGACGGTATAACGACGCACCTCGCCCATCGCGACACCACATTGCTGGCGGTCTCGCGTGCGACCATGCCCGAAATCGAAGCGTTCAAAAAACGCATGGGATGGCGCTTCAAGTGGGTGTCGTCGTTTGCGAACGACTTCAACTATGACTATCACGTGTCGTTTACCAAGGGCGAAATCGCCAAGGGCAAGATCTCATATAACTACGATATGACGGAGTTCCCTTCCGAAGAAGCGCCCGGCGCCAGCGTGTTCTACAAGAACAAAGACGGCGAAATCTTCCACACCTATTCTAGCTTCGGCCGCGGATTGGACCTGATGCTGGGTGCCTACAACTATCTCGACATGACGCCCAAGGGACGTGACGAAGATAACCTGGTGTTCAGCATGTCATGGGTGCGCCACCATGACCGTTACGACGACGGCTACGCGGTCGACGCAAAGCAAACCTACGTGGCGCCAGCGAAGTTGGAAACGTCGTGTTGTTCAGGGGCTGAACACAAATAAACTGCGGACATTCGCTCCGCTGGAGGGCACCACGATCCGCGTAGGGGCGGGTGCCCTACCCGCCCGGACGAGGGCGTCCGGGCCTACGCGAGTTTGCCTCATCCCAATCATTTCGGATTCGCCCCTTTCTCCACTCCCTGAGTGCTGAGCAGCCGCAGAGCATCTTTGGCATTAAACGGATAGCGGCGAACCGATTGTTGCCCGGTTGTGCTCAGCGAAATGTCCACACGCCGGTTATTGGCCAGCACGATAACTCGTAAATTACTCAGCATCTTCTGACGATCATCGTCACTCAGGTCAGGATTCTGTGCGATCTGTTCTTTCACCTGGCTGGCGGACAGATTGTCCTCCTCGCCAAATGATTGAACCTCGATGCTCCCAGCCGGAACACCACGTTCGACCAGAAAGTTCTTGGCGCGGTTGACTCGTCGCTCGGTGAGCGCTTTGTTGTCTTCGCTCGATCCGCGCAGATCGGCATGGCCGCCAAGGATCAGCCTGGCGTCGGGTCTGAATGTGAGGTAGCGGGTAAAGCCGGATGCTAGGTCACTTAACACACCCTGCTGGCTATCGACCAGCCCGCCTCCGGGCTTTCTCTCCGTAGGCCTAGCAGTCTGAAAGTAGATGCTGTGCAGGGCCAGCCGTGCCTCCAACGCTGTAACCTCCGCGGAAGGCGAAGGCGGGGCGAGGGCTTCCACCATCACGCTAGTGGTTGACGAAGCTGTCAGCGCAGGATTGCGATCGTCACTCGCAGAGCATGTAATGGTGATCGGTCCCGGCTGCGCGCCGCTCGTGTCCAGAGTGGCTGTGGCGTCCGTGCCCGACAGCGTGCCAGCCGTGGAGCTGTAGCTATAAAGGACCCGGCGCTGGTCGGGACTGCTGGCGTTGGATCGGATGCTCGCGGATGAGCCAGCAGTCACAGTGCTAGGATCTGCGGTGCATGAAATCTCAGGAGGATGTGGCTGCTTCACCGTGAATGTGGCCGCACAAGAGGCGACACCTCGCCTGCTGCCGTCGGTTAAGTTTGCACTGACCGTGTAAGGCCCCGGTTGCAAACCAGCGGTATCAATCTGCGTGGAAGCATTCGTCCTGGCAACGCTGACACCGCTCCCACTCCAGTTGTAATGCACCGTGCGATGCGGGTTGAAATTCGATCCATTTGAACTTGCATTCACTGGTTCCCCCGCAAAGACTTCGGCTGGCTCGACCGTACAGGCCGCAGCCGGCGGGAGCGGCGGCGGTCCGCCACCAAACATGAAATTCAGCCCGGTCTGCAGTCGTACGCCCCTGATTTCGGTTTCCGGAGTCGTCGCCGGAGGACCGTAGCGGTAGTTGGAGTAGACAAAATCGGCGCGAAGCATCCGCCATGCGATATGCCGCGTCAGGTTCAGGTCGAGGCCGCCGCCAGCCATGATCCCCAATTTCTGGATGTCGTGAAAGGCATCCGGCATGAGCCGGTGATCGCCCACCAGCACTTCGAGAAACGGAGAAAAATAGCGGTGACGAAAAGTGAACTTTGGACCTATCGAGAGGTTCGAGAGCGCGGTATCATCGACGCGGTCCGTTCCGACTTCTCCGCTATTCCACAGCGTGCTGCTATCGAGCGTGATTCCCAGCCAACGGTTGAAATCGTAGGTGACGCTGGCACCAACCCCTCTCGGATTCGCTTCCAGCCGGCTGCTTACCGGCAACAATCCCAGCGGAAGCACGCCGTGTATATCGGCGCCGGGATGGAAGAAAGAATATCCGCCATACAACTCCCATTTAGGGCCGGGCGGCTCCTGTGACAGCGCACGCGGTGCCATGCCAATTGCAAAAGCAATCGCCGCCAGGAGCATGGCAACAACTGAGCCGCGGGGATTGTGAGAGTCAGATGACATACAAAGATTCCTCCGTACTTAGTGACTTGAAGTTCTGTCAAAACCACCCGGCGAAAGTCAGACCCAACTGATCGAAAACCGGACACAGCCGCTCAGGGCGCGGTGACCGTGTTGCTGTCAAATGTGACGGCGCCGTTGCGAGCTAAAGCTCTGCCCTGCAGGCTCGCGCCTGTGTTCAGGGTGACGGATTGGAGCGCTATGATGTTTCCCTTAAAGATGGAGTTCGTGCCCAGAGTCGCCGAACTGGAAACCTGCCAAAAAACATTCTTGGCCTGGGCTCCGCCCGCGAGCACCACCTGTGTGCTGCCTGACGTGGTCAACGTGGATCCGATCTGAAAAATGAAAACCGCATTCGCGTTGCCCTGGCCGTCGAGCGTGACATTCCCGGCCGACAACATCACCGTGCTCGCGTTCTTGTACAAGCCCGGAGTGAAAGTCAGTCCGCTCAATTCCCCGGGAAGCACTGCGGCTCCGAGTAAGTTTGCGGCGTAGTTGTAAGCAACGGTCAAATCCAGCTCACCCTGCGCGGCTGTGGGATCGGTGACATGCATGACAGCCGGGGAAACCAGGGTTCCTGGCGGGAATCCGGTTACCGCGCTTCCGGGACTGAGCCCCAGATCTCCTCCTGCAATCGTGGTCGGGCCGGTATTAGTAACCGTCGATCCCGCGACGGCATCAAAATTCGCTGCCGACCCAAGCGGCACCGGCAGTTGACATGCCTGGGTCGCGGTCACAAAGCTCCACACAAAATTACTGGCCAAACCATTGCCGGAGAGGTCTTCGGCTCCAGTTGTAATTGTGGCCGTGTAAGTTGTGTTCAGCGCAAGAGTGGCGGCAGGCGTGAACGAGGCGACCCTTCCAGTTCCATCCAGGCTGACAACACCGACCACGGGAGTTACCCCGGGTCCGGCTACGGTGAACGTGGTTACCCCGATGGTGGCGGGATTCATGGCCTCGTTGAACGTGGCAGTCAACAACGAGTCAAGACATACGCCTGCAGTTTCATTCGGCGGAGTTACGGAAATCACCGCCGGAGGAGGCGGCGTCGTGCATGCAGTCGGAGAGGTTGTGAACGTCCATACAAAATCGCTCGCCAGCGCATTGCCCGACATATCCTCCGCGTCGGTCGTAATGGTGCCGGTGAATGTTGTGTTCAGCGCGAGTGTGGCAGCGGGCGAAAAGACAAAAATCTTGTTGGCCTGGTCGTGAGTAATGGTTCCTGCGACCGGAGTTATGCCCGGCCCGGCCAGCTTGAAAGACGCAGAGTTGATGCTCGCAGGCAGCATGGCCTGAGGGAAGGTCACTGCAATCACAGTGTTGGAACATATTCCGGTGGATTCGTTGGCGGGACTGACGGAACTGGGCGGGAGGGGCGGTTGACATAACGTGGGCCCGGTCGTAAAGGTCCACACGACATCATTTGCCAGATTCTGACCCAGGAGGTCGGCAGCTCCAGTGGTGATTATGGAAGTGTATGTAGTGCTCGGCGCCAGAGCACTCGCTGGAGTGAAAACCGCAGTGTTGCTCGTCGGGTCGTAACTGACTTGCCCGTTCACGGGTGTCGTACCCGGCCCGGTTAAGGTAAAAGTCGAACTATCGATCGTCGAAGCATTCATTGCCTCGCTGAAAACGGCGGTGGCAACTGTATTGGGACACGCCCCATTGGCGGGAGTCATCGACACCACTGCTGGAGCACCAACCCCTGAGCACGCCGTCACTCCAGTGGTAAAACTCCACACCAGTGGGGTTGCGAGTGCATTGCCATAAAGGTCTCTCGCCTGGGTTGAGATGACAGCGTTGTACTGGCTATTCGGAGCGAGAATACCAGAGGGCGTGAAAGTCGCGATTTTGCTGGCAACGTTGTAACTGACCTGACCCGGCACGGCCGTGCTGTTCGGACCAGTCACAGTAAAAGTTGTGCTATTGATGAAAGCCGGATTCATCGCCTTACTGAACCTGGCGGTCACGATCGTGTTAATACAGGCGCCACTGGAGCCGCTCAAAGGCGCCACGGATGTCACCGTCGGCGCGGTCAGGGGTGAGTTGCCACCGGTGTTGTCAGGATCGCTGCATCCGATCATGACTACCAGAAGCAGAAATGCCGTGAAGCTGATCGTGAGCGTGCGGTACCTTTGCATGGTCATCACCCTTCTTTTTCGCTGCTCGGCTGAAGCTCGCCGGTGAGTCGAAATGCAATTGGGTGACCGAACTCGAACGGATGCGCTCCCTGCTGCTCCAAACCTCAGACCTTTTCGCCCTCCGCGATGGCGCAATCACTCGCACGTTCTCTCGCACATCTCCCGCGTCCTGAACAACTTGATCGATGCCACGAAGCATGCGCCGCCTTTCCTTCACGGCAATCGTTTTTTAAAGTGCTTAGTCGAGAGAAAGCACCGGCGACGAATCGAAGGGACGCAGATTTTGAGGGATTCCGTTCCATCCTGGGAGAGGGTATTCCCATGATGGAAATAAAATGAGCGGTGAAGTAAAGCTGAACGGCGATGCCGCCGAAGCTTCCGACCTCCCGAAGTCTCCGGCTTGTTCTGCTGCCATCGAGGCTTCATGTAAGATTCATGTTTCACATCCATCGCTGCCAATTGAATGGCGTACCAGCCATTGGGATTCGATGAATCAGATCGATTTAAGCAATCGTCACGCCGTGATCACCGGAGGCGCGCAGGGCATCGGATTCTCCATCGCCGAGCGCTTTCTCTCCTCTGGTGCTTCAGTTTCCCTCTGGGATCGCGATCAAGAACTGGTGGCATCCGCCGCGAAAGAACTCGGCGCCCACGGCACGGTTGACGCAACAGCCGCCGACGTCTCTGACCCCGAAAGCATTCGCCAGGCCACAGAAGCAACCGCGAACAAGTTCGGACACATCGACATCCTGGTGGCCAACGCCGGAATTTCCGGCCCCACGGTCAAAACCTGGGAATACCCCGTCGATGTCTGGAAGCAGGTGATTGACATCGATCTGCTTGGCGTGTTCCTGTGCTGCCGCGCCGTCGTACCCATCATGCTGAAGCAGAAGTATGGACGGATCGTGAACGTGGCATCGATTGCTGGCAAGGAAGGAAACCCCAACGCCTCGGCCTACAGCGCCGCCAAGGCGGGCGTCATCGCGCTGACCAAATCATTGGGAAAGGAACTCGCCGATCAGAATATCGCCGTCAATTGCATTACGCCGGCGGCGGCGCGCACCAGGATTTTCGAGCAGATATCGCAACAGCATATCGACTACATGCTCTCCAAGATTCCGCGCGGGCGCTTCCTCGAAGTCGACGAAATCGCGGCTCTGGTGGCGTGGATGGTGTCCGAAGAAAACTCTTTCACCACGGGCGCGGTTTTCGATCTCAGTGGCGGACGCGCCACTTACTAACCTGTCTAAAGGGTGCCCGTCCAAGCTCTGCTTGGGCGGGAGTTGTGAAGGTTGCCTGCCGAGGTTTCAGGCATGACTCACAAGACTGTGTTTGCCGAATCACAAATCCCCGTCCAGGCGGAGCTTGGACGGGGCACCCTGGAGTAATCCTCAAAACTCTAGGAGCGGCGACTGGCCGCCTTCACCCGGCGCAGCAAATCGGGCGCCTTCATCTGCCGGCAGCGTTCTTCGAAGTCCGGACGAGGCCCCGTCCAACGAAGATCCTCGACTGATTCGAAAACCGGCACATCCAGCCGCAAGGTTGCGAGGGTGCGAAACAACACCGCATCATCCCACGAATTAAACAAAGACTCGGAAAGCGCGCGAGCCCGCTTGATCGAGGGATGCCACTCTTGCCAATCCTTCGGAATGTCTTCCAGGCGAGGATACTGAGAAAAAGTAAGGGCTGCCGCTTTTGCGCCCCATCCCGCGACCCCGGGGAATCCATCCGCGCTATCGCCCACCACCGCAAGGTAGTCGGGAATCGATTTCGGCTGAACACCGAACTTGGCGACGACACCAGCTTCATCGCGCACGATGTCGAGCCTTCGGTCGAACTGAACGACACGCGTACCCACAACGCACTGGCTCAAATCTTTGTCAGGCGTGCAAATGAAAACCTGGCCCACGCGGTCATCCGTCACTGCTTTTCTGGCAGCTGAAGCCAGCGCATCATCGGCTTCGAAGTAGACCATCGGCCAAACCAGCACTCCCATTGCCTGCAACTCTTCCTCAAGAATGGGAAACTGTGACAGCAACTCCGGAGCCACCCCTTCGCTGGTTTTGTATCCCGGATACAAATCGTTTCGAAACGACTCGACCACATGGTCGGTGGCAACCCCAAGATGAGTGGCTCCGCGTTCGATCATGGAGAGAACCGAGGTCAGGACGCCACGCACCGCGCCAATCTCCCGGCCATTCACATCCGCCGACGCGGGCACGGCGAAGAAGTGCCGGAACAATTCATACGTCCCATCAATTAAATGAACATCCATGCGGCTCCGATCAGTTTCCGAGATGATGTTATACGATGCTGTGTCGCACTTCACCCGGGAGGCAACATGGGCAAGCCGTGTCAACAGACTGGTGGTCAATTCCGAGTCCTCATTCCTATTATTGTGAGACGGTGTTTGTGCGCGGCCTTCGCTGTGTTTTTGCTTCCGCATACGCTGTTGGGAGCGCCTCCGCCACCGGCTGCGGACCGCATCTACCGCAATGCCGTCATTTTCACGGCAGACGCGAGAAACGGAATCGCTGAAGCGCTCGCCATTCGCGACGGGAAAATTGTTTACGTCGGCAGTGGTCAGGGCGTGTCGTCGTTCGTGGGCCCAACCACCGTCTCGGTCGACCTTAACGGAAGATTCCTGATGCCCGGCCTGATTGACGGGCATATGCATCCGCTCGAAGCCGGACGGCAACTCCTGCAGTGCAGCCTCAACTACGAATCGCTGACTGTCGCCGAACTGCAACAGAAGGTTCAGGCCTGCCTTGATCACACGGCATCTACCGACCCCAATGCGTGGCTCGAGGTCGTAAGCTGGTTCCAGGAAAGCATGCGTCCCGCAGGCGTAAAGACCAGCCGCGCCACACTCGATGTGCTGAAAACCACCCGACCTATTATCGTGCGCTCGTCGTTCGGACACACCGTCCTGGCCAACACCCGCGCGTTGCAACTCGCCAAAATCACAGCCGCAACGCCCGATCCGATTGGTGGAAAGATCTGGCGAGACGCCAGCGGCGAACCGACGGGCGTTCTCGAAGATGCGGCGCACGAAGTGTTCACCGAACTGCTGCCGAAACCGACCGCTGAGCAAGATGTCACGGCTGCGAAAGCTGCGCTCACCGCAATGAACCGCCAGGGCATCACCAGTTTTCTCGACGCCGCGGCCGCCGCGGATGACCTGGCCGCATTCGCGGCCGTACGTCGCACGGGAGGCCTCACGGTACGGGCGCACTTCGCCCCGGTAATCGCCCCGACAGAAGCTGGCGATCCGAAGGGCGCAGTCGCGCGCGTTGTGGCGTTCGCCAAGCAATACGACGAAGGGGCGATCGCACGCGCACCGGGTATCACCGTCCGAAACTCAAAACTGTTTCTTGACGGAGTAATCGCCGCCCCCGCGCTGACCGGCAACCTCCGCGAACCTTACTTCACCAACACTGGGACAGCCGAGAATCCGCACTGGGCCCCTGGTTCGAGCCGAGGACCGGCGGTGTACTTTCCCGCCGACGCGCTCGCGACCATCCTCGTTGCGCTGGGCCGCGCTGGAATCGATCCTCATATGCATGCCGACGGAGATGGCGCCGTCCATGCCGGACTCGACGGTGTTGAAGCGCTGCGGAAGGCACTGCCCTCAGCCGATATTCGGCCCGCCATCGCGCACGACGAAATCGTCGACCCGGTCGATTTCGCGCGTTACAAGAGTCTGGGCACAATTCCAGTGCTGTCATTCCAGTGGGAAAAGCCCGCCGGGGACACGCTGGGGCTCACGAATTATTTTGGCCCGGCGCGAATGAAAATTCTGGAACCCGCGGGATTGCTGGCAGCGGCCGGGGCCCGCATCGCCTATGGCAGCGACTGGCCCGTGGACAAGCTCGATGAATGGTTTGCCCTCAAAGTTGGCGTGACGCGCACCAACTCACCCGACGCGCCCGCCGAATATCGAGGCCGCCTGGGTGACGACCCGGGCTTGTCACCTCAGGCAGTGCTCCGGGCCATAACCATCAATGCGGCCTATGAGCTTCATCAGGACGACGTCACCGGATCGCTGGAAGTCGGCAAGTTTGCGGACCTCATCGTGCTCGACCGCAATCCGCTGAAAGTACCAGGCGAGGAGATCGCGAATACTCAGGTGCTCGAAACGGTGGTTGGAGGGAATGTCGTGTACAAGTCCGCAGCCTCGGATTAAGCGATGAGCGGCATGGATGGTGGTGCCTGAATTTGTGACTGACGCCCCTCGAGGGCGTCATGCTGAGCTTGCGAAGCATCTTCGACTGCGCACAAACTTCGCGGTGCTAAGCAACCGCTCAGCTCAGGACGACAAGCGACGCAGAATGACGGTAGATGCTCAGACGAGTGGAAAAAATCAAGCAGCTTGGTTGCGGCGTGCGTTTGCCACCATATCCGTGATAAATGCAGTGCGCGCAAGTCGCCAGATGGTTACGCGATTGACCACTGACAGCGGAAACGACAGAGGCCGAACAAAATCGACAAACAGCACCACGCGTTGGAAGGCGGAATCGTTCCATACCAGATGCCAGTCGCTGTCATCGAAGATCAGGCTCTTACCCTCTTCCCAGTAACGGAAATCGGCGCCCACTTTGATCTTGCAAAGAGTTTTAGGCTGCGGAACGATGAGTCCAAGATGGTAGCGTAGAACTCCCTTGTACGGTCCGCGGTGTCCCGGGATGTGTTTTCCGGGAGCAAGTATCGAGAACATCGCCGTTTTCATACCCGGGATGCTTCGCAGCAACCGCAGTGTTTCCGGGCACTTTCGGCAATTCTCTTTATTCTTATGACCGTAAATGTAGAAGAAGAATGTCTTCCATTCTTCGCCTTGGGTAAGGCGCGCCTGGTCCGGCGAGACATCCTGGAAATTTGGGATTTGGGTTCGATTTATCAGCACACCCTCGAGTTCGGCGCGAATCAATTTCCACTCGCGCTCGAGGGCTGCCACCCAGGGGAAGTTGTCCGTATCAAAAAAATTCCGGGTCCCGTCCGGAGAAGATTCCGCAATCTTTCTCTCGACGAATTCCTTCAGCATCGTCTGTCCCTACGAACCGCTCAAACTACGAAGCAGCACAGGCCGTGATGTCACCTGGCATTCATTGCTTTAACGCCGTTAGTGTAGCTCTCCAGCACCCCCAGCAAAAGCGGCAAGGCGTCGGTCAATCCTTTTTCCGTCTTCGAGCTGAGCACCACGAGAGCGATGATTTTTTCCTCGTCGATGTACGCAACGGCCTCGGATGAACCCTGATTGACCCCATGGAAATAGCGTACCTTGGCAGTTCGGCCATTGAAGGGCATATCTCCGTCCACATAGGTCATTCCAGGATTGTCTTTGCGAAATTTTGCCAGGTCCGAATCCATCAGTTCCTGAAGCGTTGCCTTCCCGGGTTCTTTGGTCACAATGTTTGGATACAGGATGGTCTCGGCAGTGTCCCACGTCCCTTTCCTGTAGTAGACGCAGCAAACACCAAGGCGATGTCCGACCTTCCGATCGGCGATCCAACCCTTGGGCCCGGTAATTGCGAAAGATCCACCCGCCGACTCGAGAACAACGGGGTTACTTTTGCCGCTCTCAGGTTGTTTCGGCTGAGTCTGTTGCGGAAAAGCAGGCAGGGTGAGAGCGACTGCGATCATCACACGGATAAGGCAATTCATAGGGAGCCAACGCGGCAAGCATAGCTGACCCGCAGCAAACATCTACACGGGTCACGCGAGCCATCGTTAACTGTGTTGATTCTCGCCCTTGCCGCTCATGCCTGAAGGGGGGCCGCTCACCATCGCCGGATGCGGGCAGCTGAAAAATCCGGGAGGACCACTCCCGATTACGTGATCAGGCTCGGAACGCTTAGCGAGTTTCTTCAGAATCCGTTCGATCCGCCGTTGTCGAAGAACTGGCGTGCCCAGCCGCAGGTTGTCACGGCAGGATTCTCGCTCATCCCCAGGATCACTAATTCTGTTCGGGGATCATTTGCATAGGCCGCTGCTTTTGCCTCGTCCATGTTCTGTGCAGTGACGGGCTTACGAGGTGGCGTCGTGGATAGGGTTGACATGCGGGCGAGCATATCCCGTGTCCCGCCAGCGGTTAAGGTTACGAAAGTGAAGTGTGGAGTCGGAAAAGGGACAGGGTCAGGATTGTCGACCTGAATCGCACGGCTGAGTTCCTCTGTTTCGTATTTCCGGGGCAATACTACTACCAATTCAATCCGCCATCTGCTGCCCGTGCACTGAGCCGCAGGACTTCTGGCATAATTGGGGCGCCGTAAAGCGATTTCGCAGGTTGATCCGCACAGGAGAGCAAGCATGAGTGACCCGGAATCGAGCATTGATCGCAGAAAATTCCTGACCAGGTCGGCAGCCCTGCTTGCCGGGAGTGCAGCATTTGCGAGCACAGCCCTTTCGTACGACAGGATTCTGGGCGCGAATGATCGAATTTCGTTGTGCCACATCGGCAACGGGAGCCGCGGCGGAGATTTGGCCTGGATCGTTTCCCAGCTCAAAACCAGTCAGAACGCGGAAATTAACACGGTGTGCGATCTGTGGCGATTGAACCGTGAAAAGGCGGTCGCGGTGAACACCAAGTATTACGGCCGCGCTCCGCGCGCCTACCAATATTTCGAAGACGTGCTGGCCTTGAAAGACGTCGATGGCGTGATTATTTCCACACCCGAGCACTCCCATTCGCCCATCCTTAAAATTGCGGTTGAGGCCGGCAAGGACGTCTACGTCGAAAAACCAATGGGCAACGTGCTGGCAGAGGCCAAGGCTGCCCGCGATGCGACCATGAAATCGAAAAGAATCGTACAGGTCGGGACGCAGCATCGCAGCGAACCGTATCCCAGGGCCGCCCACGAATTGGTTCAGACCGGCGTTTTGGGGGAAGTAAGCAAAGTGGAGATTGTATGGAATTATCACGGTCCCCGCTGGCGTGGACGCGAGGAGACCAGGCTGTTGCAGGAACAAGATACCGACTGGCGAAAATGGCTGCTCGGCAAACCTTATCGCCCCTTCGATCCCAAAGTTTATTGCGAGTTTCGTTTGTACAAGGAATTCTCCAGCGGTATCCCCGATCAATGGATGAGCCACGCCACCGACCTGGTGCACTGGTTCATGAACGACAACTTCCCTCGCTCCGCGGTCGCTCACGGCGGCATTTTTGCATGGCGCGATGGCCGGGAGAATGCCGACACGTTTCAAGCTTTGCTGGAATATCCCAAGGGTTTTTTGCTGAGCTATTCAACCAGCTTCGGCAACGATGCCCCAAGCTTCACCCGCTTCATGGGAAAAAAATCGACGCTGATGAACATCGGAGGCGAAGGCAGTCCGCGATACCAACTGGTCGAAGAGAAAGGAAATCACGAGGACAATGCCGACATCGACCAGTCCAGGGCCGCGAAATACGTTCTTCTCCCAGGAGAGACCAAGCTGCCGCCCATGGCCATCGACGACCTGTCGCTGGGACACATGACCAATTGGTTTGAATGCATGCGCTCGCGGCAACAACCCAATTGCACAGTACAGAATGGATTCGCGCACTCCGTCGCGTGCATGATGGCAGCCGAGGCCTACTGGTCGGGCAAGAAACAGTATTGGGACGCCGCAACGGAAACCATTGTCGATCGCGCGCCTAAGAACCAGGCGGCGGCTGGATAAGATTAGAAACAGACCAAACGGGAAACGTGAAGACTATGAAAATTCTGATTACTGGTGGCGCTGGATTTCTTGGTTCGCTGCTGGCCCGCACTCTTTTTCGACGAGAGCAACTCATGGGCCAGACGCCCACCGAGATTGTGCTCGCGGACCTGGCACGACCAGCACCTGATTTGTCCGGCAATGCTCGTGTCCGGCCCATGGTCGGCCGCCTCATCGAGCAGTGCCCGGCCCTCGCTAGCGAAAAATTCGATGTTGTTTTCCATTTGGCGGCGGCGGTTTCGGCGGAGTGCGAAGCCGATTTCGACCTCGGTCTGCGATCGAATCTCGATTCTACCCGTGGACTGCTGGAGGCGCTCAGGACGTCAGGCAACCGTCCACGATTAATCTTCGCAAGTTCGGCAGCGGTCTTCGGTAGTGATCCCGGGCTTCCGATGCCACCGGTGATTCACGACGATACCCTGCCTACGCCCCAGACGTCCTACGGCATTCAGAAATTCATCTGTGAACAGTTGGTGGCCGACTATACGCGAAAGGGATTTCTGGATGGCCGCAGCGCGCGGCTGATGACGGTCACGGTGAGGCCAGGACAACCGAACGGAGCGGCATCCGGATTTCTTTCCACCATCATCCGCGAGCCTCTTCATCGCCGCCCCGCGGTTTGCCCTGTCCCGCCTGAGACCGCGGTCGCGTTGGCGTCTCCGCACAGCACAATCGACGGCTTGATCGCGCTTGCCGAAGCGGAGACTCCGGGTGGCCGCATCGCAGTGAATCTTCCAGCGCTCACCATACGAGTGAGCGAAATGCTCGATGCGCTTGAGGCGGTGGGAGGCAAAGCCGCACGCGATCGAGTACGCTTCGAACCCGATCCGGCAATTGCACGCATTGTCGAAGGCTGGCCTTCTGCCTTCGCCAGTACGCGGGCCTCACGCCTGGGCCTGAAGCCGGATCCCGACATGATCTCGATCATTCGTCGATTTGTGAACGACCATGCAATCGACGTTAAGGACACTTAATCAAGACAGAATTCTTTGCGCTCTTTGCGGAGTCCTTTGCGAACTTTGCGGTTCAAGATCTGATGGTTGCTGGCTGCAAGATCATAATCCCTACAAGATAGCCACGAGGTTTGAACTAGGCAACCGACATCCGCAGTCGTCAGCGAAAGCCTTGCTAATGTCCGACGACTGATGTCCGAAGCCTACCCGCGACCGATGAAAGGCATTTTCGTCGCCATCACTGTCATGAATTGAACATTCGCGTCCAAGGGAAGACCGGCCATATAGAGAACTGCGTCGGCAACGTGATTTACATCCAATCGCGGTTCAACCATGGTTCCGCCATTCGCCTGTAAAGCTCCAACCGCCCATTTATCCGTCATTCCCGTAACAGCATTCCCAATATCGATTTGGCTGCAAGCGATATCGTATTTGCGGCCATCCAGCGAGATGCATTTGGTAAGACCGGTGATGGCGTGTTTCGTAACGGTGTACGGAGTCGAGTTGGGACGGGGCACATGAGCCGAAAGCGAGCCATTGTTGATAATGCGCCCGCCTCTCGGCTGCTGTGCTCTCATTAGGCGGATCGCCTCCTGCGCACACAGGAACGCTCCGGTAAGATTCACGCCCACGACTTTGGACCATTGCTCGTAACTCAAATCCTCGGTTGCAATTCCTGGACCGTCCATGCCGGCGTTGTTAAAAAGAACATCCACCCGGCCGAATTCATCGCGCGTTCTTGCAAACAGCGCTTGTACCTGGTCGGGTTGGCTGACGTCTGTGGGCACGGGAAGCATCTTGCCGGCGTTGTCACCGGCCATCGCCGCGGTTTGTTCGAGATTGGCAACGCGGCGGCCCGCCAGCACCACCGAGTATCCGACGGACTGCATCGCCACCGCGACCGCGCGACCGATACCACTGCCAGCTCCGGTAATGACCGCTACTTTGTCGAGTCCACTGCGTACGTCGCTCACTCGTTTTTCACCCTGTCCTCCCGTACGCAGGCTATTGTATGACTGCCCGCGAGAATTTGGCGGATGGCCTTTCGTGATGCGCCCTCGTCGATCCCGGAGGGCGAGCCTCATGCACCTCCGTCACTTTGGAGATCCTTGTGGTTTGCGTAGATTATAGCGATGGGTTTGACCTGCCTCCTGCTGACCAATGACGCGGCTTTGATGAACGTAGTGCGCACAACCTTCCATGCCTCGCGGGTCAGCCTTGAGGTTCGTGCCGACGCAGAAAGTGCCATCGAGCTTGCCGGACGCCGGCACATCGATGGCTTTGTGATCGATTGCGATGATGTTCATGGAGCGGGGGAAACGCTTGCCGCCATACGCAGCGGCCGCTCCAACAAGCTGTCGGTAGTGTTCGCTGTTTTGAATGGCAAGACCAGCGTTAGCGCAGCCGTCGAAGCAGGGGCCAATTTCGTTGTCGGCAAGCCCGTTCCCGATACGCTGTTACGCAGTCAACTGGATATCGCGCTTCCAAGAATGGAGCGGGATCATCGCCGGTATTTCCGCCACAAGGTTGATCTGCCTGTAACCCTCTCGGGAAGTGCCGAGAGTGTCACGGGAAAAATCATGAACGTGAGTGAAGCTGGCCTGGCGCTGACTCAATTCGGCCCCGCCGCCATTGAAGGCACAGTCGCAATACAATTCGAACTTCCCGGAACCACCCCTCAGGTTTTCCGCGCCAAGGCCGAGGTGGTCTGGAAGGACTCATTTGCCATCGGGCTGCGTTTCCTTCGCGTCGAACCCGCGTGCCGACCATCGTTTGAGGCCTGGCTGGAATCCCTGGAGGCCCAGCTTCAATTCCGAGAGGACGTTCAATGCGGAACGGATTTAGGCGCGATCACAAAATGTAATTCCTAGGGGATTGGTGCTACCCCTCTACAGCATTTCCCCTGCCTCAATTCATTCCTCGACCTAATTCCAATCCGAATTCTCTCCGAGCCCGTATCCCTACCAGTCATGTTTTAACTCTTCGGGAAGGGTATTTCGATTGATATGGACAAACTCGTAGAACTGATCAGGAAGGCGCACTCGCGTCGAAGCTTCATTGCGGGAGCGGGAGTTGTTGGCGCTACGGCTGTGCTTGCCGGTTGCGGTGGCAGTTCCACGAAACCCACGGCCCCACCCCCTACTCCGACTCCGGGCATTACTGACGCGGACATCCTTAATTTCGCCCTGAATCTCGAGTACCTGGAAGCTGAGTTCTACTTACGCGCCACAACCGGCCAGGGACTATCAAGTACGGACGCGGGCTCCGGCGCAGGCGCTGTCACCGGTGGCTCCATGGTCACCTTCCCTACTGCAACCCTGCAGCAGTATGCGTTTGAAATCGCACAGGATGAACTGAACCATGTGCGGTTCCTGCGTCAGGCGCTGGGTTCGGCGGCAGTAAGCCGTCCGGCCATCGATCTGAGCAACAGCTTCAACGGATTGGCAATGGCTGCCAGTATCGGTAGCGCGTTCAATCCTTTTGCCGACTCCAACAGTTTCCTGGTCGGCGCGTTTGTTTTTGAAGATGTCGGCGTCACGGCCTATCACGGCGCCGCCGGCCTGCTCACGGACAAAGGCAATCTGGGTGCAGCGGCCGGCATTATGGCCGTCGAGGCCTACCATGCGGCCGAAATCCGCACTCTCATCGTCGCTGGTTCGATAGCGAACCCGTCGGCGCCATACCTTGACGACGCCAACAAAGTGTCGGCGTTAAGAGCAACCCTGGGCGGTGGAAACGAGACGGCGCTCAGCATGACCACAATCGTCGCCGCGGATTCCACCAACGCAATCGCGTTTGACCGAACTACCGATCAGGTGCTGCACATCGTCTATGCCTCAGGAGCGGGCGTAGTCACCAAGGGCGGCTTTTTCCCGAATGGAATGAACGGCACCATCAAAGCGACTGCCGCCTAAAAGGATAAAAAAAACATGGAAATCAACGACAAAAACACGCCGCGCACTGAGACCCAGATTCTCGATTCGATTATTTCCAATCGCCGCTCCCTCATCAGACTTGGCGGGGCGGCCCTGGCCGGTTTGGCGCTTTCCGGAATTGCCAGACGCCCAAGCTGCCGTCACGGACGCCGATATTCTCAACTTTGCCCTCAACCTGGAATACCTGGAGGCGGAGTACTACACCATCGCAACTTCGGGAATGACGATCGACCAAATGGGGATCGGCATCGACGGTACCGGCACCCAGGGCGGAGTCACCATCAAGAACAATTCCGCCGCAAGCGCCATGGTCCCATTTGCCACCCCAGCTTTCCAGTCATACGCGCAGGAAACCGCGGGCGAGGAGCGCAAGCACGTTACGTTCTTGCGCAATGCCTTGGGATCGTCGGCGGTAGCTCAGCCGGCGATTGATCTGGTGAACAGCTTTAACGGATTGGCCGTGGCGGCTGGTATCGGCGCCTCCTTCGACCCGTTCGCGAACGAGATCAATTTTCTACTCGGGTCGTACGTCTTCGAGGATGTGGGCGTCACTGCCTATCACGGTGCGGCTGGCCTTATCACCACTCCGGCCTACCTCGACGCGGCCGCGGGCATTCTGGCTGTTGAGGCCTACCATGCCGGATTGATCCGAACGGTCCTTTACGGACTGGATGCTGCGACTCCGTCGGCCGGCATCAATGCTACCGCGACCAAGATATCCATTGCTCGCGCTGCGCTCGATGGCACGAACAACGATGACATCGGACTCAGTGTCACCACCAACTCACTGGGATCTGCCTCCACGATTGTGAATGCAGATACCAATACCATCGCCTTCAGCCGCACCACCGCCCAGGTGCTTTCTATCGTCTATGCCGGGGGCACGGGCAGCGGTGGATTTTTCACCGCTGGATTAAACGGCACCATCAAGTAGATCCAGTATTGCTCCACCGCGCGCCTTACCGGCGCGGTGGACCAACCTGCTGTAAACTATTTTCGTCGAGTACTGGCCAAGATCAACGCCAGAAAAAGGAGACTTTTATGCTTGAAGGATTATTTCAACCGATGCACTTGCTCGTGATTTTCGGGATCGCTCTGCTGGTATTCGGTCCCAAGAAACTGCCGGAGCTGGGAAAAGGAATCGGCGATGGCATTCGCGGCTTCAAAGAAGCCATGAACCCGGAAGAGAAAAAGACCATTCCAGCGTCTGATTCAATTTCAAACGACCGGGTGTAAGGGGGCGTCATGGGCGCAGAAATACTGATCGGACTCGCCGTGGCATTTGTCGTGCTCGGACCCGAACGTATGCACTCGATGCTGGGCCATCTCGGCAGAGTAAAGGCGCAATTCGAAAAAGCTACCCAGGAAACAAGGAATCAGCTATCTAGCCAGTTCGACGACCGTCGCCACGACGTCTGATTAAAGAGTGCACTGCTCGTGTGGTCGCGGGCGACCCGCCCGCGGCTGCTGACTTTCGAATCTCGCGGGCCAGCTGTCCGCAGTCACAGACCCGGGATGTTCAAATCCCGCAAGCCTGGAAATTCCACAAACCTCACTTCATCTCGAACTTCTGCCAACGGCCTTTTCGGTTTTCGAGATTGTAGGCAGACTGCCCTTCTTCGAAGCAAGCGCGACCAAAAAAGGGACGGCAGGATTCTTATAGGGGATGAAGATGCCGTCCCAGATGTTTTTATTAATTGGATCAGCGTAACGTTCATCCCTTCTCTCGAACATCCGGCACAAGCTTTAGGTCGGAGTCCGGCATGCCGTAGGGGAAAATCGGGTAGCCTGCGCCACGGGCGCGTACAAGATTTCAGTCGGGACAGTAAGGGATTCGCCGTATAGCCAGCGTAGTGGCCTTTAGCGCATCCTGATGTAGATCGATGGAGGCATCCCCCATGCAAAACCTGCTGCCAGTCGACTTAGCGAAGCTCCCAATACCCAGGGAATACCGGATCCACAATGGAAAGGTCGAAGCCAGACTCTGGGGCACCGAGTCCCAGGAAGAGCTTCGCTGGAGCGAGGTTTCGTCTGAACAGTTGCGCAGTCATGTGCTATGCAACACTGCCGTCGCCCGCTGGTTGGAGCGAAATTTGGGATGGAGGCGCCTGCTTTGGGCGTGTCTCGGCAACGAATCAGACGGGCAAGGTTCGAATCAAACGAATCGTCCGAGTACGAATCAACAGAGTCGGGGTCGCCAGAATTCGCATCATCCGAACCTTGATCAAGCGAACTTGGATCAAGCGCAGGTCTGCAATTAGGTGTGCCAATCAGACGGCACTCAGGAAATGTCAACAATGAATCGATACACACTTGGGTCTTTAATTCTGATTTTGGTCGGCATGGGGTCGTTAGGATGCTCCCGAGTATCCACGCACCTTCCGGAAAGCACCTTTGCGAACCGGAAACTTACCGATGACCGTCAGGATTTGAGCAAGCCTTCCCCTTGCATAAAGTGGGACAGCGCGTCTGCCCGATCCATCAGGCCACCCAGGAAGACTAAACGGGCTTCCGCAAATCAGTCCCTGTAAAAAAGTGAAAGCCCCTTGTCGTTTTGTGATCACAGTTTTGTGATCAGACCTGCGCCGTACCGCCATCCACAAAGAGTTCGATTCCGTTCACGAAACTGGAATCACTCGAAGCCAGGAACAACGCAACCGTCGCGATCTCTTCCGGACGCCCCATCTCTCCACGTGGAATCTGGGATTTGAAAGACTCTTTGGCATCGGCTCCCAGGGGATCGAGGATCGGCGTGTCGATGGTGCCGGGGCTCAGAATATTCACTCGAATTCTGCGCTCTTTTAGTTCGAGCAGCCAGGTGCGAGCGAAAGAACGAACCGCAGCCTTGCTGGCGCTATAAACACCGAAGGCCGGAAAGCCTTTGACGCTCGCGATCGACCCGTTCAGGAAGATGGAGCCGTTGTCGTTGAAAAGCGGTAGCGCCTTCTGCACGGTAAAGAGCGTTCCGCGCACATTGAGGCCGAAGATTTTGTCGAAGTGCGCCTCGGTTACCTCTTCGAGCTTGGCGAACTCGCCCTGTCCGGCGCTGGCGAAGAGGATGTCGATCTTGCCTTTCTCGCGCTTCACTGTTTCATAGAGACGGTCGAGATCGGCCAGGTTCGCGGCGTCGCCCTGCACTCCAGTAACGTTTTTCCCGATCAGCTTCACCGCTTCGTCGAGCTTGTCCTTGCGGCGTCCGGTAATAAAAACGTACGCGCCCTCTTCCACGAAGAGCTTCGCTGTTGCCAGCGCCATGCCCGAGGTCGCTGCGGTAATGACTGCTACTTTTCCTTCAAGCTTTCCCATGACCCTCACCTTTTCGTATGCGGTGGATTCACCTCGAGCCGCCGTATCACGGAGCCCTTCGGTCGTTGTTCTGGTGAATAGATGGAACAGGCGCAGGGAAGGATTCATTAGTTCTGAATTTATGAACTATTCAGAATCCTGTATTGGCAAATTGGCGTGTACCGGCTTTCAGTGAGAAATCAGCGCGACGAGATACCAGAGAGGACAAGAGGAGAGAGAAAGGATAGAGCAGGACTTTGCCGAACCTCAGCTTCGCTTGCGGGTACGCCGATTGATCAGCATTCCGCCAAGGCTAAAGCCCAGGACGGCTCCGAACAGCGCTGCCGTGAGTACCGTGCCAGTCGACGACCCATGTGTGCCGCGAGAGAAAAGGGCAGCTATATAGGCCAGCGAGAGAGTCCAAAATGCCAGACGGACATACATGGGGGAACCACCTTTACCCAATATTGTGCCATAAATACTCTGCCGGTCGCAGGGGCTTTATTCCTGGAGCAGCACCCGGACCGATTGTTTCACCCGCCGTAAACGTTTAAGGGATTGACACCGAAAGACTTGCTGTGGTCGTTTCCCGAAAATGCCGGTACTCGGATCCCGCGCCCTGGCGTCGCAATCAGCAGGTCCAATCTCGATTAGGGTAAAGTGGGGCGGACGGAGATTGGTAGAGCGAAGGTGATGTGCGGCAAGCGTCGGAGTCGCCATCTTTCCTTGCCCAGGCACAATCAAGAATCGATCGGCGGAGGAAATCTGCATGTTGATCCAGGTCGGCTACGAATTAGTCTTCAACTGTCCCCAGGACACTCCGATGATCCTGATGGTCAATGTTCATTACTCGCGAGCCTCAGACATCGTCACTCCCGATATTCTGACTACCGAGCCCAGGATTCCGGTAACCGCCTATCGAGATGGCTTCGGGAACTGGTGCACCCGTATCGTGGCGCCGGCCGGCAGGATTTGCCTCAAAAGCAACGGAGTGGTTCGAGATTCAGAAAAGCCCGACCCAATCGTGCTCTCAGCCGAACAACACAATTTACAAAGTTTGCCGGAGGATACTCTGGTTTTTCTTTTGGGCAGCCGCTATTGCGAGACGGATCTGCTGTCCGAAATTGCGTGGTCGCGATTCGGCAACACCACTCCGGGATGGTCGCGGGTGCAAACCATCTGCGATTTTGTCCACAACCACATCGTTTTCGATTATCAGAAAGCGCGCCCGACGCGGACGGCATGGGAGGCTTTCAACGAGGGGACCGGGGTCTGTCGCGATTACGCGCACCTGGCGATTGCGCTCTGCCGCTGCATGAATATTCCGGCGCGCTACTGCACCGGCTACCTTGGCGATATGGGGACGCCGCCCCCCTACGGCGTAATGGATTTTGCCGCCTGGATTGAAGTCTATCTGGGTGGCGCCTGGCACACTTTCGATCCACGAAACAATGAGGCCAGGATTGGACGTGTTCTCATCGCGCGAGGACGCGACGCGACCGACGTCGCCATCACCACCACGTTCGGGCCGAATATTCTGGAGTCGTTTAAAGTCTGGACGGACGAAATGGTGGACAGCGTGCCTCAAGCCGGTTAGTCCGCAAGTCCGAGCGCTCGTGCATGCGCCACCACAGAACGCGTGATGACAACCGAGCGATGGAGCTAAGTCTCGACTCGGCTGGGCTAAGTTTCGATCGGCTCCATGTCCACCGCGACCTTGAGCGTATGCGCTCCGCCGCCCAGGATTAAACCGCGCAAGGGACTTACATCGCCGTAGTCACGACCCCAGGCGAGCGTCACGTGACCGTCCGAAGGAACCACGTTGTTGGTGGGATCCACATCAAGCCAGCCCATGCCCGGACAATAAGCCGAGACCCAGGCGTGCGACGCATCGGCGCCCACCAGCCTCGCCTTCCCGGGAGGTGGATAGGTCCGAAGGTATCCGCTTACGTAACGAGCAGCAGAGGTGCAGCGACCGAAGACAGGCAATCTGCAGGTGCGCGAAATCCTGGCACACCCCTCGACGTTTTCTGAAGACTTCTTCCGGCGTGGTTCGGACATTGGTCGACTTTCGAATCGAAGCGAAAGTCCTTGTGGATGCGTCCGGTCAGATCGAGAAGCGCCTCCGGCATCGGCCTCCCGGGCGTAAACGACTCGAGCGCATACGCGGCGAACTCCGGCCGTGACCGGATGCGCGGCGATTCAAATCCAAACTGGTAGGCTTCCAGGCCGGCCGGGCTATGGTCCGTGGGAATCGATCCCGCTACTTCTTCCCACGGGATCAGCGTCTTGGACCAGGGTTTCGGTTCCCTTTCCATGACGACTTCACTCGCGCGCCTCCACCACCAACTCCCTGTGCGGCTCCTGAATGGTGAAAAAACAGAGACGGTTCCCGAAATAGTCTGCGCGCTCTGTGCGGGTTGCGGGCCGCGGCTGAATGCACAGCTCGCTTCGTGACATCTGGTGATGCGGCAAGGCTCGAGGCGTCAGACACGCCACATGGTTTCCCACCGAGACGGGATACTTGTATCGGTACGTAGTTCGGTGAACAATTTTATAAATCATTGGCCTATCGTGATCGGCAAAGTGCGGGCGTGACTGAAGTATCTGCTCGATAAGTTATTCGACCAGGAAGGCAGCAGTCCCTCCAGCTCTCTCAGAAAATTGGCCAGCCGGGAGAGCCCATCCGAACCGTTCGGCGCTGCGCTACCGGGTACTGGATATTTCAACTTTCGCAAATCGAAACTGCGCAGCAACGCCAACGCGTCCCGCATCGCCTGCAGGTCATCGGGCACATGCCGGGGAAGCTTTTGATAAAGATCCGCGAGATGGCTCAGCTGAAAATCCAGAGACCGGGGATTCGTCTCATCCGCCATCAGCACATCCAGTACAGCTAAGGGCTGGAGCGTGGTGTAGTACCGCGTCCGGTATGTCATCGAACTGTCCGCAACCTCGAGCAGGCATTCCAGAAGTGACCAATCTTCCTCCGTCAGCGGAGCGGTGATCTCGCGCAGTTGCCGCGTCAGATAGATCGCCCGCTCAAGGCGCCGGCCCATGGTCATGAAAATCCAACCTAACCCGCGGTTGATGTTTTCGCGCTCCATTCCGGAAAATGCGGAAAGCAGCTCCAAGGCAATCGGTCAGCAGCGCCGGATATTCGAGGAACGGAGTCCTTTGCCCGATTTGAATCGAGTCGCGCAACCGGCCGATCAGAAACATCATGTCGCCAGACAAGCGCTCGCGAACGTTGCCGCCAATCCGGAACACCTCCGCCAGCGTGCAGGCCAGACTGTCCGGGCGCTTGGCGTCCGTCAACAACGAGATTATTTCCCGTTCCAGCTCAAGCAGGCGTCGGCTGCCTGTGTTTCGGCTTGGGCAACTTGCTGTGGCGCGACTCCAGGCAGCTATGCAAGCCGATCAGGCAGACCAGTTCCGCCGTCTCGGCGCGCCGCACGCGAGGAATCATGGTGCGCAGGATCCGTGCAATGTTTTCGGCCCGCTCGACATATCGACCCAACCAGAACGCATTGTCGGCGACACTGCTCGGCACAACCCGCGAGACTCGGCGCAATTCCACCGGCTCGTTCCGCGGGCGCAGCAGGCTGAAAGTATCGACCGGGCCGTCCCACAGCACCCACGCATCCTTGCTGTGGCCGCCCCGCTGCATCGAGACGACCGATCCTTCGGCTTCAGCAACCCGCACCAGTCCGCCAGGAATCGCAATCCACCCGCTGCCCGTATTCAGCACGTAGGTGCGCAGCACCACGCTGCGCGAATCGAGGCGCCCGTTGTCCCACACCGGCGCGGTGGACAAAGCGACCTGTTCCTGCGCCACATACTCGTGCGGGCGCGCCCGCAGCTGCTCGGCAAACTCTCCCTTTTCCGCATTCGGAAGTTCGGCCCCGAATACAGGCTCCATGCCGCGCGAGGGAAACGCCGGTTTCACCACGACCTGATCGAGATGCTCGAGCACCCAGTCGAGCGCGTACTCCTGCCCGCACCACCAGGTAGCGACAGAAGGAAGTTTGAGTTTCTCGCCCAGCAACTGCGTGGAGAGTCCGGGAAGAAAGGGCATGATCGCGGCCGTCTCAATCAGGCCGCTTCCCAGAGCATTGGCCACCTTCACATTTCCCGCGACAATGGCGTCCACCAGGCCGGGCACACCCAAAAGCGAATCGCCCCGCAATTCCAGAGGATCGCAAAAGCTGTCGTCCACCCGGCGCAAAATCACATCGACCTTTTCCAGACCATCGACAGTTTTGAGATACACGCGGCGCTCGCGCACCGTCAGGTCCGCGCCCTCCACCAGAGTGAATCCCAGATAACGCGCGATGTAGGAGTGCTCGAAGTAGGTCTCGTTCAGCGGCCCGGGAGTGAGCAATACGATTCGCGGATTGTCCCGCTGGGCAAGGTTGGTGAGCGCGTCGCGTTGCGCGCGGAAAAATGGGGCGAGGCGCAGCACGTTCGAGGTACGAAAGAGGTCCGGCAGAACATCGGAGACGATGGTGCGGTTCTCCAGCGCATAGCCGCTGCCCGAAGGCGCTTGCGTGCGATCGGCCAGCACCCACCACTGGCCATCGGGCGAACGCGCAAGATCGACGGCCAGCATATGCAGATAGCTGTGCGCGGCAACCGGCACGCCTACCAGCGGACGAAGAAATGCGGGGTTGGCATAGAGAAGTGCGGCAGGAAAGTGGCCCTGCGCCACCAGCTTCTGCGGTCCGTAGAGATCCTCGAGCAGCAAATTCAGCAACTGGGCGCGCTGAATGATGCCCGCTTCGATGTAGCGCCACTCGTCGGCCGGAATCAGCAGCGGAACGATATCGATCTGCCATGGCCGGTTTGCGCCCAGCGGATCGCCGTAAATGTTGTAGGTGATCCCGTTCTCGCGAATGCGGCGCTCGGCGCGGGCCCAGCGCCGTCCCAACTCTTCCGGGCCAATGGCGCGAAGCGACTCCATCAGGTGCGCCCAGTGCGGACGAGGGTTCATGCCATCGGCGGACAATTCGTCGTAGGCAGCTCCGTAGCGCAGCGGGGGTTGATATAGATCCACCGTCATGGGACGAGCTCCGGCTTGTCGACGTCGGTTCTGTGCACTGGCGGCGGCAACCGCAGATCCAGAGTCATGGGGAACATCGGGTTGATCTCCTTCTCCGGCACCGCCATCGATCCGGGATCAGGCACGGATTCCTGGAAGCGCTGCCGGCGGCGGTCCGCGGCCTCGGTTGCATTCATCGGACGGGCGCTGTAGCCGCGGCCATCGGGCGAACCCACATGGTAGGTGCATCGCCCAATCGAACGCTCTTTCCAGCCATCAATCATGTCGAAGACGAGAGGCGCATGCACCGGAATTGTGGGATGCAGCGCCGCCGAAAGCTGGCGGGCGCGATACCGGACGCCGGCAACCGCCTCTCCAGCTTCACCCGTCGGATGAGAGCGGCACCCTGCGACCGTTGCATGTGACCGCGTAGCGGGAATCCGTGGTCAATCCAGACACCTTCACTTGTATCCGTTCAAGCGACGAGTCCACGCTGCGAACCGTGCGACCGGAAGTGGTCTCCTCTGCGAGCACGTTCCAGGGTTCGAGCGCCTGGCGCAGTTCCAGTTCGACACCGTCCGCGGCGATCGATCCGATCTTCGGAAAGCGGAACTCCAGCTGCGCGGCAAACCACTTCTCCTCGAAGTCATAGCCGGACCCGCGCAAGTAGCTGAGCACATCGAGAAAGTCCCGCCGAACAAAATGCGGCAGCATGAAACGGTCATGAAGCGCCGTGCCCCAACGCACCAGGCCGCCTTCGAACGGACGTCTTCCAGAACATGCCGACCAACGCGCGAATCAGCAGCATCTGCAATCAGACCCATTCTGCACATGCGGAGCCATCTCGAAGGCACGCAATTCGAGCAAGCCAAGGCGCAGCCCTCGGCCCTCCGGCGGATACAGCTTGTCGATGCAGAACTCGGCGCGATGCGAATTGCCAGTCACGTCGACCAGCAGATTGCGGAACAGTCCATCCAACGATGGCGGGCGGGCAGTCCCTGCATGGGCAAATGACTAAAAGCCATCTCCAGTTCGTACAGGGAATCCATGCGCGCCTCGTCAATCGCGCGGATACTGGCTCGTCGGGCCGACGTACATTCCGGAAAACAAATAAGAGAGCGACGGATGATTCTGCCAGAATGCCACCATGCTGCGCAGTAGATCCGGGCGGCGCAGAAAGGGACTGTCCGCCACGGACGCTCCGCCGATCACGATGTGGCTGCCCCCGCCGGTAGCAATGTGGCTGCCGTCATAGGCGAATTTTTCGGCTGTCAGCCGATTTCTGCTGCGCTTCCTCAAACAGCACCGTGTTGATCGGTTTCAAGTTCGTCCCAATTGCTTGCGGGCGGCAGATTGACTTCGAGAACGCCAGGATCCGGAGTAACGCTGAACGATCGCAACCGTGGGTCCGAAGGCGGAGCGTAACCCTCAAGCCACACCGCCTGCTTCCGATACTGGCACGTATCCTCAACAGCGGCGACCAGATCGAGATAGTCCGCGAGATTGGAGGCGTAAGGCAAAAACACGTGCAAGCGGCCATCCCGAGCCTGCACGCACAGCGATGGACGGATCAGCTCGGTTGCATTTTCAGCCGTGGCTGAGAGAGCGGGCAGCGAATCGGCGGTGGGATTTATTTCAAACAGATCCAGCCGGCGACTCGGGCCTGATGGAAGCTTGACCAGTGTTCGCGATCTTTCGGCTTGCAGCGTTTCCTCATGCTCGTATTCGATCTCATCCGGTGCAACCCATGGCATCCCTTCGGTAGGGATGCGATAACCGATAGGTGAATCCCCCGGCGACAACAACAGGCGTTCCGGACGAGGGAACCATAGTTGGCTTGACCAGCGCAAGCCACTTTCCGGCTGACGGCTCCGAAGCGGCAGATATGTAACCGGCTGGCTCCTCTGACTCGCCTGTTCCGTTGTACGCTGGCAGAATATTATCTGCGCTCACCTGAAGCCGGCGTGAGAGCGCTGTTATGAACTTGAAAGCATCGGCCGCATCAAAGCCATACTCTTGGTCTTCAAGTGCGGAAAGGTCGATATTTTCCCAGATAGGAATGCCGTCGACGCGCCAGAAGCAGCTCAGCGCCCATCGCGGCAACGGTTCTCCCGGATACCACTTCCCTTGCCCGTAATGAAGCAGTCCGCCGGGTGCGACTCTCCCGCGGAGACTGCGGATGAGGGCCAAACCGCGGGTCCGTTTTACAGATCCCAGCGCGTCGATGCTCCATTGCGGACTTTCGGGCTCGTCGATCCCGACGAATGTGGGCTCCCCGCCCATGGTCAGGCGCACATCGTGTTTTTCCAGGTCCGCGTCGACGTGATGCGCCAGTTCTTCGACCTTCGACCAGTCCTCCTCGCTGAAGGGCCTGCACGGCCGTGGAGGATCATTCAAACGTCGAACCGACATGGAGAAGCTGAAGTCCACATTGGCCAGTTCGACCGTGCCCTGAATTGGCGCGGCCTCGGACACGTTCGGCGTGCACACGAGAGCGATGTGACCCTCGCCTGCGAACAAGCCTGAGGTCGAATCCATTCCGATCCAGCCGGCGCCTGGCAAAAACGCTTCCACCCAGGCATGGAAGGCAGCCGAGTCTGAGTAATGAACGCCCTGATCTTCCGGAGCGCTACTGTCCGTCAACTGAATCAGGTATCCAGAGACAAACCGCGCCGCGATTCCGCACTGTCGCAGAATCTGCACCAACAACCAGGCCGAGTCACGGCAAGACCCGCTGGATTTTTCCAGCGTCTGCTCGCATGTCTGCACGCCGGGATCCAGTCGCGTCACATAGTCGATTTCATTTCTCACCCGGCGATTCAGATCAACCAGAAAGCTGATCGTTCCCTGCTTCTCCCGCGTGAGGTTCGCCAGAAAAGCCTGCAACCGGGGTCCCGCCGGATCGACCGAAAGATATGGTGCAAGCTCCTTTGCCAGCTCCGGAGCGTATTTGAATGGGTATTCTTCGACCCCCGGTTCCAGAAAGAAATCGAACGGATTAAACGGAGACAACTCCGCCACCAGGTCGACCTCGACCCTGAACTCGCTGGTCTTCTCCGTGAAGAGAAGACGCGCTACATGATTGTTGTGGAGGTCGAGCTGCCAGTGCAGAAGGTGTCCCGCAGGAATGACGTTAAGAGAATAGCTCAGGATTGGCGTGCGACAGTGCGGGGCGGGACGCAACCTTATGACTTGCGGGCCGACTGACACCGCCTTTTCGTAACGGTATTGCGTCCTGTGATTGAGAGCAACCTGTATGCCCATCCACCCTCATGCCGTTCACGCCTTGAGTTTTCGGCTCGTCTCAGAACGCCATGAACCTTGAAGACTTCGAGGCTCTGGCGGAATCTGCTGTTGTAAAGCTACCCTAACCGGCGTCCCAGGTGGTGCGCAATTTTCTGATCACTGCGATACGTTCGGGATCGATCAGACCGCACGAGAAGCCACAAAAGTGTAACGCTCCTTGATGCGCAGGAACGGCTTCTCAAAATACTCGTAGGACAAGTACGCTACGGGAATAGCGATCACCACCGTCATAGACCAATTGAGCCAGATCTGTTGCGCAGGTGAAAGATGCACGAACCTGTCGTTAAAATGTTTCACCATCACTAAAATGAACATGTGAAATACGTAGAGTCCGTATGAAATCTTGCCGAGGTAGATCAAAGGGCGGCCTGCGGACGGAATATTCATATCCAGGAACGCAACCAGAAGCAGCAAACATCCCAGATCGATCGACATGTATCCGCCGACAACGTACCCGGGACTCGTGAAAATCAGCGGATTCTGAAAATGAAACGGAAAAGCGGCGAGGAAGAAACATCCGGCGGCGGTGGCGAGGATCAACAGTCGCAAAGAGACAGTAATCTTCAGCGAACGGCGATGCATGTAAAGCGCCAGTAATCCCCCCACCCCGAAGAATTGAAACTGGCTGAAGCTGTTGCACCAGAGCGCGGGTTCCTTTGGCAATGTGCAACGCGGGCAGGACGTAATCGGTCGCCCACGCGACCGGCAAAATGATGAGGCTGGCAATAATCACTCCCCGCTTTCGCCAGAACAAAAACAACGACGGCCAGATCAGATAGAACTGCTCCTCCACCGAAATACTCCACAGTGGCTCCAAAAACATGTTCCGGGTGTTTCCGTGAAAGGCCAGGGCCCAATTTCCGGCCATGAAAAGGTACGGCAGAATGAATGGCTTAGCACTTGGGAGGCTGTGATTCAGATGTGGCAACGCCACGCCAAGTACCACCATGGCCAGGTAAAGCGGCCAGATGCGAAGGATTCGTCGGATGTAAAAGGCTCGAACGTGAATCGTCCCGGTCCCGTCCATTTCCCGCAAAAGCAATTCGGTTATCAGGAACGCGCTTAGGGTGAAAAAAAGGCAAACTCCTGCGGCGCTGAACTCTTTAACAGCGTCTTGAACGCTAAAAATCCCCGTGACACTCCTCGGCATGGTGTGGTGAGCAAGCACCAGAAGGAAAGCGAGACATCGCAAGCAGTCCAAGCCTGTGCGATAGTAGCGCGCGCTTCCGGGTCCGGAAGCCATCCTCACCGGAGCAGCATCAGGCATCTCCGAAGTCGCGGTGCGAGCGAGTACCAACTTATTGGCCTGGACCCAACCGGAGATGAAGACACAACCAGCCCCGAAGTTTGCGCAGAATAGACATTTTGATTACCTGGAACGTGAAAGGACGTCGCCGGCGGGCGAACTGGATCTTCCGCCCGACCATTCTACGGTACGGAATCGAAATTTCTTCAACTGCCCGTCTGTTTGCGAATCAGGCGCATGTAAGAAGGTCAGGCCAGTCAAAACGGACTGGTTATGAATCGCCTTCGGCGCTTATTCGCTCCATTCCCGCAGGTCGCCATCAGCTAACCCTACGGAGCCAGGCCCGTCCGACCGTAACGGTTTCTCCTCCCCAGATCACACCGATGGAGTGAGTCTCGGCCTTCAGCACCGTACAGCAAATTCCCGTAGGAAGACCGCACATATCCAATACCTCGACCTTTTCTCCAGGACGCAATTCCTTGCGGTTAGTCAGTGGTTCGGATTGAAGATGCTGGTAACGCGTCTCCGCTGCAGAGGTCTGTTTCCGTGAACTTAACATTTTTTCACCTCAGGATTTGAGCTACAACCTCAAAGTAACGGGTTACCAAATTGCCGACAATACTGCGGATACTTGATTACTAGCGGACATGTACCAAAATTTGTCCAGGCAAAAGATATTCTTCAAGCATTTTCGGGCTGCCCGCAATTGCGGGCCTCACCTTGATGCTGGTAACGCAGCTCCGTTGCAAGGTCTGTTTCCGTAAACGTGGCATTTTGGATTTGTGGGCCAATTCGCCGTTCACGACCTCGACAAAATACAACTTGCCGAATAACGATAAATAGTTTATCGTTTATCAATAATGATTGCGACTGAAACTGCGGTGAAACAGCCGACCGGGTTACTTGCGACCTGCATCACTTTGCGTGTACTGATACTCCTCAACTGGATTCTCGGAGCCCTCATCTTCGCTCTGCTGGCGATCAGCTTTCTTGCTGAGGAATGGACCTGGCGAGCGCTCGGCGTCGGCGCCGTCGCCGGTCAAGAGGGCATCGTCGCCGGGATGCGCGCAATCATGATGATCGGCGTCGCAGGCACCCCTGTCGCCTACGTGGTATTCAGCCGGCTGCACAAGATCGTCGAATCAGTACGCACGGGCGAGCCATTCACCGTGGACAATGCCGGCCGGCTGCGGACCATCGCCTGGGCGCTGCTCGGCCTCGAGCTCCTGCACATCTGCGTCGTCGCGATTGCCTCCGCAGTCTCGACCAAAGAAGTGCCGCTGCGCATCAATGGCAATTTCGATCTCACCGGTTGGCTTGCCATCCTGCTGCTGTTCGTGCTCGCCCAGGTGTTCCTTGAAGGGACGCGCATGCGCGAGGACCTTGAGGGCACGGTCTGATGGCTATTCTCGTCAAGCTCGACGACCTGCTGCACGACCGGCGCATGACGCTGACCGAACTCGCCGTGCGCATCGACATCACGCTCGCCAACCTATCGATACTCAAGACGGGCAAAGCGCGGGCCATACGCTTCTCAACGCTTGAGGCAATCTGTGGCGCGCTCGGCTGCCAGCCAGGCGAGCTACTGGAATTTCAACCCGATTCAGGCACCGGAGAGCCCGGAGCCCTGTCGCTTGATGAGATTGGAGATCTGAAATGACTTTAAATGCTGTCACTGTTTCACCGTCCGTTGCGGCCCCCATCGAGAGCGAAGTCTCTCTCGCTCGGCTCTACGTGTTGCGCGCGATGTACCTGCTGTTGGTAATCGGAGGCGCCATCGTCTTTCTGCCTCAGTTGATAGGCCACGAGCCGACCGCGCGCGGGATAATACCGAGCATGCTCGGCGCAATGTGGGTGATTGCATGTTTCGGGCTTCGCTACCCGCTACAAATGCTTCCCATCCTTCTTTTCGAGTTGGTGTGGAAGACAATCTGGCTCATCGATTACGGGCTCCCGCAATGGAGGGCAGGCGTGCACACGACGCAATTCACGGGGGATTTCAAAGCGATTGCGTTGGGCGTGATCCTGATCCCGATTATCCCGTGGGGATACGTCTTCCGGCATTACCTGAAGAAGCCCGGGGCGCGTTGGCGCTAAGCATGATGATATTGGGGCAATTTCGAGAGAGAGGGTCGTATCGCCGTCACGCTGTACTTCGCGCGGTTCAGCATGGCTGTCGTGGGTTCGCTGACTCACGTCAACACAGCACTGGCATAAGCCTCACTCAATTGATGGTAATACTAGTCCAGTATTTTTTGGATGCCAGAGGCCTGAACCGTGACCAGCTGTTTGCCTGAGCTTCCGTGAATCAAAACTTGATCTTCTACCAGGTCGATGCCGGTGACGTTGCCGAAATCCACGGGAACTCTCGCCAGCAACGCCAAATAGTGGACAGTCTTTCGGCTCTTGGCAGGCACACACGTCATGGTGGGTTCGTCGAAAAGTCTCCCCGAAAGAAACGCATCCCTGCGCAACACAGGAAGCGGAGTGGTGCTGAACTCCAGTCCACGGGCGCGAGTCCGCTGCTTCCACGGAGACGCGGCGATGCCCATGTTTTCTTCCCAGAGAGCTACCCAGGGAAAATCGCTTCGCTTGAAGCAATACGCAATGAGCAAACCAAGCTTGGGATTGACCGCTGCGACGAATCCTACACTTTTCTTTTTATCGAGTAGGACGGCGACGACAAATCCAAGTCCTTGCCGGAGGAACGGACGCCTCAAGTCGACCTTACCGCCCTCAAGCAAGGGCGCATTGGGCCAGTTGAATTCTTCATTGGACGCGAGCAACGCCCTGCCTTCGTCATATCCATGTGGATAGGTGATTCCTTTTGTCCCTGGGATCGATACCTGGGCATCGTCTGGAGAAAGAAAAGGCAGTCCCAGTGTGATGTGCTGAGTCCAATGGAAAAAGTGGTCGGCTTTTCTTTCATTCTCGACCGTCTCCCTGAAATACGCCACAGACTCGCCCTTCCTGAGTTCGATTTCACGGCTGAACTTTAAGCCAGATACCGGAAGCTTGACCGATAACTCCAAGGCAACGCGTCGCGGACTGCGCGATATCTTGCTTTCGCTCCACTTCGACCATGGAGCCTCACCGTGCTGCGAGAGTCCCTGCTTTGCCTCCTCCACCGATGGTGAGCCAAAATAGTCCAGGCAAATGTTATGGCCGACCAGACCGGAGAGCAGCTTGCCTTCGGTGATTGTGCCGTACTCGCGTTTGTGTTTTTTCTCCTGATACCGGTGAGGCTCGATGGTTCGCCACGGAGGTACCCAGAGAGGGCTGACCGCCGGTGAATCCTCCATTTGAAATTCAGCGATGTGTCCTCCGCCGGTTAAAGTCGTAAGGCGCACCACGCCGTTTCCGAGGGCATAACCTTTCCGGCCGCGCCAAAGATTTTTTTTGCAGAACAACGTGGCTGACGATTTCATAGTGAATTCAACACGCCTATTGACTTTGGATGACTGCGAGTTTTAGCGGCTCGATGCATCCCTCCATCACGGAATCCTGCGCGTACTTTTGCAAAAGGTCTTTGCTGATCCTGTCGAAGAAGGCATTTACCTGCGCGTAACTGGTGTACGCGGCGCCGTTGGCAACCACCATCTTCAATCGGGCCATGGCCTCTGTCAGGTCTTTTCCCTCCTCATAGATAGGATCGTGCCAGACATTGATTTTGATCATCTTGTCCCAACCGGTTTCCTTGTTCCAGGCCAGCAGCGTGTCGAAGTAATTCTCTACCAGCCGAGCACTTTCCTGGATGTCGGGCTTGCCACTCAACGCCTTCAGAAGGGATTGCCGCGCCGAACGAATTTCAAGCTGCATTTGCAGATTTCTGGCCACGGCGAGATGATCGGGAAACAAAAGCCGGCCAATCGCTCCGGGACGCCCTCCATCGCCACTCGCCACCATCTTCTTGAGACTGGCGAGTGTCGTGTTAATTCGGTCAGAGTCTCCTTCGCGCAAGGCAAGAAACGAATCGGCGATCAATTGCTTGTGGTCGGGGTACAGTTGCTCTGCCAGATCGACCATCACGTTCGGCTCAGGATGGTTTTCGTAATCTTTGTCCCAGGCGGTTGCAAAAAAATAGTAAGTGCGCGGAAATTGCAACAGCATTAACTGGTTGTTGCCCATCACGCCGCGAAGTCCTGGATACTGATTGGCTTTGTTGAAAACTTTACGGACTTTCTCCTGCCCCACATTCGTCGCCGGAAACGCCGGTTCACTTTCAATTGCGCCATAAGGCAGATACACGGTTTTATCCAGCACCGATTCCTTCTGCACCGGATCTAAATACGGTGGCTGGCCGGCGATCAGAGCCCAGGGCTCAGCCAAGCCGCTCTTAAAGCTGCGTATGGTTCCATCCATGAACGCAACGTCGCTTTCGTCGGGATTCTTATCGGTCCAGTCATACGCCGCCACCACAGAATCGGTGGAAGTGAAAAACTTATGGCGGCCCCAGCCTACGTGCATCCAATCCACCAACTTGGTTCGTGGTCCTCCGACAGTGTATTGATCCAGCATCTTTCGGGCTGCGTTGAAGATTTTTAACTGGTCGCTCACCGGACTCTGCGGCCAGCCCCCCGGATCTGAGTCGATGAAGCAGTAGGCATCGGCGTTGTTGACGTTCTTGTAGAAAGCTTCAAACGACCTCAATACCCGCTCGAACTGCTGCGGATCTGCCGGGTTCATGTCCTTCTGGCAGTCGCTGACCCAGTACGGACGAACTCTGGGATCAGGCGCGCCGCAATCGGAGGTCCCAATGCGGTTGGCCGATTGCATGATCCACACTTCCATGCCGCGCTGATTCTTCGCGTAGTCCACCACGCGACGAACTTCCTGGAGATAAGCTTCATCTTCTCGCGAGAGTGGAACCGGCAGAATTTCCATGAAGGGCCACAGATAGAACAGATTGATTCGCTGCGCCCAGGCGATGTCGACGAATTTCTTCCAGTCCGCTTCCTTCCAGGAGCGGAAGGCATAGGGGTAGTTCAGCGGCCAGCCGTTGAGGTGAATGCCGCGGACGGCAAAGCTGGGTTTGTTTTGCAAGTCGAGCGGACCATCGAGATAGGCCGACTTACCATCCGCCCGGATCATTTGCATCAGCGTCGCAACCCCCGTATTCGTGCCGCGAGGGTCCGACCCGGCGACCACTACAACTTCGGTTCCAGCCTTGGAGATACGACGGATCACGGAGGTATCTTGACCCGTCTGATCCAGATCAACACTCATCGCGGTTGCCATCTTCGCTCCGACCGCAATAACAGCTTTGGCTCTTCGAGTCGCACTGACGGCATTGCTTACCGCCGCGGCTTTGCCGGTAATTCCGGACAGATAGGAGGCCAGATCTTTCGCCGCATATTGAACATAGGAAGGCTCGCTGCCATCCACGAGGACTACAGCCTCATCAAGAGATATCCGCTGCGAGGTTTGCGCGGCCGTGAACGAGACGGTGCCCATCAAGAATGAAAGAACGAACCGCATACTTGAGTTTCGTGTCACGAAGTCCACCTCCGGTTCGATCACATCCGTAATCTGGTTTTCGATCTGGTGTTGAATCGTTCTAATTCTGAATCATCGCCAGTTTGAATGGCTCGATGCACCCGATCATCACCGAGTCACGTCCATATTTTTGCAGCAGCCTCTTGCCGATTGCGGCGAAGAAATCGTCTATCTGACCGTAACTGGTATAAGGCTTGCCTTGAGCGAGCACTTCTTTCAGTTGATTCATCGCTTCCCGCAGGTCTTTGCCTTCCTCGTAGATCGGCGTCCTCCAGATGGTGATGTCGATCATCTTGTCCCACCCGGTTTCCTGGTTCCAGGCCAGCAATTTGTCGAAGTAGTTCTCCAGCAGTCTGGCGGATTCCTCGACACTGGGCTTGCCTTTCAGTCTCTTCAACAGCGATTGCCGGGCCGACCGGATCTCAAGCTGGAATCGGAGATTTCGCGCGACCACGAGTTGGTCCGGAAACAGAAAGCGGCCAATCGCCCCCGGACGCCCGGCATTTCCTCCCTGCACCAACTCTTCGATGCGCGCCAGGGTAGCGTTAATTTTCTCCGGATCGTTTTCCCGCAAACCTGAAAATGACTCCGCGATAAGTTCCTTATGGTCAGGATAGAGTTCTCCCGCAAGATCGAGCAGAACTTCCGCTTCCGGATGTTGTTCGTATTTGCGGTCCCACGCAGTATTGAAGAAGTAGAAAGTGCGCGGAAATTGCAACTGCATCAGTTCGTTGTTCCCCATCACTCCCTTAAGTTCAGGGTACCTGGAAGCTGTGTCGAAGACCTTGCGAATCGACTCCTGACCAAGATTGGTGGCCGGAAATGCCGGCTCCTCCTCAATCGCGCCATATTGCAGATAGGTCGTCTTGTTTAGCACCGACTCTTTCTGGGATGACTTCAAGAACGCCGCGTTCCCCGAAATCAGCTCCCAGGGTTCAGGAAGGTTCGCCTTGAAATTGCGGATGGTTTCGGTCATAAAAGCCACCGAGTTTTCTTCGCGATTCTTTTCAGTGGGGTCGAACACACGCCCCCAACCCAGCCACATCCAATCCACCAGCTTGGTCTTCGGGCCTTTGGCACTGTATTTATCGAGCAGTTTGCGGGCGGCATTGAATATTTTTGTCTGATCGCTTAACGGGCTATGCGTCCAGCCTCCGGGATCGGAATCGATAAAACAGAAAGCGTCAGCGTTGTTCACGACTTTGTATAGGGCCTCGAACGATTTCAGAATATTGGCAAATTGATCCGGATCGGCCGGATTCATATCTTTTTGACATTCACCCATTACCCAGTAAGTGCGAAATCTCGGATCGCGGATCCCGCAGTCTCCGACGCCAATCCGATTCGCCGACTGCATGATCCAGACTTCCATGCCACGCTGATTCTGTGCATAATCCACCACGCGTTTCACTTCCTGGAGATAGGCTTCGTCCTCCCCGGACATGGGAACCGGAATGATTTCCATGAACGGCCACAGATAAAGTAGATTGACGCGCTGCGCCCATGCGATATCGATGAAGCGCTTCCAGTCCTCCTCTTTCCAGGAGCGGAACGCGTAGGGATATTTCAGCGGCCATCCATTTAAGTGGATGCCCCGCGACGCGATGCCGGGCTTGCTCCGGAGATCGAGCGGGCCATCCAGATACGCGGCTCTTCCTTCACCGTGAATCATCGGCATAAAGGTCGCGAGCCCGGCATTCGTCCCGTGCGGGTTGAGCCCCGCAATGATCACAACCTTGCTGCCACTTTTATCGAACGAATGGATGAGAGAGCCTTCATCGCCCAGATCGCTCGCAGGTCCCAGGTCGACATTCAGGGCCCGAGCCATTTCTCTCCCAATGGCAATGACCGACTTTGACTTCAGCGCTGAACTGAGAGAGGAACTGACTGCCACCGGCTTGCCGCTAATCTGGGTGAGATAGGACGCTAGATCTTTGGCTCCATAAAGAAGATAGGAAGGCTCCCCCGGATCCACCAAAACCACGGTGCCATCGAGCGCAATCCGCTCGGGCTGCACGCCGGACGGAGTCGATTCCAACGGTGCGCCAGCGGCGGCCACAGTCAGCCACAAAAGTAGCACTAACGATTTAGCCGACCATCTGATCAGTGGCTGATGCGATTTCCGAGTCATTTACGTTCCTGCCTTCGTACGACTAATCGCTACGATAAACGAATATCGCGCTGACGTAAGTGTAAGAGTTTATTGCAAAATACTTAACATTGTAAAGACTTTTATGATATATGATCGATCATTATTCGCGTCGTTAAAAGCGAGGGTAATTCCCGATGCTCAGAATCTCCGCGGTCGCACCTGTCTTGGTTGCCACCGCACTCATTGGCTCAGTTTTCGCGCAAACTCAGCCGATCTTCAATATCGGAAGCAAAAACGGGTTGCACACGGAGTTTGCCCAGAACCGCGAAACAGGACATGCGGTCTTCTACAAAGTGGGCGAGAGTTCCGCAGAAAAGGACTGGCCCGCCTACCAACCCGGCGCCTTCGATTCCCTCGTCGGCCGCAGCACCATGCAACATGACTGGACTGAGGTGCACCCTGATGTGGTCCCGGAACCCTTTCACGTTCAGTTCAAGCTTGCAGCTTCGCCCAAAGGAGCTTTCACTTTACGTCTCGACGCCATCTTTCGGTATCGACGTCCCGCGCCGCCTCTCTACAGAGTCGTAATCAACGGAAAGTTCGCAGCTAGCTACCGGCTGAACCCACATCCGGCTCCCGAGCTCTGGTGGCCCAACGGAGGCGACGCTCAAGGCAATATGCAATATTTCGGATACGAATCTCTGGATATGCAATTGCCTGCTTCCGCATTCGCAATTGGACTGAACACCATCGCGCTGGAATGTCTCGACGGCTTCGGTATTTATTACGACGACCTCTCACTTTCAAACGATGCTGAGCGCGATCCACCGGCCATAGCCGAAGCGTCGATCGAGCCAACCGTTCTTTACAAGAACCGTCCCACGGGCCTGGTCGAATTGGCGACGATACGCGTTCGCACCACGAAACGGATGGGTTCCACCAAGCTGAAAGCTGAGGTTGGCACCGCAGCGATTGAGAGCGAAATCTCGCAGAGCGAATCCGGCGACATCGAGACGACCATCGAAGTGCCCGCCACTGACAAACCTGTTCCAGTCGCGATCTATCTTGCTGGAATCAAGGATCCCATCTATCACGGCACCTTTACGCCCCGGCGAAAGTGGCAAGTCTACGCTTTGCCGATGGAGCAAGCCGATTTCGGATACAACGATCTTCCTGCGCGCACGCTGGAGTGGGAGAACCGCTTCATCGACAGAACTCTGGAAATCCAGCAGAAATATCCGTCGTACTCCTTCACCCTCGACGCGGCAGCAAACCTCGAGTCGTATCTGTCCACACGTCAGGACGAAAAGGCGAAGCAACTTCTGGGACATCTTCGAACCGGGAAATGGGGCATGAACGCCCTGTACGCGAACTTCTTCACCGGCCTTTCGACGCCGGAAGAACTGTTCCGCATGCTCGAGTTCTCTCTCGGAGCGGCGCGACAATACAACCTGCAAATCGATTCCGCGTCGCAGACCGATGAGCCGTCCCTGACCTGGGCCCTCCCGCAGATTCTCTCCGATGCAGGCATCAAATATTTCACCAACGGCAGCGACCCGATCCGTGGGGCATTCAATCCCATCGGGCATCTGAATTTCCATTCGCCGTTTTACTGGGAAGGTCCGACCGGATCCAAAGTTCTGATGTGGAGCGGAATTTCTTACACGGCCGTTGGACGACATGACCTGGGCAGGCTGGAGTCCGGATTCGGCGCGAGCGGAAACCTATTCGACCTCGGTCTTCGGATTGACTCGGTCGCTGCCCTTTTTTCTCTCGCAATACGAGCGCGGTGACTTCCCCTTTGATGCCGTGCTGCTCTTTGGCCTGCACAATGACGAAATCCCAATGCGCCACTGGGGTGACGCGGACGTGATCGACATGTGGAATCGGGAATATGCCTATCCCAGGGTCATCCCGGCTACACAGCGTGACTTCTTTACTCACATCGCTACAAACTTCGGAAACCAGATTAAGACCTATCGTGGAGACGGCGGCTCCTATTGGGAAGACGAGGCGGGGGCCGATGCGCGTATCGCCGCCATGATCCGCACTTCCCAGACCCAACTGGCAGCCGCTGAAAAATTCGAAAGCATCGCCGACTGGCTGCAACCACACCTGAAGTTTGATCGCCCAGCCTTCGACGCTGCCTGGAAGAACATCCTGCTGGCTGACTCTTATGTGTGGAGCGATGCCAATTCTTTCAAAAGGCCGGAGAGTTATCGCACCCGGGGAGGCGAAGCCACCCATCGCGCCTGGGCCGAGGCCGCATTGCAGCAGACCAGCGATTTGCGCCTGGTGGCGATCGACAAGATCGCCGAACTGGTCGGCACCGATCAACAAGGTGCAGTGGTTTTCAACCCCGAGAGCTGGCCAAGAAGTGACTTCTTCGACTTTGAGTTGGAGTCGGATGAAGCTCTCATGGATCCCGCAACAGGACAGGCCATCCCTTGCGGAGCGTTGAGGTTGCTGAACGGGTATCAGGAAGTTCGCTGCTGGGCCGCTGACGTTCCGGCGGTGGGATACAAGTTCTATGCGATCACGAAAGGAAAAGTTTCAGAGGGCGAGGTTCTCGCGCTAGATCCTTCGGCGCCAATGGTTGAGAACAAATACTACAAAGTCGAACTGAATTCGCAGACCGGCGCGGTTGCGCACATGCTCGACAAATCAACCGGACAGGATCTCGTCAATTCGGGTTCGGGTTATCAGTTGAATGAATACATTTACGTAAGCGGCGGCGATCCCGAAGGCTCCAGCTCTACCAACAACAGAATCCTTGCGGCGGATATAACCCTTCCCTTGCCCAAGCTCACGATCAACCGTGCCAGCCTGACGGCGTCGCCGCAGGCGCGGCGCTTTCCCTGGGGAACGGTAGTCACCATTCGTTCCAAGGCCCTGAATACTACGGAGATTGTGAGCACGATTACCCTGCTCGACATGCGGAAGCAGATGAACATTCGCAACGAAGTTGAGAAAACGGCGACTCTGAAGAAAGAAGGGATTTACTTCGCGTTCCCTTTCGCTCTGAAACACCCTCAGATGAAATATCAGAGCGCTACTGCTTGGGTCGACCCTGAAACCGAGATGCTTCCAGGCGCCAACCGCCAATGGTTCACTACGCAAGGCGGGGTCTGGGGAAAAGGATCAGACAACAATATCGCCTGGGCCTCCGTCGATGCCCCGTTGATAACTCTCGAAGACATCAATCACGGCCTCTGGCCGGAATCCCTTCACATCCACAACGGATCGGTGTTTTCCTACGTGATGAATAATTACTGGTACACCGATGCGCCGGCCCAGCAAGGCGGAGGCTTCACCTTCCGCTATGCGTTGACCAACGGGTCGGATGTCTCCCCAGTTCAAGCAGCGACACTTGCCATCGAACAGCGATCACCACTCGTGGCGATTCGTCACTACAACATGGGCTGGAAGCCGGAATTGTCCGATAAAGGCGCAGGGCTCCTCAGTGCGACACCAGCTGGAGTAACGGTGCTGACGATTCGACCGTTGGAGAAGGGCGATGCCTATCTTGTCAGGGTCCAGAATTCAACTTCAGCTGACCTGAACGCGAACATTCAGTTCCCCGCGATTCAGCTTCAGGAAGCCTATCTGGGATCGGTCACGGGAGAGCGTACCGCCGCCCTGAACTGGAATCCCCACAGCGTGACAATGCACATGGGAAAGTATGAGATCAAGAGCCTGGTAGTAAGAATAGCGGCCAACAATTAGGAATTAACTCGTCACACCCAGCAGCACCGCGGCAACCAGCCCGACCACGATGCCAAGCTTTGCGTAGGTCCCAACTCGTTCGCGAAAGAACAGGACGCCTCCCAGGACTACAACACACATGCTCGCACCCATCCCCAGCATGTAGACGACGCTTCCCGGAACGCCATTAGATAACGCGAGCCCCATGAAGAACTGTCCGCCGACGCTGGCCACAGCCATGATCAATCCGATGATCAGATTAGCGAGAGAAAGCCGCTGGCGCGCTTTGATCAATCCGATAAGGCCAAAAGCGAAACCCGCCAGGTACCAATAAACGAGATAAACCGGCGTGTACTGTTGAGCGAGTCCGCGTCCCGCCAGTACCCGAAGACCGAACGGGCAAATCCCATTCAGCAGGAATGCACACAGCATGGCTGTGATCCAGATCTTCACGTTGGCTCGCGCGGGGGCTTCGTCCTGGGTTGCAACCTGTCCACTCTCCTGCTGCTTGTCCTTCCACAGAAGAAAGATGGAGAGCACTACCAACCCTAAAACCAGAGCTTTCAGCAATCCAATTTTTTCGTGATAGATGACCGTGGACAGCGTGGCCGGCACCACCGCGGAAAGATTCATGAAGATCCAGCTGGTGGTGATCTTCCCGTATTGGAGCCCGTATAAGAATGTCCAAAACGCCAGAACCGCTAACGCTCCGAAAAACATCGCCGTGCCGCTGACGACCCGTGGCGGGTTCAGCGACTGTCCCTGAACCAGTCTGACGTAAAAGCCCATGAACACCGCGGAGCCGCCGAAAAGAACAAGAGTGGTATTCAGCGGCGTACAGCCCTTGCTGTCTGCGAGTTTGCTCAGCACTCCGAGAATGCCGATGCTGAGCATCGCAAGCACCGCGAACAGATATCCGATGAACACTATTGTTGTCCTCGCACAGATTCTTTACCGGGCGAATGCGTTACGAACCGTCAGGCCCACAGCGATCGCAACTGTTCGAACACTCGCCCCTCAAAACCAGTTCGCAGCGCTCTGCGGTGCCGATATCGGAGCGCCGCACCGTCTGCCGGGAAGGTAGCAGCTTCATATCCACCCAGCGCCAGGTCCCGATCCATGGGTATGTAGCTCTCGCAGCCGTTGGTATAAGCCAGCATCATGTTGTGCCTGGTCGGAGAGGCCTTATCCAGGGTCAATTGATATTCCGCAAATAGCTCATGCGTGGCCGCCAGCAACGACCAGTGATCGCCAACGCGCAACAGGTGTGCCTCAAAACGAAGAGGACGCTCGTCGTGCTCTTCAATTTTGTTCAGCAGGTCGCGCAGGCACAACACGGTGTCCATCATCCACCAGGCCTTGCCTTCCATGGGTTGAACGTCGTCCGCTGCCTTGGATTCTTTTTGACTCTTGGCGCTCTCAACGTCATCCTGCATATCCCACAGTTGCTCATCATCGAAGTCTGCACGACCGTAACTTTTCAAGAGGCGCGCTTCAGCTGCTTCGAGGGCTTGCGAACACTGTTCCCGTGAAGGCAACGCTTGCAGGGGAATTTCCGAGTGCACCGAAGTGATATTGAATTCTCCTGAGGAAATAGCTTCACTCTTCGACGCTGCCTGGAAAGCCGCTTCCGCCAGGACTTCGCCAGCCAACTCAGCGGCCGCGATTCCGCCACGGAGTGGGTCGCCGTTGATATCGCCGGCGAATGCCTGGCCGAACATGGCAATCGTATCGCCGCCAAAACGCTCTTTAAGTTTTCGCGCAGCAAATCCGGGAAACTCCCCGCTGATTAGCCGGCTCGATCCATGAATAATGACAGGATGCGCCGCATGGCTGAACAAAATTGCCACGGGACTACCATCGGATCGATCCACCCTCAGCACATCGACCCACGGAATGACGGGCCCCGCCGGGTTCGGCTTCATCACAATGCCTTGGTCTGATGGCAACCGCCGGTTCGTTCCAATATGAACGGGGGATCGACCGGCGCGTAAGGCCACTGGTTCGCTTTTGGCTTCAGCAGCAGAGACAAGATCCGCCAGTCTTGCCGGAAGCTCTTCACGCCAGGCTTTGCCGGGCCCTGAAAACCAACGTGGGCCCAGCACGCTCCAGGGAATCGTGAATGGAGCGGAATGGTTGTGGGTGCAGTGCACAAGCGTAAAGGCTATGCCGGTGCGAGTGGCGATCACGCTTCGAATTTGATCCGCGAGTACAAAGTCCATCCCGATCAGATCAAGAGATAAGATTGCGACCCTCTGTCGGCCATCGTTCAGCACGAGCGCCCGGGCGCAAAGATCGTCGTGCACTCCGGTGCTGCGTTGTATCGTTCCAAGAGTGGGTGCGCCAACGGGTGGATTAATGACCAGCTCTGCCGCCCCGGCAAGCAGATTCGCTTTTCCTGGTCTGGATGGGTTATGCATTTTCGACGAGTCGATCTTTAAACAGAATACAGGGGCCGCAATCTTCGCGGCCCCACCCCCTCAAGACCGACGTCAAAACGATAATTTCAAGGCAAACTGCACCTCGCGATTATCCAGTCGGGTCCCGGTGATTTGGCCGAACTGAGGCGTGCCGAAAGTAGAGTTCGGCTGCGCAAAGATCGGGTGATTGCCGATATTGAAAGCTTCGCAGCGGAACTGCAGGTTCATCCGTTCCCGGATCGGCGTGTTCTTTACGAATGAGAGATCAACGGCTTTGATTCCTGGGCCCGTGATGACATCGATCCCTTCGTTTCCAAAGGCGAATTGAGGTGGCGCCGCAAACGCCGCCGTATTAAAAAATTCGTCTACATTCTTTGGTCCATTGTTGGGATCGCCAATCAGGTTCGGCAACTTTGCTCCCTCACCCACGTTAGAGTTATCAAACGGCAGAGTTGCCGTGAGCGGCTGCCCCGTCTGGAAGGTGGCGATTCCGGCCAACTGCCAACCCGAAACAATCGTTCTCACTACGCTGTTCGAGTCTGCCAGGTATTGCTTCTTGTTGCCGAACGGCAGCTCATAGAGAGCGCTCATGGTAAAGCGATGACGAGTGTCGGAAGCTGTGAGGCCGCGGTTCGCCCGCCGATTGTCGTTGTCCTGCAAATCGGGCACAAACGCGCCGGTCTCAGCACCCTGAGTATCTGTGATCGCCTTCGCGTAGGTATAACCTGCAAGGATCGACAACCCCTGCGAGAACCGTTTGTCCAAACGCATCTGAAGGCCGTTGTAGTTGGCATTGCCGATCGGTTCGTCGCCCGCGATCGTTGAGACGTTGGTGTAGGGACGCCGCGAATCTATATCTCCCGGCCCCGGACGCGGCTGGTTCGGCCAGGTCCGCGCCCAAAGCTTCGTGTCCTTGTTTCCAACATATGTAGTGTCAAGAACGAAGCCGGCTCCGAAGTCATGCTGGACGCCAAAGTTCCAGGCCTGAAGGTACGGGGTGGTCGAATTCGACGGGATGTAAGTAAACTGCACGCCCCCCGGAGGCAGGCCGGCAGTGGGATGGAACCAGTCCCAGTTCTGAAAGTTACCGGTATTGATGAAGCGGTTGTAGTAACTGACAAAGGGAGGGTTGATACTGAGAAACACAAACTGGTTAAACGGCTCTGCCTGGTAAAACATTCCGTACGCGCCGCGCACTACGGTTCGACCTGAGTCTCCGACGCGATAAGCGAATCCGATGCGCGGAGCAAAGTTGTTCTTGTCAGTATTGGAAATCGTGCTGCGCGTGGGAGCGAGGGCGGTGGGCAGGGTCGTTGCGCAGTCACGAATTCCTTCGGGCACGCAAGCCCCGGACGTGACCAGCGTAGCCTGGCCGCCGCCGGGGGGAAGGATGATATTCGAAATTGTGTTTTCCTTGGAGACTGGCCATGGACGCCATTCATAGCGCAAACCAAGGTTGATGGTCAGTTTGGGCGTGACTCTCCAATCGTCCTGCACCCATGGCATGATCTCCCATTGACGAAACTGGGGATCAAACAACTGGGGCGACAGCTGAAAATTACTAGGTATGCCGAGCAGCATGTCGGCCATCGAATAGCCGGTGAGACTTCCATCAAAAACGTAAAAACCAGCCGGCAGGTATGTTTCCTGGAAAGTCTCGTGATGCCGAACCGTATGCAGCCCGGCTCGAATCAGGTGATTGCCACGCACCAGACTGACACTGCCTTGATACTCGTAGCGTTCACTGAACCATTGCCGCGGGGCAGAGTTCTGGTCCGACAATGTGCCGAAGCCGGGGGTGATAAAGATAGGCGTGCCCGAAGAGCGCGGATCAGTCGCCACTCCATTGATCCCCAAAACGTCTGAAGCAATATTCGGAACCGTATTAGCGGTCTTCTGAATGACGAACTGCTTGAATAGGTTGTAGCCGAATTGCAGATCGAACACAGTCGTGGGGGAAGCTGTGTCAGTAAGATGTACGCTCACGTTATGGTCGTTATTGTGCTGCTTCACCGAAAAATTCTCGTTGGTCGTCGGTGGAGCGTCCGAGATTTTGTCGTAAATGTAATGCGCTGACAACTGCAGATTCTTCTTCAACTGGTGATCGACGCGTCCAATGTACTGATCCACGTCGTTACTATGCGATCCCGGCACGACATAGTTGTTCACCAACCCGGGACGGTTGGGCAGCGGAACATATGTATTCAAATATCCCGGCATGACGCTCAGCACCTGATTCTGGGGAATCACGTTGCCGGCATAGGGCAAGCCAGTGGCGGGATCGCTGATGATGACCGGGGTCGGAAGGTTTAGCAACTCCGAGAAGTCGCCACCCCGCATCAACTGGGTCGGAAAATTGTCGAAAAGAGTTGTGCTACTCTGCTCACGAAACCCTTCGTAGCTGAAGAAAAAGAATGTCTTGTCCCGGATAATTGGGCCGCCGACCGTACCGCCAAACTGGTTGCGTCTTAGTGGCGTTTTCTTTTCTCCGGCTCGTCCCGTGAAATAATTCGTCGCGTCGAGCTTATCGTTCCTCAGAAAGTCATAAAGACTGCCGTGAATCTGATTGCTGCCGGACTTCGTCACCATGTTCACCAGGCCGCCGGCGTTCGCGCCAAACTCTGCGGAGTAATTTCCGGTTTGCAGCCTGAACTCCTGGATCGCATCGACCGACGGATTCAGGCCGTTGGTGCCGTGCATCCAATCCTTGAACGAGACGCCGTCGATGATGTAGTCGTTATAGACGTCGCGCATCCCGTTGACCGAGAAATTCCCGCCGCCTATATCCAGGTTTTGCGAAGCGATCTGTACCGCCGTAAAAGTGCCGGCGCTCGCCAGGGTCGTTCCTGGAGAAAGCAGCTGGAGTTGCAGAAAATCCCGGCCGTTCAGAGGGATTTCGCTGACTACCTTGGATTCAAACAGCGTGCTGACCGACGATTCGGTCGTCTGTAGCGCCGTAGCTGCGGCCGTCACGTTCACCTGCTCGGAAACCGTTCCGGGCGGCAAAACCATGTCGATGGTCCGCACCGACTGCACTTCCAACGTGACCTGACCAACAATCTTGCGCTGGAAGCCCTGCTTCTCCGCGCTCACCTCATAAACTCCTGCTTGAAGGTTCGGGATCGCAAACTGGCCTACATCGTTGCTGGTCGCCTGCCGTGCTTCTCCGGTATTTACGTTCTTGGCGGCAACACTGACTCCAGTGAGCACCGCCCCGGAAGAGTCCGTGACAGTTCCCACGATCCCGGACTGTTGCGCCAGAAGCGCGATCGGGGATGCGACTACCAGCAAGAGAACCAGACACAGTTTTTGACGAAGCATAAATCTCTCCTGAGCGACTATAGATGACCGATTATCATGTGCACATTAGTTGTCATTTGCGGTCATTGTCAAGGTTAATTTTATAATTTGATCGATCATTGTTCAGGACACGACCGGCTTCAACTCGATCGCGCTATCGATTATAATGGAAAACCATAAGTTCCCAGTCGGCCTCCAAGCACGGTCGGCGTGATGTTTTTTGCCAAAATTCGCTGAGGTCGAGAGGATTGGCTGCGCCCCGATCAAAGGAATTGAAGCTTCGAAAAGAATCTGGCTACCGCTTTTGGGAGTCGCGGTATTCTCCTAACGATCTTCAAGGATCCGGGTCTCTGACGTCACCCATCGAGGACGAACGATAATGCCACTGATCGCAACCAAGCTGAACACCCAACCTGCACGACACCAGGTCGCGGAAAAAATTCGCGAATCGATCCTCGACGGGTCCCTGGTGCCTGGTGAGCGTCTGGTCGAACGCAAACTGGCGGAGACTCTCGGCACCAGCCAGTCTGCCATTCGAGAAGCCCTGATCCAGCTCGAACTGGAAGGCCACGTAAGCAAGAAACCAAACTCAGCCACATTCGTGACCCATTTCAGCCAGAGGGAACTGGAAAACACGATATCGGTGCGGCGGGCACTGGAAGGCTTCGCGGTCGAGGAGGCAGCCCGCCAGTCGACTCCTGCGGACATTCAGCGTCTCGAAGAACTGTTTCAGCAATCCCAGGCTGCGGCCCGGGCGCGCGAATTTCAGAAATACATCCGGGGAGATTTGAGCTGGCACATCGCGATGTGGGAATCGACGCACAATGACTGCCTGGTCGAGAGCTTGCGCCGGGTCGTGGTCCCGCTGTTCGGCTTTAGCGCGATTCGGGTAGCCATGCAGCCAGGCTTTAATCTCACACAGGATCTACACTCGCACCGGGTCCTGCTGGATGCGATCGCGGCCGGTGAACCGGAACGCGCCAAGCGCGCTTTCCATGGCGCGATGAAAGACTGGGCGGAACAGGCAGCGCATCTGTATTCCGAAGACAATGAGGAACCGCCGGCGCCGTAAGAGGTCGGATGATTTGCCGGTTAGCCCGAGCCAGACTCCGTTGCCCGCGCGGAACGCCGTCCCTCAAACAATGTCAGAGTTGCAGTCCCCGCGACTGTCAGCGTCCCCCCAAGAATTTGCGGCAGCGTAATGTGATCATGAACGGTCACAATCGAAAGAATCAATCCAAAGAGCGGAAGCAGGTAAATCGAGGTGGAAATCTGCCCCACTTCCAGCCGGTTCAATACCCACATCCACAAGATCATCGCCACTCCCCAACTTAGGAAACCGAGAACAGCGACGGCAAGCCAGGTCGCACCTGAATATCCCGCAATTCGATAAAAAGGCTTAGTTTCAAATATCGCGGAAATAATGGCGCAGGCGGCCACGCCTATTGCATAGCTGAAAATAAGGACTTCCAGTTCGGAGTAGCGGGAAAGCAGACTTTTACTGTACGTGTTGTAAAACGCACTCCCCAGTCCAGCGATCAGAATCACAAAGTTGCCCAGCAACAGGCTGCGGCTGAAAGAAGCTTGCGAGAGGTCGCTGGTCGAAACCAGCAATGTACCAATGAAACCAAGGAGCAGGCTGAACGATCGAATCAAATTCAGTTTTTCTCCCAGCATCAGGACGCCGAGACCCGTCATCAATACAGGAATTGTCAGGGACAAGATCGCAGCATTTGAAGCTGAAGAACGTGCGATCCCCCAGGAGAGCATCACGGAAGGAGGAATAATGCCCAGCACTCCCAGCAATAAATATTCGCGCAGCGTCTTCCACTGGAAAGCCTTCGGCGCCTCCTTACGCTTTTGTTTCTCGCGCAGCCAGAGAGGAACCAGGAAGACCGAGGCCAAAATCAACGTCCAGAAATTCAGCGTCGCCGATTCCATGCTGTTGCCAGCGACTTTGTAAGCGGGATACTGTGCGGCCCAAAGCAGGTTCACCAAAATGAGCACCGCAAAATTGATCCAAGCGCCCCTCTGCATCTTCATGTAGAGAGCCTGCTCAGCAAGCCGCCGTCGACGACCAGGGTCGCGCCGGTTATGTAGGAGGCCGCCGTAGAAGCAAGAAAATACACAGCTTGAGCAATGTCCTCGGGTTGGCCGACGCGCCCCAGCGGAATGCTTCGCCCAATGGCCTTCACCGCTTCTTCCGGATCGGGTTGGTCTTTAATGAACGGCTCCATCATTCCAGAGCGAATGGCTCCGGGACAAACCACATTCACGCGTACCCCATCCGCCGCAAAATCCAGCGCCATGCCGCGGGTGAGGCCGAGCAATCCTGCTTTACTGGCTGCATAGGCGGAGATTTGCGGCTCGCTCGCGAGTCCTTGCACCGATGAAATATTGACGATGCAACCGTGGGCTTTTTTTAAGAACGGATACGCGTATTTGGTACAGAGAAAGGCACCGCGCAAATTGGTCTCGGAGATCGAGTTCCAATCATCCAGCGTGTATTCCTCGGCGCGCCGATAGCGTTCGATGCCGGCATTGTTGCACAGCACATCAATACGCCCGAAGACTTCCGAAACACGAGCCATCAAAGCTTGTATCTGGCTCTCCACCCGCACATCGGTGCGGACAAACAACACCTGACCGCCGGCGCCAGCGATAGAAGATTCCAGCGCGGTCCCGCGTTCGGCGTCCATATCCGCGATCACAACAGCCTCGCCCTTGCCCGCAAACTCCTGGACGATGCCTCGCCCAATGCCATAGGCGCCGCCGGTCACGAGCGCTACGCGGGACTGGATCATGAAACTCCTAACAGATCGACAGAGTAGAGGTCACAGCTTCGGCTTCGCGCTTGAACCGGGCCAGCGCTTCACGATTCAAATCCACTCCCAGCCCGGGACGCTTCGGGAGTGCGATCTCTCCATTGATCATTTGCAGTTCATTCGAAACCAGCTCCCGGCGCAATGACGATTCGCATAACTCGTCTGGCAAAAATTCGATGAATGCGCAATTCGCCGTCGTTGCCGCCAGGTGCGCAGCGGCGGCAATGGAAATGCCCGACTTCCATAGATGGGGGACGATCGTAAGCTTTCTCTGCTCCGCCAGATTACAGACTCGCTTGGCTTCCGTGAATCCACCAACCCGGCCCACGTCGGGCTGGACCACGCTGATTTTTCCTCGATCCATCAAATCGAGAAACTCATAGCGGGTGGCCAACCACTCTCCGGCGGCAATCGGAATGGGCTGTTCGGCGGTCAGTCGCGCGTATCCCTCGAGATCATCGGAAGGCAGGGGTGTCTCGATAAAGAACAAATCGAAGTCGACCCAGGAACGAATCGCCTTCAGGCAGGTGTTCGCATCCGGGAAGGCATATTGCACGTCGACCATCAGAGTGAAGTCGCGCCCTACTGCATTCCGGACTTCGCCAATCACTTCTGTCATTTCTTCGTGCGAAGCCTTCAATCCCTTGTGAGCGTAAGGACCACAGGGAGTGACTTCAATTTTCGCCGCGCGAAAGCCCAATCCCTTGGCACGGAGGGCCCACTCCACAATCGATTTACGGTAGATGGCGAACGAACTGACTTCGGGCTGAAGAGAAGCATAAGGCGTAATACTTTTCTTGACTGCTCCTCCCAGCAGTTCATGGCAGGGCTTGCCCAGGGCCTTTCCACGCAGATCATGGAGCGCCATATCCAACGCCCCAATGGCGTGGATCACGGCTCCTCGCCGGCCATTCATGGCCGAACCGATGTAAAGCTTTTCCCACAAAGCTTCTGGCTGCAATGGGTCCTGGCCGATCAACATTTCGGCCAGTCCCAGTCCCATGGTGTGGGTACCTGGGGCGTAAATGCAGGCGCGGGCTATCCAGGGATTGACGTCCGTTTCTCCAAGGCCCGTCACACCTTCGTCCGTGTGAATTTCCACGACGATGTCGTCTTGGGACGAACTCGTGGATCCAACGTCATAGCCGGGATCGAGGAGTACGTGACAGTCGATTTGTGTAATTTTCATTTTTTAATGCTTTTCTTGCAGATGGCTAAGAGACGGTGGAGCTTTCAGGCCTTGATTTTCGAGGCATTGTCACCCGAGAATGCCAATACCAGCCCTCTTTGCCCCCTCGCATTGATCATTTATAAGCCATGATCGATCGCAATAATATTGGTAAGTTTATGGGAATGTCAAGCATCTAAAGCATATAACACTTCACTGATGATCGATCATAAGTCATTTGCAGGGTACGGACGGCAATTCTGTCATCTGAACGACTTGGTGGCGGTCGGACATTAAGACATTCAGGACGAGATTCGACGGCTGATCCTTTGCCGTTGAAGTGGACGAGGCAGAGGGCGCCGAAGTCGTTGTAGGAAATTCGCCACGGTCGCCTGTGCCAACGCCCGTCGTAAATATTTAGTGACTGCGTTACTTGCACGAATCACTTGCACGAATCACTTGTCGATCGGATCTGAGGCCGACAAGAAGCAAGGAAGGAGCGGCTCACGACTGAATCCAGTCCTGGGACGTTTTCGTTCTGCGATCCTGCGGTCATACAAATGAAAGAGAGCTGGGACACTACCGGCCTCTTTAAGCTCTCTCAGAATTCGCCTTATCGACTGGACTCCACCGGGAAAACTGTGTCAGAGTTGTCCCCAGCATATCGAAGTTCGAAGGACGACGCCGATTGGCAAAACCGAACGTTTCCTGCTTTTGGAACACGCCAAGGGTTGCGGGGAAGTACCGAGCTGCCGTATCACTCCATAGCCACACCAATCGTTCCAAGGAAAGCCTTGGATTCATCCCGGAATTCACCCAAAAATGGCCTCCGTTCCGTTGGGCGCTCGAATACCAGTACAAGCGATCCCGTGTCCCCGTTGACTTGAACAAGGCGCATTGGACGCCGCCTTTAACTCCTAAATTGGCTTTTGAGGTGGAGAGAAATCAGATCGAAACCGTTCTTGGGCTGACGGGTTTCGTAGCGCTTACAGATCATGACACCATTGCGGCGCGTGTGCAGTTGATGGTGGAAGAGACAACAGAGATTCCGTTTGCGCTGGAGTGGACCGTTCCCTTCGGCGGAGCGATATTTCACCTCGGGATACACAATTTGCCCAGCCATCTCGCGCAAAACATCGTGGCCGATCTCGTTGCATACACCCAGAATCCGTGCAGCGAGGACTTAAGTGATTTAATCGCGATGCTTGACCATCTTCCCGAGGTACTCATCGTCTTCAACCACCCTCTTTGGGATTTAAGTGGCCTGGGACGCCAGCACTACTTGCAGGTACTCCATCGATTTCTGGCTGGGAATGGCGAATTCTTGCACGCGTTCGAAGTCAACGCCATGCGTAGCTGGAAAGAGAATGAAGCTGTCATTCAGCTCGCCCATCGCTGGCAACGTCCGATCGTCTCAGGAGGGGACCGGCACGGGTGCGAGCCTAGCGGGGCCTTGAATCTCACTTGCGCCCAGAGTTTCTCTGAATTTGTCGACGAGGTCCGGAAAGGGCAACTCAGCCACGTGCTTTTCATGCCACAGTACTCCGGATCCAGATGTATGCGCACCATTCAGACTCTGCTTGACGTCATTCGCGAATACCCGGAATTTCCCGCAGGATCGCAACGTTGGGATGGCCGAGTTTTTCATCCTGATCACATCACTAATAATGATCGGCCGGTCTCTGCATTTTGGGATACCCCGCCGGCTTTTCTCGAACGAGTGTTTTCTACCATTCGCCTATTGGAGAACACCTCCGTGCGCAAGGCGTTGGCCGGAGTCCTTCGAGACGAGGCGGGTTCGTGGCGATCGTCGGATCTTGCAAACCAGAAGACCTCTTGAAAATTGAGGCGTTGAGCGTCGCTTTTTCCCCGACTCCTACCCCGAGATCGACCGTGGCAATAACACGAGCCGGCACTTCCAGGCTTTCGCGAGTAATAATCCCAGCGTTCGAGGAAGGGGCTGGCGACCGTACGACTGGGTCAGCGCGGGATCCGCACGATGGATTGGGGGCCGGAGGGGATAAAGTCTGTTATCAACTTCTACGGGGAAACTGCTGTGGTTCGGAGCTGCTTGTGCCAGGCCGTCTGCTCTATCGGTCCAACCAGGAAAACCCAGGAGGTTGTGCCTGTCAGTGCGACGGCTGTCAGGATCGCGAAAGCCCAGTAAAAGCGCCCGGTCCGGTCCAGGACGAGTCCGGTGATTGCCGGAGCCACAACCCCTGCCAGATTGCCGACGAAATTCTGGAAACCTGTCCATCGCCCCGCGGCTTGGGGGCCCGCGAGCGTCTGTGTGATTGCCCAGATATTAGAACTGCAAACGCCGAAAAAGATCACACCCAACACGAGCATCGCTACGCAAACGATTGGCCCGCTGACGGCAGACAGCGCGAGGAAAATCCCGGCAAGTGCTAGCCCTCCACCAGTAAATGTCTTGCGCACTCGAGTGGGAGTTTCTCCGGACATGATCCAGCGGTCGGAAAGCCAACCGGACAGCATAGAGAAGAAGGCCCCCAGCAGGTACGCCGTCCCTCCGATCTTCGCCATCTTGTCCATTGAGAAGTGTCGTTCGCGCACCAGGTAGAAAGGCAGCCACGTGATCAGGAAATAGTTCACGTAATTACTGCAGAACAGCCCAACGCATGTCCCCCAAGCCGATCGCTTCCGGAGGAACTCCGAAAGACTCAGGGAGCCTGTCGTGTCCAGGTGAATTGCGTCTCGCGCCACCGGCATCCACTTGATCCAAGGGACAAGCCAAAGCAGGCTGACCAGTCCGAGCACGACGAAGAACGAGCGCCAGCCGAATCTTGCCATCAGCATGCCGCCCATCAGCATGCCGAATCCGGGCCCCAGCACCAGTCCCGCGGAGATTACCGAATTGGCAAGCCCCCGATGCTCTTCCGGGAAGTGCAGAGCAATGATCTTCGAATAGGAGGGGTATGCGACTGACTCCCCGATGCCGAGTATCAAACGCAACACGAACAGCGTCGCGAATGTGTGTACGATCCCCGTCCCGGCTGTCGCAGCAGACCAGAGAAAGAATCCTGCGGCGATGACCCAGTTGACGTTCAAGCGGTCTACGAGCCAGCCAGATACAAGTTGCAGACACGCATAGGTCCAGAAGAACGCAGAGAGAAGAACGCCCAGCTGCGATGCGGAAATGCCAAGCTCATCCTTCAACATGGGAGCTGCGATGGAGAGATTGCCGCGATCCACATAGTTGAGGAAGACGGAGATACCCAGCAAGACGAGAACCGCCGACAGATTGCCCGTGAGTCCCTTGCGCTCCGGTAGCGTGCAGGTTGCCATGAGAGGGCGTGATTCTCTCCTGCAGACAGGACTTTTGCAACACACTTGGGTGGAATCCGGTCTGAAAGGGCAGGGATAGCTATAAATGTTTGGGGCGGTTCCGGGCGGATGGTCGGCCAACCGGAAGTTATCCAGAAACGGGCTTAGAAGAGATCAATGGCGATCTCCTCGAAGCCGTTATCAACTTCTGAGAATCGGAGTACATTTGCGGCGATTTTCAATGAGCTAATGCCGCTGGTGACACTAGTAGCAAGGCACCTACCCTTTGATTTTTACAATCCGGTATGGCAGATCCATGGTTCTTGCCTTCGAACTCAACCAGGCTTATGTCAACCGCCGAAGCATGGTTCCGCAATCGTGACACGATTTTCCGCAAAGCGCTGCGCGCTCTCCCTGCGTTGAAACATCGAACTGAACTCGGGGTGTGCCATGCCCAGCATATTCACGGTGAGGAGATCGCCGTGTATCCAGGCGTTCAGAACGTTTGGACCCACTATGTCCGCCGGGGGACCATCATGATTTTGTCAATATCTTCAAGAAAGTTCGGCATCTTCGCAGTGAAGAAAAGAAGCGGTATGGTCATCCGCTCCGGATGAACATCGCCGGCCATTTTCACGAGGCCCGGGTAATAGCGCATGCTGCCGTCCATGGATACCAGGGCATCGATGCGAGGGTCTCGTGCCGCCGCAAACAGGCTCGAAATTCCTCCCCAGCTCCAGCTCACCACGGCGACCTCGGATAAATCCGTATCGGGAAGCGTCTTGGCATACGTGATGAGAAACGAGATGTCGCGAGCCTGCGCGTTGATCCCGTCCAGATCGTCCGTCATGTCGCGTGTCGATACCCCCATCGACGGGCTCGCAAGAACGACGTAGCCATGACTGGCAAGATACTCACACAGATCGGCATTCTCCCACGAAACGGAAGAATCGCTGGGGGCGTAAATCAGAACCGGATAATGCCCTTTTGCCGGCTTCGCATCCCGCACCGCCCACAACGGAATCTCGGACGAAGTCTTCAACAGCGAACGCCATCGATTCTGTTCAGGATGTGGCGCGTCGAAGTGGATCTCCGTGTCGGCCAGTTGGGTATAGTCGCCAACCGTCATCGGCTTGCCTGTACTTCTCAGCGATGGATACCAGATCAGTGTTTGCAGGGGACGGGCATCATCGCCCACAGAGGACTTTGACGAGTTCTTGGAGGAAGCGGGGTAGGTGCGTGAGCGATCGTACTGATCGACGACCTTCAACCCTACCGGATACGGTCCAGGCTTTTGCAGGAATTGAAATGAGGATGTTTGTGAAACCGCGAACACTGAGCCAAAGCAGATACACAATGAAAAACAAGCAATCAAGATCCGTGTTTTCAATCGCTGCGCTCTCTCCTCCGTACGGTCTCAATTCTCGCGCGTAGTTGGCGATAAATCGCCATCTCTAACAATGTCGGCGGTGTCAAGCACGATTTGCGCACACGACTGCATGCACTCGTTGAAGAGCGCCATTTCGCTCTCGTAGGTGGTTTGCGCTTTCCAACCTGGGCTCGCTTCTAATCGTTGGGGTCAGGAACTCAGTCCGACCCATCCATCTCTTCGATCACAACTGCGATCATGATTACTTCTTCGAACTCCCCTGGATGGGGAGCGGGATGCCCAATCATTACGTCGGTGATCTACTGCACACCATGGCGATTTCCGGGCTCTCCCGCGTGCGAACCGAGCTTTTCGAACTGGCCGTAGTCCAGTCCCTGACGCCACATCCAGTACAGATGCACCGCCAGCTTTCGGGCCATCGCTACCTTCGCGATCTTCCGTCCTCGGCGCATGGCCAGGTGGAAGAACTTGCTGCGCCACTGGGGTTGGCTGCGCACCGTGACCTGCGCCGCTTCCACCAGCAGAAAGCGAAGCAGCGCGTTGCCTTGCTTGCTGATGTGTCCCAGCCGGCGCCGATCGCCGCTGGACTCTTCCGACGGAACCAGACCCACATAGCTGGCGATTTGTTTGCCGCAGTGAAAACGTTCTGGAGTTCCGATCACCAACTCGAAAGCCAATGCCGTCAGCGGACCGACTCCGGGATGCGTCATCAGTCGCCGCGTCACCGGGCCGCTTCTCCACTTCCTCTTCCAGCGCTCGCGTCAGTTCCTGGATCTTCGGAGTGAGTTGGTCGAGTAAGTCGAGCAAGTCTTGGCGTCGTCGGCTGGCCCACGGAGCCAGTACCAACGACTCCAGTTCGCTGCGACCTGCCGGCCGCCACAGTGCTTTCTTGCGCCGCACTCCTTCGTTGAGCGCCACCACATGCAATTGATTCATCACCCGCGTGCGCATCTGCACCAGTCGATGCCGATGCCACAGCAGTTGCCGCAGATCCCGATTCTCTGCATCCGGTACCCAGATCCGCGGAAAGCGATCTTCCATCAGCAGCTTCAACAACAGCTGCGCATCCTGCCGATCGGTCTTCTGCTTGCGCACCCGCTTGGTGCGAATCTCGGCTGCGTCCCCGATCCACAACTCAAACTGCAAGTCGCTCAGCAAGCGCTCAAACCAGCGTGCGTGTCCGCTCGCTTCCATCCCCACCCGCACCCTTCCTGCCTTGAGCGTCCTGTAAAACTGCTCGGCTTCTTCGCGGTGAGTCAGCCGCCGTTCGCCGCACTCCCCTGTTTCTGTGTCCACAAATGCAATTTGCTGGAAGCCCGGATGATAGTCACAACCTATAATCAGCATGTTCGGCTCCTTTCCTCCGAGCCCTTTGGTTGGTTTGCGCCTCCAAAGTTTACTCGGGCCTGGGAGCCGACATTGTTATGGAATCATTACACTCATTGACCGCTGTGAGCTTCTCGCGACACGGAAGCGGTCCAGAAACGGACTTAGAGGAGATCAATGGTCG
>CAWCHA010000005.1:0-2888916 GCA_963795245.1 Terriglobia bacterium | reverse complement strand
TAGCAATCCTGGGGCGTCGCCAATCGCCATTATTGATGATTGCTGTCACTCGTACTCGTCCGATCCAAGCACCCAGATAAACGATTGGACATCGATCAAATCTCGAGGACGAAGGTCGTGGAGTTCGTCTTCGATTTCCTGCGCGAACTCGAGAAGGCTCGCATATGTCTCCCACGACGGCCCGGAGCGGTAGCGAAAGTCGAAACCGTATTCTTCGGCGGCCAAGCGGGTTACGGTCGGTTTTAGGAAGATATGAGTTTCAGGCTGCGCAATGAATCCGAATACGGTTGCCACTGGCCAAGTAAGCACTCGACTCTGCTTGCGAGGGAGTGATGCGACAACCTCGCACCACTGAGCGAATTTACGTTGTAGGGTACCAGAGCCGTAGAGCAGCGCATACAGACCTTGGGCGAAATCGCGCGCTCCTCGTTCGGACTTTAGGGCGTCCCGAATGGCCATCTTTTCAAACGAAAAAAGAAGATTCGTGCGCGACTCAATTTTGATAGCCTCGGTCCCGATCTCAAGAAATCGTCCTTGCAACAATTTCGACCTGTACGCCTCCCGATTCAGTGCTGATTGCCATTCTTGATGTGCCCGCCACTTATATCCGCGTTCCCACTCCAGGTAGGTCTCATCGCGAAAGCCGCCAGGGAAAAACCCTAGAAACTTGCGTTTGCAGCGCGCGACTCTGGATCGCGCTGCAGCGGAGGCAGATCGGAAATACCCGGCATTGGCAGGACTAGCGCCCATTGCACGTGTTTTGATTCATCTATTGCGAAAGGGTTTGGTCGCTCATTGGTTTTAGTTGCCAGAAATCCTCTTGATCGAAATCGGAGACAAACGTCCAATATCCGAGACTGTGCCTTTGCCACCACTAACGGTGAGGGCCAGTGGGATGGGTCTGATTTAACTTGTTGATAATTTCTTCACTCGGGTTGCCGCCCTTACATGCTGGATGTCCGAAACCACTGCTGCTTACGCCATTCTGAATATCGAAAATGAGATTGTCGCTTGCGCCGGGCGCGACCCCCATTGGCACGGCATTGAGTCCTAAGGCTTGGCGGGTTTTCCAGGCGACTACGTGATCGGCACAAGATGTGTCTCCACTCACTCCCAGGCCGCCGACAATTTTTCCATTCTTGTCATACAACGCTAGCCCTCCGCCGAAAACGATCACGCCTCCAATCGCTTTTCCCACGAGCGGGTCATCCGGCTGACCGAACTTTTGTGGATCCCCAGCAAAGGCGGTATTTGGATCAGGACCGCTCACGATGCTGTAGAGAGAGTTTCCTGGCTGAGCGGCGGAATAGACGTTTCCGCTGGAAAGAGCAAAGTTGTCGGTGCTGAAGGCATTCGCCGTATTCGCTTTCTCCGCGGAGATCAGCCGACTCCCTGGCCATTCAGCGCCCCGATTTGGGCCGGTGAACACCACGGCACAAACTATGCCATCGCGGTTCACTACCGTCCCCCATTCCTGATTCCCGAGTCCGCCGTTCGCCCCCTTGCCCTCTTTTACAGCACTCGTTAAAGCCGTCTTGAGCTTGTTATAGTCCGGAAGCTTCGAACAATCTTGCGGGTTCTGAGCAACAGCAGAAAATGAGCTTATGAATAACAAAAATGCAACTGCTGCACGCGAGGATATTAATAAGGGCATAACTGTCTCCTGTTTGGTTTCATCGTATGGTGTACAAGTACGCCGCAATGTCGCGGCTATCCTGGTCGGTGACTCCCATTTCCGGCATTGCAGTATGAGGTTCTACTTGTCGGGGATGCTGAATCCACAGCATTAGATTGCCGGGAGTATTCGGAAGTTCGCCGGCAATGTAATAGCGTTCGCCAATGCCGTCCAGGCTCGGACCGATCAAACCCCGCGCTCCGGCAACGCCGGAAATTTCGTGGCATGTATTGCATCCATACTTTCGAATTTCGGTTTTCCCCGATCGAGCATTGCCGCCGCTGGTGAGGGTTGCGGCCCTCTCGACTTCAGTGCGACTCGGGCGTTCACACGCGCTCGACATCAATAGGAGAACCGCGGAGAGCAAGAAGAAGTATTGTTCTCACTCGACGCCTCCCTCCGACAAGCGGCCGAGTTCCGCCATACGTGTGTATTGCCATCTTGCCTGCGACTCGTTCATCCACTTGACGAGCAAGCCGAGGGCAACAATCAGCAACAGCGTCCCGGCTGGAATCCACATGATCAATCCACCGATCTGTTGATCTTCTAGGGCGCTAAGATGCCACGCGGGAGCTGTCAGCACGTAGGACGAATACCAGGGCCGCGGTGCGAACGTGAGCAACGCCCCCAGTACGCTGGTATGCAGGATTGTCGTGAAGACGTAAACCAAGCCTCCGCCATAACCCAGAGAGTGAGTTCGGTTTACCAAAGGCCACCAAAAGATCAGTGCCGTCACCAGGAAAGTCGTGTGTTGGGCGGCGTGAATCCAGTCGCTGCGCAATGTTTGGTCAAACAAGAAAGGAATATGCCAGATCCACAGCGCAAGTGCTGAGACCAACCATGCCCACAGCGGGGCCGAAACGAAGGCCCAGAGTCTCTTGAAGGTTCCTGAGCGCCCGAGGCTGGCGGCCGACTCACGCCAGCTTGACGGCATGGCCCACAAGAATGCGATTAGGGGTCGTCCGAGTACGAGCAGCGGGGCCGAGATCAGCATCAGAATCTCGTGCTGCGTCATGTGCACCCAAAACAGTTGCTCGCCAAGTTCATGGAGTGGCGAATCCAGTGCGATGACCAGTGAAACCCAGCCGAGAGCGAACCAGAGTATCGCCGCAATATACGATCGCCGACGGGTGGTCCGTCGCAGCATTTTCGTTATGCCGATGCCGTAAAGAACCGCCGTCACGAGCAAGGGAATCCAAATGAAAGGCGGCCATGTCCAATCACTTGCCAGCGGACGGCCAGTTTCTGTTAGCGACCAAGCCGGCATCGCCCAGAGGACCGCCCATACCCTACCGCTGCGACTTGAATGTTTTCACTGACATTTCATCAACACGGACCAAGAATCCAGCGCGGGACCGAGCCCGCGATCACCACTAAAGCAAAGGAAAGGCTGAATGCCATACCTAGAAGCGCCTGAAAGTGCGCCCGATCAAAATGGCTGCCACCTTCCTCGGATGTGGTACCGGGAAAGCGTCTGAATTCGACCAGACCGGTCCCGAAGCCGGACAGCGCAATTACGAAGCAGATAGCGCTAATCAGATGCAGCACGCTACCATCACCGGTGGAACAGGTATGCCGTTCAAGCACATAGCTACAACCGAGATCCAAACCCCAGGCAGCAAAACCTGCTGCCAGACTCCACCACAAGCCCGCTGGAGTTCGTCCCGCCTCGATTTGTTGTTCAGACTTCGCCATTCTTCTCCTTACAAAAATCGAGTGGTCCCGTAGATCAACAAATCCACAATCAAACCCGTGACCACCACGAAATACCAATAGTCGGAATTGATCGCGGCATCGGCGAGGCGCGTTCCTTCCATCTTTCGAGTACACGAAATGGCCAGCAGAACTATCGTTTCGATCAACTCCGTCACCAGATGCCCCGAGTGCATTCCGATCAGAACCCACACGGTGGATGAGTAGGCGTCGTCGGTCCATCGACAGTTCAGGGCACTAAATTCGAAGACGCGGAGAACTGTAGCCGCGAGCGCAAACAAGATGAGAACGAGCAGACCATTTCTGACTGCGCCGCGATTACCTTCCGGAGCACGTTTCCTTACTAGCCAAGCCGGAATGATGCTCAGGAGGAAGATGACGGCGTTGGCTGCGCCATATTTCAAAGCTGGCGGTAAGTGCCCGGGAGGCCAGTCCGTGGAGCGCGTGCGCAGATAAAAATAGGTCGCGAACATCAGGGCAAACATCATGCCCTCGATCGCCATATAGAAGACATTCGCAAGCCATGTCGTATTGCGGTGGCCAAATGCGACGCTAGGCAAACCCGAAACGTCCAGCGTCAGGGGCCTTCGGATTGGCTCGTTTAACGCACCCATGATTCACCAGTTGGTCGAGGCGTAGGAGATTGTCCGCGAGGCCAGAGCCATCCGATTAGCGTGGCTATGACCGGCGGCGCTCCGATAGGAATAGCCCACGGCGTAAAGATTGATCCCACGAATGCGGCTGAAACGGTAACCGCACTCAAGAATGGCCAGATGCTTGGACCGGGATCCTCGTCTTTATGTTGCGGGTCCGCATCGAGACTGTGAGTGACCAGCGTCTCGCGTATGTCGTCGCGCAGCCCCACTACAATAGGTTGGTTCGGCGGATCTTCCCATAAAGGATCCCGGCCGCTCACGGTCGGAATATGAAGAAAGTTGTAGGGCGGCGGCGGAGACGACATTGACCATTCCAGCCCGGCGTCTCCCCACGGATTGTTCCCGGCGAATTCTCCGACTCGCGCGCTACGGAACACGTTGACCAGGAAGACTAGCAACCCCGCAGTCATAAAAACCACACCGCTCGACGCCACCATGTTCAAGCCCTGCCAATGCATATCCGGTCCGTAGGTATAGACGCGGCGGGGCATGCCGCGCAGTCCCAGAAAATGCAGCGTGAAAAATGTGATGTTGAAGCCGATGAAGAAAAGCCAGAAATGCCATTTTCCCAATGACGTTGGCCATCCGTCCCGTCATTTTCGGAAACCAAAAGTAGATGCCGGCGAACATGGGGAAAAGAGCGCCGCCAATCAGTACATAGTGAAAGTGCGCGACGACGAAGTAAGTATCGTGGACCTGCAAGTCGATGGGGACCGAAGCCAGCATCACTCCCGACAGTCCACCGATAAGGAAAACGAAGAAAAAGCCGAAACACCAGAGCATCGGCAGTCGAAGCTGAAGCCTTCCGTACCATATCGTCGCGACCCAGCAGAAAAATTGTGTGCCGGTGGGAATCACGATCATCAGGCTCGCAGCGGTAAAAAAGCTTTCGCTTAATTGCGGCAAACCGGTGGCAAACATGTGATGGACCCAAACGCTGAAGCCAAGAAATCCCGTAGCTACGACCGAAACGACGATCGGCGTGTATCCGAAAATGCGGCGTCGCGAGAAGCATTCCACCAGAGTGGAAACAATGGCGGCTCCAGGAAGAAAGATGATGTAAACCTCAGGATGCCCGAAGAACCAGAACAGGTGCTGGTAAAGAAGAACGTCGCCCCCTTCGGCGGGATTGAAAAAGTGCGTGCCCACCAACCGGTCGAGCAGAAGCATACCGCTGGCGACCATCACCGCCGGCATGGCGAAGATGACGGCGATCGAGATGACCAGTTTTTCCCAGAGCATGATGGGCATGCGATTCAAAGTCATCCCGGGAGCGCGATGCCGCAAGATGGTGGTGGCGATGCAGATGGCGACACCCAGAGCGGAGACTTCAGTGAAGGTGATCATCTGTGACCAGATATCCGCGCGATGTCCCGGCGAATAAGCGGGGCCGGAGAGCGGCACGTAGGCGAACCAGCCGACATCAGGGCCGGTATTCGTGAGGAAACCGCCCCATAGGACGAGGGCGCCGCCGACGTAAAGGTAGTAGCTGAAAGCGTTCAAGCGCGGGAAGGCAATATTGCGCGCACCGCACATCAGGGGAACGACATAAACTCCGAATCCCTGAAACATCATTGGCACGGCAAATAAGAAAATCATCGTGCTGCCGTGCATGGTGAAGACCTGGTTGTACAGATCGGGGCCGATTAAAGAATTTTCAGGACGGATCAACTGAAGCCGGATCAGTACCGCCAACACACCGCCGAGGAGCAAGAAAATGAAGGCAGTCACCATGAAACGGATTCCGATATCGGTGTGGTGGGTGTTACAGAACCATCCCCAGACGCCCTTTGGCTGTCTCCATGTGCGAGCGAGACGCTGGGCGAGTTCCGACTGCCCTGTGTCTTGATCATTCGCGAGGATGGGTTCCGCAACGGCCAAGTCTCTGGCTCCTCAATGAAGCGACTGTAAATACGCGACCACCGCCTGAAGGTCATCGGGCGCTAGCGGATTTGGCGACATTTTGGTTCCCGGCTTAATGCGCTGCGGATCCACGACCCAGCCCGCCAGCGCGCCCGCCGTATTGGGCAAGGTCTCGGCCGCAATCATGTTCCGGCTGGCGACATGAGTGAGGTCAGGACCCAGGCGCGAACCGGCATCCGTGCCGCGAATCGTGTGGCACATGAGGCAGGCATGGGTAAGAAAAACCTGGCGGCCGTGAATGGCTTCTGAGGTGGACGGTTCGATCGCGGACTTGAGCTGTTGCTGCTGCCAAGCCTGAAATTGATCGGGCGGCTCCGCTACGATCGAAAACCCCATATGCGCATGCTGCAAGCCGCAGAATTCGGCGCACTGGCCGTGATAGATTCCGGGCCGATCGATATGAAATGAAAAAGCCGACGAATATCCCGGGAAGCAAATCGCGTTTGCCGGTGATGTTGGGCGCCCAAAAACTGTGGATCACGTCGTTTGAACTGGTCAGGACGACGATCGGAGTACCGACCGGAACGTGAATTTCATTGGCGGTTGTTACCGTCTGGTCCGCTTGTGAGTTCGGATAAGTGATTTCCCACCACCACTGGTGACCGGTGATTTGGATTGTGAGGGGATTTTGCGAGGTCATCCCTTCGACACGCTTTCCAGTGATCACGCTCAGCACCAAGACGACGAACAAGGTAACAACGGTAATGCCGATGGCGGTGCCAACCGCCCAACCCGCGCGCCGGTCTGCTGCTTCATCTTTTTCGATGACGGGTAACGGATGGCGGGCGAGGACGCGGGCTTTCGCACCAGCCCCGGTAAAGGCGGCGATCATCAGGATAAAAACGGCAAACAGAATCCAGAAAACGAACCAGTACAACCATTCAATGTGGCCGGCCTGTGGGCCTGCCGAGTGCAGCATGTTGTGGCGGCCGGGATCGAGAGCCGTGGCCTGTGACAGCAGGCATGCGACAAGATGGCGTGCGAAGTTCACCTCGATTGCTCCGGGACGCCAGTGATTCCGTTCGGTACCTGTTCAGGGGTGGACGACTCCGCAGGCTTTACATTCATCTGGTCAGGACGATTAGGAGACACACCTTTAGGAAGCAAACCCGCCATGGACCGCACATAAGCCGCGATTTCCCAAGCCTGGAATTCGGGGATGCGATTGCGAAAAGATGGCATGCCATTCGGCCTTCCCTGCATGATCGTGGCAAAGATATTTCCTGGTTCACTGCCATAAATCCAGTTTCGATCCATGAGGGGAGGACCTATCCCACCGCCGCCGTGCGCGTGACAACCGACACAGTTATAGGACTCGTAAAGCTTCTGGCCTTCAGATACCGCAAATGCGCTCTCCTGGTACATGTTGGAATTCGCTGGGGTGGGAATTAAGTTCGCTCCCGGATTCAAGCCGCTGATTTGTACAGTGTTAAGCGTGTCATTTGCGGGCGGAGGCTGGCGCAGAATCCTATCTTCACGGCTGCACGACGCGAGCACAGCGGTTGCTCCAAGCAGAGTCACGAGGGATAGATAGCGATGTTTCAATTTGCAACTCCGTCAGAGTCTCTGGGAGTAGCAAGAGGCAATTGCGGAACTCCATATTCATCAAGGATGGCGCGAATGTCGGGCGCCCGCTGCGAGAGAATTTTTTCCAGTTGATCTCGCAGTGCGAGATTGCCCTTGCGGACGCCCATCGAAATTGCAAAGGTGAAGGGGAGGCCAGGGGGATCGACTTCGGGTTCGACAGGTGTAATACGAAGCTGCTGACCCGCTTTCCTGGCGAAGTAGCCGGCCAGAGGTCCCCAGACAATTGCGAGGTCGACCTTGTGATCGGCAACCGCCCGAACAATCGAGGCGGCACCATCGCCGGTCGTGTCAAAGCCCACAATCGCAGCTTGCAAACCGCGTCGCGCGAGTGCCTCTCCCGGGGGTGTGTATTCTTCTTCCACAACCTGCACTCCTATTTTCAAACCATGCAGCGCCGAAGAATCGAGTGACGGGATTGCTGGTTCTCCTGGCCTGTCGACAAAAACATATGTCGACCTGTAATACGGACGCGTGCTGAGAACGGGCCGATAGTTCTGGGGGATTCCAACCAGCAAGTCACATTGGCCGTTATCGAGGTACGCTCGAACGAATCCGCGCCCCATTCGTTGCCAAACGAAAATCAGCCGAGCGTCCAGATCGTGCGCTACGAGTGCCGCGATGCGGTTTTCAAAGCCCGTCTGGTCCCGACTGGAAAACGGAATGTTGTCCGGGTCCGCGCATACGCGCAATTCACGAGTCTGGGCGTCCGCTCCCACGGCAGAAACCAACAGCAAGAAACCAGCAACGAACTTAAGGCAGGGCGAATACATAAAGCATTCCCCCTTTGTTCGTGTATTTCGGAAGGTCCTTCATCGCTCCAGCGAATCCTAATGCAGCGGATTCATCGCGAGCATCCAACCCGCCAGCCACAATCGCTCCCGCCCAGCCGCCTACACCGGACAAGATGGCGACGTATTGCTTACCATCCGGTCCTTTATAGGTAGTGGGCTGGCCAATGATTCCGGACCCGGTTTTGAATTGCCAGAGCAGCTTGCCGCTGTGAGCGTCGACGGCCTTGAACCAACCGTCGAGCGTTCCATAAAAAACGACGTCTCCAGCGGTTGCGAGTGCTCCGCTCCACACCGGGAAATGATCGGGAATCGTCCACACGACTTTGCCTTCGACCGGGTCCCAGGCGGTAAATTCTCCTCCGTAACCACCGGGCGCATCGTACATGCGGACATTGGCACCGACATAAGGGGTGCCGGCGATGTAGTTCGGCGTGAGATCTTCTTCATCCATGCACAGATGATTGTGAGGAATGTAGATCAATCCAGTTCGTGGAGAGAAGGCCGAGGGCTGCCAGTCCTTGGCCCCAGGCGCGGTGGGGCACAAGCCCTGTATCACTTTTCCCGTGATCGGCTTTTTTTCGTCAACGTACTGAAGCTGGCCTGTCTTGAGATCAACGCCACGGCTGGTCGTGATGGGAGCGAAGACGCTGGCGGACAACACTTCTCCGCTGGTGCGATCCATTACATACACGTAGCCATTGCGATCGGGGTGAACCAGAACCTTGCGGGTTTGCCCGCGAATAGGAAGGTCAAGCAGGATGTTTTCATTGACCGCGTCGTAGTCGTAAAGATCGTGGGGGCTGAACTGGTAGAACCAGACCGCTTCGCCCGTGTCGGGATCGCGGGCAAAGATGCCGGAAGTAAATTTGTTGTCGCCAGGGCGCGCTTCCGCGTCCCATGGGCCTGGGTTCGCAGTGCCGTAGTAAATCAGGTTTAGTTGCGGGTCATACGATATCCAGCCCCAAACACCGCCGCCGCCAATCTTCCATGCGTCTGGCGGCCAACTCTTCACACCCAGATCCTGACCTCGATCCTGTGGGTAAAAAGGCTTGAAGCGGGGTCCGATCAGAACATCCTTATCAGGCCCGGCGGTGTACGCTCTCCAGGCGATTTTGCCAGTCTTTGCATCCAGCGCGGTCAGCCAACCACGAACTCCGAACTCTCCGCCGCTATTTCCTACGAGAACCTTTCCTTTGACGACAAGGGGAGCCATGGTCATGCTCTCACCCTTGTTAATGTCGCCAACGCGCGTTTTCCATACTTCGTGGCCGGTTTTTGCGTCTACCGCAACGGTCTGATTGTCCAGGGTGTTGTAATAAATTTTGCCGTTGTCATAGGCTGCGCCTCGATTGACGATGTCACAGCACGCAACTCCTTGCGATGCGGGCGTCGGCACGGGCTCGTACACCCACTTCATGGGAGCGCCCGGCTTAGTAAGGTCGAGGGCGTAGAGATTGTTTGGGAAGGGCGAGACGATGTACATCGTATTGTTCACGACCAGAGGCGCAGCCTCATGCCCGCGAGTCATGCCGGTGGAAAATGTGAAAGCCAGCTTCAGGTCTTTCGCATTCCCAGCATTGATCTGATTAAGTGAGCTGTAACGGGTGCTGGCGTAATCTTTTGCGGGGCGAATCCACTGACCATCATCGGGTTCGAGTTGTCCCTGGTAGGACCGGGGCTGATAATTTTGTTCGACCACAGGCTGTTGCATCGAACTTGTTTGGGCGAATGCAGTGCAGGCAACAATATGGGCGAAAAGGATAATCAGGGAGAGTAAGAAAAAGGGAAGAACTGTTTGTTGGAAGATTGCCAACGATAGTTTGTGAGACCGTCTCATTATCCGCCAACAAGGTGAAACGTTATGACGGTGCTGTGATGCTGGAGTTTCTTCAAGAGTTGGAAGTGCTTACAACTTGCATTGCGGTTGCCCTGCTGCGACACCGACTGGTGCAACGCGATCGGAAGTCGCTTTCGTCATCTATGCACCCTGCGGTGCACTTTTTTCGTCGCCGTTGACATTGCCGAACAAGGACCGGGCACAAGTCAGCCTTTGCTGTTCTACTTGCTTGTGCTGATTTTCAGCCCTTCTAATGAGTTCCGCGAAATCGAAGCTTTGCAAAGGCGCATTGAATGGCGCGACTTGCTCGAGGACGCGCCAGAGCGCTCGTTTCCCGTGAATCCCTATCGCTAGGAATTCAAGCGCCTCGAAGGTGCCGAGTCCATCGGAGGCGCCATGTTTTAGCTTCAAACGGCTGACCTTTTCTGTGAGCCATGCGCCCCACTCTTTCACGCCACCCGGAGTACCACCTGCATCCTCCGTTATTCTTGCGAGGACGTCGCGGTCGGCCTCAACCTCTGCAAGCACTTCGCCTGCAAATGTCCCAAGCGGTTCTCCGGCAAAATGGTGGCACATGGCCTTGAGCAGTTCGATCGCATGCAGCGCTCCGGCCAGGTGATCCTGCAAATACGTGACGAGAGGATCGTTCTTCACTTTTAAATCTTCCGACTCAAATTTGGCAGGCGTTCTCGGACACCCATCTTCGTAGATCTCATCTTTAAGAGAAGCGATTGTCCTCGGCTCATTCTTCTACTCGAAGATTGTTGGTTACGGAAAACACATTCGGCACGCTCTTCGCTTGAGCCTCCGCCACCTGTTTGTCCATCTGTTTCGCTACCACGCCCTCCAGAGTGACATGTCCCCCGTTGACAATGATGTGAATCGGAGGCACCGCGCGCATCTGATACGGGCTCAGCACGGTGTTGCCGTAGATGGCCCGATAAGTTGCCAGGCGGATCTGGTCATCCATTGGCGATGTGGGCAGCACTTGGATCTGATTATCGACTCGTTCAACCCCCTCGATGCGTTTCACTGCGTTTTCTGCATCCGACTTCAAAGTCGGACGAGCCACTTGCCCTACCAGAGTCAATGTTCCATCCGGGGACACTCGGTAACCAAGATTGTCGAAAACGCCGTAATTAGGAAGGAGCACCAGTTCGTGATGCACTTCCTTCACGATTCTGTCGGTACTCGATTGACTCAGCGCTTGAGTTTGGTTCGGTGCTGAAGGTTGGCTGGTTTGTGCCTGCGTGAACGCTGCGGCCAAAACGATCGCTGCCAGTATGATTTTCATCGTCGCTCTCCTCGTTGTTGGTTGTAGAAGAAATGCCTGCTCTCCACCCCCGGGGTTCTGCCACTTGGGCTGACCACCTATTCGATAATTGGATAGCGTTCGCCTTCACCGGAATCAATTGGCGCTAAGTTCTTGATCGATCCATTTCATCAAGTGTTGTTTTTTCAGTTCACCGCGGCGAATGGAAATAAACGTAGAGTCCCGCAAGCGCGGCTAAGCCTGCAGCAGTCAGCAAAAATCCAGCAACCCATTTCCACGCCGAAGGGACATATTTTTTCTCCGTGTTATTCAAGGTGCACTCGACAAGCGGAATAGTATGAATCAGCAACCAGAATGCCGGCTCCAGGTCTTCACTTCACTTTCGACGTTATAACCATCCGAGTGAGGATAGAATCGGGTTCTTTCTGTACGCGCGGCCTTTTTGAGCCGCAGGACTACGCTAATTGCCCTGCATCGGGCTTCGGCGGAGATGTTGCTGGACTATCGTCGGAAAAGTCGCTGAAGCTTGTTCCAGGATAGGCTATTAAGAACACTCGCCTTCTGCAGGCCGGCCCTACGCGCCTGATCGAGTCCGCATTGAACAAGATCAAGTTCTTCCATACTGTGAGAATCGGTTGAAATCGCAATCATTACACCTGCCGCAGCCGCTCTGCGTGCGTTTTCAGCGGACAAATCCAGCCGGTCCGGGCTTGAATTAATCTCGAAGAAACAACCGTTCTGCCGTGCCTGATCGATTACCCGGTCAATATCGAACTCATATCCAGGGCGCTTAAGCAGGAGGCGGCCCGTTGCGTGCCCGAGAATATTGAAATACCGGTTGTCCATCGCACGCCGCAGGCGTTCGGTCTGGGCATTTTTGTCCAGGACGAACCGCGAATGAATCGAACACACGGTGTAATCGAGCTCTTTCAGCAGATCATCCGGATAGTCGAGAGATCCGTCGGCCAGGATATCCACTTCGCTGGACTTCAGTATGCGAAAACCGCTCAGTTTGCCGTTGAGTTTGTCGATGTAGCGGATTTGCTGCCAAAGATCGTCAACCGAAACACCGCCGGCGATCTTCAGGCTTTGGGAATGATCAGTGATGCCGATGTATTCATAGCCGCGCTCGCGCGCAGCTTCCGCCATGTCTTCGATGGAGTCAACGCCGTCGCTCGAGACCGAATGCGCGTGTAAGTCGCCGCGAATATCCTTGGCCGTCACCAGGCGGGGCAGCGTCCCTGCCTTCGCTCTTTCCACCTCGTCATGGCCTTCGCGCAGCTCGGGTTCCATGTATTGAAGGCCAAAACGGCGGTAAAGCGACTTTTCCGAGGTAAAGCCCTGGCTCTTCAGATCGCGCAATGGTGTCGTTACAGTCGCCAGCTTCTTCAGATGTGCTCTTGATCCGGTGCACATGGCCATACAAAAGCCCCAGTCTTCGTGGGTCGCGACTTGAAGGCGCAGCAGAATGCCCGAGGAGAGAGCGAAGGACGCATGGTCTTCACCGGCGTCAACGAGGGGCGTCCGTCCGCCATAGCGTTGCATTCGTTCAACGACCTGCGGAAAATCTTTTGTTTCGATGACAAAGACGAGTTCTTCTATCACCTCGACACGCCGCCGGTAATCACCGACTGCTTCCACGCGGCTCACGTGACAGGTACGCAGCAGGTAATCCTCAAGCAATTCGCGCAGATCGTCTGCACGATACAGCAGCATGGCGTGGGTTTCGGTCAGTCCTTGCCGGATGTGCTGCGCCATGCGATTACCGAATACTTGCTCGACTTCACCGCTCTTCATGAGTTGGCGCAACTCGCGCACGGAACTAATGTTCAATTTCTTGTAGACACGCATGACGCGCCTGGGGTCCAGCCGAGGATGCGCGCTCAGTTCTGCAAGGGCGGGACTGGCCTCGCTGCGCAACCTTTCCAGCTTTGAGAGCGTTCCCGTCGTGACAATTTCCCGAATGGCGCTTGCGATCGCCGCGCCGATGCCGGCAAACTGGGTTAGGTCCTCCTCGCGGCGCACCATCTCATCCAGGCTTTCGGGAAGGTTGCGGATGTGTGTTGCGGCCCGACGATAGGCCTTCGCCTTGTAAGGATTTTCCTTTTGCGAAGACAGGAGCTGGGCAAGGCTCGCCAAGCGGTCGGCGATTTCGGCATTGCTCAGAACACTGGTTTGTTCCGATGTAGGCTCAATGAGATTTTCCATGGCCGGTCTTGTTCGTTCTGAGGCGAAGAGACGACATCGTCACGACTTTGGCTCCCGCCATCTCCCGTATATTGTCGATCGCTTCCTTGTGCTCTCGCGCGGAACGTGCGGCGCAACAGTCCGAAACTACTGTGATCTTGAAGCCCCGCATTCGGGCGTCGTGCGCTGTGCACAAAATGCAACTGTTCGTGGCAATCCCCACGAGAATAATGGACGAGGCACCCAGGTGCCGGAGCAACAGTTCGAGTGGAGTCTGGAAAAACGCGGAATGCATCGGCTTGAGAACACAATAATCCTGGTCGTCAGGTTGAATCCGTTCGACGAAAGGTTTCCCGGCGCACTCAGTACGCAGGCAGTGCGACAGCAGTTTGCCGGCATCCGATCTCCACTGGCCGAAATTATCATTCACATAAACTACGGGGATGTTAGACGCTCGTGCACGTTTCTTGAGGCGCTCCAGGCGTGGGGCGATTTGCAGAGCGTTCTTAAGGATTGCTTCTCCGTCCGGAAATTCGAAATGATTAACGACATCCACCAGAAGCAGAACGGCCGCCGATCTGTGGCGAACGATTTTATTTGCCATACGTCAGGTCGGCGTTCCTAACTCTTTTAAGGTCCGGCGAAGCAATGGTGCATCATTGATCAAGTTTCTTGAGGCCGTCATACATCAGTTTTTACCGACGCCATAGATTAAATGCGAAACAAATTCTGCGATCTGTTCCGGGATCGGTTCCTTAAGTGGATTCGAAGAAAGCTTCAGCGCGGGCACGATAAGTTCGTGCGCGGCCACGAAGACGGCGGTGCCGAACGCCGGTCCGGCCAACACAGGATTTATTCGACGCACAGTTTCCCGTTTCATTTCCGCAGCCACACCAAAGACAGCGCCAACAGACGTGCCAAACGCATAATGAACCCATGGCCCCGCTTTTTTCGCTCTTCACGAGACAGAGGAGTCCAATTTTGTTGGATAATTTGCCTGCCGCCTTCATGGTCGAGTCTTCTTTCTTGTTCCTCCACGGATTTCGCATCGGGCTCAGTTGCCGGTTTGTGCACATCTACGGAAAACTTGTTCCAAACATTTTGGAACTGCGTCATGATCACCGTTCCAGCCAATCCGCTCATCGCTCCCAAGATCAAAGCTGTCAGTGGATGCCGCTTCTGATATCGTCGCGCATTCGTTCCCCGCGGAATCTGATGGTTTTTTTATGCCGCCCAAGGATCGATCACGATCTTCGTGACCTTCTCCTTCTTATCGCGCCAGACTTTGTACATGTCAGGCGCCTCCTCAAGTTTGATTCGGTGCGAAATTATGTAGCTCGGATCGATCTGGCCTTTCTCAATACGCTCCAGCAGCGGCTTCATGTAGTTGTGCATGTTGGTCTGACCCATCTTCATCGTGATGCCCTTTGCCGAAAGCGGCGCCGAAGGGAACCTTGTCGAGCAGACCTCCATACACGCCTGGTATTGAGACCGTTCCTCCCTTGCGCACCGATTGGATGGCCTGCCGCAGAACGCTGGGCCTGTCGGTTTCGAGCATCAGCGCAGTTTTAACTTTGTCGTAAATTCCCTGGAGTTGCGCGGAATGGGCTTCAAGGCCGACAGCGTCGATGCAGGAATCTGGGCCGATGCCCCCCGTCAGGTCCTTTAACGCAGTGAGGACGCTTACATCTTCCTCGGAGTAATCGACCGTATATGGCCCCGATCGAGCGGGCCAACTCCAGGCGTTCGGGAAGCCGGTCGATGGCGATAACCCGGGCGGCGCCAAGCATGAAGGCGCTGGCGATCGCGAACTGCCCGACGGGACCGCAACCCCATACCGCGACCGTATCGTTCTCCTGGATTTGCGCATTTTCGGCAGCCATGTAGCCGGTCGGAAAAATGTCAGAAAGGAAGAGGACTTTCTCATCGGGAAGGTCGCTCTCAATTTTCAGCGGACCAACGTTGGCGAAAGGGACCCGTACATATTGAGCCTGCCCGCCAGCGTATCCTCCCATCATGTGCGAATACCCAAACAGACCTGACCCCGAATATCCGTACGCCGCTTCCATCAGGTGAGCGTTGGGATTCGTATTGTCGCAAGCCGACCATATCTTTTTCTTACAAAACTCGCAGTTACCGCACGCGATTGTGAAAGGAACGACCACCCGATCGCCCCTTTGAAGATTGGTCACTCCTTTTCCGGTTTCCTCAACAACTCCCATGAATTCGTGGCCCAAAATGTCGCCCTCTTCCATGGTTGGGATGAAACCGTCAAAAAGATGCAGGTCCGATCCGCAAATAGCGGTGCGGGTGATTTTCATAATGGCATCGTGCGGGTTCAGGATCGTCGGATCGTCGACGGTGTGCACCTCTACTTTGTTGCTTCCCATCCAACACAGCGCTTTCATAACCAGACTCCCAATCTTGGCTTTAAAAAGTGAAAACTATTTTGGTTAGCTCGCCTTGCGATTCAAGCCGGGCGGTGTAGTCGTATCCTCGCCGTACATCGATTTTTTGACTCTCGCAATAATTCCGTGCGGCCCATGAGGCTGGCCTTGCGTTCGCGGAATTTCACCCGTCTCTGCGAGGGCTTTGAAATGGCGGAGATTTTCGATGACAGCCTGCTTCGGATTCCGGCCGGTGATGGTTTCCCACGCGCTGGCCAACTTGCCCATTCGAAACTCTTGCAGAACCGTGACCATTGTTCCCCGGCCGCCCGGAGAAGCTTCGAAAATCAACCTCACCCGCATTGTCTGACTCCCCTCCGATGGATCGCCATGCGATGCGATGGCCAGGTTCGTCTTTCAAAATCTCGGAATCCCATTCGATGGTTTTGCTCTTGACTTCATTGTTATCTGTATCTTTATCTTTGCCTCCGGATTGCATCACCCAGTGGGAAGTTGTCTCACCGGTGCGAGTCACCTTTTCGATCTGCTCTTGCCAAAGTGGTGCAGTTTCAACATCGCGCCACATGTTGTAAAGTTCCTGGGCATCGGCATGGACCAGGGCGCTCGTTCTTACCCAGATCTTTCCGTCCTTATCTTCTGGCGGCGGCAAATAGCGGCCATTCAGCATGACACCTGCGCTCGCGGCTACCGGCAATGGTTCTGCGTTCGGCTTTTCATTCAATGCTTTCGACATTCCTGACTCCTTTGAAGATTCTGTTTCGTCCGTATGGCGCACTCCAGAACGAGCGTTAACTGGCTTTCGGCTTTGCCATCTTCTCGTGCATCGCGCCCTTCACGCTGCCCGGAGTGACGTTGGCCAACATGCCTTCCATCTTTGTTTTTGTCGATGCCGCGTAAACGTGGTCCTTGCCCGACAGGAGTGCTTCGATACCCTGACGTGCCACATCATCGGGCTGGCTTTCATTTTTACCTTCCGACCCAACCTCTGTATTGTCCATGCCGGCGCGATGGAAGAAGTCCGTGTTCGTGGGTCCTGGCTGCAGAGCGGTCACTGAGATCCCGGTGTCGCGCAACTCATAGCGAAGACTGTGCGCGAAAGACAACCCAAAGGCTTTCGTGGCTGCGTATACCGCTTCACGCGGCGCGACCATCTCTCCGGCGATGGAAGCGGTGAATAAGATTCTTCCCTCTTTGCGCAAGAGCATATCTTGAACCACGTATTTGGCAAGCTGCACTGTGCCCGCGCAATTCAGGTACACCATGTTCAGTTCGGCGTCCAAATCCGTTTCTGCGAAAAGGCCACCGACACCGACGCCTGCGTTAAGACACGCAACATCTATGTTGCGGCCGAGCGACTTCACCTGCTCCCAGAATTGCTTTACGCCGTCCTCGGTCGCTAAGTCCGCCTGGATCTCGGTCACCTGCGAGCCTTGCGAACGAAGTTCTTGGGCAGCTGGCTGTAACCGCTGGCCTGATGAGCAAATTGCGAGATCATAACCTCGCGCCGCAAGTTCCTTTGCCAGTGAAAATCCAATACCACTCGATGCTCCTGTCACAATTGCGAATTGCCCTGCCATTTCTTTGCTCCCCTCAGCCATCGGATTAGCCGCGGCAAATGAATTTCCTAGGCGTCGGCATTCTCAAATCGCATTCACGATGCACCGAGCCAAGGCAAAACTTATGATGCATCGAATTGCAATTGCGATGGTCAGCAAATTTAGCCTCCCCGAAATCAGGAAACTATTCGATGGTCCCAAAAATTCCTTAAGGATGATTCTGTATAGGTACGGTATCGGACAGAAGCTTGTAGTTTGGAGCCGTGCAGCGGGCTCCACGCAATATTCGCTAGTTGTTCTCTATCGCTTTCCCGCGTGGTTCAAGGAAAATTCGTGCAGCCTCCCTTTTATCGCGGCCTCAGCCGCGAGAATGTGCCCCTCAAGCTTGGACCAGTCTGTCTCCAGGACCGCCGCGTGATAAGTTTTCACACAACAAGGGACGGTCTTAGGCGTTGAGAGACAGGAAGTTTCAAGTCCCAACCAATGTTGTTACAGCGGGACCGACGCATCGTTGAAGACTCAGTACTACGCATTCGACATTTCTGTGCGGGTAGGTTGCGGAACCTACGTCGGCCGCTACGAGTCTTACATCGACTATCTACCTTCAGCTTTTAGCGCGAACAAAGCAATCCCGGTGCGCCTGACAAAACATGTTATGTACTTCGATATTCCCGGAGAACGTGACATGAAGATGGGCATTGTGCATCGCAAGATCGACCAGGAGTTTCCATGCGATAGCGGTAACGCCAGTCGTTAACCTTCAACGCGGGTTGCGTCAGGAAAACAAAAAAGTCCGCACTAACAACAGCGGACCGCGGCAACCCGTAGCGAAATTCCTGAGCCCACAGGAATAACAAGGTCTCCCGGTTAGTACTCGAAAGGAGTCAATATTTTGAAAACATGACAAGAGGAGGAACCCACATGAGGCAATTAGCAGGCGTCATTTTAACGGTTCTTCTTGTGGCCAACCTGGGCATAGCTCAAGGGACGGGCACAGGAGCGACCGCAGCGCGGGCAAAGAAAAGCGCCACAGCGTCGCAAAAGATCTCCGCACAACTTGCACAGATGCAGCAGTCCATTGAGATGCAACAGCAACAGATCCAGCAGCTCATACAGCAACTGCAGAGCCGGGATCAGCAGGTTCAACAATTACAGCAGCAAATGAACCAGGTACAAAGTACGGCTAGTCAGGCGCAAGACAAGGCGGACACTGCGGTTTCGCAAAGCGCACAACAGAAGCGGGATGTCGGTGCAGTGCGAAGTGACGTGACGGACCGCAAGGACACGGTGAGCAATACGGCATTGGCGATGCAGGAGACATAGAAGGCAGTCAACGAAAGCCCCTTGGCGTTACGCATGAAAGGGATCACGCTCACGCCGGGCGGCTTTCTGGCGGCCGAAACAGTCTGGCGTCAACGCGGACTGGCGTCCGATGTCAACACTCCGTTCAACTCCATTCCACTTCCCGGGAATTCACAAAGCAGCTTGTCAGAGTTCTTCGGCTCCGGCCGCCAGTCGCGCATTTCATTGCTGGCCGAGGGCAAGCTGAAAGACACAAAGCTGACGGGTTACTTCGAGCAGGATTTTCTGTCTGCCGGCGTGACCTCGAACAACAATGAAAGCAACAGCTACACCATGCGTCAACGCCAGATATGGGGGCAGGCTGCGCTTCATGGCTGGACCTTTACTGGCGGTCAAATGTACAGCCCGGTCACGGAAACTAAAAAAGGTGTGGATAACCGCACCGAAGCTCTGCCCATGACGATTGACGCGCAATACCACGTGGGTTTTAGCTGGGCCCGCCAGTACGGCTTCCGCGTGGCCAAGGACTTCGGCGACAAAGTCTGGCTGGCATTCTCCGTGGAAAATCCTCAGACCACGTTTGCGGCGCACGGCAACGCCACCAATTTCCTGCTGGGCGCTCCAGGCACGGGGGGTGGGCTTTACAACCCCACCGCAAACTACTCCTTCAACTCGGCTCCAGACCTCATCGCGAAGGCGGTCTTCGAGCCGGGCTGGGGACACTACGAAGTCTTCGGATTGGTCAGTCAGTTCCGCGATCGCGTTTTCCCAGAGGGAACTGCAGCCACACCTTCGGCGGCAGGCGCCTTCAACGACTTGCGAGTGGGAGGCGGCATAGGCGCGAATGCGCGTGGATCTCTGTTCAACAAACATGTTGACGTGGGTCTGCACTTTCTCGGAGGCGATGGTGTAGGCCGGTATCCGTTGTAAATGCTGTGGATGACGAGGCCCGGCTTGAGCACGAGCGTGTGCGGAATCATCGGGTTATTCTCGGGGTCGGTGTACTCCTGGATGTCGAGGTCTTTCTGAATCGTGCGGTCGGGATCTGAAAGGAAGGTCCACACGGCTCCGACCGATGCCCGAAACTCCTGGAGCGTATGGTGGTCGTCCGTTGAAATTGTGGCGAGCTGCGTGTACGACACGGCGATTTTCGGATAAAACGCGGCGAGCTCCGAATGCTGCTGGTGTTCTTTCGGGCAGTAGTGGCCGCGAGCCAGCGTGAGGATCAGCGGATCGTCCCCCTGCAGCTCGCTGAGCTTGCGCAGTGTCCCCGTGTGATCGGGCAGCTCGTAATCGGGAAAAACACCTCCGGGCGCAACGTCATGCCGCATGGTAGAGCTCCTTCGACGTTCCGTAACTATAGAAGATGGAGATTGGTGAACGTCCCGTCTCTCCCAGATTTTTGTCCCCTCCATGGAAGAATGCGCTGTACTGACGACCGGCTTATAATCTCGCCGATGAACCTTCTCGCTCGCCTCGGCCAGACCGCCCTTGCTCTGACGATTGGCCTCTATTTCGTTCTCGTTGTGTTTAACAATATTGCGGACTATGGAACTAATTTCCAATTTGTGACGCACGTTCTCAGCATGGATTCCGTGCCACTGGATCCACATGTGGCGTGGCATGCGATTCGGTCACAGAGGCTTCAGCATTTCGCATACTGTTTCATCATTGCGTGGGAGGCACTGGCCGGGCTGCTGTGCGTCTTTGGGGGAGTGCGTATGGCGCTTGACGTGAAATCTCCCGGCTTCTACGCTGCTAAGACTTATGCGGTGGCAGGTCTTTGGGCGGGCACTCTGTTGTGGTCTCTAGCTTTCATTACGATCGGGGGGGAATGGTTCATGATGTGGGAATCCCCGACCTGGAATGGTGAACTCGCCGCCTTTCGGATGTTCACGGTAAACGGCATTTTGCTTTTGCTTCTCTACCTTGTCGAGGGAAAGCTCGAGCCCGAACGCTGAAAAGTATCCTGCTTCCCAAGAGCTGGGGCGGGTGGCCTAGCATTTGATCTCGCCAACAACGAAAACACGATCACAATGTCGAAAATCATTTGTCGAAAATCGATGCGCGGGTGACGAGGAGAAGTCATGAACCGATTTCTGCGTCTTTGCTTGCTGGCCGGGTGCGGTATCGGCGTAATGCTCGGAGCCACCAAAACTCCACAGCACACGTCGATGGAGGGTGAGAGAGCCAATGCATCGCAAGCAACCATTGAGGGCTTGGTTCGGGATATCGCGTGTCCCATTCAGAATCTCGATGGGAACGCGACTCACCTCAGCATGAAGTGCGTGCTGGGATGCGTGCGGGGCGGATCGCCGCTCGCTATTCTGACCAAGAATGGTGATCTGTATCTGCCCATCTCCGACAAAATGCCTGACACCGGTCAGCGGGAGAAACTGATGCCATTCGTGGGCAAGTACGTGCGGGCTAGCGGAACCGTATTTGAACGGAAAGGGGCACGCGCGATCGTAATCGCCGAAATCAACGAAGTGAAGAGCATGCATTTGACGATCGAGGAGAAGTAATTGACGATCTCAACCGGCGAGCCGAGCCTTCGACTCCGAGTGTGAAGACGCCATGAAGCCTTTCGCCAATGCCGCGATCTCATCGGCGGCCGTATCGAGCGCGAAATGGCCGCCGTCAACAATGTGGACCTCGGCGTTCGGAACATCTTTGCGATAGCTTTCCGGCTCGCTGGCGTCGAAAGACACTTCGTATTTTCCCCAAATCACCAGTAGCCGTGGTTGCCTTTCGCGCATCCAAGCCTGCCACTTCGGATAGGAGTCCACATTGGTTCGGTAGTCGTAGAAAAGATCACTCTGGATCTCGGCCTGGCCGGGCCGATTCAGAAAATAAAACTCATCGGTCCAGAGGTCGGGATCGTGGCGCTCCACGTCAGGGTCGTTTCCCACATGGCGCGCGCGCGTGGTCTCAAGCGACAAGAGATTTGTGCGAAGCTCGTTCTCATTAGCAGCGCGATCGGCCCAGAAAGCCCGGCGCGTCTTCCAGTTTGCGCCCAAGCCTCCGTTGTGGGCGACGGCGTCTTGCACGATAAGGGCTTCGATCCGTTCTGGATGCGCCAGTACCATGCGAAAGCCAACAGGACCACCGTAGTCCTGCATGTAGAGCGTGTAGCGCGAGAGTCCAAGCGCCTCGGTGAAATGGTTCATTATCTCGGCGTAATGATCGAACGTGTATGCGAACTTCTTCGGGTCCGGCCAGTCACTGTGTCCGAAACCGGGATAATCAGGTGCTATCAGGTGGTAGCGATCGGATAGTCTTGCGAAGAGCGGCTCAAACATCCGCGACGACGAGGGAAGTCCGTGCAGCAACAGAAGCGTTCCCGCATCCTTCGGGCCAGCCTCTCGGTAGAAGATCGAAAGGCCGTCGACCTGTGTCGTACGATAAACCGTGGGATTCATCCAGTGCTCCTTTTCATGGCTGGTGGACCTTGCACGCGCAAACCCGAACTTTCACTGGGTGATTGCCGCGAGACCCAAGGCCCGGGCTATCGGCCGTCCCATCCCGACCGTGCGTTAACCGTAGGTGAGATCGGTGCTCTGTCCGACTTCGATAATGTAACCGTCTGGATCGCGGATGTAGCAGCGAATCTCGCCGTACTTGGGAATCGGCTCGGTGATGAACTCGGCTCCTCGACTTTTCCATAATTTGTAGCAGGCTTGAATATCCGCAACGCGGAAATTCATAAAGCTATTGATGTGATTCGGGGCGGGGACGCTGAGCGTTACCGTCGGCTTATCCGGGGTCGGTCCGCCGCCGACGTTCAGAATCATCCAGATATTCGCAAGCTGAAGGTACGCAGGCGCGTTGCCGTCACCCAGACTCAGGATGCGAGCGCCAAAGACCTTTTCGTAGTAGCGGGCCGATCGCTCGATATCGGTGACGGTGAGAAACTGCGCGATGCTGATTCCCTCGCGCGGGGGCATCTCATAGCTCTTGTGGTCGATTTGTACGCTGTTCATGGATGACTCCAGTCCCGATTCAGTGTTCGTTACAAATAACAAAATAACAAATACGGGGTCCCGCGAGTTCCGGTTTCCACTGGGGGTAAGGGGCGATGGTTGCAGGGCTCACCCTTGCTCCGATCAGGGGCACATTGATTAAGCCAGAAGCGCGATGACGAGTCTATTGGACGAACGTATCGGTCCATGCCAAAGTCTCGGTTGGACTTTCGAGTAGGGATCGTGCATCCTTATATTCCAAAGGGGCGCCGCTCGATATCCAAGTGAGGGATATGCGATGAAGAGGGCCACCGCTCCGATTCCATTGCTGGTTCCCAGCTCGACCAAACGCGTCATGTCTGCGCTTTCTTCAATAGTGCCGACGAAGAATATCGGGTTCTGCTCCCATTCATTAAAGATGGATTCCAGTGTGGCCATAAGGCTATTCACGTGGTGAATCCGGATCAGCGGCAGGATCACCGGGAACGTTTGTCAGGAGCGGGGATCGACGCAGCGGCGGCACAGCAGAGTGGGCAACTGGAGCTTCGCAGCAATACCGAAACTTATCTTCCAGAAGGTCCTCGTATCCCCTGAAGTCGGAGAACGCGATTCCGCCCGGCGATATCAGCGAGTACTTGTCGTTGTTTTGGTTGTTGTCTTGGCCTTGGCGTGCAGGACCGCGCCGCCCATGATGACAAGTAGTGCCGCGGCTACAACGATGGTAAAGGCCGCGACATGTCTGGCTTCCACAAGCCTGGAGATGTCGAAAATCGTCTTGGATACTATTTGGGACAAATCCCGCGCTAGCGACACTCCTGTGGCGCGGCCACCCCCCGCGGCTTTCGACATTACGCACATGGATTGGTCGGGTGACCCTCGATAAGAATAAAGGCGGTGTCATGGATCTAAACAAGATAAAACTCGAGAAGAGCTGGGATGCTCTTCTCCGCGACCAGTTCCAAGAACCATATATGGTCGATCTATGCTCATTCTTAAAACAGGAATACGCCAGCCAACGGGAAATCTATCCGCCTGAACCTGAAATATTCGCAGCTTTCAATCTCACGCCCTTTGACAGGGTAAAAGTGGTGGTGATTGGCCAAGATCCATATTACAGAATGGGTCAGGCTCACGGGCTTTGCTTTTCCGTTCGCGCAGGCGTGAAGCCACCACCTTCACTTCGAAATATATTTAAAGAGGTGAGCGATGAATTCCATACTGAAATTCCGACAAGCGGAGATCTTACCAGGTGGGCCGATCAAGGAGTGCTGCTTTTAAACAGAGCTCTCACTGTTGAGGAAGGTATACCGGGTTCACATCAATCGAAATGGAAATTTTTCACTAACAAGATCATCGAAAAACTAGCTGCAAAAAATAATCTTGTTTTTATTGCATGGGGCAATAAAGCGCAAGAAGCATTAATGCAAATTGATGCTAAGAAACATTTGGTTTTGAGGTCCGCGCACCCATCACCTCTTTCGTGTCATCGAGGTTTCGCCGGGAATAATCATTTTAGTTGTGCCAACAAATACCTGCTCGAAACGGGGCAGGAACCCATAACGTGGTGATTGAAGAGCAACACTCTTGGCGGTGGCCCACGCGAGCACGATTTTGGATTGAGTAGGACGTTCGATTACTCTAGCCTCCCACGTCCGCTTCTTACCCAGTGCTGAATCATGACAAGCCGTTCTAGCGGGTGTTTACTACGCGGCCTGAGGAAAGGGTCGAATTTGCAATCTGGCTGGCGAATTGTGGGCGATTACGAACTGAAGACTTCGCGAAGGCGACTTTACTTCCCAGTGTTCTCGCTAGTGGGGGCTCCACACAATATCTCCCGCCGCTCGATCAGCAAAGCACGACGGAAAGCGCCAATCCGGCTTCGCTGGTTTCCTTGTACTTGCTGTTCATGTCCTTGGCGGTCTGGGCCAGGGCCATCACGGTTGCGTCGAAATCGATGCGATGTCTGGACGCGATCTCGTTGCTGGCGATGGCGTAGGCTGTCCACGCCTTTACCGCACCGAAGGCGCAGCGTTCAATGCATGGCACCTGCACGTAGCCGGCTACCGGGTCGCATGTCATTCCAAGGTGATGCTCTAACGCCGATTCCGCGGCATTCTCGACCACGCGCGAATCCTCATCGTACGCCGTAGCGACCAGTGCGGCGGCCATTGAGGACGCCACGCCAATCTCCGCCTGGCAGCCGCCCTCGGCTGCCGACAACGTCGCGTGATGCTTACAGAGATAGCCGACCGCCGCGGCGGCGAGCATACCATCACGGATTTTCTGCTTCGGGAGTTTCCGTCCACCTTCACCGAGTCCGTAGACCAGAGCCGGCATCACACCGGCGGAGCCGCCTGTGGGCGCAGTAATAACGAGGTGGCCGCGTGCGTTCTCTTCGGAAGCCGCCAGAGCATATGCTGAAAGCACTCCTATGCCTCGGTCGGATTGATACGAGTCATCCATGGCGCGCTTGTAAACCGTCGCTGCCTTGCTATGTAGTTTGATGGGGCCGGGCAGCACGTTATCCTCCGGCATCGACAGTCCTGACGTTACCGTCGCGACCATTGCGTTGATGATCTTGTCGACGAAGGCATAAACCTCTTCTTCCGACCTACCCGCGATCGACATCTCGTTGGCAAGCATTACCTGTGCGATCGTGATCTTGTTATTGTCGGCGTGAGCGCGAAGCTCTTTCATCGTCGCGAAGGGGTACTTCGGGGCATTCTTCTTCGGCGGGACATAACCTTTCCACTCAATGAATCCGCCGCCGACTGAATAGTATTCCTGTTCAAGCAGCACATCGTTTCCGGCCAGGAGCTTCACGGTCATCGTATTCGGGTGCTTGAAGTCGCCCTTGGTCGCGTCGTAAATGATATCCTTCAAGCTCACGTCGATAGATTTGCTGCCGAGCTTTACCTGGAACACCTGATCGGGCTTGTCCCGCAGGCTGTCGAGAAACAACGGGTCTACGGTCGCCGGCTCTTTTCCCAGGAGTCCCGCTAACGCTGCCCGTTCTGTGCCGTGGCCCTTACCGGTAGCGCTGAGGCTTCCGAAAAGGTGAACTTTCAAAGCCGTTGCTTTGTCCAGCTTGTCGGCGGGAAGTTTCGTCGCCCTTTGATAAAAATCGTAGGTGATGCGCATGGGGCCGATGGTGTGCGAGCTTGACGGCCCTGGCCCTACTTTGTAGAACTCGTCCACGGTCGTCAAAACAGGCCCTTTTCCCTGTTTTACGACGTTCAGGTCTGGTGAAAGAGGGGGCGCTGCGGATGACCTCTGGGCCATCTCCTGTGCGGACATGTAGTTGCCAGTGATCACTACTGCGGAGGTGACAACGGCGCTTCGCATCAGGAAAGTTCGGCGGTCCACACCTTGCGGGACTTCCTTTGAAATTAACTCGACTGTGCTTTCAAGAGGATCCCCCACGTTGGACTTCTGTGATCGACCGGTCGAGCTATCACTTCCGGTAAATTTCTCATTTTCTCTTTCGGACATTGTGAGCCTCCTCAGTTTCATCCAGACTTAGACCAGAAGCGAATCGCCTAGCACGGGTGTCGACGATTTCGCACACTCGGGGCATGCCGTGGCCCATAACTCCGTGGGGCTCCGGCAACAGAAGCGCAAACATGCTTGCAGCGCCGGCATGTGGCGCTCCCGACCTTTGTTTCTGGAGCAAAGACATACCGAATCAGGCAAATTGACACCTCATGGCTTTTTCTCACAAGCGAACCTTGTCGTGAACTGCATGAATTGACAGTCGTCAGCGACAGCCGATCGATACCGAACACGAGGTAGCACCTTATGATTCGGACGGGCGATTGAGGCGGGGATAGTAAGGTCAGATTCACTGTTACTTCTTGCAGTTTCTCGACTACCTGGCTCCGCATAATTTGTGAAGGACTGGGATTCGCGTCAAGGAGAGAGTTTTAAAACCGTAAAAGATCAAACCATAAAGCTCACTCGGAAAGAGACTGAAGGCCAGGCTTTCGCGGAACAGTGGGAGAGCGCGTGACGGATGCATTGGGAGAAAGCCGGGTTCACTCCTTACGAGTTGCCCGAGAACGATTCAAGGGAGTCGGAGGAACGTGAGTTCCTGATGCAGCCACGAACGTTGGATGGCGAACGTTCTCGGCTGGAGCGAATCACGAGCGAGTTTGAACGCGGGTTTTGGTGGGACGCGAATTCTGGTAGCGGATGCGGGATTTCCTGCCCCCGGCTCTCAGAGTCGGCTGCACCCCATCGAGCCGCGAGCGGTATAAAAATCGTTCCAACGCCAGATCGGATCAATGAAAACGGAGATGCGATCCGACCCAGTTTGTAACGGACCTTGTGGACCGTGTCTCGCCGCAATCCCATCGGTCGGCGGAGCATCGGTTGGCCTGGCGCTATCCTTGCAATCTCTGCGAGCAAGCAGGATTTTCTAATCGCGGACGTCGAGGCGATCCTACTTCTTGAAGGTGAATTTCAGGCTGCCTGAGATTAACCGCGGATATCCGAAGTGCGTACCCGAAAAAGGATTGCCCCAGTTGAAGGCGAAGTCGTGGTTGGTGAAATTCTGAAGGTCAAGTTGAGCTCCCAACGCGAATCCTTCCTTCCGCACCAAATCCATTCCTCCGGACCATCCAAACACATACCAGGGCTTCACACGGCCGGTGTCGAAGTTAACCAGATTCGAACCGGGCAGTGCCCGTATCTGTTCATCATCCAGATCCGGAAGCTCGATGGGAACCCCGCTCTCGTACCTTCCGCTAAGCGATGTCCAGATGCCATGATGGCGGGCAGCGTAGGTGAAGGCGAAAGATGCGACATTGCGTTGGTCATGATCGGGGACAAATCGCGTTCCAGGTCCGATTTCGATGAAGTCGTCGTCGAGAAAAAGCCCGCCATTTAGCGGACCAATCTCCACAATTTCGTTGTTCGTGTAACTGAAGTATGCGGAGAAGCCTTTCCGAAGGGGCACATCCAGTCGGACATCCAGTCCTTGCGCTTCGGCTTTCGCCACGCTGTTTGGAAAGATGATGGTGGTTCCGAGCAGAACATTGGGATCGTCGATGTTTCTGAAGCGCCGCCACCAGTAGGCCACATTCAGTTTCATCGACTGAGGAAGCTCCTGGGCAAATCCAATCTCCCACGAGGAAAGTGTTTCCGGGCGAATATCGGCTCCGCCGCCTGAAGCTGCGAACGGCGAAAGCTCTCGTGCTTGCTCGGAACTGGCGATCAGAAGATTCTCCGCCTGCGGCGGCATATACAGGCGATTGAAAGAGGCGCGGATCGCGGTCCGGGTACGCGGCAAATAGTAGACCGCTCCAAGTCTTGGGCTGACCTGATGATCAGAGACCAGAAGATCGGAATGATCGAACCGTACTCCCAGACTTAGAGTGAGATTCTTGAACGGAGAAAAATCATCCTGTGCATAGACCCCCTGGATCCACCGCGACGCGTGGCCCACGAAGAGAAACGGATTGGCAGGGGTGAAAGCCATTGCGGGCTCGCTGATGCCAGCCTCCTCCGCGGCCTCAGGGTCGGTGACGGCAAACCCGAACGATTCGGATATGGCAACACTGGAAACTTCAAAACCCGCCTTGATGATGTGGCCATGGGTCAGATGGGTCAGGCTGGCGAGGGCGCCCTGGCGGGTCTGGTCACGATTTTGCTTCGCCGTGATCGGGGTGTCGAACTCGCTGGGAAGAAGCTTCGAGCGGAAGAAGTTACGGAAGTATCCAACATCGAACAAAGTGTTCGTGGAAAAAGAGTGTTGCCATGAAAGAGACTCATGATCATGGCGAACTTCCTGCCGTTGACGCTGCCCGGATTCTTGTTGATCTTCATTGTTGGGCGCCCGGAAATTTGCGCCCTGCAATGTTGCCGCCAGCCGCAGAACGTCGTTCTCCGTCGGGTGCCAATCCGCGCGAATGTCGAGGGAGACGTCGCCGCCGGTATTGTTGAAGTTGCGGGGATCGACCGGGTCCAAAAATCGATCAGACTGATGCCCTGAGCCGGCGAAAAATAATCCCCACTTGTCCGTTCCTCCTCCGATCGTGGTTGAAACGTCCTGCGAATCGAAACTTCCGGCGCCCAGCGAAAGTGTGCCGTTCAACGGCGTGGAATAACCGGACTTAGGCTGGATCACGACCACCGCTCCGGATCTGTCCCCGAATTCAGCAGGAATGTTCCCCGTGATGATGTCCATTGAAGTGATCGCATCGGTGTTGAAAGAGCCGGCAAACAGGCCGTCGACCCGATCCGGAGTGGGCACACCGTCCACGACGAATAGCGTGCCGTCATCTACGCCACGGATATGCATCAGACCGTCGTTTTCGGTATTCCATCCGGGTGTGGTTGAGATCAGAGCCTGCAATTGGTCCCGCCGCACAACCGTAGGAGCCAGCTTGATAAAACTCTCGTCGAGCACGGTTTCGGTGCGCGGCGAATCCGCCTGAACCAAGTCCTGCCGTACGGTGACCTCCGCGCCGGCAGACGCAACAGCCAACTTGACTGCGATTTGCACCACAATGTTGGAACGCACGTTCAGTTCTTGGGCGGAGGTATCAAAGCCGGGGGTCGTCACGCGAAGGATGTAAGAACCATACGGAATGTTTTCAATGCGAAACTTGCCCTGATCATCGCTTGAGGTATGAATCTGGCGGCCGGTCAAGGGGTTATCTAAAGAGATATTGGCCCGAACCACCCGAGCCCCGGACGGGTCGGTGACCGTGCCAGCCAGGCGTCCGATTTCTATTTGTGCCCATAGCGAGTGTGAAACCAAAAGGCAAAAGATGAAACCTATCCGAATGTTGCCCGGCAGGGCCAATGAGAACAACCGGCAAAGGAGTCGAGAAATTCGAAAGCCTGGCTTCTGGGTCGGTCTCGACATGAAATCCCGGGGTCCTCATCTGCCTATTCCAGAAGGGCCCGACGACCTAGTCTCGTCGCCGGGCGAACAGGGCGTCGAGCCGCTGTTCGTAAGAGTGATAGCCGATGCGCTCATACAACTCTTCGCGCGTCTGCATGGTATCGATCACGGATCGCTGCGAGCCATCACGGCGGAGTGCCGTGTACACATTCTCCGCCGCCTTGTTGGCTGCACGAAAGGCGGATAGCGGGTAGAGCGCGATCGCAACGCCCGCGGAACGCAACTCTTCCACGGTGAACAACGGTGTACTTCCGAACTCAGTAATATTCGCGAGCACCGGCACCTTCACCTCGTCGACAAAGCGCCGGTACATGGCAAGCTCGGTGATGGCTTCAGGAAAGATCATGTCGGCGCCCGCTTCCACGTAAGCTAGCGCGCGCTCGATGGCAGAGGCTAATCCTTCGACCGCCAGCGCGTCGGTGCGCGCCATGATCACGAAATTTGGGTCGGTGCGCGCATCAACTGCTGCCTTCACCCGGTCGACCATCTCGTCCTTACTTACGATCTCTTTACCTGGCCGATGGCCACAACGCTTGGCGCCAACCTGGTCCTCGGTGTGGAGGCCGGCAGCGCCGAATTTTATGAGTGACTTGACAGTGCGCGCCAAGTTGAATGCGCTCGGACCGAAGCCTGTGTCTACATCCACAAGGAGTGGCAGATCGCAGATGTCGGTGATGCGGCGTACGTCGGTAAGTACATCGTCGAGCGTAGTGATTCCGAGGTCGGGAATCCCGAGTGAGCCGGCAGCAACGCCGCCTCCCGAGAGGTAAATTGCACGAAAACCGGCGCGCTGGGCGAGGAGAGCATGCTGAGCGTTGATCGCTCCGGGAATCTGGAGCGGCGATTCCTCAGCCACGGCTCGGCGCAGCAGGGCGCCCGGACTCGATGGGGAATCGGTCTTCATAGAGTGCCCACGTACAAGTCTACATATTCATGCACCGGCATCGCTTTCAGCGCCCCCTGATCCAGGCTGGCTTCCAGGATCGTTTCCTGTTGTTTTTTTGCAAAGCGGCGCGCCAGATTGGTGCGGAACTTGGCTTCGAGCAATGGGATGCCTTCGGTGCGGCGGCGCTTATGACCAATGGGATATTCCACGGTTACTTCGTCGAGTCTTGTGCCATCGTTCATCTCGATTGTTAAGGCGTTGGCGATGCTGCGCTTTTCGGGATCATGATAGTCACGGGTAAACTGCGGATCTTCTACGCACACAATCTTGTCGCGCAGCACATCAATGCGAGGGTCGGCCGCAACGCCGTCTTCGTAGTCGGCCGCGGTCAAGCGGCCGAACAACAGCGGGACGGCAACCATATACTGAATCGAGTGGTCGCGGTCTGCAGGATTATTGAGCGGCCCTTTTTTGTCAATGATCCGAATGCTCGCTTCGTGCGTGCGAATCGTAACGCTGCGGATATCAACAGCGCTTTTGCCGAGCTTGGCCAGCAGGCCGTGCAGCGTCATCGCGGCCTCGACCGCGGTTTGGCTATGAAACTCCGCCGGGAAGCTGATCTTGAACAAGACGTTTTCCATCACATAACTTCCGTAGGGTCGCTGGAATGCGAACGGCCGCCCCTTGAACAGCACGTCATAGAAGCCCCAGGTCTTCGCGGTGAGCACGCCAGGATAGCCCATCTCGCCGGTTCTGGCGATCAGCGCCAGGCGCACCGCACGACTGGTAGCGTCGCCGGCGGCCCAGCTTTTGCGGCTTCCCGTGTTGGGTGCGTGACGGTAGGTGCGTAACGACTGCCCATCGACCCAGGCGAGCGATACCGCGTTAATGATTTCTTTCCGCGTCAGACCCAGCAATTGTGCGACAACTGCGGTACTCGCCACTTTGACCAGCACCACGTGATCAAGTCCGACTCTGTTGAATGAATTCTCCAGGGCGATGCAACCCTGAATCTCATGTGCTTTGATCATGGCGGTGAGAACGTCACCCATCGTCAATGGCTTCTTGCCGGCAGCAACTGCTGTGCGGCTGAGCCAGTCGGCCACAGCCAGGATGCCGCCCAGGTTGTCGCTGGGATGTCCCCACTCGGCCGCGAGCCAGGTGTCGTTGAAATCAAGCCAGCGGATCATGGCGCCGATGTTGAAGGCCGCCTGCACTGGATCCAACTGATACGGCGTGCCGGGCACCCGGGCGCCATTCGGCACGATGGTGCCCGGAACGATGGGTCCCAGCAACTTGGTGCACGCCGGATATTCCAGAGCTTCAAGGCCGCAGCCCAGCGTGTCGATCAGGCAGTGGCGCGCCGTCTCATAAGCCAAGCTCGATTCGATCCTATAGTTAAGGACGTAATCGGCGATATCGACCAGAACCTGGTCGGGTTTGGGGCGGACGTTGCTGATTTGCGATGACATGAATGAAGGATGGAGTAAAAATCCCGCGATTAAACACGCTTGTCCAGCGGAATAAATACGCGGTCTTCAGGCCCTGTGTAGTTCGCGCTGGGGCGGATGATCTTGTTGTCCTCGCGCTGTTCGATGACGTGAGCGGCCCAACCCGAAGTGCGGGCAATTACAAACAGCGGCGTGAACATGGCTGTCGGAATGTCCATCCTATTGTAGCTAACCGCGCTATACCAGTCGAGATTCGGGAACATGCGCTTCACCTCTTTCATTACGCGTTCCAGCCGCTCGGCGATGGCATACGTCTTCATCGAGCCAGCCTCTTCCGAGAGCTGGCGCGCAACCTTCTTGATGACTTCGTTACGCGGATCGCTGACGGTGTATACGGGATGCCCAAATCCAATGATTACTTCTTTAGCTTCGACCCGCCGGCGAATGTCGGCATCAGCTTCATCGGGCGAATCGTAACGCTGCTGAATCTCGAAGGCGACCTCGTTTGCGCCGCCATGCTTGGGGCCGCGCAATGCGCCGATCGCACCCGTGATCGCCGAGTACAGGTCGCTTCCGGTGCCGGCGATTACGCGCCCGGCGAAGGTGGAGGCGTTGAACTCGTGCTCCGCATAGAGAATCAGCGATGTGTGCATGGCGCGTTCCCAGTGCGTGCTGGGTTTTACGTCGTGCAACAGATGCAAAAAGTGCCCGCCGATCGAATCATCGTCGGTTTCAACGTCGATGCGGCGCCCGTGGTTTGACCAATGATGCCAATACAGAAGCATGGAGCCAAGCGAGGCCAGCAAACGGTCGGCGATGTCACGCGCGCCAGCGGCGTTGTGATCATCCTTCTCAGGTAGGACACACCCCAGGACGGAGACTCCAGTGCGCAAAACGTCCATGGGGTGCGTGGCCGCAGGTAATTGTTCCAGCGCTCCCTTCAATCTGGCGGGCAGCCCGCGCAACGATTTAAGCTTCGCCTTGTAACTTCGCAACTCAGCTACGGAAGGCAACTTGCCGTGCACCAACAGGTATGCGACTTCTTCAAACTCGCAGTTTTCGGCGAGCGCCAGAATGTCGTAGCCACGATAGTGCAGATCGTTGCCACTGCGCCCCACCGTGCAAAGCGCGGTATTTCCGGCAATAACGCCGGAGAGAGCGACTGATTTCTTGGGCTTTGGGGCTGCGTTTGTGCTGTCCATGCTCCTACCCTCCAACTGGTTGACATCTTGCAGCATTAACGGAACCCTTGACTAACGGATGGTGCCCGTGCGGTTCGCTTGCCGCAGGCCTGTCTAATCTTAACGTGGCGGCGGCAGATCGCGAATCTGAATTCTATTCCGGTACCTGTTGACAGCCGCTTAAACTTCGCTGAATAGGATTCGGCTTTCATGCAGAAAGTGTTTCGGCTGAGGCCGGGAGCCAGATGGCGTTGCATGCGCGTAAGATGAAGGCGAGGTATGGGCACCCGGGATTATTGAGTTTGAAATATCAGGAGATCACAATGACGTTGCTTGAATCGCTGAAGAAATATACGACCGTGGTCGCGGATACGGGTGATATTGAAGCGATTGCCCGGCATAAGCCGCAGGACGCAACCACCAACCCTTCTCTTCTTTTTCAGGCCGCCCAGATGCCAGCGTACGGGCGCCTGGTGGAAGAGGCCACCGACTTCGCTACGAAGTCAGGGGGCGGTCGTGAAGAAATGGCGGCGGAGTTCACCGATCGTCTTTTCGTCCTGTTTGGATGCGAGATTCTTAAAGTGATTCCCGGCCGCGTCTCCACCGAAGTAGCCGCCAGTTTGAGCTTCGATACCACGGCTACGATCGCCAAAGGACGCAAGCTTATTTCCCTGTATGAGAAACAGGGCGTGAAACGCGAGCGCATTCTGATCAAGGTCGCGAGCACATGGGAAGGCATTCGTGCAGCCGAACTTCTCGAGAAGGAAGGCATTCACTGCAACCTGACGCTTCTCTTCAGCTTCGCGCAGGCGGTGGCGTGCGCCGAAGCCGGAGTTACCTTGATCTCGCCTTTCGTGGGACGCATCTACGACTGGTACAAAAAAGAGGGCGGCGGGAAGGAGATTGCCGCGGATCAGGACCCGGGCGTGGCTTCCGTAACTCGCATCTACAACTACTACAAAAAATTCGGCTACAAGACTCAGGTGATGGGCGCAAGCTTTCGCAACGTGAATCAGATTGTCCGGCTGGCCGGATGCGACTTGCTTACCATCAGCCCGGATCTTCTCGATCAATTGGACAAAAGCGACGCTGCTTTGGATCGTAAGCTGGACCCGGCAAACGCGAAGCATATAAAAGAAGAGCAATTGCATCTGGACGAGAAGATCTTTCGCTGGATGCACAACGAGGACGCAATGGCGACGGAAAAACTCGCCGAGGGCATCCGCAAATTTAACAGCGACGCCCGCCGCCTGGAGGATTTTGCGCTCTCCCAGGTTGAGCAGAAAGTTGGATAACCGGCTTTTTAGCGCAGGCGTCGCGCCAGTTGTCCGGCGAGCGTCCCGCCCGCCCATCGGGTGGGCCAGAGGTCGGCGCTACAAAGACTAGAGACAATCTCATGAGCCTGCCTCGCGCCGTACTCTGGGATATGGACGGAACTCTTATCGATTCCGAAGAGTTCCACTGGATTGCCTGGCAGAAAGCAATGTCAGCGGAAGGCATTCGCATCACTCACGAGCAGTTTCTTGCCTCTTTCGGTCAGCGCAACGATTCCATTCTCCCGCGGTGGCTGGGTCCAGCCGCAACTCCCGAGAGCATCACAAGAATCGGAAACGCGAAAGAAGAACTGTATCGTGATCTGGTGCTCAAGAATGGAATCTCTCCGCTCCCCGGAGTTGCGACTTGGCTGGAGCGTCTGCATGAACAAGGATGGCTTCAGGCAATCGCTTCCGCCGCGCCTCGCGCGAACATCGACGTAATCCTGAAAAGCCTGGGCACCGCCGACCGGTTTCAAGGAATCGTTTCCGCCGAGGACGTGCACAAAGGAAAACCGGATCCAGAAGTTTTTTTGACCGCAGCCTCGCGGGTCGGCGTAACGCCGGACCGATGTATTGTTGTCGAAGACGCCGTCGCGGGTGTCGAAGCGGCGCGAAACGCTGGAATGCGCATCATCGGGGTAAGTGGCGACGGTAAACGCCTGCCAGCGGATGTTGTAGTCAAGTCTCTTGATCTTCTGGATCCGGATGCCTTCCAACTGCTTCTGGAGTCTCGCGGTTCCTGACCCGATTTCGTACGAGCAAGCGATTGGCATGACTCAAACTCTCATCACTAATTCTCGAGGACTGTTTGGCCCATTCTCATAAGATCTCCTCCGCTCTCAAGAAACGCGCCGCGCAAATCACATTGCTCCTCATGGACGTAGACGGCACCATGACCAACGGCAGCGTAACCTTGCTTTCGCAAACCGATAACACAGCTCTCGAAATCAAAACTTTCGACGCGCACGACGGCCAGGGTCTCACTCTCGCACGCACCGCCGGACTGCGCACCGGCTGTATTACCGGTCGTGAAAGCTCGGCACTCCTTCGCCGCGCCAACGAAATGAAGATGGAATTCATCTACATGAAACAACCGTTGAAAATGCCGGCCTACGACGAGATTCTGCAAAAAGCGGGCGTCTCCGATTCAGCGGTCGCTTACATTGGAGATGACCTTCCGGACATTCCCCTGATGCGGCGCTGCGGTCTCGCCGTTGCCGTGGGCGATGCCGTTCCAGAAGTAAAAGACGCTGCCCATTACACAACCAAAGCTCTCGCGGGCCACGGCGCGGTCCGGGAAGCGATAGAACTCATTCTCAAATCCAAAGGCATCTGGGAAGAGATGATCGACAAAGCGCGTGCCTGATAACGGCGTGCGTTGATTCCTGCTTCGTGGAGGCGAATATCGTCCGCTAGCCGTTTCGGCTACCTATTTCGAAGGTTCGCTGGCCGCCGCACGGTCCGCAAAAATCACAGCGTTTTCGTGCGAGACGCGTCCTGCGGGAATCGACGGATCGCTCGTGCGCAACCGCGCCAGCATCCCGGCTTTCTCCGAGCCCGTCGCCAACCAAAGTATTCGCCGCCCGCGATTGATGATGGGATAGGTCAACGTCATCCGGCGCCTTCGCTGGTACTCACCGGTCACGCCGACGTCGGCGTCATCGATGTTCAGCACCGGATCTCCCGGCACCAGAGAGGCGGTGTGCCCGTCGGGCCCGAGGCCCAGGTGGACCAGGTCCAGCGTCGCGGGTGATCCAGCGATCTCGCGGAGGGTCAAGGCATACCGCGCCGCGGCGGCTTCCAGATCCGCTGATTCCACGGGCATGGCGTGAATCTGCTCGGGGCGAATCGGGCAGTGACCAAGCAGCGATTCCTGAAGGTGCGTGAGATTTCTATCGGCATCGCCCGGAGGCGCGACCCGTTCATCCACCTGCACGATATGGACGCGCTCCCACGGGAGCTCTTCATTGGCGAGAGCGCGCAGCATGATCCATGGAGTGCGACCACCGCTGACCGCCATGATGAACCGGCTGCGCGACGCGACGGCGGCACTGGCCTGCGCGGCAATGTATTTCGCCGCTCCCTGGGCAGTGGATTCGTCGTCGGGAAATATTTCAATCTTCATGTGCGCTCTCTCACGCAGCCTTGGCGACCGTGTATGTTTCCAAAAAGCCCGGTCGAGGTCATACTGCCTCCCTGGATTTCCGGTAATAACGGATCAGATTGTTGGTTGAACTGTCGTGCGCGAGCTCGGGCTCCGCCTTGCTCTCCAGTTCAGGAATGATGCGCTGCGCCAGGGCCTTGCCCAGCTCGACGCCCCATTGATCGAACGAATTAATGTTCCAGATCGTGCCCTGGGTGAAGGTGGAGTGTTCGTACAGCGCGACCAGTTTGCCCAGCGCTTCCGGCGTCAGTCGTTCCGCGATAATCGTATTCGAAGGACGATTGCCCTCAAATACGCGGTGCGGAACGAGCCACTCGGCAGTGCCCTCAGCCTCGACCTCTTCAGCGGTTTTGCCGAAAGCTAGCGCTTCAGCCTGCGCCAGAACGTTGGCAATCAGTATGTCGTGGTGCCGGCCCAGTGGATTGAGCGGCTTTGAAAAAGCGATGAAATCACAAGGGATGAGCCGAGTCCCCTGATGAATCAGTTGATAAAACGAGTGTTGACCATTGGTTCCCGGCTCGCCCCAGTAAATTGGACTGGTCTGCTGGGCCACTTTCTTTCCGTCGAGCGTGACGTGCTTGCCGTTGCTCTCCATGGTCAGCTGCTGAAGATACGCGGGAAACCGTTTCAGGTATTGCTCGTAGGGCAGGACAGCCACGGTCTGCGCCCCGAAGAAATCGTTGTACCAGACCGCCAGAAGTCCCATGAGCACGGGCAGGTTTTTCTCGAACGGAGTGGTGCGGAAGTGCTCGTCCATCTGGTGAAGACCGCTAAGCATGGACTGGAAATTGTCCGGGCCGATGGCGACCATTGTTGAAAGACCAATAGCCGATGACATCGAGTAGCGGCCGCCGACCCAGTCCCAAAACTCGAACATGTTGGCGGTATCAATACCAAACTTCGCGACCTCTGACGTATTCGTCGAAACCGCTACAAAATGCTTCGCGATTGATTTTTCATCACCCCCCAGGCCGGCAAGTGACCAGGCACGGGCGGTCTGGGCATTGGTCATTGTTTCCAGGGTGGTGAATGTTTTTGAAGAGATGATGAAAAGAGTCTCCGTTGGATCGAGATCCTGGACGGCCTCGGCAAAATCGGTGCCGTCAACGTTCGAAACAAAGCGAAACGTCATTGCCCGGTCGGAGTAATGCTTCAGGGCCTCGTAGGCCATGACCGGGCCCAGATCGGAACCGCCAATTCCCACGTTGATCACATTCCGAATTCGTTTGCCGGTGTGACCTTTCCATTCGCCGCTGCGCAACCGGTTGGCGAAGTTTGTCATTCGGTCGAGCACCGCATGCACCTTGGGTACGACGTTTTCCCCATCCACGATGATGGACGCGGCGCGCGGCGCGCGCAGGGCTACGTGCAAAACCGCGCGTTTTTCTGTGACGTTGATTTTGTCACCGCGAAACATGGCATCGATTCGTTCTTGCAAACGGGATGTCTCGGCCAATCGGATCAGCAGGTTGACGGTCTCGCCGGTGATGCGATTTTTCGAGTAGTCGAGCAAGAGGCCGAGAGCCTCAATGCTCAAGTGCTCACCGCGGCTGGGATCGTCTGCAAAGAGCTGCCGCAGGTGTTGGTCTTGAATTGTCTTGTAGTGAGTGCCGAGGTCCTTCCAGGCCCGGCGCCTGGCTATTGCTTTCTCTCGTGCTGGCATATTCGTCCTTTCCAGTCCTCGGATTAATAATGAACGATCCTGGTGCGATTCCGCTTGTCGACGTGTCCAACGTACGTTTCAACGGAAGCGGCTTCCGAGCTGCGCTCGGCTTGGACGAGGGGCGCCCGTCCCCACACATTGATACCCTCACTCTCACCCCCATTCACAGCCGAATTCACATCCACATTCAAAGCCGCCGCTAGATTGCTCAAGCTCGACCTAGCGCCTTGTTCACCATTTCCCGAGCTTCGCTCACGATCGCGTTCAGATGAGTCTGGCCCTTGAAACTCTCGGCATAAATCTTGTAGATGTTCTCTGTGCCGGAGGGGCGCGCGGCGAACCAACCGCTCTCGGCCACAACTTTCAGACCGCCGATGGAAGCATCATTGCCCGGAGCTTTGGTCAGCTTGGCGATGATGTGCTCGCCCGCCAGGTCCGACTCTTTTACTGAGTCCGGCGAGAGCTTTTGCAGTTTTGCTTTTTGCTCGGGTGAGGCCGGTGCGTCGATCCGCGTGTAATACGGCGTGCCGAACTCCGCGGTCATTTCGTTGTAGTGCTCGCCAGGATTCTTGCCGGTTCGCGCCGTTATCTCAGCCGCCAGCAGGTCCATGATGGGCCCGTCTTTGTCGGTCGTCCACGCGGTGCCGTCAAGCCGCAGGAAGCTTGCTCCCGCACTTTCTTCTCCACCGAAACAAAACGAACCGTCAACCAGGCCAGGGACAAACCATTTGAAGCCTACCGGCACCTCGCGCAGTTCTCGGCCGAGCTTCTTCACCACGCGATCGATCATGCTGCTGCTGACCAGCGTCTTACCCACCAGGACTCGCGCGTTCCACTGCGGCCGGTGGGTAAGCAAATATCGAATCGCCACCGCCAGATAATGGTTCGGATTCATCAGCCCCGCAACCGGAGTTACGATGCCATGCCGGTCCGCGTCGGTATCGTTGGCGAAAGCCACTTGGTACTGATCCTTCAAGCGGACGAGGCTGGCCATCGCATAAGGGCTGGAACAATCCATGCGAATTTTTCCGTCGTGATCGACCGTCATAAAGGCAAATGTCGGATCGATTACCGGATTGACGACGGCTATGTCGAGTCCATAAATCGAATTGATCGGCTCCCAGTACGGCTGGGAAGCCCCGCCCAACGGATCTATGCCAAGCTTGAGATGGGCGCCGCGGATCGAATCCATGTCAACCACGTTCTTGAGATCGCGAACGTACGGCAAGATGAAATCTTCCGGGTGCGTAGTCGCAGCCTGGACCGCTTTGCTGTACGGAACGCGTTTGACGTCAACGTTTCCCGCACGTAACAACTCATTCGCCCGGTTTTCGACCCAGCGCGTCACGTCGGTATCCGCTGGCCCGCCGTTGGGAGGGTTGTATTTGAAACCACCATCCTCGGGCGGATTGTGCGACGGCGTCACCACGATGCCGTCCGCCAGATGTTCCTTGCGTCCGCGGTTGTAAACCAGAATGGCTCGCGAGATAACCGGCGTCGGCGTCACACCGTCGTTTTCCTGAATGATGGTCTCAACGCCGTTAGCCGCCAGCACTTCAAGCGCAGTTTGTTGCGCGGGGCTGGACGCCGCGTGGGTATCTTTTCCCATGTAAAGCGGACCATCGATGTTCTGACCATGCCGGTACTCGCAGATGGCCTGGGTGGTCGCCAGGATGTGAGCTTCGTTGAAAGTGCCGTGCAGCGGCGAGCCGCGGTGGCCGCTGGTGCCGAAGCTGACGAGCTGATTTCGATCATGCACATCAGGCTGGCGGTCAAAATATTCGCGCTGCAGGCGAGCGACGTCGATCAGCATCTCTTTCGGAGCAGGTTTGCCGGCGAGCGGCGAAATATGTTCCTGGCCGGGGGCGTGAGGAGATTGTTTTTCTAAACTACCGGGCATGCTTGCACCTTCCCAATCTCGGATGCGAATTCGGCAATGGAGGCGAAATCGTTTTTGCGCTCATCGGGAATGAACCGTGGTCAGGCTTGCGGAACTACGTGATGATCGTCATTCCAGAGCCGTATCACAGGATGGGAGCGATTGTGCTCGTAACTGAGAGCGCTCAGACTCGCCGGACTCAGCAGAAAATACTTCCCTCCGGATTTTAGATCAAGCCCCAGCCAGCAGGATGTCAACGCTCGAATAAAATGTCCGCTGGAAAAGATCAGCACGTCGCCAGAAACCGCCCGGACCCTTTCGACCACGCGTTCCGCGCGCCGGCCGATTTGTGAAGGCGATTCGCCTCCCGGACAGCCGTCGCGGAACAGTTGCCAGTCCGGGCGCATGGCCAGAATTTGCGCCGAGGTCAGTCCTTCATATTCTCCGTAGTCCCATTCCACCAGGTCAGGATCGGTTTCAGCTACTGCTCCAAAACCGGCCAGTTCGCAGGTTCGGGACGCGCGTTGCAACGGGCTGGTAAATACCCTGGCGAAGGTCATGCCCTTCAGTCGTTCTCCGAGCCGCCGGGCGTTGAGTTCGCCGTTTGGCGTCAAGGGCAAGTCGGTGAGTCCGGTATGCTGGCCGGTGACCGTCCATGCCGTGTTGCCGTGCCGCGCCAGATACGCCACTGGAAGTACTTCGCTCATTGCGTTCCCATCCCTTGCAGCCTAAGGCGATATTCGCACAGCCTGCTCCAAACGTAAATGTGGGCGCGAGCGTTCCGCTCGTGCGGCATCACTCAGAACGCTGCCGCACGAGCGGGACGCTCGCGCCCACATTGGTACGTAGCTTACGTTATGCCGATTTGCCGAGCCCGTCGCGCCACGCCATGACTTCAAGTTCGGCACGCACTGCGTCCGCGACCGGAACCACGGGACGCACCTCGAAGGTGAATGCAGGCAGCATCGAACAGAATTTGTGGAGCGCCAACGGATCGTCACAATCCACCAGCAAATACCCTCCCCAATCGCCCACGCGTATCACGAAAAACTCGATCTTGAAATTGGCAGGAGCCTTCCACTGCCCGAATACCTCGAGGATTCGCGTCTGGGCCTTCTCGTACTCGGCGGGCGAACCCTGTGGGCGTTCGTTCCAGCTAATGACATATTTCATCTTTCTTCTTCTCCCCGGAAGCATCGTTTTTGATCAGTAAAGCGATTGCAGTCTACTCCTCGGCGAGGTTTTTTGGGGAAAAGAGGGCGGACGGATGACAGAGTTAGCAGGTTTGAACATCCCCTCAAGTCAAAATCCGGCTCGAATGGCGACCGTCTCATTCACGTTCTTCCTGGAGCTTGACCACACTCAGGAGCGCACTCATTCTATGTTCCCGCCCGGGTGCCAGATTGACTGCGGCGTCCAGGATGTTGCTGGCTTCGACGCAGAAAAACTGTGACCACTCGCCTTCCCCGAGATCCTTCATTTTCCCGGCTGCCTCGCTCCACGGGTTCCACACCACCGTCGTGGAGGAATTTGTCTTCCGCAGGCGAATCCGGCGACGCTTGCCTGGGTCCAGCAAATCTAGATCGTTCTGCGTGTTCAAGTATGCATTGTCGGTTTGTGAAACGATCGCGAGGTCGCCCCGCTGCGTCTTCTGTTTATTGGAGTCCGTGTTGTCCAGAAAATGGACCCCGTCGAGCCCTTGCAGGTGCGCATTTCGAACATCCGCCACCCGATTGTAGGTGTGGAGAGCTTCTTCGAAATGGAGCGGCGTAGTTCCGGTATTCGTACACACAAGCTCCAGCTCTAGCTCGGAACCAAACGTAGCGCGATGCACCAGGCGGAAATCGCCCGGCCACCAGCGTTGCGTGGTCTCGTCGCTTCCGGTGAACATGCTGACGGCCACTCCGTTTTCGTCCTCAACAATGGACTCGATCTGCCATGCTTTTGTGCGCACGAATCCGTGCGCTGGAGCTCCGGGATTGTTGACTTTGGCCCGAAACCAGGGGAAGCAAATGGGGATTCCTCCTCGGATGGCTTGGCCATCTTCCCAGCGGGATTTTGAGCTGAGAAAAAGCACCTCGTCAGCTCCTGCGGGTTTCCATGAGGTCACATGGGCGCCGTGAAGATACATCTCGCCCTCGCACAGAGAAGAAGTGATCTGCACTCGCGGCATCGCGCCGTCGCCTTCCACTACTCTGGTAATGCCCGAGATTCCGAACCTGCGATCGAGTTCCGATGTCATCATTTTGGAGATTGTATGCGTGGCCACCGCGCTTACAGTCTGGAGTCACTGTTACGCCGCGCAATTGAAACTTGGTCACTGCCCGGCTTTACAGATCCGGTAGATGTGGCCTACATATTTCACGTAATCCATGGTTTCGCGGTACGGAGGCACGCCGTGAAATTTATTGACGGCATCTGAACCGCTGTTATAGCCAGCCAGCACCAAATCCACGTTGCCGTTGAATTCCTGGGAGAGTTGTCCCAGCAGTCTTGTGCCGGCCTCTGCGTTGGCTTGAGGATCGAAGGGGTCTTCGATGGAAAACTTCCGGGCAGTTTCAGGTTGCAGCGCCATCAGCCCGACAGCTCCCGTCGTACTGATAGCGTGCGGATTCAATCCGGATTCCCAGACGGCGACCGCAGATACCAGACACGGATCGACGCCATGCTTCGCGCTGGTTGCCGCCAGAATCTCGCTTATTTTCTCGATCGGCATGGTTGCTCTCCCGCTCTTGGACGACGATTTTAGCCAGAGGACATAGGCCGTCAGTCTGTCGGCAAGATGCCGGGAGAAGGCGTGTCCGTAGCGGTCAGGCTTTATGGGAGCCTTAAATGACACATAGGCTGCTCCAATCAGCAGGCATCCCGAATAGAGAATAATGGCCAACAAGCCGAGTCCGATCCGCGCTGTTCGCGACAGCCTGCGGGTCGTCGAAAAGGGTGCTTCCGAACTATTCATTTTCATCCTTCCGCGGGAGCCCAATCGCTCGCCTAAAGCCGCATGGAATTGCACATGTTGAGGGCAGTACCGCCGTCCCAGAGTATTCTTTTTAATCCTATCTTTCCGAAAACAAAAGCTTTATTCTTGTTTCAAGATTTGTAAAGAGCGGCACCCTAGTTGCGAGAAGACATATTGCCGCGGTACGTGTGTTCGAAGATGGGCCAGGAGGTGTGATGGCGGGATTTGGACCGTGATTTCCCCGGTTCAGAGCCTGAATGGGGCGTGGTGAAGGGTTTTGGCGCAACCGGTATTGTTATTGTTGTTGCTGTGGTAATCTCCGGAGAACCACCTCTCGCCGACGATTTCTGAATAAAAGCCCAACCTCGAACTTTGAGGCAATCCCAACCTCCATCTGAAGTACCAACTGCATCTGAGGATGGCAAAGGTCGGACCTCAGCGCCGCTCGTCGTAACGAACGTCGGTCCCAAATATTAGAGATGGGCCTTTCTTCGGCTTTTTCGCGCGACCAAAACTGGCGGCGAATGCCTGGCAAGCGCCGGCGGGACCGCGTAGCCACGATATTAAGCTTGAAATGGAAAAAGACCTCTACACCCCTCCGGCGACCAGCTTGCCCTCCGTCAGGGTAGAGCCTGGCTCCGCACCGGCCGCAAGCGTGGATCACGAAGCACCCCGGTTCGTGCTGCGTCCCGCAGGCCGCTGGGAGGTTGTCAATGTACGCGAACTGCTGGGCAGCTGGCATATTTTCTGGGCTTTTCTCTGGCGCAACATTTTCCGCCGAAATCGTCAGACCCTGCTGGGTCCATTGTGGTTCGTGATCACGCCCCTGGCCAAAATGCTGCTCTTCACCTTTGCGCTGGGCAAAATCGCCAGACTGCCGTCGGAAGGAATTCCATACCCACTCTTTACCTTTGCCGCGCTGCTGCCTTGGGAACTGTTCAGCACAGGCGTGACCCGCAGCAGCGAAAGCCTGGTCACCTACGAGCACATCATCACCAAAGTCTATTTTCCGCGGGTCATTATTCCAGCCAGCGAAGTCTTCGGCGGGCTGGTCGATTTCGGCGTTTCTTTAGTTCTCCTTCTGGCGATGGCACTGGCTTACGGTTTTCCGCTAACAACCCGATTGCTGGCGCTTCCCGGATTTATTGCGCTGGCTCTCCTGTTGTCCCTTTCGATGGGTTTGCTCTTTTCCGGATTGCACGCCCGTTTCCGGGACACCTCGCGGTTTCTGCTTTACCTGATCCAGTTCATGCTCTATGCGACACCGGTGGCGTACTCCGAGACTGTGGTTGCGAAGCGGTTGCCGGGGTGGCTGCTTACGCTTTACCAGCTCAATCCGATGTACCAGGTGGTGGAAGGCGTCCGCTGGTCGGTACTCTCGACGTCGCACACGCCGGACCTTCGCATGCTTTCCATTGTGACGGTGATGGTTTTGGTGTTCCTCGGAATCGGAGCGGCGGTGTTTGCCAACACCGAGCATTCCATCGTGGACATGATCTAGGAAACATATACCAGGGAATATGAGCGCATACGCGATTCGAGTCTCCGGGTTGGGAAAGAAGTACTGGCGCGGGCCAGATGCAGAGGCCCGGCTGATCGCGCGCTTCCGAAAGCGATCCACGGGAGAGACCGTCTGGGCGTTACGTAACTGTTCTTTCGATCTGCCCAAGGGCGAGATACTCGGGATCATCGGAGTGAACGGAGCGGGAAAGAGCACGCTGCTGAAGATTCTCTCCCGCATCACCCGTCCGAACGAAGGCCGTGCGGAGCTTTACGGGCGTATTGGGGCGCTACTCGAAGTGGGCACCGGGTTTCATCCCGAACTTACCGGCCGCGAGAATGTATTTCTCAACGGCGCCCTGGTGGGAATGCGAAAGTCGGAGATCAAGCGCAAGTTCGACAGCATCGTGGAGTTCGCGGGAGTGGCGGAGTGGATTGACACTCCGATCAAGCGCTATTCGAACGGCATGAAGGTGAGGCTGGCGTTCGCCGTGGCGGCCCACCTCGAGCAGGAAATCATGGTGATCGACGAAGTGCTGGCGGTTGGGGACGCGGCCTTCCGCAGAAAGTGTTTTCAGACCATTCAGGAATCGACGCGGCAGGGGCGGACGGTGATCCTGGTGAGTCACGAATTGCCGTCGATCGCGACTACATGCACGCGGGCCATCTGGCTGGAACACGGCAGCATTCGGCAGGAAGGAACTGCGGCCGATGTCATCGACAGCTATCTCGATGCCGTGGTCGGAGACGATGGCACGCACCGCGGATTCATCCCGCTGGAGGCCGGCGAAGCCTCCCCGCTGATTCCGCAGTTGAAGTACATCCGATTGCTGGATGGAGATGACAAGCAGGTGCCGTGCTTTGCCACCGGCGATCCGGCGAAATTCGCAGTGGGTTACGACGGCGGCGATTCGGCTGCGGTCAGGAAAACCTCCGTCAATCTAACCATCTTCAACGCGCGCGGCATTCCGTTGACCATGTGTGCCAGCGCGACGGCGGCGGAATCGATAGCGGGCGATCCCCCGAATCCGGGAGAGTTTATTTGTGCCATCGGCAAATTGCCGCTGGTTCCAGGACAGTACTCGATCGAGATCAGTTCCATGGCCGGCAATACGGTGCAACAACGAATCGCAGATGCCGGTCAGTTTCAGGTTGTTCTGGGAGGAGACTCTTTGACCCAGGCCATCCCTCAACCCGGCAGCGGCGACATGGTAGTGGAACAATCGTGGACTCTTCGGCCCACTCATTAATTGCGCAGGGAACGGAACGGGGTTGACCGGTTCTACCGGATTCTCAGGGAGTGAAATGACGATGCTTCGCGGACAAAATATTGCTCAACCCTCGGGCCAGACCGGCAGTGTGGACGCGTCTGTGATCGTTCTGTCTTACAACTCTCAGAAGACTATCCGCACGTCGCTGGATTCACTCGCTGCCCAGCAGACTTCCGCTCGGTTTGAAGTAATCGTTGTGGACAGCTCGACCGATGCGACCGCGACCATCGTGAGCCAGGAATATCCCTGGGTACGGCTGGTTCGTTTGACTCGACGTGCGCTGCCCGGCGAAACCAGGAATGTAGGCGTCGAACACGCCAAGGGAAAGGTCATCGCCTTTCTAGCTTCGGATTGCGTGGCAGCTCCGGATTGGTTGAACAACCGGATGGAAGGGCACAACGAAGGATTTGCCGCAGTTGGGGGAGTGATCACCAACGCGAATCCGGGGAACCTGGTGGGCTGGGCAAATTACCTCATGGAATATGCGTTTTGTCTTCCCAATCGGCCGCGGGAAGTGATGAAGGGGAAGATCATCCACAATCTTTCCTACCGCAGCGAGCTGTTCGGCCGCTATGGCTCTTTTCCCCCGGACCTGCCATTGGGCGAGGACACGGTTTTTAACCGCCGGATCATGCTCAATGACGAGCCTGTGCTGTTCGATCCCCGGGTGCGCACTGGCCACATCAATCCGAGTTCGTTGCGGCATCTTGTGGAGCATCATTACGGGCACGGTAAATATTTCATGAGGGCTTGCTGGGATGGCGAGCTGTCTTATTTTCAGCCGAGCGGCCAACTGGCGCTGCCGATGATTTGGAAGACGATGGTTTCTTATCCATGGATGAGGATCAAGACCTGCGTCAAGTTCATTTTCGAGCAAAACCGTTCACTGATCGGGCCGCTCATCTATTGCTTCCCCGTGCTGGTGCTCGGAATTTACTCTGCGGCATGGGGCGCTTTAGGCGAGGCCTTGAAACCGCCAAAAAAGAAACCCGCGGAAGCCGCCCGTTCACGCCGCAATGTGGCAGCGTAACCCTCCATGAAACCTCTCACGCCACCCAGGAACCCCATGGCCCACGGACTCGGAGCCCACTCCGTGTCCTTCGTGGTCCGTCAGGATCGCAAAGTAATGGGGAACGCATGATTTTCTATCTGGTGCAAAGAAAACATGCGAAGAGCCTGCAATATGTGGATCTCTGGGGCCCAGCACCAGGTTCACGCATGCAATACCTTTTCTATGACGATCTGGTTCATGCCCGGCAGGCTCAGCCCGGAACTTATATTTTCTCCGATCTGGAAACTCTTTCGCCGGGCCAACTACAGTTAGCCATCGAATTCGACGAGCAGCTTTCCCGGGCGGGAAATAAATTCCGCGTTTTGAATCATCCCGCGCGTGTTCTTCGGCGCTATGACGCGCTCCACAAACTGCACGCCGAAGGAGTGAATTCGTTCCGGGTAGTTTGGGCTTCCGATTCTCTTGAAGGAATTCGGTTTCCGGTGTTCCTGCGTCGCGGCGACGACCATCGCGGGAACCTTACCCCTCTGTTGCATGACCAGGCAGCGCTCGAACGCGGCCTGAAGTATGTGCGGCTGCAAGGGAATCGATTGGCCGACATCCTGGTCGTTGAGTTTTGCGATACTTCAGACCAGGCGGGCGTGTTTCGCAAATATTCCGCGTTCGTCGTGGACAAAAAAGTTCTGCCCCGGCATCTGCTGTTTGGGCACAACTGGAACCTTAAGAAACCCTCCCTCAAGACCGCCGAACTGGAACAGGAGCAGATGACGTATCTCGAAACCAATCCGCACCAGGACTTTGTTGCGGATGCATTCCGGCGCACCAACATCGACTACGGGCGCATTGACTATGGCGTGTCAGGAAGCGTGCCGCAGGTCTGGGAGATCAACACTCACCCCACCGTAGCCAAGGTTGCCGACCGGTTGACCGAGGCTTTTGAGGCGATCGACACTCCCGGGGATGGCGAATTCTTGCCGATTTTATTTCACGAAGACACACTCGAACGGATCAAACAAGAAGTGAAAAGCCGCTCGCGCAATTCAAGCCTGCGGACGGCCGTCTCGAGATTAGCCTCCACACCGGTGCTCGAACCGGTCAAGCAGATGCTGAAGAGATGGCTGGGGTAAAATCGTGTTGGCTTTGCTGGACAGGCGTCGGCGCGAGCGCAGAAAACCTTCCCGGGAAATAGTGGCAAACTTCTTCTCTGATGGGAATCCACGTTCCACTCTGTCGTCGTAATCTCCTGTGAGTCAAGGACTTAGCGATGGCAGCCCTCTTGCTCTAATCAGAGCGACGGAGGATGTCCATGAAGAGTCCGACTGGAGTGGCCACCCTGGCATTGGCCGGTTTGCTGGCCTGCATCGGGTGTGGTGGTGGCAGTATGGCGTCGGCCACGCCCCAGAGTTCGGCCGCCTCTTCGAACGTCTCCAGTCCGCTCACGGCAACGTTCTCGCCCCACGCTGGATATTCCTGCGCGCCAGTCGCTGATGCCAACTCTTGTCCGGGCGAAGAGTTCGACAAGCTCATGTTGTTGAAGGCCAACGGCGGCGTCACTATTACGCGAATCACGTTTCTCTACACCGTTGGACGTCCGATGTTGAATGCTGAAAACTTTCCTCCCGGACCTCAACCGCAGGTGGCGTTGCAGTGCACGACTGCGCCTGCTATCAGCGTTGGAGATCCGCTGGCTCCAGCCTACAGCTTGAGTTTGAAGTCAGGCGGCAATGCCAACTATCCGCCCGGAACCGATCCGGCGATGAATGATAGCGGTCCGATCGCGGTTCACCTGACCAGCGCGACCGAGCTCTATTACGGCTACGGCAATCCGCTGGACACGGTGAATGCACCGAACTTCGGTTGCTGGTATGGCGAGAAGGATGGCGCGGTCCAGGGGAAACTCACCGTCGAATACACGACTCCTTAAAGTCATATCCCAGCGCAATCCGCAAGATTTGCGTCTTGCTATTGAAAGTGCAGCTTAATGAACAAAAGGTGACTTCGGATGATCACGAAACGGAACTTCGCGCTCCCGAAAGAGAAAAAGCGATGCAATAACAAATCCTTTTTATGCAAATCTCTTCACATCCGCGAGGCAGAACTGAGTAATTCCATGATTCGATGACCACCAGGGTTTGGCAGCCGGCGTGCACTGTATCAGGTTGCCAATGCTCTTTCCCTCCCCACGAGCTTGAATCGTCGACTTCACCGAGGAAAAACTTGAAAGATTCTCCTACCAGCGTGGTTCGCTATCGCCGCAGCCGGCGCAGCCGAATAAGCGGCCAGACGAAGTTCCTGGTTGCCCTCTTGTTTGCGGCAACAGCCGCGATTACCTGGCAGTTTGCGCGCCAACAACCGGTTTCCACCTGGGCCTACACTGCGCCGCAATCCAGCCGCGGGTCACTGAATGGTGAAGACGTTTCGAATAAAGGTGCGCGACAGACTTATTCTTCGTTCGTGGCCATGCGCCCGAGCCGTCCGTCGTATTTGTATTCGGTGGTTCCGGGAGGAGTTGCAAGCGCGGAAGAGTTGCGGCAGTCGATGCAGAACGATCCGGTGGTGGCACGCGAGTTTGAAGGTTTTGATTTTCAACGGGCCCACCTGGTGACGGTTTCCGAAAGCCAAACGATGCACGTCGCCTACCGGATGGGAGACAAGGTCTACTGGACACGCAAGAAAGTTGCGCTGCACCCGGGCGAAACCCTGATCAGTGACGGAAAAATTGTGGCCCGCACGCGCTGCGGAAATCGTATCGCCATGGCGCCCCTTGGTCCACCAGCGGTAGCGGAGCCCATGGAGTCGGATTTCAACCAGCCACTCTTTTCCAACGATATGGTGACCCGCGAAGCCGAGCCCATCCCTGCACCCTACGGCGCCATTGTGCCCGGTGCTCAGCCGGTCGAAGCCAATACTCTTCAGCCTGTTAAAGGCAGCCGCAAATTTCCATTTTTCGTCCTGCCGGTTTTTGGCTTACCCGTGATTGGCGCGGCTGGAGGCGGAGGTTCATCGCATACGCCGCCGCTGGCGGTCGCTCCTGAACCGGGCACCATGCTGTTGGTTTCCAGCGGACTGTTCGGAGTGTATTGGAAGGCTCGTAAATCGAGGCGCAAACGCTAAGTGCGATCCTCGGCCATGTTGATGCGTCGTTCGCTCAAACCTGATGCCTGGCTTTACATTCAGGCTGGCATCGTATTTTTCCTGGCTGCCTGGCTCTATGCTCCGCTGGCGATTCGACTGGCAACCCTCTGGTGGCATGACCCGAATTACACGCATGGCTTCTTCGTCCCACTGTTCTCGCTGTTCTTGATTTGGGAGCGGCGAGAAAAATTGGCCGCGATTCGCATTCAGCCATCGTGGTCCGGACTGATCATTCTTCTGTTTGCCCTGATGGCGCTGGTGCTGGGGACAATCGATTCCCGCTTCTTCCTCTCCCGCCTATCGATGGTATTTTTTGTGGCCGGCATGGTCGTGTTTCTCGCCGGATGGAAGCATTTAGCCGCAGTCGCATTTCCGCTGGCGTTCCTGGTCCTGATGATTCCTTCGGTGACCCTGGTCGACCAGATCACATTTCCCCTTCAGATGATTGCTTCGAAGACCGCAAGTTTCCTTCTGTTGCTGATCGGCATCCCCGCGGTGCGGGAAGGGAACATTATTCTTCTTCCCCATGCACGCCTGGAAGTCGCGGAGGCGTGTAGCGGGATCCGGTCGCTCTTCTCGCTGATTACCCTGACCGTCATCTACGGGTACGTCGCCGAGACGAAAATCAGGGTGCGCGTGCTGCTGGCGCTGCTGGCCGTGCCCGTTTCAGTTTTGGCCAACGCCTTGCGCATCGCGGTAACGGGCATTGTGGTGGAACACTGGGGTGTCGCGGGCGCCGAGGGCACGCTGCATCTGCTCTCCGGCTGGATTATTTTTGCAGGATCGTTGGCGCTGGTTTTTCTGCTTCATCGTTTGTTTCAGATTTTGTTCTCGACCAAGGAAGAAAAACGATTGCTGGAGGAGTACGCATGATCTCCTGGAACGCGCGCTTCGCAACCGTCGTCCTCTTGCTAACCGGCACGGCATTGTTTCTCGAGGCCCGGGCACGCAATGAATTTGTTTTGCCGCGAACCACACTGGGATCGTTTCCACTCGAATTGAAAAACTGGGTAGGGAACGACGTCCCCATCCCAGAGGAGATTCTTAAAACTCTCGGCACGGGTGAGTTCCTGCAGCGGACATACCAGGAGCGGGCCGGCAACGGCCCTTACGTCGATCTGTACGTGGCGTACCTTGAGAGCCAGCAAAAGCTGGTCCACCATCTGCCGCAGGACTGTTTGGCAGGATCCGGCTGGTCTCCGGTGGAAGTTGGCACAACCACTCTCGCGTTTCCCGGCGATACTCCTTTTTCTGTCAATCGTTACCTGATTGCGAAAGGCGACGATCGCCAACTGGTTCTCTTCTGGTATTCGGCCCGCGGACGCCGCGTGGCCAGCGAAGACTGGATGAATGCCTACATGGCGCTTGATTCACTGCGCTTCAATCGCAGCGACAATGGCCTGATTCGCATGAACACGCAGTTACAACCCGGAGAGACGCCGCAGGACGCCGAGCGGCGCCTGCTTTCTTTCGCGGGGCTGGTCAGTCCGATCCTGCCGAAATATATTCCACTCTAAAAAAGCATCGACCACCAAGGACACGAAGGTTCACGAAGGAATTCCTTTGTGAACCTTCGTGTCCTTGGTGGTTAATGCTTTTGAACTATTTGGTCTTGCCGGATCAACAATCCCGCCGCCTTCACGGATGGTGATGATCTGATTGGCTTTCACCTGGGTGAAGCGTTCAATCTTCTGCGTGGTCGGCCACTTCACTTCGATCACATCTGCCGTCTGAGCTTTGCCCAACCCGAAGTGGAGGCGCAGGTCGCATTGCGACATCACGCTGGAGCCGCTGTGTACTTCGTCCATCTGAGAATGATTGCCGGTGACGACCCGCACGCGAGCGCCGATCGCGGTGCGATTGCATTTGGTGCCGACGAGTTTGATCTTGATCCAGTTTTGAAGATTGCCGCCGTCGTTGCGCAGCAGCGACGGTAAATCATTCATGTTCAGGACGACGACGTCGATGTCACCGTCATTGTCGTAGTCTCCGAACGCCGCGCCGCGACTGGAGAAGAGTTCGGCAATGCCCGGCCCGGCTTCGGACGAGATGTCTTTGAATCGTCCGTTCCCCAGATTTTTGTACAGCAGGCGCGGGTTCTTGAAAGTCTGCCCAATGTCGTGGCCTTCAATCTCGGGATAGACGTGTCCATTGATCTGCATGAGATCAGGCCAGCCATCGTTGTCGTAATCGAGGAAGCCGCAACCCCAGGCCACATAACGGTTGTTGATTCCGATTCCGGAAGAGAAGGTCACGTCGGTGAAAGTTCCGTCACCATTGTTGTGATAAAGGTTGCAGGTGTCGTCCGCGAAGTTGGTTTTGAAAATGTCGAACCAGCCGTCGCAGTCGTAATCGCCCACCGCTACGCCCATACCGGCCTGCTCGTGACCGTTGTCGCTGTAAGCGCATCCGGCGAGAACCGCAACATCGGTGAAAGTGCCATCGTGATTGTTGCGGAAAAGCATGCTGGGCTGCGAGTCTACCGCGACATAAATATCGGGCCAGCCGTCGTTGTCGAAATCATAGGAGACTGCGGTAATCGAATAACGCGGGCCGGGCTTCAGAATGCCTGACTTTTCGGATACGTCAGTAAACGTTCCGTCTCCATTGTTGTGATAAAGGACGTTGGTGTCGCCGGGAAGTCCGCGCGGGCCGCACATCACGGGGATGCCCTTCCACTGGCAGAGTGGATCGTTGGCAGAAGGCGCTTTCGCCGGATCTAGTTTTATGTAATTGCAGATGAACAGATCGAGATGGCCGTCGCGGTTGTAATCGAGCCAGGTGCAGCCCGCTCCCCAGCGAAATTGTTCGTCGTACACGCCGGCTTTGCGAGAGACGTCGGTAAAAGTCCCGTCGCCGTTGTTGTGAAACAGAATGTTGTGTCCCCAGAAACAGCAGAACAGATCATCCCAACCGTCGTTGTCGTAGTCGCCGACGCAGATGCCAGTCTGCCAGCCCGTGCGTCCAAGGCCGGATTTCTCGGTCACGTCGGTGAAAGTTCCGTCGCGATTGTTTTTGTAAAGATGCGAAGTCGGTTCCTTACCGGCGGGCCAGTTGGCATCGAGGCGAGTGCCGTTGGTTAGATAGATGTCCAGCCAGCCGTCGTTGTCGTAATCGAAGAAAGCCAGGCCGCTGCCTTTCGCTTCGATGATGTAGCGTTTGTGATCAACCGCGCCCCAAACGTTGGGAGCATTCAGGCCAGCTTGGCGGGCCACGTCGACGAAAGTGACCGCAGACTTGGCGGTGGGATTCGACGCGGCCGCCTGGAGTGGGGCCGAATTGTTCCACCTCCAAAGTGGAGTGGTGAGCGCGTCCATCAACGTGCTGCCGAGGATGATCAGGGAAGAGCCCAGGAAATGGCGTCGCGGAAAATTCATAGAGGAACAGTCGTTAGCCTTCAGTCTTCAGTCGTCAAGCTTCAGCCCTCAGCCTTGATCAATAATTGTTGGTCGTTAGTCATCAGTTGTCAGTTCTTAGTTGTTAGTTCTCAGTTTGTCCCCGGTTTTGCTGACGACCGACGTCTGACGACCGACGACTGTCTTGGGAAACTTGTGAGGTACGATGCCTGCACCTTCTTTCACCGCGATGATCTGGTCGACGAGAACATTGGTCAGGCGATCAACTTGTCCGCTGGGCCACGTTATTTCAAGCGAATCGATCTTGGTGCGCTTGCCTAAACCAAAGATAATTCGCGGGTCGCTGGCCGACATATAACTCATGCCGCCTTTTGCCTGCTCCACCTGAACAACGCCTCCAGCAGTCAGTTTTAACGATGCGCCGACGCCGTCACGGTTCGAACGAGTCCCGATCAATAGAACTTCGAGCCAGTGATTGGCATTGCCGCCATCGTTGCGCAGAAGCGAAGGATAGTCGCCGCGGTTGTTGATGACGATGTCAACGTCACCGTCGTTGTCAAAGTCCGCAGTGGCAAGTCCGCGCCCGGCGATAGGGCGCATGAAGTCAGGGCCCAGCGTTTCGGACGCTTTCTCAAACTGACCTTTTCCCAGATTGCGGAACATCAGCAGCGGTTCCTTGTACGACACTTCGCTGTGATAGAGATTGATATTGTCCAGCATCGCGCCATTGAGCTGCAGAATGTCGTCCCAGCCGTCGTTGTCGTAGTCGAGAAATTTCATGGCCACGCCGCTCAGCAACACGGCTTTGTTTCCGATGCCGGAGTGGAATGTGTCATCGGTGAACGTTCCGTCATGGTTGTTATGGTAGAGACGGTTCAGTTCAAAATCGAGATGAGTGATGTAAACGTCTTGCCAGCCATCGCCGTCGACGTCGTCGGCGTCGATGCCCATGCCGGCCTCGTAGCGCCCGTCTTCGCTGGCCGCCATGCCGGATACAAACGACACATCTTCAAAAGTTCCGTTGTGCTTATTGATAAAAAGAAAGTTGGGCCATGAGTCGTTGGCAATCGCGATATCGGGCCAGCCATCATTATTGAAGTCGGCCAAAACCACGCCCATGCCTTTCGATTCGGGCTTGCCTACGCCGGATGAATCGCTCACATCGGTAAAAGTGCCGTCGTGATTGTTGTGATAAAGCTTCGTCTTCTGCCCCTTGTAATTCCCAGGGTGACAATACGAACGGTAGCCGGGACGGCGCTCACCGCACCACAAATTATTCTTCGGCGACCACTCGATGTAGTTGGTGACCAACAGATCAAGCCATCCATCCTTGTCGTAATCGAACCATCCGGCACTCGTGGACCATCCCGCTCCGTCGGCAACACCAGCTTTTGCGGTGACGTCGGTAAACGTACCATCACCATTGTTGTGATAAAGGATGGCGCTGCCGTAGCCGGTTACATAGAGATCGGGATAGCCATCGTTGTCGAAATCTCCCACCGCAACGCCCTGGCCATAGTGCCCCTTGCCGCCGACTCCGGCTTTGTCGGTGACATCAGTAAAAGTTCCGTCGCCGTTGTTGTGGTAGAGCGCGCTGCGCAACGGTTGCAGCGGCTTGTAAATATCTGTCGCCGCCGATTGGACGAAATACAGGTCCATTAATCCATCCTGATCGTAGTCAAGCCAGGCCACACCGGTGCCCATAGTTTCGAGATAATACTTTTCGTCGGTGGCGGTGGCGTCCTGAAGAAAAGTGATTCCGGCGGCTTGCCGAATGTCGGTGAAACGAACTGGAATGTGGTCGTCCTGTTTTGTTGTTGCGGGCGCTTGGGCGAACCCGACGAACGTGACAGCCATTACGACGATCACGCATGCGGCAAACGTCGCACGGCGATTCTTGCCGAGACCCTTACTCCTGCCCGCTGTTGAATGATTTCGCATTCCCGTTTTGTTTTTCGCCGATCGTTTCAGGCCGATCGTTTCAGGCCGATGGTTTCAGAGAGTCCGGTCCGCCAGTGACAATGCCAGTTGTAGAAGTTGCTGCCGGGCCGTCATCGACAATGGTTCCTGAGCGGAAGGCGCTTGAGCCGGGGCTCGAGACAAAGCTTCTTCAATCCGATTCACGTCCAGCCCGCCGGCGCTGGTGCCTTTGAATCGATTGAGCACTTCGCGAGCCTTGGCGATTTGTCCCGTCTGGTAGTAGAAAACGCCAAGAGTAGAGTAGCTCCCCGGCCATTCGGGTAACAATTCGACGGCGCGCTCCAATCGGGCGGCCGCTTGCGTCGTGTTGCCTTCGAGCACGGACACAATTCCCATGCCCCACAGAATTTTGCCGGAGCCCGGAATGCGCGCCAGCCCTTTCTGCAAGGTTTCTTTCGCACCTGAGACATCTCGTTCACGAAGTTGCAATAGCGTAAGCGAGAGGTAGTACTGGTCGTTGTCGGGATTTTTTGCAATGGCATCACGAAAGATTTTTTCTGCTGTCGCGATCTCGCCTAAATGCGACTGGATGTCTCCAAGCAGTGCGAGGAAGGCGGCATCCTGCTGCCCCGTCGCGGATACTTGCTGCGCCACTTCGAGGGCCGGCGCATAGGCTCCCTTGCGGAAATAGGCATCGGCCAGATCGAACCTGACGTCGTCGGAGTCGGGATTGGCGCGCATGGCAGCCTGAAAATGTGGAATGGCGTCGTCATACAGATGGAAGCGGGCCAGCAGCACGCCGACTCCAGTCTGGGTACGAAAGTCGCCAGAACTTAGCTGATCAAGCTGTGCGATGGTCTGTCGGGCATCGTCGAGTTTTCCCAGCTTCAGATAGGCTTCCGCTAATAAATACAGATCTTGAGGACGGTCGGGATGTTTCTGAATCTGGGCCGTGAGTTCAGTCAGGTCCAGTTGTGTGCGCTCCTGCGGAGCCAGAGTAGAGCGGTTGTCGAGGTAGTCGAAGAGGTGCTGGAAGGGATATGGACCCGAGGATGCATCTTTGGAGAGAGTCTGAAATACGCTTAAATCGCGTTGCGCGGCTTCTGTCTGATGCAGGCTCCTTTCGACCATGGCGAGCTTGTAATATCCCGAAGCCGGTTCGTGGCTCACCTTCACATATCTGCGGAGCAGAATTGCCGCTTCTTCAAATTTCTTGTCGGCGATGCGCAGGTTTGCCAACTCCAGAAGCGCGTCGGGCAGATCGGGATTCGAGCGCAACGCCTCCTGGAAAAGTTTTTCCGCGGCCGCTGGATTTCCCTGACGTCCCTCGATGTAACCCATATTGAAGAGGCACGAAGGGTTGTGCGGATCGAGCTTCAGGCCTTCCTGAAAATATTTTCTGGCTTCATCGAATCGTCCCAGATGACGGTAGGACAGTCCCATGAATACATAGGAACGCGCGGACGGATCCAGTTCAATCAGCGCCTTGAACTCGTCGACCGCTTTCTCCGCTCTTCCCGACATGAAATAACTCTCGCCCAGAGCAGCGTGAAGGTCGGCCCGTTTAGGTGCGATTTTTATCCCGGATTCGAGAAGCGGGATTGCATCCTCGTAATAATTTTGCGACATGCTGACCCGGGCCAGCAGGAAGATTACGTCAGTATTCTCCGGAGCCAGTTTGTGGGCGCGCACCAGCAGGTCCAGAGCATCCACGACTTTGGTCTGCTCGGAATAAACTCGCGCCATCAGGTAAAGAGTCTCGGCGGAATCCGGCTTCAGCTTCAGGGCCCGGTTCAAAACCAATTCGGCTTTCTGGTAATCGTTACTCTGTAGATAAACCTGCCCGAGGTTATAAAGGATCTCGAAAGTTTCCGGCTGTAGCGCGTTCGCCTTCTCTAATTCGAGTTGCGCGGCCGGATACTGCCTTTCACCCGCCAGCAAAACGCCAAGGGTAAAGTGGAACTGCACGTTGTCTTTATTCTGGATTGAAAGCTCGCGTGCCAGCTTTAGACCTTCGGCGGTTCGTCCCGCCTGAAGGTAGGCGCGGAGCAGGTTGAAGCGGGTGGGCATGTCGGCCGGGCGTACCCGCTGAAAATGAACGATGGCCTCAGCCGGAGAACGTTTGGCCATTAAAAGTATGCCCAGATTGTAGTTGGCTTCGCGGTTGGCCGGATCAAGGTGCAGGACCTTGCCGAACTCTTTCTCCGCGAGATCGAACTTGTCTTGCGCGACGTACAGGTTCCCGAGATTGTTATGTGTACGGGTGGAAGCGGGATCGATCTTCAGCGCATGCTCGAAAGATTCGAGAGCGTTGGCGTAATCTTTTTCGCTACTGTAAACGATCCCAAGCAGGTTGTAGCCGTCTACGCTGGAGGGGTCCAGTTTGAGCTGTTCTTCGATTTTTTGTTTGGCTTCGGCGATTGATCCCTGGCGCAGCAGGGTTTCGGCTTCTAGGTAAGGAGACGTCGCTTTCGCCGCTTGACGTGAATCGCTTCTTGCTGGAGCGGCTTGCTGCGCGAGCGCTGCCGCGACAAGGATAAAAACGGCAATCAGTACGAGACTTTGGCTTACTCCGCGCCGGCGGCGAGCGTTCTTGTGAGTATGCTGAAATGAGCCGCCAATGGCCATCTCCGGGTTCATCTCCGCGGGCAGGTTAGTTACGAGTCTCAAAGGGTCAATGTAGCATTTCCAGCGCCTGCTGAGCCATCTTGTGGTCTGGCTCCTGACGCAGCAGCGCGAGCAATATTTCGCGGGCCTTTTCCTTGTCGTTCAGGATGACGTAAAGGCGAGCCAGATTAAGATATGCCTGGTCGAATTTCGGCGCGACCTGAATGCAGTTCTGGAATTTTTGCTCCGCTTCCGGATAACGCTGCTCTTGAACCAGCAGAACGCCCAGATTGTTGAGCGCGTCAGGATAGTCCGGCCGCAGGCTCACGGCCCGTTCAAGATATTGCAACGCAGCGGCGGATTGGTTGTGCCGGGCATACAGCATTCCCAGGTTGTAGTTGACCTCGGGATCATCCGGCTCCAGTTCGTGGGCACGGGCGAGAAGTTTTTCCGCCTCGGCAAAGTTTCCTTGCCGCCGGTAAAGGTTCCCCAGGTTCAGCATGGCTATGGTGTAGGTGGGCCGCTGTTGCAGCGCCTGCTGGAAATTGCGGACGGCTTCATCACTCTGATTGTCATGCGCGGCGACCATGCCGAGATTGTTCCAGGCTTCGGGATACTCGGGCCGTAACTTCACTGCCTGCTCCAGATATCCGCGCGCGTCTTGGAATGCATTCCTGCGCAGGTAAAGAGTTCCCAGGTTGTAATGGGCCTCGGGATTGCCGGGTTTGGCAGTGATGACTTGCTTGAATGATGCCTCTGCCTGCTCCAGGTATCCGTGCTGGAAAAAAGCGACGCCGTAGGTAAAGTCGTTTCGCTGAAACGTGCCCTGGAAGAGGGTTCCGGTGAACGGCAGCGCCCTGCGAAGGCGTTCCGCAGGATCGTCCGTTGCCGATTTCAAGTCTTCTCTCAGTCGATCGGGATTTACCTGCCCCTGATACACCTTCACGATCATGCCGTCTTTGTTGACGAGGAATGATGTCGGAAGTGGAAGGTCGCGCCGTCGGTCGAAGAGGTGTCGATAAATAATGTTGTACACACCTGCTACATCCGGCGTGGCAAGCAGGGTGGGGAAGGCGAACCCTTGTTTCTCGACGAATGTTCGTACAGCCTGGGCATCGCGGGGATCGTCAACATTGATGCCGACGACGCGAAGTCCGGAGGAAGCAAGCGACCTCGTGAGCAGGCGCAGCTGTTCTGCGCAGACCGGAGACGCAGTGGACCAGAAATTCAGCAGAACAAAGCTGCCGCGGAATTGCTGAACCGTCCAGGATTTTCCCTCCAGATCAGGCAACGAGAAATCCGGCGCGTTCAAAGGATCGATCAGCCAGGTTTCGACCGACGACGGCAACGGTTCCGGCTTTGCGGGATCGCCGGCGCGGGCGTATGCAGGGGGCGGGGGCAAGAATGGTTTTGCCATAAAATCATTCGCGCCTTCCTGAAGTTCGATGCGGCGGTCGACCGGTAGATCCTCAAAGGTCTGAGTAAGTCCGCTGGGCCAGCGGACGATGGCGCGAACCGTGGCGGCGATTTCTCCGACGCCAAAGAAAAGTTCCTTGCTGTGTTGCGACAGAAATCCTGAACCGGCTTGCAGGTATTTCGTCTGGCGGTGATTTCCCGCCTCGACCGTCACAGCGGCGCCGATTGCGTCACGGTTGCTTTTCTGTCCGCGCAGCCGGAAAGCGATGGAGTGACCGATATCCTTCATCGCATTGCGCAGCACGCGCAGTTGGGGCCCGCTGCGATTTTTCAGAATGACTTCCAGTCGCCCGTCGTGGTCGATGTCCGAAAGAACAAATGACCGGCTGTCATCTGGAAAATCCAGGCCCGCCGCACCTGAGATCTCGGAAAAAGTGCCATCGCGGTTGTTGGCATAAAAAACATTTCTCTCGGGAGCAGCCCAGGATGAGTCCGAGCGGACCAGTTCGTTGATGGCGTTCCACCCTTGTTCGTAATTGGACGACGGACTGGAATTCTGCGGCGACTTTCCCACCACCTGACGCCAGAAGAAGCTGGAAAGTTCGTGAGGGCCGGCGCCGGAAATGTAGCCGTTGGCGATGTAGAGATCGGGAAAGCCGTCATGATCGAAATCCCATGCGTCGGAAGACCAGGCCCAGCCGCCCATTTCAGCTCCCGCCTGTGCGGTCACGTTTTGAAACTTCCCGTTCCCCTGATTGCGATACAGGGAATTGCCGCGAGCGTGTCTGCGGTAGAGTGCGCGGATATTCCCGGGGTCTTTTTCCTGAAATATCTTTTGTTGGGAAACCCGCTGGCCGGCGGCGGACCACATGTTGGCAACGTAGATGTCCTGATTTCCGTCGTTGTCGAAGTCAAACCACGACGCGCTCATGCCCGCGCCCGCATCCTCGACCCCGGCTTCGTTTGAGACGGCAGTGAACGTGCCATTGCCGTTGTTGCGATAAAGATTGCCACGGCCGAAATCGTTGGCCACGTAGAGATCGGGCGAACCGTCAGCATTGAGATCGCCCCAGGCGCAGGCAAAGCTGTAGCGGTCGTTATCGACGTTCAGCCCCGCTGCTTCGGTCCGGTCGACAAAGTTGGCATTGCCTTCGTTGTGCAGCAGAAAATTCGGAGGCCCATTGCGCGCGTCGAAATAAGGGATGGGATAGTGATACTGGTCCAGACCTACGTAATAGCTGTAGAGACAGAAATAAATGTCGAGACGCCCGTCGCGATCGTAATCCGCAACCGCGGCGTGAGTGAAGGTCCCCTGCGGAGGTCGGGCAAACTTGAACGCATCAGGCTTAAACGAAAATTTCCCATTGCCCTGGTTCAGAAACAACAGTGGGCCGCCGCCGCAGACCACCAGAAGATCCTGAACACCCTTATTCTCAAAGTCGGCGAAGATAGCGCACGCCGTGTCATCCAGCACTCCGACGCCGGATTGCTCGGTTACATCCTCAAAAGTTCCATCGCCGCGATTGCGATAAAGACGATTGGGCAATCCGGCAGGCTGACAAACGTAAAGATCGTCAAATCCGTCGTTGTCGAAATCTCCGACGGCCACGCCGTTATTTCCGTAAACGTCGATGCCGGACGCGCCATCCATGACCGTGCGCCAGTGATCGACACCGCGCAGCATCTGGTTTTTGTATGACGCGATGCCGCCGAGAGCATGAGCCGTGACGTCGAGAAAAACCGGGGCCGGTGCGCGAGCCACGGTCTCCTCGGTCGCCTGCCACCGGATGGCGCGCCAGCCGCGGGTTTCATCGCGCGACCAGCGGGTCAGCCAATGTCCCACGCGCTGCTCGCGTGCCGAATCTTTAGTTGTGCCGACCAGGTTATAGCGAATATCTGCGGCAAATGTGGGAGCGGAATCTCCACTTTCCTCAATTCCGACGATCTGAAATTCGGCCGTTTCCACTCGCGAGATCGGCGACAGATAACGCTTCATCTCGCGCAGAAAGCGATCGCGGCCGGGCGTGAAATCCCCGGGAAATCGTTTACGCAGAACCTCGATTCCATTCCCGGAGCGCTGCGCGCCTTCCCGGGTTGAAAGCAGTGAAGCAGCCTCGATCGCGGGATCAAGGAACTTCGCCAGTTCCTCGAAAGCTGGTGCATTCTTCCTCAGTTCAAGGCTCCAGCCGCCGAGAAGTTCCATGATTTCGAAGGCGTATTTTTCGGTGATGAATTCGTCTGAGCCGGGAACAACCTTGAGCAGAACGTTCTCCAGAGCAGACTGCGCCGGATAGTGAGGCATAAGCCGGAGATCGTCGAACTGGGGACGAGCGGAATGAAGGTCAGCCAACGGCGATGAATGGGAATCGCCCCAAAGCGAATCCGTGGACGATAGCCGGAAAGGCGATAGAGAAAGCGGCGACGGAAGAAAGAGTACCGGCGCCCACCGGATACCCCTTAGAAAAGTTCGACGTGAAAACAATGTGGGTCTTTGTCGTGACCAGCCATCAGGTGGCCCAGTCATGAGGATTCATCGAGGCGCATGTTAGCACCCGAATGAAGTTAATCCAACCCGGGCCGGGTGCGATTGCAGATCGCGGACCTGCCAGTTTCAAACCCGCGGGCCGGCGGGAAGCGGCGGGAACGCGTTTACCCAACGGGGCTCAGGGTGACTAATATAAAGGTACTAGTTTTATTCTTGACAAGTTCTCAGAACCTGTTCTAAGGTTGTCCCGATTTCGAGAATGTACACGTTTACATACTCGAGGCCGAGAAAACGGCCGCTTATCACCCGGCCCCGCAACAACCAGAAAGAAAGACTTTTGAGGAGAACCTCCAAGATGAGAGCCAATCAATATCCTCTGCGCCGGTTTGCTTCGCGTTGCTGGATCGCGCTTGCCTGCACCTTCGTCCTGTTAATCATTGCGCAACCCGGATTGGCCCAGGTGGACCAAGGCGCCATCAGTGGTCTGATCACCGATTCCAGCGGCGCCGTATTGAGTGGCGCGCAGGTGACTTTGACCAATACCGATAACGGCCTGGTGCTTCAAACCAACACCAGCGCCGGCGGCGAATATACTTTCTCGCCGGTCAGAATCGGAAATTACGCCATTTCTGTAACTGCCCCAGGTTTCGCCACCACCGACCAGAAGGATCTGAAGGTCAGTGTGCAGCAGCGCCTGTCGGTGAATCTTCAGCTGAAGCCCGGGTCCACGAGCGAAAGAGTGGAAGTGAGCGCGACCGCCCCGTTGATGCAGACCGAGGACGCTTCGGTCGGGCAGGTCGTTGGCAGCCATCAAATCGAAAATCAAGCGCTGAACGGCCGGAACTTCACATTCCTGGCCCAGCTTGCCGCCGGTGTGAACTCCCCGCAGGCGGACACTCGCGGCAACGCGGCCAGCGGCGCTTTCGCCGCCAACGGCAACCGTCCGGCACAGAACAACTACATGCTGGATGGCATCGACAACAATTCCGATACCGTCGACTTCCTGAATGGAACCAACTACGTGGTGCTGCCTCCTCTGGAAGCCATCCAGGAGTTCAAGGTTCAGACCTCGGGTTTCAGCGCTGAATTCGGACGCTCCGGCGCCGCGGTGCTCAACGCGACCATCAAGTCCGGTACGAACAGCTTCCACGGCGCTGCTTGGGAGTATTTCCGTAACGACAAGCTCGATGCGGCAGACTGGTTTGAAAACTTCCACAATGTGCCTAAGGGCGAACTCCGGCAGAACCAGTTCGGAGCGTCGCTCGGCGGACCGATCATCAAGAACAAGGTTTTCGTCTTCGGTGACTACGAAGGACTGCGCCGCATTCAAGGTACAATTCTGAGCGGTTCTGTTCCCACAGTGTTGGAGCGAAACGGCATCAATGGCCTTGGCGCCAACCCCGCGATTGCTGACTTTTCGGACATGATTACCGGGCAGAACGGTAGTCTGGAAACGGACGCCGTAGGTCGAACAGTTCCCCTTGGAACGATTCTTGATCCGGCGACCACCCGGCCCGTGACCATCAACGTAGTGGATCCGCTTTCAGGTCGGCTCGCGACCTCTACTGGATTTGTTCGAGATCCCATCAACACCAACTGCGCGCCCAGTACCGCGGCGTACAGTCTGGCCAATTGCACCCTCAATCAGTTACCGCTGAATCGACTGGATCCTAACGCCATTGCGTTGTTTAATCTTTATCCGTTGCCCACCAACAACGGCACTCTATTTTCCAACTACGGAAACTCTCCGAAGCTGAGTGAGAGCCGCAACTCGTTCGATACGCGGATGGATGTCAACTTCAGCGAAAAGAACCAGGTGTTCTACCGCTTCAGTTACGTCGACGATCCCCAGCTGATTCCCGGCATTTTTGGCGGAGTGGCTGATGGAGGCGGCTTCCAGCAGGGAACCCAGACCGCGCTGGCTCAACAGAGCGCGTTAGCTTATACCCATGTATTTTCCCCGACGACGGTGAACGTGGTCCGCGCCGGTCTCAACTACCTGCACACCACGCGCGTTTCGCCTTCGGCCAACGACCTCAGCGATATCCCTGGCCAGTTCGGCATCGCCGACATTCCGCAATTGCACGAGAATGGCGGCCTGCCGGCCTTTGGAATCAACGGACTTTCAACTCTGGGCAGCAATGCTTTCCTGCCGTCTGACGAAGTCACATCCACGTTCCAGGTCACGGACGACTTCACCAAAATCTACGGCAAGCACACCTTCAAGATGGGTTTTGAGTGGCAACATGTGAAGTTCTCGACCCTGCAACCGCCATGGTCTCGTGGCGAGTTCGACTACGGCAGCGTTTACACCGACGTGCCGAACGTGCGTAACGGCAACACCGGCCGGGCGCAGTTCCTGCTCTCTCCCACCGCCAGCACGGTACCAGGCGGAATTGACAATGTCGGTGGCGCTTCGACTGGCGCTGGCAACAACAGCATGTATGTATCCAACATTTCGCTGACGGACAACGGCAAGAATTACTACGGCAGCTACCTCAACGATGACTGGAAGGTCACACCCAAGCTGACCGTAAACCTCGGCTTGCGCTGGGACTTCTTCGGTCTGGTGTTTGAACACCATGGGGCACAGGCCAACTTTGTTCCGGGCGGACCTCCGACGGGCGGTGCGCTGTACTTGCTCCCGGAAGGCACTAATGCCGCCAGCTTCTCCAGCGGTTGCCCGAATTGCTTTACCGATCTCATGGCCAAGGACGGCATCGGAATTGCTATCGGCAACAAATACGGTAAGGGACTCGGGCACTCGCAAAAATACAATTTTGCACCCCGGTTGGGCTTCGCGTATCAGGTCACGCCCAAGTTGGTCGCCCGTGGCGGGTTCGGACTTTTCTACAACGGATTTGAGAACCGTGGATTTTCACCGAACCTGGGAGAAAATTATCCCTTCCAGTTTAATTTCCAATACTCTGCCTCGGACGACGGTCACCCAATTGCATTCCCAGGGTGCGCTCCGGCGGCTACCTTCGAAGTCGGTTTCTCCTGCACGCCGCTTGACCCAACTTTGGTCAACGCCAGCGGCCTGGCGCTGCGAGGTATTCAGTTCGACTACCAAACTCCATACACCATGAGCGGTAACTTTACGGTGCAGTACCAGATAGCGCCGAGCTTTACCTTTCAGATAGGGTATGTGACCTCGCTGGCCCGGCATCTGGAAGTGTTCCCCGGTTCCAACCGTCCCAGCCAGGTATTGCCCGTCGATGCGACTCTTAGCGCCGGCGGCACTTCGCTGCCGGTTCCCGCTTCTCAAGGCGGCCTGCCTTTCCCTGACTTCGGACAGAACGCCAGCTACGCCACCACCAACGGCAACAGCCACTATCATTCCCTTCAGACCAAGGCCGAAAAACAGTTCTCCAACGGTCTCAGTTTCCTGGCGACTTACACCTGGTCGCAGGCGCGTACCGACGCCCTCGATCTGCTGAACGGCGGCAGCACGCAGGGCTTCCGGGCTCCGTATGTTCCGGGCGCCGGAATTGAGTATGACTACGGCCTGGCATCGTTCGACATCCGCCACGTCGTTCACCTGAGCGGCAGTTACGAGCTTCCGTTCGGTAAAGGTAAGTCTTATATGTCGGGCTCGGGTGCCGTTGCCAATGCCCTGTTCGGAGGCTGGACGGTAAGCTGGGGCGCCGTTCTACAGGGCGGACAACCGATAACCCTTGCTTGTCCTTCCAACACCGGCAACGGAACAGGATGCTACGACAACGTGGTTCCCGGCCAGGATTTCAAGAGGGGAATGCACATCGACTCGCAGGGCCAACCCAGCTTCCTCGGGAACCCGGCGGCATTTACTCAGCCTTGCGTGTTCCGGTCGACCGGCCCGGACCTCACTTCGGTACCAGGGTGCATTCCGATCAATGGTGGCATCGGCCTGCTGGGTGGTTCTCCGACCCAGCTTGCCGGACCGCCTTTCAAGCGGCTGGATTTCTCCACCTTCAAGGACTTCAAGCTGAGCGAACGCTTCTCAATGCAATTCCGAGCTGAGTTCTTCAATCTCCTCAACCACCCGAACTTCAACGCTCCGAACTTCGGTGGTAATGGAGTTGTCTCAGTATCAGGTTCGGGCAACTACACGAGCGCCAATTTTGGCGAAGTGGGTTCAACTCGCGATGCTCCCTACGATCCGAGGCAGATCCAGTTGGCTTTGAAATTGCGGTTCTAGGACTGCGGTTCCAGGTTAGACAGGCAATTACGGGCGGAAGGCACACTCTGGCAGTGCCTTCCGCCCGTTACACGATAGGTCAGACTATCCGACCGTTCGGGTGCGGTGTAGCATGAGAAAACCGTGATCATCCGGCAGCAGTCGCTGCGGTTCATTCCTCCGGTTTTCCTGCTCTGGCTGGCGTTGGTTCCATCGTCGCTGGCGGCTGACGCTCCGAAAGCGCGTCTGGAGCATGAGTTCCAGGCAGCCGTAGCGCAATACGAATCCGGCCACTTCCCTGAGGCCGCTCAGCGGCTGGAGAGCCTGGTGCGCGAGCTTCCACAAAGTTTCGATGTTCATGAACTGCTGGGGCTGGTCTATTCCGCGCAATCGCTGGACATGAAAGCCAGCTCGCACCTCCAGACCGCGGTTCGACTGAAACCCGATTCAGCGTCCGCCAGAACCAACCTGGCAGCCAACCTGATGCGCCTGGGAAAGGCCGATCTCGCCGGCCTGCAATTCAAGAAGGCGGCTGAGCTCGATCCGACAAACTTCGATACCAATCACAACCTGGGCGAGTATTACGTTCGGTCCGGAAAAGTTGCTGTTGCCGTACCGTTTCTCGCTCAGGCCCAGAAAATCGATCCGTCGTCGTACGACAATGGCTACGACTTGTCTCTGGCTTATGTCCTGAGCGGGCGGCTCGGGGATGCCCGGCTATTGGTGCAAGATCTGTTGAAAAAAAAGAACTCAGCAGAGCTGCACAATCTTCTGGGAGAGATCGAAGAGAAGGACGGAAAATTCGTCGAGGCGGCCAACCAATATGAAACTGCCGCCCACATGGACCCGAGCGAGAGCAACTTGTTCGATTGGGGCAGTGAACTGCTGATTCACAGGACGCTTGCGCCCGCCATCGAAGTGTTCCAGCACGCTACCGAGCGCTATCCTAAATCGCCCCGCCTGGTCATTGGCCTGGGCATGGCTCTGTACTCGCGCGGTAATTACGACGACGCCGTGAAGGCGTTACTGCAAGGCGCCGACCTCGACCCGTCCGATCCCAGCTGCTACCTTTTTCTATCCAAGGCGTACGACAGTTCGCCAAGCCAGGCGAATGAGGTCATTGAACGATTCCGCAGGTTTACCGAACTGCAGCCGCGCAACGCCCGGGCGTCCTACTACTATGCGATGAGCTTATGGAAAGGGAAGCGGGCGCAAGACCCGGACTTGAATCTCCAGCAGATTGAAACGCTGCTGAAGACGGCGATCACGCTCGATCCGAAGTTGCCGGAGGCACACCTGCAGTTGGGAAATCTGTACTCGGACCAGAACAAGTATGCCGAGGCCGTCCCCGAATATGAGAAAGCGCTCCAACTCAGCCCGGATTTGGCGGATGCGCACTACCGGCTGGGTCAGGCGTATGTTCGAACCGGTGACAAAGAGCGCGGGCAACAGCAGTTGCAGGTGTATCAGCAGCTTCGCGCCGAACACCTTGCCGAAGTCGACAAGCAGAGAGCGGATATTCGACAGTTTGTCTATTCCGCAAAAGACGGACCGTCAGCGAAGTGATGAATGTGTAATGTGGACGCTCGCGCCCACATTTGGAAAATCAGTAACGAACTTGTAATGCCACAACACTTTTCACCGCACGAACTCGCCAGACAGCTCTCCTGCGACCGGCGCGAATTTTTGCGAACTGCCGCCGGGTTGGCGATGGGGAGCGCTCTCCTGGGCCCAAGTGCACTGGCTCATGCCGCCACCACGCGCAAGAAGCGAAAAGTTGTGGTGATCACCTTCGGCGGCGGAGCACGCGACCAGGAGACGTTCGCTCCCGAAGGTCAGGAAAACATTCCGCATCTGATGCGCGAACTTATTCCACAATCGACTTTCTTCACGCAGGTGGTCAACCGAGGAATTCTTGGGCATTATGTTGCGACGGCCAGCCTGGTCACTGGAGTGTATGAGACCTTCAATAACTTTGCGGCGGTCCCGCCGGAACATCCCACGATATTCGAGTACTTTCGCAAGGACTTGAGGCGGCCGCCCTCTGATGCGTGGGTTGTGGCTCCCAGCAATGGTTTCAACCGGATTGGCGAGAGCAATCATTCCTCCTACGGCGGAGGCCTGGGAGCGACGGTGATTCTGCCTAAGCATCTGTTGACGGCGGCCATGTCGGGAGCGACCAGCACGGTCGACCACCTGGTACGTGACAACTATGAGACGCCTTTCTACGCGCCCGAGATTGGTGGCGGCGAATTTGAATTGCGGCAACTGGAGATGATGCTGAAGCTTTCAGTGGATGACTTCAAGGCCCACGCGCGAACATTGTCGAGTCCGGACGAGCTTTCCGTATATATCGCGCGCCAGTTGATGCGGCAGGTAGCGCCCAGCCTGCTGTGGATCACCATGCACGATATCGATATCGCACATGCCGGAGCGTATTCGCTTTACATTGACGGTATCCGGCGCACCGATCGCTTGTGCGCCGACGTGTGGCAAGCCATCCAGACCGAGCCCGAATATGCCGGCAATACAACGCTATTTATCCTGCCGGATTTCGGGCGCGATGGGGACGACGATTCCGGCGGCAACGGTTTCCAGCATCATCGCACCGGCGACACGCTCTCCCGCACCACCTGGATGATGGCGCTGGGCGCGGGTATTCGTCAGGGTCTGGTTTTCGATCGCGCGATGGAATCGACCGACCTGGTGCCGACGATCGGGTCAATGCTGGATTTTTCGGCGTCCTTCTCGCAAGGCAAGCCGATTCAGGAACTGCTGTAGCGGATATGCTTCCAGCCGATCTCACTACGGAGTTGTTCAAGGGCTATCCGCCCGAGGCCAGAAAGCTGGTCACCGGCTACGTTCCTGCGTTGCAACGATTGCCGCTGAGCTTTGTGCCCAGCCTGCTGCGAGAGGTCATCGACTACGATTTCAGGTTTCCTCCGGAACGAAAGGCCATGGAAAGGGAACTGGAGAATCTGAAATCTCTTTCCGGCGAGCAGTCGAAGGAATGGTTTCATGACTTCGCGCAGATAACCGTTTCTCCGAAACTCGAAAGCTCAAACTGGATAAATTCCCCGGCCCTGTTTGTCGAACAACTGTCCGCGCACCTTTGGGCCACGCATCAACTGGATGCTTTTCGCAAAGCAGCGATCGATTACGCGAATCGTTTGCAGGCGATGGCGCCTCCTGAATCGCCGCTGATACCCAGGCTTGCAATCGCCGTCATCGGGCAGGGCGCGACCGCACACGATGAGCCTCTCTTCCGCAAACTGCGCGCTCATGGCGGATATTTCAACCGCGTCAATCCAGACAATGGGTTGGACACATTGCTGAACACGGTCGCGGCCAGAGCGAAAGCGCATCCTGCTGCCTACGCGCACTGGTACATTGACGGAGGCCAGGAAGCGGCCTACGACCCCGCTCTCACATGCATTTCCTATCATGCCCTGGAACCCGCGCGGGGAGCGCTTTTACGGAAGATGCACGGTGAAATAGAGAGGCCGGGAATGGGACCGGAGAGCCTGCGCACGCAGATGGCGCAGATGCATCCCGAAGAACTTGGTCTGGGAAAAGCCGGCGATGCGGTGCTTGATCGCTTTCAGGTCAAGCTGTTGACCGAGGGTTCGGGCACGCAGATTTTCAGCACCACCTTCGCGCAGTGGGCGGCGCGTGAAACCTTGCGGCGGGCCCAGCCTCTCACGCTGCTGGTGCGCTTTGCGCCACGCCAGCGGCAAAGACCGATGAATGAGTTGCTGTCGGGAACACAATCCAGCGTCGAACTGGATCCGGCGGGCTCCCTGGTCGATGCCGACATGGGTTCCTACTACACGTATCTGAATCAGCAGAGGTTAACCGGAGCCGAGAAATCTTCGTTCCTGGTGTGGTTTGAAGGCCACAATGAAGCGCTTGCGATTGGCCCCAATATGCCGCGCGGAACGGAATCGTCCGTCCCGACGGACCTAAAACAACTACTCACCTGGATCAGCTAATGAAGATTGTGTGGGACGGACACTCTTGTCCGTCGCCTTTGACTTTGCATTCGCCTGCCCAAAATAAAAATCTGAGGCAAAGGCGGCGGACAAGAGTGTCCGCCCCACACTTGCTTCGACAAAGTGGGCAGGGCGAGCTGATACGGCTGCACTCAGGATGATAGCTTCGGCTGATCGCACAATGCTTTTAAATGTGCCGCCGCGCTTTCCGGCGTGATATCGCGCTGCGGCATGCCCAGCATTTCAAATCCCACCATGAATTTCCGGATGGTTGCTGAGCGCAGAAGTGGAGGATAGAAGTGAGCGTGAAAGTGCCATTCTCGATGCGGCTTACCGTCCGTGGGGGATTGATGAAAGCCCATGGAATAAGGGAATGGAACCTCAAAAACATTGTCGTATGTTGCCGTCACCTGCTTGAGAATCTGGGCCAGAAGTGCGACTTCTTTCTCTTCAAACTCCGGCAATGCTCCGAGGTGGCGGCGGCTGCAAATCAGGATTTCGAAAGGCCAGACCGCCCAGAACGGTACCAGGGCCACAAATCCGTCGTTCTGGCAGACCATGCGTACCTGCTGCTGTTCTTCCAGATGGAGATAATCACACAGTAAACATTTGTCATGCTGCTCGAAATAAGAACCCTGGTGCTCCAGCTCTTTGTTGGGTATTTCAGGAATGGAACGGGTGGACCATATCTGGCAGTGCGGATGAGGGTTGCTGGCACCCATCATGGAGCCGCGATTTTCGAAAATCTGGACGTGATTGATTTGTGGCATTTCGCCCAGTTCCCGGAATTGGGCGGTCCAGGTCTGGATCACCGCTTCAATGTCTTTGGGCGACATGGTGGCGAGGGTGAGGTCGTGGCGGGGTAAAAAGCAGATTACCCGACAGAGGCCGGGTTCGCCTTCCGCTACCAGCAATCCCCGGTTTTCAATGTCGATTCGGTCATCTCGTACCCCAGGCTTAAGCGCGGCAAAGTCATTGTCGAAGACGAAAGTGCCGCTGTACCGGGGGTTGAGCACCCCACCCACCCGGGCGTTTCCCGGACAGAGGTAACAGGCAGGATCGTATTCCGGCTCACGGTGCGTGGCCACTTTCTCAATCTGGCCCTGCCATGGCCGACCCGCGCGATGAGGGGAGACCAGTACCCACTCGCCGGTCAGAGGATTCAGTCTGCGATGTGGATCTTCGGTAAGCTTCAAGGCACGTGCCTCCGACCCTTGGGTTACAATGTACCCTAAAGTCTTTCCACTCATGAACCAAGGCCAAGATGTTGCGGGAAAAAATGGACTGCAAGCCGCGTGACAGGGTGTAGGCTGTAATCGCTTACATATGCAGTATTTCACATCTCGAACTCGAATTTCAGGTCCTGTTCTTGGCTCAATTCGTACCACATGCTCGATCATATGAAGCCGGCCGAATTGGCTCAAAAGTTTGAGGATATTTTTGGGGCGCGGCCTCGCATCTTCCGCGCCCCAGGCCGGGTCAATTTGTTGGGCGAGCACACCGACTACAACGATGGCTTCGTTATGCCCTGCGCCATCGGCTTTTCCACCCGCGTTGCCATTTCTCCACGTCTCGACCGCAAACTGGTGATTCGATCGGAAGATTTCGCCGAGCAGCTTGAATTCGACCTCGGACAACTGCCCGGGCAAGGCGCCGGCGTCTGGTCGGACTATGTTCTCGGGATTGCGGTCATGCTGAAGGCAGCAGGGCATCCGGTCTCGGGGGCGAATTTGCTGGTTCGCGGAGAAGTGCCGATCGGCGCGGGCCTCAGTTCTTCCGCTGCGATCGAGGTGGCCAGCGCTCTCGCCCTCATGAGCCTGAATGGAACCCGGCTCTCCTTGCCCGAGGTGGCCAAGCTGTGCCAGCGGACGGAAAATGAATTCATCGGTGCGCGAGTTGGCATCATGGACCAGTTCGTCTCCTGTCTCGGACGGGCCGGACACGCTTTACTTCTCGATTGCCGATCGCTCGAGTTCAAGCTGATTCCGATTCCTGAAGACATTCGCCTGGTGATTTGCAATACCATGGTGAAGCATGAACATGCCAGCGGCGCCTATAATCGCCGCCGCGAAGAATGCGATGAAGGGGTAAGCATTTTGCGCCAGTGGTATCCCGGGGCGACAGCTTTGCGAGATATTTCTCTAACGCAGCTCGAGCAGCATCGCGCCGAGATGCCGGCGGTCGTCTATAAGCGATGCCTGCATGTGGTCTCTGAAAATCAGCGTGTGCTGGAGGGCGGCAAATACCTTGCGGATGGCGAAGTCGCACACTTCGGCGGCTTAATGCGGGATTCCCACGTCAGTCTGCGCGACCTGTTCGAAGTAAGTTGCCGCGAACTCGACATCATGGTGGAAATTGCCGGGTCTCTCGAAGGCTTTTGTGGCGGCCGAATGACCGGCGGTGGCTTTGGTGGCTGCACTGTAAATCTTGTGAAAGCGGCTGATGCGTCCCGGTTTGCCGGGCAGATCGCAGAGCGCTATCAAGCGAAAACCGGGATCAAGCCAGATGTCTATGTTTGCTCAGCCGCAAACGGCGCCAAGGCGGACTAAGATCCGCGAGCCGCGAAGCGGCGAAAAGAATAAGCCCATGGCGCAAGCGGTGGGGTGGCAGTGAAGACCGGTGCAGCCCTGAAAGGGCGAAAGAATCGAGAGCCAAGACCGGCGACCTGATCTTCGGCCACGCTTTCGAATCGCTTAAAGGCTGCCTTCGACTCCGCTCTGGATGACATGTCCAAATTCTAGATCGCCCGGGTCGAACCCCGCATTACCAGGTGGGTTGGAATCGAGTAGTCGGCGTGCGGGCTAACTTCTTTTCTGATGAGGGCCTCGAGCGCGGCGAAGGCAGTCACCGCGAGTTGGGTTCGCGACAGGATCACCGTGGTCAAAGGCGGCTGGGTAAGGTGCGCGAATGAAATGTCGTCAAACCCGATCAGGGAGATGTCATCCGGAACTCTTAATCCGGCGTGATGAATGGCACCTAGAGCTCCAATCGCGGTCAGGTCGTTCGAGGCGATCACCGCAGTCGGCCGCTGGGGCAGCTTCAACAGGCTTCTCATAGCCATGGCGCCGCCTTCGATCCGATGGTCACCCTTTTCAATCATGGCTTTGTCGGAAAGCCCCCTGGACTTGAGTCCGGACAGGTATGCGTCACGTCGAAGTTGGGCTGACTCCAGATTCATGGGCCCTGTAATAAAAGCGATGCGTCGATGATTCAGCGAAAACAGATGTTGCATCGCCTCGTGAATTCCCTGGGCATAATCGATACGAATGTTGGCGCTGTGGAGCCCGGTTTTACCGGTATCCATAAAGACAGTGGGAATATTGCGGCGAGTGAGTTCGGCGACCAGCGCGGGGTCTGACTCGGACGTCATGATGGCGACGCCGTCGACTTTGCGTTCCACCATGCGCCGGACGCATCCCGCCATCCGCTTGGGATTGTAATCCGTGTTTCCGATGATCACTTCCTGGCCGCGCTCTACCGCCTGATCTTCGAAGCTTTTCACCAGTTCGGGATAAAACGGGTTGGTGATATCCGAAATAATGAGCCCCAACATTCGGCTTCTGCCTGAGACCAGAGTGCGGGCATGGGTATTGGGATAGAAATTCAGCTCTTCAATGGCCTTGCGCACCCGCGCAGCGGTTCCGGGCTTAACTTTCTCGGAATCGTTGATGGTCCGCGACACCGTGGCGGTCGAGACCTTGGCGCGCTTGGCAACTTCTTTAATGTTCATGCAGGTCCACGAGGGCGGTTCGTGCGGAAGCCCTATTCTAGCAACGATTGCGGATCCGGTGTGGGGCGGACACTCCTGTTCGCCGATTTTGAATTTGATCTTGAATTTCGTGGCCTTTCATCTAGGCCAGCAGGTCAAGACCAAAAGCGTCGGACAAGAGTGTCCGACCCACGCTTCATATTGTAAGCGTTTACAGAAATTCCTTGATGTTAGATAATTCAGCCCGGCCATCCACCAACTGCGATTTACGAGGTAATCATGGACCGACGCAATTTTCTCAAAACTACCGGCACTTTCATAGCTGGCGCGAGCATCGCGCGCTCGACATTCGCCAACGCAGCCTCCGAGCCGGCTGCCGCAGGCCGGTTGATCCTGCCCATGAATCGCAACTGGAGGTTCAGCCGCTCGGTCGCAGAAGGCTCCCACGCCCGCGATTTCGATGACTCCGGATACGAACGCGTCGTGGTCCCGCACACCAACGTTCGCCTGCCCTGGCACAGCTTCGACGAAAAGAGCTATGAATTCATCTCCAGCTACCGCCGCCGGTTCAAGCTGCCTGCTGAAGCCAAAGGCAAGCGAGTGTTCGTCGACTTCGAAGGAGTGATGACCGCGTCCACCGTCTGGATCAACGGGCAGCGGCTAGGCGAGTACAAGGGCGGTTACACACCATTTTCTTTCGACCTTACCCCGCACGTCGATTTCGATGGAGACAACGTGCTGGCGGTCGATGTCGATTCCAGCGAGCGCCCTGACATTCCGCCGTTTGGATATCAAATCGACTATCTGACCTTCGGCGGCATCTACCGCGAAGTTTCTCTGCGTATTGTTCCGTCAACGTTTATCGAAAACATATTTGCCAAGACCAAAGACGTGCTGACCGATCATCCCAGCCTGGATGTCGATTGCCACATTCAGCGCATGGAAGGATCGAAAGAGGCGCTGACACTGGAAGTCAGTCTGCGTGAGGGGGATAGCGTGGTGGCGAAGGGCATGCAGCGCGTACCTTCCGGACAAGCGGCGGCTGAACCAACGGTCTACGGCGTCCACCTCGACAAACTTGGCGCCGTCAAGCTGTGGGACCTGACGCGTCCGAATCTGTATAGGGTGCAGGTTCGCCTGCTTCGTGGATCACAGGCGGTCGATGAAGTCTCGCGTACCATCGGCTTTCGGGAGGCGCAATTTACCGATCACGGCTTCGAACTCAACGGGAAAGTGATCAAGCTGCGCGGCCTGGATCGTCATCAGACCTTTCCGTTTGTCGGCCAGGCCATGCCCGGCCGCCCGCAGCGCAGCGACGCCAACATTCTGCGCAACAAGCTGAAGTGCAACATCGTGCGGACGTCACACTATCCGCAGTCCCGCCATTTTCTCGATGCCTGCGACGAAATTGGACTGCTGGTGCTGGAGGAGATTCCCGGCTGGCAGCATATTGGCGACGAGCCGTGGAAACTGATCTCCATCGACAACGTGAGCCGCATGATTCGCCGCGACTGGAACCATCCCTCGATCATTCTGTGGGGCGTGCGTATCAACGAGTCGAAAGACGACCACGACTTCTACGTCCGCACCAATGCCCTGGCCCACAAGTTGGACCAGACACGACAGACCGGAGGCATCCGCTATTTTCAGGAGTCGGAATTTCTCGAAGACGTTTTCACCATGAACGACTTCGGCTTTCCCTTGAAGCCGCCGAATCACTCGCGCTACCTGAATACCGAATTTGTCGGGCACACCTATCCCACGAAAACCATCGACCAGGTGGAACGCCTTACTGAACACACCATGCGCCACGCCCGAATCCACGACCAGTTGGCCTCAAACCCGCAATACGCCGGAGGCATTGGCTGGTGCGCCTTCGATTACAACACTCACGGAGATTTCGGCTCCGGCGATCGCATCTGCTATCACGGCGTTACGGATATCTTCCGCGAGCCCAAGCCGGCCGCCGGCTTCTACAAATCGCAATGCGATCCGGCGGAAGAGATTGTGCTGGAGCCAGCGTTCCACTGGGCCCGGGGCGACGCTTCCATCGGCTTCTCCAATGCCGTCGTATGTTCCAACTGCGACCAACTGAAACTCTACATCGCCGACGAACTGGTCGCGACGGTCGATCCCGACCGGAAGCAATTCGCACATCTTCGTTACGCGCCGTTCGTCGTTGAACTCGGAGAACTGTTTCACAAGTGGGGCGACCTGCGCCTTGAAGGATACATTCAGGGCAAGCAAGTGATCGTGAAGAAATACTCTGGCAAAGGCCTCGATCAGAAATTCACGCTGCTGCCCGACGACACCACGTTGATGGCGGACGGAGCCGACACGACGCGCGTGGTGTTGCGCGTGACCGATGAATTCGACGCCATCCGGCCCTTCGCCAACGATGCCGTCAAGTTCGAACTCGAAGGACCGGCCGAGCTTATCGGGGACAACCCCTTCGCGCTGATCGGCGGCACGGGTGCAGTCTGGGTTCGGGCCAAAGAGCAGGCGGGAACTGTGCGGCTGACGGCGACGCATCCGATGCTGGGGAAACAGCAGGTAGAGTTTACGATTTCCGTTGCGGCTCCGGAAACGGTGTAATGCCCTTCGGAGCATGTCGGGCGCAATGTCCAACCGCGAAGCGGCGATAGAATAAAGCCCCGGGCGTAAGCCCGGGGATCGCTTAGCTAAACGACACGAGTCCCGAAGGGGCGAAAGACAATGTTGCGCTGAAATGAACCCGAGGAGCTTCGGTCCTCCGGACGGACGAGGGCGTCCGTCCCTACGTGGTTCGTGGTTACCCCTTACTGCGTAGCAAATCCTCGACGTCGCCGATCTTTTCTCCCAACAAATTCAGCTTGCGTGCCAATCCCTGAATCTCCGACTCGGCGCGGCGGTTGACGTCGTAATCAAGTTCGCCTCGAAGCCGGTCTTTGGTGTCCTGCCGGTTCTGGCTCATCATGATGACTGGCGCCTGAATGGCGGCCAGCATGGAGAGGAACAGGTTGAGCAAGATAAACGGATAAGGGTCCCAGGCCTTTCCACGGAGGAACACATTGATCGCGGTGTAGGCGGAGATGGCGAAGGCAAACATGATGATGAATGTCCACGAACCGCCAAAGCTCGCGACCTTGTCGGCGATACGTTCGCCGAAGGTCATGTCGGCTTCGATGACGTCGTTGGGATTGCGGCTGGCGCGGACCCGCACTAGTTGCTGCGAAGCGTGAAACTGGCGGCCCAGTACGGTCAACATGTCCATCCCAGCATGCGGTTTGCGTTGCAGAAGGGTGGCGATATCGTCACGGTCCACTTCCAGACAGACCGCTTCTGCGAGGGCGATGGCGTCGGTCTGATGAGGAGTCTGTTCTAGCATGGACGCAAAGCCGAAAAATTCCCCCTGTGCGGGCTGGTCGACCACGACTTCCTGGTGATCCTCATCAACCGTAGTGACGCGCACGGCGCCTGAGACCAGGACATAGGCTCGTCCGCCGGGATCGCCAATCTTCCAAATCCGCTGGCGCGGAGCAAAGGTTTTGAGTTCGACTTGCCCGGCCAAAACCGCTGTCTCGTCGTCGTCGAGCAGGGCGAATAAGGGAACACCTCTCAAAATCTCGGGGCTGCACGCCATCGATCACCTCGTCGGGTAAAGTGGACCGGGTCCGATCCGTTCAGAAGGATGGCATAAAGTTCGAACGGCAACAACTGGCGAGCGGGGCTACTTCTGGACGGGGAAGGCACGGGAGTGAAACTCCATGACTTCTCCCATGTGGGACAGAAAATACGTCAGGCTGTGATCGCCAGGATAAGAGTGATACTCGTGCTTCACGCCTTCGGACTGGAGTTGTTTGTGCAGGGCGGCTGCGCCTTCTTCAAACCCGAAGTCATCCTGCTCGCCGCAGTTGAAATAGATGGCCTGGTTTCGCAGTCCCGATTGATTCTTTCTGGCCAGAACGAAAACATTATTCTCATTCCAGTGCGCCACATTGATCGGTTCGCCGAAGGCTGGACCCATCAATCGTCCAAGGGGCGTGCCGGAGCGTCCGGCGGACGACAGTTCCTTCGGTGTCTGCGTGATCAGCGCCGCGCTTTGGGCGCTGACCGAGGCAAATAACTCAGGATGAGCGAAGGCGAAACGCAGCGCGCCATATCCTCCCATGGAGACGCCGGTGATGCCGCGATTTTCCCGTCCCGGGCGGACGCGATACTTCCTTTCGATGGCAGGAATAAATTCCTGTAGAAAGAAATCGCTGTAACGCAGGGTGTCGCCGGGCGAGTTGATGTAGAAACTGCGTTTGCCTTCCGGCGCTACCACCAGAAAGTCGCTGATCTTGTTTTGGCGCCGAAGGTCGTCGATGACGCTCCATCCACCAGTGCTGAAAAGTGTCTGCTCGTTTTGGCCAAGGCCGTGAAGGAAGTAGAGAACCGGATAGTGCCGGGATTGCGAGCCCTTGGCGCCATAGTCAGCCGGGAGTTGGACACAATAGTGGACTGCTTGCTTTAGAATCCGGCTGTTTACCACAGCGCAGTCGGTACGGCTTTGCGCCTGTGCCGTTAGCGGAAGCCCCAGAAAAAGAAACACGAGCGGCGCGAGCCGTAGAATACATCGTGTGGGTCGGTAGAGTCTCAGCGGCAGAAACCTCCTTCGCCTGGCGTCATCCTTCGAAACTTTCGTCTCGAAGGATCTCGCGCGGACTGTCACGGTCATTGCGTCAGCTCAGCACCCGCTTCGCGCAAGATGCTTCGCAAGCTCGGTATGACGATTCCGGAATGGCTGGCGCTTCAGCCCAGACGTCGTACATAAATTAGTTTACTCGTACCTCAGCGCCTGTACGGGATCGAGGCGGGCCGCGCGTGCGGCAGGGTACAAGCCGGAGACCAGGCTGACCACGAACGCGAAAATAATGGCGGCACCCACCAGCCACCAAGGCACTGCCCAGAAGTTTTCGGGCGGAAGGGCCTGCCGCTTCAGATAAATATTGGTACCCAGGTTGATGATGTGGCCGATCGCCCAACCCAGCATCACTCCGACCAAGCCGCCCAGCAAGCCCATCGCTCCAGCTTCCGCGAAGAAGAGTTTTCTTACATCGCTGTCACTGGCGCCGATGGCTTTCATGATTCCGATTTCGCGCCGGCGTTCCAGGATCGCCATGACCAGTGTGTTCACGATGCCGATGGACGCTACAGCCAGGGCCAGACTGCCGAAAATTCCGAGGAAGAGATCCAGCACAGCAAAGAATTGCCGCAGGCTGCGAGTCGCGTCAAGAATGGAGAACGTATTGAATCCAAGTTTTTTGATGGCCTGCTCCACGGCCTCGACTTGCTTGGGATTCTTCACGCGAACGCTGATCGTGGAATAGCTGGGCTGCTTGGTGAAGCCGCGCATGGTGTCGCGCACGTCGGAAGGCTGCATGACCCGCAGTTCCTGCGCCAACTTCAACGGCAGAAACACTCGGGCACGGGCGGCCCCGCGCATGCTGTCCGGATCCAGATCAGAGATGCCGACAATCTTTAACTTTTGTTCGCGCGAGATGACGGAATAGGAGGAGTCAGAGTCGGATTGAGCCTGGTCGGGGGTTGATTGTGCCACAACCCGTTGCGCATAGCGCATGACCAGCTCCTGCCCTATCAGAGGTTTTGCCAGATCGTTTACCGGCACATCGTCTTCCTTCCCCGGTGGAGGCGTTTTGCCCAGCAACTCCATGGCAAACGATTTTTGCAGAATTACTTCGGGCGCGGTTTCAGAAGAAAAGAAGTTCCCCGGGATTCCAGAGAAAGCGTCGTTCGAGCGGGCCGAGTCCGGAATGCCGGAGACCATGGTCAGGTGCGGCTTGTCCTGATAGCGAAGCTCGGTGATGAAACGAATATCCGGATAAGCCTCGAGCACATCAGGCAAGCGCTCGATTTCCTGCCGGGCTGGTTCGTCCAGCGTCCGGCTTTCCGCGGCGGAGGCGGTACTTCGCTCGTCGTCGCGACTGAACCCGCGCATCTCGCGGCGCGAGGTCACGACCACGGTGTCGAATAGTCCAGATTTCGCCAAATGGCGCGTAGCAAGCTTTTGTAGTCCGATCCCGAGAGACAACATCGCCACCAGCGAAGCCACGCCCACGGAGATGCCAACCGTAGTCAGCGAATTGCGCAGCGATGATTCGCGGAGGTTACGCAGCGCGAGCTCAGAGAGATCGTAAGTTTTCATGATTCAACCCGGGCGCCCCGTCCAAGCTCTGCTTGGGCAGGTGTTTTACGATTGTGTCGAATGTGTGGCCTGCGAAAACCCCGCCCCAAGCAGAGCTTGGGACGCGGCACCCCTACCTGTGTCACCGCACGACAATGCTCGGTTTTACTCGTCATTCCGCAGATCATCCACCAGTTTTCCATCGGCCAGAAAAATCAGCCGCTTGGCGTAGCGTTCGGCCAGGGCGCGCTCGTGGGTCACCATCACGATGGTCATTCCTAAAGTCTGGTTGAACTCCCGGATGAAATTCATAATCTCGGTGCCAGTGCGGCTGTCGAGATTGCCGGTTGGCTCATCCGCCAGCAGGAGCTTCGGCTGATTGATTAAAGCTCGCGCTAGCGCTGCGCGTTGTTGTTCTCCGCCGGAAAGTTCACTGGGGCGATGCGTCATGCGTGCGCCCAATCCGACGCGCTCCAGAGCTTTATGGGTGAGGGTCTGGCGTTCGCCACGATCGACCTCGGCAAAACGAAGCGGCAGGTCGACATTCTCGGCCAATGTCATTCGTGAGACCAGATTGAACGACTGAAAGACCATTCCGACTGTGCGCAGGCGATGCTTGGCCAAATCTTCGCGCGAGAGTTGGGCCAGGTCGCGGCCTTCGACGATGACAGCGCCGGAAGTTGGCCGGTCAAGGCCGGCGATCAGATTCAGCAGCGAAGATTTACCGGAGCCGGAACTGCCGAGCAGAGCGACAAATTCCCCCGGTTGAATTTGCAGGGACACGCCGTCGACCGCGCGAATCACGGTTTCGCCCATTTGATAATGACGGCAGAGGTCGACGATTCGGATGGCAGGTGCGCCGTTCGGGCCGCTGGATTGGCTGGAGTTGAGGTTCATTTATGAATTGGCTTTTTCTCTATGTCCTCAGTGGTTCAGGTTTTGAACGTCGGCAGCCGGCTTGACGCAAGGTCCCTCCACTGCGCTTAGCTCCGGTCGGGATGACAGTTCTTCAACGAACTTGTCCTCTCACCAGACGCAAAGCATCAGCCGCATTAACGTCGCGATCACCGTTTTTTCCGGAGACACCGTTTTCAGCGGGCACACCTGCGTCTCCCTCGCCCGGAGCCAGGAATAGGTTATTTTGCAGCCCCTGTTGTTTGGTGTAGAGATCGAAATATCGGCCCTGGGACGCGTACAACTCTTCGTGAGTGCCACGCTCGACGATCTGGCCCTGCTCCACGACCAGAATCTGGTCGGCGCGGCGAATTGTAGACAGGCGGTGGGCGATCACAAAGGTTGTCCGGCCCTGCATCAAATACGAGAGGCCGTGCTGGATCATCTCCTCGGATTCGGAATCCAGGCTGGACGTGGCTTCGTCAAGAATCAGAATGCGCGGCTCGGCCAGGATGGCGCGGGCAATCGAGATTCTCTGACGCTGTCCGCCGGAAAGTTTCACCCCGCGTTCGCCCACGATAGTGTCGTATTTTTCCGGAAAGCTTTCCGCAAACTCATCCACGCGGGCGATGTGACTGGCACGCATGATTTCTTCCTCTGTCGCATGCGGACGCGAGAACGCCACGTTCTCGCGAATGCTGCCGTCAAACAGGAACGATTCCTGAAGGACCACTCCCAGGCGGGTGCGATACGAATCGAGGCGCACCGTGCTGAGATCCACTTCGTCGACCAAGGCTCGCCCTTCCGTTGGAACGTAGAATGCGGAGATCAGCCCAATGATCGTGGATTTACCCGAGCCTGACGAACCGACGAGCGCCGTCACCGTACCCGGCTCAGCCTGAAAACTGACGTCATGCAGGACGGTCCGACTACCGTCATAGCTAAAGCTGACGTGGTCGAATTCCACTTTGCCGAAGATATCTTTCAGAGTAGCGGTACGCTTTGGATCCTGGTCCTCGGGCCGCTCATGCAGGATCTCTTGTGTGCGTTCGAGTCCGGCCAGCGCTTCCGTGATTTGAGTGCCGATGTTCACGATCTGCACGATTGGCGCAACCAGGAAGCCCAGAAACAACGTGTAAGTAAAAAAGCTGCCGATGGTGAGCGTCCCCGCCATGATCTGGTGGGCGCCCATGTACATGATGATCGCTCCCACCACTCCCATGAGCAGGCTGGCGGAAAGACTCATCACCGACGTGGCAGTCAGGGTCTTCATCACGTTGTCCAGTAGCCGGCGCACGCCACCGGCGAAGACTTCTTCCTCGCGTTCTTCTGCGTGATATCCCTTGATCACTCGAACGCCGCCGAGCGATTCCGCCAGCCGGCCCGTAACTTCAGCATTGATCTTTCCGCGCTGCCGGAAGATGGGGCGGATCGTCGTGAACGCCTTGTTCAACGCGATGGCAAAGCAGAGGAGAAAGCTGAATGCCAGCAGGGTCATGATCGGGCTGATGCGAAAGAGGACGACCATCGCAATCCCGGACGTAAGTACTCCGCCTACCAGGTCGACCAGGCCGGTGCCCAGCAGGTTTCTGACTCCTTCCACATCCGTCATGATGCGTGACACCAGCGTGCCGGTTTTATTCGAGTCGTAGAACGAAACCGGGAGATGCGAAATATGCGCCTGTACTTTCTCGCGCAGTTCGGCGATCAGACGCTGAGCCGCTTTCGACAACAACTGGGTGAGCGCAAATGACGTGATGCCCTGAATGATTGTGGCCGTCAAGACCACCAGAACCAGGCGCCGCAAGAGCTCTAAGTGATGTTTGGCGATGACACTGTCGATCAAAAATTTCGTGGAGTAGGGAAGCACCAACCCCGACACGCGATTGATGACCATGAGCACGAAGCCGAGTGCGAGCAAGCCCCGACGGGGACGCATGAGTTCCCACACGGCAGGGAGAACCGTTCGCAACCGCTGGCTGGTCATTGCGGGCTTGGGCTTAGACGCAGGCGTAGAAATGGAGGTCGCACTCACCGTAGTGTTTAGACTTCGCCGGGGGGCGGAAGGGTTCATTTTTGCAGGGTGGGCGGGAAACTCCGCAGGTTTCCTTTGCGTTCTTTGCGGATTTTGTTTGCGAGCTTTGCGGTAAAAGATTTTGACCTTGGCTGGATACCGGGAGCAAATCTTAACCGCAAAGGTCGCCAAGGAAACAAATGAAAAAGCGCGGCTTGAAGGCCGCGCTTTTCTGTCACTGAATCAGATTGTCCAGCTATTCTTCCAGGTGCGTATCACCCGGAAGGGCCATCTGTGCGGCCGCGGCGGCGAAATCTTCCTCTGAGAGTTCAAAAGAATCGGAGCCACCCGCTGGTTTTTCCAACTTTCGTTGGACTTTGCGCTCAGCTTTCTCGCGTTGTTTTTCCTGCCGCGAGCGCTCCTTCAGACGCTTGGTGAAGCTGGAACGGCCTCGACCAGACATAGACACCTCCAAGGGACATTTTTTTGGCAGATCGGTATTCGTAAAACTCGTAAGGCGTTACCGAGTGTTTGCTCCTTACCAGCGCGGCTCTCTAGGCTGGCGCGCATGGCCCTGATAATCGTCACGCCCACCACCACCGCCGCCGGAACGGCCGCCGCCACCACCACCCGGGCGTCCACCACCACCGCCGCCGGGCCTTCCTCCGCCACCGCCGCGAGGCGGTCCACCACGATCGGTCTTGGGACGGGCTTCGTTAATATTCAGGGCGCGTCCGCCCAGTTCTTTGCCGTTAAGCGCGGCAATCGCTTTCTCCGCTTCGGCGGAATCGGTCATCTCGACGAAGGCAAAGCCGCGCGAACGGCCAGTATCGCGATCGGTCACGATGCTGACTTGCTCGATCGCCCCGTGGGGTTCGAACAATGTCCTCAACTCTGCTTCGGTCGTGCTGTGGGGAATGTTGCCAACAAACAGCTTCTTCATGTTAGTTCCTCAGTGTTGCAAGCTAAAGTGTACCGTAAATTTTCAAGATGCAGGTTTTTCGGCGGCGCGCCCGGATTTCTTAGTCGCCTCCGGTTTGGCGGCCTTAAGTCCGGCTGCGTCCAGCAATGCCCGGGTGCGCAGTCGGCGGCTGGCGTTTTGTTTCCGTTCCCGGTTGAACCGGGCCTTGTCTCCGTTGAATTGCGACATCGCTGCGCTCCTCCCTGGAGCGTACCTTCAGGCTGGCCGAGCAAATGCTGTGTCTGTGAAACGCTCCTGCGCGCAAGGGGCTGGACTCAAGGGAGCCTGTAGTGCGCCCGCAGGGAATCTGACTGATCTCAATCGCGAAGGCGCAGGGTGGTTTGGCGATGTGTCTTCGTGGTCAAGCAACTTCTTGGTCTTAGAATTATACCTGCTGCAGATGGGAAAGAAAATACTGAAAAGAGCGGTACTTGAGCGGGAAGTGGCTCAATCTGGGTGTCTACCTGAATATCCTGAATACCAGGAACGGGGGTCATCCTGAGCTTGCGAAGGATCCGGCGCGAGGCGTAACGGGCAGTAAAAGCCGATCCCTCCGAACAGGATTTTTCAGCCTGAGTCGCCAAACTTGTGGTTACCGAAGCCCTGGACGCTTTCGCGTCGATGAGCATTTTATCCCCCTAAAGCTGGTCTTTTCTGCTAAACTAATGATGCGTTTGATTAGAATCGGTTGTTGAGCAGCTTCTTGCACACCAGCTTGAACCGCCCTTAGTACCTCCGATCTCACAGCGTAAATCGATTGAAAAGGAAACAGAAACAAAATGGCAGAACAAGGAACAGTAAAGTGGTTTAACGACGCCAAAGGCTACGGCTTCATCAGCCGTCAGAGTGGCGAGGATGTATTTGTGCACTTCTCGGCGATTCAGGCAGGCGGCTTCCGCAGCTTGCAAGAAGGCCAGAGTGTGGAGTTCGATGTGACCAAGGGGCCAAAGGGCTGGCAAGCTGAGAACGTCCGTCCGCTGTAGTTAGAGCGGAAACTCTAGATAGAAAGCGTGCCCGAAGCGGTAACCACCGAGCGGGCACGCTCTCCGAATAAACCAAACGCAAGTCTCCACCAGCCAGAAGCGGGGTGTTTCTGACACGCGACGAAACCAAAACTTGCTACGCCATCATTCGCCATAATATTCGGACTTACGAGTCTGGAGGCGTGGTTCTGGTGGTCAAAGGCAAGGAAAACGCAGAAGTTAAGGTAAAACACTTCGAGACCGGCCAGAGTTCCGAAGATCGTCATGCGGGATGGCGCTATTTTGTTGAAAAATCCGACCTCAAGGCCGGAATGGATCCTGCTGAGGCCACCAACCTCCGCCAGATGAAGCTGGAAATCAGAGAATCCGAAGCCCAGCCCGACTCAATGTCGCTCAACCCTCCCCGCCAAAACTAAGCAAAAAATCCAAAATGTCCAGGTAAGCCCGGACGCCCTCGTCCGGGCAGACCAGCAAAGCTCGTCATGATTTTAGTCTTTAGCCGCGCAGAAACCTCCGCCGAGCTGCGCTCGGCCAGGGTGGACGAGGGCGTCCGTCCCTGCGCGGATCGTTTTAGTGGCGACGCTCAGTTTCCTTCAGAATAACGGCGAAACTGCGGCCTCCGAAGCTGAATCCCTGCGAGATGTTTCCCCGCACACCGACTTTGGCGCCGTTACCCGGCACGCCGTATCCCTGGCTGTAAACCCACATCTGGCCGGTGCCATCATCGACCTGGTAGACGCCGGAGCCAAGCAAGCCGAAGGAATCGGATACTCGTCCGCCAATCGCGACTTCACGTCCGGCATAGCGCCCCGGGTCGCGATTGATTCTTTCTATGCTGGTGTGCGTCGGACAACCTGCCAAAACCAGCGTTCCTACGGTCAGCAGTAGGACCAGTGAAAACCTGCTACGCAATTGGACCAATCAAACCTCCCCGGAGTTCGGAATGTGCTTCCGTAACGGCTATAGGATGCAGATTAAAATTTTAATGATGGCCGCGATTTTCCAGAGCATATTTTTTCAGCCGGTCGAACACGAATTCGAAGTCCAAGGGCACGCCGCTGCTGCCGCTCCCTTCGTTTTTTAAGGTTGGCCTCACAGCAGTTACAAAAAATAGTGAAAGCGTGGGTCTTTGTAGCGCCGGCGTTCCGCCGGCTCTCGGGTGGGCGTCCCGCCCACTCCGGAGAGTATCGGGCATTGAGTTCTAAACATCAATTCAACGGTTCCCACCGGACAGCCGGCGACACGCCGGCGCTACTGTAGTGTCTCGGCGAATAGTTGCTTAAGTTTCTCAAACGCGCGTTCGGCTTGCGGCTGGTTGTAGACCGGACTGTCTGGAACGGTCCAGCTATGAAATGCGCCTTCGTAAACTTCACTCTCATACTTGCCTCCCCAGGCCTTGAGAGCGTGGTTCAGTTTTTCGATCGCCTCCGCCGGCATGCTCTTATCGTTAACGGCGTGTCCGAAATATAACCTTGCAGTCACCAACGGCCCAAGCGCAAGGTGCGGACTGTTCGCTGCGGCGGTAGCGAGTCCGCCGGCGTGGAAGGAAGCTGCGGCCGCGATTTTGTCCGCGCGGGAAAAAGCGGTGTACAGCGCGATCTTGCCGCCGAAGCAATATCCCACGACGCCCATTGGCCCGTGATTGACGGAATGGTGCCGGGCCAGAACGTCCACGTAATCAGACGCATCGCTGGTAATGGCTTCCGGCGTAAGAGGACCGCTCAATTCCGCCAGCCGTTTCGTCGTGCGTTCGTCGCCGAACTTCAATGGGAAGTCGAACAAGGGCAGAGCACCCGTGCGATAAAAAATGTTAGGCATCAAGACAACATAGCCAGCCTCCGACAGTCGTCGCGCCATCTGTTCCTGAGACGCACGAATTCCGCCAATGTCGGTGTAGAAAATCACGCCCGGCCACCGGCCGTCTTTTTCTGGCGAATAAACTACACCCTCGGCAGTTCCGGCAGTGGTAGAAATCTGAATCTTTTCTTCAACCATGAGTTCTCCCGCAAGTGGCCATCTCAAATCTCAAGGATGCCCCATCTAAGCTCCGCTTGGGCGGGTGTTTTCGTGGAAGTTGCGCCGATGTTTCGGTTCATAAGACCACCCATAGCTGCTTCACCTGTGCCTCGCGAAGCAGGAATTCCCGCCCAAGCGGAGCTTGGACGGGCACCCTCCGGTATTCACGGCGCTGACTTCTGCAACTCCTGGGCTTGAATCAAACCCTTCTGTGCTTCCGCGCTTTTTGGTTCCAATAAAAGAGCCGCCTCAAACTGGTCTTCGGCATTCTTTGCATCTTTGAGGCTGAGGTAAACCTGCCCGAGCAGCAACCGCGCGGGTAACTGTCCGGGAGTAATTTTCAGGCTGGCCTCCAGCGCGTCACGCGCTCCGGTGAAATCGCCAGACTTTTCCCGCGCCTGTCCTTCGTAAAATGCCGCGGTCGAGTCTTCAGGACGGACCTCTCGGGCCTGCTTCAGATGCTCAGCGGCTTTGGCGTAGTCTCCGGCATGAAGCTCGATTTCCCCCAGTTGTCGTAATGCGGTCGGCGATTTCGCATCGAGGTTCAGAACTTTCTCCAGCGCTCGCCGCGCCTCGTCTGCGCGATTGTCATCGGAAGCCATCATCGCAGTGTGCAGCAAATTCTGCTCTTCGATTTTGTCCTTTGGATCGGGCAAGTTCGATGGTGGTGCAGACGCATCGGTCTTGATCTCGGCCAGCATCGCTTGAAATTTCTTTGCCTTGGCATCCGACGGCTGGAAGTGATTAGTCAGTTCTTTAGGGTCGGCTTGTAAATCGTAAAACTCCGGCCGCGGCGCCTCGATAAGCTTGAACCCCTCTGCGCGAACAGATCGTAACGGAGCCCAGCCGAAGCGCAATGGATAGTCAGTTTCGCCAATCGCTACGCGGTCCGCTCCACCAGCACGATCCAAAAGTGGTTTGAGAGATTCGCCGTCCAGGCGCTCTGGTGGCGGGATGTGAAGCCAGTCCGTAACCGTAGGCAAGATGTCCAGCGTCCGTACCTGTGCCTTCACCACCTGATCGGGATGATTCTTTGAAGGCACCGTCGCAGGAGGTTTCACGATGAGAGGCACGTGCGTGGTGGAGTCATAAAGAAAAATTCCGTGAGAGTCTTCGCCGTGTTCGCCCAATCCTTCGCCATGATCCCCAACGACAACCACGAGCGCGTTGTCGTAACGGCCGGTCTTTTTCAGATACCCAATAAATCCTGCGAGTACTGAATCCGCGTAGGCGATTTCTCCGTCGTAGAGGCGATCTTTGTAGGTTTGCGAGAAGGGCGGTGGCGGCTCGTAAGGATCGTGTGGATCATAAAGATGGATCCACACAAAATGCGGGCCGGCAGGATGAGCCGTCATCCAGTTTTCTGCGTGCTGTACCACGTCGGCGCCGCGGCGCTCCACTCGTCCCCAGCGCGATTTCGTTGGTGACTGAGCGGGGAAGTTGTCGTAGAAATCGAATCCGCGATCCAGACCGGGAGCCAGCGTCTTGCTGTCGAGAATGACCGCACCGATGAAAGCGGCGGTGTGATAGCCGCTCTTCTTCAGCAACTCCGCGAGTGTTAAATGCGACGGAGCGAGAGGCACGGCAAAATCAGTAACACCATGTGTGCTGGGCAGCAGTCCGGTCAAAATGCTGGTGTGCGAAGTATTCGTGATCGGGCTGGGAGTGAAGGCCTGAGTGAAGCGGATGCCGTCTTTTGCCAGTCCATCGAGCGCAGGCGTCTGAATAGATTCGTAGCCGTAACAGTGGACGTGGTCGGCGCGCAGCGTATCGATGGTGATGAGAAAAACGTCAGGCCGTGATGCCTTCTTCGACGCCTGTCCGGCCCCGAGCGGGGCAGCCGCCATCAGGAAAACGATCAGGATTCGAGCGGCTTTCACGCGTTTCAGACTAGCATATTGAGCGTACGGGATCGTGCCGGCGTGGGGTACGGCTGGGATATAATTTTGCCATCCGATGATCTCCTTCCGGTCTCTTGCAGTCCTCGTGACCGCCAGCCTGTTCCTCTGCGCCTCTGCCGCATTGGCAGCCTCAGCCGCGGCGCCGAACGTGGTGGTGATCACCATCGACACGCTTCGCGCGGATCACCTCGGATGTTACGGCTACAAGCAAATTCACACCCCCAACATCGACGCACTGGCCGCTGACGGTGCGCGTTTCGAGCGCGCTTACACCGCCGTGCCCGTCACGCTGCCATCGCACACCGTGATGTTTACCGGGACATATCCCATGCTGAGTGGCATGCACGATTTTGCCGCCAACAAGTTGGGCCCGGGACAGCCCACCCTGGCTTCGGTTCTCAAGGAACATGGATACACAACCGGCGCTATCATTGGTTCCGCAGTACTGGATTCGCGTTTCGGTCTGAACCGTGGATTTGATTTTTATTACGATCATTTCGATTTCAATCGCCTCCAGGAATCGAACCTGGAAGAAATGGAGCGTCCCGGCGACGTGGTGGCCGATGTCACGCTGGACTGGCTTAGCAAGAATTATCAGAAAAAGTTTTTTCTTTGGATGCACCTCTACGACCCGCACTATCCGTACCATCCGCCGGCTCCGTACGCCGCCGAATACAAAGATCGCCCCTACGACGGAGAAATTGCCTTCGCGGATACGCAAGTTGGGCGCCTGATTCACTTTCTGAAAGCCAAAGGCTTGTATGCGAACACCTTGATAGTCCTCAGCGGAGATCATGGCGAGAGTTTGGGGGAGCATGGCGAAAAATATCACGGGTTCTTCATCTACAACGCCACCATGCACGTGCCTTTCATCGTTCATTTGCCCGGCGCCGCCTCCCCGCGAACTGTACCCGGCCTCGTAAGTCTCGCCGACCTGATGCCGACGGTTCTTCAGGCGTTGAAGTTGGAGGTTCCCGCGCAAGTGCAGGGTCATAACCTGCTTCCCCTGATCGGGACAAAAGTGATCCGCACAAAAGAGCCGGCTGAACCTCGCAATTTGTATGGCGAGACTTTTCTGCCTCGTCTGCATTTCAACTGGAGCGAACTGCGCGGAGTCGAGACCGAAAACTATCACTTCATCGATGCGCCCAAGCCCGAGTTATACGACCTGACCAAAGATCCGGGTGAAACCAGGAATTTGTTTGGCGAGAAGAAAGCCGTCGGTGAGGAGATGCGTGCCCGGCTCACCAAACTGATTCAACAGTACAGCGCCGGTCCCGAACTGGCGGAGAAAACAGGCCTCGATCCCGCGCTCATGGAACGGCTGAAATCGCTGGGCTATGCCGGCTTCTCAGGGGGCGGCAGCCCGACCATCACCGACCGCGCCTTGCCCGATCCCAAGGATCGCATCGAGACTTACGAATTGATCTCCGAAGCCATCGCCGAAAGCCAGCATGGCGACTACGCCGCATCGACGGAAAAGTTTAATCAGGCCTTGAAGAGTGATCCTGATTCCGTGCCTGTGCATTATCTTCTGGGATTGAACTACTATCGCATGCGAGAATTTTCCAGGTCGGTCGAGCATCTGCAACGCGTGATGCAGCTCAGTCCTGATTATGCTCTGGCGAGTTTTCAACTGGGACTGGCTTACGCTCGCGAGGGAGACTTCGATCATGCGATCGACACACTGAAGCGAACTTTGCAACTGGACGCAAGCAATTTCTCGGCGGCGTACAACCTCGGGGCTGCGTATGTGCAGAAGCAGATGATGACCGAGGCGGCTGATGCGTTCCGTTCTTCTGTGACGATCTCTCCCGACTACGCGGCTGGACATCGCGCCTTAGGCGAAGTACTGCTGTACCAGGGGCAGACGGACGATGCGCTCACCGAATTGCGCCGGGCGTCGGAATTGGCTCCGCAAGATCCCGCGAATCACGTGGCGCTGGCAAAGGCATTATCCAAAAAAGGATTGAACGACGAGGCTGCCGAGGAAATGCGCAAGTCGCAGCAGGGACGGCCGCAATAGTTCCACCCGTACCGGAGTTCATTGAGACACATTCTCCAACTCTTGATCGCCGCGGCGCTGCTCCCGTGCGCAGCGGCGACAGTTCCCGCGCGGCGTCCGCGTCCGAATGTGATTTTAATTACGATCGATACCGTCCGCGCCGACCACGTAGGCTGCTACGGAGCAACCGACGTCAAGACCCCAACTCTTGATGCGCTCGCGCACGACGGGATTGTTTTCGAGCGTGCCGTATCGCAAGTACCGCTCACCTGGCCGTCGCATGCTGCGATCCTGACCGGTACGTATCCGTTTCAGAACGGCGTGCAGGACTTTACTGGACAGCCTCTCGACGAACGTTTCCGCTCTGTAGCCCAGGTTTTCAAACAGCAGGGTTACACCACGGGCGCAGTGGTGAGCGCGTTTGTTCTGGACCGCAGTTGGGGACTCGCGCGCGGCTTCGATTTTTACGACGACGCCTTCTCCGCAGAGACTTTTCGGCAAAAAGACATTGGACTGGTGGACCGCAAAGCCGGTGAAAGTGTTACGCGCGCGCTGGCATGGCTCCAGAAGACTCCGCGGCGCCCGTTTTTCTTCTGGCTGCATTTGTACGATCCTCATAGCCCTTACGATCCGCCGGAACCTTTTCGAACTCAGTACAAGACGCATCCCTATGACGGCGAAATCGCATACGCCGACCATGAATTAGGACGCCTGATCGCCTGGCTGAAACAGAACCAGCTTTACACTGGCACCGCGATTGTCCTGCTCAGCGATCATGGAGAGTCTCTCGGCGAGCACGGCGAAAAGGAGCATGGATTCTTTGTCTACAACTCAACTATTCACATTCCGCTCATCGTAAAACCGCCCGCCGCAAGCGGGTTTCGGCCTGGCCGGAACTCCAGTCCGGTGGAAACGGTGGCAGTAGCGCCGACGCTGACTCGTTTGGCGGGCATGAAAGACGACATTCAAAAACAGTTTTCGTCTCCGGATCTTCTTGGGGAAAAAGCTTCACCCGAGAGCGCAGCCTACAGCGAAAGTTTTTACGCCTTCAGTTCGTTCGGCTGGAGCCCCCTTCACGCGCTGCAGACCAGCCGCTACCATTACATCGAAGCGCCCGCGCCAGAACTTTACGATGTGATCGCCGATCCGCAGGAAAAGAACAACCTGGCCTCGCAGCAGACCGCGACAGTCGCGGTTCTGAAGGACAAACTGCAGTCCCTGCTGCGGCAGAACCCAGTCAAGTCCGGAGAATCGGGGACGTCGGGGCTAAGTCCTGACGCTCTGGAAAAGCTACGCGCGCTCGGCTATGTTGCCTACCGCTCACCAGTGTCGCCCGAGACGTTAGCAGCCGGCCTCCCCGATCCGAAAAGCAAATTGTGGGAGTTCAATGCCATCCTTGAAGCGGGCGACGCATTTCAGGCGGGCGACATAAATCGAGGCAAGACGCTGCTCGCGAAGGTACGTGAGAGCGATCCCGCGATGTATGTTGTGTCATTCATGCTGGGTGAAAATGCGCTGCGCCAGCGGAATTGGGACGAGGCAGCAACCGAATTGCAGCGATGTCTGGAATTGAATCCTAACTTCGATCAAGCTATGGTCGCCCTGGCTCGCGCCCTGCTAAATTTTGGCAGGTTGGACGAAGCTAAAGAATGGCTCGACAAGGCCCTGAAGTTCAATCCGCAGAATTACCGCGCATGGTACGAACGCGGATTCATCGAGTCAAAAACTGACAGGGCCGCTGCTGTCTCCGACATGGAACGAGCGGTTTCGATTCAGCCAAACTTCGCTTCTTTGCGGCGCGATCTCGGCATGCTTCAGTTTCAGCAGCAGAACTATACGGAAGCGGCGAAGCATCTGGGCAAGGCCGCCGAACTGGGAGTGGAGGATGCGCCCCTCTTCAATTTCCTCGGAATTTCCTTGAGCCGTACGGGCCAATTGCTCAAGGCAATTGAAACCTACAAACACGCTCTGAAGCTTGATCCCAATTTTGCCGAAGCCCATCTCAATCTCGGGTTCGCCTATCAACGGTCGCACAATCCCCAGAAGGCGCACCAGGAATATCAGGAAGCTTGCCTGCAAGACAAAAAGTTCTGCCAGTTTGCGCGGCCCTGAGGGAGAACTTTCAGCAGTCTCTTCACAACCATGCTTGTCCGAGATGTCTGTTAGTTCTTGCGCGAATTGTCCTCGACTCTTTTCAGGACTTCGCGGGCTTTCGGAGCCATTGGATCATTCGGAGAATGTTTCAGAAAGCTTCGCAACTCATCTGCAGCTTCCGCGTTTCGTTTCTGCCGCATGAAGAGATTGACCAAAGCCAGGTGCGCTTTCGATAGCTTGGGATCCAGCTCCAAAGATCGCCGCAGTTCTTTTTCGGCTTGCGGATAATCTCCGGCCGCAGATGCCAGCGAGCCCTTTAGAAAGCGACCGAACGCAGATGATGGCTCTCTGCTCAACCCCTGATTGACCCAGTTCAGCCCGTCGTCATTACGGTGGGTCAGGTAATACAGGTTTCCCAGGTTGAAATATGCGGCGGCGTCATTCGCGTTCAGGCGGATGGCGTGCTGGAACTGTCCCTCAGCCGCCGCGTACAGGCCTTTGTTCAGGTAGGCGCTGCCCAGATTGTTGCAAGCGGGATAGAAGTCGGGAGCGATCGTCAGCGCCTTTTCGTAGTGCTTGATGGCATCGTCCGGCTCGTGATTTGCGTCCGCCTTGACGCCTGAGTCAAATTCCTTGATCGCCGGCCGGGGAAACAGTCTTTGCAGATCAGCCGAGCTAGTCAGATGAGGATTACCGCCTGTAGTCGCGCCTGAATCTGCCTTTTCCGGATTTCGAGGATCCAACATAATGCTGACCATTGCCACCGGGTTGGTCTTGCCATCGATCGCTACGGTTTCGTTCGCCGGCAAATACGTCTCGTCGTCGATCCTGACGTGGTAGATGTTGCCTGGTAGACCGTTGAATCCAAATCGGCCTTCGCCATCGGTGTAGACGGTGTTGACGACCGATCCTCGACTTTCGAGATTGATCAGGACAGGTTTGGGAAGCTCAGTGCCGGGCGTGACACGCACTTGACCCGTGATGCTGCCTCCGTTCACCTGCGCCACCATGCCTCTGGAGCAACAGAGCAGAAGGGCGAGACTCGGAAGGGTCAGCGCAAGATGACGTCGGGCGTTAAGCGGTTTGTGCATGCGAGCCAGCCCAAATAAGAACGGGGTCTGTTCCATATTGGCGGAACAGACCCCGTTTGGTGCGCTCAGGTGGTTAGAAAGCCAGCTTCAAACCGAACTGTAGGTTGCGCGGATTGAAGGTGCCGCCCGCCTGGCCAAAACTGCCAGAGTTGGTCCGGTTGTTGGTTGCTCCGGCTCCGGGCAATTGGAAGTTGGTGTGGTTGAGCACGTTGAATGCTTCCGCACGAAATTCCATTTTTACCCTTTCCGTGATCCGGATGGTCTTGAACAGTGACGTTTCCCATGAAATGTAGCTGGGACCCACGAAGGTGTTGCGTGCCAGGTTGCCGTTGCAACCCAGGCAAGGAACGCTGAACATTCCATTCGCACTGCTCAAACTGCTCGAGGCATCCGTGCTCGGAGCCAACTGGTAGTCCGAACCCCACCCGTTCGCCCACTGATCATGGCTGGGCGTGAAGTGGTTGACGGAAACGTTCGGTCGGTCATTGCGAATACCGTCGAGGTTATAGTCGCCGCCCGCGTTCACACAGACCTTGCTGTCGATCTGCGCCTGGCTGCAACCGGGCACGAAAGTATTCGGGCCCGTAAATACTCCAATGCTGCCGACAGGATCTCCGCCGTTGGTGAAGGTCCACGGTTCCCAGTGAGCGCCGGTTTGCCAGGAGACAATGCCGTTGTACTGCCAGCCGCCCAGAATGTGTCCCAGGAAGCCTTCCTGCGACTTGTAGAAGGGAAGCTCGAAGATATAGTTCGCAACCAGACGCTGACGGATGTCATAGATCGAGTTGCCGCGGTCGAGGCCCGGGAGCAGAACGTCGGTAGTGTATCCGTCACCGCCGCCTGCTCCGTTGGAACTGGTGGAGCCGCTATGCCATGTGGACCCGTCGTCTATGGCGTGACTCCAGGTGTAGTTTAGGTTAAACGCCATTCCATGGCTGGTCTGCTTCTTCAACGAAAGTTGCAGCGCGTTGTAGTTCGAGTTCGCTTGGTTCGCCCATACCCGCAAAGTACCGAAGTTCGGATTCAGACGTCCCACGGCGTTGCCCGGGGTATCGACGGTGTCGATCTGGCTGCACAGTCTGCGGCCCAGGTTGTCGGTCGCGCAATCGCCTTCGGGCAGACGTTCCCCCGGGATGCGGTTCACGTTCTGGGCGCGGAACAGCTTGTGCCCCGTGGTGCCGACGTAATTCGCTTCCAGAGTTAGCTTGGGCATCAGCTCGCGCTGCATACCAAGGTAATAGTTGTAGACGTAGGGGTCACGAATGCCTTCCGGGAAGACGATTCCGGTAAGGCTGGCCAGATTGGGGTTGGTCGCGTCCCAACCAGTCAGATTACCAATGGCTTGAGCACCAGCGCCCTGGTTCGGGTTTGTGGGCGGACCGCTGAACCTGGGTGCTGTTGTGGTATCAGGCGCACAGGTCGGTGTGCAAGTGTACGGCCCGTAAATGACAGTGTTGACGTCGCCTGCCAGGGAATTGGTGGCCGAGTTGAAGGAATAGTACGGCAGGTTCCAGCGCGAGTTCGAAAGCGGGTTGTACAGAGTCCCTTCATAGGACACGCCGAAACCTCCGCGCAATGATGTCTTGGCGTCTCCGAACACGTCCCAGGCGAAACCGAGACGTGGTCCCCAGTTGTTGTGGTCGCCCGCGCCCAGACTCTTGGCTGCGGCAAACCCTCCTGGACCGCAAACGCCCGCGAGTTGGGCCTGCGGATCGGTACACGGAACGCTGGCGTCCTTGATCTGACCAGCACCGGTACTGATGTTGTCGATGTAGCTGCTGCCGGGACCCTTGATGAAGGTGGTTACCTGATTGTTCAGTTCAGTGTGGCGACCGTAAAGATCGTAGCGCATACCCAGATTGAGAGTCAGGCGGCGGGTAACTTTCCAGTCATCCTGGAAGAAGGCCCCCATCTCCAGATTCCGCCAGTGGCGGACGTTGCTGGCCAATTGCGCGGGCCGTCCGGTCAGGATTCCGGGATCCACGCCAGCGGCCATCGTGTAGGGCGAGTCGGCCGCGAAGAACAGCTGGTCCGTAAAGTAATACGACGGACGGGCCACGTTAAACTCGCTGTTTTCGATATTCCGGCGGAAATCAACTCCCACCTTCATGTTGTGCTTGCCGTGGGAGATCGAAACCATGTCGGAATAGCTGTAGATATTCTCGTGGAAGGTCTGCGGATATCCCGCGTAAGAACCGAAGCCCATGGAGCCGTCGTCGAACCGGATGTCCGGAACTCCGGGCAGCGCTGTACTGACGTCAGGGCTGAAGTTTCCCGCGTATCCCGCCCGGAACTCGTTCAGCACGGACGGGCTAAAGGTGTGGATAAGACTGATCTGCCCATTAGGATTACGAAGAAGGACTGGATTCAGGAAGCCAACTCCGCGACCATTGCTGTTGCTGGTGACGTTAGGGAATCCGAACTTATCCGGCAAGCGGTTCCAGGCAAACTGAGCGAACAAGCGATCTTTGGTAGAGAGGTTGTAATCGAAGCGTCCAGAAGCTTCCCGTCCGTTGTACAGGTTTCCGGAACCGCTATTGTTCTGATTCTGCGAGCCGCTGATTGCGATAGTGTTGAGTTGGAACGGAACTCCGGTACGGGCAAAACTGCCCGCCTGAAGGCCCGGAATCGCACCGCAACCGTTCGTGGCCATCGCCGCTTGATCTTCCGCGGTAACGCCGATGATGGCGGCCATTCGACTGGCGATCAGAGCATTCGAGTTGTCCGGGCACAAATATCCCGAAAGGGTAGATTCGGCGCTCGCATGTCCGCCATAGTAAGTTTCCATGTCAACCGCGTCATGTCCGGCCGCAGTTGGCGTGAAGTTCTTGTATAGCAGCGCGGCAGTAGAGTTTGGCAGACCGGCGATAACAGCCTGCCGAAATTCGGGGGTCTCGGCCGTGACCGTGCTGGGCGGCTGAGACTCGGTGAAGCGGCTGTCCTGATAGGACAGGAAGAAGAAGAGCTTGTCCTTGATGAGTGCGCCGCCGAAGGTTCCACCGAACTGGTTGTAACGCAGCGCTTGCCTTGGCGTGCCGGTCTGGTTGGCGAAGAAGTTGTTGGCGTCGAAGAAGTCATTGCGGCCAAAGTACCAGCCGCTGCCGTGATACTGGTTGGTGCCTTGCTTGGTGATCAGATTGGTTACGGAGCCGGCGCTGTTGCCGTACTGCGCCGACATATTCAGGGTTAGCTCCTGAAATTCCTGGACCGTGTCTTCAATGGGCTGGTTCACTGCACCACCGCTCAACCCCTTGTTGGAGGAGCCGTTGATCAGGAAGCCGTTGAAGTCTTCGCGCAAACCATTGACCACCGTGTTGGCGCCGGCCTCGGACAGCACGCCGCGCACATTTACCGCGCCGGGGGCCAGCTGAATCAGGTCGTAAACGTTGCGGCCATTCAGGGGGAGGTTCGCCACCTGTGAAACCGCGACCGTGTTGGCAAGTTTCGAATCTTCCGTGTTCACCGCGGACACTTCGCCGGTGACCTCGATCACTTCGCGAGTCTGCCCCAATTGCATGGCGAAGTCAGCGCGCTGAATGGTTCCGGCATTGAGCACGAGGCCTTTGTTTGTGATTGTCTTGAAGCCTTCTGCCTCGGCCGTGATCTGGTAGGTTCCAACCGGCAGTTCATTAAACTTGTAAAGGCCGGCCGGACCGGTGGTGGTGGTGACCGCGAAATTGGTTCCAACGTTGGTCACCGTCACTTTGGCATTCGCAATAGCCGCACCAGACGGATCGCTGACGGTTCCGGTGAACTGACCATTCTGGATCTGCGCGAATCCATTCAACGACAGTGCCAGCAACGACACGCACAACAGGAAGAACTGCAATCTCTTCATTGACCTACCCTCTTTCGTACCTTGGCAAGATGTTTTCACTAGGGAGCGATGGAACCAGGGCCCTGAGTTCACTGGCGGCTGGGTATCGGGACCGCAGCCACGCGAATGATTCTCAACAACAAAGACTGTCATGGTCTGTGCTGTCTAACTTATTGATTCATCAGAGCTAAATGCTTGCGGTACGGAGAAAACACGTTAGCCGCCCCACTTGAAACTTTGGTAACTTCATGGCACGTGGCTCTCCAAAGCATTCGTATAGGTATGTCAATGGTTTACGGGTAACTGACAAGGTTCGGCTATGGGTATCGGTAGACGATTGATAACAGCACTACAGAATTTGGAAGAATCAAACGTGAGTCTTAACCCGAGAAGAATGAGTGATGTGGAAATTTGTTATGTTTAATGGGGTTGAGCGGGCACGAGTGTTGGGTGATGAGTCTAAGGCTCATCCCTATGCCGGCCCACCACCCCGCTGCCTTCTTCCACAACCAGTTCCTGGTCGGCATCCTCTTTTCCGATGGTATCCACCCTGCCAGAGGGCCATCGGATCACAATCGACTCAACCTGGGTAGCCGACCCCAGGCCGAAATGCAAACGCGGGTCGCTTGCCGACTCGAAACTGCTATTGGCTCGAATCTCGGCGCTTTGCTTCCTTCCCCCGGCTGTAACTTCAACCCGGGCGCCGAATCCATCGCGGTTCGATTTCTTCCCTACGGCTTTGACTCGCAACCAATGTCCCGTTTGTAGCCTCTGGCTGCGCAGGAGGACAGGAGATCCGTCCAGAACGGTTATCAGCAAATCCTGGCTTCCGTTATTCAGGAAGTCGGCGGTCGCCGTTCCTCGGGCCACGTAGCGCCGGGAGAGAGCTGGTCCTGCGGCCAGTCCGATCTCGGAAAACTTCCCGTCGCCTGTATTTCGAAACAACAGTGGACGCTCGGCGTAGGTCACGCCGAACGAGTGCTGGTCCACCTGGGGGTTGACGTGGCCGTTAGCCACGAAAACGTCTGGCCAACCGTCATTGTCGAAGTCGAGGAACTTTACTCCGAAACCCAGTAAAGGAACGCTCACCGGACCAAATCCCGCGCTTCCAGCCAGATCGGTGAACTGGCCGTTATGATCGTTGTGATAGAGGTTGTTGGTGTCGTCAGAGAAATTGGTTTTGACGATGTCGGGCCAGCCGTCATGATCGTAGTCGGCGGAATCGATGCCCATCCCAGCCTGCTCGCGCCCATCACCGCTATACGCGACACCCGCTTCAGCTCCCACTTCGGTGAAGCCGCCCTTGCAGTCATTGTGATAAAGCAGGCTGGGGGACGAGTCGTTGGCCACGTATAGATCGAGGCAGCCGTCCAGATCGTAATCCAGCCAGAGCACTCCCAGACCGTAGTAGCCATCCGGGTCAAGATTCAACTTCTCGGTCACGTCCGTGAATGTGCCGTCGCCGTTGTTGTGGTACAGGCGGTCGCGCCCACCTTTTAATCCGCGGGGACCACACGAGACAGCAATGCCGCGATAGGTGCAGAAAGGACCTTGTCCAAACTCGGGAAGATGCTTGAGATCGAGGTCCACGTAGTTGGCAACGTAGAGGTCGAGATTGCCGTCATTGTCGTAGTCGCCAAAGGCCGCGCTGGTGCCCCAGTGCCCGGCGTTTCCCACTCCGGCTTTGTCAGTGACGTCGGTGAATGAGCCGTCGTGGTTGTTGTGATAGAGCGCGGCACCGTCGAGATACGTGATATAGAGGTCTTCCCATCCGTCATTGTCGAAGTCGCCGACCGCGACGCCGAAGCCCCATCCGCAACGCGCGATCCCGGCTTTGGCGCTGACGTCGGTGAAAGTGCCGTCATGATTATTGCGATAGAGCTTGCCGGGATGGCATTTGCCCGAGCGCGCGTCCTCTGGAGTCGAGCCGAGTGTCGAACCATTCACCAGATAGATATCCATCCAGCCATCGTTGTCGAAATCGAACACCGCTACTCCGCCGCACATCGATTCCATGATGTAGCGTTTTTCAGGACCGCCGCAGGTGAGATAGAAGTCGATGCCGGAGGCCCGAGCGACGTCCGCGTAAGAGACCGGGCTCGCGGAGACGGATTTGGCAGAGACTGGTGTGGATGTTTTCGCTGATCGAACTTGCGACAAAGCAGATTGCGAGAGCCATGCGACGATCAACACTGCTGTCACGAATCCTGAGCGCGTGAACCGCGAATGCAAAACTCGGGAGGTTGGTTTCACTGAGATCGGCCCGTGGCCATGCCTCCCATTTCAGGCTGAGCTTTCTTCAGTTCACCGAAGCGCTTCCATTCCTGCTGGGCTTCTTCAGTTCGTCCGGTTTTCTGAAGCGCGCGGGCCAGTTGATAGTGAGAGCTTGGGTCTCCGGGCTTCAGTTGAATCGAGCGTTGCAAGGCGGCGACGGCAGCTTCGCCATCGCCATCGAGCAATAAGGCCTTGCCCAGGTCATACGCCACGGCCGCGTTCGCGGGATCGAGTTCAGTCGCGCGCTTCAGTTGCGGCAGGGCAGCCTTTAATTCGCCCGTCTCCAGAAAACAATGTCCCAGCTGATAAACCACCTGCGGATTGTCCGGCGACCGGGCCAGTTCTTTACGGTATTCGGCGATCGCTTCCGGATTACGTCCCAGGCTGGCGTAAGCGAATCCCAGATGATAATGCCCGAGCGGCGTGGCGGGATCGACGCGCAGCGCGGTCTGAAATTCCCCGATTGCTTGCAAGGTGCGATTCGTATTTTGGTATGCCCGCCCCAGCAAGACGTGCGCGAGGGCATGAGAGGGCTGAAGCTTGATGGCCTTTTCCAGTTCATCGGCAGCCCCAGAATATTGGTTCTGCTCCAACAGCACGAGGGCAACATCGAAGTGAATATCGAAACCGCCGCCGGCGAGAGCCTCAGAGCGCCGCAGGGTTTCCAGAGCCGGCGCGGTCTCTCCCGCTTTGAAATAGGCGAGGCCGAGCCAATGTTGAAGTTCGGCATCGCGCGGCCAGCGGGCGACGGCGTCACTCCCGAGTTGGATTGCGTCGCGCAGCCGTCCCATCTGGAGAAAGCTCAGCACCAATCCGCGGTTGGCCGCAAGATTCTCCGGGGCCTTTTGGCGGGCTTGTTCGAAGTCATGGGCGGCGCGAGCGTAATCGCCAGCATCCAGCGCGGTCTGCCCGCTGCGAAGCAGTTGCTGGACATCTGTATTCGGCGATTGGCCCCAGGCGGTGGCAAGCAGCCACGATAATGCCAGCAATGTTGCCAATCTCCGGGACTTGAAAAGCTTCGTCACTGCTCCGAATCCTAATGGTTCATCAGTGGCGGTGCAATTCCGGGGTTGAACCACAGAGGACACAGAGAAACGAATGGTTTCTGTCAATTTCTCCGTGTCCTCTTGCGTCCTCCGTGGTTCATGGTTTTCGGGTGCGGCTATACCCGAACTGCTAGAATCGGCAGCGATGAAACGGTACATCGTATTTATTTTCCTGATCGTTCTCGGCGAGTTCGTCTTCGCGGAAGAGCCGGTGAAATTTGAACCCCTTCCACTGCCGCTCACCAACAATGCCGTGGCCAGCGTAAAGAGCCGGGGATCGTTGTACCTGTATTCGATGATGGGCATGGGAGCCAAAAAAACCTGGGACGCAACCTCGAATGCAGCCTACGTTCTCGATCCTGAAACCGGGAAATGGGCCGCGGCCCACGCGGTTCCGGGCACCGCGGGACGCCTGGCGGCCGCGGCGGTCGGCGCCCGCGAGCACGTTTTTCTTTTTGGCGGCTATGTGGTGGATGCGCAGGGCGGCGAAACCACCGTGTCTGACGTCAACGTCTACGAACCGCTCACCGATCGCTGGTTCCGCGCCGAAGACATGCTGACTCCAGTCGATGATGCCGTGGTTGGGGTGTATCGCGACCGGTACATTTACGTGGTCGGCGGGTGGTCGAAGACGGACGCGGTGCATGACGTCCAGTTATATGACGCGCAGAAGAACAAATGGTCGCAAGCCACGCCCCTTCCAGGCACGCCTGTGTTCGGACATGCGGGAGCGGTGGTGGGCGACACGATTGTTTATATCGATGGCGCGCAGAAGAACCCCGCGGGAGCTCAACCCAAGTACGTTGCATCTGACGAGTGCTGGGTCGGCAAGATCAACCACCACGATCTCACGAAGATTCAGTGGACCAAACTGCCGAACCATCCTGGAACGGCGCGTTACCGCATCGCAGCGGGAGCCTCGGAAAAAGATCAGAAGATTTACTTTTCGGGCGGAACCGACAATCCCTATAACTACAACGGCATCGGATACAACGGAGTGGCGGCAGAGCCCTCCCCGATTACCTTCGCGTTCGACGTGCGCTCCGGCAAGTGGCAAACCATCACCGAGCATACTTCACTGCCCACCATGGATCATCGCGGGCTGCTGGTCCTCCCGGAAGGTCTGGTGATCATCGGAGGCATGGAAAAAGCCCAGCAGGTTACCGCGCGAGTGAGCGTCCTGTCGAAAACGGCCAAAGGGAAGTAGCCTGCGTTCGTGTGGGGGCGCGTGAAATCGATGACTCGTTCTTCAGGAAGGCGTCATGCTGAGGAGGTTTTTGGCCCCAGCGTTTCCTTCGTGTACCTTAGTGCCCTTTGTGGTTAAAGGTTTTCGTAACCCGGCCACTCCGGGAGTGCGTTTGCAATTGACATCCCATGCGTCCTCAGGTCATCCTTATCGGGTTGCAAGTCCAATTCTCATGAAGCGCTGGAAGCTGGCGATTCTGATTTTCGAGTTGGTGTTGTTTGCCGCCATCCTGGTCCTGCCCCAGGTGGCGTTGCCCGACTTCACCTTCCACAATGGAACCGCTCCCGTCGCCATGCATGCGCGGGTTCGGGATGTAGTTCCCGGAGCCGCTATCTCCGTCGCGGCGTACATTGCAGCTCCTGTGCTGCTGGGCTGGACCCATTCGTATAGCCCCCTTGGTTTCACCCCGAGAGCTGTCGATCCCACCCTATCCAGACTTTGCGTTCTGATCTGCTAATCCCGTCTAATTTTTAGCTTCGCTTCCCCCTCCAATTTTTTCTGCAAGTTTGCTCCGCGAGGGGCGTGCCTGTGTGGTCTCAGCGGGTCCGCGGAGCTTCGGGGATGGCGGACGCCAGTCATGGGGCCTAGTCTGCATAAGACTAGTCAGGCTGTGCGGCCGCTATCCCCGAATACGCAGTGGAAAATCGACGTTGGTCGTCGTTTCATGGCCTTTGGTCGTTGGTTGTTGGCTAGGCGCACTGGATTCGCCAACCACCAACCACCCAAGGCAGACCCCGACGTCACTGCCCTCGGGCGAGGACCAATGTGATGTCGTCGGGTTGTTCGTTGGCGCCGATCCAGTCGTCGACTGCGGCGGTTACGATTTCACTGATTCGCGCCAGCGGTTGATGGCGATGTTCCCAGACTAGATCGATCAAGCGTTGCTCGCCGAACTCGCCGAAGTCATTTTCAGGTTCGGTGACACCGTCGCTGAAAGCCAGGAAAATTTCTCCGTGCCGCATCGCCACTGTCGATTCCTCATAACAGCGGTTGTCGAACAGGCCGATGACGGTGCCGCCTTGTTCCAGTCGCCGCACGGATCCATCCTCACCCAGAATGATGGGAGGCAGGTGACCGCCGTTGCTGTAAGTGAGTTTGCGCTGGTGGCCGTCATACACACCGAGAAACAGAGTCGCATATTTCTCTGCCGGCGTGCTCTGATAGAGCTGGTGATTGAGTTGGTAGAGCATCGCGCCAGAAGACAACTCGGCGCTGTTTGAGCTCGTAGTCGACAGAAGAGTCGTCCCTGCGCCAACCGGTTCCCGCAGGTTGGGCGACCCTTCCAGGCTGTAGGCGCGCACCGCCGAGTGAATGGTGGCCATCAGCAGCGCCGCCGAAATGCCTTTTCCGCTGACGTCGCCCACCGCCAGGATGAGCTTTTCCGAGTCCAGGGTGAGAAAGTCGTAGTAATCCCCGCTCACGGTACGCGCCGGACGGCAGAAGCCGTACACCTCCAGCGAAGCCAGCTGCGAAATATGCTGGGGATAAAGCTGCTCTTGCACTTCCTGCGCGATGGTCAACTCATTTTGCAGCCGCTGCTTTTCTTTTTGTTCCTCAATCAGATTCTCGATCGATTCGGTCATCGAGTTGAATGAATTTGCCAGAGTGGCCAATTGATCGTGCGACTTCACCGAAATGCGATGGCTGAAATTTCCGCGATTGATGTGTTCGGTGGCGTTGTAAAGCTGGGCGACCGCACCCGTCACGGTGCGAGTCAGACGAGTGCCGATGAAAAGTGCGAACAGTTCGATGATGGCGAAAATAACTGCCGCGAACAGCAACATGTATTCAACGCCAGTGGCAAAATCACCCAGGGCGGCGAACAATCGGCCGTAAAGCACCGACGGCCGTGTTTGCACCCGCAGCAGCGCACCCGTCTTTCTTTGTTCCCCGCTCGTCCAATCCACAACCGGAAGAGGCGTTCCGAATGTAATTTCGCGATCAAAACTATTGCCGGGCGCGGGCAGGGATCCCGCGGTGAACGTGGGATGAAGGTCTTCGCGGCTGCTGTCGAGCGTAATGCCGTTCTTGCCTGGCAGGAATGTAATGTCCTGCGTGTCGGACTTGTCCGCTGCGACGACGGGCGACGCGTTTGTCGCCGGCGCTGCGTTGCGCGAATCAAGTGCGTAGAGCGTAATCTCGCCCAGATCCTTGGCCAGTTTCTCCAACAGAGAACGATCCAGCGCTTCGCTTGAGATGACCGCAAGTTTTTGCGGCCCGGAGCCAATCTGCGTTCCGGCCCGCAAATAGAGTTCGTCGTGGTCCCATACGATCGCGCCGAAAGTTGGGGTCAGAAACGAGGGAAGAGCAAAAGGGGTTTTTTCCGGCGCAGTATTGCAGACAGCCAGTGGCGTTTCGCCTTTCCAGGCACACACCTCGCGGGATGTCCATGTCGGATCGTTCCGCTTCAACCCTTCAAGTGATTCAGCCACCGCCGGGTGGCCATGCTCAAGGTGCGCCGCCAGTTCGTTGGCGATGGCGGCATTTACCGATTTCAGGCTGCGTAGCCGGGAATCCAATTCCGAGGTCACCACAAAATTGGCGAACTGGCCCGCAAACAGATACAGAGTGATAAAGGTCATCGCCACCAGCAGAATCACCGGGATCACCCCGATGAACATGTAGGTCACGATCAGACGGTTGCGCAGGCGCCACAGGAGCTTGGCTTTGAGCCAGCGGTAGGCGAGAACGGAAAGCAGGATGATCGCGAGAACGCTGAGGATTCCAACCCATCCGCCGAGGGCCAGGCCCCAGGAAAGCCTGAACAGTCGGAAGAGCCTTTGCACCGCGAAAAGCAGCAGATCGAGTCCGAGCAGGTAGCAGGCCGCGCGTGCCAGCCGGGTACGCGGCAGCAGCCCGGCGGCCAGAAGTCGAAAACGCAGCGTGCGCGGAGAAAGGTCCATCGCAGTGGAGATTATAGTGCCGACCGCGGACGTCGGGCGGCAGACTTCCGATGCCCACTCTTAAAGTTCCGGGTAGAAATCGAAGAAAGCTTCCAGGCTGGTCTTCAACTGCTTTTCGATTTCTTCCTTGCTGCCTTCGAGCACGTGCATGGTGACGTGGGCTTCGCGTCCGTTCTTGAGCTTGAGAGTTGCGTCGCCGACCTCGGCGACTTCTTCGGATGGCAGCAGCCGCATGCCATAGACGAGTGTCAGGTTTGCCATAAACTAGATTCTAAACCCGGCGCCAGACTGCGGACCTCAAACCTCGTCCTCAACCATTTAGCGCCGGCGTCCCGCCGGCTGTCGCCCCCCGCACACACCGCCCCGCGGACGGGGAACGCAATCTGTGAAAGTCGCCTCAGAACCCAGGTCTCCCTCGGTGGCGAATCGTACGGGCGGCGGAGGGCAGGATGCCTCCGGACAGCCGGCGGGACGCCGGCGCGACATGGTGGAGGTCCGAAGTCTGCCGTCCGAAGTCTGCCTCCTGCTAAAATCCTTTGGTGATTCGAACTCTTCTCACCGTCGTGATTTGTCTTGGGCTCACCTCACTCGCAGTTTCACAGCAAGCCGCCTCGCAGCAGCCGCAGGTCAAAGTCAACGTCTTGAATGTGTGTACGCCTTCGGCTGCTGAGCAGCAGGAAATTTCGTCGGCGCTGGCGCGAATTCCCAAGCAGCCGTTATTTGCCGTCGATTTCGAAATCGATCGCGGCAGAACGGGTCTCGATGTCGGACCGGGATTTTTGCAGCCCGGGTCTGGCGGACAAATGTCGTCCGATCCGGGCACATCCACATGGGTCCGTATCCGGCGCGAGTTCTCCGTGCAGGCGATGTTTTCAACGGCGCAGTACTCTTTCAGCGTGGATCCGAAAAATATGGTGGAGACGCTGGTCTTCCGCGTCCGCGATCCTAAAGATTTGTTGCAGGTGTCGATCGAAGATAGCGCCTCGGCCGTGACCACGCCGGCTGCCATGCTCTCGAGCAGCACGCCCGCCACTCGGATCAAGCTCGAGCGGTTCGGCAAGTCGTCGGTTGTGCTGGCGCGCTGTTCGGGGTCGGAGGCTGGTCCTGCGCCCGACCAAAGCGCATACGAGCCGTTATTCCAGAGCGGATCCTCGATTATGACGAATTATCGCGGATTGCTGGGTGCGCGAACCATGGTGCCAGGCGAACTCGAGCGGCTCGGCGGAGTGGAACAGAGCAAACCGAAACCGAAGTCGACTTCGGTAACGAAGACTCCCGCGAAGAAGAAATAGGACTCCAGGGAGGGCAAGGTGCCCTCCGGACAGCCGGCGGGACGCCGGCGCTACTTGCATCCAAATTTGAACCTGGCCATCTAAGTCTCAGCACGCCCTTATGGAGAACATTCGCGACGTTGTCATTATCGGCTCCGGTTGCTCCGGACACACCGCGGCGCTTTACACCGCCCGTGCCAACCTCAAGCCTTTGGTCATTGAAGGCCACGAGCCAGGAGGACAGCTTTCGCTGACCACGCTGGTCGAGAATTTTCCCGGCTTTCCTGACGGAATTCAGGGTCCCGAGCTGATCGAAAACATGCGTAAGCAGGCCGGACGCTTCGGCGCGCAATATCAGCTCGGACACGTCGTCAGCGTCGATCTCAGCAAGCGTCCCTTCAGCATCAGCTTCGCCAAAGAGACGATTTATGCCCGTACGCTGATTATCGCCAGCGGCGCATCGGCGCGCTGGCTGGGATTGCCCAGCGAGAAAGCGCTGATCGGTCATGGCGTTTCATCGTGCGCCACCTGCGACGGCTTCTTTTTTTCCGGAAAAGAAATCGCGGTCATCGGCGGCGGCGATTCAGCGATGGAAGAGGCTATTTTCCTGACTCGCTTTGCCAGCAAGGTGACGCTGATTCATCGCCGCAATCAGTTCCGTGCTTCGAAAATCATGCTGGATCGGGCGCAACAGAACAAGAAGATCGAATTTCTTACCGGCACCGTGGTCGAAGATGTTCTCGATCCGGCTAAAAACGAAGTCACCGCACTGAAGCTGCGCGACCTGAACACAGACAAAGCCCGGGACTTCCCCATCAGCGCCATGTTCCTGGGGATTGGGCACATTCCTAATGCCCGCATGTTCGAAGGCCAGCTGGAAACCGATCAGGACGGATATCTGTTGACCAAGAACAATGTTTTCACGCGCGTGCCCGGCGTTTATGCCTGCGGAGACGTGCAGGACCGCCGCTACCGGCAAGCCATCACCGCCGCCGGCTCAGGCTGCATGGCGGCCCTGGAAGCGGAAAAGTTTCTGGAGGACGCGGGAGAGTAACAGAGCCAAAGTTTTCGGAGGGTTAGCCCATGACAGCTGAAACCTGCTCCCACCTGGGAGAAATACGGCAAGTCAAACCCAGCGGTAAAGGCTGCAAGGAGTGTCTCGAGATGGGAGACACCTGGGTCCATTTGCGGGAGTGCCTCATCTGCGGGCATATCGGTTGCTGCGATTCCTCCAAAAACAAACACGCCACAAAACACTTCCACCAGACTAGGCATCCCCTCATCAAATCGTTCGAGCCCGGCGAAACCTGGCGCTGGTGCTACGTAGACGAACTATTCATGGAGTAACTTCGGACCTCAGACGTCGGACCTCGGGCGTCGGACCTCAGCCTGTGCCTTTCCAGATCCCAAACGCTGAGACCGGTGGTTCGAGGTCTGACGTCCGACGCCCAAGGTCCGGTTTGGTTACCGATGTCATCTTTCCGCGATCCATCAAGTTGAATAAGCTGCAGTTGACTATGAATCGTCATCGGCCAGCGGTGTTGCTCGCCCTTTTCGCTCTTGTTTCATGTGCTCCGTTTTCGAAGGCGCAGCAGGAACAGTACGAAGGCTCGCGCAAGATTGTGAATAGAGTGACTCCGCAATATCCTGATGTGGCTCGCAGCATTCAGCTGCGGGGAATCGTAAAGGCCGAAGCGGTGGTGGAACCAAATGGCGCAGTCAAAACGGTTGAAGTCAAGGGCGGAAACCCGGTCCTTGGACGGGCGGCGCAGAATGCGATCTACAAGTGGAAGTGGGCGCCTGCCGCCCGCCAGACTCGCGAGCCCATCGAAGTAAAATTCGACCCCCAGTAGGCCTCGCTGTTTTCACAAAACCATCACCTCAGCGTCATCTGAACGACTTTCGTCGGGAAGAACCGGCGTGGACTACCCATCAGCACGCCATCGCATATTCGCTTCGCGCTGGATCTTCGCAAGCTCAGGATAATCCGCTCGTTAATATGCAATGCAAAACCGAGGGACTGACCGTAATTCTTCGACTGTGATACAAAATTCTGTGATCTCCATGCTCTGGCTGGGCGCCTGCCATTCCAATCTCCAGATGGAAGGGACGCGGTGCTGAGGGCGCTTTTCATTTCTCTCTCCGAGAGCCGCTGGCTGCGTGGAATGGCCGAGCGGTCCGCGGTGGGGCAGCGGCTGTCCAGCCGTTTCGTAGCGGGCACCCAGGTAGAAGATGCTCTGCGAGTGACGCAGAAGGTGAATCAGGCTGGCCTGAGTGTGTCCGTCGACAATCTTGGCGAAAATGTTACCAACGCCGAGGAAGCCCGCGCCAGCGCCGAGCTCTATCACCAGATGCTGGACGAAATCGCCAAGCGCCAGCTCGACGCCAATGTCAGCCTGAAGCTGACTCACATGGGTCTCGATGTGGACGAGAATCTCACCCGCGATCTGGTTACAGGCCTGGTGACAAAAGCAGCGTCTCTCAATCCGCCGAATTTCGTTCGCGTCGATATGGAAGGCTCGCCCTACACCCGCCGCACTCTCGACTTCGTGCACGAGTTGCATCGTATGCCCGGGCACGCCGGCTGCGTGGGGGCGGTGATCCAGTCCTATATGCGCGGTGCCGAAGCTGACGTCGAAAAGTTGTTGGCCGAACGAATCCGTATTCGCCTCTGCAAAGGAGCCTACAAAGAGCCCGAGGAAATTGCCTTTCAGGATAAAGCTGAGGTGGATGCCAACTATGTTCGCCTCATGAAGATTCTGATGAAGAGCGGGACCTATCACGGGCTGGCCACGCACGACGAGCGGATCATCGATCAGGCCAAGGCGTTTGCTACCGATGAAAAAATTTCTCGCGACGCCTTCGAGTTTCAAATGCTCTACGGCATACGCCGTGACTTGCAGCGCCGGCTCGTCCGCGAAGGATGGCGCATGCGGGTCTACATCCCGTTCGGTACTGAGTGGTATCCCTACTTCATGCGGCGGCTGGCGGAACGGCCCGCGAACCTGTTCTTCCTGGCGAGAAATCTGTTGCGCAATTAGGGCCTGGGTAGCGCCGACGTTAAAACTTCAATTTCCAGATTTCCGAAACTAAATTCTTGACAGAGTCGAAATTCGACAGCCCGGACGAGGGCGTCCGGGCCTACGTGGCCTGTGATTTGGCTGACTTGATGAGTTGCGCGTAGCGGAAGCATTCCACATTGTGGTCATTGACCATTCCCGTCGCTTGCATGAAGGCGTAGCAGATCGTCGAGCCGACGAAATTGAAGCCCCGCTTCTTGAGGTCTTTGCTCATCGCGTCCGACTCCGGCGTGCTTGCCGGAATGCGCGTTCCGGGTCGCCGGGCATTGACCCGGGGTTTTCCGTTTACGAACTGCCAGATGTAGCGATCGAACGAACCAAATTCCTTTTGCGTTTCACGAAACGCCCTGGCATTTTTCACGGTGGACTCAATCTTCAGGCGATTGCGAATAATGCCCGCATTGCCCAGCAGACTTTTTAACTTCCGCCGATCGTAGCGGACGATCCGTTTCGGATCGAATCCATCGAGCGCGGCGCGATAGTTCTCCCGCTTTTGCAGAATCGTGTCCCAACTCAGCCCAGCCTGTGCGCCCTCAAGAATCAGGAACTCGAACAGAATGCGATCGTCGTGCTGGGGCGATCCCCATTCTTCGTCGTGATAACGGATCGCCAGCGGGTTGCTGGGCCAGGAGCAGCGGATCAGGCCTGCAGATTTTGGAGTCATGCCGGGCACCAGTTTACGAGAAATTGATTGTGTGGTCTGTGTGGATTGTGTGGTCGCGGGGCGACCCCGCCCGCGGCTTTTGGAGTGGCAACCTCAGAATTTGATTTGCACTTCTCGCGGGCAGGTCGCCCGCGCCACACAACCCGCACAAACCTGCAAACCACACAGCCGCTCGTGACCCACCGCGTGCTCCTTTTGTAACTTGGCTTCCACTCGGCCCTCCCCTACAGTCGACACTGTAGCGGTCTCGCCAGCGCCTTCGGCACGTTACGTGCATCTAATTGAGAGACGAAGGCTTTAGCGGTACTTAGCGTGAATTTTTTGGACAGGCTGGGAATGAACTACACGACGTGGTGTCGGTGGGCGGTAGCGGTAGCCGTACTGATCGCCACGGCCGGGTCTCCGGCGGTGGCCCAGTCGTCGTACGTCGCTGCCTCCAGCGTAGCCTTACCTGAGGCTTCCGCCAGCATCGGTTCGGATTCGACCGATCCCCTCCTTACCATCAAGAAGCGGGTGGATGAGGTCAATGTTCTGTTCATTGCCACCGATCATCATGGCAAGTTCGTACGCAACCTGAACCAGGGTGATTTCACCATCCTCGACGATCACAAGCCTCCGCAATCGATCGTAAACTTCCGGCGTGAGACTGACCTGCCTCTCGAACTGGGGTTGCTGGTCGACACCAGCGGATCGGTACACAGCCGTTTCGACTTCGAACAGGAAGCTGCGGTGAGTTTTCTGCAGCACACCCTGCGGGCGAACTTCGACAAAGCTTTCGTCATGGGCTTCGGCACCCACAGCCAGGTCACGCAGGAATTCACCGACAACGTTCGTTTGCTGGAAACCGGGGTGAGAAGCTTGCACAACGGCGGCGGCACGGCGATGTATGACGCCATCTATCGCGCCTGCAAGGAAAAGCTAGGCAAGGACAAGAGCGATCATCCGGTGCGGCGAGCGATTATCGTGGTCAGCGACGGTGAGGACAATCAGAGTGAGGTCACTCGCGCCCAGGCAATGGAGATGGCACAACGCGCCGAAGTGATCATCTACGCCATCTCTACCGATGACAGTGGCCTGATTCTGCGCGGCGACAAGACCTTGCAGCAACTGGCGGACGCTACCGGCGGCCGCGCCTTCTTTCCCTTCAAGATGAAGGACGTCAAGAATTCATTCGCCGCGATCGAAGACGAGTTGCGCAGCCAATACGTAGTGTCCTACAAGCCCGCCGACTTCGACGCCGACGGCCGCTACCGTTCGATTGAAATCAGCGCTCTCAAGAAAGACCTTCAGGTGCGGGCCCGCAAAGGCTACTACGCGCCGCGTCAGTAAGAACAACTTCAAACTTCAAAAGATATTTGGGTTTGCCCTTGTAGCGCCGGCATCTTGCCGGCTGTCCCGAGGGCGTCTCGCCCTCGGCCGGGCGTGCGGGACGCCCCTACGACAGCCGCCGGGACGACGGCGCTACGTTCAATCTACTTCGCTTCATGTCCCGCATGCCCTTCGATCGGAGGCACAGTCAGGGGCGTGTCATGGTCGCAGACAAAGAAAGCGATAAGCTTCGCCGGTTCCTTATCGCTGGCATTCGCCGATACCTGATGGACACCATTGGGAGGCTCATAGAAGCTTTCTCCCGCCTTGTAGACAACTTCGGGCGCGCCCCCCTTCACCTGGAATCGGATCGCGCCTTGCGCCACGTATCCGATCACGGTGCAGGGATGGCTATGAGGCTTGTCCGATTCCCCGGGCGCGTAGTTGACCTCGACGACGGTCGCGCGCAGATGCGCGCCATCCAGTTGCGGCAGGGAGTGCGAAAAACTGTCGGGATGGCTTGCTGCCGGGGCCTTGGACTGCGCGAAAGAAAATCTCGACGTCGATCCCAGGCCAGGAACGATCAGGCTGGCCAACAAGCACAACAGGGCAAATCGAAATACATACAACCGCTCAGGATTGATTCCCAACATGGCGCCTCCTCGGTGTCGGACTCCGATTGTAACGTCGGAATCAGAATCACGAATCCGGCGGGGTCATCCTGAGGGACTTTAGTCCCGAAGGATCCAGCGCGCACCTGCCCAATCGCTGACCTTTTTCGCAGCCGCTCCGAGCTAAATGCTTCGCAACCTTAGCCAATCCCGAGCCCGATCCCCAGTGCTACAATCCGCCGAGGCAGTTTCCGGCATCCAAATATTCAGCCCCGTTGGGCAGGCAGCGTGATTTTCCTCAATCCAACCCCGCGAACAAGAATCCCGGTTCTGGCGTCGATCCTGTTTTCGCTGGTGACCGTGCCAGCGGCCTGGGCCCAACAGGTTGCGCCTTCGCAACCGCCTGCCCGGAAGCAGGTTGTCAGGAAATCAGCTAAAGCCAGGAAGGCTGCGCCTGAGCCCCCTCCCGCGCCTGCACCGCCTCCGCCGCCTCCTACCCTTCAGCAGATGCCGGCGTTGCCTCCACAAGTTCACTTCAGCGATGGTCAACTGACGATTGTGGCGGAGAATTCAAGCCTGGCTGACATCTTGCGGGCAGTGCGAGCCCAGACCAGGGCTGAGGTAGAGATTCCTTCGAACGCCAATGAGCGCGTGGTTGGACACTTTGGACCGGGGCCGGCCCGCGAGGTTCTGACGGCGCTTTTACACGGGGTGAACTTCAACTACGTAATGGTAGGTTCGCCGGCCCATCCTGACGCTGTCGATAGGCTGATCCTGACCTCGAAATCTGGTGGAACGCCGAACCCAGGCACGGCAGCAGTCGCGGCGCCGCCGCCCCAGGCAAATACCGAAGCTCCCATGGACGATGCTGCAACCTCGACTCCGGATGTCGAACCTCCCCCAGAAGATGCGCCTGAAAATGCCACGAACGGCGAAGCCCCTCCTCCGCTACCACCCGATGGTCAGCAGCAGGCCAAGACCCCGGAGCAATTGCTGCGCGAACTGCAACAGCAACAGTTGATGCAGCAGCAACAGCAGCAACAGCAAGGTCAGCCGGGTGCGCCTCCGAACTAAAGCCGGACCTCGGACTTCAGACCTCGGGCTTCAGACTTTCGACCTCAGACTTCGTTTTTCAGGCCACGCCAAACTTCCTGCAATAGCGTCTTACAAGCAGACGAGCCGGACGGCCATCCTCCACGTGAATTGAAATGACTGTGAAAATGAAAGGGAAATGTCGGGCGAGAAGCCCGCAGTCTGGAAGTCTAGAAGTCTGAGGTCTGAGGTCCGCCCTTAGTCGCCGCTGGCCTGGCTGGGGACGAGTACAGGGGTGACTGCGGCGCTACTGCGCCGGCGAGAGCCGTAGGCGAAGGCGTAAAGAATGCCGGTGACGGCGGCATATGCCGAGAGGATCCCGATCAGTACGACGGTGACAGCTGTGAATGACATGACGAAAGCAACCAGTATCCCGCCCAAGATCAGCCTACTTTCACGTTAAGTGCCGGACTTGCCGCCCGGACCCGTTTGGCGCAATCGATCACTCTACCCGCGTTGACGCTGGCCACTGTTAGCAACTAAGATACGTGAGTAGAGTTGCGCAAACCTACTTTCCACCATTTCTGTGGGGCCGTCCATATTACGGAAGGCCAGTTTTACTTTCGCCAATTTCATGCCTATTACCAAGATCTCGGTGAGGGGGGCGCGTCAGCATAACCTCAAGAATATAAACGTCGAAATCCCTCGCAACACCCTGACGGTGATTACCGGCCTGAGCGGATCGGGCAAGTCCTCGCTGGCCTTTGACACCATCTACGCCGAGGGCCAGAGGCGCTACGTGGAGACCCTCTCAGCCTATGCTCGGCAGTTCCTGGACCAGATGGAGCGTCCCGACGTGGATGCCATCGACGGCCTGAGCCCAGCCATCTCAATCGAGCAGAAGACCACCAGCCGCAGTCCCCGGTCGACCGTCGGGACGATCACCGAGATTTACGACTATCTTCGCCTTTTATTCGCTTCCATCGGGGTGCCCCATTGTCCCCAATGCGGGCGAGCGATTGCGCGGCAATCGGCGGAGCAAATCGTGCAGCGGGTAATGAGCCTGACTCCTGAAGATCGGGTAATGGTGTTGGCACCCATCGTTCGCGGACGCAAGGGCGAATTTAAGAAAGAGATCGAAAAACTGGTTCAGCAGGGATTCACCCGGGCGCGCATTGACGGCGAACTGGTCAATCTTGAAGACGACATCCCACTGGACAAGCGGAAGAATCACACCATCGAAGTGGTCGTCGACCGCTTGCTGGTGAAGGCCGGCATCGAGCACCGCCTGGAATTGTCTGTCGGGCTTGCCATGAAGCTGGCCAGCGGCCTGGTACAAGTTGCGGTGGTGGGCGGCGACGAACAGCTGTATTCGGCGAAGCTGGCGTGTCCGGATTGCGGCATCAGCGTGCCGCAGTTGGAGCCGAGGTCGTTTTCCTTCAACAGCTCTTACGGCGCATGTCCTGAGTGCCACGGCCTGGGCAGCCGCTACGAATTTGATCCGGCGCGCGTAATCAATGACTGGTCAAAGCCGCTGCTCGATGGCGGGTTAGGGCCGGGGTCGGCGTCGCAGAACCTGATTCATTCCCTGCAAATCACCGCGGCGGCCCACGGAATCGACCTTGCTACGCCCTTCGAGAAGTTCCCCGAGAAGATTCAGAACCTGTTGTTCTACGGAGAGGCCGGCAAAAATGGAAACGAAACCGGCAAGAACCGGAAAACGGGCTTTCGTGGAATTCTTGGTTATCTGAAGCAGATGGTCGATGACTCGAGCTCTGACACGTATCGCGAACATCTGCTTGACTACATGTCAGCCACGAAATGCCCGGCGTGCCAGGGCAAGCGCTTGCGGCCGGAGAGCCTGGCAGTGAAGGTGAACGGCATGTCGATCGCCGACTTCACGGCCTTGCCCGTTTCGCGCTCCCTGGAGACGGCTCGCAAGATCAAACTGAATGGCCGTGAGGCGATTATTGCTGGGCGCATCATGCACGAAATCGTGGAGCGGCTACAGTTTCTGGATGCGGTGGGATTGGGCTACATCTCGCTGGAACGCTCGGCGGCGACGCTTTCCGGCGGGGAAGGGCAACGCATCCGCCTGGCGACTCAGATCGGATCGAAGCTGCGCGGCGTGCTTTATGTTCTCGATGAACCATCCATCGGGTTGCATCATCGCGACAATGACCGGTTGCTGAAGGCGCTCGAAGAATTGCGCGATTTGGGAAACACCGTGCTGGTGGTTGAGCACGATGAAGAAACTATCCGGCGAGCTGACTACGTGATCGATCTCGGCCCGGGCGCGGGAAGGCACGGCGGCGGCCTGGTGGCGCATGGCACTCCAAAGGAAATTGAGCAGGCGCCGGAGTCGCTGACCGGAGCGTACATTTCGGGCCGGGTGCAGATTGAAATGCGTCCGGCGAGGCGATCGCCGAATGGCGCGGCGATCACGATGCTGGGTGCGCGGGAAAATAATCTCAAGAATCTGGACGTTGTTTTTCCCTTGGGCGTGATGACCGTCGTTACCGGAGTCTCCGGATCAGGCAAGTCAACCCTGGTAAATGACATTCTGTACCGCGCTCTCGCGCAGAAACTCTACCGGTCGCGGGAAGAGCCCGGGATTCACAAATCAATTTCCGGAACGGAAAATATCGACAAAGTCATTCGGATCGACCAGTCACCGATCGGACGTACGCCGCGTTCGAATCCCGCGACCTATACCGGAGTCTTTGCGCAGATTCGCGATCTGTACGCCATGCTGCCGGAATCGCGCGAGCGGGGCTATAAGCCGGGACGCTTTTCATTCAATGTCTCCGGCGGCCGCTGCGAGGCATGCCAGGGCGAAGGACAGCGGCGGATTGAAATGAATTTCCTGCCCGATGTCTATGTGCTTTGCGAACTCTGCGGCGGCAAGCGTTATAACCATGAAACCATGGCGGTGAAGTACAAAGGACAATCCATCGCCGATCTGTTGGAAATGCCGGTCTCGGATGCGTTGCCGATTCTGGAGAATATTCCGCAAGTCAGACAGAAATTGCAGACCCTGGTAGACGTGGGGCTGGGATATCTTCATATGGGACAATCCGCGGTGACGCTGTCTGGGGGGGAAGCGCAGCGTATCAAGCTGGCGCGGGAGTTGAGCAAGCGGCAGACGGGGAAGACGATGTATCTGCTGGACGAGCCCACGACCGGCCTCCATTTTGACGACGTGAAAAAATTGCTCGAGGTATTGCATCGGCTGACCGACCTGGGAAATACAGTGATGATCATCGAGCACAATCTGGATGTGATCCGCAACGCAGACTGGATTATTGATCTTGGTCCCGAGGGCGGCGAAGAAGGCGGACGCATCGTCGCCCAGGGCACCCCGGAGCAGGTGGCCCGGAATAAAAAATCGTTCACAGGACAGGCCCTGGCTGGATACTTTTCCAACGGCCAGAAAAGCTCCATTGCCTAGTTTGTGTGGGGCGGACACTCTTGTCCGCCGCCTTTGCCGTTGATTTTGATTTGCGGCCCGATGAAGTTGATTTTGCATGTCCCGGTTGGTAGGCAAAAAAGTCAAAGGCGGCGGACAAGAGTGTCCGCCCCACGCTTGCGGTTGATTTTGATTTTGCGGTAGGCAACAAGTCAAAGGCGGCGGGCGAGGGCGCCCGCCCTACACACACGAATTCAATTGTCTTCACCAGATCAGCCTCTTCCCGAATTGCAGATCGAGGTGCCGGCCGTAGCGCCGTCCCCGATCAATCCCGGCGCAGAAAATCCGCCGTGGAGCGGGCTCGATCTCCTCATCGTCGGCCTGGTTCTAATCGCCGCACTGTTCCTCTTCACATCGATATCCTTTCTCGCCGTCTTGCACAGCCGTTATGCCGGGGGCGTTTCCGCATCGGAATTGGGCAAAAATCCCGGGCCGCTGGTAATCGTTCCGGGCATGACGCTGGCCTATTTGGCCATGCTGATCGCCATGTACATGCTGGTGACGCGTCACCGGCAGCGTCCTTTTTGGCAGACTGTGGGTTGGCGCTGGCCAGGGAACATGCGCTGGCTCGGTTACATGACGGGCGGCGCGATGCTGGCCGTGGCATTAGGAGAGGTTTCGCGGCTGTTGCCGATCCCAAAATCTTTACCCATGGACAAGTTTTTCCAGAATCAGCAGGGCGCGTACCTGATGATGTTCTTTGGTGTCGCGGTGGCTCCGCTGGCCGAGGAGATGCTGTTTCGCGGATTTCTGTACCCGGTGCTCGACCGTTGGCTGGAGACACTGTTTATGACGCCCCGGCTCTTCCGCCGAGGCTGCGCCTGGGTCCTGATCATGGCGGGTTGGGGATATATAGAGCATCGCTTGCCACTGCTGTGGTCGGTCCTGCTGGCGATCGTGGTTTTTCTTGCGGCTGGGGCGCTGGTGGTAGGTCGAACATTGCGATCCGGCGAGAGACCATCGAGCGCGGTAGTGCTGCCGGTTTCCGCGATTGTCGCCTGGGGCGTGGCTTCGGGAGCTATTTCTCACCATGTGTTCATGATCGTGACCACGGTGCTGTTGGCATTGGCCGGTTTGCTCGGGTTATTCAGTATTGCGCCCACTCTGGATGTGGCGAGCGCGGGACGGGGCGGCCGGACCCTTGCTGTCCTCGTGACCAGTATTGCTTTCGCCATGGTACATAGCGAACAACTGGGACAAGCCTGGGGACCGTTGCTGGTGCTGCTGATTGTCGGCCTGGTTCTGACCACCACAAGGGCGCTGACGGGATCGGTAACGCCCGGCCTGCTGATTCATATGGGCTACAACCTCATGCTCTTCAGCGTGCTTTATATCGGGACCGACCATTTCCGCCATCTGGAGCGCATGACCCAATAACCGCGTGATATCGTAGATTTTTATGGCCTCTGCACGTCAGGAATTGCTGCGTTTGCTGGCCTCCAAGTCGTTCCGGCTGGGACAGTTCAAGCTGTCGTCCGGGGGGACAAGCGACTATTACATTGACTGCCGCACCACCACGCTCTCCGGCAAGGGCGCGCGCCTCACAGGGCAGGTCGTGCTCGACGAAATCCGGAACCGGGGATGGAAGCCGAAAGCGATTGGCGGACTGACCATGGGCGCCGATCCTATTGTGGTCGCCGTCTCCGTAGCCAGCGGCGAGTGGGATGGATTTCTGGTACGCAAAGCGGAAAAGCAGCACGGCACCGGGCGGCGGATTGAAGGCTTTCAGGAGAAAGGCGCGCGGGTGGTGATTGTCGATGACGTTTGCACGACAGGATCCTCAACCGTGCAGGCGATTGAAGTGGCAAGGGAATTTGGCTTCGAGGTAGTAGGCGCGCTCTGCCTGGTGGAACGCGAGGAGGCGGGAGGGCGTCCGCTTGTCGAGCAGGCCGTTGCCCCGGCGCCTTTTGTTTCGGTGTTCACTGCCCGCGATGTCCGGCAAGAGCACCTGCTTCAAAATGAGGAAACATCTCCGGGAATTCCGGCAGCAGGCTCGGGCTGCGAAATCTGCGGCAAGCCAGCCATAGTGCATAGCCCTAGAATCCGCTGTGAAGCGCATAAAAACTAAAACCGTCGTTGGTCCTTGGCCTTTGGTCGTTGGCCATTCGGCCCGGACGGACATCTAAAATACGAATTCGCGGGATGGCGTCGGCACGACAAGCCAACGACCAATGGCCAAGGACCACCGACCAACTCCTATGATTCAGACTCTCGAATGGACCGAAACCGGTGTGCGCTTCATCGATCAGACGAAGCTGCCGACCGAAGAAACTTACGTTCACTGTAAAACCTACATCCAGGTTGCTGACGTCATTCGCAACATGGTGGTGAGGGGCGCGCCGGCTATTGGTGTGTCCGCGGCGATGGGCATTGCGCTCGGGGTCAAGAATTCCAAAGCTGAAAACGGTGGAGACCTCAAGCGCGACTTCGACCAGATTTGCGATGTCATCGGCAAGACCCGGCCGACAGCGGTCAATCTTTTCTGGGCCATCAAGCGCATGCAGGAAAAGTTCGAAATGCTGCGAGTACGTCCTCTGGCGCAGATCAGGCTGGCCCTTATTGAAGAGGCCCAGCGTATGCACGCCGAAGACATTGCCGCCAACAAGGCCATGGGCAGGCACGGCGCTTCCCTGATGCCTGCGAGCGGTGGCGTCCTCACGCACTGCAACGCCGGGGCTTTGGCGACTTGCGGGTACGGCACCGCCCTGGGAGTGATCCGCGCCGCTGTCGAGCAAGGGAAGAAAATCCACGTCTTTGCCGACGAGACCCGTCCCTTTCTTCAGGGTTCGCGACTAACTGCCTGGGAGCTGATGAAAGATGGCATTCCTACTACCGTAATTTCCGACAACATGGCGGGCGCCATGATGAAGCAAGGAAAGATCAACGCCATCGTCGTGGGCGCGGACCGCATAGCCGCCAACGGTGACGTCGCCAACAAAATTGGGACGTATTCAGTCGCCGTACTCGCGAAAGAGCACGGCATCCCGTTTTACGTGGCTGCGCCGCTGTCGACCGTGGATTTCGAGACGACCGATGGCGATGGAATTCCTATTGAGCAACGGGATGCGAAAGAAGTCACGCACATCGCGGGGCGGCAGATGGTGCCCGATGGCGTCGGAGTGGAGAATCCCGCATTCGACGTGACTCCGGCGAAATATGTGACGGCGATCGTGACCGAGCGCGGCATTGCTCGGGCGCCTTATCAGGAGAGCCTGCGGCGATTGGCTCCGGACACAGTGGTGGCGATTTAGGATTTCGCAACACAAAGTCTGGAATCCAAAAGTCTGGAATTTAAAAATCTAAAACCAAAAAATCTGGACTTAAAACCAGTTATTAGTTTCTAGTTCCCGGTTCTCAGTCTTGGACGGAACTTTTGGTGGTTTTTCTTCGTAGATTGAAGCTATGTTGACTTTTCTTCTTTGGTGCGTCCTTTTCGTGGTGTGCTGGCCGCTCGCGTTGTTGGCACTGGTGTTGTACCCGTTCGTATGGGTGATCCTGCTGCCGTTCCGGCTGGTTGGAATCGCGGTACACGGCGCGCTGGCGTTGGTTTGGTCAATCGTGATGCTTCCGGCGCGGCTGCTGAGCACGCCATTCCGGGTCTGAATCACTCCGCGCCCGACGCCTGAATTCCTGCCTTGACGGCTTTCAAATCCAGCGTGCGCACCAGGCGAAGCAATGAATTGGGATGCATTCCCAGGGCCTTGGCGGCTTCTATGTAATCGCCGTTGGCTTTCTGCAGGGCTTGAAGGATCAGCTGTTTCTTGGTTTCCTTGATACTGCCGTGATACTGGTCGACCGATGCCGAGACCGTGGATCCGGCCTCGAGAACGGCTTCTGGCAGGTCATCCGGAAGAATGGAATCGGTCGATCCCAGAACCAGAGCGCGTTCCAGGGCATTCTCCAGTTCCCGGACATTGCCCGGCCAGTCATAATGGGTCAACGCGGCCAGGGCCTGGGGGGACAGCGGTTTTACCCGCGTCCTGCATTTGCGGCTGGCCTTGGCGACAAAATGATCGGCCAGGACTGAGATGTCCTCGCGCCGCTCGCGTAATGCCGGCATGTTGAGTGTGACAACATTCAGGCGGTAGTAAAGGTCGCTGCGGAACGTCCCCGCCTTGATCGCCTCAGCCAGGCTGCGGTTGGTGGCGGCCACCAGGCGGATGTCCAGCTTGATCGGCTTGGTGCCTCCCACCCGCTCAAACTCACGCTCTTGCAGCACTCGCAGCAGTTTGGCTTGCAGCCCGAGTGCGAGTTCACCGATCTCGTCGAGAAACAGGGTTCCACCCTCGGCGACTTCGACTTTGCCTTTTTTCTGGGCGCCGGCGCCTGTGAAAGCGCCCTTTTCGTGTCCAAAGAGTTCGCTTTCCAAAAGGCTTTCAGTAATTGCGGCGCAATTGATGGCGACGAATGGCTGCTCGACGCGCGGGCTGTTGCGATGCAGAGCATGGGCCACAAGCTCTTTTCCGGTCCCGCTCTCGCCCTGGACCAGCACGGTGGAATCCGTGGGCGCGACCCGTCGAATAAAGTCGAACACTTTACGCATCGCGGGACTTGCTCCGACCATGTTGTGTTCGAGTTCGATTTCCGCGCGCAGTTCCTGATTTTCCTGCCGCAATTTTTCCCACTGCTTCACATTGTCGAAGGCGAGGCTGGCGATGCCCGCCACGGCAGTCATCACCTGCAAATGGTTTTCGTCAAACTCGGTAATGGGATTCGTGCTGTCCAGGTAGATGGCTCCCAGAACCCGCTGGGCCACCAGCAGCGGAACGCAAAGCAGAGAGCCGACTTTCATCTCCGACAAGGTTTTGACCTGGCGCATGGCATCGTTCCCGGCGACATCGCGTACCACCAGGCCGACACGGTCGGTCAATACCCGCTGCACCACAGTACGGCTGACGCGAACGGGATGGCCAGGCCCGCGTACCCGGTCCCAGGCAGCGGTGGAGGTGAACTCGTCCGGATGATCGCAGAGCAGCACAGCGCCGCGCTCGGCGGGAACCACGTCGAAGACGAAGCCCAGAAGTTGCCATTGCAGCGATTCCTGGTCACGAATGCCGCCGATCGCGGTCGCAATTTTCAACAAAGAGTTCATGTCGCGAGCCTGACGGGCAGTCGGAGGCAGCGTCGCGACCATTTTCTCCGGCTGGAGGTAGAGGGAATCCTCGGCTTTGAGCAGAAGTGGGGAGCCTTCAAAGCCGGTGGTCTCCAGAAACTCAACCGGATTTTTTTCGGGCTGGTCTCCGTCGCGTCTGAGCAGGAAGATGAGCACCGAATCGCCGATGTAGATCTGGTCTCCGTGGCGCAGCGCTTGCTGCTCGACCGGCACGCCATTGATCAGCGTGCCATTGCGGCTTTTCAGGTCCTTGATGGCGAACTGGCCGTCGCTGGCGGCGATCAGGCAATGGCGGCGCGAGAGGGCGGGATCGGCTGCCCAAAGCTGGTTCGACGAGTCACGACCGATAGATACTTCGCTCGCCGGCAGAGTGAACGCGATGCCTTTCAGCGGCCCACCAATACCCACCAGCCGGGGATTCAGCTCAGACGTCATACTCCGGTGTTTAGCACATCAGGGCCCGCCATGTACACGCGAGGCTGTTTTTGACTTGTATGGGGCCATGGGATTGTGTGGTCCCACACAGTTGGTGATTGCGTCCAGGCTTGCGAATTAACCCGAAGGATTATCGCGGTTAACAGTTCGGTTAGCAGAGCGCTACCTGGAGTGGAACCAGTATCCGCAAGGATTCTGATTGCTCCAGAGCAATTACAGCCTCGTCAAAGACTTGCGTACGGAACGCGGCTTCCTCATCGCTGCCTTCGAGTTTTGGCACGCCACCTGCAATCAACAATTGCAGCAACGGTTATCAAAGCCGATGCGAAACATGAGGAGGATGTATGAAAAACCAACTGTTTGCACTCATCGGCCTGGGCCTGCTGTTGGCCACTGCTTCAGCTTATGCTCAGACCGGCCTGGTGAAGGCGAACGTCCCGTTCAACTTCATCGTCAACAATACGGATCTTCCCGCCGGCGCATACACGCTGCAGAATCTTGGTACCGTCGGAGCCGCGATGATGATCCAGAGTTCCGATCGCAAAGTCGTCAACGGATTCCTGCCGAATGTGTGCCAGTCCAATACGGTGCCCGAAGCTACGAAGCTGGTTTTCCACCGCTACGGAGCACAGTACTTCCTGACCCAGATCTGGACTGCGGGAAATGACCGGGGCAAGGAATTGGCGAAGAGCGGCCGGGAACGTGAAGTCGCAATGGATTACACGCCACAGGATGTTGTTGTAGTCGCGACGCTGCGCTAAGTGCACCCTCGGGGGATGGTGTACTTGTCGTAGCGAAGCATTAGAGGGGCACATCCGGTGCCCCTTTTTTTGTGTTTGTCCCGCCGCGCCAAAAATGTGCTCCAGCAACTGGGATGCAACTGGCGGGTTCCCGCAGGCGCCTGCTAACATCGTTAGAGATGGCCAGTTCCAAGCCTAAGAAAAAAATCAAGATCGAAGCTAAGAAGGGCCGCCGGAAAGGCGACCTTGCCGCTATGCGCCCGGAGCCTGGCGAGTTAGTCATCATCACCGGCATGAGTGGCTCCGGCAAAGCCTCCGTCCTCAAGGCCTTCGAGGACCTCGGCTACTACTGTGTGGACAACCTGCCGGTCGAACTGATCCCCAATTTTGCGGAACTGGTGGGACAGTCCTCCGAAATCAGCCGCACCGCCCTGGTGGTGGACGTTCGGGAAGGCTCGCAACTTGAGTCCTTGCCGGCGATCGTGAACTCGGTCAAGCGCTTGCTGCCGACCAAAGTGATCTTCCTGGAAGCCACGGAGTCCATCCTGCTGCGCCGCTTCAGCGAGACCCGCCGGCCCCATCCTCTCGGCACGCACGCACCGGTAAAGTCATCGCTGGCGACCGAGCGCAAGCATCTGCGTTACATCCGCGCCATGGCGGACCTGGTCATCGATACCTCCAGGTTCAACGTCCACGAGCTGCGCGCATACATCACCGAGCGCTTTCACAAGCAGCAGAAGGGCAAGAACATCCTGGTTTCCTGCGTCAGCTTCGGATTCAAGCACGGAGTGCCCGACGACACTGATCTGCTTTTCGATGTCCGCTTCCTGCCCAATCCACATTTCGTGCCGGAGTTCCGTCCGCTTACCGGGCGCGATCCGAAGGTGGCGAAGTATATTCGTTCGTTTCCCCAGAGCCGGGAATTTATTCAACGGATTTCCAAACTGCTGGTGTACCTGTTGCCGCATTACATCCGCGAAGGCAAGAGTTACCTGACCATCTCCTTCGGTTGCACCGGAGGCCAGCACCGCTCGGTAATGATTTCCGAGGATGTCGCGGAACGCCTGCGCAAGGCGGGATACCGCGTGAAAGTAGTGCATCGGGATAGTCCAAAGTAGCGGTCGTTGGGCCAAGGACCAGCGACTCGCAACCGGCGACTGAAGTAGAATAAAAGCCTTGCAACATATGTCGATTTCAACAGGCGCAGGCCCCCGTCGGCTGCGCATCGAGGGCCCCGAATGCGGCAACTGACCCGCCTTCTGCGGTATGTGCTCCCGTTTGGGTTGCAGTTGCTGCCCGGTGTGTTGTTATTGGCCGCCGTCGGGTTCCTTGAAGCGTTCCGCCTGGTACTGGTCAAACCTATCTTTGACCGCGTACTGAACCCGTCGACCGGCTCGGAGAATATTCAGCTCTTCACCATTCCGGGCAGTGGGCGCGCGGTCTATCTGCAACAGTTCGTTCCCTCCCATTTCCATAACGCATGGACGGTTGTGGCGTTCGCTTTGGTGGCGTCCACCGTCCTGAAGGGAATCTTCGACTACGCCGGAACCTACCTGGTGAACCACGCCGGGTTCGGCATGATCACGGACCTGCGCAACGATCTCTACAACTCCGTGCTGCGGCGATCGGCTGCATTTTTTCAAAAGCACACCACTGGAACCCTTATTTCGACCATCATTAACGACATTGAGCGCGTGCAATACGCCATGTCGAGCGTGCTGGCGGAGTTTCTCCAGCAGTTCTTCACCTTCCTGTTTACCGCCTTTGCAGTAGTCATCCTGGGACGGAAACTGGCCTGGGTGTTGTTGTTGTTTATCCCTTTCATCATTTTTTCGGCGGTGAGAATTGGGCGCCGCGTGCGCACCACTACCCGCGGCGGGCAGGACAAGCTGGCCGACATCCAGAACATTCTTCAGGAAACCATTAGCGGCAACCGGATCGTGAAAGCCTTCAGCATGGAATCGTGGGAGATCGCGCGCTTTCGCCAGGCTGCGCATCGCCTATTCAAGGCGAATCTTCGTTCGGTGGCCGCGGCGGCGATCAGTTCTCCGCTGATGGACGTCTTCGGAGCAATTGCAATTGCTCTGCTGTTGTTGCTGGGGCGCGACCGGATCGCGCACAGCGAGTTCACGCTTGGAACTTTTGGAGCATTTATCACCGCGGTATTCAGCTTGTATAACCCGGTGCGGAAGTTTGCCCAGTTCAATAACAACTTTCAGCAGGCGCTGGGAGCATCATCGGAAATTTTCAAGTTTATGGATTCCGAGGACGATGTTAAAGAGAAGCCGGGTGCCAGGCCGATACCACCATTCACCCAGAGCGTTCGCCTGGAAAATGTATGCTTCAGTTACGAGACGGACGGCGACGAGTCGCGCGAGATCCTGCGCGACATCAATCTCGAAGTGCAGGCAGGAGAAGTGGTCGCCGTCGTAGGGTCGAGCGGTGCGGGAAAAAGTACGTTGGTTCATTTGATTCCGCGCTTCTTCGATGTGACCGGCGGACGGCTGCTGATTGATGGACGCGACATACGCGATACCACGCTGGCTTCGTTGCGGTCCCAGATCGGGGTGGTCACACAGGAGACCGTGCTTTTCAACGACACGCTGCGTAATAACATTGCCTATGGACAGCCGGCCATCTCGCAAAAGCAGGTCGAGGCTGCGGCCCGCGCCGCTTTGGCCCACGACTTTATTACGGAATTGCCGGCAGGATACGACACCATGATTGGCGAGCGCGGGGTGCGGCTCTCGGGGGGTGAGCGGCAGCGCATCGCCATCGCGCGGGCTTTGCTGAAGAATGCGCCGATCCTGATTCTGGATGAGGCGACTTCGGCGCTGGACAGCGAGTCCGAATCGCTGGTGCAGTCGGCGTTGCAGAATCTAATGACCGGACGCACGGTATTTGTGATCGCCCACCGGCTTTCGACGGTGCGCCGCGCCGACCGCATTGTGGTGCTGGAGAACGGGACGATCGCCGACATCGGCGCGCACGAAGATCTTATGCAGAAGCTGGGTACCTACCGGCGGTTGTATGATCTTCAGTTCATGGAAGGGGAGCAGCCGAAGGCGAGCGCAATTCGCTAGTTGACGCTCGCCGAGGGCAGGATGCCCCCGGGACAGCCTGCGAGACGCCGGCGCTACGAAAAACATGCATATTCGTTCCATGACCGGGTTCGCGCAGGTGAAGGGGCAGGTAGCTGATCCGCAGAACCCGAATCCCCAGGTCACTTTGCCGGGCAAGAACCCTCTGGGTTTCACGCTGTCTTTGAAGTCGGTGAATCATCGCTTCCTCGATGTGCATTTCCGTATGCCTTCGGACAGCGATTCCCTGGAAATGAAACTGCGCCGTTTGCTGAAAGAAAAACTGGCGCGCGGCCACGTTGAGTTAACGCTCAATCTGGAGCGGGGCGGCACGGAGGGGTTTGCGCTCAATCGCCAGATTGCAGGTGGTTATGTTCAGGCATTCCGGGCGGCAGCCGCCGAGTTCGGCATCGCGGCAGAACCCGACTTGAATGCAGTTCTGCGCATGCCCGGCGCCCTGGAGGCTGGCGCGCTTCCTGCCGATGGCGCGCTCGAAGTGTCCGTCCTCGCCAAGGTGGAAGATCTTCTCAGTCATCTCAACCAGATGCGGGAAGAAGAAGGACGCGGCATCGAAAGCGAGCTGCGCCAGCGCCTGGCCCACATCCAGGAGGCCCGCGAGGGCGTGGAGAAGCATCGCCAGACCGTTCTTCAGGCTTACGTCGCAAAGCTGAAGGCGCGCATGCTGGAACTTATCGGAAGTCAGGCCGATCCGGAACGCGTGATGCAGGAAGCCGCGCTGCTGGTTGACCGCAGCGACATTCAGGAAGAGCTGGTCCGCTTGGATACTCACGTGAAGCACTTCCTCGGCTTGCTCGATCAAGGTGGAGAAGTTGGCAAGAAGCTCGACTTCCTCTTGCAGGAAATGAATCGAGAAGCCAACACGCTACTCTCGAAGACCTCGGGCCTGGCCGGCGACGCGCTGAAAATTACCGAGATGGGCTTGGCGATCAAGACAGAGATCGAGAAGGCCAGGGAACAGGTGCAGAACATCGAATGAGTGGCGTGTACATTATTTCGGCGCCGTCAGGTTCGGGAAAATCCACGCTGGTGGATCGCGTGCGCCTCATTGTGCCAGGTCTGAAGTTTTCCATCTCGTACACCACCAGGGCAGCCCGGGGGGACGAGCAAAATGGCCGGGAATATTATTTCGTTCCGCGAACTGAATTTGAAGAAATGATCCGCAAGGATGAATTCCTCGAGTACGCCAACGTGTTCGGCAACTACTACGGCACGGCGAGCCGTTTTCTGCGCGAAGCGCAAGAAGAAGAGAAGGACCTCCTTTTAGACATTGATGTCCAGGGGGCGGCCCAGATCAAACACAAGATTCCTGCGGCAGCCAGCATCTTCATTCTGCCTCCGAACCGGCAGGAGCTGGAAAAGCGCCTGCGTACCCGCAGTTTGGATGCCGAGGACGTGATCCAGCGCCGGTTGGTCACGGCCTCTCGTGAGATTGAGAAATATGACGAATACGACTATATTTTGGTTAACGACCGCCTGGAAGATTCTATCGACGCGCTGAAGTCAATCCTGCTCGCGGAACGACTGAAGCGATCCGGGGCCCAAGAGGTAAAACGATCCGTTGACGAAACCAACTTGATGGTCCGGGCGGAACGTTGCCGCCTCAACAATGTGCGCGAACGAGTACAGCCGATCCTGGCTTCTTTTGAAAACGCAGCGGCGCCGGGTGGACGCTAGCGGCAGGGGAGAACACAATGAAGTTGATTGAAGGATTTGACAGCAACTACCGCTACATTCTGGTGGCCGCGCGCCGTGCACGGCAGTTGCAGAATGGCGCGCCTCCGGTCATCGAAACGCCTTCCCGCAAGCCTTGCCGGATCGCGCAGGATGAAATCAAGGCCGGCAAAGTAAAATGGGTGATCCCCGAAATGCCGCGCTCCGCAGCCGAAGTCGCCGGCGAGATGCTGGAGAAGGCGCTGGCGAAAGACGTCTAGATTGTGGATTGCAGGTTTTGATTTCGGCTTTGCCATCTGAAATCCTCAATCTGGAACCTGCAATGTTTGGGTCAGCCCATGAAAGTCGCACTGGGAGTCAGTGGCGGAATCGCAGCCTATAAGGCGGCTGAAGTGGTTCGCCTGCTGCAGGACCGCGGCATCCGGGTGCAAGTGGTCATGACCCGGGGCGCGCAGCAATTTGTTCGTCCCCTCACCTTTGCCGCACTCTCCGGCGAAAAAGTCATTACCGAAATGTTTGCTGGCGTCGGCGAACAAGATACCCAGCCCAACATCGACTCCGCCATCGAGCACATCGCGGTGGCGCAATCCATCGACGCCCTGCTGGTTGTGCCTGCCACGGCTGACATTCTCGCTAAATTCGCGCAAGGCATTGCCAATGACTTCCTGACCACGCTTTATCTGGCCACGACCGCGCCTGTGGTGGTAGCGCCTGCGATGAATGTCAACATGTGGAACCATCCCGCAACGCAGGCGAATCTGGAGCTTCTGCGCCAGCGCGGCGTGCGGTTCGTCGAGCCTGGGGAAGGTTATCTGGCCTGCGGCATGACCGGTCCTGGCCGATTGGCTGAAAACGAACTGATTGTCGCTGCTACCCTCGAAGTCCTGGGAGCGTCGCAGGAATTGGCCGGCGAGACCGTGCTGATTACCGCCGGCCCTACGCGGGAGAAGATCGATCCGGTACGCTATCTCACCAACCGCTCCAGCGGACGCATGGGATACGCCCTGGCCGAAGCCGCATTGCGCCGCGGCGCGCGCGTGTTGCTGGTAAGTGGACCCACTGGCCTTACGCCCGTGGGCGGCGCCGAAGTCACGCCGGTTGAATCCGCCGAGCAGATGCGTCAGGCTGTGCTGAAGCTGTTGCCGGAAGCTACCATCGTCATCAAGACAGCCGCCGTTGCGGATTACCGCCCCAAAAGCGCAGCCGAGCAGAAGATCAAACGCAAGGGCGCAATGTCTCTCGAATTGGAACCGACCACCGACATTCTGGCGGAAGTGGCGCGCAACAAAAGTTCGCAAATCATTATCGGCTTCGCGGCAGAAACCGAAAATGTGCTGGAAAACGCCCGCAAGAAGCTGATGTCGAAGGCGCTCGATGCCATCGTGGTCAATGACGTGTCGCGCGAAGGCGTGGGCTTCGACTCCGACCGCAACGCGGTCACCATCATCACACACAGCGAAGTGATCGAAGTGCCAGAGACGACGAAGTGGGAAGTTGCCCAGCGCGTGCTGGACCAAGCCGTTCGACTGAAAAGAGTGCCACAGACCAAATAGCCAGCCGGATATCAGATTTGTGATTTAGATTTATGATTGGACACCAGCCCCTCGTCATGAGGAAGTTCAATCTGAAATCATCAATCTGACATCAGTAGTCGCTTTTGAAATTCCATGCCAACGATTCTGGATCCAAAACTCAAGCGCGCCCTGGCCGATCGCATCCGCTACTACAATGAACTTGGCATCTATGATTTCTACCGCCGGGATTTTTCGTCGCGCGAGAGTGCTATCCAAATTCAGCCAGAAGAGCGAGACCCATTGTCTCGAGCCAAAGATTCTGTCTTGATAGCTGTTGCCGACACAGGCTTGCTGCCAATCTCCACCCAGCCTGAATCAGCATTTTCGGATCCGGTTCAGGCGCTGCGAGCGATTCGCGAGGATATCGGCGACTGCACCCGCTGCCGCCTGGCCAAACAGGGTCGCACGCAGATTGTTTTTGGCGTGGGCAATCCCGAGGCGGACTTAATGTTCATCGGCGAGGCGCCGGGTGCGGATGAAGACGAGCAGGGTGAGCCCTTCGTCGGCCGCTCCGGACAGTTGCTCAACAACATGATCAAGGCTATGGGCCTGCGGCGCGAAGATATTTACATTGCGAACATCATCAAGTGCCGCCCCCCCGGCAACCGCGCTCCGGAGCGTGACGAGTGCGAAACCTGCTCGCCTTTTCTGATGCGGCAGATCGCCACGATCAAACCCAAGGCCATCGTGGCTCTGGGTGCGGTCGCGGCCAAGACGCTGCTGGCGGTCAATGCTCCCATGTCGGAGCTGCGCGGCAAGTGGTATGACTTCCGTGGGACCAAGCTTGCCGTCACTTACCATCCTGCTTATCTTCTGCGCGATCCCCGGCAGAAGAAAGAGACCTGGAAAGATTTGCAGATGGTGATGAAAGATCTGGGGTTGGTGGCTCCGCCACAGTCCACGTAGCGGCGGACGCCCCCGTCCGCCCGAGGGGCGCTCGCGCCACATTGAAATCCCATGGCTGAATTCTGCGATGTCGCTCTGCCGGTGCCGCTGGACCTCGCGTTCACCTACGCTGTCCCCGAAGACATGCAGCCGGTCGTCGGCGGGCGCGTGCTCGTGCCCTTCCGGCAACAGCGCATGTCGGGGATCGTCACCGCCCTGCACGACAACAAGCCGTCCGTAAAAACGAAAAATGTCATCAGCGTGCTCGACCTGGCGCCGGTACTCGATGAGCAATTGATTCAGCTGGGACAATGGATTGCCGGCTACTATCTCGCTCCTGTCGGCGAAGTGTTCCGCACCATGCTCCCTCTGGGCGCGGAGTTCAAGCGGACGATCGGTTACCGCATTACCGAACCAGGGCACATGGCGCTGCATCAGGCCGGGACCTCGGGATCGTCCGCGCGATCGCAGAAAACTCCCGAGGACCAGTTCGCCGAAATGCGCGTGCTCGACTATCTGGCCGAACGTGATATCACGCGGGAAGAGAGTCTGCGGGCCGCGACCCGAGCCTCCAGATCGCTGCTTGCGGGGATGGTCCGTAAGAAGTGGATCGTTCGGGAAGATTTGTCCGATGCGCAAGCGGCCGTCCGCACGGTCAAATTCGCGCTTTTGAAACACCGTGACGGAAAGTTGAACGCCAATCAGCAAACTCTCGTCGACACCCTGGCCGCCGCTGGAGGGAAGGTGGCTGTCGAGGCGCTGCAAGCATTGGAAGTTCCACGCACTACCCTGGGCACGCTGGTAAAACGCGGCTTGGCGGAAATTGTTGAAGAGGCTGCTGCGTTCACTGCCTCCGTGTTGAAGGCGCGTCCCAGTTTGTTCGATTCGCAGTTCAGCCCGGCGCAACAGGCGGCACTCAAGTCAATTCAGGAGAGTGTAAACGCTCGCAAGTTTTCCGGCACCCTGATGCATGGCGTCACCGGATCGGGCAAGACCGCGATCTATCTTTCCGCGATGCGAGCGGTGCTCGAAGCTGGACGCTCCGCAATTCTGCTGGTTCCGGAAATTGGTTTGACTCCGGCGGTGGCGGCCGATCTGCATCAACTTTTCGGAGAGGGAGTTGCGATTCTGCATTCCGGGCTTTCCGACAAGGAGCGCGCCGAGCAGTGGCATCGCATCAAGCGCGGGGACGCACGAATGGTGGTGGGAACACGCTCGGCGGTTTTCGCACCAGTCAGCGATCTCGCGCTGGTGATCGTGGACGAGGAGCAGGACCCGTCGTACAAGCAGGAGGAGATGCCGCGGTATCACGCTCGCGACGTGGCCGTGATGAGGGCCAAGATGGCGAATGCTGCCGTGGTGCTGGGATCGGCCACGCCATCGCTGGAGTCCTACTTCAACGCGAAAAAGGGGAAGTACAAACTCCTCGAGATGCCGGACCGGGTGGAACAGCGTCCCTTGCCCGAAGTCGAAATCGTCGACATGCGCCAGGAGTTTCAGGAGACAGGAGGCGAGCAGGTGATCTCGCGCAAGCTGGCCGAAGAAATCAAGGCGCGGCTCGAACGCAAGGAGCAGGTGATGGTTTTACTGAACCGGCGGGGATATTCTCCGGTGGTGCTGTGCCGCACCTGCGGCAAGAAGCTGGAGTGCCAGAACTGCGCGATTGCGATGACTCATCACAAGCGCTCGATCCGCATGGAGTGCCACTACTGTGGTTACACCGCCCCGGTTCCCAAGGCATGTATCCATTGCGGCAGCGAGTATGTCTATTTTTTGGGTACAGGTTCGGAAAAGCTCGAAGAATTACTGCACGGGATGTTTCCGCAGGCCCGCATCGGACGTCTGGATCGCGACACGGTGCGCGGCCGTGAAGACTTCGAGCGTGCGTTGAATGCCCTCGATGAAGGCGAACTCGATCTTCTGGTCGGTACCCAGATGATCGCCAAGGGCCACGATGTTCACGGGGTCACCCTGGTTGGTGTGGTGGGGGCTGACATGGCTCTCGGCTTTCCGGATTTCCGGGCGGCCGAACGCACTTTCCAGTTGCTCACTCAGGTCGAAGGACGCGCCGGACGTGGGAACACTCCCGGAAAAGTCGTGTTGCAGACTTATTTTCCAGATCACTACGCGGTGCAATATGCCGCTCAACACAATTTCGTCGGCTTCTACGAAAAAGAACTCCGATTCCGGAGTTGGATGCACTATCCCCCGTACAGCGCGCTGGCCAACGTTCTGGTACGCAGCAACCGACTGGACGAGGCGCTGCGCTGGTCTGGAATACTGGGCAAGTGGTTTGAGACGACCCGGCACGAAGGAATTCGTGTGCTCGGTCCGGCAGCCGCCCCCATCGTGCGGTTGAAGCGGGACTATCGCTATCACTTCGTGGTGAAGTCCGCCAGCCGCGAGAAGCTGAACACATTGCTAAGAACCATGCTGGCGTACGCTGCGAAAGAGAAGATCCCGCGCACCCAGGTGATCGTGGATGTCGATGCAGTCTGGTTGATGTAGATTTTCGTTCGTGTACTTCGTGGTTAAAGCTCTTTGCTGCCGTCTAAATACTTAACCACGAAGGACCCGAAGGTACACGAAGGAAACCGAGGACTTCATTGGCCCTTTTTGCGCAGGAATTCTTTCACAACTTCTTTTACGTCGCGGTGCTGACCGTCGACGGCGTAGTTGAGCGCGCGCATGTCGTCGTCGGAAATCTTTCCCGCCAGCTGATCTAACGCGGCTCCTACTCCGGGATGCCGGCCCAGCATATCCTGCCGCATGATCGGTACGGCTTCGTACGGCGGAAAGTAGTGTCGATCGTCCTGCAGAACAAACAGGTCGAGCGCGGGAATCAATCCGTCGGTGGCATTTCCTGCCGCGAGATCCACCTGTTTTTCTTTTAGCGCGCGTGCCAGAAGGCCCAGGTCCATGATGCGCGGTGACTCCTCGAAACGTAGGCCGTAAGTTGCCGCAAGGCCCTTGTATCCGTCGGGTCGTTCCATGAATTCGTAGCCGAAGCCGGCTCGCCATTGCGGCGTGTAGGTTGCCGCCTGCGAGAGGTTCTTCAGCCCCAGACGCCGCGCGTCCTCTCCGCGAATTTCGATGGCGAAAGTGTTATTGAAGCCGAAAGGTTTCCCGACCTCAAGGTTGAATTGCCGGGCGTATTCCGTCTTGACCTGGTTGAACACCTGTTCGGGATTGCTGGAAGGCTGCGCCTTTAGTATCGCGGTGAGCGCGGTGCCGGTGTATTCGGGATAGATATCGATGCGTCCACCGAGAATCGCCTGGTGGCAGATGTAGCTGCCTGCCAGATAGAAGCGGCGTTCCACCGGCAGATGAGTTTTATTTTCAATTTGCTGGGCCATGATTTCGCCGAGCACAAGTTGTTCGGTGAAATTTTTTGACCCGACGACGATCCGATCGGCGCGCGGCGGACCGCAGGCCGTCAAAAGGAGCAGTGTGGCGAGAGAAGCGACGAGTTGTCGCAGAGGGATCATCGGGGACAGGTCATTGCGGTTAGATTCGGGATTCGGTGAAGTGATGTTTCTTTCGCCCCTCCGGGGCTTGCTCAATTTGCGATCTTACCCACGGCTTACGCCGTGGGCTTTATTCTCACGCCGCGTCGCGGCTTTTTGTGCATTGCAATTCCAAGCAGCCGCAGCCTGACCTCTAGTGCGGCGCCAGACGCTTCTCCAGCCATCCCAGGCTGGAATCCGCAAGGATGGCCAGGGCAGCGGCGGGAATGGCGCCGGCCAGGATCACCTGGTTATTGACCATCGCCAACCCGCGAAAAATGTATTCTCCGAGACCTCCGGCGCCGATGGCGGCGGCGATGGTGGCAACACCAATCGAGAGCACCGTGGCGACGCGAATGCCGGCAATAATCACGCTAAGCGCCAAAGGCAGTTGCACCTGCCATAGAAGTTGCCGGTCCGTCATGCCCATGCCGCGTCCGGCTTCAACCACTGCGGGATCTACGCCTTTGATGCCGGTGTAAGTGTTGCGAATGAGCGGCAACAGCGCGTACAGCGTGAGCGCGAGGATCGCGAGCCGGTCGGAGCGGGCGCCGATCCAGGGTGCGGGCAGCAGAAATCCGAACAGAGCCAGGCTGGGGATGGTCTGAATGATATTAGCCCCGCCAAGGACCGGTTTGCTGAACATTGGCCAGCGCGTGATCAGAATGCCGAGTGGGATTCCGATGAGTACAGCGAGTGCGATGGACGCTCCGACCAGCCAAAGGTGCTCGGCAGTGAGTTCCAGAACTTCGGTGCGGTTCTGCGCGAGAAATTGCAGGACGTTCATGATTGACCTCTCCGAGGTAGAGACGCCCTCGGAACAATCGGCGAGACGCCGGCGCTACCTTGATGCTGCATCTTCATTTTTTTTTGCCGGTGGGAGTTCGGTTTTGAATGCGTCGACGTAAGCGGCCACCATCGGGTCTTTGGAATGCAGAAATTCCTCAGGCTTGAGTGTGGCAACCAGTTGGCCTGATTCCATCAGCGCAATGCGGGATCCCAGAAGGAGAGCTTCGCGCAGATCATGAGTGACGAACACTACCGTCTTCCTCAGCCGTTGCTGAAGCGCCAGAAATTCACGCTGTAACTCCGCGCGCGTGATGGGATCAAGCGCGCCGAAAGGTTCGTCCATGAGGAGGAATGCCGGGTCGGCGGCCAGGGCGCGAGCGACGCCGACTCTCTGCCGCTGTCCCCCGGACAATTCCCGCGGATAACGTGATGCCAGTTCAGGTTCAAGCCCCACCAGGTGCACCATTTCCGTGACTCGCTTTTGAATACGATCGGCGGCCCATCCCTCGATCTGGGGCACCACTCCGATGTTGCGCGCGACCGTGAAATGCGGAAACAGGCCGGTCTCCTGGATGACGTATCCGATCATTCGGCGCAGTCGGATGACGTCCCATTCGTGCAGCGCTTTGCCGTCGACGAAGATTGCGCCCGCGCTCTGCGTGAGCAGGCGATTGATGAGTTTCAGCGTTGTGGTCTTGCCCGAGCCGCTGCGGCCCAGCAGGACGAGAGTCTCGCCGCGCTGGACTTCGAGAGTCAGGTCGCGAAGCAGAGCATCGTCGCTCCCGTTCGCGTTCTCACGGCCAATGCGGTACCAGACATTGCGGAATTCGATGGCTGGGCCCGAGTTGGGAGAATTGTTCATGCTTTCTTCACTGGTACGTGCTTTAACGCCAGCTGTGAGGGCGAGACGCCCTCACGACAGCCCGCGGGACGCCGGCGCTACGAGAATCCATTGCTACAACGATTCGTACGCCTTTTCGGGCAGGCCTGTGATGCGGATACCGGAGTGGCACTTGAGGCGTATGTTGAGGCCGATCAGAAGCGCGGTGATCTGTTCCAGGATGCGCGCGTTCTCCAGCTTGCCACCGTCGATGGCGCGTACGCCGGGGATTTTGGCCGCCAGCGTTCTCACCGTTTTCAATGCGGCAGGATAGTCGCTGCATACGATCACGTCGCAATCGACGACTGCGTCGCCGTTCAACACATCGGCGGAGGTGTTGTGGAATGCTGCCACCACTGAAACTCCCTCCGGCACAAGTTCGGCGGCTTGCTGCGCCGCCGAGCCTTCCCAGATTCCGAGAGTGCGGGTGGCGCGTCCGCCAACGCTTGCAGCCAAAGGCACCGTAGTATCAACCACGATGGTGCCGGGACGGATTCCCGTCCTGACTTGCTTGAGCAGAGGACAGTGGCCCTCGAACGGAATAGTAAGCACGAGCAGATCAGCCGCGGCGCAGGCGGCGACGTTTTCTTCACCCGAAACTTTTGCGTTGCCGCCAAGCATCGTCTGAATTTTGGACGCCGCCTCGCGCGCGCGGCCGGCATCCCGCGATCCGATGATCACAGTCTCACCGGCGCGAGCCCAGCGCAGCGCGAGTCCGAAGCCCTCGGCTCCGGTCCCGCCCAGAATGGCGATGACCTGAGACATCACTATGCGAACTCCGGCTCTAAAGCTTCTTCGATCGCGAAGTGGTCGGGCTGAAGTTTGAGGTTGATGCGGGTGTACACCGTGTTGCGTTCGGCGGGGATGCGTCCAATCTCGAGAATCAGCGACTGGAATTCCGCGCCGCTGGTGTACTGTCCCGCAGTCGCTCCAGCTTCGCGCGAAATGTTTTCTTCCATGAGTGTGCCGCCGTAATCATTGGCTCCGGCATGCAGGCAGAGTTGCGACAGGCGCCGGTTCAGTTTTACCCACGACACTTGAATATTGTTGATGGCGCCCGCCAGCATCACCCGCGCCAGAGCGTGAATCTTAAGATGCTCCGCCAGCGTGGGACCGGATCGCGCCAGTCCCTGCTGAAACAGCAATGTGTTCTGGTGAACGAAGCCGAGCGGAACGAATTCCGTGAAGCCTCCGGTCTGTTGCTGGATGTCACGAAGCAACTCAAGCTGATTGACCCAGTGAGTCGGAGTTTCGACGTGTCCGTACATGAGCGTGGATGTGCTGCGAATGCCGCACTGGTGCGCGGTGCGAATCACCTGCTTCCATTGTTCGGTGGAGAGCTTGTTGCGCGAGAGCACGAAGCGAACATCGTCGTCAAGAATCTCGGCAGCGGTCCCCGGAAGAGTGTCGAGACCATTGTCGCGCAGCATGGTGAGATAATCCGCGAGCGGCATGCCGGTGAGTTCGATGCCGTACACGATCTCCATGGGGGAGAAGGCGTGAATGTGCATGTCGGGCACCGCGGCTTTTATCGCGCGCAGGATGTCGCGATAATAGAAAGGAGGAAGTCCGTGAGGAAGGCCGCCCTGAATGCAAACTTCAGTCGCGCCCACCGCCCTGGCCTCGATCGCCTTCTGCGCCATGGTTTCCAGGCTGTGAAAGTAGCTGTCCTCTTCGCGAGGACCGCGGCTGAAAGCGCAGAATTTGCATCCGACAAAACAAACGTTGGTGAAATTGATGTTGCGATTGACCACGTACGTTACCAGGTTGCCGACCAGATCGCGGCGCAGCATGTCGGCCGCCACCAGCAATCCGAGAAGGTCGTCGCCTTCGGCATTCGCCAGAAGTAAGCATTGTTCATGGGAGAGAACGCTGCCATCGAGAGACGCCATTACCTGATCGAGCGCGTTCCGCGTTTCAGAGGACATGCGGTCCGCAACGGCCGGCCATTCGAGGGCGGGGAAGTCTTGCAATTCAGAATCGTGTAAAACGCGGGCCATGGCTCCTCCTCGAAATAACTCACCGAAACAAATCGTTCGCCGCCGGACGAATCAGGTCACGGGCGCTGCCCCGGCCGGGACGATAAGCGAATCCTCGAATGATACATGCCGGAGTGCGAGTTAGCTTGGCGCAGACCAGGCCAGCGGCGCAAGCCAGCTGATCGGCGTCCGCTTCAATACTAGCCTGCAGTGTGTATCCGTGGGAATCGGGCTGGCCGCGATAGTCGTGCAGCGCCAGCATCCCTGCCACGCCGATGGCAACTTCGGTTAGGCCCTCGCGCCAGGGACGTCCGAAAGTATCTGTGATGATCACGGGGATGGAAAGGCGCAAAGTTTTCTTAAGCTGACGATGAATTCTTGCGGCGGAGCGGTCAGGGTCTTCAGGCAGCAGCAGCGCGTGGCGGCCTCCGTCGACGTTAGAGACGTCCACCGCGCTATTGGCGCAGATCAGCCCATGACGGGTTTCGGTGATCAGGACGCCGCGCTTGCGCCGCACAATGCGGTGGCTCTGTCGGATGGCCAGCTCGATCACGCGAGCGTCGAGGCTGTAACGCTCGGCCCAGCGTCGGGATTCGGCGGAAGGTTTAATTTTATCCAGCTCGATGAGTTGGCCTTCGGCCTTGGAAACGATTTTGTGTTTGATGACCAGGATGTCGCCCTGGCGTGGTTTGTGACGCTTCAGCGCTTCGAGAAGCAGTCTCGAGAGGGACACGCCGGGCTTGACCTCGACGTCGATTGGGAGCGGGATGATTTGGATCTCATGGGCTGGGGAAGACGAACGTTTGCCCTGCGGTGCCAACTCACGGCTTCCGCCGTGGGCTTTATGCTTTCGCACCAGCGGGGCTTTTTTTTCGGAAACCGGCTTGCGCACGGCGTTACTCATTCGCGGCTAGCGGCAGATCGTCCAGTTGCCATTGCCGGATCAGGCGCTGGGCATGGGATTCGCCGGCAGCGGCAGCGAGCGCGAGCAGATCTGACGGAGTGTCGACATCGCGCGCGATACCAGGCAGCGAAAGCAGCACGCAGGGTTTCCCGGTGGCCTGGGCTGCGGCGTGGTGAGGTTCGAAGCTGTCATTGCCGAAGCGTGCGGGAAACAATCCGGCGGGACGCCGAAAGATAGCGTTGGTGCCGCGTCCATCGGACGCGCGCACCAGAACGGACCCTTCGCCCGGCGCGGACTCCAGGATCTTCGCCACTTCCCAACTCTGAATCAGGGGAATATCACCCGGAATCACCAGCGTGCTGTCGATGCCCTGAGATTCGCAGAAGCGGGTGGCCATTTCGATGGCATCAGTTTCGCTGAGATTATCGTGATCCGGAATCACGGAGAATCGAAATTGTTGCGCCAGTTGAATCGCAAAAGAATCGCTGGTCACAATGCCGACATCCGGCCGGCCTGTCCATTCTCCCAAGGTTTCAAGCACGTCAAACAGCATGGCCTGTGCCAGTTCGGTGCGGGCAGGCTGATCGAATAACGAGGCGAGGCGTTGTTTAGCGCCGGAAAGATTTTTTACCGGAACCAGAATCATGAGAGGTCCGAACCCGCATGCGCGGCGCTCTCAGTTGTTGTCGATCCCTCGGCGTAGGCCAAAACTTGACGGGCGAGGTCGACCTTTTCATCGGCTGTGCCCATCATGATGTTCGCGCAGTGGACCCGAAGTCCGGATTTCCCCAATTCTTTTTCCAGTTCTTCGGCCGCCGTGGCGTCGCGCTTGTCGACTACCAGAACGTCGAGGAATTCACGATACGCCTGCGCCACGCCTGTGATGGAAACCGGAAGCCCTTGAGCTGCCATCAAAATACCAGCCGGCCCCGAAACCGCGGCGTTGTTGATGATCGGACTCACCGCGACCACCGGAGCACGGGTCTGCGTAAGCGCTTCGACGATACCGGGCACGGCGAGGATGGGGCCAATGCTGGTCACAGGATTGCTGGGCGCCAGCAACACGACAGTGGCCGACATAATCGCGTCAATCACTCCAGGAGCGGGTTCGGCCTTTTCAATACCGGCAAAGCGAATCGAGTTCACGGGGTCCTGATACCAGCGCTGCACGAAATATTCTTCAAAGCTAAGCTCGCCGACGGGCGTGTCAACCCGGGTTTCCACGCGGGCGTTGCTCATGGGAAGGATGCGGGCCTGCACGCCCATCTTGACCGCGATTTCGGCTGCGACTTCCGCAAGCGTTTTGCCTTCCTTAAGCAATTTCGTGCGGAGCAGGTGGACGGCAAGATCGCGGTCGCCGGCATGAAACCAGATCGGCTCTCCCAATTCACCCATGGCTTGCAGGCAGAAAAACGTATCGCCCTTCACGCCCCAGCCGCGCTCTTTGCTGAGCAAGCCTGCCAGCACGTAAGTGATGGAATCGAGGTCAGGGGAAACATAGAGGCCCCACCATTCCAGATCGTCCCCGGTATTCACGATGATGGTGAGGTCTTTCGCCGGGACAATCTGACGCAGTCCATCCACAAACTTGGCGCCTCCCGTTCCGCCGGTGAGTACGACGATCATGCCGCCTTGGCCCTCCCCGCATAGCCTTCGCGATCGGCCGCGGCTTGAACTTTTTCGGAAAGCAGGCCGGTACGCGAAGTCAACGTCGCCAGGAACTCAGGATAAACCGGCAGGCGCTGGCGCAAAATATATCCTCTTGATTCCGTGCGTGTCTTGAGTGCATCAAGATGCGGCCAGGGCTTTTCGGGATTGATGAAATCCGGTGTCAGCGGCGAAACTCCGCCCCAGTCGTTGATGCCGGCATCGAGCAATTCTTCGTAGTAAGGAGCGGAAAGATTCGGCGGCGCCTGAATATTCATCTCCGGCATGAGCAGCCGCGACACCGCAACGGTTCGCAGCATCTCGCCCCGCGTCGGCTCCGGCCAGTCGCGCATCGGAATCTCGCGGTTTGACGCGGAAATTCTGCACAATCACTTCCTGAATGTGACCGTAGCGCTGGTGCAATTCGCGAATCGCGAGCAGAGTGTCCACCCGGTCTTCGATGCTCTCGCCGATGCCGATCAGCAAGCCGGTGGTGAAAGGCACCGACTGCTTGCCTGCTTCTTCAATGGTGCGCAAACGTTTTGCCGGAACCTTGTCGGGCGCATTGTCATGGGCGGCTCCGCGAGCAAGCAGGGCCGTGTTCGTGGTCTCGAGCATCAGGCCCATGCTCGGGGAAACCGCCGCCAGGCGGGCGATCCACTCGGCGCTCAACAGTCCCGGATTCGGATGCGGCAGCAGCGTCGACTCGCGCAGCACCAGCTCACACATGGCTTCAAGATAGTGCAGCGTCGATTTGTATCCCAGGTGACGGAGCGTCTCCCGCATTTCGGGAAAAATCAGTTCAGGTTTATCGCCCAGGCTGAAGAGCGCCTCGGTGCAACCCATTTTTTCGCCCGCATGCACGACTTCCATCACCTGGTCCGGCGTCATGGTATGTGCGCCGGGTTCTCCCGGGTCGCGGCGGAACGTGCAGTAGCCGCAGTAGTCGCGGCACAGATTGGTCAGCGGAATAAAAACTTTGCGGGAATAGGTAACGATGCCGGGCTTGAATCGCTGCTTCAGTTCCAATGCGGCGGAGAGCAGCGCCGGAAGATCATCGTCGGGGCAACGCAGCAGTTCGCAGGCGCCTGCGCGAGACAGCGGTAACCCATCCCGCAATTCATCGAGATACCCCGGGGACGAACTTTCCTGCAATCGCATGACGCTATCCGATGAACATCAGGATGAACATCAGAATGATACATGAGAGCGATTCGGCACGCCGTTTGTCCGCCCCTACGCGGTTCGTGGCGCAGCGACTCGGAGGATTATCCAACAGTCCGGGTTTGGTGGTAAAACTCTTAAAGGCCAAGCCACCGGCGACTCCATGACTGTGACGCAGCCAGAATTTCGCAAAGCGCTAGGTAGTTTCGCCACCGGCGTGACCGTAATTACCGTGGACTACGAAGGCGAAGTCCACGGCATGACCGCCAACGCCTTTACTTCGGTTTCGCTCGATCCGCCGCTGGTGCTGGTCTGCGTCGACCATCGCGCCCGTACTCACGCGCACCTGCACGCCCGCAAACGTTTTGGAGTGAATGTGCTGGCGGAGAACCAGCAGGTCATTTCCGAATACTACGCCCGTCCCGCCCAGGACCATCGTCATGCCGAACAGGAGGCGGAAGCGCACTTTGACCGCACCGCGCATGGCACGCCAGTGCTGAACGGAGCGTTGGCGTATCTCGAGTGCAGGCTCCATACCTCCCAGGACGCCGGCGACCATACGATTTTTATCGCCGAAGTCGAGGAAGTTGTAGTGCGCGGCGGCGATCCGCTGCTCTATCACCGCGGCGAGTATCGAACCATCGGCAACTCCCGCACCTGACTCGCAAACTTCGTAGTGGGCTGGATCAAGCATCCAACATGCATGTCATCCTGAGGAAGTGGAGTCCTTCGCAGAGCGAAGGGCTTCCAACGAAGGACCTGTGCATTTGGGAACGATGGCAGCGGCAAAATCCAGCCAGAGGTCATGAACCGCTGCGGTCTTATAGCGATGTTTCCTGCGCAGCCACTGCGCCGGGTTTGCGCCCGTAGGCTTCCTCCCACGAAATAACCTGATTCCGCAAAACTCCAATATTTTCTATTTCACATTCCACAACGTCGCCAACCTTCAGGTATCGGGCTTTGGAATCGCCTTTCAACGTGCCGGAACCCGAGACCGTTCCCGTCGCGATGACGTCGCCAGCGCTGTAACCCATCGAAGAATAGTGGGACAAAAGCTCGGGGACTCTCAACAGCATGCCGCTGGAACGCAAACTGCGCCAGGATTCGCCATTGACCCGCAGTTCCATGGCGAGCTTGTGCGGATCAGCGACTTCGTCAGACGTCACGATCCAGGGGCCGAGCGGGCAGAACGTATCGATCCCATGGCACAGCGCGGATCCTCCTGACTTCAGTTCGCGTCGCTGAATGTCGCGGGCCGTAATCTGATTGAAAATGACGTATCCGCCGATGAAGTCACCGGCATCTTCCGGAGCGAAATATTTGCCACTTTTTTTCACCACGACCGCGAGTTGGATTTCGCAATCCAGTTCCTGCGTCAGATGCTCAGGATGGATCACAGGCTCATCATGTCCGATGATGGCGTCGACGTTTAGAAATCCGCCGGGGTAAAAAAACTTCGACGGGCTAATCGGCGCCTTGAGGGCTACCTCGTCGGACGAGTAGAAAACGGTTTCTCCGCGCGGTTCAACGGCGTTCTCTTCCTCGAGCACATAGTGGAGTGCCTTGCGTGCAGCTTCCAGGCTGGTATCGCCGCCAGCGAAGAGTTCGCGCATATTCGGCGGGACCAGGGCGTCGGCCAGTCGATAGAAGGCGTTTTCTTTCTCCACCTCACGCAAATACAAGGCGCAGGCCGAGTTCAGGTCAACGATCCGTCCGTCGGCAGTGAGAGCACCGATGCGGGATCGCCTCGCGCTATCTTCAAAAGTAAAAGTGATGAGCCGCATAGTGGATGTTGCAGAACACGCACTAGCAGTGTATGAACCGGCCTTGCGCTTGTCCACCGCACGCCGCAGTCATCTCTTTCAGGGTTTGTCATCCTGAGCGTGGCCTTTCGTCCGCAAAGCGGACGCAAGCTAGCGAATGCCCCATGCATTCCGCGCCACCTCCACCAGCATCATCCGGCGCTTCCATCGCCAGTCAATACACAGGTCCTTCGTCGGGAACGCTCGCTTTGCGAACGCTCCGCATCCTCAGGATGATAAGCCGCAACACATAGCTTTCGAAATGCTCAAGCATCGTAGGCTAGAATAGTTATCGACACATGATCATCGAAATATGACCACCGAGATCTGATTCCAGCGCCGTCCCGGCAAGCCGCAGACGGCCCAATCAACAACCATCAGAATGAATGATTTGGAGAACTGAATGGCAGAGAAAATCGAAAAGCCGGAAGCAGAGTGGCAAAAGCAGCTATCGCCGGAACAGTACCAGGTGACGCGTAAGGCCGGAACTGAACCCGCGTTTAGCGGCAAATACTGGAAGACCAAAGACGCCGGCACTTACGCCTGCGTTTGTTGCGGAGAGCCGTTGTTCACTTCAGACACCAAGTTCGATTCGGGTACGGGATGGCCCAGCTTCTACCAGCCCGTCAATGGGGATGCCGTAGTGAATCACACCGACAAGGCCTATGGCATGGTTCGCACTGAAGCCCGTTGCGCCCGTTGCGACGCCCACCTCGGACACGTTTTTGAAGATGGGCCCGCGCCCACCGGCCTGCGCTACTGCATGAACTCGGCGGCGCTTGATTTGAAGCAGGAAGAAAAGAAATAGCGTTGTGTGGGGCGGACACTCTTGTCCGCCGCCTTTGACTTTGTTTTTGATCCTTGCCTCAGAATCAAAATCTACGTCAAAAGCGGCGGACAAGAGTGTCCGCCCCACACGGAATTAGGCGCCGGCAACTGCGGCGGTCTCTTTCGGCTGCTCGATAGCGGCGTGCTTCGGTTCAGGCTGCGCCTGCTTCTGCGCCTGGGATTTGTCCTGCTTGTGCTCGACTGCGCGCACCTGCACGCTACCCTTCAGAATGGCCCCATCCTCGACACTGATTCGCTGCGTGATCACATCACCCGTCAGCGACCCTTCGCTGCGGATATCCAGACGATCGGTGACCTGAATGTTGCCCTGTACCTTGCCCAGGATGACAACCTCGCGGGCGCTGATGTTGGCGGCGACGCTGCCATTGCGTCCGATGGTGACCCGATGGTCGCCAAAATTGACGGTACCTTCAATGCGTCCGTCGATGTACAGCGATTCAGAACCGCTGACTTCGCCCTTGATCACCACGGAGCGGCCAATCGTAGCTTGTTCTACCGGCACGCTCACGCTCTTGCTCGGGCTGAAATTGGCGGGTAACTGCGATTTTTGTGAATCTGGTGGTTGCAGCATTGGTTGCGGCGCTCCTTAAAAAGTGTTCCGCGCGGCGCGCACTTTCGGCGTTGCCGCATGCGGCGAGTCTGTTTGAATATGGCCGGTTCGGCCAAAATGAATATCGCATGAGACCGGGTAACGATGCAGGTTACGGAAGAACACGCCCAGAAAAACGGCGTCTCGGAATTGAGGTAACTCCTGTCGCAGCAAAATGTGGGCGCGAGCGCCCCGCTCGTGCGGCAGCGTCTGAGGCGCGGGAGCAGGAGGAGTACGTTCGCCGCAGCGTCTGAGACTAGGGAGCACGAGCGGGACGCTCGCACCCACATCCGGCGTTTACGGCTGAAGCGCCTTTTCCAGTTCTTCCCATTCCGCCAGGCGGACTTGCAGTTCTGTCTTGCTCACGGCGAGTTGCTGGGTAATACGCTGCGTTTCTTCCGCGCTGACGAAGGTCTGGAGCCCGCCTTCGCACTCGGCGATCGCATCTTCCAGGCGATTGATTTCAGCTTCGAGTTCGTGCACTCGCTCTTCCATCTGCTTGCGCTTGATGGGATTCAGTCGCCTGGCTGAGGTGTCTTCGGATTTCGCGGATTGCCCGTTGGAATTCCCATTCGTGGGCTGCGAATTCGCAGCTGACGCAACCGCCTTTTGCAACTCTGCCGCTCCGCCTTCTTTTCGCCAGCGATAATCTTCGTAGTTTCCGGGATAGACCTCAACACGGCCGTCCCCCACTTCCAGGACCCGCGTCGCCAGCTTGTCGATGAAATAGCGGTCATGCGAGACGAAGACCACGGTGCCGTTATAGTCGGTCAGCGCCTTCAACAGAACGTCCTTGGCGCGCATGTCGAGATGGTTGGTCGGTTCGTCCAGAAGCAGGAAGTTTGCCGGGTGCAGCAGCATTCGGAGCAGGGCATAGCGGTTACGCTCGCCGCCGGAGAGCACACCGATGCGTTTGAAAACATCGTCGGCAGAGAACAGGAAGCATCCCAGCAGGCTTCGTAACTCGGTCTGTGTGGAACCCGTAGAAACTTCCCCCAGGTCGTCGAGAATGCGCGCGTCGGGATCGAGTTCTTTGTACTGGTCCTGCGCGAAGTAGTCGGGATCGACGTTGTGTCCCAGCCGGTACTCGCCCTCGGTCAAGGGCTCGGTCTGTGCCAGCAACTTGATCAGCGTGGATTTCCCGGCGCCGTTCACCCCCACCAGCGCAATCCGGTCGCCGCGCTCGATCATGAAATTGACATCCCGAAATACTTCCTTCTCTCCGTAGGACTTCGCGACCCCAACAAATTCAGCGACGATCCGGCCTGCGGGCTTGGGTTGAGGAAATGAGAAGTGGATAGTCTTTTCTTCTTCCGGAAGTTCGATCCGTTCGATCTTTTCCAGTTCCTTGATCCGGCTCTGTACCTGCTTGGCCTTGGTGGCCTGGTATCGGAATCGGTTGATAAACACTTCCAGCTGCTCAATGCGATCGCGCTGGTTGCGATAAGCAGCTTCAAGCTGCTCCAGCCGTTCTGTTTTTGCGTTCAGATACTTCGCGTAATTTCCATGATAAAGATGAACCCGCTTGTTCCAGATCTCGACAATCTTGTTGATGGTCACGTCGAGAAAATAACGGTCGTGCGAGATCAGCACAAAAGCATTGGGATAGTTGCTGAGATATTCTTCCAGCCAGTTGCGGGCTTCGAGGTCAAGATGGTTGGTCGGTTCGTCCAGCAATAACAGGTTGGGTTGCTGGAGAAGCAGCTTGACCAGCGCAATGCGCATCTGCCAACCGCCGGAAAACTCTTCGGTCTGCCGGGTCCAGTCTTCTTTTCGAAAGCCCAGCCCTGAAAGCACGCTGCCGACCTGGGCTTCGATGGCGTATCCGTCACGGGTGGTAAATTCGTGCTCAAGGCGCTGGTAGCGTTCCGCCACCTGCGTGTACTCGGGAGACGCATGGTCAAGCTCGGACATGCGTCCGGTCAACTCTTCCATCTCCTGCTCCATTTTGCGGAGGTGGGAAAACACCGACATGCATTCGGCAAAGACGGTGCGTCCGGAGAGCGCCAGCCCGTCCTGCGGAAGATATCCCGCGCTGATGCCCTTGGCCCGGCTGACCGAGCCGTAGTCGAGGCTTTCAGTTCCAGCCAGAATTTTGAGCAACGTGGATTTGCCGGTGCCATTCGCGCCCACGAGGCCCACACGGTCGCGAGGCGTGATCATCCAGTCCGCTCCCTCGAAGAGGAGCTTATGGCCATAGCGCTTGCCGGCGGCGGATAGCTGAAGCATCCCTTCAATCGTCTCACGAGAGAGGCGATTTGAAGAAGAACGCTATTTATGCGTAGCGAAGCAACCGGAAGCCCGTCGTAAGTAAGGTCGCTTTGTGGCTTCACTGCCTGCACTCAACGTGACGGGGTATGCTGGCGTTACACTTTCAAGCTTTGCGCCGCGCCAATCTTTTGCAGCGCCCGTTCAACCACCGCCTGCAATTCCCGCGCGTATTTCACTTCCCGCCCTTTGGCCAGAATCTTCTTCGCTTCCTCGGGGCCAAACCAGGTGGGATTGCGCGTGTCTTCCTGCGGTACTTCCACGCGCTCCACTTCGAGCAGAAATGCTTTGATGACATACTCCCGCACTCCTGGCGGCTTCCAGAAAACGCCTTTGGAGTGGATGTACAGGCAAAAATGGCGAGCTTCGATGCTGCCGTGGACCCCGGCTTCCTCCCACGCTTCGCGTTCCGCCGCCTGGCCGTGTGAGAGCGATGACTCGGGATCGCCTTTAGGAAATGTCCACTTGCCGCCGCCGTTCGTGTTCACCAGCAGGAACTCGACCGAAGGGCCGCGCCGCCGGTAGCAGACAGCCGCCACTTGCAAGGGAAGAGCGTGTTGTGGAGTCCGGGCCGCTCCCATTTCCGAAGCCTCCGCAGAGGTGTTTCCACTTGCGATGTTATCTGGAAGATATTTCAGGAGTATTAAAGTGCAACAAAAAAGGTGCAACCCTGTATTACCAAAGAGTTACGGGCACTTTTCGAGCTGATGGGCGGCCCCGCCAGCGGTTACCGGTACTTCCAAGAGGCGCATTGTGTCCAGAACAGATGAAATGACGACTTCATCCCCGACGGCGGTATTCATCATCATGTGATAAAGGCAGCGAGTGGGCCAGTCGGCGCCGAAGTAATGTTTTACAAATTCGATGCGGTCATGATCGACGGTGTCGACCAATTCTTCCGCTTCTTTCTCGCTGTGTCCGATCTTCCCCAGGCGTCTTAGTTTTTCTGACCGCGGCGCATATAGGAAAACGTGGAACACATCCGGAAGTTCGCGCAGAAAATAGGGTGCGCCGCGTCCGACGATGACACAATTTCCGGCTGCGGCCACCCGGTTCATCACTTGCCGGCCAATTGCCACAAAACGATCGGCGTCAAAAGGCTCGGTGCCTTTCAAGGGCATGCTGCGCTCGTAGCTGCCGCGCCAGAAGGTTTTGGCCAGGCGGTGAAAGGTGCTGTCCATGCGTTCATCGCAATATTTCACCGCCGAGGGGTCGACGTGTGCTTCTGCGGCGATCTCTTCCGTCAGTGCCCGGTCCCAGAGCTTCCAGCCCAGGCGTTCAGAGAGTTCCCGTGCGATTTCCGCAGCCCCGCTTCCGAATTCCCGTTCCACCGTGATGACTCGAAACACGGGCAACCTCCTCTAGTGGTGTGGGTCGGACACTCCTGTCCGACGCTTTGACCAGTCTTTCGCAGGTCCACCATCCCGCCGCTTTTCTGTGAGCGAGAGTCCGTAGCTTCAATCAAAATCAAAAACAAACCTGTCGGACAGGAGTGTCCGACCACAGATGCGGCTAATGCACGGCCATGGCGCCACCGGGCTTTGGCCGCTTCATCAGCAAAACCAGGGGGGTCATCACCAGAATAGCTACTCCTAGCAACCAGAAGTTGTCAACATACGCCAGCATGGAGGCCTGCCGCAGGAAGTTCGCTTGCAACAAGGCATACGCCCTGTGCATGGCCTCCGCAGGAGAAAAGCCGCGCGCCTGAAGGCTTTGAGCTGTGCCCTGAAGCATGTTCTGCACCTGCGGACTGGACGCCGACAGATGGCTCGACATCCGGCTCATGTGGAACTGCTGGCGGCGATCCAGCATCGTCGTCACAATTGAGATGCCGACACTGCCTCCGATGTTGCGGGCCAGGTTCATCAATCCCGAGGCCGCATTGTTCTTCTCCTTGGGAAGATATGCGTAAGCTGCTGTGTTGATCGGGACGAACAGGAAGGCGAGGCCCAGGGTCTGCAACATTCTGGCGTACACGAGCGTACGGAAGTCGACACTGAGGTCGAAGTTCGTCATATGAAACAGCGAAAAGGAAAGCGCCAGCAACCCGAACGTCATCATCTTGCGCGGATCGAATCGGGAGAGCATAAAGCCGACAAGCGGCATCAGCAGCATCAGCTGGAAACCGCCGGGCAACAACGCCAGGCCGGAATGCTGAGCGGTGTAACCCAGCAGGGTCTGCATAAACAGCGGGAGCAGGACCGTGCTGCCCAGCAGTGCGAATCCCAGCATGAACATCAGGATATTCGCGGCGGCAAAGGTCCGGTTTTTGAAGAGGTGAAGATCAATCACCGGATCCTCTCGCGTCCACTCCCAGTAGATCAGGAACAGCAGGGAAGCGGCGGCGATGACCGACATGATGACGATGAAATTCGATTCGAACCAGTCGTCGCGCTGGCCCTTGTCCAGGACAATCTGCAGCGTGGCCAGACCCAAAGCCACCAGCCCCAGTCCGATGTAGTCGATCTTTGTTTCAGAGAGCTTTTTGCGCTTCAGGTACGGTGGATCCTGGATAAGACGCGAGGTCAACACCAGGGAAAGTATGCCGACTGGAATATTCAGCAGAAAGATCCAGCGCCAGGTGAAATTGTCGGTTATCCATCCGCCGAGAGTGGGGCCAATGGCCGGCGCCAGCACGACCGCGAGGCCGTAGACGGCAAAGGCCATGCCGCGTTTGGCGGGAGGGAACGTGTCGGCAAGAATGGCCTGCTCGCTGGGCTGCAACCCGCCGCCGCCCGCCCCTTGCAGTACGCGGAAGAAAATCAGCATGCCCAGATTCGGCGCGAGTCCGCAGAGTAACGAACTGACGGTGAAGATGGCGACGCAGCTCATGTAGAAGCGCTTGCGTCCGATGATGGAAGAGATCCACCCGCTGAGCGGAAGTACGATGGCGTTTGAAACCAGGTAGGACGTCAGCACCCATGTGCTCTCGTCGGTTCCGGCAGAAAGACTGCCGGCAATGTGGGGCAGGGAAACGTTGGCGATGCTGGTGTCCAGCACCTCCATGAACGTGGCCAGGGTGACAGCTATCGCGATGATCCAGGGATTGACTGCGGGACGCGGCAGGGCCGAGCCGTCCGCGGTCAGAGCAGCCGAACTCATCTGATCCAGACCTTGGGCTCGACCGACATTCCGGGCCGCAGAATATGCTCCTTGGTTTCGCCAGGATCAAAAGTGATCTTCACCGGAACCCGCTGCACAACTTTCACATAGTTTCCGGTGGCGTTCTCCGGCGGCAGCAGGCTGAACAGCGCTCCGCTGGCTCCGGCAAGACTTTCCACGTGACCGTTGTATTTCTTTCCATACGCATCCACGGAGATGGTCGCTGCCTGTCCGGGACGCATGTAGCGCAGTTGGCTTTCCTTGAAGTTGGCGGTGACCCAGATGTCGTCGAGGTTGATGATCTTCATCAGTTCCTGACCGATCTGGACATTCTGGCCGACTTCAACCGTGCGATTGCTCACGATGCCATTCACCGGCGCGACAAGTTTGGTGTATTGCAGGTTCAGCGTCGCCTGTTCCAGTTCGGCTTTTTTCTGCTGGGCCTGGGCCTGCGCAGCTTCGGCGCGAGAGCGAATCGCAGACAACTGTTGCGGCGCGGTTTCGGCGGAGCGCAGGTTGGCTTCTGCCTGCTCCCGTTTGGACTGCGCCTGCGAGACCATCTGTTCCGCCGCGGAAGCGGAAGCTCGGGCAGCGGCCACTCCTGCCGCGCTTGACCGCGCCGCTGCGACCGCCTGGTCATACTGCTGGTGCGATATTTCCTGTTTGTCGACCAACTGCTTGTAGCGACCAACGTCGTTTTGCGCCTTGATGTCGTTGGCGATGGCCTGTTCCAGTTGAGCGCGGGCCGCCTCGAGTTGCTGGCGTGCAACCGACACTCCAGCCCGTCCGCCTTCTACTTCCGCTTGCGACGACGATAGCTGGCTGCCCGTGTTGATGGACGTAATCGGTATGTTCACTTGCAGGGATTCCGCCGTAGCCAGGGCATCCTGATAAGCGGCCTTGGCTTTCGCAACCGCGACCTGGTAATCCTTGGGATCGATCTCAACCAGCGGCGTTCCCGCCTCGACATACTGGTTGTCATTGACCAGAAGCTTGATCACGTGTCCTGAAACTCGCGTGCTGATGGCATTCAGATGGCCGTCAATCTGCGCATCGTCAGTGCCCTCGTAGCTTCCCAGGTAGCGCCACAGAAAAAAGCCGGCCACCAGCAAAACGATTCCGCCTACGATCAGCGCCAGACGAAACCGAGGATTGCGGGAAGCCTGCTTCCAGCGGAGATCTCTCTCCGAAGCCGGCAAGGGAGGATGTTCACGAGTTTCAACCGCAGGAGTTTCGGGCACGGTGGTAGTTGTGCTGGTTTCCATATTACTTGTTCTTCAGATATTGCCGCACGCCCTGTTCCGCATATCCCATGGCGCGGACCAGTTCGATCTTGGAAAGGTTGTGAGCGTACAAACTGGAAATATAACTTTCGTGGGCCGACGCCACCGTCTGCTGCGCCTGGACTACTTCCAGGTTGTCCGTAACGCCGGCGGAGAAGCGGTCGCGGGCCTGCACCAGGGTTTGTTCCGCGAGGTCAACCGAACTGCGTGCGACTTCCACTTGCTCGTCGGCCGCGGCAATATCCAGCAATGCGGTTCGGATCTCGTATTCAATCTGGCCCCGCAAATTGTCCAGTTGGGCACGCGCCTGGCGCAATGTAGCCTCGGCCTGCAACACGTCCGCGTGCGCCTTGCCGCCCTGGAAGATGGGAATATTCACTTGCCCGGAGACGCTGAACGTCCCATGCAAGCTTCCCGGATTGACTCCCAGCGCACCGTAGTCGCCGAGCACGTCGATCGTGGGATAGTGTTCCGCCGTCGCCCCTTTTCGGAAATGTTCGGCGGCGCGCACTTGCTGGATTGCCGCCAGATAATCGGAGCGCGAGGCATAAGCGCGCTGTACGCTCTCCTCAATGCTGGAGGTGACCAGGCGATCATAAGGAGCCTTTGAAGTCAGGGCAATCTCCTGCCCGGTGGGAAGTCCAATAGCGCGCACCAGAGCCAGCTTCTGCTTGGCATAATCGTTTCGGGCAACGATCAGTTGCTGCTGGCGATTCTGAAATTCCACCCGCGAGCGCAGCGTGTCGATGGCCGGGCTGAGGCCGGCATTCTGCTGGTCGCTGGCCTTGGTAAAAAGCGCCTGCGCCGATTCCAGTTGCGCTTCGGAGGTTTCAACCCGGGCCGCGCCGGAAAGAGCCTGAAGGTATGCGTTGCCGACGGCCAGCACCACCAGGTCGCGGGCGTCCTTGTAACTGTACTGCGCGGCCCGTTCATCCTCCGCCGCGCCGCGCTCACGGTTCAGCGCCTTGAGATTGAGGACAGATTGCGAGAGGTAGACCCGCGCGTCACTGAATCCGTAAGGTCCCACAATGAGCGGGAATCCGGGAAGCCGAAGGCCCACAGACGCGAGGTTCTGCTTCGCCGCGTTTTCGCTGATGCGAGCATTGACGTTAGGCAAAAGCTCGCTCAGTTCCTTCCATTTCTTTCCCCGGGAAGCGATGCTGTTATAGCTCTGCAGCAATACTCCGAGGTTATTCTTCAGGCCAAGATCAATCGCGTCCTGGAAGGTTAGAGAGACCGCCTCGGGTTTTGCCGTTCCCTCGGAAACGCTGCCGTCGAACGGGTTCTGGTTCGAAGGCGAGGTAATCGTGAGGCTGGCGGGGCTCGAATCCGTCTCCGCGTTCCCCCTTGCGTACGCGCCGCCCACCTGCCCGAAAGCGCGAAGGGGAGCAAACAACAGTGCGATGACGAACAAACAGGGTACGAATAAACAACAAAGAAAGGCGCGGGCCCGCGACATCGTCGTTTTGCGTGGAAAAGCCCTTCCAAAGCAGGGGTTTTTCATATTGAAACGAGGTCAGAACACAAGCCGGTGCAACAGGATATACCGGATAGCAAGGTATCTTGATTACCGGTGAGGCATTATAGATGCAAACGATTGTCCGAGGGATTGGAGCCCAATCCAGAAATTCGGACCGGAAGACTTTTAGCGCGGTTTCCTCATTTACAAAACTTTTCGCTTACGGACGGGCAGCCTATTGCATCTAAAGCAAATATCCGCCTCGGAGGCTCACTTGAGAAAGCTAGATGCACGAAAGATTATTTCGCTGATTGTATTGGCCGCGTCTTTTCTTATCGGCGGCACGCTTCAGGCTCAGCAGTTTGATGTTGCCTTCGGCGTCGGAACTCTTACCGCGCCCTCAGCCTCAAGCGCCTCGGACGGTCACGCGCCGGTCTCACTGACCGGCGGAGCTTACCCAGCCGTCAGCGTCGGCCTGCTTTTCAAGAAGCAATTCGGAGTCGGCGGTGAACTGGCCTGGCGCGCAAGTCAAAATCTCTACGGCGGATTCCAACCCTATCGTCCACTGTTTTACGATTTCAACGGAATCTACGCCCCTAAACTGGGCAAGCGCGTGGCCGCTGACCTGGTGGCCGGTATCGGATGGGAGAGCCTGCGCTTCTATCAGGGATTTACTACTTGCGGCGCGATCAGTTGCACCGACTTCGTAAGCAGTAATCACTTCATGGGTCACGTCGGTGGAGGCCTGCGCTACTATTTCTACGGCCACTTCTTCGTCCGGCCCGAAGCTCATCTCTACATGATTCACAATAACGAAGAGTTCAGCTCAGGAAGAGCCACGCGATTCGGAGTTTCCTTGGGATACACGTTCGCTCCGGGCTTCTAGGCAACGCGGCAAAAATGTGGGCTCGAGCGCGATGCTCGTGCCGCACGTTCCCTTTGCGGTTAAGGGCTTGTTGTTTCCACCGCCCGCTGCAGAAACCTCCGAATACCAAAGTCGTAGACTCCAGCTCCCAGCACTCCACCAATCAGCGGCGCCACTACGGGCACCCACCACACCCGCGCTCCATCGGTGATTCCGTTATTGTGAAATCCCGCCAGCACCGTGAACAGCCGCGGGCCGAAATCGCGCGCCGGATTAATCGCGTAACCATGCATTGCGCCGAAGCTCATGCCGATCGCCACTACGACCAGGCCAATCATCAACGGAGCCATATTGGCTCCGGGAGGCATGTTGAATTCGTCCGTGATGGCGAAAATAAAAAGCAGCAGCAGTGCTGTGCCGATCACCTGGTCAAGAAATCCCGCCTGAGGAAGGTTCGGAAATGCAGGGAACGTGGTAAAAACGCCCGCCGTTTTCTCCAGGCGCGGATCGAACTGCTGGAAAGCCGGCAGATAATTTCGATAAACCAGCGCCGCCGCGAAGAATGCCCCGGCGACCTGAGCAATCGAGTACGGCACAACTTTCCGCCATGAAAATCCACGGAATACCGCCAACGCCAGAGTCACCGCCGGATTCAGGTGCGCCCCTGAAATTTTCCCGGCTACATAGATCCCCATGGTGACTCCCAGTCCCCACCCCAGGGTGATGTTGGTATAGCCGCCGTGGATCGTTTCGCCAGGATTCGCGGTAGGAAAAAGCACAACCATGGCAACCACGCCGCTTCCCAGCAGGATCAACACAAAAGTTCCGAGGAACTCGGCCGTCAACTCCGCCAGCAGCGAGAACTTGGGGTTCATCATGGAACTCCTGTAAGCGATCCGGGCGCGGAAAGTCCGCGACGTAGTCTAACAACGTTAATCCTCAGGTTTGGATGAATTCTTGCGAACCCGTACCCGATCGAGAGCCACCAGCGTGCTCACCCAGAGAGCAGCGGCCAGATATCCCGCGAAGACGTCGCTGGGATAGTGCACACCCAGGTAAATTCGCGACAGTCCGATAGCTGCGATCAACAGAGTGGCGAAGGCCCAGATCAGAACGCGCGCTGCCTGGGACTTCAGGCGACGCGCCAGCAGGCCGGCGAGCACACCGTAAAAGCAAAACGAAAACAGCGAATGTCCGCTGGGAAAACTGTAGGTGTGAGGCACCGACACAAAAAACGGAGTGGGACGATGGCGATGAAAAGCGTATTTCAGGCTCAAGTCCAGGACCAGCGCGCCCAATATTGTGACAACCATCCACAGCATGGCACGCCGCCAGTGCAGCCAGCGAAATGCGATAACCGAGAGAATCACTGCCGCCGTCAGCCCGTCCCCGCCCAAAAACGAAATGAAAACCATCGTTTTGTCCAGCGCGGGCGAAGCGAAGGCGTGAACCTGGTTGCGTATCGCAAGATCAAAGGCGGCGGTCCGATCGCGAGCAACACTGTCCCCGATCCATGCAAACAGAAACAGCGAAAGCACTGCAACTACCAGGCTGGTGAAGACCGCAGCTTCGAAGATGACATTCAATTTCTTCGAAGGCGCTGGTTTTGGCAGCAATGAGTCGTCGTCCGTCATCGCCGCTGCCTGATTTCCGGGGCTTTTGAGGGTGAGGCGTTGGGGTGGGAGACGGGGATTGAACCCGCAACGTCCGGAGCCACAGTCCGGTGCTCTACCAATTGAGCTACTCCCACCGTTTGTTAAGGATTATAGCAACCTGGGGTGAGGGCTGTCAGAATGTGGGCGCTCGCGCCCACATTGATTTCGAGGAAGTGTCCTAGTGGCGGCCTACGCCGAGGTATTCGAATCCCATGGCGCGCAGGCGGACTGAGTCCAGCAGGTTTTTGGTGTCTACGATCACGGGGCGTTTCAGCAGGTGTTTGATGCGCTCGAAATCGAGGCCGCGAAATTCGGGCCAGCCGGTGCCGACGACCAGTGCGTCCATGCCCTCGCAGGCGGCGTAGGGAGTTTCGCAATAGTGGACGGTGCCATTCAGCTCCATGCGCGCTTCCGGAATCGCTACGGGATCGTAGGCGCGGACGCGAGCGCCCCGCGCTACCAGATTCTGCGCCAGCCGCATGGAGGATGAGCCGGCGACCGAGTTGGTGTTGGGCTTGAACGCCAAGCCCAGAATGCCGACGTCTTTGTTTTGAACTGACTTCACTACAGACGAGATTTTGTCTACGATGCGGTCCGCAAGGCTGAGGTTCACCTCGCGCGCCGCAGTAAGCACCTTGAGCGAAACTCCCTTGCCGCGCGCGAGTTCGGCGAGCGACTCCATATCGGACTCGGCGAAGATTCCACCCATCCCGGCTCCGGGTTGAAGGCAGCGCGGAGCGATTTTCTTATCGAGCCCCAGCGCCATAGCCAGGCTGACGGCGTCGGCATTGACCTTCTCGCACAGGCTTGAAAGTTCATTGATGAAGGAAATCTTGGTGGCGACGAATGCGGTGGCCGATTCCCGCACCAGTTCGGCAGTCTCGTGATTGGTCACGATCACGGGGACGCCCCGCATCACCAGGGGATGCAGGATCTGTTTCAGCGCCATCACGGCATCATTGGAGGCGGTGCCCATGATGATCCGGTCGGGCCAATTAAAGTCCTCGACGGCACAGCCCGGAGTCAGAAACACCGGTTGCGACACGATGGTCGCCTTCAGCCCTGCGTCCTTCAGCCGCTTCTCGACGGTGGTCGCGGTTCCAACCCCTACAGGGGTCATGATGGAAAGAATGGGAGGCTTGGGAGCCAGGCGCGCGATGCGAACCGCAAGATCGGCCAGATGCTGCGGCGTGTCCTCGGCCAGAAAAATAACCTGCGCCTTCCGCGCGAAGGATTCCATGTCGGTGGAATAGGCCAACCGCCCGGAGCGCACGTTACGCCTGATTACTTCCGTAAGGTTCTTTTCGAAGAAGGGAACATTGCCCTGCGCCATTTCGACCATGCGGGAACTATCGGGATGGCAGCAGGTTACCGGCGTTCCAAAGTCCGCTAAACAGGCGGAAACCACCGTCCCGAGATAGCCTGACCCGTAAACTCCTGTTTGCATAAGCCCCCTGGCCGTAACGTTCCGAAACCCGCACGGGCAGCGGCTTTGCGCAGCGACCCAACATCTTATGTACGCCTGGAAAAGGAGGTTGGCAATAGACGGGAAGGCCATGTACTTCAGGAGGAGTCAGACGATGGACTTCGGGCGTCGGACTTCGGCACTCGAAGGCAAGAAAATCAGCCGCGGATCTTCGCGGATTCGCGGACAAGGCATAAAGAGCATGCAAGAGAATTAAGGAGCTTAAATCTGGGAAGATCCGCGAAATCCGTGGCTGCTTTTCAGGTCCGACGACCAAGGTCCGGTACCAGGGGTCCGAGGTCCGAGGTCTGAGTTCCGGCGCCTGCTTTACGGCCGCCCAGCGGAACTCCGGCGAGGTCGACCCAGCAATTCTGGTCTTCCTCGCGGACGAAAATCAGCTCGCTGAGCTGAATGTCCCGGCTGCCGTCAAAATGGGTCCAGCGTTCGCGGGCCACACGATAGGCCTGCTGCGCCTTGGCTTCATCGCTCATTTTTACTATGGTCAGATGAGGCATGTAAGGCCACTCCTCCTTGAAGGCCAGCGTCCTGGTGTCGAGTTGGTCGTGCAGTTCGCGCATGCGGTAGGAGGCTTCGGCCACGCGAATGAAAACCGTAGGCGTGCGCGGAATAAAAGTCTCGACATCGCCCAACGTGACCGTAAAAGGAGCGACCTGACTACAGATTTCTTCCAGAATCTCAACGGCCGAGCCCTCCGTACCTTGCAGCAGGCGAGGCGGCAGCACGGTCAGATGGGCTGCCAGATGAGGAAGCTCGGGATGCAATTGGCGGCGGAGGCGTTCGACAAATTCCCCGACAGGATTTCTTACGTAGGCCACCAGGGCATAACGCGGGGTCAGCATGATCCAAGCGGAATTATACGCCGTGTGCGTAAACGGGAGTATGGCAATGGAGGGGGAGGGCGGGTGGCTGGATTTGTGGCTGAGGTGCTTCAGTGAGGGCTTGATGCTGCGCTGGGGAGCATCCGCCGTGGAGCGTTGCTCAAGAAGGTCAGCAATTTTATAAGGTTCGCGCCAGATCCTTCGGGACTAAAGTCCCTCAGGATGCCTGATGGAGATTACGTTTTAAATTCAACCCTCCGGTTAGGAGGGAAAGGCCCTTAGGGTAATTGCTGTATTGACCGGTGCGGTCCAAAAGCTTGAAATAAATGTATGAAACCCGTTCCGCGTTGCCCCCGATGTTTCGCGCGGCTCGTGCTCAGATGGTCACGGCTGACGAACTACCTAGCTTGCCCAAATTACCCTAACTGCAAAGCTCCAGTTCATCTTCCCAAAAAGCCTCAACGCGCGCTGCGTTACTCCCACGCTGCGTAATCCCCGTGGCGGCGCTCGAGCCTCTAATTATTACTCCGTGAATTCCAGCTCAAGATATTGTGAGATCCAAGCCCGTCTCTTTCAGGATTGCAAATACGTCTTCGAGGAAACACTCTTCCCGGAACTGGATAGCGGAGATGATTCACAGCCACGGTCCCCAAGGGCAACCCCTGCGCCCGCCAGGGCGCGGCTTGACGACAGGGCTCGCGCAGAGCCCAGTCCGCGCCATAAGTGAAATGCGGCCGGATTACGTGGCCGGCAACGCTTAATTGTCTATTGGATGACCTGAACATTGGCTCAATATTTTCAGAGGATGATAGTTAAGAAGTCCGAATCGGGAAGAATGCCGGGCGATGTGGTCGTAGCGCCCGCCCGAGCAGAACGTGACATCATGGGCGTGCCGAAAGGATGGAGCGCACTGAAACATCGACGATGCTTGCGTGACCAGCGCCCCTGCCTTAGACTTCAGGCAGAGTAAAAACGGACTGTAAGTCTTCAAAGTCGGGGCGTAGCGCAGCCTGGTAGCGCACCTGCCTTGGGCGCAGGGGGTCGTAGGTTCAAATCCTATCGCCCCGACCAACTTCTAAACAGTGTGGAATCGATTTGCCGGATGGTGCCTTCCGCATGGGAGAACTAACCTCTGAACCTACGCCTTACAAGCATCGCATGCCCTTGCTCGGAGGCCTTCGATTCCCTCCCGCAAGATGATTGGTGCCATCAGAAGAGCAGCTATAGGATCAGCGAACCATAATCCAAATGTCGCATTCAAAACAAGCCCTCCGAGCAGGATGGCGGACAGATACGTACAGAACTCCGTCTGCTTTGCGTCGGCATGCATGGCTGCGCTGGCTAAGGAAGTGCCGACACGTCTCTTGGCGCGGGAAAGAAGTGGCATGACCAATAGAGAGACGATTGCTAGCACGATTCCCGGGATGCTGTGCTCAGGGGCGCGACGTGCCAGAAGGTCTGCAACGGATTCGTAGGCGATGTAAATGGAAAGAACGACGAAGCAAGCTCCCACTATGCGCAAAGAAGATCGCTCGTTCCTTTCCCGCTGCGCTTCGTTATTATCGACAGACATGCGCCAGAGCAATGTTGCACCGGAGATGACTTCAATAAAGCTGTCAATGCCGAAACCGACAAGCGAGATGCTGCCTGCCAGAGCACCCGCGAATACAGCAACCAAGCCTTCGAGGGTGTTCCAGCCGATGGTGAAATACTGCAGTCGCTTCCCCTGTCGCGCCGAAAGCTCCCGATATGTGAGCGCACCTTCCTGCATGTGAATATGCTATCAGGCACGCCGACGGGGACTCTGGTCGTTGTCGGTGACGCCCTTTACGCGAATGGTGGAAGGCGGTACGATTAAACTGTGTCGAAGTGCCATAGCATCTTCGTGCTGTCTCTGGTCTGCCTGTGGATTGGCTCTCCCGCACTGGCTTGTTTGCCAAGTCCGCAGATGACGCACTCCGAAATGGAGTGCTGTAAGAAGATGGCAGGTGATTGCAACATGGGGACGGGGCAACACCCGTGCTGCAAAACCGTTTCAAACGTTCCATCGTCCGTCGCATCGCTCCAGCCTGTTCCCCACGTTCTTCCATCTCTCGCGGTTGTGGCTCAGATTTTTATTGTCCAAGCCCCATCCGTAATCGAACAAGAGTCAGGCCAAATGCATCTCGGTCTGCCGCCTCCTGCGCCGCCCGGGCAAAACTCAATCCTAAGAATCTGAACCCCGCGTTGATTGCTTTATCACACTAAGGCAATGCCTGCGTGTGTCGGCACATCGCGGAGGAAAATATGAAACGTGCAGTAGTGCTGCTCGTTGTTCTCGGGCTGCCCCTGTTCGCCGTTGCGTCAGGGCACGGGCCAGTCTTCGGGCTTGCAACGCCTACAAACTCGCAGGGCGAATGGAGTTTCGACGAAGGAATATTCGGTCGTAACAGCGCTCTCGGCTCGCAAGCATCCATCCGAACCTTGATTGGATACGGCTTCACGCCGCACCTGACATTGTCTTTCACTCTGCCCGCTGTCGTAGGAGACGCATCTCTTCCGCCCACAAGAATCCAGCCGGGTGGTGATTTCGACTCGACGGTAGCATGGCGCTTTCAGCATCGAGCGACGAAGGTTGGCACTCGTTTTGAAAGTACTGCCTTTACTGGTCTGGCGGTTCCCGGGCCGCAATCCGGCTTTAAAGGAATCGCTCACACGACAAACATCCCCGGCACAATGTTCGGCGTGGTCAGTGGCATGGCGTCACGCAGCAACTACCTTTGGCTCGGCGGTACGTACACGAGGTTCTATGAGCACGACGGGGACAAACGACCGGACGTGTTCGACTACAGTCTGGTTTACGGCTATCGCCCACAGAAGTGGCGCAGACCGCCAGATAAATGGGACTGGAGGCTCTTTGGTGAATTAGTCGGAGAGCGTTCTGACAGATTTCTGCAAACGAATGTGTCGGTTGCAAACACACAAGCACACCAAGTTTTCCTTGGCCCTACGGCGCTCGGTATCTTTCACAACTACACCGTCAGCTTCGGTGCTCAGTTTCCGATTTACCAGAACGTAGGTTCTGCATTTCCGAAGGAACGCGTTCGCTTCGCGTTCAATATCAGCTACTTGCTTTTCCAGCACGGGAACACACATTAGGAGGAACAGATGAAGAAGATTAATGCTGTACTGTCGCTACTCGTGATGCTCGCGCTTTCTGCGTCGGCAGAAATCAAGTCGATTGACATGACGATTTTCGGCATGGATTGAGAAGTCTGTGCACACGCCGTGCGCGTGTCATTGAAAGCAGTACCGGGGGTCGATTCGGTGGACGTGAGCCTAGAGAAAGGGCTTGCTGCTGTAAAGATGAAACCGAGCAACACGACTACCCTGAAGCAACTGAACGAAGCCATCGCTAAGAATGGCTTCACGTTGAAGGATTCAAGCGCGGTAGTTGCTGGCACAGTCGCCGTCACAAATGGCAACGCGACGCTGACTGTTTCCAGCTCCAACGACCTGCTGCAACTGACGCCTCAATCTGCTTCAGTTCCGAGCGCTTCTACGATGATTGGTAAGACGGTTGTGGTAGAGGGCACGATCCCTGAGGCGGGGAAGGGCAAGGCTCCCGATTCCATTCGCTATAAGTCCATGACGGAAGAAAAATCAAAATGAATACTGTTGCAACGACGACAAGCAAGCGATCAACACTGCTTGGCTATTTCTCTTTGTTCACATCGCTCAGCACTCTTTTCTGCTGTGCTCTGCCTTCGTTACTCGTGCTCTTCGGTTTGGGCGCATCAGTCGCGTCTACACTATCTTTCATGCCGTGGCTTGTCGTGCTCTCGCGACACAAGCATTGGACGTTCTCGGTCTCGGGCATCCTGATAGCTCTGAGCTTCGTTAACACGTACTACATTGCTCCGCGTCTTCGAGCACAGCAGTGCAGCCCAGACGATCCGACGGCCTGTGAAGATGCGAGCAGGCTAAGCAAAGTCTTGCTCTGGGTCTCTGCAGCGATTTACATCGTGGGATTCTCGGTCGCCTATGTGCTCGGGCCTTTATTGACGAAGCTGGATGCCGGCTAGCAGGGGATGGATAAACGTACGCCCGTTCCGTGCATAAGTTTCCTCCCCTTGCGCGATACTCGTCAACGACTGCCCGCCCTCGCAGCTTCGGAAAGCTTGAGACAGCGCACAGCCTGCATCTTCGCTTTGGCTTTCCGTTTCTGGTTGGCTATCTTGCTGCGTTTGAATTGAACATGATCGTCAGCCAAATCGAGCGTGTCAGGAATTTCCGCGAGCCCTTGAATCTTCCAACGGTACGGCCCCGTGTACTGGAACACGATTCCGCCTCTAATGTACTGCGACAGGTGATCTGCTAACTGGTCGAAACGAGTTGTCCAGTCGCCCATTGTTTCGAGTTCGGTTCGAGCCCGGTAGATGTGGGTGGTCTTCTTCCGAGGAACCCATGCCTCGGAGGGCAGAAATCTTCCGCGTTTCGGGCAGTTCATCTAAGCAGCGGCGATACCCCACCAAAACTTGCTTTCAGCGTTGAGGCGCGTCTGGTGTAGATTGATTGCGGATGCGGTCAGACCGACGGGTGAGGGCTCGGCTGAATGAAACAGCTTAAGGTTCTCGTTTCCCTAATTACAGACGACAATGACTACCAGCTCGAACAGGCCGCCTCGGCCGAATCGACAGCTAGTCAAATCAGAGCCACAGTTCAGATTGTCTATTCTGGCAACGATGCCGTGCAGCAGACACAGCAGATTCTGGGCTTCATCCAGGACCCAACCAATCGCCCTGACGCGATTTTGGCCGAACCCGTAGGGACGGGCATGGCCCTGGTCGCCAAAGCCGCGGTAGACGCCGGCATTGCCTGGGTAATTATCAATGCCGAGGTGGACTATGTTGGGCGGCTTCGGCAGATCCGAGCAAATTCCATGGTCCCGGTTTTCGCGGTTCTGTCGGACCATGAGGCCATTGGAAAGATTCAAGGCCAGCAGATTGCGACGATTCTAGGGGAGACAGGACGGGTCCTTTATATCGAAGGACCTACGGGCAATATCGCTATGTTGCGCAAAAAAGGGATGCTGTCGGCAAAACCACCGGGCGTCGACGTTAAAACCGTCAGGGGCAACTGGACCCAAAAAAGTGGACACCATGCCGTCAAGTCCTGGCTATCGTTGAGCACCTCGCGGCAACTTCAGGTCAGCATGATCGCCTGCCAAAACGATGACATGGCCATAGGAGCGCGTCGAGGCTTTGAAGAGTCGGAGGATATGCAGGAGCGCGATGCCTGGCTCCGCCTTCCGATCATTGGATGCGACGGTCTACCCCGCTCCGGCCAGGAGTGGGTTCGGCAAGGCCGGCTCGCAGCTACGGTGGTTTCCGCGCCACTGCTTGGAGACGCGATGCGCTTGCTGGCTACAGCTCTGGAAACGGGCTCACAGCCTCCGGAGCGTACGCTGGTGGCGCCATGTTCCTTCCCACCTATAAAAGAGTTGACGAGAATACGGGACCGGTCGAGTTAGAAGCTAAGACCGGAGGCCGAGCGTGTTTCGTCGCGGGAGAGGATAAATTTGTCGCGAACGCTGGGGAATGGCTCATGGGCGTCGGGACTGCCACCAGCGTCTCAGCGCTACCACTGACCAGATGCCTTCCACGATTCCGAACGGCCAGGCGCCCTGCATGAAGCCGTAAATCGATCCCAGCACGCACGCTCCACTGAATGCCAGGATAAACCAGCGGCTGCGATTCTCCAGAGTGTAGGTCACGAGCATTGCGGTTACGGCGAAGAGTCCGAAGAGCGTGAGGCGGTTCATGCGATCATTCGCGGTTTCGGGAGGATCTGCAATGTTTGCTGGTGAGCGAGGATTTTTCTATCTCAACATTACCGGGATGCGGAATCAAGGCTCAAGTTCAGTTTCAGCACGTTCACGCGGGGCTCACCGAAGAAGCCCCATTGCCGGCCCTGAATGTGTTGGGCGACGATGGCTCGCACCGCTGGTTCGCTCATGCCGCGCGCTTTGGCAATGCGTGGCACCTGAAACTCGGCGGCAGCTGGAGTGATGTCGGGGTCAAGTCCTGAAGCAGAGGTAGTGACCATATCGGCCGGAACCGGTTTGCCAGGATTCTCCGCCTGAGCGGTAGCCACGTCGGCATTCACGCGGTCGATGAGTTTCTGATTCGTAGGTCCAAGGTTGGTTCCTCCGGAACTGGTGGCGTCGTAGCCGTTGCCCGCCGCGGAAGGCCGCGGATGGAAGTATCCCGCGCCCACGAAAGGTTGGGCGATGATGCGCGAGGCTACGATAGTGCCATTACGCTGGACCAGCTGTCCGTTGGCTTGGTCGCGAAAGAAAAGCTGGGCTAGCGCAGTGACTACCAGGGGGTAGATGAGCCCCAGCAGAATAGTTGTAACGATGGTCATCAGTACGGAAATAAGAAGATTTTTTTTCATGGCATTCGGCCTTTTCTGTTGAACTCGAAAACCTTGAAACGTTGAAACGTTGAAACTTTGAGACCTGTGCTCACGCCATTCCGATCCGCGTGATGATTATGTCGATCAGCTTGATGCCGATGAACGGAACGATGATTCCGCCGAGGCCGTAAATCAAGAGGTTGTTACGCAGCAGCGCGGCTGCGCCCATGGCGCGATATTTCACGCCGCGCAATGCCAGCGGGATCAGCGCGACGATAATCAGCGCGTTGAAAATGACCGCCGACAGATATCGCCGACCCCGGCGTCTTGAGATGCATGATGTTGAGCGCGTTGAGTACGGGGAATGTGCCGGCGAACATGGCGGGGATGATAGCGAAATATTTGGCCACGTCATTGGCGATGGAGAAAGTGGTCAAGGCGCCGCGGGTCATCAGCAACTGCTTGCCGATTTCGACGATCTCGATCAGCTTGGTGGGATTCGAGTCGAGGTCCACCATGTTGCCTGCTTCTTTGGCGGCCTGCGTGCCGGTGTTCATGGCGACGCCGACGTCGGCCTGGGCCAGGGCGGGTGCGTCGTTGGTGCCATCGCCGGTCATGGCCACCAGTTTTCCGTCCGCCTGTTCGCGGCGGATCAGGTCCATCTTTTCTTTGGGTGTGGCTTGCGCGAGAAAGTCATCGACTCCGGCTTCGCGCGCAATGGCGGCGGCGGTGAGCGGATTGTCGCCGGTGATCATGACGGTACGAATGCCCATCGACCGGAGCTGGCTGAAGCGTTCCTTGATACCGCCTTTCACGATGTCCTTAAGATAGATCACGCCGAGGGCGTGCTTGTTTTCCGACACCACCAGAGGAGTGCCGCCGGAGCGGGCGATCTGCTCAACCGTTGCCTGCACATCTTTCGGCAGACCGTTTCCATTTACCGCGGAGATGTATTTGGAAATCGCATCCGACGCGCCTTTGCGAATCTCGCGGCCGTCGAGGTCGACGCCCGACATGCGAGTCTGCGCCGTGAAGGGCACAAAGTGCGCTTCGTGCTCGGCCAGGCTCGCGTCCGCGCAGGCCATAACGTTCTTTGGCCAGAACGACAATTGAACGGCCTTCGGGAGTTTCGTCTGGAAGCGACGAGAGTTGGGCTGCGTCTGCGAGTTGGGCTTCCGTCACTCCGGAGGCGCAGACGAATTCCGCGGCCTGGCGGTTTCCCAGAGTGATGGTGCCAGTCTTATCGAGAAGCAGAGTGTTGACGTCTCCTGCGGCTTCGACCGCGCGTCCCGACATGGCGAGAACATTGTGCTGCACCAGGCGGTCCATGCCGGCGATGCCGATGGCTGAGAGCAACCCGCCGATGGTGGTGGGAATCAGGCAGACCAGCAGCGATACCAGTACGAACACCGTTTGCGGCGCGCCCGAATAGATTGCGAAGGGCTGGAGCGTGACCACGGCGAGCAGAAAGATGATCGTTAAGCCAGCGAGCAGGATGTTGAGTGCGATCTCGTTGGGAGTCTTCTGGCGCTCTGCGCCTTCGACCAGGGCGATCATGCGATCGAGGAAAGTTTCTCCGGGATTCGAAGTGATCTTGATCTTGATGTAGTCGGAAAGAACGCGCGTGCCGCCGGTTACAGCGGACCGGTCGCCTCCGGCCTCGCGGATCACGGGCGCGGATTCGCCGGTGATGGCGGACTCGTCTACCGAAGCAACGCCTTCGACAATTTCACCGTCCCCCGGGATGAATTCGCCCGCGACCACCGACACCACGTCGCCAGCACGCAGTTTGGAACTGGCGATCTTTTCGATCTTGCCGTCGGGCAGCACGCGGTTTGCAACCGTTTCTGAGCGCGCCTTGCGCAGCGACTCTGCTTGCGCTTTGCCACGGCCTTCGGCCATGGCTTCGGCGAAATTGGCGAACAGGACGGTAAACCACAGCCAGAGCGTGATCTGGAGGTTGAAGCCGAACTGTCCCTGGTGGCGCAGCAGATCGCGCACCAGAAGGACGGTGGTCAATACGCTGCCGACTTCCACCACGAACATGACGGGATTGCCCATCATTTTGCGGGGATTCAGCTTCAACAACGCATCCCAGACCGCGCCGCGCACGATCTTTAAATCCCAAATCGCTTTGCCTTTTTTTTCTGACATAGCTCCTCAAAAAGTCTTTCCCGCCTGCATCAGCAGGTGCTCAAGAATTGGTCCCAGGCTCAGCGCGGGGAAGAACGTCAATGCGCCCACGATCACAATCGTTCCGACGAGCAGCACGCTGAACAAAGGCGTGGTGACGGGGAACGTGCCCAGCGATGGCGGAATATATTTCTTTCTGGCCAGGTTCCCGGCAATCGCCAGCATGGGGAGAATCATGAAGAAGCGGCCAATCAGCATGGTGGCGCCGCCGGCGATGTTGTACCAGGGAGTGTTCCCGTTCAGCCCGCCGAAGGCGGAGCCGTTATTGCCGGCCATCGAAGTGAAGGCGTAAAGAATCTGCGTAAGCCCGTGCGGCCCTGCGTTGCTGATGCTGGAAGTGCCGAATCCTTTGACCGTTGAGATTCCCGCCATCACCAGGATGATCACGGGGAAGACCAGCGTTACCAGCATGGCCATCTTCACGTCATAGGCTTCGATCTTTTTCCCCAGATATTCCGGGGTGCGGCCAACCATGAGCCCGGCGATGAAGACGGCGAGAACTACGTAGATCAGGATCCCATACATGCCCGCGCCCACTCCGCCGAATACAGTTTCGCTGAGCATGATGTTGGCCAGCGGCACCATGCCACCCAATGGAGTGAAGGAATCGTGCCAGCTGTTGATCGCGCCACAACTGGCGTCAGTCGTGATGGTGGCGAATAGCGTGGAATCCGCAATGCCGAAGCGGACTTCCTTGCCTTCCATGTTGCCGCCTGATTGCATCAGGCTGGCATGCTGATCAACTCCTTTAAGCAGCGGATTGCCTTTTGATTCCGCCCAGTACGCGGTGGTCACGCCGGCCACAAACAGGACTGCCATGGCGGCCCAGACTGCCCAGCCGTGACGCTGCGATCCTGTCATGCGGCCGAGGGTGTAAGTCAGTCCGGCGGGAATCGCGAAGATCGAAATCATCTGCAGGTAATTACTCAGCGGCGTGGGATTCTCGAAAGGGTGCGCGCTGTTGGCGTTGAAAAATCCTCCGCCATTGGTGCCCAGCATCTTGATGGCTTCCTGGGATGCGACTGGTCCCTGCGCGATTACCTGGTCGGTGACTGTGTCCATGACCGGCTTGCCGTCTGTGCCCACGACGGGTTTGCCATCCGTGACTCTCTGCACTTGCTGCGGCTCGACCAGTTTGACCGTGTCATACGGTTTGAAGTTTTGCACCACGCCTTGGGAGACCAGCAGCAGCGCGAAGACGATGCACGCGGGCAGCAATATCCAGAGCGTGGTACGCGTGAGGTCAACCCAGAAATTGCCAATGGTATCTTTTTCCCGGCGCGCGATGCCACGGATGAAAGCGATCGCGAGCACGATTCCGACTGCGGCCGACGCGAAGTTGTGATACGCCAAGCCAGCCATCTGCGTGAGATAGCTCATGGTGGCTTCGCCGCCATAATTCTGCCAGTTAGTGTTGGTGGTGAACGAAGCGGCGGTATTGAATGCCAGCTCGGGCGCCACGGCAGCGAACTTCTGCGGGTTCAGCGGCAGCATGTGCTGCGTTCGCTCAATCAGGTAGAGCACCAGCATGGAGACGGCACTGAACAAGAGCATGGAGAAGGCGTATTCGGTCCAGCGCATCTCGTGTTCTTCGTCCACCAGGGTCAGGCGATACAACAGGCGCTCGACCGGACGCAGCACGGGATCGAGAAAGGTGTGCTCCCGGCTGAACACGCGCGCCATAAACACACCGATCGGCTTGGTGATAGCCAGTATCACGGCGAGATATACGATGATCTGTAACCAGCCATTTGCTGTCATGGAATCAAAACCTCTCCGGCCGCAACAAGGCGTACAGCAGGTAAAACATCAGTCCCGCACTTACAAGCAGCATGATGATTGATTCAGCATCCATGGCATTTCACCTCAGCGAATGCGATCGCAAAACTTCACGTACGCGATCGAAATCAGAAAGAAAGCAATTGTTGCCGCAACGAAAATAATGTCTCGCATGGTCGTGTTCTCCGTGGTGCGCGTTTCAGCCCGAGCGATAGCGATTTTCGGCGAGTGAAACTAATTTCTGGACTTGGCCGGTTGAGTATGGCTACCTGAGGCCGGTCACTTTTTCGGCGTCCGGCATGGGAGGCGAGCGCCGTGGTGATTCTGACGACTCCAATCGCTACATCTGTTCCGAAATTAACCGCAGGCCTGCGAGCGATGTGGCTATCCGGCTCGCTGTGTACACCTTGATCCCGAAGAACATGTACCGAATGCTTTTGCCGATTCTCGACCGTCAGAGCGACCAAGAAACGAATCATGAATCCGATTGCTAAAACGCACGCCGGCAACATGATCACGGCGACGATTCCTGGATCCGCGCTTGCTCCCAGTGGAGTCATTGTGATCTCTCAATAGCATTGGATATTTGTGGTCATAAAGTTTGTATAAAGAGTGCATAAAAGATTCGTAAGGAGAGCCATCAGATTGAGCCGGTGAGATTTAGCGCGTGTATGTATTTACGCGAGTCACCATGTCATGCGGAGCGGAGGCGGGCCGGTCGCTTTGCGACCGTCCGACACAGTCGAAGCACCCCCATAGCCTTCGCGACGCTTAATGTGGAAACTGGCAGTGCCGAACTCAGATGTGATGAGAGTATAGGGTCCTTCGACTACGTGAAAAGTTCGCTTCGCGAACTCTTCACTTCGCTCAGGATGACACGGGGAAAATCAGGGTTCGCCGGCGGGCTCGAAGCGGTATCCAACCCAGGGTTCGGTGACGATATAGCGGGGCGAATCTGCGGTGTCGATCTTCTTGCGCAGCTGTCCAACCAGAACTCGCAAATGCTCTGGCTGTTCGACGCTATTAGCACCCCAGATGTTGAGGAGAAGGATTCGATGGGTTACGACCCGTCCCGCGTGCCGGGCGAGATAAAGCAGAAGCTCAAATTCCTTGGGGGTCAGCCGGACTTCAATGTTCTTTACTGAAACCCGGAACGCGTCCGCGTCGATTTTGAAGTCGCCGATGGTGATGGTTCGCTGCGATCCATCTTCGGCCGGCCTGGTGCGTGCCAGGTTCCTGCGCACACGCGCCAGCAGTTCGTCCATTCCGACCGGCTTGGTGACGTAATCGTCGGCTCCGGCGTCGAGAGCATCGACTTTGGCTTTTTCCTCGCCTTTCACCGAAAGCACGATGATCGGCAGCGCGGACTCCGCACGCAATAGCCGGCACAGTTCAATGCCATCCATGTTGGGCATCGAGACGTCGGTGATCACCAGATCGGGCTGCCACTCTCGCGCGACGCGCAGGCCACTGTGCCCGTCATCGGCGGTGCGGACTTCGTAGCCGCTGCCGGTGAGAGTAGTACGCAGTACGCGCGTGATCTGCGGTTCATCGTCGACCACGAGAATGCGTTTTTTGTCGGCCATGTGGGTTCAGCGTGTCGGATCAGCGTCTTAAATCAGCGGCTCGAATCAGGAAGACTGTTGGGTCACGATGTGAACATCCACCGGCGGAGCGTCCCGCAGAAACTTGTGGATCGCGTTCAAGTACAGATATCGCTTCCAGCCCTTTACCGCGGAGTGGCCAAAGACAACCTGCGTGATGTGCTTCTCGCGCACAAATTCCGCGACTGCCCGGGCAACGGTCGGCGATTTTAATTTCACCACCCTGGCCCCGACAGCTTCGGCGTAGCGCACGTTCGACGCAAGCGAGCGCTGGTTGGGTTCGTTGTCATCCACCCCAATGTCTACGTAGACGACGTAGAGTTCTCCATCCAGTCTCTTCGCCATGCGGGCTGCGCGGGCAATCAGTTGCTGTGCCGCCGGGTTGGAGCTGATCGCAACCGCGAATCTCTCCCGAATACCGAGGTTGCGCTCGCGTCCCTCTTTATCGAGGTAGCTTTCGAGGCTGCGGTCGACCTCCTGTGCAACCTCCTGCAACGCCAGTTCGCGCAGGGCGATCAAAGTTCCGGGACGGAAAAAATTCGCTAGCGCCTTCTCGACCCGGTCCAGGGGATAAATATCGCCACGCCGCATGCGGGTTTGCAGCGCTTCGGGGGTCAGGTCCGCCATGACCACTTCCCGCACCCGCTTCATCACCCAGTCGGGAACTGTTTCCCGAACCGTGACGCCACTGATCCTTTGCACGCTGGGCGCGACACTCTCCAGATGCTGGATATTCATCGTGGTCAGAACGCAAATGTCGTGGTCCAGCAACTCCAGAACATCTTCGTAGCGCTTGTGATGCCGGCTGCCTTCGATGTTGGTATGGGCCAGTTCATCGACCAGGACTACGGCCGGCTTGCGGGCAAGAATTCCATCCAGGTCCATCTCCTCGAAGACCGTGCCTTTGTATTCGAGTTTTTTTCTGGGGAGTACTTCAAGCTTCCCTGCCAATTCAACCACTCCCTTGCGGCCATGCGTCTCGACGATGCCGATGACGACATCTTCACCTCGACTCTTTCTGCGGATGGCTTCGCTTAGCATGTTGTAAGTCTTGCCCACGCCGGGCGCGTATCCGAGAAACAGTTTGAGCGTGCCGCCTTTCTGTTCAGGCGCCGCTTCTTCCAACCATTGATCCGGAGTTTTGACCATCGCCGCCTATTGTGATCGACGGCGCTTGATTTGTCGACATCGGCTACAATCGCGGTCGTGAATCAGTCGGCCGCCAGGATGGCTCTCCGCTTTGCCGCTTGCGCAGCGGCTCTGTTGCTGATTGTGGGTGTGTACATCAGGCTGGTTCACGTAAATCCAACGACGGTCGCCCTGACATTTCTGGTGTTAGTGCTCATCGTGTCCGCGCTATGGGGTTTGCGTTACGCACTATTCACCGCATTTGTGGCGGCGGGCGCGTTCAATTATTACTTCCTGCCTCCGACCGGCACGTTCATAATTTCAGACACGCAAAACTGGATTGCTCTCTTCGCCCTGCTCACCACAGCGGTGATCGCCAGTGAACTCTCTGATCGTGCGCGCAAGCAGACGGATGAAGCCGTGGGCCGTCGCCACGAACTGGAAAGACTCTATGGATTCAGTCAGCAGCTGCTGACGTCCGACAATGTTCTGCAACTGCTGAATGCCGTTGCCGGCCACGTTGTCGAATCGTTCGGTGTCTCGGCGGCGGCGGTCTATGTTCCGGAGAGGGGAAACATCTATCGCTCCGGAATCGAGATCTCCGGTCTGGAAGGCGATCAACTCAAATCGATCATAGCGCGCGGCGAAGCGGTGGTCGACAGCGCCCGCAATCTGAGTTTCACCCCGCTCAAAATGGGAGTCCGGACGGTCGGTGCGATTGGCGTCGCGGGCAAGCTCTCTCGTCAAACCCTGGCTGCCATTGGAAGCCTGATCGCGATCGCAGTCGAGCGCGCCAATGCGGTCGAAACCCTCGCCCGTTCCGAAGGCGCGCGCGAAGGCGAGAGACTGCGCTCCGCGATTTTGGATTCCGTCACCCACGAGTTTCGTACTCCGCTGACTTCCATCAAGGCCTCCATTACCAGTCTGCTTTCGACAACCGCACTGGGCCCTGACGATCGCCACGAGTTGATGACCGTCATCAACGAGGAAACCGATCGTTTGAACCGCCTGGTCGGTGAAGCCGCGGAGATGGCGCAACTTGAGTCGCATCAGTTCCAACTCGATCTACAAAATTGCGGTGTGCTCGATCTGGTAAATGCAGCGGTGGCAGATGTGAAACAGAGTCTGGGCAAACATGCGGTCGACATCAGGGTCCCTGACACGATCAGCGCGCGGTTGGACGCCGACCGGATCAAGGAGGTGCTGGTCCAGTTGCTGGAGAATGCCGCGAAATATTCAGCCCCTGAAGCTCCCATCCGGGTAACCGCTGAAATCAAGGGCGAGTATCTTGAGATGAGTGTCGCGGACCAGGGGGCCGGCATCGACGACATGGAGCAAGGGTTGATCTTCGATAAATTCTATCGTGGAAAAAATCAGCGGTACCGGGTGCAGGGAACGGGTATGGGGCTGGCGATCGCGAGGGCAATTGTCGAAGCCCACGGCGGGAAGATCGGAGTCACCAGCCAGCTGGAATGCGGGTCGGTGTTTTATTTTCTGTTGCCGGTGGTGAGTGCTGGAGTTTAAGGCCGTGTGTTGTCGAGAAGCCCGAGCACGAGTCATCGTTCAGAGGGTGGGGATCCTTCGACTCCGGGTGTCCATTCGCAAGCGAATGAACAGCTTCTGCTCCGGATGACAGGGTGCGTATTTCTCCGCAGCCTCAGGGTCAGCTCTTCCTCGCTTCTCAATTCCGATGCACTCTGAGCGGCTACCGGGTGCGTAACAATGCGAGTGCAGTCACGTCATTGTGCTCCGGTGGTGCTTCCATGAACTGCTCGGCAGACCGGAGGATCGCGAGGCACAGGTCTTGAGCGGTAAGAGCGGTGGCTTTCTGCAGACTGCTCTTTATGCCGTCCAGGCCGAATTCCTGATTGGCATGCTCGGCCTCCACCATTCCTCGGGAAACCAGCAGCAACACCGCTCCTGGACCGAGCCCGCAAGTCGACGCGCTGTGGGTGGCATGCGAGAAAATACCGAGCGGCAGTCCGCTCGCTTCCAGTTGTGTGATTCCTGAATGGTCCCGCAGCAGCGCTGGCGTGTGCCCGGCGTTGGTGTAACAGACCGTCCCCAGGTCTTCGTTGTAGCAACCGATGAACGCAGGGCAACTGCGAACTCCGTCGGCCGCTTCCAGAATGGTGCGATTGATCTCGTGAGAAAGCCCGATCATCGCCTCCGCCTCGTTGAAGTCTTCCCCGGCAAAAAGTGCAGGCGCCGCAGTGCGAAAGGTTTTCTGGGCGGCAATGAGAATTTCGCGGGTGTCCTGCCTGCGGCCGGCAACATCGAACAGACCGAACAGCACCCGGGACAAGCCGACCCGCAGGAACTCATAGAAATCGCCGGCGACGCGGTGGTTGTGGTACACGGCGGCAAGCTCGGCGCCACGCAAGCGGGGAACGTCGGAGTGCCGCGGATCAGTCAGAGGCAGTTCCATCGGTTCATTCCGTTTGAGGAGGGAACGTACCAGGTCGGTTGGCGTCGTCGTCAACGCGCGCATGATTTCCGTTCGCATGATGAGTTCACTCCAACTGGCTTCCTTCGCATGAGTTCTGGAGCACGCACAGTGCGCGAACCTCTGCTGAGGGACGGATCTTCCGTGAACCCTTAATCGGCAGTTCGTCAGGGAAGCGTTAGCTTTCGGGAAGTCCGGTTACGGGGCAGTTGGCGGGGAGGGCTCGCTTTTGGTTTCGTCGGTAAACCGACCCTAAAACGTCCTTTGCCACTGGAATCGCTGCGGATGACAAGATAATCGGGTGGTTTCTGGATTGAGGCTCCACATGCAAGATTCTGGGAGAGTGGAGCCTCAACCAGCAAGAACTGGATCCCGTCATCGCTTTTCTTTTTTCTCTGCGTCCTTCGCGGTTCCTTCCGACTTTTTGCCGGTAAAGCCTTCGACCCACTGCTCCGATTCCAGGAGACTCCGTTCCGTGGCGCTGGCCCGGTCGTGCCGGCCGTCTGGCACGACGGGGCTATTTACGTTGATCTGAGAGAAATCTAATCTGCGGTTGAGCAGTTCTGGGGGAGGGCTGTTCGACGGGCGTCCCAAAGGCTCAAACCTGGGTCGGGGACGCTTTCGTTTTTATATTAAATTGCGAAATGGCGGCTAGCCGGTATCAGGACATGTACGTCCGGATGTGCAAATCCCAAAGCGTGTACTAATTTGGCGGCGACCTCGAAGCTGTCAAGGCCAAAGTTTGACGTTGGAATAAGTGTATTTAAATCAGTGGTTTGCTTGGTTAATGACGTTCGGCGTAAATCAGGCGACTTGGCAAAAGGATAGTCAAAAATTAGGGCAGACCTATACTTCCACAAGCTTTCCACAGGGGTGTGGCAGCGGAGTTGTGGAGCAAGGTAACAGGGCATCCCCTATCCGGGCGACTCTGTTCCCATTCTGCGCCGGTGATTCAAAGCGGCTGGACCGCTTGACGAAAGCGTACATTCCTACTCCGGGGAACCCCCGCCACTTTCGAACATCGTCTCGAAGCGCGTGGAACTTTTTATAAACGCCAGCTTCACTGTGCCGGTTGGCCCGTTGCGCTGCTTGCGGATAAGGATTTCGGCTACACCCTCCAGCTCTGGCTCGTCTGGCTTATAAACTTCTTCGCGAAAGATAAATGCGACGACATCGGCATCCTGCTCGATCGATCCCGATTCGCGCAAATCGGCGAGTTGCGGCCGATGATCACCGGAACCGCGGCTTTCAGGTGCGCGACTTAACTGAGACAGAGCGATCACGGGAACTGCCATCTCCTTAGCGAGTGCCTTAAGTCCTCGAGAAATTGCCGAAACCTCCTGGGTACGATTCTCGTAGCGCCGCGAGCCACCGGACATGAGTTGCAGGTAGTCAACAATGATCAGGTCAAGCGACCCCTGCTTTTGCTTGAGGCGCCGTGTTTTGGCACGCATTTCACTCAAAGAGATACCGGGCGTGTCGTCAATGAAAATCGGCGCAAGGGTCAATTTCTCAACCGCCTGGGAAATCTTCCTCATATCGTCCTGCCAAAGCGACCCGGTACGAAACCTATGCGAATCCACACTGGCGGTGGAACATAACAAACGCTGGAGCAAAGCCTCATTCGACATTTCCAGAGAAAAAACAGCAACCACTTTTTGATCGAGGATCGCTGCGTTCTCCGCAATGTTCATGGCGAATGCGGTTTTCCCCATGGAGGGCCGGGCCGCGATGATAATCAGGTCGGATTTTTGCAACCCACTCGTCATTTCATCAAGGCCTGCGTAGTGGGTCTCGACCCCCGTGATGCGCTGTCCTTTTTGCAGCAGTGCATCGATCGAACCGAATTTTTCTTTGATGATCTCTTTAATGCCCATGAATCCGCGGCCGATACGCTTTTCGGAAAGCTGAAGGATGGCGGCTTCGACGTCGTTCAGAACTTCTTCGGCGGGATCGCTCTGGTCGGATGCTCGGGCGATGGCGGAGTTCGCGGTGTGAATCAGTCCGCGCAGCAGAGACTTGTCGCGAACGATCTTAATATAGTGCTCGATGCTGGGCCGGTCAGGGACACCATCGACCAGGCCCGAGATGTATCCAACATCCCCGATAGCCTCGAGTTCCTTATGACGGTCGAATTCCTCGACCAAGGTGATCATGTCGATCGGCCGGGAAGATTCGGCCAGATCCATCATGCGGGTATAAATGCGGCGGTGAGAGTCGAGAGAAAAATCTTCTGGCTTGAGATGCTCGGCTGCCTGGTTGTAGGAAAAATTGTCGAGCAGAATAGCGCCGAGGATGGAACGCTCGGCTTCTACGTTGGCGGGCAGGGTGTGCGCGAGATTGTAGTTAACCGTGGCCACTGGGAACGGGAATATTATAGCGAATAAAAGACGAAGCTAGTGAGATGCGTCGCGAAGAAGCACCGGCGTCTGCCGTCACCGCAAAAGTCGAATCCAAATAAAACGCGGCCCAGGCCAGCCACCTGGGCCGCATTGCTCCGTGAGTGCCACGCCAGCAGTTTCATCACATTTAAGTGACGAAGTATGAACCGGGAAACCGCGCTCCCGAAGGAACGCACATTTGCCGGCACACCCTGAAGGCGATCAATCCGCGAATACTAGATTCACGGATATTGATCTGCGACGACTGTGAAAGCGGCGGCGCCAGTCCAGCTTTTTAGGGAAGGACTCTTTGAGGAGGCCGCAACGCCCGAGTTTAACGAAACGCACCGAAGCGCATTTCTAAAACCCTCCCGATGATTCACCCTCGAGAATCATCGGTCACCGCCAGCTCTGTTACAGTCGCGAGCAGATTCAATGCATCTCACGTTTGCACTGTGAGCACTTTGCGCGAATACCGAATCAATCGCAATCGAAAATCGAGCTTGAGTTGTGCGAAAACTGTGGAGGATGAGATTTCCTTGTGGAAAGGGAAGGAAAAGGCAGGGAAAATTCATGGCCACGGATTTTCGCGGATTAACACGGATAAATCTCTTTATATCTTTATCCGGAGGACCTGCAGCCACTTGTCTGTATGGCAGAAAAAAAGGCACGACCGAAGTCGTGCCCTTTAATCCGTGTCGATCCGTGAAAATCCGTGGCTAGATTCTAGTCCCGTACTCCATCCAAAAACGCCCGCAGCTTTCGCGAACGTGATGGATGCCGCAGTTTCCGCAACGCTTTTGCCTCGATTTGGCGAATACGTTCGCGGGTCACGGCAAAGGACTGGCCGACTTCTTCCAGGGTGTGCTCCGAGCCGTCTTCCAGGCCAAAGCGCATCTTGATGACTTTTTCTTCGCGCGGAGTGAGCGTGCGCAGCACCTGCGAAGTCTGGTCTTTCAAGTTGACGTTGATTACGGCTTCGGCTGGTGACACGACAGCGCGATCTTCGATGAAATCGCCCAAATGCGAATCTTCTTCTTCGCCGATCGGCGTTTCGAGAGAGATAGGCTCCTGCGCAATTTTCAGCACCTTGCGCACTTTCGCGACTGGAATGTCCATGCGCTTGGCGATTTCTTCCGAAGTCGGTTCTCGTCCCAGTTCCTGGACCAACTGCCGCGAGGTGCGGATCAGCTTGTTGATGGTTTCGATCATGTGCACCGGGATACGAATGGTGCGAGCCTGATCGGCGATGGCGCGGGTAATGGCCTGCCGAATCCACCAGGTGGCATACGTGGAGAACTTATACCCACGGCGGTATTCGAACTTGTCGACGGCCTTCATCAAACCGATGTTGCCTTCCTGGATCAGATCAAGGAATTGCAAACCGCGGTTGGTGTACTTTTTCGCAATGGACACGACCAGGCGGAGGTTGGCTTCGATCAGTTCTCGCTTGGCCTGTTCCGCATCCATGTCCCCCTGGATGATTTCCCGCTGGGTCCGCTTGAGTTCCTGAAAGGAAACCCCGGCTTCGCCCTCCAGTTTCTCGAGTTCAGAGCGGACCGCCCGTGACTGCTTTCGATAGTCCTTCTTCTGGTCGTCGCTGCGAGTGGCTTCCGCTTTGCGTTCGAGGTTCTGAGACTGCCGGTCGAGCGACCGCATGGTGTCGACCGTCTTGTTCACCCGCTCGATCAGCCGCTTGCGCTCGGCGTTGGTGAATCCGAGCTTGCGGACGCACAGTGAAACGGCCACGACGGCGCGCGCCAGATGCAGCCGGGCGCGACGGTAGTCCTTGGGACGCTTTTTCTGCGAGACCGAGGCGAACTTCTCGATCAGGCCGTCGGCCTTTTTATAGGCCTTGGCCAGGTCGTCGATTTTGCCGGTGAACTCCTTCAGGCGGTTTTGAAGGATTTCGTCGGTGATCTCCTCCTCGTCGAAGGTGACCACTTCCTTGATGGAGCGGACGCCTTTTTTGAGGTCCTCGCCCATCGCCAGCAGTTCGTTGATGACGATCGGCGAGCGCGAGAGCGCTTTCAGCACTCGCAGTTGCCCGCGCTCGATGCGCTTGGCGATTTCCACTTCGCCTTCGCGCGTGAGCAGGGGAACAGTTCCCATCTCGCGCAGGTACATGCGGACGGGATCGTTGGTTTTTTCGAGAGCGCCGGGCGTGAGGTCGAGTTCGACATCCTCGCCGGCTTCTCCTTCTTCTTCGAACTTTTTATCGAGCGCGGAGGAGGGAAGTTTGGGTCCCTCCAGCACATCGATTCCCTGCGTACCGATGGTGGTCAGCAGATCATCCAGGTCCTCGGGAGAATGCACGTCGTGCGGGATAAGGTCGTTGACCTGGTCATAGGTCAGATATCCCTTCTCTTTACCTGTGTCGATCAGCTTTTTGATGTCGTCGTACTTGTCGTCAAGAGCCAAGACGGATTACCTTCTTCTCGTCCTAACGGAAAGGACTGGAGCGTTTTTTAGCGGTGGGAACGTGAAGCGGCGGAGTTGCGCGCCGGGGCACAAACCTACGAATTATAGCATCGGATGGGTTTAGTGGACATCAGCGGTTCGCTGAATTTTGACGCACCCCGTCCATGTTCCCGTCAACTGTTCAGTTAGATGTCGTCGAACTCCATTTAGTTTCATAGTGTTTTGCTGCGTTATGCCGGTCGAGCCTTGGGACCGTCGTCGGCCAGGCTGGGATCCATCAGGGCCCGTTTCAGCCGCATTTTTTCCTGCAAAAGGGCCTGTACCTGGCTGGCTTCCTGCCCTCGCGTGGCCTGTAGCTGTCCTTGGACCAGTTCCAGCTTTCTCCTTAGTTGGATCCGCCGCAGGCCCCTTACCGCCCCTTCCAGGCGGTCCGCGGAAAGCTCTTCGTCGTCTTTCATAAGAATGGAGGCCAGCAGGTGGCGTTCGGCCTCCGGCAGGGGCAGATCGGTGACATGGACCGCTTCGGACCTGAGCAGGACTTCGATGATCGATTCAGCCGCCACTCCCCGGTGCAGGCCTTCGCTCTTGAGGACGAACTGGGCCTGGCGGCACGGGTCAAACTCCTCCTCGGCGCCGTCGCGGGCCGACCGGTGCTCTTCAGAGGTTTGTATCTCGGTGGCCGAGACCAGAGCCCGGATCAGGATTTTCTCCGCATCCGTGATCTGGACCTCGGCCGGCGCCTTCAAGGTGGCGGTCGAACGGTTGGCGGCGGCGTGCTTCAACTCCTGCCGCAGTACGGAAGAGTCGATGCCCAGCTTCTGCGCCATCTCCCGGGCCAATTCGTCGCGAACGATCCGGCTGGGTACCCGCTGGATGTGAGGCAGCAGGTAGTTCACGGCCTTCACCTTGCCTTCAGCGCTGCGAACCGGGAACTGGGCCCGCGCCCGTTCGATGAGATAGTCGAAGTATTTCTGCGAAGTCTTCAGGGCGGCGGCATAGGCCTCTTTGCCTTTGCGCCGGATGAACAGGTCGGGATCGAAGCCAGACTCCAGAGTCAGAACCTTGACCTGAAATTCTTCTTCCACGAGTAATCCGAGGGTGCGTTCGGTCGCCTTCGCTCCAGCCGTGTCCGGATCGAAATTGACTACGACGTTTCTGGCAAAACGAGCCAGAAGCCGCGCCTGAAGCTCGGTAAAGGCTGTTCCAGAGCTGGCAATCACGTTGTGAAAGCCGGCGGCAGAGACCGAGATGCAGTCCATTTGTCCTTCCACCAGGATGGCGTAATCCAGCTTGCGGATCGCTTCTTTCGCCTGGTCGAGGTTGAATAGCACGCGCGACTTGGAGTAGATCGCGGTCTCCGGCGAATTCAGATACTTGGGACCAGCCTTCTCATCGGCGGAGAGAGTGCGTCCAGTGAAGGCGATCACGCGGCCCGTTTCATTGGTGATGGGGAACATTACGCGGTTACGGAACTTGGAGTAAAAAACCGGACCTCGGGCGTCGGACGTCGGACCTCGGCCATCGGGAGCGACCGCGGAATCGAGGGTGGAATCGGGGGTAGGTGTCGCGGGATCTGGCTGAGGGCTGAGGACTGAAGGCTGAGGGCTGCTCTTCTGACGTCCGCCATCGTCCTTCCACGAAAACACTCCGCTCTCGCGCAGCGCTTCCTCTTCGAACTCGCCCCTCAAGCGGTCGCGCAGAATAAACCCTGAATCCGGCGCAAATCCGATGCGAAAGGTCTTAATGACATCCTGGTTCAACCCGCGCCCGGCCAGATATTCCCGCGCATGCGCTCCCTCGGGCCGGCGCAAATATTCCTGAAAGAAGGCGCAGGCACGCTCGTGGACATCCAGCAGCACGGTTCGCAGGCCGGCCTCCCTGGCCTCGGCCGGGCTCGAGAAAATTACTTTGGGCAGCGCAATCCCGAGCTTCTGCGCCACCGCTCTCACTGCCTCAGGGAAAGTAATGTTCTCGACTTTCTGGATAAAACTGAAAACGTCGCCTGACACGCCGCAGCCAAAGCAGTGATAGAACTGCTTCGTGGCATGCACCGAAAACGAAGGCGTCTTCTCGTTATGAAACGGACAAAGCCCCGAATAGTTCTGTGCCCCAGCCTTCTTCAGTTTGACGTAGTCGCCGACAATGCGGACGATGTCCGCCTGCTGTTTGACGTTTTCCTTGAAGTCGCTGGAGTCAGTCATGGTCGGAGGCACAGCTATCCGCAGGAACTGTGAGGCCGAAAGCCGCTGATTTGAATATACCGGAAGCAGAATGTTGTGGAGAAGCTGTGGAAGGGGGCGCTATTTGGTTGAGGGCGGAGGAAAACCCGCTATTTCTTGTCATGCTGAGCGGAGGAAGATCGGTCGCTCGCGACCGCTCTTCCGAAGTCGAAGCACCCCTATAGCTTCCGCAAATTACACACGCAATTCCACCACCGTTGCTCCCCCGCCACCTTCATTTTGCGCAGGCTCTGTCACCGATTCCACATGCGGATGCTTTTGCAAATACTGGCGCAATGCTTTTCGCAAAATACCCATGCCGCTTCCGTGCACTATGCGCACGCGTGGCAAGCCGGCCAGGAAGGCGCGGTCCACGAATTTCTCTACTTCGCTGGTGGCATCGTCTACGGTGCGACCGATGACGTTGATCTCCGACGGCACGTTGTCATTTTCTTTCTCCAGTGAAACCGAGATGCCGCGCGCCCGGGCGGCTTTGACGGGCGAGTCGGCTGCCCGCGACAACACTTCTGCAATATCGTCGCGCGCGATCTTCATCTTCATGGCGCCGATTTCGACTTCGAAATGGTTCTCGTCGATACGGCGGCTGACCACCGCCGCGCGCCCAACAGATTTGAGTTTTACCGTGTCTCCCTCCGAGACATGCTTCACTACCTGGGGTTGTGCGTTGGGATCGCCTCGATCTGCGCCGGTTGAGTGCGCTACCACGGTCGAATCGAATTGCTCGCTGAATTCCCGACGCAATTTGGAAATGCGGCGCTCGGCGTCTTTCGAAAGCTTTTGCGACGCCGCCCGGTCCTGGATAGCGTTGACCATCTCTCTCGCCTGATACTCGAAATCCCGCAGTAGGGTCTCGATTTTTTTCTCCAGCTCTTTGATCTTTGCCTGTTGCTCTTTCCGTCCTTCGGCGGCAAGGGTAGCCTTTTCACGCTCCAGTTCTTTTTCGCGTGTCGCCAGGCGCAACCGGTCGGCCTCGGCCTCGCGCAGGCTTTCATGCAGGCTGTCGAGAAATTGGCCAACGTCCCGAGCTTGCGTCCCAAGCTTCGATCGTGCGGCGTCGATGATGGATGGATTCAGTCCCAGGCGCTGCGCGATGTTGATGCCCGCCGACGCTCCCGGCACGCCGATTCTCAGCTCGTACGTCGGTTGCAGCGTGGTCTCATCGAATCCGACGGAGGAGTTCACTACGCCGGGGGTATTGGCGCCGAAAACTTTCAGCGAGGTATGGTGAGTGGAAATAATTGTGATGCAACCGAGCTTGCGAAAATGTTCGGCGATCGCGACCGCCAGGGCCGCACCCTCTTCGGGATCGGTGGCCGAGCCCAGTTCATCCAGCAGGACGAGTGAGTGTGAAGTGGCGGTGCGCGAGATGAAATCGATGTTGGTGACGTGAGCGGAGAAGGTCGAAAGATTCTGCTCGATCGACTGGTAGTCGCCGATGTCGGCCAGTATTGCATCGAAGACCGGGAACTCGGCGCGATCAGCGGGTACGGGAATGCCGGACTGCGCCATCAGTGCGAGCAGTCCAACCGTTTTCAGAGTTACAGTTTTTCCTCCGGTGTTTGGACCCGTAATTACAAGTTCGACGCGCTCGCCTTCAAGTTCGATGCTGACGGGAACGACCTGTCCGCCTTTTGCTTTCAGGTTGCGCTCCAGCAGCGGGTGGCGGGCATTGATCAGCACCAGCCGAGCTTCGTTCGGCCCAGACAACCGGGGGCGGTTGTCCCCACCTGTCTCTTGCTCGCCAATCAGAACTGGTACGCAGGCGTATTCTTCCGCGAAGCGGGCTTTCGCGAATTGCAACTCCAGTTCACCTAGCACGGCCACGGCTTGCAGAATTATTTCTGAGCTCTCGCCGATCCGGCGGGTCATCTCGAGCAGGATGCGGTGGATCTCAGCCATTTCTTCATCGAGCAGACGTACCAGCTCGTTGTTTTGCTCGATGGTTTCCAACGGCTCGACGAACACGGTTTGTCCGCTGGAGCTGGCACCGTGGACGACGCCCTGCACCCTCCGTTTCTGTTCGATTTTGATCGGGATGACGAAGCGCTCGCCGCGGATCGTGATCAATTCATCCTGCACGGCACCGCCTTCCGCCAGGCGGCGCAGATAGCCTTGCAGTGATTGCTGGATTGTCCTCTTTTGCCGTTCGATTTCGCGGCGGACGCGGGCCAGTTCCGGCGAGGCGCGGTCTTCGAGCGTGCCATCGGGTTGAATTTTGTTGCGGAACAGGCGAAGGAAGTCGCTGAAGTCGACGATGCCGGATGAAAGTTCCGCCACTGCGACCCACTGGCACTTTCATCGCCGCGGGCGGGCCGAGCGCGATTCCGCGCCATTCGCTGGCGCGATCGACGACCAGCACAATGTCACGAATCTCGGAAGTTTCGAGGACCGAGCCCTGAATGCGGGCCTTTTCGACCGTGGTTGAGATCTCCAGCAGTCCGGAGAATTCGAAGTGCCCTCCGACTCTCCGGAACTCGCGAATCTCATTCGTGAGCTGATGCTGATTCTCGATCCAAGGACGATCGACCGATGGAGCGAGCGCCGCAATCCGCTCTTCGCCGAGTGGTGACGACGCATACCCGCGAATCAAATCGCGCAAGGATTCAAATTCCAGTACGTGCGCACTGCTATGAAGAAGAGAAGACGGCATCGGCTTTAATGTTACAAGAAGCCGTTCAAATCAGGACAAAACCTGAATATGGTTCTGGGATCAGTCTATCGAAAACCGCTAACACGAAGGTCCACGAAGGAAAATCACGCTTACAACCTTCGTGATACTTCGTGCTATTGGTTTATGATTTTTTCTCGACGCAAAGAGGGTCTTAAGCTCTACGCCGTTGCGGTCTCAACCATCGCCGGCGTCGACCGCTTCGCCAAGGGGAAACGAATGGTGAATACCGCGCCGCCTTCGGGCCGGTTCTCACATGCGATTTGGCCCTGGTGATCGCGGACGACCCCGTAGGTGACACTCAGGCCCAGTCCCATGCCTTTACCCACAGCCTTTGTCGTATAGAAGGGATCGAAAATACGCTGGGGATCGCGTACTCCGGGCCCAGAGTCCGAAAATTCCATGACTAACTCATCGCCTTCGGGCAGAACGCTTACCGAAAAAGTTCCTCCGCCCACTTCTCCGAGGGCGTCGGTTGCGTTGCCAATAATCTCCACGCAGCACTGAAAGAGCTGATTGACGTTGCCCCATATTTGCGGAAGGTTGGCGGCGATCCGGCTCTCCAGGCGAATGTTCTGGCCTTCCGCCCGCAGCATTTTCATTTGCAGGGCGCGCTGCACAATCGAGCCCATGTCGAGAAGCGTCTTCTCTCCGGGCGACTGCTGGGCAAAGCTGAGCAGGCTCGAGACCAACTCCCGCGTGCGCCGCGCCTGCTGTCCAATTTTGCGCGCCATGCTGGCCTGATTCGAGTCCAGGCCGGACTGGGAAGCGAGCAGCTCGGAATATCCCAGAATGGCAGCCAGGGGATTGTTGATTTCGTGCGCTGCTCCTGAAACTAGTTGAGCCAGCGACGCCAACTTTTCGCGCTGAATCAACTCGGTCTGGAGACGCTTCATATTTTCCAGGCTGGAGCGTGAGTCTTCCAACAGACGCACCAGTTCACGATCCATCAGAAACTGCCGTAGAAATACAAACAGGCCGAGCACCACCATCGCGGCCAAAGTAACCAGCAGCCGGAACTGGCGCAGGTGAGGCGCCGCAGTGTCGCGGAACCAGGCCCAATATCCCATCACGGGAAGGGAAAGCATGGCCACCATTGCCAGGCGCGGCGTCAGCAGTTGCCAGCGGGAGATCACGGAAGGGGCCTGCTGGGAGGGCGGTTTCAATTCAAGGGCCAGGAGCGCGGCCCAGATCATCCAGCAAATCGATGCGATGAATGGGATGTCATAGAGGCTGCCGGTGTAATACGCGCCGCGAGCGATGGCGGAGTTTAGCGCCACCGAACTCACCGCGTAGAGTCCTGACGCCACAAACAGGTTCCCATAAATCTTCTTCCATGCGCCACGCGAATTCCATGCCAGTATGCCCAGCACCATCAGGAAGGCCAGATTTTCTACCAGGTAAAGCAGGTCGTAGTGCGGACTGTAGAGCGAAACATTGAGCACGACATATTCGTCGGGGAAGATGACAAAGGCATAGAGGAACACCCACCACACCAGCAACATCAAAAAGTTCAGCGTGCTGAAGTAGAGCTTCTTCTCCTCCAACAGATGTGGACGCAATGCCACCGCCGCCATGAAGGGCACAACGTGAATAAAGAGGATTACGTCTCCTATAAAGGGATCAGGAAGGGTCCGGCGCAGTATGACTTCGTAGAGCGTCCACAATGCCAGATTGGTCGACCACATCAGGCAGCCCAGCGCCATTAGTCCCCAGAACAACCGAATCTGGCCGCGGGTGCGGACCGCATTGACCAGCATGACGAGGAAGGCGAAAAACAGCAGAAGGAATTGGCTTATATCGCCGAACGTCAGCAGCCCGAATCCGTTGCGCACGGTCAGTGACACACCGGCATAGAACAGAATGAGGCCGGCAATCCCGCCCACCTGCCATTGGCGCTTCGAAGTCATTGATATCCCGCATTCTAGTGGGGGAAGGTGGTCGCAGACCGATTCGGAATAGACAAAGCGTTACTTTGGTACCGCGAAGCAACTGGCCAGGTGGGGACAACCGCCTCGGTTGTTCTGGGCGAGCGTAGCTCGACCGAGCGTCTGCCGCCCAACCCCGAAGTCTGGAGGATTTTCTGTTAAAACCCGCGAAGCTTCGCTACGCCAGGACAACCGAGGGGCGGTTGTCCCCGCATGGCCTGTTATGTTTGCGGCGATAGGCCTCTGCTAGAATCAGCCCATGACCTTCCCGGTCACACGTCTTCGCCGCCTGCGCCAAACGGCCTCATTGCGCGCGCTGGTTCGCGAGACCCGCCTGAGCCCTGAAGCCTTTATTTATCCGTTATTTGTCTGTCCCGGGGAGGGTGTGCGGAAGGAAGTCCGGTCGATGCCGGGCGTCTTCAACCTTTCGGTCGATGAAGCAGTAAAGGAGGCGCGCGAGGCTGCATCGTTGGGCGTTTCCGGCCTCATCTTGTTTGGCCTTCCCGAAGCCAAGGACGAGGTTGCCACCGGCGCCTGGGCCGAAAACGGAATCGTGCAACAGGTCGCGCGCGCCATCAAGCGCGAAGTCCCTGACCTCATAATTATGGGAGACGTTTGCCTTTGCGAATACATGTCCCACGGACACTGCGGGGTGGTGAGTTCAGGCGGCGCGGGAGGTCAGTCATTGGGTGCCGCAGTCGCGACTGCGCCTGTGGTCGCCGGCGATTACGAAATTCTCAACGATGCCACTCTTGAACTGCTCGCCCGCACGGCGGTCTCACAGGCCCGCGCCGGGGTCGACGTGATCGCCCCCTCCGACATGATGGACGGCCGGGTTGCCGCTATCCGCAAAGCGCTCGACCAGTCGGGACTTTCGAATACTCCCATCCTTTCTTATGCAGCCAAGTTTGCCTCGGGCTTTTACGGCCCGTTCCGTGAGGCCGCCGATTCCACGCCACAGTTCGGGGACCGCCGCTCCTACCAGATGGATGGCGCGAACCTGCGTGAAGCCATGCGGGAGATCGAAGCAAGACATCGAGGAAGGCGCGGACATGATCATGGTGAAGCCCGCGCTGCCTTATCTGGATGTAATTGCGGCAGCCCGTGATCGTTTCGATCTGCCGCTGGCTGCGTACCAGGTTTCAGGTGAGTACGCCATGATCGAAGCCGCCGCTCGCAACAACTGGATCGACCGCGAGCGGGTCATGATGGAATCTCTGTTGTCGATCCGGCGCGCCGGCGCCAGCATCATCGTCACCTACTACGCAAAAGAAGCAGCCAAGCTCCTGGCCTAAAACCGTTGCGGGCTCTGGACGTAGACGATCCGTTCATTCTTGCAGGCCCAGATCAGGGCCACGACCCATCCGATCAGGCTCCATCCTAAAAAGAAGTTGAGCAGAAAGATGGAAAGCTTGTCATGCCGCTCGCGCAGCAGTGCGACAAGGGTCGGCAGGAAGTAGAGGACAAATCCACATCCAAAGAACGGAAAAAGGAAGAGCCCAAAAATGTGCATAGCGACCTCCTGCTCAAATAATACGCGGTACGAGGGCTGAAAGTTCCCATACCTGGACAGTTGCGGGGAGCGGCTCAGTTTGGATGTCTACCGTAAACGAACGGAGGTCATCCTGAGCTTGCGAAGGATCTGGCGTGATGCGTATGTGCGACGGCGCGCTGAGGATGCAGTACGCGCTGGAGCCTTCACGACTTAAGAGTCGTTCAGGATGACGCGGAAGCAAGGGGAGATTTTTCAACCTGAGCCGGTGCCCGAGCGACGACTGCTATCGAACTTTGTCCCCGCCTGTTCTAGAATCAAACGTTTGCCTATCCCGCATCTCTTCATAGTGAGGATCATCTCTTTGCCTGAAACCATTTATGACATTGCCATCATCGGCAGCGGACCTGCTGGTTACACCGCAGCCATCCGCGCCGGCCAGTACGGCCTGAAAACCGCTCTCATCGAAAAAGACAATGTGCTCGGCGGCACCTGCCTGCATGTGGGCTGCATCCCGACCAAGGCCCTGCTGTTCAATGCCGAAATTTGGGACCACCTCAAAGACGCCAAGGAATTCGGCATCGAAGGCGTCGAGGCGCGCAAGCTGAACTGGGCGGCCGTCCAGGAACGCAAGTCGAAGATCGTGGCCAAGCATGCCAAGGGTCTCGAGTTCCTGATGAAGAAAAACAAGGTCGAAACCATCCGCGGATACGGCAAGCTGACCGGCCCGGCGCAAAATGGAGTAGCTGACCGTCGAAGTCACGGCCGATGGCAAAGCCAGCCACGTCAAAGCCAAGAACGTGATTCTTTGTAGCGGATCGGAAGCGCGCATGTTGCCGGGTCTCGAGGCGGGAGACGAACATCCTCAGCAACATTGAAATCCTGACGCTCAAGGAGATTCCCAAGTCGCTGGTGATTGTCGGCGGCGGGGCCGTGGGAGTGGAGTTCGCGTCCATCTTCCGTTCGTTCGGCGCCGAAGTCACCCTCATCGAAATGCTGCCGCGGCTGGTTCCGGTCGAAGACGAAGAAGTCTCCAAAGAACTGGCGCGGGTCTATCGCAAGCGCGGCATTGACTTCCACACCGGCGCGAAAGTGGACAAAGTTGAAAAGACCAAGTCCGGGGTCGCGGTAACCTTCAGCGTGGATGGCAAGCCACAGAAAATCGAAGCGGAGAAAATCCTGATCGCAGTCGGCCGCAAGCCGCGGACGGAAAATGTCGGCCTGGAAAAAACGAAAATCAAGCCCGACCGCGGCTTCATCAAGACCGACAGCTGGATGCAGACCGCCGAACCCGGGGTCTACGCCATCGGCGACATCGTGCTGGGAACGCCGCAACTGGCGCACGTCGGCGCCATGGAAGGCATTGTCGCCGTAACCAAAATTGCCGGGAAAAAAGGCAAGCCGATCAATCCCGAGCACATCCCTAATGCGACCTATTGCCACCCCGAAATCGGCAGCGTCGGTCTGACCGAAGCGAAAGCGAAAGAAGCGGGTTACAACATCAAGGTCGGCAAGTTCCCCTTCACCGCGAACTCGCGCGCCTCGATTGTCGGCCAGCACGAAGGCTTCATCAAGATCGTCTCCGACGCCGACTATGGCGAGATTCTCGGCGTGCACATTATCGGCCCGCAAGCGACAGAACTGATTGCCGAAGCGGTCGCGGCGATGGAACTGGAAGCCACAGTAGAAGACCTGATGTGGACAATCCACGCCCACCCGACGCTGGCCGAGGCCATGCTCGACGCAGTCGAACAGTGTTTACGGGATGGCAATTAACGCGTGAGAATCATTTTGTTATTTTTGTAATTTGGTAATTGAGAAATTGAAAATCGGCAGTCCGTGATGAAAGGGTTTCACTTGCCCAATTTAAAATTACTAATTACTCAATCGCTTTCTTGATCTCCGTCCTCCAACTCGGCACCCTCGACTACGCCACTGGCCTGCGCTTGCAGCAGCGCCTCGTCGAACTGCGCAAAGAAGGCCGCATCGGCGATATCCTGCTGCTGCTGGAACACTCTCCGGTCATCACTCTCGGGCGCAATGCCAATCAGAAAAATATCGTGGCCTCAGCCGAAGTGCTGGCGCAACGCAGAGTGGAAGTGTTCGAGTGCGATCGCGGCGGAGATGTGACGTTCCACGGGCCGGGACAGCTTGTGGGATATCCCATTTTCGATCTGCGCGCATTGGCCACTCCCGACGGCAAACGCAAGACTCTAGGCGCTGTTGATTATGTGCGCCGCCTGGAAGAAGTTCTGATCCGCACCTGCGCAGACTTCAGCATTCCCACCGCACGCATCTGCGGCCTGACCGGGGTCTGGACGACTCCGGAACCCACGTCATCCGGAGCGGAGTCGAGGGACCTTGCGTCAGGGGAGGAAGCCAAAATCGCCGCCATCGGCGTCCACATTTCCCGAGCTGTAACTTCGCACGGTTTCGCGCTCAACGTAAACACCGACCTCGAATATTTCGATCTGATCGTTCCTTGCGGAATCATCGCGAAGCCGGTGACCTCGATGGCGAAGGAATTGGGTCGGCAGCTTCCCTTGGAGGAAGTTGCACATTCCATTTCCCGTAACTTCGGCACGGTTTTTGCGAGCCAGATGCTATGGCTGGAGAACCTGGATGCTCTGTTGGAAAACTCCGAGGGAGTACCATTGAAGACACCCGAAGAACTACGCCAGATTCACGGAGAAGAAGACACATTTCGAGCGTGACAAGGGTGGTGCCTCGGGACGCGACAGAAACATCCTCCCCGCGTTAGCATGGGTTAAGCAAGCGCCCATGGCCAAGAAGCAAAAAAAACAACTCCCCGCCAAGTCCACGCGGAATCCCACCGATCCCAACCGGCGCACCTATACCATCCCGGACTACCGCCTGGAAAAACCGGAATTTGACGTTCGCCAGGTCCGCAAGGGCGGCAAAGTTAGCTACGAGGTCACGGGCGACATGAGCGCTCCGGTTCCACCCATACGCGAATCGAAATATCTCAACAAGAAGCAATGCATCGAGATCTACCGCTGGATGGTTCTCAACCGCAGAATGGAAACCACGCTCGAGAATCTCTACAAACAGGGAAAAGTGGTCGGCGGCGTTTACTTCGGACTTGGCCAGGAAGCCTGCTCCTGCGCTTCCGCATACGCGTTGCGCAAAGAAGACTGGTTCGCTCCCATGATTCGCAATCAGGGTTCGACTCTGGTCCGCGGCTTCCCGCCGCGCGACATCATGATGCAGTACATGGCGAAGGCAGGTTCGCCGACTGGGGGTCGCGACGGCACATCGCACTTCGGGGACATTAAAGACCGCAACATGGTTGCTCCGATTTCAATGCTGGGCGACCTGATTCCTGTGCTCGCTGGCGTCGCGCTGGGCGCGCGCCTTCAGGGACGCAACCTGGCAGTCATGACCTACATCGGCGACGGCGGACAGTCCACTGGCGTCACTTACGAAGGGCTGAATTTCGCCGCCGTGCAGGATCTCGGCCTGGTGCTCTTCGTCGAAAGTAATCTGTGGGCGTATTCCACGCCAAGCTCCATGCAGTACCGGGTCAAGGATCTGGCTGAGCGCGCCATTGGTTACGGCATCCCCGGCGTGATCGTTGATGGCACCGATGCCTGCCAGGTCTACGATGCAGCCCACGAAGCCTGCGAACGCGCTCGCCGCGGCGAAGGCCCCACGCTCATCGAAGCCAAGATGATGCGCATGAAGGGGCACGCCATTCACGACGCAGCCGACTACGTCCCCAAATCGATGTTTGAATACTGGCGCAAGCGCGACCCCATCACGCGCTTCGAGAATTTCTTGGTAAACGTAAAAAAGTGGCTGACGCAAACGGAGAACCAGGAGCTGATCGCTGCGGTTGAGAAACAAGTCGAAGCGGAGCGCGATTTTGCGGTCGCTAGCCCTATGCCGGTACCTGAAAGCGCTGCTGGTGGCGTGTATTGCGAAAATGGCTGCCACGAAATCAAACCGAAATACGGACTGCCGAAAGTCAAAAAGGGAACCGTTGCCACTCTTGAGAGAACCGAGGCGGCAATACATCTGAAGTGATGTGTAGTATGGATGGCCGAGCCGGCTTAAACACGATTGAAACGCAAGGTCCCTCGACTGCGGTGCTCGTTCACTTCGTGAACCTGCATCCTCGCTCGGGATGACAGATAGATAAAAAATAATGCCTCAACTCACCTATCTCGAAGCCATCCGCCAGGGTATCTGGGAGGAAATGGAACGCGATCCCACCGTCTTCTGTATCGGCGAGGACATCGGCATCTACGGTGGAGCGTTCAAAGTTACCGACGGATTCATCGATCGCTTCGGGCCTGAGCGCGTTATCGACACACCGATTGCGGAATCTGCCATCGTGGGTGCCGCCTTCGGCGCCGCCCTTACCGGATTGCGCCCGGTGGCCGAGTTCCAGTTTATGGATTTCATCGGATGCGCCTTCAACCAGATCGTTAACATGGTCGCTTCAGGTCACTACCGGTGGGGTGCGCCCGCTCCGATGGTGATTCGCGGACCCAGCGGCGGCTATGTTCACGGTGGTCCGTTTCACTCCCAGAATCCGGAGATGTGGTTTGTGCACGCGCCCGGCCTGAAAGTAGTTTGTCCGGCTACTGCCTACGATGCCAAGGGTCTTATCAAGGCGTCCATCCGCGACAATAACCCGGTCATCTTCTTCGAGCACAAGTTTCTCTACCGTCGCATTAAAGGAGAGGTGCCGCAGGAAGATTACATTGTGCCGTTGGGCAAGGCGCGTATCGCTCGTGAGGGCCGCGACCTCAGCATCATTACTTATGCTGCAATGGTGCATACTGCGATGGAAGCCGCCGAGACGCTAGGCCAGGAAGGCATCGACGTTGAAATTGTGGACTTGCGGACCATCGCTCCCCTCGACCGCGAAGCGATTGTGGAGACGGTGCGCAAGACCAACAAAGTCATTCTGTTGCACGAACACTCCCGCACCGGAGGCCTCGCCGGAGAAATTGCCGCCATCATTAACGAGGAAGCTTTCGATGACCTCGATGGTCCCATCGTCCGCATCGCTGGCCAGGATTCGCCGGTCCCGTTCTCACCGCCACAGGAAGAATATTTTCTGCCCAAGGTAAGCGATGTGCTGCGCGAAGCCCGTCGTCTCAAGGCATATTAGAATTTGTGCCATCACATACCGCGTGGGTGCAAGCGCTCTCGGCTGTCCGGCCGGGCGAAGGTCGGCAAAGCAACCGGCGTATGATGAAAAAAGGAGGCAGGCATGCGTAATCTCATCCTCGGCGCCGTCATTACTTTGCTTCTGCTCTTCCTGGGCGGTCTGGCCATCGCTACGCTCGGATTCCTGCCCACGAATGCCGATTCCACTCCGCCGAAGATTGAACAGCACATCGCGATGTCTGCCGTGGATGCTTCCATGGAACGCCATGCGCCGCGCCTGACTAATCCAGTTCCGCCGACCGACGACAACCTGATCGACGGAATGAAAATCTACACCATGAACTGTGCTCTTTGTCATGGCGGTCTCGACAATAAACCCAGTGCGCTTCAAGCACTCTTTTTATCCGCCGGCGCCGCAGCTGATCATTTACCCCGTCGATGATCCCGAGTGGAATATTTTTTATGCCGTACGCACCGGTATTCGCTACACCGGCATGCCGGCATGGAACAAAGCGCTCAGCGAACAGGACATGTGGAAAGTCACGGCCTTCCTTTCGCGCATCGAAAAGCTGCCACCCGCGGTGCAGGATTACTGGAAGAAAGCCTCCGGAATCGCGCCCCCGGCAGGCGATCCCAAGGGCGAAGAACACGAACATCACGATCACGACTAAATGCGTTGAGGATGACCCCGACGTAATTTATTTTTCAAACTGAGCTACCGCATTCGTGGCCTGAAGAACAGAAAACCAGCTCCCCTATATAATGAAGGGTTGCGCGGGCCTCGATGGCGCTGCGTGGAAGGGAATCATGCCGACTGATATTGTCATGCCCCAGATGGGCGAATCGATCTTTGAAGGGACCATCACCAAGTGGCTGAAAAAGCCGGGTGACAAGGTGCAGCGCGACGAGCCTCTGTTCGAAATTTCCACGGACAAGGTGGACGCCGAAATTCCTGCCCCTGCGTCGGGAGTCCTTCAGGACATCAAGGTTGCCGAGGGCGCGACCGTCCAGGTCAATACTGTCGTGGGCACGATTTCCGCGGACGGCGAGGGTGGTGCAGCTAAGACCTGCTGCTGCTCCTGCGAAACAAGAGGCGGCTCCGGCCAAAGCAGCCACACCGGCAACCGAGACAAAGGCCCCTGCTTCCGTTGCGCCAGCTCAAGTCACGCCGTCACAGCCTTCAGGCGACGATGAAGATGAACACGCTCGTTCGTCTCCACTGGTCCGCAAAATCGCGCGCGAGAACAACATCAATCTGGCGCAAGTGCCCGGAACCGGACTCGGCGGACGCATCACCAAGCAGGACATCACTGCGTTTCTGGAACAAGGTCAGCCCGCGGCGGCCGCAGCCCCTGCGCCTTCTTCACCCCCCGTGCCGCCGGCGAGATCCGTCGGCAGCGCTCCTGTTCCGGCGATTCCAGGCGATCTGGTTCCCATGACCCAGATGCGCAAGATTATCTGCCCATCGCATGATCGAATCGCGGCGCACCAGCGCGCATGTGCACTGCATGTTCGAAGTGGACATCACGCGGATCGTTCAATTGCGTAACAAAAGCAAAGCCGCTTTTGAAAAGCGCAACGGCGCCCGGCTGACCTTCATGCCGTTTTTCACCCGTGCCGCGATTCATCACGCTGCAGCAGTATCCCATCGTGAACGCTTCGCTTGAAGGTGAAAGCGTTCGCTATCATCGCCACGTCAATGTCGGGATCGCGGTCGCGCTCGATTGGGGCCTGATCGTGCCAGTGTTGAAGAATGCCGACGAGCTGAATTTCCTCGGCCTGCAACGTGGCATCAGCGATCTGGGCGAGCGCGCCCGCAACAAGAAACTCAAGCCGGAAGAGGTGGAAGGCTCAACTTTCACCATCACCAATCCCGGCCAGTTCGGAGCTGTCTTCGGACTTCCCATCATCAATCAGCCCAACTCTGGCCATCATGGGTGTAGGTGGAATTACCAAGTCGCCGATGGTCGTCACTGATGAAGATGGCAATGACTCGATCGCGGTCCGGTCCGTCGTCCACCTGACGCTGGGCTACGATCACCGCGTCATCGACGGCGCGGTTGCCGACCAGTTCATGGCCCAGGTCAAGAAGACGCTGGAGAACTGGGCGGAAGAGATCGGTTGATTCACGGCTGAGCGGGCTTGGACCACGTAGAGGAATTCAAGCAGAGAACTGTTCCGTCGATCACAGCGCTGATCCCCTGTTTGAACTTCTCGGGATCAACAATGTGACGGGATGTCACCGCATCGGTTAGCTGCAAAGCTGCCGACACGAAAGACATCGCAGCATCTTTCTTTTCTGCCCCGGACCGGTTGCCAAAAAGCCCTTCAATCCCGGTTACAACCGAAGGAACAAACGCGATACCCTGCAATAGCTTGGCCAAGAAATCCATAACGCCTCCTTGATTCGTTTTTGAGCGTGGAAGATAAGTTTTGAAAATAAAAGACAGTTTGAGAGTGGTACCACCGAGAACTAAAAACTGAGAAATGAGAACGGAAAAATCAATCGCAGAATGCAGGCTCTTACTTGAACGCCCACCGATCATGCATCGCGATGGCAGCGCTGATCGCTACCGTGATCGCCGCATTCACAATCCGGTCGTAAACGCTTCGACGTATTTCGCTTTTTTCCAGCTGGGTGATCCGGTCTTCTGCCAACTTTACTCGTCCGGGTTGTCCACTGCCGATTAGCATTTCCATCCTGGCTTCCAGCCGGCCCAGCTTTTCCAGCACCTCCCCCTGAAAGTAGCTGTCCGTAACGCGCACCACCAGTTGCCTTCCCGCGCCGTTCGGATGGGGATAGTTGGCCGAGATGTCGTCCTGGCGATCCTTCATAGTTGAACTTTCATAACGGATATTTCAAATGCAAGGCGGTTGTGTATCGCGAATATCTGGGCGGCGTCGCATTATCAAACTGCCGCAGAAAGTGGTTCTGTACCGCAGCCAATCTTGGCAGGGTAAAAGTTTGAGTCGAAAAACGTCCCGCCAGATTGCGGTCGTTTTCCTGGCCCCATCCGAAATCGGTCCAGCGCACCTCGATCCCGCCACCGCTCACCGGTGTAACCCCAGCATCCAGGTTCACGGTTGTAGAGGTAGCCTGTGTAATTTCCGCCGAGGTCAAGTCGGGAAGAAAGAGCGAGCCCACTTGAGCCACATCGATCGAGGTCAGGCTCAGGGGCAGAACCACAGTTCCGGTCTGGAATTCAAAACCCAGCGGCGCTGCGACTGCATCGGCAAACTGGATTTTGTAGAGACTGTGTTCTTCTTTCAGATCTCTGATCTCAATCTCGACCACACGCACAATTGCCTGGAAAATGGCCGCCCGCGAGGCGACGTTCACGTTTACAGCGTCACCGGGAAAAATATCCGTAGCGCCTTCCGGCAAAAAATCGCTCCAGGTCGAGTACTCGCCCGACCATGCCTCACCGTCGGCGGCGTTTAGCAGAGCCAGCGCCGCATTCTCGCAATCCGCTGATGTGCGCGGAGAAGGTGCGATTACCTCCCGCACCAATCCGCGGACTCCGTCATCGTTTCCGTTTTGTTGCGCCGCGATGTTGACCGGATCGACAACTCGCCCCATGGAGCGACCAAGCCCGCGATACTGCACCTGAATTAACTCGTTGGATGCAGGAGCGTTTTCTGGAAAGAACTGAAGCGCGGATGAGGACAGAAGCAGACACTCTGCCCCCTCCGTCTGCGACCCGACGAGTCGCGTACGGTAACCTTGCCCGGCAGTGCGCTTCGGACCTCCGCATCGACCGGTTGGAACATTCGGGTGAACGGGATCGCGCAGCTCAGGTTCGTCGCATTGACCAGCCCATAGGTGCAGAAGCCGCTGACATTTTCGAGCAGACCGTCATACAAGATTGTCGAAGCCGCAATCAAAGTCGCCGGATTGGCAGGATCGGTGACATGCACTTCGAGCACCACACGCAAATCCGCTGCCACGGCATTCCCCCCGAATCCGCTCCCAGCGGGATGTCCGGGAGAATGAAAGATCTGGCGCCGCCGGTATATTTCGGTCGCATAGAAACGGGTAGTGAGCGCATAGTGATGACCTGCAACCGTACTGATCGCAGTTCCCGTGACCGCCCCGCTTACCAGCGCCTGGATAGTGGATTGTCCGCCGCTGGGTGCGATTTTGAAACCCGCGAGACAGCCGGCAGTCGAGATAGCATTCGGATAAAGGCCGCCAAGCACTCCGCTCGAGGCCGCAGTGAATGCCATATCGCCGTGTTGCAAGACCAGTGCGCCTCCCAGTTCGATCTGTTCGGCGAACACAACTGTGCTTTGACCGTCGACGCCAGTCCCGCCTGCGACTTGCAATTTTCCGTTGACGACGGTAATTGCGCTCGACGGATCGGTCGCACTCCATCTCGCCGGGTTCAACGCTGTTCCGCCATACTCTTCGTCGAGCAGCGTTCGCCCCGGCCGGTTGAACGGGTTTTGCGAAAGATAGAATTTGAGACTGAGTCCATCGCCGACAAAGTAGTCCCGGACATGGTCTTGCGGCTCGGTCAAGCCGACCACGGTCACATCGTTCAACAATCCGTCCGTCGACTTTAGCGACAAGCCGCTGGGTGAGAAATTATCATCGGTCTGGGCAATCGAATGAGCGGTGGCGCCCAGCGGCAGGAAACTCAACCTGCCGCCGATAGCGCGATAGCTTCCTCCTGCCTGGAGTGCGATCTCGGCCGCATGCTGTGACCACGTTTTCTGCGGATCGACCGGATACCGAAGCAGCGTATCCACATCCCGGACCGCGCTGGTGTCAAAAGTGCCCGGCAGAAGATCTTCAGTCAACTGGCGCATGGCGCTGCCGCCCCCCCGATCGATGAAGGGAGACCGGCTCGGAAGCCGCTTGCGATCGAGTACCGATTCGTCACTCTGAGCCACCAGGTTGTAACGGTAGACGGGCCCGCGTTGTCCCCAGCCCAGATATTCAAACAATGGCGACTGTTTTAAATAACCCGTAAAGACATCCTGTCCATTGGTTTTTCCCAGCATGACGCGAGCGGCACTCGCGGGCACGACAAAATCCGGAGCGTCTGCCACCAGGCTGAATGTCAGTTCAGCCGGCCGGTTCAGGCGGCGCACGAGTTGAGGCGAGCGCGAAACGTCAATCGCCGGAGTGTAGTCGCGCAGGCCGTGGCCATCGAGATTGTCTATTTGCAGTTTCATGTTGAACGAGTTGAGAAATCCTGAACGTTTCTTACAACAGGTTGGCTTCCGTTTGTGGTTACGGCTGGGTCATACACGGCTGAACGCACTACTCCGCAGTAATTCAGCCTGTATTACCAAAGGCAGTTGGCTTTTGGTGATCGCGCTGGAACCCGCATAATCACGCAATCAAAATCTGGCTGCTGGATATTCGGCAAGAATTGACAGGCCGCGAATTAGTAGACCGCTGCCTGGCGTGCTGGAAAGTAGCTGCGATAACACAGCACCATTTGGGAATCGTTTTCGTCAGTATGCGGCATGGCCACGAAGGCCGCCCGTAAGGCGATTGCAGCCATCGGTTTCGTAATATCGATTTCGTCTTCGCGTTGAAATCCGGTGGCGGTCGCTGATCGTGACGTGATGGGACTCAGGCGCGGATAGTAGTAGCAAATTCGTCCTCCCGAATCTTCCTCCATGACGAAGAGGCCTGACCACTCCTGGAAAAAACTTCCCCCCTCGCGGTCTACGAACGCGACAACTTTCTGCACCCTCACTCCCGCGGCCGGCGCTCCTCCCAAAAGCGGTTGCGCCAGCAACAGAGAGTTCACTGTTTTTTCGGCGACCTTGCCCAGGTTGAAGGTCACGCGTCGCACGTAGTTCGGGTCGCGGTTCACATCCACTGGGTCATTTACGAATGCGGCGGCGATTCCCGTCCCGACGTATCCAGTCTGCTGTTGATAGTCGGCATCCACCGCCAGCATGTCGCCGTGATCAAACGCCCCCACCGCGCCCGCGCCGACCACAATCTCGGTCGCAGTCGATCCCGGAAGCACTGCCATCGATGCCACGGGCGTTCCGCCAGAGGGTTGAGCGTTCGCACTGGGATCGCTGGCCAGCACGTTCATGTGTTCCGCGCCCGAGGCTAGCGCCATCTGGAGTTTGCCCCACTCCCGGAAGTCGAATTCAACGCGAGCTCCGAGCGAACCGCGGAACTGGGCCACAGTCGCGGCTTGTGTGGACGTGCGCAACAGTTCCGTGGATGTGTCGCAGGATCGCTGAAAATGATCCACCCAACCCAGGTCGATCCACGGAACTGGCGGAGCATCCAGCGGAAACACGCCGTGTTTGCCGGGATCAAAGATTGCCGGTGCTTCAGTCAATCGATTTACCGGGGCAAAGTATGCCCGGACTCGCCGCGTGATGGGAACCATCGCGGCACGCAGCGACCACGTGCTCATAGTGTGTTCACCTCGGTAAAGAAAAAAACTTTGAGAAGCGCTCTCCGTTCCAGCCGGATCGACTGCGCCTTGCCGGGGAGAGTTTCATTCCTCGGCCCATCGCTGCCGGTTACCGCACCCAGTTGCGGCGCCGTCCAGAAAATGTTCGTGCCCAGGTCAACGCTAGGAGTCTGAGTGAAATCCTGTTTGGATGTTCGGGCAGGTTGGCAAATACCTGTGAGCTCCATGTCGAGCGCGGCCAGAGTGCGTCCCCGATCGACGCCGGTTTCCACGGTGCCGAAGGTGTGATGAGAAATTATGCAGTCCATGGCCATCAACGCGCGGCTCCCGTCCTGGCCATCCACTGTCCGGCTCGCCGCCCACTCGATATAGAACGCGTCCGGCAACGGTTCCACTGGAATGACCAGTTCGTTCTCGGCCACAATCAGTGCCGGTCGTGTAACCCCGTTGAGAGTGACGGTACGTTGCGGATTCAGCGATGCCAGCCGCTCCCGCAACGCCATATAGAAACTGTCTTTCGCAAATTGCATAGATCAGGCCTCAGTCGTCGGTCGTTAGTCGTCAGCTATTCAAATCCATAACTCGCCTCGATCTACGCTTTTGGCTGACGACCGAAGACTGACGACTGTTCTTCCTACTCCACCCCCACCACCCGGTACAGATATGCCATTCCGCCAAAATATTCGGTGCTTAGACTTTCGATGTGAAACAAATCGCTGTCGTACACGACCCCCATCACGCCTTCAAAGAAGACTTCGGCGGAAGCAACATTCCGCGAACTCAACTCCTCAACCACCGCCGCCGCCGGGATCAGAAATTCCACCCGTCGGCGCGGGCCGGTGCTGTTCGTCGGCAGGTTGCGCACGACGACGGGGGAAAGTCGTATTTCCTCGATCCCGGGATCCGCCAGACCCAGTTGGCTGGAATCGCCATCTGCGCCAAATACGGGAAGCAGTAACCTGACCTCGGACCCGCCCAGAGAGCGCAGCATCGCTTCCGCGGCTCGAACCAGGGTCATGCCGAAAATTCCCAAATGTATCCCCGTCTGCGACATACTCAACCCACTTTCTGCGCCACATAAGGCGCCAACAGGGTCTGGACAGTCTGATCCACCAGGCTGCCGGAGAAGTAATCCAGTTGCATGCGGTCCAGTTTTCCCGATCGGACATTAAGCGCCGGCGTGGCTTGCGCATTGCGGGCAATCTGTGCGCAGGCAACTTTCACGGTGTCGGGAATCGTGTTCAACCCGGCGGTATACACCAGGTCGATTTCGCTGTAGCCCAACCCCACCGCGTTCGCCGGCAACGTCAACTCACCGGTGTCCGCGTAAATGTCGATACCCGCCGGATCCACCGCGTTCCATGTGCCCGGGAGCCCGAACATCAAAGCCACATCAGAGCTGAGATCGTCAAAAGGCCATTCGCCCCGCCGCGGGATGGCATAGCGTCCTCGCGCGGAAATGATCGCCATGGTCGCAGGCGGAAGAATGGTGAGCGGCACATAGGTCACTCGCACCGTGTTTCGGCCTGCGACAATTCGTATCCGCTCTTCGTATTGCGCTACGCTGAGGGTTGCCCTGCGGCAATGCGCGTCGATGACGGACGATGCCGCCGTCACCCATGCCGCAGGCGTTGTCGCTTCCAGTCCGTATGCTTCGTATTCCGCAGGAGAGAGATAGTTCATAAAATTATTCTCGAAAACCAGAAGCGTTTCCGGTCGCCAGTCTGTTGTCGTTTTTCTGACGACTGAAGACTGACGACCGGAGACTGCTTTTTTACCGGTCTACTTTCACTTCGTAATGCGCGTAAGAAGCGCCCTTCACCACGACTCCACCGAATTTCACCACCACCATCTGCGACGCCAGTGATCCCGGCAGGCCCAACTGAAACACCCGGGGACTGGAATCCGTCAGCCAGTGATATTCGATCAATTCTTCGGAGACGATGTAGCAGGGCAGCACCGCCGTACCGCTTCCCGGCGTGCCCGTGTATCCCAGCGCCCACTCCGGAATCAGGGGCAAATCTCCCGCTTGCGTCGACAGTGTTTTCACTCGCAGTCCCCCCGCCACTTCCGTGGTCGAGAGCACGACGTTGAAGGCCGTCTTCACCTCGCGGTCGATCAGGTCCAGCAACACGGGGTTGGCGTAAATCGCCGTGGGTCGCACTTCGAATGACGAATTCGCGACCATCCCGGCCACTACGCCTTTAATCCCGTCCACGATGCTTTCCGTGGTTGCGACCGTGTGCGAATTGCCGCCGGCCACGATTTGTCCGATCGCGCCGAAGTATTGGGTTGTGGTTGGCGTGCCCAGGGACGTGTCTGTACCGTTCCACAGAGCCACATCGTGAGTACGCATGAGCCCTTCGACGGAGTCAGCCAGATCCTTGGCCTGCAGAAATGCGAACTGGCTTTGCTGCGAACCCACTTCCATGTCGAACAGGTTGTAGTTGATCTGCGAAACCAGCGCCTTCAGCGGCACGCTGCGTTCCACCCTGGTCGGGCTGCCGACAGTCGCCACTATGTTGCGTGGATCGACGAAACCGGCCGCAGCGCTGGGCGCCACGATCGCCGTCTGTTCGAAGAATCGCGAGGGATGCCCGGTTGCCGGTACCTGCCGGATTCGTTGCCCGAAGGCTCCACGGCGCCGCACGATGTCGAAAATCTCTGTTTGATAACGGTTGACCTCTGCCGCGCCCGGCCCCAGAAAGTCGGCCGCCGCTTGCAGATCAAGAAATTGTGCGTTCATGTGTTCTCCTGAAAAGAATTGAATTGCAGATAAAATGAAAAGAGGCGCGACCGAAGTCGCACCTCCGCTAAAATCCGGGAACTAAAAACTAAAAACCGGTTTCGATAATCCAATCAGACCGTTAAAAAAATCAGTCGATCATCCCGGCCCTTGCCATCTCAGCCTTGACCGCGATTCGCTGATCTACGGTCAGCGACTGAAGGGTTTTGTCCAGCACCGCCGACTCGATCCGGTCGCCCACCTCGCCGTTTTTGGTCAGCAGCGCCGTAACCAGGGGAGGCAGTGTCTTGCGAGCCAACCGGGTAGCCTGGGCTTTGAGATCATTGTTGGATTTCTCCAGCTCCGCGACGCGCTGTTGCAGAGCGCGAGCATCGTCCGTCCGCGTGTTGTCGGTTTCACTTTCGTCCAGGTGCTCCTCGACCGCGGCCACGATTCGGTCAACCTTGGCGTTTAGCGCCTCTTGCTGACTATCGAGCCGTCCCAGGACTCGGTCCAGGGCCTCTGCCGCGGTGGCCAGCCTCTCAGCCGTTGCCACCAGTTGTTGTGTCATCTCTTCGTGCATGTGTTCTCCTCCGTAAAAAGTGCGAGGCTACACGCCTCGTTCAAAGTTTGTGCAACTTTCAGTGAACATCTATCCCAACTCAATCCATGTGTCCCGGTACGCAGCCTTATCGCGTCGCAGCACGGCGGCGCCGGTAAATGTGGCGTGGGTAAGTGTCCATACCGTGCTCCGCATATCCGCGATGCGTGCGTCGGTAATTTCGTAAGACATGCCGAGCGCCGCTGCGGAGCGATAATTGGATCCCGCCGGTTGACCTCGCTGTACTCCTTTCATCAAGCCAATCTCGTGCACAATTTCAGGGAAGTCTTTGGCGAACAGATATCCACCCAGCTCCAGTTGCTTCCCCACAATATCCGCCCGGGTTATTACGCCGATTTTTCTCCGCGTATCGTGCCGGTCGAGTGCGGGTGAATAGTCCAATCCCATCCCGAGCAACGATGCCAGGGCTGCCTCGGCGGCAACGCGCGTCAGCACGACTCTGTGACCTCGAGCCCCGGCCGGCGCTCTGTCAGAAACCACATCCACCAGCGTCAGCACTCCGCGAAACGGTTCCCGGTTCGGATGCCCGGTCACTCGCGGCATCTCGATCGCCATCGATTCCAATTCAATTTGCATTTGGGTTTGTCATCCTGATCGAACGCGTGCCTTCGCCCGCCAACGAAAACGGAGTCGAAGTACTGCTGGTTGCTGATCGTTACAACGGAGGCAAGCCTCGCATCAATCTCACCTCATTCACGGTGAGCACGCCGTTCCTTATTAAGATGTCCTGAATCTGCGCCTGCTCAATTTCGCTTCCAGAGGATTCGACATCGGTAAAGACAAACTCCAGATCATGCCAGCCCAGTTTCTTCCCGATCGCCTCGCGAGTAAGATGTTCCGCGAAAAGTCTGGCGGTTGGCACAATCGCCTGCCGGAATGCTTGGTCGGTCATCTCCGCCGCCGTGGAACGGTTCACATCTTTTTCGAGCCCGAGAGACTGGGGAGGAAGATCAAAAGCGTTTGCGATGATTCGCAACAGGAATTCCTGCCACTGGAGCCGCAGATCGGCATCGGTGCCGCCGCCAAACCGCAACACCTCCGGCTTGTTTTCCACCGAAAGAATTGGCACGCGCCCGGTGCCTTCGATCTCATCCTGCCACCACCGGATCAGCCGTTCATGGTGCTCGGGGCTGAGTCCCTGGAGCCAGAGCGCATATTCGACCACTGAATTTGAGGCCAGCCGCGCTGCGTAACGGTTCGCGCCCAGAAAAGCGTTGATGGTCTCAAACGCCACTTCCAGCCGCCCTAGTCCGAATGGCGTGTGCGTCCGCGGGTTCAGCCGGATATAGATCAGTTCGTCGTCATTCAGGGAAACCTGGGCTTCGGGGCCGAACCGTCCCGTGATCTGTGCGTAGCGTGGCGACCCCGGCAGCCCGTCCCAATCACTCTTGATACGGATCGACGCTCCATCCACCGGCCAAAGCGCAAGTGGGCGCAGTGGATCGCCGGTTTCTTCAATCTCGATGGCTCCAAAGCCGCCGACAATCACGTCTTCAAGAACTTGCTCGGCCAGTGAGCGGAACGAATCGTCCGGATTCGGCGCTGCAAAGTTCTCCGTTAGAACGTACGACCTCGATTCCGGATCTGGAATCCCGGTATTTCGTCCCGGTCGGGGCTGGATTCTCCACCGCATCCCGGCAATGCTGTCTTTGATCGTGTTGATCGCTTTCCGTGCCACTGGCGTCTCGGAGAACCGGCGCAAGTTAGCTGGCGATGGTTTCGGATAAGCCTCCGGCCGTGGTCCATACGTATTAAGGATGGAAGGCAAGGGCGCCGTCCGCCTTTTGGTCTCCGGACCCGCACTCAGAGACACTCCGGCGATCCGGCGCAAAGCGCCGCGCAACGTTTCTGTAATATTCATGATTTGTCTTTGGTTGTGTGGCGCGGGCGCCCTCGCCCGCGAGAAGTATCAGATCTACAAACTGTCAGGCCCGCAAGTCCATTCGCACCTGATCTGCGATCAACGGCATTTCCGCGATCCGCACCACTCGTATCTTTTCTTCTTCGAGCGCGCCCAACGCAAACCGCACTCCGTCTTGTTGCCGGTCTACATCGTCCTCGATCACGGCCGTCAACCAAGAATGTGCCTGCGTAGTTTGGATGATGCCCTGAGCCATTTTCGGATAGCGCGCAGCCAGCATGATTGCCTGTTCCAGGTTTGTCTTCAGTGAAACCGCGTGAAAGAGTTTAATCTCCGCGCCCACGCGATAACCGAAATCAAACTTGAACGGATCCCCAGCCTTGGTGTAAGGAGCTGCCGGTATATTTTTCATGAGAGACGTCCACACCCCAGCCAATTCGAAAGCTCCCTGCATTCCCTTTTTAATTCGCTGCCGTTCCGACCACACCGTATGTATCGACTTCGGCGCCCCCTCAAAATAAAGACCCGCGAGAATGTCCATCTCTTTCGCTGGGTCCTGAGCCAGGCAAGCCTTCGTCGGCGAAATCTGGATCAGGTTGGAAAATGAATCGTGAGCTTTCCGCAGAAAAACTTCGCGCGCTCCCGCTTCTCCCAGTTGATTTCGAATATCGGGCTCCAACGCCTTCAGCATTTCAATATCCGCTAGAGGATCGCGTCGGAGCACTCCGCTCCAGTCGCGCCTGAAACGCACATCGGCAAAGCCGCCGTTAACCCCAGACTCGAACATGACCACGCCAAAATTCACAAATTCGTCCTTCACCGCGTCCGGCACATATCGCAGCAGAAAGAATTCGAGTCTCTTAAAATCCGTCATAACGAAACCAGCAACAGAGAACCAAGAACCTGGACCTGAGAACTGAGAACTGAGAACCAAGAACTAAGAATCAAAACCAAGATCTAAAATTGCAACAACCTTTTCCGCCTGGTGATGAGCGCACGTTTCCCTGCGTCACCAAGCTAGGCATCTTCTTTCCAGTTGCAAAACGGCTTTCGCGGCGACATCCGAAACGCCGTGATCAACTCTCTTACCATCGATCGTCGCTCCAGCAGCAGCCGAACCAGGGCTTCCTAGAGCATCCCAATCGTGGCTATACCACTCCGGTGGAATGTCTCCAGCCGCTCTCCAGACCAGGTCATCGCTCATATTCTCGATTCGCGAGAGCCACGGCTCAAACGATTCCCATCCTCGAACGCCCGCATACACTTCATTGCGCGCATAGACGCCGCGCATGGGATAATCCGGGAATGTCCACTCCCCGGCATTGAAACAATATCCCTGGTCGATAAACGTTGCCGTGTATCTGCGCTCCCGCATTTTCCGCCAGAACGCTGCCTGGCGGCCGTTGGCGTTGCCTGTCCATTTATCCATGACCAGGATGCCTGCAAAAGTCTCCAGGTTTCGTACCCGTTCAAGCATTCCCTCCGGAAGATAATCCAGCACCTGCCCTTCCAGCGGGCTGACCACATATCGCGAGCCGAATTGCAGGCCCGGCTGGCAGGGAATTGTGTTCCCCGCCAGCTGAATGTTTAGCTCTGGCGTGTGCTGCACCAGCCAGTCGCCAACCTCTACAACTTCGGTAGCGGGGACGGGAAGCTGGGCGCCCTCCGCCAGCCGAGTCGCAAGAAGTTCATTTGCCAGCACCCGCAGGTGCTGTGGATTGTTGCGAAACTTCACGACGTAGAACTGCCCATCAGAACAGCGCATCAGGTGACCCTGAGCCCCACCCCGCATCCGCCGCACGTGCTGGACCGCAGTCACCGTCAATGTCTTCTCGGCGATCTTTGTAGCGCCGGCATCCCGGCGACTGTCGCGAGGGCGTCTCGCCCTCGCATGCGTGGCCTCGATTTAAAACCACACATTCCACTGCCTCGGGGCATAGCCTACCGCCTCCCGCCAAACCTTGTCTGTGACGGATGAACATTAACCTCGCACCGGCAAACTGGCCATTTCCAGCATTCCGCCCCGCGAAAGCTCGCCTACGACTGTCCGTCGTGCCGCCAGCGCGACGGCCATGGCCATGACGCAATCGTCGTGGGTTCCTCCGGCCGCGCCTGTATTTCCATCGGGAAAACGCACAAAGGTCCGGCATTCGTTCAACAATCGCTTGCTTTTGAACAACTTCGGTTCGGTCGCCAGCACCGCCGCCAGGTTCTCCACCATCGCCGGACGACTCGCCGCGGACGTCAGCCAGCCATCCTGCCCGCCGTCGCGGAATACGTTCGAGCTCCCCGCTGCCTGTAAATGCGCCAGCACTCCGTAGCCGTGGTTGTTTCGTTCCACCACCAGCAACCCGTGGTTATAGGAACGTCCCAGTTCGATTGTCTTCATAGCCAGTTCGCGCGGCGGAAAATGGCCGTGTAATTCTGCGCACTGCATCGCGGTGCGGCGCTCGATCACCTGTACACACGCATAGTCGCCTTCCGACCCGCCACCCGCCGGATCTACGCCAAGAATGTATTGTCTGCCGGGCTGCGGCGGAAGCCATGTCACCATCCGGCCGCTGTCTCGCGTTTCAACCGGTTCGCCGCAGACGGCGAGGGCCTGTCCGATCGCATCCAGGTCGAACACGCAGTCCCCGGATGCCCGAAAGCATGTGACTGCGTCCTCCGCGAATTCCTGGATCGCCAGTCCTCGCAACTGCGCCCGATTTATGCGCCGCCATGCAATCTGCGCATCTGTGAGCCGTTCGCGGTCCATCAACTGCTCTTCTTCGGGAGTAAAAGTGCCCCGTGTGATCGGCCCGCCTTGAACGCAGTAATCTCCGTCGTACCACCACGGAAAGAAGTGCCTTTGGTATCCGGTCTCGTTGGCGCGTTGCCATTCTTCGTAGAACACCCCGCCCGCCCCGTTCGGCGTGGATTCCAAAACAATCTCGCCGTTCGCCGGCACCGCAGCGCGGAGAGAGGCCAGTGTTTCCATTCCGTCGCGAGGCCAGCGGGCGACCTCCGAGCAATGCAGATTATGGATCGTCAGCCCGCGGCCTGCGTTCGAGTCCGCCGCCGTCGCGACCCGGTATTCACTATCCAGCCGCGGAAAAACGATCTGGCGGACGTTTGAGCGCGATGTCACCAGCGCGCCCTTTCTCATCCCTTCGGGCAGGTTCTCCCAGAAGCGATGGACAATCTTGAAAATCTCTTCTGCTGACTCCTGGTTGTGCGCCACCTGAACCGCGGTGGTTCCTAGTTGTGTAATGGCATGAATGAAAAATCGCGCCGCGATGTATGTCGTCATCCCCAGCTGCCGGGCCTTCAGCACAATGTTTCGCCGGGTACAGTTCCGCGAATATTCCACCTGCGCCCGGTTCGGCTTCAGGAGAACCAGACCCTTGCTTTTACTCCGTATATTGAGCAACCCTTCGATCAGCAAATCCTCAATCGTGGAATTCTCGGAGTGATCCGGCAAACGGGTGCGAAGGTGGAGCGCGGTCCCCAAATGCGTAAGCAGTTCCAGATCACTCTTCACTCGTTACCTTCTTCTGAATCTTCAACAACGTGGGATCGAAACCATAAACTGGAAACGAGAAACCGTCTCAGGGTGCCGTCCGGAGGCGTCCCCCGAACTCTGGAACGAATACTTGCGCGCCGATTTCCCATCCCGCGCCGAACTGTGTTTGGTCGATCCCGAACAAGTCATACTTGTATTCCGCGTTGAGCGCAGCGCCCTGGTCTACCAACGGCGACGTCTGCCCAGGACGGAAATCCGCTGGCATGCCCGAACTCGAATCTGCGTAGTACGTCGTCCCTGCATCCGGCGTGGCTCGAAGCAGGTAGCTCACCAACTGCGAATTGTTCATCAGTGTCGCTCCTGAAGATCTCAAGGCATCGAGCATCACGCTGACCTGGTGCCCCGACAGTTCATTCACGTGGAAGAACAGTCCAATCGGGACACCCCACACCGCCGATTTGAAAACCAACGCGCGAATCTTGTTGGAGAGTTGCAGGTCGCTCAGATTTTGAAAATTAGGCACCATTCCCTGGCTCAAAATGTTTTGTACATTGATTCCGCTGGCCAGCACGGTGGCTGCATTGGGCGAAGGCTGCATCACTCCGCTTCCCCGGGCGCCCGCGTATCCTGCCGCTACAGCGATAGCTTCTGTCGATGAGTCTTCGTAGCTTCCCGGATACACATAGACCCAGCCTCCGGGAATGGTCGCAGTAACCTGGTTCGAGTTTCCCGACTCTCCCACTTGGTTCAACGCGGTCACGACGTAATACCAGACTTGCTGCGCACTCACCTGATAGTCGACATAGACCGGATTCGTCACCGGGCCCGCAATCTTTGCATAAGGACCGCTACTGCTTCCCGATCGATAGACGTTGTAACCCGAGTCTCCGGCCTTAACATCCCAGGCCAGCGTCACCGATCGATTGCCACTGATGCCCGTCAGGTTGGCATTCATCCAGGCTTTCGACCAGGCCAATTCATCGGTCATCAGTCGGGCCTTGTCCATGGTCAGGGTAAAGGCCGCATTCTTGATGTCCTGGGAAGTGACGTTCGCCAGGTCCTCGCTCTTGACCGCAGTCTTCATGTTTGGATCGGCGATCACCGCGAATACTCCGCGTTGCTTCAGCGTGGCAATAACTCCTCCCAGCGTATCCAGCCCCCCCGGAACCAAATCTGTTCCCGAAGAACTCAAGTCCCAACTGACTTGAGCGTTGGCGTCTCCCGGCGCTGTGATGACAAGGTTTTTATTCGTGATCGAAAGCGTCACGCTTGACGCCGCGGTTCCCGTGTACTGCAGCGTAAACGCGTTCGGAAATACAAAATACTGGTGCGATACCGAGTGGCAGTTCACGTCCCACCCAGCGTCGATCCAGGACTGGAAGGTCGGAATCAATTGACTTGAGAGATCGTAGCCCGTCACCACGGCGATGCTGAGTGGAATGCCGCGAGTCTGAAACAGCGGCAGCAACGCTTGAATGTACTGATGCGATCCGTCCACCAGGCCTGGATCGTCATAAGTGACGCTGATCCGCGCCGGGTAACGCATGAATCCGCGGACGTACGGCGGCGTGTCCGCGGTTAGATTGTGCCCGCCGTCAATCGGCCCCGGTGTGCCCGTCACATCCGTAGAGATTCCCGTCGCAAGATTGTTGGCGTAGAAATGACAGTACGAATAAGTCACCGCCGCCGTGTTGTCCATCAAGCCGTAGGTCCGGTTCGCATACCCCCTGCAATTCTTCAGTTCGATCGCCGCCGCGCTTCCATCGAACCGGTAACCTACATAGTTGCGATGAGCATCCGTGTTGAAAATGTGAATGTCCCCGACCGCGCCGCTGGGATGCACATAAAATCCGATGGGCACGGTCGCGTTCGGTATCTGCGAGTCCGCTACCATGTTTGCCAGCCAGACATGATCGCTGGCGCCTTGCACCTGCACTCCGTAGCCGTCATACCAATCGAGCAGGATGTGTTGAATTTCGAGATAGCTAACGCCGTTGATATTGATCAGGCTCTGTCCACTCAAAATCATTGGCGCGACGGCGCCAAAAGCAATCACCGGATTCCCGCTCGACGAGAACACCGACAGGATCTGCGTGCCTGTGTCGTAAAACCAATCGCGGTCGTGCGCCAGCGCACCTGCGCTCGACTGCGAATTTCCCCAGATCGTGCCGAACTGTACGAACTTCAATTGTGCAATCGCCTGGTCTGCGTTTAAGGTTGTTTGCCAGACGCTTCCCGAACTGTTGGTCCATTGCGACGCTGCTGTGGGCAGGTATCCGGTAAAACGCGGCGGCTGTCCGTTTCCATACGCGTCAAACTTGATAAGGTTCCCCGCTGTCCCACTCGATGGCGGCGTAAGCCATTCGTTCCAGATCCCATCCCTTTTGAAAAGAATGACGTCCCCAGGCTGGAAGCTCGAAATGCCAACCTTCAACAATGTCCGCCAGGGCGTAATTGGGGACAGTCCGTCGTTCGCGTTGCTGCCCAGAGGATCGACATAGTAGGTCGACGCCAACGCCTGCGCAGTCAGCACCACCACCGAAATTAATAGTCTCTTGATCATGAACTGAGAACCAGGAGCTGAGAACCGAGAATTAACTAAAAACTGGGTTGTTATAACCACGCAGCTTTAATCTGCGCCAAATAAAAAACGCCCAGTAGCAAAACTGGGCGTCTGAAAGAACTCTCGAAGGCGAAGTGTTACTGAACGGAACCCGCAAGACTGGAGGGCGCCGACGGAGGCACCTGAAAGTTCCCCTGACATTTCGTCCAGTCGCTGGAGACAAGATTGCCCGCATTGTCTCTGCCCACCGCAGTCACCGCGAACGTTCTTTGGCCCAGGGTCGACGTCTGAAATGTTCCGTTGACGGTCGTCACCTTCCCGCTGGCGTTGGCGGGATTTTGCACTGCCGCGATGAGTACAGGTGTTCCTCCCGTCGCATCCTGCATTTCGAAATGGTCCATGCAGTTTTTCGTCACGGTCGCGCTGCATACCGGAAGCCCGGTGTAGTCATAGTTCCAGGAAAGGTTGACCGTGGACCCGCATGCCCGTGAAGCGATGAGCATTAAGAATATTACCGGCAAAAACCTAGTCATTGTGATGCTCCTGAGAGTGTTGGTCTGATACTTCATTGAATCGACCATGTCGGAATCGTGGTCGCGGTATAAGCGTCGCCTGGAATCGTGATCGTGTTTGGTAGAGTGCCGCCGGCCGTCACGCTTTCCTGTACGGCGCCGGCGAAGGTAAATCCAACTCCGGTCGAACTTCCGATCAACACGGCGCACGAACTGCTGCAACTGCTCGTGATCGCAAGGTAGTACTTGCCCTGCTTAATGGTGGCCGCCGCTGTCCAGCTCAATGTCTTCCAGCCGGTTGAGGGCGCAAAGCTCGTCCCTGCCGTATTTCCGACATGTGCCAGCAATGCGCCGGAGCCGCTGTACAGGCCGATGTCGTAGGTATTCGCGGTATTGTCGGCGGTCTGCACGTTGTAGGTGACCTGGCTTGTTGTCAGTGGGGTACTGCCGGCATAGAGCACGCCGTAGAGCTTGGCGACATTCGCCGTCGTTAGGAACGAGACAGTTCCAGACGCCGAAGGCTGCGTGAACCAGGGGACTGCGCTGGCGCTTCCTGAACTTGGCGGCTCGAGGCTGGCAAATATCAGGTAAGTTCCGGCGCCGCTGTTGGTGGTCAGGGCGCGGCCGATTACTTGTACCCCCGCGGGCCTTGCGGATCCTGCGTCGTGGCAATCAGCGGCGTTGGTCGTGCTCGTGACCACGTAGTCCCCGCCCGTCGTCGATCCGTCGAAGCTGCATTGTGCATATCCTCGATAGATCACGGTGGCGCTTCCGGTCGTCCCACTGCCTGCACTCACAATTCCGACGATGCCGTCCCCGTCAGTGGTCGCAGCCTTGACCACGCAAGGCGAACTCGCGGAATTATATTTAGCCAGGAAGTTCAGGCTGGTGCCAACGGTACCGTCGTTGCAGGGTTCAAAGCTGAGCGCGCCTGAACTTGTGATGTCGAACGAAGTACCCGCATAAACAGTCTTTGCCCGCAGCGACGTTGAGCCTACATTGTAGGAATTATCGGCGAAGGGTTTGAGACTCGATGCCGTATCAATGGCCCAGCGGACGTTGTTTCCGATCCAGAACGCAATCCCGCGCTGGCTGCCGGTTCCTGCATTTTCGCTGGCGATTGCGAAGTATCCGTCTGCGTTGTCCCACTTGAATCCGACGCGCTCATAGTTGGCGGCGTCCGTTCGTGTGCCGTACACTCGCAGGGTCTGTGGATTCGTCCCGTTGTACTCTTCCAGGGTATTGGCATCGCTGTTGAATACGTTCAGCAGACCTAAGGGGATGGCCTGCCCGTTGTTGCTGATCACCTTCGGACAGTGGCAACTCGAATCGAACCAGAAAAGCCCGTAATTCGCCACGCCGCTGGGCGGCGCGGTTTCCGCGATCTGGATGACGTCCGCGGTACTACAGTTCGCATTTCCGTTGGCCTGAATCCCGGTAGCGAAACTACCCGCGCATTGCGTCGGAGTCTGAGTGAAGACAAACGAACCCGCCTGCACCTCGCCGGTTACAGTAAGCGTCCCGTCCATTTGCACATCGGTCTTGAATTCCTTAAGAGTGGAAGTCAAACGTTCCAGCCAGCTCGTACCATCTCCGACATTTGCGATGTAGTTGGAAATCGATTGCGGCGCTCCCAGGCTGATTCCGATATGGGCCGGGTTGCCATCTCCCTGGTCATAGCCGATGAAGGAGTCGTTGGCATCGTTGGTCGGCCGATTGTTCGCAGTTGCAATCGTCTTCTGGAAATTGGAATCGGAGAGCGTAATGATGTGGCCCGGTGCGGTCCCCAGGGTGGAAAAATTCATCCGGCCTTTTAGGTTTGTGCGCAATCCGCCATCAAGGTTCGGCTTTACCGCCAGCAGAAATGCCCCCTGCTCATAAAAAGCGGAAGGAGCCATGGCGGAATAGCAACTCATCCACAGCGGCGTCCATCCCGAAAGCGAATCACAATTGGTGGAGATCAAAGCGGGCGCCAATGTCCCCTGGACCGCGACCACGCCCCCAGGGGCGCTGTCCATGCATGCTCTCGATCCCCCGAGCACGCTGTTTGTGTCCTGGTTGGAAACGAGAACCAGATTTCCCGGCCAGAAGTCCAGCAACGGGAAGTAACTCGGCGATCGCCACGTTGTAGGCCTGCGGGGTGGCCTGGTTATCGATGAAGGTGCAAACGCCGTTCGCGCAGGCCGCGCTTCGCGCAACGTGGGTCAGTACCGCGAAGTTTCCCGTGCCGAACGGCGCTTGCTCCACCAGTCCTGCAATCGGAGACACGCGCAGAAGGTCGAATGTGCTGGCGCCAGGAATATCCGGCGTCGTCACCGTGATGTTTCCGGTGCCATTGCTTAACGCGTTTCCGGCGTACAAAACATTTGAGGGCCCAATCGTGGCGTGGTTGGCGACAATGTAGTAGTGATAATTTGCCGTACCCGTGTTGGCAAACTGCGGGAATATTCCGTTCGGCGAAAGGCCGCCTTGAATCTTGACCGTGGTGCCTTGCGCGATGACTCCGGCCTGGCCGATCGCGCCTGCCGGATTGGCGCACTCACCCACCTCTTCGTAAACATTGGCCAGTTCAAAGCCGCCGAAGCCGCCACGTTTCGTGCCGGCGCGCACTCCATATTGCGCATACGCCTGAATCACGCTGTCCGAGATACGCAGTGTGTTGCCAGCTTGCCAGTCAATTCCGTTGCCCTGGCATTGCAGGGAAATGTTCAAATGCTTCAACCATCCCACGCCAGGAAGAGCGCTAAATGGTCCGGGCGCATAAATGATGGGATTGCACACCGTCGCGTCGCAACGCACTCCGGCATTTCCCGACCCGCTACCCAGTGTCGTGTCCAAACCATCCAGCAGGAAAGACTGATCGTCATCTACTTGCACGTAACTGCTGAACGTCCCGCCTGACAGGTTCACCCGCGTCGACACATTAATCAGCCGCGTCTTTTGGGCATTCACTTCGATGAAGGGCTTTTGTCCGTTGAAGATGATCGGACGCCCGCGAGGATTGATCAGCGTGATGTCCTGAAAAGCATTCGAAACCGATTGGTCGCCCACATATATGCAGGTGTCAATCATCCAGCACTCCACGATCGATCCCGAGAAATCCACGGTCATATTCGAAGCGCGAATTGAGATTCGCGCGAAAGCCTTGAACTCTCCTGGAGGCACCACTACTTTTCCGGATTGCGAAGTGCCGGTCGGATTCGTCGGTGTGAATCGCGCTGCTATTACTGCCTCTTGAATGCCGCTCGATGCACTGCCCACGGTGTATCCTGCTGGATGAGCGTTCACTGTCGTAAATTGCAGTGTGCCGGGTTGCCCATCTCCCTGACATGTTCCGCCCGTAACCAGAACTGCTTCCGCCGTCCCCGTGCCCGCGACGTAAACGTAATACTGAGATTCTCCCGCGAGCACACCGGCCACGCATGCCGCCAGATTTACGGTCTTTGCTCCTGCGGTACTCAGGTTCGTAGAAGGAGATTGGGACCAGTTGAAATCGGGCGAATATTTTGTGGCCGCCATTCCTGCCGTAACTCCGCTGCCCGCCCGTGGTTCATATTTCCCGAGAGATGCGACGTACGTGATGACCTGGTTGTCGATTGGCGCCGTACTGTCGACCGGTACGTTCTGGATGGAAACCGCATTGCCGCTGGCTCCGCACGCTCCCCAACTGGAATCGCCGTGCAGGCAAAGGCTGTTGTTCGCCGTTCCATTTCCCAGTTGCCCGCTGGGAACAACTCCGCCAATTACATCCGCTTTCGCCGCCAGTCCGGTATCGACGTACTGCTTGGTTGAGGCCTGATTTGGGCCGACAGGGCTTCCAGGCAGTTGCAGCGGGCCGGTCATCGTATCCCCGGTCTTCCTTACGAACGATCCACTGCCTACGCCCGTGACTGCGGAATTTCCTGATCCAAGTACGGTGCGCACCGCCGCGATCGTGGTTGGAGAACTAGGGGTCACGATCCAGAACTCGGTTTTGACCGTGCCATCGTCAAGTTGATAAACCACGGTGTAATAGGTATCGGACGGCATCGCGTTCGTGTTCGGAACCAGCGCAACCGACAATGCCCCGCCCGGCCCAAGAGTCACGCTCTTTCTTCCGGCAGCGACAGTTTGTCCGGTGGGAGTGCTGAAAGTCGGCCACGAGATCAACAACGCCCCTCCGGCCAACCCGCCATCTGCTCTGTACACAAAATCGCTTACGGTTGTTGTGGCGGGACTTTGGCTCCAGCACGCACTCGGCAATACCAGCAAAAATGCCAGCAAGTAGAAAAGCCGCCCCCAGGGGCGGCGGTGCGCGTCAAACATGTTTCCTCCCTGCTGATTTTAAAAAGACGCAGTTTTCCCCGTAACCCAAACAGGGAAAGTCGTCCGCTAGAAATATGTGGATTTACTGAGAACTGGAGCTAAGAACTGAGAAACTAAAAATTAGGACTTGTTTCTATTCCGCTCGAACCTGCTGATCTAGAAATCTCTCCACACTGCGCACATACACGTCGGCGAAATCCACCACCGGACGTTCTCGCTCAATCAATTCCACTGCCGCATCCATTGCCCAACCCATCGAACACAACACCGCCAGAGTCATCATCGGCGCCCGATGCACTCCGGCCGCGCAATGGATGAACAGTTTGGTCTCTTCCTGGCCCAGCGCTTCCTGCGCGAAGTCGATACCCATCTGAAACACTTCCGGCGGTTTGGGCTGGAAATCATCGTCAATGGGATTCCAAAGCACTTCAATGGCATGTGGCTCCGCCAGTTTGGTATCGTCGAATTCGATCTGCATGTCGATGATGTGCGTCACGCCCACCCGCGCCACCTCCGCCATGTTGTCCGCTCTCCAGATCCCGCCCCCGACCGCGATTCGGTCGGTTACCCATGTCATGTCCATCCTGAAATTCCCTTGCCAGAACGGCCGATATGTCAACGATCCAGTCGGCGTTTCGGCCCGTCTGTTGAAGTTCGAGGTCTTTATGGTAGAGGACAACCGTCTTGCCGAATCGGACCATCGGCTTGCTGTTGACGTCCAACCATTGACTAACATTCTAAGCCATCCTCACTCCCTGCCGCCGGCCTCGGGGAATCTGTGGAATCTTTGGTAACAGTTTCTTCCGGCATTTGCATTTCAGGAAGACCCAGTCTTCGCAACAGGATCGCAGCCATGGAATCTTCTGCCGGCGTGTTATCGATCGATGTCGCGGGATAAAGGCCGATCATCTCGAAGAGGTATTTCATTCCCAGATAGTGACCTTTCCCAACTTGGTCGATCGTGGTCTCTACCATCTCGAGGGCGCCATTTCTGACCAGATCCGTGATCTGGCGCCGGACCTCCGCCAGCTCCGATGTCGCATGTTTCCTGGCTTCTGGGCCAGCATGCTTGCTGGAGATTGTCGGACGCGTTTTCTGTGGATTCCCGCTTCGCGTTTTTGCCAATGCTTCCATCCCCCAAAAGAAAAAGGCGCGCCCTTGAGCGCGCCCTTCGTCTTCGTTCTCAATCTCTAAATCTAGAATAGCAAATTGGGCCGGGGGAATGGGACATGCAAAGCACATTTTTATTCCCCATGTTCAGAAGCACTTGCGGGAATTTCTTCCTGATTGCCCTCTTGACAGTTTTCTTCGCGCGCTCCATCCGTAGCCGGCAGCCTGATCAACAAGCCTGCTGCCAGAAAAATCTCGCTCATCTGGTCCAGGGCCTCTGGAAAGCGCCGCCCAACCGTCCGGCGCCAGCAGCCCAGCACGCGGGCCGCTTCGTTTTGCGTATAGTCCTGCAGCGCGATGCGGGCAATCAGTTTGCGTTCGAACCCGCCCAGCTGTTCCAGGCCGCGCGCCACATCGTGGACAAAGATCACCGCATCTTCAAACGTTCCCGCGTGATAAGACGTCACGTGGGTCCTGAAAAACTCTCGTCCGAGCAGCGACGGCAGTCGTCCCGATTCCACCGACAGGCGCTGGTATCGCCTCAGTATGCCCAGCGTCCGCTCCCGGTATAACCACAAATCAGGATCGCGCCCGGTCTGATCGAGAGAACTGGGCCGCAAGGGCGGACGACTTGCGGAATCTCTGACAATCGTTTGCGAGGGCGGAAGGCTGGGAATCAACGTCATGCAGTGCCTTCCTTCCCATAAATCCTCGAAAGTCCAATCGACTGCTCTTTGATCTCCACTTTGTGATTACCGGGCAGGCGCGGCCGGCTGGGCGCGCTTCGCGGCGAAGGCAGATCCAGCATTTCCAGATCGCAGGGGGCACAGTAAATGTCCTGCCCGCCCTGAAGCCGCAACCATAACGCACCACAGCGCTCACAGTACTTCAGTTCTAGCTGGATGATTTCCGGATCTTCGATTTTCATGATTGCCTCGAAAAGCTTTCAGCCCTCAGCCTTCATTCGGAATGGACCAATGCCCGTCCGACTGCGGAAGGCTTCGAGCAATAAAAAAACCCTGTGCCGATTACTCGGTCACAGGGCTCGTTTCTCTTACGATGACCTGCTGGAATTATTTAGTTATGAGTGCGTCTTGCCTGGAATGGGGAACTATTGGCCCGACCTGCTAAAGCGTCGGCTGGCGGAAATAGCCCTCCTCATAGCCGGACTTCAGCACGCGGCCATTCTGCACCACGACGCTGAGCCGGCCCGTAAAATGGAGCTCCCGCAATAGCCGCTCCATGGCGGTCGAAAGCATTTCCGCGGCCCGCACCTTGCGGCGGAATTCCACGAAATTGTTTTCTTCGCCTTCGGATTGTGAATTCATCACCATGACTGCTTGTATTGTTTCGTATCAAATTCCCCCTCAACAATGGATGACTCTACAGGTCGCTGATCGTATGCCTGCGGTTTTGCCAAGTCAAGAAGATATTTACTTTCAGATGTTTTAGAAAAAGTAAGAATAGCCCGATGCTATACTCTCGGAATGAAATTCCGGGCCTTGCAGGAAAACCTGCGCAAAGCGCTGTGGGAGCGCATCGACGAAGGCGACTTGACCGGCCTTCGTCTGGCCCGCGAAACCGGTTTCAAGCAGGCGCACATTTCCAACTTCCTCAACCGCAAGCGGGGCCTGAGCGTCGAAGGCATGGACAAGGTATTGAATGTCCAGAGTCTTTCCATTCTCGATCTCCTCGATCCCGACGAAATCAACAAACGCGCCAGCATCACTCCGCCCAGCGACGACGATTTTGAAAACGTCCTGATGGTGGACACTGCCGTCGCCGCTCGGCAGCCCCTGATCATGAGTATGAAGGTCAAGGAAATCGTGAAGCTCAAGAAGAGCTTCCTGCGCAAGCTGCGTCCGGAAATTGAAGGCGATCGCGAAGACTGGGAGCGCTTCGTGATGATCCGCGCCGACGGTCGCGAAGGCATGAGCATGTATCCTCGCCTCCTCCCGGGCGCGACCATTCTGCTCGATCGCCATTACAACTCGCTGAAGCCCTACCGCAAGGGCGAATCCAATATGTACGCCGTGGCCCGCGCCGGAGGACTGCACTCTGAAATACGTGGAAGTGGCGGGCAATCACATCGTTCTGCGGCCCCATAACCAGGCCTATCCCGTGGAAGTGATGGCCATGGACGCGGGCAAAAAACTGCATGACTATTTGATCGGACGCGTCTGCTACGTAGGCATTGAAACCTAGGGAACTGGAATTCGGCCGTCCTCTTATCCCTCTGCGGGCCAATCGCGCAAGGCGCTCTCCAAAAGTTTGACGGCTTCAGCGATCGTCTTGAGTTCTTTTGGGGAAAAGCGATCAAGATTGCGCGCCAGGTATTCGATTCTTCTCCGCCTGCCCTCGTGCAACAGGCGTACGCCGCTGGGTGTCGGATGAATCCGTTGGCGCCGCGCGTCCTTGGAATCCGCCCTGCGTTCCGCCAGCCGGCTTCGTTCGAGTCCGGTGACAATACGACTCATCGTAGGAGGTTTAACCTGTTCAGCTGCCGCCAACTGACCCAGTGTCATGGGACCACCAAAAACCAGCACCGACAATGCCGAAAGCCGGGCCGGACCTTCCCCGGTGGCGGCATCCTGTTTCCGTACCCGGCGCAGCAGATGGATGGCTGCGGAGTGCAGCCGGTCCGCAATCGCGGCTGTCTCCGTCGAAGCTCTGATTTTTTTCTTGCGCTCGGCCATGAAATATAGTTAGCTATACTAACGATTCACCGCGGAGGGCTGACTGCCATGGCTGCTGCAACTCTTTCGATCGGCATTTCGCGACTCGGTCAGATCGCCATCAACGTTCACCAAATCGACCGCGCCACTTCATTTTATCGGGACATCCTCGGCTTGCCGCTTTTATTCACTGCTGGCAGCCTGGCATTCTTCGACTGCGGCGGAGTCCGCCTGATGCTGACGCGTCCTGAGAAGCCGGAGTTCGACCATCCGGGCTCGGTTCTGTACTTTACTGTACCCGACATCGTAAAGGCGCACCGGCAGATGGTTGGCGCCGGGGTGCAATTCGAAGACACGCCTCATGTGATCGCCAAAATGCCTACCCACGATCTCTGGATGACCTTCTTCCGCGACCCGGAAAACAACTTGCTCGCACTGATGTGCGAAGTAACAACAATGTAGGCGCGAGCGTCCCGCTAGTGCAGCAGCGGCAATGGCGACCTGTGAGTGAGCTTTGCGATCGCAGACCAGTCCGCCCCAAATTCCGCGAGGCATCTGCAACTCTCCGCACGAGCGGGACGCTCGCGTCCACACTAAAAAAGGGCCTCTGAAACCAGTAACTCTTGCGGGCGACGCAAAAGAGCTGCCGGCTCCAGAGGCTTGGGAGAAAACTTGAGGTATTTTTTTACTGACTGTCCGGACTAGCTCCTGCCGGAGGAGCATTATCCCCACCCTTGTGCCAATTCTTCATCCGGTCCTGCTGCTCGGCGCGCATCTTGTCAAAGTTCTTCTGCTGATCTTCATTCAGCACACTCTTGATCTGTGTGTCGGAGTCTTGCCGAATCGCCTGCATCTTGCTGAACTTGTCCTGACGTGAAAGGGACGAATCCTCGCGAAGCTGATCCATCTGTTTACGCTGGTCTTCGAGGATAGGTTTCACTTTCGTCTGCTGCTCATCACTCAGTTTCAACTTCTTGGTCAAATGCTGAACTTGATCATCCACACTCGGCATTGGGCGACGGCCCATGTGCCTGCCCGGTCCTGCTTGCTGGTCGGACTGCGCCGGCGGAGGCGGCGGAGCATCTTGACTATCCTGGCCAAAAGCATTGCCGGCTGCGAATCCGACGCTGAACAATAAGGCGAGCAGAGTCGTCGCCAGGAATGTATTTCGCCCTCTTAGCCCGAAAAAGTTTGTATGGGTTTCTTTAGAATTCCACATGTTTGTAATCTCCAATTCTTATTCGCATATTCTCAGGAACTCTGCGCTCCGGAGGGATCTTTCTGTCTAGTTAGAACACCTCGCAATTCCCCGCAGAGTAAAGACTTGGTAAAAGCACGTAAAACTTCGTAAAGAAAGTTCAGTCGTCAGTCGTCGCTGAAGACTGAAAACTGACGACCGACGACTGTTACAAGACTTTACTTGCCTTGACGCACTCTTTACTCGGACATAGCAACTTTCAATCGAAGGCCTTGCATCACTCCATCTTTACTGCACCGAAATCCAAACGTGGAACTGAGGAGTGAATCGTGAGCCGAATTTTGCGGTTGATGTCGTTGTGTGCCGGTATGTTGGGGCTAGGTACGATCCTTCTCATTGCAGGATGCGGCGGCGGAGGACAGACTCGCCTTCGCATGATGAATGCCGTCCCCGATGAAGGCAGCCTTGACTTGCTGGTCGATAGCGTCAGCGTGTCCAGCAATGTCGCCTACGGCACCAGCACTGGATATCAAACCACGAAATCCGGTTCACATCAGGTCGCAATCGAGCCGTCCGGGTCCAGCACGGCTCTGCTGTCGCAATCGATCAGTTTTGGCTCCGGTTCCGACACGACCATCATTTCCAATAACTTTTCCTCCAACATCGCGAACCTTGTGCTGACCGACGACAATTCCGCACCCGCCTCCGGCAACTTCAAGATTCGGATCGTCAACGTGGCCCCTGGTTTAGGCCCGGCGGATGTCTACATTGTTGCTCCAGCCACTGACCTGACCACCGTCAGCCCCAATGTGAGCAACTTGGCGTATGGCGCGGCCACCGGATATCAGGGGATCACTGCAGGTAGCTACGAAGTCGTGCTCACGCCGGTTGGTGAGAAGTTCAGCGCCGTCAATACCGGATCGCTCAGTTTCGCGGCAGGCCAGGTCAGAACCTTCGTAGGCCTGAACAGCCAGTCCGGAGGCTTCTCGTACACTATGCTGCAAGACCTAAACTAATCGTGTGGGGCGGACACTCTTGTCCGCCGCCGTTGAATTTGATTCTGCCCTCCTTTTGAATTTGATTCTGACCGGTGTTCGAATTTGATCTTCACCGGTCCTGAGACCGGAAGCGCAAGAGTGCGCTCTCCACACAAACCATCCAGAAATCCTTCTGTTATCATCGCCTTTAGACCAAAACCATTACAACGGAGGCCCGCATGGAAGAAGTACCCGGCAGCGGAACTGGATCACGCCGCAACGAAGATATCGCACTCGATCTGATGAAGTTTGTCGCCATGACGACGGGCTATGGCCGGACCACCTCGTCAGGCGTGGGTTTCCAGGGCACCGGGGCCGCAGCTAAACCGGAAGAATATGCCGGACACCTGCTTGAGTTGTATGCCAGGTGCCTTCAGTCCGTAGCAGGGAAGAAGTAGATTTCCGGCAATCGTTCCCCTTGCACAAATCTTATTCCGGTAGCAAAATGTGCCTCCTGAAATTCGCCTGAGGAGGCGGAACTATGGCTGCACCATCATCGGGTACTTTGCTACGGCAGGCTTCCGGTTGGGCCGTTCTCTGGGGCGTGCTGCTCATCCTGTTCGGGGTTCTGGCGGTCGGATCTCCACTTCTGGCGGCCGTTACGGTGAGCGCGGTCATTTCGTGGCTTATCATTCTCGCCGGTGTCATCCACCTGGTCGTGGCGTTTCACGCCCACGGCGCAGGGAGCATGATCTGGAAAGCGCTGGTCGGCCTGGCGTACATCTTCATCGGCGGATATCTGCTGGTGCATCCCCTTCTTGGGGTCGCGTCATTGACCCTGCTGCTGGCGTCACTCTTCTTCATCGAAGGCGTCCTGGACGTCGTGCTGTATTTCAATCTTCGTCCCGCACGGGGCGCAGTCTGGGTCTTGTTCGACGGGTTGGTAACACTGCTACTGGGGATTTTTATCGGCGCTCACTGGCCATCGAGTTCAGCCTGGGCGATTGGGACGCTTGTTGGTGTGAGCATGATCATCAGTGGAGTGGCGCGAGTAATGATGTCATTGGCAGTACGGAAACTGTCCGGTGCAGCGGAACTGCCCAAGGCAGCCTAGCTTCGGTATGTGTGGTCGCGGGCGACCTCGCCCGCGGCCACACCAACAGAAATCGACCCTACCGGCGTTTGCCCTTGCGAGCGGCTTTTTTCTTCGGAGCCTTCCGTGCCGGCTTCTTTTTCACGATCTTCTTCTTGGCCGGTTTACGCGCCGGCGTTTTCTTCTTAGCCGGCTTCTTCCGGGCTACTTTGGCCGCCGGCTTTTTCTTGGCCGGTTTTTTCGCCGCTGGTGCTTTAGACGCCGGCTTTTTCGCCGCTGGTTTACGCGGCGGCTTGGGAGCGCCCCCTCCACCCGCGGGCCGCGGTGGAGCGGGAGGCGCGGGCTCAGCTGCCGGCTCGATCATTCCCGGCAGTTCGGCTTCTTCTTCCTCTTCTTCTTCCTCGTAATCTTCTTCGAGCGAATCGCCATAGGCGCCGCTCTCGCCGAATTCATCCATCTCGTCATCACGGGCGTAGAGGGTGTTATCAGAAATCATCATTCCTCCTGGTGTTTGGGCCGCGTCGGGCGCGGGTTGCGCCGCAAGCGCCGCGGCTACTAAGGCAAATAAAATAATTAAAGACAACTGAAAAACTACTGGCTGAAACGGGGCGCGATTATAGCACAGCGTTTTTGCGCAGCTCCATCAAGAACCAACCGTACGCAGGATGCATATTACACCGAGTCGGCGAAGTCGAATAGCGGAGGGAATATGTATTTCTCCTGGACATTCCCGGTGGCAGGGAAGAGGTTGATACCGAATAGCTGGAAGCCAGCAGCCAGAAGCCAGCGGCGTTCTACGGCACCGCTCTGATCACGAGAACCATGCCGGGACGCAGCATCGCCAATCCGCCATTGTCTCGCTTTAAAGCCTGCACGGTAGTGTGGTGCGTCGTGGCAATCGATACCAGGGTCTCGCCGGGCTGTACTTTGTGATGCTGTATCGTCCTGCCCGATGCCGAATTGCCCGACCTCGAACTCATCGATGCGTTATCTAACTCTCCGTGAATCTTGGACTTGGACGCGGTCGTCGATGTGGGCTCGGTGGCCATGGCGCTGGGCGTTACGGGCAGGTGAACGTAAACCACGCGGCGGCCGCGCAAGCTGTCTCCACGAAGGTGATTCCAGCGGCGAATCATCGTGGGCGGGATGCTGAAATTGTCGGCCACCGTCTGTACCGTATCTCCGCGACGTACTTTGTAACGGGTGGTGTGGCGAGCATAGCTGGCCGCGTCTTCCGTGGCTGCGTGCTTGCCCGGCGGGATCGGGATCACGAGTTTCGTGTCTGCCTTGAGTTCGTCGCCGTCCTGAAGATGATTCTCTCTTTCGATGGCCTGCGGCGTGGTTCGATAAACGCGTGCGACGGAAGCCACCGTGTCCCCTTCGGCAACATCGTGGTAGCGCCACCACTCTCGCATTCCCACCGGGATGGCTGCGATGGCTGAAAGATACCTGTCCGCCGTTCCAACCGGCAAACGCAGCTCAAAGGTCTGGTCCTTCGGAGTCGTCAGGCGCAGCAGGCTGGGATTCAAGTCCTGTAGCGTTGCCGGCGAAACATCGATGCACTGGGCAACCAGTCGCAGGTCGACCGAATAATCGACTTTCACCGCGTCGTAGGGAACCGGCTGCTCCGGAGTGATGTCGTCCAGCCCATACTGGGCCGGGTTCTTGGCCATGATGGTCACGGCCAGAATGATCGGAACGTAGTTGCGCGTTTCCTTGGGCAGCACATTCCGCCGGTAAAGCTCCCAGAAATCGGCATAGCCGGTGCGCTTTACCGCGCTCTGCACCGTTCCCGGTCCGGAGTTGTAGGCTGCCATGGCGAGATACCAGTCGCCGAACTGGTTATAGAGATCTTTAAGATGATGGGCCGCCGCGCGAGTCGATTTTTCCGGGTCCTGCCGCTCGTCAACCCACAAGTTGTGCTGCAGACCATATCCTTGTGCTCGGCTGGACATGAACTGCCACATGCCGCGCGCCCCTACCCGCGACAGCGCCAGAGGATGAAATCCAGATTCCGCCTGCGCCAGGTAGATCAGTTCCTGCGGAACGCCCTGCTCCCGCAGCGTGCTTTCGATCATTTCGCGATAACGTCCCCCGCGTTCCAGCGCATGCTGCAGGGTTTCGTGACCTCTGGTGGTCGAAAAATAGTTGATAAACCCCGCCACCTGATCGTTCAGCATCAAGGGCAAATCTGAATGTGTAGCCTTGATCTCGGCTTCGGCGCGAGCTTTTACGCTAGGATCGACCGGAGGCGTGACATCGTTGACTTCATCAATCGGCGCCGGCTCCGCCTTCTGCTGTGGCGCCGGATTGTCCGACTGAAGAGCCGCCAGGGCTGGACGGTTTACGCTTTCGAGGACTCGTTCCAGTTCGTGCTGCACCCGCTCATCCGAACGAACCTCGGGAGGACTTTGCAGCAGCATGTCCATGGCGTGATCGAATCTGCGCTTGGACGCTTCCAGATCACCGGCCTTGAATCTCTCCTCGCCAGCCAGGTACTCGCCCTCGGCTTTCGTGATCAGCTCGGTAACCGGATCCGGTTTCGGCTGAATCACAGCCTGGGTCTCGGTTGGTGCAATCGGCTTTGGATCAGGTGGCGCCTGAGGAGCTTGTACAGGAGCCTTTGCCTTCATCGCCGGAGCATTGGCCTGGGGCGCGGGCAGCTTGGCTTGGTTCTTGTCGCTATGGCAAGCCGTACCAGCCATCACCAATAACAACGCGGGCGCCGCCAATAGCTTGAGCTTCTTAATCCCCATGTTTATCTGTTACTTACATTACGCCGATGATCCTGCGTCTTTGCCTTCCGGTGTTGCCGCGCTGTGCGGATGGCCGAGATTAATGAATCGTACTCTGCCCCAATTTGAAGGGTCAACCTGTAAAGCTGTGCCAGCCGTTACCTTAGGGACAGGTCGGGCATAATACTCGCCGGTCGTCCTTCCGTGCAAGAAATTCCTGGTCGAAAACCGGCCGGTTACCAATGAGGGTTTCCATTTTGCATCATAGGTTTATACTCAGCTAGGATTCGTACAGGGGGACTCGGTGGATACCTGCCCGCAGTTCTTTCGTTGTCATCCCAATCTCGACGACGGCGTGAACCATAACATCGTCGAGTCGGAGATCGAAGGCGGCGCATTTCTTGAGGACCTCCCCGCCCGAACCATGCTCCAAATCCAGACCCAGCACCGCTGGTACACCGTGGTGCACAGGGGACAAGGCGAAGCTTGGATTTGGGGACACCCTTCATTCTGCCCCGAGCCCGTGCTGGTAAGAATCGAAGGTTCTTCCTGGGGCGGTTCCATGCTGAAGATCGGCTTTGTCGGCCGCGGCATGCACCTTGAATTTCGACATCCCTCCTATCGCACCCCGATCGTGACCTCGCGAATTCTGGAAATCCGACAGTGCGAGCAAGACGCCACCGGATTAAAAACCGCCGAATACGAATCCCGCCCGACAAACTAAATCTCACGGATTGTCCTCCTGAGCGAAGTTGCGGTTCGCTCCGCGAACTGCAACGCAGTCGAAGGACCCCTATAAGCTCATTAGGTCGCAAGTTCGCCCCCAGCCACGTGGAGACAACCGCCCACGGTTGTCCAGCGGAGCAAACCTCCGCGATGTTTTGGTTTTGGGGTAGTGGTCCCATTTTTGATGGCACCACTACCGGTTTTGGCTGAAACTTGATCCACCTCGACGGAGACTGTTAAATACATCCGGAAAGGCAGGGCTACTTCGATCCGCAGACCGATTCTTTCAGAATCGGCCCGTTACGCTCAGGATGACATTGTGTTTAGGTTCCATTGACTGTCCCTTTCACCCTGTTTAACCTGATCGGTCTTCGTACGTCTAATCCCAGGGTGGGTTTAAGTCCTTTAGATTTGTAATGTGATCGGAGAAAGCTATGAGTTGTAAGCTTGCCGGAGTGCTGTCCAGTTTTGTTTTCATATGCGCGCTGTCGTTTGCCCAGGAGCCATTGCCGGCTCCCAACGCCTCCAGTTACCTGGCTGGAACCCCCGAGTCTTTCCTGACCTCCTGCCGCGCCGATCTGAATAACGGCAAGAAGCGCATCGCCGATATGAAGGCCAGCCAGCCTCCGCGTGACGCCTTCGCCACCCTCCAGGCATTCGACACCGCTCTTGTGGTCATGGGTGACGCCGCGAATCGCGCCCAGCTGGCCGAGCAGACCCATCCCTCGAAACCCTTTCGCGATGCTGCCCAGACTTGCGAGCAGGAAGTCAGCAGCGCGCTGACCGACATCTCTCTCGACCAGGAGCTGTACAAGGTGATCGCATCGCTCGACGGCTCCAAACTCGATGCCGCCGGCACATATTTCCTGAAGACGACTCTCCTCGATTACCACCGCGGCGGTGTCGATCGGGACGATGCCACCCGCGCGAAAATCCGGCAGTTGCAGGATGAGCTGGTAAAAACTGGGCAACAATTCGAGCAGAATATCGCCGCCGATGTTCGCAAGCTCCAACTGAACCCTTCTGACCTGGATGGCCTGCCCGAAGACTTCAAGCACTCTCACCCAGCCGACGCCTCCGGCAAAGTCACCCTCACCACCGACAACACCGATTATTTTCCCTTCATGGACTACGCCAAAAGCGAGCCCGCCCGAAAGCAGTTCTACGTGCTCTATCGGCAGCGCGCGTATCCCACAAATATCGATGTGATGGCGCAGTTGCTCCAGAAGCGTCATGAACTCGCCAACATTCTGGGATATCCCGACTGGGCGGCCTACCTCACCGAAAATAAAATGGTGAAAACCGAACAGAACGCCTCTGACTTTATCGAAAAGATCAGTTCCGCTGCGCAGGCAGGTTCAAAGCGCGACTACGACGAACTGCTGGCCTTCAAGAAGCAGGAGGATTCCAGGGCAGAGAGCGTCAACGCATGGGATGTTGCCCATCTCACGCGCGGTGCCAAGATTGCAAAATTCGGCTACGACTCGCAAGTCATGCGTCCCTATTTCGAATACTCACGGGTCCTTCAGGGAATTCTCGATATCACCAGCAAAATGTATGGCATCACCTACAAGCCGGTGACCGATGCGCAAGTCTGGCATCCCGAAGTGACGGTGTACGACGTTTTTGATCAAGGAAATCGCATCGGACGGATTTATTTCGATATGTTCCCGCGCCAGAACAAATACAAACACTACGCCACGTTTACTCTCGCCACCGGCAAGGAAGGCTTCCGGCTTCCGGAATACGTTCTGGTCTGCAACTTTCCCAAGGCCACGAATGAGCCTGGTCTCATGGAGCGCGACGACGTCATCACTTTCTTCCACGAGTATGGACATCTGGTCCATGGAATCATGCGAGGAAACTCGAAGTGGGCCACGGGCGATCTGGAGAATGACTTTATCGAGGCGCCTTCCCAGATGTTTGAAGAATGGCCCAAGGACCCGGCAATCCTGAAACTGTTCGCGCGCAACTACAAAACCAACGAACCGCTACCGGTGGAGCTGGCCCAAAAGGCCCGCGCCGCTGACGATTTCGGCCGCGCGCTGGGTGTGCGCGGACAAATGTTCTACGCCGCCATCAGCCTCGACTTTTACAACCGCGATCCGAGGGGGCTCGATCAGGACCAGCTGGTGTCTCAGTTACAGGCGCGCTATATGCCGTTCAAGTACGTGGAAGGCACCCACATGCAGACCGCGTTTGACCATCTCAACGGCTACTCCGCCGCGTATTACACGTACATGTGGTCGTTAGTCATCGCCAAGGACATGTTCACCGAGTTCAAGAAGAATGGATTGCTCAATCCTGAAGTCGCGACGAAATATCGCAACTCAATTCTGGGGGCCAGCGGCACCAAACCGGCCGCAGAAATGATTCAGGATTTTCTGGGACGCCCGTATTCGTTCCAGGCCTACGCCGATTGGCTGAATGGAAAATAGAAGAAAGTAGGGCCGGCGTCCCGCCGGCTGTCCGGTGGGCGTCCCCGCCCACCCATTGGGCTTGCCAGAGGCCGGCGCTACCGGACCTTACGCGCGTAGGCCCGCGCGTACGCCGGCAACGGCGTGTTCGGCTTAAGAAGCTCATCGTTGATCGGCTGTCCCGCCACCATCTCCAGCGGAATCACTCCGGCCCACGTGGGGAACGAGAGGTCCTCCTCGTCGTCAATCGCCGGACCTTGTCGAATCTTGGCGGAGAATTCCTCTATAGGCAGACGCAACACGAGCGTCTGCTTGAGTTCTTTCTCGTTGGGTAGACGCGACTCCGCCCAGCGCCCGGGCAAAATATGTTCCGACAGCAGGCGCAGGGCTTCCAGCTTTTCCGGTTCATCCCGCACTGCTACAGCAATGCCCAACACAACCACCGAGCGGTAATTCATCGAGTGATTGAAGATCGACCGGGCCAGCACCAAGCCGTCGAGCAAGGTCACCGTGATGCAGACCGGCACGCCCTTGTCGAGATTCCGAAGCATCCGGCTCGCCGCCGATCCGTGAATGTAGAGGTTGTCGCCCGTCCGTCCATAGCCAGTGGGAATGACAAACGGTTGTCCATCGACCACAAATCCGACATGGCAGATGAAGCCTTCATCCAGAATTTCGTAAGCCGCCGCTCGCTCATAAACCCCACGATGGGCCTCGCGAACCACGCGAGTTCGCGCTGTGGGTGGATGGGTGTCAGACATGGAATGGAATCTCCGGCAAGCGCCAAGAATAGAAACCAAGTCTAGCAGAGACCGCGATCACGCTCGCAGCCAGGAACTGAGTAACTGAACCGCGAACTGGGAACTGAGAACTGGGTTATTTAGTACGTTCGATCCCGAAACTCTCATGCTTTGGTGACTTCATCGCCCAAGCCATGCGCGGAGTGTTGTGGGCGATACCAAAACGTCCACGAGCATCCAGAAGAATCATCCCGCCGTGCCCGTTTACCCGATCTTTCAGGTAATTGATGGCTTCGGCCGCCACCCACTCCGGCAAACTGCCAGTGGCCACGCGGTCGGCCGCCCATTTGGCGAGCACGAGTTTCATGATGGGCTCGCCCCATCCCGTGGTGGAAGCAGCGGCAGTCTGATTATCGGCGTAACATCCGCACCCGATGAGCGACGAATCGCCGAGACGGCCAGGAGCTTTGTTGAGAGTGCCTCCGGTGGATGTCGCGGCGGCAATATTGCCGTCTTTATCGAGTGCAACCGCACCGACGGTATCGTGAGAGATGGTCGGCGCAAATAAATCAACTTTCGCGTCCGCCGACCGGGACTGGAGTTCCCGCAGGCGTTCGACCTCACGCGGAATGATCAGATCCTCATTACGGCACAGCGCAATGCCATGCTCCGCCGCGAATCGTTCCGCTCCTTCCGCAACGAAGTACACATGCGGACTGTCGCTAAGAATTTTCCGGGCAGCGCGCACCGGATTGCGCAAACGCTCGACACAACCTACTCCACCCGCGCGCAATGTGGCGCCGTCCATGATCAGGGCATCGAGCTGAACTTTTCCGTCGCGATTGAGGAAGCTGCCTCGACCTGCATCGAAAGTCTCGTCGTCTTCCATGACGACCACAGCCTCCTCGACCGCATCAAGCGCCGCCCCACCACGTTCCAGCACGAGCCAGCCCGCAGCCATCGCATTGCGAACGCCGTTGAGATGAGCGTCCACCATGTCGTCGGGAATGGCCCAGGCCCCGCCATGAAGTACCAGAACTGGATCGTGCAAGAAGAATTCCTCTGCAAAAGAATATCAGCACAAGGACTGTGTGAGGCGGACACTGTTGTCCGCCGCTTTTGAAGTTGGTTTTTTAATTTGATTCTGTGCGGGACGCGCAAGAATCAAAGGCGGCGGACAGGAGTGTCCGCCCCACACATGCCCTACGCCGCCTGCCCAGCCTTGACGGGCAAGGCATCTGCGCCTTCGGTGCGTGTGTAGGTGTAACGGATGCGGTGGATCACAGTGATTGTGGACAACACCGCGATCAGCCACAGTACCGGCGCCATGCGGTTGAACAGCGCCCCGATAATCACCAGCACCAGCCGTTCCGGACGCTCCATGAACCCCACGCGGCAGGATCCGATCAGCGATTCGGCGCGGGCGCGGGTATAGCTGACCATGATTGAACTGACCATCACAAATGCGGTCAGCACGACATAGAAGAACCGGTCTGAGCGCGAATAGAAAACCAGCAGTCCAAAGAATTGAGACGCGTCGCTGTAGCGGTCAATGACGGAATCGAAGAAGCCACCGAATCGGGTCACTTGGCCGCTGGCACGGGCCACGCGCCCGTCGACCAGGTCGAAGAATCCAGATCCGATGATTACCAGCCCGGCGTAGCGGAACATGCGCGCCTGGCTATCGCCGTTGGCGTATCCAAACAGAAACGCCGCAATCGTATTGACCACCAGCCCCAGGAAAGTGAGCACATTGGGATTGATTCGCGCCAACGCAAGCCAGCGCACGATGGCGTCGAGCAACACGCCGCATCCTCGCCCAAACGCGCTGGTCCATGTCATGCTCATTTATATACCGCCGCTGATTGATATCCCGTCGCCCAACACCTCATCAACTGCTCAGGGCTTGGCTTCTGCTTCGTGGATCGTCATCAGGCTAAGAATCTCCATCTCGCGATTACCATTCGGCGTGACTACGACCGCGCTGTCTCCCACCTTCTTGTTCAGCAGGGCGCGGCCGATCGGCGAACTGGTCGAGATCTTGCCCGAAGCCACATCGGACTCTTCGCTGGTCACCAGCTTGTACTCGACTTCCGCATTCTTGGAGTTGTCGTAAACCCGAATGGTTGAGCCCAGTCCGACCCTATCTTTAGGGATATTATCCATATTGATAAGGGCCAGTTCGGCCATGCGCGCGCCCAGCTGCCGGAGGCGCGCCTTGACGAACTCCTGCCGCTGTTTCGCCATGTGATACTCAGCGTTTTCGCTGAGGTCTCCCAGCGCGGCTGCCTTCTTGATTTCCTTAGGAAGTTCATGGACGAGCTCGTGTTCGAGCACGTTCATCTCTTCCTGCAACTTCCTTTTGATCGCCTCAGTCATGTGACGAAGAATTATAAACCCCGAAGGCGGGCACCAGACTTCGGACGGCAGACTTCGGACCTCAGACTTCGGACCTGGGACTTCAGACTTCGGCCCTCGGAGTTCGACGCTTGGCCGACGCGGATGGTCTTATATTTCTCTTCGCCTGCGGGTATTTGTGCGGAATAGCGATGCCGCCGGTTCACCCTTTGACGGTACCTGTAGATCCAGCCGAACTCGCAGGTCTGAAGTCCGACGCCAGACGCCAGGCGTCTGAGGTCCGACGCCTGAAGTCCGGAAGTCAGATCCGACGCCGGTTTTGATTGCCTTTGCCTTCCCATTTAGGGTAAACTAAAAGGGTGCAGTTCCTCTTTTGCCCTGCCCTCGTGGGTGTTTCCTCATGATCAGCGGCGATTTCCACATAGGTGATAAGGTCGTCTATCCCAATCATGGCGTTGGGGTTATCGAACAAATAAGCAGCCGGACTATCGGCGAGACTGTGGAAAAGTACTACCTCCTGAAGATCAAGGCCAACAGTCTCAAAGTCATGGTTCCGTTCCATAACGTGAACACCGTCGGCCTCAGGCGGGTGGTAAAGAACGGCGAAATCCAGAAAATCGTTGATTTTCTTACGGATGGCGAGTGTGACAATAACGCCGACTGGAAATATCGCTTCAAGGAAAATTCCGAACGCATGCGCACCGGATCCCTGCTGGACGTTTCAGCCGTCCTCAAGGGCCTGCTTCTGCTAAACCAATCTAAACCCCTGTCATTCCGGGAGAAGAAGATGCTGGAACGCGCCCGCTACCTCCTGGTAAGCGAGCTGGCCATGGCCAAAAACTGCGAAGAAGCCGAGATCGAAGAAATGCTCTCCAAAGCTCTCTCCAAGAGCAAGTTACGTTTCCCCGAAGCTTCAGATTTCGTAGCTTAAGGTCGGACTTCGGACCTCAGGCGTCGACCCTCCCAACTCTCCAAACAAAGTGTGAGCCATGTCAGACACGAATATGACGGCTGCACTTGCGCAGATAAATGCTGCGCTGTCGCTCCCGCTTCGGAGGCGACAAACCTATGGGGACTTCGTGTCGTGACTCAAGAGTGTGGCAGCTTGCTACGGAACTCATAGCGGAGGTGTACGCCCAGACTCGCGGGTTTCCAAAAGAAGAGATTTATGGACTGACTAGTCAGGTGAGGCGCTCGACGGTTTCTGTTCCAAGCAACATCGCCGAAGGCAAGGGACGATCCACCGATCGCGACCGCGCTTTGTTTTTTGTCACGCTCGCGGATCTCTCCTCGAGCTTGAGACGCAACTTCTTATCGCTCAACATCTGGAATACGTCATTTCGGTCGATGCTGAGAGGCTTACAGCAACGTCTGCCCAACTTGGTCGAATGCTAAATGCTCTGATCAACTCGCTTGAAAAGCCCAGAAAATCGGCGGCGTAAAATAGCGGGTTGGGGCTGAGGTCCGCCGCCCGACGCCCGCCTCACTCCCCCATCCAGGCCCCATACGGTTTCAGCGATTCAATGTGGTCGAAAACGATTTTCATCGCTGCTGTGATCGGGACGGCCAACACCAGACCCATGGCTCCCCAGAGCCATCCCCAGACGAGCAGCGCGATCGTGACTGCCAGGGGATTCAGTTGCAGGCGGTTGCCGAGAAACTTTGGATAGAGCACGTTCAGCGCGACCAGATGCAGGCCTAACACGATCATCACGATAACGACCGCGTCACCGGATTCGATGTGGCCCATGCTGACGAAGATGGGCGGAGCCATCGCCAGCACGACACCCAGGTAGGGAACCAGGCTCAGAAATCCGCTGATGAAACCGATGAAATAGAAAAACGGCAGATGAAGTATCGCGAATGCGATGGTGCTGGCTGTCCCCAGAAAAAGGCCGATCAACAGATTGCCCACCATGAAGCTGCGAATCATTGCGGAAATCAAACCGAGCGTGATGTATGCCGTGTTGCGATTCTCCAGAGAAAAAAGCATCACGGTTGCGGACCGCACATGGTGCTGCCAGCTCAGCATGAAGTAGACCAGGAAAGGCACGAACGACGCGGCCAGCAAGGCATGTGAGACCGATCCGAATCCGCGGGTCATAATATCTTCCCAACTCGCGCTCGAACGTGGTTCTGGCGATTTCGATGCCGCCGCCGCATCGGTGCTTCCCAATGACTCTGCCTGTTGCTGCACCTGCGAAATCTTTTTTCTGATCTGCTGCGTGTATTTTGACAAGTCCTGCACAAAGACGATTGCCTGGTTCGACGAGTAATACATCACGCCCGTCATCAGGGAGAAGAGCAGGAATACCGCCACCGCGGCCGCCAGTCCGCGAGGCAGATGAAGCACCATGAAGAATTCCACGACCGGCGCCAGGATGAACGCGAATAACACTGACACCAGCATCACGGCCAGCACCAGTTCTCCGAAATAACACAATCCGAGGATGGTGGCGATTCCGATGGCGGTGAATGCCCAGTGAGGTTTTGGCGGCTTGGGCGGAGCCACGACGACGGCGGGTACCGCGGCGCTCTCTATCTCTATCGCTGCCTCGTCGATGGCCATAAACGGTATCGTAGCTTAACCCAAAAGTTGCGAGAGACATATAATCGCGAGGTGCCTTCTCACCAAACCGATGCCGCCGAGGCCGGGCGACCGCGCCGCATTCTCGGTATGGACGTAGGCTCAAAACGCATCGGGCTCGCAATCACCGACCCCTTGGGCATCACGGCGCAAGGCCTGGAAACTCTCCAACGGCAAAACAAGCGCACCGATTTTACCCGGCTGGAGCAGGTGATCCGCGTGCACAAGGTGGCCGAGATCGTAATGGGACTGCCGCTGCGCATGGTCGGCGGCGAAGGCATCCAGGCGGAAAAGATGCAAGTTTTCGCCGAGGAAGTTCGCCGCCGCTTCCGCCTGCCCGTCCACCTTTGGGACGAACGCTTAACCTCCGCACAAGCGAACCGCCTGCTACGAGAAACCGATATGTCGATCAAACGCCGCGGCGAAGTAGTAGATCAGATGGCGGCAGTATTAATTCTTCAAAGCTGGATGGATGCGAAGGGTTAGCAATTGGATGCGGCTGACGGTTCTCGGGCATTGTTGGTTGTTGCGCGTTAATCCGTGGAAGATGTTGCTTGACCAACGACCAACGACCAAGGACGAACGACCAACAACCAACGACCAACAACCAACGACCAACAACGACCACCAACGACCAACAACCAACGACCAACAACCAACCACCGCCTCCCAAAGGCCAACGACCAACGGCCAACGACCAACAACCGCCTCCTCATCTAAACTGAATCTAACGTGCGCAAGTTTCTGACATTCCTGCTGCTCGCCGTTTTAGCAGTCGGCGGATGGATGGCATGGGCGCTATGGCTGCCCATTACGCCCACAGGGCAAAGGTTCGTCATGCTGCGCCCGGGTTATTCCACACGCCGCATCGCAGCTGAACTGCAAGCTGCGGGAATCATTCGCAGCCGCCTTGGCTTCCTCGTCTGGCATCGCATCCACCCTGGGCAATCGTTAAAGGCCGGCGAATATCTCTTCAACCAGAGCGCCAGAACTTTGGATGTCTACAACCGCCTGGTCCGTGGCGATATCTACGTGCATACGGTTGTGATTCCTGAGGGCTTCACGATGTTCGATATCGCGCAGGCCATTCAGGACGCGGGCCTGGGATCGAGCCAGGAATTTCTCGATGTCGCCCGGACGCACGTGGAATTGATTGCAGACATTGCCCCGCAAGCAAAAACCCTGGAAGGCTACCTGTTTCCGAATACCTACGAATTCACGCGGACCCAGAGTATGAAGGACATCGCGGCCGCCATGGTAAAGCAGTTTCGCCAGGTATCGGAACAGATCGGCCTGATCCCGAACGGGCAGGGAACCGGCGTCCAGAAGCCCGACATCGGGAATGGCATCCAGAAGACCGTGACGATGGCTTCCATCGTCGAAAAAGAAACCGCCGTTCCTGAAGAGCGCACCGTTGTTGCCAGTGTTTACTACAACCGTCTGGACAAAAAAATGGCGTTACAAGCCGATCCCAGCGTGATCTACGCCGAGCTGCTAAATGGCAGTTATGCCGGCGCGCTGCATCATGCCGACATGGCGTTTCAGTCCGAATACAATACCTATGCTCATCCCGGGCTTCCGCCCGGCCCCATCGCAAATCCTGGCCGTACTTCTCTGGAAGCGGCCATGCATCCAGCGCAGACCGATTATTTTTATTTCGTCAGCGATGGCAACGGCCACCACCGGTTTTCCCGCAGTCTCGAAGAGCACAACCAGAATGTGGCCAGGCTGCGTCAGGCTGTACAGGGAAGATAGTGCTTCCGCGCCTTCGTGAAACCCCTTCAGGGGGCTGATTTGACAACCCCAAATCCCGCTAAGTCATCCATTCTTCGCATATACTTGAGTACTTGGTGAACCCAACTGCGTCCTGAGGAATCCAATTCAGTCTCAATGCCTATTTCTCCCCGTTACCGGGCCCTCGTTCTTCTATTGATAGTTTTCCCTCTGACCGGATGTTTGTTCCGCTCGCGCCGGGTGGAGAGGCAGATCAGCACGGCCCCGCTGAAGGCTGCTACCCAGGGGGAGTTGATCGAATACATCAACGTTCAGGCCGACCGGATTAAGAGTTTGCAGGCCACAGTCGACATTGACACTTCAGTCGGCGGAATCAAAAAGGGCAAAGTCGTCGACTACCAGCAGATTCGCGGCTATATTCTCCTGCGCAAGCCGGCCATGCTGCGCATGATCGGATTGCTGCCTATCGTCCGCAATCGTGCCTTCGATATGGTGAGCGATGGTCAGGGCTTCAAGCTCTGGATTCCGCCCAAGAACCGCTTCGTAGTGGGCCGAAACGATGTCGAGACTCATAACCAGCAGCAGCCAATGGAGAACCTGCGCCCGCAGCAGATTTATGACGCTCTGGTGCTGCGCGAGATCGATCCGCAAAACGAGATTGCGGTCATGCAAAACAGCTTCGAAATTGTGACCGACGCCAAGCATCATCAGGTGCAGCAGTCGGACTACGAAATTGAAGTGATCCGCAAAGGCGAGAAAGGCTGGTTCCTCTCACGCAAGATTATCTTCAGCCGGACCGACCTGCTGCCACACCGCCAGTTCATTTACGACCAGGACGGAAATCTGGTGACGGATTCTCGCTACGAAGGTTACAAAGACCACGACGGGCTGCAATTCCCGTCCCAGATTGAAATCTGGAGGCCGCAGGAGGAGTACGACATCACCCTGACCATGGTGAAGTTGCAGATCAACGAGCCGCTGCCCGACGACAAGTTCGTCCTCGATCAGCCCGCCGGAGCGCAGGTGGTGAATCTTGACCGTCCCCAGGCCAGCCAAGTGAGCGGAGACAGAAGGTAGGAATGAACTCGAGGAATGCGCCGTCTAAGGTTCCCTTGGGCGGGGAAGCTGACTCGGTGCGATTCCTCCCCTTCGCTCAAGACGACAGTTTTGAGACTGTTGCCGACGGACGGGATGAGCGAAAGCTGAGGGGCCAGCAGCTGGAAGCGTTTTCCGTAACAGATAAACCATGATGAACAAAATGATCGTCGCCAATCTGGTGCACCGGCCAATACGGTCGCTGATCAGCATCGTGGCCATCGCCCTCGAAGTGACCCTCATCCTTCTCATCGTCGGCCTTTCCGTCGGCATGCTGAACGACGCCCGGCAGCGCCAGGCCGGGATCGGCGCTGACGTAATCGTGCAGCCGCCCAACACGTCTTTCATGGCGGGTATCAGCAATGCTCCGATGTCGATCAAAATCGGTGGCGTGATTGCGCAGTTACCCCATGTTCGGGTGGTATCGCCGGTCATCTGGCAACTCACCACCTCGAAGAGCCTGGAGCTCATCTCCGGGATCGATCTCAAGAGTTTCGAGGATTTGGCTCCCTTTCACTATCTTGAAGGAGGCCCTTTCCAGGGACCCAACGATTGCCTGGTAGATGACTATTTTGCCAAGTCGCAACATGTGAAAGTGGGATCCACAATAGAGATACTGAATCATCCGTTCCGCGTCGCGGGCATCGTGGAGCAAGGCCGCCTGGGGCGCAAGTTTTTGCCCATGAGCACGCTGCAAGAGCTCATTGGCGGCCAGGGTAAGGCGTCCGTGTTCTATGTGAAGCTGGACGATCCGGCAAACTCCGATGCGGTCGTGCACGAAGTAAAGAGTGTGCAGGGACTGGAAAGCTATTCGGTGCGCTCCATGCGTGAATACCTGTCCATGATGACGGTCGACAGCTATCCCGGCCTTTCCACCTTCATTAACGTGGTGATCGTAATTTCGGTAGTCATCGGTTTCATCGTCATCTTCCAGGCCATGTACACGGCGGTCATGGAACGCACCCGCGAGATAGGCATTCTGAAATCGATTGGCGCTTCGAAGCTCTACATCGTCAATGTGATTTTGAGGGAGACGATATTGCTGGCTATCGGCGGGATCATTGTTGGCGTAGTCTTCAGCCTCATCGCCCGTGCCGGCATTAAGTACCGCTTGCCCACGCTGCCGGTAGTCGTCACCGGCGGATGGATCCTGCGCTCGACGATCATTGCAATTACTGGCGCTATCCTCGGTGCACTCTATCCCGCATATAAAGCGGCGCAGAAAGATCCCATCGACGCATTGGCCTACGAGTGAAGATTTGGGGCGGGCGTGGGCACCCGCGCCACACAGGCCGTTCTCCAAAGGCCGGAGTGTTAAACGGGTGGAGCAGGCCTTCAGGCCTGCATAGAGTTTGCTTTAGTGCCCTGGGCTTCAGCCCCGAGTACCTCAGTGGCTTTAGCCGCATTCGCTGCCACTCTTGAATGCAGCGCTGAAGCGCTGCACCACGCAAAATCAAAGCATCCACATTTTGGGTCTTCCGTTGACAATATCGTCATTCCTACGCTATCTTTAAGACTTTGGCAGTCCTGCGGTTGCCCGCCTGGTACCCTGCGCCTTCGGCGTTCAAGTGGATACTCAGCGGTCTTCTTTAGCTTTTTTAATTTCTGGGAGACTCGTAATGTCAACCTATTTCCCCAAAGCGGGGGAAATTGTGCGCAAGTGGTACGTCGTGGATGCGTCTGGGCAGACGCTCGGCCGGCTGGCTTCACAGGTCGCGCGCATCCTCATGGGTAAAGAAAACCCGCAATACACGCCGTTTATCGACACCGGAGATCACGTCATTGTCGTCAATGCCGGCAAGGTAAAAACGACCGGAATGAAATCCGAGCAGAAGGTGTATCAGCATTACACCGGATATCCGGGTGGATTGCGGACGGAAGAATTCCGCAAGCGTTTCGATCGCAAGCCTGAGCTGATTATTGAAGCGGCGATCAAGCGCATGCTGCCCAAAACGAAAATGGGCGATCACATGATCACCAAGCTGCAGGTGTATCGCGGCGACAAACACCCTCACGAAGCCCAGAAGCCGCAGGTCAGAGCTCTAGAGGCAGTGAAGGCCTAAGATCGGTCTTTTGTTTCTGGTTTCTTGTTTCAGGAAGCAGCGCGCGAAGTGTCAGAACTCTTTGAAAGGTTCGATAGCCGGATTCTCTCCCCGCCGGATTGGCCAGGAGCTAGAAGCCAGGAGCTAAAAAGCTAAAACATGGCAGAGCTAGTGCAGTATTACGGTACGGGACGCCGCAAGTCGGCAATCGCGCGCGTCTATCTGCGTCCGGGCAGTGGCGATTTCAAAGTCAACGGACGCCCTTTTGAGCAATATTTCGTCACCGAGTCGCAACGCTCGGCCGCGAAGCAACCGTTGCTTTCGACCGACACAGCGGCCACCTTCAACGTCCTCGCCCGGGTGAGCGGCGGCGGGGTGAACGGCCAGGCGGACGCGGTGAAGCTGGGTATCGCCCGCGCGCTCATGCTATTCAACATCGAACTGCGCAAGAAGCTCAAAGCAGAAGGACTGGTCAGCCGCGACTCGCGCTCCAAGGAACGCAAGAAGTACGGACAGAAGGGCGCCAGAAAGCGGTTCCAGTACAGCAAGCGTTAGGTGGCGTTGAGGAATGGTCCGAGCAGACCGAGATTCCTCGCTCCGCTCGGAATGACAAGGTTGAAGGGTCAGCTAAAAGCCAGAAGCGAATGGCCAGGAGCTGGCTTCAGGTGTTCAATTCTTCCTGCGCCTCGCGGTGCGGGGCGGGAATGGCAATTCGGAGCAGCCTTAGGGTGAGCGCCGGATGCAGACCAAATGAGGAGGTTGATTGGCTAACATCACCATGAAGGAATTGCTCGAAGCTGGAGTTCACTTCGGGCATCAGACCAAGCGCTGGAATCCCAAGATGAAGGAATTCATCTTCGGAGAGCGCAACGGAATTTACATCATCGACCTGCAAAAGACGCTGAAGATGTTCAAGGAAGCGTCGAAATTCGTGGCCGACCTGGCTGCGGCAGGCAAAATTGTGTTGTTCGTGGGTACCAAGCGCCAGGCCCAGGACGCGATCGCGGAAGAGGCCACCAAGTGTGGCGGCTTCTACGTGAATCAGCGCTGGCTGGGCGGACTGCTCACCAACTGGGTGACCGTGCAGAAATCGGTCAAGCGCCTTAAGGAACTCGACGAGATGGCCACGGATGGCCGCTACGAGTTGCTGCCCAAGAAAGAAGTGATCAAGCTGGAGCGCGAGCGCAAGCACCTCCAGGCCAACCTCGCCGGCATCAAGAACATGAACCGTCTGCCGGATGCGATCTTCGTGATCGATTCCAACAAAGAACAGATCGCTGTTCGCGAAGCCCGCAAACTGGGCATTCCGGTGGTCGCCGTGGTCGACACCAACTGCGATCCCAGCGAAGTGGATTACGTGATTCCGGGCAATGACGACGCTCTGCGTGCGATCCGCCTGTTCGCGTCGAAGATTTCCGATTCAGTCGCCGAAGGTGCGCAGCTGATGACGGACAAGCAGGCCGCTGACATGGCCGCCGCCATCTACACCGAACCGGAAGCCGTTCCGGCAGCTGAAGCTGCGGAAGAACCTGCAGCCGCAGGCGCCCCTGAAGGCGGAGCCGAGGACATTAGCATGGAAGACGTCCTGGGCGCAGGCGTACGCAAGCAGCCAGCGCCAGCCAAGGAAGCCGTCGAAGAGGAAGTTCCGCAGGTTGAGACCCAAACGTATTAAAACCCGTCGTTGGCCGTTGGTCGTTGGCTAAGACCATAAGCCCTGAGGAAATCAGACCCGCGCGGGTCGTCCGGCGCGGGTCAAACTTTGTAAGGACTGTTTCAAGTTTCTGGTTTCCAGTTTCCGGAAACCGGAAACTGGAATCTTTATATATATATGAGTTCATCTACCGTGAATATCTCTGCCAATCAAGTGAAAGAGCTTCGGGAAAAGACCGGAGCGCCGATGATGGACTGCAAGCACGCCCTGACTGAAGCCAAGGGCGATCTGGAGCAGGCGGTCGTCCTGCTGCGCAAGAAGGGCATCTCAGTGGCCGGCAAGAAGGCCAGCCGGGTCACCAAGGAAGGTGCCGTCGCCAGCTACATTCACGCCGGAGGCAAGATCGGCGTGCTCGTGGAAGTGAATTGCGAGAGCGACTTCGTGGCCCGCACCGACGACTTCAAGGAACTGGTGCACGACATCGCCATGCACATCGCCGCCAGCGATCCAAAATTCGTGCGCAAGGAAGATGTCACGCCCGAAGCCTTCGAACGCGAGAAGGATATTTACCGCTCGCAGGCCGCCGCTACCGGCAAGCCGCCGCAAGTGGTGGAGAAGATTGTGGAAGGCAAGATGAGCAAGTTTTACGAGGAAGTTTGCCTGCTCGAACAGCCTTTCATCCGCGACCAGACCGTCAGCATCGGTCAGCTCGTTGCCACCAAGATCGGCAAGCTGGGCGAGAACATCGCGGTACGCCGTTTCGCCCGCTTCAAGGTGGGAGAAGCTGGCGAGACCGTCGCCGTCACCAAGCCGGAACAGAAAGCCGAGTGAGAAAGTTTCGGGTTTCATTCGCGGCTCAAGCTTGGTTTTCTAGTTCAAATGATCCGGAGTCATCCTGAGCTTGCGAAGCATCTGGCGCGGACCAGATTATGAATGATGGCGAGCAGACGGTGCGCTACACGCCAGATCCTTCACGACTTAAAAACCGTTCAGGATGACGCCGAGGTATTTTTTTCAAACTGCGCCGCTACCCGGGCTTACGGTTTCTAGTCCAGACAAACGCGCGTGTGCCATAGACATCGGGCCAGTTACTAGAAACTGGAAACCAGAAACTGGAAACGAACTGTGTCAGCTGCGGTATTCAAACGCATTCTGCTCAAACTCTCCGGCGAGGCCCTGGCGGCGAACCAGGGCTTCGGCGTAGACCCTCTGCGCATCCACGAAATCGCGGCCGAGCTTGCGGATGTCCATAGCCTCGGCATTCAGATTGCGATTGTAGTCGGCGGAGGGAATTTCTTTCGCGGCGTAGCCGAACAGGCACGGGAAATGGACCGTGTGTCGGCCGATCACATGGGAATGCTGGCCACGGTGATCAACGCGCTTGCCTTGCAGGACGCGCTGGAAAAGCAGGGAATTCATACCCGGGTGCAATCGGCGATCGAAATGAAGCAGGTGGCCGAGCCCGTTATCCGCCGCCGCGCCATGCGGCATTTGGAAAAAGGTCGCATCGTCATCTTCGCCGGGGGCACCGGCAACCCATATTTTTCCACGGACACCGCCGCCTCGCTGCGCGCCATGGAAATCAAAGCCGACGTAATTCTGAAAGCCACCAAGGTGGACGGCATCTACGACGCCGATCCCATGTTAGTGAAAGACGCCATCAAGTTCGCCGAGATCAGCTACATGGAAGTGCTCAAACGCGGACTCAAGGTGATGGATTCCACCGCCATCTCTCTCTGCAAAGACAACAATCTGCCCATCATCATTTTCAATCTGAACCACCGGGGAAATATCCGCAAAGTGGTTCTCGGCGAGAAAATCGGTTCACTGGTAAGCGCGTAAATTCTTTGCTAGGGATTGGCGCGGATTCCCGCGGATGATTCTCAAGACGGTCGGGGGCATCAGGGGTATCTGGCAAAATCCTTTCCTTCTTCTTCAAAAGTGATTTGTTTTGAACCGTGTTCATCCGCGAGATCCGTGGCCTGCATTTGCGGTTGAAAGGTTTATAATTCAGCGTTTTGATTCTGAATAATTAACGGAGCTGACCATGGCTGATGCTGACCCACTTAAAGACATTCGCGCTCAACTCAAGACGCGAATGGACAAGGCAGTGGAAGACTTTCGCAAGGCGATGGCCGCCACCCGTACCGGACGCGCCTCCGTGCACATGCTGGATGCGGTGAACGTGGAGTACTACGGTTCGCAGATGCCGCTGAACCAGATTGCCCAGGTGCACGCGCCGGAGCCACAGCTGATTACCATTCAGCCCTTCGATCCCACTGCCCTGGCTGCCATCGAGAAGGGCATCCGCACGGCGGACCTGGGTCTGAATCCGATGAATGACGGAAAAATGATTCGCGTGCCGGTGCCGCCGCTCAATGAAGAGCGCCGCAAGGACATGGTCAAGCATCTGCACAAGATGCTGGAGGAGCACCGTACCGCAGTCCGCAACATTCGCCGTGACGGCAACGACGCGATCAAGAAAGCGGCCAAGGACAAGAAGATTGCCGAAGACGACGAAAAGCGCGCCATGGATGAAATCCAGAAACTGACTGATGGCGAAATAAAAAAGATGGAAGAGATGAGCAAGGCCAAAGAAAAAGAAGTGATGGAAATCTGAAAGCGGCCGTCGGACGTCTGGCCTCCGCTCCAAGCCCAAAACCAAGAATCAATGCTTAACGATATTGGGTGCTCCGTCCAAGCTCCTCTTGGGCGGGGTTTTTCGGTGGCAGCTGTACAATTTCCTCCAGTTCTCGTCTCACCATAATCCCCGCCCAAGCGGAGCTTGGACGGGGCACCCTCAGGGTTCCGGACCCCTCTGAAACCCGCATCCAGCGCGGAAATTACTTCGGTACTCTGTCCAAAAGTAACACAACTTCCCTAAGCTGAGAGGGTTTGTATGCGCGTACCACGAACCCATCGATTTTTAGGATTCAGGAGTTTGTCATGAAAAGGTTTCTGGCGCTTACTGCTCTTCTTGCGCTTAGCGGTCTGGCCCTGGTCGGTTGCGGGGGCGGCAGCGGCAGCGGCGCGAGTTTCACCAGCAATGCGCAACCCGGAGCGGTGTATGTCACCGGTGAGGATGCTCCGCTGCCCTCCGTGGTTGGCCTGAACCTCACGATCAACTCGATTACGCTTACCGGCGCCGGCAGTTCTCCGCAGCTGTTGACGTCGCCCATCACAGTGGATTTCGCGCGCCTGGTAGGACTCCGCACGCCGCTCGCGTTTAATGCGGTCGCGGCGGACACCTATACCCAGGCGACTTTCGTGCTGGCGAGTCCGGTGATCAACTTCATCAGCGCCGTGAACCCGCCGGAGGTAAGCACGCTGAACGGCACCTTCGCGAGCCCGACCAGCACCAGTCCTCAGACCACATCGGTCACGGTGACCTTTCCCACGCCGATGGTCGTGACTTCCAACGGTCTGGCGGGCCTGCATACCGAATTTGATATTCGTCAATCGCTGGCCGTCGACGGCAGCGGACAGATTACAGGCGTGATCAATCCGGTCATGTTTATCCAGGCGGTAAAGGCGACCAATCCCGAAGGACAGATCACCGACCTGACGGGCACGATCGTTTCCGTGAATGTTTCCGGCAATTCGTTTGTGTTGCAGGGCCCGTTCGGACATCAGTTCACGGTGAATGTCGATGGCAACACGGACTACAACAGCGGCTTCACCCTGGCGAGCTTGCCCACTACCGGCGGATTCGTTTCGTTGCAGGGCACGGTTCAGCTCGACGGCAGTTTGCTTGCCAGCGATGTGGAGTTCATCACTACCGACCTCGCATTCCTCTCCGGGCGTATTCTCGCCTTGAACCCAACTTCAGGGCCGGTGCAGACCGTCACCCTTTGGGTGGGCGAAACCGGGGGCGGAACCTCATCTCTGGTTGATAGCGTACAGACCGTAGATGTCAGCGGTGTCTCAAACTACGCGATCTGCTTCTTCAACAATAGTTGGTTCAGCCCGAACAATCTGTTTGGAGATTCTTCCATGATCGTCGGCCAGCGCATCTTCATCGGAGGCAGCGTCAGCGGCAGCACGTTTACTCCTGGCTTCATCTCGCTGCGGCGCCAGGGCGTGTACGGACTTGTCGTCCCGGGCAGCGTGACGGTGACCAGCGGCAATGCCGGCAACTTCCAGTTGTTGAGCACCGGTCTTCTGGGAATCTCGGTGGGCGGACCGCTGACGGTGAATACCGGTGTTGGAACCGTGTTCTTCCAGGGCAACAGCAACACCCTGACCCTCATGGACCTGCAAAACGCGACCACTACGGTTTCCGTTCCGGTGGTGGTCCGCGGGTTGGTCCTGAAAGATTCGGTCAGCGGCGATCCTGTGCTCTGGTCGCATCGCGTGCGAGAGGTCGAAATACCGTAGTTGATAACGTTTGGATGGTTATAGCGGGCGGCCACCAGCCGCCCGTTTTTTTTCGCGTGAACCGTCCTTTACCGATACGATCACTGTGCCTGTATCATTTTTCCGCCGACGACATTCTTCGAGTACAGAGATTTCCGTGGCGATTATGTAAACTGGCGGCAATGGGACGGGGCATGTACGATTGTGAGTGCGCGGTTCAAGGGCCTTCGTTCAGCCGGGTGTGGTCTCCGCGTAATCGGGACGGGGCCAAGTGAAGTTCCGGCAACCGCAGCATAAATGCGCTTACTTCGGAAAAACTTACGGACCTAGGCAACTCCGCTACGTTTTATTCCGTCTTGGTTGTAATGGAGCTTTCTAAGCCGTCGCCTGAAGGTGGCGCCGGTTTGGACGCTCTTCACGACTCTACCGTATAATTGCCACTTTCCTACTCCCAGGTTCCGAGGTCGTACCGATTCTTCGTTTTCATCAGGATAGCCCTGTAGTGACGAAGAACAGGTCGGGTCGCATGCCCCCTGTTCTGGCTTGGGCATCGCCTTCATCTTCTTCAATCATAAAGATTTGTAAACTGCGATGGGCCCTGGTGTGTCTTCTCCTCGTTTTATTCGGGTCTGCGGGTTGGGGCCAGCAGGAGATCATTACCGAGGTCGTCATCCACGGAAACCGTCGCATACCCGCGGACACGATCCGCGGGCGTATTTTTACCCGGGCTGGCGACGTCTACGACGAGGCGGCCCTCGACCGCGACTTCAACTCCCTATGGAACACCGGATACTTCGAGGACATTCGCTTCGAACGCGAGCAGACTCCCAAAGGCTGGCGGATCCACGTTTACGTCAAGGAGCGGCCGACCATCAGCGAAATTGAGTATTTAGGACTCAGTTCGGTTTCCAAGAGCGACGTGCTCGATCGTTTCAAGGAACGCAAGGTCGGGCTTTCCCCTGAGAGCCAGTACGATCCCACCAAAGTGAAAAAGGCCGAAGTCACGATCCGGGAACTGTTGGCCGAGCATGGCCGACAGTTTGCCACGGTGCGCACCGAAGTCCGTCCCATTCCTCCGGCCAAGGTGAGCGTTACGTTCGTGGTGAAGGAAGGGCCGAAGGTCAGTGTCGGCAAGATCACGTTCGTCGGTAACAAAAACGTCAACTCGCGCGTTCTTCGCGGCGCGATGAAGAACCTGAAGCCGATTGGCATCCCCCACTCCATTTTCCTCGAAAACCTCTTTGCCAAGACCTACGACGCCAGCAAGCTCGACGAAGACACTGAACGGGTGCGGGCTGAATTTCAGAACCGTGGATATTTCAAGGTTGTCGTCCAGGATGCCAAGACGGAAATTCACGACACCGGCCACACTGGATTTCATATACCGCTGCTGATGAAAGGGCCGGGCAAGGCGGTCGACATCACCATTCCGATCGAGGAAGGCGACCAATACCGGCTGGGCAGCGTCACGTTTAACGGCAATAAGGAAGTCAGCAATGTAAAGGCCCTGCGCTCGCTCTTTCCCATGAAGGACGGCGACATCTTCTCCCGCGAAAAAGTGGCCAAAGGGTTGGACAACCTGCGTAACGCCTATCGCGAGCTGGGCCATATCAACTTTACGTCGATTCCTAACACAACCTTCGACGAAGACAAGAAGCTGGTAAACCTGACGATTGATATCGATGAGGGGAAGAAGTTCTACGTGCGCCGCATCGAATTCGCCGGCAACACCACCACGCGTGACAAGGTCATCCGCCGCGAAGTGGCTCTTGAAGAAGGCCAGGTCTATGACGAGCGCCTGTGGAAGCTGAGCTTATTGCGCCTGAATCAGTTGGGATATTTCGAGGCCTTGAAGCCCGACGACCCCAACGTCACCGAAACTCATCTGGACGAGAAAAATGGCACTGTTGACCTGACCCTCAAGGTAAAAGAGAAAGGCAAGAATGCCATCGGCCTGAACGGCGGCGTGAGCGGCCTGGCTGGAGCTTTCATCGGGATCAACTACAGCACCAACAACTTCCTTGGCTTGGGCGAAACGCTGGCTGTCCAGACCAGTATCGGTAACGCTCAGCGCATTCTGTCCTTCAGCTTTACCGAACCCTATTTTTTGGATCGCCCGATTCAGGCCGGGTTCTCGATATTCACTCAGAAATACAACTACAACCAGGCACGACAGGAGGCCATTCTCACTGGTCAGCAGGTGCAGTTGCCGAATGCGTTCCTGAACAACCTGCAGAATTACACTCAGTCCAGCACGGGATTCACCGGGTCGCTCAGCTACCAGTTACATCACTCGTTCAAGCGCATCGGACTTACCTACTCGTTGGACCGATCTTCGATCGTCGCTGTCAGCGCCGCTTCCAAGATCCTGTTCACCGATCTGGCATTTCGCGGCATCAGCGGCCCCAACTCTCTGGAAGGCATTATCACCAGCAAAGTCCTGCCCAGCTTTTCGTTCAGCACGATCGATAGCCCCATTTCGCCCAAGCGTGGGACCAGCGTGTTTCTGGGTGGCGAAATTGCCGGCTTAGGCGGGACCGTGCGATCCGTTCGCCCGATTGTTCAGTACAAGCACTTCAAGCCCGTTCAAAAGGGCCGCAATACAATCGGCTTCAACCTTCAGGGCTCATTCCTGGCGGGATACGGTGGCGTGGTGGCGCCTCCATTCCAGCGCTTCTATATGGGCGGTGAGAATGACATACGCGGCTTCGATGTACGCTCCATCTCCCCGGTCGCGTTCCTTCCGGACAAAGGTAACATCGTCCTGCGCAATCCGGACGGCACCGTTGTCCCGAAGGACCCCGCCAATCCCTTGAGAGGGGCCTACACGATTCCAGTTCCAGTGGAGCGGATCGTATTTCCAGGTGGTGACGCCAGCCTGGTCACCAATCTGGAATACCGCATTACCATTGCCGGCCCGGTGGCGTTAGCGCCATTTGTGGATCTGGGAATCAATCCGATCATCAGGAACTCACAGCTCCGCATCAACGACGGTCAATTGGCTGACATCAACGCTACGGTGTTTGGCTGTCCCGCGCTGGATATTGCCCTGAACTGCGCCGGAGGGCACAAACAGAACCCTCCGTTTTCGGATGAGCTGCAGATCATACATTCCACCAACTGGATTCCGCGGATGTCCACCGGTTTGGAAGTGCAGGTCTTTCTGCCAGTTATCAACGCTCCGTTCCGGGTCTATTGGGCCTACAACCCATTGCGCCTCGACGACGTTGCGCGGGGCCCGGTGCCCATCACGCGAGACATGTTCCCGCCGGGAGCGGCAGGCGATTTTACCTTCGAGCAGGCTGCAAGAAGCCTGGCGCCTCAGTTTCAGCTGCGGGAACCAAGAAAGACGTTCCGCTTCAGCGTGGCCACAACGTTCTAAAGCAGTCATCAGTCTTCGGTCTTCCGTCGTCAGCTTGAACTTCAACAACGGGCTTTGGCTGATGACTGACGACCGAAGACTGACGACTGCCCGTTTGACCTTAACCGGAGGCTATCCCTATAATGATGCTATCCACGCCCTGATGAAAGGTAGCCAAACGGGGTGGTCACCACGCCGCTTCAGGTTCGGCGTGAGGCGCTGGGAACTCCGGCCCAGCCTCTTCCGTTGATACGCAACGGTCGGGTTATTGCTGAGACGCGGCCAGCATTGGCTTGTGTAAAAAATCTAACCGATTTCCCGGAACAAATTTCCAAGGAGTTCAAAATCACACACATGACAAGCAAGTTCGCGCGATTTCTTATGTGCACGGTGTTCGCCGTCTCCGTTGCTGCCCTGGCCCAAACCGCGTTACCCGCAGCCCCGAGCGCAGCCAACAATGCCGCCGCCCCCATCACCGCCACCGGCACCAAGCTCGGAACCATTAATGTCGAGCAGGCCATTTTTGCCACCAATGAAGGCCAGCGCGATTTCGAGACACTGAGCAAGAAGCTCGAGCCCAAGCAGACCGAACTCAAAGGTCAAAACGACGAAGTCGAGGCCCTGAAGAAGCAGCTCAATACCCAGAGTGACAAACTGAATGATGACAGCCGGGCTACGCTGGTCAAGCAGATCGAACAGAAGCAGAAGTCCCTGGAGCGCCAGGTGCAGGACGCCCGCGACGACGCCCAGGGCCAGCAGAATGAAATTGCCCAACGCATCCTTCAGAAGATGGGGCCGATGCTGGTAAAGTACGCCGCTGAAAATGGCTACGGAGTCCTTATCGACACCTCCAATCCTTGGCCCAATGGTCCGGTGATGTGGTCTGGACCGTCGGTCGATATCACCAAGCCGGTGGTTGACCTCTACAATGCCCAGTCCGGTGTCGCCGCTCCGGCCAGGCCCGCCTCGCCTCGGCCAACTACGCCGTCCGCGACCAGGCCAGCGCCCAAGGCGCCAGCCGCAACTCAACCCAAATAGTTTCCGACGAGACACTCAGCGTCGTGAGGAAGTTTCCACAGGCCGCGTGCAAACGCGGCCTTTTTTCTTTGCCGCATTTTGATCCGTGCAGGGGCCTGACCACGTTCAATTACACAGACATCGCCACAGACCGTGTGGGGCCGGGGTCTTCGACCCGGCCAGGCCGAGCGCAGCTCGGCAGTGGTTGCTCTTGAGTCAGATCCGCATAGCAAGTTTGCCGTGGCTTCGCTACAGCCTGGGCGGGGCGTAGACCTGCCCCCACACAGTTCATCCCATCCCGCAGTTGTTGGTATTCGCGGCACCCGGGAGTAGCACAGGCGTAACCTCGGCACCCCCATTGCGGCCGCTATAATCGCAATCAGTGGCGACGGCTGAAATCCTGAAGCGCGCGGCGACCCGACCGACCTGGGCGCAGGTGTCGCTGGAGAATCTGCGCTACAACTTCGGCGTGGTCCAACATCACATTGGACGCGATGTGACCGTATGCGCAGTGGTCAAGGCTGACGCGTACGGCCACGGCGCCACAGAGTGTGCCAAAGCGCTGGAGGAGGAAGGAGCGCGCTGGCTGGGCGTCACCTCGCTCGATGAAGCGATTCCTCTGCGCGATGCCGGCATTCGGACTCGCATCCTGCTGATGACCGGGTTCTGGAGCGGCGAAGAAGAAGAGATCATTCGCTTGCAGCTGACCCCCACTATCTGGGAGCCCGGACAAGTAGATTTGCTGGAGAAAGCGGCGGCTCGTCTCGATGCGAAGCTCGCCGTTCATCTTAAAGTCGATACGGGCATGGGCCGTCTCGGAGTCGATCCGGAAGATTTGTACGAGATCACATCAGCACTCAAGTCGTCACCGCACCTGGCGTTTGAGGGCCTCTCCACTCACCTGGCATCCTCCGAAATTCTGGACGCGCCCTCGGTCAATGAGCAGCTGCAAAAGTTCGCCCAGGTCCGAACCCTACTTCGCAACGAAGGATTCGATCCTCCGCTGGTCCACGTGGCCAACACTGGCGCCGTCATTTCCCACCGCGAGTCATGGAACTCCATGGTGCGGCCGGGAATCGCGTTGTACGGCTACCATCTACCTTTCGAGCGCGCGGGAAGGGAAGTCAGCGGCAGCAAGCTGCGGCTCGATGTGAAGCCGGTGCTTACCTGGAAGACCAAGATCCTCTCGCTGCGCGATGTGCGTGCTAACCAGGCATTAGGCTACGGCGGCACTTACGTCACAAAAGCTCCCGCGAGAATCGCAGTCCTTCCCGTGGGATACGCCGACGGATTGAATCGCGCACTGTCGTCCCGCGGACGCGTCATCGTGCGCGAACATTACGCCCCGATCGTAGGCCGCATTTCAATGGATCTGACTCTCGCGGACGTCACCGGCTTGCCCGGTATCGCCGTGGGAGATGAAGTGGTCCTGCTCGGCGCGGTCGACGGCCTGAACGTGGACGCCCGCGAGCATGCCGAACTTGCCAGCACAAATGTGTACGAAATTCTGTGCGCGATTTCGAAGCGGGTTCCAAGAAGGTATAGCTAGTCTTTGGTTGTCAGTCGTTGGCCAAATCCAATCCTTCAGGGGCCACCACAGGTTGTGTGGGGCCGGGTCTTCTACATGGCTCGGCCAAGCAGCCGCTCGACAGTGGTTTCTCCGCATTACAAGTTCTGCCGCGGCGTCGCCACGGCCCGGGCGGGTCGAAGACCCGCCCCTACACGGTCTGTGATGGCCTCCGATTAAAGTTCTCATCATCGAACCAAATGCTGATTCCCGCGCTTCACTGCGCCTGCGCTGACCTCGCGCCGACCCTTTGTTATCCTGAATTATCAATGCCTTCCCGCTACGCGCAGTGGATGTACGACTGGGAACATCGGCTCACCTCGGTGGACAACAACCGCGTGGTGCGTCCGCTGGAATGGGGCGCTGAGTGGGCCCGCGATTGGCCTTGCCGCAACGGCTTCGCTCCCGAAAATCTTCCCGCGAATGCCGACGCCGAGAAATTCTTGTGCGACTACAATCACCGCATCGTCGCGGCGAGCGACGATTTTTATTCGTATAAGTTCCTTCGGATTTTCGTCTCGAACGCCGCCAGGTCCAGGTCTTCAGCACGCGGGAAGTGCCGGACCCAAAACTGGAAGCTAAAGTCCGCGGCAGCCACGCTGATTTCCTGCGCTTCACTTCGCCGGTGCATTCGCCCTATCCAGAAAACAATCTGGTAAATGCCCGCTGGTTTCCGGCTCGCGGACGTCGCGCACTGGTCCTGCTGCCCCACTGGAATTCCGACGCGCTCGCCTATAGCTCACTTTGCCGCGCACTGAACCTGTTGGGCATCTCGGTGCTTCGCCTGAGCATGCCGTATCACGACATTCGCATGCCGGCGGACACGCATCGCGCCGACTACGCCGTCTCCGCCAACATCGGGCGTACCCTCGATGCCTGCCGCCAGGCGGTGGTCGACGTGCGCTGTTGCCTGGACTGGCTGGAGCAGCACGGCTACGACCGGCTCGGGATCGTCGGCACCAGCCTGGGGTCCTGCTATTCGTTTCTTGCCGCGGCGCACGACCCGCGCATTCGCGTGGCCGCTTTCAATCACGCCTCCACCAACGTCGCGGACGTGGTCTGGCACGGACAGTCCACGCGTCACATCCGTCAGGGTCTCGAATCGCAGATCGATCTCGACCGGTTGCGCGCCCTTTGGAGCGGTATCAGTCCGATTTCATACTTCGAGCAATTCGCGCGCTGGCCCAAAAAGTCCCTCATCATCTATGCCAAGTACGACCTGACATTTTTGCCCGAACTCTCCCGTGACGCTGTGGCCGAGTTCGAGCGCTACAAGCTGGACCACAAAGTCGTGGTGCTGCCCTGCGGCCACTACACCACCGGCGAAACGCCGTACAAATACATGGACGGCTGGCAGCTGATTTCGTTCCTGCGAACAGCGTTTGAGAGCTCTTAGCTCTTGGCCTTAGGCCCAGTCCCGGATTTACTGCTCCGAGTGGACCTCGATTTTTCTTGGCGAAGGGCTAAGTTAGAATAGTCAACTGAGAACCGAGACTTGAAAACTGAGTACTGAGATTTGCAACCATGAAAACCAATCCAATGTCCCTCCCGCTCGCCGAATCCGATCCGCAGATCGCTGCTGCTATCGATAACGAAGTTCGCCGCCAGCACGAAGGCCTTGAGCTGATCGCCTCCGAGAACTTTGTCAGCGAAGCCGTGCTTGAAGCCATGGGTTCGGTATTCACTAATAAATATGCGGAGGGATATCCGGGCAAACGCTACTACGGCGGCTGCGAGTTCGCCGATGTGGTGGAAGACCTGGCGCGGGAGCGAGCCAAGACAACTTTTCGGCGCCGAACACGCAAACGTGCAGCCGCACGCCGGTTCCCAGGCCAACATGGAGGCCTATTGCGGCGGTTCTGCAACCCGGCGACACCATCCTCGGCCTCAACCTCGCCCACGGCGGACATCTCACCCACGGCCATCCATCTGAATTTTTCCGGCAAGACCTATCGCATTGTTCCCTACGGCGTGACGAAGGAAACTGAGACCATCGATTACGACGACCTGGAGAAGCTGGCCGAAAAAGAACGGCCCAAGCTGATCATCGGCGGGGGCAGCGCTTATCCTCGAATCATTGATTTTGCCCGCATGCGCCAGATCGCCGACAAAGTTGGCGCGCTCTATCCTGGTCGACATGGCGCATTTCGCCGGACTGGTTGCCGGAGGCGTGCATCCGTCCCCCGTGCCTCACGCGCACATCGTGACCACGACCACGCACAAGACGCTGCGCGGACCCCGTGCCGGGATGATTCTCAGCCAAGCAGGAATTCGCCGCCGCCATCGACAAAGTCGTGTTTCCCGGGATGCAAGGCGGACCGCTGGTGCACATCATCGCGGCCAAGGCCGTCAGCTTCAAGGAAGCCATGCAACCGGAATTCCGCGACTATGCGCGGCAAGTGGTTGCCAATGCCAAAGTTCTGGCTGAGACCCTGGCCAGCGAGGGTTTCCGCATCATCTCGGGAGGCACCGACACGCACCTCATGCTGGTCGACGTATTCTCCAAAGGAATCCTGGGCAGCGAAGCGGAGAAGGCGCTGGGTGAAGCCGGCATCACCGTCAACAAGAACGCCATTCCGTTCGATGTAAATCCGCCGATGAAGCCCAGCGGAATCCGCATCGGCACTCCGGCCCTGACCACGCGCGGAATGAAGGAAGAGGAAATGCGGCAGGTCGGGATGTGGATCTCCGAAGCCCTGCACCATCGCACGGACGCATCGGTGCTCAGCAAGATCCGAAAACAGGTTTTCGACTCTCGCCGAGTCTTTCCCGCTGTATCCCGAACGCCGTGCCAAGGCCCAGGTAGAGGTTCGGGCGTAAGCAAGTTGCAAGACAGGCGAAGCCGCCCATCCGCGACGAATACGGCGCGTGCCTGCCCTGTGGCTGGCGGCGGAGCCTGCTCTGTGATTAAATCTCCCCGTGAGAATCGCCATCGACATCCGGCGGATGACCGAGTTTGGCGTCGGCACATACACGCGTAACATCGTACGGGCGCTGGGACGGCTGGATAACGAGAGCAACTACTTTCTTGATCGGACCGCCGGAAAAAGTGGCGGAGATCGGTCCGCTTCCGCAAAACTTTCGCACCGTACCTCTTCTTGGCAACGACAACACCATCAAAAACTATTTTGACTACCGCGCCATCCTGAAGCGCCTGAGCTGCGACGTAGTTCACATTCCCCACCTGTTCTGGCTTCCGCGGAACCTGCCCTGTCCGTATGTGATGACCGTGCATGATGTGCTCGACCACATGTACCGGGCTCGCGACAAGTCAGGCTTCAAACGCTCACTGCATTTTTATCTGACCCATCGTGCGCTTAAAGGTGCGGCACGAGTTTTTGCAGTTTCGAATTTCACCAAGAGCGAAGTGGAGAAATTATTTACCATCCCCGCCGACCGCGTCGAGGTGGTGTACAACGCAATTGATGAGCGCTTCCTGCGCGGCCATGCCACCGAGGCCGATCGACAGCTTTTGACCGAACGCTATCGTGTCAACCATCCTTTCCTGCTCTACACCGGACGCATCAGCCCGCATAAAAACGTGGTGCGGATCATCGAGGCATTTTCCGCTCTGAAGGCGGAATTGGAGAAGGAAGCCCTGTTTCCCGGGCTGAAGCTGATCATCATCGGCGACGAACTGTCGAAGCATCCCGATTTGCGCCGCACCGTGATTCGCAGCCGGGTGCAGAACGATGTGCGCTTCATGGGATTTGTGCCCATTGAAGTGCTGCGCATCTTTTACGACGCGGCAAAAATCTTCGTCTTCCCGTCGCTCTATGAAGGATTCGGACTGCCGCCGCTGGAAGCGATGGCCCACGGCACGCCAGTGGTGACGTCCAACACATCATCGCTGCCCGAGGTGGTGGGCAACGCCGCGGTGCTGGTGAATCCGGAAAATGTTTTTGAAATCATGCGCGCGCTGCATCGCGTGCTGGTCGATCAGTCGCTGCGCGACAAACTCAAAGCGCGGGGATACGAGCAGGCCAAAAGATTTTCCTGGGACGCCGCCGCGCAGCAGATTCTCCGCGTGTACCACGAAGTGGCGGAAATGCGGCCAGTCCGTCCGCAGCTCGCGGACGAATCAAAAGTCATTTCCCGCGCTGCGAACTCCTGACCGGCGTCGCCGGATTGAGCAAGCTGGATTGGCCAAGCTGGTTCGATCAGGCCGGTTTGACTAACGGCTGTCCCGGAGAATTCAGGCTCATGCGGTGCAGTTTGGCCGCGATGCGGGTGCGGTCGGCCTCGGTGGAAGCGGCAGTGTGGCGTTTCTTCAGCTTAGCAATCTTCTCGTTGCGTGTACGGCGGCGGCGAATCTCGGGCCGGCGACTGGGTGCGGACATAGTGGTCTCCTCACTCTGAATTGAACACTAGTCTACCTCAAATGGCGGTCAGTGACGCCAGTCCCAGACCGGCTCGCCCTTCGCGTCCCGCAGCGCGAAAGTGTCGGTGCCTTTCACGATTTCCCGCACCAGGAAAAGATCGGCATCACCTTCTTTGACCTTCGATCCGGTCAAGGCGACTTCGTCGCCCTTGGCAAAGCTCATACCCATATCGTCGAAAAAACTCTTGGGACACAAATAAACATCGACAGAGTTCGCACCATCCTTCACCACCAGGTGGGCAATCTCTTTCTCGCTGCCCTTTGGAGGCAGTTTCACGTCTTCCACCGTGCCCTTGATTTTGCTTTCGGTCTGGACATCGTATTTCGGACCGGGAGGCTGGTTCTTTTGGGCGGGTGTGGACGCTCCGAGAACGGCACTCAAACAGACCATCAGGAGAATGAGCTGGCCGGGACGGCTCTTGCAGGCGAATCCAATCCGATCACACATGGCTCCCCCTTCGCATGGAGGTACCCGGGGCGCTACACTCGCGGGATTACTAGAGAACTACCGGTCCCCGGTCCTTTATCAGTCCCTACAGGATGCAGATGAAGCCAACTTGCGGGCCCTATAGTACTCCATCCTGTCGGCGAAGGAGCCGTGGAACTCGCGGGAAGATTAACTGTTAAGGGTCCATTCGGGTGTACCCGGGTCCGAACCATTGAGACGCCGAAAGCCCGTTGGGCGGAAGAAGAAGTTTGTGGCAGCCGGACCTGTAAGCCGAATTTTGTCCGCCGGATTGCTCCAGCTGGACGGTCATTCCTCTGGGCCGAGCATTACTGCGCGGCTCAAGCGACCTACCCGGAGGTTGTGGCGCGCCGAGCAGGCACGCGTCCCGGACGAGGCTTTTCAGCCCAACCCGAGACTCCCTCCCTATTTGGTCTTGCTCCGTGTGGGGTTTGCCCTGCCCGCCGCATTACTGCGTCGGCGGTGCGCTCTTACCGCACCTTTTCACCCTTACCCTGGCGTTGCCGCCGGGGCGGTACGTTTTCTGTGGCACTTTCCGTCGACTGGGCTTGAACCCAGCCTCCCGGACGTTATCCGGCACACTGCTCTGCGGAGTTCGGACTTTCCTCCCGTGCCACTTGACGCGGCAAGAGCGACCGTCCGGTCCAGCTGCCAACAGACTCATTATAGCGGACTTCGCGCGTCGGACTCCGGACTTCAGACGTAGATCTGGGCATCGCACTTCCCGCTGCAGCTTCGGAGCCCATGGATTTTACTCTGTTAGACTTAACCCCAAGGCAGCTCCTGTATCGGTGTTTGCTGAGGTCCGACGCCCGAAGTCCGCTCTATGACTACCCTTGAAGCCATCCGCATCGCGCTTCTCTCCCTTTGGGCGAACAAGCTGCGTTCCGCGCTCACTTTGCTTGGCGTGGTGATTGGGGTGGCTGCCGTCATTGCTGTGGTCACTTTCGTCAACGGGATCAACGGCTATGTCGCGGAGAAGATATTCAATCTCGGCGCCGATGTTTTCATCATCAGCAAAGTCACGCCGGTGATCACCAACGTTGACCAGCTTCTTGAGGGACAAAAGCGCAAAGACCTTACCATGGAGGACTATTACGCCGTCCTTGAGTCCTGCAAGCATTGCGTGATCCTGGGGGCTTCGGTCACCAATACCAGCGGCCACGTCCGGTACGACGAAGAGTCGATTTCGGACACGTGGATTCGCGGACTGACTCCATCGATGGCGCCGATTCTCGATCTTGATCTCACTTCTGGACGCATGGTCAACCAGAACGACGAGGAAAACCGTTCGCAGGTGGGCGTGATCGGCACCGATGTCGTCGACAACCTCTTTCCTACGGTGGATCCGCTCGGCAAGGAGATTCGCGTCGAGGGCCAGGTTTATCGCGTTATTGGAGTGGGGAAAAAACAGGGAACCACGCTAGGGCAAAGCCGGGATAACTACGTTGCCATTCCGCTCTCCACCTATCTCAAGCAATTCGGCTCGCACACCAGCATTCGTATTTCCGGTAAAGCCGCCGGCGTGGGCACGGAACTCGACGCCGCGATCGACGAAGCGCGTGCCGTGCTGCGCGCCCGCAGACATGATCTTCCTGGAAAGCCCGACAGTTTCGCCGCCGAAACCAATGCCAGCTTCCTGAGCATCTGGTCGAATCTGAGTGGAACATTTTTCATAGCGATGATCGCCATCGCGGGCATTTCGTTGGTCGTTGGCGGCATCGTGATCATGAACATCATGCTGGTGTCGGTCACCGAGCGAACCCGCGAGATCGGCATACGCAAAGCCATGGGAGCCCGCCGCCAGGATGTCCTGCTGCAGTTTCTGATCGAGTCTGCCACCATGGCTTTCGTTGGAGGATTGCTGGGGGTGCTGTTCGGAATCGCTTTCGCCAAGGGCATCACGGCCCTGATCGGCATGCCATCGGAAATCAAACTGTGGGCGGTGGCAGCGGGCCTGCTGGTCTCCGCCAGCGTCGGAGTGTTCTTTGGCGTGTACCCGGCAAAACGGGCGGCGACGCTCGATCCCATTGCAGCCTTGAGATTTGAATTGTGAGCTTTACCACGCAGACACAGAGGCACGAAAATTTTCCTTTGAATTACTCCGTGCCTCTGTGTCTCCGTGGTGAATGAGGTTTTATGCTTCGTACAAGCGATTACGGCGAAGTCGTCCAGATGGCGCTGGACACCATCCGCTCCAACAAGATGCGGTCGGCGCTGACGGTGCTTGGCATCGTCATCGGCGTCGCAGTCGTGATCGGCATTTCCTCGGTAGTGCGCGGGCTCAACGACAATGTCAGCCAGGTGATCAGCAGTCTCGGCTCCAATATTGTCTTCGCTTACCACCAGCCGTTGACCTTCGGCCGACCCACGGAAGAAATCCGGACACGCAAAGAACTCACTTACGACGATTTTTTGGCGGTGCAGCAATTACCTCATGTGAAGATTGCCACTACCGGACTGCGCTATTTCCGCCAGGAATTTGGCACCGGCACTTACGAGGTCAAGTACAACGGCCGCAAAGTCAAGAGCACGATTCTCGAGGGCGATACGGGCTCGTGGAAGGATGTGTTTGATCTGGATATCGCATCCGGGCGCTGGATGAACGAGATTGACGAGGAGCATCATTCGCCCGTGATTGTCCTGGGATCGGATACGGCGGAAGAGCTTTTCGCCAATGAAGATCCGCTGGCCAAGGAAATCAATATCGATGGCCAGCTGTTCACCGTGATCGGAGTCGCAGCCAAACGCAAAAGCGTATTTGCCGCCGGAAAAAATCCTGACGACAACGTCGTGTATTTCCCGCTGGCCACGTTTCGCAAGCTGCATCCTGAGCTGAAAACATATTGGATCAGCGCCAAAGCGACGTCGCACGATGACATGCCCAAAGCTATCGATGAGATTCGTGAACTATTGCGCCGCCGCCGCAAAGTTGCTCCCGACAAGCCGGACAACTTCGCCGTCTTCACCCAGGATTCCCTGTCTGACGTGTGGAACCAGGTCACGGGCGCGGTCTTTGTTTTTATGTTCGCAGTCTCAAGTGTGGGATTGATCGTAGGCGGTGTCGGCGTGATGAACATCATGCTGGTATCAGTGACGGAACGCACGCGGGAGATCGGAGTGCGAAAAGCGATCGGCGCGCGCAAGCGCGACATCCTGCTGCAATTTACGCTGGAGGCCATCACTTTGACTGCCCTGGGCGGGGTCCTCGGCGTCTTGCTCGGTGCCATCATTACGCTGGACGATTCCCGCGATCTGGAGTTCATTGCCGGCGCGCATGTCATTCTTCTGGGCTGCGTTCGGTCTGGGTTCGGCCGCCGCCGAAGGCTTGCTTTTCGGAATTTATCCCGCATGGAAGGCCGCGAACCTCGATCCGATCGAATCGCTGCGCTACGAGTAGCTTTCCTTCGTGTACCTTAGTGTTCTTGGTGGTTGATAATTGTTCTTAGACCACGAAGGTACACGAAGGAAATCGGTGGGCCATCCCGTTTCTGACATTGCTGCGATTGCCGCTGGAACCGCTGCCGTATGCAGTGTCGGCTACTACCTGCTCTGCCTCTTCAGCGCGGCTCGATTTATCGGCGAGCGAAAGGCGGCGGGCGAGGGCGCCCACCCTACACTGCCCGTTTCCATCCTCAAGCCGCTGCGGGGTACCGACCCCGAAATGTACGAGAGCTTCCGCAGCCACTGTTTGCAGGACTTTCCGGAATACGAAATCATTTTTGGCGTCAGCGATCCCGCCGATCCAGCCATCGAATTTGTGGAACGGCTGAAGCAGGAGTTCCCGCAGCGGGCGATTCAACTCATGATTTGTCTCGAGAATCTTGGTGCGAATACCAAGATCAGCAATCTCGCGCAGATGTTGCCTCCCGCGAAATACGAAACCATTCTTGTCAATGACAGCGACATTCGGGTTCAGCCTGATTACCTGCGACGCGTGACGACTCCGCTGCACGACCCCCAAACTGGCCTGGTGACCTGTCTCTATCGTGGCATTGCGAGTCCGACGCTGGGCTCACGGCTTGAGGCCATCGGCATCAGCACGGATTTTGCCGCCGGCGTTTTGACGGCGCGGCAAATTGAAGGCGGCATCCGTTTTGGACTGGGTTCTACCCTGGCTTTTCGGCGGAGTGATCTGGAAGCCATCGGCGGTTTCAAAGAGATTGTGGATTATCTCGCGGACGACTACGAAATCGGCAAACGTATTGCAGCGCGCGGATTGAAGGTGCTGCTGTCCGATGTGGTGGTCGAAACCTTTCTTCCCGGCTACACGCTGCGGCAGTTTATTGACCATCAACTGCGGTGGGGCCGCGCCGTGCGTGATTCGCGCCGCGGCGGATACCTCGGACTGGTTCTGACCCTCGGTCTGCCGTGGGCAGTTCTGGCTCTGGTGCTCGGTCACGGCGCGCTCTGGGCGTGGGCGTTACTGGGCGCAGTTGGGACTCTGCGCGTTTCCATCGCTCTGGTCGTGGGCTGGTCGGTTTTGCGCGATCGCCAGGTGTTGAGATTGATGGCCTTTCTGCCCCTGCGGGATTTCGCCGCCTTGCTGATCTGGTTCGCCAGTCTGTTCGGACACACGGTGATCTGGCGAGGAGATGCTTTCAAGTTGAAAGATGGCAAGCTCGTCCGGATCGGTTCCTAGCACCTGCGGCAAAAAGGGAAGAGGAAGGGCACGACTTTCAGTAAGTAAACTCGTGCCCTTACCGAAGCGTATTGAAAACGGCGTTGATGAGATTTCCACTCCCAACTCTACAACTTCACTCCCACCGCGCTCTCAGCCGGACGGTTCTGCGGAATAATTCTGCCGCCTTTGCTGAAGCGGTACATTTCTCCGCGCCAGAAAAAAGTGCGGCTGCTGTAACTGCCTAGCCAGACGAAGAAGCCCAGCAAGTCGCGTATCGGATAGAGCCATGACAGGTAAAGCGCGCGCCGGTCGCCGATGGTTGTCCATCCGACTGCGATCGATTGCACTACCCGATTTGCAAAAGCGGCAACAAAGAGAGCGATCCCTAATCCCAGGTGGCCTAGTGCGGTCGCGGTAATCAAGCCGAGCACTCCAAAAGGCATCGCATAGGTGAGCCCTGTTCCCAAATGACCCATGGGACGCGAGAAGCGAGTGCTCTTCATCCAGCGCAATTGGTCGCCCAGCGTTCGCATTAACGGACGCGGCGTCAGCACGTGCTGAACAATGTGATGAGAAAATATAACTTTGTACCCGGCTGCCCAGACCAGGTTGCCCAGGACAAAATCATCTGAGTAGTAATCGGCGGTGGCTGCAATGCCGCCGATTTTGTCCAATGCGTCACTGCGGAAAGCCACCGCTGGACCCAACGCGAATCGGATACCCTCGAGCATCTCCGCGACCACGACGCCGGATGGCATTTCCACCGACATGCCCAGCGCTTCCATCGTCGACCAGAAATCGCCTGCCGTCACGCCTCGGTATGGACAAGTCACGAGGCCGATTTTCGGATCCAGCAGGGCTGGAATCACATCGCGCAAAAAATTTGGCGAGACCCGTACATCGCTGTCGCTGGTCACAAAGTAATCGTTGGTCGAAAAGGGAATCATTTTGCCGAGCGAGAAAACCTTGGCATTGGGCCACGTCGGTGGGCCGGAGACGACAATCCGGCTCTTGATCTGCGGATAGCGTTGGCGAATTCTCTCCGCCAGCTGAAGCCCAGCATCGCTGATATCGCGCGCGCCGAGGATGATTTCGAATTCCGGATAGTCCTGCTGGAAAAAGCTCTCCAGATTTTCTTCGAGTTGGGCTTCCATGCCATGGACTGGCTTGAAGATCGTCACCGCAGGCAGGGAAGACTCCGGCGTAGTTGCAGCGGCCTGTTGGTAAGCGCGGGCTCCGAGCCGCCACCTCACCGCTGCGATCAGGACCATGAACAAAAAAATCGTGGAGCTGAAGGTACCCAGCAATGCTATCCCGAGCAGTACCTGCCAAAGCGGAGAAGCAACCGTCACGGCTTTTTCTTTCTCGAAACAAAACCAAGTAGCGCGGAATGAGCGGACGGGTTCATTCGGATTCCGGAAAGCATTATACGAGAGGAGCGGTATGGCGATGGCTCGCGGCTCCGAAGCGCAGCGAATGAATTGAAACGCCAAGAATCGTGAACCACAAGGGCCACGAACTATCACGAAGGCTTTAGGCTCCACGATTTTCCTTCGTGGACCTTCGTGTCATTCGTGGTTAACGGTTTGATTCGAAGTCAAAATCTTAACCGCAAAGGCCGCGAAGGGTTCCGCAAAAATCGTGAAGTTAGACGGATGCGGCGGCGGCGAGGGCGGATTTACCTTCGTCGAGAACTTCGCGGATTTTACGGGCGAGGGTTTTCAGGGAGAAAGGCTTTTGCAGGAAGCGGGCAGTTACGTCGATGGCGCCGTGGCGCTGGAAAGTGGTTTCGGCGTAGCCGGAGACGAATAAGACTCTCATCTTTGGACGGTCGGTAGCCAACTCCGCCGCCAGTTTCGCTCCGCCCATCTGGGGCATGACGACGTCCGCGATCAATAAGTCGATTATGCCTTTGTAGCTTTTCGCGAGTGCCAGCGCTTCCGTTCCATTCTTGGCCTCGAGGATGATGTAGCCCTTCATGCTGAGAAACTCCCGTGTGGATTGCCGCACTGCCGCTTCATCTTCCGCCAGCAGCAACGTTTCGCAGCCTCGCGGACAGCCTTCTGCAGCCGTCGCACGCTCCAGCGCTATCTTGGGTTGCCGCGCACGAGGGAAATACACCTTGAATGTCGTGCCCATCCCGGGCTCGCTGTATACCCAGATGAACCCGCTATTTTGTTTCACGATACCGTACACCGTGGCCAGCCCCAGGCCGGTGCCTTTACCTTCTTCTTTCGTGGTATAAAACGGCTCGAAAATATGCGGCATGTGTTCCGGGTCGATGCCCAGTCCCGAGTCAGCAACCGTGAGCAGAACATAGTCTCCGGGAGGCACGATGGAGTGTTCCTGCACATAGGCATCGTCCAGCCGGACGCTGGCGGTCTCAATCATGAGTTTGCCGCCCTTGGGCATGGCGTCGCGTGCATTGGCCACCAGATTCATCAGGATCTGCTCGATCTGCACCGGATCGGCCTGGATTCTGCCTAATTTCTCTCCCTGCAGAAACACCAGTTCGATGTCTTCACCGATCAGGCGAGGCAGCATCTTGTTGAAGTCCGCAATCAGCAGATTCAGGTCGAGAACTTGCAGGGTCTGTATCTGCTTGCGGCCGAACGCCAGCAGTTGGCGAGTCAGATCGGCGGCGCGGCGGGATGCTTTCTGTATCTCATCGACATTGTGGCGCAGGGGATGCTGGGGCGTCAGCGAATCCAGCATGAGCTCGGCGTAAGAACTGATGACCATCAGAAGATTGTTGAAGTCGTGGGCCACGCCCCCGGCCAGCCTCCCGATCGCATCCATCTTCTGCGCCTGCTGCAGTTGGTTTTCCATGCGGCGCCGGTCCGTGATGTCACGGTCATTCGAGATAAAATTCGTGATCTTGCCTTCGCCGTCCCGCAAGGGCGTGATGGTTTTCTCGGCCTCGAAGACGTCTCCGTTCTTTTTGCGGTTCAACATGGTGCAGCGGAAGACATTGCCCGCAAGAATGGTCTGCCACAACTCGGTGTAAAGCTCGGGAGTCTGCTGGCTCGATTTCAGGATTCGCGGCGTCTGCCCGGTCAATTCGCCGGGAGTGTATCCGGTGAGCGATTCGAACGCCGGGTTCACGTACTCGATGATTCCTTCGCGGTCCGTGATCATGACCAGGTCCGCCGACTGCTCGACGGCGCGCCACAGTTTGCGCACCGTGTCCTCAGCCCTTTGCCGCTCTCCTACCAGCAGCAACTGCATCTGAGCACTCTTGCTCGCGGCCTGTCCTTTGCTTCCCATGTGAACGTGATACTGCGGCTGCTTACTACATCGGAGGTCTCGGCCGTAGCATGGGCAGGACGAGAGCGCTTTACGAAAAAAGTTGAGGCCGGAAGGCCAAGTCGGGACAGGTGCTGAATTGGGACGCTTTCGACTTGATCCGCGTATATCCGCGAGAATTCGTGGCTATGAAGTTTTGCCTCCCCCAGTCGCAAATCCAGCCCCACGTCCCGATGCATTCGATTTACCTGGAACTGAAAAAAATTCTTAGCCACGGATTTCGCGGATTTCCACGGATTAAAGGCAAAAAATGAGGATTGATCCGCGGAAATCCGCGAAAATCCGTGAAAATGAAATTTGCCGCCCCAAGCGCGAAATCGACGGTTTAGGAAGTTTGCCCCCCGGGCGCGAATCCAGCACGTATCCCGCTGCATCCGTTATTCTAGTAACAGACATATGGCGACCCGATCCAAATCTGCTGGTCAATCCGCCGCAACCGCTGTTCTGGATGCTCCCAACGGTGAACGTGATCGTATATTCGACCCTTTCCGTCAATGGGGATATCTTGAGGCCGATCTCGATCCCCTCGGATTTCTGCCACCCGTCGAGCACCCCAGCCTTCGCGTGGAAGGCGAACTTGCCGACGAGGCTCGCCGCATCTATTGCGGAACCGTGGGAGCGGAATTCATGCACATTACCGATCCCGAACGGCGCCGCTGGATCCAGGAACGCCTTGAGGGCCCACAGCCTGATGTCGACCAGGAGCGGGTGCTCGACCAACTCATCCGGTCCGACCTCTTCGAGCAGGTTTTGCAGCAGCGCTATCTCGGCAGCAAACGGTTCTCCCTCGAAGGCGTGACTGCCATCATTCCGCTCGTGGACGAAATTCTGGACGCTGCCGGGCAGAAAGGCGCGGTCGAACTTGTCATGGGCATGAGCCATCGTGGCCGCTTGAATATCATCGTGCAGGTGGCCAAGCGCTCGCCCGAAGAAATCTTTGCCGGCTTCGAAGACGTTGACCCGCGCAGCGTTTTGGGCAGTGGTGACGTGAAATATCACATGGGCGCGACCGGCGAATACACTACCCGGTCAGGAACGAAAATTCATATTCACCTGGTATCAAATCCCAGTCACCTGGAAGCTGTCGATCCCGTCACCGTGGGCCGGACCCGCGCCAAACAGGATCGCGCCGGACAAGATGGAGATCTTAAATTCGTGCCATTGCTGGTGCACGGCGATGCTGCCTTCGCCGGCCAGGGCGTGGTGGCCGAGACCCTGAACATGTCGGATCTGAAAGGTTATACGGTGGGCGGCACGGTGCACATCATCGCCAACAATTTGCTCGGCTTCACCACCTTGTACAAAGAGGAGCATTCGTCTCGATTTTCCGCGCAGTTGGCGCGCCGGCAGTCGATTCCGATTTTTCACGTGAATGCCGAAGACGTCGATGCTGTTGTGCGCGTAGGACGTCTGGCGGCGGACTATCGCTACGCCTGGAAGGGTGACGTCGTGATCGATCTGATCGGCTATCGGCGCCACGGGCACAGCGAAGTCGATGATCCGACCGTGACTCAGCCGCTGCTCTACAAGGTGATCAAGGATCATCCGCCGCTGTGGGAGATCTATGCGGAAGACACCGGCGCGGCTGACATTCAACAAAAAGTAGACAAGATCAAAGCAGAGTTCGAAGAGGCGCAGAAGAAAGCGAAGAGTGCCCGTAAGAAGCCGCTGATGCGAGACCTGCCGAACTATTGGAACAACTACATCGGCGGCCGTTACAAGCCTGAGTACGAGGTGAACACCGGACTCTCTTCGGAGGAGCTTACCGAGATTACCGCCAGGCTCACAACATATCCGGCGGACTTCCACATCCATCCCAAGGTCAAGAAACTGCTGGAGCAGCGCGCTGAGATGGGCACTGGCAAGCGCCCGGTGGATTATGGCATGGCTGAAGCGCTGGCTCTTGGAGGATTGGTGAAAGCCGGAGTTCCCGTGCGCATGAGCGGACAGGATACACGTCGTGGCACGTTCAACCAGCGGCACTCCGTGTTGCTGGATATTGAAAACGAGCACGAGTACGTTCCGCTCGAACACATCTCCGAAGGCCAGGCTCGCTGCGAGATCTACAATTCAACCCTGTCCGAGGCCGGTGTGTTGGGATTCGAGTACGGCTACAGCCGCGACTATCCCGAGACCCTGGTGATGTGGGAAGCGCAGTTCGGCGACTTTGCTAACGTAGCGCAAGCTGTCATCGATCAGTTCATCAGCGCCGGCGAGGATAAATGGGGACTGCTTTCAGGCGTCGTTCTGCTGCTGCCACACGGTCATGAAGGACAGGGCCCGGAGCACTCCAGCGCGCGGCCCGAGCGCTTTCTGCAACTCGCGGCCAGAGACAATTTCCAGATCTGTCAGCCTTCGACTGCGGTGCAGTATTTCCACCTGCTGCGCCGGCAGGCCCTGCGCCACTGGCGCAAGCCGCTCGTCGTATTCACTCCGAAGAGCATGTTGCGCCATCCCGACGCTTCTTCGCCGATTGAAGACTTCACCCATCAGCATTTTCTGAACGTATTGCCGGACACGGAAGTCAGCGACGCCACCCGCATCCTTATCTGCACCGGAAAAATAGTTCACGAGCTGCGCGCCGAACGTAAAAAAAGAAACGACCAGAGCACGGCGATCATCTCGATCGAACAGTTGTATCCCTTCCCGGAGAAAGAACTGGAAGCCGCGATCGGACAATTCCCGTCAGCCCGCGAAGTTGTCTGGGTGCAGGAAGAACCAGCCAACATGGGCGCGCTGTTCTATGTACTGCCACGGCTGCGCCGCATTGCCGGCAGTCGTGCAGTGCTGTCAGTGAAGCGCTCAGCCAGCGCAAGCCCGGCTACGGGATCAGCCAAGGCCCACGAAGTCGAGCAAAAGACTCTGCTGACGTTGGCCTTCACGAACAAGACGTAGCGATGTTGGATTGTGTGGTCGCGGGCGACCTCGCCCGCGGATGTCGAAGTTGTTCACCCACTACAGCCGGAAATGTTACGCTTCCGCTTTGACTTCCATACCACTTCGCTTGCGAAACGCCCCCATTGTGGGATGTCCGCAGTCAGTGGTATCGTGCGGTGCCATGAATTCTGATTTGGCCGAACTATCCCTTGTTTTACTTTGCGATTAGCTTGTGCAGGATAGTGACGTTTCAGTTCATCTCCATGCCCCTTCCCTCCCGAACTCAGTCGCTGCACATCGCTATCGACACCGGCGGCACCTTCACCGATTGCGTCTGGGTAGAACGTGGCCGAGTCAGGATGCTCAAGGTTTTTTCCACGCCATCCGATCCTTCGCAGGCCATTGTCGAAGCCCTGGAAAAAATCGGCGAGCGAGCCTCGACTGTGCTTCTGCATGGCACAACGGTCGGCACCAATACTCTGCTACAGCGCAAAGGCGCCCGCGTGGCGTTGGTCACTACCGCTGGTTTTGAAGATGCGATCGAGATCGGACGCCAGGCCCGTCCTAAGCTTTATGATTTTTTCTTTGATCGCGTCGAGCCTCTTGTCCCGGCGGATTTGCGTTTTGGTATCGACGAGCGCACCGCCACCGACGGCGAGATCCTGCACGCTCCGTCGGAACAAGACTTGCGATCGTCTCATCGATAAAATTCAGCAGAAGCGACCGGAAGCGATTGCTATCTCTTTGCTGTTTTCGTTCGCGAACCAGCAAGCTGAAGATGCTGTCGCCTCAGCCCTGAAAAAGCTCAGCGTACCGCTTTCAATCTCCCACCAGATTCTTCCGGAGTTCCGAGAGTACGAACGAACCAGTACGGTCGTGGTGAACGCTTATCTGCAACCGGTGATGCAGCGCTATCTGGAGAATCTGGTTCGCCAAAGGAACGATCCCCATGCGAAGTCGCGCATCTTCGTCATGCAATCGAGTGGAGGGATCACGTCCCTGAGTTCCGCCGTCCGCGAACCCGTTCGCACCGTACTTTCCGGGCCGGCAGGAGGAGTAGTAGGGGCCGCGGCCATGGCCCGCCTCAGCGGCTTCGAACGAATTATCACCTTCGACATGGGCGGGACGTCCACCGACGTCGCGCTGGTCGACGGTGAAGCTCCACGCCAGCAGCCAGGCTGAGATCGCCGGGCTCCCGGTCGGCGTGCCCATGCTCGACATACATACTGTCGGCGCCGGCGGAGGCTCGATCGCCCGCTTCGACGCTGGTGGAGCGCTGCGCGTGGGCCCAGAATCTGCCGGGGCAGATCCCGGTCCGATCTGTTACGGTCGCGGCACTCAGCCCACCGTGACAGATGCGAATGTGCTTCTCGGGCGCCTTCGGCCCGAGCGATTTCTGGGCGGAGATTTCACTCTGGATCTCGATCGCACTCGCCGCCTGTTTGCCGAGTGGCTGAGGCGCAACGGATCGAAGCTCACGCCGGAACAATTCGCGGCGGGAATTATCCGGGTGGTCAACGCGACCATGGAGAAAGCCATACGCGTTGTCTCCATCGAACGTGGCTACGATCCGCGAGAGTTCACGCTGGTCGCCTTCGGCGGGGCGGGAGCACTGCATGCTTGCGAATTGGCCGAAGCGCTCAGCATTCCCCGGGTTTTGGTTCCCGCCATGCCCGGTGCACTTTCCGCGTTCGGCATCCTGGTCAGCGACGTGGTCAAAGATTACTCACGAACAATACTCTGGCGCGCCGCCGAGAAACTTCCTGCGCAACGCCTGCAACGCGAATTCGCAACCCTTAGCCGCCGCGCAGAAAAAGAGTTTCGTGCCGAGAAATGGAAAGGCGCAATCCACCACCGGCGCAGCGTAGACGTCCGCTACCGGGGCCAGGGGTATGAACTAAATATTCCATACACGAAAGTGCTGATCCGTGATTTCCGTGAGGAACATCAACGCCGCTACGGCTACAGCTATCCCACGCGCGAAATCGAACTCGTCACCCTGCGTCTGCGTTCTACGATCAAGTCAAAGCAAGCCCGCCTGTCAGTTAGTTCCACCTCCGGCCATGTGGAGACGGGCGCTCCCGCCCGTCCAGGCCGGGCAAAGCCCGGCAGAGGGCTCCATGATCGCGGCCCGGTATTTTTCTCCGAAAAAAGGCAGACAGCCGCGATCATTTCCCGCGATGCTCTCCTACCCAGCAAAAAATACCTCGGCCCCGCGATACTCACGGAATACAGCGCAACCACGGTAGTTCCACCGAAACTAACTTTCCGTCAAGAGCGTTCTGGAAATCTGATTATCGAGACCGGGTAACGGCGACAATGCAGACGCGAGCGTCTCCGCTCATGCGGCGGCGACATCTTCTGGATGACTGAGAAGGCGCGGAAGAGGGAGCACGAGCGAGGGCGCTGGCGCCTACATTATCCGGCCGCTAGGTTCCACACAGGCTCCCCGCTACAATACGTCCCATGAAACCCAGCATCTTTGTAGTCGAAGACGATCCGGACATTTCTCGCCTGGTGCGTCACCATCTGGAAGCCGACGGATTTGCGGTGAAAGTGTTTGCCACGGGAAACACGGTCATCCCTGAGTCTGAACGGCAACGGCCAACACTCTTTATTCTCGACATCATGGTTCCGGGAAAAGACGGACTCGAACTGTGCCGTCAGATCCGGCAAATACCGGCGCTGGCCGCGACTCCGGTGATTTTCCTGACGGCGAAGAGCGGCGAAGCAGACCGCATTCTCGGACTGGAATTGGGCGCGGACGATTACATTCCCAAACCGTTCAGCCCGCGTGAATTGGTGGCGCGGGTGAAGGCCGTGTTGCGCCGCTTCGAGCGGCCGCTCACGCCCGGTCCGGTCAAGATTGGTGAAATCGAAATCGACCCCAGCGCCATGACGCTCGCAGTCAGCGGTAATCTGGTGACCACAACCGCCACCGAGTTCCGCCTGCTCCATTATTTCGCCCGGCATATCGGCCGCGTTTTTACGCGCGACCAGTTGCTCGATTCGGTCTGGCGCGACACCGCGTACGTCACCCCGCGCTCCGTGGATGTCTACGTGCGTCGCATTCGCGAAAAAATCGAGCCCGATCCTGAAAATCCGCGTTACCTCAAGACCGTACGCGGGGCCGGCTATCGGTTCGAGACGCCGAAGTGAGGAAGCGGATATTCTTCAAACTGTTGGCTGCGTTTGCCCTAGTGATTGCGGCAGCCACGGTGATGTTCGATTTCTCGGTACACCACGCGTGGCTGGGCGTGCTGGTGACCCTGGTCGCTGCGGTGGGCGTTTCCGGCATCGCCGCCCATTCGATGGAGCGCCGTTTGCAGCGCATCGTGCGCTTTGCCGACCGGATTGCCGCTGGCGACCTGGCGGCGCGGATCGACGTCTCCTCGGGAGACGAGATCGGGCAGGTGGCTACCGCGCTCGATAAAACCGCCCGTCATCTGGAGGATAGTTTCGCCGCCCTGCAGACCAGCCAGCATCAGCTTGAGACCCTGCTCAACAGCATGCAGGACGCCGTAATCGCCATCAGCGCCGACGATCGCGTGCAGTGGGCGAACCAGACCATGGACAGGCTTGTGCCGCAACACACCCGCAAGAATGCGCCCCTGGTTGAGACGGTCCGCGATCCTGATTTTCTTACCGCGGTGCGCGGCGCCAGCGAAGCGCGAAAGGTTTTTACCGCGCGGGCTCTGTCCATTGTTCCCGGTCGCACTTTTGATGTGACGGCCGCGCCCATGCCAGGCGGCGGCGCCGTAGCCGTGCTGCGCGACCTTACTGAGACCGAACGGGTCGAGAAAACCCGGCGCGATTTTATTGCCAACGTTTCGCACGAACTGCGTACACCTTTGACTTCCATTCAGGGCTACACCGAAACTCTGCTCGACAGCGCCCCTGAGGACGGCCACTCCCGCGAGTTTCTCGATATCATCCGCAAAAGTGCTCTGCGGATGTCGCGATTGACTGAGGATTTACTCAGGCTCGCCAGGGTGGAATCAGGAGAACAGCGTTTTGATATCCAGCCCACCGCGCCCGCGGAACTCCTGCAAGAGGCAGTGCAGAGTTTTCGCGAACTCGCGCGAGCCCAGAATGTCGAATTAAAGGTGGAAGACGAGGCGACTGCCCAGGTCGGAGCTGATCCCGAGGCTATTCATCAGGTGTTTTCCAATCTGGTAGAAAATGCTTTGAAATACGGAGCGTCGGGCGGAAGGGTTATTCTGGGAGCGCGGTCCCTCCCGGAAGCCGTGGAATTCTATGTGCAGGATTTCGGTCCCGGCGTCCCCTCCGAACACTTGCCCCGCCTCTTCGAGCGTTTTTACCGCATCGACAGGGCACGCTCTCGCGAATCCGGAGGAACCGGACTGGGATTGGCGATTGCCAAACATATCGTTCTGGCGCACGACGGCTCAATCCGCGCCGAGAGCGAACTCAACCACGGATCGACGTTTCTCTTCACGCTTCCGGTAGCCGGGGGTTCGAGTGAGACGGACACCCCCGTCCGTCGGGTTTGACTTTGATCAAGTCCAAAAAATTTACCTCCTGTTAACCCAATCCTTGAATAAACAATCTATGTTGCGGTATTGACCATTCATAGCAGCAAGAGCGGAACCCGAGTGCGCACGGTGCGGCCCATCGCGGTCGCAACCGGGAGAGGTTTGCCCATGAGCACAGCTATTTTGAGAAGTCCGGCACCAGAATCTCCGTACGCCTACCTGGTGAAGCGCACGATCGAAGCTTGCCGGGTCGCGCAGGAAGCGGCGGCCACAGCCGCTGAAGGTATGGCGACGGCATCCTGTCCCCTGTTGAGCACGCTTCGCGAGCGGGAAAAAGTACTTGACGGACTGGACATGGAGATCGATGCCGGCGTCACCCAGATCATTACCCAGGTGACCGAATCGGAAGCGCGTGAACTGCTGGCCTGCATGAAGTTCATGATCAGCCTGGAACGCATCGGCGACCTGCTGCTCAGCTTTTCCGGTAGCGCGCAATCGGTTTGTGCACGCCTCGATCCGCAAGACATGCGCGATCTTACCCACATGGCGACGGTGCTCGAGAAAATGCTTTCCGATGCAGGTACTGCATTTTCCACGCGGGACGTCAAGCTGGCGGTTGACGTGTTGCGCGCCGACGCGGAAATCGATCGCCTGCGGAACCTTATCTTCCTGCGGCACATCGAGAATCCCGAGAATGTGCAACGCCACGCCAGTCTTCAGGTTATTTTCATGACCCAATCGCTGGAGCGCGCCGGCGATCACGCCAAGAACCTGGCGGAAGAAGTGTGCCATTTCGTCAGCGGCCACACTGTCCGCCACGTCCTGATGACCTACGACAAGCCTATTGAGCAGATGTTCCTCGATTGGCTGCGCGCCCGCGAAGACCACTGATCCACACAGCGGCTTGTGACATCCGTCACAGCATTGCAAGGCCCTGCACTCTACAATTTGCAAATCAGGTAGCGTTGGCGTCTCGGAGACTGTCCGTGGCATCCGCCTGCGCATCGACCGGCAAGAATCCGACATTACCGGAACCAATGCTCTCGGGCCGCATCACTCACGCCACGATTCGCATCCTCGACTGGATCTCGGGCCGAGTCTTGCCTCTCGATAATATCGCCGACCACATACGGACCGGCAGACGAGGCGAAGAAGACGCCTATTTCTATCTCCGGCGAAACGGATACACCATGGTCGCGCGCAATTTCCGTTCACCCAACCGCCGCGGCGAAATCGACCTCATCGGCTGGCATAAAGATGTCTTGTGTTTCGTCGAGGTCAAGACACGCACCACGCGCGACGTGAAGCCCGCCGAAGCCGCAGTCGACCGCGAAAAGCGCAGGGAACTGCTGGCCGTGGCTCGCGAATACCTGCGGCACTTGCCCCATTCCTGTCCATGGCGGCTTGACGTCATCAGTGTTTATTACGATGCGCCTTCGCGCCAACCGAGGATCGAACTATTCCGGAACGTTGCCGCCTGAAAGGTGGGAAGAACGGTCGCAGCCAGGCTTGTCGGCGTTTGTTTCTTTGGCCCTTTCAGGGTTTGTCATTCGCGTTTTTCATCCCGGGGCTTTATTCTTGTGCCGCTTCGTGGTTGGTCCGCAGTGCGAAGCAAAGACCAGAGGGGCGTCGCACGCTCCTTAGCGTAAAATACAGTGTTCGCGCCGAGACGACTACTCTTGCGCCTGGGAGGACTTCCGAAATTGCCTGATTTGAGAAAAGACCCGATCGTGGGACGATGGGTCATCATTTCTACCGACCGTGCCAAGCGTCCGACGGATTTTGCCCGCGAGGCTGTTAAAATCAAAGGCGGCTTCTGTCCGTTCTGTTACGGCAACGAATCCAGGACTCCGCCGGAGATTCAGGCGTACCGCCCGAATCCCAATGGAGGCCCTCCGCCGCAGCGCGATTCTCCCGGCTGGACGGTCCGTGTTGTCCCCAACAAGTTTCCCGCGCTGGGTATTGAAGGCAATCTCAATCGACAGGCGGAAGGCATGTTCGACCGCATGAACGGGATCGGGGCGCACGAGGTCATCATCGAAACTCCCGACCACAACGCCAGCCTCGCCAATCTTCCGCCGAAACGGATCGAGGATGTCCTCTGGACTTTTCGCGATCGCATTCTCGACCTCAAGAAAGACCGCCGCTTCAAGTACATCCTCATTTTCAAAAATCACGGGGAGGCGGCGGGCGCATCTCTCGAACACGCGCACTCGCAACTGATTGCGCTGCCGATTCTGCCGATTTACGTGAGCGAAGAAATCGAAGGCGCCAAGCAGTACTACATGTATAAGGAGCGCTGCGTGTTTTGTGACTTGATCCGCCAGGAAACCGAGACGGGCAGCCGCGTGGTGGCTGAAAACTCAGACTTCATCACGCTCGCTCCCTACGCCCCGCGTTTTCCGTTTGAGACCTGGATCCTTCCCAAACAACACGAATCGGCCTTCGAGAATTCTTCCACGCACATGTTCGAAAATTTGGCCAGGGCGTTGAAGACCCTGCTTACCAAGGCGGAACGCGTGCTGGATAATCCTCCCTACAACCTGGTCTTCCACACTTCTCCGGCGCAGGACCCGAATAACGATCACTATCACTGGCACATTGAATTCATGCCCAAGCTGACGAAAACGGCCGGCTTCGAATGGGGAACGGGTTTCTACATCAATCCCACGCCGCCTGAAGAGGCTGCCAAATTTCTGCGCGAGGCCAATGTGGAAGACTCTTTGCCCACAGGGGTTCGCTAGCCGCAGTCGTCGCCACAATGTACGGCGGTGGTTTGACACCGCCGCGGGCCCCTCACTAAGATTGCCCGACTTCGCGAGGCCGCCATGAGACGCCTGTTTCTCTTCCTGTTGCTTTCAACAATTACATCATTGAGCTACGCTGCGGCGAACCCCACTCCGCTGATCAATAACGTTTCCAACCGCACCACCATTAGCCTGAATGGTCCATGGCATGTCATCATCGACCCCTTCGAAACCGGCCTCAACGGCCGTTTTTACCTGAATGCCAAAGCCAAAGACAAACATGAGCTGCTCGAATATGACTTCGACAAGTCCGACGTTTTGAATGTTCCCGGCGACTGGAACGTGCAAAAGAAGGAATTGTTTTTTTTCGAAGGCCCGGTCTGGTACAAGAAATCATTTTCCTATCGCAAGCGGGAGCACACGCGCGTATTCGTCCATTTCGGCGCCGCCAACTACTTTGCTCGCGTGTATGTTAACGGGGAAGCCCTGGGCGAACACGAAGGCGGCTTCACGCCTTTCAACTTTGAAGTCACGCACAAGATTCACGAGGGTGACAATTTCCTGGTAGTCGAGGTGAACAATGCACGAAGGCGTGATGCAGTCCCGTCGGTGAACAGCGATTGGTGGAATTACGGCGGCCTCACGCGCGACGTAAACCTGGTGGAAGTGCCGGAAATCTTCATTCAGGATTATTTCGTACAGCTTGCCAAAGGTTCGAGCAATGAAATCGCCGGCTGGGTACAGCTCAGCGGATCTGCCGCAGCCCAGCAAGTCTCGGTCGCGATTCCAGAAGCGGCGATCAAGCAAACCGTCACTACCGATGCCGCCGGACACGCGGAGTTTCATTTTCCAGCCAAGCTTGAATTGTGGTCGCCCGGTCATCCCAAGCTCTACGATGTTGTCTTGTCGAGCGGATCTGACAAACTGCATGATTCAATCGGCTTCCGCACCATCGAAACTCGCGGCACACAAATACTGCTGAACGGCAAACCTATTTTCCTGCGCGGCATCGCCATGCACGAGGAGGCTCCGCTTCGTGGCGGGCGCGCGTTCACTCCAGCAGGATGCTGAAACTCTTCTGGGATGGGCCCACGAACTGGGATGCAATTTCGTACGCCTGACTCATTATCCGCATAGCGAGAACATGACTCGCCTCGCCGACCGGATGGGGCTGATGGTATGGTCCGAAATTCCGGTGTACTGGGACATTGATTGGGAAAACCCGGCGACGCTGCAAAACGCGGAGAACCAGCTTCACGAGATGATTGCGCGCGACCACAATCGCGCGTCGATCGTCTTCTGGTCGCTGTCGAACGAAACTCCGGTCAAACCCGCTCGTCTCACTTTTCTGCGCCAGCTTGCGGAAAGCGCGCGCCAGTTGGACTCAACCCGGCTCATAACATCGGCGCTGAATCATGTCGACCAGGTCGATCCTGATACTCGCGCGTTGAATGACGCGATGGGAGAATATCTCGACGTTCTGGGCTTGAATGAATATCTCGGCTGGTACGGTGGACGTCCTGAGGACGCCGACCGCATGCAATGGAAGTTTGCATGGAACAAGCCGGTGATCGTGAGCGAATTCGGCGCGGGTGCTCCATACGGTAGGCACGGAGAGTCCGATGAACGCTGGACCGAGGAGTACCAGGCCAATCTCTATCTGCACCAGATCACAATGTTGAAAAAGATTCCAGCGCTGGCGGGAATGTCGCCGTGGGTGCTGATGGACTTCCACTCGCCGCGCCGCCTGCTACCCGGCACGCAGGACTACTACAATCGCAAAGGACTGATTTCGGATCATGGAGAGCACAAGCAGGCGTTCTACGTCTTGCAGAAGTACTACCGGGAGCTTGATTCCGCCAAGTAGTTGTAGCTTGAACAATGGATTGGCTCGCGAAGGCACGGAGTTTAACCCGCAAGTTTGGGGACGGCATAGGTTCGGGAACGGCGCGTGCGTGTGACCTGCGTGGGATTGGGAACTGCGTGAGGACTGGGTGGGTTTGGGAAGGGCAGACTTCAGTCGTGCAGCAGCGAGCTGAGTCGGAGGCGGCTTCAGCCGCTGAGGTTTGCCTTAAGCCTGAGTACGATCCATAAATTCCGAGTGCCACGCCATCTGGATCGCCTCCAGCTTTCCTTCATTCGATTTTTTGGGATCGTCCTTGAAACCCGGCAACTCCGTCACCAGCCGGTGCAAATCCGTAAAGCGCACTGCCAACGGATCAGTTTCAGGATGCTGTTCGGAAAGCAGAATTCCGAGATCGTCCGCGTCATCCCAGGTTAGTTCTTTCGGCATTGCGAATAACTCCTTGGTAGTCGGTCGTTGATCCTTGGTCAAGCACCAACAAGCAAGGACCAACGACGGTTTCTTCTAGTGTTCTTCGGAGACGTAGTTCCGGTTCCACGCCGGAATTTCGACGACGACCTTGCCGGGCTTGGTAATCACCGCCTGGCATCCGAGTCGGGAGTTTAACTGTAAATCGGCGGCCATGTCCAGCCGGTCGGCTTCGTCGTCATCCATCTCGGAAAGATTTGCGGCGCCTTCTTTCACCCAGATGTGGCAGGTGGTGCAGGCGCAATTGCCGCCGCAGGCGTGGTCCAGCCGAATGCCATTATTTAGTGCTACGTCCAGCAACGATTCGGGTTTGCCATGATCCTTGTACTTCAACTTGCCGTGCTCGAACTGAACCGTTTTGCCCTCGGGCAAAAAAGTGATCTGAACCGTGTTCTCGCCCGGAGCGTCGACTGTTGCTGCTCCCGCGCCTTGTGTTTTATGTTCTGCCATTCGCTGCTCCTTGTAGCGCCGGCGTCCTGCCGGCTGTCGCGAGGGCATCTTGCCCTCGCAATCCAGGGGCTAACGCCCCGTTTAAGATCGTCCGTTATTGCAGCGGTACATCGATGCTCCACTAACATCTGCATCGCTCGAAACCTATTCGAATTCCGCTTTAGCCACAGGGTGCGGCGCATCCGGCCCTTCACCCATATCGGCTTCATCCATCGTCTTGCCTTTAAGGACCGTTGACACCGCAGTATCCATCATCAGCTCCGCCAGGCGCATCGTGCCCTGGTTCAGCGCATCGATGGCGTTGCGAATCGCCTGATAGTCGTCTTTGCCGGTCACTTCGTTCAGACTCTTTTCCAGTTTTGCGATACGTTTCTTTTCGTCGCTGGTAAGCTGGCCCCAGGCAGGACTTCGTTTTCCTTTTTCCAGCGCCGCCGTGATGGTGCCCGCTTCATTGCGCGCTTCAATGAGCTGCCGCTGGCGGAAGTCTTCTTCGGCGGAATCAAACGAGTCGAGAATCATGCTCTCGACTTGCTCGTCGGTCAGTCCATAGCTGGGCTGCACTTCGATCTCGGCTTCCTTCCCGCTGCGTTGCTCTCTCGCCGAGACATGCAGGATGCCGTTCGCATCGATGAGAAATTTGACCTCAACGCGCGGAATCCCGGCGGGCATCGGAGGAATGCCTTTCAACTCGAAGCGCGCCAGCGAGCGGCAATCCTTCGCCAATTCCCGCTCGCCCTGCAACACATGGATGGCGACATTGGTTTGCCCGTCCACCTGGGTGGTGTAATGCTGCGTCGCTGAAGCAGGAATCGTTGAATTACGCAGGATAATCTTGTCGGTGACGCCACCCGCCACTTCAATACCGAGCGACAGAGGCGTCACGTCGAGCAACAGCATGTTCTCCGTGGCTTCCGAGCCGCCGGAAAGGATATTGGCCTGCACGGCCGCGCCCAGCGCGACAACTTCGTCCGGATTCAGATCGGTGTGCGGCTTGCGGTGAAACATCTCTTCCACCAGCGCACGCACTTTGGGAATTCGCGTTGACCCGCCCACCAGCACGACTTCATCAATCTGTTCCGGCTTCAGGCCGGCGTCCTTCAAAGCCTGTTTGCAGGGGCCGACGGTGCGGTCGACGATGGGCTGAATCAATTGCTCAAACTGTTCCCGCGTGATCTTTCGCGCATAGTGCTTGCCGCCCGGCAATTCAACTTCGAGCGTGGTTGCAAGCTCGGAGGAAAGTGCGATCTTGGCCTCGATGACGGCCTTGCGAATGGTGGCGACTGCTTCACCGTTTTTCGAAACGTCAATGCCCATGTCCCCGCGAATGTCGTCGAGCGCAATCGCGATCAGCTGGTTGTCGATGTCATCGCCGCCCAGATGCGTATCGCCATTGGTGGCGACAACTTCGAAAATGCCGTCGTGCAATTTGAGAATCGAAACGTCGAACGTGCCGCCGCCCAGGTCGTAGACCGCAACAATGCCGTTTTGCTTCTTGTCCAGCCCGTAGGCCAGGGACGCTGCTGTCGGCTCATTCACCAGGCGCAGGACTTCGAGTCCGGCAATCCGTCCTGCATCTTTTGTAGCTTGCCGCTGTGCGTCGTTGAAATAAGCAGGTACAGTGATGACCGCTTTCGTCACCGGCGCATTGAAAAAACGTTCCGCGTTACGTTTGAGCTGCCGCAAAACAAAAGCTGAGATCTCCGGAGGGGTGAATGTCTTCGCACCCAGTCGAATGCGCAGAACTTCTCCGGCTTGCAGGTCATCTGCCAGTTGGAAAGGGAATAGCTTCAGATCCTGCTGAATGTCTTCAATGCCGCGCCCCATGAGGCGTTTGATCGAATAGACTGCCCGCTCCGGAGTTTCGATCAAATACTTGCGCGCCGCGTTGCCGACGATGGTCTGATCCCTGTCATCCAGCGCGACCACGGACGGCACGAGGTTCACCCCGTCCTCACCCGGAATTACGACAGGCCTGTCCCCCTGCATGAAAGCCACCAGGGAATTGGTGGTTCCGAGATCAATACCGACGATGCGATCAGTGGACATTAAATATTTAAGTAATTAAGTAATTTTAAAATCTAGTCGGGTTATCAATTACAAAATTACCCGATTACAAATTTACTCAATTCCCCAGCGCTTCATTCACATCCCGAACCAGGTTCCTGATGTAGCTGCGGCGGTTGAGCAGATCGACCATGCCGTCCAGGGCGCCGCGGCGTTCCTGATCGGTGTCGAGATCAAGCGCCCGGTCCCAGTGCTCCCAGTGATTCTTCAGTTCTTCCGCCAACTCTTCATACTTCTTTTCGAACTGCGTCTTGTGCGTTTCCAGATCTTGCACCAGGGCAGGATCCTGCTCGCCCATTTTTTTGTTCATGCGGAGTTCTTCGAGCTGCATGTTGAGATCGAACACTTCTTCCAGCAAGTCGGGAGGCACGATCTGCTTCTTCACTGCGCCGCTCGTTCGCGCCTGCTCGGTGGCGTTCTTCGATTGTTCTTCCAGTTCGACGCCCTCGAGCTGCAACAGATATTGGGTACGCTTGATAGGATCTTTCAGCGTCCGATATGCGTCGTTCAGCAGCGAGCTTTGCTCCAGGCTCCACTCCTGCTCGCGCTTGTCTGCCCGTGCATTCAGGTCAGGATGCAGCTTTCGGCTCAATTCGTAAAATTCCCGCTCGAGTTGCGCGACATCGAGATTGAGTTTTCGCGGTAATCCAAAGAACGAAAAATAATTTACCGGGCATGGCGGCTGCACCTTGCCGCAGGCCTGGCAAAAGTGAGCGGCACGCATGTCGCCACAGGACCAGCAACTGGCAGTCGTATCAACGCTGCCAGTTGCTGGAGTCGTTTTGGAAGTATCAATCGCCATTGTATGTGTAACGCGGGCGCCCTCGCCCGTGACCGGCGCATGCGCCGCAAAACTCTCAGAGGAGATCGAGGAAGTTCGACCAGAAAAGCGCGGAAAGCCTTGCCGCTCCAAGCTCGCAGGCGAGCCGCCCGCAGCCACACAACCGGCCGCTCAAATGAATACCGTTACCCCGAGAATGACGTTCCACAGCCGCAGGACTTCGACGCATTGGGATTGACGAATACGAACCCTTGTTGCATCAAAGTCTCCTGATAGTCCAGGACCATCCCGTTCAGATAGATGAACGACTTCGGATCCACGAACACGCGCACATCGCCGAACTGGAAGATCCGGTCACGCTCGCGAGGTTGAGTATCAAAGCGAATGTTGTAACTCAGACCCGAACACCCGCCGCCCTGCACGCCCAGACGCAGCCCACCCTGTTCCGGCGAGATGCCTTCCTTGACGATCGCAGTCCGCACCTTGGCCAGTGCCTTGTCCGTGACCTTGACGCCCCCTTTGGCCGGAGCCGTGGGCCTCGTCATTTCTTGTGTTGTGGTCGCCATAAGTATTAAACGCACGTAGCTTTTACTGAGAGCTGACGGCTGACCGCTACTTCGCTTCGACAGCTACCGACTGGGCCGCGCCCTGCTTCGCTTTCCAGTCATGAATCGCCGCCCGGATGGCGTCTTCCGCCAGGACCGAGCAGTGAATCTTAACCGGAGGCAGCGCAAGCTCTTTCACGATCTCGGTGTTCTTGATCTGGAGAGCTTCTTCGACAGTCTTGCCCTTCACCCATTCGGTGGCCAGGGAAGATGACGCAATCGCGGAACCGCAACCGAAAGTTTTGAACTTTGCGTCTTCAATGATGTTGGTCTGCGGATTGACCTTGATTTGCAGCTTCATCACGTCGCCGCATTCCGGAGCGCCCACAAGGCCAGTCCCAACTTCAGAGCTGTTCTTGTCCATTGAGCCTACGTTGCGCGGATTTGAGTAATGATCGAGAACCTTATCGCTGTATGCCATGTTTTTAACCTCTCCTGAAAAATTTCGTGCCATCCTGAGCGGAGCTTGATCGGTTGCGAAGCAATCGATCAACGAAGTCGAAAGATCCTTATTCCTCAACCGGTGAAGAGAAGCTAAAGCCCTGCTCCACCCGACTTATTCCACCGCTTTGCAAAACTTTATTCTGCTGCCCACTTGACGCTCTTCAAATCCACACCTTCTTTCGCCATTTCATACAGCGGCGAAAGCTCGCGCAACCGTTCCACCGTCTCAATGACGCGGTCGGCCACGTAATCCACTTCGGCTTCGGTGTTGAAGCGTCCGATGCCGAAGCGGATGGAGCTATGGGCCAGATCGTCGCCCGTTCCCAGGGCTTTCAATACATAAGATGGCTCCAGGGTCGCCGAGGTACACGCCGATCCGCTCGAAACTGCGATGTCATTGATGCCCATCAGCAGTGATTCGCCTTCGACGTAGGCAAAGCTGATATTCAAATTGCCCGGCAGCCGATTTTCCCACGAACCATTGACATAAACTTCGTCCAGTCGTCCCATGATGCGATCACGCAGCCGGTTCCGCATACCTGCCAGAGTGCAGGCTTCTTTGGCCATTTCTTCGGATGCGATCGCGCATGCCTTGCCGAGTCCAACAATTCCAGGAACGTTGAGAGTTCCAGAGCGCATGCCACGCTCGTGTCCGCCGCCGTCGATGATGGCGGAAATCTGCACTCGCGGATTCTTGCGCCGGACGTATAACGCACCGACCCCCTTGGGCCCATACATTTTGTGGGCCGAGATGGACATGAGGTCGATATTCATCTTGTTGACGTCGATGGGAACCTTGCCGACTGCCTGAGTGGCATCGGTGTGGAAGATCACGCCGCGTTCGCGACAGAGCTTCCCGATTTCCGCGACCGGTTGCACGACACCGATTTCGTTGTTGGCCGCCATGATCGTTACCAGGATGGTTTTGTCATCCATGGCGCGCTTCAATTCTTCCAGATCGATCAGGCCGTCCTTCTGCACCGGCATGTAGGTGACGCGGTAGCCGTACTTTTCCAGCCGCTTGCAGGTATCGAGCACTGCCTTGTGCTCGGTGACCGCCGTGATGATGTGATTGCCCTTTTCCCGATACATCTCGGCCACGCCCTTGATCGCGAGGTTGTCGCTTTCGGTGGCGCCCGAAGTGAAAATAATTTCTTTGGGGGTCGCGCCAATCAGCTTGGCGACGCGCTCGCGCGCGGTTTCCACGCCCTCTTCGCCCGCCCATCCGAAGGAGTGATTGCGGCTGGCGGCATTGCCGAACTTCTCCATGAAGAAGGGAAGCATTTCTTCCAGCACCCGTGGATCCATGGGTGTCGTAGCGTGATTGTCCATGTAGACGGGAAGCTTCACTCCATTGGCGGCAGTGCGCTGCTCCTGGGTCTGGACTTCCTTGTGTCCGTTCGTCCCCTGGGGGATGGTCTTTACATCTGTGCTCATCATTGCTCTCCTCAGAACCTTTTCATCAGAACCGGTTCATCCAATGGTTACGAATTCCGTTGCATGCTTTGCCTTGTCGGCGCGGATCTTGTTGCTGCTGGGCGCGGTCTCTTCTCTCAGCTCCAGGATAGTGATGCTCCGCAACAGCTCTTCGATTCCGTGGCTGACCCGGCGCAAGGGCTCCCGAATGTTGCAGCGGTCGCTCTGATCGCATTCGCCACGAACGGTGACGCATGAAGTAATGAAAAGCGGACCGTCAATCGCGCGGATTACTTCAAAGGCCGAAATCGTTCCCGGATCGCGCGCCAGCGTGTATCCGCCGTTTGTTCCATGTTGCGAATGCAGCAAACCAGATTTCGCCAGCCTTTGCAGAATCTTGGCCAGCGCCTCCTGGGGAATGCCGTAGGCGTCCGCTACATCCTTCGCGCTGCATGCTCCCAATGCGGAGTGCTCGGCCAGGTGTTTCATGGCCATTAACCCGTAATCCGCCTTTTTGGTCAGCTTCAGCATGGCCTGGACAAATCCGACCTTTTCAGTCGGATATGTCTATATTAGACGCCAAGACGCTCCAATGCAACCCGTTACAGCCAGTGGCCGGAAATGGAGGGTGACTGGTCCTGGATGGAAGTTAACCGACGAGGGAAGTGCAGCTTGACCGAATTTGTTCAAGCGACGCTGGTGAGGCTAACTCAGCTTTAATGGCCGGTCTGTACAAAAAAAATTAAAAGATCAATGGAAGGACTTGACAAGTTCATCGGCAGGTCTAAAATACCGCCAATTTCCGCAGATTCCCCAGCTGTGCGACGGGGAAAGCTCCAACCCGGATTTATGACCCCATCCTCGACGCCCCCGCTTCCCGAGAAGAAAACCGACAAGCCGCCATGCAAGCACCCGCGCGTCCAGATCGTGGCGCGCGAAGAAGACTCTGAATTCGTCGAATGCAAGGAATGTGGCGAGATTTTCGAATCCAGCGAATTCAAAGACATGGTCATCGAAGACGAAAAACTCCCCAAAGAATTTTGACTTTGTACCGCCGGGTCCCGCCGGCTGTCGCGAGGGCATCCTGCCCCCGCACCATGATTACCCAGAGCGGTGCCCAATTGCGTAAGGTACCTCAGGGGCTGAAGCCCCGGCCAGAAGGCAGGTTTATGCAGGCCTGAAGGCTTGCTCCACCCTTTGAGCCACCCATGAGAGGTACCTCAGGGGGGCTGAAGCCAAACTTGAAGATGATGCAGGCTTGAAGAACAGCTTCCGCCCTGAGCGCTGGCCGATGTGTGGCAGTTCTGAGCCGAGGCCATCCCGTGAGCACCAGCGAATTGTGACAAAGGTAACCCCGCTCCAGGCCTTTATTCTTGGCGCGAACATAACAATTTGTTAATGTCGCCCGGGGAATATCTTGTCCGCAAAAAAACAAGCTCCGCTCGTCGCTCTTGTTGTAGATGATTCCATGCTCATTCGGCATACGGTTTGCCGGTTCCTCGAAGAGCGTGGCTATGCCGTGGAATCAGCCACAAACGGCGAAGAAGCATTGCCGATCGTGAACCGTATTCATCCCGACATCATCATCACTGATATGCAAATGCCAAAGATGAGCGGCACGGAGCTCATCACTGCGCTCAAAGCCAGACCCGAAACCGCTGACATCCCAATCGTGATTGTTGCCGGCAAGAACAGCGGATTTGACGCCAAAGAGCATCGCGCGAATTTCGCCATCTTCAAGGATATCGACATTGAAGCCCAGCTCAGCAAGGCGTTAGAAGCTCTGCTCGAAAGCCGGGTCAGCACCGCCAAAGCTACTGAGTAAGGCAGCTCTCAGCTTTCAGCCCTTCAACATCCCGCAGAGCGCCAAGGCATGGATCCCTCAGGATTCCCTTCGTGTCCTTAGTAGTTCAAGGTTTTGGATTGATCAGCGCAGCGCCATCCCCGCCTCCGCGGAAAAATCCATCGCGGCAAACTCCCGCGTCAGAAATTTCGGATACGCCGCGGCCGCGATCATGGCCGCGTTATCGGTCGAGAGCGGCCGCGAAGGGAAATACACGGGCAGGCCTTCCATGGCTGAGTCCTGCTCAAAGCGCTGGCGCAATTCGTTATTCGCAGCCACGCCACCAGTCACGAACAGAGTTGCAACATTGCACGCCCGCGCCGCCGCCAAAGTCTTTGCGACCAGGTCGCTTACCAGCGCCCTCTGAAACGAAGCCACCAGATCCAGCGTTTGCTTATCGCATTGAAGAAGATAGTCCTCAAGCGCCGGCTTCTCGATTCGCGCCAGGGCGTTGCGGCGTTCCTCGATCGAAGCCCGCATGTTGTGGACCTCGACATACCGCAATACCGAAGTCTTGATGCCGCTGTAGGAAAAATCGAAACGCGGGCCGGCGCCGGCGTCCCCTTTGTCATTCCGGTCCCGATGCTTGAGCTTCGCAGCCGCAAACTTCACCGCCGTCGCATCACCGTGAGTGGACAATTTGTCGATGATGGGGCCGCCGGGATATCCCAGTCCCAGCAGCTTCGCAACTTTATCGAACGCCTCGCCAGCGGCATCATCGCGAGTGTGGCCGATGTTCTGATACGACCACTGCTGCTCTTTCTCCTCGGCGAGATAAAGATGCGTGTGCCCGCCTGAAACCACCAGCGCCAGCACGGGGAAGGTAATAGGACGGTTATTTTTCTGCTGCGCATCTTTCTGTTTTTCTTCCAGCAGCACGGCGTGAATGTGCCCTTCGAGGTGGTTCACGGCGATCAGGGGTTTGTCGAGGGCGAAAGCCAGCGCCTTGGCGTATCCGATACCGACCAGCAGGGCGCCAGCCAGTCCCGGCCCCTGGGTCACCGCCAGGGCATCAATCGATTGATAAGTCTGTCCCGCGTCGGCAAGAGCTTTGCGAACCACCGGCACAATCGCCTTTAAATGTTCGCGCGAAGCCAACTCGGGAACCACTCCGCCGTAAGGCTGGTGTGCCGCGATCTGCGAGAACACCACATTCGAGACTATTCGCCCTCCCGCATAAACCACGGCTGCGGCGGTCTCATCGCAGGAACTTTCAATGCCGAGAATGTATGCGCCAGCCATACTTCTAGTCTAAACGACTCATGTGGGGGCCGCTGTCCTCTCAGTCTGGCGGAACAGACCCGCCAGGTTCGCAGACAGAAAAATTGCGAGCTTTCGCTCGACTGGACAACCCGGAGGCGGTTGTCCCCACATGGTTCGTCTACGCGGTTGAGGGCGGGGCGGCTACAATATTCGTGATGCCGGGCGAAATTCCGAGCGCGCCGCACACCACCGAGCCGGTCAGTTCGCTCTACGACACCCGCCTGCCCCAGTTGTCTCTGTGGCGGCGAATGCAAATCCCGATCATCGCCTCGGTGGTCATAGCAATCATTCGCGTGCTTGGCCCTACGTTGCGTTTCGAAAGTCTGGGACATCAACACTTCGAGGAAACTCGCGCCCGGCTCGGACCTATGATTTCAGCCTTCTGGCATCGCTGCATTATTTCGTCCACCTGGTTCTGGCGCAACCGCGGGGTCGTCGTAATGAACACCACCAATTTCGACGGACAATGGACCCGCCGCGTGATCGAGCACTTCGGCTTTGGCACAGCCCAGGGCAGCTCCACTCGCGGAGGCTTGCGCGGACTCGCGGTCATGGCGAAGCGCCTGGACCAGGGATTTGACGCCGCCTTCACCATCGATGGCCCGCGCGGCCCGCGCTACGTCGCCAAGCCCGGCCCAGTCATGCTCGCCCGCAAAACAGGCCGCCCTATCTACGTCTACCACATAGGTGTCGAAAAGGCGCTCACCCTGGAAAAGGCCTGGGACAAGATGCAGATTCCGCATCTTTTTTCTCGCGCCGTGATTGTGAGCGCGCCCCTGATTCAAGTGCCGCCCGACGCGGATGCTGAAGAACTCGAGCGCAAACATGCGGAGATGCAAGCCGCCCTCGAACGCGTCCGCGACGTGGCCGAAGCGTGGTTCGGATTGAGCGAGGAAGAGCGCGAGCGCTTGCGGCAGGAGTGGAATGGCTGAACCGTTCCGGGCCACGGGGGGACGGCCGCCCGCAGGGCGACAACAGGCTCTATTGCACCCGAATGTCTGAAGCCAAACAATTCGCCGAGCGGATCATCCGCACCCTGCGCGATCACAACCACCAAGCCTACCTGGTGGGCGGATGCGTGCGCGATCTTCTGCTCGGTCGCGAACCAGCCGATTACGACGTCACCACCGATGCAACACCGGACGACGTCATGCGGATCTTTCCCGAGACCTACGCGGTCGGCGCCAAGTTCGGAGTCGTCCTGGTTCCAGTGAGAGATGGCGCAAGCAACACGGTTGAAGTCGCCACTTTCCGCAGCGATATCGGTTACAGCGACGGCCGCCATCCTGACCAGGTGCGATTCAGCACGAGCGCTCACCAAGATGTCGAGCGCCGAGACTTCACTATCAACGGCTTGTTGTTCGATCCTGTAAAGAACGAATTTCTGGATTTCGTAGGCGGAAGGAAAGACCTTGAAGCGGGGATCATCCGAACCATTGGACGGGCTGAACTGCGCTTCACCGAAGATAAACTGCGAATGCTGCGCGCCGTGCGCTTCGCCGCCCGCTTCGGATATGTAATCGAGACAGAAACTTTTTCCGCGATCCAGAAACTTGCAGCCGGGATCGAACAGATATCCCGCGAGCGCGTTCGTGACGAGCTAACCAAAATGCTCACCGAGGGCCACGCTCGTCAGGCCTTTCTCCTGCTCGACAAGACGGGACTCTTAAAAGAAGTTTTGCCCAAAATTTCAGCGATGAAGGGGGTGCAGCAGCCGGCGGAGTTCCATCCTGAAGGCGACGTTTTTGTTCACACGCTGATGCTGCTCGAAAATTTGCCCCAGCCCTGTCCGGCGACACTGGCCTGGGGAGCGCTCTTGCACGATGTGGGGAAGCCGCCAACGTTTCGCGTCGCCCCGGATCGTATTCGTTTCGACAATCACGTTGATATCGGCGTAAAAATGGCAGCAGAAATCTGCTGCCATCTGCGTTTTTCCAACGACGACACGGAACAGATTCTGGCCCTGGTTGCCAATCACATGCGTTTCTCGCATGTGTCGCAAATGAAGGAGTCCACATTCAAGAGATTCGTGAGAATGCCACATTTTGACGAGCACCTTGAACTGCACCGTCTGGATTGCCGGGCCAGTCACCGGAACCTCGCGTCCTACAACCTGACCCGCGAAAGAATCGCGGCGACGCCACCGGAAGCCATTCGTCCGGTTCCACTGATCAGCGGCGACGATCTGATCGCGGCGGGCTATCTCCCTGGCCCGCGCTTCAAGGAAATTCTTTCTCAGGTGGAAGACGCGCAACTCGAAGGTCGATTGCTGTCGCGAGACAGCGCACTTGAGTACGTAAGGCGCGAATTTCCCCTGGAAGCAAGCCGTTTGGCTCAGAAGTGATCATCGCGCAAAAATCTGTCAAGCCCCATTTCACGCCAGTTTTGCTTTAAACAATTGAGCGGAAACGAAATATATTTCTGGCGGCCATGTCCCATTTACCCGGCGCAACTTGGTATCCTGAAAATATAGGCGACAGATTGAAGAGAGTGAAGTTTTCCGCAGCCGGTGAAACCTTGGGGAATGGTAAGATCGTTTTCGTTTCCACCAGGATTTGATCCGCTGATCACCCGACGATGACCCGACAATGATGAACCGAGCCATGGAACAAGTTGGCGCCGGACTGGAAAAGATCGTCGCGAGCAGTTTGCGGCGCTCTCCCACTGGGCAAGGTCCTCTCCTGGCTTGGCCCGTGGCTTGCGGACAGGCGGTTGCGGCGCGCACGAAGGCAGTCAACTTCGGCGAGGGGGTTCTTCGAGTGGAAGTGCCTGACCCGGGCTGGCGCACCGAGTTGCAGGCTCTGGCTCCGCAATATCTGGCGGTGATCAATCGCTATATCGCAGAGAGCGTGAGACGGATTGAGTTTGTGATCACGGACAAGGCTGTGAGCGAGAGCGCTCGCGCCCAACGAGTATGAAGGTCACTGAAAAAGATGTTGCGTACGTTGCCGACCTTGGCAACCTGGAACTGACCGAGGAAGAGCGCGTCCGCATGGTCCGCGACCTGAACTCGATCCTCGGACACATTGACAGTCTCAACGAGTTAGACACGACGAACGTACCGCCCATGGCGCAGGTTTCAGACCGCTACGGCGTCGATCAGTCGAAGCAGGGAAGCGAACGTTTCGCCTACGCCAGCCGGGAAGATATCCTCGACGGCTTACGCAAGTCCCTGCCGCATGACGAGGCGCTCGAAAATGCTCCAGACTCAGACGGAACATTTTTCAAAGTCCCCAAAGTGATCGAAAGATAAAAGATAGAAGAATCGCCGTCGGTCCTTGGCCCTGGTCTTTGGCCAACGACCAAAGGCCAACGGCCAACGACGAATGAATTTAGACCTCCTCACCATCGATGCCGCCCGCTCCGCCGTGCAGGAGCGTAAGACCAGCGCTGCCGCGCTGGCGGAATCGTTCTATGCCAAGATTCAGAGCGACGATCCCAAGATCGGCGCGTTCCTGACTCTCTGCAAAGATCGGGCGCTGGCCAAGGCTTTGGAGATGGACGCTTTGGCTGCGAAGGGCGAGAAGCTTCCTCCGCTGGGTGGTGTTCCGGTCGCAATCAAAGACGTGATGGTTACCCGAGGCGTTCGCACCACGGCGGGTTCAAAAATTCTCGGCAACTATATTCCGCCGTACGATTGCACGGCTGTGGCTCGTCTCGAAGCCGCTGGCGCGGTGGTGCTAGGCAAGCTGAACTGCGACGAGTTTGCCATGGGATCGTCCAATGAAAACTCGGCATGGAAGCCGGTGCACAATCCCCGCGACCTCACGCGGGTTCCTGGTGGTTCTTCCGGGGGATCGGCGGCTGCGGTTGCGGCGGACATGGCGGTAGCGACTCTGGGCTCGGACACCGGCGGCTCGATTCGCCAGCCGGCTTCATTCTGCGGTGTTGTCGGCACCATGCCAACCTACGGGCGGGTTTCGCGTTACGGCTTGATCGCGTTCGCATCGTCGCTCGATCACATCGGTCCGCTCACGAAAACCGTGAAAGACGCGGCGATCATGCTGCGTACGATTGCGGGCCGCGATCCCATGGATTCAACTTCCGCCGAAGTTCCGGTCCCGGATTATGTCGCGGAACTGGAGAAGCCGGTTCGCGGCCTCAAGATTGGCGTAGCCAAGGAATATCTCGGCGAAGGCCTGGACAAAGAAGTTCGCAGCGCCATCGAAGCGGCAATTCAAAAGCTGGCCAAGCAGGGCTGCGAGATCGTGGAAGTGTCGCTGCCGCACACCAGGTACGCGATTCCGACTTACTACATTGTGGCTACGGCCGAGGCTTCGTCAAATCTCGCGCGCTTTGACGGCGTACGCTACGGATATCGCGCGAAAGACGTGCGCACGCTTCCCGAAATGTACCGGCGCAGTCGCGATCAGGGTTTTGGCGCGGAAGTAAAACGCCGCATCATGCTCGGTACCTACGCTCTCAGCGCCGGCTACTACGACGCGTATTATCTCAAAGCGCAAAGAGTGCGCACCTTGCTGACGCGTGATTTTGAGGAAGCATTCAAAAAAGTGGACGCGATTGTGGGGCCGGTCAGTCCCACAGCGGCGTTCAAGCTGGGCGAAAAAGTGGATGATCCTCTTGCCATGTATCTTGCGGACATCTACACCGTGACTGCGGACTTGGCTGGCATCCCCGGCATTTCAGTGCCCTGTGGCGTGACCAAAGAGAAATTGCCGATCGGATTGCAAATCCTCGGCCGGCATTTTGATGAGAGCACAATTTTGCGGGTAGCGCAGGCAAGCGAAAAAGCGGGCTTCTGATTTTGGATGGAGCAGGCCTTCGGGCCTGCAAATAAAGGCGTTTGCCAACGGCTTCAGCCCCCGAGGTACCTCGAGGGCTGAAGCCGGATTTGCATACCGGCTTTCATGCAGCTCTAAGCACCCTTAAGCATCAACCACAAATTCTAGGATTCTGTACAGAATCGCCATCGGCTTCGGCTGATGGCGATTTTTTTTTAACCACCACGAACCACGTGTGGACAGCCGCCCCGGCTGTCCAGGCCGAGCGCAGCTCGGCTCATCTTCCAACTTCACCAACAAAATGTCACGAGGAGAACTACTCATGAAAGTGAATTCAACAAGCAGAATCATGCTGGCGGTTGTTTTGAGTGTTGCGCTGATCACCACCGGATGCAGCGCCCAGTGGATCAGCGTTGCGCTCGCCGACCTGCCCGTGCTTACCCAGATGGCTGTCAACATCGGGGCCCTGGTGTCAACATTGCAGTTGGGGACGCAGTTGACTCCGGCCGAAACCCTGGCGATTCACAACCTTTCTTCAGAGGCCAGCAAGGACCTGACGCTTTTGCAATCGCTCTACACCACTTACAAAAACAGTCCCAGCGCGGACACTTTGCAGAAGATCGAAAGTCTGATTCAGGATACGAACCAGAACTTGCCGGCCCTGTTGCAGGCCGCCCACATCAGTGATCCAGCGCTTTCTGCTCGCATCACAGCCGCGGTCAACCTGATCCTCACCAGCGTGAGCAGTTTTGCCTCGCTGATTCCTCAGACGTCGGTCGCAACCGCAAAAGTTGCACGGCCGAAAACCGCGATCCCGACGCCCAACGACTTGAAGAAGCAATGGAACCAGCAGGTGTGTGCTCCCAGTGGCAATGCAGCGCTCGATGCTGCTCTGAGCCAGCGGATCCTGCGCTAACCACCGGCAGAGAAACTAGAAACCAGGAACTGAGAACTGGAACCGGGAACTGAATTTCGAAACCCAGTTCCAGTTACTGGTTCTCGGTTCTCAGTTGGGTTCGTTGATGAGTTTGGCAGTTGAGCTATTTCCTGCGCCACCGTACTCCGTCTTTTGTAATTTCAACCAGCAGTCCGGCGGATGTAAGTTCGGCGCGGATCGCGTCCGAGGCCTGAAAATTTCGCGATTTGCGGGCAGTTTCCATCACGGCAATCTTCTTTTCAATTTCGGCGTCGGGCAGGCTTTGTGCGCCTACGGCGTCGAGCAGTTCTTGACTGATATCTTTCTCGCGGCCCACGGCTTTCGCCCATTCCAGAATTGCTTTCATCTTGGGCGCGTCATCGTCGCGCAGGACAGCGAAGATTTCGTCGAATTTGTCGAGCGTTGCCAGCAGCGGTGCAACATCCTCTTTCTTCATTTGACCGCTGTCGATGGCTACATTGGCTTTGCGAACCATTTCGAAGATCGCAGCCTGGGCTTGCGCGGTGTTCAAATCGTCTTCGAGCGCCGCATTCATGCGCTCCATGGTTTCGCGAGAAAGCGCCGAGTCCGTCGTGCCGGAGGGGAATTGTCCGGTCGTGAGACGCAACTGGAAGTTGCGCAGCTTCTCCACGTTGCTGGACATCTGCTTCAGTCCATCGAAGGTAAAGTTCATCTGGTGACGATAGGGCACCGAAGCCAACAGCAGGCGGATGGAAGAGGGCTTGTACCCCTTCAGAGCCAAATCTCTCAAGGTGAAGAAATTACCCACGCTCTTCGACATCTTCTCGCCTTCAACCAGCAGAAAGCGGGCATGAAACCAGAAGTGTACGAAGGGCTTGCCCGTCAGAGATTCAGATTGTGCAATCTCATTTTCGTGGTGGGGAAAGATGAGGTCTTCTCCGCCGGCGTGCAGATCGAAAGTTTCTCCCAGTTCCTGCATCGACATGGCCGAGCACTCAATGTGCCAGCCCGGACGCCCCGGCCCGATCGAGCTCTCCCAGAACGCCTCACCCGGCTTGGGAGCCTTCCACAAGGCGAAATCGCGCGCGTTATCTTTTTCGTACTCGTCCACGTCAACGCGCGCGCCATCTTCCATTCCGGCAAAGTCTTTTTTTGAAAGCTTGCCATACCCGGGAAAACTGGCGATGCGAAAGTAATAAGATCCGTCTTCGGTGCGGTAGGCAACACCTTTCTTCACCAGTTCGGCGATAAAGCGCGCCATCTCCTCGATGTGGTCGGTGGCACGGGCCAGAATTGGCCGCTCAATATTCAGTGTGGAACTATCTTCGAGAAAGGCCTTTTCATATTTCGCCGTGTAATCCTTGACGCTCAAGCCTTCCTGCGCGGAGTTGCGTATGATCTTGTCGTCCACGTCGGTGATGTTCATGACATGGCGTACCGAAAAACCGCTCTGCCGAAAAAAACGGCGCAAAATGTCCACGGCGACGAAGGTGCGGAAGTTGCCGATGTGCCCGTAATCGTAAACCGTCGGACCGCAAGCGTACATCCGCACTTCATTGTTTTGCAGCGGACGAAATTCTTCGATCTTGCCGGACAGCGTGTTGTATAGCCGCAAAGCCATGAGATAGGGAAGAGTGGTTACGGAATCGTCAATTCTAGGGGGACACCGGAAACACGGTCAAATCGGGTTTCTCGCGGATTTGGCGGCCTCTGCGGAAACGTGGCTGGCGGCATGCAGCCGCTGGCCGACCAGGACAACATAATGGAGAGCGGAAACGACCGTAAAGCCGACAGTTGCATGCAGAAAAGTGGTCTGCGTGATCCATACCCAGCGGTCGTGCTTGAACTGATACAGCAGCACAAAAAAAATCGCGGCCACCTGGGCAAATGTATTGGCTTTGCCAAAAATGCTGGGACGGAAGTCGCGCAGTCCGGCGATGGCATAAAGAACGGCGCTGGCAAACAGAATCGAAATGTCGCGGCTGAAAACCAGTACCGTGTACTTCCACGCAATCTTGTGCAGGATTGCGAGCACCATAAACATGGTGCTGAGCAATAACTTGTCGGCAATGGGATCGAGATACTGGCCAAGCACCGTCTGCTGTTTCAGCGTGCGGGCCAACAGTCCGTCGAGCCCGTCGCTGAATCCCGCCAGCACAAATAAGATCAACGCCCACTTGTAATGCCCAGCGACCAGATCGATCACAATGAACGGCACGAACATCATCCGCAGCAGGGTAAGCTGGTTGGGCGCGGTAAGCAGTTGAGACAGCTTCATGCCGGCTCTCCGCCGCTGCCGGGGGCGGCTGTCAAATTAGCGGTGAGAACGGAGGCCGGGTTCAGTCCCGTCTTGGCGGCGAAACGCTGAGAAAGCGAAGGAACATTTCCATCGGATAGATCAAGCTCCACCCGCTCAATGCGATGCATCGGAAAGAAGACTACACCGAAAGCGGCAGCATCGCCCGCCTTTATCATCGCGACCACGTCTTCGAACGAACCCAGTTCGATGCCGGAGAGGCTGAGTCCTTGATCCGTAAGCCCAAGAATTGCGCCCCAGAACTTTTCTCGAGGATTGCCCAAAGTGGCAAGCACAACCGCCCCGGATTGAAACGGATTCTGAACGCTGACGAGACCGACACCATGCGAGTCGATAGGCTGCACCCAAGGATTGTCGCCGCGACCCGGCAAATTGTGCAACTGCGCGCCCCACACCAATCCCAATATTGCCCACGGATGACGAAGCCCGGTACAATAAACAAGTTCGTCGGCAGGCGCGTAGCTCAGTTGGTTAGAGCGCTACCTTGACACGGTAGAGGTCGCTGGTTCGAGTCCAGTCGTGCCTACCATATCTTTCATACGGATAGAGAGAATGCCCAAAATTCTCTAGTTCGTGATTAGCCCGTGATTGGCGACCACGATGGGAATTGTGGGCAGTCATCCTTAACTAGCCCCGTTCGTTCTAGCTTTTCTGATTATCAGTCGAATGGTGCGGAAGAGAAGCCGGATCAGACGCCTCCCCACGCGTAACTGTTGCAATCAGGCGATTGCATTCACCATCAAGTACGGCCTCCCTGCCAATCCCCGGCCCCAGGGGTCAACGGGTGTAATGGCGATGCTACAACAGTTACGATGCGAACAAAAATCTCCTCTTTACATCCCGAATCCCAACCTCAATAATTGGCAGCCCGGTGCCGCTGCTCCCGTGTTGGCGCAAGGCTCTCGGCTGATGGGAACGATCAACGCATCCTGTTCGGCTCCGGCGACGGCTATCTGATCGGCTAAACGCGCAGACGGGCAAGCTCATCCCTACTTCGGTCACGAGGGGCGCATTGACCTGACGCAGGGGTTGGACCGCAATGTAGACGGGCATTTGTACGGAGTATCCTCACCACCGATCAAAGCTCTGCGCCAACGACAAGGCGACCGGCAAGTGTGTAGGCGAAGTGACACTGCCACGCAACGCGACGGGAGCGCCGATGACCCCTACATGTTGAACGACAAGCAGTATATCGTCGTCCCGAGGAGGGGCTCCAATCTGCCTGCGGAACTTATCGCGTTGTGCCTGCCCTGACACAGGCGGCTTGCATCATTTGACCGATGGCGAGCGCAAGCTGTAACCCGGTAGAGCTGCGACGCGATGTCTCTGTTCTCGCTACTGCTTTACGGCACGTGGAGCCGCAGGTATTCTCATAGCGCCTCACGGATTGGCGCACCAGAATTTCAGGAGGGTGCCATGAATCAATTGCGAGTTTATCTTTCGTTCGGCCTCGTGGCTCTGCTTTTTTCCACGGGCGCGCAAGCCCAGGCTCCCACTTCATCCAAAGACATCGACCGGGCTAACGCGTTGCTCAAGCAGATGACAATCGAAGAGAAGATCGGACAACTGAACCAGCCTTTCTACTTAAAGGTCCCGATTCCGGGCATCAAGGTTGACCCTGTGCCTTTCGAAGAGCGCGTGCGGCGCGGTGAGGTCGGCTCCTTCCTGTTCGTTACCGATCCCAAGGAAATCAATCGCCTGCAAAAGATCGCGATGACTGTGCCACGCTTGCACATACCTATTCTTTTCGGCTTCGACGTCATTCACGGCTTTGACACCGAATTCCCCGTGCCTCTGGCCATGGCTGCGTCCTGGGATCCTGCGATGGCTGAACAGGCGCAAGGCATTGCCTCTGAAGAGGCCGCCCTTGCTGGGGTGCATTGGAGCTTCGCGCCGATGTTGGATATTGCCCGAGACCCGCGCTGGGGACGCATCTCCGAAGGGGCGGGTGAAGATCCGTATCTGGGCGCCGCTATGGCTCGTGCGCAGGTGTTCGGTTTCCAGGGAAGGCCCGATAATCCGAGGCCTTTCATGGCCACACTGAAGCACTTCGCGGGCTACGGAGCAGCAGAAGGTGGACGGGACTACGACGCAGTTTACATTTCGGAAGAGCGGATGCAGAACGTCTATCTCCCTCCCTTTCGCGCGGGAGTGGAAGCCGGGGCGGGAACCGTTATGAGTGCCTACATGGACCTGAACAACGTTCCGGCGAGCGGCAACGTGCACCTTCTTCAGGAGGTTCTTCGGGACGAACTTAAATTCAAAGGGTTCGTCGTCAGCGACGCATTCGCTGTCGGCAGTCTGGTCACGCAAGGCTTCGCCAAGGATGAGCTGGATGCGGCGCTCCGCAGCGCTACGGCGGGAGTGAATATGGACATGGGCAGCGCAACCTATCTGGAGCAGATGAAGTCATTGCTCGATAAGGGCCAGCTGAGTGCATCACAGCTCGATGATTTGGTCCGTCCCATCCTCTCTGCGAAATATCATCTCGGTCTGTTCGACCACCCGTATGCGGACGCAACCGACCAGACCCATTCCGAGATGGTGGCCAAACATCGTCAGGCAGCGAGAACCGCGGCGGCGCGATCGGTTGTGTTGCTTCGGAATGAGGGCGCTCTTCTTCCCTTGGCGAAAACCACCAGGAGGATCGCGGTCATTGGGCCGCTGGGCAACAGCAAGGGCGACATGAACGGACCGTGGAGCCTCTCCGCGAAGGAAGAAGATAGCGTGTCGGTCTTCGAAGGGATCCGCGCCAAGCTCCCTGCTTCACAGGTGGAATTCGCCGAGGGCGTGCAAATAGCCAAGGAATTTCCGTCGTCGTTCGACGGCATGATCGGGCCCAAGCCAGAGAAGCCATGGAGCCCCGAAGAGGCAGACCGCCAGATGAAGGCCGCGCTCAAACTGGCCAGCAACTCTAGTGTAGTTGTCATGACCCTCGGAGAATTGAGTAACATGGATTTTGAGTACGCCTCGCGTTCGTCACTCAGCCTCCCGGGAAAACAACAAGAGCTTCTGGAGAAGATTCAGGCGCTGGGAAAGCCCGTGGTGCTGCTGCTCTTCAGCACACGGCCGCTCGATATTTCCTGGGCTTCGGAATATATCCCGGCGATCATGGATTGCTACTTCGGCGGCACGGAAACCGGTAACGCAGTGGCCGATCTTCTGGTGGGCGATGCCGTGCCCGGTGGCAAGCTGCCGGTCACATGGCCCCGCAACGCAGGACAAGTTCCCATTTATTACGCCCACACCACCTCGCATAAGCCGTACGATTCGGCTGACTTCACCTCCCGCTATTGGGACCTTCCGACTACGCCTCTCTATCCCTTCGGCTACGGACTGAGCTATTCGACATTTTCCATTTCCGGACTTCACCTGAGCGCCAAGACTTCTCCTGTAGATGGTTCGATCACGGCGACGGTAACGGTTACGAATACCGGAACAAGAGCAGCGGACGAAGTCGTCCAGCTGTATCTGCATCAGCGTTTCGGTTCAGCATCGAGACCGGTCCGCGAGTTGAAGGGATTCCGTCGTGTCACACTTCAGCCGGGTCAGAAACAGGAGATCAGCTTCAGCATCGGCCACGACGAGCGAAACTACTGGAGTGCAGCCAAAAATGGTTGGGTTGTGGAACCTTCAGACTTCGATGTCTGGGTCGGCAACAGTTCGACAGCCTCCCTGCACGACAGCTTCTCGGTGCAGTGAGCATCGGGCTCGACGCCGCGCGGCACTTGCGGTATACGGTAATCCAGCCGAAGTAATTTCGCGCCGCGCCTTTCAAGGAAGGCTTCGCATGGGTTGTGACTCGGAAACCACGGATGCTCCAGCGCAAGTATCATCGGAAATCCGTTGTCGGTGATGACTTGCTGTAAGGGGGCAGGGCACGATGAGGGAGAGATTGCGGCTACCGAACTTGCCGGAATCGTAGACAGCAATAGTTTCGCTTGATGTCTTCTTATATAGTTTTTTCGGCTGTCCATAAGGCATAAATATGTTAATTATTTCATCGTCTAAATCGTTCGCATAAATTGGTCTGGCCGAAAATTCCACGATTCAGCTCTTCACACCTGACATGCATTGCCAAGTGATTCGCCTTCATTGGGTTCGTATCGCGATGCATGAACCATTCCGGATTTCGAACGGCGAGGTCGCCGACAGAGACGCTATCCTCATCGAGATTCACACCGATGCAGGTACCGGATGGGGCGAAGCCGCGCCCATGCCTGGGACTTTCTATTCCAACGATACTCCGGAGAGCACCTGGGAGTTTGTACGCCAGCGCCTTGTGCCTGCCTTTCTTGAACATCCCGAATTTGACCTGAGTCGGCTTTCCGCGTGGCTCAACGAATTCGAAGGCCAGTCATTTGCTAAAGCCGGGTTAGAAGGAGCGGTTTGCGACCTCCTCGCGAACGTAGATTCGAAACCCCTGTGGCAGTTACTGGGTGGCAGCAGTCGCCCGGTAGAAAGCGGCGCGGCGATTGGACTCATGCCCACCGTCGCAGACCTCTCTGATCGCGTCCAGAGGTTCCTCAGCGAAGGCTATCGGCGGATCAAAATCAAGATCGCGCCGGGGCACGATGTCGAACTCGTACGTGCGGTGCGACAACGATTCGGGGACATCCCGTTGATGGTCGACGCTAACGCGGCCTACACGCTGGATGATATTTCAGTCTTTCGCGAACTAGACCGTTTCCAATTGATGATGATCGAGCAGCCGTTGGCGCGTGAAGCCATTGCCGAGCACGCGGAGTTGCAGCGGTCGCTGCGCACGCCGGTATGTTTGGACGAATCCGCGGATAGCTTGGCTGCCATTGAGGAAATCATTCGTCTGCGCAGCGGCCGCGTCCTGAATATAAAAGTGCAGCGGATGGGCGGTCTTTTCGCTTCGCGTCGCGCCCACGACCTCGCGCAGTCCGCCGGTATCCCATGCTGGATGGGAACGATGCCCGAACTCGGTATAGCGTCCGCCCAGGCGCTGCACCTGGCAACGCTTCCAAATTTCACGTTTCCGACGGATATCGAGGCTTCGGCGCGCTGGTACGTGGATGATATTATCTCACCGCAGATTGCGTTGGCCGCGCAGGGTTTGATCCGCCTGCCAGCCGGGCCAGGGATGGGATACGTCGTGGATGAAGGAAAGGTGGCGCAATATCGTGTACGCCTTGAAGAGTTGCGGGCATGAATCCTGGGACTGAATTTGGGTTACGGATTGACCGTGGTTTGATTCCCGCAGTACCCGTGCCGTTCCGTGCCGATGGGCAGATTGACGCGGCAGCACAGGAGCGCTATGTCGTGTACATGGCTGCTCAACCCATCGCGGGAGTTGCCGTCTGGGCGCACACCGGACGCGGGCTGCGCCTCAGCAGCGAGCAGCGAACCGCGATTTTGCGAAGCTGGCGAATGGGGCTGGGCTCGGATAAGGTCATTATCGCTGGTGTGGGGTGTGTTGCTTCCGACGTCCATGAGGCTTCCGCGTATACCGACTCCTCGGTGAGTATGGCCGAATCCGCGCTGCAGGGTGGCGCCGACGCTTTGCTGGTTCATCCTCCCACGTTTTTCGCAAAATCCGAAGACATGATCGTTTTGCACCACGAAAGGCTTGCTGCCTTTCGCGTGCCGCAGATTGCTTTTTACTTGTACGAAGCCGCGGGTGGCATTTCCTACTCCGTCTATCTTCTCCGGCGCATCATGTCTTTGCCGGAAGTCACAGGAATCAAGCTTGCCACTTTGGATAGCGTGATGACTTATCAAACCGTTGCCAGTCTGCTCCGTAAAGAGTTTCCCGGCAAAATCCTGATCACTGGCGAGGACCGCTTTCTCGGATACAGCCTGATGTGCGGAGCGACTTCCGCTCTCATAGGCATGGGTGCCGCATGCGTTCGATTGCAGCACAATCTCTTGCGCAGTTATTTCGAGGGGAGGAGCGAAGAGTTCCTGGATCTTTCAAGAAGGGTAGATTTGCTTTCGCAGGCGTTATTCATTTCGCCGATGGAAGGTTACATCCGCAGAATGTTGTGGACCCTCGCACATCTGGGCGTGCTCGCGCCCGAATCGGCTCATGACCCCTGGGGACCCGATCTTCCGCAAACAGAATTTGAAAATATCGGCGCGACCTTGCGTGCGCTGGGGGAAATTAAAAATTAGAGTCCACAGCGGCAGTTGCACAGCCGAAAGGCAACACCCCTAAGATCATGTTCGAATTCCTCCCACCCAAGGTCCGACTCCAAGGCCCTCCAAAACTGCGAAGGGAAGATGCTGCGCAACTCCAAGCCGACTTCGAACGGCTACGCCAGGCCTTGCCCCACCCGCTCGAGCCATATGTTCTCGAAACATATCGCATCGACCTCTCAACTTTCTACGGCGGCATAAGAATCAAGAATCCGTTCGGGAAGGCCTCTGGACAACTTTCCATGACCCGCCCCCAGGTGGAAAAAGACTCCCAGTCCGGATTGGGCTTCGTGGTCCTAAAGACCGTTATCGCTCAGGATGATTCGGGCGTGCAGTCAATGCGCGAATGGGCCACCCCAGAAACCCGCATGCACCTTGAACGCATCCGTGGCCGGAGCGGCAAAGAAGGTTGGACGGTTACCTGGACCGGGCGCGGCTGGCCGGGCACGTTCGAAGCGTATCGCCAGCTTTTTGACGAAAGTCTAGCTCTCGCCAAGCCATCTGAAATGTTGGTGGTGCCTTCTGTGAAATACCATCTGCCAACGCCCCAGGAAACTTTTTGGAAAGAAACGGAATACACCTTCACTACCCGGAGTCTTCTAGAAATTTGGAGCAAACATCATGGCGCTGCCCTCATGCCTATCGAGAAGGACTTCAGTCCTACACTCGCGGGTTCTTCACGAGCGGCTCTGGAAGCGAAAATACTCGAGTGGCTTCGCAGCGTTCCGAGCCTCATCCGCCGCGCCGCGCCGGGCAGAACCTGCGTTGGCTTGAAGGTTTTCAATGCTCTGTTTGGCGACCCGTTCCAGCTCCAAATGTTGGAAACCCTGCACTCGTTGGTGCCCGGCGAAGACCAGAGTGATTTCTTGATTTACGCCAACCGTTTGTTCGACCCTTCGCGATCTTTCGAAGGAAAACCTGGCGTAGCCTATGGCGGACCGGATTTGAGCGACCGCAACCTTGCCATCCTCGAGAATTTCCTTTCCCAGCACTCGCGAGCACAAAGCCAGTTCCAGAAACCACGCGCACGCCATCTGCTTCCGTTTTCCGCGACGGGCGATATTCATTCCGGTAGGATCGCCGCCGAATATTTGCTGCGCGGTGCATCTAGTTTTCAGTTGCACACTCTGTTCCAGCTTTCGGACGCTGAGTTCATGATGACGGCCGGGAGCAAGGCCGAGAAGGCGCTGCATCTACTGCTTTTTCATCCACAAGAGGGTTTCCTCGCCTGGATTCTGGATCTTCGCGAGCGTTTCTCTTTAAGGGCGGACGCCAACGTGCATGAAATGGCCAAGTGGTTTCAAGACCATTGGATCGTCGTGGCGGAATCGTTCGGCGCCCAATGAGTGCAGCAACCTTGGGGCAGGAGCGTGTTCCCTAATGTATTTGCGCACGATGACGAAGCTGGATATTCCCAGCGGAATGCGGCTGAAGGAAATCGCCGGCTGGAATCAGACCGCACAGGACTGGGAACGCTTTCTTACAGCCAGCCCCGATGGTTGTTTTGTTGCCGAATTCGACGGGGAAGTTTGTGGCACAGTCACCACCATCTCCTATGAAGAGCGCTTCGCGTGGGTCGGCATGGTATTGGTTGATCCGGAATTCCGCGGACAGGGCGTAGGAACGAAGCTTCTCGCACGGGCAATCGAGCATCTCGATGCTGGCAAGATTCCCACGATAAAACTGGACGCCACACCATCAGGGAAACCACTCTACGAAAAATTAGGCTTCGTGTCCGAGTACGAAATAGGACGCTGGATTTTAAAAACTTCCTCGGTGTCGAGTATAACGACTCGTCGTTCCCGCAACCCCGGATTACGCTCTCCAGATTCCCTGGACTTGATCTTCGAATTAGATCGCGACATTTTTGGCGCCGATCGCAGTTCGTTGCTCGACTCTCTGCATCGGGAAGAGCCTGATTTCACCTTCGCGATTCGGAATGAGAATATCGTCGAGGGTTACGGTTTTGGACGGCGCGGTGGCTACGCGGATCACCTCGGTCCTTGGATGGCAACAGACATTCAAGTAGCCCGTCAGTTGCTCGAAGCATTCCTCGCAAGTTGCGGACGCGATACCATCATCGTGGATTGTTTGAAATCAAACACGATAGCGGTCAGCTTGCTGCAATCTTTTGGATTCACCTATTCTCGCCCGCTCACTCGCATGTACCGGGGCGCGAATCTTCATCCGGGACGCGCCGAACGACTTTGTGCGATTCTAGGTCCGGAATTCGGGTGAGACATTGAATCTGAAGTAGTGTTCGTATTTCTTGAGACAGCGCACCCGTCGGATTTTCCAGGACAGATGGTTTCTCGCATGAAGGAAAATCGATCAACACGAATCTTCTATGGCTGGTGGATTGTTTTAGCTGCGTTTCTGAATCTATTCTTCGCTGTCGGGATTATCTTTTACGGTTTCCCGGTTTTTTATCCTGCGTTTGTGGAATCACTCGGTTTCGCGCGGGCCCAAGTCACCCAGGGCTTCCTTCTAGGATTTCTAATTGCCGGCTTGCCTTTTGGTTTCGTCGCGGGCTCGCTGATTGACCGGATAGGCAGTCGATGGATCATTCTCGCCGGTGCTGGCCTCATCGGCGGCTCGCTATTTCTCATGGGTTTCATGACCCGATTCTGGGAATACGAACTTCTTTGCATCGCGGAAGTTTTGGGCTACGTGCTGGCCGGCCCCATCGCCAATCAAGTACTTATTGCGCAATGGTTCCGCATCCAGCGCGGCCGTGCCATGGGCTTCGCCTATCTCGGCCTAGGTTTCGGCGGAGTAGTATCGCCTTTGCTGGTTAGTCGCCTGATGCGCGCCTTCGGGTGGCGCCACGCGCTTGAAATTGTGGGCATGTTGATTCTGATTGTGCTCTTCCCGGTCGGAATCTTCCTTACGCGCTCCACTCCCGCTGAAATGGGACTCCTGCCGGATGGAGATTCGAAAAATGATCTCGCTGACGACAAGGTCACCACCGACGCTGCCACTTCAAGCGGAGTGGCTGCTGCCGCTCGCACCGCCAACTTTTGGCTGATCCTGGCCGGGTCCACGTTGGTAGTGGGAGCCATTGGCGCAGTGATTCAACACTTCATTTTATTCCTTAGAGATCAGGGCTACTCGTCAACTGCGGCTTCGCGATTCTCAACCGTGCTGCTGGCATCGAGCCTCGGTGGTCGCGTACTCGTAGGGTATTTGGCGGATCGGTTCTCGAAGAAAGACATCATGGCTTTCTTCTATCTTTTGATTGGCCTGGCGATTCCAATACTCTTCCTGTCGCACCAGCCAGCTGCCACCTGGTTTTTTGCCCTGGCGTTTGGGTTTGCAATGGGCGCCGACTACATGTTGATTCCACTGGTCACTGCGGAATGCTTCGGCACCGCGGCGCTGGGAAAGATCCTCGCGCTGATCATCATGGGATACTCCCTCGGCCAGTGGGCCGCACCGTGGATGGCGGGAAGACTTTTCGATAGTTACCACAGCTATGATTTGGCGTGGAAGATCCTGGCAGGAGCTAGTTTGTTAGGAGCGGCTGCGATTTACAAGATCTCCGCAGGAGTACAGCAGGGATAACCGTTCTTCCGATCAATTCGGGCAACGCGATTTGCTTCTGCGAATTCTGTCAGAGCAAAACGAAAGAGCGCGGCATCAATGCGGACCCCATGAGGCGGGGACTTCTGGAGTTGGACCCATTTCTTGCGGGCAGCCTCAATGATGTCCTTCCGCGTGCTCGCACGATGGATAATTCTCAGACGCGTATTCGCCGGTCCATCCGAGTTCCACCATTCCGGTTTCCGACGAATAATATGCTCCACTGATCCAATCCTTCAGGTTGTTGAAGTGGTGGTAAAGCGAAGGTCGCATTTCTCCCGCATGTTTGCCCTCAGAATCGCGCGCTTCGGAATCCTTGTCCTTGCCTTTGTGATCGACCACATCCTCTTTAGAAGCGGTGGCTAGGAGCTCATTCTGTTGGTCTCCCGTTAGAGCCGCAAACGGATGCCCGAAGCGCTTCTGCGATTCGTCGTCCATCGCTGCAATACTTGCCAGAAAGTTTTCCTGGTTAGCAGGCGTGTCTACACTGAGCAGCAAATCGATGAACCGGTTCACCTGAGCCTTGGCTGACCCGGGCACAATCATCTCCGACAGCGCGACGAGCGCCTCATTCTGGGGCGCGTTCAGAAATAACGCTTTCCAATCTGCGGAGGCCATCTGCGCATCTGCATGTAAAAAAATTGCGTCGTCCGAAAGCAGCCTGTGAATAGGGTGGGAAGCTGCCACCAACGGCCACGCCACTCCAGCGCCCATCCCGGCGAGCATCCGATGCACCATCTCGCGACGCGTAAGAGCGCGCCCTACCGCGTATCCATGCTCGATCAGTTGCAGCCTCTCATCTTTTGCCACGATCATTGCCTCGCAAGGTTTTTAATGTTGGTGTCCCAGTTCTGCGGTGAATTCTCCCACGGCAGATGGTACACTCGGCGCTTCGACGGTCACAAGTGCCCTGTAAACGAGAGATAATTTCTGACATGCTGGCTACATATAGAATTGGTCAAAGCTGACCTGTCGTTGTGATTGCGCTCCTTCGTCTTGATTGACCAATTTTTGCTTGGCTTGTAGCATCCGTGAGACTCTACGTTTGTTCAGTATGAACTATCATTGTCTTCGGCGGTATCGAACCCTTGGCTGAATCGACAGCGCAGAAATACGACGTAATCGTGGTAGGCTCAGGCGCTTCCGGAGGCTGGGCGTGCAAGCGCTTGGCCGAAGCTGGGCTGAAGGTTGCTCTCCTTGAGGCCGGGCGCCCGCAATCCAGCGCGAATTTCAGCGAGCACACTCCAGCTTTCGAACTGAAGTATCGCAACCTCGCCCCGGAACTTGTCCGCAAAACTCGCCCCATTCAATCGCAGATGGGGGACGTCTGCAACGAATATACGCAAGACTGGTTCGTCAACGACATCGAAGAACCCTACACCACGCCTGCGGATAAACCTTTCAATTGGCTGGGCCGTTTGCGCATGACCGGTGGCCGCACCAACGTCTGGGGCCGCGTGTCGCTGCGCTTTAGCGACTGGGACTTCAAAGCTGCCTCCCACGATGGTTATGGCGAAGACTGGCCGATCGGTTACAAAGACATCGCGCCCTATTACGATCTGGTGGAAAAATACGTCGGAATCACTGGGATGGCGGAGGGACTCGAAGAATTGCCGGACGGCCAGTTCCAGCCGCCCATGGCGCTGAACTGTCAGGAATCGGCTTTCCGCGATCGCTTGAAGCGGAAGATGGGCCGTACCGCGACGCTCACGCGTTCCGCGAACCTCACCCGATCATTGAACGGCCGCAGTCCATGTCACTATTGCGGTCCGTGCGAACGCGGCTGCATCACCAAGTCTTACTTCAATTCCGCGTTCACCACCGTCGCCGACGCACTCAACTCCGGAAATTGTACTTTGATTTCGAACGCGATGGCCTACAAGGTCCTGATGGATGCGGACCGCAATCGCGCGCGCGGCATTCTTTACATCGACCGCATCACGCGCGCGCCGCGCGAAATTCAAGCCCGCGCCGTCATCCTATGCGCGCAATCGCAAGAATCCTCTCGCATCCTTTTAAACTCGGCAAACTCCCAGTATCCCAATGGCCTCGCGAACTCCAGCGGTGTTCTCGGCCACTACCTCATGGCCCACGTACGTGGCGCCGGCGGCAGCGGCGATTTTCCCGAGCTTGCCCCGGCGCCTTCAATGAGCGCTCCCGTCAAACCTCTGGGAATTTATATCGTCCGCTTTCGCAACACCAAAGGCAACCCGCCCTTTAAGAAATTCCTTCGCGGCTACGGCTATGAATGCGACAGCAACTTCGATTTCAACTGGGCGGCGCCCGGCTTTGGCGCGGCTTACAAGAAGGCGCTTCGTGAGCCACGCGCTGAACTCAACGTCGGCGGCTTTGGCGAAGTCTTACCTCGCTGGGACAACTTTGTGGAAATCGACAAGGAAGTGAAGGATATCTACGGCATCCCGGTCTTAAAAATTCACATGTCCGATGGCGAGAACGAGAAAGCCATGATCAAGGACATCGCTGAATCTGCGGGAGAAATGCTGGAGGCTGCCGGGGCCAAAAACATACGCACTCGCGCGAATCCCTCGGCGCCACGCTGGGCTGTTCATGAAGCCGGCGTCGCGCGCATGGGCAACGACCCCAAGAAGTCCGTGCTCGATCAATTTCAGCAAACCCACGACATCAAGAATCTTTTCGTCATGGATGCCTCAGGGTTTACGTCCAATCCTTGCCAGAATCCTACGCTAACTATCATGGCCCTGTGCGTGCGTTCATGCGATCACCTGATGGACGAAATGAAGCGCAGCAACATTTAATTTCACGCCGCCTGTGGCGCGTGGTCGAAAATTTCTTCCTTCGCTGGATCCCAGTAAAGTTTCTTGCCCGTCCAGTACGATTCCGCCGCCATGATGCACGCGACCGAATGTCCGAAGCCATCGTGCACAGTGGCAACGGGCTGCTGCCGCGTACGCATGCACTCGAACCAGTTCGCCATGTGCCCAAGGGACATGTCATCGATTGCCATCGGCGCCAGCTCCTTGTCACCCGGCAGTTGAATGTATTTCGCTCCCCGCTGCTTGTCGATCTCCGGATTGTCCTCGTGGTTGCCTTTTTCTTCCACGACCTGGTAGCGCGGGCTGCCCTCGCCACCTATGTTAACCAGCGTCGCCTTCTTGCCCATGTAGCGCGTGAACCCCGGCGAATCATTCCCAAAACTCGTCGCATAACTCACCAGGAATCCTTTCGGATATTCCAGCAGCGCTTGAAATGTATCCGGATTTTCCCGTCCGTCAGGCCAGGCAAATATTCCGCCGTTTGCCACAACCGACCGTGGCACGCGATCTTCCATGAAATAGTGCACCAGGTCGATCCCGTGGCTCATCCATTGGTCGGCAATTCCGCTTGAAAAGTCCTTGTACAGTCGGAATTCGAAATATAGGCGCGGATCGAACGGCCGTTGCGGTTTGGTCATCAGCCATTTACCCCAATCCGTGTCCGACTCGCGGAGCTCAGCCACTTCACTCCGTCCGCGCCACCGCGGACCATGATAGTTCCACACGATCTCGATCTTACTCACTTGCCCTAGTTCGCCACTCCTCACCACCTCACGCGCCGCTTTCGGATATGGCTCACTTCGATGCTGTGTCCCCACTTGCACGATCAAGTTGCGGGCCACCACCGCATCGCGGGCAGCCTTCACCTCGGACAGCACGTTACCCATCGGCTTTTCGACGTATACGTCTTTGCCCTGCTCAGCTGCCAGCTTCAGGATTGCCGCATGGGAATGCTCGGGCGTGGAAATCAACACTGCGTCCACATCCTTCAACGTGAGCAACTCTTCCAAATGTTGCATCGCTCGCGGCTCCCTGCCGTGATACTTCGCATTCGCCGTGCGAGCCTTGTCCCGGTTCACTGACCACAAATCGCAGACGGCGGTCATCGCTACGTTATGGCTATCCTTCAGCCGCCCCGCAATCTCAGTCAGTTCAGTCCCGCGGCTTCCGATTCCGATGTGGCCCAGGGAGATGCGATCATTCGCGCCGATAATCCGAGCGTAGGACAACGCGGTGCTGCCCAAAGCCGCGCTCCCAGCAATCACCGCGGCTGTCTTGCTAAGGAACTCTCTACGATCCATACCCCCTGTTGCTTTTCCCATGGTCGCTCCTTTGATCGAATTAAAAAAGCGCGGAGATCTGACTTCAATCCCCGATTCTCGAGTTAACGACGGGTATTCGTCGCCAGCAAACAGATCGCTCGACCATCGCTCCTCCATCGGCACAACGGGGCCACTCAATCTGTAGCAGCCCGTCCTGACTTATAAGGCGGCCTTCATCCGGAGCTTGCGAGACATTCGGGTCTCCGAGTTTTCACTACTGCGGTATGGCTTCCAGGAGAAGATGTTTCGAAAAATCGGCAGATATATGCGCGACTGGGCCGCGAACGGTTCCGAAGTCTTTCCCATTGACATAGTCCACGACGAGGTACGCGCGATCGTCTAGGCCGCGCAACTCTAAGCTTCCTTTCCAAGTTGCGGCGTAGAAAGCGTAGTACATCTTCTTATCCTTGAGGATGACGTGGGCTTCGGGCAGATCGAAACCAATGTCGTAGAGCGTGCCCAGATATCGACCGCGGGAAAGACCCTTCTCCTGATAAAGCTCCAGCCATTTTGTGAAAGTCTTCTCGTGGTCGGGCGTGAGGTCGAAACGCCCATGCTTTTCGACCAGAGAAGGCAGCACAAACTGGGTGCCCACTACTCCTCCAATACCAAGGGTAGAAGCAAAATCGTCATGGTTGTCGCTCAGCTCAACGTGATCGCCAAAGTAAGGGACGTCGTCCCCCATAAGGCCCTTGATGGTTTTGCCTTTGGAACGCACCTGAAACGAACTCGTTGGATCGGAAGCGACGGACATGTTGAAGTGGGGCATGGTAAAAAAAGAAAATGCGGTGCCGCAGGGGCAGAATTCAACCAACGATCCGGGTTTGGCTTTTTGGGCGGCGTCGTAGATTTCCCGGAAAAAATCCGGCAGAGCCTCAACTGAGTCCTCGGGGCGCTTGTGGTGATGGGCGGGGTTGTAGCAGGCAGGGACCCCGTTCATGTGCTGGCCATCGAGTTTGAGGCCATCAAATCCCCAATCGACGAGGATCTTGCGCACCAGTGCTTTGTGATACTCCACCACCCGCGAGTTGGCAGGGCAGAGATAGTAGGAATTCCACCATGAGATTTTGCGCCGCGAACCGTCCCGGTTTTTCAGCGCCAGATCAGGTTCGTCGATGAGAAGCTTGGAATCCGGAACCGCACTGAGGGGCGACCACCAGAGCTGCGCCTTGAATCCCTCCTGGTGAATTCGGTCCACCATGGCTTTGATGTCGGCATCGCCTCGGGGAAATTTCTTCGGATCGAGCTCCCAGTCGCCATAGTTGTTCTGCCAACCGTCGTCCAATGTGACCCAGGTAAATCCCATTCGCTTCACGGTGGGCAGCGTGTCATAGACCTGTTGCGGCTTGAAGTCGCGCCCGTATCCCCAGGCGCACCAGATCGCTCCGAAAGCGCTGTCGGGCGCTTTGGCCATCTGGAATCCTTGCTTCAACATGAATCGACGGTACGTGAGCAGGGTCTGAAAGTAGTCTCCATTGTGCACGGAGACGAACGTACGAAAGGTATGGAAGCTTTCGCCGGGTTGCAAGGACCGGTCGTAGCGATACTGAACACCGAGCCGTGCCTGGCGGGCGTTAGGCATGGAAACCGGCAACGAAACCAGACGCGGTCGTGGTTCGAGGTGGCCCACTCCGATCCCTACGTCTCTGCGCCACACGTCAACAATCGGAGTGCCGCCGCCGTAGTCGCTCGCGTTCATGCCGAGATAATTCTGCTGGGAGAATCCAGTGTGCAGTGGGACCAGCCAGTTCGGACGACGCTCGTACGAGCCGCTTTGAAACGACCAGAAGGGGATCTTCGCGGAACCGCGCTGTGCGTCGATCGTATAGCGATTGTTGTTCCATTCGAGAATCTTCAGTTGCGACTTGCCGGTGTTCGTGTAGCTGACATCGAACACCGCAAGATTGGGGAAGTCGTCGTAGATGATGACAGAAAGAGTCTTGCGCAGGCTGCCGGAGGTGCCGGTCAGGGTGAGCTTCTCTCCTCCGCCATAGGCGTCGCTGACGCGGTCCCGCTTTTGCGACTCCAGGGCAAAGCTGTACCAGGAGCGCTCGCTGCCCTTGAGGGTCTCGGAAGCGGAGAACGCGCCTAACGGAACTTCTCTGCCATTGAATCGCGCCACCACGCGGCTGTGCATTTGTTTGTCGAACTCAATGCGCAGGCTGGGACTTTGAATTTGCGGCAAGGCAGCAGGGCGCGACGTTGACTGGCCCATGCAGAGCGATGCGAGCATGACTATCGATAAGAACGTCTTCGTCATGTTTCCTTTTAGAATCCGTGATGCAGGTTAGAACGCAGCGTGAGTGAACCATCCTCGTTTAGCTTCTGACGGCAGGCCCACTGCACCGGATAACGCATCCCTTTCACTTCGATCTCTGCTCGGAGTCTCAGTCCTGCAAATTTCGCTCCCTGAGGCAGTACAAATTGCGCCTGCCGAAGTTTTCCGGGCAGGGGATAACCCGCATCGAGACAGCCACTCTTCAGAACTTTGCCGTCTTCTGTCTCGACGGTAACCCGCAACACGCCCGGAACTCCGGCGATGCCATCGTTGGCGAAGGCAATAATGAGTCCCAGATAGCCGCTGTCTTCATAACTCCAGATCATCGATGGCCGGACGCGATAGCCGATTCGGCGATTGATCTGATCGAATGATTTGGGAAATGCCTGATAGTAGCTCAGTAGGTTCTTGGCGCTAATCGCGTGAAAGTTCCAGAGCGACCAGTAGTTCGCCCCTACGTCGATCACGTGAGCGATCATATTTTCAGTCGGCGATATTCCGTCGTCAGAACCAGTCGCATCCGGAGCCTTTGCCGGAATCCCCTGTTCGAGGGCCGCGGCGATCCACGGCGGGCGATTGCTAAGAGTTTCGATCTGCTCGTTCTCAATGAAGATGGTGTCGCTGCGAATCCAGTTGTGGCTACGAATCGTGAGATCTAGGACCTCTGAATTGCCGACTCGACTGTAGTCGGGTTGGGTGTTGGTCATTAAGGGCGTCTTTGTGAAGTGCTGCAACTGCACCTCCATCATCTTGACCCAGGTCTTCTCCGCGGTTTGGTAGTCAGGGAATGGAGTGTTGAGGAAAGGCCAGGTGTGCCCCTCACCCCAGAACCCATACAGAAATGTGTCAACGAACTCCACAGCAGGATTGCCATTGAATTCCGCTGCTAAGAGTCCTACCAGCTCAGCGAATGCCTGCTGGAAGAAAGGATGATCAAAGCGGGGCTGGTAGCGCGAATATTGATTCGCAATAAATCGCGCTGCGGCTTTCTTTTCCTTTTCGTCGGGAATCAGCTCAACCGTTGGCACTTTGTCGAGCACGAAATCGGGTAGCGCGGGTTGATGCTTGTAGTCGGGAGCACTCATCTGAATGCGAAGTCCAACCCGTTTGTTATTTTTCTTCGCCAGATCGAGGACAAGTTTCACATAGTCAGGCAACTCGAGGCGTCCGGGTTGGGGCTGCACCTCGCGCCACGTCGGGCGTATGTAGAGCTGTTGGCCGAGAGGAAATTGGACCAGATCCTCGATGGCCTGGGAAATGTTGTCCGATTTGATTTCCTCCGTGCCGCTATCGGCAGTGATGTATGTGATCAATCCCTTGCCAAAGTTAGGCACAACATCTTCCGAGGCAGTCGTGGTCATGACAACTTCATCGGTTGGGATGACAGCGTCCGGCGGATACTGGGGGAAGGGACCCTGATTCAAACGGTCTCTGACGGGCGGCCCGGAACCAAAATCATAGTTTCCCCAATTATGAGCGCGGACAAGCCCATGCGCGTTGCCTGTTCCGAGTTCAGCAACCGCTGCCAACGCCACGCTGCTTTTTAGAAAATCTCTCCGTAGCATCGATGTCCTTCCTTTCTATGCGGCGCATGCGCGAGAGTAAACGCGCAAAACGCGTTGGATATGGTCGCGAACCGTCATTTCCCACGTCGCTTCGAGTGCTCCCTCACGTATCGCTTCATATTCGAAAGGCAGAAACTGACTCAACAGCGTGAGAGGAATCGGCCGAGTGCCAAGATTGTGGAAGAGTTGTGTTACTTCCTTTTGGACGGAGGGATTATTCCAGTAATAGCGGCAGCGATCGCTGTAGCTATAGATCAACTCGCGCCGTATCTCGCGTTCGTCGCCGCGATAATACGATTGCCAGTAAACCGGGTTACTCAACATCGACTGCTCGAGGGCTTCGCGTACCTGCGACTGCCGAATGCCCGAGCTTGTCTTGAGCAACTCATGCTCGATTGCTGCCAAGGCCAATATCGCTTCCCGATAGGCAAATGTCAGCCAAGGACCGACCTTGAGAATCGCAAAGTGGTCCTCCACCATCTGTTGTAGCGCTTTCGGAGACTGGTAGTCCGTGGAATGCGCTTCGTAGACGATTCCGGTGTTTCCCGCCAGCGCCGCGGACAACGATTGTGTCTTTGCGCTGTCATAGTCGAAAATCAAATCAGATCCGAACTCAACTCCGGGTTGAACAACGAGCGCCACCACTCTCTCCCAGGCAGACGACAAGCCTCGTTGTGAGAAGGCGCGTCGAAAAACCTCCAAGGTTCGTTGCATATGTTCGGCCGTCGTTACCTCTGGCGCATGCGCACCCTGTGACTCGCCGCCAGGGGCGGGGACTTCGGTCCCGATCACATAGACGATCTGCGGAGAACCGGCTGGCAATTCGGAAACGGCGTTCTCTGCGGCCTGACACAAAATGACAGCTCGGTCCGCTACGATTTGCTCGTCGAGGCCAGCATTTCCGTCGTCGGCACACGCCATGCTCGCGTCGAGATGTATCTTCTGGTATCCGTTGAGAACACAATCACGCACCAATTCGCAAGCTTTCTGCAATGCGGAATGTGCTGCTTCGCTTCGCCAGGGAAATGGGCCAAGGTGGTCACCGCCCAGCAGGACTCTTTCGTCGGGAAGGCCCGCGCGTTGAGCGGAGCCGCGGATCAAGTCTGAGAACATTTGCGGCGTCTGGCCGGTGTATCCGCCAAATTGGTTGACCTGGCTTGAGGTCGATTCCACGTGTAAAACCGAACCATCTGCGATGGCTTGCTGGATCGCCGCTTCGATGACCTGGGGATGGGCAGAACAGACGGCGTATACACCGCCTCGTCCCGACTGCCGGTTGCGGCACAAAACATTCTGAAACCGCACGCCTGAATTATCGATTGGATAGATCATCGTCTGCTGATTCTCAGTTCACTACACCCTGATGGATTGCCCTTCGGACCATGCCATCATGGCGCCTATTTTTGAAACCACATTCTTGAGGACGGCTTCCGCATGCGCGCTAACTTAAGAGAGAAATGTGAAATTAAAGACAAGTAATCATAACAAAACGAAAGGTTGGAGTCTGCCTTATAGTTTTTCCAGCATTCGCCGTGCTCGTGCGGTGGCCAACTGGTCTGTGTACGTCGACATACCTGATCCCGTGTATGGGATTCAACTGGTGACCGGGCCAAGAACCACACGGGGGAAACAAATCGTAGGCCGCAACGCCGTTAAGCACGGACCTCAATCCCGAAGTGCCCGGATCTCGTTTGAGCGCTGCAAGAACTTCTGGTCCCGATAGTTTGGGAAGCATCAGGTCGAGCAGGATCAGGTCGGCAGGCTCTCCTGAGCGATCTTAATTGCACGCTGTCCATCTTCAGCGCTGAGCGCATCATGTCCGGAGAGCGGATAGCTTCGTCCCGGCAGTGTTCCGCGATGTAGTCCGGTGGACCGGTATATAGGTTTTCTCTTGACAGCGAAAGCGGGTATAGCACATTATTCTCCGCTATTCATCCGTTTCATTACGATTTCATCCGTTTCGTTACGATTTTTTGGGGCAAAGATTAAGCTCCTGCAGAACCTACAGTGTCCAGTGCGTCAGTTAACGGGGTCTGTGAGCCGCCGGGCAGATGTGTTTACCGGCAGCTTTCGCTGCACGAATTCACATTTTCGAGAGGCCGAATGAAAACACGTAACCGATGCGCGAAGTTAACTCTCCTGCTGGCTTTCGCAACAGTTTTGAGCTCCAGCCTGCTGCGGGCGGACGTAACGGGTTCGATTCTGGGCCTGGTACATGACCGTTCGCAAGCCGTCGTTGCTGGCGCACACGTTACAGTCACGAACGTGCAAACCAATTTCAGTCAGGAAACCACTTCGGCCACGGATGGGTCTTTCCGGTTCCTGGCGCTGCCTGCCGGGAACTATAAGCTGACCGCCACTTCCGCTGGATTCAGCCAATTCGCCACGACGGATATTGACTTAAAGGTAAACGACCAATTGCATTTTGACATCACTCTTCAAGTTGGCAACGTAAAAGAAGAGATCAGTATTTCCGCCAATGCGGTGCAAGTCGAGTCTGAAAGCACGCAGCTAGGCGACGTGATCGAGTCCAAGAAGATGCTCGCGCTCCCGCTCAACGGTCGCAGCTATATCGATCTTCTGGGTCTGCAGGCGGGCGTTGCGCCGGGCACTGCAGAGACGATCCAGCAGGACCGCCCGGTGTCCGGCGGTTTGAATCCTGGCAATATCTCCGTCAACGGCCAGCGCGAAACGGCTAACGCCTTTCTGGTGAACGGAGGAGATGTCAGCGAGGGCCGCAACCTGGGAGCGGGTCTGGTTCCCAACCTCGACTCGATTGCAGAATTCCGGCTGATTACCAACAGCTTCGATGCCGAATATGGCAAGTTCAGCGGCGCAGTCGTGAACGCCATCACCAAGTCCGGCACCAACGGCATTCACGGTGATGTCTTCGAGTTCTTGCGTAACGACGTCTTCGATGCTCGCAACTATTTTGTGCCTTCCAAGTCCGAATTGCGCCGACATCAATTTGGTTTTGCGGTGGGTGGGCCGGTCTGGAAAAACCACATATTCTGGTTTTCCGATTACCAGGGCACACGAGAAATACAAGGCGCAGAAACCGGACTGGTTACCGTTCCAACCGCGGATGCGCGTCAAGGGAACTTTGATCCCACCACTCTGACCGGCACGGTTGACGGTGCTTACTGGGCTCAGGTATTGAATACGCGACTGGGTCTTGCCGGAGGGACCATTTTTCAAGGCGAGCCGTACAGCTTCGCCGGTTGCTCCAGCCACGCGGCATGCGTTTTTCCCGTAGACCCTTCGACCGGCTTTGCGAACATTCCGCAGGCAGCCTGGTCGGCACCATCCGGCAATATCCTTCCGTATATTCCGGCGCCGACCTTGCCTGGAAATTCGCTGAACTATTCAAATAACAGTGAGAGAAACGTCGCCGGCGACAACAAATTCGGGGAACGGGTGGACTTCAACACCCAAGGAACGGGAAACTGGTCCTGGTATTACCACCTGGATAATTCGAACGTAGACAGCGCACTTGCAGGGTTTGCGACTGTGCCAGGCTTTCCCACGTCAACGCCGGCGCGGGCCCAGCAATTCGTCATGAGCAACACCAAGCCGTTCGGAAACACGGCGGTCAACGAGGCGAGGATCACCGTTTTCCGCAATGTGCTCCACAAGGACAACCCGGGCGCCAGTTTTGCCAGTCTTTCATCCCTTGGCTTCGTGACCGGCGCCGGTACCCTCGGCATCATCCCGCTTGCCGGGTACAAAGAGTATGTGCCTCAAATTCAATTCAGCAACTCTGGCCTGAACATCGGCGTGCCCACGCTGAATACGTTTCAACCCAACACCACCTACTCGATTTCTGACTCATTCTCAAAGTCACTCGGAAATCATACTTTGAAATTTGGAGGTGAATTCCGCTACCTGCAAGTCAACGAGCGTAACTATGCGAATCCCAATGGTGGGTTCACGTTTAATGGAGCGGTGACCGGAGATGAAGTTGCCGACTATCTCGTCGGCGCGACCTGCACCGGCTGCTCTGCTCCCTATACCCAGGCCGCCTTGCAGCTCTTGGATTCCCGGACGCGTTACGGCGGCGCCTTCATTCAGGATGGTTGGAAGGTAAAATCCAATCTCACGCTCAATCTTGGGTTGCGCTGGGAAGTGAGCGTGCCGTGGTACGACACGCAAGGAAAGATTCAAACCTTTGTCCCGGGGCAGCAATCCACGGTCTTTCCGCTTGCCCCCGAGGGCCTGGTATTTCCAGGAGATGCTGGCATTCCCAAGACGCTCGCTCCCACCACCTACAACAACTTCGGTCCACGATTGGGATTGGCGTATTCCCCCGGATTCACAGAAGGAGTCCTGGGTAAAGTTTTCGGTGGCCCGGGCAAATCCAGTATTCGCGCATCGTATGGCCTCTATTACACTTCAGTGGAGGATCTGAACCTGTTCTACGAGGTGGCGGATGCTCCGTTCGGCCTGTATTGGACCTCCCCGGTATCGGTCATGTTCGACGAACCTTTCCGGATTCGCGCCAACGGACAGTCCCTGGGACAGCGTTTTCCCTTCACCGCCCCGATTCCCGGCGCGCCATCGAACAAGACGCTGGACTTTTCAGTTTACGAGCCCTTCAACTTTTTTCCGGGCTACAGCATCCATAATCGGCTGCCTTACGCGGAGCACTTCAATCTCTCGATCCAACGCGAGCTGACCCGAGCCACAGTGCTCACAATGGCTTACGTCGCAACCGAGGGGCACCGCCTCATCACCCAGTCGGAATCCAACCCCGGCGACCCTGCCCTTTGTCAGCAACTCAACGCGGAAGGCGCGATAGACACGACCGCAGGCACACCCGGCTGCGGACCTGGCAATGAGAACGATGTTTTCCAGCGTCCGGACAGTTCCTTCGTTTACAGCACCAGGCAATCGCTCCTCAACCCCAATTTCTGTCCCGGCTCGTCACTTCAGGTCTGCTTTGGCTCGGGCAACACCTTCACAACCAACTCTGCCAATTCGGTCTACCACTCCGGGCAAATCACCGTGGAGCACAAAGCCAACGATCTGACCTTCCTTGCGGCCTACACGTTTTCCAAAGCCCTGGACAATGCTTCAGCCTTTGGCGATTTGGTGAACTTCACAAATCCCAGGTTGAGCCGTGGCCTGTCATCCTCTGACATTACTCACAATTTCGTGGCTAGCTACGTCTGGGCCATCCCGTTCGATCGCGCTTTCGCCAATGGGCCGAAGCGTTTGACCCAGGGCTGGCAGATGCAGGGAATCACCCGCTTTTCCACTGGGTTCCCCATCCAGATGAATCAGAGCGATGGAGACGCTTCCCTGGTAGGAAGTTCTTCCACGGATATGCCGAACCTGGTCGGAAAGGTGGTGACGGTGAATCCACGTGATCCGAATCCAGGTTGTCCTTCCCCGGACACGACAGGGTGTTACTTCCTTCCCAGCGCATTCGCCGTGAATACTACTCTGGGGACTTTCGGCACTTCCAACCGCCGGTTTTTCCATGGCCCGGGCTTTAACAACACCGATTTCGGCCTTTCGAAGCGAACCGTGATTCATGAGAATTACGCGTTTGATATACGGATTGAATTCTTCAACATCTTCAACCACGCGCAATTCAAGAATCCTTCCGGAAATATCAGCGACAGCAGCTTCGGACTGGTCAACAGTGCGCGCGATCCGCGCATCGGTCAGCTCAGCGCCAAGTTCTATTGGTGATTTCACAAAGCGCCAAACATTGCTAACATCGTTCGGAATGACCTGCCCCCCGGGGCAGGTCGTTTTGCTTCGTTGAGCGCAGTAGAATAGGCGCAATACGCCCAACTCCCGGTAGTGGCTCGGTTTGGATATCTGCCATAAATGGAAGGTGTCATCCTGAGCTTGCGAAGATCTAGCGCGACGCGGATATGCAGTATGGCGCACTGATAGCGCGATACGCGCCGGATCCTTCACGACTAAAGTCGTTCGGGATGGCGCCGATGTAAGGTTTTTTGAAACTGAGCCACTACCCAACCCCCTTGTCACGTTACTTCTGCACACTATCGACCCTGGCTTTGGTCCTGGTTTTCAGCCTCACGCTCACGGAACCCGCCGTGGCGCAGACCGCCGCGTATTACCGACAGAAGGCGCTTGTGTTGTCTCGCACGAAATCGTGGGGCGAAGCCATCGTAAATTACCAGAAAGCGCTCGCACTGGAGCCCAACGATTACCTGACGCATTACGACCTGGCCCTCACCCTGAAGTACAAAGGCGTTCCTCAGCAGGCCGTGGAGGAGTTCGAAGCCGCTCTCCGGCTGAAATCAAATTGGGCCGATGCTCACTACGGCCTGGGTGCGAGCTTGTACGATTTGAAAGACCTTCCCAGGTCGCTCAAGGAACTGCATGCGGCGGTAGCGCTCGATCCAAAAAACGCCGGTGCACATCGCCTGCTGGCGCGAATCTATTCGCAGCAGAATGATGATTCAGCCGCCGAACGAGAACTACGCCTGGCCCTGGCCGCCAAACCCTCGGCCGATCTGCATTTCGAGCTCGGTTCCACGCTCGGGCAGCTTGGGAAACTCGATGCCGCTGCGGCTGAGTTTCGTACGGCTCTTCAGTTGGATCCCAAGATGGCCCCCGCCCACACACTTCTGGGGGTGGCGCTTCGCCGTCAGGGGGACCGCGTTGGCGCCTTGGCACAATTTCGCAAGGCCGTTCAAATCGATCCGAACGATGCCGAGTCACAGTACGACCTGGGCATGGAGCTGAACTCGTCGGGCGATTCCGCGGGCGCGATTGCTGCGTTTCAGAAGGCCATCGCCCTGAGGCCTGATTTCGAGAAGGCGCACTACGGTCTCGGCATTGCGTTACGAGCGCAAGGTCAAGCCGAGGCTGGGAAGAAAGAGCTGGAGGAAGTAAATGCGCTGCACGACTTTCGGTCGCGCCTCGCGCAGTCGAAATACCTCATTCTGCAAGGGGTGCAGGCTCTCGAGCACCAGAAGTTTGACGACGCGCTGCCCCTTTTTGAGAAATCAATTGAACAGAGTCCTGAGCTACCCACCGGTCATTATTACGTCGGCCTCACCTGGGAAAAGAAGGGCGACCCTGCTCGCGCGATCGCCGCCTATCAGAAAGCACTCGAGTTGAAGCCGGACTACGCGCAAGTTCATTCGAGCCTCGGTCTGCTGTACTGGCGGCGAGCGGACCAGACACATGCGCTCGAGGAATTCCGCCAGGCGGTGATGGCCGATCCGGACCTGGCCGAGGGCCATTACAACCTGGGGCTCGCCCTGTCTCAAGCGGGACGTTTCCAGGAAGCAATCAGCGAGCTGAATGAAGCGATCACTCTGGATCCCAAATATACGGACGCGCGTGTCCAGTTAGGTTTGGTCCTCAGCCAAAGCGACGATATGACTGGGGCCATCAGTGTCTTCCGGGAACTGGTACGCCGCGAGCCGACGTTCGCCGAGGCCCACAACAATCTGGGGCTGGTGCTACTACAGTCTGGCCGAAACACCGATGCTCAATCTCAATTTGCAGAAGCAGTTCACCTCAAGCCACGCTATGCGGAAGCGCACTACAATCTTGCACTGGCCCTTCATCAGAAAGGAAAGGAAGCGGAATCCCGCGCCGAGTTCGAGAAGGCGTACGAGATTGCTCCGGAGTTAAGACAAGCTCCTCACCAATAAAAAAGAAGATCCTCGATGTGTTCCTTTTCAAGGATACTGCACTTGGTCCTGCATTTGCTCCATCGTTGATCGCCAATCCGACTGCGTTTCGGGGGCGCTGCCGAGCTTGCGTTGGTTTTCGTCCCCCAACCCATCCTCGGGTCGGTATCCCATCTGAGCCACTTAATCTACAATGCACCACGTGCCGAAAATGGACAGCGAACCACGTGAGGTTGAGAAACAAGCCAGCGCGATTGCACACGAATTCTTCTGGTGTGTTGCGGGTCGCCATCAGGCTTGCGTTGAACAGTTACAGAACACATCTGGTGCAATGCCAGACCCCGTGTGGTGGAGTCTATGTTTTGAGCCGTTAGTTTTCGGCCTGAGTTTTTTCGCTAAATGCGTTCGAAAACAATACGCGGAACCGGAGCAAGAGTTGTTCGTGGCTGAGTTGGAGACAGCAATTCGCTGGTTACTAGCTACTACTCTCTTCAGTCCTTGCGATGTCGATTCGCCTGAATCGCAGACGCAACCATCCGCCCGAACCGAAGAGTCTTCCCAAGGCCGATGGGTTTTATCGCGAGGACACGAAAGAGCACTCGCTCCCTTCTCGGGCTGGTGCAAAGCAAGACAGGGACAATTTCAGGAACAAACGAACCCGCAGACGGATTCGGATAGCCTTTTCGAGGGGCTAAAGGCCGACACGGCCAGAGATGGTTTTTGCTGTCCAGACACGGTGCTGCGCGTTTTCGCGGAGGGGGTGCTATGTGACGCCGATCGCATTCGTTCTGAGGTTTTTAACGATTCGCGTTCGGCGAAACAGCGTCCGGAAACAATGCTCCCTCATGCGCGGACCGGATGACCTAGCAGCTGTTCTGCTCGTAGTCCCCTTGGGGTCGCAGTGCGTTGTTCTGCATCAAACAGAACGAAACCGGGAATGCGGGCGCGGGTGCAATAACGTCCGTGGAGGTTTAGTTGAACGGTTTTCCGGCTTTTGATCTTACCGGTCAAGTGGCGCTCGTAACAGGCGCTGCACGCGGTTTAGGTAATGCGATCTCATTGGCGCTGGCGAATGCCGGTGCAGACGTCGCACTTGGTCTACGCGATGTGAACGCACAAGGAGATTTGGCGGCACAGATCGGATCGATGGGCCGACGGGCCATCCCGCTACAGATGGATATGACCCGGCTTGATCAGATATTCCAGGCGGTTGATGAAACTGTCAGGCATTTCGGGCGGCTCGACATCCTGGTGAACAATGCGGGGCTCGCGCCAGATAACCTGGCGGAGAACGTACGCGAAGAGGATTTCGATCTAACGCTTAAGGTCAATCTAAAAGGGACCTTTTTTGCCAGCCAGGCCGCTGGGCGGGTCATGATCCGGCAGAAGAGCGGCCGCATCATTAACCTGAGTTCCCAGGCAGGGTTTGTTGCGCTGCCGACCGAGTCCGTGTACTGCATGACGAAGGCCGCCATTGCGCATCTGACCAAATGCCTTGCTGTTGAGTGGGGAAGGTACAACGTTACTGTGAACGCAGTCGCGCCGACGTTCATCCGCACTCCTGGTACGGAGAGTTGCCTCGCCAACCCCGAGTTCCGCTCGGACGTGATCGAGCGTATTGCTGCGCTACATCGCATTGGCGAGCCCATGGATGTAGCGGGTGTGGTGGTGTTCCTTGCCTCGAGCGCAGCATCCCTTATCACCGGGGAAACGATTCTCATTGATGGAGGGTGGACCGCCCGGTAGGCGGGGGCGGCGGCCTCGTTGGGATAGCCGGGCGGGGAAACGAGGCCGCCGGATATATCATTTCAAACAACGACGTCAAATTTGTGAGGGCAAATCCGCGGTTTGGAGCATTGCAATGGCGACGATTCACCTGGCTATAAATGGACGTTCTTATACAGTTGACGCGGATCCTCAGACCAGCCTACTGACCGTATTGCGCGAGCACATTGATCTGACCGGAACCAAGTACGGCTGTGGCGAAGGCCAGTGTGGCGCCTGCACCGTCCTGATCGATGGAAGAGCACGGCGATCCTGCATCACCAAGACCGGGACCGTTGCCCAGCAGCAAATCACCACGATTGAAGGCCTAGCCAGTGGCGACCAACTCGATCCCGTACAGGAGGCATTCCTCGAGGAAGGCGCGATGCAATGCGCGTACTGCACCTCTGGAATGGTCATGTCCGCGGTTGCGCTGTTGAATCGAAACCCTCATCCCACGCAAGGCGAGATCATCGAATTCATGAACGGCAACATCTGCCGTTGTGGCGTATATTCCCGCATCATCGGCGCGATCCAGAAGGCGTCGAAAGCAAGAGTTGGGCCACGAGCAAGAATCGGAGCGGCGCAATGAGGGATACCATGCGTGGCCAGACTCGATTGGAGCCTGAGCGCTACGAACTTTCGTCTCCGCCTGCATACCATTTCGATCTGGATCGTCGGCAGTTTTTTAAGTCCCTCGGAGCCGGGCTCCTGGTGGTTTCGGTTCTGAAGCTGAATGGGCGGGCGCAGGAAGCCGGCGGATCGAGGCAGTCGAAATCAGACTCCTTGCCCAACGAGATTGATGCCTGGTTGCACATTGGGGAGAACGGAAAAGTCACGGTGTGCACAGGAAAGGTGGAGGTGGGACAGAATATCCGGACCTCACTGAGCCAGGCTGTCGCCGAAGAACTTCATCTCCCCATCGAAAAGATCGAACTGACAATGGGCGACACGCAGGTGACACCCTTCGACATGGGTACGTTCGGAAGCCGGACAACCCCCACGATGAGCCTGCAGCTTCGCAAGGTGGCCGCTGCGGCTCGCGATCGGCTCATCGATCTCGCCGCTGCCCAATGGCAAACAGATCGCCAGCACCTGCTCGCAAAGGACGGGCAGGTGACGGATCCACGGAGCAAGCGCACCGTCGACTACTCTTCATTGATAAAGGGCCAGCAGCTCACTCAGAGCATACCGGCCGAAGAGTCACTCATCCCATCGACGAGTTGGACCACCCTAGGGCAATCCTTGTCCAAGGTGGGTGGCCGCGATTTTGTGACCGGCAAGCACCGCTATCCATCGGATCAGAAATTGCCCGATATGTGGTACGGCAAGGTGCTCCGCCCGCCTTCCTTTGGAGCGGCGCTGCTGTCGCTAGACTCGAAAAAAGCAGAACAGATGGGTGCCGTTGTGGTCCACGACGGCAACTTTATTGGTGTCGCTGCGCCGAGTTCCAGGCTGGCAGAAGACGCGATGGGCGCTATTCAAGCCCAGTGGAAGTCTGAACCGCAGCCTTCGAGCAAAAATCTTTTCGACTATCTGAGAAATAACGCGACCGAGGGCACCGATGCCACTGGGGACGGGGACAGTTACGAGATCGGCAAAGTAGAAGAAGCGTTGTCCTCTGCCGGGCTTCGCCTGCGACAAACCTACACTGTGTCTTACATTGCGCACGTTCCCCTCGAACCTCGCGCGGCTCTGGCAAAATGGGACGGCGACCTCTTGACCGTGTGGACCGGGACCCAACGTCCGTTTGGAGTGCGCAGTGAACTAGCGGAAACTTTTCGGATTCCAGAAGATCGAGTACGGGTTTTGATGCCCGATACCGGCTCCGCATATGGTGGCAAGCATACTGGAGAGACGGCAGTCGAGGCCGCCCGACTCGCGCGTGCCGCCAGGCGCCCGGTCAAGGTGACATGGAACCGCGAAGAGGAATTCACCTGGGCTTACTTTCGTCCCGCAGCTGTGATTGATATCGCAAGCGGTGTTCGGGAAGACGGCACGTTCACGGCATGGGAGTTCCATAACTACAACTCCGGTTCGGCTGGGATTCGCACCTATTACGAAATTCCAAACCAGCGCATCGTCTTTCATACGGCACGCTCTCCCTTGCGGCAAGGGTCGTACCGCGCGCTCGCCTCTACGGCAAACCATTTTGCACGTGAGTCGCATATCGATGAATTAGCACATGCTTTGAAGATGGATCCCCTCGCCTTTCGCATGAAGAATCTGAAGAACGAGAGGCTGCGCGCGGTCTTCCAGGCCGCCGCGGACAAGTTCGGGTGGGGAAAGCGAAACGCCGCGCGTGGCCAAGGCTTCGGAATGGGCGGCGGCTACGAAAAACTGGGGAACATCGCAACTTTCGCTGAGGTCAATGTGGATCGAAAGGGGACCGTAAGGGTTGTGCGTGTGGTTTCGGCTTTTGAGTGCGGGGCCATCGTAAATCCTGACAATCTTCGCAGTCAGATCGAAGGATCAAACGTGCAAGGCTTGGGCGGAGCTCTTTTCGAAGCCATCGTGTTCGAGAACGGCAAAATCCTGAACGGCCGGATGTCGCAATATCGCGTGCCGCGCTTCCGGGATCTTCCCTTGATTGAAACCGTCCTGCTCGACCGCAAGGACCTTCCTTCCGCGGGAGCGGGCGAATGCCCGATGATCGGTCTTGCCCCGGCAATCGCGAATGCAATCTTTGACGCAACCGGCGTGCGGTTGCGATCGCTGCCGTTGGTTCCTGACGGTTTGAAGACAAGCTGAAACGGAATCGTTTAGAGGGCTTTGCTCGAACCAGTTCGGATGGAATCGCGTAAAGGCCAGTCGTCTAGCCTGAAGCGCCGACTGGGCGGGGTACCAACAACGAAGGATCGGACCGTGCAGAGGACACCCGCCTGATCCGAACGGCGGCTCTCGTTAGTTCGACGGGTATTAGGGCCGATGTGGCTTTGGAACAATCGGCCCTAATGCCTCGTCAATTAAGGAGGGAAAATTCTCACGTTCCGATATTTCGATTCGTGGCGTTCATTCAAAACCACGTTCCGACAATCTACTTGCTCAAGTGTTTGCTGATGGCCTTCGTCATCTGGAACATATCCAGCCGTGCTTTCCCAAACACCGGTTTCAACTTTTCATCAGCCACAATCTCCCGGCGTTTTTTCGGGTCTTGTAGTTTGTGCTTTTTGATGTAGGCCCACACCTTTTTCGCCACCTGAGGTCGGGATATGGGAGCCGCTGACCCCAGCACTTCAGCAAGTTGCGGAGAGGGCTTCAGCGGCGCTTGCGCCATCTTCAGGAAGGCGCTGTTAGTCTTTTTCTTTTTCTTTATCTTTGTGGGCATTGTTTATTTCTCCATTTCCGTGGCGATTTTCCGGATCGTATGCTCGTTCACCGACCGCGCATTCCTGGAAGAGAGGATACGGTCCGTCACGGCAGTGTACCGCGATATAGTCCGATGGACTGTGAAGTTCGGGTCATTGACCCTGGGCCTTGGGAACGGCCGGGAAGACGTCCTTGCTGCCGTGACAGCATAGCGTGACTTGATTTTACGACATTTACAACGGCGCGGGGACTGCCAAAATACCGGTAAGTCATACAAGACCACACGAATTGTGGGTTGGGTTGGGGTTGAGAATTTTCACAAAAAGCACGGCCCGCACACTGCCTTTTACGAAAAGATCTAACTGAGAACAAAACGCTGCACGTGAGGATCAGTTCCACGCGAAGGGCGTCTTGGGAGACAGGATATCCAGCGCCCGAGAATTCGACCTGATTCTGAAGAGCTCCTCCACGTCAACTTGGATTGGAACTCCGACGTGCGAATAAGCGATCGACGGACAAGGCTGTAGGTTCCGAAAAAGCAAGGGCTGCCAATCCTGCGATGTAAAGCAGGTTGATTTCGTATCCAGGCGGTCCGAACAACGGGCCGGACGGCGCCAGTCCGATCGTGTTTACGGAACTGAAACCGAAACGACCCTGAATTGTCACAATGGCTACCAGCATGGAAACGAGGAGCGGGACGCTTACGAGCATCACGAGAAATCCCGCGATCAGAGCCGCGCCTCCTAACACTTCAAGGGAGGTGACCAGCCAAGCGGTCTGGAATGGGAACGGGACTCTGGCTTGTTGGAGCAATAGTCCGAATTTCGCCGGGCCGCGATTCCATTTCGCCAAGCCGTGCACGAGAAAGCCGACGCCCATTACAAGACGCAACGGGACCATCGTCCAACGGCTCGGGAATTTCATCCTCCACGTGGATCTCATATAAATTCTCCTTTAACGTACTTATGATCAGCACTCTAGAACTATTGAACGAAGGCGTCAAATGCCTTAGGATCACTTTTATGCGCCCCGTTTATCATCCTCCGATGTCCGAAGTCTCAGTGCAGGGAGTTTTGTTTGCGCTGTCCGATCCCGTGCGTGTCCGCATCTTTGCGGAGTTGGTCGGAGCTGAGGGGCGTAACTGTGCGGCGTTCCTGAATATTGCCAATATTCCCCTACCAAAATCGAGCCTGTCTCAACACTTCAAGGTGCTTCGCGAAGCCGGGCTGATTCGCAGCGAACGCAATGGCGTGGAGCTGAAGAACTTCACGCGCTGCGACGAGCTTAAGAAGAAATTCGGAGAATTGATTCCGACGATCCTCCAGGCCTATCGCAAGGAACGCCGGTAGGTGGCGCCGCGTCACAATTGCAGGGAGCGCCTGTGATTGCCCCCCTGATTGCGTATGTCATCGCCGTCGTTTTCGTCGCCACTCTCATTCGTTCGGCGCTTGGGTTCGGTGAGGCGCTAGTGGCTGTGCCGTTGCTCGCGCTGCGAATTCCCATTGCGACAGCCGCACCGTTGGCAGTGCTGATTTCCGTTGTCGTGGCCTTCGGTATCGTGATTCAGGATTGGCGGCACGTTCACCTTCGTAGTGCGTCAGGCCTAATTCTGGCGTCACTGCCAGGGATTCCCGTGGGCATCCTGCTGCTGGCGCGAGGGAATGAGTTCGTCGTCAAATCTCTGCTCGGTCTTCTCATTGTCGCCTTCTCGGTCTATTCGCTGCTGGCCACGAAAACTCGGCAACTGAGCCAGGACCATCGCGGATGGATGGTAAGCTGCGGCTTTCTCTCCGGCGTGCTTGGCGGAGCGTATGGCATGAACGGTCCTCCCCTGGCGATATACGGTTCGCTTCGAGGTTGGTCTCCGCAACACTTTCGGGCGACCCTGCAGGGATACTTTCTGCCGGCAAGCTTGACCGGACTTGCGGGTTACGCCGCGGCCGGACTCTGGAATGGCGCTATCACACGATATTTTCTGTTGTCACTACCGGCGGTTGCTGTCGCGATCCTTCTGGGCCGCGCGATCAATCAGCGCATGAGCGGCAAAGGATTTTTCCGCTATGTGTACGTGGGACTGATTGCGATTGGAACTGTCCTTGTCGCTCAGGCGCTCAGCCGATAAATACTCGCTGGTCCGCCGCGGCGGAAGTCTTGGCCGTGGACACAGGCTTGAACGTGCCGTCACCGATTTGAACTCGGATACCTGAGCTAATTTGTCAGCCACACAAGTTCGTCCTCGGAGTGGCCACCGTGGTAGCTACCAAACCAGTTTCAGTCCAAACTGCACCTGCCGTGCCGTGGTCGAGGTGCTGGTGATCGCTCCGGTAGTGCCCGACAGTCCAGAAGGAGTAAACACAATTAAATTCGGCGTGTTGAAATTGGCCCGATTGAGAAGATTAAATATCTCCGCACGGAACTGGAGGCGCAGCCTCTCGTGAATGGAGGTTTCCTTCAATGCAGAAAAGTCCCAGGTCGCAATTCCCGGACCGATCAGAGTGTCTCTCCCGAGGTCGCCGTAGAACCCGCTGTTTGCCGGCGGCTGCAGGAACGCATTGGGGTCGAACCACTGATCGGGTTTTCCGAGGATCGCGGACCCATGGAAATCCGGGTTCGCAAACGGGCGAACCGGGTTTCGCGTGTCTCCGTTGTTAGACGGGTTGTAGCTTAGTTGTGGCGTAAAAGGAAATCCGCCTTGCAGCGTGACTATACTGTTCGCCGACCAACCGCCGATCAGGGCATTAGTCCAGCCCTTAAAGTCGTTGGCCAGCGCTTGCCCACGCCCCAAGGGCAATAGGTAGATAACGCTGATCACCGCCACATGCCGCACGTCAAAGCCGCCGAGACCATAATCGGCATGTAGGTTTAACGGGTTCGACACCAGCGCCGGTGCGTTTGCCGACGTGGTCGCATTGAGTGAATCTCCGTTATCTAAAACCTTGGACCAAGTATAGGCTCCACGCAACGACACGCCGTGACTGAAGCGATGATTGGCGTCGACCTGAAGCGCGTTGTAGTTGCTGTTTCCGAGCGAAAACCAGGTCCATGTATTGGCTATCGAAGGATTGGCTTTGGGCGTCCCCGCAGGTATGTAGAAGCTTCCAGCCGGTACCGGAGCGTTGGCGAGGGCGCCGGGGAAGGTAGCTGGGTAAGTCGCGGGGCATGGCGAGGCCGGACAAATTGTCGGGATGGGTTCGTTGCCATCTGCGCCGATAATTTCGTGATAACCGTGAGATCCGACGTAGCCCACGGTCAAGACTGTGTTCGGCGAAACTTCCTGTTGAACCCTGAAAGACCACGAGATCAGGGTCGGCGTTTTCATGTCTGGCTGAACGCCTCCCGGCACCAATAGTGCCTTGGCGGGAAGCGGAGCGGCTGGATCAATGGGAAGTTTTGAGACCGGCAGGGCCGCGATGCTGTAGGTCGGGTTGAACGGCGCGTTCTGGTCGGTGCGATACCCCAGCGCGTCCTGAAGATCGTTGTACATGCCAAAGCCGGCGCGAAATACGGTTTTTGAGCTGATGGGGCTCCACGCGATGCCTAACCGGGGTTGGGGCAGAAACTTGGCTTTGTTCTCCGTGAAAAGTGAGTCCGCAATTCTCGGCTCATTCGAAATAACGCGATTATTGAACGTGTAGTTCGCGGCGCGCCCGTGAGCCTCATTCCAACCCGTGGTGAATTCGCTGCGAAAACCCAGCGATAGCGTGAGTTTCGGCGTCACCCGAATCACATCTTGCGCATACAAAGCGCCCAGCAACGATCGCCAGTTCATCTGGGTCGGCACCGGATCATAAAGGAAACTTGATGTCGTGCCTTGCAGAAAGGTTTGCAGGCCGGTGAAAGTGGCCTGCCCAAACTGGCTGAGCGCGATGGTTTCATTCGACTGAAAGGGTTGGAACCAGGCGCCAACACTGAATTGGTGTCGTCCCCTGACCAATGTCACCCGGTCTTCAAGAGTGTAGAGGTTGCGTGCAATGTGCAGATTGCTCCCATTATTGCTGCCAGCTAATCCGATCTGCGCTTGCGGATTCGAGGCCGCACTTCCGCCGACGACCACGGCCCCGACTGGATGTCCGAGGAGAAAACCGGGAACGTCGGCCGCCGGCGTGCCGGGGGTCGGCTCTCCGGTAAAAAAATAGCCCGCGCGCGAATAGCCCACGCGAGCGATATTCAAAGTGGATGCTGAAAAGCTATGAGTCTCCTCCAGGCTGAAGACTTGCTCTCTGAGAGTGACTACGTCGCTGCTGTAAGGATTCGCTGTGGTGGCTGTAAGGTCATCCCCGTCATCGATGGTGTAAACACCTGCCAGCGAATCTCGTGTCGAAATAACGTGGTCTAATCGAGCGGTCCCGAAATCTTCTCGGATAGTTTGCAGGGGACTGCTGAAAACTTGCGCGATGCCGTCAAAGTCCGGTGCGCCCGGGGGAGCAATCGGCCAAAGGTTAAGAAGAGGCTGGACGCTGGGCACGGCAGCCGCTCGCGACGTGGCATCCGGAACAAACGCCGCTGACGTCTGGTGCAACCGTTGGCGCAAGCCTTCGTAGTTGCCGAACAGAAAGGTCTTTCCCTCTCGGATGGGACCGCCCAGTGACGCTCCGAACTGATTGCGCTGGAAAGGCGGGGCCGAGCCTTGATCGAAGAAATTCGGCGCATCAAGGGCATTGTTACGCAAAAAGTCATACGCAGACCCATGGACCTGATTCGCGCCCGACTGGGTTACGATCACCACCTGCCCTCCCGGCCGCTTGCCGTATTCCGCCCCGTACGAATCACGCAACACGTTGAATTCGCGCACGGCGTCGACCCCTAACAACTGCTGGCTGGCTCCCCCGGGCTGCATGTTGTTTTCCGCCGCGCCGGTATACTCGACGCCATTCAAGAGAAACAGGTTCTGTTGCGGCCGATTCCCCGAAACCGCGAAATTGTTTCCGGTAGTGGAATTCGATACTCCGATCCCCCCGGTCTTCTCCATGGTGAAATTTACGATGCCCGGATTCAACGTCAACAGCAGATCGTAGCTGCGCCCATTGAGGGGCAGGTTTTTCACCTGCTGCTCTCCAACCAGTCCCGAGATGTCCTGGGTGGTGACATTGACCACGGCGGCGTCCGCAGTCACCTTCAATTCTTCGCTCACAGAGCCAAGACGCAGTCCCACGTCGGCGCGCGCGTCCTGGCCGACGACCAGACGAATCCCGGTCCGAATTCCCTCCGCGAATCCGTCCTTCTTGATCCGAACTTCATACTGACCCAGGGGCAGCGCAAATAGCTGATATCTCCCGGCCTGATCTGTAATCGTGTCCCGGGAGAGGCCCGCATCCAGGTTTCGCACCGTGACTGCGGCAGCCGGGACCGCCGCTCCGAACTGGTCTGTCACGGTTCCAGACAAGCTCGCTGCCACCTGTGCCCACCCCATCGAGGTGCCGCCGCAAAACAGCAGGAACAGAAGAATCAAAGAGCTACTGCCGAGGAGATATCTTCGGCGACTCTTTCCCGCAACCCGTGGGCGCATCGCTAGAGCGGCAAGCGAGAATGGACCTGAAGGATGCTTGCACATTATTTCCCTCTTCATAAATTCAATTCTCGATCACAAATTCGTAAGTGTATCGCCAGATCGTTTTGTATGTCCAATGCCATACGATTTTATACACTTTCTGCATATCCGTAGGCCGAGGTTCGACTCATTGACGGAAGTGGGAGGTGACTGTACGATTCGCTTTCAAATGGTCGACAAGCGCAAAGGTGAACGGTCCGGACACAAAGACGTTAAATTACTGAAACTGCGCGAGGCGGCTCTGGAGCTTCGCATAAGTTTTCCCACCATCAAGCAGTGGATATACAAACGGAAGATTCGGAGCGTCAAGACTGCTGGAGGGCATCACCGTATCCCGCAGAAAGAAGTGGATCGCCTGCTCTATCGAACCAGAGGCAAGACGGACTCGGAAAGAACTCTGATCACGCGGCGAGTCAGCGGCAGGAACCAGCTCGTGGGACGAGTATTGGCGGTCCGCATTAGCGGACTCATGGCAGAGGTGAAACTTTCCATCGGTGATCAGCAAATCACCTCAATCATTACCGCGAGTTCCGCCCGCGAGATGGGTCTCAAGCCCGGTCAAACTGCAGCCGCTCTCATTAAAGCTACCGAAGTAATGATTCTTCGCGTGTGAAACGAGAAAGACGGCGTGTCGCCTGGTCCGGGTCACGCGTGCGTATTGGGTTGAATGGTGGGTGCCCTACCTTTCGCGTTCTGTGCTAAAGGGTGGGTGTGGGCTGCTTCTCTAAAGCCGCCGAAGTTCGAATTTTCATTTCCAGCACGGTACAGTCATTGGTCCGCACCGGTCCCGCCTCGCCGAAGGCACAACAGCGAAAACTGCTCCGGGCCGCTGCTCGGGTTCACTGACCGGTCCGCGCTTGACCGGATTGCGGTGCATGTAGCGCAACTCTTGCGATGCGCTTGCGTTCGGTCCAGACATTAAAATCGCCGATAGCTCTCGCAGATCACAACATGGCGCGACTCTCAGGATATGGCCTGCGTTTTTCCGGTATCGGCTGACTGCAGGCTGGCGTCCAGGATATCGACGACCCTTCTGCCGAGCTCGACGGGCGACCGGTTTTCAGCGGGCTTGCCTTGAATCAATTCAACGAAAACTTTTAACGGCTCGACACAGGCGTAGCCTCCGGGCGTCTGACTCACCGGGGGCGACCAGACTTTTCCCTCGTTGTTACGGATTTCGAACCTGGGTCGTTCTACATCAAGCAGCACCATTCCTTCGCTTCCAAAGATTCTGATATCCACCTGGAATGGTGAACGTGCCGGGACGGTCCCAGCGCCGCCTAACATGCCGGTGGCGCCGTTGGTGAATCGGCAAGAAATAGAGCCATGCAGATCGGAACCCGACGCCGACCTTCCGACCATGGCGAAAACTTCGGAGGCGCGCAGGTCCGTGATCCAAAGCATTAACGCCAGGGCATGGGTCAACTGTCCGTTCAGGAATCCGCCTCCCGTTGAGGGATCGCTCCACGTGCCTTTCTCCGGTGGATTCGGAGAGCCTTCGGCGACCCAGGCTCCGGTTCCGCTAAGCAGGTCACGCAGAGGGCTTCCCATATGGCACAGGACATGTTCCAACTTACCGATGGCACCCTCGCTGATGGCTTTTCTGGCCAGGGTCGCCAGTTCCGTATAGTTCCAACCATACGGAATCATGAAAGGGACGCCCTTCGCTTCCACGAGTTCCGCAAGTCGCCTGGCTTCTGAGGATTTGAGAGTCATCGGTTTTTCGCACAAAACCGGAAGGCCTCGCTCCAGAGTGGCGGACGCGTGCTGGTAGTGAAGCCCATGAGGCGAACTTACTATTACTCCGTCCAAATCGTCGCTGGCCAAGAGTTGCTCGTAGTCCTCGGTGACGGAACGGATTTCGAACTTCTTCTGGATGCTTTGCAGCCGCTCTCTTCCGACTCCGCAGATGCACGCCACTTCTACCTCGGGAAGGGATTGAAGCACGGGGATATGGTTCTCCGTCGCCCACCACCCGGCTCCGATGATTCCGATTCTGGTATGAGACATTTTTTATTTTTGCCCCAAAGGTGCTGCGGCCGTTCGGCAGAAATTATCTCGAAGCGCTTACGGAATGAAGATTCTGATTTCCGAATCTACAACCTTGACCTCGTAGGTAGGGAGGCGACGGCGGGGGTCGGCCAGGCAGCGTCCGTTGGTAATGTCGAACTCCATGGTGTGCCAGGGGCAGATGACGATCTCGCCTTCGCGTGCCCACACCGGCTTCCATCCGTTGTCCGAGCGCGCTTCGGTGGTGCCGCTGACCGAACCACTGCAAAGCGGGCCGTTCTGATGAGGACAATGATTCGGGAGCGCGTAGTAGCGTCCTCCGACATTGAAGACTCCGATTTCGCGGCCGCCAACCTGGAAGACCTTGTGCGTGCCTTCGGGCAAATCGCTCTCTTGCGTCAACGTGTACTCGGCCTTCATTAAGTTTTCTCCCCCAATCGCAAGTAGCGTTTCGCGTTGTCACCCAGAAGTGCTTTTTGTATTTCCGGCGAGAGCGGTATTTGCAGAACTTTGCTGGGGTGGTCGAAGTCATGATGCGGCCAGTCGGAAGCGAACATTACTGACCTTTCCCCGCCGAACAGGGACATCAACGTCGCCATTTCCTTCATGTTGTCAGGCTCTTCGATGGGCTGGGTGGCGAAAAACATTTCTCGCACGTAGGTGCTGGGAAGATCGGACAAGAAGGGAAGTTCTCGGCGACGTTCACGATACTCTTTGTCCATTCGCATCATGAGCCAGGGCACCCACCCGATGCCGGCTTCGGAAAATCCGATTTTCAACTTGGGATAACGCGCCGGCACTCCGGTTTCCATCATGCTCAGGAGATTTGCAGCCATGGAAAATCCGTGAGAGGCGATATGCGCCGCAAACATGGTAGTGAAGCAGTTAAGGTTGAAGGGGAACACAGGGAAGATTGCAGTTACGCTGTGCAGCATTACGGGCAGGCCGGTTTCCTGCGCTGCTTCCCAAACGGGGTCGTAGCAGCGATGCCCGTACAGCGGGTCCACGCAGCAAGATGGCAAGTAAATGGCAGCAACATGCTTGTGGGCGGCGCAGCGGCGAATTTCTTCCGCCGCGAGGATCGGGTTCTGGGAGGGCGCAACGATCGCGCCCTTGAGCCCATTGTCTTCGCCGAGCCATTCATCGAGGAGCCATCGGTTGTACGCGCGAGCAATCGCCACGGCATAGTCCGCATCACGCAGCGACGCGAGGAGCAACAGGTTGTCCGGAAAAATGACGCCAATGTCCACCCGAAGATCGTCCAGATCTTTACGCATTTGAGCCGCCGAGGTAACTACCTGGCGCCTCTGACTGCCGCTCTCTGGAAAAGGAGGACTCCACACCGCCATCTGCGGCGCGAAAAAAGGAATATCGAGATAACGTTCCGGAGCCGTGCTGATGAGTTCCAGCGATTTTCGCCATGGCATCTCGCAATATGGAATGAGCGCCGCCGGAGTTTCGTGGGCATGAACATCGACGTCGATGACTGTGACGCCCTCAGGTAGCTTCTTGGGCGCACGATTCTCCAGGGTACTGCCGGTTGCCGCGCCGGTGTTGGTGCAAGTTGCGGACATAGACGACGATCTTACCGGTTCGTTTCTGATGCCAGCAGCTCGCTTTGAGGGATTCTGTTCAATAAGCAGAACAAGACACAGTGCGAGCGGCCTTGGATTTTGGGTGGAGCAGCGCTTTAGCGCCGCATTAGGCCAGGGGCGTCAGATGGTTGAGGTACCTCATGGGCTGAATCCCCGGAAACAGCAGTTTAATTGCAGGCCTGAAGGCCTGCTCCACCCGAAGCTTCACGACCCTGCACCTGCTCCACCCTGCACCTGCTCTATCGGGAACCTGCTCCGCCTTGCATCTGCTCCGGCCGGTGAGCTTCGGATGCGGACTTATTCTCCTGCTGGAACCGGTGGTCCGAAGGATGTTTTGCCTTCGGTGTAGTACAACTCAAATTCGCTGATGGTGAACGGTTTTCCTTTTGGCAGATAGAGTCTCACGTAGCGGGCGCGAAAAGCTGGCACGTTTCGTGTGACCTTTGTCATCGGGGTGCCGTAATAATGCTCCAGGTAGTCGGTGTTGTTTGCGAGCGGATCGACGTCTGCCCAGGTGAAGCCGTCGTCGCTTCGCTGCAGGTTGAAACTTGCGGGACGATAGGCGGAATACGCGCTCTGGGAGGCGACGACGTAACGGTCGATCATGCATGGCCGGTCCAGATCGACCTGGACCCAATCGTCGCCGGAGGAAATTTTGTCGTCGGCGTGAATGGTGAAGGCGGTATTCAGGTCGCCATCCACGGCGTCGAAGGGACGATAGCTGGAGACAAGCGCCTTCGAACGGGCGTACCGGTTGAGCGCCAGATTCTGAGCGCTGGGCGGGTTGGGTTGCCAGACCGCCGGAATGCTCTGGGTGAAGGTAATGACCGGGTCCCAGAAGACCTTGTTGGAGTCGGACGCTGTACTCTTGCGAGAGGAATCTTTTTTGGCAATCAAAAAGATGATCGCGTCGCCCTGCATGACGGTGACCTTCAGGTCGTGAGTTGCTTCTCCCGCCCAAAGCTTGTCCGAGTTCAGCCAGATGCTGGCCACGGCGCCGTCGCCGGCTGAGTCGGCGACAACTGCACCTTCAACGCGAACTGCGCCACCATGAGGCGCCACCCACTTGCGGACAGCGGCGTTGTCGCCTGCGGTCTGATAATTGGGGCCGACCTCGCAGCCTCCGCTTCCAAACCAATAGTTCTTGGGATGGGCCTCGTCGGAAATAAAAGCAAGGTCGGTGTAAGCGGACCCGTTCCACTGCTGGTAGTACCAATTATTTTTTCCCGGCAAGCTGCAGAAGCCGGCTGAGGCTTTATAGCTTTCAGCGGAATACTCAAAGGCGATGTGGCTGACCGCCGTTCCGGCCGACTTCGCGTGCTTTTTTCCGGTGACAATTACCTTGATGGTATGTCGTGTGTTCGGCGAGAGTCCGGTGTTGATGTAGAGAAATCGTTCGCAGCTGGTGCTGCGAGGGCTGTAGCAATCGACGGTCTTGCGAAGCGCGCCATCGATGTAGATATCCGCGCGGCCGCTTTGCGGTGAGTGTACGGCGCGCCAATACACGGCCGTCCCTTCGAAAGAGAATTCAACACTGCTGTTGGGTGAAGAGCTGTCTTTGGTTTTGCTCTCGTACGAGTCGGGGTTTTTTTGTTCGGCCCAGCTTCCTGAATACTTCATTTCCGAGCTTCCACAGCCGACGATTTTAGTTACGCGGCCCAGCATCGGGTCGGAAGATTCAGGATGCGGTTCAAACAGGTAGCGGTGCGGCAAATCGGTTGTGGCGGTTTGTCCGTGCGCCAGCTTTATGTCGAGGCGCTGGAAATCGTTCGGTCCAAAATACGAATAGAAGCGGAACGCGTCATTGCAAATGGTCGCCACGTCGGTGCCATCGGCGTTGAGCAGGCTCATGAAGCCAATCATGGCTTCCGGACAGTAGCCCCACTGCCAGTCCTGCTTGCCGAGGTCGCTACACGACCCGATGTAAATGCCATCGATGTTGTTCTGAGTTGGCGGATCCTGGTTCCCCAGAAACATGCAGACATAGCGGTTGAGAAAGGTGCTGTAGAGAACGCCCCATAAGTGACTGGGCGCCACGATGGAAGACTTTCCGCCGAGCGCAGTCTCCTCCCATTTTCCATTGTAGAAATTTTTCCATTTGCCGGGCGCCATTTTGTCGGAGATGGCGCAGCGGGCGGCGCGGGAATTCCAGCGCGTGCCGCGGGTGGCTCTGGGCGCCCAGCCTTCGTCCGGGAAGACATAGAAGTAGCCGCCACGTTTGTCCACATAGAATCCAAAATCGGCGAGACCGTCGCCATACCCCGACCCGGAGAACTTGAAGAAATCGTGGGCGTGGTAGTAAGTCTCGGAAGTGATGATGTCGCCTTCGTAGAGCCAGGTTCTACCCTTGTCCGTACTGGTGGCCAGGGCGATCTTGCGCGAAAAAGGATAGAAGCGGCGAATGCCGTCAACCTCAATGTGCATGGGCGCATACAACTTCTTCTCGGACTCGTCGTACCACATGCCGCCGAGGAACCAGCATGCACTCATGCCATCGGGATAAATGCCATCTTCGACTCGAGTCATGTGGTCGATGTCGGGCCCTTTGTAGCGGGCGGTGGTGCCGAGATTGACCACCCACTGGCTGCGAAACTCCCACAGTTCATCGTCGATGCGGATGAAGACTTCGCAGTTATCCGGACTGACCTGGTGAGAAAAATCGAGGTTGTCGGGCTTGGGAGAGGGTGAGCGGGTCGCGGAATATGAAAACGGCAGGACTACCTCTCCGGCCGCATATTCGTATCCGCCTTCCATGTGCCGCGTCTCCGCGGCAAAGGCCGCTGAGTGGGCGGCCGCCGGCAAAGCCATGGCGGCGATTCCCAGCTGCCCGGTCTTCCGCAAGAAATCCCGACGGGACAGTTCGTTTTCCCAGACACGGCTCAGGTGCGATTCTTCCGCCATTTTGATTCCTCGAAAATCAGATTTAACTCAGGGTTGGAAAACTGGTGAATGTTTCATCCTGTATATGAACGTAGGGCAAATATTTTGCGTTGGGATAACCTGCAACGTTGAAGTGGATCGGGCTTTCAGGCGCAGGCGAAAGACTGCCGACGAGATTGTTGGGCAGAATATTCAGGTGCGAACCGCCTACCAGCGACATCAGCAACGGGCCGTACTCCAGTCCGTAACGCTCATGGTCGGGATCACGATCAAAGCCAGTGTATGGCGTCAGACGGAAAGCTATCGGGATTTTGAAGGTAATCGTGTCATCGGAAGACCATGTTCGGGAGAGAACAACATAGGTTCCCGGCGCCCCGGTCGCGGCATCTTGTCGGTTGACCTGGACCGTAACTTTCCCATCCGACCATGAAGGTATGCGCAACCTTATCTTCAGCGGAGTCGGATTTTCCACTGAAAGTTTCAGCGACACGTTTGTGTCCTGGGGATAGTGGGTCGAGGTGTTCAGCGTAACTTTGCTTCCACCCTGGCTCCAGGTAACGCTGGAGGGCGAATACATGTTGAGGTAAATGCCATCGCTGGCAATGGAGTAGAGGAACTCAGGAAGCCTTGCCAGAATTACAGTGTTGGTAACTTCGCAGCAGCTCGAGATCGCCTTGGCGGAATCCTTGGTTTCTACAAGGTTGGTGTGATAGCGAATGTTGCCGGAAGCATCCTGGTTTGCCAGAGTGACGTTGTAAAGCGTGCGTTCGATTTCCGCCGCGAACTTTTCCTGGTCGGGATAGAGCTGAAGGAGGCGGTGATTGAAATCAATCCACAATGCTCCGCCGCAGTTTTCGCCAGTGTGTTTATGCAGATAGTAGGATTTGGGCGGATAGGCATTGTCACAATCTTCACATATGGCCGCGCTTCCGCCGAGGTGGACGAAATTATCGCGGTAGGCCTGCCACGCCCCCAACATCGCATCAACACATTCCCGATCGCCGGTCGCGCGATAGGCGTCGCAATAAGTGGCCCAGGGTGCAGCGGAGTATGAGTGGGCGCGATTGAGCGGGAAGCGGGATATGGCCGCGGGCTGCTGGTCTTTCAGTTGTGCCAGCCACCAGTCCTGGCGCCAGTAACGCTCTCGGACGATCACGTCTTCGGCTTTCCCGGCCGGTGAAAAGTACATCGACAGGTTTGGCTGATCTCCCATAATTCCCAGAGCGCCATCCAGCATGGTGTTTACATAGGGAGACGAATATAACCAGTCCTGGAATTTTCGCGCGATATGGATTGCCGACGGATTGACTTGACCCGCCGCCAGCAGACCGAGCGTGAAGTTTCGCCGATCGTACGGCATGCGCTCATTGTTCGCACCGTATACGGCTTTAGCCATGTCGGTGTCGGGATACGGCAGGGCGTAGCCATCGGCTCTTTGACGCGATGCGATTGAGCTGACGAGAGCGTTCAGATTGGTGCGAAGTGTCGGATGATCGACCCAGCGAAGTATGTTTCCGGCTGCGGACAATCTGCGACCGTCGTTGGCGCCCGGCAGCCATCGTGTCCAACTGCTGTCCATGTTCCAGTTGCTGACTTGATAATTGATGTTTCGCTCAAAGGCGGTGAGGAACATCCCGTCCTGTAGCGTTACGCCGCTGCCCGGAGCTGGGGCCGCATAGTGGACCGGGCGCCACTGGCTGGGCGCAAGATAAGGCTTTTTCTTCGCTTCGATGATACCGACTTCTTCAAAGGCCGAATCGGCGTCGTGGTCGGCTGCCGCGAACGGCTCCTGACATTCGAATGCCGCCACATCCTGATATGAACCAGTCGATTTGAGGTGCCTGTCTCTGGTGACCAACACTCTGAAGGTGTGGTAGCTGCTTTCGTTTAGTCCATGTTTTTCGTAGAGCACCTGATTGAGCGCCGGAGTCGAGGCGTAACTGTCGACGGTCTGCTGCAACATGCCGTCCACATAAACCTCTGCGACGCCGTGACTGGAATTTCTGGAACCAATCCATTTGATGGTAGGACCTTTGAAGTTAAAATCCAGCGCGTTGCCGGGAGTGCTTGAAGCGTGCACGTTGTCATCGGCCGTCCACACGCCGTAATAGGAAATCATCAAATCATCATGATTAGTGCGGAGGAGTTTGCCGGCCGCGGGCCTCGCTCTGACAACGGATTTCGGGGGAACCTTCGCGGAAGTTTGTTCGACTTCAATGGCGTTAATGATGCAGGCGTCATTGATGCTTCTGAAGGTGATATCGATCACGCCGCCGGTGACTGGTGTGTTTTCGAATTGCTTCACGATTCCCGTGGCTTCGGGAAAGGGCCGGAAATTCGGCAGGACGAGCTCGCCATTCAGGACAACGTCAAAAGTTCTTGGCCCGTAAAGTTCGTTGGGGCTGGCGAAGAACATCTTCACGCGGTAGTAACCGTTAGGCACGTCGAACTTGTAGTGGAACGGAGCGCCGCAGGCGTACCTCAGAGTCTTGATGGCAGTGGGAATGCCGCAATCGTTGGAAACCGAATCACAGCTGAATAACTGGCCGCCGCGAGAGTATCCCCAACTTCCTTGACGGTAGGGCTGGTCCGCTGAAAGTCCATCCACTGCCGGACCGGCACAGTTTACCTTTACCCTATAGGGTTGATGGAGATGGTCGGCAATACCTGATTCTTCGCCGAGGTACGACGAGAAAGCGCGGATAGGACTGGGTAGAAGCGTCAGCGCTCCTATAGTTGCTTTCTTGAGTAAGCCTCGTCTCGTTTCCATGCTTTGCCTCTCGGACCAGCAGCAGGTTGATCAAGCGGTTTACGGAATGTGATTGCCAGATTTTTCCTGCGCTATCCAACTTTTTTGTAGGTGATGACCGCGGCGCCGGGCTTGGTGAGAAATTTCACCGGCAATCCTTCCTGCATCAAGCGACTGCCGAGAAGCCTGACCGGTGTGCTCGCGTCAAAATCAGTGACCTCGTACATTGCTGACGGATCAAGCCCGCGCAACCGCAAATTTCTTCCGGGCTCAACCTGATTGTTGTTTTCGTCGCGGAGGAAAGCCTGCACGATGCCGTCACCCTCATCGGGCCGGTTGAATTGCCATGCGAGCCAGTTGTCTCCGCTTGCCGCGGCCTGCGTCAGGGGATAGTAGTCGCCGACAAAATACGCAGCGACTTGCCAGAACTCCGCGGTCAGCGCGCGAAGATTGTCGTAGTCGAACTTCTTCCCGCGCAAATCCCATCCCAGACTCAGGGAAGATCCGAGCACGCTGCGAAAAGCGTAGGAGTCGGTGCGCCCGATGCCAGAGCCGAAATAAGGGATCCACAAAGCCAGCCCGTAGGTGTGGGTTTGCTCGACTGCGGGATTTCCGCTGTCGTCACTCCTCCAGAGCGGGACCGACCTGCGCAGGGTTTCGATATCGTTGCGACGCCCTCCACTGGCGCAGGTGTCGATGAGCAGAGCAGGATCGTGTTCCAGCAGCCCATCCCAGAATCGCAGATAGCCCTGGACATACAGGTTCTCGGTAATTCCCTGGCGATCGACGGTATCGCTGTTCCGCCAGAATACCAGCGGCTCGATGTTGAAATCCTGCCGATAGACGCTGATCTGTTCCTTCCTGATGGTTTGTGAAAAATTTTCAACCAGCCAATTCACGGCGGCGGGATTCCCGAGGTTGAGAACTCTTCTGTGACCGACAGGCATTCCCTGGTTGATCGCTTTCTGACTGGCGGAATCGGACGGAGCCGACAACAGCCACTCCGGATGTTCCTTGAAGAATTGGTAGCCGGGCCAGACGTGCTCGGGCTCATACCAGACAATCAGCCCCATACCTTTCGAATGCGCGTAGTCGCTCACGCCACGCAAACCGTTGGGATAGTTCTTCCGGTCGGCGTCCCATGACCCCGCGAGATATTGCCCGGAGGAACCGTAGATGGGGTCGCTCATCCAGAAATTCGTGGAGGAGTTGTAAATGTCCATCCACCAGTAGTTGAGCTTTAGCCGTTCGTCGGCATATTTGCGGATCAAAAGGTTCTGATCGTTTTCATTGTCGAGTTCGATCGAATAGTTGGGTCCTCCAAAGCCGGCCGAACTCGCGGCCAAAATCGGAGTTACGTCTTTGCCGGAGGGTTTGGGCGAATTGTGCGCACGCATCCATCGCCGCCATAAGTTCTGGGCGTCGATCCAGTCGCTGCCTTTCCAGAAAAGCTGGACGATCATGGGACTGCGTATTTCTTCGCCGGGGTGCAGCTTAAGATGAGTAAGTTCCTGGCCCGCGCGGATACGAAGGGTCCCCGTCGAGTCACGCGTGAAGGACGACGCCCACTGGCCCGACCAGCCCACCGCGATGATCATTCCCTGGCCGGACCATTCCAGGTTGTAGTAAGGGAAAGAACCGCTGGTCGGCCTCCCACCTCCGGGCGAGAACTGCAGCGCGACGCCGGGTTTAACAGAGGCCAGGCGCACGGTGTAGGCAGATGGTATTCCGTCCCCGTCAATATAGTGGAGGCTCAAGTCCTGGTTGGCGGGGTGTTGCAGGCTGACGTCAAGGGCCTGGATGTTTGCCAGAAGCGGACTGTCGGTTGAACCATTGTTTTTGAAATAAACGGTCCATTCGGTGACCGGAAAATCCATGTACTCAACCGCGACGTAACGGACCTCCATGCCGGTTCCGTGATCGCGCCAGGTGACGGTGTACTCCTTGCGAGTCGCGTCCAACTGGCGAACACTCGCGGTTCTCGACCACGTCTCCAGCAACTTCGCGCTTGGGCTCCCGTCGTATTCGAAGGAGAACGGTAGAAGGTTCGCACTCGAGCTGCTGATCCTGTCATTCACCCACTGTTCTTTGGCGGTCTTGTCCTCATTGCTCATCGACGCGCTCAAGCGCGAGGTCGACACCAGGACGATGGCCAGCAGCACTGCGATAAAAGTTCTTTTCAACGATGCTCCCGTCACTGGTTCCATGTCAGCAAATTGTTTACCCAGATGGAAAGCCCGGGGTCGTACCTGATCATGCAGCGCAAGTCTGCCTCAGTTGGGCGGCGAGCGCTAGTCTGTGTTCAATAGGCTGAAAAACGTTGACTCTCTTCCCGCCAGTCCCTAGAAACGGTGAGTTGGCCCTGCGGGGTTGGCCTTGCTAGGCTCGCCTTGCCTGGAGAAAGACAAATTCATGAGTTTTCGTAACTTATTCGACCTGACTGGGAAGCATGTGCTCGCGACCGGCGCGGGTGGAGGGATTGGGACCACGGTGTGCCGGGGTTTCAGCGACTTTGGGGCAGAAGTGGCATGTCTCGATATCAGTGAGGAAATTGCCAACAGGATTGCGAATGACCTGGTGAAGGCCGGAGGAAAGGCGATTCCGGTGGTATGCGATGTAAGGGACCCTGAACAAATAAAGCAGGCGGTTGCCTACGTGGTCAAAACGTTCGGCAAGATCGATGTCCTGATGAATCTGGCCGGCGCGGGGAAACCGATCGCCGCTACCGATGTGACGGTCGAAGAGTGGGAGGGGATTTTCAACGTTTTTCTGCGCAGCACGTTCCTGTTCTGCCAGGCCGTCGGCCGGCACATGCTGGAACGGGGCAAGGGAAGCATTATTAATGTGTCCTCGGTCGCATCAGTAATCGCGCTGGGCTATGGCACCGCGGGTTATTCCGCTGCCAAGGCAGGCGTGAACGGATTGACGCGCGAACTGGCCGTCGAATGGGCGAAAAAGGGAATTCGAGTCAATGCCATCGCGCCCTGCCAGATCGATACGCCCGGCCTTCGAGCGACTCTGGCTGATCCGGTTTACGGCGGCGAGAAATTGCTGAAGTCTTTTCTGGAAATCATTCCTCGCGGGGAATTGGGGCGGCCGGATGAGATTGTCGGACCTTGCATCTTCCTCGCCTCCGACGCTTCCAGCATCGTCACCGGACATGTCCTGATGGTAGATGCCGGAGTGTCGATCAAGTAATGTCGCGCTGCTGAAGGAACGCAAGTCCGGCAGTAGCGTCGTGGGAATTTTTTGCGAACTCTCCGGTTACAGATTTTGACCTAGCCGGCATCGAACTAAAAAGCTTGGTCGCAAAGGATTCCGCGAAGTTCGCAAAGGAAACTAGAATCAAGTGACACCCGCGCTAAAGGAGCGTGTGAAGTGGACCGAGTCAAAGGGAAAGTAGCCATTGTCACGGGCGCCGCCGGTGGAATCGGCAGAGCGGTTTGCAAGCTGCTGGCGGCAGAGGGCGCGAAGGTGGCGCTCACCGATCTTCGCGATGAAAACGGCCAGAAGGTGGTTCAGGAGATAAAGGATAGCGGCGGCATCTCCGAGTATTGGCATCTTGATGTCTCGAATGAAAAAGAAGTAGAGAAGGTTATTCACGATATCAACGCCCGCCTGGGCGGAATCAATGTGCTAGTAAACAATGCGGGAATCCCTGGGGTGAACAAACCCACGCACGAAATGGCCGAGAGCGAATGGGACACCGTGATGAACGTAAATATGAAGGGCGTCTTTTTCTGTAGCAAACATGCCATCCCGTTCATGCAGAAAGGCGGCGGGGGCAGCATTATCAATATGTCCTCGGTCTATGGATTGGTAGGAAATGCCGCGATCCCGGCTTATAACGCCTCCAAGGGAGCGGTGAGGCTGATGAGCAAGACTGATGCGCTGCTCTACGCCAAGGACAAGATCAGAGTCAACTCGGTGCACCCCGGCTGGATCTGGCATGAAGAGTTGGAGAGATATGCCTCGCAGGCCCCGCAAGGTATGGAAGCGTTCATGAAAGAAGTGAATGGATTCCACCCGATCGGGCACGTCGGTCTTCCCGAGGACGTCGCGTACGCCATCCTCTATCTGGCCTCGGAGGAATCCAAATTCATGACCGGCAGTGAGTTCGTTATCGATGGAGGCTATTCGTGCCGGTAGCGAGCCACGAAAAATTGCTCTGGGCGTACGAGCGGATGGTGCTGATCCGGAATTTCGAGGACAAACTTCACCAGTTGATTCCGCAACATCGCCTGCCCGGGTTCGCCCATCTTTCCGCGGGCCAGGAAGCGGTGGCGGTTGGGGTGTGCGCTCACCTTGACGATAAAGATTTCGTCACCAGCACTCACCGCGGGCACGGCCATTGCATCGCCAAGGGCCTGGATGTTGGTGCGATGATGGCGGAACTCTACGGGAAGAGCACCGGAAGCAGTAAAGGCAAGGGCGGATCGTTTCACATTGCCGATCTGGATCGAGGCATGCTCGGAACCAACGGAATTGTGGGAGCAGGATTGCCCTTGGCTTGCGGACCGGCACTGGTCGCCAAAGTGAAAGGGACCCGGCAGGTATCAGCCAGCTTTTTTGGCGAGGGAGCTACGAACCAGGGGGCTTTCCACGAGGCACTCAATCTGGCCGCAGTCTGGAAACTGCCCGTGCTTTTCGTTTGCGAGAACAATCTGTACTCCGAAGCGACTCCGGTGGACTACGCGATAAAAATCAAGAACATCGCGGACCGGGCCGACGCTTACGGGATGCCGGGCATCATCGTCGACGGGATGGACTTCTTCGACGTCTATGACAAGGTGTTGCACGCGACGCAACGCGCGCGAAATGGTGAGGGGCCCACGCTGCTGGAAGCCAAAACCTACAGATATTTTGGACACTATGAAGGCGACGCGATGAAATACCGGGCCAGAGAGGAAGAGCAGTCGTATCGGGCCCGGGATCCGATCACCACGTTCAAGCGCAGGGTTATCGCTGAAGGTCTGGTGACTGCCGCTGAGTGCGAAGCGATTGAGAAAAAGGCAGCCGCGGAAGTCGAGGCAGCGGTCAAGGCGGCGGAAGCAGCGCCCTTGCCGCGTCCCGAGGAGTGTCTCGACGACGTGTACGTCTCCTACCCGTAAAGCAGGGAACCTCGAAAACAATCATCGCTAAACAATCATTGCTAAAAAATCATGGCTAACAGAGAAATTACTTACCGGGAAGCGATCAACGAAGCCCTGCGGCAGGAAATGGAACGTGATCCTGACGTAATTGTGATTGGCGAAGATGTGGCCGGCGGGGCTGGCCTTTCTCCAGACATGCAGGACGCATTCGGTGGAGTCTTCGGAGTCACCAAGGGGTTGCTGGGAAAATTTGGCCCGACGCGAGTGTGGGACACGCCGATTTCGGAGGCCGGCTACATGGGTGCGGCGGTGGGCGCGGCTGCGACCGGCCTGCGTCCAGTGGCCGAATTGATGTTCGTCAGTTTCATGGGCGTGTGTCTGGACCAGTTGTCCAATCAGGGAGCCAAACTTCGCTACATGTTCGGAGGGAAGGCAAAGGTCCCGCTTACGGTGAGAACCGTTATTGGCGGCGGCGTCCGGGCGGCAGGTCAACATTCCACAATCGATTACTCGATGCTGACTCACATCCCCGGATTGAAATGCGTTGCACCTTCCAATCCCTACGATGCCAAGGGGCTTCTCGTGGCCGCGATCCGCGACGACGATCCGGTGATTTTTTGCGAGCACATTCAGCTCTACAACATGAAGGGACCGGTGCCGGAGGAAAATTATTCGATTCCTCTAGGCAAGGCCCACATCATGCGGAAGGGCACCGACGTCACGGTTGTGGCGTTTTCCAGGCTTGCGCTGCTCGCGCTGAAAGCGGCGGAGCAGCTGGACAAAGAGGGGATCAGCGTTGAGGTCATCGACGCTCGTTCACTGTCGCCTCTGGATGAGGAGACGATCCTCGGTTCCGTCGCGCGGACGCATCGTCTCGTCGTGGTGGACGAGGATACGCCCCGGTGCGGCATGGCCAGCGATGTGGTTGCGCTGGTGGCGCGAAAGGCATTCTCCGACCTGCACGCTGCGCCGCAGATGGTAACTCCTCCGCATACGCCCGTTCCCTACAGCCCTCCCATGGAAGATTTTTATCTTCCATCCGTACAAAAAATAGCCGAGGCGGTTCGGGCAACGCTTGCAGCCCGTGTCTGATGGCGTCCGGGCCTACGTGGTTTGGGGAGCCTTAATCGAAGATTTTGCCTGCCAGGAGACCGCCGTCTATCACCAGGCCGCTGCCGTAAACATATTTGGCTTCATCGGACGCAAGGTAGAGAGCCGCATAAGCGATGTCCTCGGGAGTTCCGAGAGTTCCGGATAGCTGGCGCTTTTTGAGATTCTCGGTTGCGGCTTCGATATTGTCGGCGTAGTGGCGTCGCAAAAAGCCCTCGACAAAGGGCGTGTAAATCGTACCCGGCAAGAGAGAGTTCACCCGAATATTGTAGCGGCAGTAGTCTGCCTGCATGGCCCGGGTCAGAGAGTAGACCGCGCCCTTGGATGCGATATAGGCCGCGCGTTTGCCTAATGCCATCACCGCGCCGCAGGCTGACATGTTGACGATGCTGCCGGATTTTTGACGGATCATGAAGGGCAGTACGTATTTGCTGGCGAGATAAATACCCTTGACGTTGATGGCCATCACCCGGTCCCAGTCGGCTTCGGAGGTCTCATGCAAATCGCCGACGCAGGCGACGCCGGCGTTGTTGAAGAGAATATCGATATGGCCGAAGCGTTCGACTGCGATGCGGGTCATGTTCTCCATGTCACCGGCGCTGGTCACATCGGCGCGAAGGAAAAAGCTGGATGCGCCAAGTTCGTCCGCGACTCTTTGGCCGCCGCTTCCGTCCCAATCGATGACTGCGACGCGCGCTCCTTCAGCGGCGAACAGTTTTGCGGTCGCCTCTCCGATGCCCGACCCGGCACCTGTGATGATCGCCGTCTTACCGTGCAACCGCATGCTCGACCTCCTGGGTCATTGATCGCTTCGTTATGAATGTTTGGGGTTGAGGTAAGTACTATCCAGCGCCGCAACTGACGGGCATCCCAGAAGTCGAAGAGTGCGCTCCACGTCGGCACGCAATATCTCCAGCGCTCGCGCCACACCGGCGGTGCCCGCAGCGGAAAGGCCATAAGCGTAAGCCCGCCCAATCAGAACCGCGCGAGCGCCGAGGCAAATTGCTTTCACCACATCGGTACCGCGGCGAATCCCTCCGTCCATAAGAACCTCAACCTGGTTTCCCACTGCTTCTACGACCTCCGGCAGAACGTCGAGGGTTGCAGGAGCGCTGTCGAGTTGCCTTCCACCGTGGTTCGAGACCACGACAGCGACCGCGCCGTGGTCAACCGCTCGGCGGGCATCGTCGCCGGTGAGAACGCCCTTCACGATGACGGGTCCGTGCCACACCTGACGGATCCAACTGAAATCGTCCCAGGTAACTGCTGATCGGGCCAAGGCAGCACCGACGTCCAGCAACGGAACGGGCCCGCGGCCGGGAATGTTGATGTTGGGCAACGTTGGCGCCCCGCCGTCAAGAAAAAAATTGGCAAGCCACGTGGGATGCGTCAGCAGTTGCGGCAGAAATGGAATTTTCGCAAAGGCGTTGCTGCTGGCCAGCTCTTTCATTCCGTTGCGGAAATCGCGCTCGCGCATGCCGGCTACGGGCGTGTCGATGGTCACCACCAGGGCAGAGAAACCAACTTTCTCCGCTCGCGCCAGCACAGCTTCGGCGGCTTCGCGGCCTCCGACCAGATAGAGCTGGTACCAGAGCGCGCCAGAGGCCGCGGCCATGACGTCTTCGAGCACATGACCGGACGCGGTGGGAAGAATATAGGTTGTGCCCGCCGCACCAGCTGCGCGCGCGATACCGATTTCGCCTTCGTGATGCATGATCCGGGTGCAACCCACCGGCGCCAGAAGGATTGGAAAGGAGACTTCCGATCCCAGCACCGTGGTTCGAAGGTCGCAATGCGGAAAAGCGACGGCGTGGCGGGGGCGGAAGGTGTAGGCGTCGAATGCCGACTGGTTCGCCGCCAGGGTCGTCTCCTCTTCGGCGGCGCCATCAAGAAATTCGTAAACCACTCTGGGCAGCCGTTTGTGCGCCATGTGGCGCAGGTCTGCGATGTTGATGGCGCGGGGCGAAGCAACTTTGCGTTCGGATCGGTTCATTTCGTTTTGCCGTTTAAATCACTCCAGCTTTTTGCAGCGCTGCCAACTCGGTCTCGGCGATGTCCAGCCAATCGCGAAATACTTCGGAGTTGTGTTCTCCCAGACTGCCGCCGAGATGTTGAATCGTTCCCGGCGTTTCGGACAAGCGGGGAATGACCCCCGGAACCGCGAGATCGCCAACGCCCTCATGCGCGACGCGGGTCAATGTATCCCGCACCCAAAACTGTTTTTCGGCAAAAATCTCGGCAATGCTGTTCACCGGCCCGCAGGGCACGTCGCCGTCACAGCAGCGCGTAATCACTTCTTCGCGATCAAACTTCGATGTCCAATCCGAAACGATCTGGTTGATGTGCTCACGCGCCTTGAGTCTCTTTGGTTTCAGGCCGTATTGGTCATCGTGCGCCAGATCGGGTTGAGCCATGACGTTCGCGAGGCGCTCGAACATCTTGTCATTGGTGCAGGCGATCGCCACCCACTTCCCGTCGCGGGTGGGATAGTGGCTGTGCGGAGTTGAGCTGGGCGTCTCCGTGCCCATGCGCTCGCGTACCTCTCCGGTCTGGTCATAGACGGAAGCGATCTCGTCGAGAAATCGAAAGATGCCGTCGTGCAGTCCGACGTCGATGTATTGTCCTCGACCGCTCTGGTCCCGGACGCGCAGCGCGAGCAGAATGCCAAAGGCGCCGTAGAGGCCGCTAATGTAATCAGCGAGAGTTGTAGATCCGGCGATGAGAGGTGGGGTATCGGGACGTCCGACCAGGTAAGTCAATCCAGCGTAGGCCTGAGCGATTCGCGCGAAGCCCGGCAAGTGGCTCTTGGGGCCTTTTTCGCCGTAGGCCGAAACACGCAACATGACCAGCGCGGGATTGATCGCGAGCAAATCGGTGAAACCCAAGCCCCACTTTTCCAGCGTGCCCGGACGAAAGTTTTCAATGACGACATCGGCTTTCTTCACCATCCGTCGAAAAAGCTCGGCTCCCTGCGGTTTACGCAAGTCGAGGGTTATGCATTTCTTGTTGCGTGCTTCACTGAGCCAGAAATACGAGTCCCCGGTGGGGCTCGGGGTCCCGAGCTGCCGCAGGGAATCGCCGGTGCCGGGCTTTTCGATTTTGAGTACCTCGGCGCCGAATTCTGCCAGGCATGCCGCTGCGAAGGGAGCGCTTACGAAGGTGGAGATATCGAGCACTTTGAGATTTGCCAACGCCGGAGTCGAAGTCATGAAACCTGGGTCCCGATTTCTTTTTTTTTCCGCTGCACCAGTTGCTGTTCTTCGAGGATGCTCCTTGCAAGCTTGATGTGCGCTTCATCGACCATCTCGCCTTTCAGAGCTACCGCTCCGTCGCCTGCTTGCGCCGCCTTCTCCAGTTCCTGCATAACGTGTTCGGCCCAGGCTACCTCCTGCGGGCTCGGTGAGAATACTTCGTTGCAAATCGAAACCTGTGAAGGATGGATCGCCGATTTGCCTTCGAACCCCAGGGCGCGCGCTCGCGTAGCGGCTGCGCGAAAACCTTCGGGATTTTTGAAGTCAGCGTAGGCGCTGTCACGGGCGCGCAATCCGTACGCGTGACAGGCATTGGCCACCCTAGCCATGGCGTAGTGCCACTTGTCGCCGTAGTGATCAGCGCTACCGGTTTCGCCGAACTCCGCGCCGGCGCTGATCCGGTAAGACGAATCTGGAGCGCCCACGATGTGGTTCTTCATGTGCATCGCTGCAGCATAATCGCCGGCTCCGAAGCTCAAGGCCTCGAGCCGCGAAGAGACTTTCGCAATCTCTCCCAGATTTTCCAGGCCCAGGGGCGTTTCAATGATGGCCTCGATTCCTATGGCCTGCTGGTGTCCGGTTGATCGTTGAACCTGATCGAGGAGAGCCGCCACGCATTGCACATGCCAGGCGTGCTCGACCATGGGTTGCACGATGAGATCGAGGCGCGGACACTGTTCTGCCAGAGCAATCACATCTTTGTACATCTGAGGCGTCGCGATTCCGTTGATCCGGACGGCCGTGGTTTTGGTGCCAAAGTCGAGCCGGTTGAGAGCCGCCACCAGGGTGTTGCGAGCCGATTCTTTCTGTCCTTCGGCCACGGCATCTTCCAGATCGAAAATGATTCCATCCGCGTCGCTGCTCAGAGCCTTGGAAAAAAAACGCTCCGAGGTCGCAGGCACAAAAAGCATGGAACGCAACAGTCGCACGGGATGCCGGGTTGCGGATCCGCTAGTCATGGCAGGCACCCGTCAGCGTCGTCTGTCTTTCTCCGCTCGCGCGAGCGAACGAACCGACAGGGCTTTCGTGGGATTTCTCCTTGACGGCTCGCTTGCAGGGTTAGTACTAATTGGTTGCTCATCAGGCTGCGCTGACTCGATTTTGCAGGAAAATAAACCGTGTCCAAAACCATTCCCGAGTACGAAGTTTACGCCATCAAATACGCGCGGCGTGACAGCACGCGTAACCAGAATTTGCTCTTTGCCGATCCCCACGACGGACCCATGCCTATCGATTACTACGTTTGGGCGATCATAAACAACGAACGAAGCATCGTCGTGGATATCGGCTTCGATGCGACTGAAGCGGAATTCCGCGGCCGGCAACATCTGCGCTGTCCCGCCGAATCCCTGGCTCAAATCGGTATTTCACCCCAGGACGTGAAGGACGTTATCCTCACTCACATTCACTACGACCACTGCGGCAACCTGGGCCGCTTCCCGAACGCACGGTTCTTTCTGCAAGACCGCGAGATGGCCTTCGCCACCGGCCGCAACATGCTGCACGATATTCTTCGTCACGCCTACACCGCCAGTCATGTGCAGGCCCTGATCGGCGCGGTGTACGACAAGCGCGTGGTTTTCGTGGACCAAACCGCTGAGATCGCGCCGGGAGTGACAGTGCATCACGTTGGAGGTCACACTGACGGTTTGCAGATCGTCCGTGTCCGAACTCGCCGGGGCTGGGTTGTACTGGCCTCGGACGCCGCCCACTTCTACGCCAACATGGATCTTCCCAACCCTTATCCCTTGCTCTACAGCGTAGGCGACATGTTGCGAGGGTTTGAGACGCTTCGCGCCCTCGCCGATTCGCCAACGCACATCATTCCGGGCCATGATCCTCTCGTGATGGAACGATTTCCCGCTCAGTCTGAGAATTCCAAAGGTGTAATTGCGCGACTGGATGCAGAACCGAGCCACTGGCCGGACAAACCCATCCCTGTTTCCACGCTCACGACGTGACTAACTCTTTCTAGGGACTACATCGCAGGGTGTCAACGGGTTTCAGCATATTGAACACAGATTGGCGGGACGGACGTCCTTCACCTCGAGGTCGATGGTTGTTCATTAGACTGAAAGACGTTGACTGACAATGGTGAGCTGTTTAGAAAATCTGTGTGAGTTTTTCTGAAGCGATGAGACTCGAGAACAAGATCGCAATCGTGACTGGGGCGGGTTCAGGGATCGGCCACGCCACGGCAGTCTTGTTCGCGCGCGAAGGCGCCAGTGTGCTGGTTGGAGCCACTCTGGTCGTGGATGGCGGGTACACCAGCTAACGCGCCTAGATTCGGTCCGACGACATGCATTGGGCCATTTCACGCGAAACCAGAATCATCTCCCTTCCCAGCTGAGCCATGAGATGAGTCGGAATCAGGCGGGTGGTACCGCGAACCGTGACCGAGGCAATGACGGTGCCCAAGGAGTCCACAACCGGGGCGGCGACGGCGCGAACACCAGCAACCATTTCTTCATCGTTGACGGCGTAGCCCCGGGCTCTCACCTCGATCAGGTGGGCTTTCAAGGCAGACAAAGAGCCAATCGTCTTGGTGGTAAAGCGGGCGAATTCACGGCCGGCAAAGAGCTTACCCAGTTCTTCATCCGAGAGGCCGACGATAAGTGCCTTGCCCTGAGCAGTGCAGTGCAAATCAACGTGCCGGCCGACCCAGGCGCCGCCGCCTGCATCGTCGCGTGATTCGACGCGGGCGACGAGAACAGCTTCGGCGGAGCGCCGTACCGCCAGCGTGGCGGTCAGGCCGAGCCTGGCTACAATCTGGCGCAAGTACGGGACGGCCAGGGTCCTCAGGCTCAATTCGGCGTTGTCGCCGCGAGCAACGTCGGCAAAACGCAAGCCGAGAGAGTAATGATGCCCGTCGGGGTCCCGCTGCACATATCCGCGGGTGTGCAGAGTATGGAGAAGGTAGTGGGCCGTACTCTTGGGTATATCGAGCTTCCGGCTAAGCTGCGATAGCGTCAACCCCGTCTGGGACTGGGCGAGCAGCTCAAACAGATTCATCGCCCGGTCGACAGCAGGCAGCCGGAACTCGTGATGTTCTGGCGCCGTGTCATTCATCAATTCGCGCATACTTTCCACCTCGGCCGGAACAAGTCCAGCCATTCCACATGCGTGCAAAACCGTTGCACTGCAAACGATTATCACATCGGGGGTGGCACAATCAACGCTTCGTGGTCTGGATGCTCGACTCTCTGTTCAATAGGCTGAAATACGTTGACACCCTCCGAAGGCACTCACTAAAAGGGTTTAGTCGGCGAGCGGCTGCCGAGGCAGAGTTTATTTCAGTTTCGACAACAAGATGCTTATAAAACAGACATTCTTTTGCATCATAGGGACGGTGGTTGGCGGTCGAGGTTCATTCCTGGGGAAGGTACAAGTATGACGGGGGACAACAAGATACCGGTTACGCATCCTTTGGTGGTGAAAGAGGCCGACCCGGCGCACCCGTTGCCGTTTGTCGTCGAAGTTCGCCCGGAAGCGGCCAACATCGCTCTGGATGAACTGCGGGATTGGATCACCGGAAACACCACGTGGCGGGAAGAGCAGTTGCATCGCGCGGGAGCAGTCCTGTTCCGGGGGTTCTCCGCCATCCGCACGGCTGAGGATTTTTCGGCAATCGCACAGCTCATGGCGCCTGAAATGCTGGACTACGCAGGCGGCACCACGCCGCGTAGTGCGGTGACCGGAAAAATTGTTACCTCGACGGACGCTCCGAGGCACGTTGTGATTGGTCTTCACCAGGAAATGAGCTACCTGGCTCCTTCTCCGGCATTTCCGGACCCGACGCCGGACAAAGTCATGTTCTTCTGCGAAACTGCGCCCGGCGGAGGCGGTCAGACGCCAATTGCAGACATGCGTGCCGTCTATCGCAGGTTACCGCGCGAATTGATCGAGCGATTTGAGAGCAGGGGGGGATTGGTTCTGCATCGCAAGCTTCCCACTGAAAAGAAATATGGATTCGAAGTAACCTGGAGTACGGCCTTCGGAACGTCAGACCGGGGCGAGATGGAAAAAATCGCGCAAAAGAACGGCTGGCGCATGAAGTGGGCGGAGGATGGCGGACTGGAGATCACGCATGGCCCCTCTCCGGTCACGCTCAAGCACAGAGTTACGGGTGAAAAAATTTGGTTTAACCAGGCCCACCTGTTGCACAAGTCAGTGGCGCCGTCGACGTCTGATTGGCTGGGGTCGAGCCCGGCGGAGATCGCCGAGGCCAGAGCGCTGGAACCACTCATCCAGGACAGATTTTATTACCACTCCACTCACGCCGATGGCTCCGAAATTTCCCTGGAGGATATCGATACCATTCGGCGCGCGGTCGCCGCGGAAATGGTGATGTTCGATTGGCAGCGTGGAGATGTGCTTTTGATCGACAACAAGTTAGTCGCGCACGGGCGCCAACCCTATGAGCCGCCACGGAAGATATTTGCGGCGCTTCTGGCGGATATTCCGAGAAATCCCCAGCCCGCCACTCCGTCCGCGAGCAGTTCCAACTGACGCGGGTTCGCTTACTCCGTTTCGGACGCATGGAAGGATAGAATCGCAACATGAAAGTTGATCTGGCAGGAAAATTCGCGCTGGTCACCGGCGCGGCACGCGGCATCGGGGTCTCCATCGCAGACACACTCGCCGCCAACGGCGCCACTGTTGCCTACGCGGATATCGACTTCGCCACCGCCAAGCAGAGTGCCGCCAAATTTCCGGGCTCTCTGGCCGTGGAAATTGACATCAGCAATGAACAGAGCGTTGAGTCGGCGATGGCGAAGGTGATCAAGCAATTCGGCCGGCTAGACATTCTGGTAAACAATGCGGGCGTCAACACCGCCAAGCACCGAGTCAACATCGATCAATTTCCGCTGGAAGAGTGGGAACGAATCGTGAAGATCGATTTGACCGGCACTTTTCTGGTCAGCCGGGCCGCGGTTCGTATCATGTTGAAGCAGAAAGACGGGCGAATTATCAACATCGCGTCCGTTCTGGGAGTCATACCGGCCCGCCTGCAATGCGCATTTACCTCAGCCAAGGCAGGCATTGTTCATCTCACGCGGACGATGGCGATCGAGCTTGGCGAAAACGGAATTCTGGTGAACTGCGTCGCTCCCGGATCGACGCTGACCGAAGGCACAAAGCAACTTTTCTACAGCGAAAACGCGGCGGAGAAAGACCGTGCCAAGAGAGTCCTCAGTCATATTCCCCTGGGACGTGCGGGCACGGTCGAAGAGATGGCTCACGCTGTGCTCTTTTTTGCCGCCCCTGAGAGTGGATACATCACCGGCCAGACTTTGAGCGTAGATGGAGGCTGGACCGCGGGGGGATTTTTCCGTGACTTCTAGTTGCCACAGTCTTTTGATTTCCAACTGAGCTGACATGCCAAAAAACTTTGAAGTCTATTCTGACGAATTCCAGCGGATCCTCGGGCCTTCGCCCGAGTTGAAACTTCTTTCTTCGGACCTGAAGTTCGCGGAGGGAGTGTGCTGGGTAGAGCGCTCGGGCTTTCTGATCGTCAGCGACTTTCTGAACGACCGGATTGTGAAGTGGTCAGAGCGAGGCGGCCTCAGCATTTTCCGGCAGCCAGCGGCGACCGCGAACGGCAATGCCGTGGACCTGGAAGGACGAGTGGTCTCCTGCCTGACGCGCGGCCGCTCGGTGGTGCGCCAGGAGCACGACGGATACCTCACCACCGTGGCCGACCGCTATGGAAAAGGCCGCCTGACCTCTCCCAACGATGTCGTGGTCAAGTCAGACGGGACTATCTGGTTCACCGATCCTGATTACGGATTTCTGTGCCCGGATGATTTCGGCCACGGCGACAAACCCGAGCAGGACCGGAACCGCGTATATCGCGTGGTGCCGGAAACCGGGGAAATCACTTCGGTGTCCGAAGATTTCGACAAGCCCAACGGTCTGGCGTTTTCTCCCGACGAATCGATACTCTACGTTGGAGATACGGGGATGACGCACGGTAATTTTCGACCCCATCAACTGATGGCTTTTGACGTCGTCAAAAATGGAACGGCGTTGGCTAATCCGCGCGTGTTCACCGTGATCGAACCCTGGGTTCCGGACGGTTTTCGGTTGGACGCTGACGGGAATCTCTACGTGACAGCGGGAGACGGAATACAGGTATTCAATCCGAAAGGCGAGATGCTGGGCAAGATCCTCACGCCGCAAACGGCAGCGAACTGCTCATTCGGAATGTCGGACAACCAGACTCTCTTCATTGGCGCAACCACTTCGATCTGGAGCATCCGATTGAATGCCATCGGCGCCGTTGCGAACCGCAAGGGTTCATAAACCATTTTCTTTGGGCGATTGAGAGAGGGCCGATGAAGGGTATAGCCTCGTTTTTAGTTCTTCTCCTGGCGATGGCGAACTCGTCCGCGCAAGACAACACTCTTTTATCCGGCGCATCACTCCTGATGAAGGGGGTTACGACGAAGCGCGTATCTTCCTGGGACAAGACGGGAGGAAATGCCGACGATGTCGAGTTGAAGCCGGGTGAGACTCTGGTGATCGCGGATTTGCAGGGGGTTGGTTCCATCAAACACTTCTGGATGACGATGGCATCGGACGCTCCTCATCATCTGCGCGAACTGGTATTGCGCATGTACTGGGATGGAGAGAAAAATCCGAGCGTCGAAAGCCCGCTCGGAGATTTTTTCGGCGATGGATTTGGCGAATATCATTCGTGGCATTCTCTTCCGCTCACCGTTCATTATCGGGCGCTTAACAGCTATTTCGAGATGCCGTTTTCGAGCGCAGCCCGTATTGAATTAACCAACGAAGGCAAGAGAGCCATTCCCAACCTGTATTTTCAGGTCGATTACGAACAATACAGTGACCCAGCAGTGGTAGCGGATCGTGGAAGATTCCATGCGCAGTGGCGACACCGGGTAGTCAAGGCCGTGCCCAAGTCCGTGAGTCACGGGAAGAATCTCACCGGCGAAGACAATTATGTGCTGATGGATGCGGAAGGCCGAGGGCAGTACGTTGGCACCGTGATGAACGTGGAGGGGAGATCCTACCAGTTCTGGGGGGAAGGCGACGATATGTTTTTTATCGATGGGTCGGTTCTGCCTTCACTGAATGGAACCGGAACCGAAGACTATTTCAGCAACGCTTTCGGTTTTCAGGAAGAATTCAGCTATCCCTTCAATGGCTATTCGCGCAAAGGGAACCAGGAGTGGGGCGACTGGAGCGGTCGCCATACAATGTATCGTTTCCACCTTCAGGATCCAATACGGTTCGAGCATTCGCTGCGAGCCACCATCGAACATGGCAGCGCGAACGTGATGGAAATGGATATTTCGAGCGTCGCCTACTGGTACCAGACCGAACCGCACAAGAAATTCGATCCGCTGCCACCGGTCAACGAGCGCGTGCCAAACAACATGTGGATCAGGCAGGACATCGATACGCCGCTGCCGACGGAATGAAGTGGCCAGCATACGATGTATCGCTTCCATCTACAGGACCCGCATTCCGGACAATATGTGGAAGAGGCAGGACGCTGGATACTCAGATGCCGAATGACTGGTCGACTAGTAGGTCGCGCGACCGCCGCTAACGTCATAGCATTGGCCGGTCACGAAACTCGATTTATCGGAAGCCAGGAAAGAAACCACGTTCGCGACCTCTTCGGGCCGACCCAATCGCGCCATGGGAATGCGGCTCTTCATGTCCGCGACTTTCTCGGGTGACCAACCCTTAAGAAGATCAGTTTCAACTACAGCAGGTGCGACGGCGTTGACCCGGATTCCAGCTCCCACCACTTCCTTAGCCAGTGCTTTGGTCAAAGCGATGACCCCTGCCTTGGCGACCGTATATGGAATGAGGTTAGGCGTGCCCTCTTTGCCCGCGATGGAAGCGACGTTCACGATGACGCCCGACTGTTGCTTCATCATGACTGGCAATACGGCCTGGCAGAAGAGGTAGACGCTTTTCAGGTTGATTGCCATGACCTCATCCCAATCCTGATCCGTGACTTCGGCGATAGGAGCGATCCTGCCCGCAATTCCGGCATTGTTAATCAACACATCGATTCGATTGAATTCCTTCAGCGTTGCATTCACAGCCAGTTTGATGCTCTCGCGCTGGGCTACATCTACGTGAAGAGGCAGGGCACGGTGTCCTGCCTGACGAAGGTCTGTGCAGGCTTTTTCAGCATTCGCTTTATCAAGGTCCGCAACGACAATGGCTGAGCCTTGCCGGGCCAATTCCCATGCGGTGGCAAGGCCAATTCCGCGCGCGCCTCCCGTGACGATGGCTACCCGGTCGTGAGTGGATGACATGTGGACGGTACCCTCATCAACAACTATACCGCCTCAAGCACGAGCAGCTCAGACGTCAGGGCACCTTCAAGGCGCACTTTGATGCCTTGTTCCATCAACAGAAAACCGTCGACCATGCTGCTCTGGCCTGAATTATCAAACGTCACGCGATAGCGACGCGACACGTCAAGACCGCGCAGGCGCAATTCATACTCAGGCTGCGTCGGTGCCGAAAGCTGGAACAGCCCGCAGATTGCCTTGGTGCGGTCTTCCGAGGCCAGTTCGATCACTCCCCAGCCGTGGGGATCGAGTCCGGAGATTTCCGGCGTGTGATGGTATATGCGGCTGGTGTCGATGAAGGGCCTAACGAAATTCTTGTAGAGCTCGATCCAGTGTTTGGTGCGCTTCATGAAAATCGGGTTGGGCTGGGAGCCCATGGGATAGAGGAAGCCAAACTTCGGCTGCATAAATAGAAGTGTTCGCGCCTGAAAGTCGTAATCGGCGGTGGTCTGTCCGCTCTGACCTCCGACCAACCGGTCTACATACTCAGGCGGCAGGGCCATCGTCATTCCGTTGGTGATGGTGAAAGACCGGGGAGCGATTTGCCAGTCGGTGACATCGGTGTGACCAAATCTCTTGACCATGGCGATGTCGGTGCGCCCGCCGCCGCCGGCGCAATTTTCGAAGATCACATTGGGAAAGCGTGCGCGCAGCCGGTCATAAATTCCGTAGTGCGTGTCGTAGTAGCGCCAGTACCCGTTTTCGACAAAGCCGTCGTGGAGAGTCCTTATGCCGCGTCCCTGGTCGGTGTTGTAATCCAGGCGGAAGAATTCCAGTTGGTTCTCCTCGATGACTCGGATGATTTGCTGTTCCATCCACTTCGCGGCCTCAGGATTGGTCAAGTCGAGTTGTCCGCCCATCTTTCTCTCGCCGGTGTAATTCATCGCCAGCCAGTCGGGATGCTCCTTGGCTACGCGACTGTCTTCTCCAACGCGATCAGCATCCATCCACAGTCCCCAGAGCATGCCGCCGGCATGGACCCGGTCGCGGAACGGCTTCAGGCCCTGCGGAAAGCGAGCAAGGCTTACATCCCAATCGCCGACGGTCTTCCACCAACTGGTGCCGGGGGCGGCATACCAACTGGCATCAATGAAAAAGACCTCGGCGCCGGCCTCGATCGCAGAATCAATGGCGTGGTTCAGCCGGTCGGGCAAGATCTCAATCTCGGGACCGATACCGGACTCAACCCATGCGGTGCGGCCGCGGGCCGGTGGCAAGAACACGCTTCGCCGCAAGTGGCTGTGCATGGCTTGAACGGCGTTGTCGAGATCGCCGAAAACAAGTCCTAAATGCATTTCCGGTGTGGTCACGGTTTCGCCGGGCGCAATCACTCGCAGCGGCGCTGGACCGTCCGGACCGGCGCTGAAGGTCAACGCGGCGGCCGCGTCGAGGCCGGGGAACTTTATCATCTCCGGATCGAGATCGAAATCGAAGCTGTAACCGCCCGTCCACGCCAGTTGGCCGATGAAGAGTTCACCCAGGGCGTTATTGCGCAACAGGAACATGGGCTGACGGTAACGCTGTCGGCGATAGCGCCCGTCAATGCGGTATCCAGCGGTGGGCATGTCGTGCCAGTGGAAGTTGCCTTCCTCGCCCCAGTTTGCGCTGTCGAAGTATCCCAGTGAGTACAAAGGCAGTTTGGTGTCGTTGATATGCGAGCGCCAGCGCTCGGTCTTGCGCATCACGCCGCTCCACGGGCATACGACGGCCAGCGCTGCCGGTTGTTTACCAGTGTTCGTAACCTCAAGCCATCGGGTCAGGATCGCGCCGCCATCGAGCTTAGTGTGAACCTTGACCGAGACGGGACGAACCTGGTGATGCAGCGTAATGGTGACGTGCGAATTTCCATTGTCCGCCGCCGTTTTTTCGAGGCCTCCCCACTTCCAGTCGGCAACCAGCGCCTGGCCGTCAATATCCAGCCGGAAAGCCTGGGGCAAGTCATATTCGGCGGGATCAAGCCGTCCATCGTAGAAGTTGATATATCCCGCGCCGTTCCAGCCGCGGCCGACGAACTGCCCCTGGGTAAGCGATTCCTCGTACACCACCCATCCGGTGCGATAGCTGATGATCGGTTCCGGGCCGTCGGCCAGAAGAACGTCGGACCAAGACGGTTCGACATCATTCACGCGCTTCGAGGCGTCAATCGCCGCACTTCCCCTGGACGCTCCCGGCCTGGCCGCAGGGGGTTGCTTCCCGCTCTTGGCGCGGGCTTCAGGCGGAGCGGAAGTTGTCTGCGCCGCTCCCCAGGCGTTCTGCGCGCCAATTGCAAGGCCTGTAGAACCAGCCACTAGAATTTTTCCCACGTCACGGCGAGAGAGCAGAGTCATTTGGTTACTCCTTGAATTTTGACTGGCCAGAAATTTTGAGTCCTGCGTCTAACCGCTTTTGCTGCCCGCGCCCAACCGTTTTTCCCAGCCTTTTTTGGAAGTATCGAAATAAGCGTCCGGGTCGTAAGGATGCGCGCGCACCACGTCCATGTTCAAATCCAGCCCCAGTCCGGGCGCGCTAGGAATTGGAAGATGTCCGGTCTCAAGGTCGATGGCTGGAGTCCAGGTGACCAGTTCTTTGGTCCAGGCTTCGTTGAAGGGATCGAAGTGTTCCTGGATGAGAAAATTCGGAATGATCGCCGCCAGTTGCAGACACACCGCGGTCGCGACCGGTCCGCCGCTCTGATGGGGAGCGATCCAGGCGCCATTGGCCTGGGCGATATTTGCAGCCGCGATGGTGTTGGTGATGCCGCCGAGTGACATCGGTTCGGGCTGATAGATGCTGACGTGGCCGCCGCGAGCCAGGGTTTCAAAGTGTCCTATTTTGTCGAACTGTTCGCCCGTGGCTACCGGGATGGGAGAGTGAAGCGCGATTTCGTTGGTCAGTTCAATGCGCTCGATGGTGGTTGGCTCCTCCCACCAGTAGAGGTCGAGGGGGGCAAGCTTTTTGGCGATGCGCACCGATTCGCTGGGCGCAAACCGGCAGTGGACGTCGATGAGAATTTTCAGGTCCGGGCCGAAAGTTTCGCGCAAGGCATGCAGAATGTCGTAAGCCAGATTCAGGTCGGCATTGCTGCTGAACCACTTCGAAGTCCCAAAGGGATCGAGCTTGATCGCTTTGAACCCCTTGGCCACAACCGTCTTTGCTATTTCGACGAAGTGCTCCGGAGTGCGTTCTGTCCGGTACCAGCCGTTGGCGTAGGCCAGAATGGAGTCCCTGTGCTTTCCGCCCAGCAGCTGCCAGATCGGAACACCGAGGGATTTACCTAGAATGTCCCAGCACGCGACTTCGATTGCGCCCATCACCATGCGATGGATGTGGCCGACGTCCTGGATGGTGGTGATGATGTGGTTGGCGATGGCATTGATCTGCCGAGGGTCCTTGCCAACGACGAAGTGAGCCAGTTCGTGGACAGCGGTTTCGGTGGTTGCGATGAAGCCGTTGATGGTGGCTTCGCTGATGCCGTAAATGTCGCTGTCGGTGCAGACCTTCACGAACAGCCAGTTCTTCCATCCCGCACTGACGGTATAGGTTTCGAGATTTGTGATCTTCACGCGGTTTATCCTCGGTGCCTGCCGCAGGTGGATTTATATCACTGAGGGTGCAACTCGTTAGCCAGTGTTCAATAGGCTGAAATAGGTTGACACGTCCAGGTCCGTTTTATAGATAAGGGACTCGTGCGAACTCAACCTGCGTCGTGTCTCCAGCCTGAATGGGTCCGGCCTGAACGTGTCTGGCCTGGATCATGATTCGAAGCTTGCCGGAACGCATCATGCGCACCTGGCAAATTCATCAAAGCCCGACGGACTTCGCAAGGTGTTATTCACTACAACAAGGAGCTCGTAATGGCTGGGATGACACGCCGCGGTTTTATCAACAATGCTGCTGTGGCTATGACAGCGGCATCGTTCGCGCAGACCGGAGCGGCATTCGCGTCGTCCCCAGCTCAGGAAAACAGTGTCGATACGGTAAAGTTCAGCCCGGAAGAACTGGCAAGGATGTTTAACAATCGGAAGTTTCCGGCTCGGCCGGAAGCGCCTTGTCCCTTGCCCAAGAGTTCTGCCATCAAAGATATTCAATTTACCCACCGCTATCGCACTTACGGCTCCCTCGTACAAGCCGATACCTGGTTGACCTCGTGGGCGGCCGACGGCAATCTGTACTCAACTTTCGCGGATGGAATGGTGGGTCGCACCGGTGTGATCTGCCATATCGACGGCATCGACGACTGGTACTATCCTGATTCCCATATCGGCTACTACGCTGTACCGGACCGGGTTTTCCAGTGGGGCGATGCGAAATATCCGCCGACGTTTTTGAATATCAAAAAAAATCCAACCAACCGCACTACTACCGGCAACGCGATCATCAGGGGAGACGATCCGTTTGCCTTAGAGTTTCAGGCGCTGCCTCCGACGGAATTAACGCTGTCCAGGTTTTCCACTTGCTATCCCGGCGGATGTCTGATGAAAGATGGCACCTGGTATTACGCCTGCGTTTATCGCAACCACTTTACCGACAAGCACGGCAATCAACAGTGCTCCGCCTTCGGCCCCACTCGCTTCCGAATATCACGCGATCTGGGAAAGACCTGGGAATGGTCTCCCTTTGACGACTCTGATCCGGTCATCCCGGACATGGGCGCGTGTGCCGGAGGCGCCCCCGCAAAATTGGGAGGCGCGCATTTTGTCGACTTCGGCAAGAACATGGAACACTCGCCGGACGGTTACGCCTATTTGACAGGACATGGAACCGCCGACCCCGAGGGCATGTCGAACTGGAGTACCGGGGATGGCATGTTTCTTGCCCGGGTCATGCCTGCCGCGGAGGCGATCAACAGTAAATCCTCGTACGAATATTTCGCAGGTCGCAAGAGCAACGGCACTCCCACCTGGTCGAAGAAATTTGAAGACATCAAGCCTCTTTTCGAGTGGGCCTCGCGCTGCGCGATGGCATATGTCACGTACTTCCCAACGATTCGAAAGTACCTCGCGGTAATGTGCTCAGGATGGCCGAACGGCGCCGGAAGTCAGCGCGACACATGGATCGCCGAGGCTGATCAATTATGGGGCCCGTGGTCGATCGTTACCTACTGGAACGCCTTCGCCGAAGGAGCCTATTACGCGCAGATACCCAGCAAGTTCGTGAAACCGGACGGAACCTTCGTGCTGTTTTATTCGGGCGCGTGGGGCGGTCCAACCCCCCTTCCACGAGAGCTGCACAAAGAGTCAACCTTGGTCGATTATCCCAACGCACAGTACACGCTCTGCGTTGCAGAATTCAAGCTGGAGATGAAAAACAGAAGTTAGCTGGCAGGTAGATAGTATCCGGCAATTGCGAGTCGCAAATATTCCGTTTGCGCTCAACCCAGAGGCGCCTTGCACAAAATAATCAATCCTCGCCGCGCGACCGCGTTTTCGCTCACTCTACTCATCTGTGGGATCGCACAACTCGCCCAGGCGCAGCAGAAGAGCGCAGCAACGACCGAGAAACCCTACGAAGCCTATGTCCCGGACACAATCTCGCCTGAGTCTCAACAGGTTCTGCGTATGATGACTGGGCCGCAAGGCCTGTCGCTGCCGGGCCCGAACGACATTGAAGGCTGGAAGAAGATCCGCACTTACGTTCCCCCGCAATTGAAAGCGATCGCAAAAAACCCGGAAATATCCAAGCGAACGGCTGATGTCATAAAACGCTACCCTTCGACCAGCAAGAAAGCGACCATGAGCGGCGTGCCGGTGGTGGAGATCGCTTCTGAAAATTGGAAGGAGAACGGAAAAGTTCTGGTGTACGTGCACGGAGGTGGCTATGTCACCGGGGGCCCCGACTTCGGCCTCGGAGGCTGGGTCTCGGGCGAGACCGGACTGCGAATTATTTCTGTTGGCTACACGCTGGCGCCGGAAGCGAAGTGGGACCAGATCAGCGATCAGGTCGTATCGGTCCTGCATGCGGTCGAAGAAGCAGGTTATGCACCGAAAAATATTGCCGTCCTCGGCGATTCCGCCGGAGGTGGATTAGCAGCCGGCGCAATTTTAAAGATGCGAGACCGGGGATTGGGTATTCCGGGTGCGCTTATCCTGTGGTCGCCATGGGCCGACATTACCGAGACCGGCGACACTTATGTCACTTTGAAAAGAGCCGACCCTCTTCTCGACTACAAACTCTTGCTCAAGAAAGCAGCTGATGCTTACGCCGATCCCAAAGACCAGAAGAACCCGTACGTTTCACCCGTGTACGGCGACTACTCCAAAGGCTTCCCGCCGACCTTGATTCAGGGCGGCACCAAGGAAATCTTCCTCAGCGATTTCGTGCGGGAATATCGCGCCATCGATAGTGCGGGAGGAATCGCGGTGTTGGATATTTATGAAGGCATGCCGCATGTTTTCCAGGGGATTGTCTTCGGAACGCCCGAAGTGCAACAGTCGATGGTGAAGATGAAACGATTTCTAGCAACCTACCTGGGAAAATAGCGGATCATTCTGAGTTCAATTGGAATGGGGTTCAGTCAAAGCCTGTTCCGGGACGGGCCGCCGTTCGCCTGGCTGTTTGGCGCTGCGAGAGAGTACGGGCGGAGTCAGAACGCCGACCGCCGCGGGGTTGTCTCTGAGCTTCACGTATAACTGTGGTCCATTGGGATGCGGGACGCTGATCTCCGAACTTACAAATCCCAACGGAACCGAAATACTGTTTGAGAAAGCCTCGTCGGATGCGACAGAGTCGATCAGAAAAAGATTCGAGCCACTGAGCGTGCAAGGTTTGGATGCGGCGGTTGGGCAATGAATTCCGGTCAGCGCAGGAACTCGCACCAGGGTAACCAGTCTTTGCCAGTTTCCTTTTCTTTCCCCCTGCACGGCGCGAAAGCGCAACGGGCCAAAAGCGGAACGGCCAAGGCTGCGCGGATCGAGTTGTGCGATCACATTCTGCGCGTCTTCCAGAATCAAAGTCCCTTCATCCACGTTCAAGATCACCTTGAAAGATCCGTCTTCGGTCTCGACCTCAATCTGTTGATCTCGCGGAAACGTTGCGGGAATTTCGGCTTTCAGAATGAATGAAATCTTCCCGTCCTCGGGGAGTTGGTCGTCGCCTCCGAGACGAATCACTTCGCCGCTTGGTCCGGGATCGATGGTCTTTCCGATCAGCGCGACCTGGGGACGCGGTAGCGCCACAACGGTTGGCAGGTTCAGAGATCGTCCGTCTTTGAGAGTGACGTGAGCGGTCACGGTATCACCGGCGTGAGTGACAATCGAGCTCGAATCTGCCGTTGTAACCCGTAACTCATCCCGGTCGTGAACTCGCGAAAGTACGGCGGGGTTGAAGCGAGCGCTACCAACTTCGAGAGAGGCTACTTCATCGAGGCGGGTCCCTTTGAGTTTGCCTTCTTGATCTCCCTCATGGATCTCGAACTCATCCAGGTGACCCGCTTCAGAATAGGCTTGCAAGTGAATTGTGTCCGGTTCAGGCAATCCATATTGCCGGACTAGAAGAGTGAGCGGCCCGGGGCTCTTGTCCTTGAGGGGGAGCTGAACCGTCAGGCGACCGGGCTTCAAAGCTTTCCAGTCAATGCTGACTTCACTACCGTCCCGATCTTTCATCGCAATGGACTGCACACAGGTGGCATCTTCGGATTGCAAACGGAGCGTGTCATCGCGACCGACAATGACGGCAGTCTGATCTGCGGGAGCGACGGTCCAATTCGTTGCTCGCGAATTACGCAGCTGAAAGCTTGGCCCGTCGAATGGGATAAAGCCCCAATATGCACGAATCGTTCCGGCGGTGGCTGCCTCCAGAGAATCGCCGCGAAGGTTTCGTGTGTCGACAACATATCCGCCGCGCGCCGGGTTGGGCGATATTGGAAGATCAACACTGGATCCCGACCTGGTTTTTATCCGTAACGCCGGGTCATGTACTAAATCAGTGACGTACGCCAGCGGAGAACCTTCCACCGGCAACACCAGAGAAGGTTGCTGTAAACAGAATGTGCTGGATGGATTCGCAGCGCGCAGGGGAGGGAGCGCGGCCGGCTCGATGGCCGGTAGAGTGAAAACCAACACCGACATCGGTTTCTGAAACGACGGGGGATTGTTGAGCTTCAGGTTCAGTTCACCATGGTGGGGAAGAGCGAGCGCCGGAATGTACTGGTATCTGGCGGTGCGGAAGCTCTCCAGCAAACGCGCCAGATCGACAACCGCGCCGACGTACGGACTGTAAGCCCCGCCGCCCGCGACCCGGGCCGTGCTGAGTTGCCCGAGCAGATCGGAACCCGCGCCCGAGGTCAAGCTAGAAACCATCGACTGGCTGTGGCCATCGTCCATCACTAGCTGATCCGTGTTTTGGATCAGGCAAGGGGCTTGTTGCTCCGTCGGTTTGTCGAAACATTGTTCGTCCAATTTGATGTTCAGGCTTCGAGCCAAAAGGACGGAGCGGTCATGCAGGACCGCGGGATCGTTGTCGGAAGTCTCCCGGATGGCGTTCAAATAGCCGTCCAACCGCGATCGAGCCAAGCTCGCCCGGTTCAAATCCTGCGAGGCCCTGACAAAGGCTCCGGGCTTTCCCACGACAGCGGAGCGCAGTGCGGTGAAATCGCCCATGGTCTCGGGCGCCAGAAAGAGCAAGAGTTGCTGCGCATCTTTCGGAACGGTGAGGACGATCCCTTCCTCGCGCACTTGCCGGCTCCAGGTTTCCACCTTGGTAAACCAGGCTGGGGGTGGAGGATTGGTGACGCCGCGCAGGAACGCGGCCACCAGTATGTAGCGCACGGATTGCTGCTCAGGAAGATTTGGATGGACCCAGACCCGGTCTCCCGCCTGCAGGTTTGGGACTTCAGCGATGGGCAACGTCTTGCCCGCACGGGTCACGCGCACCTCTACTTGAGGTCCGGGCAGATCGAAGGCTACTGTGCCCGGCGGCGTAGCTGCCGGTGCAAACAATAAAAGCACCGCCGAAAACCAACTCTCCCAGCGAAGCGCCATAGTGAGTTTCCTGGAACCAACCTCTGAATATTTTCTATCAGAACTGCACTAGCAGAGTCCGCAACATTCGAGATTAGTACTGAGTACGCTGTACGCTATGGTCCATCTGTTCAATAGGCTGAAATGCTTTGACTCTCTTCAGGCATCGCTGTAAAAAGCGAGTGTGGGCGAGGTAATGGAGTTCGCGGTTAGCCCGCCCCCTGCCTCGTTGATCCGAAGCTGCTTCAGATTCTGGACGCACTCCTGAACATGCCAACAACAAATACCAATTTCGAAGAACTGCTGGTGTCGCCTGAGTTCGTGGCCAATCCTTACCCTGTACTAGAACGACTGCGCGAAGAAGCACCGGTCTATTGGAGCGACGGAATCGGCGGTTGGCTGTTGACCCGATACGACGACATCATCGTTTCGTTCCGGCAGACTTCGCATTATTCGAATGAGAACCGCCTGGGGAAGGCAGTGGAATACTTGCCTCCGGAGAAGCGGGCCAATTACAAGCCATTCGAGGACCACTACGCGACCAAAGGCCTGCTGCACTCCGATCCGCCGGACCACACCCGGATGCGTGCCCTGGTGACCAGGGAATTCACGGTGACGATTGTCGAGAAGATGCGTCCACGCATGCAGGAAGTGGTAGACGGCCTGCTTGACACTGCGGAGAAAAATGGCGGGATGGATGTCGTCCCCGATTTGGCTGCCGCTTTGCCGGTGCAGGTGATCGCTGAAATTCTTGGTGTACCGCCTCCCGACCGGCACCTGATCAGAAAATGGACCGATCACATCCTGCGCTTCCAGGGCGTCAACAAGCCTAGCGAGGGAGACTTGTCGCGAGCGCAGGACGCGCTTATGGAGATGCGCGCCTACATCAAAGGCATGATCGACGAGCGCCGCCGCCAGCCGAGAGGGGATTTGATGGGCAAGTTCGTGGCCGAGGAATCGGAGGGCCAACGCCTTTCCGAGGCGGAGCTAATCAACACCTGCGTCACACTCTTTACCGCCGGTCATGAAACCACGCTCTCGCTCATCTCCAACACGATCTACACCCTGCTGGCCAACCCAGACCAATGCAAGTCGTTGCGGCAGAATCCGGAATTGCTCGAGTCAACGATCGAAGAGTCACTGCGCTACGAGAGCCCGGTCTCCCGGCAGGCGCGGCTCATGAAAGAGGACACCGAACTCGCAGGCAAAAAGCTTAAAAAAGGCGAGATCGCATTCCAGATGCTGAATTCGGCAAATCGGGACCCCGCCTACTTTAACGACCCCGACAAGTTCGATATTCAGCGCCAGAAAAACCGGCACATTGCGTTCGGCAACGGAATTCATTTCTGCGTGGGTGCGGCACTCTCGCGGGCCGAATCGACTATCGCCGTGGGGACTGCGTTGAAGCGCTTCCCCAATCTCCGTCTGGTGGATGAAAAACCCGACTGGGATGTTTCGAAGCGCAATTCCCGGGTCTTGAAGACTCTCGAAGTGAAGTTGTAATCCCACAGTCCAAGCCCGGGGCGGATGCTACTTTCACTTCTTGATCGAGGTTCATCTCTGAAGGAATTGAAATCTGTTTCACAACGAAGTCACGGGAGGATACATGGCTAGTAATCGCGGAATCGCTTACATGGGTCCGGGCGTAGTCGAGATGCAGAGCATTGACTTCCCGAAGTTGGCGATTGGGAATCGCAAATGTGAACACGGCGTCATTCTTAAGATTGTCTCCACCAATATTTGTGGCAGCGACCAGCATATGGTCCGGGGCCGGACCACCGCTCCCAAGGGGCTTGTCCTGGGGCACGAGATCACAGGTGAAGTCCTGGAAGCCGGGCGGGACGTTGAGTTCATCAAAGTGGGCGATCTGGTCTCTGTGCCATTTAACATCGCCTGCGGTCGTTGCCGCAACTGCAAGGAGCGCGCCACCGGCATTTGTCTGAACGTGAATCCGGCTCGCCCCGGTGCGGCTTACGGCTATGTGGATATGGGCGGATGGGTTGGCGGGCAGGCAGAATATGTCATGGTCCCCTATGCCGACTTCAACCTGCTGAAGTTCCCCGACAAAGCTCAGGCCATGGCAAAGATTAAAGATCTCACGTGCCTCTCTGACATTCTCCCCACTGGATACCACGGAGCGGTCACCGCTGGTGTCGGTCCGGGAGCGACGGTCTATGTGGCCGGCGCGGGTCCGGTCGGACTCGCCTGTGCGGCCGCCTGCCATTTGTTGGGAGCAGCGGTCGTAATTGTTGGAGACCTCATTCCCGAACGACTGGCGCAAGCCAGAAGCTTCGGGTGCGAGACGGTGGATGTCTCCAAAGATATTTCTGTCGGCGATCAGATTGCCGAGATCCTCAAGGTTCCAGAGGTGGATTGCGCAGTGGATTGTGTCGGCTTCGAAGCCCGTGGCCACGGCCACGATGCGAAAACCGAAGCTCCCGCCACGGTGCTGAACTCGTTAATGACAATTTGCCGGGCGGGCGGTGCTCTCGGTATTCCAGGGCTCTATGTAACCGATGATCCCGGAGGAGTGGACAAGGCGGCGCAGCAAGGGAATCTCAGCATCCGCATTGGCCTGGGATGGGCGAAGTCGCACGTCTTAACCACTGGTCAATGCCCCGTTATGAAATACAACCGGCAGTTGATGATGGCTATCCTGCACGACAAGATCAAAATCGCCAAAGCGGTAAATGTCACGGTGGTGAAACTGGAACAGGCCGTTCAAGGCTATAAGGACTTCGACAAAGGGGCAGCGAAGAAGTTCGTGCTGGATCCTCACGGTATGGTGGCGGCGTAATCATCCAGTAGCGCAAGAGCCACGAGTGAAAAGGACACTCGCGTCCTCACTATTTTTACGAAAGTGGACTCATCCGCCACACGATGGTCTCAAATTCTCTCAAAACCGGCGGCGCTCATCCCGTAATAGGAAGCGGTCAATATACCTACGAAGTGATTCACGACTGGGGTGAACTGCCTCCGGAGATCCGATACGGCAACACGCACGGTGTCTGCGAAGATTCGCAGGGGTTTATCTATGTTCACCACACGGTGCACAAGGATAGCCAGAGCGACCACGCCATGGCGGTGTTCGACGCCGATGAAAAGTTCGTTACAAGCTGGGGTGCGGAGTTCAAGGGCGGCGCCCACGGTCTGCACATCCATCGGGAAGGGCGAGAGGACTTTCTATATCTCTGCGACAAAAATCGCGGGCTGGTCGTGAAGTTAACGACCAAAGGAGAGCAAGTCTGGGCAATTGGTTACCCCGACCGGTCGGAGGCTTATCAGAAAGATGCTAACGGGCAAAGGCCGAAGTATAGCCCGACCAATCTTGCGATCTCTCCGGAAGGCAGCATCTACGTGGCTGACGGTTACGGTTCCAGCTACATCAATCAGTACAGCAGCGAAGGTGAATACGTTCGGACTTTTGGCGGCAAGGGCGACGAAGCGGGCCAGCTGAATTGTCCACACGGCCTGATCGTCGATACCCGCCATGCTGGAAACTCAATTCTCGCCGTTGCGGACCGGGGAAATAATCGCATACAGCGGTTCACTCTCGAGGGAAAGCACATCGACTTCGTCGGCGGCACCAACATGCCTTGCCATTTTGGCTACTCGACGAGCGGCGATGTGGTGGTTCCCGACCTGGCCGCGCGAGTCACGTTGATGGATCGCGACAACAAGGTCATCGCGCATTTAGGAGATGACTCTGCAAGCGATTGGCAGAAGACGCGCACTATGTCGCGGGATCAATTCACGCCGGGAAAATTCATTGCTCCGCACGGCGCTTGCTTCGACCGCGAAGGCAATATCTTCGTGGTCGAATGGGTTGAGATCGGACGGGTAACTAAACTGCGCAAGATTTGAAACACTGCGTGCGGGACAATCGACGTCGCAATCCGAACCGCACGTCCGATTGAAGTATTCTTAGAGAGCTAGATCTTGGTCAGCGTATTGCCGTAAGCCATCACCAGCGCGGCGGCGATCAGCACTGCGATAGCGAGATACATCTGATGGCGTGGTGTTCCAGAAATGCCCCGCCATTCACCGCTCGCGAAGCCCACGGTCTGGCCGCCGAGCATCTGCATGGCCTGTTGGATCCCAAACCCGATCGACGCCCCGAGCGGTCCCAGCAGCAGCATGCCTTTCCCCATCAGGGACACACCGATAATAAAATTGATTCCGATAGCCACCGACAGCGCGAGTTCCCACCACGAATCCAGAAGCACGCCCCAGGACTTGTTCTTGGTCATCAGGTAAGCGGGGTAGGTGACGTTGATGATCGCACCTCCGAGCAGGCCGATTGCCCAGACGGCAAAGTTTGCCGGAATGTCGCCCGCACCATGGGCTTTCATGGCGGAGACGATCGGTCCCTGGCTGTACACGAAGGCAAAGCTGATGCCGGCGGAGAGCGCGCCTGCAATTACCACCATGATCAAGCCGCCGGCGAAGCTGCCGGTGCGAGGCTGATCCGTGCTCCTGAGAATTCTGTCCCGGCCAAAACCGGCGAACCCAGCGAGGACAACGCCGACCAGCATGATCGCGACGCCCACCAAAACCGCGTGTCCCGCGGGCGACCCCAGGTTGGGCGCTTCACTGAACAGACCCGAGCCTTTGATGATCATGGGCAACGTCACACCCACCGAAACTCCGAGCCCGGTAAGAATTCCTCCGGTGAGTGCTACTCCGATGCGGACGAAACAGAGTCCGCACAGAATGTTGGCGACGCCCCAGGCAAGGGCGAACAGATTTGCTTTGATCAGCGTGGAACTGTCTATCTCGTGATAGGCCTGCCATGCGTTAGGACACAAGGTGAGAGTGATGACCCAGGGAGCGATGACCAGTCCGATCAGCATGGCTACGAACCACCAGTGTTCGAACTTGTATTTCCGCAGAAACTTCATCGGCCACACGCCGCTGCCCTGTACCAGCCCTGCCAGCACAACGGTCAAAGCGCCCCAGATTGTAGCCATTAAGTTGTTGTCCTCTCTGATGGACCTTCGTTTCTGCTCCCGCTCTTCAAGGGATCGGAAGAATCATGGCGTCGAGAAAAACCAGCGGGTCCTCTCCAAGCGGAGTAAGAGTACACGCCAAACCGGCCGGCACGCCAAAATGATCGTGTTCGCCCACGTCTTTCTGTGCGGAGCCGATACGGACCCGCCCCTGGCCTGACTGCACTGAAACTATTCTGTAGTGTTCCGAAGAGAGGTCAGTCTCGCTGTGGCTGCGGTTGATTGCGAGCTCCAGGCCGCCGATTTCATGGGACCCGGCGCGCTCCGCGGGTATAAGAACCTCGCGCCGCGCGGTTGCTTGTGTCCGCGCGCGCTCAATGGCTCGCTCCAGAAAGACCGAATGATTCATGGCGGGGGATTCCAGCGGATGTTCTTTCCGCTCGACGCCGGGGTTGGGGCGAGGTTCAACGTCAAAGAAAATGCCCCAGCCAGTCATGGTCAGCGACCCGAATACGAACGGCACAATGTGGTCGTGTCCCGAAGCATTGAAAAAGCCGTGGTCGGTCATCGGAGGGATTGCCATGGCATAGCCTTCCGAGACCTCGGCATAGTTGTCCCCGAGAATCGTACGCCCTTTCACCGGAGAAAATCCCAGGTGGATCTCCGCTCCCTTGTGGTGACGATGCACCGAAACTCCAACCTGGTCAGCGGTCAAAAAGGCTGCGTTCCAGGAATGGTGGTCGCCATAGATGACTGGCACGATGGAGATCCCAAGATTGGGCACAACGAATGCGCCTTGTTCCGGCAGGACCATGTCGCGCGCCACATAAATGCCGTTACCGGAACTGATCGGCTCGATGTTTTGCACGAAGCGCTGGCGAATGATCTCCAACTGTGAATTCGTAGCTCGCGCCGAGGCTTTCTCTAAAATTTCTGCGACCCGGTTGATCCATTGATCGTAGGTGTACAGGGTCGAGATGAGAGCGCGGAAGTCTTGGGGCACGGCCTCGCCGGCCTTCGCTTCAAGTTGGTCCAGCAGGGTGCGTGCCTGTAGGAGGCAGGTTTTCACGTCGGAACCCGTGGCCGCGTTTTCTTCGGCATCGAGGGCCACGCGCGTTGCGTGAAACGTGCCTATAGCTTGAGAACGATAGGCGTAGCTGAAGAGGCGGGCAGCATCCACATCAGCTTGATGGATATGAAAAACGTTGCGTCCGTTGGCATGGCTCCATCGAGCTTTGTCGAGGAGCTGGGCATAGGATTCACTTGCTGGCAAGCTCATGCCGCAGCACCTCGATTACTTCGTCTGTGGTCCGTTCCAGGTTCCAGGTGGAATCCCATTCCCAATCCTTGCGGGCAGCGGAATCGTCAATTTTGTCGGGCCAGCTCTCCACGATCGCGCATTTCAAAGGATCAGGACGGTAGCTGAAATCAACCTTCGGCATCAGCCTGCGGATCGCCTGCGCCAGTTCCTCCGCCGACGGGGAAATGCCGGCGATGTTATAAACCCGGCGGGTCAAGCGCTTGGCTGGCGCGTCATGAAGATTGAGAAAGCCACGCACCGCGTCTGCGATGTACAACATCGGCGCGCGGGTGGTGGGGTTCACATAGAACTCATACGCACCCTTGAAGACGCTGGCCTCGAAGACGGCCGAGACATAAGCGCTGGCCCCACCGGCTGATCCGCGAGCGGCAATGACCGCCGGTAGCCGAATGGCCCTGAAATCCAGACCGAACTGGTGATGGTAGTAAACACCCAGGCGCTCGCCTGCAACTTTGGTGACCCCATACAAGCTAACCGGCCACTGCGGTGCGTCTTCGGTCAACTGTTCGCCGGTGTGGGAGCCGTAGGTAGCGATGGTGCTGGAAAATACCACTCTCTGCGCGCCGCCGAAGCGTGCGGCGTCGAGGATATTGACCATTCCGTCCATGTTGGCGCGCCAGGCATCGTACGGATTCTCTTCGGCGGAAGAGGAAAGCACGGCGCCGAGATGAAAAATCGTTTCGATCTTGTGTTCGCGCACCGTGCCCATGACCCGCTGACGGTCCGCCAGGTCTCCGACAACCACCTGAGCCTCGCGAAACTCAGCGCTGTCAAAATGAGGTCCGGGGCGAATATCGAAGGCCACAACCCGATCGCCCCGCTGGACGAGAGGAATCGCCAGGCGGGACCCCAGATTTCCGGTGCCTCCGGTAATCAAAACATTCATCGATCGTCCTTTCCAGTCTGCGCCGGCGTGATGCTCAAAAAACTGAAAATGGAATACGGAGAAACAGCCCCAGAAGCCGGACAGGATTCCGTGGAGATAAAACGAGGTGAAGGAGTTTCCTCTCGCACCGTGGTTATCGTGGCGGATTGTCCCTTCCAGCGATTACGCGCACCAGTTGCTATCGCACTGAACGGGAGCTGACGTTGGTACCTTGGAACACTTAACACGCCGCTTGAAGCCGGTTCAACAACTACAAGTCATGGCGCGCGTTTAGTGTTCAATACCAAGAACAACGGGCAGGAATGTTCAACCTGTCGAACATACTTGACAACGCCTCACTCAGCAGTGTGTAAGGGTTTGAATCACCATTCACCACCGCCAGCGGACACATAGGAGATAGAGTTGCCAACCGTTCTTATCACGGACCACGTTTTTCCTGCTATCGATCTGCAGCGAAAAGTCATAGAAGCTGCCGGCTTCACGCTCGAAGAAATCAAACCAAATTGCAAAGCGGAACACGAGGTCATTCAGAAGTGCGGCCGCGCTGACGTCCTCCTGGTGCAGTGGGCCCCGATAACACGCCGCGTTCTGGAGGCGCTCCCGAACGTTAAAGGCGTGGTGCGTTACGGCATTGGAGTTGACAACATTGACGTTCCGGCGGCGAAGGAACTCGGACGCATGGTGTCGAACGTTCCCAACTATTGCCAGGAAGAAGTGTCTGACCATGCGATCTCAATGATTTTGAGCCTCGCCCGCCGCATCCCGCACGATGACAATCAGATCAGGCAGGGCGGTTGGGGGGTAGGGCCGTTCCTTCCGATTCCTGCGTTTGCCGATCTCACATTCGGCATGGTTGGTTTCGGATCGATTGCGCGAAAAGTCAGCGAGAAAGCGAAGCCATTTCGCTTTCGCCAGATTGCTTCCGATCCGGTGGCATCGCCGGACGTGTTCGCGAAACACGGCGTCGAAAAAGTGGAACTCAACACTCTGCTGCAAACCGCCGACATCATCTCGCTGCATTGCCCGCTGCTCCCCCAAACCCGCCACATGATCAACGCGAACTCGATTGCACGGATGAAGCCCGGCGCGATACTGGTCAATACTGCCCGCGGTCCGCTGGTGAATGAAGCCGATCTGGTGGCCGCACTGAAAGCCGGAAAAATTGTCGGTGCCGGCCTGGATGTGTTCGAAAAGGAACCGCTGGCCGTAGACAGTCCGCTGCGCTCGCTGCCGAACGTGATTCTGACCAGCCACGCTGCGTCAGTCTCATCGCGTGCCGTGGACCTGCTGCAGATTCAGGCGGCTGAAGCTGCGCGCGACATTCTGCTGGGCAAACGACCAGCCGGCGCCCTGGTTTAGAAGTTTCGGATGACAATCCAAATCCCGGAAGGCAAGCGTTCGGAAATTGTTCTGAGTTGGTCGAACAGGTAGTTCACCTTGAACGCACTGTACTCAAAAGAATGATAAGACTCCGCGCAGCGTTTCTTCTCTTTGTTCTGCTCATTTCCAGCCTCTGTGTAGCTGCCACGGCGCCGTCACCAGCCGAAAAGGCGGAGGCGCGCAGGTGGGCTTCGGCGAAGTTTGAGGGAAAATCACAGTCGGCGCCGGACCTCGGATACCTGCTGCCGCAGCTCAAGAGCGGGGCACTGGAGAGGAATGCCCGGGGAGGGCACGGATTAAAAATTGGCGATAAGTCATTCGCACATGGGATCCATTGCTCATCCGTAGGGACGGTCAAGGTGCATCTGCCTGCGCCGGGCAAGGGCTTCAGCGCGGCGATTGGAGTGGACAGCAACGATCTCGGGTATTACTCAAGTCTGGGGCGCGGCAACGTAACCATCTGGGCGGATATCGGCGGAAAAGAGGTATACCGCTCCACGGTCATGCGTGAGGGAATGCAGGCGATTCCAGTCAGCCTCGATTTGCATGGCGCGACCGACTTCACTCTGCACATCAATGGAACCAACGCTCCGATTGATTGGGACCAGGCAGACTTTGCAGATGCGAAGGTGTTGTTGGCGGACGGGAAGGAAATCGAACTGAACGATCTCCCGATCGGCCCGCTACGGGCGGATTACACGCCGGAGCCACCTTTTTCGTTCGTATATGGCGGCACGAAATCATCGGAACTGTTAAAGACCTGGCCTTCGCAGCGAACTTCCCGCGAGCTTGATTCCGACCGGACCGAGTACACACAAGTTTATCGCGATCCCAAGACCAGCCTCGAAGCGCGCTTTGTCGGAGTGGAGTACCACGACTTTCCCACCGTCGAGTGGACCGTCTTCTTCAAGAACGCAGGCTCTACAGATTCGCCGATTCTCGAAAATATTCAAATGCTTGACGCGCGCCTGGAAAGAAATGGCGACGGGGAATTTCTGCTTCACCACAATAAAGGCGCTCCAGCGACAGCCAACGATTACGAGCCTTACGAGACTCCGCTGCCTAAAAAAGCGGAGAAACATCTGGTGGCGCACGGCGGGCGCCCCTCCAATGGAGACTTTCCGTATCTGAATCTGGCCTGGCCGGGCGAAGGAGTGATCATCGTTGTTGGCTGGCCGGGGCAGTGGGCGGGCCAGCTTACCCGCGATACGACGAACGGCCTGGAAGTAACTATCGGACAGGAAATCACTCACTTCAAACTTTTGCCCGGCGAGGAAGTCCGTTCTCCGCGCATCGTCATGCAATTCTGGAAGGGCGAGTGGAGGCATTCGCAAAATATATGGCGCCGCTGGATGCAGGCCCACAACATGCCGCGTCCTGGAGGCAAACTGCCGCCGCCTCAACTCGCGGGCAACACCTCGCGCGAGTATGTGGAAATGACCGAAGCGACCGCAGCCGATGAAAACATGTTCATTGACCGCTACGTCGCTGAGAAATTAAATCCTGACTATTTCTGGATGGACGCTGGCTGGTATCCAAATAACGGCAGTTGGGTGAATGTCGGGACGTGGGAAGTCGACACCAAACGCTTCCCCAAGGGACTGAAAGAGGTCAGCGACAACGCCCACTCCAAGGGCGTAAAAATCATTCTCTGGTTCGAGCCCGAGCGGGTCACGAAGGGCACCTGGATCTATGACCACCATCCGGAGTGGCTGCTCACTGCGCCTCCCAATCCTGGCGATCAGCTCTACGATCCGGAATGGCGATTGTTTAACTTCGGCAATCCCGACGCGCTCAAGTGGATGACCGACCATGTCGACCAAATCATCACTTCGCAGGGAATTGATTTGTATCGCCAGGATTTCAATATGGACCCGCTGAACTACTGGCGCGCCAACGATGCGCCAGACCGGCAGGGGATCTCGGAAATCCGCTATGTAACCGGCTACCTCGCATACTGGGACGAACTTCGCCGGCGTCATCCCAACATGTTGCTGGATTCGTGCGCCAGCGGCGGCCGCCGCAACGACATTGATACGCTTCGCCGCGCCGTGCCGCTCACTCGCAGCGATTATCTGTTGGAGCCCGGGGAGCCCATCAGTCAGCAGATGCAGACCTTGGGCATGGCGCAGTGGATCCCTTATTTCGGGACCGGCACCAGCGGTGTAGATCCATATGTGTTTCGAAGTCAGATGACGCCTGGCCTCATTACTTCATGGGACCTTCGCCGGAAAGACAGCGACACCGACGCCATGCGGAAGCTGATCAGCCAGTGGCGCACGGTTTCGGTGAACTACTACGGCGATTTCTATCCGCTGACTTCGTACAGCCTGGCGAATGATGTCTGGGGCGCAATGCAGTTTGATCGGCCGGAAGTGGGCGAAGGCTTCGTAGAAGTCTTCCGCCGCTCGCGCAGCTCCTACGAGACGGCGCGATTCAAACTCCAGGGTCTGGATGCAGCGGCGCATTACACCGTCACCAATCTTGACGTTTCCGGAAGCCGCGAAATTTCAGGGCAGGAATTGATGGATCAAGGGCTTGAACTCCAGTTGAAGAGCGCACCGGAATCAGCCTTGGTGACTTACAAGAGGGTTGGTCCAACTTCGAATTGAAATTGGTTGCGAGAGGAAACGAAATGAAGCAGAGCTCGAAAGTAAAATCGGTCGTCTGCTTGTTTCTGTTGCACACCGCTTTCATTTCGACCGCGCTCGCGGTGGAAGTCAATCGCGAGGAGCAGGCTGAGGCGAAGCGCTGGGCGGCCGCCAAATTCTCGGGGAAGACCGAACCGGTCCCCGCTCAAAATTACCTGACGCTGCTGGGTGGGCACGGCGCGATCGAGCGTAACTTCCGCGCCGATCACGAAGTGGGCGAAGGTCTTTACAGCACCGGCGAAGGCCGTCCGCTGCGGATTTTCAATACTCTGTACGAGCGTGGTCTGTACACTAACGGAGCTCAGGGCGTCGTGGTTCACTTGACCTCCCGCGCGAAGACGTTCGAGGCTGTAGTCGGACTCGACAGCAGCTACGCCGGCTGCGGCTACACCAACAGCAGCCAGGAATTTTCGGTCAAGGCGGGCGACAAAGTCGTATTCCCGCCCACGGTCGTGAAAGTCGCCGCTGCCGGAGTGGCGGTGAAGGCGGATCTAGGTGGAGCTACCGAATTTACACTTCAGAATGGACAAGACCGTCAAAAAGAATGGTGCGGAGAAGCCGTATGGGCGGACGCGAAAGTCACGCTTGAAAACGGCAGCACGGTATGGCTGGGTGATATGCCGGTTGGAGCTCCGGTCGAGGCATTTACCGCAGCCCTCCCCTTTTCCTTTAGTTACGGGGGCAAATCCTCGGCGGAACTTTTATCGAATTGGTCCCGACAGCATACGGTAGCGGAGCTGGACGGAAACCGTACCGAGTATGTCACCACTTTCAAAGATCCCGCGACTGGGCTGGTCGTGCGCTGGACCGGGGTGGAGTACCACGATTTTCCGGTAGTTGAATGGACCGTCTTTTTCGAGAACACCGGTTCTGCCGACACTCCCATCCTCGAAAACATTCAGGCGGTTGACACCTGGTTTCAGAGAAGTGCGGGCGGAGAGTTCACGCTGCATCACTTTCGCGGAAGCCCGGCGCAGGCCGTCGACTTCCAACCCTACGAACTCAAGCTGACTCCAAAGATTGAAAAGCATATTGCGACGTCGGGCGGGCGTCCGAGTGACAATGCTCTTTGCTATTTCAACATCGATCAGAAAGATAAGGGAGTCATCGTTGGGCTGGGCTGGCCGGGTCAATGGGCCGCAAACTTCAGCCGCGACGATGGTCGCAGTGTGCGAATCCAGGCCGGGCAGGAACTGACGCACTTCAAACTTCTTCCGGGAGAGAAAGTTCGTTCGCCCTTGACGGCGCTCTTGTTCTGGACCGGCAATTGGGTCCGCGGTCAGAACGTCTGGCGGAAATGGATGATGGCCCACAACCTGCCGCGCCCCGGCGGCCAACCTCTGGTGCCCAAGCTGGCGGCGTCAAGCGCGCCCTGGTACGCGGAGATGTCGCGAGCCGATGAAGCCAGCCAGAAACTGTTTCTCGATCGCTACCGCCAGGAAAAAATCAAAATCGATTACTGGTGGATGGATGCGGGCTGGTACGTTAGCAATGGAACCTGGCCCAACACCGGAACCTGGGAGATTGATCCCAAACGTTTCCCTAACGGGCTTCGACCGGTGGATGACTACGCCCACTCGATGGGAATCCAGTCGATTGTCTGGTTTGAACTAGAGAGGGTCACGCGCGGAAGCTGGCTGTGGGAGCAGCATCCCGACTGGCTGCTGAAAAGTGATCAGGAAGAACGGCACGGCCAGCGGCTGCTCAATCTGGGTAATCCCGAAGTGGTTCGGTGGGTGGTTTCTTATCTGGACAAATTCATCACGCAGGAAGCTGTGGATGTTTACCGCATCGATTTCAATATTGCGCCGCTGCCTTTTTGGCGCGAGACCGATGCTCCCGACCGGCAGGGGATTACCGAAAACAAATACGCGATGGGATTTCTGGAATATCTTGACCAATTGCAAAAGCTTCATCCCAACATCCTGATTGACACCTGCGCTTCGGGCGGCCGGCGTGACGACCTGGAAACGCTTCGCCGTGGCGTCCCCATGCATCGCAGCGATTATTCCTACGAACCGGTGGGCCAGCAGAACATCACTTACGGAATGTCGTTTTGGATTCCGTACTTCGGCTCTCCGAATGGCGCTCGCGATAACTACGTCTTCCGTAGTTCCTGGGGACCGCAAATCAACGCAGTCTGGGATCTCCGACGCACCGATCTTGACTACGATTGGATCCGGCGAGCGACGGGCCAATGGCGCGCTGTCGCCGATAACTATCTGGGCGACTACTATCCGCTGACTGCGTACGACCCTTCCGATCATGCCTGGATGGCCTGGCAGTTCGATCGTCCGGAGCGCGGCGAAGGCCTGGTGCAGGCGTTTCGAAGGTCAAACAGCCCATTGAGTTCCGCCCAATTCGAACTGCATGGCCTCGAGGCCGACGCTCGCTATGAAATTACCAATGCGGACGAACCGGGCACCCAGACTCTTACCGGGCGCGAACTGATGCAGAAGGGCTTGAACATCTCGCTCAAGGACAAGATGGGCGCCGCCGTGCTGACCTACAAACGTGCTGGTCGAAAGTAGCGCAGCCGGGATTTGCTGCGTAGACATTTTCTGTTGGAGGATGAATCGTGACCACTGTTCTGCCACGAATTGAGTCGGACCTATTGTCGGGAGTGCAAACCAGGATCCTTATCAACAACGAGTGGGTCCACAGCGTGTCGGGAAAAACCTTTCCCACGTTCAATCCGGCGACCGGGGAAGAAATTTGCCAGGTGGCTGAAGCCGATGCCGCCGATGTCGACAAGGCAGTAAAGGCCGCTCGCAGCGCCTTTGAAGGTCCGTGGAGAACGATGTGTGCCGCCGATCGCGGCCGCCTGTTGAACCGGTTTGCGGACCTGATTGAGGCCAATGCTGAGCAGCTCGCACGTCTGGAAACTCTGGACAATGGAAAGCCCTACCACGTGGCGCTTGCTGCCGACCTGCCGCTGACCATCGCATGCTACCGCTACTATGCGGGCTGGGCCGATAAGGTCGAAGGCAAGACCATTCCGATAGCCGGCGAATATTTTTGTTACACGCGCCACGAACCGGTGGGCGTGGTGGGGCAGATTATTCCATGGAATTTCCCGCTGCTGATGCAGGCCTGGAAACTGGCGCCGGCGCTCGCGACTGGGAACACCGTGGTGATGAAACCTGCCGAACAGACTCCACTGAGCGCGCTGCGGATTGGCGAACTCGCGGTGGAAGCCGGGTTCCCGCGGGGAGTCGTAAACATCCTGCCGGGATTTGGTCCGACAGCAGGCGCGGCGATCGCGCGGCACATGGATATCGACAAGGTTGCCTTCACCGGCTCGACCGAAGTTGGTCACCTCATCATGGAAGCGGCCGCAAAATCAAACCTGAAGCGAGTCTCGCTCGAACTCGGAGGCAAGAGTCCCAACATCGTGTTTGCCGACGCAGATCTGGAGGAAGCGATCGAGGGCGCGCACTTTGCCTTGTTCTTCAACCACGGTCAATGTTGTACCGCTGGCTCACGGTTGTTTGTGGAAGAGAAATGCTACGACGAATTTGTGGAGCGCAGCGTTGCCCGTGCCAGCAAGCGCGTCGTGGGTGATCCCTTCGACAGCAGGACTGACCAGGGACCCCAAGTGGACAAGGCGCAGATGGAAAAGATCCTCTCCTACATCGAGTCGGGGAAACAGGAGGGTGCTTCGTTGCTTGCGGGCGGCAAACGAGTGGGTGATAGGGGATTCTTTGTCGAGCCAACTGTTTTCGCCAATGTTCAGGACGACATGAAGATTGCGCGGGAAGAAATTTTCGGGCCGGTGATGAGCATCATCAAGTTCAAGAGTGTGGACGAGGTTGTCAAGCGCGCCAATGCCACCGTGTATGGCCTCGCCGCCGCAGTCTGGACGCGTGACATCGGCAAGGCCCACGCCATCGCCAACAACGTCAGGGCCGGCACAGTCTGGGTGAATTGCTACAACGTTTTTGACGCGGGTGCGCCCTTTGGCGGGTTCAAGCAGTCTGGCATCGGACGTGAGCTGGGTGAATACGGGCTGCAACAATATACGGAAGTGAAGACTGTGACGGTAAAGCTGTCATCGCCGAAGTGAACAGAGTGCGGTTCTCCAAGCGGGGCGGACACTCCTGTCCGCCGCCCTTGACTGCGCTTTTGGTCTTACAAGTCAACGTCAACGACAAAGGCGGCGGACAGGAGTGCCCTGCACAATTGCGACCGCTCTTGCTCATGCACACTCGAGGCGCTACCATCCGGCTATAGGCGCCCTTATCGGATGAACTGTACATTCTCGATCGCAGGCTTCTTGTTGTTGTGTGCGGCGTTACTTCCGGCTCAATCCGCACCCAGGAGTTCGTCGTCAAACTCCCCGTTGACGGCCGATATTTCTGAACTGGCCCGGGCCGGTCGATGGCAAGAAGTAGCGGCATTGGCGGACCAAAACCATAGCCGGAATCCGGCTGATCCCACTCCTTTCTACTGGTTGGGCATTTCCCGCTTAAAGCTGCATGAACCAGTGAAGTCCGTGCAGGCTTTTCGTGACGCCGAAAAACTGGGCTTGAATACCGCCCTTTCCCACGAAGGACTGGGCCTGGCTTACTACGACCTGAACCAGTTTTTCCTCTTTGAAGAGCAAATGAAGAAAGCGGCTGCGCTCGACCCCAGTGACTCGGCGCCCTATTTTTATCTCGGCTTATATCGCTGGACCATCCGGTCGGACGCGGGCGGCGCTCTGGAATTCTTTGATAAGGCCGTGCAGTTGCATCCTGACGATTGGAAGAGTGTCTACCAGGCCGGAAACTGTCTTGAGCAACTGGGCAAGATCAGTGAGGCGCGCGATCGCTACACCATCGCCATCACGCTGGTGGAAAAGAACCACGCCCCTTTTGGCTGGCCTTACCAGGGTATGGCGCGACTGCTGCTTGATGAAAAGCCGGAAGCCGCTTTGGAGTTTGCGAAAAGGGCGGTGAACCTGCAACCCGATGAATATTCCAATCACATGATCTTGTCCAGAGTGTATGAGCGCCTGGGGAACGTGCCGGATGCGATCCGCGAGGCGGAAACCGCGACCGCCAGAAATCCGAACGATTCCACTTCCCGCTATGCTCTCTACAAACTTTATCGTCAGGCGGCAGACCCGCGGACCGCGCAAGCCTTAAAGGAATTTCAAGAGGTCAAGACGCTTTATGACCGCGACTAGCCGCTTCGGCCACGTGCTGGTCTTGTGTCTGTCGCTGGTCGCGACGTCCGCACGTCTGCAAGCGCAACTTGGTTCACTCACCAGTCCGGGCCAGGCCGCCCAGGCGAAAACGCAGGATGAGTTGGATTCGTATCTGGAAATCGTGAGTGCGAGCGATGCCGGCGTGACTGTACAAAAGGTGAAAGCCTTCATTTCCGCCTTCCCCAAATCCGAACTGTTGGGTGCGGTATACCAGTATCAGCTTCACGCCTGCGAGCAATTGAACGATTTTGACGGAATGCTGGCGGCGGGAGAAAAGGCACTCGCGGCAGATCCTGACAGCCTGAATACCTTGCTGGCTCTGGCCTCGGCCATGGCCGACCGCGCCGCCGCGAGGCCGGACCGTGACCAGTTGCTCTCGCAGGCTGAGTCCTATGCCCGCCGCGCTTTGGAGGGAATCGACAAAATTAAAATTCCGCGCGAACGTTCGATGGAAAATTGGAATATTCAAAAACACGAAATGCAGTCGGACGCTCACGGCGTAATCGGCGTCGTCGCATTTCAACGCGGCCAATTGCAGCCGGCGATTGGCGAACTGAAAATGGCGATCAGCCTCGCGCCGCGGCCCCAGGGAGTGCAGTTCCTCAGGTTAGGCTTGGCGCTGGCTGCGGCAGGGAAAAAGGATGATGCGGAACAAACGCTGCGCCGGGCCGCGGAGTTGGGCCCAGGTCCCGTGCAAAATGTCGCGCTCGATCAATTAAAGAAGCTGAGTGAGGGTCTGAGAACGCCGCGCTAGAGTCTGCCCGATTTCCTTCTTTTCACTTCGTGTCCTTCGTGGTTTACGTCTTTGCCTTCCCTCCAGCACTCAATCGTGCGGCCTTGATCGCATCCACAAAGCGGCGACCGTTAGCCGTGATCGCTTCGACATTGCCGGCTTGAATGGCTGCGCGTTCCAGAATAATTTCGCCGACGCCAACCGCGGCCACGCCGGCAGCCAGGTATTGCGCAACGTTTTCCAGATTGACTCCGCCGGTGACCACGACTTCCATTTGCGGAAACGGTCCCTTGAGCGATCGTATGTAGGACGGGCCTCCGACCGAATTGCAGGGGAAGATTTTCACCAAATCCGCACCTGCCTGCCAGGCCACGAGTGCCTCGGTCGGAGTCAAAGCGCCGGGCATGCAGATCTTGCCGTACGTCCGGGCGACCTCGATTACTCGGATATCAAAGGCGGGGCTAACAATAAACTCCGCTCCGGCCAGCACAGCCAGGCGGCAGGTCTCGGCGTCCAGCACGGTTCCAGCGCCGACCAGCAACTTCTTTCCATACTTCGCCACCAGGTCTGCAATGATCTGGATGGCGCCGGGAACCGTCAGCGTGATTTCGACAATAGGGATGCCTGCTGCCATGATTCCATCTACCGCGCAGATTGCCTGCTCACGGCTGGAGACGCGTACCACGGGAATGACAGCGACTTCACGAATTAGAGCTAGAGTTTCATCTTTGGTCTGGGAAATGACGATACCCTCCTTTACGAAACGGCGTGCTTCAATCAGGAAAGTCCAAACTAATTATCCGCACCGAGTTCTGCGGCATAGTGACGTCTGAAATCCTGCGTCGCCTGTTGCACCGATTCTGCGCGATGGCTGAAAACGCGGGCCAACACCATCAGGCCCAGGAGTGTGTCCTCTTCCAGGGGACACAACCGGGAACTGGTCTGAAACCTATCTTCGATAATCTTTCGCAGCAGTTTAACTTTGCGCCCCAGCCCGCCCGAAAAGACGATATTGTTCCACGATCGGTCAGGCCAGAGGCGCAAAGCGCACTCGTAATAATTCTCCGCCATATTTTCGAACGACGCTCGAAACAAGGTTCCCACTGTCAGATTTTGTTCGCGGATGTTGGCGATCGAACCCTTGTCGCCACGAGGGCCGGGAAAGAAACTGAGTTTCACTTCAAGATCGGTACGATCAACCGCCGCGGCAGCTTGCGCGATGTACGGCCACGGGTCGGGAATCGCGGTTCCCGAGTGTTGCGCCAATTCACCAAGCAGATCTACGAGCACATTCAGAGATCTCCCGGCGGGTAGATGGGAAAACGTGTTAGTAAACTTTCCATCGAAGAATGGACGCGTCTGGTAGTTTCCCAGAGCCAGTTGATGGGTGAGCCGGCTTACTTGAGAGCCGGTCGAAATGTTGAGGGAAAGTTCGTTTTCGGACAGCAATGCGCCGGCCAGCGCGCACTGGTAATCGCCGACCGGAGTGTAGCAGGGAACCGTTATTGCTCCGACCTGCATGTGGCCAACGATCTCGCCGTGCCTGCGGATTGGGGGCCAGTGAAGTTTGTCCAGTCGCAACTCCTTGATGACTTCCTCGTGCCAGCTTAAATTATCGAGTCGCAACAGCTCGCAGGCCATGGCATTCGAACTCTCAATGCTCGGCGGAGAACTGCACAGAGTACTCAACACAAAATCAGCCAACGAAACCGGTATGACTCCCGGCTTCAGCTGGCCTTGTTCGGCCATCCAGAAAAGAAAACAGATTGGAGCGCCGGGAGGCAGTTCATTGCCGAGTTCACGCTTCTGCTCCGCGGTCAGGCGCTTTTTCAGGACATCGTAATAGGAACCCAACCCTGACGGATGAGGCTCAAGGGCGCGCTGGTCGCGCCATCCAATGCAGTTGGAGCGCCCCTTTCCTTGTTCGTCCATCAGCACCAGGCAGGACATCTGAGTGCACATGACGATGCCTTCGTAGGATGCGGAGGATGCCGCCAGTTCGCCGATGAGCTTTTTGACTGTGCTTACAATGATGTCCGCATCAAACTCGACGCGAAGCGGATCAGGAAGGCTGATTGGTTCGGGAAAAGGCATACGCCGAACCTGTTGCAGTTCAGGAGCGTCGAGATCCAGGACCGCAGCCTTAATGAAGGATGTGCCGAGGTCAATCCCTATGAACGCCAAAACGAACTCCTGAGGTCCCCGGACTCGCTGGAATTCTCAATCCGCATATCCGATGTCCTTGAGTCGGGCCTGGAAATCTGTTGGAAGAGGGGCAGCAGGGCCGTTGGTAAAAGTGGCCGCGTAATTTGCCAGATTCAGCAGCAAGCGGTCGGCCACCGGATGCTTGTCCACGTAGTCGAGAATCGGAAAGCTGTTGACGATGAACTGGCCGGCGCCGAACTTGTACGATCCCAGAAGAACTCCGGAGGCATAGCCGCCGGGCGTCGAATAGCCGGTGGCGAAGGCTGCGGCGATCACTTCCGCCGGCGTGTCTTGTCCGTCAAAAAGGTAGTGCGGCCACATTGGTCCGTAGTAATACATATCGAGGACGCCTTTACCCTGCAGCCCCTCGAACACTCGATGCGGTTTGGCCACGCATTCCTTGTGGTAAAGCATGTCCGCGAAAGCGTAAACGCGACCCTTGTTGGCGAGGGGCAAACGCGCGGCGCCATCTTTCTCGCGTTTAAAGGCCTGGGGAGCAAGAAATATTACGGTGCTTCCGCGCGACATGCGCGCCGCCAGTTCCTTCCATTCGGCGCCAGTTGATCCGGCAGAAACGTCGCCTACCAAAATCAACTCTCGATTCGGGGGAGCCGTGCCCTCGAATGAGGCAACCGTGGCTCCTTTTGATGTCAGCCATGAGCCGACAGTGGCGGGAATGCCCCAGGTCGTCACCTTCGAGCTTAGGCGCGGAAGGGAAGCCGGGTCGGTGAGATGAAATTCCCATGACGTTTCTGGCGGCGAGATCCCGGTTTGTATGTCAGGGACAAATTGGTAAGTGCCTGCCGGGCCGGCGAGAACGACATCCTCCTTTATTACAGGCACGACCAGAGGGCCGTCCAGTTCCGCCGTGACGGCAGGAATGTGAACGTCGGCCTTGCGCTCCCAGGCGACACCGCCCGGGCCCCATGCGCGAAATTGCGCCGGATAATTTCCCGCACGAAGCGTGTCTTCATTGGCCAGCACAGCTTCAAGTGTGACGGGACGCCCAATGTAGGTATGTGTCGGTTCCACGAACAGGCACCAGCGCACCGGCGCCCAGCCATCCTGGACGGCGTCGAATGCGCCGGGCTTCCAGTCGCGCCAGAATCTCCAGATGCCTTCTCCCGTCATGCCATGGTCCAGCATGCCGGTGAGGTTGAAGCCGCAGATCTTTGGATTAGAGCGAATCATGTTGAAACCGAGCAGGCGGTGGCGCGCCATTTGCGCCTGGCTGACCCGCAGCAAAGTTTCTGGAAATGGATACACAACTTCCATGCCATACCGCGCCCAATCAGCACACAGCCGGTCGGCCATGGATTTCATCAGAACGTAATCTTCCGCGTCAGCGCGAATTCCGGCCTGTTCGTACATGCGGGCTTCATGAATAACGTTCATCATGCTGCCGATGCCGTACTCGGAGAGGAATATAGGCTTGCTGTCGTGACCCAGGGTGCGCATCAATTCATTTGTTTCAGGGGTCTGAGGAACGGCGGGATAAAAATGAAAGTCTCCGGAACCGATTCCGGACGGATACTTCATCGCGATGCGGCCGCCGTCCGGCGCTTCTTTTCCCCATGTGGGTTCCCATACAGAGCTGCCCGGATTGCTCGCCGAGCCGATTTCCTGATGCCCGTCGAAGCGTCCGCTGGAAAGCAGGACGAGCCGGGTTTCATCCAGCGAACGCACCAGCGCCAGCGCCGATACAGCTTCGCGGAATACCGGTCCGTCTTCCGTCTCGTTCAACATTCCCCACATCGCGATGCTGGGATGATTGCGATCGCGCAAGATCATTTCGCGCACCGAGATTTCATAGCGCGCTTTCATCTGTGGCGAATCTTTCAGCAGCCAACCGCCCAGCGGCTCCTCATAGACCAGCAGTCCTAGTTCGTCGCACTGATCCATCTGATACCCGTGAGCGCCGCCGGCAATGAAACGGATCATGTTGTAACCCGACGCCTTCGAGAACAGCAGGTCCTTCTTCAGCATGTCGGGATACCCCTCTGGCGGAAGAGTCTGGCTGAAAGGGGTGTGATCGCCAGTGTGGGTGCACTTTACGAAAATGCGGCGGTTGTTCAGCCGGAAATATCCGTTGACGATGCGAAAGTCGCGGAATCCAAAGTTGGAGATCGTCTGGTGGGTGCCCTCAATGCCGGTCGCTTCGATGGTCACACTCAGCCGGTACAGATAGGGATCGTCAATGTCCCATAGCCGGTGATTCTCGATCTGAATTTCATGATCGATCTGGGTTTCGCTCGCGCCGAGTTGCGCCTCGATCACGTCGGTGAGGACACTCTGGCCCACTGCCGTTCCGGTAACCGTGAGTCGAACACGGCCTTGGACCGTCTTGCCCGATGCGTTTTGCGCCGTGATGCGGACCTTGACCATCCCCGTCTTCCAGTCAGGACGAATATGCGCATCTGTGATGCGGACTGCCGGAGTGAGCAACAATTCGACGGAATCGACAATGCCGCCGTAGTCGTAGATATTGCCGTTCGAGTAATTGACCGCCTTGTCGAGATGAGGTGTTTCGACCAGCACCATGCCGTCGATGCGCTCATCTCCGGGATTAAGAACACGCACTGCGAGATGATTGGTCTGGCCCGGACGTACTGCGTTGGTCACATCCAGAACGAATGGCGTGTTGCCGCCTTCATGTTCGCCGACTCGTTCGCCGTTCAGCCAGACTACGGCGGTGTAGTCCACGGCACTGAAACGCAGCAGATACCGGCCACCGGCGTAGGGATGCACGCCGGGTTCGAACTGCCGCCAGTACCACACCACGCCGTGATACGCGGGAAATGTTTCCTGGATGATCGAGGGGACGCGAGTCGTTTTGGCGTCGGGTTGGGCTTTACCGAACCAATTCTGTTCGCGACCCACGTTGCGCGGATCGGTAGCGATTAGCCACTGGCCATCGAGCGGGAACGCCAGGGTTGGGGCTTTTTGCGCCGGTTTCCTATTCTGTTTGGGGGGCTTTGTGTCCGCGCCCGGTAAGGCCTGAAGTGTTTCGGCTCCGAACAACGGAACGGCTACACCCAAACCTGCGCCGAGGCGGCCGGCGAACTCCAGAAAGCGACGACGCTGCATATGTGCTCCTTTATGTGCTGGCTCCAACTCCAGATATGGGTACAAAGCTGGACAACAGAAACCACGAACCGCACGTCTGCGAAACTATTCCGGTCGTCGACGTTCGTAACGATCCGGATAGAACCTAATCAAGCTCACCCTAAAAGTTGCGTATCGACACCGAGCTGACTGCCTGCACGGTGCAGAGAAGTCAAAATCTGTTCTGGAAGCGGGATGCCATTCTTGAGCGCGTCTTCTCTTTTCCCCCATTCGATTTCTCCGGGAACATAGACGCGCTCCGAGCCCTTTGCTTTGGGAGACTGGCGAAGCTCCCGGATAATCTGGTCAACCCGTTGCTTGAAATGGTCAATCGGAATCATCGCGCCGACGTTGATGACGATGAAAGCCTGTCCGAGGTGGGAAACATCCTTGGACTGAAGGATCCAGCTCTTCACTTCACTCAGCATTCCGGCGCCGGTCAGCGCACCGGCCAGAACCTCGATCAGAAGAGCGATGCCGTATCCTTTGTGACCCGCCATGGGCAGCATTGAACCCGAGCTGGGCCAGTCTCCAACTTCAGCGGTGGGCAGTCCATCGGCGTCGGTGAGCCAACTATCGGGGATAGCTTGGCCCAGCGCCTTCATCCCGAGAATCTTCCCGGCGGCCACCGCGCTCAATGCGATATCAAGAAGAATGGGATGCTCCTCGCCGGCGGGAACCGCGTATGCGACAGGATTGTTGCCGATGATGTGGCCGCGAGCGCCGGGCACAACCATGTTCGGGTCGGCGTTGCTCATCGCGATCCCGACCATGCTCTGCTGTGCCGCGAGGTTTGCGTAATATCCGGCTGCCCCGAAGTGGCTGCTGTCGCGGACCCCTACCCATGAGATTGTGTTCTCTCTCGCCTTCTCAATCGCCAGGTTCATGGCCATCGAACTACCCAGCATTCCCATCGACGAGTGACCATCCACGATTGCCCAGCCTTTACCTCCGCCAACTTCCTCGGGGACGGCGGAGGCCTTGATGCCACCGGCCTTCATCGTGTTCACGTAGTTCGCGAGCGCTCCGGTGCCGTGGGAAAATGTTCCCCACGTGTCAGTCATCACCAGAACGTCAGCGACGATTCGAGAGTTCGGCGGCGTGAGGCCGGCTTTGGTGAGCACACTCACGCAGAATTTTGTCAGATTGTCAGGAAACACACGTTTCGACGGCGACATCAGCCCTGGTTCCTCCCCATATCAACGGTTGGATCAACTTTTTTTCTGGTTCAGAATGTAATCCTCGCCAAATTTTGAGGTGGACTCCGTACGAAAGTCGGAGATGAGCGACATCAGAGATACGGTGCCGCCATCCAGCACGATGGTTTGCCCCACCATGAACGACGAGTCGTCGCTGGAAAGAAACGTCGCCAGCCGCGCCACGTCGATCGGCAAACCGTAACGTGCTATGGGCACAGCGTTCTCCGCCGATTTCTTTGCGGCCTCCTCGGTGAAGCCGGGAATAGCCTTGTAATAATTTTCTACCGTGATCCACCCCGGCGCGATGGCGTTAATCCTTATGCCGCGGTGCGCGAGCTCTACGGCCAGGGCGCGGGTATGAGCAATGATGGCTCCCTTGGTGGCTGCGTAGGCCGAATGCTCGGGTGCGCCCTGCATCCCGTGAATCGACGCCAGGCTGCAAATCGTGCCGCCCTGATGTTCCAGCATGTCCTTGACGATGGTTTGCGTGATGAAGTAATGGCTGAAAAAATTGATATTGAACAGCTTCTTGACGTGGTCAGGTTCCATCTTGAGGAACTGCCGGTTAAAACTGACGCCCGCATTATTCACCAGGCAGTTGATCGAGCCCAGAGCCTTGACGGCATAGCTGGCCAGCGCGAGGGCCTGATCAAGATCGTTGAAGTCGGCGCCAAAAATTTCCGCACGCCGCCCCATGGCTTTAATCTCTTCCGCCGCGCTGCTCGCCCCATCCTTGTGATGGCTGTAGTGAAGCACTACGTCTGCGCCTTGCCGCGCGAATTCCAGTGCGATTTCGCGTCCGATGCCGGTGTCGGCTCCGGTCACGAGAGCTTTCCTGCCCGCAAGTTTTGTCCCGTTCGCCATAGTTATCCTTCTTTCATTCGTTATGCTCGCGACCCGCGCGTATTAACGTGCGGACTTTCATTCGTTATGCTCGCGACCCGCGCGTATTAACGTGCGGAATAGTTAGCTGCGGCCATTACTACGGTTGCGACCAGTAGAACCGCGACCCCGGCCACGTTCGCGTTGAAGATTCGCTTAGCAACGGCTTTCCATTCTCCGGTCAGAAGTCCCGCCAGATTTCCGGAAAGGATCAGCGTGATATTGAAGAGCGCCCATCCTACCGACACGCCAAGAATCCCAAGGTAGACCGTTCCGCTGCTGTAGATCGCGATCGCAATCATCCAGATGGATCCGCCAAGAATTGCCGACCACATCTCGGACGGCTTCGCCGCGAAGTTTCCCCAAGTCTTGTTGCGGGTCATCAGATAAACGCTGTATGCCAGGTTGACCACAAGACCACCCAGCAGCGCGATGGGCCAAACTGCAAAGACCGCCCACTGCGATTCCGCGCCCTGCGCCTTTGCCAGTTGGACGATGTCGCCCCCGAATGCGAGCGCAATGTTGAGCAGCGCCGCGAGAAATCCCGACACAACGCACAGGATCATCACCAGCATGTAAGTCTTGCCTGAACGTACAGCTCCGGGCGGCAGAGGCTGAGTTTTCTCCCGTTGATAGCCGGCCCAGCCGCAGAGCGCGACCCCCAAAAGCATGATTGCGGTACCGAGCAAAAGCAGTTGCCCACTGGGCTTCGAAACCAACTCAAAGTGCAACAGCAGGAGCGGAGTGAGCGTTCCCAGGGCTGCACAGAGACCATTCAGAATCGAACCTGTCAGGGCCAGACCAATTTTGTCCACTGAGATGCCGGCACCCAGCTGGGCAATTCCCCAAAGCAGGCCGTACATGAATGGTTTCGCCATCGTGCTGAGTGGAATTGAGGCATAGACCGCGCCGAGATGGGGAACGAAAATGGATGCGACGCAAATCGGTACGATCAGCAAGGACATGATCGAATAGACGAACCAGAAGTTTTCCCACTTCCATACACGGATCCACTTCAATGGAACCAGGTTCGTTCCCATGATGGACCCGGCGAAAAAAACAATGAGAAAACCCGCGAGAATGACCATCCATTGCCTCCTGCTGCGCTCGTACGATTTCGGTCTGTTCTTGTCGTCCCGAGGATTGCCCTCGTGTTGTTAGCTGGCGTTCCTGGCTGACGTTGTCAGCTGTTCTTATTGATAGGACCCGCGCCGCTTTTCTGCTGGTTGGCAGTAAATCGAGCTAGCTTGGCGCGAAATCCGGGCTGCCGCACCACTTCCGGATTGACCACATTCTGCGGCACCAATCCTCGCGCTACCCGAAGCACATTCTGGACCATCAGGTCGCGCGTAGCGCGCGCCGCGCGGTGTGTGCTGGGTAGCCAGTGCGGCGTCAGAATTACGTTGTCCAGTTTGAGCAACGGGCTGCTGAGCGGAAGCGGCTCGGTTTCGAACACATCCAGACCGGCGCCTGCGATCTTCTTCTCTTGCAGGATTCGTATCAGCTCGTCTTCATGAACCAGTTCGCCGCGTGCGACGTTGATGAAATATGCTGTCGGTTTGAGCAGTCCGAGTTCGCGCGCTCCCAGCATGCCGCGGGTTCGAGGTTCGAGCCGGTTGTGCAGGCTTACGAAATCGCTGGTGCGCAGCAGCGTATCAAGGTCCGTCAGTTCCACTCCCAGCGCCTCTGCCTGAAGCGGGTCCGCGTTAGGCGAACAAGCCAGCAGGTTCATGTGGAAGGGCGCCACTAGCCGCGCCAGTTCCGATCCGGTTTTGCCCAGACCGATAATTCCCAGAGTCTTGCCGATAAGATCGTCTCCGAGAAATTCCGCCTGAAGGTCCCACCTGCCGGTTCGTGCCAGCTTCTCCTGCTGGGGAAGTTTCTTGGCCAGTGCGATCATCAGCGTGAACGCAGCTGAAGCCGTGGAGTGAGTGAGCGTGTCCGGAGCGTTAAACAATACGACGTTGTTTTCTGTGCATGCCGAAACGTCGATCTTGTCGTACCCGGCGCCCGCTCGTGCCAGCACAACCAGGTTTTCTGCGCCCTTGACAAAGGCCGACGCTTTCACCCACGGACGAAAAATCAGAATTCCATTTGCCTTGGCCACATGTTCGGGCGTGACCTGCAGCGAATAAAGCCGATCCAGATAAGTGTTGTCGCCCGGGGATGGCGCCTGATCCAGGAGAAACCCGGTTTCTACATAACCCGACTTCGCCAATGCGTCGAGACCGATGTCGCCATACTTCACCGCGCCTGTTTCATCCAGATAGTCGCCGGTAAAAAATAGCTTGAAAGGGGGCATGCGCTACCAACCCCTTACTTTTTCTTCGGTAGTGTTTTCAACATGAGCGCCTGGACGCGAGGTGAAATCTGCCCTGAGTGCGGCGCCCAGCCCGGGCTTGCCATTAAGGCGAAGCTGGCCGTCGGTGATGGAGAGAGGTTCGTCCAGTACATCGTTGTACCAGCCATCGACATATCCCCGGACAATTTCCTGGATCATCGCGTTCGGAATATGCAGCATCAAATGTGCCGCGGCCCACAAAGCGACGGGGCCGATGGTGTCATGCAGAGTGATGGGTAAGTAGTAAGTGTCGGCCAAGCTGCAAACCTTCCGCGTCTCGGTGAAACCGCCACCCCAGGAGAGGTCGGGCATGATGATGTCGGCTGCCGGCTTTTCGATAAATTCACGAAAACGGAAGCGGGTGAACGCCCGTTCGCTCTGGCAAATCGGAATACGAGTGCTCGCCTTGAGCCGGACAAAGGGTTCAACATTGTCCGGCGGCATGATTTCTTCCAGCCACATCACGTTGTAAGGCTCGAGTGCGTGCGCGATCCGGATGGCAGTGGGCAAATCCCAACGCGCGTGGCCTTCGATTGCGACTGACATCTTCCCGTTGGTGGCGCGGGCGATATCTTCAACAATCTTGATGCCAGCTTTAATTTGGTCGTTACTGATGAAGTGTCCCAACGTGCCAGCGGCAGTTTCCTGTCCCCAGAGGCGCACTTTGCCATAGGGATCCGAAGGCCCGGCGAGAGTTGTGCCGAACTGATCGAAGGGCCAGATCTTCATGGCCTTGATGCCTTGCTTCAGCAGGTCCTGCGCCAGTTCGCCGGCACGGCCTTCCGTCCACAGGTTGTAGTCAGGATATTTTCCGAAGCCGACACAGGTGTTGTAGACAGCCACGCTCTCGCGGTTGCGGCCTCCGAGAAGGTTGTAGATGGGCTGCCCCGTGTGCTGGCCCAGCAGGTCCCACAAGGCAACATCGATGGCGGAGATGGCGCGCATTTCCGCTCCCGCGAAGCCGCAGAAATTCGCCAGGGAAAATAAATTGTTCCAATGATTCTCGATGTCAACCGCATCGCGGCCAATCAGAAGCGGAGCGAACAGGTCATGAATGACTGAACTGACGGCGCGTGGCAGGTAGTAAGTTTCACCGAGGCCGACCAGGCCATCATCGGTGTAGACGCGCACCCAGAGGTTATTAGGTAAGGCCTGACGGGAGTTAGGGGATTGTTGACGCCAGACGGCATCGGGCACTGCCTCGAACCAGATGGTTTCAAGCTTTGTGATTTTCATGAAACTGATCTGTCGCCTGCTCTGAAGCTTGTCCCGACTTTTCTGATTACGCCTTTACCGGATTCGAAAGCCGGCCTATGCCATCGATTTCCACCACGACCTCGTCCCCGGCTTTCAGGAAGATGGGAGGCTTACGCGCAAAGCCCACCCCGTGCGGGGTTCCGGTGCTGATCACGTCGCCAGGTTCGAGCGTAATTCCACGCGAGATGAAGGCGATGAGTTCTCGCACTCCGAAAATCATTTTGTCGGTGTTGGATTCCTGCAACGTCGTTCCATTGACCACGCAGCGGATCGGAAGCGTCTGAGGATCGGGGATGTCTTCACCCGTGACCAGGTAAGGCCCCATCGGTCCAAAGGTGTCCTGGCTCTTGGCGCGAACCCACTGCCCGTCGCCACGCTGGAAGTCACGTGCACTCACGTCATTGAGGCAAGTGTATCCGGCGACATATTTCAACGCATCGGAGGCGGAGACACTTCGGCACTTGCGTCCGATGACGACGGCGAGTTCCGCCTCGTAGTCCACTTCTTTGGTGTCCGGGGGCAAAATGATAGGCGCGCCCGGACCGGTAATGCATCCGGTCAACTTCGCGAACACCACTGGCTTCTCGGGGAGAGGCACTCCGCCTTCAGCCGCATGGTCCTTGTAGTTGAGGCCTATACAAAGAACGTTGCGGGGATGGAACAACTTGCCCAGGCGGATTTTCTTTTCCGGCGTCGCCAGCTTGCTCAATTTGGATGCGTCCTTGAGATTTTCGCGCACAAATTGGCGAACCCGATCGAGCCCGCGCGGCACAAACAGCGCTTCTTCGAGAGTGAGCGGGATTTCCGACTTCTTTTTCTGGGCTTTTTCGAGAACCACAATTCCAGCAGATGTCTTGATCGCTAAACGTGGCCCGGACGATGTGATTGCGGTCAACAGAATCATGAACGACCCTCGTTCTCAGAAGTAGTGGTACACGCGGCATCGAAGACGCTACGAATTAATCGAAAATCTTTCCCGCCGCAAAGCCGCCATCCACCACCAGCCCGCTACCATAGACGTACTTCGCTTCATCGGAGGCAAGGTAAAGCGCGCCGTAGGCGATGTCCTCCGGGGTGCCGAGCGTTCCTGAAAGCTGGCGTTTCTTCAGATTCTCGACCGCTTTCTCGGGATCGTCAGCGTAATGTTTCTTCAGATAGCCTTCGACAAACGGAGTGTAGATAGTGCCGGGAACCAGCGAGTTCACGCGAATGCCGGAACGGCAGTAGTCGGCTTGCATGGCCCGAGTCAGCGAGTAGACGGCTCCTTTGGAGGCGGTGTAGGCGGCACGCTGCGCGAGCCCGAGCACCGCTGCTCCCGAGGCCATGTTGATAATGCAACCTGATTTTTGCTTGAGCATGATGGGCACGACAAATTTGCAGGCAAGATAAATGCCCTTGATATTGATCGCCATCACCCGGTCCCATTCCGTTTCCAAAGTCTCGTGCAGTGCGCCCACACACGAAACCCCGGCATTGTTGAAGAGGATGTCGATGTGGCCAAACTTTTCCAGTACGGTCCGGCTCATGGCCTCCATGTCGGAGGAATTGGCGACGTCGGCGCTTAGAAAGAAACTCGGGTCGCCAATCTCATCCGCGACCCTTTTCCCGCCCTCCTGGTCCCGATCGACAACCGCAACCTTCGCGCCTTCCGCGGCAAAGATCCTGGCCGAAGCTTCACCGATCCCGGACCCGGCGCCGGTAATGATGGCCGTCTTACCCTGCAAACGCATGCATCGCTCCTGTAGAAGTGAGAAAAGTTAAACGTCGGCCGCGAGTAGCCGACGCGCAATTGATCGTACGGCTGTCTCGGGTCCGCGGAACGCCCACAATTGCGATTGATCTTCCGACCGAGAAGTACCTTCCGGCGGTCCGACCGCAGGCACATGATATTCCAGTTCGCTGAACGCGCCCAGTCCGCTGTTCACATTGCACGCCTGAAACGCAAAGCCGAAATTCCGGGTCTCGGCCCAAGGCACATCAATGTATTCTCCAGAAGGATTTACGCTGAAGTTCCTGACCACCAGTGAAGTTTCGTTGCCTGCACCGTACATATATCCGACTCGCCCTGTCGTCGCCGCAGCCCTTACGCCCAGCTTGTGCTCTCCGGCGGCCCGCATTTTATAACGGACCAGGTGATCGTCGACGACGAGGTCCTCGCTGCCTATGGTGCCCATGTAGATCTTGGGCTGGCTGCGGAAGAACGTTGGCACCAGCATGTCTCCACCGTGCGGCAACTGCGTAAGGTGCCACATGCCGACTTGGGGTAGCGGAGCTGAACTTCGCAATTGCAGCGTGCCGTGCAGAGTGTATCCGGCGTACTTCACCGTCGCGTCGGCCGGTTCAGTGTCGTAACGCAGCGGATTCAGAGCTGGCGTCAACGATTTCGTAATCTCGAGGTCAACTTTCTGTTTGCTGCGGGAGAGCGTCAAAGTCGCGCGGTTCGTGCAGCTGAACCCGCCATTCTTTGTCGAGACTTCGTAATGTCCGGGATCAAGTTCGCGCTGCTGGAAATACGTTTTTAGATCTGGAAATTCAGGGAAGAAGAAGTCCACCTCGGGGGCCAGCCATGTGCGCTCGCCTCCGGAGTTATGCCATTGCTTCCCCTCGTAGAACTCTCGCGCGGTTGCGACATCGCCGAGAGCTGTATGAGTCCAGAAGAAGTTTTCGTCGTCGCCGGGGGCAAACAGTCCGAGAATGCGTCCGCCATACGGCAGCACCAACGCCTTCGTGCCATCACTGCTTTCCCAGGTTTGGGTGGGCTTGCCTATCGCGCCGAGAGTTTCAATGAGCTTTGAGCGTTTCATGGTTTCCTGAACAGCAATTCTTCGCCGGGTTTCATCAGAACAGCCTGACTTTTCGGCGCCAGCTCTTTGCAGCGATCGAGAAAAACCGCGGGCTGGCCGTTTTGTTCGACGAACATCCAGAAGTGACTTGGGATCACGGCTTGCGGATTCACCAGGCGGGTCAGTTGGGCCGCTTCCTCCGCATCCATGTTACCGAAAGCTCCGTTGATGCAGGGAATCAGCACATCGGGCCGCATCTTGATTGCGGGAACAAATTCATCCGGACGATACGCGGTGTCCCCGGTGTGATAGACCTTGATGCCGTCGAAATCCAGTACCATCCCCAAAGCATCTGGAGCAAGTTCGCCATGGTCGGCATATACGGCGCTGATCTCGACGCCGCCCAGGGTGAGGCTGTCTCCTTCGTCAAGCAGATGGCATCGTGCTTCCGGAATGCCTAGCCTACTGAACTCCTTGATGCATTCGACAGGTCCGGCAAACTGGGTTTTAGGATTTCGCGCCAGCACCGGCAGAGCATCAGTGTCCATGTGGTCGAGGTGTTCGTGGGTACAAACGACGAGGGCTGCATTGGCTTCCTCCGCCAGAACGGGGCAAGTCATCATGCGCTTGAAACCGACCACTCGTTCGACGACGTCGGAGAAATAAGGATCGATATAGACGACCTCATCCGAGTTGCTTTTGAACGCAAAGCCAGCCTGGCACAGCCAGTAAATTGCAAGCTCTCCCGCTTTTACTTTACGCTGGGCAATGGTCTCGGCGACGCTAGCCATTCGGTCTCCGGCCTGCGCCGTCGCCAGGAGAGACGGTGGGCTGCCAGGAGAAACCTTGCGGATTCTCGATCAACTCAACCAGCTTGCTCAGAAACGCCGCGCCGATCGCGCCATCCGCGACACGGTGGTCCACGGTGAGGTTCAGCATGACCGTCGGCTTCACGCTGAGAGTTTCGGTGACCCACGGCCGCTTGCGGATTTGGCCCACCGCGAGGATCGAGCTCTGGCCGGGCGTGATGATCGCCTGGAAATGGTCGACCCGGTACATGCCGAGGTTGCTCAAGGTTCCAACGCCGCCCTCCAGATCAGCCAATGACAGTCGGCCCACGCGCGCCTTCTCCACCAGTTCGGTGCGGCGCGCCACCAACGCCGGAAGATTCATGGGGCCCAGGTTGCGAATCACTGGCGCCACCACTCCTTTTGGAGTGGCCACGGCCAGACTAAGGTCCACCGATGTCCGGCTGGAAACGGCGTTCGCTTCCCATACGGCATTCAGTTCCGGATTGCTCTTGAGAGTCTGAGCGAACACGGTCAGTAACAGATCCGTGATGGTCAACTTGACTCCGCCGGCCTGGGCCATCGACTGCTTGAGACTTTCGTGCAGGGCCACAAAGTTTTCGGCGTTTACTTCGGCTGCGACGGAAAATGTTGGGATAGTCTGAACGCTTTGAGTAAGGCGCTCGGCGATCAAGGCACGGCGAGTGCCGTCGGAAGAAGCCACTTTCGCACGGGGGGCGGCGGTTGCGCCGCGAATGTCCTGTTCTGTAACCAATCCATCGGGGCCACTTCCGCTTATGGCTGCCAGATCTACTCCGAGTTCCTTCGCCAATCGCTTGGCTCGTGGCGATACCGATTGCTTGCTTGCGACGCGGCCGGAGGTTTGCTCAACCGCGCTCCGCGCGGGCGCTGGCTTTTGAGGCGCAGAAACTTCGCGCAGCTCGGGACTCGCTTTTAGGGTCTCGTCCGACAGTTGCTCGCTGCCGATGGCAGTAATGTCTTCTCCATCGCCACCGTTAAGATAAGCCAATACGGTTCCAACCTTCACCGTTTCGCCAACCGGCACGATAATCTTGCCCAGGGTACCGTCGACCGCCGACTCGACATCCATCTCTACTTTGTCAGTCGAGACGCTGAAGAGCGGTTCATTTTTCTTGACTACGTCGCCCGGCTTTTTCAGCCAGCCGCTGACGGTGCCCTCTTCCATCGTCAGTCCGAGCTGAGGCATTACGATCGCAAAACTCATACGACTGTTCTCCTGAAAGACGGCTCCCGAATCATGCACCGCAGGGGAATCGGGGATCTAGAGTTTCTTCCCGGCGAGGGCTGCCACTTCGCTCACGATTCGGTCAACCGAGGGAACCAAGTAGTTGTCCAGGGACGGGCTAAAGGCATGCGGCGTCGGCAGAGTGCAGATTCTGACGATCGGTGCATCGAGTTCATACAATGCTTCACTGGCGACAATGGCAGCGATCTCGGCGGACACGCCGCAGGACGCGTAAGCCTCGTCCACGATCACCAGGTGTCCTGTCTTCGCGACCGAAGTGAGAATGGTGTCCTTGTCGAACGGAGCCAGAGTGCGCGGATCAATGATCTCGACTGAGATGCCTTCCTGTTCGAGAAGTGCTGCCGCCTGCATGGAGCGGTGCACCATCTGGCCCATCGCCACCAGCGTGATCTGATCTCCCGGCCGTCGGATTGCAGCCTGGCCAAAGGGAATCAGGTACTCTTCTTCCGGCACATGGCCTTTGGTGTTGTAGAGCGCCTTGTGCTCGATGAAGATGACGGGATTCTCGTCCCGGAGAGTCGACTTCATCAGACCTTTGACATCGTAGGGCGTGGATGGCAGCGCTACCTTCAGGCCGGGAATGTGCATGAAGAAGGAATAAAAGGTATGGGAGTGATGCGGCCCGGTGCTGCGAATGCCGCCTCCTGCCGCCCGCACCACCACCGGAACCTTGAATTTTCCGTCCGAGATGTAGTGGATAGTCGAGGCCTGCTGGATGATTTCGCAGATGGCTTCGAGCACGAAATCCAGGAAGACGATGTCGACAATGGGATGGCTGCCGGCGAGCGCGGCTCCAATGCCCAAACCGGTTTGACCGCGTTCAGCGATCGGCGTGTCGCGTACCCGCTTTCCTCCGAACTCGGCCCATAGGCCGCGGCTTTGCTGGAAATTCCCTCCACGCGGGCCGATGCCTTGTCCCATGTAGAAAATGGTGGGGTCGCGGCGCATCTCTTCGCGAACGGCTTCAACACCAGCCTCGGCGTAGGTAATCAAGCGCTGTTTGTCGGCGGGGAGCCCGGCTTCAGCTTGCGACGCAATTTTTACTCCACCCATTTTTCCCTATCCGGTACCTAATTAGAAAAAACGTGGTCCAGTGCGGTGCTCACGGGGGGCTGGGGATTGCCTACCGCGAACGTTGCCGCGTCATGAATCACTCGATTTACTTCTTTGTCGATTTCGTCAAACTCCGCCGCAGTCGCCCATGATTCAGCGATCGCCTTGTCACGCAATCTTTGAACGGGATCTTTCTTCCGCCAAGCCGCAATTTCATCCTTGGTGCGATAGGATGTGCCAGGATCCCCTTCGTGGTGCCCAAACCACCGGTACGTCAGACACTCCAGCAACGTGGGACCTTCGCCCCGGCGCGCTCTTTTGACTGCTTCGCCCGCTTTGGCGTACACGTCGAGAACGTCGTTGCCATCCACAACCACGCCCGGAATTTTGTAGGCGGCGGCACGGCTGGCGACACTGGTGTTCTTGGTGGCCTGCTCAAAAGGCATTTCGGTGGCGTAGAGATTGTTCTCGCAGACGAAGAGTACCGGCAGATCCCAGGTTGCGGCTAAATTGAGGCCTTCGTGGAACGCACCGTTGTTGACCGCGCCATCGCCGAAGAACGCAACGGCGACCTGATCGCTACCCCGTACTTTCGCGCTCAGGGCAGCGCCTGCGGCGATCAGGATACCGGGCGGAACCACTCCGTTCGATCCCAGAAAGCCGACCGAGGGCTCGTAAAGGTGCATCGTCCCTCCGCGGCCTCCGGAACAACCATCCACCGCGCCCATGAGTTCAGCCATGGCTGACTTGGCGGATATTCCCTTTGCCAGGGCATGGCCATGTCCACGGTGCGTGCTGGCGACATAGTCGTCGGTGCGCAAATTTGCGCACACACCGGTTGCGATTGCTTCTTCTCCTACATAAACATGAATGAACCCGGGCATCTTGCCGGAGCGGAAGATTTCCTTCGCCTTAAGCTCGAATTCGCGAATTTCCACCATGCCGCGATAAAGCGACGTTGCAATTCCGTTTGGAGGTTTCACTGCGATCTCCCATCCTGGCACGCTGGCGGTGTGGTGATTTGCGGTCGAATGCGGCTCTGGCGTTCTATCGCCAAGCAACTTTTTAGAGGCTTATTTACAGAGTGTCAACTCATTTCAGCCTATTGAACAGAGAGTGCTTAGGTGCGATTCTGATCATTGACCAAAGGTCGGCGGTATGAGAAATTGTGATCGTCAGTATTACTTTGGCACGAGTGTGGACACTGCGTTGCTCCAAGTCTGGAGTGTCCCACGAGCACTTGTGCCAAGCGGCGAGCGCGGCCTGGGGGGGTACTGCAATGAGCAAACAGGATATTTGCATTCCAGCGTCTGAAGCATCACTTGAGAGTCAGGATTTCCGGCTTCCGGCGGTAGATCGGGCCATGAGTCTTTTCGAACTTCTAGCCAACTCCCAACAAGGATTGACCCTTTCCGAGTTGAGCCGAAAGCTGAATATTCCTAAAAGCACGACACACTATCTTATTCGCACGCTGGTTACTCGTGGTTATGTGCAGCGGGGCACGGATGGACGGCATTATCTTCTCGGCCTGCGTCTCGCGGATGTGGCGAGTGCCAGTCCGGCGGAATTGAATTTAAGAACGCAGGTTACGCCTTATCTGCGGCAGATTGCCGCGCGCTTTAACCTGACGGCAACCGCAACCGTGCAGCGCGGAGCCGAAGCCGTCATCATCGCCAAGGTAGAGTCGTTCCAGGATGCCGGCGGAGGCGCCTGGATCGGACGTCATATTGACCTGCACTGCACTGCCCAGGGCAAGGCGCTCATCTCCACGCTGTCGGACAAAGAACTGGACAAATTGTTCGGCGGCAGGGAAATGGCGCGTTTCACGCCGAAGACTATTTCTTCGCTGACGGCTTTGAAGGCCCATCTTGCGCTGGTAAGAGCGAACGGCTTCGCGGTCAACGATGAAGAGCAGGTTCCGGGTGTCCGGGCGATCGCGGTTCCGGTGATGGATCCCATTGGCGGGGTTGTCGCTTCGGTCTCGGTGCGCGGCTCAACCGGTCAGATTCCAAGTCCTCGGGTTTCTCTTCTGGCTCGCGAGATGATTTGTCTGGCTCGAGGCTTTTCCGCAACCATTCGGGGACACGCCCCGGCGTAGTCTGAAGTTTCTTTCGCAACGTGCCAGGGGGCATGCACTACTGCCTTTGCGTGCGCTGATCGAAACGGACATCGCGATCAGCCACGGGGCGGAGTCTTACCCCTGAGCGTTGCTCGGAGCATACCTCCAGAAATCAAAATACCCTTCATCACCTCAGATCATCACCTCAGAGATCTAGTCAATCGATTTCCCGCAACAGGACCGGAGCTTTCCGGGATTCCCGAAAGTGCTGGGCGTCTTCTGGCTGAGCAAAATTAGACAGTTTCTCTTTGGTGCGCTGGAGTACATTTGTGGCAGCTTGCCGTAAGCAAGCTTGGGGTGCCGCAATGTCCAAACCGGCTACTAGCATTCCAGTGGCACACACGCTCGGGAGTCAGGATTTCCGGCTCCCGGCAGTGGATCGCGCCATGAGCCTTCTCGAACTTCTGGCCGGCTCCGAGCGAGGCTTGACGCTCTCGGAGCTAAGTCGGAAGTTGAGTATTCCGAAGAGCACAACCCACTATCTGATCCACACGCTCGCGACCCGCGGCTACGTCCAGCGCGGCCCTGACGGACGGCACTATTTGCTCGGCTTACGTCTCGCGAACGTGGCTGGCGCGAGTCTGACTGAATCAAATTTGAGTATGCAAGTTACCCCTTGCCTGCGAGAAATTGCAGCGCGCTTCAGTCTTACCGCGACTGCTTCGGTGCAACGCGCGGCCGAGGCAGTCATCATCGCCAAGGCGGAGTCATTCCAGGATGCAGGCGGCGGCGCCTGGATCGGCCGTCATTTTGACTTGCATTGCACCTCCCAGGGAAAAGCGCTTATCTCCACGCTTTCTGACATGGAACTGGACACGCTGTTGGGGGGCAGAGAGATGGCGCGTTTCACTCCGAAGACAATTTCGTCGCTCACCAATTTGAAGACTCATCTTGCGATGGTGAGGGCCAACGGATACGCGGTAAACGACGAAGAGCAGGTTCCTGGCGTCCGGGCTGTGGCGGTTCCCGTGATCGATGCGATCGGTTCGGTCGTGGCTTCGATCTCAGTCCGCGGCTCAACCGTTCAGATTCCGACCAATCGTATTTCTCTGCTGGCTCGCGAGATGATTTATCTCGCTCGAGGTTTCGCCGCGTTGATTCGAGGGCCCATTCCGGCTTAGCCCGCTGTTGCCTGATCTAGGCCGCGGGAGAACGTTCCTGGAAGGCCAGTTTCTTGCGGTGACGTTCCTGCTGCTCTTGCGTGAGTTGATCAAGCGTGACCGCGATGACCAACGCAGCGCCCTTCACCACCTGTGCGTAGTGCGAATCGATCCCTGTCGAAATCAGCCCACTGTTGATCACGCCCAGCAGAATCACGGCCAGCACCACGCCGGTGATGGATCCCTCACCTCCGGTGAAAGCCACTCCTCCCAGGATCACCGCGGCGATTACGTCGAGTTCAAAGCCGTTCCCGAAGGTGGGAGCTGCACTTCCGAAGCGGCTGGCCGCCAGCACCGCGGATGTGCCCACCAGAGCGCCGTTCAAGGCGAAGCTGGCCAGCACCAGCCGTTTCCCATTAATGCCGGCAGCTTCGGTCGCCTGCTTGTTTCCGCCAAAGGCAAACAGGTGCCGCCCCTGCGTCGTATAGTGCAGGATCAAATGCGCGATGAGCGCGAGCCCCGCCAGGATCCAGATCGGCAAAGGGATATCCAGAAACTTCACCTGTCCAAACCATGAAAACGATTTCGGCACTCCTCGCACTCCGAATCCGTTTGTGATTCGCAGCGCGATGCCGCGATAAATCGTGAGCGTCCCGAGCGTGATGATGATGGGAGAAATATTGATTCGCCAAACCATCAGCCCGTTGATCAGTCCCAAAGTCGCGCCCAGAAGTATTCCCGCAATCCACGCGAGGGGGACGGGCAATTCCTTGGCCAGCATTGCCGTCGACACCGCAACCAGTGCATATTGCGAACCGATGGAGAGATCCACGTTCCCACCGATGATCAAGGCTGCCGTGCCCAGGCTGGCAATCCCAATGAATGAGATTTGAAGCGCTACCACCAGCGCGTTGTCGAGGCTGAGATATTGCGGACTGATCAGCGAGATCAGCAGCAGGCCAACGACCAGTGTCACCAGCAGGCCGATGTTGCGTCCGCCGCCCGGCATCCATTTGGACAGGGTGCTGAACCAGGGCAGGCTCAAGAGGCTTCCTTTCCGAACGACATGCCGGTCATGCACGCTACCACCTGCTCACGCGTGGTCTGAGAGACAGTAGCATTCAGGCTGATGCGTCCGAGCCGCAGGGCGACGATGCGATGAGCAACCGCAAAGACGTCGTCAAGATTGTGGCTGATCACGATGACTGCTACCCCGCGGGTGGCGACGCGCTGAATCAGGTCGAGCGTGGCGCGGGTCTGTCGAACTCCGAGGGCCGCCGTCGGTTCATCAAACTGGATTAGCCGATGCGCATTTACCGTGGACCGTGCGATGGCAATCGCCTGGCGTTGCCCGCCGGACAGGCGGCGCACCGGCGAGATCATATCCTCCAGTTCGATGCCCAGTTCCGCGATGTGCTTGCGGGCTTCCTTCACGGAACGCTTGTTGTCAATGAAGCGGAGAGGTCCGAAACGCGCGCGTACCGGCTCCCGGCCCAGCATCACATTGGCGGCTGCGCCCAGGTTGTCGCAAAGGAACAGTTGCTGGTAGACGGTCTCGATGCCGAATTCGCGGGCGCGCCCCGGATCGAGTTGCCGTACTTCCGTATCACCGAGCCAGATGCTGCCCTCATCGGGGTGATAAATTCCACTGAGGATCTTTACCAGTGTGCTTTTGCCCGCGCCGTTGTCGCCCACCAGCGCGACAATCTCGCCGGGCATGAAATCCAGCGAAACATTCTCCAGCGCCCTGACGCCGCCGAAATACTTGGTGACACCGGCGGCCCGGATCACGGGTAGTGCGTCAGGACGGGTTGGAATTGGATCGCTCACGTTAAGGGTTGCCTATTCAGGCGTGGTCAAAGGCACGTCGCTGTATCGCATGACCTCGGGATCGGTATAGAAATGTGCCCACTCTGGCGCCCGCGGATTGTGCGAGATGCGGTCGAACTCTTCGACATTCTCTTTGGTCACCAGTTTGCTGCCCATGACCCGCGTCGGCGGAACTTTTTCTCCGCGGAGGCAGCGATCCAGATCGCGAACGGCCTGGGTCGCGCTGAACGAAAAGAAGAAGAAGGCGCAGCACTGATAGATGCCACCCTCTGCAACTTTCTCCATGCCCAGCCGGGTGCCGTCCGCGGTGCCCACGAAAAAACGGTTGCGGTCCCGGCGGCCCGCTTCCAGCGCGGCAGTGTACGCCCCAACGCCCGGATCGTCGCTGAAGGCTAGTATCACGGCGATGTTGGGATGAGCTTGCAACAGGTTCGCACCTGCCGCAGCACCGGTGTCGACCGTGTTGGCTTCGACTTCTCCTACCACGACGGCGCCCGGACAGTTTTGTCGAAGACCATCTTTTAGTCCTTGAGTGCGGACGATTAACTGCGAGTCCGTCAGATTTGCGAGTATCCCAACCTCCGCCTTGCCGCCGAGCTTTTCGTTGATCCACTGTGCGGCATATTTCCCCACGTTGTAACCGGCGACGTGCTGGTCGAGCACGATGTTCTGGGTGCATCCGGTGATCGGCGTCGCGCTATGGTTGAAAATGCAGACGCCTTTTTCCCGCGCATGAGCGACGATGTGGTCCATGCCATCGGGCAACACAAACATGAACACTCCGCCAAATCCCTGCGCGATAAAAAATTCGATGGCGATCGTCTGCTTGAAAAAATCTCCCTCCGCGTCGACCAGGACCAGGCGAAGCTCCTGGTCGAGATAAGCGGCTTCTTTTTTCATGTCGGTGTAGAACTCGTTGAGAATTTCCGCTTCGTAGGGGATGGAGACGCCCACCCGGCGATGAAACGAAGGACGGGTGCAGGCGGTGCTTCCGGAGACTGCCAAGGCGCCACACATCCCTGCCAGACCCACTAGAAAGCCACGTCGATTGAACTCCTGGTCCGCTACCGCGGAGCGGTGCATTTTTCGGCCGATACCCAGCAGAGCAGCAGGGATGGGTGGCGTCATGGCTCTCACTGGTTTTAGAAGGCTTTCACGCGAGTGTCAATCGCGTTCAATAGACTGAACAGTGAGAATCACTGCGAACCGAGAATTCGAAACTTAGACTGGTCACGCACAACACTGCCCGTGTTTCCACCTAAGTTAGGACGACAAGGGCTGCGGCGCTGCAGTGACTTCACGCTGACGCTTGATATCTTTGGCCAGGTAGCGGAACGTCGTCATTGCCGTGACCCCGAGAGCGATAAACAGCAACGCCGACATCACCGACAGCGTGTGGCCGATTCCCCACGAAGACTTCTGCATGCCAACGAGAAATATTCCCAGGCTCCCGGCCAGCGTTCCGGCCGTGTTGTAAAGTCCATACGCCATGGACCAGCGATTCGGCGGCAGGACAGAGCAAAACAGCGGCATCGAATTTCCTTCCAGCATTCCCCGCGCAATCGAGTAAACCAGCAGCACACCGGCGACCGAGGCAGCCGAGGGCATGAATCCGATGGCGAGCATGGTCGGCGCCATGATGCTGAATCCGATCACCTGGACCGCCATCCTTCCACGGACGTCGTGCGTCGACCAGCGGTCCGCCAGGATTCCACCCGCGATTCCTCCCACCAGCGCGGGAAGCGCAGCGAAGATAGTAACGATCGAACCAGCCCGGGTAAGGGTCAACTTGAAATTCTCAAAAATATAGGTGGGAAGCCAGGAGTGAAGGGGCCAGCTGGTCAGCGATAACGCAAAGGCAAGAAAGATCAGCGCAACCGCTGTGGGCGTTTTTATGATGGCAATAATTTTATCGAGCAGCGGCTCGCTGGCCGCCTTCTGGGCAGGCGTAATGGCAACGAGTGCATCGGGGCGAAGTACCAGAGTCGAAATCACCGCAACAAGCATTCCAACTCCGCCGAGCAGAAAGAATCCGATCCGCCACGAATAGTGCTCGGTCATGAAGCCGCCGTACCAACTACCCAGGCCAGCGCCCGCGGTCAGCCCGCTCAAGGCGATGCTATTGGCCAGCGACCGGGTGCTGTCGAAGTGATAGCTGGCGATGTATGCCAGCGCGGGCGGCAGAAACACTGCTTCCGAGACTCCCAAAAAACATCGCAGCGCCAGCAGTTCGTTGCCCGTCCGCGCCAGTCCGGTCGCAAACGTGACGATGCTGAAAAGCACGAGGCTTCCGAGAATCACCCGGCGCCGCGGAAAGCGGTCCCCAAGATACCCGCCAACCGGCGAGAAGACGGCATAGACCCACAGGAAAGACGAGCCGAGGAGTGCCAAGCCAATGTTGGAGAGGCCCATCTGCTTCTGGAGGACGGGGAACACCGAGAAGATGGTCATTCGGTCGGTGTAATTGAGGCAGGCGATCAGCCACATCACGCCTACCACGACCCACTTGTAGTGGGGATTGGGATCGGTCTCGCTCTGCTCCGCTGTTGCGCTCACTGGCTAACCGCCCGAATTCCCAGGCTTGCGAGAAATGCGCGAGTGGTCTCGATTGCCAGCAAGTCCTGTTCAGCCGTCAGCCATCCGTGTCCAGCGCCGGGAATCGTCAACAGCTGGTTGCGCACTCCCGCCTTGGTCAGCGCCTCGTGCAAACGCACCGCATGCGAGTAAGGCACAACTTTATCCGCGTCTCCGTGGATGGTCAGAATAGGCGGCAGCCCCGGCCGCACGTAGTTGATTGGCGAAATACGCCGGGCCAGGTCTTCGCGTCCCGGTGCGCTGCCCATCCACGAGACGGCGTAGGTTCGGAGGTTTGGCCCCTGTAGCAGGTCTGCGACATCGGTAATCCCAAACAGGTTTACGATCGCCGCGATTTTCGGATCAGGATTTTTGGCATCGTCCTGGTAGGCACACTCGTTCGCGAATCCCGCCGAAGCAGGAATCATGCCGGTGGTGAGCGCCAGATGGCCTCCTGCTGACGGTCCGGTTAGAATCACCTTGTCGAGATCGAAGTTGTAATCCCTGGCGTGCCGGACCAGCCAGCGCAGCGCACATTGACAGTCTTCGACCGCAGCGGGTGCGAGTGAAATCTTTCCCGGTCTGTATTCCACATTGACCACCGCGAACCCCATGACCAGGTAGGGCATGGCGGTCAGCACATAATCGTCCTTGTTGCTGACCAGCCAGCCTCCTCCGTGGATCATCATCACCACCGGCGTAGGACTTTTGGCCTCGCGGGAGTGGTACACGTCAAGTTTCAGCTCGACGTTGTTTGCGACTTTGTAAGTGATGTTGGAGTTCACATCGTAGGCGTGATTGATTAGCACGGCTGCGCGCATCGCATCCGGAGACTGGGCCGTACTCGAGACGCTACCGGCCATGGCGGCCAGCATCACCATCAAGCAGCGCAATACCCGCACGAAAACCTCCCGAGAGCGAGCCGCGAACATCGAGAACTCAAACAGGCCGCTAGGTTAACTGATACCGAAGGGCAACTGGTTGACTTTGTTGGCCGAGCTGACGAAGAAAGATTTCAGCCTATTGAACACGCTTGAAATTCGTTCAGGCCTGTTAGAGAAAACTACGGGGGTGCGGCCATTGCTTAAGTCCGAGTTCGAGTCCACGCCTAAATCATCAATGATTTTTTCTTTTGCATCAGCAATCTCTGCCAGTGTGCTCTATGAAATAGCCCGAACTATTACCCTGCTCGGGATGGGGCTTCTTCTAACTCTGCCGCTGCTCGCTCAGGAGGCGGGAAACAATCTTGTAAAGCACACGGCCGACGTGATCTACGGACGCAAGGCAGGCATGGCCCTGACCCTCGATGTGTTTACCCCGCCGCAGAAAAATGGCGCCGGAGTCATCTTCCTGGTGAGCGGCGGATGGGCCTCGAGTTACGACGATCCCACGATGGTCCATGTCGCGGTCGAAAACTACGAGACCTACCTGCGTCGCGGATACACGGTGTTCGCCGTGGTGCACGGATCGATGCCGCGTTTCAATGTTCCAGACATCATCCTCGACGTGCAACGCGCCGTGCGCTTCATTCGGCACAACGCGGCACAATTTGGCGTTGATCCCAACCGGCTCGGCGTTCTCGGCTCAAGTTCCGGCGGGCATCTGGCTCTAATGATCGCCACACAAGGCGCCCCTGGCGCAGCTTCAGCTACCGATCCCGTAGATCGTGAGAGCAGCACGGTCCAGGCGGCAGCAGTGTTCTTTCCGCCGACTGACTTCCTCAACTGGGGAGCCCCCGGCGTGGATGGCGTCGGGCGCGGCCCGCTCTCTCCACTCTTTGCGGCCTTCGGATCGCTTTCAGACACCGACATAGGGCGACAAATTGTCGGCAGGATGATCTCCCCTATTTATTACGTCACCCCCAAGCTGCCCCCGGTGCTCATAATCCACGGCGATGCTGATGTAGTCGTACCGCTCCAGCAATCGGAGAGCTTCGCCGCCAAGGCCAAAGAAGTTGGCGCCCCGATGGTCAAGGTCATCGTGCGCAAAGGAAAAGGTCACGGCTGGGGAGACTTCTGGAAATCGAAAGAAGACATCGACGCATTTGCTGACTGGTTCGACAAATACCTGGGCGCCGCCGCCAGGTAAAAAGTAGAGGCATCGCCTCCCTGACCAGCGAGCGAGCTTGGCTTGCCCTTACGGCCTCGGGCGGCTGTCGCTGGGGAGATTCGGACGAGAACTACGCCGACAAACTAATACGGAGAAGGGAACCGACCCGCATCGCAACGGAAGCGATTCTGATCAAAACAATATGCAAATCCAATTGTCGCGAAGGAAGTTTCTAGCCGCGAGCGCAGCCCTGACGCTGGCCTCGAGATTTTCGCCTGGGTCGGCGGCTGAGTCACCGGAACTTCCCAAGCGTGTAAAAGATGTAAATACAAGGGACATTCGCAGCGCTGCCGAGCTAGGTTGCCGGACGATGAGCAGTGTGTTCGATCGCGACGACCATGATGTCCCATTCTTCGCGTCGGAGGTTTGGCCCAAGGCTGAGCTTAGCTTCTTCAAATTTCATTCGGAAGCGCATGTGCCGGGACGGCACCTGAACGCGCTTCTTAATGCCGAAGATGCTTTCGGGATTCACGTGGACGAATCCGTTATCGAAAAACACTCACGCGCGGCATTCTTGTCCTACAGCGGACCCATCCCCGTTCCCATCAACCGCGAAAACATCGGAGGCAAGCCGACACTTTTTCATCCTCACAATATCCGCGAAGGGTTCCACGCCCTCTATGCGCTGGTGAAGTATCGGAAAGACCAGCGCGCACGCGAACTAGCTGAAGCCAGCATCGCCGCCATCATGAAGTACTGGAACCCGGATACAGGTTGGGATCGAAAATATCTGGAGAACCAGCTTGGACTGGTCGTTGTCGAAACCTCCCTCATCACCGGCGTCGGGCGAGCGATCGGTCCGCTCGTAAAATATTATCGGGCGACTCAATATCGTCCAGCTCTTGAACTGGCTACCATTCTTAAAGACAAAGCCATCGCAGAGTTCTTTACCCCGAGCGGAGAGTTCAGCGCTTCGCTGTTTGGGTCGCACGTGCATTCGACGACTTGTGTCATGTCGTCGCTGGCGCAGTTTGCCGATCTCACAAAAGACACTGGCCTGATGCGCCGGGTGCAGAAGTTCTTCGACAACGGACTTAAACAAATATCTGACGATCTGGGCTGGTCACCTGACAGCACCGATGAAACGGTCACCGACCGTGGCGAAGTCAATAACACAGGGGACATCATGGAGACCGCCCTGCTGCTGGGCGCGACTCTGGATAGCTCTTACTATCAGCGCGCCGAGCGCATTTTGCGGGGACACCTTTTGCCTTGCCAGTTGCGCGATGTGTCCTGGATTAAGAACCCGCCAAATCCTAACGGTGAGGACGGCAAGCGCGATATTGCCCAGCGACACCTCGGCGCTTTCGGATTTCCCGCCCCCTATGGACACATGCCGGTTGGCGCCAAAAGCATTGGCTTCAATATGGACGTGGTCGGCGGAGCCGTCGGCTCTCTGTGCGAAGCCTGGCGTTCTGCCACAACATTCGATGACTCCGGTCACCGGGTAAATCTTCTGTTTGAACGTGAGACTGATGCTATCTCGGTAAAGTCTGCCGATCCGCACGGCGCGCTCAGAATCGATGTACGCAAGGCGGCGCCGCTCAAGGTCCGCCTCCCCGATTGGGTTTCGCGGCAGAACATCAAGGTTGAGGGTGCTGCATTCGAGCCGAGCTTCGATACAAACTCTCTTCTCATCGCCAAGCCGCTGGTGGGGAAGCCAATAGTTATCCAGATGCCGCTGCGTTCGTCTGAGATTGAGCTCAATCATCAGTCGCATCGGATCAGAGTCCGCTTGTGGGGCGACAGCGTAGTTGCCATGGAGAATTTCGGCATGCCCCTGACGTGGTTTGATCCTCTGTAACGACGTGTGAAAAAATGTGAAGCGTCGGCAACAAAAGCGGGAGATTCACACTGCGAGAACTTGACTTCGAAAGAGCTGCAGAGCTTATGATCGAACCAGATGAAACTGATTTTCTCATCCTCGGCCCGTGCAAAATGTTTGTGGGCGGTGCTGGCCGCATTTGTGGCCCTTCTCGGCAACGCGTATGCGCAGCATTCGCTTGATCTTGATGGTCACCCGCTTAATCCTGTGCTGGCTGAACATGACAAGGTTGTAGTGCTCGTGTTTGTGCGGCGGGATTGTCCGATTTCCAGTCGCTACGCTCCCACAATTCAGCAGATCAGCAAGCGCTATGCTGACAGCGCCAGCTTCTGGCTGGTATTCCCGGACAAAAGCGAATCGGCACAGACCATTCGGATGTATCTTCAGGACTACGGATATAAACTGCCCGCGCTGCGCGATCCCGAACACGAACTGGTCAAGTTGAGTCGGGTGCAGGTCACACCCGAGGCCGCCGTCTTCGACCGGAAGAATCAATTGGTCTACGACGGGCGAATCGATGACTGGTATCGCTATCCTGGTGGTTCCCGCCCCGCGCCCACGACGCACGATCTCGACGATGCTGTCCGCCTGGCGATCTCGGGGAAATCTACGGACAAGAACAGTGAAGTAAGGGGGGTGGGATGTTACATATCAGATATCGAATGACCGACCCGAGCGCTGGGTGGAGCAGGCCTTCAGGCCTGTATCGAACCGTTGAAGTGTAATGGCCTAAGCCCCTGAAATACCTCCGCGGCTGAAGCCGAACCGGAATGCTGTCGTCAACTCAGCGCTAAGCGCTGCTCCGCCCAAAGTCAAAACCTCACCCAAAATCCAAATTGCCACCCGCTTGCCGGATGGACAATTGCAGCCGCGAACTGCTATACGTAATTTTGATGTGCGATGAATACCGCATTCTGGTCTAGGCTTTCCCTCAACTGTCTGGCTCTGATCACACTCGGAGTCGTGGTTTCGCTTGCGAGTTCCAGCACCGGCGCAGCGGATGCGCAAAAACCAAATCCGAAAGCGGAAGTAACATTCAACAAGAACGTTGCTCCCATTGTGTTTAACAACTGCGCGGTCTGCCATCACACTGGCGGATCCGGACCCTTTCCTCTGCTTAGTTATCAGGACGTGCGAAGTCACGCCAAACAGATCGGCGTGGTCACCCAGACTCGTTATATGCCACCCTGGTTGCCTGAACCGGGCTATGGCAAATTTGTTGGCGAGCGCCGGCTAACCGATGAACAGATCCAGACGATTCAACAGTGGCTAGCAGACGGAGCGAAGGAAGGGGTAGCCGCGGACCTGCCCTCGATCCCGAAATTCTCGGATGACTGGGAGTTAGGCAAGCCGGACCTGGTGGTGAAGTTGCCGCAGCCTTACATTCTTCTGGCGGGTGCGAACACAGATTCGTGGCCGCGCTTCGTGTTGCCCGTTCCTGTCTCTGGAACCCGCTATGTGAGAGGCGTTGAAATCCGGCCGGGAAATCCCAAAATTGTCCACCATTGCTATATCGCCATCGACCGCACGCAAACGCTGCACATCGCCAATGGCGAGATCTACGAGGCCGCCCCGGCCGCGATGGATGGCCAGTTTGCCAGCGGTAATTCGGAACTGGACAGTCGCTTTCTTACCTGGAGACCCGGCAGTCCGCCCTATCTCGAGCCCGAGGGCATGACGTGGCGGCTGGACAAGGAAACGGATTTAATCCTGATCATGCACTTGCTTACTCCGGGCAAATCGGAGCCCATTCAGCCGAGTGTAGGATTTTACTTTTCCGAAAAGCCGCCGACGAAGACACCCATGATTGTGCGGCTTGAGCAGGATGGCAATATTGATATTCCCGCGGGCGCGAAGAATTTTGAAATCTCGGACGACGTTGAATTGCCAGCGGATGTGAAGGTACTCTCCATCCTTCCGCACGCGCATTATTTGTGCAAAGAGATGCGCGTTTTCGCCACGCTTCCGGATGGGACGCGTCAATGGCTGATCTGGGTCAAGAAATGGGATTTCGATTGGCAAGGTGTGTTTCGTTACGCCGAGCCGGTATCGTTGCCAAAAGGCACAGTCCTGTCCATGCGATACACCTACGACAATTCGTCCGACAATCCGCGCAACCCGAACAATCCTCCTCAGCGCGTTATCGGCGGCCAAAAATCAACCGATGAGATGGCCGATACGTGGCTCGAAGTTCTGCCTAATCGCCGCGAAGATCTTTTCGCCCTGGAGATCGCTATGATGCGCCACAAGCTAGCGAAATATCCCCAGGATGTAAACGGATACGCCGATTTGGGTGCTGCGTTGCGGGCGATGGGCAGAAATCAGGAGGCCATCGCTCCTCTTCGTCAAGCCGAAAAGCTGAATCCCAACAACGTGCAGGTGCAGAACAATCTGGGTGCGGTCCTGGGCTCACTGGGGAATTTCGATGAGGCGATCGGCCACTTCCGGCGAGCGCTCGATATTCGGCCGGACTACTTCGTTGGCTACGTCAATCTGGCCAATGCACTGCGCTTGCACGGCGATCTGCCAGAGGCCACGCAGTACATGCAACAGGCCGTGGACCTGAAGCCAGACAGCATCGAGGCCCATAACCAACTCGGCCTGCTGCACGCGCAGCAAGGGGAACTTCCGGAAGCAATCGCACAGTTTCGCGAGGCGCTCCGCATCAAGCCCAACGATCCGCTAGCACAACAGAGCTTGCGCCGGGCGCAGGCAGCACTAGGGTCGGCTCAATAATACCGACGCAAGTCACATGACCGATCGTTCACTCATGGTTCTCGCACCGATATCTCGGGATATATCGTCGCGCGCAGGCCGCAAACCCGCACGTCGTTGGTTGCAGCCCGCCGGAATCGCCGCGTTGACCGTGGCACTGATGGCTGTGTTTGTTCCCCGGCAATTCGCTGCGCCCCTGGCCGTCAAGTTTTCCGATGGCGAATCCGCCGGTCAGAAGGGTTCAGTTCCGGGCCCTGGAAGCGTCAAGACAAATCCTCAGGACGGTCTTGAATACGTGTGGATACCTGCGGGGAGCTTCAATATGGGTTGCTCGACAGGCGATGATCAATGCTTCAGTGAAGAGAAACCCGCTCATCTTGTGAGCCTTAGCAAGGGGTTTTGGATGGGAAGGACCGAGGTGACGGTCGAGGCCTATGAAAAATTTGCCGGAATCGTCGAACACCGCTATCAACACGATGGATACTCCATGCCGGTTGTCAATGTGACCTGGGACGAGGCCAACGATTTCTGCAAATGGGCCGGTGGACGTTTGCCCACGGAGGCGGAATGGGAATATGCAGCACGTGCGGGAAGTTCAACTTCCCGCTACGGTGAACTTGACGACATTGCGTGGCACGAGAAAAACAGTGGGAACACAATTCATCAAGTCGGGCAAAAGCAATCCAATAAATTTGGACTGTTCGACATGCTGGGCAACGCCTGGGAGTGGGTCAACGACTGGTACGACGGCAAATATTATGTAAGCAGCCCGGAATTGGACCCGACCGGGCCGGAAACCGGACAATTGCATGGGCTACGCGGTGGTTCGTGGCTAAGCAGTTCCAAACTTTTGCGGGCCTCCGATCGCGGCAGGTCTTTGGCTGAACTCCGCTTTAATTACTTCGGGCTTCGCTGTGCTCTGCCAGCGAATACTCGATAGCGACATTGCCAAACTGACACCACGCGTCACACCCCTTCGACCCTTCTTGCGCCATACATTTCATTCCGTTGTGCGCCGCCGGTACTCATGTGCGGACATGAGAAAGATTTCAACCTATTGAACAGGCTTGAAATTCATTCGACGCTGATAGAGAAAGACTGGCGAGAGTGCAAACCTTTCTTGTGTTCTGAGCGTGATAAATCCACTAACTTGAGGCCTTGACTATGCGGCGTAACCTGCTGCTTCTCCTGCTTGCCACGTTGTTCTTCTCAATGGCTGCTTCAGCAACCCAGAGTGGAGACGGCTACATTTTACGGACTGCGGACTCGTGGACTCTGGGCACCGCGAAAATCGAAAGAAAAATTATTCTTTCAAAGGGCCGACTTCTTACCAGCAGTCTGAAAGACAAGGTTAGCGGACGGGAGCTTCTCTCGCCGGGTGGCGTCTCGGAAGAGATTGGTGCAGTCCTGAACGGCAAGGAAATCTCCAGCGCGTCGGGTGGCTGGAAATTGGTAAGCGCCAACGATCACATCGGCGCCAATGGCGAATTGCAACTCGATCTGACCGTGCGGTACGGCAATTTGCAAGCCACTAAGACCTATGTCGTGTATCCCGACTCGTCCATCATTCGGGAATGGGTCCAGTTCAAGAACGCAGGGCAGAAGCCTCTTCGGATTAGTGAGCCTCGCTTTCTCAGTTTTGCAGCGAAGGTCGGCGCACCCGATTCCCAGAGGCTTCATTGGGTCACCGGCGGTGAGAACCGCCCAGGAACCTGGACGCTCAAGACGGAAAAGCTGAAATCGGATGTGCCACGAGAATTCGATTCCTACGATCCTTTCGGTGGAACTGCTCAGGGAAATTTTCTGGGCGATGGTGTGATCGCCAGGGTCCTGCGCAACGATGAACAAATCTGGCCGCCTAAAGACTGGCTGCACAAGAAGTGGCAATATGTTCCGAATGCGGATGCCAAAATTCCCCTCGACGCTGAAGTAGACGTGCTCACCGGCGACCGCTTGATCTTCGTCATCAACCGATTCGGCACAACCGGCCACGATCGCACTACTTTTGATCCGACGATTGTCTATCCCAATGGCGAGGCCCACAAAGCTTCGGAAGAATTCAGTGGCGAGCAGGGCAAGAATGGCTGGCGTTATCAATTCACCGAAGCTGGCCGAATCAGCCATCCCGACCTGGCACGATCCTATGAGGCGCGGCCGACTACACATCAGTTAGATCCATCCATTCAACTTGGAGACCTGGTCTATGACGATGCCAGCAAACAGTGGCAGAGACCCGGGGACAAGGCCAACGAGGCCCTGTTTGTTGGCTCGGGCGAGATGAGCCCAGCCCTTCAGCACGATGCTGCACGCGTCTGGGTCGCTCCTCGTGCGGGCAAAGTGCGGATCACCGCCTTGCTCAGCAACATTGGCAATACGCCCACACCACGAGCTGGACGCGAATACCGGGAAGCCAGCGCCACCTATGCTCCCTGGGCCGCGATCACCGACAGTGGCGGCAGCGAGGGGTTGTTCATTGGCTGGGATTATTTCGGGCACTGGGCTTCGGTTTTTACGCAGACTCAAGATGGTTCTGTAGGGGTGAAGTTTCGGGTAGCAGGCCACAATCAGTCTCTGAAGTCAGGTGAAGCGCTGACCACACCGATGGCCTTCGTGGGGTTGTTCAACGGGGACCTCGACGAGGCCGGCAATCAGGTTCTGGATTGGCAGTACCGCTATCTCTGGGACTACACGCGCGATGGATGGTTTGGCGCTATCCGGCAAGCTGGCTGGTGGTGGAAGGGAACCGGGTGGCCGGACTTGCGAAACACCAGATGGATCGGACAAGGCCCGCTTACGCTCACCATTCTCGATGCAGACAGCGATTCGCTCTATCGCAAAGTCTTTCGACTGGCCGATTACATTAGCGAGACGGGCGCCGATGTGTATCACCGCGATTGTTGCTGGTGGGACAGCTTTGGTGAGTGGCATGGTCCAGACTGGCGAACTACCGGGGTCTACCTGCGGAAGCACGACATTGGCCAGCTGATATACGCGCCCATCTACATGGTGGATCCCAAGTCCGAAGTTGCCCGCAAGCATCCCGACTGGGTCATCAAGAACACGCTGGACATGTCAAAGCCTGAGGTGGTCGATTACCTGTCGAATGCTCTCGACCAGTTTCATCAAAAGTACGGCAAATTCGAATGGCGCACGGACGGCGTTCCCACAGCGTATGCCGGAGATGACACACCGTTGCTCGGCCAGGACCAGGGTTTCCGCCAGATGCTCCGCAATTTTCTCGACAAACATCCAGAGGACGCTTTCCAGGCCTGCAATGGCGGAGGGTACGAAGTCGGATACGACTACGCCCGGTATGCTTCTTCGATTTCGTTCAGTGACGGCGCAGTTGGAATCCTGCGCAATTATTGGGCTTCGTTATTTCTGCCACCCGACAAAGCCGGCGACAACGGAGACTTCTACGAAACAGATAAATTCGATAAAGCAACATACCGTGGCCTGCTCACCATGGCTTTTGACAACGCCGGAGATACCTGGGATCCGCAAAAGCTGGACGGGGTGCGGCAACTGATTGAGACTTACCACTTCCTCAGTCGTGAAGGTGTCGCTGGTCGGTGGGCCCACGTGTACCGCCCGCTAATTACGGGTGATGATCCCATCATTTATTTCGAGCGCCTGAGCCGGGACGGAAAGCGTGGAATAATTATTCCCAAGCGGCCGGCTCCAGGTCCAGTCACGATCACGCCCAAAGGTCTGCAATCCGACGAGTCCTATCTGGTCTCCTACCAGGAATCTTCAGAGAGCGAAACCCGCACGGGTTCGGACTTAATGAAGAATGGAATCAGGTTGGAGAGCATGATTCCGGGGGAACTGATTTACCTCAACCTTCCTTATCACCCAGGAAATAGACTCGACACTTCACCCCCGACCGGGCCTAGCGAGGTTCGGAAGTCGGTCGCGACCAACATGGATTACCCCGGGGTCGAGTTAACCTGGCAACCCGGTCAGGATGACCACTGGGTCTCCTACTACGAGGTGCTTCGCGATTCCGTGGTCGTGGACAAGGTGGCGAAAGGCACGTACTACTTCGATCATTCAGCAGGTGCCGATGCCTTCGCCAACTATGAGGTGAGAACGGTAGACGGCGCGGGCTTGCGTTCCGGGCTGGTGGCAGCCGTCGGTCCGGACGGCAAGCGATCACAGGTCATCGACGACGCAGCCGACTCTGGCATTAATTTCACGGGTAGCTGGCAGCGGCAGACCAACTTGCAGCCGGCTTATCTCGGAACGATCAGCAGGAGCAACGAAAAAGGCGCAACCTCGGAGATTGAATTCGAGGGAACAAAATTTACCTGGTTCACCAAGTTGGGGGACGACGGCGGCAAAGCCGGGATCTCAATCGACGGTCAGCCAGACGTGATCGTCGACACCTATTCGGCCGACGACATCTGGGGAGTAGGAATCTTCAGCAGGACTTTTCCGTCTGCCGGCAGGCACAAAGTAAAAATCTCTGTCCTGGGCCAACCGCCATCGGCCTTCGGCACCGGTACATTTGTTTACCTCGATGGCATACGGGTTGAACCTTGATGGTCCCTCTTGCGTCCTTGAGGAATGCCTGGCAAGGAGTATCAGCTTGTATTGTCGTCGGCCGAACCATCGCGGACGGAAACTACCTCGTTGATGTTGCGATCTCACGCTCTGCGTCGCGGAACTCTAAGTCGAAATGAAAAAGTGGATGCTGCAGTTGGTTAAATCTGTTCGTGACGGTGAATTCTACGATGGAAACCAGAAGAAATCTTTTTAGAAGCTGACCATCGGTGCGTTGGCTCTGTTTGCGAGTTCCAGGCGCTCTTTCTTCTCTCGGGATGGGCGTCGCCGGCAGCCAGGATTCCAAAATTCCCTTTGCCCGCAACAACCTCATCGAGCACAACCACGTCTTCGATGCGATGAAGGTGACGATCGATGGCGCCGGTTTGTACGTTACGTTTGCGCAGTTGGACCAGGGCTGCATTGTGCGCGGCAACCTGATCCATGACACGCAAGGCAATCGTTTTGCAACGCAAGGTAGCACGGCAACCACAGCTTTGGGGCGCACCCGCCCTCCGCCGGCATTTACCTGGACGGATACAGCCCCGGAGGTCACTACGAGAATAACGTCCTCTACCCGAATTTTGCCGCCGGTCCGCTCATCTTTGACTATAAGAACGCCAGGCAAACAAACACCTGGCTGGATAACGTTTTCCAAAAGGACGGATCACCACTGGAAGAGTTCGTCGAGGTCATGCAAGCCTCGGCCGGACTGGAGCCGGCCTATCAGTTGTCCATCAGGAAGATGGAACCGAATCCCTGCCAGCATTCCATTCTGATTGAGCCCACGGCCCAGGGGTGGACTCTGAGCCTATCAGTTCGACTTGCCGAGGAAAGGACGAGGCGTAGTCGAGATCTTTGCTCAACGCGAAGGCAGAGGAGACGGCGCGACCTTGATATTCCGCGGTCTGCGAGCCTCGGCGGACTATGAACTGAAGGCTTATGCGTGCACCCTCGTTCCCACCAGTGTCTGGGGGCCACCCGAGCCCGACAAGCCGGCTCTTATGCCGATGCTTTCGAATGTCGTTCCCGTTCAGTTGTTAGACATTGGTCAAGATCTCGGAGACAGTGAGACGAAAAGGATGAGCGGTCGGAATTTGATGGAGCAAGGCTTGTCGATCAAAGCAGTCAAATCGCCGCAGATTATCTGGATCGCCTACCACCAGTCGAACTAGAGAAGTGAGTCAGTGTGACCGTGTTCTTAAGCACTTTCGCACGACCGCTAGTGGTTTTTAATTAGGTTTCGTTCACGGTATTGAACTTCCTTGACAGTTCATCGTCAACTTAACTAAACCAAGGACGGCGCGAAAGGGCTAGACAATTCTCTGTGCCCGCGTGCGTTCATCGAATCACTAGAGTTTCAAGGGGGTTTTCATGGGCAATTGGACGAAGGTGCGGACCGTAGTGATGCTGGCCAGTCTTCTGGTCGTGATTGTTTGCATGCCGCAGACTGGATTTGGTCAGGGCGCCGCAACTGGTTCAATACAGGGAACCGTCACGGATCCCTCCGGAGCTTCCTTACCGGAAGTTACCGTAACGATCACCGCCAGCCAAACCAATCGTAGCCGGACCACGGTGACGGGGAACGATGGCACCTACAACACGTCAGGATTGGCCATTGGCCCCTATTCCATCAAAGTGGAAAAGGCTGGATTCAGCACAAAGATCAATGACCAGGTGCAAGTCAGCGTAGGCCAGGCGTCCGTCGTCGACGTTCAGCTGGCTGTAGGCAACGCAACCGAGACGGTCACCGTTGAGGCAACGGTCACCCCGATTACCGAGGACAAACCGGATCGCGCACTGGTCCTGGGAGCGGCCACTTTGGCTAAGCTGCCCATTCAGGTTGCCGGAGGCGCCCGCCTGGATGACTCGTTCATAACCCTCTCGCCTGGCGTTACCGGAGATACCTTTTCGGCGCGCGTCAATGGCGCTCCTGACTTCAGTCAGGATTTCTATTACGACGGAATTCCGTATATGAATGCTGATGGTGGTGGACGGCAGGAAGGCGCTCAAGCTCCTTTTGAATCCGTCGACGAGTACAGCATCCAGACCAATGCTTACGCGGCTCAGTATGGCCGCGGTTCGTCCTTGTTGAACTTCCATATCAGAAGTGGCACAAACCAGCCCCACGGCGCGCTCTACGAGTATTTCCGAAATAACGTGCTTGACGCTCCGGGCTATTTTCAGCGCGGACCCCATACCGAAAAGCAGCATGAATTCGGGTTTAGACTCGGCGGCCCGGTTTACATTCCGAAAGTTTATAACGGTAAAGACAAGACATTTTTCTATGTCAACTTTGACTGGTACAAGTTTCGCGGAGGAAGCAGTAATTCTCTGATCACGTTGCCGACTGCCGCGATGAGGAACGGGGACTTCTCCGCACTTTTGAATCCGAGCCAGACATTTGGCACAAATCCCTGCGACGGCACGACCATCGAGGGGGGGCAGATTTATGACCCGAACACTACGCGAACGGTGGCAGGACAGATCTGTCGGGACGCATTTCCAGGCAACATAATCCCGACAAATCGCCTGAGTCCCCTCAGTGCGCAGTACATCGGGCTTATCCCTGCCTCAGGAAACCAAAACGTCAACAACAACACTCTGACGTCGTTACCTAGCTCGCCCCAAAATAACCTGTTCTATCTATTCAAGGGCGATCACAGCATCAACCACGCTCTGGTTGTACACGGTTCCTATTACAAAGGTGGTGAGGCGACCCCCACACCTTCGCTAATCTCCGGGCCGCTGGGTAACGGGAATAACTTTATTATTGGCTTTTACGAGCCCCGGGTTGCGTTGGATTGGACGATAACGCCCCATCTGTTAAACCAGACACTTTTCAGCGTTCAGTACACGACGGGAGCGCGGTTCTATCTGAATAACGTACCCGCTGATTTCAATAGCCCCATTTCCACCCCAGGCATTCCTTTCCCCGCGCTCAACGTAGAGGGGCAAATTCAGCCCGGTTCGACGTTCGGAGTCGGCGCTAACCAACGGGGGAGCGAGCGGCGGGTGTTGGCCCTGCACCTTCTTCGCTGACAACGTTAAATGGGTAAAAGGCCGTCATAGCCTCGCCTTTGGAACGGAAATACGGTTCGAAGACGAGAAAAATACTTACGCCTTGAACACCGGAACCTACAACTTTGCGGCCGACACCACTTCTTTGCCGTTCTCACCCAATTCAGGGTCGCTGGGGTACGGATTTGCGAGTCTCTATCTTGGGACCCCAAACGGAGTGGTTCGGAGTGGCGAAACGGATGTACGCCTATCCAAAACCGGTTACCGTGCCCTATATGTGCAGGACGACATAAAGGTGACCCGGAAATTCACCCTCAACGTTGGTTTGCGTTGGGACGTTTCGTTGCCGGTCTCGAACAAGGCCGGTTTCTATTCAACCTTTGATCCGACGGTTCCGAATCCGGGTGCTGACGGCCGTCTCGGTTCGCTGGTCTATGCAGGGAACAGCGGTGTCGGTGGCTGCGTCCCACAAGGATCATCATTCTGTAAGCTTAGACTCGCCAATACCTACTACAACAACTGGCAGCCGCGTTTCGGTTTCGCTTATAAAGTGACGGAAAAAGATGTGGTGCGGGGCGGCTTCGGAATTTCAACGATCCGAGGCGGCGCCAGCACGCTGTTTGGACCAGAGATCGCGGCCAGTTACTTGACCGGTTACCAATTCCAGGACACTCTGGCGAGTCCTGACAACGGCTTCTCGGTCCCCACTGCAATTTCGCCCACCTGGGATGTGGGCATTCCCCCGGTCACTGCTCCTCCCCCGCGCACGCTGGATTTGGCAAACGGTCAGCCGATCCAGAACATGAGACCGGTAGACGGTAAATCCGGCTATGTCCAGATGTGGAGCGCAACCTGGGAACATGAAATGCCCTATCACATCGCTTTGGAGGCCAGCTACGTAGGAAGCAGTAGCGTCCGCACCGGGGCTAATCTATTGAATGTGAATCAGGTGCCTGTTTCTGCTCTGGCCAAATATGGAGATGAACTGAATACCATTATCACCACACCAGGGGAGGCAGCCGCACTTCCAGTACCGATTGCGTATCCTTTTACTGGTTTCTCGGGTTCGGTGGCGCAGGCTTTGCGTCCGTATCCGCAATTTCTCGGGATCAGTACCAACACCCAGAACACAGGGCACCAGAGCTACAACTCGTTTCAAGCGCGGGCGCAAAAATATTTCTCCAACGGCGTCAGCTTCATCGCTAGTTTCACTCAGTCAAGAACCTACTCGGACAGCGTTGACCAATTCTCAACGTTCGGAGCCAATCCTCCAGATACTTACAACCCAAAGAAAGAGAAGAGCGTGCTTGGCGGAACTCTTTTCAACCCCGTGAGCCCCCGTACTTTCTCAATCGCGCCAACCTACGAATTGCCCATTGGTCCCGGGAAGCGATATTTGGCTGGAAATGGCATCGTCGGCAAAATCGTCGGGGGGTGGGGACTGGCAGCTGTGCTGACCTACAACTCTGGAGCACCTCTGCATATTTTCGGTGGCACCGCAAACCCGATTTTCAACGGGCAGGAGCGGCCGAATGTCGTCCCCGGCGTCAATCCGTATGGGCACTTTGACAACCCTTACAACTCGCTTTACCTCAACCCCGCCGCCTTCAGCGATCCCGGCGCATTCGCCATCGGCAATGCACCGTTCGCCTTCAACAACATCAGAGGGTTTCATACCTACAACGAAAATATCTCCTTCATCAAAGACACCAAGATCGGAGAGAAATGGGGAGTTGTCCAGTTTCGTTGTGACACCTTCAACATCTTCAATCGAACCGTGTTTGCAAATCCTGACTTGAACTGGAATGACGCGGTCACTGGTTCGTTCGGTAAAGTCACCAGCCAGGCAAATTCACCCCGCGTAGTGCAGTTTGCCTTGAGGTATGACTTCTAGCACCAGACACGAAGTAACACTTCGCCCCCTGCAAGCAGCTCACCCCCGCTTGCGGGGGTTTTTTCTGCCCGGCGCAAGCAGGATTTGATAATCTCTCATTTCGGGGAGGTCGAAATTACGTTGGACGCAACCATCAGACAGGGCCGAGGCGGATTGCTGCTTGCAGTGCTTTTAGCTGGCACCATCTTCTGTGCAGCACAGGATGCAGAGGATCGCATCCAGAATCTTTACGCGCAGTCTGCCGCGAACGAAAAAGACGGAAATCTGGAAGAAGCCATTAAAGACTACCGTGAGATCATCAAGCTGAATCCCGCCCTTCCGGCCGCCTACAACAACATGGGACGCCTGTATTACCGGCACGGCCAATTTCCCGAAGCGATTGAAAGTCTCAAACATGCTTGCCAGCTCGCTCCGAAGTTGGCATCGCCCCGCGCGCTGATCGGATTTGTTTACTTCGAGATGGGAGACTTCGCGAATGCGCAAAAGGAACTCAAGATAGCGTCTCAGCTGAACCCGGCTGATCGAAATTCAAAATTGTTTCTGGCTCGCAGCATGATCGGACTGGGTGATCTCAAAGGAGCCCTGAAGATATTGGAGCCGCTTCAGCAGGAGGATCCGAACGACGTTGAGGTCCTGTACACGCTGGGTACCTTGTATTCAAGCCTGTCGGAAACCACGATGGCGAGAATCCAGACGGTCAATCCAGACTCTTACCTGATCGAAGTGGTATTGGGACAGTATGCGCAGATAAAAGGGGTATACCGCGATGCCGCTGAGCACTTCAGGCGGGCCATCGAAAAAGCTCCGAATTTGTCCGATCTGTACTATCGCTATGCTCATGCTCTATGGGCTGAAGGCGAAAACGAACTAGCATTGCAACAATACAGACGAGCGCTCGAGATCGACCCGTATGATTATCGCGCAGCGTGGGAAGCGGCGCGAATATTGCTAGGCGACAACCCTGAGGAGGCGTTGAAGCTGGTGAATCAGGCCTTGAAGCTGAAAGGGGATGTCCCCGAGGCGCTTGCGGTTCGAGGACGAGCCCTTCTGTCCCTCCACAAGCCGCAAGAAGCGATTGGCGATCTCAACAAGGCTGCCGCCCTCGACCCTCTGGACTCGGCCACTCATTTCCAGTTGGCGCGGGCCTACCGCCAGGTTGGACGGACCCAGGACGCCGAACGAGAGAACTCTATCTACGAGAAGCTGGAACAAGAGAGTCACGCTGAAACAGAGAAGAAGACGCCACAATCCCAGTAGACTACCCGTGTGGAGCAAAGGGTCAGTTCGAAAATCTCACATCGGCGCCATCCTGAACGACATTATGGGCTGCGGCAGAACTCGGGTCGAGCACCGCTCTGGGAAGGGCACGGCCTTGGTCGTGCCGCTAAGCCGTTGAAATTTCGTTGCGCTTTAGCGCTTGAGGTCGGCCGTTCCGGGCTCCGCGCAAGATCCGTCGCAAGCCCAGGATGACCCCGTAATTCAGCTATAAAATCGAGTTGGACTTGTGGGCCACCGCCCGCTCAGCACTGTCTGCACCAGGTCCGCCAGTTGTTCGGCAGTGAATTGGTTGCCCTCGATATTTACCGCGAGTCTTCCCGCGCGATCGCATTTTGGCAATCCTTGCCCATCAGACCAGCGGACGGCAATCCATCCCGCTCACCATCCAACTGTGCGCGGGGACATCCTTGTCGGGAGTGTGAATGGATAGAGACATTCTGCGATCACGCACTGTTAAGACGATATAACTCTGTATTTCGTTACTTTTCCATCACTCCTTCGCCTTCGACCAGTTTGACAATCCGGTCCACATCCGACACCGCAAACTCTTCCTTCGCTCCACTGGGCCAATAGACTTCTACCTTGCCGATCGATGAACTGGCGCCCAATCCGAAATGGACTCGAGGATCCGAGTTCGAACCGTAACTTCCACCGCTGTACACATCGCCGCGTTGCCGAAATCCACCCGCGGTAACGAAAATCTTGGCCCCGATGGCGTCACGCGGACTCCTGGGACCGCCCACAAGCTGGAATGCGATCCAGTGATTGGTGTTCTTGAAAGTGTTGCGCAGCAGGGTCGGAGTGGAGTCCAGGTTGTTGAGCACGACGTCGATATGCCCATCATTGAATAGGTCTCCAAAAGCCGCTCCCCGCGCGGAAATTACGTCCGCAAGGCCGCTCCCGGTGGCGGGGGGAACCTCCTGAAACTTTATGCCGTCCAGATTGCGAAAAAGCTGGGGACGCTGGGCGTAGGTGATGCCCCATTCCTGTTGATCGATCGTGGGATAGACGTGGCCGTTAGCCACAAATATATCCAGCAATCCGTCATTGTCGAAATCCAGAAATCCCGTTCCCCATGCCAGGAAGGGAAGAGTCGAGCTTCCCAGTCCAGCGCGGTAAGCTACGTCGGAGAAATTTCCGCTGCCTTCATTGCGGTAAAGCGCGTTGTAATCGTCCGAGAAGGCGGTGACGTAAAAATCAACTTTGCCGTCGCGATTGTAATCGCCCACGGCGATTCCCATGGACGCCTGTCCGTGCCCGTCGTCGGCCAAAGCGAATCCAGAAGCCAGGCCGATCTCTTCAAACGTTCCGTCGTGCCGGTTTCGGTAAAGATAGTTGGGAACCGAATCGTTGGCGACAGCCAAATCCAGCCAGCCATCATCATCCACATCGACAAACACCGACGCGAATCCGTAGAGTCCCGCAGGATCGGAAACCCCGGCTTTCACGCTGACATCGGTGAAAGTGCCATCGCCATTGTTGTGAAACAAGTGATCGGCCTCGCCCGGCAATCCCTGCGGGCCGCAAAACACGTTCATACCTCGAAACTGGCAGCTCTTGCCATCGCGAGGCGGATGGTCCACGTCGAACTTCACATAGCCGGGGACGAACAAATCCAGCAAGCCATCATGATCGTAGTCTCCCCATGTAGCCCCGGTCGACCAACCGCCCAGAGACACGCCAGCTTTCTCAGCGACATCCGTGAACGTTCCATCGTGGTTATTGTGGTAGAGCCGGTTCTTTCCATAGTTGGCGACGTAAATATCGGGCCAGCCGTCGTTGTCATAGTCCCCGATGGCTACGCCGAAACCCCAGCGTTCATTCGCTACACCGGCCTTGGCGGTGACATCGGTGAAGGTGCCGTCGTGATTGTTGTGAAACAGCATGGCGCGGGGCGGTGCTTCTGTACCTTTCAAGGCCGCGCACCGTGGACCCATTCAGCAGATAGATGTCGAGCCAACCGTCGTTGTCAAAATCCAGAAGAGCGACGCCGGAACCGGGAGACTCGATGATGGTTGTCTTCTCGGCAGTGCCTGCGCGGTGGCGAAATTTGTCGAGCCCGGCTGTCTTGGTGATGTCAACGAACACCACCGGAGCGCCGTCGACGAACCCGCCGGCGGTGATCGGCCTTTTTTGGACATCCCTTACCGGAGCGTGAGCCGGCCCGCTCGCTTCGCCCGCCGGGCTGGCGCCTGGCCCATCCCGTCAGAATTCTGCGCCAAGACAACGCAGCCGTTAGACCACAGCCAAAACAGAAGGACCCCAGTGAAGCACAAGGCGCCTCTCGCGCGAACCCACGTTCGATATGAGAGGGCGGAATGCATAGCGTGCTTAAACTACGTGACAGCGATTATGGTTTGTCAGGCCGGCCCGGTGGAGTTGTCTCCCTGGGCTCATCGACCTGCAAGAACTGATCAGCAGTTACATTTCTCAACGTTTGCAGAATTCCACTAGGCCAGCGAATCTTGATAGTTTCAGCGGCCTTGGCGACTCCCAGCCCAAAATGTACCCGCTTGTCGCTGGAAGAAAGATAGCTGCTCGCGGTGGTCACGGTGGCGACCTGGCTGCCTTGCGCGGTCAGCAGTTCAACTTCCGCTCCGATCGCATCCCGGTTACTTTTGTGTCCGACGAGTTGCAAGGTCAACCAGTGATTATCGCTGGAAGTTTCATTGTGCAGAATATGTGCCTCGCCGTCGTTGGTGGTGACCACCACATCGGTTCGCCCATCATTGTCAATGTCGCCGGTCGCCAGGCCGCGCGAGACCCAGGGCAGAAGAAAAACACTCCCGGCATTGGCGGTCATGTCAGTGAAACGGCGGCCTGTGTTTCGCGACAGTAACATCGGTTCTCGATAGCGAAACTGCGGCGCCTGAAGTTCGATGGTGTCGAGATCATGGCCTTGAGCAATGATCAGATCTTTCCACCCGTCGTTGTCATAGTCGAAAAACCTCACGCCCCAGCCGGAATGCATCTGCGTCATTCTTCCTACGCCGGAAGAATTAGTCGCGTAGGTAAAGTCGCCATTACCGTTGTTGTGGTAGAGGGCATACCTCTGACTCGCAAGGTCGGTCACCACCAGGTCCGGAAGACCATCATTGTCATAATCCGCGAAGTCGACTCCCATGCCGGCATAAGTGTGGCCATCGGCGTCGACCGCGACTTCTGACGCGAGTCCCACTTCCTCAAACGTTCCATTCTTCTTGTTGTGATACAAGAATTCAGACATGGAATCGTTGGCCATGAACAAATCGATAGATCCATCACGATCATAGTCCGCGATTGCGATTCCTAGCCCCTTGCCGGGCTTGGACAGCCCCAATGCCGCCGACACCTCGGAAAATTTCCCGTTTCCATCGTTGTGATAAACCAGGGGCGATATCGGTTGGAAGAGATCCGGGTGGCAGTAAGCACGATATCCCTCTCGATGCTCTCCGCAGAAGATGTCTTTGAAATCCCACTTTAGATATCGAAGCACGACGAGATCCAACCGGCCATCGTTATCCAGATCGACCCAGGCCGCGCTGGTGGACCAGCCACTGCCCGCGACGCCCGCTTTTTCGGTTACATCGGAAAAGGTGCCATTGCCATTGTTGTGGTAGAGACGGTTGCCGCCGTACGCAGTCACATATAGATCTTCATATCCGTCGTTGTCGTAGTCGCCGACCGCGACGCCCATGCCGTATCCCGTTCCCTGCAATCCGGCTTTTTCAGTGACGTCCTCAAACGTGCCATCGCTTTTCTGGTGGTACAGGCGGTTCCAATATGCTGGTCCGGTCTTTTTGTGGAATTGCATCGGTAGGCATCGATTCGGTGAGGGGGGCGCCATTGATCAAAAAGATGTCGAGCCGACCGTCGTTGTCGTAATCAAATAGCGCGACTCCGGCGCCCATCGTTTCCAGCAGATATTTTTTGGAGGTATGCGAGGCCAGATATCGGAAATTCACTCCCAGCGCCGAAGTCACATCGCTAAACTTCGCCGTCGACTCTAAGGTTTCGGGAGGTTTGGTCGAATTCTGGGAAAATACCAGTGGATCCAGGAAGGTTAAGAGGACAAGCCCCAAAAAAGCCGCATTCGCGAAAGCCCAGCTTCGGTTCACAATCGATTCCCGGTGATTCCGATCAAACAACAATGGCAAGCGAGCGCCTCGTTATTGCCAGAGCCGACTTGCATTCTGAAGACTACCACCAGTTCGTTCCAGCGTAGTTCAATACGTTGAACACCGATGGTGTGAGAGTGGCTTTCGTCCTGAGCGCGGTCTTTCGCCCCGCGAAGCGGGATGAAAGCAAGTGAAGGACCTCTGCATTCCTCGCCACCCTCCCGGTACGCTCTGCTGGGATCCAGAGTTGACGCCAAATCTGGCGCGCGTGGACGCTATCACCCAGGAACGCACGGGTTTTTCGTCAGGACGTCTTCGCGCCGCGAAAGACTCCGCTTCCTCAGAATGACCGCGGGGTAGTTTTTCCGCATCATCGAGCGGCGCAGGCCTCCTGCCCCGACTCGATCGCGCGAAGCTTTCGTCGCGCGATGGGTTGATCGGGACTGTAGATCAGCACCCGCTGCAACACCTGCCGGGCGGCATCTTTATCACCCAGCATGCATTCCACCAGGGAAAGGTTGATGCCGGGCCCATCAATATCTTCGTTCAAATCGAAGGTCTTTCTCCACAGGATTCGGGCGTCTTGAAGCTGTCCGGATTTGGCCAACAGAATGGCGAGGTTATTCGTGGCGGTTAAATCGATTGGATCCAGCTTTAGTACATCGCGATAGAGGTCCATGGCTTGAGAGTTATTTCCCTTGAGCTGCGCCATGTACCCGAGAGCGTTCAGCACGTCGTGATCGTTCGGAAAAGAGTTTCGCGCCGATGAGAGCAGCGTCCAGGCACGATCTTTCTCGGAAGTGTTGCCGCCCAGCAGCAGATCGTAGTAGGCAAGAGCGAGGTCGCGAGGATTGGCGGTCTCATGAAATAGTGGAACCAGTTCGCGAGCCGACGATGACTCGGGAGCTTCACCATGATCAGGGTTCTGGCGAATACGATGATCGGTCCATGCAATATGGGGGACCTTTTCCACTTTACCCTTCGGCATGTGGCACGCTGTGCAGTCAGGATTCATGTTGAAATGCGTCGTGGCATACTTCGGCGCGGTGTGGCATGCCAGGCACTTCTTGCGATAAAAAGCAGCCTGCTCTTCGGGGGGAGGAGAATAATGCGGGTCGTGGCAGTTCATGCACGACATACGGTCGCCACTGACCCTCTTGCATTTGCTCAACCCGAATTCTTCAACCTCGCTGACACCGCGGCTCATCATGCTGTCGTCGGCATAGACAAAATAGGAAAGGTAATCGGCGATCCGATCACCTGGCTTGTAGTCGTCCACCGAACGACCGGCGTGTTCGATCCGCGTGTCCCCTTCTAGATGGCAGCTGATGCAGACTGAGTCCCGCCGTTCGGGATCGAGCTTGATGGGATTGATGACCGCGGCCTTGCCGGAACTCGAGACATGCAAGGCAGTGTCGCCATGACAGCTCTCACAGGTGACGCCCCCGTGAAGGAATGGCAGGCCCTTGAAGTGGTTGCGCGTACCGGGGTCTTCCGGCTGTACGTCGCTCATGTGACAGCGCATGCATCCACGGGTCATCGGCAATGCCGCAGGCATGGTCTTGAAATCGGCCAGCCCAGGCTTCATGTCATACCCGTTGGAACCGGCGTAGTATGCGACCGGCGACTCGAGAAAATATCCGTTCACAGAATAAAGATAGGTAATGCCGAGATGCCCCGAGCCGAGGAAGTAGTCGAGCTTGTGGCTCCCTTGCAGGCCCGGATCCCCGGGCCGCGAGTAGTTAAGCTGGAGCGAACCATTCTGGTCAGAAACCTTATAGTCGACTCCGGACGGCGCGTGATGGAATCCTCCGGTGAAAATGCGGTCTGACGCCAGGCCGCTGGCGTTGGCCATTGGGGTTTCCAGATATTTGCGAAGAATTTCCTGATGGCACTTGCCGCACACTGCGTCGGCTTCATGAACAGGTGTGGCAGGGCGCGTAGCCGGCGAAGGGATTTGCGCCAGAATGTACGCGGGATAGAAAAATAAAATCAGCAGCAGGATCGGTCTTCGCAGTGCCGTCGCCGAAGAACTCATCGTGGCTCAATCGGCGGGCGATCTCCGCCGGGGATAGTAAATGGTGAATTAGCCTTTCAATCGGGCAATGCCTTCTTTGTATCCAGACAGAAGGATTGAATAGTCGCTGCTATAAATAATGAACCGCGCACCCATTTCCCGCGCCCGCGTCAGCAATGCCATATCTTTTGTCTGCAGCCCAGCCGCGATACCGGCCTTATCAGCTGCCTTGATCACTTTTTCCAGCGCGGTCAAGAACAGAGGACTGTCGAACTGCTCCAGAATACCCAGCGCAAGCGACAGGTCATACGGTCCTACGAACAGGGCGTCCACTTCGGGGACGGCCGCGATCTCATCGATCGCCTTCAGGCCTTCCTGGCTTTCGATCATCATCACTGCCATGGTTTCCCGGTTCGCCGATGCGACCTCCTCCTGGGCAGAGTTGCCTTTGAGATCGGTCACAATTGTCCCCAAGCCATATCCCCGATGTCCCAGCGGAGGAAATTTCAAGGCATCCATTGCGGTACGGGCCTCCGCCGCGGAATGGACTCGCGGAACAATGATACCCATGGCCCCGACATCCAGAGCTCGCGATATCAGCGAACCTTCGTTTTGCGTGACTCTAACCAGTGGAACGAGTCCCGCTCCTCGCGCGGTCCGGCACAATCCCTGGATCTGGGGATAAGTCGTTGTGGAATGCTCGGTATCGATAAAGAAGAACTCCACACCCGCCGCGGCGAGCACGATCGAAATCTCGGGTTCGAGGCATCCCCCCAGAGAAGTTCCGTAGACTACACCGCCGGCTCTGAGCCGCTCCTTGACCGTGTTTTTCTGCAATGGCCTCCCTCAACTAAGAGATCGAAACCGCGAATCGAAATCAATTCATTGATCGTCAATTTACCGTCGTCAAGTTGTTTATCACCCAGTCATTGATCAGGACATGAGTAAGTTAATGGCGACGTGGTTGGCCAGCACAGCTTCTTCTCCGTGAGGTCGACCGTGGCCTGAGTGTGCTCCCAGTTCAGGGTAAGAGAGCAGGCGGCGTCTTTCTTATGATAGGCAATCGTGAAATTCTCCACGAGTGATTCGGTCGGCAAAACCTTCATTTCTACCCGCAGCAAATCTTCGCCCTCCGGATACGGAGTACCCGGCTCAGCCGTCTTCTTACTAATGATGAGCGTCCACTTGTCGGCGGCAGGGAGAGTGAACAGCGTATAGCTTCCCGCTGGGATTTCTTTCCCTCCCACGCTCAGATCGGTGTCGGTCACAAACGTCGTGGCTTCGTTGGCCCCCGTTCGCCATACCTGGCCGTAGGGTACCAGCCCGCCAAATATCTTGCGGCCCTTCATTCGCGGACTGGAATAGTCCGTGTTGATCGCCTTGCCGTCGTCGAATTTACAGCTGGCCGAGGCCGGAGGACTGGGGCGGCTGGTCTTATCTTGTCGTTGGCCAGGCAGAGTTGCTGGCACGATCACCAGCACAAGCAAGGCGATTAATTTTCGCACAACTTCCGAACCTCGGATTCCGATTGTAACCTTGATAAAGCATCCCCGCATTGTGCTTTGGCGATACTGTTCAACCTAATGAACGCGCTTGAAATCCACCGGAAATTTGATAGAGATAGGGTTAATGAGGTGCTGAAAAATGAAACGAATATTGATTGTGACGCTCGCACTGATACTTTTCGAGGGCTTATTTTTGATCCAGGATGCGCCCGTGCAGGCAGCGACTCGAATCACGCCGGGCACTATTATTCCCGCCGAGTTGTCGAAGTCGGTGGACGCCAAGAAAGCCAAGGCAGGCGACAAAATCGAGGCGAAGACCGTCGTGGACCTGCTTTCAAACGGGCAAGTCCTGATCCCCAAAGGCTCGAAAATACTTGGGCATGTTACGGATTCCAAGGCTCGAAGCAAAGACTCGAAAGATTCCATGGTCGGAATCGTTTTTGACTCGCTGTCACTGAAGGACGGAAGCGAACTGACTATTCAGGCGGTAGTTCAGGCCATCGGACGGCCCGTGGACCAGACTTCCAGCTCTGCTTCGACGTCAGGAGGCCCTATTGGGAGTTCAGGGAAATCGATGCCGAGTAGCGTCTCAGGACGCCCCCCGGACAGTTCGGGCAATTCGCTAGACTCCAACAGTCAGGGAATCGTCGGACTAAAAGGGCTTTCGCTGGATAGTTCGGGGGAGGCTTCCGTGATTAGCTCGAGCAGTGAAAATGTGCACCTGGACGGCGGATCCCAGCTGACGCTGAGAATTAAGTAATTCAGCAGCAGCCTTGCAAACCATGAGCAGAAGTTCGATCGCGGGATTTCAGCGCTTCTCCCCGGATCCCACTTGAACTTCTTGAAGGGAACCGAGGTCAAGCCCGTTTCCATCCTGCAGGTGAAGCGAAATGCGCGCGGGCCTACCAGCGGGAGCGACTTCTGTTTCGAGCGAGACTGGTTCCGTTGGATCGGCAGTGGCGAGATTTACGGTTCCCAGGCTTAAGCCGCGTTCATCGTAAAAATATGCGACCAGTTGTCCGGGAAAGAAAACTCCAAAAGATCCCGAGAGTCTGACCTTTCCACTCTCCTGAAGCACGGCTCGGAGCGGGCGCAGCACAATGCCTGCATCGGCCACGCCATGAAATTCGTTGCCGGCGCGAGTCGGAAACCAGTCCGTCTCCAGATCGCAGCTTTCTCCCGGGCGCAACTGGCAAAGCGGAGAATTGATCTCTGCTTCCAGGTAATAAGGAGAGCCGTCGCCTCCTGAACTCATCGCGGGCTCACCGTCTTTCAACTTCACTTCGGGGCCGTTCGTCCAAAAGATGATGGAAGCTTTATCTGGATAGGTGCGGGTGGGTTCAAAGTGGAAACGTTCGACCATGCCATAGCGGCTTGTGCCGTCGACCACCGCCAGCCAGCCTGCGGTTGAGTCAAGCCACAACTCAGCGGCCATGTGGGACATAGTGCAGGGAAAACAGGCCGTCTTCCCTCACCGTGGCGGAAGGATTTTCCGCCGGACCGAATCGGACGTGATAGCGGTTGAGATAGCTGCTCGCCGGATTGGCCGGCGCGAATGTCCGGAAGTCGGGGTTCATTTGCGACGAGCCGGGCTGGAGCGCCGTATCGTACTGAGAGACGGATTGCATCGACCATTCCACCGCGTGACCGCTGATGTTCTTCATGCTGGCGTGAAAACGTATGCGGGGAGAATCGGAATCCAGGCGGATGGAGCGCCGGTACTGAATCCCAGTCCGGGGATCGGCCGGTCCGGTGAGTTCGATTTCGCACGATGGTCCTTCCGAAACCTTTCGAAAGGTGTACGCTCCGTCGTCGAGCACGTCGGAGCCGCCCGCCCAATGCTGTTCGTCGTCGTTGCCCTCGGGCATGGGCCAGAGCTTGTCGCCTCCGTAGTTGAACCAGTGGCTCGGATCCGGCGGAAAATACTTACCGGCATACTTGGGATTGACGAACAGATAAGGATGCCCGCCGAAAACTACCTGCATCAGTCGTCCACCATTTTGCGGCACGATCGTCATTTGCACCCAGCGATTAGACAATTGCTGCGCTTGCCAGCCCTTATAATCCGTGGCTTCTACGCGACACGGGGAAGTGGCTGGCTGGCTCGGTCCGCCGGGGGCCTGGGCAATCACCAGGCTGGGCACAATGCTCCCGCAAAGCGCGAGAATCGAAAGGCGTCTGATCAAGTCCGTGGTTCGCATCTGCTTTTTCACAGGTGCTCCTTTGCCGATGGCCAAGGCACCGCGAGTCGAGGGCCACCGCTCTTTTGAAAACTTCCACGTTTTACCAAAATCGCTCAATTGGCAAACGAAAAGAAAACTAATGAAACGAAATAAACTGATAGGCGTCAAGCTTATTCTGTGATATACCAAATTCGCTTCGCACTACGCTGTGATCTCTGTGACTGGCCAATATAGCGGATCGCAGGATCGCGCTCACCAACTTTGGGAGCTCGGCTGCGAGGATTTCATCGAGGAGGATCGAAATGGTGGCTGTTGCCCGGAGTGCCAGTCGGCGGTCGTTCATTAAATTAGCGGCCGCAGCCCCGTTGTTGACCCAGATCGCGGCGCGAAATCTTTACGCGCAAGCCGCTACCGCGATGGGCAAAGATCCCCGGCAGAATGTTTATACGCGCCTCGGCGTGAGGACCGTCATCAATTGTCGCGGCACCTGGACTTACTTGAGCGGGTCTTTGGAGTTTCCTGAAGTGCGGGAAGCCCAGGCCGAGGCCGCGCAACACTTCGTCAACATGCTGGAGTTGCAGCAGCGGGGTGGGGCGGCGACTGGCGGAGTTGACTGGTGCGGAATCCGGGATTGTCACTTCCGGCGCGGCCGGTGCCATGGCAGTCGCAACCGCTGCCTGTATGGCCGGTACTAACGATAAATATGTCTGGCAACTGCCCGATACGACCGGGTTGAAACATGAAGTGATCATGGTGGGCGGGCGAAGCGCCTTTGACAGCGCCATCCGGCTGACCGGAGCGAAGCTTGTGCTGGTTTTTTCTCCGGAAGAACTTGCTAACGCCATCAACGAAAATACGGCCATGATCTACACCACGGATCTGGGCGAAAAATTGGAGCGCGAACTTTCGATCGCGAAAGATCACAAAGTCCCGATGCTGCTGGACGACGCGGCGGGCATTCCCCCGGCTGACAATGCCAGGCTTTACGCCAAGATGAAGCTTGACCTGTACTGCTTTTCTGGAGGCAAGGGCTTACGCGGTCCGCAATGCAGTGGCTTGCTGTTGGGGCGAAAAGACCTGATCGACGCTGCCCTCATGAACAGCGCGCCCCGTGAAGGATCGGTCTGCCGCCCCATGAAAGTCGGGAAAGAAGAAATCATCGGCTGCCTGACCGCGCTCGAGACCTGGCTGAACCTGGATGAGAAAAAAATTTATAGCGAGTGGAATGGCCGCGTGGAGCGAATTCGAAAGCTGGTGGATACCGTTCCGGGCGTGAAGACAGACGTCTACATCCCCGAAGATGGGAACCGGTTTCCGACCCTGCGAGTCTCGTGGGACCATGCGGCCTGGGGCTTCACCATTATGGACTGCGTGCTGAAGCTGCGTGCAAACGATCCGATAATTGAAGTGCTTGGATCGGACAATCCGAGCCTGGTGCCGGCGGTCCACGAAGGCAATCCGAACCGGAAAGAACGCAAGGAAGCCGACCACATCGAACTGGTTTCCATGACCATACAGCCGGGACAGGAAATTATTGTTGGACAACGATTGCGGGAAATTTTGAGCGCCGCGCAAAAAACAAAATCCGCCGCCTGATCTGCCGGATGACTCGAATGCGAATATTGCTGGCCGGATTGTTGCTCGTATTCACCCTGGGACTTGAGGCCCAGGTGCGAGCTGTCGTTCCGGCCGCAGCCTCTTCCGCAGACAATCATTTCAGCTCTCCCGCCGTGGATGCGAGGCGATTACGTTTATATTTCCGGGCAAGGACCGCGCAGGTCCGACGGCAGCGTGCCAGCGACCTTTGCAGCGCAGGCGCGGCAAGCTCTCGACAACCTCAAATCAGTGGTAGAGGCTGCCGGTCTGACCATGGACCACGTGGTTTACACCCAGGTGTATCTGGAGGACATCAGCAAGTACCCCGAGATGAATAGATCCTTCGGCGAAGCATTCGCCAAAACGAAGACTCCGCCTGCAAGGGCTGTGCTCGGTGTTGCCAAACTTCCTGAGCCATCGATTCAGATCAACGCGGTCGCTGTGCGCAATCTGACGGACGTGAGGGCAGTGCGTCCCGCCGGTTACAAGTCGGAAGAACCTTTCTCGCCGGGCGTGCTCACGGCTGACCGGCTGTTTGTTTCGGGCATGCCGGGAACCGACCCTGCAAGCGGAAAAATCCCTGATGATCCGGCGGCCCAGGTAGATCTCGCTCTTGATCGCATGAAAGCGGTGGTCGAAGCGGCGGGTCTCGATCTTCGCAATATGGTTTTCGTGAATCCTTATCTAACGTCGGATCTTCCGTCGCGGGTCATGAACCAACGCTACGCAGCGCGCTTCGAATTCGGCAACACTCCGGCGCGGGCTACCATTGAGGTATCGAGCCTGCCCGGTGGCGCCCACATCGAATACACCGGCGTCGCGGTGCGTGATCTGAAGCAGCGGCAGGCCGTGCGTCCCAAGAACATGCCGCCCAGTCCGACGGCCAGCCCTTGCGTATTTGCCGGCGACACGCTGTACTGTTCCGCCAAGAGCGGATTCATTCCTGGACCGAACGGCGGCGTCTATGCCTCGACTACCGCCCATCAACTTCGGCAAACCATGCGCAATCTGCTCGACAATCTTGAAGAAGCCGACATGAATTTCGATCAGGTCGTGTTCACCACCGTTTACCTCGACGATTTGTCGGACACACCAGCTTTCGACAAAGTTTATGGGGAATATTTTAAAAGCGGGATGCCGGCACGAGCCACAATCGAACAGATCGTGCCGACGGCGCGTAACACCGATAAAGAAGACCACTCTCCTGATCTGGAACAGGTTTCGCTGATCGCGATCCGTAAGCGTTCGAGCCGCTAGCGACCAGGTTGAAATGGCCGGCGTGAGCCGATTCGCCTACTTCCGTTGCCGGCGAGCATAGGAAAGACCCTGTTTAAGATCTGCCATCAGATCCTCGCCTGCGCTTGCAATGTGAAGTGATTCTTTCTTGCCGCGTTCCATGCCGATCCATGCCGTCAACTGGTCACGAGACGCATGAACGAAGCGGCCTTCGCGAGTGACCGGCAAACCCTCTTTCTGCCAGCGTTGAGCAACCGCTGGAGTCTGACCTAAGAATTCGGCGATCTGTCCCCAGCCTTTCAGGACTGGGCTGTTCGATTTAGGTTTAGCTTTCGGCATCGCTCGCTCAGATTCAGGTTATCAACCTTCAGGATGGTTCGCTATCGTTGATCCCGTATCTCTCGCCCAAAAATTTCTGTAGACGCGATGGCAGAACTTTGGTCAGTTCTTGCCAGGTCAACACCTTGCAACTTGTTCGCAGATCGACCGGACGCACGCACTTCATCACCGCGTACCAGTCTTCGATCAATTCCGGCCTTCGGGCATCGGTAAGCACGCAAAATTCGCAACCCAAAGCGTGAGCAGCCAGGACATTTCGCAGCAGTTGATAGCAGAGAAAGTCACTGTCGGTCTGTGGCAAATCGTCAGCATCGAATACTTCATCGAAGTCACGATAGGCGAGAACCGAGGCTTTGGGAGCACGCTGAAAGTCGCTCTCGGTGAGCTTTGCTTCGATCAGCAGATTGCCGAGCCGGAGGTCGACTTCTGTCCGGTCGAATTTCTCGTTGGCGAATGGCACCCGCGCCCGAAATCCGAAATTCGAGATGGCATTGCGCTTGAGGCCAAGGATTGAAGATACATGTCCATCCTTGAACGCGCCGGGATAACAAAAAATGTTCATCAGCAGAGCATCGGAACTGGTGCAGGCGTCGAGTTCTCTCCGAGTTCCGTTTTCGTAACGCGGCAGAGACTTGCGGCCTTGCGAGTGGATTTTTTGCAAGCGGCGTCGCCAGTTCGGATTTCTAAGGATGGCCTTGTACGTCGAAGGCAAAAAATTGCCGTGCCGCGAATCACCGTAGGACTCAAAACAGACGGTGGGCGATCGGCCATAGCTCAGGCAGTGCGGCAACTGGTTTTTTACAGCGTATTGCTCAGCGCGGTAGCTTAGTTCTCGACGAAGAGAGCCCGCCCAGTTCGTTCTCGCCGGTTGAACCAGCGCATTTTGCGAATTTTCATAGCTCAGCGCCACTGCTCTAATCTACCGTGTACTTAACTGTTTGTGCACCACCCGGCCGGAAAACTTTCTGCACCGCAGTCCGTAAACAGGTAAGATCAACGCGGAAAAAGGACGGAGTTCCACCCATGCTTGATCGCCGTAGTTTCATTATTGCCAGTGGTCTTACCGCTCTTGCCTCGACCAGAGTGTTGGGTGCAAACGATACGATTCGCATCGGCGTCATCGGTGCCGGCGGCCGCATGCGGAGCTTGCTGGATGCGGCAGAGAAGGTTGCTCCGTACCAGATTGTCGCCGTGAGCGATGTGTACACGCCGCACCGCGACCTCGTCAAGGAACGGTCGAATGGTATTGCGACGACTCATCTCGACTACCGCGAAGTCCTCGAGAAAGAAATTGATGCCGTGTTCATTGCGTCCCCCGATCACTGGCACGTTCGAATGGCTGTCGATGCGCTCGCGGCTGGCAAAGACGTTTATCTGGAAAAGCCGGTCACGCACACGATTGAGGAAGGGGCGACACTCACGCGCGCGGTTCGTTCCGGCAAGCAGATTCTGCAATGCGGCATGCAGCAGCGCAGCTGGACACATTTCAAAGACGCCGTCGAACTGATTCAGGGCGGCAGTCTGGGACGAGTGCCGCAGGTGCGGACCTATTGGTGGCAGAACTATCACCGGGACTGGGCGCCGAAACCTATCGATGTGCAAGCGCTCGATTGGAAGCTGTGGCTCGGGTCCGCTCCCGATCAGCCATTCAGCGAAGAGAAATTCAATCACTGGCGCTGGTTCTGGAATTTCGGCGGCGGCGCCATGACCGACTTATTCAGTCACTGGATCGACGTAGTGCACTGGGCCATGAAGTCAGACCAGCCACGGCAGGCCTACATGCTGGCCGACAAATACGTCTTTCAGGAGTGGGATTGCCCTGACACGATTCAAGCTGCCTTTCGCTATCCCGGGTTCGACGTGGGATACGACGGCATGATGAATTCTTCCATCGACGATGGCGGTCTTGAGTTCCGCGGCACGGAAGCAACCTTAAAACTCGATCGCACCGGCTTTACGGTTTATCGCGAAGGCGTGAAGGATGGACAGAATCCGGTGCTCACGGAAAAAAGTTTCCGCGACGGCACCATCTCACATATGGAGAATTTCTTTGCCTGCCTCAAGTCACGCAAAGAGCCGAACGCGCCGGTAGAAACCGGGGTGGCGGCTGCACGCGCAGGCCACATCGGCAATCTGGCGTTCCGCCGCGGCGGCCAGACCGCATGGCCACCGGCTTCCGGAGAGCACTCTTAATTTTTATTGGCCCTCGGCAAGTTCGCGAATCCAGATATTCCGGAAGTGAACCGGGTTGCCGTGATCCTGCAGACTAAGCGGCAGCTTGTCCGGCGTCGGCTTGTAGGGCGGACGCACATGATGGCCGGTGGGGCCCGACAACTCTACATTGTCTTGCACCAGCACTCCGTTGTGCAGCACTGTGACTCGTGCCGGTCGTTGCAGCTTGCCGTCCGTATCGAAACGCGGGCCGTGAAAAATTATGTCGTAGGTCTGCCACTGTCCCGGCGGGCGTGAGGCATTCACCTGCGGAGGATATTGCGCATACACCGCAGAGGCCTGGCCGTCAGCGTAGGTCTTGCTGTGATACGAATCCAATACCTGAATTTCGTAGAGGCCCATCAGGAAGACGCCGCTGTTGCCGCGTCCCTGGTCCTCGCCAACCGGAGGCGAGGGCTCCGCGAACTCGACATGCAATTGGCAATCGCCAAACGGTTGGCGCGTCTGGATGATGCCACTATGCGGTACCACCTCCAGATATCCGTCCGCCACTTTCCACTTTGCCGGCTGCCCATCCGCGCCCGCCCACTGGGAAAGATCTTTGCCGTCAAACAATACGATCGCATCCGAAGGCGGACGCCCCGGTGAATCCTGTGTGCTCGCCGTTGCCGACTCAATCACCGGCGGTGAGGGACGGTCCGGGTCATTTGGTTTCCAGCGCGTGTCCACCTGCGCCATGCAAAGCGGCGCCAGGCAAAGAGCCAAAACCGGTGCGAACAAAATCGTTTTCATCAGCAGAACCTCGCTGTCAAGATACACCATATTCCGGGGACATCTCTACACCCGCTGACGTTACTGTTTCGAGAAGGAGAGTGGGTCTGAAGGTGATTCTCTATCTTATATAATCCGCCAACTCTGTTGAATTCGAGGAAGGAAAAGAAAAACATGGGGATGGTACTCAAAGTATTTCCAGATAAGAAGTCGATGGGGGCTGCAGCGGCTGCGCAGGCCGCCAACGCGATTCGTATCGCGATCCGCGATCGCGGAACAGCACGCGTAGTCGCGGCCACGGCTGCATCGCAGGCCAGTTTCTGGACGCAAGTGGGCGAAGCATGGTTTGCTGACATCTCACAGGTCCCCAGGCAGGCGCTGTATGTCAGTGAAGCAGATTCTCAAGGCGAAGGAGATTCTCGCCGTCGCGCCCGACACCAGGAAGGCGCAGGCATTGAAATCGAGTTTCGAGGGAGAAGTCAGTCCAATGGCGCCGGCGTCGATTCTGCCCCGCCATCCTGATGCGACCATTTATCTGGATCAAAACTCGGCAGCATTGTTGAGTTCGTCTTTGCGAACCTACAAGTAAATGCAGAAGTGGTGCTAGCCGCGGACCTCCTTCGATTGGTAAATCGAGTCGGAGACGATCCAGGCGGCTCCAACCAAAGCCAGGTTGATCGCGTTGCCACCCCAGACCATATGTGGATCGGGTGTGCCAGACAAGAAGGGCAACCATACCAGAATGCCGAAGCCGAGAAGCATCGCAGTGAACAACCGGGAGGCAGGGCCGGCCAGAATTCCTGTGACGATGGCGAGGCCAGCCAGCAGATGAGCTACGCCAGTCGCGATGGCCCAGAAGCGTTGTCCGGGCGGAATCCACTTAGGGACAAAGGGGATGGTCTCCTTTAGCGCCAGAAAGTGCGCCAGCGCGAACACAACGGCGCAAAGGCCAAAAAGGAAACGAGCCGTCCGAACCGTTCTGACCGCCCATGTATTTCCGGGTGGCGCCAGAGATGCGTACGCGATGGCGCCCGCCGCACACCAGCGCAAACTCCTCCGCGAATCCCAGCCACGTGCCAATCATCCGCGGATACCCGATGACCCGAGGGAGCCAAAGCAGTGCACTCATGAAATACAAGATGGCCAGCACCAGGGCGCCGGCCTGCGCGGTCGTACGCCGCTGCACCGCTGCTCCGCCCGCAATCAGACATACGGCGACGATGTACGCCAGCGCCGCGCGATGGGGAACGCCGGCCGGGACCGGTTGCCAAACGGTTGAGAAGTCGCCCCAGACTAGGCCAATGATTCCAATCGCGACGGCGGCGAATCCGTATACATGGATTCCGAGATTCGATAAGGCTCTGGAGTTTGGCATCGGCGATCCGTTCTTTTAGCGAGTGGATTGTTGTTCTCGATCAACAGCCCCGGAAGGATTGTCGATGTTAACAGTGGCTTGGGCTGGCGATCAAATGTGGCGTTTTTAAACGCCGCGTTGAAGGGCTTGTCATCCCGAGCGCAGTTTGTCGTCTTCTGGCGGCGCCATTGCCAGTAAGTGCACAGGTCCTTCGTCGGGCCTTCGCTTTGCGAAGGATCTACTTCCTCAGGACGACACACAAAACTGACCGAGGCGCGGAATACCTTGGTCACCATTACGCCAGGAATCGTTGAAGTTTCCAGCGCAAGTGGCCGATCAACTTGTCGAGCTCAGTCATGGATCCTATAAACATTCCGGAACGCCTGGATCCGAGCAGCCGTATTGGCGATGCTCAGCCGGATCGTTCGGCAGAGAAGGGTGAAAGCCGCCGAAGAAAAGTTAAAATACGAACTCCACCGACGCTCGATGGCCCAGATCCTGATGATGAGTCTCATCAACTGGATGAACTTGCCTGATTCACAATTATGGAGTTCACCGGTGCCCGGAGGAAGGCAGACAATGTTCTGAACGCTCACGAACTACTTCTTGACGTCTGGAGGAGGAGGTAGATTGCGATGCTTCAGCCAATCCATACTTATGTTCTGACCTGATTTTTTAGCCTTCTGCAGAGTATCCAGATCGGGCATGAAGATTTGCAGCCCGGCTTGAGGAGTCATGCGGGTGTAGCCATTGACCAGTTGATTTTGATAATTGTTGAGATCCAGATCAAACCATGCGTCGTTAGAGAGATCCACCATGATCAGGTCTACGTTTCGCATCGTGAGTTTTCCGAAGTCGATGGTCCCATCATTGAGCCGTAGAAAATTTCTCCATTCCTCGACGCGAGACACGGTGTCTTCGGCATTTCCGTAAACTTCCTCGATATCAGGGCTCACGACGCGCACCTTGGTTAACTGTCCGTGAATGTGCGGCGGCGGAAGCAGCTTAAATGTGTCAAAAAACAGGTCGTTCCCGGAAACTTCCATGCCCGGAATACCCTTGGGCTGGAACAGGTCGGAAATTTCAATGTGCAAGCCTCCGAGAAGCCCCTTCAGCGGAATCTTCAGAACATTGATTTTTGTGACGTGAAGTTGAATCCGGTTGTCCGAGGTTGTGGCGACGCTCCCAAGCACTTCAATCGGCAGGGAAATCCCCTTGTGCAGCGTTCCTTTCAGTTTTATCTGATCGCCGTCTGCGAGCAGTGAAATGTTTTTTAGCGGCGAGTTAGCGACGCCGCCCGCATTAAGAAAGATACCGATGTCGCCGACATTGGCGCGGATGACTCCGGTTTTTATTTCAAGAGAAAACGATTCTGGATCATCGAACGTAGGGTTTACATCGCGGCGAGTGCGAATCATCTGCCCGCGCAGCCAGCGGACATAGACGCGAAAGTCCGGCCCTCTCCGCAGCATCAGGTTATGCGCATAGATGGCGGTGGGGGCGGTATCGGCGCTGATAAATGAGCCGGGGGCGTCTGTGATCGCGCTCGATGAAGTTGTGGCGGTTGCCGCCGGCCCTGGAGTTCTTCCCCATCGCAGGTGCCAAGCGACGAGCCCCAGCACTAAAATGCAAACCGACACGACAACTAGCCGAGCGCGCATACCGAACCATTCTAAGGGAACAACGGCGCGCGAGAGCGGCCGGGCTTCAAGTTTCGCCGGCGCTGGTTCGATCTCGGGATTTGCCACAGAGGACACGGACGACACAGAAGCAGCCCCCGGGCGTTCCGCCGGGACCTCCGTGTCTTCTTTGGCTGCCGAGAACTCTCGTGCCTCTACCTCTGTCCGGTTCTTCATGATGTATCTTTAGTCTCAGATGGCGACTGCGCTCTCGCAGTTGTAAAACGCCCAATATGCCCGAATTGCCTGATATCGCCGCATACATCGGGGCTCTCGAATCCCGTATCGTCGGGCAGCCTGTCGAACAGGTCCGACTGGCAAGTCTCTTTTTGCTTCGAACCGCGCAGCCTCCACTGGCGAGCGTGCAGGGCCGCGTAGTGCGCGAACTGAGGCGAATCGGCAAGCGAATCGCAATCGGCGTGGAAGGAGATCTCTGGCTGGTTCTGCACCTCATGATTGCGGGCCGGTTGCACTGGCGTCCGCGACTCGCGAAACTGGGCGGTCGCAAGAATCTGGCGGCATTCGATTTTCCCAACGGCTCCCTCGTAATCACGGAAGCAGGCAGCCAGCACCGCGCATCGTTACACGTAATCGCCGGGGACGATGGCCTGCGCGCTCTCGATCCCGGAGGGATTGATGTCTTTGCCAGCAGTTTCACGACATTTCACGCTGCACTTGCGGCTGAAAACCGGACCCTGAAGCGGGCTCTGACAGACCCTCGCATTGTTAGCGGCATCGGCAATGCTTATTCGGACGAGATCCTGCACTCCGCCCAACTGTCTCCGATTGCGTTGACTCAGAAGCTCGGGCCGCAGGAGTGGGAGAGGTTGTTCGAATCGACACGCAACACTTTGAAGCTATGGATTGACCGGATGCGCGAGGAGGCACAGGCGGGTTTTCCCGAGAAGGTAACGGCATTCCGCAAGGACATGGCAGTGCATGGCCGTTTCGGAGAACCTTGCAGAAGGTGTGGCGAAAAAGTTCAGCGTATTCGCTACGCGAACAACGAAACCAATTATTGTGCGAAATGCCAAACCGGTGGAAGAGTCCTGGCGGACAGAAGTCTCTCGCGGTTGTTGCGATCGGACTGGCCCCGCACGCTCGAAGAACTCGAAGACCTGAAGCGGCGCTAGATAACCAGGCACGATATCGAGAGAGACAACAGGGTGCCCCGTCCAAGCTCTGCTTGGGCGGGTTGTTTTTAGGTTTACCCCTCACAGGTAATTTGATCCGTACGCGTGAAAAACCCCGCCCAAGCGGAGCCTGGACGGCGCACCCATTGCGCTCTCATGAGATCGGCTTTACGGAGAAGAGCCGACGGCTTGGGAGCGGAGGGGAAGAACGAATTCTGATATGCCAGTTTCGAGCAGGCCGGCGAACTGGTCGGCAGGCATAGGGCGGCCGAAATAATATCCCTGAGCCTCGTCGCACTGATGGGCCTGAAGAAATGCCAGTTCCTGCTGGGTTTCTACTCCTTCCGCCACAACTCGCAGCTTCAGGCTTCGCCCCATACTGATGATCGCGGTCACAATAGTGGTTTGATCGGGGGCGGTGGTGATTTGGCGCACGAATGACTGGTCGATCTTCAGCGCGTCGATGGGAAATTTTCTTAGGTAGCTCAAGCTGGAGTACCCAGTGCCAAAGTCATCGACAGCCAACTGGATTCCCTGAGCCCGAAGGGTGCGGAGAATTGATTCTGTGGCTTCCGCATGCTTCATCAACACGCTCTCGGTCAGTTCCAGCTCCAGAAATTCTGGCGCCAGGCCAGTATCGCGGAGCACCGAAAACACCCCTTGCAGGAAGGCGTCGTTGCGAAATTCCATGGCGGAGATGTTGACGGCCATGGTCTTGAGCGGCAGGCCGGCATCCACCCAGGCCCGCGCCTGGTGACAAGCTTCCCGCAACACCCACCGGCCGATGGGAAGAATCAGTCCGCAGTCTTCCGCCACTGGAATAAATTGGCCGGGAGGAATCGGTCCCCGGACGGGATGGGTCCAGCGCAACAATGCTTCCGCTCCGGTAATGGCTCCGGTCTTCAGATCGATCTTGGGCTGGTAGTGGATGACGAATTCCTGCCGCTCCAGCGCGCGCCTCAGGCTTTCCTCGATGGCTTGCCGTTCCACCGCGCGAACATTCATGGCGGGCTTAAAAAACTGGTAACTCTGGCGGCCGTTCTCCTTGGCCTGGTACATGGCGGTGTCCGCGTTCTTGATGAGCGTCTCCGCGTCCAGGCCGTCGTCGGGATAGACACTCACCCCAATACTGGTGGTGACGTGAAGATCGTGCTGGTCGATGGAGTGGGATTCTTCCACCGCTTGCAGCATTCGTCTCGCCGTGATCGCGGTATCTTCCGAACGTTCCACCTCCGACAGGAGGACGACAAATTCGTCGCCGCCCTGGCGGCTTACCGTGTCCGAACCGCGCACGCAGTCCACCAGGCGTTTTGCAATGGACTGAAGGAGCTTGTCGCCGGTGGGATGTCCCAGGGAATCATTGATATGCTTGAAGCCATCGAGATCAAGAAACAGGACTGCAACTTTTTTTGAGTGGCGTGGCGCCAGCGAAATGGCCTGGCTCAGCCGGTCATTGAGCAGCATGCGGTTGGGTAATCCGGTGAGAAAATCGTGCTCGGCGGAATGGACGATCTGGAGCGCCATGGCCCTGGCTGCACTCACGTCCCGGAACACGATGACCGCTCCGGTAGGGTGGCCTTCACGATCGTGGATGGGAGAGACGGAATCTTCGATGGGAATTTCCAATCCATCGCGGCGCAAGAGTATGGAGTTCGAGGGCAGGTGGACCGTACGGTTCAGGTCCACCGCCATCTCCATTGGGTTGGGGGCAGCTTCGCGGCTGGCAGCATCGAGAATGCGGAGAACCTCAGCCATGGGCAAGCCTGAAGCTTCGGATAATGACCAGCCCGTCATCTTCTCCGCGACCAGGTTCAGGAAGGTGATTTTGCCCGAGCTGTCAGTGCAAGCCACGGCGTCGCCGATACAGTTGAGGGTGACCTGGGCGCGCTCCTTTTCGACGAACAGGGCCTCTTCCATGGCTTTGCGCTCGACGGCATAGCGCAGGGCGCGCATGAGTCCGCGGGCTTCAATCTGGCCTTTGATGAGATAGTCCTGCGCTCCTTCCTGCAAAGCCTGAGCCGCGAGCAGTTCGTCGTCCATTCCGGTGAGCACAACCAGGGGAATGCGAGGAGCGACGGAATGGGCGCGTCTTACCGCCGACAGTCCATGCGCATCGGGCAATCCCAGATCGAGGAGAATGATGTCTACATGGTTTGCTTCTAAATGTTCCTCCGCTTCACTCAATCGGGCTACGTGCGTCATTTCAGTATCGCGCCGGCCTTCGTTCAACATCTCGCGCAGCAGGCGCGCATCTCCTGGATTGTCTTCAACCAGCAGGAGAATTTTCATGGATTTTATTGTCATCCACCCAGCTCCTGTTGCGGCAATTTGACTTTGGTCAGCCAGAAGTCGTTGACGCTTTTTACCAGGCTCTCAAAGGCGTCCAATTGCACCGGCTTTGTGAGGTAGCAGTTAGCCTGGAGTTGATAGCTTTTTACGATGTCGACTTCGGCGTCAGAGGTAGTCAGGATGACGGTAGGGATAGTTTTCAAACCGGGATCTTCTTTTATCTGGGCCAGGACTTCGCGGCCATCCATTTTGGGGAGGTTGAGGTCCAACAGAACGAGGTCAGGGCGCGGGTCATCACGGTGAACACCTTCGCGCCGCAGAAAGGCCATGGCCTCAATGCCGTCCGCAGCCACGTGCAAATGGATCGACGGATTGGCGTCGCGGAAAGCCTCCTGGGTTAAACGGACGTCCCCGGGGCTGTCTTCGACCAGAAGAACGTGTATCGCCATACCACTTCCTCCGACGGAATTCATGACTTTCTCACGGTCAAAACCTGGTTCCAGGATTCACCGGTGAGGCCCGATGGCGGCAACTTCACCCGGGTGAGCCAGAAATCGTTGATGCTCTTTACCAGCGCGTGGAAGGCCTCGAAATGCATCGGCTTACTGAGATAGCAGTTGGCGTGAAGTTGATAACTCTTGATAACATCGGCTTCCGCCTCGGATGAGGTCAGGATTACGGTAGGAATTGTTTTCAGGTCCGCGTGCTCCTTGATGTGAGCCAGAACCTCGCGTCCATCCATCTTAGGGAGATTCAGATCGAGCAGGATGAGATCCGGGCGAGGCGCGTCCGCGTATTCTCCTTCATGCGTCAAAAAAGCCATGGCCTCCGCTCCATCGTTCACCGTGTACAACCTGATCAGGGGATTTACGTCCCGGAAGGCCTCGTGGGTGAGGCGCAAATCTCCGGGACTGTCTTCGACCAAAAGAACTTGAAGAGGCATGGACTGTTTCTCCGCTGAACTTCATGATTTCCTGTCGGTTCTTCAGATGTACCGCGTCACACCCGCTCTTTTATGTTCGCTCGGTCCAGATCACCGGCCTCGATTCTCATTGCCTCAATTCTGTTGTTGTGGCAGTTTGGCCATGGTCAGCCAGAATTCGTTGATGCTCTTCACCAGATTCTCGAAGGCGTCCAATTGCACCGGCTTGTTGAGGTAACAGTTCGCGTTAAGCTGGTAACTGCTGGCGACGTCGCATTCAGCCTCCGACGTGGTAAGGATTACGGTGGGGATAGTTTTGAGATCCTCGTCCGCCTTGATGTGCGCGAGAACCTGGCGGCCATCCATTTTCGGCATGTTCAGATCAAGCAGAATGAGGTCGGGGCGCGGTGCTTCCTCTTCGCCGTGTTCCTGCCGCAGAAACGCCATCGCCTCCACGCCGTCGCTGGCGATGTGCAGACGGATTGAAGGGTTGGTCTGATGAAAGGCTTCTCTGGTAAGCCTGACATCCCCGGGACTGTCTTCTACCAGCAACACCTGCATCGGTTTGTCTTTCCTGTCTTGCATGCTCATGATTTATCCTGACTGTCGGCCAGGGCAAAGCGAAACGTTGAACCTTGCCCGACTTCTGATTCGACTGTGATGGTGCCGCCGTGCCGCTCCGCGATCTTCTTGCAGATCGCCAGTCCAATGCCTGTGCCGGCGAACTCTTCGCGCTTGTGCAGGCGCTGGAACATCCCAAAGATTTTTTCAAAGTACTGCGAATCGATGCCGAGCCCGTTGTCCCGCACCGAGAATATCCACTCCTTTTCGCCGTTCGGCACGGCGGAGATATGCACCCGGGGAACTTCGGACCGCTGGTACTTGATGGCATTTCCTACGAGATTTTGAAAAAGCTGGACCAGTTGCGTCTCATCCGCCATCACGTCGGGCAGGGTGTCGTGGGTCACCTGGGCTCCGCTGTCCTCGATGGCGCCGCGCAGATTGACCAGCGCATGTTGCAATGCTTCTTCCCCAGAGGTGTCCATCAGCTCTTTTCCTTTTGTCCCTACGCGCGAGTAAGCCAGCAGGTCCTGGATCAGGCGTTGCATGCGGGCGGCCCCGTCGACAGCAAATGCGATGAACTCGTCGGCATCCGAGTCCAGCTTGCCCTTGTAACGGCGGGAGAGCAGTTGGGTATAACTGGCCACCATGCGCAGCGGCTCCTGCAAATCGTGAGAGGCAATATAAGCAAATTGTCCCAGCTCTTCATTCGATCGGTTCAGCTCTTCCACTTTCTGAAGCAGACTGGCTTCGGCCTTTTTGCGGGTTGTGATATCCCGAACCGCGGCGGTCACCAGCGTGCCTTCGGCGCTGGCCAGCGGACTGAGCATGATTTCGATCGGAAACTCGCTGCCATCCTTGCGTCGTCCCGAGAGTTCGATGCCGGTGCCGATCTGCTGGGCCAGTGCGTCCTCGGCCGAGCGCAGGGCATCGGCGATCAACCGTTCCGCGAACCCTTCCGGGATGATGTTCTTTACCTGTTGTCCGACCAGTTCGTCGCGGCGGTAGCCGAACTGCTTTTCTGCCTGCACATTGAGCAGAACGATTTCTCCCGCGGGATTTACAACCACCGTGGCGTCGGGGGCAGCCTCCAGTAACCCGCGGTAGCGGCCTTCCATCTGCGCCAGATGCCGCTCCGCGCTTTTGCGAACGCTGATGTCGCGTATGGCGGCGGTGACCAGCGTCCCTTCTGCGCTTTCAAGTGGGCTGAGCATGATCTCGAGAGGAAACTCGCTGCCGTCCTTGCGGCGGCCGGTTAGTTCGATTCCGGTGCCGATCTGCTGGGCCGGAGCTTCGGCAGCGGAGCGGGTGCCATCGGCGATGAGCCGTTCGGCGAAACCTTCCGGAATGATGTTCTTTACCTGTTGACCGACCAGTTCGTCGCGGCGATAGCCAAACTGCTTTTCCGCCTGCACGTTGAGCAGGACGATCTCTCCTGCCGGATTGACCACAACCATGGCGTCGGGGGCGGCTTCGAGCAATCCGCGATAGCGGCCCTCCATCTGCGCCAGATGACGATCTGCACTCTTGCGGACGCTGATGTCCCGGATGGCGGCGGTGATCAGCGTACCCTCGGCGCTTTCGAGTGGACTGAGCATGATCTCGATCGGGAATTCGCTGCTGTCTCTGCGGCGGCCCAGGAGTTCGATGCCGGTGCCAATCTGCTGGGCGAGGGCTTCGGCGGCGGATCGGGTGCCGTCGGCGATGAGCCGTTCGGCAAAACCTTCAGGGATGATGTTTTTTACCTGCTGCCCGACCAGTTCGTCGCGGCGGTAGCCAAACTGCTTTTCCGCCTGCACATTGAGCAGAACGATTTCTCCCGCGGGGTTCACCACGACCATGGCGTCGGGGGCTGCCTCGAGAAGTCCGCGATATTTTGCGCCTGACTCCTTGCTCTCGCTCAGGTCGCGGCTGACCTCGGAAAATCCGCGCAAACTTCCACCCGGTTCGCGCAGCGCGGTGAAGGTAACGTTGGCTAGAAAGCGGGTGCCATTTTTTCGTACCCGCATGCTTTGCTCTTCATAGCGGCCGCTGGTGGCGGCGATCGCGAGCACAGCTTCGGGCCGGCCGTGCTGAATGTCCTCGGCGGGAAAGAGGCAGGAAAAATTGCGCCCGATAATCTCTTCCGGCGCGTAGCCCTGGACGCGTTCGGCCCCGGCGTTCCAGCTCATGATCTGCCCGCGCGGATCCAGCATGAAAATCGCATGGTCCTGCACTCCGTCGAGCAGCATGCGGTATCTTTCTTCGCTTTCCCGGAATGCCTTCTCGGCCAGACTGCGCGCGGAATTCTTGCGTTGCATGCTCAGATAGGCCACCGCAGCCATCAGCAGGCCCAGAAAGATTCCGAGAGTTAGATACGTTTTGGTCTGGCTCACCCGCCGGCGCGCGTCGGCGTCGCGCAGGGCCAGCAACCCCGTCTCCTCGTCTTGCGCCTCGCCGATAACAGTTTGAAAGTCGCCCACGATCGGCTGCCCCGGCACGCTTCGCAGGGCCTCAGCCGCCGCTTCCAGACCCTGACTGCGGCGCCGGTCCATGGCTATCTGCGTCCGCTCGATCTCCTGCCTGGCGAGAGAGTCGAGAATAGAAAGTCGCCGCTGCTGTTCGGGATTGTCCGCAGTCAACGTCCGCAGCATGGTCTGATCCTGCGTAATTCTGAGGCTGCGCAATTGGTAAGCTCGCAGGAAGGATTCATTGCCGGTCAGTTCGAATCCGCGGCAGTTTGATTGCAGGCTCTCCATAGCGAAACGCAGGTCTTGCAAGGTTTCAAGCACCTGATGGCTTTGCCGCACCCAGCGTTCGCTGGAATCGGAGACGGCCATGCCGCGATACGAAACCGCGCCCACCAGCAACAGAGCAAAAATGGCGGACCCAAATGCGAGTTGCACCTTGCGATTCGACCCGGAGGAAGTTTTCATTTCACACTGCTGGTGGTTGCCTCTCGAATTTGCATTTCAGAATCTGCATAGCAAAGACGCGGCTGTATTTCGGATCGAGCCCATGTCGAAATTGCCTTGGTGGTGACTTCAGTATCTCTTTGGGACCCGACCTCGCGGATTATTAACTCCTCAGAAAGGCAACCCAGGCTGCACGCGAGGACGCGTTCCAAACCTGAACCGAGGGGAAGTGCGCGCCGCGATGAAATCACAGTCTGTCCGGAACGGCTCCATCGTCTATTTGTGAACCGAGACCAATTCGGGAAGCGGGAACCCGCTGATCCTGCAGGACTGAACTCGTAATTTCCCGCGGCATACGCGCCTTGGATACGATTCAAGGTGGAGAGCTGTGGCGAGGCCTATTAAAAGTCCGCCGAAGCGGCAAGATGAAGAGGCAAGACGACGAAGAGGCAAGACATGAATCGACCGACAGAACTTCAGATTTTGACGCCTACACTTCGCCCTCAAAGCCGGGCTGAGCACCTGCGCGCCGGAGGGAAATACTGGGCCACTCGACAAAGCACCGCAGCGTGTCTCACCGGCGCCACCGCCCCCTCCGCTAATCGTCAATCCCGCGGCGGCCCTGAGTTAGGTGGCAAGTTTTTTTCAGCATCACCAGGTCTGACCCGGGAACAGTTCTCTGAACTCATGGGAGAGCTCATGGTTAAAGAGCGCGATGGTAATCAGACACTAGCCCGCTCACAGGCGGCTGCGAACTGGTGATGGCTCTAAGCCCAGTCGAAACTTCGTCTTCCGGCCGTATTACTTATGATAGGTGCCGTAGGGGGGCATACAGTCTGTAGGGTATCGAAACCGCAGTGACAGTTCGTTACAATCAACGACGGCGGGCGAGTTCTTATCGTCTTTAAACTAAAATGCCTCTTATTCGTATTCTGGTTGTGGACGATCACGAGGTTGTCCGGAAGGTTATTTGTTCGCTTCTTTCGAGCGATGCGGGCCTTGACGTGGTATGCCAAAGCGCTGATGGCGAAGGGGCTGTCGAAAAAGCGGAGGAATTACAGCCCGATCTGGTACTACTCGATATCAGTCTGCCTGGCATTAGTGGCATTGAGGCGGGACGGAGAATACGCAAGGTTTCTCCCGATTCGTACATCATCTTTCTAAGCCAGCATGATTCCCTGCAAATGGTGGGAGATGCCTTGCGCGTGGGTGGCCATGGATATGTCACCAAGATCGATGCTGGAGCGGAATTGCTGAAAGCCATCCGTACGGTAAGTGAAGGAAAGCGCTATGTGAGTCAGCGGCTTGTCGCGCAGGGCTGGAAAGCGGATCTTAAAAACGGCGCCGGTGCCTAAGCCGGAGCCTAACCCGGCGAGCCGCCGCCTACATTCGATCAGTTTTGCCATCGTCTCCTGCTACTTCTCCCTTTATCGCAAGTGGTTTATTCCGATAAATCGCAGTTGCCGTCGTGCATTTGTCCGGCAAGTAACACGAGGTTACACTTGAGCAGGCGTAACTCGTGAATCGCAGAGTGCCGGACGCATGCACATTCCTGACGGCTATCTAAGCCCTTCGACCTGCGCCGTACTCTATGGCGTCGCCATACCGTTCTGGTATACGGCCTTCGCGCGAGTCAAACGGGTGCTCCATACGCGTCTGGTGCCGCTGCTGGCCGTGACCAGCGCATTCTGCTTTGTAATCATGATGTTCAATGTCCCCCTCCCCGGAGGCACAACCGGGCACGCCGTAGGAGTCGGTGCGGCAGCCGTGGTGTTGGGGCCGTGGGCTTCCATGTTGGCGGTGTCGATCGCGCTTTTGATACAGGCGATCTTTTTTGGGGACGGCGGAATCACAACTTTCGGCGCGAACTGCTTCAACATGGCGATTGTCGGTTCGCTGGTGGCGCATTTTGCGTACCGCGCCATCGCGGGAAGGTCGGCAATTCCGTCGACGCGACGGGCTGCAGCGGCTGCTTTGGCGGGCTACGCAGCTATCAATGTTTCAGCATTTCTGACCGCGTGCGAGTTGGGAATTCAGCCGCTGTTCTTCAAGGACGCGAGCGGCGCTCCTCTTTATGCTCCCTATGCCCTTCACATCGCGATCCCGGCGATGATGCTGGGGCATCTGACGTTCGCAGGATTGGCAGAGCTGATTGTCTCCGGCGGAGTGGTGGCATATCTACAGAAGACAAATCCTGCTTTGCTGGGCCAAATACCTTCCAGCGGAACGAATCAAGGCGTACAGGGAACTGCGGCAACAGGCTGGAAGACCACTCGCCCGCTCTGGATTCGCGTGGCCTTGCTCATGCTTCTGACGCCCATTGGAATTCTTGCGGCGGGCACGGCCTGGGGGGAATGGGGAGCGAGAGATTTTTCCGATCCGCAAATGCGACAGCAAATCGCCTCCGCCTCAGGCGACGTCGCTCCTCCTTCCCAGCAGCCGGAGGGTCTGGCCCGCCTGTCTTCTCTCTGGGTCGCGCCTTTTCCCCAGTACGCGCCTCGGTTCGTGCGCCATCCCGCATTTGGATACGTAATGTCAGCCATGTTCGGAAGCGGCGTCATCCTTGGTACATTTCTGTTCCTGGGATGGCTTGCCGCCGGACGCGCTTCGGATGCGTCCCGGGCCTCGCCGTGAGCAGCAGAGGAAGAAAATCGCGTGGAGCCGTGGAGCGCACTCTGGCATCTTTCATTGCTGCCATGGAGCATGCTTTCTATGCCGAGCAACTGGCCAAAGAAAACGGCCTGCTGCAACAGCTCGACCCCCGAATAAAAATTCTGGCAATCTTGCCCCTGATCGTCGTTGCTGCCCTGGCGCGGCGCTTGTCGGTGGTCGCTGGCCTGTTCGTTTTCGCGCTGGCTATCGCACTGCTGTCGAAAATCCCTCTGAGCACTCTGGCAAAACGAGTGTGGTTGAGCGTGCTCACATTCACGGGATTGATCTCGCTTCCGGCACTGTTCCTGACTCCGGGCCGGGCAGTCTATAGGCTGCCCCTTACCGGCTGGACTGTGACCGAACAGGGATTGCGCGCTGCCGCATACCTGATCATGCGCGCGGAGACCGCTGCGACACTTTCCGTTCTTTTCGTTTTGTGTACTCCCTGGAGCAAAGTGCTGAAAGCGTTGCGCGTGCTGCGAGTGCCGGTGGTGCTGGTAGTGATCCTGGGCATGACGTATCGCTATATCTTTTTGCTGCTGCGAGCTGCGCACGATATGTTCACCTCGCGGCGAAGCAGGATGGTAGGCCGTCTCGATGGCCGGCAGCAGCGTCATGCGGCTACAGCCAGCGTCGGCGTACTGATGTCGAAAACGATGCAACTCAGCGGCGATGTCTATCTGGCGATGCGGTCGCGGGGCTTTCAGGGCGAAGTGTACGCGCTCGACGAATTCCGGACCACTGGATTCGACTGGCTGGTGCTGGCTATGTTCAACACAATTGCGACCGCAGCTTTCTGGTGGGGACGATGAAAAACTACGGCGAGGAGAATTCTTGACCGTCCCCGTCTTTGAGGTGCGCGATGTGACCTACCGCTATCACGAAGTGACGGCGCTCCACGGGCTGAATCTGACCGTGATGCCCGGCCAGAGAATCGCGCTTTTGGGAGCGAACGGTTCCGGCAAATCCACCTTGCTCAGCATGCTCGACGGCCTTTGCTTTCCGGAGGAGGGAAGCGTGGCTTTCCAGGGCGAGCCCTTGAATGAGAGCAGACTCTCCGGAGAAGTGGAATACGCTTTCCGCCGCCGGGTGGCGCTGGTATTTCAAAACCCGGATGTTCAGTTGTTCAATCCCACGGTGTTCGACGAAGTTGCTTTTGGACCGTTGCAGCTGCAATGGCCGAAAGAACAAATCCGCCTCCGCGTGACGGAAATGCTGGAGCAGATGGAGATCGTCCATCTAAAGGATCGATCGCCTCATCAGCTCTCCACCGGAGAGAAGAAACGCGTCGCTCTGGCGTCAGTACTGATTCTCGATCCTGAAGTTCTGCTGCTGGACGAACCGACTGCGGCGCTCGACCCGAGAAGCGAGAGCCAGATGATCGATTTTCTGGTGGGCTGCAGTGGAGGCCGCAAGACAGTGGTCACTGCGACTCATGACCTCGACCTGATCGAAGACATCGCGGATTACTGCCATGTGTTCCAACGCGGACAAATCGTTGCTGCCGGTACGCCATCGGAGATTTTGAATGACCAGCCGCTGCTGTTGAGCACGAATCTGATTCACGCTCATCGTCACGCCCATGATTCTGGTGAAGCGCACTCCCATCCTCACCGTCACGGCCACCGCCACTAACATTATTTGTTGGACCAAAACGTTAGTCGGCGCCGCTGGGCCGAGGGGCTAGCGGCGCAATCTGTTTGGGCTCCACTTGTCTCTTGCGGGCCACCAGCAGCCGGAAGCGGTCTAAATAGAGATACACAACCGGCGTGGTAAACAGGGTAAGCGCCTGGCTCATGATCAGGCCGCCGACAATCGTAATGCCCAGCGGACGTCTAAGCTCGGACCCCGTGCCTGCGCCCAGCGCCAGCGGCAATCCGCCCAGCAGCGCCGCCATGGTGGTCATCATGATGGGACGGAAGCGGCGCACGCAGGCTTCGTAGATCGATTCTGCCGGGCTCTTGCCGGTGCGTTCCGTCTCCAGCGCGAAATCGATCATCATGATCGCGTTCTTTTTCACGATACCGATCAGGAGGATGATGCCGATCAACCCCATCACGTTAAGCTCGCTATGAGTGAGCAACAGTGCGAGGATAGCGCCCACTCCGGCCGACGGCAGGGTAGAAAGAATAGTGATGGGATGAATGTAACTTTCGTAGAGCATGCCCAAAACCAGGTACACCGTGACCAGCGCAGCCAGAATCAGCCACGGCTCACTGGCCAGGGAAGATTGGAAGGCTGCCGCCGTGCCCTGAAAGCTCGCATCAATGGTGGGAGGAAAATTGATGGCACGCTGCGCGTTGTTAATCGCCTCAGTGGCCTGGCCCAAAGATATATTGGGTGCCAGGTTGAACGACAAAGTGACGGAGGGATATTGACCCTGATGGCTTACCGCCAGTGGGGTGTTAGACGGGCCGAAGTGGGCAAAAGCCGCGAGCGGAACCGGGGTGCCGTTGGCGGCGCGAACATAAATATTCTGTAGCGCATCCGTGCTGTCGGAAAACTCCGGAGCCACTTCCATCACCACGTGATACTGGTTCAGTTGCTTGTACATGATCGAGACCTGGCGCTGGCCGAAGGCATCGTACAGAGCGTTGTCAATGTTGGCTGCCGCCACTCCGAGGCGCGAAGCCGTATCCCGATCGATGATGACCGTGGCTTCCAAACCCTTGTCCTGCTGGTCGGTATTTATGTCGCGCAACTCAGGCAGGGCGCGCAGTTTTTGGAGGAGAAGAGGGGCCCAGTAGTTCAGGTCGTTCAGATTTTCAGCCTGAAGAGTGTACTGAAATTGCGCCTGGCTCTGGCGGCCGCCGATGGTAAGGTCCTGCGCTGACTGCATGAAGAGGGTCGCGCCCGGGACCACCGCCAGTTTGCGGCGCAAGCGGCCAATCACCTGGTCGGCGCTGAGCTTGCGTTCTTCTAGCGGCTTCAGCGTGATGAACATGCGGCCCTGGTTCGCCGAAGTATTGCCGCCGGCGAAGCCCACAATCGTCTGAACCGCGGGATCTTTTATCACGATGTTCACAAACTGCCTCATCTTCTGTTGCATCGCCGCGAACGAAATGTCCTGCGCGGCCTGCACCGAGCCCATTACGCGTCCAGTATCCTGCTGGGGAAAGAATCCCTTGGGAACGACGATATAGAGATAAACGCTAAGTGCCGCGGTGGCGATGGTGATGATCAGAGTCAGAGGTTGATACCGGAGAACCATCATGAGCGCGCGACTGTACAGTTTCAGAGTCGTATCGAATATTGTTTCGCTGAAACGGTAAATGCGGCCATGCTTCTCTTTTTCCGCCGAGCGCAGAAATTTCGCGCACATCATCGGCGTCAACGTCAGAGAGAGCACGAGCGAAACCGCGATGGCCACGCTTAACGTGACGGCAAACTCACGAAACAGCCGGCCAACAATGCCTCCCATCATCAGAATGGGAATGAAAACGGCTATCAGGGATGTGCTCATCGAGAGCACGGTAAAACCGATTTCCTTTGCGCCACGAAAGGCGGCCGGTACAGGAGGTATGCCATCCTCGATGTGGCGGGTGATATTTTCCAGAACCACAATGGCGTCATCCACGACAAATCCGGTTGAAATGGCGAGCGCCATCAGGGACAGATTATCCAGACTGTAACCCATCAGATACATCACGCCGAAGGTCCCGATCAGCGACAGGGGCACGGCAATGCTGGGAATAATCGTCGCGCGGAACGTCCGCAGAAAAGCGAACACAACCAAAATGACCAGAATGACCGAAATCAGCAGCGTGACCTCAATGTCATGCACCGAGGCGCGCACCGTGGTGGTGCGGTCCATCACGACACTCACATCAATCGCCGGAGAGATGGAAGATTTCAGCGTTGGTAACGCAGCCCGCACGCGGTCCACGGTGGCGATAATGTTTGCACCGGGCTGGCGAAAGACAATGATCAGGACCGCCGGCTTCCCGCTGGAAAGCCCCATCGTGCGAATGTCTTCCACCGAATCCTGCACGCTGCCCACATCGCCCAATCGCACTGGCGCACCGTTGCTGTAGGAAACGATCAGGCGGCGATATTGGTCAGCCGTGAAGATCTGATCGTTGGCATCGAGGGTCCAGGCGTTGATTGGACCGTCAATCACACCTTTCGGCCGGTTCGCGTTGGCATTGCCCAGGGCAGTGCGTACTGTGTCCAGCCCCACACCCAGCTTATTCAGCAATGTGGGATTCAACTCGGCGCGGACGGCGGGCTTGGCGCCGCCCCCGGCGAACACCTGGCCGACTCCATCAATCTGTGCCAGCTTCTGCGACAAGATCGAATCGGCGGCGTCGTACATGCGCGGCAAGGTGATGATGTCGGACGTCAGAGCCAGAATCAGAATGGGCGCGTCCGCCGGATTTACTTTCCGGTAAGTGGGATTGCCCGGCAAGTTAGCGGGGAGTTGGCTGCGGGCGGCGTTAATAGCAGCTTGCACATCGCGCGCGGCGGCATCGATATTGCGACTGAGATCGAACTGCAGGGTGATGCCGGTCGAACCGAGCTGGCTGGTCGAAGTCATCTGATTGATGCCGGCAATGCGGCCGAATTGCCGCTCCAGCGGAGTTGCAACCGCCGAAGCCATGGTCTCCGGACTCGCGCCCGGTAGTCCAGCACCGACTGAGATGACTGGAAATTCCACCTGCGGAAGGGGCGCGACCGGCAGGTAGTTGAAGGCCAGGGCGCCCGCCATCAGCAAAGCCGCAGCCAGCAGCGAAGTGCCAATGGGACGTTTAATAAATGGCGCTGAAACATTCATGCGTTAATCCAAAGACAACTAGTCCGCCGAGGCCCCACTCGGTTCCTCGATCGGGTTGCCGATGTTCAAATGCGAAAAGCGCTGCGCCAGGCGATCAAACCAGAGATAAACAACCGGCGTGGTGTAGAGCGTAAGCAACTGGCTGACCAGCAGTCCGCCCACGATCGTGATGCCCAGCGGATGCCGCAGTTCCGATCCCGTGCCGCTACCGAGCGCGAGCGGCAGTCCGCCGAGCAGCGCCGCCATGGTCGTCATCATGATGGGGCGAAAGCGCAGCAGGCACGCCTGAAAGATCGCTTCCTCCGGAGGTTTGTGCTCTTCGCGCTCGGCTTCGAGAGCGAAGTCGATCATCATGATGGCGTTCTTCTTCACGATGCCGATCAGAAGAATGATGCCGATCAACGCCACCACGCCCAGATCGTTCTTGGTTAGAAGCAGAGCAAGAATGGCGCCGACTCCTGCCGAAGGCAGGGTAGAAAGAATCGTAAGGGGATGGATGTAGCTCTCGTAAAGCACGCCCAGCACAATGTACACCGTGACAATGGCAGCCAGGATCAAGTAAGGCTCGGAAGAGAGTGAATTCTGAAATGCGGCTGCCGTGCCCTGAAAGCTGGTTTGAATGCTGGGCGGAAGATGAATATCCTGTTCGGCTTTTCGGATCGCCTCGGTCGCCTCTCCAAGTGAGACTCCGGGCGCAAGGTTGAATGACAGGGTGACGACCGGGAATTGCCCTTGATGATTCACCGCCAGTGCGGTATTCGAAGTCTGGAAGTGGCTGAAGGACGCGAGCGGAACCTGGCTGCCGTTGCCGGAGTGCACGTAGATATTCTTGAGTGAGTCCGGATTCTGCGCGAACTGCGGATCTACTTCGAGCACGACATGGTACTGGTTCAGCTGAGTAAATATGGTGGAAACCTGGCGCTGTCCGAAAGCGTCGTAAAGAGTATCGTCGATGGCCTGCGGCAGAATACCCAGACGCGACGCGGTATCGCGATCGATGACCAGCTCAGCTTTGAGGCCGCCATTCTGCTGATCGGTGGCCACATCCCGCATGGAAGGCAGTTTCCGTAGTTCGTCCACCAGTCTGGGCGCCCAGACCGAAAGTTCCTGCGCATCGGCATCTTCCATCGAGTATTGATACTGGGTCCGGCTGACGCGGTCTTCGACGGTCAAATCCTGCACCGGCTGCATATACAACGTGATGCCGTTTACTTTGGCCAGCTCCGGCTGCAGCCTGCGGATAATCTCGGTGGCCGTGGACTTGCGCTGGTCGCGCGACTTGAGGTTGATCTGAATGCGTCCGCTATTCGGCGTCGAATTGGTGCCATCGATTCCGATGAAGGAGGAAAGGCTTTCCACTTCCGAATCTTTCAGAATGACCCGAGCCAGAGCCTGCTGGTTCGCGGCCAGCGCGTTGAAGGAGGTGTTCTGCGGACCTTCCGAGATACCAAGAATTACGCCTGTATCCTGCACCGGGAAAAAGCCTTTGGGCACGACCACGTACAAGAACAGGGTCAGAACCAAGGTGCCCGCGGTGACCAGCAAAGTGATGGTCTGGTGCTTCAAAACAAACTTCAGGGTGCGTCCGTAGAACTCGATGACCCGGTTGTAGAAATTTTCCGTGGAATTGTAGAAGCGGCTGCGATGCTTCGGATCATGCCGCTTCAGAAGCTTGGCGCACATCATCGGCGTCAGGGTCAGTGAAACCAGAGCCGAAACCAGGATGGTGACGGCCAGAGTCACGGCGAATTCGCGGAACAGACGTCCCACGATGTCGCCCATGAACAGTAGAGGAATCAGCACGGCGATCAGTGAAACCGTCAGCGAAACGATAGTGAAGCCAATCTGTCCCGCGCCTTTCAATGCCGCGTCCAGCGGCGCGTCTCCCTCTTCCAGATAGCGCTCAATGTTTTCGATCATCACAATGGCGTCATCGACCACGAATCCGGTGGAGATGGTGAGTGCCATCAGCGTCAGGTTGTTCAGGCTGTACCCGAGCAGGTACATCACTCCAAAGGTTCCGACCAGTGAGAGCGGTACGGCCACGCTGGGAATCACTGTTGCCGAGAGATTTCGCAGGAACAGGAAGATCACCATCACCACGAGTCCGATGGTGAGCATCAGTTCGAACTGAACATCTTTCACCGACGCCCGAATGGTTTCGGTGCGATCGGTCAGGACTTGAACTTTGACGGCTGCGGGAAGCGACGATTGCAGTTGTTTTAAAAGCAGCTTCACCCGGTCCGCAACGCTGATGATGTTGCTGCCCGGTTGACGCTGGATGTTTACGATCACCGCCGGAGTGGTATTCATCCACGCGGCCTGTTTTATGTTCTCCGCGCTGTCGATGGCGGTGGCGATATCGGAGAGCCGGACCGGCGAGCCATTCTTGTACGCGACCACGACGCTGTTGTATTGCGCGCTGGAATTCAGTTGATCGTTGGCGCCGATGGTGAACGACTGGCGCGGGCCGTCGAGCGTCCCCTTGGCCTGGTTGACGTTGGCAGCCGCCAGCGCGGTGCGAATGTCTTCCAGACTCAGGCCGTAGGAAGCCAATGCCGTGGGATTCGCCTGGATGCGCACCGCCGGCTTCTGTCCGCCGCTGATCGAAACCAGTCCGACGCCAGGAAGTTGAGAAATTTTCTGGGCCAGGGCTGTGTCGGCGAGGTCTTCCACTTTCGAGAGCGGCAACGTGTCCGAAGTCAGCGCCAGCGTCAGGATGGGAGAGTCCGCCGGATTCACCTTGCTGTAGATCGGCGGATTGGGCAGATCTTTCGGCAGATACGTGGTCGCGGCGTTGATCGCGGCCTGAACCTGTTGTTCCTCGACGTCAATGTTCTCGTTGAGATTAAATTGCAGCGTAATGATGGAGCTGCCCAGTGAGCTGGTCGAAGTCATCTGGCTCAGTCCGGGAACCTGACCAAACTGACGTTCGAGCGGCGCCGTCACCGACGAAGCCATGACGTCGGGGTCAGCTCCGGGATAAAACGTCACAACCTGAATGGTTGGGTAGTCAACTTCGGGAAGCGCGGAAACCGGAAGCTGGGTGTAGGCGACCACGCCCACCAGCAGAAGCCCGACCATCAACAGGGTTGTCGCGACCGGACGAAGAATAAAAAGCCGCGACGGGTTCATGGTGCTCCCGTAGCAGAAGACGATGCATCTGGCGGCTGCGCGGCGGAGGGCTGGCCATCGTGCTTTCCTCCCGCACTCGCATGCGGATCCACTTTGCTTCCAGCCTGTAGCTTGTCTTGCCCGTCGATCACAACCATGTCGCCAGGAGCGACCCCGCTGCTGATTGAAGCTACGTTGTTCTGGGTGAAAGAGACCGTAACTGGGCTGACTGCCACTGTCTTATCGGGTTTCACGGTGAATACATAGCGCCCCTGCGGACCGGTCTGGACTGCGACCGACGGAACCACGATGCTGTTCTTGTGCGTTTCCAGCAGTAACCGGACATTCACGAACTGGTTGGGCCAGAGCGCGTCGTCCGGATTGTCGAACATGGCCTTCAGACGTCCAGTGCCAGTAGTCTGATCAATCTGATTGTCGATGGTGAGCAGCTTGCCGGTGGCCAGTTTTGTCTGGTCATCCCGGCTATAGGCTTCGACCGGAAGAGTGCTCTGGCGCATATGCTGGGACACGGTGAGCAGATTGTCTTCCGGCAGCGTGAAGACGACCGCGATCGGTTGCAACTGTGTGATCACCAGCAGAGGATTCGCGTCAGCCGCATGCACCATGTTGCCCACATCCACCAGCCGCAATCCGATGCGGCCGCTAATGGGCGATGTGATGTGCGAGTACACCACGTTCAATTTCGCATTGTCGATCTGCGACTGGTCGGCGCGGACTGCTCCTTCTAACTGTTCTGCGGCGGCCTTTTGCGTGTCCACCTGCTGTTGTGAAATCGCTCCCGAGTCGTCGAACAGACTCTTGAAGCGTTCGTAGTTCCGTTGCGCGTCCTTGAGTTGAGCCTGGTCACGGAACAGGTTTGCCTGCGCCTGTTCAAGCGCGAGCTGGAATGGCCGGGGGTCGATGACCGCCAGCAGATCTCCCTGGTTGACGTGCTGGCCTTCTTTGAAATTGATCTGCGCCAGCTGTCCATCCACCCGGCTCTTTACGCTGACCGTGTTGGAAGCGGTTACGCTGCCCAGACCTTTGAGATACACCGGAACGTCGCGTTGCTCGGCAGTGGCAACCGCCACGGGCACCACGATCTGGGTGGAGGCGCGCGCCGTGCTGGGTTTCGAGCCCGCACTGCAGCCGAGCAGGGACGAAACTGCAGCGATGACCGCGCAAGTCAATCCCCCCAGCAGTTGCGTGCGAGATATTCTGCCGATTTGTCGGCCGCTGGATGGCTTACCGCCCGGCTCGCCTCTTTGGCCTTCGATGCGTATGCTCACTCAGTTGCTCCCTCGAGCGTGCTTCATTTTGTGCTCCTGACGGCACAGAATCTGCTCCCATATTGACGCAATAAATTATATCCCGGTTGCGATTTATCTCCAGCTTTTACAAGACTTTACATTTCTCGAAGGGTCCTGTTTCAGGCGGGTTTTGGGAGGCTTTGGTTTGTTTAGCGCTGGCGTCCATCCGGCTGTCTGGCGGGCATCCCGCCCGTCTTTTGGGCCGGCGAGACGCCGGCGCTACGTAACTGCATCCGATGTTGCAACTAAATACGGGGTTGAATTTTTAGGAAGGTTACGCTTTGGCTTGTTCCGTGGTGCGGCACCCGGCGCAGTAGCCGCCGACTTCGAGGCGGGTGACGACAATGTGGAAACGGCAGTCTCGCTGAATCTGCCCCTTCAAACGATCAAAGAGATCGCTTTCAAATTCCGTAATCTTGCCGCAGCGCAAACAAGCCATGTGGATATGGTCCCGCTGCGGACGCCGCTCGTAGAAGTGCTTCTCGCCCTGCATATGCATGAGGTCGAGCTCGTCAATCAATCCGTGGCGTTTCAAGAGTCCAAGCGTGCGATAGACCGTGACCCGATCAATCTGGGGATCAATCCTCCGCGCCCGGCGCAGCAACTGACTGGCATCAAGGTGCTGCTTGGCGGTCTCCACCACACTCAGAATCGTGCGGCGTTGACGGGTCATGCGCAGCCCGCGCGACATCAGTTCGGCCTGTAATCGTCCCGGGATCTCGGTTTCGGGAAGAGGCATGGGAAGTCCTTATTGCAACTCGATGGCAATTATAGCAGGAAGGTCAAGAACCGTCGTTGCTCCTTGGCCCTTGGTCGTTGGCAAATGCCCACGGCTGCGGAGTTTAACGGTCGACGACCAAAGGCCAAGGACGAACTTCTATTGCCGAACTAACAACGCCAATCGCGGAAACCGGAATTGCCCTGCTGCGTCGTCAATGACATTGACCTGGCAGGTATAGAAACCCGGTTTTAGCTGGGTGAGGGGTACATCGAGCTGGAAAACTGCGGCTTTGCGGTCGGGCGCGTTCAACTGCTGGCTCTCGACCAGAGGAGTTTCATAGGCTTTGGTGTTTCCGCGAAAGAAAGCGACGTTGGTCAACAGCCGAATCGCCGAGTTGCTTCGGTTGTTCGACGACGTCCCCGTGTTGGTTACCGCTGCAGCCGGGTCGTACACTTCGTAATAAAAATACAGGTGCTGTCCGGCGGAGAAGACGTGAGTGACGCTGGGGATCACCTCGGAGCCATCTCGTACCAGCGGGTTGTCTGTCTTGCGCTTGGGAGCACTCTCCAGTTGGTTCGCCAGCACGATCGAACTCATCTTCACCGGCGCGGACTTCAGGTCCGGAACAGTGAGATCGGTTTCAAATGAACCCAGCCTTCCGGTCTGGTTCTCGCGGACTACGATCTTGAGATGATAGGTGCCGGGCGGCAGGACAAAGCCGCTGTTGTATTGCACGTTCTTGCGCTGTACAAGCTGGGACGCGTTCAGCGCCAGCTTCACCGTGTCGCGTATTTGACCGACGGGCCGTTTGTCCGGATCGGTCACAATGCCCAGAATGTCGAGAGTCGCGCGATCCTGATCGTTGTTGCGCGTAAAAGGAATCTGGGAGCCGGGCACGACAACCGACACCGGCACATAAAATTTGCGCTCCGCCAGGCGAAAGTAGGCAGCCGACAGATACACGGGCAGATCTGTCGTGGAAAGATCTGAGGCCAGTTCTTCGTCCAGTTGGCGCTCGCGATCGTCGCGAGTGGAATGCTGGAAGTCGGCGGGAGCATAGTAGCCGCGCCGGAAATCGATTTTGACGCCAGGACGGTTGACCCGCACGGTAATGCGCCGGAAACGTCCGTCGCGCGCCGCATTCGTGCTGTGATATCCCAGCAGATAATAGAGAGAAGTGTCCTGCTGTACTCCGGTGAAGACCTTGCCAAAATCGTTGGAGTCGAGGAAGGCGCGTCCACCGGTGTCTCCGGCCAGCGTGACCAGGGTCTCCTGGGTGGTGGCGTTGGAATCGAAAGCGCTTGACATCGACTTTCCGGAGTACGGAGAAGTTCCGCGCATACTGGCATTCTGCGCTTCGCCGCCGGCTACGATTGCCTGCAGGCCGCGAATGTCCATGGTGTAAATCGCCATGTTGGCGCGCACTGCCGCGTTGGTCGCGGAACGCAGTTGGGATTGGTTCTCAACTCCGGTGCGGTCCATGCCGCTGGAGAAATAGATCAGCGATTTTTTCTCGTCGATCGGGGCCAGCTTGTCCGCGATGGAGCGCAGAGCCTGGAGCCGCCGGTCAGTATTGAAGATGTTGTATTCGGTGTCGTCAACGGTGAATGATCCGCCGGTCTCGGCCGTGCCTTCTGTCGTTCCCGTGCTGCCTTCTTGAAAGCCATTGCCAGCGCCCATGTTGAAAGATTGCAGGGCCTTCTTCAATAACGCGTGGTCAGAAGTGAAATCCTGATTCACGCTGAGCGTGCTGCCCAGAGAGACCACAGACACCAGGTCCGCAGGCACCATCTGTTTGTCGACATAGTTCTGAGCCGCGGTGGTTGCCTGGTCGATCTCATCCGGTTCCATGGAACTGAGATCGAAAAACAGGATAACCAGCCGGCGGTTTTTCAAGGGCCGGGTTTCAAGCGACGGCGCTGCGCCGACCTTCTGCGTTTGAGCAGGACCAAGCAGCGCCGCTTCGGTGGCAGCGGTCGAGAGCACATCATCAGTGTTTTCGAGATCGAAGGAGACTACCGGTTGCGATTTGTTGTCTTCGAGGATCGTGAAGTCCTCGCGCTTGAGATCGCGTACAGGATTGCCGCTTTTGTCGCGCACGGTCACGTTCACCAGCACCAGTTCGGTCCTGGTTTTGAACGTGTACTCAGACGAGTCCTGAGAAATGACCCCAGTGCACAGCATTACTATGACAAGCACAGACGAAAGAAGAGGGCGACACACGTTTGCGATCCCCATGTGTCGTTGCTCGTGACCGGACTGGCGATCTTTCTCGTGACCTTTCTCGCGACCTTTCTCGCGACCTTTCATGACGGGCATCAGAATCTGAACCTCGCGGTCAGCAGCATGGTCCGCATCGCGCTCACGGAAATCACTCGACCATATGTGGGTGAGTTCACGACGGTGTCAATTCCCGAGTATTGCGGAGTGTTGAAGACATTCGAGAGCTGCGCCCGGAACTCAAGGGATCGTGTCTCACTTAGAGGAATAACCTTGGTGAACGACATATCGAAAAGCCGGCTGCCCGGCCCTTCGATGCTATTGCGGCGCGCGTCGCCGAACACACCCGACGGCTCCACGAATGCGGCCGTATTAAACCATTCCGCGATTGACGGATTTGCCACTGTGAAAGATTGTCCGGGCGACACATCGGCTCTCACTGTGCCGTTGGTGCCACGGTTTACGTCGAGCACGCTGCCCAGAATACGGGGCGTGAAGGGCAATCCTGATGCAAAGGTCCAGTCGCCGCTCCAGTTCCAGTCGCCAAAAATGGCCCGGAGCGGTGAGGGCCCGCTCAACCACCGCCGTTGATGGCCGAAGGGAAGTTCCCACAAATAATCGGCAGTGAAATTATGACGCTGATCGAAGCTGGACAAGCCACGTTCGGCCGACAGATCGAAAGCGTCTTGAGCAACGTTCGTTGTACCAGAAATAGAAGTGCGTCCGGAGCCTTGCGCCACCAGGGGCTCACCGTTTCCAATCGTGGAAGCGTTATCCATCGATTTCGAAAAAGTGTAGCGCCCGCCGATCGAGATGCCGGCCTGCAGGCGTTTCCGGACGCGCACCGACAGCGCGTTCGCATTCGAATCCCCGACTGAGTTTTCCCAATAAAATGGCTGCACGCCGGGGAAGAGAACACCCGTCGCGGTGCGGTTTGGCGCTTCCAGAATGTCGAGACGCGTGCCCTTGGTCCCAGTGTAATCAAGATTCATGATCAGTGTGGGACGAATCTGCTGCTGAATATCGAGATTCCATATCTGCACATAGCCCAGGCGGTAATTGGGATCAACGCCAAAATTATTAGTGATGGATCCGGGCGGCACTGCTGGAAATCCATCCTGAAGCGTGAGATGAGTGGTCGCGGATTGCGTGTTCGTCGCCGTGGTCGAGAACGGAGGCTGGAACGCCATGTTCTGCACGATGCTCTGATACGCGCTGGTGTTGTAGTTGATGCCGTATCCGGCCCGGACCACCGTGTTGTGCAGCGGCTTCCAGGCCAGACCCAGCCGGGGTGCGAAATTATTTCGATCCGGACGCACCAGCGTCACGGGAAAGCTGCCGTTGTACGGTCCGGTCTCTCCCACTTCGACCGGTACCGGCGGCGCAGTGAAGGCCGCGGGCAAATCCAGGTTCACGATGCGATTGTCTTCTTCGGAAAACGGCGATAGGTATTCGTAGCGCACGCCCAAATTCAATGTCAGATTGCCGCGCAGGTGCCACTCATCCTGCACAAACAGGTCCCATGAATTGCCGCGAAAATGGTAGTCATTGTTACCGAACTGTACCGAAGTGAGCTGCGGCAGTCCCAGCAGGAAGTCGGAGAAATCGTAACCGCTGTTCAAGCCGGTGAAGGTGAAAGTGCCGCGGGCGTTGCTGTCGGTCTGAGTGTTGAGCAGAATCCGTCGGAAGTCGCCGCCCCAGCGCCAGGTGTGCTTTCCGTGGCGGTAGATCAGATTGTCGGTAAAGGTCCAGGTCTGATTGCGCAACAGTTGCGGATTGTTGTCGCTCAAGCTCCCGAAGTGCGTGAAAGAAAGATTGGGCAGCCCCCAGTCAAAGGGATTAGTGGAAACGCCCGTGATCCCAAGGTTCCCGGTGATGTCCTGATTGAAGGCGTATAGATTTTGCGTGCTGATGCGCGAGCGATTGAAGTCGAGCCGCGCGTTGTTAATGACTTTGCCAAAGGTGCGCACGTACCCGATGGGGACATCAAAACTGCGGGTATGAGTGTTGCCTCCGACACTCGGAAAAGGATTGGTCAGGTTCGCGCTGGCCGAGTGGTAATGAAAGCCGAAATTCAGGCTGTTGCGGGGTCCGCGCTGGCCGCGTTGCCCGCGGCTCGAGGTGGTGCTGCCCAAGGCGTGGTTTAAACGGATGTTCAAATCGTCGCTGTCATTGAGCGTCGATGTCACAAAATGAAAATTCGGCTGGTCCGGAGTGGCGTTCGTAATATTGGGCAGCGGAATGTATTGCAACAACCCCTGCGAGGCCGGATCGATCGTCAGCCCGGCATTCTGCAAAATATTGCCCGGAACAGGTTGCCCGTTGTTCGGATTGATCAGCTGAACTCCCGGCACGGCGGAAAAATCGCCGCCGCGCTCGGCTCCTGTTGGCACGAAAGAGAAAGCGTCAAAGGGGGAATTGCCGCGCGATCCGTTGTAATTCGCAAAGAAGAATGTCTTGCTGCCTCCCTTGTAGATTCCCGGGATATTCAGCGGGCCGCCCAGTGAAACTCCGAAACGCTGCCGCATGTAACTCGCTTTTTTGGTCGGACTGTCGGTAAGGGCATAAGGAGAAGCATCCAAAGCCGAGTCCGCGACCGAGTAATAGACCGAGCCATGAGGACGATTGATATCAAAACGGCCGCGGCCGCCACCCAGCATCATGGGACCACCCCGCCCTCCGCCTCCGCCGAAGCCTCCAAATCCTCCTCCGGGAAGGCCACCGCCAGGGCCGCCTCCGCCGGGCCCTCCTCCGCCAGGTCCGCCAAAGCCACCGGCTTGTTCCCGTCCTTCGCGCATCCTCTGGTCAAGTTCGTCAGTGTTCATCCCGAACATGCCTACGCCAGAGCTATTTCCGGAGACTGAAACCGATTCGGTGGCGATGTCGGGAGCGATTCCCGGCACCGGCATCCCCGAGGGCACGATCTGGTCCGCCCCGCCGCCATTACCGGATTCCGCTGCGGCCAGTCCCTGCATCACGGACATGCTTTGAAATCCGCGGCCGGCGCCGGCCCGGGCAGTTGGCGGTGCTGCCTGTGTGTGGGCAGCTTGTTGAGTCCGCGAGAGCAGCGTTAATTCCAGGTCGGCGTGAGAACCAGCGGCGGTGAGATCGATTGTCTTTTGTAAGGGATGTGAACGCAGGCATGTCAACCCGCAGTTGATACTTCCCAGGGACAGTCACTTGCAGGGAGTACGCGCCATTTATGTCACTGGAAGTCTGTGTCTTTTCCTGAGTAGAGGAATTGACCGCCGTTACCGTGGCTCCTGGAATCGGAGTGTTCCCCGACTTCACGATTCCGGTAATCGAAAGGGTTGCAACCGGAGTGGCATCCTGTGCCGGAGAGCAGGTAGCAGCCAACAACAGAAGTGCCACCAGTTGAGCAGGGACGATGAATGTCTGGAGATACGAGCAGGCCCGGACATACCACGACGGTTCAATATTCACCTTCATGTCCGGATTTTCCGACGAAATACGGGAAACATAAATATATTCAACACTGTGCGGTCCGGCCAACAGGTAAAAACTCGGTCAACTACTGTAAAGTTTCGTAAATCCTTGACCGCTTTTGGCTGAATCCGTATAAGGAATTGGACGCGTGTTCTCGGCACAGAGATTACGCTTCCACGCCTTTATAACGAGAGAATCTAAAAATGCGGCGAGATTTTCAACACACAACCGGGACGCGCTAGTGAAGCATCTGCGTCAATCTGTGGCGGAACAAAGTTCCACGCACGAACAAACTCCGCATCAGGAATAAACTGCTACTTCCATATGGAATTCAAGTCCCAGATCGTGAGGGAATTTACTTTCATTCCCGTTCCGTTCGAATAAAGCTCGAACCCATCACTGCCAGGCGGGGGGTAGATGCGTTCTGACAAAACCCGCTCGCCGTCGTTTACAAACACTTCAACGCTGGAGCGGTCGACGAATACGTGCACTTTGATGTCGCCGCCCTTCTCGATCGTGGCGGAGTGACGTCCGGGAAAATCTTTACTGAACGAGACTTCTCCGGAGCGGGTTCGATCCACGTAGGCTTCGCTGTGTTCGAGGTCGAAACCGATCAGTGTCTCGGCGTCCTTATTTTTCCGTACGCGAAAGCCGATGTCCCCGGCTTGTCCCGGCTGCAGATCGGCTTCGAACTCGTAGACTTCACCTCTGATTCCGCTCTCGCGGATTTTCGCATTAGCCTCGGCGACGCTGGCATTCGCGATGCGGAATTTTTCCCGGCGCAACGTTTCCAGTTCGCGAACCGGCCTCTGTACCAGCCGGAGCCCGTCCGGGTATCGACGCAGCATCAATGTGCGGGGAACAGATTGAGCACCCCGCCACAGCACAGTCGGTTCGGTGTTCGCATACTGCCAGTTGCTGAACCAGCCAATCCAGAGATGCCCTCCATCGCTCGACGGCACGTCTTTCCACGTGTTGGTGGCGTAGAAATCCTTGCCCCAGTCGGCCCAGAGCGCCGGAGTGTCGGGAACTTCGCTGGTGAAGGTCGCGCCATCGAATTTGCCAATCATGTAGCGGACACCCGTTCCTCCCGCTGGCGCTCCCGGATTGCGATTGATGATCAGCACCCACTTATTTTCTCCGCTACCTTCAACGGGAAGTTCGAACAGGTCGGGACACTCCCATTGTCCGGTAGTATCCGCGGCGGGGCCAAAGGTTGAGCGCTTGGTCCAATGTTTGAGATCGGGAGAATCCAGGATCACCACAGTTCTTTCGTCAGCCAGCACGGCCGCCATCACCCACTTATGTTGCGGTGCGTACCAGAAGACATTCGGATCGCGGAAGTCGGAAGCATCCAGGTCGGCGACAGGATTGCCAGAGTAGTTCGTCCAGGTGCGTCCGCGGTCGTTGCTGAACGCAATATGCTGTTTCTGCCGGTTCTTGTATGCGCCGGTATAGATGGCGATCAGGCAAGAGTGGTCCTGCGGATCGGGATTCTTGCACAGCCCGCTGCTGTTCTCCCAATCAACCACTGCGCTTCCCGAATAGACCATGTAGTGATCTGGATCCTCGCGCAGCGCAACCGGAAGATTCTGCCAGTGCACCATGTCAGTGCTGACGGCGTGTCCCCAACTCATGTGTCCCCACACCTGCCCTTCAGGGTTGTATTGGTAGAACAGGTGATATTCGCCTTTGTAGAAGACGGTCCCGTTGGCATCGTTCATGAAATTCTGGGGCGGCGTGAAGTGGTACTGCGGTCTCCAGGGCTGATCGTAGGAAGGTTCCTGTGCCAGGGCATGCGGTCCGAGTATTGGCCACACCGCGAGGGCGAGAAACAGGGTTAGCGCGATCTTCATGGTCAGTCGCTGGTCCATGGCCGTTGCGTCTTCGGCTGTTTGGTTTCCGACGTAGTGTCAAACGTCGGAGCTTGGCGCCGTTGCCAACGAACAACGACAGTTGGAATCTAAGGTTTGTGCTGGCTCTGCTTTTCAGATTCCTCAATCGCTTTGCGGAATTGTTCGACGGCGGAAACCTGCGGAGGATTGAGTGCGCCCTTGCCGATATACCGCCAGACCGGCGGCGCGTCCAACGGATACTCGCCTCCGCCCCGATAGACTTCAAAAGTATCGTCAGACGAAATCACCTGACTGCCAATCTCGGGACCACGATTGTTCGAATCGCCGGGAAAAGGCTGTGTCAAGTCCGGAGGGCGGCCTTGTTGCGGCGGCTGACCGACACGAGCGTCGGGGACGCCGGGTTGGTAAATCTGTGGACGGGTGTCCAGCGGCGAATGGCTGATGACGGGACCGCTCTTATTCCCCACGCGAACCGCAATGACTAAATCTGCGGTTTGCGCGTCTGTGACCAGACTGAATCGCCCCCATTTTTCCAGAGCTCTTTCCACTTCCTGCATGGCGTTGCGATTGGCCCAGGGATGAGTCACGCTCTCGCCGGCGTCGGGATGGACTACGACCAGAACTCTCTGCGCCCGCAATACGTCGTCAGCAAGCAATTGTTTCTTCTTGTTTTTAGCGTTGATCTGGGGTACCAGCAGAAGCAGGAAGCAGAAGAGTACAATCGAAATGCGATTCGACATGGTCGCCTCCGAGTGCGGCGGACACGGACTCCGCCATTATAAGGCCAAAGCCAAGCCCAAAAGGACGCTAAAGGAAAGCATCTCCCACTTCTCGCAAAAAACGCGAGAAATGGGGCACCCTCCGGATCATGAAGGTCAGCCCCAAAGGTCTTTTCTCAGTGTCTTCAGTGTCCTCAGTGTCCTCAGTGATGAAAAGACTTTTGCGAACTGGCGATCCTCAGGGTTCGTTGACTTGCCCTAATTCTTCTACGTAAGATTCAGACCCCGGATGATCGGCCATACCATCTCGCATTACCGCATCATTGAAGAGCTGGGAGGAGGCGGGATGGGTGTCATCTACAAGGCCGAAGACACCGAATTGCGCCGGCTGGTGGCGCTCAAATTCCTGCCGGAATTGGTGGCCCAGGATCCCGTGGTGCTGGAGCGGTTTCGCTGGGAAGCGCGGGCGGCTTCCGCCCTGAACCATCCCAACATTTGTGTGATCTATGAAATCGGTGAGGCGCAGCGAAAGCGCTTCATCGCCATGGAGTTTCTGGATGGTACGACTATTCGGCAGCGCATCGCCGAGGGTCCGCTGCCTTTGCCCCTGTTGCTGGATCTTGCTGTCGAGATCGCCGATGCCCTCGACGCTGCCCATACACACGGCATCATCCATCGCGACATCAAACCGGCAAACATTTTTGTCACCGGTCGCGGCCACGCCAAGATTCTCGATTTCGGCCTGGCGAAACTCGCCGTTGGCGACGAGGCCAGCGTCAGCGGCAATACCTTTGACGGGATCACCCGATCGCCGGAAGAAGCGCAACGTCGCGGACACGTTCTGGGAACGCTCCATTACATGTCGCCGGAGCAAGCCCTGGGTAAGCCTCTCGATTCCCGCACGGATATTTTTTCCTTCGGAGTTGTCCTGTACGAGATGGCGACGGGTGTTTTACCGTTCCGGGGACAAACTACCGCTGCCTTCTTCGACTCCCTGATTCACACCGTGCCGGAGTGGCCGGTGCGATTTGATGCAGCAACGCCCGCTGAGCTGGAGCGCATCGTGCGGAAGGCTCTTGAGAAAAATGTCGAGCGGCGCTACGCCAGCGCGGCGGATATGCGCGCAGATTTGCAAAACCTTCGTCGAGGAATCGATGCAGGTCAGACGGCCGCTACCGGGTCGTCTGCGAAGCGGGCTACGGATTCGAGGGAGCGCATCCGCTCTTTCTTTGCGGCAACCCCGACAACTGTCAAGCCCGAACCACGGATCGGCCTCGCGACCAAAGTGGCCATGAGCCTGTGCGTCGCCGCGGCTGCGATTGTGGGAGTTCTGTTCCTGTGGACCCCGAGCTCTCCGCCCGTGGTGCTTTCGTCGCTCCAGATCACCAGCGACGGCGTCTCAAAACGCTCGCTGGTCACCGACGGATCCCGGCTGTATTTTTCTGAGAATGTTGGCGGCCATTCCGTCTTGCGGCAAGTTTCAACCTCGGGTGGAGAAACTGCGCCCGTTCCTGTTGCGCTGGTCAGCGCCGACATCTACGATTTTTATCCCGGCCGCTCTGAACTGCTGGTGAAAGGCGTGGCTGAAGGTTCAGAAACGGAGTGGCCAGTCTGGATCTTGCCCATCCCCGCGGGCTCGCTCCGGCCCGTCGGAGACATACGCGCGCATGGAGCTACATGGGCGCCGGATGGTCAGCGCATCGTTTACGTGATGAAGTCGGGTGTGTATTCATGCAACCCGGACGGGACCGACTCGCGAGAACTGGTCACTGGGCCAGGAGTTCCATTCGCGCCCCGATTCTCTCCCGATGGCCGGCACATTCGTTTCACCGTCCGCGATACCAACCAGCGCACGTCTTCTTTATGGGAGGTCTCTCCCGACGGGAAAGGCTTGCACCCGGTATTGCCGGACTGGAACAAGCCGCCCCAGGAGTCTGGGGGCACCTGGACCCCGAACGGAGACTACTTCCTGTTTGAGTCGACGCGCGACCATACCCAAAACATCTGGGCCCGGCGCGAAGGCACTTCATTGTTTCGCAAAGAGGGTGCGGAGCCGACTCAGCTGACCGTGGGACAACTCTTGTTCAGCAATCCTACCCCAAGCGTGGACGGAAAGAAGCTGTTCGTGATCGGCCAGCAGCGCCGCTTCGATCTCGTTCACATGGATAGCAATGCGCAGCAGTTTTCCATCTACCTTCCTGGCGTGTCCGCAGGCGAGGCCGACATCACGCGCGACGGCCGGTGGATCACCTACGTCACCCATCCCGATCTCACGCTCTGGCGCAGCACGCCGGATGGGAGTTTCCGCACTCAACTGACTTATGCGCCGATGCAGGTGCACATGCCTCGCTGGTCGCCCGACGGGAGCCAGATTGCGTTTATGGCCGCGCGTCCGGGACGGCCCTGGAAGATTTTCGTTTTGCCGGCGGCGGGCGGCGCTCCACAGGAAGTCACGACGGGCGATCGCAATCAGGGCGACCCCACTTGGACGCCCAAAGGCGATTCCATCGTGTTCGCTGGAATGCCGTGGCTGGAATATGAGACGACATCAGGTCCGAATGTCCATATCGTTGACGTGAAGACTTCGCAAATCTCCGACTTATCGGAGTCGGACAATCTTTTCAGTCCGCGCTGCTCTCCGGATGGCCGTTACGTGGCGGCTCTTTCCGCTGACTCCACCAAGCTGATGCTGTACGACACGGAAAAGAAAAGCTGGAAGCAGCTTGCGGCCTCTCGTTTCGCCTTCGAAAACTGGTCCCGCGATGGCAAATATCTCTACGCCGAGAATTATCCCGAGAAGGTAGACGACCTCGTCCGCGTGAACGTTGCCAGCGGAAAGATGGAAACCATGTTCAGTATGAAGGATGTTCCCCGCGGCTTCGATCCGTGGGAATTCTGGATCGGTCTGGCCCCCGACGATTCACTGCTCATGATGCGCGACAAAAGCACGCAGGAGATTTACAGCCTGGATGTGCGGTTCCCGTAGTGCGAGGAAGGGCACGCCTGTTCTGTCGCCGACGTCTATTTGTAATTCTCAGCCCGTACACAACCTATGAACAAACGTCCACTCCCGGTGACAATCCTCAGCCTTTTGATCGCGGCGGCGGGTGCAGTCGGGTTTGTGTACCACCTGACCGAACTCAAGCTGCCGCATCCCTTTCAGAATGATGCTGTATTAGTTGAATTGATCCGTCTGGCCGCGATTGTTTGCGGGGTGTACATGCTTCGGGGCCGCAACTGGGCACGCTGGCTGGCCCTGTTTTGGATCGGATTCCATGTGGTCGTCAGCGCCTTCCGTTCATTGCCAGAATTCGCGTTCCATGGTGTGTTGTTCGCCGTCTTCGCCTACTTTCTGTTTCGTCCAAAGGCGACGGAATATTTTGCGCCCGGACAGTCGAATAGATCCCTGGTTTGAAGAAAACAGGCGATTGAACCACTATCCGTCCCTGGCATGACTGCCCGGGGGACGTCGGGATAATGGCGGTGGCACGCCACCTATGGTCTGTTGCCTCAAAGGACTGAATAGACGGCGAAGATTCGGTAAAGACCCGGTTCGGCTCGGTTGAAGGCTCCGGTACTCACTTTCTGATAAGCATTTTCAAAGGAATCCAGCAAGCAATGCTCGTTAGTGTGAATCTCACCCGCCAGACCGTTACATGAAAGAGGCGAACACTCAGGTGAACTGTGTGCGAAAAAGGTAACCACATCGAATCCCTTAAGCGCTTTCTCGGAGGGTGTACGCACGTTTGTAGGAAACGAAGCGTCATGTTGGTGTGGGAGCCAATTCTTCCCGTCGAACTCCTTCTCGTACACTTCGTAGTAAAAGAGCGACGTTCCTTCGAGTTGAATGTGATTGTCTTGAGCGACCGCTTGAATGGCCTCTGGCGATCAAATAGCCAATACCAGTTATGCTTCCAGTACTGGATGTAGTGGGCAAAGTCATCGTTGCACAACCGCTGAGCGAATACACGTCGAGTACGCCATCGGCGTGAAATCCCACCGGAGTCTTCAATCGTTTGGCCATGTATCCTGCAGGTGTCATATCATCGACGCGTAGCGAAGGGCCATTGTATGACGAATCTTCGGCAAGTGACGTAAGCAGCGGGTACACCAACAACCCCCCCGGGAGGCCTCCCAAGGCAGCTTTCCGCTGAATCGCGGTGAAATGGCGAGGCTGTGACGATGACGATTCCACCCTAAACTTTGCCAACGTAATATAGAATTCGCCCGGGCCAGAAGCTGCAATGAAAATATGAGGAGGAAAGAATGAAGAAGTCACTGTTAACCGTCGCCCTGGCGACGGCGCTGATGATTGCGTGGTCGATCGGGCGAGTACAGGGACAATCCTGGTCGAAAAACAAAGTGATCTACGTCTCGGCTGACGAGGCGAATTACCAGGCCATGGCAACAAACCCTAGCGTTTCCACGGCCGTGATCTTTGGCGATTCGAGCAAAGGAGCGCACGCCACGTTCTCCAAGTTTGCACCGGGGTACGATTCCGGTATGCACACCCACACCAACGACGTCTGGATCGTTGGCGTGAAGGGCGCTTATCTATACAAGGACGAAGACGGCGAAAAGCGCATCGGGCCGGGCGTTTTCCTGCGGGTCCCTGGCGGCCACAAGCATTGGAGTGGCGGCGATCCCAAAGAGGGAGCGATTTTTTACGAAGAATCCTCCGGAAAGTTCGACTTGGTTCCCGCAAAGTAGGGGCCGTTGGTCGTCAGTCGTCGGTCTTCAGTCTTCAGCAAACCTGAACCAGTTTATTCTGGCGGCTGGCGGCTGATGACTGACGACTGACGACTGCCTTACTATTCGATGAAATCTTCCACTCGGAACAAGCGGCGAAAATCTGCGGACGTGACAGTCCGTACCGGACCTCCGGAATTACTCTCTCCTGCAGTCTTCATTATTTCGATCATCGCTCTGCTGGTGCTTGTGTTCGCAATCTACAGTCCGACGATTGACTATCAGTTCATTCTCGATGATCACCACTACGTCGGGGATCCTCGATTGCAATCGTCCGGTCACATTTGGGAATACTTCACCACGTTTGTCTGGGCGCAGTTCACCGGTGGTCCGTCGAGCTTCTATCGACCGCTTTTTCTTCTGTGGATGCGATTGAATTTCATTCTCTGCGGGATGTCTGCGGGCGGATGGCACTTGCTGAGCATCGCCAAGCACCTGGCAGCGGTGACCTGCCTGGGTCTCCTGACATGGAAACTGCTTAAAGATCGCACCGCTGCACTGCTGGCGATGACCCTCTTCGCACTGCATCCTTCTCATACCGAATCCGTGGCGTGGATTTCCGTGCCCGATCCTTTGATGGCTGCAGCGATTCTGGGATCGCTGCTCCTGTTCCTTCGTTACAGCGCGGACCACGTTGACAGCAGACAAGCTCGCCGAAAAGGTCGCAAGGTAGACCGCACCAGATCGTGGCCCTGGCTTGCCGCTTCCGTGGCAGGCGGCTTCGTTGCGTTGTTGGCCAAAGAGACCGGCATCATCTTCCCGGCGGTGATCTTCTTGCTGACGTTCGTTATGCCGATTGGCGACGACAGTCAAACCCAGACTCTTAAATCAAGGCTGCTCGGAGCCTTTCGCGTAACTCTTCCGTTTCTGGCCGCAACCGCGATCTACCTTCTATTGCGTCGGCACGCGCTCGGGGAAATTTCTCCTCTCACTCAGAGCCTGCCCTTGCGTACTGTGCTGCTGTCCTGGCCGGCTACACTCTGGTTCTATTGCAAGGTTCTTCTGTGGCCGGTCCGGTCGCGTGCTTTCGGTGATTCCGTCCCCGCCGACGTATTTTCCCTGGACGGAGTTTTTTTGCCGGCTCTCGCTGTGAGTTGCGTGATTGTAATTCTCGGGTGGGTACTGGTTTGGTGCTGGAGAAAAGCTCGGCGCGATCTTTCCGAGTCGGACTTCGTCGGGGTGCAGTGGGCCTTCATAATAGGCACCTTCGCACTCGTCGTCCCCATTCTTTTGACCTTGAACCTGAATGCTCTGGTTCCGGGCGATTTCCTTCATGGCCGCTATGTCTACTTTCCAGCTGCCGGCCTCATGCTGCTGGTCGCGACCATATGGCGCGTGACGAACCCCCATCGCGTGTCGCTATTAATCGTTGCAGGTTTGGTGGCCGTCGCTTTTGCCGTACTTACCGTCAGGCAAGGAAGCCACATGGAAGGATGATCTGGCTGTTTTTACCGTGGCTCATGAAATTGCACCGCGGAACGAACCGGTTCGCCTGAGTCTCGCGCGGGCGCACGTTCAGGTGGCCATGCGCCTCGATGAGGAAGGCCGATGCGACGAAGCCATCCCTGCGCTGGAACAGATTACCCGGGATTATCCGCAAGACTGGTTTGCCTGGGCGGGTCTCGGAGAGTGTTTCTTCAAACTTAACGACATGGCGAAAGCTGAGCAGGCGCTGCATCAGGCCTCCGATCTCTCCCACCAGCCTCGCGTCACAGAACAGTGGCAACAACTCCGTGCCCGGATGGGACTCAGCCCTTCAGCTCAGTAGCCCGCCGAGCACCTTCAGCTTGGCGGGATGGCGGCCGTCCCGAAGGGCGGCCGCTTCCAAAGCGCCACCTCAATGCGTGAAGGTGACGTTCAGCCCCGTGGTCAGCAGAATGTCGTTCTGCTTCGCTCCCGCGGGCGGATTAGTCACATAGATATCGCCGAACGCGTTCTGCCAACCCAGCCATTTGCTGATCTTCGTCACCGTACCGAAATTGAAAGTCGCGCGGTATTCGCCCGTGTCATTCAGGTTCGGGAAGAAATAGAGCTTTTGAGTCAGCACGGTGCTCTTCCCAAGTTGGTGCGTAAGTTCCTCGCCCAGCGAGGCGGCAGCAAAGCTACGGCTGGGAAGCAGAGAGTACTTTTCACGGGTGTAGTTGATGCCACCGAGCAGATCCAGCGTGGTCCTTTCGTTCTTGATTGCGTGTAAGCCCAGACCACCGCCAAAAACCGAGCGAAGATCCAGAGTTTGCAGTGCATCGGTCTGAAAATCGGCACCCACGTATCCGAACAGGCGGGGAGTGAAATCGTGATCGTAGCGAACTCCACCCTGGACGGCGTTCGCGGTGGTCGCGGGAGTTGCGCCCGGCGCATCGTTGCCCGCATAGACACTGTTGGTGTAAAGGCCCAGGTGGTCGTGCAGGGTTTTGCGGTCGGCGGTAAAGGCCAGAGCCAAGTTCTTGGTCTGACTGTTGCCGCGGGTCAAGCCAAATCCTACGTTTGCGCCGCCCGTCCATCCTTCCAGCAGGCCAGGATGCAGCGACTTCTCATACGCCGCCTGCTGGGCTTCGCCGAACACTTTCGCGACTGAGTCTTTAGGCTCAGTGACCGTACCCGCATCTGCCGTGGCGACGGCAAATTTGCCGTCTACCGTGGTCACGGTTCCAGCCACCGTCTTCCCATCGCTCAAAGTCACATGCAGAGGCTGCGAGGATGTGATTTCCTGCACTGCGGTCCAATCAACGGTGACCTCGCCCAGGAACTCAGTCTTCATGACCAGCGTTTTGCCGTCAGACTGCTCAATGGTTCCGGTCAAACGGTCCCCATTCTTCAAAACAATCTGGTCAGCGAACAGCGATGCCGGCAATAAACAAACGAGAATCAGCGCCAGTGCTTGTAATTTCGACACGTTCTTGCCTCCAAAGGTGAACTGCGGAAATCGTTGGATTAACTCATGGTGTGTGAAAGGCCGAATTTCAAAAGAAGAGAATCAACAGCGGAGGTTACCAACTGCGTGACTGCTCATTCTTAAACTACGGTGCTGTGTTGTAGGGAAAGCCAGCAAATTATATGGGATGGGCGAGGCCAGAGCAAAGAGGCTATTCCCCGGCCGGGAATCTACCACGGCAGCGATACGGGATACCCCGCATGCGATTCTGCTCGGAACAGATGCAACAGTTAGCTGGGGCGATTTGAGACGTCCGCAGGAGCAGTCTTCACTTCAACAGTGGCGGTGCTCGCGTGCTCCACGGAATTTTCTTTCATTCCATCCTTCAGAGCGCGAATCCCTTCGCCGATCCCCTTGCCCAGTTCCGGTAATTTTTTGGGACCAAACACGAGGAGCGCGATGGCAAAGATCACGAGCAGATGCATTGGTTGAAACAGGCCTTCAAGCATTAAAATCCTCCGCCGCCGCTGGCTGGCAGCAAGCCCCACACTATCGAAAGCGGCTCATCACGTCAACTTGCCAGGCGGCCACCTCAATCGGGCGGTAGGACAGTTACCTCCGTGACCTACCCCCGCGCAGACAAGGGCTCTATGTTTGCCCACAGGTAGCCGGGAAACGGAAACCCGGCCGAGGAGCCGGCGTGCGCCGTCAGACCCTTCTTTTTCTATTGGTTACGTTCTCCGGGGCGTTTGGCTCTGTGCGCCCGGTTGACAGCGCCGCTTTGACCTGCACCCAGTTCATAGCGTGGACCGCCGGCGGAATGTCCAGCCAGCGATTGAGCCAACTTGCTCATCAGCGTGGAATTGCTTTCACCTTCGATGCCGCGACCTCGCAATCTTTGCTGACCAGTGGCGCTGATCCGGCACTGCTGGAAAATCTGCGTTCCGTCGCTTCCCGGTCGAACGATTCGAAGCCGGCCGATCAGGCTAAGCCAGCAGACGCATGCCCGTCCGCGCTTGTCCAGGTCGGAGAACTGATACATCGCAGGAAGTATCAGGAAGCACAATCCATATTGCAGAAGGTGATCGCAGCCGATCCTGCCGATGCCTCTTTGGAATTTGCTCTCGGCTACGTTCACCAGCAGCAGGAAGACTGGGACGAAGCGTTTGAGGCCTACCAGGCTTCTCAACAGAAGATGCCGGGCCTTTCGGATGTGCATAGCCGCCTCGCCTATCTTCTCTACCGCGCTGACGATGCTGACGGCGCGATCGCCGCTGCTCGTACCGCCCTCAGCATCGATCCCCGGAACGCCGAGGCTTATCGCTTTCTGGGACTTGGTCTTTACGCCAGCGCACGCTACGCCGCCGCCATCCACGCCTTTCGCGAATCGCTCGCCCTTCAGCCCGAAAGTGCCGACGTTTATTACGACCTGGGGATTACGCTGCGCGACAAAGGCGACATCGACGCAGCCGCAGCCGCATATCGCAAAGCGATCGCGTTAAATCCGCTGCTCTGGGAAGCCCACAACAATCTGGGAATGCTCTTGCACGACCTGAAAAGCTACGACGGAGCGGTCGCCGAATACCTGGAAGCCAAACGCCTGGCGCCCGATGAATCTGTCATCCGCAACAATCTTGGCAACACCTATTGCGACAAGCGTGAATACGACGACGCCATCGTCGAGTTCCGCGAACTCTTCCAGATGGATTCCGGCTGGCAGCTTGGTCACAGCTGTGTAGCCCGCGCACTGATGTCGAAGCGCGACTACCCGTCCGCAATCGTGGAGCTTCGCGCCGCTATCCTGCAGAATCCAGACGGCCCCGACGACCACCGGTATCTTGGACAGGCTCTGCTTCTGGTCCACCAGCAGGGGGAGGCGGTGCGCGAGTTGAGAAAAGCCGTTCAGTTAGAACCGGATTCCGCACTGGCTCATCATTATCTGGGAACGGCGCTGTTCAACGGCGAAGATTTCAAGTCGGCCGAAACCGAGTTTCGTCAGGCCCTTCGGCTCCAGCCCAATGCCGACAACCATTACTACCTGGCTGCCTGCCTGATGAGTTTGGGGCGCTACGACGCTGCTCTTACCGAACTGGACACGGCTGCCCGGCTGGAACCTGCACAAGATCTCTATCGTAACCGCAAGCAGGAACTTCTAAAGCTGATGCGTGCTTCGAACGTGCGTTAGCCAAGCCTCGGCCTCTAGTTCCAAAACGGTAACGAAAATAAATGAATTCCAATTCCCATTGATCCGTCTGCCAGGGCCAATCATCTCTTATGCACTATCGGACACTGTCCTACATGAACTGTCGTGCATCGGAGAACCGGCCATCCAGACCTAGAATGTTTTTTAGGATTCGAGGCGCGAAAACAGACTTCGCTTCGGGAGCGACAAATGAACTCCGCTACACCCTCACCCGTTGTTGAAAAGACATCTCTTCCTCCGGTCGCTCTTCCGGCGGATATTGGTTTCCAGCGCGCCACCACATCGGTGGAGAATCTTCCGTCGGGACTCGGCCCCCGTCGTATCGGCTATGGGCTGCCTTGCGTGAAGTGCAAGACTTACTACGCCGCCGATCTGCCGATGTGCCCGGTTTGCAAAACCGAGGAAAGAGTTTCGCCAATCGTCGCGTTAGCTACCGGGGGAGCATATCCAACTCCCATGGAAACTGCTTTGCCCGTGCCCGACGAGGCTGCGCTTGAAGAGGAACGTGAGCGCTTTCTGCGCGAGTTCAAAGCACAGGCTCTTTCTGCCGATACCCAGGGGGACCTGGCGGACATTGCGCCAATCAGGAGCCTGAGTTGCAACCTCGAAGCCAATCATCAAGGCGTGTATGAACCGGCCACAGTCTGCCTGAGCTGCCATACGAAGTTGCAGGAACGGATCGATTTGCTGGAAGCGGCCCTGCACATGGACTTGACCGAGGCCACTCAGGTGGTCTACGAAGCGGTTTGGGCCGACCCTTCAGACTCGAGCAAGACCTATCAGAATGCAGCCCGCGCGATTCTGGGAGAAATGCGTAAGCGCGCCGGCATCTCGGCAGTGCTGGGCTCGTTCCAGCCCCTCGCCCACTGAGCATGTTGAGGTCTGAGGTCCGAAACTACTCAGGCTTCAGGTTAACGAATTTTCTCCCGGCGTAGAGTCGGTAAGCGCCGCCATCTTCCACGATCTTCAGCGGCACCGGATGCGCCAGTTTCTCGTCTGCTTTACTGGCAACGCTGAATAGCTCGTTGGCGCCGGCGTCCATCACCAAAAATTTTCCGTCCTGGGAAAAGCCAAAACCGTACTGGCCGGGAGTCAGGTTCGTTCCCTCGATATCGAGTTTCACTTCGGTGATCAGCAAGCCTTGATATTTCGCCTGCACGTCGGAGGCGTATCCCGAAGTATCCACCAGTCCGGCAAGGACCAGCTTTCCGCTGCCGACGCTCAATCCAGCCGAGTTGCGCATTTGCACGGTGGCCGATTGACCACGGAAGAAATAAGTCGCAGGAGTAACTTTTCTGACTTCTTCAGCGCTCAGCACCCCGGGCTTGGTTTGCGCGAACGCCAGGCATGTAAAGATCACAACTGCCAGAATCAAACGTCGTGTCATGCACCCTCCAGAAACTGAGAACGGAAACTAACAACTGATCTTACCTATTTCTTCCCACTCTCAAACCGCAGCCGCCCAAACGCAGCCGGCACATGAAAGTTTGGCTTTGCCGTCCCCGTAGGGCTCCAGGCCAGATACGTACGCGGTTCTTCTTTACCCTCAACCCGATAAAAATTGGCGCGCCAAGCCGCCTTGGGATCAAAACTCGAAGTCAGCGCCGTGAACGGAATGGCCAATTCAGCCATCCAGCGGTGGCTCTTCTCATCCAGCAAGACAGATTTTTTCAGGCCACTCTTAAGGTCGGCAATTCCGCCGGGAAAAACGTCGAGATCGATCCACATCCCATTGGGGCTCAACTCGAACTCGCGATAGTTGTGCTCGCGCGCCGGGTCGGGTTGCAGAAAGACTTCGGCGACGTCGCGTTCCCACAAATGGTCGCGGCGTCCATTGCCGTCTGAGTCCTCGAAAACATGAAGCTCCCGGTAGCGACACTCGAATCTCAAATACAGAGTCGTTGCCGACCACAGGACGCGCACGACAGTTTCCCGCTGCTCGTCAGGATTTTTCCCTTGCCAGTCAGAGCAAAAAGCCACAGGCTGTGAGTTCTGCCATTCGGCGGCGGGATGTGCGGCGTCCAGACTGATTTCGCGAACAAGGTGGGCTGCCACAATTTCAGATGATGCACTGGCGCATTTTGGCGGCGTAGTCTGGCTCATGACAATCGACGAAACCAAGAGTTGGAAAGCAACAAGAGTCAGTATATGGATCAGAGGCCGCACACGCATCCCCCGGAAAATTGATTTGACCGCAAGATTCGGATAGTCCACGCCGCCGCAGCAGCTTAGCCTTTGGTCATTATGACAGCCAATGCGATACTCAACCTGCCCGAACAGAGATACGAAGTGAGCGACATGGCGCGCAGCACGGCAAATCGTCCATCCGAGAATCGGTCTTCCGAAAATCGGTGGCAAGCCGTTCTGGCCCGCGACGCTAATCAGGACGGCAGTTTCGTCTTTGCCGTCTCCTCCACCGGAATCTATTGCCGCCCGTCCTGCCCGTCACGCCGCCCGCGCCGGGAAAACGTAGAGTTTTTCCGCCAGCCCGACGAAGCTGAGAAAGCCGGGTACCGGGCCTGCCTGCGTTGCCGCCCGAAAGCGATTGGCGGCAGCAAGCAGGCGGAGATGGTGAAAGCCATCTGCCGTTATATTGAGCGCCACCTGGACGAACCCATCACGCTGACCCGGCTGGGAAAGGAATTCCATCAGAGTTCGTTCCATCTTCAGCGCTCGTTCAAAGCTGCGCTCGGCATTTCGCCGCGAGCTTACGCCGACTCCTGCCGCATGAACCAGCTCAAACGCAATCTACAGGCTGGCCATTCGGTCACGCGTGCGATGTACGACGCGGGATACAGTTCCAGCAGCCGATTATACGAACGCACCGCTTCGCAGCTGGGAATGACCCCCGACAAATATCGTCGCGGCGCGATTGCCGCGCCAATCCGGTATACCTGCGCGGATTCTCCACTGGGACGCATGCTGATCGCAGCTACGGAAAAAGGCATTTGCACCATCCAGTTCGCCGACTCCGACGACGAACTCGAGCATGGCCTTCGCCATGAATTTCCCTTCGCGGTCAGGCGACGCGATGACGCTGCCATGCAAACCTGGAAAGAAAATCTGCTTCGCCAGATGCGCGGCCACAAGCTGCGGACATCGCTCCCGCTCGATATTCAAGCCACGGCGTTCCAGCGTCGAGTGTGGACAGAGTTGCAGTCCATTCCCTTCGGTGCCACCCGTTCTTACGAACAAGTCGCGAAAGCGATCGGCCAGCCTGCGGCAACACGAGCTGTGGCTCGCGCATGCGCCAGCAACCGCATCGCCGTGGCCATCCCCTGCCACCGCGTTGTCAGAAAAAGTGGAGACATGGGAGGCTACCGCTGGGGCGTAAAGCGCAAAGAATCTCTGCTGGAATTAGAAACCACAAAAGCTGAGGCGCGGACCTAGTTTTTCTCCGTGTCCTGAGTGTCCTGTGTGATCGAAAGAGGGCGCCTCGTCCTCGTCTCTCCCGTTCTTTGGGAGAGACAGGGCGAGGAAGTTAAACTTCATTTTCCTATCTGTACATAAACCTCTCGCGCAGATCCTAAGCTATCCAATACCGCCTTCTTCTCCGCTTCAGTATTCCAATCCTGATTCTTCTTCGCGGCATCGATCATGCGATCGATCCAGGCGACGAAATAAGCAACGTCTCCGGCAGGCTTCGGATGCGACCCGGCAACCGTCACATAAATCGGACTGGTCGTCGCGTACGGATACATATCCAAAATCGGGTGCTCAGCTTTGTCACTCCAGGCTCGCAACACGCACCACCCGGTGCGCGAAATCGGCAGGGTATCCTCGAAGTTGGCCGTTTCGCCATTCCCCGTGAGCTTTAAATCGCGCACTACATCGCCATCGCAAATGACCTGCAGGTGATCGACGGGCACGAACGACCGCAACCAGGCAGTGAATTTAACTTTGTTCTCGCCAGCCGGTAGCGACAATTCGTCGCCAAGTTGTTTTCCTCCCAGCGAGAATCCGAGCAGAGGCCCGTTAGTCGCGAATGTCCGGCCATGCTTGATCGAATCCAGCCACGCTCCAATATCGAGAGGCCCCGCGGGAACTTTGGCGTAGACCCGATTCAATCCCACCGGACCGCGCAGGGACGCGAAGTTCGCCATGGCATCCGTACCCGCGGCAGTTGGCAGATGAAATCCGCAATTCAGCAGCCGGTACCAGACGTTAGCGGTGGACTTATGCTCGGCAAATCCCATCACTTCGATGTAATCCACTTTCCCCAGCGCCAGATCTACCGGCAGTTCATGGTTCAGCGACGCATCTTTCACCGGATCGGGGATGGAATCATAAGGATGAACGTATCCCACCAGCCCGTGCTGCTCATGCGCCATGTCCGCTACGTTCGCGTTGGCGGGAAACAAACTGGCTGCAGCGGTATTGGGATAGCCGGAATAACCGGGCAGAAGAAAATGTTGAGTGAGATTCAGCAGCCCGAGGTGTCCCCAATAGCTGGTGTGAAATTCCTGGCCATGCAGCAGCAGGTTGGTGGCAGTCGAAGCCGGGTCGGGCCTGGGGCTGAAGTACGCGATGTCCGGAATGCGCTGCTCTTTGTTGACCACCAGATCTTCAACGATCTGAAGGTTCTCGGCTGCCGCCTGTGCCACCAGATGCTGGGGCGTATTGCGGTACGTGCCCCCATAGTTCATGTGCACGTGAACATCGCCGTTCACCCACTGCGCGCCCGTCTCCCTGGGAAGGTCGAGTGGCTTGAGACGAATCGTGAGTTGGGATGTTTGTCCGGTCGCGATGCTCACTGTCTGCCGCTCGAAACCGTATTCGAAACCCTTCATGACCTCGATTTCTGCCCGCCCTACAGGCAGGGTAATTTCGGCGTTGCCTGACGTGTGAAAGTAGTGCGCTTCAAACGGTCGCTCGGAGCGAACGAAATTGTCATCGGCGCTCATCCAGGCTTCGTCGGGGGCATAAGCTCGGCCATTTTCATCAGTTACAAATATCCGCGCCGCTGTGGGATGTCCGGCTGCATCTACGACTGCGATGTTCAGCTGACCCATGGGCTTCAGATAGTGCTTTTCTTTCGCGATCAGTTGGGTTTGCTCTCCGCCGGGAACTGTCTCTGTCCACAAAGAAGTGTTGCCACCGCGATTAGAAATAAATGCAATCCGCCTTCCGTCCGGCGACCAGCGGGCACCAACATTATCGAAGTCACCATAGGAGAGTGGGAAGGCGTCGCCGCCGTTCGAAGGCAGCAGCCAAAGCTGGTGCCATTGCTGTCCGAGGTAAGACGCGTAGACGATGCGCTTGCCGTCGGGAGAGAAATCCGGACGCGCCTTCCAGGTCGTTTCTTCGTAATGAATTTCGCGGGCTTCAGCGCCCGGTTCCGCATTCATCCGCCAGAAGCCGCCGGTGCCGTAGATGTGATTGCGATTCGAGACGAAAAGAATATCTTTCCCGTCCGGCGACCATGCGGGGCTGATCTCGTGGTCGAATTGGCTGTAGTAATAACGCGGAAGAGGGCTGCGGTTTTCGCCGGTCAGGCGCCGAACATTTTTAAGTTCGCCAGCGCTGAAGTCTCCCACGAAAATGTGGAAGCGTCCGTTGAAGGACGTTGAGACAAATGCGATGCGCTTGCCATCAGGCGAGAATCGGGGTTCGAGATTGACGGCTCCGCCCGTGGTGATTTGCCGGGTGGCTTTTGTCTCGAGGTTCAGGACCCAGAGTTCGACCACATCGTTGAGGTAAGCCGCGTAAACCACCCAGCGTCCATCGGACGAGCAGTCAGGCTGGTAGTCATAGCCGGAACCAGCGGTGATCTGTTGCGCAGTCGTGGAGTCCAGCTTCTGCTGCCACAGCGATCCCGCCATCGAATAAACCAGACTATGCGAGTCCTCGGCCCAGGTCACGGCACTCGGTCCCGTCGTCAATTGCGGCAGATACATTTCGCGGAAGTAGTACGGATGCGGAACATCGATCTGCTTAAGCACGGGCTCACGCTGGGCCGGCGACAGGGAAGCGGTCGCGAGAAAAACGGCGGCCAGCAGGAGCAGACTAATCCGATTGTGCTGGGGCAAGGGTTCCTCCAAATTCCCGCATCTCGCCCTTCGCATCACCGAGGAATAATCGGCAACACGATGAGCGAAGGATGATGCCGGTCGGTATAAATCGAAATGTTCGCTTTTCGCATTTTTGCCGACGAATTTTCTAGTTCGCCGGTCTGCGGATTGCGTGAGAAATTCGGAAAGAAGGTCGCTGAAATTTGCACCCGCATGCGATGTCCTCGCTTAAAGACGTTGCTGGTGATCAGGTTGTCGAGATGCAACTCATAGATCTGGCCGGGTGCAAGCAACTGTCGGCCCTTCTTCAGGTCGCGATAGCTCGCGCGCATAACATCCAACCCGGGACTCATTACATTGTAGGCCGTGCCATCCGGAGCTACGTCGAGCAAGCGGACCCACAAATCAGTGTCTCGGCAGTCGCAGGCGAGGTAAATCTGCGCACGAATCGGCCCAGTGATTTCCGTATCGCGCTCTAGCGGCTGCGAGTCAAAGGTCAGAACGTCAGGTCGTTCCGTCAGATTCTTGTAATCGTGCGCTCCGGAACTGCTGTACGAATTGACCACCGGCTTTTCCGGATCGGACGGAAACGATCCGAAGGCTTTCTCTTCCCTCGGTGCCTCGGCCAAGAGGCCTCCACGCGTTTCTCCCAGCCTCCGACTCGCGAGATAGTACAAAGCGCCTGTGGAAGCAGGTGGCCAGGCGTCAGCTTCATGCCACCGGTCTTCTCCCATTAAGAAGTAACGGACAGGTTTTTCTTTCTCTACGCCATTCGGAACGCTACGGAGGTAGTGATCCATCCAGCGCAGGACGACCTCGTCGTAATCGATCGCCGCCGCCGGCCCAAACTGCCGCTCTCCTGATTTTGTCTTCGCCGTGGACGCCACCCCATGCACCCACGGCCCGATCAGCAAATGAGTTTGAGGATCGGAATCCCCCGCCCGCGCCTTCCTTAGCCCGGAAAAATTCGTGGTCGCGCCCTCGGGGCCATAGTTGTCGTCGTACCATCCCGAGAAATTGAGGACGGCGGCGTGCACGCGGCTGTATTTATTCCGCAAGTCGCACCAATCCCACCACGGATCGTCGTAGGGATGCTTGAGCCAGTCATAGTAGTAAGGAGCGATGCCGCGCAACTCTTCCAGTTGGTCGAGCGGCATGGTGCGCAGCATCTTTGGACTGGCCTGGCTCCATGCCGCGCTCGCCTCCTCAGGCGTTTTCGGTCCCGGCAGATTTCTCTTCGCTCGAATATCGGGAGCAATGTTGCCCCAGATCCATTCGATCCACGACATGTCCCACAGGCCACCGGCGTAAAAGAAATTCTGCGCCGATGAAAACGTCATGGCCGGGACCATGGCTTTCAGGTGTGGCGGATTCTCCACCGCCGCCAGCCACTGCACCGCGCCAGGATAGGAAAGCCCGAAAGTTCCAACCACGCCATTCGACCACGGCTGCCGCGCCGCCCACTCGATGGTGTCGTAGCCGTCGCGTCCTTCGTTTTCATAAGGGCGAAACTCGCCGTCGGAAGCGTAACGCCCGCGAACATCCTGTACCACGACCGCATATCCGCGCTCGACGGCATGACGAAACGTGCTGTATTCCACCAGGGCAGGCTCTTTTCCGTAAGGCGTGCGATAGACCAGAACAGGGAAGTGGCCATCGCCTCGCGGCCGCAGCACATCGGCGCGGAGTACGACGCCGTCGCGCATCGGCACCGCGACATCCTTCTCGATGACAAAATTGTCGGAGGGAGAAGCAGTCTGCTGTGCTGAAGCCAGGAGGCTGATTCCGCATAACAGCGTCAAAAGAAAGTTGAGTCTCATCGAACGGCGTAGCCTAGCAGCTTCAGGTTGCGCAACACAAGAATTGCGTTACGAGGGTTTGCCTTTGGGTGGAGCAGCGCTTAGCGCTGCATTAAGGCTAGTGGTGTCGTCGGTTTCAGCCGCTGAGGTGCTTTCTGGGGCAAAGCACAATATTCGGAACCAGTTCCTATGCTGATCGAAGGCCTGCTTACCCTGGATACACCTTCTGCAACCAGAATCAAGGAGCGAGCGCTCCACCCTGCGGCCGCCCCCTCACCAGCAGCCAATTGATAAACGCCACCAGCCCGGTGGCCAGTAGGATCAAGGACCCGCCCAGGTTCACGCCGGTTATCAAAACCGCGCAAATTCCCGCACCCAAAACCGCGAACAACGTTCCCGCCGGAAGGCGAAACATTGCAGCGCCCGGTTGCTTGCGCCGAAATACTGGCAAGGCTGCGCAAACCAATCCGTAATAAAGCAGTCGCGCCACAGCGGAAAGGGTCGCATTCCAGGTGAAGTTTCCAAACAGAGCCAGGAGCCAACTCAACAGAGCGAACGCCATAATCGAGAAATAAGGAGTTCGGAAACGAGGATGGATCGCCGCAAAAATAGCAGGGAAGTCTCCGTTCTCGGCCAATGCGAAAGTGATTCGAGGTACACCGAGCATATTAGCGCTGAGATATCCATACACCGAAATCAGTGCGCCTACGGATACGAAAGCTGCGCCGCCATTTCCGAAGACGAGCCGCGCCACATCGGCCAGAGGCCGCTCGCTGTGCGCGGGATCGGGAAGAATTCCCACCACAACCCATTGAATCGCCGAATAAAGCAAAGTACAGGTGATCAGCGCCGTGAACAGGGCAAACGCAGCGTCGCGCCGTGGATTCTTGGCCTCGCTCAGAGGCGTGAGCGCAGTTTCGAAGCCTCCATAGGCGAACACCAGCAGCAGACAGGCTTTCAGCCACGCGCCGGCCCCGGCGGCGCCCGGCAACGCCGGCGCAGCGTTGTGCCCCGAGAGCAGATAGAACGAACCGGCAATCGCCACCAGAAACAGCGGCACCAGCTTTGCCACCGTGAACACATTGCTGACCTGCGTGCTGGCGCTCACTCCGCGATAGTTGATCAAAGTTAAAACGCCGTACAGAAATGTCAGGATCAAAAAACGCGGCAGTGGATCCTTGGCATGCGGCCAGAACTCGCCACAATAAGTGACGAACAAATTGGAGGTAGCCGCAGGCGCAGCCAATCGCACCAGCCAGAGCATCCATCCCATCTCGATTCCCACAAAACGGCCAAAGGCGGCCCGTGCGTAGAGATACGGACCGCCCGCCTGGGTAAATTGCGAAGCCACTTCCGCGAAGCAGGCCATAATAATGCCCGCCGCGACCCCCGCCAACAGCACAGCCCAGGGACTGGCTCGCCCGATGAGTCGAGCGACATCTGAGGGCAGTCCGAAAATTCCACTGCCAATGATTGAGTTGATGACGAGAGCCGCCAGGCTCCACCGTCCGATGGCACGCACCAGGCCGGGTTGTTCGCAGCCAGGCAAGACGTGTTTGTACCACAGCTGTCAGCGGTCAGCTATGAGCTTTCAGCGAAAGCCTCGGCGCATCGACCTACATTAGAACTGATAATTTGTTAAGGACACTCAGGATCCGAGGCGGGCGAATGGATCGTAGTTTAGCGGAGGTCCGAAGTCCGAGGTCCGAGGCCGCTCTTACGCCGCGTCGTTCTCGATCTTGATCCGCAGCGATTTCAGAAACTTCAGGTCCTGATCGCTGATTTTGAATTCGGGGTTCGTGGTCAGGGTAGTTACCATGGAGGTCTTGTCGTCCGACTTTTCACCCGGCTTGCTTACCCCGATGGTTGCTTCCAGCACCAGGAAAATATCGTAGCCGCTGTCTTTGATCTTGGACACGACTTCGGCAATCTGTTCGCTGTCCGCCAGCGACTCGTTGATGGCCTCGCCCAATTCCTTCATCAGCTGCTTCAATTGCTGGTCCACTTGGCCCCCTGTAGCGGTACTCGGTTACTTGGATGCCGGATCGGGTTACCAGGCTTCACCAAGACGCCGCCGTGTCCGTCATTGTAACCCCGAACACTGATAAAATCGACGGCGATGGTAAATGTGTCCACTGTCCGTAAATTGAGCATCGCGGCGCGGATCGCCGCCCAGCATGCCGGTCGTACCCGGACCGTTGGCGCCGTGCTTAAGGGCGCTCGCGCCACCGCTAGCCATTTCGGACGGGTTTTGCACCAGCTATGGCTCGAGGTCACAGGCTTTGTTTTCCTGGCTTTAGCATTCATCGGTGCGGGCGCTTTCTTTCGCGAATACGCCCGCTATCACGCCGGCCAAACCACGGCGGGACGCGTAGCAGTCGCAATTATTTTCACACTGACTTTTGCCTGGTTTGGCGCCACTTCGTTCTGGAGAGTGTGGAAAAAAAGCTAAGCGAAGGTTCGCGACGAACCATGTAAGGGCAAATGTCCTCATCTGCCCAGCCGAGCGGAGCTCGACGGGTTTTTCTGGCCAGCAACACTTGCGGATGCCCGCTCCGCCGGGAAGAGAAGTTTGCAACACACGCACCGGAGGCTCCGCGAGGACCGAACAGGGTTTTCGAGTCCTGATTTTCACCGGTCACTGGACCAAACGCCAGAGCGGTATTGGGTTTAGGATTTGAATCTCGAGCGGGCTTCATTCAGACCGGAATGAAATCCACGGACGCTAACGACAGCGATTCTCGCTAGAGGCGCCATTTAGGAAAACTAATCCGACACCCGGTATCCACAGGCCTGGCGGCAGGGTGGGCAATAGTACAGTGCGTCACTGCACAGCCGAACATCGATTTGCCCCTGGCAGGAGCAGCAGTACTTTTCGCAATCGCACTTGTCTTCAGTCATGTCGCACTGCATGCAGCGATACTTGGTTTTGCTGATGGTCGCCATAATCGAACTCTAGCGCGCGCCGAATGCCCATGGGAAGGTTCCGTTAGTAACCAGCAAGGTTGAGGGGCTCCGTCTGGATGCCTGCCTAATATGAAAGGGTCATCCTGAGCTTATTAAGGATCAGTGCGATGCGGAAATGCAGTATCCATGCTGATGGTGCAGCACACGCTGGATCCTTCCCGACTACAGTCGTTCAGGATGACGCAAATATAGGGCTTTTTCAAACTCACCCAGCACTCCTGATCAGTTCAGTTGAAGCGGCCGTCGAGCACATGTTAGGGTAATCAGTCTCACCATTTCAGCAGCCCAGCCACTGCTTTAGACCGAGGCCCATTTGCCCGCAGTTGAAGCCACCCCAGGCGTTCGAAAGACTGCACTTAATTCCGTGCATCGTCAGATGGGCGCCAAAATGGTTGAATTCAATGGCTGGGACATGCCAGTCGAATATCCTTCGGTCGGCGGAATTATTGCCGAGCACAACGCAGTGCGGACTGGCGTGGGCATCTTCGACGTCAGCCATATGGGCGATATCCGGCTGGCCGGACCGGAAGCGCTGGCGGCGGTCCAGCACATTTCCATGAACGACGCCTCGCGGCTCGCCATCGGCCAGGCGCAGTATTCGGCTCTGCTTTATCCCGAGGGGACTTTCGTGGACGACGTGGTAGTCCACCGCCTCGCCGAGGATGAATATTTGCTGGTGATCAATGCCGGCACCCGCGAAAAAGATTTTCAGTGGGTGCGCGACCATACCCGCCAGTTCAATTGCAGAGTTGAACACCTCTCCGACGACTTCACCCAGATCGCGATTCAGGGTCCGAAAGCCGTAAACCTGCTGCAAAAGCTCACCGACGCCGATCTCTCCACGGTGAAGTTTTATTGGGTCACTCGCGGCGCGGTCTGCGGACTGAAAGATGTCTTGATCGCCCGCACCGGATATACCGGCGAAGACGGATTTGAAATCTATATCCCGAGCGACGAAACGACCAGCGTCCGGGTCTGGAACGAAATTCTCGAAGCAGGCAAAGAGTTCGGAGTGGTCCCATGCGGCCTGGGTTCGCGCAATACGCTGCGTCTCGAAGCCCGGCTGCCGCTCTACGGCCACGAAATTTCCGACACCATTAATGTGTGGGAAGCAGGACTCGATAGGTTCTGCAAAATGGAGAAGCCTGACTTCATCGGACGGGCATCCCTCGAAAAGGCCAAAGCTGAAGGAACGAAGCGCGCTCTGGTGGGAATAGAAATGTTAGACCGGGGCATCGCACGCGACGGCTACAAAATTCTAGACATGGAAGGCGCTGAGATCGGCTACGTTACCAGCGGCTCGCCCGCTCCGTTTCTAAAGAAAAATATCGCGCTCGCCTACGTCCGTGTGGAATTTGTCGCACTCGGCACAGAAGTAAAGGTGGAAATTCGCGGCCAGGGAGTGAGGGCGCAGATCGTGCCGACACCGTTCTACAAGAAACCTAAAAAGACGTAGCCAAAAGGACACAGAAAGCGGAGAAAAAAGGATTCGCTGGAAGCCAGAAGCCAGCACCTAAAGAGCCAGGAGCCAGAGCAAATGCCCTTTCCGACCGACTACAAGTACACCAAAGAGCACGAATGGATCAGAGCCGACGGCAACAATGCCACTATCGGCATCACCAGTCACGCTCAGGATTCGCTCGGCGACATCGTGTTCGTCGATCTGCCCAAGCCCGGCGCCGATATCACGGCGGGCAAGACATTCGGTTCCGTGGAATCGGTGAAGGCCGTGTCCGACCTTTATGCGCCCGTTTCCGGCACCGTGACCGAAGTGAATGGAGAACTGGCGACCGCGCCCGAGAATATCAATAAGGATGCACACAGCGCCTGGATGATCAAGATCACTCTAAAAGATCCGGCGGACCTGAATGCGCTGCTTTCAGCAGCCGACTATGAGAAATTCGTGTCGGAAGAAGGCGGACATTGATTCGTTGCCATTGGCGCGGCCATCGAACAATCGAACTGGCTTCGAGATACATCTAAGTAATCCCTATGCGTTATTTGCCTAAGTCTCCCGCCGACCGCAAAGCAATGCTCCAGGCCATCGGCGCGCGCTCGATTGACGATTTGTTTGCCCCCATCCCGGCGGAGTATCGCCTCGAGCGCGATCTCAAAGTGCCGCGCCAGATGGCAGAATCCGAAATTGTGGACTGGTTTCGTGAGCGCTCCCGGGAAAATGGCGACAGCTATGCCAGTTTTCTCGGCGCCGGCGCCTATTCCCACTACCGGCCGGTGATCATCGATTCGCTCATTTCGCGTGGTGAGTTTCTCACCGCCTACACGCCCTATCAGGCGGAGATTTCGCAGGGAACACTGCAGGCGATCTTCGAATTCCAGACCATGATTTGCGAACTCACTGGCATGGAAGTCGCCAATGCCTCCATGTATGACGGATCAACCGCGGCCGCCGAGGGCGTGATGATGGCTGTTCGTCTGACTGGGCGGCGCTCGGTGGTGATTGCGCGCAGCGTGCATCCCGAATATCGCGAGGTCCTTACTACGTACGCGCACCATCAGAATCTTCCGCTGTCGACGGTCCCATTCAAAGATGATGGCCGTCTGAATCTTGACGAACTGGAAAAATCGATCACAGCGGACACCGCATGCGTCCTGATTCAATCGCCGAATTTCTTCGGAACCATTGAGGAAGCCAACGCCATCGCCGAGATCGCTCATAAAAAAGGCGCGATGTTGGTGGTATCGATCGCGGAAGCAGTTTCCCTGGGCATTGTCGAACCGCCGCGCCAAGCCGATGTGATTGCCATGGAAGCGCAATCGTTCGGCGTGCCTCTCGGCTTCGGAGGACCCTATTGCGGCGTGATCGCCACTCGCGAAAGGTTCGTTCGCCAGATGCCCGGACGCCTCGCGGGCCAGACTACCGACCGCAATGGAAAGCGCGGTTTCGTTCTGACCCTGGCGACACGCGAGCAGCACATCCGCCGCGAAAAGGCGACTTCGAACATCTGTACCAACCAGGCGCTGGTCGCTCTGATGGTCAACATCTTCATGACCATCTACGGCAAGGTCGGGCTGAAAGAACTGGCGAAGCATAATTTGGCCAAGGCTACCTATGCTGCTACCCAGTTCGGCAAACACGCCAAGGTGCTGTTCCCGGGGTCGCCGCGTTTCAACGAATTCGTGGTCGAGACCAGCGAAGATCCGTACGCCATCAACAGCCGTCTCCTGGGACACAAGATCGTCGGCGGACTTCCACTGAAAAAGTTTTATCCCGAGTTGGGCAATGCGGCGTTGTGGTGCTGCACTGAACTGACGACGCGCAGTTCAATCGACACCGCAGTCGGCCTGGTCGCGGAGAGCGAGCGTTCGGTGAGCGCCGCCAAAGAAGAAGTGGATGCGCAGGAGGTGGCACGATGAATCCCAAGACCAGCAAAGCCACCCGGCACGTAAACCAGAACGAAGGCTTGATCTTCGAGAAGTCGTCCGCAGGCAAAGCGGCATGGAAACTGCCTCCGCTCGATGTTCCCGAGGTTGATACCGCCACGTTGTTGGGTTCTTCCGAAAGAAAAGATCTGGGACACATGCCCGAAGTGAGCGAGATCGAAATCATCCGCCACTTCACCCGGATTTCCACCTGGAACTACGCCATCGATCTCGGAATGTATCCCCTGGGTTCGTGCACCATGAAGTACAACCCGCGGGTGAATGAACTGGTGGTGCGACTCGAGGGCCTGGCCAACGGACATCCTTACCAGCCCGAACGTATTTCGCAAGGCGCGCTACGCATCATTAAGACTTTGAGCGAATGCCTGACCGAAATCACCGGCATGGATGCCATCACCCTGCAACCCGCCGCAGGTGCGCACGGCGAGTTGACGGGACTTCTTATGGTCCGCGCCTATCACGAATCAAAAGGCGGCCCGCGCAAGAAGATTCTGATTCCAGATTCCGCCCACGGCACTAATCCGGCGACGGCCGCGATGGTCGGTTACGCGGTGGAGAATTTGAAATCGAACGCCCAGGGCATGGTCGATGTTGCCGCGCTCACCTCGCAGATGAATGAAGATGTCGCCGCCCTCATGCTCACGAATCCCAATACCCTGGGCGTCTTCGAGCAGGAGATCCACAAGATCGCGGAAATCATGCACGCCAAAGGCGGTCTGCTCTACATGGACGGCGCCAACATGAACGCGCTGGTCGGGAAAGTCCGTCCCGGAGACTTCGGCGTCGACGTCATGCATTTGAATCTGCATAAGACTTTCTCCACCCCACACGGTGGCGGCGGGCCTGGCTCCGGCCCGGTCGCGGTGAAACAAAAGCTCGAGCCTTTTCTGCCAACGCCAGTGCCTATTACCAAATCCGATGGTACGTTGGGCTTCGAATACAACCGTCCGCAATCGGTGGGACGAGTGCGCGCGTACTACGGCAATTTTGGAATGTTCGTCCGCGCTCTGGCCTACATCATGGCCAATGGCCCCGACGGCTTGCGCCAGACCACCGAAGACGCCGTGCTCAACGCCAACTACATTCGCAAAGGACTTGAAGGCGTGTTCGATCTGCCGTATTCGACGCCCAGCATGCACGAGGTAGTTTTCAGCGATAAGCTGCAAGCCAAAAAGGGCGTGAAGACGATGGACATCGCGAAGCGCCTCATCGACTACGGCTTCCATCCCTATACGACTGCGTTCCCGCTGATCGTGCCTGGCGCTCTGATGATCGAACCCACCGAGAGCGAGCCTAAAGAAGAGTTGGATTTGTTCGTCGAGGCCATGAAGGCGATTGCGGAAGAAGTCGAAGAAAATCCGCAGACCGTGCTGGAGGCGCCGCACTCCACAAGAATTTCCCGCCTGGACGAAACTGCTGCTGCGCGCAAGCCTGTACTCAGATGGAAACCTGTCGTTTAACCACAGAGGACACAGAGGACTTCGAAGGAGGTTCGCCCTGTACCAGACGCCGAATCCGATCTCATTAAAGTGCATAACCTCTGTTTCCTCCGTGTCCTCTGTGGTTTACACAAAACGTCAAGAGGAATGACCAAAAAGGTGCAAAAACATGATTCCTCTGTGTGTCCTGCATGTCCCCTGTGGTTAAATTCTGTAGTTGCCACCCTCTAAAAAGTCGGATCTTTTCTCATCACCAGAAAAGCGCTACGTCGTTCTCTGTCTTCTGCTGGTAGTCGCCACTCTGGCGCTCTATAACCCAGTCAACCGCCATCCCTTCGTCAATTACGACGATGATCGCTACGTCACCGAGAACCCGCACGTCCACAATGGCCTGACCTGGGACACGTTCACCTGGGCTCTCACCGCCATGGAGCAGGGCAACTGGCATCCTGTCACTTGGCTGTCGCACGCGTTGGATTGGCAACTCTTCCACCAGAATCCTGCGGGACACCACTTCACCAGCCTCCTGATCCACGCAGCCAATGCTGTCCTCTTATTTTTGTTTTTGATTTACGCCACCGGACGCGTCGGACCAAGCTGGTTCGTGGCGGCAATATTCGCCCTTCATCCCATCAATGTCGAATCGGTGGCATGGGTGGCCGAGCGGAAAAATGTCCTCAGCACGTTTTTCTTTCTGGCTGCGCTCATCGCCTACTGCTGGTATTCAAAACAACCAGACTGGCGTCGTTATCTGGCGTTTACGGCGTTGTTTATTTTAGGGCTGATGTCGAAGCCGATGATCATCACGCTTCCGTTTGTGCTGCTGTTGCTGGACTACTGGCCGCTGGGCAGAGTTCAGGGGAGTCCGGCGGGAACAGTGGTTCCGCAGGCGTCTCTTTCGCGATTGCTTACGGAAAAACTACCCTTGCTCGCTCTTTCCGCCTTCAGCGCCGTAATTACCATGAAGGCGCAGCAGGCAGGAGGAGCCGTGCGCTCCACGGCGCAGTTTTCGCTGGCAGTGCGTCTGGAAAATGCGATGGTGGCCTACGCGACGTACTTGTGGAAGATGATCTGGCCATCGCATCTGGCGCCGCTGTATCCGCATCCTGGCGATTCGCTGGCGGTGTGGCAGATCGCAATTTCCGCAATCGCGCTGCTGGCTGTGACCGGCGTGGTGCTGCGTTTTCGTTCCCGACGATATCTGCTGACGGGATGGCTCTGGTTTTTCGGAACCCTGGTTCCAGTTATCGGACTGGTACAGGTCGGTGACCAGGCGATGGCCGATCGCTATGCCTATATTCCGCTCATCGGAATTTTTGTGATGATCGCCTGGGGAAGCGCGGACCTAACCGATTCTCGTCAAATCGCTTTCAGTCTGCGGATGATTCCGGCGGCGTGCGTTTTGCTCGCGCTCTCTTTCGCGACCTACCGCCAGCTTGGCTACTGGTCGAGCAGTTACGATCTATGGGCGCATGCGCTCGCGGTCACTGACAAAAATTTCATCGCTCAGGACAATCTCGGCGGCGCACTTTTACTGCTGGGCAAACCTGACGAAGCCTATCCTCATTTTCAGGCTGCGGCGGAAATCAATCCCAAAGATCCCATGAGCCACGCCAACCTGGGCGCGTACCTGCAGGAGCACGGACGCCTGGCCGAAGCCATCGAGCAGCACAACCGCGCCATCAGTCTTACTTCCGATGCCGGATTGTTGGCCTCAACTTACGCCAACCTCGGCACAGCGTATCGCAACCTGGGAGAAGACGAAAAGGCCCGAGAGAGTTACGATCAGGCTCTGCGCCTGAATCCAAATCAGTCCAACGCCTACCTCGGCCTGGGGCAATTGCTGGAAAAACAGAACCGGCTGGATGAAGCGATCGGCAATTATTCAAAATCGGTCGAGTTGCGTCCTGTCGACACAGGATTTCTGCTCCTGGGTCATGCGCTCGAGAGTGCAGGCCGTCGCCCGGAAGCCCTCGCAGCCTACGAGAATGCTTTGAAGCTTTCACCCGGCCTGCCGGAAGCACAGCGTGCGGTGGATGCGTTGTCTGAAAAGCGCTGACTTCCACCGCACTCGTTCACGTCCTCAAAACTATTTCTTCTCGCTGATGTTTACTGTGGCGCGTGTCTTCTCCCAATCCAGGTTCATGGCACAGTTTGAGCCGGTTTGATCGAAGCTGATCGTGAAGTTTTCCATCGGAGAGGATAAGGACGTTACCTTCATATCCGTACGGGTGAAGTCATCCCCCTGGCCCGGATACGGTATGCCCCACTCGCCGGTCTTTTTGCTGATGATCAACACCCACTTGTCGGCGTTCGGGATAGTGAAAATCGTGTAGCTTCCAGCCGGAACATCCTTACCGCCGACGTTGAGGTTCGTGTCGGTGACCAGCGTGGTCGCTTCGTTGGCGCCGGCGCGCCACACCTCGCCGTAAGGCACGAGGCCGCCGAAAATCTTTCGGCCTTTGGCACGCGGACTGGAGTAGTCCGATTTGACGGTCTTGCCGTCGCTAAACTTACATTGAGCCTGAGCAGCTGGGCTGGGACGCTTGCTTGCATCCTGGGCGCAGGCCAGCAAGGTAAAAACGGGCAACAACAGAACGACGAGTGCGGTGCGCATTTTCATGAATATTCTCCTTAAAGGAATACGCTTCTGGCTTCTAGCGAGAGGCCCCTGCGAGAAGCCAGAAACCAGACACCAAGAAACTCCTACCCCTTTGACGTAACCCCGAAAGCTTGGACAGCATGCGTCGGCATTATGCTCCGTCCCACCCGCTCGATACAATCAGTGCATGCCCGTATTCGACGAGAAGCAGGAAGAACTGGAACACTACGAAACCATGATGGGCGTTCCCCGAGGCCGCCTGGCCGTCACCATGGATACGATTACCGACGCCATGGCCCTGGTCGGCCAGCACGGTGTTTACTGCCAGAGCCAGCGTTGGCCGGGCAAGCCGGTGATGGACATCCAGCTCATTATGAAAGGTCTCACCGACGCGAAGGAACTGATTCAGAGCGTGATGGCAGAGTTGAGCAAGCACGCGCAAAAAAACGCCTGAGTACATCCTTCATTCCTTACCGCTCCCCGGCGAGCGTGCGAGCTTTTGATCAAAGAACTTCGCCATCAGTGCCAGGCATTCCTTCGTTTCCGGTAACTGAAAGTGATACCAGAACGCGTGCGGCAGGGCCTCGAATACAACCAATTGCGCATCGTTACCGGCGCCGAGAAGCGCGCGGTGAAAGATGGCGGTGTCGCTCAGCAACAGATCGCGCGTGCTGGTGACCAGCAGGCTGGGCGGCATCCCTTTCAGGTCGGCGAACAGGGGAGACAGCACGGGGTCTTTGCGGTCCGTTACGCCGGGATAGGGATCGTCAGGCGAGCGTTTAGGATCCGCAGGTTTCAGTTGGCCCGCAAAACCATCCAGCGCGAAGATTTCGCGCGAGTCACTGGGGCGGCTGAAGTCCGTCAGCGCGGAAAAAATTCCAAGTGCCGCGGGAAGCGGTAGCCCGAGCTGCTTAAGGCGAATCGTAACTTCGCAGGTCAGGATCGCTCCCGCCGACGTACCGAAGATTCCGATGGCTTGGGGCCTGTAAGTCTTCAACAGTTCCCGATACACGGCCACCACATCATCGACCGCCGCCGGGAAAGGATTTTCCGGGGCGAGGCGGTAGTACACCGAAACGACTTTGATCCTGGTCAGGTTTGCGATGGGGCCGCCCTCGATGATCGATCCCGAGTCGGAAACAAATCCGCCGCCGTGCAGGTTGATTAATACTCGCTCACGTTCGGCCTCCGTGGTGTTCAACGGCCAGATCACGTCGGTGCGAACGCCGCCCATGCTGGTTTCTTCAATATTGACGGGATACAGCTGGCGGGCCTCGGCTGAATCCTTCTTGCGCCAGGCATCCGTCGCAATGCGCCTATCGGCCAATGTCTGCGACTGCGACTTCTTTTTCCCCAGCGATGCCAGCCAGTCTTGCGCCTCCGGGCTGATGGTGGATGGTACCGGAACCACGCGATAGACGTGAGCGGTGCCGTCCGCGTCAAAAGTTGCTGAGTCTGCTTGTGATGCGGAGTTGGTCTGGCCGGCGGCCGATAAGCTGAGTATCGTGCCGAGAACTGCAGCGCAGCATTGCCTCAGGAATTTCATGCTGACATTTGTAGCAGACAGCCGACATGAGGGAAAAGAAGTGGATCGTCCCTGTGGCCACAATCTTTAAGTCCAACGTCAGGCCAGGACGAGTTCAATCCAGAGAATGAACGACTGTCTTGAAGAAAAACAGGATCGTCGCAAGCACAATTCGCCTGCCCACGAGCTTCCACCTTCCCACCGGGAACAAAGCGGCATGGGAGACAGCCATATGCATCTCCAGGAAGAGGAAGGCATGGGGCTCAACCAAACAGTCGGGCGCAGACACCAGCTTGGCCCTCTCCACACTTTGATTAGTTTTTAGTCTTGTCGAAGCCCGGTTGTCTGCCCGCCAGCGCACCCATTCCGAGATGCCGGCGCGGAGTCGTGCGCCAGATTAGTTGCGGAAAACCTCAATTCCTAGTCATCATCGGAAGGCATTGGTTCTCCGACGATGTTGTAATAAACCTCTTTGGGCTTCTTAGCCTTAGCTGGAACGGCTTTGGGCGATGGCGTCACCGGCCTGACCGGCTGCGCAACTACTGGAGGTGACAAGGGAGGAGTAATTGACACTGCTTTCAGTTCGGGTGCCGGCGATACGGGCGGCGCAGGAGCGACTGCCACCGGAGTCGATGCAGCCACCGGCTCCGCTCTGATTTCAGATGCAAGTCCTGCGGGCGACACCGCGGAAACGACAGGCTGACTCCTAGGCGTCACATCCTGAACAATTTGGTTCTGAAAAGCCGGAGGAGGCGGAGCCTGGTTTATCGATACCTCGGGTGGTGTTGGCGCCTTGACCGGATCAGGGAACATTCGGACCGGCCCGGCCGGAACCGCACTTTTCACGCTCTTGATCCTCGGAGCGCCCGGACCCTGGGGGCGTTGGACGAAGTAATTCAAAATCGCCGCCACCAGCCCGGCAATGCAAACTTCCAGGATGGAGACGAAGAGCTCAGGATAGTTGTAAGGCCGCTGCACGAACGAGGTCGGCAATCCCGAAGATTGGCCCATCACGTCGCCCAGCCAGGGCACTATCAGGTTGTTCATGACCGACACGATGAGCGCCCAGATCGCCTCACCCAGGATCACCGCGACAATAACCCGACCAATCAACCTGCGGTCATACCGGGACGAACCTGCTGGTTGCTCCATAATTCTTCTGCCTTACGAAGATTGTACAGAAACGTGTGGGGCGGACACTCTTGTCCGCCGCTTTTGACTAAGATTTTGATTTTGACGTCGAGAATCAAAAACGTTCAGAATCAAAAACAAAGTCTAAGGCGGCGGACAAGAGTGTCCGCCCCACACAACACCTACCGGTCACTACGCAACAGCGGTGACCAGGGGCATATTCACCAGATGCTCGCTCAGGAACCACACCTGCAATTCGTTGGTTCGCAGAACGTCGCTGACCGCCAGGTCGTTGGTGCCGTCGTCCCCCAACTTGTTCGCCCGCTCCGCCAGCTCACGGCATTGGCCGATGATGATCTTGTGGGCATCCAGCAGGCGCGAGAGTTGCACCGGCACCTCTTCGCGTCCGCGCGGAGGCCGTCGTGATCCGCGTAGTCTCGGCAATGTCCGGCGCCATGGCCAGACTTACACCGCCCAGTAATTGAATGCGCTCGGCAATGGTGTCGACCAGCTCCAGTTGCTCGTTGTAATGCTTGTCGAACAGAAGATGAAGTTGATAAAACGTTGGTCCGGCGACTTGCCAGTGCGATTTCTTGTACAGATCGCGCAGAGTCATGGTGTCGGCCAGAAGCTGGTTCAGGTGCTCAGTCATTTCCAGACGGACGGGTTCTTCCAGGTCCAATGGCAAGGCGTGGTTCACCGTGCCGTATTTCTGGATTTCGGGAGCTCGCTGATCAAAATGGGGTTGGGCGGAAATGCCGCCGTTGTGGCTCGCGGTTTTCTTCGACATCGAAATTCTCCTCTTCTTGGTTTCCTGATACATGTCTTGGATGTGTCTGGCAGACGATAAGGGTTCAGATGCGGGTAAGATTTATCCAACTAAGGTTATTAACTTATTTAACAAAGAGCGAAGCGAATCCTCATTATAGTGCTTGCCAAATCGGCCGGAACGCCCAAAAATCCGCCTCCTCTTGCGACGGGCCCCGTGCGGCCAGCAAAATTCCGGATAATTGACTATCATGGAAGGTTCCGCATTCATTGATGGAGAAAACCAGACGTGGCTGAGACGCAGACAACCAACGGAGTGGAAGTTCTTGAAACCCGGGAGTGGCTGGATTCGCTGGACTATGTGCTATCCCAGGGCGGGCCCGAGCGCGCCGGACGCTTGCTCCAGCAACTCTCGCTTCATGCCCGCCGCGCCGCCGGAGTAAACCTTCCATTTACGGCCACGACGCCCTACCAGAACACGATTGCATCCCGTCAACAGCCGCCATTTCCTGGCAGCCAGGAAATGGAGCGCCGCATCAAGAGTCTGGTGCGTTGGAACGCTCTGGCCATGGTGGTGCGCGCCAACAAAATCGAGAGCGGCATCGGTGGACACATCTCCACTTTTGCCTCGGCCGCCACATTGTACGAAGTCGCTTTCAACCACTTCCTTCAGGCCCAAACCGAGTCCGGAGACCGCGACCTGGTTTATTTCCAGGGACACGCCGCGCCCGGCATCTATTCGCGGGCCTTTCTTGAAGGCCGTATCCCCAGTGAAAAGCTTCAGAATTTCCGCCGCGAATTGAAAGCAGGCGGTGGCCTTTCCTCGTATCCCCATCCCTGGCTGATGCCCGACTTCTGGGAATTTCCCACGGTCAGCATGGGACTGGGCCCGATTCAGGCCATTTATCAGGCGCGCTTCATTCGCTATCTGGAAAATCGCGGGTTGAAAACCTCCACGGGAGGCAGAGTTTGGGCCTTCATGGGCGACGGCGAGATGGACGAGCCGGAATCTCTGGGTTCCATCACGCTGGCCTCACGCGAGCGGCTGGACAACCTTACTTTTGTGATCAATTGCAATTTGCAGCGCCTCGACGGGCCGGTGCGCGGTAACGGCAAGATCATTCAGGAGCTGGAAGCGATTTTCCGCGGCGCCGGATGGAACGTGATCAAGGTCATCTGGGGAAGCGATTGGGACAATCTCATCGCCAACGATCGCGATGGAATCCTGGTCAAGCGCATGGGTGAAATCACGGACGGCCAGTATCAGAAATATTTCGTCGAAAGCGGCGCCTACTTCCGGCACAACCTTTTCGGCAGCGATCCGCGCCTGCTGAAGATGGTCGAACACCTTTCCGACGAACAACTTTCCCGCATGCGGCTGGGCGGTCACGATCCCATCAAGGTACACGCCGCCTACAAGGCCGCCAATGAACACAAGGGCGCGCCCACCGTGATCCTTGCCAAGACCATCAAAGGCTACGGACTGGGCGAAGCTGGCGAAGGCAAAAACATCACCCACCAGCAGAAAAAGCTGAATGAAGACGAGCTGCGCATGTTCCGTTCCCGCTTCGGGATTCCCATCGCCGATGAGGAACTGCAAGATGCGCCTTTCCATCGACCGGCGGACGACAGTCCGGAAATTCTCTATATGCAGGAGCGCCGCAAGCAGCTCGGCGGATACCTGCCGGAGCGCAAAGTGCGGTCGAAGCCGATTGCTCCGGTTTCAGAGGCTCACTTTGAGGAATTTCACAAAGGCACCGAAGGCCGCGAAGTTTCCACCACGATGGTTTTCGTGCGGCTCTTGGGAAAATTGTTGCGTGATCCGGAAATCGGCAAGCTGATCGTACCCATTATCCCGGACGAAGCCCGCACCTTCGGCATGGAGGCGCTCTTCCGCCAGGTTGGGATTTATTCCAGCGTCGGCCAGCTCTACGAGCCGGTGGATATGGACACGCTCCTTTATTACAAGGAGGCCAAGGACGGGCAGATTCTCGAGGAAGGCATTACGGAAGCCGGCTCGATCTGCTCGTTTATCGCTGCCGGCACCGCGTACGCCAATCACGGGATCAATACGATCCCGTTTTTTATTTACTACTCCATGTTCGGCTTCCAGCGGATCGGAGATTTGATATGGGCCGCCGCCGACATGCGCACTCGCGGGTTTCTGATCGGTGGTACTGCAGGCCGCACTACGCTGGCTGGGGAAGGCTTACAACATCAGGACGGCCACAGCCACCTGCTTGCACTGCCTGTTCCCAATCTGCTCGCCTATGACCCGGCCTTCGCCTACGAAATCGGCGTCATTATTCAGGACGGCATCAAGCGCATGTATGTGGACCAGGAATCCATTTTCTATTACCTGACCGTTACCAACGAACCCTTGCCCATGCCGGCGATGCCGGAAGGCAAGAATGTTCGCGAAGGCATTCTGAAAGGCATCTACAGGTTCCGGACGTCCACGAAGAAAGACGCCAAGCTGCGCGCTCAACTCTTCGGCAGCGGCACCATCATGTACGAAGTTCTTAAGGCGCAACAGATCCTGGAAGAGAAGTACGGTGTCGCCGCCGACGTGTGGAGCGTCACCAGTTATAAACAGCTGTATCGCGACGGCAATGATTGCGATCGTTGGAACATGCTGCACCCTGGCGAGACACCGCGTGTGCCCTTTGTTAGTCAGGCCCTGAAAGACGCACCCGGCGTGCTGGTCGCGGCATCGGATTACGTGAAAATGCTTCCTGAGTCCATAGCCCAGTGGCTGCCTCGCCCGCTACTGTCGTTGGGTACGGACGGTTTCGGTCGCAGCGAAAGCCGGGTAGCGTTGCGCGATTTCTTTGAAGTGGATGCGAAGCACATCGTGCTGGCCACGCTAACCGCGCTGCTGCGCGACAAACAGATCAAACTCGACGTGCTACAAAAGGCTGTGAAAGATTTGGGGATCGACCCGGAAAAGGCGAATCCCGCAAATACGTAAGAATATAAGATCGAATGTGGGCGCGAGCGTCCGCTCGTGCGGCAGCGTTCGGAGCGACCGAGCACGAGCGGGACGTTCGCGCCCACATTAAACGACTTCGGAGTAAATACTCAGTGACAGAATTCAAGCTTCCGGAACTCGGCGAAAATATTGATCAGGGTGACCTTGTGCGGCTGATGATTTCGCTCGGCGCGAGCGTCACCGAAGGCCAAACCGTCATGGAACTGGAAACCGATAAGGCGGTCGTCGAGGTTCCATCCTCCGTCACCGGCACGGTCAACGAAATTCGCGTCAAGGAAGGCCAGAAGGTCAAAGTTGGCCAGGTAATCTTCACTGTGGAAAATGGAACTGGCGCGAAAGCCAGGACTCCCGGGACCACGCCGGTCGAGAAAACGGCCGTCGAGTCCAAGCCGGCAGAGACCAAGGCTTCATCCGCGGAGGCGTCGGCAGCACCGCCGGCTGCGACCGCCAAGCCGCCCGCACCTGATGCTCCCAGGGTTCCGCCAGCATCGGTTCCCGCAGCGTCCACTTCCAGCCCTGAAGCTCCATCCGATTTCAAATTGCCGGAGTTGGGCGAGAACATCGATAAAGGCGATCTGGTACGGCTGATGATTTCGCCGGGCTCCAAAGTTTCCGAAGGCCAGCCCGTCATGGAACTGGAAACCGACAAAGCTGTCATCGAAGTACCGTCGTCCGTGACCGGCACCGTCAAAGAGATCAAGGTCAAGGAAGGCGAAAAAGTAAAAGTTGGCCAGGTGATTTTCACCCTGGAGGGCGGCGCGTCGAGGCAGCCGGAAAAAGCGAAGCACGCTCCGGTCGAGCACATTTCCGAGCAGCACGAAGCACGCCTCTCCGTCCACGCCGCCATTGAGGCCGAGGGAAAAACTCCGGCGCAGGTATTCTTACCGGATCAGCCCCCGCCGCGCGCCACTAAAGCATTCGAGATGCCGGAACAACTGGGCAAGGTGGCGGGAACAGAGCACAGCGCACCCGCTCCCGCGGCGCCTCACGTTCGTCGTCTGGCACGAGAAGTCGGCGTGGACATTCACGACGTAAAAGGCTCCGGCCCGGGTGGACGCATCAGTGAAGACGACGTGAAGGCACGCGCCAAGGCTTTGCTGGCCTCCGCCGCATCGGCCCAATCCGCGCCAGGACGCAATTTTGCGCAGCCTGAGCTTCCCGATTTCACCAAATTCGGAAAAGTCGAGCGCGTTTCCATGCGAGGCGTGCGACGCAAAACGGCCCAACATCTCTGGGAAGCGTGGACCACCATTCCGCACGTCACCCAGCAGGACAAAGCTGACATCACGGAACTGGAACAATTGCGTGCCCGCTTCGCGCCCAAAGCCCAGGAAGCCGGCGGCAAGATGACGGTGACAGCCATCGCATTGAAAGTCTGTGCTTCGGCGCTGAAAGTCTTCCCGCAATTCAACGCCAGCATCGATATGTCGAGCGAAGAGATTGTCTACAAGCAATACATCAACATCGGCGTCGCCGTCGACACCGATCGCGGACTGCTGGTCCCCGTATTGCGCGATGTGGACAAGAAAAACATCGTCGAGTTGGCAGCCGAGCTGACTCAGCTTTCCAAGAAAGCGAAAGACAAGAAGCTTACGCCTGCCGAGATGGAAGGCGGGACGTTCACCATCACGAATCTCGGCGGCATCGGTGGCACGGGATTTTCTCCGATCGTGAATCTTCCTGAAGTCGCAATTCTCGGGCTGTCGCGTTCCAGCATGGAGCCGGTCTGGATGAACGGAAAATTTGAGCCCCGGCAAGTTTTACCGCTTTCTCTTTCCTACGATCACAGATTGATCGACGGCGCTGACGCAGCCCGCTTCCTGCGCTGGATCGCGGAAGCGTTCGAGCAGCCATTCCTGTTGTCGGTGCAGGGGTAGAATCTGAAAAACCTTAACGCCTTTCTGTTAAATGACTGAGACAAATTTGCATATCGCAGTAGTGGGTGGCGGACCGGGCGGTTATGCCGCGGCATTTCTGGCTGCCGATCTGGGACTGAAGGTTACGCTGATCGATCCGGAAGCGAATCCGGGCGGAGTCTGTCTGTACCGCGGATGTATTCCCTCCAAGGCCTTGCTGCATGTGGCCAAGTTGATCGATGAGGCGCGTCACGCCAAAGCATGGGGCGTCGAATACGCCGATCCCAAGATCGATCTCGCCCATCTGCGCACCTGGAAAGAAGGCGTGGTCAAAAAACTGACCGGCGGCCTGGGCATGCTTTCGAAACAACACAAGGTCGAATACATTCAGGGACGCGCCGCTTTTCGAGAATTCGAATACGCTGCGAGTCTCCAGGTCTGCCGGCGGCGAAGAATTCCTGAGCTTCGATCGCATCATCCTCGCGACCGGTTCGCGTCCGGCGATCATTCCGGCGTTCAAACTCGACACTCCTCGAGTCATGGATTCCACGTCCGCGCTGGACTTGAGTGAAGTCCCGGGAACTTTGCTGGTAATCGGCGGCGGATACATCGGCCTGGAACTGGGCACGGTGTACGCGGCCCTGGGCTCGAAAGTTTCCGTGGTGGAGATGCTGCCCGGCTTGCTCCCGGGAGCCGACCGCGATCTGGTTCTTCCCCTGTACAAGCGGATTGAGAAGAACTTTGCATCGATCATGTTGAACGCCACCGTCGCCGCCGTAAAGGACGAAGGCAACGGCATTCGCGTGACCTTTGACGGTCCCGAGGTCAAGGAACGCGAAAAAGTTTTCGACAAAGTGTTGGTGTCGGTGGGGCGCAAGCCGAATTCTGAAATCGCCGGTCTGGATAAGACGCAGGTGCAGGTCGGTCCGCGCGGATTCATTCAGGTGAACAAGCAGTTGCAGACCGCAGATCCCGCGATTTATGCCATCGGCGACGTAGTCGGCGAGCCCATGCTGGCCCACAAGGCGTCGCATGAGGGACGCACCGCCGTCGAAGTTATCGCCGGACATAAAGTGGCGTTCGAGCCTGCCGCCATTCCCGCGGTCGTGTTCACCGATCCCGAAATCGCATGGTGTGGATTGACCGAAACGCAGGCACAAAAAGAAAACCGTGAGATCAAGGTTGCGAAATTTCCCTGGGCCGCTTCAGGACGTGCCATGACGGTTGATCGGACTGAAGGAATGACCAAGCTGATCATCGATCCGCAGACAGAACGCGTGCTGGGTGTGGGCATCGTTGGTGCAGGCGCCGGAGAACTGATCGCCGAAGGCGTGCTGGCAATCGAGATGGCCGCTCTGGCCAAAGACATCGCCATGACCATTCATCCGCATCCTACGCTTTCGGAAACGGTGATGCAGGCAGCTGAAGTCTTCTTCGGTACAAGCACGGACCTGTACCGGCCGAAGAAAAACTAAGGTCGATGTGGGCGCGAGCGTTCCGCTCGTGCGACAACGCAACCGACGCAAGCCTCTACAGGAAACGCTCGCGCTGCAGCGAGCAAACACAGAAGCAAGCACGAGCGGGAACTAACGCCCACATCGTTGCTTTAAGAAGGAAGCATGCTCTCTTTCCTGAAACTAGCGCGCTGGCTGCTTCTCTGTATCGCGATCGCTTCACCGGCGCTCGCTTATCAGCTTCTGCCGGTCGAACCGACCAAGACCACAACAACAACGGCCCCCACGGCCGATCCTCTGGGACGCGACACTCCCAGCGGCACTCTCTACGGATTTCTGCAAGCGGCCCAAGCCGGAAACTATTCCACCGCCGCCCAGTATCTGCAAATGTCCTCAGGACGACGCCAGACACAGGGCGACGATATTGCCTCGAAACTGAAGGTTGTGATCGATCGCGCCTTCAGCGGTGATTTGCGGCGCATCAGCAACCAACCTGATGGAACGCGCCAGGAAGGTGTGCCCCTGGACAAGCAGCGCGTCGGCACCCTGACTGCGGGCGACGTCGAGGCCGATCTCACTCTTGTCCGTGTTCCCGACGGGAACAATCGCATCTGGCTGATTTCTTTCGATACTCTGGCCCACCTTCCCGAGCTCTACGACCAGGCTGCGGTGCATCAGGTGGAGTCTCGTCTTCCGCATGCCTTGGTGAGCAACTCATTTTTGGGACTGCCACTGTGGCAGTGGCTGGCGATCCTGGTTGCTATTCCCATCGCCGCGGGTCTGGGATGGCTTGCGGTCCAGTTCCTTCGACTGCCCTGGTACCTGTGGGCACGCTATCGCAAACATGAAATAGCCGCGGCGTGGAATTCTTTCGTACGCCCGCTGTGGCTGGTGCTCAGCGCGCTCGCCCATGGGGTTTTGGTTTCCTACCTTCGCATTCCACTGTTGCAACGGCATCACTACCAGCAGGCGGCGGGGGTCGTCGCGGTCATCGGATTTAACTGGCTGCTGTGGCGCATTCTTCGCGCTGTCCTGAACAATGTCAGGCAGCGGGCCGTCCTTGCCGGACGCATGGGCACGGGTTCGCTCATGATTCTGGGCGAGCGCATGCTCAAGGCAGCGATCGTCGTCGTGGCTATTTTTTCCGTGATGGGCACGCTCGGCTTCAATTTGAGCGCTCCTCTCGCCGGACTGGGCATCGGCGGTATCGCCATCGCATTCGCCGCGCAAAAGACGCTGGAGAATCTTTTCGGCGGCGTATCGATTCTGGGCGACGAAGTGATCCGCATCGGAGACACCTGCCGTTTCGGTGATCGCGTGGGAACGGTCGAGGACATCAGCCTGCGGTCGACCCGCATTCGCACTCCCGATCGCACCGAGCTCTCGATCCCCAACGGTTCGCTGGCGACAATGAATGTAGAGAACCTCAGCCGTCGCGACAAGATGTTGTTCACTACCAGGCTCGGCCTGCGTTGCGAAACTTCTTCGGACCAGATGCGCTATGTTCTGGTGCAAGTGCGTCGCCTGCTCTACGAACATCCCAAGGTACAGACTCAAGGCGCCCGCAGCCGCTTCGTCTCACTCGATGCGAGCGCTCTCACCATGGAGATCTTTTGCTACATTCTCACTCGCGATGACACAGAGTTTCAGGCCATCCGGGAAGACCTGCTGCTTCGCATCATGGACATTGTGGATGAAGCGGGCAGTGGGCTCGCCTTTCCGTCCCAGACCGTTTACCTGGGCCGTGATGCCGGCATCGACAAGCAGAGGGCGGAGCATGCTGCCCAGGAAGTGCAGAAATGGCGCGACGAACACCAGTTGCCTTTCCCCGACTTCGCGCCATCTGATATTTCAGAGATCAGCAATTCGCTACCTTATCCGCAACCAGGCTCGGCGGTCGGGCGAAAGCCGGAAGTGTAGTTCTTCGTGTAGCGCCGGCCTCCGGCCGGCCCGGCAGGCGTCCGGGACGGCCGCCAGACAGCTGGCGCTACAAAGTAGGCGCACGATGGTCCAGAGCCTTTAGAACTGAGTCCGCTCGCCGCTGGTTTCGAAGCAGCACGATTTTCCAGCGATATCCCATCACTGAACCAAACTCAAACGGCCAAGTCATAGCAACACCGGCAATTCCTGCAGCCGATTTTCTGGGAATCCTGGCCCGCAGATCACTGTCTCGTCTCCGCCCAACACTCATGGCGAAATCGGCACGCGCAATGCCCATTCCGGCTGTCCAAATTACCACCGTAACTTGCTGGCCCGAAACACCCTACCTACCATTAAACGCTATGAGTTACCACGCGCTCTTATTCTGTCCGGACGAAAAAACCGCCCGCGTTGTCAGCCAGGTTTTAACCGAGCTCGAGTTCTCGGTCGAGCCCTGTCACGAGCCTTTCGCCGCGGTCAAAAAATTGATGGTCCAACACTTCGACGCACTCGTGGTGGACTGCGACAACGAGCAGAATGCTGCGCTCCTCTTCAAGAGCGCGCGCAACTCAGGTTCGAACCAGGCTTCGCTCGCGGTCGCCGTGGTGGAAGGACAGACCGGCGTGGCCAAGGCGTTCCGTCTGGGCGCAAATCTGGTGCTCACCAAACCCATTCACGTAGAGCAGTCCAAAAGCACACTGCGAGTGGCGCGTGGCCTGTTGCGCAAGGGACAGGCGGCCAAGCCTGCTGTCGGTGCGACCCCGAACGCAACTCCGGCTGCGCTTCCACAACAATTTATTCCGACGCCGCTTGCCACGCCACAAACTTTCGCGCCGTCGCCCTCCGCGAGCGCTTCAGGTTTTGAACTGGATGCGGAACCCTCGCCTCGGCCTGACGTCGTTGACGCCGCATTGCTCGAATACATGCCCGACTCTCCGCGTGCAGGCGCGGAGGACTCGCCGGTGGTCGCGGCTGAGTCCGATCCGTCGAAACAATATCCGTGGCAGCCCCGCAAACCCATGGCTGAGCCGATGGCTTCGGCTCTGCGCCGGGCCGCAGAGGTAGCGGGAAAATCCGAGTTTGATGCCGCCGCTCCGCGTCCCGCGGCACCGGTACCGAATGCAAATCCGCAGGTCGGCTTCGCTATTGGAAGAACGGGCGCTGCCGCCGCCCCCGCCCGCGCCAAGGAAATCCCGGCGCCCGATGCCAGGGACCTCGATTTGGAGCTGACTGCGAACGCGCTATCGGCACCCTCCATAACTTCAAGTCCTAAAGACGCAGAGATGAAAGAGGTCAAGCCGGTCGAAGTGGCGTCGACGAGCGGCGAACTGGACTCAACCTCAGTCCCGGCGGTAAGCGAGGCCCCCAGCTTCACGACACTCGATGGCGAACCGCAAGCTTCCGATGCAGGCGGCAGCAAGAAGACTCTGCTGATCGCAGTAGTGGTGATCGGACTTGCAGCCGCTGCGTATTTCGGCTGGACCAAAATGCAGTCTGGCCATCAGCAGCCGGCGGTGCAGCAATCCACAACTTCCGCGGCATCGGGAACGGCTTCTCTGCCGCCTCAGCCGGCAGTCTCAGATCAATCCGCGAGCGCCGAGGTTGTACCTCAGCAGTCGCGAACAGAACTGGGCGGGACAAACGCTACTGCTGCAGTTTCATCCAAGCCTTCCGCCGCCGTAGTCGCGGAGACTCCCGGCAGCAAAGCCGCAATTCCGGGGAAGGCGGCGCCCGCAGCGGATGACGTCACCGTAACCAGGACTCCGGAGACGGTGAAACCTTCACATGCCTTGATGGTACAAAACGGATCCGCGCCTCAAGTCAAAGCTCAGACTGAGGTGCAGGAACCTGAGCAGGCGCCGGAGGCATCCAGCATAGCAACCGGCGCGAGCAGCAGCGCATTGTCCGGTATTGTGGATACGAACGCCATCAATGCGCAGAAAGCCGCTCAACAGATCGCCAGAATTTCGCAGGGCGTTTCAGAAGGGATGATCGTCAAGAAAGTCCAGCCGATCTATCCGGCGCAAGCCCGGCAGATGCATCTTGAAGGGACGGTTGAACTTCAAGCCAATATCTCTCAGTCGGGAAGTATCTCGCAGGTAAAACAGCTCACCGGCAGCCCAATTCTGGGACGCGCAGCCATCGACGCGGTTCGCCTGTGGAAGTACAAACCTTATTATCTGAACGGGCAGCCGGTCGAGATTCAGACCCAGATCACGGTGAACTTCAAACTGCCGTAGGGCAAATCTCGGTACCGAATTGGACGGCGCGAGGCTCTTAGCTTCGCGCCGTTTGTATTTGCGCCCGCCAAATCGCCTTCGCCGACCGGGTTATAATCAAGAGATGCCTACTCATCGAAATTCACTTCTGTGAGCGGCGGAAATTGATTTTATGGACTTCAAGCTAGTCAGTGACTACAAACCCCGCGGCGATCAGGGCACGGCCATCGAGGCTCTGGCTCGGGGAGTTTTTGATCGCGAGCAGCATCAGGTTCTGCTGGGCGTCACCGGATCGGGCAAGACTTTCACCATGGCCAAGGTCATCGAGCAGGCCAACCGGCCCGCGATCGTGATGGCGCACAACAAGACCTTGGCGGCCCAGCTCTATCATGAATTCAAGAGCTTTTTCCCGCACAACGCGGTGGAATATTTCGTCTCGTACTACGACTATTACCAACCCGAAGCCTACGTTCCCGCCGCTGACCTTTACATTGAAAAGGAAGCCACCATCAATGACGAATTGGATAAGCTTCGGCTTTCCGCCACCCGGTCGCTTTTTGAGCGGCGCGACTGCCTGATCGTGGCTTCAGTGAGCTGCATTTATGGCCTGGGTTCGCCCGAAGCGTATTACGGCATGTTGCTTTTCCTCGAGAGAGGCCAGAAGATCAAACGCGAGGACATTACACGCAAGCTGGTTGAGATCCTCTACGAACGAACCGACGGGGACTTTCGGCGCGGAACGTTTCGCGTGCGCGGTGATGTCATCGAGATTTTTCCTACCTATGACGACATGGCGTACCGCATCGAATTGTGGGGAGACGAAATTGAATCGCTCTCGCAGATCGATCCGCTGTTCGGCACGGTGAAGCAAAAGTATGTACGCCTGCCCATCTATCCCAAGACCCACTATGTGATGAAGCCGGAGACGCGGACGAAGGCGGTCGATTCCATCCGTGCGGAATTATTGTGGTGGGAAGCCGAGCAGGAAAAGCAGGGCCATGTGGTGGAGGCGCAGCGGGTTCACCAGCGCACCATGTATGACCTGGAGATGATCAAGGCCATGGGCTACTGCCATGGCATCGAGAATTATTCTCGCCACTTCACGGGACGCCTGCCGGGAGAACCGCCGCCGACGCTGCTTGATTATTTCCCGCGCGACTACCTGATGTTCATCGACGAATCGCACCAGACCGTGCCGCAGTTGCACGGCATGTACCACGGCGACCGTTCACGCAAAGAAACGCTGGTCGAATATGGATTTCGGCTGCCTTCAGCGCTGGACAACCGTCCCCTGACGTTCCCGGAGTTCGAGCAGCGGATGAATCAGATCATCTACGTTTCGGCCACGCCGGGGCCGTATGAACTCACCAAATCAGCAGGCGTGGTGGTCGAGCAGATTATTCGTCCCACGGGCTTGATCGATCCGCCAGTTGAAATTCGCCCGGTAAAGGGACAGATTGACGATCTGCTGCATGAGATTCGGGGACGTATATCCCGCGGCGAACGCGTGCTGGTGACCACGCTCACCAAGCGCATGTCCGAAGACCTGGCGGAGTATTACAGCGAAGTCGGGGTCAAATGCCGCTACATGCACTCCGAAATCGAGACTCTGGAGCGGGTAAAAATCTTGCGCGATCTGCGCAAAGGCGAGTTCGACGTGCTGATCGGCATCAACCTGCTGCGCGAAGGCCTCGATCTGCCCGAGGTATCGCTGGTCGCAATTCTCGATGCCGATAAAGAAGGCTTCCTGCGTTCCGCAGGATCGTTGATCCAGACCATCGGACGTTGTGCCCGCAACCTCAATGGCCGTGCTCTTCTCTACGCCGACCGCATGACAGATTCAATGAAGAAAGCTCTCAGCGAAACCGACCGCCGGCGCGCCATCCAGGTCGCTTACAACGAAGCCAACGGGATCACGCCGGAATCGATCATCCGGCCGCTCGACATGTCGCTCGCCCGCATCATCGAAGCCGACTACGCAGACCTGACCGACATCGAGGCTGAAGGCCTGCCTGACTTCAAGTCGCAGGAAGAACTTGACGCCTACATCGCGAAGCTGGAAAGCGATATGCGCGAGGCAGCGAAACGCTTCGAGTTCGAGAAAGCGGCGAAGCTCAGGGATGCGATCAAAGAACTTAGAACGAAAGAGTTCTTGTTTGCATAAATGAGAACCGGGAACTCAGATCTGAAACTGGGTTTATTAAAGGAGTTCGAAGATCCCGACTCTCAGGCGCCCGCTTGGGCAGCCCGAACCCTGATCCTGGCGTCGTTTTTCGCTTGCTGTTCCACCGCATTCAGTTCTTTTTCGATCGATGAAAATCGTTGCAGGATTTCGTGCATGCGCAAGGCCATGTTGCGGATGGTTTCGATCTGCGAGAGCTCGGCCACCGGAAGCGCTTCTGGTTCCAGCAGCAGCAACTCGGAGTTCCCCAAGACCGAAGTCAGTGCGTTATTGAGTGTGTGCCGCACGTCAAGCATGTAGCGGCCCAGTGCTGCCTGCCGCTCCAATGCCTTTACGGATTGTTCCGCTCGCTGGGCCCGAGCCAGAGTATCGCCGTGCCGCAATATCTCCGCGGACACCAGCACCAGCGCATCCAGCCAGCCTTCTCTTTGTTGCAGAACACTGATGCCCGGCTTCAACAGGCGGGCTTCTTGAGTGGATTGCTTGTCGTTACACACGAACACCACTGGATTACGCGCGGGATCGAGAGATTGAAGGACCGCCGAAAGAATTTCAGGGCGTACCGCGCTCACGACCGCCATGTCGAAACCTTCGGCATCCAGATCGCGGCAGAGGTCGCCGCTCATTAGGGTAAATGCCGGTACGCTCCGTTCACTTTGCCAACGGTCCATAACAACGCGTGAGAAATCGGCGTCGTCTGAAATTATGAGTACCGTGGACTGATCCAAGTTCCGCTCTCCGTTCCCTGATTCAGCGATGAGAATGTGGCCGATTAGGCCTTCAGACTCAACGAAAGCCTTCTTACTGATCTTTGTCCTCGGACGCATTCTCGTTGTCGGACGATTCCTGGTCCCAGTCTGGTGCGGCAGTCACTTCGAATTCAGCGGCGTCCGAACTCGACGTCGCGAATTGAATACCGGCCGCTGCTGCTTTGGCGCGCGGCGCCGGTGGCGGAGCCGCCGAAGGCTGAGGCGCCGCTGCTGCTTTCTTGCTGCTGCGGGCCAGCGCTGCATCTACGACATTGCGCAGGTCAACCAGCATGCGCAGCGGGCTGCCGGAGGAATACTCCGCATGGAACATTACTTTCCAGGACTGGCAGATCATGCGCAGCCGGCTTACGGGTTCGTCGGCTGAAAATTGAGCGGAGCGGCAATCGAGAGTGCTGACGCCGCGCGCTTCCAGTTCTCGCAGACCATCCAGAATGGTGTTCAGGTCCTCATGCATCAGGCGGAAGAAGACTCGCCGCATCAGAAAGCTCAAGCGGGTGAATGCCACCATCGCGATCGGCTCGAAGTAATCGTCTCCGGCGGAGACTTTCAGCTTTCTGCCTTTTTCCAGAATGCCGCTGGTGAGCAGCTCGTTCAGGCTGTGACATCCGTTGGCCGATTGAATGAAATCGTCGATCGCTTCGAGCGATGAAGGCAACTTCAAATCCACATCTCCCAGGACAGGTTCCAGCGTCTGGGCCACATAGCTAAGGTCCACGTCCGCATCTTCCAGGCGCGATGGCGCACAGTGAGAAAAGAACTGGACCAGGAGAAAATCAATCTTGTCTCGGTCGGAATCAATCCGGGTTTCGCGGTAAAGATGGTGCTCCAGCAGTATTTGCAGCCCCTCTTCGCTGGTCAGGCTTGTCGTCTGGAGGAACTGACGAAGTTGATGGACCTGTATCTTCTGGTCCATTTCGAGAAACCACTGCCGGGCTTGTTCGACCGACTCCTGCGGCGGATCTTCCAGGCCAGATTCGAGGTCGGGGCAAGAGGGCAATTCGATGACAAACTCGCGCCCCAGCGCGCTGTACAACGGATGGAGCAGGCGCGCTTCACGCCACTCCGCGGCCAAATTCAGTTTTCTTGGTTTCAGAGTCATGGTTTCACGATCCAGTTGGAAACTTCCTGGGTAAAGCGGGCAGCTACAGCGGTACGTCCGCTGGTATATTGCAGGGCCACTACGGAGGCTTCGGCATTCAGGGAACCGTCTGAATTTTTCAGCGTCAAACGGTCCGCAAATTCGAGCGGCAGAGTTGAGGAAAACAAAACTTCACGGTGAGTACCGAATTCGATCACCGTCTCTTCGCTGCAGTCGTTTTTTTCCTCGATCACTCGGGTCAAGCGCACAGGAATGCGTACCGGGCTGGCCTCGGGAAAGAACTTTGCCAGTTTGGCGGTACTGCTCTCCTGCCTGACACGGGCTCGGCTGGTGGCCTGTGTAGACACTGCGGTACCTCTGTTCTCCAGGGTTCGACGCGGCCTGGGTCCCCGGGCCTGCCGGTTAGCATGGCAAGGGCACCCGGACCGCATCGCCAAATAGGAATGCACTCTCGCAGCCAAAGTCGCGCTCCAGCGAAATCCCATTAAGTTGCTGATTTAATTAGGTGAAATTCAATACGGGAAAGGGCGAGTGTGTCACGGGATCGAAGGTTGTCTCACATTGAAACGCTGTCTCACCAATGCGTCCCTCGGGACGACAAGGGACGAGGTAGAGCCGGCGTCTCGCCGCCCGTCTCTTTGGGCTGGACCGGATGCCGGCGCTACTATTGCAGCGCCTGCATCGGCGCCGCTTCTTCACGGCCGCCGATGTTGTACCGCTTGAGCTTGCGATAGAGCGTTGCCCGGCTGATGCCCAGCATTTTCCCCGCCAGCGCTTTATCGCCTTTCACCTGCTCGAAAACCCGCTCGATAGTGGCGCGCTCAATATCCTCAAGGTCAGTGGTCGAGAGCCCCGAGGACGATACTGAGTCATGACCCAGGTCGGCGGAAGCGCCTGACATGATTGAAGGTGGCAGATCGTTGAAATCGATGGTGCGCCGATCGCCCAACGCAACGGCACGCTCAATGCAATTCTCCAGTTCGCGAACGTTTCCCGGCCAGTCGTATTGCAGCAAAGACTTCATGGCTGCGGTCGTGATCTGAATCGATCCGCCGCGGGCGTAGCGCTCCAGGAACCAGTGCGCGAGCATGGGGATATCGGAGCGGCGTTCACGCAGCGACGGCAGGTGCACCGTCACTACATTGAGCCGAAAGTAGAGGTCTTTACGGAAAGTGCCATTCCGATACTCCGCTTCCAGATCGCGATTGGTGGCGGCAATCACGCGCACATCCACCTTGAACTTTTGATTGCTGCCTACCGGACGAACTTCCTTTTCCTGTAGGACGCGCAGCAGCTTGGCTTGCATTTCCTGCGGCAGTTCACCGATCTCATCCAGGAAGATGGTTCCCCCATTTGCCGATTGAAACAGTCCTGTTCGTGCTTTGACCGCGCCCGTGAATGCGCCTTTTTCGTATCCGAACAGTTCGCTCTCGATCAAGGTCGGCACCAGCGATCCGCAATCCACCGCGACGAACGGACGTTTCGAAAACGGGCCGCGGAAGTGCATGGCACGCGCCACCAGTTCTTTGCCCGTACCGCTTTCTCCGGTGATCAGGACCGGCGTGTGCGTGTCTTTCAGGCGCGACACCATGCGCAGCACATCCTGGATCTTCGCGGATGCGCCCACGATTCCATGCAACTCAGTTTCGGTATCGACGCGTTCGCGCAGGAATTCATTCTCCTCCACCAGGCGCACTTTTTCCGCCATGCGGCGAAGAAACATGCGCAGCTCCTCGAGCGGAGAGAAGGGCTTGCTGATGTAGTCGTAGGCTCCGAGCTTCATGGCCTGGACGGCGGTTTCCACCGATCCGTGTCCGGTCATGACCGCAACCTCGGAGCGAGGCAACATCTTCTTCACCTTTTCGAGAAACGTCAGGCCGGACATATTCGGCATCACCATGTCGGTGAGAATAATGTGCGCCGGTTGTTCTTCGAGCAGTGCAAGAGCCGACTCGCCGCCGTCAGCTTCCATGCAGATAAAACCGAGGGCTTCACCTACCGTCATGCACAGCTGGCGAATGCTCTGCTCGTCGTCAACGATCAGCAGGCGGATTCGTAAGTCTTCATTCACAGTGCCTTCCCCATGGTCCTCTCGACTACTGCTAAAAACGGTTGAACCAGGAACGGTTTTTCCACGCAGGGAGCGCCGGTTTCGCGCAGCGTGGCTACCGTTTCTTCATTGGCAATGTCGCCGGTGATGAAGACGATCCTGGACGCGAGTTCGGGACGATATTGCGCCACCCACGCATGCACGTCGGCTCCGTTCACGCCCCCGGGGGTGCGCATGTCAGAGACGACACCCAGAAAATCTCCCGACTCCAGTCGCCGCAAGCCATCGGCGCCGGACTCGCTGCACACCACGGAGTAGCCGTTGCGCTCCAGTGTGGCTCGGACGTATGCCATAACGGCGGGCTCATCCTCGATGAGCAATACCGGTAGACTTTCGGGTTTGCTGATTGGTTGTGTGGTCATCGTTGTATCACTCCGGCAGCGGCCCCGACTGAGGCCGTCTCTGGGGTTGCGGGCAGGCGCACGGAGAACGTTGCGCCCTTTCCCTCGGTGTTGTTTTGGCAAAGAATTTCACCGCCGTGCTCGCGCACAATGCCGTAGCAGATGCTCAAGCCCAGGCCGGTGCCTTTGCCCACTTCTTTCGTGGTGAAGAATGGATCGAAAATGCGATCCGGGTGTGTAATTCCAGGCCCATTATCGCGAAACAGAATCTCGACTGAATTCCCGGTGCGCTGGGTAGTGATTTCGATCCGTGCGGCGCGCCCGTTTTCGCTTACGGCGTCATAAGCATTGTTCAGGATATTGAGAAATACCTGCTGCAACTGGTGCGAATCGCCGATCACGCTCGGAAGGTCCTGGTCCAGATGTTCGACGACTTCCACGCCGTGACTCTGGAAATCGTAAGAGCGCAACTGCACTGTCCGCCGCAGAATCGGATTCAACTGTAAGGCTTTTCGCTGCGGTGGCATCTGGCGGGCAAAACTGAGCAGATTTTGGACAATCTGCTTCGTCCGCTGCGCTTCCTGAAGAATGACTCGCATATCCTTGCGCGCGCTCTCCGGGAGTTCCGGATTTTCCATCAACAGGTCGGCGAAGCCCAGAATGGCGGTGAGCGGATTGTTGACCTCGTGCGCGACGCCGGAAACCAGTTGGCCAACCGCGGCCATTTTTTCCGCGTGCATCAGCTTCGATTGCAGGCTGGCTGCGTCGGTGACATCCGTCATCACCACTACCAGGCTGCTGACATGCGCCTGCTCGTCTCGCATGGGACTCAGGTTCACGGAAAAATGCCCGATTCTGCCGTCTCCGCGCAGGATCTGTAACTCGAGATTGTCCACCTGGCGTCCGGCAAGGGTTGCACTAAGGGCCTCGGTAAGAATGGTGCGACGGGATGGAGTCACAAGATCTTCAAGGGGCCGGCCTAATAATTGTTTTTGTTCATAGCCCATGTCCTGCCAGCGCCGGTTGGCATAGCTGATCAGGCCGACAGTATCCGCGACCAGGATCAGGCTCTGCGTGTTATTGAGAATCTTTCCCGAGAAATCCCGCTCTCGCTGCAATTCCGCCTGAAAGGTTTTGAGTCCGCTGATGTCCAGCATCAGGCCGCGGAACTGCATCACCCGTCCATGAGCATCGCGCACAGCGAAAGCATTGATCATCACGTACACTGCGGAGCCGTCCCGCCGGCGCAGCGTCTCTTCGCGGTTCCGCACCACGCCATGCTCTTCCATCTCCCGCGCCAGTTCCTGATGACGGTCGGCGGAAAAATAAACGTGGCTGCGAACGTCGGCCTGTAGCAATTCGTCACGATCGCGATAGCCCAGCATGCGCACCAGCGCATCATTGACTTCGATAAATCTGCCATCGGGCGTGGAGAAGAAAAGTCCTTCCTGAATGTTGTCGAATAGTTCGCGGTACCGCTGTTCCACTTCCAGGCGGTCGCTGATGTCTTTCAGTACGTGGATGGTCTGCATGCCCTCGTTGTTAGCGCCATGCACGCGGGAGGTTGAAACCAGGTAAGTCCGCTCCAGCACGGGATGCACGTACTCCTCGTCTCCCTCGGTGGTGGCGTGGCAGAATGGGCAGGAACGCACGGCCGGAGCGGCGCCCATCGCCAGCAAGGCAGACATATTGACGCCAATCAGGGCATGCGGTTCGACGCCGATAAAATCGGCGAGCGACCGGTTCACCCGCAGCACATTGCCGGCTTCGTCGTGCGCCACGATGAAATCGCTGATGGCATCGAAAATTTCGACCCAGTGCCGATTGGCCTGGTCCATGCGGGTAAACAAGCGAGCGTTTTCGAGGGCCACCGCAGCGTGTCCGGCGATCGCCTGAAGCACTTGCTGGTCTTCTTCGGCATGAAGTCGTTCGCGATTCCCCAGGTACAAAACGCCGACCAATTCTCCTGCCGTACCCAGCAGCCGTACTAGCGTGGCATGGCTGGCCCCGAGTTCCGCGGCCAGACCCGAGTTCAGTACCTCCGCTGCCGTCGAGGAGATGATCGTGCCTTCGTGCCGGCTGAGAGCCTCTTCTACGGCGTGGCTCAGCCGTCTCAACAATGAGCGATCCTGACTCTCGGCTGGCGGGGCGCCCTGCTGAACCAGCTTTTGCAGAAGCAGGTTTTGCAGAACCAGAGTTTCCATGCCGCTTTCCTGCCTGACAATGAGCGCCGCCTGCTGCGCTCCCAGGATGTTCGCGGCGCGGCTGACAAAATTCCGGGCAAAGTCGGGCAATCTCAAGTGGCCGTTGAGTTCAAGGGCCAGCCCCATCAAGGACTCAGCCCGCAGCCGGTGTTGTTCGGATTGATGCAGATTGCGCGTTACTTCAAGCGCGACTGCAACCTGCGCCGCCAAAGCGCGAGCCCGACGAATTTCCTCTTCGGAAATTCCCGACTGATCCAACCGGTCCAGCACCCCAAACATGCCCAAGAACTTCGCCCTTCGTATCGAGTAGAGGGACCGTCAGCAACTGCCGAACATCGAACTTACCCAGGATGTCCAGATTCGCGCCCGGGATTTTGCCGGGCTCGTCCGACCAGAAGACTTCCTTGTTGAGCAGGGCCTGGCTGGCCGGGCCGGAGGGAAGCTGGAACTCAACCTTTTTCGGTTGGCCATTCTCCGAGGCCCAGCGCACGTGGAAGACCCCGTTTTCGAGGAGGCCGATGAATCCTCGTCCGAAGCCGAGGAAGTCGGCGGCGCGCAAAGCGAACTGCTGGAGGAAGTCATCGAGATGGCTGATGGAGCCAAGCTCGGCTGAAATGTCCAGCAACTGATGAAGTTCGTAAGCCCGGGCACGAGCAGTACTGTAAAGCTCGGCGTTGGCGATGGCCACTGCCGCGAAACCGGTAACCACCGAAATGAGAGATTTTTCCTCCGCACTGAACGCGCCCTCGGCTCGGGGATAAATAAGCACCGCGCCCTGAGTCAGCGAAGTGCGGAATGGCGCGGTGATCAATGTTCCTGGAGGGACCAACTCTCCCAGAGCATGCGTCGCGGGATCAATCGCCACACTGAGAGGTTCGCCTGCCGCCACCGCGCGGCTGGCCAGATCAGCAGCGAACTGCAATCCCCGGCGATCATGCCGGGCCCTTACCGAAGCCGCCATTTGGGGGGATTCGGCAGCTACAGTTCTCAGAGCGTATCCCGTTCCTTCCCGTAGCATGATGCAGACCAGACGGGTGCGCAGCAGCACCCGCAGCCGGTCCGCCACGGCCTCGACGACCGCCGTAGACTCCGGGGTGGAACGCAGGGCTTGCGCCACTTCAGCCAGAATCTTGGTTCGGCGGTGTTCCTCGCGCGAGACCTGAGTGAGGCGGCTGGCTTCCAGGAGGCTGCCCAGCTGCTGCGCCAGAATCGTGGCCTTGGCAGCCATGTCCGGAGTGAAAAAGTCGGGGTCGGAACAGTGCAGAAAGACCGCCGCCCCGATCGCTTCATGGCTCGCCACCAAAGGCGCCGCCATGATGGAACGCGCCCCATACTCGGTCGCCATGAGGTAGCGGCGGGGATCCAGCTGGTTCTCAAAGACGGTTTTCCGCAGGCCAATGGCCTCGGCAGCAATCGCGACCGAGCTTTGGTTGGCCTGAACGCTGGTTCCACGGAATCGGTCTGCCATCAGGCCGTCAGCCTCCACTCCCACCAGTTCTTCCGGAGAAACCCGTTGCCAGTAGTAGGCGCCATCCACCTGAAAGAATTCGCGAGTGGCCTGGCAAAACAAGCGAATGAGCGCCTGGGCCTGGGTTCCCTGAGCGGCCGCGCTCGAAAATCGAAGGAGCAGGCGCTGGAAGGCGTCATCCGAGCGCGGGTTGCTGCGCTGAGCCGCGTGTGCGTCTTCAGCTGACATAGTCAGAGCTTCACCACCGGACCTTTTTGAATGTACAAGTAGTTTATATACAGCAAATTAGACTGGATTCTCAATTTGAGTCAAGCGAATAAGCAGGCGGGTGCCGAGATGGTGAAATCCCATTACAGAACCATTTGAATCGTCTCAAACTGAGAGAATCGCGGCCAGATGAGACGATTCTTAACTTCATTTCGGCCCGTTTCCCATGGCTGCCACGCGATTAAGTCTAATAAATGCATAGGCTTACACTTTAGTTTGGGCTGTTTAGCGGCCTTTATCCAAGCTGGCATCGGCATTGCACTTGTGGTCGCGGGGGACTGCGGTCAACCGGGAGAGAGACTGTGCGCCTGATGACACTAAACCTGATGACACTAAACCTGATGGCACTGAAGAAGACGCTGGCGGCTGCAACATTGGGAATCGCGACCGCTTCAATGTTCGCAACTCCGTTGCCAAGCCGTGCCCAGGAAACGCAGGCCCAGGAAACCATTGCCCCGGGAGAAGTGAAGACCGACGATCTGGCGCGCAAACCCAAGACCAAAGTTGCGCCGGTGTATCCCGATGTCGCCCGTCGCATGAATATCGAGGGCACCGTCAAGCTGGCCGTGGTGGTGTCGCCGAACGGTACCGTGAAGAGCTCGAAAGCGGTGGGCGGGCATCCACTCCTGGTCAACGCCGCCGTGACCGCCATGAAGCAATGGAAATTCGAACCTGCTCCGAATGAGAGCAGCGGAATCGTGGAATTCAAGTTCCAGCCACAAAGGTAGTCGGAAGGGTCCGAGCCGCGTCCAGAACGCGGCGGTAGAAAGCGGAGGAATCGCATGACGATCGGCAAAAAACTTTATGTAAGTTTCGGAGCGGTGCTCGTCATGGTCGTGGTGTTGTTTGCCGTGAACCTGGCCGCCGTGTATCGCGAGCACAGTGCCAAAGCCGCAGCGTCCCAGGCGTTGCAACTTGCCGACGCCACCGACAAGATCAGATTTCAGATGATGCAGAACCGCCTCTATCTGACCAATTACCTGCTCAGCGGAGATAGCCGGGAAGCCGACCACGTAACGGATGGCGTTCACACTCTGATCGACCGCATACAGAACACCGTGACTCTGGCCAGCTCTGAACAACAGCGAACTGCCCTGGCCAAGGTGCAACAGACCGAACAAAGCTGGTCCCGTGACTTCGCCGACCCGCTCATGCAGAAGCGAAAAGATGTGGATCAGGGAAACTCCACGGTGGCCGAATTACAGATCTTCTATCTTCAGAAAGATGCTGGCTCATGGGTGAAGAACTCCACCGAATATCTCGACCTGGCCGACCAGGAAAGCAAGCGCGTTCTGGATGAGCGCCGTCAGAGTGACGATTCGGCGAGCAACTGGACCATTGGCATCGCCTTGCTGGGGACGCTGGCCGCGCTGGTTCTCGGCACCGTCATCGCCCTTCGTACCGCCAAATCCATTACCGAACCGCTGGGCGATCTGATGAAAGTGACCAAGCAGATTGGTACAGCCGGCGATCTGGATCACGAAATCGATATCAAGCGGGAAGACGAAATCGGCGAACTGGGCCGAACCTTCAACAGCATGGTTGGCTACCTGCGGGAGATGGCAGCAGTTTCCGAAGCTATCGCCGGCGGCAATCTTTCGGTGGACGTCACACCCCGCTCCAAGGACGACACTCTGGGGAATGCTTTCGTCCGCATGGTTGATGGCCTGAGGAACCTGGTACGCAACGTGCGCGATGCCGCTTCCCAGGTGGCCAGCGCTTCCAGCCAGGTGGCGGGCGCTTCCGACGATTCCGCGAAAGTCAGTCTGCAAACCGCCTCTGCCATCGACGAAGTCACCAGCACCATGCACGAGATGAGCGTGAACGTGCAGAACATGGTCAAGAACACACAGACCCAGGCTTCGAGCGTCAGCGAGACTTCCGCTTCCATCGATGAGATGGTGGCCTCCATCCAACGCGTCGCCGACACCGCCAAAGTTCTGCTCGACATCTCGAACCGGTCGCGGGAAGAAGTCCATAGCGGTATCAACACCATGGAGAAAGCGACCGACGGGCTGAACAAGATCAACATCACCATCCGCTCTTCCGGCGAAATCATCGATGTTCTGGGACAACGCGCCGACGACATCGGCAAGATCATCGAAGTCATCGACGACCTGGCGGAGCAGACCAACCTGCTCGCGCTCAACGCAGCCATCGAAGCGGCGCGCGCCGGGGAACATGGCCTGGGATTTGCCGTAGTCGCCGATGAAGTCCGCAAGCTGGCGGAAAAATCCGCGCAGTCCACCAAGGAAATTTCCGAACTCATCCAGAGCATTCAGAAGGAAGCGCGCAAAGCGGTCGAGAACATGGACCGCAGCACCAGTATCGTGAACGACGGTCTCGGGCTCGGCCAGGAGCTCAACGCCGCTCTCCGCAAGATTTCGAACGTCGTAACCGAGGTCTACAAGTTTGCCCAGGAAATCGGCGCAGCCACCAATGAGCAGTCGCATGGTTCTTCGCAGATCGCCCGGGCCACCACTCGACTGAACGAAATTACGCACGAGATCAACTCGGCAGTCGAGGAGCAGGCTTCCGGCGCGCAGGCTGTGGTGAAAGCCATGGAGCGCATGCGCGAACTCGTACAGCAGACGACCTCGGGTTCGACCGAACTGGCTGCTTCGGCAGAGCAGATGTCGAAGATGTCCCGTGAGCTGCTCGACGCCATGCACCGTTTCGCACTGGAGCAAGCGGCTGAACGTGCTCCCGCACGCCATGAGGAACATGCAGCCTTGCACTCTCGACGGGCCGTCGCCGGAGCCCGGGTCTAGCGCTGGATTCCAACATGAGTCCTGAATTGCACATTGTCGGATTCCAGGTGGGCCGCGAGACCTACGGCGTGCCTATTACTTCTCTGCACGAGATCGTGCGCGTGCCCGAGATCACAGCTGTTCCCGATGCTCCGGACTACATGGAAGGCGTGATCAATCTTCGCGGCAAAATTGTTTCCGTCATCGACCTGCGCAAGCGTTTCGGTGAGGCGAAACGCGCGCTGAACCGCCGCAATCGAATTCTGGTAGTCGAACACAGCGGACGCCTCTGCGGATTGATCGTCGATTCGGCCTCGGAGGTTCTCAAGATTCCCGCGGCTGAGATCGAACCTTCTCCGGCAACTTTGCAAGAGGGCGGACTGCACTGCGTCACCGGTCTGGGCAAGTACAAGGGCCGGCTGATCGTGTTGCTCGATATGGGCAAGCTGCTCCAGGGCGGCGCGGTCCGCAAAGAACCGGCAGAGCAGTCGAACGCCGAGGCACGCGGCGCGGCCGCTGCCAAGTAGCCACTGAACATCATGGGAACTCTGGGCACATCGAGCGCACCGACGCAGTTTACCGAGGCTGAGTTGAAGCTTTTGCAGGTGCTCGTCTACCAGGAGTGCGGCATGCACTTCGACGAGCGGCGCACCCATTTTCTTCAGGACCGTTTACAGCGGCGTTTGAAAGAATGTCATCTCGATTCTTTCTACAGCTACTACCGTTTGGTGATCAGCAAGGAAGGCAGGCAGGAACTTGCCCGGCTGCTGGAAAATCTGACGGTCAACGAAACCAGCTTCTTCCGCAACAAGGCCCAGCTGGAGTTATTTCACAAGCACATTCTCGATGAACTGATTCGTCGCAAACAGTCCAGGAATGATTACTCTCTGCGCATCTGGAGCGCCGGCTGCTCCACCGGCCAGGAACCCTACACCCTGGCGATGCTGATCGCCGACAGTCTGGCCTACTTTTATCTGCGCAATCCGCAGGCTACGGCCACGCCGTCGCCCAAGCCCTTGATCCCTCCGCCGTGGAAAGTGGAGATCATCGCCAGCGACATCAGCTACTCCGTTCTGCGCACCGCGCAGGAAGGTATTTATTCCGAGACTCAAATGACGGGCGTCGATTACAGCTACCGCCTGCGCTACTTCGACAAGATCGGCGAGCGCTACGCGGTCAAGAAGGCGCTGAAGGAAGTGGTCCACTTCGACTTCCACAATTTGAAAACGGAATACCTGCCGCAACGCAATGACGTAATTTTCTGCCGCAACGTAATGATGTATTTTGATGAGCCTGAGCAGAAGCGGCTGTTGGAAAAGTTCTCCCGCTGTCTCAACCCGCAGGGCTATCTATTCGTCGGCCACGCCGAAAGCCTGCTGGCACTCACCGAAAAATTCGCTATCGTCCATCGCAACAGCGGTACGGCATATCAGAAAGTTGAGGTGACTTCATGACTCAACTTCCTGACGAGCGCGCCGCGGAAATGCGCGAACTCTTCTTTGAGACCGCGCAAGAGCTGCTTCAGTCCCTGAACGATGAGGCCCTGAAGTTGGAGAAACATCCGGCGGACGAGGAGCTGGTGCGCAGCATTCGCCGCATCGTGCATACTCTGAAAGGCGATGCCGCAGCCTGCGGATTTCGCGAACTGAGCAATGCGGCCCACGAGCTGGAAGACGCCCTGGCGTTGGAATCGGCGGCCTCACACGATAGCCTCGCGGAAATTTCCTTCACGGCCGCGGACATTTTTAATGCCATGCTGACCGCCTATCGGCATAAGGGAAAGCTGCCGTCCGCAGCGCCTTTGGCTAAGCTGGTTCGTGAACTGACCGAACCACTCAAGGGGAAAAAGCGTTCGAAAAAGACGGTCGCAGGTAAAGGAAAAGTGGCGGTGGCCCCCGCAGCCTGGACCGAGTACGAGAAGCTGGCGATCCAGAATGCCGTGGCCCGGGGAAAGAGTGTTTACCACATCACTGCCGGAATCGATTCGCATTGCGCTATGCCGATCGCGGCCCGGCAACTTGTTCTGAATGGGCTGGCTCCTTGTGCCGAGGTTTTGGGCGTTCGTCCTGAAGCTGGCTCGCCAGCCAGCACACAGCGTGTTGAATTGTTGGTCGCCACTGAAAAATCGGCGGACCAGTTATCCGCCCGGTGCCGCATTCCGACAGTTATTTCGAGCGTCGCTGTGGAACTCGTCAAAGCCGGGGAGATCAAGGTCAAGCAAGCGGCGCCGGCGGAAGCGACGACGGCGGAAGCGACGACGGTCGAAACCACCTCACCTTTACCTTACCCCGCATCGTCGCCAGTACCCGTAGATGAATATTCATCTGCCGCAAGACACAGTCATCCCGTGCTCGCGGAAAATATTCTGCGTGTAGATGCCGAGCGCATCGACAGCGTGCTCAATCTGGTCGGCGAACTGATTATCGGCCGGTCGATGCTCCAGCAGGCATTCACCGAATTCGCCCGTCATGCTCCCAAGGAAGCCTTGCGCGGACGCTTCAGCGATGCCATGGCATTTCAGTCTCGCGTGTTAAGCGACCTTCAGCGTTCGGTCATGAAAATTCGCATGGTGCCAGTCGAGCAGCTCTTCCGCCGTTTCCCGCGAATGGTCCGCGACGTTGCCAAACAATGCGGCAAGGACGTTGCATTGGAGCTCAGCGGACAGGATACGGATCTGGACAAGAGTCTGATGGACGCCATCGCCGAACCGCTCACCCACCTGGTTCGCAATGCTGTGAGCCATGGTATTGAAAACGCCGAAGAGCGTGTGCGAAACGGAAAGCCTGCCGCGCGGAACCATTCACCTCACGTCGTATCATCACGGCAATCAAGTGATCGTCGAAATTACGGATGACGGTGCCGGCATTGACGCCAGCAAAGTCAAAACCAAGGCCATCGAGAAAAGTCTTCTGACTCATGAGGAAGCGGACCGGATGGGCGACACGGAACTTCTTGCCCTCATCTTCCGGCCCGGATTCAGCACCGCGGACGAGATCACTGAAATCTCGGGTCGTGGCGTCGGTCTCGACGTCGTGCAAACAGTCCTGCACCGTCTGAAGGGCTCGGTGGACATCGAGACTCGAGTCGGCAAGGGCACGACCTTCCGCCTCAAGCTGCCGTTGACACTGGCCATCATCAAGGCATTGCTCTTCCGGGTGGAACATCGCCTTTATGCCGTGCCCCTGAACGCGGTGGCCGAGATCGCCCGCGCTCGCGAAGCTGACGTTCACCAGGTGCAAAGCTTTGAAGTTTTACAGTTGCGCGATCGCGCCTTGCCGCTGGTTCGACTGGGGCGTGCCCCCGGCGAGGACGCGATCAACGGCTCCGGGAAAATTTTTGTGCTGGTGATTTCGGTTGGCGAACGCAAGCTGGGCATGATCGTCGACAATCTCGAGGGCGAAGAAGAACTGGTAATCAAAGCGATCGACGACCAGACCGTGGCCACCGACCTGATCAGCGGTGCCTCGATCCTCGGCGACGGCCGCGTTGTTCTCATCGTGAATCTTCCAGCCATCGTGGACCGCCACACCAAGGCTCGCCCGCAGGCAGGAGATGGCGTCCTTTCCGGAATATTGCTTTCGCATGCGGACCGCAAAGAGTTCGCCGCAGCCCCGGCGGTGGCGACTTTATGAACTCGGGTGCGCGTGCTTGTAGTGGACGATTCCGCGCTCATGCGGAAGCTGATTCCACAGATTTTGCAGACCGACAGCTCAATCGAAGTCGTCGGAACTGCCATGGACGGAAATTTCGGCCTGCGCAAGATCGACGAATTGAAGCCACAGGTCGTGACCCTCGATCTGGAGATGCCCGGCATGGGCGGCCTCGACATGTTGAAAGAAATCATGCGCCGCCACCGTCTGCCGGTCATCGTCGTCAGTTCCCACAGTACGCAGGGAGCTTCCGTCACGCTCCAGGCATTGGCCCTGGGTGCTTTTGATTTTGTCGCTAAGCCCAATGACGTATCAGCCCGCATGCCGCAGATCGCCGCCGAACTGATTGGCAAGATCAAGGCTGCGGCTCAGAGTCGCGGCGTAATCGTCAGGCCAGTCGGCGTCACCCTGCGTCCCGGACAAAAGGCTCCGCTCGACGCGAAGAAGATTCCGACCAAGGTCGTGGCCATCGGCGTTTCCACCGGAGGCCCACAAGCTTTGCAGTACCTGTTTTCACAATTGCCTGCTGATTTTCCCGGCAGTATCGTCGTGGTTCAGCATATGCCGGAAGGCTTTACCGAAATGTTCGCTCGCCGCCTGGATGAAACCTGTGCCGTCGGCGTGAAAGAGGCGCAATCGGGAGACGTTCTGGTGGCTGGACGAGTGCTCATTTGCCCCGGCAGCCGCCACCTGAAAGTGAAACGCCTGCCGCTGGGGGACGTGGCCGTTCTTAGCGACGAGCCCCGGGTCAATGGACATCGACCTTCTGCCGATGTGTTGTTCAGGAGTGTGGCCGAGGAGTTTGGTCCCAAAGGTCTCGCGGTAATCATGACCGGAATGGGAGACGATGGGGCGCAGGGCATGGGCGCGGTGAAAGCTGCGGGCGGAATGACGATCGCTCAGAGCGAAGAGTCCTGCGTAGTGTACGGCATGCCAAAAGCGGCCATTGATCGCGGATTTGCGCTCCGGGTTGTTGGATTGGATGTTCTATCCAACACTTTGCAGGCCCAATGCATGGCCGACCGCAGAAGTGTATTTGGTAGCGAGCCCGGTGAAAGCGGCAAAGCCGCAGGCGCCGGAAAAGAATAGCTGTGAACGAGCTGTAGGGTTCGATTTCGCAATAAAGCAGGAGGAGTTTATGGAGCAGTTTGCATCGTTGAAACGCAGCAAGGACGGCCAGCCGGTCCGCTACCTGGTGGTCGACGATTCCGTCTTTGCCCGCAAGAATCTGGCCCGTATCGTGGAAACCTTTGGCGGCCAGGTGGCCGGCGAAGCCGGCGACGGCATGACCGCCATCACCGAATACGACCGCACCAATCCCGACATCGTGCTCATGGACATCACCATGCCGCAGATGGAAGGGATCGAGGCGGCGGAAAAGATCGTGGCCCAGCATCCCGAAGCACGCATTGTCATGGTCTCTTCGGTGGGCTACCAGGAAAACATCGTGGCCGCCTTACAGCGGGGAGCACGCCACTTTGTGCAGAAACCGGTCAAGCCGGAAGTTCTGTACGAAGTCATCAAGTACGTGCTGGGCGAGGACGTGTCCGTCGCCCAGGCCGCGGGCGCGGGAGCCTGATTTATGAAAATGGAGTTGATCCAGCCGTTCATCAACGCGGCGGATGCCGTCCTGGCCCAGGGTTTGCAGACTCCCATGTCGATCGGGAACCTGAGCATGGAGCAGGAGGCTTACCGGCGCAAAGGCGTAGCCGCGCTCGTGGCCATCACCGGCGACATCGAAGGAAGAATTGTCTTCGATCTCGATCCTGAGACCGCGCTGCGTGTCGCCAGCTTCTTTGCCGGCGGCGAACTGCCTGAATCCGACGACCTGGTGAAAGAAACCGTGTGCGAGTTGGCCAATCAGGTTACGGGAAACGCCGTCACCACTCTCAACGATCAGGGATTTCACTTCCGCGTGCATCCCCCTGCATTACTCACTTCCGAACTCGGTCCCACAACCACTGAGGACACCGAAGCTCTGGTCATTTGCTGTGAGACCGCCCGCGGCAATGTATTCATGAACATCGCGTTGCGCTACACCGTCCGCTTGCCGGCTGCTGCGGGAATCTGAAGTCGGACTTCGGACGTCAGACGTTAGCCCTTGGACGTGGGCCTTCGACTCGGACTTTTTCACTTATCCCAGACCTGTCATCTTGAGTGTAGGAAAGGAACCCGCTTGCGAGTTCCTTCCGCAGTCGAAAGACCTGCTGTTGCCCGCAGCACTTCGGACGCGTGGTCACAGTAAATTTATAGCAGACAGCAGATCCCTCGACTTCGCTCGAGATCACAATGCAGAACAGGGAAGCGAAGGAACCTGAAGTCCGACGGTTGAAGTCCGACGCCTGACGCCCGCTCTCAGCCTTCCAGTTTCGCCGTCATCGTGATATTTGCCTTGAGCAATTTGGAGACCGGGCATCCGCTCTTGGCATTTTCTGCCGCCTTCTGAAAAGCCGCGTCGTCCGCTCCCGGGACGTGTCCCACAACATCGAGATGGACCGTTGTGATGGCCCATCCGGAGTCGAGTTTCTCCAAAGTCAGAGTCGCGGACGTTTCGATACTGGAAGCCGTGAGGTTGGCAGCTCCCAATTGCCCCGACAACGCCATGGAAAAACATCCGGCGTGCGCCGCCGCAATAAGTTCCTCGGGGTTGGTTCCGGGAGTGCTTTCAAATCTGGTTGCAAAAGAATAAGGGGTGTTGGATAGCACTCCGCTGGCTGAGGAAACCGCACCCTTGCCGTCTTTAAGTCCGCCCTTCCACACTGCACTTGCCTTGCGTTGCATGCGATTCTCCTAATGTCTTGAATTAGATTGCGCCTGATCATTGTAGCCGCAGCCAAGGCTAGGTGTCAGTCAGTGGGGTTGTGTGGGGTGTGGATTGTGTTGATTGTGTGGTCGCGGGCGGCCCGCCCGCGGCATTTGACGTCAGTAACCAGACACAGACCGCGGCGATTCCGACTATCATGAACTCTTGGCGTTTCGTCGATGCGGCAGGGGGAAAGTCTCATGTACTTCGAACAGTTTTATCTCGGCTGCCTGGCGCACGCTTCGTACCTGCTGGGCTCAGAAGGCGAAGCCGTTGTGGTCGATCCGCAGCGCGATGTGGATCTCTACATAAAGGCTGCCGAAGAACACGGGCTGACCATCCGCCATATTTTTGAGACCCACCTGCATGCCGATTTTGTCTCGGGACACAAGGAACTCGCTGCCCGCACCGGGGCAAAAATATATTTCGGTGCTCAGGCGGGAGCAACCTTCGCCCACGTTGCCGTCCGCGATGGCTTCGAATTGCAAGTCGGCAAGCTTCGTGTTTCCGCCCTCGAAACTCCGGGACACACTCTGGAAAGCATTTGCCTGGTGGTGACTGACGAGGAGAAGTCAAAGAAACCATGGGCGGTATTGACCGGTGACACGTTGTTCATCGGAGACGTCGGACGTCCCGACCTCTCGCGGACGCACACGCCCGAGCAATTGGCCGGCCTGCTCTATGACAGCCTGCATAACAAACTTTTGAAGCTGCCGGATGAAGTCCTGGTATACCCCGCGCACGGCGCCGGTTCACTCTGTGGACGCAACATGCGCGCCGAGCGTTCGTCGACGATTGGCACGGAGCGCCTAACCAACTATGCTTTGCAAATTCCGAGCCGCGAAGAATTCATCAAGCAGCTGACCAGCAATTTGCCGGCTCGTCCTGAATATTTTTTGCAGGACGCCGAGATCAATCGCGGAGGCGCGCCTGCTCTTGCCGAGTTGCCGGAATTGAAAGCGATCTCGCCTGCGGAACTGAAAGCGCTGCTTGAAGAAAGCGTTCTGGCGCTGGATATCCGCCCCGGAGATCAGTTTGCAACCGGACACGTCCCCGGTTCCGTGAACATTCCACTCTCGGGACAATTTGCCTCGTGGGCGGGATCCATGATCGGCTTGTCGTCGCACCCCGTATTGATCGCCGATACTCCCGAGCAGTTGTCCGAAGCTCGTCTCCGCCTCGCCCGGGTGGGAATTGAAGGGGAACGCGGCTACCTGGAGGGCGGCATTGCGGGATGGGAGCAGTCCGGATTCGCACTCGCAGTCCTGCCTGAGATCAGCGTGCAAGATCTGCAAAAGAAGTTATCGGAAAACAGAATCAATGTGCTCGACGTTCGCCGCGAAGGAGAGTGGATGGCGGGCCACATCGATGGCGCCGGATGGTGGCCGCTGGATCGCTTCCATATTGCGCCGCCCGAAGTCGACCTGAATATTCCGCTGGCGGTTCACTGCCAGAGCGGTTATCGCAGCATCATCGCCTGTAGCCTTTTGCAGCGGGCCGGCTTTCAGAATGTCCTTAACGTCAGCGGCGGATTCAGTGCCTGGCAGGAAGCGAAGTTGCCGGTAGCCACAGGCGCGCCAGTAGAAGCCTGAAAAGGTTTGGATCGTGAATGTGGGCGCGAGCGTCCCCGCTCGTGCGGCAGCGCCACGAATAATGCCGCTCGAGCGGGACGCTCGCGCCCACATGAGCCCCGTCCTGTAGAATGCCCCTACAAATCTGATGATCACTCTCGCCGACGTCCAAGCCGCACTGGAGCGCATCCGCCCTTCCATCTACCTTTCTCCGTGCACTCTCTCCGCCACTTTTTCGCAGCTCACCGGAAATTCTATCTACCTGAAACTCGATAACCTGCAACGCACCGGCGCCTTTAAGGAACGCGGCGCTCTGAATAAGTTGTTGACCATGCCGGCGGAAGATCGTAACCGGGGAGTGATCGCCGCCTCGGCAGGGAATCACGCTCAAGGATTGGCCTATCACGCCGGACGTCGCGGCATCAAAGCCCAGATTTGCATGCCGCTCACGACCCCGCTGATTAAAGTATCCGCGACAAAGTCCTACGGCGCCGAAGTGATTTTGCATGGCGCGAATTACGACGACGCTTGCGAAGAAGCCATCCGTCGCAGCCACGAGCAAAATCTCACCTTCATCCACCCCTTCGATGACGACGCCGTCATCGCTGGCCAGGGCACTCTCGGACTGGAAATGTTGCAACAGCAGCCAAGCCTCGAAGTGGTTGTGGTTCCCATCGGCGGCGGCGGATTGATCGGCGGCATCGCTTGCGCCATCAAGGAAACGAATCCGAAGGTGAAGATCATCGGAGTGCAAACCACGCGCCTTCCCTCGATGAAGGCCGCGGTGGCCGCGGGCAAGCCGGTGACACTGCCGGCATCGGCGACGATCGCCGACGGCATTGCCGTCCGCAGAGCCGGCGATCGCACCCTTCCCTTGGTCCAGAAATACGTCGACGAAATTGTCACGGTCGACGAAGAAGAAATTGCCAATGCCGTTCTGCTATTGCTGGAACGCGAAAAGACCATGGCGGAAGGTGCCGGCGCGGCGGCCATTGCCGCACTGATCAATCGCAAGATCGAGATCGCGGGCAAGAATATTGCGGTGCTGGTCTGCGGCGGTAATATGGACGTTACTTTGCTGTCGCGCATCATCGAACGCGGTCTCGTAAAAGATGGACGGTTAGTTCGATTACGCGTGCATCTTCCCGACTACCCGGGCGCTTTGCATCGCTTGACAGGAATTCTCGCCGACCATCGCGCCAACATCGTAGAAACGTCATACGATCGTGCTTACTACGGCGTCAATCTGGGCGAGACCGCCATCGACATCACCATGGAAACGCGCGGCCCGGATCAGATCGCCGAACTGCTAGTCGCCTTGGAAGCGGCGGGCTATTCCCACGAACGAGTACTGTAGAGATTTGGTGTGTGGGACGGACACTCTTGTCCGTCGCTTTTGAAGTTGATGTTGATCCAGTTTTTGGAACTTAGCGCAGCTGCCGGAAGTCTTCAACTCAATTCACGCCGGTTAACTCACGGATGATCTGGACTTCGCGCTCGCGGTATGGCTTGCCGTCCTTACGGAAGACCTCGTGAAACCACACCGGAGGTTCTTCGTCCACATACGGATGCGCCCATGAATCCCAGGGCAGATACGTCTGGCTCTTTCCCGCAACCAGCCCCCAGTTGATCGCAGCTACGTGAAGTCTTTTTGCCACGGGCAAGATCGCATCAAACGTGCTTCCCATCGGGCGGGCCATAAATTCAGTGCACAAAATGGGCCGGTGATAGCGCTCCAGCCACTGCACTTTTTTCTCGAAGTCTTCCGGCCAACTGTAGTTGTGAAAAGAAATCACGTCGGACTGCTCCAGTTGGATGTGCTGCATCGGCGAAAGCTTTTCCTGCGACGAATAGTCGCCCTCCCAGACTCCGCTCGTGAGCGGCTGCGACGGATTCGCCGAACGCGCCCAATCGAACACCTGCGGTAAAAGAGCCAACACAAGTTCCAGCTTCTTCTTCGGTTCCACCGATCCGTAAGCTCTTGCATTGGTGTTGTTGGGTTCGTTCCACAAATCCCACGCGAGTACCCGCGGATCGTTGGCAAACGCTCCAATCACACCCTGCACATACTCTTTCAGCCGCGGATATTGTGCGGGATCTTGCAGAGCGGCTGCTCCCGGACTCTGCATCCAGCCCGAGTTGTGCACTCCGGGCCTGGGCGCACGCTGCGGACCGAGTTTAGGAAATGGGTCCCAGCAGGAATCAAACAGAACAAACACCGGCCGGATCTTGTGTTTCGACGAGATGGTCAGGAAAGTATCGAGTCGTTGCCTGAAGCCAGCCGCGTCCTGCTGCCAGAGCAAATCATGCAGAAAGACTCGCATGGTATTCATGCCTAAACCTTGCGCCCAACCTAATTCCTTGTCGATCTCTTGCGGATCGAACGTGGCGGCCTGCCACATTTCAAGTTCATTGATGGCGTCGGAAGGATTGAAATTACTGCCCACCAGCCAGGGTTGCTGCTGGTACCAACCGTTGGCCTTTTCTTCGGACCATCGTTGTGTTTCGGCCAACAGGCCACTGCAAAATGCAAGGATGAGAATCGGTACGGCAAGACCAGCGCGCTTCATGAAGTGCCCTTGGTTGAGAAGTTGCAAACCCAAAGATCATCCACTAAGCTTGACATCTCCGCAAGCCGGGATGGCGGAACTGGCAGACGCAGCGGACTCAAAATCCGCCGGTACTTAGTACCTTGGGGGTTCAACCCCCCCTCCCGGCACCAAAAAACCGTTTAGTCTGCAAAACCGCAATAACAACAAAATGGCGCTCCAGGCCAGGCGTTCAGGATGTCGAAGCAGAGTTACTGTTCGAGGAAAGATGATCCTGCGGCCGCGGGTTCTGTGGGTTTTTCTTTTAGCTGGGTCAGCTGACTCTGCAACTTACGCCACGCCTTGGCGTCCTTTTTGGTTGCGACCGCCGCATTCGGATCGGCATAAAACGTCAGCAGATCGTCGCGAAGCGCCGGGTTGAGCGGCTGGGCGTTCTTATCGGAGAGTTTGTCCACCAGTTTGGCGTAGGTCTTGTCGGTAAGCACATATTCTCCGGCGCGGGTCTTACGGCCGGTATCGAAATCAAGATTCGGCAAGTCGAATTTATGCGACCTGCTCGCACGCAGGAGCTGACTGTAGTCTTCAATCGTGAAATTCACGCTCTTGATGTACATGTCTTCGGTTTGCTGAGTGGGGATCTTGAAGTTGACCGCCTTGAACGGCCCCACTTTGGGCAGCAGCCTCAGGAAGAATGCGAGGATTCTGCTTCCCAGGCCAGGTTTGCGATACACCGTTCCCCACTCGTGCTCGTAATTGCTGCGGGAAAGATGGTAGAGAAATTTCTTCTGATCGAAGTTCGGCGTGTCTCTCACCATCACGTCGTGGCGCGACAATAGGGCCACCCGGGTCATCTCCGGAATCATCATGCTCACGCTGCGCCTGAAACTGCCGATCGCCAGATCAACATCGCCAAATACATCCTCCAGTTTCAGATCGTAAGTCTCAAGAAATGCCCGTTCCAGCAGCGGCTTGGAGATTTCGAACCCGATCATGTCGTGATAGCGGTCGGAAGTGTATCGATTCTTGGCGACTTGAACCATGTCGAAGCCAAATTCAGTCTGGATATGGGCTTTGGGGTCGTCGGCATAGGTGACGGTGTTGCCGTATTTCTTTTTGAGCTTCGGAAATTCAATGGCCACAACCTGATTGATCGTGGGATGCCCGCTGTTGTCGGCGGCGTAGTGTGAAAGCGCCCCCAGCGCGAAGGCATACTCGTTCAAATCAGAAGAGTCGTGGATCAAGGCCTCGACGAAATCACCGCTGCGGACGTAGTGCACCAGATCGCTGAAGAACTTGCTGCCGAACGGATAGTAGCCCATGTCCTGCACTACACAACCGCCGTAAGCGTAGGCGTGGGCTTTCTGCAAATCGTCCGGAGTGGCGTGGGGGAATCGTTTCAGCAGGCGCGGTTGTATCTCATCGTTCCACATCAAATCCACGACCTGCTCATGGGTCAGCACCGAATATCCTGCCAACGAGCCTGCACACAGCCCAACAATCGCGATCACCGCGAGGACTCTGGCGAGATTGTTGGTCAGCAGGCGCATGAGCACGTGCCCATATGCTGGAAATCCGATCAGAGACGTCAACGAATCACCTTCGAAAGCCTTCTTCGAAACTCGAGAAAGCGGACTGGGCGCAGCAAATGAAGCATCGCTATCATACGTCCTTGGTGCAATTCTTCGCTTGTCGCATCCAAGACAGCGTTATGCCATTATTTCCGTTTTTATGGAAAGACATGGTTAGCGGCAAAACTTGTCGCCGAGTGATTTCCTGACTCACGTGATTTGAGTTTTCGTTTGCTGGCATGCTTCTCCCGCCAATCGCTAGCGCTCTGCCCTGTAACAACTGCCAGTGCAAGGAATTCCTGTCGTCATTTAAAACTGTTGCAACGCTATAAACGTTCTGGAGAACTCATCGATCACGAAGGTCGAGCTTAAGAAACGGGAGACCTCGCGCTAACCGAGATTTCCCCGAGCTACAGAATAAAGGAGAAAAGCATGGCTGCAACGGTAGTCAATCCACCCTCGGCACTCAAACAGAAAGCCCAAGACTGGACCAAGCCGGCTGCAATGGCACTCCCCAAGGAGGGCTACTTTAAAGCCGAACAGGGGAGGTACGGGCCGATCTTCCCCAAGACACCTGCCAACTATGGCTTCACGATTATCGCAAAGATCAAGACGGGAAGAGAAGAGACGATCCGGGCTTATGGCAAGACCATCGAGAAGGCGATCGAGGGCATGCCTGATGCGCTTGAAACTCTCAAGCTGCACTATCTTCGATGGGTTCTTTTTGACATTGGAAAAGAGACGTACTTCATGTACCAGGGCATCTTCGACACGGATTTCGACAAGTACACCGAGGATGCCGTAGCCCTGTTCAAGAAGGTCGGAGTGGACACGGTTTTCGAGAATCTGGAAGGCTTTCCCGAAGACTGGAAGACAAACGTCGCAGCATTCGTCGAGTTTGTCCGTAAACACCAGTGTCCGAGCTTCCTGGAGTACGGCGAGTATCCCTTCGTGACAGCCGACGAAATCAAGAAAGCGCTGCAACTCAAAGCGAAATTTTCCGAAATGCTTGATTTGATGCAGTAGACACGTCCCGTCCGGGAGTTACGGTCCCTATGGCAATCTACAATCCGCCTCTTCCCAAGGCCGGTGATGGTGTGTCCCCAAAAGCGGTTGCCGCGGCGCTTGAATTCGACGACATCCAGCATTTTCTGATGCACCGATCTCCGGCGCTTGCGGCGAGATATGAGTTTCTGACATTTCGAACGCCGGCTGCGGGGGGCGCCTGGCTGAGAGCCATTACTGAAAAGGTGACCACGGCAGCAGCCGTCCGATCAGGCGAGTTGGATGCGCGATGGGTCACGGTAGCTCTTAGCTGGAATGGCATGCGGAAGCTGGGGCTGGACGATCAAGCTCTCGCGAGTTTCCCTCCCGAATTTCGTCAGGGCATGGCTGCTCGTGCGGAGATTCTGGGCCTGACGGGTGAAAACGATCCCAGGCACTGGACTGGTGGGCTGGCCAGCGCCGATATACACGCCATCGTGATTCTTTTTGCTCGCGACGTTCCAGAGCGCGAGCGATGCCGCGTGGAGCACGAAAAGTTTCTGTCGCAGTGTGCGGGAGTGGAAGTGCTGTCTTCGTTGGACCTGGAGGCGATTCCACCCTTCAACTATGCACATGAACATTTCGGGTATCGCGATCGTCTTTCACAACCTGCGATTGAAGGTACCGGAGAGGAGCCAATGCCCGGCTCCGGCGCAACCCTCAAGGCAGGCGAGTTCTTTCTCGGGTATCCGGACGAAGAAGGTAACAGCGCCGCAGTGCCGCAACCTGAAACGCTTTCGCGCAATGGTAGCTATCTCGCGTACCTGATGATGGAAGAACATGTGGGAGCGTTTCGAGACTTTCTGCGGCAGCATGGCGAGACACAAGAGGAACAGGAGTTGGTCGCAGCCAAACTCATGGGGCGATGGAGAAGCGGCGCGCCGCTTGTGCTCACACCGGACAAGGACGATCCCGAGCTGGCAGGCGACCCCCGGCGCACCAACGATTTTGACTACGGGAAGATGGATCCCCACGGTTACGGCTGCCCGATGGGCGCGCACATCAGACGCATGAATCCACGCGACACGGCAGTGAATATGAATCGCCGAAAGATGATCCGGCGCGGTGGAACCTACGGTCCGCCTCTGCCCGAAGGAGTTCCGGAAGATGGCAGGGAGAGAGGTATCGCGGCATTTATCGGCTGCGCGAGTCTGGTTCGCCAGTTCGAGTTTGCCATGAACGTTTGGGCGAACGACCCTAATTTTCACGAACTGGGGAACGAGCGCGACCCGATTTTCGGAACACAGGACGGCACGTTTGACATGACGATCCCAAAGCGGCCCATCCGGAAAAAGATCAAAGGGCTGCCCGCGTTCACCACCATCCGAGGCGGCGCTTATTTCTTTTTGCCCGGCATAAGGGCGCTCCGATACCTCGCATCTCTCACTCATGGTGCCTGAGGAGACATCCCTTCCCAGGCAGAAAGGCAGGCCGGCATGAGCACAGTTTCTCGATCACCCCGGACATACAACCAGGACCACATCCCGCGAAAGTTCACCCCCGGCAAACGGAGGATTTCGATCTACTGGACGTGGAGTTATCCGTGGGAGACCAACAGGAACACGGCGGAATTAGACAATCGCTTTTCGACCATGACCGAAGTACGGAGAGTTGCGTGGCCGGCGTACGAAGGAACGGAGTGGGATGAGAAGCACTTCCTGCAAGGCATTGCCGGCACCCTGGAGTTGTTTCACCGTTCCACACTCGCGTTTCAGAAAGTCGCGGGTGAGGTCACGGGACATCCGGTTGCGGTATTCCAGCGCATCGATCAGGCGGGGTACAAGCTTCCAATCGACGAGCGAATCCTGGCGGACACGGATACGTTGATGGTATTCGGCCTTGACCACCTGGTTTCAGAACAGGATGCGGCTCAGGAGGAGATCGCGGCGATCCGCAAGTGGCTGGAGCGGGAGGGCACTTGTTTGCTACTCGGGCCCCACCACGACGTGGGATTTACAGAAGACCTGAAGCAGCGCCAGCAGGAGTATTTGCACCATGGGGATGCGCTGGTCCCTCGTCAACAGCGCTTCGGACAATACACACGTTCAATGATGAACGGGCTCGGCGTACCGGTGATAAACCAGTTTGGACTTCGTCCGGCCCTCGTCAAAGACAGCAAACAAATCACTCCGCTCACGGTGAACCGGGACCTGGACAAGTTGGGGCTGCTGAACGGCGTTACCACATTTAACTTTCATCCTCACCTGCCCCACTATGCGTTGACCAGTGAGGACTCAAAATCGGCCCACGTCCTGACCCGACAGCCTATTGATCTCGAACGGCCGCATCCTTTCGTCGAAGCGGGCAACACTGAATTCAACTCTTGTATCTGGATGGCGCCTGACACTCAGCGCGCAGGACACATTCTGTTGGCGGACTCCACGATCTTCACTACGTTGTTTGGTGGCGTGGAGTCGTTGGAGACGTTCTGGAAGAATCTTGCGGCCATGCCAATCGTGAGCGAGGTGCGTGGCAAATCACCTCAGGCTGTGGCCTGATGCCGGAGCGCCTCGATCATCGCACAGAAGAGGTTCAATGGAAATCCTTAGCAAGGTAATCCCAATCACGATGCTGGCCTTCGTGCTTTCCAGCATGCTGTCCATGGGGTTAAGTCTTACCGTGGCGCAGATCCTTGTTCCCCTGCGCAATTACAAGGTCATCGTTCTTGCCCTGCTGGCAAATTTTGTTTTGATGCCCCTCGCGGCTGTTCTCATTGCAAGGCTGCTTCATCTCGACCAGTCTCTCGGCATTGCTTTGCTCCTGCTGGGCACAGCTTCTGGCGCGCCGTTTCTGCCGTTGTTAGCTCGAATCAGCAAAGGAAACCTGGCATATGCCGTCGGCTTGATGGTGTTGCTCATGGTCGTGACGGTTGGATACATGCCGCTGGTGTTGCCGTTGGTGCTCGAAGGGGTTTCCGTCGATCCGATGAAAATAGGCCGTTCGCTCGTTTTACTGATGTTGCTCCCTCTGGCGATAGGGCTTCTGGTGAAGGCGCGCCTGAGTGGACTAGCGGCAAAAGTGCAGCCTGCTCTCAGCCGGTTGTCTATTCTGAGCCTCGCTTTGCTGATTGTGCTGTTGTTGGTCACGAACATGCAGAATGTATTGAGCCTGTATGGAACGCGGGGAGTCTTGGCTAGCATCCTCTTCATTGCCGCGGGCTCTGGGATCGGATGGGTGCTGGGTGGCCCCGGAACAGACACTCGGGGAGTCATGGCACTCGGCACCGCGCAGCGGAACATCGCGGCAGCGCTGGTGGTAGGCGGCCAGAACTTCAAGGATCCGAAAGTGATCGTCATGGTCGTGGTGGTTGCAATTGTCGGACTGCTGTTGCTGATGCCATTAGCGCGCTACTTCGGGAAGCTCTCTCAGAAGGCAAGCAACCAGGATCGTAACGCCTCGAAAATTCAGTCTTTGGACCAATCCGTAACTGATGGAGCTCCGCGCAGCTTGTGACGCGAAGTTCTTCCTGTCCGAGCGCAGTCCTGCTCTGCTTGTTGACTGGCATGTGCACAATTGCTCTGCCCGCCCTCTCCCAGGTCAGAGGTGTGTACCCGCTGGGTATGAGTGCTACCAACTCCGGGGTCACGCCCGAAGCCGGCATCTCTTACGTGAATCAGTTTTTGTTTTACTCGAGAGATCAGGCGAAGGGACCAAGTGGAGAGATCCTGGCCACAGGGGAGAACTCGGTGATGATGGACATGAACACCCTGGTCTGGGTGAGTAAACGAAACATACACTTTCCGGGCAGGCCCCTGTTTTCCATGTCAGCTACTATCCCGCTTGCCAACAACTCGCTTACCTCGGACCTGGAAGGAGGAATCAGCGGCGGTGGCGGGCTGGCCGACTCGTATTATCAGCCCTTCATTCTCGGCTGGCGGAAACAGCGCGTTGACTTTCGGGCCGTCTACGGATTTCTTGCTCCGTCCGGCAGATTCAATGTGGGCGCAAAGAACAATGTCGGCTCCGGGTACTGGACCCATGCCTTCTCATCCGGGCAGAGCTTCTACCTGAACGAGAACAGAACAACCGCGATCTCTGCGTTCCAGATGTACGAGATCCACACCACCCAGCCGGGTACGAAGATCCATCCGGGCGACACCTTGAACCTCGACTATTCGTTGACCCACGCGCTGCCATTGCAGCGCGATTTAAATCTGCAAGTGGGATTGGTGGGCTATGAACAGTGGCAGCTTACCAACAAGACCGGACCGAGTATCACTCCCTTGCAGTCTTCCTCTCATTACAGGGTCAACGCTGTTGGCTTCACATCAAGCGTGATTTTGCCGGCACGAAAAGTGAGCGTGGGCATCAAGTACTTCAAGGAATTTCGGGATCGGTCAACCTTCCAGGGATACTCATTCCAGATCACGGCCAGTATCAAGTTCTAGATACGGCTGGCCGCGCGTCTGCGGTTGTTGAGGAATATCCTGAGGTTCTTCCTTTCGGCGGCAAATCTCCCGGAAAGCGCAGTCCAGTGAAATTCCTCCAAGTCTGATAAAACTGTAATGGTTTCAGGTGGTCATAATTGCCACCGGATTCAGTTGCTCCACCATCCCTGGAGGATTGATGATCCGCTCGCTCCTGATTTTCTGTGCCTGCTTTTTCGGCACCGCGGCCTTACTTATTTCCGCTCCCGCTGATTCCACTTCGATTTCCGAGCAGGCCCGCAAACTTCATTTTTCCTCCATCGTGGTGGATACTCATGACGACACCACGCAACGCCTTTTCTCCAAGGATTTTGATCTTGGGGCGCGCAATGCTACGGGACACATCGACATCCCGCGCATGCGCGAAGGCGGCCTGGGCGCCATTTTCTTTTCCATATGGATTGACGGCCGCACCATGGGACCGCCTGCGATCCAAAAAGCCCTCGACCAGATCGATGCGGTCCAGCAGAACGTCCGGAAAAATTCCAAAGATCTTGCCTTCGCCCGTACCGCCGATGATGTGCGACGTGCGCATAAGGAAAAGAAAATCGCCGTCCTGATGGGCATCGAGGGCGGGCACATGCTGGGGAATGATATTCGCATGGTCCGGATCTACAGCGAACTTGGGGTTCGCTACATGACCCTTTCCCACTTCTACAATGACGAATGGGCCGACTCTTCAACCGACAAGCCCGCCCACAATGGGCTCACCGACTACGGCAAGGACATTGTCCGCGAGATGAACCGGCAGGGCATGCTGGTCGATATCTCTCACGTTTCCGACAAAACCTTTTACGACGCTCTCGCGATCAGCAAGGCTCCCTTGATCGCCTCGCATTCCTCGTGCCGTGCATTGTGCAATCATGTGCGCGACATGACCGACGACATGATCAAGGCGCTGGCGGCGAAGGGCGGTGTGATCCAGATCAATTATGAAAAAAGTTTCATCGATCAGGCTTACAAGGATGCCTCGGACAAAGAGTCAGGTGGCGTCGTGGAGATGATGGACAAGCTCAAGAAGCAATGTGGCGACGATGATGCCTGCATCGGAGAGAAGATGGCTGAGCAGGAAAAGCAAGCCACCGCGGAAGGCAAACTGCCGCATGTTTCCTGGGAACGGATCGTCGACCATATCGACCACGCCGTCAAACTGGTTGGCGCCGATCACGTGGGACTGGGCTCCGACTTCGATGGCGCCTCCATGCCGGATGGAATGGAAGACGTCAGCCACCTGCCGCAAATCACCGATGCCTTGCTCAAGAAAGGATACTCGGACGCGGACATCCGAAAAATCCTGGGTGAGAATACGCTTCGAGTGCTGGCTGCGGCTGAACAGGTCAGCCGCGAAATGCAATCGGCGCCTTAAGAATCACAATTGAAAATCCTCTACTTCACCACTGCACGCCCGGATACAGACTCGGAATCCTCTGGCCCCGGTACGCGAAGAGCCCCGTAGTCTGTATTTGCCAGACGGTTTGGGCGTTGCTGTCCTGGGTTACTTCGTAGACGATGCCAGTGGTGCCTGCGACTCCGGCGGATTCGCAGAATTCCACATTTCCGTTCGCCAGCATGGCCGCATTTCCTCCAAAGAAAGAATACGTCGGCGCGGTGTGATGGAACGTGAACGTAGCGGTCATTGCGGTCTCATCCAGTTGCAGGATTGGCACCGTACTGTAGAGACACGGTGGCTCGCCGGAGGATCCGCAGACAACTCCGGAAGGGAAGACGCGGTCATCACCGTTATCGAAGAGGGCGAGCGAGAACTTGCCAGTGGTGTTCGTGGTGACGAATGACGGGCCGTGCTGGGCATAGAACCAGTCTGTCGGATCTGTGCCTCCGACCAAGGCGAAATCGCCCTGGTACCCTAGCTTCCACAGGATGTCTCCGGCTCCCGCGCCATTTGCGTAATCGACTTTCACCAGCCAGTTCTGGTGCCGGACGGAAATAATAAGATTGCCATCGTCGGCGGAATAGAGAATCGCGTTGGTGTGCGTCCAGTCCGGAAATCCCATCGGCCGGCGATTGATGTCCAGATGATCGAATTCATTCCAAAGCCATACCGGCTGATGATTCTCATCCAGATCGATGATCACATCTCCGGTCACGGTGGTTCCGGAAACATCTTTCTGTGTGGATGCGAGCACGATCAAGTGGCCATTTGGCAGCGACACAAAATCGTGGTGGGTTCCCACCACGGTGATGTTGCATCCAGCGCAGGTTGCGGTGGCCAGCGCGGTATTGAGGTCGGCGGCCGCCATTTGCCAGATCACGGCTCCGCTCAGGTCCACTTCCTTTATCACGGAGTCCAGGCCGTCGATGGTTCCGGCGCTGAAGTTCATAAGAAAGTGTCCGTTGGGAAGCAGTTTCACCGGATTGGGCACGGTTCCATTGGGGACCGCGCTGTAGCTCCACAGAATATTGCCGCTCAGGTCCGTGACTGTCGGCCGGGCGCTTCCGGAGGCCAAGGCGATGAGCTCTACCCCACCTTGCGGGGTTTTGCCTGGGCTGGTTGTGGCGCTCAGGGTTGTGGTCGTGGCTTGCTGCGAAGTATCGGCAAGGCCAGTGGTGAAGGTGTGGTCGCTATCAACGAGCTGGGTTCCATCGGCGAATTGAGCCACGGCTCGCATGTGATAAGTCGAGCTGATCTTCATTCCGGCGACCAGAAGGTTGACGAATTTTCCTGGTAACAGAGTTTGCGCCGACGTGGTCAGCCCGTAATTCGTGTCGGGTCCAAACTGTACCGTGACCAGCGCCCCGGTTGTCGACGAAACGGAGTAGAGCGCCACTTGCCGGTTCGCGGTGGGGGACACCGTCCCGGTTAGCGAATGCTTTTCACTACCGCAACCCCCTACAAAAATAATTAAGCCGAAGACAGCACAAGAACGGAGCGCTTTCTGTCTCATCTGTCGCTTTCCCCTTGGTTCGGACGGGATTCGATTTCACAAATTCCCTGAAAGATGTTCAGGCAGACGGATGCCTCTGAGTTTGACTTCGACGAATTGCTTGCGTTCGCGGTGGAGGCCAGTGAAAAGGCTATTCATTCTTGTGGGAACGAATTGACTCTATTTGGTTCGCGGGTGAGTGAGAACATTCTACAGGCTGGCGGGTTTGAACGCTGCTATGAAAATATCTGATCGGGCTGTTTCGTCAGAAAATCTCAGGTTCGGTGTTTCGACCGGCTCAGGGGCGGAGCACGAATCGGAAGCGCATGTCTTCGCCGAACCACATCACGTAATTCGTTCCCCAGGCGTTGTTAAAAAGGTTGCAGTGCACGCCGCTGGAGAGGTCGGGTTGGGAGCGGGAAAAATTGAGGGGAGATTTGTCGCCGAAGGCAACCAGGGGCGCATCGAGCGTGTCAACCATGAAAGAGCCCTCGCGGTCTGAATAAGCGAAGCCCGAGGAAACAGCATGCAGATGGCGGCTGCCGCCGGCGACGACATCGAAGGGCGAGACCTGCTCTCCGGATTTGTCCATGATCCAGTTCCCTTGATCGGCAACTTTCGGATTGAAGGTGAGCCACAGCGCTTCGGGCATGCGGGTCGCCGGTTTTTTAAACCAGGAAAACTCGAGATGGATCACAGGCTCGGCGCGGGGCAACGTGAGCTTGAGATACATCTGCCGGGGAAACGCGGCTCGTCCGGAAGCGAATGACTCGAAGTCATGGAACTCCAGATGCGCAAGAAGTTGGTGGCCTTGCCTGTCTTCGGTCATTTCAAGTTTCGAGAGTGTGGGTTTCCATTCTCGGCTCTCGGCTCCAAAGCGCTCGATGTTGGGCTTGCCAAAGTCCTTCTTCGCCCAGTCTGCGGTGCTGATGATGTAGTTGGCGAAGAACCGCGAATAGTCCGCGGGCGAAAGCGTCTGATAAGAGGCGAGCGCGAGGGGGTGATCGGGTGAGGCCCAATCACGGCCAGTCCGCTTGTTTTGCAGGCGATGAATCGCTCCGGTGTGGGGATCGAGGGTAACGATGAAGTGTTTGGCCTCAATTTCCTTCCCGCCGGTATGAGGCGCTGCGCCACGGAGTTCCGGCGGCTTAGGGTCAAGCGCTCGAATGGCGCTTTGAGCGTTGTCGCGTAGAGGCCCGGGGAGCGTGGCGATTCCGTCAAAGAGGTCCTGGCGTTTTTCTGTCCAGCTGAACTCGACGACTTTGTAATTTTTTGTATCGAGCATTTTGGAGAGGTCGCGAGGGATGTAGTGATCGAAATCCAGCCAGGTTTTAGTGTCGGTACCCCAGGTGTGTTCGGCCTCGAGAAGAAGTCTTCGCAAGAGAGCGATGTCAGTCGCGTCGCCCGACTTGAATTTCCCGCTCGCGATCCAGGAACGACGAAGGCGCGCCAGCTCTCGATACCGGGCAACTTTCAGGGGATCGCTGGCGACGCCGTAAATCCAGGTGTCGCCGATTTCCTGATTGATGACGGCAAGGTTGTTGCGAAAAGGCTCAACCGCGTTAGCGATTTCTGTAAGCCCGGTGGCTGTGATTTGTGCGTTCGGGAACTGCAGGCCCAGGGCGGAGTAAATGTCCGCGATTTCGGCCAGAGGGTGCGGGCCGCTGTTGTCGTCGCGTACAACGATGGCGACGGCGAGGTCGGAGCCGGGTACGTGAACGATGCTGCCGTAGCTGTGATGGTAGAACACGACAAGCGAGGCGCCTCTGGTGTCTTTCCAGACGAAGAGAGGTGGAAGTTCGGCGGGAGTGCTGGCGTCGTTGACCCCAATATCCAGAAACTTTACGCCCTCCGCGGAGAGCGGAGAGATGATGCCGCGGGTGTGGCCGGGGACATCGGTCATTTTGGCGCCAGTTGTGATGTGGCCGAAGCGGGCGTCGAGCGAGTGTGACAGAGCGATGCCGGCGGAAATCATGTCGGCGTCCATCATTTCGCTCTGCCAACTGAAAGGAATTGCATGCCAGGCAATGTCGCCCTGGGAGACCGCTTGTTCCATGCGGCGGCGGTCCTGCGCCGAGGCTTGCTCAAGATACTCGTAGAGGAGCCATGAGCCGGTGGTCCACACATAGCGATGGCCGCCAATTTGGCGGGATTGTTCGGCGATCACCATGGCCTGCGGGAAGTGCTGCGAAAAATAACGATGGACGACAGCGGCTTGCGTATCAATGAACCCGGCATCGAAGTGGCACTTGAACATGACGAGGACGCGCTTCACGCCCGAATCGGTTGCATGCGTTTCCGGCGAGAACGCTGCCAGAGACTTTGGGAGGAAAGCGCTGCCTACGGTGAGGACGGACGATTTAACAAAGTCGCGACGCTTCATGAGCACCTGGCGGAACGATGGAGATCATAGCTACGATACGGCGTCGTGTAAATTCATCTTCCAACAGATGCAGGTGTCATCCTGAGCGAAGTTACCGCTTTGTGTAACGAAGGGGTGACGCAGTCGAAGGACCCCTATAAGCTAATCGGTTGCCGGCAGTCATGGGTACGCACCAACACAGGATTAAATTGGATGCGCCAGGGCCTTCTTCGACTACGCGCAGACTGTGGATTCCATTGCCGCCTGAAGAAAATGAACGAGAAAGGTAGAATTAAAGCGCGACACTGATCCGGGTAATATTGATCTGGCCCACTTTGACGCGATCTAAGAATCCCCTGGGCTTTGCTTTTGGACTCGTTTTCCGTCGGCTCCAGAAAAATGCTTCCCGCTGTTTCTACAACCATTTCATAACGAGAGGAATACATGACACTTCGGTGGATTGGCGGTTCACTGCTCGCCGTGACCCAACTGATTTCGGCCCAGGCCGGGCAAGGACAGGTACCAGCAGCCCCAACATCCCCCAGCCTCACGGGATACAGCGCGCCGAGTGCAGCGCTCGAGAGTGATTGGGAGAAGAAATTTAAGGCTGGCATTGTGCCGGACAATATCCGCGAGAACATGCGCCGCTTGAGCGCGCGTCCACATCACGTCGGGTCGCCGTATGACAAGGAGAATGCCGAATGGATGCTGGCTAAATTCAAGGAGTGGGGATTCGACGCGAAGATTGAGGTCTTCAACGTGTTGTTTCCGACTCCGAAAATTCGAGTCATCGAAATGCTTCAGCCGACGAAGTTCCAAGCCAAGCTGCAAGAACCAGTGTTGGCCTCGGATCCTACGAGCGGCCAGACCAGTGAGCAACTGCCGACTTACAACGCATATTCCATCGACGGAGATGTGACCGCGCCGCTGGTTTATGTGAACTACGGCAATCGCGAGGATTACGATCAGCTCGACCGGCTGGGGATTTCGGTCAAGGGCGCGATCGTGATTGCACGTTACGGATCGGGCTGGCGCGGGATCAAGCCTAAGGTTGCCGGCGAGCACGGAGCGGTGGGTTGCATTATTTATTCGGATCCTGAAGGCGATGGCTATTCCAGAGGCGATGACTACCCGACAGGGGGCTGGCGTCCGCGAGAGGGTGTGCAACGCGGCAGCGTGATGGACACCGATTATCCGGGCGATCCCCTGACGCCGGGGGTGGCTGCCACTGCGGATGCGAAACGACTTTCGATCAAGGAAGCCAAGACCATCACGAAAATTCCCGTGCTTCCAATTTCCTATGCGGACGCTCTTCCACTGCTCTCGGCGCTGAAGGGGCCGGTAGCGCCGGACACTTGGCGCGGCGCATTGGCGATCACGTATCACATCGGTCCAGGGCCCGCCCAGGTTCATCTGAAAGTTGCTTCCAACTGGGACATCAAGCCGCTCTACGACGTCATCGCAACCCTGCCGGGGTCGGATGGCGGCGAGCAATGGGTGCTGCGCGGAAACCATCATGATGCGTGGGTGAACGGAGCTTCCGATCCGATTTCCGGAATGGCTGCCGTGCTAGAAGAGGCGCGCATGCTCGGCGAACTGCATCGCCAGGGCTGGACGCCCAAGCGCTCCATCATTTATTGCGCGTGGGACGGAGAAGAGCCTGGATTGCTCGGCTCGGTGGAGTGGGTCGAGGCTCACGTGGATGAACTGAAGGCTCACGCCGTCGCGTATGTCAACTCCGACGGCAACGACCGCGGATTTCTCTTCCCTGGCGGAACCCAGGATTTGCAGACCTTCATCAGTGGAGTGGCGCGCGATGTGCAGGACCCGGAAACTCGCATGACGGTGTTTCAACGGTCGCATCTGGCGAGCATTGCCCGGGCGAAAGATGCTGACGAGCGCAATACGGCCCGCAAGCGCAGCGATCTTGAGGTGAAAGCGCTGGGCGACGGATCGGACTTTACTGCCTTCCAGGACTTTGCCGGCATTTCGACTCTGAGCGTGGAGTTTGGCGACGAAGACGATGGCGACCAGTATCATTCCATCTACGATGATTTTTACTGGTTTACGCATTTCGCGGATACGGATTTCGCTTACGGACGCGCCCTGGCGCAAACAGCCGGCATGACCATGATGCGGCTGGCTGGTTCTGACCTGATTCCCGTGGACTACACGCCGCAGGCTGAAGCGATTGCGAAATACGAGTCGGAACTGGAGAAGTTGCTTAAGGATAAGCAGGATGAATTTACCGAGCGCAATCTTGAACTGAAGGAAGGCGTCTTTACCGCGACGGCGGATCCGCGCAAACCGTCGGTGCCGCCTCCGTCCGAAGTGGTGCCACCGTACATGAACTTTTCTCCCATGAAAAATGCGATTGAGCTTTTGAAGAAGAGTTCAGAACGCTATTCAAAAGCGTTGGCGGCGTGGCAGGGAAAAGGCTCACCGGCGCTGTCTGGAGAATCGGTGAGTCTGGTGAATGCGGATGTCCTGAAAGTCTCGCGCCTGTTTCTGAATGAAAAAGGGCTTCCGGAGCGTCCCTGGTTCAAGAACCAGATTTACGCGCCGGGCGCTTACACAGGTTACGGGGCGAAGCCGATCGCAGCGGTCCGCGAATATATGGACGAGAAGAAGTGGAAAGAAGCGGACGGGCAGATCCCGCAGGTCGCCCACGTCATAGAGACCGCCGCCGCGGGCATTGGCAAGGCGGCGGATGATCTGGAGAATGCTGTCGCGCAAGCGCACTGATTTTTGGCTTTTTGGCGCCGCGGTTCCCACCTTTGCGCAAAAAGCGCGCAAAAATTGGGCACTCGCACCTGACGAAAAGGACATGGGCTGATGATTGTTAACTTCGCGGAACGGGCGCATAACCACAACTGGGAACTGGACCCGGTCACGCGATCCCTGCTGGACACCGACTTCTACAAACTGCTGATGCTGCAGTTTATCTGGAAGCATTATCCCAAGACGCCAGTCTCATTTTCGCTCCTGAACCGGACATCGTCGGTTCGTTTGGCCGACGTGTTTGGGGCTGAGGAATTGACGGCGCAGCTGGAACACGTTCGACGCCTGCGCTTTCGAAAATCCGAACTGGTTTGGCTGGCCGGCAACACTTTCTACGGTCAGCGCGGGATCTTTGAGCCCGCGTTTCTGGCCTGGCTGGAGCGGGATTTCAGGTTGTCGGACTACGAATTGTCGGTCCAGGACGGCCACTTTCATCTGCTCTTCAAAGGCCTGTGGGCCGAGACCACGATGTGGGAACTCTACGCCCTCGCTATCATCGACGAGATGAAGACCCGGGCCAATCTGAAGAGATTGAGCGAATTCGGTCTGGACATCCTGTATGCCCGGGCGAAAACGAAATTGTGGGGCAAGATCGAGCAGTTGAATGGCGTTCCCGATCTGCGTGTGGCGGACTTCGGGACACGCCGGCGCCACAGTTTTCTATGGCAGGAATATGTGGTCGAGGCCATGGCGTCGAATCTGGGAGACGCGTTTACCGGAACTTCAAACGCATTTCTGGCCCACAAGCACGATCTGGAAGCGATTGGAACCAACGCGCATGAAATCCCGATGGTGCTGGCTGCGCTGGCTCCGGACGACGCAGCTCTCAAAGCTTCCCAGTATCGCGTCCTCGAATTGTGGCAGAAAACGTATCAGGGCGCTCTGCTCATCATGCTGCCCGACACATTCGGTACGACGCAGTTTCTGAAAGACGCTCCCGACTGGGCGGCTGACTGGACGGGGCAGCGCGTCGACAGCAAGAATCCCTACGTGGCGGGCGACGAATACATCGAATGGCTGGAAGGGCGCGGCCGGGATCCAAAGGAAAAGCTCATCATCGCTTCCGATGCACTGGATGCCGATGAGATTCTGGGCCTGCATGCCTATTTCGGGGGAAAGATCGCCGCTGGAGTTGCGGTCAAAGATTTCCGCGGCGCGGCTGATTTTCTGGATCGTGATAAATGGACACCGGGGCGGCGGGCACGGGTCAGCGCCGGTTGGGGCACGCTTCTGACCAACGATTTTCGCGGTTGCGATCCGGCCGGTGGCAGCGGGTTCGATCCCGTCAGTCTGATTTGCAAGGTGCATGACGTTGATGGCCGGCCCGCAGTGAAGCTCTCCGACAATTATTCAAAGGCGATGGGACCGCCAGAAGAAATTGAGCGTTACCGGCGGGTATTTGGAACGGCGGGAGTCAGCAATACGCCCGTGATCGCATAGCTCACCGAAAGCATTCGGCAAAACGACAAATGTATGCCCGGGCGGCCTCGTCCGGGCAGGCGAGAGCGTAGCTAGCCAATTTCGTTGCCAACAATTGAGCTTTACTCGACTGAACAAGCGAGGGCGGCTGTCCGCACGTGTCTTTGTGAATCAACTGTTTCACTTTTTTTTGCCGGGTTCGTGGCGCCGCCGCACGAGCGAGGACGCTCGCGCCTACACTGCGAGCTATCTGTGCTACACTCCGGCAGATTTTTTAAATTCCTTCTTGCTATAACCAGGGGTCACACGGATGAATTCTCGGCCACGCCTTTTGCTCGTCGCAGTCCTTTTCGTGTCATCGGCTCTTTCTTCAATAGCTGCGGCACAAGCTGCGTCTGCGCCGCGTCCCATCACGGTTGACGATTATTTTCAGGTGAAGGATGTCGACGATCCGCAGATCAGCGCGGATGGCCAGTGGGTGGCTTACGCCGTTTCCATTGCGTCTTTGAAAGACGACGACAACAAGTCCCGCATATGGATGGTGCCGACTGCGGGCGGGGATGCGGTGCCGATGACCTCTGAGGAAGAGTCGTCGGACCATCCGCGCTGGAGTCCGGATGGAAAATTTCTTGCGTTCCTTTCGAAGCGCGACGAAGGCAAGACCCAGGTCTGGTTGCTGAATCGGATCGGTGGGGAGGCCCAGCCCCTCACCGAGACCGTGCAAGATGTCAAGGATTTTGCATGGTCGCCGGACAGCAAGCGCCTGGTTCTGATACTGCAAGATCCCTCTCCGGAAGATTTGAAAGCGGAGAAAGAAAAAGACCTGGAGAAGAACGAGGGCAAGGAAACTAAAGATAAAAAACCCAAAGCGGCACGTCCGTGGGTGGTGGACCGGTATCAGTTCAAGGAAGATGAGATTGGTTACCTGGAGCGCCTGCGCACCCATCTTTACATCTTCAATATCTCGGCAAAAACGCTGACGCAGGTCACCTCGGGCGACTTCGATGACGAGCATCCCGACTGGTCTCCCGACGGAAAGCTGCTTGCCTTCAGCAGCAAGCGCACCGGGCCGGATCCCGACCGAAACTATGACTCCAACATTTTCGTGGTGGCATCCGACAACACCGACAAAGGCGCGCACCCGACGCAGGTCACGACCAGCCCGGGTCTTGATGATTCGCCGGCGTGGTCGCCCGATGGAATGTGGATCGCGTATGTCACGCAACCCGATCCCAAACTTTCCATTTACGGGACCAATCACGTTGGGGTCTCTCCCGCTGGTGGCGGATCTGCAAAAATACTGACAACGATCTTTGACCGCGTATCCAGCAAACCGCATTTCTCGCCGGATGGTAAATCCGTTTACTTCATCGCCGACGACGACGGAACGCAGAATCTGTGCAGCATTCCTGCCGCTGGCGGTGAGGTCACGCGGCTAGTTAGCGGGCGCCTGATGCTCTATGGGTACTCGGTGGCAAAGTCTGGAGAAGTGGCGGCTGAGATCACCACTCCGGATCGCCCCAGCGAGGTTTACACCATCCCGGGCGGCAAACTGACGCAGATCACCCACACCAACGACGCCTTTATCTCTCAGGTGAAGCTGACTGCACCCGAGTACGTGAAGTTCAAGAGCAAGGATGGCACCACGGTCTCCGGCTATCTTTACAAGCCGATCGACTACGTGCCGGGAAAGAAATATCCGGCGATCCTACGTCCGCATGGCGGGCCGGTCTGGTCTTACTACGCAGAGTACACGCACCTGGCGCAACTCTTTGCAGCCAACGGTTACGTGGTGTTGTATCCCAATCCGCGAGGCTCGACCGGCTACGGGCAGACTTTCGCCAAGGCAATAAGCGCCGATTGGGGCAACAAGGACTTCCAGGATGACATGGCCATGGTCGACTATGCCGTCGCGCAGGGCATGGTCGATCCTGACAAGCTTGGCGTCGGGGGGTGGTCGTACGGCGGCATTTCGACCGACTTCATTATTGCCCAGACCACGCGATTCAAGGCGGCTATCTCCGGTGCCGGGTCCGCACTATTCTCCTCGATGTACGGACACGACCTGTACATTCGCGATTACGAACTGGAGTTGGGATATCCGTGGAAAGACAAGGCCGTCTGGGACAAGGTTTCGCCCTTCTACAAAATCACGAATGTCACCACGCCGACGCTTTTTATGGGCGGCGACATTGACTGGAATGTGCCGATCCTGGGTGGCGAACAGATGTATCAGGCATTGAAGAGTCTGGGACGGGAAACGGAACTCGTGGTCTATCCCGGCGAATATCACGAGTTCAAGTCGCCGTCGCACCTCAAAGACCGCTTGGAGCGCTATCTGGCCTGGTATGCCCATTACGTGAAGGCCGACGGGACGCCAGCACGACCAGTGGTGGCGGCCAAATAGAGCCACGCAGGCTGGCGGCGGCTTGTGGTGGCCTTGGGTGTATCCTAAAGCAGTTATGAAGCTGTTTGATTTTCTGAAATCCGTAAAGGCCCCGGAGCAACGGTTGGCTTGGCTGGTAGCAATCGCGGTCGATGCCATCCAGATCGGCTTTTTGCCGTTATTCGCTGCCGGAGGATTGTCGCCGGCGGACGTTGCCCTCGATGTCCTGGCCGGGCTGATTCTGGTTGAACTCCTGGGATGGCATTGGGCGTTTCTGCCGACGATTGGGGCGGAACTGGTTCCGGGCTTCGATCTGTTTCCTACCTGGACGGCAGCGGTCTTCTTCGTGACCCGCGCGCGGGTCCATTCGGGTGAGCCTGAGATTTTGCCTCCGGGCCCGGCACCGGCGCGCCGGCCATAAGAGGCTTCCTTCTTTCGCCCTTTCAGGGCTTTGATCGTTTCTCTTGCTGACCCATGGCTTACGCTATTGGCTCTATTCTGGCGCCGCTTCGCGGCTTGTAAAGGCCGGGCCCTTGACCTTATTTTCTCTGTGCCTCTGTGCCTCTGTGCCTCTGTGTCTCTGTGGTGAACCGAATTCTAGGACACAAGCAGAAAACGAAACGCCCGGGACTCGGTTAAGTCCTGGGCGTTCGTAGAACAACCTCTCCCCCGAAAAGCTGTTCTTGCAGACATTTTGGCGGCTCAGAATGCTACTGAGCTTGTGAGTACCGCAGGCCTTAATCACCGCTGACACGCACCTGCATCTCATATTCGCAGGTTGAGGGCCAAAGATGCATTTTTGTAAGTAGTTCATTCGATAAGGCTTACAATCCGGAAAGCACGGACTGCTAAGGGGATTGCGCAAAGATTTGCATCTCCTTACCGTCACTCGATTGAGTCTGCCCTACGTTGTGGGATCCCCAGTTGGTCGAAAAAGACCCGACTGGGAACGAAATCCCAACCACAACCATTCAGTTGGACTTTCCTCTTGCACTCGTAGCGGACACCAAATCGATAAACATCCTGTAAAACTTTTCGGTGTTGAGTTCATTCTGAACGTGGACGAGCTGCTCGCCCAACCCGGGCTGTGAGCCTGGGGCCCAGACCAGCACGTTGCCGTACCCGCCAGTGTGCGAGATGTCGATATCCATGTAGAGCGTGGTTTCTTTCGTGATGATGGTGGGATCAAGCCATGCGGCTGCGGCGAGTTCGTCCCACAGGAATTCTTCGTCGGCATATTTCGCGATGTATTGCGCGGACGGGCTGGACGATTTCGCAATTTCCGCAATCATTGCTTTGGTCATGCGGGTCTTGACCGAGATGTCCACAGTCGTGATAGTGATCTTGTGCCACGGTGAAGTCAGGACCATGTGGACTGCTTCCGGGTCCCACCAGAAATTGAATTCGCGGCGGTTTTCCGTCTGCCACTCTTTGGGCACAATCGGGGCGATGCTGCCGCCCATAATCACGAGTTCCTGCGCGAGGTCGGCAACCTCCGGATCCAGGCTGAGGGCCTGCGCAAGGTTGGTGAGAGGTCCGCCGGCGTAAATCGTGACCTCGTGCGGATATTTGTGCACCATGCGGATGATGAAGTGAGCGGCGTCTTCAGCCGCCGCCTTCGTGGTGGGATTGCCCTCCGGCAAATCGGGGACCACATCGGGAGCGTGATATCTTCCGCGCTGTCCATCTCCCGTGGGATCACGGTTCCACGCGCCTTTGTAAGCCACCTTGCCGTAAAGGGTTTCCCAGCGCTTGATGGTTTCCTCGCGATTGATCAGGGGATAAATCGCGCCGGGATAAACCGGCACATCGGTGCGTCCGATGACTTCCAGCATGCGTAAGGTGTGCGCCACTTCCTCGTCACGCCACATATCGCCGCTGACAATGGTGATGCCCAGGGCCTCGACATTAGGCGCCTGTAAAAGGACGATCATGGATTGCTGGTCGGTGGTAGCCGGGCCGCGAGCATCCTGATCGATGATTACTTTGCGGCGGGATTGGGCGGAGGCTGGCGAGATGGCAAGAAGGATTGCGAGCGTAATCAGAAAGACAGGCAAACTGATTTTCAGACGCATAGGGACGTGGGCTCCTTGGGAAGGCCAAAAATTTTGGATAAGACCAGACCGGAGTACGAAGGCCGGCTTAGTACGGACGACACCGATTGCGAGTTACAACTATAAGTCATCGTGAGGGCCTTCAGGCATGCAGGACATGGCGTGAAGCTGCAACCACGCCGACAGTCCATCATCCGCTTCGCGCCAGACCCTGCGCAAGCTCAGGACGACCCAGCGAGAGGGAAGGGCCGATCTATTTCGGCCGGGTGATCGCGCCTTCGGATGCGGATGACACCAGCGCTCCATACTTCGCAAATACACCGGAAGGGTAGCGCGGTTGCGGCGCTTTCCAGTGCGCCATGCGCTGTCGCAAGGCAGCGTCGCTGACCTCAACTTCGAGGACACGCTGGTTGATATCGATGTGAATGGTATCGCCTTCGTGTACCGCGGCGATCGGTCCGCCCAAGGCCGCTTCTGGCGAAACGTGTCCCATCATGAGGCCGCGCGTGGCGCCGCTGAAACGGCCATCGGTCAGAAGAGCTACCGATCCTCCCAGGCCTTCCCCAACGATCGCCGCCGTCACGCTCAGCATCTCGCGCATGCCGGGGCCGCCTTTGGGACCTTCGTAACGGATGACAACCACATCGCCGGCCTTGATTTGCTTTCCGGTGACTGCGGCCATGGCATCTTCTTCGGATTCGAAAACGCGGGCCGGACCGCGATGGCTCAAGCGCTCATGGCCGCTAATCTTGGCGACACATCCTTCGGGCGCGAGATTGCCATGCAAGATCACCAGGCCGCCAGTCTTCTTCAGCGGTTTGTCCAGCGGCGCGATCACTTCCTGTCCTGGCGTCTCCGTGGCCTTGGCGCCTTCGGCCCCCACGGTCTTGCCTGAGACTGTGATCGCGTTCTCATGTAGAAATTTCCCCTCCAGCATGCGTTTCACCAGCAGGCCGATTCCGCCGGCGCGGTGCATGTCAGCAGCCACAAAACGTCCTGAAGGTTTCAGATCGGCAAGGACCGGAGTTCGTTCGCTGATCTTTTGGAAGTCATCGATATGCAGTGGAACGCCAGCTTCACGCGCGATCGCAAGCAAGTGCAGAACTGCGTTGGTCGAACCTCCCGTAGCCGCAACTCCTGCGATAGCGTTCTCGAATGCATCCCGCGTGAGAATGTCTCTGGGTTTCACACTCCCGCGCAACAATTCCATCACGACCGCGCCGCAGTCATAGGAGATCTGGTCCTTGTGCGGATCCATGGCAGGAACGCTGTTGAAGCCCATGGGAGAAAGTCCGATCATTTCCATGGCCGTGGACATCGTGTTCGCCGTGTACTGGCCGCCGCATGCGCCTGCGGCCGGACACGCGACATTTTCCAGTTCGAGCAGATCGGAGTCGGTCATCTTTCCGGCCGCATTGGCGCCCACTGCTTCGAATACATCCTGAATGGTGACGTCCTTACCGCGAAAGTTACCCGGGGCGATGGTGCCGCCGTAAAGGACGAGTCCGGGAATATTCAACCGTGCCAGCGCCATGGCTCCGGCGGGAATAGTTTTGTCGCAGCCTACGACGCAAACCACGGCGTCGAACATTTGTCCTCGGCAAACCAGTTCGATCGAGTCCGCGATGAGCTCGCGGCTCACCAGCGAAGCCCGCATGCCTTCCGTGCCCATGGTCTCGCCGTCGCTGATGGCGATGGTGTTGAACTCCATTGGAGTGCCGCCAGCGGCGCGAATACCCTCCTTCACTTTGGCGGACAAGCGCCGCAGGTGAAAGTTGCAGGGCATGGTTTCGATCCATGTGTTGGCGACGCCGATGATGGGTTTGGCCAGATCGCTGTCGGTGAATCCGATTGCCTTGAACATGGCTCGGGCTGGGGCCTGATCGCGTCCGTCGGTGATGCCGCGACTAATGTGTTTGAGATCCATGAGAGAAAGATTATGACAGAGAAGGGCGAGTCTATGGAACCTGAAGGGTAGCCAGAGATTTGGGGATTTCTTCGCGCCCTTGGCGGAGTTCTATGGGGCGGACACTCTTATCCGCTGCCTTTAACTTTGGTTTTGATCTTGACCTCAAAACCAAAATCTACGTCAAAGGCGGCGGACAAGAGTGTCCGCCCCACACGCCCTCTGTATTTCGCCGGTTGGCAATATCGTTTCAGGCTGTATATTCTTTCGGCGATGACTCGCGACACTACAGTTGATTCGCGACAGGAAATCCTGCGCGCCGCTGCCCGCCTGTTTCAGCAACAGGGCTATGACGCCACTTCCATGAACGACGTGGCTGCGGCCCTTAAGCTCAGCAAGGGCGGTCTGTACCATCACTTCCAGAGCAAGGAAGAAATTCTGTTCAATCTGATGAATCACGCCATGGATATCACACAGGAACGCGTGATCGACGGCGTCAGGGGGATTCTCGATCCGGAGGAGCGTTTGCGGGCGCTGATCCGGCGGCACATGGAGGTGGTTTTGAGCGTGCGCGATCGAGAGATCACGGTGATGTTGCACGAGAACCATCCTTTGTCGCCAGCCCTTCGCCGCCGGATCAATTCCCGCAAAAAAGACTACGTGCACTTTGTGGAAGGTGTGATCGCGGAAGTGCAGACAGCACGAGGATCGAAAGGGACTGTGAGCCCGCGGGCGGCTGCATTTGCTTTGCTCGGCATGATCAACTGGATCTATCAGTGGTACCGGCCGGAGGGCGCGCTGCGGGAAGAAGATCTGGCGAGCCAGTACACGGAAATATTTTTCGACGGCGCCTTTCGGTAAGGGTTTGGTATCGTCCTGAATCGAAGCCAGGAAAGCCAAACCGTGAGCGGCCGCCGCTACGCTCCGGATGACAAACGGATAGGTCATGAACAAACTAGCAGATTTTTTTCAGATCAGCGAACTCGAGAAGCAACAGGCGCAAGCAGGGAAGTCGTATCTCGAGTTCCTTCGTAATCCCATGATGAGCGCCGGTGTTTATACTTTGCCCGCCGGTGCCTCTGATCAGCAAACGCCGCACAAGGAAGACGAGATGTACTACGTAGTCCGCGGGCGGGCACGCATGCGGGCCGGTCCAGAAGACCAGGCTGTGGTTCCGGGAAGTGTAATTGTCGTGGCGGCGGAGATAGAACATCGCTTCTACGACATATCTGAAGAGCTCGTAGTTTTGGTGTTCTTCGCCCCGGCTGAGAGCTAGATGAACCCAAGGCATCAACCACGAAGGACACGAAGGACTTCCCACGATTTGCAACTGGGGGATTTCCTTCGTGAACCTTCGTGGTGAATGCTTTTTCTGGTCTATTTGCCCGGATCGGACCCTACGCCGTTTTGCTTTCCTTTCCCGGAATCCAGTAAATCTCCTCTTTGAGGAATTCCTTGACGAATCCGATGCGCTGAAGGATGCCTTTACTTCGTTCGATCATCTCGGGATGTCCGCACAGATAGCCCACTGAGTTGGCCCCGTTGAGCCCCCACATGTCGGAATATTTGCGAATCAGATCGTCGACGCGTCCGATTTCTCCTGTCCACTTCGGATCGTCCCACGGACGGCTCACGGTGGGGATATAGGTCAGCCACGGAACTTCAGCGGCGAACTTCCGCAATTCGTCGAGGTACCCTATCTCCCACGAACGGCTGGCGCCATTCAGCAGGAACAGCTTGTGCTCGCCCGAGAACTTTCCTTCTTTCCAGTCCTGGTAGAGAGTGCGTACGTAACTGACGAAAGGAGCGACGCCGGTTACGGTCGAGACCAGCAGATGATTGGTGCGTTCGCCTTTGGTGTCGAGAGTGAATCGTCCCTTGGGAACTTTCCGCATCAGCATTTCATCGCCCACCTGGAGCTTGTAGAGGTGAGGAGTAAGTTCACCTTGCGGTACCAGTTCGAAAAAAAATTCTATTTCATTTTCGTAGGGTGAAGACGCGATGGAATACGGACGCTCGGAACGTTTCTCGGGACGCTGCACGCCGAGAGTCGCGTACTGCCCGGGCGCGAACTTGAATTCGCCATTCGCCCGGACCCGAATCATCCACAGGTCTGACGCGAAGTCCTTGCGCTCGGTCACTCGCGCATGGAAAAACTTGTCATCGGCGATATTCATCGGCCCGCTCCTCGAAATGGCGAGCCTATAAGGTGCCTGAGGACCGCTGGGATGGCAAGTCGGAAGAGTTATTGGTCGTTGGTCAGTTCGGATTCTCAGGGGGAAGCAGCGCTTTAGCGCTGCGTTGAGGCGGGATTCAAAGGGTCACACCGGCTGGGTGCGGTTTCCGGTCTGCGACAGACTCTCGACGATCAGGTCGCAGCGATGACGCAGACGCTGCAACGAAGTCTTGATGTTCTCGCTGGCTAACTTGTTGCCCTCTGCATGAGCTTCCTCGCTGAAGCGGATGGCGCTGTCCAACAGCGTGGTTGACACCTCCAGCAAGGTCACAAGGGAATCGGCGTGAAGTTTCCACAAGGATGGAGAATTTTCCGACCGTTTGAGTTCCTCGAGTTCGGTAGTCATGCGCGCAACTACCGCCACGATTCGCAGCAGAACGCGGGCTACACTGCCGCGTAAACTCTTTTCATCCAGATAATCCGCGCTGCAGGCCTCGGCCTCAGCCGGCGTCAGAGTCAAATTGAAGAACCGCATGGGCACGATTTGGCGGAATTTTGGGTCGGCCACACGTACGAATATCCGGATCGACTCTTCCACCTGGCGGATTTTGGTTTCCTCGGTCGAGATTTGCTGGGGCGTGACCGCCGAGCGCAGAGCCCGTACATCCAGAGCGGGACGAGGCGGGCGCACGGGCTTCGGAGCGGGCATGCGAAGCATCTTGGCCGGAGCGGGGGTGGGAACCGGGGCCGAATACGAAAGGCGGCGCATGGGTGGCCGCCGCTCCAGAGCCTGTTTCAGTTTGGAAACCCGGCGGAACTTGTCCAGCGCGGTGCCGTAGTCAATCTTTAGCAGTTCAGTCTCTTCGAGAGACGCGACATGATCGATGGTGACGTCCACCCCTTCCACGTTGCCCAGAATCGTGCCGCCCTGCTCCTGCAAGGCCGAGGCGAACTCCCTGATCTCGACAGTCGCTTCGCGAAAGAATTCGTAAAATTTTTTGCCGAAGGCTGCGTTGTACGGAGCAATCGTGGCCAAGACTCCGGGATGATAGAACGATGAATCGAGCGACTGTTTGAGTTCACGGACTCGCGAGATGATCTCCGAGTCGAGCAGTGAATTCAGGTCCTTGCAGGCAAGGGCCTCTTCTTGCAGGGGATCGAAGCGCCGCAACAGCTGAACATGCTCTTCGGGCAGCGACGGAGGATCGGTGTCAGCCAGGATTTCAATCATCGCGATCTCAAAAGGTGAAAGCGGAAGCGAGCCGTCGAGCCCATAGCCGCGGCTTTCCCACTGTCCGGGGACGCGCGGGTGACGGTATAAAAATGTCGCGACCAGGTCGGTCTTGTCGCGATTTACGTCACTGGTATCTTTTTTGCGAGTGAAATAGCGCAGGACCGCTTCGGCGATCTCGGGATCGGTCTCGCTGGTAAAGGCCCGCCGCAGCATGGCTGGCGTGATTGCCTGGTCCAGCAGTCGGAGCCAACGCCGCATCCGTTCGAGGGTAGCGTGGACCTCGCCATCGCCTTCCTGCAGGGAGACGGCCTCTAAGCCTGCGGGAACCGGAACTTCACCACCAATGGACTCCTGCAGGAGCTTTTCATAAAAGCCCTGCACCGTGGCCAGGATGGCCAACTCCCATTTTGGATCCTCTACCAGACGTTAACTCCCGCTGATCTGTCCTGCGGAAAGCTGTGAAGCACAGGTTTGGATTAGTAAATCCTAAGGTTGGCCTTCGCACAATCGTTTTCCCGGAGGGGTGGCACCAAAGTCACAACAGTACTGCGCTCAGGATGACAACGAGTTATTTCTTCAGGTCTTTCAGGATTTCCCGGGCGGCGTTGGCGCCTGAGCCTCCGGTCAAGCCCGCGCCTGGGTGGGTGCCGGAGCCGCAAAGGTACAGGTTCTGGACAGGCGTGCGGTAGCGCGCCCAATCCAGCAGCGGACGCATGGTGAAGAACTGGTCCAGCGAAAGTTCGCCGTGGAAGATGTGCCCGCCCGTGAGGCCGTAGGTTTCTTCGAGGTCCTGCGGAGTGATGATCTGGTGGCTCAGGATCAGCTCCGGCAAGTTGGGCGCATACTGCGCCAGCGTTTTGACGACTGTGTCGCCGAGCGGAACCCGTTGCTTTTCCCAGTCAGTGCCTTTGAGCTTGAAGGGCGCGTACTGCATGTAGATCGACATTACGTGCTTGCCCTCGGGCGCAAGGCTCGGGTCGGTGAGGGACGGAATGGCGACTTCAAGATAAGGCTGCTTGGAGAAATTGCCGTACTTGGATTCGTCGAAGGCGCGTTCAAGATAGTCGATTTCAGGGCCGATGTGGATGCGGCTGCTCAAGGCGCGATCGTGGTTGTCGCCTTCGAGTGCCGTGAATTTCGGCAGTCCTGCGAGCGCGAGGTTCACTTTGGCGACGGTGCCGGGCATGCGATAGTGCTGCAGCTTCATCACGAAATCGGGCGAGAGTTGGGCCGGGTCGACGAGCTTTAACAGCGTGCGTTTCGGATCGGCATTCGAGATGACGGCTTTGGCGTTAATCTCCTCGCCACTCGACAGCACGACGCCGCTGGCGGCGCCATCCTTGACGCGAACCTCGATGACTTCCGCCCCGCTGCGTATCTCAGCGCCGGCTTGCTGCGCCGCTGCGGCCATGGCTTGCGTGACCGCGCCCATGCCACCGGTGGCGAACCAGGAAGTGCCCGCAGCTTGCTCGTCGCCTGCGGCCCGAATCAGGAGTACAAGGCTGCTGCCGGCAGACCAGGGGCCCAGGAAAGTCCCGAAAATTCCTCGGGCAGCGATGGTGGCGCGGAGCAGTTCGGTCTCGAAATATTCCGCCACCAGGTCGGCGATCGCCATGGGTCCCCAGCGCAGCAGACGGTACATGTCGCGCTTACCCAGCTTGCGGAGGGCGCGCCCCGTGTTGAGCATGCCCCACAGGTCGGCTTTGTTCGGACTGTCAATGTCGGGCGGAACCAGCGTCAGCACCTTGCCTATGACCTGTCCCATCTTGGCCAGCGACGTTTGGAACTGGGGATACTTGGTCGCATCCTTCTGGGAAAACTTCGCGATCTCCTGTGCTGCCTTTTCGGTGTCCTTGTAAAGAACGAGTGCGCGGCCGTCAGGAGCCAGGGATGTAACCTCGACCTCGGTCGAAATCATGCTGAGGCCGTGCTTCTCTAACTGCATGTCGCGGACGATATCGGGGCGCAGCGGTCCGGCGGAGTGCGCCAGAGTGGAGCAGCGGAAGCCGGGATGAAATTCCTCGGTGATGGCTGCGCCACCAGGTTGAGCGCGGCGCTCCAGCACCAGCGGCTTGAATCCTGCCTTAGCCAGGTAGAAGGCGGTGACCAGTCCGTTGTGGCCGCCTCCGATGATCACGACATCGCGATTGTTGGTTTCGGGCACCTAGGCTGCCCCCTTGAAGTCTTTCAGGATTTCGAGAGCCGCCAGCCTGCCGGGGCCGCCCATGATGCCCCCGCCGGGATGAGTGGCCGATCCGCACATGTAGAGATTCTTGATGGGAGTGCGGAACTGCGCCCAACCCGGCACCGGACGCAAAAAGAAGAGCTGTTCCAGGGAAAGCTCGCCCTGGAAGATGTTGCCTTCGCTCAGGCCGAACTCGCGCTCAAGATCGAGCGGCGTAACGATTTGGCGGTGCAGAATGATGTCTTTGATATTGGGCGCGTACTCGGCGATGGTGTTGATGACGTTATCGCCGAAAGCTTCTTTCTGATCGTCCCAATTGAGGCCCGGCCGCAGTTTGTAAGGCGCGTACTGCACGAAGCACGACATGATGTGCTTGCCCGGCGGCGCGATCGAGGGATCGGTTAGCGTGGGAATGACCATGTCGATGTAAGGCTTGCGCGAAAAGTTTCCGTACTTGGCATCGTCGTAGGCGCGCTCCATGTATTCGACGCTGGGAGAGATCGAAATGGCACCGCGAAGATGAGCGCCCGGTCCGGGTATCGCTTTGAAATTCGGGAGCGCGTCGAGCGCCAGGTTCACCTTGCCGGATGATCCGCGATACTTATAGCGGTTCACGTCTTCCAGAAATTCCGCTGGCAACGTGCCTTCCTCGAGAAGCTTCGTAAAAGTCAGCCGGGGATCGACGCTGGACGAAATAATATCTGCATAAATCTCGTCGCCGTTCGCTAACGCTACGCCCTTGGCTTTGCCGTTCTTCACGATGATTTGGGCGATCGGGGCCTTGGTGCGGATCTCGGCGCCGAACTCGCGAGCTGCGTCGGCGATGGCATTTGAAATCGCTCCGGTGCCGCCACGGGCAAATCCCCAGGAGCGGAAAGCGCCGTCGATTTCTCCCATGTAGTGATGCAGCAGAACGTACGCCGTACCCGGTGACCGCACGCCGAGAAACGTACCGATGATGCCTGATGCGGACATCGTCGCCTTCAGTACATCGGTTTCAAACCATTGGTCCAGAAAGTCGATGGCGCTCATGGTCATCAACTGGACCTGATTGTATTTGTCCTCGCTGGTCATGCCCTGAAAACGGCGGCCGATGAAAAGAAGCTTCATCAGTTCTTTGGGATTGAGCGTTGCCGGATCAGGCGGAACCATGCTGAGGATCGGCTTCACGAATCGGCACATGGCCTGCATGGCTTTGCCGAATTCGTCGTAGGCTTCGGCGTCGACTTTCGAATGGCGAGCGATTTCGCGATGAGTCTTGCCGTGATCGTTGACGCGCCACAGGTAGTCGCCGCTGGGCATCGGCGTGAACGTACCGTCGAGCGGCAGAATCTCCAGGCCGTGGCGGGGAAGATCGAGATCGCGAATGATCTCCGGGCGCAGCAGCGAAACTACGTAGGAGCAAACCGAGAACATGAATCCGGGAAAGACTTCTTCCGTGACGGCGGCGCCGCCGAGCACGTGACGCCGCTCCAGCACCAGAACTTTTTTGCCGGCGCGCGCCAGATAAGCGGCTGTGGTGAGGCCGTTATGGCCTCCTCCGATGATGATTGCGTCGTATTTCGAGTTGGAAGCAGCCATTTGAGCCTTTAGCGCCGGGCGCTGTACCGGAAGTCGCGGGAATTCTATCAGGAATGTTCGGGAAGCTGATGTAATGAGGCGAATCAGAGATTCCCGTACGCGGGAAACTTGCGGCGGAAGGTCAGAGCCCGCTTTTGAGGACGGCCCAGTTCAGCATCGCGTTGGACGAGGAGCGCATTGAAGGCGAACGCATTAAAGTCAGGTTGATTGTAGCTGCACCCGCGATTTTTGTCTGTAGAAATTGTCCACTCTGACTCGGAGTCAGGTGCAAAATGCTTCACTCTCTTAACTTGCTTGACGTCATCCTGAGAGCCTTTAGGCTCGAAGGATCTGGCGCATACTGCCACATTCGCTGGGCGACGCCATATCCGCTGCACGCCAGATGCTTCGCAGGCTCAGCATGACGCCGTTCGTAACGGGACATCATTCACACGAACGATTGCTGGGAACGATCTAGCTGCATATAATCCAGCACGAGCAGGTTTCCTCTGTGTCCCATGCTTCCTCCGCGGTTCCAAAGATGTTTCTAACCACAGAGGAAACAGAGGACGCAGAGATTCGAAGGAGCTTCCCTTTGCCAGTTGGAACCGCATTTCACGAGAGAACTTTCCCGCTTTGCCACAGCCTCAACTACCGCGAGTGGTCGGGATACTACGCCGTCAGCGTGTACGAAGTGCATCACGAGCACGAGTACAACGCCATCCGCAACGCCGCCGCACTCATCGACATCTCACCGCTCTACAAGTATCTGATCACGGGCAAGGACGCTACCAAGTTAGTGAATCGCATCATCACGCGCGATGTCCGCAAGGTGAAAGTAGGCCAGGTTATTTATTGCTGCTGGTGCGACGAGCAGGGCAAAGTCATTGACGACGGCACGATCACGCGCCTCGAGGACAATAAGTACCGCTGGACCGCCGCCGATCCCAGCCTGCGCTGGTTCCGGCAAAACGGCTTGAACATGGACGTTCAGGTCGAAGATATTTCCGAACAGCTGGCCGCGCTCGCGCTGCAAGGACCGACATCAGGCAAGCTGCTCAAAGCGGTCGCGGAAGCGGACATTGCCAATCTTAAATATTTCCGCATGACGCGGGGCAAGATCGGCAACGTTTTCGTCGACATCTCGCGCACCGGATACACCGGCGATCTCGGCTACGAAATATGGGTGCCATGGAACGACGCGGTCCAAGTCTGGGATGCCGTGATGGAGAAAGGCAAGCAGTTCGACATCCATGCCGCGGGAATGCTGGCACTCGATGTGGCCCGGGTCGAGGCTGGGTTACTGCTGATCGAGGTCGACTACAGCAGCGCGAAGAAAGCTCTGATCGAATCGCAAAAATATTCTCCCTATGAACTGGGCTTCGGCAAGATGGTCCACCTCGACAAAGAAAATTTCATCGGCAAAGCCGCACTGGTGAAGCAGGAGAAGCAGGGTGTGCCGCGGCAATTCGTGGGCTTGGAAATCGATTGGCCTGAGGTAGAAGCGCGCTACGAGAAGTTCGGACTGACCCCCGCAGCGCCCAGCCAGGCCTCGCGTGTGGCGGTCCCGTTGTATGTGGGAGACAAGCAAGTGGGCAAAGCTACGACGACCACGTGGTCTCCGGTGCTGAAAAAGATGATCGCGTTGGCCAGCGTGGATACCGCGTACTCGCAAATCGGCACCAAGCTGCAGTTGGAGATTACGATCGAAGCCATGCGCCAGCAGGTGACAGCAAAAGTCGTGAAGATGCCATTCTTCAATCCGGAGAGAAAGACCGTGACGCCGGTTTAGTCAGACCGTGTGGGGACGAGGTCTTCGACCCGACCGGGTCGGAGACCGGGTCCCACATGGTTTATGGTAGTGCCCGCTTCTTTCCCGCCCAATAAATCCAGGCGCCTATCAGCACCAGCAAGCCCGATAATCCTACGACTTTGATCACTGCCAGCAGCTTGTTGGGTTCGTCCGGTTGCGGGATGAGAGACAGTCCAATTGTAAATGTCGTGGTCGCGAATCCGACGATCGCGACCAGTCGGGCTACCGGCTTGCCGCCCGGGACGCGGATCACGTCAGGTCCGGCGGGTTCCTTTTGCAGCTTGAACATCGCGGCAAACAGGTAAAGAAACGGGATGAAGTAAGTGATCACGCCCATGCTGACCAGCACGTCGTAAGCGCCCTTGATGCTCGTCCCGGCCTGTCCGAGAAAAATAAACAGCGCGCCGAAAACGAACTGCGTCAGCAGACCGACCCACGGCGTCTTCCATCGGGGATGGAGAGCGCCGAATGCGGGTGGCAGGAAACGATCGATTCCCGCCACAAACGGCAAACGCGCGCCGGCAGCGAGATACGCGCCTGCGGCGCCAACGTTACTGAGTGTGATTAGAAGCGCGACGACCGGAATGATCGCTTCGAAGCCGATACGTTCGGCGGTCTTCGATACCGCCTGCATCAACCCCTGCAGGTTCCCAACTTCTGACGCCGGCAACGCTACCAGCACGCTGACGGTGCCCACGATGTAACAGAACGTCACCGTCACTCCTGCGATCAGCAGCGCGCGGGGAATTGATCGGCGGGCATTCTTTATTTCTCCTCCCATGATCGAGGCCGTCTCGCATCCGGCGAAAGCGTAGATGAGGACCGACCAGAAAATCATGTCTTTGATCTGAACGCCGGGCGTCATGGAGTGCAGCGTGAACGACGTGGCCGCTCCATAGCGATGCCAGGCCACCGCTCCCATCACAATGACAATGCCTACGGGGATCCACATCGCCACCGCGCCCATGTTGTGCAGCCACGTGCCCACGTTGAGCCCATAAATGTTGAGCAGCGTGGCCAGCGTGAGCGCAACCAGAGAGAAGACGATGTAGTACGTCGTGTTGTTCGAAAATCGTCCCCAGTCGTGGCGGATGTACAGCGCATTGCTGGCAGCGAAATAGAGTACGGCCGGGAAGTAAGGGAGATTGCAGGCCCAATAAGCCCAGGCGGTGATGAAACCGGCAAAGTCTCCAAAGGCGCGCTTCGCCCAGACATAGACGCCGCCCTCTTCCGGATAGCGTGATGAGAGTTCGATGACCGAGAGCGCAAGGGGAGCGTAGAAAAAGAGAAGCGCGCCAATCCAGATGACGATCGAACTGGGGCCGGCAGCGGCGGCGGTGGCAATCCAGCGCAGGCTGACGCCGGTGACCACATAGAACAAGACGAGGTCGCGGAAGCCCATGACGGGCTTCGGTTGTTCGGGATTTGTGGAGACGGCCCTGGCACTCAAGGGCGCGGAGTCGGAGGATGATTGAGTTTCGTCCACCAAGGTATAGAGACTGTCCTTGGACCACAAAAAACAACAAGAGATCTGGCCAGCGGCCGGTTTCAAGACATTGCCGGCAAAATTCATCAACCAGGAAGGACACGAAGTATCGCGAAGGTTTCAACCGTCGGCTCTTCTTTGTGAACCTTTGTGTCCTTTGTGGTTTAAGCCTTGCTGGGTTCGCCATCCCAAAAGCTAATGTCTCAGCGCCGGCTGCTTCCACCCAGAATCGAACCCAGCACTCCGCGAATAATCTGGCGTCCCACTGAACTGCCGATAGCCCGAGCAGCGCTCTTCATCATTGCATCTGCCACAGTGTCGCCACGCCGTCCTCCACCTCCGCCCAGGCTGGAGGGAAGGCCGATTGACGGCAGACTCTCGTACCACGGTTTGTTTGCCTGAGGCTGAGCTTGTCCTGCCGCGGGTACCGGGGACTCCTGCGCTTTGCCTTTGAGCCGTTCGTAGGCTGACTCGCGGTCCACAACTTTTTCGTACACGCCGAAGATCACTGAGCTGCTGATGATCTGCTGGCGTTGCGCGGGAGTGATGGGACCAATCTGGCTGTGGGGCGGGCAAATCAACGCACGTTCGACCACGCCCGGAGTTCCTTTTTCGTCGAGAAAAGAAACCAGTCCTTCGCCTACTTCGAGTTGCGTGATGACGGTTTCAACGTTGAGCTTGGGATTGGTACGGAAAGTCTGGGCCGCCGCGCGCACGGCTTTCTGATCGTTGGGAGTGAAGGCTCGCAGCGCGTGCTGCACCCGGTTGCCCAGTTGTCCGAGGACGACTTCGGGCACATCCAGCGGATTCTGCGTGACGAAGTACACGCCCACACCCTTGGAACGGATGAGGCGCACGACCTGCTCGATCTTGGCTTGCAGAGTCGACGGCAGGTCGGTGAACAGCAGGTGAGCTTCGTCGAAAAAGAAAACCAGCCGGGGTTTTTCCGGATCGCCAACTTCGGGCATTTGCTCGAAAAGTTCCGACAACAGCCACAGCAAAAATGTGGCGTAGAGTTGCGGCTCGCCCATGAGTTTGTCAGCCGCCAGGATGTTGACGACGCCGTGTCCATTGGTATCGGTTTGTAGCAGGTCGTCGAGATTAAGGGCAGGCTCGCCGAAAAATTTGTCGCCACCTTGCTGCTGCAATGCAGTCAGGCACCGCTGAATGGTACCGATGCTGGCGGGAGAGATGTTTCCATACTGCGTCTGAAAGTCCTTGGCAAAATCGCCTACGTGCTGCAGCATGGCTTGCAGATCTTTCAGATCAAGCAGCAGCAGGCCGCTGTCGTCGGCAATCTTGAAGACGAGCGTCATCACGCCCGCCTGCGTGTCGTTCAGATTCAGAATGCGGCTGATGAGCAGCGGCCCCATCTCTGAAATCGTGGCGCGGATGGGATGGCCCTGGTCGCCGAAGACATCCCAGAAAGTGACGGGGCAACCGGCGAAGCCGAAGTCGGTCAGGCCCAACTTTTTTACCCGGTCTTGAAGCTTGGGACTGTCGATGCCAGGCTGGCTGATTCCGGAGAGGTCGCCTTTCACATCGGCGGCAAACACCGGCACGCCGGCTCGGCTGAAGGCTTCCGCCATCACTTGCAAGGTTACCGTCTTGCCCGTGCCGGTGGCCCCGGCGACCAGGCCGTGCCGGTTTGACATGCCGGGCAACAGGTAAAGCGAATCTTCCCCCTTGGCGATCAGAAGAGGGTCTGCCATGAAATTCTCCCTGGGTGGCGAGCGATTCGTTAGTCAGGTGATTGTAAAGACATGACGGGCGTATGCCAACCTCTTCTCTCAGAGACGGCTCCTAGAGACGGCGTCATCCTGAGCCCGGCTTCAGCCGGGCGAAGGATCCGGCGTGAAGCGGATCTGCCTTTTCCCGGCAATAGTAACGCTACACGCGAGATGCTTCGGGACTAAGAGTCCCTCAGCATGACGTCTTTCTTTTTAGAATGCGTCAAGAGGCTTGTGGCGCTCGCGTGCTGCTGCGCTTCCAGTACAAATATCCGGGCACGCCGATCAGTACAATCGCCGCTCCCCAGAAGGCTTCGGTAGGACGCGTAACAATTGTGTTCAGCGTCCAGGCGCCGCCGATCAGAACATAGATTGCCGGCAGCCACGGATATCCCGTGCAGCGATACGGGCGCGGAAGTTCGGGACGCTTCCAGCGCAGAATGAACATCCCGACCACGGTCAGCGTGTAGGACAGCACCATGCCAAACATCACATAGGTGTAAAGCTGGTCGTAGCGGCCACTGAGCGTGAGCACTGCGCCCCAGATGCCCTGGCCGATCAGGCTGAACGCAGGGGTCCGCCATTTGGGATGGACCTGGGCCATCTTCTGAAAGAAGGCTCCATCCTGGGCCATGGCGAAATAGACGCGAGCGCCGCTCATGGTGCAGCTGGCCATTGCGCCGAAACAAGAAAGCGCGATCAGAGCCGACAGCCACAACGCTGCTCCCGGAGAAAAGAGAGCAACTGCGGCTGCGTTTGCGATGGTTTCGTGCTTCGCGATTTCTCCGAGAGGAAGGGCGTAGATATAGGTCATGTTCATCGCCATATAAATGACTCCGACGGCGACGACTCCCAGGACCATAGCGCGCGGCACATTGCGGCGCGGCTCTTTTACTTCGCCCGAAACCCAGGTGATGTACACCCACCCGTCATAGGCCCAGAAGACTGCGATCAACGCCACGCCGAATGCTGAGATGAGTTGTCCCGCTGTTAATCCCAGAGATAGGCTCTGTCCGGGGGCGGGAGAGAAGTGATGCCAGTCGCCCTTGCCGATCGCAAATCCTAAGATTACGAATGCCGCCATGGCAGCGAATTTGGCCCAGGTGGCCAGATTTTGCAGGATCGCGCCCCAGCGCAACCCCACGACGTTGATCCAGGTGACCGCGACAATCGCCGCCAGCGCAACCACGTGAGCCCGGGTAACAACGATTCCTACCGCCGAGAAGATGACGTGCTCCTGGGAAATTGCGGGAACGATTCCACCCAGATAAGCCGCAGAGGCCACCGAGAGCGCCGCAATGGTGCCGCCGTTGGCGACACTGAACAGCATCCATCCATAGAGAAACGCGGGAAGGTCACCGTAGGCCTCGCGCAGATAGACGTACTGACCACCGGAGTCGGGAAACATCGAACCCAGTTCGGCGAATGCGGTGCATCCCAGAAGAGAAATGCCTGCGCCCAGCACCCAAACCAGCAGGAACAGCAGAGGATGCGGCAGGGGGCCGGCAATGTCTTTTGCCGTGAGGAAGATCGACGAGCCGATGATGCCTCCGACCAGCAACAGGACGGAGTCGAGCAGGCTGAGTCCGCGCACCAGGCTGGGAGATTCGGATTTTCCGGCGGGCGGCGTCGAGACCGAAGGCAGGCTCATTATTTCGCTTACCCCATCCCCAATTCGTCGGGAGATTCGAGCGGAGTTCCACAGCGACGGCAGATGACGGCGGAGCAGTCGCCGCAACTGAGAGGGTCGTTGACTTCCTGGCTGCACCGGGGACAGTAAAGTGTCTCCGGGTCAGGCTCCGGCTGCGGGGTTGAGCTCATGAGGATGGCAAATGTAGCATATCCCGTCGCGAACCACGTACGCGAACCTGTAGGCCCGGACGTCAGGTAGCGCCGGCCTCTGGCCGGCCCGATGGGTGGGCGGGGACGCCCACCGGACAGCCGGCGGGACGCCGACGCGACATTCAGCTGGCCTGGTTTCAGCGTTTCAAGAAAACAGAACTGCCGGGCTTTGCCCGGCCTGGGCGGACGAGGGCGTCCGCCGCTCCGTGTGCGTATTAAAATATTGGCATGCCCGACAAGACTCCAACCCCGGATGAGAAGCTGCAACTGGAATTCAATCGCTGGGCGCTGGCGGGTGAAGGCGGGAAGATGGAGAACCATCATCTCGATATCACCGAGAAGACTTTGCGGTTGATGGATCTACGTCCTGGCGAGCGTGTGCTTGATCTCGGTTGTGGTTCGGGTTGGGCTACGCGGCTGCTTTCTCGCTTCGTCGGAGAGGGGCCGGAAGGTTTCGGCCAGGTCGTGGGTCTCGATGTTTCTGACGAAATGGTTCGGCAGGCTCGTGCGGCTTCCAAAGATTTCGAAAATATTTTATATGTGTGGGGATCGGCGCAGCAGATTCCCTGGGAAGAAAATTTCTTCGACAAAGTTTTGTCGGTGGAATCGTTCTACTACTATGCTGACCAGGATCGGGCGCTGTCTGAACTCTTTCGCGTAATGGCGCCGCATGGCCGGCTATTTATCCTAATCAATCTGTACCGCGACAATGCCTATTCGCTGCAATGGGTGGACAAGCTGAAGGTGCCGGTGCACGTGCGGTCCGAAGCGGAATATATCGAACTGCTGAAGAAACATGCCTTCGAGAACGTCGAAGCGCGCCGCATTCCGGATGACACGCCCACGCCGGACGACTACAAGACGAAGTCCTTCCACAGCATCGAAGATTTGCGTGCGTTCAAAAAGATGGGAGCGTTGCTGCTGATGGCTTCGAAACCCGATCTGCGCAACCCCGGCGCCGGGCTACACGATTTACTGAAGCTCATCCGAAATGCATTCCAGGGGTGCCCCGTTCAAGCTCCGCTTGAGCGGGGTTTTCGGCGGTATTTAGCAGGTGAGATTTCTTCCGGTCCCGGATTTGTAAAACTCCGTTATCAAACGACAAAAATCCCCGCCCAAGCGGAGCTTGGACGGGGCACCCTCGAGTGTGTCTTCCCCACTGCTCCACCTTTACTTCACCAACCTGTTGTACTTCTTCAGCACTTCACGCAGGCGATCATGGGGCAGGCCAATGACCTCACGGTCGTTGATGCCTTTCATCGTTTTTGCCGCGACCATGGCGTTCACGATCGCTTCTTCGGTGGCCTGAACGGTGGCCAAAAAGATGGGGTTCAGCCGTTGATTAGGAAGCATCTCCAACTGGTGTACGCCTTTTATGCCGTTGGCGCCGGAGTTCGCGGTGGAGAAGGCGATGAAGATATCTCCCGACCCGTCTCCGGAAAAACTTCCGTCGCGGCCTAATCCCAGTGAAACTTTTCGAGCGACCCGCTTCAGTTGGGTTGGAATCAGCGGCGCATCCGTGGCGACGACCACGATGATGGATCCAACGTCGTCATTGCGAACGGTGTGTTCACCGATTTCACGTCCAACAGGAACTCCGGCAATGCGCAGCTCGCTGCGCATTCCGTAATTACATTGCACCAGCACTCCGACCGTGTAGCCGCCGTACTTTGCGTCGAGCACGCGCGAGGATGTCCCGATTCCGCCTTTGAATTCGTTGCAGATCATGCCGGTGCCGCCGCCTACACTGCCTTCCTCGACTGGCCCGGACTTGGCTGTGTCCAGCGCGTGGAAGGCGTCTTCGGGCTTCACATGAAATCCGTTGACGTCATTCAGATCGCCATCCCAGGTTTCGGCAACCACCGGCAAAGACCACCAGTAGCCCTCTTCATCCGGGGGAGCATGCTTTACGCGCCACGCGATCACGGCATCGCGTACCACTCCGACGCTGTGGGTGTTGGTGGTCATCACCGGACCTTCCAGAAAACCCGAGTCTTCGACCCATGTGGTCCCGGTCATTTCGCCGTTGCCATTCAGAGTGAACCAGCCGGCAAAAACGGAGTCCATGAAATTGTGCCCGCGGGGAAGAATTGCGGTCACGCCTGTGCGCACTGGGCCGACTCCAACTTTCAGAGGACCACTGCCCGAAATCAGGGTGGTGTGTCCGACTTCGACGCCCTTTACGTCGGTGATGGCATTGAACGGACCGGGCGTTCCGTCGAAGGGAACACCGAGGTCGCGTGCGCGTGGACCGTTCTGGGCTGTGAGGCTCGACAGCAGGAAGGAAAAAATCAGGGCAGCGAGCAATAGTGTGCCTGCTTTCGGCATCAAAACCTCCGTGTCAAGTTGAGCAGTATAAGGTATCGGGGTCGGGCCTCGGGGTACAATTCCTTCAAGTGGAGGGCGGAATGGAAAACTGGAAAGTTGCGTTGGTCAGTGGAGCGGCAGGCGTGGGCACAGCCATGATCCTCAAGAAGAGGTGGACGGCGGGCATGATTCTGGCGGGTCTAGGATTGGCCGCGCTGGCTTCGGAATACCCCGAAAAATTTGCCGAGGTTCGCAGGAATTTGCCGGACTACATCGAACAGGGCAAGAGCTTTCTGGAAGTCGCGACTCGGGTCGGCGATCGTTTGGCGGAGGCTGCGGAGAATCGCAATCGCAGCTGGTACGACTCGTTGCTGAGCCAGTAGTTTTTTCGGTGGCGAATCCGAGGGCGAGACGCCCTCGGGACAGCCGGGCGGAGGCTGGTGCTACCAAACCCCGCGACTTATTCTTCGATACCCAGGGTCTTGCGGGCGTCGGGGCTGAGGCGCTCCGGAGTCCATGGCGGAGTCCAGACCACGTTCACCGTGGCGGTACGCACGCCGGGCATTTGTTCCACGCGGGCCTTGACTTGTTCTCCGATCTGAACGTGCGAAGGACAGCCTTGCGCTGTAAGGGTCATATCGACGGTGACGTCTTGTTTTTCTTCGGGCGCGGGCTCAAAGCGGACGCCGTAGATCAGTCCCAGATCGACGATGTTGACTGGAATTTCCGGATCGTAACATTGCTTCAAAGCGCTTAAAACTTCGTCTTCGGTAATCGTTGCCATGGAGATATTTTACACGTCCCGAACCCGAAGGATGCTTCCTGTGGCAAGTTGTAAATTCCGGGAGGGTCATGCTGAGCTTGCGAAGCTCTGGCGCGCAGCGGATAGGACGAAGGGCAGACATTGCGAAGCTGCGCGCGAGATGCTTCGGGACTGAAATCCCTCAGGATGACTCCGTTTTTTAAAATCAATGATCATGGACTGCTACGCGGGAGAGGCGTAGTTATACTCAGACTTTCTTACTCATGACCTCAGAAGCGAAGCAAAAAATTCAGGTGGTACTGATCATCGTGATCGCCGTGGCTGCCTTGCGCGCAGGGTATGTTGTGTACCAGCGTCGCGCCGAGAGAAGCGAACAGGCCTCAAAGCAGGCGCCGCCGCTCAATCCCGACTACTATGTCGTGCCCAAGAAACTGTATCCCTTCGATTTGAAGTCGGCGAAGCAACTGACTCAGCAGCCGGTCTGGGTAAAGGAAGGCTACCGTTTTACCTACTACCCTTACGACCGCGCTCGCCGCCACGCTGATTTCTCGCATGAGGCCGGACTGCTGCTGCCGATCCAAAAGCTCGACGTCAAGGATGTGATCACTGACACGTCGCCGCACTCGGCGCACCTGGAACAAGTGATGGCAGTGTTTGACCTGGATGGGAAGTCCTACGCCGTTCCTATCGGCTCAAAAACTGGCGAAAGCTACCAGATCTACTCTGACGAGATGTTCTTCATTCAAGACCCGCGCGATTTGTACAAGCACTGGCCCGCGGACATTTGGCAATCCATCGATCAGCACCAGATCAAGCCGGGGATGAATGAATTTCAGGCGTATTTCGCCATCGGCATGGGGGTGCCGGAACGGTCGAGCGATTCCGCGGTGAAGACTGTGCACTATCCCAACGGCGGCAAGCCAGTGACGATTACGTTTCGAAATGGAAAAGCGGCAGAGATCAGCGGCGGATAACGAAGGCCGACCTCCCAAAAAAGCAATACCCACGAAGGACGCGAAGGATCCACAAAGGAATTTCTTCGTGAACCTTCGTGTCCTTGGTAGTTATTGCTTTTGACTAGATGGAAGATTGTAAATAGTGCAATCTGTAATCCTAAAATCTCTTTCTCCATCTACTTCACCAGTGGCGATTTCTCAGTCGCCGGCGCCTGGTCATCCGCGTGAATCTGGCCATCTTCGTCGGCGTAGAACGAACGATGCTCAGCGTCGAGTTGCTTTGGAGTTAGCGTCAGGTCGAAACCGTCTTTGTTTTTGTTTGCCTTGAAACCTACGGAATAGTCTCCGCGGTCCGGATTTACCATCCGCTTGGTGAAAGACCCGGTGTGGACCAACTGGGAAAGCGATGCGGCATACTTGGTATTTTTCTTGTAGTAAGTCTTCTGTGCCCGCAGGACGGTACGCATGTAGCCCAGGGCGGCGGCTTCCGAGTCGGACTTGGCAGGATCGCCCTTAAACTTCGGTTGATACGGGCTCTGAGCCATAGCAGCGAAACAGCTTACGAGCAGAATCACAGCGACCCACCAAATGCTCTTCTTCACGAGTCTCCCTTGTTGCTCCATGAGTGATTTACCCGTCTCTTTTTAGATGCTTACCACGTTACTGGCGTAATCGTAATGAACCTGTAGGTAGTTCTAATCGCGGGCAAATATGGCTATGCTTACGCAGCTTCAAAATAAAGCAGGAAACCCTTATCCAACAGGACACCCTATGAAGGCTGCAACCGCCATGAAGGCTGCACCAGCAAAAAAACCGGCCATCCGTCTTGCCGTGGTGGAGAGCGATCCACTGCGTTTCGTGGGGTTTCGGGCCCTGTTTGATTCAGAGACTGACTTCGAGCTCATCTCGGCGTCTCTTCCGGACATTGGGAGTATGCCCAATATCGACCTGGTATTGCTCGGGAACCGCAACGGGCAAAACCTGTTCGATCTGATGGCCAGCCTTAAAGCCAGCCGTCCTGACCTGCGCATTATTGTGACAGGTTCGGGCATGGACGAGGAAACGATTTTGAAGGCCATTGCTTCAGGGGCCAAAGGCTACGTGGACGAGGCCGCCTCGCCGACCGAGTTTGTGCAGGCTATACGCATCGTGAATCAGGGTTCGGTGTGGGCGCCCCGCCGCGTGCTGTCCCTGTTCATCGAGCGTGTAAGTTCAGCGCCCGGACGAATTTTTCCCGCAGGCCGCGTGACCTTTACCGACCGCGAAAAGGAAGTACTCGAGATGCTGGTGGCTGGCCGTTCCAACAAGGAAATCGGCTCTGCGCTGGGCATCGAAGAACGTACCGTCAAGGCCCACGTTGCCAAATTGATGCGCAAAGTTGGAGTGCAGAACCGGATCGCGCTGTCAGTGCACGCCATCACGCATTCACTGGTCACGGCGAAGTAAAAAAAGATTTCAGAAATTAACGGATTGTCCGGGCCGACGAATTCACATTGGATCAATCGCATCCTTCGTCCTGCCCGTCATGTCCGTCTCTCATTTACGACCAGTCCGATCTCCCAAATACAATAATCACCCTATTTTTCTCAGTCCCCCTGCGGGGTTACTTTGGTCCTGTGACTTGGGTAATCTTGTCCGTTTCTCAGGTCGCACGCATACTCGTTTCACCTACCACAGAACCTGGGAGACGGGGTTGGAAGCGGAGATTTAGGGTCACCGCTGCTAGCCCCGATTTTTTTGAGTCCCACTCAATCCAGAACATTCAAGAAGTAGCATCGGCTTTCTAGGACCGGGTCTTTGACGCGGTCGAGCGAAGCTCGGCTTATTTTTGCCGGAACGGATCAAAACCCACCGAGCTACCGTTCAGTTTGGCTGGGTCGAAGACCAGGCCCCACACGGACCGTGGCGCTGCCGCATGAGCAGTGCGCCCGCATCGACATTACCTTCCCGCGCGAAATCCGTTAAAATCACTTTACTAATTGCAAACAAACTCGCGTTTGAAAGTCAGGAAGAAATGAAAAAATTGCTGCTCGTCTGTCTGGTCGTGTGTCTCGGGGTCTCTGGGTTCGCCAAGGATTCGGATCAGGACCAGACCAAAGCTGAAGACCGGGTGAAAGCTGCTGGCACGGTGCTGGAGGAGATCGAATCCGCGCCCGACCAGGGCATTCCGGAAGAAGTATTGGGATCGGCCCAGTGCGTGGCGGTTGTGCCGACCATGCTCAAAGGCGGATTCATTGTGGGTGCCCGTTACGGGCGTGGCGTGGCCAGTTGCCGTACGCCGAAGGGTTGGAGCGCGCCCGCGTTCTTCACCATCAAGGGTGGCAGCTTCGGTCTGCAGATTGGCGCCCAGGCGGTCGACCTGGTCATGCTGATCATGAATGACAATGGCATGAAGAATTTGATGAGCAGCCAGTTCAAGCTGGGCGCCGATGCCAGTGTGGCCGCCGGACCGGTGGGACGCCACGCTGCCGCAGACACCGACTGGAAACTGAAGGCGCAGGTACTCAGCTACTCCCGGGCCCGCGGACTGTTCGCCGGACTGGAACTGAGCGGCGCTGCGATCAGCCAGGACAAAGATGCCACCCGCGAGTTTTACAGCCGCATGGTGCCGTTCAAGACGTCGCTCGCCGGCACTATCGATGCGCCTGCGAACGCGTATCCGTTTCTCAGTACGCTGGCCAAGTGGGCCAAGAACGCAGCCGACAAATAGCTTTGGTTCTTATGTGGGCGCGAGCGCCCCGCTCGTGCGGCAGCGCCGAGATCGCCGGGTGGGATGTGGGCGCCTGCGCAGACGCCAAAAAGACGATGCTCCTGCAGCAGCGTCACGAACGCCGCCGCGAGCGCGGACGCTCGCGCCCACATTGACAACCCACTTTCTGCTTGCTACCGTCACCAGTTTCCCTAAATGCGTCAGCGACTCGAGTACGCGCTTGCGTGGCCGTTCATCAAAATTCTGAGCCTGCTGCCTCGTCCGCTGTCCCGGGCGGCCGCAATTTCTCTGGCCTGGATGATCTACCTGCTGCACGGCCGCCTGCGGCACGTCGGCATGCGCAATCTGGCGATGGCGCTGCCGGAAAAAAGCCGGAGTGAGCATGCCCGCATCCTGCGTGGAGAATTTACTTCCCTCGGCCGCCAGCTTGCCGAAGTCTGCCAGTTTCCCCGGTACACCAAGGAAAACGTAAACCAGGTCGTGGTCTACGACGGCTTTGAAAACTATGAACGCGCCATGGCTCGCGGCAAGGGCGTACTGTTTCTCACCGCTCACTTTGGCGGATGGGAGCTCTCCGCATTCGTCCACTCCTTGCACGGCCACTGGATGCACGTGGTCGTGCGCAACTTGGACAATCCCTACCTTGACCGCCTGATCCAGCGTTATCGTTCGATGCATGGCAACACTACGGTGAGCAAAGACAACTTCGTGCGCGGGCTGCTGGAGGCGATGAAGGCCAAAGAAGTAGTCGGCCTTCTCATGGATACCAATATGACTCCGCCGCAGGGAGTCTTCGTGAATTTCTTCGGCATCCCTGCCTGCACGGCCAGCGGCCTCGCCAGAATTGCGCTGCGAACCGACGCCGCGGTCATACCCGGGTTCACGATCTGGGACCCGGTCCTGCGCAAATATCGTTTACGGTTTGATCCTCCGGTCAACCTGGTGCGCACTGGGGACGAAGAAAAAGATATCGTCAGCAATACCCAGTTATTTACGAAAATCACGGAAGACTATGTCCGCCGCTATCCCGACCAGTGGTTGTGGGTACACCGACGCTGGAAAACGAGGCCCCCGGGTGAGCCGGGGTTGTACTAACAAACCAGCTTTTAGCTCTGAGCCGTTAGCTCTTGGCCTAAATCCATTGGGATTTAAGAGCTAATAGCTAGAGGCTGCTTTTCAAAACCAATCACTTCTATACGCGACCCACCAACTGACATACGCGACCGGGATGGTGGCAACCAGCGCCCACCAGAGCGGTAGGAGGAGGTCCGCGATAAGGCCCAGCACGGTGAACGCGACCCAGAAGACTTTCTTCTCCATGTCAACATTCTAGACCTGGGCCAGCTTTTCTTTCCCTGTCCAAACGTATACAAAGGTGCTATGACGCGGTCACTCCTTTCGGTTGCCCAATCGTTACAGGCTCATCTGGTGGGAGATGGTGCAGTCGAAGTGAGCGGCGTCGCCAGTATTGCACTGGCAACCTCCGCGGACCTGGTGTTTGTCGAAGACGAAAAGAGTTTGCTTCCGGCGCTGGAATCGCCAGCGGCGGCGGTCATCGTAGGTGAGTTTCCCAATGCGGAAGTCTCGCAAGGCAAGACCAGTTCGAAGACGTTGCTGATTGCGAAAAATCCCAGGCTGGCGTTTGCTCGTGCGGCACGGCTGCTGTATTCGGCGCCGGATCGACCGGCGGGAACGCATCCCAGTGCCGCGGTGCATGCTTCTGTTCGACTGGGCAAAGATGTGAGCGTGGCGGAGCGAGCCGTCATCGGCGAAAAAGTGGATATCGGCGATCGTACCTGGATCGGCGGCAGCGCGGTGATCGGTGCAGGTGTTTCTGTCGGAAGCGATTGCGAGATTTATCCCAACGTGACGATTTATCCGGGAGCGCTGCTGGGAGATCGCGTGATCATTCATGCCGGAGCGGTGTTGGGCGCCGATGGATTCGGTTACGTGCGCGATCGGGCGACGGGCCACTACGAAAAGTTTCCCCAGATAGGGCGTCTCGAAATCGGAGACGACGTCGAGATTGGAGCGAACTCAACCATCGATCGGGGAGCGCTCGAAGTGACGCGCATCGGACGCGGCGCCAAGATCGATAACCTGGTGCACATTGGACACAACTGCCAGATCGGCGAAGACGTTGTGATCGCAGCCCAGACCGGGCTCTCCGGCAGTATCGTCATCGAGAAGAACGTGGTTCTCGGCGGCCAGGTGGGCATCGGAGAGCATGCGCGCATCGAAGAAGGCGTAATGCTGGGCGGACAAGGTGGCGTTCTGCCCAACAAGGTTTTGCGCGGCAAGGGCGTGGCCTTTTGGGGAACTCCGGCGCGCCCCGTTCGGGAATATTTGAAACAGCTGGCGGCGTTGGCGCGGATGGCCAGGAAATAGACGGCGGTGAATCTGATCGTTGGTCGTTGGTCGTTGGCCTTTGGTCGTTGGCCAAAAACTGAAATCAAAGACGTCGATTGTCAACAAGCCTGCGGTGAAGGGCCAACGGCGAACGGCCAAGGACGAATTTCTGCATGTCTCTCATCGTTATCGGCGGGCACTCACGCAACTTGGGCAAGACGAGCGTGGTAGCTGGCTTGATCGCCGCCCTGCCGGAATATCACTGGACCGCATTCAAGATCACGCAATACGGGCACGGCATCTGTTCGAAAGATGGGCAGCCCTGCGACTGCATGACTGATGATCACAGCTGGGCGGTCTCGGAAGAGAAAGATCGCAGTGGCCAATCCGATAGTTCGCGCTTTCTGAGGGCGGGTGCGGAGCGGGCATGGTGGGTGCGTACCGAGCAGGGGCGATTGGCCGAGGCGATGCCCGCGATTCGCAAGAAACTAGCCGGAACGCGAAACGCGATTCTGGAGTCGAACAGCATTCTAAAATTTTTGCGTCCGGATCTTTATCTGACTGTGCTTGATCCGAACACGGAAGACTTCAAGAAATCAGCCCAGGAATTTCTCGACCGGGCAGACGCGGTGATTCTGCACGAAAGCCAAACCGGAGCACCAGCGTGGAGGGAGACTTCCCTGAAGCCGGTTGCGGGACGGCCCATGTTTCGCATACAACCGCCGGACTACATCACGCCTGAGATGATCGACTTTGTAAGGCTGAAACTAACCGCAGAGGACACGGAGGACACAGAGAAAATCTAAGAGCTTTTCCTCTGTGTCCTCAGGGGTTAACTTTTTACTATGACGCCTGCTCCAATCAAGCCCGTGATTTCCCTTGAAGCGCTGAATCAGATCGACGTCCGCGTGGGAACAATCCTCGCGGTTGCCGACGTGGCCAACTCCGACAAGCTGCTTCAACTGCGGGTGAGCTTTGGCGATCACGAGCGCACCATTGTTGCTGGAATGAAAACCGAACGCGCCAATCCGCAGGAGATCATCGGCAGGCAGGCGCTGTTCGTGGTGAATCTGGAGCCGCGCAAGATGCGAGGCGTGCTATCCGAAGGGATGTTGTTTGACATTGGATACGCTGATGGCCTGCGTCCCGCGCTGGCTACGCCGGAAAATCCTGTGCCGGACGGAACCCGAGCCGGTTAGCGCCTGCTCGTGTGCGTCAGTTCCCAGACTTTGGCGTATTTCCATGAGACGTACACCGCGTGGTAAAGGTGCAGCAGGAATCCTTTTCGTCCGTCGAGAAAACCCAGGCGGAAAAAATAGTTGTAGATAAAAGTGACCAGAGGCCGCACCGCAATATTGATGACGCCAAATCCTGTATGGCCCTCGGCAACCGCCATCTCGGCGCCCAGCGTTGAATAGCGATTCATGTGCTGGATGTAATCGGAAATCGTGGGGTAGCAATGGTGCAGCAGAGCGCCCTGCCCAAGTCGGACGGTCGGGCCGTTCACTTTGACAGTTTCATGGACGGTACGATCTTCGAATCGTCCACTGCCGCGCCGGAAAAATCGCAGCTTTGGATCCGGCCAAAAGCCGCCGTGTTTGATCCACTTGCCGAGGAACTCATTCTTGCGGGCAATCCAGATGCCGGCGAGTCTTGAGTCCACCTTCTCGCCGATCCAGTCTTCCAACTCAGCTTCGGCTCCCTGCATCATGAGCTTATGAGTGTCGGGCTGTCGCCGTAGAGCATCCACGCGTTCCAGGCATTCCAGAGTGTTTGCCAAGGTTTGCTGGAGGCGTTCGTCGAGTTCCTCATCCGCATCCAGACTCAGAATCCATTCGCCAGTGGCTTTGTCGATGGCAGAGTTCTTCTGTCCGGCATAGCCTTTCCACTCCTCGGTGAATACCTTTGCGCCGAAAGACTCGGCAATCTCCACCGTGCGGTCGTTCGAGCCGGAATCCACGACAATAATTTCGCCCTGACCGTCCGGTACCAGAGTCTGCACGCTTTCAAGCGTGCGAGCGAGGTTGAGTTCCTCGTTGTGGGTGATCAGGACGACGGAGAGATGCACCCGGAGAGAATAAACCGGAAGCATTGAAAGATGGAATGGCCACCGGGATGCATGTGTGGGGCGGACACTCTTGTCCGCCCCGTTTGATTTTGATTTGAACGCCTGAAGTCAAATTCAAATCAAAGGCGGCGGACCAGAGTGTCCGCCCCACACGATCAAGCCTTACTTCGGTTGGGCCGCAGGTTGCACATCGGCTCTTGGAGTCACGTACGGGATTGTCGGCGCATGCGTCACCTCACCACGCTCGGCATCGGCGATCTGGATGCCGGTGTGGTCAAGCAGAAGTCCGGTCGAGCGGTCCAGTTCGATCTGCGCTTTCTCGTACGCCGCCATGGCAGAGACCAGGGTCGATTCAGCTTGCGCAAGCGCACTCTGGTTCTGCAGCACCAGCGTTGTGGTCGATGCGCCCAGAGCGTATTTCTTCTGCTCCGCGTCCAGCGACTGTTTGCCCAGGTCCACCGCCGCCTGTGCGGAGTTTACGCTAGCCCGATTCTGCTGCACCGCAAACTGGGCGTTGCGCACTTCGATGCGAACCTGGTTTTCCAGCTGCTGCAAGCGCATCTGGGACTGACGATATTCCAGCTCAGAACGAATTTGCGTCGCCTGGGCCACGCGATTGCGAAGAGGAATGGTCAGGCTGAGGCCCACACCCTTATCGGGGGCGCTGGAGTCCACGAGTTGGTTCAAGGTGCTGCCGTAGCCCACCGGTCCCCCATTGCGGAAGGGGGGTGCAGCATTCGCTGGATCGAAGCAGGCTTGGAAGGGGCCGCTCGTGCCGGTGCAGGGAGGCAAGGCGACGTTGCCGCCAATGCCCGTTCCGCCGTAGTAGGCGTAGAGATCCAGGCTCGGCAGCAGCGCGTTGCGCACGGCTCTGTTGCTGATTTCCGTGTTGGAGAGAGTAATGCGGGCTTCTGCCAGCTCGGCGCGATGGCTGATCGCATCGGTTACCAGGTCTTGCGTCGGCACTATGGGTTCCTGCTGCGGTAGTTGCATCGTGGAGGTCGGAATCACCTCTGCATCGGCCAGCCTGGGGTCCACCAGGGTGCGGCTGAGAGCATTCTTCATCAGCAATTGCTGCAATTGCAGATTGGTCAACGCCAGGGTGAGCTGTTGCTGGTCGGTAGCTGCCGTGCTCTGGGCACGCACTACTTCAATCGGCGCGAGGGTGCCGATCTCGACTTGCTTCTTGGTGTCCGAAAGAGTCTTGTTGGCAAACGCGAGCGATTCGTTCTGCACCCGCACATTCTCGTAGGCGAACACCAGATCCCAATACATGTTCTGGATCTGGTCGATGGTGGTGATGATCTGCAGCCGGAACGCTATATCGGAAATCTCACGATTGTTCTTGGCGATCTTGATGAAGCGCGTGTTCGGAGCAAAGCCGAATCCCTGTAAGAGGTGCTGCGTTAAGCGGACATTGAGTCCCGAACTGATCGACGGGCTGTAGGTTGCGGTCGGACTGTCGGTCGTGGTGTGGGTATTGGTGAACCCCACGGACATGTTGGTGCCGGTCTGAAAGCCCTGCAGGTAACTGAAGTTGGCGGTTCCTGTGTTCTGGTTCGACACCGGGAGCGGGCTGAAAATGCTGGAGGATTGGCTGAATGCCCGATCCATTTGCATGCTGCCGCTGATTATCGGGTCAAAGCTGGTGATCGGCGATCCGCTGCCGAGTGTGGAATTGACCAGGCCGCCCGCACCGGTGCCGGCTCCGCCGGTTCCAGCGTTGGTGCCGCCATTTCCCGAACCGACCGACCCGCTTAGGCCACCGGTACCGCCTCCGGGAGTGTTGAGAACCACGCCGCTGTTGACGCCCAGTGTGCTGGCGCCGGCCTTGGTGCGCAGAATATCGGTGTCTGCAATCGCCAGGTTGTAGCGTTGGATCGCGATGTCGAGGTTATTCTCCAGCGCCAGCGCCACTGCGTCATTGATGGAGAGATAGAGCTTTCCGTCCCGCATCAGGGTGTCAATCCGCGAAGTATTGCTCAAGTCCGGCGCCGGCAGGGTCTGCGAGCGATACGGAGCGATCGGATTGGGAAAATGGGAGTGCGGCTTGGTGTAGTCCGATACCACGAATTGCTGGGGTTTTGGCCCCTCCGGTGCGGCTGGCTGGGCGGCAGTCTGGGCCCAGCCCGGGGCGGTCAAAGTACCGGCCAGAATGACCGCAAGGGTACGCCGAAGGGTGCATTGCGATGCCGACAAAAACATTCGATTTCTCTCCCTGCAAGGATCTGATGATGAAGAGCCCAAAGACTTTTTGAATTCAACCGGTGGTACGCAAACTAAGGGCGCCAGGTTTCATTTTTGTGCTCACCGGCGCTATCTCCAGCTTTTGTCCCGGGCGCGAAATGAATGCCATAGTATAGCTGAGGTGCGCCAGTTATCTCGCTGCCGCAGCCGCCCGCGCCAGGTAAAGCTTTGTAAAGATCGGCAAGACAATTGGATGATGGCCGCAGGTTGTAAGACTCCAAACAATCGCCATGCGCAATATCAAATTGGTTCTGGCTTACGATGGCACGGAGTTCTCCGGATGGCAGGTCCAACCCGACACGGCCACAATCCAGGGCGCCTTGGCATCTGCCATCGGACGACTTACGGGGGAGAAAGTCCTGCCGCAAGGTTCGGGACGCACTGACGCCGGAGTCCACGCCCTGGGCCAGGTCGCAACTTTTAGCCTTCAGTCGCCAATCCCGCCCGGAAACCTGGTTATTGCGTTGAATGACGTTTTGCCGTCGTCGATACGTATCCTCGAAGCTGCCGACGCCCCGCCAGACTTCCATGCCCGGAAATCGGCTCGTGCGAAAAGTTACCGGTACAGGATGTATCGTGCAGACATTTGTTCGCCTTTTCTTGCGAGATATGTCTGGCATTATCCCTATCCCTTGGACGAAGCCGCCATGCAGGAGGTAGCAGCGTCGGTGATCGGGGAACACGATTTCACGTCGTTCGCAGCGGTGGATGCGGAGCGAGGACGCGAAGAAGAGGTCTCTAACGTTCGGCAAATCTTCGCTTCGGCCTGGGAACGGCAGGAGGATGAATTCGTCTACACCGTACGAGGCAACGGATTTCTGCACCACATGGTGCGCAATCTGGTCGGAACATTTCTGCTGGCCGGCAAGGGAACTCTGAAAGTGTCAGACATACCTCGGATTTTGGCAGCCCGTTCCCGCTCCGCCGCCGGTGCCACAGCTCCAGCCAGCGGACTGTACCTAATGAGTGTGGAATATTAAGTACATGTGTGGCCCAGGTGTGTAGTCGCGGGCGACCTCGCCCGCGTCTTTTGCAGTTAATTTCAATGGCGCCAGATCTAAAAACCGAAACTCGCAGAGTCGCCTCCACCAATCCGGCGACGGGCGAAGTCCTGCGCGAATTCGAATCGGTATCGGATGCAGAGGTCCACGCTGCGATCTCGCGAGCGAAAGCGGCGCAAGAATCCTGGGCAAATGTGGGAGTCCGCAAGCGAATCACAATCCTGCGCGAGTTCCAGCGCCTGCTGCACCGCAGAAAATCCGAAGTAGCGCAGTTAATCACGCGCGAAGCCGGCAAACCCTGGGTAGAAGCGCTGCTGACCGAAGTCTTGGTCGTCCTCGATGCCACACGCTTCCTGATCGACAATGCTTACCGACTGCTCCGCGACGAACCCGTTCCTCATGGCAATCTGGCCATGAAAACAAAGTCGGGACGGGTGGTACGCGAGCCTTATGGCGTGATCGGAATTATCTCGCCGTGGAATTATCCCTTTTCGATTCCGGCGACGGAAAGCCTGGCAGCACTGGTCGCGGGCAATGCGGTGGTCTTGAAGCCCTCAGAGTTTACCTCGCTCACCGCGATCGAACTGGCGGCGTTATTGCATCAAGCGGGCGTGCCGGAGGAAGTTTTTCAAGTGATTCCAGGCGACGGCGTCGCCGGATCTGCGCTCACGAACGCCGCGATCGACAAACTGGTTTTCACCGGAAGCGTTCCGACAGGCAGACGAATCGCGCAGAACGCTGCAACGCGCCTGTTGCCCGTGGTTCTCGAACTGGGCGGCAAGGATCCTATGCTGGTGCTCGACGATGCCGATATCGAAATTGCATCCCGGGGCGCGGTTTGGGGTGCATTCGTGAACGCCGGGCAGGCCTGTTTATCGGTCGAACGCTGCTATGTGCATCGCAGCCTGTATGAACAATTTCTCGCAGCGTGCGTTCGCCATACGCAGGAGTTGCGCGTTGGTAACGGGATGGACCCTGACACAGACATGGGCCCGCTGATCCATCAGCGCCAGTTGCTGAACGTGGAAACGCAGGTGGAGGATGCGCGGGCGCAGGGAGCCCGCGTGCTTATCGGCGGGAAGCGCCTCCCGGAAATCGGAGCAAGCTTCTATGCGCCCACAGTGCTGGCGGACGTCACTCACGGAATGCGGATTATGCGCGAAGAAACTTTCGGACCGGTATTGCCGGTGATGCCGTTCGACAGTGACGATGAGGCCGTCGGTTTGGCGAACGATTCGGAATACGGCCTGGCGGCCAGCGTGTGGACACGCCATCGCAGTCGCGGAGAGGCATTGGCGCGGCGCATTCAGGCGGGAACGGTGATGGTGAATGACGCCGTCTCATGTTTCGGTATCAGCGAAGCCCCACACGGAGGAGTGAAAACCAGCGGCATAGGCCGCTCTCATGGACGTTATGGCCTGGAAGAAATGGTGCGGATAAAATATCTGGACAGCGACCGGCTGCCGCGAATGCAAAAAATCTGGTGGTACGGATACGGAAAATCCTTCTCGCGCCAGATGGAAGGATTACTGGACTGGCAGTTTGCCCGCGGGATGAGGAAGCGTCTGCGAGCAGTGGCGAGGGCGGCAGGCGCGCTCAGAGGCAAGTAACGTGTGGAGCGGACACTCTTGTGCGCCGCCTTTGAAGTTGATTTTGCGTTGATTTTGATATTTGCTTGTATCTCTCCGCAACGGCCAACCGCTCTTAGGCAGTCAGAACCCCAGTCAAACGCGGCGGACAAGAGTGTCCGCCCCACATGAGCTTCTCAGCTCAGCATGACGCCCTGTAGTCAGATGTAGCTGAGCTCAAAGGCCTTCGAGTAAAATGATTTGGTAAATCCGGCGGGCAATTTGCCGCAGCGACGAGGATCGCCCTTGGCCACTACCGAAACCGTGACAGCTCCTCCGCAGCTTCCCCATCACAAAGTAAAGATCAAGAAGCCGGGACAACGCTCCTGCAACGAAAAAAATGACAAAGGAAAATTCTGTGGCGGACATTTGAAGCGCTGGTTCTATACCACGGACGTGGTTGAGCAGGCCTGCGGCGACGCCGAGGAAGCCTGGGGGCCTGACGGCGAAGTCTATCGCTGCGAGCATTGCAAAACGCTTTACTTGCCGCATGATGAAGGCGTTCGCGGACTGAATGTGGCCGGGCAAGGACAGACGTCGATATTCGGGTTGACCGTGGCGCCTAAAAAATAGGTGCGTAGCAACACTGCCGGGTTTCACCCGGCCAGGACGGCCGAGGGCGGCCGTCCCCGCGTGGGCACGTACGATGCATCCGTTCCTGATGTCTCCTTTGTGAATACTTCCGAACTCATTTACGACTGGAACCAGATGGATGCCGCGAAGCTGCGTCCGGCGGGACCAATCCTGCTCAACGACGAAACTCTGCGGGATGGTTTGCAGTCGCCCTCGGTTCGCGATCCTTCGATCGCGGAGAAGATTGAAATCCTGCATTTGATGGAAGCCCTCGGCATCGATTCCCTCGACATGGGATTGCCCGGCGCAGGGCCGCGTGCCGTCGCAGATTGCGAGGCGCTGGCGCGCGAAATCGTCCGCAGCAAAATGAAGATTCGCGCCAATTGTGCGGCGCGCACCCACGAGAACGACATCCGGCCGATCGCCGAGATCGTGCAGCGCACCGGTCTCAATATCCAGGCCGCGACGTTCATTGGTTCCAGCCCGATTCGTCGTTATACCGAGGGCTGGACCGATGACTTTCTCCTCGAGACCACCGAAAAAGCGGTGAAGTTCACGGTTTCGCTGGGGCTCGATTCGATGTATGTGACCGAGGATACGAGCCGCTGCGATCCAGCCATGGTCAAGCGTCTTTATTCGACGGCAATCAACTGTGGAGCGCGAGCGATTGTGATTTGCGATACCGCGGGACACGCCACGCCAATGGGCGCGTTCGCGCTGGTTCGTTTTGTGATCGAAGAAGTGGTAAAGCCCTCCGGAGAAAAAATTCGCGTGGACTGGCACGGGCACTGCGACCGCGGTCTCGCGATTGCGAATTCGATGGCCGCGCTAGTGGCCGGCGCGGAGTGTGTACACGCCTGTGCGCTGGGTATCGGCGAGCGTGTCGGAAACACGCAGATGGATCAGATGCTGGTGAATTTGAAGCTGATGGGCATCTTTCCGTGGATAGCGCAAGATCTGACGAAGCTCAAGGACTATTGTCAGGCCGTGTCGAAGGCTACGGGCGTGCCCATCCCCGCGAATTATCCTGTGGTGGGAGAAGACGCATTCCGCACGGCGACCGGGGTCCACGCAGCGGCTCTCATCAAGGCCTACAAGAAGAATGACGTTGAACTGGCAAACGCCGTCTACTCCGGTGTGCCATCACAGATGTTTGGGCTGGAACAGATCATCGACATCGGTCCGATGAGCGGGAAGTCGAATGTCCTGTTCTGGCTGGAGCGCCACGGCGTCTTCGCAAGCGATGACGTGGTGGAACGCGTTTACCAGCGCGCCAAATGCTCCGACCACACCCTCAGCGAGACAGAAATCCGCGAGTGCATAGACCCCTAGGTAATCTTTAACCGCAAAGGCCATGTCATCCTGAGCGTAGTGGAAAGTTCGCTTCGCGAACTTTCTGCGGAGCCGAAGGACCCCTATAGCAGCGATGCACTGAAGTTTTGTTGGGAGTTGTGCTCGCGGAAAACCCCGCGCCGCGTGAGACTGTGCCGCCGTTAGGGGTCCTTCGACTCCGCGTTCGCAAGCGAACGCGGATGCTACGCTCAGGATGACACAGGAACTTTGACGCTACTCCAAATTAGTAGTATTATATATACAGTTATGGAGTATGCGGAATGTCCATGTCAGGCGCACCGATCGCGGGAATTGCTCTCGAAAAGCCGGCGGATCTCTCCGACCGGAAGGTTCAGGAGAAGCTCAGTGCTTCGGCCATCTTAGGGTTCTTTCGGCTTGCGGAACTTTGGCAAATTCGCGACGAAGATGCCCGCGGCCTGCTCGGTGGAATTTCCAACGGCAGCTACTACAGCTTGAAGAAGCATCCCGCCAAGGTCCTCGATCAGGACAAACTCACTCGCATTTCACTATTGGTCGGCCTGTTTAAGGCTTTGAATATTTTGTACACCAAAAAACTCGCTGACGCCTGGGTGCAGCTCCCGAACAGCAACCCTATGTTTGGAGGGGAACATCCTCTGGTCTCGATGATCAAAGGCGGAGTGCCCGCCATGATCCGGGTGCGGCAGTTGGTGGATGCGCGCCGCGGCGGTCGGTAGTGCCTCCGCGTATCACTGAGCTTTATCAGGACAATACCCATCGCCTGATCCCGGCGCGCTACAGCGATGACAACGCCAGTGTTTTGGCGAGGCTCACGCCGGATCGTCAACAGCTGCAGGATCTTTTTCAACTCGAGGGCGCCACCAACGAGCGGCTGCTGGGAGAGGCAAACCTGTTGCCCGGGATCACGGTCCATGAACTGGTGTTCGGGATTGCAAACTGGCACATCGTAAACGCTGCCTTTACCCATGCGCGTCCGGAGGGCAGCCGTTTCAACGGTCCCGAACGTGGGGCATGGTACGCGGCATTTTCGCTCGACACGGCGCAAGCCGAAGTTGCATTTCACTTTGCGCAGAGTCTGCGTGAAGTGGACTGGAAAGAGAGTGAAACGGCCACCTACCGGGAATACCTGGCTGATTTTCGCGCTGAGTTTCATGACGTTCGAAGGAGTTCAGAGTATGCCAACTGTCTGGATCCGGAGAGCTATGCCGCTTCACAACACCTGGCGCGCGACCTTTTGAAGCGGGGATCGGCGGGAGTGATCTATCCCAGCGTCCGTTATCGCGGTGGCATCTGCCTGGCCTGTTTCCGGCCCGCCCTGGTAACCAATGTCCGCAAGAATTGGGTGGTGACGCTCAAGTTTGCGAATGCTTATGCGGCACCGGAGGTCGGCGTAGACAAGCGACCTGGCAAATCGTAGGTTGTAAGATAGAAATTCGTCGTTTGTCGTTGGTCATTGGTCGTTGGCCCTTGGTCGTTGGCTTCTAGAGTGACAAGGTAGTGGCGAAAATCGCGGGTATAAAACCGCCTCGCTGAGCTGGCGATTAAAGGCCAAAAGCCAAAGACCAAAGACCAAGGCAACCAACGACCAAGCCCCATGTCCCGACCGCAACCTGACATATCGGACCCGTTTCCTGGAGTGCAGCACGAGGTGGCACACCTCTGCGAGCTTCCCGAAATTCGCTCGGCCTTCACCTGGCTGCGCGCACAGGAACCACAATTCGCGCAATGGCAGATGGAGTTGGCGCGCATCGCAGCACCTCCCTTTGGCGAAGGCGCACGCGGGAAATGGCTGGCTGACAAGTTTTGTGAACTCGGATTGCAATCGGTGCATACCGATGAAGTCGGAAATGTTTTTGGAACGCATCCCGGCTACGGAGAGGGTCACGTCTCTCTCAGTGCGCATCTGGACACAGTTTTTCCCTCAGGCACGCCGCTGAACATCCGGCAACAGGGCAGCCGGCTCTACGGTCCTGGAGTTTCGGACAACGGCGCCGGGGTGACCGCCATGCTGGCCATGGTTGCGGCATTGCGCGCGCTGAACATCGGGCATGCGCTGCCGTTTTTATTCATCGGCAATGTTGGAGAAGAAGGCGAAGGCGACTTGCGCGGCATGCGGCACATTTTTTCCGAGGCGCGATGGAAGGGCCAGATCCATTACAGCCTGATTCTGGATGGCGCGGGTTCGGACACGATTGTTGCCGAGGCGCTGGGCAGCCGCCGTTTCGAAGTGATCGTGCGCGGCCCCGGCGGACACTCCTGGAGCGATTTCGGCGCACCGAATCCCATCGTTGTGCTGGCGCGGGCGGTGCAAGCGTTCACGCAAACTCCGGTTCCGGTCACGCCCAAGACGACCTTCAACGTTGGAGTGATCCGCGGCGGCACCTCGGTGAATTCGATTCCAGAATCGGCCAGCATGCGGGTGGACATTCGCTCCACCTCGATGGCGGAAATGGAGCGCCTGGAAGATGCGCTTCGGCTGGCCGTCGATCGTGCACTCGCCGAGGAAACGCGGGCCTTCGAGGCGCGAACCAACTCGAGGCGTCGGACGATTGGTCTGAGCAGTGAAGTGGTGGTGATCGGCGATCGTCCCGCTGGGGAACTTAGTCCCAGTTCCCGCATCCTGCACGTAGTTCGAGCGGTGGACGCGCAACTGGGCAACGCTGCCCAGGTGCAACGCGCTTCGACCGATGCCAACATTCCGCTGTCTCTGGGACTGGAAGCCATTGCCATCGGCGGAGGCGGCACCGGAGGCGGAGCCCATACTTTGCAGGAATGGTTTGACTGCAACGGCCGCGAACTGGGCCTCAGGCGTATTCTGCTCACGCTGCTCGGGCTTGCTGGAGTGGCACTGTAGCGTCGTTGGTCGTCGATCGTTCGCTCTATGCAGCCGATGAAGTCTTGGAGTTCGGTTTTGGCCAACGACTAAAGGCCAACGACCAACTACCTTTGCTAATCTAGCCCTGTGTCTCGCTCCCTAAAAGCCCACATTCTTCTTGTCCTGATCACTCTGATCTGGGGCTCGAATTTTGTTGTGATCAAGAATGCGCTGGCCGACATCTCGCCTCTGTTTTTTAATGCTGTCCGCATGAGCCTGGCTGCGGCAGTGTTGGCCGTGGTTTTCTATCGCGAGCTTGGCCGTTTTACTAGAAGTTCATTGCGCTCTGGACTACTGGTTGGCGTTTTTCTTTATGCAGGAAACGAACTGCAAACGGTCGGCCTGAAATATACGACGCCATCGAAATCAGCTTTCCTGACCGGAGTTTCGGTCGTGCTGGTGCCGGTCTTGCTGGCTTTGTTCTGGAAACGCGGACTCAATCGCTGGACCGCCGTGGGCATCGTGCTGGCATTTGCCGGCTTGTTCTTGTTGACCGTGCCCGCCACCGCCGGCGGCGGACTCAATTTGCGCACCATGAATCAGGGCGATCTCTTCACCCTGGGCGCAGCCGTAGTTTTTGCCTTCCACATCATCTTCATCGAACATGCCACCCGCACGCAGGGATGGCAACAGATCACCGTGGTGCAGGTGGCGGTGACAGCCTTTCTGATGATCCTGACGGTGCCGATCGTGGAGACGGTTCATGTCGTCTGGTCTCCCCGTGTGCTCTGGGGCATTGGGATCACCGGGATTCTCAGCCTGGCGCTGTCGTTCGCGATTCAGGCCTGGGCCCAGCAGTTCACCCCGGCTACCCATACGGCGCTGATCTTTACCCTCGAGCCGGTTTTTGCCTGGCTCACGTCGTTCATTTTTCTGGAAGAACGGCTAGGCACGCGCGCAGGGGTTGGAGCGGCCTGCATCCTGGCAGGACTGCTGATTTCGGAGGAGAAAGCCGGAGTCGAGTCGATGGCGGTTTCTCCCGATCACGCCGCCGTTCCCAGCCACTACGACTACACGTAATTGCTGGTGTAGGGGCGGACGCCCACGTCCGCCCAGCGGAGCAAAGCTCCGCAGATATTTTGACGCTTGCTGCACACGACCTTTTGCGCACAAAATCTACGGCGAGCCTCGCTCGCCTGCCCGGACGAGGCCGTCCCGGCCTATGTGGTTCGTCCGCAAACTTTTGTTCATATCCGCGTCTAACCTGCTGAAACTGGGCTGATCGGCAGGTATAATTCTTCAGGCACCTATTATTTGGAGGAAGTCATTATGATTCAGCGCGTAAGCGCTCTTTGGGTACGTTTGAAGGCGAATCGTCTCGCGTACACCTTTCCCGTCCTTCTTACGCTGACCGTGGGTATCCTGATCGGGACGGTGATCTCCTCCGGGGTCAAAGGGCAGGACAAGAAGTCGTCTTCCTCCGAAGTAGCCCCGTTGACTGTGCCTTCGCCGCAGCAACTCTCGAACCAGTTCTCGCAGATTTCGAAACAGCTTGAGCCGAGCGTGGTCAACATCAACACCGAATCGACCATCAAGACGCCCAAGCGGCGCCGCGGCGCTCCTCCCAATGGAGACGACGACGCCAGCCCCTTCGATGACTTCTTTGACCGCTTTTTTGGCGGCCAAGGGGGACAAGGTGGACAGGGCGGCGCAGGCGGCGGTTCCGTTCGCGAGCGTTCCCTGGGTTCAGGCGTAATTGTAGATTCGAAGGGCTATATCATCACCAACCGGCACGTTGTAGAGAAGGCAGACCGTATTCGGGTTAAGCTGCAGGACGATCCTCCGGGACTGCTGCGCGATGCCAAAGTCATCGGCTCGGACCAGGAGACTGACCTGGCCGTCATCAAGATCGAAGGCGACAAGCCGTTTCCCGTCGCCAAGCTAGGCAATTCCGACAGCATGCAGGTGGGCGACTGGGTGCTCGCCGTCGGCAGTCCTTTCGGGCTGCAGGAAACTGTGACTGCCGGCATCGTCTCGGCCAAGGGCCGCAATATCGTGCCGCAACGCCAGTTCCAGTCGTTTATCCAGACCGACGCAGCCATTAACCCGGGCAATTCCGGAGGCCCGCTGGTCAACATGGCGGGCGAAGTCATCGGCATCAATACCGCGATTCTGACCGATACCAACGCCTATGCAGGCGTGGGTTTTGCGCTGCCCTCGAACACAATTGCACAGGTCTATAACCAGCTGGTTGGTCCCGAACATCGGGTATCGCGCGGTTCGATCGGAATCATGTTTAACGCGCTCGACAATCCCGCCATCGCGCGAGTCTATGGCACCGGTTCAGGTGTAACCATTTCTGACGTAACTCCCGGCAGTCCGGCCGAAGCGGCTGGGCTTAAGGTAGGCGACACCATTGTTTCCGTGGACGGCAAAGGGGTAAAGAACGGCGACGAACTGGTTGCCGACATTGCCGCCCGCAAGCCCAGTTCGAAGATTGTGGTGGGCTTCATCCGCAACGGCAAGAAGCAGGAAGCCACTGCCACCGTTGCCGACCGGGCCAAGCTCTTTGCGGCGCGCCTGGGCGACGAAGATGAAAGCAGCCAGGATGCCGGACCGAAAGAAAGCAAACTCGGCCTCACCGTCCGGACATTGAACCAGGAGATGGCGGACCGCCTGGACGTCCCGGCAAACAAGGGCGTCATCGTGCAGGATGTAAAGACCGGATCGTTTGCCGAGGATGTTGGCCTTAGCCGCGGCGATATCATCCTCGAAGTCAACAAGCAGGCCGTGGACAGTGAGGACGCGTTCGCCCGCGTCTCCACGACATTGAAGGGCGGGCAGGATGTTGTGTTCCTGGTTCGCCAGCGGGGCGCCGGCCGCCAGGGTGGAACCATCTTCCTGGCCGGTACACTTCCGTAATGGGATGCTGGCCCAATCGGGGCTGGCACCCAGGTCAGCGATGAGGTACCCTGCCTCCTTGATCAGTAGTATGCGGTAATCCGTTACCCGATCGAGCAGAGGGTCACGTCAGGGCTACGATTTGAGACTTCGCAACGCCATTTCGACGAACTGCCTGAGCGCAGGGTGCGCCCTGCTTCTGGCTTGCGGCTGGGCGACGGCGCAGACTCGCAGCACGCCACCGACCTCGATCGAAAGAAGCCCCACGGCGAAACTGCTGACTGTTTCTTCGCACTCGACTTCCACCAAGAAAAAGAAATCGCACAAGAGCGCGAAGGCAAGCAAGCACGGCCAGCAGAAAATCGATCCCACACGCGCCCGCGAAATCCAGGACGCCCTGATCCGCGAACATTACATGGATGGTATCTCCACCGGCACCTGGGACGCGAAATCACAAGCTTGTATGCAGCGCTACCAGGCCGATAACGGCTGGCAAAGCAAGGTCGTCCCTGACTCCCGGGCACTGATCAAAATGGGATTGGGCCCCGACCACCACCACCTGCTGAATCCCGAAAGCGCGATGACATCGCAGCCAGACGCTCCGCACGCCGCTCCGGCTGCAGAGCAGCCGAAGTAAGGCGGACTTCGGGCGTCAGACCTCGGACTTCAGACCTCAGACTACGGACCCTTGTCACCACCGCCTTAGGCGAAAGCGAAGGGGCGGACAAAAGATTCCAAGCAGGCGATGCAATCGAAAATCTTATGTCTGAAGTCCGAGGTCTGATGTCTGACGTCTGCTACATCACCGGATTCGGAAAATAAGGCAGCGGTTGATTGTTGATGACTGCGCGTGGGTTGTCGTCGACCAATGCTTTGGCGATGTCCTGGCCATGGAGTTTCGCGATTTTGTCGCGGGCGATTGAGAGGGATGGAATGCGGCGCTTGGTGTCGTGGGCGTCGGTTGCGAGGATGTGAACTGCGTTTCTCTGGAACAGCCATTCCGCAACGTGCTCGGCTTTTTGTCCCCAGGCGCCCGTCAAGGCCGAAGCGGTAACCTGCACGGCGCAGCCCTGATCCACCCATTGCAGAATGCGATCTTGTGTGTCCTGGAGGATAGGATTCCGCTCCGGGTGGGTGATGATGGGGGTGATACCAACGTCGGCCATGCGCGTAAAGTATTCGTTGATTTGCGCCGGAATGCTGTAGTTGCTCAGTTCGACCAGCAGGTAGTGGCTGCCTTCGATGGTGTAGCGTTCGGGCGTAATCAGCACATCCTGCACGTTTTCGTAAGAGAGATGGAAATCGCAGCCCAGGCTCAGCCGCGGAACCGGCCCGACCAATCCCTTAAGATGTTCGAGTTCGCCCGCCCGTAGTTGCCGATCATATTTGTAGCGTTCGTTGGCATGAGGTGTGGCCACGATATGCTCGATGCCGTCTGCCGCCGCCATGCGGCACATTTCCTGCGAGATCTCCCACGACTTGGGACCATCGTCCACGTTGGGCAGGATGTGGCAGTGAATATCGATCATGAAATCAGTGTGCACGGCGCGGATTAAATTTAAGCAGATTTCGGGGCAAAGGCCAAACGGTGGCACTGGCGCCCGCGCGCGGGCGCTCGCGCCCACATTTTTATTTGCCCATGGTTAGTACCACACGAAAGCGGGCTCGTCCGCTGATCATCTGATCGTAGGCTTCCGCCACTTTTTCCAGGGGATAGCGTTCGATCATGGGCCGCACTCCCGACAGTGAGCTGAACTGCAACGCGTCTTCGGAATCTTTGGCGCTACCTGAAGGCCATCCCCGGACCGTCTTGCGAGTGAGGATGAGTTGCAGTGGGGTGATGCTGAGTGGTTCCAGGCCTGCTCCTACGATGACCAGTTTTCCGTCCGGCTCCAGCCCATCCACCAGGGCAGAGATCGCCTTCGAATCCGGCGCAGTCGCAAGAATCACACTCGCTCCGCCCAGGGATTGCAGTGCTGCGGCCGTTGGGCCAGCGTCGGCATCGACGTAATGGTGTGCGCCCAGTTTCTTGACCATGGATTCCTTGTCTTTGCCGCGGCCAATCGCGACCGTGCGAAACCCCATCTGGCGCGCGTATTGAATTCCCAGGTGGCCCAGTCCGCCGATACCTTGTACCGCCACCAGTTGGCCGGCAGTGGCTCCGGAATGGCGCAGCGAATTGAACACGGTAATGCCGGCGCAAAGCAGCGGAGCGGCTTCGTCCGCGGGAAGATCGTCGGGCATGGCCGCAACCGCTTCGGCCGGCACGACCACGTATTCGGCATAGCCTCCGTCGTAGCTGATTCCGGTAATCTTTTCAAACTTGCAGAGAATGAAGTGACCGCGGCGGCAGGGATCGCAGGTGAAACAGTGTCCGCCATGCCAGCCGACACCCACGCGCTGGCCAGGCTTCCACTGGGTGACATCGGCGCCGACGGTGTCGATGCGGCCGGCAATTTCATGGCCCGGAACGCGCGGGTATTGCAGTCCAGGAAAACCGGACTGCTTCACGATGGCGTCGCTGTGGCAAACGCCGCAGGCCTCTACCTTGATCCGGACCTGGGCGCGACCAGGTTCAGGAATTGGACGCTCGACGATCTCGAAGTTTCCACCCGGCTTGCTGACTTGTGCGGCCTTCATAGATTTTCCCCTAAGAATATGGGTACGAGATGCCGAACTCGCCTGGGTGCCCGGTCCTCGTCTCTCCATTTTTTGGAAAGACAGGGCGGGAGATTCGGCATGGAACCGTAGCGCTGCCACACGAGCGAGGGCGCTCGCGCCCACGCTTCGCGTGTTACTTGTATCTTTCGGCGATGAACTCGCCGATTGATTGATAGGCCTTGGTCAGCGTCGGCTCATCCGGCAGGAACACGATGCGGAAGTGGCGAGTGCCTGCTTTCTGGCCGAAGCCGGAACCGTGGACCACGAGCACGTGTTTCGCCCGGCACAATTCCTTGACGAATACGTCATCGCCTTCCTTGATGTCAATGCGAGGGAAGGCGTAGAACGCACCCCGCGGAGAAACACAGCTCAGGCGCGGGGTCGCATTGCACCAATTGACGGTGAGGTCCCGGCGGGCGCGAAGCTTGTTGCGGACTTCGATAAGGTGATCCTGTGGCCCGTCCAAAGCCGGCTTGATGGCGTATTGTTCGGGATGATTGGCGCACAGCCTTGCCCGCAGCAGGCGATGAATGCCTTCGACGTACGGCTTTACTGCGGTCGCGTCGCCACTGACGATTCCCCATCCGATGCGCCAGCCCGGCGCCAGATAGTTTTTCGAAAGTCCGCCGAAAGTGACGACCGGCACATCAGGAGCGATGGCGGCAATCGAAAGGTGCTGGTGTTTTTCGTCCTCGTCCAGAATCAGCTTGTCGTAAATCTCGTCGGCGAAGATGACCAGATTGTTGCGCCGCGCCAGTTCCGCCAGTTGTTCCAGCATGCGGCGGGAACACATTGCGCCGGTAGGATTGTTGGGATTGATGAGGACGATGGCGCGCGTGTGGGAATTGATCTTGCGCTGGATGTCGATCAGGTCAGGCTGCCAGCCGTCGTCTTCATTCAAGTCGTAGGGCGTGACCGGAATGCCAAGTTTGCACAGCACCGCGGAGTAGAGCGGATAGTCCGGACTGGGCGTGAGGATATGTTCGCCGGGATTGATGAGCGCGGTAAGAGATAAATCCACTGCTTCACTGGCGCCCGAAGTCACGAACACATCCTGGACTGTCGAAATGCCTTTGCGTGCAGCGTCACCGCGAATGGCTTCGAGTGCTTCCGGAATGCCGGGTGAAGGCGCGTAGCCATTCTTGTTCTCGCGCATCGCCTTGTAGACCTCTTCGACGAGGTGAGCTGGAGTCTTGAAATCGAAAATATTGGGATCGCCGACGTTGAGGGCGAGGACCTTGTGGCCTTGCTTGGTGACTTCGTCGGCAACGGATGCGAGGTCACGGATAGCGTAGCGGACGGTGTCAAGGCGTTGGGCGGCGGCTATTTCGCGAGTAGGAGTGGTGGGCATGGATTTTTGTAGCCGCCCCTGGCGGCTTTTTTAGTGCCGTGGCTGCTGTTATTCAGTAGTCATGGGTGGAGCAGGCCTTCAGGCCTGCAAACAAAGCCGCATGCCGATGGGCTTCAGCCTTCGAGGTGCCTCAGCGGCTGAAGCCGCCTTTGTGCCTGGCTTTCATGCAGCGCTAAAGCGCTGCTCCTCCCAAACAGCCAAAGTTAACCGGAACACAAGCTTTTTGTAGCGCCCGCCACCACCCGGCCGGAGGCCGACGCTATTAATCCACCCGATCGATCTGCGCCTTCTGCAGGCGGTCGGAGTAATCCACGTACACTGCCTTCCACTCGGTATAGAAATCAATGGCACCCATGCCGCCTTCGCGATGGCCATTGCCGGTGGCCTTCACGCCGCCGAAAGGCAAATGCACTTCTGCGCCGATGGTCGGAGCATTGATATAGGTGATGCCGGCGTGGAGATCGCGCATGGCGACGAAAGCCTTGTTCACGTCCTTGGTGTACAGCGCAGACGACAGTCCGTAGTCAATTCCGTTGGCGATGGCGATCGCGTCTTCGAGATCCTCACAAGGGATGATCGACACGACCGGCCCGAAAATTTCTTCCTGCGCGATTCGCATCTTGGGGTCAACATCGACGAACACCGTCGGCTCCATGAAGTAGCCGTGCTGGTAGTCGCCCTGATCGAGGCGATTGCCGCCGCACTTCAGCTTCGCGCCTTCGGACTTTCCGATTTCCACATAGTTGAGATCGGTCTTGAGCTGGCTGTCGTTGATCGCCGGTCCCATCTCGGTGCTCTCGTCGATGCCGTTGCCAACCTTCAACCGTTTAGCCCATTCCACATAGCGTTCCACAAACTGGGCATAAACACCTTTTTGCACGATGATGCGGCTGGTGGCGGTGCAGCGCTGGCCGGTGGTGCCGAAGCCGCCCCAGATGCCGCCTTCGATCGCGAGATCGAGGTTGGCATCGTCCAGCACGATCATAGGATTTTTGCCGCCGAGTTCCAGCGAGCAATGCTTGAAGCTCTTCGCAGCCGTGGTGCCGACGATGCGGCCAACCGCGCTGGAACCGGTCAGCGAGATGGCGCGGACTTCAGGATGTTCCGTCAGCGGACCGCCGACTTCGGGTCCGTAACCGCCGACAATATTGATCACGCCTTTAGGAACGCCGGCATCAGACAGCGTACGCACCAGGTTATACGTGGAAAGCGGCGTATCCTGCGCCGGCTTGATCACGCATGTATTGCCGCAAACCAGGGCAGGCAGCAGCTTCCATGACGGGATCGCCATGGGGAAATTCCACGGTGTGATCATGCCGCAGACTCCGATCGGGGTCCGCACCGCCATTGCGAACTTGTTGGGCAACTCCGACGGCGTTGTCGGCCCGAACATGCGACGGCCTTCGCCGGCAAAGTAGTAGGCGGTGTCGATGGCTTCCTGGGTGTCGCCGCGAGTTTCCTTGAGAATTTTGCCCATTTCGCGAGTCATGTCGCGGGAGTATTCTTCCTTGCGCTCGAGAAGCATTTCAGCCGCGCGGAAGATGATTTCGGCCCGGCGCGGGGCAGGCACCAGACGCCACTTGGCGAAGGCATTGCGCGCGGCTTCGACAGCATTGTCCACGTCAGCTTTCGCGGATTTCTGGAAGATTCCTACTACGTCGCGCGTGTCGGCCGGATTGCGATTTTCAAAGGTCTCTCCGGTCGATGATTCCACCCACTCGCCATCGATGAAGTTCTTGTAAACCTTGGTCGGATTGCTGCCGAGCGTGGCTGGGCGGGTCAAAGTTTCAGTTGCCATAAGAATCTCCTGAGTTGCGGGGAAGAATGATTGAACCTCTATGCTACAGGTGGGGTTGAGGGTGCGGCAAGCGGGGGCACATGTGGCTTGTGTGGGACGGACACTCCTGTCCGTCGCTTTTGACTTTGTTTGAAGGATTCGATTTGTTGTTACGCGTTCAGGCAGTGATCTATCAAGCATCAAAAGTCAAAGTCACAGGCGACGGACAGGGAGTGTCCGTCCTACACAGGCGTCCCTTGACAAGCTTCGGGCGGCAGTACAGAATCGCGCACTTCTCTACACAGCCGGCGGAACCATTACACTGGCGGCGACGTATTGAGTGCGAGGGCGCTTTGACGCGTCCCCTCAGGAGTGAATTTCGTGGAATTGCAGATCCAGAATCTTTCCAAGGTTTATAAAAACGGCGTGCGCGCGCTGGATGACGTCTCTCTGACGATTCCCGTGGGCATGTATGGACTGCTCGGTCCCAACGGGGCAGGGAAGTCGACCCTGATGCGTACCATCGCCACGCTCCAGGAGCCCGACAGCGGACAAATTCATCTGGGAACGCTGGATGTGTTGCGGCAAAAGCAGGAACTGCGCAAGACGCTGGGATATCTTCCGCAGGAATTCGGAGTCTATCCGCGGACTTCGGCGCAGGAGATGCTCAATCACCTCGCCTTGCTGAAGGGCATTACGGACTTGAAGCAGCGCAAGGATACGGTCGAGGCTCTGCTCAACCGCACCAATCTCTACGAACATCGCAAGAAGGCGCTATCCGGATTTTCTGGAGGCATGCGGCAGCGCTTTGGGATCGCGCAGGCACTTCTCGGCAATCCGCGATTACTCATCGTGGATGAGCCAACGGCCGGGCTCGATCCCGGCGAACGCAATCGCTTCTACAGTCTGCTCTCGGAGATTGGTGAAGACGTCATCGTGATTCTCTCCACGCACATCGTCGAAGACGTGATGGAATTGTGCACCAACATGGCCATCATCCATCAAGGAAAGGTGCTGTTTTCCGGCGCTCCCCATGACGCTGTGAAATCGCTCGAGGGACGCATCTGGCAGAAATCGGTGGCCAAGTCCGAAGTTAAGGATTACGAGCAGCGCTATCGCGTAATCTCCAGCAAGCTGATCGCGGGAAAGCCGCTCATCCACATTTATTCTGCCGGGAATCCGGGCGACGGCTTCACTCCGGTGAGTGCCGATCTCGAAGACGTTTTCTTTAGCCGCATCTCCGGGATCGCCTGAGCCATGTTTAAACAGTTCTTCAGCTTCGAGGTCCGGTTCTGGCTGCGCTCGTGGATGCTCTGGGTATTTTTCCTGATCGTGGCCTTGATGTTTTTCGGGGCAGCCAGCAGCGACCAGATCACCGTCGGCAGTTCCCTAAAAAATACCTACCGCAATGCTCCCTGGGTGGTCGAGAACTTCTATGCGGTTTGCAGCCTGCTTACGCTGTTGATGACCACAGCCTTCGTGAACTCGGCCGCTTCGCGCGATTTCGCTCACAATACTCACCAGATTATTTTCAGCACTCCCGTTCGCAAAATAGACTATTTGGCTGGAAGGTTTCTGGGATCCGCGCTGGTAGCCGTAATTCCGTTGCTCGGCGTCTCCGTCGGAATTCTGGCGGCAAAGTACATGCCCTGGGTGGATGCGGAACGCTGGGGACCCGTGGTTTGGGCGGCGCACTGGAAAGCGATTCTGGTGTTTGCTGTTCCAAATACGCTGTTCATCGCGGCGGTTATCTTTGCCATTGCGGTATTAACTCGCAGCACGGTGGTTTCGTTTCTAGGCAGCCTGGGGCTGCTGGCGGGATATGGCATCTCGCAGGTGCTCACGAGCGATTTGAAAAACCAGAAGCTGGCCGCTCTGATCGATCCTTTCGGCATCAATCCTTTTTTGTACATGACGAAATACTGGACTGTGGCCGAGAAGAATACCCTCTCCATCGGATACTCCGGATACATGCTGTGGAACCGGTTGATCTGGCTGGGCGTCGGCGCCATGGTCTTTGCTTTTGCTTACTGGCGATTCAGTTTCGCGGAAAGAAGTCCGAGAAAAAAGAGAGTCAAAGGTCAGGACAGCGTTTCGATCACCAACGTGGTGATCCCAGTGGCCGCCCGGAATTTCGGAACTGCCGCGGAATGGCTGCAATTCTGGGGAACGGTAAAAATCGAATTCAAACGCCTGGTGAAGACGACGTCGTTCATCGTCATCACCGCGTTCGCGTTGCTGAACTGCGTGCCGGCGTTGATCTACAGCAACACCGAAGGTTTTGGAAACACATTTCTTCCGGTGACATACCGGCTGCTGGAAGTGATTGCGGGGACGCTCTACCTGTTTCTGATCGCGATGATCACCTACTTCGCCGGAGTCCTGGCGTGGGAGGAGCGCGACAGCGGCACCGACGAAGTCCACGATGCGCTGCCCAATCCGGAGTGGCCCACGTACCTCGCGAAACTAACCGCCTTGATGAGCAGCATTGTGATCATTCTGGCCGTAGCCATGTGCGCTGCGCTGCTGGTGCAGTTCTTTCACGGATATCACCGCTACCAGATTGGCCTTTTCATCGTAAACCTGTTCGGAATCGACCTGCTGGGCTTCGTTTTCCTGGCGGTTCTGGCATTTTTTATCCACGTGATCTCGCCCAATAAATATGTCGGATATTTCGGATACATCGCTTTCCTCGTCCTGACCACTTTCATCTGGTCGCCTCTGCATGTCGCAACTTACATGATCCAGTTCGGGCAGGCCCAGACCATGACCTATTCGGACTTCTTTGGATACGCTCCGTTCCTCCAGAGCTGGTTGTGGTTCATGTTTTATTGGACGGCGTTTTGTACCTTTTTGGCGGCGGCCACGATTCTGTTATGGCAGCGTGGGCGTGAAACCAGCTGGCGCAGTCGTATACGGAATGCGCGCCTGCGTTATCACGGAGCCGTCCGCTTGGTCGCAATCGCTGCTGCACTTTGTTTCGTGGCCAGCGGCGCCTGGATTTTTTACAACACAAAAGTCCTGAACACGGTACGAAGCGAAAACGACAGAGATCGCTTGCAGGCTGACTACGAGAAGACTTACAAGAAATTCGAAAAGCAGCCCGAGCCGCGAGTTACCGACGTGAAGTATGCGATCGATCTGTATCCCGAATCGCGCAACATGACCATGCGCGGACAGCAGACCATCGTGAACCAGACTTCGAAGCCGTTGACTCAGATCCATTTCACCCTGGACAAGGATTACAAAACCACAATCGAGATACCGGACGCGAAGCTATCTCAGGATGACCCTCGACTGCTGTACCAGATTTACACTTTGACCACGCCCATGCAGCCGGGCGAGTCGCGGGTGATGAATTTCACCTTGCAGACCCAGGTGCGGGGATTCGAAAATTCACTGAGCAATCGCGCTGTCCTGCCCAATGGCACTTTCATTCACAGCCAAATCGTTCCCCAGATCGGATACCAGTCTGGCAACGAATTAACGGACAAGAACAAACGCAAGCGTTTTGGACTCAAGGAAAAAGACCTGATGCCGGCGCTGGAGCAGAACTGCGACGCCGACTGCCGCGACAGTTACATCAGCAATAACTCCGATTGGGTGCATGTCGAAACCGTGATCAGCACCTCGCCCGATCAGATTGCGATCGCGCCAGGCTCGCTGCAAAAAGAGTGGAACGAAAACGGGCGGCATTATTTCCAGTACAAGCTCGACCACGTCGGATTGAACTACTACTCATTCCTGTCGGCGCGCTACGAGGTCGCCCGCACGGAGTGGAACGGCATCAACATCGAGGTCTATTACCTGAAAGAGCAGCCCTGGAACGTTCCCAAGATGCTTAACTCGGTGAAGAAGTCTTTTGAGTACTACACCACCAACTTCGGTCCGTATCCTCAAAGAGAGGCGCGCATCATCGAGTTTCCACGCCTTGCATCTTTTGCCGAGGCGTTTCCCGGCACCATGCCCTACTCCGAGTCCATCGGCTTCATCGCCAGCATGGATAAGCCGGATGACATCGACATGGTCTTTTATGTTGTGGCGCATGAGATGGGCCATCAATGGTGGGGACACCAGGAGGTAGGCGCGAACATGCAGGGGGCCACGCTGCTGGTGGAGACGCTGGCCCAGTACTCGGCTCTGATGACCATGGAAAAAGAATATGGCCGCGACACCATGCGCAAGTTCATGCAGTACGAAATGGACAGTTACCTGCGCAACCGCGGCGCCGAGCTATTGAAAGAGCGTCCGCTGCTGCGGGTCGAGGCGTCGCAGGGATACATCCACTATCGCAAGGGCAGCGTCGTGATGTACTACCTGCGCGAAATGATCGGAGAGGACGCGGTGAACCGCGCCGTGCGCAAGGTCCTGAACAAATATGGATACGCGCCGCCGCCGTATCCCACGTCGTATGCGCTGGTCGATGCCTTGCGTGAGGAGACTCCGGCGCGACTGCAATATCTTATTCAAGACCTGTTTTACGACATCACGCTGTTTTCCAACCGGGCGGTGACCGCTACGGCGCACAAGAATTCGAACGGCAAATATGACGTTGTGGTCGAGACGGAAGCCAGAAAGTTCAAAGCCGACGAAAAAGGGAACGAAACCGAAGTTCCGGTCGACGACTGGATCGAGGTAGGAGCATTGGCAGCTCCGGAGAAAGGCAAGCGCTTCGGGAAAGTTCTGCACCGCGAGCGCGTACACATGGCCAGCGGCAAAGCGAGGTACACCTTCACGACCGATGAAAAGCCCGACAAAGCGGGAATCGATCCCCTACTGTTGTTAATCGACAGAGTCCCGGATGACAATATGGTCGAGGTCACGGTCGAGCCTTAGTGCGAATATTACTGATCCTGCTGTTCATCTTTCCGTCCGCGCCGGCCCAGGAAGCACACGATCACAGCGCGCCCGAGAAACTCGGAAAAGTGTCATTCCCGATTTCGTGCGCACCGGGCGTGCAGGAGAAGTTCAACCGGGGCGTTGCGCTTGTTCACTCCTTCGCCTACAGCGCGGCAGAAAACGTATTCGGCGGCGTGGCGGACACGGATCCAAAATGTGCGATGGCACATTGGGGAAGCGCTCTGGCGTACTTCCATCAGCTTTGGGATCCACCCCTGCCGCCGGCGACGATTGTGGCGGCGCAAAATGAAATCCGAAAGGCGCAAGAGATTGGAGGAGGGTCAGACCGCGAACGCCAATTCATCGACGCGCTGAGCTTGATATATCAGGACGCCGCTACCATTCCCTATCGCACGCGGGCGTCGAACTATGAGAACGCGATGCGCGATCTCGCGGCGAAAAACAAAAAAGATGTTGAAGCTCAAGTGTTTTATGCGCTTGCCCTGCTGGCGAATGCATCTCCCGCGGACAAGACTCATGCCCGGCAGAAACAGGCGTCCGACTTGCTTGAACCCCTGGATCGTAGATATCCGCAACATCCGGGAATTCCCCACTATCTTATCCATGCGTACGACAATGCCGAACTGGCGCCACGAGGGCTCACGGCGGCAAAAGCCTACACCCGGATTGCGCCCTCAGCGCCACATGCTTTGCACATGCCATCGCATATATTCACGAGGCTCGGCCTCTGGGAAGATTCCATCACTTCCAATCTTGCAGCGAAAGAAGCGGCACACCAGCAGGGTGACACGGGAGAAGAGCTGCACGCCATGGATTATCTGGTTTACGCCTACCTGCAGGGCGGGCGCGATCAGGATGCAGATCAGATCGTGCAGCAACTCAAGAAGATGCCGGAGCTGAATTTGGGTGAATTCAAGATCGCATATGCCTATACCGCCATGCCGATTCGCTGGGCCGTAGAGCGAGGCCAATGGTCCGATGCTGCCGCCATCGTTCCTCCCACCGGTGCCCCGCCACATGTGGTGGCGATTGCAGTTTGGGCTCGTGCCCTGGGACTCGCGCGGGGTGGATCCGCCTCCGGGAGTCGCGAGGAAATCGAAAAATTGCGAAAAATTCTGGGGGAATTGGAAGACCAGCTGCGAACGTCAGACAACGTCTATTGGGCCTCTCAGGTGGAAATTTTGAGGCGCGAGATCATGGCTTGGTCAGCCCAGGTGGACGCGAAGCCGGATGAAGCCGCAGCCCTGATGCGCACGGCGGCCGACGAAGAGGACGCAATCGAGAAGCTGCCCGTAACTCCGGGGCCGATTCTCCCGGCTCGCGAACAATTAGGCTCCCTTCTTCTGGAACAGAATCATCCCGCTCTAGCGCTCCAGGCGTTTCAGACTGCGCTGGCAAATGCTCCCGGAAGGCGCGGTGCATTGCACGGGTTGGCGCGGGCCTCCGAACTCTCCGCTCAGAAGTAAGCTCAATTCTCGAGGGACACCCAGCCAACGGGTGACCGTCCAAGCTCGGCTTGGGCGGGTGTTTCAGAGGCGGCCAAAAATGTTCGGGCGACCTCAGACTTAAGCTGTCCACTGCGACTCGATCTCCAGATCGATGCATTTACTACGAACTGAAAAAGAGCCGCCCAAGCGGAGCTTGGACGGACACCCTGACGAGCCGAAATGGTTACACCTTGGTACATGACCGCTGGGGGTATGAGCCAAGGTAATCAACGGCAGCCTCCCAGTTATCCTTGTGCTACTCTCGGAGATACCCCATATTCTTAGGGTTTGACTGGCGTCCGGTGGCCTTTGTGTCTTCAAGTACCAAACCTGGAATCCATGTAGCGTGGAAGACGGTCACCTACCGCAGCGTGGCGTTGGGAATACTGTTTGTGGTGGTTTTGCTGTCGATTGGGATGAATTTTGCCTTCCCGCAGTTCACCCAAAAGGGCATGAAATCGGTCAGCAACCTGGGCACGAGCCTGCTGGAATCGATTGCAGGAGCAGGCGGCAAGGTCAAATCGGGTACGCTCAATTCGCGGCAAGCGCACATCACGGCCCTCGACGGCACCGTCCGAGTGAAAAAGGCCAGCAGCAACAGCTGGTTGACCGCCGACTATAACGTACCTCTGGAAAAAGGCGATGTAGTGCAGACCGGATCTGAAGGCATGGCCAAGATCGTCTTCAGCGACGGCACCAACTACACGGTAAAGCAGGATTCGCTGATCGTGATTGAAGAGAACTCGGCTAACGATCAGCAACAGACCAACGTGTCGGTGGCGGTGAGCACAGGAACCGTGGACCTTACGACCGCGACTTACGTGCAGGGATCGAAGTCCCAGGTCATCGTGGCTGGCGCCACGGCGTCCCTGGCGCCGGACAGTTCGGCCATGGTGCGTAACGATCCCAAAGCCGATCAGCACGAAATCTTGATGAAGAAAGGTTCCGGAGAGATCGCCCGCAACGGCGAAGTCGTACATTTGGCCGACTGGGAGAAAGTGGCTTTCCAATCGCAATCTCCGCGGATGGCCAAGGTGAAGGAAATCGGGCCTCCGACGCCGATTTCGCCGGCCAACATGATGCCGATCTTCACCGCGGGCGCGCCCAAGCCGGTGGAATTTTCCTGGACGCCGATGAACAATGCAGTGGGCTACCGGCTGCGCATCTCGCACAACCCGTACTTTTCTTCGACCATCGTGGACCGTCGCGTCACGACCGCCGACGTAATCGTCTCTGGTTTGGGGGAAGGAGCCTATTACTGGCTGGTGCAGTCCTACGACGCCGGGGACAAGGAATCGGTGGAAAGCCAGAAGAACCGGTTCACCATCATTCCCAAGGGGCAGAACACGACCGCTATCGATCTCGATCTCGACCCCTTTATGCAGCACGGCCATGTAATCGAATTGACCGGCCGGACTGAGGTGGGGGCGCGGGTGATGGTGAATGGCAGGGAAGTGCCCGTGGTTGGCGGCGATGGCAGCTTTCACTACTTTATGCCTCCGCTTCCGCCGGGAGAGAGTTTAGTCACGATCACGGCGCAAAATGCCAAAGGCGGGGTGAATACCGTCCAGAAAAAGATCGTGATTCAGTAGGAAGGTTTTCTTTGCGAATTTTGCGGTGAAAGATTTGCCTTACTGGCGGCGAGATTAAATTCTTGACCGCAAAGGACGCGAAGAAAGGCCGCAAAGAACGCAAAGAAACCCGGATTGAAAAGTCGGAACGGAGTGGCAGCACCTGAGGTTCCGGGACTTTGGTTTGACGGCGAAACGGGGTTCTTCCCATAGAATTATGGACACGGCCCCCCATCCGCACAGAAGCAACCGGGTACGCCCGGCAATGACAGCGGTCCGAGAGAGCTAAATCGCGTATGTCATCTAACGGATTCCATTCATCGACGCGCCTGCACAACCTGAGATCGCTATTCAGTATTTTTTCCAGCGATCTTGCCATCGACCTGGGGACAGCCAACACGCTGGTGTACGCGCGGGGCAAGGGCATCGTGGTCAACGAGCCTTCCATCGTGGCCATCAACAAGAACACCGGCGAAGTGGAGGCTGTGGGCAAGGAAGCCAAAGAGATGCTGGGCCGCACGCCTGGCAACATCGTGGCCATCAAGCCCATGAAAGACGGCGTCATCGCCGACTTCAAAGTCACCGAGAAGATGCTCAACTATTTCATCCAGAAGGCGCACAACCGCAAGATGCTGGTGCATCCCCGCATCGTGATCGGCGTGCCTTCGGAAATTACCCAGGTGGAAAAGCGCGCGGTCATGGATTCCGCCTATCGCGCCAAGGCCAGCGAAGTGTATCTCGTCGAGCAGGCCATGGTGGCCGCCATCGGCGCCGGACTGCCGATCACCGAACCCAGCGGCAACATGGTTGTGGATATTGGCGGCGGCACCACTGACATTGCGGTGATCTCTCTGAGCGGCATCGTTTATTCCCGTTCCGTGCGCATGGCCGGCAACCAGATGGACGAAGCGGTGATGAACTATCTGAAGCGCAAATACAACCTGCTGGTCGGCGAGCGCACGGCCGAGCAGATCAAGATGGAGATCGGGTCCGCGTATCCGCTGGAAAAGCCGCTGACCATGGAAATCAAGGGCCGCAACCTGATCGAAGGCGTGCCCAAGACCATCACCGTGGATGACAGCGAAATCCGCGAGGCATTGAGCGAATGCGTATCGACTATCATGAACGCGATTCGCGTCGCGCTCGAACGCACTCCGCCCGAACTTTCAGCCGACATCAGCGACCGCGGCATCGTGCTGACCGGCGGTGGTGCGCTGCTGAAGAATCTCGACAAACGTATTCGCGAAGAAACCGGGCTGCCGGTTTCCATCGCGGACGATCCGCTGTGCAGCGTGGTGCTGGGCACGGGCAAGATGCTCAGCGATTTCAAGCTGCTGCGCAAGATCTCAATAGAATAGTTTCAAGTTTCTGGTTTCCAGTTTCCAGAGTGTTGAGTGGAGGACGGGCGTCCTCGCCCGTTCTACCCCAGTCGCCGCAACGATCCATGATGCAGCCGGTGTCGTGAAACCAGAAACCAGAAACTAAAACCGGAAACCGAGTTCCGCGTCATGGAAAACCTGATGAGCCGCTACCGCAACGTCACCTTTCTGGTGGCGATCCTGTTTGTACAGGTGCTGGGACTCGCGGTACAGGTCAAGCGCTCGGGCGCAGGCGAACATACCCGAATCATTCGCCTGTGGACGGTAAGCGCGGTCTCTCCTCTCGAAAAAGGCATTCTGTGGCTCCAGAACGGGATCGGGGGTATCTGGAGCAACTACGTTTACCTGCGTGGAGTGCGGCAGGAAAATCGCGACCTGAAGTTCGAAATCGAGCAGTTGCGACTGGAGCAGGTGCGTCTTTCCGACGATGCGCAGCAGGCTCGCCGCCTTCAGGCGTTGCTGGGCTTCAGGGAAACCTATATCGCAAAGACCGTAGCTGCGCAGGTCATCGGGACCAGCGGCAGCGAGCAGTCGCGATCGATCTACATTGACAAGGGTACGTCCGCCGGGATCGACAAAGATATGGCCGTGATCACCGCCGACGGTCTGGTCGGCAAGGTGTTGCGGGCATTCGGGTCCACGTCGCAGGTCCTGCTGATTAATGACCAGAGCAGCGGAGTCGGCGTCATCCTGGATAAAACACGCCTGCAAGGCATTATCAAGGGCACCGCAGGCGGCGAAGTGATTCTGGAAAAAGTGATGACCGACGAGCAGGTTTCTCCCGGCGACCGGATCGTGACCAGCGGCGGTGATCAGATATTTCCCAAGGGCGTGACAGTTGGGACGGTGATGAAAGTTTCACCGGGCGCGGATCTTTTCCTGAATATACGGGTCAAGCCGTCGGCCAATCTGAGCCGGCTGGAAGAAGTGCTGGTGATCACCAAGAAAGAAGATCGGGCGCCGTCCGTGGCGGAGAGCAAGTCAGTGCGCGCCGTCGACATCCTGACCCAGCGCCTTCCTTCGGTACCAGACAAGCCGGCAGCCGACGCGACTCCGGCACCCGACACCACAAAAGCGACGGGCGCGGATCCGAAACCGGCGAGTCAGGTGAATGTAAACAGCCCGGCGGGAACATCCATGGGACAAGCAACAGCAAAGGCGACCTCGCAGACCTCAGTTTCGCCGAGAAAAGCGTCGCAGACGCCCAAGCCGGCAGCGTCGTCGCAGCCAGCCTCTCCAGCCGGTTCGTCACAACCTGGTCCATCGCAAGCTGGCACGGAGGATCAACCTCACTAGCGTGCCCATCACATACACATCGCAGGAGCAGGTTGAGGTATACCGGTTCCATCCGTTGGTGACCGTTCTGGTTCCGCTGGTCGCCCTTTTCCTGCAAGCATTTTTGCCCCGGCATCTGCATTTCTTTTTTCTCTTCGACTTGCCGCTCCTGGTGGTGATTTTCTTTTCTGTAGCCCGGCGAAGCCAGGTGGCGGGCCTACTGACTGGTTCGGTGATCGGACTGTTGCAGGATGCTCTCACCCACCAGCCCATCGGGATGTACGGCATTGCAAAGACAGTCGTCGGCTATGGCGCGTCATCTCTGGGCGCAAAGCTCGACATCGAGAATGTAGGAGCGCGCTTTCTGGTGACTTTGGTTTTCTACGCCGTCCACGAAGTGGTCTACTTCACGGTCGCCCGAGGCCTGGTGAAACTGACGCTGGAATGGAGTTGGGGACACGAAATAGCTGGCGCGCTTCTGAACGCAGCCACTGCGGCAATCCTGTTTACCCTGCTGGACCGGTTCAAGCAGAGAGCTTAGATCAGGCGTGAGGCGTCGGACCTCGGACGTCAACCCTTCGGACCACGAAACCTGTTGTCATCCTGAGCGAAGCAGCCACGTAGCCGAAGGACCCATATAACTAACTCGAAGCCGCAGTCCTAGGTGCTGAATTGCGGCAAAAGTCGAAAATCAACTGTTCTCTAGAGGGTAGGGGTCCTTCGACTCCGGCCGTCCATTCGCAGCCGAATGGGCGGCCTCCGCTCAGGATGACAACCTGACGGAGTGGCGGGACGCTTAAGCCACGCCCTACTACAAGTCAGAGTGGAATCAATTTGAGGTCCGGCCTGCCCTTAACGTCCATGCTCTTCCGTCACCTAAAGCACAACACTCGCATTCGACTGACCGGGTTACAATTAAGTTAACTTTTCCGAAAGGATTTACTGGCGTTGAGGGATCAGGTTCGACGTCCGAAGTCTGACGTCTGACGTCCGAGGTCCGCCGCCCGCTCCCATGTTTGGCCGCGACGAAAAAGTATCGAGTTCCCGCCTGACTGCGGTGCAATACATCATCCTCGTCGTTTTTCTGGTATTGGCCTACGGATTGTGGCGGCTTCAGGTGGTGCAGAGCGAGTTTTATGCGGCGCTGGCGGAGAAGAACAAAACTCGCGATGTCCCGATTCTTGCCCCCCGCGGCAAGATCCTTGACCGCGAAGGACGCGTGATCGTCGACAACTATCCTTCCTTCACGGCTTTGCTGTTGCGCGATTCCACACGCGATCTTTCCGGCGATGCCGATCTGATCGCGCAGGGCCTGCATCTTGATCCCAAGGAAGTGCGGGAACGTCTGCGCAAGTTTGCCGGCACGCCGCAGTACCAGCCCATCTATCTCAAGGAAGACATCACGCCGGACGAGCTGGCTTTCATAGAATCGCACCACAATGAGCTGCCCGAGCTCGACACCATCATGGCGCATCGTCGGCTTTATCCAAAGAATGGCTTCATGGCACACCTTGTCGGGTACGTCGGCGAGGTCAGCGAGCAAATGCTGAACCAGGCGCGCTGGGAGCTCTACAATCCCGGCGATGTTGTGGGCAAGTCAGGCGTAGAGCTGCAATATAACCAGGTTTTGATGGGCAAAAACGGTTCGCGTCAGGTGCTGGTGAACAGCAAGGGTAAGGAAGTCGGAGAGTTGGATGAAAAGCCAGCAGTGGCGGGACACAACCTCAAGCTGACGGTGGATATCGATCTTCAGATCGCTGCTGAGGAGGCCATGGGCGACAAGAACGGCGCGATGATCGCGATGGATCCGCACACTGGAGAAATCCTCGCCATGGTAAGCCGGCCGACTTTCGATCCTAATGATTTCGCGGTCCGAATCTCGCGCGGCGAATGGAACAAGCTGGTCACCGATCCGGACAAGCCGTTGCTGAACAAAGCGATTCAGGCGCAGCTGGCGCCGGGCTCGACCTTCAAGATCCTGATGTCAGTGGCGGGCTGGCAGGAAAACATCGCGCAAACTTTGAACATACACTGCAACGGCGGCGCGACTTTCTACGGACGCCGGTTTGGTTGCTGGGTGAAGGGTGGACACGGCGCCGTCGATCTGACCAAGGCGATCTACCAATCCTGTGACGTGTTCTTTTACACGCTGGCGGAAAAGCTGGGGATCGACCGCATTTCGAAGTACGCGACCGCAATGGGATTAGGCCAGAAAACCGGAATCGATTTACCGGAAGAAGCCACAGGCGTGATGCCCTCAGAAGAATGGAAAATCCGTAATTTCAAGCAGAAATGGTATGCGGGAGAAACCATCTCCGTCGGCATCGGACAGGGCGCAGTAGCCACCACGCCAGTGCAACTGATGCGAGCGATTTCCGCTATTTCGATGGACGGTCGAATGGTGGTACCGCATGTCGCCAGCCCGACCGGGCTTCCTTCGGAATATCTTGAAACGCATCACTATACGGACGTGACCAATATCCCGATTGATCCTGGCGGATTCAATCTCATCACGGATGCGATGGCTCGGGTGCTTCTGCCGGAGGGCACGGCGCCTTCGGCGCACGTCCCCGGCATGGATATCGCGGGAAAGACAGGATCGGCGCAGGTTGTGTCGCTAGCTGTCCGCGCCAAACATCAGAGCAACGAGGCGCTCAATCAAAATGGATGGTTCGTAGGATTCACGCCGCGGCGTAATCCCGACATCGTGGTAGCTGTGCTGTTCGAAGGCGGCGAGCATGGCAAGCTGGCGGCCCGGCTGGCTACCCAGGTCCTTAAGGCCTACGTCGACAAGCAGCGCCGCCAACCGACCAAGGTGGCAAAAGCCGGAAACGTGGACGTAGGAGCGGTGTGGAATGGCGGCTCCGACGGGGAAGATGAACTCCACGGCGGCCACTTTGATTTAGACGTACCGAAGAACCGTGCGCCGCTGGCGTTGGCAGCGCCAGGCTTACAGTAAGGCGCCCAACATTAAAGGGTGCCCCGTCCAAGCTCCGCTTGGGCGGGGTTTTAAAGAAACTGTTCAGGGTGTAAAGGTTGAGTAGCGCAGAGTGTCGAGGCAGAGAGGATTCAGACGAGTTAATCGTCCGTAAAACCCCCGCCCAAGCGGAGCTTGGACGGGGCACCCTCTCGCACCTCGGACGCGGCTACTGGTCAAAGTGGTAATTGCTGAAGACTGACGACTGAAGACTGACGACTAAACCATGTCCCGCTATATTTCATTCCGTGATTTCGACTGGCTGCTCTTCATCTTTGTCCTGATGATCTGCGGACTGGGCGTGATGGAGATTCGCAGCGCCACCTCGCATACCAAGTTTGCCGGGGCACACATCCGGCAGGTGTACTGGATTGCGGGCGGCGTAGCCGGCATGTTTCTCATCAGCCTGATCAACTACCAGAAGCTGCTCGACCGGATACATTGGCTCTATATCGCTGCCATCGTTTCCCTGATGAGCGTGATGCTCTTTGGCCAGAAGTATCTGGGCGCGCGGCGGTGGGTGAAGATGCCCGGAGGCGCCCACTTCCAGCCATCCGAGTGGGTGAAGCTGATTCTGATTCTGGCTGTGGCCAAATATTTCGCCGATCTGCACTCCCGAGAGCTTTCCTGGCCGGATTTCATGAAGGCGGGAGCCATTGTTCTGGTCCCGATGCTGATGGTGTTGCGCCAGCCAGACTTGGGCACAAGCCTGACTTATCTCCCGATTGCCGCCGTCGGACTGTTCCTGGGCGGGGTTCGCTTCAAGCAAGCTGCCATTGTGACCGTAGCGGCCTGCCTGCTTTTGCCTCTGGCGTGGCATGCCTTAAAGCCCTACCAGCGCGATCGTTTGACCAGCTTTATGCACCCGGAGGCGGACAGTCAGGGCTCCGGCTATCAGGTGAACCAGTCATTGATTGCCGTCGGATCAGGAGGTATTTGGGGGAATTCGGAGGGTTCCCAGACCCATTTGGCGTTTCTTCCTGTCCCGCAAACGGACTTTATATTTGCTGCATTTGCCGAGGAACATGGTTTTGTAGGAGCCTTGGCGGTAATGCTGCTATACTTCATAGTGCTGATGCGATTGACCCAGAACGCGCAAACGGCGCCCGACCGCGCCGGGGCGTTCGTCGTCATGGGTGTGGTAGCGGTGCTTAGCTTTCATATCCTGGTCAATGTCGGCATGGTGGTTGGCTTTATGCCGGTCACCGGAATACCCTTGCCGCTGATGAGTTATGGCGGGTCTTCGGTCCTGTTTATGTTTCTGGCGTTGGGCATTGTAATGAATGTCCGCATGCGCCGTTTCGTGAACTGACGCAGGATGAAGAAGGGCAGGGGGTTAGCCCGCGCTTGCCATCCGCGCGGAAAACAAGATTAATTACGATCGCCCTCGCGTAAAGAGGGCACACACCGGCTAGAAAAGCAGTTAGAGCCGGGAAGAATCAGGCAAAGGCGCTGCCAGGCCGGTAACGGCCCCCTTAGAGTTGAGAGAGCGGTCACAAACCTGGCGAAGCGCAAAGCGATAAGTGCAAAAGATTCCTAATCTTACGCAACCAAAACGACCACGGAGAGAACTCCGGGGCCCGGGCTGTCCCTTGTTCGGGATGGCCATCGCGCAGCTTGATCCTCCCAGACTTTTCCTGCCTTCCATCCGGTGATCCCGCGGCCGCCAGACGGCCCCGGGACCGGAGTTCGCATGACTAGAGAATTGTTTGTGTCTTCCACGCCCCACGAAACCAAAGTGGGCATGGTTGAAGACGATCTGCTCGCGGAAATCTACCTCGAGCGCGAGAACGAATACACCCTGGCAGGTTCCATCTACAAAGGACGCGTGACTCGCGTCCTCCCCGGAATGCAATCCGCATTTGTCGACATTGGCCTGGAACGCGATGCGTTCCTTTATGTCTCCGACTTTATGGAGTTGGAAGATTCCGAGGACCTCGACGACGTACCGACGAACCGGCCCGTGCTGGAGCAAACGCAGAGTCACGAGCGGTCACAGGCAAAAGCCACGGATGAAGCTCATCCCTACGACGGCGAAGCGTTCGCATCCGATCCCGTCGAAGCAGATTCACAACGACAGGAACATCAAGAACATTCGGAGCCAGGGCCAGAAGGGCCTGCTCCGGGTGAATCCCGCGACAACCGGGGCGGAACGCGCGGACGCCGCCGCCGCCGCGGACGCCGTGGAGAACGAATGCCGGAGTCGAAGTTTGCCAGCCCGGCAGTAGAAGCGCCGCGCGAGGCTCCACGGACCGAGCGTCCGGAACGCACTGAACGTCCGGAACGAAATGACAGGGCGGAGCGAAATGACCGTCCGGCTCGATCAGAGTCTTCCGATCGAGGTGGACGGTTCGAACGTCCCTCTCGGACCGAGCGGCCTGAACGTTCTGAATACGGCCCGCCGCCGGGATACCAGCCCATTATTTTGCCGGGAGAGTCGATCTCGAAATATTCCCGCATGGCGTCGACCCCGCCTGCCCCATCCAGCGGCCGTTCAAAGCCTCCAGTACAAGAGCCGGCAGCTCAGTCTCTTGCGGAAGTGTTTGCGGACGATGAACCGATCTTTGCGGCTGCTTCCGCTGTCGAGGAAACGCAGCCCCGGATTCCTGAAGAGACTCGCGCTCCGGAATCCCGGAATGCGGCCAGCGCAGATTCATCCAGCGCATGGGACCACGAACAACAGCGCCTTCATCAGATGAATGTGGCGGCTGTTTTTGGTGGCGAAACGACAGAAGAGAACGATGACGATACCGCCGACGATACCGCCAAGTCTGGCGACCACAGGGTGGCTGAGCCTCACGATCCGTCCGCTTCCAGGTCGGCTGCAGGCACGGTCGAAGAGGAAGAGATCGAAGAGGAAGAAGCCGATCTGGCCCACTACGTCGAAGAACTCGAAGAAGATGCGGCTTTCGAGGAACTCGAAGAAGAAACCCACGCCGCCGGGGACCATGATCACGACCACGCGCACGATCACGAGCACCCGGCACACGAGATTGCGGCTTCCGCGGAAGTCGCATCGGTAGATGCAATGCCGTTTTCCGGAGAACCGATTTCCCTGGAAGAAGCAGACATTGCGTCAGCCGACGAAGTCGACGAAGAAGCGGAAGACGAGGCCGAGCTCGACGAAGCCCAGGCCGAAGCGGAAGCCGCACTGGCCGCCGAGGCTGGTGGAGGTGGAATGACCGAGGCCCGCGCCGAGGTTCGCGCGCCGGCCGGTACGGCTGGTTACACCCAGCGCGCGCCGCGTCCGGGATATGACCGTCGCCCGCAGCGTGGCGGACGTCGTGGCGGCAGTGGCGGTGGTGGCGGACGCCGCTCGCGCAGCAATCAGCAACAGAATATGCCGCTGATCACCGACCTGCTCAAGGAAGGGCAGGAGATCCTGGTCCAGATTGCCAAGGAACCGATCGGAAAAAAAGGTGCGCGCATCACCAGCCACATTGCTCTGCCCGGACGCTTCCTGGTTTACATGCCGACGGTGAATCACACCGGCGTGTCACGCAAGATCGCTTCTGAAGAAGAGCGCCAGCGACTGAAGCGCATCATTCAAAGCGAGCGTGAAAATGGGCATGGTGGATTCATTGTCCGCACCGCCGCGATGAATGCGGCAGAGGAAGACCTTCGCGCCGACATTCGTTTCCTCAAGGGTTTGTGGGCTGAGATCAAGTCCCGCGCCGATGCCGGCAAGGGACCGACGCTTATTTATCACGATCTGAACGTGGTCGAGCGGGTATTGCGCGATCAGGTCACCTCTGACTTCTCCACCATCTGGGTGGATAGCGACGAAGAGTACGAGCGCATCCTGCGCTTCGCCAATCGCTTCCAGCCGGCGCTGGTCAAGCGGGTCAAGCTCTACACCAAAGAAACTCCGCTCTATGAGCAGTTTGGCCTGACCGAAGAGATCAACAAAGCTCTGAAGTCGAAAGTCTGGCTGAAGAGCGGCGGCTACATCGTCATCAACCAGACTGAAGCGCTGGTCGCGATCGACGTCAACACGGGCAAATACGTGGGCAAGACCACGCGCCTCGAAGACACGATCGTCAAAACTAATGTGGATGCGATCAAAGAAATCGTCCGCCAGATCCGGTTGCGTGATTTGGGTGGCATCATCATCATCGACTTCATCGACATGGATGAACGCCGCAATCGCCAGAAAGTCATGCAGGCGCTGGAAGAAGCCTTGCGCGCCGACCGCGCTCCGTCAAAAGTCCTTCAGTTTAACGATTTTGGACTGGTCGCCATCACCCGTAAGAGAGTGAAGCAATCGCTCGAGCGGACAATCGGTTCACCGTGCCCATATTGCCAATCTACCGGCTTCGTGAAATCGGTGACCACCATTTGCAACGAGATCTATCTCGAGATGCGCAAGATCGCGAAACATCTGGAGCATGCGGACGTAATGCTGCGAGTGAATCCCGACGTCGCGAAAACGCTGAAACTCAACAATGGCAAGGCGCTGATCGAGATGGAAGAGATGACCAAAAAGACTGTGATCGTGAAGAGCGATCCGGCACTGCATCAGGAGCAGTTCGATATCAATTGAAGCAGCTCTTGGCTTTTAGCTCCTAACTTTTAGCTGGATCCCTCGATTACAAATTGGAGAACGGGCGTCCTCGCCCGTTTTTCTTTTTGGTACCACATCCACCACTGCGTCATCCTGAGGGACAGCAGTCCCGAAGGATCTCGAGCGTAGATCCACGATTGCCGACGGGTCATCCGTTCCACACGAGATCGTTCGCGAGCTCAGGATGCACCCTTTGTTTGTGACAACGAATTGCTTGATTGGACCGCCGCGTTGCACAATGATTCTCCAACCACAGGAGAAATTTGTGAACAAACTGAATCGAGCCGTGGTCGCCGGGATATTGCTTCTACTTGTCACATTTGTTCCGTCCCCTGCCTCCGCGCAAGCCCCTGCACCCCTGAAAACCCGCAACGTGGTGTTGATCGTGAGCGATGGATTGCGCTGGCAGGAGATCTTTTCAGGCGCTGACCGGAGTTTGATGAACAGCGAGCACGGCGGCATCTGGGCAGACGAGAAGGAACTGAAACAGGAATTCTGGCGCGATGATGTTTCCGAGCGGCGCGAGCTCTTCTTTCCTTTCCTCTGGAGCGTCGTGGCGAAGAAAGGCCAGATTTTCGGCAATCAGACCAAGGGCAGCGTGGCCCATGTCACCAACGGCATGGCCTTTTCTTATCCCGGATACAACGAAATGCTGACCGGGCACCCCGATCCGAGAATCGATCGCAATGAATTTGGCGCTAATCCCAACGTTACCGTGTTCGAATGGCTGAACCGCATGCCGGAATTTCGCGGCAAGGTTGCGGTCTACGGAACCTGGAATGTCTTTCAGGATATTTTCAACGAAAAGCGCAGCGGCCTGGTGATGCAAACCGGATGGAACCAGCCCGGCAAGGGCAAGGCAAAATTTAGCCCGCGCGACGAGTTGATGGACGAACTTTACCGCACCACCACGCCCCTCGACAATGAAGACGCTTACAACTCTTTTATACAGATCCCGCTATTGGACTACGTGAAGACCAGCCATCCGCGCGTGCTGTTTGTCGGCTACGGAGAAACCGACAACTGGGCCCATCAGGGACGCTACGATCTGGTCCTCGAGAGCGCTCATGGCTTTGACCATTTCGTGCAGCAGCTCTGGGAAACCATGCAGAGGATGCCGCAGTACCGCGATCAGACAACATTCATCCTGACCACCGATCACGGACGCGGCAGCGGGCTGACGGAATGGAAAGAACACGGAGTGGACGAAAAAGGATCGGAAAATATATGGATCGCGATCATGGGTCCCGACACTCCGGCGCGAGGCGAACTCGAGAAAGTCGATCCGGTCGTGCAAGCGCAGATCGCCGCTACGGTCGCAGCTCTGCTGGGCAAAGACTATTCCCACGATGTGCCCGCCGCGGCAAAGCCTCTGCCGGTCCGCTGAGGTCGGCCTCGGTCGTCCAGCCGAGCAGCGCTCCGCGTTCTTGCAGTCGGTAAAAGTGCCGGGTCGAGCGATGCTTGACTGGACAAGCGAGAGCGGTTGTCCTCACTTGGTTGATGGCGAGGAATTGTTGTTAAGGTTCGCTTAATAGTTCCCCATTTGCCTGACCGACCGGAATGGGATGGGACAGCCACCGCACACGTCAAAACGGGCAACTCCGAAACAAAATCGTCAATCAAAATAAGGAAGTCCGACTGAGGACAAAGGAGAGCTATTTTGAGATTACAACGCCTGCAAGGATTTTTACTTTCAGCGGTGATGACTACAGCGTTAGGCACGGCCACATTGGTTACCGTGCCCCAGGTCTATGCTGAAGATCATGCCAAGTGTCAGCGGGAAATCGAGAAGAGAGAAGTAAAACTGGACGAAGCGATTCGCAAACACGGAGAACGCAGCCACGAGGCGGACCGGCGCCGGCGTGATTTGAACTCCGAGCGGGAACATTGCTGGAATACCTACCACGGATGGTGGAATGGCCACGATCACCAATGGCACACGAACCGGGATTGGGACCGCTAGAAAAACGTGGCCGATACAGCCCCCGAATCAGTTCGGGGGCTTGTTTGTTTCGTCCCTTCGAACTCGGTTACCCTTCCGATACTCAGCGTCGAATACCATCTTCCACGACGTTCCGGAATCGCGCGACACTTCAATCGTCTGGTGCACCCGGCCTCCCGCCAGCGGAGTAAGAGTGGTGCGATCCAGATGCGACTTTCCGTCGGGGTGGAGAATTTTGCCCTGGAAGCGGATGCTGCCGTCTTTCATCTCTTCGATCAATCGTTTCTCTTTGATCGGCCCCACGTCGGTTACCCAAACCTGCTTCCACTGTTTCGTGGAGGGTTGATAGTAGAAAAGGCTTTTGCCTTCGCCACTGCCGTCGGCTTCACGCCAATTCTCGATGATGGCACATCCGTCCACGATCTTTTCGACGACATCGGTTCCATTCAGCGTGCCGTCATGGTTGTCGTAGACGTTCCAGGTGCCGACCCAAAAATCGAGTTTATGGTAAGCGGGATCACTCTGGCAGGGATGAAGAGGAGGAGCGTTGCTTGAGGGTCGGGCGAACAGCAGGGTCGAAGCCAATAAAGAAACGCCGAATAGTGTCGACCAGGGTATCAAGAGTCTGCCGCCTCTCTGCACAAATCACAGACGGGTGAGGCGGCAAAACGTCACAGGTACGACCTAGCTTTTGCGTCCAGCGATCATGAGTCCAGCTCCGACCACGAGCATCACGGCGCTGATGGCGGGTGCGACTTTTTCGCTCTCATGGGTCTGAACGCCAATGTTGACGTCGCCCGCTTTGATACCGTGATTTTCAGAATGAGGAATCGCCACGAAAAACGACAGGATTCCCAGGATGACAACAGCTAGCCCCACCACAAATAAAGCCTTCATTCAAAGACCTCCCGATTGAAATCAGCTGCACGGACGCAAACGTCCATCGAGCCGCTTCAGATGCGGAGAGGGGTGGACGGGATGCCTCCTACCCCTTGGTATCGGCAAAATCGCGGGCAAACTCCACCAGGCTGCGGAGCGCAATTCCAGAGGGGCCTTTGGCCATCCATGGCTTTTGTTCTTCGGTCCAGGCAGTGCCGGCAATATCGAGATGCAGCCAGGGCGTATCCTCGGCAAACTCTTTTAAAAACATGGCCGCGGTGATTGCGCCGCCCCAGCGCCCGCCGGAGTTAATGATGTCGGCGATGTTGGAGCGGATGATCTCCTTGTATTCGTCGTCGAGCGGCAATCGCCACATTTTTTCGCCGGCGGCATCGAGAGCCTTGCTGAAGCGGTTGTACATGGCGTCGTCGTTGGCGAAGATTCCCGAATTGATCGAACCCAGGGCAACAACCACTGCACCGGTGAGCGTGGCGGCGTCAATCAGGTGTGTGCAACCGAGCTGGCGCGCGTAGAAAAGACCGTCGGCTAGAACCAGGCGGCCTTCGGCGTCAGTATTGATGATCTCAATCGATTTGCCCGACATCGCGATCTGCACATCGCCAGGTTTTTGTGCCTTGCCGGAAGGCATGTTTTCGGTAGCCAAAATGATGGCGATTATTTTCATCTTGGGCTTGAGCAGCGCGATGGCTCGCATGGCCCCGATCATGGTCGCGCCGCCCGCCATGTCGTATTTCATTTTTTCCATCCCGTCGGCGGGCTTGATGGAAATGCCTCCAGTGTCGAAGGTGATGCCTTTGCCGACCAGTCCGAGCACCGGCTTTTCAGGAGCGCCCGCGGGTTCGTAGCGCAACACGATGAGCGCGGGTGGTTCGTCCGAACCCTGGGCCACGCTCCAGAAGGCGCCCATCTTGAGTTCCTTGATCTTGTCCGCGCCATAGACGTCGCACTTCAATCCAACTTCCGACGCCATCTTTTTCGCGCGGTCGGCAAGGATGGTGGGCGTCATGAGATTAGACGGTTCGTTGCACAGGTCACGAGTGAAATTCTGCGACTCGCCGACTATGCTGGCTTCGTCCACAGCGGCTTTCAGTTTCGCCTGATCGCCGCGGGCGACCACGGTAAGCGTGTCAATCTTCTGGTCCTTGCGATCGCTCTTGTAATAGTCAGGATCGAAATTGCCGACGAAGGCTCCTTCCACGATGGCCTTGATCGCGTCTTCCGTCTTCAATCCTGCTTCGGGCGTGAGAAAGGCAAAGCTGCGCATGCCTTTGGATTTAAGCGTGCGCACGGCAGCGCCGGCCAGGCGGCGCAAGTCGAATGCAGAAAAGTTCTTGGCTTTGCCACCACCGAGAAGCAAAAGCCGCTTGGCTTTCAACTTTGCCGGGCGATGGATGAGCGTTGTCTCAAAAGGCTTGCCCGTGACTTCTCCACCGGAAATCACGTCGGCTGCGGCGTCTTTGACCGAGGCATCGGCGGTTTCAATCGAAACCTGCGGCTTGTTGTTGTCGCCACTATTCTTTTCTGTTTTGTCGAGGACAATGGCGACCAGGCATTCAGTTTCTATTTCGGCGGGATTGGAGAGCGAAAGATTCGTTTTCATGATTGTGTAGCTCCAGTATCGTCGGCGGGAAGGGAATTAGGCAAGAGGCGATAAAGACCTTTTGGAACTTGACGTCATCCTGAGGGACGTCAGTCCCGAACGATCTTGCGTGCGTTGGCACGAACGCCTGCTCGACCGTGCCGCTCCGCGCCAGATCCTTCGCAAGCTCAGGATGACGCCGCATCAGAGAGGGAGGTAAGACTCAGAAAACGTACAACCTCAGAGGACCACAATTGTGATCCCCAAATTGCGTCGTCCCAGATCGTGGTCCTGTTTCAGTTCAGGGCGGGCGTTGATGAGGGCCCACGAGTGCTCATCCGACTTGGCCCAGTTCTCGCCGAAGATGCAAAGGCGAATCTCGCCTCGGCTCGCCATCTCGTGCAAACGCTTTTGTGCGGCGATGCGAATGTCGCCGCCCGCTCCAGTCGATCCGTAGCCGTGGATCAGCTTCACAACGCCGCATCCGGTCTGACGGGCGTGAGCGAGTTCGCGTTCCAGAAGTTGCAAGGCTTCAGGGACGGTTGGCATTCCGGCTTTGAGGTTGATGGTTTTGATTTGTCTCACCTGTGTTGACGCGACGACTGATACTACGCCCTCCGCTCTCCCCCAACTCTGTCATCCCGAGCGAAGTCGAGGGACCTTGCGTTCTGCTGTAAGCGCTACGAGCGCGTTCGAAATGCTGCCAGCCACAGCAGATCTTTCGACTGCGGAAGAGACTCGCAAGCGAGTTCCTTCCCTCCGCTCAAGATGACAATGCGATGATTGTGCTTACCCAGCCACAGTGTGTTTCACCACCCACAACCTGTGAACGTTCACCTTCTCGTAACCCGCGTCTAATCAGCGTCTTCCCTCGTGGCTGCACTCGTGCGATCTCAATCGTGGGCAGTGACCCAGGAGGAAATATGACACAACTTAACTTGTCCGGAAGGCAGCCAAATAATACGCAGCAGAAACCGGCTGCGAAGAATAATAATGAAGATGAATCGATCAAGAACCAGACTGCGGGCGCGTTCGGAGCGCTTGCCATGTTTGCCGCCGTGATCGTGATTGCAAGCTGCTCTCGAAGCAGCAAGCCGGTGGCGGTGGACCAATCCCTTAAACCTGAGGCTCCAGTCTCGACACCTGCGGTTACGACCTCGGTCCCGGTCACGCCCACCGCGCCGGTTGCGGCGAAGCCAAAGACGCGACGGGCTGCGACTCTTTCCTACGTCAACCGTGAGTACGGACTCTCATTCAGCTTTCCGCGAACCTACCTGCTGAAGGCGCAGCCAAAAACCGATACCGCCGATGCAACCGAGATGAATTTCGTCCAACCCGGTGGAATCAAGCTCGCAGCCATCGAGGTGCCCGTCAATTCCTATCCCGGAACCGACTTCAAGTCTGGAAGGGTGAACGTCAGCGTGAATCCCGGGATGACTTCCGAAACCTGCGCGCAGTTCGCGGTTCCTGAGCCGGGCACCGGTACGGAGAACCCCGCAAAGACGGATCAGGTGAAGCTTGGCGCCACCGAGTTCCACGAAGTGGAAACTTCCGATCGCGCCATGATGAAGCAAACTGACGCAAAGTATTATCACGTCTTCGGAAACGGAGCCTGCTATGAATTTGCCCTGGGCGTGCGAACCAGCGGTGATGGAAGCGTGCCAGAGATCACGCCAGTCGATCGCAAAGAAGTGTTTGGCAAGCTGGAAAAGATTCTGACTACGGTCAAGTTGCGAACTGCGGTGATGCCGGAGACGCAGATGCCGGAAGCCCAGACTCAAACTGCGACCACCGAAACTCCGATGAACCACACTCCGATAACCCAGATGCCGGCGGTGACGGCTCCCGCCAATCCGTCGACCACGCCCGAAAATACTTCAGCGCATGGTCAGGAGAAAAATACGGAACCCGAAAAAGGCGCTCCCGTCCCAAATCTCTAGCCTTTCGTCGAGTCTGCAACGGGCTGATCTGGACTGCCGGCGGCGGACGGCAGTCCGGGTTTTTGATTTCCTACCGGCTGGTAAGTCTTGAATCCGGCGCGCTGCATGCCGCGAATTGCCTCCGGATTCTTCATGAACGTATCCCAGATAAAACCGGTGCGAGCGTTCTCCGCCATCAGGAGCGTGATACCGGTATCGATGGCTACGACATCGTTGTCGTACCAGTTTTTCAGGGGATTGAACGCGTTGACGAATCCATAGGTGCACCAGGCGTCCGGATAACGGCTGCGAATATTGCGCAGGACGCGCATCACCGGCTGGGGAAGAAACGGAAGCGAACCTCCGGCGGCGCTGGGAACCACGGAACCATCGATCGGCCCCATGGATGGCGGGCCGCCCCAGACGACGTATCCCTTATCGGAATCGGATGCGGTGATGCCCCACAGGTCATCGCTGTAGTCGGGAAATTGTTTTCCCAATTCAATGCAGAAGCGGCGATGGACGTCAGTCGCGATGGTTGAGTTCTGAAAGTAGTCGGCGTAACGGTCGCGTTTGCCGCGAAAGTCGAACCATGCCTGCGAGTACTGGTGTACGAACAGGGGAGCGAACGACCCAATGTAGCGCAGCCCGTCATATTCAAATACGTTTCGCTTCCAGGCATCCCACGCGGCCGGCTTAAGCGGATGGGAGCCAGAGCCCATACCCAGCAGATACATCATCATCAGTTCGCTGTAGTAATCCCAGCGATAGGGCAGAAAGCCGGCTTCAGGCAGCCATCCGTGAGGCAGCAGCGTGGTGTCTTCCGAGAGCCACGTCCAGTCTACGCGTTCAAAAATCTCGCGGGCCAGATCGCGAATTTCGGAATTCTCGAAATGCTGCCGGCAGCACAGAATTCCGCACAGAAGAATTGCTGTGTCGACCGAAGAGATCTCCGAGTCCCACAAGCGCTCGCCGGTGTTGACGTTGGCGAAGTGATAGAAAAATCCGCGATGGTGAGGCAGGGTCTTCCAGAGAAAGCGCAATGCGTTCTGCACCCGGGTGCGCGCGTCGTTCAGCGAAATAAATCCGCGCTTCTCTCCGATGCAAATAGCTGAGAGACCGAACCCGGTGGCCGCGATGCTCGCAACTACCGCGTTGTCGGTGGACGCCTTGCGGGCGTTACAGCGGTCCTTCACCAGGCCGGTGCTCGGGTTGGCCTGCTCCCAGAAATAACAAATCGTGGTGCGCTCGATTTCGTCGAGGAACTCGTCGTCATCCGGTGACAGGTATGTTTTGACGGGAGGCGGAGCCGGCCGGGCATGCTGGTCGGGCGAAGGCGGCAGGAAGGATGCGAATCCCGGTTCAGCGAAGCCGAGTTCAACCCCGGGCAGGCAAATTCCCAGGGCAGCAAGCTGTGCCATGAACTGCCGGCGGGAGCGCATCGGGGGGCCGAACTTCCTCTCATCCACCTGACAAATCTAAACGATCCTGCCCTGAGGAACGATGGTCGAGAGCAATCGATGGTAACAGGGATGGTTACACCTTCTGAGCCTAAAGACCTTGACGAAAGAAGATGCGAGACTAAAAATCTGGTCTGGGAGCGGGCGTCGTAGAATATCAATGGAAGGTGGCGCGATGGCAGGAAGACGAAGACTGATCTCGTGGACGGCGACCTTCGTCGTCGCGGGACTGATTATCGCCGCGATACTGCTCACGCGTCCCCACACCCGGCCTCTGACGTTGCGCGGCGCGGTGATCCGCCAGGATGCCGATCCCACGAAAGAACTTCCCCTCGAAGATGTTCAAGTCGCGGTGCTCTTCAATGGTTCGCCCATCGGAGAAGGCAAATCGGATGCCTCCGGCGCTTTTACCGTCAACCTGCGTACGCGGCTTTGGATTGGCCGCCAGGTAACCCTGAAATTCCGCCATGCCGATTACCAACCGCTGGAGATGCGCGATTTCGTCGGAGACAAGCTGTACCTCGCTCACATGATCCCTCTTCCCCACGACACTACGACGTCGAACCATCCGGCGATCGTGGTGTCGAATGTATTGGCCCGCTATTCCATCCAGACCACCAACAGGGCCAACGTAGGCAGCGCGGTTCAGACCTTCAAAGTCATTAATACCGGCAACGTAGCGTGCCGGAAGCAGCCTCCTTGTTCACCCGATGGAAAGTGGAAGGCAGCAATGGGTTCGGCGTCGCTCGATGCCGGAGAGGGAAACGAATTTCGCAATGCGCGGACTTCCTGCATCGCGGGTCCGTGTCCGTTTACCAAGATCGAAGCCGAGGATTTTCTACAGGGCGGCCGTGAGTTGAAAGTGTCGGCGCGCAACTGGTCGGATACGGCCACGTTCCTGGTAGAGGCCGAAGTTTTCCGGGCGATGGTGGCGGACATGGTGCGGACATCCCATCCCGTGATTTTCGGCCAGGCGCTGAACTTTACCGTACCGGGGGCGGCGGAAGGCATCAGCATTCAGGCCGAGATCAACGGCGACACCATCACGTTCCCCTTCGGACCGAACCTTTATCTAAGCTGGGCCGATTGCAACGCGCGCGTGAACCGGGACCAGACGAAAGTCTATCGTTGCGAACTCAAGCCGGGCTACAAGTTCCCATAATGAATGTGAATCTGAATGTGAAACTCAGGGTGCCCCATTCTTGCGCGCTTTTTGCGCAAAAATGGATGCGGACACCGTTTCTGAGGATGTCGGAGGGTGGGACCTTCGTTTCAAGCATTCTTAATGAATGAGGTCATCCTGAGCTTGCGAAGGATCGAACGCGAGGCGTTCGGATGAGGCCGATTTTTTCAAACTGAAAGACTACCGGCTTTTCCTACTCTGGACGCGTCCCACTTCTCGCAATAAGCTCGAGAAATGGGGACCCTCGGAATCGCCTAGCGGCCTTTACTCGAGCGGTTGACTGCTTCTCTGGCTTCTTTGTCGGCGGTGCGGCGGCGTTCGGTTTCTCGCTTGTCCCATAGCTGCTTGCCTTTCGCCAGGGCGAGTTCGAGCTTGACTCGGCCATTCTTGAAATACAGCCGGGTGGGAATGAGGGTCAGGCCTTTCTGCTGGGTCTTACCGACGAGCTTGCGAATTTCCTCTTTGTGGACCAGCAGTTTTCGCGTGCGTAGAGGTGCATGGTTGAAGATGTTGCCGTGGTCGTACGGTCCGATGTGACAGTTGAGCAGCCAGAGCTCGCCGTCTTTCAGCAGTCCGTACGAGTCTTTAAGGTTCGCTTGGCCGGCGCGAACTGACTTGACCTCAGTGCCGGTGAGGGCTAACCCTGTCTCGAATTTTTCGAGCAAAAAATAGTTATGGGAGGCCGCCCGGTTGACCGCGGCATCGCGCTGGCCGGCGGCGGTGGGGTCGCGGCGTGGATTCTTCTCGGCTTTCGGCTTGGTTTGATGGGCGAGCTGGCGGGCCATGGTGATGATTTAGTTATCTCATAGGGGGAGGAAGGGCGTCGAGTGAAGGGGATTTTGGGTAATAGCTCAGTTTGAAGGAACCGCGTGGCCTCGGCAGGTCAATGCGTGCACGCGCCGCGCCAGATCCTTCGCAAGCTCACTATGACCCGTTCATTCAATCCTGCACACGAAGGTACGTAGCAAAGGCATCGAATTCGGGGGCTGTTGGCATCCGATGACTCAGGAACGGAAAATTCCTGATGCGACGGAGCAGGGCGCTGGTGGCCTGTTCTGGATCAAACCTGCGTGTAAATGCTCTGGCAGGTAACTTCACAGGGACTAAGACTAATGAGTAACTGCTACCAGAGCAGTCACTTCCACGCCTGAGAGGCGATGCTATAATCAGCCAGCTTACTTCTCAAAATCAGCGCATTTTCAGCGGCCTGGCCCGGGGTAATTGGCCGCTCCCGGGGGAAGACTGCCTGCGAGGGATCCATTGAAGACACGCCTGATTCGCCCGGCAACAATCATGTTGCTCGTCGTGGCGATGACTTTGCCTATCGGCGCAGCTGACAGCGCCAAGTCTCTGTACAACAAGGGCAAAGACGCGGAAGCTCGCCAGAACTACGAAGCTGCCTTCGATTTTTACAAACAGGCTTATGAACTCAAGCCTCGCGACCTAGCGTATCGTGCCCCCTATGAGCGGACCCGTTTCCTGGCTGCCGCCTCGCATGTGCATCGTGGACAGCTGCTGCGCGAAGCCGGAAAACTGCAGGAGGCTCTGACCGAGTTCCAGAAAGCGGCCGAGATCGATTCGTCGAGCTTCATCGCCCAACAGGAGCTTCGCCGGACCCAGAAGCTGATCAATGATGCGGGCAACCCTTCCTCACCCAGTTCGGCGGACCGTTCGCCCACTGGCCTCCAGAAGCGCGTGCAGGAGGCGCAGGGCCCGGTCGATCTGGCTCCAATCGCAAACATCCCCATTACTCTTCGCATTGGTCCTGAAGACACCAAGATCATTTATGAAACCGTGGGCAAGCTGGCGGGCGTGAACGTATTGTTTGATCCCGATTACACCTCGCGCCGGATCAAGATCGAACTGAACGCTGTTACTTTGCAGGACGCGCTTCAGATCATCGCGCTGGAATCGAAGACATTCTGGCGGCCGGTGACGCCCAACACGATTTTTGTCGCATCCGACAATCCCGCCAAGCGGAAAGAAGTTGAGCAGAGCGTCATCAAGACGTTCTACCTGGCGAACCTGTCGCAGCCGACCGAACTGCAGGATGTGGTCAACGCCCTGCGCCAGATTCTGGAAATTTCCCGCATTCAGCCGCTGCCTTCGCAGGGTGCGCTGGTAGTGCGCGGCACGCCCGATCAGATTGCGCTGGCGGAAAAGTTAGTGGGTGACCTGGACAAGGCGCGTCCTGAAGTGATCGTCGAAGTGGCGATCATGCAGGTCAGCCGTGACAAGACGCGCAATCTTGGCATCAGCCCGCCGACCAGCGTCACTGTCGCTCTGCAAAACAATTTCCAGACCAACAACACCATCACCAACAATGGCACCAACAACAGCGTGAGCAGCACGTCGGGAACGGCCAACCAGGTCAACCTGAACCGGCTGGGGAATCTGAACGCGACTGACTTTACGGTCACAATTCCGCCGCTTACGGCAACCGCACTGTTCAGTGACAGCACCACCAAGCTGATTCAGAACCCTCAGATTCGCGCCGTCGATGGCCAGAAGGCCTCGCTCAAGATTGGCGACCGTGTCCCGGTGGCAACCGGTTCATTCCAGCCCGGTATCGGCGGCGTGGGCATCAATCCGCTGGTCAATACCCAGTTCCAGTATCTCGATGTCGGCGTGAATATTGACATCACGCCCAAGGTGCATGCCAACCGGGAAGTCACCCTGAAAGTCGCGATGGATATTTCGTCCGTGACGGGGCAATCGAACATTGGCGGCATCAGCCAGCCCGTCATCGGACAACGCAAGATTGAGCATGAAATCCGCCTGAAAGAAGGCGAGGTAAACATCATGGGCGGAATTCTGGAAGATCAGGATATCCGCTCCCTGAGCGGCATCCCGGGTCTGGCGCAGATTCCGATCCTGAAATATCTGTTCGCGCAGAGCAACGTGGAGCACAAGGAAAACGAGATTGTATTTGCCCTGATACCGCACGTGATTCGAGCCCGCGACGTAACTGATCTGAACGAAAAGGCCTTGGAAGTCGGGACTGCGGCTTCGATTGAACTGCGGCGCTCCAGCGCGACACCAGCGCCGGCGCCGGCGCCGGCGAACGAGACAGCCCCGGCAGCAGCGCAGCCTCAGGCTGCGGCACCGCCACAACCCGCCGGCGGAGCCAGCTTTGCGTTTGATCCGGCCAGCCTGACTCAGGCGCCAGGTTCGACCTTTGCCGTCAACATCATGCTGCGGGGGGCGCAGAACGTGTATTCCGTGCCTCTGCAGGTCAGCTACGATCCCAAGGTTTTGCAACTGGTGAATGTGTCGAACGGAGGCCTGCTCTCGCAAGACGGTCAGCCGGTAGCACTCGTGCATCGCGACGACGACACCACAGGCGCGCTCCAGATTACGGCGTCGCGTCCGCCGGGAGCGACAGGAATTTCCGGACAGGGCACCGTGGTGACGCTGACCTTCATGGCCAAGGGTAGTGGACAGTCCACGCTGGCGATATCGAGGGGCGGAGCGCGTGATCCTGCGATGCAAGCCCTGCCGGTGGCCGGAGCAGTGGCCACAGTCACGGTGCAGTAGCGGATCTGTCCGCTTCTTCGCGGATTTGCTGGCATTTGGCGGTCGAGAGCCTTTGCCGCCAAGGTCAGGAAAGACTCAAGAGACTGTCCTGAAAGCATAAAGGTTCGACCTGTTTTCGACGATAATGGTTCCATGAAGTCCGCCGCTTTGAAACGAACTTCCGCATCCGGCCCACTCGGGTTCACGCTCATTGAATTGATCGTGGCCACGGCCATTCTGGTCATCTTGACCGGGCTGGCAGTCCCATTGGCGCGGGTTGCAATCAAGCGGGAAAAAGAACGTGAGTTGCGAAGCGCTTTGTGGGAGTTGCGCGACGCCATCGATCGCTACAAAGACGCCGCCGATCGCAGCGCATTCCAGATCAAGGTAGGCACCGAAGGATATCCCCCGGACCTCGACACGCTGGTAAAAGGTGTGGATGTGGGCGGAAAAAAAGTTCGCTTCCTACGCCGCATTCCCGAAGATCCGTTGACCAATAGCACGGAATGGGGAATGCGTTCGATGCAGGACGATCCCGACTCGGATTCATGGGGCGGACAGAACGTTTTTGACGTCTTCACCAAAGCGCAAGGCAGCGGGCTCGACGGCACGGACTACAAGACCTGGTAATGGCAAACCGAAGCAAAAAACGGGAGCGCGGCTTCACCCTGATCGAGCTGATGATCGTCATCAGCATGATCCTGATCCTGGTGTCGATGTCGATCCCGGCCTATAACCAATCCATTTTGCGGGCCAAAGAGTCCGTCCTCAGGCAGGACCTGTTCCAGTTGCGATCCCTGATTTCTCAATACACGCTGGACAAGCAGAAAGCGCCGCAGGGACTCGATGATCTGGTGCAAGCCGGCTACATCAAGCAACTTCCCATCGACCCGATCACAGGCACCAACGGCAGCTGGACAGTGGAACAGGAAGACTCCGTGATGTCGGTGGATCAGCAGGAACCCGGCATCAGCGACGTGCACAGCGGAGCCGAAGGCATGTCGAGCGACGGCACAGCTTACAGCAGTTGGTGATTTCAGACCTCAGCCCCCAGACCTCAATCCTGGCGTCATCCTGAGGGACTTTAGTCCCGAAGGATCTAGCGTGTAGTGCTCCACTTGTCGCCTGACAATTCGGACTTGCTCCACGCAAGATGCTTCGCAAGCTCTGCATGACGCCCCTGGGGAGAGTGAAGGTTTGTGATCTTGACTCGAACTCCAGCACTCGTCCTCGCCTGACTCGAAGTCTAAAATTTGAACACTTCCTGCCCAGGCACTAACATCTAGCCATGCCGGTCGAAACCGAAATCACTTCCGCAACCTACTCTCCAGTCCGAGCGCCTCGGCGGCAACCAGATCACCTGCAAAGGTTGGCAGCAGGAAGCCGCCATGCGCATGTTGATGAACAACCTCGACGAGGAAGTCGCGGAGCGGCCCAGAGACCTGGTGGTCTACGGCGGCACGGGACGGGCGGCGCGCAGTTGGGAGGCCTATCACGCGATTGTGGCGTCGCTGAAGAGTCTTGCCGATGACGAGACGTTGCTGGTGCAGTCCGGCAAACCGGTGGGCGTGTTCAAAACTCACGACCATGCGCCGCGAGTGCTGATCGCAAATTCCAACCTGGTGGGGCATTGGTCCAATTGGGAGAAGTTCAACGAACTGGAACGCGCCGGCCTGATGATGTACGGACAGATGACCGCGGGCTCGTGGATCTACATTGGTTCGCAGGGAATCGTGCAGGGAACTTTCGAGACTTTTTCCGCGGCCGGCGAAAAGCATTTCGGCGGCGATCTGGCAGGCAAGCTGATCGTCAGCGGCGGCATGGGCGGCATGGGTGGCGCGCAACCGCTGGCCGCCACCATGACGGGCGCGGCTTTTCTTGGCATTGACGTCGACGCCGAACGCATCAAGAAGAGACTGAAGACCGGTTACTGCGACTTCATGGTCACGACGCTCGACGAAGCGCTGCGCATCCTGAAGAACGCAATCCGAAAAAAAGAAAATGTTTCCGTCGGGCTGGTAGGGAATTGCGCAGATGTTATTCCGGAGCTCGCAGAACGCGGCGTGCTGCCCGACATCCTGACCGACCAGACTTCCGCGCACGATCCGCTGAATGGTTATGTCCCGAACGGGATGACTCTCTCCGAGGCACTGGCGTTGCGACAGAGCGATCCGAAGGGCTATCAGGAGCGGTCATTGGATTCGATGGCCCTCCATGTTGAAGGCATGCTGCGGCTGCAGAAAATGGGTGCGGTCACTTTTGATTACGGAAACAACATCCGCACCTTCGCTTTCCAGCGCGGCGTGAAAAATGCATACGACTTTCCCGGCTTCGTTCCCGCCTATATCCGTCCGCTGTTCTGTGAAGGCCGCGGGCCGTTCCGCTGGGTGGCGCTTTCGGGCGATCCTGCGGACATCGCGGTCACCGACGACCTGGTGCTGGAACTGTTTCCTGACAACCGCATTCTGCGCCGGTGGATTGACCTGGCGCGCAAACGCATCAAGTTTCAGGGACTGCCGGCGCGCATCTGCTGGCTGGGCTACGGCGAGCGGGCGCAGTTTGGACTGGCGATGAACGACCTGGTCAAGAGTGGCAAGCTCAAGGCGCCAATCGTAATCGGTCGCGATCATCTTGATTGCGGATCGGTGGCTTCTCCGTACCGCGAAACCGAAAGCATGAAAGATGGCAGCGACGCAGTGGCAGACTGGCCCCTGCTCAATGCTTTGATCAATACCGCAGCGGGCGCATCGTGGGTTTCGATCCACAACGGCGGCGGTGTGGGCATCGGCTATTCTCTCCACTCTGGACAGGTCACGGTTGCCGATGGCACAGCGATGATGGCCCGGCGCATCGAACGCGTGTTGACCACGGACCCCGGCATGGGCGTGATCCGACACGTGGACGCGGGTTACAACGAAGCCTCAAACTTCGCGTCGAAGAATGACGTAAAGGTGCCGATGGCGAAGTAAGCGCTCAGCTCTGAGCTTTCAGCAAATCCCCGCGCGGGGAAGGTATTGTGTGGGGACGGGTCTTCGACCCGTCCCCACACAATCCTTCTCACACCAGCCGTCTGCCTGCACACACTGCTAAACTACCTGTTGCGTGCCTCAATCTAAGAAGAGCAAAATATCGGCCGATCGTCCGCTGTTGCTGGTGAACATAAGCCAGTTACTGACCTTGCGCGGTTCTTCCCGAGACTCCGGACCGCGCCGCGGTCCTGAGCTGCAAGAGCTCGGCATCATAAAAGATGGAGCAGTCTTGTGCTCCGGCGGAAAAATCGTCACTGCCTGCACCACCAAAGATGCGCTGCGCGATCCCTGGATCAAAAAAAATCGCAACAAAATCGTCGAGATCGATTGCGCGGGACAAGTCGTCTTGCCCGGATTTGTGGATTCGCACACCCATCCCGTATTCGTCGCGCCGCGGCTGGTGGATTTTGAAAAGCGCATCACCGGCGCAACCTACGAACAGATTGCGGAAGCGGGCGGCGGAATTCGCTCGAGCGTCGAAGGCGTGCGGAAAGCTGGCAAGCGGTTGCTGGTTGAAAAGGTCCTCGATGCGCTGCATGAGATGGCGGAGCAAGGCACCACGACGGTTGAAGCCAAGTCCGGATACGGGCTCACGGTCGATTCCGAAATCAAGTCACTGGAAGCCGTTCGCGGCGCCGCCACTAAGTGGCCGGGCACGGTGGTCGCAACTTTGCTGGGTTCGCATGTTGTTCCCAAAGAATTTCAAGGACGTGCGCAAGAATATGTCGACGTTGTCTGCGAACAAATGATTCCGCTGGCCGCCCGCCGGAAACTGGCGCAGTTCGTGGATGTATTCACCGACCGCGGAGCCTTCACCGCCCAAGACACAGAGAAGATTTTTGAGGCCGCGAAGAAGCACGGCCTGGGAATACGGGCCCATGTCTGCCAGTTAAGCGCAACTGCACTGAGGCCCCTGCTGCGGTTCGAAGTCGCATCCTTCGATCATATGGACTACGTAGACGATGCAGATGTCCGGGAGCTGGCAAAAACTAATACCGTCGCGACACTGGTTCCGGGTGCGAATTATTTTCTCGGTCTGGAGAAATTTCCGCCCGCCCGCAAACTGATTGACGCCGGCGTAGCCGTCGGGCTGGCCACGGACTACAATCCGGGTTCATCTCCTACGCTCAGCATGCCGTTCGTGCTGTCGCTGGCCTGCACTCATTTGAAGATGTCGCCCTCCGAAGCCATCGCTGCAGCCACCATCAATGGCGCGTGGGCCCTGCGGGTGCAGCAGCGGAAAGGTTCCATCGAACCCGGAAAAGATGCCGACTTGGCAGTGTTCGACGTTGCGGACCATCGCGAAATAGCCTACTGGATCGCATCGAACCGCTGTGCGTTTACGATTCTCAACGGCGCCATGACGGTGTGTTAATCCCGGTAGCAGCATGGCACGACCGAACCGAAATCGGAAGACTCAAGCAAGAAGGGCATCGAGGTGTCCCGAAATTCCTCATCCAAGGTTTACCTTCGTGTACCTTGCCGCCCTTCATGGTCAAAAGGCTTTGCCTGCTTACCCACGAACACGGCAGGGAACATTTGAGCGAACCCAACTCCGTTGCTATAATCGTGGCTGTTCCAAACGCTTCCAGATTCTGACTGCCTGAATTTACTGGCAATTCCGTCCCGGACCTCGCGTGCCGGAAGACGCGTCGGCAGACAAGCTGTGAGCCCAAAAGTGGCCAGGTAGCTCAGGTGGTAGAGCGCAGCCCTGAAAAGGCTGGCGTCGGCGGTTCAACTCCGTCCCTGGCCACCACGATTTCAATCACGTGCACGTCTCACATTTCTCTCTTTGGCTCACCTCACGAGCCCGATCACCGATCGCTGCTATCAAATGGTTCTTATATGGATCGAGATCGATGGCTTGAGGCGGAGGAGATTTACAAGGTGCGTGTGGGAATGGAAGCCATCGGACACGCACGCTGGTTTGAGCGATTGATACAGGGCTTGCAGTTTGAGTTGCGGATCGGGGACGCCGCGGAGATTCGCACGAAACGGGTGCGAAAGCAGAAAACCGATCGGCAGGATGTTGAATGCAGCCAAGTCATGAAAGCGCTTCCCAGCCGTCCTGAGCTCTAGAAGTTGCCAGGTCTCATGGATTGGCCAGGCCTGAACCCTTTTATTGCTATCTCTCGGGTCCCTACGCATGTGCCTGGGATCGGCTTCAGAAGGTTCGATCCCAGGTGCCGATTCTTCCATCTTGATGGCCGAGAATTACCTTCCCGCGATTTGCAGGTTGTTGCTGATCGAGAAAGTTCCGGGCACGCCGCTCGCCTGAATATTGGCGACGTTCTTGTCGCTCTCGTTATCGACTATACCTTCGAGGGTGACCTTGCCATTCTTGACGATAATGCGGATGGGCTGCTGCACACCCAAAGCGTATTTCTGCAACGAAGGAAACCCGTAGATAGCGCGGTAGAGCTGCCTGCGAAGACCGTCATCCATCGGCGACGGAGGCAGTACTTCGATCTGATTGTCAACGTGTTCAACACCCTCGATTCTTTTAACGGCATTTTCAGCATCGGACTTCAAAGTGGGCCGTGTGACCTGCCCCATCAAAGTCACGTTGGTTCCATCGACTTTGTACGCGAGGTTATCGAAGACGGTGAAATAAGGCAGCATGACCAGTTCGTGCCTGACTTCCTTCGAAATCCGTTCGGTAGACGCTGCGGACGCGATATTGCTCGCGGCCTGTTGTCCGAACGCCACTGAACCCAATGTCACAGTCAATAAAACGAAAAGAAATGCTGCACGTATCATAAGTTCTCCTTACGAGCACACCAATCTTAACCAAGTGACCTCGTTTCATCCGTAGGGTTCATGCTGTAGAGAGGATTAACATTCGCTCTACGTTCGAAGACCTGGCGCTGAAACTGGCATTCGCCCATGCCGCCGGGACTCCAAACTCATCATTCGACATTCCAGAGCAATACCGGTAAATCATAAATTACAGTTTGAGCTGGAACGAGATAAAGAAGAAAAGCAAAACACAACTCGGTACTCCGCCTTGATATCTAATCCGCAGGAGACTTGCAAGTATGAGTATTCACGATGAGCAGCGGTTCTCACGCCGGCAATTAGTCAGCGGTATCGGGGTTGGACTTGCCGCAGCAGCCACCACTATCCCAGCCTTTTCGCAAGATGCGCCCGAGCGAAACATCACTGCCCAGCCGGTTCAAGATCCTACGGCCAAATACCCCAAGCCACCGTTCAAGGAACAGACCCAACCTTGGCCGGGTCTCGCCGGCAAGATGGATCCGCGCCCTGATCACGGAGAAACGAGTTATAAGGGTTCGGGCCGTCTGCTCGGCCGCAAAGCGCTCATCACCGGCGGCGACTCGGGGATGGGGCGCGCCGCCGCGATTGCATATGCCCGCGAAGGCGCGGATGTGGCTATCAATTACTTTCCGACTGAAGAGCCAGACGCGCGGGAAGTGGTTGATCTTATTCGCAAGGCGGGCCGAAAAGCTGTTCCTATTCCAGGTGATCTTCGAGACGAGGCTTTTTGCAAGCACCTTGTGGCCTCGGCTGTGTCCGGATTGGGTGGTCTCGATATAATCGTTTCAAATGCCGGGCGTCAGCACTCCGTGCCAAGCATCCTTGACCTCACCACAGAACTGTTCGATTGGACGATGAAGACCAATATATACGCGCCATTTTGGATCATCCGCGCTGCTCTCCCGCATCTTCTACCCGGCGCCACTATCATTGCCACTACTTCAGAACAGGCTTATGACCCGTCACCTGATCTTTATGACTACGCACAGACCAAAGCGGCCACGATGAACTACGTGAAGTCATTGGCCAAGCAACTCGGCCCCAAAGGAATCCGTGTTAACGGTGTGGCGCCTGGTCCCATTTGGACGCCGCTTCAGATTAGCGGCGGGGCATCGCCAGAAAAGTACACCAAGTTCGGAAGCGATTCCGCGTTAGGCCGTCCTGGAGAACCTGCAGAACTCGCATCTATCTTTGTTCAACTCGCATCGCAAGATGCCAGCTACACAACCGGCAACATCTATGGAGCTGGAGGAGGCAAGGGTCAACCATAAGCGCCGTTTTTGGTGCTTTCCGATAGCTCTTGATGACCGCCAAATCCGAACGCTGAAATCTGCGCGTCGGTCGTCCAAATTTTCAAGAGCTATCGTCGCGCTCGGGGCAGGAGGCATAAGGTAGCGCTTTCGGGTTTAGAAGATTCGTCGACTTTGAAGCCAACTCAGATGCCGCAGTTGGCGAAGTATCAGGACAGTTTCATCCCGAGTCTTCCCTTTCTCAATCATTTTTGTGTTCGATGGCGTACCAATCCTATAGCCAATGCCCCACACGGACTCGGTCTCTACTTTAGACTCATTAAAGTCTTGCCACCGGTAACTCAATCACCCGTAAACGCATCGTAAGTGTGCTGAGTCAATACACCACAATCGACATGCTGAACAAACTATCGGCCACGCTAATCATTATCACTCTTGTCCTTCCCGCTTGGGGAGCTGCGCAGGATCGGCGGGCATCGCTGACCGAGGTCTATCACAACGATGATTTTCAAATCACCGGCGTTACCGTGTCCAAAGCAGGTCGTGTTTTCGTAAATTTTCCTCGATGGTCCGACCGATATTTGAACGCGGTTGTTGAAGTCATGCCCGATGGCTCGGCCAAACCCTTTCCGGACGAATCCTGGAACCGATGGGATCTGAAAGCCGAGAATGCCGGGAAGCAGTTTGTGTGCGTACAAAGCATTGTGGTCGATTCGACGGATGCCCTTTGGGTCCTTGATCCGGCCGTGCCGCTGCTGGCCGCTGTGGTTCCGGGCGGTCCCAAACTCGTAAAAATTAACCTTCAAACGAGTCAAGTGGAACGGGTCATCCCGTTTGGTTCGGATGTCATTAGAACCGGCACGTATTTAAATGACGTTCGCTTCGATAACAACCGTAATATTGCGTACATAACCGATAGCGGCGTCGGCGGCATCATCGTGCTCGACCTGAATACCGGAAAAGCGCGCCGTGCGCTCGACGGCCATCCCTCTGTGCTGTTCGAGCCCGGGGTGCAGGTGGTTGTGAACGGGAAGCCGCTGCTGGCCTTTGGCAAACCACCCCAGTTCAATTCTGATGGTATAGCCCTGTCACCGGACGGCGAGTATCTTTATTACAAAGCGGTAACTTCAGAGAGCCTCTACCGCATCAAGACCGACGTGCTGAGGAATGCGAATGCATCCTCAACGGATGAAAAAGCGGCAGTCGAAAAGATTGCGAATATATTTCCGACAGATGGTCTCTGGATTGATCGCAAAGGAAATCTTTATCTGAGCGATGTCTCGCACAACGCTGTGAGTCGTCGCGATCCCAGCGGAAAGATCGATCGTTTGGTTACCGATCCGCGACTTCAGTGGCCCGACACATTCAGCGAAGGCCCGGACGGAGCTATCTACATCACCGCTTCCCACATCAATGAATCTCCGACTTATAACCAGGGCAAAAGTACTCGTACCAAGCCGTACGCACTTTTCAAGTTCAAGCCCTGATATTCGCAACCGCTTTGTTAGTTTCAGGAGTAACACGTGGACCATATCTATATTCCAGAAGATGAAGTCGTTCCGCTGGATGCTGTAGCGCCCGGTGTACAGGGGCTTCGTATCACATTCGTAAACGTTTTCGGCGTCGCCCACCAGGACGGAACATGGACTCTGATCGATTGCGGACTACCGTTCAGTCACGGGTTGATCCGACGATGGGCTGAGAAGCATTTCAACGGACCACCAAATGCCATTATTCTCAGCCACGGACACTTTGATCACGTAGGATCGGCCGAAGCGCTGGCAAACGAATGGGACGTTCAAATTTACGCGGACCTGCTTGAACATCCCTACCTGAAAGGTAAGCATGAGTATCCCGCCCCTAACCCTGGCGCTGGTGGCGGAATGATGTCGCTTCTCTCGCCCATTCTCCCCAGAGGACCATTTAATCTCGGAAACCGGCTGCGCTCGCTGCCAAAGGGCGAAGATTTTACTTCTTCTCTCGACTTGCTTCCTGATTGGGACATTATTTCTTCGCCCGGACACACTCCTGGGCACGTATCTTTCTTCAGGCCAGCCGACCGAACACTTCTGCCCGCCGACGCATTCTGCACCACCAAACCCGAATCTTTTTTCCGTGCCGCAATCGCGCAAACCCCCGAACTCCACGGTCCGCCAGCGTACTTTACTTGGAACTGGGACCTGGCGCGAATGTCAGTAGAACGGCTTGCCCAGTTGGAGCCTGCGGTGGTCGCGCCTGGCCATGGCAAGCCTCTGAAGGGAAACGATGTTGCGGCGGCGCTTCGTCAACTCGCTGCCAGTTTCGACGAGGTCGCCAGGCCAGAGAATCGGAAGGACTCGGCTGCTTAAGTTACGAATGACAGGCGATCGTCCAAGGAGGACACCGTGTCGGAATGCATTTGCACTAGTAAACAACATGGGCACGGCGACCGCTGCGGCCTGCCCGCTATGGCGGAGAAAGAATTCTGCCTCGAATGTCAGCAGCAGTGAGCGACGAAACGGCTCGATCTCCGTCGCCTGCGTGAATTGTAATCGATCCGCTTGTCATGCACTGCTGGAGTTCATTTCCACGTCAAAAACACACCAACGCAAGCGCAAAGCATGATCGCCGTTGCGAGCCATCCCGTTACTTTCAGACGTAGAGGAATCACAAACTGGCCCATTACTTTTCGGCTGGCTGCCATCACCATGATGACCGTCATTAAGGGCGCGGCTACGACCCCGTTAAGAATTGCGGCCCAAAAAAGCGCCCTTACCGGATCAATATGCATGAAGTTCAGAGACAGACCGATCAGCGTCGCGGCCGTAATAGCTGCGTAGAATCGGACCGCGTCCCGAGGCTTGCGTTCGAGACTTGTCTTCCATCGGCAGGCCTCGCCAATTCCGTAGCACGCCGATGCCGCCAGTACCGGAACCGCCAGCAACCCGGTGCCAACGATCCCCAGAACAAACAGCAGGAACGCAAAACGTCCGGCGAGCGGCTCCAACGCCTTCGCCGCCTGAGCGGAAGTAGAGATTTCCGTAATTCCATGCGCGTGCAATGTAGCCGCGGCTGTCAGAATAATGAAGAATGCGACCAGGTTGGAGAGTGCCATTCCGAGATAAGTGTCGACGCGAATCCGTCCCAATTGCTCCTTCGCCTGCGATGGCGCGCGCTTCAATGGTTTTTCTCCGCGATTGTTTCGAACCTCTTCCACTTCCTGCGAAGCCTGCCAGAAGAAAAGATATGGACTGATCGTGGTGCCGAGCACCGCCACCAACGCCGTAAGATAATTCTTAGTCAGTTCGATGTGAGGCAGGAAGGTTGACCGAATGACCGCCGGCCAGGAGACATGCGCAAAAAATACTACTCCGACATAAGCAAACAGGGAAACGGTCAGCCATTTTAGATATTTCGCATACGTGGAATAGGGAACCAGCAGCACGCCGACTAGTGATCCGATGCCAAAGATCACGATGAACAGGCTTATTCTTCCCGGCAGCACTAGTTGGGCGGCTGCTCCCATGGCGCCAATATCAGCTCCAAGGTTAAAAATATTGGCCACCGACACAACGAACAGCACACTGTACAAGAGCGGTTTCGGATAATTTTTCCGCAGATTTGCTGCGAGACCCACACCCGTGACCCGTCCGATCCGCGCACTTATTTCCTGAATTGCAACCATTAGCGGATAGGACAGGACCATCGTCCATAGCATTCCGTAGCCGAATTGCGCACCGACCTGTGAGTATGTGCCAATTCCGCTGGGGTCGTCATCGGAAGCACCCGTCACTAAACCGGGTCCAAGCTTCTGAAGAAAGGATCGCAGACGCTTGTGTATCGCTGGGCTTCCGGTATCAGATTTATGGCTGTTGGCGGCGGTTTTAAACTTGGTGGCTTGAGGTCCCATCGGCGTCTTCCTGCCGTAAATCTCAAGCGATTATAGACAGCGGCTTGCGTGGTTGACAGCCTTTAGTTGCCGCTGTGGTTGCGTGGGTTGGGACGACCGTCGAAGGATCGCGAATCTAGTGGATATTCTTTTCGTTTCCTGCCTGACGAAATCTCATTGTCTAGCCTCCGTTCGCGGCTCCGACACGTTTCTTAGCGAATCTACTTCTATAAAAATTCGTCCTACACTTGGCTCTTTTTGGCGGATACTCTTCTCGATACGGTCAATTGCGACTTCAAGAGCCTGCACGTCCAAGCCACGGCGAAATCGAATGTCCACATTCAAGAGTACTTGCTCTGGCCCCAGTTGCATCGTTAGAAGGTCTCCAACATTGTCGACTGACGAATCCGCGGAGATGATTGTTCGCAGGCGTCGAATGATTGAACGATCGGTTCTTTCCCCCACCAATAGAGCGCCACTCTCGCGGCCCAAAAGCACCGCAACGCCAGTAAGCAATAATCCGATCAGTAAGGATGCGAGCGGATCGAAGTAGGGCCGATGAAATATCTGGCCGAGGAAAATGCCGAGAAATGCTAAGAATGTTCCCGCCATACCTGCGGAGTCCTCGAGGAAAATGGTAAACACGGTAGGATCTTTGCTGCCGATGATTTCGTCCCAAGTGCTTTCCTCGGGATCTTTTCTGGAAAGCAGCTCCCGATACGAGATACGCCAGGAATAGAATTCGGATGCGAACGCAATCGCAAGCACCGCATAATTCCAGCCGACATGCGTGAATTCCTCGCGATGTCGAATGTGTGAAATGCCCAGGTGCATAGCCAGAACCCCGCCAATGCCAAAAATATAGACAGCGACGAGGAGGGAGTAAAAGTAGAGGACCTTGCCATGTCCGAATGGATGGAGAGGATCAGGCGGTCGTGTACTCCGCTTTATCCCCAAAAGCAGTAACAATTCGTTCCCGGTATCAGCTGTGGAGTGAAACGCTTCGGCCAGCATGGCCGAGCTTCCAGTAAAAAAGGCCGCCAGGTACTTGAAGACCGCGACTGTCAGATTGGAGACAATGGCGGCGTAAATCACTCTCTTGGATGAATCGGAACGCACGGATATAAGACGCCGGTGTTGTCTCGAACGATGCTTAGATAGCCCTCAATAACCCTCTGTCTATAACCTCCATTCACGTCCACCCAGGCGTGTGCCACCATCCCCGTCCATCCACCTTCGGCAAGCGTCGCGCATTGCACAACCCCGTTGTTGTATTGAGGAATCGGTTGCTATGAACGCCGCCTTTTGCAAGGCTTTACACACCCAATCATGGAACGCTCTATCAAATCGCAATGCGCGAGTCGGATATGTACAAGCCGGAGCGCAACCCTTCACTCGCTCGTCACATCGAAAAAGACTCATTTAGCTGGAAAAGCACCTGTTCTGCGAACCAGCTTTTCACAATGTGACATCAACCTAACGAAAGGACATTTATGAAGTTATTTTCAGCGCATGTTCAAGATTTGCGAACGCTCTATATAAGCTCTCTGAAAAAGACTCTGGACATGGAGCAAAAAATCACGAAAGCCCTCCCCGACCTGATCGAAAACTCAAGTGATTCGGAACTGGCACAAGCTTTCCGCAACCACTTGGAGGAGACAAAAGGGCACGTAAGCAAAATCCAGAGCCTTTTGATAAACAACCAGGGAAACGACTCAACCGAAACCTGCAGAGTCATCGACGGCCTTGTCACAGAAGCGTCCGATACCATTAAAGATGTGACAGACCCTTCCGTACGTGATATCGCACTCATCGGAGCGGCGCAGCAGGTGGAGCATCACGAGATTGCCGTGTACGGTACCCTGCGGCGGTGGGCTGAGATTATGGGTCTGTCGTCGGATGCCGCGATTCTTGAAAGCATCGAAGCTGAAGAAGAAAAAGCCGACGAGCTTCTTACACAGATCTCCGAAACGGTGAATATGCAAGCAGCCGCATAATCAACCGGGCATTCTCTGCATGTTCGTTACGCAGGGAGTGCCCGCCTTTTAACAACACAGTTCGTGGTCAGCAGCGCTTGGTTTCACTGACATCGGCAGCCGAAATGTGATGACAAGCCCGAAGAAAAACGATGACGAACAATTCATGCGCGTGGCGCTACACCAAGCACTAAGGGGCGCGCGTCAGCCAGGCGCGAGTGAAGTTGGAGCGGTGCTGGTGATGAAAGATGGTGAGGTCGTCTGTGTTGCTTTTAACGAAGGAGAATTGCGGACCGATCCAACCGCTCACGCCGAAATGGTTCTCATCCGGCGAGCGTGTTGCAAGCTGAAAACAACGGCATTGAGCGGCTACACGCTATATTGCACGTTGCAGCCTTGCGGGATGTGCACGATTGCGTGCCTCTGGTCAGGCATCAGCCGAATCGTGTACGGAGCCGGCCGTAACGACGTGAATGCCGTTTATTTCGAGTCTCGCCATGCCAATACGGTCGATTTTATTCGGGACGCATTTCGGGACGATCTTCAGGTCGAAGGCGGAATCTTGGCTGATGAGTGCGCGACGCTGTATGCAAGCAAGGAGGCCGAAGTGGCACCGGGAAGTGATCCGGCTCATTCGCCGACGGAAAACCCTTCCTGACGTTTCAATTCCTGCTGGGATATAGTGCGCAGAACGCAAGAAACAGCCGAGATCCGGTCCCTACACCGTACTTGGAACATTCACGCTAATTTGCACTCCTCTCTCGCTTGCCGCCCGGTCCTCTGTGTGATGTCCAGAAACTGTCAGAAGCGGCCCTTACGGGAAATAACTTGCCGTAGAGCCCGGGCAGTCTACTTCTTGAACTTTCTCATCAGTCGAATGGTTTCTGTCCCAGGAGGTGGAGCAACAGTGTCTACCGAAGGAATTAAGCAATCGTATTGTTCCAATCTTACTTGTGCGTCCTCGATGTTGATCGCGTCCGTAGTCTGCCCACAGTGCAGACAGAAGTGTTCCCGCGTGGCGGGATTCCATCTCACGACAACGTGCTTCATTTCGGCTCTGTAGAGCCTGGATTTTGCCGCTCCCGCCAAGCGGCCGCATCTATTCGCAGAACCCTAAGACCGTTCAACGCATTGACGACAGCCTCGCGTTCCTCCTGCGTTCCGTTGTGATCTTTAGAAAGCTCCAGCCGTCTCTTGTGTATTTCGGATTCCGCTGCCTGAACTAGCTCCACCATCTTCGTCCAGTCACTTTCCAGCAGGGCCGCGTGATATGACTCCTGCCAGCTATATCTGACTGATACTTTAAACTCTCGGAAAGGATCGACTAGCTTCTGACCGATAGCCATTTTGACGCTCCGCAACTTTGCCCAATTAAGAGCAACACTGTAACCAACAATGTCGCTCATAATTCAGTTTATAGAGCGGCGGTGGAATCAACGTCAAGTCCTTTTGATTCAGTACGCTAGCGCACCCATATGTGTAATCGTTTACACGGAAAGTCAGGTCAGAGCGATGACCTCTACAAAGACACGCCAGCTGGAATTGAGTCGCGAGTACCTTTAGCTCGGCGGTACCAATTCAGGACCAAAATTCGCACGCACGCGCACCGTCAGGAAGAAAAATGCTGGTGCTGCTTTTGACAGAGGGGAAACTGGCGCGGCTCAGGCGAATCCCAAAACTACAGGCGGCGGTAAACGGAACAAATAATCACGCTGCACTGATCGAACCCGGCGGCAATTCGGCCGCAACCAACCGTTCAACAGTTTCCATTAGAGCCGAGGTACTTTCGGACTTATCTATCAAGTCGCGGACGCCAGCATCCAGCGCTACGTTCTTGATGTGCGGATCAGCAAAAGTTGTGTACATCACAATTGGAACGGCAGGCATAAGTCGCTTGAGAATGCGAGTCGCATCAATGCCATTCATCACGGGCATTGAAAGGTCGATTACGATAAGGTCGGGATTGAGTTTCTGCGCTTTGTCGATTGCGTCGGAACCGTTTGCTGCCTCACCGCAAACCGTCCAGTCAGGCTTTTCTTCAAACAATGCGCACAAGCTGCGTCTGATAAGCGGACTGTCATCGACAACCAAAATTCGTTTCACATGTTCCAGATTTGGGGTTAAACAATTTTGATTGTGAGGCTACCGACAGCACTCTTCAATCAGGTAAATACTGTACGATAGCGCACTATTTATTGTCGTGCATCGTACGCAGCGTGCATTGCGGCGCGAGCCTCCCTGCCTCACCGTTCGCACCAGCGTTCGACAGAAGTTATATAAACGGCTGGACTGCAAGTCGAAGTAGACAAGTCGGCAACACTCAATCCGTGAAGGATGACACGAACAAAAGCGAGCCTCCGAAATAGTCAGGTTTGGGGCAACAACACATCTTTGGCATCCTTGTCGTCCCTCAGACCGAGAAAAACGGGATGCCGCAGCTTGCCGTCTTTGGTCAATTCTGTGTAGGAGATCTGGGCGACGAGTTTCGGAGACAAAAATGTTCCACGAGGCGGATTTTCGATGGCTGCGTTCTTTCGTTTGAGCGGCTGAAATTTGCGATAAAGCGAAGCCAGAATTTGGCGATCGAACCCCGTGCCAACTTTCCCCACAAATTGCAGGTTGGAGCCCTTGTAGGCGCCGAGGAGAAGGGCGCCGAAGTGTTCTCGTGATCCGGACGGCTCGGTATAGCCGACAATGATGAACTCGTCTTCCTTATTTACCTTCACTTTAGACCAATCGCGGCTTCGACCCTCCACATACACCGATTCCAGTCGCTTCGCCACCAAGCCTTCAAATCCCCGCTTTTTCGCGATTCGAAATGCCTCGAATCCATTGGCAGCGAGGCGACGCGACAATATCAACTCATGACTCTCGGTGATTTCCTTTTCCAATGCAGTGCGGCGCGTGGCTACACTCTCGTGCCGCAGATCGACACCATTGTGCAACAAGCAGTCAAAGACGGCATAACGAGCACGACCACCCCTCTGCAACATTTGAAAACGCGAAATCTTGTCCCGGTCGAGCGCAATGACTTCTCCGTCAAGCAACAGAGTGGAGGATGGCAGGGAACGTATGGTCTCAACAATGCCTGGAAAGCTTGCACTGCGGTCCTTGTCATTTCGACTGAGCAATGTGACTCTCGAGCCCTCTTTGTAGGCAAGGATCCTGATGCCATCGTATTTCTCTTCGTATACCCATCCAGCTTCGTCGAAAGGCTCAGAGACAAGCGTAGCCAGCATGGGCCGAACTCGAAATGGAATGATGTTCTTCACCCCACGTGAGATGCGATGGATGAGTGGCACGTACTGTTTATAATCACTAAAGAGAGGTTAGACAGCCGTGAGAAGAGGCCCGGTTTCCGGAGTTGATCGACTGCCGCCGGTGTGCGAACCGGGCCCGTTCCGGGTGTTTCTACTTTCTCCAGCGAATACTTCCGCCCTGCGCGGACAGCTACTATTGAACAAGGATTCTCAATTCGAACTGGCTAAGCGTATCCGACGAGAGGGCGCGCCACTCGGGGAAATTTTCAGTTTCATTAGCAGTCTGTATTTTCGCGGCAAACTTGCCTATGCCAACGTTTTTGGGACTTCGTCTCCGGATTTGCCCCCAATGCTTACGCTAACCACGTGTCGGGGACTACTGCCGCCAGGCACCACGATCACATTAAATGATTTGATAGAAATGTCTCGGGTCCCGATCGATCTGGGCGATCGCCGATACCGGGAACCTCTTCTGCGCGATGCCCGCGCGTTGGCGGGCAGGCTTCCATCTGGCTACAAGATTATTCTGCTCGGCAGTATCGCAACAGGAAAATATGTCGACCCGCTTCTTGAAGTTTTCGGGCCGCACCTGCTGTTTCCCGAAAAATTCGTAGGGCGGGGTGATATGAGTCGCGGTGGTTTGATGCTGCGAAGCGTTGAGTCACGCCTTGAATTGGATTATGTGCCGGTGGCTTCAACAATCCGCCGAGGAACCCGGCCCCCAAAACTCTTAAACGCAGGTTGACCTTTAGCCGTTTTCATCCATCCTAAAGGCGGAGGATTATCACATGCCTAACGGAAACGATCCAAAACCACAGAAAAAGCAGGAAAAGCCTAGGACGACCGGTACACCGGACCTCGACCATCCCGATGTTGTTCCAGGCGCGATTGATGAAGATGTCAAACGGTCGATCAACGCGGCCGCTGACCTTCGGTTTGCCAGACGAACCAAGAAGCTAGCGCTGACACTCGGCTGGCAACCCCGTGTCAGACGCGGCATCCAAAGGATGCCAAAACACAGGGAATTCAAATGCCCGACGATGAAATCGATCTACTTCGTTCGGTCTTCGCACTTGCCCGCGAAAAGCGAGAATCATTCAGTCTCAGGATAGTTCAATCGGTGAAGGACGCGTTCAAGCCAAGGAAGGCAATCATCGAAACCCTCGATCTCATGGAGAGGGTAAATTCTGATCCCCAGAGTTCCCCTCGCGAATAGACGCGGGACACGGGTGAACACGTGAGCCAAGAAGGCAAAATAGCGCAAGCCCAACCAGTTTTAAATGCCAGAAGCTTCCAGCATCTCTTGGCCGCCGCATACATGTTGCAGTTGCAAAATGATCGTCGGCTTTCGGTTGCGCCGATTGACATAACTTCCGTGAGTCCTTCAGCAGCCGGATCAGTTACACAGCATCAAACTCAGACTTGGACAATTCAAGGACAGGTTCGCGCGGGGCGACTTAGCACTCCGCTTGCTGGCGAGGCAGCCAAAGAACATGCTCGATCGGGCAGGCTTGAACCTTTCGAACCGGCCTTCCTGCGCAGAGTAATATCCTGGAAGACGGTTGAGGCGCTCGCGATAGCGTTCGTCTTATGCGCGATGATGGGCCTCTCAATCCACCGCCTTTCGGCTCAGCCCGGTAACGTATCGTTGTTCAGGGGGACCTTGGATCGGCGAAATGTTTTGCAGCGAGTAAGTCTTGTCGGTAGTGCATCAGCTTCCGACCGTCAAACCCTCATGAGGAGAAACTCTTGGCGACGGGTTAACAGCAAAGGCGATTTCGTTGCTAAAGACACGACTTCGGCTCGACGGGTCCGATTTCTTTCAGAACGAGCCGCGGGGAGGCCAACGGCGGACACGGTAGTTCACTATGGCCCTGACGTGACGATGTGGTTAATGAACTCCAAGCTAACCTCACCAACTCGTGTTAAGCGTTGACCCCGGGGGCAAGGGCCCATCAGCACTAGAGTAGGGTTGGCCGGAAGGATTGATGATGGGCTGCTTAATGCCCGACTCGTCTTCCTCCCATCCTTTTGTCACGAATCCGATAAACGAGGTACGTTACTATGGCGCCATTTATTAGTGATGACTACGGTGAACCATTCGGCCCATTGTTTCTCACGGGAATTAAAAGATCCGGGAGGCCGGGTCTCCCGGCCGCGGGTTCCTTACATTCATTACTTGCACGAATCGCTAACCATCTTCACTTGCATTTGGACGCGACGTCGTCGCTGTAGTTTGTGGCCGGCACTATGGACGAGAGCGACTTTGTTGCTGCGTACGACCCAAGGGTTAGATAGGTACGCCTGTGTGGCGGCCGCGGTTGCGATTCTCAAGGACGGCATACTCCGGCACTAACAACCCGAGACACACTGTAGGCCTCCAAGCAGCAGCGTAATTCAATGTCCGAAGTATCCATAAAGCCCCAGCGCGGCCGGTCTCGATGGGTTAAACCGTTAGTAATGTCCGTGCTGGGGCTGGGCCTTGCTGCCCCTCTTATCATGTTGGCGTTCTTTTGGCCCTTTCGGCTGGAAACCGTGACCAAAGAGTTGGCAGACGAAAGCGACAGCAAAGTGACGGCTGGCTCCTTCCGGGCGACTTATTTCCCTCAGCCTGGTTGCGTGTTGGAGCAGGTAAGGTTCCAACACAATTTAAAGAGTGGCACGCCCCCGCTGATCATTGTTAAACGAATAACGATAAGAAGCACATTCGCTGGTATTTTCGCGAGGCACGTAAAACTGGTTTTGGTGGAGGGCATGCGCATTCTTGTTCCTCCGCTGGGGAGCGAGCCGTTCAAAACGCCCCGGAGATCGTCGGTAGTGATCGACGACCTGATAGCAGACGGAACGGTTCTCGAAGTGGCGTCGCGCGATTCGAGCACTCCACCGCTTCAGTTCTCGTTCCATACTTTCGACATCAGCGACGTCGGAAGCAATGATGCGGCACAGTTTAAGGCGACGCTTGCCAATCCCGTGCCGCCAGGAGAAATCAGCACCACAGGGAAGTTTGGCCCTTGGAACGCCGATGAGGTAGGCAAAACTGCTGTATCTGGAGATTATCGCTTCGAACATGCTGACCTGGGCGTGTTCGGCGGGATTAGTGGAATGCTCGGTTCCTCGGGCAAATACGCCGGCACGTTGGAACGCATCGACGTTCAGGGACTTACTGATGTGCCGCTTTTCGCCGTTACACAAAGTGCCCACAAGGTTCCACTCCACACGCAGTTCCACGCCGTTGTGAATGCTGAAAACGGAGACGTCCTACTGCAGGATGTGAGCACGAATGTACGTCAAACTACTATTCGCACCGAGGGCAGTGTTGCAGGAGAAACTGGTCACACGGGTAAGACCGCATCGCTGACAATGGGCAGCAGCAACGGTAAGATTCAGGACCTTCTTCTATTTTTTACAACATCCTCGCAGGCGCCAATGTCGGGCACCGTCAGCTTCACCGCAAGAATTTCCCTCCCGCCTGGAGAAGAATCATTTCTTAAAAAAGTGGAGTTGCAGGGTGACTTTGGGATCAATGCCGGAAGCTTCACTAAATCCGATATTCAACTGGGAGTGAATACCCTCAGCCAGGGCGCGCAGGGAAACAAGACTTCCAAGACTGAAGATGATGCCACCTTCCCCAATGCCCTCTCGGATTTGAGGGGGCACGTTCTGCTTAGACACGGTATTGCCGTGCTCTCCGATCTCTCGTTTGGGGTGCCCGGCGCCTTGGCACAAATGCGGGGAACGTATAATTTGATCACCGAAAAAATTGATTTCCACGGAACGTTGAAAACCCGAGCCGAGGTTTCCAAAACAACTCATGGAGTGAAATCTCTGATGTTGAAGGTGCTTGATCCGTTCTTCAAGAAAAAGCCTGACGGTTATCTGGCGCCGGTCAAGGTCACTGGTACGTACGACCATCCTATATTCGGCTTGGATTTAGGAGACCGAAGAGACAGTAACAATCAGCATGCGAAAGTACATGCTCCGCGTGCTCCCGACCAAGCAAAACAGTGATTCCTTCCGTTACAGCCGACACGATAGCCCACCTTCTATTACGAAACGTCATCAAAGTCGGCTATGGCTGGCCTATACCCACTTCTTATCATACTGTTTGCGTTAATACCGTTTGCACCGCAAACCGCCAATTCGCAGACCATGAATCCGCAGTGGCCGGATAGTCCGTCCCACACGAAGCAGGTTGACGCAAGCAGGTCGGACCTTCCGTCGAGCCGGGAAGTGTCCTGGCGAAGCCTGCCAAAGGATTTCCTTCACGATCAAAAAGCGATTTGGCTCTTGTTTCCTACTCAATTGGCGAAGGGACACAATTGGCTTCCGACACTTGCGATCGCCGGCGGAACCGCCGGGCTGATTGTCGCCGATCCGCACGTAATGCCATTTTTCCGTTCCCATTCAAGAAATCTCGACGACGTGAATGACACATTCGATGCGCCAATCACCAGTGCGGAGGTAATAGCCCTGCCCGCCTCGCTGATGATTGCGGGCTACATCCGGCACGACTCATATCAGGTGAGTACGGCGCTGCTTGCGGGAGAGGCGTACGCCGACAGTGCCGTAGTTGATCTCGCGATCAAGGCAATCACCCGTAGGAAGCGCCCTTCTGATGTGCCACCCGGAGCGCCGTTCAACGACACCTTTTTTAGTGGTGGAAAATCACCTTTTAAAGGAAGCAGTTTTCCATCCGGTCATGCTGCAGGTGCTTTTGCCATAGCCACGGTCGTTGCGACGCGCTACCACACTCATCGCTGGGTGCCTTGGGTGGTTTACGGCTTCGCCACCGCAGTCAGCCTTTCTCGAATAACCACGAGTGCTCACTTTCCCTCAGATGTGTTTCTCGGTGCAGCTCTGGGTTATACCATCACGCGCTATCAGGTACTCCGCCCTCAATAAATCGTGACGCCGTGCGCCAATGCATCACCCCCTGGGCGGATGCGGGACACTCTTCGGCGACATCAGCACCGATTTGAGAAATATTAATTGAACTCCAAGACGAAACACCGTAAGGAAGGGAAATAATCGCCGCCCTTCGTGTCGGTCAGTATGTCGATACTTCCAAGACCCGCAGGCTTTTGGTTCTTGTGCAGTGGAGTCCGATGCGGGAGTTCCTGACAGACCAGGGTTCGGTCGAGGTGTGCGTTCTTGATTCGTTGCTTATTCCAGTAAGGAACCTAGCCTTCATTTGGAAGAGGTCAAGGAATGATTTTGGGACAAACTCCGTACCGGGGAACGACGCCCAGAATCTGCCGGCTACAACCTATTTTTCCAGACGATCACTCACTGCGCTCACTAGAATTCACTGGAAGAATCTGGTAGTCGAATGTTGCAGTGATACCAGCCACTTCGATCACATCGCCAGGATTAAGTGTTTGTTGGGCACCCGTCATTTTGGCACCGTTTACCCTAATCTTTGTTTTTTTCCCAGCCGCAGCCAGGAAATAACCATCTTCTCGATGGTGGATCGACGCGGCGGTCTGAGGAGCGAACCAACGTCTCAGTCGAACCGTAGCCATCTGAGATCTCCCGATGACGACGAGCTTGCTCAATAATAGGTAACGTCGCCGATCTGTACGGCCGGCACTAATAGTCAGAGTGCCAATCCTTCGCTCGCCATTTCGGGAAGATGGTGTCGCAGTAAGGCCAAGAGTTTGGACGCCTGTCTGGTGAGAAACCACCGAGTGTTTCTTCCCGAGCATCTCTCTAACTCTTTTCGTATCCAACACCATCGTATGATCCAGTTGTGGTGGTTGGTTTTCTTCCACCATACGCTGCCAATTTACAGCCCGGTCGTCGACTCTGGACCAAGCGGCGGGAATGTGCTCGTTGGCTTCAGTGCGAAAGTGGACTGTGTGTTTGCCGATGAGAACAACGTCCCCATCTCGGAGTTCCCGCTTCGCGATTCGTTCGTTGTTGAGGTAGGTTCCATTGAAGCTTTCCAAATCCTCAACGACATAACGGTCGTCTTCCCAATAAACTTTGGCATGATGTCCCGAGACAGCCGGATTATCGATGCAGAGGAGGTTGTCCGGCTGACGGCCGATAGTGATTATGTTGCCGGTTGGAACCACTTCGCGCAAAACGCGCTCCTGAAACTTAAGAAACAACTTTGCCATTATCGACTCCCGCCTTTGCGCAAACTTTGCAACCGAATTCGATACCACGGTTTATCGACAAATCGGACAAGAAGACAGGTAATGTTGTCCCTTCCTCCCGCCGACTTGGCTGCTCCGATGAGAGCTTCGCAGGCCTCTCCGAGGGTGGCCGCCGAATCGACCGCCTGCATGATCTGATGATCGTCTAACGCTCCCGTCAGCCCATCAGTAGTAAGCAGAAGAACATCGTCTGAAATCGCGACGAGGTCGTCAACATCGGGTGCGATCGCATCTTCCGAGCCTAGGGCCTGGGTAATCACGTTTCGAATACAAGAACTCTTGGCCTCCTCTGGTGAAATCAAACCCAATTTCGTCTGCTGGGCAACGACTGAATGATCTTGCGTCAACTGCTGAATCGAGTTCTCGCGAATTAGGTACACACGACTATCACCAACATGCGCCACAGAAAACAGATTTTGATCTATCAGCACAGAAACAATCGTCGATCCCATGCCAATATATTGTTCTCCTTCACGGGCCGCCTCACATATCGCTCGATTGGCCAACTGGATTGCCTCCTCCAGGACCAGCGCCCGCCCAGAGAGAGCTGTCTCAGCAATATTTTCATCCACACTAGGGGCTACACCGCGACGGTGTAGGCGAACATGAGTTAGTAGACTATCCACGGCGAGTTTGCTAGCTACTTCTCCAGAAGCATGCCCGCCCATTCCATCGCACACCACAAAGACTCCACGATCGAGGTCGTAGCCGAAGCTATCTTCGTTTGTGACACGAACGCAGCCCACGTCGGTCTTGCCAGCCACCTCAATCGCTAGCGCCAAACGCAACCTCCCTCTTTTGCTACTCCATTCTCATTGATACGAGACGGTCAAGTTTTGGATCGCGGGCGCGATAGAATTCCCTATTGCGCCTCGTCCAACCGACATCGGTACACACTGATCACCCAGAGCCGGCCTTCCCTTCAGAATGACTCCTGCAGAGATACTGAACAATGGCCCGTCGGTGTCGTCGATCTCACCGGGGTAACAATTCGTCGGTGACGAAAGTCACAAATTCTGCGGGCACCTATCGGGCTCCGTTTTCGCGGATTTACGACCGGACTTTCTCGGCTGTCTATCTACCGTCCGTGTCAACACAGGTGCTCGATTTTCCCCTAAGAAAATCGCGGGGCCGAGCGGTTGCGTAGTCGGTAAAGCAACTCTAAGAGATGCTTCTACATCCGAGCAGACCGCTGCCCCTAATCATCTCGTGGTAACAGGCGTTGCAAAGACGAAGAGCCACGCTCCCGAGAAAAACCTCATTGATTATGGGCCAAGTACCCCTAAACGTTTTTTTGATCTCTTTGAACGATAGGGAATGCAAAATCTCGTTTCGTACGCACAGCTAGCTTGACTGCCGTTAGTCTTAATCGGGAATGCTGCAGGAAATCGCAGCGATCGCGAATGCGCGGCTTTAGCCGTTGTGCCAAATCCGGCTGCCGGTCGTCAAAAATGTGCCGAAACAATCTAGGGCGGCGTAACCTGTTACTCTGGCGCATCGTGGTTGAACGAGGCTAGCCGGCAGCACTCAGACTATTCAGTTGGCTTTCGAATCCATCAATCAGGAAGGTCGAAGAGGCCTCTGGTCAAACTTCCCGAGGGCAAAAGGGAAGTCATGGCCGGTTCATAAGGAGCGTGCTCGATCAGGAGAAGCAGAACCAAAGCCCCCTTTTCGACAAGGTGATTGCGAAGGCTATTCTTCAAACTCCTTGAGGGAATTCACTTCACAGCAAAGTTCGATGTCGAGCCATTTGGGTACCTCGGGTTGCGGAACAGCGCACATGCAAGATGGGCACCAATTCAGAAGCATTTGGCTGTACATGAAGTTGCGGTGTTGCTAAGCTGCACTGATTGCCTCCTTAGTTATAGTGTGGCTTCGTTCTCCGAAGCTCGACCGGTGTGGGCGCGTTGCATTGCTGATTGAGTATTCTCCATCACTAATCTACTTACGCGAGATATTTCTAATGCCTCGATTCGTCGCAGTCCTACTCTTCTTTGCGTCGCTGATGGCTCCTGCCTGCTTTGCGCAGCAAGTCCCGCTTCCACCGGAGATTGAGAATCCTCGTGTTTTGGGCGTCAACAAGGAGCCAGCCCACGCAACGTTGATGCCGTATACAAGCGAGGCTGAGGCGCTGAGCGGAAGTAAGTCGAGTTTCACGCAATCACTGAACGGGGTCTGGCAGTTCAGCTGGGTGAAGGAACCGTCGCAGCGTCCGGTCGACTTTTACCGTCCCGACTATCCCGCTGACAAGTGGGCGCACATTGAGGTGCCCTCTAACTGGGAACTACAGGGCTACGGCACGCCTATTTATGTCAACTTCACTTATCCGTTCAGCCGGAATGCTCCACACGTAATGAGCCAGCCCGATGAATCATGGACCTCCTACACTGAGCGCAATCCTGTGGGATCGTACCGGCGCACCTTTTCGGTACCCGCGTCCTGGAATGGGCGTGACGTCTTCGTCGTCTTCGATGGAGTCTATTCGGCGTTCTACGTATGGATCAACGGCCACCGGGTGGGCTATAGCCAGGATTCGCGTGTGCCGGCCGAATTCAACATTACGAGATACTTGAAACCTGGAAAGAACCTGATCGCAGTCGAGGTATATCGTTGGGCGGCGGGCAGCTACCTCGAGGATCAGGACACGTGGCGACTCAGCGGCATCTATCGCGACGTTACACTGGTGTCGCGGGCCCCTTTGCATGTTGAGGATTTCCATGTGCAGGCCAAACTGGACTCCCTATATCGCGATGGCCTGTTCCGGTTGAACCTCAAGCTGCGGAATGTTCAGGCTGCCGCGACCGCGACTGTGAAAACGAAGCTCCTCGATCCGTCCGGACGAGAAGTTGCCAGGCCTCAATCGCGACGAATCCAGGTGGCACAGAACGGTGAAGCTGCGCTGGAATTCGAGCAGGCGATCCCGCGGGTGAAAGCGTGGTCGGCCGAAGAACCGAACCTGTATCAGTTGCTGATCACTCTGAAAGACGCCAGAGGCAAGGTCATCGAAAGCATTCCGTGGAGTATCGGTTTTCGCACCGTTGAAATCAAGGGAGACCAGCTGCTATTCAACGGCCGCAAACTGTACCTGAGAGGAGTCGATCGCCACGAATTCGATCCTGTTCGGGGGATGGTGATGACACCGCAGCGCATGCTCCAGGATGTCCTCCTGATGAAGCGCAACAACATCAATGCGGTGCGCACAAGCCACTACCCCAATGCTCCCGCATGGTATGCGCTCTGTGACCGCTACGGCATCTATGTGCTCGATGAGGCGAATAACGAGTCGCACGGATACGGTGCGGGGGAGCGGCAGCTCATTTCCGATGGCGAAGACTGGACCGAGAGCATGGTTGACCGCGGCCGCCGTATGGTCGAGCGTGACAAGAATCATGCCTCGATCTTTGCGTTTTCGCTGGGTAACGAGTCTGGTTTTGGCCGGAATCTGGACGCCGAAAGAGACTGGATCAAGACGCACTATCCTGAGTTCCCCGTCTCCTACGAGCCGGGCGGCAGCGCCGACAGTGACTTCTACGCGCCGATGTATACGACGGTTGCCCAGATTCCGGCGACCTATCGCAAATCGGGCAAAGGCCGTCCGATGTACATGGTGGAATACGCCTACTCCCGCGGCAACGCCACCGGTGACCTCCAGGACTATTGGGACTTCTTCGAGTCGCAACCATACCTGCACGGAGGTTTCATCTGGGATTGGCAGGACAAAGCCATCCTCAAAACCGGAAGCGACGGTAAGCGGTTTTATGCCTATGGTGGTGACTTCGGCGACGTCCCCAATGACGAGGACCAGTGCGCCAACGGTATTGTGGGGCCGGACCGGGAACCTCACCCCGCGCTAGCTGAGGTGAAGAAGGTCTATCAACCGATTCGGATCGAACCCGTCGATCTGGCAAATGGCAAGATCCGCGTCAGGAACAAGCATCTGTTCCGCGATCTCTCCTTCATGAAGGGCACGTGGGAACTCGAAGAGAATGGGGCGGTTGTTCAGCGGGGGACGATCCCGTCTCTGCACACACCGCCGGGTCACGCCGAGGAAGTGGCTCTGGGGGTTGCGTACTCGCCGAAGCCGGGAGCGGAGTACTTCCTGAAGACAGAATTTGCGCTTGCTGCCGATTCGTCCTGGGCTCCAGCGGGCCATATTGTGGCGTTCGAGCAATTGGAAATGCCGAATTCCACTGTCCCCGTAACATCCCCTGACCTTGCTGCCATGCCGGCGCTGCGGGTCACAGAATCGGAATCGCAGTACGCGATTTCAAATGGACGTTTCACGGCGCGGATCAGCAAAATTTCGGGACGACTGGAATCGTATGTGCTTTCTGGGAAGGAACTGCTCAGCGGAGGGCTCACGGCGAATTACTGGCGCCCGCCGACCGCCGACGACAACGGATACGGCATGTCCCAGAAGCTGGCGGTCTGGCGTGATGCGGGACCGAACTCCACGGTTAAGGCAATCGCATACAAGCAGCCGCAGCCACAATTGGTCCGGATTGAAGTACAGCTGGCCGTGCCTGCGGCCGAGTCAATCCTGGAGTATCGATACGGGGTTTACGGTGACGGTTCCATCGAGTTTGAGAGCGTCCTCGGGCCCAGGGGTGATTTGCCAGATTTGCCGCGAGTGGGTACCCAATTTCAAATTCCAGACGAGTTCAAGAACATTGCCTGGTTCGGGCGCGGCCCAGGCGAAAACTACTGGGATCGCAAGACAGGTTCACCAGTGAGCCGCTATTCCGCAACAGTCGACGATATGTGGTTCCCCTATCTCAAGCCGCAGGAGACCGGCAACCGCACCGACGTCCGCTGGGTCACCTTCACCAACGAGCGTGGCGAGGGCTGGAAGATCACGGGCCTGCCTCAATTTGACTTCAGTGCGTGGCCGTTCCGCATGACGGAACTCGACCACTTTGCTCCCTCGGGAGTACACGGGCATCGGCACCCTTCCGAGATTGAGTTCTCCAAGGACATCACGGTCAATATCGATTACCGGCAGATGGGAGTGGGCGGGGACGACGGCTGGGGCGCACGTCCTTTGCCGAAATACAGTCTCGCGGCAACACGAGAATATCGCTACAAGTTCCGCATGGAGCCAATGAAGCGTCCTGAATAACAAGCCATTCAATCCTGGACGTGCGCGCAACTGCTCAGCGCTGAACCGTTGTCGGCAGGAAGCGCGGACTGGCGTGCGGCAAACACAAAGGGGGATCTCCCGCTAGGGCTTTTCTTGGCAATCGTGGACGATTGCTATCGGCTGTAAGTATCTCCGCCAGAGCCGGAGGCTTTAAGGTCGCGGCCCCCCTCAAAGGGGGCATGTCGCGACCCAAAGCAGAATCACTAGCTCCGTACAGCATCTGTGGCAGTCGAGACCAGCAAAACCAGAATCTCATCCATAAGATCGGACGAACTGAGTTGGCTATCTATTGCTGTACCACCCAAGCGCCAGGTGTCTGGCCTCTGAGCGTCACAGACAATCATTTCCGCACCGCACTTGCCGCCGCCTTCCGGCTAATGCATTGAACGACTCGATAATTGTGGTGCTGCGTTTCGCATCGAGTAGGAGCACGCCCGCTAACGAAAATGGGAATTGTCGCGACACACTGGCCCCCGATGAAGCAAATTGGAGCGATTTGTCGTGAGCTCCACCGCCTCGACTACGGAATAAAAAACCGTCCTAACCTGAGACGAGGCAAGCCATATGCGGGCGCGGAAACTCAACCTGCAAGCTCTTGCCGGAGACTGTGCACCTGATGCCAAGGTCTGCCGGATAAAGAAGCTTGGCCTCAAGTGCTGCCCACGGAACCTTTGTGACCGCCGGACCGTCAATTCTCCAGACTCCCAGGACCGTCTGTTCTGGGGAACGCATCCCCAATGCGAGAGGCGCAGCGCGATTGGTGACGTCCGATGTTCCGAGAGGATAGAACGGCACTGACGAGGGAATGTGCTGGCGGAGAACTTCTTTGTAAACCTGAATCCCTTCCGCAACCTGCGCCAAAACCTGGGGAGCGATGGAATCGAGTCGCCCGCTCTGATGAATGCGGCAAAGCATCGCCGTCACCATGTTGAAGCTGGCCTGATCGGCGTCCGCGTTGGCCAGCGGGTAAGTCCAGATTCCGAGTTGCTCCGGCAATACCGCCGCGGACGCGCCCACCAGGATCGCAGGCACTTTCAAGTAGTTTTCCTGGTCGGTCATGGACTGCATCTGGAGACGGCTTAGCATGGCGTAATCCATGCGTCCGCCTCCGCTGCCGCAGTTTTCAATGATCAGGTCCGGGTACCGATTGACGATGCTTTCTAACCACGCCAGGAGTGCGCGGTTATGTTCGAGCAGACCCTGCCCAAAGCTCTCGGCATTGATCTCGGTTCCCTGGAGCGAATCAACGTTGTAATCCATCTTGATGTAGCCAACACCGTAGTCGTTCACCAGCCTCGCCATTACCTGATCGAGATAGGCGCGTACCTCCGGGTTGCGGAAATCCAGCATAAGCCGCGAGTTTTTGAATACGCGCTTGCCGTGCCGCATCAGGAACCAGTTGTCCGGCTTTTGCGCCAGCACCGACTTTGCTCCGGCCACTTCCGGCTCCAGCCACAGTCCCGGAACCATGCCAGCCTGCCGTATCTGGTCGAGCAAGAACTTGAGACCATGCGGCCAGCGCGTTTTTGAAGGCTCCCATGCCCCGATGGTCTGACTCCAATCTTCATTCGCCTCCGCATACCACCCCGCGTCAATGACAAAATATTCGCAACCCGCCTTGGCCGCGGCGGCGATGAGCGGCAATTCCTTGGCTTCCGTCGGATCGCCCCACAGACAATTCATGTAGTCGTTGAAAATTACCGGGCAGCGCGCATTGGTCTTGCTCGGCTTCACGCAGGCGGCGCGACGGTAACCGGTCAATGCCGCGACGGCCTCGCCAAATCCGCCGCGCACACAGCCGATTGCAACCGGAACAGTCTCGTAAGTTTCCCCGGGCTTCAGATTCTTCCAGGCCGCCGAGTGCAAGTCATCCGGACCACCGAGGTAGGCGTAGACATCGTCCGCATAGTTATTGCGGGCCGATACATTGGAGATTTCCCAATACCAGGAGCCATTGTGTTCGATCTGCCAAAACCAGGTCAGGCCCAGACTCGTGTTTTCAGCCATCGCCATCGGCAGGTAGCGTTCACTGGACCAGCTACCAATGCTTCCGGCGTGTGCTTCCGACCAACTGGTGCGCTCATTTTCGACAAAGCCCATCTCGGATGGGCGAAGCGTGTGCCACTGGCCCTCCGCCATCCAGCTATTCACGGCCAGGTGGATGCGCAGCTCGCGGTCATAATCCTGTGGCGCAGCCAGGCCATGAAGCATGGCCGAACTCAGGAATTCGATTCCCGCCGGCGCCGTTCCAGTATTCCTCACCCTCGTGTATCGCCGGACTACAGGAACTCCAGCAAAGGATTCGTAGAACGATTCCACATCCAGTCGAAGGACTGGGTCGGTATGGGTGCACACCAGGCGCTTACCAGAGGAAGTGGATTCCTCACGCGTGCCGACAAAGATCAGCCGGGCCCCAGGTTGACCCATGCCGGATTTCATGCCCTGATCCGGAGAATTCTCTCCGCTGCACTGAAGGGCGACCTCGACGCCAGAGGAATCCCCGGCGCCAAGTGGCGCGCCAGCCGGAACCATGCGCTTTTGCCGCAACTTTCCCGCCGTCACGTCAAATGTGAAAGTCAGTTCGTTGGTTTTCCATTCAAATGTTTTGTTTGGAACGTCGGCTAAGGCAAAGCGAGAAACTGAAGGGACAAAAGCGGCGAAGGCAGCGACGCCGCTGGATGCTAGAAATCTTCTGCGGTTCATAGGAGACCCGTAAGGCAGCCTTAGGGTAGCGGTAACTGTATCGCAAATTCCCTGAATTGTATTGCCTCAGAGCGGAGTCTGTTGGCATTGATTCCGATGTCAGTAGTTCGGCGTTTTATTTCCGCTTTCGTGGCTGTGATCGGGCATTCATCGCCGGACGCCGCTGGCTGGATTCGCGAACGATCAGTTCCGGCTGCAGCACGACAGTTTCAGGAGCGAGGGGTAGCTTGGAATTGAGAATCGTCAGTGTGATACGAGCGGCTTCTTCCCCGATCTGCCGGCTGTGCTGGTCAATGCTCGAGAGCCCAACCCGAAGCGAATCGTCGTAATGAAGATTTCCGCAGCCCACTATGGCGATGTCATCGGGTATGCGCAGTCCTTCCTTCGTAGTGTAGTTGATCGCTGCCATGGCCAGCGGATCATTGAAACAGAAAACACCATCGGGTCGCGACTTCAGGGCCAACAGCCGGCTCATTGCTTCTGCGCCCCTTTGTTTACTTTCGACATCGCCCTTGGGTTCAGCGATGATGTAATCATCGACAATCTTCATCCCGCTTTCCAGCAGCACCCGCTTGTACCCTTGCAGACGGCGGATTCCCGGGCTGGTTTCCGGTCCGCGGATGTGAGCGATCCGCTTGCAGCCGATGTCGATCAGATGCCGCGTGGCCAGTACGCCAACGGCCTCATCATCTACACCGACGAAGTTACTGGAGAGTCCGGGCAGCCAGCGATCTATCAGCACATACGGTATTTTTTGGTTCTGAATTCGGAAGAACAAATCGACCGTAATACGGCAAGACGCGATGATCAAAGCGTCGAGGCGGCGTGCCAGCAACTGATTGATTTCCTGCTCCTCAAGCTCGGGATCTTCATCGGACGAAGTCACAATCAGGTAATAGCCACTCTTCCTCAGGACCTCGGAGAGAGCCTTGGCAATTTCAGCGAAGAACGGGTGGAGGAGATCCGGAACCACCAACCCAACCAAATATGTGCGTCCGGTGACCAGGCTCCGTGCCGCCAGGTTCAGTTGGTAATTAAGCTCTTTCACGCGGGCCAAGACCCGCTTTCGGGTCTCGTCCCCTACGTCAGGATGATTGCGCAGAACCTTGGAAACGGTGATCACGGATACGCCAAGATCCTTGGCGATGTCCTTCATTCGCACGCTCATAATTGCCCATCAGTATATAAGAGACGCAAAGGACTACTCCGGCTGCTGTCGTCTGCAAATGTGTTTTTGAAAATTGCAGTCGCGGGTGCGCGTTTGGGGATTTTGACAATGATGGCGACATTGACATCCTGATCGTCAACCTAAACGAACCACCTTCTCTGCTGCGTAACGATATGTGCGGCTACACTCATTGGCTGAAGGTCAAATTGATCGGAACCCAATCCAACCGCAGCGCTATTGGCGCGGGTGGTGGCCCACTATGGTGGGAAGAAACAGGCGCAGCAGTTGCTGAGCCGGAGCAGTTTCTACTCGGCAAATGATCCTCGCCTCCATTTTGGGGCTGGGCGGAGCGAAATCCGCCGATCTTGAGACTTCTGGCCCAACGGCCTGGTAGAAAAGTTCCCGGGCGTTAGCGCAAACCAGTTGGTCGTAGCTAAAGAAGCCTCAGGACTGATTCCCAGCCCCGGCTGGACGAAGACAGGGTAATCCCGCAAAGCCCCCGCCAGTCCCGTAAACCAGCCTCTTTGACCCATTGACATCGATAACTGTACCGATTATCGTTCCCTTGCCATTTGCACCACACCTCCGGCCAAGGAGCAACGGTGCGGACGGAAGTTCTTGTAGCGGAATGAGGTCTGCGGCATGAAGGTTCGTAACGGGTCAGGGGTCAACGGGGTGGTGGTTGATCCTGCGCTTGTGCCCCAAAGAACTCTATACACCGGTGCCAGGGTGCCCGCTATCGGCCTGGGAACGTTTGGCTCTGACCATGTCGTGGCAAGCGCGGTGGCGGCTGCTGTGGAAGGCGCCGCCGCCGTTGGATACCGTCATTTTGATTGCGCCTCTGTGTATGGCAATGAACCGCAGATTGGATATGCGCTTCAGCAGGTCTGGCGCACCTCGATTCGGCGCGAACAGGTGTGGATTACCTCCAAGCTATGGAACGATAAGCACGGAGAAAATGACGTAATTCCTTCCTGCAAGCAGTCATTGGCGGATTTGAGATTGAACTACCTCGATCTCTACCTGGTGCACTGGCCCTTTCCCAATTTCCACCCGCCCGGTTGTGATGTGACTTCCCGCAGCGAGGATGCGAAGCCGTACCTGCACGCCAACTTCATGAAGACCTGGCGCAAGATGGAAGAATTGGTTGACTTGGGATTGGTGCGGCATATTGGGACTTCGAACATGAGCGTCCCCAAGCTTAAGCTGGTTTTGCACGACGCGCGCATCAAGCCCGCAGTGAATGAGATGGAACTGCATCCCCACTTTCAGCAACCCGAGTTGTTCGAGTTCGTCCGCTCCAACGGCATGGTTCCTGTGGGCTATTCCCCGATAGGTTCGCCGGGGAGGCCGGAGCGGGACCGTACTGCTGAAGATACCGTCCCGACCCAGGATCCGGTGATTGTCAAGATCGCAAATTGCCTCGGCGTGCATCCGGCGGTGGTCTGTATTAAATGGGCAATCCAACGCGGGCAGCTGCCGATTCCTTTTTCTGCGAATCGCAGCCATTACCTCAGCAATCTGGAAGCCGTGGTTGGTGATCCATTAACGCGAGAAGACATGCGCGAAATCAGCACCATCGATCGCCATAGCCGGCTGATCAAAGGCCAGGTCTTTCTCTGGAAAGATGGGCATTCCTGGGAAGACCTCTGGGACATGAATGGAGAGATTACTCCTCCGTGAGGCCTCCAGCCCCACCGTCAGCGTGAGCCACTCATATGCCAACTAGCCAGGAGAGTATGCGGGCCGCATATCTCCCCGGAAATGACCATGTTGAGTTGCGGACACTGCCGGTTCCGCACCCGGCGCATGGCGAAGTGCTCCTCCGAGTCAAGGCCTCAACCATCTGCGGTTCGGATATCCGCTGTATCTATCACGAGCACCTTGGCAAAGGCCCGGAAGGATATCAAGGTGTAATCGCGGGCCATGAGCCCAGCGGTCAGATCGTGGAGGCCGGCCCGGGCTGCCGTCGCTTTGCCGCCGGCGACCGCGTGATTGTGTATCACATTTCCGGCTGCGGAGTCTGCAACGATTGCCGCCGCGGCTACATGATTTCCTGCACCAGCGCGAGATACCGGCGCGCCTACGGATGGCAGCGCGACGGTGGCATGGCCGATTTCATGATCGCGGAAGAGAAAGACCTCATCGCTCTTCCTGACGAGCTTTCCTATGCCGACGGCGCGCAAGTCGCATGTGGCTTCGGAACGGTCTACGAAGCCATCGAGAAAGTGGGAGTCAGCGGCAACCACGCTGTGCTCATCACAGGGCTCGGACCCGTAGGATTGGCCGTCGCGGCATTGTGTCGTAAGCTTGGCGCGCAACAGATCATTGGTATCGATGTCGTGCCCGAGCGCCTGGAACTGGCGCTCTCCCTCGGGCTGTGTGATTCCGTCCTTAAATCCGGTTCCGACAATCTCTCTGCGGTACGAGACTTGACGCACAGTTACGGGGTCGAGCGGGCGTTCGATTGCTCGGCCAACGCCGCCGCCCGAGCGACCGCCATTCGGGCTACACGCAAGTGGGGAAGAGTCGCTTTGGTCGGCGAAGGAGGCACAGTCGAGTTCAATCCGTCTCCGGACATTATTCACGATCAAAAGACCATTTATGGCTCCTGGGTGACCTCGACCTGGCTCATGGAAGAACTGGTCGAGCGTCTGGTGCGGTGGAATCTTCATCCCGCGGACATCATTACGCACCGCTTTGGCCTGGAGAAGGCTGCCGATGCCTATGCCCTGATGGCTTCGGGGAAGTGCGGCAAAGTGGCGGTTTGTTCCGACGAGGAGCTGATCTCGAAATGAGCGCAAAATGGGAAGACGTCCTTAAAGACCGGCTGCCTCTCTATGGCCATCGTAATTGGGTCGTCATCGCGGACTCTGCCTATCCCGCCCAGTCGAGCCAAGGCATAGAAACCATCGTTGCCGGGGGAGACCAGATTACCGTTCTCAGCAAAGTATTCGCACTTCTGGGCGAATGCAAACATATCAATCCAACCATTTACACCGACCAGGAATTGAACTTCGTTTCGGAAGCGGACGCCGGTGGCGTTACTGCCTACCGAGGGCAACTCGAACAGCTTTTGAAAGGACAGAACGTGCACGTCCTGCCGCACGATGAGATTATTTCCAGGCTGGACCGCGTCGGCCAGATGTTCCGTGTGCTGCTGATCAAGACCAGCTTGTGCATCCCGTATACTTCGGTATTTTTTGAACTGGAGTGTGGCTACTGGAATGCAGAGGCAGAGAAACGCCTTCGGGCCTCAATAATGGCCCGTGATGGAAAAAGGAAGACTACAAAACGCAAGAAGCGGCGTTAAGTGCGTGTTTCCGAAAGTCGTGTTCAAGCATGAAAGCACTCTTGCTGCAGAAGCCTGGCCAGGCATCGATCTGGAACGAGAATCCGTCAAGCTTAAAAAAAATTCTGGGGTCCCTGGATCAAAGTCAACTATGAGCACCTACACAAGCGAATCGACCAACCCGGTCCGTTCCAATGAGCGCGGCGGCGGTTTGTTTCGCTCTACCGATGGCCGGGACCTGCTGACTCCCTTTGTACTGATCACCTCACTGTTCCTTTTGTGGGGCTTCTGCAACGGGATGATTGACATCCTCAACAAGCACTTCCAGGACACGCTGCGGATAAACAAGGAGCAATCCGGCCTGGTGCAGGCAGCCAACTATCTGGCCTATTTCCTGATGGCCATACCTGCCGGATTGCTCGCCAAAAGGTTCGGCTACAAAGGCGGGATCCTTGTCGGGCTGTCGTTGATCGGCGCAGGCGCGTTCTGGTTTATTCCTGCCGTCCACATCGGCGCGTACTGGGCATTCCTGCTGGGCCTGTTCGTGGTTGCTGCTGGCATGACTTGCCTGGAAACGATTGCCAATCCTTACGCCACGGTTTTGGGGCCACCGGAAAGCGGGCCTACGCGCATCAACATCGCCCAAACCACCAACGGCCTGGGTTGGATTCTTGGGCCGATCGTAGGTGGGTATTTTGTTTTTGGTGGCGCTGACGGGGCCGATGCCAATGCCGGTCTTACCACGCCTTACATCGGGATTGGGATATTTGTAGCATTACTGCTTGTCATTTTTGCTGTCTCGAACATCCCAGACCTACACGCCGAAGATGAAAGTCGTGCAGCGACCGCCGGGAAAAAACAGATCAAGCCCACGGGTAGGCAAGAGGCTGGGACCGCCATCGTTTTGGCGGCGGTCTGCGGGCTGCTGTATTTCTTTATTGCTCCGATTCTGGGACTGGTGTGGACCCTGCTGCACATGAACCAGGCCTTGTTGCAGCCGGTGAAATACGGATTGCTGATTGTCGCCTATGGGGCTGCTTTCATCACGGTCTCCAGGAATTGGGACCTGTTCCGGCGCAAGCACTTCACTTTCGGCGTGGCCACGCAGTTTCTCTATGTGGCGGCGCAAACCGGTATCTTCAGCTTCTTTGTGAACTATGTTCTGGAGAATGATCCGGGGGTGAGCCGCTTGCAGGCTTCGCGGTGGTTGGGTGCGATCGGGTTCGTTTTGTTCATGCTCGGGCGTGTGTGCGGCAGCGCGGTCATCAGCCAGTTCAAGCCGGAGCGCGTGCTTGCGGCCTATTCGGTCATGAATGTGGTGCTGGTTGCGATTGCCATCGGCGGTGGCAAAACTGGAATGTATGCGATGTTCGCTTCGTTCTTCTTTATGTCCATCGGGTTCCCGACCATCTTTGCCCTCGGCATCAGCGGGCTGGGTGAACACACCAAGTTCGGCTCATCGCTGATTGTGATGTCCATCGTCGGCGGCGCCATTAGCCCGCCCTTCATGGGCCGAATCGCGGATCAGCATTCCATGCGCACTGGTTTCGTAGTGCCGTTGATATGTTTTGTGTTTGTAGCCCTCTACGGACTGGTCTGGGCCAGACTCAGCCGGCAAGATACCGTACCTGTGGTTGGGGGTTAACGCGTTTCGACCTGTCACGCGGATGGTGACGGTAATTTCTGGATAAAGGAAAGAATGCCATGTCACGCCATCTTTCATTGCTGACACACTCCATTATCAGATTCTCCATTGTTCTGACGGTGTTGTTTGCGCTTTCCAGCCTGTACGCTCAGAATGCTACCGCCCCGACCGCATCGCAGGATCCGGCGGTCATCGATCAGGTATGGCAGAAAGCGAGCAGCAAATATGATTCCCAGCGCGCCACCCTGCTGAAAGATGTGGACAGCGTCAATGCCCAGGGGCCCTTTCGCGCGGACTGGGAGTCCCTTCAAAAGTATGAGACGCCGGAGTGGTACAAGGATGCGAAGTTCGGGATTTTCATTCACTGGGGCCTCTATTCAGTTCCCGCTTTCGGCAACGAATGGTATCCACGAAACATGTACACGGAGGGATCTCGAGAATACAAGCACCACCTTGCGACCTATGGACCGCAGGACAAATTCGGCTACAAAGACTTCATTCCCATGTTCAAAGCCGAGCACTTCGATCCCGTCGCATGGGCGGAACTATTCAAGAAGTCGGGGGCGAAATACGTGGTACCCGTGGCCGAGCACCATGATGGCTTCGCCATGTATGACAGCGGTCTGAGCGACTGGACGGTAGTCAAAATGGGACCGCACCGCGACACCACCGGTGAACTGGCAAAAGCGGTTCGGGCGGCGGGTTTGCATTTCGGTTTGTCCTCGCATCGCGTAGAACACAATTTCTTCCTCGGCGTGGGCCGTGCAATCACTTCCGATGTGAATGATCCGCAATACGCCGCATTCTACGGCCCGGCCCATAACTGGTTGTCGCCCTGGCTCGATCCGATCGCTAATGATTTCACCTATGTTTCCTCCGCCTGGCCTGACGACTGGCTGGCGCGTAGCGCGGAACTGGTGGAGAAATATCATCCCGACGTCGTGTTCTTTGACTGGTGGATCGGGCAAGCTTCGATCCGCCCCAACCTCACCCGCTTTGCCGCGTACTACTACAACCGTTCCCTGAAATACGGGGACCATGTCGGCGTGATCACTTACAAGGACTACGCCATGCAGGCGCACTCCGCTGTGCTCGACGTGGAGCGCGGGCAACTGGGAGACATTCGTCCTCTTTACTGGCAGACCGATACTTCCGTGAGCAACAAGTCCTGGGGCTACATCAAAGATGACACCTTCAAGTCACCGGAATTTATCGTCCATCAACTCGTCGATATCGTCAGCAAAAACGGCAACCTGCTTATGAACATCGGCCCGCGCTCGGATGGAACCATACCGGACGAGGTGCAGCAGGTGCTCCTTGAAGTCGGGGGCTGGCTGAATGTCAACGGAGAAGCCATCTATGGTACTCGCGCGTGGCGAACCTATGGGGAAGGCCCAACGAAAGTATCGACTGGGTCGTTTCACGATGCCGACACGCGGCCCTTTACCGCTCAGGATTTCCGCTTTACGACAAAAGGCAGTGTTCTTTATGTGATCGGACTTGGCTGGCCTGGGAATGGAGAAGCCGTGATCCGCTCACTCGCGAAAACGGCCGGGGATGAGCCCGTGCAAAGCCTGGCCTTGTTGGGTAGCGATGCGGCCTTGCATTTCGAGCAGCGTATGGACGGCCTGCACGTCCAGTTGCCCGCAGGAGATCCTCCTAAATATGCCTACGTGTTGCGCGTGAAATTCGGCGGAAGCGGGAACTAGAGAACCTGATGGTTACTGGCATTCGGCGGGGGCTCCGAAGGCTACCAGTAATGCACTGCAACCACCGTCGGTGAACTCGGAATACCATTTACAACATCTGTGTGGAGCACTACCTGTAGATTTTTCTTGTTCCAGTCTTTGGGCGAATTCTTTACAAAGTCTGCGATCAGCTGCGGATTGGTGGCGAATTCGCCGGCTGCCCGGGTGCCCTCATGATTGAGCCCCGCAATGATCACCAGAATACCTCCCGTTTTCGATTCCAGGATGCGCGAAACAATCGCGTAGTCTCCCGCGACGTTCCCCCGAGAGCCTTTGGGCCACCAGGAACGTGAGCGGTCCAACCGGTCCTGAATGTGCATTTCAGGACTGTCGCCAGACTCGAAAACGAATCGCAGATTGTCGGTCATGTTAAGGGTCCAGCTGTTGTTAAAGGCTCCGATCAGGATGGCGGATCCCTGCCGTAAATCGCCGAACGAGAGATCATTGCCAAAGCGAAGGTCAAACGGGTGCTGGTGCGAGGTGAGCAGGGATGAAATCTGGGCTGTTGCCCAGGCGTCGCCAAGGGTCAAATAGGTGTCTTTCAGGGGGAAGAAGTCTGCGCCGGTGAAGTTTTTCAAGTCCTCGGGTGGGACCAGCCTTTCGAGGTTTGCGCTGGCATCCTGCTGCGGAGAGTGAGTCTTCTTGTATTTGTCCAAAGCCTGTCGCGACAGCAGATACACGGAATTGCTACCTGTGCAAACCAGTACTGGTCTTGGGTTTTCCAGAACCGGGCCCCAAAAAAGATCTAACGAATTCGTGGGGCGGGGCTTGGTCTGAACCAGAGTATATTTTGCCTGAACCAGGGTATAGAGGAGCACGACCGCCAAACTGATGGCGAGAGCTGCTAACAGCCACAATCGCTTTCTGGCAATGCGGCGGTCGCTCGAGGCCGACGAGTCGCTCACGCTCAGCCCAGCGGCTTCTGCTGGGGATGGCATCAGGCTGCCGGGAACTGGAACTTGAGCTGTAGCAGGCTCTGAGCGATGGAAGCGGGCCTTGTAGGATCCAGTAGGAATGTCGATCGTCCAATCACCGGGCTCGCTTTTTCGAGACTGATAGTACTGAGCCAGGCGTTTTCTGACATCGGCAGCCCGAAGGCGCACCACCGGGTCCGCAGCCGTATCGTAGTCCGCGGCCCGCCCGAATACTTCCATCCCGATGATGCGTTCGCGAAGCGACTCTTCCGACCCGGCAAGGCTATGCTCAACCACGAAGCGAAACATATCCTGGCATTGCCGGCTGGTTCGAAACGGGGCGCTCCGAAGGATGTCGTCGACTAGTTGTTGAATCTGAGAGCGAGCCGTCGCCGGCTCTGAGTCAAGAAGCGAGTTTTGGTGTGTAGCCATGGGCAGCCGATGAAGGCATTTGAGTTTCGGGCGGGAAAACCGACGGTATTTTACCTCTGATCCGGGCTGATGACCGGCTTTTTATCCCTATCGGTAATCCATTGTCAACCGAGGATTTACAGAGACCCAGAGCCGGTAAGCTACGGTAGCCAGCCTAGACACGTCAAGGAATAAGGCATATCTGTTCGTATCGGCGCTCCAGTGTTGGGGCGCGAAATGCCAATGAAACGAGCGAGGAGTGGTGTCCGCGGCATCTTCCGGGTGGTGCGCGTGCCACTGAAACCTCGATGTAGTTTTCGATCGTTGCTCGCGAAAGAGCATTCCAAATGAAATGCTTGGCAATGCCTAGCGAAGTGGCACGTAAAATCCGCAGCACTCGGTACAGTTACCGATACCGTAATCAAGAGGGATGGGGGTCCCAGTCGATGCCCAAGCTTCCGAGAGTTTCTATTCTTCTGTTTCTGGCGATTGTCTGCTTTTCGGTTGGCATAGCCGTTCCCTTCGCTCATGGCCAGACGCTGGCTTCATCGGCCGCGTTATCGGGTTCCGTCTCCGATCAATCGGGGGCGCGTGTACCCAATGCCACTGTCACGTCTGACCAACCCGGAGAAGGGAATTACGCGCGCATTCAAGACCGATGACGAAGGCAATTTCTCCTTCGCGCTGCTGCCGGCTGGAAGCTATACGCTGACCGTGGAGGCGGCAGGTTTCAGACCTCCAAGCATACAGGAATCACGCTGGAAGTCGGCCAATCTGCCAGCCAGAGCGTCACGCTGACGATAGGATCGGCTGAGCAGATCGAGGTGACGTGCGACGGCCCCTCTTCTTGCAGGTGGACAATGCCAACGTCGGCGCCGAAATTTCCACCAAGCAGGTGACGGAGTTGCCGCTCAATCTGCGCAACGTGTTCAACTTCGTGGAGTTGAACTCGTCGGTCAACAATTTTTCGCAACAGGCAGACCATTTCCTCGGGCGGAGCAGCAAGGCTCCGCCGACCAGGACGTTTCGTTCTTCAACTTTGGCGGCGGGTATCTTTGGAACGACGGCATTCCTGCTGGATGGCGCCTGGGATGCCAGCGAGGGTTGGGGCGGCGTCATCTACGTTCCGTCGCCGGACAACGTGCAGGAGTTCAAGGTGCAACAGAACTACGTTCACCGCGCAATATGGCTGGAGCACCGGAAATGTGATCAACGTTGTCACCAAATCCGGAGGCAGCAGCTTGCACGGAGTTGCATACGACTATCTGCGCAATGGCGACTCTCGACGCGAACTACTACTTCAACAACCTTAACGGGCTCGCCGAAGCCGAATTCGCACCGCAATCAGTTTGGTGTTGCGCTTGGAGGCCCGGTGTACATTCCGGGCATCTACAAGCAGCGCGACAAGACATTCTTCTTCTTCAACTACGAGGGTCACCGGAGACCATAACGCCGGGCAACTACCAGGCACCGTGCCCACGCCGGCTTTTCGCACGGGAGACTTCTCGGCGCTATTAGGCGCCGCAAATCGGAACCGATGCGCTTGGCAGGCCGATTCTCGAGCGGCCAGATTTATGACCCGTTCAGCACTCGACCCCTGTCGGCGGCGAGCTTCATTCGCGACCCTGTCCCGGGAAACAATCTGGCGACCTACATTCCCCCTTTACGGGTGCGTCGCTCATCAATCCGATCGGCCAAAAGCTGATTAATTTTTATCCGCACCCCGCTCAACATGCGTTGACGAAAACTGGAGCGCCATCGGGCCTTGCTGGCAGACTATTCGGACGAGTATAGCGGTCGCATTGACCACAACTTCAGCGACAAGACCCGGCTCTACGGACGATATTCTTATAAGAAGGAATTCAAGGACGAAGAGGCCGGCTTATCTTCGGCGCCGACAATCCTGCGGGTCCGGGACAGAGAAACCCAAATAACCGCTGGAACGTCGGCATCGGCGTGAGCCATGTCTTCACTCCCACTTTCACCATGAGCGTCAATCTGGGCGGAATGAAATGGGTCGAGGGCAATGACGTGCAAAGCAATGGCTTTAAGGCCTCGTCCCTTGGGTTGCCCGCTTCATCGACCCCTTCTCACCGCAATTCCCGATCATCGGCGTCCAACTACCTGCCAGAAGGGCCAGTGGCAGGGGCCGGACAGGGTGCATTTCCGCGATCCGCTGCCAGCGGATCGGTGGATTTTGTCAAGGTCAGGGGGGCAGCACCAGTTGTCCTTCGGATATATGGCGGTCGCAACGGATGAAAACGGCGGGCGCTTTCATTTCACGCCGAACTTTAACTTCGACAAGCTGTTCACTGCCGGGCCGGATCCTAAAGCTCCAACGCCGGGACACCGGCGACGCGATCGCTTCCATGCTGCTAGGCGTGCCGGCGAGCGGGAACACCGGTATTGCCATTTCAAACGTTAGCCGCACCTGGTTCCACGGGGTGTATTTGCAGGACGACTGGAAGGCCACGCGAAAACTCACTCTGAATCTTGGCATTCGCTGGGAAGTCCAGCGCCCGGTAACTGACCGTTATAACCGGCAGGCGTCGTTTAACTACAACGCAGTCAATCCCATCAGTACCGCGGTCGGTCAAAATTATCTCGGGTGAACTCGTATTTGCCACGTTCCGGCAACCGAGGGCTGTCCAATACGAATTACAAACACTTCGCCCCGCGAATCGGATTCGCTTATCAAATAATGCCGAAGCTGGTGATGCGGGGCGGCTATGGCATTTTCTTCCCACCCAGCTATCGCGGGACTGGTCCGGCGCCACGGATTTAGCTCTGATACTCCTTATGTTGCTTCGAACGACGGCGGCTTGACTCCGGCTGCACGTTGAGCAACGCGTTTTCGGGTGGGCTTGTGCCCGTCGTGGAAATTCGCTGGGCGGTCTAACCAATGTCGGATTCAGTCCGTCACCGCGGTCTCACGCAACCGCAAGACCTATTACGACCAGCAATGGACGTACGGATTCCAGTACGCGCCCACGTCAAACGATGTAATCGACCTCACCTACGTGGGCAATCACGGCGTGCATGTGGTGCGAGCGGCCTCAATCTCAATCAACTGGATCCCAAGTTCTTCTCGATGGGGAGCGCCTTGCTGACTCAAGTCCCCAACCCATTTTTCGGCCACATCACTTCGAGCGGTTGTGGTCTTGATCAGGCCACCGTTTCTCAGGGCCAGCTGCTCAGGCCGCATCCGGAATTCTGCGATATTAACGAAAACCAGGATCCGGCGGGCGGTTCGACTACAACGCGCTGGACGTGAACTACACCCACCGGGTGTCTCAGGGGCTCACGCTGTTGGCGTCCTACACGTTCTCGAAATTCCTCGACAACGTGGGCGGACCGAAAACTGGGCCAATGCCTCCGCCAACTTTTCGGAAAATATTCGCAACGTCTACAACCTGGCGGCGGAGAAATCGGTCGATGCGACCGACACTCCGCATAGCTTTGTTCTCAGCTATGTGTACGAGCTTCCGGTTGGCAAAGGCAGGAAGTTCGGCTGCTGGGGATGAATGGCGTGGTGAATGCAAGTTATCGGCGGCTGGCAGACCTCCGGGACTCCGACCTTGAAAGAGGGATTTCCGCTCACGATTGCAGGAAGTCGATAACAACAATCCTTTCGGCGTGGGGCAGCATGCGAATGTTGTTGGTGACCACCATATCGCAAACCCAGACCGTCAATGCATGGTTTAACACGGCGGCATTCGTGGCGCGCCAGCTTCGACTCTGGGAGATGCCCCACGGTATTTCTCAGACCTGCGCGCACCCGGCTACAACAACTGGGACCTAAGTATTCAAAAGTACTTCCCCATCAAAGAAAGCGTACGTCTCCAGTTCCGGCTGGATATGTTTAACGCATTTAACCACGCCAACTTCTACAGCCCGAACACCATCTATCGGAGGTGGATTCGGGACCATTACTCAAGCCTGGACGCCCCGGCTGATGCAGGCAGCGCTCAAGCTTTACTGGTGATACGTGGGGCGAACAATCGGGGTTGTCACGGTAATTTGCTGCTGGCTGGTGTCCGTCTTACCGGGGGTTGCATCCCCGCAACAATCCGATCGGTTTGAATCACTCCTGGCCTCCGCGCAAGATGCGCAGGCCAGGAGTGACTTTCAGGCCGCTGCTGACTTCTACCGGCAAGCGGTCGCTCTTCATCCTGAAATTGCTGAGCTCCAAGCCAACCTCGGCTTGATGGATTACCAGACAGGAAAAGATGAAGAGGCAATCGAAGCGTTTGGTCGTGCCGCCCGCCTGAAGCCGGGGATGTTGGTCCCCCATTTATTTCTTGGACTCGAATACGTAAAGCTGAAGCGGTTCAGCGAGGCGATTCCGCATTTCAAGCAGGCCGCACTGGTGAAACCGAGCGACGTGAAAGTTCAGTTCGGCCTGGGACAAGCCTACACCGGAATCGGAAAGACCCGCCCGGCCAGCGCCGCATACGCCCGAGCCGCTGAGCTGGAACCAGGAAACGCCGACGCCTGGTATCACCTGGGCGTGAGCTATCTGGAGCAGGTCGAAGCCGATGCCCGTGTCCTTCTGAGCCGACACAGGGACTCGGCCTATGTGGAGATGCTGACGGCGGAAACGTTCGCGGAGCAGCGGGCTTTCGTTCAAGCCGAAGAAGCCTATAAAAAGGTGCTGGCCTTTCCCCAGATTCCTGCCGGCGCGCATGCCGGTTACGCTTTTGTCCTGCTCTACCGGCATAGCCTGGAGGCAGCGGAGCGGGAACTGAATGCAGAGTTGGCGGCGAATCCCGGCTCGTTGATGGCGAAGTTCGGCTTGGCGCGGCTGCATCTGGAACAGGGTGCAAGCGCAAAGGCAGCCAGGGAAATCGGAGAAATATGGAAAACCGATCGCGGTTTTGCGCGGAGCAATGCCTGGTGGTTCAGCACGGGCCTGACTGGTCCTAAGAGCGTCGAACTACAAAGCGCCTTGCGCGCACTGCAGGCATCGGGCGATATTCCGCCTGAAACTGAAACTCTGTTTGTTGATTCATCCCGGGAAAATCCGTCGACTGGCGCAGCGAGCACGGGGACCGGACGCCCGGCCCGAAGCAGCAAAATCCGCGCCGGCGATGCAGCAAAACTTTACGCGGGCGGCAGCTACGGGCGATGCCGGGACGAACTGGCTTCTCGCCCGCAGCCACTCGCAGTTAAGGACCTTCGGTTGCTGGCTTCGTGCGCTTACCTCAGTGGCGATTATGGGAGTGTGCTGAAGGCATCGGAAAGGTTGGCCCAGAGTCCCTCGTCAGAGGCTGAGGGACTTTATTGGGAAATAAAGTCAGCCGGGAATCTGGCCGCACAATCTCTTGCGCGCGCGAGCGCGGCTGACCCCAACTCGCCTAAATTGCATGTGCTCCTGGGGGACATCTATCGGCAGCAGAAGAATGTTCCGGAGGCGGAAAAGGAATACCGCCAGGCTTTGGCGCTGCGTCCGGAGGATACGGGCGCGGTATTCGGCCTGGCGCTGGCTTTGCTGGCAAACCGGCAGATGGACGAGGCGCTGAACCTGGCGCAGGCGGCGTTGAACAAGCACCCGGACGATCCCGAACTGAATGCTGTGATGGGCGAAATCCTTTGTGCTCGCAATGAGTATGCCGATGCTGAGCCATTCCTGAAAAAGAGCCTGAATACCAAGCCCGAATTTGTGTCCCGGGTCCACGCCTTGCTGGGCAATGTGTATGCCAAGACGAACCGGACGCAGGAGGCGATCGCGGAGTTAAAGCTCGCGCTGGACAGCGATAAAGACGGCAGCCTGCATTACCAGATTGGGCGCCTCTATTTGAAGGTGGGAGACCGGGAGTTGGCCAATCAGGCTTTTGAAGCGTCAAGACAAATTCAGCGAGCGGGGTTGACCCGTGCAACTGTGGCGTTCGAGCAAGGCGGGAACGATAGCGAGTCTCAATGAAGGCCCGCGAGAGTATCGTTCTCTCGCGTTTTGACCATGGTTTTCAACTCTCCCAAAGGCGCGAAAGGAAATCATAAAACCCCATGAACAAAGCGTACAGGATTATTCTGTTCTCGAATATTCTGCTGTTCAGTGCTACTGCATGGGCCAGTGAACCGCAATTTGCCATCAAGGAATCTCACAAGGATTCGAACGGCGTCACCTTGAAGACCTCGGCCGGAACCATGCGGATCGAAGCCTGCGGCGACCGCATCATCCACGTGGTAGCCAGCCCGACAGGTGAAATTCCCGCACCCAAGGTACCGGTCGTCCCCCAACCGTGCCGGGCCGACAATGTGGTGGTCAAGATTGGAAAGAAGGACGTTACGCTCTCGACCGCGGAAGCTACGGTGTCTGTGAATGCGGCGACGGGCGCGGTAAGTTTCCTCTCAAGAGATGGGAAGACTGTACTGGCGGAGCCCAAGGACGGCGGCAAGTCCTTCGACGTGCCCTCGCTCGCCGAGATGAAGACCTGGCAGGTCCAGCAGACGTTTCTATCGCCAGCCGATGAGTCCCAGTACGGACTGGGCCAGCATCAGGAGGGAATCTTTAATGTTCGCGGAGTACCCATCCGTCTGCATCAGGCGAATACCAACATTTCTGTTCCGCTCCTGCTGTCGAGCAGAGGCTACGGTCTGCTCTGGAACAATCCATCCCTGACCGACTTCAATCCCGCCGATCAGGCCATTGCCATCGATCCGGCTACCGGCAAGGGAAAGTTCACTACCGGCGCGAAAGGCAGCTACGGCTTCCTGCTGGCCAGCGACAACAAGGATCAGCTCGTGGTGGATGTGGACGGGAAGCACGTGGTTGACGTGGTGAACATGTGGACACCCACGGCGGCGTCAGGCGCAGTCGAACTTGATGCCAACAAGGAATATGAGATCACAGCCAAGGGCGGACCGGGGGGCCTTCAATTGTCGGCGCGCCCGCCGGAGGACACGACCACGTTCCGCTCCGAGGTGGGGCAGGCCATTGATTACTACTTCTTTTATGGTCCGGCATTGAATCAGGTCATCGCGGACTACCGCCAGCTCACCGGCGAAGCGCCGATGTTTCCCAGGTGGGTGTATGGATTTTGGCAGTGCCGGGAGAGGTATCACAGCCAGAAAGAAATCCTCGACGTTGGGATCGAGTTCCGCAAACGCAATCTTCCGGTTGACGCCCTGGTCCAGGACTGGCAGTACTGGGGCAAGTATGGCTGGAACGCCATGAAATTTGACGAGACCATTTATCCCGATCCCAAGGGAATGATGGAACAGTTTCATGCCATGGATGAGCATGTGCCGATTTCGGTGTGGTCGAGGTTCGGAGAGGACTCGGACATCTACAAGCGGATGAGCGCGAAGTCCCTCTTGATTCCGGGAACACCCTGGATGGACTTCTTCAATCCCGTGGGACAAAAGACATTCTGGGCGGAACTCAAGACAGGTCTCTTCGACTACGGACTGGATGGCTGGTGGATGGACGCGTCCGAACCCGAGTTCGACATTCTGAAGGGCCACCAGACGTTTCTGGGCAGCGGCGAGTCGGTGCGCAACGCTTATCCTTTATATGTCACCAAAGCAATCTACGAAGGGCAGCGTTCCACCACCGACCGCAAACGCGTTGTGATCTTTACCCGCTCCGCCTATACCGGGCAACAGAGGAACGCGGCTATCGCATGGTCCGGAGACATCTCCGCGAACTGGATTACGTTTCAACGGCAGATTCCGGCAGGCCTGAACTTCAGCATGGCCGGCCTGCCTTATTGGACGACGGACGGTGGCGGATTCTTTCGGCCGAAAGACCAATATACGAATGAGGCGTACCATGAGTTGCTGACTCGCTGGTTCCAGTACGCCGCGTTCTGTCCCATCTTCCGTGTACACGGATGGATTTCGAATGCTGAGATATGGAACTATGGTCCGAAGTTCCTGGACATCGCCACCCAGTATGATGAGTTGCGCTACCATCTGCTGCCTTACATTTACTCCGCCGCCTGGGGCGTCACCAGCAAAGGTGAAACCCTGATGCGGGCGCTGCCACTCGAGTTCTCGTCCGACCCAGGTTCGCGCGCGATCTCCGACCAGTTCATGTTCGGCCCCGATTTGCTGATCAATCCTGTAACTACGGAGGGAGCGAAGCAGCGGAGGGTGTATCTTCCTGGCAGCAGCAACTGGGTCGATTTCTGGAGCGGCAAGCACACGAACGGCGGGCAGAGCATCACCGCGGATGCTCCGTTGGAAAAGATTCCGATCTATGTCCGGGGCGGATCGATTGTTCCCTTCGGCCCGGTGGTGCAATCAGCTGCCGGCAAGGCGGACCCGATTGATCTGCGGGTCTATGCCGGGGCCAACGGTGACTTCACTCTGTACGAAGATGAAGGCGACAACTACGATTATGAGCACGGGGCCCGATCGGTCATTCCCATCCAGTGGAATGACAAGTCCTCGACCTTGACGATTGCGGCCCGCGAAGGGAATTTTCCGGGAATGCTCGAACACCGAACCTTCCGTATCGTGATCGTTCGCGAAGGGCATGGAACGGGAATCGCGTCGACTCCCGAGCCCGACGCTACCGTGGAGTATGACGGCAAAGCGGCCTCAGTGCGGGTTCAACCGAAAATGTGAGTGTCCATTGCACCGGAATCATTAAAGGAGTTGGTGGTGAAAGCAATCAGTCGCCGTAGGTTCGTTGCTGCCGCGGCCGTCGTGGGGGCAGGTACAGTCCTGCGCACGCCGACGTTCGCTTTTGCAAATCAGAATACAGGCGCCCTCTCAGCTGGCACGGCCAAGCCGATGGGGCACGAGGTGGTTGCCTCACAGGCGATCCCCTTTCCGATGAAGAGCGTACGACTCCAGCCGGGCGTATTCAGCCAGGCGGCGGAAGCCAACCGGAAGTATTTGAAGACCCTCGCGACCGACCGGTTGCTGCACACCTTCCGCCTGAATGCCGGCCTGCCATCTTCCGCCGAACCGCTCGGAGAATGGGAAAAACCGGACTGCGAATTGCGCGGCCACTTTGCCGGCGGGCACTATCTTTCGGCTTGCGCGCTGGCGTTCGCCAGTTCCGGGGACGAAGAACTCAAACGCAATGGCGACTTGATGGTGACTGAGTTGGCCAAGTGTCAGACGCAACTCAAGAATGGTTATCTCAGTGCGTTTCCCGTCACGTGGTTCGATCGACTGCGCGATGGAGTGAGGGTTTGGGCTCCCTTCTACACCTATCACAAGATCATGGCCGGGCATCTCGACATGTACACATTGGCCGGCAATCAACAGGCTCTTGAAACCGCCGAGCAGATGGCGGGGTGGGTACAGAGCTGGGTTGGACCTTTAAGCGATCAGCAAATGCAACGAGTGCTGCAGGAAGAATTCGGCGGCATGGGCGAGGTGCTCGCTAACTTGTACGGGGTGACGGGAAAGGAGAAATATCTCAATCTCGCGCAACGCTTCGACAAGAAGCTATTCACCGATCCGCTGGCCGCGCATCGCGACGAACTCAAGGGACTGCACGCCAACACGCATATTCCGCAGGTCATTGCCGCCGCCCGACTGTACGAAGTCACCGGCGACAAACGCTATTGGAACATCGCCGACTACTTCTGGAATGAGGTGACCAGCGAGCGCGCCTATTGCACCGGCGGCGTCAGCAACTTCGAATTCTGGAAGACCGATCCTGGCGTGCTGTCAACACAACTAAGCGGAGACACGTCTGAAGATTGCTGCGAATACAACATGATGAAGCTGACGCGGCATGTTTTTTCCTGGTCGCCGCGGGCCGAGCACATGGACTACTACGAACGGCTCATGTTCAATCACCGCCTGGGAACCATCGACCCGGAGATTGGAACAACGGTTTATTTCGTGCCGGTCGGTGGTGGCTACTCCAAAATTTTCGCCAAACCTTTCGATTCATTCTGGTGCTGTAGCGGTTCGGGCGCGGAAGAGTTTGCTAAGTTAACGGACACCATTTACTTCCACGATCACAACTCCATTTTGGTGAACCTTTATATCGCTTCGAGCGTGGACTGGCCAGAGAAGGGAATTCGCCTGAGCCAGCAGACCACATTCCCGGAAGAACAAGGGACCACGCTGGTGGTCTCGGCAGCAAAACCGGTAGATGTGGATTTGAAATTGCGCATTCCGTACTGGGTAAAAAACGGCAGCGTGAAAGTAAATGGTCGTCTGCTGCCGGCTTTCGCCGACCCCGGCAGCTACCTGGTTCTGCGTGGGCCGTGGAAGAATGGAGATCGTATTGAACTCAGCCTGCCCATGCAGCTGCACGCCGCGCCCATGCCCGATCGGGAGAGCCTGCAGGCGGCGATGTACGGACCGTTGGTCCTGGCCGCGCGCTTCGAAAATGAGGCCAAAGAAAAGTGGTATCGCCACTACCAGGCACAAACCAAGCAGGAAGCTGCACCCCCATTGCAGTTCAAAGGGAAACTTGACGATCCAGCGAGCTGGCTCCGGCCTGGCGAAGGTAAGCTTACGTTTCAGGGAAGTTTGCAGGGGCAGGCGGTTGCGTTTGTTCCCCTCTCGAGCATCCTGCATGAACGGTATTTTATTTACCACGAGATTCAAGCTTGAGGGATCCCGGAAAGCATCAATGAGAACTCAGATCGCGCCGCAGACGCTGCGCATGCTGGGTATGGCAACGCTGGGGCTCGCGTTGAGCCTGGCAGCATCGGCACAAGCAAAGCCTTCCATCCCTCCACATAGCAAGCTGGTGCCCCTTTTTAATGGGAAAGATCTGATCGGGTTCGACACGTTACTGGAGAAGCAAGGAATCAACAGCGATTCCAACAGAGTCTTTCAGGTTGAAAAAGGCATGCTCCACATCTCGGGGCTGGAATTCGGCGGGCTTGTAACACAGAAAGAATATGACAATTACTACCTGCGCGCCGAATTTAAATGGGGCGAGAAAACGTATCCGCCTCGCGAGGGGAAAGCCAGGGACAGCGGCATTCAGTACAACATCACGGGACCGCTCAAAGTCTGGCCGCGGATGATGGAGTTCCAGATCAACGAGGGCGGTACCGGCGATATGTGGGTGGTCGGCGGCACCGGCGCGACCGTGGACGGCAAGGTATATGAAAGCACGTCATCCGGGCCAGGCGCATATATTCGCATCCCGCACATTGGCAGGGGCCCGCTGGTCAATGTTACCGGACACCGTGATCCGATAAACGATCTGGAAGGGCCGCACGGAAAATGGAATGTGCTGGAACTGGTGGTTGATCATGACCGGGTCATGTATTTTGTGAACGGAAAACTTGCCATCCTGGGAACGAATGCGAACACCACAAAGGGAAAAATCCTCTTTCAATGCGAAGGGTCTGAGGTGTATTTCCGCAAGATGAAGATTGCGATGCTGAGATAGTTCAAGGAGGCGTCGAATTTGAATCGCCGGCTGTTTCCAGGTACCACACTTAAACTCGATTCGAACCCGGAGACTCTATGCGTCCCGTTCACCTCGGTCTACTCGTCCTTTTTGTGCCCGTGTTTGCCTTCAATGCGCTCAACGCACAGAATTCCGAAAAGCCCGCATATTTGAATACTTCGTTGCCGGCCGAGCACCGGGCTGCCGATCTGGTTCACCGCATGACGGTGGAAGAAAAGGTCTCGCAGTTGGTAAATCAGTCACGCGCGATCCCGCGGCTGAATGTGCCGGACTACGATTGGTGGAGCGAGGCTCTGCACGGCGTAGCAAACAACGGCGGTATCACCACATTCCCTGAGCCGGTCGGCTTGGCCGCCACATTTGATCCGGATGCCATTCACGGGATGGCGATTGCGACCAGCGTTGAGGGACGAATCAAGTACGTGGAGGGGATGAAGGACGGCCATAGCGACATCTTTCAGGGTCTGGACTTCTGGGCCCCCAACATCAACATCTTTCGCGATCCGCGCTGGGGACGCGGCCAGGAAACCTACGGGGAAGACCCGTACCTGACCGCCCGTTTAGGCGTAGCCTTCGTTACGGGCATGCAGGGCGACGATCCGAAATACTATCGCGTCATTTCGACGCCGAAACATTTCGCGGTCCACAGCGGGCCAGAAAGCACGCGCCACCACGCGGATGTGATGGTGAGCAAACATGACCAACTAGACACATATCTGCCGGCATTTCGCGCGACGGTGACCGAAGCCAAGGCCGCTTCGGTGATGTGCGCTTATAACAGCATCAACGGACAGCCTGCGTGCGTGAACGAGTTCCTGCTTCTGGACCAGCTCAGGAATAAATGGAAGTTTCAGGGCTACGTCGTCTCTGACTGCGACGCAGTCGTCAACATTTTTCGTGACCATCACTTTACGAAGACCCAGGCCGAGGCGTCCGCGCTGGCGATTCAGCGGGGCATGGACAACGAGTGCATCGACTTCGCCAAAGTCAAGGACGATCATGATTACCGTCCGTACTACGACGCGTACAAGCAAGGTTTCTTGAAGGAAAGCGAGATCGATACCGCGCTCATACGCCTGTTTACTGCGCGCATGAAGCTGGGCATGTTCGATCCGCCGGAGATGGTGCCATATACGAAGATTGACGAGAAGGAACTGGACAGCGCGGAGCACCGCGCGCTGGCACGCACCATCGCCAACAAGTCGATGGTGCTGCTCAAAAACGATGGTACCCTGCCGCTCAAGCAGGGCAAACTCAAAATCGCCCTGGTGGGTCCGCTGGCCGATCAAACAAAGTATCTGCTTGGCAATTACAGCGGTAGTCCTACTCATATCGTTTCCGTTCTCGACGGCATGAAAGCCGAGTTCCCGGAAGCGCAAATCAACTTTGTTGCCGGGACGCAGTTTCTGCGAAGCGATGGGGAACTGGTCCCGGAGTCGGCGTTGAGCAACGCAGAGGGACAGCCAGGGCTCACCGCGAAGTTTTCTTCGGGGGTGGATCCGGGCCAGGGCCCTGTCTTGGCCATGCGTACGGTGAGCACGGTTGACTTGAATTCAGAGGGTGTCCCTCAAAATGCCGCTGGCACCTATCCTCTATCGGTGAAGTGGGCAGGGTTTCTCACGGTCAACGAAACTGGCGATTACAGCGTCGGCGTACGCGCCAGCGGCAACTTTGCGATGGTGCTGGTTGGTGGCAAACCATTGGTGATGCAGTACCTGGACAGCGAGCGGCCGCAAAGCAAGGTCGGACACATTCATCTTGAGCAGGGTAAGAAGACGGCCCTCGAAGTCAGGTACCGGCAGACGAAACCCGGGCCCACACAGGCGCAGTTGATTTGGGCGAAGTACGATCCGAAACCGGACCCCGCCGCAATCGAAGCGGCGAAGAACGCAGATGTGGTGGTTGCAGTGATGGGAATCACCAGCCAGCTCGAAGGTGAAGAGATGGCGGTGAGCGAAGAGGGGTTCAAGGGCGGCGACCGCACCAGCATTGATCTACCGAAGCCGGAACAGGAGTTGCTCGAAGCGGTGACGGCCACGGGGAAACCAGTCGTACTCGTGCTCGCCAACGGTAGTGCCCTCGCCGTGAACTGGGCACAAGAACATGTGAACGCGATTCTGGAGTCATGGTATTCGGGCGAAGAAGGCGGTGCGGCTGTAGCGGAAACACTTTCGGGGAAGAATAATCCCGCCGGGCGCCTGCCGGTCACTTTCTATACCGGCATCGATCAACTTCCGCCGTTTGAAGATTACGCCATGAAGGGACGAACTTACCGCTATTTCGAAGGCAAGCCGTTGTATCCATTTGGGCATGGCTTGAGCTACACGACATTTTCTTACAGCGGCCTGATGCTTCCGCGGAAGGCCCTCAAGGCCGGCGATCCACTGAACGCAGAGGTGACGGTAACCAATACCGGAGAGCGCGAGGGAGATGAGGTCGTCCAGCTCTATCTAGGTTTCCCGAACGTGGCGGGAGCGCCCCTGCGCGCCCTGCGCGGGTTCAGACGAATTCACTTGAAGCCAGGCGAATCGCAGAAGGTCGGCTTCGAGTTAAAGGAACGCGACCTGAGCATGGTGACCGCAGACGGCACGCCGACTGTCTCGAAGGGGACTTATTCGGTTTCAATCGGGGGAGGTCAGCCGAACACGGTCGCACCTACAATGGCCGGTACATTTCAAGTGAAAGGCACCCGGATGCTCCCGGAGTAGCGACCATGAAACAATCGAGCGAAGCAAGTGCTTACACAGTTGGCCGGCTGCCGCATCTGCGATCATCGGCGCCCATAAAACTCTCTTGCGTCGCAGAATCCCTTCGATCAGGTGCCTGAAGGCGATTCGGCGTGCACTGTTTTTGGTTTTCCGTGGGCTGGGCGTTGAATTTCCTGACGTATGCTTGGCTTCTTCTTGGATGGTAGTTCCCGAAGATCGACGGTCTTGCCGGTTCGAACTGATTCGTAGATGGCGCGAACGATTCGCACATCGGCCAAACCCTCACATCCGGATGGTTCGGGTTCTTTGTTCGCCAAAACGCATTCGGAGAAATAAATCAGTTGGGCGGCAAATTGATCGCGCCTGGGAAATTTCCTGGTGGTGGCTTTTTCTCCTATGGTGAGCTGGTGTTTGAGAGCGATGGAGTAATCGTAGGCCGGCTCCGCCGTAAGCGAGCCTTTGGTCCCGATGAGGGTGTACCGGCTGACATCCGCGGCACCGAAGCTGCAGGTGAATGTGGCGAGGCGCTCATCCGGGAACCGCATGACCACCGATGTCATTTCGTCGATTTCGTTGAAGCGCTTTTCTCCGTTGTTGGCGCTGAAGGCGAACACCGACGCCGGTTCTGTCCGGAACAGGTAACGCGCCGCATTGATGCAGTAGACGCCCATGTCGTAGACGGGTCCTCCTCCTTTTTCCACGGGCTCGGTGGCGCGAATATTGTCCGCAACCACTTGTTGACTGAAGACAGAATCGAAAATTCGTGGATCTCCGAGTTTGCCGCGCCGGATCAGTTCGATGGCATGAAGATTCGCCGCTTCAAAATGCAAGCGGTACGCGATCATCAGCTTCACATCGGCTTGGCTTGCGGCGTCGATCATGGCAGTGCAGTCTTCTTCGGTCACTGCCATCGGTTTTTCGCACAACACATGAACGCCAGCCTTGGCCGCTCGAACGGTGTATTCGCGATGAAGGTGATTGGGCACTACGAGGTAAACCGCATCGACCTCGGCCAGGGCGCGGTCGTATTCGTCGTAGGAATAGACGTGCTTCAAACGGTATTTCTTGCCCAGCTTGCGGCGCTTCACTTCATCCCCGGAGACGATGGCCACCAGTTCCGAGTTCGAGGCGTTCTTGAAGGCAGGGAGTACGGCAACCTGTGCCAGGTGGCCTAACCCGACAACAGCGTATCGAATCTTGCGACCGGCTTTGTGTCTCATACTGTCCTCCAAAGAGTGGGTTCTCGTTGGATGGCTTTCGGCGTCAAAATGTTGTTGGGGTCTGTTCGCGAACTTACCATTGCTTGCGAAATGTGGTTTGAAACGAGAATCCGCCATTCTGATCACGAACGGCGCTGAACGAAGTTCGTCGATTGAGCTGGTATTCCAGTTGGACCACCTGGCTGTCGGTTGAGGTCACATCGGTGGAGAAGGTCACAAAGACTTTGCTGGTCACTTTTTGTTGGACGGTCACGCGCGCCCCTGGACTTTGCTGGCTGCTTCCCAGTTGAGGATCGACCGACAATTGCGAGATGCCCGCCAATTTTTCAACCCGGTTCGTGATCTGGTTGCTGACCTGGGTTGCGACCAGGGATTCTGCTCCCAGAGTGCCCGGCGGAGTCGGATTGGCGGCGGACGCCTCCGAGGTTTTTCCAAACGCAATGAGGTTGATGATGTCTGCCGGAGGCAATGACGGATCGGAGGCATAGTTGGTATGCAAATGGTCGGCAGGCCCCCAGAAGTGCATTTGAAGGTCGTATTGAGCGATAGTCGTATTCACCGACATGTCCACCACGGGTTCGGTGTGAGATGAATTGGTGAAGTCGATAGTGCCCCCCTGCACCTTGTAGCGGTTGCCCGAAAAAATCAAATCGCCCTCGCTCAGATTCAAGCGACCGAGCAACACAGGTTGCGCTGCCGTGCCGCGCAGCCGAAGATTCGCCGAGCCGGACAGGCTCAGGGTGCGGCTTGCAAGGTTTATTCCACCTGGGGTCTGAATGCCAACGTCGAGGTTCAGGTTCTGACTGAGACCCTGGGTGGGTGGCGGCGTTTCCTCCCCGCCAAACTGGCTCATGAGATCAGAGATGTCGAAATCGGAGGTGAAAGAAAGCTGATCGATGCGAACTTGTCCGGTGAGCGCCGCATTGTCGAAGCTGCCAGTTAGAGCCAGGTTGGAGCCGATGGTCGTACGCACGCTCTGATCGTAGAGAATCCGCACGCCGTTGCCGGCCAACGCAAGGTCAAACTGCACTTGAGGCCGATACACGATGCCCCCGCTCGCGCTGACCGTTCCGCCGCCGACGTGACCTTGAAACTGCTTGACGTCGAGCCGGTCCCTGGTCAGGGTGAGTACGCCGTTGCCGTTTTGCAGTCCGACGGGAGCTCCAGCGGACGTGAAACTTGCGTTGACGATCTGAATTTGTCCTTGCACGTTCGGGTCGGAGCGGCGGCCGACGGAGTCGATATCGAAGCGCAACTGACCCGAGCTCGTGATGTCAGGACTGGCGAGCTGGGCCAGGCGTAGATCTACGCTGCCCTGGACCAGCAGCGATGCGGGCACATCTTTCGCAGCGGGAATTTTCGCTTGAAATGTCATTTCAGTTCCGGTGCCGCGAATGGTCGAGCGCTGGAGATTCAGTATGCCATTTGCATAGTCGGCGCGAATGGGGGCTGTGGCTGCCAATTGAATACTGTTTTTGTAATTCACCATCAACTGCGGGACTATCAGATGAGCTTCCAGGCGCGTCTTGTCTTTTAACGGACCATGAATGGTGGCATGCAATTCGGTTTGGCCAGTTACGTTTCCATCTTGCGATGGAGCGTAAAGGGCCACCAGGGGAGCGAGCGGAATTGCCTTGGTGTCGATACTCGCATCGGCGACGTAGTCTCCGTGAAGTTCAACGGTTCCATGGCCGCCGGCATGGGTGTTGAGCACATCCGAATCGAGAGTGAAGTTCGCCAGATGATTTTCGACGCGGGCCTGCAACTTCAAGCCCTGGATCACCTGATCGCGAATCTTTAGTTGCGGTATCTCGATCACCGCTTGCAGTTGCGGATCCTGAATCGTGCCCTCACCGCTGGCATTCATGTCGAGCACGCCATGCAGTTGCAAGTCACGAGCCTTCACTGTTTCAAGCTGGTCCAGTTTAAAGCCAGGCGCGCGCAGGTTTGCCTGGTAGGAATGGCTTGCCGGATCATAGGCAAGAGTTGCGTTTACCGATCCGGCCGGGAGGTCGGCTTTCAGACTCGCGTTGAGTTGCTTCCCCGTACCTTGAAATTCCAGATCGACGGACTGGATTGGCTCCCCTGCAATATTTGCCGACGCAAGTTTTATTGTGCCGTGGCCCACGGGGGCAAGTTGGGTCCCGCTGGCAGTGAAGTCGGCAGAAAGCGTGCCTGATACTGGCGCCGTCGAGCCCGCAGCCTTTACCAGATCGGCAGAATTCAATTGCGAAGCGTTAACCTGCAACTGGAACGGGCTGGACTCCAAAAATGACCACTGTTGCAGGGCCGTCACCCCATTGAACGTGACACGACCTCGCGCCGCTGAATCGAGTTGGCCATTTTCGATGCGAATTTGTGACGGACTGGCTGCTAAGTTGGCACGAAGAATCTTCCACGAAGTCCCTCGAACCCGTAGATCGTTTGCCGTGAGCTGACCTGCCACCTGGGGACTCCGGGTCGATCCACTGATGGTGGCGCGCAGGGCGGCGCGTCCATAGAGTCCGATTGGCTCCGAGCCTGGGGGGCGGAACGCGGCAGATATGGTTTCGAGCTCATGCAAATCATTGCTGGTCACGTTGGCATGCAGCGCCGCGTTGCGGCTGATCGTGCCGTTTAATACGACCGACGTCTGGGCGGTTCGAAGGTAGCTCTGCGACAGCGATAGTTGTCCCGTCCGAGCAGCGTATTGCGCGTGGATTACGCCATTTGTAGGAGTTGCCGCGCCGCCCTGCGCTGGCTGGGCATTCGCCTGAAGCGTGGCATCGGTGCGAGCAAGCAGGTCGTCGAGAGTCTTGCTCCAGTTGGCATCGACCGTCGCGTTGAGCGATCCGCGTAGCGCGATTTGCCTCGTCATGGCAGACGATGATCTGGTCGTGCCCTGCGCAGCGCTCTGCACGGTGCTTTGCAATTGGGAGAGTGAAACGTCTTTCAGGGTGGCCGAAAGATGAGATTTGGTGGCGCCGGCCAGATCATGCACCAAGAGTGTTCCGTTGAGTGCGCCCCCCAGCAGTTGGGCTTGTATGCCTTTGAGTACGGCATTGCCCTTAGCGACTGAATAGCGCGCGCCTATGTTCTGGATATTTACGAGGACGCCAGCGCTGTTGACTGCCAACTTCGCGCTGTGCACTTCACCGTCAGCACTCAGGGTTGCCAGCAGCGATTGGTTCGGCTGAGTGGCGCAATCAAGCACTCCCGAGGACTGAATGGTCCCAGCCGGCAACGCAGGATTGTTTAGCGCACGTCCCAGCTCGCGGGCATCGATTTGAGCGGTATAGGTAGCATGGAGTTCAGGCTGCGAATAGTTTCGTACGGTCGCGGCTACGGAGAGTTTTGAATTGGCGATGGCCAGATCAGCCTGCTCCAGCTTGAACTCTTTCGGAGTAGCGCTGAATCGCGCATTAAAGTTGTGCGAAATCGAATTGGAGTTTTGTAGCTGGAGGTGGCCGTCGCGATAGGAGAGACTGCCGGAATACGTTTTCGTCACAAGCGCGAAGCTGGATTGCAGCGCAAGTTCATGAACGTCGGCACTCAGTTCGCTCTTGCGATTGTTGTAGTAAATCTCTCCGCGTTCCAAAAGCAGATGGCGAATGCCCAGATCGAACACATCCATTTTGTTCTCGGCGCTGGATTGTGCATTCTTGGGCGCGGGCAGATTGGTGCGGCCATGGTTGTCAGCGAAAATATGGACTACTGGATGCTCGATGCGGATGTCCCCGACGTACCAGGTCTTGTGCAGAAGCGAAGTGACGGTCACTCCCAAATGAATTGCGTCGGCCTGCAACAGCGGCGGAGCAGAGTAAGGAGCAGCTCCTTCGATTACGACGCCATACACGTCAACCGTGGGGCTCAAGCCTGACCAGTGCATTGCGAAGTCGCGCATTTGTGCCCGGCTACCCAAGGCGTCACTGGCTTTTTGCTGTGCGGTGCGCAGCAGATAGGCATGAAACCATTGGGTTCGCAGCAAGACGGAAATCGCAATGACCGACAGCAGGGTAAACAAGTTGAAGCCGGCCCAGATCCATACTGCTGTTTTTTTCCACCTGCTGGCCAACTTTGGGCGCGGTCCTGAGACAGGCTTGGGCGAGCCGTAATTGGAAAATGGGCGTTGTGGTGAAGCGTTCAAAAGGCTTGCCCCAAGGTCAAGAAGAACTGCGTGGATTTGATTCCAGTCAGGCCATTGAAGTTGTGTCCAAGATCGACTCGCAGCGGCCCAATTGGCGTGGCATAACGCAATCCCACGCCCAGGGTATTGGTGTAGCTTGACGCGAAATCACTAAAACCAACATGTTGAAACACGTTGCCGCCGTCGTAGAAGACAGCTACTCCGAGGCCTTTTTTCAGGGGAACGGGGATGCGAAATTCGGAATTGAGGATAAAGAGTTGGCGGCCTCCGGTGGGCACGCGGATCAGAGCACAGGTTGAAAGATCGGAAGGATTGCTGCACACCCTCACTGGGCGCTGTGGCCCGGCGCCGTTCAGAGAGAATCCCCGCAGCGTGCTGCCGCCGCCGGAGTAGAAAAGCTCGCTCACTGGAACATGGCTGCCGGCAAATTCCTGTTCCAGCCCGATACGAAGGCTGTTGGCCCATACGATCCCTTTTCCGATGTTCTTGTAGTAGGCCTGCTGGGCTCGCAAGCGAACAAAGTTCACGCTTGAGCCGAGCGCGATCGGATTGATGCCCAGTTCCACGGTCTGATACATGCCCTTATGGGCGTCCAGAGCCTGATCGCGAGTGTCTCGAATATAGGTGCTGGAGAGAATCGAGAGCCGGACATGGCGATCCTCGGGAGGAACGAGGTCGGGAATCAGGAGGTCGGTGAGCGCGGTTTGACGGTAGTCGTAGCGGAACGTAAGGGTCTTTGTCGCCGACGGATTCAAGGCCCGTTCCAGTTGGAAACTAAAATCTCCCAGGCGCGACGTGAAAATCGGATTCTCGCTGTTGCGCTCGCCTAAGAGAGTCAGGTTTGATGCCCAGTTGGTTCCAAGGAAGTGGGGATTCAGATAAGACGCGGAACCTCGTTGGACCAGGCGGGCACCCAACGCGGAAAAGGTCAGGCTCTCGCCCAGACCACGAAAATTGTTACGTGTGTATTGGAAAGTTCCGCGAGGACCCCAGAAAGTCTTTTGGCTGGTTTCGAAGCTGGACGGCAAGCCCACTGGCGGAAGTCCAGGCAATGCAATGGTTCCGCTGGGAATGCTGCCGCCGCGATTCACAACTTCGAAGCCGAATCCGTACTTGATGTCGTTCTGCTTCGCTTCGTGCAGTTTGACCACTGCTTCTTCTTCTGTCTGGGTAGTGATCGGGCGACGAGGATCGATCTCGGCCCAATCAAAAATCCCCAGACTGTAGAGCCGGCCTTCGGCAGAGAGCAGGTCGTCCGCCCGCATAGGCGTCTCCGACTTCAACTGCACGGTCTGGTCAATCAGCGACTGCCGGGTGATTTTGGCGCCCAGAGTGGTAATGCCGTTCAGAATGACTTTTGGTCCTTCGGCGATGGTGTAGGTCACTTCGAGGCGATGAGTATCTTTTCCAATGGCGCGCGCCGTGGCTCGAAAATTCGAATTCAGATAGCCGAGCCGGAGATACTGAGCGCCAATCTGGCTGCGGTCTTCGTCCACTCTTTTGCTGGAGTAAGGCTGGCCTTCCATGACCTTAAGTCCTTGCGGCGCCAGCGTGGAGACCGGCACAGTCGTATTGCCCACAACGTTCAAGGCGGCCACAATGTCCTGAGGTCCTTCGTCTACCCGGAATCGCACCGAAATATTTCCGCCATCTGTTTTGACCTCAGGCGTTACGTTTACGCTGCTGAAGCCTTCCGCCTGGTAAACGCGTTCGAGATTGTCGGCGCTGGTTTTTAGCAGCCGTTGGCTGAAGTTGCCGCGCGATAAAAACCGTTTTTTACGCACCTTCACGTGGCTGATCAGCTGCTCGCCGGTGAGCTTCTGATTCCCGACAATAGCGACATCGGTCACTTTGTGGCGAGCACCCTTAATGATCCGAAAGAGAATTGTCTGGCCGCCAGGAGCAGGCTCAATCTCAGACTGAACGGCGGTATCGAAATAGCCCTTCGACTGGAAATAGGAAATGAGATTCTCGCGGCTTTCCTGAATCAGCTCGGGGTCGAGGCCGGCGATCTGATAAATGGGCAACAATTTTCGTTGGGTGCGTCCCCAAACATGAGCTCCTTCCACGTCTACATGCGCCCGCTTTCCGGGGGTTACATCAAAACGAACATCTGCGCGGTGAGTTGTGGGATCGTATTCGGCCCCGGCCATCTGCACCCGGCTTCCCAGATAGTCGTGACTGATGAGTTGGGCTTCCAGATATTGGGTTGCATCCTGTATTCGCCGAAGCGAATATGATTTCCCCGCGCGGATCGCCAAGCCGCGCACTCTGGCCCGCCACGATTTCAAGGCAGTCTGTAACCGCTGCTCTTCTTCCGGCGGAGCACCCTTGAGAATCACCTTTCCGAATTTGGCGTGGCGATTCAAAGTGACGTGGAAGAGCACATTGGCCAATTCGTCGGACGGGTCGGTCTGAGTTTCTGGTTTTACCTGTACCTCAAAGTAGCCATTCTGCTGAAAGAATCTGGTGAGAGATGCCTGCGCGCTCTGTACGTCGACCGGCGAATAGGGGCCGCGCGGAGGATAGTCGGCGACCTGAAGCAGACGGGAATAAGCGAATCGGTTGGAAGCACCCGGAAATTCGAAGATTCCAAAGTAAATCGCGGGCTCGCACACCAACAAGATCCGAATACCGTCGGCCTGCGGGCGGATTTCCACGCGGACTTCCTTGGCCTGAGCAGCATCCTTCAAGGCGCTGATGGACTGATCCACCTTCGCTTGAGAAAGAGGTTCTCCTGCGCGCTGCGCCAGAAGCGGCAGGAATTTTTGCTGATCGAGGTCGGGGCGTCCAGCAATCTCCACCGTCACGACATTTTGCCCTTCATAGGAGGGCATGACCTGGCGCACCTGGGGTGCGGTGGCTGGAATCTGGCGCTGGGCGTCAGCTGAAGCGCCGGCAAAGATCAAGGCGCCGGTCAGCAGTACAATCACGCCGAACCTAGAACAATTTTTCCTTCGACTTCCCATCGGCTGCCAGATATCTCCCGTCCGACTCGCAGGTGAATCAAGTCTGGAACCAAGGCGTCGCAGACACTCGTAGGTGGTCCTCGCCTGCTTGGATGTCGCGAGAAGCGCGTGCTTTGTACGTGACGGGGCAAGCAAGTCGTATGGGGGATGAAATGCACGATGAAGAGGCGTGAACGCTCAAAACGGCATCTAAGCGTGCCGTGCAGTTTCTTCAACTCAAACGGGCGCTGATTAAAACCTATGCTGACCTGGAGCTCAACCACACGCTTCAAATGGCGGCTGCACTCTCTTATTACTTTGTTATGGCCCTGTTTCCCGCACTGATCTTTCTCTCTGCGATCGTTGCTTTCCTGCCCATTGCCGGCCTTTTCGATCAAACCCTCGACCTGATGAGCCGATTTGTTCCAGCCGACGGCATGGGCATTGTGCGTAAGGTTCTTGCCGATGCCGTAACTCCCAACCGCGGGACCTTCCTGTCAATTGGGTTCCTCGGGTCGCTATGGACTGCATCGGGCGGATTCGCCGCGGCGATCGAGGCGCTGAACATCGCCTACGATGTAGACGAAAGTCGCCCTTTTTGGAAAACCAGACTACTGGCCATGAAACTGACGCTGGTCATTGGATTGCTTTTACTGGTCGCGCTCGCCATCATGATTTTGGGGCCTCACTTTGGCGAGTGGCTGGCTTACCGCATCCATCTATCGCGCGTCTGGATGTGGATATGGCCGTATATCCACTGGACGGTCTCGGTTGGTTTCACCGTCCTCGCCGTGGAAACACTGTACTTTCTCGGCCCCAACGTGAAGCAGCGTTTCGCCGCCACCCTTCCCGGGGCAATGCTTTCCGTGTTCTTCTGGGTCGCCTTCTCTTATCTGCTGGGCATTTATTTTCGAACGTTTGCCAATTTCAACAAGACCTACGGAACACTAGGGGCTGGCATCGCGCTCATGGTGTGGTTGTACTGGACCGGATTCGCGATGCTCACTGGAGCTGAATTGAACGCTGAACTTGCGAAGCAGACAAAAGAAGGCCCGATAGAACAAAAACCAAAGGAAGACCCTCCCGAGGAAATGAAGCTGATCGCTTGAGCATCAGGCGGCCCGGCGGCGCGGACTTTTCTCGACCTTTTTCGCGAGTTCGTCGACCGCCTCAACGGCCATTCCCTTGACATAGACCATTTCGCCCCCTAGCCAGCCGCCCACGCCAATCGCGAGAACTCCGGCCACCGAGAAAGCCAGCGTTAGCTTATTTTCCCCTGGTATGCGCATCCTCAGCCAGAGGTTTAGTGCGTAGATAACGACCGCACCCAGATTGACAATTAAATGGAAGTTCGCGATTTTCTTCATTGGGGCTTCGTCAATCGAGAAATAGTCGATCAGGCCGGGTACCGCAGCCAATAGTGCGCCCGCAATTCCTGCGGCTATACAATAACGCGCAACGGTTTCCCAGGCAGCATCGCCGCCTGCCGCGCTTACAATGTCGCAGACGAGAGCAAAGACCCACAGGCCGATGGGCAATGTCACCAGCATCGGATGCACGGGGTGTTTCTTAATGCTGGCCGGGCTTGCCATAGCTTTCCCCTTTCAAGCGAATTTCAGGCCGCACTTTTTCAGGCTGCACTTCTCGAAGGTTTTGGAGTCGACTCAGTTTCCCTGGAGTGTCCTCGAATCTCCCTCTCGGCGGTCAGCCAGTCTTCCTCGGCACGCCCGTCTTGAAAACCTCCTTCGACATACAGTTCGTAGGCGCGCATTCTGATCTCCTGTTGCTGCGCGGCGTCATCGGTTTCGGCTGGTGGTTGATAGGAAGGTTCCGGGGACCTAAGATTTACTCCAACGGGGTTTCGTAAGGTTGCGGAAGGCTCGGATGTAATCGCTGACGCAAGCGATGGTGGTCGGACTGGCTCTGGGACAGAAGTTTTAGCAATTCCTGGTTTCATGGCGCTCTCCCTGGTTGCCCGTTTAGGATGGATGTTAGGGATTGCGGGTTGCACGCCGGTCAGTGTGTAGGGTGGCTGCAGGTTTGTGTTTCTCGGGTGCGCTCGCCTGGCTGATGGCGGATCCAGATCAGGCACTGACGGCCGCACCAAACATTAAAGCTTAGGGCGACTGATTTTCGCGGGAAAGACAATCGGAAAAGGAGAGATTTCTCAATGAGCCCACTGACACGCAGGCAGATGCTGAAGAATGCAGCCTTACCAATTGCTGGAGCTTTCGCGCTACCTGCCTTGGCGGCAGCCGTCCAGGAGTCGACGACTCCGTATCAACGTCCGAAGCTGAAGATTACAGATGTCCGCACGGCCCAGGTCCGCGTGCATGGACTGCAAACGCATATTCGGGTTTACACCGACCAGGGCATCTACGGGCAAGGCGAATCGACCGATGCTGCTGTCGGAACAGTTTCGCTGGTAGACCAGTTCCGCCGGTTCCTGGTGGGCCAGGATCCCCTGAATGTAGATGCGCTGTGGGAGAGAATCCGTGTGTCTGGAATCTTTGCCGGCGCCCAGGGAGGGCAATACACAACCGCGCTCACCGGCATCGAGATCGCACTGTGGGATTTAGCGGGAAAGGCTACTGGCCTGCCGGTCTATCAATTGTTGGGGGGAAAATTCCGCGACAAGATACGAATCTACTGTGACTCCGACATGGAGGATCCACTGGGGCCGGAGTCTGACAAAAAACTACCCTGGATAAAAGACCAGGGCTTCACTGCGATGAAGATTGACCTGGACGATGCCGCCGATCCACACCGCTTCGACAGAGTGAACTGGACCGCCAACAATGCCGAGGTGGACCGCATGGTGAGCTGGGTAAAACATGTTCGTGAATCGATTCCCAAGGAAATGGAGCTGGCTTGTGACATGCATGGCCGCTACGACGCGGGCACTGCGAAGCGGGTGGCGAAGGAACTTGAACCCTTTCGCCTGCTCTGGCTCGAGGAACCGGTGCCGGCGGAAAACATCGATGCGATGGCGGATGTCCGCCATTCGACCTCAACGCCGATCGCCTGCGGAGAGAACCTCTACATGCGCTGGGGGTATCGCGAGCTTTTTGAAAAGGAAGCCGTTGACATCATCCAGCCGGATATTCAAAAGACCGGCGGACTCTCTGAGGGGAAGAAGATATCCGACCTGGCGCAGGCTTATTACGTGCCGGTTGCGCCGCACTGTGTCGTATCGCCAATCGGCATGATGTCCACGGCCCATATGTGCGCCACCATCCCCAATTTTCTGGTCTGCGAATGGCATTGGATCAACTTCCCCGACTTTTGGAAAAACTGGGTGAAGGAAGGTGAAATCATCCATAAGGGCTACGTAACAGTCACTGACAAGCCTGGTCTCGGAGTTGAGATGAATGAAGATGTGGCCCGAAAAGCGCAAGTCCCAGGAACGACCTGGTTTGAACCAACTAAAACGTAAAAGAATTTGGAGCACGAATGATGATGAGAAAACTCAAGTGGATGTCTGGGATCATTGTTTGTCTGGTCGCGATGACGGTGGCCGCATCGATTGCCACCGCCCAGCAGGGGTTCTTCACCCCTGAAGATGTGATCAAGTACACGCCGGACTGGCACGGAGATCGTTTTCCTGACGGCCGCCCCAAAGTACCGGACGACATTCTGGATCGCATGCAGAGAGTGACGCTCGAAGAGGCGTGGGCGGTGCTCCAGCAAAACAGTTTCATGCACCAGTACGAAGATGGATGGCTCTCCATTCACGAAGGAAAGGTATTGGTCGGGCGCGCGCTGACGGCAGCGTGGATGCCGGGCCGTCCTGACGTGCAAAAGGTATTGGAAGAGGAAGGGGCCAAGATGCATCGGATCGGGGGAATGAACGCCTGGCCTGTCGACATGCTGCAGAAACGTGATGTCTATACCTGCGATCACTTCGGACTGAAAGAAGCGGGACCTTCGATCGGTGACAACGTCGGAAATGCAATCTATGCCAAATCAGGGAACGGCATTGTTTACGACGGTGCAGTTCGTGACATCAACGGTCTGGACGAACTCCCCAACTTTGTTGCCTTTGTCCGTTTTTACGATCCATCGCACCACTATGGCTCATTGAAAACGGGCAGACTGCTTAACTCAACCATGGTCAGCATCAATGCGCCGACCCGGATCGGTCATGTGATGGTGATGCCCGGCGACATCGTGCTGGGCCGAAACGGTGGAGTGATTTTTATCCCACCGCAACTTGCGGAACAAGTCGTCAAATCCTCCGAAGAAACGCACTTGCGCGATGTTTTTGGACACAAGCGGCTGGAAGAAGGTAAGTACACTGCCGGCCAGATCGATACTCGTTGGTCCGATGCCATCGAACAGGACTACTACCAGTGGTTAAAGCAGAACGAAGACCAGTTACCGTTCCCGAAGGCGCGGATAGAGGAGATATTGAAAGAGCGAAAATAAGTTAACCCGGGAGAAGTCCACGGACGGAAATAAGGGATCCGCCTTGCACCCTCCTGTGGGTGAGACTTCGCGCGACGGCAGTGACGAGGGCTATTACTGTTTGCCGGGAAACCGCCAAAGTGTTTTTAGCTGTTTCCGTTTACGGAGCTGCCCGCTTCGGTGCAGCAAATGGATCCTGTCGCCGACCAACTACTCCAGGAACTTGCTCCGCACGTCGCGCATCTACAACCCGCGTGACAGTAAGCGAATCTGAGCGAACCCTTACGAAATATTCAAGTTCTCTAAAGAGGAACGGTCATGGCCGAGTCGTCAATAATCAGGATTCGCGAAGGTATGCCGTTTCCTTTCGGCGCCACATGGGATGGCAAAGGCACGAACTTCGCGTTGTTTTCCGCCAACGCCACCAAAGTTGAAGTTTGTATTTTTGACGATACTGGAGAGCGCGAAGTCGAGCGCCTCGCACTGCCCGAGTACACAGATCAAATCTGGCATGGATACCTGGCAGGCGTACGGCCTGGAACGATCTACGGCTATCGGGTGCACGGACCCTATAATCCGGAACAGGGCCACCGTTTTAATCCCAACAAACTCCTGCTTGACCCGTACGCCTGCGCCCATGTCGGAGAGTTGAAGTGGAATCCTGCGGTATTCGGTTACCAGATGGAGTCTGGGGACGATCTGACTTTCGACGAGCGTGATAGCGCGCCGTTTATGCCGAAATGCACCATCGTCGATCCGGATTTTGACTGGAGAGGGCAGCCGGGGCGTCATGCTGTCCCGTGGGATGACACCGTCATTTACGAATTGCACGTGCGGGGCTACACCAAGCTGCATCCCGGCGTTCCCGAGACGCAGCGGGGAACTTATGCCGGATTGGCGAATAGCGGAGTACTCGACTATATCAAGTCCCTGGGTGTAACTTCCGTGGAATTGCTGCCGGTCCATACCTTTATCAGTGACAGTCACCTTCTTGAAAAAGGTCTCACGAACTATTGGGGATACAACAGCATCGGGTTTTTCGCTCCTGATCCACGTTACGCTTCCAATAACCGGGACAGCCTTCGGGAATTCAAAGAGATGGTGACCCGCCTGCATGAAGCTGGGTTGGAAGTGATTTTGGACGTTGTCTACAACCACACGGCGGAAGGTAACGAACTCGGCCCGACATTGTCTTTCAAGGGTATCGACAATGCCAGCTACTACCGGCTGCTTCCCGATAAGAAACGCTACTACGTGAACGACACGGGCACCGGGAACACGTTGAACGTCACCCATCGCCGAGTGCTGCAAACGGTTACCGACAGCCTGCGATATTGGGTTCAACAAACCCACGTTGACGGATTTCGTTTTGACCTGGGTACAATTCTGGCGCGCGAACCGAATGGCTTCGACAATCAAAGTGGATTCCTCAAAGCTTGCAGTCAGGATCCCGTGCTTGCGACAGTAAAGTTGATTGCCGAACCGTGGGACTGTGGTCCCGGCGGGTATCAGGTTGGAGGCTTCCCGCCGGGCTGGGCCGAGTGGAATGACAAATACCGTGACACGGTGCGGGGTTTCTGGAAGGGCGATGCTCCTGCATCGGCGTTGACTCCACGGTTATGCGCTTCCGCGGACATGTTTAACTATCAGGGGCGCCGGCCATGGGCCTCAATCAATTTCGTGACGGCCCATGACGGATTTACTCTGCATGATCTCGTAACCTACAACGAAAAGCACAACGAGGCAAACGGGGAAGGCAATCAGGATGGCACCTCCGACAACCGTTCGTGGAATTGCGGGGCAGAGGGGCCGACGGATGATCCCGAAATCAACGGACTGCGGCAGCGCCAAATCCGCAACTTTTTGGCTACGCTCTTCCTGTCACAGGGAACACCCATGCTTCTGGCGGGAGATGAATTTGGCCGCTCCCAGCAGGGGAATAACAACGCGTATTGTCAGGACAACGAAATCAGCTGGGTGGATTGGAAACTTGCCGACACCAACAAGGTCCAAAAACAGTTCCTGCAAAAATTGATCGGGCTGCGCCACAAATATCCTGTGCTTCGCCGCAGCCGTTTCCTGACTGGAGAGTACATCGAGGAGTTGGGCGTTAAGGATGTTACCTGGATCAATGCCGATGGATCAGAAATGAATGACGGTAATTGGGGCGATAGTGGGCTGCGCTGTTTTGGCATGTTGCTGGATGGGCGCGCGCAAACCACAGGAGTGCGCCAGCGCGGACAGAATGCAACGTTACTCACCGTCATTAACGTGCATCACGAAACGGTTGAATTCAAGCTTCCAGAGGTGGCTGGCGGTCACCGATGGAACCTGATGATCGATACCAACATTGCGGAACAGAATGAGGAGGGGCAATTTGCCTCCGGCGACGTTCACAAAGTAACGGCCCGATCACTTCGGCTTCTGGCGCTCGTCCCCGAGCAATGAAGATTTGAAAACGACCGTAGTGTTATCCGGTTCACACAAGTGTGGGGCGGACCCTCTTGTCCGCCGCCTTTGATTTGCTTTCGATTTGAGACTTCGTGAGAACGTGCATTTCTTGACCCGTAGGATCAAAGTCAAGAGCGGCGGACCAGAGTGTCCACCCCACATAGACGTTGTGGGGATCCCTATCGATTGTCGTTCCCGCGCAGTCCCGCCCGCAGCTTCAGCTCGCAGCGTAAAACTTCCGCCACGCTCCATGCCTGCGCGATGCACCCTCGGGGATTGAAGGGAGCTTCAGCATCGAAAATTTCGCTGATTGTACCGACGCCAGATTCGCTCATTTCGCTGTCGAATCCGGCCAGCAGAGACCGGGCAGTCTCCCAGTCTCCAGGGTGGGCCCGCAACCATGCATCGAAGAACGGCCCGATGAGCCAGGCCCATACGGTGCCCTGGTGATAGGCGGCATCACGCGCCCGCAAGTCACCATCGTAGCGTGCTTTGTAATGAGGGTCGGAAGGCGCCAGGGAGCGTAGGCCTACCGGGGTCACAAGTTCTTTGCGCACAATGTCGAGGACTCTCCGCCACTTCTCCTCGGCGAGAACCGCGTGGGGCAGTGAGATACCAAGAATCTGGTTGGGTCGGAGCGACGAGTCGTTGCCTCCACCTTCCTGATCAACGACGTCGAAGCAATAGCCAAGGTCGGACGACCAGAATTTCGCATTGAAGCTCTCATACACTTGAGAAGCGACGGTGGAGAGATGATTTGCCCGGTTTTTGTCGCCCTCAGCCTCGACCAACGCGGCGGCAACGCAAAGCGCGTTGTACCAGAGGGCATTGATTTCCACTGCTTTGCCGCGGCGCGGCGTGACCACCCAGTCATCCACCTTGGCGTCCATCCAGGTCAGTTGGTATCCCGCCGCTCCCTGGCGGAGCAAACCATCCGCGGGATCGACGCCGATACCGAAGTCGGTTCCTTTCATGTGATAGTCAATGATGCCCAGAAGTTTTGGCAGCAGGACTTCCAGGGTTTCAGCGTCGCCAGTTGCGCGGATGTAGCGATCCACGGCATGGAAAAACCAGAGACTCGCATCCGCGGTGTGATAAAGGCCGGAGGTCTTTCCCTCGGGAAACATGTTCGGAATCAGACCGTCACGTATGTACTTCGCGAAACTGCGAAGGATGTACTCGGCTTCCAGCGTACGCCCCGTGCATAAAGTGAGGCCTTCGAGCGAGATCATGGTGTCGCGGCCCCAGTCCGTGAACCAGTGATAACCGGCGATGACCGTGCGCACTTCATCGCCAACACTGTGCGCCTGCACCGTGTCGCGGATGCGGCCGACGGGAGTGATTACAAACTGATCTGCCGCGAGGACAAGTTCCGCGGCCAGTCCAGTGCGCGCCTCCTCCGGAGCGATCCGCAAGAGACGGCGCCGGCGCTCGGCTTCACCGGCAAACGCTTCGCCGGGCGCAAGTGCGCTCACTCGCTCCCAGTCTTCGGTGGAGACGACCAGAGAAACCGTGCCGCGTTGTTTGAGCTCGGCAGAGAAACATCCGGGGCTCCAGAGATTTCCTTTCCAATCGTAGCCGCGGCTTTGCTCGACGCGGTAGCGAAGCTCCTTCACCTGTTCTTGGTCCAGCCGAAACGACGTATCAAGTCCCAACCACGCCAGGCGAAGTAGCGGGATGTCGTTCGCCACCGACAGCTCATAACCTTTGGAGACAGCGCTAAAACGATAATCTTCGTGATTCGGGCCGGCTAGCAAGCCCTCGTGGGGGCGGACATCGATGCCGGGCCGAAGCTGTAACCGCGCGGTTTTACCGTCTATCAGACGATAAGTGATGTAGGTGGTGTTCTGGAGGTGCGCCATGCAAAGACGTTTTTCCAAAGTGAACTCGTCCGCAGCGTAAGTGAAGACGGGCAGACCGTTCTCCAGGCGAAAGCTCTTCAGAAACGGGCTGACGGTATCGGTATGGGTGGCGCGGCTCAGGTCGTCGGCGGTTAAACGATATACGCGATCTTGTATCGAAAGAGTTTCCTCAACCTGGTTTAGCATCATCATGCGGCCGCGAGGAGCAGGCAACGCCGCAACTAACCATCCATGAAAACGGCGGGTATTCAGTCCGGCGATGGTTCCCGACGCGTAGCCACCCAAACCATTCGTGACGATCCATTCGCGGTCGAGCTCGGATGATGTCTGATCGACCTTTGCGGTCCGGACGAGTTCCGGGGCGCGAAAACTCTTCATCGCTTCTCCTTACTCATTGAGTACAGGTCACGGACGATGTCGTCAACCCGTTAGACCGTTCTTTGGAGGATCCGGAGTGATGGGTTGGTCGGCGCGGACTGGCACCAGCAGTTGCGTGCATTCTCCGGCAACGTGCCAGGCGCCGAACCTGTCTGGCGGGGAGGCCCCGGTGCCTCCGTATATCGGCGATTCGCTCGACCATTTCACCTGCCACCGATGACCAGCCGGTGGCCCGACCAAAGGCTCAGGATTGTGCGGAAGATCAAGGCCAGTCCCGAAGTTAACTACCAGCAGCCGGTCGTCCTTCGCAGGAGTCAGATAGCGAAGCACAAAACTGTTGTCGCCCAGCACTGCGCCATCGATGGACCGGGCACAACTTCCGCTGAGTACGGGATCACTTCGGCGCAAAGTCAGCAGATCGGTGTGAAGCCTGAGAATTTCCGGATGCCGGCTCTGCTCACCTGGATCGAGGCGGGACCGAGAGAAAGTATTGGGGTCTTCAGGATTTTGATAGCATTTCTTCATCTCCGAAGTGTCCTGGTTGGCAAACTGAAGCATGAACTTCCCGCGGCCTTTAATTACGGCCTGCGCGAGATCGCCGCTGTGTCCGGCAAAATAATAGAAAGGTGTTTCGGCGCCATACTCCTGCCCCTGAAAAAACATTGGAGTACCCGGACTCAAGAGCCATAAGGCAGTCATCGCGCGGTAGCGAGCGGGACTAGCCATCATCCGCAAATGCAGCGAGATACCGAAGTTCGCGACCTGGTCGTGGTTCTCGAGGAAAGTGATGAACGCTTTTGGGGCAACGTCTAACGAAAAGCTTCCGCGCGGTTGATTTTGCCAGGCGTAAAACTGTCCCTGATACAGATAGCCATACTTTGCCGCCGAGATAAATTCCTGCGGCCGACCCAGGTGATCGCTGAAATAAGCCTCCCGCCGGCCGGTAAGGGCAACCACGGCACTGTGATGGAAATCGTCGTTCCAAAGGGCATCGAGGCCAAAGCCGTTTTGTTCGAGCGGACGGACCAGGCATGATTCCTGCGGCTCGTTTTCGGCGACGACGATCGCTTTTCGGTTTCCTGCGGATGCTCGCACCTGGTTCGCGATCTCAGCCAGGATATGCACCCCGTGAGATCCGTTATCGTGGATCGATTGCGTGGCGTCGAGACGTAAGCCGTCAAAGTGATAATCACCAATCCAATGGGTAACATTGGCGAGATAGAAATCACGCACGGCAATGCTGTTTTTGCCATCGAAATTAATCGCATTGCCCCACTCCGTATTCTCTTTGGAGAAATAGTCTTCAGAATATTTCGTGAGGTAATTGCCTTCGGGACCGAGATGGTTGTACACAACGTCCAGGATGATCCCAAGGCCATGCTGGTGCGCTGCGTCGATCATTCTGCGTAGATCGTCAGGAGTTCCATAGTAATGAAATGGAGCAAAAAGGCTCACTCCGTCATAACCCCATCCGACTTTGCCCGCAAACTCCGCTACCGGCATACATTCGATCGCCGTAATGCCGAGATCGCGCAAACGAGCGAACTGGCTAATGGCGGCGACGAAAGTGCCTTCGGGAGTGAAAGTGCCGATATGGAGTTCGTATAGGACCTGACCGTCGAGGGAAATCCCGGGCCACTTGGCCTCCGTGTCGCTCCATCGGAAGGAAGAGTCAACTATTTCCGACGGCCCGTGCGGACCCTCGGGCTGAAATCGTGACGCCGGATCAGGAAACGCCTCCCCGCCATCCAGGATAAATTTGTAGCGATCTCCAGAGCGGATACCGTGGACTGTCGATGAAAAGTATCCGTCGGGCTCAGCCTTGAGCGGGAACGAAACATTACGTCCTTCAACGACAACCTCAACCCTTTTAGCCGACGGCGCCCACAATCGAAAATGGGCTCCCTCCGGAACCGGTTCGGCCCCGACGAAACGATTCTTCCTGGGAGCATGATTTGCGAAGGCTTCGCTCATGGATGTGGATAAAGATAACGTGAAGCATTGTTCAAATCGCGTTCACGCGCTCCCTTTGGCATTATCTTTTGGCCATGGTTCTGGAACGGTGGCGTGAACGCGCGACTATCGGAACGTGTCTTTCCCCCGCTAGATTACCAGACGCTTTCCTGAGTGCGTGATCGCCCGGCAGGAATTGTGCGTGAGGGGACCACATGATTTTTCCGACCTGCCGACAGTTCATCGGGCGTTGGCTCTCCACGCGAAACCTTCCGTCAATCGCGCTCTCGGGTTGTGCAGTCTGAATTCATCATTCCGAGAGGTAGGGCGGTAGCGTCCAGGGGTCGCTTGTATTCGAGGGCCACCCGACGCGGATGATCGCGAACAGGGTTGAACTCAAGGCAAACGGCTGATTTTAATAGCGAACGGGCGCTTTCAAGCAGGAGGTCTTAGCATCAACTGTTTCCGCTTATACGGTGAACACTGTATATCCCTCAATCCCACCCTGCCGTAAGATTCCGTTACTTCTAACTGCCCGCCTAACAATGCACCAAGCGATCAACTGAAGTTTGGCGAAACAGGGGATTCCCGAGCACGATTTGTGCGGGTCCGATGAAGTCCGTTTTCAGCAATTAAGGAGACATTCAGATGGCGACAATGACTGATCAAAAAGTGAATAGGCTGAGTTCCATTTTCGCTCAACATAAGGATGAAATTCTGTCCGAGTGGCTTCGGGAGATGAATCGAGCGGCACGTCGAAGCGATTTGATCAAGGCTTCGGAACTTCAGGCGCAGTGCAGCCGTTTCATTGGGCTGTTGGCCGATGCCCTGGCGACCGGCGAGACCGTGCAATCGAGCGGTTATGATCCATTGCGCGAAATGCTGGGCGAGATTTCAACCAGCCGCGCCCTCCAAGGCTTTACAGCGCGGGAGACCGCCATTTATGTCTTCTCTCTCAAGCGCCCACTGTTCACGGCGATCCGTGAAGAGCTGGCCAAAGATCCCGGCGCCATGGCCGATGAAATGGGGAACGCCACTGAACTGTTGGACAATCTCGGTTTGGATACGACCGACGCATACCTCAAGGCCCGAGAACAGACGATCCGCCGCCAGCAGGAAGAAATGCTGGAGCTCTCCACTCCTGTGGTCAAACTCTGGGAAGGCATTCTCGCGCTTCCGCTCATCGGCACGCTCGACAGCGCGCGCACGCAAGTGGTCATGGAGTCGCTTCTGGAAGCGATCGTAACCACCAACTCCCAGGTCGCGATCATCGACATCACCGGTGTGCCGACGGTGGACACAGTGGTGGCGCAGCACCTTCTGAAAACGGTGACGGCGGCCCGCCTGATGGGGGCTGACTGCATCATCAGCGGGGTTCGGCCGCAAATCGCGCAAACCATTGTCCACCTGGGCATAAATCTTCTTGACGTGACAACCAAAGCGACCTTGTCAGATGCCTTCGCATTGGCCATCAAGAAATCCGGATTTACATTCGTTCGCACGCAGAAGAAGCAAGAAAAAGAGCAAGACTAGGAGAGATCATTGGAAAAGATTCCAATTCTGCGGATGGGCGAATTCCTCCTGGTCACCATCCAGGTGGACATGCATGATCGGCTGGCCATGGCCTTGCAGGACGATCTCACCAGGCGTATCAGTGAGACCAACGCCCATGGCGTGCTAATCGATATTTCAACCCTTGAGATCGTCGATTCTTTCATCGGGCGGATGTTGGGCAACATCGCCGCCATGTCGCGGGTGCTTGATGCGAAAACAGTGGTCGTCGGAATGCAGCCCGCAGTCGCAATCACCCTGGTCGAGTTGGGAATGTCCTTGCCCGGTGTCCGCACCGCCCTCAACGTAGATGCTGGAATGAAGCTGTTGCGGGAATCAACGAACGGCCACGAGGGAAGCGATCATGGTAGTCGTTTCTAGCGAGACCCTCCCGGTTATCGCAGAGCCAGACATCGTGACTGCCCGACGGCGTGTCCGCGAGGTTGCCATCCAGATCGGTCTGTCGCTGGTAGACCAGACCAAGCTGGTAACGGCAGCGAGCGAACTGGCGCGCAATACCCTTATCTATGGCGGCGGTGGGTCCATGCGTCTCGAAAGCATGAATGGTCCCCGTCTGGGGCTTCGACTTACGTTCGAGGACAACGGTCCGGGCATTCCGGACGTGCAGTTGGCTCTGCGCGACGGTTTCACGACAGGGTCCGGACTGGGTTTGGGTTTAAGCGGCGCCAAGAGGCTGGTCAACGAATTCGAAATTGATACGCAAGTGGGTCGCGGCACAAAAATAACGATCACGCGTTGGAAATAATTCAAGGGACCAGATGATTATCCGAGTGACCGACGCGAGCCATGCCGGCGAAGCCAGGCGTCTGGCAATGATTTCTGCCGACCAGATGAAACTTGGTGAGCGTGAACGCGGCGCTCTAGCCATCGCAATCACCGAAATTGCCAGCAACGTGGTGAAACACGCCGGCAGTGGAACTATTGTGATTGAGGCTATGCAGCAGAACGGGAACCGCGGCGTTCGTGTCCTCGGTCTGGACAAGGGCCCCGGGATCCGCGATATCACTGCCGCGCTTTCTGACGGCCATTCCACTGCGGGAACTGCGGGCAACGGTTTGGGAGCGATCAAACGCCTGTCTGACGATTTCGATATCCATTCCAAGCCAGAAATGGGTACAGCAGTACTCGCGGATTTCTGGTTCAACCGAAAGGTCCCGCTTTTTCCAGTCGAGGTGGGAGTGATTTCTGTTGCGATCAAGGGAGAAGATGTCTGCGGCGACGGATGGGGTATGAGGAAAACCGCCGACTCCGTGGCACTGATGGTAGTAGACGGTTTGGGCCATGGCATTCTGGCAGCCGAAGCCGCACGAGAAGCCGAACGTGTTTTCTCAATATCGCAAACCGACTCGCCTGGTCCGATCCTTCAAGACGTACATGATTCGCTGAGAAAAACGCGTGGCGCAGCCATGGCAGTCGCTTCGCTGCATTTTGATCGAGGGTTGGTCTCATTTGCCGGAGTTGGAAACATCGGCGCGTCTATCGTAAGCCCCAGCGGGAGCCGCGGTATGGCATCGCACAACGGCATTGTGGGTCATCAGATGCAGAAGGTTCAGGAATTCACATTTCCCTGGAACGACAACAGTATTTTAATCATGCACTCTGATGGACTGAACACGAGATGGGATTTGAAACCCTATCCCGGCATATGGAGTAAGCACCCGGCCCTCATCGCCGGCCTTTTGTATCGTGACTATTTGCGAGAGCGGGACGACGTAACCGTGCTGGTCGCCAAAGGTCAGCCACCGAATGCGGGTGGTTCGTGAAGCTCAAACTGCTCACCATGGAAGTTCGATACGAGCACGATGTAGTGCTGGCGCGGCAGCGCGCCCGCTACATTTCCGCGGCACTCAAGTTCGACGTTCAGGAGCAGACTCGCGTCGCGACCGCAGTTTCGGAAATCGCGCGTAACACTTTCGAATACGGCGGTGGGGGATCCATCGACTTCAGTATCGACAATTCTCACAGGAACTTCTTGATTTCAATTCAAGACAAGGGGCGGGGCATCGCTAATCTTGATGAGATTCTCGGCGGAAAATACGTGTCGAAGACCGGCATGGGCCTGGGTATGATCGGCGCTAGACGCCTGATGGACGACTTCAAAGTCGAAACCGGTGCGGGAAAAGGCACGGTTGTAATTCTCGGCAAGCGACTTTCCGATAGATTTACTCGTTTGACGGATGCTGAACTTAACGCCCTGCTGACAACGATAGAGCAGAAGCCTTCGGAAAATCCTTACGAAGAGCTGGAACAGCAGAACAAAGAACTGATGCGAACTCTGGAGGAATTGCGGACGCGCCAGGCCGAGTTGGCGACGCTCAACAAGGAACTCGACGACACTAATCGAGGAGTCGTCGCGCTGTACGCGGAACTGAACGATAAAGCAGATTTTCTGCAGCGCGCTTCCGAGCTGAAAAGCCATTTCCTCTCCAATATGAGTCACGAATTTCGGACGCCGCTCAATTCTGTTCTTGCATTGAGCCAGATTCTTCTGGATCGGATGGACGGCGATCTTAGTGCGGAACAGGAGAAGCAAGTTACTTTTATTCGACGTTCTGCCCAGGACCTTACCGAGCTGGTGAACGACCTCCTTGACCTGGCAAAGGTGGAGGCAGGCAGGGTGACCATTCGCCCGAGCTCCTTTACTGTGGAAACCCTGTTCGGAGCTTTGCGCGGTATGCTTCGCCCTCTGTTGGCACAGAATTCTTCGGTCGCATTGATCTTTGAAGATCCCGTTGATATTCCTGAGTTGTTTACGGACGAGGCCAAGGTATCGCAGGTACTGCGGAACTTCATTTCCAATGCATTGAAATTCACCGAGCGCGGTGAAGTGAGAGTTTCGGCGCGCACGGGACATGACAACACGGTCGTATTCGCGGTTGCCGATACGGGCATCGGTATCGCTTCCGACAATCATGAGGCAATCTTCGAGGAGTGGACTCAGGTTGAGGGGAAACTCCAGAAAATTGCGAAGGGCACGGGGCTTGGGCTTCCCCTGTCGCGCAAGTTGGCGCAATTATTGGGCGGCAACGTTTATGTGAAAAGCGAAGTGGGCCTGGGATCCACTTTTGTTGCGTCAATCCCCATCATTTTCGTGGGCACAACGGACGCGGCCTACGTTCCTGAAGTGACGAGGGAACTGGACGGTTCAAAACTCCCGGTACTGATTGTCGAGGATAATCGCGAGGCTCTTTTTATTTATGAAAAATATTTAAAGGGGTCCGCGTTCCAGGTAATTCCCGCGCAGAACCTCAAAGAAGCGCGCCGCGCGTTAAAAGAATTCCTGCCGGTCGCGATCGTTCTGGATGTCCTGTTGCAGGGAGAGCATTCGTGGAATCTGCTTCAGGAGTTAAAGCAAGAACCATCCACCAGGGATATTCCCGTACTGGTGGTGACCGTCGTAGAGAACCAGCAAAAGGCCCTGGCGCTGGGGGCCTCGGCGTTCCATGCGAAGCCTATCGAGCGGGACTGGTTGTTAGATCAACTTCGGGCGACGCAAAAGAAAGACGATGGGCAAATACTCATAGTGGACGATGATGAGGTTTCACGATACCTGTTGAAAGGCGCGCTCGCGCAGAGCGGGTACCGGTTGTTGGAGGCGCGAGGCGGGAAGGAAGGCCTTCGTATAGCGCGCGACACGAAGCCTAAAGTCATCATTTTGGATTTGTCGATGCCCGATCTAAGCGGTTTTGAAGTTCTGGATATTTTGAAGAGCGACCCGGAGACCCGGGAAATTCCGGTGGTGATCCACACATCCCAGGTGCTTGAAAGCCGTGAGCGCGAGCTTCTGCACGCTGCGGTAGACATCGTTTCGAAGGATCCCTCATCAAGAGAATTGGCCAGTTCCAGAATCACAGAAGCGCTTGCCAGGGCCGGGTTGCCATTTGGCCAGGCCACCGCGAGGCAAGTCGAGGTATAGCGCACGGCCGACTACGCGGGACAGTTGGGAATGATTTCAGGAGATTGTTATGCCACACGCGGAAACAATTCTTACAGTTGACGACAATGATGCCCTTCGCTATTCGCTGACGAGAACTCTGCGGAATGAAGGGTACAAAGTGATTGAGGCGCGCAATGGCGCGGAGGCCCTGCTTATGGCGGGCCAGTTTCCCGATCTCATTACTCTGGATCTGAACCTTCCCGACTTCGATGGGTTCGAGGTTTGCCGTCGCATTAAAGCCAATCCTGAAACCGCGCATATACCCATACTGCATATTTCCGCCACGTTTGCGGAACCTCAACATCGGGTGCGCGGGTTGGAGGGAGGCGCAGATGCGTTTCTCGCGGAGCCGATCTCTGGAGCCGAGCTGGTCGCCACCGTCGGAGCATTGCTCCGCATGAAGCAGGCGGAACGCGAGGCTCGTTTACAGGCGTCGGAAGCCGAAAGAGCGCGACAAGAGTTGGCCAAAGCTCACGACGAACTTGAAATCCGGGTGCAGGAGCGCACTGCTGAATTGGCCGGCAAGAACGAAGAGATTCGCCGTTTGACGGGACGATTGCTCCGTTCGCAAGATGACGAACGGAGACGTTTGGCGCGCGAACTGCATGACAGTACAGGTCAGATGCTGGCGGCCATGAAAATGAACCTGGACCTGGTCAATATTGAAATCAGAGGTCAAGAATCGAGGGTAAAAACACTGATAGCCGAAACGGTGGAATTTACCGATGAGATAAGCCGCCAACTTCGGACTGTTTCGTATCTATTGCATCCACCTCTCCTCGACGAAAGTGGTTTGCGGTCAGCCTTGGTCTGGTATGTCGAGGGTTTCGCGCAACGCAGCGGAATCGAAGTGCAATTGGAGATTGATCCGGAATTTCAACGATTGTCTGATGATCGCGAGATCGCGATTTTTCGGGTAATTCAGGAGTCTCTTACCAATATTCACCGCCACTCGGGGAACCGGACGGCCTTGATTAAGCTATCGAGGGCCGCAGGCAACATTCGACTGGAAGTCGTGGATGGTGGCGCAGAGCATCTCAATCAGAAACGCAAGGACCAGCGGTTCGTCCCTGGCGTGGGAATAATGGGAATGCAAGAACGCCTGAGGCAATTCGGTGGCACATTTACTATTTTCCCCAAGGAAAATGGAACGGCCATTGTTGCCACTATTCCTGAAGACCGTGCATTTCCGGAGGCGGTTTAAGCATCGCAGACAGTCGATCCTGATCCGCGGTCGCGCAGTAGGTGCACTACATAAAACCCTCCTGGTAGAAACTACGTGCTTCCTGTTCGAATCCTGACTACCTTTATTGCGGCGTGAGCTTGAGGGTGTCAAAGGACATTTTCCAGTCAGTCGCGGCCGGATTTTTGCCCTTCACGCTAAATTTGAAAGAGTACGTCCCTGGCGCCGCAATATTGATAGTTCCCAGGTCGAGCACCTGATAGGCATCGCTTGCGTTGTATTCGTCTTCCAGCGGCCCGATGTTCGCTTCGTTAATTGCGAGTTGCCAAATGCTCCGCAGTGGTCCCTTCTTTACGCCAATCTGGAGGTTATAGACCGCCGCCTGGGTAATATTCACGGAGTAGGTCACACTGTCCCCCACCTTCGTGGAGTCCAGCAAGGTCCCTACGCCATCCGGGAAGCCTGCGAAACTCAGCAATCGGAATGTCGGTCCTGAACTGACTGCTTTCAAACCCTCGGTCTGATAGACGACCGGAGTCGCTGTAGGCGGAACAACCGGGGACGCTCCGACATTGTTGTAGGTCCAGCTGACAATCTCCTGGGTGGCGGTCGTCGAACCGGTGCCGCCCGAGAAGCCAACCAGCGCCGTATTCCCGCCGATCGCGGAAGGAATATTGACGGTCCAACTGGCGCTGAAAGTTTTCGATGGGTTGCCGGCGTCAGTGATCTTCATTTTTAAAGTGGCGCCGTCATAACTCACATGAACGTCAAACAGGCTACCGCTGTGGAGGTTCACGCCGGAAGCGGTCATATCCGCTGCTGGCGTCGTGGGTGAAGCGCCGCCGGTGTATAGACCGGTGGAATTGCTGCCTTCCCCGGAATTGCTGTAGAGGTCGAATTTCAGGGCTACGCTCTTGTTCATTCCCGCGAACGGAGCAGCACCCGCTCTGTCGACGCCATATCCGAGCGCTCCGCCACTAGGCCCCAGGGCCGTGACTCCATTGTTCTGCACCACAAACGCAAATCCGTCGGCGTTCGGCGCGGTGACCTGGAAGCGAAAGTCTGTCGTGAAACTCTGCACGTTCACCGGGCTGGCGAAGAAAGCACTCCCAGCCTCGCTCGTGCCGCCATCGGTTAAGCGCAGCCGCGTGCCATTGATGGTTGCCTTGCCGTTTAGCTTCAGCCCCGAAGACGCGAAGCCGGCGCCGAAGTTGAGTGGAATGTTTCCCGTTACGACAGAATAAACGCCAGAAGCTATCGCGCTATTCGTAGATCCGGTCTTGCTGGCGATCGCCTTGACGGTTGTGGTAGAGCTTACGGTCAACGAGGCGCACACCGGGGAAGCGGCAGTTGCGGTGCTTCCATCAATGGTGCAATGGACGGTTGCGCCCGCGGTCGCAACTGAAAGGGTAACCGTTTGAGGACTCGTGTACGTTCCAGGCGCTGGACTAAACGTGGGGGTTGCTACCGTTGCCGGCGTGGTTGGCGCCGCACTTAAAAGACCGAACGCGCTTAATTGTCGATTCCCGCCGACATACACTTTGCCGTTGGCAATCGTGGGCACGGCGAACTTGGCTGCACCCGCCAAAAGATCGCGATTGTTGGCCGCCTGAGCGCTGTTGTAAAGCGATCGGGTGAGATCGCTGGCATTGTGGGCGCGCAGAACTGCGGGAGTGTTGGACGCGGACCCGGCGGTCAGCAGAGTCCACACGATGCCGTTAGTATTTCCATTGGCCGAAATGCTCGGAGTGGTTCCCGGAAATGCGTAGGTTTCTGACGACCTGGCAACCGGCGAGTTCGATAGCAAACCGCTGTTGTTGGCATTGAACGAAAATGCCTTCAAGGTGTCGCCTTTACCTCCGAAATAGACCAGTCCATTCCAATATGCCGGAGTGCTGAAGACGCCTGTAACTGCTCCGGGAATTTCCTGAACGATCTGGGTGTCATTGCTGGCGCAGGTAGAGCAGAAATGGCCCAGGTTGTTGCGATCCAACACATAAATTTTGCCCTCTTTACTTCCCTCGATCATCAGGCTGGGATGGCTTCCGGAAGACAGTGTCGGCAGTAGCAACACGCCTCCAGATCCAAGGTCCGTATCGCCGCCGCTTAAACTGCTCTGATTGAATGGAGTGAAGTAATCGGCTTTTGCAAAGGACCCGCCACTGGGAGGACCCAGCTTTACAATGCTATCGCCAAAGTTGGCGGTGCCATCCCAGCTTCCATTCCCGGTAGAGAAGTAAAGGTTCGAACTGGAATCACTTGCGATCCCACTGCCCGACATCCAGATCCCGCCGAATCCACCGTTCGGAGTCGTGGCGTAGGCGGCTTCCTGCGCCAGCGTGGCAGCGTTGTAGGAGATGACCCAACCCTGATAAGGGCCAACATCACAGTGTGAAGCCCAGCTGATGACCACATGACCATTCTGCAGAAGGAGACCTGGGCGCTGGTTGTCCCTGAGCGGGTCGAAAGCAATTTTGCCGTTATTGTTGCCGTCACCACTACCCGATACCGAAGCAGAAATTATCTTAGGTCCACCAAATTTCTCGACATGAGTGCCCACGTCAATGGCGTGCAAGCGCTGAACAAAGGACGCAGACTCCTTCGTCTTGGTCACTAGATAAATCGTCTTGCTGGCAACATCAATTACCGGCGTGCCACTAATGCCAATCTCCGGCACAAGGTCATTGCATGCCGCATCGCTGCCCCCGTTGACGGTGCTGCCACCCGCAGGGATCAGGTTTACCTGCCAGTAGACGGTGCCAGTGTCAGCATCAATGGCGTAAAGACTGTCGTGCTCGGTGGCGACGTAGACAACGTTGTGCGTGCCGCCATTGATAAGCACACTCGACAAATAAAGGGGCTGCGCGTAGACGTACCCGTCCAAGGCGACAGAGAACAGCTTCCCAAACTGGGTGGGATTTACATTCGCTGGCGTGAGCACTGTTTCGGCCAGATTCTGGCCGGTTCGAGCATTGTCATTGTGGTAGGTGGTGACGTTTACTTGCGCGACTGCCACGGATGCGACAGAAATAAGAGACAGCAAAATTGTACGAAAATAAAGGGGGAGGGTCATAAGCTTCTCTTCAATAGCTCTCTACACACTTTCGCCACGATCAGTTATCGAACCGAAGGACCGCGCGCAAATTAGTCCCTACGGGAATGGCGCGATTCAGATGCACGAACGCAGGTTCGGGAATGTGTTGCGTTAACAAATTAGAGTGCAGAGCAAGGCGCGACGAGAACTGCCCGCGCTCAAACTGATCGCACTGGAGTGGTTCCAGATGGTCTCGCTTATCGCGGCAAATGTTGTCGGTGGTTCAGATTCGAGCGTGACTCCTGTTAGGAGAGAAAACCGCCGGGCCTGGGCGGCACACATCGAAACGCCACCGTGCGCCGTGAAATCCGGCAACGCCACCTGCGGAAGAACGAGAATAAAAGCGAAAAGAAAGATTTCGAAAATAAGGATGGTCGTTCGCCACCGCTTCGAGGTGCAGCTTTTACTTCCAGGCATAGTGCTCCCGCATCCTATTTCTATCGGGGATAGCTTGGTACCGCACCCTTGCAGGTTATGCAAAACAAACCCGAAGAGCTGATTGGAGCTTCGATGGCGCTTAGGAAGTGGCGGGATCCTGAAGAGCTGAGCTAAAATCTTGTCTTCAGCATAGAACATTCAGGGTCATCCCGCAATACCACAAATCCCGTATTACTCATTAGTTACATTGAATCCTTAAACCGCAGTATAAGTGATAGGGGTTTCGTCACTTTTCCTAAAAATAATGCCCATTCTAGGAAATTCCCAAATCAAATCTTGCGCTGTTTTGCGCAGAAAATGTTCGGAACTCAATCGCCCAACCATGCCCCCAACCCGCGGAGCGGATCCACGTAGTCGCAGATGATTTTTGTAGCTCCGACGAGGGGCACGGCGAGGATCAGGCCCATGGCGCCCCAGATCCATGCCCAGAAAAGCAAAGACAAAGTGATCGCCAGTGGATTCAGACGCAAACGCTTGCCTACGATTTTGGGAAAGAGAACATTCATGCTCAGGACATGCAGGCCCACCACTGTGATCACAACGATTCCCACTCCACTCTTGTTCAACAGTCCCATACCGCCTGCCAGGGGAGGAAGAAGTGCCAGAAAAACTCCAAGGTTCGGCACCAGGCTGGCAAATCCGCTGATAATGCCGAGAAAATAAAAATAGGGAATCCCAAGGCGCCAGAACACAATTCCGCTGATCAGCGCGTTGATGAGACCGACCAGCACATTGCCCACGATGAAACTGCGAATCATCTCGGAAATCCTGCCGACCGTGCGGTGCGCAGCCAGTCGGTGTTCCTTGGGAAAAAGTTTCACTGTTGTCGAGTGGGCATGGTCCTTCCACGTCAACATGAAATAAACCAGGAAGGGAACAAATGTGATGGCCAGCAGTACTTCTGCCAGCGTTCCGCCGCTCTCGGAAATTACGCGCGAAAGGCCCGGAGCCTCTTGCACTTCAACTGCAAGGGGCGCTTTGCCAACCCGGGGAGGGGCGATGACGGAACGAGTGCTTTCTTCAATCTGATGAGTTTGCTCTCGCAGGTCGGCCAGGGTAGATCGTATCTTGCCCGAATACTTTGGCAGCTGCCGGGCGAAATCTACTGCCCTGCCGTAGAAGAACGAAGTGAGGCCTCCGGCCAGTGCGACCAGGAGCACGACGGCGAATAAAGCTCCGGCGGCCCGGGGTACTCGTATTCGACAGAGCCCACTGACCAGGGGCTCCAGAATAAATGCCAGCAGCAATGAGGCAAATGTCGTAACCAGCACCAGCTTGAGAAGATAGATCAGACCGATGACCGCAATGACGGCGACCACGATCTGTGCCACCGAACCAGCTTTGATGGATGCCTGAAGAACCTCTCCGTCGTCGGTGGGTTCCATCACGGGGATGTCGGCGGGCTGCGCGCTCCCGGCTTGTTCAGCAGCGACAAGAGGTTGATTGCCGATCTCGGGGTTTATTTGCGGTCGGGAAGTTGTCAGCACATGCGCGCTCGCGTCACCGGACGCTATGAGTGTGTGAAGGTCCGCACGGTTGTCTGTAAATCCGGGAAGCCGACGGCATTACTGCCTGGCCCTGTAAAAACGAGATCGCAACGCAACGCCTTGGAATGCAAGCACATCCAAGGTGGGCTGTGTCCAAGCCTGCCAAACTTCCGATTAGTTCGTCGTTACCGCCGAAATTCCCTCTGAAACAGAAGACGATGTTTCGGGAAACGCTGATGGCCTTGAATCGCAGCCGCGTTCCGTATGTAGTCTCGGGCGCTTTTGCCCTTCAGGTCCATACCGGCATTTGGCGCGCGACCAAAGATCTTGACCTTTTTCTCACGCCGGAAGATGTGCCGGCCGCGATCCGGTGTCTCAGAAAGAACGGCTTTCGTTGCGAGGTAAAAGATCCGGTCTGGCTGCACAAAGCCCATCGTCACGGATTTTTTATCGACCTGATTACCGGCATGAGCAACGCCGTGTTTCGCGTAGACCGTTCATGGATTCAGAATTCGCGTCCCACCATGATTCTGGATGTGCGCGCCCGGGTGCTGGCGGCGGAGGAATTGCTGGTTTCCAAGCTCTTTGTAATGCGTCGCGAGCGCTTCGATGGCGCCGACATCGCGCACATTGTTTACGGCAGCCAGGGAAAACTTGACTGGGACCGGGTGCTGGCATTGGTGAGTGAGCACTGGGAGATTTTGCTCTTCGCCCTGGTGCTCTATCGCTATGTCTATCCGGCGTACAGCCATTACGTGCCTTCCTGGGTGTGGCAGCGCTTGCTGGTTCGGTTTTCCAATGACTTGACCAATCCTGATCCCGCCGCCGAGTTCCGCGGCAGCCTGGTGGATGACAAAATGTTTGCCATCGACGTGGCAGAATGGGGAATGGCAGACGCTCTTCGCGTGCACCGGTCTGAGGCGAAGGTTATACAATCCAAACCTCCGGTTTTGCGCATCACGCCGGAAAACAAGCGCAGGAAACGAGCATGAGAATTGGCGCTACAGCCGATCTGCACTTCTTTGCGCCGAAGTTCGGGCTGATCCAGGAGCAGCTCGCCCAGGTGCGGGACCAGGCAGACTTGCTGGTCGTTGCCGGCGACCTCACCAACTATGGCAAGCCGCCGGAGATGGAGCAACTTTTGAATTCTCTCGTCCGTCTTCGCCTTCCCGTCGTGGCGGTCCTGGGGAATCACGACTATGAGAGCGGATTTCAGGCTGAATTGATACGCATGATGACGGATGCGGGAATCAAGCTGCTCGACGGCACCGCTTACGAGCGCGATGGCGTAGGGTTCGCCGGCACCAAGGGTTTCCCCGGAGGCTTTGGCCGGGGTGCGTTGACGGCGTTCGGTGAACCTGAGGTCAAGGCATTTGTTCAGGCTGCAATCGACGAAGCCTTGAAGCTGGAACGAGCGATGTCGCAATTGCGAACCGGTAAACGCGTTGTCGTGCTTCACTATGCGCCAATTGGAGATACGATCCGCGGAGAGGCGCTAGAAATTTATCCTTACCTCGGCAGTTCACGCTTGGCGGAGGTCATCGACCGGCATGGTGCAGACATCGTATTTCACGGCCATGCTCATCATGGCTCGCCGGACGGCAAAACTACCGCGGGCGTTCCCGTCCACAATGTTGCCTTGAACATTCTGCAGAGTCAGAACCCACCCGCCGTGTTCCGCGTCTTCGACGTCTAGGCAGCCAACCCGACCGGTCATTTCGGTTCTCTAAACCAATGCCCGGCGCAAGCTTGCGTATGGGCCGGAGACTGCGATGAACATTCTTCTTCCGCTTATGCTTGCTGCGAGCATGGGGTCGCCGGCGCTGCTCGCTGTGCAGGCTAAGTCACAGACAACGCCAGAAGGCCCGTCCCGTTCGATGCAACAAGATTCGCAGCCTGCCTCGTTGGCCAATTCTGTCAACCCAGGCGAAAAGAAAATGTCGGGTTGCCTGCGACAAGAGAAGGGAAAGTTTGTGTTGGAAAATGCACGTCATAAGAAGATATGGCTATCCGGCCCCGAGGACTTCGCCGCTCAGGCTGGACACACCGTAAGCTTATACGGCAATTTTTTGAATACCTCGGAATCCGCCAATTCTGCGAAGACCGGTGCCAGGAGTGATTTGCATGGTTCGAGTCAGGCAACAGATTTCCAAGTGACCCGGATGGAAATGGTCTCAGCCAGTTGCAGCCAGAAATCCTCGGGCTCCCAAAGTGGGGTTCAGCATTGAACAAGCTGCGAAGCATCCGACGAGAATCAAAGTTCGCCATCGGGAATGTTGTGGGCCAATTCTTCCTATTCCCCACGGAATCGGGTAGAGCAATGAGTGGACGATAGACTCCCGCTTCGCGACTACCCAGAGTTAGTTTGATCTGGTATGTTATTCGCGCATCGACTGGGAGCATTGCAAACGACCCTCTTCTCGTTGCCGGGGAATACACCTTTATGCGCATCACCAGGTGCTCCTGATGGAGCCGAACGCAAACGTCAAGTTCAGTGGCGCCAGTCAGCCGTCCGCTGCAAACGGCCTGGCCATCGTGCGGGTAACAGTCGGCGCCATGTTCGTGTGGGTCTTTTTTGAGAATTTGGGAAAAGGCCTCTACACCCCGGCGGGTTACGCCGGTCTTATTGGCTATTACATCAAGAATAGTCATTGCCCGGAAATTTGGAGATCGGTCATGGCTCTGGCCCAAAGCCATGCCGCGATCGCGGCCCCACTACAGGGTCTGACCGAAATCTCGCTCGGAGTTTTGTTGGTGATCGGTCTGCTTACCCGGCCCGCCGCGTTTGTAGCGTTTATGTTTCTCGGCAGCCTTTGGATTTCGGAGTATGGCACCTCGTGGATCTGGGAACTGCTGGTTCCGGTACTCGCATCGCTGGGGCTCGCTATCGGCAGCGCCGGCCGCAAATGGGGCGTTGACGCATGGCTGTCGGAACGGTGGCCATCTTCTCCGTGGTGGTGATTGGGCCTGGGTTTCCGGAAAAAGATCAAGTGCGGGTGTCGGTCATAATCCCCACTCATAATGAAGCGCAGTCGATTGCGCTGGTTCTCGCCGATCTCCCATCCGATTTGACGACTGAGGTCATCGTTGTCGACAGCAACTCGACTGACGGGACGCCCCAGATCGCCGCAGACAAGGGAGCCCGTGTCGTACAGGAACCGCGCCGCGGCTACGGACGAGCATGCCTCACCGGCCTGGCCACGGCAGACTCGCCTGACGTGGTTGTGTTCCTCGATGGCGACTACAGCGACCGTCCGTCCGAATTGCAGATTCTCTTAGCGCCAATCATCGAAGGGCGCGCGGACATCACACTCGGTTCTCGTCTGCGCGGGCAGCGTTCCGCCGGGGCATTGCCGTGGCATCAGGCGTTTGGGAATCGTCTCGCCGCCAGCCTGATCCGGCTTCTGTACGGACTGAAAATCAGTGACCTTGGGCCATTTCGCGCCGGACGTGCAGATGTACTGCGCGAGTTAGCCCTCGAAGAGACCACCTATGGCTGGGCGGTTGAGATGATCCTTAAAGGCGTGCTGGCTGGATACCGCGTGGTTGAAGTCCCGGTGAGCTACCACCCGCGTATCGGAAAATCGAAGATCAGCGGTACGGTGAAGGGCACGGTTGGTGCTGGCTGGTTCATTCTTAGCTTGATCGTGCGCTATTATTTCCGGCGGCGAAGGTCTGGGACACCACGGCAAGCTTAAGTCTAGACGACGGAGAACGCTGCAAGAACTGTTTCGTGGGCTATGGAATCATCGAGCCAGACCGCAGAGAATCGGACAAATCGGGACCGCACACTCGTGATCATGGCGAAAGCGCCGAGGCCAGGTGCGGTTAAGACTCGGCTGGCTCCCAGCCTTTCTCTTTCTCCCGAAGCGGTGACTGATTTCTATTGCTGTCTTCTGAGCGACACGCTCTCGCTGGCGCGATCATTAAGCGATGTGGAAGTTGCCATCATGTGTCCGGGCTCGGACGTAAACGAACTGGCGCAGTTGGCAGGCAACGAAGTGAACGTAGTTGCGCAGAAAGGTGAAGGGCTGGCCGCAGGCCTGTCTTCAGTGTTTGCCTATTTCGCGGAAGTTCGTCAACGTTGCACCATCGCCTTCAACAGCGACAGCCCACACCTGCCGCGTCCTGTTCTCGAGGGCGCGTTTGAAATATTGGCCACACATGACGTCGTCATAGGACCAACTCACGACGGCGGTTACTATCTGGTCGGGGCAAAGTCTACTCATCCAACGCTTTTCGTCCACGACGGAATGGGCACCAGCAGTGCGCTGGAAAGACTGCTGTCGCGCGCACGAGCTCTTAAGCTTTCCGTAGGCTTCTCACCTCCTTTTTACGATATTGACGTCGTTGACGATCTGACCCGGCTGGCAGGGGAGTTGCGGCTGGCTCCGGAAAAAGCGCCACGCACGGCCGCGTGGCTGGAACAGTGGGAGCGCGTCGCCGCATATTCTCGGACGAACTCTCGGACGGGCGCGGACGAGCCGTGAAGATCTCGTCCGAGTGGAAAGTCTACATGCTCGGCGCCACGTCGTGCGTGGCTCTAACCATCTGCTCACGAAACTTCGGCGATCGAGGTGGGCCATACTTCATGGCCTCTTTGTCGGTCGCTGGCATCGCTTATCTCCTTGCGATTCGGGAGTTGTTCAATACCCCCAGATTTGAACCGCGCTTAGCCAAACGGATTGTGGTCGTCGGCCTCCTGCTGGCCGCGGTTTGGAACATCGAATTTCTTCGAATGCCATCGGGCCCCGATGACGATATTCATCGCTATGTTTGGGATGGCCGCCTGCAGAGGCTCGGCTACAACCCATATCTTGTCGTCCCCAGCGATCCCGCGGTTAAGAAGTTGCATACGGCGGAAACGCGCAACTTGAACAACCCGGATCTGCCGAGCCCATATCCGGCAGGAGCGCAGCTTTTTTTCCGCGCCGTCACCGCGATTGAGGAATCCACGTTTGCCATGAGAGTGGCATTTGTGATTTGCGAGTTCGCAATTGTCTTCGTGTTGTTCGATGTGCTGCGCTATGAGCAGCGGGGAGCGCACCTGGTTCTGGCGTATGCCTGGAACCCTTTGTTGGCCATTGAGGTGGCGGGAAGCGGTCACATCGACATTCTGGGCGCCTTATTGCTGGTTGTGTCCGCCGCCGCGCTGGTGCGCCGATGGCGGGCCACTGCGGCCGTCGCTCTGGGGCTGGCGATAGCCGTGAAATTCTTGCCGATCGTACTGCTACCTCTCTATTGGAAACGAGTTCGCATTCGCGATGCTGCGCTCGCGACTGGTGTCGTGGGACTGCTGTACGTGCCATTTATTGATCGTTCATCATTTAGCCATGGTCGCATTCCGATTGGCTCGCTGGGCACGTATGTGCAAGGTTTCCGGTTTAACGGTCCCGTGTTTGCGACACTCCATCTGGTTGCGCCTGCGCAGTTGCTTGCCGGGCTGGCGGTACTCGTCGGACTGGTGACTGCAATCTGGCTGAGACGAGCATCGCCTGGGTTATCTCCGGACCGATTTGCATGGTCCATATTTATTTGGCCCATGGCAGCGACTCTTCTGTGCGCCCCTGTGGTATTCCCCTGGTATCTTCTGTGGCTGCTGCCATTTTTGACGTCGGCCTCGACGTTCCCGATGACGGTATGGACTGTCAGCATCGTGCCCGTTTACGTAATGTGGCACTTTCGTACGCTTGGGCGACCGTGGGGGTCGCTTCCTGACTGGGTGATGTTGGTGGAATACGGGTGTGTGGCGGCGGCTGGTGCAGTCATGTGGTTGAGCCGGTTGAAACGAGGCCAAAAAACCTAATAGGGTGAGCGCCGTGGAATCCCATCTTTGCGCAAAGAGCGCGCAAAGATGGGGCATCCGGCACCCAGGACGCCACCCGCACCGGGCAGCTTTGTGCAGAGCTGTTGTTTTTGACAGTTTGATTTCTGGCGAACTTCTCCTAACGTGAAAGATCTGGAGGAGACAACAATGCAGAAGCGTATTCAAGCTGTGGTGGTTGCGGTTATCGTGTTGTTCATGTGCAACCTGTCGATGTTCGCTCAGGGAGCCGCAGCGCAGACCTCTTCGGGCGCAGGTGCACAATCGAACAGCATCTCGGACAAAGATGTCGAGATGCTACGCGAGGACCTGCGCGCGCAGCGGAAGGAAATCACCGCGCAAAATATGAGCCTCACGGCCGATGAGTCAACCAAGTTCTGGCCTGTCTTCGAGCAATACAGGCAGGAAGCAATCAAAGCGAATGACGAGCGCTGGGCGCTGCTGAAGGACTATGCGACCAATTACAGCGCCATGACCGACGAGCAAGCGCAGGCTTACATCAAGAGGTCGACGGCTCTTGACCAGCAACTTCTCGGATTGCGCATGAAGTATGTTCCTGCTTTTGAAAAGGTGATCTCGCCCAAGAAGACTGCGTTGTGGTACCAGATCGATCGCCGTATCGACCTGCTGATCAATTTGCAGTTGTCCTCGGTGATTCCGATGGTCGATACCCGAAAGTAATCCGACGAGAGGAATTTGCGGTCGGCCGGCCTAATCAAGCCAAAGATTGGATTGCGGCTCAGTTTTGATCTCTACGTTCAATGGTCATCCTGAGCGTGCGAATGATCCAGCGTGTAGCGATATGCAGTGGCGTGCTAATGGTCCGGTACACTCGGGATCCTTCACGACTGACCTCGCGTGCAGAGCACCATCTGCGCGCCATCATTCATATCCGACTCCGCGCCAGATCCTTCGCAAGCTCAGGATGATCCCGTTTCGTTAAAGTAAAAATCCAAATGCGCCAGTACCCGTAATCGGGCGTGAGTGCGCCGCCCACCCTGATCGCAGTACAATTCAGAAAAGTATGCTGATCTTATGCTGATCACGCTGGACTCCGCCGAGTGCATGGTGCGTAAGCGGAACGGCAACGAGTTGCCTTAATGAACCATTTCGACGCAATCATCATTGGGACCGGGCAGGCAGGTCCGGCTTTGGCTGCGCGGTTTGCGGCCGCGGGCATGGCAGTCGCCGTTATTGAACGCGGCAAGTTTGGCGGCACATGCGTAAATACCGGATGCATTCCAACAAAGACAATGGTTGCCAGCGCTTATGCCGCCCATGTTGCTCGCCGTGGCGCCGAATACGGCTTCACAGTAAACGGAGATGTGCGCGTCGATATGAAACGTGTGAAGGCCCGCAAGGACGCAGTTTCCGGACGATCAAACAAGGGCGTGGAGGACTGGATGCGAGGACTTAAAAATTGCACGGTCATCCAAGGCCATGCCCGCTTTCAGTCGTCCAACACTGTCCTGGTCAACGATGAAGTTCTGGAAGCTGACAAAATTTACATCAACGTGGGCGGGCGCGCCTCAGTTCCGGAGATGCCGGGGATTCATGAGGTTCCATTTCTCAACAACTCTTCGATGATGAAAGTCGACTTCCTGCCGGAGCATCTCGTTATTGTGGGTGGAAGTTATATCGGGCTGGAATTCGGTCAGATGTATCGCCGTTTCGGGAGCGAAGTCACAATCGTAGAGATGGGACCGCGCCTGATTGGACGTGAAGACGAAGATGTTTCCGCCGCGCTGCGCGAAATCCTAGAGGCGGAAGGAATACGGATTCGCCTGAATGCGAAATGTATATCACTGGCGAAGCGAGAAAACCGTATCGCCGTTGGCATGGAATGCGACGATGATCCGAAAGAAGTATTAGGCACTCACGTTCTTCTGGCGGTGGGACGTACTCCTAATACGAGCGACCTGGGTCTTGACCGGGCCGGAGTCGCAACCGACCAACGCGGCTACATCGTCGTTGACGATCAACTGCAAACCAACGTGCCCGGCATCTGGGCGCTGGGCGATTGCAACGGCCGCGGCGCCTTTACGCATACTTCCTACAACGACTATGAGATCGTCGCCGACAATCTTTTCAATGCAGACCATCGTCGCGTGTCAGACCGGATACAGGCGTATGCCTTGTATACAGATCCGCCGCTGGGCCGATGCGGTATGACGGACGCCGAAATACGGAAGTCCGGGCGGCCGGCACTCGCTGCGAAGTATCCGATGATCCGAGTTAGCCGGGCCTTCGAGAAAGGCGAGACACAGGGTTTCATCAAGATCGCAGTCGATGCGGAAACAAAACAGATTCTAGGTGCCGCCATTCTCGGCACCGGAGGCGATGAAGTCATTCACGTTTTGCTGGACGTCATGTATGCGAAGGCGCCATATACGGTAATACAGCGCGCAATGCATATTCATCCGACGGTTTCGGAATATCTCCCCACGATCTTGTCCAAGCTGGAACCCTTTGCGTAGAGTGAGGCCGCGATGCGGCCAGTCAAGCCAAAATCGAGGTTGAGCGGACATTCCCCTCCCGGCTATTGCGGTCGCGACTTTTGGCGGACTTGAACACGCACATTCCGCAGGTGATCGCGGCCGCTCGTCTCGATGAGGTTACCGGCGATCGCAGATATCGCGACATCTCTGAATATTTCTGGGATGAAGTTGTCAGCGAGCGCTCGTACTGTACGGGCGGCACCAGCAACCACGAGTTCTGGAACACTGACCCAGGCAAACTCGCGGGCGCATGGGATTGCACACAACCCGATGCCCGACGACAAGAAGATACAGGCGGTCATGTACGGACCGCCCGTCCTGGCGGGTCGTTTTGATGCGGTAAGCGATGAGGAGCTGTACAGCGGACCCGAACCAAAGCCAACCCTTAGGATCAAAGTGCCGGACATAGTGGCCGATCCCGAGAAGGTAGATTGGATTCAAGTTGTTTCGAAGGAACCGCTCACGCCCCAATCCGTGGGGCAAATCCAGGCAATGACCTTGATACCGCTCTACAATATTATTCGCGAGCGCTACACCCGTGTACGGGAAAGTCGATGGGAAGAACACTGGGCCCGGCCTCACGAGATTTCGACTTATTCTCCAACCAAATCTGCAGATGCTTCTCGGCGAAGGCAGCCGGATAGAAAACCAACATGGTGAACGCCGCGGAATCTCTCCCTTCGAACGCCGCGAAGGGTGGGGCACCCGGCGACTCGTAATCTGATAACCTTTGTCCGACGTCCAACACAGCATTCGTTCAATTCATCGAGGAGAAAACATTATGGCAAACACGAGCCGAGTTAAGAAAATCGGTCTTCTGTTTCTAGGAGTGCTGGTTTTTACCGCAACGTCCTGGGCGCAGCAGCGATCGCCCATTCTCGACCAAGTCGCCAAGACCTTCGGAGTCGATTCGTGGGACCAAGTTGAGGGCGTCCGCTACACCTGGAACGGGGAAATTACCGGACTCTTCAAAGCTGCTCACAAGTGGGAGTGGGAGCCCAAGACCAACAAGGTGACCTTTGAAGGCGTGGACAAAGATGGCAAGCCGGTGAATGTTTCATACATACGCACCGACCCCAACACCCAAACCGATGCCGTCAAGAACGAAGTCGACCCCAGCTTTATCAACGATAGTTATTGGACGATGTTTCCTTTTCACGCTTACTGGGACAAGGCCGCCAGCGCGATCGATCAGGGCAAGTTTAATTTGCCGGTTGGACCCGGCACGGCCGAACTGGTCCCGGTAAAGTATCCCGCGGATGGCGGTTACACGCCCGGCGATACATGGGATCTCTACGTCGGCAAAGACAACCGCGTCGTTTACTTTGTCTATCACCGCGGCGGGGCCAAGCCGCCGAGCCGCGTCCTCGCGACCTGGGCAGGCTATAAAAAGGCCGGCCCAATTCTGTTCTCAACCGAGCATCGCGGCTTCGCCGACGGCAAGCCTCTTCACATCTTCATTTCGGACGTTTCGGTGAAGCTGGTGGGCTCGGATAAATGGATACCGGCGCAATAAGAACAGACGGAAGTTGTGGCAGCGCACCCGACACCGATTCCGATGAAGGTTGATGTCGCTCTGGATATCGGACGAAAAACCTTCGCATCCGGCCTGCTGCCCGAGTTGGTCGCGGTTTTGCGACGCTCGCGGCCTGGCGACCTGATCGCGGTGCTCGGTGACGAACCCAGGGTCGGGCCTGAGCTGGAAACGTGGTGCCGCTTCACCGGGAATGCGCTTCTCGAAGCAACGGTGGAAAACGGCCGTACACGCTGGGTATTCCGCTACGGGGCTGTGCCTGCGTCTGCCGGGGGAAAGGCAGAAGACAATCGTCCGGTGGGCTCACGCCTTTGGCTCTACACGAACTTCGACTGTAATCTGCATTGTGATTACTGCTGCGTGCGCTCGTCACCTACTGTGCCGCGGCGGGAATTAGGACTCGATCGGGTGCAGCGGATCGCTCGTGAAGCGGCGGAGTTGGACGTCAAAGAAATTTTCCTGACCGGCGGCGAACCGTTTCTTTTGGAAGACATCAGCAACATTCTGCTTGCCTGCGCTGCGGCCGCTCCCACGACGGTTCTGACCAACGGCATGTTGTTCACCGGGCGGCGCGTAGAGAGTTTGCAAGCATTGCCCCGAGATCGAATTGTTCTGCAAATCAGTCTGGACAGTCCTACGCCTGAATTGCATGACCTCCATCGCGGTTCCGGCACATGGGCGCGCACTCGTGAAGGGGTCCAGCGCGCCCGCGCTCTTGGCTTTCGAGTGCGGTTGGCAGCCACGGTCTCGACCGATGCCGAGGCTGAAGCGTTCCGTCAATTCCTCGATGATGAAAAAATTGCGACAGAAGACCGGGTAATCCGCCGGATTGCTTTGCGTGGCGCCGCCAGCGAAGGTGTCGCAGTCAGTCGAGCCGATCTGGTTCCGGAGGTCACTATCACCGCGGATGGAGTTTTCTGGCATCCGGTCGGTGCGGAGGATGCCGATCTGCTGGTCACGCCAGATATCTTTCCTCTCTCGGAGGCTTTCGCGGCAGTCCGGCGCGCCTTTGACCGCGAAGCCGAACACGGGAATAAACTGGCAAGAATCTTTAACTGTGCATGAATCTTTCGCGGAATTCGAAAGGTGGGATTCCACTCACGAGGTTTTAAGTATTCTCCAAACGGAGATTGAAGGTGTTTCCGTGCAAACGAACCGAATGGAAAACCTTAAGCTGGATGGGAAACCCTAACAGGGTGAGTGCCGTGAATTCCATCTTTGCGCAAAGAGCGCGCAAAGATGGGGCAGCCACTTTTTATAGATAGAGCACGCGGTTTTTATCGAGGGACATCCGGCTGCTGGAAGAATCCCTGTTGAGCGGCGGCCTGCCGCAATTCGGTATAGCCATCTACGTGCGGCGGCAGCCAGCGCTTCAGTCCCTCGGAGTCGAGGATGGGGCGGTGAACCGGGTTGTCATAGCTCATAGCTGACAGTGCGTCAAAGAAGCGGCGCTCTTGTTCCAAGCCAAGATCAGGCCGCGCCGTGAACATGCAATGGTTGTACCCCGGAGAGGACCACACTTCGGAGAGGGCGCCTTCGGGTACCAGCTTTTCGCTGCGCACCGTGTTCCAGAAGGGGCTGCCGATTGCGCCGGCATCGGCCCGACCATCGAGGATGGCCCGCACTACTTCCACTTCGCTGGTCCCGGTATCGCCATGTTTGCCCAGATCGCTGTTGAAGCGCATTGTCCGGTAATCCTTGCCTTCGCGCATGCCTTTTTGCTCCAGAAAGTGAACCGGCAGGATTGCCGCATGTCCACTGTCCCGGCTGCCGATGGCGAGCGTGCGATTCTTCAGATCGGCAAGCGTCGAAATGGGGCCTCCGCTCACGGCGACAATCTTTGTCATCCATCCGAGATCGGTGTCGCGCATGGCAATGGCACGGCAGGCGTGACCGCTCCACTCGTCTGCCTGCAAATAAGCGAGGTTGGTGTTCCATGCAATATCGATGCGAGGCGCTGCATCGCCGGGTTGGGCGAGGAGAGCCATTACCTGGGCTTCATAGCTCTGAAACAGAATGATCTCGACGGGCAAATGCGCCTCATCGTGAAAGTAGCTCCGCATCCCCTCCCAAATCGTTACCACTTTTGGAGTGTAAGCGACAGCTCCCAGCCAAATTGTTTTGCTCATAGATAGTAGGCTCCTCGCTTCTGTCAACGGCGCTTCACGAAAAGGGGCAGTTTGGCTCGCGCTCTTTGCCGGATCAGCGGGAGATCCTTCGTTGCGCCTTAAGAACGGCTCCACTCAGGATGACACCGTTGTTAAGAAATCAAATGTTAAGAAATCAAAATACCCGATCACCGAAGGTCTCGTATTCTGCACCTGAGTAGCCTCAGAAAAGCGGTATACCCAACAGCGACTTGCCGATGAACTCGCGCAGAACGTCGCCCGTCGGCGCCATGACTGCGCCGGCATGTGCATCGCGGAACAGGCGTTCAATATTTAAATGCTTCGAGAACGCGGCACCACCGCACACGCGCATTGCCGTCGAGGTGACGCTGATAGCGACGTCGCCTGCGGCGGCTTTTGCCTCCAGAACGCGCAGCATGGTTGTCTCGCGCGGCTTCTCAAGATGGTCAACCAGATCATCAATGCGCGACGACAGTCCATCGGTATCGATCTGCATTGTCGCGAGCTGTGCCCGCAACGTAGGCAGGCTTTCTCCAAGGCTCTGGCCCAGATGCTCGAACCTCGCGTTTTTAAGATGCGATGCAGTTCCGGCGACTGCCGCTCGGCACAATCCCAGGGCCACAGATGCCGTCCCCAGATTGAACAGCGGGAGTATCACGTTCAGCATGGCCGGAAACCCGGCGCCATCCTCGGTGAGTTGAAGAGTGGACGGCACCTCGCAGACGTCGAGCGTAATGGGCGATGATGCGTTGGCCCGAAGTCCCATGCCGTCCCAGGACCCAGCCACGGAAAGGCCGTGCGTGTTCGCCGGAAGAAGATAGAGGGTCGAATCTGTGGGGCCGGCACCTTCCGGCGCAAGCGCAGAAACAACATAGCTCTGGGCATGGCCCGCGCTGGTCACCCACGATTTTTTGGCGCTTATGCGGACGCCATTACCATTCCGCTGGGCGCGGGATACAGGCGCCCAAAAGTGGCTACGGGAGCCAGCTTCACTAAAAGCCAAGGTGGACAAGTGGCGGCCCGCAGTGATCTCTTGCAGTACGGGTCTGACTGCCTGAGTCGCGTTCGGACGCGCGCTCGAGATCGCCGTCGCGCCGAGGACGTGCATGAGATAAACCATGGCGACCGAAGCATCGGCTGCCGCGAGGGTGGCGATCACCGCAGCAAGCGTTCGAGGACCTAACGCTGAGCCGCCAATCTCCGCGGGCAGCATGAGCCCGAGCAATCCGGACTCGCCCAGTGAGGCGATCGCCTCGGTCGAGAATTGTCCCGCTTTGTCGTTTTGCGCTGCGGACGGCGCCAGTACACGACTGGCGAGTTCCTGGGCTTTCCTAGCGGCCGCATCATGATTCATGGTCGCACCCGTCATACAGAGATTTCACAAATTTACCGGACAGAACCAGCATTGTCGCCGAGTGTGCGCAGAGGGGTCAAACGGCTGGGCCAGATTGCGTGAATGTTTCGTCTGCATGGTCAACCTTGGCATCGCGCAAGACTTCTACTTGGTTGCCAGAATTCCCTCGAGCACACTGAGCTTGCCGTCGACCGATCCAGTCTTCAGTATTGTTATGTCCAGGCCCAAAATTTTCGCGATCAGCGGATACACATTTACGTTTTCAAACGGCTTCAGAACGACACCTCGGCGGATGTCTGGTCCCGCGGCAAAGAAGATCGCTTTCATCTCGGGCATCTTTCTTGCGTCATAACCGTGCATCCCTACGGGAGGATGCTCGGGCTTCCGCGGATCTCTCTGCGCCGCCAAAAAATAAGGCCCGGTGGGGACTACGACTGGATCGCCAATACGCGGATTGTTGTCCAGGTGAAACGACGCTGGCGTCTCTGCCTTGCGATAAACCGTAAACTTGTCCGTCTTTGATTTGTCGCTTTCTAATTTGCCGCTCTGGCCGCGCAGAACTTCGTACGCCTTCTCGGCGTCATCCTCGGACTTTGGGTATAGGAGCGAACCTACGACCGGGGCAAAGGAAGCGAGGTTCAGGCCGAACTGATCGAGATACACTGGTGGACCATCGACCTTCACCATGCCGTGGTCGGCCAGCACGATCAAGTCGACGGGCAGCCTGGTGTCCTTAATTCCGTCCATTAGTTTGCCGATCTCAGAGTCGAGTTCACGTACTGCGTCGGCAACCTGTGGACTGTCGGGACCATACTCATGCCCAGCGGTGTCCGCTTCAGAGAAATACAAAGTGATGAAATGCGGGCGCTGCTCCGGGGGAAGATGCAACCAGTCAAGAACCTGCTCGACCCGCTTTGAATTAGGAACGCCCCCATCGAACTTCAAATAATAGCTGGGCCGAACGCCTTGGATATCCGCTTCCGAACCTACCCAAAAAAAAGACGCGGAGCGCATGCCCTGCTGCTCGGCCAAGACCCAAAGCGGAGTTCCTCCGTACCAGGTGCCATCGGCGACTGACTTGGCGTCATGGTAGCTGTATAGCTGTTTGCGGTCGGGATCATAAAAGCTGTTGGCCACGATTCCGTGATGTCCCGGATAGAGTCCGGTAACGATTGTGTAGTGATTGGGGAACGTAATGGAAGGATATGCGGGGACCATCCCCTGGGGGGCGCTGGCGCCCTTAGTCCCCAGCGCAAGCAGATGATGCGCATGGTACTGCTTCGCGTAATCGTAGCGGAAACCATCAAGTGAAACCAGAATCACATAGGGTTTCGAAAGCTGTTGCGGAGCATTTGGACCGTGATCAACCGCGATGACCGCAGAGACGGCCTGTCCGTAGGAAGCCGCAGCCAGCACCGTGACTGCAAACAAGAAGTAGAGGGTGCGGATTGCAACGCGCTTCAAAAAACCAGGCATGGAGAGTCTCCGGCGGGAGAAACGAGGATGAATCCTATGGCCATCGTCATTGCCTTACGACGATGACGCCCCAGGGGCCACGGCCAACCGGAACCTTGCGGACCACCTTCTGGCTGGCCAGATCCACTACCGAAATATCATTGGTGGGGCCGTTAGCCGTGTAGAGCGTCTTGCCGTCAGGCGACAGAGCGATACCCCATGGACGCTCGCCGACTTCAAACGAGCTTGTAATTTTGTTGGTCGCTGTATCGATTACAAAAACCTTGTGACCGCGGCCGGTGCTGACGTACAGCTTTGAGGCATCGGCAGAGAGCAAAACCGCCATGGGCTTGATCACGCCACGCTCACCCAGCGAAATGGTCTGGATGGCCTCGTGCTTCAGGCAATCGATGACTACCACAGTGCCATCGTTCTCGGCGTTCACGTACGCTCGGGAGCCGTTGGGCAGAAACACGACCGAGCGTGGGCGCCTCCCGACCTTAAAGGTTTTGATAATTTTGGCGGAAGCAATGTCTATTACTGAAATCGTTCCGGTATTCTCAGAGGTGATGTACACAAACTTTCCGTTGGGCGCAATCTTGACGCCCTCAGGTTCCTCTCCGACAGCGAAAGTCTTCGTTACCTTTTCGCTGGCCACATCGATCATGCTGGCCTTGGAATCATCTTCGTTGGAAACAAAAAGGTGGCGCCCATCCTTGCTGAGATCAAAATTCTCAGGGTCCGAACCGCTTTGAATGAGCCGCAGGAGTTTGTTCTGCCCCACGTCAAAAACGCCGATGCCGTCGGCAGTCTTGTCGGGCGGTGGAAGCTTGCTCTCATCGACTCCAGGGCCGGCGATCGGAGAGCCGCTCAGCGCCACGTAGATCGTCTTTCCGTCGGGACTGGCGTGAATGCCACGCGGGCGTTTGCCCAGCGGAACCGTCGCGAGCACTTCGAGAGTCGAACCGTCGATTACGCTCAAGTCGCCGGAACTTTCATTCGTGACGTAGATGCGAAAGCCTGCCTTTGATGCGTTCTTATCAAGTGACCTGGATGAGCTGACAAGCAGCAGCACCAGACAGATCATGTAAAACAAATGTCGCGTCGAGCAGGTCACTTTTTCCCAGGTCATTGATCCCCTTACGAAGCTGAAACATTTACTTCTCTCAGGATAACGGAATTTGGATAACGGAAGTGTTTTCGCACAGCCCTCGGAGAATTATTTTGCCAGGAGATCTTTCCAGCGAACCCAGGCGTCCTTCCGGGCCTTCTTGTTGGCATCATTGGCATCTGGGGCCTCGCCGGCACGCATGAAGCCATGTCCGGCTCCGTCATAGATCACCGGTTCGAAGGTTTTGCCTGCGGCTTGCATCTGTGTTGTGGTATCGGGCAATGTGGCGCCAATTCGCGCGTCGTTGCCGGCGTAGAACCCATAGACCGGGGCCTTGATCCGCGCCATGGCATCCTTGTCCGGAGGGCCGCCATAAAACACGAAGGCCGCGCGAAGATCGGAACGATTGGTCGCGAAGCGGAAGGTTTGTCCGCCGCCCCAGCAGAAGCCTCCTGCAAACAACTTGCCGTCCGATGCGGGAATTGTTTTGGCGTAATCGGCGACAGCGTTCAGATCGCCGGTAACCTGGTCCGGATCAAGATGACTCACTGCTTCCGTGACCTTATCGGGAGCAAAGTCAGAAGTGCGTCCACCGTGAGGACCCATTCCTGACAGCAGATCCGGAGCGACGGCGATGTAACCGGCTGCGGCCACCTGGTCGGCAAGATCCTGCATCCAGTCTGACATGCCAAAGATTTCGTGAATCAGAATGACGACCGGCTTCTTGTTCTTGGATTCGGGATACACGACGAAAGTCTCGATCGAACGACCATCGTGTTTCACTGTGATCCATTCCCCGTGCCGGGGAGATTTTGCCAACTGAGTGCGCGCCCAGTCCTGGGCCCAGACAGTTTGCGCCACTAAAATAAGCAAAATCAGAGTAGTGCGTCGCATAAGTTTTTCCTTCCTGTTTATATGATCTCTTCGAAAAAGCGGATTACTTTCGATCTGGTTCTGATGCCGATTTCAGAGACGCCGAACTTTAGCTTTCATCGGGAGAAACTGTCAATGGCGGTTTTTAGTGGGCTGTCGGGTCCGGCAACAGTTTCGCGGGTGGACCGCCGACGACTCACAAGCATTTTGCATTTAACATGTCTAACGGGAGACACCATGATGAGGAGTATCACTTTTCGCGTTATCAGCAGTCTCTTAATGTTCTGGATGATGCCGTCTGGAGCCTTCGCTCAGACGCCGTCGAAACAGGTCACAATCACCCCGCGCGATGCCGAAGTGGAGGGCGTAAAGATTCACTACTTGACGGCGGGTAGCGGCCCAACGGTGATTCTGCTGCACGGATACACCCAAACCTCGCGCATGTGGAGGCCGATCATTCCGCTCCTTGCGGCGAAATTCACGGTGATTGCGCCGGACCTGCCCGGAATCGGCGATTCAGAAATTCCCAAAGACGGTTTGGACATGAAGACTTCGGCGATCCGGATCCATGCGCTGGCCAAATCGCTCGGAGTCATGAAGGCGCGAGTCGTGGGGCATGACATTGGGCTAATGGTTGCGTATGCATACGCGGCGATGTACCCAAGTGAAGTGGAAAAACTCGTCCTGATGGATGCGTTTCTACCCGGCGTTGCCGGCTGGGAACCTTATTACAACAACCCCGATCTGTGGCATTTCCGTTTCCACGGGTCCACACCGGAAGCGTTGGTGCAGGGACGCGAGAAAACCTATTTCGCATATTTCTGGAATGACCTGGCGGCGGACAAGGCACGATCGTTACCGCTGGCGGACCGTCAAGCCTATGTTGCGGCGTATTCACGTCCTGGACGCATGCGAGCTGGATGGGCGTACTTTGCAGCGTGGCCGCAAACGGCGAACGATTTTGCCGAGATGGCCAAAACAAAACTGAATATGCCTCTGCTGGCGATCGCGGGAGATAAGGCGAGTGCAAGTACGCTGATACCTCAGGCGAAGCTGGTGGCAAACAACGTGAGTGTCGTGACGATCAAGGACAGTGGTCACTGGATCATGGAGGAAAAACAGAAAGAGACTTTCGATGCATTGCTGAACTTCTTGTGAGTCGAGCGTTCCGAGCACAGCTGTGGAGCTTATAGGGGTCCTTCGACTGCATAGCGGCTTCGCTGTGCGAATCCGCTACTCCGCTCAGGATGACAGACTCGTAAGTTTGTAACGCCGGCTGGAAGCCGGCGCTACTGTATGCCCGCCTATTGAAACAGCGGCTCCTTACGCGGCTGCTTGCTTGCTGTGTTTTTTGAAGAACGCGAGCAGATCGGTATTGATCTGGTCGGGTTGTGTTGCCGGCATTCCGTGCGGGAAACCTGGATACACCTTCAACTCTGCCCCTTTCACAATTTTCGAGGACTGCAGGGCCGCCGCGCCGATGGGCACGATCTGATCATCGTCACCATGAAGAATCAGAGTCGGCACGTCGAACTTCTTGAGATCTTCCGTGAAGTCGGTCTCGGAGAAAGCCTTGATGCAGTCGTAGCCGGCCTTCATTCCTCCCAGCATTCCCTGCAACCACCACTTTTCCCGAATGCCTTCTGAAATCTTGGCTCCGGGACGGTTGTAACCATAGAAGGGAAGCGTAAGGTCTTTATAAAATTGCGGACGATTTTTTGCATATTGGGCTCGCAGGTCATCGAACACTTCGATCGGCGCGCCAGCAGGATTCATTTCGGTCTTCACCATCAGCGGCGGGACCGCGCTGATGAGCACGGCCATGGCGACGCGTTTGGAGCCATGCCGTCCGATATAGCGGGCAACTTCTCCGCCGCCAGTGGAGTGGCCCACGTGGATCGCGTTTTTCAGATCAAGCTTGGCCGTGAGTTCCGCGAGATCGTCGGCGTAGGTGTCCATGTCGTTGCCGTCCCAGGTCTGGCCGGAACGGCCATGCCCGCGCCGGTCATGCGCGATGACGCGATAGCCCTGCTGGCCGAAGAACAACATCTGTCCATCCCAGTCGTCCGCCATGAGTGGCCAGCCGTGGCTGAATACGATGGGTTGTCCCTTGCCCCAGTCCTTGTAGAAGATTTCTGTTCCGTCCTTCACCGTGATTGTTGGCATAGCAAAGTTCTCCTTGAAGTGATCGAATTTAATGACTGTGATTTTTGCTGCCGACTTGAGTGAGTTCTTTACGCAGCTTTTCGTTTTCTTCCTCCAGGTCCTGCATTCGCTTCTCGGCAGGAGCCAGGGCTTCCCGAATTTCCTCCGCACTGTACCTGGGAGTAATGTGTTGTTGACAGTTCCAATCGAAGGCTTCAACCCGAATCACGTATACCCGCTCGACAGTTGCCTTGTATTCCGGATCGCTGACCTTCCCGATCCACCCCTTCGCTTGCTCTCCTTCGAAAATCTCGACCCGACCCAGAATCTTCAGCCGCAACTGTCTGGGATAATTCACGAATATGAGTGCGACCCGGTTGTCGGTGCGCAGATTGCCGGTGCTGATGTATTGCTTGTTGCCGCGAAAATCGGCGAAGGCAAGAGTGCTATCGTCGATGACTTTCAGAAAGCCCCTTGGACCGCCCCGGTGTTGTATGTACGGCCAACCGGTTGAGCCCAGCGTTGCCATATAGAACGTGTCACGTTCTTGTATAAACTCGGACTCATCCGCTCCCAGTCGGCCGGTTATAGATCCGGATGCCTCCAGGTGCGCGTATTGCCGGCGGCTGCCGTAGCGCTCCTGCAAGGCTTTGACGGCCGGAGTGAATACCAACGATCCAAAGGTGTGAGGCATGTTTTTTTGATTCTCTGCCGCAGGGCCGTATGGCAAGGTCGGCCTGCATGGTTCATTACCTTACGCCGCTACTCCATGGAGTTTTGAGCAAAAGATTTAGATACTGGCTATCTGTTCGACGCGAGTCAAAAAAACGAATTGTCTCGTATCCGGTAGATGCGGCTGGGCATTCTTTCGATGCTGAGAGTTTACGGCCCAAGCCGGGAGAGATTTCCACGCATATCTGATGAGATGATTGGGCTCGAATGTCCCGGAGGTGAATTATCAGTAAATCTGCTTGGGTGTTGCCAATTCTCCTGATTTTAACCTGTACGATTGCTTCGCCGGCCAGGCAGGGCAGTTCTGATCGGCGACGGGACTCAGACGCATGGGCCGAATTTGCGCAGAGCTTGGAAACGATGCATGCCGGAATGCGATCTGTGACGACGTCGGGCAACGCCGACATCGATTTCGTGCGGATGATGTTGCCGCATCATCAGGCCGCAATCGACATGGCTAAGACCGAGTTGGTGTATGGCGAAAACCCGCAGTTGCACAGGCTCGCACAGGAAACTATTACCGACCAGCAGTCGGAGACTGAGTTGATGGAGCTTTGGTTGAATCAGCACGAATCCAACTATCGAAAATAGACCAGGTTCATGGCGGGAAATCCGGATCGCAGCAACGAAAGAGGAGTGGTATGAGAATTGTTCATTGGTTATCCGTCTTGTTTTTCGTTTCCTCCGCTTTCGCGCAGCAGGCGCCGTGGGGACGGGCCGATATTCCGGTCTCCACTCACGACCGTGTGTATGCGGCTGACCAGACCTCGAATACCGTCTCGGTTATCGATCCTTCCAGCAACAAGCTCCTGGGTGTAATCCGTTTAGGTGATCCGGTGCCCGGGGCTTTGAGTGCCCTCTATCGAGGAGAGTTGCTGGTGCATGGCCTCGGGTTCTCGCCCGATTCGAAGACTCTTGCTGTTGTGTCGGTAGGGTCCAATTCCGTTACTTTGATTGACACTACTACCAATAAAGTCAAAGGCAGACTTTACCTTGGCCGCTCGCCGCACGAAGCGTTTTTCACGCCCGACGGCCGTGAACTCTGGGTAACGGTGCGCGGCGAGAACTATGTTTCAGTCATCGACCCAGCGCAAATGAAAGAAGTCGGCCGCATCGAATTGGCGAGTGGTCCGGGCATGACGGTATTTGGCCCCGACGGTAAGTACGGCTTTGTGTGTTCCAGTTTCAGTCCGGAGTTGGCTGTGGTTGACGCAGTGTCTCATCAGGTGGTGAAGCGATTGCCGCAAGTGAGTTCATTTTGTCCCAATATCGCGGTGAGCCCAGAGAATGACGAGGTTTGGATCACATTAAAAGACGCAGGCAAGGTGCAGGTATTTAACGCGAAGCCGCCGTTCGAAGAAAAAGCGGTGCTGGAGACAGGGCCGATCAGCAACCATGTGAATTTCGCGAACAACCGCAACGGCAAATTTGCCTACATCACGATTGGCGGCGCGAACTCAGTCAAAGTATTTCGCAGAGGCGTGGCTCCGGAACTGGTTGCCACCATTCCCGTTGGAAGTCTCCCGCATGGTATTTGGCCGTCGGGTGATGGTTCGAGAGTCTACGTCGCATTAGAGAATGGCGAGCACGCGGTGGCGATCGACACTGCGACAAACAGAGTGATCGCCAACATCCCGATTGGTCAAACGACGCAAGCTTTGGTATACGTTCCAGGCGCGGTACCAAATGGCGACGGTACCGACAATCTCAAACCCCTCGGAGAGGCCGGCAATACGGCAAGTCTTCACCTGGAAGCGGGAGGGAACACCTTCCTGAATGCGCAAGCCTCAGTGGCGGTAAACTCTCTCGGCCTTCTGGATTTAGTCCAGATATCGGCGGCGGGGCTCGCACCAAATTCGCAATACCAGGTATATCTGACAAAGTCCGATCACCCGCCCTTCGGAAGACTTGAAGCTCTGGCGGTCTTGAAAACCAATCCTGATGGAGCGGGATCTGTGCAGGCGATCGGGCCTCTAAAATCGCTTGTGCACGGGAATTCTGATGGGTCGGCAGCACCGTCTCCGCGCTTTCTCATCGTGACCGAAGCGAAGGACACATCGCAGGTTGTGCTCCGGCAGGCCAGCGTGGCGACGGCTCACTGACCGACTACCAACCGATCAAAGCGCTGTGGGCCTTCTACCAGCGATCAGATCGCAGCCGATCGTACCGTATCTGCTGTATTCGAGGCGCATAGCGCAACCGTTACTATCCTCGGGTTCTGGTTATCGTGGGCCGGGATTGGTGTGTTTTTGCCCGTCGTTTCGCTGTTTCAGGCGACTTCAATTGTTGCAGAATTTGAATATCTGGGAAGGAACAGGTTCAGCGCTGCGGCCAATGCCAGCGCGATGGCGAGTGCGACCAGCACGGACGTATAGGAACCTGTCGAGTCAAACGCGCGGCCGAGTATGACCGGACCCACTGCCGCCGCCGCGGCATAGAATGTCCAGGTGACTCCGTAAAGAGTGGAAAAGGAGCGCAGCCCGAAATAGCGAGTCAACAGGTAAGGAGTAATGGCCGCTTCACCGCCCGCTCCAATGCCAATAAGCGCGGAAGCCAGGCAGCCCATCGGAAAGCTACCCGCGCGGGCGAGAAGAAAAATGCCGGACGCAGTCGACAGGCTGATCATGAAAGCGACGCGCGCCCCGAAAAAGCGGTCCAGAAGCCAACCCACTCCCACCCTTCCGAACAGGCTCGATCCGCCCAGAACGGACGCGCATATTGCTGCCCCGCTTGCCGTGACCCCGCGATCGGTCAGCAATGCCGACATTTGTGTGATCGCACCGTTCATGCTGATCGAACTTACGCACAGCACGGCGACGATAATCCAGAAAGGAAATGAACGCAGCCCCTGCTGCCACGTCATCCCGGAATGCGCGACGGGAGCGGCCTCGGGCCGGGCTGACCCGCGCTCGCGGATGTAGCGCCAACTGAGCGGCAGGCCGAGCAGCAGCGATATACAGCCTAGCGTCGCGTAAGCTGCCCGCCAACCCGAACGGCTGATGATGGTTTGCGCAACCACCGGCAGGATCATGGCGCCCAGCCCAGATCCCACCATGACGAAAGCCAGTGCTATTCCCAGACGTCGCTCAAACCATGTAGATATGGATCGCGAAAAAGCCAGGTGAGCGGCACCGTTTCCAACCACTCCCAACACAAAGCAGGTCACGTAGAACTGCCATATTCCCGAACGCAACAGCGCCAGCGAGGTAATGCCGCATCCGAACACTGTCATGCAGGGAAGAATGATGCGGCGCGGACCAAAACGATCGATCCAGCGGCCCAGCAGCGGCGAACACAGTCCCACCGTAACGGCGCCGATGGCGAAACCGGTCGAGACCGCTTCACGGCTCCAGCCGAATTCCGCGCCCAGCGGTTTCACAAAAACCGTGAAGGTGTAAACGAATAGCGAGCCGAAGCCAGCCATTACACCGAAGCAGGCTGCCAGCACGACCCGCCAGCCGTAATATGCAAGGTCGAATTCAGTCGGACCGAGCGTCGATTCGGTGCTGACAATCGCAGACGTATTTTGAGGCTTGCCGGCCAAGCTCAGATTCCTTTCCCGAATGACCCGCTACTCGGCATTCTGCACGCAGCGGAAGCCTAGTGTACCTGCGCGGTCGTTGACCGGCGCTATCAGCAGAAAGTTGCCGTGTTGATCGAGGTGGTACGCCTGGGTGCGACAAGCATGAAAAAAGCTCTGAACCCGACCGATTGTACAAAAGCCTGAAAGCTTTCAAGATCAACGAAACCAGACGGCAGTGCGCAGTCTGGATGATCCGCATAAATGAAAGAGGTCATTCTGAGCTTGCGGAGGACCCAGCGCGAGGCGGATATGCGGTCCCTCCACTTCGCTTCGGTCGGGACGACAAGCTTGTTTGTGAATGTCCGGAACGGTCTCGAATATTGCAGAAAAAGAAAGCGTGGACATGCCATTTGAAACGTTTTATATTCTCGCCGTAACTATCAGGCGAGTGCCGATTTTTTATCGACGAGAATGCTCGTGGTTTCTTGCGCACTCCGCCAGGCGAAAGGGCGATATGAAATCATTCGTTTGTTGGCTGGGAGCAATTGCCTTATTTGCTACCACCGTGGCTCTGGCTCAGGATTCGCACTACCGTCCGGAGCGCCAGCAGTTTCCCGCACCTTCCTGCCACAATGTGAAGGGCGCGTGGGAAGGCGGATCGAAATTCTGCACCGCCGAAGATCACGAAGCCTGGCTCGCCGATCTTCACCACTGGCGCGATGAACGCTTGATCCGCATCGGATACAACGGATCACGTTATGACATGCCTGCCTTAAAGTGGACACAAACCAGTTTTTTTCAGCCGCAGATGATGGTGCAGGACCGTTATTTTTACGATCCAGTGGCGCACAAGTACACGGTGGACCGCTATCTCGATGATCTGGACAAGCGCTACGGTGGCATCGACTCTGTTTTGATCTGGCCCACTTATCCGAACATGGGCATCGACGATCGCAATCAGCATGACTTGATCCGCAGCATGCCGGGAGGTGTGGCAGGCGTGAGGCAGATGATCGCCGACTTCCATAAGCGAGGAGTGAAAGTGTTGTTCCCGATGATGATGTGGGACCAGGGCACGCGAGACCAAGGTAAACCCTGGCCCGATGCGATTGCGGAATTGATGGCGGAAGTCGGGGCCGACGGCATCAACGGCGACACGCAGGACGGTGTGCCGCTGGCGTACTCTTTGGCTGCGGACAAAGTCGGTCACCCGCTTGCTTTCGAACCGGAGAGCGGCCCATCCGATGAAGCGCTCGCCTGGAACGTAATGACCTGGGGCCAGTACCAGTATCGGATTCGTTCCCCTGGTCGACAAATACAAGTGGCTCGAACCGCGCCACATGGTGAACATCTCCGATCGCTGGAAAAAAGACAAGACGGACAATCTTCAGTTCGCATTTTTCAACGGCGTAGGTTGGGAAAGCTGGGAAAGCATCTGGGGCATCTGGAACGGAATCACTCCGCGCGATGCTGAGGCCACCCGTAGAATCGCCACGATCGAGCGCGCCACGGCTCCTTTCCTGCAAAGCAAAGAGTGGGAACCGCTGGCGCCTATGCTGCGCTACGGCATTTTCTCCAGCCGCTGGCCCTCCGGGCAGCAAACCTTGTGGACGATCGTGAATCGCAATGATTACGACGTCGAAGGCCCACAACTCGAACTTGCCACGGAAGACGGTGTCCGCTACTACGATCTCTATCACGGCGCGGAGTTGACGCCAGACAAGAATGCGGCGGGTAAAAGCGTACTCAGCTTCGCCATCGAAGCTCACGGATACGGCTCGATTCTTGCATCACATTCAACGCCTGACTCCGGAATGCAGGGCCTCATGTCCAAGATGAAAGCACTGACCGCCAAACCGTTGGCCAGCTATTCCCACGAATGGATTGTTCTTCCGCAACGGATGGTGCCGATCGCTTCGACCAAGGCGCCTTCAGGTTCTCCGGCGGACATGGTGAAAATTCCAGCCTCGGATTTTCTCTTCCGCGTGCAGGGAATCGAAATTGAAGGATTCAACGACATCGGCGTGGACGTGCAGTATCCCTGGGAAGACACGGCTCGTCGCTTTCACGAACATTCCATGCACGTGAAGTCGTTCTGGATGGATAAATATCCGGTAACGAATGTGCAGTTCAAAAAGTTTCTGGAGGCAACCCATTACAATCCGCAGGATAGTTTGAATTTTCTGCGCGATTGGAGAAATGGAAATTATCCCGCCGGCGCGGACAACAAGCCAGTGACGTGGGTGGCTCTCGAAGATGCGCGCGCCTACGCTGCCTGGGCCGGCAAGCGGTTGCCCCACGAGTGGGAATGGCAATATGCGGCGCAAGGCACCGACGGACGCCTTTATCCATGGGGCGATCAGTGGAACGCCGCTGCCGTACCGGTTCCCGACAAGGGCCGCACCATGCGCGGAGCGGATACTGTAGACGCGCATCCTCAGGGAGCAAGCCCGTTCGGCGTGATGGACATGGTCGGCAACGTTTGGCAATGGACAGATGAATTTACCGACGACCACACTGTCGCCGGCATTCTGCGTGGCGGGAGCTATTACCAGCCGCAGGGGTCCATCTGGTATTTTCCGCAGGCATACAAGTTGACTGAACACGGCAAGTTCCTGCTTACCTCGCCAAGCCTGGACCGCTCCGGCGGACTCGGCTTCCGCTGCGTAGAGGACGCCGAGTAGGCGAAGCCGTGGGGTGGAATTCGGAGCGGCAGTTTTATAAAGAGATGTACTACCGAATTTGCCCGTCTCAAATGCCGTCACTGCGGCCCTAATTTTTTTACAAGACTCAAAACCCAGAGTTAAATTTACCAGCAGTTCGGTTGAAACGTTTCAAGACAGATTAAAGTTGCCTGTGTTTGGCCGAATGCTCCGCGCCCGCCAGTTGAACAATGAACCCCGGTTGGAGGACCTAGGCCGTCATCTCCGGAATCCCGGGTTGGATGCTCGACGCCTTCGACTGTTTTATCGTCGTCTTCCCGATCGACACACCAACTTCACCCCTGCGCGCGGAGAAACAGTGGCTCTAACGCTCGAGGTTCAGCAGATGTGCTTTTGTATCCAGTCCGCCGGCAAAGCCCGTAAGCTTTCCAGACGATCCAATCACGCGATGACAAGGCACGATGATTGATAACGGATTTCTCCCGTTGGCGGCACCGACGGCACGAGCGGAGCGAGGGTTCCCGAGCTGTTTCGCAAGCTGTCCATAACTTCTTGTTTCTCCAAACGGTATGGCCAGCAATGCCTCCCATACGTCCTTCTGAAAGCGAGTGCCCCGAATATCGAGAGCGACCGAGAATGATTTTCGCTTCCCGGCGAAGTATTCACCCAGCTGCCGCTCCGTCTCGAGGAGAATGGGGTGCTGATCATCCGCAACCAGTTCGCCCAGACGTACACGACGAGGACTGTCCTTCTCCCAAAGTATGGCCACCAGGCCTGTGTCGCTGGCGATTAGTTTCAGCTGACCGACGGGCGATGCGATTTCCTTGTAGACGAGAGTCATGACTTTTCTCCTTTTAATGTGATACCGGTGGATGCCTTCGAACCGCGCTTGCCTCCGCAGCCCAGAGATGCTGTGCCGCGTATGCACGCCAGGGTCTCCACGATTCAGCGAGGCTTAACAGGTTCGCAGGCGTAGTTTTCTCTCCATTCATTAGTGCGATGCTGCGCAGTAGTCCAATATCGGTTGCCGGAAATGCATCCATCTCGCGAATAGCGCGAAGCGCGATGTACTGTGCAGTCCATTCCCCAATCCCGCGAATGGTTCGCAGGCGGGCAACTGTCTCCTCAATGCAGCCGAACGGACGGAACAGATTCGGATCAGCCAGCGCCGCTTGGGCTATGGCTTTCAGCGCCATCGAACGCGCGTCCGGCATGCCCAGTCCGATGGAGGTAGCGGAAGCCAATCGCTTGGCTGTAGGAAACACACGAGACAGGCCTGCGTGGATCAGGAAAGACTTCGGCACAGGGCGGCCATGCAGCGCGGCCAACTGACCGGCGAGTCGACGTGCCGCAACCACGCTGATTTGTTGCCCCAAGACAGCACGCACCGCAATTTCGAAACTGTCCCAACCGCCAGGAGCCCTCAATCCCGGGCGCTGTGCAACCAACGGAGCCAGCACGGGATCGCCGGACAGATGACCATCAATGGTTTCGATATCAGCACCCAGATCGAATTGCCGCCGCACCCTGGCGACGATGGCGGGCAACAACCGGACATCCGGGAAACGGATGCTGACCGCCAGACTTTGTCGATCGGGCAGATGAGTTACTTCGATGCTTCCGATGACGCCTTCCACTTCGACCGTGCGCAGGTAACGTCCTCCGTCAACAATTTCGACGCCTGGCACGGCGCGCGCTTGCAGGAAGGCAAGTATGCAATCCCAATCATAGGGCGGGCGATAGCGAAGCCTGAGAGTTACGTCCTTCCCTCCATGCCTGGAGGAATTCTTTCTCCGCAAAGCGCTGGGAGGGCGCTGGAACAGGTCGCGAAATGTTTCGTTGAAGCGCCGCAAGCTGCCGAATCCAGCTGCCATGGCAACTTCAGTCATGGGCAATTGAGTTTCGTGTATGAGCTGCTTCGCAAAAAGCACTCGTCTCGTTTGTGCGACCGAGATGGGCGATGCTCCCAGGTGCTGGATGAACAAACGCCGCAATTGCCGATCGCCCAGACCCAGCCGTTCAGCCAGCTTTGCAACACCGTTCGCTTCGCCATCAAGAGCACCCTCGGCGATCAGGGCCAGGGCGCGCGAGACCGTATTCGAGGTGCCATGCCAAGAAGCGAAGTCCGGTGCGGTTTCAGGACGGCAACGAAGACATGGCCGAAATCCGGCATCTTGTGCCGCAGCGGCTGATCCGAAGAAAGTACAATTCTCAAACTTGGGCGTACGCGCCGGACATACCGGCCGGCAGTAGATGCCGGTCGACGACACGCCGACGAACATCAGGCCATCAAAGCGGGAATCCCGGCTCTGCAAAGCTCGATAACAGACTCGACGGGCGGGCAGTTCCATGCCTGAATTCTCGCATCCGCGACAGGGATGTACTAGCGGTTTTCGGACATGATCGTTTTCGTACTATTTCGCTTGTTCGTAGGCTCGAGACTTGTTTAGCTGGATGGAGCAGTAACAATATCGAGATATGTGTAGAGTGGTGTCTTTGTTTGTGTCCCAGATTGAAGTCTGCGGACTTATCTCCCGTGATCAAAGCGGGGGCGTAGCGACGTCAGGCCGCCGCTTTCGGACGCGAGCGGACCCACGGCATCATCAGAGGTGGCTGGCGAAGAGTTTGTCTTTGGTCGCACCCGCGCGTCAGGAAAGGAAAATCTTGAAGGTCAATCGCGATTATTTTCATGTTGCTCTTGTGCTTATTATTTCAGTTTTTGGCTGCCAGGTCGTTTCAGCTCAAAGTAACGACTACTTCATGTACTTCGGCACCTATACGGGATTCAAATTTGTCACAAAAAGCAAGACCATTGGAGTGGGAGACAGCCACAGCGACGGGATTTACGTCAGCCGGCTGAACGCCGCCACCGGTGAGATAGGAGAGCCTCAACTTGCGGCCAAGGTTGTGAATCCAGCGTTCCTCGCGGTCAATCCGAATCATCGCTTCCTGTATGCGATCACCGAGGACCCGCTTTCCGTGGGTCCTCCTCTCGATCATTCTTCTTATGTAAGCGCCTTTGCCATCGACCATGCATCAGGCAAGCTGCGGTTGTTGAATGCTCTTCCGACGGGGGGCACCAGCACCTGCCAGATCTCGATCGACAAAACTGGCCGATTTATTTTTATGGCTAATTTTGGCAGTGGCAGCGTCTCCGTCATGAGCGTAAAGCAAGACGGATCGTTAGGCGGACAGACCGCGTTCATGCAGCATATCGGTCGCGGCGGATCGGATCTTCCGATTCAGAGCAGCGCACATCCCCACTCAGTTCTTGTTTCCCCGGATAACCGGTACGCGATTGCTTCGGACCTGGGGCTGGATAAGGTGTTCATCTATCACTTCGACGCCGGGACCGGCGCACTCTCCCCGCTGAATGCGCCTTCCGTCACGCTTCCCGCCGGGGCTGGTCCTCGTCATTTCACCTTCGATCCAGCAGGTAAGTTTGGTTATTCGCTGAACGAGATGGGTTCCACGCTGACCGTTTTCGCGTGGGATGCGGGGAAGGGAACGCTGACGCAGGCGCAGGAAGTTGTAACCAAGCCGGTTGACTTCGATGGCAGGGGCGGAGCGGGCGAGATCCAGATCAGCAACGACGGCAAATTTCTATACGAGTCCAATCGCTTGAGCCGCGGTATGGACCGTCTGCCCGGCACGATTGGATTGTTCGCAGTGGATCCAGTGAAAGGGACTTTGACCCTGGTGGAACACGTTCCTTCGGGTGGCGTGATGCCCCGCAATTTTGCGATTGATCCCACCGGCCGCTATTTATTTGCACTGCATCAATTATCAAACACCGTGGTGGAACACAAAATCGATTCCGCCACCGGACGCCTCACGAGAACCGGCAAAGAGATCAAGGTGGATACGCCGGTTTGCCTGCAATTCGTCCCAGTCATGTAGCGCGAGCGCCCACGCTGGTGGGAAATCGGTGGTGCTGCCGCACGAGCGGAACGTCGCGCCCCATTCAATTCAGGGCCGCGTTTCCAGGACTGCAGCCACGGCGTTGACGACACGCTCGACATCTTTTTCGGACGTTTGCCAGTTGCTCACGCTGACTCGCATCGCACGCCGTCCGCGCCAGGTAGTTCCTCCAAAAAACGCCTCGCCACTGCCGAGGATGCCGGCAATTACTTCTTCGGTCCGGCGATCGTGATCAGTGTCCGTGGCGTTCGGTTTCGAATCAAGGAATCTCAACAGCCCCTGATTGATCAGCGGTTCCGAAACCACCTGTACGCCCGGCAAGCGTCCAATCTGCGTTACCAGGGAGTGCGCGTGTTTACAGCAACGGTCAACCAGGTCACTTACGCCGTTGCGCCCCAGCTGGCGCAGTGCTGCGTATGTGGGAAATGCGCGCGCGCGCCGCGACCATTCCGGAGTCCAATCCAGTTGGTTGCGCGCATCGCCATCCTGCGTGAGATACGCCGCGTGGCTCGACATGGAAGCGCGATGTGCGTCGGGATGAGCGACGAAAGCGTATCCGCAATCGTAGGGAACGTTGAGCCATTTGTGCCCGTCTGTGGCCCAGGAGTCAGCCTCGGCAGCCCCGTCGAGGAGATGACGATAGCGTCCGCTGGCCGCCGCCCATAAACCGAATGCACCATCGATGTGCACCCACGCTCCGTGCCGCTTCGCGATCGGAACCAGCTTTGCAAACGCATCGTAGCGGCCCGTGTTAACGTCGCCCGCCTGCAAAAGCACGATGGTCGGCGCCAAAGAGTCTGCTGTGAGCGAGTGTTCGAGTGCATCTGCGGGAAGTTGTCCATCAGAATCCGCAGCCAGATACTGCACCTGTGCCAGGCCCATACCCAGCAGACGGATAGCGCGGTCAAAAGTTTCATGCCGCTTGTCGCTGGTCACAATACGGATGGGCGGCGCATTGTACAATCCCTGCCTCTCTACATCCCAGCTTCGCTTCGCCAGAAGTGCGTGCCGGGCGGCCGCAAGACATGTGACGTGCGCCATTTGGCAGCCGGTCACGAGGGCGAAGCTGGCATGTGCCGGCAGACTCAGGATTTCCTTCAGCCATTTGCCGGTGACTTCTTCGACGACCGCGGCTGCCGGTCCGCAAGAATAGTGCCCGCTGTTCTGATCCCAGGTCGAAGTGAGCCAGTCGGCAGAGAGCGCCGCGGGCACCGAGCCACCAATCACCCAGCCGAAAAAACGTCCGCCGGCGGAACCGAGAAGACCGCCTTCGACGTCTTTCACGAGATCGGATATGACTTGTTCGGGCGGAATTTCTTCATCCTGGAGCGTTCTTCCGATCCGGTCCCGCAGGGTGCCGAGATCAATGTTGGCAGCAACCGGAGCCCGATCGAGATTCTCCAGATACGCCATCGCCTTTTCCAGCGTTAGTTCGAGTGGTTTCCGAAATGCCGATTGTGTAGTTTTCATGCGGGTTCGTGAAACTGCCGGATGCGCTTGCCCCCAAAGATTCAGGTCATCCCGAAGGCGAGATGACCTGAATTATTGCAAGTTCCAATGGAATTGTCGTCTGCGCTGTAGTTTAGAAAGCCGCTCCCACTGGCTGAAGCTCACGCTCCGGCTCTGGTTCCGCTTCTTCTTCCAGCCGCGTGTGGGTTTTGGCCACCAGCATATAGATGGATGGCACGATGAACAGAGTAAAGACCGTTCCGATAATCATGCCGCTGACCAGCATGATGCCGATGCTGTTTCGCGCTCCCGCGCCCGGCCCCTTGGCCAACACCAGCGGGAAGTGACCGATCACAGTAGCGGCGGTGGTCATCAGGATCGGGCGCAACCGCGTTTCGGCGGCCTCGATGATCGCTGCCAGCTTGGCCTTTCCGGTTTCCTGAAGATGGTTGGCAAACTCCACAATCAGAATGCCGTTTTTAGAAACCAGTCCGACAAGGGTGATCAGTCCTACCTGGCTATAGATGTTGAGCGTGGTGAAGCCGAGGAAAGAGAACAGGAGCGCGCCTGAAATGGCCAGCGGCACGGATCCCGCCAGGATGATGAACGGATCGCGGAAGCTTTCGAATTGCGCCGCCAGCACCAGGTAGATCAGAACGCCCGATAGCAGGAAGGTGCCAAGAAACTTGCTGCCTTCGGTTCGCAGCTGGCGCGATTCACCAGCGTAGTCGATCGTGAAACCCTGCGGCAGGATCGCCTTGGATTCATCTTCGAGGACCTTAAGCGCCTGATCGAGCGGCACTCCCGGAGGAACTACGCCCTGAATCCGAACAGCGTTGAGCTGCTGAAATTTCTTCAAATCTCGCGGCTCGGTCGTGGTCTTCAAAGTCGCGAACGTGGAAAGCGGCACCAGCTTGTTTTGCGATCCGGTGACGTAAATTTCCGACAGCTGATCCGGAGTCAGACGCTCGGCGCGTTTGATCTGAGGAATGACTTTGTAACTGCGTCCCTGGATGCTGAAGCGGTTGACGTAATTTCCTCCCAGCATGGTGGAGAGATCCTGTCCGGCCTGGCTCAGGTCAACTCCCTGGGAACGCAGCTTGTCGCGGTCGAAAACCACTTCGGTCTGCGGCTGGTCATACTTCAGATCGGAATCGGCATAAATGAAGATGCCGCTGGCAAATGCCTTGGCCACAAGCTGCTTGGCAAAGACGACCAGTTGCTGTGGCTCGGCGGGCGATGCCACTACGAAATCGACGGGGAAATTTCCACCACCAGGAAGAGGTGGCGGGGTCAAAGGAATCACGCGAATTCCCGGGATCTTCGATAACGGTCCCGTGGATTCAAGCAGAAGTTGCTGCGTAGTTTTTTTCCGTTCGCTCCACGGTTTAGTGACCATGCCTCCGAAGCCGCCAGTCGGGGATGTGATCTGAAAAACGCTCTGATTCTCGGGGAACGAATGATAGACGTCGAAGACCTGGTTAGTGAACAGCCTGGTCTGATCGATGGTCGAGTTCGGAGCCGCCTGAATGACTCCGAAGACGACTCCCTGGTCTTCTGCCGGCGCCAGCTCGCGCTGAGAGAACATGTAGAAAGGAATCATCAGCACGGCGACGATTGCCCAAAGAGTGAGGACAACCGGACGGTACTTGAGCGTACTGGTCAGGGCGCGCTCGTAAGTCGAGCGGACAGTGTCGAAGCGCCGGTTGACCCATCCGGCAAAGCCGCGTTCGCTGGCACCAGCGCGCAGAAGCTTCGATCCCATCATTGGGGAAAGAGTCAACGCCACGATACCGGACACGATCACGGCCCCGGCCAGAGTGAAGGCGAACTCGCGGAACAGCGCACCGGTCAAACCGCCCTGAATACCGATGGGGGCGTAAACCGCGGCCAGCGTGATGGTCATCGAGATAATCGGACCCACCAGTTCGCGAGCAGCATCGATCGCGGCGCGGAAAGGCGTCTTGCCCATATGGATGTGGCGCTCGACGTTCTCGACCATGACGATCGCGTCATCCACCACGAGTCCGACCGACAGCACGATGGCCAGCAAGGTCAGCAGGTTAATGGTGAAGCCTGCCACCAACATCAGGAAGACAGCGCCGATCAGCGAAATCGGGATGGCCACGACCGGAATGAGTACCGAGCGGAACGATCCGAGGAAGAGAAAAATTACAACCACGACGATCAGCAGAGTCTCGGTGAGGGTACTGAGAACCTCGTCGATGGCGTCCTGAATATAGGCGGTCGAATCGTAGGGGATACCAGCTTTCATTCCCGTTGGCAGTTCAGCCTGAATGCCGGGAAGTGCGGCGCGAACTTTCTTGATAACGTCCAGCGAGTTAGCCGTCGGCAGAACCCAGATTCCCATGAAGGTCGCGGTCTCGCCGTTGAACCGGACTTCCGAGTCATAGTTCTGGGCTCCGAGCACGACGTCCGCGATTTCGCCGAGCCTGACCACCGCGCCGTTGTTATTCTTCACCACCATTTGGCGAAAATCTTCAGCGGTGCGCATGTCGGTGTTCGCAATCAGGTTCACCGACACCATCGAACCCTTGGTGCTTCCGAGAGCGGAAAGATAATTGTTCTTTGCCAGAACGTCATGGACGGCCGAGGCCGAGATGCCGAGCGCAGCCATTTTGTCGGGCTTCAACCAGATGCGCATCGCGAAAGTGCGGTCACCGAGAATGTCGGCGCGTTGTACTCCGCTGATGGCGCTCAGCTTGGGTTGCACGACGCGGGTCAAATAGTCGGTGATCTGGTTCTGGTCGATGTCAGCCGACGAGAAGCCGATGTACATTGCCGCAAACTGGTCATCCGCGGTTTGCAGTTCAATCACCGGCGCTTCGGCTTCGGGCGGCAGATCATTGCGGACCTGAGCCACTTTCGCTTGAATTTGTGTAAGCGCGGCGTTGGTATCGTAGTTGAGCTTCAGGTGCACGCTGATCGTGCTCAGCCCCTGAGAGCTTGACGACTCCATATAGTCGATGCCGTCAGCGCTGGCGATTACACGCTCCAGAGGCGTGGTAATAAAACCGCGGACCAGGTCCGCGTTTGCCCCGACGTACACCGTGGTGATCTGCACCACGGCGATGTCGCTGCGCGGATACTGACGGACACTGAGCGAGCGAATGGATTGCAGCCCGGCAATCAATATAACCAGGCTCACGACTATCGCGAGGACGGGTCGTTTTATGAATAGATCCGTAAACTTCATTTAGCTGTCCTCAGGCTTGGGAGCAGGATTGTTTCCCGGCTGGACTTTATTGTTGACCTGAACGGCGGCGCCATTGCGCAGCTTGAAAACACCAGACGTCACAACTTCATCCCCTGGGTTCAGGCCGGAAACAACCGCGACCTGATCACCGCGCGAGCCTTCGAGCTTCACGAACTGTTGCTTCACTCCGCGATAGCTCCGGCCTGCCTTGTCCTTAAGATCGGTGATCACAAAAACCGAATCACCGTAAGGCGCATAGGCGATCGCGGACGCTGGAAGACTTATGACCGAACGATCTTCTCCCTGTACGACCGCCACCTGCACGAACATGCCGGGATGCAGTTTTCCCTCTGGATTGGCAAGCGTAGCCTGCACCTGCACGTTCCGGGTGGTCTGGTCGACCACTGAGTCGAGAGCTGTAACCCGCCCCGTAAAGGGTTTGCCGACCAGATCGTCCGAGGTAACGCGCAGGCTGCGGCCAACATGCACCTGACCCAACGCCTGTTGCGGCAGACCAAAATTTACATAGATCGGATTCAGAGATTGAAGCTGAACCACGGCGCTCCCCGCGGACAGGTACTCGCCAAGATTGACCTTGCGAATCCCCAGCACTCCTGAAAACGGTGCCCGGATCGTCTTGCGCTCAATGGTGGCGCGAATCTCGCCGACGTTCGCTTCCGTCGACTTCTGCTGAGCCGTGGCCTGGTCGTACTCCATCTTGGAGATGACGCCTTCCTTGACGAGTTGCTCCATGCGGCCGTAATTTATTTTCGCAAGATCGCGTTGGGCTTCGAGAGCCGCGAGTTGGGCCCGTTCTTGACGCGTGTCAAGATCGATCAGGACGTCGCCTTCACGCACTGATTTGCCCGAGGCGAAATTGATTTTCGCGATGGTGCCGGGAAGGTCCGCGCTGATCATGACGCCGTGGACGGCTTCCATGGTCCCGATGACGGACGTGGTAGAAGGCCATTGCTCCTTTTTTACCACCACGCTGGTGACCGCCTCAGGAGGCGGCGTGTATGCACCCGCTGCCATAGCCGTTTGTACCTGCTTGAACTTCAAGAAGCCCAGGCCGGTGAGCAGGATTGCGGTCAAGGCCAACATCAAAACCATTCTCTTCGCCATCAGTAAAACTCCCTCTAAGATGCGTACCAACAAAGACTTACAGGCAATTCCCTCGATGGATTACTGTCTTCATCAGGGGGTTAAGAGGTCAAGCGTTCAGGACCGGACGTCACGCCCGAATCCGATCATGAAGCCCACGACTCGGTATCAGCATTTGATTCCGCCCGGAGACGCCGGGATTCGAGCAAATTTCATCGATTTTACGAATCCTGTCAAAAAATAAATTGATTGTGCGCGCAGAATCATTGCGCCGGTCCTGGTTCGCATGATCTTGCACTCTTCTCACCCGCTATAGATAAGTCGAACGAGCGCCCTTCGAATCGACATTTCGCAAGAAAAAATGACTAGCCCGCAATGGACCGATTTTCCAATCTGCTATCCTTCGGCGCATGCGGCCTCTGCGCGGGTTTGAGTCTTTGTTGATGGTTGTCATCGTGTCTGTGCCCCTCTTGCATGCGCGTGTAGTCCGTATTCAGATTGACTCACGGGAGGCGGTCTCGGATAGCAAAGCATTTGGCAGTGTTGGAGCCTACGAGCGAATCACCGGACGAGTCTTTTTTTCTGTGCCGGTTGCAAATCCGCGCAATCAGAAGATCGTTGATCTTGACAAGGCCGTGAACGTTAAGCGGGGCGAGGTTGAGTTCTCTGCCGACTTCATGGCTCTGCGGCCGAAAGATTCGAGCAAGGGCAATGGGTCTCTGTTGCTTGAGGTGCCAAACCGGGGCCGCGGACGCATCGTCAGCGTGATAGATGGAGGGGATTGGGACGCCGTTCAGGATGCTGGCGATGGCTGGCTTTTGCGCAATGGCTACAGCGTCGTTTCACTCGGCTGGCAGTGGGATGCCGCAGGCGATGGCACGCTGCGCTTGTATGCACCGATCGCGAAAGAAAACGGCTCCGCCATCCACGGCTTGTTGCGAGGAGACTTAATGCCGTCCAAGGCGATGGACGAGATGCCGCTTGGCCACGTGATCGTCGGCAACATCGGAGGCAGCGAATATTCCGTGGCAGCCCCGGATGATCCACGGAACCAGCTTGCCGTGCGAGACACGCCTGAGGCGCCGCGCGCGGTAATCCTGCGGTCGGATTGGCAATTCGCCCAGATGGTGGACGGAAAACGCATGGCTAGCGACCGCCACATTCGTCTGAGCGGCGGATTTCAGCCGGGCAAGATTTATGAATACATCTACGTCGTCAGCGACCCGGTGGTTGCGGGACTGGGTTTCGCCGCGGTGCGCGACTTCGCAGCCTACGCCAAACACGCGCCGGATGCGCTTGTGCCCGCGGCGCGGGTCTACGGCGAGGGCATTTCCCAGAATGGACGATTTTTACGCGATCTTCTTTATCAGGGATTCAACGCGGACGAAGAAGGCAGGATCGCGCTGGATGGCGTGCTCGCCCACGTTGCCGGAGCGGGCCGAGGCAGTTTCAACATCCGTTTCGCGCAGCCGTCTCGTGACGCGCAGCCCACATCGTCGATATTTTTCCCCACCGACATTTTTCCCTTTACCGATCAACCAGAGACCGATTCGGTCACGGGGGACAAGGGAGGACTGCTTGATCGAGCGACGGCAGACAAGGTTGTCCCCAGGATTTTTCTTTCCAACACGTCCTATGAATATTGGGGACGGGCCGCTTCACTCATTCACACCACGGCAGACGCCAAGCGGGACGCGACAATTTCGAAAGATGTACGTATCTATCACTTCACTGGCTTGCAGCATTTCCCCGGACCGTTTCCTCCCGCCGAGGGTGCTGGAGATCTACATGGCCAGGAACCAGAGTCACCGCTACCGATCCGATATTTCTGGCGCTCGATGCTCACGAACCTGGATGCCTGGGTACGCAGCGGTACGGCTCCGCCAGAAAGCAAATATCCGAAGGTTGCCGACCGGACGCTAGTTTCGATTGCTGACTACGCCTTTCCGTCGATTCCCAAGGTTAACAAACCTCGGGAAGCAAACCGGGCCTATCGGCTGAACTTCGGCCCGGAGTGGGGTCGCGGCATCATTACTATGCAACCGCCTCGGGTGGGCGAAGCGTTTCCCGTGCTGGTGCCGCAGGTCAATCGCGACGGCAACGAGTTGGCAGGCGTTCATCTGCCGGAAATCGCGGTCCCGTTGGCGACATATACAGGATGGAATTTGCGCGATCCTTCCATCGGCGCGCCCGAGCAACGAGAGGCGTTTGAGGGTTCCTACCTGGCGTTTCCCAAAACCGCCGCGGAACGCGAGAAGAACGGAGATCCGCGCAGCTCAATCGCCGAGCGCTACAAGAGCCGCGAAGATTATCTCGACCGCTACGGAAAAGCGATTGACGCTCTGGTGAAAGAACGCTGGATTTTAGAGGAAGATCGCGCGGCGCTGCTGAATCGTGGCGGCGCCGAGTGGGACGAAGCGACGAAATAATCACCACGGCGCGCGTGGGGACAACCGCCCTCGGTTGTCCGGCGGAGCGAAAGCTCCGCAGTTTTGTTTTTGGGGACGGGCAAAACCTCGAGCTTTCGCTCGACCGGACAACCGAGAGCGGTTGTCCCCACATGGTCTAAGATGGTTTGCCTTTGTGGTCGCGGGCGGCTCGGCCGCGCGGCTAGAGTACAAAAGTCAAAAGTCGCGGGCGAGCCGCCCGCGACCACATAACTGCCTCTTTAGTTCACCGCCCCGCGATCTCCAAAATCTGCGCGTCGGAACTTTTCCATGCCGCAGCACCCGCATGGCTCAGCTTTCGTGCGGCATCATCCCAGTGCAGATGTGTGATGCTGCTGTCTCCTTGTTCATAGGCGTAAGTCTTTCCGTCGTCCTGGTAAAGCGTGAAGTCGCTGTTCGCTCCAGGATAGACTCGCACCTTCGCAATGGCCTGAACTTGATTCGTGCTCTCGATGGCTTCTCCGAGGGGCAGAATCGAACCGGCGCGCACAAAAAGCGGCAGCGTATCAATGGGAGCGGCAACGTTGACGGTCTGCCCGCCGTGGAAGCGCTCGTTCGTCCAGTAGTTATACCAATCAGCGCCGGCCGGCAAATAAACCGCGCGGCTGGTCGCGCCCTGCTCGGTGACCGGCGCAACCAGGAACGCCGGACCAAACATATATTCGTCACCAAGATCGGCGACTTTAGGGTCGTTGGGGAAATCCATGAACAGCGCACGCATCGATGGGGCGCCAGTCTGATAGGTGGTGTAAGCCAGCGAATAAATATAAGGAAGCAATTGATAGCGCAGCTTGAGATATTTCTCCAGGATGGGCTCAGCCTGCTTCCCGTAGGACCAGACTTCGTTGTACTTGCGGCTGCCATGAGCGCGGAAGACCGGCAGGAATGCAGCGTACTGGAACCAGCGTGTGTAAAGCTCGGGATAGTCGTCGTAACCGCCCACATTCTCGCGAGCGTCCGAGGGATCAAGCAGTGGAGGATGCGCGGGGTGATGAACCGCCGGCAAATATTGCCAGCCTCCGATGTCCTGCGTCCAGTTCGCCATGCCTGAAGCGGTGAAGTCGAGTCCGGTGGGGATCTGGCGCTTCAGAGTGTCCCACGTCCCAGAAATATCGGAGGACCAGAACAACGTTCCATTGCGCTGCGCGCCGAGGTAGGCGTCGCGTGAAAGAATGAGCGCACGTTTTTGTTTTACGTCGCGACGGAAGCCGTCATAGATCGCGGCCGTATGCACCAAGGGATAAATGTTGTAGTACTGCGTTCCGGGCCCGACGTGGAAGTAGGCGCCATTGGGAGGCAGATCGGGTTCGGTCTCGTCGGCCCACAGCGAGTCGAAGCCCTTGCTGATAATGTTGTCGCGAAGGATGTCCCAGTACCAGCGCGCCGCTTCCGGGTTGGAGGTATCGATGTCGGAGCCGGCGCGATCGTAAGGCAGCCCATCCAGCGGCGTGCCGTCGGCGGCGTGCAGGAACCATCCTTTCTGATTGATGAAATCAAAATAGCGCGAACTCTTTTCGAAGCGCGGCCACACGCTGATCATGGTCTGGAAACCCATGTCGTGAAGCTGCTGATTCATTGCGGCCGGATCCGGCCAGCGCTCCGGAACGAAATCCATCTGGCCCATTTTCGTGTAGTAGAACCAATCCAGGACCAGCACGTCGGCTGGCAGATGTCGATCGCGATAGCCTTTGGCAACCGCGAGCATTTCGTCCTGCGTGATGTAGCGCTGCTTGCATTGAATGTAGCCGTAGGCGGCCTTGGGCATCAGCGGAGTGGGGCCAGTCAGCAGGCGATAGCCGGAATAAATCTCATCCGCATTCGCGCCCGCGATCACGAAAAATGAAACGCGGTCGCCCACCTCGGAGACCCAGCGGGTTTGTTCGTTAAACCCTGGCGCGATAGTTGTCTTGGAGGGATTGTCCCAAACCAATCCATAGCCGTAATTGCTCACCAAAAATGGTACGCACACACTCGGGCCCCCGGTTGCCAGGTAGTTGTGCCAGCACTCGATAGTGTGGCCGCGATGGTCGAGAAAACCCTCCTGGTTCTGGCCAAGTCCGTAATAGTGCTCATCATCGGGTGAAACAAAGGTAGCGCCCACCTGGTAAAACTCCGGGTCCGAGGGACGACGGTCATTCAAAAGGCTCGCGTTGCCATCCTTGTGATTGGGCACGGACATCGACCAGCCGGTCATATCCAAAAGCGTTTTGCCTTCAGGCGTCTTGATCGTGATGTGCGCCCCTGGAGCGGATCCGTTAAAAAATTTCCCGATATCGATTTGGGTTCGCGTAGGATGGCCCGGCATGTTCTTCCCTACGGTGACCACCATACGCGATGACCGGTAAGTGTCGGCGGTGTCACTTGCCTCCCTGGTCCAACTGGCGGTGGCGGGTGCAGCAACGAACCCGAAGCCGGGAGGAGCGAGCGCCGGTTCTTTCTTCAGACTCAGAGTGACGCGAATGATGTTAGCCGCGTAGGGCTCGAGGACAACGGAGCTGCCGTTTCGATCCAGAATAACTTGTGATGATTCGGCGTTCGCCAGTCCTGCATGGACTGCTAAAGCAGCCAGTACGAGGGCTGGAACAATCCGGCGAAACATCACTACAAATAGCTGATGCACTCGTGTAGTCCTCCGGGACATTTGTGAGCCAGCGTTTGCTCCGAAGCAATATAGCCTCTTTTTCGTTCTGGAGGTGAAAATGGAACTCATCGCTGTATTTTCGGGACTGTCGTCGCGGACTTCAGGCGATGGCGCACTTCACCAGGACAACGGCGTGAGGGGGGACGGTCAGATCGAGGCCGGCGGCAACCACTCTGACGGGACGTGCACCCGATTTGACTTCTCCGGAATCCGTAAAGGAGTTGGACTATTGAGTAGAGATGGTGAAGTTAACCGTAATGCGGGCCTCGGTTTCGACAGCTTCTCCCGATTGCAGATATGGCCTGAATCGCCACTGTTTGACCGCCTCGCGTGCTGCGGTGGAGAGAATGGTGGGGCCGCTCAGAACGTGCAGGTCCTGAATGTTGCCGTCGCGTCCGATGAGAGCTTCCAGCACGACCGCGCCCTGGACCTTCATCTGTTTGGCCAGCATGGGATAGTTCGGTTCGACCGGGCGAGAAAGGAGTTCGGAGGCGCCCGGGGAGATATGAACTCTCGCGGTAGCGTCCGCTATACCCGTAGCATCGGGAGGCGTGTTGGCATATGGACTTAGCGAAGAAGGCGGCGGTTCGGTTGAAAACGGCGCTCTGGCTTGCAGGTCAACTCTGACGGAATTGGTGGTTGCCGGAATGGTACGGCGCTCGTCTCCGGCCACGACCTCCACTTCGAGTGGAGGCAACACTGCACGGCTCATGACGACCGGAGCCAGGGCGGGGGCGGGACTGGGATCGATGACAGTGGGTTGCGGCGCGCGGGTTTTTTTAGGACGCTGGTGAACCACCACCGGTGGCGCGACCGTGGCCGTTTCTGACGGAGGCTTTACGTCCGGGACGGGCTGCTCCGCGGGTTCCGACTCTGATTGGGCTGGAGGCTCGGGCGGAAACCAGAAATCATAGTCCTTGATCAAAACCAGAATCAGCGCGGCCAGCAGCAGAGCCAGTGCAATCAGCATCTGGCGGCGCTGCTTCTGTTCGGCCGCATCCCCTACCGAAGGAGCGATTTCACTGATCTGTACTTTGTTGTCCTCCAGCGCCGGCATGACGTACGGCCCTCCCCGCCCGTGGGGATACGGGCCTGCCGCTTAGTATGCCTCGAAATTTCGCTCTAGGCCAGCAAAACCAGTGATCAGGTAGTGGCTGAATTTGTGCCTGACGTCCTTCAGGACCGGTGTCACGCTGAGCTTGCGAAGCGTCAGGCTTTAATGTGGGCGCGAGCGTCCCACTCGTGCAGCAGTGCCCCGAATGCCGCCGCACGAGCGAGACGCTCGCGCTCACATCCAGAAAAAGCTACGCCCGGCTCGCATTGAAAGCGTGCCGGGCGTGCAATTCACCTACGCCGATTTTTTAAAGTCGATGGGGAACGCAATAATCTTCCCGCGTTGCTCCTGTGGAATCCACTTCACCTTCGCTTTAAAGCGCGACGGAATGTAGAACTCAATCACCTGTGCCATAAAGCCTCCTCCAATCCACCGCAGCCCACCTGCCTTGCTGCAGCATCACCGTGCCAGGTGGCCTGCTTCATTACGTAATTAGATGCAAAGCGTTAGAAGAAGTGTCATCCCGTATTTCCATGTAGACACGCAACTTTTGCGGGGGATCGGTGTTCGATGCATCGCCGTGTAGCGACGGACGCCTCTCCGTGCAGAGGAGCGAAGCCTCGGGAATATTCGGGATCAAAACCATCTGTCGAGCTTCGCTCGACTGGGCGGACAAGGCGTCCGCCCCTACGTGTTTCGATCCCTACGTGGTTCGTGGTGGAGGTCTTGTCAGCAGGCCAGCTGGTCGCGGGTCAGCTTCAGGCCGTTCAGATTGCCCAGGACGGTTACCGCGATCGATTCTGTCTGGAAAAATTCGTGGGCAAGTTGGGTCAGCTGCTCCACCGTGACTTTTTCGATACGCTCAATGAGTTCGTCGAGCGTGTTGAAGTGATCGAAGTACATTTCCTGGCGGGCCAGGTTGGACATGCGTGCGCTGGAGGATTCGAGCGACAGCATCAGGCTGCCTTTCAGCTGGTCTTTCGAGCGCCGCAATTCCTCCTCGGGTACAGGCTCGTCCTTGAGCTTGCGAAACTCTGACACTACCGATTGCACGACCTTGCCGGCGGATTCGCGCGAGGTTCCGGCGTAGACCGAGAGGCATCCGGTATCGCGGTAGGGCGAGAGATCGCTGTAAATGGCATAGGCCAGACCCTGGCGCTCACGGATATTCTGGAAAAGCCGCGAACTCATACCGCCGCCGAGCAGCGTGTTCAAGATGTAGGAGGCGTGCCGGTTTTCGTGGGCGATGGGATGCGAAGGCACCCCCACGCAGATCTGGACCTGCTCCAGCGCTTTCTTGTTGCGCATCATGATGCGAGCGGCAGTCTTTGGCTCCGGGCCGTGGAAGCCATTCTTCATGGGCTTCATGTGTCCGAAGTGCTGGTTCACCAAGTTCACGAATTCCTCGTGCTTCAGGTGGCCCGCGGCCGAAATAATCATATTGCCGGGCGAGAAGCGCTGTTTGTAAAAATCCAGCACCGGGTCGCGTTCGAATTTCTTGACTGTGTCCTTGGTTCCGAGGATCGGTTTCCCGAGGGGATGATCTTTCCAGAAATTCTGGGTGAAGATTTCGTGGACCAGATAGTCGGGGTTGTCCTCATCCATCTTTATTTCTTCAAGGATCACTCCACGTTCGCGGCCAATGTCATTGGCATCGAACACGGGATTCAGCACCAAGTCGCTGAGAACATCCATGGCGATGGGAAGGTGCTCGTCCAAAACTTTGATGTTGAAGCCGATGCATTCCTTGGCGGTGAAGGCGTCCATGTTGCCGCCGATGGAATCCACTTCGCGGGCGATTTTCTCCGCGCTGCGGTTCTTCGTGCCCTTGAAGACCATATGCTCGATAAAATGGGAGATGCCGTTCCACTGCAGGTCTTCGTCCCGGGAACCGGTCTTGATCCAGATGCCGATCGAGGCGGAGCGAATGTGCTCCATCTCCTCAGTGATGAGGATCAACCCGTTCGGGAGAACCTCGCGACGGATGTTGCGGACTTCCTGAACCATGCAAGTATTGTTGCACAACGTGATCGGGTAGGGCGAATCCGTTATAAGTTGTTTATAATCAGTACATATAGAGGTTCAATTCTAAAGACTTTCGTCGGGAAAGACCTAGCGAGTACAGCACCTTTAGGACGCCCTCATGCGTATTCGCCTGCTGCTAGATCCTTCGCAAGCTCAGATGACCCGTTCATTTGACGCGCCGCGCGAGTTGGGCGGGCCAGGGTACCTCTACTACAATTGAGTTGTTGAGCTTGCGACTAACCCTTTAAGCGCAGAGGACCCCAAGGTAGGGTGGGATCGGCCGAATCATCTTAGGCATATGAGTCAGACTCTGTATTCATCGTTGATGGGGCTTCAGCTTCCCGAGCTGACTTCGCTGGTTGAGCAGTTCGGGCAGCCTGGATACCGCTCAAGGCAGCTCTTCGAAGCTCTGTACCGGCAGAGAGTGGAAACTCTCGAGCAGATTTCGACTCTTCCGGAGGATTTTCGGCGAGGCCTTTCCGAGAAGGGAATTGTGGTCGGGCTGCCCCGGATTGAGAACAAGTTTGTCTCAATAGACGGGACGGTGCGTTATCTGGTGACCTGCCTCGACGGGCAGAGCGTGGAGGCCGTCTGGATGCCGGAGGGCGACGGTGGCGAAGCGGGCGACGGAAGCGAGGCTGGCAACCAGACTGAAACTTCTGGCCGTACCTGGGAGCGCGCCACGATCTGCGTATCCAGCCAGGTAGGTTGCGCGGTGGATTGTCAGTTTTGCCTGACCGCGCTGCTGGGAATTAAGCGCAACCTCACGGAGGGAGAAATCGTAGGACAGGTCTGCGCCGTGCTCAATGACCAGGGCGTTTCTCTGCCACTGCACCGCATCAATCTGGTTTTCATGGGGATGGGAGAACCTTTCCTGAATTACGGAAATTGCATGAAGGCGGTCCGCCTGCTGGTGGAGGGGGTGGGAATCGTGGAGTCGCGTATGACGGTATCAACGGCAGGGATCGTACCCGCCATTTACGATTTCGGATTGGAGCCGATCCGTCCGAAAATCGCGATTTCACTCAATGCGTCGAATGACGAACTGCGCACCCGCCTGATGCCGATCAACCGCAAGTGGAATCTCGAAAAGCTGATGGCCGCGGCGCGTGAATTCCCGCTGCGCAACCGGGAAAAGATAACATTCGAATACGTGTTGCTGGATGGAGTCAACGACTCCGCTGAGAATGCCCGCGAACTGGTGGAGTTGGTTCGGGGCTTGCGGGTGAAACTGAATCTGATCGCGCTCAATCCCGGACCCGGAATTGATTTCAGGACCCCGGCGCCGGAGAGAGTGCTGCAATTCCAGAATATTTTGCGAGCCGCAGGCGTGCCGGCGTTTGTCCGCCGTCCCCGGGGACGCGATATTTATGCCGCCTGCGGACAGCTTAAGAGAACGGTCGAATTGGCTCCTGCCTAGCAGCGATTCGTGAGGGCTTTAACTCGAGGCTTACCTCATAACTGATAGTTGAGAGCTGTTTTTTTCGGTGTGTTTAATTTTTTGTTAACAGTTCTTTGTTCTCAATTCTCAATTGGGGCGTGATTCGATCGATGGCTGCGAACAAATCGGCTGAGTGGATGGGCTTGGAGAGGTAATCGTCCATGCCCGCGGCCAGGCAACGTTCCCTATCGCCGACCAGGGCGTGAGCGGTCATGGCGATGATGTGGATGTGGTCTGTCCCGGGCTTTTCCTGATCACGGATCTTCGCGGTGGCCTCGAACCCGTCCATTTCGGGCATTTGAACATCCATTAGAATGAGGTCGAAGGATTGTTCTTGCCAAGTTTTGAATGCTTCCTTTCCAGATTCAGCCAGTACGACGGTGTGCCCTCTTTTCTGCAAAAGGCGCTGCGCCACTGTTTGATTGATCCGATTGTCCTCTGCCAGAAGAATCTTGTAGCGTTGACTGTTGTTTTGAAGTGGAGTTTCCCCCCGATCCATGGGGATTTCCATGAGCGGGACCGCTTCTCCTTCTCCGAAGGGCACTTCGAAATGGAAGGTGCTGCCTTGCCCGGGCGTACTTTTTACCCAGATCGTGCCTCCCATGAGGGTGACGAGCCGCGAGGAAATTGAGAGTCCAAGACCGGTGCCGCCATACTGGCGCGTGGTCGAGCTGTCCGATTGAGTAAAAGCTTCAAAGATCAGTTTCTGCTTATCGAGCGGAATGCCGATACCGGAGTCTGCGACGCTGAAGTGAAAGACGGATTGGCTGCCCGATCTGGACTCGATCTCCGCGCGCACAACGATCTCGCCTTGCGCAGCGAACTTCACAGAATTTCCCAAAAGATTGACCAGAACCTGCCTAAGCCTGGCCGGATCGCCGACCACCGTTTCGGGCAGGTCGCGAGGAATCTGGCAGACAAGTTTGAGGCCCTTCTGGCGGGCCCGCACACTCATATTCCGGGCGATATCCCGCAGAGTGTCGCGCAGGCTGAACGGAATGTTTTCGACGTCCAGTTTTCCCGCTTCAATTTTGGAAAAGTCCAGAATGTCGTTAATCACTGACAGAAGAGAGTCAGCGGAGCCTTTAACCATGACCAGATACTCACGCTGCTCGCGGGTGAGTTCGGTGTCGAGCGCCAGTTCCGTCATGCCGATGATGCCGTTCATCGGCGTGCGGATTTCGTGGCTCATGTTAGCCAGAAATTCGCTCTTAATGCGGTTGGCGGATTCGGCAAGCTCCTTGGCCGCCGACAATTCGGTCACCATCCGGCTCAGTGACACGGCATGCTCACGCTCGGCCCGCGAGGCTTTAATTTGCTCCGAGATATCGGTGTAGATTCCCAGCGCGCCCTGGCGCACGCCGTTCACCATGAGCGGAACTGCGTGCAAATCCAGATCGAGGATCTTGCCGTCGTGACGCCGCCGCTGGACCGTGCCGTGAAATGAGCGTCCGGCGTGGACCTGCGCGGATACAGTGGCGCTCTCCGCCGGGGTGGTGAAGGCATCGTCGATGTGGCTGCCGGTGGGATCTTGGAGGAATATTTTCTGGAAGGCGGGATTGGTCAACTGCACGATCTGTTTCCGATCGAGGACGATGATTCCAATTGGGCTGTTCTCGATGAGCGAATTCAAGTAGCTGGTTCGTTCCTGAAGTTCACAACTGATCCGCAGGCGTTCGGTTGCGACCGATCCAAGGATCAGGCCGATGGAGGAAACCGTCAGCATGAAGAATGTAATTTTGATCAGAGTAGTGGAGGAAGGGGGGAAAGAATTCATCGCGATGACAACTCCGAAGTTCATAGCGATGAGTCCGGTGGCGACCCCCTTGATGCCTCGCCGCATAGCAATCCAGATAACGGGAATAAAACTGATATAGAAGAGTTCCAGCGAGGCCCATCTCGGTCCGAAGACGATAAGAGGCACAAGCAACGTAACGCAGGCTTGGCCGATCGTTTCCAGCATGGCTGGCAAGCCGATCCGCCCGGTTGGTACGGGATCGGCCTGCACCGTCCGACTCTCATACTTTCTCCCGAATAATTTCTGCCGGACTATGGGGAACAAGTGGATCAGGAGGAACGGCGCGACTCCGAAACGTCCGATGCCATCCCCCGAAAACCATGCCAGTACGGACGTGCCGTAATCGTTCCACGAAAGACTGCCATCGAGGGCCAGGCCAGTGACGCCGAGCAGGCTGGCGGCCAATCCGGCAACACTGGTAACCAGCAGGAAGCGGAACACGTCCCGCTGGCGGCGCAGACCAAGGTCAATCCGGAATGGACCGCGGAGCAAATACGCGGCCACAAGGGAGCAAACGGACGTGCCCATCGTGCTCAACAGTTCACTGAAAGAATAGAGCTGCTGGTGATAGTAGAGAGAGCTGGCGAGGGTATCGCAAAAACAAGCCAGAAAAAAATACCAGGGGCTGACAGCGAGCATCAGTGCCAACGATAAGGTTGAGGCTGGATACCACACGACGGAGCCCAGGCGGGCCAGCAGGATCACCTCGGGCCGGCTCAACAGGAGGTTGATGGGAATGATAAGCAGGCACAGCAACATGTGCCTGTAGATCAGGCTCCGGTGTTCCTTGAAGAAGGTCCAGGCGCTCAACGGGGCGTCCAGGGAGATGGCATGTGTGAATCATCGGCAAAGATCTGGCGTTGATTAGAAGAAGGGTCTTGCCGTCCACGCCGAGGGCAGGACGCCCTCGGGACAGCCGGCGGGATCGCCGGCGCTACTTTTATTGTGCTCTTTCCAACTCTTGGGTGGCTGAGTCGATCAGGGCAGCCTCGGCTTGCAGAGCGTTGGCGACGCGGATGATTTGCTGGTCAGCCTCTTTCCACTGCTTCTGTTCGATGGCTTCGCGGACGCCAGGGATGGTTTTCACCCCGTATCCGGTGTAGGCGCCGGGAGCGTAGATCAGATGCTGAAACCATGGCCGGCCCGGTAATCCCTCGGGCGAAACGAGCTTGCGCTCGCTCTGCATCAGTTTTTCGTTCAGGGCTTGCAATTGCGCCGCGCTGGCCCAGATTTGGCCGTTGATAGCGATTTTTTCCAACGCTTTCTGATAGCGCTCCGCGCTGTGCGTGAGCGATTCAGATGCGTTTTGCAAGGGTGCGAAGTTGAGATGTGGCGGCACCTCTTCAGTTGGAGGTGGCACCGAGGTTTTCTTCGGATCGGCCGTCGCTGTAAAAACTCCCTCTTGAATCTCTTTATTGCGTTCAACTACGTCGTCCTGTTTGGTCTGCAACAGCTTTTGAATTTCGTCGAGGTAGCGATGAATGGTGTCAGCCAGGCCGGTGAAGTCATAAGGAAGAAGATCGGCGTCAGCCAGTCTTATGACCGCCGTCCCTGCGGTCTGGGAGAGGGCGCGTCCGTAGGCGAAATCGGTGTCGGAGAAGTGCGTATACCAATAGAAATCGTCGTAGATCGAGTGGTAGATTCCGCCGCCATCCTCGTCGCCGTAACTGAGGTCAAGCGACGCGATGCCCAGGTGATCGAGAAATACCGTCCAGTCAGAGCCTGAGCCGAGAGCGTCGATGCGAAGGTCGGAACGGTCGCGAACATCCTTTCGATCTTCGGGGGTCTTGGCGTCGGCGATGGCTTTCAGTTGGTCGCGCTTCCAGACGGTGATCTTCTTTTCAGGATCTTCAATCTCTCGGGCCACGCCATTGATGAATTTTTCAAGCGTGTGTGATCCGCCCATGGTGAGGTAGCCGCGAGCGTTGCCGTCGCTGTTGATGTAAGCCACGGCGTGCCGGCGAAGCTCGTCGGCGTGAGCTTCGCCCCACTCGGTGGAGCCGAGAAGTCCGGGTTCTTCGCCGTCCCAGACGCAGTAGATGATGGTGCGCTTGGGCTTCCAACCCTGTTTGAGCAATGTTGCGAGCGCCCTTGCTTCTTCCATCAGGACGACTGTGCCTGAGACTGGATCTTCGGCGCCGTTCACCCATGCGTCGTGGTGATTGCCGCGCACGATCCATTCATCTGGGTTGGTAGAGCCGGGAATTTTTACGATGACGTCATAGAGCGGCTTGATGTCCCAGTTGGCCTGAACCTTGAGGTGAACTTTCGCCGGCCCCGGTCCCACGTGGTAGGTCTGGGGCAGGGAGCCACGCCAGTCCTCGGGAACGACTGCCCCTTTCAGAGCAGCCAGCAAGGGTTGTGCATCGGCATAAGAAATGGGCAGCACGGGAATCTTGGTGAGCGTCTTCGCATCTTTCAGGTCGAGACGCTTGGCATCCTTCGTGGCGCCGACGCCGGGGGTAAGTGGATCGCCGGGATAGACAGGCATATCCATCACGCTGCCGCGTTGCACGCCGTCGCGCGGCCGCCATGCACCGTTGGGGAAGACATCGCCCTGGGTGTAGCCGTCGTCGATGGGATCGGAATAGATGAGGCATCCCAAGGCGCCGTGCTCGCCGGCAACTTTCGGTTTAATGCCGCGCCAGGAATTTCCGTAACGCGCAATCACGATTGCGCCTTTGACCGAAATCCCCATGCGATCCAGCTTCAGGTAGTCGTCCGGGGTGCCGTAGTTGACGTACACGAGCGGCGCGGTGACGTCGCCATCGGCCGAGTAGGCGTTGTAGGTGGGCAACTGTTCCGACTGCTGGTTAGAGGTGGGATCGACAGCCAGTGCCGGTTCCTGCAGTTTAAGTACAAATTTTGTAGGCTCGACCAGTTCTACGACTCGCACCTTTGGAGTGGGAAACAGCACATCGAAAATCTCGATGTTGGCGTCCAGACCCCACTCTTTGAATTTGGCGAGCATCCACTCGGCGTTGTCTTTGTCGTAGGGCGAGCCGACGTGGTGCGGACGTGCGGCGAGGCGCTGCATGTAGTCGCGCTGATTCTGGGGCTCGGGGATGGCGCGGAATTTTGTCTCCCATTCGCGCTGGGTGCGGGAGGACGTGGCGGAATATCCATTCAAGGGCTGTTCGTTTTCAGGGGATGCAGCTAAAAGCAGTAGGCAGGAGAGGACGAGCAGAGATAGCCGAACGCCAGCGCGCATTCATTTCCTCCGTAGGATTGCAGCGGACTGGGCATTATAGATTCTGCGGCGGCAGAAATACCATCGGGTGGGGATTTGGCAGAGGCTCAAGTTGGATTTTCTCAGCTCAAACGAGGGGGTCATCCCGAGCTTGCGAAGGATCTGGCGCGGAACGGAGACGAAGTATAGCGCGCAGCTGTTGCGCTACACACCCGATCCATTTTGGTGCATGCTGCCTGGTATTGTGGGTGGCAATTCTCAAGCGAGCGGCTCGGGGCTAACCCGCGTCGCGACCGCAGTAGTTTACAGGCCTGAAGGCCTGCTCCGCCCTTTGTACCCTCGCGTACTTGGCACTGCTGCGCGAGCGTGGACGCTCGCGTCCACATTCTGTACTATCTTGGCATCGACTGAGTGAATCGAATTCCATTGCCATTTCAAGCGCTGCGACATCGGTTCCTGTGGCGGCAAAGAGCTCCCATCGATCCCGGCGAGATACGCCGCATCGAACGGTGGCTCGCCACCGCTCGCGTCTTTCTCGCTATTTCCGCGCTCGTCGCCATCAAGATGGATCCGGAGGAGATCCGCTACTCCTTCTGGGCCTATGGGCTGTTGGCGTTTTACATCGCCCAGGGCGTTGTCGTCATGCTCATGCTGCGGCGGCACGAGACCTCAACGGTGTCGTTTCGCCGGCTGGTGCACGCGGCGGACATCGTGTGGCCCGCCCTGATGTCGATTTTTGCCACTGGCGTGGCCAATCCATTCTTTCTGTTTTTTGTTTTCGTGCTGGCGGCGGCTGCCTATCGCTGGGGTCTGTGGGAAACATTGGCTACGGCGGCGTCGGCAGTATCGCTTTTGTGGTTGGAGAGCCTGGCGTTCTATATGGGTTTCTTCGACTGGGTAGAGCGCCTGCTGGTGCGCTTTCACCTGCCGGAATTAGGGGTGCAGGCGGCGGATTTCGAGCCCAAGCGCCTGTTCATGCTCTCGATTTATCTGCTGGTTATGGGCCTGCTGCTGGGATACCTGGCGGAGCAGCAGAAGCAGTTGCGTTCGGAGAAGGCGGTGATCGCGCGGATTCTCGGCAAAGTGCGGGTCGAGGCCGGCCTGAGCGGAACCTTGCAGGAGATCGTCGGTGAGTTGCTGGTGATGTATGGCGCGGAGCGGGCGCTGATCGCATCGCAGGAGGCCACGGGCAATCGGGTCTACGTGGGGGAAATGCTGCTACGGAATGGCGAGGCTTCATTTTTCCGCTGGCTCGATCCATCGGGCTCGGATCGCGAGACTTATTTGTTTGACTACTCCGCGGAAACTTCTTACGCGTGGCGCAACGGTCACAAAGAAGACGACAGCTACACCCTGCTGGGCCTGGATCGCTCGGGGCAGAAACTGCCCAGCAGGTCGCCGGAAATTCTGGACAGGCTGACGCGGCAGTATCGTTTCAACGAACTCATGATGGTTTCGTTTGTGTTCGGGAAGGAATGGTGGGGACGAATTTTCTTTTTGCAGCCGGCATTGACTGGAGAAATTACCGAGGAGCTGCGTTTCCTTCAGGAACTGGTGCGACAGATCGGTCCGGCTGTGTACAACGTTTATCTGCTCAGACGATTGCGATTGCGGGCCGGGGCACTGGAACGAGCACGCTTTGCGCGCGAACTCCATGACGGCGCGGTGCAGTCCCTGATTGCGGTGGAGATGCAGGTAGATGTGCTTCGGCGCCAGTCTGTGACCAAGTCGGAGGTGGTTCCGGAAGAACTGGGGCGAATTCAGGGACTGTTGCGGGAAGAAGTACTGAAGCTGCGAGAGCTCATGCAGCAGATGAAGTCGCTGGATGTGGATTCTAGAAAGCTGATCGGATTTCTGGCGGACACGGTGGAAAGATTTCAACGCGAAACCGGAATCGCCGCGCGTTTTTCTTCCGATCTCGAGGAGCCGGACATGCCGCAGCCGGTGTGCCGCGAATTGTCCCGCATCGTGCAGGAGGGTCTGGTTAATGTGCGCAAGCACAGCCGGGCGAAGACTGCGTTGGTCCGCCTGAGCGCTAAGAATGGCAACTGGACACTGGTCATCGAAGATGACGGCCGCGGCTTTCCGTTTTCGGGGAGGCTTCCTCAGACTGACCTGGATGCATTGGGCAGAGGGCCATTGGTGATCAAGGAACGGGTGCGTGTTATTGCCGGGGAACTCACGATAGAATCAAATCCGGGACAGGGCTCGCGCCTGGAGATTACTGTCCCGCAAAAGCCGGAAGCAATGCATGGATAATCGAAGACCACAACCCGTACGAATTGTGATTGCGGATGACCATCCTATTTTTCGCGATGGCCTGCGTCGTCTGCTGGAGGCGGAATCCGATCTGAAAGTGATTGGCGAAGCCTGTGACGGAACGGAAGCCGTAAAGATGGCCCGCCAGATGAAGCCGGACATCATGCTGCTGGATCTGGCGATGCCGCGGATGCCCGGGCTCGAAGCGCTGCGCGAACTGAGTACCGGACCAGCGCATACGGTGCGCGTGATTCTTCTGACTGCGGCAGCCGAGAAGAAGCAGATTGTGGAAGCGTTGCAGTTGGGAGCGCGCGGCGTGGTGTTAAAAGATTCCGCGACCCAGCTTTTACTCAAGAGCATTCATACCGTAATGTCCGGGGAGTACTGGGTGGGGAGGGAGAGCGTTTCCAACCTGGTGCAGTATCTGCGGAATCTGGTGCAGTCTTCCGGGGAAGAGGCGAAGCAGAAGAAATTCGGGCTCACGCCTCGTGAACTGGAGATCGTCTCTGCCGTGGTCGCCGGCTATTCCAACAAGGAAATCGCGGAATACTTTAAGATCAGCGAAGATACGGTGAAACACCATCTGAGCAACATCTTCGACAAGCTGGGCGTGTCAACGCGCCTGGAATTGGCTCTTTTCGCTGTCAATCAGGACCTGCCGATCAAAACGATCGCCTGAGGTCGTAGCACTTTGGTGCTATGTATTTCCACATTTGGGCTATTGGCAGTTGAGATTACTACGGCTAACCTAGTTGCAGACTTAACCTCTGAGTTTAGCGCTGGCCGGTAGTTTCGGCTGGACGTGTACTCAGAATCGCAGGCCGAACGGTGGCCCAAGGAGGGCACAGATGGCACAGTGGCTGCAAAATATCTGGCAGGATGATCAGGGACAGGACGTAGCCGAATACGCCGTGATGTTGGCGGTGATTCTGGTCATTGTGGTCGGCACGATCCGGTTGATCGGCTCCAATGCCAATAACGTTTTCTCAACCGTCGGCAGCGCGATTCAGTAGGCTCGAAACCCGGGTTGGTCCCCAGCCTCCAACCGGGTTCAGGTTCAGGGTCCCCCTTTTCCTCTCACTGATTCCCTCAGCATCATTAGGTTTTCTCGCGCCCAATTCCTCGGCCTGCAACAGCCGGATTTGTCTGGTCGCTCCCGTTTTGAAATCATGCGCCAAGTTCGAACTGCGCTTGCATGCTTCAAATGTGGAGGAGACAGACAGCGGGTCCTCTACTTCGCAATGTCATTCGCTTCGCGAACGACATCTCTCCGGTCGGAATGACAAGGGGCTTGATGGCAGGTCTTGTTTAGCTAAGGTCTGGTGTGATGGTGGATCGATTTACGCCAACTGGAACACGATGTGGACTTTGGCGGCGTAGTCGGCGGGTTGGCCGTCACGTTGGGCGGGCTTGAAGCGAATTTGCTCGGCGGCATGCACGGCGGATTCGTCCAGTCCATGACCCAGGCCTTGAACCACACGCACGACGCGAAGTTTTCCCGAAGCTTCAAATACCACTTCAAGGACTACCTCACCTTCAATGCGCAGGTTCCTGGCTTCGGTGGTGTAATTCGGAGTCGGCTTGGAAATGATTTCCGCGGGAACTGTCTTCGCTGCATCGTCGGTCGCTTTGGGGCGAAGTTGAGCTACAGAGACGGCTTGAGTATCGCCGAAACCACTCTTCTGAATTCCATTGCCGCGCGATGTGTTTACCTTGCCGCTGCCATCTCCCGTGGCCACGCCATTGCCAAATCCGGCGCTCGCGACCACGCCGCGAACGCCTTGGGCGCCGCCTGCGCCATTGCCTGAACCAGGTCCGGTGGGCAAGTCAAAAGATCCGGCTGGAGCGATATTCGCGGGGCGGGCCGTGCTTTCTCGCGCCAGAAGTCCGTTAGGATCGCCGAAGCCTCCGGTCTGAACATTCTTTGGCGATTCCGCAATTGTGGGTAGAGCGGAGCTGCCGGTGGAAAACACATGAGTCTTCACCAACTGCTTCGGAATTACCGGCGCGGTGGGCGGAAGAGAGACAGGTTTGGTGGCGGCGATTTCTACCCTGGGCGCGACAGGCGCTTCTACAGGAGGCATCCTCATTCGCACTTCGGGTGCCGGAACGCGCAGCACTTCAGCGGGAGAGGTTTCAATCCGGGCAGCTTGCGGCGGAGGAGTCTCGCGCACTGGCGCCGGTTCATGAGTTTCGGGTGGCGGAGTCTCGACCAGTCGAATGAATTGGTAGTCGTGCGCCGGCTGGTCGAGCACAGCGAGATTCAGTACCGCTGCCCAGGCCAGCACGAACAAGGCGATCCCCTGGAGGCTCATGGTGAGTGCGAACTCTTTCCATGGGGGCCGCCGTTCGGGAAGTAATCCGAACGTCGCGTTCTGATAGTCAGACATAATTGCTTATCCGGCCAGGGGCTTTCTATGAGTGACGTAGATCAATTCTAAATTGCTGCCTGCGCTGTCAAATGATTTTTCCCAGAATTTGATCCAGCCTGAACCAATTTGGTACGTCCGTGTGCGGACACACTCACCCTCCGCGCACGTAGCACGAACAAGGCCACAAGCAGTTGAGGAAAACTCCTCAGGCTTCGGGCAACATTCAATTAGGGTTGGGAAGAAAGCGGATGTTGACGCCAGCAAGAGTTAATGGAGAATCTTGCATAGCGGTGGGTAGGTCTGGCTGCGGAGATGGTCGAAACCTGCGTTGCCGATGCGAACGCAGGTTCCCATCCTGTTTAGCAGCGTACGATTTTGGGGCTGTCGATGCCTTTGGTGGCGTTGCGGGTATCGACCACGAGCTGGGATTCGCGCACGATGCGTTGGTAGTCGTAGTCGGAGTGGTTGGTGACGATGAGGGCGCAATCGTACTGGCCGAGATTCTCCAGGGGAACGCACTTCATCTGTAGATCGTACTTGCGTCCTTTACCCACCGTGGGGAAGAAAGGATCGTTGTAGCTGACCACCGCGCCCTGCTCCTGCAACAGCTCAATGATGGTGAGCGCGGGAGATTCGCGGAGATCGTCGATGTCTTTCTTGTACGCCACGCCCAGGATCAGGATCTTGGAGCCATTCAGTGCCTTCTTGTGCTGATTGAGCGCCTTGCTCACGTAGTCGATCACGTGATACGGCATGTTGATATTGATTTCGCCGGCCAGCTCGATGAAGCGTGTGCGGAAATCCCATTCCTTGGCCTTCCAGGAAAGATAGAAGGGATCGACCGGAATGCAATGTCCGCCCAGCCCGGGGCCGGGATAGAAGGGCTGAAAGCCAAAAGGCTTGGTGGAAGCGGCTTCGATGACTTCCCAGATGTCGAGGCCCATGCGCAGCGAAAGCATTTTCAGTTCGTTGACCAGCGCGATATTCACGCAGCGATAGATATTTTCGAGCAGCTTGGTCATCTCCGCCGCCGCCGGCGAAGACACGCGGACCACTCTGTTAAAGATGGTGCCGTACATGGCGGCCGCCATTTCGGCAGCCTGGGGATCGAGACCACCTACTACTTTCGGAATGTCGCGACGCGCGACCGTAGTGTTGCCCGGATCTTCGCGTTCGGGTGAGAAAGCGACGAAGATGTGCTGTCCGCCGGAAGAATCTTTACGAGCAGCCTTCAGACCATGCTTGTTTCCCTTTTCCAGAATCGGAACCATGATTTCTTCCGTGGTTCCGGGATAGGTCGTGCTTTCGAGCACGACCAGGTGTCCGGCGCGCAGGTGCGGCGCCATGGCTTTGGCGGTGTCCGTAATGTAGCTGAGGTCGGGCTCGTGGTATTCGTTCAGCGGTGTCGGGACGCAGATGATGATGGCGTCCATATCGGTGATACGGGTGTAGTCCGAGGTAGCTTCGAAGCCTTTGGCCCGGGCCTCCTGAATCTCGCTGGGCAGAATGCGGACAATGTACGATCCGCCCTGGGTCAGGGTGGTCACCTTGCGCTGATCGATATCAAAACCGGTGACCTTAATCTTCTGCTCGGTGTAAAGCAGAGCCAGAGGCAATCCGACATAGCCCAGGCCAATGATGCCGATGCGCGCTTGACGCTTCTCAATCTTGCTCAGCAGTTCAGAGACAGGATTACTGGTGGGAGCGGGATAAGTTGTTTGAGACATAAGATTTGATTTCCGATACTAGCACGCGGGTGCTGGGGTCTTCCCGTTAGGGAGAATGGATTAGTTTTTCAGAAATGCCGGCGCGGGTTGAGTAATTTCAACAGGTTAGGGTTACGGCGGTAACGGACTGAATATTTGGGTACCGGGCAGCTTTAGTCGCCTATCTTTAAATATGAAAGGGGCCATCCTGAGCTTGCGAAGGATCCGGCGCGAGGCGGACATGCAGCGTGGAGTTTTAAGGGGAGGTACAGGCTGGACTTAAACGACGTGAAGTGGTTTCGGATGAGAGCTGATGCAAGATTTTCTAAGTAGCGTTTCAGGAATAAAGCCGTTTTGGCATGACTGATTTCCTTAGAGTCGGGTGTGACGGTTATGCAATTGACGCGACCACATGCGGCGGCTACGATGTGAGTCAGCAATCACACCTCGATCTGGAGTTGCATATGCGTGTCGCCAGGCTCCGAAATATTGCATGCTGGACTCTGATTTCCGCAGTGCCCGTTTCTCTTTGGGCAGCGGATTCCGGCGCGGCGATGTTGTATACCAAAGGCGCGACCTGGATCAACGGCAGCGCAGTGCCACGTACGTCAGCGGTATTTCCCGGCGACCTGGTGCAGACGCAACCCGGTTCCGCGGCCAGCATTAATGCTTCGGGCTCGAACGTAGTCGTCCTCGCAGACTCGCTGGTGAAGTTCGAAGGTTCCGCGGTGTCGCTTGTGCACGGCGGTTTGACCGTAGCCACTTCCAAGGGCCTGAGCATGCATGACGGCGAGATCACGGTGGTTCCGGCATCGAGCGGGTGGACAGAATTCGAAGTGAAGCAGGTTTCGGACGGGACCGTACAAGTCATGGCGCACAAAGGTGACTTGAATGTCAGCGACGGCTCCAGCACATCTACGCTGGCACAAGGGCAACAAGCGACCGTAGAGAATTCGGAAAAGAAAAAGAAGAAGAGAAAAAAGGGTGGGGGAGCCATTCCCGCATCCGGCGGCGCCGTTCTTGATTCTCCCATGGTCATTTACGGAGGCGCTGCAGCGGTAGGCGGACTCTTGACCTGGGTGCTCTTGCAGGATAGTAATCCGGTCAGTTCTTCGGCTCCGTAAACTCCGCGTCCTAAGATCAAGTGCGCTGTAATTCAAGCCTTCCTAGTTCGCACCAGCTTCCCCACGGTTCAGTTCGTCCTGACGTTCCTCATGACTCGGAATTTCCGCGATCAGATCAAAGTGGCGTACTTTCTTGCGCCGCGTCTTGCCAAATTTCGAGTCCATCGTTGCCAGTGCGCACAGCACGTAGAACAAAGCCGAATTGGCGGGGATTTGCAGATTAAAGTCCACCAGGCTGTGTACCAGGATTCCACTTACTGCAAGTAAGGCCGCCAGTGCGAGTGCTCCGTTGGTATCTTCTGACCAATTCTTCAGTTTTCTGATCCCGTTGCGATAGAGCGTCCACAAGAACCACATCAAGACTGCGAATCCCAAGCCTCCCATTTCCACCAGCATTTGCAGATAGTCGTTGTGGGCTGCGTTGACAAAGAGGTTGGTGGGAAAACTGCGAAACTGGGGATAGACGGTGGGGAACACGCCCAGTCCCCAGCCGGTGACGGGCCTGGCGGCAAACATTTTCAGAGCGTCGCGATCGATGTTCAGCCGCGTGCCTCCAGTCAATTCGGTACGGGTTTCGGCATGAATGGTGGCCAACCGGTTGGCGAGTTCGCTGCCACCCAAAAAGAGAACCAGGCCGAGGCCAAGAATCAGAAAGGAAGCCAGCGCCAGAGTTACCTTCCGGTTTTTCTGGCGCCAGAACACAATTCCGCTCAGAAGCGCCATCTGTACGACGAAGGCGAACATGCCGCCGCGCGACCCGGAAAGGAAGATGGTGCTGGCCATAAGCGCGGCTGCGATTCCGGCTGCGACTTTCTTGTGACCGTCCGCCTCTCTCGTAAGACAAAAAACCAGCGGGATCGGGGCCAGCATCTCCATCAGTCCGGCGTAGTGATTGTGATTTACGTAAGGGCCGTAAATCCATCCGCCCATGCGGGGCGTTCGCAGCCAGTAAAGTCTGGATGTCCCCGAGAAGCCCTGCAGTATCGCAAACGAAGCCAGCAGAAATCCGTATATCGAGAATGCAATGGTCAAGATCCGCACGTGCGACGTCCGGCGCAGAACCTGAATGGCCAGAAAGCAAAGAATGCCGTAGGCCACATAGAGCAGGCTGGTCGAAAAAGTTTCGTAGCGGTAGGCGGTGCGACCGGTCGCGAGTTGCAACGCGATGCAGAACGCGAAAGCCAGCATGGGTGCGAACAGCGGGTTTCCGGTGACCGACAATTCGCCGGACAAGATTTGCCGAACCATCCAGAACATCAACAGAATCGCGGATCCTGCCTCCAGGACAAAGATCGACCAGGGTTCGGTTGTGCCGAAGGCCAGAGGGCCGAACAGCAACAGGCCGAATACGCCATACAGCACGATGCGGTCCGGTTGCGCGCCGGGGACCGGCTGTGTTGCCACATCACTGATGGGTGCAGTCATCACGGATAAAGCTCGAAGGAAAGATGCTTCATGGTTGAGCCTCCGAGAGCCGTACTGTATCGATCCATAACTTGCCACGGATCGGCATTCCGGGAGGATCGCGTCTGATGTGCAGCAGCAATAATTTCGTGTCGGCCCCGGTAGTGAAAGTTCCGCTTACTTCCTTCCAGAAATCTGCGTTCTTCATTTCGTCGCTGCTGTAGAAGGTTGTCTCATTGTAGAGGTCTTGAATGTAGAACCGCGGACCGCCGGCGCCCTGTATGTCGTCGGCCTTGAAGACAGCGGAGAATTCATACCGGGTAGCGGGCTTCACGGGAATCAACTGTCCGATGCCGGCATCGTCGACCGAGCGGGCGTCAAACGTAATGAGCAGGGAGCGATGTCCGTTGTGTGACTGCGTGGGGTCGAGGGCCAGCGCGACTTCCTTCGACTGGTGATATTGCCAGTCGAATCCGCCATTCAGAACGTTCAGGCTGAAGTCCCCGTTGATGACAAGATTTTCCGGCGACGGCTGATAGGCCGCGAGGCCGCACAGAGTGGCGCCCTGTTGCCACACCAGACGCGCCTGATCGACTTCGTGTTGTGTAACCAGGTAGCGGATATAGAGGAAGGCCAGGGCCGGAGTGATGGGTTGTTGCAGCTGTACCAGCTGGTTCCAGACTCGGGCCGCGGCGGCTGTCTCCTTTTTGGCCACAAGAAAATCCAGGAAATTTGCGTACGCCACCGGAGTGGGGGGACGGCGTCGCGCAAGAGAGCGTCAACGTCAGGCTTAATCCGCCAGCACAGGGCGACTGCTTGCGGGATCAGGTTGGGTTCGGTTTCCATGACCATACGGAACTGATGCAAGGCTTTGTCGGGCTCGCCTTGCACCAGATAGAAGTTGGCTGCTTCCCAGGCGAGATCCGGAGTGGAAGAATCCGCGGCGAGTGCGTGTTCCAACGCTTCTCGCTGCTGTCCGGTGTTGCCCAGCCACTGGTAAGCCGCCGCCAGATCGAACCAGTAGCGGGCGGCGAAAGGATTCAGGGCCACGGCCGCGCGATAAGACTCCGCCGCCGCTTCAGGAGATCGCTGGATGAGAAAGAAATACCGGCCGAGACGATGGCGGTAATCGGCATTGCTCGGTTGCCACCGTGTGGCGCGTTGCAGGCTGGCGAGATCGGCGCGGTCAGAGAAGAACGCTGCGCCGAATTCTCGCCCGGCAAACCACAAATATCCCAGTAATAGTAAAGCTGACACCAGGCCCAGGAAAATTCTCCTGGCAGAACTGGTTAGGGAAATCTGCATGTTCATTTCCACGGGGAAAGCGGGGAAAGCGAAACACCCAGACTATGCACTCGTGGATTTTGCCCTGGGATTATCTTCCGAATTATCCACGAGTTCGTCTTCCTGATAGTAACGATGGCCGTATTTACCCTGGTATTCGTAATAGTAGTAGTAATCGGGAGACGTCAGATCGACGGCATTCAGCAGTACGCCGGCGACGCGGGCATTGACTTGCATCAAAAGTTCGCGCGCGCGTCGCAGGGCCTGTTTAGTGGTTTGTCCGGAGCGGATGACCAGCACGACCGCGTCGGCCCGGGTCGACATGACGACGGCATCGGTTACGGAAAGTGTGGGCGGCGTATCCACGATGATGTGATCGTACTGTTCCCGCAACTCAGCCAGAATGTCCCGCATATTCGAGGAGGCGAGAAGCTCGGCGGGATTCGGAGGCGGCGTCCCCGCGGTGAGAATGAAGAGGGTCGGCAGGATCGGGGATCGCACCACTGCCTGTTGCAGCGTAGCGTTGCCGGTCAACACATTGCTGAGGCCGGTTTTAGGTCCCATACCCAGAGTCTTGTGAATGCTGGGACGGCGCAGGTCAGCATCGATCAACAGCACGCGCGTGCCTTTTTGTGCCAGCACGATGGCGGTATTGATGCTGGTGGTGGTCTTTCCTTCCTGGGGAAGAGCGCTGGTGACCAGTATGACTTTGGGCGGTCCGCCGAGTGAGGTTAGCAATAAAGAAGTGCGCAGCGCGCGGTAGGATTCCGCCATCTGCGACTGGGGACGCGCCTGGGTCACCAGTTCTACAGATTCCCGAGAAGTCGCTACTGTAAGGCGCCGTGCCGCAGCTTCGATGCTGCCCTTCGAGCCCAGAGGAATCATGCCCAGTGACGGCAGGCCGGATATGACCTGGGCCTGCTCCGGGGTGCGGACGGTGTTATCGATGCCTTCGAGCAGGAACGCCAGCCCGATTCCGGTGGTGAGGCCAAGAGCCAGAGCGAAGGTGAGATTTCGCGGAACGTTGGGCTCGGACGGGTAAGTGGGAACGCGGGCTTTGTCCACGCTGCGTATGTTGTTCGATCTGAGGCCGGCAGTGACCCCGGCTTCTTTCAACTTTTCCATCAGGCTTTCGTACAGCGTGCGATAACTCTCCACATCGCGCTTCAGCAGGGTGTACTCGATGGCGCTTTCGTTCAGTTTATTGGCCTGCTGCTTCTGATTGTCCATGGCCTGGCGGAGCATGCTCTCGTGTTGCAGGGCGGCGAGGTATCCGCTGCGGACCCGGGAAACCACTTTGGTCATTTCGATCTGGAGCTGAGCCTCAACTTCTTTCAACTGAGTGTTGAGCTGTACCACTTTAGGATAGGAGTTGCCGAACTGCGTGCTCAGTTGTGCGACTTGTATCTTGAGGTCGGCCTGTTGCTCGCGCATTCTCTCCATCAGTCCTGAGGTTGAGGTTCCGGTGCCGGCGCTGACTGCGGCTGCGGCGGCTGTGTCCGGATCTCCCGACTGCACCAGGCGATAGACCGACTCTTTCTCCATCCGGTCGGACTCGGCGGCGGTCAACTCCTTGTTCAGTTCATCGAGTTTGGAGGTTGTGATGTTTTGCTTTTCATCGATACCCAGGATTTCGTGTTCCTTCTGATATTGGACCAGTTTTTCCTGTGAGGTCTGCACCTTCATTTCGAGATCCACCAGTTGCTTCGAAAGCCAGTCCGAAGCCTGCATGGTGGACTCAAAGCGTGTCTTGAAGTTCTGCTCGATATACGTGCTGATCAGGGTATTTACGACGTTGGCGGCCAGATGCTTGTCCGCGCTGCGATAGTGGATTTCAATGATTCTGGTGTTCGGTATGAGTGCGACGCGAAGGCCGCTTTTAAATCCCGCGAGCAGGGCCGTGGTCTTTTCCGAATCCGGCTGCAACGCGTCCGTGGTGAGGCCCAATGAGGTGGAGGGAGTTTCTTCGCCGCCGCCGACCTCCGGGTTCTTGTCGAGGTTCAACTGCTTGATCACCTGTAAAGCCAGCAAATCGCTTTTGAGGATACGGACTTCGGTATCAAGGTCGGTGGGATCGGAATAGTCGGCAGTGCTGCCAGCTCCGGAATCTTTGAGATTTTGTATCGCGGGATCCGTCTTGTTGATGGCGATGCTGCCGAAGGCGTCAAAGATGCGGGTGCTGCGCATGGTCGCCAGCAGCACCACACCGAAGATAACGACCACGCAACTGAGGACGAGCCATTTGCGCTTGATGAGAACCCGAACATATTCACGCAGGACGGAATCTTGTCCGGGCAATGTGGAATAGGCAGTAGGGCCCAGTTGACGATTGAAATCGATGGGGTGATCAGGCTGGACTTCACGCAAGACCTGGCCGTTGACGGGAATCAAAGGACCCGAATCCATCCACACTCCAGAAATTTTGTTGGGCTCTTGAAGGCACATTCTAGCACCGGCACGCGAAGCCGCTTGAGCATAAATTCGCGATGAGTTCTGTTTTGGTTCACCGGCGTGTTGATATTTCTGGAACGGGTCAGTATGACCATTTGGTCGCGACGAATGTTTTGACTCGTTTACAGCAAGGGTCGCAAAGGTCAGCCCCGAAGTGCTTCGAAGATTTGCCTCTGGCACATGGCGACAGTCCCAGAATGAATATGCGCTTCGCGCCAGATGATTCGCAAGCTCAGCATGACGCAATCGCTGAGCGAGAGATGGTTTCAGCACTACCCGTAAAGTATGTCCAACCGGTGTTGGGCCATTCCGAAACTCCGCTATAATCCTGGACATCGAATGCTGGGCACGCGCAAAGGGGCTTTCAGCGGATGAATTGGCAGGAACAAGTTGTGCTGGTGACCGGCGGAACGGGATCATTCGGCAAGAAGTTTGTTGAAGTGATGCTGCGCGAATACCATCCCCAAAAGCTGATCATCTTCAGCCGCGACGAACTTAAACAGCACGATATGCGCACCGCGGGATTCGATCATCCCAGCTTGCGCTACTTTATTGGCGACGTGCGGGATGCGCAGCGGTTGCAGCGCGCGTTTTCCGGAGTAACCGTGGTGGTGCACGCGGCCGCACTCAAGCAGGTTCCGGCGTGCGAATACAATCCGTTCGAAGCGATTCAGACCAACATCATGGGCGGCCGTAACGTGATTGATGCCGCCATCGACCAGGGTGTGTCCCGGGTACTGGCTTTGAGCACGGACAAGGCGGTCAGTCCAGCCAATCTTTACGGTGCCACGAAACTTTGCGCCGAGAAAATGTTTGTCCAGGCCAACGCGTACGCCGGTGCTCAGGATACGCGTTTCAGTTGCGCCCGCTATGGCAACGTCGTGGGCAGCCGGGGCAGCGTGATTCCCGTATTTCTGGAGCAGCGCAAGCGAGGCAAAGTCACCATCACCGATGCCCGCATGACCCGCTTCTGGCTCACGCTGGAATACGGAGTGCATTTCGTGCTGGGCTGTATCGAGCGTATGCATGGCGGCGAAATCTTTGTCCCCAAGATTCCCAGCATGAAGCTGACCGACATGGCGGAGAGCATTGCGCCCGGATGCGAAGTGGAGTGTATCGGCATTCGTCCGGGAGAAAAATTGCATGAGGTACTGGTCTCGGAGGATGAAGCCCGCAATACTGTGGAGCTGGATGATATGTACGTGATTCAGCCGGCGCACTCCTGGTGGAGCGGGCAAAACTGGAAAGACGCCCAGCCTCTGCCCGAGGGTTTTCGCTATGGCAGCGATTCCAACGCCCGCTGGCTCACGTCGGAAGAGTTGCATGCGCTCATCGATGAGACAGAAATCCCCGCCGAGGAAAAATTGCGGGTGGTGGTACCGCGGCGAGCGCGAGCCTAAAGCGCCTAAGGCCATGGAGCGAAGAGCCGTGAGCGAATAGACATGGGTGAATCGACATGACTCTAACTCCGGCAAGCCGTGACCAGTTGGCCATCCACGGTGGGCCGCCCGTCAGAAAGACTTTCCTGCCATACGGTCACCAATCCATCGACGAAGCGGACATTCAGGCCGTGGTGGATACGCTGCGCTCCGACTGGCTGACCACAGGTCCGAAGGTCGCCGAATTTGAAGAAGCGTTTGCCGCCCGAACCGGCGCACGGTGTGCGGTGAGTTTCAGCTCGGGAACCGCGGCCCTGCATGCGGCGGCTTTTACGGCAGGGTTAGAGACGGGTGACGAAGCCATTACTTCGCCATTTACGTTCGTCGCGACCGCCAACTGCGTGCTCTATCAGAATGCTGTTCCCGTCTTCGCCGACGTCTCGCCGGACACTTTGAACCTCGATCCCGACCTGGCCGCTGACCGTGTCACGCTACGCACTCGGGTGATTCTGCCCGTGGACTACGCCGGGCATCCCGCCGACCTGATCCCGATTCTTGAACTAGCGGAACGCCACGGATTGGTAGTGATCGAAGACGCTTCCCACGCTCTGGGCGCCGGGTACAAAGGCCGCCCGGTGGGCAGCGTGGCGCACATGACCGTCTTTAGCTTTCATCCGGTAAAGCACATCACGACGGGTGAAGGTGGGATGGTGACGACCGACAATCCGGAGTTTGCTGAAACGCTGCGGCGGTTTCGAAATCATGGGATCAGCAGCGACGCACGCGAGCGGCAGTCGGCGGGGCAGTGGCATTACGAAATGGTACTGCTGGGCTTCAACTACCGGCTGACCGACATTGCCTGTGCATTAGGGATCCAGCAACTCAGGAAGCTGGATTCGAATTTGGCACGGCGGAGGCAGATCGGCGGGCGTTACGCTGCGGCATTCCGCGAGATTCCCGAAGTTATTTTGCCCGCGGTGCGCGAGGGTGTGAATCCGGCCTGGCATCTTTATCCGGTGCGGCTGGATCGGGAAAAGCTGAAGGCGGGTCGCGGCCAGGTTTTCCAGGCGCTGCGTGCCGAAAATGTCGGCGTGAATGTCCATTACATACCGGTGCATCGCCATCCTTATTACGTGGAACGCTTCGGTTTCCGCGGCGGCGAATATCCCGTGGCGGAAGACGCGTATGAGCGGCTGATCAGTCTGCCTATGTTCCACGGCATGACGGATGAGGATGTCGACGATGTAATACGCGCGGTCGACAAGGTGGTGTCCCACTTCCGCGATGCGGCTTGAGAGTGGGAAGGCAGCCAAAACATGAAGACGGTTCAGCTGGAACATTGGCAAAGCGAGTTCGGGCGCGAATATACAGACCGCAATTCCCTGACGCCGGAAGCGCTCGATGATCTGTATCGCAAGAACTACGGCGTTTCCCGTAGCGAACTCAACCGGCGTTTTCTGGCGGCTGTACCGCGCGACGCGCGCATCCTGGAAGTGGGATGCAATGAAGGAAACCAGTTGTGCGCCCTACGGGAGATGGGATTCCAACACCTGTATGGAATCGAAATACAGGATTACGCCTTACGCAAAGCGCAGGCCCGGCTGGAGAATGCCGAGTTCACGCTGGCTTCCTCGTTTGAGATCCCCTATCCCGCCGGATTCTTCGACCTTGTGTTTACCTCCGGCGTGCTGATTCACATCGCGCCCCCTGACCTGCCGAAAGCTCTGCGAGAAATCCATCGGTGTGCTCGGCAATTCGTATGGGGATTCGAATACTATTCGCCGCAGCAGACAGAAGTTCGTTATCGTGGTCATCAATCGCTGTTGTGGAAGGCGGACTACGCCCGGCTCTATCTCGATCTGTTTGACGACCTCGATCTCGAAAAGACAGAGCAGGTTCCGTATGTGAACGATGCCAATGTCGATTGCATGTTTCTGTTGCGGAAGCAGGGTCCATCTTCGCGTTCCGAAGGGAATCGAGCGGGAGGATGAACACACTGGCCATCATCCAGGCCCGCATGGGCAGTGCCAGGCTGCCAGGCAAGGTCTTGATGGACCTGGCCGGGGAGAGTGTCCTGGCCCGCGTAGTGCGTAGACTGGGGCGCTCCCGCGAAATCGACAGGATCGTGGTGGCTACGACCAGCGCGACGGCGGACGACCCAATCGCGCAAACATGCGAGAGTTTACGAGTGGCGTGCTTCCGCGGCGCCGAGCACGATGTTCTGGATCGTTTCTACCATGCTGCTCATGCGAATGCTGCCGAGGTTGTGGTGCGGATCACGTCGGATTGTCCATTGATTGATGCGACAGTAGTGGACGAGACCATCCAATTATTTCGCGACCAGGGCGCCGACTACGCCAGTAACGTTTTTCCCCGGACCTATCCTCGCGGCCTCGATACTGAAGTGTTCACTCTAGCGGCTTTGGATCGCGCCTGGAGCGACGCTCCCGAACCTCATCAACGGGAGCATGTGACTGCGTTTTTCTACGAGAATCCGCACAAGTTCCGGCAGGCCTCGATGACGGGAGTTGCGGATTTCAGCCGCTATCGCTGGACCCTGGATACGCCAGACGATCTGGAACTGTTGCGCACGATCTACTCTCGTTTCAATGGGCGCGACGATTTCTCCTGGCAGGAGGTCATCCATCTCATGGAGCATGAGCCTGAACTAGCCGATCTCAACTCGGAAGTTCTCCAGAAGTCGGTTCGCGAGCATTAATGCAGCCCGGTCAGTCTATGGTTATTTTTCGCGTCGATGCCAGCGTTGCCATTGGCACGGGACATGTGATGCGTTGTCTTGCGCTGGCCCAAGCTTTGCAGGACATGGCCGACGGAGACAGAAGCGGAGGCTGCGTTTTTGCCGTGGCGGAGAGTACAGCCGCTTCCGAGGCCCGCATCCGCGAAGAGAAGTTTGAATTCGTGGCAATCGCGGCCTCCCCGGGCAGCCAGCACGACGCCGCGCAGTTGGTCCAAATCGCCCTTGCCCGTCGCGCCAGTTGGATTGTGGTGGATGGCTACCATTTCGACGTCGAATATCAGCGCACCCTGAAAGCTGCCGGACTGAACCTGCTGGTGGTGGACGACGCTGGCAACGCTGGCACCTATGTCGCCGACCTGGTGCTGGACCAGAATGCTCATGCAATCGAGGATTTCTATCAACGAAAGCAGCCGCAAACACGACTTCTGCTTGGTTCCCGCTACGCGTTGTTGCGGCGTGAGTTTAAGCCCTGGCGCGCATGGAATCGGAAGATTGCGCCAGACGGACGCAAAGTACTGGTGACGATCGGCGGCAGCGATCCGGAAAATCTCACACTGCGCGTGATCCACGCGCTTCAGTTACTGGCCGGAGACAAGCTGGAAGCCACGGTGGTAGTGGGCGGGAGCAATCCGTACGCGGATGCGATTGAAGCTGAGATCCATAGCAGCGGAAGTTCGATCCGGTTGCTGAAAAATGTTTGCAACATGCCTGACCTCATGGCCGAGGCCGACGTTGCGGTATCGGGTGCAGGCAGTACTTGTTGGGAGATGTGCTTTCTGGGACTGCCGGCGATCGTGATTGACGTAGCGGAAAACCAGCGACCGATCGCGCGGGAGCTGGATCGCAGGGGCATCGCGATCCACCTCGGCAATAGCCGGGACGCCACTGCTGAGAAGATTGCAGTTCAATTGAAGATGCTGTTGGCTTCCCGGGGGCAAAGATCCGCGATGTCGGAAGCGGGCAGGAATCTTGTGGACGGATGCGGCGCCGACCGTGTGGCGTCGGCCATGACGGCTGCGAGTCTGCGTTTGCGGCGGGTGCAGGCCCAAGACTGCGAGTTGCTGTTCGCATGGGCGAATGATCCGGAGGTACGGGCAAGTTCGTTCTCGGGCGACGTGATTCCCTGGGAGCGGCATCAGGAATGGTTCAGCGAAAAAATTGCTGATCCGAACGCGCTTCTCTATGTGGTGATAGGTAACGTTGATCCGAACGACAGCCCGATCGGGCAGGTGAGATATGATATCGACGGGACGCGGGCGCTCGTTTCCATCAGTCTGGGAGCGGCATTCCGGGGCAAAGGGTATGGCGGAAAGTGCCTGTCCCTGGCGGTGGAAGAACTGTTTCGAAGCACAAGTGTGACGCTGATTGGTGCCTATCTGAAGCCCGAAAATGAGACTTCGTTGCGAATGTTTTTGAACTCCGGGTTTCAGCGGCAGCAGGATACAAGTTTTGCGGGGCAACCGGCGGTCCACCTGATTCTCGAAAAGAACCGGTCTTCTTCACGCTGATGATGATGACGGAATTCAAAAAATGATGGGATTCAAAATCGGCGAACGGCTTATCGGCCCGGGCTGTCCCATCTACGTCGTTGCAGAACTTTCCGCCAATCACAATCAGGATTTCGATCAGGCGGTCCGTATTATCCAGGCCGCAAAAAACTCAGGCGCGGACGCGGTCAAGATTCAGACTTACACGGCCGATACGATTACCATCCCCTGCGACCGCGAGGAGTTTCGAATACGCGGAGGCACCCTGTGGGATGGCCGCACTCTTTTCGAACTCTACAACGAAGCCTTTACGCCCTGGGAGTGGCAGCCTAAGCTGAAACAGGCAGCCAACGAACTGGGCATGGATCTCTTCTCCAGCCCGTTTGACGACACCGCCGTCGACTTTCTGGAGAAGATGAATGTTCTGGCCTACAAGCTGGCATCGTTCGAACTGGTGGATATTGGCCTGATCCGGAAGATGGCGAGAACGGGCAAGCCACTGATTCTGTCGACCGGAATGGCTACGATCGAAGAGATCGACGAGGCGGTGCAGACGGCGAGACAAGCAGGCGCCACGCAGATTGCGTTGTTGAAGTGCACCAGCGCGTATCCAGCTAAAGCTGACGATATGAATCTGCTCACCATACCTGAACTGGCGAAGCGCTTCGACGTTCTCGTTGGACTCTCGGATCATACGATGGGAAGCACGGCTGCGGTCGCAGCGGTTGCCCTGGGCGCGTGCATTCTTGAGAAACACATCACGTTGTCGCGATCCCTGAAAGGACCGGACAGCGAGTTCTCACTGGAGCCGCAGGAGTTCAAGGCGATGGTAGATGCGATCCGGACCACGGAGAGCGCGCTGGGCGAGGTACGGTTTGGTCCCAGCCCGCGGGAGGCCAGCAGCCGCGTGTTTCGCCGGTCACTTTTTGTAGTGCAGGATGTACAGTGTGGCGAGCAATTCACGGCGCAAAATGTCCGCTCCATCCGGCCCGCCCATGGATTGCACACACGCCATCTTCCCGAAGTGCTGGGCAGGCGCGCGTCCAAAGACATTGTTCGCGGCACGCCGTTCCAATGGGATTTGGTTCAGAAGCAATGAAGTTCGTAAGTCCGTTTCTAAAGCACGCTGTTTTTCCAGGTTTGGCGAAGCTGGGCTATCTGCGCCGCCGGAGTGACGCGGGACCCGCGATTGTGACCTATCACGGAATCCTGCCTCAGGGTTACAAGACGTTTGACTCCGATCTTGACGGCGGACTGGTAACCGCGGAAACATTTCGCAGGCAATTGCAGCTTCTTACCCGCCAATACAGCGTCATTTCGCCGCCGGAGTTTCTGGCCTGGTGCGAGGGGAAACGCGAATTGCCTCCACGCGCGGTGCTCCTGACCTGCGATGATGATCTGCGGAACACGTTGACTGAGATGGTGCCGATCCTGCAGGAGCACCGGCTGTCCTGCCTGTTTTTTGTAACCGGGGCCTCTCTGAGCGAAGTGCCGACCATGCTGTGGTGCGAAGAACTTTATCTGATGCTGCTTGCGGCCAGGGAAGAGATTGCCCTGGATCTGACGCATGGCGAATTCGTGGCCCGAAGCGTGAACGTGCCCCAAAAGCGGCGGATCTGGTGGGATCTGGTGAAGTACCTTTCGCGCTACAACGCGAGCGCGAGGCGAGAGCTGCTGGATGACGTCAGGTGCCAACTTCGGTTACCCGACGATTGGAGCACCGCGGTGCTGACCGATCCGTTGCGCCGCCGCTTCCTGATGCTGAATCGGGTCGAATTGCGCGCCTTGGTTGAGGCTGGCATGGAGGTGGGAGCGCATACCTTGACACATTCGATATTGTCCCAGTTGTCGGCCGAGGAAGCGTGGTGTGAAATCTCGGAAAGCCGCAGGAAACTGGAAGCGACGATTGGCAGGCCGGTCTGGGCATTGGCCTATCCGTTTGGAGATGCGGCTTCGGTCACGGAACGGGAGCGCGAAATGGCCGAACGCGCCGGTTTTACCTGTGCCTTTGTGAACTCCGGCGGAGGACTGGGGGCACAACTGCCGCGGTTCGCCCTGCCGCGAGTGCATGTTACAGGAACCATGAACCTGGGCGAGTTCGAAGCCCATGTCTCTGGTTTCTACCGGTCATTGCGAGAGCGTCTTCTGGGCGCAGCCTGAACCTCTGCAGTCGTCGGTCATTCGTCATTAGTCATCGGCCAAAGCAGCGAGCGATGATGCGGAAAAAAACATATGGCAACTACCTTGCGGGTCGAAAACGAAGCGGCCAACCTTCCGGTCTACCGCGATCCAGAGGTGGTTTCGCATTATGCGGCGCTGAATTATCTGACGCCCTGTGAACGCCTTCTTTTCGACCAATTTATAAAGCCGGGAATGACGGTTCTTGACATTGGTGTTGGGGGAGGACGCACGACCCCGTATTTGTCGGAAAAGGCGTCCCGCTACGTCGGAGTTGATTATTCAGCGGAGATGATCAAGACGTGCCGGAACAAATTTCCACATCTGGAGTTCGAGGTCGCCGATGCGTCCGAACTGTCGGGATTTTCCGATGGATCGTTCGATGCGGTCGTCATCTCTTTCAATGGTATTGACTGCCTCGTCCCGGAAGAGCGGCGGTGGAAATGCCTGCGGGAATGCAGTCGCGTTCTTCGCAGTGGAGGGGTGTTCATATTTTCGTCTCATAATCCGCGCTCTATCTTCCTGCGTCCGGCATGGAGCCGCGACCGTTTGCGCGCTTTCACGGCAAAGTTTGTGCCGGAGAGGAGCGCGTTCCATAAATCCACGCTCGCGATATTAACGGTGGCGAAGGCGGTTCATTCATTTTTGCGTGCCGCGGGCGGATCTCTCTGGCGGATCGGGAGTCGTATCCCCAAAGCGGCTTTTTGGCAGGGCGAAGGTTACGAATTCGATCCCGCGCACGGCGGATTGCTGCTTCACAGTTCAGTTCCAGAGCAAGTCCTGCAAGAATTGACAAGATTCAATTTTCGCCTGGAAACTCTGCAGGGCGATGACTATCCCAGGCGCAGCCACTCTCTCGTTACAGACTGGTATTACTACGCGTTCTCGAAGGCCGCAAATGCGGCAGGTGAGTCTTGCGCATAAGCATACATCGGGAGATTCCGGACGACCCACAGCTCCGCGATCAGTGGAATCGGTTGGTCCTTCAGATGGAGCATCCGGAAGTTTTCTACACCTGCGAGTGGGCGCTGGCTGTGAATCGAGCTTACCGGTCGTCTATGAAGAGTTTGCTGGTGTTGGCATACGACGGAGAGGACCTGATCGGAGTGGCGGCTTTCGCTACCGACGCGGCTGAGAAGCAAACCAGCTTTTTGGCTGGAAATACGGGTGACTATTGCGATTTCATTTGCCGTCCCGAGCGCAGGTCCGAGTTTGTCGCGACGGTTTTGGGCGAATTGGCGAAGCTGCATTTGCCCATGCTGCGGCTGGCGAACCTGCCAGTCGATTCGTTGACGTCACGAATCCTGAGGGATGCGGCTGGCCAGAACGCGTACCGCGTTTTCTCCCGGCCGGCGTATCAGTGTGCGCGGGTCGTGTTTGGAACTTATGAAGAGCGGCAAAAGCTGAAGCAGACGGTAGTAAAACGGAAGGCATTCCGGTACTACATCAAGGGTCTGGAGAGAAAAGGCCGGGTCGCGATGGATCATCTGACGTCCTGGACTGAAATCCAGATGGAATTGCCGCGCTTCATTCAAGCTCATGTGGATCGCTTTGAGGCCGGAGGGAGGAAGAACAGCAACTTGGCGAGCTCGGAACGGCAGGCATTTCTCACCGCGCTCGCGGAATTACTTTCAGGATCAGGCTGGCTGACTCTGACGCGTCTGCTGGTCGACGAGCAGTGCGTCGCGTGGAATTATGGCTTTGAGTTTGGCGACAGCTGGTTCTATTACCAGCCGACTTTTGATGCGGGCTGGCGCGAGTTTTCTCCAGGCTTTTGCCTTCTGACCAAAATGATAGAGCAGGCCTGCGACAATCCGGAAATACACGTTCTGGATCTGGGGCTGGGTGAAGAAAGCTACAAGGGCCGCTTCGCCACCGGATATCGCCAGACGTTGCACGCCACAATTACCAATTCTGCAGCGGTACATGTTCGGGAAAAGCTGCGCTATCACGCTGCCTCTGCGGTCAAATCATCATCCCGTTTGGAACATTGGGTGCGAAGATTAACGGGGCGTTCCCCGGCGGAAAACGCGAAAGCATGAAAGTTCTGTTGCTCCATCCCGAAGACCAGCTTTCGGCGACACAGCCGGACAGGGCATGGGACCTCGTCGTCGATCTCGGCCGCTCGCCGGTTGCCACTTATGAGAGATGGAGCCTGGAAACAGGCGGCCGTGTCGTCAGTTTGTATGATTTCAGCAGTGGTCTTGAGGATGCGCGGCACATTCGAAAGTTGCTGCAACTGGGACTCGGACAGTGGGTCGACAGTCTCGGAGTCGACTGGTGGGACGTGCTCTCTCTGATGATTGAGTCGGACCTTCGCCAGTTGATGCGGATCAGGCTCCTGGCGCAGCAACTCGATGCCGGGGTCGAGCTACACGCCAGCCGTTCCAGCGGCCTCGTCAAGGCACTGCAGAGTATGCTCGCCGTGAACCACGTCGAAGTGGAAAAAGGCGCGGGTCCGGTCAGGCGATGGGCGCAGCACTATCGGGACGCTTTCTCCCGCCTGGACACTCGGCAGATCAGCCAGGTATTTCAGGACAAGTTCGATCGCGAGCACATGGTGCGGCGAAGATTCGCGCGCAACCGGCGAGTCTCGAGTGATCCCGTCATGCTGTTGCCATCGGCATACATGAACGTGTCGCGCACGGCGGGCTCGTATGCAGCATTGTTGCCGCACCAGAAATCTTTGATGGTCTATGCCCGCAGTAGCGCCCGTCTGAAGAACTTACCCTCCAATGTTGCGAACACGTCATTGGACCGTTATTTCATTACACCTGATGCGGTTGAAGGTGCCGCGCTCGAGAAAACATGGGATTTACTTAAAACTCACCTGATGGCGGGCGCGGAAGAGTATTCGCTGGCGAATGCGGCCGGGATGCTGGACAGCATTCCAGGGTTGTTGCGCTGGGGAATCGCGGTGCGGGACGCCTGGAACCAGGTCTTCGAGTCTGAAAATATCGTTGCCTGTTTATGTGCCGATGACAGCAATCCTTATACTCGAATTCCTCTCATTCTCGCGAACCACCGCGGCATTCCGACCGTGGCCTGCCATCATGGAGCGCTGGATTCAAAGATGGCGGTGAAGATCTCACACGCGGACACTTATATCGCGAAGGGCGAGATGGAATACGACTATCTTTTGCGCTGGTGCGCGGTGTCTGCGGAGAAAGTAATTCTCGGCGGCCAGGGACAAACGACGGGTCGGGGGCCGGTGAAGGCGGCAATGCAAACGCCAGAAGCCTGGCTCGTGTTTTTTACCGAACCGTATGAGGCTTCGGGGTGGCGCATCGATGAGGTATACCGCGATCTGCTGCCGGAATTATGGTCACTGGCCCAAAGCAGCGGGTTCAAATTGGTGTTCAAGCTTCATCCCTTTGAAAGTGTGAAGGGGCATCGCCGGATACTGCGAAAATATTTGCCACAACAGGAATCCGAAATCATGGTGATTGCGGGGGCGTCGTCGGCGCAATTGTGGAGTAACACCCGGTGCGCCGTGACCGTGCAGTCCACGGTGGCGCTGCATTGCGCTTCCCTGGGCATACCGGTTTTCTTGTGTGATTGGTTGCGAGATTTGACTACGGGGTACCTGGAACAGTTTGTAAAATTCGGAGTCGGCCACATTCTGGAGTCGGCCGCCGAGTTGAGGAATGTTCCACGCCTGCTTAAAGAGAAGGCCAGAACGGCCCAGGAACGGCCTGCCGTATGGGAAAACATGGATCCCGGAAAACTGCGAGAACTACTGTTGCGAACCGCGTCACTTTCAGAAGCCATCAAGGCTTAGCGGCATTTTCCTCATATGCCAGGAGCTTCGCCACTCAAGAAGACGCCGTCTGCCGATACCGTCCTGGATCTTCAGCCCGGGCCGGCGGAGGTGCCGGGCTTTCGACAGCAGATGGGCCATATCTCGCGCCACTCGGCGGTGTTTTTTGCGGGCACGGTTTTTACCGCCGCGGCTGGATATCTCTTCAAAATTTATCTGGCTCGAGTGCTGGGAGCGGAAGCCCTCGGCATCTACGCACTGGGGATGACGATCGTTGGGCTGCTGGGAATTTTCAACGCTCTTGGCCTGCCTTATTCCGCGGTGCGTTTTGTGGCTGCTTACAGCGCCACGGGCAAGTTCGACTTGCTGCGAGGATTTCTCGTCCGCAGCATCTCTCTTCTTCTGCTCTGCAATCTCTTGCTGGGCGGAGGCCTTCTGCTGGTGGGACCCTGGGTGGCGGTCCGCTTTTATCACGCCCCGGCGCTCAATCGTTATTTGGGGCTGTTTGCCCTGATCATGATCTTCGGAGCCCTGACCGGATTTCTAGGTCAGGTGCTGGCTGGATACAAGGACATCGCCCGTCGCACTGTCATCAGCAATTTTATCGGCAGTCCACTGACCATGCTCTTCACCCTGGGACTGGTCGGAGCCGGCCTCGGACTATGGGGCTATATTTTTGCGCAGGTGGCGAGCGCGTTTGTAGTAATCGTTCTGCTGGCGATCGCGGTCTGGAAACTCACTCCGCGGGCGGCACGCGCACTTTCGGGAAGGCTGGCGCCGATGGAGAGCGAAGTGCTTTCATTTTCGGCAGTAGTTTTCGGCATAAGTTTTCTTGAATACCTGTTGTCGCAGGCGGACAAGATTCTAATCGGCTTTTATCTGAACCCGCGGGCAGTTGGAATCTACGCCGTGGCCACGGCGCTGGTGACGTTCGTTCCGATCATTCTCCAGTCGGTGAACCAGATTTTTTCTCCCACCATTGCAGACCTCTATGCCCGTGGACAAATCGAACTGCTGGGCCGGATCTACCAGACCCTGACTAAATGGATTCTTGGCCTGACCCTGCCGCTGGCGGCGGGGATCATCATTTTTGCGCCCGCGTTGATGCGAATTTTTGGTCAAGATTTTGAAGCGGGATGGCCCATCCTGGTGATTGGCACGCTGGGTCAACTGATAAACTGTGGCGTCGGCTCGGTCGGATATTTATTGATGATGTCAGGAAATCAGGGCCGCGTGGTCCGGATTCAGGCGATGATGGCGTGCGTGATGGTGGCTCTGAGCGCGATTCTCATTCCGAGGTGGGGAATCATCGGCGCCGCCGTGGCGGCAGCCATGACCAACGCATTGAGTAATCTCTGGTATCTCTGGGAGGTCCGGAGCAGGTTGGGTCTTTTCGCTTATAGCCGCAGCTATTGGAGACTGCTGCTTCCGTTCCTCGGAAACCTGGGCGTATTGCTGTTGGTGCGGACAACTTTGAAGGCTGTACGTCCTGAGTGGGCGGTCGTCATGGCGGGTTTGGTGTTAGCGTACCTTGCCTTCGTCAGTATCGCGATGGCATTTGGACTCGACTCTGATGACCGGCTGATCGCGGGAGCAGTCTGGTCCAAAGTGCGGGGCGTGTTTCAAGGCGCCGAGGGGAACGCGTGATGTCGAGCGAACTTCGCGAAGTGCGACTGCCGGCTGAACTTTGCAATGAGGCCGAGCGGCGCTTTGCGGCGCGTTTTGGAGGGGTAGAAGAACTTCTGACCCACATCCTGCAAGCATTGCTAAGAGACAACGCGGCGCAAATGGACGAGAGTGAACGGCGGTTGATCGAGCGGCGATTGAAAGACCTGGGATACATGTGACGCGCCAACCTCTCCAAAATTTCTGAATTCACGCCACATGAACTCTGGTCCGAAAGTGAGTCCGATGCCTCCACAGCCCACATATGGATTGAGCGAATCGGAACTGCGGGCTCTGGTGCGACAGTATCGCAAGCAGAACTGGCAAGGCATCCAGACCCCGCAATGGCAGGAACGGATTGTCGATGACATCGTCCGCGACGATGGAGAATATATTTTGCGCGCGATCGCCGAGTTCTGGGCCGCGCCCGCCGGAGCGTGCGTGCTCGATGTCGGATCAGGCGTCGGCAGTTTCGTGGTGGCTTGCCGCAAGCGAGGCTTTCACGCCTTCGGAATCGAGCCCGACCGCATTGGGCAGGGAAGCCGGATCAGCTCGATTCAGATTGCCCGGCGGCGTCTGGAAAATCAGGTGTTCGCAGTCGGTGTGGGTGAACGCCTGCCCTTCGCAGACCGCAGTTTCGACCTGATAACCATGAACCAGGTGATGGAACATGTCGCGCAGCAGGGGGCGGTGTTGAGTGAAGCACTGCGAGTTCTAAAGGATGGCGGCGCGATTTACATTGCGAGTCCAAACTATCTCAGATTTTACGAACCGCACTACAAGATCAAGTGGTTTCCCCTTCTCCCCAAATCTCTGGGACGCTGGTATTTGCAGCTTCGCGGACGCGATCCTGTCCTTCTGGAACAATTGACCTACACCACCAACGCGCGGCTCAAAACCCTATTCCGCGGACTTGGTGCGGATTATGCAGTCATTGATGTGCATCGGGAAATGTTTCTGAAGAAGAGCGCGAACCTTTCATTTTCCAGCCGTCGCGCTCGCTGGATTGGCAAGATGATCCGCCTACCGGGAGTGGGACCGCTCATCACGCGAGCGGTGCTTCAGTATTGGCGAATTACAGAAGGCGGCTGCGAAATGATGATTGTGCACCGGCCCAGAGCGGGGGTTGTCCCATGCTGAAAGCGGGATTGCGGAAGTTGCTGGGCCGAAAGCCCGCATTGCCCGATAAAACATTCAGCTTCACCCGTCCCCTGGTTTTGTTGCAGAGTGACGATTGGGGACGAGTCGGTGTCCGCGATCGCGAAGGCTATGAACTGCTCCGCCATAGTGATGTTCACCTCGGAGAAAATCCTTACGACTATTATTCCCTGGAAACAGCCGAGGATGTGATCGCGTTGCGCGACTTGCTGAAGCGGCACCGTGATTCGACTGGGCGTCCGGCCTGCATGGTGATGAATTTTCTGCTGGCCAACCTTGATTTCAAAAAGATCGCTGACACTGGGTTCGAACACATTCATCTGCTCCCTTTGAGCCAGGGCCTACCGGGTGATTGGCAGCGGCCGGGACTTTTTGAAGCTTATCGTCAGGGAATTTCTGACGACGTCTTTTATCCGGCTCTTCACGGCTTGACGCATTTCTGCCGGCCCGCAGTCGAGCGGGAACTAACTGTCCCCGGCGAGCGAAACCATTTGCTGCGAACTCTCTGGAAAGCGGAGACGCCCTACATCTACTGGCGAATGCCGTGGATCGGATACGAGTATTGCAATCCGGAGAAGCCCGGTTTTCTGGAGGCCGAAACCCAGGCCAATTTAATCACCGGCGCGGCGACGGAATTCGAGAAAGTATTTTCTGTGGCTCCGTCGTCGGCCGTTGCTCCGGGATATCGTGCCAACGCTGACACCCACCTGGCGTGGTCGCAGTGCGGAATTCGGGTGGCGCAGAATGGCAGCGGCGGCGCCTTGCCTCCCCATATGGACGAATGGGAGATGCTGAATCTGCATCGGACCATTGACGTAGAACCCTTTCAGCGCGATCTTCCGCTCGAAAAATATATGCAACTGGCGGAACGCTGCTTCGAGCAGGGCATTCCTGCCATCGTGTCCGTACATTCCATCAACTTCCATTCATCGCTCAAGGATTTCCGAGGCCCGGCATTGCGCGTGCTCGATGAATTTCTGTCGGCGCTCGAAGCGAAGCATCCCAATTTGTTGTATGTGCATGACCTGGATTTGTACGAACTCGTGACTCGCGGGAAATTCAAAGGTCCGCGAGGGCCAGTTTCGGTCGAGGTGAGGCAGGGCGGCGGAAGGTTGAAACACATGACGCGGGGAGCGGGCTAGCATGCAGGTTCCGCGATCGGTGCTGCTGATTACCGTGGATTGTTTTCGCGCTGACCACGCCGGATTTCTAGGATATCCGCGGCCGACGACGCCGTTCCTGGACTCGCTGGCCAGTGAAAAAGAAAGCGTTGTATTTTCTAACGCCATCGTCGCTGGCGCCCCAACCTATTTTTCGTTTCCTGCCATCATGGCTTCGCGCTACCCACTGGCCCTGGGGCGAGACGTGGTTGGCTTGGCTCCAGGGGAACATACCATCGCATCGGCTTTGAGCGAGGCAGGCTATGCCACGGCGGCGTTTCTGGCTGGGAATCCTTACCTTTCGCCGAGATTTGGCTACGATGCGGGATTCGGTACGTTCAAAGATTTTCTGAATAAAGATTTTCTGAATAACGAAGCTGATTTCCGGCCTGCCAAGGCAGGGTCTGACGGCACTAGCTCCCGCTTTGCGAGTCGCTGGAACCGGCGTCTGGCAAAGGCTTCCCATGCGCTCGGCCCTCTTGGTTCGTTCTATGACGAGCTTTATTTTCGGTATTGCCAGCGCGTAGGGTCGTCGCCCGGGTTGTCGCTTGACCAATTGCGGCGCTTTCCCGCGGCGGATGTGATCGTCGACCGTGCCCGTGACTGGCTGAGTGGAATTCCCGGTCAGCCATTTTTTCTGTGGCTGCACCTGATGGAACCGCATTCGCCTTACTATCCGCAACGGGAAGCGCTCGATCTCATGGGAAGTTCGCTCGATGCCTCGCGGGCCCGATATTTAAATTCGTACTGGAACCGGGGCGACGTTGGAGCATCCCGACTGCGGCAGCATCGCGAGGAGATCGTTGCGTTGTACGACGCGGGGATTCGCTGGATGGATAGGCAGGTGGCGCGTCTGGTCGAGACGCTTCGAGAGTTCGGGCTTTGGCAGGACTGCATCATGGCTCTCACTGCGGATCATGGCGAAGAGTTTCTCGACCATGGCGGGCGCTACCATCCCCCTTCCAGAGTTGCGGAAGAGTTGGTAAGAGTTCCTCTTCTCTTGCATGGACGCTGTCTTCCTCACGCGGGAACGGTGACTACTCCTTTCAGCCTCATTCATCTGGCTCCCACTCTGCTGGATCTGGCGGGTATCGCAGTTCCCGGCAGCTTTCGGGGACGCAGCCACGCCAGCCTGCTGAAAAATGCCGGCGCATGGGATAGCGATGCGATCATCGAATGTATCGCCGGATGCAGCAATCCCTTTGTGGCGGAGAATCGTTTGCAGGAGCGCGTGCTGGCGGTGCGGGAGGCGCGTTACAAGATGGTGCTCGACTTCAAGTCGTCCGGAGAGCAGTTGTTCGACCTCCAGGCTGACCCATGCGAGTTGCGTCCGCTGCCGCTAAACGAACAGAAACCGGCGCGCAAGCGTCTGCTGGAACGGGCGCGGCAGCATCTCTCCGACTCGTTCCGCTCGCGAACTGACGAGCGCCGCATGGCAGCGCAGTTGCGAGACCTTCGTCTAGAATGGACGAATCCCGTTATTCCGGCGTCGGTCTAGTGTTACCGCTGTCCTTCGGGGACGCGGTGTTAACCATATAGCGGCCACAAAGCGAATGCCTCCAGTGCGAATCCTCGTGGACAGTCTGGCGGACGAGGGGCTGACTAATGCCCAGATGGGAAACGCCCGCGAAATCATCCGGCGATTAGACCCCGAGCAGTTCCATGTAAGTGTTTTTTGTGGAAGCGAGCCTGATCGTGCAATCAGGCAGCGTCCCAACACTACTTTCATATTGTTGCCAGAGCGACGGCGTACCGTCCGAATCTTGCGCGAGTTTGTTTTCGGGAAGCACGACATCCTGTTCTATATGAAGTCGGCGCCCGCCAGCCGGTTATATGTGGCGATGCGTCGAAGGTGGAAGGATGGCCGCATCACGATCGGTAGCGTGGAATCACAATCGGACTTGCGGAATGAGCCTACGATTGCGCCCGAGGCGGTCAATCTATGGGAGCGGACGGTGCTGCGCTGCGACTATCTCTTCAGTAATTCGCACGCGGTGCAACAAAGTCTGCAGCGCGAGTACGGACTGCCTAGTAAGGTTGTTCCTACCGGAGTGGATACGAAGTTTTTCACGCCCGACTGGAACCGCCCCGCCAACCATCGTCCCAGGGTCTTATTTGTCGGATCTTTGCGGCCATTCAAGCAGCCGCAGCTGCTGCTGGACGCGGCAGTTCGTTTTCCTGAGGCGGACTTCACCATCGCAGGCGAAGGTCTCATGGCCGGCGAGTTGAAGACGCGAATTGAACGGGAGAAACTGAGTAACGTAACGCCTGGTTGGCCTGCTGCCGGCGGAACCGTTAAAACATCAATATCAGCAGGCCGATGTCTTCCTCTTTCCATCGCAGTGGGAAGGATCTCCGAAAGTCTTGCTGGAGGCGGCGGCGTCCGGGTTGCCGGTGATTGCCAGAAATAATTATCAGCCCGAAACCATTGTGGACGGGGAAACCGGCTGCCTCGTCGGTTCGGATGACGAGCTATTTGTGCGGCTCGAGGAACTGCTGACCCATCCGGAGCACTGTCGAAAGTTGGGCGAGGCGGGTCGAGAACACAGCCTACGCTTCGACTGGGATCCCATCACCCGGCTTTGGGAGGAAATCTTCATCAACCTGATGTCGCGGAAGACGGCCCGCGCGGCATGACTGCTGATCGCGTCAGTGGCCCAGGGGTATCGTCTCAAAAACCGCTTCATGTGCTGACTTTGACGCCGTTTTATCCCGTGCAGGGGGACGATGCTCAGGGCTGCTTTGTTGCCGAGCCCTTGCCGTGGCTGGCGCAGTTGGGTGTGAGCAACACGGTTCGAGCCGTGCGTCCCTTCTATCGACGAGGCTCGGCCGGCGACTCCACGGTTGCGGGTCAATGGGTGAGTTTTTTTTCGATTCCCGGCGGCTGGGGCCTATCAAGCGCAGGCGCTTTCCTTTTTGCTCGACTGCTTCCCGAGATTCGGCGTATGCATGTCGCGCATCCCGTGGATTTGATTCACGCGCATTCCGCTCTGCCTTGCGGCCATGCCGCCTCCCTGCTTAGCCGGGAATTGAAAATTCCATTTGTGGTCACGGTGCATGGCCTGGACGCTTCTTCTATCCGGCAGGTTGAAGGGCGCGCGGGACGATGGTGTGCCGGAGTATCGCAATCCGTTTACCGCTCGGCGTGCCGGGTGATTTGTGTCAGCGAAAAGGTTCGCGAACAGGTGATCGCGGCAACCGCGGGACCGGTGAACACAACCGTTCTCTACAATGGCGTCGATCCGCAGGTGTTTTCTCCGCCGGAGCGCGAAGCCGGCGCGCAGGTAGTGCTGAGTGTGGGGAACTTAATTCCGATCAAGGGTCACGATCTGTTGTTGCGAGCATTTGCGGCGATCCAGGGCCGCCTTCCTGCACTTTTTTCCACGCTGTCGCTCGAAATTATTGGTGACGGGCCGGAGCGCGCCCGGTTGCAGCAATTGGCGCAAGAATTAAGGATCACAGCGAATGTAAATTTTCGCGGTCGCCAAAGTCGCCGCCAGGTTGCGGAGGCCATGCGGCGGGCGACTGTGTTCGCTTTGCCCAGCCGTTACGAAGGCCTGGGATGCGTTTATCTCGAAGCCATGTCGTCCGGCAGGCCGGTGATTGCATGCCAGGGGCAGGGCATCGAAGAAGTGATTCGGCCAGCCGTCAACGGATGCTTGATCGCGGCCGATGACCTGGAGGGATTTACCGATACCCTTGTCATACTTTTGCAGCAGACCGAACTCCGGCGAAAGATCGGAGAGTCAGCACGTCGAACGATCCTTCAAGAATTCACTCTGGAACAGCAAGCGGAGCGATTGGTGCAGCTCTATCGGAAGTGCCTGGCATGAGCCGGCGGCTGGTCATACTGAGCGAGATTATCGCGCCCTACCGAATCCCTGTCTTCAACGCGCTGGCGCGGATTCCGGAGATCGATCTGCACGTGGTATTTCTGGCGGAGAGCGATCCTGGATTGCGCGAGTGGCGGGTATACAAGGATGAAATCCGATTTTCGTATCAGGTGCTGCCGTCCTGGCGGCAACGCATCGCGGGACACAAGCTTCTGCTCAACCGGGGGATGAAAGAAGCGTTGCGCGGGGCGAATCCAGACGCGATTCTTTGCGGAGGCTACAACTATCCAGCGGCATGGCAGGCGCTGCGCTGGGCGGGCAAGAATCAGATTCCCTTCATGGCCTGGATCGAAAGCACGGAGCAGGATGTTCGTAGCCGCAAGGCGACGGTGGAGTTTCTGAAAAATAGGTTCATGAGGGCCTGTCGTGCTTTCGTTGTCCCGGGGAAATCGTCGTTGCACTACGTTATGAACTACGGGATTCGTGAGGAAATCATTTTCGTCGCGCCGAACGCCGTGGACTCGGAACTCTTTGCCGGACAGGCGGCAGTCGTGCGGGAGGACGGAGCGAAGCATCGGCATGCGTTGAAATTGCCCTTGCGTTTTTTCCTTTTTGTGGGTCGTCTGGTGCGGGAAAAAGGAGTGGTTGACTTGCTTGAAGCCTATGGCAAACTGACTTCGGATGTGCGCGCCGCAGTTGGCCTGGTGCTGGTGGGAGACGGCTCGGCTCGCGCGGAACTGAGTCGTCGAGCCAGTCAGATCAGCCCTGGAGAAGTACAGTTTGCCGGATTCGTTCAGCGCGATCAGCTCGGCATTTACTACGCGCTGGCCGAAGCTTTTGTCTTTCCTTCGCAGAGCGATCCCTGGGGACTGGTAGTAAATGAAGCCATGGCCTGCGGCCTGCCGGTAATTTCGAGTGAAGCTGCGGGATGCACCGCCGACCTGGTGCAGGACGGCTGGAACGGAAGAGTGGTGCGCTCCGGTGACGTCTCGCAATTGGCGTCCACGATGGAAGATCTGGCGCAGGATTCCGCGGCGCGAACCCAGATGGGAAATCACAGCAAGGAGCGTATCCTGAGATATTCTCCAGAAGACTGTGCCGCCGGAATTGCGGAAGCGGCGTTATCGCTGGGGAAGTTATCGAGAAAGTACCTGATCGTGTGGAACGCTGTTGCTTAGGACCAGGCCATGAATGAGCGCTATTCCAGATTCGTCGTTCCCGGCCTGGTCGCTGCGGTTGGCCTGGTGGCCGCCTATATTGCGTTTTACCGGCCGGGATATCTCAGCAGCGCCTACTATCTGGGCGGCCTGATGTTCCTGCAGCTTCTTTTGGCGGCGGTCTGGAAATACGAGAAAAGATTCTTTCCTCTTCTGGTAATTGTTTTTCTTTGGGCCGGTATGTCTCTTCCGTTGAGCGGAGTATGGACCTTCGGACGTTGGCCTGTCCTGGCTGTAGGAGCAATTGCGGGCTTCGCGCTTTACATGCGGAGCGCGCGACCGCAGTTCGCCGCCTTCCATCTGATCGCCACATTTGCTGTATTGGCCGCGCTGGTTTCGGCGGGAGTTTCAGGGCTTCCGATGATGTCCTTCATGAAAGCACTGAGCTTGCTGCTGCTCTTTTTGTATGCGGCCACGGGCGCGCGGTTGGCGTTGGCGGGGCGCGAAGAGGAATTCTTTCCGAAATTATTGTTGCTGGTAGAGGTTGTAGTCTACTGCTCGGCCGTGATCTATTTCGTTTTGCGGATTCCGGTATTTGGCAATCCAAATTCCATGGGCGCCATTATGGGCGTGGTCGCTGTGCCTCTGCTTTTCTGGGGAGTGTTGACGGTGGAAGGGAAGACCCAGTTCCGGCGCATGGTTTTCGCCTTGACGCTCAGTGTCGGCCTGCTGTTCTACAGCCAGGCGCGAGCTGGAATACTGGCCGCTGTCATCGTGTGTAGCCTGACATGCATGATCTTGCGGCGTTACAGGTTAATGTTCCAGGGGATGATAGCGTTCGTGTGTGTGGCCGTTCTCGTCGTCGCGGCGACGCCGACCGAGTGGGCAGAGGATATGCCCGGCCGAAAGGAGCATTCATCTCTTTTGTCGACCATGATCTATAAGGGACACGACGATGTCGGCGTTCTCGGCTCACGGCGCAGCGCCTGGGATGACACCATCACTATCATTCAGGACCATCCCTGGTTCGGAAGCGGATTCGGGACCAGCGTGGGCAACGAGGAATCGGATATGGAGGTTGGCCAGTATGCGACAGTCTCGGCCGCGACCCGCGAGCACGGGAACAGCTACCTGGCGATCATGGAAGGGGTGGGCCTGCTGGGGGTCGTGCCGTTTCTTGCACTCGTGCTGGCCCTGGCGTTGAAGGTGGGCGGTGTCTTTGCCTGGCTGCGCCGCACCGCGAACGTTCGGCACTTTTCGGTGCCGGTTGCGATGGTGCTGGCGGCGGGATTGATCCATGCCGGATTTGAGGATTGGCTTTTCGCGGTCGGTTACTACCTTAGCGTGTTCTTCTGGGTGCTGGCGTTTGCTTTCATGGATCTGCTTCCTTCCGAAGCGCCTGCTGCTGCGTATCGCCTGATACGAAACCCGGGCTTCGGATCCTTTGGGCGGGACGTCCACGCTGCCGCGCCTGAGCGATGATGCACCTGTTTCTGAATGGCCTGGCAGCCAGCGCCGGCGGCGGACTTACCTATTTGCGCAACGTTCTTCCCGAGTTGTCCGTCCGCGGAGATGTCCAGGTGACCGCCGCAGTGAATTCACAACTGCGTACGGAATTCCGCGATCTGCCCCGGGTCACTCTCGCTGAAATCGATTTTCCTGCCGGAAGTGTGATGCGTTTCTGGCGGGAGCAATCCTCCTTGCCCGGGGTGATTGTGGAGAGCGGCGCCGATGTGCTGATTTCCGCGGGTAACTTCGCCCTGCGCAAGTCTCCTGTGCCGCAGATTCTGCTTTCGCGGAACTCGCTGTACACCTCTGCGGATTTCTTCCGCGACCTGCGCCAGCGGCGGGAGTACGGTTTCTGGCTGGAGACGCGAATCAAGGGTAGCGCTGCACGGCGCTCGATTGCGTGGGCGGACCGTACAGTCGCGCCCAGCGAGGCTTTCGCGCAGGAGTTGCGACGCTGGACTGGTCACGGCGTGACAGCGATCCACCATGGCTTTGATCGCGAGGCATTTTTCCGCGACCCGAAGCCGTTGCCGGATGGGGTCCGGCAAAAACTCGATCGTGACGGGGAGAAAGACGAATTACATCTGCTTTACGTCAGCCATTACAACTACTACCGGAATTTCGAGACTCTGTTGCGAGCGCTGCCTCTGTTGCGGCAGCGACTGGGCCCTCGAAAGCTCAAGCTGTTTCTGACTTGCCGGCTGCATTCTGAAAATGATCCTGGCGGTTACCGCGCCCAGGCAGCTTCCGATCTGGTCAAGCAACTGGGAGTAGAAGACATCGTGGTGGAACTGGACGCAATTCCTTATTCGCTTTTGCACTGCGTCTATCGAGAATGCGATGTTTACGTTACACCGGCTTATGCGGAATCGTTTGCCCACCCGCTGGTCGAGGCCATGTCCAGTGGATTGCCGGTTGTGGCTTCCGATCTGGCGGTGCACCGCGAGATTTGCCAGGAAGGCGCGATTTACTTTCAGCGTTTTTCTCCAATAGAACTGGCGGAGCAGGTTTACCAGGTCGCAACCAACGGAGAAGTGACAAAACAACTTTCGGAACGGGGACTGGCCCGGTCGCTGGATTTCTCCTGGAAGAAACATGTCGACGAATTGCTCGCGGTGGCGGAGGATTTGCTCGCTTCGAAAAGGACGCCTCCGGCTTAGCTGATGTTGCAGACTCCACGCTAACCGGGGCCACCGGCGAGGCGCTGCGGTAACCAGAGGAAGTCGGAGTGGCGATATTCCGCGAAGGTATCTACCCACTGGCGTGTGATCGCCGATTGACACCGGTAACCCAATTCCTGAAGCAGGTTCCAGGCAGTCTCGCGGCTTGCATCCGAACACTCGACGAAAAGTACTGGATCGGAAGCCTTCAGAGTGTGGCGCATGCCGAGCAATACAGATCCTTCCGCGCCTTCAACATCGATTTTCACGAATGTAGGATGTGCCATATTTCCTGCTGCCACCAGATCGTCGATGGCCACGGTTTTTATGGAAAGCTCGGTCGCAGCCGGATTGCTGCGATGCCAGACCATGCTTGCCGTCGCCAGATTTTCAGCGAATCGAATGACTGCATCTCCATTTTTGTCGGAAGCCGCGATTTCGAGCACAGTGATGTTGCGGAGCCCGTTCAGATCAATGTTCTGCCGAAGCAAGTGGACATTTCGCGGGACGGGCTCAAATGCGATTACGTGGCCGGAGGGTCCAACCTGCTTGGCCAATGACAGCGCAACGTACCCCAAGTTTGCACCGATGTCGTACACCGTGTCCCCAGCGACAACGTACTCTCTGATTGCTTTTTGCAAATGCGACTCGGCGGTCCCCATCAGGTATGCGAGATGCTCGGCGGGGGAGACGCAAATCCGATAGCCCGAGGCCAGTCCGTGAAGGATTGTCCGGGGTCTGGACTTATTCCCCAGCACGAACACAACGCAGGATTTCGCAAGTCTTCGGATGGCGGACATGAACTTCGTAACTTTTCAAACTTACCGGTGTTCGATTATTAGTGTCGGGCCCGTCTAGCCACCACGATCAACGATGTTCCGATGGGAAGATGATGCCCCCGGCTCAGCCACGCGGCTTCAAGGTTCAAGAGCCCTGTAAGCAATCCATTGATCAATGGCAGCACACGAAACTCTTTCGAAGCCAGAGTTCGCGCATCTTCTGCTTCCGGTCCCGTTCGACCTCTGCCGATCTTCCGAACCAGACAGACGATGGGAAAAATGCAGGTCATGAACTGACTCAGGAATTCCACCTCGAAACCAGCTTCATTCAGGCGCGCACGAATCTCTTGTGAGGAATAGCGGCGGCAGTGATGAGCGGCTTCATCGAAATAACTCCAAAGATATTGATGCGCTGGGACAGTCAACATGAGCCTTCCTCCCGGCGCAAGAGCTTCCCGCAATGCGATCAAAGTGTCCCGCTCCTGCGGAATGTGTTCCAGGACGTCAAACATGCCGATGAGGTCGAAGGGTTTTCCAAATGGACAATGGCGGACGTCGCCCTGCACCAGCGGACCGTTGGAGCGCTGCTGCGCGAAGCGCAAGCCGTCAAACCAGAGTTCCAGGCCAACCACTCTTCCATCGGGACAAGTCTGGCGGAGCGCACGAAGGACATTTCCCGTGCCGCATCCGACTTCGAGAACCCGATATCCCGGCTCGAGCCCGGAGGTGAGCTTCCGGGTCAGGGAAGAAATCAGGCGATTCCGCGCGCGAAACCAAAAATGCCGATCTTCGACTTGAGCCAGTTGCTGGAAGAACGATGGGTCGTATCCACCCCGTGAAATGATTTCTACGGCTGCAGGCATCGAAGGTTCCGTCGGTTGGTTGTAATGCTAGTCGTTTGTATACCAGCGGTGATACCAACGCTGAAAGGATGCCGGAATAAATCCGCAATGTCGATAGAGGCCCTGAGCAGCGACGTTACGTTCCTGGGTGACGACCGTTCCACGACGAGATCCCTGTAGCGCGGACCAGAGGATGAATTGTTGCACCAGCGCTTTGCCGAGACCCTGGCCCGCGTACGGTGCAGCGACTCCGAGCAGTCCAATCTGCGTCTCATGGTCACGTGTTTTGCAAGTGATGTAGCCCAGGGTTTGGCCATCCAACTCAGCAACAAAGACGGTTTGGGTTGGATCGCTGAAACTTTTCTCAATCCAGGCGGCGTAAAGCAAACCACACTTGTCGCGATCGAAGTGCTGGTCAAAATAAAAGCGCGAGTCACGGTGAAGGTGGGACGCAAGCTGGCGTAATACCGTGAGGTCGGATTCGCGCGCCAAACGAACCCGAGAATCCTGCGTCAGCCTGGTCGGTCCGTTATGACTGATTGGGCATTCCAAAGTTAGACGCACATCCACTTCACGAAAATCATTTTGGCGAGCGATGCGCGCAGTCTCCGCGTCATCGCTATCGGCCAGAAGGTATAGGCAGTCGATGCGATGATGTCCGCACCAGTCCAGCAATGCGGAAACTTTAGACTGGTCCAGACGGGCGCAGTTCGCTCGGGCGATTCGCTTGTCGAAGAAGGCAGAGTCCCAGTCCAGATAGCTGCAAATGTCGGATGCCGTGGAGCGGCCGCTCGTGTTTGCTTGCGCCGCCATCTGCTGACCGGTCATGCGGCAGTGCCTTCCCGGCCCTGCATCTTGAAGCGTGTGACCGCGGACACGATGCGTGCCTGCTCTTGCGCAGTAAGGTCGTTATAGAAAGGCAGGCGAAGTAGTCTGGCACTGAAGTCTTCAGTGACCGGGCAGTCGCCCTTGCGCGCCTGAAACTTGCACCCCATATCCGAGAGGTGCAGTGGCACGTAGTGAAAGACGCTGAGGATTCCCTGGGCTTTCAGGTGCGAGATCAGCGCATCCCGATATTCCGACGACGGCGCGACCATGTAGAACATGTGATACGCCTGCTCGCAATGGGGCGGAACAAAGGGCAGGCTTACGCTATTTTCCTGAGCCCAGGACTGCAAATGCCGGGAATAATATTCCCAGACCCGGCGGCGTTTCTGTTGAATGTCGTTTCTGCCTTCGATTTGGGCCAGAAGGAATGCCGCAAGGAGATCAGACGGCAGGTAGCTGGATCCCACGTCGACCCATGTGTATTTGTCTACCTGTCCGCGAAAGAACTGATTGCGATTCGTTCCTTTTTCGCGAATGATGAGCGCACGCTCGGTCAGTTCAGAGTCGTTGATGACGAGTGCGCCACCCTCTCCGCAAGTGATGTTTTTGGTTTCGTGGAAACTCTGGGTTCCCAGGCATCCAAATGTACCGGTGAGCCGGCCCTTGTACCGGGCAAACAGTCCGTGCGCGTTGTCTTCGATCACACGAACGCCGTGGCGCTGCGCAATCTCGCAGATTGTGTCCATTTCGCAAGCAACACCGGCGTAATGAACCGGCACGATCGCTTTGGTTCGAGGAGTGACCAGAGATTCGAGGCGAGTTTCGTCGAGGTTCAACGTATCGGGACGGACATCGGCGAATACGATGCGGGCCCCACGAAGAGCAAAGGCGTTGGCGGTCGACACAAACGTGAAGGAGGGAACGATAATTTCGTCTCCGCTCTGACAATCGAGCAGCAGCGCGGCCATTTCGAGAGCGTGAGTACAAGAGGTCGTAAGCAGCACCCTGGAGACTCCAAGCTCCTGCTCCAGCAATTCGTGGCATTTTCGCGTGAAGGGCCCGTCTCCCGAAGCATGGCCGTTGGCAATGGCCTGGGCAATGTAGCGATATTCGTTGCCCGCGAGACACGGCCGGTTAAACGGAATCAGAGAGGTCATAGGTCAGAAAGCCAGGGTCAGAAAGCCAGGTCAGAAAGCCGACCAAGACTAACGATCTCGAAGACAGCAAGAAAACTCCAGACGATCACTTTACCGCGCTCATTCGACGCCTTTCGTCTTTTGAACCGGCGATATCAGATCGCACAACGTAAGGCGGCTTTTGCAGGCTTCGGAAATGCATCCGAGCCAAATACTCTCCAATGATACCCAGGGCAAACAACTGAGCGCCGGAGAACAGAGCAACGATCGACGCCAGAAATGGGAAGCCGGGAACAGGATCCCCGTGAGTGAAGAACCGGAGAAGAACGTAACTCAACACGCAAAAGCCGAAGAAGGTGAACGCGAAGCCAACGAAGCTGGCGATCTGGAGTGGCAGAGTCGTGAAGCCGGTCATCATGTTCATCGCATGGGTAATCAATTTGCGGAACGAGTAACCAGACGTCCCCAGTTTGCGAGGCTGGTGAACTACCGGAGTGGCGGCGAAACGATTCGTGCCCCAGGTCAGCAGCACGTCGATGGAGACAAAAGATCCTTCGTAGTGGCTGAAGGCCCCTGCCACCTCGGCGCGGAAAGCGCGGAAAGCAGACACCTGGCGTGCGATGGAGGCGCCCATAACATTCTGGAGCGCCATCTTGGTCACGATCGAAGCCAGATCGCGGAGTATGCCGTGTTCCTCGCTCTGCGGCGTGCCGTAGACCACATCGAAACCTTCCGCGAGAACCGCTAGAAGTTTGGGAATCTCCTCGGGCGGATGCTGCAGATCGTCATCCATGGTGACAATCACGTCATACTGCGTGGCTCGAATGCCGCACAGAAGGGCATTGTGCTGGCCATAGTTGCGCATCAAATTGATGGGATGGATCCACGGACGCCCCTCCGCCAGCCCGCAGATCACGTCCCAGCTCCGGTCCGGGCTGCTGTCATTGACCAATATCAGTTCGTACGCGGTCGTAATTCGACTGAGAGCGGACTGAAGTCGTTCGACGAGTTCGGGAAGAATTTCTTCGCTGCGATAAACCGGCACCACCACAGAGAGTCCGCTGGGCCGCGCGTTGATGCTATGAATCATGGTTCCGATCCGTTGCGGACTGGTTCAAAGTCCCGGCGATAACGACGCTAAACACCGCGTCCTGGACGAGGCTGGAAGTTAAAAGTAGAGCGATTCTACAGGGTTGGCGGAGACCGGAGCAAGAGCAAGGCGCACTCGAATGGTCATCTCTAAAAAGCTAACAAATGCATTTCGGAATCAACGGCGAGTTCGGCATTTACAGCCGGTTATGACGGATACTGGAATCTGAAAGTACGAGCGCGCGGCTTCGATCATGGATTTGTTGGGACTCGCATTCGAAAAATTCGCATTCTACGGCCTTCCAGTGCAGCCGCTCTGCGCCGTGATTCATTTGCTAACATAGGCGGGAACTTCCGGAAAACTGCACTTACGCTCCACGGTTGCCGGCTGATCGAGATTTGACATTCGTGGTTAGGGGGAATGTTTGTCCCAGTTAGTCTGGCTGGCTTTGCCCTTGCTTCTGATCGTGGCCTGGTTTGCGCCGCGACTGGGAGATCGGTGGTTCGGCGTCGTCGAAAGACTGGGTGCGCGAATTTCCGTGCGGAAGCGGGCGGTGCTGCTGGGCGCGACATTCGGAGTGATCGCTTTGCGCCTGGCGCTGTTTCCTGTTCTGCCTCTGCCCGCGCCCGTCTGTCACGACGAATTCAGTTATCTGCTCGCGGGAGATACCTTCGCGCACGCGAGGCTCGCCAACCCACCGCATCCCATGTGGTTATTTCTCGATACCTTTCACGTATTGCAACACCCGACGTACGCATCCATTTTCCCGCCAGGGCAGGGAGCGATGCTGGCAGTGGGAGAAATTCTTGGCCATCCCTGGATCGGCGTGCTCCTGAGCATGGCACTCATGACGGCAGCGTTGACCTGGATGCTGCAAGGATGGTTTCCGCAAAAGTGGGTCTTGCTGGGCGTGGTGCTCTTCATCTTCCGGATCGTGATTTTCAGTTACTGGCTGGAAAGTTACTGGGGCGGAGCCGTCGCCGCTACAGGGGCAGCGCTGGTTTTGGGATCATTGCCTCGCATCTTCAAGCATCAACGCGTACGCGATGCCCTGCTGATGGGGCTTGGTGCTTTTATCATGGCGAACAGCCGGCCGTATGAGGGATTTCTTTTCTGCCTTCCGGTAGGCGTTGGATTGATCGCATGGCTTTTCTTGCGTAGCAGCCCGGCCTGGAAGGTCAAGTTTCCACGGGTGTTATTGCCTTTGATGTGCGCCGTAGGAATAACCCTGGCATTTGTTGCTTACTACAACTGGCGGGTTACGGGAAATGCGTTGTCTTTGCCGCATGCATTTTATGACAGCCAATATATCAACTATAAAGTGTTGCGCTGGGAGAAGCTGAATCCGCCGCTGCATTATGCGAATCCGCAATTCGACTTGTATTTCAACGGCTGGCTTCGCGGTCCGCATAAGTGGGGAGCGAAACAGGTATTCGTCAACTTCGGGCAGTTTTTTCTGGGAGCGGTGCTCTGCGTCCCTTTTCTGGTGGCACTGCCCTGGACCATACGAGATCGAAGGGTTCGCTTTCCGCTGATTATTCTCGCCTGCAGTCTGTCCGGATCACTGCTGGTCGCCGTAGTCTCCCTTGCGCACCATGAGGCGCCGATGGCGGCAACCTTGTTCGTGGTTCTGCTACAGGCGATGCGGCATCTGCGCCGATGGCAGATCAAGGGACGGCCGATAGGGATTTTTCTCACTCGTATGGTCGTAATCCTTGTACTTGCCCGGATTGCGCTTTACATTGTGCGGCCGCCATCGCTGATTGAGCCGGCAGGGCCTGCGTATGCGAAGCTGGTCAAGCAACTGGATGCGATGCCCGACCACCAACTCGTGATCGTGCGTTATGCTCCCGATCATCCTCCGTTTATTGACTGGGTTTATAACGCCGCCGACGTCGATCATGCCAAAGTTGTCTGGGCGCGTGAGATTTCTGGGGTCGACATGAATCCGTTGTTCGAGTATTTTCGCGGCAGAACTGTGCTGCTGCTGGAGCCGGACCGGCAGCCTCTCCAATTCAAACCCTATTCACCGCCCAGACCTGTACAGGCAGCGGTGCAACCTTGACCATACGGCGCACACTGACACTTTTCTTGTACGTTATCTTTGTCACGGCACTTTGCTGGATCTGCTTTGTTCGTCCCGTGCCTGGCGACTTTGACCGCTACATCTATGAAGCCTTGGTGCGCGGACGATCTCAGGATGTCCAAAAGATTTATCCCATCGTAAAGCACGAAAATCCACGAGTGGAAGCCAGTTCCGTTCTGGATAGCCCTGAGCATCTGGGCCAACTCGAGCCGTTGTATGCGATCCGTCCTCTGTACCTGGAAATGATCGAAGTCGTGGCGGGGCGCGGTGTTTCTATACCGCAGGCCATCAATCTGGTCTCGGTTTTATCTTTGTTTGGAATTGGGATGGTCCTGTTGGGCTGGACTCATCGGCCGTTTTACTGCGCACTCCTGATGGCGTCCCCGGCAATCATCGGGCTCGGCAGGATTGGTACGCCGGACGCGATGTCCTCATTGTTGTTGCTGTCCTCAACCTGGGCGCTGGTTCGAGGACGCATCTTTGCTGGTGTGCTGCTCTTACTGCTGAGCATCTGGGGACGAACCGACAACATCCTGTTCGTGATTTTAATTCTGGCCTGGCTCGCAGGCACCGGCAGATTGTCGCTTCCACATGCCGCGTTGCTCTCTCTTGTGGGTTTGGCCAGCGTTCTGGTCATCAACCATTTTTCCGGCAACTACGGCTGGAGCGTGCTGCTTCGTTACAGTTTTATCGGAGGAAGATCTCCTGCCGAGGTTGCCGCGCACGTAAGCTTCCACGATTACTTCATGGTACTTGGCCGCGGCGTTGAGGGAATCGGCGGGCAGGCTCTGGCTCTGTGGATCTTGCTTGGCGTGGCAGCATGGCGCTGGTTGCCCAAGTCGCTTCCATCGCGCCAGCTATTAATTCCGATTGCCCTGGCGGCGATTGCCCGCTTTCTACTTTTCCCGACCGCTGAGGATCGCTACTTTGCCTGGGGATACCTGATCGTCGGCGCCTGTTTTATCGAAGCCATCGATCGCAGCCCGTATTTCCCAGGGATTTCGTTACGGCCTGGATCGTCGCGCTAATATAGTCTGCATCCATGTGCGGAATCTTCGGCATTCTTGCGAGCAACGGCCCGGTTCCCACGAGTCTTCTGGAAGAAGCCACCGATTCGCTGGCGCACCGCGGGCCTGACGATCGTGGCACCGTCGTTCTGAAGGCCAACACTTCGCCGCGTCTCGAAATCGGGCTGGGCAGCCGCCGCCTGTCGATTCTCGATCTCTCGCCGCAGGGCCATCAACCCTTGCAGGATCCGGAAACCGGAAACTGGATTGTCTACAACGGCGAAATTTATAACTTCCGTGAAATTCGTTCACGACTTCAGGGCGAAGGCGTCCGCTTCGAGAGTCAGTCCGATACCGAAGTTTTGCTCAAAGCTTACGGACGCTGGGGCGAGAAGTGCATTGGCGAAATGCGAGGGATGTTTGCTTTTGCCATCTGGGATACAAAGAAGTCTCGCCTGCTGCTGGGTCGCGACCCAATGGGCATCAAGCCTCTCTACTATTGTTCGACGGGGAACTATTTTCTCTTTGCCTCTGAGGTTCGAACGCTACTTCGCACCGGGATGGTGCCGCGGAAACTGGATCCAGCCGGCCTGATGAACTTCCTGAATTTTGGATCGGTTTGCGATCCTGGCACCATGATCCAGGGCGTCACGGCGCTTGAGGCCGGGCACTATGCGATATGGGAAAAGGGTCGATTGACCGACGCCATGTACTGGGACCTCGCGCCGCACGGCCGGGCCACTACCGCTGCAAGCTATCTGACGGGCAACGTGACTGCGCGCAAAGACCTGGAAAATGAAGTCTACGAAACTCTCGATCAGGCTGTGCGCATGCACATGGTCAGCGACGTTCCGGTGGGCCTTTTTCTTTCTGGAGGCATCGACTCCAGCAGTCTGGCGGGAATTCTGAGCCGGGCGGGAATCCGGGTCAACACCTTCTCCATTGTTTTTCGCGAGGCGGAATACAGCGAAGTGGAATTCTCGCGCGAAGTGGCACGGGTTTTTGCCACCGAACATCAGGAAATCATGGTTGCGCAGGGCGATGTGCTCGATGCCATCCCGCATGCGTTAAAAGCCATGGACCAGCCCACGATCGACGGCATGAATACTTATCTGATTTCGCGACAGACCCGGGCTGCCGGGATCAAGGTCGCGCTCTCGGGTCTGGGCGGCGACGAACTGTTCGCCGGCTATTCCACTTTTCGCGACGTCCCGCGGATGGAACGTTTCGTTCAATTCTGGAAACGCTGGCCTGGATTCCTGCGCGAGCCCATGGCTCGCATGTTTGCTTCTGTCGCCTCCGACACAGACAAGAACCGGAAGCTCGCCGCGCTCGGTGGTGCACGCGGAAGTGAAATTCACCCCTATTTTCTCGCACGCGCTCTCTTCACACCGGAACAACGGAATACTCTGCTGGCGTCGGTGGATGAAGCAGCACTGGCGCGAGCGAACGCTCCTTGCCGCGAAAACCTGAGCCATGCGCGGGAGCTTGATGCAATCAATCGAGTCTCGTATCTGGAAGCGCGCTGCTACATGATGAACACGCTTCTGCGCGATTCCGACGTCATGAGCATGGCTCACGGACTTGAGCTGAGAGTGCCGCTCATCGATCATGTGCTGGCCGACAAGCTGATGGCGCTGCCGGGCGTCTGGAAAATGGATAACAATATGCCGAAGCCTTTGCTGGTGAACGCTCTTAAGAAAGCCTTGCCGGAGGACATCGTTCATCGCAAGAAGCAGGGCTTTACGCTTCCGTTCGAAAGATGGCTACGCGAGAACCTGCGTCCTGAAATGGAGGCGGCCCTGCAAAATATGAGCCAGGGCCCGCTCGGATCGTTACTCAATCACGAATCGACTCGGCAGGTCTGGAGCGATTTCCTGAGTGGGAAGACTTCATGGTCCCGCGTCTGGTCGCTTTATGTCCTTCAGCGCTGGTGTGAACTGAATTCGATCACGGCGTAGAAGGATTAGCCGTTCAACGGAGCGGCTTTTGTCCAGAGATCAGCAGGAACAGTCCCCAGGTGCTGCCGAATTTCTTCGCCAAAAATCGCGGATACAATCTCCACGCCAACCGGTACACCAATGATTGATAACGGGTTGACGGTCGATGCAGCAACAGGTCGCCTGGACTGAAAACCTGCCTTATTTCGACCCTTTCGAAACCGTTCATCAGCGACGAAACCTCTGCTTTGGTGTAGGTCTTGGTGCCTGGACTTTCCAGATGTTCGTAAACAGTTTGCCGAATCGACTTTCCGTGCAGCGCTCCGTAACGGAGCCATAACATCAGACCAGTGAGCGAGGGATGGTGATAGACCATGATGCGGGCGTCGCCTCCCCGCTTCAACACGCGCCACGCCTCTCGGAGGCATCGCTCCGTGTCCGGGCTGTGATGCATGGCGCCGTAGGAATAAACCACGTCAAACGATTCATCTGCGAAGGGCAAGTGCTCGGCGTCCGCGACCTGCAGGTCGGGAACGAATCCTGATGATTCACATCTGCGGCGGGCGCGCTCGATTGACACCGCCGACATATCGATTCCAGTGGCGTGTGCTCCGGCTTTCAACCATTCCAGATAGTCAGCGCCCATGCCGACGCCGATCTCCAAAACCTTCTGGCCGCGGGATTTCGCGAACTGCGCAAAGTCCGTGATGTAGGGTTCGAGTTCGTAGCGGGCGCGGGCATGAGCTTCGAAATCTTCCTGTCCGGCGAGGTAGCGTGTGCCGCACGGATCGGAATTCCAGAACTTCTGGACATCCTGCTTCAAATCGGGAATGGAGCGCGCGTTGGCCACGGGAGTGAGCTGAGGCTGGATGTTAGCACGCCGTCCATCACGAGCGGACGTGCAGTCATAAGTGAGCGGGGTCATCCTGAGCTTGCGAAGCATCTAGCGCGAAGCGGATATGGCAGTATGGCGTGCTGATGGGGTGTCCACGCGAGATCCCTTCGCCACTAAGTCGTTCAGGATGATGCCAGAGTGGAGGTTTCTTACAACCGAGCCTCTACCAAAGGTCGCAAGTGCGGCCCCTCTCCGACTGCTTCAATGTAAGATGTTCAATAACTTTCAGTGCAATGCAGAAGCTAGAAGAACTTCGGACGTCCGATGCCCGGGCTCGGGTCGCGACTCTTCCCGTGAGCGTAATTGTGCCGGTGCGGAATGAGGCGCGAAACCTGCCACGCTGTCTGGAATCGCTGCTTGAAGCAGGCGAGGTCTATGTCGTCGACTCGCAGAGCAGCGACGAGACAGTGGAGATTGCCCGCTCCTTCGGCGCCAGGGTAGTTCAGTTTCACTACACCGGCGGATGGCCCAAAAAGCGGCAATGGGCAATGGATACACTTCCGCTGGCATACGATTGGGTTTTTCTGGTGGACGCCGACGAAGCCCTCACGCCTGGGTTGGCGGACGAGATTCGCCGAGCCACGCAAAACCCTGATGTCGACGGCTACCACGTCGCGCTGCGGATGTTTTTTCTGGGACGCGCATTACGTCACGGCGATGCCAGCTTTTACAAGCTCTCGCTCTTCCGCCGGGGTAAGGGACGTTTCGAGTGCCGTTTGAAAGACCAGGATGCATCGATGGCGGACATGGAAGTTCACGAACATGTCATCGTCGAGGGCAGGACGGAGAAACTACAAAATCCTTTGCTGCATCACAACGTGGAGTCGCTGGAACGCTACATCCAGAAGCACAATGAATATTCGAACTGGGATGCGCGAGTGGCGATGGAGTGCCACACGAATTCCACTGAACTTCCATCCGAACTTCCGCCCGCTCTTTTCGGCAGCCAGGCGCAGCGTCGCCGCTGGTTGCGCAAGAAGTTATTCGGACTTCCCGGTTCACCCGTCTTGTTCTTCCTCTATAAATATATTTTTCGGCTGGGATTTCTGGATGGAGTGCCGGGGCTGATCTATTGCGGCTTTCAAGGGCAACAGTTTTTTCACATCAAAGCCAAAATCTACGAATCGCGCGGCAGGAAGGGTTGAAGCGGAACCATGTGCGGAATTAGCGGCCTGGCCAATTGCGGAGACAAGGACACGCTGGCGCGCATGACGTCGATTCAGGCCCACCGCGGTCCGGACGATTCCGGGCTGTGGGAGCAGCGCTTTCCAGACGGCTCATACTTCGCGCTCGGAAGCCGGCGATTGGCGATCCTCGATCTTTCTCCGGATGGCCACATGCCGATGTGCAACTCGCGGCGTAATTTGTGGATTACGTACAACGGAGAGATTTACAACTTCCGGCAGTTACGCGAAGAGTTGAAGGCGAAGGGGCATCAGTTTACTTCGGGAAGCGACACTGAAGTGGTGCTTCATCTTTACGAGTCCGAGGGGCCGGACTGCGTCAAACGCCTGAACGGAATGTTTGCCTTCGCCATTTGCGACCTGCGCTCCGGCACTCCCAGTCTTTTTATGGCACGAGACCACTTCGGCGTAAAGCCCTTTTACTACTCTCACCAGGGTGATCGTTTTGCTTTTGCTTCCGAGATCAAGGCGCTCATGCAGGTGCCGGGCATACACGCCGAAATTGATCCGGAAGCACTGCATCAATATCTGACCTTTCTGTGGGTGCCTGATCCCGGCACCATGTTCCGAGGAATTCAAAAGCTGCCGGCCGGTCATTATGCGATATTCCGCGATGCTCAGCTCAAGCTCACGCAATACTGGGACCTGACGTTTCCTTCCGCGGACGCGCCGTATCCTCGTTCAGAAAAAGATCTGGCGGAAGAAATTCGTGAACGTTTCCAGCGTTCGGTGGAAAGCCAGATGGTCAGCGACGTTCCGGTTGGCGCTTTTCTGAGCGCCGGTCTGGATTCGTCAAGCATCGTGGCCATGATGTCGCGGGCCACACAGCAGCCGGTGCGCACTTATACCATCACGTTTCCCGACAAGTACCGTGTGGGCGAAAACGCGCTGGACGATCCTGAGGTCGCGGCTCGCCTGGCGCGCCGTTTGGGATGCGAGAACCAACGCATCGTGGTGGAACCCGACGTGGCCGATCTGCTGCCGCGCCTGACCTGGCACATGGACGAACCCACCGCCGACCCGGCCATCATCCCGGCCTACCTGGTGTGCCGCGAGGCGCGCAAGCAGGCGACGGTTTTGCTCTCGGGCGTCGGCGGCGACGAACTGTTTGCGGGATATCGCAAGCACTCGGCGCACTATTGGGCGGAGGCCTATCAACGGGTACCCGCAGCCGCGCGTCGTCTTATCGGCGGAACGGTTGCGGGCCTTCCCAGCCTGCGGGGAACTGCAGTGAAGGGAAGCGTTCGGCTGATGAAGAAGATGGCGCGCAGCGCTTCGCTCTCTCCCATGGAACGCTTCATGATGAACTGCACTTATCTGGACGGCGCGCAGAAGGCAGCCCTGTATTCGCCAGCCTTCGCAGGAGAATGTTTCGATTCCGATCCGACGGAGCGGCACCGCGACGCCTTCGCGCAAGTGAACGATTCCGACTTTTTGAACCAGATGCTGTATCTCGATACCAAGATTTTCATGGCCAGCCTGAATCTGACTTACAACGACAAGATGAGCATGGCCTCGTCGGTGGAAGTTCGCGTTCCGTTCCTGGACCGCGAGCTGGCTGAGTTTGTGGCCTGGAATGTTCCGCCGAAGCTGAAGCTGAAAGGATTGTTGCGTCCCACCACGAAATACATTTTCCGCGAGGCCGATGAAGGACATCTTGCCCCGCGAAGTCTTGTCCCAGCCCAAGGCTGGATTCGCTGCGCCGATCGACTACTGGCTGGCCCACGATCTGAAGGAAATGACTGACGACCTGCTGTCTGAATCGCGGATTCGTCAGCGCGGGCTGTTCCGCCCCGAGGCGGTGCGTGGCTTCGTGGAGCAGCATCGCCGCGGCACGCAGGATTGGTCGATGCAAATCTGGCAATTCCTTACCCTTGAAATCTGGATGCAAACCTTTCTGGATAGCGGTGCGTCCCAGCACTCCATGACTGACCTGGCCGGGCGCGCCACCGCATGACACAGCCCCGGCAAAACCCAAACTTCGCATGCTAATTCTCGGCCTCAACATGTTTCACGCGGACGCCTCTGCTGCCATCGTGCAGGATGGTAAAGTCGATTTCGCCATCGCCGAAGAGCGGCTGAACCGAGTCAAACACTACGCGGGATTTCCGGCACTGGCGATCAAGGCTTGTCTCGATGCGGTCGGTGCGAAAATCACGGATATCGATCATGTGGCCGTGGGGCAGGACAGCGATGCCAACCTGACGAAAAAAGTTCAGTACGCGCTGGCCAATCCCGCGAAGATTTTGAATTTCATCCGGCTGCGCCAACGTAAGGAGGGCATGCGCGACGTGCGGTCGCTCGTTGCCCAGGCGCTTGATGTCGATCCCCAGGCGCTGCGCTTTACGGAACATCACATTGAGCACCACACCGCGCATATTGCCAGCGCCTACTACTGCTCACCCTGGGAAAAAGCGGCAGGCTTCAGCTATGACGGCTCCGGCGATTTTGTTTCCACCATGATGGCAAGCTGCGAAGGCAACGAGATCAAAGTGCTCGACCGCGTTTTCTTGCCGCACTCACTGGGCAGCTTCTACACCATGATTTGCGAGTTCATCGGGTACTCGAAATATGGTGACGAAGGCAAAGTGATGGGGCTGGCGCCGTACGGGAAGGACACGTATTGCGGGCGGGTCCGCGAGATCATCGAGCTGTGCGATCCTGCATTTCGGCTTGATCTCGATTACTTCAAGCCGCTCGGAAGCAATCAAGGGATGCAGATCCAGTCCGATGGAACCGTTCAACTGGCGCGGCATTTTTCCGATCGCATGGCAGCTCTTTTCGGTCCGCCGCGCGAGGCTCAAGCTGAAATTGTGCAGCGTGACATGGACCTGGCTTACGCCATGCAGCATCGCTTCGAAGAAGTGTTCTTTCATCTGCTGAAGCAGTTGCATCAGCGCGTGCCTTGTGAAGACCTGGTCATGGCTGGAGGCTGCGCCCTGAATAGCGTCGCGAACGGAAAGCTTTTCCAGGAAACGCCGTTTCGCAAGACGTGGATCCAGCCGGCAGCGGGCGATGAAGGACTGGCGATCGGCGCGGCTTTGCACACCTATCATTCGACGCTTCAGCAGTCGGGCCGCCACGAGATGAAGAATTCGTATCTGGGGCCGGAGTTTTCCGATGGGCGCATCGAATCTGCCCTCAAAGCGGCAAATCTGCGCTATCGCAAACTGGACCGTGAACCATTGTTAGACGCGGTGGCGGAACAGATTGCCGGCGGCAACGTCACCGGCTGGTTTCAGGGACGGATGGAATGGGGGCCGCGGGCGCTGGGCAATCGTTCGATCGTGGCTCATCCCGGGCTGCCGGACATGAAAGATGTGCTCAATGCGCGCATCAAGCGTCGGGAATGGTTCCGTCCGTTCGCGCCGTCGATTCTGGTGGAGCGGCAGAGCGAATACTTCGAATACGACCATCCTTCGCCCTTCATGCTGCATGTGTACAAGATCCGCCCGGAGAAACGGGCGCAGCTTTGCGCGGTCAATCACGTGGATGACACGGGCCGTCTGCAAACCGTGAGCCGTGAGGAGAACCCGCTGTATTACGATCTGATCCGGGCGTTTGAGCGCAGGACAGGAATTCCCGTCATCCTGAACACCAGCTTTAACGAGAATGAACCGATTGTCTGCAAGCCGGAAGAGGCGATCGATTGTTTCCGACGTACGCGCATGGACGTGCTGGCAATCGGCCCGTATCTGGTGCTCAAAACTGAGAACTGAGAACATGCAACTGGAAACTGGGTTTCAAAAACGCTTTAGCTTTTGACGAAGATTCAGAGTCCAATGGAATATGGCCGCTCATGAAGCATCCCCAGCGACGCGACCGGACGTTCTGACTCTGGCCCCGGTGGCTGCATTCCCCGGTCTGCGGGTTCTCTCCTGGCATGATGACTGGCTGTATGCCTCGCGCGGATATTCGCTGTTGCGAGCGCAGATGCCTGTGAGCTCGGACGCCATCGAGTGGCAGACTGTAGCACGGTATGTCCCCGAGTGGTGGAGAAATCTAAGCGTGAGGTCGCGGCTGACTCTTCGCCTGGTGCGCGACGGCTTTCATGCAGTGGCGATTTTGTCCTCCGGGCATATGGTCGCTGCGGTGCCGGGCGCGATCGTCACTCTTGCGCCCGAGGGGGAGTTTCAAATTTCGCATCGCGTGCTGCGCGGCACGCGGCCGCTGCACATTACCACCACGCCTGACGGTCACATTTTTTGGGGCGAGTACTTCGACAACCCAGGTCGCGACGAAGTCCACATCTACGCCTCGACCGACCGCGGGGCGACGTGGGATGTGGCTTACACTTTTCCTCGCGGCGCGGTGCGCCACATACACAACATCGTTTTCGATGAGTGGGCCAACTGTCTTTGGGTGCTCACCGGGGACAACGGTGCCGAGTGCCGCATTCTGCGGGCTTCCTCCGACTTTAAAATTGTGGAAACGGTTCTTTCCGGCAATCAGCAGGCACGCGCGGTCGCCCTGGTTCCAACGCCGGATGGAGTGTACTTTTCCTCAGATACGCCGCTCGAATCGAATCACGTATACCGTCTCGACCGTGGGGGGAATCTCACCCAACCAGCGGCGCTGAGCAGTTCGTCGATTTATGGATGCCGTGCCGGCGGCGGAATTTTCTTTTCCACCATGGTCGAGCCTAGCCTGAATAATCCGGACTGCAACGTCCGGCTTTATGGCAGCCGCGATGGTTTCGACTGGAGGGATCTAATGCACTGGCAAAAAGATTTCTTGCCCATGTCATTGTTTCAGTACGGCAACGCGATTCTGCCCGATGGCTGCAATACAACGGACTTTCTTGCCCTGACCACAATCGCGGTGCGCCGAGACGACGTCAAAACCTCGCTTTGGCGGGTTGCTCGGGTCAGCGTGCTATAGTTCGGAAAATCGGTTCGCGAAAAATAGTTCCAGCAATCGACTTGAAAACTCAGCGCAGTGCCTGTTTTCTATGTCCGTAACGGCCCGTCTTAACTACTATCGCCGGATTTCGAGCGCATATTTGTTGCCGGGGAAGAGCCAGCTTACGTTCTGGCATGACCGGCCTCAGGAGAATTCCGGCGCATCGATCGATCAACTGGGCGAGTACTACATGCCCTTCGTCGAAAAGGCTGGCTACGGTGGCGCGCACGACGTGGATGGCATCCCTCTACTCGACTACCACGGCAACATCGGCTTGCAATACAACCCCATCGCGATCGCGCAGTGGGGGTTGGGGAACTTCAATCTGTTTCTGCGCTTACGCCGCTATGAGCACCAGGAGAAAACTTTGGCTGCGGCCGACTGGTTGGTGAAACGTCTGAAGAAGAACGCCTTCGGCGTTCCGGTCTGGAACCACCTGTTCGATTGGGAGTACAGGACTCCGTTAAAAGCTCCGTGGTATTCCGCACTCGCCCAGGGACAGGGAATTTCGCTGCTGGTACGCGTGGCGCAGGAAACCGGCAGGACCGAGTATTTGGACGCCGCTGCCCGCGCCTTCCTCAGTTTTTCCAGGTCCGTCGGGGAAGGTGGAGTTGTATTCACTGACGAAGCCGGCGACATCTGGTTCGAAGAGTACATCGTTTCTCCGCCGACTCATATTCTGAACGGTTTCATGTGGGCTGCGTGGGGTGTGTACGATTTCTTTCTGGCCACGAAAGAGAAAGCCGCGCTGGATTTGTTCGACCGCGCAGTTGAGACGCTACGCAAAAATCTCGAGCGCTACGATCTGGGATTCTGGTCGCTTTACGAACTCTCGGATACACGTTTGCCGATGGTTGCCAGCCTGTTCTATCACCAACTGCACGTGACCCAGTTGCGGCTCATGTATCGCTTCACCGGCAACGATGTGTTCGCCCGGTACGCCGATCGTTGGGCGGCGTACGCTCGCAGCCGGGCGAAGCGCACGCGAGCTTTGTGCTACAAGGGCGCGTTCAAGCTCTGCTATTACTAAGGACCCGTGAAGATCCTTTATGTCTCGCAATATTTTCCGCCGGAGATGGGGGCGCCCGCCGCCCGCGTGGCTGAGTTGTCACGCTACTGGGCAGCCGACGGGCACGACGTTACAGTCCTGACCGGCTTTCCCAATCATCCTACCGGTGTGGTGCGAGCAGAATATCGCGGTAGATTCTGGCGCCTGCTAGCGCGGGAAAAAAACGACGGAGTGAACGTCGTGCGCACCTGGTTGCTTCCCTTTCCCAACCGCAAGACCTACGAACGCGTTTTAAATTACAGCTCCTTTTGTTTTTCGGCTGCTTGTGCGGGATTGTTTACCGAGCAGCCGGATGTGGTCATTGCCACTTCGCCTCAATTGCTGGTCGGGCTTTCCGGATGGTGGCTGGCCCGGCGCAAGCGCTCACGCTTTGTGTTCGAAGTGCGCGACTTGTGGCCGGAGTCAATGGCGGCGGTCGGAGTGAGCAATGAGAACTCGCCGGTGTATCGCGCGCTGGCGCGGATTGCCGGTTTTCTCTACCGAAAATCGGACCACATCGTCGTAGTAACTCCTGCGTTCAAGGACTATCTGGTGCGGCACTGGCAGGTCGCGCCGGAAAAGATTTCGGTTGTGGAAAATGGAGTCGAGGCCGACCTCTTCTGTCCACGAGCGGAGGATGGCCTGCGAACCGAGTTGAGTGCCGAAGGAAAGTTTGTCGTATCCTACATCGGCACGATCGGGAACGCGCACGGCTTGCAGACCGTGATCGAAGCCGCGGAACAATTGCAGAGCGCGAATCCCAACGTCTTGTTCCTGCTGGTGGGAGAGGGCGCTGAAAAGCAGCAGTTGGTTTCTTTGGCGCGGTCGCGCGGTCTGACCAATCTGCATTTCGTGGATCAGCAGCTTCGGGAAAAAATACCGGCTTACATTTGTGCCTCGGACGCGTGCCTGGTTCTGCTGAAGAAGAGCGAGATATTCAAGACAGTCATTCCCAGCAAGATGTTGGAGTACATGTCCTGTGCGCGCCCCGTGATTGTCGGAGTGCAGGGCCAGGCACGCCAGATTCTTGAGGATGCCCAGGCGGGAATCTGCATCGAGCCGGAAAATCCGTCGGAACTGGCGCAGGCGATTTTACGTCTCTCTGGCAATGCAGCACTACGCGAAGCTTTCGGCCGCAACGGCCGCCGCCACGTGTTGCAATATTTCTCGCGGCGTCAAAGCGCAACGGCCTACATTGACGTGCTTAACGCGTTGATGGGGGAAGAGAAGCGGCGCGCGATTGCGGCCTGAGCTTATGAAGGTTGCAGAAGACTTAAGGGACGATGGCGATGACGCTTGCTGCGGTCGCGGCTTGCACAGCGATATCCACTGTACGAGTCATCACTGCCTTCTTGGCGCTGCTGGGGACAAACAGAATATCGTCCGCCTGCATGGGCATGTCGATGATTTTGGCCTGAAGCATTTTTTTCAGCTCAATCGGTATTTCCGTCATTCCGTTTTGTCCTTTGCGGATGATCCTCGAGCCATTCAACTTGGCCATACGCGTCGTGCCTCCGGCCAGCGCGACCGCCTTCAGTACAGTCAGGCTGTCCCTGTCCATTAAAAACCCGCTGGGGCGTCCGACTTCTCCGACCACATACACTACGTCGGCTTTGTGTACGAGTATGGTGTCACCCGGAGAAACAGGAATGTTACTGACCGGGTTGTCGCTGAGCTTCCGGCCTAGAGGTACGGTCACCGGCTTGTCGGACTGATTGCGGTGCGTGACGGTAATGCTTTGACCGGCGGATGCGGTAAATCCTCCGGCTGCCGAAACCAAGTCGAGCAATCTAGGTTCGCCGATGACCGGATAGACGCCGGGCCGCGCTACTTCTCCAAGCAAGCTGACGCCTTGAGACGCCGACTGATCGACGTTTAACGAAACGTGGGGGTTCTTTACGAATCCTCCGTCAGAGAGTCGCTTCTCGATCAGAGCCTGGGCTTCCTCGACGGTCAGACCCGCTACATGCACGTAGTCAATCAGCGGGAGATATACCTCGCCGCTATTACCCAGGCGGCTTTTGGTGGAGAGTTCGGGCACATTGTAAACACTGACGTCCAGCAGGTCTCCAACGCCCAGTTTGGGGCTTGAAACGCTCTCGTCCGTGGATGGTAACGGCGTCGATGGTGAAGGTCGCGGGTTGCGGCGGTGCGGGCGTTGCCGAGGGAAAGACCTGTTCCGCAGGCTTTTCGGGAGGTTTGGATGAGCGATCTTGCGCCGTTACATCTTGCGCGATCGCATCTTGCGTCACTACGATGCCGAAGATTGAAGTGAGAAGGAGAACCAGCAGGACGTTCTGCAGGCTGATGGGAGTCCTGCGAATGGATCGCATTTCTGGACTTCTTGGCATAGTGACGAGAAGAGAAGTCTAGCATAGCGTGCCAGCAGATTCGCCGCTCAAAAGGGCCGCCTGTGCGGCAGTTTTACCGATCCGTGACCACAGAATCAGAGCCAGAGGTATCTCCGTTGAGTCCTCTTGAGCGTTTTCCACAAGGTATGACCTTCTGATCGTTGCGACTCAAATTTCGGAGAGCTATAGTTTTGAACAGCACCAAACCAAAAACAATTCGCTCGCATTGCGATCTGAGAATGGCGAACCGGGCAAGACCGGTTCTGCGCAGAGTGCGGTGGGAGCGGTTCGAGATTTCAGAAGCACAGATTCGTTTCGGGGGGAACGATCTTGCGGGTGAAATCACAATCCTGAAATCTGCCTCCAGCCAAGGTCCGAGGAGTATTCATTGACGCTGTTTTACCTGGGAATCTTCGTGGTCGCGGTGCTGGCGTCGTTTGTGCTGACCAGGTACGTGCGAAATTTAGCAATGATGCGCGGCTGGGTTGCCGGACCAGGCCTGGAGCGGCATTTGCACAATCGCCCCCTGCCGCGCCTCGGCGGCGTTGCTATCTTTCTGTCATTTCTGATCAGCATCGGTATTGCCGGATGGCTAAGTTCCTGGCTGCCTCGTCTCAACTTCGGATTTTCCCCGAAAGCATTGTTCACCATCCTCCTGCCCGGCCTTTTGATCTTCCTGCTGGGTCTTTACGACGATCTGCATCCGGTGGGGCCGTATTTTAAATTTCTAGTGCAAGTGGCGGCGGGTGGGATCCTGTTTGCGGGCGGCCTGCGTATTTTCGACCTTCCAGTTCTCTTCAGCGGCTACCAGTTTCCCTGGTATTTCGGTCTGCCTTTGACCATTCTGTGGGTCCTGGGCATCACAAACGCTTTTAACCTGATTGACGGACTCGATGGCCTGGCCGCGGGCTCCGCGCTGTTTTCAACCTTGGTCGTCTTCGTGGTCGCGCTGTTTAGCCATTCTTCCTTTGTGTCGGTAATGACGCTGGTGCTGGCTGGTGCGATTCTTGGTTTTCTGCGCTACAACTTCAATCCGGCGACGATTTTTCTAGGGGATTGCGGCAGTCTGTTCGTGGGCTTCATGCTGAGCGCTCTGGCGCTGCAAGGCATGCAGAAGTCTCCCACGATTGTTGCGGTAGCGATTCCGGTGGTCTCGTTCGGGCTTCCCATCCTGGAGACGGCGATCTCCGTGGCGCGGCGGCTCATTAGTGGCCGGCCGGTGTTCACCGGCGACCGCGAACACATCCATCACAAACTTCTGCAACGCGGCCTTTCACAACGGCAGGTTGTATCCATCCTTTACGCCGTGTCTGCGGTTTTCGCCATGCTCAGCCTCTTCCTGCTTTGGCCTACGGGCAGCACCTTGGGACTGGTTCTGGCGGTGCTTGGCATCGGCATCTGGATGGGGGTGCAGCACCTGAACTACCTGGAATTTGGAGAATTGCGGCGCGTGGCCCAGCGCACGCTCGAGCAACGCCTGATTTTCATCAACAACATGGCAGTTCGGCGGGCCATCGAGGAACTCAAAGTCGCATCCGACTTCGAACAGCTGTGCCGGATTCTTGACGCTGCCTTCCGCAGCAATGACTTCGATGCCTTTGAGCTCAGATTAATCGCGCTGCCGGACGCACCGTTCGAGCCTCCAGGTTTGCAGATCGTTTCAGACGACACGCCAGACTTTCGCTGGAAACGGCCAGGCAGCCACTTTGCCCAGGAAGTCAGTCCGGCGTGGAACATGACGCTGGGCCTGGTGGCGGCCAACAATCGCAGACGCGGGTCGTTGACCCTATACCGGTCCTACAGCGATGGAAACCTGCAACTCGACGTCAACCTGCTGACCTCGTTTTTTTCGGTTGCCCTGGCGGACGCCCTCGAGCGCATGGATAAGATGGCCCCACTCGATTCTTCCCCCGCAAGCCAAACTAAAGCAGCAGCAGCCCGAGCCAGCTAAAAAAAGTGTCGACGCTCACGCCCACTCCAAAATCCCACGTTATCCACAGCCTGAACCAATCGCGTTACTTCTTGCCACTCTCAGCTAAGTTTAGTTTCATAGTTCATAAAAAGCAGGAGAAATCAGAACGATGTATTGGAGCAAGACGCGAGACACACACTTCGTTGGATTGCAAACTGCGGTCTTCTGCGTGGCCTGCGAACTGATCACCGAAAATAGCACCCCGCACTGTCTGGCGTGCGGCAGTCAGGCTGTCATCAGTCTTTCGCGCGTGCTGGGTGGATCGCTGCGACGCCAGCAGACCGCCCATCTGATCGCAGACGCCGAACTCGACCGCCTGGTCCACGACCTGCTTCGCACCGTGCCGCTCTCTGAGGTATCCGTAGAAGAAACCCACTTGCCGGTATCGTTTGCATCCCTGGCGCCTGGCCGTAGCCATATCAGGCGATCCCATGAACCGCAGCCTTCGCTTGCACAGCTTCCCGCGCAAGCCGACCTGGAGCCGGCCATCAGTCTGATCGCGGAGCGCGCCCAAGCCCTTACGGGTGCGAGTGGCGCGGCGATCGCCTTGCGCAAGGGCGACGAAATAATTTGCCGGGCACGTGCCGGGCGCACCGCTCCTGACCTGGGCGTCCGCCTTCAGTCCAACTCTGGGATTTCGGCTGACTGCGTGCGAACCGGGCAGGTCGTGATGTGCCATGACGCGCAATATGATCCGCACGTGGACATGGCGGCATGCCAGCGGCTGGGAGTCCGGTCGATCCTGGCGGCTCCGCTGCGCCACTTTCGCAGGACCCTCGGCGTTTTCGAGGTCTTCTCCAGCGCTCCCCACGCCTTTGCCGAGCGCGATGTTGCCACCATGCAGCTTCTCTCCAGCGTAATGGTAGCTGCACTTTCGCGCCTTACGCCTCTTCGCCAGAGCGCCTGAGGACGCATAGGAGATCGTGTGGAAATGTCACACGAAAGTGGTACATCGCGCCAATCCCGTCTGAGGTAATATGTTTAGCAATTCTGTATGGATCCCACCGGACCCAAGCTGGCCGGATTTTCACGCCAATCCCGAACCGCAACTGAGCGCAGGCACAGCGTGCGCCACAGAGCGCACAGTCCTGCCTACACGACCCTGAACGAATCACAGGGAAACGCCCCCGAACTCAGCGAGATTCTGGACATCAGCGAAGAGGGGATGTCCATCCAGATGTCATCTCCACTTGAGATCGAACACGATCTCAGCCTGTGCCTTGATCTTTCCGAGACGCGCGCGCTGATCCATACCACCGGGCACCTGGTCTGGTCGGACACCGCGGGACGTGCTGGAATTCGTTTCTTGAGACTCTCACCGCAGTCTCTGGACCAGCTTAAGGAATGGCTTTTCGTGAACGTGCTGACCGCCTTCGATCATGCGGGCGAGACTTCGTATAACTGGGAAAACTGGAACGGCGCTTCCAACCACCTGCTACCATCGCATACTATGCCGGGAGGCGATTTGCTTTCCGGACCTCTCCTGATTTCCGGCAATGGTGGTGCCTCCGAAGACGGATCGACGTCAGTCAGGACGAACGGAAACGGGAACAGGGTGAACAGAGAGATCGAAGTGAAGATCGAAGCGGAGCCGAACAGGTTCGGTCGGGAGAACACTCTGCAATCCATCGCGGAGCGGGCGCTGACGCTCACTCGGGCGACGGGGGCGGCCATCGCGTTGTCGGAAGGGAACGACGGCGAGATGACCTGTGTCGCGAGCGCTGGTGAGGATGCTCCGCCTCTCGGCAGCCATGTCCAGACGAATTCAGGATTTTCCGGAGAGTGTGTTCGCACCGGGCGCTCCTTGCGCTGCGATGACTCCGAGACCGACGATCGCGTAGACCGTGAAGGCTGTCGGTCCCTGGGCATCCGGTCTATTGTCGCAGTGCCAATCCGGCAGGGGACCAAAGTCGCCGGCTTGGTTGAAGTGTTCTCACCGAACGCCTACGCCTTCAACGCGGAGGACATCGCCACCCTTCAAGGTTTGAGCGCAGGGATTCTCTCCAAGCCCTTGCCTGCGGTCGAGGTCCGCGTCGAAGCTGAACCGGATTCCGTGACAGCGGTCGCGTCTGCTTCACCGGCGCGGGTTGTGCCCGTTGAGCTTGAGCAACGTCCAGCGCCGGTCGAAAAGCGGCCAGCGCCCGAGTTTGCCGTTGCAGCGGCCACGCCTGTCGTTCCATCGGCTGCGCCGACCCGGCCTGCAAGCCAGGTAAATGTGCAACGGGTGCTTCTCGTGGCCGCGATCGGCACTTTTGTTTTTGCAGTGGCATGGCTGATCGCGCCCTGGGTTTCCAATGCGATGCGATCCTCGCAACGGACTCAGGCGCATACTCAGACCTCGGCTCAGCCTTCAATGCCCAAATCGCCCAGCCTTCCGGCCGGCGTCACCGATCTGGCCAGCCTGCGCAGGGTCGCTGAACAGGGAGATCCTGCGGCTCAGTTCTCGCTTGGGGCTCGCTATGCTACCGGGGAAGGTGTCACGCAGGACTACACCGAGGCGGTGCGCTGGTTCACCCAGGCTGCCGAGCAGGGACACATTCTCGCCCAAGCCACTCTGGGAGCGTACTACTGGGCTGGCCGGGGCGTTTCGCAGGACTTGACCAAAGCATATTACTGGTCTGTGCTGGCCCAGGCCGGCGGAGATCAGGCCAGCAAATACCGGGTCGCAGTCCTTACCTCGCGCATGAGCCGGGGACAGGTGGTAGCAGCACAACAGCAAGCCGATGACTGGTTACGTACCTTCGCCGGCCGCGCTCCTGTAGCCAGGTAAAGGCGTTTCCGGGAAGGGCATGACTTCACTGATGCCAACAGCATGTGCCGAATAACCGGCACGACTCAAGGCGTCCATGTGGGGCGGACACTCCTGTCCGCCGCCGTTGAAGTTGTTTTGACGTGGTTGCGTACTGTCGTTGCGTACTAGAGATGAGTGCTATCCCGGATCTCGCAACGGATCCTCGCAAACTCAGTATGACCTCTTCCATTAAGGCAGACATCCAGACTGAGCCCCCACCCAATCCCCTTTAATCTTCCCTAAGCCGGTCTACAATTAAATCAGAGGCTCCAATGCCCACCCTTCGTAAAGTCATCTACGACAACGTCCGCGAGGGGGATTTGTACGAGAAGCTTGATCGCAACCGGGTGCGATGTTTCGCCTGCGGCCACTGCTGTCCCATACCTGATGGTCAGCCCGGAGTCTGCAAAGTACGTTTCAACCAGGGTGGCACGCTGTACGTTCCATGGGGCTACGTCGGCGGAGTGCAGTGTGATCCCATCGAAAAGAAGCCATTCTTCCATGCCTGCCCGGGCGCACTGGCCTACAGCTTCGGGATGCTGGGCTGCGATCTGCATTGTGCGTATTGTCAGAACTGGGTGACATCGCAGGCCCTGCGCGATCCCGATGCGGTATCAGATCCTTTGCAGGCCTCGCCCGACGCGCTGGTGCAGGATGCGCTGCGGCAAGGAGCGAAGGTTCTGGTCAGCACCTACAACGAACCGTTGATCACGGCCGAATGGGCGGTGGAAATATTCAGGCAGGCGCGGGCGGCAGGCCTGATCACGGGATTTGTGTCGAATGGAAATGGCACGCCGCAGGTTCTCGAATACATTCGGCCGTGGATCGATCTCTACAAAGTTGATCTCAAAAGCTTCGACGATCAGCACTACCACCAACTCGGGGGACGCATCGGGCCGATCCTCGATACCATTCGTGCGCTCTTCAACACGGGCGTTTGGCTGGAGATTGTGACCCTGCTGATTCCCGGCTTCAATGACTCTGACGATGAACTGAAGAGGATGACCGCATTTCTGGCTGGGGTTTCGCCGGATATCCCGTGGCACGTGACTGCTTTTCATAAAGACTACAAAATGGACGATCCGGAGAACACTCGTCCCGAAGACTTGATGCGTGCTGCCGAGATCGGCAAGGAGGCCGGCCTGCGCTACATTTATGCCGGGAACTTGCCCGGCCGGGTCGGCGATCTGGAAAACACGCAATGTCACCAGTGCGGCGAGATGCTGGTCCGCCGGAACGGTTATTTTGTGCAGCAATACCGCATCACCCCTGAGGGCAAATGCCCCGGATGTCAGACTGCGATTCCGGGCCGATGGGCGGCCAGGTTTGAAGGCCAGATCGCGGAACGTCCTTTCTTGCCGCGCGGAAGCTCACGTTTGGTTACAATTCCCACCTAGGATGCGACGACGGCAAGCGGCCTTCATCTTCGTGATCGTGTGTGTGACGGTGGCATGCTCGCCCCGCGATTTTCTGACGCGGCGGCTGGCCACGGACCTGATCGCGGGCTCTGAAACCTTCAAGACGACGCAGTTGTTCTGGCTGCGCACCGGCTTGATCTCGAACAAGGAATACACGTCTCCGGAGTATCTGGTGCTGCGCCGTCACGGCTGGATTACCGGTTCGAACGCATCCTGCACTGCGGACCTGGCGCCAAATCCTTGCTGGGATGTCGTGATTACGCCTCTCGGAGTCGATGCGCTCCGCGATTGGGTTTCCGCCACCGCGGCTTCGTCGCAATACATCAGCGTGCCCGTGGCACAAAGAGAAATGCTGGGACTGACGGGAATCCGCAAAAACGGAAACTTTGCGGATGTCGACTTTCATTGGCGATGGGCAGCGGTCAACGAAGTCGGCGCTGCCTTGTACGCGAAAGGCACGGAATTCAACTCAACCGTAGGCTTCGCCCGTTATGACGACGGCTGGCGCGTGATTGAAGGCGGCAACCTGAGAAGCAGCCAGGGTTTGAGTGATGCATTGAAAAATGCAGAGGCCGTACCGTAACGCAGTTCATGTTCAGTAGCGCCGCCATCCAGGTGGTGAGAAGTTCATTGAATCCGTGCGGAGGTGTGGGCGGAGCTTCGGTGGTGATTTGCGAGTTTTGAATTTTGTGAAACTTCTCGTTTCCGCTTGCGTAGGGGCGGGCGCCTTACCCGCCCCTACGTGGTTTGTGGCGCTGAAAGCTCGAGCGGGGCGCTCGTGCCTGCATTGGCTACCGCATAATTCTTCTTCCGTACGGCATCGTGTCATCCCACAGCTGGGGCATTGCCCTTGATCTGAATTCCGAAAATGATCCCCAGGGATCTGCCGGGAATATGCAGGCCGGTCTGATTGAGGCAGCTGTCGGGAGCGCGTCCTACGCACATCGAGGGTGAGATGCCCTCGGGACAGCCGGCAAGATGCTGGCGCTACAGTGCGTTCGTTCAGAATCCCGATGGTTTGCCTGTGGCGCTCGCGACATTTACGGTGTGCGAACTGGCGACGTACTCGGCGATGCCTTTGTAGAGTCCTTCTGCAATCTTCTGGCGATAGGTTGAGTTCTTCAGTTTGCTTTCGTCCTCAGGGCTGCTGACGAAGGAGACCTCCGCAAGAATCGCGGGCATCGATGTTCCTGTGAGCACCACGTAGGAAGCTTTTTTCACGCCGCGATTGCGTATATCGGGAATCTGTGTCGACAGCATATGGAAGAGAGACTGCTGCACGGCGACAGCAAAGCGACGCGACTTCAGTACCTTTTCGCGGATATCGACACTGTTCCAGTTCACATTCTCAGTAGCGGCGCCTGCTGCATCGGCTTCGGAAGTGCGCGCTTTCACGGAGGAATAGGTATTGGTGTAGTAAGTCTCGGCCCCGCGAGCGGAAAGGTCGTTGCTGTAATTTGCGTGCACAGAAACGAACAAATCAGCCTGCGCCAGGTTGGCAATCTCGGTCCGCTTTTCCAGGGGAAGGTACGTGTCATCCTGTCGGGTGTATAAAACCTTCGCGCTTAGTCGACGCTCGACCAGTTTTCCCAGGCGGTTCACGATATCCAGAACCAGGTCTTTTTCCATCAAACCCTTGCGTCCCACGGTTCCCAGGTCCCAGCCGCCGTGCCCGGCATCGAGGACGAGCCGGAATTTCGGCACGCGCACTCGCATTTTTCCTTCGACCTTGTCGGCCGATCGAGTCGAAGGAGCCGGGATCAGTACCGGCTGAGGCACGACCGTGGTGGCTTTTGGTAAGTCGGCGATTGCACTGTGCTCCGAGGACTTGCCAGCCTTTCTGATTTCTACTACCAGGCGGTAAGGATTCGACTGCATGCTGACTGAGAAATCAGACGCGCCGGTCGTTTCGAGCACCACCCGGCTTACGCCTTTGATAGGCTGTGCGATGCGCACCCGGGCCAGGCGCGCGTCTCCAATTTCGATCGTCCTGCCAAACATTCCGGGAGCCAGCGCCGTGTCGTGGAGATCGAAATAAATTCGTTCCGGTGACCCCAGACGGTGAGCTTCGTACTGAACTTCGCCCTGCATCTCGATGATCACCGTGCTCGCATCGGCGGACGAGATATGTGAAATGCCCGTCACCATGTTGTGCGGGGAATGCTTATCGTCTGCCGCCGAAGATTGATCCTCGGCAGCGACAGACGGCGCTGTCTGCGAATCAGGCAGTTTCTCCGAGGTCGGAAGCGAAATCGGAGGAGAGATGGCAGGATCTGGCAGAGAAATCGCAGGCACCGGCGCAGCGGTCACTTTTGCGTGAGCCGGACGACCGAATTTCCACCACAGTCCGACAGCCAATGCCACCGCCAGAGCAATCAGCAAAAGCAGAATCGCAATTTCCGATGCAGGCGCCCGGTTTTGGTCGAGAGACTGAAAGAGTTCAGGGCTGGCGCCCGGTTCAATGCTGAGTCCATCTTTGTTCGAGTCTGGTTCGTCCCCTCGGGCTATTGTTTCTTGCGTCGGAACTCGAGTCTCCGGACTGCGAGATAACGCTTCGACAGGTTGCTCGGCCACGACGCGCTGTGAAATTTCAACGAGTCGGTTTTCGTCCTCCGGCTTCATGGCGGCCAGAATCAATTCAGCCAGCAGCTTCAAACTGCGAACGTCGCTGTCATTGAAGCCATGCGGTTCGGCGGAAAAAGCTTCCACCAAACCAATGATGCCGTGGGCCGACGCAATCGGAACGGCCACGATGGAACGTGTGCCGATCCTGCGGCAGACCTGCACGTTCACCCGCGGATCTTGTTCCGAATCGTCGCAACGGATGATGCCGCCGGTGCGCAAGCAAGCTCCGGAAAATCCTGAATTCGGGTCGAGTCGGGCGCCCGGCTCGGGAACGATGTGCCCTGCTGCAGCCCGGCACACGATCGCATCGTCTTCGGCCATCGCGATGGCGACGCCGTCTGCGCCGGTCAGGGTAAGAGCGCGTTCCGCCACCAGTTGCAATACTTCATCCAGAACGAAGTGCTCAAGTTGCCATACATCATCGTCCAGCACATCGCCGTTTTGTTCGCGGGCGCGACGCTGGCGTATCTGCTCGTGCAGGGCGGAGAAGGCGAGCAAAGCCTGAAGAGCTTCATGTCCAAGAGCGTGGCTGCCGGGATGAGAAGCGATTTGCGAAGGTGTTGAGATCGATGATTCCGGGCCGTCGCCGCCCCCCGTGTCATTGCCGAATCCGCTCTCAACCCCGACATCAACGCCGGGTAACTTGTCCACGGGTGACTTGTCGTCGGGTAACCCCGAACTCGTGTTGTGCGGATTGGCGCTCATCTTTGTGGAAAACTCTGTGGATTATTTTCCTTCGGCTGAAACTCTTCGCGAGGGAACTGTCTCTCAAGTCTAGACTTATCGCTCCACAGCGCCGGCATGGCCATTGGGGGAATCGCGGAACCGGCATCTTTTAAGTTACAGTGGATTTGTCTCAATCGCAATATTGGCCGTGCACGCAAGGTCTCGTCCACCGGGGCCGGCGGGTACGGGCTCTTGCGCTGTGCGACCGGTTGGGCGTATCCTTCTGAAATAGAGGAGTTTACAGGCTGTGGCTGATGAACCGAAGAAGAAGAAACTGCGCTGGCTCTGGCCTCTGGGCGTAACCGCGACGGGCCTGACGGGTGCGGCCGTGGTGCTTTTACGGGGTTGTTGGCATGGCAAGATGAGCTGGCCCGTCCGCGCAAATGGTTACTCTTACCAGGTTTGCGTGGGTTGCGGGATCAAGCGTCTTTTCGACGAGAAGGCTTTTTGTGCTTACGGACCCTACCGTTATGACCTTAACGCCTTGATCGCGTGGGATCGCGCCCACCAGGATCGAAGCGAGGCATATCCGCAGGAACAGCGGCCCGCCTCCTGAAGGTCTGGCAGATTCGTTGAACCGCAGATTCGTTGAACCAGCGTCGGTACTGAGACAGGTTCGCGCACTTGGCTAGAATTTCGCCATGGATTTTCGCGTGGCGACGGCTCCGCAGACCAAGGTTGTCGGCCTCACTCCTGTAGGCCGCCGTAGCCACTACCGCCATCAGATTCAAACCCTTGCCTACGTCAATGTGGATCAGTCGAACGGCGGCGTCATCCGCAATCTTGGCGACTCCGGAATGGCGATTCAAGCAGTTAGTCCGCTCTACGTGAATCAGCAGATTTTCCTGCGCTTCGATCTCCCGAACCCGCGAGTCCGGCTGGAAGCCAAAGCGCGCGTGGCTTGGGCTGATCCTGTCGGTCAGGCGGGCGTTGAGTTTGTCGCTTTGTCCCAGCGTGCGCGACGTTTGTTGAAAGAATGGATTTTCATTCAACTGATGGCATCGGCCCAGCACGCCGCGGGAGATGCGACCTGCCTTTACGGCAAAAGCGGACAAGAGGCCGCTGAATTAGCGTTTTCCTCGCAGGCGCGTCCGGCGATTCGTCTGGAGAAAACTGTCTCGTTCGGACCGGAAAGCAGAGATACGGCTCGCACTTTGCACCTTTCATGGCTGCCCTTCCCAATTTCGGCGACGGGACTTTCGCGTACGGTGGATAGCCTCGTTCTGCTGTCGGCGGTCCTGCTCTTTGCGGTGATCTGTATCTCCATGGTCGGAGGCGTTCCAGCATGGCCGATTGCATTGGTTGTGGGGTTGGGCGCAACCGCCGTCTTTGCGGTGTTGTATCGATTCCTGTTCTTGTTCTGGATTGGCGGAACTCCGGGTAATTGGCTGGCTGGCATTTCGCCGGAAAACTATGACGGAGTCAGTCGCGAAGTAGAAGACCGGCCGCGATTTCGATAGAAGGGCGGGCGTCGGACTTCTGACGTCGGACCTTGGCCTTCAGATTCCTGTGACAGCAATTTTCGGAGTCGTGTCATCCTGAGCGGCGTCACCGCTTCGCTTCGCGAAGCAGCTGCGCAGTCTTAGAACCCCTGTGGTTACCACTGCTGCACGCTTCTGAAACGATTCAGGTCCGAGGTCTGACGCCCGACGTCCGATGCCGGCCTACTGTGTGAAGTATTGGCGCTCAAGCCAGAGTTGAAGTTCGCGCTTCATGGCTGGGGCAGCTTCCAGAAATCGGATGCCGGCGTTGCCCTGTCTGTCTTTCCACGCTACTTCGCCGTGAAACTTCAGCGCAACTTTGGTACCTGGCAGGGTGAAGTTCACGTTCACTTTGCCGGTGGCTTGCTGGGGTTTCTGCAATCGAACGCCGATGCCGCCCTGGCTGAGATTCAGAAGGTGGGCGCGCTGGCGAGTTTTGGCCGCGCTGATCAGCGATACGGAAACATCCAGGGTGGCGCGATGATAACGGAGACGCTCATCCAGAATCATGTTTCGAGCCGCGGACAGCGTTTTCACTGCCTGCTCGACCGAGATGGGTTTTTCAAAAATGAAAGACGCGCCCTGAGACTCGAGATGTTTACGGCTGCCGGAACCGCTGACGATGATGAGCGGTACTGCATTGCGGATAGAACCATCCTGCAGGCCTTTCATAAAATTTGCCGCGCCGCAGAGATCGCAATCGATGATGAGAGCGTCGATCTTTGACTTGGCGAGCTTCGCCAGGGCACGCTCCGGTTGCGATTCCACCTCGACCCCTATGTGTAGGCCGCCAAGAATGCATTCGAGAACGCTGACTTCCTGAAAATCCCGCGAGACGACCATCGATGAAAGTGTCATGAACCAACTGTAGACGGGTGCGTAATCCGTCCCTAGATCACCAAGGTAATGGAGCGGGCGTCGGACGTCGGACTTCGGTCGTCAGACTGCGGACGTCGGACTTCAGCCCTTTGCGCGCTGCGGCGAATTCTCACTTTCAGTCTCGACTGAAGTTTGAGGTGTAGAGTCTGACGGCTGATGTCCGAAGTCTACGGTCTGCTTTCGTATTTCTTGCCAGAGTTCCTGGCGGCCTGCTCCGGTTTTTGCTGAGAAGGGCAGAATTTGGGATTGCGGATATTCACGCGCTAGAGTCTGAAGCGCATTTCGTAACTGATTGCTGGATAGACGGTCACTCTTGGTCCCCACGATCAGCGTTGGCCGTCCGATTTCGGTGAGAAAATCCAGCAACTGCCGGTCCGCGGGTTGAGGCGGAACATTGACGTCAATCAGCGTGACACAGAGAGCGAGGCAAGGGCGGTCTTTCAAATATGGATCGATGAAACTCGGCCACTGTTGCGAGATTTCACGCGATATCTTGGCATAGCCGTAGCCCGGTAAGTCAGTGAAGATCAGTTCCGCCTCGGGCTTGCCTGCCCAGCGGACCTCAAAAAAATTGATCGAGCGGGTGCGTCCGGGAGTGGAACTGGTCTTGGCTATCTTGGTGCCGAGAAGCGAGTTGATGACGCTCGACTTCCCGACATTCGAACGCCCCAGGAAGGCAACTTCGGGCAGCACAGGAGGAGGGAATAGGCTGGGGTCGCTGATCGACATCATGAAGCGGGCTAAGACACGCATACTTCAGTTTGCAGTTTCAGGGGGGAAGTTGCAAGCGCGGGCACCAAAACATAAAGAGTAGGGAATGCAAATTTCCTGGAAAATGAATTCCGGGGCAGGCTCCGCGGCTATTACTTCTTGTTCAGCATCATCAATGCGAACAGCAGTGGCAGGTAAAGCACCGTGGCCTGGAGAAGCTGCCGTGCCCGCTGTTTGGAGCGCGCATTACCGGTGGCAACTCTCAGGGACGCCAGCCGCCAGCCAAAATAGAGAAGAGCGATCCCGAAAATGAGCGCGCCCGCGAAGTAGAGTCTTCCCGACATCCCCAGCAGAGTAGGCAGCAGGCTGATGGGAATGAGTGCCACCGAATACAACAAAATCTGCCTGCTGGTCGATTTCCCGTCCGGTTCCACTACGGGCAGCATGCGGATTCCGCCATCTTCGTAGTCCTGACGGTACAGCCAGGCGATCGAATAAAAATGAGGGAACTGCCAGAAGAAGACGATGGCAAACATTACCAGCGCACCCCACTCCAGATGTCCGCGAGCAGCAGTCCATCCCAGGACGCCCGGCATTGCTCCCGGAAATGCGCCTACGAAGGTGCAGATGGGGTGGACTTTCTTCAAAGGCGTGTAAGCCCCAAGGTAAACGGCCGATGTGGCCAGAGCCAGCCATGCGGTCAGCGGATTCAGCGCCAGGCCGAGGTAAAGCGCGCCGCCGAGCGTCATCAGAACGCCGACCAGGGTGGCGTGGACAAATCCAAATCGCCCGGCCGGAATCGGACGCTGCGCGGTTCGGCGCATACGGCTGTCGGTGTCCCACTCCATTACTTCGTTCAGTGCGGCTGCTCCGCCGGAGACTAGTCCGATCCCCAGCAGAGTGTGAAACAGAGACCACGAAACCGACGAGACGCCAGACTTCAACGCTCCAAAGTAGTATCCGCACCACGCGGTCATGATGATCAGCGAGGTCACGCGCAGCTTGGCCAGTTCGGCATAGTCGCGTGCCAGGCTCAGCACGCCGCTGCGGGGAACCACCAATGGTTGTGTCGCTGTGCTCATGCCGCTACGGCCTTCCGCTTCCGATCAGGTATTCGTTCTCTGACGGCCACGTCGACGTGCCGCCAAACTTGTACTGCCATTACTACCGCTGTAGCCAACAGCAACGCTCCTACCGCAACATGGGCCACCGTTGAGACTACCATGGGAAGCTCGGGCTGCACCGCATCGCGTCCCCAGGCCACGCGTGTAAGAAACGCGATAAAGCCCAGGCACAGTTGAGCGATCATTAAGCCAAGCATGGCAATCGCCGGCTTTCGAATCTGATCAATGGCAGAATAGCGCGACAATGCGCGAATCGAAGTCCAGGACAGCACGACGGCCACCGTCGCCGCATTCAGCACATGCGGCCACCAACTCAGGCCATGGTGGCGAAACATCGCGCCGAGGATCAGCTGAACGTAAAGCACGAAAATCGACAGCCATGCCAGGGTAAAGAGACTCGGACGCTCCTCATCCCTCTGAGTTCGGGGAGTCTCTTGCACCCAGCTTCGACTAGTAAAAAGCGCGATCAGCACCAGCACAGAGAAAAACGTTTGCGCCAGCGCCGCGTGCGCGGACGAAATCGCCGGAGGCAAATAGAACAGCACCGTAAGCCCACCCAGAATCCCCTGCGCTATGACCAGACCCAGCGCGCTGGCGCCGAGATATTTCATCCAGCGGCGAGGATCGGTGCGCCAGGTCCACACCGCGATAATGATACTCAGAAATCCAACGAACTGGGCAATCATGCGATGCGTGTGTTCAAACTTCACTCCGCCTACCAGATGAGGGATCTTGTAAAGCGATCCAAACGAAGTGGGCCAATCAGGGACCGAAAGCCCGGCATCGTTGCTGGTCACCAGAGCACCGGCGATGATAAGCAAAAACGTCACCGACGCCGCAAAGACGGCGAACCGGTGATGAGCCTGGTTGTACGGTATCGCGATGGCCTTCAGAAGTGCTCCTGGGAATTTTGTAGCGCCGCCTTCCCGGCGGCTGTGGCGGCAGGCGCCCCGCCCGCCGCGCCGAGGGCACAATGCCCTCGGGACAGCCGGCAGGATGCCGGCGCTACATGAATGCAGTTACGGCTTGAAGCCCTGGTCTACAGTTTTGCTGTCTTTGGCGGCCAGTGTCACTTTCTGTGTCTGCTCGCCCATCTTTTCCTGAACGAATCCCAGCGTGTAGTCTCCCGGCGGCAGGCCCTTGATTTCGTACTTGCCATCGGCGCCAGTGACCGCGAAGAACGGCGTCTTCACCACGTTCACGTACATCTTCATCCAGGGATGCTGGTTGCATTTCACCGGCAACATCACTTCCTCGCGGGCGAAACTTTTCTCGATCGGCGCGGCCTTGGGCGGCTGCGACTCGTTCCATTCGCGATTGTCTTTCGGCGTGGGATGGATGTTGTGCGTGGTTTCGTCGTCGTTGCGAATCTCGATGTTCTGGCCCGTCATGACGGCCAAAACGTGGGGATGGTACTGGCAACCCTTCTGGTCAATCGTGACTGAATCTTTAGGAACATCGAAGGTGCGATCGCCCAGGCCGTCTTTCACATAGACGAAAACATTGGCCAGTTTGCCGTCATTGTCCACGATCGTTTCGGCTGTATTGGTGCCCTTGCAGGCAGCGTCCTGGCTCATGTCAATTTTCTGACCCTTGGGCGCTGCTCCGCCGAAAGTCACGGTGCCGCTCACGCTGGCCACCGTAGCCGGATCGATCGGCGTCGCTGACGGCGCCGGTTTCACGTCCGAGCTCGGCGAAGTGCCTTGCTCTTCGTTCGTGTTTTCCTTCTTGCTACAACCTGCCAACAGCCCCAGCAGACAAATCAGAAACATTGCCGCCCATAATTTTCTATTCATGATGTCGCCTCTCTTCGGATGTGAAAAACTCTAAAAGCGTCGTTGGTCCTTGGCCCTTCGTCGATGACTAAAATCAACCCCGGTCTAGAGGCTAACGAACAAAGGCCGAGAAGTCTTTAAATCGATCAATCCGTCGTTGGCTGCAATCGACGCCGATAGTGAAAGGCCAACGACCAAAAGGCCAATGACCAACGACGCTTTTCCAACGACAAACTGCGGAGCTCCAAACATTCCATTCTACCGCGTACCTCCGATGCTTGCCGCCCCGCTTTGAGTTGCCGCCTGCTTCTGTTTGCTTCGCGGCTGCACTGCCGCTCTGGCATGCCCCATCGACGCTGCTACTCGCCGCTGTTCTTCAGCGGTGAGCTGGAATATGTAGTCGATCAGCAGCTTGCTGTGATCTCTGTCATATCCCTGGAACGACGGTGGAGTCGGACCGGAGAACACCCAGTGATTGTTCTCACGCTTGAACAATCCCGATGGCATCGCTGTACCCGGACTGATCGCCTGCGGATCCACAATCCAGCGCTCGGCCCAGTCGGGTTTCAGGCGTTCCTTGGCCAACAGGAAATTTGGTGCGGTGGCGATCTTGTCATGCTGCGGATCGCCGGTGGCATGGCACTTCAGGCAAGGCGCTGCCGTGCTGGAGAACAAGCTTCGCGCCATGTCGTTTTCCTTGCTGCTCAGCACCGGCACCTGCTCCGGAATGTACGGCATGGGCTGCTGCGATATCGCCTGGAAGAACCTGACCAGCTTGCGAAGCTCATTGTCGGAGAAAGAAAACGTGGGCATGCGGACTTGCAAGTAAGGACGCACTCCATTGCGGTTCGTGTCCGTCGTGCTCAGCGATGGATTCGACAAAAACTTCCGCAACCATTCGGGATCGACACGCGCGCCCTCGGTAAGCAGCTTCGGCGGCAACTGCTCCTGCACATCCTGATAGCGCTGCATGCCCATCAGAATCGTGCTCTGGTCCGGGGTGAATTGGTGGCAGCCCACGCAGTTGTATTTGCGGACAAGCCACCAGCCTTCCTGAATATCACGCCGCGAGTCGCCGGGTTTGTACTGATAGCCCGGAGGCAGGGAACTCTCCTCGCTTCCCAGCAGGAAAGTTGTGAGGTCCTGAATCTCCAGTTTGGAGAGATGGACATTCGGCATGCGGAGAACTTCCGTCTCCGATTTCACCTTGCCCTTGTCGTAAACGTTCGGCTCGGCCAGTTTGTGCTCGAAGAATCCTTTGTGGTCGTACCACGGTTCCTTCGCAGGCCCTTCGGGCAGACGCGCCAGGTCTTCCGGATCGGTGATCGGCTCGGAAGCCTTTCCGCCGCGCTGCGAAATCTCAGTGAATAGCGCGAAATCCAAACGCTCGATCGGCTTGCTGCCTTCGTAGGTAAGTTCGGTGCCGATGCGGCCTTCATCTTCAAAGCCTGAGATCTCGTGACAACCGGCGCAGCCGTAATGCCGGATCCACTTCTTGCCTTCTTCTTTCAGTTCGGCGTCTTCCATGAAGGAAGCCTGGGCGTACGAGGAAGGCTCCTGCTTCTTCTGGCTCATCAGATACGTAGCAATATCCGCCGCATCCTCCGGACTAAGGCGAAGGCTCGGCATCACGGTCATGTTCTGCACTTGCAGTTCATGTCCGTCGTTGGGACACTGGCTGTGCTGCAGATCGAACTGGTACGGCAAGCCCTTCTTGGCGTAATCCTCGGGACCGATGTCCTTCTTTTCGTACGGACAATAAGGACGCGTACGCTCCCGCGCGTTGTGAATCCAGCGGACCAGGTAGTCGTAGTTAGCCTTCTCGCCCACCCGAGTCAGGTTGGCGGCGAAAGTGCCGCCCTGGGTTTGATCGCCCTCGCCGATGGAGTGGCAAGCCAGACAGCCGCGCGTTTCGAACAGTTGCTGGCCATGCTCCGCGTTACCGGGTTTCTGCTTGGGCAGAGCGTCCGTGAACCCGGCCTGCCACAAATAAGCCGAGATCGTCTGAATCTGATGATCGGTCAGCCGGAAATTCGGCATCTTGGTTGTCGGCCGGAAATCGCTGGGCTTTTTCAGCCAGACCGGAATCCAGTCCCGATTCAACTTGAGCCGGACGTCTTTCAGGTTCGGCCCAATTTTCTTCACGTCCTGCATCAGGCTGTGAGTCTGAAAATCAAGCTGTTGCACTTGGCCGTCGATTTTGCTGTTGGCCACTCGCAGTGCCACCGCCTGCGAATTGAACCGGTTGGCCTCGTCGTTGTTCGATGCAGTGTCGGCCTGTTTCATCAGGTCCGCGGATATTTTCGCATTGTCAATCTTCTGCTGATCAAACAGCTTCATCTGCTGCGCAATCGAATTCAGATCTTCCGGTTCTTTGTCATAGCCTTCATAGCGATGGCAACCCATGCAGCCCCGCTGGCGGTAGAGAAACTTGCCGTTCGAAATGTGTCCGCCCACATCGCCCACTGCAAGGCGCATATCGGCGGCATGGCAAGTCTGGCAGCCGGCTTCAGCGTTTTGTTTCGGAAACAACGGCCATAGCCAGTGCTCATAGTTGCCATGAGCTTTTTCCATGCTGGTGGTGGCGCGTCCATTGCCCTGGTGACAGGGAGAGCAACCGAATTTGTCGGGATCGTGCGCCTTCAATAATTCCGGCTCGGGATGGCTGGTGAAGGCCTGAGCGTCCTCGTCAGGCCTCTTCTCGCCCTTGGCCATCATGACCGCGGCCGTGATGTGCAACGGCTCGCGTGTGTTCATGTGGCAGGACTCGCAGCGGTCCACGATATTGGCATCCGCCACGTTGATCTGCACAATCTTCGGGTCCCATTCCTCGGTCTTCTTCTTCAAACCATCGATCTGGGTGGGTGTAAGGTTCACCATGTGGTCTGAAACAAACGAGGACATTTTGTTGCTGGCCTCGGTCACTGGCTTCAGCACTTCGCCCAGTTCCGCGCTCAACTTGGTGCGCTGGTCCTTGAGTGAGTTGTAGGTTTCTTCCAGATCATGGAAGTTGTAGTCCTGCTTGTGCCCGTCGGGATATTTGACTGTAGCCTTTTCCTTTTTATATTCGTCAATGTCCTGCTGTTTGCTTTTTTTCGCGGAAGCGCTTGTGCTGGTTTCAAGCTTGTAGGTGAGGGCGTTGACGTAGGCGCGGCGGTCGGTAAAAACATTCTGGACAGCCAAAATGTTCGCGCTTAAATCAGTGATCTGTTTTTGTAGTTCGTCCCGGCGCGGCCGCGCCGTCTCGAATGCATCCTTATAAGACTGTTCCAATTGCTGATACTGCGAATTTCCCTCGACGTCTTTTACCGACTGCGAGGATTTCGACCGTGTGCTGTTCAGAAAAACGCTGTACCGGGTCTTCCACTCGCGCTGCAAGGCTTTCCAGGGACGCTGTCCGAAGGATTCGTCCCACAATGCCCAGAACAGCGTCACCATGAGAATCAACATCGCGATGACGTAGTACGCCGCGTAAGACTTGCTTACAATCGGGTCCTTCTCGGGGACAGGTGGCACCAGAATCCTCCCAACCGTCGTTGGTCGTTAGTCCTTGGTCGTTGGCCCGCAAGTCTCAATCGCCGGTTTTGGCCAACGGCCAAGGGCCAACGGACCAACGACGGGTTTTAAACGTTAAACCACGGCGTTATCCACACGTACTTGATATTCAGAGCCAGGCGCAGGAACATTTTTGCCGGCAGGGCGACCATGCTGAGCACGAAAAACAGCATGATGGAGTACTGCAGCAAGCTCATGCGCTTGTAATCTTTCGGATTGTAGCGCCGGAAAAAGGAGTGCATGGCCAGGCCGCCCACCACGTAGAAACCGACCACCACAATCCCGCCGAAAATCGCCTTCGCCAAGTTGGACGTAATTCCAAAGAGGTCCGGCAAATCGCGATTCACTTCATAAATGAGCCGGTTGTGGTCCCACGTCTGCCCGGGCCAGAACCACTGCCAGCCGGGGCCGCGGATGAACGTTCCAATAATGATCATCGCGATCCATAGGACGATGAAGCCGAACAGAAAGGTGCTGATCGAAAATTTGCGCTGCTTCCAGGTGTAGTACCCGCTGCCCAACGGATTGGTGTCGATGTACGGAATCACCATCAGCCCGACGATGATCAGCGTGGGCATCACGACGCCGGCAATCCACGGATCGAAGTACACCAGCATTTCCTGCAATCCGAGAAAGTACCACGGCGCCTTCGCCGGATTCATGGTCAGATTAGGATTCGCGGGCTCTTCGAGTGGCGCATTCAACGTGATCGACCACACCATCAGGATGATGGTCACGATCATCGCAGCGAGAAATTCTATGCGCAGAAGAAAAGGCCAGACGTGAATCTCTTTCTGCCATCCCGGACGGAAGGGCCAGCTCTTGCGATGATGGGTCTTGGCCATCGCCGGATTGGTTTCCAGTTCGCCGATCAGATCATCGTTGGCCTTGGCCTGCTTCCACGCCAGATAAATGTAAAAAAAGAGCAGCGGAATCAGCCCCACGATGGGCACGTTGTCAGGCGCCGAACATATCTCCCAAAGTTGTCGCCAATCCATAGTCGCTCCCAACTCGTAGATCTACGAACAGCCCACGTAGGCCCGGACGCCCTCGTCCGGGCAGTCGAGTGAAGCTCGACAAGTTGCTGCTGCCCGCCAACTCAGCCGAGCTTCGCTCGGCCTGGACGGTCGGAACCCGCCCCAACCGTTCTTGCGCTCTCTCAAAGCAGCCCTCGGCCACCCGGACGAGGGCGTCCGGGTCTACACAATCCCATTCTTACTTCCGCGGCTCTTTCACTTCCGATGCCAGCATCACCGGCGCCGGCCCCGAAATTCCGCCGTCTTTACGCACGCGCCAGAAGTGCACAATCATCAGCACTGAGGCGAAAATCGGAATACCGATGCAGTGCCAGATGTACGACCTCAGCAGCGCGTTCGCGTCCACGATCGATCCGCCCAACAGTCCGAAGCGGACATCGTTATATGGCGTCATCCCCAGCATGTGGCCGAATGGACCTTCATTTCCCAGTCCCGGCGTCGCACGCGCCATGTTCGTTCCCACCGTCACAGCCCAGAAACCCAGCTGATCGTCGGGCAGCAGGTAACCGGTAAACGAAAGCAGCAGGGTGAACACCAGCAGCAACACTCCGATGTTCCAGTTGAACTCACGAGGTTTTTTATACGATCCGGTGAGAAAGACACGGAACATGTGCAGCCAGACGCCGATCACCATCAAGTGCGCTGCCCAGCGATGCATGTTCCGCAGCAACTTGCCGAAGGGAACATCATGCTCCAGATACAACACGTCGCGAAACGCCTGCACTTTGCTGGGGTGGTAATAAAACATCAGCATCACGCCAGTCAGCGTGAGCACGATAAACAGGTAGAACGTGATTCCACCCATGCCCCAGGTGTAGCTGTAACGCACCGCGTCGCGGTTGATCTTGGCCGGATGCAGATGCAGGAACACGTTGGACAGCACGCCCAGCGCCCGGTTGCGCGGCGTGTCGTCATGCTTGTGGCGGAAGATCGAAGTGTAGACCTGGGTCTTGGTCGGATCCTTCAACCCCTCGATCTGGTCCTTGGCCTTCGCGGGCATGTCAGTCTTGAGCGACTGGACGTCTTCCTTGACGCCCGCCTTCACCCGCTCCAGCAGGCCGACTCTCTTCCCGTTCGTCCCGCCGTTCGTTCCGTTTCCGTTCTCAGGCATGTAAACCCCTTGTCATCTCACGTAGCGGTGGGTGCCCTCACCCGCCGGTCGAGCGCAGCTCGACAACTTTCTAAGTCGGCAAAAACGCCCCCGGATCGTTGAACGCGCTGGGCTGTCCCTTAGGCCATTGATAAAGTTTGGCAACATCCACCAGAATCTGACCGTCCGGCGCGACCTGGACATTGGCCCGATCCATCGGACGCGGCGCCGGTCCTTCAAAGTTGATTCCTTCGCTGTCGTATCCGCTGCCGTGGCATGGACATTTGAACTTGTTCTCCGCCGGCTTCCAATCCGGCGTGCAGCCCAGGTGGGTGCAGCGCGCATAAATCACGAAAATGCGGTCGGGCGTGCGGTCCACCCAGATGCGGAATTTCTGCTGGAACTTGGTATCCACACCCAAACCGAAGTCAGCGGGATAGCCAATTTTGAATGAGGTAGCCGGCTCGAAAAGCGTGCGCGGCAGAAAGAAACGGAAGAAGGCGATGAACCATGCAGTCATGAACGCGGCGAAGGCGGCCCAGGCAAATCGTCTGCGTCCCTGATTGATCTCGTTGTCGTCGGGTCCGACTGAGGCCACGCCCGCAGCTGCTGCGGCTCTTGACGTTCCGACTGCCGGCGTCCCGACATATGTATTTGACTCGGCTCCCCGTGAAACCGTTGCCGCCTCCGAAGGAGGCCCAGCGGACGGCCGGGCCGCTGCAACAGGTTTTGCTACTGCCGCCGCAACCGGAGTAGCCGCTGGCGTTTCTGCCGCCGGTTCTCCCAGCAACGCGAAGACTTCAGCATCGGTGAGTGCAGGTAAACTTTTGCGTCCACGCCGAGCCTGTTCCGCAGCGATCGTAGACTTGCTCCACTTGTTTCCCAATGCAACCCACTTGGCGACTTCCGCGCTAATGGGACCGCTGGCAGCTGTCGCGGCCGGAGCAGCTGCTGCCGGTGCCGCCGCGGCGGGAGCCGCCGCAGGAGCGCTGGCTTCCACCGGTTCTCCCAGCAGAGCCGACATCTCCGCATTATTCAGTGCAGGGAGGTTTTTGCGTCCGCGGCGAGCCTGTTCCGCGGCGATGGTTGATTTGCTCCATTTGTTTCCCAGCGCGACCCATTTTGCGACCTCTTCGCTGATGCCTCCACCTGCCGCTGCTGGAGGCGCAACTGCCGGAGCAGCAGCACTCGCAGGAGTTGCGATTGGCGCAGGCGTGCTCGCGCCAGCGGGAGGCGCCGCTACGCCACCCTCTTCCCACGACATAGGTTGTCCAGCTTTGAGGGCCTCGATATCGGCATCGCTCAGCACTGGAAGGCCTTTGCGCTGACGATAGGCCTGCTCCATGCCGATCACGGAGTTGTTAAGCGCCGGCCGAGGCAAGGGCGGTAGGTGCCCGAGAATGCCCGTCTTGGACTCGTCTGCCATCCGTTCCTTCACTCCTGAGAATCAGGAATTTCGGCGATCACGACCTGGTGATCACCAACCTGGTGACTCGGACCCGATGACTATGAACTTGGCCTGTAAAAACTGATGATCCTTACATACGTCGAAATCCACTACGACTGTCGAACTCCACTACGACCCCGCGGAATCCATCACCGCTCGCCAAAGTTATGCCGCCACCAAACCCAGCCGAGCCTCGCTCCGCCTTGCGGGGCGGGCACCCGCCCTACGTGTGCATCTTAATCCGCCGCCACCAGACGCTCGTTCTCTCGCGTCTGATCCGCGCCAATTGCCGTTGCAACCAAATCCGCCAAAGCCGCGATAAACGCCGGAGAATCATTCAGCCCGGACGTCATCTCAAACTGTTGTATCCCGAACCCTGCCGCTTCTTCGCGCGCCTCATGGTCGATCTCGCCCAGCGTCTCCACGTGATCGGAGACAAACGCAATGGGCACAATACAAACTTCGCGTACCCGCTCGGCCCCAAGATCGCGGATGGTGCGGTGCAGTGACGGTTGCAGCCATTTGCTTGCCCCTACCTTACTCTGATAGCAGAGTCGGTGCCGATGTGCCCATCCTCCGCGCCGCATCACCAGTTCGACCGTCTCTTCAATCTGGCGCTGGTAGGGATCGCCCTTCGCGATGACGGACAGGGGTACGCTGTGGGCGCTGAATACAATCTCGGGAGTTGCGGATTGCGGAAACCGGGCCAATGCTTCGTCAACTTTTTCGACCAGCGCGTCCAGATAAAGCGGATGGCGATAAAAAGTCTCAATCGCCTGCACCGGCACATCGTCGTGGAAAAGGCGGCGAAATTCGTTGAGGCTGCTGCCGGTGGTGGTGCTGGAATATTGGGGATACAGGGGAAGAAGCACAACTTCGTCGCAATTCGCGGCCCGCAGTTCTTCGACCGCCTCCGCTGTAAAAGGATGCCAGTAGCGCATCGCCACAAAACAATGAGCGTCGATACCGTCGTCTCTTAACTGTTTTTGCAGGGCATCAGCCTGCAACTGGGTATACCGCCGAATCGGGGAAGCTCCGCCGATGGCGGCATAGTGGTGCTGCACTTTCTTGGCCCGGGTAGTGGAGATCAATTTGGCCAACGGTTTACGGCCAATGCGGGCGAAAGGGAAGTCGATGATATCGGGGTCGCAGAAAAGATTAAAAAGAAACGGCTCGATCGCCTGCGGCGTGTCGGGGCCGCCAAGCTGAAAGAGAACTACTCCTAGACGCCGTGTTGCGTTCGCCATCCCCCAGGGTTCCTTGAAGAAGGAGGATGTTACTCAAATCCCGTTTCCGCGTCAACGAAGATTGCAGCGGGTTTGCGTAGACTGCTAGGGACCCAAAGCTTCAGTGTCATCCTGAGCGCACTAATTGCTCCGCTTCGCGAAGCAATCACGGAGTCGAAGACCCCTACTCTTCCACCGACCTTTCCAGGGAATTTTCCCCAGACTCTGCTCCAGGCCTATCAAAGACTGCGGTTCAGATGAGCTGAAAGGGGTCCTTCGATATTCGAAGAAAGTTCGCGAAGCGAACTTTCTTCTGCGCTCAGGACGACAGTAGAAGACTACGCGTGCGAGGTTTCAGCCTGGGGAGGAACATCTGTGCTGGTTTCCATGAAATGAATAATGGCGTCGGCAAACTCTGACGTCCCGGCTTTTCCGCCGATATCGCGAGTGAGCTTGTCTTTAGTCCGATAGACCTTTTCCAACCCATCGTGAATCTTATCCGCCGCGTGATGTTCGCCGAGATGACGCAGCATCAACTGAGCGGAGCGGATGAGTGCGGTCGGGTTCGCCATGTCCTTGCCGGCGATGTCGGGCGCCGATCCGTGCACCGCCTCGAAGATGGCGCAGTGATCGCCCAGATTGGCGCTGGGTACGAATCCCAGGCCGCCGACAAATGCGGCGCAGAGATCGGAAATAATGTCGCCGTAAAGATTTTCCATGACCAGCACATCATACTGATATGGATTCATCACCAACTGCATGCAGGTGTTGTCCACAATGTGCTCGCCGTAGGTGATCTCGGGATATTCCTTGGCCACGTCGCGGCAGCAGCGCAGAAACAGGCCGTCCGAGAGCTTCATGATGTTGGCTTTGTGGATCGCATGAATCTTCTTGCGCTGGTTTTTGCGGGAATATTCAAAAGCAAAACGTGCGATTCGAGTGGAAGCTTTCTCAGTAATAATCTTCAGGCTTTCGACCACTCCGGGCACAACTTCATGCTCGATGCCGGAATACAGGCTCTCTGTATTCTCGCGGACGATAATCAGATCAACGCCAGGATACCGCGTCGGAATATGAGGCAGATTACGAATCGGCCGGAAATTTGCGTAAAGCTCGAACTTTTTCCGCAAGGCAACGTTGATGCTGGGGAAGCCTTCGCCCACAGGCGTGGTGACGGGCCCTTTTAATCCCACCCGGGTGCGTTCAATCGATTCGACCAGTTCCTTGGGAATGTATTCGTGATACTTGGCAAAAGCCTCAGCGCCCGCCTGAAAAATTTCCCAATCGAATTTGACGCCGGTAGCTTCAAGAATGCGCACCGTCGCCTGCGTAACCTCAGGCCCGATTCCGTCGCCAGGAATAAGTGTGATCTTGTAAGCCATATTTGTTTTGAGGTTGTCTGGTCCGGTTGTGTGGTCGCGGGCGACCCGCCGCGGACTTTTTACTTTGTCTTAAACCAAGCGCGGGCGAGGTCGCCCGCGACCACACAAGCCAAACCAGCCACCTCAAGCTAACTCTTTATCACGCCTTTGCCGCGAAGATCCTGTACTTCCTTCGTCTTGAGTAAATCTTTCAACTCCGCCATGAACTCCTGCACATCCTTGAAGTCCAGATAAACCGAGGCGAAGCGCACATACGCCACTTTGTCATAGCGCCGCAGTCGGTTCATGATCAGCTCACCGACTTCGCTGGTCTTGCGCTCCCGCTCCGCCGACTCGATGACGAAGCCTTCCGCCTCGTTCACAATCTGTTCCAGCCGGCTGATCGGAACCGGACGCTTCTCACAAGCCCGCAACAGCCCGTTCAATACTTTCTGGCGATCAAATTTTTCCCTGCGGCCGTCCTTCTTGACCACCATGTAGGGGATTTCGTCGATCCGCTCGTAAGTGGTAAAGCGTTTGCCGCACTTCAGGCACTCACGGCGGCGGCGGATGGAATCGGCTTCCTTGCTCTCGCGCGAGTCCACCACTTTGTCATTTTCAAAGGCACAGAAGGGACACTTCATGTCAGACGGGAGTCGTCCCCTGCATTGTAACAGGGGCGAAGCCGGACCTCAGACGTCAGACCTCGGACGTCATGGTATTAGTTCGGCTCGGATTTATGATCCAGATTTAGACCAATGAACGGCGGTCATCCTGAGCTTGCGAAGGATCTAGCGTGGGGCGCATATGAAGTAAGTGAGGTCCGACGCCCGATTCCGAGCTCCGACATCAACTTTCAGGAGGCGAAACCACTTCCTCCTCTTTCTGATGACTCTCAGCCGACAGCTTCCGCAACGAGAGCTGTTCCCGGTGAGCAAGAAGCAGGCCGATAGGAATGACTCCAATAAAGGTCACCAGCCAGAGCATGATGCCGCAACTTGCCGCCAATTCCTTCGGCACATCGAAAATATGTTGCAGAGCAGCAATCGTGGCTAATTGCGAGCCGCCGCCGACGCCGGGCAGTTGAATGACTGATCCCACCATGCTGGATCCCATCAGCAGCAGCACCTGGCTCTGCGGGATTTCGAGGTCTTCAACGTGGTACGAGTGCGTGACTTCCTTGTATGCGACCGCAATCGTTGCCCACATGGCCACTGAAACAACGGTCAGCATCACAAAGGACCATTTGTCGTGGATCGTGTCCAGGCCGCCACGAAACTCCCGGATTCGCAGGGCTATCCTGTGACCCAGATTCGATGCCAGGTGAGCAAACCGGCGTTCCACCCAGCTGGCCAAAGCTTCTCCACTGCGGCTCACGGCGAGAGCCCCGATGATCAAGCCCACCGACAGAGCCAGAAAGATCAGGCCTGCTTCCTGAAAGCTGCGATGGTAAGCCATTCTCTTCGGCGCCGTGGCGAAAAATGCTGCCAACACCAGCAGGATGGTAAACGCTCCTACGTCGAAGATGCGCTCTACGGCCCAGACTGCCATCTGGGACGAGAATGTCAGCTTCTCCCGGCGGGCAATCAGGTAAGGGCGGATGAGTTCTCCTGGCCGTCCCAGCAACGCCAGTCCCGTGAAACCGATCATGGTCGGTCCCACCAGCTTCCAGGTCGAAGCCTGGGGGCGAACCGGACGCAGAAAAATCTTCCAGCGCAGGGCGCGCATGAAGTAAGCCACATAAATCAAGGCGACGGCGTGAAACAGGTGAAAGATGTGAGGAGGCCGGCCCAGGTTCCGGCTTTCGCTCCAAAAGGTGGCCCAATCGAAGTTGCGCCAGGTGCGAAACTGCATGTAAACCAGTACTGCGAACGCGGCGAACGCCAGCGTGTACAAGAGAATACGTTTCTTGTCCATGTTTGAAGGGGAAGACCCAAACGGCTGGCACGGCGCCGAGCACGCCACTGATCCAGATTACGGCTAAATACCCAAAGCAACTGCCAACAAGGTAAATGACCCCGCGACCCGGGTCAACGCGTCGGAACAGCGTGGAGCGTGCGCCCCCGGCCGCCGCTGTTGGTGTTGCGGTTGGTTTTGAAATCCTATCCGCGCCGGACAGGCGGCAAGATCAAAATCGACGTCAAAATCGGCGGGCGGGACGATTTAGCGAGAGGCGCTGGAAGACAAATCAGGCGCTGACACCTGTTTTGCGATCGCAGGTTGTGAGGCGGGCTTGTGGCCGCGATTGGCTTTCGCCGCCGCGGCGGCAGCTTTGCGCTGCGCGACTTTTTTACGATTGTAGTCACGCACAATAGACGCTACATACGCCTGGGTCTCGCGATAGGGTGGCACGCCACCATATTGCTGCACTCGCAGTGGGCCCGCGTTGTAGGCCGCCAAAGCCTTGATCACATCGAAGTTGTAACGCTCCAGCAGTTCGATCAGATACTTCGTGCCTCCCTCGACGTTCGCTCGAGGATCGAAAGCATTGGAGACTCCCAGCTTGGAGGCAGTGCCGGGCATCAGTTGCATCAGCCCTTGCGCTCCCTTGGGAGAAACCGCGTGCTGGTTGAATCCGCTCTCGGCATGGATCACGCTGCTGATGAAATCGGGATCGATGTGGTGCCGGTCGCTGATATTGTTGATGACTTCCTTCAGTTCCTGCGGCTTCAGGGCCTGAGGCCTCGCCAGCCGGGAAGACGCGGGCGCCATGATCGGGGCCACTGCCGGCGTCGCTGCCGGAGCGCTCGCAGCCACGATGGCTGGCGTCGTGTCCCTGTCAAAACGTTCGATCTGGTCGGTGGCGATATCGACGTACCCTTTGTCAGTGCCCAGGTAGAGACGGGTCGTAGACCCGACGATTTCCCGCCGCTCGTGGCGGATCGAGAAGCCATTGCGCAGGATCGCCAGGTCAGCTCCGAGAGCCGGCAGAGCGAGAAGGATCACTCCCAACGCAAACCCGATTTTTTTCGATCGATCCATATCGTCTTGGACTTGTAACGCCGGCGTCCGGTCCCACCCTTTGGCCGGCCTGAGGTCCGTGCTACAAAGTTCCTAAAACTTGTTCAACCGCGGCCGCGACCCCGTTCTGGTCATTCGGCAAAGTCACCGTCCAGCCGTCGCGGCGCAGGTCTTCCGCCGCATTTCCCATGATAAACGGCACTCCGGCGAAGGCAAGCATTTCTATGTCATTGTAATTGTCACCGATGGCCATGACCTCTTTACGGGGGATACCACGGTAACCGGCCCAGCGCGCCAGCGCGTGTCCCTTTGAACAGCCCTGGTTCAGCACATCCACCATCAAAAGATCTCGAACCGGATACTCGGTCCGAAGCACGGTTATGTCCTTTTCCAGCCCGCTGAGCGCGAGAGTCGTTAGCGCCTCTTGCATGCGTGGAATCGAGCCGCAAAACATGGCCTGTACCGGATCTCTGGTGATCGCGTTTTCAATCGGAATAACGAAGTCAATGTATTGCAGGTTCTTTTCGAGCCAGCGCTGAATGCTGGAGCTCAATTCCTTCAGGTGCTCCAGAACAATTGCGCCTTTAGCATCCGTGTCGAAGGTGAGAACTGTATTGCCACGAAACTCCCGCATCCGAAGGCAGAGCCTGCGGCAGGTTTCGGCCGGCAGCAGGTCCCGATGGAAAGTCTCGCCCGCTAAAGACCGCGTCACCGCGCCGTTCGAGCTGATAACCCATAGGTCGAACCCCAGTTGCTGGGCGATGGGCAGGGCAAAAGTATGCCGGCGTCCGGTCACCAGGATGACTTCGACCCCTGCGGCGTTGGCCCGGCGCAATGCAGCCATGTCTGCCGGGGAGATCTTGAATTCGGGGTTCAGCAGAGTGCCGTCGATATCGACACCCAGAAGGCGGACGGGAGGCTTCACCGCGTCGATTCTAGCAGCCACCTGCACTTACAGGGACAGACGCCCCGGAGTCGCGTACTATACTGCTGAATTCGCATGGGATCGCTACTCTTTTTCGCGTTTTCGTGGTGGGGCATCCTGCTCCAGGCATTCGCGATTATTCACTTTATCCGCCGCCGTCCCGACACTTTCTGGCTATGGGTCATCATCATCGGCGGATGGCTCGGAGCGCTGGTTTACATCGTGGTCGAAGCCGTTCCCGACGCCGGCCTGCTGCGCCAATCGTTCAAAGTCTTCCCCCGGCGCAAGCGCATCCGGGAGCTCGAAGCCGCTATTCTGGACAATCCGTCAGCCGGAAACTATGAAGAGCTAGGTGATCTCTACCTCGAGGAGGGGCACTACGCGAAGTCGCGGCAGGCCTATGACACAGCGATCTCATCCAGAACCGATTCGCCCGATCCCTTTTATCGCCGCGGCGTGGCTGCCCTCATGATGGGTGACTTTGCCGCGGCCTTGCCCGACCTGGAACGCGTCGCGTCAAGCGATCCAACCTACGATTTTCACCGCGCCGCAGGCTTGCTGGCCCACGCCTACGCCAATACCGGCCAGCCCGAGAAATCCGATGCGTTGTTCCGGCAGGTGACCAAAATATCTACTGCATCAGAAACCTATTACAACTACGCTTGCTTTCTCGCGTCTCAGCAACGCAATGCCGAAGCCAGAGAGTGGGCCCGGCAAATCCTTGCCAAGAAACCCAACATGCCAGGATATTTACGCCGTCGCGAACGACCGTGGTTTCGCAAAGCCAACTCTCTGCTAAATCGCCTGCCCAGCTGAGAACCGGGAACCACGAACTAAGAACTAAGAATTTCGTGAAGCGCGAAGGCCGAGGGCCAAGCCGAGCCGTTATCTGGAATGCTAAACTTCCGGCGTGTCCAACATCGCCCACCTGGAGTGCACCAAATGTGGTGCACAAATCAGCGCCGACCAGCCGCGTACCATTTGTCCTGCCGACGGCGGCGTTCTGTATGTTCGCTATGACCTCGTAAGCATAAAGTTAAACTTCAAGCGAGAATCGCTGGCTGGCCGGAAGGCCACCATGTGGCGCTACGCGGAAGTTCTCCCCGATGCCCCTCCCGTTTCTCTGGGAGAGGGCTTCACTCCCATGCTGCCCAGCCGGGAGTTTCCCAATGCCTTCATTAAGGAAGAGGGTCTGAACCCAACGGGGTCCTTCAAGGCGCGAGGCATGTCCGTCGCAGTCACGATGGCGAAAGCCTACGGTCTGAAGAAACTGGCCGCGCCTTCCGCCGGAAACGCAGCCAGCGCTTTGGCCGCCTACTCGGCTGCCGCCGGTCTGGAAGCTCATATCTTCATGCCCAAGGATGTGCCGCTGGCCAACCGGGTCGAGTGCGAGAGCTACGGCGCCCACGTAACCCTGGTGGACGGCCTGATCAGTGACTGCGCCCGCATGGTTGCCGAGCGCAAGGAAAAAGAAGGATGGTTCGACGTCTCGACCTTAAAGGAACCTTTCCGGGTCGAAGGCAAAAAGACCATGGGATACGAGATCGCCGAACAATTCGGATGGAATCTGCCGCAAGGCGTCATCTATCCCACCGGCGGAGGCGTCGGCCTGCTCGGCATGTGGAAGGCTTTCGACGAGATGGAAGCACTGGGCTGGATCGGACCCGAGCGGCCGAAAATGGTTGCCGTGCAATCTTCGGGTTGCGCCCCAATCGTTAAAGCTTGGGATGAGCACAAAGCTACCTCCGAGTTCTGGAAAGACGCTTCGACCCTCGCCTCCGGCCTTCGCGTCCCGAAAGCCTACGGCGATTACCTCATTCTTGAAATTCTGAAAAAGAGCGCCGGGATCGCGTTCGCGGCCACGGACGCGGAGATCATGGAAGCGTTCCGGCATTGGGCGCGAGTGGAAGGAATTTTCGCTGCCCCGGAAGGTGCAGCATCACTGGTGGCTTATCGCAAGCTGCGGGCGAGCGGCTTCTTCTCGGCCGAAGACAACGTTGTTCTGTTCAATACCGGCTCAGGTCTGAAGTATCTGGACGTCATTGAGAGCCAAAAGCCAGGCAGGAAACCACCGGCCTCGCGACAAATTGGCGGCATCATCGGACCATACTGAGGGGACCGTACTGAGCCCAACGCGCGCCGCAATGGAGCGAAATCCTTCATCGCGGGCAATGATCATTCAGCCGATCTGCGAAGCCTACTCGCGCCCAGGAGATCAGCGACAATCCACGCTGTTCCGGCAATCGCGAAAGTCTCGACCGTTTCGCTCCAGTTCGTGTGGCTGTGGGAATCCGAAAGAAGCATCGGTACCCACACCAGCAACCCAAAGATCACCAGCATCATGGTAAGAAGGCGAGTTGCTAGAAGCGCCATTCGATTCGCAAGAAGAGCCAGAGCCGCGAGCGCGAATAGAAACGTCGTCGTTACTGCCCAAAACATCTGGGTCGGCGGAATCCACTTTGGAACGAAACCGGCGGTAGGGCCCAGGTAAAACGCCTGTTCGAGGGTAAAGGAAACAGTGCAGATGCCCAAAAGAATGCAGCCGATCCGATTAATCGTTTCGCGTGACCATGGCAATGACAGGCGCAAGTAAAGGATCCCTGCTCCGGTCACGAGGGAGAACTGCTCGAAGAAGTTGCCCCAGCTATTGTAGATCTGCGGATTCGCCAAGATTTGGGGCAGGCACCGCAAGGCGAAGGCAAGGTAAACCACACCCAGGACTGCTGCACCCATTTTCGCGGTCCGACGGAACTGAATCGCGACTGCGCCGAAAATTTCGGCAGCGGCGACAGGGTAGACGATGTAACTCGGTAAATGCCAACCATTGAACTCATGCCAGGCCAGTGTGATGACGCCAAATGCCAGAGCCGCTGCTCCAAACACGTGACCACCGAGGTTCGAACCATGCGTGGATTCACCGCGTGAATTTTCTGGTTTCATTTGACTGCACTAGTCTTTCGGCAGGGCACTTTATGCTGAGTCACAGAAAAATCCAAGACTGCTTTCGCGATTCTGGGGCGAACCGAGCTGAAACAATTTCTGCTATATACGCATCTCAAACTTGGGACGCCAACACCTATGCGAAGAACGCAGGGTTCGTTTCTAACTTGGGTTCGCCAGTTTTGTAGCTTCCTTTTCGTCACAACCGGCGAGCGTTTACGTCCGCCTCCGATTTTCGGCAACAAAGCTGTAGGCGATTACTAACGTCAGCTGAACGCTCGTTTTTGCTCCATAACAATCACTGGTATCTCATATCCTTAAATCTGAACAACCACTGAGCCGTATTCGGGGGAAATTGTGTCATACAGGCCGGTCGCTATTTTGAGCTTCGCGTTTATGTTAATGAAGACCTTGGCTCTCTGCCTGCTTTTGCTGAGCCGCTGCTTTTGCAACTGACCAGATGAGTCATACCTGCAGATTCAGGCGCGGTCCCTTGCAGGGTCAAACCCACACGCTTACGAATCTAAGCGCCACAGCGGTGGGCTCGACCTGTTCCGACGGACTTACCAGCAGCGGTATCGCTGTTCCCGACCCAGATACTCCAGAGACTGCGCAGCCCGTGAGTCACACCTGCAAATTCAACGTAGGACCCTTCCAGGGTCAAACCCACACACTTCCGAATCGTAGCGCTACCAGGGTGGGTTCGAGTTGTTCCGATGGGCTCACCAGCAGTGGAGTGGCGGTTCCCGATCCGCATAGCGAAATATCTTCGGGGCACACCAGTCACTCCTGCCGATTCACTCGCGGTCCTCTGCGGGGTCGGACTCAGATGTTCCCCAACCAGAGTCCAACGAACATTGGATCTACCTGTTCCGATGGGCTCACCAGCAGCGGAGTGGCGGTGGCAGATCGAAATTAGTGGCCTCGGCAGTTTTTGTTCCCACCGATTGGTGTAATTAGGTGATTTTTCGCCAACAACCGTGACACAAACTTGGGGCTCGGCTACGTTTGCATGTGGACCGGGCTGCTATCAGGCGTGCCGCGTCGGCGCAAGGGATGGGATTGCGAGCAGATGAAGAAGTTGGGTTCGTACGCGGGAGAGCCCGCACGTCGCGATTACTACTTCGAACTCCTTTCGGCGTATGGTCCGGCTCCGACGGCGGCGATACCCGGTATAATTGAGATGTACAAGCATCTACGGAAGCGAGGAATCCTTGTCCCAACGACACAGCGTGACGAAACGTAATAGGCGTCAGGTATCGAAGAGCAGATCAAAGCGCGCCGCCGTACAGATTCAGAAAACAATCGCAAAGATCAGAGCGAGTGAAGCGAAGTAAAAGCGACCGAACAGTTTCCGAGTCCGTGTCCAGTCCAGTACGAGGCGGCAGGGTCGAAACCCGCTTCCCGGTCAGATGCTCCGATTATGGATGTTAATTTCGCCTGCGCCGGTGGTTCGAAGTACGTTATCGATTTTCCAGGTTCGATACTCGTTCCAGGCGTCAGGCGGAGCCCCGACCCTCTGTGACCAGCAATATCATCATCCGCACTGCGACCATTGCCGATCATAAGGCTCTTGAAGCCTTGCAACTGCGTGCATCGCTTACGAACGACGGCGATCGCGACGCCCTGCTTGCCAATCCGGATGCAATCGCCATCCCGCTGGAACAGATCGAGGCCGGGCGGGTGTTCGTGTCGGAATTGAACGGCGTGACCGCAGGTTTTTCTGCAATCGAGCCCCGTGTGGATGGTGAGACCGAACTGGACGCTCTTTTCGTCGAGCCAGACATTCGCCGGCATGGGGTTGGCCGTTTGATGGTCGAGCACTGCGCGGAGGTCGCACGCAGTCAACGATCGAAAGCGCTCCACGTAATCGGGAATCCCCATGCCGAGGATTTTTATCTTGCCTGCGGCTTCAAACAGATTGGAACGATCCAGACTCGCTTCGGCGTCGGACTTCTGTTGCGAAAAGCGTTATAAGAGTTGCGTCTTGGCCGGCTTTAGAAAACAGTGCGGAGTTCATCGAACTGCGCACCAACTTTGTTGGATACGGATCGGTTGATCTGCGCTCTGATCTCCGACTACGCTGCTTTTGCTGGAAACCTCAGACGAGCGTCATCCTGAACGACCTTTAGTCGTGACGGATCCCGTATGTACTGCACCATCAGCCGCCATACTTTATATCCGCTGCGAGCTGGACCCCTTCGCAAGCTCAGGATGATTTTCATTTGGTCGCCCTTTCATTGAAGGGAGATCTTCACTGCGCCTCTGCCGAAATCCAGAGGAACCGCGGAATATCTTCCGCCGTGCTACATTTCCCACAGCAGATCCCTGATCCATGGAACAGCGACTCATCCTCATTAATCTCCTGATCAAGCTGGGCGTGGCTGCCTCGGCCGCCAGTATCCTTGGGCGCTCGGTAGAGTTCAAGTCGCTACTCTTCCGCGATGAGCGCAACTGGAAGCAGAAGGTCTATCTCGTCCTGTGGATCGGAATTCCTCTGGCTTTGGGTGTCTGGATCCGCTTCGGAGCCAGAAGTTTCGCTGCTGGAGATTTATCGTTCGAAACCACAGTGCTGCTGGGCGTAATCGGCGGACGCCTCACCGGAGTGACTGGCGGGGTACTGCTGGCTCTTCCCGCAGCCTGGCACGGCGAGTGGGCCACGCTGCCTTTCAACGTCTTGTGCGGATTTGTCGCCGGACAGTTGCGCATCTTCGCTCCCAACCGCGAGGACATCTGGTCGTTCTCTCCATTCGTGGATCTCAGCATCTATCGCTGGATCAGGCGCAATATACCCACTCCTCATCCATTCGAATGGCAGACCATGTTCTTTATCACGATTGTGGCGCTGCGCTTTGTGCAAACCGAGCTCTCGCGGTTTTCGCCCAATCGGACATTCAGCCTGGAAAGCCGGACCTGGTGGGTGGAGATTCTTATCTATGCCACCTCGGTCACGGTGATTGGAACGGAACTCAAGATCTGGAACAGCGTTCGCATTCAGATCAAGCTGGAAGAGCAGGAGCGCCTGCTGCTGCACTCTCGCATGGAGGCGCTGCAAAACCAGATCAATCCGCACTTCCTCTTTAATACCTTGAATTCGATTTCGTCCCTGGTACGTTTCGATCCCGATACCGCGCGCCAACTGATCATCAAGCTGGCGAACATTCTGCGCCGCCTGCTGAACAGCAGCGACGCCTTCGTGCCGCTGCGCGATGAAATGGAATTCATCGACAACTATCTCGATATTGAAGTTGTCCGCTTCGGCCGCGACAAGTTGCGTGTGGTGAAGGAACTCGAGACTTCATCTCTCGACACCATGGTTCCCAGCATGTTGCTTCAGCCGCTGGTGGAGAATTCGATCAAGCACGGCTTGTCATCGAAAATTGATGGCGGCAGCATCTATCTGCGCAGCCGGCTCACCGATTCGCACCTGATTATTGAAGTTGAAGACGACGGCGTTGGCATGGGCTCGGCCAATTTACCCGAACGGCCCGCCGGCCTGAGCGGAACCGGCATCGGAATGGCCAATGTCGCGGAGCGCCTGAAGGTGTTGTACGGCGACACCGCCCGCATGACCATCGACAGCCGCGAAGGGAAGGGAACTCTGGTCAGGCTGCGCTTGCCCGTGCTGCAGGGAACGGGCGCGATCCCCGAAGCTTTTTATGAAGCGCGCTCCAGCACGCGCCGGTAAAAGTCCTCATACTGCGGAATAATCCGGCTGGCGCAGAAGCGCGATTGAGCCACGGCACGGCTGGCTTTCGCCATGGTCCGCAACGCGGCATCGTCGCCCAGCAGATCGATGGCATAGCGAGCCATACTCTCAACATCGCCGACATCCGCCAGGTAACCGCTCTTGCCGTGCTCGATCAGTTCAGGGATACCGCCCACCCGGGTTGCGATCGGCACCACTTCGCAGGCCATGCCTTCGAGTGCAGCCAGACCGAACGATTCCAGTTCACTCGGCAGCAACAGTATGTCGGACAAAGCCAGTTTCTCCTGTACCTGCTCCTGCTTGCCCAGAAAAATGACGTCGTCGTGAATGCCTTTCTGTACCGCCAGCCATTCCGCGCGGGAGCGGTCCGGCCCGTCGCCGATCATCAGCAGCTTGGACGGAATCTTCTTCCGTACCCGCTCGAACACCTCGATACAGTCAGTGATGCGCTTCACCGGACGAAAATTGGATAAGTGCACCAGCAGGCGTTCACCGTTCGGCGCATATTCCTTTCTCAGGTCGGAAGCTTCTTCCCCGCGGACGTACACATCGCAATTGACGAAGTTGTAAATCACCTTGATTTCGTTCCGTATGTCGAACTCGCGCAAGGTGCGCTCCTGGAGATATTGCGAAATGGCAGTCACGCCGTCGCTTTGCTCGATCGAGAAGCGCGTGATCGGCAGATAAGAACGGTCGAGCCCGACGAGGGTGATATCCGTGCCGTGCAGCGTGGTTACAAATGGAAGCTTGCGTCCGCGCGGTTTGGCCGCCATCATCTGGCGCGCCAGCAGGGCGCTCACCGAATGCGGAATCGCGTAGTGCACATGCAGCAGATCAAGATCGTAAAGCTCGGCCACTTCCGCCATGCGCGAGGCCAGCGCCAGATCGTAAGGAGGATATTCGAACAGCGGATACCGCGAAACTTCCACTTCATGATAGTGAATATTGGGATGGGGACCACCCAGCCGGATGGGCTGCGCGTAAGTTATGAAGTGAACCTCGTGGCCACGCTCCGCCAGCTCCAGCCCCAGTTCGGTCGCGACCACGCCGCTGCCTCCATAGGTCGGATAGCAGGTGATGCCGATTTTCATGCATGTCCCTTCCGCGTCAGCCTATGGCATTCGATGGCGGGCCCGAGGCGAGGATTCAGTTTTTGGCCCACGGTTCAATCGGAAAACAGTTTGATGGGAAAACAGACATTAAGGATGGTTTAACCACGGTCCTCGGGCTTCTTCACAGCTTCCGACTCTTCCGCCATGGCTTCGATCTGGCGCTGTAGCCGTTGCCGAGTGTCATCATCCAGCACGGTAAATTCAATGCCCATGCCGACGCCGCCGTCGCTGGACCTGACAATGGCGGGGGTCCGAACTCGCTCGTCGCCGATCCAGAAGGTAATTTGCAATGCTTTTCCGACGGGCAATGGCATCAGGGTCTCAACATAGCAGCCCCGACCGCTTATATCCGCCGACTGCGTCTTCATGGCTGAGCCGGCACCGTTCTCCTCGAGTATTTCAAGGGGAAACGGAACGCGATGGCGGGGACGATTTCTTTTATCGACCTCAGAGGGCGCGATTCGGGGCGCCGGCTCGGCGGTATGCTGGGTCTGCTCCATCTCTTTTTCCCAGGGACAGGGCTGCCCTTCGAGCAGGCTGACTCCCGCTTCAATTTTTTGGGCCTGCCCCGCATCGACGACCCAGATGACTTTGCAGCGGGCTTTCTTGTCGCCGAGTTGGACCCCGACGACCTCTCCCGGCTTCAAGCGGGTTTCCAGGCCGGCAAGTTTGGCTCCATGATGGCTGATATTCCGGGCGCGAACGTTTTGCAGGAACGGACGACCCTCCGCACTCATCCCGAAAATTCGGATCGATAACTCGACATCCAGCCGGGGTTCTGGTTTTTCTGACATGCAGGTCGCGGACGCTCTGTAAAGCGTTCCGATAGCATTACATCATACATTCGAAGTCCATTAGTCTCGCATTTGTAGCGCCCTCGCCGGCTGTCGGGCGTCCCGCCCAACCCATCGGGCCGGCCGGAGGCCGACGCTACCAGAACAAAGTCACATCGCGTCACGGAAGGAAATGATCTCCACTCCGTTCGCTTTCAGCAAATCCCGGGTCGAGGGCGACGTCAAAATACGCAGCTCTTCCTCTCGGGCTCCCCGCAGCCGAGTGCGGACCGCTTGCAGATCGGCATCGTTGTATCCCGGGTGACAGACCAGTTCCCACGTCCCTTCCGGAAGATTCTCGATCATGAGGCGAAGCAATCGCTCGTTGAGAGTGCCCGTGGCGACGATAGCCAGGGTCCCGTCTGGCGTGAATACTCCTGCTTCCTGCACCGACTCGCGAAATTGTTTGGCGAAGCTGCGCAACACGCCAACTTCGATCCATCGTTTCCACATGCTGGGCGACGCCGCCAGCTGAGAACCCTGCATCCGTTCGAACGGATTCCGTATCGCCCGGATGCCGCAAGCCGTGGCCGCCCGCAGGAGCGGACGGAGAACATGCGGAAACATGTGGGTATGTTTGTGCGAGTCGAGGTGAGTAATCGCAATCCCCGCGGATTGCAGCTTCTGTATTTGTGCGGCGGCTTCGGTTTCGATTTCTTCGGGAGACAGACGTCCCAGTAGCGCGAGCGCGCCGAACTTGCCAATCCCTCCGCGAAATTGCGGATCGCTATTAGGATCGAGGGAAGTATGCAGAAGACTACGAACCTGTCCCGCTGCAAGCACGGGAGCACCATCGACCAGGACGATGTGACATCCCACACCCAATCGAGGCGTGACACGCGCCAAAGCCACGGCTTCCGCGAAGGCCGGCCCATTCGCCATCAACGTGGCCGAAGACACGACACCGCGCTCGTGGGCTTCCACGATGGCGCGGTTCACGCCCGCGGTCAAACCAAAGTCGTCGGCGTTGACGATGAGACGTCGCACGCGCCAGTCTAGCAGGCCGACAGGAAGGGACTTCTTGCAATCCCGTCCCGCCGGCCCCGACTCCGATGACAATGTAAGATTAGCTACTTCTTGGCGGCTGCTCTGACTTTCGCCCACCGGGCTTTTTGGGCCCGCCGGATTGCCGCCCGTCCCTTGGCGCTCATCGTACGACGCTTTGTCGGTACGCCCGGCAGACTCTTACTGCTTCCGCCGCTATAGACTCCGGCAAATGCAGCCAGCGCCGCATTCAATCCAGAGAGCTGTTGTTGTAGTCGGTCACGTTCGGTTTTTAACTGCCCTATGATCGTGGACAAGTCCGCCATTCTTTGAGATTCCCCCTGCCGGAATTGTAACAGCGCTCGAACTGTTGCCGCTGCGCGATGAGCAAAATTGTGAACTTATGTCCTCGCATAACTCTGCACCAACCACGTGGGGACAAACCGCCCTTGGTTGTCCGGTCGAGGGAAAGCTCGACAGGGTTTTCCGCGCAAACCGGTAGTGGCTCAGTAAGGATGCCTACCCTAAATGGACGGGGTCATCCTGAGCTTGCGAAGGATTCAGCGTGAAGCGGGTATGACGAATGGCATGCTGAGCGGGCTGCCCACGCTGGATCGTTCATGACTGAAACAGGCTGCGGAAAAACTCGGGTCGACTAAGGTTTTGGTCGCGCCGCTAAGCTTGAAATGTCGTTGCGCTTGCGCGCCTGAGGTTGGCTGTTCCGGATGACGCCAATGCAGAGTGTTTTTCAAACTGAGCCACTACCATCAACTGCGGAGCTCCCGCTCCGCTGGACAACTAAGGGCGGTTGTCCCCACGTGTTCTCACGGAATGGTAGGATTTTGTCCGAGGCTCGGGCTCAGACAAATCATGAAACTCTATCGCACAACTTCCGGACACGTCGTTGAAGAACACAACCGCTTCTATCTCCCCAACAAGGATCACGGGCAACCTGACTCCTGGGAATCACTGACTATTAAGGACGACTTGCATGACTATCTTCAGCGCCAGATCCGCGAATCCAATTGGATCGAAGGAGCCCGTTTGGCTGTCGAAGACCTGCAAGCTCCCATCGGCAATCAGGAAGTATGGGCCGCCGGAGTGACCTACTATCGCAGCCGGGAAGCGCGTATGGAGGAATCGAAGTCCGCCGGTGGCGGAGACTTTTACGATCGCGTTTACGACGCTGGGCGCCCCGAGCTATTCTTCAAGGCCACGCCGCATCGCGTCGTCGGTCCCAACGGGAAGGTCGCCATTCGCGCCGACTCTAACTGGTCGGTTCCCGAGCCCGAGTTGGCTCTTCTCATATCCCCGAATGGAAAAATCATCGGATATACGGCTGGCAATGACATGAGTTCTCGCAGCATTGAAGGCGAAAACCCTCTGTATCTTCCGCAAGCCAAAGTCTACGACCGGGCCTGTGCCCTGGGTCCGGGCATCCTGGTGACGCCTGGCCCTTTACCTTCGTCGACGGAGATCAGCTTGGAAATCGTGCGCGCGGCCAAGGTCGAGTTCGCCGGCGCCACGACTCTCGCCAGCCTCAAGCGCGATCCGGAGTTGCTGGTGGAATATCTTTTTCGCAGCAACAGTTTTCCCGCAGGCTGCTTTCTCCTTACCGGCACCGGCACCGTGCCCCCCGACTCATTCACCCTGTTACCTGGTGACGAAATCCGAATCGCCATCACTGGCATTGGAATGCTGGTCAATACCGTGGGCTGATAGCTGTCGAATTAAAGTTTGAAAAGAGCTAGCGAGCGAGACGCCGCCCGCTAGCCGGAAATAAATCAGGCAGACTTGATCGTTCCGTTCAGACCGTTCGGGAAAAATCCCCCCGAGGAACTTCCGCCGCCGTAGACCAGCTTCAGAACCTGGGAAGTTGTTCTCGGGATGGACAGCGCACTTGAGTCCACATCGAACAGATGCCCCGGATTCGGCGGAACATCCAACGAGTCGAGGGGCTGCCTGCCAATCCCCTTCTGAACACTCAGCGTTCGGATGGAACCAGCATGCTGAGCTTCGGTCGCGAGGATTCGGGCAGCCACGTCCAGGTAGGTCTTATTTTGGATGAGAGGAGCGGCACCCAGGTAGGCGCTGACTCCCACATCCTCAAAAATTCCCGCCAGGATGAGGAATTCCCCGATGCTGCCGAAACCAAATCCGAGAGCATCCAGATTGATTGCCGGTTTCTGAACCGCCCCGGAACCCAGAGCTTTACGCAGGTAGACGACGTGATCGGCTTCATCATCGCGCAACCGGGAGGCGACGAACGCCACCTCCGACTGGGCAAAGTTTGGAACCCGATGACCGCCGGTGGTCGGAGCTTCCACCGCAGAGGCGGGAATGATTCCCCTCTGCACCAGGGTCGATCCGTAACTGGCGACCGAGTAAAACTCGGCTTCGAGATATTCCAGGTTCAGTGCGAAGTTGACGATGTCGCCATCGGTAACAGCCGGTGCGGCAGCATGCAATTTTCCCAGGGCGCCACCCAGGAACGTCATACTAGCAACGCCGAGTCCGGTGACTCCGACGCGTTGCACGAATTTGCGGCGATCGAACGGTTTTTGGACGATACTCTCCATCGAGTCTGTTGCCATTGAAAAACTCCGAGGGGTGTCGATGCGAAACATTCCGCCCAGGAATGCTCGGCCCAAAGCAGATTAGGTGGCGCAAGCCAGACTGAAGCTTGCACGGTGCGAAACCAGCGGGGATAGTGAACTGGTTTTGCGCTTCAGGTGCAGCATCCGGTCATTGGGTTGTCTGTCGCAGAAAAAACAATTGTGAAATCCGATTGACGAGGCCGCTACGTACTCACCAATAGAAGATCGCCGCCTCGATCGGCCGAAGCGAATCGGCGTTCAGGCTGGAGAGAAGGCAGGATAGAACGCAATTCTCCAAAGCAAACTGCGTTAAGCCTCCTCTCCAGCTCCTAAATTCGACTCTTACTGCCGCGGGTCACAAAAACGGATGGAGCAAGCCCCGCAAGGGGCGAAATAAACCGACCGCACCTCGGGATGCCATTAAATCAAATAAAAACAGCCAGCAGCGCAAACCCTCGCGCTCGATATCCCATTTGGTACACTGAGAAACCGCGTGATCGGGCGGTTAGCTCAGCTGGTTAGAGCGCCTGCCTTACAAGCAGGAGGTCGCAGGTTCGAACCCTGCACTGCCCACCATCTAGGTTCTTCTGCCCATAAGCGGGCTGGCAACGAATCAGACATCCAAAACTATCCATGCCGGAGCGTGGTCGCTGGCGTTTACCTGGCCGCGCACCCATCGGTCTACACCGCCCTCCACGAGCCGAGCCGACATCTTCGGCGAAAGTAGGAAATGATCGAGCCGCATTCCTTTGTCGGCCGGCCACCGCTCGCGCTTGTAATCCCAGAATGTCCAGAGCGGCCCGTCCGGATGCAACTTCCGCAGCGCATCGATCCACCCTTGGTCCAGCATTCGGGCGAAAGCGCGACGGCTTTCAGGTTGAATCAAGGCATTATCGTCCAACGATCTCGTGGGATAGATATCTTCCGGCGTCGGCACGACGTTGTAGTCCCCGGCTAGCACGGCGGGCACGCCGGTCTTCACCAGTTCGGAGGCATGGGCAAGCAGGCGTTCAAACCAGGCCAGCTTGTAGTCGAACTTCGGGCCCGGTTGAGGATTTCCATTCGGAAGATAGATAGAGGCGATCAAGACTCCATTGACCGCCGCCTCAATGTACCGCGCCTGGTGATCGTCGGAGTTGCCCGGTAGGCTTGAGCGCGTCAGCACCGGAGCATGATCGCGTGCCAGGATCGCTACACCGTTCCAGGAGCGTTCGCCCTGCCAGACCGCTTCGTAGCCAACTGATCGAAGGGCCTGCGCGGGAAACGCCCCGTGTTCGGCCTTTAGCTCCTGGAGAGAGACCACGTCTGGCTCAGTTTTAGCGAGCCAAGCCAGAAGGTTCTCCAGCCGTTTGTTGACGTTGTTGATGTTGAAAGTAGCGATTTTCACCGTGGAGCCTCACGACCGGTCATCCGTCTGCTTCACGAATAGTATTCTGTTGCCGCTCAGCGGTGTCGAAAGCTGGTTTCAACTTCGGCCGGTCAGGACGCAGGCTAGGCGGCTGATCTGCCCTGGTCGTAAGCCTCTTTCAATTTGGCAATATCAAACTTCGTCATCTGGAGGAACGCTTCGGTGACTCTGGCCAATGCTGCTTCGTTCTTGTCGGTCAGCATCTTCTCCATAACCGTGGGGACGATCTGCCAGGAAAGGCCGAACTTGTCTTTCAGCCATCCACACTGCTCCGCCGTCGGATCGGCCGAGAGTTTCTCCCAGAAGTAATCTATTTCTTCCTGGGTATCGCAGTTCACCATGAAAGAAATCGCTTCGTTGAAGGTGAAGTTGTGGGCATGGGCACTGTCCATGACAGCGAAGCTCTGACCTTCAATCTCGAAGCCGGCGTGCTTGATGGTTCCCGGCTCGTCGGTGTGATCATCCGAGCCATAGCGAAGAATATGATCGACCTTTACGTCGCGAAAAATCGACCCGTAGAGATTGATCGCCTCTTCTGCTTTTCCACACTGCTCGCCGACGAACATCAGCGTGGGCGTAATCTTCTGTTTGATCTCACGCCCGGTCGCCAACATGACCTGCCATGAAAGACCGTAGCGGTCCTGCGTCCATCCGTATCTCTCGCTAAACGGATATTCGCCCAGCGGCATGAGCGCCGAGCCTCCTTTTGAGAGTTCCGACCACAACGCATCGACCTCAGCTATGGTTTCGCAGTTGACAAGAAATGACACTGCCGGAGTGAACTTGAAGAGCGGCCCAGCACTGATCAACTTGAATTCCTGCCCTGCGAGTTGAATGGTCACAAGATCGACCGTTCCCGAGGGGGTATTCGGGAGCACAGTCGCGTTTTTGATGGCCGAATTCTGGAAGATGGAGATGTAGAGATGGGCCGCCTCTTTTGCTTCCTTGTCAAACCATAAATGCGGTGTGATTTTGTGCATGCAAGTTCTCTCCGTATCGCGCAGGGAATCACGCACTCTGTGTTGGCGTTCGCTCGTCAATGATCATCCAGGAGGTTCCGAACCGGTCGCGCACCATGGCGAAGCGGATCGCAAAGAAAGTCTCCTGCATCGGCATGAAGGTTTCGCCGCCCTCGGAAAGCAAACCAAAGAGCCGTTCTGCTTCATCGATAGTATTTACAGAGAGGGAGAGATAAACACTACGCATCGGCTGGAAACGTTGTGGCGAAACGTCACTACCCATGAGATCGGTATCCCCGATACTCATTCGGGCATACAGGATGGCGTCTTTCTGATCGGGGGGAACGGTCTCTGGATTCGGTTGCTGGCTCTGGGTCATCATCATGGTGATTTTGCCGCCAAGGTGTTTTTCGTAGAAACGAAAAGCCTGCTCGCAATTCCCTCCGTAGTTCAGATACGTGTGAAGCTTCATACGCTGGCTTCCTTTCCCGTCTGGCATAACAGTTGGATGAGGACGCGCGATGCCACGTCCTCAAAATCCGCGACACGATTTGCGTGGCACAATCCGCGAGAGACGATCCGTAAGAGACGATCTGCGCGGCGCGGCTGGCGCAGCATGACCTGTGCAGTCTTCAGGCGCAGCAATCATGCACCTTCGCAGCGTTCTCGTATTCGTCGTGGCGGCGCACAAAATCCATTGTCTCTTTTTCGTTCCGTCCCATCGGCGCGCGATCGAGAATCATCAATGTCCCGATTAATTCCTCGCCGCCGCGGGCGAAGCTCGAATACGTGTGAAAGATGTTGCCCGAGTCGTCTTTGTAGAACGCGCTAAGACCCGGGAGTTCGGTCGGCGTGCCGTCAGGAGCGGGCATCTCGGCGAAGTTATAGGTCACTTTGCCTTTGGCCAGGTCGTCTTCCTTGAACGAAACGTGGAAGTCATAATTGAAATCACTGGCAAAGGCGGACACCCAGGGAAATTTCCATCCCATGCGTTTCTGGTAAGCCTTGATTTCTGCCAGAGGCGCACGCGATACCGCCGTCAGCGTGACATCGTGATGTTCGAGATGAGGCAGGGCGCCGTCGAGGTGATCGCAAAGAAACGAGCACCCGGGGCAGCCCGCGTCCCAACCCGGGCCGAGCATAAAGTGATAAACGATAAGCTGGCTGCGGCCGGCGAACAATTCAGCCAGGCTTTTGTTGCCTTGGGGAGTGTCGAACTCATAATTCCTTTCCACCTTCACCCAGGGCAAAGCTAGACGTTCCGCATTGATCTTGTCGCGTAGATGGGTAAATTCCTTTTCTTTCAAAAGTAGCGCTTTGCGCGCAGCCAACCATTGTTCCTGGGGCACAACCGGATGATTCCGCATTCCGACCTCCTGTGATATAGAATACGTTGATACCAACATTACCACCCGAATGTCAAATCGCTTAAAGGTGTCCCGTGAGACGACGCTCCTGGTTCGCGACTGCTGTCTCTGCCTTCATGTGCAGCGCGCGGCCAGGGCTCTCGCCCGGCGCTTTGATGACGCGTTGCGGCCTTTCGGACTCACCAACGGCCAGTTTTCGCTATTGATGTCGCTGAACCGGCCCAAACCGCCGGCGATGGCGGCCGTTGCGTCATTATTGGGTATGGACCGTACTACTCTGACGGCTGCTTTGAAGCCGCTGGAGCGTCGTGGATTTTTGAAAACGACCAAAGATCCGGCCGACCGGCGCAGCCGTTTGATGGCGTTGACTCCGGCAGGGATGACATTGCTGGCCAAGGCGGTTCCGGTTTGGCAGCGCAATCACCGCGAGGTAGAAGATCTGCTTCCGCAGGGAGATCCGAATCGTCTTCGCAGCAACCTGGGCGCCCTCTCCGAACGCGGATAACCCAGGATCTGTTTCGTGCCTCCAGAGGTCAGGTTTCCGTTGCGATGACTCCGGGCCGCCGAACACGTCGCTTTCCTGCATTGGGTCCGCATCAGGATTATCCCTACGAGTTTAAGGGTATTTTCAGATTTTGCCGGGTTCGTTAGTCTTTCGTCAGCCTAGGGTTGAGGGAGACGTGGTGCCTGCGAACATCCTGCTCGTGGACGACAGTTACGCGGTTCGACGGGCACTAAGATCGGTGATCGAATCCCAGACCGACTGGCAGATTGCCGGAGAGGCGGAAAACGGCCTCCAGGCGATTGAGAAGTTCCGCGAACTTTCGCCGGACGTGGTCATTCTGGACCTGTCCATGCCGGTCATGAACGGACTCGAAGCGGCCCGCCGCATCAGGGAAATTTCGCACAGCGCCTTTCTCTTTCTCTTCACCTTGCACGCCTACCCAAACTTGATGGAAGAAGCGCTCAAGAGCGGAATTAACAACGTGGTGTCGAAGCAAGACGCTCCTCTTCTCCTGAGCGTTCTGCATGCTGCCTTAGCCTGATTTGTTCAAGCCACTCTCCCATACAAGTCGCTGCGGTAAAAGCGAAAGGCTCGGTCGACGAATTTTGTCCGTCAACCGAGCCCTCTCACGATGCTATTCGATTCGCGAATCGATTCTAATAGCGGCCGACCTCGAAATCAGCGCGGCAGCCATGATCGACCCAGATTCCTTTGTGGTTGTAACCCCAGTCGTGTCCCTCGCGGCAGGATGATTCGCTGTTCTGCTTGACCAGACGGACTCCGCCGTGGGTGTCCGCTGCACAATGATGCTTGTGCATGTCATCGGACGAGCACGAAATGACCTGCCCACTACCCTGCCTGTTGTCACCGCGATATCCATCACGGTCGTGATCGCCATCATGGTCACGGTCATGGTTTCCGTAACCGCCGCCCTCCATCGTGAAATCAGCGCGGCAGCCATGATCGACCCAAACGCCGCGATCATCCGATCCCCAGCTGTAGCCTTCGCGGCACGGGGAGTCGCTGCGCTGCTGCGCCAGACGGGCCCGCCCTGGGCCGTTGGCGGAACAATAATGGCGCTTGCCGTCGTCCGACGAGCACGAAATAGTTTGCGCGGCGCTGCGCGGAACGAAAACCGCGAAAGCGGCCACGATCAAGCCGAAGTGAATCCAATTTCTGGTGCTTAACATTTGCTGCCTCCTGAAAGAGTAATCGCTGTGGCCCGATAAGACATTCACCCCGCGATCAGCTGCCAGATACAAGATTAATGTATCTATGCTGACCTCCAGTATTCGCCTTTTGCCATTTCCCGGCTGTACCGGATTGCTCAGTCGCCTGTCGAGCTAGGCGCTTTTCTTCTTTGGAACCTTGGCGCCCTTTTTGCGGGCTTCCGAAAGACCGATGGCGATCGCCTGCTTGCGGCTGGTCACCTTGCCGCCTTTCCCGCCCTTACCGGAACGCAGCGTACCGCTCTTTTCCCGGTGCATCGCGCTTTTCACACTCTTGCCCGCGGCTTTGCCGTATTTGCGGCCAGTGGATTTCTTGCGAGAAGACTTTGTCGCTGCCATTTGCTTTTCTCCCGCCCATTAGAGGAGAGACCCGACGCGCAGGTTGCTTGCACCTGCGTGTCGAGGGCGGGAGGGGGGAATTCAGATATCCAATGCGACGTCTACGGTGCGACGTCTAGGGAATAAGCAGCAGCTTGCCTGTGGTCTTTCGTCCCTCCAGATCGCGATGCGCCTGCTGCACTTCTGCCAGAGGATAAATATGTTCGATCCGCAACTTCAGTTTCTTGTCCGCAATCATTTCGAAGAGAGCGTCGGCCCGGGCTTCGAGGTCGGTGCGTGTGGCAATGTACTGGTTCAGGGTAGGACGAGTAAGAAACAAGGAGCCCTTCTGCGACAGAATAATGGGGTCAAAAGACGGGGCGGCGCCACTCGAACCTCCGAACAGGACCATCATGCCGCGCGGCCGCAGGATGTTCAATCCTTTCAGGAACGTCGTCTTGCCCACCGAATCGTAAACCACGTCAACGCCTTTGCCGTCGGTCAGGCGCTTGACTTCAGTTTCAAAATCGTCCTTCGTATAAAAAATGATTTCGTCTGCGCCGGCCTCGCGCGCCAATTTGGCTTTTTCTTCGGTGGAAACCGTTCCGATGACGCGAGCTCCAATGTTGTGTGCTAACTGCGCCAGCAGCAATCCCACTCCACCCGCGGCCGCGTGCACCAGCGCCGTGTCTCCGCGCTTCAGTGGGAAAGTCGAGTAAGCCAGATAGTGGGCCGTCATACCTTGCAGCATGATGGCAGCGGCTTCGCGTTCGCTTACGCCGGCCGGAAACTTGACCAGGCGGTCGGCAGGCACCGCGGCGTATTGCGCATACGAACCCATGATGCCGGCCCACGCCACCCGGTCGCCCTCTTTGACGGTTTTTACGTCGGCGCCCACCGCGGAGACTGTACCTGAGCCCTCCTGCCCGATCACGAACGGCAGCGGCACCGGATATCTTCCCTCGCGATGATATGCGTCGATGAAGTTCACGCCAGACGCGGCGACTTTGACCACGGCTTCATTGGGTTTGGGTTGCGGAACCGGAATCTCTACCAGTTCGAGCGCTTCGGGTCCGCCGGGTTTCTTTACTTGAATGGCTCTCATAAAGCTTGGATTATCTCTTTCGATTGAAGGATTCAATTCAGCCGAGCTTACTTCACAAAGCCTGACACCAGCAAGCGTCGTCAGGTCTTAACACCGGAAATGCAATCGGTGTCCTAAAATGTACAGCGATAATCAGGGGATACAGCATGAATGCAGTCGGAGTCATTGGAGGCATTGGACCAGAATCGACCATCGAATACTATCGCCACCTGATTGCGGCTTACCGCAACCTGAAGCGCGACGGAAGCTACCCCTCAATCATCATCAACAGTATCAACCTGCAGGCTGCATTGGACCTGATCGAAGCCAACGAACTCGTAAAGTTGGCCAAACTCTTCGCGGATGAAATTCAGAAACTGGTCCGCGCCGGAGCGAGTGTCGGTTTGCTCGCCGCCAACACACCTCACCTCGTGTTCGACGAAATTCAGGCGCAATCGCCGATTCCTCTGGTGAGCATTGTGGAAGCAACCTGCGAAGCCGCCGAAGCCCTGGGCCTGAAAAGACTCGGACTCTTCGGAACCCGATTCACCATGCAGGGAAAATTCTATCCCCATGTGTTTTCGAAAACCGAAATCGCCCTGCTGACACCGCAAGCGGACGAGCAAGCGTTCATCCATGCAAAATACATGGGCGAACTGGTGAAGGGAATGATTCTGCCTGAGACCCGTCAGGGCCTGCTTGCAATCGTCGATCGCATGAAGCAGCAGGATGGTATCGACGGCCTCATTTTGGGAGGCACCGAACTGCCCCTGATTCTGGGTAATGTCACCGACCGGGGCATCGCGTTTCTCGACACCACTAAAATCCACGCGCAGGCTGTTGCCGCACTGGCATGGTCCTAAAGTTACCTGGGTGCCCAGGCTAAAATTGGTGTCGTCTGAAATTCAGGGTCGGGATTTTCGTTGCGGCTTCGTCTTGCTCTTGCCCTCGAGATTGAGCGCCACGGCAGCGCGGATCAGATCTTTCAGGGCCGCCTCATTGACCTTGTCGCCTTCGTGGAGGTCGATGGCGCGCCTCACATTGCCTTCGAGGCTGGCGTTAAACAGGCCTGCAGGGTCCTTCAATGCAGCTCCCTTGGCAAATGTCATCTTGACCACATTCTTGTGCGTCTCTCCCGTGCACACGATACCGCCGCGGGAAAAGACAGGCGTCCCCGGCGACGTCGGCTTGACCCACTTCCACTCTTCCACGATCTCAGGATCTGCCGAATGTATGATCCCGCGCACTTTCGCGAGCATCTTGCCGCGCCAGTCCCCAAGTTTCTTGATCTTCTCGTCGATGAGTGCAGAGGCAGAGTCCACCGGAAGAGTCCTTTCATGTACAGCTGCTTGTACGTATTCTAGCCGCGCCCGGCGCAACCCGCCATCTTCATAAATACAGCTTCTTAATAGAAGACGGCGTTCAAATCCCCGACTCTGTCATCCCGAACGGAACAGATCATCGCAGTGCGATGATCCGTGAAGTGGAGAGACCTGCTGTTGCGACGGTGCAGACAGCGAGGAGATGTTTTACCGGCTGAAGTCCCAGTGGTCCCCGGTCATCACCAACGTCGCACTGTCCGTCGGGTTGGCGCCCAGAGCTGCGGCGATGTCCGGATAGGCAGTCTTCATTTCCGGCGAATTGGCCCATGCGGAAACGTTCGCAATGTGATAGTGGTAATTGATATTCACTGTTTTGGCGCCCGAGCCATTGGTTCCGAGCGTTGAGTTATCGATCGACGTCACTTCTCGATTGCCATAACAGAAGTTGCCGTAGCCGGGTTGCGAGGAATCAGGCGTCCATGAGGTGCGGCCCTTTTCGGACAGGTCATAATTGTTTACCTGTTTCGACGCAATAATGAGTACTTTCTTCTCAGCCGTGGTGCGCGTCAGTAAACCTTCCTGCGTCAGCGCATCGTATCCTTCCGTTTTCGCATCGTCCGAAGTTGCAGCCTGGACGGGAAATTTCTTCGCCTCGGACCATATGCAGACGGGAAAAGCCTTGTAATGATCGTTGATCGCAGCTTTGTAACTCATGTCGGTATTGCTGCCATTGTTGCAGGCTGTCAGCAGTGCGAAAAAGCTCAACATGATTACGCAACCGAGTCGATTCATCATCATGCATCTCCTTTTGCGATCTCTTCTGAACGTGAAAGAGTGAATGCGTCAGTCAGACTCCATCTGACCCTGATCGGTTGCTTGCCAGGTTCGGATTGCTCCGTCTTTCTTTCTGGAGTCGCTGAAGACTGGGCTGGGGGCCAAGAGCCTGCGAAAAAGGCCGGACAGTTGCTGTCCGGCCCTGAGGTTTTTATTGCGAAAAATGAAATTATGCCGCAATCCCATCGCGAAGACTCTTCGCTCTGTCGTGGGCAGTTTTAATACTCCGCGATTGACGTAAAACGACCTGAGCAACATCGGGCGGCAAGGCAGAGTTGAGGGCGTCGCCATATGCCTCTTTGGCTTTATCTTCTCCTGCCTCGACTGATTCGAGAATGGTTTTGTCTCCCCCGCCGAGGCCAAGTTTTGTATCAATCCAGGCACGGTGAAGGGCCCCGAGAACTGAACCCGATTCCTTTTTTTCGGCTTTGCCTAAGTTCGGCAAAAGGTTCTCCAATTCGTTTGCGAACTGGCGACGTTCGGAGACCTGTTCGAGGAAGAAAGCCTTGAGATCCGGCCTCTTCACATGCTCTGCTGCGTCCTGATAGCCTTTTTCCCCGTCTCGGCAGGTTTCGACGAGATTTTCTACTACGCTGACAGCATCTTTGTTATCCATCTGTTGAACCTCCGTACTCTCAGATGCATTCCAGCCGAACAGGTTGAAGAAAATGAGATCTTCGTACGGTAGAATTCCAGCGCATATCGTTACTTCTCACTCCAAAAGACAACTGTATCGTTCAGCATTCTGTTCGTTCCACAGCTTGGGTTGCGCCAAACGCCGGGCATCGCTAACCTGAGCGATCTCTCCAACTCTGCCATCCCGACCGAAGCAAATCATCGCGAAGGCGATAGTGCGAAGTGGAGGGACCTGCTCTCGCGACCCGCCGACTGCACGGGGTCGGGCCATCGTGTGGGAACAGACGGCGCGAACACGCGCGAGTTGTGGCAACACTTTAGTCCAGCTGTCAAACTGCCCACTCAGAGCGAGCTTCGATGGGCCACCCGTCCGTGGAATCCCCGCTTTGAGCAAAGGGCGCGCAAAGCGGGGCACCTGGCAAAGATGGGGCGCCCGCCAATCACTTCTCTTTCGCACACCCGTTCTACTTCGGCGTTACGCGGAACACACCGCCTGGAATGTCATCCTCCAGCAGCCATAGCGCACCATCAGGGGCGACCTCGACATCGCGGATGCGGTGATCACCAACATGCCATCGTTCGGCAGGCTTGGCTCCGCCCTTGCCATCGAAGGTGACGCGCAGGATCGCCTGGCTCGCCAGGCCGCTGATCAGCGCAGATCCCTTCCACTGCGGGAACATCGCGCCGTTATAGAAGGTGAGATTGCCGGGCGCGATAATCGGCGTCCAGTAAATGACAGGCTTGGTCAAATCAGGTCGCGTGTCCGGACTTGGAATCGGCACCCCGTTGTAATTCACCGCGTAAGAAACCAGCGGCCACCCGTAGTTTTTGCCCGGCTCGATCAGATTCAACTCATCGCCGCCTTGCGGCCCGTGCTCAACCTCCCAGAGCCGGCCGTCCGGCGCGAAGGCCAAACCATACGGAGTGCGGTGTCCCGTCGTCCAGGTTTCCGACGGCGTGAGGTTCGGCCCGGGGAAGTTGTAGGTTCTTACCACGGGAGCAGTCTTGGCGGCTTCCGTATCTTTTGGTGGTTTGATCACAGGCACGCTGGCGGCGCCGATTTTTCCGGCCATCGGATTTCCCGGAGCCGGCTTGCCATCGAGAGTCAGCCGCAGAATCTTGCCCAGCGGCTGATTGGGATCTTGCGCCGGCGTCATGCGCTGCCGGTCGCCCACGGTAAGGTACAGATACTTGCTGTCCGGAGAAAAAGCGATGGCTGCACCGAACTGTCCGCCGTCGCCGCGCTCTCCATCGCGCCAGATAACCTTCAGGTTCTCCAGGCTTGCCGAATCCTTGCCGAGCTTCAGATTCGCTTTTGCCAGCGCCAGGCTTGAACCGCCGGGCGCGCCCGGCTCCGAATAGGTCAGGTACACACTGTGATCAGACGCATAATTCGGCGACAAGAAGATACCGAGCATGCCGCCTTGTCCCTTATGCAAAACGGCCGGCACATTGGTGACCGGCGTCTTGGCTCCCTGCTGAGTTACAAGCCACAAGCCGCCTACCTTTTCGGTAATCAGCATCCGACCGTCGGGCAGAAACGCAAGCCGCCATGGAAGCTTCAGGGTCGTGACCTGGGTCATAGTGAAAGGCACGCTGGCCTCGGGTTGCTGCGCGCCGGCATTGATCTGGGGGTGGGCCTGGGTTGCCGCCAAGCCGAAAAATACTGCCGCTAGCAATAATCGCTTCATCCGGTTTTCCTTTTTTGTCCTTTATGAATTGTCGCAGCGTTTCTGAGTTTCTGGTGGAACTGAATTTGACTGAGGTCTCTCTGCAAGGTCGTCATGCTGATATTGCGAATCATCTGGCGTGGAGCGGGTGCGAAGAAGGTCAGCAATTTTAAGGGTGCACACTAGATCCTTCGGGGACAAAAATTCTCACCATGACGATACCCTGGCGGTTGGCCCGTCCTCGCGTTTTTTAGCAAGCCGCTGACCCTCAGCTCTATATGCCATGGGATTTGATCGAGTTGCCTGAGAGCGTGTGAATTGCCTCTCAAGTCAGGAGTGTGGCACCTGTCCTCAGCCCGACCTGGCCGAGACGATCGCTGCTGCCATCGCGAGCTTGTGATCTTTGCCCCAGGGCGGCCCGATGGACTTTCTCAGCTGGAGGAAATGGGCGTCGAGATCCACGTTGCCCAGCACCCTGCTCGCTGCATCAAACACATTCTTCGCGTCGTACCAGTGGACCTCCCAGCCGCGCGCCTCGGCCGCAGCCGCTAGCGTCTTGCGGTACATGACCCAGTCGGCGACGTTCTGCGCCCGATAGTCCTTGATGCGCTCGGCGACAGATTGAGGCAGCTCCGGGCACTGCCGAAGCGCGATACCGGCGATGCGCCTCGGACACCGTCATCGCGACTTCATCGAGGCGGACCTTCGCGTGCCGTTCCGCCGACAGGCGCACACGCTCCACCAGCGCCACCGCCTCATCGATCGGAAGCCTCTGCCCCTCGCTGTGGTGCGGAATCTTCGGCAGGTCCTCGTCCACCAGTTCGACGCGGCGACGGTCGAGAAGCTTTCCATCACTTGCGACGGTCACGAATACTGCCCAACCGCCGTGATCCGATACGCCGATGATTGCGTCGCCCTTTGACAAGATGGCTTCCTCCATTGCAAAGGCTGTGTGAAAACCTTCAGGCCGAAATTATCACGGTGTGAACCGTGATGATTGTTTCCTCGTAACGAGATCAGGTTGATCCGAGGGCCTTGCCCGGGAGAAGAAGCCGGTCGCTTCCAGGAGGACGGTCGAGCTTCCGGAGAGTTGCACTGCAAGCAAACACTCCTCGCGCAAAAAGCTCGCGAGAAATGGGGCACCCACTAGTCAGGCCGGTCTCTTCGAAACAAGTCGTCGGATGACATGGCCTTTCCACATCCACAATCCCGAAAGGACCATTGCAGGCAGGAACACATACCGGGTTGGAGCGGCATAACCTGGGAGCTTCTCGAACGGACTGTATATATAGCCGAGTATCGGAATGCTGAAGACGATGTGAATCCAGCGAAAAATCGAACGTTGAGTTAATTCTTTCAAGACGAATGTGTCCCCCTTAGGACTCTGGAGCCGCTTTAGGCGGCCAGTTGGGCGCTTCCATGCCAAACTGCCTGGCGTACTCGGCGTTCAGCCGCTGCCAGCCGTGCTTCATCGCCTCGCCGCCAACAATGCGGCCGATGGGATTTCCTGCGATAAGGTGATCCAGAACATCGAGGCAGATGTGCCACCCGGCTGCTCCCATTGAGATAAAACGGCGATCGATGTTGTGCCATAAAGTCAGGCGCGTGCCGCCATCCACGGCTTCGAGTTCCCACCGGATGTCCTGTGCGCCCCAGTTGTACTCAAGCACACTGGGCGCCTCGGCTCGCGTCACCGTAGATTCAGAAACTTGCGGCCTGGGTGCCGCCACTGTGGTGAGCTTCACCATCGTTCCAGCCGCACCCATGTTCCCATCGGCTTCAAAGGGAGCCCATTCGCGCAGATGCTCCGGGTCAGTCAGAGCCCGCCAGACTTTTTCCGGCGAGTGCCGCAGTTCTCTCACCAGGATGAGCGTCCATTTTTCTTCTTTGTTATCGTTGCGTCCCCGAACTTTTCGTACCTGCGCCCCGCTGGCTGGACCCGGTACGTACTGCGCGCGATCGGCCACATTCTGCTCCTTAAGTTCTCAGCCTGAATGCTCTTAACGCGAATAGCGCGCCAGTTGGGTGAGCTGAATCAGGTTGCCGCAGGTGTCATTTAGCATCGCAATCGTCGAACCGGTCACGTCGGTGGGCGGCATGGTGAACTCCGCGCCGCGGGACTTGATTCGCTCGTAGTCACCCTTGACGTCATCGGTGTAGAACATGGCTGCCGGCTGTCCCTGTTCACAGATTGCCTGTTGATACGTTTTGGCTGCGGGGTTGTTGTTCAGAGCCAGCTGCAGCTCAGTGCCGTCCGGTTCCTCAGGCGAGGCCACGGTCAGCCAGCGATATGGGCCTTGACTGAAATCGGTCTTCTTGGCAAAGCCCAGTACCTCGGTATAGAAGCGCAGAGCCTTACTTTGGTCGTCCACATAAATGCTGGTCACTTTGATTTTCATTTTGCGTTTCTCCTTAATCGACCATCACGATAATTAACGATGACGTTCAGCGTTCGCGGTTTGAGCCACGTCGTGTTCTCGTTGTCTTCTTTGTCTTCTTACGCGTTGGGATTAACTCATCCATGCGATCGAGGTGGCGTTCGAGAGCATCCAGGCGAACGGACCAGAAGCGGCGGAACGGAGCCAGCCAGGTGTCCAGTTCCTGAAGTGGTTCCGGTTTCAGCCGGTAAAGACGGCGTTGTGCATCCACCATGGACTCCACGAAACCGGCGTCGCGCAGCACTCGCAGATGCTTTGACACCGTCGGCTGCGGCATACGAAGCTGACGCTCAATCTCTCCCACCGATTGTTGCGACGAGAGCAGGAGACTCAATATCGCGCGGCGGTTGGGCTCGGCAATGATTTCGAAGACAGATTCCACTGTTTGTATATACTTTAATGAGCATATACGTGTCAAGGTATATTGAAAAAAAGTAGAGTGGCCTGATTTGGATATCTCCATAAATGAACGAGGTCATCCTGAGCTTCGCGAAGGATCCAGCGCAAGGCGGATATGCAGTATAGGCGGGCTGTCACCTCGCGCGTCTTAAGCCCTCGTCGGAGGACGAAATCCGAAGAGATTAGCTATTCATCCGGCATCCTGGTCCTTGTAGCGTTCACCTCTTGCAGCTCCGGACTCTGGCCGGCTGTCCGACGGGCGCCCGCCCGCCGTTTTCATCAGAGAAATTGTCTCTGCCTCTACCAAGAGGCGGCGATACGGCTTGGGGTCGCAGTCTGTACCGATCTGAATAGCCTCTGCTACAATCAAAGCGGGGCAGGGACAGCTGCTCTGAGTTAGTTTTTGCCTGCAGCACAATTTTTGGACGATAGTTTGGTGTCCAAGAGCCTCGGAATTCGGTTCCACGGGGTTGAAACAGGCGAATCGATCAAACCTGGGGAAAGCCACTAAACACGCGGGTTTCCGATCAAGGTAAGAAAGCAAGTTGGGGACGTAGTTCAGTTGGTTAGAACGCTGCCCTGTCACGGCAGAGGTCGCGGGTTCGAGTCCCGTCGTCCCCGCCATTCCTTCCAAAAGAGTTGCCTACGATTTCACTTCAACCAACGGGGGTGGAACGGGGTACGGTATTGCTCCCTTTTTCCACCTCCTTTGGTCGTTCACAACGGTTTTCGCTGGGCGGGTTTCACGACTTCGGTTCGAGTCCCGTCGCTCGGGCCGATTCCTGAGTCACGCGCTATCTAGGTCAAGCTGACACTGGCGCTCGTCATGAACCACAGATGTTGGAAGCGATGCATAGAGGCAGAGAATCGCATCCCTCCCGCAGCGACCGTTGCACTTTCATCTGCTTCGGTCTGAACGAGACCGAAGAGACAGCAGTTCATCTACGCTGAACGGAAAACTTGCGCAATTTGCGAGCAGGAAGGCTCCTCCGACGCCCGTCAGAACGGCAAAATTCAGAGGCGCCTTGACTCCTAACGCAAGCGTCATTGCTATCCCGAATGTTAGTAGAAGAAGTCCACTTAACCGCGCCGCGATGCGTGTATGCCAGCCTGCGATGAGAAGAAGGCCGAAGAGAGTTTCGGCGCTAGTGGCGACGATTCCCAGCGTCGGAATCATTGCCGTGGGCACATACCAATTGAGGGTGTGCGTGTATTCCAGGAACTGGGAGAAATTTCCCCACTCGACATTTGGTTGCCCGAATGCTCCCCACAGACCGAGCCTGTCTGCTACCGCCGAAAGAAAACCCAGCCCCAGCCCAAGTCGCAAAACCACCGAACTTAAGATGCCACTTCTGATAGACATTTTTTATTCTCCTGTTTGTTTTTGCTAGTGAACACTGCTCTCAACGGTTGCTTACGGATCAATGCGGATAGGCGGCAGAGCCGCCCATCCCGAGGCATCATCACTTCACTGGTATCACCAGCGGAGCATTTTTCTGCTTGATCAGAAACACAAGGAACTTTGCCGGTTCTGAACGACTGGCATTCCGGCTAACCACGTGGATATCGTTTGGATTTTCATAAAAGCTCTGGCCCGGCTCCAGCGTGACTTCTTTTTCGCCTTTTACCTGCATGACGACGGAGCCCTCCAGCACGTAAACGGATACCTGCGCATTGTGACGGTGGATAGGGCTCGAAAAGGCCGGCGGAAAATCGACGGTGTACATCAGAACTTCCTTGCCAGAAGCCCCTGCCAGAGCATGCGTCATAATCGGCGTGATCGTCTCCTGCGTCTGTGCCATCATTGGGTTGGTTATGATCAGAGTGGTGGCTGCGAGAAATGCCAGCACCAGTATTCGTTTTGAGTTTGTCATGGGTATATCTCCTTGAAATCAACACTAGACTTCATGTGGATTAGCTGGAAGATCCATAATAGAAAGATGGACTGGTCCACTGTCGATAGCAGAAGGGTATGCTGTTCTTATGAGTGAATTATCAAGAGGAAAGCCGGCCACGAGACGGATTTGCATATTTTGCGGATCGAGCGTGGGAGCAAATTCAACGTACCTTGCCGAGGCGAAATCGTTAGGGCAGCAGATGGCTAGCGGCGGTTGGGGACTGGTTTACGGGGGAACCTCCGTTGGGTTGATGGGCGCGGCCGCCAACGCTGTCCTCTCCGGCGGCGCGGAGGTGATCGGCGTACTTCCACAGGCCTTGCAGGACCGCGAGATCGCGCATCGAGGGCTGACGAAGCTGCACCTGGTAGGAAGCATGCACGAACGCAAGGCCCTCATGGCGTCTTTGTCGGATGCCTTCATCGCGCTGCCTGGCGGCTACGGAACGCTCGATGAATTCTTCGAGATCGTGACCTGGGCGCAATTGAAGATTCATTCCAAACCCTGCGTCCTGATCAATACGGATGGCTACTATGATTTCCTGCTGCGGTTTCTAGACTACGCGGTGAAAGAGGAATTCGTGAAGCCGGTCAACCGAGAGCTATTGCAGGTGGTGAGAGATTCGGCGGAAGCTTTGCAGTGGATTAAACAACAGCAGGACAAAATGTCTCTCGATGGAAATGTCGACGCTCGGAATGCCGGCAGGCTCAAGCCTTAGTCGTCGTTGCAATCTTGAATCGAGCAGAGCTTCAGCGCACCATTCGCCAAGACTTCATCCTTGGAATGCCCGTGAGGATCGTGCAAAGGCATCGCCGGACGGGGGCCTCTCTGGAATCCGCGAAAAGTGGACCGGGCCGTCCTGGCATGGTGGATCTTTTTCTAATCCACCTGAAGGCTGTTGTTTGCTATCAGGAGCTTCTCTAGATGCCCATTAGCTCCGATGATTGCGATCATTGTGTTCTTTCAGGGCCATAAAGAATTGGACATCGGTTGCGAACTCCTCAACTGATCCCAGCGTTACTTCTTTGCGGGCTGGTATTCGCCCGGCACGAAACGGAATGTGATGGCCAGTCGGTTCCATCCGTTGATGGCGATGATGGCCAGCGTCAGGTTCACCAACTCTTCGTCGGAAAAGCTTTGCTTGACCTTTTCGTACAGTGCGTCGGGAACGTGGCCGTTTCCGATCAGAGTGACTCCTTCGGTCAGCGCCAGCGCGGCGCGTTCGCGGTCGGTAAAGAACGGCGTCTCTTCCCATGCCGAGAGGGCATAGATCCGCTGCTCGGTCTCACCCTCCGCACGCGCATCCTTGGAGTGCATGTCGATGCAGTAGGCGCATCCGTTAATTTGAGACGCGCGCATCTTTACCAGTTGAATGAGAGCGGGCTCCAGCCTGGATTGTTTGCGTACAAACGTCTCTAACTGCAACATGGCCTGATAGGCTGCGGGTGATACTTTCTGTGCTTCCACTCGTGCGTGCATGTCTGCTATCTCCTTGAAACAAGACTAAGCTTTGTATGGATTAAGGAAAAGGTCCATAATGCGAAAACAGAATGGTCCACTTTTACTGAATTCGACGATTTCAAGATCAACTTCAAAGGCGGCGAACAGAGCCTGCCCTGAGCGAAGTCGAATGGAGTATCCGCCCCACACCACGTCAAGCAGCGATGTCTAAAGAAGAAACATTTCAGGATCTTTCACTCAACCCGCCCTCCGGGAAGGGGGATCGATGGCGCTGGCTCTACACCGAGCTGCGTAGCGCCATCCTCGACGGACGTTTGAAGCCTGGCGCTCGTATGCCCTCGAGCCGCAGCCTCGGGAGGCAGTATTCGCTCGCTCGCGGAACTGTCGTCGCAGCTTTCGAACAGCTACAGGCGGAGGGGTACACGCGTACTGAGGTTGGGTCAGGAACCTACGTCGCATCGGGCGTTCCGGATGGATTGATGTCTGCAACGCGTAAACCTTTGGCCCTCGCGCTTCCCAAGTTGAAGGCTGCAACGTCGAAAGCCGCCCTCTCCAAACGGGCGCGACAATTTCTGAAGGGTGTGGAAGTGTTGCCGGCGTCTCGCTCGATCGGGAAAGCCTTCCGCGCCTACGAACCGGCGATCGATCTCTTCCCAGCCGATCTTTGGGCACGTGTTGCTTCGCGCGTTTTGCGCCGGGCTTCTCGGTCGCTCTATGGTCATGGCAATGCTGCCGGCTACCACCCCCTCCGTCGCGCCATTGCGGAGTACGTAGGCGCGTCCCGCGGTGTGCGCTGCTCCCCCGATCAGATCATCATCACATTAGGCACACAACAGGCCCTTGACCTGATTGGTCGTTTCCTCCTCGACCCCGGTGATCAGGTCTGGATGGAAGACCCTGGCTATTCCGGCGCTCTTCAAACACTCCGCGCCACAAGTGCGCATATCGTTCCAGTACCTGTAGACGGAGACGGTCTCATCGTGAAGGCAGGCCGCAAGCTTGCGCCTAAAGCAAAGCTCGTTTACGTCACACCAGCGAATCAATTTCCGATGAGCGTCACTATGTCCGCGAACCGCCGCCTGGAACTCCTTCGCTGGGCCGCTGGCGCGAATGCATGGATCATTGAAGACGACTACGACGCGGAATACCGCTACTCAGGTCACCCCGTTGCCGCTCTGCAAGCGCTCGACAGTTCCGGTTGCGTGATCTACGTCGGCACCTTCACGAAGATGCTCTTCAACGCGCTACGTCTCGGCTTCATGATCTTGCCTGAGCGGCTCGTAGATGCGTTCATATCGGCCCGCAGCTTCGTCGACCGCCATCCGCCTACGCTCGATCAAGCCATCCTCGCGGAGTTCATCACCGAAGGCCACTTCGGCCATCACCTTCGCCGCATGCGTCAGAACTATGCGGAACGCATCGCCGTTCTCAAAAGCGCCGCTGATAAAAACCTCAGTGGAGTGCTTGACATAGTGCACGCAGGCGCAGGAATCCGCACATTAGGCTGGCTTAAAACCTGGAAGTCCGATCACGACGCGGCACAGCAAGCTCAGAAGCTAGGGCTCGAAGTAATTCCACTTTCGACGTTCACAATGAAGCACCAACAGCCCCCGGCTCTCATGCTCGGCTTCGCAAGCTGTACCCCCGCAGAACTGCGGCGCGGTGTCTCGGTGCTCGCAACAGCTTTACGAAGTTCTCATGGCTCGCCCCTCTCAGCCTAAGGTGCCCTAAATCTGGGGACGTCATTTTGCACCCTGGCCCGGTCGCCAGCGTCATCGAGAATGCGGCCCGGTCGCGACAGTAAAATTAGGCCGTTCGAAACGAGGGTCTGATTGCAGGCTCAAAAGGCCAGGACGGAACTTCCGATCCCGCCTTCCCCACGATTCAGTTTGCCTCTATCAGCACTGCATCGCATACGAACGAGCTATCCTCTGCAATCTGAAAATACTCGCGCACTTCCTGTGAGGCATTTGCCAGAAGAGACCGGATGGCATCCACATAGACCGAGGGCGTCTTCATGCGCCCTATCCACGCATCGAAGTTGAGCGGGACCTTCCAGTCATGGTGCTGTCCCACTTCAAATCCAGCCTCTTCGATCATGGAACGCCATTCCGTGAATGAATAGTCACGGACATGCGATCCGTCCCTGAGCAATTCGATGGTCTGCAAATGCGTGTCAAGCAAGGGATCGGCGGGAGCAACGATATCGACGACAATCAGACCTCCGCCTGGTTTCAGAACTCGCCGCGTCTCGCGGAGGGCCTTTCTGACCTCGGTCCAGTGATGAGCACTGTAGCGGGTGCAAACCCAGTCGAAACTGGCGTCTTCAAATGGAAGCTCTTCTGCATGCCCTTTTTGAGTCGAGATATTGTGCAACTGCCTCCGTTCAGCTTCTCTTGCCACCGTATCAGTCATCTCAGCCGAAAGATCATACGCAATGACGGATCCTGCGCGCGGAGCTGCAGCAAAACTCACGTGTCCGGCGCCGCAGCCCAAGTCCAGCACCCTTGCCTCCGATCGGCGCTGAAGTCGGTTGGCGATTGTTTCGAGATCCGCTCCCTGGCTATGGACCGTGCTCGACAAGTACGCTTCCGCGACTGCCCCGAATTGCTTACCGACCTTGCTGGTATGACTGACCATTTGATCCTCCACGTTTCTCAGTGTGACTGTAGGGATTTGTTTCGGCTGTGACAAGATCGCTTTTTATAGTGATATAAAATCTACCTGATTAGATTCTATGGACAAGATTCGTAGAGGCCGCCTCCGGCGGCCCGGTAGGCAGGTGGGCGCCCACCAGACCGCCGGCGAGACGCCGGCACTACAGAGTCCGTAAAAAAGAAATAGGGCATGTGTCGATTTCGCAATCCGTTATTCGACGTCTAACAGGAGAGGGAAGTCTTCGTCAGTCTCTCAACTTCTACCGGGAAATACCCGGAGGCTCATTCATGGGGGCATCTGCCCAAAATCCGGTGGTTTCGAGCGCGGGCCTCTGGTCCGGACGCATCGTCACCGCCCTCGTCATATTATTCATGCTCTTCGATGGCGCCATGAAAGTTTTGAAGCTGGCACCAGCCGTGGAGGGAACGGTGCGCCTGGGATATCCTGCAGGCCTCGTAGTTCCCATCGGCATCGTCGCGCTCGGTTGCACCATTTTGTATGCAATACCAAAGACCGCGATACTGGGGGCGATTTTGCTGACCGGTTATATGGGCGGAGCCACCGCCACCCAGGTTCGCCTCGAGGACCTGTGGTTCTTTTTCCCCGTCGTCATCGGAGGCCTGGTGTGGCTCGGAATATTTCTCCGGGACGAACGATTGCGTAGCCTCGTCCCGCTGCGAAAGTTTTAAGATGGAGAGATTGCCAAGCCGGGTCGAAACACGGAAGGTCGAAACTTTCGAAAAAAAGCCGAGCATGCCGGGATATTTTCGATGGAGGAAGGAATGAGCAAAGTACGAGTACTCGTCGGCACACATAAGGGAGCATTCATCCTGACCGCAGACGGTAAGCGGGAGAAATGGGAGGTCAGCGGTCCCCACTTCGCGGGCTTCGAGCTTTATCACCTCAAAGGATCGCCGGTCGATCCCGATCGTATTTATGCGTCCCAGACCAGTGGATGGTTCGGCCAACTCATCCAGCGCTCTGATGACGGCGGCAAAACCTGGCATCAGCCCGGAACACCTGCGGGCGAGCCTGCCGCGCCCGGTCCGCCGAAAAGCGAAAGCAACAAGTTTGCTTACGACGCGGCCGGCGCTCCGCTGACCACGCATCAGTGGTACGACGGTACGCAGCATCCCTGGGAGTTCAAGCGGGTGTGGCACCTGGAGCCGTCGCTCACCGATCCCGATACGGTGTATGCCGGCGTCGAAGACGCGGCTATCTTTCGCTCAACCGACGGTGGACAGAACTGGCGTGAACTCCCCGCCCTCCGCGGACACGGCACCGGCCCCAAGTGGCAGCCGGGCGCCGGCGGTATGTGCCTGCACACCATTATTCTCGATCCCAGCGATCCGCAGCGGATCTACATCGCTATTTCCGCCGCTGGCGCCTTCCGCACGGATGACGGTGGCAAGAGCTGGAAGCCTATCAATCGCGGACTGCGCTCGCAATACATCCCTGATCAGGACGCAGAGGTTGGGCACTGCGTTCACCATATCGCCATGCATCCCAAGCGTCCGGGTGTGCTCTTCATGCAGAAGCACTGGGACGTAATGCGCAGCGACGACGCCGGTGACAACTGGAAAGAAGTCAGCGGCAACCTGCCCACCGACTTCGGATTTGTAATCGACGTGCATGCCCACGAACCGGAAACAATTTACGTTGTTCCCATCAAGAGCGACGGCGAACACTTTCCACTCGAAGGCAAACTGCGCGTGTATCGCAGCCGTAGCGGCGGCAACGAGTGGGAAGCGCTTACCAAGGGGCTGCCACAGCAAGATTGCTACGTGAACGTCCTGCGCGACGCCATGGCCGTGGACTCGTTGGATCAATGCGGCATCTACTTCGGCACCACGGGCGGACAGGTCTACGCTTCCGCCGATGCCGGAGACACCTGGAATCCGATTGTGAGCAACCTTCCGGCTGTGCTAAGTGTAGAGGTGCAGACGATTGAGTGACGACTCTGGTTGAGAGCTTCCACCGCGCAGCCGCGAAGCGGCGCCCGAATAGAGCCCGGGGCGCAAGCCCCTGGTTAGGCGTGAAAACGAGAGAGTCCCTCAGGGACGAAAGAAACAGGATTCGCTCAAGGCTGATCTTCTGCCCCTGGGGGCTTTGATTTAAAACACTCGCCCGGGGCTTACGCCCCAGGCTCTATTCTGGCGCCGCTCCGCGGCTCGATTCACTATGATCCGAGTCATACTGCCGCCGCACCTAAGAAACCTGGCGCAAGTCCGGGGCGACGTCGAACTCGAAGTCGCAAGTCCGGTCACGCAACGCACGGTGCTCGACGCCCTCGAAGGCCGTTATCCGATGCTGCGCGGAACTATCCGCGACCATGCCACTCAAATACGCCGTCCGTTTCTGCGCTTCTTCGCTTGCGAAGAAGACCTATCCCACGAGTCGCCAGACGCACCTCTACCCGACAGCGTCGCCAACGGTAAAGAGCCTTTGATCATTCTGGGAGCCATCGCCGGCGGCTAGCGCCGCCTTATCGGACCTCGAGGGTGCCCCGTCCAAGCTCCGCTTGGGCGGGGGTTTTGGGAGCATCTCAGAGGTCACTGAAAAACCCAAGCCGAGATTGACCGTGGTGTCCCACCTTTCAAGATCGAAAGGAGGGGTACCCTGCGATAATCTTCAGGTTCGAGGAATCAAAACATGCGCACTTTGATCGTGGGAGCCGGCGCCATCGGTGGCTATTTCGGCGGCAGGTTGCTTGAGGCGAACCGTGACGTAACTTTTCTCGTCCGCCCCAAGCGTGCTGAAGAATTGGCTAGCCGCGGTCTGACAATTCTTAGTCGTCTCGGCGATGTGAGCTTTCCGAGAGTATCCACGATCCTGGCTGAAAACCTCCACGAGACCTTCGACCTCGTGCTGCTCAGCTGCAAGGCCTACGACCTGGACGGTGCGATCACATCGTTCGCCCCAGCAGTAGGTCCGCACACCGCAATCGTTCCCTTGCTCAACGGCATCCGGCATTTGGAAACGTTGGACCAGCATTTTGGCCGCGAACGCGTGCTCGGAGGTCAATGCCTGATTGCTGCTTCGATAAACCAGGGCGAGATCGTGCATCTCAACGAGAATCATGAGCTCTCTTTCGGTGAGCGTGATGGTGGCCTGTCGGAGCGAGTAAATCGGATTGCCAGCCTCATGGACGGCGTTCGCTTCAACGCACACGCGAGTACCGAGATCGTTCTCGAAATGTGGGAGAAGTGGGTATTCCTGGCGTCTCTTGCGAGCAGCACCTGCCTGATGCGCGCTGCCATCGGCGACATCTGCGCCTCGCCGGGCGGGACCGATTTCATTCTCGGCCTGTTGGACGAGTGCCGTTCGATCGCTTCGGATGCGGGCTATCCCATGCGTGAGGACAAATTTAACCGGGCGCGCGGCATGCTCACGGCGACCGGCGCAACCCTCACTGCCTCCATGCTACGCGACATCGAGCGCAACGCTCCAATCGAGGCGGACCATATCATCGGCGATTTAATAACGCGAGGCGAAAAGTCCGGGAAAAAACTTCCGCACTTGAAGACTGCGTACACTCACTTAAAAGCCTACGAAGCCCGTCGCACGCGCACCCTGCCTGAATCAAAATAACTCCCGAGGGTGCTCAGTCCGAGCTCCGCTTGGGCAGGGGTTTGGAATCTTCTCGAGTGTGAGTAGAAAATGCTTGACCGAAAGCGTCCGTGGACTCCCACCTTTCAAAATCGAAAGGTGGGGCACCCGAACAACCCCATTACGCCTTCGACAGAGGTAGTTCGCGAATACGCTTTCCGGTGGCGGCGAAGATAGCATTGCAAACCGCGGGGGCAAATGGCGGCACTCCCGGTTCGCCCACGCCCGCCGGCGGCGCGTCGCTATCCACGATGTGGATCGTGGTCTTGTACGGCGCTTCATTCATACGAGCGACGGGATAATCATTGAAATTCGACTGCTCGATCACTCCGTCTTTGGCTGTAATCGCCCCGCTGCGCACAATGCTGGTTCCAAAAACCGCCGCACCTTCGAACTGGGCCCGCGTAGCTTCGGGATTGACCACGATGCCGGCATCTACTGCGCTATGTACTGAAGGAATTTTTATTTCTCCCTTATCGTCCACTTCCACTTCGACGACCGTGGCAACGTAGGTCAGGAAGCTGCGGTGTACGGCGATGCCCAGGCCTGTGCCCTTGGCCATCTTGCGTTTTCCCCACCCGGATTTCTCCGCCGCCAACTCAATCACGCGCCGCATGCGGGCCGTGTCCAGCGGATACTCAGCTGGCGCTCCGCCATAGTTGTCGTTGTCGGGCGCGGTAGCCTTCACGTCGATGATCCGCGGGGGCCCGATCAACTCCAGCAGATATTCGACGTGATCGCGTCCTGATTCATGCGCCAGTTCGTTCACGAAAGACTGCACCGCGAAGGCGTGATAAATGTTCGCCACCGACCGGAGCCATCCAATGCGGACATGGTGTTCCGCCGATCCGTTCTCCGCGCGATGATTGGGTAGGTCGAACGGCAGATCGGTCCACCCCAAACCCATTTCCCCGCCATCGGCGTAGGTGGTGTTCAAGGCAAATGTGGAACCAATAGGCGGAAATACCGAGCGCTGCAGCCACGCCACTGGCATTCCTTTTTCGTTCAGCGCCGCTTTCAGGTACATCGCGGAAACGGAGTGATAGAAGCCGAATTTAATGTCATCTTCCCGGCTCCAAACCACTTTTACCGGCTTGCCGACAGCCTTCGAAAGAATCGCCGCCTCGGCCGCGTAATCCGGTTTCGATTTCCGCCCGAAACCGCCGCCCAGAAGAGCTACGTGGCACGTCACATTCTCTTTGGGGATGCCGAGTTCTTCGCCAATCGTTTCCTGCACCGCCTGCGGATTCTGCGTCGATGTCCAGACCGTTACCTTGCCATCTTTGTAATCCGCAAGCGCGACCGGCGGTTCCATCGTGGCATGCGCCAGGTGGGGCAGGTAGTAGTCGGCCTCCATGATCTTTCCGCCCTTGGCGAATGCGGCGTCAACGTCGCCGATATTCCGCACGACCTTCGCTGGTTTACGGGCAGTCTCCTGCAACTGCTTCCGGTATTCATCCGAGTTGTAGCTGGCATTGGGACCGTTGTCCCACGCGACGTTGAGTTTCTTGCGTCCCTGAAAAGCGGCCCAGGTGTTGTCGGCAATGACTGCGACTCCACCCAGCGGCTGAAAGTGATGCGGTGGAGTAAACGGCTTGATGGGAATAGTTTGCGTCACGCCCTTTACCAGCAGCGGAGCTTTCTCGTCGTAAGACTTGACCTTGCCGCCCAGCACCGGGGGATGCTCGACCGAGGCGAAGACCATGCCAGGGATATGAGCGTCCATGCCAAAGCCGGCTTTGCCGGTGCACAGATTTTGCAGATCGTAGCTGACCGCGCCTTTGCCGATATAACGCCATTTGGTTTTCGGCTTGTAGGTCAGGTCCTCTTTCTTGGGCACGGGCAATTTTGCCGCTGCCGACGCGAGTTCTCCGTAGCCGGCCTTGCGCTTGCTCGGCTTATGGACAATCATGTGCAGATCCGATTCGCATTCTGAAACCGGCACGCCCCACTTCTGGGCAGCGGCCTGAGTCAGCATCAGGCGCGCCGTTGCTCCGGCCTCGCGCATGGTGACAAAGCCATCGCGCACGGAATGCGATCCGTCAGTATCTTGATCTCCGTATTTCGCATCGCCGATCGCCTGTTCGATCTTGACCCGCTTCCAGTCCGCATCCAGTTCGTCCGCAAGCATCAGTGGGACGGTAGTGCGGCTGCTGGTGCCCATCTCCGAGCGGTGCGCCACCAGGTAGACAGTCCCGTCGGTGTCGATGCCAACGAAAACGGTAGGATGAAACGCAGCGCCGTCGACGTGGGAACCCGTCGCCGTTTCCGCTGCCCACAGGGCTTCTGGAACCAGGCGCACACTCAAAACCAGAGCGCCGGTCGAAACCAGGCCTTGAAGGAAACCGCGACGGCTGACATTCAGAATGTTGTCGCTCATGCCTTTTCTCCCGCGGCCGCCTTGATGGCTGCCCGAATGCGCTGGTAGGTTCCGCAGCGGCAGATATTTCCCGACATGCCGCTGTCAATGTCCTCGTCGCTGGGCTTGGGCTTGTCTTTCAGCAGTGAAATAGCCTGCATGATCTGTCCCGACTGACAATAGCCGCATTGCGGCACGTTGTATTCGATCCACTTCTGCTGGACCGGATGTAATCCATTTTTGGAAATGGCTTCGATGGTGGTGATTTCTTTGCCTGAAGCCGCGCTGACAGTGGTCACGCAGGAGCGGACCGCTTTTCCATCCTGGTGGACGGTGCAGGCGCCGCACAGCGCCATGCCGCAACCAAATTTCGTTCCAGTCAATCCCAGAACATCGCGCAGATACCACAGTAGCGGCAGGTTGGGATCGCCGTCGAAGCTACTGTCTACTCCGTTGACTTTGAGCTGGATCATCATTGCCCCCTGGCTTCTTGCTCGCGCCATTCTTCCAGAAGATGCCGGTGGAAGTCTACGCCATTTGCCAGAAAGTATTGTTTCAAGACGCGAAAAAGCACGAAACCACGGAGGACACAGAGGACACAGAGACGCTCCCGGGGGTTCCTCAGTGTCCCCTGTGTCCTCTGTGGTTCACTGTTTCTTGCCCGAGCCGAGAATGGCTTCAAAGTAAGCGATCGATTATGATACCGCCGTTGCCGGTGAAGGGTGGCCATGCGATCAAGACTGCTTGACGTCCAGACGGGAGCGTGTGATGGAATTCATCCACGATGACTTCCTGCTGCACTCGGAAATGGCGCGCAGGCTATATCACGGCTATGCCGCCGGCCAACCGATTCTGGATTACCATTCCCATCTTCCATCGCCGGACATCGCCGCCAACCATCGCTTCCGCAGTCTTTGGGAAATATGGCTGCAAGGGGACCACTACAAGTGGCGCCTGATGCGCGCTAACGGCGTTCCGGAAAAATACTGCACCGGGGATGCCCCGGAGTACGAAAAGTTTTTAGCCTGGGCCCGCACCGTACCGTCCACGCTGCGTAGTCCGCTTTATGTCTGGACGCATCTCGAACTCAAGCGATACTTCGACATCGGCGAGTTGCTGAATGAGAACAACGCCAAAGACGTCTGGGACCGCGCCAACTCTCTGCTGCAAAGTGGCGACCTGACCACGCAGGGAATACTCCGGAAATTCAAAGTTCGAATCGAGTGCACCACCGACGATCCGTGCGACGACCTCGCCGCCCACCGGGCCTTCAACGCTTCGGCGAACGATTGCCGCATGTATCCCACGTTCCGGCCGGATCGGGCCTTGCGGCTTGGAGTTCCGAACGACTGGAATGCCTGGGTCAGAAGACTGGAAGAGTCGAGCAAGAGGGAAGTCAGGTCGCTGCCGGATTTTCTGGATGCGCTGCGGCAGCGCCACGATTTCTTTCACGCAAACGGAGGAAGGCTTTCCGATCACGGATTGACGCGGTGCCACGCCACGCCTTGCAGTGACCGCGAGGCGTCCGCTATTTTCGCCAAGGTTCGCGGCGGTATGGACGCGAGTGAGACTGAACAAGAGCAGTTCGCATCTTTTCTGATGCTATTTTTTGGTCGCCTTGACGCGGAAAAAGGTTGGACCAAGCAACTGCACCTGGGCGCGATCCGCAACGTGAATTCACGGCGGGGTCGCGAGGCCGGAGCGGACACGGGTTACGACAGCATCGGCGATTGGCGGCAGGCCGCCGCCCTGGGCGCGTATCTCGATCTGCTGGAACAGGAACGCGCTCTGCCCAAAACCATCGTCTATAACGTCAACCCGACCGACAACTATGTTTTTGCTACCGCCATCGGCAATTTTCAGGATGGCTCGATCGCCGGCAAAATTCAGTTCGGCAGCGCCTGGTGGTTTCTCGATCAGAAAGAAGGGATCGAATGGCAGCTGAACGCGCTCTCGAACACCGGCCTGCTGGCCCGCTTCATCGGTATGCTGACTGACTCGCGTTCCTTCATGTCATTTCCGCGGCACGAATATTTTCGCCGCGTCCTGTGCGATCTTCTGGGACGGGACGTCGAGAAGGGCGAACTTCCCAACGACGAAAAACTGCTGGGCACAATGGTCCGCAACATTTGCTTCAGCAATGCACGGGAATATCTAGGCCTTGAAATGCCTCCCGACGGAATAACGGCAGGCCATAAATGAGTGATCTAGTGCCTCATTCGGTTTCCGGTTCAATTGCCAGGGGTCATCCTGAGCTTGCGAGGGTTCTGGCGCGGAGCGGATATGAATGATAACGCGCAGGTGGTGCGCTACCCGCTGCATCCTTCACGACTAAATTCGTTCAGGATGACTCCGAGGTAATTGTTGTTCAAGGTGAGGCACTACGATGAGTGGCCGCAGATTCGAACCCGGAAATTTTCGTTCCTGTATTCTGGCTTTTCTTCTGTGGGCGCTCTTTCCTCCGATCGCCCGCTCCCAGGAAAATCCTGAGACAGTGAAAATTCAAGTGCATGCCGATCAACCTGACGGCGCCATTGCACCCATCTGGAATTTCTTCGGCTATGACGAGCCGAATTACAGTTATGCGCCAAATGGCAGGAAGCTGCTCGGCGAGTTGGCCACTCTCGGCTCCAAGCCGGCTTATGTGCGTGTCCATAATCTTCTGACTACCGGGGACGGATCGGCGTCGTTAAAGTGGGGATCGACCAATGTCTACACCGAAGACGCGCAAGGCAAGGCGGTTTACAGCTGGACCATCCTCGACCGCATCTTCGACAGCTTTCACGCATCGGGAGTGAAGCCGCTGGTAGAAATCGGTTTCATGCCTGAGGCATTGTCGACTCATCCCGAACCCTATCGCCATAATTTTCCGCAAGGCTCGGTGTATACCGGGTGGGCCTATCCACCCACGGATTATCAGAAGTGGGCGGAAGTCGTTTTCCAGTTTGTCCACCATCTGCGTGAGCGCTACGGCGACGAGGAAGTGAAAACCTGGCTCTGGGAAATATGGAACGAGCCCGACATCGAATACTGGAAGGGAACTCCTCAGGAATATTTCAAGCTCTACGACTTCAGCGTGGACGCGGTCCTGCGGGCTCTCCCGGAAGCCCGGGTCGGAGGCCCGGACAGCACGGGTCCAGCCAATCCCAAGGCCGCGGAATTTCTACGCGCATTTCTCGATCACTGCGCCCATCAGCGAAATTATCTGAACGGAAAAATCGGATCGCGTCTCGACTTCGTCAGCTTTCATCCCAAAGGGTCGCCCAAGTGGCAGGGCGACCATGTGCAGATGGGCATCTCGCGACAGTTATCTGCCATCGAGCAGGGTTTCCACATCGTGGCGTCGTTTCCGGAATACCGCCGCACGCCAATTATTCTGGGAGAGTCGGACCCCGAGGGTTGCGCCGCCTGCTCGGCTCGCAGCAATCCGCAGAATTCGTATCGCAATGGACCGCTATACGCGGCCTACACGGCAGAGACTTTGGACAACATCTTCTTCCTGGCTAGCCGTGAGCACATCAACTTTCTCGGCGCTGTCACCTGGGCATTCGAGTTCGAAGGGCAGCCGTACTTCGAGGGCTTTCGCACGCTGGCCAGCAACGGCGTGGACAAACCAGTACTGAATGCGTTCCGCATGTTCGGGTTGCTGGGCAACGATCGTGTCAAAGCCACCAGTTCCGGAGCGTTGGCTTCAGCGGATATAGTCCGCGACGGAGTGCGCGGACAGCCCGACGTCAGCGTGATCGCTACCCGCAAAGCCCATGAGGTCGAGATACTGATCTGGAACTATCACGACGACGACCTTCCCGCCGCCGCCACTCCGATCGATCTTGCGATCAGCGGACTGCCCGCAAAAACCGACACAGGTTTGATCGAGCACTTCCGCGTCGATTCCAGTCACAGCAACGCTTTTACTGTCTGGAAGGAAATGGGCTCACCGCAATCGCCAACGCAAGCTCAATCCGAACGTCTGCAAAGCGCCGGACAATTACAACTGCTTACTTCTCCTGCATGGACGCCTATTGCGCAAGGCGCAGCCCATCTGCAATTTGCCTTGCCCAGGCAGGGACTTTCGCTCGTTCGCATCACCTGGGAATAGTCGGAAGTCGGCGGCGGTCTAACCTCGTTGCTGCTGCGCTTTGATCACCGCGGAAAAGTCCTGGTCGCCGTAACCCTTGGCAATCGCATCTTTGAAAATAGCCAGCGCCGAACTTGCGGTGGTGAGTTTCTGTCCGAAATATGAAGCCTGGTCGATGGCGTAGCCCAGGTCCTTAGCCATCAGATGCAGCGGAAAATTCGGAGTGAAATCATTGGAAAAGGCACGAGCCGCAGCTCTTTGTACCAGGCCGCTGCCCGGCGCCCCGTGCGTGAGGATCGCGAGAGACTTTTCAAGGTTCAAACCGCCGGCCGCGATCATCGCTTCCGCTTCCGCCAGCGATGCAGCCTGCACGCCGCACATGAAATTGTTGATGAGCTTCATCAGGGCCCCGCTGCCGGTAGGTCCGAGATGAATGATCTCGCGGCCGAGTACGGACAAGACAGGCCGGGCGGTCGCCAGCGCCGCATCCGATCCTCCCACCAGAAACGACAACTCGCCAGACGCCGCGTGGGGCTTGGTGCCGGTGACCGGAGCATCCAGCAATTCGCATCCGCGTTGGGCGGCCGCAGCCGCGAGTTCCTTGATCCAGCCCACGGTGAGCGTGCTGCATTCGATGAGCACCGATCCGCGTGACGCTCCAGCCAGCGCACCGTTCTCGCCCAGCCATACTCCGCGGGACGCGACATCGTCCGCCACCATGCCGATGATGAAATCCGCCCCGGACGCGGCTTCGCGGGGTGAAATGGCAACGGTCGCACCCGCGCCGGCAAAAGGAGCAGCCTTGTCTTTATTTCTGTTGTAGACAGCCAGAGGAAATCCGGAAGACAGCAGGCGTCCTGCCATTCCGCCACCCATAATTCCCAGCCCGATCAATGCCACACGCGGTTTTGACATGACTTACTCCAGACTTTTTACGTTAATTAACTCCGGTTTAGTTGCGGCCACATGCAGCGGATTGCGCAGCGGCCGGCCAAAATCTGTAACCGAGACCTGCATCACGTCGCCGTCTTGCAGGCTGATGCCGTCGCTAAAACTCAAGCCGTCCGTCCCGAAGAAATGCACGTGGACGTCCCCGGGTCGCCGGTGCGCCTCATACTTGAAATGATGGTGCTCGATGTTCGCCAGGCTGTGACACATCTCGGCTTCACCACTGCGAAATGCCTTCGACCAGAGCAGGTTGCCGGCCCGCTCGATCTTTACTTCAACCGGCACAGACTTGAAGTCAGGGTCCACGCGCAGCTCCGGACCGAGCGAACACGAGCGCAGCTTCGATGCCGCCAGATTCAGATAATTTGTCTTCTCGAATACATGGTCTGAAAATTCATTGCCTCCCGCCATTCCAATGCGGTACGGCTGGCCGTCGGGAGCAATCAGGTAGATGCCGGCGAGTTCCGCTTCTTCACCGCCATCGCCGGCATAAGACGGCACATCGAGCGCCTCGCCATGTGCGCGCAGAACAGTTCCCGTGCCTTTGTAAAACCACTCGGGGGCGGTTCCAATCGATCCCGGCCCAGGGCTTCCACCTTCGATTCCCCAACGAAACATTTTCATGCTGTCGGTCAGGTCCGCTTGGCTCGCCGCGTGCATGCTCTGTCGGTTGCGCGCGCTGCCCAGATGCGTGAGTCCCGTTCCTGAAACCAGGCAGCGCGCAGGTTCGGTCGGATGATCAATGGCCGGCAGAATTCGCCAGTCCGACTGTCCGCGATAGATGGGGTCGTATTCGAGCACATCGCCGGTAGCCCGTTTCCGAGCCAGATCGCTGAGCTTCAGCTTACCGCCGATCGCAGCGCTTGCCAGTTCGTAAATCGAAGCGCAACCGTCAAGTATTCGCAGGGATGGCTCTTCCACGAGTGCCACCCGTCTTGCGTCTCCGCGCTTAAGTTGAACCAGTCTCGTCATGAAAAATGAATTGCGCTTTCTTTATTCATTCGGTGATTTCAAACTTTTCCAACCTGGGGCGTGAACGCCGCATTGCCGATGCCAACCAATCCATCGTCAGTGAAAATCTCCACCACCAGCCAGCCATAAAACGCGAACGTCTGCATAGTAGCTTCGGGCAGGTTCAGAATGTCCGTGGGATTGGTACAGAAATGCGCCGGCAGTCGAACAGTCTTGCCACGCCGGCGCATCACACGTGTACGAATCTCTTTGATTCTCATCAAGCTCCCGGATAACCCAGCTTCCGCCCCAGATTCAAAGGTCCGATCACAGGAACGGTGAGAATAATAATAACGAAGGCAGCGACATGAAATGTGCCCGCCAATGAGAATACGACACCATAGCCGAAGCCGTGGTCGAGCAGGTAACCCACCAGCTCCCCAAACGCGACTCCCCCCATCGCTCCTCCGAAGCCGACCAGTCCCGCGACCGAACCGACGACTCGGGCGGGGAACAAGTCAGTAGGAAGAACCATAACCAGCGTGGACCAGGATTGCTGTCCGAAGTATGCCAGACTGAATATCGCCAGTGCCCACGCGACCGGAAGCCGCGGAACCAGCAGAATGGATGGCATGACCGCCGCACTGAATCCCATTGCCAGTTTTCTGGCCACGCCCAGCGAGAAGTTTCGTCGTATCAGATAGCCCGAAAACCAGCCGCCGAGGAGGCAGCCTACACCAGCCGCGGCATAAGGGATCCAGGCGAACGTGCCCACGGCTTTTACGTCGAATCCTCGCGCATCGTAGAGATACTTTGGCAGCCAGAAAAGATAGAAGTACCAGGCAGCATCGCTGAGAAACTTCGCGCTCACCAGGCCCCAGGTTTCGCGAATCCGCAGCAGGTCAATCCAGCGCAGGCTTGGAGTCAAATTCACAGATTCAGAAGCGGAATCTGGTGCATCCGGTTCGGCAGGATTCTCAGGCGAAAAATAAGATGAGACCCACCACAACGTCCATGCAAAACCCAGTCCACCGGTGATGACAAAAATCCATCGCCATCCCGCGTAACCCAGAATCAGAGCGATGAGCGGAGGCGCGATAACGCCTCCCACGGCTGACCCAGCATTGATGACTCCCATTGCCGATGCGCGATCTCTGGTCGGGAACCACTCCGCCACCGCACGAGTTGCCGCCGGAAAGCCGCCGCCCTCACCCATCCCAAGGAGAAACCTGCTGCCCATCAGCATGGCAAAACTTGTGGCCAGCGCATGGCTGGCGTTCGCCAGCGACCAGAATGTCATGATGACAGCGAATCCGATGCGTGTGCCGAGAGCGTCCACCAGTTTCCCGCCGCCCAGATACATGAACGCGTAGGCGAGCAGGAATGCCGATTGCAGTGTCGAGAATCCCTGATTGGAAAGCGGGATGTCCCTCGCAATCGCGCTCACCGCGACCGGAAGGGTTTGACGGTCCAGATAGCTGATTGCAATCGCAACGCTAACCAGAAGGGCTATTCGCCAGCGTAGCAATGCCGTCGTCCTCGATTCTGTTTGAGCTCGGAACGCTACAGGTCGACGGATTTACGCCGGCGCTGTAGAAGGCGTCATGCTGAGCTTGCGAAGCATCTGGCGCGAAGCGGATATGCGCTCGATCGAGAGTATCGCGATGCGCGCCTGATTCAACCACCCGGCCTTTCAGTGTTCTTGTCAGCGTGCGGGATAGTGTTTGCTTTTCTGCGTACGCACGTTCAAGACGTCAAAGCTTCCATCGGGATGAGCGGTCAGCTCCAGACCGTTCCCGGCGTCGGGGCCGTCCGGATTCGCAATAAACTCCTCGGCGACATTGTGCGTTGCGCCGCCTTCTTCGGAATAATGCAGCTGCCAAAGATCTTCGAGGCCAGGGGACTTTCGAATGATGTCCAAAACCGATGACGTTCCACCCTTCTTGGCTCCGTTATCCATGATTGCCACGCGAGGAGCAAGGCCGTACACGAAAGCAGGGCTGCTGCTTTGCGCCCATCCGTGGTGAGAGACGATGTAGATATCGATCTTGCCGATTTTGTTGGTCGGGCACATCAGTTGCATTTCCTTGTCGTGGGTAAGATCGCCGAGATCGAGGATTCTCAGTTTGCCGAAGTTGATAAAAGTTCCCAGCGAGCGCAGATTTTCTGTCGTATCCGCGGGAAACTGCTCGGCATTCTTGCAGTAAGAATTTTCCTGCCCGGCTCCGGACAGCGGTTGGTCGATCAGTGCGGCATCTGAACTGATAATCGTGGCCCGTATTCCCTTGATGGGCAGCACATCTCCCGGCTTCGGGCTGATGTGCTGGTATTTCCCGGTGGCGAGAACGGCTTTATAGGCTTGCCAGTCTTTCGTAGTCGTGGCATCCGTGGTCTCGCGGTTCTCTCCGTGGTCGATGAATGTTCCCACCGGAAAGCGTGCGGTCAGTTGAGGAACGCCGCCCACGTGGTCATCGTGAAAGTGCGTGATCAGAACGTAATCGATCTTGCTGATTCCCGCCTTCTTTGCGGCCGCTACAATGCGGTCCGCATCACGGCCATCGTTGTCCGGCCAGCCGGTGTCGATCAGCAACGATTGCCCCGCAGGGGTGACGAATAAAGTTGCCTGTCCGCCTTCAACATCCATGAAGTAAATGTGCAGAGCTTTGTCTTTTTGTGCGGGTGCGGCCCAGGATACCGCGCACAGACAGAGACTTAGAATGGCAATGCCCAACGCTCGTAGCACGGGCAATCGTTTGATGATCTGAAAATCAAACCCTCGAACAGTACTAGTCATTATTTGGACTCCCAATTTAAACTCAATCTGTTCCTTCGGCGCGGTTCGACAGAGATCATCAACCCAGTTGTACTTCCCGTCAAGAACGAGCTCGTCACGGAACGAACTGGCGGCTACAAAGCCCGTCCCGCGCTTGCCCCCGATGCCCATGCCCACTGAAAATTAAAGCCGCCCAGATGTCCAGTCACATCGACGACCTCTCCAACAAAAAAGAGGCCAGGCACTTTTCGACTTTCCATCGTTTTCGCGGACAACTCATCAGTATCCACGCCACCAACGGTTACCTCGGCCTTTTCGTACCCTTCCGTGCCCGCCGGAACCACGGCCCATTGATGCAGGCTGCGTTCTACATCCTGGAGTGAGGGGTTCGTCCAGCCCCTCGGGCCATGAACGTCCAACCATCGATCCGCGAATCGAGTAGGAAGAACTCGACGCAACGACGCTCGTAGCGAGGCAATGGTTCTCGTGGCCCCCGGTGCGAAAAGCTCGGCGGTGACATCCTGCCCCGGCGCCAGGTCGATCAGGATAGACTCCGGCTTTTTCCAGCCGTTTGTCCAGTAAGACGAAATTTGCAGGATCGCCGGCCCACTTAGCCCGCGATGCGTCACCAGCATCTTCTCTCGAAAGCTCTGGCTGTCACACGCCGCAATCACCTCGGCAGATACTCCGGCCAGATCGGCGTAACAGCGTTTATCCTCTGCGCCAAACAAAAAAGGCACCAGGCCAGGTCGGGTGTCGCGGATCGCCAAGCCGAATTGCCGCGCGAGATCATATCCAAATCCGGTGGCGCCCATCTTGGGGATGGAGAGTCCTCCTGTGGCCACGACCGCTGCTGGAGCGCGAAATTCTTTTTCCTCCGCCGTCACCACGAACTCATCGGTCCGCGTCACTTGCTTGATTGCGATGTTCGTAAATACCTGGACTCCCGACTCTCGATACTCCAGTTCCAGCATGTTGAGAATGTCCTGCGCCGAGCGATCACAAAAAAGCTGGCCCAAAGTTTTTTCGTGATAAGGGATGTGGTGTTTCTCCACCAACGCGATGTAGTCTTCAGGCGTGTAGCGGGACAATGCCGACTTGGCAAAGTGCGGGTTTGACGAGATAAAGTTGTCAGCCGAGCAGTGGATGTTGGTGAAATTGCATCGCCCGCCCCCGGAGATCAGAATCTTCTTCCCCAGGCGCTCGGCGCGTTCCAGGACCGCGACCCGCCGGCCACGCTTGCCCGCCTCGATAGCGCACATCAGCCCCGCAGCGCCGCCGCCGAGAATCAAAGCATCATATTTATGAGTCGAGGATTTGTGAGTCAAGGGGATCGAGAGCTGTCGTTTCTAGATATAGTCGAACAGCGCCATGAACCCAAAATCCATGTGCAGCTGCTGATGACAACGAAATAGGGTAAGCCCGGGATTATTGGCCGTGAAATCCACCTCTACACTCTGATAGCCGCCGACCATAACCACATCCTTCATCACTCCGGAAGTTCTCTGACCTGCCACTTGAGTCAATTCGAAACTGTGACGATGCAAGTGAATAGGATGAATATCGTCACTGGCGTTCCGCATGCGCAGACGGTAACGCTTGCCTTTTTCCAGATGAAACGCAGGTTGTAGGTGCTCTTCTGAAAAAGCGGCATCATTAATAGTCCAAAGATTGAAGCCATCCTGTGCCGCATTCTGCTTGGCAAAAGTCATGTCAAAGATCTGATCGGGTTCGTCGGCCGGCCCTCTTTGAAGCGCAGCAGCGGCCCCGGAAACTGGCCGTTATACGTGGTCGTGGAAATGATTCGGTTCGGAGCCAGTTCAACCGGGTTTACAGCGACGGTGAGGGTGTAATCGGCAGCGCTGTACGTCTGCGAGGCGGCGCCCTGCGCATCCTGCATGGCCGGTTGGCCGAAGCTCCGAAGGGAATGGACCGGATGCGATCCATTCCATCGAGTATATACGTGCCATCCGGCCATCCGTGGATCACGCCTACTTCCCGGTGTAGGTAATTCTCCAGATCGAACCCGAACCGTCGTCCGTCACCAGCAGCGAGCCGTCCGGAGCAGTCGTGACCGCAACCGGGCGTCCCCAGACATGACCGTTGTCGACGACGAATCCGGTCATGAAGTCTTCATATTCGCCGCTGGCATGTCCGGTTTGGTGCAGAGGGGCGCGGATTAACTCGTATCCCACTCTCACGCCGCGGTTCCACGAACCATGCTCGGCCGCGAAAATGTCTCCCTGATATTCCGCCGGAAATTGTTTGCCATCGTAGAAGGTGATTCCCAGTGACGCATTGTGCGGGTGCATCAGCACGTCCGGGGTAATCACTTTATCCTTCAGTTCGGGATGTTTGCCCTTGTGCCGCGGATCCTGATTCCCGCCCATGTACCACCACGGCCAGCCATAGAAGCCGCCTTCCTGTACATGCGTGATGTAATCGGGAACCAGATTGTCTCCGAGTCCATCGCGTTCGTTAGTGGAGCACCATAGCTCACCGGTCTTCGGATTGACGGCCAGCCCCACGCAGTTGCGAATGCCGTAGGCGAACACCCGCATTCCGGAGCCGTCCGGATTGAATTCCAGAACGTCGGCGCGGTTTTTTTCCGCCGGCGTCGTATCGGAATCGTCGACATTCGATGCCGAGCCCACGGAGACAAACATCTTCTTGCCGTCGAGCGAAAACTGAAGGTTACGAGTTGAATGACCTCCGCCGCTGGGCAAGTCGGCCAGGTGCTGCGCGGCGCCGCGCGCCTGCAAGTCTCCGCTCTGATATGGAAAACGAACCACTGCATTCGTGTTCCCTATATAAATCCACTCCGGATTCGGACCAGGCGGATAAAACGCGATGCCAAACGGCTGAGTCAGCCCGCTGGCGAAGACCGCCATCTGCTCCGGCTTACCGCTGCCGGTCATCCCGCGAAAGACCTTGATGTTGCCTGGTTTGGTTTCAGCTAGGAAAATGTCGCCGTTCGGCGCTCGGGTAATGATTCGCGGATTTTCCAGGCCGGTGGCGAACGTGTCGACCTTGAATCCGTCAGGAACCTTCGGCCATGCGCCTTCCGGGCGGGCCACGACTTGCGGACCATTCGGGGCTGAAGGAGTCGCGTAGGGCGCGGGCAGGTCCTTCACCGTGATTTTGCGAATTTTTCCCGGCTTTTCGTAGCGGAAATCCGTAAACGGCGGCTTCGGCGGAGGAGCATTTAACTTCTCAGCCACCGTCGGCGCCGCCTCCGGGGCGCTCGCCTTTGCGCTGTGTTGCTTGCCCAGATCCTGCACGTAACTGACGATTTCCCAGCGTTGCTGTTTGGGCAGCTTCGCCCATGACGGCATGCCATTCGGCACGTCTCCCTGGGTGATGAACCAGAAAATCTCGCCCGCGGCGGCTGCCTTGATTCGGTCCGCATTCAGCGCAGGGATGTTCCCCGAGCCTTCGCCGTTTTCGCCATGGCAGCGGGCGCAGCGCAGATGAAATAACGCCTTGGCGTGGGGCACGTCCTGGCCCTCGTAAGGGTTTTTCAGTTGCTTGGACGATGCCGGGGCGTTATGGAAATTTGCGTCCTGGGCTTGGGCCCATGAGCCCAGTAGAAGGGCAATCGCAACCATTGATAGGATAGACGAACTTTGAGCCAGGCGGGCGATCGGTTTCAAAAGTGTTCCTCCGTTTGGGAGCCTCTCGAATTTCGACTGGTCTAAATCTTATACCGGATGGACGGTTTTCATTCTTACTGGATAGCGAAATTAGCAGGCCAGGCAGGTTTTGTTGCTGCGGGTTGACCGTATAATTTACTTCACTAAAAACCCGCGCAGTCATAAGGAAGCTAAAAAATGGGTCATCCTCTTCTTGATCTCACGAACCAGACCGCGGTCGTAATTGGCGGAACCAGCGGCATCGGTCTCGCCCTCACCAGGGCACTGGCGCAAGCCGGCGCCGACGTCGTTCCCACCGGCCGCCGTGCCGAACAGGTGAGTGCCGCGGCTACCGAAGTGAAGGCGCTTGGCCGGCGGTCGCTTGCGCAAACCTGCGATGTCACAGACAACGCCAGCCTCGATCAACTGCTGCAATCCGTGATCAAGGAATTCGGCGGGGTGCAGATCCTCATCAACTGTGCTGGCCGCACCAAGCGGACGCCGACTCTGGACGTCCCGGAGTCAGAGTGGAACGGCATTATGGAAACAAATCTGAATGGGACTCTCCGCGCCAGTCGCGTATTTGGCCGGCACATGATCGAACGCGGTTACGGACGTATCATTAACATCGCTTCTCTAAGCTCGTTCGTCGCGCTGTACGAAGTTGCAGCCTACAGTGCCAGCAAAGCGGCGGTGGCTTCGCTGACGAAATCCCTGGCCATTGAATGGGCCAAGTCCGGGGTTTGCGTCAATGCGATCGCACCCGGCGTTTTCCGTACCGACCTTAACGCCGCCCTGCTCGACGGAACCGACCGAGGCCGTGAGTTTCTCATGCGCACCCCGATGAAGAGATTTGGCAAGCTCGATGAACTCGGAGGTGCCGCCGTGTTCCTGGCGTCAGAAGCCGCAAGCTTCGTCACCGGCCACATCTTAGCCGTCGACGGAGGCTTTCTGGCCAGCGGTGTCAACCAGTAGCGGTTCATTTAAGCGCGAGCGTCCCCGCTTGGAGCGAAAACGCCGCTTCGCGGCTCGCTGCCTTGGATAACCGACCCTTATATCTCTCTCACTGAATATTAGCCGGCTCAAGCTTCGGCGCCAGCATCTGAATGGCGCCCAGCGCCAGCAGGTACGCGCTCCCCGCCATGAGGAACGGCACCATGTAACTCCCGGTCCATTGCAGCGAGTAGCCGACAATTTTAGCGATCAACATGCCGCCGATCGCCCCTGCCATGCCTCCCATTCCGACAACCGAACCCACTGCCTGCGTGGGAAAAGTGTCAGACGTAAGGGTAAACAGGTTGGCGGAAAATCCCTGATGCGCGGCGCCCGCAAGCCCGATCAGCATCACCACTCCCCACAAACTTTCCATGTTGTAGGCAAAAACAATAGGCACGACGCACACCGCGCAAATCAACAATGCCGTCTTGCGCGCGAAATTGACAGTCCTGCCGCGTTGGATCAGCCACGACGACAGCCACCCTCCCGCAACGCTGCCGATATCGGCGATCACATAGATCACTACCACGGGTAGCCCCACCTTCATCAGGGACAGACCGTGTTTGCGTTGCAGAAAATCCGGTATCCAAAATAAGTAGAACCACCAGATAGGATCAGTCAGGAATTTGCCCACCACAAACGCCCAGGTTTGACGATGAGGAATGAGTTGCGCCCATTTAATTCTTGTCTTCGGTGGTTGCGGATCGCTGCGGATGTAATCCAGTTCCGCGCTCGAGAGGCGGGGATGTTCCTCAGGCTGGCGATAGAGCAGCAGCCAGAACGCGAGCCAGACGAACCCCAGCGCGCCCGTGATTATGAACGCCCAGCGCCAGCCCCAGTGAATCGTAATCCACGGAATCGCGAGGGGAGTGAGAATGGCTCCGAAATTGGCTCCGGCATTAAAAATTCCTGTCGCCAGCGCGCGTTCTTTTTTCGGAAACCATTCAGCGACCGTCTTGATGCTGGCTGGAAAAACTCCCGACTCCCCAAGGCCAAGCGCCGAACGCGCAATCATAAAACTGACAAAAGAGCTGCCGATGGCATGTCCCATCGCAGCCAGGCTCCAGAACACCATGGACACCGCATAACCAAACCGTGTGCCGAGCCTGTCGATCACCCGGCCCACTACCACCATCCCCACCGCGTACGCCGCCTGGAAGGCGAACACCAGGTTGCTGTAATCGATTTCGTTCCAACCCAGATCGTGCTGAAGAGTGGTTTTAAGAACTCCCAGGACCTGCCGGTCCATATAGCTCTTGGTGGTTCCAAACAGCAGGAGAGCGCAAATCACCCAGCGTAGGTGGCCGGCACGAGAAGACGGCGCTGCCGTTATGTCGTTCACTGCCGGAATCCGTTCGGCACTTCTTCCTCCGCGCACGCCATCGACAATGTAAACGCAATCACACCGCTGGGCAAAGTTCTTTGTCTTACCCCTGCCTAAACCCCAAACCTCCAGCGAATGGTATTGTGAAATGTGGGCGCGAGCGTCCCGCTCGTGCGGAAGTGGCAAGGACGTCGCGGAGAAGTAGATCAGAATCACAAGGACTGCGAAAAACTGCATGAGCTCCAAACATATCCTGCGTCTCGGGACCATAAAAAGCGCGCATGGCTTTCAGGCTCATCTCCGCTCGCTCCATCTAGCCATCCCCGTTGATCACGAACTGGTGAGTGGATCGGAATCTCCGCTGCGCCAGCCTCTCGTCCGTGGCGATATTAAAATTGGCAACCGCATCGTCGTGCATCCCATGGAGGGCTGGGATGGTTCCCCCGACGGCAACCCATCCCCGAATACCATCCGGCGCTGGCAGCGTTTCGGCCGCAGCGGCGCGAAATTAATTTGGGGCGGGGAAGCGGTCGCAGTCTCGCATGAAGCGCGCGCCAATCCCCATCAACTGGTGGCGGCGGAGCATACGCGAGCAGGCCTGTCCCAACTGCGAGCCACGTTGCTGGAAGAGCATCGCCTGACCACCGGTTCCGACGACGGCTTGCTGATCGGCCTTCAGCTGACAGATTCAGGACGCTACAGCCGTCCCAATGCGCATGGCCGCCCCGAGCCGCGAATCCTCTATCACCATCCGTTTCTGGATCGGCGATTGCAGCTGCCGGCCGATTTCCCCGTTCTGACGGATGTCGAGGTCGAAGTCATCATCGAAAATTTCCATCGCGCCGCGCTCATGGCATGGAATCTTGGCTTCGATTTCGTCGACATAAAACATTGCCACGGCTATCTCGGCCACGAATTTCTCAGCGCCCACACCCGCCCCGGATCCTACGGAGGCAGTTTCGAAAACCGCACTCGCTTTTTGCGTGAGGTCGTCCAGGGAATTCGTTCCTTCGCGCCCGGACTCAAAATTGCCGTTCGTCTTTCGGCGATCGACAGCGTGCCCTTCCATCCTGATCCGGCGCAATCGTCGGGCGGAAAGCCGGGGCCAGGGATTCCCGAGTCGCATGAAGGCAATATCCCGTATCGCTGGGGATTCGGAGTCAACCCTCTCGATCCCACTCAGTCGGACCTGAACGAGCCGATTCGTTTTCTTTCCTTGCTCGAAGAACTGGGAATTCGGCTGGTGAACATTACCGCCGGAAGCCCTTACTACAACCCGCATCTGCAGCGGCCCGCGCTGTATCCGCCGTCGGATGGATATCTGCCCCCCGAAGATCCGCTGGTGAGTGTGGCGCGCCACATGGACACAACCAGACGACTCAAGCAGCAATTTCCGAACCTGATATTTGTCGGGACCGGTTACAGCTACCTGCAGGATTTTCTGCCGCATGTGGCGCAGGCCGCCCTGCGCGACGGATGGGTCGACATGGTCGGTCTGGGACGAATGGTGTTGAGCTATCCTGAACTACTCTGGGAAGCGTCGGCCGGCCGCGCCATTCAACGCAAACTGATTTGCAGAACCTTCAGCGATTGCACGACCGCGCCGCGCAAGGGCTTGCCTTCAGGATGCTATCCCCTGGATAGTTTCTACAAGGATTCAGAGTCCATGACCCAGTTGACCATTGCCAAAAAGAGCTGACGTACTGCCTTTGGAGAAGAAAATCGGGATGAACACGGCCGCACTCATCGAACGCCGAAAGCTCAATCGCAAAGTGCATGGCATTGCTGCCGCGTTGCTGCCTTACGACTCCGACGGAAAAATAGCAGTCGATGCTTTTCAGAAGCACTTGCTCGCGACTCATCGCGCGGGCTTGATGAACGCCGTCAACATGGACACAGGCTACGTGAATTATTTAAGCGAGCCGGAAAAACAAGATGTCCTCCGCTGGACGGTCGAAGCCCTGGGTAAAGGTGTCCCGTTCATTGCCGGCGCCTACATTGAGAATCAGACCGGCGACATCGTCGCTCTCTACCGCCAACAGCTGGACGCGATCGTCCATGCCGGCGGAATTCCGATTCTCTTTCAGACTGCACGCATGCAAGGCCGCTCGTCCCAGGAGAAAGGTGCAATCTATCAAGCCGTATGCCAGGGATGTCCCCATGTCCTGGCGTTTGAATTAGGCAAGATGTTTGCGCCCAATGGAGAAATCTTCGACGAAGAAACTGTCCGTCGCCTCATGGATATCCCTGAGATCAGGGGTATGAAACATTCATCTCTCGATCGTCTCACCGAACTGAAACGTCTGGCTCTGCGCGATTCGTACCGGCCGGACTTTCGTATCTATACGGGAAACGATCTGGGCATCAACATGATCGAGTACGGTTCCGACTACCTGCTCGGCCTCGCGAGCTTCGCTCCCGAGAAATTCGCCGAGCGCGATCGCCTCTGGGAGACTGGAGACCCCGCCTATTACGCGCTCTCAGACGCGCTGCAATACTTAGGCAACGTGGCTTTTCGCGCGCCCGTTCCTGCCTACAAGAATTCCGCCGCGGTATTTCTGCATCTGATCGGAAGAATCCCCTCAGACTTAATCCATCCAAAGAATCCGAAACGCCCTCTGTGGGAAGCAGAAATATTGCGGGACTGTGCCCAACGCCTGGGTTTCTGAATGACGGTTTGTGAACGACGCCTTGTGAGGATCGCGGATCCGACGGGCACTGTCATAGTGTTTGTCACTGCACACCGTGCCTGCACTGGTATAACCTGTGATGTCGCGACGCGGTGGCGTCCCTTAGATCCGTAACGTCGTAAGTGTCATCCTGAGCGGAGTGAGATGTTTCGCTTGCGAAACATCTCATGCGGTCGAAGGACCCCTATCAGCGCACCTTGGCGAGAAGTCTTAAGATCTTCTTTTAAAAGCTTACGCGACCGATAAGCTTATAGGGGTCCCTCGACCCCGTGGCGACTTCGATTTGCGAAATCCGCCACTACGCTCAGGATGACAACGTGACTACTCGGAGGCCCATGAAACGCTGCGCTTTGTTTTTCTTTCTCGCGACCGTCAGTTCGTTGCTCGCACAAGAACCGCGCGTACCCGAAATCCCGTTTCGTTCCGTTCCCGGATTTCTCAAGATGCCCCCGGATTTATATCTGGGCGAAGTGGCCGGCGTCGCCGTCAACTCCAAGGGAAATATCTTCGTTTACTCGCGCGGCGGCACGACGGGCCCAGCCTACGGTGCAGCCGCGGCGCAACTTTTGGAATTTCGTTCCAATGGACAATTTCTGCGCGAGATCGGCCACAACCTCTATGCCTGGTCATTCGCCCACTCGGTACGAATCGACAAGGATGACAACATCTGGGTCGCCGACAAAGGCTCCGACATGGTCATCAAGTTCGACCCTGAAGGCCGCGTCGTCATGGTCTTCGGACGCAAACTGGAAGCCTCCGACGAAGGTACCGAACCTTTGAAGCATCCCAAACCGCCTCTTCCGCCGGTCGACGGACTGTTTCGCCAGGTCACCGACATGGCGTGGGACTCAGCGGGCAACACTTACATCAGCGATGGCTACGTGAATTCGCGGGTTGCGAAGGTCGACAAGAATGGCGACTGGATCAAGTCCTGGGGAGAGCCCGGCGATCAGCCAGGCCAGTTCAACACTCCGCACAGCATCGCAGTCGACGCGCAAAACAATGTCTACGTCGCGGACCGCGGCAACCGCCGCATTCAGGTATTCGACGGGGACGGAAAATTCCTGCGCCAGATCGTGATCGATGTGCCTTTCGATCCCGAAGCCCGATCTTCAATCGGTAACAAACCGAAACTACCCATCGTCGGCAATCAGGCCATGGCTCCGGGCGCGCCTTGGGCAATCTGCATCACGCCTCCACCCAATCAGGTGCTGTACAGTTCCGACGGCTATCCGGGACGAATCTACAAGCTCACTCTGGACGGGAAAGTTCTGGGCGTGCTCGGAGAGTCGGGCAAGCAGCTAAAACAATTTGGCTGGATTCACGAAATTGCCTGTCCGTCAGAAAACGAATTGTTCGTCGGTGAGTTATTGAACTGGCGCGTGCAAAAGCTGATTCTCGATCCGGTTCATTGATACGCCGTGGCGGCTGCGGCGTGAGGCTTAAATGGGGACCGCCAAGCGGTGTATAGTACGTCAGAACGTACTTCCGCAGGAGGTTCGTCATGCTCAAAGGTCTCTCGCTAATGTTTCTTTGCGCCTTTCTAACATGTCCCCTTGCATTCGGTCAGGGCATAATGGTACCCCCGATGGTCCGGGAAGGCCCAAGCACATCCAACATTCCGGTGCGAACCGAAGAACAGATCGAACGGGAGCGCGCCCAAAAAGCCAATAAACTTCTCCAGGCGGAAATCAAACAGGACACGGAAAAACTGTTCACGTTATCCAGCGAACTGAAAGAGTTTATGGACCAGCATAGTCAGGGTGTCCTTTCCCTCGATGCCGTCAAAAAAGCGGAACAGATTGAGAAGCTGGCCCACAACTTGAAGTCGAAGATCAAGCAGTCATATTGAGTCCAATCGCAACGTCCAGTTGGCTCGCCGGAATCTCATTCAGCGGAACCTCCTTTAGAAAGAAGCGCTAATGCGATCAGACTTTTCACGTCGCGAGTTCATAGCCGGCCTGGGGATACTGGCGGCTGCCAAAACGGACCTCTCAGCCTCGCCCTTCCAATCGCCTTCGAAATCCGAAACTCCGCGCCTTGGCAAGTCGTCCTTCAAGATTGCCGTCATCAACGACGAAATCTCCCAGGATTTCGGCCATGCTTGCGAGGTCGCCTCCCGGCAATTTGGTATGGAGTGGATGGAACTGCGCAGCATGTGGAACAAAAACGTGGCCGTCCTCGATGCCAACGAAATCACCGAAGCACAGCGACTCCTCAAGAAAAACAATCTGCGCGTCCCCGACATTGCCAGTCCTCTTTTTAAAGTGGATTTTCCCGGCGCGCCGAAATCCAGGTTCAGTCCGGAACACGATCAGTTCAACGCGAACTTCACTTACGATCAACAGGGAGAAGTCCTCGATCGCGCCATCGAGCTGGCGAGAAAGTTTGATACCGACCGCATTCGCTGCTTCGACTTCTGGCGGCTCGATGATCAGGCCCCGTATCGCAACGCCATGAATGACCAGTTGCAACAGGCTGCCGAAAAACTTCGGAAGATCGGCCTGCATCCTTATTTTGGAAAATGAAGCAGCCTGTAATACCGCGACTGGAGCCGAGTCTGCCAAAGTCCTTGCAGGAGTGCCGTCGCCGTCTTTCATGCTCAACTGGGACCCGGGCAACGCCGCCATGGCCGGCGAAATTCCGTATCCCGATGGTTATAATCTGCTGCCCAGGAATCGCATCGGCCACTGCCACTGCAAGGACGCCACCAAAACCGCGAAGGGCATCGAATGGGCAGCGATGGGCAAAGGCATCATCGACTGGGTTGGTCAATACAAAGCTCTCAAGAGTGACGGTTATCGCCAAGTCGTGAGCCTCGAAACCCACTGGCGCGGCGCCGGAACGCCGGAAGCATCCACGATTCAGAGTTGGGCAGGAATGAAAGATGCCCTGGAAAAAGCAGGAGCGCTCAAGGCCTAGGCGCGTTTGCCGCACAATCGCAACGATTCGGGAGCGGCAGACTTGATTACAGCCTTTAGGAGCCTTCGAATCCGCGACGACTTGGAAAGGCGGGAGTTCACAAGTGCCCGTCGTGCGCAACGAATCCGGAAAGACACGAGTTGCCTGGTGCCGAAAAGCTGTAACAAGCGGGCGCTTTAGCGCCTGAGGTGAGCTTTTTCGACTGCCAAATCTCAAGAATCTCAAGCGAAAGGTTTCGGGATGTCCAAACATTCAAGACGCGATTTCATCAAGCAGGCCGCCTTGGGCGCTGCCGCCTTCGTGGCTTATCCAAAATCCAGCGTACTGGGCGCAAATGACCGCGTCCGCCTGGCGATGATCGGCGTAGGTGCCCGGGGCCAGGAGCTTCTAAAGCAAACTCTGGGCCTCCCCAACGTCCAGGTGGTTGCCGTCGCGGATGTCTACACCCGCCGCTTTGACGAAGCCAGGAAAATCTCTCCCGGCCTGCAAACCGTGAACGACTATCGCCGCGTGCTTGATATGAAGGACATCGACGGCGTCCTCGTGGCCAGCCCGCTGCACATTCACGCCCACCATTTCACTGAGACGCTTGCCGCCGGGAAAGATCTCTACTCGGAAAAGACGATGACCTGGTCCATCGCCGAAGCTGGGCAATGCCTGGACGCCTCAAAAAAATCCGATCGCATCGTTCAAATCGGATTGCAGCATGAGAGCGAAGGCCCGTTAGCCGATGCGAAAAAGTGGATTCGTGACGGCATGGTTGGCAAGGTCACTCAAGTCGAGTCCTGGATGAGCCGCAACACTCCGCACGGACAAGGCCAGTGGGTTCGCCCGGTCCCGGCTGATTGCACTGCCGAGAACGTGAATTGGAAAGCGTTTCTGAACGGCCGGCCAGACATGCCCTTCGATCCCTTCAAGTTTCTCAACTGGCGACTGTACTGGATGTTCTCTGGAGGAAACGTCACCGAAAACATGATTCACCAGATGGCATGGATCATGAGCGCGCTCGACCTGCCGCTGCCGACGGCCGCCTACATGTCAGGTGGCGTGTTCTCCGAAAAAGACGGACGCCAGGTCCCCGATACAATTTCTGTCACCGTTGATTTTCCCAACGACGTGGTGGTCGCTTTCCAGTCCACCTTCAGCAACAGCCGTTATGGTTTGGGCCAGCGCATTCTGGGCAGCGACGGCACTATCGAATACGTGGCCGGTTCGAACGAAATGGTCAGCGGCAAATCGGAGGAGGAAGTTCATTACTATCCGGAGAAAGTGAATCGCCCGAACCAGGCGGCCATCAAGGGCGCAAGCCCGTCGCAGAACCATATCGCCAACTGGATCGATTGCATGCGCAGCCGGAAGACTCCAAACGCGCCGGTCGAACTCGGCTACAGTTCGGCAGTGGTGGCCCACATGGCCAACCTGTCTTACCGGCACAAACGCCGCTTGACCTTCGACGAGGCCAAAGCAATTCCACAAGAATTCTAAAAGAACGATGCGCACTCGATGTAGCGCCGGCGTCCCGCCGGCCCGATCAGCGGGCAACGCCCGCTAGTTCCTGCATCGAGACAATCCTGAAAGATGATTGGAAAGCGGAGGGCGAGACACTCTCCCAGACAGCCGGCGGGAGCCACCGCTACATTAGAGAACAATGAAATAATGCAATCTGGCGAGCGAACTCGAATCCCATAATAACAATGATCATCAGCAAAAACGCGAGTGAAAAAATCCTTTCCCGCGACGAAGTCCACCAGCTCGTCGCCCAGGCCGCCTCCCAACTGAATATCACCGGCAAGCGCGTCCTCATCATCATTCCCGACAGCACCCGCAGCATGCCAATGCCCCTCATGTTCGAGTTGTTGCAGGAAGAGGTCGCGACCCGCGCCACCGCTTGCGACTATATCGTTGCCCTGGGCACGCACTCGCTCATGAACGAGACCCAGCTCTCGCGCATGATGGGGCAACCCGTCGTCAACGGAATGTGCGGCAAGGCTCGCATCGTCAACCACCGATGGGATCTCCCCGAGACTTTTGTGGAGTTGGGCACGATCCCAGCCGATGAGGTTGCCGAGACCTCGGGTGGCCTCTTGGCGGAATCGATTCTGATCAAGATCAATCGGCTGCTCTTTGACTACGATCAAATCCTGATCTGCGGCCCGGTATTTCCCCACGAAGTTGTTGGATTTTCGGGAGGAAATAAATATCTGTTCCCGGGTATCAGCACCGGAGAAATGATCAATCAGACGCACTGGCTGGGGGCCCTGCTCGGCAGTTACAACCTGATCGGCACCCCCACAACGCCGGTGCGCGCCCTGATCGACCGCGCCGCCGCGAAGGTCACAGTGCCGGTCTCATGTCTCGCGCTTGTTTTAAGAAAGCACGACGTAGCCGGCATTTATTTCGGCTCCGCGCAAGAAGCCTGGAAAGCGGCCGCCGCTCATTCCGCCCACGAACACATTCGCTGGATCGACAGAGACCACCCCTTCCGCCGCGTGCTTTCGGTGTTGCCCGAAATGTACGACGACATCTGGACCGGTGCCAAGGGCATGTACAAACTCGAACCTGCCATGGCAGATGGCGGCGAAGTCGTGATCTACGCGCCGCACATTACGGAATTCAGTTACACCCACGGAGTGTTTCTGGAGAAAATCGGCTACCACTGTCGCGATTATTTTCTGAAGCAGCCGGATCGCTTCGCCGGAGTGCCGAGAGGCGTCATCGCGCATTCCACCCATCTCATCGGACAGGGCAGCTACGACGCGGCTAGCGCCCTTGAGTGCCTGCGGATAAAAGTTACCCTGGCTACCGGCATTCCGGAAGAACGCTGCCGGCGAGCGAACCTGAACTATCTCGACCCCAAAGGCATCCGCTTCGAGCATTGGCAGGGACGAGAAAGCGAAGGTATCAAACTGGTTCCCCAAGCCGGTGAAATTCTCTACCGGCTCAAAAAATAGGGATGTCGGGACTGGTGTCCCGGAAGATTACTGAACCGAGCTGGCGACGCTGGAGAAGACGTTATTGGCGTTCGAACCGACCAGACGTATGGTTCCTACGACCAGAACCAGAATCACCGCTAGCATCACCGCGTACTCCGCAATGTCCTGGCCCTTGTCATCGGCCCAGATTTTTCGAATCAACTCATTCATTGGCTGGCCTCCTGCTATAGTTTCCCGATTTAGAACCCGATTTAGAATTAATGATGAACGCATAGTGGGTGGTTGTCAATTGCTCATCCGCGGATTCAGTACAGTTACTGCACCATCATGAAACCCGCGCTGCGCTTCGCATTCGGAGGAATTCAGCGAGTGGGGAATCTACTCAGGCAGGGTAACCACGGTAACACTTACCGTACAGAGCGATGCCGGGAAATCCTAACGTAAAAGTTCCGCCGCTGAGCGCGATGCGAATTCCAAGACTCGCCCAGGAAGCAGTCCGAGATAAAGTGTCGCGGCGACACTGATGGCGAGCGCCGCTCCCAGCGCTGGTGAAATCGGAGTCGCCGGAATCTCTTCCCGCTCCTCCCGCATATACATCACTACGATGATTCGCAGATAGTAGTAAGCGCCAACCGCGCTGTTCAGTACTCCGATGATGGTCAGTCCGACCAGGTTGGCCTGGAGGGCGGCGCTGAACACGTAGAACTTGGCGAAGAATCCACCAGTCATCGGGATCCCGATCAACGAAAGTAAAAAAACCGTTAGCGTTGCAGCCAGAAGCGGCGAGCGGCGGCCCAGGCCTGCGTAGTCGTCGAGTGTGACGTAGCGTTCTCCAGCGCCCGCAATGTGGCTGACCACGGCAAAGGCGCCGACATTCATTGCCGCATATGAGGCCGTGTAAAACATCGCCGCGGAAATCCCGTTGTCGGGCAGCGCCGCGAATGCTACCAGCACGTAACCCGCATGCGCGATCGAAGAATATGCCAGCAACCGTTTGACGTTCTGCTGCACCAGCGCGCCCACGTTGCCCAGAGTCATCGACAGCGCGGCCGCCACCCAGATCAGGCCAACCCGCCCGGGTGCATTGACCTCAAACATGACCCTCAGCAATACCGCGAACGCCGCCGCCTTAGGTGCGGTCGACATGAACCCCACCACCGGCCCCGGTGCGCCCTCGTACACATCAGGCGTCCACACATGAAACGGAGCAGCGGCCACTTTGAAACCCAGACCCACGAACATCAGCGCCACTCCGGCATAAGCCAGCAGCGGAATCTGATTCGACCGCAGCACCTCGCCGATCACCGAAAAACTGGTCGATCCCGTCGCGCCGAACATCAGTGCTACGCCGTACAGGAAGAAAGCGGTGGCAAAAGAACCCAGCAGAAAATACTTCAGCGAAGCTTCACTGCTGATGGCCGCGCGCCGCCTGAAGCCGGCCAGCACATAAGTGGAAATCGACGAAATTTCCAGCGCAATAAAGATCAGCACCAACTCCACGGCCGACGACATCAGGCACATGCCGACCGCGCCAAACAGGATCAGCCCGTAGTACTCGCCGGCCCGGATGCGCTGCACCGCCATGTACTCGAAGGAACTGAGGATCACCACGGCAGTAATCGCGGTGACCACAAAGTGAAAGAAGATACTGAACCCATCCACCTTGATCATGCCCCAGAAACCGAGTCCGGGAAAGTACGACTGGTAAAGCGTGGCCGCAATCGCCGCCGCCGAGCCCAGTAGCGCGATTCCACCCAGCAGTCTCTGTGTCGCACGCTCATCCACCAGGGGATCGAGCACCATGATGAGCATGCCAAAGACCGACAAAACGATCTCGGGCAGAATGCGAACATATTCCACGCCCTGGGGTATTGTCTGAATTACTGCGCTCGTCGTCATCGCTATCACTGGCCAACCACCTTGCTGGCCAACTGAGCAAACGGAGCCAATGCAGTCTGTACCGCGGGGCCGATCGCGTTCAGCCACAGCATCGGCGCTACGCCCATCACCAAAGCGGCCGCCATCGCCGGAAGGAGCGCAACGCGCTCGCGCAGGTCGAGGTCGGGCAGGGTTTCATTCACCGGATGCGTGATCTTTCCATAAAACACCCGTTGATACATCCATAACAAGTATCCGGCACTCCAGATCACTCCGGTGGCCCCCAGAATTCCGTAAACCGCGCGTGCCTGGAACGCTCCGCTGAGCACGAGGAACTCGCCCACAAACCCGTTCAGTAGCGGCAAGCCCACTGACGCTAGCACCACGAACAGGAAGAAGGTCGCGTACACCGGCATGGAACTCGCCAGGCCGCCGTATTCCGAAATCTCGTAAGTATGCCGGCGCTCGTACAGCGCGCCCGCCAGCATGAAGAGCGCTCCGGTCGAGACGCCATGCGCCAGCATTACGTAAGTTGCCCCATCCAGTCCGGCCTGCGTGAAGCTGAAAATCCCCAGCACCACAAACCCCAGATGGCTGATCGAAGAGTAGGCGATCAGCTTCTTCATGTTGGGCTGTACAAGCGCCACCAGCGCGCCGTAGATGATGCCGATCAGCGCCAGGATCATCACCCACCAGGCATTGGCGCGCGCCTGGTCGGGAAACAATCCCAGGTTGAAGCGCAACAAACCGTAGGTGCCCATCTTCAGCAGCACGCCTGCCAGCAGCACGGAACCGGCTGTGGGCGCTTCGACGTGGGCATCAGGCAACCATGTGTGGAAAGGGAAGAGTGGAACCTTGACCGCAAACGCGATGAAGAATCCCAGAAAGAGCCACTGCGCCGCACCGCCGAAACCCGCCACCTGTCCCGAGCGAATCGCGTTCTGGATGGTCACGAAATCAAACGTACCAACTTTGGCGTAGAGCCACAGGATCGCCGCCAGCATAAAGACTGATGCGATCATGGTGTACATGAAAAACTTGACGGCGGCGTAAACCTTGCGTCCGTGGCCATACATTCCAATCAGCAACGCCATCGGAATCAGCGTGGCTTCCCAGAAGAAATAAAACGCGAACAGGTCGAGGGCGACGAACACGCCGATCATCGCGGTCTCCAGCACCAGCATGATGATGAAGAATTCCTTGACCCGTTCATGAATCGATTTCCACGAGATCAGCACGCACAGCGGGGTGAGGAACGTGGTCAACACCACCAGCCACATGGAGATTCCGTCCACACCCAGGTGGTAGTGAATATTGGGGATTGGAATCCATGCCCGGTCGATTTCGTACTGAAATCCTGCCTGGCCACGGTGGAAGTGCACCGGCAGATGCAGTGACAGGACAAACGTGAACAGCGAGACCACCAGCGAAAACACGCGAATGTCGCGATCACGCCGCGGCAGCAGCAATAGCAGCAGCGCCCCCGCCAGCGGAATGAACGTTACCAGCGTGAGAATGACGGGATTCCAATCGTGAAGATTCATCGTGTTCCCGTCCAGATCATGTAAACAATCACCGCGGCGGCGCCTGCCGCCACCCATCCGGCATAGGAGCGCAGGTTGCCCGACTGCATATGCCGCACGGAATCGGAAACCTGGTTCGCTCCATGCGCGCTGTTGTCCACCGAGGCGTCGATCACGTCCTGATCAATCCCATGCCAAAGGATCAACGCCGAGCCCGCGATCAGGGGCTTTACGAAAAGTGTTGTATAGAGCTCGTCGATGTAATACTTGTGCACCACCGCCTGGTATAGACCGCCCAGGCCGGCCGCAATCTTCTGCGGCAACTGCGGATCGCGGTAGTAAAGCTGCCAGGCCAGGAAAAATCCAAGGATTCCCGCAAACACCGAAATCCCGGTAAAGATCAGCTCAGTCGCATGACCTGTCTGGGGCTCGGTTTCTTCGGTTTTTTCAGGAGGCGTCGCTACTTCGTGGCCTTCAGCGCCGGAGGCAGCCGATGAAGACGGATAGGACGCGTGAAACACGGGCGCCAGGAATTTCTCGAAACGATTGCTACCGCCCAGCGATGCTGGAACCCCAATCCACCCACCAGTAACCGACAGCAACGCGAGCACAACCAGTGGTCCGACCATCACCCATGGACTCTCGTGAATCCCGCCATGCCCATGTTCGTCGCTATGGCCATGCCATGTCCATGACCCGAATCGGCATGTGCATCTTCCGCCGTCCCGCGATACTCCCCGAAAAATGTCATGAACCACAAGCGGAACATATAAAAGGAAGTGAGGAATGCTGTGAACAATCCAATCGCCCAGTAAACCCAGTTAGTCTGATACGCGCGCCACAGAATTTCGTCCTTGCTGAAGAAACCGGCAAATGGAGGAATTCCGGCGATGGCAAACGTGGCGATGGTCATGGTCCAGAACGTCCACGGAATCTTTGTCCGCAACCCACCCATCTGGCGCATGTCCTGCTCACCGCTCACGGCGTGAATCACCGACCCTGCCGCCAGGAACAGCAGCCCTTTGAAGAATGCATGAGTCATCAGATGGAATACAGCGGCGGAGAACGCCCCGACCCCGCACGCGATGAACATGTATCCCAGCTGCGAAACCGTGGAGTACGCCAGCACCTTCTTGATATCGGTCTGCGTGATGCCGATGGTCGCAGCAAACAGAGCCGTCAACGTTCCGACGATCGCGACCACGGTCAAGGCAATCGGCGCCCGCTCAAAAATCACGTGCGAACGCGAAACCATATACACGCCCGCCGTGACCATGGTCGCCGCGTGAATCAGCGCGGAAACCGGCGTCGGACCTTCCATGGCGTCAGGTAGCCAGATATAAAGAGGAATCTGCGCCGACTTGCCGGCCGCGCCAACCATCAGCAGCAGTCCGATTGCGGTCAGCAGCCCCGCTCCGCCAGTCTCGGCGCTCAGGGGACCAATACGCGAGAAAACCTGGTCAAAGTTCAGCGAGCCGAAGTGCTTGATCAGAAGAAAAAGCGCAATCAGAAATCCAAAGTCACCGATGCGATTGACGATGAATGCCTTCTTGCCCGCCGATGCCGCAGAATCCTTGGTAAACCAGAATCCGATCAGCAGATACGACGCCAGCCCCACGCCTTCCCACCCGATAAACATCAGCAGGTAATTGCTGGCCAGAACCAGCGTCAGCATGAAAAACATGAACAGGTTCAGGTAGGCAAAGAAGCGATAAAAACTTCCGTCTTCCCACATGTACCCGACTGAATAAATATGAATAAGGAAGCCGACGCCGGTCACGACCAGCAGCATCACAAGCGAAAGCTGGTCGAGGAAAAATGAGAAGTCGACCTGAAAAGTTCCGGAGCGGATCCAGGGGGCCAGAAACTCGATGTGCGGCTTCGCCAGGGACGAGAAAGCGAACGCGACGGTCAAAACTTTTGCAAACGCCGCGCCGCTGAAACACAGCGCCACGCCGGCCACGGCTTGCCGCGAAAACTTCTTGCCGAAAATTCCATTGATGGCTGCGCCCACCAGCGGCAGCACCGGAATCATCCACAGATACAGGTTGGGTGTCATAGTTTGAGCAGATCCACCTGGTCGATATTCAGGGTTTCTCGCGTGCGGTAGACGGCAATGATGATTGCCAATCCGACCGCCGCTTCTGCCGCCGCTACCACCATTACGAAGAACACGAATATCTGGCCGCTGAGCGCATGCCATTGCGCGGCAAATGCTACGAACGAAAGATTCACGCCATTCAGCATCAGCTCAATCGACATGAAGATGCTGATGATGTTGCGCTTGATCAGAAATCCGGTCACGCCGCAGGCAAACAGAATCCCGCTAAGAATAAGGTAGTAAGCAATCGGCACCATTAGCGTTCCTTCTTTCCCTGGTGCGGAGTAGTAACGCCCGCATCAGGATGGCTGGCCAGCACCACCGCGCCCATGATAGCGATCAATACCAGAATTGAAGTGACTTCAAACGGCAGCAGAAAATTGTGAAACAAGAGCCAGCCGATGGTGCGCGGCGCGCCCGGCAAAGCTCCCGCCGAGAGCGTATGACTGCCGCTGCGCTCGATCAGCACCCAACCCACCACCACACTCGCCACCAGTATTCCGGGGATGCCAAATAACAACGCCACCCGGCTGCCTTTGCTGCGTTCTTCTTCTCCTGCATTCAACAGCATGATGACAAATACGAACAAGACCATAATGGCGCCGGCGTACACGATCACCTGCACCGCCGCGACGAACTCCGCGCCCAGCAGCAGGTATTCCACCGCCAGCGATCCCATCACCACGACCAGCGAAAGCGCGCCGCTGATGGGATGCCGCTGCACCAGCAGGTTGACCGCTCCTGCCACGCACAACGCTCCAAACACCAGAAATATAATCAGATGAGTCATGAACTGAGAACTGAGAACCAGGAACTGCAAACTAAGATTAATAAACTAAGCCCGCAGAGCCACTACGAGCGCCGTGACCACAAGATTCGCAATCGACAAAGGCAAAAGAAACTTCCATCCGAAGGCCATCAGTTGGTCATAACGAAACCGGGGCAAAGTCCCACGCACCCAAATATAAAGAAACAAGAAAGCAAATATCCGAAGCACAAACCAGAAAATCGGCAGCACCGACTGTAGCAACGGTGGCCCGAACAAAGGCCCATGCCACCCGCCCAGAAACAACAAAGAGGCCACCGCCGCCACCGTAATCATGTTGGCGTACTCAGCCATAAAAAACATGGCAAACTTCATGGCGCTGTATTCGGTGTGGTACCCAGCCACCAGTTCGGTTTCCGCCTCCGGCAGATCGAACGGGATGCGGTTGGTCTCCGCATACGCCGACATCAGATAAATGAAGAATGCGATGAACTGCCCACCATAAAAAATGTTCCAGCGCGGAATAAATCCCCAAAAAGTTCCGCTCTGTGCGTCCACGATATCCCGCAGGCTGAAGCTGCCCGTCAGCATCAGTACGCCCACCAGGGAAAGTCCCAGCGAAATCTCGTAGCTGATCATTTGCGCGCTGGCCCGCAATCCGCCCAGCAATGAATACTTGCTGTTCGACGACCAGCCCGCCAGCGCCACGCCGTACACGCCCAGCGAGGTAACTCCCAGAATAATCAGCAGCCCAATGTTGACGTCTGTAATCTCCAGCGGAATGACCAGGCTTCCAATGGTGATCGAATTCCCGATCGGAATCACCGCAATCGAGGTCAACGCAAAGATCACGGCAATCATCGGCGCCGCGATATACAACGGCTTGTAGACGTGCGGCGGCGTCAGATCTTCCTTGAACAGGAATTTCACGCCATCCGCCATGGGCTGCAGCAATCCGAACGGACCCACCCGCGTGGGACCCCACCGGTTCTGCATGTGGCCCACCACTTTGCGCTCCAGCCAGACGGTGTACGCCACCGCCGTGAGCAGCACTACCAGTGCCAGCACAGTCTTGATCGCAGAAACGATAATGAAGGTGGTGATATTCAACAGTTATTCCCAGTAGCGCCGGTTTCGGTAGCGCCGGCGTCCCGCCCTCGCTGCTGTTTAATTAAGAAAAAGAATTCTTCAGTCCGCGGCGACTTCAGTTTCCGCCGGCTGCGGATTATGGTTCTCCATCACTGAGTTCAGGGTCCGCGAGTAACGCCCCAACGTCCCCGAGCTGAATAGATTGTCGTTCGCCGGAACAATCAGCTTCGGATCCTGCACCGCTCCGGCCGAGATCCCGACCAGAGTCGTGTGCTGATCATTGCCCGCCAAAAGATTCATCCGCGAAACTTCGTACCCCGGCACCAGCCGCTGAATCTCATCCAGAATCGCATTCGGATCGAACGGGCTCATCTTCGGTTCCAACCCATGCGCTTCCAGCCACACCGAATGCCGGTCGGCTTCTCCGGACTGCGCGCCGCGCGATTGCCCCATGTCAGCCGACGAACCTCGTCCAAACGGAACCAGTGCGCGGACATCCGCGCCCATCGCGTCCGCGATGCGCACGATCATTTCGAAGTCCGACTTGCTGCCCGTCACCTCTCCCGCCTTCTTCACCAGTTGCAGATCGCCGCAGGTGTTGGTAAACGTCCCCGATTTTTCGTAAGCATTCGCGGCCGGCAGGACAACGTCGGCCAGCGCTGCCGTCTCCGTCAGGAACATGTCCTGCACCACAACAAAACTCTGCGAGAAGGCAAAAGGATCGATCTGGAACCGCCCCACCGGATTCGCGCCCACGACGTACAGCGCCTTCAATTTTCCGGCGCGAGCACTTTCAACCATCTCAGGAAGCGTCAGCCCTTGTGCCTGTGGAACCGAACCCCACTCGCTACTGAATTTTCCGGAATCCGCAATCGGATGATATCCCGGCAACAGATCAGGATAGAGGCCCATATCCGCCGCGCCCCGCGAGTTTGCGTAATCAGCCAGACAAAGAAATTTCGCGCCCGGTATGCCGGAGCCAAACTTCACCAATGAAGCGATATCCCCGCCACGGATCTCCGCCCCAAAGATGATGATCAGATTCTGCTCACCCCGAACCGCATCACGAAACGCTTGGGTAGAGCGGGCGCCCTCGCCCGCTTCGCCGGCATCCGGAACCAGTCGGAGACTTTCCGCCACCGAATCATCACCCGCCAGAAACGCCGCCAACTGCCCTTCGCTGCCCACAGGAATCGGCAAGAACGCAGCCGCCTGCCGCTTCAGTTTGATATCCGCGGAATTCGCCACAAATAATTTTGCCCGGTGCAACCGGACATTATTCCGAATCTGCCAAGCCAGCAGCGGATGCTGTTCCGTAGGATCGTTCCCAATCAGCAGTATCGCCGGAGCGTTATACACATCCCGCATGCTGGCGGTCGCTTCCGGCTTGCCGCCGAGCGCCGAGGCGAAGGCAGGGAAGTCCGCCGTCCGGTGATGATCGATATTGTTAGTCTGCAGAACTACGCGCGCGAATTTCTGCAACAGATAATTCTCTTCGTTGGTAGTGCGGTTCGACCCCACAACTCCGATCGACGGCCCGCCGTGCTGCTCGCGTGCTTCCCTGAATCGTTGTCCGATCAGTTCAAACGCTTCTTCCCAGGTCGCCGGCGACAGTTGCCCGTCTTTTCGAATCAGGGGTTGGGTGAGACGATCTTCGCGGTTGGCAAAATCAAAAGCGTAGCGGCCCTTGATGCAGAGGAAATCGCCATTGATCCCGCTCTTGTCACGATTGTCGCCGCGCACAATCTCCATGCCGGTTTCGGACCGGCGCACGCCCAGCGTGGTTTTGCATCCATCCGCGCAATGGGTGCAGGTCGTCCCCACATGGTTCATTTCCCACGGACGCGTCTTGTAGCGGTAAGCTCCCGACGTCAGCGCACCAACCGGGCAGATGTCGATACACGCGCCACACTCTTCGCATTCCAGATGGTCTTCTTTATTCGGCGCGATGACCGATCCCACGCCGCGGTTCTGCACTCCCAGCGCCCACACGTCCATGCCCTCGCCGCACACCCGCACACAGCGATAACAAAGGATGCACCGCGGCCGGTCGAAGTACACCACCGGAGACCACTGCTGCTCCTCCTTGTGGTTCTTCGGTTCCATGTATTTCGATTCCGCCGCGCCGTACGAGAATGTCATGTCCTGCAACTCGCACTCGCCCCCGGCATCACACACCGGACAATCCAGCGGATGATTTCCCAGCAGCAACTCCACCATGCCCTTGCGCGCCTGCCGCACTTCATCGCTGTCCGTGATCGCGACCATGCCTTCGCCGATCACAGTCGTGCAGGCCGTCTGCAACTTCGGCATCTTCTCGACTTTCACCAGGCACATGCGGCAAGCGCCCTGCAGCGAAAGATTGGGGTAATAGCAGAAAGAAGGAACTTCGATGCCCACAGCCTTGCAGGCTTCAATCAGCAAAGTCCCAGCCGGAGCCGTGACTTTCTTGCCGTCGACCGTAAGATTCACATCAGCCATAAGATTTTTGTGGCGCCGGCGTCCCGCCGGCTGTCCGGAGGGCGTCTCGCCCTCCTCTGCTGCCTGCTCTCAAAACAAAAGCCGATTACTCAAAGTGTGACCGCCAAAATCCCGGCGGGCTCCGCCCACCCATCGGGCCGGCGGGACGCCGGCGCTACACTAAAACTGGCTCCGCAGCCTTCTCATACGGACACGGCTTGCCGTCCAAATGATCTTCAAACTCTTTCCGGAACTTTTTGATGAATGCCATGGTCGGCATGGCCGCGGCATCACCAAGCGGGCAAAACGTCCGGCCCAGCATGTTTTCCGAAAGGTAGTACATGTTATCGATATCTTTTTTCACGCCGCCGCCGTTGTGAAAACGGATCAGCGTCTTCTTCAGCCAGTCCGTACCTTCACGACAGGGGATGCACCAGCCGCAACTCTCGTGCTGGTAGAACTTCATCGTCCGCAAAGCAAATTTAACGATGCAGGTCGTGTCATCGAGCACCACCACGCCGCCTGATCCCAGCATGGAGCCGGTTTTCGCTACACTGTCGAAATCCATCGCGATATCGATTTCATCCGACTTCAGCACCGGCGTACTCGATCCGCCCGGAACTACGGCCTTGAGCGCGCGCCCGTTCGGAATCCCGCCCGCCACGTCGTAAATCATCTTGCGGAGGTTGTACCCCATCGGTAGCTCGTAAACGCCGGGCTTCTTGACGTGACCGCTAAGACAAAACAATCGCGTCCCGCCATTTTTCGGCGGACCCAGATTGGCAAACCACTCCGCGCCTCCCAGAATAATGTGCGGCACGCTGGCCAGAGTTTCAGCATTGTTAATCACAGTCGGCCCGCCCCAAAGCCCAACCACGGCAGGGAAGGGAGGACGGATACGCGGAATACCGCGCTTGCCTTCAAGCGATTCCATCAGCGCTGATTCTTCACCTACTTCATACGCGCCTGCGCCGCCGTGCCAGTAAATGTCGAAGTCCTGCCCGCTGCCAAAAATATTCTTGCCCAGAAATCCGCGCGCGTAAGCGTCGGCAATCGCCTTCTGCACAATCTCCAGCAGATAGCGATACTCGCCGCGAACGTAGATGTATCCGGTCTTCGAGCCCACGGCCAACCCGGCAATCATCACGCCTTCGATCACCGAATGCGGGTCATGCTCGAAAATCAACCGGTCTTTGCAGGTGCCAGGCTCGCTCTCGTCCCCGTTGCATAAAACATATTTCGGTTTGGGAGCCTGCTTGGGGACGAACGACCACTTCAATCCCGTGCTGAATCCCGCACCCCCGCGCCCGCGCAACCCGGAATTCTTGACTTCAGTGACGATGGCCTCCGCGCCCATGCCCAGGGCCTTCTGCACCGCCTTGTAGCCGTCAAGCTCCAGGTAGCGATCAATATTGGTCGCGCCCATGCCAAATCGCTTGGAGACGATCTTTACTTCATCGGGATGGGAAACCAGATCAGCCATGATTCACTTTGGTAATTGTGCAATTTTGTAATTGAGTAATTGAAATCAAACGCGCTCAGCCAATGCCGCCCGCATTTTTCCATTTACAAAATTACTCAATTCCGCAATTACTCGATCCTTCCCTACGCCCCCTTCTTCGCGTACCCGTCCAGCACCTTGTCCATCTTCTCCGCCGTCAGGTTCTCATGAAAATCGTAATTCACCTGCACCGCCGGGGCCCAGCTGCAACCGCCAATACACTCGACTTCTTCCAGTGAGAAAAGACCGTCGGGCGTCGTTCCCTTGTGGCCGATGCCGAGTTTTTTCTCGCAGTGTTCCAGCAGTTCTTCGCCGCCGCGCAGCATGCAGGCGATGTTGGTGCACACCTGCACGTTATATTTGCCTCGCGGCTTGGTAGTCAGCATCGAGTAATAGCTGATCACATTGCGGACCTCGAGGGCTGTCAGCTCCAGCCGCCCGGCGAGCTCCTCAATCACTTCATCCGACAGATAGCCAGCCTCGTCCTGCGCGTAAAGCAGCGTCGGGACCAGCACCGACCTCTTCGTCGGATAGTGGGTCAGCATCTCCGCGAAGCGCTGTTCGAATTGGTCAGAAAATCGCATTCATTTTTCCTCAGTGTCCTCCGTGTCCTCTGTGGTCAAAGGTCTCGACTAACCACAGAGGACACGGAGGACACTGCGTCCGTTATCGATCTATTTCACCCAAAACAATATCGATGCTGCCAATCGCCGCCACCACATCCGCCAGCAATCGCCCTTCGCACATCGTAGGCAGGGTCTGCAAATTCGCCAGACAAGCCGACCGCATGTGCACCCGATACGGCTTTGCGGTCCCGTCACTGACGATGTAGTAGCCCATTTCGCCGCGCGGCGACTCTACCGCCTGGTAGACCTCACCTGCCGGCACAGCAAAACCTTCCGTAATAATCTTAAAGTGATAGATGAGAGCTTCCATCTGCGTCTTCATCATCTCGCGGTCGGGTAGCACCACTTTTGGTGCAACCGCTTTGATCGGACCTTCCGGCATCCCTTCCACCGCCTGCTGCACCATCGCGATGGATTCGCGCATTTCGCCGACCCGGCACATGTATCGCGCGAAAACGTCGCCGTCCTTGCTTACGGGCACTTTGAACTTGAAATTCTCGTAACCGGAGTACGGCATGTCGCGCCGCAAATCGAAATCAATTCCGCTGCCCCGCAGCGTCGGACCGCTGGCTCCCAGCGCGATCGCATCTTCGGCGGTAATCCGCGCCACGCCCTTGGTGCGCATCCCCCAGATGGGATTCCCGGTCAGCAGATTTTCGTATTCATCCACCTTCGAAGGGAATCGCTTGGCGAAATCTTTCACGCGCTCGAAAAATCCCAGCGGCGGTTCCAGCGCCAGCCCGCCGATGCGGAAGTAGGAAGTCATCATGCGCTGTCCGCTGACCATCTCGAACAGCCGTAGAATATCTTCGCGCTCGCGAAAGCAATAAAGGAAGACCGTCATCGCGCCAATATCGAGCGCGTGCGTCCCCAGCCAAACCAGGTGAGAATTGATGCGCGTCAGTTCGTTCAGCATCACCCGCATCCATTGCGCTTTGGGAGGAATCTCCAGCCCGAGAAGCTTTTCCACCGCCAGCACGTAACAAAGATTGTTGGTCAGCGGACACAGATAGTCGATCCGATCCGTCAGCGGCACCACCTGCTGGTAGAACTTGGCCTCGCAGGTCTTTTCGATCCCGGTGTGCAGATACCCGATGTCAGGCATGATCCGCACAATATTCTCGCCATCAATCTCCAGGATCAGCCGCAACACTCCGTGCGTTGACGGATGGTGCGGACCCATGTTCAGGATCATGGTCTTGTCCTGACCGGGTTCAAGCGCGGGCGTTGGAGAAAGTTGGGCCATAATAAAGACGGAATCTAGCGGTAGCCCTCCACAGGATAATCCTTGCGCAACGGGTAGCCTTCCCAATCTTCCGGCATCAAAATCCGCCGCAGATAAGGATGTCCGGCAAACCGGATGCCGAACAGGTCAAATACTTCGCGCTCGAAATAATTCGCGGCCGGCCAGACCGCAGTCACGGAATCAAGCGCCGGACTGCCGCCGTCCAGCCGCACTTTCAACCGCACTCGCTCTTTTTTGGAGTGCGACAACAGGTGATAGACCACTTCAAACCGGGGTTCGGAAGGGAACCAGTCCACGCACGTGATATCCGCCAGGAAGTTAAAGGGAAAATCCGGATTCTGGCGCAACAATTCGCAGGCATCGCGGATCGACGACCGCTCAACGTAAATGCTCATTTCATCGCGATCAAACTTGGCGCCTTCAACCGCCGCCCGATTCCACGCCATCAGCGCCGCGATAGCCGGATGCTGCTTCAGTTGCTCGAGATCAGTTACGGCAGGTTGCAGGGGCATCAGACTTCACCTCGCCGGGCCGACGGCTTGCCCCAGTCGAGCGCGCCCTTTTTCCAGACATAGAAGTAACCCACCAGCATGATGCCGATATAAACCAGCATCTCCCAAAAGCCGAACATCTTAAGATCGCGCAGAATCACAGCCCACGGATAAAGAAACACCGCTTCAATATCGAACAGGATGAACAACATCGCCACCATGTAGAATTTTACCGAGAAACGCTCCCGCGCGTCCCCAATCGGGGTCATGCCGCACTCGTAAGGCGACATTTTGGCCCGGGTCGGTCGACGATACCCGATCAAGGCAGAAAGGGTCACAATCGCGCCCGCGAGTACGCCAGCGACTATGAGGTGAATTAATAGTGGCAGGTAGCGGACGAAGTAATTGTCGGGCATGGGGGAGCTATATATAATTCGCGTCAAGCATTACTAAAACATTCTAGATTAAAGTTCGATTTTGGTAGTGTCAAGCCACAGGCCCGCTTTTACCCGCGCTTTGTGAAAACTTATTAATCGATAAGCATCATCGCTTTCGCGATAGCCAATTTCTCACAGTAAATCTGTGATATTGAAGTAGATAGTAAAGACTGACTCATGATCTTCGGCTTTAACACAGACATCAAGCAGGGCGACACCGTCTACCACGTGCAGAGCGAGGCCCGCGAGGGCGAACTCCTGTTGCAAACCCAGGTTTTCGTCCGCGGCCGCTGCATCGGCAAGCGTGCGACACCGTACGGAGACAAACTGGCCGACGGCTTCACCGACCAGCAAAAAGAGCACGGCCTGCGCGATCAGCATCGCCTGGTCCTCGACGCGATCCGCGACGGCCACCTGGACGACATCCTCGACAAGCGCGAGACTCCAGAGACCCTGGCCGCAGTGAAAGAACTCGACGTCCAGTGGCTGAATGCCAATTCCGTCCACGCCGATCGCAATCTGATCATGCGTCTGCGGGTCACCGAAGGCGGTTCCGGCGTCCCGGGCGCGCGCTTGACGGTTCGCTTCGCCCGCCCCGACGCCAGCCCTTTCTACGCTCAAATGGTCACCGACCCGGCAGGCGACACCGAGATGAAGATCGAAGTAGACGACTTCGCCCTGCCCGACGCCTCAGTCCTGGTCCAGGCAAACTATTCCGGCCGCACCGCCACCCGCAAATTCCAACTAAGAAAAGTAGAAGCTTAAGGCGCCCCTTCGCGAGAAGGGCTCGCCCCATGCCACGTAGGGGCAGGTGTCCACACCTGCCCAGCGGAGCAAAGCTCCGCAAAGGTTTTGGTCTCCATCTAAAAAGCAGTCGGTTCTCAACCGGACAGCCGAGGACAGCGATCCCGCCAAGCCTTGCCCCTTCCATCAATAGTTGCGAAAATCGAGCAAATGAAAATCACCATCAACGGCCAGGAACAATCCTGTGACTCGGCAACCCTGGCTCAACTCATCGAATACCTCGGCATGAAACAAGACCGCGTCGCGGTAGAACTGAATCGCGCTATCGTCCCGCGCACCCAATGGCAAGAAACCAAGCTTGTAGAAGGCGACCAACTGGAAATCGTCCACTTCGTAGGCGGCGGAAGGTCTTCGTAGCGCCGGCGTCCCGCCCTCAGAGGTTTAAGTCCACCTCACGCAGGGAACTCCTCTAGTACACCTCGCACCCAAATCTCCCATTGACACCAACCACTTACCACCTAAAATGTGTCAAACATTTTTTACTCAAAATGTTTGAAACATTTCCCGGACAGAATGCAACGGCAATTTACATCCCGCGAAGTGATGGGCCTTACCGGCATTACTCTCCGCCAATTGCAATGGTGGGACGAACGCCGCATCGTCGTCCCTGCCCGTGAAGGACATCGCCGCCTGTATTCGAATGAAGATCTGGCCGAAGTTGCCGTCATCTGCGAGTTGCGCCGCCGAGGTTTCTCTTTGCAGCGCGTACGCAAGGTAATGCGTTTTCTGCAACGCGAGTTCAGCAAGCGCCTGGCGGAAACCGTGACCGGTTCGTCCGACTACCATCTGCTGACCGACGGCCGCACCCTGTATCTGGAAACATCGACCCGGCAGATTGTCGACATCCTGAAAAATTCCCGCCAGCCCATGCTGACAGTTTGTCTCAGCGACGCAGTGCGCCAGATTCGAGCCGAAGTCCGCGCCCAGATTCGCACTTCGGAAAAAAGCCCGGAAAAAAAAAGATAGCGCTGCCGCGCCGCGGCCGTCACGCAGAAAAGTTTCGTAGCAGGAAAGTTTAGCTCCACAAAATTAGCTCTACGGGAGGGGAGATGGTTGGAGAACTGAACGTCCTGAACGAGTGGATTCCCGAGCAGATGCATCCGGGCACAATCTTCGTGCTCGAAAATGCCGGCCGCGTGGGCGAAAAAGAAGATCCCTACTGGGCCGTCCTCGCCTGTCCCGACTGCGGCACCCTGGGCCTCATCACGCGCAAACAACTCGCCGGCCTGCTCCCAGTCATCTGCGGCTCCGACCAATGCTCAGTGCAGTTCTTCATCAACGACAGCGACATCGTAATCCGCAAGCCGAGCTAAATCTCGTCGCAGTCCCGCCTGAAATTCCGAGCGAACCCGTTGTCGTGCGCGCGTAGAGCCAAAGGATTTCCTTCGTGATCCTTCGTGCCCTTAGTGGTTGATGCTTTTCGCTTCAATCACCACACTACTTGCTGCGCACCCGATCCAGCGCCACCGGAATCTGCTCCACAATCTCGATCCCGAATCCCTCGAGCCCAGCAACTTTGCGAGGATGGTTCGTCAGCAGCCGTATGCGCCGTAGATTCAGGTCCGACAGAATCTGCGCTCCAATTCCGACTTCGCGCTGGGTCTTGCGCTCGCTCTCAGGCAAAGCAGGCAAACGCTTGTCGCGATGAAACATAAGCGCCGTCCGCTCCGCCAGCTTCTCCACCGAAAAGCCTTTCGATGTCTGATGCAGATAAATCAACGCGCCCCGGCCCTCCGCAGCGATTCGTTGCATCGAGCCTTCAATCGTCGCGTGGCAATCGCATCCGGTCGATCCGAAAACGTCGCCCATCAGGCAATGCGAGTGCATGCGCACCAGCACTGGTTCGTCTCCGCTTTCAATATCACCACGCACCAGCGCAATGTGTGACTCGCCGCCGTCGACTTCGCTCTCGTAGGCGATCAGACGAAACTCTCCATATTGCGTGTCGATCAGCGCCTCGCCCACCCGCTGCACATGGCGTTCATGCTGCATGCGGTAGCGAATCAGTTCCGCCACCGTCAACATCTTCAGGCCGTGAGTTTCACAGAACTCGATCAGATCAGGCACACGCGCCATGGTTCCATCGTCGCGCATGATTTCGCAGATAATGCCAGCCGGCACTAACCCTGCCATCCGAGCCAGATCGACAGCGGCTTCCGTTTGTCCAGCACGCAGCAGAACTCCACCCTTGCGCGCGCGCAGAGGAAACACGTGTCCAGGACGAGCCAGGTCAGAAGGCCGCGTCGCGGGATCGACCGCAACTTTAATCGTCCGCGCCCGGTCGTAAGCCGAGATTCCCGTCGTTACGCCATCGCGTGCATCGATCGCCTCGCAAAACGCTGTCCCATAATTCGAAGTATTTTCCGCAGTCATCGGACCGATCCGCAGATGATCCAGCCGTTCCTCGGTCATCGCCAGGCAGACAAGCCCGCGACCAAACTTCGCCATGAAATTGATGGCCTCGGGCGTGACTTTCTCTGCTGCCAGCGTCAGGTCGCCTTCGTTCTCCCGGTCTTCATCGTCCACGACAACAATCATCCGCCCAGCGCGGATTTCCTCAATTGCAGTCGGAACGTCAGTAAATGCAGAGTGCCCCGTCATGTTGACCCCATTTTAACAAAAGCCCCAAACCAACCCTTTAACCACCAAGGACACGAAGGATCACGAAGGAAAAACCCACATTCCGTTGGTTTTCCTTCGTGAGCCTTCGTGTCCTTGGTGGTTAAAGGGCTTGGTTTCTGAAGCTAAGCCGCCCGATGCACCAGCCAAATAATCCAGAAAAACAGCGAGGCAGCCGCAGCCGAAGCCGGAATCGTAATCAGCCAGGCCCACACGATCCGCCGCGCCACTCCCCACCGCACCGCCGACAGACGATGGATCGCACCCACCCCGATGATAGCCCCGGTAATCGTATGGGTCGTACTCACCGGGATGCCGGCCAGGGCCGTTCCGAACAGGGTGATGGCACCGGCGGTTTCAGCGCAGAATCCGCCCAAAGGCCTTAACTTTGTAATCTTCGAACCCATGGTGTGCACAATTCGCCAGCCCCCGAAATAGGTTCCCAAGGCAATCGCCGTATGCGCGGAAAGGATGATGAACCACTTGTAGTGTCCCCACTCGTGCGCGATCTCATCCGGAGTCATGTAACCGGCGGTAAACAGCGCCCCCGCGATGATGCCCATTGTCTTCTGGGCATCGTTCCCTCCATGGCCCAGGCTGTAGGCAGCGGCAGACAGCAACTGCAGCTTCCGAAACCATTTGTCTACCTGCCCCGGTGTCCAGTTGCGCAGAATCCAATAGCTGGCTGACGACAGCAACAGCGCCAGCACCAACCCCATCACCGGAGCCACGACGATGAAAATCAAAGTCAGAGTCCAACCGTGCGGCAGAATCACAGAATAGGCATGTGCAATTCCGTGGTTCAGCGCCGCCCGCGCCATAGCGGCGCCTGCGTAGCCCCCGATCAGGGCGTGCGACGAGGAAGTCGGCAGCCCCCACCACCAGGTCAGCAAATCCCACACGATCGCCCCGGCCAGTCCGGCAATGACCACATACTGGGTGACATCGTCCAGCCGGATCATGCCCTTGCCGATAGTCTTGGCCACCGCTGTACCCAGAAGAAACGCAGCCACGAAATTGAAGAAGGCAGCCCAGATTACCGCCAGTTTGGGCGACAACACTCGGGTGGACACCACGGTCGCAATGCTATTGGCGGCGTCGTGAAAGCCGTTCAGGAAGTCAAAAGTCAGGGCAACGGCCACGGTGATGATCAACAGAATCAGTCCTGTGCTCACCGGCGGGGTCCCCTTGGGATGGTGGTGTTGCAGCGGAAAGCCATTAAGCGCTCTTCAGGGCAACGGCTTCCAGTACGTTTGCGGCGTCCTCGGCTTTATCGGTCGCCATTTCAAGCACTTCGTACAACTCTTTCATCTTGATCAGTTGGATGGGATCCTTTTCATTATCAAAAAGCTCTGCAATCGCATTCCGGCTCACCCGGTCAGCCTCATTCTCCAGCCTGTGAACCTCCACGCAATGCTCCAGCACGCGCTGGTTCTGCTCCAGCAAGGAAACTCCCTTGGCCAATTCTTCTGATTGCTCAACGATCAGACCCGCCAGCTCTGCCGCAACCGGTGGCGGCGACGTGATCCGGTATAGAGTCAGGCGCATTCCCGCAGAATTCACGAAGTCGAGCACGTCGTCCAGTGAGGACGTCAGGCGATGAATGTCTTCGCGGTCGAACGGAGTGATAAAAGTCTGATTGAGTGTGGTGATGATGTTGTGTGTCATCTCATCCCCGCGGTGCTCAATGGCCTGTAACTTCGCCAGGCGTTCTCCGAGGTTGGCGGGGTTCTTCAGAATGTCCTGCAGAAGCCGGGCGCCTTCGGTGACATTCTGCGACACTTCAGCGAACATGCGGAAGAACTTGGTCTCCCGCGGTATCAGGCGGATCATTAAACTAGGGGCTCCTCGCCGGGCTTAACTTCCAATCGGTCTTCCCGGCGACGCGAGAAACGCATAACTATCGCATGTTCGTCGCATACCGTCAAAGCCAGAGGGCCCGCTGTACTAAGGTTTCCTCGCCGCCGCCCGAAGAGCTTTTCTGCCATCAACTGAGAACCGGGAACTCATTACTGGGAACTGACCATCAAATCCCCCTCTGTGGCAACGTTCCGATTGAGGGCAGCGCAACCCAGTTTCCGATATCTTGTGCGGTAAAGACTCTCACCCCGGAAAGTCTCTCGTTCTCAACTGTCACGAATGCGGACTACCGGCCAGCAGATTCTCTGCTCCCTGAAACAACGCCCGGAGAGAACGCAAGACCCAGCGCGCCAGTAGCACAATGATCACCAGAAGGCAGGCCACGATCCCAGCCGCCGTGTAAGGGTGCTGCGTGGCAAACCAGGTCAGAAATATGGCCAAGCCGTCTTCCCCAAGGCTCAATGCGGCATTGGAGAACGGCTCCGGAGAAGCGGTCGCCGCCGCCCGCGCCGCCGTTTTACCTCCGTGCGCCGCAAAAGCGATCACGCCGCCCGCCGCCGTTGCGGCCATCTGCTCCCAGGGTGAGAGCGCCGCTGTCGCACGATAAGCTAGCAGCGCGGCCACCGGAATCCGAATAAAAGTGTGCAAGGTGTTCCAGACCAGATCGAAGGCGGGAATCTTGTCGGCCACAAACTCAATGGCAAACAGCGCTACGCTGATGCCGATCACCCACCAGCTGGCCAGGATCCCAAGGGCCGGAGGCAGTGCCAAAACTCCCGCATGCGCCAGCAACCCCAGCGTGGCCACGGTGGCATACACATTCAGCCCGGCAGCAAAACTGGTCGCGACCACGGCCGCCACGATCTGGTCCCCGGAAAACTTCATCACGCGGGATAGGATAGTCCTCTGAAAGGGAACTGGGACTGGAAATCGATAGAGGGTCAGTTTGAAATTCTTAAGGTTGCAGCTGCGCTTCTCTTGGAGCAGCGCTTCCGGGGGGTGGAACAGCGCTTTAGCGCTGCGCTGAGCCGTCTTTACGACGGCTTCAGCCGCTGAGGTACCTATGGGGCTGAAGCTCAGCGCACGAGAACCGCCGGATGCAGACCTGAAGGTCTGCTCCACCCTTTGACCGATGACCGAACCAACCCCTGAGCGCTGGCGTCCGCAGCCTCGGTATCTTTCTCAACCGACCCATTACCTGGAATCTCACTGCTCAGCCCCGCTGTCGGCCAATAAAAAAGGGCCGCCTCTTCAGGCAGCCCCTTTTTTCTGACTCGATTACAGAGTGGACTCGATTTCAAATCCCCACGCTTCCAAAAGGGGTTCCGGGATGTACTTTGAATTCTTGTTGCGCCGTGCCCATTCCCGCAGACGGGTCGAGCGCAGGTACTGGTCGGGCGAGAGCTTGTACTCCCGCACAACCTGCTCAAATTCGGTAATAGTCGGGGTAATGGGTCCGATCGGCTCGGGCTTGCCCCAGTTGGGATTTCCGCGTCGCTTCGCCATGAAGATTATGCCTCGTACCTGGGATAGAACTGCAAATGCTGCAAACAAAGAAACTTAGGACTTAGATTCACTCGATCACTCTTTAGATTCATCACAATCGGTCAATCGTGATTACAGACCTCATCCAATGCCCGCAGAAAGGACAGGTTATAACTGGAAGCTTATGATTCTAGGACGTTTGTCCTTGAAAGTCAATGGGAATTATCGTCCGTGAGAGCAGTGCTGGGAAGCGATCCCAATAGAAAATCAATCACTTATTCCTAATAATATTTCAAATCGGGACTATCCCATTCACTCAAGCTGCCAAGGTTAAGTTTTGGCATGCCGCCATCCTCGGCTATATATTGTGAACAAAGCTCCTTACCAGTCTCTGCCGCTGCCGGCGTGCTGCCCGGCCCCTCCATATGATTACCCCGGTAACGGAATGTTCGTCACCGGTCATTGACGGTTCTCCCCGACAAACCTAGAGTGCGATAAGGAGGCCAAAACTGTGAGGGATATCTACGAGGTGTTGCGTAAGAAACAAGCCGAGCAGGCCCAACTGGGCAAGCAGATTGAGGCTCTACAGACCGCTGCCGAACAGCTCCGCGGCGTAGCCCACTTGCTCGATGACGAGCACGAGGCAGCCGACGCCGCCGCCGGCCGCGGCTAAATACAGCGACGAGCTTCACCAGATGTAAACGATTTGTATGAGTCTACAAGCGCTGGTTTTTTGTGCCGACGATAAAGTCGTGCGGGTCCTGCGGAGAGTGCTGAGTGAGCTGGAGATTGGCATGGAGCTTTGCCCCGATGCCGAATCCGCCATTCACAAGCTGACCCGCCGGAGGTTTGAGGCAGTCATTGCTGACTGTGCAGACCAGCGCGCCGCATCGCGCGTGCTGCGCAGCGCCCGTTCTGCGCCGGTTAACAAGCGGGCCGTAGCGGTCGCTATTGTCGGAGCTCAGAGCACACTCGGGGAAGTCCGGGACCTGGGAGCGCATTTCGTTCTTCACCAGCCACTTTCCCCGGAGCGTGCCAAGACTAGTTTTCGAGCGGTGCGCGCCTTGATGAAGCGCGAACGCCGCCGTAATGCCCGCATTCCGGTCGAGACTCCAGTCACGCTTCAGGTCAACGACGGCGCCGGACAGATGCGCGCCGTCAGCAGCGATATCGGCGAAGGCGGCATGGCTATCCAGTTGGCGCACCGTCCCAAGAATATTGGGAAGGTCACTCTCCAATTTGCCTTGCCCGAAACCGAAGACAATATCGAATGTGCCGGAGAAATCGCCTGGGAGAACCCCGGCCGCCAGGTTGGCCTGCGCTTCCAGAACATGCCGCCGGCGATGCGTGAGCGGTTGAACGCATGGCTGGAAAGCCACGCCCCGGAGTTTGAGCAGGACGACCCTCCGGCCCCCTGCAAGCTCACCGATCTCAGCCTCGGCGGATGCTATCTCGACACGGCTTCGCCTTTTCCCGTACGCACTCGCATCATTCTCTTCATGAAAGTTGCAGGCGTGAGTTTCCGTGCCGAAGGGATCGTACTGGTGATGCATCCTGACCTCGGTATGGGAGTCGAATTTTCCCGGACCACCGAGCCCCAGCGCAACGACCTGGAAAAGTTTATTCAGGCCCTGACCAATACCAACGGCGTCCTTCCCGAACTTCTGGTTGAGCCGGAAGGCCTCGAAACCGGCGACCCGGTTCCCCAATCAGCGCCCGGAACCGATGACCCCCTGGTCGAGCTCTTCCGAAAAAAGACAGATCTCGCCCCCGAAGCTTTCCTGGCAGAGCTGCGCGAACAGCGCACCCCCAAAGCCTCCGCCCACAAAGCCTCCACCTAAAGCGTCATCGCAAACCCAGATTAAAAAGTGTCATCCAGAGCGCAGAGGCGCGTTTCGCTTGCGAAATCTGTCTCGGAGTCGAAGGACCCCTATAGGCTTCGGTGCTGTCGCAAGACGACACCTTTTCGTTTTTGGTGTGGGAAAAGCGTGATGCACATGTCAGATCAGCTTCCAGGTGTCCTTCGACTCTGCGGAAAGTTTGCGACGCGAAACTTCCGCTCCGCTCGGGATGACAACTCACGCGCCACGAGGGTTGTTGACCGGTTTGAGGAAGTGCCCGGGCTGCGACCGGCAGAGCTCTGTTAAAGGTTGGGCCTGCATGCGCCAGTTTCGTCCGCTGGGCTTCAGCGGCAGAGGTACCTCAGCGGCTGAAGCCGTCGCGAAGATTCCTCGACGTAGCGCTAAAACGCTGCTGCACCCTAAGAATTCCAAACTGACCCACTACCGCCAGAAGCGTCCTCCCTCTCGAAACTCCGACTCGTTGTAAAATAAAGTGTTGCGCTGAACCCGCAAATCCCCTCTATGCCGCAGAAAGAAAACAACACCGCCGTCCGCGAGGACGGCCAAATGGACGACGGTCAGAAAAACGACCGCTACAACGCCCAGCGCATTGAGAGCAAATGGTTCGAACGCTGGCAGCAGGATGCGTCCCTCTACGCCGCCGAGCCGCATTCCACCAGGCAGAAATATTACGTCCTCGAAATGCTGCCCTATCCCTCGGGCGCATTGCACATGGGACACGTTCGCAATTACGCCATCGGCGACGCGCTCGCCCGCTACATGTGGATGAACGATTACAACGTACTCCATCCCATGGGCTGGGATTCCTTCGGGCTCCCTGCCGAGAACGCTGCCATCCAGAACAACACGCCGCCGCGCGAGTGGACCCTGCGCAACATTGCCGCCATGAAGGCGCAGATGAAACGTCTGGGATTCGCCTACGACTGGTCGCGCGAAGTCACCACCTGCCTGCCCGACTACTACAAATGGAACCAGTGGTTCTTCATCAAGCTGTTCGAAAAAGGGTTGGCGTATCGCAAGAACAGCCGGGTCAACTGGTGTCCGAAATGCGCCACCGTGCTCGCCAACGAGCAGGTCATAAACGGGCGCTGCTGGCGCCACGAAGACACGCTGGTCGAGCAGCGTGAACTGGAACAATGGTTCCTGCGCATCACCAATTATTCCGAAGAGTTGTTGCGCGACCTCGACCGCCTGCCCGGCTGGCCGGAAAAAGTCCGCATCATGCAGCGCAACTGGATCGGCCGCAGCGAAGGCACGCAGGTCGATTTCAAACTCGATGGCGCGACTGACCCGGCGACCTCGACCATCAGCGTCTTCACTACGCGTGTCGATACGATTTACGGCGCAACTTCGATCCAGCTCGCGCCCCAGCATCCCATGATCGCGCGCTTCACAAAGAACAATGATTTGCTGCGCGCCTCGGTCGATCAACTCATCGCCGAGCAACGCAAAGCCAGGGAAGTGGGCGACATCGGCGAAATTGAAAAGCACGGCGTAAACACCGGACGCTATGCCATCAATCCGTACAACGGCGAAAAGGTGCCCATTTGGGTCGCCAACTACATCCTCATGGACTACGGCACCGGCGCGATCATGAGTGTGCCTGCGCACGACGAGCGCGACTACGAGTTCGCAAAAAAATACAAACTCGAGATCCGTCTGGTGATTCTGCCTGCGGGCGATCCTGAGGAAACAGCGGTTGAGCCCAAGCTTCCGTTCACCACCAGCGAAGGCATGCTGGTGAACTCAGGCCCGTACAGTGGCATGAACTGCGAAGCCGCCAGTAAAGCTATGGCCGAGCAGGCCGAACAAAAAGGTTTTGGCAGAGCGACCGTTACCTTTCGCCTGAAAGACTGGGGCATCTCGCGCCAGCGCTACTGGGGCACGCCCATCCCCATGTTGTATTGCGAGAAAGACGGAATTGTTGCGGTGCCGGAAAAAGATCTGCCGGTAATTCTCCCGGAAAATGTGGACATCACGTTGACCGGCGGCTCTCCCCTGAGCCGAGTGCCCGGGTTCGTCAACACCACCTGCCCCAAATGCGGAGGCCCGGCCCGCCGCGAAACTGACACCATGGACACGTTTGTCGATTCGTCCTGGTACTTCTACCGCTACACCGACGCCAGCAACGACCGCGCCCCCTTCGACGGCGAGAAAGCCGGCTACTGGTTTGGCGACCACGGCATCGATCAATATATCGGCGGCGTCGAGCATGCCATCCTGCACCTGATTTACTCGCGCTTCTGGACCAAATTCATGCGCGACATGGGACTGATCAGGAACGACGAACCCGCCGAGCGCCTCTTCACCCAGGGCATGATCATCAAGGGCGGCGCGAAAATGTCCAAGAGCCTGGGCAACGTGGTTTCACCGGATGACATGGTCGCCCGTTACGGCGCTGACGCCACGCGAATGTACACGCTGTTCGCCACCGCCCCGGATCGCGAACTCGACTGGCAGGATGAAGGCGTCGAAGGCATCGAGCGCTTCTTGTCCCGCGTCTACCGCTTCGCAATCCGCAATGCCCGTCCGGACGACCCGGCATGGAACCAGCCAGTTCCCGCGAATCTGGATTCCCGAGCTCGCTCCGTGCAGCGCAAACTACACCAGACCATCAAGCGCGTCAGCGACGACTTTCAAGGCCGCTGGCATTTCAACACCTGCATCGCAGCGATTATGGAGTTGGTAAACGAGCTCTACGCGGTTGAGCCTCGTGTGGTCGCGGGCGAACCGCCCGCGCCAGCTATTCCGGTCCCATTGTTGCGGGAAGTACAACGAACCATAGCTTTGCTGCTGGCCCCCTTCGCCCCGTACCTGGCCCACGAACTCTGGGAAATGCTGGGCGAAAAGGGAAGTCTCCTGCGCGCCCCATGGCCAAAGTACGATCCAGCTCTGGCTAAGGAAGATGAGATCGAAATTCCGGTGCAGATCAACGGCAAACTGCGCGGCCGCATTATAGTGCCCGCTGACGCCACAGAAGATGTTGTCCGCGCCGGAGCTCAGTCCGATGAAAAAATAGCCGCCATGATCGCGGGCAAACAGATCGTGAAAGTAATTGTAGTTCCCGGCAAGCTGATAAACATTGTTGTCCGCTGAAGTTTTTCCAACGACACATGAAGCAGCGCTCGCCCACTCTCGAAGGCTTCCAGACCATATTCCGCCTGCCGTCGCTGGGGCTGGCTGAAGTCGCCTGGCGCTGGAGTTTCGGCCTGGCGACCACACTTGTGCTCATTTTCGCGGTGCGCGAATACCTTTCCACGCTTCCGGTGACGTCCGGCGAAATGCTTCTGCTGCGCACCCGCCAACCGGTGCTGATGTTGCAAGCGCTCTCGCGAATCTTTCAGGGAAGCGCGCCCCGGGCCGTCGTGGCATTCATCGTTCTGGCGCTCGCGCTCGCCGTAGCCTGGATCGCGCTGGCTTCCGTCGGCCGCGCCGCCACCCTCAAGGCGGCCATCGAATACTTTTGCGGTTCGCTCGTGTCTACCCGCTGCCTGCCATCGCTCTTTGTCCTCAACTCCCTCCGCGCCGCCACCCTGCTGGCCGCAATCATCGGCGTCGTCGGAGCCCTGCTGGTGGCCAAGTCGGCAGCCGCTGCCGATGACCCATCTCCTGGTGCAGCCCTGCTGATCTTCTGGCTGCTGACCATCCTGATTGGCGTCACCTGGTCGCTGCTGGACTGGTACTTGTCTCTCGCCTCGGTCTTCGCGGTCCGCGCAGGCACTCCAGCGTTCGCCTCCCTGATCGCAGCCACCGATCTCTGCCGAACCAGTCCCGGTTCGCTGGTCGCTTCAGGAACATGGTTCGGCATTGCTCACGTCATCCTGTTTGTGGTCGCCAGCTCCGCCGTGGCGTTTCCCTTGGGCTTTGCAGAAGTACTCCCCGGCGGGATGGTCTTCGGCGGCGTCCTGCTGGTCACCTTGATTTACTTCGCTGCGGTAGATTTTCTCTACGTCGGACGCCTTGCCAGCTACGTCTTCATGACGCTGCCGAAAGAGGAAGCATCTGAGAACTGAGAACCGAGAACTGAAAACTGGACTTCCAACCAGTGCCCCTTTACACGCCCTGACCGATCTGAGAAACTCGTCCGTGGAAACCCAATCCATCGTAGTCCTCGACTTCGGCGCCCAGTATTCGCAACTCATCGCGCGCCGCATCCGCGAACAAAGTGTTTTTTCGGTAGTTCTACCCTGCACCGCCAATATCGAAGAAATTCGCAGCTACTCTCCGGTCGGCATCATTCTTTCTGGCGGCCCGTCGTCCGTCTACGACGCGGACGCTCCACCGGCGGACCCGCGTGTCCTCGAGTTGGGCCTGCCTGTGCTCGGCATCTGCTATGGACTGCAATTCATGGTGCACACGCTTGGCGGAAAAGTGCGCGCCGCCGACAAACGCGAGTACGGCCACGCCGACGTCGAAATCAAAAACGGCTGCCGTCTGTTCGATGGTCTTCCCGCAAAGCTTTCTGTCTGGATGTCACACGGCGACGAAGCGGTAGAACTGCCTGAAGGCTTCCACCTGGTGGCCAGCTCCCCGAGCGCAGTGGCGGCCATCGAGGCGCCCGCGCGAAAAATGTGGGCAGTGCAGTTTCATCCTGAGGTCCACCACACCCAGTCGGGTACGGATATCCTGCGCAACTTCGCTCTGAACATCTGTGGCGCGAAGCCCACCTGGACCGCGCAGCATTTCATTGACGCCACCATCGCCGGCGTCCGCCAAACCGTCGGCCAGGGACGTGCCATCTGCGCTCTCTCCGGAGGCGTCGACTCGGCGGTTGCCGCCACCCTAGTTGACCGCGCCATGCGCGATGGCAAAGGCGCAACCCGGCTCACCTGCGTATTCGTCAACAACGGCGTCTTGCGCAAGAACGAGTTCGAAAAAGTGCAGCAGGGCTTGCGCGATAATCTGGGTCTGCATCTGGTCGCGGTCGAAGCCACCGAACGCTTCCTCGACAAACTCGCCGGCGTAACCGATCCCGAAACCAAGCGCAAGATTATCGGCAACGAATTCATCGCGGTCTTCGACGAGGAAGCCAATCGCATCGCGGAGTCGGAAGGGAACGTGGAGTGGCTGGTGCAGGGCACGCTTTATCCGGATGTGATCGAGTCGCGTTCGGTGCGCGGGCCGTCGCAGACCATCAAGACCCATCACAACGTCGGCGGCCTGCCCGACAAGATGAAGCTCAAGCTCATCGAGCCGTTGAAAGATTTATTTAAAGACGAAGTCCGCAAGATCGGTCGCGACCTCGGTATGCCCGAAGAAGTCCTCCAGCGCCAGCCGTTCCCGGGACCAGGCTTGGCAGTCCGCATTTTGGGCGAGGTCACTCCCGAGCGCCTCCGGATCCTGCGCGATTGCGATGACATCGTCGTCACTGAAATCAAGAAAGCCGGACTTTACACAAAGATCTGGCAGAGTTTCGCCGTGCTCCTCCCCGTGATGTCAGTCGGCGTCATGGGCGACCAGCGCACCTACGCCTACACCTGCGCGGTTCGCGCCGTCCACTCCGAAGACGGCATGACCGCCGACTGGGTCCCGCTCCGGCACGAAGTTCTGAAAACCATGTCCAGCCGGATCGTGAATGAAGTAAAAGGTGTGAACCGCGTGGTGTATGACATCACGTCCAAACCTCCCGGCACGATCGAGTGGGAGTAAAAAATCCCCGTGTCATCCTGAGCGGAATCATTCCATTCGCGACGCCAATGGAATGATGAAGTCGAAGGAGCCCTATAAGCTGAACGTGTGCCGGGCAGCGTTGTATTAGCATTTTGCAAAAGACGAATCCCTGCGATCTCGGAGTTCCACAGGCCGGTAGGGTCCTTCGACTCCGCAGTTGATTCGCGTTGCGAAGCACCTGCTACGCTCAGGATGACACGGCGAGGTGATATGAGGAGAACGTTGCTGAAAAAGATCGCCGTCGCCATCCTCATTTCAATCAGCTTGCGTTTATCCGTCGCGCAATCCGCGCCGCACGAATGGCCCATCTACGGCGGCACTCCTGAAAACAATCACTACTCAACCCTCTCTCAGATCAATCGCGAGAACGTAAAGGAACTTCAGGTCGCCTGGAGTTACGACACCGGAGAATCCGGCGGCCTGCAAACCAGCCCCATCATCGTTGCTGGAGTTCTCTACGCCTACACGCCGTCACAAAAAGTGATTGCCTTGAATGCTGCCACTGGCGCGCTTTTATGGAAGTTCGATCCCGCGGTCCACGGCTGGCAACCCGCTCGCGGCCTGGCCTACTGGTCTGATGGAAAAGAGAAACGCATCCTCGCCGGAGTGATGAATTCGGTCTATGCGCTCGATTCCGACACTGGCAGACCAATCCCGACTTTCGGCGAAATGGGCCGCATCGACCTCCGCAAAGATCTGGGACGCGATCCAGAAACCCAATCTATCGCGATGACCAGCCCCGGGGTTATCTACAAAGACCTCCTCATCGTCGGCGGCCGCGAACCGGAAACCCTGCCTGCGCCTCCTGGCGATATTCGGGCCTATAGCGTCCGCACCGGCAAGCTCTCCTGGTCGTTTCACACCATCCCGCATCCCGGCGAATTCGGATACGACACCTGGCCCAAAGATGCCTGGAAATTTATCGGCTCAGCCAACAACTGGGCTGGCATGACCGTCGATGTGCGTCACGGAATCGTCTACGTGCCCACCGGTTCCGCGGCGTTTGATTTTTACGGCGGCAACCGCTTGGGCGATGATCTTTTCGCCAACTCTCTCATCGCGCTGAACGCCGAAACCGGCGAAAGAATCTGGCATTTTCAGGGCGTTCGTCACGACATCTGGGATCGAGACCTTCCCTCGCCGCCCGTCCTGCTCACGGTCCGCCGCGACGGGAGAACGATAGAGGCCGTTGCCCAGCCCACCAAGCAGGGCTTCGTTTACCTCTTCGATCGTGCCACCGGCCAACCGCTTTTTCCCATCGAGTACCAGAATTATCCTGCCAGCGAGGTTCCGGGCGAAGTTGCCGCCAAAGAGCAACCGCTGCCGACGAAGCCCGCGCCCTACGCTCGCCAGCGGCTCACTGAAGATTTGCTGACCAGTCGCACCGCAGAAGCTCACCGCTGGGCGCTTGAACAATTCCACAAATTGCGTAGCGACGGCCAATTCGTTCCGATGACCTTGGGCCAGGACACTGTAATTTTTCCCGGCTTCGACGGAGGCGCCGAGTGGGGCGGGTCCGCCGCCGACTCCACGAGCGGAATCCTGTACGTGAATTCCAACGAGATGGCATGGATCGCCTCGCTGGCCGAAAACACCGGCCATGCAGCCAGCGGCCGCGGAATCTATCAGAGCCAATGCAGCGTCTGCCATCGCGACGACAAATCCGGTTCTCCGCCGCAGTTTCCGTCGCTCATCGGAATCGCGGATCGCATGTCTCCGAAAGAGATCGAAGCCACCATCGCCAACGGCAAGGGCCGAATGCAGGCCTTTACCAGTCTGACTCACGATCAACTCGATGCGGTCATCGACTACGTCATGAGTGGCGAAAGCAAGGAACTGCAAAGTTCCAGCGAAGCGCCGCCGCAGATGAAATACCGTTTCACCGGTTACAGGAAGTTCCTCGACCCGCAGGGATATCCCGCCATCGCTCCGCCCTGGGGCACATTGAATGCGATCAACCTGAACACGGGTGAATACGCCTGGAAAATTCCGCTGGGCGAATACCCTGAACTGACCGCGCAGGGAATAAAAAATACTGGAAGCGAAAATTACGGAGGCCCCATCGTGACCGCAGGTGGTCTGCTGTTCATCGCGGCCACGAATTTCGATAGAAAGTTCCGCGCCTTCGACAAATCCACCGGAGAATTATTGTGGGAAACCACTCTGCCGTTTTCAGGAAATGCCACACCGGCAACCTACGAAGTGGATGGGCGCCAATACGTAGTCATAGCCGCCGGTTCCGGCAAAGATCCAAAGCAGGGCTCAGGCGGAATCTACGTAGCCTTCGCCCTCCCGCATACCCCAGCCGCAGACAACAGCCAGAAGCACTAATGCTCTTCTTTGCGTGCTTGGCGGGTTTTCTTTGCGCCCTTTGCGGTAAAGTTGTTGACTCTTGATTTAAAGTTTCCCCGAAGAGCTCGCCAAGAAAATCTACTCCACGCTCTCCGACACCCACCGCGAAACCGCCGTGACCATCTTCCGCGGCGAGAAGCGCACCGACTCCGCCACCAGCCAGTTACGAATCCCCGGAATCACCAGCGTCTTGCCCTTGAACAATCCGTAATATCCGGCGTGGGCCACGGTCTTCGCATCCGTGGGACGAACTCTCTTGAACAATCGCGTCTTGTCATTCCCCGCGCGGCTCGCGAATCCGGTGTCAGTCGCTCCCGGGCACAGGCAGGTGACGGTGACGCCCTTGCCGGCCACCTCGTTGGCCAGCGCCTCGGAGAACGAAATCACATACGCTTTGGTCGCGTAGTACACCGCCATCAACGGACCCGGCAGAAATCCCGCAGTCGACGCCACGTTCATGATCCGTCCGGATCGCCGCTCCAGCATGGGCCCAAGAAAGAGTTTGGTGAGAGCGGTAAGGGCAGTGATGTTGAGCTGTATCTGTCCCAGACTTTCTTTCAGCGGAATGTCGCTGAATTCTCCAAATTGGCCGTAACCGGCGTTGTTAATCAAAAGATCCACGGGAACACTCTGCATTTGCGAAAACAGAGACTCAGGAGCGTTCGGCTCCGCCAGATCAATCGCAACCGTCTTGACCGACACGCCAAACTGGCGTTGCAGTTCATCCGCCACCTGTGACAGTTTGGGTCCGTTGCGCGCCACCAGCACGAGATTGTGATGATCCTTGGCGAAAAGCTTCGCCAGTTCGTATCCGATGCCGCCCGAAGCGCCGGTGATCAACGCGGTGAGACCGAGTTTGTTCACAACGTCCACCCCCAACACCTTGTCATCCTGAATGGCCGTCAGGCCATGAAGGACCTATGCACATGCTGTAGGTGCCGCGAAACCGTTTATCGATTCAGAAAAAAAGGCGTGCCGCGAACGGCACGCCCCGCACACCTCTTGAAGCCTAGGCGTTGACCAACGCCGGCTCAACTCCGTAAATCGGGTACCACGAAGTCGCAGCTTTCAACCGGTCATTCACGTTATTAATATTGGCTACGCCCTCAGACTCCAGCCATTGTTTGAATGCAGCGGCGCCCTGCTTGGCATAAATCGGGATCCCTTCTTTCCAGGTCGCCCGCCCGCAAAGCACGCCGTTGAATTTCACCCCAGACTCCGCCGCCAATTCCAGCGCCTCGGTGAATTCCGCATTGCTCACGCCCGCTGAAAGATAGATAAACGGTTTGGTGGTGGTCGTCGCGGCCTCGAGAAACAATCCCATGGCTTCCATCTTGCTGTACGCCTTCTGTCCGCCGAACGCCTTGGCGCCGTCCACATATTTCATGTTGATCGGAACTTCCACTTTGAGGACGTCCACGCCATAGCGGTCTTTGCTGAACTCTTTCATGCTGGCGGCGACAATCTTGGGCTTTTTCTTAGCATAGTCCAGGCCCTTCTCGTCCGCGCCTTCTTCGTAGCCTACGAACTCCAGGAAGAATGGAATATCGTTGGCGCGGCATTCGTCGCCAATGCGCTCTACCCATGCATGTTTCTTGTCGTTGACTTCCTTGGGATCGAACGGGGTGTAATAAAGCAGAATTTTAAGACAATCCGCTCCTGCTTCTTTCAGCCGGCGTACCGACCACAGATCGAGCAGATCGCCGAGGCGTCCCGGGCCGGTTTTATCGTATCCCGTCTTTTCGTAAGCCAACAGCAATCCCGCGTTCGAGGCCCGCCGCTTGGAGGCCGGCAGCCCCCACTCGGGATCAAGCAGGATGGCGCTCGCGTGCGGTGTAAGCACCTCCGTCACCAGCGACTTGAATTCTTCCATCATGGCATCGCTGACTTCGCTCCCCTTCTCCTTGGAGAGCGATTTCTGCAGCGATCCACGCTGGTCCATGGCAGCCGCGGCGATGACGCCGCGTTCGTTCGACACTTTTCTAAGCCCGGCCAGCTTTCCTGGGGTAAGTTTCATAAATCCTCCGACGATTTCGTGAAATTCGCTCCAATTGTAAACCATCGAAAGCAGGGCTCTCGTGCGTCGACGACTTTGCCGCTCTTCAGGCAGGCGCAGATGCGCCGGGTCGCACGCACCGCCCTTCGTCCCCAAAGATCTCGCGTGGACCGTATCTACACATTGCCCCAAACGCTTCCGTCGAGGTCTAATGCCCCATGCGCCTGCACTATGACTGGATTCTCCTGCCGGTTCTTCTGGCCACGACGGCGGGCCTGCTCTTCCTTCTTCGCCGTACTCGCTTGGGTCGGCTGTTGCGCGAGCGCATTGTCGATCGTCCACGCCGCCGCCTGTTCATCGCCTCGGTCAGTTTCTTTCTGACGTTTGCCATCGTTCGTGGCATGGTGTTTTGCATTCTGCATCACATCCCACCCTTCCACTACGTCATCATGGAAGGCCGCCATATTCATCATCTGGTCTTTGGAATTCTGATCCTGCTGCTAGTCGGTTATGGATGGCTGTGTGAATTCGGCAACGGCAGCGACTCCTCGTCGGCGTTGGCCAGCGGCCTCATGTCACTGCTCTACGGTGTGGGCGCGGCGCTGACTCTCGACGAGTTTGCTCTCTGGCTGAATTTGAAGGATGTCTACTTCGTGCGCGAAGGACGTTCCAGCTTCGACGCCATCATTCTCTTCGGCTCGCTGCTTGCAATCAGCACTTGGGGGGCTCCGCTGCTGTCGTCGAAGGGTAAAAAAATGTAGGCGCAAGCGCCCACGCTCTGCTGCAGCGCTACGTACGAACCAGGAGCGCGACAGACATTTCGCCGGAGAGCAGTGAAAAGAAAATCAGGAAACCCGCTCAAACGGCGCTTTCATGGGCAAGAGTGTACCATGAGGTTGGTCACGGAAAGCCCCGCCTAGCGCCGCAATACCCAGACCTGTTTTCCACGGAGGTCCCATGAAATACTGCCTTTTAATATGCGCCGTGCTGGCGCTGGTTTCAATTCCAATTTCTTCGCAACAACAGTCTTATCAACCTCTCTCGTTCCATCTCGAATGCACGGGCAGTGACTGTCCGCTGCTACGCGGTGCGCCTCAGACCACCGGAATGCGCAGCGGATTTGTGCGGCTCAAGCCGGGTGAATCCGTGGGAGAGCACTCAACCCAGGAACATGAAGAGGCCCTCGTAGTTTTGCAAGGCGAAGGCAGGGCCCAGGTCGAAGGCCGTCCCGCAGTGCCCATCGCGTCGCGGATGCTCGCCTACATTCCCCCACGCTCCAAACACAACGTCACGAATACGGGAACCATGGTTCTGGAATACGTATACGTCGTCGCCCCAATCAGCCGAAACTGAATCAATCAGGGTGCCCCACCCTCGCGCAAAGCGCAGGGTGGGAATCGATAAAGTGGAAAGCGTAGTTGTTTTAAAGGAACTCTTCGGGTGGTTCTACTGCCGCAGCGTCAATGTCCCCAGCACTGCCTGCTGCTTGGCAATCAACGACTGCACTCCCTGGCTGGCCATCGCAATCATCTTCCCCAGTTGCTCCTCATCGAACACCTGATGTTCCGCGGTAGCCTGCACTTCCACCAGCTTCCGCCCCGCTGTCATGACAAAATTCATATCAACGTCAGCACGCGAGTCTTCCTCATAAGCCAGGTCAAGCAGAATCTCGCCATCGACGATCCCGATGCTCACCGCAGCCAGATAGTCACGGAAGGGAACTGAAGTCAGCGTGCCCGCCTCCACCAGTTTTTCAAGCGCCAGCCCCAGGGCGACAAAAGCTCCAGTCACTGACGCAGTACGCGTGCCGCCATCCGCCTGAATCACATCGCAATCGATCCAGACAGTACGTTCGCCCAGCCGTTCCAGATCGGTCACTGCCCGCAGCGACCGCCCTATCAAGCGCTGTATCTCATGCGTTCGACCGCTGGGACGCCCTTTGTTCACCTCGCGCGGCGTCCGCGTCAAAGTGGCCCGGGGCAACATGCTGTACTCACTGGAAATCCAGCCCTTGCCTCGATTGCGCATGAACTGCGGCACCGTCTCTTCGATCGAAGCCGTGCAGATCACCCGCGTATTGCCCAGTTCAATGAGAACCGATCCCTCGGCAGTGTTAATAAAATTGGGAATAATACTGACCGGACGCATCTGGTCCGGCGAACGATTATCAGAACGATAGAACATAAAAAAGATTCTAGCAGCCAACAGAAACTGAGAACCGAGAACCAGGAACTAAAAACTGGTCTTCAAAAAACGAAATTGGAAAACGGAACATGGAAAACGGAAAACCAGAAAACCAGAAATGAGAAGCCACATCACTTCGACAACTCCGCCACCATCTGCCCCACAGCCGAAACATCGTAGACCCCTGACAGATCCACATGCCCAGCCAGCGTCTCCCGCTCCCTCCCGCCTACCAGAATCTTGACCCGATTAATTCCTGGGATGCCCGTTGCCAGCGTCTGTACCAGAGAGGCCACGGTAAGTTCTTCCACCAGAATTCCCGAACGATGGCCATCCGCAAACGCGTCGTTTACGTCAATCACCGCCAGCCCGGGATCGACCAGGTACACGTCGCGAACCTCGCTGCCCGGCGCCAGCGCATGCGATGAAGACTTGTCCATATAAAGTTTCAGCAGCGCCCGCAGCAGTTCCTGTGCCCGTTCCTGACGCCCCGCCGGCAGCGGAATGCTGGCCGACTGCGCTCGCACTGCACCCGCATCGTCGTAGGCGACGTAAAGTGTGACCGGTTCCGTGGGACCCTGCACTGGCGCCGCCACCGGTTGTGCGTATTCGGCAGGCGGTTCGGTCTGCGTCACCCGGCTTCGCATCTGCCACGCGTACACGCTCATGCCCAATGCCACCGCCAGCATGGCCGCGATGCCGATGATCAAATGCCGTGGGATCACCTGGCGCCTCCGAGTTGGCTGCCTACCGCTTCGATCCCGGCAGTGATTGCCTCCGCCACCAGTTGTTGATAGGCAGCAGATTTCAAGTCCGCAACTTTGCCCGCCGGCGGAGCGATCTCGACCGCCACAGCTGCGGCGGTTATGTTGTTCAAAGGCCGCAAAGGCGCGAACAAGGAGCGCACCGCCACCTGACGCTTGCCTAATTCCGCCGCCAGACTCGCTTGCGCGGTCTGGCTGGCGGCGCGAAATCCGGCTTGCGCCGTGTCCCAGTCGAGAAACGGGCCATGGCCTTCGCTTCCTACCGGAAGCAATGCCGTGTAGAGCCGTACTCCGGAGCCCTGGGAATCCGCATGCAGGCAAATGTAGATTGCCGGATGCGCCGCATTGGCCATATTCGCTCGCTGATCCAGGCCCATGGCCGTGTCACTCTCCCGCAGCACCAGGGTCGTAATGCCGTGCGCCTGCAGTTGCTGTCGCAGCCGCAACCCGAAGGCCAGGGTGACATCTTTCTCCGCCAGTTGGTCGCTGAGCGCTGCCCCCCGTTCGTCCCCTCCGTGGCTCGCGTCGACCACCACGAAATATTGCGCCGGACTCGGCGGCGCCGCAGACACCGCCGTTCCAAACGGAGCTTTCCGCCCTGCAATTCCGGGAGGAATCGTAGGCTGCGGCCGTCTGGATTTGCGAGGATTGGTTTTGCGCGAATTGGTTCTGCGACGCCTGCGCCTGCGATGTCGGTGTAATCGTGATGGTGCGGCCCTCGTTGCTGAAACTCGCGAACAAAGGCACGGAACCGTTGACCGCAATCTCCACCGCTCCATTGGTTTCCTGAAATACAGCGGAAGGGATCGCCGGGTTATCAAATGTCAAAGTCTGCGATCCCGGAGGAAGCAGCGGCTCCCGGGTAAAAACCATCCGTAGTTTTCCCGGTTCGGTGGCGATCATGGGATTCACCGGAGACGTGAAATTCATCACCAGACTGGAAGGATTCGTCTTGCTCACCTGGGCCGTAAAATGCACCGCGGCGTCGCCGATAAACAATCGCCGCGAGCTTTCGTGAAGATTTACCGGCGCATCCAAAAAGCGCTGCATGATGGTGGGCAGGGAACTAAGAGGTACGAAACCGCGTCCATTTTCCAGCAGAAAGTTGGCGGCCAGGTCGAAAGTCTGGCCGCGAATCCGCGCCCGGGTCTTCCCTGGAGTGAATTCGCCGTCCACGCGGTTGAAATTCAGCCGCCAGACCCGGCCGTCTGGCTTCGTTCTGACCGGGCCCAGAGGCTGAAGGATTTCGAACAGTCCTACATAGTCCGCGCCGTTCTTTTCGGTGACCGTCAGAGAGTAGTTCGCGGTGCCGGAATAGACCGACAAACGTTTCTCGTCGAAACCCGAAACGCCCAGAACGGAAGCGAACACAACCGCAATGCAGAAAGTTACAACCAGAGCCGCGCGTCTGGATCCTCGGCTACTCCAGGGCATAGATCGTCAGGCCAGTCAGCAGCTTGGGAAAAAAGTCCGTCGATTTCTGCGGCATGACTTCTCCGGCAAAGGCAATGTCGCGGACCTGCGCCATGCGGGCGGGATTCATCAGAAACGCGATGTTGGCTGCACCGCTCCGCACCTGTTCCATGGCCTCGCCGATGTCTCGTATATAACGCACGTTCTTTTGCTCGCGGACTGCTTCTTCTGAAATCCCCAGCACCCGTTCCAGCAAGCACTTGTGCAACTGCACCACGTCGAGAGCCTGCTGCCGCAGCGACCATCCCGCAAAAACCTCGCTCGGGACTGCTCTCGCCCGGCCCAGCAGGAAAACGCGGTCGGCGGTGACTGCCAGGAATGTCGTACCGATCCGCCCTGCCTCCCGCAAAATGACTTTGGCGCGGCCAGCATCCACCGATGCATCGACTTCTTCCACACTGAAGTATGTACTCGCGTCTTCCCGGAAAGCGGCTGCGGAAAACGACGGGAGCCCGTGTACCACGCGATGCGTCGGCAGGATCACCAGGCCGGGACTGTCCATGTTGACCAGCGTCATCATGACCAGGTCGTAAGGGGCAGTCGTCGCGCCGGAACCCGCGCCTGATTTATCCGATGCCCGGCGTTCGTTGCGATAGGTCAGGGCGGTTTCGTAACGATGGTGGCCATCGGCGATGATCAGCTGCTTGTCCTCCATCTTTTCCCGTACGAGGTTGACGATTGCGGGATCAGAGACCCTCCACACCTGATGCGACACTCCATATTCGTCCTGGGTTTCAAGGTCAGCTTTCCCGTTGGGCACGAGAGCTTTTTCGATCTCCCCGGCAGGGTCGCTGTACAGCATGAAAAGTTGCCCAAAATGGGCACGTGTGTGTCGTAATAGTTCGAGACGGTCGGCTTTAGGCTTTGCCAGGGTTTTCTCGTGACGGAATATGACGCCGTCCGAATACTCTTCGATCTGTCCCAACGCGATGAAGCCACGCCGTTCCATCTCCGTAGTCCCGCCAGGCACGGTAAAGCGCTGCACGTAAAGGTAGAGAGAGGGCTCGGCATCTTGCAAAAAGATGCCCTGCCGCCGCCAGTCGCCGAATGATTGCGCCGCACGGGTGTACCGGTTCTCGCCGGAATGGTCGCCGGCGTGCTCTTTCCCCAGGATGACGCGGACCAGGTTGTTCGGGCTGGCCCCGTAGTAGCCATCCTGCATCTCTGGAGTGATCTTGTCGTACGGTTGAGTTACGACTTTTGGAATCGAGACCCGGGCCGGGTCATAACGAAGTGCGCGAAAAGGTTCAATGAGGGCCATGGTTTGGAAGTTGATCTGAAATTGTACAAGAGCTTGGTGTCTCGCGGCCGGAGAGGGCAAATTGTCAAGAATGTCCGGTCTCAACAAAGCCCCTTCATCGCCGTCATCCTGAGAGACATTTGTCCCGAAGGATCCGGCGCGGACTGACCCATGGGCCATCGCAACCGTAGATGCGGGTTCACGCCAGATGCTTCGCAGCCTCAGCATGACGAATCGCAGATTGCGCAACCTCAGATCGAATCGCTCGTCCAAATGCCGCACCAGGCAAACCTTTGCAGCATTTGCGACATCGCAGGGACTACGACAGTCCGCGCGAGAAAAGGTGACAGAAGCATGACAACTCGATTTCGAGCTATGTTAGTATCCCAGTCAATGAGGTAATTATGGCCCGCCTTCATGGGCGCAGGTCATCCTGCCCGCCGAACCAGGCTCGCCCGTCCCGCTTGGCCCTACCCTGGACCCTGAGAAGCCTTATAGTGCCCGAACAACTGACCTCGGCTCTTACCGTTTTCATCTTTTTTCCTTTGCTGCTGATCGCGATGTTCATCGCGGTTCCTGCCCTCCGGGCGCAGAGCCCGGTGGACGACGTACACGTGAAACCCAGAGTCGAACCGCCTCCAGCGGCCGAGAAACAGATTCTCGATCCTGCCCTGAGGACCCACACCAAGCCCCTCAAGGTTGACGTGGATCTTGTCCTGGTGCCGGTCACCATCACCGATCCCATGAATCGGCTGGTCACAGGACTCGATAAGGAGAATTTCACGCTCTACGAAGGCAAGGATCGTCAGGAGATCCGGCACTTCTCCAGCGAAGATGCGCCAGTTTCCCTGGGCGTGATCTTCGACATGAGCGGCAGCATGAGCAGCAAGATCGAACGCGCCCGCGAGGCCGTCATCGAGTTCTTCAAAGCGGCGAATCCGCAGGATGAGTTTTTCATGGTCACCTTCGCCGACAAGCCGGAGGAGATTTCCGATTTCACGCAATCCATCGAAGATATCCAGGGCAAGCTGGTGTACACCGTTCCCAAAGGCCGCACCGCTTTGCTCGACGCCATCTACCTCGGCGTCAGCAAAATGAGGCAGGCCAAGTATCCGAAAAAGGCCTTGCTGGTCATCTCTGACGGCGGCGATAACCACAGCCGCTACACCGAAGGCGAGATCAAATCGGTAGTGAAGGAAGCCGACCTGCTGATCTATGCCATCGGCATTTACGACCGCTACATGTCCACCCCCGAAGAGCAGTTGGGACCCTCGCTTTTGAGCGATCTGACTGAACTGACGGGTGGGCGCGCTTTTACCATAGACAACCCGAATGACTTGGCTGACGTCTCTACAAAGATAGGGATCGAGCTGCGCAACCAATATGTGCTGGGATACCGTCCAAAAAACGGGGCACATGACGGCAAATGGCGTAAAATAAAGGTGAAACTGGTGCCGCCAAAAGGTCTGCCGCCGCTGCGTGTGTATGCCAAAACGGGTTACTATGCTCCTACGGAATAGGGTTGCACCGCGGTGGATGTTTTTATGTTTGTTGAGCTTGGCAGTTGCTGCCCAGACCGCGCCGCAGGCGCCTCCCCGTAGTTCCCAGCCCGCTCCCGCTGCCACACCCCCGGACACTCCGCCGCCAGGCCAAACGCCCACTCAGGGGCAGGGTCAGGCACAGGAACCCGGAGTCGAGCCGGGCGGCTTCGTTTTCCACAGCGACGTGGAAGAGGTCGTTCTGCACGCCACCGTCACGGACGACAAGCAGCGCATCATCACCGATCTCGATCGCAACGCATTCACCGTCTTCGAAGACGGAAAACCTCAGACCATCAAGTCCTTTCACCACGAGGACATTCCGATTTCTCTCGGCATCGTGATCGATAACTCAGGCTCGATGCGGGAAAAGCGCGCCAAAGTGGTCAAGGCAGCCATCAATCTGGTCAAAGCCAGCAATCCGAGTGATGAAGTCTTCGTAGTGAATTTCAGCGACGAATATTTTCTGGACCAGTCCTTCACCAGCAAAATCAACCTGCTCCAGACTGCTCTGGAAAAGTATGAGACTCGAGGAGGGACCGCCCTCTACGACGCTGTCGTCGCCTCAGCCGATGAGTTAAAAAAACACGGCAAATTGCAGAAGAAAATACTATTTGTCGTCACCGACGGCGAGGATGATGCCAGCCGCGAATCCCTCGAGCAGGCCGTCCACCTGTTGCAGCAGGAAAACGGTCCCACCGTCTATTCCATTGGTTTGTTGGGAGAAGAGCGGCAGAGGCGAGCCCGCAGGGCCCTCGAAACCATTTCCGAGCGCACCGGAGGCATCGCCTTTTTTCCTCGCACTCTGGATGAAGTGGACTCCATTAGCAGTGCCGTAGCTCGCGACATTCGCAATCAGTACACCATCGGCTACAAGCCAACCACTCCCAAGTCCGTCGGCGGATATCGCACCATCCGTGTCGATGCCCGCGCCTCCGGACACGGCAAGATGACCGTCAGAACTCGCAGCGGCTACTACGCCGGCCAGGAACAAGCCGCCGGCGACGGAAACTGAAGAAGCTCTCAGCCCTCAGCTCTCAGCTTTCAGTTCTTCTGGGGTTGCTGAGTTTCGACTTTTGTTCGCCATCAATTAAAGTAATCACTCTAAGTCTTTGTTAATCTTGTAGATACGTGTCTTTCCCGCAATGCATTATTGTGTTAACATCAACCCGGATGCCTGTGCGCTTCAACGAAGCAAAAGCGACTCAAGCAGCAGCTTTCTTTCTGAAGCTGCGCGGCGGTAGAATGCATTACATAAAGCTGATTAAACTGCTTTATTTGGCCGACCGCGAATCTCTGTTGCGCTGGGGATTGCCTTTCACGACCGATCGGCATGTATCAATGGATAATGGCCCCGTTCTTAGCCGGATTCTAAATTTGATTACGGACGACATTCCCAAGCCTGTTTGGTCTGCATACATCTCCGCACCTCTCGGCGAGTACGAGATCCAACTAATCAAAGACGCGCCCACAGACCAATTATCGAAAGCTGAAGAAAAGCTGATGGCCGAGATTTTCGATAAGTTCGGACACATGAACCGCTGGGAACTAATCGACAAGGTTATGCACAAACTGCCAGAGTGGCAGAACCCCTGTGGTTCCTCGTTTCCGATCTCTGTTCGGGATATTCTGGAGGCAGGCGGGGAAGATGCTCACGACATCCGAGCGATAGTCAAAGAGATCAATGCAATGGGCCGAACTGAGGAAATTCTGTCGAATGCCGGATAGATGCTTTCCTGTGGAGACACCTTTTACGCCAGTGACGATGAGGATGAAGAACCTCATCTGCAAGTCATAATTACTTCTCCTGAAGAAGGTGAAGTGGTCACTGTCCCCGTCACAACCAAACGCCGCCATTCTGAAACACTCGTTCAACTTGCTGAAGGAGACCACCCCTTCATTAAGTGGCAATCTGTTATGAGTTACGCATACGCTCGAATTCGCACGGTTGAAAGTATCGAAGCACTGATAAACTGCGGAAAAGCCAAGCCCAAAGAGACCGTGTCCCCAGAACTACTCAAGAGAATCAAAATGGGTCTTAAGGATTCCGAATTCACGCCTAACGGTGTCCGACACTATTTTGCGGGTCTCTCAGAGGAAAAATAATCACCAACGCACTAATAGGACAGAGCTGCCGAACTTAAGCTTTATTGACGCTCCGCTCCCCGTTCCGTACCCTGTAGGGTGCACCCGAAAATATTCGAAGGCAGGCGCTTGCGAATCGCGGACGACATTTCCCAACTTGTCGGCGACACTCCCATCCTCCAGTTAAAACGCCTGGCTCCGGCTGGCGGTGCGGATGTTTACGCGAAGCTGGAATACCTGAATCCAGGCGGCAGCGTGAAAGATCGCGCCGCCAGCGGCATCATTCTGCGCGCTGAAGCGGATGGAAGGCTCCGGCCTGGAGGCACAATCGTCGAAGCTACCGCCGGCAACACCGGTATCGGATTGGCCCTGATCGGAGTGCAGCGCGGTTACAAAGTTGTACTGTTTGTCCCCGAACGTTTTTCGGAAGAAAAAGTTGCCCTGATGCGAGCGCTGGGCGCTCAGGTCACCCGTACTCCCGACGCCGAGGGTATGCAAGGCGCAATTCGCCGCGCCCACGAATTCGTGGCCGGAACGCCCGGCGCCTTCATGACGGCTCAGTTCGATAATCCCGCGAACCCCGACTATCACTACCAAACCACCGCTCCTGAAATTTTCGAGCAGATGGAAGGTCAGATCGATGCCCTCGTCATCGGTGCCGGAACCGCCGGCACGTTCACCGGCATCGCCCGTTTCATGAAAGAGCGCCTCCCCACTATGCTCGCCTTTGCCGTGGAGACGCAGGGCTCCATTCTCGGAGGCGGCAAACCCGGCCCGCACAAAGTCGAAGGAATCGGCGCCAGCTTCATCCCGGGAAACTTCGACCGCTCGGTATGCGACGAAGTCCTGATGGTAAGTGATCTCGATGCCTTTGCCATGGTTCGTGAGTTGGCAGCCCGCCAGGGCGTACTCTCTGGCTCCAGCGGCGGGGCCAATGTCGCAGCCGCGGTCCGCGTGGCAGGCTGGCTGGGACAAGGCAAACGCGTAGTCACCATGATCCCCGATTCAGCCGAACGATACTTGTCAAAAAAAATCTTCGAAGGAGGAATTTGAAAAAACAGCTGTCAGCTCTCAGCCGTCACCTCTCAGCAAACGCAACTGAGAACTGAGAACTGAGAACCGAGAATTAAGAACCAGAAACCAGAAACCAGGTCTGATCAACAGTGAACAGCAGGGACCCGTCATATCAAAGCTGAAGAAAACTGACAGCTGAGATCTGCCTATGAAAAACAAGCAACCAGGTTTTGCCACTCGCGCCATTCACGCCGGACAGGAGCCCGATCCTGAAACCGGCTCGGTTACAGTTCCCATTTATCCGACGTCCACATACGTACAACAGGAACTGGGCAAGAACAAGGGATACGAGTACGCTCGCGTTTCCAACCCCACGCGCACTCGCCTGGAGGAAAATCTCGCCACCCTTGAAGGTGGTGTCGCCTCTCGCGTATTCGCCAGTGGTATGGCCGCGATCAATGCTATATGCACCATGTACAAGTCGGGAGATCATGTGGTTTGCGGCAACGATCTCTACGGAGGCGTGCCCCGCCTCTTCAATCAGGTACTGACGAATTTCGGCATGCAATTCACCTATGTCGATACTTCGGACCCGAAGAATGTCGCTCGCGCACTGCGCAAAAATACGCGCATGGTGTATATCGAGACGCCCACAAATCCGCTGATGTCCCTAAGCGACATCGAGGCCATCAGCAGTATCTGCCGCCGCAAGAAGGTGGAACTCGTCGTCGACAACACGTTCATGTCGCCGTACTTCCAGCAACCCATCGCGCTCGGCGCCGACATGGTGGTTCACTCCACCACGAAATTCCTGAATGGACACAGCGACGGACTGGGCGGCGTTGTGGTTTGCACCACGAAAGAGCAGGCTGACAAACTGGCTTTTGTTCAAAAAGCGGCCGGAGCCATTCTTTCTCCGTTCGAGTGTTGGCTGGTCCTGCGTGGCGTAAAGACCTTGGCTGTGCGCATGGAGCAGCACGATCGCAGCGGCCGGGTGGTCGCCGATTTTCTCGCCGGTCACAAGAAAGTCAAAACGGTCTTCTATCCGGGCCTTTCGGAACACCCGCAGCACACTTTGGCTCAGCAACAAATGACCGGCTTCGGATCCATGATCACCTTCGAAACGGGATCCCTCTCCAACGCCAAAAAAATGCTGAAAAAGGTGCGGGTGTGCTCCCTGGCGGAATCTCTTGGCGGAGTCGAAACGCTGATCTCTCATCCTGCGACCATGACTCACGCCGCTCTGGGCGTGAAGGGAAGACAGGAAATTGGAATCACGGACGGCCTCGTCCGCATCTCCGTTGGCATCGAGAACGTAAATGACATCGTGGATGATCTTGATCAGGCCCTGGCGGCAATTTGAAATCCCGCCAATGAACCTGCACGGAATACCATCGCCTGTCGGTCACGCAGGTAAGCTGGGGAAAGAAAACTCCGGTTACAACGGCCGGGGATGCAGTCGGCGTTTGGAAGCATCAATCGGCACAGCGCTTGAACGCCCCTCCTTCGGTTGCGCCCGCAGGTAAGCGACCGCATACATCCCGAGGAACGTAATGGTTACGACCGCGGCATCGTAAACCGGTGACGCTCCCGCGCCGTCGCCGACCAGCGAGAGCGCCGCAAAACTGAAAAGCAGCGAGGTACAGAAGACCTCGAGTGATGACCGGCCCAGCAGCACCAACGGAGTCCAGTCGAGGCTGCGCACGATATAAGGCCGCACTGCGGTGTACAACACAGCGAGCACCGCAAAATTGAGCAGGCGCAAAATCCCGAGTTGCCATTTGTCGAAAAGTATCCAGCCGCCACCCTGGTCGACGGGATGAGTCGCGAAATAAGGGATTAACTGATAGCGCATCACTAAAAAGATGACTGCCGTCGGGATGGCACAAGCGATCGTCCATCGCGACCTGAAAACCTTAAGCAGGTGCGTCGACCGGCCCGCCCCCACCCATAATCCGGCCACCCAGAGCAGTTGCCATGCCGCCAGATTGAACGCACCCAGATTCTGCAACGGAATGCGTAGACCGGCGTGCGCCACCAGAAAGTTATAGACCATCTCGCGTGCTCCCAGTTGAGCCGCCAACCACAGCAGCGCCGACGGGACGAGCACAACCCTCCAGCCCCAGCGCTCCCCTGCGCCCAAAATCATTGGAGTCGCGAACAGAAAAACAATGTACATGGGCAAAATATCGAGCAGTGGCGGACAATACAAAAGAAACAACGAGCTGAGAACAGCGGGCAGTCGATGCGCAAGGTAGAAATCCAGCAGTCCCAGCAGTGCCGGTCTGTGCGTATGCACCGCCACGGCTGCCACCAGCGTAAATGCCACAGCCAGCAGGCCAACATGGTAGCCGTAAATTTTCGCGCCGCGAAGCCATACGTGCTTGCGCATCACATTGAATGATCGCTGCCGCAAAAGGCCGCCATAGACACGCCCTGCCAGCAGCGCCGACAACAACACAAATCCTTCCGCCCATGAAACAAAGCCCAGCAGTTGATTAGAATAATGACTCGCGCTCGTTGGCAGATGCGTCAGCGTCATCCCGATCAGCATGATTCCGCGCAGAGCGTCGAGGTCTGGCAGACGCGGCAAGTGCAGCGCCTTCGGTAGTATTCTGCCGCTGCGGCTGCTCCCGGCAGAACTCGTCGTCGACGCGTACTGCGCTCTCGCAATTAAACTGGAACTCATCCGTTCCATTGGATGCCCAAATCTGCCGGCTAGTTAGCAGATCTGCACAGCTTTCTCGAAGACTTGCAAGCCGGGTAAAAAGTTAAAGCGCAGGTTGATGAATCACTGAAAAACCCGCACGGTTGCCCCATCCAGGCGGGTCGGGGGTTTCAACCGCCGATTTGCTCTTTAGTTCTGATATTTCTGAGTTGAATCTGCCCCGGTCATCTGAGGAAGCGGAGTCCTTCGCCACGCGAAGGGCTACGGACGAAGATAACAGTCACCTCGCAGACTGCTCAATCCGCCTCAAATACTCCACGCCGCCGTCGTCCATGGAAACCGAAATACACTCCGGCACTTCGTAAGCGTGGAGCTCAAGAATGTTGACTCGCCGTTTGCCGAAGTTGGTTCCTCTTGCAGTTTGCATGAGAACTTTCACTTGACGCAGAAGGCATAAGACAAGTTCACTGGAAGGCTGCGGAGAGGGTCTCGAAAACTAAGCGCAGCCGGCCAAACCATGGATCTTCGAATTGAGCGACTACAGAAAATCCGGGTCATGCCCCACGCCCGCCGCGGACTCAGCGCGCTGGTCGATCGCGCCCCCCAGGCCGAGGCCTTCGGCGACAGGGTAGGTTTGCGAATAAAGGATGCTGTGCGTCCGGCCTCCACCTGGCTCTACAACTCAAGCCGTCGCCTGGCAACCCTGGCAGTCGCGGGAATCACGGTCTGGCTCTTCCTCCACGTAATGTTCGGAGCCAACGGCATGGTCGTCTACCGCCAAAAGCGCGCCGAATATCAAACCCTTCAGCACGAAATCGACGGCCTGCAAAAAGAAAACGACCACTACACCGGACAGATCGATGCACTACAAACCGATCCCAGGACCATCGAAAAAGAGGCCCGCGAACAGCTCCACTACACCCGCCCCGGCGAGTTCGTAATCGTAGCCCCCGCCCCTCCGCCAATCCCGATGCCATACAACAAAGCCGCCCAAAAGTAGAAACCAGGCGTCAGCCCTTAGCCCGGCACAAACCACGTGGGGACAACCGCCCTCGGTTGTCCGGCGCCCAACCAGCCGCGATCCAGCGAAATCTCAAGCCGAGCTCAGAATTGCAAAAAAAGCCTTGAAACGACGAAAGAAACGAACCCACGCGCCGAAACACCCCGGTGGTATACTTCCCCCAATTTGCGTTGGACCAAATAGAGGAGTAACCAATTGCTACCTCGCTACGTCAATCCAAGTAGCATCAGACGCTCGCAGCGGGGCGTTGCTACCATCCGCGGCCACCGGCCGCCAAAATAGAGGAATTTCAGCCATGAAGAAACTGCTGGTTATCTGTATCGCGCTTTCCGTGTTGTTCCTGACCATTGCCGTATTCGCCGCCGACGACATGGGCAAATCCCAGACCGTCAACGGCTGGGTCAGTGATTCCAAGTGCGGAGCCAAGGGCGCCAACGCCGGCGCGGCCGCCTGCACCAAAAAATGCATTGAAGGCGGCGCCTCTGCCGTCGTCGTCACGGATGGCGACAACAAAGTCCTGGCCGTCGACAACGCCGACGTCCTCAAGGGACATGAAGGCCATCACGTAGCCGTCACCGGAACCGTCAAAGGCGATTCCATCCACGTCGAAAGCGTAAAAATGTTGTGAAGTCCCGTAGCGCCGCCGTCCGAGGCGGCTGTCGTGGGCGTCCCGCCCTGACAGTCAACGTGACAGCGGCGCTACAAACCTTCCCGCACTTGAACACAATATTTCCGCCGCGCCCTCTGTCCATTCGCAAAATGGCGCTGGCGTCCCGCCGGCAGTCGTGAGTGCGTCCCGCCCTCACTCCCACCTCTAAATCGGTATCCAGCCTCTTCCACTCCGCGCACCCAAGTCCCAAGGTTTTCCTTCGTGTCCTTCGTGGTTGAAGGTTTGAGCATCAATTGCCCCCCCACAGACTTCTGCTAAGCTGGGGCTCGGCACCCGAGGAGAGAATTGTGCAAGTCGTTGCCGGAGTCGATCTGGGCGGAACCGCCATCAACTACACGCTGCTGGACCAGCAGGAAAAGTTCCTCATCGAGGGACTGTTCGAGCATCCCGCGTTAGCCCGCCAGGGACCTGACATCTGCCTCCAGCAGATCGCCGCCGGACTGAAACTCGCCGCCGAAAAAGCCGGTGTCACTCCTGACGACGTGGTCGCCGTCGGCCTCGATACTCCCGGCCCGGCCAGCGCTTCCGGCCTCCTGAGCGCTCGAGGGTCCACAAACTTCGTCCATCCCGACTGGGCCGGCTTCGATATCCGCGAAGGCCTGGCGCGCAAGCTCGGCAAGCCCGTCTCTTACCTAAACGACGCCAATGCCGCCGCGCTCTGGGGACACTACGCCATCTTCGGCTCCAAGAGCCGCGAGACTTCAATCTCAAGCGTGATCGGCACCGGCAACGGTGGCGGCGTAATCCTGGACGGCAATGTAGTGAAGGGGAAAAACGGATTCGGCGGAGAGCTCGGCCACGTCCTGATCCCGTATAAAAGCATCGCAGGAACCGAAGGCATCCATCCGCAATGTAACTGCGGACGCACCGGCGATCTTGAGTCGCTCTGCTCTCTCACCGCCATCGAAAAAAATATTCTCCCGTATTTTTTGCCGAGATATCCCGATCACGAACTGTCGAGAGTAGATATCCACCAGGCAGCCAAACTCGTCCGCGGCCTCGCAGAAAAGGGCGACGCACTCAGCAAAGAAGTTTTCCGCGTGCAGGCCCACGCCCTCGGCCTTTTCTTCGACGAGATGGTAAACACGTTCGACCCCGACGCCTTCATCGTCGGCGGAGGCGCCCTCGAAACCGAAAAGCATTTTCAGGATTGGTTCATCGCCGAAATCCGCGCCGCCATGCCCACGCAGCGCGAAGAGCAAGCAGGCATTCCGATCTACGTGATGCCAAATGGGGACACCGCCGGCGCCCGAGGCGCCGCCATCGAAGCGCTGAAACTTGCCCGCGAAGGCGGATTGGCCTAGCGGTACCCTCGCTTATAGGACATTGGAACTACACCGAAGATCGGGTGAGCGCGCCGTTTACAACAACTACCAGCGCGCGTCGTCCGAGAGGCAGGTTGTGCAGCACAATGGGCCGCCTAGCTCATCCTAAGCGCGCAAGGTTGCAGCACGAGTCAATTATCTCCGCAACTTGGAGATCCCACTCAACTAAGCTTTCGAGTTACATCATTTACGAATCGTAGATCCGGGTGACCTGCTCTTTTCAAGTACCTTACTTGACAAGAAACAATCCCGGGAGTAGGAATACCAGGACAGTAGTAGGCTTTTCTCAACCTAAGCTTCAACTCTTTGTCGGCCTCTTTACTCTATCGGCCCTGATCCTTTTCGGCCCTGATCCCCCGTCGGCCCCGATCCCTTTCGGCCCTGATCCCCCGTCGGCCCCGATCCTTTTCGGCCCTGCTCCCCCGTCGACCTTGGGAGGAATTTCCCATGAACGCACGGATTCCGTCACTGGACGGCCTTCGCTGTCTTTCCGTTATCTTTGTCCTGATTGCCCATTTCACCTACAGCCACGGCTCACCAATCCAGTACAACCAACTGTTTGACTATTACGCTCACTACGGAGTGCTTCTGTTCTTCTCAATCTCCGGCTATTTAATTACGACGCTGTTAATAAGAGAGCAGAAAAAAAACGGTGCCATTAACATCAGGCAATTCTTTATTCGGCGCGCGTTCCGGATTCTGCCAATCGCTTATGCATACTTGATCGTGGTGGCCGTACTTTACCATCGGTCGCTAACCCATAAGGAACTGGCGATCGCATCAGTTTATTTGTCCTCATACTCGCTACGTGTCCCGTGGGTACTGAATCATTTGTGGTCGCTGTCGGTGGAAGAACAGTTCTATCTGCTCTGGCCATTCGTAATGGTCGCCGGTTTTGTTAAAGCCAAACAGCTGGCGATTGGCGCCGTGATTGTTGCGCCACTGTTCAGGATAGCCCTCTATTTTTCTGGACACTCGCTGGGGCAACTTTACTATTTCCCGGCTGTGTCAGATTCACTTGCGACTGGATGCTTGTTAGCCTTGTTCCAGCCTGAATTGGCGAAGTACCAATCATTTTTTACCGGGAAGTATTTCCCGCTTATTTGGGCGTTCACCCTGTCCGTCCCCGGGCTGAATTGGCTTGTTACGCCAAACATACTCCACTTGTTTCCATCCATCTTTAACATCAGTGTTGGCTTGTGCATTCAGAATGCGGTGCTCACGCGTCCACGGATTCTGAATACGCCGATTGTGGTCTGGGTCGGAACGCTCAGCTACGGTTTGTACATTTGGCAGATGCCATTCTGTGATCCGGGAATACATTCATGGGTTACGACCTTTCCTCAAAACCTTCTATTTGCGTTTATGGCCGCAGTCGTATCGTTCTACGCCATTGAACAACCAATCCTTAACTTGAGACTGAGGCTATATGGAAACCCTCAACCTCCCTTGCGCTCTATTATTCACTTTCACTGATATCGATGACCTCAACACTCGGTCGAAACGATACACCGGTAGCCGGGTGAGGCTGTCCCACATCGCCGGTTTTGCGAAGTGTGGGTTTTGCAAATCTTCCCGACCTTGAGTCCCTGTTCCAATCAATGCGTATTGTCGTACTGAATGCCCTGTTCGACTTCCCCGATGGCCTGATCAATCATCCTGATCGCTGCCTCTCTGTGGCCGCCTTTGTTGTGCGTGGCTAATTGCAGGCTTCTCTGGGCTTCGCGCAAATGTTGAATGGCTGCGGTCATCTCGGGCTGAGGCCCGTTGCCTCTGCCGTAGCCGCCACCTTCCCAGTTGCCGCTCCATCCGCCATTACCCCAGTTGCCGCCGCCCCAACTGCTGAACTGTGACCCGTCGACCGTGCTGCCTTCGCGATACTCAAACATGCGCTCCTGCCCATCCGGCCCCCGGGCATAGATGCGGAGAGTCTTGTCCTGCCCCGGATCGGGATCGACGCCAAACGAACTGTTGCCCATCCGGAAGTTGCGGTCCTGGCGGGCAAGTTCCTTCAAACGGTCGGTGACATCCACATGCCGGCGCGAATCACCATATTGCGCGCTCAGGATCACGTATTGGCCGGAGTCTCCATTGTTGCCGCCGCCATGGCCGCCGCCTTCCCAGTTGCCGCTCCAGCCGCCGTTGCCCCAGTCGCCGCCGCCCCAGCTGCGGAACTGTGAGCCATCCACCGTGCTGCCTTCGCGATACTCAAACATGCGTTCCTGCCCATCCTGTCCTCGGGCAAAGATGCGAAGCATCTTGTCATGCCCTGGATCGGGATCCACGCCAAACGATTTGTTGCCCATGCGAAAAGTGCGGTCCTGGCGAGCAAGTTCCTTCAGTCTGTTCGTGACATCCACGTGATGAGGCGAGGTCCCGTATTGCGCACTCAAGATGACGTACTGGCCGGAGTCATGGGAAGAGGATTGTGCTTGTGAAGTTCCCGGCAGCAAGGCCACTGCCACGAACATGGCGATGACAAGTCGAATGTAAAACATTAGAACCTCCTGATGATTCGCGCAGATTGCGCGCGGACACTCTCAGGAGACTCTACTGGATTGTGAAGGCAGAAACCTGAAAATCGTCAGCTCAGGTCAAGGAATAAACCTTGGCAGGCTCCCTAACGTCCGCAAAACCATTAACCACTAACGAGACGAGTACCACGAAGGCCCTGATCTCAGGCATTCATTCGTGTCCTTCGTGGTTCATGGTAGAGCAGCCCGAAAGCATCTTCCCACCCTTCGGCAGCTCCCGGGATCGAAACCTCATCGCACCACACCTTCGAGCGGAGAGCTCGCAGTCGCGTAAAGCTTTCGAGGCATTCGTCCCGCCAGATAAGCTTCGCGTCCCGCCAGCACAGCGTGCTTCATCGCCTCCGCCATCAGCACCGGATCCTGTGCATTGGCAATGCCTGTATTCATTAACACCGCATCGGCTCCCAGTTCCATCGCCAGCGCAGCATCGGAAGCCGTACCGACGCCAGCATCCAGAATCAAAGGCACGCCGGTAATCATTTCTCGCAGGATGCGAATGTTGGCGGCATTCTGAATTCCCAGTCCACTCCCAATCGGCGCACCCAGAGGCATAATGGTCGCCGCCCCGGCATCAAGCAGCCGTTTGGCAAATACGATGTCATCCGAAGTGTAGGGGAGAACCGTGAATCCTTCTTTGACCAGCACCCGAGTCGCTTCGAGCGTGGCCTGTACATCGGGATAGAGCGTCGCCTGATCGCCAATCACTTCCAGCTTCACCCAGTCCGACAGCCCAACTTCGCGCCCCAGTCGCGCCGCGCGGATCGCCTCGTCCGCGGTATAGCAACCGGCAGTATTCGGCAGCAAAAAATATTTCTTCGGATCCAGATAGTCCAGCAGCGATTCCTTGCTGCGGTCCAGATTCACCCGCCGCACCGCCACCGTCACCATGTCCGCGCCACTGGCTTCAAGCGCGCGCGCCGTTTCCTGAAACGACTTGTACTTCCCGGTCCCCACAATCAGCCGTGACCGAAACTCCCGCCCAGCAATAATCAATGGATCAGCCATAGTTTTATTGTAAACCTCTGTGGTTGTGGGCAAGTGTGGTCGCGGAGATTCGGTTCAAAGTTGAAGGCTGCTGAAAAAAATCGCTCCGTGAACCTATCATCCCGTAACCTGTCATCCTGAGCAGTCGAAGGACCCCTACCCCGGCAACGACATTTTTCATTCTTGGGCTTCCCCTCGAGAACCTCCAGAACTCGGAGCCGCGAGCTGCTATAGGGGTCCTTCGACTGCTCCGCTCAGGATGACACTCGACTATTCCGCCCCCGCAAACGCCCCCGCCCGCGCCGCATAATAATGACAGCCCACCAGAAACAAAGCCCCCGCCGCATAACTGATCGTGAACGCCGGCGCCACCCAGAACCCAAGCCTGTTCTCCACGCCCTGCGCCGTAAGCGAGTAAGCATGAATCACGCCAAAACATGAGAGCGCCGACCCCACCATCAACCACAGCGCCGCGTGCAGAAATCGACGATCAAAAATCCACGCCAGCGCCGCCGCCCACAGCATCGACACCAGCAACGAACCCTGGCTTAGCGCGATCATGCCGTAAATCGCCAGCTCGTCCCCGAATTTCGGCGCGATGTCGAATAGACTCGATCCGCTCTTGCGGGCGCTAAGATCCACCAGTTGCAACGCCCAGGCTGCCAGCATCGGCACCAGCCCTAGCGCCACCGCGATGCAATGTTCTTTCGATACTTCCTGAAAAGCCTGTCCCACCATGACCAGTCCGAACCACACAATCACCATCGCCACCACAGCCAGCGGCACCCAATGCAGCACCACCGGGACGAGTCCGGTCACGCACACCACCATCACCACCGCGCCGCTCAGGATCGAATATCCCGCGCGCGCGCCATTGGATTTGTGCACCATGTGTCCAAAATAAAGTGTGGTAGGAAACGGGCTTCCGAACAGCGCCGCAACCAGCGTGGCCACGCCATTCACCAGCAGGGAAGGCCGCGTCGGATAATCATCCCCAGCCAGTTTTACGCTCTCCAGAATTTGCAGGGACACCAGGGTGTCCAGCACGCTCATGGGAAGAATGATGGAAAGATATTTCCAGCCTTCCCCTTGCCGCAAAAATTCAAACAGGTTCACCCCATGCGGCAGATGAACTCCCAACGGCATAAGCGCCGGCCCGGCGGGCTGTGAATAAAGATGGAGCGCCTTCAACGAAGCCACGGCAATCGCGCCCACAGCCATCGCCACCAGCCCGACCGGGATCTTGCCGGGAAGTCGCAGGCGCGAAGCATAGACCGTCATGATCATCACCGCCGGCAGCAGCGCCACCTCCGGCGACTGAAACACGCCAAAGATAAATCCCAGACAAAGAAACGCCATCGCAATTCCCGCCAGCGGACACAGCAGCGCCGCCCGCGGCACATACCGTCGCATCCAGTCGGTGCAAAACGCGCCCGCACTCTGCACCAGTCCGCTCACAAAGCTGGCAAAGATTCCCACCTGCCAGGTCAGCCAAGGATCGTGCGTCCGCTGGTATACCGGCAACATGATGAGCGCGATGTACGCAAAGATAGTCGGCGTATTCACGCCAAATGGAATGGCGGTGACATCGCGGCGGCCGGTGCGCTCCGCCAGTTTGCGCGCCTGCCACGCGTAAAACACGTTGCCCGCGAAAATTGAAATCGCAACGCCCGGCAGAATGCGAGTCGCAACCAGTTCCGGCGAAAATCCGCACAGCGGAGCCAGCCCCGCAATCAAGAGCAGATCGGGAAATCCGCTGAAGAAGAGTCCAAACGAGCCCTCGAGATCTCCTGCGACAAACCATTTCGCCGCAGGATGCGACTCCATCTGTACCGTCGAGGGCAATCCTGTGGTCCTCCGAGAGTCGCGAATTACGCGGTGCCGTAACGCAAGCCCCGCTCCTTCAGCCATCGCCGGTAGGCAATCGCCATGCGGTCGGACCGGACATGCAACTCCGCCTGCAAATCAAGCGGCAGCAGTTCAGGACGCTGCGACTCCACAATCGGTATGTCCTGCCCGGTGACAAGATCCTGAAACTTGCTCAACTCTTCGTCCGGCACTTCATGCGCATAGTTCAGCGCCATCACCGCCCACGACAGGCTCTCGCACTCTGCCACCGGAGTCACCGTGCACAACATGGAAAACGCCTGCGTGCCTTGTGCCTTGGTGAAACAGGCAGTCAGCAGTCCGGTTACAGAATACGTATAAGAAACTTGCGCGGGACGTCCCGTGCCATCCGGATTCGGCTGCCACACTCTGATATCGCGAGCCACCACGCCGTCCGGAGTAATCTGCGCTTCATAGTCATCGATCTCCGGCATCGCGGGATCGCCCAGCAATCCTGAGTGCACGAAAGGCAGGTGCGCGACGTCGAGAAAGTTTTCGATCACTCGCGGCCCGTTTGCCCGGAACGGGTAAGGTCCCGAAACAACTTTTCGAAAACTGTCGTCATCCCCTTCCGCGAATGCCGGAACCTCGCCGCGCGGTGTGCCGAGGCAAACCCAGATCAATCCATATTTCTCCCGGACCTGAAAAACATTCGCGTGCGCCTTCACCGGAGGAGCCAGCGTCGCCTGCGCCGGAATGCTGACACACTGTCCGGCAGCGTCATACTCCCAATAATGATAAGGACAAATCACGCAGTCATTCTTTATCTGCCCCAAAGAAAGCCGCGTCCCGCGATGGATGCAAAGGTCCTCCCACGCGTGAATTCCCGTGGCGCCACGCCATAAAACAATTTCGCGCTCCAGCACCCGACGCGGCTTCAGTTCGCCCGCTTGGACGCTGGAAGACCATGCCACCGCCAGCCATTCCCCCATCAAAACCGGATCATTCATCATGGAAAGTTCGGCAGTCTCCGCCGCCTATGGCAACAATTCTCACGCAGGAAAGGATTTACGATACTGGAACGATGCACGATCCGCAATCGGACCGGAAGCAGTCCGACTGGCACCTTTGACAGCTGCCACACGCTTCCCACTCGCGTAATAAAGGAAATCGGCGGAGAGTTCTTCTTGCTTTTCATCTCCCGTTCCCCATTCGCCTGTCGTACGAATACAACTGTGGAGGAGCATTATGTGTTACAGATATTGTGCCGTGCTGTTGGTGGTTCTGATTGTTCCGTTCGCAATGGCCGAGAAGCAGAAAGGGACCACCACTCTTACAGACGTTCAGCCGGCGGGCACGACTGATAAGAAGAACAAGAACCAGCAGTTTGATTTTTCCTTCGATGCATCCGGCATGAGGTATATCTGCCGCACAAACCACGACACCAAGATAAAAGCGACGGATTTTGTCGTGGGCACAAATCTGAGGTACGAACTGGATGAGCAAGAGGGAAAGCTCAAAAATAAATCCGGCAAACAAGTGAAATGCAACGTAGTGCGGGTCGAAAAACTACCCGCTACTCCACCCGCTCCGGCTGCCAGGAACTAGCATTGGCATTAAGCTGTGCTATTCCTTGAGATCGCGACTGGTTCTTGTCCGTCGGGGCCTTCTCAGTTTGCAGCGATACGCCCTGTGCCCGGACGCAGATTGCAACCAAACGAATCGCACTACTCAGGCGACAAACAGCAGCATCCCGGTGGCGAGATCGTACATCGCGCCCGCAATCTGGATCGCCTTCTTTTTTTCCAGATCTTCCAGTATGGGGCTTCGCCGTCGGATGCTCTCCATCCCCAGTACGACATTGGTCTGTGCGACAGCATCCACGTAGGCGGCATTTTTGCTGCTTTTCTCGCCATCGAACTTCGTCGCTGAAATGGCAGGCTTGATTCGGGCAAGCAGTCCGGTAAGGTTGCCCAGCTCAACGTCGTCGATCGCACCCTTCACCGCGCCGCATGCCGTATGTCCTAAAACCAGTACTACTTTGGCTCCCGAAACCGCACAAGCAAATTCCATGCTGCCCAGCATGTCGTCATTGACGACGTTGCCCGCGACCCGCCCGGTGAATGTGTCCCCAATGCCTGCATCGATTACGATTTCAGCGGGTACGCGGGAATCGATGCATCCCAGTACGGTCACCGCCGGATATTGTCCCGTCGCGGTGGATCGTTGCTCGTTCAGGTAATTTCGCGGAGCCATCTTTCCCGTACGGAATCGCTCATTCCCCTTCTTCAGTTCATCGATAACCTGCGCCGGAGTCATGCTATCCCGTTGTTCTTTGGTCAAGGCTCCGCTCAGGCCGGGCGCAAGCTGCATCGACCAGGCGCCAACCGGAGTACCCAGAGCACAAGCCCAGACTGCTGTGGACAAAAATCTGCGGCGCTCCATTCCAGAAAGCACTGACTCGTGTGACGTTTTTGCCATAAGCGTTCTCCTCTTCTGCGCAGAGCCGCACGTGAAGATCTTCTTCAAGCTTCGTGCTCTCGAGATTGCGGTACGAGACGGAGAAATGTACCACGACGGACAACCGGCAGGGTATTCAATCGTCTTGGTGGTATCCGCCTGCCACTTTTGCCAGTTTCTCTCCCCGGGCGCGGGAGGAATGATGTGGGATTGCCGTATGCGAGGTGACCAGTGTTGCTCGCGGGAATGACCGTCACGTTTCTCCGCGAGTTCGGGGTCGGTCTTTGGCTCAGCTGTCCGCTTTGGCTGAGTCTAGCGTTGGGCATCGCGGTCCTGGGACAGATCGCCGGAAGGCAGGACCGGTGGACTGCATTTGAGAGTTTCTACAGGTCGTTTGTCACCGCTACCACCGTGGGTTACGGCGATCTGCGTCCAGTGAATCGGAGATCGCGCATCGTCGCCATCATCATCCTTTATGAGCCTTGCGTTAACCGGCATCTTCATCGCTTTGGTCGTGCACGCGGCTAGCTTCGCGCTCGCCGCCCATGATGCCGCTGCCAGGGTCCCGTGATTCGTGCCTGTCGTCCCGCCCGGATCGTGACTGGGAATTGCATTCGGCTTATCACCTTTAGAGCAGGAGGAAGCCATGGCTTCTGTTTCAGAAATCATCCACGACAAAGCGTACTCGACGAGAGTCCTTGACGCGTCCATCAACATCGGCCTGACCGCACTGCTGGTGTTCTGCTGCTTGCTCATCCTCAAGCCCTTCGTTCCTATCCTCGTCTGGGGCATGATCATCGCCATTGCCTCCTACCTGCGGTTTGTGAAACTAAAAAATTCGCTGGGAGGCCGGGGAGGCTGGGCTGCCGTTATCTGGACCCTGCTGCTGCTTCTTGTTCTGATTTTTCCGATCTTCCTGTTTGCGCGGGGTGTGGTCGAGGGCGGACAGGGCCTGATTGCACGCATCCACAATGGAACTCTCTCGGTCCCGCCTCCGCCGGCAGTCATTCAAACCTGGCCACTGATCGGCGTCCCGCTCAGCCGTATGTGGACCACCGCATCCACGGACTTGACACAATTACTCACCCGCTTCGCTCCGGAAATCAAAGGCGCTGTCCCTGAAATACTCTCTGCCTCCGCCGGAGCCGGCTTTACGGTGCTGCAATTCTTCATCGCCATCCTCGTCTCGGGAGCCCTGCTGGCGAAGTCACCAGCAATCGCCAAAATCACCCGCGCTCTGTGTATTCGGATCTTCGGTGAAAAAGGCCCCGAGTATGAGCAGTTAGTCGGATCGACAGTACGAAGCGTCACCTTCGGCATTCTGGGAGTGGCCCTCATCCAATCCGTCTTCGCGGCCGTCGGCTTCTTGTTTGTGGGCATACCCGGGGCCGGCGTCTGGTCCCTGATTTTCCTGATCGGCGCCATACTCCAGGTAGGAGGCGTAATCCTGATCCCCGCCATAATTTATATTTTTGTCACCGCGAGCACCACCAAGGCTGTCATCTTCCTCGTGTGGTGCCTGTTTGTTGGCGTGATGGACAACGTACTCAAGCCGATCCTCCTGGGACGCGGGGCGGCCGTGCCGATTGCAGTTGTCTTTCTGGGCGCGATCGGCGGGTTCGTAGCGCTCGGCCTCATCGGCCTGTTCGTGGGCGCTGTCGTCTTGTCGGTCGGCCACAAGCTGTTCCTGGCCTGGCTCGAGGTCCGGGCCGAACCCTCGCCGGCGCAAATACCTCTTGCGTGATGACTAGTGGCGTGTACCAGACACTTGTAAATGATAGTGTGGCGCACGCCACACTCGACGGTGACGATTGAGTTGACGCCCGAGGAACGCGAGGCATTGGCCGCGATCATGCGCGCATTGTACCTGCCGCCGCAGCACGCCGCGGTGTTCTGTCTCGACGAAAAGACGGCGATTCAGGCGCTCGACCGCGTCGACCCGCGCCTCCCGCTGTCGTCCGGCCGAGCGGAGCGCCACGGCTTCGAATACAAGCGGCACGGCACCCTCTCGCTCTACGCCGCGCTGAACACCTAGGACCGGCGAGGTGATCAGGCAGACCGCCGCGCGGCACACGAGCGCCAGCTTTCTGACGTTCCTCACGGACGTTGTCGCGTCGCAGGCGCCGCGGCGCGAGATCCACATCATTCTCGACAATTTCTCGGCCCACAAGACGCAGGCGGTGCGGGCGTTCCTCGCCCAGCATCGCCGTGTGCTGCCGCTACATGGGGATTGTTACACTGGTGTACCTGCTCTCGTTTCTCAATCGCCGGGTTGAATCCCCGATCGGAGAAGCGGTCCATAGGAGAATGTCGGATGCCTGGGAGCGTTCTGGTGTCAGGAGCTGGGGTGGCAGGCTCTTGTCTGGCTTGGTGGCTCGATCGATACGGATATGCGGTGACCCTGGTGGAACAGGCGCCCGAACCGCGCACCGGCGGCTACGTCATCGACTTTTGGGGTCTCGGCTACGACGTGGCCGAAAAGATGGGCGTGCTGGACGAACTCCGCCGGCATGACCTCAAGATTCAGGAATTCCGGATCGTCAATCGCGTGGGCCGGCGGATCAGCGGCTTCAACCAGGGCGCGGTGCAAAAGCTCATCAAGGGCCGGGGCATGAGCCTTCCGCGTTCGGCGCTGGCTTCTGCGCTCTACGAAGCGGTCAAGGACCGAGTCGACGTGCGGTTCGGGAACAGCGTGACCAGCCTCGAAGACGGCCCGCGCGGCGTGGAGGTGACGCTTCGCGAAGGTGAGGCTCAGACGTTCGATCTGGTCATCGGTGCCGACGGCCTCCACTCCGCCGTGCGACGACTTTGCTTTGGTGAAGAAACGCGATTCGAACACTTTCTCGGATACTACGTTGCTGCGTTCACCGCCCACGGCTACCGGTTCCGTGATCCGGACGCATACGTGACTTACGGCGAACCTGGCCGACAGATTTGGCGAATCACTGTCGACAAGGACACGACGGTCTTCATGCTGGTGTTCGCCGAATCCGATTCCCACGCAGCTCCCGTCCACGATGCCTCGCGTCAGAAAGAGGTCCTGACCCGCTTCTACGCTGGTGGCGGCTGGGAAACCGACGAGATGCTCCACGCGCTTCAAGCAAGCACCGATCTCTATTTCGACCGGGTCAGTCAGATCGTCATGCCGAGTTGGACCAAGGGCCGCGTCGCCCTGATCGGCGATGCGTGCGCGTGTCCGAGCCTGCTCGCCGGCGAAGGGTCAGCGATGGCGATGGCCGAAGCCTACACGCTCGCTGGGGAATTGGATGTCGCGCACGGAGGCCACGCGTCCGCATTCGAAATCTATGAACAGCGCCTGCGGCCCTATGTGGAGCGCAAGCAGAAGGGGGCGCGCGATTTCGCTGCGAGCTTCGTCCCCAGGAGTGCTTACGGGCTGTGGCTGCGAAACGCGACTATCAACGCCGCGAACCGCCTTGGGCTCATTCAGCTGCTGTTCAGAGCCCAAATGCGCACGGGCATCGAACTGCAGGACTATCGGTAAGACTTCGCCGGGCCTACTCATCCCTGGTCTTTGCTCCAAGCGTCACGCACTCCTCCCGCGCGCGTGTCTCGGACCGCAGTTTCCTACCGCAAAGACAAAATCAGCATCATCGCAAGGATGACGCCACGACGAGGAGTTCGAGGGCGGCGTCCTTGGGCCGGGCGGCCAATTTGATCCTCAGGCGGGCGTGACCTCGGCGCGGCGAAGACGCGCCCTGTACCAGGCGCTGCACCGACTCAGTTGCCGGCAGTGACTAATTTTGAATGTCTACCTCAATGAACGACCTGTCTGACTACACTGCGGCGCTCTCGCCTCCGACCTGATCCCTAGCTTTGCCCTCTCACGCGACGGCAAACAGCTCCTCCTCATCCGAGGCAACATAACCAGCGACGTAATCCTGATCAGCAACTTCCGCTAAATGTTTTTCTGAATAGTTAAGTGAACCCGGAGGGTGCCCCGTCCAAGCTCCGCTTGGGCGGGTCTTTTGACTTGGCGCAGAGTACCCATCCCGAACCACGTGGCGACAACTGCCCCGGTTCTCCTAGCCGAGCAAAGCTCGGCAAGTCTTTAAGTCCTATATCGAGAAGTCTCTCAAACCTACCGCCTCCTGAAAAGCTGAGGATTCCACACCGGACGCCATCCCACCCCCGACCCCGCCTCCGCGTCTTCCGCAGGAAGCTCCTTCTCCACCACCGCATCCGCCCCGCCGTCCCCACGAAAAAAATCCCACCCTTCGCGATACTCTTCAAACCGCGTCGTCTTACACCCGCCCTCCGGATAAAGCCGCAAACTCTCGCCCCCCCCCACCCACCACTACCACTCCACACAATTCCCCACACATCAATTCCCCTTAACACTTTAAGACGTAATGAACGGTGTAACCGAGGGTGCCCCGTCCTCTCTCTCCGTTTTGTGGAGAGACAGGGCGGGCGAATAAATGTTCATCCGTCACATCCCCATGTGGGTCTTCCGTCGTACCCTCACCCCATGCCGGACGGACTCAAAAGATTCCAGGAAGCCCAATGCCTCCACTTCATAACCTTCAGTTGCTACCACCGCGCCCCACTCTTAACTTCTCCGGACTCCCGCCGCTTCTTCGAACAAACTCTGGAACAGGTCCGCCGTTGGTACGTTTTCGTGACGGGATACGTCGTCATGCCCGAGCACGTCCATCTGTTACTTAGCGAACCGGAGCACTGCAAACTATCTACAGCACTGCAAATGCTGAAGCAAATCACCGCCCATCAACTCATCTCCCACGCCCCAGCAGGCACTTTCTGGCAGGCCCCCAACAAACAAAATACCGCCGCCCGGACAGCAGCGAGCGGCCCGGGGCCCGGCCGCGCCCTCTCTTCACCCCGCTGCTCCAGCCTCGGCCTCCCCCCCTTCTCCCCCTTCCCTCCTCCTTTCCCCCCCTCCCCCCCCCGAAAGAGATATTACGACTTCAACGTATGGAGCGAGCACAAGCACATCGAAAAGCTGCGATACATCCATCGCAACCCGGTAAAACGTGGCTTGTGCGAGAACCCGGAAGACTGGGAGTGGAGCAGCTTCCGTCATCACCTTTCCGGGATTGAGGGCACAGTAGAAATCGAGTCCCAATGGACAGCCCGTAAAAGAGAGCAGCAAGGCGTGACGGTGCCGGTAACGCGTAGCGCATGAGCTCCAGCCCTGCTGGTAATAAATTAAGGTGAGGAACGGGAGGAGAAACACCAACAACGGGTGCCCCGCTCTCTCCGTTCTTTGGAGAGACAGGGCGGGAGACGGTTCACCAGTCACATCGAGGCGTTTAAGGAAACAAGGCGCGCAGATGAAAATCGAGGTAGAACCGGAACACACCCCAAGGCGGAAGAAGTATACTTGGATTAGTCAAGCGGTGGCCTAGGCGGGGGACGCCTCCTAGGTCACATACAGACGTTATCAGAGAAACAGCGCACCCCCACTGAGAGCGGAACAGCTGACGTCTCACCCTCCCATCTCAGGCAATAGAGCTCTAGTCCCAGTAGAGCCCGTCACAAGCAGCAGCTGACGGTGCCGGTAACGCGTAGCGCATGAGCTCCAGCCCTGCTGGTAATAAATTAAGGTGAGGAACGGGAGGAGAAACACCAACAACGGGTGCCCCGTCCTCGTCTCTCCGTTCTTTGGAGAGACAGGGCGGGAGACGGTTCACCAGTCACATTGAGGCGTTTAAGGAAACAAGGCGCCAGATGAAAAGAGGTAAACCGGAACCACCCCAAGGCGGAAGAAGTATACTTGGATTAGTCAAGCGGTGGCCTAGGCGGGGGGTTGTAACGATTCCTTCGGGCGTGTCGCACGGCTTCTTTTGAGCGGAAAGCGCCGGACTGTCAGCATCTAGGAATGAGGTAGCTTGCCGGTAAGAACTGTAAGTTAACCCATGAATGCAAGCGAACCCCCCTACTCCATCTCAAACGCCAAATACTGCAACCCACCATCCCGCTCAATCTGCAAAACTACCGCAGCCCCAGGTTTAAGCCCCCGCACCGCCGCACGCAAGCCTTCCACAGAATCAATCACTTTGCCATTGAGCGAGTGAATGATGTCCCCAGTCTGCAATCCGCTCTCCGACACAATAAGGTTAGCGGCGCGCCCGACAACGACAACGCCTCCCGGCATCCGTGTCGCCCCGAACGCGGACCGAAGCTGATCGGTGATATCCACCGCCAGCACTCCCAGTTGCGGCACCAGGCTTTTTTCCGGATCGGTCGCGTCCATCAGCAAATCCATCTGATCGTGCTTCTCCACGGCAGCGACGTAGAGAGTCTTCTTTTCTTTCTTTGTGTCCGTACCACGCAAAATATCGAGCTTCACCGGACGGCTGGAGTCGTGAAGATACGTCGCAGCGGTCAGAGCCGCCATAGTTTCAATCGGCCGGTCATCGGCCATAAGAATAATGTCCTGCACCTTCAGGCCGGCGGATTCGGCAGGACCGCCCGGCGTCACATCGTCCACGATCACGCCCCAGGACTGCGGCAGTCCCAGACCCTCCGCGAGCGTTGGCGAAATCTCCTGCGCCCCGGCGCCGATCTCCACATGGTGCACGTGCCCATACTTTCGCAAACTCTGATAGACGAACCGCACCACCCGCGCCGGAATCGCAAAGCCCAACCCTTCGCTGCCGCCACTCTGGCTCAGAATGAAAGTGTTGATGCCCACCACGTAGCCGTTCATATCCACCAGCGGCCCGCCGCTGTTACCCGGATTGATCGGCGCATCAGTCTGCACATAATTCAGCGCTTTTGTTGGATCAGCCTGGCGCGCCACCGCGCTGATCACGCCCATCGTCACCGAACTCTGCAACCCTTCAGGACTGCCCACAGCCAAAACCATTTGTCCCACGCGTATGTTCTGTGGCGCTTCGAGGGAGAGCGTCGGCAGATTAGTCTGCTCGATTTTCAATAAAGCGAGGTCGCTCTCCTTGTGAACTCCGATAACCTTGGCATCGAACAACTGCCGCCGCCCCGCCGGAAGGTTGGTCGACGCCGCAGCCGAATCCGCAGGTGACATCGGCAGCGCCACCCGAATCCGCTGCGCTCCTTCCACCACATGCGCATTGGTCATGATGTAACCGTTCGAGTCCACGATGACGCCCGAACCCACCGCATGCTGCCGGACAATCAGCGCCGTCTTCCCGCGATCATCATCGTTCAACGGCCCGTATCCAGAAGTTTGAATCTGCACCACCGCAGGCGAAACCTTGGCCGCCAATTCCTCCAGCGCACTATTCATCTGCCGCAAAATGTCCGGATTGTCGGAAGCGAGCTTGTCCAATGCCTTGCCCGCAGGCTGCTGGGCAGCACCCATTACAGCAACCAACAAAAATACGACTCCAACGCCGCAACCTCGAACCCTATTCATTGGCAACCAACCCCTGTATTTCATTCGCTAAAAAAAGGACCGAGGGTGCCCCATCTTTGCGCGCCCTTTGCGCAAAGGTGGGATATCACAACTCCCACCCGCTTAGGAATCTAAGATCTTTCTCAACTCAATTCAGAAACGCCGGGTGCCCCGTCCGCGTCTCTCCGTTCTTTGGGGAGACAGGGCGGGGCGTTCTTCACAGACGAATCAGCCAACCGGTCCCGCCGCTTCCGCCTGTTCATACATCTCGTCAATCTGCTTCTGATAGCGCTCCTCCACCACACGCCGCCGCAGCTTCATGCTGGCCGTCAGCGTCCCATTCTCGGCGGAAAATTCGTCCGCCACCAAAAGAACTCTCTTCAACTTTTCGAACCGCGCCAGGTTCCCGTTAAACTCTTCCACAATGCCTTCGTAAAGAACGCGTACCACAGGAAGGCCCACCAGTTCCTGACGCGATGAAAAAGCCACTTCATGACTGCGGGCCCATGCCTCCAGCACAGGAAAATTCGGCGCAATCAGCACAGCAGGGAACTTGCGCTTCTCGCCCACCACCACCGCCTCCGCGACCAGAGCATTGTGCTTGAGCGAATTCTCGATCGGCTGAGGTGCAACGAACTTTCCACCCGACGTCTTGATCAGATCTTTTTTACGATCGGTGATGGAAAGAAATCCGTCTGCATCCAGATGTCCAATGTCGCCGGTCTTGAACCAGCCGTCCACAAACGCTTCCTGAGTCTCCTTCGGCTTGTTCCAATACTGTTTGAACACGGAGGGCCCGCGCACCAGCACCTCGCCGTCGTCCGCAATGCGTACATCCACGTTCGGCAAAGGCTTTCCGACCGTTCCCAGCTTGTGTGCCTGCGGCGTATTCACGGAAATCACCGGAGACGTCTCCGTCAGCCCGTAACCCTCATGAATGCGGATTCCGATCGAGGCGTACCACTCCGCGAGTTCACGTCCCAGGGGTGCTCCGCCGGAGATGAAAGTGGCAATCTGCCCGCCGAGACCCGCTCGCACCTTCGAAAACACCAGCCTGTCCGCCAGCTTCCACGATTGCGATGTCGGCTTCCGGCCAGCCAATACTTCATCCCGGTTTTCCTTCCCGACCGACAAAGCCCAGTTGTAAAACGTTGAAGCAGGGAAACCCCCAGCCTTCTGCTGAGTCTGAAAGTATATTTTTTCGTAGACCCGAGGCACCGCGACAAAAAATGTAGGCTTCACTTCCAGCAAAGTGCGAGGCAGGTCGATTACCTGGGCAAGATGCGCCAGCGTCACTCCACGATAGAGCAGGGCAAGGTCGACGTGCCGCGCCGTTACATGCGACAGCGGAAGAAATGAAATGCTGACGTCGCCAGGTTGCACCGGAAATTCCGCCAGCGAACAGTTGAGATTCGACGCCATGTTTCCATGCGTGAGCATCACGCCCTTCGGCGTCCCGGTCGTTCCCGACGTATAAATAATGGTAGCCAGATCCTCAGGCGAGATCGCGCGTGCGGCAACTTCAAGGTCGGCGGGCGCCAGAGGACCGGATGCTTCCATCAAGTCCATGCGCACCGCGTGAGCGCTCTCGATGGCGATGGCGTCCATCACAACAATCTTTTCGAGCGCCGTCCGTCCGCGAATCGAGACGACTTTCTGCAACTGCTCTTCGCTGGATACAAAAACAACGCGTGCCCCGGAGTCATTCAGGATGTAAGCCGTCTGTTCAGCCGTGAGCGTCGCATAAATCGGAACAGTAACCGCCCCGATCAGCAGGGAAGCGAAGTCTGCAATCATCCACTCCGGCCGGTTCTCGCTGACAATCGCAACCCGGTCACCAGGCCCGATGCCCCAGCTCCGCAGGCCCGCAGACACAGCGCCCACGCGCCGCTGAATAGCGTCCGAAGAAATCGGACTCCACTCGTCTCCCAATCGCTGCAACATGACTCGCGGATGCCGTCGCTCAACGACAGCCAGGAATACATCATTCAATGTGCGCAAGCTCATCGCGAGAAGAGAAAGGGTCTACGAAAAGACTCTACGTGCTCCCCCAACAATTAAGCAAACCCTGGCGCAAAGTTTGACCGCCCCCAACGACATTGCTATGATGAAACTGCGGGGTGGAGCAGTCTGGTAGCTCGTTGGGCTCATAACCCAAAGGTCGCTGGTTCAAATCCAGCCCCCGCAACCAACCTCAACTTTCTACCTATCAATCACTTGAAGCCAATCGCGGGAAGTGCAACGGCGTTGCATGTGTCTCCCGTTCGCTCTCGTTCGTTCCGGATGCCCGCTGAACCGCCGTTTCCTGCGACTCCGCGGTTATCGCGCGGGGCAACACCATTTCGACCATCTTGCTGTTTGCCGCACGCTTCTGGTCCGAGACCGCCTGGGTATAGACGTTCATCGTCTGGACATTGGCGTGTCGCAGCAACTCCTGCTGCACCTTGTGAGGCAGGCCTGCACCTGGGCGCATCATCGCATCGGGTTGAGCACAATTTTTTCCTCGATGAAGGCCGCAAGATAGAGTCCGATGTGAACGATTCCGCCTATGCGGCTTTTTACGGCCCCGCCCAGCGTCGGATGGAAGAAGATCGGCGTGTGATGGCGGAGGACTGGAGCTACGTCAGTGACATGCGATAGTCCAACTAGCTTGCCCACCGTTTGTGCATGGTGTTTTTGATGTAATTCATGGCTGCCTTCTTGGTTGGTACCGGAACCGCTGCAGGCTGAAGCTTGATCGGCGATAAGTGCTCACGCCATTCGGTCAAATACGCGATCTGCTCTTCCAGTCGCCCCAGTGCTTGCTGGACCAACCGACGGCGCGTGGTGAATGGGACCGGATCCCATTTGTTCGATACGGGCGCAAGGTCAGCCAAACTAGACGCCTCCTCCAATGCCGTCCGCATCCTTTCCTTCGAAGAGTCAATTCGCTTATCGGTGGCCCCCGGGCTTCTCCGCAGGACGCTATCGAGCATCGGCACATGCACCCTGGCATTGAGGTTCGTTTCCTTTTGCTTGCTGGCCGCCTCGAAAATGGCGTACGCCTCTTTGTCGCGCACAAGGGACTCTTCAATGTCCTTCTTAAGTTGTTCCAACTCCGCACGGTCCTGCTCCAACTGATGCTTTGCTTGATCTCGATACGCAGGTTCCAGCTGATTGACGGTCCACCGTGCGACCTCCCACATCCCATAGGGAAGGTGTTCTCTGTTTTCGGAATCCGGCGTCAAGGACGAGGTCAGAAAAATCTGAAACCGATACGTCTGGCCCAGAGCTGCTGCAATGAATCCCCGGAACCGTTCCAGGAACTCAAAGATGAAAGCTTGTTGGTTCATATCCTTGCTATTGCTCAGGGTATTACGGATGCAGTACCGTAGCCTTCCGAATGGGTCTTCAGGTTCCCCTGAGAACTTCAAACCGGCATGCACCAGTTCCATCCTCATTTCCTCCGCGATCAGGAACGCCGGGTCGGGCGGTGGTAAGTGTGGTCCCCCGAGAAGCAAGTCAGCTTTGTTCACGACTAATCCGACCGGCAGATGCGTTGCATCACTATTCACATCATGAAATGCTTCCAGGATTCGTGTGTACCATGCAGCCAGGCCCATAGCGTCCTTAGGCCATTCCTCCATTGGGCGATTAGTACCCTTGGGGTCTTTCGGAACTCGATCGGAGAAATAGCGATCGTCGACAAAGAACAAAAGTGCCTTCGCAGCGCGCAGCCGCTTCAGAAAATTCGGACGCAGCTCCGGTCGCGTGAGATGTTCGCTGTCATCGTACATGAAGGTCATTCGCATCCATCGGGCCACTTGTGGGTCCTGATCGTCGCGAATGCGAAGGTGACATCCACTCGGCTGAGTCCTGATGTCATCAGTGCGTGGTTCCCAAAGCTCGCCGCTTGAGTTCCAGAATTCATGTGGTTCGGCAGGCTCCAGGTGAAGCCCTTTCCCTAGGTTGCCGCCGGCTTGGTCCAGGTGCCGAGCAAGTGCGCGAAGAAACGCAGTCTTGCCCACCCCCGCCTCCCCGATGAGCAACACGGGTACGGGCGAGAGGCGTTGCCTTTGGCCTGAACCCAGTACACACGGGAACCGGACTTCGCTCTCCGCGCCGCTTCCGGGCAATTCTCGCCGGGCCAGGCCTGCGGGCGCGCCCAACCCGCCTTTCCACGCCGTGTAAAGCGTACCTCCGCGTTTCTTGAGTGCCTCTGTACTCAGATTCGACACGTCGTCGTAGCTGATCGGCTCAAGCCATTGCCAAGCCTTCAACAGGTAGCGTACCAAAGGGTCCTTACATGCCCAATAGACCAATGTAGCTTCTGACGACCCGTTAATCTTGCCACACAGCTTCATCAGATCCTCTGGTCCCCGCCTCGACAGTACAAACGCTTGCATTGCCAAAAGCTGCCCGGAATCTGGTCCCTGGGCTGGGAGAATCTGCCGCAAATGCTCTTCTGACTCATAACCGGTTGCGAGGAGTATCTCGGCCGTGCGTCTTAGAATGCGATGTTTCAGCAGTGGAACCTTGGAGTCAGCGAACGGAGGCGACTGACCGAGTGTCATGGCCATCATGATGTTAGAAACCAAGCAGGCGTAACCGTTAAACTGTCCAGACGGAAGACTCTCCTGGCGAACGCGCTTCCACTCCCGATAGCAGCGCGGATCGTCTTCGCCATCGCGACAGAATGCACTGGCAAACATTGATGTGTGATCCAAGAGCAACTGGAGGAGCGGGGCCCGTTCCTTGAGTAATCCCAGCGGAAATTCATGCTCGGTCACAGCACTGAACTCGGCGCCTAAGCCCGGACCCATCATCGAGGTAAACTGTTCAGGCGCGAGAAATTCGAAGTACTCTACCAGCGCGACTACATGGGCTTCGTTCAGTGGAACGCCGTTGTCGACCTGACGCGCTGCTGAAGACGCCAACTTTGTCGCGCGTTGGAATGCAATGGACTTGGGGATATAGATTTTTGATTCGGTCATTTGGCACCCCGAAGGATAGTTTGTCTTGCGACTGGTTCCGCAACACCTTTTGCTGGCTTTGGTTTTCGCGCTATGCTGGTTATTTGTTGAGGTCGTCTTCCTTGTAGTGCTTCGTACCCTGCAGGGTCAACTGGAGGGCAAGACCGCGATTATTCTGAATCTCAATGGGATACCCTCGAGGGCTGCTATGAAGTAAAACAGGGCATCAGGCATTCGTAGACCTGTTAGATCTGTCAGTTTTGTCCACAGCGCGAGTTGCAGCAGATGCGGCATGCCCCTGCTGTCCGTGTGCCCGTTCTCCCGCTGAAAATTCTCTTCAACCATTTGCAATTGCCGGGTCTCAGTGTCCGATCTGGGTTCCGATAATCTCCCCGGAGACGATGATTTCCACGCGCCGGTTCTTCTGACGACCCTCGGGTGTGCTGTTATCGCCCACCGGGTTGTTCACGCCAAGGCCTTGCGCCGATAACGAACCGGCATCCAGTCCCTGGTTGACCAGGTAGCTGCGCACGGCGTTGGCACGCTGTTCCGAAAGGGTCTGGTTGACTTCGGCCTTGCCGGTGTTGTCGCTGTGACCCTCGATAGTCAAGCGCAGGGAGGGGTAGTTAATCACGATGCCGGAGAGCTTGGCCAGGTCTTCACGTGCTTCGGGGCGGAGATCGGACTTGCCGGCATCGAACAGCACGTCGCCCATATTTACGACCAACCCCCGGGGCGTGTCGGTAGTGGGCATGACGCGATTAAAGTTTTCGAGCAGGCGGGCACGCAGGACTTGCTTCTCGCGATCGAACTGTTCCGCTGTCTTTCTCTGGGCTTCGGACGCGGCTAGTTCAGCATCCGCTTTCTTTTTCGCCTCCGCCCCTTCCTCCAGTGCCTCCCTCCTGCACTGCTCGCACTGGGCCTGGGTCTTGGCTACTTTCTCCGCCTCAGCTGCGGCTCGTTGCTCGTCCGCCTTCTGCTTGGCCTCCGCAGCCTCCTTTGCCCCACGTTCCCCGAACGTGTATGCGATCCCGACGCCGAGACGTATTCGGCTCTGTCCCGAATCGGCGAAGTGAGTGCGAAGAAAGTCGATATTAAAACGAGTCACCCAATGAGGCGACAACCGGTAATCGGCTCCGCCGCCCACCATCCATGCAAAAGCGTTATCCGAGGCCGACTGGCTGGCACTCGCCGACGGGTCTTCCAAGGTCGAGCTCAGATGGGACAAGCCGATCTTTACCTCTGCGTAGGGCCACAGGCGCGGAAGGTGTGTCTCCGTGCTTTTCAGCGCACCGGGGAAAGAGATGCGCGGGCCGCCGAGAAATTCCTGCATGTGACTCTTCGTGATGATCGTTCCTGTTTGAGTCAGTTCGAATGCCGCGAGATGCGAGCTGTCCCAGCCGCTGTCATAGTCAACGGCGAGCGCAATCCTACGCGTGACCCACGCGGCTGCTCCAATGTTGAAGCCATCGAGACCGCCATCACCCGAAATGTGCGCATACCCACCGCCAACTTCCAGGTTCTGGGCAGATACCAGCAACGGCGATGCAAGCAGCAACAGCAAAAACATACATAGATTCTTCATAGTTTGCCTTTCCTCAGGCCCATCGGGCATTGCCCCGCAGTTAGAACTCCGAACAGAAAAGAGTGGAAGGCGTGGATCTCTCTACGCCAACCGCTAAGCTGGAAGGCACGAATTGGAGGCGTCGTGGGCACGTTCTCAGGAAACGTAAGCGATCGGAGGGTGCGCACCAACTGTCAGTATTTACAGCGCTCGTGACAGGTACAGGACAATGCCAGCCGCGTGGGTATCAATTTCTCCACCTTTGGACGCATCAAGATTTCTTCAGCCCAAATTACGAAAGAGACTGGGACAACGCATTCGCGCCGGTTCCCTAGGATGCCTGGCGCAATCTAGGATGCTTCGCGCAATCGTGGGAGGCAAACTCTTTGGCGCGTTGCGCATGGTAATTTCGCCTCATTTCATCCATTGTTTCACCGATGGAAGGGCTCGAAGGGTGAAAGACCCAAGCGCATTCAGAGCAACCTGGAGCCTCTCTATTCTGCTCTTCCGTCCATACCAATCTACGGGACGAAGCTCGTTGTCTCTTATGGAACACGCGGCCCTCACGAGTGGACAAGAAAACGGTATGTCGAAATCGAATAGGAGTTCGGCATGGACCAGTAAGATGATTGAGCGCTTACTAAAAGCTCTGCCGCTACGGACAGGCTCAGGAACTCCCGGAAGTGGCGCGCTTGGCTCTTGTGCAGATGCGACTTGAAGTTTCCCACCGAGAAATCCAGTATCCGGGCGTTTTCCCCGTGGACATACCTTCGACCTCATGCAACAGGAAAACGTACTGTCACCTGGCGGTAAGTCTTGGATCGTTCGGTCCAGCACGATGCGGTTCACCGATTCGTTGAACCTGTCGTCTCGCCTACATGTTCCAGGCGCTCTTCGAGCATCGGCCAGGCGCCGCATTCCTCCTGTGTCGGCCCTGCCGGCCCGGCCGCAGGAAATTCAGAAAAACTATAGACGGCCGCTGAAACGGTTTCAAAGACCTCGAAGAGACGATCAACTAGCGTGAGTTTCAGAACTAAGGCTGCCATCGGAGTTATGGCGGCAAGTTTCAGGTCTCCATTCTGCTTTATCGCTCGTTCCAAGCAGTAAAGCAACATGTCTACTCCGGCGTTGTCCAGCCGATTCACCTGGGAAAAATCAAAGACAATGCGGGGCCGGGTCGCCTTGAAGAGCGGCTCTACCTCATGCAGAAAGATCTGGGTCTCTTTCAGCTTTAAATGTTCGGGCAATCGTTTGACCACTACGGGGGTTGGCATATCAAGTCCTCCTGTTCATGGGCATGGCCCAGCCCTGAAAAGCGCACGCTGCCTGATCAAATACGCTTATAGAAAACCCCGGCCGGGAACTGTTGGGGTAGGATCACCGGCAGGGTTTCTGCGTTTGTCATCAGTCGATGAAGCTTAGATTAGGATGAAGCTTAGACGAGACAGGAAGGGTTAAGCCACTAGTAGTAGTTGCAGATTTGTTCCCAATAGTTTCTAGACGAGGCTGCCTGTTGACTGTGCCGAACAAGGAATTGTCGCGACGAATGTTACGCTCCGCTGTCTCGCAGTCTTTGCTTCTCGAATTTACCCGTTCCCGATAAAAGCTAAAGAGGAGCCTCAATGGTTGAGTTGGGTCAATCCAGTCGCTACGGCAGGCGCACTATTGATTAATTCGGCCGTCCGGCGTGCCGACAGGCGGGACAACTCACAGAATGCGGATCGTTGGGCTCCGAACTTTTGTGAATCAGCGAGTCATCGGACCTCGCGTCGGCGAACCCGCGTGAAGGGGATTACCTTACCGACTGTCATCGCATCTATTGTCATCGCATCTATCTCCCGCAAGATATTAGCTTTTTGGGCTGAAGCGATACCCAGTCTCTGATAGAGAGTACCCAATTCCGGGCAGTTCGCATCTTCGAGAAGCCGGGCACGGAGGAAAGCAAGTTGAGCGAATTTAAGTTCTTCGACGGCGTTTGGGTATGACACTGGGAACTCCTGAGAGATACGATGAAGTGTTAAACAGGCAATAAAGTGTCGGGTGCTACCGTTCATCTCGCTAGAATGTTATCTGGTTTTCGTGTCGAGCAATTGAGGCAGCGACATATGTATCTTGGATCGCTCGGGTTTGTCGTGTGCCCGCACGTGCCACATATGTGTCTGCCGGCCACATGTGGGACCATGGAACGAATTAGCTGGTTAGAAACACAATGAGGGCATCGAATAGTGTTCTTCATCCCTAAGTCTCATGCGCTGAGGTCCTATAGTTAAGCTCGGTCAGTTACGGTCGGTTCAAGCGGAACGTAAAATAATGCTAGCGCGCAGGTGGTACAGAAAAGCAATTCATTCAGTTGTCGTATTGAAGAAGGTCTCCGGGGCGGCCATGGAGAATCTGTGCGGAGCGAGCCTCAAGTTCTTCCAACTCCCGCCGCAGTCGGGCGAGTTCCAGTAGGCCGCGTTCCACTTCGTTGACGTACCGGCGCACCAGATCCCCGCTGTTCGCGCAGCCGGTGCGATCGTAAATATCGCTGAGTGCGTTCTCGATGACATGTTCCCTGGTGCCAAGCAGCTCAGCAATCTCGCATTTCTTCAGGCCGCACACGACCAGAAGCAAGGTCTTGAATTCCATTGGTGTTAAGAGAACTGCAAGGGTGATTCTGTCGACGGTTTCTTGCGGGCAGGTATTGACGGCGGACATCGTTATTTCTACCTCTTTAGACTGTAGCGGAATGGAATCTCAGTATTTACCCAGGCAAGCCCCTTGTCGTTGCGGCAAAGCAATGTTGCAGGAAAAGACAAACAACTAAACTTCTTCTGCAGTTGCGCATTGTGGTGCGCGCGCGGCTAATAATGGTACAGCTGTGGTCTAGCTCCACGAGCCTGCAAGCCCGGCTTTCGCTCAGTCGAAGATCGTAGTAATCTAGGCGCAGGCTTTAAAAGTGTTTTTCAGGAAGTAGTTTGTCATGAAGTCCGAGGGGTTGTCGTTCATCCTCGTTTTTGCGGTTTTGATTATTCTCACCAGTTTGCTCGTTGCCTGTGGGAGTTCAGGGCCCGAATCGTCAACACCACCCACCTCCTCGCCTACCGGATCGCTTCCCCCACCAACCACCACATTGCAAGCGGAGACGGGTAACAATACCAGCGCGGCGGATTCTTTCTTGCGGCAGACAAACGGCAACCTCGGCGCGGGCAACGTCAGCAAACTCCCGATGCGCTCGCTGCTCTACAGCGGTTCGAACACCAAGACATACGTCACCTGGCTGGGTTGGTTCGGCAGGAAAGATCATATGAGTGTTGGTTACAACTCCACCGATGCTGCACAGGTCCACCGCCAGGTAGTCGACATGATGAGCCGCGGCGTCCAGGGTGCTATCGCGGCGTGGTACGGTGCGGCAAGCACAGGCATAGAAACCGCCACGCAACTGCTGAAGAGTGAAGCCGAAGCCAATGTTGGTCAATTTGAGTTCGCCATCATGGAAGACGTTGGGGCGCTGGGTTCAGCGGCCGTAAAAAATGGGTGCGAGGTAACGGACCAACTCATCGCCGATTTGACCTACGTCGCGTCCCAATATGAATCGTCGCCGGCGTACACGCGAATGAATGGCCGGCCCGTCGTCTTCTTTTTCGGCGTAGACACTTACTATATTGATTGGAGCCGGGTGGTTTCCTCGATCCCCGGCAATCCTCTACTGATTTTTCAAGGAACCAGCGGCTTAACTCGGGAAATTTCTGACGGGGGATTTTCGTGGGTGGATATCAATCCGGCGAATCCCTTCGACTACAAATTGTCCACCCAGGACAGTTTCTACACGGCGGCGCAGCAGGCGCCGAAGCGAATCGCATTCGGAGCTGCCTACAAGGGTTTCAATGACACCCTGGCGATGTGGGGGACGAATCGGGTCGCCAATCAGCATTGTGCAGATGCCTGGCAGCAAACCTTTAGCGAAGCGGGTAAGTTCTATTCCAGCAGTAATCAGTTGCCGGCGATCCAAGTCGCGACCTGGAACGACTATGAAGAGGGAACCGCGATTGAACCTGGCATCGATAACTGCATTTTTTTGGCACCCTCGCAGTCGGGTACGACCATAGGGTGGACCGTCAGCGGCGGCGATGAGAGCACGATTGACCATTACACCGTGTTTGTCAGTGCCGACGGTACGAACCTGGCGAAGCTGGGCGATGTAGCGCGAGGCACGCACACGTTCGATCTCGCTCCTCTGAATCTTCCCGCGGTTACGTCTTTCGTGTACGTGGAAGCGATCGGCCTTCCCAGCGTTCAGAACAAGATGTCGCCCGCGATCGCCTACCATCCCGGCGATCCGCCGCCGCAGGTTGTGCTGAATGTGTCGCAGACGGGGCCACTGGCATTTACCGCATCGACGGAGGGTTCATCGGGCAATATCGCGCGTTCGATGATTGACTTCGGTGATGGCACCGTGGTCAACGAGGCGTCGTCTTCACATACCTATTCAACCGTGGGGACATACCTCATCACGGCCTCCGTGTATGACGCGGCGGGAGCGTCTACGGTTGCGGTGCAACAGATCTCGGTGAAGCCGGCGTCGAATGGCGTCACCATCTCCAGTCCTGCCGATGGCTCAACCGTGAACTGGCCGACCATGCTGGTGGCTTCGGCCAATCCTGCGACTCCCGCTTCCGTCATGCGTGTCCTGATCGACGGCAAGCAGGTATATGCGGACAGCGGCGACACCCTCAACACGGCGCTGAAAGTGTTCACCGGTACACATAAGATTTCTGTCCAGTCGCTCGACAATGGCGGGAGGGTGACCGGCACCGCATCCGTGCATGTACTCGCTGAGCCGAATGATGTTTCGCCAGTCGGTAATATCACGCTCAAAGCTTTACCCGACATATCTCCCACAACCGTTCTTGGCTGCACTGTTACCTCTAAGGATCCTGACGGATTTCTAATCGGTAGCCATTTGACGTACTCCGACGGCAGCCAATTTTCGAGTTGGGCCGCGCTTGAAACCTTTTCTGCGTCTGGGAAATACTCGGCGACTGTCACGGTGACGGATCAGTACGGTGCAACCGATAGTTCATCTGTTACGTTCACTGTGGATGACGGACAAGTTTCGGATGTTCGATCGGTGACGCCGGCAGCCATTCCAGCAGTAACACCAACAATGGGAACAGAACCAAGTAAGCCTGCTCCAGTTGACTGATTTCAAAAAACAACCAAAGCGTGCTTTTTCGGAACCAGCGCCCACGGTCGTCACCCACTCACTGAAGCATGATGGCCAAATCAAATGGGTTGGGCGTTGAAACGGGAGAACCTGGAGCTACGGCGAGAGCTCCGGTCGAACTATCGAATGAGAAAACAAGTATCTGCCCGGCCGTGCCACTGACAGCCGCCATAAACGCCCCGGAGGGCAAAAACATTACTTGATCGACCTCTACACCCCCAAAGGGAGAGCCCTTGACCTCGGTGAGAGAGTCCATTCCAACCTCGTAAACTCCGATTCCATTATCCTGCGCGGTAACTATGAATTTTCCCGACGGGTCGAATGTAATGTCTTGTCCGGCACCGCTGGCGGCGAAGATTGATCCGGCAGGAGGAGACAGTTCGTGAGTGCCGGGATCGATATTAAAGAGCGTGATAAAGTCCTGTGTCGTATCCGATCCGAGCACATCGCTCCAGGCCGCTGCCAGCATATTTCCCATGGGCGAAAGTGTCACAGCGTTCGGACAATCGCCAAAACTCACGGGGGTGGTGATCTGGTTTCGGACATTGGTGAGCATGCCGTTCTGGGCGACAGCAAACTGTTCGATATTCGGGAGGAGTTGGATGCAGGAAGCCGCGAAAGCGGCAGAACCGTCGGGAGTGAAAACTAATCTGCCTGCTTCCTGATCGATTAGCCCGTCAACGAACTGCAGGCTTCCGTCCGCCTGGATGGAATAGACTTTCCAGCCCCGGTTGTCATCGGCGGCATTAATGCTGTCCACGTAAAGGACGGTCCCGGCAGGATTGATCGCCTCAACGCCCGCCAAAGTGATATCGGTAATGCTGGACGACGGTTTTAAGGATCCGTCCGTATTGACGCTGATGGTATTGAGTTGGATCGCGTTCGCGCTGGTTTGAAGAGAAAACAGCGCTTTCCGACTTGGATCGCCTACAAGAGTAACTCCACCGAGCGCAAAGGGAGAGCCGGAGACTGCAACCAGCGATCCATTCGGTTTTATTTGAAACCCGGAAACAGTGTTCGCCTGAAGATTTCCGACGTATATGATCTGGTGGGCATTGTTGTTGTTATTGTTGTTGCCGCCACTGTTGCCGCCACTAGTGCCGCCGCCTCCGCTGCTCATGAAGGCTCCGCCGCATCCGAACCCTCCGAGTGTCACGAAGGTAAGCGCGGCTATCGCAACCCTCACCTGCAACCAACGAAGCCGAACGGTAGACTGCATTTTCTACTCTGCGCCCAAAGACTGACCTCGAGTCCGATAAGGGTATCGAGGCTAACGACTCGGGAGAACTGTCAAAAACACCTGCAGTCGTGATGTATGCAGGTAAGCAAGCAGTTCGAGCGGTGGCAGCTCATGGCTCTCCACTCGGGATATCTGTAGTTCCACTTCCTGCCGCTTCTCTTCTCGCAATTGATATCGATGTTCCAGCGCAGCAACTTCGCCGCCGCAGTACGGGACCGATGCTGGACGCAAGCTCACATTTGTGGGGCCATATCGACAGTTTCCTCCAGCCATGCGACGAACAGCTTGTATCCAACGGACAATAGGATCGCACCGACGAACAGTCCGATAATCCCCATTACCACGAACCCACCAATGGCTCCCAAGAACACGACGGCCACGGGAACTGTGCCGCCACGCCCCAGCAACATCGGCTTCAGTACGTTGTCCATGAGCCCGACAACCCCACACCAAACCAGAAAGAACACGGCTTTAGTCGTACTGGCGATCGCGAACACGTAGATTGCCGCGGGGATGAGAACTATGACCCCCAGTTGCAGCACTGCGGCAATGAGAAAGGCAATCGCCCAAACTCCCGCGCCCGGCAAGCCTACGAACACAAAACCCAAGGTCGCGAAGAACGACTGGATAACTGCCACGCCGAGAATGCCAGTGGTCACACTTCGAATCGTGGAACCCGTTAACTCCTCGAACTCGCACCCCTTATCGCCAAACAGGCGATTGAAGAGTGAACTGGCAGCAGCCTTGCATTCTTTCGCCTTGGCGAGCAACACTCCGGCCACCAGGATGGACAGTACAAACTGCAGGACGGTTAAACCAAGGTCAGCAGACGCGGAAACCAACAAAGGAACAACGGCCTTGACCTGAGGCCTAAAGCGGTCCAGCACGGCGGTCAAGTTGTTAGCCGCCAAGTTCCATATGCTGTTCAGCCGGGGCCCGACAATCGGCCAAGCCCCGATACTTTGCGGTGGCGGAGGGATGGTCAATTTGCCGTCCTTAATGGAGGCAGTTAAGGTCTGCATGCCATCCACCACTGTCCCAGTCAGCAAGACTACCGGAACAATCAAGATGGTTACCATGAGGAGCGTGCAGATGACAGCAGCCAGCCCATGACGTCCGCCGAGAGCCCGCTGCAGTTTCCGGTATCCCGGATAGACCGATACGCCGACGATTACGCCCCAGGCAATCAGAGGAAGAAAGGGTCGCAGAATCAGAAGACAACCACCAAGCAGCAGAGCGACCAGACCAATACGTATGGAAGCTTCGACGGCACGGGCCAGATAGTCCTTGTTATCTGCAATTTGTTCAACAGTCAATGGGGAGCCTCCGGAAGGGGGCGATGCGACAACTGTCGTTGGCAGGCGTTTTACACCAACTAATGAGTTCCATCCTGCAGACATTTGTTCCTCCCGTGGGCCTGGCAACGAAACTTGAAACGAAGGATGGGTGGCCCGGCAGCGTCGACTGTTGGCCACCCAAGTGTGGCAATTTCAGTACAATCCGAATTCCTTAGGCTGCGATCTTCTGGCCCAGGAAGTCCTTTGCTTTTGCTTTTTCGGCGTCCCACTTCTCCAGCTGATCTGGACTAAGGAAGGTGACGACCCGTTGACGAATCGCGTCGCGATTTGCAACAACCTTGCTAATCACGTCGGCTTTGGTTGTGTTGGGATTCGCCTGCATGTACTCTGCGATCTTTTCTCTTGCTTCCGTAAGAGCGGCCTGAAGCTTTTCCTTTTGACCCTCGGTGAGATTTAGGTCGCTAGCGAAACGCTTCAATTCGGCCGCCACTTCTTGGCGTTCTTCACTGCTCAGACTCACGTTCATGCGATTTCTCCTTGATCGTTTTAGTAATGTTTTGTGGTTAGGACAGCGCTCGGCTCTCCTGCGAAATCCGAGTTCCTGGTTAAGTGCGGAAATCTGATTTCCGAATTACAACAGGGCTTCTCAACAATGGAAACTAGCAAAACTGACCGGGACGGCGGAAACCTCTACCAGTGGGTTGACTGGCGCAACATGGAGGTCGTCACAGGGACAGATGTTCCACTCAATCTGCGTTTGCGTTGGAGGACTTCGAACCCTTTTGATTGTCGTCTACTTGCAGCTTGGTGATGTCGCCTGTGATTATTTTCGATTTTCTTGCCGATGACGAGTCAGTGTCGATTTGGCGATTGCGACAAATTAGCCGGTTGACAGAGGCTTCCGCTACCCCCTGACAGATTTCACAGTTTCCCTTGTTGAGAAACTCCACTGTGATAATCGTGTTGGTTCGAGCCATCGTTCTGGAGCGCTGGGAGGGGTGTCACACGGCGATTTTTCGCTAACGATTGGGGACAAGAATGTTTACAGACCTGAATTCGTCCCTCCGGTGTCTCCTGCTCGCAATTGTCTGCGTTGCGGTGTTGCAGATTGCCTGCCAACAAAAATCGACACCGCAAGGTACCAACGAGGTCAAACAACCAGCGGCTGCTTCTGGTCCCGCATCGGCGACCGCGACGACCGCTCTGTTGTTACCGCTGCACTTCGACCACCACACCGGCGATCTCGACGAAATGGTGAAGCGGCGGAACATCCGTGCGCTTGTCATTCTTAATCCCATCGGCTTCTTTTATGACAAGGGACGGCCCCGGGGCGCCATCTATGAATCGCTGGAAGAATTCCAGAACTTTGCCAACAAGAAGCTCAAAACGGGATCTGTGCGGTTGAAAGTTACATTCCTGCCGGTCGCACCGCCTCAAGCGGAAGCCGCCCTGAGCGAAGGAATGGGTGACTTCGTCGCGAACGCCATTGCGGTCACTCCCGAGCGTGAGAATCGGTTTGCCTTTTCCGTCCCGATTCAGACCAAGGTGACCCGGATCGTAGTGAGCGGACCCGGGTTCGACTCGTTTTCCACGCTCGACGAACTTGCTGGGAAGGAAATCTACGTCAATCCGCTCACGATCGCCTACCAGGAGTTGCGAAAGTTGAACGATTCGCTGCAGAAAGCAGGCAAGAAGTCCATCGAGGTTCGGGAAGCTGACAAGAACCTCACCGACGACGATCTGGTCCAGATGGTGAATGCTGGTCTGATCCCCGCCACCATCACGACGAGGGACCGCGCCGAGCTGTGGTCAAAGGTCTTCGATAACTTGAGGGCGCATTACGACGTGCCGGTGGTCACAGAGGGACAAACAGCGCTGGTTATGCGTAAGAACAATCCCCAGCTCAAACGGCTTCTGGATGAATTCGTCGCCAGCCATGGAGTCGGTACATCTTTCGGAAACACGATCTTGCGCCGCTACCTGAAAAATACCAAGTGGGTGAAAAATTCCACCTCCGGCAAAGAGATGCAAAAGTTTCGCGCCACCATTGCGCTGTTTCAGAAATATGCCGCGCAATACGATTTTGATTATCTGATGTTGGCCGCACAGGGCTACCAGGAATCGATGCTGAACCAGCACCTGCGCAGCCCGCGGGGTGCGGTTGGCATTATGCAGGTCATCCCCAGGTATGCCGCCGCCTCACCCATCAACATCGCCAACGTGAATGTAGCCGACGCCAACATTCACGCCGGAGCCAAGATGATGCGCAACATCGCTGACACCTACTTCAACGACCCAAAACTGGATTCTGTCGACCGCACGATGTTCGTCTTTGCCAGCTACAATGCTGGCCCGACCCGCGTCGCCCGTCTGCGCAAGAAGGCCGCAAGAAGCGGACTCAATCCTGATGTCTGGTTCGATAACGTTGAACTGATAGCCGCCCAGGACATAGGGCAGGAAACCGTCACTTACGTCCGAAACATTTACAAATACTACGTAGCTTATAAGCTGGCCGTCGAGCAGATAAGGCTACGGCAGAAGGCGATGACGACCAAAGGCCAGTAACGCACACGTCCCTCCGGCCGTGCGGCGCGGATCAGACGAACGCAATGGATCTGCGGTACTGTCTGACTGAAAGAAAAGGGGACACCCTAATCCAACTGCTAGCTGACCGACGTCACGACCGTATTTGCATCACTGTGATTCAGACACCTGCATACGAGGAGAGTTGGCAGAATCGAGCCGATCTTAGCTTCGTGCCCGGCGAGAGACAGTAGGGCGAGTTTACTGATGGCAGTTACGTTTCCAACGTCGATTGGGAACACGGGCCCGTACCGTCCATTTGCAGACATGATTCCCTCCGATACAAGAGAGTCGCGAGTTTTACTCGCTTGATCCCGCTGGTGATTCCGAAGCGCATAAACAGTCGGTTGAAGTGCATTTTCACGGTTCGCAGGGCCATTTTGAGCTGGCTGGCGATTTCGGCGTTGTCACATCCCTGCAGAAGTAGCTCGACGACCTGTTGTTCACGCGGACCTAAGCGAACGTCCTGTTCCTTCATCATCCCTCCTTTTTTATTGCATTGCCCCTACTGCATGGAAGGCTAGCCGTTTCGGTGGGTCAATGTCGTTGCGCGTGGGCAACGATGTTGGTTCGGTATTGACGAGCACCAGTGCATTGGGCGGTTCTTCAAGAGTGGGGTGGGAGCGATTTTCGTGGAGGAACTGGTGGTCTGATAGACATGGAACGGTGGCGGGTGATGGTCCTCGGCATTACGGCGATTTTCACTGGCGGCCAATCGCCATCGTTGCCATAGACGAAAGCGAAACCCGGCGAGGGCGTAGCCTTTTCATTTCGGAGGCCACCGCTGAACGTCTTTGCGCCAGCGCAAAAGAAGGAGTTCCCGTGAGAGCAGGAAAAGCCGATACCACACCTACTGCTAACCAACCATGAGCGCTTCGGGTGCAAGGACAACGACGCGACCGCGGCCCTTGGAGACAACTCCTGCGTTCACCCAATCACTTATCACCCGACTGGCGGTAAATGGGCTGATATCCGCCAACGCGCCGAGTTCATCGTTTGTGGCACGGATTTCGATTCCTTCGGGATGAAACTGGCCGCATTGGTCACTGAGCCTGAGTAGGGTCCCTGCCAACCGTTCCTCCGCAGTCTTGGTAACCAATCCAACATGGCGGTTGATGTAGGTTCGCAGGTAGCCAAGCGCGATGTGCAATGCATTTTCTGCTAGCCGAGGGTGCAAGGAAACGAGCCTGCGGATGACGGAGTGCTCCCAGGCCAAGACCTCACAGTCGGAAATAGCTTCCGCCGTTGCCATATAGGGAGGTGGACTCTTCATTGTGGTTACCAATCCGATGACGTCTCCCGGCTCCAACCACGCCAGCAGAACTAAGTCGCCCTCTTTGGTGATGCGGTAAAAGCGTGCCCGACCGCTTTGAAGAAGGAACAAACGCGTAGCCCGCCGGCCCTCGTTGCTGATGTTGCTCTTAGCGGAAATTCTTTGGATCTGGGCAGCGGCAAGAATCGCCTCCGCAGCAGGTTGCTCAAGGCCCACCAAATAGCTGGAGGACAAGGCGGCAATCGTTGCTAACCGAGAATTTGGCATGTCCCTCCTGGGAAAGCGCAACCTCTCTACAGGTTCTGACTTTGCCTCTTAAGGTTAGGTCGCCCGCCCGAGACCGGTAACTGTCAATACGTCTAGGCCGCACCTGGCCACTGTTGCAGAACCGAAGAAGATCGATAGAACATTGTTCTGCTATGAACTTTTGCGCCAGCGCAACTACGACACCTTCCTGTACGCAAAGCACGTGTCGCGAGAGCGGCGCTAATCTTCTTTTTCTGATGATCATTATGGGACCAACGGACTTCCGTCGCCTGATTACGCCAATCAGCATCATCGATCAAACGGGCCACTGCTGCCGGTCCCCGAGAGACCGTAGGAGACCGAGGTAGTAGGTCGCGGCATTAAGTTCGCGGCGCTCCTTGTCGGTGACGTTCTGGCCATCGGTAGGCGGATACCACAATTCGCGGACTCTCTGCTCGACGGCTTGGTGTGCCTGTTGCAGTGACAGAGGCAACCTAGCACGATCTTCCTCAAACAACGCTCTTCGGTATAGTTCTCCCCAATGCTCCTTCTTGTCGACTGCTGTCATCGCAAGATCCTCCACAGGAGTTATTCCGTCTTCCCAATCTGTGCCAAGTGCGGCCATGAATAGTGGAAGTCCTTAAGAAGAAGTCACCATAAGTCAGTGAACACGTTTGAAGGGCGAAATGTCATCTGTTCTACGGCTGGCACTTCGACGTGAACGATTTCGTTCCTCACGGCATACAACACCAACTCGGCAATCGTATGAAGTTCTAGCTTGCGCATCATATTGCTTCGATGTGTCTCCACTGTTTTCACTGACACATGGAGCTTCGTGGAGATTTCTTTGTTCGTGTTGCCCTCGCTCAGGAGCTGCAGGACCTCGCGCTCCCGGGGAGACAAACCGCGTACCTCTGGCGTGGCGGGAGTGTCGTAATAGCGCAGGTAACCGTTGCGGATTAAATCAGACACGCGTCCCGTGAAGGCTGATTTGTGCAGTTGAAGTGCCTCGACTGCTGCAGCTAAGTCCTCATTGCTATCGGACTTGAAAATCCAGCCTTGAACCCCAGCTTTCAAACAGTCCCGCACCACTTGTTCGGAGTTCACGTCAGTAACGACGAGTATTCGTTGATCCGGATTCGCCTTCAAGATCTGTCGCGCGGTATCCACTCCATTTAGTTTGGGCATGCAAATATCCAAAATCAGAAGATCTGGTTTCAATGTCATGCACTTCTCTACCGCATCCCGTCCGTCAGCGGATTCTCCGCAGACTCCCCAGCCTAAATGTGAATTCAGCAACGAGCAGAGACCCAATCGGAAAATTGGATGATCGTCAGCCACCAAAATACGAAAGGTATTCATAGGTTCCCAGAGTGACCGGGGCGTGCAGAACAAAAATGTGCCATAAGGCAACGTTAATAAATTGTCCTGGCATTGGCACGATTCGGTTGAACCCGTCTCACTCGCTATGACACTAGCTCCATTTCGCCGGAGTTCGTAACTGGCAAGACTAACAGCGCGCGAGGGAAATCGTCTCAGCGCAGGACCATGGAAGTTGCGGTCTTGTCGGAAGTATTGGTAGCAGATCAGGCGACTACACCAACAACAAATCCGAGTCAATAAGTGTGATGGCGATGTTACGCAGTTAGCCACAGAGAGTTTCCGTTGTCCCTAGTAGTTTTGCTAGTCGACTTCGGCGAGGCCCTCGACTGTAATAACTACTTATTAGTATGTTGCCGGTTTACGGGGACCGACCGACACAGGAACAACTGACTCCAAATGGGGAAAGCACTATGACAACCAAAGGCATTTCGCGACCGCTGAGATGGAGGGAACTCTATCATGTTGCCATGCTCGAGTCTGATTGCACAAAATTGCCATCACTGCTCGACGATGCAATCAATGCGGTACTTGACCAGATCGAAGAGACACTCACCTATCGCGAGCTCGAAGAGCTAAACGACGCTCTCAATGGCCTTCGATCACGCCGAATCGAGGTCAACTGTTCGAAGAGGGGACGAGATCACAGTCCCAACCAGACTAAGGCCGCCTGAAAAACATCCCTAGGCATAGCCGGTGGCCGCCATCCCAGCAGGATCTACCGTTGGTGGCAGATTCTTAAAGGCGAAGGGTAGGGTCCAAGCGACGGTGAGCTGAGCATTAAACAAACCCAGCGCATCGTGATAGTTGGCAACAGCTGGAGCGGTTGAGCACAGAAGGACGGTCCATGTCATTACCACACCAACGGCCAGTTTGTATCTCATTGCTACTGTTTGTGTTGCTTGAAAGTTCCGCCGGCCAAAGCTTGAATTACAAACAGCACAAGAACGTGAAGGTTCAGCAACGACGACAGCGTTTCAACTAAACGACTCACGGCAATCTGCGGACAGCCGGGCACTCGAATACTCCCTCAACCTACCCTCGAGCTTCGGTCGCTGGACACGCGGGAGTTTCCAGCTAAAGTCGTAACGGAAGACTGCACAGTTTGTGCACAAACCCTGCCATGACAATCTGATGAACCGACACTTATACAAAAAGCCCCTGTAATCGTGGCCAACATCAGCCCAACACGAAAGCCCTTCACTTCACATAGTGTAGCCAATCACAAATGTCCAGCTGAGGGGATTAGGGTCTTGTTGACCCGCACTCGCTCAATGCAGAACCTAGATGAAACTTTTTTTGCTTGCATCCTGAGTCTGCTGCAGTTCGGACGCCACTGTATCGTGTCATCAGTCTAGTGATCCCACGCATTGCAGATGATCTTCGAGGCGAGCAACTCTTCTTGTACTCAGGATCAGGTTGTTGCTAGATTTCATCGACTTACGCTCGCCCCAGCTTTCACCTGCGAAGGCGAAGGCTTGCGACGATTAGTTTCGGAAAGAGTCTGCAATCACTTCATTCGATATGGTTCGCTTGCGACGAATGTGAGGCCCTGGGACGCAAGCCGGCGCAAGAGGCGAGCCGCGACGGCTGCCAAGTCGCCGGGTAGCTCCGGAGAGACCGGCTCGCTGTCCCGCACCACCTGTGTATGGACGACACGGTCGGTCCCCGTGATCTGAAACTCCACTGCCCCGACGAGTCGGGTTCCTCCCGCAGACTCGAGATTCCATACGAGGATCGTTGCGGCCAGCGCTGGAGCACTGCCGGCATCGACGAGGCGCAGGTCAGAACTCGACGCCACCTCGAGGCGCAGTGCCGTGTCCAGGTAACGGTCAGGAGCAGACGACCATCGCCAGACGGAGTCCTCGGTCAACTCGCCACCCGGTTGCTGGTGCAACACACGGCGGCCGATGTGTTCGCGTGCTTCTACCTCGAGCAACCGGACGGGAGCGGCGTTGGGAGCCTTCGCCACCTGCCTCGCTGCGTCGGGCAGTTCCGGCTCGAGCATCTGCGGCTCGATCATGCGGCTGGGCGTCGTTTTCGGGCGCCGCAGCTGGCAGTCGACTCCGACCCAGCAGACGATCACGACGAGAAGACAGTATCCTGATCGAGACACACGAGTCATCAGTGTTTCTCCTCTGGCCGTCGTGGACCATAGACCACCGACTCGGGCTCCTCCTCGAGATGGCGCGCGAGTTCACGCATCTGTTCGAGCGAATTCCGCATGGCCGGCAGGGAGCGCCGGAGATCATCTGCCGCAAGTCTGGAATTTTCCGCCGCGTCGCGCGTTGATTTGGCCGCCGCCGGAAAATCTGCGGCCTTGATCGCAGCCCGTGCCTCTTCGGAAAACTTGACCAACTCCCCCTCGGTGCCGATCACCCCGTCCATGTCTGACCTGATCTGCTCGATCTGCGCACTTGTCGTGGCAAAGAATTTCCGCGAGTCAGCGCTAAGCGCTGGCAGTTGGCTCTCCTGGACGATGCGATCGACGTTGGTGAAGAATCGGTCGCTCCGGTCGAGGCTATCGGGAACCCTGGCGACAATCTCCCTGAGGGTTTGGAGCGTCGCTTCCGTACGATCCAAAAGCGCAGGCAGCCGATCCTGCACCGTCGCACGCATTGAAGGTATCGACGGCACGTAGAGCCGATTCGGTCTGAACCCAAGTGCCATCGCTGGTGGGGGATTCTTTGGCACATCGAGTAACAAGTACGCCTCTCCTGTTACCGGGTTGCCGATGATCTGGGCGCGAAGGTTGGGGGTTAAGCCTCCAATATCCGCAAGCTTCTTGATTCGGCTGACGTTGAAGCCAATGGTGTTGAGGCGATGGAGGAACACCTCGAAGTCGATTTCGATGGTGTTCTCGCGTGGATCCACGCGTAAGTCTGTGACACGGCCGACTGGAACGCCCCTGTACCGAACGGGGCTCGAGACGTCCAAGCCACTGACGTTCTCGGTGGTGTAGGTGACCATGTCGATCACGGCATGGCTCCTCATCCGTTGAATGAAGAGCACCGCCGATGCGAGGATCACGACCAGTCCTACTACCAGGAAAAAGCCAAGTCGCGCGTAGCTCTTCTCGACGGCCATTGGGTTACCCTCCCTGATTCGCGGACACGCCGGGCGACGACCGCGTGAAGAAATTGTGCACGAATGGGATCTTCGATTCGTCGCGCAGTTTGCGCGGGTCGCCCCGCGCCACGATCCCTCTCGCGGTTTTGTCCAGCACGATGCACTGCGCGGCCACGAGAAAAATGCTGGGCAGCTCGTGGGTCACGATGACCATCGTGATGCCCAGGTCGCGGCTGAGCGTGAGGATGAGCTGGTCGAGCTCGACCGCCGAAATCGGATCGAGCCCGGCGGACGGCTCGTCGAAGAACAGGAGATCGGCCTCGAGCATCAGGGCGCGGGCGATGCCGGCGCGCTTCTTCATGCCCCCTGAGATTTCGCCCGGCAGATGGTCGGCGAACGCACCAAGGCCCACAAGCTCGAGCTTGGCCTGGACGAGCTCCCGCAGCATCGCGCCCCGTATCGAGGTCCATGCGGTTAAGGGGAGCGCGAGATTCTCCGCGAGCGTCATAGAACTGAAAAGCGCGCCGGACTGAAAGAGCACGCCGAAGGGAGGCATGCCCTCGTAGCGATGCGGCTCTCCGACGCTGTCGATGTCGATCCGCCCGGCCTGGGGCTGTTCGAGTCCGATCAAATACCGCAGCAGCGAACTCTTGCCGCACCCTGATCCGCCGAGGATCGCGAAGACCGTTCCGCGCTCGACCTGGAAGGTGACGTGCTCCATGAGAACCCGGGCTCCCCAACCGATGCGCAGGTCGTCAACGGTGATGTGCGGCCTTGATAGCGGCATGTTCAGATTCCCATGAGTGCGAAGAAGAGCGTAAACACCGCGCTGATCACGATCACACCAAAAATGGCCAACACCACGGCGGTCGTCGTCCGGGCGCCGACAGCGGCGGCGCCGCCCTGTGCGAGCAGCCCTGACCACATGCGATCAATCCGATCGCGAGTCCCAGAAACGGACTCTTGACGAGGCCAGCCAGCAAGTGGTCGGGGGTGATTGCGTTCATGGTCGCCTGCATATAGGCGTGCGCCGTCATATGCGTCAGGAAAACTGTGGCCCCCAGACCGCCGATGAGGGCCAGAGCGTCGCCCACCCAAGTCAAAAGCGGCAGCGTGGCGGCGAGTGCGAGACATCGCGGCACGACCAACCATCTCACCGGGTCGAACCCCATGGACCGCAAGGCGTCGATCTCCTCCGATACCTTCATCGTGGCGATCTCCGACGCGAGACCGGCGCCCGATCGTCCGGCCACGACGATAGCGGTGACCAGCGGTCCGAGCTCCCGGAAGTGCGCGACAACCACGAGCTCGGGGACATAGGCGACCGCCCCGAAGCGCCCGAGCTGCGAGACGCCGAGAAACCCGACGATAAAGCCGACGAGCAGGTTGGCGGCGCTCGTCACCGGCAGCGCGTTCGCGCCGATCTCTTGAATCAGCCTTGGCAACGAACGCCAATCGACCGAGCTCGGCTTGGCAGCCGCTTTCGGCAACGCGGCGGCATCGCGACCGATGAAATGAAGCGTCTCGTATGCCTTGCCAGGCAACTGAGCTGCGAGCGCGCCGATCCGAGCCAGACTCGTCGGGGGTGTCTGAGGCGCTGGGCGGTCCGCCCGGCGCTCGCGATAAAGCGCGATCAAGCGCGCCGCTTTGGGGTTGTGACCTTCAACCACGCACGTGCGGCACCCGACCCCGTCCAGACGATCGAGAAGACGTGCGAGCAAGACTGCGCCGGCGCCGTCGATGCGATCGAGTTCGGCCAGGTTGACGTCGACCGAGCGACACCGACTCAGACGGGCCTCGGCGCTCTCCACCGCCCTGGCCACCGCCGTCGCATGAGCCAGATCGAACGGGCCAGTCGGTACGACACTCGCACGGTCTCCTTCGGGCCCGGTTCGTGACGGCAACACTCATTGCACAGACTCCATGGTCCCCTGATAGCTTGAAGTCGTGAATGATTCCCATATGTTGCGTTGGGGTACCCGCTTGGAAGCTGGTTAGGGAACTCCTCGGCATGCTTATTCCAGCCGAGAGCTATGGTTTGTTGAGGTCGTCGTCCTTGTAGTACTTCGTACCCTGCAGGGTTAACTGGAGGGCGAGACCATTCTTGGTAATCTGGTAGACCCAAACGCCGGGGGCAACCTCGACCGATCCCGAGAAGGCTGCGCCCTTCTCTCCCGCCTTTGCGGCAGCATCAGTTTGTGCTGAACCCGACCAGCCAGAATCAAGGAATTGGCCCAACGCTTTATCGTTCCCGAACACGAAGATCACCCGATAGTTCTTTACTCCTACACCCAGACCGACGCCACCGGAAACCATCTTCATGAAAGTTTCCTGCTTAGTGCCGGAGTTGACGGCGATTCCAGCGCCACGCGCCGTGCTCATTATCAACAAGTTCGTCCCCATGTTATTGAAAACGGCATATCCCGCGGACTTTTGGATAGCGGCCTGAGCTGTGGGTTCCAGCTTGTACAGGTCTTGCAGAGTTTGACCTGCCATCTTGCGGGTCTTTTCCTTTTTCTCATCGGGTGAATCCCCGGCACTGGCCAAACCACTAGCCAGCAAGATCACCGCAAGGCTTGAAGCGATTATTCTGAATTTCATTAGAGCTCTCCTTTGTCATGGTGAAGCTTTTGTTGTCGAGTCACAATGTCATGTTTGCCTGTCACCACTGCTACAAAGTGGAACAAGGTATGAGAGCTTTGAAACCTGTCAGGATTGTCAGTCGTCCTTGCAAATTGGTGCAGTACGAAACTAGTCCGAGTGCTGTGCCGGGAATCTGCCAGACAATCTCCACAATGCCAAGCGCTTATAGCGGCCGCGACGATGTGTGGAAGCTATGAAATGCATTTCTCACAGGACCACTACCGCATAACGGGCTATGGTCGATCACAAGCTGGGCGCCAAGCTCTGGGGGAGCGAATAGACCAGTGAGAGAGGGGGTTGCCAGTGATCTGCTTCCGGTCGCCGCCATCCTGGTATCCCTGTCAAATTACACAGTAGGAAAGTTCCTAGTCACGACCTATTCCTGATGGCAGGGACCAGAGAGATGATATTGCCGAGATACATCGAGTTGCAGTGGCAGCGAGAAGTTGTCGAGCGATGGTTGGACTCGTCCGCCACTCCATTCGATGCGCGCACGGGACTCCTTGAGATCTTGAGCAAGATGAAAGAGGAGCTAGAGAAGGAGAGGCTTGAAGCAGGGCACAATGACCTTTGCGATCACACAGCCCGCAGAGCGAGCCGACAATAGAATCCGATTGGGCAACCAGAATATGAAGTGGGATTTTATGCCAATCGAGTAACCGCGATTGACGTTTCACCCTTCGCGCACAGTGGGGCCAAATGCGAAGATTGATCTTGACCTTATTTCTGCCTCTTACTTGCTTAGCGCAAAACGCGTACCTAGGAAGTTGCCAAGACTTTCAGCAATATATTAAGGATGTTGGCGTCACCGACGCGAACGGCAAGAACTGGCAAGGCCGCGATGGAGTCACCCTTCACAAGTACGAGTTCGTGGACATAGCCTTTACAAACCAGAAAGAGTCTGAGAGCCCACACGGATATCAATGCTTTTCAGCAACCGCGACCGTCTCACTGAAAGTAACGAACACGACTAGTACAATGAGTTGGATTCCGACCCCGAGCCCTTCTGAACAGTGCTCTTGTAAGAACCAGATTGATAAGTGGCAAGAGTTGCTGAAAGAGCACGAGGCGACGCACGCTCGTTTGTCTGATGAGTTGATAGCCAACTTAAACAACTCGCTGAGCAATTTCCCAGTCAAAGGATGTACCGATTCCAAGGGTCGTATCACAGGGGAAGGCGTGAGGAACATATTTGTCAGGCAGATTAACGCGGAAATCGAAAAGCAAAGGAAGCTGGAGGCTGCGCGTCAAAAAAAGCTGGACAAAGATGATGCCATCAATCTGCCAAGCTGCCTACAATGCGCGCCTGACACAACCCGTCAGCAGACGAATTGTGCCGAGCATTGTCCGCCTGGGCAGACATTGTCTGGCGGGCAGTGTGATACGCCTTGCGGACCGGATCTGTCGAATGGAACCTGGCGGAATTGTGGCTTTACGAACATCCAGCAATCCAGGGAATATTGTCCTATGTCCGTCGGCGGAACGCAGACATTTGTTCGGAGTCCTTATAAGACCTCGGTCTGTGAGAAGCAATGAGGCCTCCTCCGGATAAGCCTGAGGCGAGAGGACTTAGTTCGGCTTTCCTTCCCGAGGATGCCGCCTCAGCCCGCCCCTTGCCACCGGCCTTCCCCAGAGACTGCTTTCCTGTAGTGCCCACTTGGCAGTGTTACCGGCGATATCTCCGACGTCCGAAACATACTTTGGGCTTGCGCGCGTCGTATCGCTGTTAGTTTTGCTAGTTGCCAATCGTGAATAAGTCCGGCAAAGTCGGGTCCTGAGCAAACTCGGGGAGAACTGTTCGGGAGGGCGCCCATGACCTGACGAGTCGGGGGCGCCTTCGTTTTGCTCCTTTGCAGTTCGGCAAAGTTGCCCTTAGTCCCGAGCAGCAGAAGAAGTGGGACGGCGAAGAAGCCAGGGCCCAGGACTTCCTGGGCTGAAGATCGCAGCCTAAGAATTCACGTTGTACTGAAATTCTTGCAGTTTGGTTCGCAGGCGAAAGAAATGCTTTGAGATCTGCCTGCTGCAACTTGGCAGCATATGAGATCCACCGCGAGTCGCGGGCAACCGGACGCGCATCCCAACCTTGCCGAACGGCCCCAGCTATTTGCGCGACGAACCCGGTCGTCCTTGGCGCGCGCCTCGATCGAGACGGTCTCACGCATGGTATGTGCAAGGTCAGTATCCCAAGTGGCGACCCTTCCGATCACCTGCGGGAAAAGTTGTCGCGTAGCCAGCAAAGGCAACACCGTGCAGGCCCTCATTCCACCAGTCGTACTTCGGAAAGCCAAGTCGCGGGATTGCGGGCGCGTGGTCCCGCACCTGCGAGACCTTCTCTTCCAGCGTCATGCGGGCGGTGAGATCGTCGACGCGCTGTTCCAAGGGCAGCGCCGGGTTCATATACGGCAAAGTCTGCGCGTTAGCTGGCTGCTGGGCCTGTGCAGGGAACGGTGGGCCGCGAAGGTGACACAGAGGCCGAAAAAGCTGCGTAGTGCACGGGCATAGAGATTTGACATGCAGATAGCCGGGCCGTTAATGAGTTTTGAAGAGGACGTGCCGTTGTATGCAGCAGAGTTTAGATTTCATATCCTGACGCACCCCGCGAATCGAGCCAGCGGATCGGTTCAAACGCCTGATTCTTGCCAAGAATCTCAAACGACCGGGAAAGCCCGTTTTTCTCGTTTCGTGACCAGCACGAAGTACTTCGCTGGCTCTACATCCAACAGGGAACTCTCCTCGTAGCGGATCACGACCAGTTGACTAGTGACTCATCTGACATCTCTATCGCGCCAAATGAAGGCTGAGCCGTTGGGACATCGGCGATCGACAATCAGGAATTTACGAAAGACTCAAAAACGCAACTTTAGTCCGAATTGTAGGTTGCGCGGCGGAGCCGTGCCTCCCGACTGTCCAAAAACGGGATCGTGCAAATCAGTGTTATTGCCGATTAGAAAATTGGTGTGATTGAATGCATTGAAGGCTTCAGCGCGGAGTTGCAGCTGAAATCGTTCGGAGAGTCGGACATTTCTAAATAGCGAAAAATCGGCCGCCCAGAAGCCGGGACCCACAAAGGTATTTCTGCCGAGGTTTCCCACACACCCTAGGCATGGCGCAGAAAAGAAATTCGAAGGCAGATTAAAGCCGTCGGCCCACTGCGAGTGAGTGGCATGGACGGTGTTAGCGATCGCATTGGGCCGATCATTATTTTCGCCATCCAAGTTGTAGTCGCCACCTTCATTTACGCAATGCGTGGGGTCGAAAGTGGCGGCATCACAGGCGCCGGCTGAACGTTCCTGCAAAGACGGTGGATCCTGGTTAAACGCAGACCAATGAGCGCCGCTCTGGAATGACCAAATCCCATTCAGTTGCCAACCGCGTAGCGTAGATGCCAGCAGACCGTGGGTGTTGCGAAGGGAAGGAATTTCCCAGACGAAGGTCAGCGTTAGGCGATGGCGTATGTCAAATACAGAATTTCCCCGATCAAGTCCAGGTTGAGTTTGGTCTGTGGTAAACCCATCCCCAGCCGCAGGACCATTCACGCTATTGCCGGCGCTTTGCCAGTCTGAGGCATCGTCAATCGAGTGACTGTAGGTGTAGTTGCCGCTTAATTGCAATCCTCGACTCGCCTGTTTTTTGATGGAAACTTGCAAACCGTGATAAATCGAGCTTGCCGCATTTTCCCAGACTCGCAGGTGTCCGTAATTCGGATTCAGAAAACTCCCACTTGGATTAATCACGCCCCCGTTGGCACCTATGTTGGTATCTCTTTGGCTGCAAAGCTTACGTCCAAAATTATCGATCACGCAGGTTCCTTCGGGCAGACGGCCTCCGGGCACGCGATTCACGCTCTCGGCACGAAACAAATCTTTACCCGCGGTGCCCACATAATTGACTTCTATTGTCAGTCTTGGGCGCAACTCTCGCTGGACACCGAAAAACCAGTTTTCGACATAGGGGTCATTAAGCCCTTCCGGAAATACGATCGACGTTAGATTCGATGTTTGCGGGTTCGAGGGATCCCATCCGGAAATATTTCCTGTCGCTTGTGCCCCGGGTCCGGAATGCTGGGCTGAAGGTGCAGGGCCAAGGAAAGTGGGCATGCCCCCGTCGACCGGGCCGTAGACTACGTTGGCGGTGGAATCGTCTAGAAAATTGGAGACGAGATTGAGCGAATAGTATGGCGGATTCCAACGCGTAAGAGAAAGACGTTTCTGGAGCGTACCTTCATAGGAAATACCAAAACTGCCGCGTAACGAAGACTTGCCGTCGCCGAACATGTCCCACGCAAAACCAACACGTGGTCCTAGGTTGTTGTGATCGCCGCGACCCAGATTGTTAGCAGCCGCGAAACCTCCGGGGCCGCATTCGCCCGCGAGAGTAGCTCGCGGATCACCCGGACACGGCGTGCTGGCATCTCTTATTTGTCCGGCGCCGGTGGTGATGTTGTCGATCAAATTCCGGCCAGGTCCTTTTATGAAAGTGGTGGCCAGATCATTCAATTCAGTATTCCGGGTGTAAAGGTCGTAGCGAAGACCCACCGAGGAACGAAACCGCTCCGAGTACCATCAGTGCCTGCGCCTGTGAATTGTCGATCTCCAGAGCTTTATTCGCGGCTTTCTTGGCTTGTGCGAATGCTTCGTAGTCCCCTTCAACGCCCATCGTATGCAGCGAATCCGCGAATCCTGCCCAAGCCTCAGCACTGGTGGGGTCTACTTGAGTCGCTTGCAAGAAGTAGTCCTTCGCACGCTCGGGCTTCAGCCTGGCCAGAAAGTACGAACCTTTAAAGATAAGGAGCGCGACCTCCGGGTTTACGGGATTCGATCGCGAAAGTTGTGCCCGCTCATTGGGAGTTAATTGAAGAGACACACGCGCAGCAATCTCCCGAGCTACCTCTCCTTGTACGGTCAGGATGTCACTCAGTTGCCGTTCATAGCTCTGCGCCCAGAGATGGCGGTCGGACGCGCCCTGTATTAACTGCGCCGTAACGCGGACGTTGTTACCTGAACGGACAACCGAACCTTCCACCAAAGCGTCGACCCCGAGTTCACGGGCGATCTGAGGTGCCGGCTTGTTAGTGCCCAGGTAGGCCATAGCAGAGGTACGTGAAATCACCCGCAAGGAACTGATCTGGGCGAGCCTGGTAGTGAGCTCATCGGTCATGCCGTCAGCGAAGAATTGTTGATCAGGATCGCCTGAAAGATTCAACAGCGGAAGAACGACGAGGGATCGAATGACGGATGGGCTAGCTGGCTTCGACGTCTGCTGTTCTCGCTGGTGCATCATCCTCCAGCCGAGCAGGGCGGCGATCAGAAGAACCAGAGCTGAACCTAACCCTACAAGGCGGATAGCTTGAAGGTTGGGCCTGGCTTTCGCTCCCGTTGCTGCAACGGGCAGAGAGGAGACGGGAGGCAGAGAGGAAGGGGGAGCCGGTTCTGGATCCACTGAAGTGACCGGAGCGATGAAACGGTAGCCGCGACGAGGCAGAGTTTCAACAAAACGCGGCTCCGCCGCAGAATCGTTCAACACCTCCCGGATTTTATTGAGGGCCGTGCCCAGACTTCGATCGAAGTCTACAAATGTGTCTGCCGGCCAAAGCTTCGCGCAAATTTCCTCTCGGGTTACGAGTTCGCCCGGACGCTCCAGAAGCATGACCAGTAGTTGGAAGGGCTGTGCCTGCAATCGAACTTTATTTCCGTGCTTCAGCAACTCCCCGGAATATAAGTCGGCTTCAAAGGGGCCAAAGGAGAGCCGACGGGCTGCGGAAAGAGGGGGCCGGATGACGTTCTCCTTCAAGAAGGCGTAAAGCGTAACACAGGAGGCAGGGCAAAGGTCAAACAGATCGGGCGCGGCACGATAGCTTAAGTCCTATTAAAACAGTGCTTTGCCTGTTGAAGAAGAAATGACGAGTAATTGATATGGCGTCCATTGCTGTGAGCGGCTTCTTGCATGAATCTCGCCCTCGACCGAGGTGTAAGAAATGAATTCAAGCTGGGTCAAGAGTCTCCTCGTCGATTTCGATGCTGTCAGCAGTGCTAACCCTATCCGGTTGTGGATCGTCGGCCACCCTTCCAGGCCCGCGCCGACAGTGGTGGTAACGCCAGGTACGGTAACCGTCTTGCGGGGTCAGACCCAGCAGTTTGTGGCGCAGGTATCGGGTTCGAGCGACAAGACAGTAACGTGGACGGTGGCGCAAGGTATCGGAGGCGGCACGATCAATAGCGCTGGGCTTTACACCGCGCCGTTGGAGAGCGACGATCCCGCGGCTACCGTTACCGTTACCGTTACCGCTACGACTAAGGGGTCCCCGGGCGCGTTCGGAAGTGCGTCCGTCGAGCTTCCGTCGGTAACCCTGTCGATTGCACCTGGCGCAATATCTGTCGGCCCCGGCTTAAGTCAAGCGTTCACCGTTACAGCAAGTGGAATCGCCAATAACGACGTTAACTGGACGGTCCAAGGGAGCGACGGGGGAACGATCACTTCCGCTGGCTTATACACGGCTCCTTCTGCGCCAGGCATCTATAAGGTGAGCGCCACCGCTTCAGCCGACGCCTACTACAGCGCCACCTCCGTGGTGTTGGTGACAGCAAATTCGTCCCCATTTTCCCCCGCGGGGAACCTTGTGCATGAACGAAGGTTTCACACCGCTACATTGATGGCAGACGGAAAAGTTCTGGTCGCCGGGGGACTTAATACCAATAATTGTCCCGACGCAAGCGATCTTGCAGAACTCTACGATCCGGCCTCGAGATCATTCGCGCCAAGCTCGTCGATGACAAGTCCCCGGTATAACCAGACCGCCACGCTTCTGCAAAATGGAAAGGTACTGATCACGGGAGGAAATTCATTTAATTTCGAGTGCTCTGATCAAAATGGGTCGGGAAAAGTAACAAGCGCAGAACTTTACGATCCATCCAGTGGCTCTTTTACGCCGACTGGCAGCATGAATGAAGCCCGGGGAGGGCACACCGCAACGCTTCTACCGTCAGGAAAAGTGCTGATTGTCGGTGGCAATGATGTTGGCGGGTTAGCCACAGCCGAAGTCTACGATCCCGCAACCGGAACGTTCACTCCCACTGCAAATATGCCCGAGGCGCCAATCGGGCAGACTGCAACTCTCCTCCTTGATGGCAAGGTGCTAATCGCAGGCGGTATATCAGGTTCATCGGGGAGCTCGCTTGCAACAACAGAACTCTACGATCCCTTGACTGGAGCGTTCACGGTCTCCGGAACAATGACGACGCCCCGCGCCGGCCATACGGCCACACTTCTACCGGACGGCAAAGTGCTAGTAACAGGTGGGTTCCCCGACTCGACTGGAGTTGGGACTGACACCGCCGAGATTTACGACCCTGCCAAGGCATCGTTTCTGGCCACGAATAAGGCTATGGTCGTGGCGCGATGGGGTCATACGGCGACGCTGCTTCCAGACGGCACCCTTCTACTCTTCGGAGGGCAAAGCCTGGACAGCTTAGTCGCTGAGACCTATAGCCCGTCCGATGGTTCGTTTTCGGCTGTCGGGGTAGTCGACTCCAACGGCACTGGACATTCGGCAACACTGTTGAAGAACGGAAGCGTACTCATCATTGAGGGGACGACCGCCGACTTGTACCAATGAGTCGGTCATTAAATGTCGCGAGAGCTTTTCGTCTTGAGTCGCGGCTCAACCCAGGAGGCGTTCAATGTTCAGGTATTTGAGCTTGGTTGTTAGCCTGTCGTTGCCCCTGCTCGTCGGATGTGGCGGCAGTCAGACGGGCGGAGGGAACAATGGGGGAGGGAATGGCCAAACGTCTCCGCCGCCGGTCACCAGCTTTGCGGAAAGCTGGCATTTCGCATCCACGCCGAATTCATCGAGTATTGAAGCCGCTCTCACCCTGTCATCGAACTCAGTTGTAGGAGTTGGACACTTCCAGTCCTTCGTTACTACCAGTCCTTGCCCTACCCTAGACGACAACTTTCCTCTTTCGGGGACCATCGACGGACAAGGGAACTTTTCGGTGAAGTCATCTCCGGTGTCCGGTCTTGTGCTGTTCCTGAGCGGGGTTTTCGCAACCGACCAGGCATCGGTTTCGAGCGGAAGTTATCACTTTACCGGAGGGTGTGCGGCAGAAGAAACAGGCACGCTGAACGGAGTGAAGGTCAAACCGCTCACAGGTCTGTTTACTGGAACTATGCAAGGATCCGGGAAAACATCAACATTTCTACTCAGCTCACCCAAGCCGCTACATCAGATAAAAATGGTTTGTTTCCGCTCGCAGGCACAGTTACCGTGGCGAACATGTGCGACGAGACTTTCACTCTCAATGGGGCTTCGGTTGTTGGGGAAGCCGTTCGTTTGTACTCAAACACCGGCACCAGTCTTGAAGGTCTCACCGGTATGGCGGATTCGGAAGCTCAGCAGATTGAACTCGATGATTACCTTTATCTGGATGATTGCATCGCGGGTGCTCACGGCATAGTTACCCGCCAATAGCGAAAGCTTGCATAAGCGTAAATGTTGGAATAGCAATTACGGTTACAGTGGCAACCAATGGGAGGTTTTATGATTGTTTCGTTCCGATTGTCCAATGCAAGCCTGATGATCGTCCTCGCGTTGGGGATCACCACAAGCGCGTGCGGGGGCGGTTATTCAAATCCGAGTGGTGGAGGGCAATCTAAGCCTCTAAGGAGTGTCAGTGTATATGCGCAGTCAGCGCCATCCATTCCAGTAGGTGGAAAAGTTAAGTTGATTGCGAATGGAGAATATGGCAGCCCTGGTGCCGCAAATACTAATGACGTGACCAATACTGCGACCTGGACCTCTTCGGACGAAGGCGTGGCAATTGTCACGATGGGTCAAGTAACAGGAATTGGAGTCGGTTCAGTGGCCATTACCGCAAAGCTTGGGATCTACTCAGCGGCGACGACAGTGGTGGTCGGACTTACACCAAACATCGCGGTAACGTCAGACGGAACTGGTACGTTCAGCCTGTCACAACCGCAGCGACAGTTTTTTGCGAACGCCACTTACGCGGATAGTTCGGTTCTGGATTTAACCGACTTCGTTAAATGGAGTGCGAATCCAACTGGCGTCATGAAGTTCGATGATCCCTATGGTTTGCAGCCTGGACTTGCCACCTTCATCTCGACCGGCACAGCTACTATTACGGCGACCTTGAGAGCGGGGGGAAGAAGGGACCTTGACCGTGACGGTGGACCCGTAAATTCGGGCCCACTCCTGCCCCAGGTCATCGTACCGGGCACATGGGCGTCATGTGCGAATCGGGGAACGTGCGGGGATTTCGAGATCGAATCAGAGTTCAAAACGGATGTCAAAATGACACCGGTTGTACAGAATTCTTCCGAGTTCGTCAGTACGGCTTGCAGGACCGCTCTGGCAAACTGTCACCGCCTGTGCCGTTTCGTCTCTTCTTCTTTTTAAGGTGGATCAGGGTCGGCCAGGCATTCGCTTTGACGAGGCTTCGGATCCCGGTGGTTCACGGAACGGCTCCACGGGAATGAGCTTGTAACACACTTCGAGCACCGTCAGGTATTCGGGGCCGCCCGGCGCCTGGAGAACTACGCTGTCGCCTGCTGCCGACTTGGTCAAGGCGCGCGCCAGAGGTGACACCCAACTAATGTAGTTGCGGTTGAGATCGATCTCGTCGGTGCCCACGATGCTCACGACGCGCTCCGCTCCCGCGGCATTGGCATAGCGCACGGTAGCTCCGAAGAACGCCCTCGTCGCCGCCTGCCCCGATCTGGGAGCTTCCGGGTCCACCACTTCCGCGGCTTCGATTCGCTTGGTGAGAAAGCGAATCCGTCCATCGATCTGCCGCAGCCGCTGCTTGCCGTACCGATAGTCGGCGTTTTCACTGCGATCGCCGTTGCTGGCGGCCCACGTCACCACCTCCGTTACGGCCGGGCGTTCCCGGGTGAGCAGGAACCGGTGCTCATCTTTGAGGCGCTGAAGCCCGTTCCGTGTGATGTAGTTCTTGACGGGGGTTGAGGGGGCGTCTGGCTGTGGATTTCTTGTAAACCCTTTCCGCATCTCGTAATCCTACCAGCGGTCCTTCCACCAGTTTTTCCAGCGCGAATCCACTCGAGCCAAAACAGGGCTTGGATGAGCCACCCGTCCAGCCTGCCCTAATCACATACGATTTTGTCCTGGGTGAAGCTTGCAATCGTCTTCGCTGAAAGTCCCGGCTGATATTTTTGGTACGAAACGGAATAGGTTCCGCCGTCCTTGCCCTGGGCTCCGGGCTCACCGGTGATAATCACGAGGATCGTTCCATCCGAATTAGAAAAAACGATCTGAGGACGGTTGGAGTTTGACCCCTCTGTCTTCTTGAAGCCGGAAAGATGCGTGGCATACCAAGCTGCGGCCATACTCAGTTTGATTTTGCTGTCTTTGACGTTGGTGTTGAGGATGGAGAAAAACTCGCCCTTCATTTTGCTCTTGCAGACCACTGTTGGCGGCATTGCGCCGGGCTGAAAACCATACGATTGTCCTGCAACCATAGTTTCAGCTGCGGGGATGACCGGAAGACCCGTCAGTGGATCCAGATTTCCTTGACTGGAAGCCTCTGCGAAACAGAGAACGAGCATGATCGCCAGAACGGGGACCTTACTCATGGAGAGCCTCTTTCTTCAACACCCTGTAATCCAAAGAATTTTAGCATTACGAATGGGCCTTAGGATGGAGGGCAACGCAAAGCTTACTCGCGCAGTTCATATCCAGCAGATTAAACCTGGCGCGACGAATTGGCGGCTGCCGAGCTAAAGGAACTACAGCGTGCTAACATCCACTGAAGCGGCTTACGCTCCGACTGAGCCGCGCGGAGGTCATCATGGGTCTGACCACTCGGCGTAGTTTCCTTAAAACAACCCTGGCCGCGGGAGCCATAGCCAGCACAGGAATTGTCCCACTGGTTGCAGCCGTCAAGCGCAGTGCGACCGACACCGTCGTGCTTGGGCACTCAAAAATGAAGGTGACGCGGCTGGCCTTCGGAACTGGGACGGACAGCGGAGCAGTGCAGGCCGCTTTGGGGCAGCAAGAGTTCACGCGACTGGTCCGCTATGCTTATGACCGCGGCATCCGGTTTTTTGAAACGGCTGAGGCCTACCAGACACCGGGAATGCTGGGCGAGGCCCTTAAAGGCTTGCCGCGCGACAGCTACCAGCTGATGAGTAAAGTGACAACCTTCCATAAGGATATTGACCCGCAAGCCAAGTTCGACGAGTTGCGCCGCATCTCGCGGACTGAGTATTTCGACATTATGCTGCTGCATTGGCAGCACTCGGCCGACTGGCCAGAGACTACGAAACGCTGGCAGGACGGCATCCTCGAGGCTCAACAGAAAAAAACCATCCGCATACACGGCGCTTCTGTCCACGGACTGCCAGCTCTGCGGCAGATGCCGGGCACAAATTGGCTTGACGTTGGGCTGATCCGCATCAACCACAACGGCTCACGCATGGACGGACCGACATATGAGGACACCAACCATCCAGACAACGTTAGCGAAGTGGTTGACCACATCCACCAGCTGAAGAAGGAAGGCCTGGGTGTAATTGGCATGAAGCTCTGCGGTGGCGGCCAGTTCCGAAATAGTCACGACGATCGTGTGAAAGCAATGAGGTTCGCTTTCCAGAACGCAGGGGTAGATAGCGCCACGGTCGGTTTCAAGAATACCCAGGAGATCGACGAAGCGATCGCAAATTTAAATTTGGCGCTTGCGTGAGCTGGGTATTTCGGATTGTCGAGACGATTACTCCGGCTCTAGCCAATTCCAAATGCCAAAGGCTGTAGATATGCACCACAGCGACCTCAGCACCAACGGTCAAGGTGACTAGCTTCTTCATCATCGAATTATTTTTTGGGAAAGACTTAGTTTACGGGTACACCAAAACCATTTGGGCATTTTCTCGGTTTGAACCGACAGTAGAGAATGCGCCGCTTTCGCGGAATCCGAATTGTAATCCGATCGTATGCCGATCCAATTCCACGTGTCAGTTAACTTCCGACTGGTGGTTTCGTTCCAAGATTGTAGGTGAAGTAGTGGAGAATTAGGGGGCAGACGGAACTGCCCCCCACTCTAATTTTTAAGGCTACTTACGCAGCGACACTTTTCTTCCGGTCATTCAGAATCTTTAAGAACTCTCGCATAAAGAATGGCAGGTCCATCCAGGTCCGCGATGTAACGAGATTTCCGTCCACCATTACTTCTGTATCCTTTAGCTTGCCCCCGGCGACTTCTACGTCCGGCGCCAGGGCTTCGTAGGTGGCGACCGTGCAGCCCCGAAGAGCATCGATGGCAGCAAGGATCAGCACGCCGTGACAGAGCGCTGCGATTGGTTTCTTGTTCTCAACGAAATGCCGAACGATCTTCTGTAATTTGGGATCGTTACGGAGATATTCAGGAGCGCGGCCGCCGCTCAGAATAACCCCATCGTAGTCGCCGGGATCGACATCCGCGAAAGCGATATCGGCAGGAATGTGATATCCGGGTTTCTCCACATAGGTTTCCCAGCCAGGTTCGAAATCGTGCACCACCGATTTCAGGAGTTTCTTGACGGGCGCGCCGATGTGTACCTCAATCCCTTCTTCCCGCAAGCGAAGATACGGATACCACGTATCGAGAGATTCGGTGGCATCGCCGGCCACAAGCAGCACTCGTGTCATGCAAACCTCCATGGATAGACATGTATGGTACACGAGAGCGTAAACGCCGGTTCTCGCGATTTTCAAAGGGCGGACAGAAAATACGAGGGAAAGACGGGACGTAACCCGTTTGCACAAAGGCATAGATATATCATAGCGCCTCAATATGCCAATAACTTTTAATATGTAGTGCTTTATATGGTTTATCTACAGAGGCGCAATCAAGGTAGAGCCCTGTGATTCTGGACGAATCGTTGTACGAAAGCCCTGCAAAGGCCTACGAATAAATCCGCGGCGCCTCGTGTCTGAGCTTCTGCACGTACTCAAGGTGTTCCGGCACTTTCCGTCCCCGCATTTTTCGCGGGTGCCATCGCTTACACTCAAACCACATGCTCAACCGGGGATATGCCTATACCACAATCATCAGGAGCAAATATCATGGGCGAACCCTGCTCTCCCACCTGGCGAGTCTTTATTCACACTCAGCCCCACAAGCCTGGCAAGAAAGACTGAACAATCGCGAAGTCACGGTCAACGGCGTCATCGCCACCGGAAGAGAATCGCTCATCTCAGGCCAAACCCTTGTCTGGAACCGTCCACCCTGGATCGAACCAGACTCTCCGCAGCACTTCGAAGTCCTGTTTGATGACCCCCATCTGCTGGCCGTCAACAAACCTAGCGGGCTGCCCACCCTGCCGGGCGGCGGCTTCATGGAAAACACCCTCCTGCGCCTGGTGCAAAAACAGGCCCCCAACGCAAACCCTGTCCACCGGTTGGGCCGAGCCACTACCGGGATCGTCCTCTTCGCCAAAACACCGCAGGCGGCTTCTCAACTATTGGTCAACTGGAACACACCCAGAATTCACAAAATCTACCGGGCGCTGGCTCAAGGCATAGCACAGCACGACGCCTACGAAATTCTCACACCCATCGGCCTGGTACCGCACCCGCGCATCGGTTCAGTGTGGGCCGCCCACCCAAGTGGCAAACCGTCAAAGTCATTGGCGAAGGTGATATCACGCACTACGAGCACCACAACGTTTGAGGTAAGCCTAAAGTCGGGGCGGCCTCATCAAATCAGAATCCATCTGGCATCCATCGGCCATCCGCTGGTAGGCGATCCGCTGTACGGCTTCACCGGGCAGCCTCTGGAAAATCTCCCCGGCCTTCCGGGCGATGGAGGATATTTGCTGCACGCGCAGTCTCTAAAATTCGACCACCCCATCACTGGAGAACAAATCAATCTTGAGGCAGCTTTGCCGGGTGGATTCTTGTAGCATCGGCGAAAATACGGGGACAGACGGGAAGTACCCCGTTGCACAAAGGCCTACGAATAGATCCCGGGCGCTTCGTGTCCAAGCTTCTGGACATATTCAACATAGGAGCCCGGATAAACAGTGGGATGGCGATCTGTGCCGCTCTCGCCGCCCAGTTCCAGCACACGTGATCCGAGGCCGCGAAGGAACATGCGGTCGTGCGAGACGAAGATCATGGTGCCTTCGAAGTCCTTCAGTGCGTCCACCAGCATTTCTTTGGTCGCAAGATCCAGGTGATTGGTCGGTTCGTCGAGCACCAGGAAGTTCGGCGGGTTGTAGAGCATGCGTGCTATCGCCAGGCGAGACTTTTCTCCGCCGGAGAGGGCGCGGATCTTTTTGTCTACGTCGTCGCCGGAGAACTGGAATGCTCCGGCCAGGTTCCGCAGCGACCCGATACTGTCCTGGGGAAAATCCTGCTGCAATTGTTCGGTGACGGTGAGATCGGAATTGAGCGTTTCTAAAGATTGTTGCGCGAAGTAGCCCATATGCAGGCTGGCGCCGAGCCGCACGCTTCCCGCATCGGGAGCACTGGCGCCGGCAATCATTTTAAGAAGCGTAGTCTTACCGGCGCCGTTTCTTCCCATGACGGCCCAGCGTTCTCCGCGGCGGATGGTGAGATTGAATCCTTCGTAAATCACACGCGGACCGTAACTCTTGTGCAGATTCTCAAGGATGGCCACCTGTTCGCCGGATCGTGGAGGGACGCGAAAGTCGAATTTCACGACCTGCCGTTTTTTGGGCAACTCGATCTTTTCGATCTTGTCCAAGGCCTTGATTCGGCTCTGCACCTGAGCTGCTTTGGCCGCGTGCGTCCTGAAACGATCGATGAAGCGCTGCTCCTTGGCGAGCATGGACTGCTGCCGGGCAAACGCTGCCTGCTGATTGCTCTCTCGGATAGCTCTTTCGCGCTCGTAGAAGTCGTAGTCACCCGAATAGGTAATGATTTCGCCGCCATCGATCTCGGCAATCTTTGAGACCAGACGATTCATGAACTCGCGATCGTGCGACGTCATCAGCAACGCGCCGGGAAATGACTTGAGGAACTGTTCGAGCCAGATGATGGATTCGAGGTCGAGGTGGTTCGTCGGTTCATCCATCAGCAAGACATCCGGCATTCCGAGCAGGACGCGCGCCAGCGCAACGCGCATTTTCCATCCGCCGGAGAGAGCGCCCACGTCGCCGTCAATCTGATCGTCTTTGAATCCCAGACCGTGGAGCACTTCACGGGCCTGCGATTCGAGCGCGTAACCGCCGAGATGCTCGTACTCCTCCTGAACGTGACCGAAGCGATCAAGAATGCGGTCCATGTCATCCGCCTTGTCGGGATCGGACATTTCATGCTGCAAGGCGTCGAGTTCGTGGTGCAGATCGCCGACGCGTCCGCTGCCTGCGATCGCTTCATCCAGGACCGAACGGCCGTGCATTTCCTCGACGTCCTGGCGAAAGTAGCCGATCGTCAGCTTCCTGGGGACAGAGACCGCGCCTTCGTCGGGAGTTTCCTCGCCGACCACCATCCGGAATAGCGTTGTCTTGCCCGACCCGTTGGGACCGACCAGTCCGACTTTTTCGCCGGGATTCAGCTGAAAAGAAGCGTCCACGAAAAGCAACTGCTTGCCATACTGCTTATTGATGTTCGAGAAAGAGATCATTTTCAGGAGCAGCTTGCGGCACGGTGCCTCTTCCAGTGTAGCCCGGACAGAAAAGTTTTGGTCAACGCCGGCTTGTTGGATGTACGAGCGTTCAGTGGTAAGTGAGCGAGTCAAGGCGAGCCATTGGGCCGCTGTGCTGAAATCATCGCCCGTCGACAAACGCTAAAACAATTCTCGATCGGCGGGAAGCGCGTAATTGCCGAGAACGATTCCAGACGCGAAGATGCTGCTCGCGCCTGGGGATCTGGGATCAACGATCCCCCGCGGTACGCTGCTATCACTTTCATCTCTTCCGGAATAAGTCAGGGTTTCTTCGCCAGCACGACTTTGAAGCAGTAGGCGTACCGTCCCGGCGATTGAGCCGGCACCTTGATATGCAGACCATCTGTCGCTTGCTCGTAGTGTAGTGCCGGGCTGTATCCAAGCAGGGAAACTGAAACGACTCCTTGTCCCAGCAGCTCTGAGGAGCCAAAGGCGCGAATCACGGCTTCGCCGCCGGCGGGCCAAGCCAATTCGATCGCATAGACGGTTTCATCCTTGCGGGTGAAGCGAAAGTCGTGCTCAGTGAAAGGTGAAATGGCAGTGTCATGGAACGCGCCTTCGACGATTTTCGTTGGGCCTTCCCCATATGCCTTCCACGGACGCGTGCCGTAGATGGCTTCGCCATTAACCTTGAGCCACGAACCGATGTCCAGAAGAACGTGCTGCACCTCGTCCGGGATGGTTCCGTCGGAGCGCGGACCGACGTTGACCAGCAGATTTCCGTTCTTACTGACGATATCGATCAGCTGATGCACGATGAATTCCGGAGTCTTGAAATGGTCGTTCTCGATGTATCCCCACGAATCGTTGCTGACGGATGTGTCAGTCTGCCAATAGGAGTCGCGGATAGAGCTTAGTTGCCCTCTTTCAATATCGAGAACGGCAGACTGCTTTTCCATGGCGTCGTATTTGTAGTTGATGACACCAACCTCGCCACGGCTGGCAGCCTGGTTGTAATAGAAGGCTGCAAATTCCAGGAGATGTTTTCGCACATCAGGTTGGCCGACCCACCAGTCGAACCACATCAGCTCGGGTCGATACTTTTCGACGATTTCGGCATTGCGCGCGAGCCAGTCGTCCAGGTAGGCATTGCTGACATAGGTCCAATCTTCCAGCAAAAGGTGTTTTTCTTCCTCAATGCGAGGGTGGGCCGGACCGTAAAACTCCGCGTATTTTGGATCATTGACGTCCGAGGCAATTTTGCGCCCCTCGTCGAGAAAGAAGTTGTGTTCGATGCGGTGTGATGACGCACCCAGGTGCAGGCCGGCGTCGCGGACCGCCTGTGCCAATTCACCCGCCAGGTCGCGGTGCGGCCCCATCTTGACAGCGGTCCAGTCCGACAGGCCGCTATCGTACATGGTGAATCCATCGTGATGCTCGAAGACCGGAACTACGTATTTCGCGCCCGCCTCGCTGAAGAGATGCGCCCATTGCCGGGGATCAAAGTGCTCGGCCTTGAACATGGGGACGAAATCCTTGTAGCCGAACTTCGATTGCGGACCGTAGACGGCGAGGTGATGCTTGTATTCAGGGGTACCTTCGCGATACATGTCGCGGGGGTACCATTCGCTGCCGAATGCGGGAACTGAATAGACGCCCCAGTGCACAAAGATCCCAAATTTCGCGTCCTTGTACCAGTCGGGAACCTGGTATTTTTGCAGCGAGCGCCAATCCGGCCGGTAGGGGCCGTTGACGGCTTGCTTATCGACGTCCTGCAAGAGGGATTTACGTTTCGCATCGTATTTCGAGCTTGCCCCTTGCCACAATTGGTCGAGAGCGGCTGCATCGTTTGAGATGGTGGGTTGAGACGCAGCGTCGGCCGAGGACTGAGGCTGAGTCTGTGCCTTAAGCTGGCCGGGACTTAACAGGAGCGCGACGAAAAAGATCATCGCCACGGCCCATCTCGAAACGACATTACTCCGGTAGCACGGTTGCATTGTGTCGCTCCTGTCCCAATTGCAGGTTCGAGAGTCTCAGCGCGCTACTTTTTCGCAAACGAGACTTCAACCGTCGTCGGCTTCGTCGATTCAATCTGTGCATAAATTACGAGATCGGTTCCTTCCAGCTTGCTGATGTGCCCGTAGCGGAAATTCGGTCCCTGAGGCACCGCCTTTCCATTGATTACGAGCCTGGGATTCGCCTCGCCCCAGTTTTTGATCAGGAAGGCCGCATTGACCAGGGGAGAATCGGCGCTCGCTTTGAGCACGGAGTGGAACCCTTTAGCGGAAGATCCTGCCTGGCGGCTCAACACATAGGCGCGTTGGGTTGGGTCGTAGCCTTCGCTGGTGAACCCCTGTCCGGAGAGGTCGATTGCCGGAGCCGATAACCATGATTTTGCGAGCGGAACCAAATCTGCCGCGGATTTTGTAGTCAGGCCATCGAGCATGATTTTAGTCATCGTGTTTTCGGTCTGCCCGTAAGGCTCCCAAAAAATGTGCGAGAGCGATGAATGCGACGGGCGGTCCGGAGCTACGGCGGAAATCCCGCTCGACTTCACCTGCGCCACCGGCCAGTGGTTCCACCACTCGAACATGGAATAGGTTAGTTCTCCCGTATAGGTGGTGACGCGCGACTTCACCGGGGAGACGATCTGGAAGGGTTTCCACTGCGATTTCATGTTCACAATCTGAATGTTGGGACCTTCTGGGCCATCAACTTTCTCGGGAGGAACGGGAGACCATGAGTAGGTTTTGGTTTCACCCTTCATGTTGCCGAGCGTGAGGGCCGCGGGTTCGATATTGTCCTCGGGCCGTGTGCCGGGCTGATTGATGATGATGGTTTCCTGGAATTCGTGCCAGCGTTTGAAATTCGATGTCCAAAGAACCTGTTTGCGAACCGCTACACCATCCGGATAGACCGTGAAATATTCATCCGCCCAATCGGTCCATCCCGTGTTCGGGTCAGGGTTGGCGCAGGTGTAGTTTTGCACTTCGCACAATCCGTATCGCCAGTGAACGACGGTGCGAGCATCAGTATTCTCGATGATCCGGACGTGGGAGTATCGATTTTCCTTGTCGGACATCGGCTCACAATCTTCGCCACCGGGGCAATCGACCTTGCCGCCGGTCTCAAGGAATTCATCGGTGTACCACTTGCCGTTTTCGGTCACCCAATCGCCGGTGTAATTTGCGCCCTGCCAAAAGACCAAACGAATAGGAGCCTGGTCGAAGCGAACCACTACATCCGAATCCGGAGCCACGCGGCGAGGCGAGTCCCACATGTCGTTGAACTTCAGGGTCGTATAGAAACCTCCGAAGCGTCCTGGTCCCGGCGGGCCCGAAGGCATAACCGCCCAGGGCAGGGCATCACCGCTGGGAACTTTGACATCAGCGTAGGCCTTCGCAATCTCCGCCGGATCCAGAGCGGAGTCGAAGATGCGAACATCATCCAGAATTCCGTCAAAGGAGTACCACACCGGAAGTTTGGGATGGATCCACTGACCAGGAAGGGTGGGCTGGCGGACTCTGCCGATGATGAGATCTTCGCGCTCAGCGAACGTCAGCGGTCCTTGCACCGAGAGTTGACCGACGGGTTTGCCATCCAGATAAACCGCCATGCCTTTGGCGGGATCATAGGTAGCGGCGACGTGGGACCACTTCTTTAGCGGCACCTGAGCGGTCGAAAAGAGCGTCCACCATTGACCGTTCACAGCGAGCATTAATCCGACGTGGCCGAAGGAATCAATTCCGAAATAATACCCAGCCTGCTCTTCACTGCGATGATCGACAATCGGAACCCAATTCCAGGGATAGGCGTCGATGGCGAGCCAGGCGTCTACGGTCAAACCTTTCGTCAGGTGCGGGGCATTTTTCGCCTTGCGGGTAATCACGGTGGATGCGCCATCAAATCTGAGACCGTGGCCGGTGACGCCGTCGACATGGCGGACGATTCCACCGATGGCGTCATCATCGCCGCTGACTGAGTCGTGCGCGACGGCGCCATCGGTCTCATCAAAATTCCATTCCGCAACCGGTTTGGCGGACTGTCCGTAGGACAGAGTGGTGAGAAATATAGAGAGGAGGAATGTGCAGATTGCCGCGGAGAGGATCTTTTTCATGTGCTTTCCACAATGCCCGATCTGTCGTCGCTGGAGTAATGGATGAGCCAATCGCTGGTGAGTTTACCCACCGGATAACACCCTTGTCAACGATCATCTCGGTGCTTTGGGGGGATGGAATTGACGGGCTTAGGTGAAGTTCTCGACAATGATGGCACTGCAGATTCGCGGCCGAAGGTCTTGACTTGCAAGCGAGGTGGTGTAGGATTTGGTCGATCCTTTAAACAACCTTATGCGACGACGCCAGTTTTTGAAACTAAGCGGTGCGGTTGCTGTCACATATGCCAATTCCGGCTGGGCGGGGGCTCAAAATGCTGCCATTAGTTCCCCGGAAAATCGCGGCGATTCGGGTTCGTTTTACGTTTCACCGCACGGGAATGACAACAATCCTGGAAGCTTTTCTTTACCGTTCGCAACCATTGGACAGGCGCAACGCGCGGTGCGCAAAATTTCCAGGGGCGCGGCGCCGATAAAAGTTCTGGTACGCGAGGGCACCTATTATTTGGAAAATCCTCTCGTGTTCGAAACCCAGGATTCTGGTAGCAAGGGGGCTCCAGTCATTTACGCCGCCTATCCGGGCGAAAAAGTAACGGTCAGCGGCGGGCGAAAACTCGTATGCAACTGGGTCCCGTATAAAGACGGAATCATGATGACGCAGTTGAAGTCGAAGGCAGACTTTACGCAACTCTTCGTCAACGGAAAGCGAAAGATCAGGGCTCGCTACCCGAATTATGATGCTTCGGACCCGGGCAAGTCCGGATATCTCGTGGCCACGGGCGCAATCTCCTCGGACACGGCAAGTCCAAATCCTGGGCCAAACGAAGATATGAAATTTTCGGGCGAAGCGATGCGCGGAATCCGGTTCGATCCCGCAACCTTTACCAGGAAACACTGGTCCAGACCACAGGATGCCGAAATCCACATTTTTCAGGCTGCGTATTGGGGGAATATGCAGTGGCGGATCAAGGACATCGACCTGAATGGGAAGTCCATATGGTTTGGAGAAGGCGGGCAGCAGATTGGAGCGAAATGGAGCGACAATCCGGGGATACTGAATAAGAAATCGCGATTTTTTATCGATAACGTTTTTGAAGAACTGGACTCGCCCGGAGAGTGGTTTCTCGACAAGCAAAACAACGTTCTCTACTACTACCCCGAGCCGGGAACCGATCTGCAAACGGCTCTGGTTGAAGTTCCGGTCTTCGAACATGCGATACGTTTTGAGGGGACACAGGAGAATCCGGTCCAGCATATTCGGGTGGAGGGCTTTCGCATGGCTCACACTAGCTCCACTTATCTCAGTTCGTATGAGGTGCCCTCGCTGAGTGATTGGGCGATCCATCGGGGAGGGGCGATTTTCGCGGAGGGAACACGAAGCTGCTCGATTGAGGCCTGCTGGTTCGACGCGGTCGGCGGGAATGCGGTGTTTGTGAACAATCACAATCGCGACTTTATTGTTAGCGGCTGCAAGTTTACGGAGACGGGCGACAGCGCTATGTGCTTTGTGGGAGACCTGGCAAAAACCAGTGGCACCCAGAGGGCGTTTCCCTACGAATGTCAGGCGACCAACAATCTGATCCACGATTGCGGTTTTTTTGGAAAGCAGATTGCCGGAGTTTACATTTCCCGCGCAAAACGGATCACGGTGGGCCATAACCTTATTTACAACATGCCGCGCGCGGGAATCTGCATCGGTGACAGTACATGGGGAGGCCACGTCATCGAGTTCAACCAGACTCACGACACGGTGCGCGAGACCAGCGACCACGGGCCATTCAATTCATGGGGCCGGGACCGGGCGTGGAGCCTGGCGCAGTCGCATGCTCCGTACACGGCGGAACGCAGCGTGGATGCGTGGGATGTGCTCGTCGATGCGATGGAAGTAGTGACCATTCGCAATAACTTTTTCAACGAGAAATCCGGATGGGGTCTCGATCTGGACGACGGCGCCTCGAACTACGATATCTACAACAACATCTCAGTCGGCGGCGTCAGCATGAAATTGCGCGAGGGTGCGTATCGGAAGGTTCACAACAATATCTGGTATTTGTCGAAAGGCGCGCCCTGCTTTCACGTTGGCAACGATGCAAATCACGATCGTTATTTCAACAACATTACGGTGATGAATCCGGGGGCAACGAAGTGGCCGGATGGCTGGCCGTGGTGGCCGCAAATGACGTATTCGGTAATCGCTCCGCCTGCAAATGGGCCCTGGTTCGAGGAAATTGACCACAACTGTTTTTATACGATTGGCGCGGAGTTCCAGGCAGTGGTCGATCAACTGCGATCGGAAGCAGGGAAGAGGAACGCGCGGAAGTACAACCTGGCGGAGTGGCAGGCTCTCGGTTTCGACAAAAACTCGGTGTACGGCGATCCGCTGTTCGTCGACCCCGCGAATCATGATTTCCGGGTGCGTCCGGAATCACCGGCGTTGAAGGTTGGGTTTCAGAACTTTGAAATGGGGAACTGGGGATTGACCGAGAACTTTCCCCAGCAGTGGCGCGAACCGCAGTCGTGACAAGGGAAAAGGTGACTTCGCGAAAAGGAAATCGACACATGAAAAAGACAATGTTGCTGTTGCTGGGAATGGGTGTGGTGCTGGTGGCGATCGGAATGTACGGGAGAGAAAGCAGCCCCCAGGTTCGCCGCGTCGGTATGGTGATCGGAATCAAACCCGACCAGATCAGCGCCTATAAAGCGCTACATGCAGCGTCCAATGCCGGAGTACGGGATCTCCTCAACAAGTATCACATGCACAATTTTTCGATCTACATGCATAAGCTGGACGATGGAAAGTACTATCTGTTCGGTTATTACGAGTACACCGGAAGCGACTACGCGGCAGACATGGAAAAGCTCGGGGCCGAACCTCGAAACCAGCAATGGCTTGCCGTGACCGGACCTATGCAAATCCCCCTTGAAGGCGAGAAATCATGGGCCATGATGGAAGAGGCGTATCACAATCAATGAGGATGCGGTAATTCGCATTTCAGGGAGTTGAAAATGGGGCTGCGCAGCCTGCAATGGAGTTTTTGTTTGATTGTGGTCGCCACTCACATGCTTGTCGCCGAGGATCGTGGCCTGGTCGCGTATTGGCCGTTCGACAGTGCAACGGGCGCCACGACGAAAGAGAGCAGCAAACAGGTCGACGATAAAATTCTCGGGAACTTTACGTTCGTGAGCGGTGCCCGGGGCAACGGAATCAAATTTGACGGATTCACCACCCGCATCACGCGTGATTCTGAGTCAGCTCCAGCGGTCGAAGGAGCGGCCACGTTCGAGACCTGGATCGCCCCGCAAGCCTATCCCTGGAACTGGAGTGCAATCGTCGAACGCAAGAACCGATACTTTTTCGGACTCGATGCCACGGGACATATCGGACTGAGAGTCTATATCGATGGCCAGTGGCGGGAGTGTGTATCGAGTGCGCAAGTGCCGTTCATGCAGTGGTCACATATCGCTGGCGACGTTCGATGCCAAGAATGGGCTGACCCTCTACATCAACGGAAAGGACGCGGGGAGTCTGGCAATGGCGGGGCACCTGGAGGGCGGCGGCGGGGCTTTTCAGATTGGGCGCAATCTGGAAGAGATTCCCGCGGCGTCGTCGCGAAAGATTCCTGCGTCCTTCTCTTTCGACGGGATTATCGACGAGTTGAAGATTTACAGTCGCGCCTTGGGCGCGGACGAGATCAGCAGGTCGTTCGAATCGTCGCGGCCAAGCGGGCCTCCGCCATTAACCTGGCGGAAGTTGCCGGTAATTCCGGACGGGCAAAAGCATTTCGGAGCGTACTACACCAGTTTGAAGTTTTATCCGGAGTGGGACAAACTTTGGCGCATTGACGATTACCCCGACCTTGTCGTTACTTTCGATGACGCCGCCTACAAGATGGTGTTCTGGCATGGCACCACCTACAACATGAATATGGTTACGGAGAATGGCCGATGGATCGGCGACCAGAGCGCCGAGGCCCCACCGGAACAAAATGGCTGCATTGAACATATGTCCGACAAGCAGGCCCGCTATTCTCACGTACGGCTGCTTGAGAACACGCCCGCACGCATTGTGGTTCACTGGCGTTACGCGTTGACCGATGTTCTCTACAACATTGGCGAGACTGACCCGGTCACGAATTGGGGCGATTGGGCAGACGAGTATTACACCATCTATCCCGATGGCATGGCGGTCCGGCATTTTCTGGTGTACGGTCCGCGCAAACGATACAGCATCACCGAGCCTGCGACGCTCAATAATCCTGGCGAAAAGGCTGAGGACAACGTCTCGATTGAAGCGGTCACCATGGCAAACATGGAGGGCGCGAGCAGGACCTACAGTTGGGAGACCTGGCCTTCTAACGGAGATATTCGGGGCCGGTTTTTTCACGAGGTTCCCGATGCAAATATTTCCCTCATGAACACCAAGTCGGATTTCAAACCTCTATACATTTACGAACCCGGCACTGAAGTGATCCCATACGGCGGAGGCATTGTCGAAACTCGTCCCTGGTTTTCCAAGTTTCCCATCTGGAACCACTGGCCGGTAGCGCAGATTCCATCGGACGGTCGTGATGCTCTTGCCCTGGATCATGTTTCGAGTTCGGCCATTACCTCTCCGGAGCCGCCCATGACGCGAAGAGCCAAGGATGGCGCGGTGGAAGGGCGCTTTCTCATGGGGCTTACCAATCAACCCATCACGAGGGCATTTCCGATAGCGCGGGCGTGGGTGCATCCACCCGAGCTGGAGCTTTCCGGGACAGATTTTGCCAGCGACGGCTACAGCCGCGACGACCGCGCCTATCATCTGCGCAAGCTGGCTTCCGGAAGTGCGAAGTTGGGCTTTCACATCAAAGCGAGCGCGGCATCGCCAGCGGTGAACCCGGCACTCGTTGTCGACGGTTGGGGAGAAGCAGGGGTTTCGCTGCGGCTCAATGGCGCGCCGGTGGCCGAGGGAAAAGATTTTCGAGTCGGTCATCTTGACGGGCTGGATGGCACTCAGTTGATTGTCTGGATTCGAACGGAATTGAACGCCCCTGCCGATATCTCTTTGACGCCGGATTCAAGAGGGCGCTGAAAGTCGCGGGCCAAACCGCGAAGAGGCGGCCGTCGCTTCAGGAGAACCAAAGAAGGCTCACGTGCAATCGGTGGTCATTGATTCGTGGTCATGGATTCAGTGGCATTATTGATCGGTAATCATTGAAGTGATTTATTGTTTCGGAACATCGCCCTTGAACTTGCCTTCAGTACCGCCGCGCTTGATCCATTCTTCGTTGAACCGCACAACCTTGATTGCTTCACGGCGATAGGTGTAGGCGACGTTGATCTTTCCTTTTGCGTCCTGCAGGACGGACGGATAGGAATATTCTTCGTGCATTGTTGCCAGAGAATTTGGCGGTCTCGATATCGCGAACCCATGGCCAGGTTTGACCGCCGTCCCGGGAGAGCGCGATGGAGAGCGGGATGCGGGGAGCGGTCCGGGGCTTGTCTTTGACGATGCCTGAACTGCTGTTGTTGAAAGCAATAACCATGGAACCATCCTGCAAAGTAGCCGCTTGAATCGATGAGTTGTTGTTGGGCAGTTGGGTAGGGATGGGGACGGTCCAGTTGCATCCGTTTTCCGAAGTGCTTTTGTAAATGAAGTCTGAATAGCGGCTTCTGAAAAAACCGAGATATCGGCCAAGCGCTGTCCTCAATACGCTCTGCTGAACCAATCCGTTCGACTCTGGCACGCTGCATTCTTTCCAGCTCTTGCCGCCGTCACGAGTAATTTCGACCGCTGAATAGTTCGATTCCGCGCCGTGAGTGATGTCGCGGCCCGGGGTGTAGTACAAGGGAAGAAGCCATTCCCTGTCGTCAATCAATACTGGAGGCTGACGGATGAAAGACCCTGGTCGGGGGAAAAGAGGGCGGGGATTTGTCCAGGTGCGCCCGAGGTCTTGCGATGTCAGATATAGCACCTGTGCGTCAGCTTGGCCTTCGCCCGCCGTCTGTGAAGTGTGCAGCAGCCAGATGCGTCCGTCCGACAATTGAAACGCCACGGGATTTTGAAACGACTTTCCGGCTTGATGGTCGATCTCAATGGTCTTACTCCATTGACTTGAATCCCGAGCGAGGCGGGACATAACGATTGCGACCCTGGATTCGCCCTCGCCCGTTCCTGAAAACCAGAAGCAAAGCAGATCACCGTTTGTCAGTTTGAGCAGATTGGCGGCGTGGGAGGAGCGAAACAATGTCGGCAGATATGCCTCTTCCAGCCCACTCTGGCGTGGTGACAGGAAGGCAGCCGATGGCGAGGTGGCATTGATGCGGGGAGGCGGCGCTTCCTGCGAATCGATGAGGATAGGACAGAACAATAGACTGCACGCAAAACAGATCCATCGGCCCGTATTGAACGTCACCGCTTCTCCGGATTGTTTATTGGAAGTCGTTCCCTCGCAATGGACAAGGGACAGCGGTGCCGACAAATTCCGCCGGCATCGCTGTCCCGAAGCACCTTGGGGAAGCGCTTCACTTTGGTACAAGTCGTATTACGCAAGCCGAAATCGGCAATCTTTCGCCGGCAGGTCTTAGTCTGTACGGCCAACAACGTCGTTACTTCCGACAACCTTAGAAGTAGAACTTTAATCCCAACTGGAGCTGACGTTCGGTGTTCGCGGTATTGGAGACGACGCCAAAATTCGGACTTTGAAGATCGGCGTCAGGAGCCCCGAATACCGGCGTGTTGGTAACGTTGAAAGTTTCCAGCCGGAACTCGAATCGCTTCTTTTCCGTGATTGAGAACGACCTGAAAAGTGACAGATCGAGATTCTTGTTCCAGTCTGCCCGCAGGCTGTTTCGTCCCATATTTCCGAAAGTGAAGGGGTCCGGGTTGGCAAACGCAGCTACATTCAAGGGAGCGGTCTTGGTCCCGTTTGCGTAGGGATCTCCAACCAGATTGGCTCGCTCAGTCCCGTAAAAGTTATTGGTATTAGAGATGGATGTATCGGTCTGGACGTCGTAACGTGGTCCGCTGTTCAAGGCTACGATCCCGTTCAGTTGCCAGTTGCCGATAATGTGATTCACCAGGCTGCTCGAGGTGCTGAACCGTTTTCCGCCGCCAAAGGGAAGTGGAACTACAAAGCTGGCGGAGAAAATGTGGGTAAGGTCGTGGGCAGCGGGTCCGCGATCGAGGCTCAGGTTGTAGGGGTCCTGAATGTCGCAATCGGAGAAGAGTCCGTCGCAGCCGGTAACCAGCGTCTTCGACCAGGTGTATGCAAAGGTTGCGCCGATTCCGGCGTGTGTCCTTACCTGAGACGAGACTTGAAGGGCGTTGTAGTTCGCACTTCCAACGCTCTTGGTGTAGTTCATGGGCAGAATGTAGGAGAACGGCGCACGATCCTGAGGATCGCCCGGTCCCGGTGTCGGCGCAGCATTGGCCGTGATGTTGGTGGCGATTCGAGCATTACGCGAACCGACATAATTGACAGTGGCAGTGGCACCCGGCGCCAACTCTCTCTGGAATCCGAAATTCCACTGATCGGAGTATCCCGCTTTGAGGTGCGGGTCGGTGTAAGAGTTGACGTTCAAGGGAGAGAAAGGAGTCGGATGCGGGCTCAATCGGTCCGGCTCCCAAATTCAGTGGATCATTTGCGAATCCGGTAGGCAATCCAAGATTCAGGTTATCCGGCGCAGCGACAAAAGCCACGTTCGGCCACGCCTGTGTGTAGTTGGATTGATTTTCGGTCAAGCCCGCCCAGTTATCGTAGAACCTTCCATATCCGCCGCGCATAACGGTTCTGTCAGTCAGGCGGTAGGCGAAGCCGATTCGCGGCTGGAAGTTGTCGTAGTTGTCGTTGTTGATTTTTCCGTTCTTCGCAACGGTGACATGCGCAGGCAGTGCTCCTCCAGGAATGCAAGGCGCGCCTTGAGAAGGGGTACATGCCGGAGCTGAATTCTGAAGAATGTAAGTCCCGTTGCTGAAGTCGAAGTTGCCGGTAATATCGCTGCCATTGGAGGACTTACCCTGGCGGGGATTGATGGTCACGTCGTAGCGCAAGCCCCAGTTGATGGTGAGGCGGTCGTTCACTCTCCATTGGTCCTGAAAATAAGTTCCGATGATTTTTCCGCCGTGCAGCAAGGAGTAAACATTGTCGACTTCCGCGTAGGCAGGAACTCCGAGAATTGTCGAGGCGAGGGCATCGCCCCCGTTGCCGTTACCGTCGGCGGTTTGCGGAGCGTCGAAGTCGTTCTCCGAACCGTAAAAGGGCTGCTCCCAGCCATCCGTTGCGAGGCTTGCTCCGAGCCGGAAGGTATGCCTTCCGTGGGTTTTGGAATAGTCACCCCGGTATTCCCAGATATTGGAGTAGTGCAGCTTGCCAACATAGTTCGCTGCCCCAATGTAGCCGCTGATAAAAGCTGAGGGAATCAAGTCGCCAAAAGTCAGGTGGCTGTAAAAGGCTGGTGCGAAACCAGAGGTCTGGAGGAAGTCCGCGGGTGCGTTGGTAAAACTGGGGCACCGAATTAAATTGGGCGGACACACGGCCGAAAGTCAGCTCCAGCACCGAGCTTGTTCCGAAGGTGTGGGTGCAATTGACCGCGATGTTGTAGTTATTGCTCTGCGTGTCGGCGGTGATGCCGGGGAAGCCGCCGGAAACTGCTGTCGGGCTGCCAGGCCGCGGTATAACGGGCGAAGATGCGGTCTTTCGCTCCGATTTGCTGATCGCCCCGGATGGAAATCTGATCTTGTCGAATGATCGCCGGAGTCGTGTCCCTTCCGTTGAAGCTGGGGTTTCCAGTGTTGATGGGAGCTGGAAACAACGTCTTGGCGTAATTCACCATCGCGAAGTTGAGCAAGTTTGACGGGATGATGTTGCAGGGCGTTCCCGCCGCCTGAACGCCGCCGGCATTTGTCGGCAGTGCCGCACCTGCGCCGTCACACATAAAAGGCTGGCGGTCGACTCCGGTAGCACTGTTCACGTCGGGTACCGAACTGTAGGGGTTGAACAATTGGGTGCCCTGGCTGTCGAGATTGCTGAAGTCGCCAGCCAATTGAGCGGGGGTGGGAGTCAGGAAAAGATTGTTCGCCGCCGTGTGATTTCGGAAGCCCTCGTAGGAAAAATAGAAGAATGTTTTATTGCGGCCGTTATAGTGGGGCAAAAGCACTGGACCGCCGACCGCGCCGCCAAACTGATTTTGTTTCAAGGGCGTCTTGTCGGGATTAAAATAGTTGGCTGCGTCGAAGGCGTCGTTGCGAATAAACTCCCACAGATCGCCATGGAACTGGTTGGTGCCTGATTTCGTGACCACGTTTACGATTCCACCCAGAACCTGCCCGAACTGCGCCTCATCGTTGTGAGACTGGAGTTTGAATTCCTGAATATCATCGAGCGTGGGTTGCACAGCATAGGTGTCGCGAATCGATCCGTAGTTGTTGATTCCGTCCAACAGGAACATGTTGCTGCGATTGTTCTGGCCGTTGACTGCTGGAAATACGACGTTTCCCAGGTAATTGCCGATTCCGCCTCCGCCGGAGTTGCCCGAACTGTTCGCCGGACTGACTCCCGGTCCCAGCAGCAGAAGTTCAGTAAAATTGCGTCCATTCAGGGGAAGAGAATTCACCTCGCTGGTTCCGATGACAGTGCCAAGTTCGGAGGTTGAAGTTTCGATTTCCACTCCACCTGCCGCCACCTGAATGGTGCTCGTGGTCGCACCGACCTGGAGATCGAAGTTAATGGTTGCAGTTTGATTTACTGACAAGACAAAGTCAGGAGATTTTTGTGAAGCAAAGCCAACCTTCGATACCGAAGCGACGTAGTTGCCGGGGCTGACATTGACCAGGACGTAATTGCCGGTGGAGTTGCTCTGGGTCACCTGCTTGATCCCTGTGCCGCTATTCATGAGTGTGATGGTGGCATCCGGCACGACAGCTCCGGAGGCGTCGCGAACGGTTCCATTGAGGGCGGCCGCGGCGCTTCCGGCTTGCCCGACGGCTGTGCCCGAGAAACCAATGCAGAGTGCCAAAGCTAGCATTGCGGACATCAAAGTCCACATCGCGGCGTGTTTCGGAGGTCTCATTGGGCCCACCCTATTTTCAAAGTTTTTGGCTTCAAGGCCAATTCTTGATTGATCCAACCAATCACGATCGCAAACGCTAGCACCATCCCATTTTAGGTGTCAAGAAGTTTCGTTTCAGAGCCACGGCTTTGGAAGCGGTCCGCACCGCTTGAGAGGCCACAAATAAGGCATATTCTGTCTTTTCTGCCCACTTCTCGCCACGGGGGACGAGGGACAGATTGGCCGACCATCGACAATGCGCAGATGGTTCAGCCAATATCATACTTAGTAGCCACTAGTAACCCAATTAATAATCCCAATTAGTAATCCCATTGACGATCACGAACAGGCCTGAGGATCTCTTGCACCTCAGCCAGAAGCTCTGCGTCGTAGGGCAGTTCGTGCCACTCGACATTCCTGCGAACCAGGTCGGGATCTGCGGCGCTGAAAAGTGTCGTCGGAATCTCCGGATGCTGGCTGGCGAACTGCAATGCAAGCTGGGCAATCGAGGTCTCCTTACGACGACAGAACTCGGCAGCAGATTGGAATACGAGTCTGGCCTGCACGTCAGCAGGATGCCATGCTGGGGCACCATGGTCGGTCAGAAGGCCGCAGGCGAAGGGAGACGCATTGATAATTCCGATCTGCTTTGATTTGGCGAGGGGCAAGAGTTCCAAAGTTCGGGTGTCATTGAGGCAGTAATGATTGTGAACAAGGCCGGCATCGACGTCGAGAGTAGAAAAAATGCGCTTCCACAAATCCATCGGATAAATGCCGAAGCTCACCGCTCCGATGCGCCCCTCCCGCTTTAATTCGAGAACGGATTCGTAGCCTTCATGAAAAGCGCTTTCCGCATACTTACGCCCTTGATACTCGATGTCGTGAATGTGGATGATGTCGAAGTAGTCGGTTCCCAGGCGCTCGGCGCTTTCGTCGAGCGAAGCGCGAATTTTTGCGCGAGAGTAGTCGAGAGTGTCCTCTCCATAACTTCCGGGCCGAGTGTATTTGCCCACTTTGGTCGAAAGGTAATAACGATCGCGGGGGACGCCCCGTAAACCCTTGCCCAGCATAGTTTCGGAAAGGGTTCCGCCATAGGCTGGAGCGACGTCGAAGTAGTTGATGCCAGAATCGAGGGCGGCATGAACGGCTGCAATGGCATCGGATTCATTCACTGCTCCGTAGACGCCGCCGAGCGCGGATGCGCCGAAACTTAAGCGTGATACGTTGAGTCCGGTTTTGCCTAGAACGTTATATTTCATAAGGAAATTATTCTGGCCTGACTAGCCGAGGTGATATGCCTCGGTCGCAGTCCCTCCCATGATCCACTTCTGCTCGTCGGCGGAGAGAGATTCGATCATGCGGCGCACGACGTCCACCCAGCGTTTGTAAGAGCCGGCAACCAGCAGCACGGGCCAGTCTGAGCCGAACATGACTCTTCTCGGTCCGAAGGCCGTCAACACAACGTCGACATAGGGCTGGAGATCGCGCTCGGTCCAGGTTGACCAGTTTGCTTCGGTCACCACGCCGGAGAGTTTGCAGTAGACGTTTTCACGGCGCGCGAGTTCCAGAAGATTTGTCCGCCAGGGGTCAAGCGTTCCTTCTCTGATGCGCGGCTTGGCGATGTGGTCGAGAATAAAAATCTGATGGGGGTGACGATCGACGAATTCGATGGTTTGAGGCAGGTGACGCTCGAAGATCAGAATGTCGTAGCGCAAGATCGAATTGCTTCAACGCGGCGACGCCGTGATTAAAATCCTCTCGCAAGATGTACAGGTCATCAGGTTCATCGTGCAACACATGCCGCACCGCTTTTAGTTTCGGGTTTGCCGCCAGTTGCTCCAGTTCACGAGTCAGCTTCGAATTCGTCAGCGGTACCCAACCAACCACTCCACGGATTATCGGAATGAGCAGAGGCAAGGTCCAAAAGCCACCGGGTTTCAATGAGTGTTTGTCTGGCTTGAACCGCGACAGAGCCGGCGATTCCGCTTTCCTGTAACACGGCAGTCAAATCTTCGATCAGAAAATCCCGGCGGATGGCTTCCATTCCGTCGAGCATCCAGGGGTAGTCCGCAGGGGAATACTTCCACAGATGGTGATGAGCATCGATTGCATCGACCGGCATAGGAATCACGCGCCTATCGGAAGAGGTAATAAAGGATTGCCATGGTAACTAGAAGAATGCCAGCCACTACCCTGGGAGCCACCGCAGTGTGCGCCTTGTCGCCGAAAATCACCGACAACGGATTTTCCCAGGTGAGGCCATCCACCTGTTCGGGCAGCGGAGCGGGGGTCAGCAAACTCACGATGACGAACACAACACTGCAAACGCAGAAAACCCACCAGGCTTGCATCATGAAAGATATGCCGAGGCCGTGGCTGATGAGCTTTTCCGTTCCAAAGACCGGCAAGTCCAGAACGAAAGACACGGCGCCGATGAGGAAGCCGAAGATCAGCGTGGCGATGGACGCCTCCTTTGTGCCTCGCCGCCAAAAAACGCCAAAAAGAAAAACAGTTGTGATCGGGGGCGCGAGATCGGCGGCGATCACGTTGATGGCTTCGAAGATGCTCGAGTATCTGCTGCCCTGGGTCGACCACAAGATTGCGAGCAACATGACCACGACAGAGCTGATGCGGCCGATAGTCACTTGCGCCCGATCCGTGGTTTCGGGACGAAGCCGCTTCACGATATCCACCGCTACCAGCGTTCCTGAGCTGTTCACAGCCGCTGAGACCGCACTCAGTAGCGCGGCAAGAACGGCCGCTGATATCAGGCCTTTGAGACCGGTCGGCAAGAGCTGATTGATCAGGACGGGCAGAGTCTGGTTGCTTGAAGTCCCGATCAGATCCTTGAAGAGGACATACGCGATCACTCCGGGGAAAACGAGGAGAAAGACCGGCAATATTTTGAGAAAGCCAGCGAGCAGGGGACCAAGCTGGGCATCCCGCTCGGTGCGAGCTCCAAGTACGCGCTGAACGATGGTTTGATCCGTGCACCAATACCAGATGCCCAGAATCGGGTAGCCAAGGAACACGGCGTACCAGTTCAAACCCGCAGTGCTGTGGGTTTGCAGCATGCTCAGCTGATCTGGCTTAACGGCCGCCTTGAATTGAGCCAAAGTGTGAATACCATGGTGCGGCAAAGCCATGATGGCATAGCCGGCGATTACACAGGCCCCGAGAAGCAGGAAAACCGTATTGTAAGTTTCCGTGATTACGACTGCTCGCAGTCCGCCCAATACCGTGTAGACCGAAACCACGATCGCGACGATCAGAATTGAAGTGACGATGCTGACCCCGAAGAATTGCTGAAATACCGCTGCTCCCGCGTAGATGCTTATTCCGATATGAATGAACAGCGCCGCGATAATCGCCATGAATGCGAGGAAAGATCGCGAGGCCGGGCTATAGCGGCGTTCGAGAAACTCGGGAAGGGTAGAAACTCCGCTCCTGAAATAAAACGGCGCAAATACAAGAGAAAGAAGAATCAGGGTGAATGAGGCCATCCACTCAAAATTCCCCCATACCAATCCTTCGTTGTATCCGGAGGCGGTTAGTCCAACCAGGTGAATGGTCGAGATATTGGAGGCAAAGAGCGAAGCGCCTACGATTCCCCAGGGGAGGGAACGTCCCGCCAGAAAGAAAACCTGGCCAGTCATTTTTTGATTTTTCGTCGATCGTATGCCGATGGCAAGAATCGCGACGATGTAAGCAACAATGATGCTGAGGTCGAGAATGGGAATGCGCAGTTGAGGTGTCATGAGAGAACGCCGAGTCGGCTGCGACTACGTGTCTGAGTCGTCCAGTTCCACCAAGCCCTTTATCAATGTCGATTTCGTGGGAAGATTTTTTAATTCGAACGGCACCTGGCCAAGAGACATGCGATCCGTGATCCAGGAGGCTGTGTCAATCTGCTTGTCCTCCATCATCCGAATAATCCTGGGAAACTGGTCACGGCTGTTGCGGCTGGCATAAAGCGTGATCTCACGCTTGTGGAACAATGCGTCGTCGATAGAAATAGGGTCGCGCGTAAGGCCGACGAAAACCATGCGACCTGTCGGCGCGACATGAGAAAGACTCTTTCCCATCGACTCGGCGCTGCCGGTGGCATCAAAAACGACGTGTGCAAGGCGATCGTCAGGTTTCGACAACCCTTCCGCTCCCAGACGTTCCGCGAACTTCCGGCGGAAAGCATTGGGTTCCACCACTCGAACATGGGCGCCGGCAGCCTTGGCGAATATGACTACTCCCAATCCGATGGGGCCTGCTCCGATGACTAAAGCCTGCTCTCCTGCTTTCACCTCTCCTCTCACCACTGCATGGGCTCCGATTCCCAGGGTCTCAATCATTGCCAGTTGATCGAAAGGAAGAGTAGCGGATTTATGTAACAGGTCAAGCCTAACCGGCAGGAGTGCCTGCATGCCACCGTCGACGTGAATACCAAGAACTGTGAGCCGTTCGCAGCAATTCGTACGACCGTTCACGCACGGTGCGCAGACACCGCAGTTGACGTACGGATCGATGGCGCAGCGGTCGCCGACTTTGATTCCGCCCTGATCGGATACCGTCGCGTCAGGCCGAACCTCGACCACCTCGCCGGCCAGTTCATGACCAAGCACGCGAGGATAGGTGTATGCGGGGTGACGCCCGGCGAAGGCATGGAAATCGCTGCCGCACACTCCGACGCGGCGTATCCGGACGAGCGCCTCACCTCTCGGAACACTGGGGGGAGGGACCTGGCGCTCGACTAAATCACCGGGGGCGGTTAATACGATTTGCCTCATGAAGTGTCTTCCTGAATCGTGCGCCGGTTTCGTGCACGACCGAACAATTGGTTCAGCCAAAACAAATTGAAGGCGAATTATAGGAGGGAGGATAGTTTCAGTCAAGTCTCGGTTTTATTAAAGTATCAGCAATAAACACTGAAGTGCGTGCGAGTTTCCGGCCCGGCCGCCGGTCTTGCAATTGCTGTACCAATTTCATGACAAGAAGAGATTGCAGATTGCCGAACTGCATATTTACATTGCAAATGATGCGGCCGCCCGACCTATAATTGGCGCACTATGGTTAGTTCAGTACGGACAGATCGTGGCAAACCGCCGGCGGACACACGGATCACGGCGAAGCTGATCAGCAACATCAAGAACCTGATATCGAGCGGCAAGATTCTTCCCGGTGGGAAATTTCCCCCAGAACGAGTGCTGGCAAAAGAATTCGGCGTGAACCGGGCCTCTCTCCGGCAGGCACTGAAGGTCCTCGAGATTATGGGAGTGCTGACGCAGAGAGTTGGCGACGGTACGTATCTGAGCGCCAGCGCGGAATCAATATTGAAAGAGCCGATGGATTTTCTGGTCTTGCTGGATGATCTTTCCCATCACGAACTTTTTGAGACTCGCATTATTGTGGAACCGGAACTGGCGGCACGCGCAGCGGAAAGAGCTACTACCGAAGATCTCGCGGGATTGAGACACGCCATTATGGCGATGGAAAGAAGCCGAACCAATCAGGCACGGCTTGAGGCAGATATCGCATTCCACGAATGTATCTTCCGGGCCAGCGGTAATCGGGTCTGTCACTTGCTATTTACAGTCATTCATCGAACCGTACAAACCAGCATGGCACAACTGTCTGGCCGAGTGTCGATCGAGCGTCCCTTAGCTTTCCATAAACGAATTTATGCCGCTATTCATGACAGGAAGGCGGAAGAGGCGCGTGGTGCGATGTTAGAGCACCTAATGGATGCCAGAACATTGCTACCGGCAATGCAGCAGGGAAGGTAAGAGTCGCGAGAGCCGGATGAACTCGCCCGCCGGGGCAATAAGTGTAATCGCGAGTTTCTCGCCAACTGACCAAGCTTCCTATGGCTGTTCTGGCGCGTGTGGATCGTTCTGGGATTGATCGCAGGATTTATCGGAAGCAAGCTAGTCAACAAGACCGGCGAAGGCCTGCTTCTCGATATCATTTTAGGAATTGTTGGAGCGGTGGTGGGAGGCTGGCTCTTCAACACATTTGGCGCGGCTGGAGTAAGCGGCCTGAATCTCTACAGCATTTTCGTTGCAGTGGTAGGCGCAGTGATCGTTCTGGTTGCATACCACATGATCCGCCGCGTCTGAATGAGGTCGATGCGCCCTGACTAGCTCGCGATTCGGTCGAGGACTTTCGCGATCGCCGGCAAAAGATCCGAGCGCATGCGGGATTTAAGAACAAACCCGGCGCCCAGAGCATCGGCCGCCTGGATGTAATCCGGGTCAGTCTGGGCGGTCATGAAAATGATTCGGGTCGAGGATCCCATTGCCTGCAGCTTTTTAACAGCCTCGATCCCAGTCATGCCGGGCATGGCTATGTCGAGAACAGCAATGTTGGGCGTTTGTTCAATAATCGCCTGCACGGCCAAGGCCCCATTTTCGACCTCTGCCAGAACGTCGCAATATACTTTCAGGAGCCTCGATACTTCCGCCAGCATTGCGGGATGATCGTCGGCAATTACGACAGTAGGACGCACACTGAGAGAGATCAAAGGTCCACCCCTTCTTCTACTTCTACCTTTTATATTCTGACCGGCGTGTGTGGAGGACTGGGCTTATCCGGATCGGGTAAAGAGAGTAGAACCTGGTTTGGAGCGTGATGAAATGGCACAACGGAGTAGGCCGATGGCACGAAGGTGCAGAACGGACAAGCGAGGGTAGCGTTACTGTTGGAAGCTTTTCGAAACTGCGAGAGTTCGAATGTCTCTGAGCGGGGAGGGAACCGGAACGTCGACCGATGTAACTTTCATCGGCTCCGATGCGATCACCGAGGTGCCGCCAAGGGCTCGTAATTTTTCGCGGATGCTGGCAGACACCACGCTTCGATTTTCCATCGCGCTCATTTTTCCGGAAAAACGTGGGAAATAAACGGATCGGACGCCCGGAAATGAAAAGCGCTACACCCGCAAGGGCGGAATTCACATCTCGGGGTGTCTGGTGTTTCCTTATTCAATGGAATTAAGCGCGTGCCGCCTGCTAGTGGCAGGTTGCCTCGAAGCAAAGACTGCGGCTGAAGAACGGTAAAACGTGGTTCTGGAAACGGTCGGCCACCTTGCTGGTATGGGTGCCCGAATATATTTCGAAACTGTTCGCAATCCCGTATTTGTCAAAATTGTCGTGCAGTTTTCCGGCATCCGTTCGTAATCCATCCTGATCGCCGACGTCGATGGCGATCCCGCGATATTGGCGAAGGCCGCCGACATACTGGTCCATGAATGCCAGGGGCGCATTGGCCGCCCATTTCGCAAGCACATCCGGTTGCGGCTGGCCATCTTTGGTGGGCAGATCCAGATAGAGCGGGGGATTATTAGGATCGGGTGACCATGCCGCCGCGGATGCAAGCTGCGCCCGGGGAAAGAACGCCAGCTTGGCGGAGTCCTCCGGTGTCTTTACCGCTTCCAGAGCCTTCTCAATTTCAGGGTTCGCCGTTGCCGGCCGGGGTGATAGACAGCATGGGCTCATGATGTAGAGACTGCCGAACACGTCTGCGTGCTTCATTCCGATCCGCGTAGCACCATAGCCTCCCATGGAGTGGCCCACCAGGCCTCGACTTTCTCGATTAGGAATGGTGCGGTAATGGGCATCGATATAGGCAACTACATCGTGCGCGATGAACTGTTCGAAATCTCCGGTGGTAACCGAACTGGAATACATCGAGCCGTTGTGGAGCGTCTTCGAGTCGGGCAGCACGACAATCAATTCATGAGCGCCCTGGGCGAAAGCACCTTCAATGGTCTGGGGCACGTGGATTTCGTGGCTCCACTGCTCGGCGCCGATGGAATAACCGTGGAGCGCGTACACGACCGGATAGTGGCGATGCTTCTCCCTGGCGTAGCTCGGAGGAAGGAACACAAGCACATCGCGATCGACGGCATCCTTTTCCAGATTGTTTTCCAGGGCGGTTCCGTGAATCTTGATGTGCTCCAGAGTGGCGAATTTCGCACCGGGAACAGCGGCAGGCACGTCGGTCTGCACCTGCGCAAAAAGCTGAGACGCCGGGAGCATGGCTGTTGCCAGCGCGATCGCAGAAAAAAACTTCATCATGGTCATGGGTATGTGTCCTCTCGCGAATCTATTGCACGGCAAATGCGTAGATGCTGACATTGAAGAAGTCGGCAGATACCGTGATCGCTTTGAGAGTACGTCTACATGTCATGAGTCGACGGCACCCCGTTCTTGCCCAGCAGCGCACCGCAGCCCCAAGTTGAGAGCAAGCATGCCATGCGCGTTGGGAGAAACTCAATCCGCAACGATCCTTCTTTGGTGGCGATCTTGATACCAAGAAGCGATCACTGTATCGAAATCATCGATGCATTACCAGCAGTTGCAGGGATAAAAATGACGGCCGAGAGCAAGCGCGAATGGTAGGATTCTGCGGACGCGATTTGAAGGTTGAGGGTTCATGCGTTTCGATCCGTCCCAGTGATGGTGACGGCAATTTCTGAATTGAGGGAATAACGACATGTCCCGCCATTTTTCATGGATGGCACGATCCATTCTCAGATTCTCGATGGCTGTGATGGTATCGTCCGCAGTCTCCAGCCTGTACGCTCAGAACGCAACCGCCCCGACCGCTTCGCAAGATCCGGCCGCTATCGATCAGGCCTGGCAGAATGCGAGCGGCAAATATGAGTCCGAGCGCGCCACCCTGTTGCACGACGTCGACACCGTCAACGCCCAGGGTCCCTTCCGTCCCGACTGGGAATCGCTTCAGAAGTTTGAGGCGCCGGAGTGGTACCGGGACGCAAAGTTCGGGATCTTTATTCACTGGGGCGTGTATTCCGTTCCGGCATTTGGCAGCGAATGGTACCCACGCCTGATGTACCAGGCCGGAACTCCGGAGTTCAAGCACCATATTGCGACCTATGGCCCGCAGGACAAATTTGGGTACAAGGATTTTGTTCCTATGTTCAAGGCGCAGCACTACGATCCGGTGGCATGGGCCGAGTTGTTCAAAAAGGCGGGCGCGAAGTATGTAGTGCCGGTGGCGGAGCACCACGACGGTTTTGCGATGTATGACAGTGGCGTCAGCGACTGGACCGCGGTCAAGATGGGACCGAAGCGCGATCTGATCGGGGACCTGGCGAAGGCCGTACGAGCTGCCGGGCTGCATTTCGGTGTTTCATCGCACCGGGTGGAGCACAATTTCTTCCTGGGCGTGGGCCGCACTTTCTCCTCCGATATCAACGATCCGCAATATGCCGCTTTCTACGGTCCGGCGCACACCTGGCTGAACAACAAGCCGGGAACTCCTCTCAACGCGGACTTCACCTGGGTTTCTCAGGCATGGGCCAACGATTGGCTGGCGCGAAGTACGGAACTTGTCGAAAAATATCATCCCGATATCGTGTACTTCGACTGGTGGATCGGGCAGGCCTCCATCCGTCCCAATCTCGCCCGCTTTGCCGCTTTCTACTACAACAGTTCGCTCAAGTATGGCGATCACGTTGGCGTAATCAACTACAAGGACTATGCCATGCAGGAACATGCCGGAGTGCTCGATCTGGAACGGGGCCAGCTCGGCGATATCCGTCCTCTGTACTGGCAGACGGACACATCCATCAGCAACAAATCGTGGGGCTACATCCAGGACGATACGTTCAAATCGGCGCAGTTCGTGGTTCACCAGCTCATCGATATCGTGAGCAAGAATGGCAATCTGCTGCTGAACATCGGTCCGCGTTCGGATGGGACCATCCCGGACGAGATCCAGCGGGTGCTCCTGGATGTGGGAGCATGGCTCGATACGAACGGAGAGGCGATTTACGGAACGCGCCCATGGAGGACCTACGGCGAAGGTCCGACAAAAGTTGCGGCGGGATCTTTTCATGACACCGACACAGCAAACTATACCGCAGAAGACTTTCGCTTTACTACGAAAGGGAACGTGCTGTACGCGATAGGCCTGGGATGGCCGGCCAACGCGGAAGTAGTAATTCGCTCGCTGGGGAAGATGGTCGGGGAGGAACCCGTACAAAGCCTTGCCCTGGTGGGCAGCGATGCGGCGCTGCATTACGAGCAGCGGCTGGACGGCCTGCATGTCCAGCTGCCAGCAGGGCCTCCGCCGAAATATGCCTACGTGTTGCGGGTGAAATTCGGTGGAAGCGGGAAATAGACGAACCGGTCGGAGTGTGACGGCAAACCGTTCCAGGTGGATGTCAACCTGATGCGTGACGAGTTTCGCGAAAAACTGAGTCGTACTGCAAGCCGATTTTTTGCAGAGTGAGGATACCCCTCTTCAGAATTCTCGTACCAGCGCTCAACCGTCGGTCAGGATTGAATCTCGTGGTAAACAAAATATCGTTCATGCAGAGGAGAAGTCTGAACTTTGTGCTGAACTCGGCGGTATGGGCACAGACAAAGCCTTCCATCCCTCCCCGTGGGAAACTGTTGTCGCTTTTCAATGGAAAGGATTTGACCGGGTTCGATACCCGGCTTGATTTGCTGTGGAGGCGGAACCCACCCCACCCATCCAAATATCCGCATGACTGTTGATCCAGGCTTGCTGACTGATACATGACGGCCGCGCACAGGATGCCGCTGTTTCAGGCAGATCCAGATGAGCCATCCGAACGCGGTTCGAATCAGCTGTTGTCCGCCGGCGGCAGATCCGATCAGCGACACTCGAAATTGTTGGCGTCTTCCGTGTTGCCCTGCCCTTTGTACTGGGCGTGTTTGGGATAAGGACACAGCGGACGGCTGCGCCCTGGAAACGCCTTGCCGGTCGCGATCACCGAAACCGGCGCGGACCCTTGCTCGACCCATTTGACCATTGCGCTTAATAAATCAAACTGATCAAGGGCGGGGCCTCCGCCGCAGTGTCCCATCCCAGGAACAAAATAAAACTGGCTCCACTTCGACACGGCTTCAAGGCCGCCGTTATCGACAGCCATATTCTTGTAGTAGCCGAAAGTATCGAGCGGTGAAAACCATGGGTCGCTGTCGCCGTGGTAGAAGATCAGCTTTCCTTTATTCCCGGAGAAAGTTGTCAGGTTTGTGGACATCGAGTCTACAAGCGGCTGTATACCTGCGAGCGCTTCCTTATCGACATCGACCTCCATGGCCGTGGGCGCGGGTCCAAAGATGCCGGGGCCCGGCGCCAGTAATCCGCGGATCGGAATGGAGGTCGTAACGCCTGTATCGTAAGGGAATGCAGGATAGACCTGGGTTCCGTTCGAGGTCTTCGGGCCGGCGAGAGCCTTCTTGATCGCCGCGACTTTTTCTGGCGCCAGGCATGAACCGCTCTTCTCGTCTTTATTGCACACCAGTACCGCGGGATCGAAATCGCAGGCCAGAGGATCGGAGATCAGGCCGTCGACAACCCCGTCTTTGGCATCGCATTGCTTCAAAAGCGCATCTATGACCAGCTTGCGGTCATTGTCGGAAAAGGTCTGCGCGAGCATGGGCTTTCCATTCGAATCCTTCGGCGCGATCTGATTGAATGCGACGGGAATCCATTGTCCGATGGCCAGGTTCGAAAGCCCGGTGCGCATCGCCGGATCACCGGAAATGATGCCGTTGAAGGCCGCTGGATAACGTTGCGACAGAATCATCCCTTCACGGCCGCCGGTGGAACATCCTGCAAAATAGGAATAAGCTGCCGATTTTCCGTAATACTGTGCGATGAGTTGTTTGGCGAGCGCGGCCACCTGGGCATTGGCGAGATAAGCGAAGTCCAGATAGGCCTGCTGGTCTTTCATAAACCCGAAGTCGAAGGGTCCTCCGTGGGTCTTATGGCCGGTGTCGGTGCTGACCACGGCAAATCCGCGCATGAGCCCAGGTGTATCTCCCGCGGCAGTCAAGCCCAGCGGCGCCTGCACAATGCCGTTTGCGCCGCCACCGCCTTGCATCAGGAAGTCGCCGTTCCATTTCTCGGGCATCGCCAACGCAAAGTTGATTCCGAACTCCTCGCCGGCAACGCCGGTTCGGCGATTGATGACGCCGTCAACTCGACAGTAGGCGGGCAGTGGCGCGCTGTGACCTGGACCGTAGAGATTCGGCTCTGTGCTTCCGGCAGCAACCGGAGCTGCCCGGGTAATTTCGACGCCAGAAATCTTAACCTTCACCATACTGGCGCACGAGTCTGGCTGTTGAGCCCATGCGCACGTGGCCAACGCGAATACGGGCCAGATTACGGCCCTCAAGAATTGGGAATGCATCCTTCCTCGCTTTCTATTCTGGAGAGTCGAAAAAGTTCCGGGTGGATGATGATCGCCCCATCGTCGCCAAGTATATAACTCGCCGATTTGTATGGAAGTCTTTGCGCTTGATCGTGGTGGATCAGTTCGTCCGGGGACGACATCATACTCGCTCTGATCCAGCTTTGCAGGAGAGCGCGTGCAGGATCGAAAATCCAGTTGAACTGCAGAAGGGCGAAATTTCTCAATCGCATTTGGCTTATGATGGGCCCCAGTGCTGCATCAAGCTGCCTCAGATGGAAAGCGATAAAGAGCAAGGGAAAGAGAAGACTCACACATGAGATTCGCAAAAAATATGGTCAAGCTCTTAATTCTTTTTGTCCTGTTCGTGATTTGCGGATTGAATTCAAAACGGGCGGCGGCTCAGGACGCTACGCCACCTGCGGGCACACCGCAACTTGATTTTGTTTTCGAGGAGACCGTCACGCTTGGTCCCAGTATGCATCCCGGCCCTACCCCATTCGGAGAGCGCAATATTGTTCCAATCACCGGGGGAGTGTTCGCGGGGCCGCATATCCGCGGCAAAGTCCTTTCTGGTGGCTGGGACTGGCAGCTGGCTACAAAGAATGGATGTAACTCGCTTCAGGCAAATTACATGATTCAAACGGACGACGGTGTGATCATCAACGTGGACAACAGGGGCCGACTCTGCAGCGAGCATTCAGGAAACGCAAAGCGGAACTTTACCACCCCGGTCTTCGAAGCGCCTTTGGGACCCTACGAATGGTTGAATAGCGGGGCATACGTCGGCAGCATTGAGGGGGCAACCCTGGATGGCAAACCGGCTGTGCGCATCCGGTTCTACCAGGCGCATTGATCCGCAAGAAGTCTGGCCGATTTGTTGGGGCAAGAAACCGGTGGTTTACGCCCTGGCATGACTGAGGGGCGCGGGTTGGCCCCACACCTCTTGCGCAGTCTCGGCCACCAGGCGAAGTTTCGCCTCCTGGTCTTCAATCGTCAACAAGTTTCCTTCCTCCGTCGAGGCGAAGCCGCACTGTGGGCTCAGCGCCAGCCTTTCCATTGGGATGAATGCCGCCGCCTCCTCGATGCGTCGCTTCAACTCTGCTTTACTCTCGAGCGCGGGCGTCTTCGAACTGACCAGCCCGAGGACCACAGTGCGATCCTCAGGCACCTGGTTTAGTGGCTCGAAGCCTCCAGAACGTTCGTCGTCGTACTCCAGCAGAAACCGGTGGAAATGACTCTTACGAAAGATCCTGGTTATAGGGCCATAGTCTCCCGCCGCGTAAAACCTGCTCTGATTATTTCCGCGGCAGAGGTGAAGCCCGAAAATAATGCCGGGATGGTCGCCGATTACGGCATTGTCCATTTCGATGGAGAGATCGAGCAGGCGATCTGGATCATTGCCGCGCTTGCGGTATCCCTCGCGCAGTTGGGGATCGAGCAAGGCGGTGTACTGTGGCGAATCGATCTGAATGTAGGTACAGCCCAGGCGGATGAGTTCCTTCACTTCCTCGCGAAGAATATCAACCAGGTCCGCGAGGTAGTTTTCGATTGTCGGGTAGGCCGCTTTTGATTTGTTTCGGTCGTAGTAGGCAGCCGCCTGCTGAGCGCTGATCAGGGTGACTTTGGAGGGGTGATGGGTGCGCGCCCGCACGTAAGTAAACTCTTCGGCGCACATGGGACGCTTGCGCTTCAGCCTGGAAACCACGACCGGCCGGGGCAGAACCAACTCCTCGCCCTTTTGGTTGCGGAAGGGGATGGCCCACCCACCGAGCTTGTCAAAGCCTTCGACTGCGTCAATCAAGTGGCCGTAAAAGGCGTAGCGGCGCATTTCACCATCGGTAATCACTTCCACGCCGGAACGCACCTGCAAGGCGATGCCTTCGTCAATGGCGCGATCTTCCGTCTGCTTGAAGGCTGCATCCGTCAGTTCGCGGGCGGAAAAACTCTCCCGCGCTTCCTTCAGGTATTGCGGTCGCAAAAGACTGCCCACCACATCGCTGCGATACATACAGAGCTCCTGCACTATGCGTTTGTGATCTTCTTCTTCACGCAGGTTATTTCGAATGTTGTTTCATGCATGTGCAACGGATCATGCTCATTGGCCTTGGCCTAGTTTCAGAAGCTTCACTGCATTTTCCTTAAGGATCAAGGGTCGAACCTCATCCCGAATTTCGATTTTCGCGAAGTCTGCGAGCCAACGGTCCGGCGTGATCAAGGGGTAGTCGGAACCGAACAGGACCTTGTGTTTCAATAGCGTGTTTGAATATTGCACGAGTGTGGGCGAGAAGTATTTCGGAGACCAGCCCGAGAGATCGATATAAACGTTCGGTTTGTGAAGACAGATCGAAATGGCCTCATCCTGCCATGGAAACGACGGGTGCGCCATGATGATCGGCAAATCCGGGAAATCTACAGCGACATCATCAATGGGCATGGGATTCCCGTATTTGAGCCGAATTCCCCCACCGCCTGGAACTCCCGTGCCGATTCCGCTGTGACCGGTGTGAAAAATTACGGGCAGGCGCGCTTCCGCAAAAAGCTCGTACAACGGGTACGCAATCCGATCATTGGGAAAAAATTGCTGGACCGGCGGATGCAGCTTGAGCCCGCGCACGGCCGAATCCGACAGCAACCGCTTCGCTTCCTGGACGCCCTCCGCACCGCGATTCGGGTTGATGCTGGCGAATGGAATTGCGATATCGGAATTATCGGCTGCGAACTGTACGACCTCCTGGTTGGAAACGCGCGGTTTTCCGGTGAGCTGCTCGTCTACGGCAAAAATGACAAATGCGATTTTCCGGGAGCGGTAATACTCAGCGAGGCCCTTGCGGTCGCGCGGAGCACCGGAGTTTCCAAAGTATTTCGTCGCAGCCGAGTCGACCGGGTTGTCTTCCAGGGGCTCGAGATGCACATGGACATCGATGGCAAGAAGCGAGTCGACAGCCAGACCCGTGGGGCTCATCTATAATCTCCCCGTTCGCGATTCAAGTGTTGTTCTCCTCAACCACCAAAATGCCGGCCGGAGCCGTTTCAAGGTAGAGCTCCTCCACTTGTTCAGCCCGGTTCTTCAAGACTGCCCGTTGATTGAGTGACCCCTTGTCAGTGATCTCGAGCGCTTCAATGGAGGGCGGCAATTCCATCAGGCTCGCGCGCGCGATTCGAGTCGAAGTTCCGGCGCCCAAAGCGGCAAATGAATTGAGACGCGACTGAAAAGCTTGCCGGACTTCCGGCTGCGCAAGAATGTCGGCGACCGGAGCATTCGCGGGCAGTCCCGGGCAAAGCCGACGGCAAGCCCCTAATGCGGGAAAGAACAGCGCAGCAACATAGCCGCGATCCGGCCGCGCGATCACTGCATCCTGAAGGAGGTCGCCGAAATGAGCCAGAAGGCGCATGCGAAGGGGCCCAACCCTGACCCAGGTCCCGGTAGAAAGCTTGAAATCCTCATTCAATCGGCCATCAAACACAAATCCTTTCAATGGATTCGTCGGATCTGCAAATCTGATCGCGTCACCCAAGCAGTAATAGTTCTCTTCATCGAAGGCGGCGGGATTCAATTCGGGGCAGCGCCAAAAACCGGGGGTGATGGAAGGACCGCGCAAACGCGCTTCCAGCCTCCCTTCTACCGGAACCAACTTCAGCTCGACGCCTGGAACGGGCAATCCGAGATGTCCGGAGGCAGCACCTTCAATTCCTGTCGAGAGTGCGAAGGGCGCAGTCTCGGTCGCGCCTAATCCGGTGACGATCAGAATCTCCTCACCGCAGGTTTCGTAAGCGATGTCTTGTAGTTCATCCCAGACGCGCTGGCTGAGCCCGGCCGCGGCAAAGAACAGGAGACTCAGGCGGCTGAAGAAAGTCCGACGCAAATCGGCATCGGCGCGAAGGTGTTCGAGGAGCATCTCATAGCCCCGCGGCACGTTGAAGTATGCGGTGGGAGCAATCTCGCGCAGGTTGCGAGCGGTCTCGCCAAATAATTCAGGAGTGGGTTTGCCAGCATCAATGAATAGTGTGCCGCCGTTGTGCAGTGCGATGCCAAAATTGTGGCTACCGCCAAACGTGTGGTTCCACGGTAGCCAGTCGCAAAGCACTGGTGGCTCATCGGAGAGGCACGGCATCACCTGGCGAAGCATTTGCTGGTTCGAGCAGAGCATCCGATGAGTTGTAATTACGCCTTTGGGTAGGCCGGTGGAACCCGAGGTGTAAAGTATTTTCGCGATCGAATCAGGGCCGATATTCTGATTGAGTTCATCCACCGCGGGCGAAGGCTCGGGACTCTCCAGTTCCGCGAGAGTGATGGAAGCAATTCCATCCGGGCGCGAGGTATGAAAGACGACCTGAGTGTTGTCACGTAAAACCTTGGTCAGGGCAGGCAAGAATCGTGGTCCTTCATCGACAAAAACCATTGCCGGCTCAAAGTTTTGCCAGACGTGGGAGAGCGCGCTGAAGTCTCTGACGGCAAGAGAATACGCGGGGGCAACAGGAGCGAAGGGAATACCCGCGTACATCGCGGCCAGCGCCAACAGGCCGTGCTCAATGGAGTTCGCGGAGAGGATCATCAACGGCCTCTCCGCAGAGAGTCCACAACGGATGAGACCGGAGGCGAGCCTTCGCACCCGCGCCAGGGCTTCCGAGTAGGTTACGTTTCGCCACGCGCCGTCCGGTCCGCGCTGAGCCAGGAAGATCCGGTATGGGGCCAGGGACGCCCAAAGTTTGAGGCAGTCGGTGACGCGGACGGGATATTCCCCCAGCTTCTCTGGAGACCGCAAATAGATCGCGCCGTTCGCGTGGCGATCCACGACGGTCCCCTGCGAGGCTACGCGCACTGTTCTAACCCGTCGCTTGGTTTGCAGCGTCATCTCTCAGCCCGGAGGTTCGTCCTTTGTCGCAGTGGCGAAAGCTCTTCGTTTCTTCTTTTCTTCGCCGCGCAGAGGATTAAACTCTGTGTCCCGGCCTCTTTCTTGCTTTGAAAGTTGCCCAGGCTGATATTGTCCTATCTGGCTTTCGCCGCCAGCCTTCAGGTGCGGCCATACTACGAATTCCATGAAACTCTGGCAACCTCCAAGGCAAAAACCTATGCGCAAACTTTTATTTTTCGTTATCGTGCTGCTCCTGACATTACCGGTTTACGCCGCGGCACCGGACTGGAATCAGCGCCTCAAAGACGCCATGCCATTACTCGGCCACCGCAACTGGATACTCGTGGTCGACTCAGCGTATCCCCTTCAAACTGCTTCTGGAATCGAGACCATAGAGACCAATGCGGCACAGCTTGAGGTGGCGCGCCGGGTGCTGGGTGAAATTGAAACTTCGATTCAAGTGCGTCCCATTGTCTACATGGACGCGGAGTTGCCTTTTATTTCGGATGCGGATGCGCCGGGCGCTTCAGCGTATCGCAGCGAGATTAAGGACCTTCTGCGCAAATATCCAGTTCAGTCCGAGGGCCACGAAAAACTTATTTCTGACATTGACGACGCCGCGAAAACTTTCCACGTACTGGTGCTGAAGACTAATATGGCCATTCCGTACACGTCGTTATTCATACGCCTCGACTGCAAATACTGGAGCGCGGATCAGGAAAAAAGATTACGCACGAAGATGAGTGAGGCCCAGCCGAAATAGTCCTCAGTTGCTGCCATTGGGTGCAGTTGGAGACGAGAGCCTGGTTCCGACTCTTCCTGATCCGCCGTGCGGGTCGGCACTCTGTACTTGATTTCCCTGTAAAGTATCTGGCTCGACACTACTTCCGCAAAGGGCTTACCGTTTTTGACGCCCACGGTTCCGAAGCCGGTGGCAGTGGAAAGAAAACAGCGGAAATCTCCTTTCACTGCCGGCTTAAGATACAAAATCTTCTCCACCGCATCGAAGCGTGCTCCGCTGAAGGCCTGTAAGAGAGCATATGAGACATGGCCCGCCCTATGGGAAATGCAATCTGGTTGAGATAGTCGCCGTGATAGATACCGTTGAACGCTCGGGCCAGAGGATGAAGTCGTAGGTTCTTTTCGCCGATCGCCGGTTAGTTCATTTGCATGTGCCGTTTGCGACATCGCATCGACGGCGGTCGCTGCGATCATGCCGCCTACTGCTACCAGGATGTATCTTCGCGTCATCGACATGCTTGCCCTCGCTCGACGCCGACCAGAGTTATTCGAGCGACACAGGGGCGGCGCCGCCATTGCGCGCGGCGTGATAGATCGCTTCGACCAGAGCGATACTTCGCCGGCCTTCAATTCCGTTGCAGACCGGATCTACATCCTGCTCGATGGCGCGAATAAAATCTTCAAGCAACGCCTGGTGTCCACGGAAATCGCTGACCACAGCCGTAGACTCGCTCTGGTTCTCATCCGACGCCATGCTTGCGCCAAAATCGGCAGGGGTGTTGCGCAACTGAGCCGCCACGATGCGATCATGTTCGAGAGTCACCGTGCCCTCAGTTCCGGTGATTTCGATGCGTCGCGGATATCCCGGATAGGCAGCAGTCGTCGCCTGGAAGACGCCCAGGGCGCCGCTGGCAAATTCCAGAGTGGCGATTGCAATATCTTCGACTTCAATTTTGTGGAGCATGGTTGCTGTGCGTGACTGCACACGAACCACATCACCGAGCAGCCAGAGCAGCAGGTCCAAGGTGTGCACCGCCTGGTTGATCAGCGCGCCTCCACCGTCGAGAGCGAGCGTGCCGCGCCAACGCGATCCGCTGTAATATTCCGGCGGCCGGTACCATTTCACTCGTGCATCCAGCAGCAGAGGCCGGCCAATCACGCCGCCACGAACCCATTCCCGAAGGCGGCGAATTCCGGGTTTCACGCGGTCCTGAAACATGACGCCAAGTTTCACGCCAGAGCGATGCGCAGCCTCAATGAGCGCATCGGCGCGTTCGGTACTGATGTCGATCGGTTTTTCGGTGAGTACGTGCAGGCCACGCTGCGCCGCCGCTATGCCGTGAGTCGCGTGCAATCCCGACGGACTTCCGATCGCCACCAGATTCATTGGACGATGAGAGAGGAAGGCTTCGAAGTCCTGATACGGCTTGCCGCCATGCGCGTGGCAAAGAGCCGCGACCTTATTTGCGTTGGTACCGTAGACGGCCGCGATTTCAATTCCGGCGATCGCGCGCGCGGCCCGCGCGTGCGTCTCGCTGATGTTGCCACCGCCAATCAGGCCAATGTGGATGGTCAAAGTGATCTGCTTTTCAGGTCTGTGCGAACAATTCAGAACTCATAGATCCGGACGGACAGGAATCCTTGCCAACAAAAAGCTTGCCATCAACGTTTCGCAAAATCGAGGCGGGCAGAGCTGAGGTAGGCTCATGCGCCAGGAACAACTTTGTCAATATGTCCCGCTTCAATCCCAAAGGCACCATGGTGTACACATTTTCCGCGGAAAAGAGAGCGGGAATGGTCATCGTAATACCTTTATCCGGTATAAACCAAGATCTTTGAAATTAGGATCTTCGATAAGCTGACGCTTTGACTCATCGGCGATATCGACAACTCTGACCCAGAGCTGTCGTTGAGGTCTGTCTAGAGTGGTTCATTCAGCGCGAGATGGCCTGACGTCCCGATCCCCTGGCATAGAATGTCGATCTTTCCGGCTGAACGTAGCAGGGATTCGAAACGCTTGGCCTCGGCATGAGGATCCGGCGCATTGAACCTCACCAGATGAAATTGTTTGGGATGTACCCGGCCGTAAAGCTGTTCACGGGTTTGATAGCCACAGGTGTAACGCTCCGGAATGCGCGTGTCCCAGAAGTCATCTATGTTGAAGCAGACAACCCGGCTCCAGTCAATTTCAGGTTCACGCGCAAGAGCCTGCAAGAAAGAAGCCTGGTTTTCAATTGCCGGTTGCAGTAGGAATGCACTATTTTGATCTATATCACGGAGTGGAACTCACGCCTGAAGTCCGCGACAATACTGCGGTGCTTAGTTTCGAAATCGAATCTAAAGGTTACGGCGCGCTGCTTGCGACCAGGTCTGATCCCAGTGCGGCCGCAAAGACGCTCATGGAAAAAATGAGCGCCATGACGGCTAACAGGATGCTCAATAATAAAGATACGCGTAACAGAAGTTGAAGATTCAATTGCTGGTGAAAGATCGAATCGCGAAAGTCTTTAATTTATTGTAAGTGAGCGTTGCATCACAGGCTCTTATGGCGAACGCGCGACCAATACGCAATCTACGCTGGTGGATTGGCGCCTTATTGTTCGCATCCACGGTCATCAACTATATTGACCGGCAAACCCTGTCGCTTCTCGCGCCGTACCTGAAACGTGACTACCACTGGGGAAATACCGATTATGCCAATCTGCTGATCGGATTTCGCATCTCTTACTCTATCGGCCAGACTATTTGCGGAAGGTTGATTGATCGGGTCGGCACCCGGCGAGGGCTTACCCTCTCGGTGTTGTGGTACTCGATCGTTTCGATGTCAACCTCGCTGGCCACCGGTCTCTACAGCTTTGCGGCATTTCGATTCCTGCTGGGAGCGGGCGAATCCGCGAATTGGCCGGGTGCGACGAAAGCAGTCTCCGAATGGTTTCCGAAAAGCGAGCGCGGAACTGCGACGGCGCTGTTCGATAGTGGATCGTCCATCGGCGGAGCCATCGCTCCGTTTCTCGTTTATTGGGTTTACTTTCGCTGGGGATGGCGGCCGGCGTTTTTGCTTCCTGGAACGCTGGGTTTTCTTTGGCTGCTGGTTTGGCGTCGCATGTATCACCTGCCGAAAGATCATCCGAGAATCAGTCCGGCCGAACGTCAGATGATCTTGTCCGAGACCGCTGACGTAAGTGAAACCGCTGTGCATGGCGGATTGCCCTGGCGTCATCTGCTGACATTGCCGCAAACCTGGGGGACGATCATCGCGAAGGCCCTCACTGATCCGGTCTGGTTTTTTATAGCTGACTGGTTTCCGATTTATTTAGTGGCCAAAGGGATTTCACTGAAGAGCGGACTGATCGCCGTGTGGATTCCATTTATCGCCGCGGACCTGGGCAATTTCTTCGGCGGAGTGGCCTCTGGATATTTGATCAAGCGAGGGTGGTCGCTGGGCGCAGCTCGTAAGGCGATCGTCATCTTTGGGGGAATCGGCGTGATGCTGCTCATCCCAACAGTCTTGACGGTGAATCTGGTTGCCATCACCGTGCTTTTCGCACTGGCGACATTCTCATACGCTTCATTTTCCACGATTGCGAATGTGCTGCCGTCGGACCTGTTTCATAGCGATTCGGTAGCTTCGGTGAGTGGGCTGAGCGGTACGGGGGCGGGAATCGGGACCATCATAGCGTTCAAATTGATCGGGTATTTTTCTGACTTGAATCAGGGTTTGGCGACCCATTCCTTCGATACGATCATCATCGTTGCAGGTTTGGTGCCGTTCGTGGGAATGATTCTGGTGCTGTTCCTGGTCCGCAATACGAGCGCCACGCGACAGGGGTTGGTGCGCCCCATTTGATTGATACGAATATCAGGTTAACCACGGAGGACAAGAAGACACAGAGAAAAGAACAGTCAAGTTTTCTCTGATTATCGCTAGCCTCGCAACTTCGCAAACGGTGAACGATTTCGCGAAGAGCCTTTCCGCGAACAGCTACCAGTTAATCGTACTCACCGGAATGGGCGGATCTTTCCAGATCCTCAATCCACTTTATCTTAGGCTGATCGAACTTGGCTTTCCGGTTGTGATGGCGGAAACATCGGAGCTGATCCACTTTATGCCGCGCCTTCTGAACCGCCGTACTCTGCTCATCGTTGTTTCTCAGTCGGGTCGCAGTGCTGAGACAGTGCGGTTGTTAAATAGGGAAGGCGAGCGTCCCACGATTCTGGCCATCACCAATGATGCTTCCTCGCCTCTTGCTGTGGAGTCGGATGTTGTAGCACTCATCAAAGCTGGCCCGGAGGCATCGGTAAGCTGCAAAACCACTACCGCTACGTTGTCAGCATTTGCTGGATTGGGACTGATTGAAGCGAGACAGCTTGTGTGCGGAAAACCGTTCGAGCAGTTGTTTCGAACAGTTGATCAATTCCTGGCATGAAGACTCATGTTGAGAAGGCTGATGCGAAACTTAGAGCGATGCAATATTTCTTTGTGACGGGTCGCGGTTCCTCTCGCTGCCGCCGAGATCGGCGGAATGATCATGAAAGAAGCGGCACACTGCCACTCAGAAGGAATGAGCAGCGCTGCGTGTCGTCAGGGCCCGATGGGATGGCGATTGAGGATGGCTGTGTGATGGAGGGCGTGCAACACATTGAACATTGACGACTGTTGAGTTTTAACGGCCCCGATCCTGGTTGTGAAATCCGTTGGTAGGCCCGCCGCGCAATCAGAAGTTCGCTTGCGCGGTGATGGCCAGATTCGGCCATGGTGAGATGATTCCGGTTAAATGTCGCACTCGCTTTTCCAGCGTGGCGGCGAGCAGGGACGTTTGATCGGCTCACCAATGTTTCCACTACCGAGTTTTATATTCAGCTTGACGGCAAGATTTTCTGCATGAGATTCCAGCATTCAATGAGTTATTGCGACGGATTGCTTTGCCGAGTTCATGACGAGGTAGTGCAGTGAGCGCCAGAAAAGACTTGATGGTCCACGTGCGATTTCAACTCGGAGTAGGGTTGCCATCGACCAGGAGTTTTCGACAACGAGATGCGATCTGTTTGGCAATCGATTGAGAACTGAGGTCTTGGGGTCGTTGCCCATGCGCGCGGTGCCGAGTGACCCCTGTTTTTGCGAAGTTCATCTTTAAACGATGCACCGAAGGCGTGCGCGTCTGTTCCATCGGGGAACATGCCTTGCCCGCCTCCGCCCTCAAAACCATATCCTCGAATGAGCCGCTTGATCGTAACGGTTCGGAACAACTCAATTTAGTAGGACGCTGAAATATGCTGTCGGGAAGATGGGAAGGTTTTCCTTCACCCCCAGAGATGCCGAGGTAGAGATCCACCTTGTCATTGACAAGGATTTATGGCCAGTATAGAAATCGAGCCGACCGATTTTTGCTGACCTGTGAGTGCAATGAAATCATCTTCTGAAACAGGCAGACCCATGCATCGCCGCGAGCTGTTGACGTCTGTCGCAGTGGCCGGCACAGCCCTCGGGCTCGGTGGCGTACTAAGAGGTCAAACGGCCCCAGCGCAGGGAAGCCACGCTTCGGGTTCAGGCATAGAGTTGGCCGGACTCGCAGTCCTCCGCGATTATCAGAATCGCCGGTCTTCCAGTTACGACCGAAGCGGAGGCAATGCGGACTTCGTCTCGATCGATCCCGGAAAGTCCATCACAGTTCTGGACGCGTCGGGTCCTGGCATCGTCAACCATATTTGGTTCACGATCAATTCCGATGAAGACTTCCATTTGAAGAAGCTTGTCCTAAGAGCTTACTGGGACGGAGAAACAGAACCTTCGGTACAGGCGCCAGTTGGCGATTTCTTCGGGTTAGGCCTGGGTGAATACTTTTTATATCAATCCGCAGTGACGACGGTGGCGTCAGTCAAAGCCCTGAATGCATATTTTCCAATGCCCTTCGCCAAGTCGGCGCGGATCACGGTGAGCAATGAGGGCGAAAAGAAAACCGATAGCTTCTACTACAACATCGACTATGTAACCTTGCCGGAATTGCTTCCCGATGTCGCGTATTTCCATGCTCAATCTCTGCAAGCCACGCCCTGCCGTGGCTGGACCGACAATTGGCATTCGAATTCTGAACCGTTGCTGGATGACAAGAAGAACCTCGCGGGGGAAGGCAACTACGTCATTCTTGAAGCCAAGGGAAGAGGGCATTTTCTCGGCGTGACGCACGCAATCCTCCAGAATCAGGATGGGTGGGCCGGTGAGGGGGACGAGATGATCTTTATCGATGATGATGCGAAACCCACTATTTACGGGACCGGCAGCGAAGACTATTACAACGGAGCCTGGAATTTCGGCGGGTTGAAGGGCGCGCAGCCTTTCGCCTACATGCACAATGGTGCCCCTTATATTGTCGATCCGGAAAGGGTTGGCGGCCGGTACTGCCTCTATCGCTGGCATCTTGAAAGCCCAATCAGTTTCCGCAAGTCAATTCGTGTGACTATCGAACACGGTCATGCCAACCATCGTTCCGACAATTTTTACTCGACTGCCTACTGGTATCAAACCGAACCTCATGCCGCATTCCCCCGGCTCCCGAAACCGGAAGAGCGAATCCCCAGAGTGTTTCAGGTTGGGGGCCCGGGTCCGGTTCCTATCCCGGCCAACAAGTAGATGGGTCTTCTGATAAGAAGAACAATCGATAACCTCAAACAACACAAAAATGGTCGATCCATACGGCTTCCAATTTGAAAATTGGAGGCCTTTTTCGTGGAGAGCAGTTAAGCTAACAGATGACTCGGACTCATTCGTTTGCAGTATTGCTCCCAGCATTTGAATTTGTCCCTACGGCTGGTCTTGGTCCATGGAACTCGATATCGAGGATTTTGACGCTCTGCGCTTTTACCTGGCGCAATACAACAGCCGGAGCGTGCCGGTTTCGTTCAAGAAACTTACAGGCGGAGTCTCGAACCGGGTGGTGCAAGTCACCTGGGCGGCTGGCTACGGTTGGGTACTGAAGCAGGCGTTGTCGAAACTACGAGTTGCGGTGGATTGGTTCAGCAGTCCTGAAAGAATTCGGGTGGAAGCTAAAGCTCTACGCTGGCTCAACCGCCTGGCGCCGGCGGGAACTACTCCGTCGTTCATCTTCGAGGATGGCGCGAATCATCTGATGGCCATGGAGGCAATTCCTGAAGACCACGAAAACTGGAAGTCGGTGCTACTGTCGGGCCGAATTATTCCGGATCATTTTGAACAATTCGGTTTTCTACTGGGCAGCATCCATCGCAGATCGGTCGAATTCGGGCCCGAAGTTTGCACGGCGTTTGCCGACACTTCCTACTTCGAGAGTCTGCGGCTGGAGCCGTATTACCTTTATGCTGCCGAGCACGTTCCTGCGGCCGGTAATTTTCTGAGAGCTTTGGCGGCAGAGACGATGCGCCACAAGCTTAGCCTGGTGCACGGCGATTTCAGTCCGAAGAACGTTCTTCTCTACCGGGGTAAGCTGGTCTTGCTGGACTATGAAGTGGTTCACTATGGCGATCCCGCGTTCGATGTTGGATTCGCGATGACGCATTTTCTCAGCAAGGCGAATCACATGGCTGAGGAGCGTGCTCGTTTAAGCATGGCCGCAAGACTATTCTGGAACGTCTATTTCAACGAGATTGAGCAGTTCGGATGGGATTCGATCGAGCCGCGAATCGTTCGTCATATTCTGGGTTGTCTTCTTGCCCGCGTGGCAGGGAAGTCTCCCTTGGAGTATTTGACTGCGGAAGAGGTTGAGCGGCAGCGGAGCGTTACGTTGCTCCTGATGAAGACGCCGCCCAACAAGGTTGGCGATTTGATCGACGAGTTTGTTGAGAAGATAGAGGCCCATGCCGAAAATTGAAAAACTATGGGGACGGGAAGTGCTGGACAGCCGCGGTAAACCCACGGTGCTGGCCATCTGCACGCTGGAGGGTGGAGTTTCGGCTTCCGCGTCGGTGCCTTCGGGAGCTTCAACGGGAACGGCCGAAGCATTCGAATTGCGGGACGGCGATGCCAGTCGCTACCACGGCCAAGGCTGCCGGCGCGCGGCCGCGAATATCGGCCATGAGTTGAATCTCGAGCTAGCCGGGCGTGCGTTTTCCGATCAGGATGAACTCGATCGGCGAATGATTGCGCTTGATGGCACCATCAACAAATCACGCGTGGGAGCGAACGCGGTCCTGGCGGTGTCGGTCGCCTTTGCTCGAGCCCATGCTCTGTCTCGGGGCATTCCTTTGTACCAGCATTTTGCGGAGATGCTCGGTTCTCCGGTTCACGCGCTCCCTCGGTTGACCATCAACCTCTTCAGCGGCGGCAAGCATGCTGGACAGCAAGTATCGATTCAGGATGTTCTGATTATTCCGATGTCGTCGCAGACTGTCGATGAAGCTCTGGTGATGGCTTCCGATGTTTATCGCGTGGCCGCAGGATTGGTCTTTCAGAAATATGGCATGCGACTTCTCACCGCGGATGAAGGTGGACTGGCGCCGCCGTTCAAGACAGTGGATGAGATGTTCTCACTGGCGGTCGAATCGATTGCGCAGGCGGGATACGTGCCGGGCAAGGACATTTTTCTTGGCGTCGATGTCGCTTCGACCCACTTTCACAAGGACAAACGCTACGAACTGGACGCGAGCATTCTCGACAGCGCCGGAATGATCGAGACGATCACCGGCTGGCTCAACCGCTTTCCGATCATCAGTGTGGAAGACGGTTTGTCGGAGGATGACTGGGATTACTGGCCCAAACTTTGCCAGGCAATTGCTGGAAAGGCACTGACGCTCGGGGACGACTTGTTGTGTACCAACCCGAACCGCATTCGACGTGCTGTCGAGGCGAGCGCGTGTGACGCGCTGCTTCTGAAGGTGAATCAGATTGGGACTCTCACCGAAGCACTGGCTGCGTACAAGCAGGCTCGGTCGGCGGGATGGTCCGTCACGTTGAGCGTTCGCAGTGGTGAAACAGAAGATCACTGGGCAGCAGATCTGGCAGTGGGATGGCAGGCGGATCAATTCAAAAACGGATCACTCCGTCGATCGGAGCGGCTGGCGAAATACAATCGCCTTCTCGAAATTGAGGAGGCGAACAAATGGAGACTCGCGAACTGGCCCTTCCGGGTATAGGAGTCGCGTCCTTTCCTGGCTGCAATTCTGCTCGTCACGTTTCGACGTAGAGAACCCTGTTCATTTCTGGACAGCACTGCGCGAAGTCGGACAGTCCATCCTCGTACCAGACAATCTGCTCTTGAACAGAATGAGCCACTTAACGAATTCCGGCTGTGGCCGTCCAATTGCTCTGGAACGCGAAACGTCCAGGTTGCTTGATCAGCACGCGAGGCCTTATGCAGAAACTGGCGCAGGATGTACGTTTTGCCTTACGGCAGATGGCGAGGACTCCGGGTTTCTCCCTGACTGCGATCCTGTCCCTGGCGTTGGGAATTGGGGCGACGGTTTCGGTCTTCAGCGTAATCTACAGCGCGGTTCTCAACGCCTGGCCGTATGCCGGGTTCGACCGGGTCTGCCAGATCAATACCCTCAGCAAGAGTGGAGACGAAGGATCTCCGGGATTTACTGGGCCGCAGATTCGGCAACTACGACAGGTGAGCGCGGTCGAGGATGTGGTGGCTTTTGACCGGTGGGACCTGGTGATGACCGGAAGCGATGTTCCGGAAAATGTTTATGCGCTCTACTTTAGCGGCAATGCGTTCCAATATTTGGGGATGCCGGCTCTTCTTGGCCGCTATTTTCTGCCTTCGGACGCACCCGACGGACAGGATCCGCAGCCGGTGGCCGTCCTGAGCTACAACTTCTGGCGGCGCCATTTCAACAGCAATCCAGACATCGTCGGAAAGAACATCCAGCTGGTGCATAAGGACTATACGATTCTGGGTGTCCTGCCACCGCGTTTTACATGGGGAGATGGCGACGTGTATCTCCCGATCAAGATGTCGCAAGGCCCGGATACAATCTACAGCGCGATCCTGAAGTTGAAGCCTGGGGTCAGCGTCGAGGCTGCGGAGGCGCAGCTTCGGCCCGTGATGCAGCAATTCGACAAAGAGAAGCCGAATTTCTATCCGATACAGTTCCGAGTTGTGGTTCGGAAGATGGGTGACTTCTATGTGAGGGACCTTCGGAGCACACTCTATCTGCTTTTCGGAGCGGTGGCATTGCTGCTGGCGATAGGCTGCGGCAACGTTTCGATCCTCCTGCTCGCCCGCGGCACGGCCCGGCAACACGAACTGGCGGTGCGGTCGGCGGTCGGCGCAAGTCGTTTTCGAATTGTGCGGCAGTTGCTGACGGAAGCTCTGTTGCTCTCCCTGATAGGCGCGGGTCTGGGCGTAGTGCTCGCGTATCGAGCGCTGGGATTTATCGTGGCCCGGCTGCCGGAATTTTCCTTCCCTCATGAAGCCAACTTCCAGATCAATTTGCCGGTTCTGCTTTTCAGCGTGGGCCTGGCACTGTTGAGTGGCGTGCTCTTCGGAGTCTTCCCGGCGTTCGAGTCGGCGCGACTTGAGATTAATCATGTGATCCAGGCGGGTACGCACAAAATGGCGGGAAGTGTACGCGGCAAACGGATGCACACTGGACTCATCGCGGGGCAGATTGCCCTCACCTTATTACTACTAACTGCGGCGGGTGCGGCGATTCAGGGATTTTCCCGCATGATGCGCAGGCCTTTGGGTTACGAACCGCACCACGTGATGTCAGTCGGAATTCCGATTCACGAAAATACTCTTACCAAGTGGGAAGATCGGTCCGCTTATTTCACGCAACTTCGAGAGCGGGTGGCCGCGGTCCGGGGAGTGATTTCGGCGGGCATTTCGAGCAACGCGACGCCGCCGAACAACGGGTGGAACCAGCCATTCGAAATACTGGGCAAGACCGCGGCCGACCAACAGGAGGCGCGGGCGAACTTTGTGAGCCCGGAGTATTTCAGCATCCTGCACATCCCGCTGCTTGAAGGACGCCTTTGGGAGCAGAGCGAAGTCTCGCGCGGCGCCACGCTTGCGATGGTCAACCAGACATTTGTTCGTCGATATTTTCGCGGCGAAGACGTTCTAAACCATTCTGTGCGCATTCCTCGATTGACCTCTCTGCCGCCGTACCGGGTGACCGCGACCGGGAGTGATGGCTGGTTGCAAATCATTGGTGTGGTGGGCGACGCGCTGGATGACGGACTGGACAAGCCCGTTGTGCCCGCACTGTATCTGCCCTATACCGTCAGCATGTTTATGGGGACACAGGTTCTGGTACAGACCCAGGGTGAACCTCTGTCCATGCTGCACGACATCCGACGGGAAATCGCCGCGGTGAATCCGGATCAGCAAATAGGCTCCGACGTGCAGGATCTCGAGGGGTGGATCAAACGCGAACCGGAGTTCGCCATTTCGCGCCTCATCTCTATTCTGTTCGGGGCGTTTTCTGGCCTTGCCCTGGTGCTGGCCGGAGTGGGCCTGTACAGCGTGGTGTCTTACAGCGTGGTGCAGCGAACCGGCGAGTTTGGCATCCGCATGGCTTTGGGTGCGCAGCGAGCGGACGTGCTTCGGATTGTGATGTGGTCCGCGGTGGCGAGCGTCGGAATTGGCCTCGGCGCCGGAATGGCGCTCAGTTTCGGACTGGGTGGGTTGATCACGCGCTGGGTGCCAAACGGGGTGCGCGATCCATTGATCATGCTGGGAGTTTCCTTGCTGGTGATCGTGGTGGCCGGATTGGCCTGCCTGGTGCCTGCACTGCGTGCGCTGGCGGTGGATCCCATGACGGCGCTGCGGTGCGAGTAGTTTGGCTCGGCAACGCCTTCCTTTGTTCACTCGCCCGGCAGAACGTTTTTGCTTTCCATTTCTCGTCGTGGGTTCCTAGTAGTCAGATATTTGTTCGCTGTTCTCAGTTTTTGCCGAATGAGTGTTCGCAAATGGACAGTCAAGTTCGATAGCGGACAGAATCAAACCGCTCACCTCGGTTGCCGTGGTCATATCTCACTGTGATCCCAGAGACTTACCGCCTTACGTCGAATGGAGCGACAGTTGCGATCGAATAGCGTGATGGATATCGCCCGCCCCGACATCAAGCGTCAGAAACGCCGCCGGCAAATACTTGGAGCGGTGATCGGCGTCGTGGTTCTCGTGATTGTCACGATCGGCGTCTCGCGGCTAAAACCTGCTGCACAGCGGGTGGAACGCAGCACGGTGTGGACCGACACGGTCAAACGCGGCCCGATGCTGCGCCAGGTCAGAGGCCTTGGATCACTGATTCCCAGCCAGGAGTTCACCCGGCAGATACCGGCGGAGACGGAGGCGACCGTGGTTCGAATTCACATGCTGCCGGGTTCGCAGGTGAAAAGTGACAGCATTCTGCTGGAGATGAGCAATCCACAGGTCGAGCAGGGGGCACTCGATGCCAGACTTCAACTAAAAGCAGCGGAGGCCGAGTATCAGAGTCTGCGAGTCAAGCTGCAAAGCGATCTGATGAACCAGAAAGCTGGAGCCGCCACCGTGACGGCGGATTACAGCCAGGCTAAATTGCAGTCGGAGACGGATAAGGCGCTTTACGATCTCGGCGTGATTTCGGGTCTGGCATACAAAGCGTCCAAGGGCAAAGCGGACGAACTTACCACGCGGAACAACATTGAAGATCAGCGGCTGGACATCAATCAAAAAGCGATCGAATCGCAGATGGCCGAACAGCAGGCCAAGGTGGACCAGATACGTGCACTCGCGGAATTGAAACAGAAACAACTGGACGCGCTCAAAGTCCGCGCCGGAATTGACGGCGTTCTGGTCGATCTGCCATTGCAGGTTGGGCAGCATGTTCTGCCGGGGGCAATGCTGGCGAAGGTCGTCCAGCCCAACCATCTGATTGCGGAATTAAAGATTGCCGAGACCCAGGCGCGAGACATTCAGATTGGTCAGCCTTCGGCTGTCGATACGCACAATGGGGTGGTCGCAGGAACCGTCCTGCGAGTCGATCCGGCTGTGCAGAACGGAACCGTCACCGTCGATGTGAAGCTTACCGGCGAATTGCCGAAAGGCGCGCGTCCCGACCTGAGCGTTGACGGAACCATCGATCTGGAACGGCTCGAGAACGTGCTTTACGTCGGCCGTCCAGCCTTTGGGCAGGAGAACAGCACCATCAGCCTGTTCAAAGTAGATGTGGACGGTACAGGCGCGGTCCGCGTGCCGGTAAAGGTAGGGCGAGCGTCCGTAAATTCCATTCAGATTGTTGAAGGGTTGCGGGAAGGCGACACGGTGATTCTTTCCGACATGTCGCGCTCGGACAGCACGGACCGTATAAGACTGGATTAAAAAACCGATTGAGGTACACGCATGACTGAAGCGGCACAAGCGCTGATCCAGATTGACGATCTCACGAAAGTGTTTTACACGGACGAAGTCGAAACGCATGCGCTCTCCGGCGTGCACCTGGCGATCCGCAAGGGCGAGTACGTTGCCATGTCGGGTCCGTCGGGATGCGGCAAGTCAACGCTGCTGTCGATCATTGGCCTGCTCGACACGCCGACGGGCGGGCGCTACCAGTTGAATCACCAGCCGGTGGAGAACCTGGGATTTGCGGAACGCTCGCGCATTCGCAACCAGGAAATCGGATTCATCTTTCAGAGTTTCAATCTGATTGGCGATCTCACGGTTTATGAAAATGTCGAGCTGCCGCTGACCTATCGGCAGAAGATGCCAGCAGTTGAGCGTAAGAAGCGCGTGATGGAGGCGCTGGAGCGAGTGGGCATGGCGCACCGCGTGCGGCATTATCCTTCACAACTCTCCGGCGGCCAGCAGCAGCGCGTGGCCGTGGCTCGGGCGTTGGGCGGAAAGCCATCGATTCTGCTGGCCGATGAGCCTACTGGCAACCTGGATTCGCGCAATGGCGAGGCTGTGATGGAACTGCTCCAGAACCTGCACCGCGAGGGCGCGACGATCTGCATGGTCACACACGATCCGCGCTTCGCCAAGCATGCCGAGCGAGAAGTGCATTTGTTCGACGGCAAAGTGGTGGCAGAAGAAGAACTGAAAAAGCTGATGGCGGATGTGCATGCATGAGCGGCTTGATCCAGGACGTCCGGTATGCCCTGAGGCAGTTGCGCAAGAATCCAGGCTTTACGGCCGTGGCTGCACTCACCCTTGCGCTGGGGATCGGAGCGAACACGGCGATTTTCAGCGTAGTCAACGCTGTGTTGCTGCGGCCGCTTCCCTATAAAGATGATGGACAGCTGGTAGTCATTCTGAATGAGGGCCGCAATCCCGTGCCTCCAGCCGATTTCAATGACTGGCGGGAGCAGAGTCAATCTTTCTCGCAGATGGGGGCGGCTGAAGCCTGGGGGCCGAACCTGACCGGCACAGGCAATCCCGAAAAAGTGCCAGGGTTGCACGTGACCTCTGACATTTTCTCGCTCCTCGGAGTACAGCCCTTGCTAGGGCGAACTTTTCTCCAGGAAGAACAAGAGAGCGGCAAAGAGCATGAAGTGGTGCTGAGCTACGCGCTCTGGCAGAGCCATTTCGCCGGCAACAACGAAATCATTGGCCAATCCATGGCGCTCAATGGTGAGCCTTACACCGTAGTCGGGGTAATGCCACGCGATTTCAAGTTCGCTCCTTTTTGGGCGACGAAGGCAGAGCTTTGGTCGCCGCTGGCGCTGGGCACGCGGCTCACGGACCGCAGCGGAAGTTCGCTCCGGGTGTTTGCCCGGTTGAAACCTGGTGTGACTCTGGATAAAGCGCAGGCGGAGATGGCGGGAATCACCAATCGCCTCGAGCGCGAGTTTCCCGGCACCAACCAGGACATGCAGGTGGTTTCGCTGCGCGAGAAAGTTGTGGGTGACATTCGCCCTGCGCTGCTGGTCCTGTTGGGCGCCGTTGGCTTCGTGTTGCTGATTGCCTGCGCTAATGTCAGTCACATGCTGCTGGCTCGCGCGGCTGCGAGGCGCGAGGAGATCGCGCTGCGCGCGGCCCTCGGAGCTGGACGCTGGGATGTATTCCGCCAGCTTCTAACCGAGAGTGTGGCGCTGGCTCTTTTGGGTGGTGGTGCAGGCTTGCTGCTGGCCGTGTGGGGTGTTCGTGTTCTGGTGACGCTTGGATCGTCCGACATCCCGCGGGCGGAAACAATCGGCGTTGATGGCCATGTGCTTCTTTTTGCGCTGGGCATCTCGTTGTTTACTGGCCTGGCGTTCGGCATGGCTCCGGCCTGGCGAGCGACCTCGGTCAACCTCAGTGATGCACTGAAGGAAGGGAAGCGCGGTGGCAGTGAGAGTTCGCGAAGGAACCGCCTGCGCGGTCTGCTTGTGGGTTCCGAATTCGCTCTGGCTGTCGTGTTGCTGGCAGGAGCAGGGCTCATGGTCCGCAGCTTTCTTGCGCTGCAGCATGTGGACCCGGGCTTTGATCCGCGCGGTGTGTTGTCGATGGTGGTTGGTGTTTCTGGAACAGAACAAGCGACAGCGGGACGCACCGGCAATTTCTATCAGATGGTGCTGCAGAAAGTTGGTGCAGTGTCCGGAGTTCAGTCTGTCAGCGGCATCAATCATCTGCCGCTCGCGGGTGACGAATGGGGTCTGGGATTTCACATCGAAGGCAGGCCGCTAGAACGCCCGGGCGAAGAACTGGTTGCCATTTACCGGGTAGTATTTCCTGACTATTTCAGGACCATGCGCATCCCGATTCTGCGCGGCCGCGACGTTACAGATGCCGACAATCTAGGCAAGCCCGGGGTGGTCGTAATCAACGACTATACGGCTCGCCGCTACTGGCCCGGCGAGGACGCAATCGGGAAACGAATCACGTTTGATGATCCGGCGAAAAATCCTTCGTGGCTCACCATTGTGGGCGTGGCGAAAAACACCGTTCGCGGGAGTTGGGTTAGTCCGCCGGCAGAAGAGGTGTTTCTGCCTTACCTGCAGAACCGCGACTATCTCAACGCTCCCAGTTCGCCTTTTGCCTATCTGACGATGGTGGTGCGAACGGACCGCGATCCTGCGGCGCTGGCGCCGGATATCCGCCAGGCGATTCATTCGATCGACAGGAACATACCGCTCTCCGATATTCAGACGATGGATCACGTGGTTGCTGAAGCTACGGGACAGTCGCGGTTCTACCTGATTCTTCTGGGCGCGTTTGCGATAGTTGCGCTGGTTCTTGCGGGCAGTGGGGATTTATGGGGTGATGAGTTATTCGGTTTCGCGGCGGACCCAGGAGATCGGCATCCGAATGGCTCTTGGGGCGCAGGGAAGAGACGTGCTCAAGCTCGTGGTCTTCCAGGGAATCATCCACGCACTGGCCGGAGTCGTTGCGGGACTGGCTGGAGCGTTGGCGCTGAGCCGCCTGATGACGGGTCTACTGTATGGCACGCACCCCAACGACCCGGCGACGTTCGCGGCGGTGGTGTTGGTGCTGAGTGGCGTGGCGGTCGCAGCCAGCTACATTCCGGCGCGGCGCGCCACCAAAGTCGATCCCGTGGTGGCGTTGCGATACGAGTGAGGAGTGAATCCTGATGACTGGATTGATCAAGAACCTTCATCATGCCGGGCGGCTTCTTTACAAGAGTCCTGGCTTTACCCTGGTGGCGATTGCCACGCTGGCGCTGGGCATTGGCGCAACCAGTGCGATTTACACCGTACTCTACGCCGCGCTGCTGGCGCCGATGCCGTACCCGAATTCCGATCAACTCGTGATGGTGTGGTCGAAGCCAGGCGACGGACGAAATTCGGTTTCCGCACGTGACTTCCTGGATTGGAAAGATCAAAGCACGGTTTTCCAGGACTTGAATGCATTTACCGGCACGACCCTGAACCTGGCGACGGCGCAGCATCCCGAACAGATTGATGGCCAGGTCACGACTCCCGGTTTTTACAAAATGATGGGAGTGGGTTTCGAACTGGGGCGTGATTTCCTGCCTGAAGAAGGCCAGCCCGGCAAAGAGCACGTTGTCATCCTTGCTCACAGACTTTGGGAGCGCCTGGGCAGCAGGCCAGACATCATCGGCCAGCCCATCCGCATGAATGGCGAGCCTTACACGGTGGTCGGCGTGATGGCAGCGGGCCCTACCGACCGGTTGCGGACGCAATTGGTTGTGCCCCTGGCGCTCAAGCCGGAACAAATCAACCGCAGTTTTCACTGGCTGCTGATCATGGGTCGAATGAAACGGGGTGTGACGCTGGCGCAGGCCCAGGCCGACATGGATCTGGTGGCACGCCGCATAGCGCAAGACCATCCCGATACGAACAAGACCTGGGGAGCCAGAGTCGAACAACTCAAGAACGATTTCCTGCCGAAGCAAACCAGTTCCACGCTCTGGCTGCTGATGGGATCGGTAGGTTTTGTGCTGTTGATTGCCTGTGTGAACGTGGCCAATCTGTTGCTGGCCAAGAGCACGGTGCGGCGCAAAGAAGTGGCGGTACGGTCCTCTCTCGGCGCAACCCGCGGGCAACTGTTCGCGCAGTTCCTGACGGAAAGCCTGGTCCTGGCCACGTTGGGAGGGATCGCGGGCATTAGTTTGGGGGTTGCGCTGGTAAAAGTACTGATGGCGATCATGCCGCCATTCACTTTGCCTTCCGAGGCGGATGTGAAGCTGAGCTTGCCGGTCCTGCTCTTCTCCCTGCTTGCGACTTTGCTTGCTGCCGTTCTGTTTGGTTGCGCTCCGGCATTGCAGGCTTCGGGGGTGGACCCTAATGAAGCGTTGAAAGAAGGTGGTCGCACCGGAGCCGGCCTGGGCCGCCACGGTTTCCGGCGGACACTGGTCGTGATGGAGTTCGCGCTGGCCCTCACGTTGCTGGGCGGGGCCGGACTCGCAATTCATAGCTTCTGGAATCTTTCCAGAATCGATCTGGGCATCAGCACCGATCACATTCTGGCTTTCAATCTCCCGGTTCCGGATGGCCGGCTGAAGCGGCCGGAAGAAATTGTCGCGTTTTATCGCCAGCTCTTGGAAAAGTTGCGGGCGGCTCCGGGGATTGTTCAGGCGGAGGCTGCAACCGGCGCGCCGTTGAGGGGCACCGACAATGGAATGGCGTTCACCATCGTGGGGCAGCCACCGGTGGAGCATTCCGCGCGGCCTGATGTCGCTTTTCAAGCAGTCACGCCGGGATATTTTCAGACCTTCGGGATCCGGGTGATCAATGGAAGAAGCCTTAGTGATCAAGATACCGCCAGTTCCGTACGGGTAGCGATGGTCAATGAGAACTTTGCCCGGCGTTACCTGGCGGGGAAGGATCCGCTCGGCCAGCGCGTCGCGATCGACCAATTGATTCCGGGCGTCCCGGGCGTAGGCCCGGCGGTGGTATGGCAGATCGTGGGCGTATTTCACAACGTTCGGAGTTTTGGCCCGCGCGAAGAAGACTATCCGGAAATGGACGTGCCGTTTGCGCAAAGCCCCTGGCCACAAACGCACATGGCGGTGCGCACAACGGGCGATCCCGGCGCGATGAGCAAGAGCATTGCAGCGGTCGTGAACTCGATGGACCCTGACCTCGCGCTGGCCGACGTCAAAACCATGGACCAGATTGCAGAGGAAAATCTGTCGTCCGACCGTTTCGCGAGCGTGTTGTATGGAAGCTTTGCCGGAGTGGCGTTGCTGCTCGCCTCTGTCGGCATTTACGGCGTGATGGCTTTCGCCGTAGCGCAACGAACTCACGAGATTGGACTGCGAATGGCGTTGGGCGCCGGACGGGAACAAGTGCTCCGCCTAATCCTGACTGAAGGCATGTTCTTAGCTGCCGGCGGGCTGGGCCTGGGCTTGATTGGAGCGTGCTTTGTGGGACGCGCCATGCAAAGCATGTTATTCGGAGTGGGCACCGTGGACCTGAGCGTGTTCGCTTTGGCCGCGACCGCGATGCTCGCGTCCGCAGTGTTGGCTTGCTACCTGCCAGCTCGAAGGGCAGCCAAAGTCGATCCCATGGTAGCGCTGCGGTATGAGTAAGGAGACCTATGCGAGCTTTGCTGCAAGACCTTAGTTACGGATTGCGCATGTTGAGGAAGAGCCCCGGTCTGACGGCCATCATTCTGATTATGTTGACGTTGGGAATTGGGGCCACAACGGCTGTGTTTACGGTCTTTGATGCCATGCTGTTGCGGCCCTTGGGCTACGAGAAGCCCGAACAGTTGGTGCAGATGTGGTCTACGCGCACCGAGGGCTCGTTCCAGCAGTTCGAATTTTCCTATCCCAATTATCTGGACGTAAAAAAGGAGAACAAAGTTTTTTCGCAGATGGGTGGCTATTCGAAGAAAAGCGCGACCCTTTCGGGCAAGGACGGTGCCGAACAACTTCTGGTGGCCGTAGCTACTACAGGTTTCTTTGAAACCCTTGGTGTCCGGCCCATGCTAGGGAGGACGTTCGAAGCGGGTGAGGACGAGCTACAGAAGAATGCTCCCGTTTTGCTGAGCTATGGAGCCTGGCAGAGGCGTTTTGGCGGCAATCCCGGAGTGATCGGTACGTCTTTGGTGCTCGATGGTGAACTTGCGACTGTCGTGGGCGTACTTCCGAAGAATTTCGTGTTTGCTCCCACACAGTCGGCGGATTTGTGGATGTCGCCTCGGGTCGCGGGATTCTTCCTGCGACGGAACGGTTATTGGTTGTACCCCGTGGCCCGCCTTAAACCGGGTGTCAGTCTGCAACAGGCGAGAGCCGAGATACAAACTCTTTCGGGCCGCCTGGCCATGCAGTATCCAGATTCGAATGCCGGTTTAAGCATGGAGGTGGTTGACCTGCGAAAGCAAATCGTCGGCCAGGTGCAACCGGTACTGGTGGTGCTGATGGCCGCGATAGGATTCTTGCTGCTCATCACCTGCGCGAACGTCGCTGGACTTCTGCTGGCACGAGCGCTGGCCCGCCGGAAGGAAATTTCCATTCGTTTGGCTTTGGGTGCACGGACGAACCGAATTACCCGGCAGCTGCTGACCGAAAGCATATTGCTGGCGCTTATTGGAGGTGCGGCGGGCATTCTCGTCGCCTATTGGGCAGTCCGCGCGTTTATTTCGATGTTTCCGCAGGACATTCTGCTGAGTACACCTCCCCTGCAGGGACTGACAGTGAATGTCGAAGCGCTCTGGTTTGCGCTTGGAGTTTCTGTGCTTACAGGAATCCTGTTCGGATTAGCCCCGCTGATGCAGACCTTCAATCCCAATTTGCAGCACGAACTTCAGGAAGCCGGCCGTGGATCTGTGGGTTCGGCGCACCGTCTGCGCAGCGCGTTGGTGATTTCAGAAGTTGCTCTGGCAGTGGTGTTGCTGGTGGGCGCGGGACTGATGCTCAGGAGTCTACAACGTGTGCTGGCAACCGATCCCGGTTTTGACACTCGCAATCTGCTTACCGGCATGGTGTCGTTGCCGGGAGACAAATACTCCGATGGCTCCAAGCAGCTAGCCTTTCAGCAGCAGCTATTGAGCAGGATCCGGAGCCTTCCTGGAGTTCAGCAAGCAGCCACGGTGACGACTGTGCCCATGTCCGGCATGGGCAATACGTCCCGTTTCGATGTGGAAGGACATCCGAAGAGCAGCGGCGGCCAGGAGTACGAAGCGAATACGCCGACGGTGTCGCAAAACTACTTTTCTGTTATGGGGATTCCGCTGCGCGCGGGGCGCTTCTTCAATTCGCAGGACCAGGACAAATCGACCCATGTTTTGATCGTCAATCAGGCCATGGCGGAGATGGTTTTTCCCCATCAGGATCCGATCGGCAAGCGAATCAATTTCACTTACACGAATGAGTCGCATTACCTCGAGATCGTCGGCGTGGTAGGCAACGAGAATGTGAACAGTCTGGACGCTCCGCCGACACCCATTGTGTACGACTGCTACGAACAGGATCCTTCGCCCTATTTGAGCCTGGTTGTACGGACGAAGGGGGAACCGGTTTCTCTTGTCGCTGGTGTCACGCGAGCCATCCACGAACTTGAACCGCAGGCTCCGGTTTTCAAGATAAGCAGCATGGCGCAGATTATTTCGACATCACCCACCATGATGTTGCGAGCATACCCCGCATATCTGGTCGGAGGATTTGCCGTTCTGGCCCTCCTGCTAGCGACCCTCGGGCTTTATGGCGTTCTGTCATACAGCGTGGCGCAACGTTCGCGCGAACTTGGATTGCGGATGGCCCTGGGGGCACAGCGCGGTGATTTGTTGCGCATGGTAGTCAAGAGTGGCCTGAAACTCGCGTTTTGGGGAATTGGGTTTGGAATCGCGGGTGGTTTTATCATCGCGCGACTCATTGCAAGTTTGCTGTTTGGCATCGCTCCCACGGATGCCGGCACGTTCGCGGGGGTGTGCATTGTGCTTTTTGTGGCCGCGGCGATTGCCAGTTACATTCCGGCCAATCGCGCCACGAAGGTCGATCCCATGGTGGCGTTACGGTACGAGTGAGGAGTTAATAAATGACCGGACTTATGCAGGACATTCAATACGCGCTGCGCGTGTTGCGCAAGCGTCCTGGTTTCACCGCGGTCGCGGTGATGACTCTGGCGTTGGGCATCGGCGCGAATACGACTGTTTTTAATTCGGTCAATGCCATGCTTCTGCGGCCGTTTCCATTTCCGCATCTGGATCGCATTGTCACGATCTGGGAGACTGTGCCCAAGCAGAGTGATCAACTAAACGCGGCCCCGGCGAATTTTCGAGAGTGGAGTGAACAGAGTACGCAATTCAGTCACATGGCTGCCGTTCGCGGTTGGGATGCCAATCTGACTGGGGGCAGCGTAGCCGAGCATGTCGAAGGGTCGCAGGTCAGTGCTGATTTCTTCCCCTTGCTGGGGATGTCCGCACAACTGGGCCGCAATATCGGGAGCGCAGATTTCCAGGGTGGGGTTGCACCTGTGGTAGTAGTCAGCCACGGATTCTGGCAGCAGCATCTCGGTGGCGATCCTGGAATTGTGGGCAGGCAACTGCTCCTGAACGGACAGAAGTTCACTGTGATTGGCATCACGTCTCCGGATTTTGATTTTCCAACCGGATCCAAGGTATGGACGCCGCTGGACCTGAATGGCGCCGCTGCGGAAGATCGCGAGAATCATTATTTGACGGTGTTCGGACGGCTTAAGGATGGCGTCTCGATATCACAGGCTCAGGCAACGCTTGAGACGCTCGCCGTCCGACTTGGCCAACAATATCCCAAGACCAACGCCGGCCACGGAGTGAGGGTCAAGAATACGGTCGACGATCTTATGTCCGGCACGCAACAATTTCTAACCATGCTGATGGGCGCTGCGGTCTTTGTTCTCCTGCTGGCATGCGCCAACGTGGCGAATCTGCAACTGGCCCGCGCTTCCGGACGGCAGAAAGAAATCGCTCTGCGGGCCGCGCTGGGGGCCAGCCGCTGGCAGGTGGGGCGGCAGTTGCTGGTGGAAAGCGTCTTACTCGCACTGCTGGGGAGCGTGGGAGCTTTCCTGTTATCGGCGTGGGGCATCAACCTTCTGCGGGGTAGCCTTCCTCCTTTTATTGTTGAGCATGTTGCGGGCCTAAAACATCTGCAACTTGATTTGCGGGCCTTCTGGTTCACGCTACTGCTGGCCGTAATTACCGGCATCATTGCCGGGCTGGCTCCGGCCTGGCATTTTTCGCGTCCGAATGTGAACGACACCCTGAAAGAGGGAACTCGCGGTGGGAGTGCAGGCGAGAGCGGGCGGCGACTGCGAACGGTACTGGTTATTTCGGAAATCGCGCTTTCTTTGGTCCTGCTCGTGGGCGCAGGTTTGATGGTGAAGGGATTCCGTACCCTCACCACCAAGGACATGGGCTTCGATCGTAAGCACGTCCTTACTTTTCATGTGGTTTTGCCGGGTGCGAAGTACCACGATCAGGATCAGATTCGCGGCTACTATGAACGGGTGCTGCGGAATATTCAAGCGCTGCCCGGCGTCGAATCGGCGGCGTGCGTGACCAGCCTGCCTTCGGGGTGGACGTATAACTGGACGGAATTCACGGCGGAGGGCAATCCTCATACGTCGTCCGGAGACAGTCCGACCGTCATTTCGCAAATCGTGAGTCCAGAATTCTTTTCGGCGCTGCGCGTCCCGTTGCGGCAAGGGCGGCTGCTATCCGATCAGGACGGGCCCAATGCCCCTCCGGTGGTCGTAATCAGCGAGACGATGGCGCGTCAAAACTGGCCTGGCCAGAATCCATTGGGCAAGCATATCCAAATGGGACGGCCCGATGCTGCCCTGCCGTTCCGCACAGTTGTAGGAGTCGTGGGTGAGGTGCAGCCGATTCCTCTTGATAATGATCCCGCTCCCGCCGCATACGTGCCTTTTCCGCAGCAGCCTCAAATGGCGTCCGCAATCGTGGTGCGGACCGTGGGAGATCCTCTGAGTCTGGCCGGCCCGATCAGCAAGCAATTGCGCGAAGTGGATGCAGACCAGCCGCCTTACGACGTACGAAGCCTGCAGCAGGTGGTTTCCGATGGGCTCAGCGGTATCGAGTCATCGGCCAACATGATGCTGATTTTCGCTGCCTGTGCTCTCATTTTGGCCGCGGCCGGAATTTTCGCCGTGATGGCCTACTCGGTCAGCCAGCGTACCCATGAAATTGGAGTACGCGTTGCGCTGGGAGCGCGGCGTTTCGATGTACTCAGGCTGGTAGTGGGAGGGGCGTTGAAGATGGCCGGCATTGGACTGAGTATCGGCGTGGTGCTCGCATTGCTGCTGACTCGCGCGCTGTCGAGCGCGCTCTTTGGCGTGATTCAGATTGACACTGTGACGATCGCTTTGTTGACGTTGGCGCTGTCGTTGGTGGCTGCGCTGGCGGCGTACATCCCCGCGCGATGGGCGATGGATGTCGATCCCATGGTGGCGCTGCGCTACGAGTGAGGAGCGAAAGATGACCGGGCTGCTTCAGGATTTTCGCTACGCATTTCGTCAGTCTAGAAATAAACCCGGTTTCACGGGGATCGCCGTTCTGACGCTGGCCCTTGGGATTGGCGCCAATACCGCTATTTTCAGTTTGCTCGACCAGGCTCTATTGCGTCGACTGCCAGTACAACAACCCGAACAACTGGTGTTGTTAAAGTACGTCGGATCTTATGACGGCAGGATCGATTCCTATGGCGGTGACGACAAGAATTATTTTTCCTACCCCATGTATCGCGATATCCGAGATCACAATTCAGTCTTTAGCGGGGTGATCGCGACCGATTCCGTACGGGTCGGAGTGCAGTGGCACAATCAGCCGGAGTTAGTCGGCAGTGAGTTGGTTTCGGGAAACTATTTTGAAATGCTGGGCGTAAAGCCAGCCCTCGGACGCCTGTTTGTTGCGTCCGACGACGTCGCACAGAATGCGAACCCAATTGTCGTACTGAGTTTTGGTTACTGGAAACGGCGATTCGGCTCCGATCCTCAAATCGTTGGGCAGACTCTACTTGTTAACGGTCAACCATTTTCGGTAGTCGGCATTGCGCCTCCGAGCTTCCATAGTGTGGTGGCAGGGCAGACCCCTGACATGTTTGCCCCGATGATGATGAAGCCGGAAGTCACGCCGAGCTGGAATGATCTCGACAATCGGCGCTCCGCATGGCTGAATATTATCGCCCGCTTGAAACCTGAGCTCTCTCTCGCGCAGGCTGAGGCGGGGATCAATCCTCTGTGGCATTCGCTTCGCGCGGAGGAACTCAAGACCCTCAAAACGTCCAACGAAAGATTTATCGATAGCTTCCTGAACAAGAGCCGAATCCTGTTGCTGGATGCTTCGCGAGGTTTTTCCCCGCTCCGTGAAGTGATTGAAGTCCCTCTGCTGATTCTTATGGGATTAGTCGCGCTGGTGATCTTGATGGCGTGCGCGAATGTCGCCAGCCTTCTGCTGGTGCGCGCAGCCGCCCGCACGAGAGAAATGTCAGTCCGCTATGCGTTGGGAGCAGAACGAACGCGGGTGGTCCGGCAACTTCTGGTGGAGGGCTCGATGCTTGGCTTGTCCGGCGGCCTTCTCGGGATCTGCATTGCACCCCAGGTCTCGGCATTCCTGATGCGAGAACTGGCGAGCGGAGGGACTGGCGATTTGCCTTTCTCGGCTCACCTAGATCTGCGCATTTTATCTTTCAACTTTATCCTGGCTCTCCTAATAAGCATGATTTTCAGCCTGGTGCCGGCGGTCCAGTTCTGGCGGCCAAACCTGATGAACGCGCTGAAGCAGCAGATGGTCACCGCGGCGGGAGGGCCGTTGCGTTTCCGCCGCGCCTCGGTCGCCGTCCAGATCGGACTTAGTCTGGTGCTGCTGATTGGTGCGGGCCTTTTCGTTCGCACCCTGCGAAATCTGCAGTCCACCGATCTCGGCTTCGTGGCTGACCATCTGGTCACGTTCTCAGTGGATCCGGGAATGGCAGGATATGAGGCAAAACAAACTCCCGCGCTTATCCAGCGAATTCTCGAGCAACTGCAGAGCCTCCCGGGAGTGCGGTCGGTCACTGCTTCAAGCAGCGTCGCGATGAACGATGACGGCAGCGCGTCGAATATTACTGTTGCCGGCTACGCCGACAAGCCAGACGAAGATATGGTCGTAGAGCGATCGAGAGTCACGCCTGCCTATTTTTCAACCTTCGAAGAGCCGCTGATTGCGGGCCGTGGAATCACCAATCAGGACAATGCCACGACCGCCAAAGTTGCCGTGGTAAACGCAACTTTCGCGAAATATTTTTTCGGCGATCCTCAACGGGCAATCGGGCATGCGTTTGGTTGGGGAGGAGGGGACGGCACCAAAACCGATATTCAAATAGTCGGAGTCGTCGGAAACGCCAAACATAAAAATGTTCGGGACGAAATCGCACGCACCATCTTCGAGCCCTACCTGCAGAACCCTATCCCTGAATCGATGGCTTTTTACATTCGCACGTCACAGGCGCCGCAAGATGCGGAAGGGACGATTCGAACTGCCATGCAGAATCTGGACTCGAAGATCGTGCTTGGTTCTTTCCGCACCATGGAAGAGCAAATCGATAACAACCTGTCTGTCGAGCGGATGATTGCTTTTCTCGCCACCAGTTTTGCAGTGCTCGCGCTATTCATGTCCGCCGTGGGGCTTTACGGTGTGTTGGCGTACTCTACGGCGCAACGCACGCGCGAAATTGGGGTACGTATTGCGCTAGGCGCCAGCCGGTTCGCCGTCCTGAAAATGGTTTTAATGGAGGTGGTGTGGCTGGCTGGAGCCGGCATCGCGGTGGCATTGCCGTTGACTCTCCTGCTGACGCGAACACTGCGTAGCCAACTCTATGGCATATCGAGCAGCGATCCATGGACGGTCGTCGCCGTGACGGTATTGCTGGCAGGGGTCGCGATTGTTTCAGCCCTGATTCCCGCGCGCCGGGCCGCGAGCGTCGATCCGATGGTGGCGTTGCGATATGAGTAAGAGCAGATCTAATGACAGGTACGAGGCGAGATTGAAATGATTCAACTCAAGAATATCGAACGAAGCTACAAAACCGGCTGCCGGGCAATCGTGGGTCCTGCGCCGGGTCAATCTGGAAATTCGCCAGGGCGAATTCATCACGGTCATGGGGCCGTCCGGGGCGGGAAAGTCCTCTTTACTGAATGTGCTGGCCTTGCTCGATGATCAGTGGCAGGGCGAGTACTGGTTTCGCGAGCAGGCGGTGCATGAGATGAAGCGCAAACAGCGCGCCGAACTGGCCAAGAGAAATATCGGCATGGTGTTTCAGAGTTATCACCTGCTCGACGATCTGACGGTGCGCGAGAACATCGACCTGCCGCTTTCTTATAAAGACATTCCGCAGCGGGCAGCGGCAGAGCCTGGTCGCCGACACGCTGGACCGGTTTCAGATGGTGGCCAAGAAAGATTTGTTTCCCAGCCAGCTGTCCGGAGGACAGCAGCAGTTGGTGGGAGTCGCGCGCGCCGTGATTCACAAGCCTGCGCTTCTGCTGGCCGACGAGCCGACCGGGAACCTGCACTCCTCGCAGGCCAAAGAAATCATGGAACTGTTTCGCGAACTGAACCAGCAGGGAACGACGATTGTTCAAGTCACGCACTCGGAAGCCAACGCGGCGTATGGCACCCGCACCATTCAATTGCGTGATGGCTGGCTGGTGGGCGACACCGCGAATCCCGAACTTACAGCCGTATGAGGTGGTGAAGCAATGAGGAGGCTTCGAGCTCAGCCGGCTCGTAATTTTCGGGCGCGATGCTTGTCGTGGTTCATGCGTCGCGCAGCGACCGCCACGGCTTCTGCACAGACGAATGCGCCGGTTCGCTTCGACATGCCGATATCGCACAATCCGCTGCAGCGCGTATGTCGGCAGACCATGTTCCTCGACCCGATCTCGCCAATTCTCCGCTGCTTGAGCAACTCATCCGCGACGGCAAGCTGTATCTGTCTCTGAAGGATGCAATTCGACCTGGCGCTGGAGAATAATCTCGACCTCGCCATTGCGCGCTACAACCTGCCAATCGCGAACATGGATATTTTGCGCACCCAGGCGGGAGGAAGTTTTCGCGGCGTGAATGCCGGCGTGGTGCAGGGAACTCCCGGCGGAGGAGTTGGCGGTTTCGGCACCGGAGCCCCCGGAGCGGGCGCGGGTGGCACGACCGGCGGCGCAGGTGGCGCGGGCGCGGGCGCGTCAGGCCTGGTGCAATCGACGCTGGGCGTCGGCACGGCGGTGGCATCGTATGATCCCGTGATCACAGGTTCGGTTGGCGCTGAGCACCAGACCACGCCTCTGGCGAACCTGCAGATTTACGGCGTGGCCTCTTTGCAGTCCAATACCGGACAAGCGGGCTAACTTTCGCGCAGGCGTTTCCGACCGGAACCAGCTTCTCGTTTGAATTCAACAACAACCGCCAGACCACGAACAGTCCGTTCTTCAATCTGTCTCCGGCATTAAATTCGATGTACCGCTTTTCTTTCCAGCAGGAGTTGCTGGCGGGATTTGGGTTTGGTCCTAACCTGCGCTATCCTGCGCATTGCGAAAAACAACAAAAAGATCTCTGACATCGCGTTCAAAGATCAGGTGATCGCCACCGTCACACAGATCAAAAACATTTATTGGGACTTGGTAAACGCTTACGAGCAGGCGCAGGTCAACGAGCAGTCACTGGCCTTTGCGCAACAGTCATTCGACAATGCGAAGAAACAATTGCAGCTGGACAGCATTCCCGCCATGGACGTGATGCGAGCGGAAGCTGAGGTTTCGAAACGCGATCAGGACCTGACCGTGGCACGCACCAGCCTTCAACTTCAGGAACTGCTCATCAAGAATGCACTGACCAAGAGTCTGGATGATCCTGTGCTCGAGGCGATGCCGGTGGTTCCGACCGACCGACTTCGAGACGGGTGACACACAGGCCGCGCAGGCGGTCCAGGACCTGATCATGCAAGCGTTGCGCGACCGTCCTGAATTGAAGAATCCGATGTTGATCTGGTGAACCGGCAGATCAGCGGGAAAGCCGCGCGCAATGCGCTGTTGCCATCACTGTCACTGGTTGGCTTCTATGGAGGATCGGGACTGGCGGGGCCGCTCAATCCGATTTACAACCTTCCCACTCCGAATTCGTCAACCGTCCCGACGGATTTCTCCGGGGCCTTGCAGAATGCTTTCAACAATTCCTCTCCTGATTATTACATCGGCTTGAACCTTAATATTCCGCTGCGAAACCGCGTGGCCAAGGCCGATCAGTACCGTTCCGAACTGGAATACCGGCAGGCCGAGTTGCGCCGCGAGCAATTGAGAAAGCAAATCCGGATTGAAGTACGAAACGCGCAGTATGTGCTGGAGCAGACCGGAGCCGCGGGTGGCGGCCGCCCGAAAGGCACGTGACCTGGCGCAGCGCACGTTCGAGATCATGCAGAAAGAGCAGAAGCTGGGCGCGGGATCGACCTTTCAGACCATGACGGCGCAGCGCGACCTTTCGATCGCCGAGCTGGATATGGTGACGGCCATGACGATCTACGAAAAGGCAAAAGTTGAGCTGGATCGTGCAACCGGCAGCACTTTGGAACATAATGGAATCAAGGTGCAGGACGCGGATAAACGGCACCATCGCCAGTCAGAGCCCATAGAGTCAGTGTCCCTAGCGAATGCCAAGTCCAACCAAGACCGGGGAAGTCGCCGTTTCCGAGGGGTTGGATCAGGGTCAACCGAACCGTCCCCGGATTCTGGCTGCGGATGACCAGCAGCACATTCTTGAAGCCATCGAACTTCTGTTGAAGCCGCAAGGCTACGACGTGGATGTGGTCCGCTCTCCGGAGTTGGTACGCGAGGCGTTGTCCAGATCTTCCTACGACGCTGTCCTGATCGACCTGAATTACACGCGGGACACTACATCCGGACGGGAAGGCCTCGAGCTGCTTTCGGATATCGTGGCCCTCGACAGTACGCTTCCGGTCGATCGTGATGACTGCGTGGGGCAATGTTGAGCTGGCGGTGGAGGCAATGCGACGGGGCGCACGGGATTTCATTCAGAAGCCCTGGGAGAACGAGCGTCTGCTTGCCATTCTGCGAAGCCAGGTGGAACTCCATCGTGCGCTGCAACGGGCGGAACGGCTGGCGGCGGAGAACCGTCTGCTGAGTGTGCAAGGGCGTCCCCAGTTCATTGCTACGGCGCCGTCGATGATTCCGGTGCTCGAAGCCATTACTCGTTTCGCCCCGTCGGATGCGAATGTGCTGATCACGGGCGAGCATGGGACGGGCAAGGAAGTAGTGGCGCGGACGATTCATGTTTTTCGCTTCGGGCCTCGCGTCAACTGGTGGCGGTGAATACTGGCGGGCTGGCTGAAGGAGTTTTTGAGAGCGAGCTTTTCGGTCACGTGAAAGGCGCATTCACCGATGCGCGCACCGACCGCATTGGCCGGTTTGAACTAGCTGACGGCGGCACCATTTTCCTCGACGAGATCGGCAACGTGCCGATGCGCCAGCAATCCAAGCTGCTGCGGGTGCTGGAATCGGGAGAGATCGAACGCGTGGGATCGTCGCGCAGCAAGCGGATCGATGTACGCCTTGTTTCGGCGACGAATTCTGATCTTCAGGCGGCGTGCCAGGCTGGAAATTTTCGCGAAGACCTGTTATTTCGACTCAACACGGTTGAGATCCATTTGCCTGCGTTGCGAGATCGCCGCGAAGATATTCCGGTTCTCGCGCTCCATTTTCTGTCGCATTACGCTTCCCGCTACCGGCGCGTGATTCGCGGGCTTGATCCGGCGGCCCTGCAAGCGCTCATGCGATATGCCTGGCCCGGCAACGTACGCGAGCTGGAACACACGCTGGAACGGGCGGTGTTGATGTGCCGGACTGAACAAATCCAGCCAGCGGACCTGGGTTTGGGTCTGCAGAAATCACAGGCGCAAAATCTGGAGGATCTGAGCCTGGAAGCGGTGGAGACGATTCTGATCCGGAAGGCCTTGCAACGTTTCCAGGGCAACGTCAGCCAGGCCGCCGAGGCGCTAGGTCTGAGCCGCGGCGCCCTGTATCGCCGGATGGAAAAGTATGGGCTTTAGCGCGCGCGACGCGGAAGCCTCTAAACGTAAAAAGCGGCAGCGTGCTCCCTTTGAGCGCCGAATCATTCGTTCTTCGTTGTGGCTGGCCATCCCTGGATTTGTGACCAGCGGGGTTCTGATCTGGTTGCAGGATTGGGCCATCGAGTCAAAACTCGCCCTGCTGGCAGCCGAACTCATCGTATGCGGATTGATCCTGGCGGCGCTTCACGATCAAATCATTCGTCCTTTGCAAACCCTGGCAAATGTCGTGGGCGCTTTGCGGGAAGAAGACTATTCCTTCCGCGCGCGCATGGCGGTTCCTGACGACGCTCTGGGCGAACTCTCGCTCGAAGTCAACATGCTGGCTGACCTGCTGGCGGAACATCGGGTGGGCGCGATCGAGGCGACCGCATTGTTGCAGCGAGTCGTGGAGGAAGTGGATATCCCGCTTTTTGCCTTCGATCCCAGCGAGACCCTGCGGCTGGTAAATTCAGCGGGCGAAAGGCTGCTTCGACAGGCCGCTCCGCGACTGCTGGGCAAGTTTGCTAAGGAACTGGGATTGAAAACATGCCTCACTGCCGGTAACGCCTCCGTGATTCCCCTGCACTTCAACAGCGAGGCGCGCTGGTTTTTACGGCGAAGTTCGTTCCGGCAGCGGGGAGTGCCGCACACCCTGGTGGTGCTTTCGGATGTGAGCCGGGCCTTGCGGGAGGAAGAGCGGTTGGCCTGGCAGCGCCTGATTCGCGTGATGGGGCATGAGCTGAATAACTCATTGGCGCCGATCAAATCGATTGCGGGGAGTTTGCATTCGCGGCTCTCCGGAACGTCGCTGGCCGCGGACGAGCGCGAGGATTTCGAGCGCGGGCTAAGTATCATCGAGGCTCGTGCCGCGTCGCTTAATCGCTTTTTACAGGCTTATAGGCAGCTCGCGCAGATGCCGCCGCCTGTTCTCAGGAAATCCATGCTGTCGTCCCTGGTGACGCGGGTGGCTCGATTGGAAACCCGCATCGAAGTAAAAGTGAATTCCGGACCAGACGTGGCCGTAATGGCGGATCCGGACTTGATTGAGCAGATGCTGATCAATCTGGTGCGTAATGCCGCGGAAGCCGCACTGGAAGGCGGTCCTCCTGCAAAACCTACAATCGCAGACGCTTCCTCTCCAAGCAATGGGTTTCAGCCAAGCGTAACGATGAGCTGGAGTCTGCTGGACAACAACGTGGACCTCACGATCGAAGATAATGGTCCAGGGTTGCTAAATCCGAGTAATGCTTTTGTGCCGTTTTACACGACAAAGCCTTCTGGAAGCGGCATCGGCCTGGTGCTTTCCCGTCAAATCGCGGAGGCACACGGGGGATCGCTCGAACTCGCGAGCCTGCCTGGCGAGCGGGGCTGCAGAGCGAGGGTCATCCTGCCGCGACCCGTGGCGTAACCGAGCTCCGCGTTTTTTCAACTTCAAAAAACTGGGAAGAGTTGGTACTTTAACTGGTCGTATCAACGAGGCATCCCATGTTCTTCAGAAATACCGCGCGCTATGCTGCCGCTCTCATCCTGATTCTGACTGCTGGTTCACTTCACGCTGCTCAACCCTATGAGGTGACCATTGAACATGGGGTGTCGGCCAAGATGCGCGACGGGGTCACGCTCCGCGCGGATATTTACCGTCCGAAAGCCGACGGCCAGTTTCCGGTGCTGCTGCAACGCACTCCTTATAACAAGAGTGGCGGAGTGACGTTTGGTCTCAAGGCTGCGGCCAGCGGATACGTGGTGATCGTGCAGGACGTCCGCGGGCGGTACACGTCCGAGGGAGATTTCTATACGTTCAGGCATGAATCGAATGACGGCTATGACACCGTCGAGTGGGCGGCGGCGCTGCCTTATTCGAATGGCAAAGTCGGCATGTGGGGAGGGTCGTATGTTGGCGCTACGCAGATGCTGACGGCGATCGCCCATCCGCCGCATCTTGCCGGTATCTGCCCGGTCGTGACCGCCAGCAACTATCACGAGAACTGGACCTACCAGGGTGGAGCGTTCGAGCAGTGGTTTAATCAATCGTGGACTTCGGGTCTGTCGCAGGACACCTTTGACCGGAGCGTATCCAAAAATACCAATGCTCTTGGAGGCGCCTGGAAACTGCCGCTGGCCAGCTATCCGCTGTTCAATTTTTCCGATCCTGCGGCGGCGCCGGCCACGACTTCCTCCCTAGCTCCCTACTTTCTGGATTGGCTGGCCCATCCTACCTACGACGAATACTGGAAACAGATATCGATTGAAGAGCACTTTGGCGATATCAATGTTCCGGTTCTGAGCGTGGCTGCCTGGTACGATATTTTTCAAGGCGGATCGCTGCGCAACTATGTTGGGATCAAGGCGCATGGCGGCAATGATGCGGCACGCAAAGGCCAGCATCTCTTCGTCACCATTGGAGGGCACGCAGGAGGAGGCAGAAAAATCGGTGACGTCGACTTCGGACCTGCGGCGGCCGAGTTCGACGAAAACGAAGTTACATTAAAGTGGTATGACTTCCTCTTTAAGGGCGTGCAGAACGAATTTGCCGGGAAGCCGGTAAAGATTTTCGTCATGGGCGCCAATCAGTGGCGGGAAGAGGATGAGTGGCCGCTGGCGCGCGCGCAAAACACGAAATATTTCCTGCATGCAGCGAAGGGCGCGGCATCCCTCCGTGGGGATGGAGTCCTGTCCACGGTAGCGCCAAAATCCGAGGCCAGCGATCATTACGTTTACGATCCGGCGAATCCCGTGCCTACAGTGGGCGGTCCCTTGTGCTGTGACGCAATCCACCTGCCGCCGGGTCCGCGAGATCAACGTGCGGTGGAAGCGCGTGACGATGTTTTGATCTACAGTACGCCAGCTTTCGCCCAGGACACGGAAGTTACGGGTCCCGTTAGTCTTGAATTGTTTGCCAAGTCTTCGGCGGTAGACACCGATTTCACCGCCAAACTGGTGGATGTCGGACCGGACGGATTTGCCCAGAACCTGACGGAAGGCATCATTCGCGCCCGCTACCGTGAGTCGCGGGAGAAAGCCAGCCTGATCAATCCGGGACAAATTTACAAGTTCACGGTTGATTTGTGGTCCACCAGCAATGTGTTTTTGAAGGGGCACATGTTGCGGCTGGAAATTTCGAGCAGCAATTTCCCCCGCTTCGATCGAAATCTTAATACCGGAGAAGATCCTGCTTTCGCCAGAAACTTTGTTTCGGCGACCAATACGATTTATCACGACGCCGAGCATCCGTCATCGCTGATTTTGCCGGTGGTGCCGTCGCACTGAGGCGGACAGAAGTAACGATGAGTCGAGATGGTCGGTTTCGGGGGATTCGGCAGCGGAATTGCTCAGCACCCGGCGCTGGCCTCTCTCATCCATCTGATGGGACAGGTCCAGTACCGGCGTCGTGTTGGGAAGATTCGACATTCGATGGAACTGAGTCGATCGCCGCCGGGGCGCCGCCCGAGTCAGTATCGCAGCCGGCCGGTGTAAGCGTCTGAGCACGGGTGGAAACACAAGGAGGGTCAGCATCGGGGTTCACTTCGCGGACCAGCACCCGTTCGATGGCGGCGATTAAAGCATCTGATTTTCCTTTTTCCACGGACGCGTGAATCCCAGAAGAAGGGAAGCATCCGGCAGTCACGCGGCAGAGTGGAAATACTGGACCGGAACAAGCTTAAGAAATCGGCGTGCGAGTGCTACGCCGTCATTCTGGAACTCAATAAAGAACTGAGTCCTGACAGGCCTTGAGCTGTTGGGATGCACCTATGGTTTCGCTTGCTCCGCGATCCATTCCTTGATGTGGGAATCCAGAACGTCGAGGGGCAGGGGGCCGCTGCCTACGATCTCGTCGTGAAAGGCGCGGAGATCGAATTTCGCGCCCAGTTTTTCCTTCGCCTCCTGGCGCAGCTTCAGGATTTCCAACTGCCCGAGTTTGTAGGCCAGGGCCTGTCCAGGCCATGAGATGTAGCGGTCGACCTCGGTTTGAACGTTGGGCTCGTCCATGGCGGTGTAGCGATGGAAATACTCAACCATCTGGTCTCGCGACCATTTCTTTTCGTGAACTCCAGTGTCGATAACCAGACGAATGTCCCTCCACATCTCGTTCTCCAGGCGGCCGTAGTTGCTGTAGGGATCCTGATAGAAACCCACTTCCTTGCCCAGTCTTTCGGAATACAGCGCCCAGCCTTCGACGAACGCAGTGTATTCGCCGTTGCGGCGGAAGTCAGGCAAGCCGGGCAGTTCCTGACCGATGGAAATTTGCAGATGATGTCCGGGAACGCCTTCGTGGTAGGCGATGGCTTCGATGTTCAGAGTCAAACGCTCGGTAGGACCGTACTCGTTCACGTTGATGCGCCCGGGGCGCGATCCGTCCGCCGCTCCCTCGTTGTAATCGGCGGGCACGGCATTCTGGGCGCGGAAAGAATCCATGGGGACGATCTCGAGTTTGTTTTTCGGAAGCCGGTTGAACAGCCTGGGGAGTTCCTTCTCCATCTGGCGCGCGTACTTGGTGTAGAGGTCGAGAACCTGCTCACCCGATGTGGCGTAGAAGCTGCGGTCTTTCTTTATGTGGTCGTTCAGACTCGCAAGGTCTTTGAATCCCAATTCATGGGCAACGGACAGCATCTCGGCTTCGGTTTCGGCCAGTTGTTTCAGGCCGATTTCATGGATCTGCTCGGGAGACAAATCGGTAGTGGTCATGCGGCGTATGGCGTAGCGGTACCGGGCAGCGCCATCGGGCAGGGCCCAGACGCCGGGATCGGTGCGACCATGTGGAGCGTAGTCGTCGCGCACGAAGGCGGCAAACTTCTTGTAGGAAGGAATGACTTCCTGGTTGATCGCAGCGATTACCGCTGACCGCAGGCGTGCCTGCTCCGCGGCCGGGATGCCAGCGGAAAAGGTCTGTACGGGTTTCGCAAACGGGCTGGCTTCGCCGGTCTTGCCGACGACATCCTCGGCCTGGAGAGTGACTTTTTCGAGAAGATAGCGGGGAGGCATCAGCCGGTCTTTCATCCCCTGGCGCATATTGCTGGTGGTCTGGTCGAAGGCGCGCGGGACTTGCTGCAGGCGAGAAAGATAATTCTCGTAATCTTTCACCGTCTTGAACGGCATGAACGTGCTCATTTCGATCATCGAAAGATGGATGCCGCTCATTTGGGTGACCGGCATCTCCCAGGGCTTGAATCCGGCGCCATCGATGGCCTCAAACAGCTTGCGGATCATCAGTTCGCGACTAAGCGCGTCCTGCGGAGAGAGGCCGACCGGATTCAGTGCCTGAAAACGAGCGAGAAATTCGTGGTTCTGCTTCAGATCCGACTGGTGAAACTCGGGTGAGTCGTCGTCGAGACGGTCGTTGAAGCGATTGTCGCCGAGCGATGTCGCCATTTCGGGGCTGGTGCGGAGCTCGTATTCCCACTCTTCCGACAGCAGGGACTTAAGCGCCTGGGTGTTGTCGGCGGCTGCGGCCAGAGCCGGTGAAAAGCTGTTGACGATGAGAAAAACAAGAACGCAAGGGAGAAGAATTTTGGAAGATTGCATAGTCAGGTTGTTCCGTCAATGTACGGCTGCCGATTGTATCTCAATCAGGCGGGTAAGAATCACAGGAATGAGTCTTAAGTAAAGGATCGATTTGAGCTTGCCGGTTAGGTCCGAGCGTTATGCTGAGCTTGCGAAGCATCTGGCGTGAAGTACATCTTAGGCTGCGTTGGCTTCAGTTAGTCCGCGCAGGATCCTTCGAGACTAAAGTCTCTCAGGATGACCCAACGGGAGGGGACCTGAGCGCTGATGATGAGAGCGACGCGTTTCAGAGGTTGACGAATTCTATGCGGTTGCGTCCGTTGCGTTTGGCGGCGTAAAGGGCGGAGTCGGCCTGGCTTACGAGTAGTTCGAAATCGGGGGCTCTTACTCCTTGCCATCCCGAGGCGCCAAAGCTTGCAGTCACACCCAGCGTGCTTTTTCCGAGCTGAAACCTGTGTGCCTCGAGTTGTTCGCGGACGCGGCCGATTGCGATTTCAACGTGTTTTTTCTCTGCGTGAGTGAGAACCACAAGAAACTCTTCGCCCCCGACACGGGCGCAGAGATTTGATTTTCTGGTATTGGTTCGAAGAATTTCAGCAAACTTCTTGAGGACGCTGTCCCCGGCGGCGTGCCCATAGGTGTCGTTCACGCTTTTAAAGCAGTCGAGGTCGGCCATTACGACCCAGAAAGAAAAGCCGTGGCGGGCGGCCCCATCCAGTTGGTGCGCCGCCCAGGCCTCAAGCGCGCGGCGATTGGGCAGGCCGGTGAGGGAATCGGCCAGGGCCAACGTTTCCAACTGGCGGTTCTTGGCCTCAATCTCGCGATGAAGGTCTACGAACCTGCGGCCGACGCCAACGCGGGCCAGCAATTCTTCCGCATGGAACGGTTTGGTCAGGTAGTCATCCGCTCCGGCGGACAGTCCGCTGACGATCTTATCTTTGTCCGACATGCTGGTCAGCATGATGACGTAGGTGTAGACGGTTTGAGCGTGCCCGCGTATGTGCCGGCAAAGTTCAATTCCGGTGATGTCGGGCATCACCCAATCGGTGATTACCAGCGCGGGTTGATGTTGGGCGATGAGATCGACAGCCTGGCGTCCATTTTTAGCGTAAAGGACCGTGTAGCGCTGATCGGAAAATGCGTATTCAATGAGCTTGCGATAGACGGGCGAGTCGTCGGCAACCAGAACTTTGAATTCTTCGGGCGGAAAGGGTGCCAGCGAGTTCGCGATGGCCTCGCGCACATGCGTGTTTAATTCGTTTCCGGAGTGGCGCTCGACTTTCATAAGAACAGGCCCAGCATTCGGCAAGTCCGGTTGATGGTCTTGCTGTGCTCCGGCGTCAGATCGGTGAACTCGAATCCATATTGATAGCTGGTGCGGTTGCGGACCACCGCCCGCACTCGAACCGGGGCGCTGGCAAAAGGCACTGAGAACTGGAGGTTGACGGATGCCCCCAGGGCCCACTCGATGGCGAACAATCCCGCAATTCCGGCCTCGTTGATGTTGAGAGAACATCCGCGTGCCGTCTCGCTGCCTTCCCCGCCCAGCATGGTCGCAGTCAGATCGGTTTCGAATTCGTACCGGGGATAGCGACGGGCGCGGGCCGGGGATTCCGGCTGCAAATCACGGTTCATCAGACTCTCGCTCGATTCCCGGTTTGACTGGCTTTCGTAATGGTGTGCCATCGGGTTGTCGCTCAGAAGCGATACATCATCGCGAAATTCAGGAATGCGGTCGCCGAACGGTCACCTTTCTGTAGCGCCGTCAGGCCGGGATCGGTCGAAGTCACAGTGGTGTGAAAGGTGTAGACCCCAAGAGTGGTGCGCCAGAAGAGGTGACGGGCGAGAGTTGGCGACGGCATATAGATGGTAAACATGGGCCCCTGGAGATCATTGGTGCACTGCCCGTCGGGAACCGTGCAACCCTTCTGGTCGACATGTTCCGCGCCCTTCATGATGTAGTCGACCTGGAAGCGCATGGAGAATTCGTCGACGCAGTCTTCGGCCGCGCATTGCTTGTGGAAGTAGTCCTTGCCGCCACCGATCGACGGACGGAATGCCTGCTTGGTGTAGTTGGTGGTGGAGAGTTCTTCCCATCCCGCGCCGCCGCCCGCGAACCAGCCCTGGTTGAAGCGATAGTAGATCGACGAAGAGAGGTGGCGGCTGTGTCCCTTGTCATTGTCGAGGGTGCCGTCGTTTGCCTTGTGCGAGTTGTCGTAGGCGGCGTTGGATTCCCAGATGAGATGCCGGGTATCGATTCGCAGGCCTCCGCCAACGGTTCCCGAGAAGGGAGAATAGCCTCCGCCGTTCACTCCGACTCCGCCGTAGACGAAAGGGTGCGGCCAGGGAATTTTGGAGCCTGACGAATTGGGGAACAGATTTTGCGCTGCCGCGTGGTTCGAAATCAGAGTGCCTAAAGCAAGAAGAAGAATCGCCGATAATGTGCGCATAAGTGTTGCTCCCCGACAAACACTGAGTGCTTGTTTGCTCGCGTCGAGGGGCCTTTATCGGTAGCTTGATTTGGATTCTTTAATGAATCGGTGTGACTTGAGTCGCGGATCAGTGGTGCAGGATGCAAATGTGGCTGATTTTTGGAAAAATCTCACATAACGTCTTCTTGATATCCGCTCGGCGCATGCCCGCGAGGACCTATGTCATTTGGCTACAAATCGGACTCAGCGGCTGCGAGGATTCGGGCAAATCGTAAGCGAGGAGATGCCTTTTCGACCTGCGAGAAACGAAAGAGTCGAGGCTTACGCCGCCGGAGAACCGTCGGATCGAGTTCAAGGTTGATGTTTTCGATGCCGCCTGCCGATAACTGTTCATTGGTCCAAAGTAGAAGGAATCCCCGCCCCGTTCCAGTTTTAGTAAATCGGTTAAGAAGGCCTTATTCGCGACATTCGCCGGGTGAAAGCGCCACCTCCAACGTAATTCCTAATATTCTAAAAATGCTCGATTGAAATATTCAAAACGTCGGAAATCCGACGCATTCCATGTACTTTCACCTGGTGTTGGCAATTTTGCTAACCTCGCCCTCGAGACCCTTACTTAGCTCCTATGGACGACGACCAGACTCGCAAGTTGCTGGCTATTGGCCATGAGCCCCGGACCCTGGAACTTATTAAAGACGCGCTTCGCGACAGCGGCCTGGAAATCCTCACTGCCAATGAAATCACAAAAGGGCTGAACATATTGGAGCAGGCGCACCCGCGCATTGTGCTCCTTGACCTGATGATGCCGGGTGCCCGCGGGGCGGAGATGCTGGCTACGATTCTGGGAATGGATCCGGGGACGGAAGTCATTTTGATGACTGCCGACTATTCCGCCGAAGCGGCGGTCGATGCCATCCAAAAGGGAGCCTGCGACTATCTCAGCAAACCCCTGAATCTGGAGACGCTCCGTCATCGCATTTCACAACTACTGGCGGAGGCCGACGAGAGACGCAGAACCTACCAGTTAGATCACGCACTGCTCAATGCCTGCCAATTTGAGGGGATCGTCGCGCGCAGCCCGATCATGCTGGATGTGTTTGCCAAGATTCGGAGAGTGGCGGCGCATTTCGGAACCGCTCTGGTGACCGGTCCGACGGGCACGGGAAAAGAGCTGGTGGCGCGGGCGCTGCATCGCCTGAGCCCGGCTGCGGCGAATCCGTTTGTGGTTTGCAATTGCTCGGCGATTGTCGAGTCGCTGATGGAAAGCGAGTTGTTTGGGTACGTGAAGGGTGCGTTCACCGGAGCCGCACAAGACAAGATGGGCGTGTTTGAGTATGCGAACCAGGGCACCGTGTTTCTGGATGAAATCGGCGAGTTGCCCCTGACCGCGCAGAGCAAGCTGCTGCGGGTGCTGCAAAACCACGAGATCCAGCGGGTTGGTTCGCCGGCGCCGCGAACAGTCAACGTGCGGGTGATCGCGGCTACAAATCGAAACCTGCGAACCATGGTGAGTGAGGGCACATTCCGCGCGGACCTGTACTATCGCCTGGCCATGGTGGAGATCAAGCTGCCAGGTTTGGTTGAGAGGCGCGAAGACCTGCCGCTGCTGGAAAGATATTTCCTGCAAAAGTACGCCGCGGAATACAAGAAGCCATTGAGCGGTATGACCCGGCGGGCGCAAAGCAGGCTGGCGAATTACTCGTGGCCGGGAAACATACGGGAACTGGAGAATGTGATTGGCAATGCTTGCATGATGGTGGACGGTCCCGTCATTGACGTAGGCGACCTGCCGGAAGAGATACGAGGTCCGTCAAGAGATCTGCCGGCGCAGGATGACATGCTGATCTCGCTCGAAGAATTACAAAAACGACACACCATGCGTGTGCTGGAGCGGGTGGGTGGCAACAAGTCCCATGCGGCGGAGATCCTGGGAATATCACGGGCCACCATTTACCAGTTGCTGGGACAGGCAAGAAGCGCCAGCAGCTGATTAGCAGGTCACAAAGACCAGGGCTACACGGAAGCCGCCTTACGCTTTGCGCAGAGTTCATCTGCCGCCCGGCGGAGTTCCGCAGACTCAGGAAAAATCGCAATTCCTCGATTGAGAAGCTCTCGCGCCTGCGGGACTTGGCTGGCATGTACGCGAATGCTGGCAGCGCGCAAGTACGCTTTCGGTGTGCCTTCGATGCTCGCGAGTTTCTCTGCTTGGTCAGCCGCGTCGGGCAATGCGTTTGCAGCCACGAAAGCCTTCATCAGGCGTTCGCGAATCTCCGCTACTTCCGGAGCCTTGTCGGCGGATTGCCTGAGTCTTTTAATTCCTTCTTCGGTTCTGCCCAACCTGACTTCCGTATATCCCAGTTTGCTGCTCAGTACCGGGTCGTTGCCAGAGAGCCGGACAGCTTCGCTGTAAGCCGCGCTGGCCTCCAGCAGGCGTCCGAGATTGTGGAGCGCGTCTCCGCGAAGATGTTGGCGGAGAGCGCGACTACGCTTGTCGGTCCGCGCCGCGTCTAACGCCACGAGAGCTTGTTCATGCCGGCCACAGTCAAGATAGACCATGCCCTTGAAGAGGGAAGCCGCGGCTGCATTCGGTTCCAGGGCGAGGGCGCGCTCGAAACAGCGTAACGCTTCCTCCGGATTGAGTGAGCATTCGTAATCCTGAAGGCCAAGTTGGATCCATGCCATCGCGTCGTTGGGCGAATCCTGGACCTTGAGCCGTAAAAGATCGCGGTATGCAGCGGCCTTCCGGTTTCTGGCCGATTCCTGGACCAGCTGGCCGAAATGGTGAATACAAATGGGAGCCATGGGCATTTGCCGTCCCAGCGTCTGGATCCGCGGTTCTACGAGCTCGTGTACGCGTCCGACGAAATAAACTTCGGGATCGCGGCGAAACAGCCTGCAGTTTTCGTGAACGAAATATGCCGGAGCCTGCCGGGCCCGAGGATGCGGGCTGCGATTCGGTTCGGCTATGCGATCCCAGCCTCGGCCGGTGACGGTCGGAATGTAATTGCGAATCGGGACCAGGTATCCACCCACGCTCCACGGCCGCAACAGGTCTGGAAGTTGAGTCTTGGCTTGGCGGTCCAGTTCCTCGTCGGCGTCCAGCACCAACACCCAGTCGGTTTCCATCAGTTTGAGGGCAGCGTTGCGAGCGTTGGCGAAGTGGTTTTCCCAAGGCACGGAAATCACGGTTGCACCAAATTCGCGAGCGATGTTGGCGGTCCCATCGGTTGAGCCCGTGTCGGCAATGACGATCTGACTTACTGCGCCGGACACGCTCTGAAGGCAGTGACGGAGTGTCTCCGCCTCATTCTTCACGATCATGGAGAGGCCTACGGTAGGCATGCTTTCCTCATTGGGCACTCATTCGCAGAATTGTCCGATGGGGTTACGAGCACGTTTCTCGCCAACGAGATGCAGATAAAAACTCTGAAAAAGGTTGCGCCGGTTCGCCGTAAAAATCAGCAGGGGCATCACTTCGCTTCAAAATCATTGGTTGATTTCACTGGCGAAGAATGGGGACTTCGATTAGCAACAAATGAGGAGAGCAAATTGCTGATGACCGTAAGGTTCAATGACCCAGCACAACGAGGCAATCCTTGCGTTCCAACAAGGCCGCGTAGCGGAGGCCTTATGTCTGCTGGAAGAACTGTTGGCGGCGAAGGAAACAGCCGAGCTCTGGAATGACTGGGCCGCCGTGCAAATGGGTGCAGGCGATCTTGGCCAAGCGGAAACAGGATTTACTCGAGCTCTGGAATTGGACTCGGAAAACACTGACGCCACCGCAAACCTTGGTTTGTTATTGCTTGGAAGAGGCGATCCGGGCCGAGCATTGCCATTGCTGACAAGTGTGCTGCCAGCACTGCCCGCGGAACAGCAAAAACTTGTGGAAGCATTGTTGAGCGCTCACGCAGCGAACACTGACCCGACAAAATCCGCAATTCAAGAACTCCGCATACTGGTCGTCCACGAGTCATTCCCTGATCCACAAAGTGCTGGTCTCGATCTGCGGGTTCTGCAAGTGCTTCAGACTTTGCGTGAACTGGGTCATGAAGTCACCTTTGTCGCACGGGAGGCTAGAAATAACCGGGAGAGTCCGGCGCTCCTTGTCCAAACTGGAGTTCGGGTCTATGGCGACGATTCCGAACGCCTGCGGTACCTGGGTATCGAGTCCGAGTTTGCCGGGTGGTCGTTTCAGCAAGTGGTGGAGCAGACATTTTTCGATGTAGCCATTCTGGTGCAGAGTTTCAAACGCAGCCTTTCGATCCCTGAGCAATACCTGGACGATCTTAGAAGTTACTCGCCCGGAACGCGGATCGTGGTGCTGGCCGATGAAGTGCACGTTGCGCCTGCCGCGAATGGCGAAGCCGATCTTCTGGCTCTTGAGCAAAAGGCGGATCTGGCGTTGCGGCAATGGGAGACGTTTCAGCGGGCCGATGTCGTGGCCTTTCCCAACCAAAATGATGCGGCGACCCTAAGTGAGAGATGCGGCGGAATGCGGTCTGAAGTTGTTGGGAATGACCTCCAGAGCACGACGCTGGCCAGGGTGCTGCAATCCATTCTTTCAATGGCTCCCAAAGGTCGCGCGGACGAAAGCTATTCAGTGATGCGGGTGGAGGAGCTGTTCCGGGAGCGTCTTTCAGGAAAAACCGGCGAGTCTCGCCGGCTGGGGCAACTGGAATGTCATGTTCGCCTAGCTGAACTGTTGCTTGCCGAAGGCAAACCAGGAAAAGCCCACGAACAGCTGCGGCATATTTTTGGACGAGCGCCAGAAATCATGCGCGCAGGGCACTTCGCCTCGCAGGTGTTTATTGTTTTGAAGCGCTGCTACCGCAAACTGGGTGAAGCGGAGATGGCGGAGTGGTGCGCCGCGGAGTCGCGGCGTCGGGTCACGATAGGAATGACGCCTCGGGCACGCATCCGCAAACGGCCGGGCGCGCTGACCTTCTCGGTCATTGTGCCTACTTACAACCGGCTCCCGATTCTCAAAAAGTGTCTGAGCGCGTTGGAGAGCCAGACGCTAGCCGCCAACGATTTCGAAGTGATCGTGATCGACGATGGGTCGTCAGATGGAACCGAGCAGTTGCTGAGTCAGTATCAACCGCCCTTTCGTTTTCAATATCTGCGGCAGAAGAACTCCGGAACCGGCGCGGCGCGCCGCAACGGGGTTGCCCATGCCACCGGCGAGTACCTGCTGCTCATGAATGACGACACCATCTGCGACCACGACTTGCTGAAGCAGCACCTGCAAGTTCAGCGGTCGTATCCCGGGGAACGCTGGGCAGTGTTGGGAAACTTCGAGTATCCAGCGGCGGCCCGGCAGCGGGCGCTCACGCAGTATTTCTGCGTCGAGCCGTTCATGTTTCCTCAGGTGAGCATGGAAGAAGGTTGCCCCTACGGCTATTCACATTTCATCACCTGTAACTTGAGTGTTCACCGGGAAGCGGTGGTCGAGGTGGGCTCGTTCGATTCCACCTACAAGCTGAGCGAAGACACCGAGATGGGCTTGCGGCTCTACGAGCAAGGATACCGGGTGCTCTACCATCCCGATGCCCATGCCTTTCACGACCATCTCCCTTATCCGGCGCGCAATCTGATCCGTCGGGCGCGAGTTTATGGTGCGGATTATTTCTACATGTTCGGCCGGCATCCGCGAGTGATGCAGGAATGGGCAATGCCAATCTCCCTTACCGCCATGGATGAGAAAAACGCGACTCGAATTCTGAGTTACGTGGCAGAACGACGTCAGGAAGTTGAGCAGGCGGTCGAGGCCGTCGAGCGCTGGGATTCGATTGACCTGGAACCGTTCCTCACCGGCCAGCCGGAAACCGCGGCGATGGTTTTAAGACTTTTTCAGCAAGCGGTGCCGGCAATTCACTGGTTCTATCTTTTCGAGACCATGCTGCACACCATGATTCGCGAGTTGGGCTTGAGCCTGGCAGCACCTCCACGGACCATGCACGCGGCGCAAGGCGCGAGGCATTGAAAGCGCAAATGAGTAAGGAAGAAACAAATCGTCCGGACGTCGCTGAGGCCACGTTGCAAGGCCCGAACGGAATGATTCCGTTCCAACTATTTAAGACCGACGTGTGCTTCCAGGTGGCAAACGATATTTTCGCCGGGACTACCTACCCCAACGTTCCATTCGTGTCGGGAGTGAAAACCGTTCTCGATATAGGGGCCAATGTGGGCGCGGCTTCCGTCTATTTGACGATGAGCTATCCCGACGCACGGATCTACGCCTTTGAGCCGGGAAGCGACGCGTTGTCGCTGCTGCAAAAGAATGTAGCGCCCCTGCGTAACGTCACGGTGTTTCCCTTTGGCTTGTACTCTCACGACGTGACGCTGTCTTTATTTCATGGCAGGAATGACAGCGTTGAATCGTCAGTCTGTGCCAGCACCCGTACCGAGCACGAGAGTGAACAGATCTGCCTGGTGGATGCGTCTCGCTTTCTGTACGAGCAGGGTATCGAAAAAGTGGATGTTCTGAAGATCGACACAGAAGGTTGCGAAGTGCCGATTCTGGAGTCTTTGAGCAAGTGGTTACCAGAGGTGAAAGTGCTGTATGTGGAATATCACAGCGAGCGTGACCGCCGCCTGATTGATGGCCTTCTGGCCCAGACCCATGTGTTGTGGCGAGGAAACATCAAGTTGGCGTATCGCGGAGAGTTCTGCTATCTGAGGCGGGATTTGATGCCTGACGAAAGCGACACTCACAGTTGTGAGATTCTGCTGAATTTTAAATAAAGAGAGAGAGCAAAAAGGCGATGTTCACAATCATCGGAATTGTGGTCGTATTCGGGGCCGTCGTTGCCGGATATTTGATGGAGCATGGAAATCTGAAAGTGCTGATGCAGCCAGCTGAGTTGATCATCATTGGCGGCGCGGCTATTGGAACGGTTTTGGTGGCCAATCCGCTGCATATCCTAAAAAAGATCGTGGGCGGATTCGCGAGTGTGTTCGGGGGAAGCAAGTTCACGCAGAAGCGATACATCGAGACCCTGAAGATGATGTACCTGCTGCTGAACCAGGCGCGCAAGGATGGGCTGGTCGCGCTGGAAGCTCACATCGAGGATCCGGCAAAGAGTTCGATCCTGTCGAAATACCCCTCCTTCACCAAGGATCACCACGTTCGTGATTTTGTTTGCGACACCTTGCGAATGGCGGTCAGCGGTGGCGTCGAACCCTTCGATCTCGACCAGATGATGGAACTGGATATGGACGTGCACCACCACGACGCCACCATACCCGTGCAGGCGTTGAGTGCCATGGCGGATTCGCTGCCTGGTCTCGGGATCGTGGCCGCGGTTCTCGGGGTCGTAATCACCATGGGGGCTTTGGGTGGACCTCCTGAAGAGATTGGACACAAAGTAGCGGCAGCCCTGGTAGGAACATTTCTAGGAATTCTGCTGTGCTACGGGCTGGTGGGACCGGTTGCCAGCAACATGGCAAAGTTGGCCGACGAGGAACACGCTTTTTATTACGTGCTACGGGTGCTGATGGCATCTTTTATGAAGGGCGCGCCTCCGATCATGGCGGTGGAGATGGCGCGGCGTGCGATTCCGGGCCATGTGCGTCCCAGCTTCAAGGAAGTGGAAAAGAATTGCCGAAGCGGTGATGCCGGTGGGACTGCGGTTGCGGCGAAGGCGGGAGCGTAGCGACATGGCGACTCCAGTCGAGGCCAAACGGCCCATCATCATTATCAAGAAAAAGGGCGGACACGGCGGCCACCACGGCGGCGCCTGGAAAGTCGCGTACGCCGACTTTGTCACCGCGATGATGGCCTTGTTCATCGTGCTGTGGTTGATGAACAGCAGCAAGCAAATTCAGGTGGCGATCGGCGGTTACTTTAAAGATCCAACCGGAACCTCCAAGAAGGTGGGCAGCAACATGGTGGGGTCGGGCGAAAACTTCACCCTGACCAAGGACAACATGCCCAAACTTAAAGAGGAACTGCAGATGGCCGTGCGTCAAATGGCCAATTTCGAAAAACTGAAAAACCAGATCGCGATGACAGTGACGTCTGAAGGATTGCGCATTGAACTCCTCGAATCATCTTCGGGCACATTCTTCGAGAGTGGACAGGCCGGATTAAACGGGAACGGCAAGGAGGTCCTGGTTGCGCTGGCTGGGGAACTGGGGAAGCTTCCTAACCATGTCTCGATTGAGGGTCATACCGACGCGACGCCTTACGCAGGGAACCCCGATTACGGAAACTGGGAGCTCTCCACCGACCGTGCGAATTCAGCGCGCCGGATCTTGCAGGCTTCCGGACTGCGCTCTGACCAGATTTCCCAGGTGAGGGGTTATGCCGATCAGAAGCTCCGCGTGCCCGGAAATCCGCTGGAACCGTCGAACCGGCGCATTTCACTGATCGTGCAGTACGTGGTGAAGGATGAGGATGAAGCGCCAGTTACCGCTCCCGAAGCCAAGTCGGAGGCCAAACCGGAGGCGAAAGCTGAAGGGAATCAGGAGAGTCAACACTAGCCGGGGTCGTCACCGACCAGGCTGCGCCAACTCTTCTCAACTATGAGGGCAGCATGCCCTCACGACAGCCGGCGGGATGCCGGCGCTACAGCATCACGATATCGCCCGTATGAACGCCTGGAGCTGTTCCCGCTCCTCCGATGATAGGTCTGAAAAGGTTACTCCGCAACGCTGACCCTGGCTGTGCTCGATGGCGCCTTTGATGTGCACGGGGCGGGTGCTGCCGGGCAGCAGCAACCTCGCGACCACCTGCGTCCCACTGGGAATTGGCTCGGGCAATTCGGCAGCCAGCCCTTCCTCACTGAGGTCGGTGCACATTGCGTCGAATTGTTTCCCCGTAGATGGCACTTCCAGAAGAAAGCTGAAATTCGTGGAGACACGGGGAGCGCGAAAGCCAAACGAGCGCACCGAGCCGAAGTTTGCGTCATCTTTCATGGCAGATTAGAGACCCGTCCTCCCACAACCGCCTGTTTCGTCCAAAAGTGTATTTGAATTAAACACACTGTCAAAAAATCATACGCCCGTTCAGTCATCCGAACCCAGAATTAGCATGAAATTAAGCCAAACCCTTTTGGCATGGCAATTGCATTAGTCGGAAGTGCTTGTCTTCCGGGAGCAGTTGTCCCCGGGGCGGCGCGGTAGGCTTTTCGGCTACTTTATCGGTACACCAGTTGGAATGATTCAATGAAGGTAGAACCAGGAAAGGTCCCTGTGAACAGCGGAGTGGAAAATCAGAACAACCAGAAACCGCATGTGCTGGTAGCGGAGGATGACGTTCCTCTCGGCATTTTTCTCCGGCGTCAGCTGGAGTCAGAGTCTTACGATGTCAACCTGGTGCAGGATGGCGAGGCAGCGGCGGAAGTTGTCGCTAGCGAAAAGTATCACCTGCTTATCCTGGATTTGAACCTCCCGAAGATGGATGGAGTTGCAGTGCTGAATCAGGTGCGTCCCAAACAGCCGCAATTGCCGATCCTGGTGTTGACTGGAAGAACCGAGGTTGAAGATCGGGTTCTCTCGCTGGACAGTGGCGCAGATGATTGTCTGTTGAAGCCATTCTCATTTTCCGAACTGACGGCGAGAGTAAGAGCCCTGCTGCGCCGGAATCCTCACCTGCCGGGAAGCACTCTTCAAGTCGCGGACCTGACCCTTGACACGCGAGAGTTTCGGGTGGAGCGCGCGGGCAAGCGCATCAATTTGTCGGGCAAAGAGTTTGCGTTGCTGGAGTACTTGATGCGGAATGCACGGCAAACCGTGACCCGGGCCATGATTATGGAGAATGTGTGGAACATGCCGTTCGATAACTCCACCAATCTGGTGGACGTGTATGTCAAATACGTGCGCGACAAGGTGGATAATTCCGAGTTCTCGGCGCCGTTGATTCGTACGGTGCGAGGCGTGGGATACGTATTTTCGGACAACTAGAGACTGACAGCCAGAGACTGACAGACAGAGACCGAAAACTAAAGGCTAGCCATGCGAAACCATCCACAAAATTCCGCGACGCAACAGAACTTTCTGCGCAAGCTTTCCGAGAACGTTCACGAGTTGGCGCAGCCGCTGTCGATTCTTCAGGCCTCCTTGGAACTGGCGCTGTTGAGCCCGATTACCGCCGAACAGCATCAGGACGTCGCCGAAAGTGCTCTGCGCGAGGTTCGTCGCGCCGTGGAGTGTATGCAATTCATCGCGTGCCTCACACGGTTTCAGCAGCCGGCGGCGGATGTGCGGGAAGTATCACTGAGGGCTGCGTTAGAAGGCGTCATTTCCGATCTGCAACGAACGTTGGAGTCGGCGCAAGTGGAACTCCTGATCTGTGCCTCCGAACATGATTCGCTTATACGAATCTCGCCGGTTCGATTGCGGCAGATGCTTTTTTATGTCCTGCAAGCGGTGCAGGGATGCTCGCGTCCAGGGGATCTCGTCCATATTGAAATTCAGCAGCAGGGTGGAAATGTGCTGCTGTGGATTGAGCAATCGTTAGGCAGGAGTGACCAGGCCGAGGGCAATGCTGCGTTCCCCGTGTCTGACAATGCGATCAAGAGGGCGCTGGCCCTCGCCGAGGCGATCGTGAGTAATGCGGGCGGGCTGTTTCGAATGACTACGAATCCCTTGCTGGTGGTTGCCGAGTTCCCGCCAGGCGGCGAGGGCGGGACTGTCATTGACCAGGCGGTGGGCACGAATCCGATGTCCGATACTCCCAGTGCGCGGTTGGCGGTAAGTTCACGTTGATTTCGCGAATTGTTACCCGGGCGCGGAGAATATGCCGCCGTCCGAAAGCTAATAGAGAGGATGTTTCCTTAACCTTATGAGCATCGCATCAATGCCCGTGTTGGATCCGGTGTCCGGAGTCTTGATTGTCAGTCCAAACGGCCAGCTGCGCCGCGATTTGATGTCGCGGGTGAAGTCGGAACGCTGGCGCATGACGGAAGCAGTCAGCGGCGCTGACGCGATGGGACAACTCGAGGCCAGAGACTTTCAACTGCTTTTGCTGGATTCGTCTTTGCCTGACCTCAATTCGAACGAGTTCCAGAAAATGGTGCACAGTCAATTTCCGCACCTGCAAATTATGCCGCTGGACCGACAAACGGGATTACCGATGCCGTCTTCCACTCCGGCCGCGGCCGGCACAGAGCTGTCGGCGATGCTGGGAAGTGAGGCCGTAGCCAAGGGGACGCCGGAGATTATCAGTCACGAACAGTTGAATCGCGTCGCCGTCAGTCCGCTGCCGGGAATGATCGGCAGCTCGATGGCCATGCAGCGCGTATACCAGATGACGCAACTCGTAGCCCGCCGCGATACCACGGTGTTGATTCTGGGAGAAAGCGGAACCGGTAAAGATTTGGTGGCGCAGGCGATTCATGACCTCAGTCCGCGCCGGTCGAATCCATTTGTGGTGATCAATTGCGCCGCCATTCCTGAACCACTGCTCGAAGCAGAGTTGTTCGGATACACTAAGGGAGCTTTCACCGGTGCCGTGCAGTCCCGCGTTGGGCGAATTTACGCGGCACAGGGCGGAACTCTTTTCCTTGACGAGATTGGAGAACTGCCTCTGGGCCTCCAGTCCAAATTGCTGCGCTTTCTGGAGCAGGGCGAAGTGCAACGGTTGGGCAGTTCGGACAGTTTCAGAGTGGACGTACGAGTCGTCGCGGCGACCAATTCGAATTTGCGCAAACTAGTGCAGGAAAAGCAATTCCGCGAAGACCTCTATTATCGACTGGCGATCTTCCCGATCGAATTGCCCCTCCTCAAAGAACGAATGGAGGATCTTCCCGCCCTGGCGACCAGTTTTCTCAATCGCTTCAGTACGCACCGACAGACGCTAAGCTCAGAAGCCAGTTTTGAGTTGCTGCAACATACCTGGCCGGGCAATGTGCGCGAATTACGTAACGTGATCGAACGGGCAACGATCCTGGCTCAGGACGAGCGGCAGGTACTGGCGAAGCACGTCGTGATCTAGGCTCTTCCTCACTAAACGCACGTTCCGGGCTTTTGCTCATTCTCCGCAGAAAAACTCTGGATTTGGGGATGCGCCGAGAAAACTCCACCTCGCGCCGTCTTTTTCTGACCTGCGTACCCTCAATTCTGTTTTCACGAAGACAGTTCTCGGATCTCAGGCCTTAGTTCTCAGTTCGTGTTTCTGAGTTTATGGTTCTGAAAGGTTACCCTCCTGCATTCTTCTTGCTGAATTAGAAAAGTTTGGAATCAGCGTTGCAATGCTAGTAGGCATATGTTGCCTACTTCTCATCATGCTCCAATGATCCCGCCGCCGGCACCGGCCAACGGCGCGCTGACGGAGGCGTTCAATGCATTCATGGCGACGGCTGGCCGAATGGAAGCGTCGTACAGCCAGCTTCAGGGCGAGGTCGCGCGTCTGCGACGTGAACTTGAAGAACGGAACGCGGCTCTCACTTCCAGTTTGGCCGAAAACAAGAAGATGCGCGCCTCGCTACAGCGCATTCTGGACTCTCTGCCTTGCGGCGTCATTGTTATCGATTCCGACGACGGTGTGATTCTCACGAATCCCGAAGCTGGAGTTCTGCTGGGCGTCGAAACCGGCTCGGTGTCGTCATTGGAACAATTTCCGGCTCATCTTCAAGCTGTCCTGAAGGCGGCGGTGGATCGCGACGATGAGAATGAAGTCACTCTCGGTACTGAAAATAATTCGTGCGTGCTCTCTATCCGCCGGACGCCATTGCATAGCGAGCCTTTGGATTTCACGTTCGAGGGACCAGACCAGTTTGTCCTGATTCTGCGCGACGTGACGGCCCGCAAACACGCTGAACAACATCGCGAATCTTCGCGCAACATGCTGGCCCTGGGTGAAATGGCGGCGGTGCTGGCACACGAAATTCGTAATCCTCTGGGCAGCATGGAGCTGTGGACGAGTGTGTTGGACAAGCAACATGAAATCGGAGAGGAAGGAAAGCTCTGCGTGGAGCATCTGCAATCGGGAATCCGATCCCTGTCGGCGACGGTCAACAATGTTTTGCAGTTTCACGGCCACGGATCGGCCAATCTTGTTCGTTTGAAATTGAAGACGGTTCTACAGAATGGAATCGCGTTTGTTCGTCCGCTGGCCGAGCAGGCGGGGGTGAGGCTGGCCATCCACAGTGAACTCGAGGACGCGGAGATTCTGGGGGATGCCAACGGCTTGCAGCAGGTCATCCTTAATCTCGCGCTCAATGCCTTCCGGCACACCGCAATGGGTGGTTCACTGATTATTTCAGGCCGCGTGCAGGATAGGCTGGCGGTCGTGGACTTCGCGGACACCGGCGAGGGGATTGCCGAGCGAGACCTTCCAAAAATATTCAACGCCGGTTTTAGCGGAACCAATCGCAGGCCGGGACTCGGATTGACCATCTGCCAACGAATCATGGAGCAACACAACAGCGAAATTCGAGTGCAGAGCCGGGTCTGCAAAGGTACGACATTCTCGCTTGAGATTCCGGTCCTATGAATCACTCACCAGTAAATCAGTCGCGATCGGTGTTGGTGGTCGACGACGAGCCTGGAATGCGGATGGCTTTGAAAGCCAACTTCGAGCGTGACGGCTGGCAGGTGGAAATGGCGTCCGGTGTGTCAGAAGCGGTACGCAAGTGCGGACAGGTGCATTTTCCTCTGGTGGTGACGGATGTTTGCATGCCCGACGGCGATGGTTTGGAACTCATGCGCAGAGTCAGAGCGACGGACATTTCTACCGCGGTGATCGTCCTGACGGCGTTTGGCACGGTAGCACAGGCGGTCCAGGCCATGCGAAACGGCGCTTGCGACTATCTGACCAAGCCTTTCTCGTTCGAACAACTACAGTCGGCGGTGGAACGGGTGATGCGGAACTCGGGAAGCGGGCCGGCTCCCAAACACACACAGACAGAAATTATCGGTCATTCGCCCGCCCTGATGCGAGTTCTGGATCGGGCCCGGCTGGCGGCACAGACGGATGCCGACATCCTAGTTGAGGCTGAAAGTGGTACCGGGAAAGAATTGCTGGCGCGGTTTATCCACGAGGCCGGCACTCGGCGGGATAAACCGTTTATCGCGGTCAATTGTGCCGCCGTACCGGAACATCTCTTGGAGAGCGAACTGTTTGGCCATGTGCGCGGAGCCTTTACGGGAGCGACCTTGCCGAAACCGGGGAAATTCGAATTGGCAAACGGTGGGACCCTGTTGCTCGATGAGATCGGCGAGATGCCTCTGGAGTTGCAACCGAAATTGTTGCGGGTGTTGCAAGAGCGTGAAGTTGAGCGGTTGGGCGATACACGGACGATCGCAGTGAATATCAGGATCATTGCGACAACCAACGTGTCCCTTGAGGAAATGGTGGAGCAGGGGCGTTTCCGCGCGGATTTGTACTACCGGCTCAATGTGATTCCACTGACTCTTCCTCCGTTGCGCGATCGCGCGGATGACATTCCAGTACTAGCTGAGTACTTCGCGGCGAAGTTTGCGGAGCAGGCAGGACGTGTAGTGCCGGAGTTGCATCCCGAGTTTCTGGTCGCGCTGCGAAAACACACATGGCCGGGAAACGCCCGGGAACTCTCCAATTTCATGCGCCGGGTGGTAGTCATGAATCGCGACATCAATATTGGACCGGAACATCTCCCGACAGAATTCTCGAAACAGCCAGCGGTCAGGATGTCCCCCGCTGCCGGACTGGTGCCAGCGGGCATACCGATGCGTGAACTCGAACGCCAAATGCTGGAGAAGACTCTACTGCTGACCGGCGGCAACCGGACGCGCGCCGCCGAGATGCTGGGAATCAGCCTGCGCACCATTCGCAACAAAATTCGGGAATTTGGATTGCCGCCACGGAGGTTTGCCTGATGGGCTCGACGCCACTGATTCAGTTTCTCGAACGCTTTTTGAACGTCACGTCTGACCGCCAGTCATTGGTGGTCAACAATATGGCGAATATTGACACGCCCGGATACCGGACGCGAGACGTCAATTTTCGCGCGGAGTTGGACCGGGCCGTGGGATCTGAGCAAGATGCAAGTGCGGCTCCCGTCGCCCACACAGTGAAGGGTTTGCTTCAGCGGCCGGACGGAAACGACGTCAGTATGGATCGCGAAGGCTTGCTGATGGCCGAAACCCAAATGCAGTTTCGTATCGGTGTCCAGTTTATTCGCAGTGAGTTTCACCGGCTAGTAACAGCCATTAATGAAGGGAAAGAATCATGAGCATGTTTTCAGCGCTTGAAATCAGCGGCTCGGCCATGGGAGCGGAACGCCAGCGAGCCGAAGTCGTCGCCACCAACATGGCCAATGCGGAAACCACCCGCACGCCTTCAGGCGGGCCTTTTCGCCGCAAACAAGTGGTTTTTTCCGGCGGAAACAATTCGCCGTTCCAGCTTGCGCTGGCGGGCCTCCGGCGTCTGACCGGGAGGTCGTCGGCGGTGCATATTTCGAAGGTGGTGAACGACCCTGCGCCTCCGGTCATGCGCTACGAGCCAGGGCATCCTGATGCCGACAAGTCTGGCTACGTGGCATATCCGGCAATCAATCCGATCGAGGAAATGGTCGATCTCATGGGCGCGACGCGCGCGTATCAATTGAACGCGGCGGCGGTGAGCGCCACCAAGCAGATGATCCAGGGAGCGATGGACATCCTTAAATAGGAAACGTAATGAACAATTTGATCTCGAATCTTCCCGCATTTCCGAATCTCGATTCGCTGAAGTCGACATCGACCTCGGGCTCGGGGGACGCCGACGGCAATTTTGGCTCGGTCCTGAAGAGCGCCATCAACCAGGTGGAAGAGCTTCACGGAAGCGCGGAATCGCAGGTGACAGACTTGTTGAAGGGCGATCGCAGCGACGTGCACAACGTGATGATCGCTGTCGAGAAGGCGGACATCGCCTTTCAACTGATGATGCAAGTACGGAACAAGATCGTCAGCGCGTATCAGGAAGTATCGCGCATGCAGTTCTAGGCAAGAAGCTCGGTTTTCTAAATCATGGCCTCTTTCACTCAGCTTGCGAACCAGGGGAAGAACGCGATCGCGGCGTTCGATACCAAGCAACTCATCGTGTTGATGGGCGGCGCGGCGCTCGTCGCCGGCGTGATCTTTTTCTTTGGACACCTGCTCATCACTCCTGACTACAAGCCACTGATGACGGGGATGGAGCCTGCAGATGCACAGTCGCTGGCGAGCCGGCTGGCGGCCAAAAGTATTCCTTACCAGATCACTCCCGACGGAAAAACCGTTAGCGTACCTGCCGACAAGCTGGACTCCAGTCGTTTGGAGGTTGCCAGCGAGGGCATGCCGCACAGCGGACGCCTGGGCTTTGAACTCTTCGACAAGCTGAACTGGGGGCAGACGGAATTTGACGAGAAGGTGAACTACCAGCGCGCGCTGGAGGGAGAACTCGAGCGAACTATCCAGACGCTGCGGGATGTGGAAAGCGTTCGTGTGCACCTGGTGATGCCGACAGAATCGGTGTTCGTCGACCGTGAGCGGGAAGCCAAAGCATCCGTGATTCTGCGGGTGCGTTCCGGCCAGCTCTCTCAGGATACGGAGCGCTCAATCGCGGGTCTGGTTTCAGGTGCGGTGGACAAGCTAAGCCCGCAGAACGTGACCATCACAGACGCTGATACAAACCAGCCGTTCGCGATGCACCGGGCGGGATCGCCTTCCGACGTTGAACTGGAAGACCAGCTTTCACGGCGGCTGGTCAGCACGTTGGAGCCGGTGGTTGGGGCGCAGCGCATACGCGCCAGTGTGAATGTGGATTACGACACCAGCAGCAGCGAAGAAAATCAGGAGACGTACGATCCCAAGAGTGCAGTCGCGGTCACCATGCAGACCTCTGAAGAGAAAACATCGGGCGGTGGAACCGACAGTGGAGTTCCGGGAACGGCGAGCAATGTGCCGAACGCCAACCCTCCAGAGAAGACAGAAGACGACTCGGACGACACGGTGCAGTCTTCAAAAACTCAGAACGCAACTTATGCAGTGGATAAGGTTGTCCGGCACACGTTGCAACCGATGGGACGAATCAGGCGGATCTCGGCGGCGTTACTGGTGGATGACGCGGTTGACCATCAAGAGGCAAACGGCAAGACCACGGAAACGCGTCGAAAGCGCACTCCGGAAGAATTGAAGCAGATTGAAACCCTGGCTGCGGCTGCCATTGGCTTCGACGAAAAGCGCGGCGACACGCTGGCGGTGCAGAACCTCTCCTTCCAGCAGCTGCCGCAGCAAGCGCTGGCAGCGCCGAGCAAAGTCGAAAAGATTCGCGTCACCCTGAATGACTGGTCGTCCTTGATTCGATACGCAGTCATCTTCGTTTTGTTCATGCTGACCTATGTGCTGCTGCTGCGTCCGATCAAGAAGCAGGCGTTATCTGCCTTCAGTCAACTGCCCGACCGCTCCGCGGAGCAATTGAAAGCAGCGATGGCCACGGGCGAGGCCCCGGTTTCAGCCGAGGTCATGGCATTGTCCGACGCCGAACGCCGGTCTTTGGGATTGCAGAAGCAGTTAACGGAAAAAGCAAAGAATGAGCCGGCAGCGACCGGACGCCTGGTCCAGGCCTGGTTGCGCGAGGGATCACAGTGAGCGGAGCGCGTGCCAAGTCCGCTCTGACCGGGGCTCGAAAGGCCGCCATTCTGTTGACCGTTCTGGGCGAGGAAGCGGCGGCGCTGGTGTGTCGCCAGCTATCCTCAGCGGATGTGCAACAACTGGCGGGCGAGTTGGCAGGCCTCGATACGATTCCGCCAGAGCTGGCACAGCAAGTCCTCGAGGAATATCAGCAGCAGGCCAACACTCATCGTTTGGTGATACAGGGTGGACCTGAATATGCGGCACGGCTTTTGAAAAAAGCCTTTGGCGAGGATAACGGCAAAGATCTGGTCCAGAGACTTTCGCAGATGAAGCATAGTGGCGCGGGCAAGCTCGACTGGCTGAAAAATGCCGATCCGCAGCAGGTAGCGGCTGTACTCGAAAAGGAACATCCACAGACCATCGCCGTGGTGCTCTCGCATTTGGAGCCGCAACACGCGTCGCCTATTCTCTCGAAGGTTTCCAGCGAGTTACAGATTGATGTGGTGAAACGCATCGCCCAGCTCCAGCACTTTTCGCCCGAGGCGGCGGAGAAGATCAGCAACGTTCTCAATCAGAAACTCAAGCAGAGCGGCGTACAGAAGAAGGAAGGGCCGTCGCGGTCGGACAGCCTGCCGGGACTTATGAACCAACTGCAACCGGATACGGCGCGGGCGATTCTGGAAGCGATTGAGAAAGAGAATGCAGATCTGGCGGGCAATATTCGCAATCTGATGTTTACCTTCGAGGATTTGGTGGGAGTTCCCGAGACCGCCTTGCGAGACCTGTTGGGAGCGGTGGACAAGAAGACGCTGGCATTGGCTCTCAAGGGAGCAAGCGATGCGGTGAAGGAACACATTTTCAAGGCAATGTCCTCGCGCGCCGTCGAGATGTTGAAGGAAGACATGGACGTTCTCGGCCGGGTGCGTGGGAAGGATGTTGCCAAGGCGCAACAAGAAGCAATTGCGGCTGCGCGTCAACTTGAAGCGGAAGGGAAAATCTCATTGCGAGCGGAGACCGATGATGAGTTCGTCGCCTAAGTCGGCCCTGGTGCAAACGTTTGAATACCACGAGGCCGGCGGATTTGATGCGCCTTCGGAAACGGCAACGGCTGAAAGCCGAGCGCTGTCTGAGGCCCCTCCCCGCGAGACCTCGGAACCGCTGGACTTCAAGCTGGCCGCCGCACGGGCCGAGGGAATCCGCGAGGGTCTTCAGCAAGCGCAACAATCACTCGAACAGCAGTTGGCCAGTGAACGCGTGAAGGTGGCGGAAGCGATACGGGACTTTGCCGAAAAGACCGGCGAATACTATTCGCGGGCAGAAGTAGAGATGGTGCATCTGTCCCTGGCGATCGCCACCAAAATCCTGCACCGGGAGGCCCAGGTAGACCGCATGCTGGTCGCTGCCCTGGTCAAGGTGGCGCTGGAGAAATTGCAGCACGGGACTTCTGCAAGCGTGCGGGTGCGTCCGGAAGAGGTTGCCGACTGGAACCGGTATTTCGAGGGCAACATGAACGGAGAGATTCGGGTCGAAGTGAAGCCGGATCCATCAGTCGCCGCACACAATTGCATTCTGGAAACAGAACTTGGAACTACCGAGCTTGGGTTGGACGTCCAGTTGAAGGAAATCGAGCAGGGATTCTTCGATTTGCTGGCGCAAAGGCCGGACAATAAATGAGCGAGGCAATCCTGGGCGCGTACGCGCAGTGGCTGAATCATTCTTCCACTCTCCGGTGGAAAGGGCGTGTCACCCACGTGGTGGGGAACCTGGTGGAGTCTGCTGGGCCATTCTGTTCGGTGGGTGAATCCTGCGAGATGGAAGATTCGAATGGGAACCGATTTCCCGGAGAGGTCGTGGGGTTTCGCGGCTCGACCGTGCTCTCGATGCCGCTCGAAAAACCGCAGGGCATCCGCTACGGTGATCACATTACAAGCTGGGGCGCGCGGCCGTCGCTGCGGGTAGGACCGGATTTATTGGGGCGCGTCATTGACGCGCAGGGCAATCCGCTGGATTCGTTGGGCGAGTATCGTGCGACGCGAACGGTTCCGATTGACGGCGCAGTGCCGCTGCCTTTAACTCGCGTCCCGATCAGCGATCCGCTGACCTGCGGCATCCGCGCCATCGACGGATTTGTGGCATGCGGGCGCGGGCAGCGCGTAGGCATATTTGGCGGCAGCGGCGTCGGCAAAACAACTCTTGTCGGCATGATGACTCGCGCCACCGCGGCCGATTTAACAGTTCTTGCGCTCGTCGGTGAACGCGGACGCGAAGTTGGGGACTTCCTCAAAGCTCTAGGCGAAGAAGGGCGGCGCCGGTCCGTAGTCGTGGTTTCGACTTCGGATCAGTCCCCTCTGATGCGTATACGTGCTGCTCTGGCCGCCACGGCTGTTGCCGAGTACTTTTCCACCCGCGGAAAGCACGTCCTGCTGGTGCTCGATTCGCTGACTCGATTCGCCATGGCGCAGCGCGAAATCGGATTGGCCGCCGGGGAACCTCCTACCGCCAAGGGGTACACTCCGTCGGTGCTGGCCATGATGGCGCGTCTCATCGAACGGGCGGGGCGGTTTTCTACGGGAAGCATCACGGGTTTCTACACGGTTTTGATGGAAGGCGACGATCAACAAGATCCGCTGGTGGATACGGCCAGGTCTCTTCTCGACGGACACGTTGTCCTGAGCCGGAGCCTGGCTTTGCACAATCACTATCCGGCGATTTCGGTGCTCGATAGTCTGAGCCGGTTGATGCCGGCGATTTGCAGCGCGCAGCAGATGGAAAAAGCGGGAGCGGCGCGTATGCTGATGTCTGCCTATTCGAGAGCGGAGGACCTGATCCGGATCGGCGCCTACAAACCCGGCACGGATGCCGTGCTGGATAAAGCGATCGCGGCTTTGCCTGCGATCAACGGGTTCCTGCAACAGAATCCCACTGAGATTCCACTGCCGGCTGACACGGCCCGGCGAATGCTGGCTTTGCCCACCTAGTTATGGCTTTCCGTTTCAAGCTGGATGCGGTTCTGCGCTTTCGGGAAGGCGTGGAGCACGTTGAAGAGACTGTCTTATACCGCATTGTGAGCGAGATCGCTGAAGCCGAGACAGAGCTGCAACGAGTCATCGCCAGTCAGAACAGTGTTCGCGAACAGCGAGAGCAGGAGTTGACCGTGAAATTGCCCGCGGTCCACCTGATGGAGATTGCCGACCGTGAGTTGGAACTCAAGCATGCCGCCGAAGCGCTGCACTTGCGATTGCAACAACTCGAAAACCAGCGAGTCAAGCAACTTGCCATCTATCAAAGCGCTCATCAGGATCGTCAGGTCCTCAGCGAACTGCGTGATCAGCAGAAAAAGGCTTACGAACTGGAGCAGAGGCGTCAGGAGCAGAAGATGCTGGACGATATGTTTCTGGCGCGTAGCAAACCCGGCAAGTAGGCACACCTTGCCCAGTAAACCTGGGCAAAGGTTGCCCAGTACACACTTCCACGATTTCTCCGGCGCTGACTTTATCGGCAGGTCCCTTTCAAGTCTTTAGTTCCACAACACATTTTCCAATGCGCAAACCGTGGGTGGACCGCTGACGCTTTGGTCGCCCGCGTGCCTTATGGTCTGGTGATCGAGAGTGTCTATTCGTGCATACGACGCCAATCTCCGGAGCCGCTGTCGCGTTGAAAGCAGCGCCTGCACCATCGGCGAATTCATCTCTGGCGGACTTTCTGCTGGCAGATGCGTCGGGGAATGCTGGTCTCGATTTCAGGGCAATCGCGGCCACCTTGTTTGGAGTTGCAGGTTCGACTCCGGACGGAGCGGTTGAGCCGACAAAAGATTCAACCACCAGTAGAAAGCCGTCAGCCAGTGCGCCTGGAAGTGTGATCGAGGACCGGAAGGACAAGAAACCTTCGGATTCGACTTCACTATTCACAATACATCCCGAGCTCACCGCGCCGATCGTGGTTCCCGAGGCGGCTGTTCAAGGTCCTCCCAAGCAGAACGATGCTAAGGAACAAGCGAACACCCCGGGTGTGAAAGGGGCAGACACTCCGCGAGAAACGGTACTTGGCGTGGCAACGAGAATGCAGATTGAGAACGAGGGAGTTCCCGACGAACTGACGGGGAATGAGAGCGTAAATGCGAACGCCACACCTGCGGAGAAGTCTTCGCCGGAGACATCGCTGCCCGAACCCAATCAGCTGGACTCCAAGATACCGGTCGCTGCCACAGCTGACCGTCTTAACGGGATGCCTTCGACCGAAAACACTCTGCAAAGAGGAAGAAAGCCAACGGCAGAAATTGCCTCCGTGTCCATGATTGGCGCAGCCCCCAGGAAGTCGTTGGAGATGGCGAAAGGCGCTAACGATCGCCCCCAAAGTGCCGGTCTCGCCGGATCGGTCAAACATGGTCCGACCCCTCTGCCAAATATCAAGATGCCGATAACGCCTTCGGACGCCACAGTCGCGGCAGGCAAGAGTGATCCACCTCGTGCAGCGGCGGCGGAGGCAGTGCCGGTAGCGCCGCCCGTCAATCCGATTTCGAATGCGTCGGCGAAGGAAATTGCCGACAGCCACATGGCGACAAAGGCTGCGTCGCAAGCCAAGGATCTTGACCCTGCTTTAGCCACTGAAACCAAAAACATAGCGCAACATGTTCCGGCGAGCGAGTTGGCAAAAGTTAAGGATCGTAACAGCGCCAGCAATAGTAAGGACCGAATCGGTAAAGACCGCGGCAAGGATCCGCGTACAGGATCCACCGACAGCGGAAAGTTTGCCTCCACTCAGGCGGACCGGGCCGTCGCGGGCACAACGAATTTAGCGGGTGGTGGCGGCAAGGACAGCGGCACGGGATCGCCGAATACTTCTTCGCAGGTCAAGCAAGTATTAGTGAAGCCGTCCGCGGGAATTTCGTCGTCTGCCACGACTGCGGCTGAAGCGGATGGGCCGGATGAAGCGGTGCCGATCACGACGTCCTCGCCGATAACGGCGAAATTTGTTCAGGGCATGAACGGTTCGGAATTCCGAGTAGGCATGCAAAGCCAGGAATTTGGCAGCATCGATATACGGACATCAGTGGCACGCCACATGTTCAGCGCACAGATTTCTGTAGAACACAGCGATGTCGCCAAGTCGCTGGCGACGGAGTTGCCGGCCCTGTACAGCAAGCTGGCCGATCAGCATGTTCCGGTAGCGAACATCGTGATTCAGGGACAGAGCATGGCATCGTCGTCGGGCTTTGCGCAAGATACGCAGCAACAGCAGAACTGGCGAGCGCAGGCGAATCATGGCGGCGCAAGCTCGAATGTAGACGCGATTCTTCCGGTGACCGTGGAGACGCTCGATTCTCAGGGCAGATTAGACATTCGAATTTAGTAACAAGGGATCGAAAGCAACAAGGATTCAGGAGAAGCAAAATGACAATTAATCCACTGGCAGCATTTTCGCGAGCAGATCAAACCTCGCAAAGCAGTTCCACAAACAACAGCAGCGGGTCATCCGATGCGCTGGCGAACAGCTCCAGCGACTTGTTTCTGCAGCTTTTGGTGGCACAGCTGAAGACCCAGGACCCGACATCACCGATGGACCCGACGCAGATGGTGGGACAGATGTTGTCCATGAACCAGCTCAACGAGCTGATTCAGATTCGCCAATTGATGCAGGGCACGTCACCAACCACAACGCCGACACAACCGACCACGACCGCACCCACAGGAGCGTAAGACCATGCCGAATTTTTCGATTCCACTTTCCGGATTGACCGCCGCATCGCAGGCGCTGGCGGTCATCTCCAATAATCTGGCCAACATCAACACCGTCGGCTTCAAAGGGAGTCGAGCGTCGTTTACTGACCTCTTCTACCAGGCCTACGGAACCAACGGGGCCAACGATCCGATCCAGGTTGGTGAAGGCGTTGCGCTGGGATCGGTGACGCCGCTATTTACCGGCGGCAACCTTCAGGGAACTGGAGTGCCCTCGGATGTGGCTATCACGGGGAACGGACTGTTCGTCACCCAGAAAAATGGCGTCGAGCAATACACCCGCGCGGGGAACTTCACCATTGATGCGAAGGGACAACTGAACACACAGGATGGTCAGCTGGTAATGGGATATCCGGCGGTCAATGGAGTGATCAGTCCGTCACAGACTCTGGCGCCGCTGATGATCAGCCAGGGGCAGCTCATTCCGGGTGCGCCGACGACTTCCATCCAGACCCAAACCAACCTGAACGCGAGCTCAGCAGTCGGGGACAGTTTTTCAACGCCGGTTACGATCTTTGATTCGCTGGGCACCTCTCACGTGGTGACGTATCAGTTCACCAAGACGGCATCCAATGCATGGAATTATCAACTGACCTTGCCTGCTGCCGATACTGGCGGCGCCGGAGCGCCGACTGTACTCTCCACCGGCGCCCTCACGTTCAATCCGGACGGCACGCTGGCCACGCCCGCTGCACCTGTGACTGGCATTGCGATCGCCGGCTTGGCCAATGGCGCGGCGAATATCAACATGACCTGGAACTTGCAGGACACGGCAGGAAATTCGCTGCTGACGCAATCATCGGCTCCCAGCGCCACGGCCAATACCTTTCAGAACGGTTATGGCAGCGGAACATTGTCCGATTACAGCATTACCACGGACGGAACCATCGAGGGAACCTTCACCAATAACCAGACTTTGGCTCTGGGCCAGATCGTATTGGCGAATTTTGCCAACCCGCAAGGGCTGTTACGGGTGGGGCAGAACAGCTTCGAGACCACGCTGTCGTCCGGAGCTCCGGCCATCGGAACGGCGGGAAGCGGCGGCCGAGGGACGGTCACCGGCGGCTCACTGGAACAATCGAACGTGGACATTGCAACTGAGTTTGCGAACATGATCGTGACGCAGCGTGGTTACCAGGCCAACGCGCGAGTGGTCACGACCTTCGACCAGCTCACGCAGGACACGATCAACATGAAGCAGGTATAACGCTGGAAAGTTAGCTAAAGATTAGAGCGGATCCTGCGCGGTTCCCCGCCGCGCGGGAAAGCTGTCGCCTCTACTTCAGCTCTAATGAAAAACGATTTCTTCCTCGAGGCAGGACTGCGACTCTTCCGCAGTGTAAGCCGTTGTATATCTGTTGCTTACTCGTAACTTCAAAAGTAATTCATTAGCTCTCCTGTTTTTGTCCATCCGGCATGGCGATTGCACTTCCGTTCGTGGGCGGAGTCCTAACTCCGCATGGCTTCGTTTATCCACGAACAGGAAGAACTGAAATGGCTACAGCAGCTCGAGTCGCGCCGGTGCAACCGCAGGCCGAGGCCTCAGCGCCCAAACGCGCGAACAGTCCGATCGATGCTTACCAATGGCTCACTTGCAAGACGACGGCTGAGATCGGCGTGCCAAAGTTCACGGTCGGTGATCTGCTGAAACTTCGCAAAGGCGATGTGGTGCGGACTGCTACACCGGTCGCCAACGATATTCCGGTAAGGATCAACCAGACTCTGCTGGGTTGGGGACGGTTCGAAGCAGTAAATGACCGGCGCGCAGTGCGAATCACGGAGCTGGCATGAGCATTGCCTCTCAGGTCGAAGCACTCGCAACAATTGACGAATTGCGGTCCGCGCCGAGCTCCGCCGATCGAGGCCAGATTTCGCTGGCACGGATCTGGAGCGCATTGCAGTGGATGGTGCAGCGCGTGAGCGTAAAGCAGGCCCGCAAGAATCTGAAAGTTTGCGAAAACGTTTCGCTGGGTGAAAAACGGTTCGTCGCAGTAATTCAGGTAGATGAGGAACGATTCCTGATCGGCGGATCTTCTGGCTCGGTGTCATTGTTGACTCGCCTGCGGGAAGCGAAGACGTCTGCGTCGGATCTCGTCCGGGAGGCGGGGAGCATTTCATGACCGCCGGGATACGGTTCGTCCGAGTCTTATTGGTTCTTTTTGTCCTGGGCGCGGCGTGTTCCTCAGCCGCCGCGAAGGCCACGCAGACGGCGACGACAGCGGCGACTCCGGCTTCGAATCCCAATGAAATTCGCATCACTATGCCGGGTGCGCCAGGGTCAGGCTCGCTTTCGTGGAGCATCGTTGCGCTGCTGACATTTCTGACTCTGATCCCGTCACTGCTGCTGTGCATGACGCCGTTTGCGCGGCTGCTGATTGTTTTCCACTTTCTGCGGCAGGCGCTTGGCCTTCAGAGCACACCGAGTAACCAGACGTTGATCGGATTGGCACTGATCCTCACTTTTTTCCTGATGCAGCCGGTGGGGGCTTCGATCTATACGCAGGCCGTTGAGCCGCTGGAAGGCGGGCAGATTACCGCGATGGATGCACTGCAAAAGGGCACAGCCCCTATTCACGAGTTCATGATCCATTACGTCCACGAGAAGGACGTTGCGCTCTTTGTGGACCTAGCCAAAGAAACGCGGCCACATGATCCCAATGATCTTTCCATGCGCGTGCTGGTGCCTGCCTACATCCTCTCCGAATTGAAGGCGGGATTCCAGATTGGGGCGATTCTCTTTCTTCCTTTCATGGTGATTGACATGGTGGTGGCTTCGATCACGACATCGGTGGGGATGTTGCAATTGCCGCCGGTGGTCATTTCGACGCCGCTCAAGCTGCTTCTTTTCGTGATGGTGAATGGATGGGACTTGCTGATTGGTTCGTTGATGAGGAGCTTCAGCTGATGCCGACATCGCAGATTGTGGACATTTGCCGTCATACATTGCTCGAAGTTTTGCTGCTGGCGTCGCCCATTCTGGCGATTGCGGTGGTGGTGAGCTTGACGGTCAACATTGTTCAAGTGCTGACGTCGCTCCAGGAGGCCACGATCTCGGCGGTACCAAGGTTGTTAGCGGTGGCGGCGGGTTCGTTCTTCTTTATGCCCTGGATGTGGCGGCAGATCGGGCTGTACACCGTGAAACTGCTTTCTGATTTTCATCCGTACGTGAATTAAGCCATGGAAATTTCGCTCACGGAATTGATGACCGGTCCGCTGGTGGTCGGCGCGCGAGTAACGGGTCTCATGATATTTGCCCCGTTCTTCGGGAATGCCGCGATTCCCGTACGGGTCAAGGCGGTACTGACCATCGGCATCACGGCGGTTTTGTATCCGGCGTATTCCGCACAGGTTGGAGCGATCACGCTGATGCAGTGGCCGGGAGTGGTGACCCGGGAGCTGATGCTTGGCCTTGCGATCGGCCTGGCGGCGAATTTCGTGTTTGAAGCGGCGCAGATGGCGGGACAGATTCTGGGTGTGCAGATGGGATATTCGCTCGTCAACATCCTCGATCCTCAAACCCAGGTGGAGACGACTGTGGTCGCGATGTTCCACCAGACCGTCGCCTTCCTGCTGTTTCTGGAACTGAATGTACATCACTGGATTCTGCGTGGAATTGCGAAAAGCTTCACCTACCTTTCACCGGGCGCGGTGCACCTGAACCGCAGCCTGACTGCGGAATTGCTGCATGGAATCTCTGGAGTGCTGGGCACCGGTCTTCAAATCGCAGCACCGGTGCTGGCAGCAACGCTGATAGCGGATGTGATCATGGGTTTTCTGGGCAAGGCTTCACCGCAAATGCCGTTGATGTTGCTGGGTCCAGCGATGAAAAGCATGTTGGGCGTAGGACTGCTGATCACGGTCATCCGGTACTGGCCGGCACTGTTCGAGCGGTACTTCACCGAATCCATAGTTTTCAGTGAGCGGCTTTTGCATCTGGCGGCGCGAACATGAGCGAGAACAAATCAGAGAAACCCACACCACGGCGCCGGCAAAAGGCGCGCGAACAAGGCCAGGTGGCGCGGTCGAGAGACCTCTCCAGCACGTTGGCGCTGTCGGGGGCGTTGGGCTTGGTTGCGTGGCAGGGATTGTCAGGGATTGAGGCGTGGCAGAACCTGTTGCGGCATACCTTCGAGTTCACCATCGGGGACGGACTTTCACCGACCGCCCCCTTATTTATATGGACGGGATGGACGATCGTCCGATGCGCAGTTCCGATCATGGCGACCGCATGGATACTCGCGACATTCGGTAGCGTGGCCCAGGGCGGGCTGGTATTTGCCCCCGAGGCTCTGATTCCGAAAATCGAACGGCTTAGCCCGGCGCAGAAACTAGGGCAGATATTCTCTCTCACCGGATTGAGCGGGCTTCTGAAATCGCTACTGCCGTTTGCGGCGATCGGCTACCTCGGTTTTGCCGCGATCCGGCAAAACCTGGGCGCGATTGTGGTGGCTTCGAATACCGGTCTTTGGAAATTCATTTCGTTTCTGCTCACGGTCATCTTCGAAGTAGCGTGGAAGTCTGCCTTGGTGCTGCTCGCGTGGTCGATGGTGGATTACTTCCTCACCTGGCGCAAGGCCGAAGGCGATTTGAAGATGTCGAAAGAGGAAATGCGCCAGGAAAGTAAAGACAACGACGGAAATCCTCAGATCAAGATGCGGATCCGGCGTCTGCAGAAGCAGATGCGACGGCAGTTAATGCTGAAGGAAACAGAAAAGGCGACAGTGGTGGTTACCAATCCGACCCACTTTGCCGTAGCTCTTCTTTATTCAATGGAGATGGGAGCGCCGGTCGTAGTCGCCAAAGGGCGTAATTTGCTGGCGCAGAAGATGAAAGAGATTGCGCGCTGGAAAGAGATTCCCGTACTCGAGAATCCTCCGCTGGCGCAAGCGCTGTACAAGACGGTTGAAGTGGGGCAGACCATTCCGGCAAATTTGTACACCGCCGTCGCGGAAGTTCTTGCCTTCGTGTACCGGGCGCAGGCGCAGGTGAAACGACAGGGAGAGGCGGCTAAGGCGTAATGGCAACGATCACCAAACCGAAACTTGTGGGGAAGTCCCCGATTGACTGGATCGTGCCGGCCGCGGCTGTCAGCATGGTGTTCGTGATGCTGGTGCCGATGCCGAGTTTCCTGCTCGACATCATGCTGGCGTTCAGCATGACCGCATCGGTGCTGGTGCTGCTCACGGCGGTTCAGATCCTCCGTCCGGCGCAGTTCTCCGTGTTTCCCAGTTTGCTGTTACTGATGACTCTGTTTCGGCTGTCCCTGAATTTAGCGAGCAGCCGGCGAATTCTTCTTCACGGTGCGGAGGGCGCCTCGGCAGCGGGACGGGTGATTGAAGCATTCGGGCAATTCGTTGTTGGCGGCAACTACGTGGTCGGCTTTGTTTTGTTCCTGGCTTTGATCGCGATCCAGTACATCGTGGTCAGCCATGGCGCGGTGCGAACAGCAGAGGTTACGGCGCGCTTCACTCTGGACGCGATGCCCGGCAAGCAAATGGCGATCGATGCCGATCTGAATGCTGGACTGATTGACGAAGTGCAAGCCAAGGCGCGGCGCGAGCAAATTGCGCACGAAGCGGAATTTTACGGCGCCATGGATGGCGCGGCCCGTTTCAATCAGCGCGACGCGCTGGCCACAATTCTGATCACCGCGATCAATATCGTTGCGGGCTTTCTTATCGGCGTATTGCAGCAAGGCGTTCCTTTCCAGGAAGCGTTGAAGACTTATACGGTTCTTACTGTTGGTGACGGACTGGTCACGATGATCCCGTCGCTGCTGGTCTCCGTGGCTGGCGGCATGGTGGTGACGCGGGCCTCGTCGGACAGCACTCTGTCGGAAGATTTGGGACGTCAGTTGTTCAACAACAGCCGTCCGTTGTGGATTGCAGCCGCAGTCATGACCGGGCTTGCCTTGATTCCGGGATTGCCGAAACTTTCATTCATTCTGATGGCTGTCATCATGGTGGTGCTGGCGCGGCGCGCGGGAGCGTTGCCGGCTGAGAAGACAGTTACCCCGAGCGCTGTAGTGGGCAAAGGCGAAAGCACTTCGACCCCGGCGCTTGATCCGCTGGATGCGGCATTGAAGCTCGACGAACTGATGCTCGAAGTTGGAGTCGGCCTGGTGCCGCTCGTAGATGCGAACAAGGGCGGCCAGCTTTTGACCAAGGTGCGAGCCCTGCGCAAGCATCTGGCGACGCAGCTTGGATTTTTGGTTCCGTCCATTCACATCACCGACAACCTTTCAATCAAGGACTTGGAATACGTGGTGTACCTGCGTGGCGTAGAAATTACGCGCTGGGAGATGCGGCGCGATTGCCTGCTGGCTATCAGTTCGCAGCCAACGCCTCCGGCCCTGCCGGGTGTGGACACTCGCGATCCTGCCTTCGGCGCCCCCGCGAAGTGGATCACAAAAGATCAACAGGCTCAGGCCCTGGCGGCCGGATATGCGGTGGTGGATCAGACCGCCGCACTCGCCACTCATCTGGGAGAAATCATTCGCCAGAATGCGCATGAATTGCTCACCCGTCAGGAAACCAAGCGGTTGATTGACCGGTTGAGCGAGTCTCATCCCAAGCTGGTTGAAGAACTCGTGCCCAAGCTCATGACGTTGGGCGAAGTGCAGAAAGCCCTGCAACAGTTGTTGCGCGAACAAGTATCGATTCGCGATCTGGGCACGATTCTGGAAACGCTGGTCGAAACGGCGGGGGTGAGCAAGAACCCGGTGATCCTGAACGAAGCAGTACGGCACGCACTGGGTCGAGCCCTGGTTCGTCCGCTGCTGGATGACCACGGAGAACTCAAGGTGGTCACGCTTGATCGAAGTATCGAAGAAGAATGCAACCGAGCGATGAACGCGCAGTCGGTCAGCGCGGCCAGCATGGCCTTGCAGCCTTCAACCGCGCGCCGGGTCCTGGAAGGATTGCGAACGCTGTTTGGAGAACAAGTGCTAAGCGCTCCTCCAGTGTTGCTGTGCGCATCGCCGGGTCGCTTCTACTTACGCAGATTGCTCGAACCATTCCTCCCCAAAATCGTAGTGCTGGCACCGACGGAAATCCCGCCTCTGGTACCAGTGCAATCGGTGGGTTCGCTGCGATGACAAATCGAACTGAGGACGCAATGACATTCTCGCAAGCCGGATATTCAGACGTTGCAGGCGAAAACGAAGCACGCAACGAGCTCGTTTTGTCCGAGCTCTCGCAGGTGTACTACCTGGCGCGGCGGATCCACGAGCGTTTGCCGCAACACGTTCCGCTGGAAGACCTGGTACACGCCGGCGTGCTGGGGTTGATCGAAGCGGTCCGCAAGTACAATCCGGCGAAGAACGCATCGCTGAAGTCGTTTGCGTCGTTCCGTATTCGTGGGGCCATTCTCGACAGCCTGCGCGCGCTCGACTGGGGCTCGCGGCCGTTGCGGAAAAAGGGCCGCAACGTCGCGGAGAGCATCACTAAGCTGGCCAATAAGCTAGGACGCCAGCCGACGGAAGATGAAATTGCCGCAGACCTCGAGCTGGAAGTCTCTGAGCTTCACACGTTGCTGCGCAAGCTGGACGGTCTCCACATCGTTGGCCAGATGGTTGGATCGCGGTTCGACGATTCCGAATCGCAGGACCTGATCGAAAGCGCTCCCGCCGATGAGAACCAGAGTCCATTCGAAATCTGTCTTCGTTCCGAGAGGAGCGATTATCTGGCCCAGGCTATCGAAATGCTTTCCGAGAAAGAGCAGATGGTCATTTCACTCTACTACCGGGAGGAATTGACGATGCGAGAGGTCGCCGACGTAATGGACCTGGCAGAGTCGCGGGTATCACAGATTCACTCGGTGGCGATCACGAAGCTGCGCGCAGCGATTCAGAAAATGCAATTAGAAGAGGACAGTTTCAGGTAACCCTATGGAGATCCTACCCCAGGCAGCATCCGCGACCACGCCCGGCCCGGTGATAAGCGGTGGAAGCATTTCGCCAGAACAGATTCGACCCTGCGATTTTGCCACGGTTGGCGGGGTCGACGAGGCGCGGCTGGCTCCACTGGTGAAGAGCAGCGAAGCCTTGGCCAGTTCGTTCCCGGCAGCGCTGCAAAACAAACTCAGGCTCGCTTGTGAGGTCACTCTCCAGGGTTCCGAGCAAATATCCTGCCGGACGTTTCTGGAGAAGGCGGGCAATTCCTATCTGGTCTTGCTGGAACTGGGAGCGCATTCCGACATTGCAATATTGCAGATTGATTCGGCTTTGCTGTTCCCCATTATTGACCGACTACTGGGAGGAAGCGGCGAGCCCAGCGAACTGTCGCGCGATGTTACTGAAATTGAAGATGAAATCGCCAGGGACTTCGTGCGAGTGGTTTGCCATGAATTGCAACTTGCGTGGCAGGCCTTCAACGTCTCGGTGTCGGTTGGAGCAAAGCAAGCGTCGTCTCACCTGCAAACCGTATTTTCAGCCAACGACAGTGCCCTGGTATTTAACTTCGCGGTGACCATGCAGTCAGTTAGTGGTGCTCTTCAGTTGATGCTGCCAATGGCGGGCCTGGGAGCATTTTTAGGATCGAAGCCGGTTTCGATCCGAGAGGCTTCCCGCAAGGGCACGATGAACACCCGGTTCGTCGAGAAATCGCTCGACTGGAGTTTCGCACTTGAGTTCACGCTGGCGGGGGGCAAGGTTTCCGCGAATGATTTGTTAAACCTGAGCGTGGGAAAAATACTGCCGCTGGGAGTTTCGGTGCGCACGCCGGGGTTGGTTAAAATCGGCGGTCATGATGCATTCAAGGCGGTGCCTGTTCGAAGCGGAAAACATCGCGGAGCGCAATTGTTGGAGCGCGTGCCGAAAAGTCAGGCAGAAACGGGGAACACACTATGAGTCGTAATCCGATTGATCTGTTTGTTGAGGCCTTGCCGGCTGCTTTAGGGCCGATTCTTTCGAAGAAGGCGCAATCGCCCTGGACAATCACGGTCGATGAAAAACTGAAACTCTTTCCCGCCGGCGCACAATTGCTGACTCTGCAATTGGTCGCGGAGCCATCGAAGGCGGAGGCGGCGATTCAGTTCAGTATGGAAGGCACTCTTCTACTGGCTGGTGCCCTGAGCGGGGCTGCCACAATCCCCACGGAGTTCCAACCCGAGCACGCGCAAACTGTTCGCGCCGCTCTGGCGGAGGCCTGCGGGAACGCCGCAGCTTTGCTGGAAGGAACTCAAGTCAAGCTGCAACTCGCCAAAGCCGTAACCTGGGCTCCGGCCAAGCAATTCTCGCTGACGGCCAGCAATGGCTCGTCGAACAGCGTCCAATTTCAATTGCTCTTTACATCCGACTGGCCGCAGTTGGCTGCGGCATCTCCTGCTCAGTCAGTTCAAGCCCCGCAGACTCCTGGCATTTCCATGCTGGAGAACGTAGAGATCGATGTTGTTCTCCAGTTCGGGGAACGCCGCCTTCCGTTGCGCGAGATTGGCGAGTTGAGATCGGGATCGGTGATCGAATTAGACAAGTTCGTGCAGGATCCAGCCGAATTGTTACTGGGCGACCGCATCATTGCCCGGGGAGAAGTTGTGGTGGTGGACGGTAACTACGGGCTGCGAGTCACCGAGGTGGTCGACCCCAAGTAAAGTTCGCAACCGCTTTGGCCGATGTATGGTGTGGCCAAAGCAATGTACCTGAATCAAAATCTCGGACCTGCCGTTGTCAGCGCGGAAGCGCTGCTCCGCCTGGAACTTCTGCTGGGCGAGCGCGTAGTCGATCTCAGCGCCGTCTCGGACATTGTCACCCAGGACGGCGGCTTGAAAACTCACGTCCTCCAGTTGGCCCACGATAGCGAACCCGCTGACGGAATCGAAACCAGCGTCCATGAGTACATCGTGGAGATTGGTATTGAGCGTCTGCGCGAATCGCTGCGACAGACCCGGTTTCGACTGAAAGCCAACTGAGGTCACAACAACGGATCACAGAATAGTAGGCGATTAGAAATCAGTTGTTCCTCCTGGCGCTCGGCTTAAGACTCTCTCATCCTGTTCTCATCCGTCCGCAATTCTCAAGCATTTTTCAACGAGTTACCAGCCGGAAAGGCGGTTACCCGATGGCAGTCGTCGTGCTTCATCGCTATCGGGAACCTCTATGGACAGTGGATTCTATGCGGCATGTGCGGCGCTGATGGCGCGGAGCCAGGCTCTGGATCTTGTCGCCAACAATCTTGCAAATACCAGCACGCCTGGATTTCGCGGGCAGCACAACATCTTCCGGTCTTTTTTGGCGACGGCGTCCGGGCATCAGGGGTCGGGGCTGAACCGTGCGGTCAATGATTTTGGCATCTCGGGTGGCAGCCAGATGGATTTGACCGAGGGCAATCTGGAGCACACCGGCAATGACTTCGATTTCGGAGTGCAGGGTCCCGGGTTCTTTCAGGTACAGACTGCGAATGGGCCGGTTTACACGCGCAATGGAAATTTTCAAGTCTCGACCCAGGGACAGTTGATGACGGCACAGGGGGATCCGGTCATGGGCGATCAAGGCGTCATTCGAATCCTTGGAGGCCCCGTGACCGTGAGCGCCGACGGCACCATTTCGGTCAAAGGAGCGGTCGCCGGCAAGATCAAGCTGATGGAATTTCCTCCGGGTACGGCGATGGAAAGCGTTGGCAAGACTTATTACAGCGCGCCCAAGAATGCCGGAACCCCGGCGAAGCAGTCCAGCATGGTCCAGGGTTCGCTCGAAAGTTCGAACGTGAATCCGGTAGCGGGCGCAGTCGAACTTGTCGCGGTGCAGAGATACGCGGAAATGATGCAGCGTGCGCTTTCGATGTTTCACACAGAATTCAATCGCATTGCAACCGAAGACCTGCCGAAGGTCAATCCGTAAAGGAGTTCCATGTTTCGAGCCTTGTACACGGCCGCAAGCGGCATGAACGCGCAGCAACTGAATCTCGATAACGTGGCCAACAACCTGGCCAACACCAGTACCGCAGGGTTTCGCAGGCGGCGCGTGCAGTTCACGGATCTGCTGTATCAGAACATGGTGATGCCGGGATCGGCATCCACGCAGCAGACTACCAACGCAGCCGGTCTACAGGTTGGTTTGGGAACCAAGCCGGGGGCTTCTGAAGTTCTTCAGCTTCAAGGGGATTTCAGCCAGACGGGCAACCCGCTCGATCTTGCGATTCAAGGGTTAGGGTTTTTCCAGGTGCGGATGCCCGATGGCGAGCTGGCTTACACCCGCTCCGGAACATTCCATCTGGATTCGCAGGGGAACATTGTCACGGCGGACGGCAATCCTCTGGAGCCGGCGATCACTCTTCCTCCCGACGCACTCTCGGTCACGATTGGTGCGGACGGCACGGTTTCGGTTACGCAGCCCGGCCAAACGCAAGCCACACAGGTGGGCAATATTCAGCTGGCATTGTTTCCCAACCCCGGGGGGTTAAACAGCGTGGGCAACAACCTGATGCTGGCAACCACCGCGTCGGGAGATCCCATCGTCGGTACGCCTGGCGGCACGGAAGGACTTGGTTCCTTACAGCAGGGGTATGTGGAACAGTCAAACGTCGATGTGGTGCAGGAATTCGTGGAAATGATTCTGGCGCAGCGGTCGTATGAATCGAACTCGCGAGTGGTGAAAGCCGCCGACGAAATGTTCCAGGACCTGAATAGCCTCACGCGATAGAGATCATCATGACGCTTAGACCGATAACGCTGTTCGCGGTTGTCAGCGCGCTGTTACTGGCGGGAACAGTATGCTCCCTTCGCGCCGACGATAACGGTCGAACGCTGATCAGCCGGGAACGGATTCTGGGCACTCTTCATTCTTCCGGAATACCGGTCGCAGCGGGACAGATGGAGCAGCTATCGGAGATGACGGCCGCGGAACCCAATCCTCTGCTCAAAGTCCTGAGCGTCGACATGATGGATGGCGAGTCCGACAAAGTTCTTCTGCGATGCGTACATGCCAATGCATGCCTTCCGTTCTTCGTTCTGGTGCACTGGGGACACTCGGGAGAAAGGTCAGGGTTCCGGACTAACGGGCTTGACGAAGGTCCTGGACAATCTGGTTCGCGGTCACAAAACCTGCTGGTTCGCAGTGGAAAGATGATCAAGCTGGTCCTGGACGGCAACTACATTCACATGTCCTTGCCAGTATTGTGCCTCCAAAGCGGGGGACGTGGGCAGCGGGTCAGGGTGATCAGCAAAGAGACGAAGAAGAGGTATGTGGCACGGGTCACCGGGCCAGGCGTAGTTACCACCACGATGTCAGAGTGACGCAGTCTTTATTCATATTCTTAATTCTTTATGAAAACGACTCTTACAATCCGGGGCGTGTGGTTAATGGCAGCCATGCTGGTTTTGTCGACCAGCTTTTCGACCGCCAGTGTGTTGTCCAAGGTCGGGATCACCAAAGATCCGGTGAAGACTCGAGCAGACTATGTGGCCCGCATGCAGCAGCAGACTTCACCGCCGCCTACCGACGCTACGTTAGGAAGTCTTTGGGTTTCCGGCGGAGCATTGACCAATCTTCAGTCTGACTACAAGGCCAGCCGGTTGAATGACCTGGTGACCATTGTCGTAGTGCAGCGCACGACGGCGCAGGCCACGGGGAATGTCGGCAGCCAACGCGATTTCAATACGTCATCGGGAATTTCAGGGTTAGCGGGTTACATCAAGCCGACCAGTGCATTATCCAATCTGCTGACCGCGCAATCATCCACCAAGTTGAAGGGCACGGGTTCGACCGATGCAAGCACCACCATGAATACGAATCTCGCGGGGCAGGTGATTGCGGTTCTGCCCAATGGCAACCTGGTGGTTGAGGCCGAGCGCATGGTTACGATCAACAATCAGAAAGAAACCATGCTGGTGCGCGGCATATTGCGTCCCGGAGACATCAAGCCCGACAACAGCGCGCTTTCCACAGTGCTTTCGAATCTTGAAGTGGAATTGAAAGGCAAGGGAGTCGTATCCGACGCGACTCGGCCGCCCAATCCTCTGGTAAGAGCGATCTTATGGTTCATCGGTTTCTAAAATTCGCGTTGCTGATTTCCCTGGTGGTTGCTGCCTATCCATCCGGAGCGGTGACTGGAGCGCAGACTGTACTGGTGCGCGACATCACAACGATCGCAGGAGTGCGTGACAACCCGCTGGTGGGCTATAGCCTTGTAGTCGGACTGAGTGGGACCGGCGACCGTCAGCAGACTCTATTCACGACCCAGACCCTGGCCAACATCATGCAGCGCATGGGTGTGCAGATTCCCGCCAGTGCGGTCATCGTTAAAAATGTTGCGGCAGTGTTTGTGACTGCTTCTTTGCCTCCTTTTGCGCGGCCAGGGATGCCGCTCGATGTTACGGTTTCGTCCATTGGGGACGCCAAGAGTCTGGAGGGTGGAGTGTTGTTGCTGGCTCCTTTGCGCGGGCCGGATGGACAGGTTTATGCGGAGGCGCAGGGACCACTCACGCTGGGAGGATATTCGGCGGGCGGTTCGGGCAACAGCAAACAGGTGAACCATCCGACGGTGGGTCGTATCCCGAACGGAGGAACGGTGGAGCGGGACACAGCCGTGGACCTGACTCAACTCAGCACGGTTTCGTTCGTGCTCAGGGATGCCGATTTTACCTCGTCGCGCGAAATCACCAACGTCATCAATCATCAGTTCGGCAAGACGATTGCGACCGCGATTGACAGCCGCCAGGTTAACGTAAACATCAGTTCCTCGGGTACGGCAGTTCCGGAGCTGATCTCGCAGATACAGAATCTTTCGATCAGCGTGCGCCCTCCGGCGAAAGTCGTGGTCAACGAACGCACCGGAACGATTGTGATGGGCGGGGACGTGAAGCTTTCCGCAGTCTCGGTACTCCACGGCAGTCTCAGTGTGGAGGTGTCTACCAGGTTTGCGGTTTCACAACCTGAACCACTTTCGAAGAATGCGCAAACCGTGGTCGTACCTGAACAAGATGTGCAAGCGAAAGAAAGCACAGCTAAAACCATCAAGCTGGAAGAAGGCGCCAGCGTCGAGGATCTCATCAACGGATTGCAAACCATGGGCGCCACGGCCCGTGACATCGTGGGTATTCTGCAAGCCATAAAAGCCGCAGGCGGCCTGCAAGCTCAGCTGGAGGTATTGTGAGTTCAATCGGCATCATTCCGCCGGCAGTCAGCCTGTCAGAAGTACGCGGGACGCAAGCGGCAAACAATTTGAAGAACGCGGACCCGGGGAACGCTGCCAAAATCCAGAAGTCGGCGCGGGAGTTTGAAGCGGTCCTGCTTTCGCACTGGCTGGAGCAAGCCGAACAGTCTTTCGCTTCGGTTCCGGGGTCCGATCAGGACCCCGACGCTGATCCTGGCAAGGACCAGTTTCATGCCATTGCCATGCAGGCGGTGGGCAGCGCTTTGACCGGCGGACACGGCGGGTTGGGGATTGCAAAAATGGTAGCCAAGCATTTGGAGGCTCAGGCGGCCCATCGGGATGCCGCAAAGACGGCTATCGCTAACCCAAACATTAAAAATGACTTAGCGGCGAATCCCATTTCGATCAAACCTCTGATTACCCCGAAGGTGACGAAGTGAAGATTGGACTAAAGTTTTTCTGGGAATTGCCGATAAAGCTGTTGCGCGGCATTGCAGGAGAGAGAATATGAGGATTGACCTAAACAACATATTGATGAACGGGGTAGAGCGCGAGGGAGAGACGCGTAAAGCGCGTGGCAAGTCTCCAAATGCGCCGAACATCGAGGACAAGACCAGCCTGTCGTCGGGTACGTTGAGCGTCTCCTCGCTCACAACCCAGGCCTTGGAAGCGCCCGGTGTCCGGCAGGACCGAGTTGAGGCGCTGCGGCAACAGGTACAGAACGGCGATTACAAGCTCGAAGCCGATAAGACGGCGCGTGCGATTCTGCAGCAGAACAAGCGCGCGGAGTAATTTGGAAGCTAGTAATAAGGTGAGTTGTCTTGGCCATCGAAAGCAGCGAGGAACGCGAACTCAATCCGTCCGCCGGTATTGCGGAGATTCGGGAGTTGTGTGTCGAGTTCCAGCGCGCCATTGCCGCGCTGGCTTCGAACGATGTAGCCGCGGTTGAGACTTCCACCGCGGTTCAGGAGAGTCTGGTCGACAGGTTACAGGACTGGTTTCGCGGGCAGAAGTCGCAACAGGCGGCAACAAAAGTTTCCGCTTCGGATGTCAAAGCTCTGATCACCCTGACCCGGGTGTATTCGTCATTGCTGCAACGGGCCATGCGTACGGCGCGCCTGCGCGCTTCGTTGTGCCAAACCTACCGGCAGAATTTTCCTTCAGCCTCCGAGCCAGCCGCTGCGACCGGCTGGTCGTGCGAAGCCTGACTCTATGCCCGGACTTAATACATCGCTTTCCATCGCAGTCCAGGCCCTGCAGGCTGAGCAAGGGGCTCTGAGCGTTACCACCAATAATATTTCCAACGTCAATACGCCGGGATACAGCCGCCAAGTCGCAGTGCTGAACGAGGCGCCTACGTTCCAGGAGAACGGCACAACTTTTGGCGGCGGAGTAACCCTGGAGCAATTTCAGAGTGTTCGCGATCAACTGCTGCAACTGAGGATCTATGAAGAGACGCAGCAGCAAAGCAATTCCCAGACTCAGCTCAACGCGTTGAACCAGGTGGAAGGGATTTTCTCCGATCCGGCGCAGGGTGTGGGTGGAGCGCTGTCGGCGTTCTTCAACAGCGTCAGCCAGCTATCTACCAATCCAACCGACAGCAACGCGCGGCAGGCGGTCTTGACCTCGGCCAATAATCTGGCGAATTCGTTTCATCAAGCGGTAACTAGCCTGAACACGATTGGAACGGGTCTCGACCAGGCGGTGCCGCAAACCGTCGACCAGATCAACCGGCTGACTACGCAGATCGCAAAGCTGAACGGCCAGGTCGCACAGATGCAAGGCCTGGGACAGGACCCCGGCACCATTCAGGATCAGCGCGACGAACTGATTCGCCAGATCTCCGGAATGGTGAATGTCAACGTCACGCAGAGCGAACATGGCCTGACGCTGACGACAGGAAATGGTGTTCCTCTGGTCGTGGCCAATCAGAGTTACGCCCTGCAATCGAACGCCAACAACTCGGTGTTGGAACATGTGTATAGCGCTCAGGGTCAGGACATCACAAGCCAGATTTCGGGCGGACAGCTCGGGGGAACGATCCAGATTCGCGATCAAGTGCTTCCGCAATTGTTCACACAGCTAAATAATCTTGCGAGCCAGTTCACAGCCAGCTTCAATACCGCCCACCAGGCTGGGTTTGACGCGGCGGGAAATGCGGGTGGCAATTTCTTTACGCCGCTGGCATCGACCACGGACGCGGCTCAGAATTTCGGTGTGGCGATTACCGACCCCAGCCTGATTGCCGCCAGCTCCGACGGATCAGCCGGCAGCAGCGGCAATCTCACGCAACTGCTTGCGCTCCGTGATCAGCAACTGCCCTCGGGCGCGAGCCCCCTGGATATGTATTCCAACCTGGTGCTTCAGGTCGGTAGTCTTGGCGCCAATGCGCAGTCCGATGTGACGTCCAGCAATGCGAGCGTCCAACAACTTACCGACCAGCGTTCCTCGGTTTCCGGCGTATCGCTGGATGAAGAAACCACCAACATGATTCGATATCAGCGGGCCTATCAGGCCGGCGCCCGCGTGGTCACGACCGTGGATTCGATGTTCGACACCTTGATGGCGATGGGAGTGACGACCTAATGCGTGTGAATCCTGATATGTCCGGTGATGTTCTCTCTGCGATCTGGCAGACGCAAAGCCAGGAAAATACAGCCTTGCAGCAGATGTCCACGGGCAAGCGGGTGAACGTGCCGTCGGACGATCCGCTCGCAGCAGCTCAAATGGTCGGCAACCAGGACCAGTCGAATCGCACGGATCAGTACCTCCAGAATGTCGATACGTTGACCAGTCAGTTGCAGACTGCGGATGGCGCCCTAAGCTCGGTGGTGCAGGCGATGACGCAGGCCATCACACTGGGCGTACAGGGCACAACCGGAACTTTGTCCGCGGGAAATCGCCAGCAGATTGTACAAAATCTGCAAGGCATCCAGAGTCAGCTCGTCCAACTGGCCAATACATCGGTAGGCGGAAACTATTTGTTCGGAGGCACAGCTTCCACGGCGCCTCCTTACAAGCTGGATGCAACCAGTCCTTCCGGCGTTACGTATGGGGGCAATTCCGGGACCAACACAGTGACGGTTGCTGATGGCCTAAACCTGCAGACCAACCTGCCAGGCAACCAGTTGTTTCAAAATTCCGCAGGAGATGTTTTCGGTGCGTTGCAACAACTGATCACGTCGTTGCAGAGTGGGACCGCCACCGATGCAGGGACTGCGACCAACCAGCTGCGCAGCGCTTTCGATTTCATCACCGGCCAGCGCATCTTCTACGGAAATGGGGTCAACCAGCTGAATTCGACCCAATCCTATTTGCAGCAGGAGCAGGTGACGCTGAAGTCGCAGGAGAATACGCTGATCGGCGCAGATATCACCAAGGCTGCCACTGACTTGACGAAGGCAACTACCGCTCACGATGCCGCGTTGGCTGCTGCGGCGAAGATTCTGCCTACGAGCCTGCTGGATTACCTGAAATAAGATCCGATCCTGTTCACTGAAAGCTGACAATGTCGCGAGAGAGCGGCATCCCACTTTTAAGCGGCTTCGCAGTGCCCGATGTCAGCGGTAGCGCAATTCCTTTGATCGAGAAATCGTCGATCTCCTCGAGATTTGCCGAAGTCCGGCTCTGAAGGACCATCGCCTCGAAGACGAACGGCAGTGACGTGGTATCGAGGCTGGAAGGCCGATCGCTGATTTGAAAATGCAGATGCGGACCTGTAGTGTTCCCGCTGTTGCCTAGCAGTCCGAGCTTGTCCCCAACCCGCACATGATCGCCCACATGCACCGTCAAGCTGTGGGGAGCCAGGTGCGCATACATTGCGTAGCGGCCTCCGCCGAGGTCGAGGATCACGTGGTTGCCCGCGATCTCGGGGACAGTGACGATGGATGGTGCTACGCCGGGTGGCTGGTCTGGCAAGTCCCGCATGGCCTCGACGACCGTGCCGGACGCGACCGCAAGAACGTCGACACCGTAGCAAAACCAATCCTCGGATTTCTTTCCGTCGCCCCGAAAAGCTTTGCCGTGTTCGTCTATCTTGATCCAATCGATAGCAAATTGCTCGGAGGGATCAAGTGACCCGTTCATCGAATTGGTCACGAATCGATGCGGTCCGACCTCAAGGCAGCAACCGTTCAAGTCTACCCATCCATCTCCCTTGAAAGGAGGGGCGAGAACGATTGCCGCCTGTGAGCTGATCCTGATCGGCGGACTTGTGACGGTTGACTCCGCCAAGTGCTTGTTTTCCGGCTGCAGGGCGTGGACGCGAAGCGCGAACGTACACGGCACCGCGTCGGCGGACGGATATGTGACGTCAAAAAACATGACTCCCGATTCGCCGCCCTTGAGTATTGAGGAGTAATTTGCCTTATCCAGGGTTGACGGCAGTGACAGAAGCTTGACCTGGCCAGTTACGTTTTCGTCTTTGGCTGTAACCACGCGGTCGCTGCCAGTACGTTTGTTGTCTCGCGACGGATCCACGACCTCGACGGAATCAATCGTCGCGGGGATACCCCATACGTTTGTGAACTGCATGGCGAACGCCAGATGCGTCAGCCCATCCGATCCCTGGATCGGATACACGCCTGAGCCGACGAGATGCCAAACCAGAGGTCCGATGGTTAGAGGATAGCGTTGTCCGTCCCCGCTGGTAGTGGGTAGAAAATAACTGGGCGCGTTATCGCAGCGGCTCTGCGCCAATGCGAAGGGATGACTACCCAATACGGCGAGGATTACCGGCAGAAGATAACGCAGGAGTAAATTCATTGAAGGGTCCGCGGTTTCGAAGGATGGCAAGGTCGTTTTTATATCATGAATGAGGACGATTGGGTGTCAGCGGACTGGTCGTGCTGTGAAAACCGGCGGGAGTTCGTGTAGTGGGTCCGTTGATTCGGTTCCTCTATGTCTCAGCAGCGAGACCTGGGCATTCCGCGCCGCCCTTATGTGCAGTGCCGGCTCAAATCCATTATGAAGGCGTATCACCGCATCAGGCGGGGTTTGGGTCTGCCATCGTTTCCTGAATCCTCTTTCGTCTGCAGTTCTTGGCTTTGCCAAAGATCCGCTTCCTCAGGATGGCAGATCAAGCTGACTTCACCGAAAGTCTGCGACTTTGCTCGCCTGCCCGAACGAGGGCGTCGGGGCCTACGTTCGGCGGTTATGCTTTCCAGCTTGCGGTTTGGAGTTGTGCTGGAGCAGAAGGTGAAGTTTGCGCTGTGGGTACTTCGGCGGGCGACGATTGCCGACCGTTCAGCTCGACCCAGGCTTCGCGCACGCTGAACAACAACTGGATGAGTTCCCGGAGTATCGCCGGATCCTGCTGGACCTGCGCTTTCATCATTTGGGCGCGCAGCATGGAATAGAAGCGGGACATGTCGGTGGCCAAATCTCCGCCATCCTCCAGCGGCAGCGAGCCTTCAAGCTGTTGCAGGGCCAGAAAGCCATGCTTGAGTTTGGCTGAACGGGCCTCGATATTGCCGGCCTCTATGGCTTGGATCGCGCCGTGCAAATCCTTGGTCAGAATGTCGTAAAGCATGACGACCAGTTCGATCGCGTTGGCGTTGCGTACCGCTGCCTCCTGATACGCGACTTGGGTCCGTTTGGGATTCATGTGCTTGCCTTGGCTTCTGTCCGACCTAGCCGTTCGACTTGGAATTCGAGTTCGACGATGAGTTCAGCTCAGAGTTGATCTGTTGCTGTAGAAGTGGTAACTGTCGCAGCGCTAAATCAACCTGGGTGTATTGCTGGGTCAACAGTGTCTGCTCATTGGCGATGTAGATCTCGTAATTGTCGATCTGGTCCTGGAAACTCTTCTGACCGTCAGCCATTCCCTTGAGTTCGATGGAGAACGCGCCTTGTGTTGGATCGGTGAGCGGATCCAGTTGACCCTTCAGGGAAGCGGCAAAGCCAGTTCCGGTTACGGGGTGGAAAAAGTTTTGTACGCCGTTGAAGTCGGAGTTCACGGCAGCGGTGAGCTTGGAGTTGTCGATGCTGAGTGTGCCGTCATTGTTCATCGACACGCCGAGTTGCGACAGCGTGTTGATCGAGTTTCCCGTGCCGGCGAAGGTGGCTGCGGCCAGCAGTTCGCCCTGCACTAAGCGAGCTCCGGCGTCACCGGACAGCGGCCCGGAGGAATTGGTCGTCGTGTTGTAGGTGAACTGACTGCTCAGGTCCTGGATGATGGTGTTGTAGGCGGTCACAAAATCCGTGACGGACTGCGTCACCTTGTCGGTGTCGGGACTGACGGCGATCTGTACCTGCGTGCCCGGCGCCGCTCCGACCAGGTTCAAAGTCAGGCCGGCGACCGTATTGGAGATGGAATTCGTGGCACTGCTGATGGGAACGCCATCCACGGTCAGGGAAGCATCTGTGCCGGTCGCTCCTTTGGTAAAGGCAAGGCTACTGCTCACGTTCGTGATGGTTAAATCGCTGGCGGCTCCGGAGTTATTGCTCACGATCGCCAGGCGAGCGCCGTTCGAGTCATTTACCACGCTTCCGCTCACGCCGATGTTCGCATTGGTAATTGCGGCCGCCAACCCGTCCAGGGTGTTGTTCGTGCTGTCGATCGTAATTGTGGTAGCGGGTTGGTTGCCAACCTGAATAGTGAATGTTCCGGCCGCCAGAGGTGTAGTGCTGTTCGCGACCGGGTCGGAGTAGTAGGAGGCACTGCTGGCCAGGTTATTGACTACCACGGTATGACTGCCTACAGGTGTGGAGTTCGAGGCGGAAGCGGTTGCGATGGTCGGTTGCGATGAGCTTACGGCGCGAGCACTCAGGTCGCCCGCAGGATCGTTGAGGCTATCGATCGCGTTGGACAGGGCGGCGACTTCAGTATTCAGTTGAGTCAGTGCGGAGGCTTGTCCCTTCAAGATTTGTTGCTGCGTCTGCCAGACCTGTTCAGGCCCGCGCAGGTTCGCGATCAACTGGCTGACTGTGGCCGTGACGTCGATGCCTTGTCCCGTGCCCAATCCGGACGAACTTAACGCATTCAAAATCGAAGATGAAGAGGATGCTGCCATGTAAGTATGCCCTTCGTTACTTCTACTTCCTGTTTTTTTCGTTTGACTCGACAGACTCGGACAGGCTCAGCATCTGTTCCGAAGGAATCTGCTGAATGACCTTGCCGCTGGATTCATCCACGAATTTGTAAACCACGATGTTGCCCGGCTGCATTTCAACCAGCACGTTGGTGGGCGCAGGCTCCGGGTGCACGTCCACGTGATCCTTGACCGCGGGAGGCTTGGCTTCCGGCGCAGGATGCTTTTGGGCATCCCGAGTAACCGGCTGGGCGACCGCGGGAGGAATCGGATTGGGGCCATCAATGCGCATGGAGAATTACGGAGTACCTCGCTCCGGCGGGGCTTGTTGCGCCCCGCCGGAAGGTAGCGCGAGGATTATTGCAACAGCTTCAGAACCGACTGCTGCATCTGGTTGGATTGCTGCAGTGCGGCCATACCGGTCTGCTGCAGAATCGTCAGCCGGGACATATTGGCAACAGCCGACGGAATGTCAGCGGCGCGAATACCATCTTCGGCGTTGGTCAGGTTCTGCACCTGGTTGGTGATAACGCTGGAAGCGCTCTGCAAACGGTTGGTCTCCGCTCCGAGTGCGCCACGATCGCCAGCCACTCCGGCGATAGCGGTTGTCAGGTGGCCCAGTGCGGTCTGAGCAGCGGCTGCGCTGGTCAGTACGTCGGCGCTGAGGTCGGTCGGAGTTCCACTGAACCCGATCGCCGCGCTCGAGAGCGCGCCGGTGGTGACAGTGATGGAGCTGGATCCGCCGGTGGTGCCGTCGCTGAGGTAGATGGCGGTTGCGGTAGCGGTGAACACCTGTCCACCGTTGTAGTTGGTGCTGCTTCCGATGCGGTCGATTTCAGCCTTGATCGCGGTGAACTCGGCGTTGATCGTGGTGCGCTGCGGGTCGCTGACGGTACCCGTTGCGGCTTCGGTAGCCAGAGTCACGGCGCGATTCAGAAGAGCGGTGACCTGGGCCAACGCGCCGTCCGCCACCTGCAGCGAACCGACGCCATCGCTGGCGTTGCGCGCTGACTGCGTGAGGGCCGTGATGTTGGCGTGCAAACCGTCGGCAATAGCCAGACCGGCGGCATCATCCGCACCCGAGTTCAGGCGGGAACCGGACGAAAGTTGTAAGAGTGTTTTCTGGAGCGACGCTTGTGTCATGGACAACTGGTTCTGCGCCGCAAGGGATGAAACGTTGTTCAAAATACTGAGTGACATTTCAAAAGCTCCTTTGCTGGGTTTCCGCCTGGTACCCCTGCGGTCTTTCAGAGTCCAATCACCGCTTCGGTCGATCAGGTGGTGCTGCTTGCTTGCGGGCCTGTATATCGGCAATACCCCTGCGCCCCATCATTCGAGGCTCAGTGACCTTAGTAGCAGTGACGCTGGTAACAGTTACCCGAACGGCCTGCACGACCGCGTAGGGGCGGACGCCTCTCCGACCAGCGGAGCGAAGATCCACGTGTTTCGTGCTTAGACATGTCGTGCTTATAGAAGAAGACTATCGAGCTGCGCTCGACCTGGGCGGACGAGGGGTCCGCCCTACCTGAGTCCCGGCGAATCCAACGGCTTAATGGTCTGTCGCTGGAGTGCCGATAAAGGTAGGGCCGGAATCCATGTTTCTTGTGAAAGGCACTCTTGTGATTCAACTGACACGCCTGAACGGCAATCCGATCGCGTTGAATTCCGACCTGATCAAGTTCGTTGAGAACGCGCCGGATACCGTCATCACCCTGATTAACGGGGAAAAGATCATCGTCCGGGAACACTCCGAGGATGTGATCCAGCGGATTGTTGATTTCCGCCGCGCCGTCATGGCCGGAATGCCAAGCTGGGGCACGGACCTGAACTCGGCCGTGGTGCGCCCGCAGGAAGCGAATCTAAATCGCTCGACGGAGGCCTTCCGCCGTGGATAAGAGCACGATAGGTGGAATCATCCTGGCACTGGCGGGAATTCTGGCAGGCCTGATTCTTGAAGGCGGAAAGATCGCACAAGTTCTGCAACCCACGGCCGCAATGATCGTGTTGGGCGGAACCATCGGGGCCGTGATGATCCAGTTTCCGCTTCCCATTGTTCTGGGAGCCGCGAAGGGGTTGATACACGTTTTTATTGACCGAGGCCAGAATCCCAACGATCTCATCAAGGAACTTGTCGGTTACGCGAACCGCGCGCGCAAGGATGGCGTGGTTTCTCTCGACGGACAGTTGGCCACCATCAAGGATCCATTCCTCAAGAAGGCTTTGATGTTGGCGATCGACGGAGCCGAGCCCGAGGAACTGCGCAAGATGATGGAACTCGAGCTGGATAATCAGGAACAATACGGCGAGCGCTTGTCGCAGGTATTCGAAGCCGGCGGGGGCTACGCTCCGACGGTTGGCATCATCGGCGCGGTGTTGGGTTTGATCCAGGTCATGCAGCATCTGGAGGACATTACTGAAGTCGGCAAGGGCATCGCCGTCGCTTTCGTTGCCACGATTTACGGCGTTGGACTGGCCAACATCCTCTTTCTTCCGTGGGCCGGGAAGCTGAAGATCAAGTTTCACGAAGAACAGGTGTTGCGCGAGATGAAGCTGGAGGGCGTGATTTCTATCCTCGAAGGCATGAATCCCCGCATGCTCGAGACCATGCTGTTGGGTTATCTGCAAGATCACGACCAGAAGGCTTATCAGAAAACGGACCAGAAAGCGGCGGCCAGCGCGTGAGTCGGAAAAAGAGACACAAGGCTCATGCCAATCATGAACGGTGGCTGGTTTCTTACGCCGACTTCATCACGCTTTTGTTTGCGTTTTTCGTCGTCCTTTATGCCTCGTCACAAGCCGATAAAAAAAAGGCAGCGCAGGTCTCGGCCTCCATCAAGGGGGCTTTCCAGGAGTTGGGCGTATTCACCGGTTCGGCGGTCAAAGATGTCGGCATACCGGGAAGTCCCGGCATCACCAGTCCTGAACTGACGAATGCGCCACTCCATCTGGTCAAGGTTGCGGGTACTGGAACGACTGACCACGGCGCTCCTGGCTTCGGCGTTGACGTGGATGAATTAAGGCGCCAGCTCGAGAACGCATTGGGAGATGAAATCCGCCAGCACGAAGTGAAAATGCGGGTCACGCCCGAAGGCCTGGTGGTCAGCATGCGTGAAGTCGGGTTCTTTAACAGCGGCGAAGCTGATCTGCTGGAAAACGGCCACAATGCTTTGACCCGGATTGCGACCATCCTGGGAGGCCGAGGTTTTGAGATCAGGGTGGAAGGCCATACCGATAATGTGCCTGTCCACAACTCGCGCTTCAAATCGAATTGGGAACTCTCCACTGCACGCGCTGTGACGGTGGTCGCGTTGTTGGTAGAGCGCCACGGTTTCGACCCCTCACTGGTCTCGGCCGCCGGCTATTCGGAATATCGTCCCGTGTCAAAGAACTCTACTGTGCAGGGGCGGGCGGACAATCGAAGAGTCGACCTGGTAGTCGTGGGGCAGTCCCCTGAAAAAGACAAGATGGCGCAGCAGGCTGCGCCTCCGGTCGGTGTGTCACCCGTCGTTTCTTCATCGGTTGCATCGCCACCGGTTAGCTCGGGCCGAAAACCATCTCCAGCTCTGTTGCAGCAGGTTTCCGCCCCACCAAAAATCAGTCGATGATGGCCTGATACGACAGCACTTTGACCTCTCGGTCGAGGTGCAGGTCTTTGTGGATCCGCCGGGCATAAAGATGATAACCATTTGCTCTTTGGGTCAATGTAGAAAGCCGTGTAGAAGCGGCCTCCCCTGTTTGTCTCCAGAATGTCACGAAAGTGAAAGCTTTCATCTGAGTGTTACAATCCCCATCGCCAAGGAATTACGGTCATGATATCGGTGTCACTGAGGTAATAGCAGTCGTGTCAAACATGAAGGAGATCGCTGCCCGGGCTGGGGTCTCTCTGGGCACCGTCTCCCACGTTCTTAATGACTCAGCCAAGGTTCGGGATCAATTGCGGAACCGGGTGCTGGAGGCGGTAGCAGCGCTCGGTTACCAGCCCAGCCAGTTGGCGCGCGGACTTCGACGGGTAAAAACCAACATGATCGGGATGATCATTCCCGATGTCACCAATCCCTTTTTCCCGGCCGTAGTGCGCGGCGCTGAAGATGTCGCATTTTCCCACGGCTATCGCCTGGTGCTCTGCAATACGGACAATGATCACTCTAAGGAATTAGTTCACCTGCGTGAACTGCAGACCTATCTTCCAGCCGGACTGATCGTCATCCCTTCAAATTTCAGCGACCTGACCACGCACGCCGAGTCGTACCAGAAGGCAGGCACGGCTGTGGTGTGCATCGATCGCTCGCCACGCGATTGGAACGGTGACACGGTTACGGTGGCGAACGAGGATGGTTCCTATCGCGCGACAAAATATCTGATTCAGTTGGGTCATCGTCGTCTGGCGACGATCGCCGGACCCTTGCACCTTACGAATGCGCAGCAGCGGCTGGCTGGATTCAATCGTGCAGTTCTCGATGCCAGGTTGAAGATAGCGCCCGAGTATTCGGTGGAGGCCAGCTTTGATCGCCAGGGAGGGTACGCCAAGGCTGGTATTCTCTTGCGCATGCTCCCGCGGCCGACGGCGATCTTTGCCGCAAATGACATGATCGCCCTGGGCGTGCTGATGGCCATCCGCGAGGCCGGGCTGAATTGTCCTCAGGACATTTCCGTTTTCGGTTTCGACAACCAGGAATTCGCCGAACTGACGAACCCGTCGTTATCTTCCGTACACCAGCCCGGATATCAAATGGGTGCGACGGCGGCGCGGCTGTTGCTCGACCGCGTGTCTGGCGATGTTCAAAGCCCCAGACATATTGTGCTGGAAACAGAGCTGAAGATTCGTGAGTCTGTAGCTCCGCCGCCCGAACTCGGACCGGGAAAGACAGCGCGTAAAACCGGAAAAAAGACGCGGCCTGGATCTCGCAGGTAAGTCGAGATTTCTAATTGCGATCCGCCGAAAAGCCATGTCCTGAATGAACGCTTTGACGTTGACAAGGCTCACCTACCGGAATAATCTTCGTTTGTCGTTGCATTGAAAGCTTTCAATCAACGCTTCCGGCGCTGGTTTTGCGCTGCGAAGTCGGACGCACCGCAACTACGGCCCTCCCCCCGTGTTAGTGCGACATAGGTGTGCGATTCGGTCCCCGGAGCAATCCGCTCCGGGGATGTTGAATAGAATGAGTCCCGCATGGCCAATCCAACCCCCGCGCAGGGACTTTCTCGGTTCGCCCGGTTTCATGCGCTCAACACCTTCCTGTAATAAAAACTAGCGGAGCTGTTGCTTCGCTAGGCGGACGAGGCGTCCGCCCCTACGCAGATCGTGGTAGAAGCCAAGGTCCGCAGTCCTGTGAAATATTAGATATTGGCAAGAGGCGAGGTGACGACCTCGAGGTGACGACATGAAGCTGGGGCTGATCGGGCTGGGGAACATGGGATCTGGAATGGCGTCCAATCTGTTGAAAGCCGGCCATGACCTTACTGTCTACAATCGCACTTCCGGCAAGTTGAATGCGTTGGTGGAACAGGGCGCGCACGCCGCCACTCGAATCGCAGATGCCTGCCACGGTGACGCAGTCATTACGATGCTGGCCGACGACGCTGCGGTCGAGGGGATCGTGTTCGGAGACAACGGCGTGATCGCCGGCCTGGGCAGGAACGCGATCCACATCTCCGCCGGCACAATCAGCATTGGGTTGTCGGAAAAGCTCACCGCGGCCCACGCCCAGGCTGGTCAGCGCTTTGTGGCCGCCCCAGTCTTCGGAAGGCCGGAGGCGGCGGCCGCTGCCAAACTATTCGTTGTCGCTGGCGGCGCCCCGGACGCGCTCGACGCGTGCGCTCCTGTTTTTGAGGCGATCGGACAAAGAACATTTCGGACAGGCGACAAACCGCAGGCCGCGAATCTGGTCAAGCTGAGCGGCAACTTTCTGATCGCGTCCGTGATTGAGGCGCTTAGCGAGGCAATGGCCCTCGTGGCCAAAGGGGGCATCGATCAACATCAGTATCTGGACATCCTGACCTCGACGCTCTTCACCGCGCCGGTTTACAAAACCTACGGCGGGCTGATCGCAGCCAAGAAATTTGAGCCCGCAGGCTTCGCGGCTCCGTTGGCGCACAAAGACATTCGGCTGGTGCTCGCTGCATCGGAAGCCCTTCGCGCGCCGATGCCTCTTGCCAGTCTGCTGCAAAACCGTTTATTGACCTTGATCGCCCGCGGCGGCGAGTCGCTGGATTGGTCAGCGATCTCCCAGTTGGCCGCGGAGGAGTCGGGTGTGGCTCCTGAACCTCCGTTCCGCAAGTAACGGTCCGAAGTCCGGATGTCTACGCTAAATGAAGCGGTACACGCCGGATCCCTCATACTGAAGTCGTTCAGGATGACGACCTCAGTAAAGGTTTTTCGAAACTGAGGCATAGCCCGAGTTCCTTCTCGATAGACTTTGCGAACTTTGCGATAGGATACTGAATCATGAAGTCCCGAAGCTGCGGTAGATAAGGCCTATGCGAACGCAGGTAGAAAAGGATTTGCGTCGGCACTTCGTTCGGCATCCAGGAAGTTTTTCGCGGTTAGTTCTCGGGATCGTCTTTTCCTGCCTGATTCTCTCTGCCCAAAATACGCCCCCGGCGCATACCGCGTTACGAATCATCGTAGCCAACTCAGCGGAGCAGGCACAGCAGATCCTGAGCCGTCTCAAAAATGGCGAGGATTTCGCTGCCCTCGCAAAAGAAAAATCTGTTGATGCAACTGCCGAGGACGGCGGCTACATGGGCCGAATGGACCCGGCGACGCTACGGCCGGAACTGCGGGAGGGTCTGAAGGGAATTGCTCCCGGTGAGATGACTGGCGTGATAAAAGTTCCGACGGGATTCGCCATCCTTAAGGTCTTATCGGCCAGCGAATCGGCAGGAGAGAGGTCGGCCGATGCCGCCCGGATTCAGCCCCTGACCGCCACTGGGACCGTCCGCTACGTACCGAACGTAGGAGGGAAGAGCGAAGCCGACCTGGCATTTCGAAGTTTGCCCAAGACGGAAGGTTGGAGCCAGGATTTGATCGGTCTGTGTTCGATCCGCAGAAAATCGGTCTCCACCATGATCGACCAGTTGGAAACCAATTTGCAGCCCTCGAATGCCGGAGGCCAGGATCGCGCCAGTCCGCTCGACCAGATCGAAACCATCTATGGATTGGCGAATCTTTATTCCTACCAGGGCACTATGGACAAAGCGATCGCGCAATGGGAGTCCGCATATCAGATCGCGGGCAATCAGTTACCTGGAGCCATGCCGGAACTGGAAGAAGTGCTGGGAATCGCCTATCTCCACAAATCCGAAATGGAGAACGGGGTGTACCGGCATCCGGATGACCGCTGCATTTTTCCGCCACGATCCAGCCTGCGCTATTCCAGGACGGCCGACTCGAAGAAAGCGATCGATTACTTGACCAAATATCTGGAGCGAAAACCGGACGCGCTGGATGTTCGATGGCTGCTCAATCTGACCTACCTGACGCTGGGTGGATATCCCGCTGAAGTACCGGCGAAATATCTGATCCCACCTTCGGTGTTTGCTTCACAGGAAAACATAGGGCGTTTTGTGGATGTGGCCGAAGCCAGCGGGATCAAAACATTTGGCGAATCCGGCGGCATCATCGTGGACGATTTTGACAATGACGGACTGCTGGACGTGGTTTTATCCGATTACGACCAATGCGGCGCCATGCATTTCTTCCACAATAATGGCGACGGAACGTTTTCCGATCGCACCGCCGCCGCCGGCCTGTCAGGCGAATTGGGCGGTTATGACATGATTCAGACCGACTACAACAATGACGGGTGTCTGGATATTCTGGTGCTGCGCGGAGCTTGGGAGTTTGCCCAGCGAAAGTCACTACTGAAAAATAATTGTGACGGCACGTTTACGGACGTGACCGCTGCCAGCGGTCTGGCTGAGCCTGCGACCAGCACGCAAGCCGCGGTATGGGCCGACATCGACAACGATGGATTTCTTGACCTGATCATCGGAAATGAGAACGGCGCAATGCAGCTCTTCAGAAATAAAGGCGATGGCACTTTCGAGGATATCGCCGCCGCCGCCGGCATCAAGCGAGCTGGTTTTACGAAGTCGGTGGTTGCCGCCGACTATGACAATGACGGATATCCCGATCTATACGTTTCCAACGCGAACGGAAACAAGTATCTGTTTCACAACAATCATGACCGGTCGTTTACCGACCTGGCGTCAGAGGCGGGTGTGCAGAAGCCGTATCAAAGCTACACCGCCTGGTTCTTCGACTATGACAATGACGGATGGCCGGACCTGTTTGTGACCAGTTATTACGTTTCCGTCGACGAAACCATGCGAACCTACCTTGGGATGCCACCCAATGCCGAAAGCATGAAGCTGTTCAAAAATATGAAGGACGGCACATTCCACGACGTGACCAGGGAAGTCCATCTAGATAAGGTTTTCATGTCCATGGGGGCGAATTTCGGCGACATTGATAACGATGGATATCTGGATATTTATCTCGGCACCGGAAATCCCTCTTATGCATCGCTAGTTCCCAACGTGCTCCTGCGCAACCACGACGGAAAGTTTTTTGGGGATGTCACCTCGTCCTCGGGCACTGGAGAACTGCACAAGACGCACGGAGTTTCGTTTGCCGATGTGTTCAACTCCGGGAACGAGGATCTTCTGGTGCAAGTCGGCGGCGCCACGCCCGGAGATTCGCATGCTTTCCGACTCTTCAGGAACCCCGGCAGCAGGAATGATTGGATCAACCTGCATCTGGTGGGGGTGAAGAGCAACCGGGCGGCGATTGGCGCGCGCATCAAAATCACCGTGGAGAACGGAAAAAGCCAGCGTGCGATTTATCGCACTGTGGGAAGCGGAGGATCGTTTGGCGCTTCGCCTCTGGCACAACACATCGGGCTGGGCAAAGCGGCGCGAATTGTGGACCTGGAGATCTGGTGGCCGACCAGCAACACCCGGCAGAATTTTTCGCAGGTGGATAAAAACCAGTTTCTGGAGATCAAGGAATTCGCCAAAGACTACACGAAACTGGAGCGGCGTCCGTTCAGTCCCGGACAGGCGAATCGGGCTCCTGGGCTGGCACCTAAGTGGGGTTCCATCGTTCCCGCGGGAAACGTAAAATAAAATTGTGAAGCGTTGTATCTCATTGACCTTGCTTTTGTTGCTGGCCGCGGTTCATGGCTGGGCAGTGGAGCAGCACGCTGTGACCGGGATGGTATTGAAGGTCGATCGCTCCACTAAGACGATGATCGTTTCCTGCGAGAGTATTCCCGGCTACATGGAAGCGATGACCATGCCATTTCCGGTGCGCGATGCCAGGGCGCTGGATAATCTGCAACCGGGTGCGACAGTTGAATTCACCTGGTTCGTCAACAAGGATTCCTCCTACGCGGACAACGTTCACGTTCGACCCTATGACAATCTTGAACTTGACCCTTCGCAGGCGCGCCGGCTGAAATTGCTGGAAAAGATGGTGGCGCCCACGTCTCCCGGTGGAGCGGTGGCCATTGGTCAATCTGTACCGGATTTTACTTTGGTGGACCAGAATCGCGAGCGTGTAACGCTCTCACAATTTTCCGGCAAAGTGGTGGCGGTCACCTTTATATATTCGCGTTGCCCGTTTCCGAATTACTGTTTTCGCCTCTCCAACAATTTCGGGCAGTTGCAGAAGCGCTTCAAGAAGCAAATGGGGACAGACCTTGTCCTGCTGAGCATCGTTATCGATCCGGCAAACGACGGACCTGAAACTCTGACCGGCTACGCTCACATCTGGAAAGCGGACTCAGAGGGTTGGCATTTCCTTACCGGCCCTTTGCCCGAGATTCAACAGGTAGCGCGCAAGTTCGATATGGATTTTTATCCCGATGAAGCGCTGCTGGTGCATTCTTTTCACACTGCGGTCATCGATCGCCGGGCCAAACTTGCGGCCAACATTGAAGGCAATGCTTTCACCGCGCAGCAATTGGGAGATCTGGTGGATACCCTGATCAGGCAGCAAGATCAGGCCCAGCGATGACGGGCAGATCTATCTCATGAATTCTTCTTCCCGCCGCGCCTTCCTGCAAATTCTCGGTATCGGCGCCGCCGCCGGCATCGCGGCGGAATATCCCACAGCGTCGGCTTTGGAAACTGGGCGTTCGGGCGGAGAAAGCTCCGCCCCCATCCTGCTCGACAATAATGAGAACGCCTACGGTCCGTCGGAGAAAGTTCTGGAAGCGATTCGGCGCGCTGCGTCCGAATCGAACCGCTATCCTGATCGTTATCTTGAAGAGTTGGTGACGCGGATCGCCAAACTGCATCATGTCAAGGAGGAGCAGGTAGTTCTTGGCGCGGGGTCGACGGAAATTCTGCGAGTTGCGAGTAGCGCATTTCTTGCCAAGAACAAGCCATTGGTCCAAGCGTTGCCGACTTATTCAGCGATAGAATCCTATGCTCGCTCGACCGGGGCGGACGTAATTTCCGATCCCCTGAATAGTCGGTTCCAGCATGATCTCGATGCCATGCTGGCTCACTCCGCGGGAGCGGGCCTGGTTTATATTTGCAATCCGAACAATCCGACCGCGACCCTGACTCCCAGAAATGATCTGGAAACCTTCATCTCCCGGCTGCCCGCGTCCTGTCATGTGTTGATTGACGAAGCGTACCAGGATTACGTCGTCAAATCTCCGGCGCACGCGTCATTTCTCGATCTTCCGTTAAACGATGAGCGTGTGATCGTGAGCCGCACGTTTTCGCACGCTTACGGTTTGGCTGGACTCCGGGTGGGATATGGGATTGGTTCTGTTGAGGCCGCGAAACGGATGCGCACGTTGGTCACACAGCAGAGCGTAAACATTGTCGCAGCGCGCGCGGCGATCGCCGCACTCGACGATTCGTCAGGATTAGCTGAGTCGGTTAAACGGAACGCCGATTCGCGTCAGGCGTTTCGCAACCGGGCGACGACGCGGTCGCTGAAACCAGTGGATTCACATGCCAATTTCGTCATGATGAATACATACAACCCCGCAAATATGCTGATTCATCATTTTCGCCAGAATAATATCCTGATCGCTCCGGTGTCGCTCACGCTGGATACATATATCCGGGTCTCCCTGGGCAGGCCGGAGGAAATGGCTGCATTCTGGAACGCCTGGGACATTCTTCCCATCGATAAGTTGAGCATCCGGCACTGAGGCTCTTCATCGCTGCACTCAACGTTTTTGCCTTAACCGAATGTCTGGCACTCAGTCATCCTGCGTTATCAGAGCGCGACTACTACTTTCGCATTATTGACCCGCCTGAGTGAATCCCTATAATCGCGGCACTCTGTCTGTGAACAGGTTCGTCGTTTTGCGCATACCCGGCGACGCGCCCGGTCCGGCGTTCGAGAGCGTTTGTCCAAGGGGAAGGGAAATTCATGGTTCGTTTCAGAAGCTTAGTATGTCTGCTGGCTACCGTCATTGCAGGTATGAGCGTTGAGGCGCAACAAATCACCGGAAGCATTCGTGGAACGGTTGTGGATCCAAGCGGAGCCGTGGTGTCGGGCGCTACCGTGTCAGCCCGGCAAACTGAAACTGGCCTGGCGCGGACCGCGGTCACGGACCGCGCTGGAGCTTACTTAGTGTTGGAACTGCCGGTCGGCCACTACGAGGTCCAGGTCGAGGCCCGGGGCTTCCAGAAATACATTCAGCAGGGAATTATTCTCGACGTAAATGAAACTGCGAACGTTCCCGTTCGCCTTGCGGTAGGCGCAGAGACCGAGCAAGTCCAGGTACACGCGGACGCTCAGCTTATTGAAAGCGGAGTGACCAGTCTGGGCAAGACGGTTTCGGAGCGCGAAGTGCTTGACCTTCCATTGAATGGCCGCAACTTTGCCCAGTTGGGACTGCTGCAGCCCGGGGTTGTGCCCCTCACTCCCGGTCTGGCCGAAGCGGGGGGATCGTTGCGCGAAGGGCAATCCTACTCCGTGAACGGCCAGCGGCCCGAGTCCAATAATTTTCTGATCGATGGAGCCAATAACTTCAATGGCGTGGATGGCGGCTTCGTTCTCAAACCGCCGGTGGATGCCATCACGGAGTTCAGGATACTGACCCACAACGCCAGCGCCGAGTTTGGACAGAGTCTGGGTTCGACCACCAATATCATCACCCGTTCCGGCACGAACCGGTTCCACGGGGCGCTTTGGGAGTTTTTGCGCAACGATGTCTTTGACGCCACGAATTACTTCGCCGCAAAAACGGAGCCCTTGAAACAGAACCAGTTTGGCGGGACTTTCGGTGGACCCGTCCGCAAGGACAAAACTTTCTTCTTCACGTATTTCGAGGGTTTCCGGAATCGCCAGGGGCAAACGACTTCGTCAACCGTACCATCCGTGGCGGAACGGAATGGTGACTTCTCGGCGCTTTGCCCGGAGGGATTTTCAGGGGGCTTTTGCAACAACCAGAATCATCAGCTTTTCAATGTGTTTCTGAACCAGCCCTATCCCAACAATCAGTATCCCGTGGCTACACAAACGAATCCCATAACACAAAATCTCTTGCAGTACATCCCGTTCCCCAATAGTGGAAGCAATGTGTTTACCACAACCCAGGTGGTGCGACAGGATTCGAACCAGGGAGGCGTGAAGGTGGATCACTACCTTTCGCCGTCTGACATTCTGAACTTCCGTTACTCGATCATTGATGGAACACAGTTCAATCCGATCCCTACGTCCGGAGCGAGTGTGCCCGGGTTTCCGGTGGGCCAGGACCAGAGAGCACAAAACTTCGTGGTGCAGGAGACGCACACTTTTTCTACCAGCATGATCGGGGTCTTCCGCTTCTCTTACCTGAGGAATAAATTCCTATTTGGTCAACACATTAATCCCACCACACCGGCCCAGCTCGGATTCGAGTATCAGCCCAGCCTCGACATTGCCGTGGGTCCGCCCTCCATCCAAATTGCCGGCTATACCACCATTGGCAATCCGATTACTGGGCCCCGCGATACCTATGAGAACGCTTTCGATTACTCGGGAGCGTTGAGCTGGGTGCATGGCCGTCACGAACTCAAATTCGGAGGCGGATATCAGCGCCTACAGGTCAACGCGCTCCAGGGCATCGCCACCAATGGTTTCTTTGTGTTTGCCGGCTTTCCTGTTGTGCCTGACGCATTCGCCAGCTTCCTGTTTGGTCAGCCCGTCGTCTTTCTGCAAGGGTTGGGTGATTTCGAGCGCGGCATTAGGGGAAATGCGGTCGACGCTTATGTACAGGACACGTTCAAGGCCACGTCGCGCCTGACTTTTAATCTTGGAGTGCGCTACGACTTGCCGTTCCCCTATACGGAAATCAAGAACCGTCAGACTCTCTGGATTCCAGGCCGTCAGTCGACAGTGATGCCGGACGCTCCTCCTGGATTGTTGTATCCCGGAGACAAAGGTGTACCGGATGGACTGATTCCGACCTTCAAGAAGGCATTTGCGCCTCGAGTTGGCCTGGCATGGGATCCGACTGGAAGCGCGAAGTGGTTGGTGACATCGGCGTACGGAATTTTCTACGAGCCGTACTACACCGGGCAGGGCGGCCCGCTGCAGTCGCCGATCAGCGCTCCTCCCTATCTCCAGACTCCGCAAGTTTCCACGCCGAATTTTGCCGATCCGTTCAACGGAAATCCTCCCATCAGCGGCGAGTTTTCGACGCCACTCACGAACCTGACCCTGGCGGCGAATCTGCCCCTGCCGTACTCGCAGGACTGGGACCTGAATATCCAGAGGTCCTTCGGGTCAGACTTGCTCTTCGAGATTGGCTACGTGGGAACCAAGGGAACTAAACTGCCGCGGATGATTGAAGCCAACCCGGCGATCTACATTCCGGGTTTCGATACGAGCAGCAATCCGCCCCAACCCATATCCACCTCGAGCAATGCGGACCGGCGGCGAAAATATTCCGGGTGCACGCTCGATCCGACCACAGTCTGCGACTACTCTTCCACGGGCCTGATCAGCGGTATCGCCAATTCTTCGTATAACGCTCTCGAAGCCAGCCTGAAGAAGCGTTTCAGCCACGGTATTTCGTTTCTTGCTGCTTACACCTGGGCCAAATCCATTGACGATTCTTCCACGTTCAACCTGACGGGATCGGCTTCGAAACCTCTGGCCGGTGAGAATGATCTGGCACAGAATCCATTCGACGTTGCCGCGGAACGTGGTCGTTCCTTGTTCGATGCGCGGCAGCGGTTCGTGTTGAGTTATCAGTGGGCCCTGCCGTGGTGGCGACAGCCCAAGGGATGGTATCAACAGCTTCTTGGCAACTGGCAGGTCAACGGAATCGTCACGGCCATGACGGGCACTCCATTTACTGTGTTCGACGGAAATGATTTTTCGGTGCAGGGCTCGGCACCGGAGATCAGCGGATTTTTTTCCAACCGGCCGAACGTAGTCGCCGGACAGGATCCCAACGCCGGTCCGAAGACCACAGACAATTGGCTCAACCCAAACGCCTTCCAGCGAATCACGCAGGACCCCAATTCTCCAGTGCAGCAGTTCGGCTCGGCAGGCCGCAATATCGCTCAGGGACCGGGGTACGCGAATTGGGATTTCTCATTGTTCAAGAACATTCGCGTCACGGAGTCGAAGGAACTTCAATTCCGGGCGGAGTTTTTCAACATCCTCAACCATACCAATTTCCGGAACCCGGACAGCGACATAAACTCGCAAACCTTCAATCAGATCCTGGAGGCACAAGCTCCGAGGCTGATCCAGTTTGCGCTGAAGTTTACGTTCTAGCGTGAAGGTGACCGGCTTTACTTGGTGGCTCGAATCCCTGTAGCGCCGGCGTCTCGCCGGCTGTCCCGAGGGCATCTTGCCCTCGCCGGCGAAAGCCGGAGGCACTCACGATAGCCGGCAAGGAGGCGACCTGCGAAACCTTCGCGGGCGGGCCGCCTGCGACCACACAACCACGCAGGCAAAACCACATAACCGCACACGAACTGACGGACGGCGCAGAGTAGGCTATCCTGTGCGGTCGGCAAATATGTGCGCCGCCCGACAACGAGGGGCTCTGGAATGGATCAGACGACCGTTGCGAACTCGCGCCGCTGGACTGTCGTTGCTCTGCTCTTCGCTGCGTCCTTAATCAATTACCTCGATCGCGCCGCCATATCGTTTGCCCTGCCGCTGATTTCCAGGGATTTCCATCTCACTCCGGAAACTAAGGGCCTGTTGCTGTCCTCTTTCTTCTGGTCGTATGCGCTGATGCAGGTTCCCATCGGCTGGTGCGCCGATCGCTTCAACTTGCGCTGGCTTTATGCCGGAGCTTTTGCTCTTTGGTCATTGGCCCAGGGACTCACTGGCCTGGCAGGAAGCCTCGAAGTTCTGATCACATTTCGCATTCTTCTTGGCATTGGAGAATCCATCTACCTTCCGGGCGGCGTAAAGATTATTACTTTGCTGTTTTCCGGAAAAGAGCGCGGGCTGCCGTCGGGGCTCTTCGACTTTGGCACGCGAACCGGGTTAATCCTTGAGGGCATTCTGGTTCCCTGGCTTCTCACCCGCCACGGCTGGCGGCACACGTTTCTACTCTTGGGATTTGCCGGCCTGATCTGGATCGTCCCATGGTTGTGGTTAGCTCCGCGCCGGATCCATTCCGTGAAAGAGTCGCCGCTTCCTGCCGCGTTTAGTGCGTCTTCGGCGTTCCGCTGGAACGCGCTACTGAACCGGGATCTGCTGGGCATCTGCCTGGGATTCTTTTGCTTTGATTATTACTGGTATCTGCTGGTCACGTGGCTGCCGGACTATCTCGTGACAGTTCGGCATCTCAGCATCGTGCAAGCAGGTTTTTATGCCTCGCTGGTGTTCTTTGTCTTCGGGATCTCGGAGCCGATTGGCGGATGGGTCGCCGACGCTTTGGTCCGCCGCGGCTGGGACGAAACCCGGACCCGCAAAGGAATTGTGACGGTGGCCTTTTTTATGGGCCTTTTCCTCATTGCAGCGATGCGAGCGTCGCATACCGGGACTGCCATTTGTCTCTTAATCGTAGCTTCGTTAGTCGGCCTTGCCACCGGCAATCTGCTGGTAATTCTTCAGTGCTGCGCACCGTTCGAAAAGGTAGGAATATGGACCGGAGCCGAAAACTTTGCCGGCAATCTCGCCGGAATCGTAGCGCCACTCGCGGTCGGATTGCTGATAAAGCGCAGCGGCTCTTATGTTCCCGGTTTCGAGGTGGGCGCGATCATTCTTCTGGTGGGATTGCTGGCGTACTGGTTCGTGGTAGGCGAACTGAAACCTAAAACGTCATAGAGGATACGAATGTGGGCGCGAGCGAGGGGGTTACGAAACTCGTTTAGCCGTCTTCCCGCACGATTGCTGACGAGAAGAGACTTCGCGAGACTAATTTCGACCAGACGCGCGGCGATTTGGCTTTGTACCCGAAGTCCATGACAGGTGTCTAACTCTCTACGAAGGAGCAGGTCATACAGCGAAGAACATATGAAGCATGGATTGACATTCAGATATGCTGCAGCCGCAGATTTTGGGGCTGTTCTGGATCTCGCTTGCCAACTTGCCAGCCAGATAGAAGCAGAAGCCCCTCCTCTGACAGTCGCTCAATTTGAGTAGCGTTGGGCTAAGGATTACCTGCCAGGATAGCCTGCCAGTTAATTATGGCGTTCCAGAGCATGCGCTGGTCGCCGCGATTTAAATCGCGGTGAACTGGATTGAAATTGAAGGTCACAATATGGCCTCGACCAGCCGGCATATCGAGGATCGCCGGACGTCCAATCAAGCGGGCTTCACCCCAAGCCTGGCCACTGACCACAAAAGGCGCTCCGGTTTTGTCGCCCCATTCCATGACGATGTGGCGGCGGTCTTCGGGACCATCGAGACAAGTGGTGCAGTACGCCATGCGCAGCCAGCGCCGTGGCACATCGTAGAGCGGAAAATTCTGGCGAAACACGTAAGTCTCGGCCGAGTATCCGTAGGCCAGCGGATGTTCGGGCTGGTCGAAAGTCACGCGCACATGCGCTCCCGGAGTTCTGGTCGCCGCCTGCTGTGCGGCTGCGGCGGCATCGGCGCCGCCGCCCTGCGTGCTGCGGGGCACGCCGCCAGAAGACCGCCTCACGCCCCGCACCATGCCGCCCTCCAGGGGAAGCATGGATCCACTGCCCAGGGTCACGAGCAATCCGCCATCCTCGACAAAGTGTTGAATCTGAGCAAGGCCTTCCCAGCCAATACCGCCGGTAATGTCGTCCGATTCTGCGGGCGTACCGAAGCTTGGCGTCTTTGGGGTCTTCTTGAAGGGCATCGGCCCCCAGGCCTTTGGTAAACCCTGAATCTGTTCGGCAAGTTCGAGATCTACATGGCCATAGAGCAGAACGTCCACGTGATCGCGCAAGGCACCGCTGCGGATATCTTCATCGCGAAGGTAGATGTAAGGAACCTTGCGTTGATCAAGCGAGTATCGCAGCCATCCGATTGTGTCAGTGTCAGCCCATGGCACCCACACTCCTATGCGTGGCGCTTTTTCAGCATGCCGGGGAACGTCAGGCACGGTGGCCGTGCTCGCGAAGTCGAGTCCCAGTTCGGTGGCAGTGCTTCGAACTGTGTCAGTCAGGCCATTCTGTGCCGGCAGGATCCACGACCCAGCCGGGAAGTTGGCTCCGCCCGCACTGAAGGCGTGGTCAGCGATTTCGATGTTGAAGCCGGCCAGCCGATAACGAGCAGCGAGCAATTCCTCCTGACCTGTGTCTTTCAATAAGAAGACGGGGCCAGCGCCGGTTACTTCTCCTGTAGGATTTGGCTGCTCGGTGAGCACGGTGAGTGCGGCGGAGCGGACCGTTGCGTCCGTGGTTGGAATCGCCTGTAGATGGTAGTGCGCGGGCAATTCCCAGGAGACGTCATCGTAGGGTTCGCCACCGTCTTTGGGATAATTCTGCGCGGTAAGAAGGTCCACAGCGTAATTGCGATAAGGCTGATCGAGGCGCACAACGTAGGTTCCAGCGGGATAGGTGCCATCCTTCAGCTTTAAATCTTGTTGTGCGCGTCCTACCTCGATGTGCTGACCGATGAGGCGGCCCACCATCTGCGCGACTCGAGTGCGATCTCCCTGGCCGTCTGGAATCACGAACGCGTACGGAGGTTCGTTCAAACCTTTCTGCCAGGAATCCCAGCCCTTCTTGTAGAAATTGCGCAGCATGGATTTCGCGTTGCCGGCGCTGTAGTCCAGCACGGAGAGCGCGGCGGTCTCCTGATAATTGAGATTATCTCGGGCCGACCACATTACCTCACCCGCGGGAGGCGGCAGAGGACGATACCACTGCATGACGGAATCCTGCGGCGGAACCGTACGCCGCAAAGTCTCAGCGGTGCCGTTGCCCCAGGTTTCGTATCCGCGGCCGATGCTGTTGTGATTCATGGCGACCGAATCAAGATAAAGGTGGGCGAAGGCCTCACCGAAATCCCAGGTCGCGACGCCGGGCATGCCCATCGCCGTCATGGCTTGCACTTCGTGGAAGCTTAACTCGAGAAATTCCGTGTAAGTGATGGGATCGATGTTCGGGTTGTAGGGGCCGGTGCCGTTCCACGTCATCAGAAAGGGCGAGCCTTCATGCAGGTCGTGCACGACCGTGGGATGCCACTCGTGAAACATGCGGTGGACGGCCTTGGTGGTCTCGTGAGTCTGCTGGTGAGTGTCGCGGTTAATGTCGACAAAAGCGTACTTCGACCAGTAGGGCGGCGACTGGCGGGGCAGGGTGTCACGATCGGTCTTTCCCTTGAGGTAACGGTAGAACCACTCAACCATCTTGTCGCGTCCGTCGGGATTGGAGACCGGGTTGATCAGAACCACGAGGTTTTGACGGATGCGCTGGATCATCGGCTGTTCAGAAACCGCGAGGCGGTAAGCCATCTCCAGCATGGCTTCGGTCGAGCCGGTTTCGTCGGAGTGCAAGGCCGCATTGAAGTAATAAATCGGGCGGGCGGTCTGAATAAGGTGTTCGGCGGCTGCCGGATCGGTGCGGCGTGGATCGGCGAGAGCCGCAGTCGTACTCTTCAGGCGGTCGAGGTCGCGAATGCCGGCCTCGTCTGCGATCGCGATCAGCACAATTTCGCGTCCTTCTTCGCTGTGTCCGATGGTGAAAACGCGTACTCGCGGGGAAGCGGCCGCGAGAGCGCGGCAGTAAGCGTAGGCTTTGGCTGAGTCAACAAACTCTCCCGGCGCACCCGTGATTCTTCCCCAGGAGTGCATCGGCGACGGCACAGTCGCCGATTGAGGCAAATAGGAAACCCAGGGCGAGAGAAAGCGCTTGTCGCCCGTTGCCGCCGCGATGGCTTCCACGGAACCAGGCTCGGGGGTGTCAGGAGCGATGGTTTGTGCTGGCGACAAAGCCGAGACAGCCTGCAACAGCGACAACATCAGAATGAACCACCGGACCATGCCAGCCTCCAGTTTCGGTTGTTACGGTTTGAAGTCGGGAGAAACTGCGCCTCCGTAGTGACTGACAACCAGTGCCGCGACTCGCGCAATCGAATCGTGCAGTGGAGCAGTCTCTCCCTTGTGATGTCCGGTGAAGACCACGAGAACGATCGGCTGGCGGTTTACCCAGATCACAGCAGCGTCATTGGCGATGAAGGGCTGGCCGTCTCCGGTTTTGTGGGCGATGCGGACGTTTTTCAAATATTTCGGAAACCGGTCATTGACCTGCTGCTTTTCCATGATGCCAAGGATCAGATCACTGGCTTCTTTTGAGACCAGCTTCCCTGAGGCCATCATTTCCAGAAGGTGGCCGATGTCGCGGGTGGTGCTGTGTCCAAAATAAATTCCGGCATCGTAGATGGTGTGTCCGAAGGCCTGCGAAACCTGGGCGTCGCTGTATTTATCGAAAGGAAAGTTTACGGTTTGATCGCCCGTAGCATGGCGATACGAGGGGTCGAGTGTGCCGAGCCATGTCCGGTCCCAATCGAGATCGGAAAACTGAATTGAGGTTTTCTCCAGGCCCAGGCTATGCATGTAGGCAGTTACATTGGCGCGGCCAACCTTGTCACCTAAGGCGTCGGTAGCCTCGTTGTCGCTGATGATAATCATCAGGGTCAGCAGGTCTCGAAGCGTCGGAGTCAGTCCGGGGTCCAAGGCGTAGAGGACGCCCGAGGGAAGCCTTTCGTTGCCAGCGCTCAGCGGAACGCGGTCTGAGAGCGACGATTTTCCGGATTGCACCTGGTGCATGAGTTCCGCTGCAATCGCCAGCTTGATCACGCTGAAGGTCTCATAGACCGTGTCCGAGTCGAGCGCGATCTCCTCGCCCGAAGCGAGATTCTTCATGTAGATCGACATCTCGCCGGGAAATGCTTTGCGAATGTTTTCCAGGTTGCTTTGCAAAGAGTTGAGAGACGGTTTGCCACCGCTCAGGCTGGAATTCAGTTGCTCGAGCAAGTTGATATTGTTCGAGAGCGCGCGTTGAAGAATAGTCGCCTGCTGACGAGCAGTCTCCCAATTTCCGGCCTCGACGGCTTCGGTCAGACCGGGCAGTTCAAGATGGGCATATGTGAAACGGGCTCCGTATAGAGTGTGCTTGAACCATGGCCGGCCGGGGATACCGTCGGGATTGAGCCAGTTTTGCTCGACCTGCATTAGTCCATGGTTGAGCGTGTTCGCTAGCTTGGGATCAAGCTCACCTGAGGCCAAGGCAGCGGCGACAGCACGATTGAGATCGTTGCCTTCTGACTCGAATTTGTCGATCTCTTCCGCAATCGGCTTGAGATCGAGCTGACTCAAGTCTTTGCCTTTCGACATCTCGGCAACAAATTGCCGAATATTGTTGCCGTAGAGGCCGAAGTCGAAGGGAAGTACGTTCGCGTTCGCCAAACGAAGCGCCAGCACTCCCCACAATTGCGACATCAGCGTGTGATAGCGATAGCCTGGATCTCCGAAATGGTTCATCCAGTAGAAGTCGTCGTACATCGAGTGGTACACGCCGTAGTCACCGTCGAAACCAAGTTCCATGACGGGCAGTCCAACGAAGTCGAGGAATACGGTGTGATCAGAACCACTCCCGATGCGGGTGTTGGGCAGATTAGAGTCGGTGAGTGGGTTGGTCTCTTTCGCTTTTTGCCTGCTGCGAGTTTGCGATTGTTTCCATGCCTCGTAAAGAGACTTTCCGGTTGCCGGATCTTGCAATGAATGGCTAGCCTCGACCAGCATCGGAGCAAGAGAGGCAATAGCGCTGCCGTCAAAATCCTGTCCTGAAGTGGAAGAATCCACGTTGAGATACGCGACAGCTTTCTTGCGAAGCTCGTCGGCGAACTGCTCGCCCCACTCGGTCGAACCAGTGAGCCCGATCTCCTCGCCGTCCCAACTGCACACCACCAGGCTCCGTCGCGGCCGGATGCCCTGCTTCGCAAGTTGTCCCAGGGCGCGGGTCATCTCCATCATGGAAGCAGTGCCGCTGCTGGGATCGACGCCGCCGTAGACCCATGCGTCGCGATGATTGCCGAGGACGACCCATTCATCGGGCAATTCCGAGCCGCGGATGCGGCCTTCCACCACGTAATAAGGTTTAATGGAATTATCGACTGCGATCTTCAGATGCACGCGGGCTTGCTCGCCACCGAGGTGATACTGGAAGGGAAGTCCGCCCTGCCAATCATCCGGCGCGACCGGGCCGCCCAGGTTTTCGAGCAGAGGCTTGGCGTCGTGCCAGGATAGTGGCAGCGCCATAATCTTCGGCAGCGACACGGCCTGATCGACAGCAATCCGTTTCGCTCCGGGCACTGAGGCCCATCCCGGAGTGAGCGGATCTCCCGGCACCATGAAGTCGTAAGTAATCGCGCCGTGCTGAATGTGGTCTTCCGGGCCCCATGGGCCGTCAGGAAAGACCTTTCCTTTTTTATAACCGTCTTCGGCGGGATCGCTGTAGACGAGTATGGCGGCCGCGCCTTCCCGCTGAGCGGTGAGCGCTTTGAAGCCGCGATAGCTGTAGGGGTTGGAGTAGCGGACCAGCACGATCTTGCCTTTGACGTCGATGCCGTTCTTGCGCAGCAGTTCGTAATCGTCGGGGTTGCCGCTATGGGCATAAACAACCGGCGCCGTGATCTCGCCGGAAGTTGACATGCCCATCCAGGCTGCGCCGACGCTGGGATCTTTCGTGTCCGGGTCCGCGTCGTATGATTTCTCCTGCAGCGCCGCACGATAGTGGACTGGCGCAACCATCTCCAGAAAGGAACTCTTGGGAGCGGTGCTGTACACGTCATAGCGGCGCAGGACGACGTCTTCCAGCCCTTGCGTCTTCCACTCATCGGCGATGTAGCGCGCGAGTTCGTTATTGCGTTCGGACCCGGCAAGGTGCGGAGCTGAGGTGAAGATGCGATGCTGGCGTCGTTCCTCGCTGGGAGAAGGAATGGCCTTGAACTTTTGTTCGAGGGCGGTTTGTTTCGCAGCGGCGCTGGGCGTGAAGCCCAGGATTGAGTCTTGAGAGATTGCCGGTGCCGTTACGAACAGGAGCATGAGCGCGGAAAGCGGAAGGAGGGGCCTGATCGAATCCATGGGTCGGTGATCTCGTTTGGGATGCCTGATGCAGGCGGATTATATCAGCCGATAGGGAGCACGGGTTTCGTTTGGTGGCGTTAGATTGTCGTGTTCTTAGTTCTCAGTTCCTAGATGTTCAGTTCTCAGCCACGATTCAATGGCGGCTGGCAAAACCGGAATCACATTTGTGTTGATCCGATCAGGCTGAATAGAAGGATGGCGAGCACGATCACGGTGAAGACAACGTACATGCGATCGTGCTCGGCGGCGAATCCCCAAATCGAAAAGATGACTCGCGCTACCGGAGTGGCGATCAGGAACAGCAGTCCCAGTTGAATGATTCCACGGCCATTCATTTGCCAGGCGTCGCGTACAACCCCCGGAACGCTGCGAAGATCGGAAGGTTCGCCCTGGAATACGCGGTAGTCAGCCGGAGAACGGCCGTGGAGCGCGAGGTAAACCACGCCTCCGCAGAAAACGACGAATGCGGAAAGGCCGACACCTGCTCGCAGAAGGTTTCCGAGGATATTCTCGATTTTTTTGTCACTCCAGACTTGCTCGACCATAGCTTCATAGCCTCCCGGCAAGTCCCTTGTAGAGCATTTCGATTCCTAGAAGAACGATGACGACGCTGAATACCAGGCGCAGCCACCTGGTTTCAGCTTTGACCAGAATGCGCGTGCCGACGAGCGAGCCTGCAAGCACGCCAAGCATGACCGGCATGGAAAGTCCGGGATCGATGTAGCCACGGCTCAGGTACACGCCCGCGCTGGCGGCGGCCGTTACGCCGATCATGAAATTGCTGGTCGTGGTCGAGACCTTGAAGGGGATTTTCATGGCCTGGTCCATGGCAAGCACCTTCATCGCACCGGAGCCGATGCCTAGCAGTCCCGACAAAGCGCCCGCGCCAAACATGATGCCGAAGCCGGCAGGTACTCGCTGGACGTTGTAAGTCCTCACGCCTTCCAGGTCAGGAAAACTACCGTTTAGGCGAAGCCGGGTGGCCAGCGGATCCGGCGGAGTGTTACGCTCCGCCAGCGAGCGCGGTTTTCGGGAAAGAACTGCCGAAACCAGAAGCACCAATCCAAAAATTGTCGCGATGGCGCTGGTCGAAACCCACACGGCAATGATTGCGCCCCCCAGCGCGCCCAGAGTGGTGGCAATCTCAAGAAACATGCCGATCCGTATGTTCGAGAACCCCTCTTTTACATACGCGGCAGCGGCGCCCGAAGACGTGGCGATCACGGAGACCAGGGATGCTCCGATTGCGTAACGAATATCTACTTTGAAAAACAGGGTCAGCAGCGGCACCAGCACAACGCCGCCGCCCAGTCCGGTCAACGAGCCCACCAGGCCGGCAACCAAGGAGCCTATAAAGACGAAAGCGGTGAATTCCAGGATATTCATCTGGATGATATGGACATGGATCGTACGGAGTTGGTTGGTGAGGAGAAAGAGTGCCTAGTGTCCGTAGCCGCCTCCATCCAGAGTCACTTTGCCTCGGAACATGCGATAAACAACGACGAAGTAAATGATCGCAAGGACCATTCCAGTCCCCCACCAAATCAAGCCAACCCGCAACGCATAGGGTCCCGAGAGAGCGCTCTGCACGGTGATGTCACGGCCCAGGTAGCCGCTTGAGGGCAGCAGTCTTGGATAGAGAGAAATTGCTGCTCCCACCAGCATCGTCGAAAGGTACACGCACGAAGAGGCAAAGGCTTTGCGGTCGGCCTGGCGGCGAGAGAAATAAAAAATGCCGCCCAATGAACCGAGGACACAAACTGGAATCAGGAAGGCCACGGGATAAGCGTAGTAATTCACGAGTGCGTCCGGGCGAACGACGATGGTTGCAACCAGGCTGATGGTGGTGATGCCGAAGAGGGCAATCCAGAATCGGCGAATGAAGTTACGGGCGCGCTGCTGCAAGGCGCCTTCGGTTTTCACAGCCAGGTACAGTGCGCCGTGAATGGCTAAAGCCACCAGGGCGACGATTCCGCCGATGACGGTGTACCAGTCCAGAATGCCGGGTTGCGGACCGACCCTCCAATCTGTCCAGAGCGGGAGAAAGAAGTAGCCGTCCTCTCGAAGCGGCACGCCGCGAATCACGTTCGCGAGGGCCGCGCCGAAGAAGATGGCAAGAAGCAGGCTCGAGATGAAGAATAGTCCGTCGAAGAATGAGCGCCAGAGGCCATCGTCAATGTGCATGCGGAGTTCGATGCTGGCGCCGCGCATGATGAGTAACCACAGCACAATCATGAGAGCCAGATAGAATCCGCTGAACGCCGCGGCGTACAGGGCGGGGAAGGCGAAATAGAGCGTGCCGCCACCTGCGAGCAACCAGACTTCGTTACCGTCCCAGACCGGTCCGATGCTCCTGAGCATGATCTGCCTGTCGGATTCGGTACGTGCAAGAACGGGCGCGAGGATGCCGACGCCCAGGTCGAATCCGTCGAGCACGACGTACGCGGCCAGCATGGAGGCGACGATCCAGAACCAGATGAATCCCATTTTGTTCTTTCTTACACCGACATCACGGGCTTTGCCGCAACGGACACATGACTTGTTGATGGACCTTCGCCCACCGTGCGGTACACCAGAATGACGAACAGAATCGAGAGCAGGCTATACATTCCCATGAAGCCGAGCAGCGTGAACAAAGTGTTGCCCGCCGATACGTTTTTCGAGTACCCCTCCGACGTCCGGATCAGTCCGTAGACCATCCACGGTTGCCGTCCGATTTCCGCCGTCATCCAGCCCGCTGTATTGGCGATATAAGGCAGAGGAAAGCTCAGGAGCAGTGGCCACAAGGCCCAACGGGTTTCGAAGAGCTTGCCGCGCCACAGCAGAAAAGTCTCCAGCAGCATCAGGGCAACGAAGTAAGTGCCCAGTCCAGCCATGATGTGATAGCTGTAGAAAAGCAGTGGCAGCGGTGAGGGCCACTGGTCGCGAGGGAACTGGTCAAGGCCCTTCACTTCTGCGCGCCGTGTGCCATAAATTAGAAAGCTCAGCATGTCATTGACGACGATCGGATTGTCGATCGTTTGTGTGTTCTCGTCCGGCTGACCCATCAGAACAATCGGTGCGCCCGCCTGCGAACTGAATAAGCCCTCCATGGCGGCGATGGCTGCCGGTTGATGCTTCGCCAGGTAGCGGCCATGCAGGTCGCCCGTAGGGAAAATCTGCGTTACACATGAAATCACACCCGCAATCACACCAACCCGGAGAAAGATTCTTCCATGCTCGGCAAACCGGTTCCCTAGAACGTAGAACGCTCCGACCGCGCACATCACAAATGAGCCCGTGATCACGGCGCCTGACATGTTGTGTGCGTATTGCAGCAGAGCCCATGGGTTCAGCAGCAGTCCCCAGAAACTCGTGACCTCAAACGATCCGTTGGGAAGGACCGAATAAGCGACCGGGTGTTGCATCCAGGCGTTGGTCACAATAATAAAGAAGCCGGATAACCATGAACCCACGAAAACCAGGAACGCCGATCCCCAGTGTGCCCAGGGAGAGAGTCGCTTCTCGCCGAACAAGAACAGGCCAAGAAATGCCGATTCCAGGAAGAAAGAAAAAACGCCTTCCATGGCAAGCGGCTGGCCGATTACTCCGCCCGTGACGCGAGCGAACTGAGCCCAGTTCGTGCCGAACTGAAATTCCATGGGAATGCCGGTCACGACGCCAATCAGGAAATTGATAGCGAATAACTTCGCCCAAAAGCGCGCGGCCTCGTTATAGCGTTCGTTGTGACGGAGAAGCGCCACCGTCTTGAGCGCAACGATCAACAACGCCAGACCCATGGTGAGCTGCGGGAAAAGATAGTGATAGGTGATGGTGAACGCGAAATGCAGACGGTGCAGGAGCAGTGCGTCCATAGAAGGCTCGCGCCGGACTAAGTATGATACATGGACTCAGAGGTTTTCATTTGGGGTTAAACAGCCGCCTCAAGGTTGCGGCTGGTGCAGGATTTTCGAACGGTCCATCACCCATTGCGGGAACACTGGAGCTCCTTGGGGAGGCTTGCCCTGCGTGATCGCCCAGTGCTCGAGCCAGCCGGTGCCCTCTTCACCGACGTACGTGTCAGGAAGTCCGTAGGCTTGATCGCCCAGAGCGTCTCCGAGAGTCACGAAGTGATAGCCTCGCTTGCGCAAGACGTCGAGCAATTCGCCGATGTGGTCAGCTTCGAGTTGATTCGCGTGCAGCAGCAGAATCTGCTTTGGCTCGTAGCCGACAGTCTGTTTGGAGAGTTGCTCGGAGTAGGCAAATACTGAGTCGCTGTACGTGAGATAGCTGTGCACAAGCTGCTCCTGCATGGCGGTGTCTCCGCGCTTTTTGGCATCGTCGTAGACCCCTGCGTACATCCAGTCCCATGCGTCGAGGGTGACCGGGGCTATGTGATAGCCGCGGGTCACGAGAAACGCTTCCGCTTGACGCCGGGTTTGAAGGTCGCGGCCAGTGTCCAGATAGGGATGGCGGAAATATCTGAGTTTCATGTTGTGTTCAGCCAGGAGCTGGCGGGTGACGCTCTCGCCTTGTACGACTTCGTCTTCCCACGCCGCCAGACCCACCTGATTGAGCGAAGCGTGGCTGAAAGTGTGATTGCCGAGTTCAAAGCCGTAGTCGAGCCACATGCGAAGCGCCGCGATCCGCTCGTCGACCTCCCCTGATTTGTACAGCTTCTTTTCGTTGACGAACCCGACCACCGGTATTTTCTGGTCGCGGAGAGTGGTCAGCAATTTTGTTGTCATCTGGGTGATATCGGCGGCCGTCATCGAGTTGGCGGCACCCGCCGGCAGGTCGTCAATCGTGATGGCCACCTCTCGTCCTGCGGCTCTTGAACAGGCTGGGACCGAGATCACAAACAGCACAATGACGAGTGCCAGAAATGCGAATCGCATCTTCATGGACGCAACCTCCTCCGTGATGTTTGCGCAGATATTCGGCCTAGCAAGAAGCCTACGGCAAACTCGGCGACTGATTATAGAGTCGAACTTTGCTTTCCGAACACGAAAATGCATTTTTCGCTACGTGATTGAATGGTAGAATTCGCGGCAGTAAATCGGTTTAATGGGAGCACCGCGAATGCTCTGTCCCAAGTGTCGCTCTTCATTGCGGTTCGTATGCGCGGGCCTTGTGCTTTTTTTTCTCGTCCTTCATGCGCCATGTTCATCGGCGCAGATGGCGGACCCGTCAGATGTTGGCACGGTTCGCGTCGATGCGACGCCCGGGCACGTTATCAACTCATTTGATCCCGACAGTGCCCTAGGCAGTTCGGTCGATGTGTTGTCGCGCCGTGACATCGACATGGTTTATTCGCCGCACATTGTTCAAGAGTCGCTCTCGGCGGGATGGGGGCCGATCACATATCGCAACAACACCGAATTGCGGATGGCGGCGTGGCACTGGACGGAGAACGGTACGTGGAGCGATGCCTCGCACCGCAGCGGGTACTTTACCGGAAGCACCGAGCTGAAAGAACCGACGCGATACATACTGGCGTATGCACTACCTCATCGTGGTTTCGCGACCAGCGGCGACCGTCCGATTCAGGGTCCGAACCTTTCCTACTGGAAAAGCAATCCTTACCTGACCAGCAAATTTACCGGCGAAAGCGACGCGCTCCATCCCCAATGGGTAATCGTCGATTTGAAAGCTGCGAAACCGGTGAATGCTGCAACCATTCGATGGGCAAGTCCTTACGCCACGAAATATAAGGTCGAGTATTGGGAAGGGCCGGGAGACGCACTCGAATTTGATAACGGTCCCAAGGGGGAATGGAAGGCTTTCGCCTCGGGCGTTGGGAACAATACTCAAGGCGGCACCAGCACGCTGAAACTGGGAGATACGCCCGTCTCCACTCGATTCGTTCGTGTACTGATGACGGAATCGTCTAACACCTGTGATGAGCATGGATCGGGCGACACTCGCAATTGTGTGGGATATGCGATGCAACAGGTATCCGTCGGCACAATCGACGCCAGCGGCACGTTTTCGCAAGTGACGAAAGATCCGGCGGAGAAGGAAACAACGTTTTTCGCTTCGTCGATCGATCCCTGGCATTCCTCGGAAGATGCAAATAGGGGTGGAGGTTACCAGCACAGCGGCTTCGATATTTTCTTCACCAGCGGACTTACCAACAATCTGCCGGCGATGATTCCAGTCAGCATGCTGTACGGTACGCCTGACGATGCAGCGGCCCAGATCGCCTACATCGAGAAGCGGGGTTACCGCATCGGATATATCGAGATGGGCGAAGAGCCCGATGGCAAGCACGCCATGCCGGAGGACTACGCCGCCCTTTACCTGCAGTGGGCAACGGCAATTCACAAAGTCGATCCCAAACTCAAGCTTGGGGGACCGATCTTCGAAGGCGTGAACGAAGATATCCGGGTCTGGCCAGATGCGCAGGGGCGCATCTCATGGATGGGCCGGTTCGTGGACTATCTCAAAGCTCACGGACGGCTGTCAGATCTTTCGTTTGTATCTTTCGAGCACTATCCTTTCGAGCCTTGCACTATTACCTGGAAGACCCTCTACAGCGAACCGCACTTGATGAAGCACATCCTGCAGGTGTGGCGGGACGACGGAGTTCCCAAAGAGGTGCCGCTGATGGTGACGGAAAACCATCTGTCCGCCGAGTTGACGGGGCCGATGACCACAATATTTGCCGCGCTGTGGCTGGCTGACAACGTCGGGTCGTTCTTCGAAGGGGGAGGCGCCGCGTTCTACCATTCGCCCATCCAGCCGCAGGGCATCGAGAGCAGTTGTCTGGGCTGGGCCTCGTGGTCGAACTTCGTTTCAAACGAACACTACGACATCAAGGGATACACTTCGCCCTACTTCGCCGCGCACATGATTAATCTGGAGTGGGTGCAGCATCGTGCCGGCGTGCACAGCATGTTCAATTCCTCTGCGGACATCAAGGACAGCGAAGGCAACGTGCTGGTGACGACCTACGCGGTGCATCGTCCGGACGGGAACTGGGCAGTGATGCTGGTGAATCGGGATGAGACCAATCCGCACACCGTGCGCGTTGTGTTTGACGATTCGAAGAATAAGAACGCGTCGTTTTCCGGACCGGTAACGTTCGTGACTTTCGGCAGCGAGCAGTATGTCTGGATCAACGACGGACTGAATAGCCATGCCGATCCGGACGACCCGCCGGTAGCAACAATGATAACGGCGGCTTCCGGGACGACTTTTACTCTTCCCAAAGCCTCGATTACCGTCCTGCGCGGGAAAGTGGCCGGAATCAGAGAGTAAGTTCGAACGCGGTGATCGTGTTCCACTTGACATCCATTCATATTTCTGGAAAGATCGAAATATGCAGTGGGCTCAAAGCAGGAAAAACACGGAAAGAGTCGCGAAGTATGCGGACATGTTCTCAGCCATGGGAACGGAGCCGAGACTGCGAATCATGCAGTTGCTGCTTTCCGCGCATCCCGGCGGAATGGTTGTGGGTGAAATTCAGGAAGAGCTCGACATTCCCAACTCAACTCTCTCCCATCATCTCGACAAACTGAGAACCGAAGAACTGGTTCATGTTTCCCGGGAGAGCACATTCCTTCGCTACACAGCCAACACGGCGGCACTGGAGGAGCTATTGCAGTTCCTCTATGCCGAGTGCTGCACCCGCAACCAGGCAGTCAAGCCCCAGAATATTGTGCAGATTTGCAGGTAAGGGAGGAGCGACATGATCGGCGAAGAGGTAAGAGCAGTAGTGAAGGAAAAATACGGCCAGGCAGCCCTTCGAGTGAAGAGCGGAGGCAGTTCTTGTTGCGGGGCGACGGCAGCCAGCGACTCTTGCTGCGATCCAATCACTTCCAATCTCTACGATTTATCCCAGGCCGGGCAGATTCCCGAGGAGGCGCTGCTGGCTTCTCTCGGATGTGGCAACCCAACCGCGCTGGCCCGTTTGAATCCGGGAGAGGTCGTACTCGATCTCGGCTCCGGTGGCGGGATTGATGTGCTGCTTTCAGCGAGACGGGTCGGCCCAACAGGCAAGGCCTACGGTCTCGACATGACAGATGAGATGCTCGCGCTTGCCAATGAGAACAAATGCAAGGCGGGGGCGGAAAACGTGGAGTTCCTGAAAGGCGAGATCGAGAATATCCCGCTGCCAGATAACTCGGTTGACGTGATCATTTCGAATTGTGTGATCAACCTTTCGTCCGATAAGAACCGCGTCCTGCGCGAAGCGTTCCGCGTACTCAAACCCGGCGGAAGGTTTGCCGTGTCGGATGTGGTGACCCGAGGAATGATCTCCGAGGAAATCCGCAAGAGCGTTCTTCTGTGGGTGGGATGCATCGCTGGGGCGCTGGACGAGACTGAATATCGTGACAAGCTCGTGTCCGCAGGCTTCGAGCAGGTTGAGATCGAGCCAACTCGTATCTACCGGATTGAAGATGCCCGCGAGTTTCTGGCCGCGGAGGGCGTGGATGTCGACGCAATTGCGCCCCAGGTGGACGAGAAGTTCTTGAGCGCTTTCGTTCGCGCCGTAAAGCCGTCCAGTGGCGGTGAGAAAGCATGCTGCGGACCGGCCTGCTGCAACTGAGCCGACGGCGAAGCCACCATGCAAAAACACTACAACGTTCTTTTTCTATGTACAGGGAACTCGGCCCGCTCGATCATGGCTGAGGCCATCCTGAACTACAAGGGCAAGACCAACTTCACTGCATACAGCGCGGGAAGTCATCCTTCCGGAGCGGTCCGGCCGGAGGCGTTACGGCAGCTCGCAGCGGCGCGCCTGCCCACGACAGGCTTGCGAAGCAAGGCATGGGACGAGTTTTCCCGTCCCGATGCACCCGAACTTCATTTTGTTTTTACTGTCTGTGACAACGCGGCGAAGGAAGTGTGTCCGATCTGGCCGGGACAGCCCATGACTGCGCACTGGGGCATTGCTGATCCCGCGGCGGTTCAGGGCACGGCGGAGCAGATCGAGCGCGCATTTCGCGACGCCTTCTTCGTTCTCGACCGGCGAATCGGCTTGTTCCTTTCTCTCCCGCTCGCCAGCCTCGATCGGCTCGCGCTCAAGCGCGAAGTCGACAAAATCGGCCAGCAATGATTGGCCAGCAATGCTTGACCTGTAACGAACGCCTGTATGACCTTCAATCTGCGAGCCCGCGTGCTGACGGAGTTCCTGGGAACGGCCTTCCTGCTGGCGGCCGTTGTCGGATCCGGCATCATGGGGGAACAACTAGCGGGCGGGAACATAGCCATCGCATTGCTCGCGAATACGCTCGCGACTGGGACGATGCTGAGCGTCCTGATTCTGACGCTGGGTTCGATATCGGACGCTCACTTCAATCCTGTGGTGACGCTGGCCATGGCGGCGAGCCGGCAAGTTGGCATGGCGTGACGCGGCGCCCTATCTGGCGGCCCAGTTCTCCGGAGCCTTTGCCGGAGTGGCGTCGGCTCATCTGATGTTCGGAATGCCAATGTTCTCCGCCTCGACGCACGCCAGGCACGGCGCTTCCCAGTTGTGGAGCGAAGCGGTGGCTACCTTTGGGCTGCTACTCGTGATCTGGGGATGTTCGCGCTTCCGGCCTGCGGCGACCCCCTATGCTGTGGGAGCCTACATCAGCTCCGCTTACTGGTTTACTGCTTCGACGTCCTTCGCGAATCCGGCGGTCACGATCGCCCGCTCCTTCAGTAATACGTTCGCTGGAATCCGGCCGTCGGATGTGACTCCATTCATTGCAGCCCAACTGGTCGGAGGTTTTGCCGCAACGTTTCTGTTTCGATGGCTGGTTGGGGAAAGCAGTCAGGTCGAGCAAAGCGCGCCGGAGTTTCAGGACGGCGCTATGGGTTCGACTTCCTGACCTTCTGCTTGGAATAAAAAATACGAGTGCCGACGGTGTGACTCTCCCATCCTTCGCAAAAAGCGCGAAGGATGGTGCACCGTCCTGTGGCAGGATTGCTGAGGATACGTCAGTGCCTGAGATAAGGTACGAATCCGTGGGCTTTCGTTCGCAGGCGATACACGGAAGTCGTCGCCGTAATGTAGAGCGTGCGGTAGTCCTTGTCTCCCCAGGTGAGATTGGCGGGTTGCTCGGGCATTTCGATTGTGCCTAGATGATGGCCTTGCGGATCCCAAACCCAAACGCCTTTTGGTCCGGTGACAAACAAGTTTCCATCATGATCAACCTTGATTCCATCGGGGACGCCATCGTGCGGTCCGCCGGCTTCGACGCCGAAGATGCGGCCGTTGCTTAGGGAACCATCGGGCGCGACGTCGTAGACGCGAATATTTCTCTGGGCATCGTCATCGTCGTCGACGTAGAAATGTTTTCCGTCGGGAGAAAACGCCAGGCCGTTGGGCTGGGTCAGGTCTTTAGTGAGGAGACGCAGTTCACCCTTGTCGTCGAGGCGATAAACTCCCTGAAAAGGTATTTCCTGCTTCTCGCCCTTGACCAGATCAAGAGTCGGATCAGTGAAGTAGATGGCGCCATCCGGACCGGTTACGACATCATTCGGGCTGTTCAGTCTCATTCCCTGGTAGTGGTCCGCGAGGACGGTGTATTTTCCGTCGGGCGTCACGACAATGATGGCGCGCAAAACGCTGGCGCAATCGATCAGCCGGTGTTGCCGGTCGTAAGTGTTGCCGTCGGGATCGCCCAGTGAAATTACATCCTCTTTGCGACCGTCGAGGAAGAGGCGAACGATCTTGTTCTGACTTTCATCGCTGATGTACAGGAATCCGGACTCATCCCACACCGGGCCTTCGGTAAATCCGAATCCCGTTGCCACGGTACCGAGCTTGGCGTTGTGGTCGAAGAGTCTCCAGAACTTAGGAGATTCAGGGCTGAGTTTAAAGGCGCGTTCGGGCTTATCTGCGGCGGTCGCTACGGAAACCAGGCCGAAGAAGCCCGCAACGCAGACCATAAGGAAAGTTCTAAGCGAACGAATGGACCTCAAGTGCACGGAAGAAGAGCGAATTTTCAACATGAACTCCTTTTTCATTCCTGCTCGGCCTCGGGTGTGTTTTTGTCTCGCGAAATGCTGACCAGATAGCTTACGAGATCGTCCAGTTCTTTGGAACTGAGCCGGATTCCGTAATCGTCAGGCATGAGAGAACGGTTTTGATATTCGATCTTACGCAGTTCCGACTTGTTCAGCAGATGGAATGTGCCATCCGCGGTCTGAAGTTGCAATGAGAAGTTGTCTTCATTCCGCGCCAGGCCGGTAAGCTTTTCCCCGTTCGCGGTCATGACGACAACAATTCTCTTTCGAGACTCGAGATTCCGGTCGGGATCGGTAATGGCACTACGAATCTCGGCCAGTGATTGGGTGCCGCCAAAGTTCGAAAGGTCAGAGCCCATAAATCCGCCCTGGCCGTTCGCCATGTGGCATTGTGAGCATCCGCCTTTAACAAAGAAAAGAGCCCGTCCACCGTTGGGATTGCCCGGAGGCGGAGCACCGGCCCTCTGCCCTTGTAGACTCCGCAGATAGCGCACCACAGACTGGGTGCTTGCAGCGCCGAGCGAACTGAAGGCGGGCATGCGGGTCCCAGGCACTCCCTCCCGAACAATCCGCAAGAGAGCCTTATTCGACAAATGCCGCACTTCTGGCCGGCGGGAAATATCCGGGCCGCGTTCTCCTCCGCCTCCGTCGAGTCCGTGGCAGGCGGCGCAAATCGTAGAAAAGATCTGCTTGCCTTCGTTTGCGCTTTTATCGACCGCGGCCTTGTTCAATTGCGCCAAGGATGGCACTGCCATGAACGCCGGCACGGCACAGGCCAGCGTCATCCATAGCGATCGTCGTAAGAAGTCCCGACCCATCTCAGTTATTTTCTTTTTACCGCGATCGCGGATATTTCGACTCGCGCGTTGTTCACGAGTGCTGCTACCTGCACCGTGGCGCGAGCCGGTTTCGGATCGGGCATCACAGCCTTGTAGGCCGCGTTCATCTCGGGGAAGTCATGAATATCGGCGAGATAAACGGTCACCGAAACAATGTCTTTGAGGTCGAAACCGGCCTCCCGGACGATTTTCTCAATGCGTGCCAGCGTCGCCTTGCTCTCAGCGCCGATCCCGCCGGGCGCGAGTTTACCATTTTCCTCGATGCCTTCCTGTCCCGCAACGTAGAGGGTATTGCCGGCAATCACCCCGTCGCTGAACGGAAGATTTTCCGTACCCGGCAACTTGACCACGCGCCTCTCTTCGGCCGAGCCCGTCTGTGCTCCAGCCTGGAAAAACAGTACAAGAACAAACAGCGCAAAAATCACCTGCTGCAGCGAAAAGCCAGACTTTCCTGTTTTCATAGCGCGTTACCTTCCTTTTTTCTGATGTTAGAATTCGCCTTTCAGATTACCGGCAAGAGTGCGAGTCCGCGTTTATATATACAACCTGGAGGACGAGATGACCAAATCGCAATACGTGGGATTCTCCCGCAGAGGTTCATGGTTGATTGTGGCAATTCTCTTTCTCGGCGCGTTCTGGCAGCTCAGCGCCAGCCTCCAGGCGCAATCCTCCACAGTCCCCCAGCCAAACGAAAACGACGCACTGCTCGACAGCTACCGTCACGTTGAGGTGGCGTCCGTTTCCGACGCACTGGAGCAACTAACGGGGCGGAAGATGTACTTGTCGCATAAGATGCAGGCGATTTTTCCTGCGAAATTCGCCGGGTTCGCACTCACCGTGAAGTTGAGCAAGGACGAGGGCAACAAAGATCCGGCAGCGTTGAGCGGAATGTTGGCGGCCATCGACCAGGGAACGCGAAATTCAGTGTGGGTCATGGTAGTCGAGGACGGAGCCGACATCGCCGGCATGGGTGGCCTGATGGGTACGGCAATGTCAGCTCGCGGATATTCCGGCGCCGTCATCGACGGCGGGGTTCGCGACGTTGGGCAGTTGCGCAAACTAGGTTTCCCCGTCTATGCCACGGGCGTTGTTCCATCCACGTCGGTGAGTCATTACCGTTTTGCGGGAGCCGAAATCCCGGTTAAGTGTGATGGCGTAGAGGTAAATCCTGGAGACATTGTTGCTGCCGACGGCGATGGGGTTGTCATCGTGCCCCGGGCAAAAGCCAACGAGGTGCTTGCGCTCGCTCAAGAGATGGATTTCAAGGAACACTCGATGTATTCAATTATTGAGAAATACAAATCCATTCAGGAAGCGGTCAAACGTTTTGGCCGACTATAATTCGTCATTTGTGATTGCATTCATCCAGTTTTCGTTGGATAATGCGCGGTTATTAAATCGATTCAATCAGCTGCCTTCGCATGCGGCGTGACCGCGTGAATCGGATTTTCTATGGCGGACGAATGCGGGTGACGGGGGGAGGGCGAATCAGCTCGAGAATCTTGATCGCGCTGGTTGCATTTCTGGGCTGCATCACGGGAGCGCCGTCTGAAGACCAGCCCCGGGAATCCAGATCGGTAGTTGTCGACGTGCCTCCCGCTGAACTCACTGCCTCTCCACCCGGCGCGAACTGGCTTTCCTACAATGGAGATTTTACCGGGCGCCGTTTCAGCAATCTGTCCCAGATCGACCTCGCGAACGTTGGACAGTTGCGCGCGCAGTGGGTGTTTCATTCCAGCAATTCGAACCGGATGGAAATGACGCCGGTTGTCGCGAACGGCATTATGTTCGTGACTTCGGCGAATGATACTTACGCCTTGGACGCGCGCACCGGCCTTGCCATCTGGCACCATTCGTTGCCGGTTTCGGAGGGACTGATCGACGATGCGTCCAGCCATCTGAGCCGTGGCGTCGCGCTCTGGCGGTCCCGAGTCTACCGGCTGACAGACAATGCCCACCTGCTATGTCTCGATGCTCGTTCGGGACATTTGTTATGGGACGTGGCGTACGCGGACTGGAACAAGAATTATGGGGCCACCGGAGCCCCCCTGGTCGTAAACGATAAGGTGATTGTCGGGACGTCAGGCGGAGACGACGGCGTGCGAGGCTTTCTAGCCGCATATGACGCGACAACAGGGAAACTTGCCTGGCGTTTCTGGACCATCCCTGGGCCCGGGGAACCTGGCTCGGAGAGTTGGCCCGGCGATCTGTATAAGCATGGCGGCGGAACCACATGGATGCCCGGCACCTACGACCCTGAAACCGGTACGCTCTTCTGGACGACCAGCAATCCGAGTCCTGATTTCGACGGCGACGTGCGTCCGGGGGACGATTTGTATACCGCCTGTGTTCTGGCGCTGGATGCCAACACTGGAAAATTAAAGTGGCACTTTCAATTCACCCCGCACGATCTCTTTGACTTCGACGCTACGGAAACCCCGATTCTGATCGACACGGTTTTTCGGGGAGAACCACGCAAACTGTTGGTGCAGGCCAATCGCAACGGTTTCATTTACGTGCTGGACCGGACGAACGGAAAGTTTCTCTCGGCCACACCTTTCGTGAGTAAGCTCACCTGGGCCAAAGGAATTGACGCGCAAGGTCGTCCGATACTGTCCGGGCTTAGGCCGACTGCCGAGGGAACGCGTCTATGTCCCGGATTCGCGGGCGCTACGAACTGGTTCGCTCCCTCCTATAACGAGTCCACTCATTTTGTCTATTTCCTCGCGACCGAGGAGTGCCAGATATTTTCCTCAAAGCCGCAAGAGTTCGAGGAAGGAAAGACTTTTTACTCGACCGGCGCAACACGGATTCCCGGGGAAGCGGCGCAAAAGGTTTTTGTAGCCTACGATCTGGATAAGCAAGCGATGGCATGGAGCTATCCTCAGGCGGGCCACGCCCGATCTTCGGCGGGGACCATGACCACCGCGTCGGGACTGGTCTTCTTCGGCGACGACGCACAGTCGTTCGAAGCCGTGGACGCTCGAACCGGGAAGCCGCTGTGGCACTTCAACACCGGACAAGACCTCGGCGCCTCTCCGATGAGCTATGCAGTACTGGGCAAGCAATACGTAGCCATTGCCGCGGGAAGTGACATTTTCAGTTTTGCATTGCCATAAACCTCTGCTGTTGAAAGATTACGAACGCAAACTAAATTTCAAAGGAGATCGCTCATGACTTCAACATTCTTCGATCGTAGAAAGCTGATGACTTCTCTTGCGGCGGTGGCGTCCGCGGTGGGCGCGGGGACTTTGCTGGTCACAAATGCTCAAGCCAAGAAACGGGATGGGAGCGTACAAAAATTAGGCCGTGACGGCAAGCCCGCCGACGGCAAGCAAATGATCTCTGCCCTGATTACGCACAACGACGTGCTTTACATTGCCGGGCAGGGCGCGAACTCGAATGGGCCGGTGGGGAAGGACGATATCGACAGCCATGTCACGAAAGTGATGGACAACGTCAAAGAACTGGTGGAAGTTGGCGGCGGCACCATGGAGAGTATTACGCAACTGACCGTCTTCCTCACGAGCCTGGACAACTACGATGCCATGAACAAGATATTTAAAACATATTTTCCCAACGGCGGACCGGCACGAACCACGGTCGCGGTGGCCGGCCTTCCGGGTAATTCGCTGATCGAAATTAATTGTATTGCCGCGATTGTTCGAAAATAGACAGAGGGAAAACCTGCATTCGAACTGAAAGAGGAGGAATTCATGCGTCTGGGGACACGATGGAATCGCAGGGGCTTTCTGGGGACGCTGGGCATCATTGCGGGATCAACGCTGGCTGGTTCAACGATGGCATCGAAGAAGATGTTCGCAGCGAAGGCCAGTACCAAAGTGAGCGGGTTCGGCCAATCTGGAAATCCCTACGAAGAACTTGGGGTCCCTACTGTCATTAACTGTGAAGGAACCATGACGATGCTCGGCGGTTCCATCCTGCGTCCGGAACTCGAGGCTGTGATGGCCCAGGCGGGCCGTCACTTTGTGCGCATTCCTGATCTGGAAGTCGCAGCGGGAAATCGGATTGCGCAAATGCTCAAGCTGCCCGATGGATACACCGCGCTGGTCACGGCCGGCGCGGCTGCCGCCATCCAGTCGGGGCTTGCCGGGATTCTTACCGGCGACAACGAAACATTCATCAAGCAGCTACCGGATCTTACCGGAATGAAGTCAGAAGTCATCATCCAGAAATCGCATCGCAACCCGTTCGACCACCAGCTTCGCACCACCGGTATCAAGCTGATCGAAATCGAGACTCTCGATGAATTCCGAAATGCGGTGAATCCGCGTACTGCCATGATGCATTTCACCAATCTCTTCAATAGCGCGGGGCGGATCAAGATCGATGAGTGGCTGAAGTTGTCGAAGGAATACAAGATTCCGTGCATGAACGATGCCGCGGCAGACACGCCACCAGTTTCGCATCTATGGGATTACGCCAACATGGGCTTCGACCTCATCACTTTCAGCGGCGGCAAGGCCATGCGGGGACCGCAGTGCGCGGGATTGCTGATTGGCCGCAAAGATTTGGTCGCGAATGCTTTGCTGAACAACAGTCCACACGAAGACACGCTGGGCCGCAGTTCAAAAGTGGGCAAGGAAGAAATTATCGGGATGGTGAAGGCGCTGGAACTCTATCTCGCTGAGGACCACGAAGCTCTAGCGAAAGAGTGGCAGGAACGACTGGAGTCAATCTCCCGCCAGATTACTCGCGTGCCGGGTGTGAGCACGGAGTATTTTGTTCCGGAGATTGCGAATCATGTGCCGCATATGCAGATCACCTGGGACGCGGAAAAGATTTCACTGACTCCCAAGCAGGTTTCTGAAATGCTGAGACAGTCGAAGCCGTCGATCATCATGGGGCCCGGGGAAGAGAAGCCGGGCCTCTCCATGAACTCGTTCATGCTGCAAGCCGGAGAAGACAAGATTGTGGCGGAGCAACTGACCCGGATTTTCCGCGAACACTCGGCATAATCCGGCATCGATTGCGAAAAAACAGAAAGGCCGATGATGCAGCCGACGATCAAAACCTGTCTTGGATCGATACTCACCATCATTATGACTCTCGGCACGCAGCACGTTCACGCTCAAAGTCCCCGCTTTGATTTGCTACTTAAAGGCGGACACGTCATCGATCCCGCCAACCATCTGGACGGGACATTCGACGTCGGAGTTTCCGGCGGAAAGATTGCGGCGGTAGAAAAAGTCATTCCCGCCGCACAGGCAGGAAAGGTTGTCGATGTCTCGGGTTTGTATGTCACGCCGGGCCTCGTGGACATTCACACTCACATTGGCCATGGGGGAGCGCCACTAAACTGGTTTGCGCCTGACGCGCGGGCCCACACTGAGCCGCTCGGCATCCCTGCCGACATCGCGCTGCAATCGGGTGTGACCACGATGGTGGACGCAGGCAGTGCCGGCGCCGAAACCTTTCTCCAGGAGAAGGAAGAAGTCATCGACAAGGCAAAAGTTCGCGTGCTGGCCTTTCTGAATATCGTAGGCAATGGTATGAACGGCGATCTGGAACAGACGGTCGACCAGATGGATGTCAAACGATGCGCGGCGACGATCCGAAAATATCCCGACGTGATCGTCGGTGTGAAGACGGCGCACTACTGGACCGATAAGCCCTGGGACGCAGCCCATCCGCCCTGGGCGGCGGTTGATCGCGCCGAAGAATGCGCGCAGGCAGTCGGGCTGCCGGTGATGTTCGATTTTTGGCCGCGTCCGGAAAGAAGTTATGCCGATCTCATCCTGAAGAAGATGCGCCCCGGCGACATCCACACGCACGTCTTCGCGCAGCAATTCCCGATCATTCTTGCGGATGGCAAACTCAATCCCATCCTGACCGAGGCGCGCGCCCGGGGCGTGATATTCGACGTTGGACACGGCGCGGGCAGCTTCTGGTTCCGGAATGCCGTGCCTGCGGTAAGGCAGGGATTTATTCCAGATTCGATATCCACGGATTTGCACATTGAGAATTACACCGTGCTGAGCATGACCCAGGTGATGTCCAAGTTCCTGGCCATGGGGATTCCGTTGGACGAGATCATTCGGCGTTCGACGGTGAATCCGGCGCGCGAAATTCGCCGGCCTGACCTGGGCACCTTGTCGGTGGGCAAAGAGGCCGACATCGCAGTTCTCGAAGTGCTCAACGGGAAGTTTGGTTACATCGATTGCGGTTCCGCTCGCATGGATGGGACAGTCAAATTGTCGGCGCGGATGACGGTGCGCGCCGGACGCATTCTCTATGATCCCTCAGGCTTAAGCATGGACGAGTGGGAAAAGGCTCGCGCGCAATATTTCGTCACACCTGAGTTGGGAACGTCTCCGCCGGCGACAGCCGATGACTATCCGCGAGAGTGACGGTAAATGTGGGCGCGAGCGTCCCGCTCGTGCTGAGCCACCACGAATGAGCTGGATACAGCCACTCCTCGGCTCTCCGAACCAGCAAAGCTCCGCATCTGTGCGGACGATAAAACCTGTAGAGCTCGCTCGACTGGACAACCGGGGCGGTTGTCTACGCGGCTCGTGGTGGTGGCTGCACGAGCGGGACGCTCGCGCTTACATTTACTTGATAGCCGGCGGGGCGCCGTCCCTACTTTAGCGAGGCGGGAGCTTTGAGAAGGAAAGCAAAGCCGTCGAAGCGGTAGATGACCTTGCCTCCGTCCTGCGGTTCTGCGGGCACCTTGCCGGCGCGAACTGTCTCAATCGCGATAACCAATCTCGGCAGCACCGAAGGCTTGGCGAACGGAACATTGTGCTGGCCGAGAACCAGCTTGATTTGCGGAGCCAGAAGCGCAAGCCGCTTTACTGAAGCGACATAGTCATCAAGATTGGTCTCCGGACGATAAAGCCAGATCGGTGCGGGATAGTAAGTGTCTCCGGTAAAAAGCAGCCCGTCGGCACGATCTAGCAGCGAAATCGCGTCTGGAGTGTGGCCCGGCGTCGAAAGAACTTCCAAAGTACGGCCGCCCAGATCGACCTTGTCGTGGTCGTGCAAAAACTTCGAGATCTTCCACGGACGAGTTGCGTACGCTTTGGAGTCAAAATCCTTCCGGCAGGTCGCCGCAGATCATTCCGGGGCCGAGTTCATTTTGTGCGTCCTGGCGTGAGCCTTTCGCGTTGGTTCGGGTGAAATCGGTGTCCATTGCATAGACTGTCTCGAACTGCCAGTTGTCCCCGACGTGATCGTTGTGGGTGTGGGAGTTGAGCACGACGATGGGAAGGTGCGTCAACTCGCCTGTAACCTTCCTGATGTCGCTGATACCCATACCGGTGTCGAAAAGCAGCGCCTTTTTCTCGCCCAGTATCAGGTAGGAAATGGTTTCTTCGGCTTGATGCGGCTCATAGATAGCGAAAACGGCCGGCACAACCTCATAGACTTCGAACCATGGATCAGCGACCGCGACGCGTTTGAGAGTCTGATATTCAGGGCGGGGAAGAGGGCGGCACCACTGGGGTTTTTCGGCGACTGTCTGTGCTCCGGAAAGCGTAGAGGCGAAAGCCAACAGCCCAACTGCGAGTGTCGTATTGCGCTTCACCGGCTTAGGCCAAGTCCAATTCTATTTTCTTGGCCGCGGGATCAAGCTGGGTGATGCGAAACTTGCGAATCTGTCCCGACATGGACGGCTTCGGGCTTCGGTTCGACTGCGGCTGCGCCACCCTTCCAGTGGGCCTTGAGTTTCGAACTCAGTGCTGACAGGTCTGGCTTCGATGCGGACTGTGTTACGGTCTCGACCGCTCCAGTTTCCTCGCCGGCGGCCGCAATTCGGCAAGTCGCGTAGATACCGTCTCCTAATTCCACGCGAGCTTGTCCACCCGAAACTTCGCCCATGCGGCCGGTGACGACATCGCCCGTCTTGTGTTCGGCGATGTATTCATCCAGGCTGGTGGGGATAAGCTGCTTCATACCCAGGCGCAGTAGGCGTTTTGCCGTGTCGACGGAAAGCACCTGCGCTTTTACGAGTTGTCCGACCTTGAGCACATCTTGCGGATACTCGATTCGTTTCTCGGCGCTGATATCGCTGACATGAATCATCCCTTCGATGCCTTCACCAAGTTGTACGAATGCGCCAAACTTGGTCAGGCTCGTAATCGGTCCTTCGATCACCGTGCCAGCGGCGAAGGTCTGTGCCACGTTCGCCCATGGATCGCCCAGCGCCTGCTTGAGACCGAGGGAAATGCGGTGCTCGGCCTGGTTTACTCCCAGAACCACGACTTCGACGTTCTCGCCCGGTTTCACGACGTCGCTGGCGATCCTTACTTTCTTCGCCCAGGACATTTCAGAAACATGGATCAGGCCTTCAATTCCGGGCTCGAGTTCAACAAAGGCTCCGAACTCCAGCACGCGTGTAACGCTGCCCCGAACGCGTTCGCCCAGTTTGTATTTCTCCGCAACGGAATCCCACGGATCGCGCTGTAGCTGTTTCATCCCCAGCGAAATACGCTTCTTTTCGCGGATCGATCTTGAGCACACTGGCCTCGATCTGTTGTCCCACGGAGAGCACATCGGCTGGTTTATTGATGCGGCTCCAGGCAATTTCGCCGACATGCAGCAATCCGTCTACTCCGCCCAGATCAATAAAAGCGCCATAATCGGCGAGACTACGAACCGTGCCTCGCACTGTTTCGCCCTCACGAATCTCGGTGTACCGACGATCCTTGGTGACACGCTCTTCTTCTTCGGCAAGGGCGCGACGGTCGACCACGACATCTTCCTCGGTCGCATCGAGCTTGATGATGCGGCAGCGAATTTCCTGTCCGACGAGTTTCTCCATGCTCGGCGGCATCGCGTACTCCGCTGCGCGAGGCTGGCATGAAGGCCCGAACACCAACATCCACGCTGAATCCGCCTTTGATGACTGCTGTGACCGTACCCACTACGGTCGCTTTCTCGGCGAAGGCCTGCTCGAGCGACGACCAGTCTGTAGGCTGCGCAATCTTCTGGCGGGAGAGTTCGTAGTAGCCCTCGGGATCGCGCCCTTTGACCGAGACCGGCATCTTGTCGCCCGGCTTCACGGGTTGACCGGAGCTCTCGAATACGGCCAACGGCATGATGCCTTCAGTCTTGAATCCGATATCAAAGAAAACGGATTCCGCGGAGACTGCGATGACCGTCCCTTCGAGCTGTTTTCCGCCGCCTTCCTTCTTGCGGATATGGGTTTTCTCGTACTGGGAAAGAATGTCTTCGAAAGACTCGGAGGATTCGGCGACGGGAAGCGGCTCTGAAGCTTCTGGATTCGGCATGGAGAGGTCAAAGACTCGAAGTGGTGTGGTACGTTTTGATAAGTACAGCTTAAGCATAGCATTCGCCCGCCCCGCCCGCTGCTGCCTCGGCGGAAACGAGCTATAGTATGTGGCCATGTGGAGACTTAAATGTCTGTTGATGTTTTTTGCGTCCCTTGCTCAGGCGGCGGACAGGAGTTCTGCAACCCAGCTCATCGAGTTGGCGAAGTCCAATAGTCCGAATCTCAGAAACGCAATTACGGACACCTTCGATGCCAAAGATTTGAAGGAAGGAACTGCCTGGTCTGGTCACGGACCGGATTTCTTTTTCGCCTCGCAGGCCGCATCACAGCCGTCGCTTCTGATTGACGACGCTCCCGGTCCGCAGATGCAGGCCGTCGGAGGCTCCGATCTTTGGTATGCCGTGGCGCATATTGAACCTGTCGGCAAATTGCATTCGTTCCACTACCTGGTCAACGGCGCGACTTTTGGTGGCAAGCTGGATTTGCCGGCGTTCGGTCCGCTGTCGTATTTGCAAACCGGTGTGCCGTCCGGCACGCTGTCCGAAAAGATTGTCCACACCAGCAAGATATATGACGGAATGAAGAGTGAGTACTGGATCTATGTGCCGGCGCAATATGATCCGAAGGCGCCCGCGGCTCTCATGGTCTTTCAGGACGGGAGCGGATACATCCGCCGGGATGGGAATAATCCGACTCTCAACGTCATCGACAACCTGATCGCGCAAAAGAAGATTCCAGTCATGATCGCAGTATTTATCAATCCCGGAGACATCACCGACTCGCCCGGAACGCCGACTTATAACTTTGTAAAAGCGTACTCCGACAAATGGCACCGCACCCTCAAAGATTCGATGCGCAGCACGCTTTACGATACCGTGAGCGACCGCTATGCGCGTTTCCTTCGCGATGAAGTTCTGGCTGACGTTCAGTCCCGTTACAACATTCGTAAGGACGCTTACAGTTGGGCGATCACCGGGCTTTCCTCCGGCGGTATCTGCTCTTTCAATACTGCGTGGCAGATGCCTGACCACTTCAGCCGTGTAATCTCGTGGATCGGCAGTTTCACCAGCATTCAGTGGAAGGAAGACCCCGCGCTTCCGGATGGAGGGCAGGATGTCGCCGAGAAAATCCTGCGGGAGTCCAAGCGAAATATTCGAGTGTGGCTCCAGGACGGCTCCGCAGACCAGGAGAATGAACGTTACGGAAGCTGGCCGCTGGCGAATATTCGCATGGCCAATGCCCTAAAGCTGAAGGACTACGATTTTCACTTCAGTTTCGGTAAGGGAACGCATAATCCTGGGCAGGGCGCGGCGGAATTTCCGGAAGAGATGATCTGGCTGTGGCGCGATTATGATCCTGCGAAGACCGAGCAGACTTACGAGATGGAATCGTCTGAAAAGGCGCTGCCGGTTTTCCGGGTGTCGATTGCAAACCGTAAAGCTGAATAGAGGAGTGAATAGTAAGAAGTGAATAGTAAAGGGAATGCCCGGCAGTTCAGTGCGGCCCGCCAGAATTGGCGCGAAGCTGCGCAGCTTTCTCTTTTTCCGCAGCCGCCTCCGCGGGGCGGCCGGTTGTCGTGTAGATCTCAGCCATTCGGATGTGCGGTTCGGGTTCCTGAGGACCCAGTGACGAGGCTTCGCTCAGATATCGTAACGAATCCGCGGACTGCCCGGCGACCCTGCTTTTTTGGGCGAGCCTGAGGGCAGTGGCATAGAGCAAATTCGCGGTGTCAGGTTCCTGAGGATTGAGATCATGAGCGTGACGTAAAGCCCGGTAGGCCGCCAGATCCTCGCCCAACTTAGCCAGGACGGCACCATAGAGAGCGTTTAGCTGGAACAGATCCGGCCAATGCCTGAGGGAATTGGCCAGGGGCGTGCGTGCCTGCTCAAACTGATTCAGTTGGTAGTAGGTCAAAGCCAGGTTGAACTGCATCTGCGGCGATTGGGGAGACAGTTCCGCCGCCCGCCGCAACGGCTTCAGCGCCGCTTCCAGGTCTCCGTGCTGACCATAGATTGTGCCCAGTTCAGTCAGCTTGTCAGCGTCGTCAGGGTCGTAAAGTTGCTCACAGATGGCGCGAGCCTCCTCTCGAAGTCCCTGATCGAGCTTCTGCCTGCATTCCAGTCTGAGGCGGCTCTCGTTTGAATCGCGCTGGCGCAATTTCTCCGATAGCGCCAGAGTTTTCGCAGATTCCTGCTCACGCCCTTGTTTGCGATAAACCAGCCCCAATTGATAGGGGACGCGGGCATCGTGCGGAGTCAAGCGAGTAGCCTCCTTCAGCCACTTCTCCGCCGTCGTCATATCACCTTGCTTGAGATATGCGTAGCCAAGATAGTAGGCAGTATCGGGGAATGGCGGCTTGGTTGCTGCCTTGGTTAAGTTGCGAATCGCGCTGGCGTACTGGTGATCATCCAGGTCGAGTCTTCCCAGATAATAGAAGACGTTAGGGTGATCGCCAACCTCTCTGCGCACGAGTTCAAGTTCGTGACGGGCCTCGTCCGACTTATGCAGTTCGAAGAGAGCCACCGCGAGGGGAAATCGCGCGCGCACGCTTATCTCGGGAGCGGCTTCCAACGCAGCCCGGAATTCGCTGACCGCCACGTCGTACCGGTCCAGCTTCAACGCGTCGTATCCCTTGCCCAGGTGCGCTTCCGGTGTGTCGAGCTTCGTGGGCGGCGCTTCCTGGCTTCTGACGTTCGCGACCGAAAACAGAGTCAGAGCGATCGAAGAAAGCAGGATTCGCCGTAGACAGGCTTGAGCACTCACGGGAAACATTATATGTGGTGTGACTCAGTGTGGGGCGCGGGGGGCCTCGCCCGTGCGTCTGCCTCGTCGGGTGACTCTTGAGGGTCGATGCACGTGCATTAGAATCGCCGAGCTTCGCTCGGCTGCACGAGCGAGGACGCTCGCGCCCACATGTTTCTTCAATGAAGGACCGGCGTGGCATTGCTGGCAACGCAGACCCATTTACCAGACTTGTACAGCCAGGTATCGACGAAACCCTCGCGTCGCATATAACTTTTTCCGTTTTCGACGCCCTTGGCCCGAAACACTCCGGTCGCGATTGCGGTGTTGCCAAACACATGCACGCTCATCGATTCGGGCGCGACCTGCTGTTCCTGAGAATTGTTGCTGGTGGCCTTCACGCTTCCGAGAAACTCTCCTTTGCTCTGGAGGGAACCATCATCGTTGATCAGAACGATCTCGTTATCCAAAATAGAGTCGAGCGCCCGGATGTCTCCGGCCTTGTAAGCATGGTTCCAGGCCTTCTCCAGCGCAATGACTCTCGATCGCACGGATTCGGCATCGTCTTGCGCCCAGACTAGAGAGGTCGTGACGCAGAACACGATCATCAAGAAAGCGATTAGTCTCATGCTGCTGTCTCCTCAAGCGGTGTCTGGTTATGCAGTATAGGACAACTGGCTGCCGATCTTGGGGAGGAGCCGACTTGGTACGGTAACCTTCTTCTGCCGAGCGGATCGGGTATCCGGATCCAGCAGTCGGAATTGGCGAACCAGGCTGAATCTGTCAATCTTGACCGGTCCCGTCGAGGGTGTTAGCTTCGCACGTGAACTTCCAAGGAGCGTCGGCCTGAGTCGCGGGAAAAAGCAGCGGCATCCAGTCAATCTTTCGTCGGTCGGTCGTGATCTGGTAGACCACGGTTCGACCGACAATAGTTTGATTGACGCCGGACGCCGGGATTTCCTGGTCAAGTGCGTCCAAGGGGCCTCTGCAGCGCTGGTTCCCGCTGGCGTGCGTGGCTTCTTTCTTCCATTCGCTTATTCTCCTGACGTTCGGAACACGCTTGCGCGCACTAGCGAATTTCACCTGCATCCTCACTATCGCGCCAAGCTGCCGATTGAAGCCACGCTGCTCAAAACTCAGGCTGGTTCGGACGATTTCGTTACAGAGAAATATCAGGGCCAAATTGCCGTCATTCTGGCTGGGTGGAGCGCGGGCTTTCTGGCTGTTCCGCAGAATGTGCAGGCGGTAGAAACAAGTCTCAGCGCCGATTTTTCTGGATACTCATTCCGTCCCGTTGAATCGCGGGTGGTGCGTTCCGGACCACCCGTGGAGATGCGTCAAAACACATTCGCGCACGAATCGACTCTCGGGCGGGACGAGTTTCTGCGGGAAATGCGCTCGGCAATGACGCCGTTTTCGAGGATACTGACCGCCGATTTTCAAGTGACGAGTGTTGAGGCAGCCTCGCGGTTACTTTCGTCGACCGGTGTCCCCACTCGGATTCGGACGGGCGTGCGGTACGAACTGGTGGGAACGTCCAAAGGTTTCTATCGCGAGCAGCGTGTAGGGAAGTGGGATATGGAATGGGAATCGTCTGCTGCCGGGGCATTTCTTTTGCGTAGCTGGCGGTTGTCCGATGAGAGCCAGAGCCGGTCTACCTCTCCCGTTTTCGCCGACATCACAGCGCAGGCCTTCGGCGGCAATGCGTCCTATTCATCCCAACTGCTGCGTGGGGCGGACTATTGGCGAACCGTGCTCGATGTTGCCTGTGGAATCGATATTTATGGACACAACGGGGTGTCGGTCGGTGATATCGATGACGACGGATTTGACGATCTGTACATCTGCCAGCCCGCCGGCCTTCCCAACCGGCTTTATCGCAATCGTGGTGACGGAACGTTCGAAGATATTACGGAAAGCTCGGGAGTGGGCGTCCTCGAAAATACGGCGTGCGCTCTTTTCGCCGATTTCGATAACGATGGCCGGCAAGACCTGATCGTGGTTCGGACGAATGGTCCTCTGCTGTTCGTGAATGAGGGCGGTGGGAAATTTCAGCCAACGGCCGAATGCATTTCAATTCGCCCGGCCTCCGCAAGGAACGTTCACCGGAGCGGCGGTGGCTGACTATGACCGTGATGGCTGGCTGGACATTTACTTCTGTCTCTATCTTTATTATCAGGGCACCGACCAGTACAAATATCCTAGTCCTTATTATGACGCCGAAAATGGCCCGCCTAACTTTCTGATGCTCAACCAGCGGAACGGAACCTTCCGCGACGTCACTTCCGAGAGCGGGCTGAACAAGAACAACACTCGTTATAGCTTTTGCTGTGGCTGGAACGATTACAACCGCGACGGCTGGCCTGATCTCTATGTAGTGAACGACTTCGGGCGCAAAAATCTCTATCGCAACAATGGCGATGGAACTTTTACTGACGTCGCACACGAAGTCGGAGTGGAAGATGTCGGCGCGGGTATGAGTGTGTGCTGGCTTGACTACGATAACGACGGCACCGAAGACCTCTACGTCGCCGACATGTGGACTGCGGCGGGTACACGCATCACGACTCAGAAAATATTCCAGAAGGATGCGCCCGAAGATGTTCGCACCCTGTATCGCAAACATGCTCGCGGAAGTTCCTTGTTTCATGCCGGCGACAACGATGCTTTTCAAGATGTGGGCAGGCCTGCCGGAGTTGAAATGGGGCGCTGGGCCTGGTCGAGCGACGCCTGGGACTTCGATCACGACGGTTTTCCCGACCTATATATCGCCAACGGAATGGTGTCAGGACCTTCGCGCGATGACTTGAACAGTTTCTTCTGGCGACAGGTGGTAGCAAACTCTCCGGTAGAGGCCAAGCCCGCGCAAGACTACGAACAGGGTTGGAGCGCGATCAATGAGTTGATCCGGTCGGATGGCACCTGGAGCGGGTACGAGCGCAATGTCTTTTACGCGAACAACCGGGATGGAACGTTTTCCGATATTTCCGGCGCGGTTTGTTTGGATTTTCTCGAGGATGGCCGCGCGTTCGCTCTCGCTGACTTCGATCACGATGGACGTCTGGAGTTGTTCCTAAAAAACCGTAACGGACCGCAGTTGCGGCTCATGCAGAACGTGATGAAGGATATTCCTCCGTCGATCGCTTTCCGTTTGCGCGGAAGCAAAAGCAACCGGGATGCTATCGGCGCCGCGATCACGGTGGAAACCAGTGGAGGCAGGCAGACTCGTACGCTTCAGGCCGGCTCAGGCTTTCTTTCTCAACATAGCAAGGAAATACTGTTCGGCTTGGGGGGTGCGAAAGGCCCGGTCCGGGTCTCCATTCGCTGGCCTAGCGGGTTGGTGCAGGAATTTCGCGACCTTCCGCTTAATCATAGGGTATGGGTGCAGGAAGGCTTGGAGCCCTCTCGCGTCGAGGCTTTCAGGCAGCGATTGCCCCAAGCGACCGCATCCGCGCCCGAAAAAGCGGAGGCGATCCCTGACTCTGTGGAGACGTGGCTGCTTACGCTAGTCGCTGCGCCGGATTTCTCTCTTCTCGATGTGAACGGCCAGACCCGAACTCTTGTTTCTTTTCGCGGCAAACCAGTATTACTCAATTTCTGGGTAGAAGGCTCGGTAATCTGTCGCGAAGAATTGAAGGTTTTCGGCCGACTCCACAAACGGTGGGCCGATCAAGGTCTTCAGATCCTTACCGTGAATGTCGATGATCCGGAGAGCGTCGACTCGGCTCGAGCGTTCGTTCGCGACCATCGTCTCTCGGTCCCGGTGCTCAATGGCTCCAACGAAGTCGCCGGAATCTACAACATTCTTTATCGCTATCTTTATGACCGGCATCGCGACTTGAGCCTTCCAACGTCATTTCTGATCAGTGGCGGAGGAGACATCGTCAAGGTTTATCAGGGACCGGTAGATCCGGTGCACATAGAACAGGATTTCCGGCAGATTCCGAATACTCCGGCCGAGAGACTTGCGAAGGCCTTGCCTTTCCCGGGCGTGAGCGAAGCACTCGAGTTTCCGCGCAACTATCTGAACTACGGATCAATTTATTTTCAACGCGGATATCTGGATCAGGCCGAGGCGTCATTCCAGCTAGCTTTGCGCGACGATCCGTCGAGTGCGGAGGCCCTCTATGGGTTGGGCAGCGTTTACTTAAAACAAGACAAGAGCGGCCAGGCTCGCGAACAATTCGATCGTGCCACCAAACTTCAAGCCAGCTATCCTGACACGTTGGCCAATTCCTGGAACAACCTCGGCCTTTTGGCTACACGAGAGGGTCGTACGGCTGAAGCAATTCCATATTTCCAGCAGGCGCTCAAGCTCAATCCTGAACACTTGATTGCCCTTGAAAATCTCGGCAACGCTTACCGCCAACAGAAAAAGTGGGATGAAGCCCGCAAAGTGCTGGAACGAGCCGTGACTGTCGGCCCCCGGGATGCGGAAGCGAATTACAGCCTGGGGATGGTATATGCACAACTGAACGACAACGACCGCGCCTACGACTATTTGCATCGAGCGTTGAAGTCTCGCCCGGAATATCCGGAAGCGCTGAGCAACCTCGGCGTGCTTTACTTGCGCACCGGACGGCGCGATGAAGCAGTGGCTAGCTTCGAACAGTGCATACGGGTGGCACCGGCTTTCGAGCAGTCGTATATGAACCTGGCTCGCGTCTATGCGATAGAGGGCACGACCGACAAGGCCCGCGGCGTGTTGCTTGATCTGCTCAAGCAACATCCGGATTATCCGCCAGCCCGACAGGCGCTCGAGCAATTGCGGCACTGACCGCTAAACTGACTATGGCTTCGGAGTCGGCGCAGTTAACAGGTCCACGAACATCTTGTAGAAGCGTTCGGTGTCGAGGTCAACCTGTATTTCAGCGGGTTGGACATCGATCTTCGGCTTGTCCCGATCCGTCCAGGTAAGCATGTTGCCATAGCCGGCGCCACGACTCAGGTCTACGTCGATGAATCGTGTCTCTTTCTTTGTGATCAGGGTGGGATCGAGCCAGGCCGCTGCCGCCAATTCATCCCAGAGATAGTTGTATTCGCCGAACAGGCGGGAATACTTGCCGATGTACTGCGCCGAAGGCGTCTTTCCAGCCTTGATCCGGTTGATCAGCTCATTGGTCATTCTGGTCTTCACCGAAATGTCTACCGGAGTGCAGACGATCTTTTTCCATGGCGCTTGCAACGCAATATGGGCCGCTTCCGGATCGAACCAGATATTGAACTCATGCCGGGGTGTATTAGCGAATTCGGGATCATTGGTTTGGGGGTTGAAACTGGCGCCCATGAAGACGAGTTCCTTGGCGAGTGTCGGCAAATTCTGGATCGATGGAAATGGCGATGGCGATGTTCGTCATGGGCCCACCCGCGTAGATTGTTACCTCGTGCGGATACTTGTGGACCATGCGCACAAGAAAGTGCGCGGCGTCCTCGTCGATCGCCTTGGTGGTGGGCTTGCCTTCCGGCATGTCTCCAAGTTGGTCTGGCGGATGATAAAACCTCGGCGTCCACGCGCCCAACCAGGCAATGGAGCCATAGCGCTGTTGCCAGAGTTCGGTATCGATTTTTGTGCGCACCAGCGGATATTCCGCCCCTGCCATGACCGGTATATCGGACCGGCCGATAAGTTCGAGCATGCGCAGAGTGTGCGCTACTTCAGACTTGAGCCATGCGTCTCCGGTAACAACAGTGACTCCAAGTACTTCGGCCTGCGGCGACTGGACCAGCAGCAGGATCGATTGCTGGTCGGTTCCGCCCGGGCCTGCGGCATCCTGATCGATGATGATTTTTCGTTTTTCCTGTCCCCAGCACGTCAGGCAGACCGTCAGAAGTGCTGCGACCACCCAGACTCGGCCGAATTTCATTCTTTCACCTCGGAGTTTGAAATATCTCGTGACTAACTAAGCCGCCGGACTTTGTCCGTTCGGCCGGCGGAACACCCGCCCCTACGCAGGCGCCGATAGGCGACCGATCAGCAAATTGAAAAACTTTGTAGAATCCACGTCCAGCGCGACTTTGGCGTTGGGCACGAATTTGTCTCGTAGAACGGGAGACGTCCTGGTGCTGGCCAGCGTTGGCGCCGAACCACGAATCGACATGTTATTGGCGGCTTGCTTTTCCATCTCCGGCTTCCGCCGCAAATCGCCCGCGCTCGGGCTGTAGCCCAGCGTCTCTCCCGCCGTCAGTTCGCCGGTTGTTTCAACATCCACGTAATACTCTTTGAGCTTCACGATGGACGGATCAAGGAACGTGGCAAGGGCGAGTGAGTCGTGCATGTTCGGACCGATCAGAAAGCCCTGCTCGCGATTGTGGTTGATCGCGTTGCGTCCGATTTTTCCCGCCGCCTGGCTGACCGGATTCTGTGACGCTTCCAGGGTACGAACGTGCTCCTCGGTCAGCGATGTCTTCCGGGTGGCGTCAAGTCCGACCATTGTGATGGAAATGCCGGATTGAAACACGATGCGTGCCGCTTCCGGATCAACGTAAATATTGAATTCAGCCGCGGGCGTAATGTTACCGCCGGACAACGATCCGCCCATCAAAACGATGCCGCGTACCATGCCGGCCAACTCGGCATCGAGATTGAGAGCGGTTGCGATATTGGTCAGCGGGCCAATCGGGATCAACGTAACTTCGCCGGGATATTTGCGTATGACATCGCGAATAAATTCAGCGGCAGGTTGAGCAATCGGCTTGGTTTTCGGTTCCGGGAAAACCGCGCCGCCCAATCCGTTTTCGCCGTGCGCGTAGGCCGCCGTTACCAGGCGACGCACCAGAGGAGCCTTGGCTCCCGCCGCCACCGGAATATCGGTCCGGCCAGCGATTTCCACCATGCGCAACGCATTGGGAAGCGTGAGGGCGAGCGGAACGTTTCCCGCAACCGGGGTGATGCCTTCAATCTTTAACTCAGGCGAGCGCATGGCCAGCAGCAATGCGAGAGCGTCGTCCACCCCAGGATCGGTGTCGATAATGACACGGAAAGGGCCTCCGCCGGTTTTTAGTCCCGGTTGTCCCTGATCGGCTGCCTGGGCCGAAGGAACGAACCTGCCGGCGAGGCTGCCCGCAGCCATGGCAGCCGCGGAGGTGGTCACGAACTGACGGCGAGTCACGCGAAATGGTGCCTTCGACTCCATAGTTTCTGCTCCTTCGGAATGTTTCTAGTGCGCCTGCCGTGCCGGCTGCGTCATCAGTTTGATATAGAGATCGTACAGTTTGGCAGTGTCCACATCGAATTGAACGGTCGCTTTTCTCTCGTAAGGCGGAAGTTCTGTAGTTGTGTCCCAGAACAAGGTTTCGCCGTAGCTGGGTCCGTGGTCGACATCGATGTCTACGTAGAGCTCTTTCTGCCCGGTCACGATCGAAGGATCGATCATGGCTGCCGCGGAAAGTTCGTCCCACATAAAACTTTCAACGGAGTATTCGGTGAGGTAGCGGGCGATCGGAGTATCAGACTTGGCGATGGCAGTCTTGAGTCCCGGATTGACCGTAGTCTTGACGGAAATATCGATCGGCGTAATGGTGATTTTCTTCCAGGGGGCGCGCATCGCGATACGCACCGCCTCGGGATCGAACCACCAGTTGAATTCACGCCGGCCGTCGATGCTGTTGATGCCGCCCGTCGCGGCGTACATCCCACTGCCCATCAGAACCAGTTCTTTTGCCAGAGTTGCGACTTCCGGATCGAGGCGTAGCGCCAGCGCGATATTAGTCATGGGGCCGCCCGCCCAGATCACGACTTCACCGGGATACTTATGCACCATGCGAACGATGAAGTGTGCGGCAGTTTCATCGAGCGGCTTGGTGTGCGGTGCTCCTTCGACCAGCGTCGGAACCATGTCGGGGTCGTGATATCCGGCGCGAAATGCCTGCGGAATATTTCCCGGCAGTTTTGAGAAGTCGCTCCAGCATCCTTTGTAGCGGAACTTGCCGTAGAGGGCTTCCCAGCGCTCGGTCTCCTCCCTGGAATTGAGAAGAGGGAACTCGGCTCCCTGAACCACGGGGACGTCAGTGCGCCCCGCGATTTCCAGCAGCCGCAGCGTGCGTTGGGTTTCTTCCTTTACCCACTGGTCGCCACTCACAGTAGTGATGCCCAGCACATCGAACTTCTCCGATTGCAAAAAAATCAAAATAGATTGCATATCGGTCGTGGCAGGCCCGCGCGCGTCCTGATCGACGATAATTTTTGTCTTTTGCGCCTGCAGTGCGGTGGCGGCCAGCAGAATCAGGAGCGCGCTCAGCCGGATCACGAAGCTTCTTGGCTTCATTTGGGAATCTCCCTCGTTGGTTGGTCTTGCTTCGCAGGACTTGCTGGAAGACAGCACGGATGTTCCAACGCGACCCGGCCCGAAAGAACAAGCATTGTAACGCTCGCCCGGGGACTGGGGCCAGAGTTTTGATGCTTGACCGGCGAGAGGAAGGTTGTACTCCTGGATAGTGGCGCAGGTTGAAACACCCTTCTCAGCACCCTCTCTTCATCCTGTGCGTCATGCTGAGCTTACGAAGCATCTGGCGTGGAGCGGATATCGGCCTGCCCCGCCTGCGGTCGATTGCGATTGACCAGCACAGCGGCTAGAATTGCTTACGCGCGTTTGATCCGGTTGTGACGTTGCGATTCATTTTTCCCCTATGCACTGTCCCCGCGTGACCGTGAAGCGTTTTGGAAATCCCGCTACATTCATGCTCACCTGCCTTCTGCTGGCATGTGTCGCTCCGATCCCGACCTGGGGACAAGATAAAAGACCCTCGAACCCCGCCAGTTTGCAAGGATCCGTGCGGAATTCGGCTGGCCATCCTGTCGCTGGCGCGACGGTTTCTCTGCAGACCAAGGATAGCGGCAATGCCCAGTCCATCAAGGCAGACGCAGCGGGAAACTATTCCTTCCCGGGAATTCGCGAGGGCATTTACCTGTTGCGGGTGGAGATGAACGGATTTGGCCCTGCCACCTTCGGTCCTTGTGCGATCGTCTCCGGGGAAAGGAAGACGCTCGACCTGACCCTTGAACCTACTAAAAAGATTCCGTCGCAGTCGTCTTCTCCTTCTCCCGGAAAGGCAAGTGGCGGCTCGCCGGAATTCTTTGATGAACCCCAATTCACCGTGGCTGGCGTCAGCGATGGCACCAATCTCGGCGGACATGGTTCGAACACCATCGTGCGCACCAAGGATGCGCTGGCCAAGGATATTGCGTCGCTCAGTAGCTCCCCAGGCAGGGAATCGCGCCCACCGGCGGAAGCGGCTCCGAGTGGAGATAAGAAGACTCAGGCTGATGTGTATCACCTGCGGGGCGACATCGAGGAGAAAGCCGGAAATCCTCTCGATGCGGTTCGCGAGTATCAACGCGCGGCGGAATTAAATCCGAGCGAGTCGAATTTCTTCGATTGGGGGGCTGAGCTTTTGCTCCATCGCGCGGTTGAGCCTGCCATCGAAGTGTTCGGCAAAGGCAATCAACTTTTTCCGGATTCTGCCCGCTTACTGGTCGGCCTCGGAGTAGCCTGGTACACGAATGGCTCTTACGATCAGGCGGCACAGCGTCTGTGCCAGGCTTCTGACTTGAATCCCAACGACCCTAAGGCCTACCTGTTTCTGGGCAAGATACAGGCTGTCGAAGCCACGCAATCAGATTGCTCGTCCGAACGTCTGGCACGGTTCGTGAAACTTCAACCTGGCAACGCTTTGGCGAATTATTACTACGGCGTCAATCTATGGAAGAGACGGACTGCGCCGGATGACGCGCGGACTCTTGAGCAAGCTGAGTCGCACTTGAAACGGGCGGTGGAACTCGACCCCTCGCTTGGGATTGGCTATCTGCAGTTGGGCATTCTTTATTTCGAGCGCAAGGATTTTGCCAACGCTGTCGCAGCTTTTCAAAAAGCCACCAAAGCTGCTCCTCAGCTGGAGGAGGCGCATTATCGGCTATCACAGGCTTTCAAGCGAACGGGTGACAGGGTGAAGGCCGACGAGGAATTGCAGCTCTACAACCAGATTTCGAAGAAAAAAGATGAAGAAGTAGAACGTGAGCGGCGCGAGAGCCGCCAGTTCGTTTATACGCTGCGAAGTCCGGATACGCCGCAACCCCATTAAAAACTGCACCCGTATTCCACTTGAGAGTGCCCGTCCAAGCTCTGCTTGGTCGAGGTCTTTGATTTGTCGACATTTTCTTCCGTTCCCCAAAACCCCCGCCCAAGCGGAGCTTGGACGGGGCACCCTCGGGGTCTTTTTCAGCGGGCCGGTGCCGGTGCACTCATCAGGCTGACAAACATGCGGTAAAACTTTTCCGTGTCCAGATCATCCTGGATTTCAACCGGTTGGGCCGCGATCTTGGGTTTGTCCTTCTCGTTCCAGGTCATCGTGTTGCCGTAGGCGGCGCCTCGGTCGAGGTCGACGCCCAGGTAGCGAGTCTCCCGTTTGGTGATCAGGGACGGATCGATCCACGCCGCGGCAGCGACTTCATCCCACATGTACTCGCCGCCTTGCCCGGTCTGATAGAAGCGTGCGATGTAACGGGCCAGTGGAGTGCCGCTGGCATCGATCTGCTTGATCATTTCTGGCGTCAGGCGGGTCTTGATGGAAATATCCGTCGGGGTGCAGACGATCTTCTCCCAGGGCGCCCGCAGAACAACCTGCGCCCCTTCAGGATCGAACCAGAAATTGAACTCGTGACGAGGATTGTTCACGAACTCTGCATCGGCGGTCTGGGGAGCAATGCTTCCTCCCATGAAGACCAGTTGTTCGGCCAGTTCGGGGAACTGCGGATCGATCGAGATGGCCAGCGCCAGGTTGGTCATAGGACCACCCTCATAAATCGTTACGGCATGGGGAAACTCGTGGACCTTGCGAATCAGGAAGTGAGCCGCGTCTTCGTTTGCCGGCTTGGTAGTGGGCGAACCCTCCGGCAGGCGTGGAACGATGAAGGGTTCATGCCACCAGCGGTCATCCCATGCACCGGCGAAGGCCACTTTGCCGAAGCGCTGCTGCCAGATTTCGCTATCTTCGTGCCGGCGGACGAGCGGGAACTCAGCGCCCGGCACGACCGGAATATCTGTGCGGCCCATGATTTCGAGCAGGCGCAGAGTGTGGGCCACTTCCTCGTCGCGCCACTGGTTTCCGCTGACGATGGTGATCCCGAGGACCTCAACCTGCGGGGACTGAATCAACACCGCAAGCGTCTGCATGTTGCTGCCGCCGGGCCCGGAGCCGTCCTGGTTGATGATGATCTTGCGCCGTGGTTGAGCCCAGCCCAGGGAACACGCGAATAGCACGTACGTGACTGCCAGGTAGACTTTTCCGAGTCTCATTGTTGTCTTGGAGGACGAGTCATCAGCTCGATGTAGAGCTTGTAAAACTTCTCGGCGTCGATATCGAATTGTACGTTGGAGAGACGCAGGTATGGCGGCACCTCGGCCTTGGAATCCCAGAAGAGGGTCTTGCCGTAGCTGGCGCCATGGTCCACGTCGATATCCATGTAGAGCTGCTTCTGGCCAGTGATAATCGAGGGGTCAATGAGTGCTGCACCAGCGATTTCGTCCCACATATACCCAGGCAACGAGTACTTGTCGAGATATTGAGTGACCGGAGTGTTGGCCTTGGCGATGGTTGCCTTCATCTCCGTCGTAAAACGGGTCTTCACCGAAATGTCGATCGGAGTGATTGTGACTTTCTTCCAGGGGGCGCGCAGAACGATGCGCGTAGCTTCGGGATCGAACCACCAGTTGAATCCGCGGCGGGCGTCGATGGCTCCGGGATCGATGGCGCCTTGGTCAGCGTACAATCCTCCGCCCATCATGACAAACTCTTTCGCCAGCGTGGCTACCGACGGATCAAGCTTCAACGCCAAAGCAAAATTGGTAAGCGCGCCGCCAGCCCAAAGGACCACCTCGCCGGGATACTTGTGCACCATCTTTACGATGAATTCCGCTGCAGTGCCAGGCATCGCTTGAATGTGGGGGGTACCTTCTTTCATGGGAGGAACAATATCGGGTGCGTGATACGGCTCGTCGTAAATAGTGGAGCGGTTGGCTTTGAATCGGTCGGTCCAGCATCCTTTGTATTCGAGCTTCCCGTAAACAGCTTCCCAGCGCTCGGTTTCTTCTTTGGAGTTCAGAAGAGGGAACTCAGCACCCTGGATCACCGGGACATCGGTGCGCAGGGCGATCTCCTCCATTCTCAGGACGTGCTGGGTTTCTTCCTTTACCCACTGGTCACCGCTCACCGTGGTGATGCCGAACACTTCAACCTTGTCCGATTGCAGGAAGACCAGCAATGCCTGCTGATCGCTGGTGCCCGGACCGCGGGCGTCCTGATCGACGATGATCTTGACCTTCTGCGCGGAAGCAGCAGTTGCACCCGCCAAAGCCAGCAGGAAGGCGAGAACCAGTCTGTTTTTAGGCCAGGGCATCGTTTCTCCCGGGATGTTCGATAGTTGGGTTGAGGAAAAGGGCGCGGCTGAGTGCCGCGCCCTTCGATTCTTACGTTCGTTGTTCTTTAAGCTTCTAGAAACGAAGCTTGAGGGCAAACTGAACCAAACGTGGATTATTTACCGTCTGGGTAATCGCGCCGAATCCGAATGAGCTGATATCGGCACCCGGGGTGAAGAACTGAGGATGGTTGAAGATGTTGAAGAACTCCGCCCGGAAATCAACCATCATGCCTTCCCGCCAGGGAAGTGGGAAGTGCTTGATGGCAGATAAGTCTGTATTCGCGAATCCCGGTCCGTAGAGCGGTGTGCGTGAAGCGTTTCCCAGCTTCCCCGCACCTGCGGGCGCGAAACACGAAGTGTTGAACCACGCGGTCACCGTGGCATTGCTCAGGTTCGGATTGCAGACTTGATCAGGGCGGTTAAAGGTCGTTCCGCCGCTGGAAATGGTGGAACCTGACCCGTTGTTACTGTCGTCGATAAATACGGGGAAGCCGGAAGTGATTTTTTCAATCACATCGACTTCCCAATTTCCCAGAACTGCATTCACCGGGCCGTTCCATGTGCTGCCGAAGGCCTTGCCTTTACCGAAGGGCAGTTCATAGATCACGCTGGCGGTGAAGTTGTGGTTCAGTTGAAGCTGAGAAAGTGCCCAATCAGCCTTTCGCGTATTCGGCAGGGGATAGTAGGTTGCGCCTGAACTGGTTCCGACGCCATCCGGGAATCCGCTGTCGAAGTTGCGGGCATAGGTGTAGCCGACCAGGGCGTAGAGACCGTGGCGCGAACTCTTGGTCTCCGCCTTGAACTGCAGCGAATCATAGCGGGCGTCGCCCTTGTCGCCGATGTTGGAGATCGTGGTGAACGGGCCGAAGGGAGCCACTGGAACTCCGCAGCCCAAATGGTAGTTGGGATCGAAATTGGGGCTGGTGGAATCGCACGCAGTGGGTGATGAAACGTTCAGGTTCAAGCCGTCGATCAGAATGTGATGACTGCGAGAGCCAGCGTATCCGGCCGTGATCACCAGGCCGCCCGGCAGTTGATGTTCGACGTTAAGATTGAATTGCTGGACTCGACCTTGTTTGAAGTCGAGATTCTGAGATTGAATCGTACCTTGGAAAGTCGCCGGATCAGGTTCGGCCGTGAGAATAGGAGTGAACGCCTGCGAGAGGCCGCACCCTGGCGCCACGGTGCCCAGGGGACAGACAGCTCCCGAGAAGTTGGCAGTTTCGGCGAAGAATGGCGGATTCTCCCACAGACCCTGTCCGCCCTGGTTCCAGGAGGAATCGTGGAAGATGGCATAGCCTCCGCGAACGGCTGTGTTCTGGCTGCCAAACACCTTCCAGGCAAAACCGATGCGAGGTTCGAGTGCAGTCTTGTCCATCTCGATTCCGACTCGACTGTCGGAGTTCACTCCGGGGATCAGATAGTTGCAGCCCGGAGGAGTTCCGCACTTGCTGTTGAAATCAAAGTTAGCCTGGCGATTTTCGGCCTCAGTGATAGGAGTTACCAGCGCCCAGGCCAAACCGAGGTTCAGCGTCAGGTCCTTGGTGACCCGCCAGTCGTCCTGCACGTAAGGCCGGAACAATTTCCAGCGCCGGCCGGTAGTGGCCCCCTGGAAGGTCTGATCGTGGAGCGCGCCGCCTACCTGGCCGAGAAGCAAATCAGCAGTAGCATCTCCGGTATAGGCACCAAACATCAGCAGGAAACCATCCTGGAAAGAGTTGGTAAGCACGTTCATCTGCTGGGCGCGGAACTGTCCGCCGATGCGTATGTTGTGTTTACCGCGATTCAGGTCGAGCGAATCGGAGATGTGGAACACATTGGTGCCACCTTGGAACGGCGCAAATCCGCGATCCCCCAGAGACCAGTAACCGCCAAAGATGCTGGTGGTCGTAAGGCCGCAGCTTACGCAGTCCGATGTGGATTGCGACAATCCAGGCGGTGCGCCGGGACAGCTGCTGTCCAGATTTGCGCCCGCGATCCCGATCTTCGCGGCCTCGCAAGTCCGATCTCCGAAGGAAAGAATATGATTGAAAATTCGGTTGAACCCGCCGCTTACCTGGTTGACCGTGCGGTCAGAAAAGATGTGGGTTTCAGACAACGCAGCATTGCGTCCGTGGTTGGTGATGTTCTGAGTGCTTGCGAAAGCGCTCGGAGCGGCAAAACCCGGTGAGCCGCCAGGCACAAAGTTCGTCGCCTGATCATATGAGAAGCGGGCAAATGCCGTGTCTTTGGTGGAGAAGCTGTGATCCAGGCGGATATCGAATTTGCCTTCATCCAGGGTCCTGACCGGCACGCTGGTAAAGTTGACGGCAAGGGCCGGGATGTTGGCATTCGTTGCAGGGTAAAAGTCCATCATCGCCTTGCCGGCGGGATTGAACACAGCCGCCGGGATGATGTTGCAATCGACGCCTGGAGCCTGTTGGCCATCCGAAGCGGTGGCCGTGGGGTTACCTGCACCATCGCACTGGAACGCTTTATCGGCGCCGGTGGCATAGGGGTTGGTTAAAAATCCTACGCGCGGATTGCCGAGTGCGTCGCTTGAATAATCACCGTTCTTCATGGCAGCAGTTGGAATCAGCCCCTGGAACGGAGTGCCCTTGCGTTGCCTTTTGGCCTCGTAGTCAAGGAAGAAGAAAGTCTTGTCCTTCTTGATCGCTCCGCCGACGGCACCACCAAACTGGTTCAGGTTGAACTTCTCCTTGCTGGCCGCGAAGTAGCTGCTGGCGTCGAGAGAAGTGTTGCGGAAGAACTCAAACAGGGACCCGTGAATCTGGTTCGATCCTGACTTGGAGGTTACGAGGACGGTAGGACCCGCGCGGGTTCCGTATTCCGCAGAATAGTTGTAGGTGAGAACCTTGAACTCCTGGATGGCGTCGATGGAGGGCAGAATCGCGATGCCGCCGGCAGTCAGTTCGTTATTGTCATTGCCGTCGTACAGCCAGTCCGTGCTCGAGGCACGCGAACCGCCGACCGAGAGAGAGAACGACCCTCGAGTGGAAACTTCGCTGCTGGGACCACCGTTAAAGAAACTGTTCGGGTTGGTTTCCTGGGTTGTGCCGGGAGTAAGTGTGGCGAGTTGCACGAAGTCGCGACCGTTCAAAGGAAGCTGCGCGACCTGTTGGGATGTAATAACCTGACCAAGAGTCGGATTCGTACTCTGCACGGCCACTTCGGTCGCGCTGACCTCAACAGTCGATGTGACCGACGCTGGCGTGAGAGAGAAATCCAGTTCACGATGCTCGTCGACCTGCAGCCGAACGTCTTTCTGCTCGGCAGCTCCAAATCCCGGAGACTCGACGTGGATAATGTAGTCCCCAATCGGCATCAACGGCATGAGGTAGTGGCCGCTATCGTCCGTCTTGGACTCGCGGAAGAATCCGGTGCCTTGAGAGGTGGCCTTCACACTTGCCGCGGAAACCACGGACCCGGTCTTGTCGGTAACCGTTCCAGAGAAACTACCGCTGGCCTGGCCGTACAGAAGAGGACAGATGGGAAAAACCAGACAACAGAAAAGGACGAGCAGCGCTTTCTTGTTCATCAAAATCCCCCTGTGCGGTGCTGCAATCGGGCGGCTATTCGAACACAGCCTTTCCCGGGTTCTGCCTGCCAATTACGCGACGATACCCGGACACAAAGTCCCAATCAAGACTTTTTGTGCCCCAGACTCTACAAACTTCGCGGTTGATTGGTTCTTGTTGTCGTCGCAGACAACGGATCAGCTGGAATTCAAATTCAACCCACGATCAGTGCGCAGAACGATATCGCCATTCGGCGGCAAGTGTCAACCACAAGTCGCGCCCCTGAACGTTCAAGATGAACGTTCAAAAGGACGTACTGACGCTCACTCACTGGGATCGGTTGTCATCAAGGAGGTGTAGCGCCTGCTGGGTGGTGATAAATTTCGCTCCGAGCGCTTCGAGTTCCGCAATGGCACGATTCCCGTCCTCGGACTTTAGTGTTTCGATGGCATCTCGCACGACGCAGACCTTGTGGCCGCGTTCGAGCAAACCCTTGGTTGCGAAGCCGACGCAATATTCCGTAACCACTCCAAACACTACGAACTCCGTCTTCGGCCCCAGACGCTTTACGAGTTCGTCGGCATGACGGCTCTCGAAGATGTTAAGGCTTTGTTTCTCCAGCAGGATCTGCTGGTAGGGGGAGAGATTCTCCGGCAGAGTCGCAGCCGCTTCGTTCGGAACCGTGAGCACTCGATCTGTGAGTGCCTCGGGAACGAAGTCGGAGCCCGGAGTGCCTTTAATGCAATGCGGCGAAAAGATCGCGAATTCAGGATCGTCGGGAACGTGATAGCAACCGTGTGAGACCAGGAACACACGTCCCTGGCGGGCGGCATCCGTGAGCTGGCGGATGTTGGGCAATAATTTCTCGGCGCCGGGCACGTAAAGCTTGCCTCCCGGCAACATGAAGTCGGCTTGGGTGTCGACTTCCCAGAAAACCAGATTGCGAGATACCATACGCGTTGAGAACAGTCGTCAGGCTTGAGTCCTAAGTCTTCGGCCAAACCAGCTTATAACATTGTTGGCAGAGCGCGGAATTCCGTCAAACCTTTGCGGCGAGATTCCTTTGAACGATCTGACACAACGTCAAAGACTTTACCGCAAAAGGCACGCAAAGCAAGGCCGCAAAGTTCGCAAAGCAAAGCCCACGAACAGAGGGTAGTGGGGGAGTTTACTAAAAGCTTTAATCACAAAGGGCACTAAGGTACACGAGGGAAAACTCTTCGGGCGAAAAACCTTCGTGATAGTTCGTGCCCTTCGTGGTTTTGGCTTTTGACTTTTTTCCGGTGGTGCAACTGACCCCACTACCGAAAAGGGAGTTCGACATCAAGAGGTGCGCTTCCATGGCCCAGGATGAGCCTGTAAAAAGCAAAACTCAAACCCGCCTTGTGATCCGAAACATCGGCCTGCTGCTGAGCGGGGACCTGAAACAACCGATTCTCGACGCCGACACCGTGATAGCAGTCGACGGCAAGATAACCGCAGTGGGAAAACAGAAGGACATCGACTTCGAAGGCGCAACTCTGACGATCGATGCCAAAGGCACCACGCTGACTCCCGGACTGATCGACAGTCACGTGCATCCAGTGGCAGGAGACTGGACTCCGCGGCAAAATCAGATTGGCTGGATCGATAGTTACTTGCATGGCGGCGTCACCAGCATGATCTCCGCAGGAGAAGTGCACACGCCGGGACGCCCAAAAGATGTGGTTGGGCTCAAGGCCATGGCTATCTTTGCGCAACGGGCGTTTTCGGCATTTCGGCCGGGAGGCGTGAGGATCCATGCGGGCGCGCCGGTGATCGAACACGGCATGGTCGAGGAGGACTTCAAAGATCTCGCGGCGGCCGGCGTCACCATGCTAGGCGAAGTAGGACTCGGCAGCGTAAAAGACGGAGCCACGGCCCGGCAGATGGTGGCGTGGGCGCGCAAGTTCGGAATTCAGAGCACGATCCACACCGGCGGGCCCTCCATTCCGGGATCAAGTCTGATTGACAAGGATATCGTGCTGGCGGCCGATGCGGACGTCATCGGGCACATCAATGGCGGTCACACCGCACTGCCCGACGATCAGATCGTGAGTCTTTGCGAGCAGTCTTCGCGCGCATTGGAGGTTGTCCACAACGGCAATGAGCGGGCGGCGCTTCTCACACTTCGCACCGCAAGCCAATTGAAACAGCTCGATCGCGTAATCCTCGGCACCGACTCTCCGGCAGGTTCGGGAGTACAGCCGCTCGGCATTCTGAGGATGATCGCCATGCTGGCTTCGCTGGGTGAGATTCCCGCCGAAGTCGCAGTGTGTTTTGCCACCGGAAACACGGCGAGAATTCGAAAACTCGATTGCGGTTTGATCGCTCCGGGCCGCGCCGCCACTTTCGTGATGCTCGACAAGGCGCAGCATTCGTCTGGAAAGGACGTTCTCGACAGCATCCAGAAAGGAGACCTGCCGGGTATCGGAATGATGATCGTCGACGGCGCTGTCAGTACCCATCGCAGTCGCAATACTCCTCCGGCAACAACAGCGCCCGAGGTGGTCCAAAACTAATCGAATTCTAATTTTCGAAGTGGCGGATTACTTCAGTGTGAACGAGGTGTCGATGAATAATTGGTTCCACCTTGATGTCTCATAAACTTGATTGGTTAACGAAAGAACCAGGCAGGTGAGGTTCCCGTATCGGGCGAATCTCGCGAGCTCTTTCCGGGCGATCGCGGAACCTTCGGAGTTGAGACGTCAATGAAGAACGGTCGCCTCATCATTCGCCATGGAGTGCTTTCTTTTCTGTTCATCGTTTTGTTCGTAGTCCTGAATCATCCCTCAGTCATCCTGATTGCTCAACTCGGTTCGGTGACGTGGTATCCCGCAACCGGTTTGGTGCTGGCACTCTTGCTGGGAATCAGCCCTTGGTATGTCCTGGTAGTTGCTGTGGCGGGCCTGGTTCCAGGCATTCTGTTCTATCACCAGCCATTCATTTCGTTCGGGCAGACCATCGGAAATATTGGTTTCGCGGTTTGTTACGGTACCGCTGCTTACGTTCTGCGTGGGCCTCTGCGCATCGATCTGGGACTACGCCGTCGCCAGGATGTAGTGCGTTATGTTTTCGTCAGCATGACGGCGGCTCTCGTCGCTGCGGCGATCGGAGTCAGCTGTCTGGCCGCCGACAAATCAATCTCCTGGACGGAGTTTTGGCCCACCGCCTGGGGATGGTTCGCCGGAGACGGCATCGGGCTTATCGGCATCGGTCCCTTTCTCTTAATTCACGTGTTCCCGTGGATCCGAAAGCAGCTGTCGCCGTTCGAAGCACACGGAAGCGAACTTCCGCGGAAAAGGAAGGGCCGTTTCGACCCGGTGTTCGTCGCCGAGGGGATCGGGCAGGCTGCTGCAATTCTGGCCGTCCTCTGGATCATGTTCGGACCCCGCCTGGGTTCCCAGAGACTATTTTTCTTGAGCTTCGTTCCGATCATCTGGATCGCAATGCGGCAGGGAATTCGCCGGGCGGTGAGTGGGCTGCTGGCCATTAATTTCGGCATCGTGGTGGCGATGCATTTGTGCCCGCCCGAGACCGAAGTTTCGTCGAGGGTCGGTCTTCTCATGCTGGTGCTTTCCGGAGTCGGCTTGATCGTAGGTTCCGCCGTGAGCGAGCGGCACCGGATTGCGATTGATTTGCAGGAACAGACCACCCACCTGAATTCACTGATCGAAAACAGTCCGTTTGGAATTGTCGTAATGGATCGACAAGGCCACATCGAGCTGGTCAACACCGCATTCGAAAAACTTTTCTTGTGCCATCAGGCGGAACTCACCGGCCGCACTCTGCAAAGTGTTTTCATGCCGGATGATCTTCCGGCGGACTTCGAAACCTCGGTTCGCAGAGTCCTTGCCGGCGAGAGCCTGCACATGACCGTGAGGAGGCAGCTGAAAAACGGGCATTACCTCGACCTCGACGTGCACGCAATTCCGCTGGCGGTGGACGGTCGAGTGCGAGGTTCTTACACCATTTACAAGGATATTTCCGAACAAATCAAAGCGTCCGTAGCGGAGCGCAAACACGCCGAGGTCTTGAACCAGTTGGTGGCGGAACTGCAGCTTCGCACCCGGCAGATGAGTCTCCTGAGCGAAATGGGCGACTTGCTCGAGGTTTGCGCCACTACGCAGGAGGCTTGTGCGGTGGTGGCTCAGTCGGTTCAGAAACTCCTGCCGGACGTCATTTCCGGGACTCTGTATCTCTTCAGGTCATCGCGGAATCTGGTGGAATCTTCGATTCAGTGGGGTAATGCGGGATTCTCCGAGGCCGTATTCGCTCCCGACGCCTGCTGGGGGCTGCGCCGCGGCCAGCCTCACTGGAATGAGTTGGGCGGGGGCATCAACTGCTCGCACCTGAGCCCAACGACAAGTAACAAATGCTTGTGCGTGCCCATGGCGGGGCACGGAGACATGATGGGAATTCTCCACCTTGAGTTTGGCAGCGAAGCCCTTGTCAAAGCCGAACCGGACGCTGACAGCATGGAGGTCGTGACCCAACGTCTTGCGTCTACCGTCGCCGGACAGATCGCCTTATCGCTGGCCAGTTTACGGCTGCGCGAGACCTTGCGAGACCAATCCATTCGCGATCCTCTAACCGGGCTCTACAATCGCCGGTTCATGGAAGAATCGATGGAGAGAGAGATGCAGCGCGGAATTCGGAAGAACCACCCGGTATCGATTCTGTTCGTCGATCTCGACCACTTCAAGCGCTTCAACGATACCTTCGGTCACGACGCTGGAGACTTTGTGCTGCGGAGCGTCGCCGATCTGTTCAAAAGATTGTTTCGCGTGGATGACGTGATTTGCCGGTATGGAGGAGAAGAGTTCGGAATCATTCTGCCGGAATCTTCGTCGGAGAATGCCGTTATACGAGCCAACGCGGTGCGCGAGGCAACAAAGAAGATGGAAATGCGCTACAAGAACCGCAGTCTCGGCATGGTCACGTTGTCGGTCGGAGTGGCGACATTCCCCGAACACGGCGAGAGTGCGGAAGAGGTGCTGAAGACCGCGGACCAGTGCCTCTACAAGTCAAAGGCTGGAGGACGGGACCAGGTGACCCTGGCTCCTCACCGCATCGGCGACCGCGATCCGGCCAACAAGACTTAAGTAATCCCGGCGTCCCGGCGGCTGTCTGGCGGGCGTTTCGCCCGCCATCGGACCGGCCGGTGGCCGGCGCTACATTACTTCATGCTCAGGGACGCCGCGATGGACTTTTTATATTCGCGAGCCTTGGCCATCGCTTCCTCTTCATTCACAGTAAGCAGCTTGCGGTCGCGCATCACGACGCGTCCACCGATGACGACTGTCTCAACGTCGCTGCCTTTCAACGCGTAGGCAAGCTGGGCGTAGATGTCATACATGGGGACGGCATTAGGTTCGTCCAGGCTAATGAGGACGATGTCCGCTTTTTTCCCAGCTTCCAGTGAGCCGATTTCTCTTTCCATATGCAGCGCTCGGGCGCCATCAATGGTGGCCATCTCAACGACTGCTTTCGCCTTCAGTGCGGTTGGATCCATCTTGGTGATCTTTGCCAGCTTCGCGGCGAGATCCATTTCTTCCATCAGATCCAGGTCGTTGTTGCTTCCGGCAGGCCCGTCGGTTCCCAGACCCACGGCAACACCAGCCGCGCGCATCTCGGCAACGGGCGACACGCCGCTGGCGATCATCATGTTGCTTGACGGGTTGTGCACGCATCCCACGCCGCGTTGCGCCAGCGTTTTCTCATCGGCCGCGTCGACGAAGATGCAGTGCGCGGAAACTACATCTGGTCCGAGAATGCCAATCTTGTCCAGATATTGCACCGGAGACATTCCGTTCGTTTTCTCGCTGTCCTCCCACTCTTTCTTCATTTCCGAAGTGTGAATCAGGATGGGAGCGTGATACTTGCGCGCCAGCGCTGCCGCATCCTGCAAAGTTTTCTGCGAGCAGGTGTAGATCGAATGCGGCGCGGCCGCGGCGTGAATCAGGAGGTCGCCCTGCCACTTCTTGAGGAACTTCTCGGTGTAGGCGAGCATCTCGGCTTCGCTTTTATTGTCTGGCGCGGGAAAATCGATGAAAGTTTCACCTAGCACGCCGCGCATGCCGGCAGCTTTGGTTTCTTCAGCAACGGCGTCTTCGAAGTAGTACATATCGGCGAACGTGGTGACGCCTCCGCGAATCTGCTCCGCCGCCGCCAGTCGCGTACCCCAGCGGACGAACTCTTCGTTTACGTTTTTTGCTTCAGCCGGAAAAATGTATTTGTACAACCAGTCATTGAGGGTTACATCGTCGTGAAGTCCGCGAAACAGGGTCATCGGGACGTGCGTGTGGCCATTGATGAATCCGGGCAGGATCAGCCCCCCTTTGGCGTCGATGGTCTGTTTGGCGTCGTACCTGGATTCGATTTCGCTGCGCGGGCCGACGGCGACGATCGTGTCACCCTTCACAACCACCGCGCCGTTCTCGACGATAGCGCGAGAGGCGTCCATGGTGACAACGGTGCCGTTACTGACGAGCAGGTCGGCCTTTTCTTTGTGAGCTTCCGCCGTTAACCGGGCGCAAAAAAGGAACGGAGTAGCGAAAACGAAAATGAAAACAATGGAGCGGCGGAAAGTCATTCGTATCCCCGGCGGCTTTTGCCAAAAGTATTGTACGCGGGCAGCGATCGTCGTTGCGCCGCCGAGGGCAAAGTGCCCTCGGAATATCCGGCAAGATGCCGGCGCACGACCACGGGGTCTTAGCGCAACCCGTCTTCGCCCTTGATCTCGGCCTTGGTCAGCCCTCCGACACGTGGTAAAGGCCGTCCACTATCGGTCACTGCGACGGCGACCATGATCTCGTTCGCTCGTGGCGCGTCATTGATTCTCACTTCCATGCCGTCAAAATGGCTGCGGACGAAGGCAGCGTCTTTGTGGCCCAGAGGGATGTCGAGCGCCACACCCAACCCGCCGCGCTTCTTCGACGACGGAATGAGTGCAGCGCCTTTGCCGAGAACTTTCCGGACTGGCGCGCCCAGCTTCGGGTGCAGAATTGCAGCTGCGTGTTCGAGTTCGCCGTTTTCTCCTACAGCAGCAGCTTTGCCGTAGCTCTCGACTGAAGCTGCGGGTACGCCCAGAGCGGCAACCGCACGCAGCGTGAGCAACTCGCCAAGTTCCTCGCCGATCAGCATCAGCTCGGACAAGTCTTCGACGTACTTTCCCGCGTAAGGGTTCTCAATCACAGCGACTGCCGCGGCGCGCCGAGTCGGAGGATCGACGTCATGTCCCATTTCACTGTGTGTTTCTTCCACGAAAGTTGCGATCTTGCGAATACTGGCTTTGGCCATCAGCGCAATCCGTCCTCTCCTTTTATTTCTGATGCTTTGAGGCCTCCGACGCGGGCGTGAATACGCGGGCCCGTGGTCATCACCAGGGCGAGCAGAATCTCATCGGCGCGGGGAGAATCGGCGAGGCCGACTTCCATGGCATCGAAATGACTTCGAACGTATGAAGCGTTGATGTGCGTGATCGGCACGTCGAGACGGGCGCCAGGGCCGCCAACCTTTTTCGTCGAAGCCACGATGGCTTTCGCGTCGCCAAGAATTTCCCGCATGGCGTAGCCGCCAGGCACATGCCACAAAGCCCCGTGTTCGAGTTCGCCGGCTGAGCCGATGATGGCGCCCTTGCCGTATCCCTCGACCACCTTGGGATCACCTCCCAGCTCGGCGACCAGTGAGCGCGCCATTTCCAGGCCCAGAGGCTTGAGGTCATCCATAAACCCAGCGATGTCTTTGACGTACTGTCCGGCGAAGGGATTGCGGATCACAGCGATCGCCGCGGCACGGCGCAACGGTCTGGACCCGACCGGCCCGCCTTCATGAAAGATTTCTTCCACCGCCGTGAATTTCTTGCGAACCTGAACCTCAGGCATGAATGAGACTCCTGACGTTGCCATTTTCAGACTTGTAAATGCAGGCGCTAGCGTCCTCGCTCGAGCGGCGACGCCGCAGGCACTGCCGTACGCACGGGACCCTCGCGCCCACACGGGCTCACGCCACCAACAGCAAGCACTGATTGCTCCAGGCCGGCGACGCGAGTTTCGCCCCGCAGGCGCAAAGCTGCAGAGCAGATGAGTCCATCGGCCAACAGGGCGTCAATCATCGCAACCCCGGCGTCGAGCGCGCTCTCAATCTCGCGTGGTGAAAGTTCACCAACACCCTGCGTGACGTGTCGGTCCTCCAAATCACTATCGGGTGCGAGGCTCCGGGCCGGTACGCGTTGAATTGCTGGATGTCCCGGCAAGTCCACTGCGTTGGCGATGACGGTCGCCGCAGCGTCTGCCATGGCCGCGCGGTCTGCCAGGACCGTCACAGTGTCAGCGATGCCTAGCGAGAAACTCCGTCCGCGCCAGCCGCTGGTCGCGATGCCACGCACTGGCTGCGTCGAATCCAGCGTCACCGCTCCGAAAAGTGACGGCCGATCCGGAAGTTCCACCATGCCCACGGCAAAATGTTCTCCGGGCGCAAGATACAAAGCGATGTCTCCACCATTGTTTACGTATGCCCGCGAGAGTGTAGCCGCCGTCATCATCACGGCCAGGATCTCCTCGGCCACTGCGCCCGCGACGGCGGCCATCGGGGTAATGAATGTTCCCTTACAATAAGGCGTAACAGCTTGCACCATTCGCCTTGCAATAATGCCCGACGGTAGCGGACCGTCTGGCCGTGTGCCGTGTCGCAGAAACGTGAGTTCGCCGCATAGTTCATCAAGTATGTTGACGAAGCGCTCGGCGGCGGCGCGATAGGCGGCGTTGATCTCGTTGGATTCGCCGAAGGCTTCGATGATCAGATCGATGGGACCGTCATGAAGATGGAGCCTGCGGCTATCCTCCAGCAACCGGATTTGGGCTCGTGGCTTCACTTTGATTTCCCTTGATCCAGCGGCCAGGGATTGTCCGGGTTGGCACACACCCGGCGTTGTCCCTTGTTGTCCATGATCGAATCCAGCGGGCGAACGTGGTCCATGTAACCGCCGAGCGCGGCATAGTTCTTGATGTTCAAGGTGAACTCTATCGGTGCAACCAGCGCTGGCGTAGGCACATACCCGAAGGCGTGTTCGGGTATCCGGCTGACGTCGACCATGAAAGTGATCCCACCGCCGGGCCAGACGTAAACCGGCGCGCCGCCACAGGTGACGCGGGTCAATGCGTCTCGTACCGAGTGCGTAAGGCGGACGGGGTTTTCGGTGACGCCCGCCCGCAGCGAACCGCCAGCCCCTCCCATAAAGAGGACTGTGCACAGAGCTGGCTCGCAGTTTTCCCTGATGCGGGCCACCGATTCTTCGAGCAGAGGCGGTAATTCTTTTTCGATCGGCCTCAGCGTTTCATCCAGTTCAAAATAAGCGTGATGCTCGCCCGTGGTGCTCACCATGAGCAAACGAAGATTCGGCCAGGCGAACCTGGCATTGAAGTTCTGCAAAATCGAAAGAGGATCGTCGATGTTCGTGCCACCCCACGCGGTGCCGGGCTCCGCCACCCGGAAGTAGCGGCCCGGAGTGGAGCGGTGCCCTTTCATCGTGATGCCCGTTTTCCGCACGCCCAGTAACTTCCCCGCCTGATGTTCGGACAGGACGCCGGTGATGTGGTCATCCACAACCACGACTTCGTCCACCTTGCCGAACCATTGCTTGGCGAACATGCCGATGGTGGCCGATCCGCAGCCAACGCGCATCCGTTCTTCTTTTACACCGCCAACCACCGGGGGCTCGCCGGCTTCGACAATTACGGTGGCGCCATCGTCTATGGTGAGTTCGACAGGCTTACGGTCGCACAGTTTCAGCAGCGTCTCGCAAGTTACCGTTCCTTCCTTGCGACTGCCGCCAGTGAGATGGCGTACACCGCCCAGAGAAAGCATTTGCGAACCGTATTCGCTGGTGGTCACGTGTCCCACGGGTTCGCCTTGAGCGCGTACCAGATTGGTTTCCGGGCCCAGATGCCGGTCGGTATCGATCTTTACCTTGACGCCGCAGTAGCTGAAGATCCCCTCCGTGACCACCGTGACCATGTCGACCCCTTGCACGGTCGAAGAGATGATGAATGGAGCGGGTTTGTAGTCGGGATACGTTGTGCCGGCGCCGATCGCCGTGACGAAGTTCTCTGGACCGGCCACGATGCTGCCATCCCACTCGCGGTCGCGATCAAGAAAGGGAACCACCGAGTCTCCGCGCGACACAGCGCGATCAAGAACGACGTGAGGATCGATCCGGATCAGCTTTCCACTGTCGTTCGCGTAACGGTCACACGCACCCGACCTTCCCGGATTGATGTAGCACAGCACCGGGCAGGCATCGCAGCGGATGGCATTCGATTTGTCGGGATCTGCCATGATCTCTCTAGACAGGAGCGCCGATTAAGTAGGTTACGTTATCTGTCATCAAGCTGCACAGCTTGCCTGATGTAGTACTTGAGTGCCGCTTTCGGGGTGTCTTTTAAGCTCTTGATCTTCTCGTGCTTCGATACCTTTCCCACTCCTGCAACATTTTGTATTTGTCTTCAAATTTCGCGCCTTGCGAAAACGCGAACGTAACGTCTTTTTTCGCTGGGCTCACCACCGCCATTCCGCGCGTCTGCTTCCACATCAGTATGCCGTAACTTATTTTGTTCTTTCGCCTTCGGCGCGCACTCTTTCATCAGTGCCCGCAACCTGGCGACGATTGGCAAATGTTCGGGCACAACCCTCCGTTGCAGGAACTCGTCGATCGTCGTTATTTTCATAAGTCTTTGGTAGCGCCGGCGTCCCGCCGGGCCGATGGGCGGGCAGGATGCCCCCCAGGCAACGGGCGAGGCGCCTGCGCTACGATGGCGGCGCGGACGCGATCAGGCGATGCCGGCAGCCGGTGAATGCGGATGCCAGTAGCATCATGAATTGCATTGAGAATCGCGGGAGCCGTCGGGATCACCGCCTGCTCCCCGATCCCCTTGGCGCCGAACGGGCCGATGGGCGACGGATCTTCGATGAGAATCGACTCAACCGGCGGCATGTCGCCCGCGGAGGGAATCAAATAGTCGTGAAGATTCTCACCTTTGCCGGGGAAGAATTCTTCCATCAGTGCCATGCCGAGTCCCTGGGCGGCGCCACCTTCAATCTGACCCTCGATGAGGGTCGGATTGATGGCCCGCCCCACGTCATGGGCTGCGATTATCTTCAATACGCGCACAGTGCCCAGTTCAGTATCAACAGCGACCTCCGCCAGATGCGCTCCGAATCCGTAAACGGCGTACGGTTTGCCTTGACCGTTTTCGTCCAGAAGACTGGTGGGCGGATCGAAAGTGGCTTCACCCGTGAACACGTAGCCGTACTGATCCAGAGGAAGGTTGCGCAAACTGAGGGTGCGTTCTTTTCCATTTTCTTTAATCGTGACCGCGTCGTTCCCGAAATCGATGACGGCACATTCGCAAGTATCGGTTATGCCGAGAATTGCGCGGCGCAGTTCCTTGGCTGCCATGTATACAGCTTTGCCCGTGACAAAAGTCTGACGGGAGGCAGACGTCTTGCCGCTGTCGGGCGTAACGGACGTGTCTCCGGACACCAGGTCGAAGCGATCAATTGGCGCGCCAAGGGCGTCCGCGCAAATCTGGGTGACGATCGTGTTGGCGCCCTGTCCGATATCCACTGCGCCCTGGTGAAGTGCAATGCGGCCGTTTGATTTCAGTCCGACGCGCATCGTCGAAGGATTCGGCAAGGAAGTGTTGCCGCATCCGTACCACATCCCAGCGACGCCGACTCCGCGCCGAATCGGGCCGGTGGTTTGCGGGTTGAACGCTGCAGCCTCGGCGCGTGCAGCGATCCAACGAGGACGCAGCGCTTCAAAGCAGGCGCGAATTCCCACTCCTTCTCCGAGGATCTGCCCGGTGACCGTGGGAGTGTCGTTGTTCAACGCGTTGAGGATGCGAAATTCCAGGCGGTCGATTCCCAGACGGTCCGCGAGATCGTCATAAAGTTGTTCCTGGGCAATCGCAGTTTGCGGAACGCCAAAGCCGCGGAAGGCTCCTGCGGGCAACAGATTCGTGTGCACTGCCCGGGTCAGAGCGCGATAGTGGGGCACATAATACGGCCCCGATGCGTGCACCGGCACACGCGCGGCCACGGTCGGTCCCCAGGAAGAATAAGCGCCAGTATTGAAATCGGCGACAAAATCCATTCCGGTCAGCTTTCCATCGCGAGTGGCGCCAGTGCGCAGCCTGATGTGTGATGGATGACGCTTGGTAGTCGCGAGGATTGATTCGATTCGCGAATAGACCATGCGTACGGGCTTGCGAAGATGCCAGGCGGCCAGCGCAACGAAAGGCTGAACCGAAAGATCAAGCTTGGCGCCGAAACCGCCACCGACAGCGGTAGGGATAATGCGCACAGCTTCAGGAGCGATGCCGAGAATCCGGGCAATGTCGGCGCGATCCATATATGGGGCCTGGGTGCAGGCCTGAATCTCGATCCGGTCGCCGACCCGTCGCGCGAAACCGGCCTCCGGTTCGATGTAGGCATGCTCGATGAAACCAGTCTCGTATTCGCCTTCGACGACGACATCCGAGTCTGACAGAGCTTTCTCGACATCGCCGCGAACCACGCGGCCGCGAACCAGCACATTGTTTTCACGGGTGGCGTGGATGCGCTCGGCGTCAGGAGCGAGAGCGCCGGCGATTGTGGTGAGAGCGGGCAGTTCTTCCCAAGTGACAGGAAATGTTGATAGGTCAAGCGCTTCGATGATTTCGGCTTCGCCGACGACGGCTGCCACTGCTTCCCCTCGAAACCGCGCCTCGCGATCGGCAAAGACCGGTTGGTCGGCAAAACGCGGAATCACACCGTAAACATTCTCGCCGGGAATATCCTTCGCGGTCAGAACGGCGTGGATTCCCGGATGCGTTGCAGCAAAAGCGCTGAGATCTCCGAAACTGAAGCGCGCCCGCTGATAGGGACTGCGGATGGCCCGTACTACCAGTGCGCCGGAAGGAATTTCATCGGCGCCGAAAATCTCGGAGCCATCAACCTTGCCTTGGCCGTCCAGTCGCACCATCCTCGAGCCCACCGCATGCCCTGCCGTGGGTGAGGGCCCCGTCACTGTACCGGAGCAGGCATCCTGTATGGCGGCAATGATCTTGCGATAGCCGGTGCAGCGGCAGAGCACTCCGCCGATTGCATCCATGACGGCACTCTCGCTGGGCGCACGATCACGCTCCAGAAGAGCGGTCGCCGAGACCAGCATGCCCGGGGTGCAGGCGCCGCATTGCGCAGCGCCGTGGCATAGAAACGATTTCTGCAACAGGTCATGAATGGGAGCGCGGGCGGCCAGTCCTTCCACGGTCGTGACTTCGCGGCCATCAATCTGACCGGCAGGAACCAGACAGGCACAGACAGGCTCATCATCCAGCAGGACGGTGCAGGCTCCGCAGTCCCCGGCGTCGCATCCCACCTTGGTTCCCGTGAGGCCGAGTCGTTCACGCAGTACTTTGGAAAGCCTCTCAACCGGCGAGGCAGCTGTGGTCACGCATTTTCCGTTGACGGAAAATGAAATGGAACTCTGAGAGTGAGGAGAGGAAGAAGTCGTCGTGACCATTCAATGACTCTCCACGCAGGCCTCTAGGGCGCGCCTGATCAAGGTCAACGCTGCATCGTTCCTGTAAATCGCGGTTGCGCGCACGTCGCTGATGGGCTTGAGGCGCACCATGTGCTCCGGCAAAACGAGCGCGCCCAGTCCGCCGCGCGCCGGAGCGCCAACCAGAGCCTGTTCGAGTTCGGTGAGCCTTTGTGCGGCAGCCGAGCACGATCCTACCGCAACCCGAGCTTCGGCCACTTTGCCGGCGTCGTCCTTCTTTATCACGGTTGCCACCATGGCGATCGAAATCACGAGGTAGCGCCGGGCGCCGAGTTTCAGGAATGCAGATGCGGCGTCTTCCATCGTGCGCGGAACGATGATGTTCGCCAGAATTTCATCGGGACGGCGAACGGTCTTGCGATTTCCTACGATGAAATCAGCGAGAGGAACACGGCGCGCGCCCAAAGCGGAGACAAGTTCCAGTTCCGCGTCGAGCGCCAGCAGAGGAGGCACACCGTCCGCGGCGGGCGACGCATTGCAGAGATTGCCGGCGACGGTGCCCCGATTCTGTATCTGGATTCCGCCGATCTCGCGAGCTGCGCTCTTGAACGCATCGAAGCATCGGGGTAGCGGGGTTGCCACCACCTCACTCCATGTGGTCAGGCCGCCGATGCGGACGTGGCCGGTCTCGACTGTAATGCCCTTGATTCCAGTCAGGCCGGAGATGTCGATGACCCGATCGGGGGCCGGTCGATCGCCCAGCGCCGGGAAGAAATCAGTTCCTCCCGACAGAATTTGACCGCCGCTCTCGGCCAGCACACGCACCGCTTCGTCGAGCGATCTGGGCCTGCAATACAAGTTGTTCTGCTCCCACCGTTATCCGCATTTCTATACGATCGGTCCGCCGTTGTACAGAGGCCCAAACAGGTAGCGCCGGCGTCTCGCCCTCGGCTGTGAGGGCGTGACGCTGCGGATACAAAGACAAAAGCGCCCTCTAATGAGTGTAAACAAATGTCACGCACGCGGGAGCGGCAACGTGGACCGCTTCCCCGGCGGTGGTTAGCCGGCCCGTCTTGCCGTCGATGCGAAAGGCAACGAGGTTGTCAGACTCCTGGTTGGCTGCCACTAACCATGACCCGGTCGGATCAAGAGCAAAGCTGCGCGGACGCTTTCCCCTCGTCGGGACGATCTCAACCAGTTTCAGCGCGCCCGTTACAGAATCTATGGAGAATACGGCAATGCTGTCGTCGCCGCGATTCGAGGCGTAAAGAAATTTGCCCAATGGATGAACTTCAATCTCCGCGCCGTAGTTGGTGCCGTTGAACTCTTTTGGAAGCGTGGAAATCATTCCGGCCTGCCGCAACTCCCCGTTCTTCGGATCGTAGCTATATGTCAAGACGGAAGACGTTAGTTCGGTAATCACGTACAGGAACTTCCCGTCGCGACCAAACGCCATGTGCCGTGGCGCGGAACCAGGAGGCGTATGCGAGATGACAGGCTCCCCCAGCTTTCCCGTGCCCGCGTCAAACGGATATGCCATTACCTGATCGATCCCGGGGTCGGCCACGAGCGCAAAGCGATTGTCGGGCGACAAAACCACTTCGTGTACGTGCGGCCCTTGCTGCCATTGCTGATTTACGCTCGACCCTTTGTGCTGCACGAATCCGACCTGATCTCCGAGACGGCCATCCTTCAACACGGAAAAAGCTGCCATGCTTCCCCGTAAGTAATTCGAGACGAAAACGAATTTGCCGGTGTGGTCGAGCGTGATGTGCGCCGGTCCCTGATCGCGCGCAGACACCTGATTGAGCAGTGATAATTTGCCGCTCGCGGAATCGACTGCGAAGGCACTCACGGCCCCGGTTGGCTGTCCTTGATAACTATCGAGTTCGTTCACCGCATACAGAAAACGTCCCCGCGAACCAGAACTCAGAAAGGAAGGGTTCGCCGAGTCACCTGCCAAACCCACCGCAGTCAGTTTCCCTGTGGTCGAATTGAAGCGATAGGCGTAGATGCCTTTGGATTCCTGATCGGTGTAGGTTCCCACATAGACCAGAAATTCACTGTTTCCTACGCGAGCGGAAGTGGTCCCGGGGCTCAACCCTGTAACCAATATCACGAGTGCCGCACCGAATGTGAGCAAGCTTCCCATCGCCATATGATTTCTTTGCTAAAGCTACGAAGCGTCCACTACGCAGCGGAAGCCGATGGTGCCGGCGCGATCGCGTCCGGGCGACATCAACAAATATTTCTGGTGCTCGTCGAGTCGGTAGGTTTGCGGAAAATACCAGATTGATCCTGTGGGCTGATATGCCGCACCGCCCCTGACGATGGCCGCACGCGTATGCGGGTCGCGATACTCGTCCGTCCATTGCGAGACGCTACCCTCCAGATCGAGCACTCCGAAAGGACTCGCACCTTGCGGGAACGCGTCTACATTCTCCAGCGGACGCATGGTATGGCCGCGATCGGCGGCGGGGACAGCCTGCGAATTCCAATCGTTGCCCCAGGGATAGAGACGTCCATCGCTGGATTGCGCGGCGAATTGCCACTCCCATTCGTGGGGCAGACGCTTGCCTGCCCACTTGGCATACGCCCGCGCATCCTCGATCGAGACCCAGGTCACCGGTTTCTTCTCCCGACCTTCGGCGTAGCTGCCATTTTTCCAGTCGCGAAGAAAGTTGTGGTCGTCCTTCGGGCGGTAGCTGGTGGCGTCCAGAAATTTCTTGAACTCCGCATTGGTCACGGGTGCGCGATCAACATAGAAGGCGGCTAGATGCATGCGGTGGCGATGAGAGCGGCGCGGGATATCTTCCCACGGATATTGCACGTCGACGCCCGGATCGTTTCCGCCTTCAATCTCAATTCCCCGGACTTGAAAGTCGTAGTCTCCTTCAGGAATGCGAATCATGCCCGCAGGCGGATCCGCTGCCGGCTTGGTTGCCGGAATCTCGACCATGGTTTGCGGCACGGCTTTCCATTCACGAGAGTAGCTTGCAAGCGGACGCTTCGAGCGCTCCGCCATAAACGTCAAGAGTTCCTTGAGCGAACCCGTCGCCGATTGTGCTGTGGCGAGAACTGCTCCAAAGCCCAGGCCATCCATCGAAAAACTGAGAGTGGCTTGGTTGCCCTGCATCACAGGCGTGAGTTCCGTTCCATGCCATAAATCGTAATAGTGCACGCCTGCTTTGTGAGGCACGCGAACTTGCTCGCCCGTGCTGTCGTACTCATTGCGATTGACGATGGTCCACAGAGTATTGGTTGCGGTCAGGAACTTGCTGGCAAAAACTCCGGGTTGCAAAGTCTGGGAATGCGGCTCCCAGCCTGGGCTGCGCAAGTTTTCCGCAAAAGCGCGTTCGATCCGGGTGAAGCGCAGGATGGCCTCTGCGTCGTGAGGAATCGTGCCATACCAGAAGCCCCAGAGGTTATCGAGCGTGGCATAGCCTTGGCCGTTGAAGAACGCGTGCTGCAAACTGTCGGTCTTGTCGCGGGTGAAGCGGTCGGTGACGTTCACCATGTGCCGAGGCTCAAACCATTTCGTCTTGCTCACCATGGGGACGAAAGGATATGCCTTGTCTTCCCACGTAACCCAGTCGTTCCATCCGATGTTCGACCAGGCCAGAGTCTCATCACGAATATCGAATTGCGGCTCAAGCGCCAGCGGATGGCCGGTCGCGTCGGACGCCTGTCGGAACGGCGCAGGAATGCTCTCCAGCGTATCGAAATTGATCCCATCGGCGCCGATGTCTTTCAGCAGTTGCGAAATCGCGACCCACGGCACCGCGCCCTCTTCGCGGGTTCCGCTGTCCCAGGCAATGATCGGAAAGAATACCTTTACCCCGCGGCGATGGAACTTTTCGACCATTTGACGCAGCGCGGGAACTCCGCCGGGCAAATCGCGAAGCAGATCAAATTGATTGCGGTCATCCACGCCAAGGTTGGGATAGACATGCCAGATCAACACGGCATCGATCGGGCCCATGCGGCTTTCGGTCTCGGTAAGAAATCGGTCGACGGTATATTCGCCGGTGTCGGGATCGTAAAAACTCCGGTCCCAGATAAGCAACTGTACTTGAGAAAAAACCTGCTGAGTCCATGCCAGTTCGGGCCGGTCATATTGCGAGCCGTCGTAACGCAGACGAATCATCCGGTCGGCCCGCCATGCTTTCAACCCGGCGCGCCATGCTTCAGCCTCGGCGGGATCTTGGGGTCCGGAAAAAAAGATCTCCTCCGCCAGAGGAGGCTCCGATAGATTCATTACTCCCGTGGGCGAAATCAGGCCGTGCCGAGCTTTCCATTCGTCCGAAACAGCGAAACAGGAAACAAGAATCAGGCACGCGACCGCTGCCGGTCGTGCGTAGCGATATAAAAGGGAATGAATCACGGGGCCCCCGGAGTGGCAATGATTACGATCCGTACACCATCGATCAGTGCGCGATTGTATCGACACAGGATTATCAATACATGATCGTTTTGGTCAAATGATGCGGCCACCACGTGGTGTGATAGTGCGTCCACAGGCGGGCGTCGATCTGCGGGATGATAATCTGCTGGTCCTTGGGGCGAACATTGTTGACCTCTTCGCACAGCAGCGCAGTGGCGTAGATGCAATGTGCACGTATTTCAACTTCCTGCCGGCTGTCGCGCGGGATCATCTGATAGCTGTTGATGGCATGTTCGAGCTCAGGCGAATAACTCATGATTCCCAGCAGCCGCAACCCCACGGGAACGATGTAGTCGGCGAAGGCAGTCATCTTGCCGATGTCTTCGAGAGGGAACTGATTGTTCTTTCTCAAGGAGGAGTAAACAAACCAGGTTCCCAGCTGCGGCAGCTTGTATAGCTTGATGGTGGCGCCGTCGTACTGGCTTACATCGTTGAAGCGGGGGAACTCTTTCACCATGCGATCGATGATTCCAGCCCCGCTGTCATACAACCTTGGCGGGCACGACTTGATGAAGTTGTGGAAGCGTCCGTCGTATTTTTCCGCGAGGACCGCGCCAACCTGGTGCCAGACCTCCATTTTTTCGTCCAGCATGGGCAGTTCGATGTTGGCGGCAAAAATGCGCTCCAGTTCAGGACGGGTCACCTGCGCGAGAAACTTGCCGTCGAGAATTGGAATTCCATTGTCCATAGCCCGCTTCATGCAGGCGAACAGCCCGTCGGAATCCGACCAGTGCCGACCGGCGTAATCGACCTGAAACTTCACGTGCGTCGAGAAGTCGGTGAACGCCGTATCCACGCAATCAGCAGTCAGGATGAAGTCGATTACGTCGTCGGCATTCTGTCCCAGACCAAAGGGCATCTGGTAATCCGGCATGGGCAGGTCTTCGTACGCCATCCACTGCGCAACTTCAACAATCTTGTCCACGTGAGTGCGAACGTCACGCGAATGCTCAATCACCGGATGCAGGCTGTCCAGCACCGGGCTGCCTTGCAGCTTGGGCCAGCGAGTAGCCAAAGAATTCGACGCCGCGCTTATGGTTCCGGACAAGGTGGTCATCGCTCCGACAGTGGCAATCGCTCCAAGAAATTTACGTCGATCCGGGTTTCGCAAAGTTGCCCTCTTAGATTCGTACAATCGTGGAATCTTATCCGTTGGCATGCGCCACCAGCAGAATCGCCAGCGCGTAAAAAACGAACATGAAGACGAGATAGATTTTTGCCTGAGTACCTGAACCGTTAAATTCCTTCCAGGCGAGGACGCCCCACAGCGCCGCTACCACGGGAGCCGATTGACCTATGGCGTAAGAAATTGCCACTCCTGTAAAGCTGGCAGCAACCAGGTTGAAGACCATCCCTAGTCCCCAAATGCCGCCGCCAAGAAGGCCGAGGACGTGACCGGAAGCCGGTCCGCTGAAGTATCCGCTGAAGCTGACCGGCTCGCCGACCAGCGGCTTCTTCATAAAATAAACGTTCCAGATCGAGCAGGAGAGCAGCGCGCCCAGGGTGAGGAACACCGCAACACTATACGGACCCAACGGACTCCCGTGAGTCATCGCGCGAGTCACGAACGGAGCCCATAGCCCCATCAGAACTCCGGAAACGATGCAGGTAACGATGCTTTTCTTTGAGACCGAGCGGCCAGCGCTGACCAAACTGCCATAAGCTTTCCCATCCAAAATGACCGCCACCACGGCGCAGGCGACTCCGCCCGCCAGCAGAGCGAGGTTGCCCTTGGGCTGAAGGGCATAGCTCGAAACAACTCCGACCACCAGCGCGATTCCGATGGATACCGGGAACGCCACTGCCAGTCCCGCCATGTCGATTCCCGCAACCAGCAACAGGTTCGCCAGATTGAAAATGGCGCCGGCGATCAGCATGTAAACAATGTTCGAGCTATCGGCCGAGTGAACGTTATTCAAAAAACTTGCGGGATCGCCCGTCGACGTGCTCCCCATGGTGAAGGCAAGGATGAGAGAAATCAGAAATATTCCGAGAGCGTAGTCCCAATAGAAAAGTTCGAAGCGATAATTTTTTACTCCCTTGAAGGTATTGGCCCATGAACCCCAGCAGACGGCGCTCGTAATCATCATCAACAATGCAATTTCCAGACTGTGCGGCGTGTACATGGATTCTCCTTGAAGCGTGAAGCAATGAAACGGTACAGCGGTCCTATCTACTTGCCTTTAATTCTGGAAACGTAAAGTTGCAGGAAACGATCAGAGTCGACATCGACCGCCACCTTGGCATTCGGCACGACCTTGTCAAGACCTTCAATCACATAACGATCGCCGTGCAATACATTTCGCTCGACCATCCCGAGACGATTTCCAACAGTTTCTCCGCGCGTAAACTCGCCGCGAGTCTCTACGTCGACATGCATTTCCTGCGTCTTGATCAGTGTCGCGTCAAGCGCCGCTCCGACTGCGAGGGGATCGTACATCTGCGAACCGGAAGAGCCGAACTGAGCTGAAAGATCGACCAGATACTTCGCAACCTGGTAAATGAAGTCATTGACCGGTCCGTGGGTTTCGGCCAGTTGATCCAGCTGTTTCTTGGAAACAAGAGTCTTGTTTCCGACTTCCAGGCCAACCATGGTGACAGTCCAACCTGCCTGGAAAACAATCTGCGCGGCCTCGGGGTCGTTATAGATATTGGCTTCCGCCGCAGCGTCCACATTTCCGCCCGTGATGGACCCTCCCATGATGATGACGTCCTTCACCAGAGGAACGATCGACGGATCTTTGAGGACGGCCAACGCGATGTTCGTCAGCGGCCCGACGGGAACCAGCGTGATCTCGTGCGGCGCGGCGTGCACCATCTGGATGATCAGGTCTGGCCCAAAACGGGAATCCGCTTTGCATTTGCTGGCTGGGAGTTCGACATTGGCCAGCCCATTCTTGCCATGCCAGAACTCCGCCGTGATGAGTTTCTGAAAGAGAGGTTTCTGCGCTCCTGTCGCGATTGGAATGTCGCAGCGGTTCGCCAGGGAAACCATCCGTAAGGCATTTTCGAGTCCCTGAGCGGCAGTAACGTTCCCAGGAACGACCGTGATGGCGCGTACGTCCAATTCCGGTGAATTCAGGGCCAGCATCAGGGCCAGGGCGTCGTCCGTTCCTGGATCGGTATCGAAGATGATTTTCTTGCCCGCGGCTGAGGCGGGAACCACACTGGCGAGACAGATGAAAAACAGAGCCGAAACCGCGAATGGCCGATATTTGAAATGTTTCAAAGTTTACTTTCTCCACACTCTGAGCAGCATGGCAGCCTAGCTTTCACAACGAAATAATGTCAAGGGCAAATGTGGCTGGGTAGTGGCCCAGTTCGGATCCCTATCCTTAAATGAACAGAGTCATTCTGAGCTTGCGAAGGATCCAGCGCGTAGCGGATATAAATATGGCGGGCTACACGCCCGGATCAGTCATGATTCCGGATCAGTCATGATTAAAGTGGTCCAAGATGACGCCGACGCCGAACCTTTTTCAAACTGAGCTACCACTCGTGTCCACGCAAATCATCCCGGACCACGTGGGGACAACCGCCCTCGGATGTCCGGTCGAGCGAAGCCGACAGAATCTGGAGCGATCCCCGGAGTCACGGAAGCTTTCCGCACGAGCGGGACGCTCGCGCCCACATAGGGGCGTGCCGTACAATTGCCTTCGCGAGCATGTCAGTCGAGAACAAAACACGTTTCGCAGTCGAACCTTCTGACAGTCCTGTCGCCACGCTCGCCGGACGCCCATTGGTATCGAACCGCGGCATTCCGCTAAATCTCGATTGGGTGCAGCAGGTACGGGTCAATACCAGCGCGGTCGAACGGCGGGCGCAAAGTCACACCGCGCGGCGCACGGTCAAAAAAGAGTGGCAGGCGGCCTGGTTGTTGCGCGCGGTCTCTTGCATGGACCTGACCACCCTCTCGGGCGACGACACTGGAGAGCGCGTCCGCCGCCTGTGTGCGAAAGCCCGGCATCCGATTCAGGATGATCTGGTTAACCGGCTTGGCATTGAAGTGCTGAACATTAAAGTTGCGGCAGTCTGCGTGTATCACACCTTTGTGGAGACCGCGGTGCGGGCGCTCGAAGGCAGTGGCGTGCGCGTGGCTGCCGTCTCCACCGGCTTTCCCGCCGGGCTGTCGCCACTCACCGAACGCGTCGCCGAGATTCGCCGTTCGGTTGAGGCAGGAGCGAGCGACATTGACGTGGTCATCACCCGCGCCCATGTTTTTGGCGGCAAGTGGCAGGCGCTTTACGACGAAATTGCAGCTTTCAAACAGGCCAGCGGTTCCGCACACATGAAGGTCATTCTTGGCACCGGCGATTTGCTTACGCTGCGTAATGTTGCCCGAGCAAGTTTTGTCGCCATGATGGCAGGGGCGGATTTCATCAAGACCTCAACCGGAAAAGAACCGACCAACGCGACTCTTCCCGTCGGCTTCGTGATGACCCGATGCATTCGCGAATATGCTCTCGAAACCGGTATGGCGGTCGGCTTCAAGCCGGCGGGTGGAATCCGCACGGCGAAGCAATCCCTCGAGTGGCTGGCATTAATGAAAGAGGAACTTGGGCCGTCATGGATGAACGCAGAAATGTTTCGCTTCGGCGCCAGCGGCCTGCTCAACGACATTGAGCGCCAGCTGGAACACTACGTGACCGGACGTTACTCGGCCGACTATCGCCATCCCCTCGCGTGAGGGAACTGTAGAGCGGGCGCCCTCGCCCGCCGCCGTTGACTTTGATTGTGTGTTCTAAACAGCAACCTATGAGCATCGCCGAAAAATTCGTCGCCATGGAATACGGCCCCGCGCCCGAGGACCCAAAAGAAGTCGTGTCGTGGCTGGACCATCACAATCGCCGCTTCGGACATTTCATCGATGGCGCTTGGCGGCAGCCGGCAGAATCCGAATATTTCGAAACCGCCGATCCCTCCACTAGTGAGAAACTAGCCACTGTCGCGCAGGGTTCCGCCGCCGACATCGACGCTGCGGTGAAGGCTGCGAGGCGCAGCTTTGCCAAAGTGGCAAGCGCTTACTCCGCATGCGCGCGCCCGCTATCTCTATGCGCTGGCGCGAACCATGCAGAAACACTCCCGCCGTCTAGCGGTCCTCGAGACCATGGACAATGGCAAACCGATTCGCGAGAGCCGGGACATCGATATTCCGCTGGTCATCCGGCACTTTTATCATCATGCCGGATGGGCTCAGTTATTGCATCAGGAATTTCCGGGATACGACAGCGTGCGGTGTCGTCGGACAAATCATTCCCGTGGAATTTTCCGCTGCTCATGCTGGCCTGGAAGATCGCACCTGCATTGGCCACCGGAAACACCGTCGTTCTCAAGCCTGCGGAATTCACGCCGCTCACCGCGCTCGCGTTTGCGGAAATCTGCTCGGAAGTAGGACTACCCGCAGGTGTGGTGAATATCGTCACGGGCGACGGATCCACTGGCGAAGCGCTGGTAAAGCATCCTGACGTCGCCAAGATCGCCTTCACCGGCTCAACCGAAGTGGGCCGCGCGATTCGAAGTGCAACCGCGCCCAGCACATAAACGACTTTCCCTCGAACTGGGAGGCAAGTCGCCTTTCATCGTCTTTGAAGACGCCGATCTCGATAGCACAGTCGAAGGCCTCGTCGACGGCATTTGGTTCAATCAGGGACAGGTCTGTTGTGCCGGTTCGCGCCTGCTGATGCAGGAGAGTATTGCCGAGCCGCTGATCGCGAAAATTCGCGATCGCATGAGCACGCTGCGCGCCGGACCGTCTCTCGACAAGTCCATCGACATTGGCGCCATCGTGGACCGCGTGCAGTTGGATCGCATCAAGCGAATGGTCGACCAGGGTATTGCCGAGGGTGCCACCTGCTGGCAGCCGCAGATCGACCTGCCATCGCACGGGCTCTACTATCCGCCCACGCTTCTAAGTAATGTTCATCCCACATCGATCGTGGCCCAGCAGGAAATTTTCGGCCCGGTGCTGGCTGCAATGACTTTCCGCACGCCGACTGAAGCCGTCGAGTTGGCGAACAATACCGTCTATGGTCTTGCGGCGTGCGTCTGGAGCGAGAGCATCAATGTGGCGCTTCATGTCGCATCGCAACTGAAGGCGGGAGTGGTCTGGGTAAACTGCACGAACCTGTTTGACGCGTCCTGCGGATTCGGTGGCTATCGCGAAAGCGGCTACGGGCGCGAGGGTGGCAGGGAAGGCTTGCTGGAATATCTGGAGCCGGCCTGGTTCAAAAATGCTGCGGCGCTGCCCGCCGCCAAGTCGCCTGCTGAGCCGAAATCATCCGACGATTCCGATCAGACTCCAGTAATTGACCGGACCGTAAAGCTTTATATCGGAGGCAAGCAGGCGCGTCCGGACTCCGGTTACAGCATGGAAGTGCGCGCCGCGGACGGTCGCCTGCTGGGCGAAGCGCCTTTGGGCAATCGCAAAGACATTCGCAACGCGGTTGAGGCCGCGCACAAAGCGTCGGGCTGGGCCAAGACAACCGCGCACAATCGCGCCCAGGTCCTTTACTACATTGCGGAAAATCTTTCGCAGCGCGGCGATGAGATTGCGCGCCGCCTGTCTGCGGTGGTCGGAGAAACTCAGGCGGCATCCGAAGTCAGCCTTGGCATCGAGCGCATCTTTTCCTACGCCGCGTGGGCAGACAAGTTTGACGGCGCCGTGCACAATCCGCCTTTCCGCAACGTCGCCCTCGCAATGAACGAACCGGTTGGCACCGTGGGGATTATTTGTCCCAATCAGGCTCCGCTGCTCGGTTTCCTGTCGCTGGTGATGCCGGTGCTGGCCACCGGAAATGTTGCTGTGGTCGTTCCCTCTGAGGCCTACCCTCTGATCACGTCTGATTTGTACCAACTCTTTGACACCAGCGATCTGCCCGGTGGAGCTGTCAACATCGTGACCGGCTACACCTCGCAACTGCTGAAGACTGTGGCGGAGCACGACGACGTGGATGCCATCTGGTGCTTCGCCGACGAAGCCAGCGCAGTCGCCGCCAAGACATACTCGATTGGAAACCTCAAGCAGGTATTCACCAATGAAGGCCGGTCTATTGACTGGTTTGATGTGAAACAGGGCGAAGGCCGCTGGTTTCTCCAGCATGCCACCCAGGTGAAGAATATTTGGGTACCGTATGGCGAGTAAGCGCCCGAAAGGGTCGTAGCCCAATTTGTAGATTTCGGCCCTTAACCGGAGCGTCACGTTGGGCTTGCGAATCATCTGGAACTCGTCTAGCCGCGGAGCGGCGCCAGAAGAAGAGCCCACGGCGTAAGCCGTGGGTCGCATGTTAAAACGACGCTCCGAAGGAGCGCAAGAAACGTCTCTACGATGTTGCTTTCCGGCAAGTCCTCATTGTTCGCCACGCAAAAGGCTGTTGGTGCCCGTTTCTCCCGTCCCTTCCGGTGCTCCTATCTCCATCCGCTCACCCGGGGCTTACGCCCCGGGCTTCATTCTTGCGCCGCTTCGCGGCTTGGCGAGAGCCAACGCATGACGCTCGTTACGGATTGAAGTTCAGAATGTAGCTACCAATGCCTGAATCAATCCGTTGACACAATCCGAGCCCCTGAATAGACTCGCAATTCCTCGGTTTTTACGTTTTCGTGACCGGAATTAAATCTATCTGCAAGGTCCCCTGAAGAATGGCGAAGATTCCTCGAATTGCGGTTGTGGGCAGTGCCAATATCGACCTGACCACCTTCACCGATCGTTTTCCGAAGCCTGGCGAGACCATTTTCGGCCAGAAATTCGACCTCGGATTCGGAGGCAAGGGAGCCAATCAGGCGACCGCGTCGCGTTTGTGCGGCGCTGACGTATTCATGGTGGCGCGCGTCGGCAGCGACTTGTTTGGTCCGGCCACGATTGAGAACTTCAAGAAGCTCGGCATCAACGTTACTCACGTTAAGCAGGTGCCAGGCGTCTCCAGCGGAGTAGCGCCGATTTTTGTCGAGCCCAACGGGCAGAACCGCATTTTCGTGGTGAAAGGTGCGAACGACGAATTGAAGCCGGCTGACGTCGACGCCGCTGCTGACTTGCTGAAAGCCGCGGATTGCATCGTTCTTCAGTTCGAGATTCCGGTCGAGACGGTCTACTACACGATTGCCTTCGCGCGAAAACACGGCATTCGCTGCATCCTGAATCCTGCCCCGGCGCAGCCCGTTGATTTCAATTCCGTGGCTGGGTTGGACTATTTCGTGCCCAACGAAAGCGAAGCCGAGACCGTCACCGGGATGCCAGTAAAGAATGTCGAAGATGCGAAGAAGTGCGCCGAGAAACTGCTGGGCTACGGCATCCGACGCGTCATTATTACGCTCGGCTCCAATGGATCGTTGCTTGCGGGCAAAGAGGGTATGGAGCACCTGCCAGCGTTTTCGGTAAAGAGCATCGACAGCACCGGTGCAGGCGACGCTTTTATCGGAAGCTTTGCCGTGTTCCTGGGAGAAGGCCTTCCCGAAAGCGAAGCCGTCCGTCGCGCAAACCTGTATGCCGGACTCTCCACCACCGGAGTCGGGACGCAGAAATCCTTTTACGACCGCGCCCGATTCGATTCCGAGTGGGCAGCGCGTAACCAGGCATAGCCTGGTCCGTACCCGAATTTCCTGGTGAATTTCCTTTGCGACCTTTGCGGAATCCTTTGCGTCCTTAGCGGTCAAGAGCTTTTAACCGCAAATATCGCTAAGGACTCCGCAAAGGGCGCAAAGATACAGATCGCCTTTGCCGAGGTACATTTTATGAAGCGAGTTTCTCTTCGCATTGTGATCGCGTGTCTATTGCTCTCTGCCCTGGCATCTGCCCAGAAGAAGATCAAAGTCATCGCCGATCAGGACAGCGGAGGCCCTCAAGGCACAAACTTTCTCTCTCTCCTCATGCTGCTTCGCGCCCCGCAGATTGATCTTCTCGGCATCACCACGGTGAGCGGAGATCAGTGGATGGAACCTGCCACGGTTTTTGCGCTTTGGGGTGTGGAACAAGCGGGACGGTCGGATGTTCCAGTCATCAAAGGCGCCGAAATGCCATTGATTAATACGCCCCGCGAGCAGGAGCTGCGCGAAGCGCTTTACGGTTCGTACGTGGGCTGGCATGGCTCATTTAATCCCGACGCGCCCCAGCCGAAACAGATCTGGGCTCCTCCCGGCGGATACGCGAAACTAAAACCCCGTCCCGGACGCGCCGCCGACTTCATTGCCGATACCATTCGCGCCAATCCAGGCGAAGTCATTCTTTATTGTGCCGGTCCGTTGACCAACATTGCGCTCGCGATCCGCATGGATCCGGAAGTTGTTTCTCTTACCAAAGCCATCTACATCATGGGCGGAAGCAGTTCCGGAGGTCCGGAGCTCAACTGGTGGTGGGACCCCGAGGCTGCGTCGATCGTCCTTCACGCTCCATGGAAAGTAATTGTAGTTACGCCATTCGAAGCCGGCGGTCAGGTATGGTCAAGCGAAGCTCTGATGCGCCGGGCCGCCCAGGGCGGCGGACCGCTGGCCGATCATATTAAGAAAATGTATCTCGACTACCAGCCGCCAAAGGGAACTTCCCTCTGGTCGATGATGTGGGACGAGCTGACCGTCGCCTCGATTCTCGATCCTAGCGTTATCAAGAAGTCCGAAACCATGTACCTGGATGTCGACATAAGCCACGGGCCAAGCTATGGACACACCGTGATCTGGAAGAAGCCAGATGACGTTCCACAATTCTTTCTGCCCTATAGCGGCCCCGGTGGACCCGATCGCGAGAAGTGGCTTTCTCATCTGACTCCGCCCCCGCAACTTCATCCAGCAAGTGTGCAGATGGAAGTAGACGTAAAGAAATTTGAGGATATCTTCGTCCAGGTAATGAGCCACTAAGATCGCTTTCTCTGCGAAGTAACGCGGGCAGATTGCGAAAATCTTGACGACGAAAGTGCACGAAGGAACCCCTTGGGGCGAAAACTCTTCGAGGTCCTTCGTTGGTGAGGCTTTTGATCTTGGTAGTGAAACCACCCCTGCTCTCCGCCAATTCACCCTGTCTATTCAAAAGACAACTAAGTACAATAGGGAACTTTCCTGAGGAGCGCTGCCATGTCGAAACGACTGCCTGTCATCGTTGCGAGAATCTTCCTGTCCGCTGGCTCTCTCCAAAAGCTGGCTTTTTTCCTGACAGTTTTCTCACTCATTGTTTCAACTCGTGCCCTCGCTTTCGACGGCACTGCGCCCGCCCATTTGCAGTGCGAAGGCATGCAGGAGCCGCTCGGAATCGACATTGTCCATCCGCGGCTTTCGTGGCAGTTGCAGGATTCGAGGCGCGGCGCGCGGCAGGCAGCGTACGAAATTCGAGTGGCCGGCTCGCCCGACGTTCTGGCGCAGGATCATGCGGACGTATGGGACAGCGGCCGCGTCGACTCCGATCAGTCGGTGAACGTTTTGTACTCGGGACCAGCCGTGGAGTCGCGCCGCCGCTACTACTGGCAGGTTCGGGTGTGGGATGCGCAGGGGCAGGCTTCGTCTTACAGCAAGCCCAGTTGGTGGGAAATGGGATTGCTATTTTCCCAGGACTGGAAAGCCAAATGGATCACCCGCGACATGCCTCTCGAGCGCGGCGATTACGAATCCGCGCCAAAATGGATTTGGGCGGCGGGTGACAATGCGCTCACCAACGCCACGCCCGGCAAACACGCATTCCGGTTCAGTTTCAAGCTGAATCAGAAACCAAAAAGTGCGACGCTCTTCATCACTGCCAAAGACAACCTTGCAGCGTGGGTGAACGGCAAGCAGGTGGTGGTTGAGTCGCCGATGGGAAAATTCGGCCGAGCGCAAGCTCCGTGGGGATATTTCCGGGTGATGCCGGTCGGCAAGTTGTTGAGCTCGGGAGCCAATACGCTCGCCGCAGAAGCCATTGTCCAGAAGGACCATGACCGCCCACTGCAAGCTGGTTTCATCGCGCTTCTCCGCGTCGAAATGGCCGACGGAAAAGTAGAGCGGTTCATCTCAGGACCTGACTGGAAAACCGGCGCTGAGCAGTCCGGCAACGCCTGGGTCGCTCCTACGTTTGACGATGCATCGTGGCCCGCGGCAGAAGTCGCCGCCGAGATCGGTAAGGACCCGCTGGGCACGCCCTGGCCGGCGCAACCCGTCGATTTGCTGAGGAAAAAGTTCAGCGTGTCCAAGCAGGTGCGTAGCGCCCGCATCTATTCGACTGCGCTGGGAACCTATCAGCTCTATCTGAACGGCCAGCGGGTCGGAAACGATATTCTCGCTCCCGGCTGGACCGACTACCGCAAGCGCGTTGTGTATCAGGTCTACGACGTCACCTCACAAGTACGTCAGGGCGGAAACGCCATCGGCGCGATTCTCGGCGGAGGCTGGTACGCCGATGGTCTGAGCTGGTTGCAGAACCGCTACAACTTTGGCCCGCCGCCGGTCCGGCTTCTGGTGCAGCTCGAGATTGAATACAGCGACGGCTCTCGCGATGCCGTTCTGAGCGACGAATCGTGGAAGGCGAAGCCGTCTCCCATCACTGAATCGGAAATTTACAACGGCGAAAGTTACGATGCGCGTCTGGAGCAGGCCGGATGGGACCAGGCCTCGTTCTCCGATGCCAAGTGGGGCGCGGCAGTCGTAGCGCCGGAGTCTCCGGCTCCGCTGGTCGCTCAGAATTTTCAGCCTATCCGGGTTAACGAGATACTCAGAGCCCAAGACAGTTACCAATCCGAAGCCGGGCGTCTACATCTTTGATCTTGGACAGAACATGGTTGGCTGGGCCCGGCTTCACGTCTCGGGTAAGGCAGGAAGCAAAGTTAAAATCCGTTTTGGCGAGGTCCTCAAACCAAATGGAGAACTCTACACCGAAAACCTGCGCACCGCCGAGGCCACCGATACCTATACCCTGCGGGGGAAGGGAAGCGAAACCTTCGAGCCTCACTTTACTTTCCACGGGTTTCGCTACGTCGAACTGACCGGCTATCCGGGAACTCCGTCAGCGCGACGCCATAGAGGGCGTCGTCTTTTACACGGACGCGCCGTTTACCATCCAGTTCAGTACAGCAAACCAGACCGTAAATCAGTTGTGGAGCAATATTCTCTGGGGACAGCGCGGGAATTTCCTGAGCGTTCCCACCGATTGTCCGCAACGCGACGAACGGCTGGGCTGGATGGGTGACGCCGAAGTTTTCTGGCGGACCGCTGCATTCAACGCCAACCTTGCCGCCTTCTCCCGCAAATTCACCACTGATATTCGCGACGCTCAGAGTTCCACTGGCGCTTTCACCGATGTGTCGCCGCGAGTTGGTCCCACCGGCGACAGCGTTGCCGGCTGGGCAGACGCCGGGGTCATCATTCCATGGTCCGCCTACCTACAATTTCGTGACTCGCGCATTCTGGAAGACAACTGGGCCGCGATGGAAAAATGGATGGAACACGTAGGCGGAGCCAATCCCGACTATTTGTGGTTGAAAGCACGCGGCAACGATTACGGCGACTGGCTGGCCATCGGCAGCACCACCTCCAAAGACCTGATCGCCACAGCATACTGGGCCTACGATGCCTCGCTGATGATGCGCATCGCGCAAGTGCTCAACCGTCCTGAGGATGTGCAAAAGTATCGCGAAGTATTCGAGAAAGTCCGAACAGCTTTTAATCAGGAATACGTAAAGCCGGACGGCACGGTCGGAACCGGCAGCCAGACCAGTCTCGTGCTGGCGCTGCACATGGACCTGTTGTCACAGAAAAATCGGGCGATCGCCGCAGAAAAGCTGGTCGAAGACATCAAAGCGCACGACTGGCATTTGACCACCGGGTTTTTGGGCACGCCCTACCTGATGATCGAGCTCAGCAACAGCGGCCACAGCGACGTCGCTTACCGCCTGCTGCTCCAGAACACATATCCTTCCTGGGGATACATGATCGAACACGGCGCGACCACCATGTGGGAACGCTGGAATGGCGATCAGATGATGGGCGATCCATCGATGAATTCCTACAATCACTACGCCTACGGTGCTGTGGCGGAATGGCTGTACCGCTATGCCGCGGGCATCGATGAATCGGCGGAAGACCCAGGATTCCATCGCATCGTTCTGCATCCGCAATTCGATGCGAGCCTGGGCGAGGCCAAAGCGACCTACGATTCGTCCTACGGACCGATCACGTCGAGCTGGAAAGTTGACGGCAAAACCATCAAGTGGGATGTCGTGATTCCGCCCAATACGACCGGTCTCGTCTATCTGCCGGGTGGAGAGGCCACCAGAATTCTGGAAGGTGGCAAAGACATTCGACAGAGCGATGGAGTTTCTTTTGTGCTGAAAGACAGCCACAATGCAATCTTTCAAGCTGGCGCAGGATCGTATACATTCACGGTGGAAGAATAATCAATACGATCCCGCTCGACCAGAAAGGCAAACATGGACCGCCGAAATCTATTGCAATTACTTCCCGCCCTCGCGCTGCTCCCGGCTGCGGTTGTCGCAGTTGCTGATCCGGAGGCGGCGGAGGCCGCAAGATCTAAGACTACGGTTTACGAACTCCGCATTTACCACGCCAACGAAGGCAAACTCGACGACCTGCTCAAACGTTTTCGAGATCACACTAGAAGCCTGTTCGGAAAACACGGCATGAAGAGTGTTGCTTACTGGACCCCGCTCGATGATCCTTTGAAGGGGAAGACTCTGATCTATATCCTTGCCCACCCCAGCAGAGAAGCTGCGGCGGCTAACTGGAAAGCGTTTCAGGCCGATCCGGAGTGGGTGAAAGTGCGCGATGCTTCCGAGGTAAACGGAAAGCTGGTCGACCGCGTGGATTCCACCTATATGGTTCTAACCGACTTTTCCAAGGCCATCTAAACGCCTGCGTGCGGCCCTCCTCGGTGCATTTGCACTTGGTAAATCCAATAGGTAAATAAATTCATTTTGCTTGACAACGTCGCTCACGGCTCGTTAAAGTGACGCCGCAAACGAGCTGAGCCATTATTTCGCCGGAGAGGTGCGTCTGGAAATTTTCGTTCGCAGCTTTTATCCCTCGCAGACCACATTGGTCTGCATTCTCATTCTCTTCATTTTTCCTGGCTAACCCCGCATACCGGAAGGACATGTTGATATGAACCGACACCGAACCTCGATGTTCCGTGTGATCGCGACCGGAATCGTACTGATTTCCATGACAGGATTGACCATCGGCCAGGGATCGAGCGATACGCTCGAACAGGGTTTCCTCCAGCCGCCTGATGCGGCCAGGCCGATGGTCTGGTGGCACTGGATGAACGGCAACATCAGCAAAGAAGGCATCAAGCTGGATCTCGAGTGGATGCATCGCGTCCGCCTGAGAGGTTTCCAGAATTTTGACGCCGCCCTTGCGACGCCCCAGGTCGTGGATCATCGTCTCGTGTATATGACGCCGGAGTGGAAGGACGCCTTCAAATACGCGACCACGCTCGCCGATCAAATGGGCATGGAAGAGGCCATCGCGGGTTCGCCCGGCTGGAGCGAGACGCGGTGGTCCGTGGGTGCCGGCATCGCAGGGAATGAAGAAGTATGTGTGGAGTGAGACTGCCGTCGAAGGCGGTAAGCCGTTCAAAGGGACGTTGGTGCATCCACCGTCGAACACCGGCGCTTTTCAGAATATCGGTGTCCAGTGATGCTCCTTGCTGCTCCGGCCGGCGACTCCTGCGCCTCCGCAGTTTTATGCCGATGCGGCGGTGATCGCGTACCGCAGGCCGCCAGACGATGTACCCGTGGAATCGTTGCACGTGAAAGTGACGGCCAGTGCCGGAACGTCCCGATCACAGCAATGCTCAATCGACGGCGATCTGGAAAAGACGACGAAGCTTCCGATCCCGAAAGTCGGTGAGTGCAACTGGATCCAGTACGAATTTCCGCAGCCCCAGACCATCCGTTCCTTCACCATCGTCACGAAAGATGTGGATTTCGATCACCGCCATGGTTAGCCGGCATCTCCAATCCGGAAGAGATCCGTTGAATCGAGCGACGATGGACAAAACTTCCGCGCTGGTCGCTAAAAGTGCCCGAGGGCGGCGCGCCGGCGCACACGCTTTCATTCGCTCCGGTGACGGCGAAATTTTTCCGGGTCTCGTTCAAACGCATGCCGCCACCGCCCATTCCGCCTTGGGCCAGCGGTATCGATCCTGAATCGTTCGGGTATGAAGATCGGCGCCACCTCCGACCGACTACGAAATCGCCGAATTAGTTCTACATACCGGGAGCGCGCGTCAACTCGCTTCGAGGAAAAAGCTGCCTTCACCCCTGTGCCTGACGTCTATCGGATTCGCCACACCTCCAGTCCCTGCGAGCGAAGATGCGGTTTCAAAGTCTGATGTGATCGACCTCACTTCAAAAATGCAGTCCTGACGGCACTCTCGACTGGACGCCGCCGGCCGGTAACTGGGTTGTGCTGCGCTTCGGTTATTCACTTCTGGGAATCACGAATCATCCGGCGACCGCGGAAGCGACCGGTCTTGAGGTCGATAAGCTCAACGCACGGCTATGTGAAGAATTACATGGACAGGTATCTCGACAGCTACAAGGAGACGGTTGGGCGCGGATTACATGGGCAAGCGCGGCATTCGCTACGTCGTCACCGACAGCTGGGAGGCTGGTTCACAGAACTGGACCGACGACATGGTCGGCTCAGTTCAAGAAGCGGCGTGGCTACGATCCGACGCCGTGGATGCCAGTCCTCACCGGACAGGTGGTTGAGAGCGCAGAAGCCAGCGATCAGTTTCTGTGGGACTTCCGCAAGACCATCGGCGATCTCATCGCGGACGAACATTACGGTCAGGTACAGGCGTCACTGAAAGAACGGGGCATTGGGCACTATTCGGAGTCGCACGAGAGCGGGCGCGCGTTTGTCGCCGATGGGATGGAAGTCAAGAAACTGGCTGACGTCCCAATGAGCGCGATGTGGACGCAGGTGCCAGGCGTCAACAAAGAACAATTCGGCTACAACGCCGATGATCGTGAGTCGGCGTCCGTAGCTCACATTTACGGCCAAAATCTTGTGGCAGCTGAATCGCTGACCGCGGGAGCGGCGCCGTGGGCATGGTCGCCGGAGACCCTGAAACCGACCGCCGACCAGGAACTGCTCAACGGAATCAATCGCTTCGTCATTCACGAATCCGCGCACCAGCCCTTGATCGACAAGGCTCCGGGACTTACGCTTGGGCCTTTCGGACAATGGTTTAACCGCAACGAAACCTGGGCAGAACAGGCCGGGGCGTGGACCGACTACCTGGCTCGCAGCTCCTACATGCTGCAGCAAGGCCACTTTGCCGCGGATGTAATTTATTTCTACGGCGAGGACTCGAACATCACGGCCATCTTCAACGACAAGGCTCCCGACATGCCGGCGGGTTATGGCTTCGACTACATCAACGCCGACGGCCTGATTCACGAACTGAACGTGACGGATGGCCGAATCACGACTAAAAGCGGCATGAACTATCGCATTCTGGCACTCGATCCGTACAGCAAGCACATGTCGCTGCCGGTACTGCGCGCCATTCACAAACTGGTCGAACAAGGCGCGGTGGCAGCTGGGGAGAAGCCGGCGGACACCCCCAGCCTGGCTGACGATGCCGCTGAATTCAGGAAGCTGAACGACCAACTATTCGGCGATGGAACCGGCGTGCACCCGGTCGGCAAGGGCAAGGTCTATGCAGGACAGAATGTCGAAGGCGCGTTGAAGGCGTTGAGCATAGCCCCGGACTTTGATCACACAAAACCGCAGAGCGATACGCGCATTTTATTTGTGCATCGAAAAGTGGGCGACACCGATATCTACTTCGTCGACAACCGCAACGACCGCGACGAGACCGTGGATGCCAGCTTCCGCGTTACCGGCAAGGCGCCAGAGTTATGGTATGCGGACACCGGAAAAGCACAGCCAGCTTCATACCGCATCGCCGACGGCCGGACCACGGTTCCCCTGCATCTTGAGCCCTGGGGCACGGTGTTTGTCGTCTTCCGCAAACCCACTACTACCGCATCTGTCTCAGTGCCCAAGGCGATGGCGACCCAACTAGCCACCGTGGATGGCCCATGGAGCGTCAGCTTCCAGCCGGGCCGGGGTGCGCCCGCGTCGGTGACGATAAACTCGCTCGCGTCGTGGAACGATAACTCCGATAAGGGTGTGAAGTATTTTTCAGGCACTGGCACTTATACCAAAACGATTCAAGCCGCATCGGGCTGGTTCAAGTCAGGAGCGAAAGTTTGGATCGACCTCGGTTCTGTGAAAAACCTGGCGGAGGTCACGGTGAACGGAAAATCCTTGGGCGTGGTGTGGCATGCACCGTTCCGGATGGAAGTCACCAGCGCTTTGAAGCCAGGCGCAAATGAACTGACGATCAAAGTAACCAATGCCTGGGTCAATCGTCTAATAGGGGATCAGCAACCGGACGCAACAACTAAATATACGTTCGCCGATGTAAAGCCGTACAAGGCGAATTCACCGTTACTTCCGTCCGGGCTGCTGGGGCCCGTCAAGCTGGAAAGAGAGACTGTGCAGTAAAGGATTGTCATCCTGAGCGGAGCGAGAGGTTTCGCTCGCGGAACCTCCCGCGAAGTCGAAGGAACCCCTATGAGCGGAAGAAACCCCGCGCCGTGCGGCTCCATCCGACGCTCGAGATAACAACCGACCGTTTGCCGCATATTTCTCCAATCTGCTACCTTTGATTGCTTCGCTAAAAAATTCCGGAGGATTGATGATTCGTAAATTTTTATTTTGCGCCACTGCCGTTCTTCTTGCCTCATCCGCGATCGCCCAGGTCGAAACCTGGAACATCGATCCAGCGCACTCATCCGCGCAATTTGCAGTACGACACATGGGCATTTCCACGGTTCGCGGTGAATTCAGAAAAGTCGGCGGCAGCGTAATCTATGACCCGGCGAATCCCAAAAAGACCACGATTGACGCAACCATCGATGCCACCACGGTCGACACGCGCGTGGAGATGCGTGACAAGGATCTGCGTGGCCCGAATTTTCTCGATGTCGAGAAGTATCCGACCCTAACCTTCAAATCGAAGCGCACTGAGACAGCAGGCGCGGGCAAGCTGAAGATCACAGGCGACCTGACGCTTCACGGAGTAACCAAGGAAGTTGTCCTTGATGTCGATGGCCCGACCGCAGCGGTGAAAGACCCCAGAGGGAATTTCCACATGGGCGCATCCGCCAGCACGAAAATCAATCGTAGGGAATTCGGCGTGAATGGTGCGCCAACAATGGCAGGCGACGATTTAACCATCACCATCGACACGGAACTGGTGAATAGTACCCCGGCCAAGCAGTAGCTGGCAGACGGAATAATGGAGGCCGGGCGCCCCCGCCCGGCTTCCTGAGCCAGGCTCCGTCCTTATGCGTAGGTCGTGACTGAAACAGCGTTGCGTTCTTTACGCTCAGCCGTAATTCTCTCCAGATAACCACTGTCTTTAAAGGCCTGCATGGGATCTTCTGGCAGGCCGTGGCTGCGGCGCCATTCGCGGATCGCTGGACGCACGTCATACCAGAACGCGCCGCGCAGAGTTTCTTCGGCTTCCACCAGCGAGCAACTTTGCTGCAACGGCGCCAGCCGGGCATGGTCGACGATCGCGGCCTTGGCATAGAGCTCCTGGGCCGTGCAGACGGTCTGGATCATGGCCTCCATCTTGCCCTTCAGGTTGTGACTCTGGTCCACCATGTAAGCCACGTCAGCAAAATTTCCCGTTTCCCATGCATAAGAGTGGATCTCGTGGAAGATGCGGAAAATCTGATATGGATCGATAGACCCCAGCGTCAGATCGTCGTCAGCGTACCGGCGATCGTTGAAGTGGAAGCCGCCGATCATTCCATGATGCAAAAGCCAGGCCACAATCTGCTCGATGTTCTGGGCCTGATAGTGATGGCCGGTGTCCACCAGTACGTAAGCTTGCGGGCCTGCGTTGCGCGCCAGTAGAAAAGCCATGCCCCAGTCGGCGATGTCGGTGTGATAAAAGGCCGGCTCGAACGGCTTGTACTCGACCAGCAGTCGCTGCTTGGGGTTGAGACCGGCATGGGCCGTCTTGAGCGCTTCCTCAAACCATCGAATCCTGTGCCGCATGTTCTGCGTGCCCGGATAATTTGAACCGTCCGCGAACCAGGGTGAAATGTCCCGGCAATCGAGGGCATGGGCGATGCCTACACAATCCAGAAGATGATTGGTGGCCCGTTTGCGAATCGCCGGATCCGGATTGCCCACGGACCCATACTTATATTCCTGATCCTGAAACACGTTGGGATTAATCGAACCGGGCTGCACCCCATATTTTTCGGCGAGACGTTTTACCTGCGCGACATCCATCAATCCGTTCGGCATGTCCCACTGCACATGCAGCGCCACCGTTGGACACGAACCTGTCAGGGCATGCACCTGTCCGGCATCACTGAACTTGTCTTCGACGGTGACCGCGGCCGCCAGCTGGATAAATTTTCCAAAGCGGGTTCCCGTGTTGGCAAAACCCCATGAAGGCAGCTCAATATTAAAATTGTCGAGCGCACGATGTATTGCTACTTCAGGTTTGTCCGTCATGCCAGTGCCTTTCCAGTCGGCCGTTGAACTTCTTTTACGGCGGTGGGCGAAAGTGTATTTCCGGACGCTTCCATTTCGAGCGCAGCGACGGGCTGCGTCGATAGAACTCTGGCCCACTCTGCCACGGCGTCCGCGGTGACTCCGATTTCCTGAGTGTAATTCCCATTCAGTTGCGCCAGTTGAATTGCAAGGTTGCCCACCGTCGCGCTCTCGGTTGATCCGGTCAACACCTGAAGCCCGGTCGCCTTTTCCGTCAGCCGGTTCAATACGGTGTTCTTGCTGCCGCCACCGACGATGTAAAGCCGCTTCAAAGTTTTGCCCGTGATGCTCGTGGCATTTTCCAGAACGGCGGCGTAGCGGGCTGCCAGGCTGTGAAGGATCAGGTTTGTCATCCTGGCCGCAATACCCTGTCCGGCGAGAATTGGTGGCTGGCCCATACGATGCAGTTGGGTATTGATGCGTCCCGGCATATCTCCCGGCAACAGCAGATCGGGATCGTCCACGTCGATCACGCATTCGGGAGCGTCCAAGCCTGCGCAGGCTTCGACCAGTTGCTCAACCGTCCAGACCTGCCCTTGCGATTTCCAATGCTCGATGCACTGGCGCAGCAGCCACATGCCATTCACATTCTTCAGGAAATATATTTTTCCGCCCACTCCGCCTTCATTGCTGAAATTAGCGCGGCGCGCGGCATGACTGACACACGCGGAATCAAGCACGCAACCCACCAGCGACCAGGTCCCGGAACTGATAAACGCCCACTCGTTTCCTTCGGCTGGAATTCCGGCGATGGCCGACGCCGTGTCATGACAAGCAGGAGCGATCAACCGGGTTTCGCGAAATGCGGGCAGAGAAGCAAGGTCCCCCCGCAGCCGACCGATCTCTGTTCCCGGTTTCACCAACGGCGGCGCGGCATTCACGTCCAGGTCCGCCGCCTTGAATATTTCAGAACACCAGGACTGATTCTGGACGCCAAGCAGTTGGGTGTGCGTGGCGTTGGTATATTCGGAGACTCGCTTTCCGCCCAACTGGTACATCAGGAATTCCGGCACATTGATCCACGGAATACTCTGCTCGCCCGGAGGATCAGCTCGCAGTTGATACAGCGTGTTCAAAGAAATGATTTGAACTCCAGTGAGTTCGTAAAGCCGGTCCGGAGAAATGCGGGAGTGTACCTGCTGTTGTCCAGTCACGGCACGTTCGTCGCGGTAGCAGAAGGGATCCGCCACCGGTTTGCCATCCGCGCCGAGCCGAACATAGTCCACGGCCCAGCCATCTACTCCAATTGCCGCGATTCCTTCGGGCGCCAGCTCTGCACAGGCGTGGAGGCCTTCTTCTACGCCCCGAACGATGGCGGCAATATCCCAGCGCAGACCACTGCCGTCATTTCTGGCGGCGTTGGGGAAGCGGCGAACCAGCCGGATTTCCGGTTGACCGTTACTCCAGCTCAACAACGAAACGCGACAGCTTTCGGCCCCCAGGTCCACGGCCACGAGAGCCGGACGCTGCTTTCGAGCCCGATCGCCGGGAACCTCGCTCATCGCAGGAAAGCCTCGGTCAGTCCACCATCCACCGGAATAATGTGGCCGGTCGTGCACGGCGATTTTGGTCCCGCCAGAAAAAGTATCGCTTCGGCGCAATCTTTAGGATCGACGGGGCGATGCGTGAGGGTGCGCTTGGCATAAAACTCAGCCAGCAGAGTTCGCAACTGCTCGTCGCTGGCGCTGTCCTCGAACGGGATCTCGTATTTCTTGAGCGATGCGATGACGCGGTCGCGTGGAAACATGGTCGATCCCTTGATCACGGTCGCCGGGCTAATGCCGTTGACTCGAATCTTCGGAGAAAGCGAAATTGCCAGTTCGCGCACCAGATGGCTGAGCGCCGCCTTGCTGACGTCATAGGCTTCGCTGCCACGCTTGGGCACGACGGCATTCGCGGAACTGGTCAGCACGATCGAAGCGTCGAGATCCTGATCCTTCAATATCCGGGCCGCTTCATCCGCCAGAAGATAGTTCGAGGTGACGTTCACCTCGAGCGTCACGCCCCATTGCTCGTCGCTGATTTGTCCATCTTTCGATGAGGGGAAGAGCGCAGCAGTATTGATCAACAGATCCAGTCCGCCATAAACCCCAACCAGTTCGCGCAGGCTTTGCCGAATCACGTCGCGGCGGCGAATGTCCACTGCTACCGCCAGTCCGGCTTCTTTTCCTGCAACCGCCTTGGCTTCTTCTGCTACTTTCTTGGCTGCCTCATGGTCGCGGTCCGCGACCACGACGTGCGCCCCGCGCTCGGCCGCCAGCAAGGCGACTTCGCGGCCAATCCCGCTGCCGCCGCCGACAATCAGAACCACCTGCCGGCTCAATTCTTTCTCCGGAGGCTGACGGCGAATCTTGGCTTCTTCCAGCGCCCAGTATTCAATACGGAATGCCTCCGACGGAGGCAGAGCCACGTAGTTCGCGTGCACGGTGAAAGCACTGGTGGGCGCGGCGGCACCGGCCTGGGGCAGTTCCGCGGGCGTCGCGTTCGTGTCCATGGAAGTCGCGCCTTCCATCACGTGAATTGCGTTCGTGTAAAACTCGCCGGTGAGCCGGGCTTCAGTCTTGTTCTTGCCAAAACTGAACATGCCAATGCCTGGTATCAGAACTACCGTAGGATTGGCATCGCGCATCGCAGGGGAATCCGCCAGCGCGAACGCCTTGTAGTACTCCGCGTATTCCTTGCGATAATTCTTCAGCGCAGAATCAATCTGCTCGCGCAATCCCTGCACACTGGCAGCAGGCTGCCAAGGAACAAATAATGGCCGAACTTTGGTGCGGATAAAGTGATCAGGACAGCTTGTGCCAAGATGCGCCAGTCGCTCCGCCTCGACCGAATTCACAAAACGTAGAACTTCCGGAAGATCGCTGAAGTTGCCGATCAGTCGACGTGCGCCCGAGACCCGTCCGCGCAGAAAGGGAAAAATATCGAGCGCAAGTTCGCGGCGATTATCGAGAGACTCATACCGCGCACCACCAAATAACCCGGCACCCTTTTTCCCCACGTGCTCGACGACAAATTGCCCGAGCTGATCGATGATCGAAATCGTGTTTTCGTAGCACTCCTGCTGGGTATTTCCCCAAGTGAACAAGCCGTGACCGCCCAACACCACCCCGTCGCAATTGGGACTCGCCTGAACCGCGCGCCGCAGCATCATTGCCAATTCAAATCCCGGACGCTGCCATGGCACCCAGATCAAATGGTGATCGAACAAACGGTTAAACTCTTCCATCTTTTCCCGGCCGTTTGCCGAGGCCGCCAATGCGATACCCCAATCCGGATGCAAGATGGTCAATATGCGGGAAGGGAAGAAAGCCATGCAGAGGCGTGTCGATCGAAGCCGCTACGCTGCTCTTGCCGAAGGCGCATAGCGGATACATGTCCACCATTTCGTCTTCGAATTCGGCGCCGCGATATTTGTGCTCCAGCTCCATGGAGTTTTTCGGAATAAAGCGCCGCGAGCCCGCTGAGCTTGATACTGCCCAGATCGCCGCCGCTGCCCTTGATCCACAAAACCTCTTCCTGCTTCCCGCTCAGCGGATCAACCTGCTGGATCTTCGAACTGGTATTGCCACCGCCAAAGTTGGTAATGCGCAGATCGGAGCCCAGCAGATTGGACCGGTAGCGCAACAATTCGGGCTGGTCGAGCCCACGGGCGATCTTATCGTCCCAACGGTCTTCCAAATAACGCAAGCTGGTTTTGAGCTGCATGGGATGCTCTCAGCGGAAAAGTATTTCGTGGCGGAGCTGGCTGACGGCCCAACGGGCCTGCTCGCGCCTCTAGGATCGAAATTATCATACTCCACCGATGCAATAGGGCAACAATTTCTATCAGAGAACTTTTTCGGGGGAGGAAAATGCCGACACTCGCCTATGCGGTCTTGCCATCCGGGTTCGCCCACGAACCTGTTACCATTTTGTGTTCGACATAGTTATATGGCGCGACGCGGTGGCCACTCAGAATAGACAGCCCAAGATGAATCAGGCGGGGACCATAACTTTGTGCCTCGTGCGAAACTGAGCCGATGAGCGGGCTGTCAGGGCGCGAGATCTCTTCGAGTGCTTCATGAATACAATCCTGCCCCACGATGGCGACGAACTTTTCGCGCTTCAACTCACGGACAGCCTGCACCGCGCCCAGGGCACTGGTGTCGGTGGCTGCGGCGATCAGAATTCCGCGGTCTTTAGGATGGCGTTTCAGGAAATCGAGTACCAACTGGCAGCTCTTGTCGCGTAATCCGCGCGCGTCCATGCGGACCAGAAACTCAGCCGGAATTCCCGGCAGCCGCGAGCGAATAGCTTCAAACGCTCCGGTCACACGGCTCTGCACCAGCGGGCCGGCCTCGTCGAGGTCCAGTCCCAGCGCCCAGCGCACCTTGCCATCCCACATTTTCTTGGCATATTGGGCCAGGCATTCACCGCCTTCAAATCCCACCCGGTAATTGTTCACCCCAAAGAACGTCGCGTGAGGATGCGGTATATCCACCGCAATCAGCGGGATACCGGCGGCATCGATCTTGTCCGCGAGTACCGGCGCGACGTGCTGATCGATCTGAAATTCAATCACCAGGTCGACCCGGTTGCGGACGAACTCATCCGCATTGTGCAGGGCTGTTGCGCCGTCATAACGATTGTCCAGCACGATGAGATCGACCCCAGCGGCGGAAGAAGCCGCCTTCAGGCTGTCGGTCACAGCCTCGGAGAACGGCATCTCCGCGGACTGACTCCCGAATCCGAATCGCGCCTTTTTGGGTCGCGCAACCAGGCGATAGAGTCCGTCCTGCGACTGCGCCAGGTAGCCGCGATGCACAAAGGTCTTCAGAATCCGATAAACGGTTGTTTTGGAAATATTGGTCTTCTGATAGATGGCTTCAAGAGCGAGCGGGCCCTGTTCATTCTGCAGTAGCTCCAGAATGTCGAGGGCTTTCGAAAGGACTGGAATCAGGTAGAGCCGCTTGGGAGCTGAACGTGTCAATGCGCGTGCGCCTCAATGACTGCAACGAATCCTGATGACTATAACGTGGGACGCGTGTTTTCGCCTAGGGCGCTGGTTTCCGCGCATTGGAATTCCAATAGAGAAATAAGTTCACTATTTTCTTGACAACGATTATTCACCGTCGCTAAAGTGCGCCCAGTTCGTGACAGGTGAAATAGGTGCGTCGGTCTTTCCCTGTCGGTCAATGTCGACCGCTCAAGTGTCCAGAGGCACAGGAGGAAAGTGACTATGAAAGTCCACGGTCTGGTGGTATGTCTGTTCGTCATCGTGTGGGCGGGCCTGCTGTACGGCCAGGGCGGTGCCAACGGCACAATCCTCGGATCTGTAACCGATAATTCCGGCGCGGTCGTCGGCAACGCCAAGATCGACGTCACCAACATGGCGACCGGCGTAGCCTCCCATACGGAGACCAGCGGCAACGGAGATTTCACCGTTCCTTACCTCGCTCCAGGCATCTACAGTGTCACGGTCCAGGCACCCGGCTTTCAAAGGGCCGTGGCAGACAACATCACCCTGGCAGTCGCGCAGCAGGCCAGAGTGAACGTTGTTATGAAGCCCGGCCAGGTTTCAGAAACTGTGGAGGTGCAGGCCAGCGCGGTCTCGCTCGACACCGACAGCGCGGCGATTACACAGCTCATCAGCCAGAAGCAGGTGGAACAACTTCCTCTCAACGGACGCAACTTCCTGAACCTGCTGTTTATTGGCGCTGGCGCCGTGCAGACGACCGGCGAACAGGGTCAGATGCGCCAGGGGGAAGGCAATGCCATCAGCATCAATGGCGGACGTCCTACCTCGAACAACTACACACTGGATGGTCTGGTCAATACGGACACAGCGTTGAACACCCCGGCTGTGATTCTTTCGCAGGACGCGATCCAGGAATTCAAAGTGCAGAGCGAAACCTACTCCGCCGAATACGGATTCAGCGCTAACCAGGTCAACATCGTGAGCAAGAGTGGCAGCAACCAGCTCCACGGAACGGCTTTCGAATTTCTAAGGAATGACGCCTTTGACGCCAAGGCTCCTTTTCAGTCTGCAATTCCAGAGCTCCGGCAAAACCAGTTTGGTTTCGTGCTCGGAGGTCCGATTTACATTCCAAAAGTTTATGATGGCCGTAACAAAACGTTTTTCCTGGTGAATTACGAAGGCTGGCGCATTCGCAATGGAATCAATCAGGACACCTTCAACGTACCGAATCCGGCCTGGCTCGGAGGAGATTTCTCCGCATCAGGGCTGTCGCCGGTCGTAGCGGCGGGCGGTACGTGCGTTCCGAGCGCGACTTCTTTCTGTATGCCCATCGACCCGACGACGGGCGCACCGTTTCCCGGCAACGTAATCCCCGCGGACCGTTACTCACGCCTGGCGAAAGTCTTTACCGGATCGGGGCTTTTCCCCGCGCCCAATTGCTTCTCCGCTGATTGCCACGGTAACTATCGCCTGACCACGGCCCTGCCCAACACGGTCGATCAGCAGACGTACAAGCTCGACCAGCAGCTCGGCCGTTTTGGTTCGGTGTTCTTTCGGTATACGACCGCGACCTACGACAATCAGAACATTAACGGTTCAGTGTCTCTGCCCTTCGGAATCGGCACATTTAGCGAAAAATCCGAGAGCTGGATGATTTCGCATACCATTCCGCTCACCCACAATATCGTGAATAACTTCCGCTTCGGGCGCTTGGAGCCGATCTCGATCCAGGGTGGCATCGCCGCCCCTGACGCAGATGTATCCGCGCTCGGCCTCACCGGGGTGTTCCCGAACTTGCCCGCTTATGCGCGTACATACCCCGGCATTAACTTTCAGGGGATCAACGGCGCGGCCTTCGGCAGTCAGGGCAATGACGTGACTACGAGCGATATTCCCACGTGGGAATTTTCCGATTCGCTTTCGATGACTCATGGCAAGCACACAATTGCAGTCGGCTTCGACTATCGCAACTGGGTGCAGAAGCGGGATCTTTCCAACGACTTTCTCGGTCAATTCGGCTTCAACAACGACACGATTCTCCAGAACAGCGGAGGTTGCCCTAACCCCGGAGGGAACTGCGGGACTGGCAATTCAGTTGCCGACTTCCTGCTCGGCTACTACAACAACGCCTCGACGTTTCAACCGGGGCCGTTCAGCCCGACCAATGTAGCCGGCAATCTTAACCAGTATCACTTCATGTATTTCGCTCCTTACATCCAGGATGACTGGAAAGTAACCAATCGCCTGACCCTGAACCTGGGGCTGCGTTGGGATTACCGCTCCGTACCTACCGAGCAGGACAACAAGATGTTCTGGTTTGATCGCTCCAACCCTGCCGGCGGTCTTTGCTACGCCGACAAATCACTGGGAACCTCAGACGTTCCGGGACTGGGCGGCCCAATCGCTCCTGACGGCAACGGCTTCTACCGGTACTGCGGTCGAAGCAATCCGGCCGCAGGGTCCAAGAAGCCGTTTGCGCCCCGGATTGGCTTCGCCTATCGGTTGACCGACAAGACCGTCGTGCGTGGCGGCTATGGACTCTTCTTCGATTCCGCCGAGACTCGCGAAATTGACGATTCCGGCGACATCTATCCCTTCGTAGTTCGCGCCTCGCCTGGACCCACCACCGACGCGACTCTGCCCAAGTTGACGGACAACATGTTCCCGGCAGTTCCGCTTCATCAGGTGACACCGGCTCTGGACGGAAGCCAGTTCTTTGCCGTGATCATCTCGGAATTTCCGAAAAATCCTTACGTCCAGCAATGGTCATTGTCAGTGCAACGCGAACTGGCAAAAAACACCACCCTGGAATTGAATTACGTCGGCAACAAAGGCACCCACCTGCTGAACCGCACCAACTACGGCCAAGGTCTGCCGCCGCTGGATCCAGCGCTCTGCGACCCCAGCACGGGCGGCGACCCAACGGTCGGCGACTGCCCTAAGGCTGCCCGGAGACCCTTCGCGAACATCACGTCCTCGAACGGTTTTCTTGGTAGCCAATGGAATGGATATTCCAGCTACAACGCCGGCAATGTGAAACTGGAACGCCGTACCAATTCCATCGCGCTGGTTGCGGTTTACACCTGGGCTAAAAGCCTGGATGACAAGTCCGCAGCCGCCGGCGTTGGTTCTACCAACGCGTTCGCGGGACACATGAACGAGCACGACCAACATCTGGACTACGGACGTTCCGATTTCGATGTCAGCCAACGTTTCGTGACCAGCGTGGTCTACCAGTTACCGGTAGGCAGGGGCAAACACTTCGGCGGGAACATGAACCGCGCAGCCGATATCGCGATTGGAGGTTGGCAGGTGACCGCAATCACGACTTTCCAGGCGGGATTCCCTTATTCGGTACTGGCCAACGACAATTTCGGTCTTCTCACAACCTTTACCCAGCGCGCCAATCTGGTTTCGGGCTGCAACCCCAACAGCAGCTTCCACAAGACCATTAATGAATATTTCAACACGGCATGCTTCACCCAGCCTCTGGCAGGCCAGTTCGGCAACAGCGGTCGCGACATCCTGCGCGGGCCGGGCATCAACAATTGGGATATGGGTATCGGCAAGGAATTCAAGTTCACGGAAAGAATCGGTTTCCAGTTCCGTGCTGAAGCTTTCAACGTCTTCAACCATGCTCAATATGGCTACGATCCGAACACTGCAACGTCAATCGGCGCACCGATCGATAACAATCCCAATGACGCGGCGTACGGCAAAGTTATTGCCGCACGTCCAGGCCGCATCATCCAGCTCGGAGGCAAGCTAATCTTCTAACCTGTGCAAGTCTGTCTCTGCGATCCGCCAGGCCGCTTCCGGCTTGGCGGATTTTTTTGTTGAGGTACACTCGCGTTTGATGAGTTCTTTCTCCAGAATTCGCTGGTTCGGCGTGCTCGTGCTCATGTACGCCTGCGTTTATCACGCTCCGGCCCAATCACCGGACGCAATCGAAAAGTACTCGACGGAAGGTCAACAGGCCCTGGCCCAAGGCAAATACGCCGAGGCCGAGGCCGCCTTTGAAAAGCTGCGGGAACTGGAGCCGGCAGTGGCGGAAGTGCATGCCAACCTGGGCGTAATCTATTTTCAGGAGAGAAAGTACGAACCTGCTGTTTCCGCCTTGCGCCAGGCCCTCAAGCTCAAGCCGGCATTACCGAAGACCAGCGCGCTGCTGGCAATGTCGCTGTCAGAGCTCGGCCGATATAGCGAGGCCCTGCCAGGTCTGGAAAAGGGCTTCCGCCAGTCGACAGACCCTCCCATTAAACGCATGTGCGGTCTGCAATTGCTGCGGGCCTACAGTGGTCTGCGACGCGACAGCAAGGCAGTCGAGGTGGCACTGGAGCTGAATCGTCTGTATCCGGACGATCCCGAAGTGCTTTACCACTCAGGGCGAATCTTCGGAAACTTCGCCTTTCTGAACATGCAAAAGCTGTCTGAGGTGGCGCCGTCGTCCGTGTGGAGGCATCAGGCTGAAGCCGAGGCTTACGAAAGCCAGGGATCGAGCGACGCTGCTATCAGCGAATACCGGCAGGTGCTTTCGGCAGATCCGCGGCGGCCGGGCATTCACTATCGCATCGGTCGAACCCTGCTGGCGCGTTCCCGCCAAAGCAATATTGCGGACGATGCCACGTCGGCGGTGAAAGAGTTCGAGCAGGAACTGGAAATCGATCCCGGCAGTGCCAACGCGGCCTATGAACTGGGAGAACTGCACCGCAACGCAGGGGAGTTTGCAGAAGCGCAGAAATTCTTTGAGCAGGCTTTGCAGTCCTATCCCGACTTTGAAGAGGCGCAGTTAGGGCTGGCGGCAGTCCTCATGTCGCTGCAGAAACCGGATCTGGCCCTGCCCCAGCTACAAAAGGCCGTCATTCTCGGCCCCGGGAATGAAGTGGCCTGGTATCGGCTGTCGCAAGTGCAGGGCATGCTGGGCCGCGAAGCCGAACAAAAGAAATCGTTCGCGGAATTCCAGCGCCTGCGTAACCAGAAATCGAGTCAAGAGGAGACCGGAAAACAGATTTTCTCGCCCGACGAAGTCACGCGCCAGCAACTGGATCAGAAAGCGCCTCAATAGCTGCCACACCACGAACCACGTAGGGGCGGGTGCCCCACCTGCCCAACCGGGCAAGGCCCGGCTAAGTATTTCGCGAAATTAAAACCAAGGCGAGCGTCGCTCGCCCACCCGGACGAGGGCGTCCGGGTCTACGCGTGCCGTGGTGGCGGCGAGGACCGTAGTGGCACAATCCCCGCGCCTTCCTTCACAGTAATCAGCTGATTTAAACCCACAGGAGGCAGAGTCTCCCAGTCCCCATTCGGCCAGCGGACCTTTACCTCAGCGCTCTTCGCAGCGCCCAGTCCAAAATGCAAGCGGGGATCATTGCAGGACAAAAAGCTCGACTGACTCTGCACTTCCTGGGTTTGCGTCGAATTCTGCGTCGTGACGACCACCCGCGCCCCAATGGCGCTGCGGTTGGATTTGGTGCCGATCAGCTTTACCTTGAGCCACGCATTATTTCCGGTCACGTCATTGCGAAGCAGTGACGGAGGCTCGTTCAGATTGATCACCAGAATGTCGAGATCGCCATCGTTATCGAAATCGCCGAAAGCGCAACCGCGGCTGTTATGCGATTCCAGGATTGCGGCTCCGGCCTCGTTCGTGAGCTCCTCGAACTTCCCCGTGCCCAGATTGCGAAACAACATTCTGGGATCTTTCGCGGGAAACTCAGGATGTTGTTTTCCCACTTCAGGGAAGGTGTGACCTGCAACCATGAACAGGTCAGGCATGCCATCGTTATCGAAATCCGCCATCCCCGCGCCCCAGCATACGAAGCGATTTTCCACCGCCAGTCCAGTCCGTTTGCTGGCTTCTTCGAAATTCGCTTTGCCCATGTTGCGATAGAGGTCCGGAGTGTCGCCCTCGAAATTGGTTTTGAAGATATCGAGTCGGCCGTCGAGATCATAATCACCGACTGCCGCGCCCATCCCGGCTTGCTCCTGCCCATCTTCTCCATACGCCACGCCACGAATGGCGCCTTCTTCGCGAAACGTGCCGTCATGGTTGTTCATGAATAGAAGACTTGGGCGTGGAGTCGCAAGCCACATAGATATCGGGCCAGCCGTCATCGTCGAAGTCTCCGGCGATGGCAGTAAGTCCGTAGCTGTGTCGTGAGGCGGCAATTCCGGACGCCACACTGATGTCGGAAAATGTCCCATCTCCTTTATTGCGGTACAGGCTGTGCCTGCCATAAGGAAAGCCGCGCGGGCCGCAGGTTACGGGCGTCCCTAGCCAGCGACAGTTCGCGTTCTGACCCGGCTTCGGAGCTTTTTGCAAATCGAAATCAAGGTAGTTCGAGACAAACAGATCGAGATGTCCATCGCGGTTGTAATCAAGGAAAGTGCATCCCGTTCCCCAGCGATTGGCAGAGTCGGCAAGACCGGCGGCGTGGGTCACGTCCGTGAAAGTCCCGTCGCCGTTGTTGCGGTAGAGAACGTTCTGTCCCCAGTAGGTGACGAAAAGATCTTCGAATCCATCATTGTTATAGTCGCCGACGCACACGCCGCAAGCCCATCCGGTCTTCAACAGTCCCGCGCGCTCGGTCACGTTGGTAAAAGTTCCATCCCGGTTGTTCTTGAAGAGCCGATTGCTGACGCCGGTGGGAGCATCGGCGAAGCGAGTTCCGGAGAGCAGAAAAATATCGAGCCAGCCGTCGTTGTCGAAGTCGAGGAAGGCGCAGCCACAACCCAGGGTTTCGACGATGTATTCCTTGTGATCGCTCTCCCCATAAACCGTAACCGCCCGCAGGCCTGCCTTGGCAGCAACATCGGTGAAAGTGGAATTGAACGGAAGGCCGGACGGTTTACTCCGGGGAAGCGCGGACGCCTTGTGGGGCGCGACGCCTTGACCAAGACAGGCCGTCGCCGTGGCCCCGATCAGTCCTGTCAGAAATAGCCGTCGAGAAGTCGCCATGAAGTGGTTGCCGCTACTCCATATAGAAGACTTCCTTCATCATAGCGAACCGCTCTCCCGGTTGAATGCCGGGCACCGGCTCGAAATACTTGGCCATTTCCGCCTGCCAGCGCAGGTTCACAGGGTCGGTGGCGAGGGCATCCCACGCAGCATCGAAGTCTTTTACCCGCATAACAAGGATCAAATCCTGCTCGCGGCGAAAGATCGAATAGTCCGAGATGCCGACTTCTTTGATTTTGGCCAGTAAGTCAGGCCAGACATGGGCATGGTCCTTTTCATAGCCTTCGATGGCATCAGCCTTGATTCGTAAGCGGAAAGCTAAGCGCGACATATGGGGATCTCCTCGGGTTCAGCTTTAACTGTAGCGCCGCCGTCCCGGCGCCTGTCGTGGGGGCGTCCGCCTGCCACTCGAGGGCGAGATGCCCTGGAGCCAGCCGGCGAGAATCCGGCGGCGCTGCAGGTGCGACTACGGAAGCGCCACTACCGCCACGCCTAGCCCATTCAGCGTGATCTTCTCGCTGGTCAACTTGACCGATGTCGCCGGATCGAAGTTCGTAGTCTGGTCGATGTAGTCTTCCTGAGCGTCCGTGGCTCCGGGGACGGTAATCTCAAACGGACGATCCCGCTTGTTGATCAGCAGAATACGGCGCTTGCCATCCGGCTTTACCACCGCTAAGTAATAAAGATAAGAATCGACGGATCGGTTGAAAGGCTCGGTCTCCACAATCTTGTCGCCCGGCCCAAAGTTCTCACGCAGCAGCTTCAACAACTGGGTTCTCGAATTAGGCTTGCCTGTACTCCAGTCGACCATGGAAACCGAGGGAAACTGCGTCGGATATCCCACCAGTTGCGATTCGCCCGCCACGTCAACGCCCATGCGGGTGAGCTCGGCAAAAATGTACGCGTACATCGCGCAGGTCAAATTCCAGTAGGAGTTGGGAATCGGCCGAGTGACGTGCCCGGGCTGGTCCTGCATAACGTCGTCGGCGGAGATGGCGCCGATCTCGTCGACCGTTGTCTTCGTCTCCGGCGAAAGCCTCTTGCGAATGGTTTCCATATAGCGGACCGTATTCAGGAAACCGTCCGCGTATGCGAAAAAGGTGTAGGGCTGCATCGCCGGGTCCTGATCAGCTGTCGGGACCGCATAGAAATGATAGGAAATGTAGTCGAGCGGAATGCCGGGTTTGTGGTTCTTGGGATTGAGAAAGTACTCGAACTGTTCGGGGTGCGAGGACGGCTGGGCCAACGCCAGCCCCACGAACTTGGTTTGGGGAGCGACCTTGCGGATCGATTCCACCACCGCGTCATAAATCTTCGTGTAGGTCTCCGGGGTCATCTTGTGCTCGAACTCGATTTCGTTCAGCACTTCCCAGTAGGGAATGGAGTAGTGATATCCGGACTCATGCCGCTTGCCGAGTTCATCGGTAAATCCTCCCTGCGTGTACCAGGAAAAAAGTCGGCCGTAGTATTCGCCGATTTCTTTCATGCTGGGATCGCGAGGTTCGGTGCCCTGCGTGTAATCCCATACCGCCTGATCGGGATCGGCGGGATACGCGATGGGCTTGTCGGTCTTGAACATCCACGCCGGGATCGTGCTGAAATTGAGAATGACGGAATGGCCTTTGGTGGCTTCGAGAAAATCGATGGTCATGGGATCGATCAACGAAAAATCCCATGAAGTCTTGCCGTTCGCCGGGGGCTCAAGTTCCGCCACACCCAGCTTCGGATAGGGCAGCCATGGAACGTAGCGAACGTAATCGCCCTGAATATCCTTCAGGCTCTGAAAGGCATTATCGTGGATCTGAGACCCACGACGCAGAGGAGGATTTACCACTACCTGAAGCGTGGCAGTGGTCTTGGAAACGCTGGTTACTTTGTCCCAGTGGGCCGCAACTTTCGCGGATTGATCTGTGGCCTGTTGAGTAAAGGAAGTGGACACTGCGAGCGCACACAACATCATAGCCAGCAACAGTGATGGCCGATATCGATTCACCGTGAATCCTCCGTCAGGGAAGTACGCAGCATTGTGCGGGGAAATCCTATCTAATTCAATAGGAGAATAAACTTACTATTGACAACAACTGACGCAGAATACTACAGTTCAGCGGTTTGAAACGAGTAGATTTGTGCCGGAACAGTTTTTTCAATGGATAAGCCGCGAGCATACGCCGAGCCGAAGATTGGGCTCTTCGGAATTGGTCTGGACGCATACTGGCCGCAGTTCCCCGGCCTGGAAGATCGTCTAAAAGGTTACGGCGAGCAGGTCGCCCGGCAGCTCAAACAGGCCGGCGCCCAGGTAGTGAATCTGGGATTGATCGATACCCCGGAGAAAGCCGTCGCGGCCGGTCACGACTTCCGCACTGCCGACGTCGACCTGATCTTTCTCCACGTTACAACCTACGCTCTCTCTTCGACTGTGCTCCCGGTAGTTCGACGGGCCAAAGTTCCAGTCATCATCCTCAACCTCTCTCCCTCTGCGGCCATTGATTATGACTGGTTCAATGCCCTGGGCGACCGCACGAAGATGACAGGCGAATGGCTGGCCTACTGTCAGGCTTGTCCGGTGCCCGAGATCGCCAATGTATTCAATCGCTGCAAGATTCCTTTCTTCCAGGTCACGGGCACGCTGGAAAACGACCCGGTAGCCGCCAATGAAATCGCGGAATGGGTCGGCGCCGCACGCGTCGCCCACACCATAGAGCACAATCGCCTGGGCGTGATGGGACATTATTACGGAGGCATGCTCGACATCTATTCCGATCTCACCCAGCAGTGCGCCTACTTTGGCGGGCACGTTGAAGTCATTGAGGTCGATGAGTTGGCCGCGCTGCGACGTCAGGTATCCGACTCAGAAATAAAGAAACGGGTGGGCGACTTTCAGGACAAGTTCGATGTCCAGCCCGACTGTTCGCAGCAGGAACTGGAGCGCGCGGCGCGCACCTCGGTGGCACTCGATCGGCTGGTTGAGGTACACAGACTGGGTTCCCTGGCGTACTACTACGAGGGGACGGGTAACGCAGAAAATGAAGACGCAATCACCTCGATCATCCTCGGTACCAGCCTGCTCACCGCGCGCGGCATTCCCGTAGCCGGCGAATATGAAATCAAGAACGCGCAAGCCATGAAAATCATGGACACCTTCGGTGCAGGCGGCTCTTTCACCGAATATTACGCCGCCGATTTCAACGATGACATCCTGCTCATGGGACACGATGGTCCCGGACACATCGCTATCGCCGAAGGCAAAACCAAGGTTCGTCCGCTCAAGGTCTATCACGGTAAAGTGGGACGCGGCCTGTCGGTAGAGATGTCGGTCAAGCATGGTCCGGTAACGCTGCTGTCGGTGATTCAGACTGTGGATGGAAAGTTGAAGCTGCTGATGGCCGAAGGCGAATCCGTCGCCGGACCGATTCTCGAAATCGGCAACACCAACAGCCGCTATCGTTTCCCCATCGTCGCAAGAAATTTCATGAATGAATGGAATGTGCACGGGCCTGCGCATCATTGCGCAGTGGGTGTAGGACACGTGGCCAGCAAGCTCAAAAAGCTCGGCGCCTTGACCCGCATCGAATGCATTCAAGTGTGCTAGCGACGCTTTGGAAAATTGAAGACCAGATTCCGAGGATGACATGAATCCGAACCCCTTATTAGGCGTGTTGTATCACTGGATAGGCGGTCTGGCGTCCGGCAGCTTCTACGTACCCTACCGTGGCGTGAAGCGCTGGGCTTGGGAAACGTTCTGGCTGGCCGGCGGATTCTTTAGCTGGATCATTGCTCCGTGGTTTTTCGCGTCGCTCATGACCAGGGATTTGTTGCCCGTCCTGCGTGAGACCCCGGGTATCGTTTTTTTCTGGACATTCTTTTTCGGTCTTCTGTGGGGTATCGGCGGGCTGACATTTGGATTGACTATGCGCTACCTCGGACTGTCCCTCGGGATGGCGGTTGTGCTGGGCCTCTGCGCCGCCTTCGGAACCCTGATCCCGCCGATTTTCCGCGGCGAATTCATGACCCAGGTGGTCGGCACATCTTCAGGGAGAATTATTCTGCTCGGTATTTTCGTTTGTCTGCTGGGGATCGCAGCCGCAGGCATGGCGGGTATCTACAAAGAAAAGTCCATGTCGCCCGAACAGCAGAAGGAAACCATCAAGGAATTTGATTTGAAAAAAGGCGTCGGCGTAGCAGTTCTCTCCGGCGTGATGAGCGCGTGTTTCGCCTACGGACTGGCAGCAGGCGATCCCATAAAAGCGCTCACCATCAAGCACGGAACTCCGGATTTGTGGCAAGGACTGCCAGTTCTCGTGGTCGTATTGCTGGGCGGCTTTACAACCAACTTTATCTGGTGCATGATTCTGAATATTCGAAATAAGACCGGTTACCAGTACTTCACTTCGGTTTCGCGCGAGCCCAGTGAGCATGAAAATGAACATGCGCATGACGAAACTATTATCGAAACCGCGGTCGACGCTCCCAGCCGGGAAGTCGTTGAGCACATGTCGTCTCATGCAAAGAGAGTTCAGTCTTCCGTGGCGCTGGCCGAAGCGATTCCTTCGAAAGGGGGGAATCAAGAACCAGTTCCGATGCTCGCTAACTATCTGTTCTGCGCGCTGGCAGGAACGACCTGGTATTTCCAGTTCTTCTTTTATTCCATGGGCGAAACCCAGATGGGTAAGTACAAATTCTCCAGCTGGACCCTGCACATGGCCAGCATTATCATCTTCAGCAGCTTATGGGGAATCGGATTGAAAGAATGGAAGGGAGCGGGGCCTCAGGCCGGAAGGATGCTGGCGCTGGCTCTTCTGCTGCTGGTGGGATCGACAATGATTGTCGGTTATGGGAACTATGTGGGATTATCTCACTAGACATCCGATGACCAGACAGACCGCTGCCATCCTCATTCTTTCTATTTCTTGCGCCACCTTCGCTTTCGGGCAAGCGCACCGCGACCCGACCACTGAGACACAGACCATTCTGCTTTGGGAAAATGGCGCGCCCGGAGCGCTCGGGCAGGCCGAAGAAGATAAACCCACCCTTACCGTTTATCGTCCCTGGAAGGATGCGGTTTCGAGGACGGCTGTGATTGTTGCTCCGGGCGGCGGTTACGGAGGCCTCGCCGACAATCACGAAGGCCGGCAGGTGGCGAACTGGTTCAATGCCATAGGCGTCACGGCCTTTCTCCTGAGATATCGTTTAGGCCCGCGCTATCACCATCCCATCGAACTGGGGGATGCGCAGAGAGCTATTCGTTTGGTGCGCACCAGGGCCGCGGAATTTGGAATCTCTCCGGATCGAATTGGAATGATGGGCTTTTCGGCCGGTGGACATCTGGCTTCAACGGCCGAGACTCACTTCGATAACGGGAATCCGTCAGCCGCGGACCCAATTGACCGCATCAGCAGCCGCCCTGATTTTGCCATTCTCGGTTATCCCGTTATTTCTTTCGTCTCTCCGTACACGCACGCCGGCTCAGTTAAAAACCTTCTGGGGGACAATCCCGATCCAAAGTTGCGACAGGAACTCTCGAACGATCTTCACGTAACTTCCCAGACTCCCCCCACTTTTCTGTTCACCACCAGTGAAGACACATCGGTGCCGCCGGAAAACAGCGTGAGTTTTTATCTGGCGCTGCATAAGGCAGGAGTTCCAGCAGAAATGCATGTGTTCGAGAAAGGAGAGCACGGAGTAGGTCTAGACCTGGGCGATCCCGCTTTAGGTGAGTGGCCGGTCCTGTTGGCAAACTGGCTCCGGGCTAGAGGGCTGCTGACCAAGCCATAAACCTCGCCACGGGCGCATATCTCCGGAACCCCAGACTGTCATCCTGAGCACAGTCTTTCGTTCCGCGAAGCGGGATGAAAGCGAGCGAAGGATCTGTGCATTCCGCGCCATCGTCACGTGCACTTTCGGCTCAGAGCCAGGGTGAAAGCGTGGCCCAGATCTGGCATGGTTTTAGCGCCGCGGTTGTTCTGAAAATATGCAGGCCTTCGTCGGAAGTCCTTCGCAAGCCGAACAACTCCGCCTCCTCGGGATGACAGCCTGATTCTGTTTTTACTCCGTGCCTCTGTGTCTCCGTGGTGAACGGTCGAGTGCGTTTTTAGACGCGGCTGAAATCGATAAATCCGCGTTGGACATCAGTGCGGACCAGCTTCACTCGCAGCCTGTCCCCGACATCCATTCCCTGGGACTGGAGCAACAATCCTTCGATGTGCGGTTGCAGCACGCGGACAAAAGTTCCGCGCGGCGTCACGCCGGTGATAATCGCGTCAAACACGTCTCCGATCCGGCGGCTCATGGCGACTGCCGAGATCCGTTTCGACATTTCACGCTCCACCTTCCGCGCCGCATCTTCCTTCACCGTGCAATTGTTTGCGATGGCCGCCAATTCATCGTCGGAATAAGGAGCCGACTGGCCGGAGAGCAACGCCTTGACTAGTCGTTGTGTGACGATGTCCGCAAAGCGCCGATTCGGAGCCGTGGAGTGCGTGTAGTCCTGCACCGCCAGGCCGAAGTGACCCTGCTCCGGATCTCCGGGACGCTCCAGTACGTACTCACCGGGTCCAATCAGTTTGATAACGCCCAGCGAGAGATCGGCGAAGTGATCCGGATCAGCCATTTTGCGCCGAAGTAAGAAATCATTCAAAGCCTTCGAGTCAGGTTGGGCTGGCAGTGTTTCATTGTGCGTAGCCGCGAGCTGGACAATCCGATCCCAGCGTTTCGGTGTCTTTACGATCCTTCGCAAAGACGAAACTTTCTCCAGCATGCGAGCCACGACGCCGTTGGCCGCAATCATGAAGTCTTCAATGAGTTCAGTGGCACGGTTTTTCTGCTGGTTCTCCACGTCCACCACTTGTTGATTGAGAATCACGGGACGCACTTCGCTGGTGTCGATGTTCAGCGCGCCGTTCCGGTAGCGCTGACCTCTCAACGCCTGTGCCGCCTCGTTTTGCAGCTTGAGTTGCGCCTGTAAATCAGTAGAGGCAGCCACTTTTGCGGGAGCAGGGCCCTTCTCTTCGAGCCACGCTCCGACGGCGTCGTACGCCAGTTGCGCCTGGTTCCGAACAACTGCGCGATACACATTACTGGAACTGACCCCGCCGTCCGGTGTGACCACGAATTCAATCACTACCGCCAACTTGTCGCCGTTCTCGAGCAGGGAAGAGGCTGCGGTGCTCAACTCCTCTGGCAACATGGGGAAATTCCCGATGCCGGTATACACGGTCGTCGTTTCTTTCGCCGCGTGTTCGTCAATCGGCGATTGCCGAGGTACGAACGCGTCCACGTCGGCGATTCCGACCAGCACTTTGATTTCACCCGCGGTCAAACGCTCGGCGGTTTCGATCTGGTCAAGATCGCGCGAAGTGTCGTTGTCGATGGATGACCAGAGCATCTGGCGCAAGTCGCGCACATCCTCACCCGGAGCCACTTCTGGCGGATTCGCTTTCACCTCCGCCAGTTGCTGCGCTACGGCCGGAGGGAAATCAGGCTCGAACCCATGTTCCAGCATGATTTGTCGAGCGGTTGCCTGTAGATCAAATTGAGGGGGGCGACTATCGTTCATGATTCTCCAGCGGATCGTGAAAGAGCCTCAAAAGCCTAACACGCCACCGATACAGGCATTCGCAGGGACCCGGTCAGTTTAGTCTCCCCTTCCGATGGCGTTCATTCTGATGATGGTGTCACCGGTTTGGAAAAATCCACAAATACGGGGTGTCATCTTGAGGGACTTGTGTCCCGAAGGATCTCGCGCGCATTGCCACAATCGCTGTGAGGTTCACATGCGGCGAGCGCAAGATCCTTCGCAAGCCCACGGTGAAATTCGTGGCCGCTGTTTCATTCGAAGATATGCTAACGTCTTTGGCTCTGGGCAACGACATTGTCAAACCTCGGCAGCTACTCGGCGTCTTCGACGCCACCATGATCGTGATGGGCGGCATTGTCGGCTCCGGCATTTTCATCAATCCCTACGTTGTCGCTCTTCGCGTACACACTCCATTCCTGATTTTGGGCGTGTGGCTTCTCGGTGGAGTGCTTGCCCTGCTCGGTGCTTTCATCTGGGCGGAGTTGGCGTCGCGCTTACCGGGTGCGGGAGGTCAATATCTTTACTTGCGCGAGGCCTACCATCCTTCGGTCGCATTCATCTACGGATGGGTTCTTCTGCTGGTGACCCAGACTGGCGGGATGGCGGCTGTTGCCGTCACCTTCAGCCGGTATTATCGCGAGATTACCGGGGTGTCCGCCGGTGACGGGCCCATCGCAGCTGCCACGCTCATGGCTTTGACCGCAATCAATTGCTTCGGCGTGCGCGCTGGAAGCAATGTGCAGAGCATTCTTATGCTGCTTAAGGTCGCCGCCATCGCCGCCTTGGTCGTGGTGGGAATTGTCTGGGGCGGAGGCGCGGTGCATCCCTTGCCATTGCTCGACCAGCCCGTCTCGTTCAGCCTGGGAAGAGCGATCGGTGCCGCCATGATTCCGGTTGCCTTCGCCTACGGAGGATGGCAGACCGCAAGTTTCGTTGCCGGCGAAATGCGCGATCCCCGCCGCGATCTCTCGCGCGGACTTGTGATCGGCGTGATCGGCGTTGTGCTCCTTTATCTTTCCGTCAATTTTGTTTGCCTGCGCGTGCTCGGCCCGCAGGGTCTGGCCGAGACCCGCATTCCCGCATCGTCCGTGATGCGTGTGGCCCTGGGAGAGCGCGGAGCGAAGTGGATCGCTTTCGGCATCGCCATCTCGACTCTGGGTTTTCTGAGCCAGGGAATTCTGACCGCGCCGCGAGTTTACTACGCCATGGCGCGCGACGGCCTCTTCTTCAAGAGTGTTGGCTGGCTCTCTCCCCGTACTGGAGTTCCCGTGGTTGCCATCGTACTGCAAGGTGTGACCGCAACCGTGATCGCCCTCTCCGGACGCTACGAGCAGATATTGAACTACGTAATCTCGGTCGATTTTATTTCGTTCGGCCTGACTGCGGCATCGCTGTTTGTCTTCCGGAGCAGGACAGCAGATTCGTCTGAGCAGCTCTATCTCACGCCAGGACATCCCTACACCACGGCACTTTTCGTGCTGGCGTGTGCAGCGATCGTGACCGCGACGGTTTCGACCTTTCCGGCGAACTCCGCCATCGGCCTGATTATTCTGCTGGCTGGCATCCCGGTATATTGGTACTGGAGCCGTGCGAAACAGAAAAACTCGCGAGAAGTATAGAAAACGCGTCTTCCGAACCTATGAGACATCGACACTCCGATTACATGCGGTGGGCGAAAACCCAGGGAAGCGCCAGGTTCAATCTCGCGACCAGCGGCGTGGCGTCGTTCCCCTTGCGCGAACTTCCCGTAACCATCGACCAGTTGGAGATCAATGGCGACAGTGCCTACGGCTACGCGCCCTTGCAGCTGGCCATTGCCAGGAAATGCGGTGTCGACCCGGATAGCGTGGTGGCCGCCGCAGGCACCTCGATGGCCAACCATTTGGCGATGGCCGCGCTCATCGATCCCGGCGATGAAGTTCTCATCGAACAGCCCACCTACGAGTTGCTCACATCTACGCTCTTGTATCTGGGCGCGACGGTAAAGCAATTTGCCCGCACTGAGGAGAGCGGTTACGCTCTCGATCCCCAGGAAGTCCGGCGAGTGATTACCAGGAAGACGAAGGTGATCGTCATTACCAACCTGCACAATCCAAGCAGCGTGTTGGCTGCGGACTCCGTGCTGCGTGAAATTGGCGGCCTGGCCCGCAGCGTAGGGGCGCGCGTACTGGTCGACGAAGTTTATCTCGACGCCGTGTACACGGATACGCCGAAGCCGTCTTTCCACTTGGGCCCGGAGTTCGTCGTCACCAGCAGTTTAACCAAGGTGTACGGTCTGAGCGGCCTGCGTTGCGGATGGATTCTGGCAGAGCCTGATCTGGCGAGGGCCATGTGGCGGCTGAATGACCTGTTCGCGTCCATCCCGGCCCATCCCGCTGAACTACTGAGTGTGATCGCGCTGGAGAATCTTGACCAAATCCGTGAGCGCGCCCGCAAGATCGTCGAAGCTGATCGTGCAGCGCTTCAGCACTTTCTCGAGAGTCAGGAACGAGTTTCCACTCCCCGTACCAGCTTCGGAACCACCGCTATTCTGCGCCTGCATGGAGGAGATGTAGAAGAATTCCTCTCCCGCTTGCGCGCCGAATACGAAACTTCTGCCGTCCCCGGGCGCTTCTTTGGCCTATCCAATCATTTCCGCATCGGCATGGGCGTGGATAGCGAAATGTTCCGCGAAGGACTTCAGAGGATCGGCCAGGCGCTGGCCACGATCTAGCAGACTGAAAAAAAACAAGTGGGGCAAGGTTTCGAGTAGTTGCTCAGTTTGAAGTTCCAGTTCAAATGACACGGAGTCATCCTGAGCTTGCGAAGGACCTGGCGAGGAGCGAATATGAATTTGCGCGAGCAGATGGTGCGCTACAGGCCAGATTCTTCACGACTGAAAGTCGTTCAAGATGACGCCGAGGGATTTGTTTTCAGACTGAGCCTCAGGTTGCGGGCGGGTTTCGGTTTCGCGAAGGACGCGGTTTTGGCGACGACACCGGTTTTGGAAATGGCGCAGTTTTATGAAAGGCGAGACTTCGGTAGAGGCGCGACCTTGGTCGTGACGTTAAGCCGGTTGAGACTCGTTGCGCTTTAGCGCCGAGGTTGGGCGCCCTGCCCGAGTCGTGCAGCAGCCTTCAAGGTCCCTCAACACGCCCACGGCGCGCAATTCTGTCTCAAAGCTTGCAGCTCTTCCGTCGTCAGGCCCAGTCGGTCGAGAAACTTGATCTCTTCCTCTGGAGTGAGGACATTGAAGTCCGAGCCGAAGAGAAACCGCTTGATGCCGATGCGCCTGATTTGCCGGGTGAGTGCGGCAGCATCTTCGCGGCTTTCATCTGGCGCAGGCACGTAAGACAAATCGAATAGCACATGCCGTGTAGCTGCATCGTCCTGCACGATGTGATCGGCGAAAGCCCGCAGCACACCCACGTGGTTTCCATCATGCAGCGGCAAGCCTCCGCCGGCGTGCGCAATCTGCACCCAGGATTCTCCCGCGCTGGGCAGCACATCCCGAATAAAAATTTCGGCGTCGGAAGCGTCGACCTTGCCTCCTCCCAAATGAATCACGATCGGAAGATGCTCGGCCGCAGCCGCGCTGAGAACGAGGGCAACCCGCCGGCGCGCTTCTGCACTCCTGATATGCACCGCGGACGCAGTGAAGTGCAACTTGAGACCGATCAGTTCGTGACTGCCCTGCCAGTGGCGTATCTCGGCAATGGCGGAATCCTGCAATGGATTCACCGACAGAAATCCCACCAGCCGCGTCGGATATTTCGCAACTTCAGCCGCCGTGAATTCATTTTCGCGGCGCGTGCCTTCCGCAATTGCACGGGACGTGAGATGAAGCGACGGCAACCCATACAAATAGGCGCAAGACAGAATCACGCCCTTCGAAACATGAGCCTCGTCCAGCGCGCGGATCGCATCCGCCGCAAACACCGCCGGCGGATGGTTCGAAGGCAAACACTCGCCCACCAGTCGACAAAGCTCAGCCGAAGCCAGATGAATGTGATGGTCAGCCCGCCAGGATATCGCCGAGCCCTCCTGGGCCAAGCGCCGCCCGTCCACCCGAACGATCGTCCCAGCCAGAAGCAGAAAACAAAACGCAGCAACTCGAATGGTCAGTCCGCTTACACGGCAAGCAGTTTTGTTCATTGAGCAAAGTATGGCACGAAAACAACGAATCGATATCCGGAAGTCTGCGATTGGAATGCTGCCCGGGAACGGAATCGAACCGTCACGTCCCTTTCGGGGCTCCGTTCGGAGGAAACGAATCTTCTTCGCCACCCAGAGTCATATCTTGCGCCGAACCCTGTGTTGAAATGCCACAACTCATGTCTAGCGCAAGTCTGGTCAGCTTATTTCGATAAGCGTGTGTCCGAAACCGGGAATCGAAACCGTAGCTATGTAGCTGCCGCTGTTATGAGTGAAGGTGTGGGCTTTCGACGTGTAGGTTTTGTTTCCGGGAAGCCCGTACTTTTCGGGCGCGAAGGTGATCTTCCTCTCAACGGGAGTGTCTTCTAGATTGAACGCATTGATCACCGCACCCGTCTTCTGGCGGTCAACGTGGATGTGAGTCATTTCATCAATTCCATAAAAAACACCCGTGGCAAAAAACGACTTTAACCGACGGTAGGTAGCGATGACTTGCTTCTGTTTTTGGCGGACTGTCGGGTCGGGATGCGTACCTCCGACTCCAAGATGCCGGCACGTTGAGATATTCCACCAGAGCATGAGACATTGCGCGTTGTCCTGGCGCAAATCAATGTGGATGTATGCGGGGATCGAGTAGGCGAGGTTGAAATAGTAGAGCGCGATGCTATGACCTTCCACCAGATCAACCATCGGACTCCACATCAATTCAAAGGCCCATATCTCATTCCAGCCTTGAATGCCAGGGGTATGGGACCCTTGTCCGTAGTAGCTCGGGACATAACGGTAACCGACACCGCCAAACAACTGGTCGTGCATTTCAATCAGCGCATTCGGATTCGTTTCGTGAACCTTGCTGGCGATGGCGTTCGCACCTTCCACATGTTCTGCTGCAGTCGAAGGTAAGGAATGCCCATGGTCCTTGTCCCAGCATTCCCCCATCCAGACCGTGCCGTCGAACATGAAAAAGCTAACGCCCGTGTCCGCCAGTAGCTTCAATCGCTTCGCGGTTTCCTGAATATAAACGGCACTCGCGCCGCACGCGAAGAGCGTCGCCTTGCCATTCTCGCGCACGATTGCTGTCCCGGGGATGACATCCATTTCACCGACGCAGGGACCGCTCGGACTCGCACATGGACCGGTCCAACCCGACAATGGCGTATGCAAGGAGAGCTTGAGTCCGCCATAGTCACTCTTTAGCATCGCCAGAAAATCGGAAAGCTTGCCCAGTCGATCCTCAGCCCAGATTTTGGACGATTGTGGTGTATCCCAGCCGGGGTCTAGATAAAGCGCTTCGCAGCCCATGTCCTGAGCACTCGCTGCAGCCTGCTTCATGTCGGGGAGGGAGTAGAATTTCTTGCGAAGGGCGGGGTCGGTATGGACGCCCGTCCACCAAAGCTTGTTGTCGTAGAGTTCGTTCCAATGCGATGGCGGGTCGTAGGAATCCGCGATGCGGTGCCCGCGCGATTCCATCTCGGAACGGAAGGCGTAGTAGCCCTGAACAAAGTCGCCCGGAAATGCCGTCAGTCGCGTGATGCCAAAATTATGCGTGGCGCCAGGAGCTAGATGATAGCTGCCCTCCGCATCGTCGAACGCGCCAGCTCCGCCCCAGCGCAAGCCGAGTTGGTCTCCTGGCAGCGGCACGCGGTCGAGAATCGAAAACTCCCGTGCGGTCTGATTGTACTTGGTGACGAGGAACCCGTTCTCTTTGTCGGTAAAAGCCCAACCCTCGGAAAGATAATCCTCGGTAAAAACACGGTACATGACGTTTCGGCTGACTGTATTCTCGAATTGCGGGTTCCCGCGAAGCTTGGATCGACGGCGCTCATAGAGAATCTGGTCGAGAGAGTAGTCTGCGTATTGTTTGCGATCACCAGGCGGCTCCCGACGATAGGGCACAGCCGTGAAAGTATAGTTCTTCAACGTGTTGGCGCTTACCGGCAGAACGAGGCCGCAGCGAAAAGCGGTCATCAGTGGATGCGAACCGTTATTGGTCAGCGCGATCGCCTCTTCAATCCACGAGGTCATCGGATCGACAGTGAAGCGATGCTCGATCGTGATCCCAGTGCCGGTGGTGCCCTGAAGGATGACGCTCGATCCGTCCTGCTTGACCCTGGTGAAAACGAGCGGCCCCAGGGAATACGAATACGGGCCATTGGCGAGAAGCGTGCCAGTCGGCACATGCACGAGCCGACAACGGAGGCCATTGCCCGCTGTAAGAGATAAGGCAAATTGTTCACTCGTGAGCTTCAGGGCTTTTGAGTCGCCGAAGGAAGATGGAGCCTCGGGAATCTCCGCCGCCGCGCCCGTAGCGAGGAGAGGAACTCCGACCGGCAGAGCCGCCATCGCGGAAATTTTCAGGAAATCTTTGCGCGTTATCATATAAAAATGTTGGATGTCTCCTCAGGAAGTACACCAGGCACGCAACGAACCTCGTCTGAAGAAATGTCGCTTTGCTGCACTAATGGCCCGCCTTGCCCAAAATAATGATGGCGATCATTAGACAAAACACACCAGAAGTCATGGCAGCCTTTGCAATCTTTCCGGAATTCTTCCATTCTCCAAACAGCGTGCCCCAGAAAGCGCTCGCGATCACTGCCCCCGACATAAACATAGGCCATCCCACGACTGGACCGAGCGCACCAATTATTGCGACTCCGTTGCCATAGACCACGATGCTCCCCAGCCACAACGCACCCATCACCACCACCAGTGGCCAATAAGTGCTGGTTCTCTCCTGTCGATAGAGACCAGTGGAGCTATTCTTCATTAGGAGAAATAAGGTGTAGGCCACGCCAGGCATCGCGCCCGCAAGGAGAATGGGCATCCAGATTGCAATGCTCGCCAGCGGAGTCGAGGGTCGCTGCGCCTGCACATTCGCAGTGATCGTAGCGCCAGAAACGAATGCCAGGTTTAGAGCCGCGGTGAGTGTCCCGCCCACGCTGGCAAATATGAACCCTCTTATCGACTGGCCATGCGTCGCGGAACGAGTTCCTTGCTGCTGCTCTCGTGCGCGGCCGGCAAAGCCACAGATTCCTACACCCAGCAACACAATGATCACGCCCAGCAAGATCGTGAAACCTGTAGATCTTTGCATTGGGGTATCTGAAACAATGATTGGGAGGAGCGTGCCCACGGCTGCTGCGCAACCGAGAGCAACGGAGGCTCCCACCGCTACGCCAACGAGCGGAAACGACATACCCAATAACAACACGCCGGCTCCCCACAAAATTCCCATAGCTCCCATGCGCAGCAGGGATGTCCAAGGGGTTGTGCTGTACGCCTGAATGGGATGTGGGACGGCAGCCCATGCCAGTATCGCCGGCAACACCCACAAACTGAATACAGTCCATACCAGCCAGATGTTTTCCCATTTCCATCGAGGCATGAACTTCATAGGAATGGCATATGCACCATTCATGGTCGCCGCTAGCAGGACCAAAAGAAAACCTGTCACGAGGTCAGTTCGCATCGGATGTGTGAGGTTGAATGGACTGAATGTAATGCCGCGAGCTTGCCAAACGAACCCTATTCCGGTGAACCAGCAATGGGAATCAAAAGGCCGCCGTCTACTGTGACAATAGAACCGGTCATGAAGCTGGCCCGAGCGCTGGCCAGAAACGCTACCACTTCTCCAATCTCGGAGGGCCGCGCCATCCTCCCTATTGGATGCACTGCATCTAGCGTAGCTCTCAATCGTTGAGGTTGGCTGTCCAACGCTACAATACTCTGAATCATCGGCGTGTCGACCGTTCCCGGGCAGACACAGTGGACGCGAATGTGGCGCGACGCCAAATCTACAGCCATTGAACGAGTCAATCCGATCATTGCGTGTTTGCTGGTTGCGTATGCAACTACGTTTCGCTGGGAAGCCAGCCCTTGCACGCTGGAAACGTTTACGATCGCCCCACTGCCGCGCTTCAGCATTTCCGGAATTGCCCGATGCTCTGCCATCTTCGCGAGGATGTTGGGGCTTGCCGCGCATCTGCTCCCGGGGCGAGCAGGATTACGCCGGTTCATGCACGCTCTCTGATTGTTGCTTTGAATCGCTTGGTTAGCGTGCTCTTTGCGTCGATCCAGTCGTACACTGGCGTGCCCCAAATAGCGGGTGTCTGAACCAATCGCTTCATGGTTCCGTGAATGGGGGTGTTACTGAACTCCATGCCCCGAGTAAGAAGTTGAGCGTCGTGATTTTCCCAGACGTTTAGCCAGGGAAACTCTTCACGGCGGAACACGTATTCCAATTCGAGACCGCAATTAGGATTGTAGGCAGTGAATCGACCGAACTCCTGAGCAGGGTCTACAAGGAATGAGTTGACCAATTGACTGTGTGGCGTGCGACTGAATACTGATAGATCACAGGCAATCGCGCATTGACCTTGCGGCCACGCGAGAGTTGCACGGGTGTCTTCGCCAGTGCGGAAACCGCGCGTAACCGACGCCTCAAACCGAGTGACACCGGGTTCCAGAAACGGTGGGCCAAAGGTCACGTGCTCACACCATGCTACGGGTCGGTCCCATGTGCTCAGATTTTCAGCGACGTTCTCAAACAGGACTGACTGCCCCTGGCATTCAATGGTTCTAGTAAAGCGTAGCTGCGATTCCGGCAGGAGTGCCGTTATCACAATCGAATCATCTGAAGATTTAACTTCCTCCCAGCGGACAATGTTTGTTTCGCCGTGGTAGGTCATTCCGGCTTTATGTTCTGCTTCGCTGGGATCACCCCAGAAAGGGAAGCAGAGATTGTGGCCAAGCAAGCCACTCATGAGTCTTGCCTCGGGACCGGTGCCGTACGTTGCGCCGTGGAGGGATGGATTGTAGCGATCCGAGTCGATGGTTTCGCGGTCCGGTATCCACAGAGGATTAACTTCCTGCTGGTTCTTCAGAACCAGTTCTGCAATGTGCCCGCCGCATACGACCACAGTGACGCGGATGTCTGAATTCTCTATGGTCCAGCAGAGTCGACTGTGAAACGATTTCTGTGCTATCGCCATTGTCGTTACGACTTGGAAGTCACGCCGGTACCTCTTTGTAGAGTCTTGGTCTGGGCTGGCTTCCTATTCGACTCGGTCAGTTCAGTCCTGGAAAAGCTGTGGCTCGTTCGCCGCCTGCCATTCTTGGTATAGGCACTGCGCAGCGAAGAGTCAACGATGTTTCAACGTATTGAACATATCCTGGAGTTCAGCATGGACACCTAGCGTTTGCTACTGCGACATAGAATTCGAAACCGTCGCTGTTTTGGCGGATGCTTGGGGCTCGGCGCCGTCGGTTACCTTCAATCGATACAGGGTGGGAATTTGGGGACTTGATTCGGAAATCTCAATAGGGCGGAGCACGCTTTGCATGCTGTCGATCGGCTGTCCAACGGGAATCCACGTCTGTCCGTTGTCAACGCTCTTTTGAAATTCGTAGCGGTAGGGGGCTGAGCCTCCTGTGGCAGATGCTCCGATGAGTTGTACGATCCCGTCCTTCATCCGCAGTTGCAGGGCTCCTAGCTCCAAGTCGCCGGTTTTCGGCGCAGGTCCTCCCTTGAGCATCGCAGCCAACCGTGGCGCTATGACCTGCGCTATTTGCTGGTGGGCGTTGACACTGCCGATGCCGGGTGTAGCGATTCCGTAGGGATGGGTGCGGTCAGACGACTGAGGGGACGGAATGGTGTCCTTGTCATCGGGCCGATTTTTGGTGAGTCCGCCAAACAGAGCTATTTCATCGATGCCGTTGGTGGTCGTGAGTGCGGGCGATCCGAAGGCCAAATCGAAAAGTTCTATATGCGTTTCGTCGGGATGGGTCGCGCGATAGTGTGCAACTGCATTTTGTAAGGGAGTGCGCTTGTAACCTCCGAACGGCACGCTAACGAAGATGGGCGCCTTAGCTAATTGGGGATGGGCGCGAACTCGGGAGAAAAAAGTTTCGACGTTGGCCTGGAACGCGGCATCCCTACTGGTCGGGTCCACGGGTTCGGCGTGCCCTTCGGTATGAGGATCGGTTGCCCATTCGTTGGCTCCGACACAGAGGATGATGAAGTCGGGTGCCGTATTGAACGGTCGGGGCACGCCGGCAAAGATATGGTCCCAGGGATCGTTGGCCCCGGTTGCATCCTGGGGATTTATAGCGCCGTAAGGAGCTCCCGATCCCCCGCGGACGATACCGATGCCGGAGATGAGATATCCCGCGATGGATTTGTGAAGCATCTCTGCGACCAGCGCCGGCCAGGCGTTCGTAGAATCCGTGTAGGCGTTAGAGGGTGTTCTCCAGGTCGCTGTGGTGGTGTTCATGTTCACCGCGCCTTCGCCGATGGAATCGGTGATCGGGAGGAACCAGGCAACGGGCCGCTTCGACTTTTCCAGGTGGGCGCCCTCGGGGAGGGTCACACTAATGACCCTCGACAACTGCGGATCGTGAGCGAACCAACGAGGCGAGCCCATATTTGCGGACTGAATGAACCGCACACGATGCGAGCCTGGAGGCAAGGTCGAAGTGCTGATGGTCGTGACCGTGGGCCCGATCGTGATCCGATCCGAGGGCGGATCTTGATCCACCTGAACCTTCCAGATCGGACCGGCGGTTGCAGACTGGCCGCGATCATAAATGCTGGCGTCGAAGTTGAGGGTTACGGAACCGGCTTTGGTCATGGCGACGTTGAGATCGACATCGGAGAGAGACATTATGCAATCGATGTAGCCTTGCTTTGCGGCATGGCTGACATCCCACGTCTCTTCAAGAACGGAGCCGATAAATTGAGGATCGGAGGCCGGAACGGTTTTCGAACCCGGTTTATCCATCGCATTTGCACGGATAGCTGCGGCCAGAAAAAATGCGAATAACACAACAATTTTGATCATGAATTCTTCTTTGCATGCTATGCAACCTTATTTCGAGCGCTCTGGATCCAACTAAGGAATAATGGGTAGCAGAATATAGGACGCCTGGCCTGCAGAGTGATGGATTTGATTGTTAGCGACCACCGCCCTGGTGTCGCGGTAATTGTCACCGCCGGTATTCAAATTGCGCGCGTACGTCGGAAATGCGCTGCTCGATATCTCTACTCGAACACGATGTCCTGCCGCGAACTGATTGCCTGTCCCGTGCAAATCAATCGAAAGCCGATAGGTCTCTCCGGCCGACATCCAGACCTTCTTGTCAAAGCCCTCACGGTAGCGGGCCCGTAGAACGGTTCGAGCCAACGGGAAAGCTTTGCCGCCAGCATCTACGTCCAGGAGTCGGACCACGAAGTCGGTGTCCTTGGCGCTCGAGGAGACATACAAGATCGCTTGCAAGGGTCCGGTTACCTCGACCGATTTTTCGAGCGGCGGCGTGGTGTACACCAAAACATCAGGACGCTTGAGAATCTCATCTTCTTCATCCGCCGGATTTCGTGATAGTGGCGTGGGATTCATGGGATCGTAGGCGTATGTATCTGGCTCTTCTCGCCCAGGCTCCCGCGTGCTGAGGATGCCGTCTCCGCTGCCGTTATTTGCCTTACCACCGCTGTGAAAGAAATATTTCGTAAAGCGCGTGCCGGGAAGAGGCCATTCGTCCGCCGTGCGCCAGCGATTTGCTCCCATGACATAAACGCGCACTTTGGGCATGTTAGTAACACCATTGTCGATGCCCTTCAACCAATGATCGAACCAACGCAGGTACAGGTCGTAGTAGCCGAAACGGGCGTCTCCCATATCGCGTCCAAGGACCACCGTGTGCTCGGTGGCTTTTTCCGACTGGCAGTGTTCCATCGGAGAGATGATCAGATATTGGTTGTCGCGCGCGATCGCGGTCGTGCTGTTTTTGCGATAAAGATCGAAGAAATGGAGCGTTCCGGAGACTTCTCTGTCATTCCACGAGGACAGGTGAATGGCGGGGACATTGAAGTGGTTCCGGTCGTCGACATAACCCAGACGATCCCACCAGGGATCATCGAGATCGTGCGAGGCCCAATCCTCAAAATCGGTGGGTGGGCCAGTACCCTTCAGAACATCGACAACCGGCAATACGGATAACCGGGCGGGATCTAGTGGCTTGGGATCCTGACCCGAGTGAGGCAGCTTGCTTCCGTTCTGCCGCATCCAGCCGGCGATGATGTCGAGGTTCAGTGCGCCACCTTCAGTCAGGTTTCCGAACCGGTAAGCGCCACCCGCGGCCTGCGGGATCATGGCGGTGTGTTGGGGCACCTGAAGCTTGCTCAATTCAATCTGGTCCCCGCCAAGGTAGGAGCATCCATAGGTACCGACTTTGCCGGTAGACCAGGGCTGAGATGCCGCCCAAACAACGGAGTCCGCGCCGTCAGTCGGGTCATTCAGGGAGAATGTGAACACACCTTCTGAAGCAAACTTGCCGCGCAGGTCTTCGACCGCGGCGATGTAGCCTTGACCTGCCCACATGCGCGCGAGGTCTTCCACCGCGAGTTTGTTATAAGGCGTGAGGATCAGAATGACTGGAAGTTTGTCGCCGGCGTCAACAGGGAAGTAGAGGTCGACCGCTAGTCTCACGCCGTCGTGCATCGGCACCATGTGATCTCGCTCCACCCGGACCAGGTGGAGCGGCGCTGGAGCACCGGCGGGCGATGTACCGGACTGGGCCGCAGCGGAGCCAGAGATGGCGGCGGAAGCGGCCAGCAAGCCCAGGAAAGTGCGGGCGAGAAGAAGAACGGTGCGAAGTCTAAGGTTCATGGCGATGCCGGTTTACGTCGACGCTCATAAGGACGATCTCACAAGGGATCCTTGCCTGGATTTCAGATGCTGCCTGCGCGTGTCTCAAAAGCCTTCCGTGGCTCGATACCGTATTAACTCTTGTCTATCAATCTGCGCGGAATTTCAAGCCTGTTCGATAGGCTGAAAACATTTTCCGGACACTTGCCATCGTGCTTACGATATTGCCAATTCTGGGAACAGCGGAGGACCTGTGTTTTCGTACGCCGATCACGGATTTGTTGGAATAGTTGTGGAGACACAAGAAAGGGGGGGAGGATGGGTTGCCACTATCGTTCCATCGAATTACCTCACGGACTTGCTGCAACAGCGAGGAATAAAGTGCCGCGCAACTTCGACCGGAGGGAAATGAAGTGAGATTGGCAAAAGGTCAGTCACGCCAAAGAGAACCTATTCGGCCCCGTTCCCGATAACATTGTCCCAGCTTCCCGCCCCGCCAAAGCTGGTCATCGCAAAGCCGACTGACAAAATTGAAACGCTTTGAGATAGTGGTGCCCGGGGACGGAATCGAACCGTCACGCCCCTTTCGGGGCCCGGGATTTTAAGTCCCGTGCGTCTGCCAGTTTCGCCACCCGGGCGGGTTGAAAATGCAGACGTTTAATGTATCACCGTTGGGTGGAGGACTCGACCTGCAGCGGCAGGCGCTGAATATAAAATCCAACTTTAAGTGGCGTCATCCCGATGAAATTTAGTCCTGAGGGATGTTGCGCGAATCAATTGCGCGGTCGCTTTCATAGCCGTTCCGCGCTGGATGCTTCGCAAGCTCATCATGACGACGTCGCTCAAGATCGGATTGGCGAACTCCGTTACCACGTGTAATCGTCGGCCTGCTCAGACGACTACGGCGACGGCGACGGCGTGTACGACACTGACGACACATACAAATAGCTGGTTGCGCCATCGGTCGCAACGCCGCCAAATGACTTTGAATTTGTTCCCCACAGATTGATCAGGATTGCTGCCGGGGCCGAGGGAATGTGTTCGGTGTGGGCCGAAACCAGTTTCCCGTCGACGTAAAATTCGATCTTTGCGGCGCTCCACACAAATTTGTATTCGTGGAATGTGCTATCGGCGTCAGGAACCGCCGCGGAAGTGCTCTGGCTGTGGGACACTGTGGAGTAATTCGTCATCTCGAGGATCGACGGGGTCTGGCCCTGGTACTCGAAATCAATTTCCGATTTGCTGTCGTCGATGAAGTTGAATACATCGGTTACTGTGCCCGAGACGGCGGAACCTGTGCCGTGCGGTGTCGCGGAAGTGGATGCCGCCCGGGCGATCCACACGTAGGTCCCGTATCCGAATAATTGTTTCGAACGAATCTCTGACCCGACGGATGTGGAAAGAGAGCCCGCGAGGTTCTGTGTCAGCTTGAGGCAGAGCATGCCGGTCGAAAGGTCAATGTGTTCTGCGCTGAGTGTGCCTGCGTTCACTCCGGCGATATTTCCCGGCGCGTTGCCGGTGTCGATGAACCATTTGGTTTTATCCAGTCTTCCGCCGGAAAAGTCGTCTTCGAACACCGGCGGGGAAGCTACGTCAGCCGGGCGGTTGTCCTGCGCCAGCGTGACGGCGCCGAGCAAGCAGATGGCGCAGAGAATGTGTCGTATAGACATGGATAAGTGATGGGTCTTGATCATTTTTCACGTCAAAGGCGGCGGACAAGAGTGTCCGCGCCACACAATCCTCTTCTTCCGGTAAAACAAAACGTCCCAGACTCATTTGAGTCGTGGGACGTTCGTCGAACAAGCCCTCCCCCGAAAGATTGTTCTAGAACATCCTACCGTTCGAGGGGAGGTATGAGAATAGCCCGAACAGGCTACGGGCACACTTTAGTTTTCCCGACTTTTGCTATTTCTTTGGTAACCACCGGATCGATTACCGCCTTAAAACGCCTATTGGCAATACGTTGGAAGGAACGGAAAGCCGCGCGTATATCTGAACATTTACCTCAACATCGCGACACGCTCAGGACTTTGCAGGCTCGGGTTGCTCGTCCGTCGCAGCTTCATCCAACATTACAACCCGGCTCAAATTTCGCGGATTGTCCGGGTCGAGCCCCTTTTTAAGGCCGCTATAGAGGCCGGTGAGCTGGCCGGCAAAAAGGTAGGAGGTCAGGCGCGCCAGTTCGGGGACATCAAAATTCAGTTCGATCAAAAGATCGGATGAAGCACGAGCCCGGTCGTCGGCGCGATTCGCAACCGTCAAGGTCGTTCCGCCCAGACCTTTGACCTCCTGTAAGACTTCGCACTCGGCGTTGTATCCCTGCTCGGATAACAGGAAAATGATCAGAGTCTCGGTTGCGACAATTGATTTAGGTCCGTGACGGAATTCAAGAGTATGAAAACTCTGTCCGTATGAGACGGACATCTCGGTGACCTTGAGCGCGGTCTCGCAAGCCAGCCCGTAGAACGGCCCCTGGCCGAGGCAAACATAGTCCGAAAACTGCCGCGCGCCAACGAAGTCGCGAATCCGAAGATGCAGGCGGTCCAGCGCCACCTGCGCCAACTGGGGAACCTTGCGGAACGATTTCATGAGCGTGGTATCGACTGCCTCGCAAGCCGCCAGATACTGCAGCCCCATCAGCATCGATGTGAACGACCTGGTCATCACCGTGCTCTGCTCATCGCAGGGAAGCAGCGGCAGAGTTGCCGTAGCTGTCTTTTCTAACGGTTGATCGGGTGTACCGGTCACGGCCAGGACGCGAATGTTCTTCTCTTGCTCGAGCAGTTGCGCGGCCCGTACCGCCTCGGAAGTCTGGCCCGACCGGGAAATGACCACGGCTGCGACTTTGTCTGACCCAGCCAGCACGATTTCAGGAAAGAGCAATAATTCGGAAGCCGCAATCGCCCGCGCCCGCATGCCTGTGATCCGACTCCATGACGAAGCTGCCGCGAGTGCAATGTAGTAGCTCGATCCACATCCGATGAACAGCCATTCGCTGGCGGAACGAAAAGGTTGGCGAATTTGCGCCAGCGATCCCTCGCGCTCCAATGCGTCAACACAACGCCCCCAAAATTCCGGTTGCGACAAGATTTCAGCCAGCGAATGGGCTCCGTGGAGACTCGCCTGCGTCGACGGCTGAGTCTTGCGATGGTCAGACAAGCGTCACCTCAATCCCCATCTTTTTAAGTGCTTTCAGATCGGACTTGGGGATGCCGTGGTCCGTAATCACTTCCTGCAAAGCCGTTGGCGGAACAATCAGGGACAGGCTGCGCCGGCCAAATTTGCTCGAATCGCATACCGCCACAGTCCGTTTCGCGATCTCAACCATGATCCGGTTTGCATTCGCTTCCAGGAGATTGGGCGTACTCAGTCCGTATTGCACGTCGAAGCCGTCCACTCCGAGAAAGAGAATGTCGGCATTCAGGCCGCGCAGAGTCTCCTCCGCAATCGGGCCTACCAGAGAGAAGGAGTTCTTGCGCAGCGTTCCTCCGGTCAGGATTACCTCGACGGGCGCTCCAGTAAGGTCGGCGGCAATATTCAAGGCGTTAGTGATAATCGTAATGTTATGAAAGTTTCGCAACATGCGCGCTATGGCCGTGGTGGTGGTGCCGGAATCGAGGATCACGACCTGGCCTTCCTTCACCTGGGCTGCCGCCGAGGCGGCAATGCGAAGTTTCTCCTTGCGGTGCAGCTTTTCTTTTTCTCGAAGGGTGGGGTCTTCCAAAGCCCCCTCGCGAGCCGGTAGCGCGCCCCCGTGTGTGCGATGCACCAGACCGTGGGCGTGCAGGATTTCGAGATCCTTGCGGATCGTCACCTGGGATGTGTCGAATTTACCGGCCATGTCCGTGACCAGCACACGACCGTCCCGCTCGAGAATTTCGATGATGGCGCGCCGGCGTTCTTCGTTGAGCACGTTTCGTCTCAAAAGAGGGCTTATGATTGCGCTTTCTTTTTATATCGTTTGCTTTCGTTTGTCCAGTTCTAAACCAAATAGCGGGCCGGGAATAGGGATTATGGGGCAAACACGAAGGCCGGAAGGGCACTGATCACGAGAACGGGCACTCGCGGCAGTAAGGAAAGAATCGTCAATATCTAGCCGCCGAGCACGCCGACCGGCGACTTGAACACCACGAGGGTTTCGCCGTGCGCGCGGCGTCCTCTCCGTTGCAATAGAGAAGAATCAGTATTTTGGGGTGCCAGAGCGATGCGCCACTCAGAAATTCAGTATTTCTTTTTTCAGCACACGGAGGTTGGAGAGCGCAATCTCCACGTCAGTTAGTTGGAAGGCGTCAGCTGATTGGTCAAGAGAATCCCGTCGGCTGAGGAGCGCGGCCTCGGCGACTTCCACTCTCTTGAAAAGAATGTTGTGATCAGTTTCCCGCAACGCCGACTCGTACTCCAGTCGCCACTGGGGCGGAGCGAGTGCCGGAACCGGGCTCGGCATTTCAGGCGATGGCATAGTCTTTCCGCGAGTGTGCAAGGGAAGCTGAATGGGTAAGTGTAAGAATATAAGCGAATTGTGTCTGCACGTCAGCGTACGCCACTAGGTACGCTACAAGCCTTCCGGCTTGAACAAACCTGTTAGATTCGACAGCATCTTAGCCATCTGAATCCAGTCGGCGTCTAAGCGGATGCTTATTCTGGTCGTTTTCTGGGTCGTTGATTTGGCGGATGCGAACCACTAGAATGTCGTGGTTTCGCACTCCGGTGCGGTGCTCGGCCGGATATCACGTGGTTCGGGGGATTATGAGACTTCGGAGAACGTTCGCGCCCATCAAGAGCCTCTCAGTGATCGTACTTGTCGTTGTTGCCGTCGTCGCCGGCGCCAACCCGGCAGCGGGTCAGGATGCTCCGAACGGAGCTACCATTTTCAAGTCGAAATGCGTCACCTGCCATGGAGCAGATGGCGCCGGGACGGCTGTGGGAAAGAGTCTGAAGGTAGCAGACCTCCGATCTGGTGAAGTCCAAAAAAAACCTGATGCGGAGCTGATCCAGGCCGTCTCTGACGGAAAAGGTAACATGCCCGGATTCAAAGGCAATCTCACTGACGACGAAATCCAGGCTGCCATCACTTTTGTTCGCACGCTGGCCCCGAAGAAGAAATAACGCGTCAAATTCCAACCTGAATGTGCCGGGCCGGGCCATTGTGCGCCGGCCTCCTTCTTGTCTCGCATCCAAATCGATGTCCCCCCGAAGGCGGATCGAGTTCCGATATACTTTGACCTCGAAAGCGACTCGGGAGCTTCAATGAAACGAAATCTTGTCGTCGCCTCACTCTGGCTTTTTGTCCCCTTTCTGGCCATCGCGCAGGATTCCTCGAAGATCATCGCCATGGAGAATCTGTGGAATCGCGCGGAGTTAAACAATGATGCGCCTGCCGTGCGGCTTCTGCTGGCCGATGATTTCGTCATGACGGTGGCCGAAGGCACGTTGTACAACAAGGCCCAGATGATCTCCTCGGTGGCAGACAAGTCTTATCGTCCCGACGTTCTTCAGTCGACAGACATGGTGGTTCATTATTATGGAGGCACAGCGGTGGTGACGGGCGCCTACTACGAAAAGGGAAGCGACAAAGGCAAGCCCTGGGAACGCCGCGGCCGCTTCACCGACACCTGGATGAATATCGCGGGAAGATGGCAATGCATCGCCAGCCATTTCAGCGTCAAGCCAAAATAACCAGCCGCATATCGCGTCATATCCAGAACTGTGTGGTTTGTGTGGATTGTGTGGTCGCGGGCGGCTCGCCCGCGGCTTTTGACATCCCTTAAAATAAAGCCCGATGACCAAACGCGCCGAATACTGGATCGACAAACTCAATCTGGTGGCCCATCCCGAGGGCGGGTACTATCGCGAGACCTACCGCTCGAACCGCTCGATCCCCAGAGAGGCTCTTCCGCCTGAGTTCTCCGGCCCGCGGCTGATTTCGACCGCGATCTATTTTCTCCTGGAGGGCGAAAACTTCTCTGCCTTCCATCGCCTGCAATCAGACGAGCTATGGCATTTCTATGCTGGCGGCGCAATCATGGTGCACGTAATCGATCCGGATGGGCTCTATTCGAAGATCCATCTGGGCGGCAACCTTGAGGCCGGCGAAGTCTTCCAGGGGGTGGTCAAAGCCGGCTGCTGGTTCGCATCCCAAGTCCAGGATCCGCTCTCGTTCGCACTCGCGGGATGCACGGTATCGCCCGGCTTCGACTTCGCCGATTTTGAACTGGGAAAGCGTTCGGAACTGGTCAAGGTGTATCCACAACATCGCGAGCTGATCGAGCAAATGACGCGAAGCTAGACTTCATTGCTAAAATTTATTCCGGCCAGATCGACATCCGGCCAGATCCACGACCCAACGTAGGCCGGACGCCTCGTCCGGGCAGGCGACCGAAGCTCGCCGGGATCGAAGCGCGCCCGTCTCGTTCCGATGATCTTCTGGCGTGCATCCGAGCGTGCATTTCCACTTCACGCCGACCTATTCGTCGCGGCTGAATCAACTGGAGCTCTGGTTTTCAAGGTCGAGCGCTGTTCGTGGCAGGCGTAAAGCTCCCGCTGGCGGTGGCGGAGCTGGGATTGATCGATGAGGACGAGTTCGTGGTGCAGCCCAGGTTAATGGGCCACGGGCCGATATTGTTCGCGGGGCTAGCGAAGCCTCTCGACTTAGAGCTCGTGAGGCGGGTGGAGTTCGGCTCGGAGGCCGTGGCGACGCGGTATGTGCCGAGATAGCCTTTGGGCTTGTTAGCCCGCAACGGCAGCTCATGGGCCAGCTCGAGCGGATCCAGTGGAAATATTCCGATCCGCCCCGATCGTTTCACGCCAGATGCTCAGGATCACGCCCCAGTTGGACAGATACAACGCCCGGCTTACTGTTCGAAGTTCCGCCAGTGACGCCCGTCTCGTTCGATTAACTCTTCGGCGTCCTTGGGTCCCCATGTCCCGGAAGCGTAATTAGGAAAACTGCGCGGCGGCAGAGCCTTCCAAAGATCCAGCATCGGACTCACGACACTCCAACCCGCTTCGACCATGTCAGCCCGTTGAAACAGCGTGGCGTCTCCCACCATGCAATCGTGCAGCAGGCGTTCATAGCCTGTGCGGGGCTGCTTGCCAAAGTAATCGGAGTATTCGAAATCCATATCTACGGTTCCCAATCGCATGATCGGCCCCGGAGTTTTGGCGGCAAAGCGCAGCGCGATGCCTTCCTCGGGCTGGATGTGCAAGACCAGTTGATTGGGCATCAGTCTGTCCACTTCCGTATCGCGGAAGAGCACAAACGGCGCGCGCCGGAACTGGATCACAATGCAGGTGCTGCGCGAAGCCAGGCGCTTTCCCGTGCGCAGATAGAACGGAACTCCGGCCCAGCGCCAGTTGTCCACTTGCAGCTTTACCGCGACGAAAGTTTCGGTGCGTGAATCGGGCGGCACGCCCGGCTCCGAGCGATAGGCCGGAACATGCTGGCCCGCAATTTCTCCCTCGCCGTATTGGCCGCGCACCGTCCTCGTCAGAACGTCTTCGGAACTAAGCGGCTGCACCGCGTGCAATATCTTGGCCTGCTCGTCGCGCACTGCATCAGCCTGAAACGAAATGGGAGGCTCCATCGCGGTCAGGCTGATGAGTTGCATGATGTGGTTGGGCACCATATCGCGCAGAGCCCCGGCGGTATCGTAGTACCCACCGCGCTGTTCCACGCCGACGGTCTCTGCTACGGAAATCTGCACGTGGTCGATATATCGCCGGTTCCAGATCGGTTCGAAAATTCCGTTGGCAAAGCGAAAGGCCAGAATATTCTGTACCGTTTCCTTGCCCAGGTAGTGGTCGATGCGGTAAATCTGTTTTTCATCGACTTCCTTCAGCAGTTGCTGGTTCAGTGCTCGCGCCGAATCCAGATCACGGCCAAACGGCTTTTCGACAATCACGCGGCGCCACTGGTGATTTTCTTCTTTCATCAAGCCGGCTGTGGATAGGTTCTGCACAACCAGGCCGAAAAAATCGGGGGCGGTAGCGAGGTAGTAAAAATAATTACCGTGGGTGGAGAACTCAGTGTCGACCGTCTGGAGGGTTTGCTTCAGCTGGTCATAGGTACTCTGGTCGGCGAACTCACCCGTAATGTAGAACGCGCGCCGCTGAAACCACTCCTGCAAGTCGGCATCGACCGGGCCGTCGATAAATTCCTTGAGATCCAGCGCCAGCTTGGCCCGAAACTCCTCAGTGGACATCGGGTTCCGCGCAATACCGATCAGGGCAAATTCGTGGGGCAGCAGCTTGTATTTCGCCAGATTGTAGAGCGATGGAATCAACTTACGGCGGGTAAGGTCGCCGGCCGCGCCAAAAATTACCATCACGCATGGGTCGCCGCTTCGTCCGACCCGTTCTCCCTCGATCACCGTTGCCGCCTGCGACATATTTACACTCCCTCGTCCGGCGAGTGTAACAAGTCTGTGCGGCTTTTGGTTTCCTGTGTCGGTACCAGCGATCAGTTGTCTTCCTGACGAAGTGACAGCTTCGCGTAGCGAAACTGCCGGGCAGTCGACACCCCTACGTGCTCGACAGACCGCGCTGCCGAATCCAAGGGAGGACCTCTCTACGAAACGACGTTAAGATGACAGGGGTCCTTCGACTTCATTGGCTCATGAGTAAGTAAATAGCTCAGTTCCGTTCCAGGATGAGACCAGGATCGGGCGCTAGGTGGCGGCGACTGCCGCATTGATCTGCACTTTTACTTTTAACTGTTCACCGAGATTAATGAAGCCTTCCAGCCAGGACCGGGCTTCGGAATCTCCATGTTCGGCTCGAATGCTCACGTCGCCGGCAACTTCCCGCATCATGCGATAGTAAGTATTCTGCGCTTCCCACAGCCGCACCTGGAACGGCAGTCGAAGGGCGAGCCCAATCGTATCTTGCAAGCGCTGAAGGAGGCCGGGCTCCACGGGATTGGCCACGAACCGGGCAAATAAGCGCTCGATCGTCCGGCGCAGGGCAAATTCCAAAGTCACGGCGTCAGGTGTGACGCCGGTGCGCTGTATTTCGTCCAGAATTTCGCTCGACTTTTTCAAGTCCACTTCTTCTGCGGAAAACGCATCCAGCAGATCCGAGTTCAGAGTGAAATCGACAGCCAGCCGGAAGCGCCTGGGCAGAGGCACCGCCAGATCGGTCACGAAGCGGATAAGATGCGCATGCTCGTCGTGGAAATTGCGATACATGGCGCGCGCTTCATTCGTGGCTTCTTCCAAAATGATGCCGAGGATCTTTCTCTGCTCGTCGCGGAACAGTAATCGCAAAGTGTAGGTGCCAGATCCGAAATTCTTGTCGACCAGCCGCACCAGCGCAGCGAGATCTCCGCTCACGACGGCATCTTCAAGTTCGTGCTCGAGAGAGTGATATGACTCGTCCCCCTGGAACTGGCGCACGCCGCCAATCACGCTGTGGTCGGCGAGATGGAGAACGCCGAAGGTGACCTGGTCCGAGGTCCACGTGATTTCAGAGGTGACTTTGGCCTGCCCCACTACCACGCGCAGTTTCCCCTGGCGCGACGTACGGTAATCCTTGCGCTCCACGTCATAACAGTAGATGCGAGTATTCGGTCCGTATTCCTCGAACAGGGAACTGACTGCGTAGTGCGCGCCGACTTTCTCCAGGTCCACCATCGCGGGCTGCACGTAGCGCTCGTAAATGGATCGGCCATCGCCCTGTTCCGGGATGTTGCTTTTGGCCTGAGACAGCAGTTCCAGAAAGGGTTCGGCCACATCCTCGGTGAACAATTGCCCGGCCAGTTGCAGCGCCCGCCCAGCATATTGAATTACCTGCACGGTTTCTATTCCGGAAACTTCGTCAAAGAACCATCCACAGCTGGTGTACATCAGCATCAGGTAGCGTTGCAGTTCAAGCAGCTTCAGTCCGTGGATGATTTCTTCCTGTAACAGTTCACGCCTGGCGTGTTCCGTCATGAAACGAATTACGTTCTCGCGAGACCGGTCGAGAATGACGTCAATGTAGGCGTCCCGCGTTTGCCAGGGCTGCTCGAACAGTTTCCCGGCCTCAGCCTCATACCGTGGGGCGACGCTGTCGCGCAGCCAGTCGAATGCCTGGCGCAGCGGCGCTCTCCAACGCTGGTTCCAGTCGCCATGGCCTCCGGAGTTGCAACCGCAATCGCTGCGCCAGCGTTCGACCCCGTGGGCGCAACTCCATGAAGTATTTCCGATGATCTTCGCCTCCTGGGTCGGCGGATGCTTCTCCAGATATTCCGCATAGTTAGTCAGACGCGCGACCTGACTGGTTTCAATGTCGTTGAGGGCGAACGCCAGAGCCATATCTCCGTAGGCGCGATGATGTCCGTAGGTCTCGCCGTCGGTAGCGATGTGAACCAGTTGTGGCCAGGTACGCGCATCGGAAAATGCGCCCAGAAGGCGCTCGGAGAATCGCCGGCCATCCGCCAGCAGGTTTTCAAAAGCGATGGCTCGCGAGATCGGACCATCGTAAAAAAACACATTGATAGCCTTGCCCCCTGGCACCCGCACCGCATAGGCCATCGACGGATCCACTCTGCCGCCGTCCACTTTGCGCCATGCGCGGCCGCCCAGCGGCCTTACGCGTCCCGCCTGATAGGGAGAAAGAATTGTGAATTTGATGCCGAGGTCTGCCAGGACTTCGAGGGTCTGCAAATCTGCCGCCGTTTCCGGAAGCCACATTCCTTCCGGATGCCGGCCGAATCTTTTTTCGAAATCCCGAATGCCCCAAAGAATTTGTGTGTACTTGTCCTGGCGGGTGGCCAATGGAAGGATGGTGTGGTTATAGGCTTGCGCCACCGCCGATCCGTGGCCGGAAAAAAGTTTCTGGCTCTCCCGGTCAGCGGTCAGGATCGCTTCGTACACCAATGGACTTTTCTGCTCCATCCAGGAAAGCAGGGAAGGACCAAAGTTGAAGCTGATTTTGGAATAGTTATTGACGATCTGAAGAATTCTGCCATCGCCATCCAGAATCCGCGATGCACTGTTGGGGGCGTAACACTCAGCCGTGACGCGTTCGTTCCAGTCGTGATACGGATAAGCGGAATCCTGATACTCCACTGCCTCCAGCCACGCGTTTTCCCGCGGCGGCTGGTAGAAGTGGGCATGAATGCATACGTACCGTTCCATCGAGTCTCCCATATTGTCGCCTCAATACGCGCGCAACGAGGAGCGAGTATGGCAATCCGAGTTAAGAACATGTCGCCCAGTCGTCACGAACAACCGAATCCGGGCACATGGCATCTTTGAAGTTTCTCTTTGCTATTGTTATTCGTGGTTGTTGTTCGTGTTCAACAGATTATCAGCAAAGCGCCGCAATTTGCGCATTCGAGGCGCGGTTATGATGCTGCGTATCGCGTTCGAGCTCCGCAGGGTCAGGACTATCTGTTTATACTGCTCTGGGGTGCACGCCGCGAAATCGCGATGCTGTGCCGGGCATTTTGTGATTGCATTCCGGGTGGCTCCATCTACGACAGAGGCGATTGAGTGAACAGCAGAGCTTCCCTAGAACCCGAGTACGTCCCCTGTTCAACTTATCGCCTTCAGCTCAATCTGCGGTTTACGTTCACCCAGGCGGCTGGAGTCGTTGCCTATCTGCACGACCTGGGGATCACCGACTGCTACACCTCTCCGTTTCTGATGGCTCACCCCGGCAGTATGCACGGATACGACGTCACCGATCACACTCGCTTTAATCCCGAGATCGGCTCGGAGGAGCAATTCACGGTCTTCGCCGAGCGCCTGAAGCAGCTTGGGATGGGGCTGGTTGTCGATGTGGTTCCCAATCATATGTGCATTACTCATCCCTCCAATCTCTGGTGGTGGGATGTGCTGGAGAACGGTCCCAGCTCAGACTATTCCCGCCATTTTGATATTGATTGGAACCCTCCGAAAGCTGAACTCGCGAACAAAGTCCTGTTGCCCTTTCTACCCGACCAGTTCGGACTGGTGCTGGAAAGCCAATCCATTCGCGCCTTGTATGACGGCGGCGGATTCGCCCTGGAGTCGTCGGGCACGCAATTTCCGCTGGCTCCCCGTTCCTGGATGCCATTGCTGGAGCGAACTCTGTTGAAGTCCAAAGCGAGAATCGCGGACACCGATGGTCATGTGCTGGAGTTGGAGAGCATCATCACGGCGATCTCGCATCTACCTCTTCGCGAAGACACCGACCTAGCCAGAGTCCGGGAGCGTCAGCGGGAAAAAGAAGTCATCCGCCGCCGGCTGGCCGCGCTGGTCGAGGACAGCGATGTTATCAAGGCATGTCTGAAGGAAGTGTTGGCCGTCATCAACGGAACTAAAGGAGACTCGCACAGCTTCGATGCGCTGGAAAAAGTGTTGGACGATCAGGCTTATCGCCTGAGCTTCTGGCGGGTCGCGTCGGACGAGATCAACTACCGCCGTTTTTTTGACATCAACGACCTCGCCGCCATTCGCGTGGAAAACCCGGAAGTCTTCGCCAATGTTCATCGCATTCCGTTCGAGCTCGTACGGAAGTCGCTGGTCTCGGGAATTCGTATCGACCACCCCGACGGCCTGTTCGATCCGCTACGCTATTTTGAAGACCTGCAATCGCAGGTCCCGCTGGCCGGCGCAGCCCCGGCAAATGGCTCGGGCAATGGCCGCCGGCGAATCTATCTTGCGGCGGAAAAGATTCTGGTGGGAAGCGAAGAACTGCGCCCGGGATGGGCGATTGAAGGAACCACGGGCTACGGTTTCCTGAATCTGCTCAACGGACTCTTTGTCGATTCGTCAAAGGCCCGATTCTTTCAGCGGTTATATCGAAAACTTACCGGATGGTCGCAAAGTTACTCCGACCTGATTTATGAGAGCAAGCGCCTGGTCATGCAGGTGTCGATGTCGAGCGAGCTCAACGTGCTCTCCCGCCGCCTGGACCGTATTTCCGAGCAGCATCGCCGTTCACGCGACTTTACGCTGGAGAGTTTGCGCGACGCCTTGCGCGAGGTCATCGCCTGTTTCCCGGTTTACCGGACTTACATTCGCACCGACACGAAGCATCCTGACGAGCAGGACGAGCGTTACATACGCAGCGCCATCAAAGCCGCCAAGCGTCGCAATCCCGCCATCAGCGGATCGGTCTTTGATTTCATCCAGGACCTGCTTCTGCTCAAAGATCCGGAGAGTATCAGCGACGCCGACCGCGCTGAGCGCCGTTTGTTCGTCATGCGCTTTCAACAGCTTACCGGCCCGGTCATGGCGAAGGGTCTGGAGGACACGGCATTTTATCGTTACTGTCCTCTGCTGTCGCTCAATGAAGTGGGCGGATCGCCCGACAAATTTGGAGTTGCGCTCACCGACTTCCACGCGAAAAACCTCTCACGCCGCCAGTCCTGGCGAAATGCCATGCTGGCCAGTTCGACGCACGACACTAAGAGAAGCGAAGACGTCCGGGCGCGCATCAATGTTCTTTCGGAGATTCCTGCGGAGTGGTATCGCGCCGTCCGCGCCTGGCAGCGCTTGAACGAGCAGAAGAAAATTCAGGTAGCCGGTGAAAACGTACCCAGTGCGAACGAAGAATACTTTCTTTATCAGACCTTGCTCGGCGCCTGGCCCCTGGCCGCGATGGATAACGCCGGGTACGCCGACTTTGCCGGCAGGATCCATACTTATATGGAGAAGGCGTTGCGCGAAGCCAAGGTCAATACCAGCTGGGTCAATCCCAATACCGAGTACGAAGGCGCGTTCCACAACTTTCTCGATGCCATTCTCGACCGCGCGGCTGGAAAACCATTCCTCGATCAATTTGCCCCGTTCCAGGCCAGAATCGCGCGTGCGGGGATTTACAACTCGCTGTCGCAGACACTTATAAAGATTGCGGCCCCGGGCCTGCCCGATTTCTACCAGGGAACTGAAGTCTGGAATTTCAGCCTCGCCGATCCTGACAATCGACGCCGTGTTGACTACGACTTATTTCAAAAGCTCTTGGCCGGACTTCGCGCTGCCGGGTCGGAAGAGCAACCGCGGCTTGTGGATCGGTTGCTGGCTGAGCCGGAAGACGGCAGTCTGAAGCTCTACGTAACCCGCAATGCACTGCGCTTTCGAAGGGAGCATCGCGCCCTGTTTGCCAAAGGCAGTTACTTGCCTTTGCGCATTTCCGGGGAGAAAAGCAAACACGTAATCGCTTTTGCCCGCTCCGTGCGCGGGACTACAGTCCTGGTTCTCGCGGGACGGTTCTTCGCGCAACTGGACGCGCAGGCTCGCACTCCGGTTGGCTCCGAGATCTGGGGAGATGTGGACGTCGTCCTGCGCAAGCGCCTTCCCACGGGGACCTATCGCGACGTGTTTACCGGAAAAACGATCTCGCCGGTTCAACGGGATGGCGACTTCGTTCTCCCAGTCTCCGAAGCGTTCGCGCATCTGCCCATCGCCATGCTGGTGAATGTAGCGCGCGATGTTGAGAGCAACACCGAGGTGCCTCCCGATGTCGAGTAGCGCAGTCGACCAGGGGTGGAAGCTCAGGTTTGGCGCAAGACCTCGTGATGACGAGTCAGTGGAGTTCCGGGTGTGGGCGCCGAATGTGACCAGCCTCGCAGTCCGCATTCTGCGTGAGGGTGACCAACCACGTACGATTCCGATGACGGGCTCATGTGATGGAGAGTTTGTAGCCCCGGTTTCTGATGTAAGAGAGGGCGACGACTATTTCTACGTCCTCGAGGGTGAACGGGAACGCCCCGATCCGGTTTCGCGCTGGTTACCGCGAGGCGTACACGGCCCGACTCGAATAGTGAATCCCGAGTCGTTTCACTGGTCGGATCAGCCTTGGAAGGGAATTCCGCTTAAGGATTTCATCATTTACGAATTGCACCCCGGCACGTTTACCGCCGAGGGCAGGTTCGAAAGCGCAATTACCCGTCTGTCTTATCTTCGTGATCTCGGTATCACTGCAATTGAAATCATGCCGGTCGCCGAGGTCCCGGGAAGTCGAAATTGGGGATACGACGGCGCCAGCCTCTACGCGCCGCAGTCCACCTATGGCGGGCCCACCGGACTCAAGAAGCTGGTCGATGCCTGTCACCAGCACGGGCTCGCGGTCGTGCTCGATGTCGTCTACAACCATCTCGGCCCCGAAGGAAATTATCTGCCAGAGTTTGCGCCATGCTTCACCGCCGCTCATCACACGCCGTGGGGCAACGCGATCAACTTCGACGGCCCTGGCAGCGACGGTGTGCGACGTTTCTTCCTCGACAACGCTTTGTACTGGATCACCGAATACCACGTCGACGCGCTACGCCTCGACGCCATTCACGGCATCTACGACTTCGGCGCCCGGCACTTCCTCGATGAGCTGTCGGAGGTCTTTCAACATCAGGCCCAGCGCCTGAACCGTAAGGCCTGGCTGATTGCCGAGAGCGATCTCGACGATGTGCGCATTATCAATCCACGTGCCCAGGGAGGCTATGCGCTCGACGCGCAATGGCACGATGACTTTCATCATGCGCTGTACGCCCTTCTGACCGGAGAGCGGGAAGGGTTTCTGATGGATTTCGGCGGCCTCGCTGAGTTGTCGAAGTCCATCCACGAAGGATTTGTATTCGACTGGAAATACTCGCGCTATCGTCAACGCCACCATGGCAGTTCTTCGAAGGACCACCCAGGAGAGCAGTTCGTCGGGTTTATCCAGAATCACGATCAGATTGCCAACATCAGCCGAGGGAAGCGGCTGGCCAGCCTGGTATCGGCAGGACCTCAGAAACTGGCGGCCGTCCTCACACTCTGCTCGCCCTTTCTGCCTCTTCTATTCATGGGAGAAGAGTACGGCGAGACCGCGCCGTTTTTCTATTTCACCAGCTTCGATGATGATTATCTCGCCAACGCCGTGCGCGAGGGGCGAAAGAGGGAACTGGGATCGCACTACTCCGAAAACGAATTCGCCGATCCGCAAGTTCTGAGCACTTTCGAGCGCTCCAAGCTGGACTGGTCGAAGCCCGCAATGGCTCCGTACTCGGGAATTCTGCGTCTCTATCGCGATCTCATTACGTTGAGAAAGCGACATCCCAGCCTGGGCAATTGCCGCAAAGACCTTACCCAGATTCGTTGTGATGAGCAGGCCAAATATCTGGTGATGAAACGAGCCGATCCGGGCGGCGAGAGTTCCTTCCTGGTGCTGAATTTCTCGGCCGAAGCGCAGAACATTCCGGTGGGAAGCGACTTGGGCAGGCGGCGGCTGGTTCTGTCCACGGGTGCCGATCAGTATGTAGGCAACCAGAGTTCGACGGTCCAAAGAGCTGCGTCGGGCCCGAATCCGGACCTGTTGTTGGCGGGATACGAAGGGGTTCTCTACATCGGCTGACGTGGCCGTTCGGGCCGGTTGTCTGATCTGGCTCACCCGCGGCGAGAAGGATCCACGAGCTGCGCGCGATTCCCACTGCATGTGATAAATTTGAAAATCAGGCCAAATCATCGCTGTTTTCTCACCCCGACGGGTTCGTGATCCACCTCGCCTGTCTTCACCAATGGCCTGGAACTCGATGCTGGGAGGTCGGCACGACCAATGACGGGCGCAGGAAACAGCTCTATCAATCCGGCCAAGGCCCGCAGGGTCGTCATCGAGAACGTCCAGCCGCAAGTCGACTGCGGACGCTTCGCTATCAAGCGAATCATCGGGGATCGCGTGGTCGTCACGGCTGACATCTTCGTCGACGGCCACGACATTTTGTACGCCGTGCTGCAACACAAAGATGCCACCCGGAACGAATGGGACGAAGTCCCGATGGAAGCACAACCCAACGACGTCTGGCAGGGAGAATTCACTGTCGCCTCCGAGGGCCGCCACCTCTACACGCTGCAAGCCTGGATCGATCACTTTCAGTCCTGGTCCCGCGATTTGGGAAAAAAATTTGCAGCTGCGCAGGATCTATCTGTCGACATCCTGACCGGCGTCCAATTGATCGAAGCCGCAGCCGCCCGAGCCAGGGGAAAAGATAAATCCCTTCTCGCAGCCACAGCCGCAGAGATACGTAAGCTGGCCGCGACCGATATGCCGAAAGCGGTCGAGAGCTCGTCCAGCCCGGCCCTTCAAGCTCTGATGATCCGAAACGTCGATCGCGCCCGCGCAACAACCTATAGCAGGGAACTCGCGGTCATCGTCGATCGTGAAAAGGCCCGTTGCAGCGCCTGGTACGAAATGTTTCCGCGTTCTTCTTCTCCGGAAGCCGGGCGGCCCGGCACGCTGCAAGACTGCACCAGGAGGCTGGACTATGTCGCCGCCATGGGTTTCGACGTTCTCTACCTTCCGCCCATTCATCCCATCGGCCGGGTAAATCGCAAGGGAAAGAACAATGCCGAACGCGCCTTGCCGGACGACGCAGGCAGTCCGTGGGCGATCGGCTCCACGGAAGGCGGTCACAAAGCCATCGATCCGAAGCTGGGAGGCTTGCAGGATCTGAAGCAACTCATTTTACGAGCCCGGCATTTAGGTCTCGAAGTTGCTCTCGACTTGGCCTACCAGTGCGCGCCCGATCATCCCTACGTAAAGGAACATAAGGATTGGTTTCGCATCCGTCCCGATGGCAGCGTTCAGTACGCCGAAAATCCACCCAAGAAGTATCAGGACATCTATCCTCTCGATTTCGACACCGGAAAGAGCAACGAGCTGTGGGAAGAACTAAAGAGCGTTGTTCTCTATTGGATTGACCAGGGCATTCGTATTTTTCGGGTCGACAATCCTCACACTAAGCCTTTTGATTTCTGGGAGTGGTTGATTACCGACATCAAGAGCCGCTATCCCGATGTCCTGTTTCTCGCCGAAGCGTTCACCCGCCCCAAACCGATGTACGCCCTGGCCAAGTTGGGATTTACTCAGTCCTACACCTATTTTTCCTGGCGCAACACCAAGCGAGAGCTTACGGAATACTTTGAAGAACTGGCGCAAACTGGCGTCCGCGAGTTTTTCCGTCCCAACCTGTGGCCTAACACTCCAGACATCCTGACCGATTATCTGCAACAGGGCAGACGCCCTGCTTTCATGATCCGCCTGATACTGGCTGCCACTCTGGGCGCAAACTATGGAATTTACGGGCCGGCATTCGAGCTGGGTGAAAATCGCGCGGTGCGGCCGGGCAGCGAAGAGTATCTCGATTCGGAAAAGTACCAAATCCGCGACTGGGATCTCGAAAGCCCCGCCAGCCTCTCAGGCCTGATCACAAGTGTAAATAAGATCCGTCGCGAAAATGCGGCATTGCAGGGCGATTTAAGCCTGCAATTTCATCCGGTGGATAACGAACGGATCATTGCCTACAGCAAAATGACTGACGACTTTCTCAACATTATCGTCGTAGTCGTGAACCTGGACCCGGAGCGCACTCAGGCCGGCATGATCGATTTGCCTCTCGACGCGCTGCACCTCGACCCGCGCCAACCTTACCAGATGCACGATCTGCTGACCGATGCGAAATATGTCTGGCGGGGTGCGCGCAACTACGTCGAACTGAATCCGCAGCGTTTGCCTGCGCATATTTTTTGTATCAGGCGGCGCGTGCGTACGGAAAACGGCGTCGATTACTTTGTGTAAGAAGTAACACAGGAGAGAAAAAGCTTTGCCCACGGCTCAGGACCAGTTCTGGTACAAGGACGCAATCATCTACCAGGTCCATGTCCGCACGTTTTTTGATTCGAACGGCGACGGCATCGGCGACTTCCGCGGCCTGGCCCAGAAACTCGACCATCTTCAGGAGTTGGGCGTCAACGCCGTCTGGCTGATGCCGTTCTTCCCCTCGCCGCTGCGCGACGACGGATACGACATCGCCGACTATTTTTCGGTCCACTCCAGTTACGGCAATCTCGACGACTTCAAGGCTTTTCTCCTGGCCGCCCACGATCGTGGAATACGCGTAATCGTGGAACTGGTTTTGAACCACACCTCCGACCAGCATCCCTGGTTCCAGGAGTCGCGCAAATCGCGAGACAATCCCAAGCGCGATTGGTACGTCTGGAGCGACACCGACACCAAGTACAAAGGTGTGAGAATTATTTTCGTCGATACCGAACTGTCAAACTGGGCGTGGGACCCGGTTTCCAAGGAATATTACTGGCACCGTTTCTTCAGTCATCAGCCGGACCTCAATTACGACAACGCCGCCGTGCGCGAAGAGATGTGGGGAGTGATGCAGTTCTGGGCGGAGATGGGGGTCGACGGTTTTCGGCTGGATGCAATCCCGTACCTGGTGGAGCGCGAAGGTACGTCGTGCGAAAATCTGCCGGAGACGCACGCGGTCATGAAAGACCTGCGCGCCAGACTGGACCAGCACTACCCCGGCAAAATGCTGCTGGCCGAAGCCAATCAGTGGCCGGCTGACCTGCGCGCCTACTTTGGCGAAGACGACGAGTTCCATATGGCGTTTCACTTCCCGCTCATGCCTCGAATGTTCATGGGCCTGAAGCTGGAAGACCGCAAGCCCATCACTGAAATTCTCAAGCAGACGCCACAGATTCCCGCCTCCTGCCAGTGGTGCCTTTTTCTTCGCAATCATGACGAGTTGACCCTCGAGATGGTCACCGATGTCGAACGCGATTACATGTACGACCAGTACGCGTACGACAAACACATGCGCATTAACGTCGGGATCCGCCGCCGGTTGGCGCCTTTGCTGGACAACGATCGCCGCCGCATCGAATTAATGAATGGAATGCTCATGTCGCTGCCCGGTACGCCGATTGTTTATTACGGCGATGAAATCGGCATGGGCGACAATGTTTATCTCGGCGATCGCAACGGTGTACGCACGCCCATGCAGTGGAATGGCGGCTGGAACGCAGGATTTTCGACAGCCGATCCCGAGAGTCTTTATTCGCCGCTGGTGCTCAACCCGGTGTATGGCTACCAGGCAGTCAACGTCGAGTCGCAAAAGCGTTTTGATCACTCGCTGCTCAGCTGGATGAAGCGTATCGTCAAGGTGCGTAAAGCCAACCCGGTGTTCGGACGGGGCTCCATCGAATTTCTCTATCCGGCAAACCACAGGATTTTGGCTTACGTGCGACAACTGGAGAAAGAGTCCATTCTGGTAGTGAACAATCTTTCCAGCACCGCACAGGCGGTGGAGCTCGATCTCAGTCGCTTCAAGGGGAATATCCCGATCGAAATGTTCGGCCGAAACATCTTTCCCCGGGTCGGGGACCTGCCTTACCTGTTGACCCTGGGGCCCTATCAGTTTTACTGGTTCCGCTTGCGCAGGATTTAAGCGGCACGAATTTTTAACGGAGGCAGGATTTGGCCGAGGAAAGCATTCTTACGGATGAGTTTCTTCGCCAGCTGATTGACGTCGGCGAGGCGGATGTTCTTGTAGGTGTACCTACCTACAATAACGCCGCCACAGTCGGTCAGGTGGTGCAGGCGATCCGCGCCGGCCTGCTGAAGTACTTTCCCCGAGAACGTGCGGTCATCGTCAATGCCGACGGAGGCTCGCGCGACAGCACGTCAGATTTGGTTCGCGGGGCTTCGATCAACGATTTGCAACACTCCACCGATTTGAACGCGCTGCGAACCCTGCACTGTATCAGTGCCGAATACGCCGGAGGGCCGGCGACCGGCACCGCACTGCGCACCATCCTGGCTTCGGCTGAACTTCTGCGTGTTTCCGCCTGCGCCGTAATTTCGCCCGAATCCACAACCATCGAGCCAGAGTGGATCGAGCGTCTGCTCCGGCCTGTGTACAAGGGCAACTACGATTTCGTGACACCGCTCTATCGCCGCCACAAGTTTGACGGATTGCTGATGAGCAATCTGGTGTATCCCATGACTCGCGCCTTCTATGGCAAACGCGTCCGCGAGCCTTACGCGGCGGAGTTTAGTTTTTCCGGACAACTGGCCGGGCATTTTCTGGCGCAGGAAATATGGGTCCACGAAGTTGGTCAAACCGGTACGGAGATAGCTCTCACCATCTCCGCCATTACCGGAGGTTTCCGCATGGCGCAATCTTTCCTCGGCGACAAGAATCGTGCGGACGCCCGTTCCGCCGACCTGGTCGACGCCATGCGTCAGACCGTGGGCGCGATGTTCTGGTCACTTGAGCCGAATGTCTCGCTGTGGAGCGCCACGGGCGAGTCGGAGTCAATTCCCACGCTGTGTGAGGGCCAAAAAGTCACCCTGGAACCACTTCGCATCAATCGCAAACGGCTTTTCGATATGTTCCGTTCCGGCGTGGCCGAGTTGAAACCCGTACTTGAATCAATTCTTTCCTCCGCAACCCTGGGCGAACTGCAAGGTATTGCCGCGCTGGACGAAGATCATTTCGCCTACGGAGATGAACTCTGGGCCCGCACCGTCTACGAATTTGCCGCTTCGTATCACAAGGCTGTCATCAGCCGGGACCACGTAGTTCAGGCCCTGGCGCCTCTCTATCGCGGAAGAGCATTCACGTTCCTGATGGAAAACCGCGAGGCTTCTGCCGAGCAAGTGGAACAGAATATCGAGAACTTTTGCCTGACGTGTGAACGTCTAAAACCGTCCTTGCTGGAAATGTGGGACGGAAGGAAGTGAGGGCATCATGCGCGACATGATCGTGAACGAACTGACCCAGGCTACGCAGGAACTGGTGCGCGAATTCGCGCGCTTCCTGCCGCGCTTGCTGGTGATGCTGATCGTAGTGCTCGTCGGCTGGCTAATCGCATACCTCGTCAAGTGGCTTCTGCGCAGTATCTTGCGGCTCATCAAGTTCGACAAACTTTCGGAAGGCGCCGGCGCCACGCAATTACTGAACAAGGCTGCGCTGCCATCCTCCACCGAACTGGTTAGCCGCTTCGCCTTCTGGACCGCATGGCTGGGCTTCGTTCTGCTGGGTGTAAGCGCGCTCGGCATTCTTGGCATGCAGGAATACGTGACTCGCTTTTTCGTCTTCCTGCCCCGCCTGCTGGTCGCTCTCATCTTCTTGTTCATCGGATTGCTCGCGGCCAGTTTCTTCTCCCGTGCCGCTCTCCTGTGGGCCGTCAATACCGACATGCCCTCGCCGCGTTTGTTGAGCTCTGCCGCCCGGGTGCTCATCACCGTATTCACCGCATCGGCAGTATTTGAAGAACTCGGCCTGGCCGATTCCACCATGCTTCTGGCCTTTGCCATTGTGCTCGGGGCGGTGATGCTGGGCTTGGCCATCGCCTTTGGTATTGGCGGACAGGATCTCGCCAGAAGATTTCTCGAAGCTCGCTTCGCCAAGGAGAAGCAGGAAGGAAAAGATCGCGAAGACGAGCTCTCTCCGCTCTGAGTTTTTGGAAGGGCGCGACTTCAGTCGGCCACCCAAGCAGAAGAACGTGGTGCTTTAGCGCCAGAGGTTTGCTTCAAAACGTCGTCGATGTCTTATAGATACTCCCTCGGATCCTCGCAATCGCCATGTCCACTCATTCATCTCCGGACAAATCTTTCATAGTGTCCTTACAGACTCACCTTCCGTCGGCCTTGCCCGAGTTTCTTCTACAGCAACGCTGGTTCGGAGGCAAAGCGCGTGCGATACGATCCGTGCGAATTTCGGACGTTGTGCCTTTCGACGACCTCGCTTCTTATCTGATCCTTGCCAGGATTGACTATGCCGAGGGTTCCGCGGAAACCTATGCCATCCCGCTGATCCGTATCCCAAAAGATACAGCGCCTCCGGACCTCGCAATCCAGTTGGAGAATGAAGAAGTCTTTCTTGCCAACGCACTCATCGACGAGCCATTTCTCGCTCAGCTGCTCGACGCAATTGCCAAGAACCGCTTCTTGTCGGGAAGCAAGGGCCAAATACGGGCCACCTCTACCTCGGCATTGCAAGGTTTGTGGCGGCCGTCTGAGGGGCCCCTCAAGGCGTCAGTTATGCGGGCCGAACAAAGCAACAGTTCGGTGGTCTACGACCAGCGTCTGGTACTAAAACTATTTCGCCGCGTCGAAGAGGGGCTGAATCCCGATCTGGAGGTCGGTTCATTCCTCACTGAAAAGACCTCATTTCGCAACGTGCCCCTGCTCGCAGGTTCGATCGAGTACTGGAGTGAGGCGGGCGCCAGGTCGTCGCTTGGCATACTCCAGGGCTTTGTCGCGAACCAGGGCGATGCCTGGCAATTTACGTTGAAAGCGCTCGCGGATTACTACGGCAGGGCATCACAGTGGCCCGCGCAAAGCGCCAGTGAAATGCCCCGGGGGCCGCTCCTCAGCTTGTGCAACGAACCGATCCCGGATGACGCAAGAAAGCGAGTTGGAATTTATCTCGACTCGGCGGCCCTTCTCGGTCGAAGGACTGCGGAACTCCACATGGCGCTGGCCTCGGCCACCGAAGACCCCAATTTCACTCCCGAACCATTCGCCGGCACCGACCAGCACGCCTTCGTGACCTCTGCACTCAAACTGCTGACCACTAACTTTGACCTGCTCCGCCACCTCCAGGATGGAATGCCTGACCATGTCCGGTACGACGCCGACAGAGTACTGCAGCTCGAAGAGACTGCCAGCAACCGCTTTCAACTCTCGGCAGGAATCAAGACTTCCGCCATGGTGACCCGCATTCACGGCGATTACCATCTTGGGCAGGTTCTCTTCACCGGCAGCGACTTCGTCATCATTGATTTTGAAGGGGAACCGGCACGACCGCTTGCGGAACGCCGAAAGAAACGTTCGCCCCTCCAGGACGTTGCCGGAATGCTCCGATCGTTTCACTACGCCGCCTACGCGCCGTTGCTCCAGAGCGATGGCCCATCGCCGGAAGAAATTCAAACCCTGGGAGAGCGGGCGCAATACTGGCAGAAATGGGTGTCAGCAACTTTTCTGAAAACATATCTGGAGGTCACACAGAACGCGATTTTCATTCCAAAGGGAAGGGAAGAGCTGGCACTGCTGCTGGATGTGTATCTCCTGGATAAAGCCGTCTACGAACTGGGCTATGAACTCAACAATCGTCCGGCATGGGTCCGCATTCCGCTCGATGGAATCTCTCAACTGCTTCGCCCTGACTCACGATCCTGAAGGGTGCCCCGTTCAAGCTTTGCTTGGGCGGGGTCTTCGGTCGGGATGATTCGAAGATCAATAAACAAAAGGTCCCTCCACTGCGAGAAATCATCCGCGTTGCGGACGATCCTTTTTCGGTCGGGATCCGCATGTTATTTTTGACAAAAAAATCTCCGCCCAAGCGGAGCTTGGACGGGGCACTCTCAAGTGTTTCTATTCTTATGCGGGCCCCGTCTTCGCCTTCCCAAATGCTTTTTGGATCAGCGTGTAGCGCGCCGATCCCATGATGCCGCAATCGTCATTCAGGACGACTTTCACAGGCATGTCCTCAAGCAGTCCCCGCATCCGGCCCTTGCTCAGGAACGATTCCATAAATGCCGGTTCCTGCATCAGGCGCAGGTTTCGCGCGGCAATTATGCCGCAGATAAAAATTCCGCCCGTGGACATGAAGGTCAAAGCACAGTCTCCGGTCTTGGCCCCGTACAATCCCACAAAAATGGAGAAAGTTTGTTCACAAATCGGAGCTTTCTTTTCCTGGGCAAGCTGCGAGATCAGTGCTGGAGCATCGTGAGTTTTCTCCAGCTGTTCTTTCAGCCACGAAGGCTCTTCGACCTTTTTGCTGTCGCGCAAAAAATCGTAAATATTCTTGATGCCGGGACCGGAGAGAACGCGCTCGCTGCTCACGTGTCCATGTTTTTTCAGAATGTAAGTGAACAGCCCGACCTCTAATTCGTTCCTGGGGGCGAAATCCGTGTGCCCACCTTCGCAGGCAAAAGGATGATGCCGGAACCCGTCCCAATAAAGACCCGCGACGCCTAGTCCGGTTCGCGCCGAAATTACCGCGCGATTTCCTTCAGCGTGCTCCGAGCCTTCGCGCAGTGTTACCAGATCTTTGGAATCGAGAGCGTCCACGCCGTACGCATAAGCCTCAAGATCGTTGAGCAAGCCTACCGACTTAAGCTTGAGCTGCGCCGCCAGTTCTTGCGAATCGATGGTCCATGGAAGATTCGAAATTTTGCTCTTGCCGTTTCGTACCGGACCGGCCACTCCAAAGCACGCGCTGTGTACGGGAATGCCTTCAGTCTTGACGAAGTCCGCAACCAGTTCCGCCAGGCCGCCATGTTCCTGACTGGGATAAGTTTTCTCCACCACGCATTTCAGCTTGCTGCCTTCCATTTCGAAGGCCGCGAGCCGGGTGCGGGTTCCACCAATGTCGCCTGCGAGAATCATGGTTCGATTGTCCTCCACTGCCGGCCGTCGCGGGCCAGCAATTCGTCGGATTCCGCCGGTCCCCATGTGCCTGACGGATAGTTAGGAAAGCGGCGCGGCGGCAGGGCCTGCCACACATCAAGAATGGGATCCACGATGGTCCAGCCGGCTTCCACCATGTCGGCGCGCTGGAACAGGGTCGCGTCTCCAATCATGCAGTCATAAAGCAGAACTTCATAGCCGGTGTACGCGTCCGCGCCGAAATATTTTGTGTACTCAAAACTCATGTCCACCGATCCCACGCGCAGCACCGGCCCGGGAATTTTGGCCCCGAAGCTCAGCGAGATTCCTTCCACCGGCTGTATCTGCATGACCAGTTGATTGGTGTGCTTGTGGGTCGGAGCATTGCGGAAAATCTCGAACGGCGTGCGCTTGAACTGAATCGTGATCTCAGTGTGCCGTTTCGCCAGTCGTTTCCCGGTGCGGATATAGAAGGGAACGCCCGCCCATCGCCAGTTGTCGACGTTGAGTTTCAAGGCCAGAAAAGTTTCAGTCTTCGATTCCGGAGCCACTCCGGGTTCAGAGCGGTAAGCTACGACTCGCTCTCCTCCAATCACGCCTTCGCCATACTGCCCCCGCACACTCGATTGCAATACATCTTCGGCGTCAAGCGGTTGCACCGCCCGCAAAATCTTCGCCTGCTCGTTGCGGACAGCATCCGCCTGAAACGAAACCGGCGGCTCCATCGCCGTCAGGCTGAGCAGTTGCATGATGTGGTTTGGCACCATGTCACGCAGCGTTCCGGCCGTATCAAAATATCCGCCCCGCAATTCCACTCCTACCGTTTCTGCGTTCGTGATCTGCACATGGTCGATGTACCGGCGGTTCCAGATGGGCTCGAAAATGGCATTGTCGAAACGGAACACCATGATGTTCTGCACCGTTTCCTTGCCCAGATAGTGGTCGATGCGAAAAATCTGATTTTCAGCCAACACCGCCTTCACGTCGCGGTTCAGGCACTTCGCCGAGTCGAGATCGTGCCCGAATGGCTTTTCGATGACCACCCGCCGCCAGCTTCCATCTTTCTGCTCGGACAGACCCGCTTTGCCCAGTTGTTGAACGATTAGGGCAAAAAACTTCGGTGCCGTGGCCAGGTAGAAGAGGTAATTGGCCCCGGTGCCATATTCCTTGTCCACCGCAGCCAGTTGGGTGGCGAGAACCGAATAAGCCACAGGGTCGCCAAACTCGCCGCGCTGATAAAACAGACGGTCCGTGAACCATTTCCAGTCTTCGGAGTCGCGGTCGGCGGGTGGCATGAAGCTAGTAACCTGGTCGCGAAATTGATCGCGGCTCAAATCGTCGAATGCAACGCCTACCACGGCAAAATTCCTGGGCAATAACTTGGCTTTAACCAGGTTGTAGAGGGCAGGCACCAACTTGCGCTTGGTGAGGTCCCCGGAGGCTCCGAAAAGAACCATGACGCACGGACCAGCCGGTTTGCCAGTCTGTTCCTGCTCCTGTTGTCCACTAACTTCAGCTACGGTCGCCATCGGTCTTGAGGGTCCGGATGCTCGGTGAGGTGGTTGCTCTCACGGCATTGTAGGACAGCGTAACCTCATATTCATAATCCTGGCGACCTTTGCTGTAAACGGGGTGCCGCTCTTGCGTGATGCTCGGACAAGACCGTTATGGGTCAAGGGTGGGGCAGGCCTTCTGGCCTGCATAAGAGCTGGTAAGTGTGTCGGCTTCACCGCAGACGTACCTCGGCGGCATAACAAACCGCTGAAAGACTTGGGAAAAAGTATGAGTTTGGGAAGCGCACGACCTTGGTCGTGCCGGTAAGCCGTTGAAATCTCGGCACGCTTCAGCGCCTCAGATTGGCTTCCGGGCCATGTCCGAGTTTTCCGCAGGCCGTAAGCCGCCAACATCCACTAGCTGTGTTGCGGCGCTGAAGCGCCACTCCACCCAAACCGTGCACGTCGGTGGAAGATTCTCCAAATTCAAACTGACCCAATACAGAAAGTCCAACCTGCGTTATCGATTGGACGCTTGTCCGGTATAATCCGAGTTCGGTTTCGGCATCCACGTGGCAAAAGAGGTGGAATGAAAGTTCGGCCCGGCGTTGAGCTGGCGGGCCTCAGTGATGTTGGCTGCCAGCGCGAAAATAATGAGGATCGCTATTCCTACTGGGAGCCGGCCGACGACTCGCAGTTCTCCGCGAAGGGACGCCTGGCCATTGTCGCCGACGGCATGGGTGGATACGAAGGCGGCCAGGAAGCCAGCCGCATCGCCGTCGAGGTCATCGAAGAGATTTATGCCACTTCAGGCCCCGGCGACCCGCGTACCTGGCTTTTGCACGGCTTTCAGATCGCTCACCAGCGCATCCAGGAATATGCCGAAAAGTATTCCGATCTCCACGGGATGGGCACGACCTGCACGGCCATGGCCTTGCTCGACCACCTGCTTTACTTTGCCCACGTAGGCGACAGCCGGCTGTACCTGGTGCGTGGTTCCACCATCTCCCGCCTGACGCAGGATCACTCCTATGTGAGCCGCCTGGTTCAGAACGGCGTTCTTCGCGCCGAAGAGGCCGAGACCCATCCGCAGCGTCACATCCTTACGGCTGCCCTGGGGGCGGGCAACAGCGTTACGCCCGACGCTCCGCCACAACCGGTCTCTCTGGAAACCGGCGATGTGCTGGTGCTTTGTACCGACGGCCTGTGGGGTCTGCTCGCCGAAAGCGAGATCCAATCCGCGGTCGCCGGGAAAACTGCCGCTGAAATCTGTGACACTCTTGTCGAGGCCGCAAAAAGCCGCGGCGGTCCCGACAACATCACCGTCCAGGTCCTTCGAATAAACTAACCTTTCAGTCGCCCTAACCCGCAGTCGACATTACGAAAAATGCCGTCATCCTGAACTTGAGAAGGATCCGGCGCGCAGCGGATATGGACCGTGGACCACAAACCCTATCAACGCACTAGGGTTTTATGCCACTATGGAAGGGTATGAAGATCTCACAAAAAGGCCTCTATGCGCTCCAGGCCATGATGATGCTGGCGCGCCATTACAACCAGGGCGCTATTCGCATCCGCGACATCGCTTATGAAGAGGTTCTCCCCGAAAAATTTCTGGAATTGATTCTGCTTGAATTGAAGAACGCGCGCATCGTCGAGAGTGTCCGTGGCGCCAAAGGTGGATACCAGCTTAGACGGTCGCCCGCCGACATCCCCCTCAGCGAAATCATTCGGCTCATCGATGGCCCCCTGGCTCCCTTTGGCGACGCCGAACAGCTCCGCACTCTCATCGACCGCGATGTCGAGCATCGTGCGCTGTATCAGGTTTTTCTGGAAGTCCGCGATGCGGCGGCGAAGATACTGGAACACACCACGCTAGCCGACATCGTGAAGCCGAAGGGTGGCAATGCTGGCAAAGGCAAAAAGAAGGCCGGAGCAAGAGTCCTGCCTATCGCGATTGCCGCAGGCAATCCTCGCCGAACCAGGGAAGACTGAGATCGCTTTCCGTGCAACGAAAGCTTCGCGGTTGAGCCTCTGACTTGCGCTCCAAAGCGAGTCTGGTGTTAAATACAAGTCATCTTATAGACATTGTAGGCATAAGGGATCTCAATTGGTACTGCCCAACCAAAAGCTTCGAGTGTTCGCTCTGCACTCCGGGCACTCTCGTGCCTGTCGGCTGCTGTGCCAGCCCTCCCTGGGCTGTTGTTGTTCTAGCTAGCTGTTTCCCGATCACTTCACACGATTTTCCAAAACGGCCGGAAAGAGTTCTGAACTAGTATCCGGGCATCTTTTATCCGGGACGCCGGAAGATCCCGAAGCAGAAAAACCCACAACAAGACTATTCAATCAAAGGGAGAAACTAATGAAACGTTTCTTGTGGTTTGGCGCATTGGTTCTGATTGTCGGCAACGCAGGGGCGCAAACCAGCACACCTAAAAATGCTGTTCCCAAGTTGCCGCTTAAGAAATCCACTGCTCCGGCACGCGTGACCGCCAAAGAAGTGCAGGAGCTTCGGGATGCCCTGGCGGCCCAGCAAAGGCAGGCCGAGGAGCAGCGTCAGCAACTCGACCGGGTCAGGTCCCAGTTGCAGCAGTTGATCGACGCCACTCAGCAAGCCAATGCCTCGGCGCAAAAAGTGCAGGGCAGCGCCGAGCAGGCGCAAGCCACCGCCGCGCAAGCTCAGCAATCCGCCGCTGATGCCCAACACCAGGCTGACCAGGCTTACAGCAGTTCAGCCGAAGCAAAAGCCGCTCTCGCCGTCGCCGACAAGCAAACCAAGGACGAAGACAAAAGAGTCAGCTCCCTGCAAGACGTTCTGGGACGCTTTCGCTTCAACGGCGACATCCGGGTCCGAGGCGAGAGCTTTTTCCAGGATGGCGTCCCTGACCGCAACCGCGGCCGTGTCCGCGTTCGCTTCGGCGTCGACGGCAAGTTGAACGAAGACTTTGTCGGAGGCTTTGCCCTGGCCACCGGTTCTCTGGGCGATCCCACCACAACCAACGAAACCTTTACCAATTTCTTCGACCGTAAGACTATTGGTCTGGACAAGGGCTATATCACTTACAACCCGATTGATCACAAATGGCTCTCGTTGACTGGCGGAAAGTTTGCTTATGCCTGGAACCGCACCCAGGTTACCGGCGACTCAGATATCAATCCTGAAGGCTTCAACGAAAAACTTTCCTGGGACCTGAGTACGCCGGTGGTGAAGAATTTCAGCGTCGATTTCATGCAGTTGCTGTTCAACGAAGCCTCGGCAGGAACCGACTCGTACTCGCTGGGCGGACAAGTATCGGCGAAGTTTCAACTGGGCCGGCTGACCACGGCGCCGACCTTCATGGCCATCAAGTGGAACAATCCAGATTCCATCCTGCAAGCCAGCGCTTTCTCTGTTCAGGCGACCACCACGACGGGTGGTTTGCCGGTTCCAGGGGAGGGACCGGGTTGCGGCAAAGGCTCAGGCCTTCCCACTGGTCCGCCCTGCATCTTCGCCGGCAATGGGATGACCAACGCTACCTACAACGATCCCGGTGGCAAGCCCCATTTTTATTCTCAGTTCCTGTATGCCGACTTCATCCTGAACAACCAGATCAAGACGGGTTGGGATCGCCTGCCCGTCAACCTGTTGCTCGAGTACGAGAACAATCTCGACGCGAAGGATCATCCGCTCAATCCGACAGGCGACGTCCTGACCAGCTTGGGCAAGCAGTCTCACACCTACCTTGCCGACGTCAACCTGGGTCAAACCAAAAACAAGAATGACTTCCAGGTTGGCTACGCCTGGCTGCGCGAAGAGCAGGACGCGGCTGTCGCCTCTTTCGCTGAAAGCGATCAGCGCGCTCCCACCAACGTTCTGCAGAACCGCTGGTACGCTCTGTGGAAGCTACGGACCAATACCATCGCCAGCTACACCTTCTGGTACGGTCGCACCCTGAACAGCAATCTGCAGCATGCCGCCCTGGCCACCGGAACCAAGGCCGGAGAACAGGAGCCGTATCTGAAGCGTATGCAGTTCGATTTGATTTATTCGTTCTGAAAATGAGCAGCGGAGATGTTCTACAATCAGACCGTCGGATGGCTCTTGTGCCCGCCGGCGGTCTGGCTTTGTATCGGACTATATTGAAAATGATTTCACGGCGCGATTTTCTAGCGGCAGTCTCCGGCGGAGCGGCAGTCGCGATGCTACCGGCCTTTGGCTGGGGCGCGAGTCTCGGGACCGAGATTTCGGGTAAGGCCGGAATGATCGTGCGCTCTGCACGTTTTATCGACCTCGAGATGCCTCCGGAATTCTTTGATTCATGGATCACTCCCGTCCCGCATTTCTTCGTTCGTAACCATATGCATGAGCCCAGCACACTGGATGCGGGCGATTGGAAGGTGAGTATTAGCGGGGAAGTGGAATCTCCGCTCAGCCTAAGCCTGTCCGACCTGGCGAAATCGGAACCGCATACGGTCACGAACACACTGGAGTGCGCCGGCAACGGGCGCGGTTTTCAACAACCCAAGGTTCCGGGCGTGCAGTGGCAACGCGGAGCGGTGGGTACGGCGCGATTCACCGGCCCGCGCCTGCGCGATCTCTTGCAGCGGGCAGGAGTAAAAACGACTGGCAGGCATGTGATGTTTCGGGGCCTTGATGAAGTTCCCGGCAAGGTTCCGCCGTTTATTCGCAGCATCCCGATCGAGAAAGCCGTAGATCCGGATACTCTGATCGCCACTCACATGAACGGCTCCCCACTCGCTCGCCATCACGGATTTCCGGCGCGCGCCCTGGCGCCGGGATGGATCGGAGCCGCTTCCTGCAAGTGGCTCACAGAGATCAAGGTTCTCAGCCAGGAATTCGAAGGCAACTTCATGAAGCCGGCCTATCGGATGCCCAATCAACGAATCTCTCCCGGCGGCGAAGTGAATCCGGATGACACTCATCCCATCACTGCACTGGGCGTAAAGTCCGTCATCGCAGGGCCAGTGGATGGTTCCCGGGTAAAGTCTGGTTTAAGGATTCACGGGGCCGCGTGGGCGGGTGAAGGCGCCGTCACGCGGGTAGATATCTCAACTGATGGTGGAGCGACGTGGCGCGCAGCCCGGCTTGGCAGCCAGCAATCCCGTTACGCGTGGCGCCTGTGGGATTTCGCCTGGACGGCCCCAAAAACGGGCGCGTACGTCATCATGTCACGTGCGGCCGATGATCAGGGACGCTCGCAGCCTGAAGCCGCCGCCTGGAATCCCAGCGGGTATCTCTATAATGCCATCGATCGGGTGAAAATCCATGTCGCCGCATGACGGGTTCAACCATTTCGCGCGGGCGATTGTATTTGCGGGGCTGATCGCTCCGATGTCGTCGCTGGCACAGTCTCCCGAGTTGCCCGCCGGGCCAATTCAGGCCAAGGTGCACACCGCCTGTACCGAGTGTCACGATTCACACATCATCATTCAGCAACGCTTGAATAACAAAGCCTGGTTGAAAGAAGTGGACAAGATGATCAAGTGGGGAGCTGTGGTGGATCCCAACGACCGCAGCGCCGTCATCGATTACCTGTCCACTAACTTTCCGCCAGACAAGGCGGTCGAGCCCAGCGAGAGAGTTGGGCCCGGCAAATCAAAGCGTTGAGATCAATGGGGATGCCGCTTCCTGCTAGTCTGCCCAAGACTTTGAGTGATGAAGTTAAGACTGATTTGAGAATATTCTGCTTCAAGGGAGAGCAAAATTGGCCGTTCTAGTAGTTGGAGGAGCAGGATACATCGGTAGCCACGCCGCCCTCGCGCTGAAGCGACGCGGGTACGAAGCCATCATCTATGACAATCTCGGTATGGGCCACGCCGAACTCGCCCAGGGCTTCGAACTGATCGTGGGAGACATTGCTGACTCGGCGAAACTCGCCACGGTCCTGCGCCGAGTAGATGCCGTCATGCACTTTGCCGCCCATGCCTTCGTCGGCGAATCGGTAGTGAATCCCAGGAAGTATTTTCAGAACAACGTGCTCGACGGGATTTCTCTTCTGAATGCGGTGCTCGACTCCAAAGTGCGCAAATTTATTTTCTCTTCCAGTTGCGCCGTTTACGGCATACCGGCGAAAGTCCCGATGAACGAGACCTTTCCCCGTGTCCCAGTAAATCCTTACGGCGTTACGAAACTGATTTTCGAGCAGGCTCTCGAGGCCTACGGTCCGGCGTACGGCTTGGGCTACATGAATCTTCGGTACTTCAATGCCGCCGGAGCCGACGAATCCGGAACCATCGGCGAAATGCATTCCCCAGAGACTCACCTGATCCCGTCGGCCTTCGAAGCGATTCGCGGACAGCGCCCGGCACTCGACATATTCGGCGACACTTACCCGACTCCCGATGGCACCTGCGTACGCGACTACATTCACGTCAGCGACCTGGCCGAGGCCCACGTGTCGGCGCTCGAATATCTGGCGGGAGGAACTTCGCAGGCCGTCAACCTTGGAACCGGCCGGGGTGTTTCTGTGCGCGAGATTCTTTCCGCAATAAAGCGCGTGACGGGACGCGAGGTCCCCAGCCGCATGGCGCCGCCGCGTCCGGGAGATCCGGCGGAACTGGTAGCCGACCCGAGCCGCGCCGAAAAACTTCTGAATTGGAAGGCGACGCGCCCGCTCGACGAAATCGTTTCCACGGCATGGAAATGGGCGGAACGAATGCAGACTGCCAACAGGTAGGGAACTCGCAGGAAAAAGCAAAGCGCTACCGACCCAGCATCCGGAGGCAGAGGGGACGCTACGATAGCGCTGCCCGTTAATTGGCCCGAACTGGAAAGAGTCTAGGCCGCAGACTGCACCATTCCTAGTACATTGTCAGATTCGGGCCGGAGACAATAGATTCAAGCCCCAAATCGTTCCGCAGCGCGGGCTTTCGCCCGCGCAGCTTCTTCCTCGCGATTTTTAGGCGGCGCATTCGTCTCCAGCGAACGCAGAAGGCGCTTGGAGATCCCGGCGATCTCCTCAATTGCCCCCAGGAACGCCTCTTCGTTGGCCTTCGAAGGCTTGTTGAATCCCGTGATCTTCCTTACGAACTGAAGCGAAGCGGCATGAACCTCGTCGTCAGTAACGGGTGGCTCAAAGTTAAAAAGCGTTTTGATATTCCTGCACATTCCATCCAACCTCAACGAAGAAAAAACAGGGTGCCCCACCCTCGTCGCGCACTTTGCGGACAGGGTGGGGAGCCGTCACCACGATCATGTTCGTAACACCAGAAACTCAACCGAATCTATTTGACACCCTTCTCGGGATCCCACGAGCCTTGCAGCTTCCGGATGTAGATGATTTGCCCTATGTGATACGCATTGTGGGTCCCGATATGCGCGATGATCGAATACCAGGACTCCAGTTTCTTGTCATCCGCAGCTTCGACAGCTTTCTCCCAATCTGTGAGCACCTGATCGAGCTGTTGCACGGTAGCATTCCACTTCTTGGTGTCGAAGTTGTTAAAAGTTTCGTCGTTGTTTCCGCTGAACTTGGCCGGAGTTTCCCCCTTAAATTTCGTCAGCTCCTCCTGATTCCAGAACACCAGGTGATTGGCGAGCTGTCCGATGGAGTGGTTTCCTTTGCCGTCCCGCCAACTGGCCTGCTCCGGCGTAAGCCCTTCCACCGCCGTGTTCGCAGGCACAAACCATTCTTTCTGATTGTGCGTGGTCTTGAGTTGTTCCAGCAAAATGCTCTTGAGTGTCGGCGGCGTCTTCGGAGCTTGCCCGAAGGCCTGAAGAGACAGAGAAAGAACTAGGCAGAAGAAGATTGATCTCATAATAGGGTGAGCCCTCCGCAGGTTAGACGTTCCCGATCACAAATTGGCTAGCAGTACATCTGAGGGCACAACATTTCTAACGAGGGTCCCCATTTCTCGCGTCTTTTGCGAGAAGTGGGGCTTGACTCATCAACCGAACCGAACCGAGTCAAAACGAACGAGTAAACCTAACCCTCTGTACTCTCTGTGTCCTCCGTGGTCGAGGCTTTTTCCGGCCTGAGCAGCGGAAACAGAATCACGTCCCGGATGGTATGCGAGTCCGTCAATAACATTGCCAACCGGTCCACGCCCACACCCACACCCCCTGCAGGCGGCATGCCGTACGAAAGTGCCCGAATGTAGTCCTCATCCATCTGATGGGCCTCGTCATCGCCACGCTCGCGTTCCTGCAATTGCTGTTCAAAGCGCCGGCGTTGGTCTTCAGGATCGTTCAATTCACTGAAGCCGTTGGCAATTTCCATTTTCCCGGCGTAGATCTCCCAGCGCTCAGTCCAGTCCGGTTCATCTGCTTTTTGCTTCGACAGGGGAGAAACCGCAGTAGGGAACTCGTAAATAATCGTCGGCTGAATCAGATGCTCTTCGGCCGCAGCCTCGAACAGCGCGGCAATCGTCTTTCCCGGCGGCTGCTTGGGATCGTAAGCCACATGCGCATGTGCCGAGTTGAATCGCTTCACCAGGTTCTGCACTCCATCAGCTGACGCGAAATCCGACATCTCCGGCTTCGCCCCCGCCGCCTCCGGCCAGTACTGAATGATGGCTTCCCGCATCGTCATCCGCCGCCAGTTCGACCCGGCCCAGTCGATCTCATCTTCGCCCCACTTCGCTTTGGTCCCGCCATTGACGTCTTTCGCGGCCTGTTCAATCATTTGCTGCGTCAGATCCATCACACCGCGATAATCGGTGTAGGCCTGGTAGAACTCAAGCATGGTGAACTCGGGATTCCACCGCCATCCCAATCCTTCATTACGGAAGTTGCGATTGATTTCATACACCCGGTCAAATCCGCCCACCGTAAGCCGCTTCAGATACAACTCCGGCGCGATCCGTAAAAACAGGTCCATGTCGAGCGTGTTGTGATGTGTCACAAACGGACGCGCCACCGCGCCACCCGCGATGGGTTGCATCATTGGCGTTTCCACTTCCACAAATCCCTGGCCGTCCATAAAGCGGCGCAGCGATTGCACCAGCTTGCTGCGTTTGATGAACACCTCGCGCACTTCCGGATTCATCACCAGATCGACATAGCGTTGCCGGTAACGAAGCTCAACGTCGGTCAGCCCATGCCACTTCTCCGGTAGCGGTAACAGGTCCTTGGAAAGAAATGTGATCTCTTCCACATGGACTGACAGTTCCCCGGTACGCGTGCGAAAGAGATACCCGCTGGCCCCAATGTGATCCCCAAGATCGAGCAGTTTGTACAGCTCAAAACCCTTTTCGCCAACCGCATCTTTCTTGACGTAGATCTGTAGCCGCCGTCCATCCTGCTGAAGGTGTGCGAACCCGGCTTTGCCCATCAACCGGATCGCCATGATGCGCCCGACCACGCGCACATTGACTCGCGGAGTTTCCAGTTGCTCGGCCGTTTTCTCCGTGTACTCCGCGAGAATCTGCGGAATGCTGTGGGTAAATTCATACCTGCGGGGATAGACCTGCTGCCCCAGCGCTTCAATCTCTTTCAGCTTCTCCCGCCGCAGTTCGTAAATTTTCTCGTCGAGTGCCAAAGGGTTCCTTGTCGAACGGATGAACGGGCTTTTGTCGCGAATGGTGAACTGTGATTATAAACAAGAGGAGAAAGCCGAAGGCATTTGACCGCTACATTTAGGGATGAGGTTCAAAGCTCGGGTCTCAAAAGCCTTCCTCAAAAGATCGGAGGTCATGCTAAAGACTTTAGTCCCGAAGGACCTGGCGCGCATCTTCACGATTGCTGGCACGGGCCGTATCCGCTCCACGCCATATCCTTCGCAAGCTCAGGATGACGCCCGAAGTTGAGCATGTTCGATCACACTTTCAGCAATTCAAGATAAATCGCCATGCCAACCACGGCATCGACACCCATCGCATCCAGACGATCGACCTCTTCCTGTGTCCGAATGCCGCCTGCCACAATCAACCTCTTCGCCGTCACGCTACGCAGTTCAGCAACCACATCCAGCGGCATTCCCAGCAGCAGCCCTTCGGTATCAATGTGCGTATAGAGAAATCCGTCGCACCAGGTCTCGAGAGTGCGCATCATCTCCGCAGCGGAGATTTCCGTGATCTGACGCCATCCCCGAACCGCGACTTTACCGCCCTTGGAATCCACGGCGAAGATCAGCTTATCCGTCCCCACTTGTCCGGCAAGTTCCTCGGCGAATGCGCTCTGAATACTTCCATCCTTAATTAGCGAGGAGCCGATGATCACGCGCAGAGCTCCCTCGGCCAGTATTTCCCGGGCTCGCTCGGCAGTCCGAATGCCGCCGCCCATCTGGCAAGGCAATCGCTTGAAAAGCGATCGCACCAAAGCGCGGTTGTCCCCCTGACCGATGGCAGCGTCGAGATCAATAATCTGGACCAGTGGATACTTCGCAAAGCGTTCCAGCCAGGGTTCGAAGTCGTCAAACTCCAAAGCTTTCTTCTCGCCCTGTACCAGTTGGACAATCTTGCCGCCCATCAAATCAATCGAAGGAATCAGCATGGCCACCTCATGGGAATTCCGGCAGCCTGCAACTCCTGCTTAAGTTCGCCGATCGGTGTGATGCCTAGATGAAATATTGACGCTGCCAAAGCCGCGTCCGCCCGCCCCTCGCGAAAGACTTCGACAAAATGCTCTGCCGAGCCCGCGCCTCCGGAAGCAATCACAGGAATGTTGACCGCGCTGACGACCGCTCGAGTCAGTTCGCAATCAAATCCGTCGCGCATGCCATCGCGGTCAATCGAGGTGAGCAAAATCTCGCCCGCTCCGCATTGTTCCGCCTCGCAGGCCCATGCCACCGCATCGCGACCGGTAATATGCCGGCCTCCCGTTGCCTTCACTCCAAAAGACTGTGTATCGCCATTGCCGTTGCCGACGCGCAAAGCATCAATTGCGACAATCACCGCCTGAGAACCGTAACGATGCGCAATCCGGCCGATCAACGCAGGATCAGCCAGAGCCGCGGAGTTGACTCCAACTTTGTCCGCTCCGGCATCGAACACAGCCGCTGCATCGTCCAGCGAACGGATCCCTCCGCCGACGGTGAAGGGAATGAACAACTGCCGCGCCGTCCGACGCACCACCTCGAGTAGGGTAGAGCGATTCTCGTAAGTCGCGGAAATATCCAGCAGCACAACTTCGTCTGCTCCCGCGCGGCCATGGGTCAAAGCCAACTCCGCGGGATCTCCGGCGTCGCGCAAATCGGAGAACTTGACGCCTTTCACGACGCGCCCGGCATCCACGTCCAGGCAGGCGATGATGCGCTTGGTCAGCATTTGCGATTCAGGTCCATAAGTTATGAAAAGTCACAGTTCACAAAAATTGCGCAGAAGATGAAGCCCTGCCGATCCCGACTTCTCAGGATGAAACTGAACTCCAAAGAGCTCTCCGCGTTCCACTACGGCCGAGAACGATCCGCCATACTCGCACTTGCCCACAGTGGCTTCGACCAACGGCGCCCGGTAGGAGTGCGTGAAATACACGAAAGAATCCTGGGGAAGTCCACGCAGCAAGCGCGAAGCGCCATCCATCTGCAACTGGTTCCATCCCACGTGCGGCGATTTCACCGAAGCAGGGAACTTCTCGCACTCGCCGGTGAACAACCCAAGGCCGCGAAGCTGCGGCGCTTCCCGGCTGGATTCAAACATCCACTGCATCCCCAGGCAGATTCCGAGCAGAGGAACTTGCCGGTCAATCGCGTTCACGACCGCTTCCTGTAAAGCGCCTGATAGCGCGGTCGTGGCTTCAAAATTCCCAACACCGGGCAGTACGACCTTACCGGCACGCGCAATCGACGCGGGATCGGAAGTGATCTCTGCCTCGACGCCGAGATGGTCAAACGCCTTTTTTACCGATGCAAGATTTCCCGCCTGATAGTCAACAATGGCGATCACAGCAACCCCTTTGTGCTGGGCAGCAATCGGGCCATCTGCCGGTCGCGCCAGCAGGCCGCACGCAATGCCCGCGCGAAAGCCTTGAACAAGGATTCAATCTTGTGATGGTTCGAGCGCCCGTACAGCACCCGCGCATGAACATTGGCACGCGCTCCCCGGGCGAAGGCTTCGAAGAAGTCGTAGACGAGTTCAGCCTGCAGATCGCCGACCAGCCGCTGACGAACCTTCGTATCCACCACGCTCGCCGACCGCCCGCCAAAGTCGACCGCCGCCAGTCCCAAAGTCTCGTCCATCGGCATCACAAAATATCCGGCGCGCAAAACTCCGCGCTTCGATCCTAGCGCCTTATAAAACGCCTCTCCCAGGACGATGCCCACATCTTCGACCGTGTGATGCTGGTCCACATCGAGATCGCCCTGCGCCTTCAGTTCAAGATCGAATCCGCCGTGGCGAGTAAACAATTCCAGCATGTGATCAAAGAACCGGATGCCGGTCGACACCTTGTACTGCCCCCGGCCGTCGATGTTGAGCACTGCCAGGATCGCGGTTTCCTGCGTCTTGCGCTCGATGCGTGCCCGCCTCATGCCGTGTTCCTTTCCGCATTCCACCCAATCTCTTTCAGAGTTTCATGGAGTGCTGTCAGCGCACGTCCGGTGTGTTCCTTCCACCCGGCTGTGATGCGAACGCAGCCGTCACAACCGTAATCCGACGACCGGTCGCGCACCAGAATTCCACGCGCTCGCATGCCGCGAACAAACTCAGCATGGCGGGGACCGATCCGTCCCAATACAAAGTTCGCCTGGCTCGGCCAGAAGGGAATTCCCAAGGTTCGAAATTCCTCCTCCAAACAGTTTCGGCTCCATTTCACTTCGCCGACATATCTCCGAACGTACTCCTGATCGGCCAGGGCCGCCGGCAGGCAGGCCAGCGCCACGCCGTTCACGTTGTAAGGCGAGCACGCCCGTCGCAGACTCTGAATCTGTTCCGCCGCACCCGCCAGCACTCCCACACGCAGGCTCGCCATTCCGTACGCCTTGGAAAATGTTCGCGCAATAAAAAGGTTTTGCACCTGACCGGCGTATTCCAGGAGCGACTCGCCGTAAAACTCGAAATAAGCTTCATCCACCAGAACAGCCGCCTGGGGCGCGCTCCGGGCAATCAACAGCAAGTCTTCCGCGGACGCCACCGCCCCCGTCGGATTGTTCGGATTCGCAATGGCAATCAGCCGTGTCTTCGGCGACGTCGTGCAGGCCATCACTTTGGAGGTCGGAAAGCTGAAGTCCTCATCCGCTGGAATCGAAATGACCCTTGCTCCCGTTGCAGCCATACAGATCTGGTACATGGCGAATGTCGGCACTACAATCAGCGCATCGTCCTCCGGCTCCAGATACGCTTGACATACCAGTTGAATGGCCTCGTCCACGCCGTTTGTCAAAAGTAATTGTTCCGGATGCAATCCCAGAAATGCCGCCACCTCCCGCTCCACCGGTTCGCGTTCCGGATAGCAAGCCAGTTGCTCGGGTTGTATCTGTCGTAGACGTTCCAGCACTCGCGGCGAACACCCGCCCGTGTTCTCGTTGAAATCGAGACGCAGCCCGGAGCGGTCGCCCAGCGGCGGCTGGTACTGCTTCAATTTGCGAACTGCCTCACGCGCCTCAAGCATGGCCGCACCTCAATTCGATGGAGCGAGCGTGAGCCTTCAGCCCTTCGGCCTCGGCCAGACCCAGAATCGAAGGCGCAATCTTTTGCAGGCCGGTGCGGGAAATTTCCTGCACCGTTATGATCTTCACGAAATCAACCACGCTCAACCCGCCGCGGAAGCGCGCGACACCACCGGTTGGCAGCACATGATTCGGCCCCGATCCATAATCCCCTGCGGCCTGTGCCGAATAGTCCCCGATGAAAATCGAACCCGCACTCACGATTCCGGGAAGCTTCCCGCGCGTTGTCGTCAGATGTTCCGGCGCAATCAGATTTGTCCAGCCCGTCCCCTGGGTTGGGGACTTCGAGAGCAGGATTGCTCCATGGTTTCGCAAAGACTGCTGGGCAATCGGATTGTCGCGAGCCAGTTCAGCTACCGACTTCGCAACTGATCCAGCAAGCTTTCGCGATTGCGTGATCAGAATCACCAAAGCTTCCGGATCATGCTCGGCCTGTGCCACCAAATCAGATGCGATAAACGAAGGCTCGCCGTCGTCACAAAGAATCAGGCCTTCGGTCGGACCCGCCAGGAAATCAATCGCGCAATCGAACGCCACCAGTTTCTTGGCCGTAGTAACAAACCAATTTCCCGGGCCAACAATCTTGTTTACACGCGGAACGCTCTTCGTGCCGTACGCCAGTGCCGCAATCGCCTGCGCGCCCCCAATGCGATAAAACTCGGTCACTCCCAACAGCGCGGCCGCCGCCAGAGTGGCCTGCGCCGGGCGCGGCGAGACCACGCGTATATCTTTCACTCCGGCCACCTGTGCCGGAATCACCGTCATCAGCAACGTTGAGGGCAGAGGATAGCGTCCCCCCGGCACGTAACAGCCAACCGAACTCAATGGACGCACCAGTTGACCCAGCTTGCGCCCCTGCCGCGCTCTTTCCCACTCGCGAGGTTTCTGCCACTCGCAAAAAGTACGTATGTTATCGGCAGCGGTTTCGAGCGCGTCGCGTAGTTCCGGCGACGAAGATTTCAACGCGGCCTGCATTTCATCTTTCGAAACTCGCAATCTGTCTCCGTTGCTCAGGCCATCCCAGCGCTCGGCATATCGCAGCAAAGCCCCGTCGCCGTCCCGCCGCACGCTTTGGATAATGTGGCGCACGCGCGGCTCCAGCGCATCCAGCTTTTGTCCCCGCTGTTCCACTTTTCGCACGTAACTCTCGGCTGCTCGGCCTTCGAGAATCCGCATTACATGACCACCTTGTTCAGCGGATATTCCACAATGCCCTCGGCATTCGCCGCCTTCAGTCGCGGAATCACTTCCCAGGCCGTCGACTCTTCAATGATGGTGTTCACCGCGACCCACGCATCATCGCTGAGCGTGGCCACGGTAGGCTTCTGGAGCGCCGGCAGTACGCCAAGCACCGCCGCCAGGTCCGACTTGCGCACATTCAGCATCAGGCCGACGCGTCCCTGGGCCTCCATCGCGCCCCGCAACATCACCGCGAGATTTTCAATCTTGCGGCGCTTGCCGGCATCCTGCCACGCGGAAGTGTTGGCGATGATCTGTGTATTGGATTCAAGCAGCGTATCAATAATGCGGAGATGATTGGCGCGCAGCGAACTGCCAGTTTCGGTGACTTCAACAATCGCATCCGCCAGCGTGGGAGGTTTCACTTCTGTTGCGCCCCAGGAAAACTCCACGCGCACGTTCACGCCTTTCTTGCCGAAATAATTCCGCGTGACGCTCACCAGTTCGGTGGCGACGATGCAGCCGGCAAGATCTTCCGCGCGCTGGTAGCTGGAAGACTCAGGCACCGCCAGAACCCAACGTACCTTACCGCGACTCTGTTTGGCATAGACCAGGTCGGCGACGGTCACAACTTCAAGCCCACTCTCCATTACCCAATCGAGTCCGGTCAGGCCGGCGTCGAGTACGCCGTGCTCTACGTACCGCGCCATTTCCTGCGCCCGGATCAGCATGCACTCGACATCCGGATCAGCGGTGCTCGCCGAGTACGACCGGCCATTGGTGTAAACATTCAGGCCTGCCCGCGCAAACAAATGGAGCGTAGCTTCCTGCAGACTTCCTTTAGGAATACCAATTCGCAGCTTCATGACAACGACCCTTCGGTCTGCGGCGCTTCCTCGCTCACGGACAGTTTCTCGGTGAAGCACGAACGCGTTCCGTTGTGGCAAACCACGCCCTTACCCTGCACCCGCACCTGCAGCAGCACAGTGTCACGATCACAGTCGGTCGAAGCCGAAACCACTTCGAGACGGTTGCCGGAAGTCTCGCCCTTGGTCCAAAGCTGATTGCGGGTACGGCTGAAGAATGTGACGTACCCGGTTTGCAGCGTCTGTTCAAAGGCTTCACGATTCATGAAGCCCAGCATCAGCACCTCGCCGCCAGCCGCATCCTGCACGATGGCGGGCAGCAGCCCTTGCATCTTGTCGAAATCGATTTCGTGATTGTTCGAGTGTCCAGACATGTCCTCTCCAAATTTGCGCGTAGAAATAAAAAGCCCGCTGTCGCGAATCGCGTCAGCGGGCCAAAACCTGGTGATTGAGCTCGAACCTATCTCAGCACACCCCCGCCGAACGCGCTATGCGCGTGATGGCGATGGTGGAAATGGATCAATGAACTCATCGCCAACGAAGATAACCGATAGCGTCGCTCCTGTCAAAACTTTTCAACGGAGGTGGGCTCTCGCGCCCACATTCGTCCGGGGGAGCGCAGCCCGGCAGCCCTATTTCGTTGACATTGACAACCTGCGAGTGTAGGTTTCGCTCGCACGTTGGGGTCGCGTAGCACCAGCATTCTCTCGCGAAATGCCGGTGACTCGTTGGGGAGGAAGAAAATGAATAGAAAGCTGTGTGGGATGTTCGCAGTGGTGTGTACGTTTGCCATGGTGGCCGCCTCGGCCGCCCCGGCTTGCGCTCAAGATGAACCCAAAGAAAAACCGCCGATGTACAGCTACGTCGCCAATTGGAGCATTCCTCGTGCGCAATGGGCAGACATGGAAAAGGTCTATGCCACCGAGCAAAAGATCCTGGAAAAAGGATTGTCGGATGGGTCGGTCGTCGCTTTCGGCAACGACTCGACGCTGGTGCACACCGCCGACGGAATGACGCACGACAGTTGGTGGTCCACCACGTCGCTGGGAGCGCTTCTCAACACTCTCGACAAGTTCTACAAGTCAGGCACGACCACGGCCCCCGTAATGTCCAGCGCCACCAAGCACGCCGATGGTATCTACTTCTCGCGATATTACAACTGGAAGCCGGGTACATATAAAGATGCCTACACCCGCGTCGGCATGTACAAACTCAAGGCCGATGCGCCGCAGAATGCGCTCGAAACGCTCAGCAAGAGCTATATTGTGCCCGTATTGGAGAAGTTGCTGGCCGATGGTTCGATCGTCGAGTACGAAATCGACACCGAAGTCATCCACACCGAAGCGCCGGGCACGTTCTGGATCGACGTCATCCTGCCCAACGCCGAAGGTCTGGACAAATTGACCGGCGCGCTGATGAATCTAAGCAAGGCGAATCCGATGAACAGTGCGGCATTCGAATCGATCGTCGACTCATCCGCCCACCGCGATAATCTTTCCAGCACAACCGCAACCTATAAATAAGTCGGCCGAGTTGTTCCGGGTGGCGGCTGAGTCAGCTAGCAACCGCCACCCATCTACCGAATTGAATTGGGTAGTGAGGCAACCGGAACAAGTTTCCGGTGTGGTGATCATCGAATCCATAGAAGCGCTTGTCATCCCGAACGCAGTTTTCGTCCCGCGAAGCGGACGAAAGGAAGTGAAGGACTATGGATTCCTCCGGCGTCCGTCCACGCCCCCGAGAAACCTCGGACGCTGCCATTGTCATGCAATACACAGGTCCTTCGTGGGGAGCGTTCGCATTGCGAAAGCCCCGCTTCCTCAGGATGACAACGTTTAAAACGGAACTTTCAAGCTAGCCCTCCACTCTAAGTTCGCTTGAAGCCAGGCGTAGTCAGCGGTAGTATTGCTGCGTCCGAGCAGGCAACGCGTGACGGGGAGTGCCATGCCGCAAAATTACGTTCCCATATTCATCTTCATCGCATTTGTAGGCATCCTGATTCCCATCACCCTGCTGGCAGCCAAATTGGTGCGTCCCGATAATCCCAGCAAAACCAAACTGATGCCGTACGAGTGCGGCATCGATCCCATCGACAGTTCCCGCGGACGCTATACCGTTCGCTACTACATCGTCGCTATCCTGTTCGTGGTCTTCGACGTCGAGACGATCTTCTTGTTTCCCTGGGCGGTCCAGTTCAAGGCGCTGGGTGTTTTCGGCTTGATCGAGATGCTGATCTTTCTGGTGATTCTGGTCGTAGGCTACATCTGGATCTGGAAAAAAGGTGCCCTGGAATGGGTGTAATCACCTAAGAATGTGGACGCTCACGCCCACACCTGAAACCTCCAATGCCGAATCTACCTACTTCCGAAACCTTCACTGCCAGCCGCTGGACCAAGGGCAATCTCTTTTTCCCGGTACGCATCATCGTCACTCCGCAGCACGTGAGCCGAGTGAAGTCCCGGCTTTTCGGCACCACCGAAGAAAGCATCGCCCTGGGTAAAGTCGCATCGGTGCAGATTTCGACGGGAGTGATCTGGTCCAACATCCGCATCGATTCCTCCGGAGGAACCGCCCCCATCACCAGCCATGGCCACCGAAAAGCCGACGCTCTACGAATCCGCGAATTAATCGAGAGCTATCAGGTGGACCAAAGAAGTCGACCAAAGGACTGAAAGACATGCGAGGATACTGAAAGTTTTCCTTCGTGAACCTTCGTGTCCTTCGTGGTTGAAGAATTAGACGCCTACCTCTTCACCTCCGTGATTGACACTCTCTTGGCAAGCTGCTAAAAGTTATCGTTCTTTGTAAACACCTGCGGCGCCGGAGGTTCGTACCTTCCGTAGCTATGCCTGAGGACACAAAAATTCCCCCGTCGCCACGAAGCGGCGAGCCCAAGCAGGAGGCTGGGGAATCCATTCCCGGCAGCGTCCAGCCGTCTCCGGAGAAACCCGTAACGCCTGCCAAGGCGGCCGAACACGCCGCCCCCGCCAAGCCAACCGGTCCGGTGCCTGTTCCCTGGGATTCCCCCATGATTTCCCGGCTCAGAGGACAACACGGTTCGGGCATTCACGAGGCCAACACCTACCTCGGCCAGCAATACCTCGTCGTCGATTCTTCACTGATTCCAGAGCTGTTGCAGGTGCTACGCGATCAGGAGCAGTTCGATTATTGCGTCGATCTCACCGCCGCCCACTATCCCGCCCGGGACAAGCAATTCGATGTAGTCTGGATTCTCTATTCCTTCACCCACAATGAACGCATCCGGGTGACGGCCAAATACGCCGACGGAGAATCGGTTCCGAGTTCCGTTCCCCTCTGGCCCGCGACCAACTGGCTGGAGCGCGAAGTCTTCGATATGTTCGGGATCGTCTTTGCGGGACATCCCGACCTGAAACGCATCCTCCTTCCGGACGGCTGGAAGGGGCACCCGCTGCGCAAAGACTACGGCATCATTCAACAAGACCAGGAATGGGTTCAGATCAACCTGGGGATCGAGAGTGGACAATGACCGAGCGCACCGTTCTCGGAACTCCCGATCGGACTTCCCACCTCGAACTCGAACACCACGACAAGACATTTCTCGATTCCAATGAGCTCATCATTAACATGGGTCCGCAGCACCCCGCGACGCACGGCGTGTTGCGCGTCATCCTCAAGCTCGACGGCGAAAAAGTTCTGGGCACTGAGTGCGTAATCGGCTACCTCCATCGCGGGGTAGAAAAAATTGCCGAGCACCGCACCTACACCATGTTCAATCCCTACGTGGATCGCATGGACTACGTCGCTGCGGTCTCGAACGGGCTGGGTTACTGCGAAGCGGTAGAAAAGCTCCTGAACGTTGAAGCCCCGCGCCGCGCCCAATACATTCGTGTGATCCTCACCGAACTGAATCGCCTGGCCAGTCACATGTTGTGGCTGGGCACCCATGCTCTCGATATCGGCGCAATCACGCCCCTCTTCTACACTTTTCGCGACCGCGAAGAAATTCTCAAGATTTTCGAGAAATATTGCGGTGCCCGTCTGACCACGCACGCCTTCCGCATTGGTGGCTGTTCGTACGAAACTTACGAAGGCTTCGAGCGTGAGGTGGAGAAGTTTCTGAAGTTTGTTGCCCCCAAGATTGGCGAGTACGAGGAACTCCTCACCACCAACCGTATCTGGGTCGAGCGCACGAAAGATGTCGGCAAGATTTCAGCCAAAGAATGCATCGCGCTGGGAGTCACGGGACCGGTACTACGGGCCAGCGGCGTAAAGTGGGACCTGCGCAAGGCTCAACCCTACGCTGCCTACTCCGATTTCGATTTCGACATTCCCATCGGACAGAACGGCGACACCTACGACCGGTATCTCGTACGCATGCAGGAGATGCGGCAATCCCTGCGTATTATCGAGCAGGCCGTTGGTAAGATTCCCGACGGTCCCATCATGGCCAAAGTCGCAAAAGTCATGAAGCCGCCAGTCGGCGAAATCTATCATTCGATCGAAGCCCCCAAAGGCGAGCTGGGATATTTCATCGTCAGCGATGGCTCAACCCAGCCCTACCGCGTGCGGGTGCGTCCGCCTTCCTTCGTAAATCTCCAGGCTCTGGATATGATGGTCCGCGGCGCGCTGGTCGCCGACGTTGTCGCGGTCATCGGCACCCTGGACATCGTTCTCGGCGAGGTGGATCGCTAAATGCTCGATTACATCACCTCGTATCTCAAGAGCGACACGACCCCGGGTTCCGCCGGCAATATTTTCTGGGCGTTTGTCTATATCGTTCTGATCTTTCTCGGACTCTCGGTCGCTGTGATTGCGATGAACTGGCTGGAGCGGAAAATTCTGGCGCACATGCAGGTCCGTCTCGGCCCCATGCGAGTCGGCCCGCACGGTCTGCTACAGCCCATCGCCGATGCGCTCAAGCTCCTGATCAAGGAAGACATCATGCCGGCCGCTGCCGATCCCTGGGTTTTCTGGGCGGCGCCGCTGCTGGTCGTGATCACAGCGTTTACCGTCTTTATTGTTGTGCCGTTCGGCCCCGCCCATGCAGTCACCGATATGAATATCGGCGTCCTCTTCATGCTCGGCGTTTCGTCCCTGAGCGTGCTGGGCGTGGTCATGGCAGGATGGGCTTCCAATTCCCACTACCCGTTAATGGGCGCGTTGCGTTCCAGCGCTCAAATGGTGTCCTACGAAATCGCGATGGGCCTGGCGGTAATTTCCGCGGTCCTGATGACCAGCCTCAATACCGAAGGCACCGGCACGCTGAGCATGATCGGTATCGTGCAGGCCCAGCAGGCCCAGCACGTGTGGTTCGTCTTTAAGTTTTTTCCTCTGGGATTCGTTGCGTTCGTCATCTTCGCGATCGCCATGGTGGCGGAGACCAATCGCGCGCCTTTCGATCTGCCCGAAGCCGAATCCGAACTGACGGCCGGCTTCCACACCGAATACAGTGGCTTCCGCTGGTCGCTCTTCTTTCTTGCAGAGTATTCGGCGATGATCGCGGTCTCCTCGATTGCCGTAACACTGTGGCTGGGCGGATGGATGCGTCCGTTTCCCCACGCGCTTGACGGCGACACTTGGGATCTCGTGTTCGCGCTGATCCCCGGCCTTACTTTTCTATTCCTCGCCGCAATTACTTTTTACAGCACCGCCCGCATGCCGAAACACCCGTTCTTCAAAGTGCAGACCATCGGCCTGGGCGGATTCGGCGCGCTCCTTGCCTTGATCGGCGTGATTCTTTTCATTCCTCCGGTGCGCGACCGCATTCAGGACATTTTCTGGTTCAGCACCAAAGTAGCGCTTTCGATGTACATGTACATCTGGTATCGCGGCACATTCCCGCGCTACCGCTTCGATCAACTGATGAAAGTAGGCTGGAAGGTGCTGCTCCCGTTGGGGATTGGTGTTCTGGTCCTGACCGCAGTGGCAGGAATCGTGTTCGCGTAGGGAAAATTATGGCTCCGGTTGCCACAACATTCTTCTTCTATTTCCTGTCGGCACTCACCGTGCTGAGCGGCGTGCTGGTCATCACCCGCAAGAATGCGGTGCACTCCGCGCTGGCCCTGATTGTTTCGTTGCTCGGACAAGCCGCCCTTTACCTCATGCTCTACGCACCGTTTGTTGCCGGAGTCCAGATCATTCTTTATGCCGGCGGCATCATGGTGCTGTTCCTGTTCGTGATCATGCTGGTCAACATCGAAAAGGCGCAAAAAGAAGAACAGTTCAACAAGCAATGGATGGTGGGACTCGCGGCAGCGCTGGCACTCGGTGCTTTGTTCGTCCTTGTGTTTGTGAAAGGCAGGGCCCTGTTTCCGGACCGCGCAGTACTGATGCCCGAGCAGGCGAATACTCAACAAGTAGCAGTCTTGCTCTACGGCAATTACATGTTCACCTTTGAAATCGCCTCCTTACTATTGCTGGTTGCGATCATCGGAGCAGTAGTAATGGCGAAAAAAAGAATTTAACTGAGAACTGAGAACCAAAACCAATAACTGGGTTTTACGGCCCCTGGGTTCTAACTACCAGCCAGGAGCAAGAAGCTGAACAATGGCTCCAATCGGAACAATTCACTATCTCGTAGTAGCGGCCGCCCTCTTCATACTGGGGGTGATCGGGGTGCTCACACGCCGCAACGTAGTCATCGTTCTGATGTCCATCGAACTGATCCTGAACGCCGTGAACCTGAATCTGGTAGCGTTCTCGCGCATATGGGGCTTACACGGACAGATTTTCGCGATCTTCGTAATCACCGACGCCGCCGCGGAAGCAGCAGTCGGCCTGGGAATCCTGATCGCATTCTTCCGCAATAAAGAGACGGTAAACATCGACGAAGTGGATTTGATGAAATGGTGAGAAAAGCAGCTTCTGGCTCCTAAGCTTCTGGCCACTAGCTAAAAACCAGAAGCAAAGGCTAGAAGCCAGGAGCTAGAAGCTAGAAGCAGCATTTATGTTCTTCCTTAATCACATCTGGCTAATCCCGCTATTTCCCGCCGCTGGCGCGGCGATCATGTTCTTTTTCGGCCGCAAGCTGCAAAAGACCACGGCGAGCGCGGTTTGCGTAGGGGCCGTCGCGCTGGCGTTCGTCTTTGTCTGCTGCGCGGTCTGGCAGTACTCCGGATACGCTCACGACGACCCGGGCAAACCTTTTGAGAAGATCGTTTACACCTGGCTGGGCACCGACACCGGCCACCTGAACTTCGTCAAGCATGACGGCACTCCGGCGGCGTTTCACGCCGATGCCGGCTTCCTGCTCGACCCGCTTTCCGCCATCTGGCTGCTGTTCGTCACCGGCGTCGGTACGCTCATCCATATCTATTCCACCGGATACATGGCGCACGAGGGCGGCTACTACCGCTTTTTCGGATACCTCAACCTGTTCATGTTTTCCATGCTCACCCTCATCCTGGCGAATAATTACGTCTTGATGTTCGTGGGATGGGAGGGCGTCGGCCTGTGTTCGTATCTGCTGATCGGTTTCTACTTCCATCGCCACTCGGCCAGCACCGCCGCTAACAAGGCATTCATCGTCAACCGCATCGGTGACGCCGGATTTCTGCTGGGGATGTTCACCATCGCCTGGTACTTCGGCTCTTTCCGGCTGACTGAAATCACCCACATCGCTCGCAGCGGACATTTCGCCATCGGCGATCCCATCATCACCGCGGCTACGCTGCTCTTGTTCGTTGGCGCGTGCGGCAAGTCGGCGCAACTTCCGTTGTACGTCTGGCTGCCCGACGCCATGGAAGGTCCCACCCCAGTCTCCGCCCTGATCCACGCTGCGACCATGGTCACCGCCGGCGTGTATATGGTGGCGCGGTCCAACGCTCTGTTCGTCCTGGCCCCTGGTTCGATGAAGACCATGGCGTTCATCGGGGCGTTCACCGCCTTGTTTGCGGCTTCGATCGCTCTGGTGCAAAACGACATCAAGCGCGTGCTGGCGTATTCCACGGTATCTCAGTTGGGATACATGTTTCTCGCTCTCGGTGTGGGCGCGTTCGCCGCCGGTGCGTTCCATGTCTTCACCCACGCCTTCTTCAAAGCGCTGTTATTTCTCGGCGCCGGGTCGGTCATCCACGCCATGAGCGGCGAGCAGGACATGCGGAACATGGGCGATCTGCACCGCCGCATCCCGATCACCCATTGGACGATGTTCATCGCCACCTTCGCCATCGCCGGCATCCCGCCTTTCGCCGGGTTCTTCTCGAAGGACGAAATCTTGTGGCAGGCCTGGTCGTCCGAAGGCGGCGCTTATCGTTTGTTGTGGCTGATCGGGTACGCCACCGCGTTGATGACAGCTTTCTACATGTTTCGTCTGATGTTCCTCACCTTCCACGGCCAGCCGCGGATGAGCCACGAGGTGGAACATCACATTCACGAATCTCCCAAGTCGATGACTGTCCCGCTGATCGTTCTCGCCGTCTGCGCCCTCAGCGCCGGATGGCTGGGCTGGCCCCACAGTCTCGGCGGATCGAACCGCTTCGAGAAATATCTTGAGCCGGTGTTCGCCCGCGAAGCCCAGGTCTTCCAGGCCGAAGGACGGACGGTCCAGTTGGCCGCCGCGGAAAAAGAAGAAGAGCACACCAACCCGGTGGAATATTTTCTGATGGCATTCTCGGTCGCCGCCGCCGTGGCCGGATTTGGTATGGCCTGGAAGTATTATCGCGATGCCGGCAAAGGCTACGCCGAGCCAATTGCCGAATCGGCGGCACCGGTCTACACCGTCCTGCTCAACAAGTATTACGTAGACGAAGCCTACGACTATGCCTTCACCGGCCGCCGAAAAGTAAAAGGCGTGCGCCTGGGCGTAATGGGACTGGGCGAAGCCTCATCCTGGTTTGATTCCCATGTGCTCGATCGCACAATCAACGGCGCAGGGTGGATGACCCGCCTGAGCGGAACCATCTTCAGTTGGTGGGATAAGTGGATCATCGACGGACTGTTGGTGAATGTGCCCGCGATTCTAGCGGGATTCCCGTTATCCTACGCCGCGCGCCTACTACAGTGGGGTCTGGTGCAGTGGTACGCCCTGGTCATGGTGATTGGCCTGGTAGGATTCGTTTTCTATTACGCAGTGCGGTAGCGAAGGGATTGCTGACGACCGAAGACTAACGACCGACGACCGCTTTTATGCATAATCACATTCTCTCGATCATTCTTTTCACGCCGCTGCTGGGCGCTCTTCTGCTCATTTTTGTGCCGCAGGAGAAGAAAGACGCCATCCGCTGGATCGCGAACATCTTTGCTCTGGCCGGCCTGCTGGTTTCCATCCCGCTGGTGCCATGGTTCTGGGCGCAGCGCTTTGAACCTGGCTTCAAGTTCATGGAAGGGACACCCAACAACTGGATTCCATCGATCGGCGCAGGCTACGTTCTCGGCATCGACGGTATTTCGTTCCTTCTGATCATGCTGACCACGCTGTTGGGGTGGATTTCGATCCTTTCCTCGTGGACCGCAATCGAAACGCGCGTGAAGGAATACTACATCTGGTTTCTGATCCTTCAGACCGGCATGCTGGGCGTCTTCATGGCCCTGGATTTCTTCCTCTTCTTTATGTTCTGGGAAGCCATGCTGGTCCCCATGTACCTGCTCATCGGGATCTGGGGCGGCCCGCGAAAACTCTACGCCGCCATCAAATTTTTCCTCTATACGCTGATCGGCTCAGTCCTGATGTTGCTCTCCGTTCTGTTCCTGTACTTCTACAACTTCCATCAGACCGGGCAATACACCTTCAGCATTCAGGCTCTCTATAAGACGGCGCCGCTCATCTTTCACGATCCCGCTTACGGATCGACCTTCGCCATCCTGCTGTTCCTGGCATTCTTCCTGGCCTTCGCCATCAAGGTGCCGATGTTCCCGTTCCACACCTGGCTGCCCGATGCCCACGTGGAAGCGCCCACCGCCGGTTCCGTCATCCTGGCCGGGGTTTTGCTGAAGATGGGAACATACGGCTTCGTCCGCTTTGCGTTGCCGTTCTTTCCGGACGTCGTCATGCACCCAAAAGTGCGCGGCTGGATGATCGCCCTGTCGATCATTGGCATCATCTATGGCGCGCTGGTTTCCCTGATGCAGAAGGACATGAAGAAACTCGTGGCTTATTCGTCCGTGAGCCACCTGGGCTTCTGTACGCTGGGGATTTTCGCTTTGAATCAGGCAGGATTAAGCGGATCAGTCCTGCAACAGATCAATCACGGCATCTCGACCGGCGCGCTCTTCCTGATCGTCGGCATTCTGTACGAACGTCGCCACACCCGCGAGATATCCGAGTATGGCGGCATTTCGAACGTCATGCCGGTGTATGCCACCATCACGATGATCATGTTCCTGTCGTCGATGGGACTGCCTCTGCTCAACGGATTCGTTGGCGAGTTCACCATCTTGCAGGGTACATTCATGGAGAACTGGAAGTGGGCTGCGTGGGCGGTGCCCGGCGTAATTCTGGCGGCTGCATACTTGCTGTGGCTTTACCAGCGGGTCTTCTTCGGCACGGTCACCAATCCCAAGAATGAAAAGCTGCATGATTTGACGCCGCGTGAGCTGCTGACTTTCGCGCCCCTGGTCATCATCGCCTTCTGGATCGGCCTCTATCCCAAACCGTTCTTTCAGATTCTCGAACAGCCGGTCAACCAGATCGTTTACACCGTGCGGGGAAAAGATTATCCCGGCGTCCAGCCCGTGAATGCCGCAATCCGGCCCGCGGATGCGACCGAACCCGCCACCGCGCAACTGGCCTTGAAGCAACCGCAGGGGAGCAAATAGCGAATGATCGGCAACCTGGCGCAAAACTTCGGCCGGATCGACTACCTGATGGCGCTCCCCATCACGTTGCTGACCCTGTTCGCGCTCGGCATCCTGATGCTTGATCTCATGTTGCCCGCCGAGTGGAAGCGCGTCAACGCGGCGACAGCTCTGGTCGGCATTTTGTTTTCCGCCGCCGGCGTGGTCAAAATTCAACTTGCCTTTCATGCCGGCAGGGTTGTCGGAGAATCCGCCTTCCTGAATTCAATGGTGGTCGACCGCTTCACTATTTATTTCTGGTATCTGTTCCTCGGCGGCGCCGCAATTTCCATCCTCATGTCGGTGCGCTATCTCGAGATCGAACACGAAAACCACGGCGAGTTCTACGCCTTGCTGTTGTTTTCGGTCGTTGGGATGATGTGCATGGCCGCTGGCTTCGACGTGGTGTTGATTTTTATCGGCCTCGAGCTGATGGCAATCTCCACCTACGTGCTGGTCGGATTTCTCCGTACCGATCGCCGGTCGAACGAAGCCGCGCTGAAATATCTGCTGCTGGGTGCATTCTCTTCAGGCATCTTTGCCTACGGTTTGTCCCTGTTCTACGGCCTCACCGGAAGCACCAGCCTGTTGGGGATCCGCAGTGGCCTGGTTCGCCTGGCTGCGGCGCATCCCAATCACATGGATCCGATTGCGGTGATCGCCTTGCTCACTACCTCTGTCGGCCTTTTCTTCAAAATCGCGGCGATACCGTTCCATCAGTGGCTGCCCGACGCCTATGAAGGCGCCCCTACCAGCGTCACCGGCTTTATGTCAGTCGCGGTAAAAGCCGCTGCTTGGGCCATGTTGCTACGTATCTTCATTTGGGGACTGTACCCGCTGCGGACCGTATACGTGCCGCTTCTCATCTTCGTAGCGGTGCTGACCATGACCGGCGCAAATCTGGCCGCACTGACCCAGAGCAATCTCAAGCGTCTGCTGGCGTACTCATCCATCGCCCACGTCGGCTATATGCTGCTGGGCCTGGTGGCGCTGGCTTCGGTCACCAATCCCGCGCCCGCATTCTCCGACGGATTCAAGGGAATCCTTCTTTATCTGATGGTCTACACCTTCATGAATCTGGGCGCCTTCGGCGTGATCGCGTCACTTCGCCAGCGCAATGTCATTGGCGATGAAATGGACGACATCGCCGGTCTCTACTTTCGCGCTCCCACCGAATCCGTTCTGATGCTGATCTTCCTGCTGTCGCTTGCCGGCATTCCGCCCCTGGCTGGATTCTATGGGAAGTATTTCATCTTCCTGAGCCTGATCGAGAGCGGACACTACATCCTGGCATCGCTGGCCGTCCTCTACGCCGTGTTCGGGCTCTATTACTACATGCGCATCGCCAACCAGATGTTCATGCGCGAGGCCCTCGACAAGACGCCCCTTCCCGTCAGCGTTGGTATGCGGCTTGCTCTGGGCGTGACCGCGTTTGCCACGGTCTATATCGGAATCTTCCCCGAACAATTCATCCGCATCGTGAACTGGTCGCTCGGAATCGCCCAAACCGCGCCCCTGGCCAGCCTGATCCGCTGACGCCGATCAATGCGCTTTGGATTTCTGCTAGTCTTTCCCTGTGACCCCGCCACCAGATGGAGGAAACCGCAATCCCTTGGGCGCCATTGCCCGCTATTCCGAGATTGGTTTTATTATTCCTGGCGCGGTGTTTCTCGGCTTCATCCTGGGCAAGCTGCTCGACTACTGGCTGCATACCCACTGGTTGTACATTGCCGGGCTGCTCTTCGGAGCAGTCGCCGGCTTCGTCGAAATGATCCGGATGGCGACCGCTTCGATGGGTGAAAAATGATAAGTTGCAAGTGATCACTGATGACGGAAACCGAACTACCGTCGCCCGAGCCGGACTCACAGGCGACCGCGGCAGCCGAAGCCTTCTATTCAAAAGCCATCGACCGGATCAGGCACTCGATCATCATTCTCGGCGCGATTATTTTTCCCCTGATTTGGATCCGCTACGGCTTTCTGTCTGCTGCGGGATTTCTGCTGGGCTCCGTAATCTCGTACGTGAATTTCCACTGGCTGGCCAGCGCAGTAAATGCCCTCGCCGACCGTATCGCCGCCGACTCGAATAGCAACGAAAGCGGCTCCGGAATCGTATTTCGATTCCTGGTGCGCTATCTTTTGATCGGTCTGGCGGCCTATGTTACATTTGTCAGTCGGCCGCAAGGCTTTCCGCGGTCTCCTGTTTGGGTTATGCCTGCCGGTTGCGGGCATGATGGGTGAAGCCGCTTTCGAGGCATACGTCGCACTGCGTCGCGGCCTGTAACTCTTGAATTTCGGTTTTCTGAATTGTTCGTGCTGTCCCGTACCGCACATGCACCAATTGCTGATCACTGAATGGCTTAATCACGTCTTCGCCGCTCCGGTGGACGGGATACTGCGCATGCTCGGCATTCATCCCGCGCATCCTAAAGCTCCCATTCCCAATCACGTGGCCATGCAGCTGGTTGTGGTGCTGATTCTGACTGCATTCTTCATAGTGGTCAGGCTTCGCCTTTCCGTGGAGAGTCCCAGCGGTCCGCAACACGTCATCGAAGCCATCCATGAATTCTCCGCCGGACTGGGCCGAGACCTCATCGGGCCTCACTACCCGGAATACCTGCCCTACCTGATGGTTCTGGGCATGTTCATTCTGACTGCCAATTTGCTCGGCCTGATCCCAGGTCTAGAATCGCCGACGGGGATCACCGCAGTCCCCCTGGGATGCGCATTGGCGACCTGGTTCTACTATCACTTTAAGGGACTAAAGAGGAACGGCCCGGTGGGATACGTCAAGCTTTTCATGGGACCGGTATGGTGGCTGGCCCCCTTGATGTTACCCATCGAGATCTTCAGCCATCTGGGGCGAATCCTGTCCCTGACCGTTCGTCTTTTCGCCAACATGTTTGCCGGAGAAATGGTGACGCTGGTATTTTTCTCACTCCTGCCGATTGGCGTTCCGGTCCTTTTTCAAGGACTTCATATCGGAGTTTCATTCATTCAGACTTATATTTTTGTGCTTCTGGCGTGCGTATACCTGGGCGAGGCGACAGCGCACGAACACTAATCGTCTTTTTATCCTGGCTTCAAAAACCATGTCCCCAGTGTGAGGGCGTCTGTTCGAGGATGACGTCAACCACCCCCTGGCGACAAATTCTTAGGAGAAACGAACATGCGTAAAGTGACCTTTCTGGTTGTCATTCTGGCAGCTCTTCTGGTAGTGGCAATGCCTGCGTTCGCGCAGGGATCCCAAGCCGCTGCCTACTCCGGTCCTAACTGGGTCGCGATTACGTCCGGGTTTGCGATGGCTCTGGCTGTTGCTCTGGCCGCCCTCGGACAAGGCCGCGTAGCGTCTGCGGCTTGCGAAGGCATGGCGCGAAATCCTTCTGCCCGCCCCGGTATTCAGCTGGCCCTGATTCTGGGACTGGCCTTCATCGAATCCCTGGTGCTGTTCACCCTGATGATCATCTTCGTAAAAGTGGTCTAGTCAGAACCAAGTCTTGCAGGCATGAAAAAAAGCCCCGGTCCCCACTTTCCTTCGCGCATTTTGCGAAGAGGGTGGGTCCGGGGCTTAGTTTTATGTGTTCTGCTCTAACTCGGTTGCGGCTTTCGCTGGCCGTCCCAGTCACCGTCCTTGGTGCCAGCTGAACCTTCCAGAGCGTCCATCAGGATACGTCGCAGACGGTAGCGGCTCTCGAGATCCGTATTCACGATCTCAAATCCGACTTCATTCACGCGCGCGCGCCGCAGAAGCACTTGACCGCGTATGTGACGAACCCCCGAGACAATTTCGATATTCGCTTCCGAGCCCACCCGGAGATTGTCTTCCTTTGTGCCCATTCCGCCACCCAGGCTCAACTCACGAATCAGAATGCTGGACTTCCCCCACGAACTGCTGATGGTCGCCTGTAGCGTCCGGCGCAGCACGATACGCTCGTATCGTCGCTGCCGTACCCACGGACAAGCCGGCGCCGCATCCAGCGGAGCGATCGCCAGTTCTCCCGGCTCCAGTCCGCTTTCCGCCATAACCTGGCTGCCGTAGCGCGGATCGATCTTCACCAGCGCCTGGGCTGCTGCAATGCGCAATTCCCGGTGATGGGTCCATCTCCACATCTTTTTGGCTTCCAGCAGGTTCCGCAGCACGGGAATCGCTTCGTTCTCGCGCAGCCGACCCAGAGACTCCACTGCTTTCAATTGCAGCAGGGGAGACCGTCCCTCAGCTTCGCCAGCTCCGGCCATTACAGCCAGCGGCGGCACCGCTCCGCGGTCCCCGCTCATTCCGATTTCATCGATGGCTTGCGGCAGCACCAGCGGATCAAGAATTTCCAGCAGCTCAAGTAACGAACGGCCTCGATCATGAGCCGCGCCGTAGGCAATTTGCCGTACCACGACATCGTGATAGAAACGGTTCCATTCCGGCAGGCGCGACGGCAGCAACTCCAGCAGGGTAGGAACGTCCAGCCGGCTCAACAGGCCGACCATGGATGCGGCTTGCCGGGGCTGCCCGGTACGGACCATCTCGCGCAGTTGTTCCTGCGCCGGTGTTCCCAGTTCCTTCACAATGTCGATAATGCGGTCGCATTCCTCGCGCCGCATGCAGCGGAAAAATCGCTCGGAAAGATGTTCCACCGATGCCTGCGACGTCCGGCGCAAAACCTGGAGCAGGTCCGCCGGAAGCTGCGGCAGATGCATCGCTTCTTCAATGAATTCGGGCAGGCGGTTTTCCACGCCGATGCGGGGACGCAGTTCCGTCGCCAGAACCGGCCGCTGCCGCGCAATGTTTTCCATCGCGACACAGAGTTCGCTCAGGGCGCCAAATTGCTTGTGCGTACTGGCTTCCGTGCTCAGGCGAACAAAAGCCGCGCCCAGCATGCTTTGCAGGTCGGGGTCCGACTCCGACGCGATCAGTTCGCCGATCTTGCGGATCGACGCCGCCATCAACTCTCCGCCCGAGGCCGCAAACAAGTCGGCCAGTTGGCTGATGCCGGTAGCAATCTTGCGCCGCGGCTCAGCTTCCTTCACGTCCAGGCAATTCAAATAATTCAGCAGGATGGCACTCGCTGTTTCCTTGTCACCGCGGTCCAGCAATATCTCGACAAACTGGCGCACGTTGCGCGGCGGCACACAGGGCGCTTCATGCGACAGCAGCACGCTCTTCTTGCCTGCTTCCGGCACTTCCGCCCAGAACATCCGGTCCAGAATGTCGGCATGCGACTCTACCAGGATGCCGGCCTTGCTCATCTTGTCTTCTTGCAGCTTCAGAATCTGGCGCAGCGTGTCCATCTGACGGCTCATGTGCTCCATCATCTGGTGCACGGCGTTGACCTTGACTTCGCCTTTCTGGAATCGTTCCAGAGCGAAGCGAATGGCCATGTGCTCGGCTGCCTTCATCAGCAGCGGAGTGTTGTCCGTTTGCTCTGCGTTGACGTTGACCTGAGCGGCCAGACTGCCCAACAGTTGCTGCAGGTTGACCTTGGTGTTGGCGTCAACCGTAGTCAATTCTTTTTGCAGTGCAGTGGTATCGGCGCTTGGGTCTCCGCCCACTTCTCCAAATCGGGTCAGCAGGCGAATGGTCTGGATGACTTCTTCTTCCTGCAAGGGCACAACGCCGCCTGCCCAGGTCCCGCCACCAGTGCCCGTTCCGGCGTCGCCCCCACCGACAGGAACGCTACCTTGAACGATCGAGCCGGGATTTGGAACGCTGCCCACAGGAGCGCCGCCCGCGACTCCGCCATTCTTTGCGCCTTCGGCGGCTGCGATCAACTGCAACAGTTTCTGCGGATCATTGAGCCACTGCTTGAATTCCGGTCCCAGGGTCTGGGCCGCGATCTGCGCTGCGATGCTGACCTCGCCCGTCGAGGGATCGGCAGCCACAAACCTCACTTCGTTGATGCGGATCGACGCCGTCTTGCTGTCGCCGAAAGTGTTCCTGATCTCCTTGACCACATCCTGAGCTTTGGATCCACCCATAGCAAAGGCCCGAACCAGTTGTACGAATTCGTCCTGCGTGATCTGGTTCGAAAAATGGATGCTCGCCAGTCCTGCCGTGGTCAGCAATTGAGCGAAGCTGCGTTCAGCCTGTCCGGTCTCAAGAGGAATGCCGTCGAGCAGGAGCTTGTTTTCGGAGACGCCCAGCAGGAACGCGCCATCGCTGCCCTTGGGCAGTCCATCCTGCAATTCTTTCCATGTGCTCGCGAACTGGCCTTCAGTGCGTTTGTGGTCCAGTCCATAGAGTCGGACATACTTCACCAGTATGTTCAGGCTGTGGACGAAGGCCCGCGCCGAGGCGATCCGGGTGCCTTTGGTTGTGTCTGCCGTCGTAATACGCGGCTCCTCTTACTGATGAGTGGGTTCAGTACCCGCTAAGGGTAATGCGAAACCATAAGAAGATACACATTACGGAGGTAATACGACCGTTAGAGGAGATGACGACCGCGCAGCGCGCGGAAGAGAGGCCGAGAGACGTTGCAGGATGAATTTCAGGTTGCGCGGAGAGAGTTTCCAACAAAGTGGCACCCTGCTGTGGTATTCGGCCGTGACATATTTGTCCGAGCGATCCTGGTGAAAGTCCGATCTGGGCAATTAGACCGAACCTGTACCGACCAATTCACTTTGGCACCACGAGCGGGCCGTTCGTGATGAGTTTCGAATCCACGATGCCGATTTCGACCCGGCGATTGGCGGCCCGCGCCTGTTCGCTGTCACCCGGAACGCGCGGATCGGCTTTGCCAAAGCCCTTGGTACTCATGATTGTCGTGGGAATTCCGGTCTGCACGAAAAAGTCGCGGACAGCTTCGGCGCGACGCTGTGAGAGTTGCAGGTTGTACGTCGGCGAGCCGACATCGTCCGTATATCCGTAAACAGCAATCGTATATCCCTTGAGCGTCATCATGATCCCGGCGACGCGATTGAGGATGTCGCGATATTCCGGTTTAATGTTTGCCTTATCAAAGTCGAACCGAATCGACTTGCTGTCCAGCGTCATCACCAGGCCCATAGCGGTGCGGCGCGTTTCAGCGATTTGCCCGAGAGCGTCCTGCAACTGAGTAAGTTGCGTCTCCCGCTCCTGCCGATATTGTTCAGCCTGCTGGGTAGCCTGAGCTGCCTTTTCCTGCTCGGCGGCGGCCTGCTGCCGCGCCAGTTGGGCCTGAGCCTCCGAGTTCGTTTGATCCTGCTTCGCCACGTCGCGCTGTTGAGCGGCCGCTTGAGCGTTCGAAGCCGCTTGCGAAGCCTGCTGCGCCAACGTCTGCGATTGCTCCTGTGTCCGCACGAGGACCTGACTGAAATCTTCCGTCTGCTGGCTGAGCCGCGCCACCTCACGCTCCAGGCGGCGGACCGAGACTAAATAAACAACCCCTAGAATCAGGCTGAGCGCGATTGCGATCACTCCCAGAACCAGCGCCAGCTTCCCGTGAGACCTGTCGGTCGCATCGCCAACTTCAGGCTCGCCGGGTTCCTGCGCCTCGCGAAAAGAGTCCATCATGGGGCAATCTTAGCGTGGAATTCTGGATTGAGGCAAAACGAAATAGCTCGCTGCGGAGAGGTTGAGCGGGCCACCCGCCGATTCGAGAGAGAGGTTGCAGCGCCGTTATCGAGGTACAGCTTCGGCTGGCCGCTCGCCAACTGCTGCCAAGGCGATTTCCGGCGTGATCTCTTTGCCCGCGGCGTCGAGGAAATGTACGTCCGCGGCCCCCTCGCGAATCACGTAATAGGTACATCCATCGAGGCAGGTCTCCTCGTGCTGGTGATTGGCGGGAACATAGGCATACGATCCCTGCGTCAGTTTCTGGGCCTGTTGACCCTTCATCGTTAACTGAAAGGTTCCGCTGACAAACAATACCTGCGCATTCGCCGAATGCGTATGCCACGGCACCTTGCATCCCGCCGCGAGCTTTGAGAGCGTGACTGAAGGACCGGTGTGCGGATCACCTCGTTCGACCGTATAAGTGTAGCAATCCGGCAGGACGGGACTCGTGATGAACGTGTTCTGTTCTGTGGTCTTAACGAACGGTTCGTGAACAGACACATTATTGGCTGCCATTTGCGGTCCCAACTCCGCCATTACTAGTGCGGTAACGAAAACCGCCGCGAGCCCCGTTCGAATACGCATGAGAGTGCCTCCATCGGTGCGGATTGTACTTCCTCGTAACGGGACCCACTCAAGCCCGGTTCTGGCTTGAGTGGCGAAGTCACCCGTCCCTGAATGGCACCCAAGCCCGTCAGCGCCGGTTAGCGTCTTCGGCGGAAAGCTTGATTTCCTGGCTCGCCTGTTGAAGCAGTTCCTTAGCTCTTCCTGCGTGGCCGCCTAAGTTGTAGTGGTTATCGTGCTGTGCTTCGTCAACCTTTTGCCAGGCCTGCTGGATTAATTGTTGCGCCGCTCGCATGTTCCCGTGTCGATCACCTACGGTGACCTGCGGTTGCTGGGCAGCGGCCAGCACGCAAAGCGCGAAGCCAAGAATTACTGATTTCTTAATCATCTTTTCTCCTGTTGGCACTTGCTATCCGAGGTTTTGGATTCCCGCCTCGGTCGGTGGGATTTGTTATACCACTCTGGGCAGACATCTGGATATTCGTGCGAGCGCCTCTAGCCAGCTTTCCTGTCAGCGGCGCTGGTGGCGCGAGTGGCGGTGCCTGCTCTGTCCCGGTTCTTCCCGGTGCGGACGCGATAAACTGTTCCTTGCGCATGCCTGCCAAAAGAAATTCTGGACTCGCTTTCTGGATGCAACGTGTCCTCGAAGAATGCGACCGTGCCAGCGTGGCCTTCGCGCCCGATCCGGTTCATGACCTTCGTGTGGCGCTCCGGCGCTGTGGCTCCATGGCCGACGGCATCGCCGTCATCGATCCCGATCCCATGTGGAAGCAGATGAAAAAGGCAGGGAAGCGCCTCTTCCGCCGCCTGGGAGAACTGCGCGATGTCCACGTAATGCAGGAATGGGTCCACCGCCTCGACGGCCCCGACGATCCGGTCACCGCCCCGCTGCTACAGTCGATCGCGGTTCGCGAGCAACCGCTCCAGCAGCAAGCAGTGCAGGCCCTCGCGGAATTTGATCGCAAACAGTGGCAGCGCTGGAGCCGCTCGCTTCCCCGGCGCATGGCAAGATTTCGGCCGGGCAGCCTGATTTTCCGGCACCTCGCGCTCGAGCGCTGGACGGCTGCATACAGACTTCATCAGCAGGCCATGCGGACCGGCTCCGAGGCCTCATGGCATCGTTTACGCATCGGCATCAAACGCTTCCGCTACATCGTGGAAAACTTTCTGCCGGAGCAGCATGCCGACTGGAGCGACGACCTCAAACACATGCAGGACGTCCTCGGCGAAGTCCACGATCTCGACGTGCTCTGGCCAGCCGCCGTAAGCGCCAACGTTTTCCCGGATAGCGCAGCCCAATCGCGCTGGCACACGCGGATCATGGAGGAACGCGGCCAGAGACTGGATGCTTATCGCAAAAAGATGACGGGCGAAGATCCCGCGAGCACTGACAAAAACAAAGACAAAAACAAAGACAAAAACAAAGCCCAAGCCTCGCTCTGGCAGTCCTGGCGCAGCCAACTACCGGACCGCGAGCAAACCCGATCCGCCGCTCTGTTGCGCTTGAAACTTTGGGCCTCGTTGCTCGATCCCGACTTCAGGCATTCCCAGCACGTTTCCCAGCTATGCCTTCAGCTGTACGACGGATTGGCGGCATTGGGCATAGACGCGGCATTTGGCATGGACAAATCTTATCTCGCCGGCCATGAGCGCGCCATCCTGCACGTCGCCGCGCTGTGCCATGACGTCGGCCTGTCAAAAGATGGCAAGGGACATCACAAGACTTCCTATCGGATGATCCGCGACCTCACTGTGCCGTTGGGCTGGCGGCAGCGAGATCTGCTCACCGCCGGCGTCGTCGCCCGCTACCATCGAGGCGCGCTGCCACGCGCCGGACAAAAATCCCTCCAGGGACAATCTCTTCAGCAAAGGCACCAAATCTCAAGACTGGCGGCAATTCTCCGCCTGGCCAACGCCTTCGATGCCAGCCGAGATCAGCGCATCCGGCGTCTCAAAATCGAGGCGGGAAACCAAAAAAGCCAGATGCTGCTAATCGCAGCCCAAGGATATTCGCCTCGCGACAATCAAGCCGAAGCAATCGCCGCCGCCCGCCACCTGCTGGAAACGGTCTACCACCGCCCAATCATCGTCAAGCCACTCAGGCCAAGAATTGAGAAACCAAAAATAAGAAACCGAAAACTACCAGCCAGAAGAGTGAAACCAAAGCTAAGAGCTAAAAGCTAAGAGCCAGAAGCCGGAAGCCGCGAAGCTAACCAGTCACTTCCATCTTCCACAAACCCCAAGTACAGATACAGACACATGACTCACGCCCAACTGGTGGAAAAAGCGGTCGAATGGTTGCGGTCATACCGCTGCGGTGTCGTGCTCTCCGAGCAGGCCTGCGTCAGCGGAGAAATGCCGGACGCGATCGGATGGAAGCGCGCCTCTCACTCCGTCCTGGTCGAATGCAAAATCACGCGCGCCGACTTTCTCGCCGATCGCGACAAGCCCTTCCGGCAAAAACAAGAAGTGGGACTGGGCTGCGAACGCTTCTATCTCACGCCCTCAGGATTGCTGCAACTCAAAGATCTGCCGCCAGGATGGGGTCTTCTGGAATTACGCCAGCGCAAAGTCGAAGTCATTCGCCGCTCCGCCCGCGACCTTCGTACCCCGGCCGGATTGGCTTACGAAATGAATCTGCTGCTGGCCAGCCTGCGCCGCGTAGAAATTCGTATCGAGCCCCAAACCATCACCGACTTCCTCAAGTGGAAAAACCGCATGCAGCACTACAACGGCGGCGCCTGGCCGACAGGCATTGAACCCACCCAGCAAGAACCAAACTATTTCCTGGAACCACCCCCGCCAGAACCCCAAACCACCTAAACACGAACGGGAAAACAATCACGAACCACGTAGAGGAGTCGTTCAGGATGACGCCGATGTGGCGTTTTCGAACTGAGCCCTAACGAAACTCGACAAAGGTTATGCCTGAGGTCCGTGGTCCAACGCCCAACCTCCGGCATAAAAAAACCGGGCTGGTTGGCCCGGTTCAAATGCGTCGAGTTGAGATGCGGTTACATCACCACGCGGCGCGAACTGGCAGCAAAAGCCCTCGGGTCAGTTTGACCATTAACATCACTGGGCTCTCGCACCAGGGGAAACTCATCGGAGACGGGAAGAACATGCCTTAGCTAGTGCAAGCGCGATGCCAACTTAAAACCTCACCATTGACTTTCGAGCATATTCGTAAAGTGTTGATTTATAGGCTACTTAGAGAATGTCGTTGTGGGATGTATGAAGCGGCAGCCTTCGCGGTAGGAAAAGATTTTCTCAAGAGGGAAATCGGGCAGCACAAGGTCAGAGTTCCCGACGCCCTTCCATCGCCTTCAACATGGTTATCTCGTCCGCATATTCAATGTCGCTGCCCACGGGAATTCCCATCGCAATCCGCGTCACTTTCAGCCCCGTCCGTCGCAATTGCCCGGAAAGATAGGTCGCGGTGGCCTCGCCCTCGATGGTTGGATTCGTGGCCAGGATGACCTCATCGACTTCACCAGCATCCACCCGGCGCATCAGGTTGGAAATCCGCAATTGGTCGGGCCCCACTCCGTGCAGCGGCGAAATCGATCCATGCAAAACGTGGTAAACGCCGTTGAAGTGCTTGGTCTTTTCGACGGCTGAAATGTTCGTCGGCTCTTCCAGCACGCACACCAGTCGATGATTTCGAGTCGCGCTGGTGCAGTACACGCAAGGATCGACATCCGTGATGTTGTTGCAGACGGAGCACAGCCGCAAGCTGGCCTTCACGTCGCGCACCGCCGCCGCCAGCGATTCGGCATCTTCATCCGAAGAACGGAGAATGTGAAATGCCAGCCGCTGCGCGCTCTTGCTGCCAATGCCCGGCAGTTTCTTCAACGAATCGATCAGCCGTACCATCGGCTCCGCAAATTTAGACATAGGAAAATTGAGTAATTGGGTAATTTAGAAGTTGTGAAATCGAAAAATCGAGGATTCGAGTACTTGGTTTTAAAACTACTCAATTACAAAATTCCCCAATTACTAAATGGTTAAAGCCCCGGAATCCCCATTCCGCCCAGCATCCCGCCCATCGTGGACTGCATCGCCTCATCCACTTTTCTTCCCGCGCCATTGACGGCCGCGGTAATCAGGTCTTGCAGCATTTCCAGATCACCCGCTTTCACCGCCTCGGGATCGATCTTGATGCCCAGCACCTGCTTGCGGCCATCCATCTTCACCGTCACGGTGCCGCCACCGGACGAGCCTTCCACCACGGTCTCCTGCATCTTCTTTTGCAGGGTTTCGTACTGCTGTTTGGCTTGCGCCATCATTTCCTGAAGATTGAATCCGCCCATTTAGCGCTTGTCCTTGTAATCGATAATCGTGCGAATTTCCGCTCCAAACTTTTCCTTCATACGCTGTACCACCGGGTCTTGCTCCGCCCGGCCTCGACCGCCGCCGTTTCCGGATGCAGAAGTCTTCCGCTCGACAGCCTGAGCGATCCCGCCCGGTACCACCCGCAGCTTTACCGGACGTCCCAGCGCTCCGCTGGCAGTAGCAATCATCAGCCTCTTGGAATCTGGACCAAGCGACATCTCAATCACCGTCGCCGAGGATGCCACCTTAATCACCACTTCGTTGCCTTCGAGCTTCCACTCCGCAGTTTCGAGCATGTTGACCAGAATGCGCTGATTCGCATTGCTCAATGCGTTCAAGACAGCTTCGCGAAACTCGACGGGCTGTTCAATCGCGACTCGTTGTGGTTCCAGAGAAATTTCCGGAGGAGTCTGCTGCATGACTGCCGCAGGAGCCGCGGACCCCATGACCACACTAGCTGAAACCGATCCAGTGCTGGGCGATGCTGAGAGTGGCGTATGCTCCGCCGCAAGCTCAGGTTTCGATCCGCTCTTGCGCGCCGAATCGGCGGCGAAAGGCGAAACATTTGAAGGGACGGCCGAAGAACGCACGGGCGCCGCATCGGGCCGCCTCATCTCCGGCACCATCGACGGCTTGCCCACCGGACGCTGCGCCACCGCTCCGGCGCTTTCACTCAGCAATTGCTCCAGCGGCAGCAACCGGGCGGCGTGCGCCATCTTCAACAACCCCAGTTCCAGATGAAAGCGCTGTTCCTGACGGTAGCCCAGCTCACTGTGCGTGCGCAGAATGATTTGCAGATACCGCGCCAGGTCTTCTTCTTCAAACAGTGCCGCCACGCGCGCTACTCGTTGCCGCTCGTCACTCGAAATCTGGAGCAGGGAAGAGTCCGATCCGGCAACCCGTGCAACCACGGCATTACGCAGGAAGCGCACCATCTGCCGCGCAAAATGCGTAGGGCTGTGGCCTTCACTAATCAACCGATCGACCAGCCGCAACACGGTTTCGCTCGATCCCTGGGCCACGGCCTGCATCACATCTTCCAGCACGCCGGAAGGCGCAGCTCCTACGAGGTTTCGCACCTCATCGGCAGTCAGCCGTCCGGTTGACGATGCAATAGCCTGATCGAGAATCGAAAGCGCATCGCGCATCGACCCGTCGCCGGCTTCGGCCAGCAACGCCAGAGCGTCTTCGTCAGCCTCGATGTTTTCCCGTCCGGAAAGATCTTTCAGCTGATTGAGAATTTCCTCAAAGCCCACGGCGCGAAAGCTGAAGTGCTGGCAGCGCGATCGAATGGTCTGCGGAATATCCTCGGGCTGAGTGGTGGCCAGCATGAACACTACGTGGCCCGGCGGCTCCTCCAGCGTTTTCAGCAAAGCGTTGAAGGCCGCATCCGTAATCTGGTGCGCCTCATCGAGAATGTAGATCTTGAACCGGTCCCGCGCCGGACGATATCTCGTCCCTTCGCGCAACTCCCGAATCTCATCGATGCCACGGTTGGTGGCCGCATCGATTTCGATCACGTCAACTGAATTGCCTGCCCGAATCTCTGTACACGATTCGCAAATTCCGCACGGCTCCAGCGCTGGCTTGTCCGAGGCCCGGCAATTGAGCGCCATGGCCAGGATGCGGGCGATTGTAGTTTTGCCAATCCCGCGATGTCCGCTGAAGATGTACCCATGGGCCGTCCGCCCCTGTTCCAGGGCATTCTTCAGGGTGCGGGTAACATGTTCCTGCCCGATGACCTCGGAGAATTTCTGCGGACGATATTTGCGGGCTAGGACCTGATAGCTCATGTGAGGAGAACTTCTAATTATACCTTCGCAACCACCCAGCCGCAGTCCGTTCCAAAAGCGCGGAGATCGACGGCATTTCTTTGCGTACTCTGCGGTAAGGTTTTTGACTTTTCCCCGAAATTATTAAACCGCAAAGGCCGCAAATTAATGCCTTTCTCCGTGTCCTCCGCGTCCTCTGTGATTACCGATCTATTCGTCCCAGGCCATGCCAAATGCCCCCTTGCGAAGAAAGGCCGCAAGGAATAGGCTTTTGGGCTGGGGTCGGCTCGATCCGGCCAGCGGAGGCATCATGCAGTTGAAACTGAGCACACGCGATGAAAAAGGTGTAACCGTCGTCGATTGCAATGGTCGCATTGTATTCGGAGAAGAATCGGCGCTGCTTCGCGACACCATCAAGAAGCTGGTCGGCGACAAGAATCGGATCATCCTGAATCTGGGCGGCATCAGCTATATCGATAGCGGCGGGCTCGGCACGCTGGTGGCGCTTTACACCACGGCGCACAATGCCGGCGGTTCGGTCAAACTGGTGAACCTGACCCAGCGCGTCGGCGATCTGTTGCAGGTCACCAAGCTGTTGACGGTGTTTGAAGTCTACGACAGCGTGGACAAGGCGATCGAGTCATTCAAGACCGCCGCCTAGTGTTGTCATCCTGGGGACAGGAGCCGCCGCGTTCGCGCGGCGCAACCAGTCGAGGGACCTTGCGTTTCCGTGTATCTTCAATGCAAGCCAGTAGCCGACGCTCGCCAGCATGATCCCTAAAGTCGCGTTCCTGGTCGGTCTTGCAATCGCCGCCAGCGGATTGGTTTCGCCGCCAGTGGCCCTCGCCTTGGGCCTCGTCTTCGGCTTCGCCTTTCCTCATCCCTACGATAAGAGCGCCAAAAAGCTCTCCCGCTACCTTCTTCAGGCCTCGGTCGTTGGACTTGGCTTCGGCATGAACCTGCACGATGTGCTCCGCGCCGGACGCAGCGGCTTCGTCTACACCGTCATCGGCATCAGCTTCACCATGGTCGCGGGCATGGCCCTGGGGACCATGCTTGGCATGCAGCGCGTCCCGGCGTTTTTGATTTCAACCGGGACGGCAATTTGCGGCGGCAGCGCCATCGCCGCCGTGGGTCCCATCACGGGCGCCAGCGACGAGCAAATGGCTGTCTCCCTGGGAACGGTTTTCGTTCTGAACTCGATCGCGCTGCTGACTTTCCCTGCCATCGGCGCCGCGCTGCATCTCAGCCAGACCCAGTTCGGTCTCTGGGCCGCGCTCGCCATTCACGACACCAGTTCGGTGGTAGGAGCAGCCGCGAAATACGGAGCCGTCGCGCTGGCCGTAGGCACCACGGTGAAACTGGCCCGCGCTTTGTGGATCGTCCCCATGTCGATTGGCGCCGCGCTCATCAAGCATGCGCGGGCAAAAATCCAGTGGCCGTGGTTCATTGCCTTTTTTGCGCTGGCCGCAGTCTGCAATACCTATCTGCCCGCGGGAGCCCCGGCATACAGCGTTCTGTCGCGTGCCGCCAGAATCGGCCTCACCGCCACCCTCTACCTGATCGGCACCGGCATTTCCGTCGCTACTCTGAAACGAGTTGGACCGCGCCCAATGCTGCTGGGCATGATTCTTTGGCTGATCATTTCTTCAGGTTCCTTGTGGCTGATCCGCGAAGGCTGGATTGCCCTGTAACAACGCGGGGATAGCTGTTTCTGGCCAGGCTGGGCGCCCGACTTTCAAACCGCTTTGGTGTGCGCAAGAGGATTATTTGCCGGGCCGCAATCCCGTCCTGTCGTTCGGCTCGCGGGAATCGGCGATGGGAATCGCGTGAGCTCCCTGGTTATCATCCAGTTTCTTCACCATGGCAATCACCGCTACGAACATCAGCAAAATCACGACGACGGACACAATTTCCTCCTGCTGCCTCGAAATGCAAAGGCTTGCGCCTGAATCAAGAATGCGTCCCCCGCCGGTTCAGCACAATGGCCCATGTGTGCATAAAGCTTCAATTGTGATAACTAAAGTCATCGCCCGATGAACTCGGTTACCGTTGTAGATGTGTTTGGGTTACTAACGATCCAAAACTCTTGAGGAATTCATGCCGCCCAGGAAAAACACGCGAGAACGAATCATCGCCACGATACGCAAGATCCCGAACGGGAAAGTCTCAACCTACGGTGCGGTGGCAAAAGCCGCGGGATTTCCGCGTGGCGCCCGCCAGGTCGTGGCTGCGCTTCGCGGCGCGGTCGGCATTCCCTGGCAACGCGTGCTCGGCGCAGGAGGAGCAATCAAGTTGCGCGGAGACTACGCCTTCGAACAACGCTTCCGCCTGGAGTCAGAAGGAGTCACCTTCCGAGGCCGAAAGGTAGACATGAAACAGCACGAACACAAATTCGCAAAACCCAAAAAGCAATCAAAAAAGTAGCGCCGGCGTCCCGCCCTCAGAGGGGTAGAGCGAAAACGGCGGGCGTCAGACGTCAGACCTAAGACTCAGACCTCAGAACTCTCAGTCAAAGGTCCGAGGTCTGAAGCCCGAGGGCTGACGCGTTCTTACCTGATTTCCTTCGCCGCCACTCTCTGATTGAACTCTTCCGATTTACCCCGCGGCACCGTCAGAGGCTTCCATTGCGTGGCCTGCAAATGCTTCGCCAGAAAAACAATCTGCCCGCAATGATAGGCGTAATGCGCAATCTGACGATTGACCGCCTGCATCACCGAATGAGGCTCTCCGCGAATCCCCACCGTTCGATCGAGGTCCACATCCGAGAGCGGTTCGAGAGCGTTGAATACGTTGTTCCATCCGTCTTCCCAAAGAGTCATCAAGGCGGCTCGCGTTTTTGGCGGATTCTCAAACTCGGTATCGCGCTTACGGTCGGCCTTTTCACCGTCACTGGTCAGGAAGTCCATCCAGCGCGAGCGCATATTGCCCGCCATATGCTTGACGATAATCGCAATGCAGTTCATCTCGCCGTCCAGCACGGCGAAAAGCTGCTCGTCGGTGACCTGCGCCATGGCACGCTCAGCCAGCGTCTTGTAGTTCCGGAAGAGCGAGAGCGAATCCCGCAGATAAGATGTAGTCAATTCGTGCGCCATCGGTTCACCTAAACCTTGAACTTGTCGTCGATCGCCACCTGGTATCCCGCCACCAGTCGATTGGTCTCGTTCGCCATTCCAACCACCGCCATGAGCTCCTTGAACATGGCATCGGTCATGCCCTTGTTTGCGCGCCCCAGCCGTATGCGAAGCAATGCAATATCCGCACTGATTGCTGACGCTCACCGCCAGATACACCAGTTCTTTCGTCAACGGATCGAGCGCCCCCGGGCCCATGATTTGTTTGATGTCTTCCCAGGTCCGCTTGAGCGTCGCCGGATCATGCGCCAGCGCCTTCCAGAAATTGTTGATCCAGTCCGTCTTGCGCGTCGCCATGATGTCGTCATAAACCGCCCGCACTTCAGGACTCGCGTCTTTATATTCGATCAGCCCGAGTGTCGCCATGTACGCTCCGAAAATTCAAAAGATTACCGCAAAGGTCGCAGATGATTTCGCGAAAAACGCCAAGAAAAGCTTCAAAGGTCATGGGATTTTCTTTGCGACCTTTGCGGAATCCTTCGCGTCCTTTGCGGTTAAAAGTTTTTCGAACTCACCCCCAGCAGCCCACCCAGTTCTGCCGCCCGGCACCGCAATCCCAGATAAAACGTCCCGAACAGCGCATACACCGCACTGACTTCATCAAACCGCATCTCGTAAATGAGTTTCTTGAACACCAGAGGATCTTCCGCGAACAGATCCACCCCCCACTCCCAGTCATCGAAGCCAATCGATCCCGTGATGATCTGCCGCACTTCGCCGGCATACCGCCGTCCCACCAGCCCATGCTCATTCATCTGCCGCGCCCGCTCTTCAATGGGCAGGGTGTACCAATTCTTGAGCTCGCCCCGTTTCCTGTCCATGGGATAGAAAGAAACATAACGATGCTTCGGCATCTCCGGAAACAATCGCGGCTGCATCGCCTCTTTCTGCCGCGCCAGTACCTCGCCGATTGCGTGTTTCCATTCGTCCGAGTGCGCTTCAATCCCGCGCTCCTTCAAGTCCCGATAGGCCTTGATCGTCGATTCGTAGAGACCCAGTTCGATCACCGACAGATAGGAAGTCGCAGGCTCCAGAAAATCGCTCAGCCGCATCTGCGCCAGCTGCAATTCCACCGCATTCAATTCGTCGAATGACTTCCTGAAATGGACGAACATCAGGTCGCCCTTATGCCCCAGCAGGGAAAACAGCGCGGACTGTCCTGCGGAATTCTGTTCCATCGCAGCCAAAACGCCGGAAGCCTCATCAAGAATCGCAAGCTTTTCCGCCGCAGCCAGGGGCCGCCACGCCGCCCAGCGCACGCGCATCATTTGATGCAGCACGCTGTAACCCTCAATGGTCAGCGGAACGGCAGGAATCTCATCGGAGACAGTCTTAGGTCCAACCGGGTGGGACGATGACATGAGTGATCCTCGATTTTCTTCGACGCTATTGTAACTGGAGGATCGAAATGTGGGCCCGAGCGCTTCGATCGTGCGGCAGCGCCCCAGGAGCGGGAAGCACGATCGGGACGCTCGCGCCCACATTGAGTCACAAATTAGCGCCAGCGTTTTAGCTGGGGCCAAAGTTGCGCCAGCGTTCCAAACTTCGATCCCCGGCAGATAAAAACATCGATCTCTTTTTCCAGCGCATACGGATTGTCCGCCGACGTCCCCACGAACTCGACGTTCTCGAAGAGTTGCTCCAGCTTTTCCTTGCGGTCGTCGAGCACAATCAGGCAGTTGCCCGAGTATCCTCGTGGCCCCCATAGAAAGTAGGTCTGATGGCCGCTGAGTGCGGGCGGCAGCCCGTAACGCCTTCCCAGAAAATCGATGGCCCCGGCCTGCCCGTAGTCCTGGGCGAAGATGCCGCAATCGCCGCGCTCCTCCGGACTGAGCCGGTTCCAGGCTTGCGCCGTCTCCGCCACGATCTCTTCCCATCCGAACTGGTCCGCATACCACTGCGGCAGCACTGCCCGCTCGTGGCCGTGCTCCATCACCGGCAACTTCATGGGCAAATACTTCATGTAAGCAATGAACCGGTCGGGAGACAGAACCGGTACCACGACCGGCGCGAGGTGGACGCCCGCTGCCAACAGCAATACGACGATTGCCGGCTTCATCCATATCAGGCGCGGCCGATCCAATGCGTTTTCAATGGTCACCGCGCCTGCTGCCAGCAGCATGGGATAGACCGGCGCAAGATAATAATTCTTGCCATGGAGAACAAAGAACGCGGTAAAGCAAACCAGATAGCTCCAGCCCAGCACCCGGTAATTCTTCAGCCGCTGCGAGAAGAAAAGGGCAAACAACCCGGCGATCCAGATCGGCGCGGACAAGGGCAAGACCAGCAGCGTCTGCTGAAAAAAGTAAGGAAACAACGGCAAGACCACGTCGCGGCCTTCGGCCCTGATGCCCCGCATCAACTCTAGAAACGGCCAGTGGTAGTGAATGTTCCACAAAAGATTGGGCAGAAAAATAACAAACGCCGCCAGCCCGCCCAGCCAGATCCACTTGTTGGCAAAAACACGGCGCTGCTCTGTCAGTAACAATCCCACCACAATGGCAACGCCAAAAAGCGCGATGGAATACTTTTCCTCCAAGCCCACGCCGGCCACTACGCCAAACCACAGCCAGTAACGAGGATCGTTCCGCTTGATGGCAAGAATCACAAAGTAGGCGCAACCCATCCACAGATTAGGCTCAAGACAATTCGTTCCCAGCAGGCTTGCGTTCGACAGGTATTGCGGCGCGATGACCACGGTGACTGCGCTGAGCAAGAGCGCGTATCGCCGCCCCCCAAATTCGCGCGCCAGAACAGCGGTCTGCACCACCAGAAGAGAAGATGCCAAAGCCGGAATAAAGCGCACGCTGCGCAGCGAGTCTCCCAGCACCGCACGGCAGACATGAATCAGGAAGGGAATCAGAGGCGGCTGATCGACGTATCCCCAGGCCAGGTGATCGCCGCAAGCCATGTAATCAAATTCGTCGCGGAAGTATCCATAGCGATTGTTGTAGTAACAATGAAAGAGCAGCTTGGCCAAAGCAATGGCCACAACGATCCACATCCCGCGGGCAAAGAAAGACCGCTGTTCGTGGTCTGCCGCAGATGTACTGATCGAGGTTCTTGCCATAAATGAGACCACGAAAATATCACCAGACTCTTCCCCGTGTCATCCTGAGCGGAGTGCCTGCTTTCCCCCAAGCGAAGCAGTCGCGCAGTCGAACCACCCTTATAAGCAAATGTACCGTAAGGAAATCTGGGGCGTGGGCCCCTTGGGCGTCCAGTCCAATCAGGATGACCGCACTGTCTCGAACCCCTCAATCGCAGCTACAATCAATCTGTCCCTCTGGAGGCAAGGCACCGAAATGAGCGACCTCATCCAACTTTCGAAAGACGGCGACATCGCCATCATCACCATCAATAATCCGCCGGTGAATGCCATCAGCCCCGGCGTGCCCGAAGGAATTTCCGAAGCCATCGATCAAATCAACCAGGACAGCAGCGTTATCGCCGCCGTCGTGATCGGAGGCGGCCGCACTTTCATCGCCGGCGCCGACATTAAAGAATTCACAAAGATGACCTCGGGCACGCAAAAAACCGGCCCGGGATTACTGCCGCTGCTGCTGAAAATTGAAAACTCCTCGAAGCCCGTGGTCATGGCGATCCACGGCACTGCTTTCGGCGGCGGACTGGAGATAGCCATGGCCGGCCACTATCGCGTGGCCGCTCCCAACGCTCAGGTTGGACAGCCCGAAGTGAAACTCGGCCTCATCCCCGGCGCCGGAGGCACGCAGCGCCTGCCCCGCCTGGCAGGCGTCGCGAAAGCCGTCGAGATGTGTACGGGCGGGAATCCGGTCAAGGCTCCAGACGCGCTGCGGACGGGCATCGTCGATGAGCTCATTGAAGGCGATCTGCTGAAAGGCGCCGTGGCTTTTGCCCGCGAGATTGCCGGCAAGCCCGCTCCCAAAACTCGCGAACGCAACCAGAAGCTCGGCACTTCGGAACAAAATGCACCGATCTTCGCCGCTGCCCGCGATGCTGCCCGCAAGAAGCAACGCAACCTGATTGCTCCGCTCGCCGCCATCGACGCCGTCGAGGCCGCCACCAAACTTCCATTCGACGAAGGCTGCGAGGTCGAGGCGAAACTCTTCGTCGATTGTCTGTACTCCGATCAGTCGAAGGCGCTCATTCACGTGTTCTTCGGCGAGCGCGAAGTAGCCAAGATTCCCGACATTCCGAAAGAAACACCGACGATCCCAATAAATTCCGCCGCCGTCGTGGGCGCCGGCACCATGGGCGGCGGCATCGCCATGGTCTTCGCCAACGCCGGCATTCCCGTGCTGCTCAAAGAAACCGATCAGGCCGCCCTCGACCGCGGCCTCGCCACCATCCGTAAGAACTACGCTAACTCCGTGCAGCGCGGCCGCTTCACCCAGGACGCCGTGGACGAGCGCCTGCACCTGATCAAGCCGACCCTCAGCTACGACGACTTCAGCAAGCCGACATCGTGATCGAAGCCGTCTTCGAAGGCATGGCGCTGAAGAAAGAAGTTTTCGCCGAACTCGATCGCGTCTGCAAGCCGGGAGCGATCCTGGCCAGCAACACTTCCACCCTCAATATCGACGAGATCGCCTCCGCCACATCACGGCCCGCATCGGTCATCGGCACCCATTTCTTCAGCCCGGCCAACGTCATGCGTCTGCTCGAAATCGTGCGCGGCAAGGCCAGCAGTAAAGAAGTGATCGCCACCTGCATGCAGCTTTCGAAAAAACTGGGCAAGGTCGGCGTGCTGGTCGGCAACTGCCGCGGCTTTGTCGGCAATCGCATGTTCCACCCCTACGTCCGCGAAGCGCAGTTCTCTGGTGGAAGAAGGCGCCACCGTCGAAGCCGTCGATAAGGCGCTCTACGACTTCGGCATGGCCATGGGTCCGCTCGCCACCGACGACCTCGCCGGACTCGACGTCGGCTGGCGCATCCGCAAGGAATATCGCCACCTCGAGAAGCCCGGCATCCGGCAAGCCTTTGCCGCCGACCATCTATGCGAGATGGGACGCTTCGGCCAGAAGACCGGCGCAGGCTGGTACAAGTACGACGAGAATCGCCGGCCCTCGCCCGATCCCGAAGTGGCCGCGCTGATCAAAAAATGGTCCGCCGAAGCCAGCATCCCGCAGCGCCAGATCTCTAGCCGAAGAAATCGTCGATCGCTGCATCTACGCGCTGGTCAACGAAGGCGCGCGCATCCTCGAAGAAGGATTCGCCCTGCGCGCCGTCGATATCGACATCATCTACCTCAATGGCTACGGATTCCCGGCCTATCGCGGCGGCCCCATGTGGTACGCCGATACCGTGGGACTGAAGAAAGTCTACGACCGCATTCTGGAATTCGAGCGCGCCCACGGCGAACTCTGGGAGCCCGCCCCGCTCCTGAAGCAACTGGCGCAGAAAACCGCACCTTCGCCGACTTCGACAAACAAAAAGTTGCAGCCGGATAACCGTTCGAACCATCGAATTCCTTCGTGTACCTTCATGTCCTTGGTGGTTAAAGCCTTAAAGCAACAACCACCAAGGACACGAAGGTACACAAAGGAATTCAATACCCAAATGAGAGAAGCCGTCATCGTCGCCAGTTCCCGCACCGGCGCTCGCCAAATCCTTCCGCGGCTCGTTCAATATGACGCGCCCGGAAGACCTGGCCGCGCATTGCATCCAGGATGTCCTGCGCAAAACGCCGCAACTCGATCCCGCGGAAATCGAAGACGTGATCCTCGGCTGCGGCCAGCCCCACGGCGCACAGGGCCATAACATCGCGCGCGTCTCAGCCCTGCTCGCCGGCCTGCCTGTTTCCACTGCCGCCATCACCGTGAACCGCTTCTGCTCGTCCGGATTGCAGGCCATCGCCATGGCGGCGCACCAGATCATGGCAGAAGGTGCCGACGCTGCCATCGGCGGTGGCGTCGAAACCATCAGCCTCATCGTTCGCGACAACGATCCCAGTCCCGCACTCAAACAGAAATATCCCGGCATCTACATGGTGATGGGAGAAACCGCCGAAGTCGTCGCCAAGCGCTACCAGATCAGCCGCCAGGCCCAGGATGAATATTCGCTGCTCAGCCAGCAGCGCACCGCCCGCGCCCAGAAGGAAGGTTTCTTCGCAGGCGAAATCGCTCCCATGAAAGTCACCAGGGCCGTGCTCGATAAAAAGACCGGGCGAAATCATCGGTACCGAAGAAGTCTGCTGCGACCGCGACGAATGCAATCGCCCCGACACCACGCTCGAAGGCCTGCTCGCGCTCAAGCCTCACTTCGATCCCGCCAGCGGCCAGGGCTCGGTCACGGCAGGCAACTCCTCCCAGCTTTCCGACGGCGCTTCCGCCACGCTTCTCATGTCGCGCGAGCGCGCCGACCAGCTCGGCATCCCCTACAAGCTGATTTTCCGCGGCTTCCAAGTGGCGGGCTGCGAGCCCGACGAGATGGGCATCGGCCCGGTATTCGCCGTCCCCAAGCTGCTAAAGCGCCAGGGTCTGAAAATCGACGACATCGATCTCTGGGAACTCAACGAAGCTTTCGCCGTGCAGGTAATTTACTGCCGCGACCGCCTCGGCATTGACCCATGGACAAGCTCAACGTAAATGGCGGCTCGATCTCCATCGGCCATCCCTTCGGCATGACCGGCTCTCGCATGGTCGGAACCCTCGCCAACGAAATGGACCGCCGCAAATCACGCTACGGCGTCGTCACCATGTGCGTCGGCGGCGGCCAAGGCGCAGCCGGCCTGTTCGAACGCCCAGCCTGAGAACCGAGAACTGAGAACCGTGAACTAAGAACTGAGAACTGCCAATTAAGATTTCCTCACAATGAAACCGCCAAAACTGACGACAAAGCAAGTTCGCGAATTCCTGCTTCGAGTTCCATTCTCAAATCTGCTGGGGATCAAGCTCACGAAACGTTCATCGCGACGGCGTGACCATCGAGTGCGCAGTTCGACACGACCTGACTAACGCCGCCCGGGTAGCGCACGGTGGCGTTGCGGCAACTCTGGCCGATGCCGCGGTCGGAGTGGCGGTGAACCGCCATTTCGGCGGCAAGCGTCCATTTACCACCGTCGAGATGAAGATTAACTATTTTCTTCCTGCCATCGATGGACACATCTTTGCCCGCTCGCGCTTGCTTCGCATCGGTTCGACTCTGTGTGTGGGCAGCGTCGACCTTAGCAATGATGAAGGCAAGATGTTAGGCACAGCCTTGGTCACCTACATGTTGCTCGACGCCCGCAACCCCAAAGCCTGAGAAAAGAACATGCCGCCTCTCGTCATCGAAAACCTCGACGCTCTGAAAGATCTGCTGGGCCGCGAATTTGCAATTACCGATTGGTTCGAAGTCACTCAGAAACGGATTCACCAATTCGCCGACGCCACCGAAGATCGCCAGTGGATTCATCTCGACTCTGATCGCGCGCAAAAAGATTCGCCCTACGGCACTACCATCGCCCACGGTTTTTTGACTTTGTCCTTGCTGAGTCATTTTTCGAAGCAGGCGTTGCAGATTAAAAACGGTGTCGGCATGATCATCAATTACGGATTGAATCGCGTCCGCTTTCCCACACCCGTCCCGACCGGATCCAGAATCCGCGCCCGCTTCACTCTGCAGTCCTTGAAGAATGTGGAGAAGGCAAGTGAAGCGGTCTTGTCCGTCGTGGTCGAAGTGCAGAACCAACCCAAACCAGCCTGTGTGGCAGAGTGGGTAATTCGCTACTCCCCGACAACTGCTGCTTAGAGCCGCGAAACGGCGAAAGAATATCGCCCACGGCGTAAGCCGTGGGTGAGCGCGAAAAAAGACCAGAGCGCAACGAGCAGCGAGCCAGGCGACTCTGCCGCATTCGGGTGGCGTCCCGATCGATTTGAATTCTTCGCGTCCCTTGCGGAATCCTTTGCGTACTTTGCGGCTAAAGGTTTTGATCTCCAGCCCGAATTAACTGATGACCTTTCGTCGTGTATCATGCCCACCGGGGTTTCAGAACCCTCAGAGGTTTTGCCAAGCCGACCATGAACGTGCCCCTCACACCGATCCGTTGCTTGTACCGCGCAGTTGATCTTTACGGAAAAAAAAGAGGAGTAGTCTCCGGCCCCAGTTCGTTCACTTACGCCCAGTTCGGAGAACGTTGCGAACGTCTGGCCGCCGGGTTGCTTTCTCAGGGCGTCCGTCCGGGTGATCGCGTCGCCTATCTCAGCTTCAACACCCACCAGCTTCTCGAAGGGTATTACGGGCCGCCGCTGGTGCGAGCCATCTCGATGCCGCTGAACGTCCGCTTGCAGCCCGCCGAGTTAGCCGTAATCCTCAGGCATGCCAGTGCCAGCATGCTGGTTTTCGAAAGCGAATTCGCTCCGCTGGTTGAGGAAATTCGCAAGCATTGTTCCAGCATCAAGTCCTACGTCGCTATCGACCAGCCCGTCCCGCAGGCCGATCTTTTCCTCGAAGACCTCATGGGCCGCGACCGCATTTCGCGTCCCGATATTTTCTCTTTCGACGAAAATGAAATCGCCGAACTTTTCTATACCAGCGGCAGCACTGGCACCCCCAAGGGCGTGATGCTGTCGCACCGCACGCTTTACCTGCATGCGTTGGGCATTCTCTCCAGCTGTCAGTGCAAAGACACTGACGTCGAACTGCATACCATCCCTCTGTTTCACGCCAACGGTTGGGGACGTCCTCAGAGCATCACCATGAAAGGCAGCAGCCACGTCATGGTGCGCCGCTTCGAACCGGCGCACGTGCTGCGTCTCATTCAGGAAGAAAAAGCTACCGGCATGACCCTTGTCCCCACCATGGCGAATGCGCTGCTCAACTGCCCCGATCTTGGCAAGTTCGACACCTCAAGCATGCGAGTGATCACCACCGGCGGCGCTGCTTCCTCTCCCGAGCTCATCGCCCGAATGGAGCAGGCTTTCGGTTGCGAAGTATCTTCGGGCTACGGCCTCACCGAAACCGCTCCGGTTGTGACGACCGCTCAGCCCAAATCCGGCGTGATCTGCGCGGACGACACCGAGCGCCTCTCTCGCCTGGCGGCGGCAGGCTGGCCCATCGTCGGCTCTGAAGTTCATGTCGTAAATTCCGAAATGCGCGATGTGCCCCAGGACATGCAAACCGTCGGCGAGGTCGTCATCCGTGGCGACAACGTAATGAACGGCTATTACGAGGAAGCCGACGCCACTTGCGCGGCCATCACAAACGGCTGGTTGCGCACCGGAGACATGGCAGTCTGGGACGAAGAAAACTACATTTACATCGTCGATCGCAAAAAAGACATCATCATCAGCGGCGGCGAGAATATCTCTTCCATCGAGGTCGAAAAAGCCATCTTCGCCCATCCCGCCGTCCTCGAATGCGCGGTCGTCTCAGCCCCGGATGCGCAATGGGGGGAGATTCCAGTCGCCATCGTCGTCCTCAAACCCGGCCAGCAACTGAGCCAGGAAGACTTGCTGTCCTCTCTGAAGCCGCGCATCGCCAAATACAAAATGCCGCGCGTCGTGAAATTCGTTGAGGGCCCGCTGCCAAAGACAGGCACAGGGAAAATGCTAAAACGCCAACTTCGCGAAGCCTTCTGGACGGGTAAATCCACCCGAGTCCAGGGATGATCTTGTAGCGCCGGCGTCCCGCCCTCCGATTCGTGTTCCCCAAGCAATGTTTGTCATCCTGAGCGCAGTCTTTCGTCGAGCGAAGCGAGACGGAAGCAAGCGGAGGACCTGTGCATTTTGCAGCCCCTCAAACGCACTATCGGCAAGACGCGGTTTCGGTGGCGCCATCCGCTCAAATACGCAGGTCCTTCGTCAGCAGTCCTTCGCGAGGCGGAGGACTGCGCTTCCTCAGGATGACAACTCCCGAACTGGCACCCCCAATCAGCCTCACGTATATTGAAGTTCTTCGATGACCGGATCCCCCAAAAACGTAATCATTCGCGACCTGCAAAGCTTCGAAGACCTCGAGCAAGCCGAAGCCCTCGAACGCGAAGTCTGGCAACTCGCCGACCGTGATGTCATGCCGCTCGCCCTGATGATCGCCACCAAAGAGGCCGGCAGCATCTGGATCGGTGCTTTCGACGGTCCCAAGCTCGCCGGATTCGCCTTCGGATTCCTCGGCATGGAAGCCGGACACATCACCCTGCATTCCCACATGCTCGCCGTGCGCCAGCCCTACCGCGATCTTGATCTGGGCTACAGACTGAAACTGGCCCAGCGCGAACGCGCTCTCGCCATGCGCGTCTCCGAGATGACCTGGACTTTCGACCCCTTGCACAGCCGCAACGCACATCTGAATTTCGGCAAGCTCGGCGTGGTATCGGAGAGCTATAAAATCAATTTCTACGGACCGGAAACGTCCAGCATTCTCCACCAGAACGGCACCGACCGCTTGTGGGTCCGCTGGCCGCTGGCCAGCCATCGCGTGCGCGATCGCCTGCAAGGCAAAGATTTTCGTCCCGAGGTTCTCGACGCCTTTTCGCGCCTGCAACCCCTGGTGCAATTCAACGGAGACGGCAAACCTCTCCGCAATGACTTGCCCACCGCACTAGCTCGCCAGCGCGTCGCCATTCAGATTCCCAGCGACATCCTGGCCATCGAGGAAACAGATCCAGACCGCGCCCGGGAATGGAGGGAAGCCACACGCTGGGCTTTCACCGAAGCCCTCCGCGCCGGATTCTTCGTCGCCGAATTCGCCCGCACCGTCGCCGGCCAACAAGGTCCCGGCAACTACCTGCTGGAAAAAGGCCCGGTCGCGGAATACGTCCCCGAACTGCAAAGAAAACTTTAGGATCCTCGCTAACCGGAGGCCTGGTGATAAGCCGATCGACGAACCGTCCAACGTCAAGCCGCAAAGAGGCGCCAGAATAAAGCCTACGGCGCAAGCATTGGGTAAGCAAAAAATGACAGAGCCCTGAAACGGCGCAAGAATGTTTGTGACGGAAGTTAGCGCCGACCCGTCCGCGGTCGCGATCGACGCTGTCGTCTCACCGCCTGCCCAATGCCCGATTCCGCCAATCCGATCCTGCTTTACGACGGCGTCTGTGGACTCTGCAACCGTTTCGTTCAATTTGTTCTCAAGCACGACGCGGCCGCACAGTTCTATTTCGCATCGCTCCAAAGCGACTATGCCTCCCGAATCCTGCAACAACACGCTCTGGACTCGCAGGATCTCGATACGGTTTACGTCGTCGAAGCACCCGGCACCCAGCCCAAATCCCGCAGCGACGCTGTGATTTCCATACTGCGCACAATGGGCGGTTTCTGGAGTGCGATCGCTACGGTCCTCCGCGTTTTTCCCAAACCAGTGCGCGACTGGGGATACAACCTCCTCGCCCGCAACCGCTACCGCATCTTCGGAAAATACGAAAGCTGCTCGCTCCCCGAAAAAAAATATCAAGACAGATTTCTTCACCACTGACCACGTGGAGACACCTGCCCTCGGTTGTCTGGCGGAGCGAAGTTCCGCGAGGTTTATGTGCTAGCAAACAGCCGGAGTCGAGGACTGGCGAGGCTGCTCCCCGGACAACCGAGGCCCATTGCCCCTCATGAATTCCTCCGTGTCCTCTGTGTCCTCTGTGTCCTCCGTGGTTCAAGGCTTTAGTTCCGCCCATGCAGACAACCCGCGCACACCCCTGTAGAATCTGCATGCACATCCCAGCGGTCTAATTAAAAGAGGAACAACATGCCGGATAAATCCCCCGCGGCAGACGCTCGCACGAATATCGAATCCATCCTCCATGAGGATAGAAAATTCGAATGTCCTGAGCCTTTCCGCCAGCAGGCCCACATCAAGAGCCTGGACGAATACGAACGCATTTACCGCGAGTCAATCGAGCAACCCGAAAAATTCTGGGCCGGAATCGCTAACGAACTGCACTGGTTTAAAAAATGGGAAAGGGTCCTGGAGTGGAACGTTCCCTGGGCCAAATGGTTTGTCGGCGGACAGCTCAACGTCTCCTACAACTGCCTCGACCGCCATGTCCTGACTGAGCGTAAAAACAAAGCCGCAATCATCTGGGAAAGCGAGCCCGGCGACATCCGCACTCTCACATTCGAAGAACTTCATCGCGAAGTGAAAAAATTCGCGAACGTCCTGAAATCCCGGGGAGTGAAAAAAGGCGACCGCGTCGCTATCTACATGGGCATGACGCCGGAGCTTCCCATCGCGATGCTGGCCTGCGCCCGCATCGGCGCGCCGCACACGGTGGTCTTCGGCGGATTTTCCTCCAACGCCCTGGTCGATCGCATCCATGATTCCCAGGCGACCGCGATCATCACCCAGGACGGCTCGTATCGCCGCGGCGCCGAGGTCAAACTGTTTCCGGCGGTCGAAGAAGCTTTGAAGTCGTGCCCGTCGGTAAAAAACGTGATCGTCTACCAGCGAACCGGAACGCCCATCAACATGCAGCCCGGCCGCGACCACTGGTGGCATGAACTGATGGCCACGGCATCCGATGATTGCCCGGCCGAGCCTCTCGATGCCGAGCACCCCCTCTACATCCTCTATACCTCCGGCACCACTGGCAAGCCGAAGGGCGTGGTTCACACCACGGGCGGCTATTCCGTCGGAACCTATATCACTACCAAGTGGGTTTTCGATCTCAAGGAAGATGACATTTATTGGTGCTCCGCCGACATCGGATGGGTCACCGGCCACAGCTACATCGTCTACGGACCGCTACAGAACGGCACTACCTGCGTGATGTACGAAGGCGCGCCCAACACGCCGGAGCCCGACCGCTTCTGGAGCATTATCGACCGCCATCAGGTCAGCATCTTCTACACCGCCCCCACCGCGATTCGCACGTTTACCAAGTGGGGGGACGAGTGGCCGAAAAAACACAAACTGGACAGCCTCCGGCTTCTCGGCACCGTCGGCGAGCCCATCAATCCCGAAGCCTGGATGTGGTACCGCGAACTCATCGGTCACAACCGGTGTCCGATTGTCGATACCTGGTGGCAGACCGAAACCGGACACATCATGCTCAGCCCCATTCCCGGCGCTATTGCGACCAAGCCAGGTTCGGCCACGCGCCCCTTTCCGGGCGTGGTCCCCGACATCGTCACCATGGACGGCAAACCTGTCCCTGAAGGTTCCGGCGGATTTTTAGTGCTGAAACAACCTTGGCCGGGCATGCTTCGTACCATCTATGGCGACCCTGATCGCTACGTGCAGCAGTACTGGTCCCAGATCCCCGGCATGTATTTCACCGGCGATGGGGCCCGCAAAGACAAAGACGGCTACTTTTGGGTCATGGGCCGGGTCGACGACGTAATTAACGTATCGGGTCATCGTTTGAGTACAATGGAAGTAGAATCAGCTCTCGTAGCCCACGCAGCGGTGGCCGAAGCCGCAGTCGTGGGGCGTCCGGACAGCATCAAAGGCCAAGCCATATCAGCTTTCGTGACCCTGGAGCAAGGACGAAAGCCCACTCCCGAACTGAAAGATGACCTTCGGAAGTGGGTGGCGAAGGAGATTGGTGCCATGGCCAAGCCGGACGATATTCGCTTCACCGACACTCTGCCTAAAACCCGCAGCGGCAAAATTATGCGCCGTTTGTTGCGGGAACTGGCCAGCAGCGGTGAAGTGAAAGGCGACACCACCACTCTGGAAGACCTCGGTGTGATCGCCAGGCTCAAGGAAAGCGAAGAATCTTGAAATTCGCCTGCTGAAGCGCGTCCACTTTGTCAAAATCTTGGATAACAGCCTCAGGAGGCTCAATGAGAGCTCTGCATTTTTTTGTCCGCCAGTGTGGCGGCGTGTTGGTGTTTGTGGCTTTGCTGTGCTTGGTCGGATGTGGCGGAGGCGCCACCACCACCGGAGGCTCGGCCGCAGGTGGCGGTGGCGCCGGCGGCGGTAGTACGGGCGGTGGTGGCGCCGGCGGCGGTAGTACCGGAGGTGGAACTGGATCACCCAACGTCACCGTAAGTGTGGCTCCCAAGTTTGCGGCGGTTGCCATGTCCACGCAGACTGCGAAATTTACCCCGACCGTCACTGAAGATCCGAAAAACCTTGGCGTCACCTGGGACGTGGACAGCGTCCAGGCAGGCAATGCCACGGTCGGCACCATTTCCAGCGACGGCGTCTACACTCCTCCCGCCAGCGGCGGAACGCACAGCATCACTGCGACCAGCGTAGCCAACCCCTCCAAAAGCGCATCCGTCAGTGTTGCCGTTTCCGATCTCCCCGGTGTATTCACCTGGCATAACAATTTGGCGCGCGACGGCAGTAATTCTCATGAATTTGCCCTGACCAAATCCAACGTGAAGACAGCCACATTCGGCAAACTCTTTTCCTGCTCCGTGGACGGAGTGGTTTATGCCCAGCCCCTCTGGGTTCCAGGTGTTACGGTCAACGGCGCAAAGCATAATGTCGTGTTGGTGGCCACCGCCCACGATACCGTGTACGCCTTCGACGCGGATCAGACTCCTTGCGCGACCCTGTGGCATGCCAATCTCATTGATTCAGCCCACGGCGCGACCTCCGGCGAGACCAGCGTTCCGAACGGAGACGTAGGCGGCTCCAGCGACATCCAACCCGAAATCGGGATCATCGGTACACCCGTCATCAGCCCGTCGTTAAATACTTTCTATGCCGTGACTAAGTCGGAAGGGCCCAGCGGAACTTTTCACCAGCGTCTGCATGCATTGGATTTGTCTACCGGGAACGAAAAGTCAGGCGCGCCGGCCAACATTTCAGGCTCCGTGCCCGGCGAAGGATACGATTCTTCGAATGCGACCGTAACCTTCAACGTCCGCAGTCATCATCAACGTCCCGGACTCGCTCTGGTAAATGGCGTGGTGTACGCCACCTTCGCGTCCCATGGTGACGGCGATCCTTACCACGGTTGGATACTCGGCTATGACGCCGCCAGCCTCGCCTCCGTCGCTATCTACAACTTCACCCCGAACGGTTCACGCGGCGGAATTTGGATGAGCGGCGCTGCGCCAGCAGCCGACAATGCTAACGCTCTGTATCTGAGCACCGGCAACGGAACTTTCAACCGCGATTCCAGCTCTGCTCCCAACACTGATCTGGGAGATTCCGTGGTCAGACTGGCGACCTCAGCCGGGCTTTCGTCAAGCGACTGGTTTACTCCCTTCAATCAGGCTGATCTGGAAGCCGCAGACCGGGATCTTGGGTCGAGCGGCGTAGTTCTTCTGCCGGACCAGGCTTCCGGCACCGCACATCTCCTGGTTACGGGTGGAAAAGAAGGAAGGCTGTATCTTCTCGACCGCGATTCCATGGGCCACTACTGTGATTCGTGCTCCTCATCCAGCGGCGACACGAATACCGTTCAGAGCTTCTCGGCCACCAGCGCTTTGTTCGGCACGCCCGCTTTCTGGAACAACGGGCTATATGTCAGTGGACTGTCCGACCAGTTACTGGTCTACACTTTCAACTCTTCCACCGGAAAGTTTGAGACTGCGCCGTCGTCCCAGACGCCGACGACATTCTCCTTTCCAGGCGTGACCCCGTCCATTTCTTCTCAGGGCACTTCGAATGGCATCGTCTGGGCCCTCGATACCAGCCAGTATGGTCCGCCGAAAAACTCCGGTGGACCAGCCGTTCTGCACGCCTACGACGCCACCGATCTGAGCGTGGAGTTGTGGAACAGCAGCCAGGCGGCCAGCAATCGTGATCGCGCCGGAAATGCAGTAAAGTTCAGCGTCCCCACAGTCGCCAACGCAAAGGTCTACATCGGCACCCGCAACACGGTTGACGTCTACGGCCTGCTGCCAGAGTAAGCCGCGAACCGGCGCAAGAATAAAGCTCACGGCGTAAGCCGTGGGTAAAAGTAAAAATGCAAGGCAGCCCCGAAGGGGCGTAAGAGGGCAGAGCTCAATCGCTGTGGGCGATTATTTCCCGAGGCCTTCTGTCGCCTCTTCGGGGCTCCGTCTTATCCGGCGCGGTTCACCAGGGCTCACACCGTGGGCTCTATTCTGTGGCCGCTTCGCGGCCTTGGTGAAATTCGCTATTCGCCCGCGCCCATCATCACAATCGGCATGGTCGGCGTAGCAGATCCCTGTTCCGGCTCGACCGTAATCGCGAATGCTTTGGCTTCGACTCCGGCCGGCAATGTCGGCTCAATGACCGTCGCGCTGCCCCGCGCATCCGGTTTGAAGGTCGCTGCCGGAATCGGACTACCCACAGTCGGTATGAGCCACAACTCATAAATCTTCTGCGGCGGCAATGCCGCCATGTTACTCGCCAGGAAAATCAGACTGGAGCGGTTCCGAACGTAGATAGCTTTACCTTGAGGCTGCGGCGGAGCATTGGCCGCCACCAGAGTTACCCTCTGCGCATCTGTCGCGGTCAATGTTGACACCACTTCGCGAGCTCGTTCCAGTTGTGCCTGCTGCTGCGAAGATACATCCTGCAATTGCGCAACGCGTTGCGCCAGCCGATCGCTCTGCTGCCAGAAAAAGCCTGCGATCGCGAGCAACGCCGCTGCCGCCAGCCAGGGCAGAACATTCCATGAAGCTGACCGCCGCGCCGGAATCTTTTCCGCGCGGGGTTCTTTCGCAATAGCCTTTAACAGGCGATCACGGGACCGCCGCGGCGCCGCCGGCCCCGACGCCGACAACGCCAGCAGAGCCATATCGCCGCGCAGCCGCTCCAGTTCGCGGCGGCACGCCGGGCACTCTTCCAGATGCTTCTCGAGCGCAGCTCTTTCGTCGCCATGGAGTGCTTCCAGGGCCAGCAGCGCGAGATCATCGGCGAATTGCTCGTGTGCGCTCATGGTTCAAACGCCTTTCGCAGGGCCTGCAATCCGGCCCGAATGCGAGTCTTGATCGTACCCAGCGGCTCTCCCGTCTTGGCCGCAATTTCGGTGTGAGTCAGTCCTTCGAAATAAGCCATCTCCAAAGCGTTGCGTTGCGGAGCTGGCATGCCGCCTAAAGCGCCTCGTACTTTTTCCATGGCCCGAGAGCGCTCCGCCTCGCCTGCCATGTCCGGTTCCACTGAAACCACCACATCGGCGATATCGGTCTCAGGACGCCGCTTGCGCAGCCCATCAATCGCCCGGTTCCGCGTGATGACCCCCAACCACGCTCCCAGATTGCCCCGGCCCGAGTCAAAGGCCCCGGGGTTTCGCCACAACTGCATAAACACTTCCTGCAACACGTCCTCGGCCGCCCCGGTATCCCCCAGCACCCGCAACGCTATGGCATACACCAGTGAGGAATAGCGATCGTAAAGCGCAGTCATCGCGCCTTCGTCACCCGAACGTATCCCCCATACCAGGGAGAGATCGCTCGTTCCTCCGGTGAGTTCGGCAGCCGACAATCGGATATCTCGTCCTTTCAAAAGTACGCCCGAAAGGGCCTTATGGATTGCTCTGAAGCGGTCACAATATGTGCCGGAATATACGGACTGACCACAACCGAACCGGGAACTGAGAACCGAGAACTGAGAACCGGGAACTAAGAACCGAGAACTGAGAACCGGGAACTAAGAACTAAGGACCAAACCCAGAAACGTAAACCGCCACTCCCCGACCTACTGGCTCTTCATCGCCAGAAGCCGCTCCTCCGGGGTCATCTGCTTCCACAAAACTTCCAGGTCTCTCTGCACCCGCGAATTGCTCGGATCCCCATTCAGCGCCTTCGCGAACCAGCGGTAGGAAATTGGCAGGTCGCGCCCCACGCAATGCCCAGTCGCGTACATAGCGCCCAGCAAGGTCTGGGCCTTGGGGTTCGATTGGCGCGCCGCAATCTGCAGATTTCGCTGCGCCCGCTCGCAATCTGCCGGAACCCCGCGTCCATACAAGTATCGCTCTCCGTCGGCAACCAGCCGATCTTCAAAAGTGTCTGCGGGAGCCGCCGGCGTAGGTGCCGGCGTAGGTTTAGGAGCAAGCTTCTTCGGCCCGGTAGTTTCCGCGGCAGTCGGCTTCGCCGCCCCCGCGACCGGCGCCTTTCCCGCGGCATCGCCCACGCCTCCATCCTCGCTCGGTTGCATAGTCGTGTCCGTTGGTTTCGTCCCCGGCCCCGCTGCCGGAGCATTCGCTGCCGAGGTTCCATCTGCGCTCGGTTGTGTTGCCTCACCACTCGCAGGCTCAGACTCAGGAGGCGCCGGATTCGCCGTGGGCTCCACCGGTACGACCGCAGGCGGAATACTCGTTTGCGGCGGCGGAGCCGGGGCAGCTGCTACGGGCGGAGAAGTGACTGCCGGCTTTGGTATGAGCCCTGCCCAGGGATAGCCATCCCGCTGCCAATGCCACGTCAACAATCCCGCGCTGACGACCAGCAGAAGCAGCGCAAAGTACAAACGTCCGTGGCCGCGCGGTGGTTCGTCCTCCAGCAGATAATCCAGGTCGCGAGAGTGTTCGTCTCCCAACCCTAAAAACGAAGGCCCGCTTACTGGTATGCGTGCCCGTTCCCGTGCCGCCTGGGGCGGCACAGGCGCCGGACTCAGCGGAGCTCCACACATTCCGCAAAAGCGGTACTGTGGATTATTCTCCTGGCCGCATTGCACACAGCGCACAGTCATGGCAGTCGGCATAAATATAGCAATTTAGATGCGATTTCGGGACAAACCTTTGGTATTCCTTCGAGTATGCCAATTCCAGTCTCTCGGGACCATGGACTTTCCTGAAGCCCAGGGTCTGACGCCTGACGTCCGGGTCCACACTCCTTTACACTCAGGTCTACAGCGTGTTACCTTAGTTGCACGTTACGATCAAATTGAAACTAGACGACAGGAGTGCATCAGGTTAGTGCTAGCCAGAGAGCAAAAAAAATCCCTAATCGACCAGTACGGCACCCACGCTACTGATACGGGCAGCCCCGAAGTCCAAATCGCGTTGCTGAGCGAGCGTATTGGCCAATTGACGGATCACTTCAAAACGCACCAGAAGGATCACGGTTCACGCCGCGGTCTTCTCATGCTGGTCAGCAAGCGTCGTAGCCTGCTCGACTACCTCAAGACTTACGATTCCGAACGTTACAAAACGGTTGTCAATAAGCTGGGCCTGCGCAAGTAGGTTTCCCGCAAAGGCCGTTTCCGGCTCGGGGTGTATTCGCCGGACTACCATCGGAATCATCCGGCCGTCGCACAGACGGCCATCTCGACATAAGGAAAAAGCCGCGAACGGTGTGGTTCCGGCCATCCAGAACGCTACTGGCTCTTGCCCTTCAACTTTGCAGCCTCTCTCAACGGACGCGCGTGTGTCCTCCTGCCAAAAGGAAATGAATCATGAAACAAGAAGTATCTGTTCAACTTGCCGGCGGTAAAACCATCTCTTTTGAAACTGGAAAATTAGCTAAGCAGGCTCACGGTTCGGTAGTTGTGCGCCTTGGCGATAACGTGGTTCTCGCCACCGCCACCGCCAACCCTGATCCTCGCGAAGGCATCGATTTCTTCCCCCTGACCGTCGACTACCGCGAATACACCTACGCTGGCGGACGCATCCCCGGCGGCTTTATCAAGCGTGAAGGCCGTCCCAGCGAGCGTGAGATCCTCACCAGCCGCCAGATCGACCGCCCCGTGCGCCCTCTGTTCGAAGACGGATTCAAGTGCGAGACCCAGGTCATCGCATTTGTGCTTTCCGCCGACAACGAAAATGACCCGGACGTCCTCGGTATCAACGGCGCATCCGCCGCGCTGACCATTTCCGATATTCCGTTTCTCGGCCCCATCGGCGCGGTACGCGTGGGATTGGTCAATGGCGCTTTCGTCGTGAACCCGACCTATCCTGAAATGCGCGAGAGTCTCCTCAACATCATGGTTGTGGGCACTGCCGACGGCATCGTGATGATCGAGTCCGGCGCCAAAGAAGTAAAAGAAGAAACGGTTGTCGATGCCATCGAATTTGCTCACACCGAGATCAAGAAAATCTGCGCCGCCATCAACGATCTGCGCAGCAAAGCAGGAAAGCCGAAGCGTAAAGTCACACCTCCGGAATTTGACCAGGCCTATTTTGACGACCTCAAAAATCGCATCGGCAGCGATCTTGCCGACCGCCTGGACACCGAAAAACACCCCAAAGCCGAAAGCGCCTCTCTGATCAAGGAATTGAAAAAGAGTCTTCAGGCTTCCATTCCGGAAGACGACAAAGCCGGCCATGCCAAGCTGAAGACCTACTACGAGCATCTGCGGGAACGCATTTTCCGCGACGAAGTTCTCGCCAAGAAGCGTCGTCCCGACGGCCGCGCCTTCGATAAGGTCCGCGACATCTGGGCCGAAGTCTCGGTTCTGCCCCGCACGCACGGGTCAGCAGTTTTCACTCGCGGCGAGACTCAGGCGTTGGTTACGACAACCTTGGGCACCACCGACGACCGGCAGCGCCTCGAGACCTTCGAAGGCGAAGCCAAAAAGCGCTTCCTGCTGCATTACAATTTCCCCCCGTTCTCTGTGGGCGAGGTTCAATTCCTGCGCGGAGCGGGCCGGCGTGAAATCGGTCACGGCGCACTGGCTGAGCGCGCCATCTCTGCGATGCTTCCGGGCGAGGAAGACTGGCCCTACACCATGCGCGTAGTCTCCGACATTCTGGAATCGAACGGTTCATCGTCGATGGCTTCGGTTTGCGGAGCTTCGTTGTCGCTCATGGACGCTGGCGTTCCTCTCAAGTCTCCGGTTGCAGGTGTAGCCATGGGACTGGTCAAGGAAGGCGACAATTACGCCATCCTGACCGACATTGCGGGCGCCGAAGACCACTACGGTGACATGGATTTCAAAGTCGCCGGCACCAAAGACGGCATCACCGCCCTTCAGATGGACATCAAGGTCGGAGGCATCACCGCTCAGATCATGCGCGAAGCGTTGTCCCAGGCCCAGCACGGCCGTCTGCACATTCTGGAAAAGATGAACGCGGTCCTGTCTTCTCCGCGCGAGAAAGTTTCGGGCTTCGCGCCGCGTATTTACACCCTTCAGATTCCGGTCGACAAGATCCGCGACGTCATCGGGCCCGGCGGCAAGATGATTCGCAGCATCATCGAGCGCACCGGCGTGAAAATCGACGTCGAGGACTCCGGCAAAATTAACGTTGCCTCGAACGACGAAGCGTCGGCGGCCAAGGCCCTCCAGATTATCGGAGACCTCACCGCCACGGCCGAGATCGGCAAAACCTATCTCGGAACCGTCACCCGCCTCGCTGATTTCGGCGCATTCGTCGAAATTATCCCCGGCACCGATGGCCTTCTTCACATCAGCGAAGTCGCCGAGCATCGCATTAAAGACGTTCGCGACGAACTGAAAGAAGGCGATCAGGTACTGGTCAAAGTGCTGGCGGTCGAAGGCAATCGCATCCGTCTGTCGCGCAAAGCCATTCTTAAGGAACAGCGCGCAAAAATGGGCGGCGGCGAACTTCCACCTGAAAACGGTGACGGAGAGAGCGGCGGCGGTGGTGAACCCGCTCATGCCCCGGCATTAACCATCGAAGGCGGCGCCGATTTTGCCGACGACGAACCCAACTTCAACCGCGACGCATCGGCACCCCCAGCCGGAGCAGCAGCTCCCGGTGATCGTGGTCCCGAACGCACCGGAGATCGTGGCCCAGACCGTGGAGGCGATCGTGGTGGTGACCGCGGACGTCGCCCCGGCGGTGGAGGTGGTGGTGGTCGAGGACGTGGCCGAGGCGGCCCCGGACGCGGCGGCCGAGGCGGTTTCGGAGGCGGTGGACACAGCAGCGGTGGCGGCGGAGGCCGTCACTAACCGCAGAGAGAGATGGATGTTGATTCAGTGTGGCCGCGGGCAACCCGCCCGCGCAGCTCGAACCCAAATGGAAAAGGCCGCGATAAAAATATCGCGGCCTTTTTTTTCGCCACAAACCACGTAGGGGCGGGTGCCCTACCCGCCCAGCCGAGCAAAACTCGGCAACGCTCTCGCATAAGCGTATCCTGAAGTCATGGACAAAAAGGAAATCGAGTCCCCCAAACTCACCGCCAGGTTCCTCATCTGGATCACCGGATTCCTGATCGTACTATTCGCCCTGATCGCCCACTTCGTGTGGAGAATCTTCTAGCAACTCACTGTCTTAGAAAATTCTGCATCCCTGCTCCGAATTCAAAAAACCCCCGCCCCTCATACCCAACCGAAATCTGTCGATCACCTGCAAAAAAGGGTACCCCGTCCAAGCTCCGCTTGGGCGGGGGTTTTGGGAATCTAAAAAAACCCGCCCAAGCCAAGCTTGGACGGGGCACCCTCATGGTCCTAGCTCCGCGCCGGAGCCGCCGCGCGTTTGGGCAATATCTCTCCAATACGTCGAATCTGCGCGCCTACTCCTTTAAGTTTTTCTTCAATATTTTCGTAGCCGCGATCGATGTGATACACGCGATCGATAATTGACTCGCCTTCCGCCACCAACGCCGCCAGCACCAGTGAAGCCGAAGCCCGCAGATCGGAAGCGAGCACGGCTGCCGCGCTCAGTGGCGAAGGCCCGCGCACCACCGCGCGCCGTCCTTCAATTTTGATGTTCGCGCCCATGCGCAACAGTTCCTGAGCATGCATGAACCGGTTTTCAAAAATATTTTCCGTGATGACCGACGTGCCTTCGGCTTGCGTGGCCAGCGCCATGTACTGGGCCTGCATGTCAGTAGGGAAGCCGGGATACTCTTCGGTCACGATGTCTGCCGCCTTGAGAGGCCCATCGCCCATCACCCGCACCGAGTCAGTTGAATGCCGCGTCTTCACTCCGACTTCGTTCAGCTTTTCCAGCAACGCGCCCAGATGCGAAGGATCGCAGCCCGCAATATTCAGATCGCCGCCCGTCATGGCTCCGGCAATGATGAAGGTCGCGGCCTCAATCCGGTCCGGAATGATGCGGTGTTTCGCACCGCACAGTTTGCTGACGCCTTGCACCCGGATCGTTGAAGTGCCCGCGCCCTCGATCCGGGCTCCCATCTTGTTCAGCAACTCAGCCAGGTCGGCGACTTCGGGCTCCCGCGCGCAATTCCGCATCACGGTTTCACCCTCGGCCAACGTTGCGGCCATGAGCAGATCTTCAGTGCCGGTCACGGTAATCTTGTCGAACACAATTTCGCCGCCCTTCAACCGGTCGGCGCTGGCTTCGACATAACCGTGGTCCTGAGTGATTTTTGCTCCCAGTTGTTCCAAACCTTTGATGTGTAAATCGATAGGCCGGGCTCCAATGGCGCATCCCCCGGGAAGAGAAACGCGCGCCCGTCCGCAACGCGCTACCAGCGGCCCCAGAACCAGCGAGGATGCCCGCATCTGCTTGACCAGTTCATACGACGCTTCAGGACTGGTCAGATTGCGAGCGCAAATCGTGGTGCGATGCTGCGCCCGTCCGTACCCCAGTTCGACTTCGGCGCCCATCGCAGCCAGCAGTTTGCGGGTCGTTTCAATGTCGCGCACCTGCGGGATATTTTCGAGGATAACCGGTTCGTCGGTCAGCAGGGCGGCAGCCATGGCCGGCAAGGCGGCGTTCTTCGCGCCACTGACCCGAATGGTCCCCAGCAACGGATTGCCCCCACGAATCACAAACTTATCCATAGGCCCGTCTATTCTACGGGGACAATGTAAAACAGTAGTCAGTAAATTGCGATCAAGAGTACAAGACCCGCAGGGTTAGGAAGAGCTGATCCGGCCATGTGGTCGAGGAAAGCCGTGTGGTCGCGGGCGACCCGCCCGCGAGGTCTTGACAGCGCCGCCGGCCCGGCAGCTTTCATGTGGGCGCGAGCGCCCCGCTCGTGCGGGGTGGGCAGGATGCCGACAGCCGGCGAGACGCCGGCGGTACCTACAAACTCCGCGCAGCCGAAATCGCCCGTCGCACATGCCCGCGAGCCAGTTTCAGCGCCCGCTCCGCCTCCCGCCTGTCCACCTCTGCCTGTAGCATGACCAGCGCTACCGGCACGCTATTTCCTGCCGCGCGCAAAGATTTGCCGGCTACCTCCGCGCTCACGTCCGCGGCCTCCCGCAAAATGCTCACTCCCCGCGCCGCCAGCTTCGAATTGCGCGGCGTGACGTTGACCATCAGGTTGCCGTAGACATATCCCAGGCGCGTCATCGCCCCGCTCGAAAGCATATTCAGCACCATCTTCTGCGCCGTGCCGGCTTTCATCCGAGTCGATCCTGAGATCACCTCCGGCCCCACTTCGGTCACGATCGCAAGCTGCGCCGCTCGTTGCAAAAGCGAGTTGCGGTTGCAAGTGACGGAAATGGTGTGCGCCCCTTTGCTCCGCGCGTACTCGACCGCAGCGATGGTGAACGGAGTGCGTCCGCTGGCCGCGATCCCGACGACCACATCGTTGCGCCCCGGCTTCCGCTTCGCCATCTCACGCTTCCCGAGTTCGCGGGAATCCTCGTCAGCCTCCACCGCCGACGCCAGAGCTGCCGGCCCTCCTGCCATGACAAACTGCACGGTGCGAGGATCGACGTTAAATGTCGGCGGACACTCTGCCGCATCCAGCGCCGCAATCCGCCCGCTGGTGCCGGCGCCGACATAGATCAACCTGCCGCCGCGCTCCAGCGCATTGGCGATCAGCCCAATCCCCCGCGCGATCTGAGGTAGAGCACGCCGCACAGCATCGACAACCTTGGAATCCTCGGCGTTGATAAGCCGTACGATTTCCAACGCCGATTTCAAATCGAGATCGGTCGAAGCCCGATTCGTCTGCTCGGTAGTGAGCCGGTTCAGATTTTCTTTCTTTTTGGCCGCTCCCGCTTTTCGCTTCACGATGGTTGCTCCAAAGCTTCCACCACCGCGTCGTGAAAAGCCGGCCGCACATCTTTGATGGCTTTGTGACTGCAATCCGGCCAGGTCCGATTGGTCAGCAGCGTGATCGAAAGCTGGCGCTCGGGATCGATCCACAACGACGTGCCGGTGTATCCCAGATGTCCGTAGGAGCGCGCCGAGAAATACTTTCCTGACTGCGAGGGCGCGGAAGGCGTGTCCCAACCCAGCGCCCGGGAAGTGCCAGCTGGCGCCATTTCGCGGCGCGTGAAAAGCGCCAGTGTCTCCGGACGCAGCAGCGTCATTCCGTCTTGCAGCAGGACGTGAGCGAACGTTGCCAGGTCTTCCGCGGTTGCGAATAGCCCGGCATGTCCCGCCACTCCGCCCAGAACGCTGGCGTTTTCATCCTGCACTTCGCCTTGGATAATCCGCTTCCGAAACGTACCGTCATCCGCCGTAGGAGGAATCGCAGCCCGCCACGATGCCGGCGGATTGTACGCAGTATGCACCATTCCCAGCGGACCAAATATTTCGCGCTGGCAGAAACCATCGAGCTTTTCATCGGCGACCCGCTCCAAAGCGACGGCCAGAATAATGAAGCCGATATCGCTGTACTCAGCTCGCTCGCCCGGATCGGCTGTGAGCGCGGTACTGAATGCGGCCGCCAGCAGTTCGTCTTTGTTCTGCGTTTTGAGGAAAAGTTTTTCGTAAGCAGGCAATCCCGAAGAGTGAGCCAACAGCATTCGCACGGATACATCGCCGCGCCGCGCATCGCCACCGCCAAACTCCGGCACAATGCTCACCACCGGCGCATCCAGATCGACCAGTCCACGCTGATAAAGAAGCATCGCCATCGTCGTGGTGGCAACGGCCTTCGAAACCGAAGCCAGGTCGAACACGGTAGCCGTGTCCACTGCCGGAGCGTCCGGTTCGTAAGTAAATTTGCCGAAAGCCTTGAGCGCGACTAATTTTCCCTCACTGGTGACGGCGATCGAAGCAGCCGGAAACACACGCTTTGCGATGCCTTTGCGGATCACATCAAACGCGGCAGCAAATCTCGCGTCCTGCTGTGTGCAGGCGGGAGCAGGGAAGCGAGGAACATCCTGGCTGCCAGTCTTCAGCGCGGGAGAACTCTCTGACAAAGGGTTAATGTGCTCAATCTTCGGGTTATAACAAAGTTCGGAGGACGGGTAAAGGTGGAGATGCCGCATCCCGTGAACTAGGCAATGACGCGTTGCGGTTTGGATTCAAACGAAGCGAGGTGCCAGCGTCGTGCACCCTTTTCGACCGGAACCCAGGGGATTGCCTCCCCGGCAAACGCCGCGACGGCGTGTTTCCAAAAACGGCAAGCCGAAAGATTTGACTGCATCACCCGGATTTCCCACTGTCCCGGAAACTGCCTCCAGATTGCATGCGCCGTTTCTGTTCCGATTCCGCGTCTCCGGTACCCGCGAACGATGAAGAACTCCGCCATATCCCAGACCGTCTCATTGCCTGAGACTTCCGACCCTCTCTTTACCAGCACCAGCCCCGCCAATTTGCCATCGACCCTGACAAGAAATGGATGCCGGCCAGGTTCACTCCAGTAAAGCGCCAGATCTCTGTAACCAAATTTGCCATCGGAGTTAAGATCGATTCCGTGGAACTCGCTGAAGTCATGGGCATACAACTCAAGCAGATTCGCGAGAATCGGCTTCTCTGCCGGCGCGGCGGTCGCAATTTCGATATCCCGCATGTCGCAAGACATCGTAACCTACCCCCTCAGACTGGGCACACAATTTCACCGGCACCACTCGAGGACCTTGCCGATCAACGAACAGTAAGCAAGAATCCGTGGGGAATGTTGTGCAACATACCCAGGCCAACGATCTGCGCGCTGTCGTTGATAGCGGTGGCAGTAAGTAATGTCCAACCCGGGGCTTTTACCAGGCGGTTCAGGTCAAGCATTCCCGTGGATTGCGTCCAAAAGAAAGCATGATTGCCAGAGCTTCCCACAACTTGCTGGAAAGCATTGATCCCTTTGGTCAATCCGAAATTCCGACCGGGTAGATGGCCGAGGGCTTTCACCCCAGTCTTTTTTCGCCAGATAAATAGATCGGTGCACGCGGTTTTCTCGAACTGGTTACAGAATTCGCCCCCTTCAGGGTCTCGTCGCCCAGCTTGCCCAGCGATGACCCCGTTGCTGATTGCGGACGATGTACTATTTGGTATGTTGGTTCTGTTCCGCCATCCCTTTCGTTCCAAAGGAAGGCCTGCCATCCCCGTCGGCGGCGACATTGCCAAAGTTATCGATTGAAACTCCTTCGCCTCTGTCAAGAGGCCCCGACCGAAACACTTGGGTGGAGGGCGGCGAGAAATACGTACCAACGTAACCATCTTCAAATCCTTCTTGTCCGGTTACGACTCTGGCATCGTTGATGGCACTCACCGAGATCGTGCTGGAAACTGAGACAGTGGCGTTATCCCAGTGATCGCTATATCTTGTGTACGCTGCCCTTTCCGGGGCTTGGCCACCATGTCGCATCGCCATCAGTGTCACCTACTACGTCTCCATGATTGTTTATGCCGGACGCCGAGCTGTTTATCCCTCCAAGCAGCATCCCTAGCTCCTGAGTTCTTCCCCTGTACCAAATTCCAGCACGCGTGATCCCTCCTACTGAGGTTGTTATTGCCACTTGCCCGTACTTATTGATACCAGCCGGTGATACATCAGAGCCGAGATCGGTCAGCGTAAAGACTTGTGCTGAAGCGAAGCTCACAAAGAATAGAAACACGGTGATCAAACTTCCACAGATTTTCACTTTTGTACTCCTTCGCAAATTCCCCCCCCAAAGCGGACAACACATTACTGCCCCCCTTGTGATAAAGCAATAACCTGGAGTGGACATTCAGGCTGGCATCCCAAACCGTTCGCGGTTCGGAACACCGATGGTCGGATGACCATTGAATGCCGTGCGTCCTCTCCAGCTACAATTCGCGGATGACCAGAGAACGTTGGGCTCAGGCAGGAATCACGATCGAATTTCTGATCGTCGTCAGGACACTCGCTGAGTTCTTCCGGCTCAGGCATACTCTTGGCACGAACTTCTCGATCGCAAGCCTGCGCCCTACCTCCGCTGCGCTTTGATTGCTGCTTACTCCTGCTGGACGGGCGTGATCCTTTACTTCTTCCGACGCTACACACTATCTGTCTGGATCGCATCAGCTACCGTAGTCTTGCTGTTGGTGTACAAACTTGCTCGGATCGGCTGGTAATGGGAGGCCACCTCTATGGCGAGACGCCGACGTTCCGGAGACTTCCCGCGATACCACAAAAGACACCCCCAGCACTTTGGTTTCTTGAGCAACGTCACGCTGGTTGTGTAGAGTCAAAGCATCCACTCCATCCCTTCAATTCGCAGCCGCCATACGTGTGGCTTGATCGCGATCATGCTTCTGGTGGCTCTGGTTTCGGCCAGTCCAGTGGGCAAGCATGCGGCTACGTCTGCCTCCGAAGCGGCTTCCGCCAATCCAAAACTTTCTGTTCTCGATTCCATTGTTCTCGACGCCATTCACGCCGGACAAATCCCCGGCGCCGTCGTGCTGGTAGTACATGACGGTCACGTCATCTACCGCAAGGCCTTCGGCAACCGCGCCATCGAACCGCGCCGCGAACCCATGACAGTCGATACCATCTTCGACGTAGCGTCGCTCACCAAAGTTATTGCCACCACTACGGCCGTCATGCAATTGGTGCAAAAGGGCGAAGTCCGGGTGAACGATCCGGTGGCAAAATATCTTCCTGAATTCGCCGAGAACGGTAAGAGCGACATCACCGTCCGCAACCTGTTGACGCACTTCTCCGGCCTGCGCGAAGACTTCGATCTCGATCCGCCCTGGCAAGGGCGGGAAGCGGGATACCGCCTGGCATTCGCCGAGAGACCAACCTACCCGCCCGGCTCGCGCTTCCTCTACAGCGATACCAACTTCATCGCACTGGGCGCTCTGGTGGAACGCGTCACCGGCACTACGCTGGATGATTATTGCGCCAGAAAGATTTTCTCTCCGTTGGGGATGACCCACACGCGCTTCCTCCCCCCGGCGGCATGGCGTCCGAAGATTGCTCCCACGGAATATGACGAAGGCGGCAAGATGTTGCGGGGTGTCGTTCACGATCCGCGGTCGCGCCGCATGGGCGGCGTTGCCGGGCACGCTGGCTTGTTCTCTACCGCTGACGATCTCTCGAAGTTTGCCAGCGCCTTGCTGCGCGGCAGTCCAATCCTGTCCCCGGTAATAGTCGAGAAGATGACTACGCCCCAACAGCCTCCCACTGCTCAGGTTCTTCGCGGCTTCGGTTGGGACATCGATTCGCCTTTTTCCAGCAATCGCGGAGATCTTCTCCCGGTTGGATCGTTCGGCCACACCGGCTTCACCGGAACATCTTTGTGGATCGATCCCACCACGCAAACGTATATCATTCTGCTGTCGAATGCCGTCCATCCCCGCGGGAAGGGAAGCGCCGTGGCTCTGCGGTCCAAGGTTGCTACTGCCGTGGCGGCTGCACTGCCGCTGACTGTCGACGAGAGAGCCGAAGCAAGATTGAAAAGCATTACGGGATACAACGAAGCCCAGACCGCCGCCCGCCGCATCGCCACCCGCAACGGCACTGTGCTCAGCGGGATCGACGTACTCGAAGCCAACAACTTCGATCCGCTTCGTTCCCCGACCGGCAAAAAAAGAATTGGACTGGTGACCAACCAGACCGGAGTTGATGCTCAGGGACGCCGCACCATCGACGTCCTGGCCCAGGCCCCGGGCCTCTCGCTCGATGTGATCTTCAGTCCTGAGCACGGCGTTACCGGCGCGCTCGACACCACCGACATCGCAAACTTGAAGGATGCGGCAACCGGCGTTCCCGTTTACAGCGTCTACGGCATCAAGGACGCCGATCGTAGGCCGTCTCCGGACGCGCTAAAAAATCTTGACGCCGTCGTCTTCGACATCCAGGACGCCGGCGCCCGCTTCTATACCTACGAAACCACGCTGGTATATTTCGTCGAAGCCGCGGCCAAGGCTGGAATCGAGTTCATTGTCCTCGACCGTCCCAATCCGATCACCGGCTCTTTCGTGCAGGGGCCCATCCCTGATCCCGGTCACGAAAGCTTTGTGAACTATTACCCAGTGCCGGTCCGTCACGGCATGACTATGGGAGAGCTGGCGAAGATGTTCAACGGCGAGCGCAACCTCAATGCCCGCCTGACGGTCATCCCCATGGAAGGATGGATGCGCGGCGACTGGTTCGATGCAACCGCCTTGACCTGGATCAATCCTTCGCCCAATCTCCGCGGCTTGACCCAAGCGACTCTGTATCCCGGCGTGGGCACGGTCGAATATACCAACGTTTCCGTAGGCCGGGGAACCGACACGCCCTTCGAATTACTGGGTGCGCCCTGGATCAAGGGCACAGAGTTGGCGCAATACCTGAACGCCAGGAATATTTCCGGTGTGCGCTTTGTTCCCACCACTTTCACTCCAAACGCCAGTGACTATTCCGGCCAAAAATGTGAAGGCGTAAATATTGTTCTGATTGAGCGCAATGCTCTGGAGTCTGCCGAACTGGGCATTGAGCTGGCTTCTGCACTGCACAAGCTCTACCCCGAACAATGGCACATGCAGCGCCTGATTGAGTTGCTGAACAACCAGTCGGTGTATGACGCGATTGTCGCCGGCCAGGATCCCCGGCGCATCGCCGAGGACTGGCGCGATTCGCTGGACAAATTTATACAGGTCCGGCAGAAGTACCTGATTTACAAGTAGCACTAGCCTCGGCCGCCCCTCAGTTCCGCTAGAATGTACTTAGTCGATTTCGTGACCCTGGGAGTTGAGGATGAAACCTGGCAAACCACCCGCACCTGCCGTCGCAAATATCATGTATCGCTGCGCCGGTCCCAATTGCGGGACCCTGAAGGGCCTTACCGATCACTGGTGGCTGATGTGGACTTCATTCCTCGAATTCAACCGGCCCGTGCTCTACCTTTGCCCCTGGGATGACGAGGTTGCTTCTCGCGAAGGCACCCTGCACGTATGCGGCGAGTTGTGCGCCCAGCGGTTGCAGTCCCAGTTCATGGGGAATGTCCGGGAAAACCAGCGCTCCACCAGCGTGCAGGAAGCGGCCTCGCAGAAATAGGGACAAACTTTCGATCCTCAACTTGCATCGAACTTTTTATCGGGCCTGGCTGATGCTCGTCCTCCGGCCTGTGCTTTGGGGAGCCCATGATGCAGAAAAATATTGCGTACACAGCTCTGATTTTCCTGACGTGTGGTTTGGCCGCGGCCCAGGCCGGCTCCGCCAACGGTCCCAACCAGCTTACGATTCCTTCCGGCACCAAAGTGCCTCTGGCTTTAAAGCAGTCCGTTTCGACCAAGAATGCCCGCGAAGGCGATGCCGTCTATGCGGTCACCACTTTTCCCGTCGTAATCAATGACCGTATCGTGGTCCCCGCCGGCACCTACGTGCAGGGCCGCATCAGCAACGTCAAGCGTGCTGGTCACGTCAAGGGACGCGCCGAGGTTCTCATGCACTTCAGCACGCTGATCTACCCCAGCGGTTATACGGTCGTGTTGCCGGGCGCAGTTGAAAATGTCCCCGGAGCAGAAAAGACTTCCATGAAAGACGAGGAAGGCACTATCCGGCAGGACAGCCAGACCGGCGAAAAAGCCAGAACCATTGCTACCGCGGCAGGAACCGGAGCAGTCATCGGCGGGCTCAGCGACGGCGCCAAGGGCGGACTGATCGGCGCCGGAGTCGGTGGCGCAGTCGGGACCGCCATCGGTCTCTTCAACCGCGGCAACGACGTAAGGATGGACGCCGGCACCACCCTGGAAATGGTGATCCAGCGCGAAGTCCCCCTCGACGCCACCCGCATCCCAAACTAACCGCTCGTGTGGGGCGGACACTCTTGTCCGCCGCCGTTGGTTTTGGTTTTGACCTTGATCTTGATCTTGATCTTTGATTTAGATGACCTTGACCCTGACCTGAACAAATTCACAAGTCCAAGATTTCCCAGGGCACCATCAATTCAAAGGCGGCGGACAGGAGTGTCCGCCCCACACGCTATTTCAATCCGAACAAAGCATTCACATGCGCCGTCACTGAAACCGACTGCGGCGTGAACTCTTCCGTCGGCGCCGGAGCTCCGTTATTAATCTTCATCATCGCCCCCGCCATCATCATCGGACGCACGTTCTCAAACGTATCCACCGAAGCATACGAAAGCTCTCCCAGCCCGCGCCCCGCGCTCCGGGCCAGCGCCGCCGCTGATTCCCGGGCTCGCCGGTAAGCATCGTCGACGGCTTTCGCTTTGGCCGCGTCGATATCTTCCAGTGTGTAGTTCAGCGATTGGGTTTCCGTGACATCGGCGTCGGCCAGTTGCTGCACGATCGGCGCAATCTTGGAAAAATCTTTGAGCTTCAGCGAGACGTTGGCATTCACCCGATATCCCACCAGCTTTCGTTTAGCCGTCTTGAAGTCATAGACCGGCTGCAATGACATGTAGCCGATCTCCGCCGACTTGGGCTCAATCCCGTTCGATCGCAGGATCTGCCGCACCTGCTCCGCGGATTTGGAGGCATGGTCATAAGCCTCCCGCGAGGTCGCCTCCTGCGCGGAGATGTTGAACTGCATTACGGCAGTATCAGGATTCGCTTCGAACTTTCCATCAGCGCCGACGAAGATGCTGTTAGGCTGCGCGCTCACGGTGGGACGATCCTGACCGAAAACAAGAGACGAAGCCAGCAATATAAGCAGCAACACAGTTTTCATAAGCTCTCCTGAGCACAGGCGAACATGATGCCACAGGAAAAGCCTTCACGTAAGACGGAGGCCGGCCTGTCCAAAAACTGAGAACCGGGAACTAAAAACTAAAAAAACTGGTTTTTATCGTGCTCTGGATTGTGCCCTTGAGTCGTATCGTCGACAAACCGTATCGGGCTTCCATAAAAAGTGTCGAACAAAGAATGTGCCGAGCCACACCGCAACGTCAGCGCCAGCGCAATTGCACCGGACGATCCAGCCGAACGTCGAGAATTGTGCCTTTTTCCAGCCGCAGCGTGTGGTCGCTGAAAATGGCCCGCACTACGCCTGCCGCCGCGCCAGCCTTGGCGCTTGCGCCGTCAGAATCCGGATCATGGTGTTCACTGCTTCCTCCCTGCCGCTCAATTGCGCCTTCTTCTCCAGTCTTCAGGCCATGCTCGCTGGGCACGTCAATCACGGTCGCCAGCAGCGGCGTCCATCCCCGCTGGGTCTCAACTTCGTCGAAGCTCAACAGCAACCGGGGATGAAATCCGTTTCCCACCTGGCTCACGTGGCCCTTAATCGTGCTGCCGTGCACAATCATGCTTTCGTCCGGCCCCATCACGTCTTCCATGAGTCTGGCCTTGAATCGCTTTCCCGGCCGGACCCGGCTGACATCAAGGCTGTCCTCCAGCCGGATCAGAAACCTGGTTCCTTCCGCGATCGCATGCGGCGGCGCCGGAGCTGTCGGTTCCTCGGCGCAAAGCGGAGCCGTTGCCAGGAGCAGAGCAAAACACCATAGCCGCCACGAACCGTGCGCCCTCGTGAGCATGAAAGTCCTCCGTCGCAGACCATCCCGCCAGAGTGTTTGGATGTGAGCGATCCCAATATTGCTGCCTGCGGCAGAAGCGGTAGGGACGTTTTGCAAAACAGAGGCGGCCAATATGAGCCCAAGCTTAAATACATTGGTTTTTCAAGCGCCACCGAACACCCAGGGGCGGGTGCCCACACCCGCCCAGCGGAGCGCAGCTCCGCAAACAGGCGGTCAGTACCGGCCGAGCCATTTCACCGTGAACAAACTGGCGGCTTCGCAACGCGAACCTAATGCGGAGTCGAAGGTGCCATGGCGCCGGCTCGAGTACTGGCGCGGTGAGCGCGGTTTGGATTTGATCTAAGGTAAGCAGGTATGTGAAGACTAGGGGCTCTTCGGCCGCCGGTTTGCGTCGCGAAGCAAACTCCTCGCTCAGTGACAAAACTCCCCGGACGATGAGCTACGTCGAGATTTTCGCAGCCGTGGAATAAGCGAAGCGCTGCACCTGCGAATTCACTTCTTTGCGGAGGTCAGGCCAGATCTTGGTATCCATTTCGAGGAAGACTTTCACGACCTCGGGATCAAATTGCCGTCCCGCCCACAATTTGATTTCGTCGCGCGCCGCCGTCAGCGATTGTGCCGGGCGATACGGACGGTCGGAAGTAATAGCGTCCAGCGTGTCCGCCACCGAGAACATGCGCGCTCCTAATGGAATCTCTTCGCCCTTCAATCCCCGGGGATAGCCCGTGCCATCGTATTTTTCCTGGTGAGCGTAAACAATCTCAGCCGCTTCGTGGAGAAAGGGAATCTTCTTCAGAATTTCGTAGCCGTGGTAGCAGTGCTCCTGCATGATCAGAATTTCTTCCGGGGTCAATTTCCCCGGCTTCCTCAGAATGGCATCGGGAACCGCCATCTTGCCGATGTCATGCAGAAACGCGCCGCGCGCAATGACAGCGATCTGATCTTTCGACAACCCCATCGCCCGCGCAATCGCAATCGTAAACGCGGTCACGCGCTTGGAGTGGCCTTCGGTCTCGGCGTCTTTTTTGTCCAGCGCGTCGCCCAGAGCTTCGAGCGTAATGTCGTAAGAACGCTCCAGATCGACCAGAGCTTTTTTCAGTTGTTCCGTTCGGGCCTGGACCAGCGATTCCAGGCTGGTCTGGTACGCCCGGTTCTCCTGCTTCAGGCGGCGATTCTCCAGCGCGCGTCGGACCGTCGCCAGAAGTTGTTCGCGTTCGAATGGCTTCAGCAGGTAGTCGTACGCGCCGTTACGGATCGCAGCCAGCGCCACCGAAATATCGTGCACCGCCGTGACCATCACCACCGGCATTTCGGGAAAGCGCTCTTTGGTTCGTTCCAGCAACCCAATGCCGTCCAGGTTGGCCATCATCAGGTCGGAGAGCATGAGCTCGAATTCCTCACCCGATTCCAGCAGCGCCAGTGCTTCCATTCCGGATCCGGCCTGCTGGCATTTGTATCCAGCGGTGGTCAGCATCGCGGACACAATCTCGCGAATGGTTTCCTCGTCGTCAACAACCAGAATGCGGTCAACTGGCATGGTTTTCTAGAGTGTACGGCCAATTCTACAGTAGTTCCGAGATTCCGAAAGTAACCAGAAGAACAGTTAAAGGACATCGTCCTTTCGGGGCGGCATGTTATTAAAAGAATGAGGGTTCCCCCGATTTTCATGAGCTTGGTTTACCAAGCTCGATCTCATGAATCCGTTCCGATGACTCTATTGAACTTTTCCAGCGGGCTCGCGGTGGGGGACATCACTGTCCCGGGGTTGACCCCGCAGGAATCAGCGGCGCTGATCCTTCTTGCCGCCAGCCTGCTGGTCTTCCGCGCCTTTCGCGAGCGTTACCTGCTCATCTGGACTCTGGGCTGGCTGGCTTACTTCGTCTCGCGCTGGAGCCTCGGCCAGCACGCCGCCGGGTCAGCTCCCGCCTATCTGATCGCAATCTCCCAGGCAGAATTTGTTCTGGCCGTATGCCTCTTCGCCGCCGCCATTTTCGTTTACACCAATGCCCGGGGACTGCTGCTTCCGCTCTTGCTGATTACCCTGACCGTCATGAGTTTTGCGGTGGTCCGGGTCTGGTTCTGGCCCGAGTCAATCACCCTGCGGGTGGCCCTCGAAGTGGCCTACCGCCTCGTCGCCGTGACTGCCTCAGTCCGTCTGATTCGGTACCGCTGGGCTCGTTGGGAACTCGGCCCCTGGATGTTGAGCATCAGCATGCTGTGCATGCATCTCGGCTGGGCCCCGATCACGTCGCACCTGCCCATCGGATCCAACCTGTTAGTCAGCATCGTCGCTGGATTAAGCATGCTGCTGCTGGTCTTCGACGACTACAAACTGCACATGCATCGCATGCGCGTAGTGAACGCCCTTACCGGCAGCATCACGCGGGCGCAGCATCAGGGCCCGATCATGGCCACCGCGCTCGACGAACTCAAGCGCCTGATGCACGCTCACGCTGCCTGGTTCCGCCTGCTGGAAGGCGATCGTCTGGTCATCGCTCACCAGATCGGCCTCTCCAAAGGGTTCGCCCGGGAACGCCTTTCCGTACCTCTCGACGACGACTTCGAACGCACCCTCAAAGGCAATGCTCCGGTCGTGCTCGTGACCGCAAACGCAGCCGACAATGTTCGCCCGTATTTGCAGCAGGAAAAATTTCACCATGTCGTCCTGGTACCTGTGCTGGGCAAGAAATCGGCTATCGGGACCCTGGCTCTGGGCAGTCGTCATCGCCTGCTCTATTCTCCCGAGGAACTGGAATTTCTGACTACCACTGCCCACCAGTTAGGACTGGCAGTGGAAAACCTGCGCCTGGTGGAACAGATTCTTCGGTCCCACCGGCAATGGACCAACACCTTCGATTCCATTCACGATCTGGTTCTGCTGCACGACTCCGAATTCCGCGTGATGAAGGCCAATCACGCCTTGCTGGAGCGCCTCCATATGGCCCCCGCCGATGCCGTGGGCCAACTCTGCGAAACCGTCCTGCCCCACAATCGCGGAGAATGGCAAGGTTGCCCCTACTGCGGCCACACCGAAGAGGGTTTCCACGAAGGCCCCGACCCTGGTTTTGGCGGCTTCTCCATGGTGTCGACGTCTTCCTATGTCGATCAAAGCAGCAAGCAAAAAGGCACCATTCACGTGGTGCGCGACACTACCGACCGCCGCATCGCCGAGGAAAAATACCGTCTTCTCTTCGAGCAGGTGCAGGAAGGCGTTTTTGTTGCCACTCCGGAAGGCAAACTGCTCGACTGCAATGACGCCTTCATTCGCATGCTGGGCCACACGCAACCGCGAAGAGTTAATGGCCTTGAACATCGACGCCGAACTTTATGCGTCCACCGAACAACGCGAAGTCTTCCGCCGCGAAGTGGAACAGCACAACTACGTGCGCAACTTTGAAGTCACTCTGCGCCGCAAAGACGGCACCCTCCTCACCGCCATGGAGAGCAGCTTCGCCACCCGCAACGCCGAAGGCAAGATCGAGCGCTATCAGGGCTTCCTGCTCGATATGACGGAGAAGAAGCGCGCCGAAGACGAAATCCGCCGCCGCAACCGCGAACTGAACGCGCTCAACGCCATGGCAGTCATCGCCACCCAGTCCTTCGACCTGGATGAAATTCTGAACCTCACGCTCCGCCAGGTAATTTCACTGCTCGGCGCCGAAACCGGTTCCATCTATCTTTGTGATGTGGACGAAACCACCTTCCGCCGCCGCGCCGGCTGGGGACAGCGCAGCGCCGAACGCGCCCGCCTCTCGGAAATTAAATTCACCGAAGGCTTCGGCGACCTGGTCACACGTTCCCGCACTGAGGTCATCACCGCCGATTATCTGCCGCATCTCCCGGCGCAAGTCGTGGAGTTCATCCGCGCCGACGGCCTCGCATCCTGGATCTGGGTTCTGCTCTGGGGAAAAGACAAGCCAATCGGCATCATGGGTATCAGCAGCCGCGAGAGCCGCGAGTACACCAGCAACGACGAAAGCCTGCTCGTCGCCATCGGCCGCCAGCTCTCCACCACCATTGAGAAAGTCCGGCTCTACGAAGAAACCTGCCGCGCCTACGAAGACCTTCGCCGCACCCAGGAACAACTATTGCAGAGCGAGAAAATGTCTGCCGTCGGACAGCTCATCGCTGGGGTGGCGCATGAACTCAACAACCCGCTGACAGCGATTCTCGGCTATGCCCAGCTTCTCGAAAGCGAAGGACTCGGAGAACGCGCCGCCGATTTCGTCGCCAAACTATTCAAGCAGGCCCAACGCACTCACCGCGTCGTGCAAAATTTGTTGTCGTTCGCCCGCCAGCGCAAGCCGCAAAAAGAGCAGGTGGATATCTGCAAAGTGCTCGACGAAACTCTGGCTCTGCGCGACTACGACTTGAAGGTCAACGACATCAAGGTCGAGCGCGACATCGAGTCCGCCATTCCGGCAGTGACCGCCGATCCGCACCAGCTCGAGCAGGTCTTCCTCAACGTCATCAACAACGGCGTGGACGCCATGCTGGACTGCAACCGCGCCGGCACCCTCAAGGTACGTGTCTACGCCCACGAAGGCACGGTGATCACCGAGTTCCAGGATTCCGGCCCCGGCATCAAGGAGCCGAAACGCATCTTCGATCCCTTCTACACCACCAAGAGCGTAGGCAAGGGAACCGGCCTCGGTCTCAGCATCTGCTACGGCATCATCAAGGAACACGGCGGAGATATCTCCGCGCGCAATCGCGCAGAAGGCGGCGCGATTATAGAGGTCCGCCTCCCGGCCAATGCCGGCGCAGGCGCGCCCCAGGCCAGTGTGCCCGTTTCAACCCGAAAGTCCGTGATCGAGGGCAGTGTTCTTCTGGTCGAAGACGAAGAAGCAGTGTTGGAATTCGAACGCGACGTCCTGGCCGGTGCCGGAGCGAAAGTAGTCACTCTCATGAACGGCGACGAAGTAAAAGCCCGCCTGCTACAGGAATCATTCGACGCCATGATCATCGACGGCAAAATGTCGAACGGATGGAATGCTCCAGACGTCTATAAGTGGATCGCAGAAAACTGCCCCGGCCTGGAAAAACACCTGCTGTTCACTTTCTCCACCGTCGTCGAGCCGGAAATCCGCACCTTCCTGCACGACAACAACGTCCCATACCTGGTCAAACCTTTCGAAGTCAGCGACCTGATCTTGCAAGCCCGCCGCCTCCTGCAAAAAACCCAAGTCGCCGTAGCCGGGACCTGAGCACGGTGTGGGTCGGACACTCCTGTCCGACGCCTTTGACCTTGGTAGCACCGGCGTCCCGCCAGACTGTCGGGCAGGCGTCCCGCCCGCCCCAGAGAGCAAGATGCCGCAAGCCAGCTACCAGCGATGCCTCGACCCAACCCTCCGCCACCCTGTCATCCCGAGCGCCGTCCGAGCCGCGCAGCGGTGAGGACAAGTCGAGGGACCTTGTGTATCCTTCCGCAGCCTGAAGAGCGGCAAGCCGCAGCGGTTTGCACCGCGACTACAAGCTCTTCCGCAACCCCCTCCCAAACTCCCGCAAAACCCCCTCATTCCTCCGATACCAAACCCAAAGCCCAATCTTCTTCCCCTCCACCACCCCCGCCTTCGTCAAAATCGCCATATGATGCGAAATCGTAGGCTGCGTCAAATGAATCCGCGCCTCAATATCGGACGCGCACAACCCCACATCCTTGCCAATCGAACACCCTCCTGGCTCTTTAAGCGCCCGCAAAATCCGCCGCCGCGTAGGATCAGCCACAGCATGCCAGATCCGCTCCATCTCCTGCTCCGATTGCGTCATGCCAGCAAGCATGATCCATTAAATCGACAGATGTCAATATGCGGACCTCAGACCTCTTCCGTCTCTCGAATGGGAAGTGAAACTTTTGCGTCGCAATCGTAGTCCAATGGCAAGACGGCATGCCTAAGGTCCGAAATTCTAGGTCTGACGCCTGAGGTTTGACGCCCGACGCCCGAGGTCCGAATTATGTTTGAAGGCAACGATCGCCGACAACTCGAGAAACTGAAGAAAAGCGAGGGCCTGCTGCCCCCCGGCCAATCCCTCACACTGAAATGGCCCGTTCTGCACTACGGCTCGGTCCCCAGGTTCGATCCCAACACATGGGACCTGCGGGTCACCGGACTGGTCGACACTCCGCTAACCCTGAACTGGAAGGAATTCAATGCCCTCCCCAAAATCCAGCGCACCAGCGATTTCCATTGCGTCACTCGCTGGAGCCGCTTCGACAATCACTGGGACGGCGTGGCCTTCCGCGAGTTGCTCGCTCGCGTCCATCCCAGGCCCGAAGCCGCCTACGTCCTCATCCACGCCGAACAGGGATACACCGCCAATGTTCCCCTGGCTGACCTCGATCGTGAAGAAGTCCTGCTCGCCACCCACCACGACGGCGAACCCCTGAGCGGCGACCACGGATACCCCGTGCGCCTGATCGTCCCGCACCTCTATGCCTGGAAGTCGGTGAAATGGCTACGCAGCCTGGAATTCCTCGACCGCGACACCCCAGGTTTCTGGGAACAAAACGGCTACCACATGTACGGAGACCCGTGGAAGGAGCAGAGATACGGGTAGCGGGCCTCAGGTTGTGTGGGACGGACACTCCTGTCCGTCGCCTTTGAAGTTGGTGTTAAGTTTGTTATTTGCCCGGGGCTCAGAATCGAAGGCAAAAGCGACGTACAGAAAGGGTGGAGCAGGGCCTCGGCCCTGCAAATAGCGCTTAGCGATCGAGGGGCTTCAGCCCCTGCGGTACCTCTTCACCAAAGCCGCGGAGCCTGGTCAATGAAAGGGTGAAGCGGGCGTCGGACCTTGGACTTTAAACCCCGACGTTAGACCGCTGACTTTGCAGACAACTGCGAGCAGGTGTTGCCGAGGTCCGCCCCCAGCCTTTCATTTTTTCAGTATCGGATTGTACCCATCCTTCACCAATTGTCCCCGAGCCCCCTCCGCTTCCTTGATATCGGCAAAAGGCCCTACCTGCACGTGAAACAGCTTGTCTCCCGCGCCGTTAGCCGCGAAGGCGGCGTATTGCTTTCTCTTGAGCGCATCGACCAGGGCTGCGGCATCTTCCTGCTTGCTCACCGCCGCCACCTGTACGAAGTAGCTGCTCGGGTTCGCAACCAGGGCCGCAGGATCGGGAGGCGCGTCGTTGTCCGCCGCGGCGGGCTTGGCCGCAGGCGAGTCTGCCGCTTTCGGCGACAGCTCAGCTTTCGGGTCTTTCTGTTCGACCGCCTTGTAGAACGTGAGATCGGAAGGGGGCCGAGGTTCGCCGGCCTTGACCGCCGTCGGACGCACATTGGAAACTCCCGTTGCCGCCTGCACGGAGCCGCCCGGCGGCGCGGAATTTTTTCCCAGCGAAAATCCCATTCCAAAGAAGACAGCGCACAGCGCCACCAGCCCGAAAAACAGGGCCAGCATTTTTCCCGTCCCCAGCGTGATCTCGGTGTCTTCAGATGCTGCCATGTTCCATCCCACCTCGCCCCGTAGCCGTTAACTCTTGACGCCGCCCGCGTCCGGTTTACCCAGAACCTTCTGAATGCCGGAGAAGAAATCCACCGGAACCGGGAAGATGACGGTAGTATTTTTCTCCACTCCGATTTCAGTCAAGGTCTGCAAGTAACGCAACTGCACGCTGACCGGTTCTTTCGCTAGTAGCGCGGCCGCATCCACCAGGCGTTGCGCGGCCGAGAACTCGCCTTCTGCGTGAATAATCTTCGACCGCTTTTCCCGTTCCGCCTCGGCCTGCTTGGCCATCGCCCGCAGCATGGACTCGGGCATATCCACCTGTTTGACCTCGACGTTCGTCACTTTCACGCCCCAGGCCGCAGTGTGCATATCCAGGATACTTTGCAGCCGTAGATTAATTTTCTCGCGGTGGGATAAAAGTTCATCCAGTTCCTGTTCGCCCAGCACCGAACGCAAAGTAGTCTGCGCGAATTGCGAAGTCTGGTAAACGTAATTAGACACTTCCACCACCGCCTTGCGTGGCTCCAGCACTCGCAGAAAGATGACAGCATTCACTTTCAGCGTCACGTTGTCGCGAGTGATGATGTCCTGCGGAGGCACTTCCAAAGCTTCCTGCCTCAACGAAACCCGCACCATCCGGTCCAGCGGCGCAAAAACAAAAATGAGCCCCGGCCCTTTCGCATCCGAGAGCAATCGCCCCAGGCGAAAGATGACGCCGCGCTCATATTCGGCAAGAATTTTGATTGAGCTTAGAAAGTACAGGACAACAATGATTACAACAATGCCAGTAAACGACAGCCCCATCCCAAACCTCCGCGCCCCTGAGAGAGGAACGCTTCCGTGGCGGATCAGATCGCCACACCCCTAAGAATACGGCATTTCCCCAAAGAATGGAGTGCCTCGAAAGATGCCAACACTTTAAGAGTTGTCATCCTGAGCGCAGTAGCGGCCTCGCGCAGCGAAGCCGCTGCGGAGTCGAAGGACCCCTATAAGCGAATCAGTTCTCCTAGAGGTGGGAATTTGGTTGCGTAGTCCCGCAAGTGAAAAGGGTGTCCCAGTTCTAACTCAAACCGTACTCGCCGCCGGCACCTTCTCCACCACCGCCGACGGTTCCACGCGCAGCTCCAACCCATCGACTCCAAGCACGACCACCGCCTGCCCCGCCAGCACCCCGGTCGATGACATCGCATTCCAGATCTCGCCATGCACGAAAACTTTGCCCCGAGGCGAGAGGGCCGTCTGTGCCATCCCAATCTCGCCCACCAGTCCCTGCTCACCGGTCACGACTTTGTTGGCCCGGGCCTTCAACGCAATGCTCATAAGAAACACCGTGATCCCGCCCAGCGGAATACTCACCGCCAGCGCTGTCAGCAAATGCACCCGCATCTCCGGAATCGGGGCGTCCACCAGCAGCAGTCCACCCAGAAGCATGGTTGTCATTCCACCGATGGCGAGAACTCCATGCGCGGCAAACTTGGCTTCAAGCGCGAACAGTGCGAACGACGCCAGTATCAACACCACGGCCGCAAATCGCGTCGGCAAAAGATTCAGTGCGAACACCGCCAGCAGGATAAACACAATTCCCACAGTTCCCGGCAGCACCGCTCCGGGATGATTGAATTCAGCGTAGAGCGCCAGGGCTCCCACCGCCAGAAAGATAAATGCAATGTTGGGGTCCATCATGAACGCCAGGATCCGCTGTTTCAGAGTCATATCGAACAGCCGAATGTTTTCGCCCGCCACATTCAGCGTGATCGTTTTCCCGTCGAAGCGCTTGATGGTCTTCCCCTGCATCTGTTTGAACAAGTCTTGCTCGCTGGTCGCCACGTAGTCGATCAATTTCTGGGACAACGCCTCCTGATCGGTAAACGACTTTGACTGGCGCACCGTACTCTCGGCAACCTCGACATTACGTCCACGCTTGGCGACCACGGATCGCATCAGGGCGGCGGCGTCATTCTCCATCTTCTCTTTCATGACATCGTCCACCTTGCCGCCGCCCAGTGTCACCGGATGTGCCGCCCCAGTATTGGTTCCCGGAGACATGGCGGCCACATCGGCACTCTGCAAAATAAAGAACCCGGCCGACGCCGCCCTGCTGCCGCTGGGCGTGACATAAATAATCACCGGAACCGGCGACGCCAGAATTTTCTCAATGATGTTGCGGGTAGAGTCCAGCAGGCCGCCCGGCGTATTCATCTCGATCAGCAGAGCCTGATCTTTATTACGCTCCGCTTCCGCAATCGCCCGCCCGATGTACTCCTCGGTGATGGGATGAATCGTGTCGTTCACAACAATCTTCAGAATCTCAGCCGAGGATGGTATTGAAGCGCCCAGCACAGCGCCGAGCAAGATGCCGCACAGTGTACGTAAAAGGGTCGCATGTTTCATGGAAAGGCGGCCTCCAGCACCATTGTCTCGCAAAGTAGCGCCGGCGTGGTCGTGATAATCCCGGAAGGTGCCCCGTCCAAGCTACGCTTGGGCGGGTGTTTTGACCTCGCGTTCTTCTTCCGCGAGCATCTCCTCCCACCCCGGCAGATGGGTTTCCCCGGTAATCAATCGCGCGCCGCGTTCATAAGTGAAATAAGACCATGCCCACTGCACCAGCACGATAATGCGATTCCGGAACCCGATCAGAAAGAAGATGTGTACAAACAACCATGCCAGCCAGGCCAGAAACCCTGAGATATGAATCTTCCCAAACTCCGCCACGGCCGCCGCGCGCCCAATGGTCGCCAGATTCCCCTTGTTGAAGTATTGAAAATTCTTGCGAGCCTCGCCGTTTAATTCAGCCCGGATATTAGACGCCGTGGCCTTGCCTTCCTGCATGGCCACCGGCGCAACCCCGGGCAGCCACTTTCCATTTTTATCCTTCAGCGCCGCCAGGTCTCCAATTACAAAAATTTCGGGATGTCCCGGCAAACTCAAATCAGGATTCACCAGTACCCGGCCGGCGCGATCGACCGGCGCTCCCAGCTTTTTTCCCAGCGGCGAAGCCGCGACCCCGGCCGCCCAAAGCGTCACCGCCGCCGGAAGTTGAGTTTCGCCCATGTGCACCGCTCCCGGCGTCACCTGGGTCACCATCGCGGACGTATGCACTTCGACTCCCAGTCGCCGCAACTGCGCTTCGGCGCTCCGCGAAAGATCTTCCGGATACGCCGGCAACACCCGGGGTCCGCCTTCCAGCAATATGATCCGAGTCTTCTCGGGATCGATCGTGCGAAACTCATTGCCCAGCGCCCGGCGCGCAATCTCAGCCAGCGTCCCCGCCAATTCAACTCCTGTGGGGCCTCCGCCGACGACTACAAAATTCAGTTGCACTTGCTCTTTGCCGCTGGCAGCCTGCCGTTCCGCCAGTTCAAACGCCAGCAGCACCCGCCGCCGAAGCTCCAGCGCATCTTCGATCGTCTTGAGCCCGGGAGCGAACGGCTCCCACTCGTCGTGTCCAAAATAAGCGTGGCTCGCGCCGGCCGCGACGATAAGATAGTCGTACGCAATCTCGCCATCCGCCAGCTTCACCACTTTGCGCGCCAGATCAAAATCCTGCACCTCCGCCATCAGCACTTCCACATTCCGTCGGTCGCGCAGAATCCAGCGTATAGGCGCGGCAATTTCCCCTGGTGACAGACCCGCGGTAGCCACCTGGTAAAGCAGAGGTTGAAAAGTATGAAAATTCTGACGATCGATCAGCGTAATCTTGACTGGAGATCGTGCCAGCGTCCGCGCCGCCACCAGTCCGCCGAATCCGCTTCCAACGATAACCACCCGAGGCGTGTTTTTCTTCTCCATAATCTCTACTAGATTAGATTCCGAAAGCCCCCAACAGTCTCCAAAACTTTGACCGACTGAGAACCGGGAACCAGGAACTCAACTGGATTTCAATTCAACCCGATCCCCAGCCATCATCAGGTAATAGGCCCCAAACGCCACCACAAATCCCACAAACCACGAGTAGTCATAAGCGAATCGCAAAGCAGGTACCACTAACCCGATCAGCGCCACCGCCGCGCCCAGAAATAACGCGCCCACAGCCTTCCAGTTAAATCCGCGAGAATATTCGTAAGCCCCGCCTCGCAGGTAAAGATCATCCACCAGCAAACGTCGTCGCCGGATCACCCAGTAATCGCAAATCATGATCCCCGCCACCGGCCCCAGAAATGCTGCATAGCCGCCCAGCCAGCCAAAGATAAATGTCTTGTAATTGTCCAGCAGCTTCCACGGCATGATGACGATGCCCATAAAGCATGTAATCACGCCACCCATCTTGAAGCTGATCTTCCGCGGCCACAGGTTCGAAAAATCATTCGCCGGAGAAACCACATTCGCGCCAATATTCACATTCAAGGTCGCCAGCAGGATCGCAATCAGCGACACCACTACAGCCAGCCGCGAGTGAAACCGGCTCAATAACTGCACCGGGTCCCAGATCGCCGATCCATAAATCACAACCGTCGCCGAAGTTACCAGCACACCCACCAGCGAATACAAAGTCATGGTGGTCGGCAATGCCAGCGCCTGCCCGATCATCTGTGCCTTCTGGCTGCGCGCAAAACGCGAAAAATCAGGAATATTCAGCGACACCGTCGCCCAGAAACCGACAGTCGCGTTCAACGCCGGAATCAGGAACTTCAAAAATTCCGGAAAGCTGGTAAAACGCGACGGCGCCGAAAGCATCGGACCAAATCCCCCAGCCTGTACATAAGCCCAGCCGAGTAAAAGCAAGCCCACACCTAACAGGATAGGCGCGCTGATCCCCTGCAAAAATCGTATGTACTCGATTCCCTTGAGGATCACCACAAGGTTGATCACCCAAAACGCCAGAAAGCAGATGCCCGCGCCATGCGGCACCGCCTTCCACGCCGGCCACACCGTCGCCAGCAAGACGCTGATCGCTTCACCGCCAATCCACGTCTGGATCCCGAACCATCCACAAGCCACCAGCGCCCGCAGGACAGCCGCAAAGTTCGCGCCCAGCACTCCAAATGATGCCCGCGCCAGCACCGGGAAGGGAATTCCGTACTGCGCCCCAGGATGCGAATTCAGCAGCATCGGTCCCAGCACAATGCAGTTCCCTAAAAACACCGTGAACACCGCCTGCTTCCAGTTCATTCCACCCTGAATCAGGCTGGCCGCCAGCATATACGTCAGAATGTTCACCGACATCGAGACCCACAGCGCGGCGTAGTTGTACGTGCCCCAGGTCCGCGCCCCGCGATCGCCCGAGGCAATTTCCCCAGGCATCACGGTTGGTGCAAGATCGGCGTTATAAAGAGGACTGGATTCGACAGCGGCGCGAATGGAAGAAGTTGGTGTCGGCATCGGTGGAACTAATCTTATACACAGACACCCACATGTTTCTCAGGAACCAGGAACAGCCGGACACATGAATACTTAAAGAGCAGCAACCGAGAACCGAGAACTGAGAACCGGAACCAGAAACTAGCAACTGGTTTCCAAATAAATGAACGCAGCGATAAATCGCAGCGATAAATCAAAGATCGCCGGTGCGCCACGGCAAACCTACCGAAAGGAGCTTTAAACATCGTGCGTCAGCAGAAAACTTCTCTGCACCCTTCCCGGACTAATGATTTTGACCGTCCGCGATTAATGTTTCCGGTCCCCGGCAACGCTGACACTGATGCGATAAATACTGGTGCTCCCCGCAATGTACAAAGTCTTGCGGTCCTTCCCGCCGAATTCCAGATTACCCACCACCTCCGGCATCACGATCGTCCCGATATGCTTGCCCTCAGGAGAAACGATCCACACTCCGCCAGGGCCCGCACCCCACATATTCCCCTTGGCATCCACCCGCAAACCGTCAGGCACGCCTTTCGCCGGATCTGAAGAGCAATCAACGAACACCGATCCATCGGTGAGCGATCCGTCGGGCTGCACTGTATAACGCATCCAGACTTTTTTGACCGATTCCGTCACATACAAGTATTTCTCGTCCGGAGAAAACGCCAGCCCATTAGGTCGGCCTAAATCTTTTATCAGAAGTTGCAGCTTGTCGCGCTCCGGCGGCGCTCCTGGTTTCTGCTGCCTTGCGCCCGGCACGCGATAGACGCCGTTCACGTCCAGCTCTTTCAGCGAATCGTTATCGCTCTGCGTAGGCAAACCGTATGGCGGATCGGTGAAATAGAGCGACCCATCGGACTTGTAAACCAGATCATTCGGGCTGTTCAGCTTCTTCCCCAGATACGAATCTGCCAGCACCGTGATCTGCGCGTGCGGATCGACCGCTTCCAGCCGCCACACGTTTCGTCGAGCGTGCCCGGCCACGGTCACGCGGCCATCGGCATCCAGCGTCATTCCATTCGATCCCGGCTCCGGCCCCGGATAAGGCTTCGCTCCCTCATATCCGCTGGGATGGATAAACAGGCTCACACCCTTTCCCGGCACCCACTGATTGATATTGTTCGAAGGGATCTCGGCAAACAGAAGCGTGCCCTTATGAGTCCACACCGGTCCCTCGGTCCATTTGTTGAAACCGGTCGCGACTTTTTCCAGCTTGGCTTTTTTGGATAGCAGTTGATCGACGGAAGGGTCGAGTCTCTGAACTTCTTGTGAGAAGGCGGCAACCGCCGCCAGCATCAGGATTGCGAGGGCAAGTATTCGACGGGTCGACATGCCGGGGATTGTACTCGATTTGTCGGAAAAAAAGCGCTCTCAGGCCGCCGGCCGAGGCTGCATCTTTTTTTCTTTCGCTTGCAGTTCCAGGTCCTTGGACTTGATCTCAATTCGCTCATCGCGAATCTCAAGCCGCAGCCGCGCAAAAATAGCCATATCGAAATTCGCGATCCACACCAGAGCGAATAATGACACCAGATATCCTCGCCAGTCAGGGTAAAGCAATCTAAACCGCGTAATCACCAGCAGGATCGCCGAGATATAGTGACTGAAGCAGTATTCGCAGGTAAACAGGTAGAAAAACTTGCGTCGCCAAACCGCCCGGGCATCCTGGCTCTGCTCTTTACAGTAATTGCGCGGCTCGCGAAAGATTTCTTCGTGGGTAACCGTCCAGGCGATGGACGCAACCGGAATCGCGAGAATCAACAGCCAAACAATTTGCGTTACTAAAGAAGGCACCGGCTTTTGATGCGTTGCGCTGAAGTAGGGTTGGGAGGCGTCCCGCCATCTTTACTTTTAACCATAGAGACACGGAGGACGCAGAGCCTGAATTTATCGTTTTTCTTCCGTGTCTTCCGTGTCCTCTGTGGTTGATGCGACATGGCATCCTGACCACTTTATTGTCCCGAGCCAACCTTTCCGCTCTGCGTGGTCAAAATGCCGTAAGTCTCCGGCCGCCGGTCGCGGAAGAACTGCCACACCTTGCGTACTTCCTGAATCATATCCAGATCGAGGTCCGCCACCAGCACTTCATCCTTATCCCGGCTGGCCTGCGCCATGATCTTCCCGCGCGGATTGCAGAAGTAACTCTTGCCGTAAAACTCGCCGATGCTCCAGGGCTTCTCCACCCCGACCCGGTTAATAGCGCCGACGTAATATCCGTTGGCGACCGCATGCGCCGGCTGCTCCAGCTCCCACAAATATTCGGAAAGTCCCGCCACCGTGGCCGACGGGTTGAAAACAATTTCCGCTCCATTCAATCCCAGGGCGCGCGCTCCCTCGGGGAAGTGCCGGTCATAGCAGATGTAGACGCCGACCTTGGCGTACTTGGTCTCAAACACCGGATAGCCCAGGTCGCCGGGAGTGAAATAAAATTTCTCCCAGAATCCTGGATGGCAGTGCGGAATATGATGCTTGCGATACTTCCCCAGATAGCGCCCGTCGGCGTCGATCACTGCCGCCGTGTTGAAGTAAAGTCCGGGCATCTCCTGCTCGTATACCGGAACAACCATCACCATGCGATGTTTGGCGGCCAGCTCCTGCATCAATTTTGTGCTCGGGCCGCCCGGCACCGCTTCCGTCATTTCGTACCAGCGCGGGTCCTGCTCGGCGCAAAAATAAGGCCCATAAAACAACTCCTGAAGGCACAGGATCTGCACCTTTTGCGCTGCCGCCTGCTCAATCATCTCCACATGCTTCTTCACCATTGCATCGCGGATGTCAGCCAGCGAGTGCTCCGTGCCCAGCACATTTCCAGCCTGTATCAGCCCACATCGAACCATTCGTGACATCGGAAAGACCTCGCGAACCAGACTGAAGTAAGTGCGCAAAACTATAGCAGACTATTATTCTGCTTTATGTTCACCCGAACGCCCCAGTCTCCGCTTTACATAGGCCCGGACGCCCCTTCCGGGCAGGCGAGCGCTAGCTCGCCGAAGGTTTCTTTCAAAGCCCGCTCTGGCAACCCTTTCTCGCCGACCCACTCCAGCGAAACCTGCCAGGCAGGGCGAGCCGCCAGTTCTGCCATCCCGGAAATAACTTTACCTCGCTCGTCCACTTCCGGACGTATAATCCCCCCAATCTGTTCTTGGGGGATTGCCATGAATTACCGCCTCACCTTCTGTGCGTTTCTCGCCCTGACCTTCACCGTGTTGGTTTCTGCCCAGGCTAAGCCGGGCGGGGGCGGCAGCGGCGGCCGTAATCCGGGCACCACCACCACGAACCCCTCCCCAAGTCCGGGCTCCAGGCAGCCGAACGTCCCCGACCAGGGCTCTTCCCTGAACCAAAGGGCGTTTATCACCGGCAAGGTCGTGCTCGACGACGGCACCCAACTGACTGAATCGGCCAACATTCAGACCTTGTGCCGCGGACATAAACAAACGGTCGCCCACACCGACTCCCATGGCGGCTTCAGTTTTGAGCTGGGTGACCGGACCTCAGCCCTGGCGGCAGGCATCAGCGGTGCGGACACCGATTCCAGCGTGGGTCTCGGCAGTTCGGGAGGCGGAACGCAACGTGACTGGCGCAACTGCGAAGTGCTGGCGGACCTTCCCGGCTTCACTTCCCAGTCCGTCGATCTGAGCACCCGTCTCAGCACCTTCGAAAACGCCGATATCGGACGCCTGATTTTGCACCGCATCGGCCAGGTCGAAGGTCTCACCGTCAGCGCCACCAGCGCCATGGCCCCCAAAGATGCCCAGAAGGCATACGAAAAAGGGCGCGAGAAAGCCTCCAAGGAGAAATGGGACGAAGCCAGTCCATTGCTGGCCAAGGCGGTGGAGATTTATCCCCGCTACGCTCTCGCCTGGTACGATCTGGGCCGCGTCCAGCTACGCCAGAACAACGCCGCTCAAGCCCGCCATTCTTTCGAGCAATCCGTCGCCGCCGATCCCAAATACGTGAATCCCTACCGCGGCCTCGCCGACCTCGATACGAGAGATCAACAGTGGCAACAGCTCATCGACGTCACCAACCAGTTGCTGGCCCTGGATCCCGTAAGCTTCCCGGATGCCTGGATGCGCAACGCCCTCGCCCATTACTATCTGCGTAACTTCTCCGCTGCCGAGAAGAGCGCTCGCCAAGGCATGAAAGTCGACGAGAAGCACCAGTTGCCCCGTCTGGAACTGCTGCTCGGCGTCGTTCTCGCGCAGGAGCGCAGTTACACTGAAGCCACCACCCACATCCAGAACTACTTGAAAGTAGCTACCCAGCCCTCAGAGATCGAAGAAGCCCAAAAACAACTGGCAGAAATCACAAGACTGTCAGCGTCAGCAACCGCGCCCGCACCAGCGGGCGAGTCAGAGAAGAAGTAAGAACCGAGACCTGAGAACTAAGAAGTAAGTAAACCCGGTTTTAAGCTTGGCACTCTGCCACCCCCTGTCATCCCGAGCGCCGCTCTGCACCGCGCGCAGCGCGGCAAGGACAAGCCGAGGGACCTTGCGTTTTCTGCCAGGAAGACAGGCCAACCCAGTTCCAAAACGACCCGTCCCAATTCCGTCCAGCGTCACCCAAATCGTCATTACTCAGAAGGACGTATCCCCCTTTCACCAAGCACTAACGCTGCTAAAATCGAACTCAATGCGCAGTATCTGTAATCAATTTGTTATTTTCATCGGGCTCGTAGCGAGCGCAGCCGCCACCTCGAAGCCGCCTGCAATCCTGCAAAGCGTCACGGTGACCGGAGCGCCCGGCGGCATTACGGTCGAATTTGCCGCCAGTCAGCCGGTAGCCCTTCGGAGCCAGATAGCCACCGACCCCGATCGCCTGGTACTCGATTTTCCCGACACCCAGGCGGCTGCCGACCTGCACAGCAAGCTGCTCAACCAGGCCGACATAAAAGGCTATCGGGTGGCACGCTTCAGCGCCAACCCTCTGGTTACCCGCGTGGTCATCGATCTGAACCGCCCCCAGCACTACCAGATCTTTCCCGACGGCAAGACGGTCATCGTCAAGCTTATGACCGACCAGCAGCAGGCCTCCGCCCAGGCCCACGTCGACAATGTTTCGTTTCCCGCGAAGCCGGCCCAGCCCGCTTCCAACCTGGACGTCCAATACAAGAATGGACGCCTCAGCGTCATCGCCGACCACGTCAGCCTGGCTCAGATCCTCAACGAAGTCCACCGTCAGACCGGCACCGAAATCACCATCCCCCCCGGAGGCGGTCAGGAACAGATCGTAGTCGGCATCTCTCCGCAGCCCCTCCGCGAAGCCCTGATTTCACTGCTAAATGGTTCGCGCTTCAACTTCATCATGCTCGACTCCGAGCACGAACCCGGCAGACTTAAAAGCGTAATCCTGACCTACCGCAGCGCCGGCGGAGGCACATCCGAACCCGCCATCGCAGTTCCCGTCCCACCCGTCACCCAAGGCGAGCCCGAACCCACGCCCGAACCCGAAGTGCCCCCCACCCAGGCCGAACCCGAGCCCCAACAACAACCAGAAGGACAACAGGAAAATCCGCAGCCGCAGGAAAATCCCCAACCGCAATCCCAGGACGTCCCCCCACCCCAGTAGCACGTCCCAAAAAAAGAATGTGGGCGCGAGCGCCCTCGCTCGTGCAGCAGCCCATCAACAGTCAGATCAAAAAGGAATGTTCCGCGCGAGCGTCTACTGATGAATTAGCCGCACCGGAATAGGCGAATACCCACCACCCAAAACCGCTGGCCCTGCCCCCGGGCTATTTCCACACCCGATAACATTCAAAATGTGAGCAGGATAGCTGGTCGGGATGGTCGGGGCGACAACGGATTGGTCGACAAACACTTGCAAGAACCCGATCACGTGAACGGGACTGGTAGTCGGACTATCAACAATCGGAAGTGTTGCAATAGAACGGCTGGTTGTGACCAGATTGCCAGATTGAGGTCCGCTTCCCGCCGTGATTCTAGCTGGTCCGGTACCGGCGAAAAGGTCGGTCGGGTCGAGAGTGTCCTCCGACGGATGGTTCGTTATGCATTGCAGGCCGTTGTTCGTCTCGGTGCTGAGTTGAGGATCTGGCTTGCGCTGGGTCAACCGCAATGGTGACTGCGGTATTGCCACATTCATATAATGTGGCCGGCAGATTCGCTGAGTCGCAACAGTCGATGCTGGTCTCGTAATCCGAGGCGGGTGGAGTACAAGTCCCTGGACAAAGGTTGGCGGTGCCCGGGGTGACGAGAGCAGGACGAAACGTAACTTCTTGAGGAACTGGCGCGCAGGGGGGCGTCGCACAGGCTCTCAGCTTGATGGCCTCGCCGATTACATTTGTTGCGACTGGGTTCCCGTTTGCCGGATCAATGAAGAGGTTGGTGCTGCCGGGATCTTGATTCGCAACCAGCAACGGCTTGACGCATTTGGGCGCGATCGGAACATACCCGGCAGGCGAACTCGAAGGATTGTAGGCTTCCGCCACGGCCGAAGCGCTCACCGTGGCTAGATTACTGCTCCAGATTCTCGAAAAGAAAGTTGGCAGATCAGTCCTTTGCAGTGTGACAGTCACTTGCGGATTGCCAGGCCTCGTAAAGTCGAATGCCGGCGACCCTGCCACCAACAGAGGCGTCGCACCTGAAACTTTGTTCTGCGGCAAAATCGAATTGATCACAGTGGTAGCCATGGTTTGAGCCAGTGTTTGCCGTGTGGCGTTCGTCGGGTCGGACGTCACTCCCGAATCCACAAACGCCTTCGCCGCCGCCAGCGCCGCTGCATCCGCCGCGCGCTGCATCTCGCTGCGCGCCACGTACAGAGTCACCACATCGACTGCCAGCGCCGCCATTGCCAGCAATGTCACCAGACTGACCGCCACCAGAACGATGGTCTGGCCGCGCTCACCCTTGCGCCGACGAATGGTCAATCCAGTCTGCTTCATGACACCTTCACTCCATGTTGGGGACAATCGCTTCCGTCCTGATCTGGCTCACTCCGGGATACGTCGCCCCCGCCACCAGAAATCCGATGACCTTGTTGAACTGCCAGCGATACGGATATTGCAGCGTCACATGCGTGCTGATCACGTTAAACGTATAGCCGCCGATGGTGGTCGGAAATGAATAACTCCGGTCAATGACCAAAACCAGCGGCGCCGCACAACCGCCACCAGCAGCCGTGTAGGTCCAGGTCAATGCCGGACCGTTCACTCCCCCCGCTGCTGCCAGCCCGCAATCGTTCATCCGCGTCGCCAGCAAATGGCTGTCCACCAGATCGCGAATTGCACTCACGGACGCGGGCGTCCCGATCGCATCCAGATCATTGGTCGGCAGGGCAGACGCGAACCGCGCTCCCTCACGCGTGATGTTCGTAAGCTTCTGTTTGGTATTGAAGGCTTCGCCGAAGTCGAAAATTCCCACCACAAAAACCACCAGCAGGGGCAGGGCAACCGCGAATTCCAGCATTTGCGAACCCGAGGTGTCGCCGATAGAGCCGAAATCCACCTTCGAAATCGCGATTCGCGCGCCTGCATTTAATCTTCTCCCGTCGTCTGGACGTTAGCCTTCAGGAGAATCAGTTGGTTGTTCAACGAAGTGAACGGCAAATAAAACTGGTAAGGATATTGAAAGCTTACCGAAACGCCGCAAGCCGGCGGTCCCGTCGTCGGATCGTTCAGCCGAACATTGGCCACGAAACAAATCGCCGGAGTCGATCCGCACGCAGGAATTACAGGCGCCCCAGTCGCACAATCTTTCAGCGCCGGACTTGGCAAAAGCGGACTGACCTGAGTCGGATCAAGCTTCGACGCCTGTAGCGCTTGCGCCACCCGCGTCGCCACCTGGCTTTCCACTAATGCTGTATTCCCGCAGGTCGCGCACGTCTGCGCCGTGGCCGCTCGCGCCCCTTCTCGCGCCGCGTGCGTGATCGTGGCGTAAATGTTGTACGCCCGCCCAAACCAGTAAATCCCCAGAATCAGCATGAACACCAGCGGCAACACCACTGCCGCCTCTGCGATCTCAGCTCCAGCCGTCTCCCCCGCGAGTTTCTTCCAGAATTTCATTGCCGTCCAAGAGCCTGCCCCACAGTATAAAGAACAACCGTCACCGCCACTGCCACTCCAAACGGTATCTTCGAAGATTCCGGATTATCCAGCGACACCTCAGGCCCCGGCAGGTGCAGCGTAAACAACCCGGCGATCATCTGAGCCAGATTGCGCGCCGTCTGTTTCACCCGCTTCTTCCAGATGATCAGAACCACCGCCATCAATCCCGCGATCAGAACGGTCCCCATCAGCACCGTGATCAGCCGCGACGGTCCCAGAAACGCTCCCAACGCGCCCACCAGCTTCCAATCCCCGGCGCCCAGGCTTCGGATCAGCACAAACGGCAGCAGAATTCCCAGCCCTAAAGCGGCCCCCAGAAGAGACGCTTTCGCTCCCGTCCAGCCCGTCGCCACCGAGTTCAAAATGACTCCCGCAATCAGCGTCGGCGCCGTCAGCCAGTTCGGGATACGCCGTGAACGCCAGTCCGTCCACCCCGCCACCAGTGCAGGCACAATTGCCAACATCCACACCCCCTCCTTCACCATCGGACGATCCATGCCTCGAGGGATTGGGCGCGGCAAAAATCATCCGGAATGTGGCGATAGGGGGTTGCCATCCGATGTCCGGAACTGGCGGCCGGCAAGGGTCAAAACCAGCCTCAACTGCGGATTATGAGCGGAGAACCGCCCCAAGTCAACGAGAAGCACGTTATGCAACCCTGGTAATCGCAAGATGAACCACTGCAATGACAGCACAGGACATCCGAGGAAGCACCAGTCTCGGTTCCTCGCTGTGTCCTCTGTGGTTCAATGGGTTGAGCGAACTGGCTGGCTCTGAGCAAATCAACGAGTTATCGCCAATAAAAAAAGGCCCGAAACTTTCGGGCCTTCAGTCTTGTAGTTCCAAATCCCTACTGGCTAAGAGGATGCCCACCCGTCCGCTCAGCCACAATCTTCCGCGCACTTTCCGCCAACACCTTAGCCTGGGGCAGTAACTCCAGTGCCTTGGTTACCTGCGGATCGGTTTCCGCACGCACCTTCAAGCCTTCCTCCTGCCCATATACGTCGACGAAAATCTCGCTCTTGATACTGGACCGCACCCAGGCATTGTTCTCCAGCAACTCCGCCTCGGTGTAAGCGATCTTCTCGTCATCCATGAATTTGCGGAACTCCTGCAGCACCACATCATCCACTTCAAAGTTCTTGGCCGGATGATGGGTCACAGCGTAGTGCTTGGCAAAATTGAAAAATGCGTAATGCTGCAGCAGGGAATCCTGAAACTTGATTGCTCTTCACCGCCGCGATCTTGACGTCCGGAGTTATGCCGCCGCCGCCGTATACCGTGCGGCCGCTGTCCGTGAGTTTCACTTCGCGGCTGGCATTGTGCGCATTCTCTTCGCTCTCGCGATTGAAGTAGTAGTCGTATAGCGAGACGTTGGCATAATCACGCTGAATCAAACGCATGCTCGGCGTGTAGTACTTCGCGGTCGTCAGCGCCAGTCCGGTGTTCTCCGACAGCGGATACACCGTCTGCACCAACCCCTTGCCAAACGTGGTTTCTCCTACAATCAATCCGCGATCGTGGTCCTGAATCGCGCCCGCGACAATCTCCGCCGCCGAAGCCGTTCCCCGGTTCACCAGCACAACCAGCGGATAATCCTTGCCGCCATTGCCGTGCGCCGCCGTGTAACGCTTCTCCGGTGAAGACCGGCCATGATGCGAAACGATCAGTTGCCCTTTGTGCAGAAATTTGTCGGCCACGCCCACGCCTTCATTCAGCAAGCCGCCAGGATTCTGCCGCAGATCGAGAATCAATCCCTTCAGATCGCCCATCTGGTCGAGCGCGTCCGCTACTTCATGTTCAGTGGTCTCGTTGAATCCGGAAACGTGCATGTAGCCGATCCCGGGCTTGATCAGGAAGTGCAAGTCGACGCTGTAACGCGGAATCTCGTCGCGCACCACGGCGAAATCGAGAGGCTTGTCCGCGCCTTCGCGCAAAATCGTAATGTGAACCGTCGTGCCCTTGGGCCCCTTCAACAGATCGGCCACATCGCCGGTGCTCATGTTGTCGGTAGGCTTGCCGTCGACCGCGGCGATAATATCGCCCGGCCGAATTCCGGCGCGATACGCCGGCGTTCCCACAAACGGCGCAATCACAATCACCTTATTATTGCGCGGCCCGACGGTCATACCCACGCCGTAATATTTGCCGCGCTGATCTTCGCGCAGCAGGGAATAAGCCTTGGGATCGAAGAAATTCGAGTGCGGATCCAGCACATGCAGCATGCCCGGGATGGCCCCGTTGTAGATCGCCTTATCCGGATTCACCGGCTCGGCATAATTCTGCTCCACCACGTCATAAACCGTGGTGAACTGCCGCAAGCTGTCGCGGACATCCGAATCCCCACCGGGAGCGGCCGAAGGATTAATCTTCTGCCCGTATAACATCCCGAGAAATCCGCAGCTAACCAGAACAAGAACAGCCAGGAAGAGTGCGCGACGAGAACTGCCAACCATCATGTTTTCCTTCGCCGGGGACGTAGGAAGCACCCCAGCCAGCGCGTCTGAGCGAAGTATAACGCTGTATGACTCAGTTAGCCACTGTTTCGACTACCCGGAAGTAACCTAAGGACATTGTTAAGTGTCTGGCTTCCAACTTCAAAAAAACTCACAGCTGAAACAAGGCAACACCAGAGTTAGATGCAAGAAACTTCAGGGGGTTCCAGGGACACATGATCGGGTGTTCGATTCGAGACTAGAAACAGAAACTGTAAGCGAGGGTTTTTCTTCGTGTACCTTCGTGTCCTTGGTGGTTCGTGGCTTTTTGCAGACTGACCACAACTGAAATCTGCACTTCCATTGCCGCCAATCCTCTCCAGCAGTATCATGTGGAATATGAACCTGGGCTTCCCAGAGATGATCTTCCTCTTCCTTTTTGCTCTGATCCTGTTCGGGCCCAAGAAATTGCCCGAAATAGGACGTCAAATTGGAAAGGCGCTCAACGAATTCAAGCGGGCCTCCAACGAATTCAAGGCGCAAATTGAGTCCGAAATCTCCCAACTGGATGTCGAACAGACCCGCCAGACCATCCTGCCTCCCGTCCATGCTCCGACCGGTTCAGTAGCCTCCGGTAGCCTGCCGCCCACCGAGATTTCAGTCCCGGAGACGAATTCGCTGGCCAAGGCTCCCGATGCCTGAGATGGCAGCCGAACTTCCCCCCGCCGAGGAGTCACGCGACGGCCTTACCGCCATGAGTTTCCTCGACCACCTCGAGGAACTTCGTCGACGCCTCATCTATTCCATCATTGCGGTCACCGTAGGTTTCTTCGCCTGCTGGAACTACCACGAATTCATCTTCAGCTTCGTGCAACGCCCCATCATGGAGGCCCTGCACCGCAATGGGATGGCCGAGAAACTCGTCTACCTGAATCCCACCGAACCCTTTAACCTTTACTTGAAGGTTGCGGCCCTGGCCGGCCTGTTCGTGACTTCTCCCATCGTGCTCTATCAGGTCTGGATGTTCATCTCTCCCGGCCTCTACCGCAATGAGAAGCGCTACGTCTTCCCATTCATGTTCTCGACCGTCCTGCTCTTCCTGGCAGGTGGCCTGTTTGCCTACAAGATGGTCTATCCGGCGGCGCTGACCTTCCTGATCGACTATGGCAAGCAGTTTCAGCCGATGATCACAATCGGCGAATATACGGATCTGTTCTTGACCATCATGGTCGGCATGGGCGTCATTTTCGAGCTGCCGATCCTCGTCTTCTTTCTGTCGCTGATGGGCATCGTGACGGCCGGCTGGATGTGGAGAAACCTGCGCTATTCGATCCTTGTAATTTTCATCATCGCTGCCATCATCACCCCAACCACCGACATTCTGAACATGTGCATTTTCGCCGCCCCCATGGTCGGCCTCTACATCATCAGTATCGGCATCGCCTGGCTCGTCCATCCCAAACAACGCAAAGCCCGCCAAGCCCGAAAAGATCGATGAAAAGCACCCGCACCCACGTAAGGGCGGGCGCTCTCGCCCGCCCAGCCGAGCAAAGCTCGGCAGAAATGCTTCAACGCCGCCGGCCATGTAAGGATGGGTCTCCGACCCGTCTAGGCCGTGCGCAACGCAGCTGCCTGTTTCTCGCGGCGGCCGCAGCCCTGATCCTGACCGCCTCCGCCCAGTCATCTGCCAGTTTCAACGCCACCCGCGCCATGCAATACACTCGCGAAGTCACAGCCTTCGGCGCGCGTCCTATCGGCAGCCCAAACCATAAGAAGCTCGAAAATTACATCCTCGCCCACCTGAAAAATGATCAGGTCGAAGTAGACGCTTTCACCGCCTCAACTCCCGAAGGCAATTTTCCGGTAAGAAATATCGTCGCCAAATTTCCCGGCACACGGGAAGGCGTCATCGTCGTGGCCGGCCACTACGACACCAACTATCCATTACGCGATACCGGCTACGTGGGCGCCAACGACGGCGGCTCGTCCACCGCGATCCTGCTGGAACTGGCCAACCAGCTGCGCGGCAAAAAACGCGAAGGCTACAGCGTATGGCTCTTCTGGACCGATGGCGAGGAAGCTGTAAAACAGTGGAGTGACACCGACAGTCTCTACGGCGCACGCCACCTCGCCGATAAATGGCAAAAAGACGGTACGCTCAAAAACATTAAAGCTTTCCTGCTCGCCGACATGATTGGCGACGCCGACCTGAACGTCGACCGCGACGCCGGCTCCACACCCTGGTTAGAAGACACGGTCCTGCAAGCTGCCACTCAACTGGGCTATCAATCCCATTTCTTCGGTCGCACCATCGCGGTCGAAGACGACCACTTGCCCTTCGTTCGTCTCGGTGTACCCTGTGCCGACCTCATCGACCTCGACTACGGATACGGCAACGTCTTCCACCACACCCCGCAAGACACTCTCGACAAACTCAGCCCCAGGAGCATCGAGATCGTAGGCAACGTCATCCTGCAAACCATCCACCTGCTCGACCAAAAAACTGAGAACCGGGAACCAGGAACTAAGAACTAAGAACTAAAACTAAAAATAGAAATCCAGACCCAAAGCTTAAGCAATCCAACCGGAATCGAAGTTTTGCTCTTTTCGAACTTTTCATTTCTAATTCCGCGTGATGCGACAATCTTTTCTCTACCTGCCTCTCTTTTCGATCCTGCTATGCACCGCCTTCGCCCAGGACGCAACCGATCGCGTGATGGCCGAGGCCCAGAAACCTTCAGCTCTCGAAAGCAATCTGCAACAACTGACCGATCAGGTCGGAGGCCGTGTTCCCGGCACGCCTGCGATGCAGAAGGCGGTTGCTTGGGGTATCGCTGCGTTCAAAGCCGCAGGCGCTGACAGCGTCCACACCGAAGACTTCTCCATCCGGGAATCGTGGGCCGAAGGTGCAACTCGCATGACCGTAGTGGCGCCAGAGCAGTTCGTGTTGCGAGCGGTGTCCATCGCATGGGCCCCCGCGCTGGCTCCGCACACTCACGTCCCGCTGATTGATGTGGGGCAAGGCGCAAAGGAAGATTTCGCCAAAGCCGGAAACATCGCCGGCGCCATCGTTCTCGTGCATTCCGGAGAGATGAACAAGTGGGACGACCTCTTCGCCGAATATCTCAAGGCCCCCGGCGTCATCGACCTTGCCGTTAAAGGCAAAGCGTTGGCGGTTGCGTTCCAGTCCACCCGGCCCCATGACCTGCTCTACCGCCACACCAATTCCGGCGACGGCGAAATTGACCGCTTGCCCATGGTCCTGGTCGCGCGCGAGGACGCAGGACGCGTGGCTCGCTTGCTGGCCTCCGGACAAAAGCTGTACGCTGACCTCTCCATCCCCAACACGGTCGGCGGCCCCATCACCGCAACCAATGTCGTCGCCGAGCTTCGGGGAAGCGAAAAGCCCGACGAGTTTGTCATCCTCGGCGCCCATCTGGATTCCTGGGACCTCGGCACCGGCGCTCTCGACAACGGCTGCAACGCCGCACTGGTGGTCGATGCTCTGCGCGCCATCAAGGATTCCGGCGTTCGGCCCCGGCGCAGCATCCGCTTCATACTGTTTTCCGGAGAAGAGGAGGGATTGATCGGATCGCACGCCTATGCCATCGCTCATCGCCCGGAATTGGATAAAGCCGTCGGCGTGGTGGTTTTTGATTCCGGCATCGGACGCGTAACCGGATTCTCCCTCGCCGGTCGCCGTGACGTAGTTGACGCTGCCACCTCGCTGGTGGCTCCTCTCAAGGCTCTCGATGCGGCGACGCTCACCACCGACGCCGATTGGGGCACCGACAATTTTGACTTCATGCTGGAAGGCGTCCCGACTTTCGTCGCGAACCAGGAAGAGTCCAACTACCTGCTCAACTATCACGCCATGTCGGACACCCTCGATAAAGTCGATCTCGTAGAGCTCAGAAAACATGTGGTCGAAGCCAGCGCCTTGACCATCGGCCTGGCCAACGCTCCCGCGCCTCCAGGCCCACGCCTCCACCACGCCGAGATCGAACAGACTCTCCACGACACTCACCTGGATGACCAGCTAAAAACCTTCGGCATATGGACCGACTGGCAAACCGGTAAGCACGGCCGTAAAGATTAACAGCACGTGTAGGGCGGGCGCCCTCGCCCGCCGCCTTTGTTTTTGATCTTGCTTTAGATCCCGACCCGTCGCTAAGACTCCAGATTCGCTTTTGTTATACAGTCAAGCCAAGGGGCCGGAGCATCTCTCCGACCCACACTTGGGGCGTCCATTGCTATTGTTCTGGATATTATTCAATCTATTCGTCCTCGCGATGCTGGTGCTGGACCTCGGCGTGTTCCATCGCCGCTCTCACACCGTAAAATTTCGCGAAGCCATGCTTTGGAGCGTCGCATGGATTGCACTGGCCGCGATCTTTGCAGTCCTGATCTTCTTCTGGCACGGCCGCACCCCCATGCTGGAATTCGTCACCGGATACGTAATCGAGCTATCACTCAGTGTCGATAACCTTTTCGTCTTCCTCCTCATTTTCCGTTTCTTTCAGGTGCCGCCCGATCACCAGCACAAAGTTCTGTTCTGGGGAATCCTCGGCGCCCTCATCTTCCGCGCCATTTTTATCGTGGCCGGTGTCGGCCTCATCCAGAGATTCCACTGGATCATTTACGTATTCGGAGCATTACTCGTCTACAGCGGCATCAAGCTTTTCTTCCAGAACGAAACCGAGATCCATCCCGAGAAAAATCCCGTCCTGCGTGTGTTTCGTCGCTTCGTTCCGGTCACCAAGGATTTCGAAGGCAACAAGTTTTTCGTTCGCCGCCCCGAACTCTACGCCACGCCGTTGTTTGTCGTCCTGCTGGTAGTCGAGACCACCGACCTGCTCTTCGCCGTGGATTCCATCCCCGCCATCCTGGCCATCACTCGTGACGCCTTCATCGTCTACACCTCAAACGTATTCGCCATCATGGGATTGCGCTCCATGTATTTCGCCCTGGCGGGCATGATGCAAATGTTCCGCTATCTCCACTATGGCCTCGCCCTGGTACTGGTCTTTGTCGGCGCCAAAATGCTCGTCTCCCACTACGTTGATATCCCGACCCACTGGGCTCTGATGCCGTCGCCGGTGTTCTCTCCATCTCTGTCGTCGCCTCCATGGCCAATCCCAAAGCAAAAGCGATGTAAGCGCCGGCGCCCGACTCCCAGGCACAGACGTCGTTACCAAAAGATTTCGTTCGAACCCCTTAGTGTCCTTGGTGGTTCAAGCTTTCCCGCCGCCCAGCACGCCTGCTTACGCTATGATGAACCTGCATGAGCCGCGTCTCCATTGCGCTTCCACCCCGACCCTACGATGCCGTCATCGAGAACGGCCTGTTGCAGCGTTCCGGCAAGACCCTGCAAGATCTCTTTCAGCGGATCTACACCGCCACCCCGGGCGACGCCCCCGCGAAGCATCAAAACTTATTCGTGGTCACAGTCCCGCCCGTCCGCCGCAAGTGGGGCAAGAAATTGATGGCTTCGCTTTCGGCTGCCGGATTCACCGCGAAAATCCTGGAGATGCCCGATGGCGAGCGCCACAAAAAGCTCGCGACGGTTGAGAAGTTATGCCGAACAACTGAGCGCGTTGGAGCCGACCGGAACTCTGTCGTCATCGCTTTCGGCGGCGGCGTAGTGGGCGACGTCACAGGTTTAGTGGCATCGCTCTACATGCGCGGCGTCGACCTGATACAAATCCCCACCACCGTCCTCGCGCAAGTGGACGCCTCCATCGGCGGCAAGACCGCCGTCAACCTGCGCGCCGGAAAAAATCTGGTCGGCACCTTTCATCATCCGCGCCTGGTGCTCATCGATCCCGCAGTTCTTTCCAGCTTGCCGGATCGCCAGTTCCGCGCCGGACTCTACGAAGCCCTGAAGTGTGGCGTCATCGGCAAGCCGGAACTGTTCCGCGCGCTGGAAAATATCGACATCAAAAAATTACGCCGCGACCCCGAAAAACTCGAATGGATCATCGCCGAGTCCGTAAAGCTGAAAGCCGAAGTAGTATCGTCCGACGAGAGGGAAAACGGTCTGCGCCGCGTGTTGAACCTGGGCCACACCATCGGCCACGCTCTCGAGGCCGATACCGGATATCGCCGTTTCCTGCACGGCGAAGCCGTCGCCTGGGGCATGATCGCATCGGCCAAGATCGCCTCCGCCGTCGACCGCATCGACCGCATCAGCGCCTCGCGAATCACCGACGGAATTCGCGCCCTCGGACCACTCCCCAAGGTCGAATCGCGCAGTCGCGACTTGCTGCGTCTGCTCCAGTCCGACAAGAAGACTCGCAACGGCGTCGTACACTTCGTCCTGCCGCGAGAAATCGGCAAAGTCGAAATCGTCAACGACGTCCCCGAACAAGCCGTAATCGAAGCCGTCGACGAACTGCGCCGCTTGTCCCGTTAGTAGCAAGGATTGAAAGTAGCAGGATTGAAAGTAGCAAGGACTGGAAGAAAATGTCATCCTGACCGGAGTGAGATGTTGCGCTCGCGAAACATCTCACGCCGTCGAAGGACCCCTATCAGCGGACTATAGCGAACGTTCTTGGGATTTATTTTTGAAAGCGGGAAGCAACGCGTCCGCCACGCTGATAGAGGTCTTCGACTGCCACGCACGATGACACGCGATAACCAACTTAACTTGACCGACTCCCCCCAATCCGCCGTACTGGGCGCAGCCCCCGAAGGCGCAACCGACCCGCAATCCGCCGCGCGCGCCGTGCGCGAGATGTTCACTTCCATCGCGCCCCGCTATGACCTGCTCAACCACGTTCTGTCGATGAATATCGACCGCCTCTGGTGGAAAAAAACCGCCAGAACATTCTCGGACATTCTTTCCCGACCGGATGCGCGCGTACTCGATCTATGCTGCGGCACCGGAGACATGACGCTGGCGCTGCGCCGCCAGGCAGGGAAGTCATCCCCGGAAATTCTGGGCGCGGACTTCTCCCACGCCATGCTCCAGCGCGCCAGCCACAAAGCGGCAGCCACAGCCCTGCGCTGGGTCGAGGCCGACGCCCTTCATCTGCCCTTTCCCGACGCCCACTTCGATCTGATCACTTCCGCTTTTGGTTTTCGGAATCTCGCCGACTACGACGCCGGATTGCGCGAGATTAAACGCGTCCTGCGTCCCGGAGGAGAATTCGGCATCCTGGATTTTGGGGAACCGCAAGGTCTGGTAGGAAAGGGCTATCGCATCTATTTCAAACACGTCCTGCCGGCTATCGGCACCATGATCTCAGGTGTAAAAGGCCCGTACGCCTATCTCCCAGCATCGGTAGCGCGTTTCCCGGCTCCGAATGAAATGCTGCAACGTATCAGCAAGGCAGGCTTCAGCGCCCCATCGTGGATCCCATACACCCTGGGAATAGCCGGCCTCTACCGCGGAAGAAAGATTTCGTAGCGCCGGCGTCCCGCCCTCGCACCCGAAATTTCGCACCCTAGACCTCAGCCGCCATCTCGGTCCGCACCACCGCTTCGCTCTTAAAGCAATCAGCAAACGCATCCGCACCCGTATACCGGATTACATCCTCATAATTCTCGCCCAGAAAAGTTCGCAGGCGATCGGTATTCATAAAGTATTCGCCAGTCATGTAAGGCGCGGCCTCGGGCGGAATCGACACAATCCCCATCTGCCACAAAATTTTCAACGCCAGCCGAAAAGCCGCCTTGCCCGGCAGGCGCACCAGCCTGGCCTGCGCCAACTCGATGCAGCGCGCAAAGGTCAAAGGTTCGCCACGTCCAGCCACGTTCAACACCGTCAGTCTCTGCGCCTCAGGTTCGGTTTTCTCCAGAATCCGTACGATCAGCCGGGCCATGTCATCGACGTGCACAAACTGAATCCGGTTGTCCAGATAGCGCTGTCCGCGAGGAAGCATGCAAGGCAGCCGCTTGCCGCTGCTTCTCATGTGGGCCGCGCGTTCGCTGCGCCCGCCAGGCGTGCCGCGAAAGGCGCCAACCATGTAATTCTCCACCGTCGCTCCGGCGAAAATATGCGGACGCAGCATATACACACTGCAACCTCGCAGTGCGGGAGCCCGCTGCTGCACCACCTTGTCGGATTCCATCTTGTGAATCGCGTAGGGCAGCGTGTGTGCGCCGAAAGGAGTTTCCTCCGTCGCAGGTCCGTTCAAGTCCGACCCGTAGACCGAGACGCTGCTCGGGAAGATGAATTTCTTGACGATCGCTTCCGACTGGTTGGCTTCCGTAATCGCTTCCATCACCCGCGCCGTTCCCGCCACATTGATCTGCCACATGCGGTCGACATCCAGCACACCGGCGCGTACCGGATCCAGCACGAACGCCAGATGCACCAGGGCCTGGGCCCGTGTGTCGCTCAGCAAGTGGAAAAGCTGGCGGCAGGATTCTTCCGTCCCCAGATCCATGCGCTCGAATTGCAACGGAATATCGGTCTCAGGCGCCCTTACATCCAGTCCGACCACGTTGAACCCGGCCAGTTGCGGTAGCAGGCGAGTCCCCAGATTGCCGGAGATCCCCGTCACTACTACAGTTGGTTTTGCATCGCCCATTTATTTGGGACCGGATTCCGGGGACTTCGCCGCGGGGTTCCCAGGTTCGTTCGCGGGACCGGCCGCCGGCGCTTCGGAGAAGTACTGGTCGTTCAACTTCGGAGTCGCCGATGCCTGAATTTTTTGCAGAGTCTCCTGCATTCGCTGCGACCGGACCGTGGAAACAATTTCCTCCCGCACTTTGTCCAGCGGCAGCGTATCTTTTTCGCCAATCTTGTAGATCAGATAGCCGTTCGGCGTGGTAATCAACTGCGACGCCTCGCCTGCTTTCAGATCGAACACCTGCGCCTGGTCCGGCGGCAAACTGGTGCGCCGCACTTTGCCCAGCTTGGTGGGCGGCTTGCCCTTGAAGTCCGCCGCAGCCGCCGCCTCGCCCTGCAGTTTCTCGAAATCCTCACCCGCCGCCGCCCGCGTCCGCAAGGAATCCGCCAGCTTCTTCATGGCCTCTTCGGATTCCTGCTGGCTCTTCTTGGCGGCATCGTCCGCCGGTTTGTCTTTGGCGTCTGTAGCCTGCTTGATGCGGGGGATGAACACCCGTTCCAGCTCGGCTTGCTGAAACGCCCCTGCGTTGTTGTGATAGTAGGCTTCAACGTCCCCGTCGGAAATCTTGCTGGCATCTTCCTGTAGCCGCTGGTTCAGTGCTTTCGTGATGACCCCGATCCGCGCCACACGCAAAAGTTCCTCAAACTGCGGTCCTTTATCCAGCCCCATCTCGTGCGCCTTGTGGACCATCACCAGGGCCATGCCGTACTGCGTGGCCAGCTGTTTGCGGGCCGCGGGCGCGATGGTCGGCGCTACCGCATTCACCAACTGTTCGAACTCGGCGCGGGTGACCACCATCTTGCACTCGGCAGCTTTGGCTGTCGCCGCCGTCGTCTTGTCGCACAATCCCGGAATGGTGATCACGGGCGTGTTCGGCGCAACCGTTCCCACACCAGCAGCTTTAGGCACAGCCGCAGTGGCGCTCGCCGCCCTGGGAGGCGCCGGCGGAGCCGCGGGCTTCGCCTCCTGTCCCCATGACATCGCCGTCAAAAACAACACACAAATCCATCCCCGATAAGTCGTCAAATCAATTTCCTCCAATAGCAATCGAGCGCACCGAGAATCCTAGCATAGCGAACATTCCAGCCCGCCGCAGCACAGGCCACGTGGGGACAACCGCCCTCGGTTTTCCTGGGCGAGCGCAGCTCGCCAGAGCAGCAACTGCCAGAACTCTGGAAGCCAGATAACTGTGCGGCAAGCCCACTGATCCCAGACTGGAGAAGACAAAAAGTAAGTAAGCAAACCCCTGCACCCTTAACGACCTACTTATCGCCCTTCAGATCCAGCGGTTTCACATCGCCGCAATCCGCCCCCAACCATTTGCCGGTAATTGTCATGCTCGAATTGTGCACTTTTTCGCTTGTCTTCGATACCGAAGCCGACTTCACAATGTAGTTTTCGGAATCCAGAAAATCAGCTTCACCATCAGCCTCGTACCCGGATTTTGGACACGACGTATGCCACTTCCACGTCTTTCCCGAGCGGCTGCTGAAATCGGCCTTGCAGTCGGTCTGCTGATTCGCCCAGGTGGAGCGATCGAGAGTCTCGCGCGTATAGCAGACCCGGTCCACGACGGTGCCGTCGATGGCAATGCCGCGCTGTTTCATCATGGCCTCGATTTGGGCGCGCTTTTCCGGCGGCATGTTCTTCAAGCGGTCGCTCATGTCCGGCGCTTTCTGTCCATTGACTTCACGTTCCATGTGGACCTGCCATAGTCCAGGTTTGATCGGCGCGGTTTGCGCCTGCACGCCAAGTGCGGAGCCAGCCAGTGCGAGAGCCGTGGTCAGAAAAAAGCGGGTAGCACGATGCATGAATCTCCTTCCAGTACGAATCTTGAGAAGAGTTGAACGACCTCTATAGTAACCCGCCCCCGATAAGACAGCATGATCCGTAATGCATGGCAGCCGCTGTCATCCTGAGGCAGAGGAGCTTCCGCAAAGCGAAAGCTCCCGACGAAGGACCCATGCATGAACAGGCGATGACAGCGCCAGAAAACACTAGTTATGCGCGACGCCCAAAGGTTTTCCTTCGTGTACCTTCGTGTCCTTCGTGGTTAAAAGGCTTGTGCTGACCCAACGCCCGAGGTCCGCCGCCCGCCCGCAGCTATAATGCCGCTATGTCGGGATCGCCCGCCCTTTACAGTTCGGACTCCATGCGCGCCGAAAAGCGCGCGGTAGCGGGGAACTCCGTTCTGGCCGCGCTGGCTATCACCGCCCTGAAGATTGTCGTGGGCGTGACCACCGGCAGTCTGGGCATCCTTTCGGAAGCTTTGCACTCCGTGTTGGATCTGGTCGCCGCCATCATCACGCTGATGTCCGTCCGTGTTTCCGACAAACCCGCCGACGCCGATCATCAATACGGGCATGGCAAAGTAGAAAATTTCTCTGCCTTTATCGAGACTGGCCTCCTCCTGCTCACCTGCGTCTGGATTATCTACGAGGCCGCGAAACGCCTGTTCTACCACCATGTCGACATCGAGCCCAGCATCGCTGCCTTCGTCGTCATGTTTATCTCCATGGCCGTGGACTTCTGGCGCTCGCGCGCCCTGGGGAGAATCGCCGCGAAGTATGACAGCCAGGCGCTCGAAGCCGATGCTCTCCATTTTTCCACCGACATCTGGTCCAGCGGCGTCGTCATCATCGGCCTGGCCCTGGTCCTGCTGGGACGAAAGTACGGCATAGGGTGGCTGCGCGATGCCGACCCAGTGGCCGCTCTCTGCGTAGCCGGCGTCGTCGTATCCGTAAGCTGGCGTCTGGCCCGCAAAACCGTCGACGCCCTGCTCGATGCTGCCCCCGCCGGAGTGCGCAACAAAATCGTGGCTGCGGTTTCCGCCGTGGATGGCATGCTTGAGGTCGATCGCGTACGCATTCGTCGCGCCGGCAACCGCTATTTTGCCGACCTCTCCGTCGGCGTGGCCCGCAACGTCACCTTCCAGCGCTCCGAGCAAATGGTCGAAGCCGTAACCAGCGCGGTCCATGAGGTTCTTCCCGACGCCGACGTGACCGTGCACTCCGTCCCCCGCGCCCTGAACACGGAAAACATTTTCGACCGGGTCCGCGCCGTCGCCACCCGCAACAATTTCAATGTCCACGACGTCAGCATCCAGGATTTCCAGGGACACCTGCACGTCGAACAGCACCTCGAACTCGACGAGCGCCTCAGCCTGAAAGAGGCCCACGACCGCGTAAGCGTGCTCGAATCCGAGATTCGCCAGGATGTCCCGGAGATTTCATCCATCCTCACTCACATCGAAAGTGAGCCCGCCACCATCGAGGCAGCCGACGAACTGGTCCACGATGCCAAACTGGAGAGACGGCTGAAAGCCGTGGCCCGGAAATTCCCCGAAATCCTTGACATGCACGACATCCTCATCAAACGCGTGCGCGGCCGCATTTACGTCTCAGCGCATTGCACCATGGCGGACGATCTCCCCCTGGCCAGCGTGCACGATGTCTCCACCGAGTTAGAGATCCGCTTCAAACAAGAGTTCCCGGAACTCTTCCGCGTCCTGATCCACCCCGAACCCAAAACCGACAACCGCCGCTAGCAAGAACCACGAACCGTGTGGGGACGGGCGCCCAGCCCGTCCAGCCGAACAAAGCTCGGCAACCCGTTCCAGCCAGAAAATAATCTCAGCGATGCGAACACCCATGCATTCCCACGGAAGCCGTATGTTGTACCCTTCCCCCCTGCAAGAAAATCGCAAACCCGTCCGCGGCTACCTCTACATCGCCGCCGCCACGCTCTTCTGGGGCATCTCCGCCAGCCTCGGACGTGCCGCGTTCATCGGACGCCTTCCAGCCATCAACTCCATCGACCCATTAATCCTCTCCCAGGCCCGTAGCTCATTCTCTTTCGTTGTGCTGCTCCCGATTCTCTGGCTCCTCCGCGGACGCCGTCGCCTGCTTCTGCCCGCGCGCGACCTCCGCCAGCTCGCCGTGATCGGCATCCTGGGCGTCGCCGCTTCGAACTACACCTACTACCTCGCAATCCAAAGAACGAATGTCGCCACCGCCATCATCGTGCAATACACGGCGCCGATCTGGGTCTTGCTCTACACCGTTGCCAGGGGACTGCAAAAGCCCACCCTGAAGCGGTTCACCGCCGTCGGCCTGGCCTTGACCGGAATTGCTTTAGTGATTGGAGTATTCGGCGGCAATGGATTGCGCCTCGATCCGATCGGTGTTTTCGCCGGCCTGCTCGCGGCTTTTTCTTTCGCCTTTTACAACATTGGAGGCCACGACGTTCTGGGCCGCCTCGATCGCTGGATCGTCCTCCTCTACGTGACCGCCAGCGCTTCGGTGTTCTGGCTTCTGATCAATCCGCCCTGGAAGCTCGTCGCAGCCCACTACTCCGCCCCGCAGTGGCTTTTCCTGCTCCTGTTCTCCCTGGTCTCCGTCATGGCCCCATTTGCCTGCTACTTCGCCGGACTCCAGCACCTCGAACCCACGCGCGCCATCGTAGTCAGCTGCCTGGAACCCGTGTTCTCGATCGTAATCGCCGCCATCGCCCTGGGCGAAGTCGTACGCCCGCCTCAGATCGTAGGCATAGTCTTCGTGCTGGCCGCAATCACTGTCGTGCAAACCATCGTCGAACCGATCGAATAGCCATCGTTGCCCCCATTTCCCCACAGTGTTACCCTGAGCAAGTAAAAAAAAACCGAATCGCGGGAGTAGCTCAATGGTAGAGTAGCGGCTTCCCAAGCCGTTGGTTGCGGGTTCGATCCCCGTCTCCCGCTCCACTCATTCTTAATTCTCCGAGGTCATCATGGCAGAACCTACTTACGAAGAACTTAAAGCTCGTTTGTCCGAACTGGAAAAGCAGGGCGCACGCCGTACCGGCAGCATGGAGTTCCGGGTCAGCGAAAAAGGCGGCGTCAGCGTTTACGGCCTGGGCCGATTCCCAGTCACTCTTTACTACGAACAATGGACTCGACTGCTCGAAGCCTCCGACAAACTTCGAGAATTCATTGAGGAAAACAAGTCGAAACTGAAACTAAAAGACCAGAGCTGAGTTTTCGAGATCAGTTCCCGGTTCTTAGTTCCCGGTTCTCAGTATGGCCTCTGATGACATTCTTACTGTAGCTCCGCCGCCGGCGGATGCTCGCCTGACTTACGGGTCGGACCCGAACCAGTTTGGCGAGGTGCGGATCCCGAAATCGGCGGGACCGTTCCCGGTCGTGATGAACATTCACGGCGGCTACTGGCGCGCGAAGTGGGACCTCAAGCATGGCGGACATCTGTGCGCTGCTCTAACGGCGAAGGGGCTGGCAACCTGGAATGTCGAATATCGCCGAGTAGGGAATCCCGGAGGGGGATGGCCGGGAACCTTCGAAGACCTGCGCGCTGGTTATCGATATTTGTCGCAGATTGCGCAGCGTTACAACCTGGATATGTCGAAGCTGGTTGTGATCGGCCACTCCGCGGGCGGACAATTGGCATTGTGCCTGGCGGCTCATGAACCGGCCATCAAGCGAGTGGTTTCGCTGGCCGGGGTTGTGGATCTGCAACAGGCCTGGGAGCTTCATCTCAGCGATAACGCGGTGGTGGATTTTTTAGGCGGAGAACCCAGCAAGGTTCCGGAACATTACCGCGAAGCTGATCCCATGCAATTGAAGATTCCGTCGGCGACGCAATGGCTTATTCATGGTGCGTCCGATGATACGGTGCCGCCGTTCCTGAGCCGGAACTACACTGAGCAAAAGAAAAATCGCGGCGAGAACGTGCACTATCTGGAAATCTCGACGGCAGGACATTCTGACCTGATCGATCCCCGGTCCACCGCATGGCCCAAGGTGGAAGGAACGGTGCTGCATTTGGTGGCAACTTAAAACCTGTCGTTAGTCCCTGGCTTTGGTCGTTGGCCATTCCCAGTCTTCAGGCGCCTGTCTTCGGTCGCATCCTGCTCTACGCACAATTTTTCAATACCAGCGCTGAATTCTTTGATCCGAAGGCTATGCAGTTGCATACGGCGTGCTCGATCTGTTTTTTCCGGCCTATGTCCGGCACATAATCGAGATCGCATTGGGGATCGCGCGATTCCAGATTGAGAGTGGGAGGAATCTGTCCGTGCTGCATGGCGACGATGGTCGCTGCCACTCCAGCTGCGCCGCACGCGCCTTGAGGATGCCCGATCTGCGACTTCAGCGCTGACATCGGGACCTGTGCCGCGTGTTCTCCCAGAACGAGTCTTAATGCCCGAGTCTCAATGCGGTCATTCAACTGGGTCGAAGTTCCATGCAGATTCACATACTGCACATCCGTGGCTCCGATCCCGGCTTCTTTCATGGCCAGGCCGATGGCTCGCGCCGGCTCCTCGCCGCACTCCTGCAAACGCACCCTATGGAAGGCCTCGCAGGTGGAGCCGTATCCGCTGATTTCCGCCAGCATTTTGGCTCCGCGCGCTTTGGCATGTTCGTACTCTTCCAGCACAAACATCCACGCGCCCTCGGCAACGACGAAGCCGTCGCGGTCGACCGAAAACGGACGCGAACCGCGCTCCGGCGCATGGTTCCAGGAATCGGTCAATATTTTCATCAGGATGAAGCCTTTGACGATGCCGAGCGAGATGGGCGCGTCCGCCCCACCGCTCAACGTCATGTCCAGCCGGCCGGATTGAATCTGCCGCACGGAATATCCGAATGCATCCGTCGAAGACGTGCAACCGGTAGTGATTACATGACTGGTGCCGCGCAAACCGAAGCGGACGCTAAGCTCGCTGGATAACGTTCCCATCACTCCGGTGGGCACGCAGAACAAGCTCATCCGCTTATATTGTTCATGAAAAAACAAGCGGTACTGTTCTTCGGTAAATTCCTGGGAACCGCCGCCCGACCCGAGAATCACGCCGAAGCGGCGCTTTTCTTCCAGGGGCAGGGAAGCCGCGTCAATTCCCGCGGTCGACAATGCCTCGGTCGCCGCGGCCAAAGCCAGCGGCAGCACTCGCGACACATGCTTGCGCTCCCGCTTGTCCACCCAAGCCAGTTCGTCAAAGTCGGCAACTTCGCCGGCGATCTGCACCTGAATCTCGGAAGGATCGAAACGGGTGATTCGCTTGATTCCGCTTTGCCCCTTCAGGATTGCCGCGGAGAAAGCAGTGTTCCCCACGCCGTTTGGACTGACCGCACCCATACCCGTGATTACTACACGTCGTTTCACTGGCCCCCCCCACTTTGGTCTGTCTCGTGCCCAAGAACTATAGCTGAGAACCGAGAACTAAGAACTACAAACTGATTTTCTTAACTTCGCGACGCCGACGCTGTCCAGAACTCATCAAACGAAAGCTATCAGATGCGCGCAACCAGATGTGTCGCCAGAATTCAATATCCAGTGCAGAACTGAAAATGCATAGGATCGCAAGCGTGCCCCTGCCAGTCTCCTCCCCATGAGAATCCAGCGGAACGAAAAATATCAATCAGACCGGGATGCATATTCCCGGCTGACCCCTGCGGATTACTTTCGGAATTAAGATCAATGGCAATTCCCCAGCTGTGAGATGACAGTTTATTGCCGGTGCGCTGGGGACGAAAGGCAAAACACCCGCCAAAGCTCGTTACCGATGCTTGCAGTCCGTGCTGCTGAATGCGGTCAAAGGTGGCCGGAAAGATGGAGGTCAGAAGGCGGTGACAGGTGATCCTGGTGATGCTTTGCGTCGGATCCCATGCCAGTTTTAGCGGGAAGGGCAGGTTGGCGGTTGCCATGAAGTCCGACTGCCAACGAGGCTGTAATAATTCGCCGCTGCTGATATAGCTGCCGATATTTCCGAAAGTGGTCAGGATTTCATTTATTCCGTGCGGAGGTGTTAGCGGAGCTCCGGAGATGATGTGTGGATCCATTTGTTGGTTCCTTTCCGGATTTTGGAGCGTTGCCCGGTGCGGGTTCGAACCAGGTACCTCAGGGGCTGAAGCCCCGTCGGACGAAAAAGCTATGTGCAGGCCTGAAGGCCCGCTCCACCCGCTGCTGCGTTCGCGGCCGTCGCGCCTACATTGGCTGCCGTATAATTCTTCTTCCATACGGGGGAAGATTTTGGCTTACGAAGACTTGCGACAGTGGATCGCGGCGCTGGAGCGTGCGGGCGAGCTGAAAACTATTCGTGTCGAAGTGGATCCGGTGCTGGAGATCACGGAGATCGCGGACCGGGTCAGCAAAGGGCTTCGCTGGGCAGTGCCCGGCCTGACCGGATCAGAGACTCGGTCCCACACGGAACATCTTGCTGGCGGCGCTGCTTTGCTGTTCACCAACATCAAGGGGCATCCTGGATCGCAAGTGCTGATCAACCAGTTCGGCTCCGCGCGGCGTATGAACCTGGCGCTAGAAGTCGATGCTCTCGATCAGGTGGCCGATCGCATTCGGGCTTTTATGGATGTGAAATCTCCGCAGGGATTTCTCGACAAAGTAAAAATGCTTCCCATGCTGGCGGAGATGGGCAAGTTTTTTCCCAAGACTGTGTCGACGGGACCGTGCAAGGAAGTCATCAAGCGCGACAATTTTTCGCTGCTCGATTTTCCCGTTCTGCAATGCTGGCCCAAGGACGCGGGCCGCTTCATCACTCTGCCTTGTGTGGTTTCGCGCGATCCCAAAACCGGCAAGCGCAACGTCGGGATGTACAGAATGCAGATTTACGACGAGCGCACCACCGGCATGCACTGGCAGCGCCAGAAAGTTGGCGCGGAACACTATCGCGAGGCTCTCAGGACGGCCGCCAAGGCGAATGCAGATGAGAGCGCTCGTGGATCCGCCGCGGTCGATGTCATGGCGCGCACTTCGGGCGGCTCAGTCCTTTTAGAAGGAAATCAGCCGCGCGGAAAAATGGAAGTCGCGGTCGCCATCGGCACGGACCCGGCCATCACTTTCTCTGCGATCGTTCCCGCCCCGCCTGATGTCGAGGAATATCTGATCGCCGGATTCCTGCGGCAGAAACCGGTTGAGCTGGTGAAGTGCGAAACGGTAGACCTCGAAGTTCCCGCGTCCGCGGAAATCGTGCTCGAAGGCCACGTGCACCTTGACGAACTCCGCACCGAAGGTCCCTTCGGCGACCATACCGGATATTATTCGCTCGAAGATCTGTATCCCGTGTTTCACGTTTCCTGCATCACCCACCGCAAGAATCCCATTTATTCCACGACCATCGTGGGCAAGCCCCCGATGGAAGATGGATGGATGGGCAAAGCAGTTGAGCGCATCTTCCTGCCGTTGATGCGGCTTACGATTCCTGAGCTGATCGACATCAACCTGCCACTCGAAGGCGTTTTTCACAACCTGATGCTGGTTTCGATTCGCAAATCCTATCCCGGACAGGCGCGCAAGGTGATGAACGCCATCTGGTCGCTTGGTCAAGCCATGTTCACCAAGTGCATCATCGTGGTGGATGAAGACGTGAACGTGCAGGACGTCGGCGAAGTCACGCTGAAGGTACTGAACCACATTGATCCGGAGCGCGATATCCAGTTCACGCTGGGCCCGGTCGATTCGCTGGATCACTCTTCGCGTCTGCCCAATTACGGGTCGAAGATGGGGATCGACGCGACCCGCAAGTGGGCGAGTGAAGGCTTCGCGCGTCCGTGGCCGGATGAGATCGTGATGGATGAAAAGACCAAAGCGCTGGTCGACAAGAAGTGGAAAGAGCTGGGTTTGGAATAGGCCGGTTGCGTAGGGCGGACGCCTTCCTCCGCCCTACTTGGGTTGTGGTGCTGCTGCACGAGCGGGGCGCTTGCGCCCACATTTTCGTCGGCGCTTCATGAGGTCCCAGGCTTCGCGATATTGTTCGTAGAGGCCGCCTTTCTTGCATCCTGAAGGATAGAACTGGAGACGCATGCGAGGGGTGAAAGCCCGGACCGGGATTACGTACCACGCATTTTCCGCAACGATGCAAACCACCAGAAAGTCGATCTGGCTGGCGGTGTAGGGTGTTCTTTTGCCGTTGGTGTTTCCTTTGGCAAGGATGTTGTAGCAATGGGTGCGCTCCACGTAAGTGGATTTCACCTGCACCCGCCAGAATCGCTTTCCTGAATCCAGAACGAAATCGTAACTTTCGCTCTCTCCCCAGGGCTTGGCCACGCCGAATCCGAGGCCGGAAGCCTTGAACAGGAAACCCATCTCGGCCAATTCTCCCTGCTGTTTGCTGGTGCCGCGTTGCGGCTTACCCTTTCTGTCCCGCCCGGCGCGCTGCCCGGCGGGAACTTCCGCGCTGTTTTCCATTGGCCCCAACTGAAGAGGTGCGGGCTCTGAGTCCGCGCTTCTTGTTCCGGAGGGCGCACATTTCAGGTACGTTCGTCCGGTGTGGGTAGGGCACGCATTTCGGATGCGCCGGGCCTGGTCTAGGTCGCGCCGGCAACAGCCTTCGACTGCTCACGGGACAGGCTCCTGAAAGCCGTGTCCTTTAGAGCTGCAGCCGTTTCGAGTTTTCCTGGACGAATTTTAAGGCGACTGGGAAACCCGTGATCGCGTCCCCGCACTTGCCGGTGGCCGGCACGCCTAAACAAGAAAAGGCGCGAGCTCGTCGCCCGCGCCTGATATTTACTTTCTATTTATAGGATATCAGTTTGAAAAGGGAGAATGGGACATGCCGGGCCAAACTATTGTGGCCAGCGAATGAATGGGTTGAGGGGAAAAGGGGCGCTGTGGGGGCTTGACAAGGGATTAGAAGCATCCCGGCAAAGGTTATTCACGCTTGCGCGGGTGCCCCACTCATTCGCGTTTTTTGCGAATGAGTGGGTGACTGAACCCTCTCCCATCGCCAAAGTGTTCTACTGGACGACTCTTGGGCTTCAGCGGCCAATCCTGGAAGTTTACCCGCACCGGGCCCGGTTCTCCGTCAAGGTATGAACGAAAGCTGCTCCACTTCCACTGCTCCGGTTGCTCGACCAAGCCCCGCTTCACAGGGTTGCGATGGATGTAACGCAGCTTCTCTATTCGCTTACGCTCACTCCAGACATTGAAATCATAGAAACGCTTCTGCCAGATCGAATGCGGAGTCGTATCCCCCTTCGCCTGCCGAGTGAAGCGTTGTTTGATCACCTTCATCACGACCGAGGGTCGCCTATTTCCGGTTCGGTGATGAGCAGATGAAAATGTTCCGGCATGAGGACATATCCGTGGATGACGAAGAGGTACTTGCGACGGGCTTCTTCCAAGAGTTGCAGGAACAGGTCGCGGCGGCTGGGAGTGTCCAGATGAGGCTGACGGTGGTAGCAGCTACAGGTAATGAAATGTAGATTTCGGGTTCCGTAGTAGCGGTGTAGTCCTGTCGTCACTCGATCACATTACTCACAAGGGGTCGAATGTGACTGTGATCTGTGAACACTGTGGTGGTGACGAAGCCCACTCATTCGCAAAGGACGCGAATGAGTGGGGCACCCGGCCGCTCACCACCCGATCAGATTTATCCATGTCAGCCCCGCCGCGCTGCTTCGATGGTGGCGACGTCGATCTTTTTCATGTGCATCATCGCGTCGAAGGCACGCTTTGCTTCACTGCCACCAGCCGCAAGCGCGTCTGTCAGCGCGCGCGGGGTGATCTGCCAGGAAAGGCCCCAGCGGTCCTTGCACCAACCGCACTCACTTTCACTGCCGCCATTACGGACGATCGCGTTCCAGTAGCGGTCAGTCTCTTCCTGATTGTCGGTCGCGATCTGGAAGGAAAAGGCCTCACTGTGCTTAAACATCGGGCCGCCGTTGAGACCGAGGCAGGGGATGCCCAGGACGGTGAACTCGACCGTCAGCACATCGCCCTCCTTGCCGCTGGGGTAGTCCCCCGGCGCTTTGTGAACAGAGGTCACTTTACTATCCGGAAAGGTTGCGGCGTAGAAGCGCGCCGCATCATGAGCGTCCTTGTCGAACCAGAGACAGATTGTATTTTTCGGACTCAAAATTTCCTCCTTGGATGTAATAGGATTTCAGTTGTATTGAGATGCGGGACAGCCGGGACGTGCCACGATTTCTTCACGGCACTGAGCCAAAATTCTCTCCAATGCCCCACTCAAGCCAAAAGCGGGCTTGAATGGGCCACCTGTAATAAGAGAAATTGCAGATGCGATGGCGAAGCATTTGTTGGGTGACTGAAGCGGACGCCGCTGACTCCTGGAGTTCGCCAACCGCCGTCTGGCAATTACATAAGCGGTAAAGGTTACCCACGCTTGCGGTGCGGCAGCAGGGCATGGATGAGGGACTGCAAGTCCGGAGGAAGTTCGCAGTCGATGGAGATGGCCTCGCCGGAACGTGGATGTACGAACTCCAGGCGCTGGGCATGAAGGGCGACGCGAGCGATTCGCGATTCCGCTGCTTCGGCTGTGTGGTATTTTCTGTCGCCGATCACCGGGTGGCCGATGGCGGAAAGCTGCACTCGGATCTGATTCTGCAATCCGGTCACCAGGGTTACGCGGACCAGGGTGGCTTCACGAAGAGGGCGTTCGACGGAATAGCGCATCTCGGCCCGGGCTGCTTTGGAGTCTCGCTCGGTGCTCAACTTTTGAAACATGCCTTCGCGCCGGAAGTAGTGAACCAGCGTTCCTTCTTTCCTGGCAAGCTGACCGCGTACGACCGCGAGATATTGTCGAACCGGAGTGTGGGCGAGAAATTGTCGAATCAGAGCTTCCCGATCGGTGCGGGTCTTGGCAAAGAGCAGAACGCCGGAAGTAAAACGGTCGATGCGATGCACCACAAACGCTTGCCGGCCTTCAAGTTTTTCCCGAAGCAGCGATAGAACCGACGGGGAATCGGAGCCTTCCACGGGCACGGAGAGCAGTCCGGCGGGTTTGTTGACGGCTACGACGGCGTCATCCTGGTAGAGCAGAGCAACCTCGCGGGAGAAGCGAGGCTTTCGCCGGTCTTGTTTCTCGGTATGTTGTTTTCCTGCTCGCCGCTTTCCGGAACGTTGTTCCGCTTTGCGGGAAGGCTTCTTCATTGGTTGAACTCGGACACTAGATTTGAGGCGCGTCCATCTCAGTCACGCGCTGTTGCCGCTCCCGCACGAGCGGGACGCTCGCGCCCACATATTCTTTACTGGAAAGTATTACATGGGGCAATGGTCGCTTGAACGGATATCTCTCGGATTAGACAAGTCTGTGACGAATGAACATTCGAGGTCAAAACCCCCGCCCAAGCGGAGCTTGAGCAGGGCACCCTCGGGTTCAGAAAAGAACGACTACTGGAAGGTGTTGCAGGCTGCGATGGTGCCGTTCTGGAAGCCGCGTTGGAACCACTCCGTTCGTTGGGCGGAGCTGCCGTGGGTGAAAGTTTCGGGATTGACTGTGCCTCGGGTCATTTTCTGGATGCGGTCGTCTCCGACGGCGGCTGCGGCTTTCAGGCCGGAGTCAACGTCGCCTGGGTCGAGCAGGTTGCGTTCCTGCGTGGAGTGTCCCCAGACGCCGGCGAAGCAGTCGGCTTGCAGTTCCAGGCGAACGGAAAGTTCATTGGCGTTTTGAGGGTTCTGCTGCTGAGCCTGACGCATTTTGGACTCAATGCCTAGAAGCTTTTGCACGTGATGTCCGAGTTCGTGGGCGAGTACGTAGGCTTCAGCGAATTGTCCAGGGGCACCGAAGCGCTGCTTGAGCTCGTCGTAGAAGCCGAGATCGATGTAGACCTTTTCGTCCTCGGGACAGTAGAAGGGGCCGGTGGCGGATTGCGCGGTGCCGCAGGCGGAGTTATAGGCGTCGCGGAACAGGACGAGCTTGGCGTGGTGGTAAGGGACGCCAGCCTGTTGCGGGAGAGTTTGTGTCCAGGTCTGCTGAACGTCGTCGAGGACGAAGGTGACGAAATCGACGAGGGGTTTTTCCTGGGCGTCACGGGCGGGATCGGGTTGCGAGGTCGTGGTGGCGCCTGTGTCCATGGAGCCGTTGCTGACCAGCGACAGGAAATCGCGTTTGAAGATCAGGCTGAGAATGAAGAGGATGACGATACCGCCGAGGCCGAGGTGGATGCCTCCGGGGCGGAAGCCGCCTCCACCGCTGTCGTCACGGCGATCTTCAACGTCGTCGCTGCTGCCGCCGGGTGTCCAGCGCATGGTTCGCCTCGCTTGCGAGTTTGGAATTCCGCACCGCAGGTCGGTGCGGTGTTTACAGGCGTTTCTTTCGCTCCTGCTTTTACCCACGGCTTACGTCGTGAGCTTTATTCCGGCGCCGCTTCGCGGCTTGGCCGCTGGTAGCCGCGGCGTCCTCGCTTGCAGAACCCAAATCTACGTCAAAGGCGGCGGGGGCGCCCGCCCTACATGATCACGCTGTTTTGCGGCGGATCAGGTGATAGATGCCTAAGAGCACGATTGCGCCCAGCACCGACATGATGAAACCGGCGCTTTGGCCTTCGTGATACCAGCCCAAGCGCCTGGCCGATGTAGGTGGCGACGAACGATCCGGCGATGCCGATCAGCATGGTGACGATGAATCCGCCTGGGTCTTTGCCCGGCATGAGGAACTTTGCCACTGCTCCGATGACCAGTCCGATGAGTAATGTCCAAAGTAGATGCATTGTGTTCCTCCTGTGTGATCCGGCGGCCGCTTCAGAGTGGCGTCGGACTTCGGAGCTCGGACAACTGACCTCAAGGCCTAAGTCCGAAGTTGAGGTTTGATGCCCGAGGTCTGAGGTCCGATGGCTGACGTTTGATTTTACGCTGCGGCTGGGATGACCAGTTTTTGGCCGACCTTGATCTTGTCGGGATCGTCCAGATTGTTGGCTTTGGCGATGACCAGATATTTGCTGGCGTCGCCGTAGAAATGCTTGCTGATCTTGGACAGGTTGTCGCCGGGTTGCACGGTGTAGTCCTGCGGTCCGGTCTTGGCTTCAATGTCATGCTTCAGATCGGCAAAGGTGGGATCGACGGCCTTGATGGCGTTCCAGATGCGGTCTTTGCTGATTTCTGAAACGGCGATGGCCTTGATGAACAGCTGGTTGCCATCCATGTTGACGTTCAGAAGCTGGGCGCCTTCCTCCTGAATCTTGTCCAGGACCGGCTGGTATTTCTGTTTCAGTGTTTCAAATTGATCGGGCATGTTTGTTTCTCCTCTCAGGATTATTGACGACGAAGCGGACGCGCCTACTGTGAGCGCCATGGGACTCAAGGGGGCCCTGCAGAGGGGGTAAGGATATACGCTGGCGGCTGTGTATTACAACCTCCGGGCTGGGCTGAGGTGAGAGGGTCAGTTTGGATGTATACGTCAAATGAAGGTGTCGTCCTGAGCTTGCGAAGGATCTGGCGCGCCGTCTGTAAGGTCAAAAGCCGCGGGCGAGGTCGCCCGCGACCACACGGTTTTTTTCGGTATACTGGTGGGGTATGCCGGTACTTCAGAATATCGCGGCCATCGCTAAAGGTATGCGCATCACCTTCATGGAAATGTTTCAGCCTACCGTGGTTGAAAATTATCCTGACGGGCCGGGGCCTCTGCGGGGGGCCATGGTTCAGGAGCGCTTCCGTGGTGTGCACGTCCTGCAGCGCGACGAAAATGGACTGGAAAAGTGCGTTGCCTGCTTTCTCTGTGCAGCCGCCTGCCCCTCGAATTGTATTTATATCGAGGCGGCGGAGAATACTGCCGAGAACCGGGTCAGCGGGGCAGAGCGCTACGCGAAGGTTTATAACATCGACTACAACCGGTGCATTTTTTGCGGCTATTGCGTAGAGGCTTGTCCGACGGACGCCATTACTCACGGGCACGGATTTGAAATCGCGAGCTTTAATGCCAGCAATCTGGTCTATCGCAAAGAGCAGATGCTTGCGCCCCGGCCAGCCCACATGGGCGCCAATGTGATCTTCAACCGGGATGAAGTCGCTGGCGGTGCACCGTCACTCCCGGTGCAGGGAAGCTAGGTCAGACGTCGGACGTCAGGCGTCGGCTCATCCATAACGTCAACGGCGTTGCGCGCTTCGAGGGCGGGGTGTCCTCAGAACAGCCGGCGGGACGCGGGCGCTACGAAATTCATTTGAAATACAACACCATCAATTCTTCGTCTACGTATTCATTGCCAACTTTGAGCGCGCGCTTTTCGCAGCCGTAGACCTCGAAGCCCAGAGACTCATATAAGGCCTTGGCACCGGCGTTGTGACGGCTGACGGCGAGCGCCACTTGTTCCATCCCCGGAAGCAGTTTTATGTGGCGAATTAATTCGGCCAACAGAGCCCGTCCAACACCTTGGCCGCGGAGCTCTTCGGATACGTAGACGCCCCAGATTCCACCGCGATGGCGAATTTTTTCTCCTTTACGGCGGAAGAATCCAGCCGTGCCGGCGAGTTGGCAATCGATGAAGACCCCCATGACGAAATTGTCTTCGGTGGTCAGTCGAGTCTCGATCGTCTCCAACGTCATGGTCTGGTGTTCGGCTACAGAATCGGTGAAGGCCAGAGGCTCGCGTTGCAATGCTTCCAGGCGAAGTTGCCGGTAGGAAGCGGCATCCTGGGCGGTGAGGCGGCGGATTTCCATAGTTGATAAAACCAGCTTTTATAAAACCAGCACAGATAAAACCCGGCACAAATGAAGCTCACAAATTACAACCAACCAAAAAACCAACAAATAAAACCAGTTCTTAGTTTCTGATTCTCGGTTCTCAGTTGACGATTATAGTGGCGGCAAACCGGGTGGGCGCGAAGGGCATCTCAGGTGGCTCATGATTCGCAAATTGAAGTCTGGGGAGTACCGGCTTTATTCACGCAAGAAAAATCCCAAGACCGGGCGTCGACGGAACCTGGGAACGTTCTCCACTCGTGCGGGCGCGGTAAAGCACGAGCGCGAGGTGCAGTATTTCAAGAAGGCGTGACCCGGGAAGAAAAAGTGGCGGAGAGGGAGGGATTTGAACCCCCGATACCCGTTAAGGTATGTCCGCTTTCGAGGCGGATCGTTTCAACCACTCACGCACCTCTCCGAAAAGCAGTCGTCAGTCGTCGGTCTTCAGTCGCGACGCAGACGGAAAAAGCTTTGCAACAACCCGGCGCAGCGGCCTGCCAGGACGCCTGACCGGACTTCCATGCGGTGATTCAGGCTGGGATGATTCAAGACCTGCATCACGGAACGGATGGCGCCAGCTTTGAGATCGTCCGCGCCGTAGACCAGGCGCTTGAGCCGGGCATGAACCAGAGCCCCGGCGCACATGGCGCATGGTTCAATTGTAGCAAACAGTTCGCAGCTCTCCAGGCGATGGTTGCCGAGAGTGGCACCGGCCTGGCGCAGGGCGACGATCTCGGCGTGCGCGGTGGGATCGGAGTCGGCGAGGTTGCGATTGCCACCGCATCCGATGATTTTGCCTTCATGAACCACGACCGCGCCGACCGGAACTTCTCCGGCCTCAAGCGCACGCTGGGCGGCGCGGAGAGCTTCTTCCATGAAGAGTTCGTCGGTGTTGCTTTCCGGCGGAGTCAACTCATTACTCCATGGGATGGCGCTTGAGAACTGACGCGAGCACGGGCAGATCCGGACGAAGCGGCTGGTTTACGAAAATATATTTCCCGGCACTTTCGGCCAGCAGGTAGCTGGAATCGGGAGGGAGGCGGGAGAGTGCATCCTTGCGAAATTCTTCGGGGACAAAAATAAAGACCCGTTCGGGGCCACTCCAGAAGGCGGGGAACTGCTTGTCGTCCAGAAATGTGGGAGGCACGTCGGGATAGTTGGAGCCGATTTCCAGGTTGGTGCCGAAGCGTCCGTTATAAATCCATACGTGACGGTGAGTATAAAACGGGATGCTTGAGCCCGAGTTGAAGTCTCCGTACTGCACGATCTGATCCTGGGGGCGAAGGTAGGGAAGGATGGCGTCTGCCAGTGCGCGCGACGACATCCGGGGTTCGAATCTCTTGAAGGCCCAGTTGGCGGCAAAGAAAAAGAGCGCCATGGCGAAGGCCAGAGTCAGAGTTGCGGCGGAATTCTTCCAGCGCCGGCGCAGCAGCCAGGCACGGCCAAAGCCAAAGATGAAAATCAGAATGGCGAAGATAGCTGGTCCGCGCAGTGCGGCAAAGGTCTGCGGCGTCAGATCGAAAATATGCGCCATCGACAGGCGGTAGGTATCGAGGTCGTGATATTGCAGCAGGTGCGAGATGCCGCCTTTGGATGAAATATCGAGCGAGGAAATGACGAGGTAGCTCAGGCAGACCGAGGCCAGCAATCCGATCACGGCCAATCCTGCCTGAAGGCGCGGGAGCCAGCGGTCTTTCGCCTCTTCGGCGTCGCTCAATCCGATTCCCAGCAGCACGGCGATCGCCGGCCAGGCGCCGAAGCTGTAGTACTCCATGCGCGATCCGCTGGTGAGGGAAAAGAAAAACAGAATCAATCCGGCCCAGATGAAGAGCAGCAGGCGGGCCTGCTGAACTGGTTCCATTTTAGGTCCCCAGGTTTTGGGCCGCGGGAACTCGCGCAGAGCATAGGAGATGAAAAAGCTCCAGGGAAAGAACCAGACCAGGTGCAGGGCCCACCACAGCAACAGCGGGACGGCTTCATAGTCCGGCGGATAGCGGGTGCCGAGCGCGCGCTTAAAGTGCTCGTTGATGAAATAAGACCACAGGAATCCAGGAGAGCGCTGCTCCGCGATCCAGTGCCAGGGCGCGGCGATGATCAGGAAGATCAGCGTGCTGGAAAATATTCGTAGTTCGCGCCATCGTCCCCAGCTGCGGGTGAATACGATGAAGAAAAAGACCACGCCGACAGGGAAGAGCACGCCGATCAGGCCCAGCGTGAGCGCCGAGAGCGCCATTACGACGGACGCGCCCCAATAGGCGATGCGAGTATCCAGCGTGCCTTGCCAGCCTCGCAGAAATAGATAAAAAAGCGCGGTGAGTTCGAGGGCGAAGATGGCTTCCGGAACCATGACACGGGTGAACAACCATGTGCCCACGCTGGTACAAATGATCAGCCCGGAGTAGAAGGCGGCGGTTTCCCCGAAAAAGCGCCGGGCAAAAAAGTAGACCATCAGGACCAGTCCGGCGACGGAAAGCACCAGAGGCAGCCGGGTCTGGAAGGCGCCTTGCCCGAAGAGCCTGTAGCTAACGGCGACCATCCAGTAATGCAGGGGGGCTTTCTCGAGATAGCGGATGCCGTCCTGATACATCACGACCCAGTCGCCGCGCTGAAGCATCTCGCGGGAGACCAGCGCATGCGAGGCATCGGCGTCGTCGAGCAGCGCCGGCTGAGCGGCGGTGGCGACGTAGATTCCGAGAGACAAAACGAGCAGGGAAAGGATGGAGAATCGGCGATTCATCTAGTATTCGAGAGCTTTTGGCCTTTCTCTATGCCGGACGGGGACCGTGGGTGGCGCTCTTACGCGAAGGGGTAATCATAGCATTGGGGTGGGGAGACGCGGCGATGTGGGCACGCTTGTGGGGCGGGCACTCCTTTCCGTCGCTTTTGGTTTGCGCTGTTGTTGGCCGGGATCCCAAAAGCCAAGATCAACTTCAACTTCAAAGGCGGCGGACAAGAGTGTCCGCCCCACACATTCAAGATGCCAGGGTGGCGTGGACTTCGAGATATTCGGCTTTGATGACTGTGTGGTCGGCGTCGCCCTGGTTGTTTCTGGTCCAGTGCTGGGTCAGGTCGGCGGCCAGGGCCTCCTGGGCGGCTGGGTCGAGGCGGGCGAATGTGGTTTGGGTGGGGCCAAAGTATTTTCGAAAGAAGGCGACAGCATCGGAGGGAGGGAAGGGATAGTCGAAGATCAGGTGCTGCTTTTTCATCTCCAGATGCGCAATTTTTCCAGCGCCCTGATTCAGCCGTTCGGTCACAACCTTTTCTACGCCCCAGAGGACTGGAGGCTGCATGCCTGGGGGAGGCGGGGCGTGGCGGGCGGTGATCTGGAACATCTGTCCGACAAAACTTTCCGGCGTCCAGTTGCCCATGGCGATCATGCCGCCGGGACGACAGACCCGCTTTAGCTCCGAAGCGACAACATCCGGCCGCGGGGCGAACATGGCGCCGAACATGGACAGGACGACATCGAAGCGAGCGGCTTCGTAAGGAATCTTTTCGGCGTCGCCTTCGACGAATTCGATTTTCAGCTTCTCGTCCACGGCGCGTTGGCGGGCCTGCTCGAGGAGATTGGGGGCGATGTCGAGTCCGATGACTTCGGCTCCGGCGCGGGCCGAGGGGATGGATTGGTTTCCGGTGCCGCAGGCTACGTCGAGGACCTTTGTTCCCGGCTTCAGGTTCAGGCGCTGGATGAAGCCTTCGGCGTCACGGGCATTCAGCTTGGCGATTTGGCCGAAGTCGCCGGCCATCCAGCTGGCGCGCAAGCGCTGTTTCAGTTCGGCGAAGTTATCGGGACCGGTGGCCATGGGAGCCCTCCTGCGATCGACAAGAGTATACGGGATTGGGTGGGCGGACACCCTTGTCCGCCGCTTTTGAACTAAATCCGGGCATGAAGATGTTTGACGGACATCCTTCGGTGACGGCGTCATGCTGGGCTTGCCAAGCATCTGGCGTGGAGCGGCGATGAAAAAGGTCAGCGATTTTGGAGGTGCGCGCCAGATTCTTCGGGACTGAAGTCCCTCAGGATGACGCCAATGGACATTGCATTGCAAATTCACAAGCTGCCGGCACATCAAAACTAAAGTCAACTGCGGCGGACATGAGTGTCCGCCCCACACTACCTCTACGGAGTGCTTTCGACGATCCTGCTTTGTACGTGGGTATGTTCGAAGGCTTTGTTTTCCAAAGAGATGGTCATGGTGCGATTGAAAAAGAACAAGGCGCGGATGCGGAATTCGCTGCCCAGGCTGACTGGAAACCAGGCGCCGTCGTCCTGGCGATGGTAGTGGACGGCGAAGCCGATGCCGGGGAGATCGGTACCGAGAAATGTTCGCACTCCGAAGGGCATGGGGCGCGCCAGCCGGGTGAAGACATAGATCGGCTGGAACTCCTGGGCGTCGATGTAGGCTTCTCCGGCCCAGTCGATGTCGTCGTCATCGATGGGAGTGAAGGCGATGTGGTACGACTGGCGGCTTTCGAAGGGTTCCTGCCCAAGAAGGCGAAACTTGTAGTTCTTTTGCTCGTCGCTGGTGAAGGGAAACAGGTCTCCTGCCAGGCCATCTTTGGATTTGTCGTTGGTGAGGTCTTCGCGGAACTCGTGGATCAGATCTCCGTCGGTGCTGTCGGGTTCGGGGACGGGTTCACCGCTGAAAGTTTCGTATCTGCCTTTGTGCCAGTAGCGCCCGGCGAGGTGTTCGAGGCTGCGTTCGGTATGGTCAGGCTTGGGGACTACGTGATAATCGGCGGTCTCTTCGCGCAGGACTTTGCCGCTGGTCTTTCGGGCGACGATCGTGATGTGTTGCTGGTAGATGTATTGGCTGCGTAGCTTTTCACTACTGTCTTGATTGACGGCTACGCGGGACATGATTGTGTCGGCGGTTGGAGAGTCCTCGGCTGTGGTGGCGCTGGTGTTGAGAGCTGCGAGAAACAGGATCGGGATTAGGCGGAGCTTCGCCATGCGTCACCTGAGTATATTTACGAGGGTTCCGGACTAGCGGTTCCGTTTTTGTTTGGGGATTGTGAAATGTGGGCGCGAGCGTTATCGCTCGCGCCTACATTGAAACCGTGACGAGTAACGCTTAGCTTCCCAGTTGGGCTTGCAGGATTTCGCCGGGAAGGCGAGCCATCCGTCCACGGGCCGAAGCTTCGGCGGGATCGATGTGAACGCGGACGCGGATGGGTTCTGTAGAAATGTCCTCGGCCTTCATTCTTTCCATGCGGATGCCGAGGGTGCGCTCCAACTGGTGGAGTTCGGTGCGCTGTTCTCTCGCAAACAGGGTTGAGGCCACTCCCAGTTCACCGGCGCGTCCGGTACGTCCGACGCGATGGATGAAGTTTTCCGCGACCTCGGGGAGATCGTAGTTGATGACGTGGGCGATGTCCTGCACGTGAATGCCGCGGGAAGCCAGGTCGGTGGCGACCAGAATGCGGTAACGTCCTGTCTGGAATCCGGTGAGGGCGGCGGTGCGCTGCGATTGCGAGCGGTCGCCGTGGATCATGGCGGCGGCAAAGCCTTCACGAGTCAGGTTCTTGGCCAGGCGCTCGGTGCCGCGCTTGGTGCGGGCGAAGACCAGGCAGCGTCCGGTTTCCTTGGACAGCAGGCGGTGCAGCATTTCCTGCTTGCGGTCGGCGGAGACTTCGAAGGCCTGGATGCGAACATTTTCCGACGGCTTTGAAGTGGAACCAAAAGCCAGGCGGACCGGGTTTCTGGTGTAGTCGGCGATCAGGTGAACCACAGAGGCTTCCAGCGTGGCGGAGAAGCACATGGTCTGGCGATCTTTGGGCAGAACCTTGGCGATCCGGCGCAGGGCAGGGAGAAATCCCATGTCCAGCATGCGGTCGGCTTCGTCGAGGATCAGGACTTGCAAGCTTTGGAAGTTGACCAGGCGGCGATCGAGGAAGTCTTCGAGGCGTCCGGGAGTGGCGACTACGATGCGCGCTCCGCGGCGTAACGCGTTCAGCTGCGCGCCTTCAGCCAGTCCGCCGACGACCAGGGCTGCGGGCGACAGTTTGTTTCCACGCAAGGCGTTGTACTGGTCAACCACCTGCATGGCCAGCTCGCGGGTTGGGACCAGGACGAGCGCGGCGATGCCGGGCTTTACTGGCTGCTGCAACAGGCGCTCAATGATCGGGATCAGAAAGGCCAGGGTTTTGCCGGTTCCGGTCTGAGCGGTGGCGAGCACGTCTTTGCCGGCGAGGGCCTGCGGTATGGCTGCGGCCTGCACGGGAGTGGGGATGGAAAAATTAAGGGACGACAACCTCTCCTGGGTATAAGGGGAGATTGGTAGTTCGGTGAAGCTCTGCATTATTGGGTTTTCTCTTTTTCTATTGGCGGAAGCGATCGCGGCGCGCACACGAAGCTTCCGGGCGAGCAGCAACTACAATGGCCAGTTTTTATTTACGCCGAAGACGAACGGAGGAAAATTAGGCGGGAATTCAGGTTCTAACCAGAGCAACCGCACCACAACCGTGGTATTAGACGCAACAACAGTATAGCACGCGGGGTGTGAGGTTCCTGAGATTTGGGGTGACTTTGGTGATGCGGGGGTGTTGTCCTTGGGGTTCTAATAAACAAATCAACCACGGAGGACACAGAGGACACGGAGTAATCAATTCTTGGCCGTCCGGGGGATCGGCATCGGCTGTTCGTGGGTAATCTAGCTGTTTACGACAGCTGTCGCTACGAATTACTGTCTGGGCCAAGATGTGGCCTTGAGAAAGTAAGGTAACGGAGATGCTTAACGACTTCTCTGCTGACTATTCCGCGCGGAGTGACGACGAGCTTTTAGTCTTAGCATCGGATCGAGCCTCTTTGACAACAGAAGCTGCGGCAGCTTTAGAGGCCGAATTGCATCGGCGCAAGCTTACTGAGGTCGACCAAGCCGAACATGAGCAATTCGTTCGACGGATTGAGCAGCGTGAGGCAAAGAGGAGGCGCCGGAAAATATTCGGCACCCGGAGAAACCTAAGTACGTGGGTTGACCTGTTCTGGGGGCTGATGGCAATAGCCCTGATCTGGATCACATACCTCGCACTTCCCAGTCGATATCACATGAAATCCGATTGGCAGGAAGCGGCTACGGATGTGATGTTCGTATCGGTTTTCATCGCAGTAGCCAGCAACTCCTTGTGGCGAACGATCGCCTTCTGGATCTCCTTGGCAATCGCATCCGCCATTGAACTTCTCGTTGTTCATGCTTGGATACAGCGGTTCGGAAATTTTAGCCGATGGGAGGGCAAACTAGGGGTTCTGGTTGGTTTTGGGCTGTTCCTTGTGGCGTATGCGATTGTCTTGCGGTTGCAACGAACGTTCTCTGGCGAAGAAGCGCGCGAGAACCCATCGGTTCATCCCTAATCCGCAAAATGGAGGCTCCCAATCGCCTGTAAAACGCCTGTGCAGCGAAGTTTCGATGCCAAACCTCCCAGCCAAGCTTGGAAGCACCGTGAGCACGGGCCCAGGCTTTCACCTCAGCCATTAGAGCTGCGCCTACACCTTGGCCGCGAGAAGCCTGGTCAACCGACACATCGCTGATGTAAACACGAGTGTCGGCGCTATAAAGCTCATGCGTCAACGTCCAGGAAATCAAACCCACAATCTCACCATTGCGGACCGCCAGCAACAAGCGCATGGGTGCGTGAGGACTGACATAATATGTCTCGAACTGCGCGGCTGTCAGAGGTGGATCGTCTGCTTCTATTTGCCTGGCAAGCTGGGAGGCAAGATCTCGAACGACTGCAAAATCTGTGGCCACAGCAAATCTAAAAGTAAATCCATGTTCCATAGGTCCTACCTGCGCGCCTCCTTGACTGCAGAAAGTTAGACGCCCGGATCTAAACTTTCGTTACAAAACAATATTTAGATGAAGCCACGCGAGATAGCGTGGTTATCCGTCAGTCCTTATAAACGCGCTTGTCGACAGGAATACACCTGGATGGTGCCAAATCGCCTTCTCGCTCATTGACTCCAGTGAGCGCTTCTGACGATGAAGATCATTTTGGCTTGGAAGCGCGGGCCAGTTCGCGCCAGGTGATCAGTTTAATTTTCTGTTGAGCCAGAATCTCCCTAAACTGGTTACTGGTAAAGAAATCGAAGTCGCGTTGTCTCCAGGCTGCACCCCATGTGGGACGCTCCCTGGTGGCTGCGCGAAGCTCGTCATCGTCGTAACCGGGATGAATGACGAACTCGGTCACGCCGGGTGCCAGGTTTTTCAACGCAGCCAGATAAAACTCCGCCCATTTTTCGGGTGGAAGTCCCGCTTCAACCGTAACCGTATGGTCCAGCACGATGTCGTCTGGACCGAGGCTTGCCTGCAAATAAGGATGGTCTGCGAACCAATCCCGAGTAACGAAAATCGGCAACTTGTATTCGTGAGCCACTCGCAGCATAGCGTCGAACAGTTCCTTGCCGTTGAAGATCAGCCGGTACTGGTGTGAGTCGAGGTGCGTGGGACGAACTCCCATCGCAAGCGCGCGTTCTATCTGGGCGCGCAATTCCATCTCGACCTCTCTCGCATTAATGTGTGCGTTCGCTTCCCAGTCGTGATGGAAGTATCCGTTTTGATCCAGCAGGCTCGAAACCTTTTCGGATGAAGCGACCGGGCCCCAGCGGTAATAGATTCGCTCGCTGGTCAATGTGAGGTGCAGGCCGAAGTCTGCGTCCGGGTGTGATTTGGCATAGTCGGCAATCTCAGGAAACCATGGGCAGGGGACCATCAGGCTGGCGGAATTGATGGTGCCGCCTTCCAAAGCTTTGATGGCAGCGGCATTCACCGAGTGGGTTTCGCCCAGATCGTCTGCGTGCACAACGACGAGCTTTGTGTCGGCAGGGTATCCCAGTCGTTCCACCAGAGTCTGCGAAGAGACTGGGAGCGGAAAGGAGGATAACAGGGAGCAGAATAGTATTACTCGCAGGTTAAACGTAGGAGTCATCGTTTAGTAGTAAACCACAGCCCCCAGATAATAGTGATTAGACATTCGGGCGAAGAAGCGCGCGACAACCTATCGCAGCCAGGAGCCGACGTTGTCATGGAAGGCGATTGCACTCATCACCAGCCAATTACAGTAATTTTGTACACGAGAAGAATGACTATGGCCGCCAGCGCGATCCAGACGGACAGATTGTAGCGTCGGAAGAAGTACGAGGTCACGCCTGCCTAGCAGAAGCAAGAAGCTATTAAAGCGCCGCCAACATACGGCGTGGCAACGGCGATTGAGAAGCTCGTGCCAAGGACGTGCCTGAGCCGGAAGAACTCACCTAGTGTCCTTATCACGATGAGGAATTGAACCGTGATTCCTATCCGAGCCCAGCGTTCGCCAGTCACTGAGGATATTTTAGCTGGGCGGGCAACGCCTGGTAAAAAATCTCTGACAATGTCGGCGAGGCGGGAATTATCGGGGTAGACGGAAAATATCCTGCATGCTTGCGCAAATATATAGAACGCAGGGAAACGCCCGTCTATCCGGATTTATCCAGAGGCTGGAGCGCAACTTTACTCGCAAGTTAGCGAAGCCGTTCCACTGACCGTCGCGGATGTGTTTTGTACTCCGTTATTCACGGTGAAAGTCAGGTTTTGAGGGGCGCTCGCAGTAATGGTCACTGTTCCGGGCGCCGAGCAAGTGACTTCGCCGGTCGAACCGATGGTAGCTGCCACAGTCCCGGTACTGGTTTGCGAAGTCTTCCACGAGAGTCCGTCTACCTGTGAAAGTTCCCGGCTCTTGCCATTCGAGAAGTGGCCGGTCGCGGTATAGCCAACCTGACCCTGCGGGCTGCTCGTCGTAGTAGCCGATTCAGGACTTACGGTGATGCTGGTTAAGTTCGCGTGACCGGCGCCGCAGCCGATGACAGCCATCGAGACTAACAATGCCAAGACAAGATTCAGATACTTCATAAAAGTTTTCTCCGGCGAGTTAGGATGCGGTGGTCATTCGATGGGTTGGCATCCGCGTCCATGGCGGCAAGTGGGGTTGCGCCGCCTGCTGTCTTTTCTCGTCGGATTTAAGGTTGGCTTAAGATTGGGATTCGTAAACGCACTCAAGCCGAAACATGGCGTGAGTGGGACGCTAGGTGTTGATAGTGTTCGCCGTCAGATAGCGCACCGCTCGATCGACACATGACTCGATGTTTTCGTCGGTGTCGATAACGAGTTTGGGTTGATCGATCGGCTCCCATGCCTTGCGAATTTCGCGATAGAGGTCCGGAGTGCGATTTGCGGCGAGATGGTTGTTTGCCGCCACGGCTTCCGCGATGCGTCCAAGTGCGGTCGCCTCGGAACAGATGCACTCGAGCGTGGCCCAGGTGGTCCCAAGTTGCGAGCAGAACTCGATCACACGGTCGCGCTGGTGGCGGCGCGAGAAGGTGCGTCCATCCAACAGAATGTGCAGGTCCGGATGTTTGGACAACAGATAAGCCGCGGTCTGCAGCATGATCTCCTGGCAGAAATCATCCTGCGCTTGGGAATACTCGACATACGCCGGTTGGAAGAGCGACGCTCGAATTGAGTCCTTATCGAGGACTGCGGCCGGGAGGCGTTGCGCGAGGGCGCAGGCCAGCGTGCTCTTACCTGTCCCCGGGAGGCCTGCGATGATGAGGATCATAGGAACTTTTTCTTCGGCAGAGACTCGTGGTCGTTGATTACCTGATTGTTCATTATTTGGTCATTCGAACGTACTTGTCTGGAACCAGGCTTCGCCTTCAGTGGTATCTCATGAAAAGTACGATCAGCGCGATCAGCAGGGCGATCGTTCCCAACTCGATCAACAACGCATATGAGATCAGGCGCTTCGCGCGGCCGAATTGCGTCAATAACCGGCTGACTACCAGGCCTGCAATGACGATCGGCGAGGCCAATAGGCGATCCATGGAAAACCAGGCCAGGAAGGAGTCTCCCTCCCGCATGGCAGGGATGGCGAGAACTGCCAGACTCATGGGCGCGGTCAGGCTGAGGCCTAGAAGAATCCGCGAATATCTGGTGTACGCCGTTTCTGATTTCCGGATGACCAGGACAAGGAAAAGCGTCGGTATCAGGAAAAGGCCGCCGATGAAGAGTCCGAGCAGCAAGTCGCCGAATGCAAACATGGCGCCGTACGTATTCGCGTCGGCGGCATGAGTGACGTACTGGATGTGGCGCCCCAATAGAAGCGCCGCCGCGATGAACACAACGATCGCATAACCGGCTGCAACGGCGCCCAGTGGGGTACGCCAGGGAATCGCTTTCATGCGGGAGATTTTACTGCTGTTACAGCTGGCGGCTCCGGACTCAGGTAACTTGGATGTCCTTCGCTGCGCGCAAGCGCGAACGAGGGGCGGGATGATTCCGTTCAATGGTGGAACTGTCTCCGCTCAAGCCAAACCCCGGCTTGAATGGGCCACCGTCTCCCACCCTCTTCGCAAAATACGCGAAGGAGGGTGGGGCACCCCCGCATAACTTCTAGGCTGAGTTGTTGTACCAGCGCAGGACGCGGAGAGCGCGCAGTGTAGTTCCAGCGGCTGGCGCTGCCGATATCGGTTTCCATCTGCAATGGAATGTATTCGGGATGGAGTCGGTTGAGCGGCCAGCGTCCGTTCTGGTGGCGGCGCTTGATCACGATTTCGATGGCGTCACGGACGCGGTTGTCGGGTTTGATTCCTGCATTTCGCAGATAGTCGAGTCCGCGCAAGACGTCGTAGTGCCAAAATGTCGGGAACGAGAAGCGGAGCCAGCGTTTGTTGATGACTTCGCCGGTTCGAAGCGAGCGGAACATGCGGCGCTCGAGCAGATAGTTTTCGGCCTTCTCTCGCGAGGCCTTGGTAACGGGCGCGCCGATTTGCGCCCCGCTCGTTCGTATTCGAGCAGTCCTTCGAGCACGCAGATGGTGGTGTGGAACGAAGACCGCCGGCTCTTGGGTGCTTCGCAGTTCCAGCCGCCATCTTCGAGTTGCTCGCTCGAGGAGTTGATTGGCCAGTGCGTCGTTCGGTTTTTTGAAATACGCGCCGATGGCGAGGATTCTGGCGTTGATGCAAGGCTCGGTTTCGCCGTCAAGGAAAGGCCGGTTGTTGAGCCGCTTGAACACCATCCGCTTTTCGACGCGGTCGATCATTTTGCGAGCCTGCGGGCTGGCGGGATCGAGACCGAGATCCATCAAGACGACGAGACTGTAGAGGGTGATCAGCATGGTCCGGTCGTCCTTCGGCAAATCGTTTCTCCACCCGCGGGGGCACGGCCCCAGGTGCCGGCATGGAGATTGGCGAGCGAGAAGTGGGCTCCCCAGCCTTCGGTTGCGACGCGAGACCGCTCGGCGGCAATCGCGTCGGGGCTTCACCGGTGAGGTCCCTCATTACCTGCCAGCGGATGGACGGGTCAGAATCGAGCAGCCATTTGAGGTGCGCGGGCCGGGGTGCGAATTCCTGTAGGCGCATTGCTCTCTTATAGCAAAGTGGCGGCCAGGTTTTAAACGTGGCGATTTTCAGATCGAGCTGGGCCCGCTTCAGCGGTTCTTATTCGCTACGCAGCGCAATTATCGGATCGACTTTGGAGGCACGACGCGCTGGTATTGCGCAGGCCAACCCGGACACCAGGCTCAGGAGAATCGTTCCGGCCAGGAGAATGACCGGATCGCGCGTGATTCCTTGCGCCCACTTCGCGATGACCTGGCTGAAGGCAAATGAAAGAGCGAGACCCGCGAGGACTCCGGCGCCTACGCTTCCCAACGCCGACCTGAACACGATTCGCAGCAAGTCTCCGCGCCGCGCTCCCAGCGCCATACGTATTCCAAACTCGTTGGTCCGTTGCGCCACCGTGTAGGAGACGACGCTGTGCAGCCCTACGGCGGCGAGGGCCAGGGCGAGCCAGGCAAAAACGCCAAAGATCCACGCTGCGAGATGCTCCTGCTGCCACTCGGGTTCGTAGGTAAGACGAGTTTCGAGATCATCGACGTAATTGCTGGTCAGCTGATCCGGGTTGATCATCCTCAACTGCTCGCGTACCGCATGTAACAGTGTGAGGGGCGGAACCTGGGAGCGAACCAGCATCTCCGTGCCCTCTCCCATGCTGAAAGTGTAGGGCACGAAGACCGCCGGCATCGGGACACTTCGCAGTCCATCATTGCGCGCGTCGTCCACGATGCCCACAATCTGCAACCAGGAGGATGCGATATTTGGCGGCGACAACACGGTAGCCGGATTGCCTTCGATACCTGGCAATCGCAACGAGTGCCCGATGGCGTCGCCATTCGGAAAGTAGCGTTGCGCCAGCGTATGGTTGATCACGGCTACGTGGGCGCCTTTGGAATTTTCGGCGTCACTCCAGATCCGTCCTTGCAGCAGGGGAATGCGCAGAGCCGCAAAGTACTGCGGGCTAATCAGGTTGGCCGATGCCAAGGGATCGTTCGTAGCGGGATTGCCCGGGATCTCAAACCCCATGATCCATCCATTTCGCGGCGGCGTGGCGTCCGTGGAAATCGCTGCCGTGGTCACGCCAGGCGTCTCCGCGACCTTTCCTCGCAGTTGTTCAAAGTAGGCTGCGCGCTCGGACCATGTCCGATAGGAGTTCTGGCGCAAAGGAATTCCTACCGCCATCACATTGTGCGGATCAAAACCGAGGGGCTCGTGGATCAACCGTGCGAAGCCCTTCATGGATGAGCCGGCAGCTGCCAGCAACAATAATGTCAGCGCCACCTGTACGGCGATCAGCATGCTGTGGGTCCTGCGTCCGCGAACGCTGCCCGCCACCCGGCGAGCTCCTGATTGCATAATCTGTCCGATCTGCGTTCGTGAGAGCTGCAATGCCGGCCAAAGCCCGAACAGCACGCCCGTGCCCAGCGCCACGGTGATGCTGAAAATGAGTACGGGAAGGTTGATGCGAATCACAGCTTCGGAAGCGAACGTAGAGCGAGGAAGAAGACTCTGAATCAGCGCCAGAGCACCGTAAGAAGTTAAAACTCCCAACGCTGCTCCGATCAGCGAGAGAGAAGGGAATCAGTGAGCAGCTGACGAATGATCCGAAAGCGGCCCGCGCCGATCGCGCTTCTTACCGCCAATTCATGCTGCCGCGCCGTACCCCGCGCCAGCAGCAGAATCGAGACATTTCCGCATCCGATCACGAGCAGCAACATCACCGCGCCAAAGACCAAGTACAGTGTTCCGCCCATGGAGCCAGCAACCCAGTCGTTCAGGCCCAGCACATGAACTTTGAAGACACCGGGGAAATCGTTCGGCATGTATTTGGCGAACTGTTCCACCAGTGGCTGCAGCGCGGCGTCGGCCGCGGCGCGGCTGACGCCAGGCCGCAGGAGCAAATTGACGATGGAGGTGCGCCCCGGTTCGCGCATCAGCTTCAGCGGGAGATAGACGTCACCGTCACCCCAGGTGAATCGCGGCGCCGCGACGCCCACGATCTCGTAGTTCTTGTGATCGAGTTGCAGCGTGCGCCCGATGACGTCCGGATTGGACGAAATAATGTTTCCGCCAAAATCTGTAAGAAAGAACTGCGACCGGTCGCGGCTCCTCACCGTCCACTGCGTCGGATGGCCACAGTCCGCGGCCTTGCACCGCGGCACACCGAGATCCTGAAAAGCTATTCGAGGTGAGGCTGACGGTCCTGACGTTCTCCGGAAGATCCTGCCCTGTCAGCATCAGCGCCTGAGAGTCGATCGCCAGAACGCTTTCGACCACCGGCGATTGCCGCAGGGTCTGGATCTGCGCGCCGTTGAGAAAGACCGGGTCCCCGGAACCCGCTACGCTGTCGCCGTGAGTCGTACAATTCGATCCACCGCAGGATAGGGATAAGGACTCACGAGCACTGCATAAATCACGCTGAACACAGCGGTGGCCGCTCCAATGCCGAGCGCCAGCGAGATCACCGCCGTGAGGGTGAATCCTGGACTCCTGATGAGTGACGTGCGGAATAGCGGAGATCCTGAAGAAAAGTGGGCATGGCTCCCTCCTTGGGGTGCGGGAGATGTGGTGATGGTCTCACGGGCATTGCGGCCCGGAAAAGTGAATTGTCTGGCGACCAGATTGATCTGTATAAGAAGCAACAATCCGTTAGTTGTGCTAAGTCCGGGTTTTCGCGCTGTGGCCTAGTGCGACCAGGAAGATGGCGCTTTTTCCTTCGGCGTGAGGCGAGAAAAACGCAGTTACGTCATCGTCGAAAAACGTCAGGCCAGTGGCGCCCAGGTGTTGGGCGTAGGCGGCGAGATACAGTTTGCCGCCGATGATGCCGGCTTCCAGTTGCACGGCGCGATATCCGCGATTGCCGAGGCGTTGCAGAATGGGGCGCAGGTCAGCGAGGAAGAAGATGTCGACGGCGGCGTCGGCAGGGAGAGCTTGCTGCAATCCAAGGTATCCGGCGCGGTCGCGGAAGTCGCCTGGCTTGAGCAATTCCAGCACACCACGGCCACGGTGGAAGACGTAAGCGCCGGGTTCGAGACCTTCCACGGCATTGACGATCAGATAGAGGTGGTTGAGTTGCGATCCTGCGGGATCGAGAAAATCGGCGGGCACGCCGCGCGTGGCGCGATCCAGCATGGTGGATAGTTGAGCGAGGGTGATCGGAGCTGCGGGCGAATTTGCGGCTGGAACCGCGGCGCAGGATGACCTGCTCGATGGGGTCGCGAGGAATTTCGGCGTCGGATAGAGGGCGAAGCTGGACGACCGGTCCGGCGGGCGGAGGGAACTGGGTTAGCGGAGTACCGCCGCGCCAGACTGCAACTTCCCCGGACGACACTAGCGAAGATGCGTCGTGGGTTTCGCGCATGAGCGGGTAGTCGATTTCGTGGCGGGATAACGGGACGGTTTCGAGTCCCAAAGGAGAGATTGTTGATGGGGGCTGCGTTGGGAGCGTCGCGGTATGGCCGATTGGCACCAGGGAGAATGCCACTTCGCGCTCCGGATCGAGGTCGAGCAAGCGGTTCACCGAGTTGTCGACGAATCCGCCAATTACCTTCGCGGGCAATCCCAGCGAAGTGCCAACTGCCAGCAGGTTGGCGAGCAGCGTGCCATTGTCCCATCCGAAATGGCGGTAGGTGCGGTCCTGATACTTCCATGCGTTGCGCCAGTAGGTGGCGGTGCAGACGATGGTCAGAGGACCGTGAGCGATATTGAAATCATTGGCAGTGGCGTCGATGAGGACACTGCGATAGTCTCCGGCGCGCAGTTTGCGGAGGCCGAATTCAGCGGGGGCGAAGTGATAGACGCCAGCTTTGAGTCCCGGGAGATCACCGCAGATCAGATAGAGTTCGATCTCGTAGAGCGCTCCGGTGCAGGCGGCGGCACGGAAATAGATTTCGCCGCCAGGATATTTTCTGTGCCGCGTGATTCCCGCCGAGAGGTATAGGAGTTGGGCGATGGCTTCAAGGTCAGGAGCGGACACGGTTTGCGGCAGGGACGATTTCGGAAATCGCGGAAAGGGCAGCAACGCCAGTCTGGCGGACCTCGGCGGGCAGGGGCGAGGGATCAAGCGTCGGATAAATTTTGAAGGGGATGGGTTGGTTGTTGAAGTCCAAGGAATGGGGGTTCGAGCGGACGCTGGCGTAGGAATGCTTGGTGGCGTTGTGATAATGCAGAGCGGTTTCGGAGGTTTGGTTCGCGGGCATGAGCGACAGGTGTTACCAGCATACTCTTGAGGCTGCGTTGCTGAACGTGGTCAGTCGGCAGTTCTTACTCTGCCTCAACACAAGGTCCCTCCACTACGCTCGCTTCGCTTCGGTCGGGATGACAGGGCTTCTGCCGTACCTGGGGTTAGTGGTATGCTTACCGCGATATGGGGATAACTAGCCTGCTGCGCAAGATCTTCATGGTGGACCTGCTTCAGGGATTGAAGGTCACGTTCCTTTATCAGGATCCGAAAGAGATTTATACCGAGCAGTATCCGCTGCAACGGCCGCAGGTGGCGGAGCGCTACCGTGGGGCGCCGCGGCTGAATGTGAATCCCGACAACAACGAGACCATGTGCATTGCCTGCGACTTGTGCGCGCTGGCGTGTCCGGAAAATCTGATTGTGGTCTCGAGTGAACGCAACGAGAAAACCCGCCGCAAGGAACTTACCAACTTTACATACGACCTGAGCCGCTGCATGTTTTGCGGTTTGTGCGAGGACGCCTGTCCTACGGACGCGTTGGAGCTGACCCAGGATTTCGAGTTGGCCAGTTACACGCGCGACGGCGCTATCTGGAACCGCGAGATGCTGGAGAAGGGGCCGCAGCCGACGCAGTACAAAAGATAGTCGTTGGTCGTTCTTCGTGGTCGTTGGTCCTTGGTCCTGCCCTTTGGTCGTTGGCCAAAAACAAAATTTTTTCGCCCTTTCAGGGCTTTTCGTCCGATGTGTTTACCCACGGCCTACGCCGTGGGCTTTATTCTTTGCGCCGCTTCGCGGCTCGGGTATTTTCTGATCGCGACCGGGCCAACCGCTTATACCGATCCTCTTCGCCTCTAACGACCCTCGTCGCCTCTGCCAATCCTCCATTGGAATGGCCAACGACCAACGACCAACGGCCACCCGCGACCCACGACCAAGGCCAACGACCAATTACTACCCACGACCGACTACTCGATTCCTGGCTGCTGTTGGGTCATGCAGTGGAGCGCACCGTATCCCCAGATGAGGTCTCCGGAATAGATGCCTGTGATTTCGCGGTCGGGGAAGAGGTCAGACAGGATGTCGAGCGCGACGCGGTCGTTGGGGTCGTTGAAAACCGGGACCAGGACGATGCCGTTAGCGATATAGAAATTGGCGTAGCTGGCTGGGAGGCGGCGGCCTTCGAAGAAGACCGGGGCGGGCATGGGGAGTTCGATAATTGCCGGGGATTTGCCATCCTGATCGGTGGCGGCGCGCAGACGGCGAATGTTTTCCCGCAACGGTTCGTAGTTAGCGTCGCTGGGATCGGATTCGACAGCGGTGACGACTGTGTCGGGAGAGACGAAGCGGGTGATGTCGTCGACGTGGCCGTGGGTGTCGTCTCCGGAGATGCCGGACCTTAGCCAGATCACTTTTTTAATTCCCAAATAATTTGAGAAGAGTTTTTCGTAGTCCTTGCGGGACATCGCGGGGTTGCGTTGCTGCGTCTTGCTGAGCAGGCATTCCTCGGTGGTGAGGAGGGTGCCTTGGCCGTTGACGTCGATGGAGCCGCCTTCGAGGACCACGCGGGATTTTTTATGGACGGCGCGAATTTCCAGGACGCCGGCGGCTTTGGCCATGCGGCTGCCGATTTTTTCGTCGTGCTGGTAGTTGGGGTATTTCGCCCAGGCGTTAAAGCGCCATTTGATGGCGGCCAGGTTTGAATCCAACACAAGGTCCCTCGACTGCGCTCGGGATGACAGAGTGGGAGCAGTGTCGACGACGAAGGTGCAGCCGGAGTCGCGGGTCCAGACGCGATTTGTGGGCCAGCGGTGGAAGGTGACGTTCGCGCTCAGGGCGTTGGCTTTGTTGAGAACTTTGCGAGCCTGGGTTTCGGAGGCGCGGTTGTTGACGATCAGGTCGACGCGCTCGTGTTTGCTCAGGTGACGAATGATTTCGGCGTAGACCCAGGGGATGGGCTCGAATTTTCCCGGCCAGTCGCTGCGGTAGTGGGGCCAGGCCAGCCAGGTGGAGGCGTGCGGCCCCCATTCGGCTGGCATGCGGTACTGCGGTTGCGGCTTCATCTAGTGCCGGACCAAAAGCTCGGCGAGCTTTGCGCGCCCTCGATGGATCGGAGACCCGTCCCCACATGGTTTGGGGTGGTTCGTTCGGCGGAATTCAATCGATGATCCTGCTGGTGATTTGGCTGTAGCTGTCGATGCGGCGGTCGCGCAGGAAGGGCCAGTTGCGGCGGGTGTCTTCGATCACGCGGGTGTCGATTTCTCCGATCAGGATCTCTTCTTTGTCGTGCGAGGCTTCGGCGATGACCCGTCCGAAAGGATCGCAGAGAAATGATGCGCCCCAGAATTCCAGGCCGTCTCCGGGGGCGGCGTTGCCGCGGATGTCGCCGGTTTCGTGTCCCACACGATTGACGACTGCGACGTAGACGCCGTTGGCGATGGCGTGGGCGCGCTGGATGGTGCGCCAGGCGTCGTGTTGAGCTGGCCCGAATTCGGCTTTCTCTGACGGGTGCCAACCGATTGCGGTGGGATAGAAAAGGATCTGAGCGCCTTGCAGCGCGGTGAGGCGCGCGCCTTCGGGATACCACTGGTCCCAGCACACGAGAGTGCCGACTCTACCTACACTGGTATCGAAGGCGCGGTAGCCGAGGTCGCCGGGAGTGAAGTAATACTTCTCGTAGTAGAGCGGGTCGTCGGGGATGTGCATCTTGCGGTAGAGGCCACGCAAGGTTCCGTCCGCGTCGAACAGGACTGCGGTGTTGTGATAGACGCCGGGAGCACGCTTCTCGAAGAGCGAGGCGATCAGGACGATTCGCAATTGCTTGGCCAGCGCGGCCAGCCGGTTTGTGACCGGGCTGGGAATCGGTTGCGCCAGGTCGAACAAATTCGTGTCTTCGCGCTGGCAGAAATACTGGGTCTGAAAAAGCTCGGGGAGACAGACGATCTGCGCACCGCGAGCCGCAGCCTGGTGAATCTTGTCGATGGCGTGTTGCAGATTTTTGTCGGGATCGGACGTGGTCGACATTTGTATCAGTCCGACGATGAATTTCTGCGGTGGCAAACTTTTTTCCTCCTGCAAACAGAAAATAGAATATCAGTTCTTAGTTCCCGGTTCTCGGTTCCCGGTTGCTGTGGCAATAGTTTGCGGGCTTCTAGTAGAGTAGTGCAGACCAAACTTGGGGGTGTGATTTTGAAACATGACAATCATGACGGCGCGGGCGTGGAGCGCCATTTGCATAATCCGGTTGAAGACCGGCTGATTCCGCTGGAGCCGCTGGATCTGAAGAAAATCCATTCGATCGATGATCTGGTACGGGCGATGTCCAAGACCGCGTTTACTGGACGGCAGATGGGTGAAGCTGCCGACGTGCTGGAAGCCATGGCCCGCGACAAGGACTGTTTTGTGGTGATGACCCTGGCGGGGGCGATGACTGTGGCCAAGCAGGGTCTGGTGATCGCCGAACTGATCGACCGCGGCATTGTGAATGCGATTGTTTCGACCGGGGCGCTGATGGCGCACGGACTGGTGGAGGCAACCGGAAATGCCCACTTCCGCTACAACCCTGAAGTGTCGGACGAGGAACTCTACGAGCAGGGTTACAACCGGGTCTACGACACGCTGGAGCCGGAAACCAATCTGGACGACGTCGAAACAGTGATGTCGGAGGTGCTGGAAGGCTGGGACCCCAGCGAAATACTGTGTTCCTACAAGTTGAACCACGCCATCGGTGAGTACCTGGCCGAACATGCCAAGGGACAACGAGGGATTTTGAAATCGGCATTTGAGAAAGGCGTGCCGGTCTTTGTGCCCGCTTTTACCGACTCGGAGCTGGGGCTGGACGTTGCGCTATCCAACCGGATGCGGGAGGCGGCGGGAAGACACAAGCTGCGCTTTGATCCGTTCGAAGATCTGGAGCATTTCGCGTCGACTTTGTTACGGCAGAAGCGGCTGGGAATTTTCACCATCGGAGGCGGAGTGCCGCGGAACTGGTCGCAGCAGTTCGGTCCGTTCATTGAGTTGCGGCACCGGCGCATGGGGGAGAACGTTCCGCTGAAGCGTTATCACTACGGGTTACGTATTTGTCCGGAGCCGGTTTACTGGGGCGGGTTGTCGGGCAGTCCTTACAGTGAAGCGATTTCCTGGGGGAAGTTTGTGCCTCCGGCTGAAGGTGGGAAGTTTGGGGAAGTGTTTGTGGATGCCACGGTGGGACTGCCGCTGATTGTGGCTGCGGTTTTGGAGCGGTTAGGGAAGGGCGGAGACAATCATAAGGTGAAGAAAGAGAAAGCCGGGGCGAAGAAGTAAAACCAAAACTCTGCGCCGGCGAGACGGCCCCGCGACAGCGGGCGGGACGCCGGCGCTACAAAAGGCAACGGCCCATTCGTTTTCACGGATGGGCCGTTTTAATTTTTTAGTCGAAGATCAGGACGGCGGAGGCGATGACTGTGGTCCAGAGGCCGCGTTTGTCGCCTACTGCGGATTGGGTGACGTTGGCGGTGCGAACGATCTTGTTGGAGATGCGATAGATTTCTTTTTTCTCGTCCCATGAACGGTCGGGGTCGAATTCGACGTTGAGGGTGGTGGCGAGCATTTCGGCAGCCAGTTCTTCGGCGTAGTCACCGGCTGAATCTTCGGTCTCGCCGAAGGAGTGGTGCTCGCTGAGGTAGCCGTAGGTGTTGCGGTCGGCGGGAATGGCGACGCCGATGCTCGAGGCCAGCAGACGATGAGGTTCGTGGGTGGAGTTCTCGGCCACGACCGCAAAGACTACTTCGCCCGGGCTCAGGTATTTCAAGCCTGTGGAGCGCGGCACAAGTTTGCATTGTGGCGGAAAAATCGAGGAGACTCGAACCAGATTCTGGGCGGCGATGCCGGCGTCCCGCAGGGCCAGCTCAAAAGATGTTAGGCGTTCGCGATGTTTCCCGACCCCCTTGGTGAAGAAAATCTTCTTGGGGACCATGTCTTTGGACAATTCGGGTTTCCTTCCATGACGCAAAAATAAAAGACGGTGAGCTCAATTTCGCAAACATAACATAGGGAGTTGCGGACGCAATATGAAAATACTGGTAATTGATAAAAAAATAAGACCCCACGTGTCGAGGTGAATACGTCCCGAGGGGTGAGGCCTGGTTCGGTGAGGTTACTTGGCGTCGGCGACTGACAGGACGGCGATGGAATCGCCACTGGCCTCGCCGGTGACTTTTGCCTGGTGGTCAGCCAGTTTGTCGAGATGGTCGAGTGCGGCTTTATCGGTGGTATCGAGGGCGTACACCTTGTCGCCGACGATCAGGGCGTACTTTGAGCCCTTGCGAATGCAGACACGGGTGCATTCGGCAGCATCGCCGGCCATCATGTGGTGGGCGCCGCACATGGCGTCGCTGACTTCGCCGGTGAAGGACTGAGGCTTGCCGGCGGCGAAGGCAGAGGGAAGCGCCAGGGTTGAGGCCAACAAAATCGTTATAGCGAGGGGGGAAAGCGTCGATCTCATCCGATGTGTTCTCCTTAGAGTTTTTCCGCGCTTCTCGTTGTTAGATGCGGGAAACGGGTTTTGGTGTACAGATCATACTGAAAGCTGATGCTCTTGTGGTTTTTTGCAGGGATGTCAAAAGCTTTTTACCGCAAAGCGCGCAAAGATATCCGCAAAGGACGCAAAGAAAGGCTCGCGATTCTATCGTTTGGCTTCGAAGCGGAGGGCGACGTCTACGATTTTGTCCTGGTCTTCGGGAGTTTCGCGGACGGCGATTTTCCAGAGGTCGGGAGGGAACTGGCTGGCGATGGAGTCGAGGAATAGCTGGGGGTATCCGGAATCGTAGGTCTGGCCAGGGAGAAGCCTCCAGGCGGCCACAATGCGTTCGGTGGCTTTGCTGTCGAGGCCGCGAACTTCCAGGTCGCCCATCTTGTAGACACTACCTTCCTGAAACTTGAAAACGTAGGCGACGGTGGAGTTGCCGTCGTTGGTTTCAGGCGTGGGGTGAATCTGGATACCCATGTAGCCGCGGGTTCCGTAGAGTTTCTTCAGGTCTTCGACATCATGGTCGGCCTGTACCGCATTCGCCGGCTCGCCGGTTTGCATGTGAATAAGCTCGCGCAACTTTTCGGGGGGGAAGACATTCGTGTTTCCGGAAAGCTCGAAGCTGCTGAGCTTGTACACGAGGCCGGGGGTGGCGGGGAAGGTGACGTCGACCAGAGTTTCGTCGGAGGTGTCCTCGACGACCCTGGGCTGGGGAGCTCCGATGGATGCCTTCAAATAGCCGTGCTGGAGAAAGACTGGAAGAAAATCTTTGTCAGCCTCGAGGATTAGGCGGCTGCGGGAATAGTCCTGGCCTGAAATCCTGCGGGCGGCGGCCGTGAGCAAGGGCAGTTCTGCGGCGCCAGCGCCGCTAAACGATACTTTGCGGATAGTGATGGGCTGGCCGGTGATGCTGTATTCGTAGGCCTCAATGGGGCCGTCCTGCGGTCCGGCGCGAAGGTAGTCCACGCGGCCGTGCTGGTTGTGTTCGATGGCGATGGCCTGCAAAGTTTCAGAGAGCTGGTCGGCGAGGTTGCCGCCGACGGGCAACTCTCCCTGAAAGAGAGGGTCACGGGCTTGCAGCTTATCGGCCAGCTCCTGGTCGGAGAGCCAGACGAAGTTTTCGAAACGCACGGGTACGAAGGGATTGGTGTCCTTGACCTGCAAGGCAAGTTTGATGCCTTCGGCATTGAACTCGAACGAGTAAGCGACGTCGCTGAAGGCGCCGGTCTCCCCCAGGTGCTGGCTCACGCCTTTGAAGTCTTCGTCGTTGACGGTCTGGCCCAGTTGAAGGCCGGTGGCGGCGATGATCTGGGCCGGTGTGTAACGGGAGGAGCCGGCGACTTTGATGGAAATCAGTTTGGACGAAGTGGGCTTGCGGGTCTGGGCCGGGAGCAGGGAAGCGCAGGCCAGGAGGACTAGGACGATTCGTATCACTGAGGGGATTCTACCTTAGGATTTAGCTCTTAGCCGTTAGCTCTTAGCCTGGATCCATGGGACTTGAGGCTAATGGCTAAAGGCTAAGAGCTAACAGCTATCTGGCGAGCTTCGCTCGCCTGGGGACGAGGGCGTCCGGGCCTACGTGGGTCGGGCGGTTCTCTCTCTTGGGTGGGGGATCTTGACGGAGGACATTTTGGCGGACGTTGCGGCTTGTATTCCCAGGTCTGTATCTTCGAAGACCAAACAGGTTTCGGCGGGGACGCCGAGTTTTTCTGCGGCTATCAGAAAGGGCTGGGGGTCGGGCTTGCTCCGCTGGTAGTCTCCGGCGCAGACCAGGGCGTCAAAGCGATCGAGGATATTTAATGTGCGCAGCGAGGCTGTCACTGAATCTCGCGTGCTGCCGGATACCACAGCAAACGGAATTTGTCCGAAGCTGGCCTCGATATGCTCCAGGACTTCGGGGACGGCCTTGAGTCGGGGAAGACTCTCCAGATAGAGATCTTCTTTTCTATTCGAGACCTGTTGTACCGGCATGCTCAATCCGTGTCTGCTGATTGAGGGTGCTGATGATCTCGGCAACCGGCATACCTCCCCAGGCATAGAAGAGATCTTCGTTAAATTCGCAGCCCCATTCGGAGAGCGCCTTTTTCCAGGCGACGTAGTGAAGAGGCATCGAATCGGCGATGGTGCCGTCGCAGTCGAACAGGTAGGCCTGAAAAGAACCAGGAGGCAGTTTTAATCTCATGAGTCGGTTAGCGGGTTACCATTTTTGGGGGCGCGACCGGGTCTACGGTTTTGATTTTTACGGTGGTGTCGATGAAGGCGAGGGCGGCACGGCTGAGCGCTTTGTCTTTGCGGAACACCAGGGCGATGTCGCGGCGAATCGGACCTTCCGCCATAGAAATTGTCACCAAAACTTTGGCCTTCACATCTTCCTGTACGTTGGAGCGGGCGATGAAGCCAACGCCGACGTCGGCGGCGACGAAGCGCTTGAGCAGTTCGCTGGAGTCGAGTTCCATGGCGTACAGCGGCTTGAGCTTGTTTTCGTGGAAGAGTTGTTCCAGCGCGTCGCGGGTGTGTCCGGCCTTGGGCATCACCAGCGGAAACTTTGCGACTTCGCAGATGGGGGCGGATTTCAGTTGAGCCAGCGGGTGACGCGGAGGCGCGATGATCACCAGTTCGTCACGATGGATGAGGACGACGGTCAGGCGCGGATCGTTAATGGGCATCGACATGAAGCCGAAGTCCACGGAGTTGTCGATGACCGAATCGAGAATCTTGCCGTAGTCGGCGCGGGTGATATTGACCGCTACGTCCGGATACTGCTTTTTGAACTCGGCGAAGACCTCCGGGAGGATGTGCAGGCAGGTGCCTTCATTGGCGCCCACGATGATTTCTCCGCGGGGGACGCGTTCGGTTTCGGCAATCTCGGTCAGGACCGCTTTGCGCGCTTCAAGAATTTCTTCAGCGTATTTCTGGAACAGCTTGCCGGAGGCGGTGATGGAGACTTTTCCGCCCGAGCGATCCAGCAATTTGGCGCCGACTTCTTCTTCCAGAGCGCGGATCTGGGAAGAGATGGCCGGCTGAGTGCGAAAACGCTTCTCCGCAGCCCGGGAGAAGGAGCTGTGGCGGGCGACCTGGAGGAACGTTTCTAGTTGTTCGAAATCCATAAGGCAGCTGTCAGCTCTTGGCTCTTAGCTTTTAGCCTCAACCCCTCCCTTTCAACTTTTGCGGTGAAAGGCGGTGATCGAACGCTTGGCGGCTTTCCAGCTCGCATGGGCCACGGAGAATGGCGAGGTCCGTCGGGCATAAAACACCCTTATCCGGGCCATAAAAACAATATATTTCCCTGTACAGGCCGCGCCCCGTTAAAGTTACCTGCGACTTGGACAATGCGCGATTGTAGCAGGCACTCTATCTTCCCTTACACCACGTCTAGCGTACGTCCCTTTAAAACCTGGTCCTGGGCGAAATCGTGTGCGACGAGGCCGGGGGTGAAATCTGAAAGGAACGATCCATGGCTGACCCGAAAACCGTTCTGGAGTTTGTGAAAAAGAACGGGGTCAAGATGTTCGATCTGCGCTTTACCGATCTGCCCGGACTGCAACATCACGTTTCCTATCCCATCGACCAGTTGAATGAGGGGTCTTTTGACGAAGGCTTTGGCATGGATGGCTCGTCGATACGGGGCTGGGCGGCGATTCATGAGAGTGACATGCTGCTGATTCCGGACCCGAACAGCTTCATTCTCGATCCGTTTACCGAAGTGCCGACGCTGGTGATGGTGTGCGATGTGGTGGATCCGGTGACCAAGCAGCGCTACGACCGCGATCCGCGCTACATCGCCAAGAAGGCGGAAATGTACCTGGGCTCGACCGGGCTGGCGGATACCGCCTACTTCGGGGCTGAAGCCGAGTTTTTTATCTTCGACAACGTGCGCTTTGATCAGCGCGAACAGCATGGCTTTTACTTCATCGACGCCGAAGAAGGACGCTGGAATTCGGGGCGGGTGGAGAACAATCTGGGATATCGTCCGCGATACAAGGAAGGCTATTTCCCGGTGCCTCCGACCGACCACTACCAGGACCTGCGCACTGAGATGGTCATGACCATGCAGAACTGCGACCTGGAGGTGGAGTGCCATCATCACGAAGTGGCGACCGGCGGGACAGACGGAGATCGATCTGAAATTCGATTCGCTGGTGCGGTCGGCCGACCACATGATGCTCTACAAGTACATCGTGAAGAATGTGGCCAACCAGTATGGCAAGACGGTCACCTTCATGCCCAAGCCGATCTACGGCGATAACGGCAGCGGCATGCATACCCATCAATCGCTGTGGAAGGGCGGCAAGCCGCTGTTTGCCGGCGATGGTTATGCCGGCATTTCGCAGATGGCGCTGTGGTATATCGGAGGGCTGATCAAGCACGGTCCGGCGCTGGCGGCGATCATTGCGCCGACGACTAATTCGTATAAGCGCCTGGTGCCCGGATTTGAAGCGCCGGTGAATCTGGCGTATTCGCGGCGCAACCGTTCGGCGGCTTGCCGCATTCCGATGTACTCGGCGTCGCCGAAGGCCAAGCGGGTGGAGTTCCGTCCGCCGGACCCGAGTTGCAATCCTTACATGGCGTTTGCGGCGATGCTGATGGCGGGACTGGACGGCATCGAGAACAAGATGGACCCGGGGCAGCCGCTGGACAAAGACATTTACGACCTCGGGCCGGAGGAGCTGGCTAAGGTTCCGTCGATGCCGGGTTCGCTGGAGGATGCGCTGGACGCGCTGGAGCGCGACCACGCGTTCCTGCTCAAAGGCGATGTGTTCACCGAAGAGTTGCTGAGCACGTATGTGGAGTACAAGCGGACCAAGGAAGTGGATGCGGTGCGGTTGCGGCCGCATCCGTATGAGTTCGCGCTTTACTACGATATTTAGTTCGTCGTGTCGGCTAGTCAAAAAGAAAAAGCCCGGCACGATGCCGGGCCTTTCAATTTCTGAAAGATTTTCTAGACCGGGCTGCTGATGGCAGTTCGGTCGTGTCGAGTGGGAATTCTTTCCATGTCCAGGTTGTGGACAGCTTTGGATTCTTTGGCGTCGGGAAGGCCGAGTACGATGGCCCCCAGAGTGGAGTTGGACTTCTCTAGGACCATGAGCAGGTACTTCTGGGCGACGGCACGATCAGATGGATGAATGAGCTTCCACCAGCGCCGGATGGAGTCTTGAACTTCTGTCGAGTTCTTGTCCCCCTCGACCATGGCGTCCACCAGTTTGTAGACCTTGCTCTTGACCGCTTGGTAGGAGATAGAGACCTCCTGTGGCATTGTTCACCCCCGGTGCATTCCTTACATGCAATACTCGGGCCAAACCTATGCTTAGGCTAAATAAGGACTTAATGGGAGGATAGATTCTAGTTGTTGGAGGAATAGAAAAATTTGATATGGATTTACGTAGGCAAAAATAACTCAGCGTGTGATGAATGCGTCGACGCGCCCGGTTTCAGAGCCGCTATTTCCCGCTCAACTGGCTTTCCACCGCCGAGACCACTTCTTTCGAGTCGGGAGTGATGGCGGATTCGAAGCGCTGCACCACGTTTCCGTTGCGGTCGACCAGAAACTTGGTGAAGTTCCACTTGATGTCGCCGGCAATCGGCGCAGCGGTCTGTTTAGTGAGGTATTGGTAGAGCGGCGTCTGATCGTCGCCCTTTACGGAGACTTTGCTGTACATCGGAAAGGTGACGTTGTACTTGCGCGAACAGAAGGTCTTGATTTCTTCGTTGGTGCCTGGCTCCTGCGCGCCGAAATTGTTGGCGGGGAAGCCGACGATCACGAAACCCTGGTCTTTGTACTTCTCATACAACGCTTCCAGGGCGGTGTATTGCGGGGTGAAGCCGCAGCGGCTGGCGACATTGACCACGAGAACTACTTTGCCTTTGAATTCAGCCAATGGCATGGGCTTGCCATCGATCGAGGGCAGGGTAAAGTCGTAGATGTTGGCCGCCAGCGCGGATCCTGCCATAAGAATCACCAGTCCCAGTATCAGAGATGCATTGCGAACAGCCTTCATTGAAGTTTCCTTCGCGCTGCCAGTCCGGATCGATCAGGTCGAGGATACCGGAGGGGGTTGCTTCCGCGCAACTTGGCTTTCCGGTAAATGTGGGCGCGAGCATCCCGCTCGTGCTGAGGCGTCGGGGGTGCTGACGCGCGAGCGGGACGCTCGCGCCCACATCAATCCTCGGGCCCACATCTGAAAGTCAGATCAGCAGGTTACAATGTGGCGCTCTGGTGGGCGGCTGCTTTTTGTGGCGCAGCCAAATTTCTTTTGGAGGCTTCATGAAGCAGGCCCTGTTGTGGATGGTTCTGTGCATGGCGTTGCCGGGATTCGTGTCAGCACAAAGCGAAGGGGCGACACCCGCCGCCAGCAGCACGGAGCGCATGTTTTTCCCCCGTGACACGTTTTGGGGATATGGACAGTTTGATCTGGCGCCGCCGCATAACGAGATCGATCCCAATCTGTGCCGCGCGGACGCCGGTATTTCGGGCGGGGCGGAAAGTCCCTGCAATGCTTTCGCACGCTACATGATTTCCGGATACGTGGAAGCGCATCCTTTTGGCCGGGGGCCGTTTCGCAGGTTGTTCGCGTTTGGGGAACCGCGGTTCCTGTTTGGCAAGAATCTGCCACAGACGCTCTACACGTGGTCGATGGACGCCATCGGACTGGAGAATTCCTGGGGTGGGGGAATTTACCTGGGAAAAGGTTTTGAAATGCGGGTCACGCAGCACATGTTGTTTACCCGGTTTGGAGCGCGCGACCGGAACCTTGGTCCCGGGGATCTTGGGCCCAATGGGCCGTGGGGACGGTACAACACGATTGGGGTCAGGAAATACTTCGGGACCAGGCGGTATTGAAGGTATGCTGAAAATCCGGGTCGAGAGTCTTGCCTTCATCAAAATTTCCAAATGAGCCCACCGGGGTTGGTGCCCCGGAGAAAGCTAGCCCGGCTTTGCCCGGCCAGGGCGGGTCGGAGACCCGCCCCCACATGGGCAATGCCGCTGTCCGGGGGCGGTTGTCGCCTGCGCTGGCTGCGGCTTTGCCTGGGTTGCTGGGGGAGGCTCCCGATCCGGATGCGGCTTTGCTTTTGCTGGAGCGGCTGACGGAATCGCCGGAGATGGTGCGGTTGCTCGACCAGCATAATTTTCTGGCGCACTATGCGATCGTAGTTTTCGGGCACAGCCGGTTTCTGGGCGAGACACTGATCCAGAATCCGGATTTGCTGCCCTCCTTTCTGCGGGAGAAGAACCTTGACCGCAGCTTTTCCCAGGAAGAATTCCACGAAAGCCTGGCGCGTTTTCGGACCCGCTCACTGGATGGCGATGTCTCGCTCACGCTGGCGCGTTTTAAACGGCGGGAGTATGTCCGCATCATGTTGCGCGATGTGCTGAAGATCGCTCCGCTGGCGGAAACCACGGCGGAAATTTCAGCGCTGGCCGATGTGCTGATCGCGGAAGCACTCAGCGAGGCTGACAGTAAGTTGCAACGGCGTCACGGGACACCGCAGCATCTGGATGCCCTGGGCCGCCTGGTGGACACTCCGTTCGCCATTCTTGCCCTGGGAAAGTTGGGTGGCAACGAGCTGAACTACAGCTCGGATGTGGACCTGATGTACATCTACGGCGATGGCGAGGAGCCCGCCCGGGCGCCGGTCTCCAACCGCGAATACTTCATCAAGCTGGCGCAGCATACGACAGAGATTCTTTCGCGAGTCACGCGGGAAGGCCCGGTGTTCAGGATCGATCTGCGTTTGCGGCCGCAGGGCGGGGAAGGGGAGTTGGCGATCCCATTGTCGCAGGCGTTGATGTATTACGCCGGACCGGCGCACGACTGGGAGCGGCAGGCCTTGATCAAGGTGCAGCACGCCGCGGGCGATGTGAGTTTGGCCCGCGAGTTTATACGAGGGGTGCAGCCCCACGTCTATACCGAGGCTGTGAATTTTGCCGCAATCAAGACTGCACTGGTGGCACGGGAAAGGATGCAGACGCGGCGTCTGCAGGGTAAGACGCTGGGTCAGCCTGCGGAGACCATCGACGTGAAGATCGATCGCGGGGGAATCCGCGATATCGAATTTCTGGTGCAGTGTCTGCAACGCGTGTATGGAGGGGCTGAGCCCTGGCTGCGGTCGGGTGGAACTTTGTTTTCTCTGCACAAGTTGCATGACAAGGGGCACATCAGCGGCAAGGAATTTCATGACCTGACCAGCGCGTATGAGTTCCTGCGTCATCTGGAGCATCGGCTGCAATTGCGCGAGGGACAGCAGACGCATCGGCTACCCGCCTCGGAGGCGGAGCGCCAGGTGTTGCAGCGTGCGATGGAGGGTCATGCGCCGGGGGAACATCGGACAGGCGACCTGGCGTCGATTGTGAAACGGAGGATGAAAGCGGTCGGGGAAATCTATCAGCGTATCGTTTACCAGCAGCAGACGCGGGGTCGGCAGCAGGCGCCGGGAGCGGATTTCAAATTACTGAGCGCTCTTGAACCCACCACGGTGGACACTTCGAGTTCCCACATTCTGGAGCGGCTGGCGACCGACGCGCCGGCGCTGCACGAAATTGCCAGCCGTCCGGATCTGAGCCAGCCCGCGAGAAAAAATCTGTATCGCTTCCTGGAGGCTGCGTTTGGCAGCTCGCGGCGCTATGCGGCGATGCTGCGGCATCAGGAAGGAGTGCGCCGGGCTTTGGTCCTGTTCGAGAACAGTGAATATCTGACCGAGATTTTAATTCGACATCCGGAAGAGATTGTGACCCTGGCCGAGCTGGAGGAAGCACCGCCGCGAGCGCAAGGCAGATATTTGTTTGAGAAGTCTCTGGGGCTCTCGGAAACGGCGCGCGACCCCGTGTTCACGTACCTTGCCGACTCGCCGGCTCCGTATGCGGAGAAGCTGGTGTGGCTGCGGCAGCACTTCAGGCATCGGGCGTTTGTGGTGGGGGCGCGCGACGTGATCGAAGGGCGCGATGTGTACGAATCGTTCAAAGCCACGACCGCAGCGGCGGAAGATGTGATGGCCTCGGCCGTCCGGTTGGCCGAGGCCGAGGGACTGGCGGTGATGGGACTGGGCCGGCTGGGAAGCGGTGAGTTCGATTTGTTATCGGATGCCGACGTGTTGTTCGTCAGCAACGACGGCGGCGACCGCACCGCGTTGACCAAGTCCGCGGAACAGATGATGCATGCGCTCTCGGCATACACCCGGGACGGCACGGTGTTCCCGCTCGACGCGCGCCTGCGGCCGCGAGGCGGAGAAGGCGAACTGCTTTCCACTCCGGCGCAGCTGGCAGCGTATTTCGAGCATGAGGCGCAGGCCTGGGAAGCCTTGATGTATAGCAAGCTGCGATTTCTGGCTGGCTCTGAAATTCTGGGGGAACGTGCGACCGCGGCGCTGAAGATCCTGTTTGAAAGGTTCGCGAATGATGCCGGTTTTGCGATGGCGGTCCGCGAAATGCGGACGAAGCTGGAAACGGCGGAAGGGCCGGAGAAGAGTTTCAAGTATTCCTCCGGAGCGATCTACGACATTGATTTCATCACCAGCTTCCTGCTGATCAAGCATGGCGTGGCGGACAAGCGAGGGAGTTTGCGAGACCGCTTGTGGCGCTGCGTGGCTTGTGGGGTGCTGAATAAGGCCGATGCGGGAGTGCTCGACCATGCGGCGGAGTTGCTGCGGACCCTGGAGCACGTGACGCGTCTGGTGGTGGGGAGGGCGGTACGGTGGCTGCCGGCGACCGAGCATGGCCGCAAGGTTACGGAGAAGTTGGCTGGGCAAATTCTGGGACGATCGTTTTCAGACGGGCTGGAGAGCGAGTTGGAGAGGACGTTTGGCGGAGTGCGGGCGATTTATGAGCGGGTGGTGGAATAAGGTTCGTGAGTTTGTGTGGGGCGGGCGCCTTCGTCCGCCCCTACTCTGCTCGTGCCGCTTCCGGCTCTCGCGGGCGAGGTCGCCCGCGACCACACTGAAACGTTGATCCTTGGACCTTCGGTCAGCTTCTGTGCAGGGTATAGGCTGGGGCGGGGGCGGGACGGCGATTGCGTTGAACGATCCAGATGATGAGGGCGATGATGCCGCCCAGGAATACGAAGGGCAGCAGAAAAATCAGGAAGACCCAACGGCCACCACCAACTGTGGTGACATCGCCGGCGATTGCGGCTTGGGGATCACGCAGAAGATCGCCGCCGATCGCGGTAAAGTCTCCCGCCACCTGGGTACCGCTTTCGGCGCGGGCTTTACCACCGATGACGGTGACGTCTCCGGCGACCGATGCGCCTGATTCCAGGGCAACGCTACCAGCGATGGTGGTAACGTCGCCCGAGACTTGTCCGCGAACGTGGATGGAACAGCCGATGCAGGTGGCATCGCCAACTCTATCGTTGGGGCCGATGTGGATGTCGTGATTGAATTGGACGCGATCGGGATTGGACTCGGCCGCAAGTTTCGTGGAAGGCAGCAGCAAAATTGCAAGGACGCAAAGGGCTGGGAACGGCAAGAAGCGGGTCATGATGGTCTCCTGGGAGCCAGGTAACGCTTGCGGACAGTATAGGACCGTTTCAGCAAGACTTCCCAACTTTTGATTTCAGCCGATTGTGTGGGGCGGACACTCTTGTCCGCCTTCGGTTGAATTGGAGTTATGGCGAAGTGGACGGGCAACATCTGAGTGAAATTCAAGGTCAAAGGCGGCGGACAGGAGTGTCCGCCCCACACTTAGGGCTGGTGGTGCGATTTCAGCGAGTAATTGTTGACGACGCCGACTCCGGTGACGACGATGTGGCCGATTGACATCCAGCGTTCGAGTTTGTGGTGGTTGGTGCGGTGCAGCAGATAGGAAATGCCGACGGAGGTCATGGTTGCGGCTGCCTCCAGAGCGGCAAATCCGGCGGAATTATTTACTACGTCGTCGGGGATCAGGATTTCCCCTCGTCCGCGGGCCATGAAGTTGCGGGTGGATGCGTAGTCTAAGCCGCGGAAGACGGCGACTCCCGAAAACAGGAGAATGTTGGTGCGGTCCCAGAAGCGGTGCGGCTGTGTTTTGGAGGGCGCGTCGGGGACTGGGGCTGAGGGTTGCGGCTGAGGTGCGGGTTCCTGGGCCTGGGCACCGACGGGGAACAAAAGGCAACTGATCATCAGGGAAATGAGGAAGCGGGAAAAGCCCAGTCGCATGTTTGCATTGTAACGGGCGAGGGGTTTTGCCGAGCTGCGCTTGGCTGCGCGGGCGAGGGCGCCCGGCCCCTGGGTGGGCTGTGGTGCTTTATAATTACGTGTTTTGGCTGACGATCGTTTTATTCATCAGGTATGGAGGGTTTAATGGCGGCTTCTTATAACGGTGTGCCGGTGCCGGCGAATGGCGCGCGGATTACTTACAGCAACGGGACTTATCAGGTTCCCGACAATCCGATTGTGCCTTTCATCGAAGGCGACGGCACGGGGCGCGACATATGGAAGGCTTCGGTGCGGGTGTTTGATGCAGCCGTGGAGAAGGCTTACAAGGGCAAGCGCCGTATCGTCTGGTATGAAGTGTTTGCCGGCGAGAAGGCGATGGCGAACTTCAATACCTGGCTGCCGGATGAGAGCGTTGCCGCGATTCGGGAATTTCGCGTGGCCATCAAGGGGCCGCTGACTACGCCGGTCGGAGGCGGAATCCGGTCGCTGAATGTCGCGTTGCGGCAAATTATGGATTTGTATTGCTGCGTGCGCCCGGTGAAGTATTACAAGGGCGTCCCGTCGCCGGTGAAGCATCCTGAGCGCATGGATGTGGTGATCTATCGCGAAAATACGGAAGACGTTTATGCCGGCGTCGAGTGGGAGCAGGGAACGCCGGAAGCGGCGCGGCTGATCGAATTCCTCAACAAAGAGATGCTGAAGGGGGGCAAGAAGCAAGTGCGTCTGGATTCGGGCGTCGGGATCAAGCCGATTTCGATTACCGGCACCAAACGACTGGTGCGGATGGCGATTAAGTTCGCGCTCGAGACTGGACGCAAAACCGTCACCCTGGTGCACAAGGGCAATATCCAGAAGTTTACCGAGGGAGCATTTCGTAAGTGGGGTTATGAACTGGCGACGGAGGAATTTCGCGACAAGGTGGTGACGGAGCGCGAGAGCTGGATTCTGGGTAACAAGGATAAGGACGCCGGGCATTTCGATCGAGAACAACGCCGCGTTGATTGAACCCGGCATGGAGTTTGGCACTGAGGACTTCCGGCAATCGATTTACAAGGAAGTAGAAAGCGTTCTGGAGACGATTTATGCCACGCATGGCAAGGGTGCGTGGAAGAAAAAGCTGATGATCAACGACCGCATCGCGGATTCCATCTTCCAGCAGGTGGTGACGCGGGCGGATGAGTATTCGGTGCTGGCGTGTCCTAATCTGAATGGAGATTACATTTCCGACGCTTGTGCGGCGCAGGTCGGCGGGTTGGGGATCGCGCCGGGAGCGAACATCGGCGACGGGTACGCTTGCTTTGAAGCCACTCATGGGACTGCGCCGAAATATGCGGACAAAGACGTCATCAATCCCGGGTCGGTGATTCTTTCCGGGGTAATGATGCTGCGTTTCATGGGATGGAATGAGGCTGCCGATCTGGTGGAGAACGGATTGGAGCGGACCATCGAGCAGAAGAAAGTTACGTACGATTTTGAGCGACTGATGGAAGGCGCGACCAAGGTCAAGACCAGCGAATTCGCGAACTCCATTATCGAAAATATGGGCGCGGGCGTATTGACCGCTGCCGATCGATAATTGATAACCACAGAGGACACTGAGGACACAGAGGAATTCATGCGAAAGAAAGTTACGATTGTTGGGTCGGGGAATGTGGGGGCTACGGCGGCGCACTGGATTGCTGCCAAGGAACTGGCGGACGTAGTGCTGATCGACATCATGGACGGTGTCCCACAGGGTAAGGGGTTGGACCTGCTGGAGGCCATGCCGATTGAGAAGCGGGACTCGTACATCCTCGGCACGCAGGATTATGCCGATACGGCGGGCTCGGATGTTGTGGTGGTCACTGCCGGCATCCCGCGCAAGCCGGGGATGAGCCGCGACGATTTGCTGAATACTAATCACAAGATCATGAAGGACGTTGTGGGCAAGGTGGTGCAGTACTCGCCCAATTGCATTCTGATCATTGTCTCGAATCCTCTGGATGCCATGGCCCAGGCGGCTTACAAGATGAGCGGATTTCCGCGAGAGCGTGTGATTGGCATGGCGGGCGTTCTGGACTCGGCGCGCTTCCGGACGTTTATCGCGCAGGAACTGAAAGTCAGCGTGGAGAACGTGACCGCATTTGTGCTGGGCGGGCACGGCGACACCATGGTGCCTCTGCCGCGATATTCGACTGTTGCCGGGATTCCGATTACTGAATTGATGGACGCCGCCACGGTCGAACGCTTGGTACAACGCACGCGGGACGGCGGCGCGGAAATCGTGAAGTATTTGAAGACCGGGTCGGCTTATTACGCGCCTTCGGCGGCTGCGACTGAGATGGTGGAGGCGATCCTCAAAGACAAGAAGAAAATCTTGCCGTGCGCCGCTTATCTGCAGGGAGAATACGGGATCAGCGGGTTGTATGTAGGCGTGCCTTGCAAGCTAGGTGCCAAGGGGTTGGAGCAGATCATTGAGATCAAACTGACTCCTGACGAAAAAGCCGCGCTGGATAAGAGCGCGGCTGCGGTGAAGGAGTTGGTGGCGGTGATTGGAGTTTAAGAACCAGTTCATAGTTTTTAGTTCTCGGTTCCCGGCTCCGTTCGACCCGAACGGAGCTGCTCACTAGCGTGTGCCCATCCTAAGTCTCTCCTTTTTTTTGGAGAGACAGGGTTGGGAAGTTAGGTCTCAGGTATTTTTCAAGCCTGCTTCACCATTCGAACATTCTCCTCGGCATTTCCTTATCGTCTCCCGCCCTGTCGTTCCAAAATGCGGAACGACGAGGACGGGGCACCCTCTTTAGGTTCCAAATTGATTTGACCATGGTCGTTGACCATGGTTAAATCACTGTCGACGAGCGCCTGATACGCCTCCGGAAATTAACGTTTTAGCAAATCACTGAGATCATACCTTCTCGATTACCACTGACTTGACTGCTGCGTCTTTCACCGGTTTGTCTTGTTTATTGCGCGGGATGGCGACGATTTTCTCGGCCACCTCGTAGCCTTCCACTACTTCTCCGAAAATTGTGTGCTTGCCGGTGAGCCATTGCGTGGGCGCGATGGTGATGAAGAACTGCGAGCCGTTGGTGTTGGGGCCGGAATTGGCCATGGCCAGTTTGCCGGGCTTGTCGAAGCTGTGGGGAGAGCCCTTGGTTTCGTCCTCGAACTGGTAGCCGGGGCCGCCGAATCCGGTGCCGGCGGGATCTCCGCCCTGGATCATGAAATCGGGAATTACGCGATGAAAGATGGTGCCGTCATAAAGGCGGTCTTTGCTCTTCTTGCGGCTGACGGGATGGGTCCACTCGCGTTTGCCTTCGGCGAGTTCTATGAAATTGGCTACGGTTTTGGGGGCTTCTTTTTCGAAGAGGCGGGCGACGATGGTGCCTTCACTGGTATCGAAGATGGCGTAGGTGCCGGGTTTACGGGGCATTGGGGTCCTTTCAATTTTATAAATTGCGAGGGCAAGATGCCCTCGCGACAGCCGGCGGGACGCCGGCGCTACTTAGGTGCGGTTGCGGGTGCGGGCTTCCTGACTGCTGGTTTGGCCGCGGTTGCCGCGGACGGTTTGGCTGCGGACGCTCCGGCTTTGCTGATGACGATGTGGGTGATCTTTACCGGGCGATATGGCTTGTCGTTGGCGTCGCGCCCCATGCGGGCGATTTGCTTTACCAGGGCGATGCTGGGTTCGTCGCATTGGCCGAAGAGGGTGTATCCGCCGTTCAGGCTGGCGTAAGGGACTTCGGTGATGAAGAACTGCGAGCCATTGGTGCCGGGGCCGGCATTGGCGTAGGCCAGGCGTCCGGGCCGGTCGAATTTCATGGTTGGAGACGTTTCGTTTTTGAATTGAAATCCGACATCGCCGCTGCCGGTGCCTGCGGGGTCTCCGCCCTGAATCATGAAATCAGGAATCACGCGGTGAAAGATGGTGCCGTCGTACAGCGGGACGCCGTGTTTTTTGGCGTGAGAGATGGGATTGGTCCAATCTTTCGTGCCCTGGGCGAGGCCGATGAAATTGGCGACTCCGAGGGGGGCGATGTCTGGAAACAGGGTGCAGGTCAGCTTGCCCGCTGTGGTTTCTATGACGGCTGTGGGCCGGGCTGGGGCGGTGGCGGTTGCCGGCCTCGCCGCGGCGGCTGCGGCTGGTTTCTTGGCGGGCGCGGCCTTCGGCGCGGGCGTGGTTTGGGACCAGCACACGGCAGATATCAGCAAACAGATTGTGAGACATGCTTTCATGGACGCTCCTCAGAGCCGGGCTTTGCCCGGCCGGGCAGGTGAGACACCTGCCCCTACGTGGTTTGTGATGACTGCGACTTTTGATTCTATCTCAATTGGATTTCAGAGAGGGTGGATTGGGGTCAGCACGTGGAAACACAAGGTCCCTCGACTTCGCTCGGGATGACAGGGTTGAGGAGATGGCGAAAGGAATTATTGCTGCGGGAATTCGGCGGTTTCGTTGGCGTCTGGAATCGGTTGGTCGCCGGCCAGCATCTTGGATTCGCGCCAGTCGGTGTAGCGGCCGGAAACCATTACGTGGAAAACCCATTGATGGCGTTCTTCTTCGGGCTCGATCAGCCCCTGTTCCTTCAGGGGGCGCATGTAATCCTGGACCCATTTGATCTGGTCACGGCTCAGGCCTCGGCGCTGAATGTCGACGGTGATGCCGGCGAGATGCGACGAAGCGATCTCGCCTTCGGCCGGCGCAGCGTTACGATTGTGGCGGCGAAGCTTCTTTTGGATCTTTACGGTGCGGACGGCGGAGTTGACCTGAATCTGCTGGTGAAAGCGATCGTAATAAGAGGAGCTGAGATCGTCGAGAAATTCGCGCGTCCAGGGACGGCAATAACGCCGATCGGGATCCAGACGCGGATCGAAGCGAAGCGACTGACCGGCGACGATTGGAACCAGGTCTTCGCTGGCCTTCAACTGCTCGAGTTCGGCGTCATCCTGAATACGGGGCAGATCCATGCGATCGATTTCGTGATTCTGCAACAGCAGCGATTCGCGGGAAGGACGGAATACCGGATTCCAGCGGAGGCGGCGCAGGTGAGCGCGGCGGACAACCCGGTGAGGGCGGCGCGGCGCAACGTAGCTGTGGAGCGCGAAAGCAGGCGCACAGAGGGCGGCCAGCAAAAACAAAAGTGTCGCGCTTTGAATTCTACGTTTCACGAAGTGGCCTCTTAAATTTTTGGCGCATCGTCTCAGGCGCTTGAGACAGGCGCGTATTCTAAACCGGGACTGCACAAACACAAGGGCTTTTTTTGATCGCCCGGGTTGGCTCGAAAGAGCCTCCCGGGCGTTACCCTCTGGTTACTAAACTCGCGCTAACGGCGCGCCCGTGGCAACCGTTCTTTGTAGAAGCAACCGGAATGCCAATCACACGGTAAGTAATTTGCAACAGGTTACGGCTGAAAGGCCCTGTTTACGGGGCTTCTGGCGTTTCGGAAATGACAAACTGCGGTGTCGCGGTGACAGTTCCCGGCATGCCACTTTCGTGGCGTTACCGGTGAGCGGCTGATTTCCAGGGTTCTTCATTTTCTGAACAGGTCGCCGATGGCCTGTTTCATGACATCGCCGCCGACTTCGGCGATGGAACGGGTCAGAGGGATGTCCTTGGGGCAGACTTCGACGCAGTTCTGGGCGTAGCCACATTCCTGAATGCCGCCGTCTCCCATCAGAGCAACCAGACGCTCGCGTTTGAGCGCGGCCCCAGTGGGATGAGCGTTGAATAGCCGGACCTGAGAAATTGTGGCGGCGCCGACGAAACCCGTGTCTTCGTTGAACTGGGGACAGGCTTCCATGCAGCAGCAGCAGGAGATGCAGTTTGACAGCGGATAAGCCTCTTCCTGGTCCTCCATGCTCACGCGAGGGCCGGGGCCAAGGTCGTAGCTGCCGTCGATCGGGACCCAGGCTTTTACAGCTTTCAGATTTTCGAAGAGCACACTGCGGTCAACGGCCAGGTCGCGGACGACCGGGAATTTCGAAAACGGTTCGAGACGGATGGGCTGCTCGAGCTTGTCGACCAGGGCGGAGCAGGCCATGGCGGCACGTCCGTTGATCAGCATGGCGCAGGAGCCGCAGATTTCTTCGAGGCAATTGGAATCGTAGGTGATGGGAGTTGTGGCCTTGCCGGCGCGGGTAACGGGGTTGGCGGCAATCTCCATCAGGGATGAGATCACATTCATGCCGGAGTGCCAGGGAAGTTCGAATTCTTCCCAGAAAGGTCGGACGTCGGGGTTCGGCTGGCGCTTGATTTTGAAGACGACGGTTTTTTTGTCGGACATTTTTAGCTTTTAGCCCTTAGCTTTTAGCTTTAAATCCTGGCCGAGCTTTGCTCGGCTGGACAACCGAGGGCGGTTGTCCCCACCTGTTTTATTTCACCGCGTCGTATCTTCTTGGGCGCGGTGTTATTAAAGACACGTCTACCGGCTCGAATTCGAACTTCGGTTCGTCTGCGTTCTGGGCGAAGGTTGCTTTGGTTGTTTTCAGCCAGTTCTTGTCGTCGCGCTCCGGGAAATCCGGTTTGTAGTGGGCGCCGCGTGATTCATCGCGCAGGGCTGCTCCCTGGGCGATGACGCGTCCCAGTTGCAGCATGTTGTAAAGCTGCCGAGCGAAGATGACCGAGGTGTTGGCCCACTGCGTGCGATCGCTCAGGTTGATGTGGCGGAAGCGCTCCAGCAGCTTGCAGAGTTCCGCGTCAGTGTCTTTGAGATTCTTGTTATACCGAATTACCGTGACGTTTTTCGTCATCAGGTCGCCGAGTTCGCGCCACAGCCTGAACGGGTTTTCGGTGCCGTCTGACTTCATCAGCGTGGCGTTATTTTCTTCCTGACGCTTGCGTTCGGTGTCGAAGAATCCGTTGCTCGGCGCGGCCTTGAGGTTGCGGGCATAGTTCATCGCATTGGGCCCCGAGACGAATCCGCCGAAGATGCAGGAGACAAGGGAATTGGCGCCGAGGCGATTGGCTCCGTGGTACTGGTATTCGCATTCGCCCGCGGCGTAAATGCCAGGGATGTTTGTAGCCTGAGTGAAATCAACCCAGAGGCCGCCCATGGTGTAGTGCATGCCGGGGAAAATCTTCATGGGCGTGTCGCGGGGGTCGTCGCCGACAAACTTTTCGTAGATTTCCAGGATGCCTTCGAGTTTGCGATCGAGGATCTTGCGGTCGATGTGGGTGAGGTCGAGATAAACCATCGGCTTGCCGTCGATGCCGAGGTTGTGCTCGTACACCACTTTGTGGATGGCGCGGGTCGCGATATCGCGCGGCACGAGATTCCCGTATTTTGGATACCACTCTTCGAGAAAGTACCACCTGTCATTTTGGGGAATCGAAAGCGGATCGCGCTTGTCGCCGGGAGTCTTCGGGACCCAGACGCGTCCGCCTTCTCCGCGGGCGGATTCTGACATCAGGCGCAGCTTGTCTTCACCGGGAATGCAGGTGGGATGGACCTGAATGAACTCGCCGTTGGCGTAATAGCATCCCTGCTGATAAAGAGCGGACTGCGCTGAACCGGTGCAGACCACCGAGTTCGTCGAGCGGCCGAAGATGGCGCCGTTGCCGCCGGTGGCGATGATGATGGCGTCGGCGGCGAAGGTGCGAACTTCCATGGAGCGCAAATCCATGGCGCAAATGCCGCGACAGACCTGATTGGAATCAAGCACGGCGGAAAGAAATTCCCAATGCTCGAACTTGCGGACCTTGCCCTCGGATTCGTAGCGCCGGACCTGTTCGTCGAGGGCGTAAAGAAGTTGTTGGCCCGTGGTGGCTCCGGCGAAGGCGGTGCGGTTGAACAGGGTGCCGCCGAAGCGGCGGAAGTCGAGCAATCCTTCGGGAGTGCGATTGAAAGGCACGCCCATGCGGTCAAGCAGATCGATAATGCCGGGGGCGGCTTCGCACATGGCCTTCACCGGCGGCTGGTTGGCGAGGAAGTCGCCGCCGTAGACGGTGTCGTCAAAATGCTGCCAGGTGGAATCGCCTTCGCCCTTGAGGTTTTTTGCGGCGTTGATACCGCCCTGAGCGCAAACCGAGTGCGATCGCTTTACGGGCACAATGGAGAACAGGTCAACGCTTCCGCCCATCTCGGCGATTTTGATGACGGCGGCGAGTCCGGCGAGGCCGCCGCCGACTACTATGATTTTCGGATTTGATGCCATTGCGATTGAATGTCCTGTCTAACCCAATATCGTTTTAACCACAGAGGACACGGAGGACACAGAGGAAAAACTTGCGGGTTCGCTGTGAACTCCCGGGTCAAAATTTAATCCGGTCTGACCTTCTGAAGACCGGATTTTGCTCCCGCATAGGAATCGTGGGCACCGCTATCCGGACCAATCGGCTGCAACGGTGTTCGCAAGAATGAAGCCATGGTCAGCGCTCCCACCGTAATAAAGAGCAATCCGATGGCGAAGCAGACGTAGCCGAACTTACGGCGGGCGGCGTCGCCGGTGGTGATGCCCCATTTGGCGGCGAACAGCCAGAGTCCATACGCGAAGTGCCAGGAGGCCGCGAAAATTCCCACGGCGTAAAACGCAATGGCCCAGACGTGCTGGAACTCCAGTTGTACTTTGCCGAACGCAGCGTCGGGATGGGCCAGGATGTGAACGCCGCTGAAACGCAGATGCCAAGTGTGCCACACGATATAGCAAAAGGCGATGGCACCGGTCCAGCGCTGGAGGTTGAACATCCAGTTGCCGGTCCAGGGATAGTCGCTGACATTGCTTTCACCGCGGAACCAAATGTAGAAGCCGTAGAGCGCGTGATAAAGGATTGGCAGCCAGATGCCGAACAGCTCGAGATAAAAAACGAACGGGAAACTGGAAAGCAGTTCTACCTGCTTGGTATAGGCGGCGGGGCCGCGGGTGGCGAATGCGTTGGAGACGAAGTGCTCGACCAGAAACGCGCCGACCGGAATGATGCCGCTTAAAGAATGAAGCTTGCGGAGCAGGAACGAATGTCCCTGACCGGCGCGCAGAGGAGGAACTCCGGCCTGAATGCTTGCGGGAGTTGCGGTACTGGCGGGTGTCGCCACTGGGCCTCTTGTGATGTCAGAGATGACTACCGAACCTTTTATTATCCCGTTGTGGGAGGGCGGAGTCAAGAACACAAGTTCCCGGGTAGCGGTGTCAGTTTGCTTGTTCACCTTCGATGTCCACCTTGATGAATGGGGTCATCCTGAGCTTGCGAGCATCTGGCTTGGGCGGGATACACCGTTGCGGGCCGTCTGTGGCAGTACGCGCCAGGTCCTTCGAGACTAAAGTCTCTCGGGATGACGTCAGAAGCGGAGAGCCTCTTTCAGACGACGTTAGAGGCGGGTTTAATTTTCACAAACAGTTCTCGGTTCTTTCTCAGTCAGGCCCGGTGTTCTCAGTCAGCCCCGGTGTTCTCAATCAGGTTCCCAGTGTTCGAAACCAGTCCAGGAATTGGCGGAAGGCTGCACCTCGGTGACTGTACTGGGCCTTTTCTTCGGGAGTCAGTTCGGCGAAGGTTTTTTGGGTGGATGGAAAATAGAAGAACGGATCGTATCCGAATCCGTGAGAGCCGCGTGGGGAATCGAGGAGCAGGCCTTCGGCCTGGCCGCGGAATGTGTTCAGTGTGTGCCCATCACGGGCGGCGGCGATCACGCAAATGAAACGGCCGGTGCGGTTTTGCGGCGGAATCTTTCTTAGCTCGCGGACCAGGCGCGCGTTGTTGGCCTGGTCGTCGGTGTTGTTTCCTACCAGGTGAGGCTGGTCGGCTGCGTAGCGGGCGGAGTGCACGCCGGGAGCGCCGCCCAGGCTATCGACTTCGAGGCCGGAGTCGTCGGCGAGAACGATTTCTCCAGGGGAATATGCGCTGTAGTATTCGGCTTTCTTGCGGGCATTGGCTTCGAAGGTGGCGCCATCCTCGACTGCGATGGGGATGGACTCGAAGTTAGGGAGGGATTCGATTGCGATTCCCAACGGGGCGGCAGCTCCGGCAAAGTCGCGCAGCTTGCCAGGGTTCGATGTGGCGATCAGGATGCGCATCATCATTAGTTATTGCGAAGTGTGGCGCGCGCGCCGATCAAAAATCAACCAGCTCAGTATAAGGATAATCGTCGCCAGCGAAATATATTCGCCAATTTTGCGGTCGCGCGTGCGTGCAAAAAAAATTTGCACCTGATTTTCCCCGGCTTCTACCGGGATTACGATCTGGGCGGTAAGCGGGCGTGCTTCGGCCTGTACCGGATGCCCGTTCACTTCAACCTTCCAGGCGGGATAAGTGAACAGTTTCAGCACCAGCTTTCCGGGATGGCTCAAGGTCGCGCTGAATTCTTTGGATTCCGGCTCCCAGCGGGAGATGCGAATGCGGGCGCCGCCCGGCCCGTCGAAAATCACGCGACGCGCGTCCTTCTTGATTTCGTAAACGTCGACTCCATTGGGGACATACTCGTCGATGCCGTCGTAGCCTGCGCCGGTTTGTTGATTGTCCAGCATCTCGGCGACATCGGCTGCGGTATCCCACCAAGGGGCCTGGACGTGGTGCCATACGAATATCAGGACGGCGAGCATGGCCACGCAAGCGAGGGCACGGGTCCACCATCGTTTCGTGGCCAAGGTCGTAAGCAGAGCGAATCCCACATTCAGGCAGAGCAGCCAGCGTAACGGGAGCTGCACGTACCGCAGTTCGGGGAAATAACGATAAAGAAGAAGGCTAAGAAAGGATAAGAGAAATACGCATGCCGCGGACCAGACCACAAGCATCCACCAGAGTTCACGGGCGCGGGTGCGCCAGGGGCGAGACATCCAACCGAAGATTGCCAGAAGGATCAGCTCAGCTGTGGAGAGCAAAGAGATCAATAGATTGAAGCTGTCGTGATCGGGATCGTGCAGCGAAGTGAAGATGAAGTTGTCCTGGGGACGGAGACCGGGGGACAACACTTGCGCAATCTCCACCCACCTCTGTTCGTACAGGACGGGCACGATGTAGAACGCGGCCAGCGCCAGGGCGATGGCAAAGGCCGCAGCGCCCAGTAGGAGAGGTCGAACCGAGCGACGGAGAATGGCGGCGACGGCCAGCATCAAGGCCAGTGAGTAAGTCAGCATCACTGCGGACGGGACGTTCGTCAGCCAGGCGGCGGTCACGATCAGGGCCAGGGGGAGAATGGTTTTCCTGTAATTCTTTTCTGAACGCAGGACGACGAGCAGGAGCAGCGGCAGAACCGCGCCGGCCAGCAACTCGGCCAAAGCGCTGCGCCAATAGACGATCACAATGTAATAAGGATTGGCGGCGTAGAGGGCGGCGGCGAAGATGGCATCCCGTCGCGGCAGGTAACGGCGGGCCAGAAAGAACATGGAGCAACCGGAAAGAGCCAGGGCAATCCATTGATAAACAAAGGGGACAATTTTCCAGGGCAGGAACGCTCCCAGGGCCGCGCCTAACAACCACGAGGCGGGAGGATAGAAGATGAAGCGGGCCTCGCCGTATCCGAAGTGGGCCAGCCCAGCCCAGCGCGGGTACAGGATGCCAAGCCTCCATTGGCTCAGCACTTCCATCCAGGAGTTCATGTGGAATTCGAAGTCGTGGCCGGAGGGGATTCCAAGGAAGAAGGTTGGAACGAAGACGGAAAATGCCGCGAGCGCGATGGTCAGCAGAGGTGAGCCGAATAATGGGCTCTCCGGTCGAATTTTTTCCGGGCGGGTCGGCGGCACGGAACTGATTGTTGCTTAATCCGGGCGAATGGGCAAACCGCTCAATTCTTTACAACAAATTCATTGGATCGAAATATTTTTTGGGAGCGTGCGCGGTAGAGTTCTGTTACAGGGTGGAGCAAAGCCCGAGAGGGCTGCGAGGTCTGCATGCGAGATGCGTGCGGACCTTTTTATTTTTGATGACGCGGCGGGGAACACAAGGTCCCTCGACTTGTGCTTACCGCGCTGGGCGCGGCGCGGAGCTCGGGATGACAGATCTTTTTAGAGGGTCTTCGGTCACTATGATGTGGGAACTTCTTCGGAGTTGCGCTGCTGGCGTAGTTCGTTCAGGAATTGTTCCTGATTCAACGAGTCGGCACGGTTCAGCAGGCCGAGCAGTAAGTCTTCCGGTTCGTCGGATGTTTTGGAGTGGCGGTAGTCTTCTTCGTTGGACGCGGCCAGAGCGCGGGGTGTGATCAAGAGTTGGGGCTGAGTTCCGGGACGGCTGGTGAGGAAGCCGATGAAGGAGCCGACTTGCTCACGTTGTTCCTGGGTGCCTGAAGCAAATTCAATACCCATGCCATGTTCCGGGTGCATGACGCGCACCATGCCTTCGGCATGGACTTCCAGGTCTTCGGCTTTCAGGCTCAGGATAATGCCGGAGCGTTCTGGAAACGGAGACTGGGTTTCGACGTAGCAACCACCCAGGCTGAGGTCGGTCAGCTTGCATTCGGAAACCGGTTCGGCATCTTCGGGAAGAAATTCTGCGGCGTTGGCGACGACCCAGGTCTTGAGGGTCTGCCGAATACTGTCCGGAACATCGATGTAGCGAACCCCGGATTCGCCGTTGGGGTTTGCCCAGGCCACTTCGCCGCGGAGATCAAGTTCAGCGATCTGATCGGGCAATGAGAATCGTGCGTTGATGATGGCGGCTGGGCACAAAGGCGTTGCTGCCAGGACGTCCAGACCGTCTTCGCTCAGGTCTAGCAGAATGCCTTCCATCTCTGGGCCGTTTTCCAGCCGCAGTTTTACTGGAAGTTGCACGGGGACGCGGAAAGAACGGCGGCGTTCGCGCTTCATCAAAGCCGTGGCGGCGCGCAGACTGGCTTCCGCCTGTTGCTGGGTAATGGGCTTGTACAGAACGAAATTTGCGCCGGCGCCAAAGACGTTGCGTACCCTGGTTTTGTCTCCGAGCAGGGCAACGGTGACCGGGTTATGGCCGGCGGAGGGCTGGCAAGCATTTTGCAGGACCAGAGCCGCGCTATGAGGATCGTCGTAGTCGACGATGACGGCGTCAAACTTCTGTTCGGTCAGGCGGCAGAGTGCGTCGGGATAACCGCAACACTGCACGCCCAGGCCGAAACCGGCGAGGACGGGCGTGAGCACGTCCGAGGCCTGATCGTCTTTCGAAACCAGAAGCGACTGAAATGTCATAAGCGGGTCTAACGTTTCTGACTTAAAATGCCGCGGATCAGGGCCAGCGCGGTGCGCGTGGCGCCGGCTTGGGAGCGGAAATGGAGGAGCCTGACGATGCTCCAGCCCCGGCTGCCAGGCTGTTCTGGTCTTCTACTTCGGCCAGTACCGCGGTTTCCTCCTCGTCATTCTCGGCGAGCAGAGGGGCGACTTCGCGCAGTTTTTCGGCCGCCTGTTGCAAAAGTTCAATCTGTTTGCTCAGTTGGGCGTACTTGGCCTGCTTACGGCGTAATACCTCGTGAATATCCTTCATTGCGTCCCCCTGTGGCGAATGTAAGGAATAGGGCGGGTAGGGTCAACGCCAATCACTTTTGGGCAGATTACGGGAGTAACAGGGATAGCTTCGGGCTTTTAGCTTTTGACTCTTAGCTCTTAGTTTGTTGCTACCGGCTTCCGGCTCTGGGCTGGCCTGTGTCCTGATTCAGTGGGCTATTGGCTTGTTGCCCCCGCTTAAAGGCGCATGGCCTTTTCGTGCTACAGGATTGGCACGAAGGTGGAATTTACAGTTTTGGGGGGCGGTTTTATCGTTCTTGGTGAGCAGACTCGGGGGAGGGCTGTTCGGGCGTCCCAGGACTCGCGAGAGTTTTGGGGCGCTTCTTATTTGTGGAATATTTTTTTGGGTCATGCATTCGTCCCTTCCGGCCGGTTTCTCTTCGAGCTATAAACCTAAGGCACTGGATTCCAGATCTTCCTTTTCCGGTTTGGTTTTCCCCTGCTGACTGAGATCTTCTAACCGACCGCCGCTCTTGGCGGTCTTGCCGGCCTTGGCGGTCTCTGCACGGGCGGGACGCCCGCGCCCACGTTTTATTTCTACATCCGGCCTTCTGAATTTGGCTCAAATGAGGCACTTTACTTTTCCGTGACCTGGTTTATGATTTGCGGCCACAAGCTTGGGAGAAGTGCATGCGACCCGTCTGTTTTTGTATTTGTCTTTGTTTTTTGCCGGTAGTTTCCCTCGTCCTTCCAAATCCTGCTTCGGCGCAAGTGAAATACGTACATCCTCTGGTCAATGAGCCGGTGGATGACAGCCGCAGGGTGGTTCTAAAAGGGAATGTCCATCCCATGGCTCGCTCCCTGTATGACGCGGGGGCCGCGCCTTCCAGCCTGCCGATGGAACGCATGCTGCTGGTTCTCAAGCGCAGCCCGGAACAACAGCGTGCCCTGTCGAAGCTGCTCGATGACCAGCAGGACAAATTTTCTCCCGCATATCACAAATGGTTGACGCCGGAGCAGTTCGGACAACAGTTCGGTCCCGCCGACTCGGATGTTCAAGCTGTTACCACATGGCTGCAATCGCATGGATTGCAAGTGTCGCGAGTAAGCAAGGGACGAATGATGGTTGAGTTCTCTGGAACCGCGGCTCAGGTTCGGAAGACGTTGCACACGTCGATTCACAAGTACGTGGTGAAGGGGGAGGCGCACCTGGCCAATGCCAACGATCCGGAGATTCCGGCGGCGCTGGCTGCGGTGGTGGCGGGTGTGCATTCGCTGCACAATTTTTATCTGAAGCCGCTGAGTCGGTTTTCCGGCGAGCGCTTTGCCATTAATCGCCGCGCCGGGTTGCCGCCTGAAGTGAACGCCGGAGATGGCTCGCATGTGCTGGCGCCGGGCGATTATTCACTGATCTACAACATCAATCCGGTCTACCAGGCGGGAATTGATGGCAGCGGCGTGACCATTGCGGTGGTGGGGCGTTCTAATTTTCTGATACAGGATGTAGTTGATTTTCAGCAGCTGTTTGCGCTGCCTTCCAGTCCTCCGGAAGTCATCTTCGACGGAGCGGATCCCGGCAACCTCGGAGGTGGGGAAGAAGCGGAAGCGCTGCTGGATGCGACCTGGTCGGGAGCGGTGGCGCGCGGCGCAGCGGTGAAATTTGTGCTGTCGGCGGGAACGGATACAACCGACGGTGTTGTGCTGTCGGAACTCTACATCATCGACAACAATGTCGGTGACGTGATGACGCAAAGTTTTGGCGGCTGCGAAGCAGCCTTCACCAGTACCGAAGCGGCGGGATTCTCGGTGCTGGCGGAAGAGGCGGCAGCTCAGGGCATCACCTATGTAGTGGCCACGGGCGATACCGGTGCGGCGGGTTGCGACAATCTGGCCGAAAGCATTGCGCAGGGTCCGATCTCGGTCAGCTTGCAGGCGGCCACGTCGTTTACGATCGCTGCCGGCGGAACGCAATTCAACGAGAATGGTCACGACCGCACGTATTGGGATCCGACCAATGACCCCATTACCCTTGCTTCGGTGAAATCGTACATCCCGGAGAATGTGTGGAATGAAACTTGCACCACACAGTGCGCGAGCGGTGCGGCTGCACTGGCTTCGGGCGGCGGCGGAGCCAGCACCTTTTTCAGCAAGCCTTCGTGGCAGTCGGGAGTGACGGGAATTCCGAACGACGGCCATCGCGACATTCCCGATATATCGCTTTCCGCGGCCTCTCACGATCCCTACATTTTATGCTTCGAAGGTTCGTGCCAGTCGGGCAATGCTTTGGGAATTTCGGGGACCTCCGCATCGGCACCTTCGTTCGCGGGAATGATCGCGTTAGTGAACCAGCAGACCGGTTCGCGGCAAGGACAGGCGAACTATGTTCTGTATCGCCTGGCGGCGGCTGAAACGCTTGCCCAATGTAACGGATCGAAGGCCACGGCCCTGCCTGGCGCAGGCTGCGTGTTCAACGACATCACGGTGGGCAATAATGCCGTCCCTGGGGAAACAGGATATGGAACGGTCGCGGCGAAATATCAAAGCGCAGTGGGATATGACCTGGCGACGGGTCTGGGTTCGATCAACGTCGCAAACCTGGTGAACGCGTGGAGTTCGGTTACGTTCCGGCCGACTACCGCTACCCTCGCTCTAACGCCGGCGACATTCACTCACGGCGCCGCCGCGAATGTGAGCATCACGGTGGCTCCCGGGAGCGGCAGCGGAACCCCGACCGGAGACGTGTCGCTGCTCACCGACTTGCCGAGTTCGCGGCCGAGCGAAGTGTTCTATACGCTCAGCGGAGGCGCTGCCGCGGGTACATCCACAGGTTTGCCCGGCGGCACTTACAACATCAGAGCCCACTACTCCGGCGACGCGACGTTTGCTCCGAGTGATTCTGCGGCCCTGCCGATCACGGTCGCAGCGGAAGGCAGCACTACCGCGCTGGCCGTACTTGGTTTCGACACCGGAGGCAATCTGATTCCCCTGGTGAGTCAGGCCTACGGGATTCCGGCATATCTGCGGGCCGATGTTGTGGGACAGTCGGGCAACGGCACGCCTACAGGGAGTGTGGTATTCACCGAGAACTCGGCGAACCTGACGGGCAATTCGTATCCTTTAAATAGCGAGGCTACGGCGGCTACGTCGCAGGGACTGTTCACAATTCAGGTGGGCCAGCATTCCATCGTGGCGAGTTATGGTGGAGATCCCGGATTTGGTTCCAGCGCGTCGTCCGCAGTGAGCATCACGGTGACAAAGGCAGCGACGAGCAATGCGGTGGTGGCGAGCAGTAACAGCGCGGCGCTGGGCAGTCCGGTCACGCTGACGGCGACTGTGAACACGAACAGCGGCGGCCTGGCTCCGGGCGGGACGATGATATTTCTGTCTAGCGGATCGCCACTGAACACGGGCAACCCGATTCCAGTGAGCGGGACCGACGGAATGGGGAATATTCAGACCGGACTCTTCCGTACTTCACAAGCCAGCGCGAGCGGCGCTTTTGTTCTGCCAGTCGGGCAGAACAGCATCACAGCGCAATATAGTGGAGACGTAAATTACACGGGGTCTGCTGCTTCGGCGACGGTGGTAAGCGTCCAGTCCGATTTTGCACTGGCGGCGGCCGCGCCTACGGATGACGATCGCTGCTCCGGGTGGCAGCGGGACTGTGGCGCTCACTATTACCGGGCAGTCGGGATACAACAGCACAATCAACTTTACAGCGGCATCCTGTTCGGGTTTGCCGCGCGAGACTACGTGCAGTTTTAGTCCCGCGATGGTTACAGGAAGTGGATCCACGACAGTTAAGGTGACGACGACTGCCGCTCACAGCGCGAAGCTCGATGGTCCAGGATGGTGGGGCGCAACTCTGAGCGTGACGGTGGCGGGGTTCTTTCTGCTGGGCGGAGGATCGAAGCGGCGGAGGTTCGGCAGGTTGCTTTCCGTGTTTGTCTTTGCGCTGCTGATCGCAATTGGCGGTTGTGGTGGCGGAGGAAGCAGTGGCGGTGGTAGCGGCGGAACTCGTGATCCTGGCACACAAGCTGGGAAGTTCGACGGTGACGGTGACTGCCACGGGTGGGAGTGTCACGCATACGGTTACGTTTACGCTGAATGTGCAGTAGGCTTTGTTTTCGCGGGAAACAGTCTCTTCGGGAAGTCACGCGCATTGTCATCCTGAGCGAGCAGGATCGTCCGCTTGCGGTCGATCCTCGATGAAGACCCCTACCGGCTGATATCGCTCGCGGTATTGGGATTTCTGCGTTCACTGTAATTCCGAACATGGCAACGTCCGCACCGCTGATAGGGGCCCTTCGACTGCGTGGCTGCTTCGCGAAGCGAAGCAGCCACTCCGCTCAGGTTGACAGAGCCTTGAAATGGCGTCGCGGCCCGGTAAAATCGAAGCGCAAGTGTGCAAGGCGAGCCACTTGACCGATGGGAGCGGGAGATTTCTCATGGCAACATAGCTTGGTCAGGGATTCTTTCGCAACTCTCCTTGGCAAAGAGGGGGTGGCATGGCAAAGGTCAGTCTCATATTCGGTTGCGTTTTGCTGAGCGGTTTTCTGCTGGCTTGGGCTCCGCAGAACAGTGCTACGGCTGAGCAATCTAAATTGATTGCGCTGGAGAATGCGTGGAACCAGGCGCAGGTGCATCATGACGCAAAGGCCGTGAACAACCTGGTGTCGGACGGTTTTATTTACACCGACTACGACGGCACGGTGATGAACAAAGCGGACTTTCTGAAAGATCTGAAAGATCCGGACTACCGTGCCAGCCTGGTTGCCAACGAGGGCGTGAGAGTAATTTCGTATCTGAATGCGGCGATTGTGGTGGGGACCTACCACTCCAAGGGAACATACAAGCGTCAGCCCTTCGAACACTACGGGCGCTTCACCGATACCTGGCTCTACCTGGATAGCAAGTGGCAGTGTGTGGCCAGCCATACGAATCTGATCAAGAAGTAAGCGTCGTGATTCTGAACCTGTGCAACCGTCCCGCGATTACAGGATGAGCCCCTCCGCATGAAACAAGAACTGGCCCTGCGAACTGTTGCCGGCACGCTGCGAAACGGCGACGTCGTGAACTTTGTTAAGGCATCGGTCAAGGCGGGGTATCGGGAATTCTTTGGCGAGTTCAGCGACGAAGTTTGCGGAATGGTGGATCAGTCGTTCGATCGGCTATCGCGCAGTCAGGGCGACGGAATTGATACGGCGAGGCTGGTTGAAGTAACTTCCGCGCTGCTCAATGATCCGTTCCGGAAATCGGATTCTTCATTCTGGTTCAACCGGATTTATCACCTGTATAAAACGCAAATCAAGCCGGAGAGCGACTTCCAGACTTTGCAGAAACTGCTGCCGGGAAAGAGCGTGCTGGATTATGGCTGCGGCAGCGGATATCTGGACGCCCGGTTGGCGAAGGGTGGATACGAAGTTTTTACCACCGACGTGCTGGATTACCGCTACGAGGATGCGCGGCAGTTGCCGTTTGTGCAGATGTCGTCGGCGACAGACATTGGTTATCCCAATGACAGCGTGGATGTGGCGTTGGTGCTGGCTGTGCTTCATCACGTCGATCCGAATGACTTGCCCAGTGTGATCCAGCGGTTGAGCAAAATCGCCCGCTACGCGTTGATCAAGGAAGACATCTACGGCTGGCCGGAACATGGGGAAGGACTGGCGGAATGCCTGCGGACGCAGGCGCTGCTCAGAGGCTTCCTGGGAATGGCTTTAGAAAAACAGCAGCAGGTGCTGGCGTTGGTTGATTTCTTTTCCAACGCGGTCGCGCAGGGAATCCCGGAGATGAACATGCCGTTCGCGTTCAAGACGGTGGCGGAGTGGGAGCAGGTTCTGCTGCGGAACGGATTCAGGGTGACGCGGAGCATCATGGCCGGTTTCGAACCGGGACGGATGCATAAGAGTTGTCACGTCTGGCTGGTTTGCGAGAGGACTTGATTCTCGTTTCTGGTTTCTAATTTCTAAATTCTCGTTTCTAGTTCTCGGTTCTCGGTCCTCTGTTCTCAGTTCAGCGGAGGCTAGCGGGAAAGGGGGGCGGATTCGGGGAAGCTGACGGCTACGACTTCATTCGAAATAAAAGAGACGGTGATAGTGGTTTCGCGCTCCAGGTTTGCGGTCGCGTCGGAAAATGGTTCGTAGCGCCACTGCCGTACGGCTTCCACAGCGGCTCGGGCCAGTATGCGATCTCCCGCCAGGACTCTGACCCGGCTGACTTTGCCATCGGTTTCGACCACTGCCTGAAGAGAAACTTTGCCGCGCGAGCCGGTCTCGGGACAGATCGGGTAGATCAGTCTTCGAGGACGTCCCGAGATTTGCATCAGAGGTTGATCACTCGATGCGGCAAGCGCTGCGACTTCAGATGGTTGAGCCTTGGCAGCTGGTTTCACTGCGATGCGTGGCGCCGATTTCGTGGGAGCGGGGCTGAGCGGAAGCGGGTTCGTCTTCGCGATAACCACGGCCACGGGCGGCGGCACCACAGGCTGCCGGATCATCAAGCTGGATTCTTCAAGCACTGGAGCGGCTGCGGCGACGATAGCAGGAGGAGAGTCCGTCCCTGCCGAACGGGAGAGCGGTTGGGCCCCCAATTGATGCCAGGCCAGAATGGAAATGACGGCGACCAGCGCTCCTGCCCCGATTTTCAGAGTCATTCGACCGAGGGTAAATGGAGCATGGGAGCGCTGATCGCGATCCAGGACAGCAACGCCTGCCGGTTTTACGTGGGGAGGGCTGGAGGCTGGCGTTCTGTCTTTCCTGGAAGTGGAGAAATGTGCAAATCGGGCGGGATCGAAGTCTTCGATTCGGCCGACTACAAAGGCGTCGCTCAGTCCGCGTAAGGATTGCCCGGAGGCGCTGCGGTACAGCGCGGCCATTAATTGGTGTTGACGTGGGTTAAGAACGTTTTGGGGGAGGCTGCGGAAATTTCGAAACGTCCATAGAAGATAGGCTTGGTCCCAACCCAAAACGGGGGCGTAGACCAGGCCTTGACTGTTCTCGAATGCAACCAGGAACTTCTGCGCGAACAAGGGACTCTCCCCGGCATACGTGCATGCCTGTCCCGGATAGGGCAGTTCGACTGCCAGACGGGTAATCTGGTAACTGGTTACCAGGAAAGGTGTTGCAGACGAGACGGTTAGTCCCGGTGACAGCAGTGCGCAAAAGTTTTCATCATGCACTGGTAGTAGGGCGACCGAGGTGGAACTCTGTCTTCGGATCGCGATTTCCTGATAAAGGAGAAATTTGCGGTGGGATGTACAATGTCGGTGTTCATGGTCACTTCCTGATTGTTCCTCGTGGTCATCGAAGCAGGTTGAACGAGGTTTTCATGCTGGCTTGGCTGTAATGGAAAACTGCAAGGCTTTCTCCGTATTGACGCTCCCAAGCAAAAGCAAGAGTCGGATTCGATCCTTGGGTGTGTGGTTGGTTCTCCTCACTACCAGTGCGCTGGCCCAGCAGATCCGCGATCCCTTCGGCGCAGCGGGCTCCAACACAAGTCAGACACCCACTTATCAGACGCAGGGTTCGACGCTTCTCCTGACTATAAAAGGGGCAAACAAGAGTCCACTGGACCGGCAGTCGGTGGTGAAGATCCGAAATGTCGCGACTGGAGATACGCTGTGGCAAACCACGAACGATCAAAGCGAAGCTTCTTTTGGCGACTTGTCGGTGGCGCAATACGATCTCGAAATAAGTGCCGTGGGATATCTGACTTCGCATCAGCCTTTCAAGGTTCAGTCTGTCTTTGGCGCGTACCGGGTGGAAGTCGTACTCGATCGTGATCCTTCCAGCGTCGATATTGGCGCGCGACATGTTGATCAACTGCCGAAGAAGGCTCGCAAGGCATTGCTGCGAGGGGTGGCAGCACTGAAGTCGGGAAATTACAACGTGGCGCAAAAGCAATTGGATGAGGCCCGCAAGGAGGCTCCGAACAATGCGGACGTCTGTTTCTTGTCCGGCTATCTGGCGTTTCAGCAGAAGCACATGGATGAGGCCAAGACATATCTTCAAACCGCTTCCAGTCTCGATCCCGGAAACACGCAGGCGTTGATTCTGTTGGGGCGAATTGCACTCCAGCAGAACGATTACAAGACCGCGCAAACTGTAGCGGAGAAGGCCAGTGCGGCCGATCCTCAGGAGTGGATGGCGCACGATCTGCTGGCCGAGACTTATCTGAAGCAGCGTGAATTCGAGAAGGCGCGGGAGCAGGCGCAGGCCGCCATCGAGCGCAATAAGCTGACGAGTGGATCGGCACAACTGGTGCTGGGCGAGGCGCTGGCCAATCTTGGTCGCGACGAAGAAGCTACGAAAGCGCTTAAGACATTTCTGGAACAAGCACCAGACAGCCCGATCGCTCCCCAGGTCCGCATCCTTATGGCGGAGATTTCGCGACCGGCCGCGACGCCGGCAAAGGATTCGGGATCGACGGCCCGACCCAGGGCAATCATGATTGGTCCGGATCCGGGCCTGGCGCTGGCGCAGCCGCGATTTTCCGGGATGAGCGGGGAACCACCGGGTATTGATGATTCCAGGCCTGCCGTGGCGGCAGGAGTGTCTTGTCCAACGGACAGAGTGGTTGAGATGGCGGGCCAGCGGGTGAAGGAACTGGCCGACGACGTGTCGCGTTTCGCCGCGATCGAAAGTTTGCTGCACGAACGGCTGGACGTTACCGGATTTCCCGCTACCCGGGAAACCCGCACCTTCAATTATGTCGTGGCAATTGCGGAGACGAAGCCGGGCTTCCTGGAGGTAAGTGAATATCGCAGCGAACGCTCGGGACTGGCCGATTTGCCGGATCATATTGCCAGCAATGGATTCATATCGCTGGCACTGGTCTTCCATCCGTCCATGCGGGACAACTTTCAACTGACTTGCGAAGGTCTCGGAGACTGGCATGGACAGGCCACATGGCTGGTCCATTTCCAGCAGCGCAAAGACCGGCCCAACCGCTTTCATAGTTATGTGGTGAACGGCAGTGTTTATCCGGTGGCCCTGAAAGGGCGCGCCTGGATCAAGGCGGACAGTTTTCAGATTGTTCGCATGGAATCGGAGCTAGTAAGCCCGGCGCCGGAAATCCACCTACTGAGCGAGCATCAGATTGTTGACTACGGACCGGTTAAATTCAAAAAGAAGAATGAGGATCTTTGGCTGCCGCACAGCGCCGAGCTGTATTTTAATTTCCGAAACCGGCGCTATTTCCGGCGTCACAGCTTCGACCACTTTATGCTGTTCGCGGTGGATTCGGCGGAGAAACGCAACGAACCCAAAGCAGCGATCGAACCGCCGCCGACGGCGACACCGACTTCCAACTGAGTTTAGCGGTAATGCAGACCCGTATGAAGCGCAGGTCCCGACCCTGACTGCGTCTGATGCAGTGTTTTGCGAATGGCCACCTGGTAGTCCTTCAGCAGTAGATCGTAGCTGCCTTCGAAAGTTTTGAGAAAAAGATCGATTGCCATTTGGGGGCGGTCGCTGAGGGCTTTCTCCTTGTCCAACAGATAGTCATCGAAGATCATCACTCCTCCCGGCTTAAGCCTGTACCAGCAAAGTATGGCGTCCATGAGCACGGTTGCGGCCTCATGCGATCCGTCGACATAGATGATGTCAAAATGGTCGAGCGACAGCGTGATCAGGATGGCGTCGGAGTGTCCCTTCAGTTTTGTAACTTTGCCGGCGGCCCCCGAGTGACGAATGTTGTGATCGAAACGCATGCTCAGCGACAAGCGAGTGAAAAAATCGATGCAAATCATGCCGGCAGTGGGATGGGTGAGTATGTTCTGCAGAAACCAGACTGCGGAGCGTCCTTCATAGCTGCCGATCTCCAGCATCTGGATATTCGGCTGGCCGCGATATTCTTCGAGCAGACGCGTCCAGTTGTCGAGGTTTTTGGAGATGTAGTCGCTGGTGTAAGAGTATCCACTCTCGCGGGCCAATTCACGGGTGATGCGCCAGGTCTGGAACTTGCGTCTGGCGTAGCGAAATACTCGGTTGAGCATGAAAGCCCCGGTTGGATTTTTTACGGCAGCTAATTCTGTTGTTGCGCTCGTTGCGACCTACACCGGACGAGTTGTTATATAGGTAAAACGTTCTTTCAAGCGCAGGAACGGCGATTCCAGAAATTTGTATGAGAGCGCCGCCAGCGCGACGGTGAGCCCCAGACCGAGAAACCAGAAAACAGCAAATTGGACGGCGCTTCGGGGATATCCCCCGAGTAAACGGGCGGCCAGGTAGAGGCACAGACTGTGAAAGACGTACAAGCCATACGATATTTTTCCCAGGTAGCGCAACCAAAGCGGCGCCAAGCCTGATTGAAAGACGGAGATGAAGATCAACCATGCCCCGGCGGCGATGGCGGGAAAACCAAAGACCGCGAAGACCCGAGTCAACGAGTAGAAATGTCCTGCCGTCACCCAGATGATGGCGCCGGCTGCGGCCAGCGCCAGCCGGCGTGCTATTGATGCCTGTAGCTTTTCCTGAACTCTTCGGCTGTGAAAAAAGATAGCGGTCGCTGCTCCCACGGCGAGAGGATCGAGCCGGGCGAGGGTGTTAGTGGCGAGCGCGATCTCGGGATGGCGGGCATACTTCAGAATCGCCAGCCGTGCGATTTGACTCACGATCAGGAGTGCTGCACTCACCAGCAGCACCTTGCGAGGACGAAGGTGCGACAGAACGGCAGGCCACGCCAGGTAAAACTGCTCCTCGAGCGTGACGCTCCAGAGCGGATTCATCACCGATCCGGGGAATCCCGCAACGGTCGTGAGCCAGTTGCCAACCAAAAACACAAAGGCGAAGACGTATCGTATGGAAAAGTGTTGTCGCGGATCGATTCTTGCGAGCAAGATCGCAATGATGATGGCAAAGAAATATAAAGGCCAGATGCGGAGAATTCGGCGAATATAAAACGCTTTCAGATGAATGCGTCCGTAGCGGGCTTTTTCCCGCAGCAGCAATTCGGTAATGAGGAAGGCGCTCAGCAGAAAAAACAAGTCGACGCCGAAGCTTCCGGCGGTGGAGACGCTGGCAATGAGGCCGGCCAACGGAATGTGGCGAGCGGAGTAATACCCCGGGTCGAACGGGAAGGTGTGAAAGATGAAAACTCCGAAGAAGGCGAAGAAACGAAGGCAATCCAGCTCAGGGCGGTAAAAAGAACCGGTCGACGGTGCCGGGTGTCCTTCTTCGGAGTGGTGCAATGCGACGCTCGACATGGGCGCTGGAATTGTAGAACAGAAGGGCAGCTGGGTTTGCGGACGTCGGGTCGTGGCAGGGCAGATTGAGCGGGCTGAGCTGGGTGTGTTATCCGGGGCCGTAGCGAGCTCAAGACTGCGGGGCGGGGTTGGTTGCGGCCAGGAAGGGAATTCTTACCCTTTCAGGTTCTTAAGAATCTGGCTGGCAGTATCATCCTGCTTTTTCTCGATATTCGATAGCGCCTCCTCGAATCTGTTTCTGTTGTCCATGAGTTGCTGGAGCCTGAGGGTGTCCAGATCGGTCATGTCGCTAAGACTGTCAACGGCGCTGTGCGCCCGGTCGGCTGCATCAGAAATGCCCGGCGCGGCTCCGGGGAAGGGGTCAAGGACGCGGTCGACGATGGTTGGGCCCGTCGTGGCATTGGGGGCGGCCTGCGGATCGGACTGAATCGGCAATGACGCCGGGTTGGAGGCGTTTTCATGGGCCAGGCTGGCAGGCTCAGGAATGTTAGTCAGAAACTCGTGGCTGATTTTCATGTCGAAATTTCCGCTCGGGATAGTTATCGTGAGTGGGCGTCAAGATGTTGCCGCTCAAAGGATGAGACTCGGGCGGGGCACCGGGTGTGGAATCCCATGACAGTGCAGGAAAAATTCGAAGCCCTGGCCAAAGACAAATTCTTCGGTATCCCGGTGAAGAATTTTGAAGCCGGGGGCAGGGAGCAGTTGCGCTATCTGCAATGGGCCGGTTTGGGCTCCCGCTCAAAGCTGGTGGATATCGGCTGCGGAGTTTTACGCGCAGGTTACTGGATCATCGACTTTCTGGAAGCGGGTTGCTATTGCGGAATTGAGCCTCATCCTCAGCGTCTGAAGATGGGAATCGAAAGCATTCTGGATGCCGGGACGATGGAACGAAAGCGGCCGCGATTTGACGGCAATTCGAAATTCGATACCTCGGTGTTTTCCGAGAAGTTCGACTTTTTCCTGGCCTATTCGATCTGGACCCACGCCTCAAAGCCTCAGATACAAACCATGCTTGAAGGGTTTCTGCGCGATTCCACCGGCCAAGGGAAGTTCCTGACAACCTATCTGCCGACGACTTGGATGCGCCGGGATTACCGCGGCGACAAGTGGTACGGCACCAGCCATGAGTCGGAGGTACCGGGATGCATTCGCCACGATTTCAAGTGGATTAGAGCGGAGTGCGAAATCAGAGGGCTGAGCGTATCGCAGCTGACGCGGGATGTTACGCACGGGCAGTCATGGCTCCTGCTTGAGAAGAAGGGCTAAGGATCCGGCATTGCCGGGGGCGGCATGGCATGTCATCGGCAGTACCAGCCGAACCGTCGGCATGATTTTACGAAACGACTGTGGCGGAGCCTCGGAAAAGAGTTCGATCCAACAAATGTTTGGACCGACGTCATGCTGGATGTACACCATAGCGTCGTAGCGCATATCCGCGTCGCGCTAAATCCTTCGCAAGCTCAGGATGACCCCGTTCATTTGTGGCGCGTTTAAACTGAAGCCCTCCGAATCCACCCCCACGACCATTCGTGCCTTGCCCGGGGCGACGACCACCGATTAGGGTGACACCAACGAGCAAGCGCCACCGCGATTGCGGGTGCCGGGCAATCGGAATTGCGGCTGGCGTTATCGAAGCCAGACATCAGGCAGACACAGTAAGCCGGCAACATAGCTGGCAGGCCGAACCCAATCACATGCAGAGTGGGCCAATGCCTGCGGGTACATCTACCCGGAGGCGCTGGCTACAGAGTTCAAACCAAGCCTCATAACAGGCGTACGCTTCCGGGGGTTGCTCATGAAAAGTTTGGTATATCTATCCATTCTCGCTATTACTTTGGGGGCCGGTTCGATGGCCTTCGCGCAGGCCACGCGCACATGGGTATCGGGGGTGGGCGATGATGTCAACCCGTGCAGCCGAACCGCGCCGTGCAAGACCTTTGCCGGCGCCATCTCGAAGACGGCCGCGGGTGGGGAAATCGATGCGCTGGATCCAGGCGGATTTGGCGGGGTTACGATCACGAAAAGCATCACGATTGATGGAGGTGGAGGAGTTGTCGCCTCAGCGCTGGTAGGCGGGTCCAATGGTTTCGTGATCAATGCCCAGCCTACGGATGTGATCACCCTGAGAAATCTGTCCGTGAGTGGAGCGGGCGTAGGGATCAACGGTGTCAGGTTTCTGGCAGGCCGAGCGCTGCACATCGAGCATTGCGTAATCTGGGGCTTCACCAATCACGGAATTGATATCGAACTTGCCGGCGGCGGGCTGGTCTTTGTCGAGGACACAATCAGCCAGGACAATGTGGGCAGCGGCCTGAGCGCGTTATCGACCGGAACGCCGGTGCAGGTTTCGATCGACCGTTCGCGCTTCGACAATAACTCTGTCGGAGTGGCGGGACTGGACTTCACCTACTTCGCGGTCACCAACAGTGAGGCCTTCGGCAACAGCCAGGTTGGTTTTCTGGCACAGGCGAATGGCGGCACCGCGGCGATGAGCATGTCGAACTCAAGCGCGGGTAACAACGCGATTGGAATCAAATCGGGTGGCGGAAGCGCGCCGTCGAGTGTTCGGATGGCAGCGGTCTCGGTGTTCCTCAACGGAACCGGGCTTGTGGCCGGAACCAACGGAGTGATCGCTTCGTTCGGAAACAATTACAACAGCGGCAGTGGAACGCCCACGGCGCACATTACGCTTCAATGATTCATAAACCATGATTTATGAGTAACGATACGTCAGCAACGACCCATGAAGCATGAGCAATATCCAACGAGCAATGATTCCATGACGAAGCGACGGGAGAATGCCCGGGCTGGGGAAGGCTCTCGAAATCACTCCCCGATGCAACGATCGGGGGATCAGCCCTCGGCTGAAGCGGGAGCGGAGCGGGCCTGGTCCTACACGCGTCCTGTTGTGTTTGCCGGCCATCCCGGCCACGAATTGAAGATTTTGGGATGGCTGGCAGAGCGACGGCCGCGAGTGCATGTGCTTACCGACGGTTCCGGCGGAGCGGGAGTGCCCAGGCTGGCGGCAACCTCCGAACTTCTCAGCCGGGTGGGAGCGCGAGCCGGCGAAGTGTTTGCTCCATTGTCGGATGCCGACATTTACCACGCGATTCTGGAGCAAAAACTAACGCTTTTCTGTTCGATCGTCGATCAGCTCGCAGACTCTCTGGCAGATCATGGTGCGGATTTCGTGGCGGCTGACGCATCCGAGGGCTTTAATCCGACACACGACATATGCCGGCAGATGGCGAACGCGGCGATCTACCGGGCGCAGAGAATGACCGGCCGCGCCATTGCCAACTACGAGTTTCTCCTGACTGAGTGGGACCTGGGCGGCCCCGCAAGCGATGAGGCAATCCGTGACCGAGTCCATGACCCAGCTCATGACTATCGATGCTGGCATCTGCGACTCGGAGATAGATCTCTCCGCCTGAAGCTGGATGCCGCCAGAAACTATGCAGAACTGAGAGCGGAGGTCGACCAGGCTATCGCACTGAAGGGGGAAGAATATTTCAGAATCGAATGCTTCCGGAAAGTCACAAGTCCATTTGTGGAATACCGGCAGGGATACACGCCGTACTACGAACAATTAGGCGAACGGCGGGTTGCGGCCGGAAAGTATTTCTCCGCGATACGGTACGAGAACCACATGGCACCGTTGTTGCGCGGAATCAGGGATTACGCGATTCGATACCCAAGACCTTGTGAAGTTGGCGCGCCCAGGATTGATGGAATGAAAGCAGTGTCGTAAAACACTTGGCGCTACCGTTTGACCCAAGACTTCAGCAGCCTTCCGACGACAGGCCAATTCAGAGACTTCGCGATCCGCTTCTCTTCCCACGCGATCCTGGCATCGTATCCCCACTCGGAGACGTAGTTCGCGAGCGCTGCCAGCTCCTGGGTGTGGCAACTTTCTGCGGTGGCGTGTTCGCCGATGACTTCCTCGTAAATCTCGATCCATTCATCAACCGCGCAGTTCAGGTCCGCTTCGCGGCGAACCCGTTCGGAAACCTGTTTCGCTTCTTCGCTGTCGTATTTGCGAATCTCGTCAGCGATCAGTTCCGTGTCAAGCGGACGAGTAAGAACTCCTCCTCCAAAATTCAGCGCCCGCAGTTCGGCAAAGGTTTGAGGCCGGACCATCTGTCCCAGGCCGGCAAAATCGCAAACCACGACCGCGCAACCGACCGCCATGGCCTCCAGAGCGCACCTTGCTTTAGCAAAGACCAGGTCATATTTCGGGAGAACATGTTCGGGCCGGGAAACAGCGTTTCCGTATTCCTGTCCGACGATATCGCAGGGAATATTCAGACGGCTGCACGCGGCCTGAATCGCCGGCACCTGGGTGCGCCGCGATGCGTAATTGCTGAAAATCACGGCTCGCTGCGGCTGCGCAGGCAAGGGCGGGCGGGCAGCAAAGCGTGAGAGATCAACCGCGTTGAGGACGACCCGGATGCTCTCGTGGGGAACTTGAGGCGTGTTCTCAAGGCGGCGCCGGCAGCGATTGTCCACCGCGACGTAGCGCAGCACGCGCGGAAAGACCAGCGGGTCATCGTGCCATGAGACGGCATCGTGACAAACGAAAATCGCCGGCTTATTGGGAAAATGCAGCAACGCTATGAGGGTTTGCGGATGGTGGTGTCCGTGAATCACATCCGGGATGCGGCCGATCTCTCGAAGGTCACGGACCACCTCGACGCCAATGGCGCGAAGTTCTTCAGCCGTCCGCCCCAAGGTAGGGGAATAAACCATGGGAAGATGACCACGTTTGGCCAATGCCGAACACACATCTCTCACCACAACCTCGGTGCCGCTGCGGCCCGCAAGGATTCGGTTGGTAATGAGAATGTTCAATAGGGATGCCCGTGGCGTTCATGGTATGCCAAAGTCGCGGGGATGGTGAAAGCGAAAGGGAGGGTACCGGGAACTCTCTCCAGCAGCAGAACTGCCCCACAATTATCGGGACAAGTCCAACTTCAAGCGTGTTCGTTTTACAGATTCAGCCCTGTCGTGTCGGGCTACCCTTTTTCCAGTTCCTCGAGCCGTTGCAGGGATTTGAGCGCCTTCGCTATCCTCTCTCTTTCATTACGATGGTTTTCGTCGCCGGTCAAATCTTGCAGCCTGCGTGCTATGGCTCTACGCGCATCAACAATCCGCTCTGAAAGTTGCTTCCCATTCACTTTCGATACGGCTAAATCATAAAAATGAGTCCATTCTTCCTTCGGTACAAACATATAGGCCTCTGTCGGCCATCGTACGCCTCTAAGTGCGGTAGCGCACAAAGAAATGCGTAACGTAAGCGCAGAGTGAAGGTGTGGCATGCCGAGAGGACTGGCAGGCCATCATACTGCCGCCAAGAGACTGACTTCTTCTATGGTGAGGTCGGGCCCTGATGCAATTGCTATCGTCGAACCTGGGAGCCGGCTTACCCATCCCCCCGGAGGGTTCCGGCTCCCAGTCTTGCCGCAACCATTGAAAGTCATTCAGCGCAGGCAGCTACAACCCCAAATCTTGGACGGAAACCCTGTGGCATGCGCGGTCGCAAGATGAAAGGCCGCCGCTTCACTCATAAGCATTGTGCGGAAAAATCACAGGGAAAACCCGACGATCTGCCGTCCCCGAGAGCACGTCCCCCAAATGGCATTCCCATTTTTACTTTGCTTTTTTGGTAGTGTCGTTACTGTCCGCTTCGATCGTGACATCTACGCTCGCACCCTCCTTGATTGCTACCTCTTCGCCCTGTTGGTTTGTCAAGGTGTTGTCGATACGAATTTCACGATACAGGGGCTCGGCTTCGTGAATACCGATCTGGGCTTTTGCGGATTCGTTTTGGCCCAGAGGCGTGATGATTTTTTCAACGGTTCCATGCAAGGTTGTACTTGGTCTTTCTTTTGATTCAGGTGAATCCTCGCCCATTGTCCGTCCCTTTGGCTCTTAGACATGCCTGTTTCGCTTGTGACCATTCATTCGCTTAAGTCTTCAAGTAGCGGGCAACTGTGCCCATGCTCACTTTCCGGTTTGAGACGCATTGTGCGATTGCATTTGCGCACTGCCACTTTTAACTCCACTTCCAGGCGCACAAGGCTTTCAATCCTCTTGCGCACGTCTGCAAGTTTGTCATTCAGCATGGAGCGCACGCATGAACAAGTGTGGTCCTGCTGGCGCAACGCCAGCAGTTCCTTAATTTCTTTCAGAGAAAAGCCCAGTTCTTGTGCGTGCCGTACAAATTTAAGCTCGCCAATCTGCGCAGTATTGAAGAGGCGATATCCGCTCGCGGTGCGACTGCCCTTGAGGACTCCGACTTTCTGGTAGAAGCGGATCGCATCTATGCTGATGCCGGCGAGCTTTGCGGCCTTACCGATGTGAATGGTCTTTGCCACGTGAGAGTAAGGATAAACTCTGGAGCCGTCTCCAGAGTCAAGAAGGGACTTTTTTTGGTTTGCAGAGCACGAACCATTTCTTGACCTCATGGTACCGATCGGGAATGGCTGTCTGCTTGGCTTAAGCGGGCACGCGCGAAGCGCATGACGGTTTCACAGTCGGGTCGGCAACGACTCCCGGCAATTTTAACTACAGTAACTGATCGTGTAATCCCACTCGATCGGCAAACCGGCCGCGAAGTCTTTGGGAAGTGAAGTATGGTGCGCCCTGAGAGATTCGAACTCCCGACCTTCTGGTTCGTAGCCAGACGCTCTATCCAGCTGAGCTAAGGGCGCGATGCGGTGTGGTGGTCAGCGGCGTGTTCGATTATAGCGAAAGCGTGGCTTCTTGATAAGATGCTCGCGCTTATTGCGGTCCGCGGACCGTGATTTGTGGGCGGGGAACGGTTTGTGATTCCCGGTTGCTGGTTCCCGGTTCTCAGTTTTGGGCGATTCGCGGGTGTGCTGGTCTTTTCGGCGACTTCACTTTAAATGGAACAATTCAACCAATCAGCGGAGCTTGGCTCCGCCGGACGGATGAGGCTGTTCAGTCTCAGGACATTCTTTAATCAATGTTCCGGGATGCCCTTTCATTGGTCATTGGCGCGCGAGCGCGCTGAGGAACGGCTGGTCCCTATGTGTCTCTTATGAAAACGAACTGCGTGGTGATTCTCTTTTTGTTGTTTATCGGCTTGCCGGGGCGGGTTTGGGCTCAAACTTCCAATCCGCAAGACAACCGCGCTGCTTCCGCGTCTTCATTCGACGTCAAGGCGGCGGTCGATGCTTACCTGGCGACCGTGCCGGCGGATAAGCGAGCCCGGTCCGACGCTTATTTTGAAGGCGGCTACTGGCTTTTGTTGTGGGATTTTCTTTCCACCGTGCTGGTGATGTGGGTGCTGTTGCACTTTCGCTGGTCGGCGCGGATGCGCGATCTGGCGGAGCGGCTGGTCCGCTTCCGGGCGTTGCAAACGATTTTGTATTGGGTACAGTTCGTCTTGGTGACGGCGGTGATCACGTTTCCGCTGACCATTTACGAGGGATATTTTCGGGAGCACAAGTATGGGCTCTCCAATCAGACCCTGGGGCAATGGATGCAGGACCAGGTAGTTGGGCTGGCGGTGGTGTTGGTGCTGGGAGCCGTTCTGATGGTGATCCTGTTTGGCGTCGTCAGGCGGCTGGGCAGGAGTTGGTGGGTGTGGGGAAGCGCAGTGGCGGTGGTGTTTATAGCGTTCGTATCCCTGATTGCGCCGGTGTTTATTTCTCCCCTGTTCAACAAGTACACCAAGCTGGAGGATCCGCACTTCAAAGAGCCGATTTTGGCTCTGGCTCGGGCGAACGGAATTCCGGCGACCGATGTGTATGTTTTTGACGCTTCGCGCCAGTCGAACCGGGTGAGTGCAAATGTCAGCGGCTTTGCCGGGACCATGCGGATTTCCCTGAACGACAATCTGCTGAAGCGCTGCTCGCTGGCCGGAATTGAGTCGACGATGGGCCACGAGATGGGACACTACGTGTTGAACCATGTGTTCAAGGGATTGGTGTTCAGCGGTGTGCTGATTGTGGTTATGTTCGGATTGCTGAACTGGGGTCTCGCCGCTGGACTGGCGCGCTGGGGAGCTGCGTGGGGAATCCGGGACATGAACGATCTGGCCGTCCTGCCTTTTGCGGTGCTACTGCTTACGGTCTTTTCGTTTGGGTTCACGCCGATCGATAATACGATTACCCGCACCATGGAGTATGAAGCCGACATGTACGGCATTAATGCCAGCCAGCAGCCGGATGGAGAGGCGGAGGTCGACCTTATGCTGGGCGAGTACCGGAAGCTGGATCCGGGGCCGCTGGAAGAATTCATCTTCTTTGACCATCCCAGTGGGCGGACGCGGATTACGGCGGCGATGCGATGGAAGGCGGAGCATTTACCGGGGGCACCGCTGGGGCCGCCGGGGCATTAGAGTTACGCCCGGAAGTGAGGCTCGACACAAGGATTAGAAACAACTGGTCCGATATAGACCCGAGCACGAGCGGGGCGCTCGCGCGCACATTTTGTGCACATTTGGGCACGGCCCAAAAGAGGCTACTGTGGCCGATTTTGGAAGATTTCCACAGATGTTCGGAAGGGTTCGTGCCGATAGATTAAGTCCACGTAAAACTTTCCGCCAACGGGGCAATTCCTACTCGATTGCCAAAGTGATCGGTCTTGCAGTTTCAGCAACTTGGGATTGGCAACGAGGGTGCTTTAGACATATACAGACGAAGTGGCGCGCAACGGGGCGTTCCAGAGAAAAAACTTCGGCCAGAGGTTTTCTTGAGCGCCCCTTGCATTTTCTTCGTTGAAATCTGAAGATTGGCCCTCCCACCTCCCCCATACTTCCTCATCCCAGGTTCTTTTTTTCCAGAGGCAAAGCACGCGCGGGAGCGCCTGAAACCACTCGACAATTAGGCCAGGACCAGTTGCTCGCCCAGATCCAGGCCGGTCCGCTTCAGAAGGCCTGCGATTACTGGCTCCTTAAAGCGTGAGGCGTCGAATTCGACGCGAATAATGCGCTCAGCCTCGTTGAACTTGATGCGGCGGACACCGTAGACCTCGCGCAGGTTGTCGAAGGCGCGCATGGTGGCCTCGGTGGGTGGGGTGTGGTATCGGTACGCCACTTCCAATTGAGTCATTTGGGCCTCTTTTTCTTAAAAAAGCATAACTGCAAGATTCGGTGCAGGCAATTTCTGCAAAGCATTTACCACGAAGGACACGACGATCCACGAAGTAATCCACAACAGCTAGGTCCGTGATACTTCGTGTCTGCAAAAATGCGGATCTTTTCTGCTAACCCATCTGTTTTCAGGATACAACAATCGATTGTATAAGCGAATGAATCTAATATGCACAGGCTGAGATTTTGTGACGCCTATTGCTCTGATTATGGAACATTCCCCAAAGTCTGCGACCGCCGCGAAAGACCCGGTGTGCGGAATGAGCGTCGAGCCTTCCGCGGCCAAATACAAATTCGATTATGCCGGGAAGAGCTATTACTTCTGCTGCGCTTCTTGTATGGAAAAGTTTCGCGCGCGTCCGGAGGAATATTTGGCTGTGCGTGCGCCAGCGGGCCTTCAGACCATCGGCATTGCGCCAGCGCCGAGGTTGGCTCAGCAGAGCGGTCTGGTGACGCTGGGAGCCGAGCCTTCTGCTCTGCCTTCGGCCGCAATCCCTTCCTCCACGACTCCTGCTTATGTGTGTCCCATGTGCCCGGAGGTTCGGTCGGTTGTGCCGGCGGCCTGTCCGCGGTGCGGGATGGCGCTAGAGCCGGAGATGCCGGTGGCCGCAACGCGGGTGGAATACACCTGCCCAATGCATTCTGAAATCGTCCGGCAGGGTCCCGGGCACTGCCCGATCTGTGGCATGGCGCTGGAGCCGCGGACGATTACGGCCCAGGAAGAGAAAAATCCAGAACTGCGTGACATGACGCTGCGGTTCTGGATCAGTCTGGCTTTGACGGCTCCGCTGCTCGTGATTGCGATGGGACACATGCTGCCGGGCATGCCGACACAGCGGCTGATTCCTGCCGGATGGCAGTCCTGGATTGAATTGATTCTCGCCACGCCGGTGGTGCTTTGGGGCGGAGCGCCATTTTTCCAGCGCGGTTGGACTTCGATTCTCAATCGCTCTACCAACATGTTCACGCTTATCGCGATGGGGACGGGCGTAGCCTACCTGTACAGCCTGGTGGCCACCGTCTTTCCGCAAATATTTCCGGCCTCGTTCCGCGGAATGGGTGGATCGCCGGAGGTGTACTTCGAGGCGGCGGCAGCGATTACGACTCTCGTACTGCTGGGACAAGTGCTCGAACTGCGGGCGCGCAGCCGCACCGGGGCTGCGATCCGCGCTCTTCTGGACCTGACGCCGAAGACGGCACGAGTTTTGCGCGATGACCGGGAAGAAGATATCCCGCTGGAGCAAGTGAAGCCAGACGACCGATTGCGGGTGCGTCCGGGAGAAAAGGTCCCGGTGGATGGAACCGTGCTTGAGGGCACCAGCGGGATCGATGAGTCGATGATTACTGGCGAATCGATTCCGGTGAGCAAAGGGCCGGGGAGCTCCGTGATCGGGGCAACGGTGAATGGGACGGGATCACTGGTCATGCGCGCCGAGCGCGTTGGAAGCGAAACGCTGTTGGCACAGATTGTGAAGATGGTCAGCCAGGCGCAGCGCAGCCGCGCTCCGATTCAGCGGTTGGCTGATCGCGTGGCGGGGTGGTTCGTCCCCGGGGTTGTGGCAATTGCAATTCTGACTTTCGCGGCCTGGAGTGTGTTCGGGCCGGAACCGCGGTTGGCGCACGCGCTGGTGAATGCGGTGGCGGTGCTGATTATTGCTTGTCCGTGCGCGCTGGGGTTGGCGACACCGATTTCCATCATGGTGGGAACCGGGCGGGGCGCGCATGCCGGCGTGCTGATCAAGAATGCGGAGGCGCTTGAGTTGCTGGAAAAAGTTGACATCCTGGTGGTCGACAAGACAGGCACGTTAACGGAAGGCAAGCCGCGAGTCGTGTCAGTCGCTGGGTCTCCGGGCCGGGATGAGAACGAATTGTTGAGGCTGGTGGCCAGTGTGGAACAGGGAAGCGAGCATCCTCTCGGAACTGCCGTGGTGGAAGCCGCCAAAAGCCGAAGTGTGGTGTTGGCGGGCGCGACCGATTTTCAATCCCAGACGGGGCGAGGGGTGAGCGGCCGCGTCGACGGCCGAAACATTCTGATCGGAAATGAACGGTTGTTGCATGAGAGCGGAATTTCTTTGGCGTCGCTGGCATGGAAAGCGGACGAGTTGCGGCGCGATGGCCAAACTGTGATTTTGATTGCGGTGGATGGGCAGGAAGCCGGCTTGATCGGCATTGCGGATTCAATCAAAGATTCGGCGGCCCAGGCAGTGCGCGACCTCAAGCATGAGGGGCTGCGCGTTATGATGCTCACCGGGGACAACCGGGCCACGGCCGAAGCGGTGGCGAAGACGCTGGGCATCACGGAATTCGAGGCGGAAGTTTTGCCCGACAAAAAGGCGGAAGTGGTGCAGCGGCTACAAAAGGAAGGCCGCACCGTGGCCATGGCAGGGGACGGTATCAACGATGCTCCCGCATTGGCGCAGGCGGATGTTGGGATCGCGATGGGTACGGGCACGGACATAGCAATGGAGAGCGGCGGCATCACGCTGGTGAAAGGCGATCTCGCGGGTATTCTGCGGGCGCGCAAACTGAGCCAGGCTACCATGCGGAATATCCGTCAGAACTTGTTCTTTGCATTTCTATACAACTCGCTGGGAGTGCCGATTGCGGCGGGCGTGCTGTATCCATTTTTTGGGCTGCTGCTGAGCCCGATTCTGGCGGCGGCCGCCATGAGCTTGAGTTCAGTTTCGGTGATTACGAATTCGCTGCGCTTGCGGAAGGTGAAGCTCTAGAGAACTGCGGCTGGGATCTTAGTAGTCTTCGACTTCAGAAGTCTTTGCATCCTTTGCAAAGGAATCCTTGGAAACTGAGGGTCCTGCTGGAGTGTCACGGATTCCGGGACCGGCGGGCCACTTCTGCTCCTAGCATCCGAAAATGATCTAGATCCCAGGTGTAGATGGTGGTCGCGTTCGCCTTGAGCGCACTGGGCTAGAAGCGCGTCATAAGTCGTTCCTCCCGTGACTCCCTGCGCGACCGACGAGGCAGTCATAGCGGTATTTTGCCATTCCACATGCCATTTCTTATGTCATTTCTTCTTTCTAAAAAATCTTTAACCACAGAGGACACGGAGGGAAATCCTTCGATCCCCTTGGCCCGGAGTTTGGCGTTCGATGGCACAATGGAAGTGGTGAACGCCCAAGCCTCTTCTGATAATTCTTCTGTCGCGGGCAAGCCCGGCCTTTCGCGGGCATGGCGGTCGTTGCGGCATCGCAACTTCCGGCTGTATTTCAGTGGCCAGAGTATTTCGCTGATCGGAACGTGGATGACGCGGCTGGCGACCAGTTGGCTGGTCTATCGTCTGACCGGCTCTGCCTTCCTGCTGGGCGTGGTCGGATTCGCGGGGCAGATACCGACGTTTCTTTTTGCGCCGTTCGCCGGGGTCTGGGTCGACCGCCTTGATCGACGGCAGGTTTTGGTAGTGACGCAGATTCTGGCGATGGTGCAGTCGTTGGCTCTGGCCTTTCTTACCATCGCCCGGCACATCAATATTCACGAAATCATCTGGCTCAGCGCGTTTCAAGGGCTGATCAATGCCTTTGATATGCCAGCGAGGCAGGCGTTTTTGGTGCAGATGGTGGAGGACAAGCAAGACCTGGGGAATGCGATTGCGATCAATTCGTCGATGGTGAATCTGGCCCGGCTCATCGGGCCTTCGCTGGCCGGGGCGGTGATTGCAATCTCAGGGGAAGGCGCTTGCTTCCTAATTGATGGGATCAGTTACATCGCAGTGATTGCCTCGTTGGTTGCGATGCGCCTGGCGCCGGTTGCGGGGAAGGCCACGAAAGACTCGATGCTGGTTCAGTTGAAAGCAGGCTGGGCCTACGTTTCCGGCTTTGCTCCGGTGCGTACGATTCTGTTGTTGTTTGCGATCGTCAGCCTGATGGGTTGGCCGTTCACGGTACTCATGCCGATTTTCGCCGGAAAGATTCTGAGGGGCGGTCCGCACACGCTTGGTTTTCTGATGGGAGCTCTGGGAATCGGGGCGCTGGTTTCCGCGATTTCCCTGGCTTTGCGCAAGTCGGTACTCGGGCTAGGGAGAATGATTCCTATTTCGACTGGGGCCCTGGGTGTGGGACTCATCTGCTTCTCCATGTCGCGGACTTTATGGTTGTCGTTGTTGCTGATGCTGGTGTGCGGCTTTGGCATGATGCAGCAGATGGCGGCCAGCAATACGATCATCCAGACCATCGTGGAGGATGACAAGCGCGGCCGGGTGATGAGTTTCTACGCGATGGCTTTTGTCGGCATGGCTCCATTCGGAAGCCTGCTGGCGGGTGTGCTGGCGCGGGCCGTGGGTGCTCCGCGCACCGTGATGTTGAGTGGAGTGTGCTGCATCGCGGGGGCGGCATGGTTTGCCACACAATTGCGTCCTATCCGAAGGTTGATTCGGCCAATCTATGTCGGCCTGGGCATTCTGCCCGTGCCTGGCGTGGTCATTGACGACGGTGCCGCAGGTTAAATCCCTTCCAGAAAGGCTTCAGCCTGCACCATGATCGCAATTGACAGTGCGCCCCCTGTATTCAACAATTACTTCAACATTCCATTCTGATTCGCGGAGGGTCTTGTATGGCGGACGAGGGAGAGCTTCAAGGCGCGTCTGAAGGTGGCGGGAGTGCGGGGAAGTGGATTCTTCTGGCGCTGGCCGTGCTTTATGTCGCAGGATCGCTCTACTTTATTTTTGATTTGCGGGGTCGGCTCGACAAGATGAGCAAGGACCAGACGACGAGCAGTACGCAGATCGCCGACCTGGGCAAGCGCATGCAGTCCAATGAAGCCGACGACGAGACCCTGGCCACGCAGTTGGGCATGACCAAGAAAGAATTGGCCTCGCGTTCCGCCGAGTTGGTGCGCCAGCAACGCGCATCGGAAACGCGTCTTGCGGAGCAGCAGAAGCAGCAGATCAGCGCAGTCAGCGGGGAAGTAGCAGGGGTACGGACAGACGTCGGTGGAGTGAAGACCGATGTGGCTTCGACCAAAGCCGATCTTGAAGCGACGAAGGCGAAGCTTCAGAGCGCGGTGGGCGACCTGGGAGTGCAAAGCGGTTTGATCGCCAACACCCGCGGGGATCTCGAAGTCCTGAAGCACAAGGGCGACCGCAACTATTACGAGTTCACGCTGATCAAGGGAGCCAAGTCGCAACCGATTTCCACGGTTGGGCTGCAATTGAAGAAGACCGATGTAAAGAAGGGCAAGTTCACACTCAACGTTACTTCGGACGACAAGACCATCGAGAAGAAAGATCGCAACGTGAGCGAGCCTATCCAGTTTTATAGCGGTCGCGATCGCATGCTGTACGAGTTGGTAGTGTGGACGGTCGACAAGAACAAGGCGACCGGCTACCTGAGCACACCCAAGGGCGCGCCCGTCCCGATTACCGCAAACCAGTAAGACACATGTATCCGGGCAGTCATGTTCTGATCTTCATCGCTTTGCGCACGACTGTGATTTACGCGGTCGTGCTGCTGGGGATGCGGCTCAGCGGGAAGCGCGAAGTGGGGCAGATGACGCCCTTCGATCTGACCCTGCTGTTGCTGCTCAGCAACGCGGTGCAGAATGCGATGACCGGTTCGGACACGTCAGTCGTGGGCGGGATCGTAGCCGCAGGCACTCTTCTGTTGCTCAACTACCTGATTGCGGAGCTTTCCGGGGGGAACCGGCGCTTCCGCAAAATGGTGCAAGGGCAGCCTAGCTTGCTGGTCCACGATGGACAGGTTATCGCCGCGCACATGGCTCGCGAGCATGTCAGTCTGGACGAATTGCACCAGGCGATGCGAGAGCACGGGATCGCCGGATTGAGCGACGTGGCGCTGGCTGTACTGGAAATCGACGGTTCGATCAGCCTGATGAAGTACGACGATATCAAGCCCACTGCATCAACCCACCTGGCTCGCCGAAAGATTCTGCAGAAACATCAGTAGTAGATTCCTACTTCGTTAAAACGACCGGCAGAGGCTGATCGTAAGGCTGGATCGCCACACTTAGCGATTTGCGCTTGTCGAAGTCGTTTTTGGTTACCGGAAAGCTCACCACGATCGTGCCCTGGGCCTGTCCGCCGACAGGGATTTTTGTCTCGGGAGGAACGGCGGCGATGGCGTGTTCTTTCAATAGCGGGAAAGCCTGAAAGTAGCGGTCGAAGTCGATCGCGGATGCGGCTTCATCGGTGAACTCGCCGGCGTCGGTGACGAGTTTGGCTTTGATGTCGTGGACCCACAGCGGCTTTTCGCCGGAATTCTGGATGGTGATGTTCACCGCGACCATCACGGCATGCTGGTCGGGAATTTCTACCGCCGCGATGTTGTCGATGGAACCTGCACCCTGCGGTTTGGCTCGGGTGACAAATGCGAAGATTCCCAGCAGGACAGCGGCTATCCCGAGAACGATGGCGATGACCTTTGGGGGCGGAAGATTTCGTTTCGCGGTGCCGAATTCCTCGGCGATGTTGATTCCCGGACCTGGACCGAGATCCGGTACAGGCGTGCGGATATCCGGGTTGGGCTCCGGGGTGGTGGCGGAAGACGGCTGTAAAGGAATCTCGTCAGGCATGGTGGGCCTCGCGTTTCGGTCATTCTATACGCTATACGCTTTCGGGGCGGAGGTTGGCTTTCCGAACCTAATCAACCGCGGAGGACACGGAGGCCATAGAGGAACATCGGCCCTGGCGCGAGGCGGATATGCAATGGCGTGCTGACGGGGCAGTACACGCCGGATCCTTCACGACTTAAGAGTCGTTCAGGATGACACAGAGGTAAGGGTATGTTCAAACGCACCGGAGTCTTCGCCTGCTTGCCGCTTTCTGCAGTGACTCGTATGCTCATTGATTCTCTTGGAAAAGGGAGGCTACGGATGAGTGCAGGGAAGGTTTTAAATTTCGTCGCATGCGTGGCGATCGGATTTGGTCTGCTGTTATCGAGCGCGACGGCGCAGCTAGTGACGGCACCGACCTCTGCGGTGCGGGCTGGAAAGCTGATTGATGTGCGAACTGGAAGGGTGACCACGAATGTTTACATCCTGCTGGTGAGAGATCGAATCCTGCGCATTGCAGATTCAGCTCCTGCCGATATTCCAACCATCGACCTCTCGAAATACACGGTGGTCCCCGGGCTGATTGATTCCCACGCGCATGTGCTGGGAAATCCGAAGGACCAGTCTTCGGCTTCCGGATTGCGGATGTCCTCGGCGCAGAAAGCCTTGTGGGGCGTGCACAATCTCCAGACATGGCTCGACCACGGGTTCACCGCGTTGCGGGATGCGGGCGAGGATGATGTGGGATACGCACAGTTGGCGCTGCGCGACAGCATCAACAAGGGACTGATTCGGGGGCCGCGGATGGTTTCGGCGGGAAATTTCGTTTCGGTGAACGGCGGACATGGGGACGCAGATGTTCTCGCGCCGGACCAGGATTTGCCGAGGCGTCCGAATATTGCCGATACCGTGGACGATGTGAACCGTGCGGTGCGGCGCGATATCAAGTATGGCGCGGACTGGATCAAGCTGATGGCGACGGGCGGAGTGATGGACCCGATCAGCGACTATCGGGTTGAAGAGTTGAGCGAAGAGCAGATGGCCAGGGCGGTCGAGGTGGCGCATCGCGCGGGCAAAAAGGTGATGGCCCACGCGGAAGGAGCCGAAGGGATCAAGGCCGCCGTGCGCGCCGGAGTGGACTCGATCGAACACGGGACTGTGATGGATGAAGAGGGAGCGAAGCTGATGGAACAGCGCGGCACCTGGCTGGTCCCGACACTTTTCTGTTTTCAGCACGACTTACAGACGGGGACTTCGCAGGGACGCGATCCGGTGAGTTTCGCGAAAGGTGTGGCGATCGTGAAGGAGCAGGGGCCGGCTTTCAAGCGGGCGCTGGCACATCATCTGAAAATTGCTTACGGAGTCGACGACGATGTGGATTTTGTCTCGAAAGAGTTTGGAGCCCTGGTGAACGGTGGCATGACTCCGCTCGATGCGCTTCGGGCTGCGACTGTGAATGGAGCGGAATTGCTGGGAAAATCGGACGAAATTGGAACGCTGGAGCCGGGAAAATTTGCGGATATCGTCGCAGTCGATGGCGATCCGCTGGCTGATATCACGAGCATGGAGAAAGTTGTGTTTGTGATGAAGGGTGGGGAAGTGTACAAGAGCGTGAAATAACCGGGCCACGGATCTTCACAAAATCAAGATCGAATGAAAGAGAAATTAGAGATATTCGTGTCGATCCGTGAAATCCGTGGCGGTTTTTTTATTTCTCCTGCCGCACCGGCGTCGGGTTGCGTTCACCGAACTGCCATTGATGCCAGTAAGGATAAGTCGGTTGCTGTTGGCTGGCTTTATCCAGCACCGCGATCTGGGCGGGGGAGAGCGACCAGCCTGCTGCTCCAAGGTTTTGACGTAACTGTTCTTCGTTGCGCGCGCCGAAGATGATGGTTGAGACTGTGGGGCGCTGCAACAGCCAGTTCAATGCCACCTGGGTCACACTCTTCCCAGTTTCTTTGGCGACCTGATCGAGGGCATCCACTACGGTAAACAATCGCTCGTCCGGCACCTGGGGTCCGTAGTCGGCGGTTTTATGCAGACGGCTGCTCTCGGGCAGTGGTTGGCCGCGGCGAATCTTACCGGTGAGACGTCCCCATCCCAGCGGGCTCCAGACCAGGGCGCCGACGCCTTGATCCAAACCGAGCGGCATCAATTCCCATTCGTATTCTCTGCCGACGAGCGAATAGTAGACCTGGTGGCCCACATAGCGGGGCCAGCCGTAGCGATCGGAGACAGCGAGAGACTTCATCAGGTGCCATCCGGAAAAATTGGAGCACGCGATGTAGCGAACTTTGCCGCTCTCGACTAAACGATTCAGGCTATTCAGAGCTTCATCCACGGGAGTGAGCGCGTCGAAACCGTGCAGATGGTAAATGTCGATGTAGTCGGTGCCGAGACGGCGCAGGCTGGCTTCACACGCGCGAATCAAATGATGGCGTGACGATCCCACATCGTTGGGGCCGTCGCCGAGGCGGAATGTGGTCTTGGTCGAAATCAGGAGATCCGACCGGCGTCCTTTAATAGCCTGGCCGAGAATTTCCTCGGAAAGACCTTTCGAGTAAACGTCAGCGGTATCGAACAGGTTGACGCCGGCTTCCATGCAGATATCGACCAGGCGGGTGGCTTCAGCTACGTCGGTCGATCCCCAGGCACGAAAGAATTCGGTGCCGCCGCCGAAGGTGCCAGTGCCGAAACTGAGTGCGGGTACTTTCAGGCCGGAGCGGCCCAGTTGTCGGAATTCCATAGCGAATAGATGCGGAGGCCTGGGGGGAGATTCGCATTTTTATTGCGACGCTCGATATTTTCGATAATCCACCGAGGTCGGCACCGATTTGCTTATAGGGGTCCTTCGACTGCGTAGTTGCCTCGTGGGAGCGAAGTACCTACTTCGCTCGGCAGGACAGCGGAAACGTTACCAGGCGTGTTTCATGGCTTTGGCGAAATCGGCGAGTGGGAGAGTGTTCAGCACATCTTCTTTCGTGAGCCAGGCGCGGCGGGCTTGCAGGATGCCGTAGCGAATCTTGTCCATGTGCGAGGTGTGGTGGGAGTCGGTGTTGATCACGATTTTTATCCCGTACTCTTTTGCCAGGCGGAGGTGGCGGTCGCTGAGATCGAGGCGATCGGGATAAGCATTCAGCTCCATTGCCACTTTCTTCTGGGCGGCGGCCTTCATCACGGCGTCGATGTCGAAGGCGTAGGCTTCGCGGCGGAGCAGGAGACGGCCGGTGGGATGGCCGAGCAGCGAAGTGTTTGGATTGTTGACTGCCTTGAGCAGGCGGTCGGTCATCTCGGCCGGGCTCTGGTTGAAATGCGGAGTGGACGCTGGCGATAACGATGTCCATCTGCTCGAGGACTGCGTCCGAGAGGTCGAGGGTGCCGTCGGCGAGAATGTCGACTTCAATGCCGGCGAAAATACGAATGTCACCAAGCTGATCACTGACGGCTCGAATGCGCTTGATGTGCTCCACGGCGCGTTTGTCGTCGAGGCCGTTGGCGAATGCCAGGTTCTTCGAGTGGTCGGTGATGGCCATGTATTTGTAGCCGTGTTCTTTTGCGGCAGCGGCCATTTCTTCGATGCTGTTGCGTCCGTCGGTTTCGACGGTGTGCATGTGGACGTCACCCTGTATGTCGGCCTGGGTGATCAGCATTGGGAAGTGTATGGGTTGCCGCGGCGTCGATTTCGCCCAGGTTTTCGCGCAGCTCAGGCGGAATGTAATCGAGCTTCAGCCTGGCGTAGATCTCTTCTTCGGTTTTTCCCGCAACCGGTGTTTCGGTCTCGAGGTTGGCCAGGCTGTATTCGCTAAGGGTGTACCCCATTTTGAGGGCGCGCTGGCGTAGCGCCACGTTGTGGGCCTTGGAGCCGGTGAAATATTGCATGGCGGCGCCGAAAGAATCCGGAGGAAGAAGGCGGACGTCGACTTGCATGCCGCTGCGGAGACGAAAACTGACTTTATTCTCGCCGCGGGCGATGATTTCCATGAGGCCGGGAAGTTTGATGACGTGCTCGATAAGCTTTTCGAGAGCGGCCGGGTCGCAGCAGGCTTGGCCGGTGACCAGTATGTCGAGGTCGCCGACCGTGTCGCGTCCGCGGCGGAGCGAGCCTGCGGGCGTTATCTTTTCGACGCCCGGAAAATCCTTGAGGTGATCGATGATCTTCCAGGCTTCGCGCTCGCCGACGTCGAGCAGGAAGCGTCCTGCGATTCGGCGGTAGTCCTCGATGGCCTTCAGCAGTTTCTGCTCCTGCTTTTCGCCCATGCGAGGTAGCTCACGAATCTTTCCTTCTTTGGCCAGCTTGGCCACGCCGTCGAGATCGCTCACCTGGTAGGCGCTCCAGATGAGGGCGATGGTCTTCGGTCCCAGTCCCTGGATCTTGAGCAGATCGAGCATGGACGGGTGATATTTCGTGAGCAGTTCAGCGTGCAGCGAGAGTTTGCCCTCTTTAAACATCTGCTGCAGGTTCACCAGCATGCCTTTGCCGATGCCTGCAATGGCGAGAACTTTTTTGGGTTCGCTGATGATATCGGCGATCTGCTGGGTTTGGGCTTCGATGGCCTCGGCGGCGTTGCGATAAGAGCGGATGCGAAAGGAGTCTGCGCCGTCAATTTCTAGCAGGTCGGCGGTTTCGTAGAGGATGCCGGCGATGGCTTTGTTGTCCATTCCGGTAAAGATTAAACAAGTTGGGGCGGGCTGTCATCCTGAAGGGAGCAGGAAATTCGCTGCGCGAAATTCCTGCGAAGTCAAAGGATCTCTATGGCTAAACAGGCTCCCGCATATCTGGCGCTTAAAGATCCAACTCTTCCAGCAATGTCTTCTGATAATAGGAGTCCTTCGACTCCGGGTTCGCGTTCGCAAGCGAACGCGAGTCCTGCGCTCAGGATGACAAGGTGGTTGGGGACAACTCTCCTCGGGCGCGAGCGAGGGCAGGATGCCCTCGCGACAGCCGGCGCTACAAGACGCACACGGACAACGGTAGTAATCCGGAGTGCGTTTGTTGCGATGTCAGCTCAGGAACTGAGGTCAGCTTAAGAAGCTTTGGTTACGTTGGCGGCTTGCGGTCCCTTGGCGCCCTGGGCAACCTCAAACTCCACCTGATCGCCTTCCTGAAGACTTTTGTAGCCTTCAGAAGTGATCGCGCTGTAATGGACGAAGACATCAGGGCTGCCATCGTCGCGTCCTATGAATCCGTAACCTTTAGCGTTATTAAACCACTTCACCGTACCTTTCAAACGTTCCACTTACGCCCCCTCGGGCACGTTCTCTTACAGGCGAGGTCGTACCCAGCATTTGAGGCAATTGTGCTGCTAGACCGGGGCGGTGTCAAGCACTTGTGCTGAAGTCCTACGATATTGTTCAGGATGAGCCGTGAGTTTTAAAAGCGCGCTTATCCGTCGCGGCTTCGCACTGGCCTGGGACTGGCTCAGCCAGAGAATGCCGGAGATGGTTTTGGCGTCCTTGATCGTGCCTCGCATCACCATGCGAACAGCAGCTCGATAGCGGGACGAAACGAACGTGGATGACTTCGTCGTCCTCGGGCTGGGCCTGGCCCGGACGGAGGCCGCGGGCGTAGTAGAGATTCATGGCCTCGGCCAGGAATCCGGGGCTGGCGTAGAAGCGCAGAATGCATTTCCATTTCGATGCGGTGTAGCCGGTTTCTTCAAGCAGTTCGCGTTTGGCGGCGACTAGATCATTTTCTCCTTTGTCGATGCGTCCGGCGGGCAGTTCCCATAAAAGCTGGCCGGCGGCGTGGCGGTATTGGCGTTCGAGGAGAATGCGAGGCTCCGCTCCGCTTTCATCGACCGCGAGAATTACCACCGATCCGGAGTGTCGCACGATGTCACGGCGGGTTCGCACGCCGCTGGGCTCTAGAACTTCGTCGGCGGTGACCCGGAAGGCAGGTCCGTTGTAGACCTCGCGTGAGGACAGGACGCGGGCTTTGGTGGGGCTGGATTTCTTACGGGGTTTAGGCATGGAATTACTATAACCGCTCGCGGGCGGGTCGCCCGGCGGCCACATGGTTTGTGGTGATGGAAATGCTATGCTGCGGCGATGATACGCAAACCAAGTATTGCGATTGTGGGGCCTGGGAGATTGGGTAGCGCGCTGGCGGTGGAACTTGAGAAAGCGGGGTATCGTGTCAGCGAAATCGTTTCGGGAGCCAGTGCCGCATCGCGGCGGAAGGCGCGTGCGCTTGCCCGGCAGGTGAATGCAACGTGGAGGCCCGAGGGGGCGCGTCTTGATGCTGATGTGGTCTGGTTCTGCGTACCTGATCGCGAAATTGCGCGGGCTGCAAAGCAGCTTTCGGACAAAGCGAATTGGAAGGGCAAGATTGCGTTGCACTCGAGCGGGGCTCTGGCGAGTGACGAACTCCGAGGGCTGCGGCGGCGCGGTGCCGCGGTGGCTTCCGTGCATCCGCTGATGACGTTTGTAAGCCGGTCTGTGCCTTCTCTCAAGGGAGTGCCTTTTGCGCTCGAGGGCGATGCGGCGGCGTTGCGAGTAGCGGGCGGGATCGTGCGTGACCTCGGGGGAGAGGGGTTCTCGATTTCCTGGCGAAAAAAATTGGCTTATCACGCCTGGGGAGCATTCATGGCTCCCCTGCTGGTTGCATTGCTGGTCACGGGCGAGCAGGTTGCGCGCGCTGCCGGGATTTCTCGTGCTGAGGCCCGACGCAAGATGTTGCCGATTGTGCGGCAGACGCTGGCGAATTACGCGAAGCTGGGGCCTGCGGGAGCTTTCAGCGGTCCCATCGTGCGGGGGGATGCCGAGGTTGTGGGTGCGCATTTGAAAGAGCTGAGGAAGATTTCCGAGGCGGGAGAAGTATATGTGGCGCTGGCGAGAGCGGCGTTGCGATATTTGCCGGCGGGGAATCGGGAGGCGTTGGAGAAGTTGTTGAGCGGGCGCAAACATCGAAGCTCGAGGGCTTATAGAGGTCCTTCGACTGCGTAGAAACTTCGCTCGGGATGACAGAGGTAACGAACGGTCAGGTCAGCATTAAGCGTTCAATTTTTTTTGAGCGACCGGTTGCTTCGTCGCAATCGACCACTACCGCGCATAGGCGGACATCGCCGGTCGCGGCTTCGAAGCGGGCGGGCATGTTGTTGAGGAAACGGGCGATGATCATTTCTTTTTGCACGCCGATCACGCTGTCGTAGGGGCCGGTCATTCCTACATCGGTGATGTAGGCGGTGCCGCCGGGCATTACGCGTTCATCGGCGGTTGCGATGTGGGTGTGGGTGCCGACCAGGGCCGTGACCCTTCCGTCCAGATACCATCCCATCGCGAGTTTTTCTGACGTGGTTTCGGCGTGCAGGTCGACGAAGATCACTTTGGCCTTGATATCTTTCAGCAACTGATCGACTGTGCGGAAAGGATCGTCGTTCGAGGCCATGAAGACGCGTCCCTGAAGATTTATCACCGCGTACGAGATTCCGTTCTTCTTCCCTTCGTACACACCCCAGCCGGGCAGATCGGGAGCGTAATTCGCCGGGCGGAGAAGACGCCGGGCAGGGCTGTGCGGGTTCCCGTCGGCGGCCTGAAAGTATTCGATGATTTCGCGCTTGTCCCAGATGTGATTGCCGGTGGTGATGACGTCAACGCCGAGATCGAACAGGTCTTCGGCGAGGGGGCCGGTGATGCCGAAGCCGCCGGCAGAATTCTCTCCGTTAGCGATGACGAGATCAATCGCGCGGTCTTTGACCAGGCCGGGCAGGCGGTCTTTGACGATGTTGCGTCCAGGACGTCCGAAAATGTCGCCGATAAAAAGAATGTGCATGATGGGGAAGTATGGTCGATGGTACCACGCAAAAAAGCGTCGTTGGTCCTTGGCCCACGACCCACGACCAACGGCGAACTACTGACGACTGATGACGGACGACTGATGACTGTCGTCCAGCTCTGCGGTTTTCAAGAAGTCGTAGTTGCCTGAGGGATTCAGCGTCAGGTTCCTGACTCGCCTGTTGTGCACCAGTACGTTGTCGTAATACCAGAGATTGATGTAGGGCAACTTGTCGGCCAGCGAGCGCTGTATTTCGGCATAGAGCTGCTTGCGGGTGTTCTGATCCAGCTCCTGACGGGCCTGGTCGATGAGCGCGTCGATGCGGGGGTCGGCGAAGTATCCGCGATTCGCGCCGTTGGGAGGAAATTTCGAGGAGTGGAAGACGTACTCGAAGATGTCGGGGTCTTCGTTACCGCCGATCCAGCGCAGGGAATAGAGCTGAAAGAGTCCGTGAGTCACGTCGGAGAAAAAAGTCGCGAACTCGAAGGTGCGGATATCGAGCGCGATTCCTACCTGACGCAGTTGTTGTTGCAGCACCGCCGCCATCAGGCGAGTGCTTTCTTCCGTGGATGACTTCATGGTGAGGTGGAAGCGAACTCCGTTTACCTCGGGATATCCCGCTTGCTCGAGTAACTGGCGGGCGCGATCAGGATCGTGATCGTAGGACGGAACATCGCCGTTGTATGCCCAGCTCTCGGGCGGCAGCAGGCTGCTTGCGGGACGAGCGAATCCTCGTTGCAGATATTCGATGAAAGGGCGGCGATCGATGGCATAGGCCACGGCCTGCCGCACGCGCTCGTCCTTGAGAATGGGATCGCGGGTGTTGAATGCCATGTAGGCCAGCACCGTGCCGGGGGCGCGTAGGACCGCAAGATCAGGGTTGCGCTCAAGGGTCAACACCATGTCGGAGGTAAGGGCGTTGATCGCGATGTCGGCGCTGCCCTTGCGCAGCTCCAGAGCGCGGGTGGTAGTGTCGGGAACGACGATGAGGCGGATATTCGGAAGGCGAGCCTTCTCGCCCCAGTAGTGATCGTTGCGCGCGAGGATGACATCTTTATCCGGTTCCGCGCTGACGAAGCGGAAAGGACCGGAGCCGATCGGCTGGCGGCTCATCTCGTCGCCACTGCCGTAGGGCACGATGCCGATTGCGCCATCGGAAAGATTCCAGAGGAGCGTGGTGAAAGGCTCCTTGAGACGGAATATGACTGTGTAGTCATCGGTTGCTTCGATATGGTCGACGAGCCGGTAGACGGCTGACTTGGTGCTGCGGATCTTGCCTTGCAGCAGGGAATCGAAAGTCCATTTCACATCGCGGGCGGTCAGCGGGCGTCCGTCGTGGAACCTCACCCCTTGATGCAGGTGGAAGATGTAGGTCCGGGGATCGGGAATTTCCCAGCGTTCGGCGAGGCCGGGAGCGACGTTGAGATGCGCGTCGCGAGTGAGCAGGTCATCGAAGATGAGGTCGTCGATGCGCTCGGACTGGGCATCGAGGCCTACGCGAGGGTCGAGGTTGGTGGGGCTGCTCTCGATGATCATGACCAGGGTGTTGCGGTCGGGCTGGCTGGAGCAGGAGAGGGTTGCTGCGAGAAGGGCGAAAATTAGAAGGTTTAGCGTTATCCCGGAAGTCAAAAACAAACACAAGGTCCCTCGACTTGTTTCGGCGCGCTGGCGCGCCTTCACCTGCGCTCGGGATGACAGGTTTGTTCGTGGGTTACGCATACGAGATCTTTCCGAGGATTGCTGGGCGCTTCGCTCCAGTCGCGGAGGGGATATTTGAGGGGCGATGGTTCCAGGTCTGGTATGCCATTAAGGCGAACGCTGCGGCTTCTTTGGCTTCGGAGGGCAATCCAAATTCGTCGGATGCGCGGATGATCAGATTCAGCGGGCGAAGTTCGTTGGCCAGCATGGCCAGGAGAGTTGGATTGTTGGCGCCACCGCCTGACACTACGAATTCCCGGAACGCTCCTCTGCCTGACAGCACAAAGCGGCTTAGGGCATCCGCGATTGAGCGGGCGGTCAGGGCTGTGGCGGTCGCAACTACATCGGGCTTGCTTGCCCGTCCGCAGCGTTTTATGAATTGTTGAGCAAACTCGCGTCCGAATTCTTCGCGTCCTGCGGTCTTTGGGGGCCTGCTGCGGAAAAACGGCTGACGCAGAATGTCGGAAATTGCCGAGTCGAGGACTGTGCCTGTGGCTGCGATGCGGCCATCGCGATCGTAGGGCCGGTTGAAGAGACGGTCGGTGACGGCATCAATCAACATGTTGCCTGGGCCAGTGTCGAACGCCTTGACATGTTCTGAGGATGCGCCTGCCGGAATCGCCGTCAGGTTTGCGATGCCGCCGATGTTTTGCACGATGCGTCCGATCTTCGGATCGCGATAGAGAAGATAGTCGAGGAAGGGAACGAGGGGTGCACCTTTGCCTCCAGCGGCCATATCCGCGGGCCGGAAGTCGGATACGACCGGCACTCCTGTGCGAGCGGCGATTATCGCGCCTTCTCCCGTCTGCCAGGTGACGGCGATCTTGCGTCCCAGAAATTTTGCCGGCTCGCCCTGGTGGTAGAGAGTCTGGCCGTGGCATCCGATCAATTCTGCTTTTATGCGGAAGCGGCGTTGGGTGGTTAGCACAGCGTCGGCGTAGAGTTCGGCGAGCAGGAAATTCAGGCGGGCCAGATCGGCCACCGTGGCCTGTTGCGCGTTCATGGCTTGCAGGACGGCTTGGCGGACTGGTTTCGGGTAAGGGTATTCGGCCTCGGCCAGGAACTTGAATTTCAGATTTGATGAGCCAAAAGCGCGCGGGCGGGTCGCCCATGGCCACATGGCCTGTGCCCGTGACCTCACAACTTGGGATGATTCGAGATTAACGAATGCTACGTTGATGCCATCTGCGGATGTGCCGCTCATAATGCCGGCCACGATCATGAGGCGGACGCTCCCAGCTTCTTCATGCCGACTTGCTCGCTGAGTTCCCGTACCAGGCGGGAAAGCTTTTCGAGTTTTTCCGGAGTTGGCGCCGGCGGCCTGCGTTTCAGCGCTGATGACTTTTCCTTGAAGGCCAGAACGCGGGAGGCCGATTCCGAGACTCTGTCGGCAAATTTGCCGTCGGCCTCGGCTTCCTCGATCATGGCTTCGTAAGAGCGCGTGATGTACTCCTCAACATGGCAGAGCAGGCAAAGGTCGCCGCCGGCGCGGATGTGTCCGATGGCAGCCTGTTCGATGGGGCCGGCCTTCAATACGCCTCCCATTTCCAGATCGTCGGAAACCACCAGGCCGCGATAGGCAAGTTTCTTTCGCAGGACGTCGGTGATCCACTTTTTGGACAGCGACGCCGGGGTCTGGTCATGAGTGACGGCGGGATAGTTGGCGTGTCCCACCAGGATCATGGGAAGTTCACGCCGCAAAATTCTGAAGGGATAGATGTCTTCCGCCCACAGATTTTTCCACGGCTTGTTGATCGATGGAAGGTCTTTGTGAGTATCGAGTTTGGCTTCGCCGAGGCCGGGGAAGTGCTTGGCGGCGCCGATTACGTTCGCGGATTGCAGTCCCTGTAGAAATTCCCGGGCATAGATCACGGCCTCTTTGGGATCGGCCGAGACGGCTCGGGAAGTCATCACTCTCTTCGAGGCTTCGAAGGCGAGGTCCACCACCGGCGCGAAGTCAGTGTTGAAACCTAATGTCCGGCAGATATCTCCAATCACTTTGCCATGCTTGCGAAAGAGTTTGCGGTTGCCGGTGGCGAAGACGTCGGCGGCGGCGGGAGTTCGGCCGAACAGGTTGCGGAAGCGGTCAACCACTCCGCCTTCCATGTCCACGGAAGTGAAGAGTGGAGTGGAGACGCAGGCCTGGCAATCCTGAAGCAGCTTGTAGGTCTGCTCTCCGCCGGTAATATTGCGGGCGAAAAGGATGACGCCGGCAGGCTGAATGCGAGTGAGCAGGGCGGCGAGGCCGCGGGACATTGCAGTGCCGTCGAAGCCCACGATGATCAGTTGGCCGATGCTGCGATGCAGGTCAGAAGAGACGATGCGTTTCGACATTAGGGATCATTATTCGACGATTGGAGCACTTCGCAAAGTGAGGAAGTGGTTTCATGTGGTTCTCGGGCGGCCAATCAGGCCGTCTATTCCACCTGCTTCTTCAACTGCGCTAACAGGTTTAAGGCCTCGAGGGGAGTGAGCGAGTTCAAATCGACTTCGCGCAGCTTGTCGAGCACCGGCTGTGATAGCGGCGTGAAGATGGTCAGCTGGGCGGGCGGGGGATGAGAGCCGGGAGAAAGATGTCCCATCAACAGGCGCTCGGCGCTTTCATGCTCGGCCAGCACTTCGCGGGCGCGCACAATCACCTCGTTCGGAAGTCCCGCGAGTTTGGCTACTTCGATGCCGTAGCTGCGGTCGGCTGCCCCCGGCGCGACTTTGCGGAGGAAGGCGATTCCGCCGCCGGTTTCTTTGACCGTCACGTGATAGTTCTTCACGCCCGAAAGTTGCTCGGCCAGTTCGGTCAACTCGAAGTAATGGGTGGCGAAGAGAGTTTTGGCCCGGGTGCGGGCGTGAATGTACTCGACGGCAGCCCATGCAATGGCAAGGCCGTCGTAAGTGGCGGTGCCGCGGCCCACTTCGTCCAGAAGGATTAGCGACCGCGGAGTTGCGGTATGCAGGATGGCGGCGGTTTCCGTCATCTCGATCATGAAAGTGGAACGGCCGCGGGCCAGGTTGTCGCTGGCGCCGATGCGGGTGAACACGCGATCGACCAGCCCGAGCCGGGCGGAACGGGCGGGAACGAACGATCCGGCCTGGGCCATGATGACCGTGAGCGCGGCTTGCCGGAGGTAAGTAGACTTGCCGCCCATGTTCGGGCCGGTAAGCACCATGATGGCGTTGGTGGTTGAGTTCAGAAAGAGATCGTTGGGGACGAAGCGGTCTCCGCTGCCCAGTTCCAGTTGCTCGATCACGGGATGGCGTCCGGCGACGACTTCGAGGTCGGCGGAGTCATCAAACTTCGGACGGCAATAATTTCGCAGCGCTGCGATCTGGGCCAGCGACGTGAGGACATCGATTTCAGCCAGCGCCAGCGCGGTCTGGCGGATGCGGCGAGCCTCCCCGGCGATGGCGGAGCGCAACTCGGCGAAAAGGCGGCGTTCGATGTCTACGATCTTTTCCTGGGCATCGAGGATTTTGGATTCGTATTCCTTCAGCTCCGGAGTGGTGAAGCGTTCGGCGTTCACCAGAGTCTGCTTGCGTTCGTAGTCGGGCGGGGCAAGATGCGAGTTGACCCTTGAGATCTCGAGGTAGTAACCAAAGATCGAGTTGAACTTTACCTTCAGCGAGGCAATGCCGGTGCGCTGACGTTCACGCTGCTCGATCTGCACCAGAAATTGTTTGCCGTTGCGGCTCAGGTCGCGGAGTTGGTCGAGTTCCGGGTCAACACCGGGGTGGATGACCCCGCCGTCGCTGAGCGAAATTGGCGGCTCCGGGATGATGGTGCTTTGGATGCGTTGGCGGAGGTCGGGGAGTTCGTCGACTGAGGAGTGCAGCGTGGCGAGGCGATTCGGGGAATCTATATTGCCTGGGGCGACTGGAATCGTCTGTGCGGCCGAGTCGGCCGCAGCCACATGTGGATTGCTGGCGCCGACGCGTTCCAGGGCTTTGCGGACTGCGGGTAGTTTCGCCAGCGAAGCGGCCAGGGCCAGAATGTCGCGAGGGTTGGCGGTTTCGAGGGTGACACGGCTGAGCAGTCGTTCGAGGTCGAGGATGCCATCCAGGGCGCGGCGGAGTTCTTCGCGGGCGATGGTTTCCTTGACTTGAGACTCGACTGCGTCGAGACGGGCATTGATCTCCGCGAGGTCGATGGATGGTCGCAACAACCACGAGCGGAGCAACCGCTTGCCCATCGGCGTAACCGTGGCGTCGATCGAGCGGAAGAGAGTTACACCGGAATCGGCGCCGGCGAAGAGCGGTTCGATCAACTCCAGGTTGCGCACGGTGACGGCATCGAGGACGAGGCAGGTTTGGCGCTCGTAGAATCCGATGCGGTCGACGTGGCTTAAAGTTCCGCGCTGGGTGGAGCGGACGTAGTAGAGGATTGCGCCAGCGGCAGCAGCAGCGGCGGGCTTGCCCGACAGGCCGAAGCCTTCGAGCGAGAGCACTCCGAAATGATTTTCCAGGAGAGGGATGGAGTGGTCGGGGGCGAAGATCCAGTCGTCGAGTGGGGTTTCGGCGAAGCCGGAGCCGCCCGTGGGGCGGTCTGGACGGGTCGAAGACCCGTCCCCAAATGGGTCCTGCCTCCTCCCACCGCGCTCGAACAGCGGGGCGGATGAGCCGTACAGGACTTCCTTCGGACGCAGTTGCTGGATTTCTTCCTGAATTCTTTTGGCGGCGTCTGCGCCCTGGAATTCGGTGGCGCGAAATTCACCCGTGGACAGGTCGAGAGCGGCGAAGCCTGCGCGGTCTCCAGTCTGTGCGACAGCGGCGAGAAAATTATTTTCTTCGGAACCAAGCGAAGAATCTGCCGCTGTTCCTGGAGTGACGACGCGAGTGACTTCCCGCCGTACCAGTTTCTTCGCGACTCGCGGATCCTCGACCTGCTCGCAGATAGCGACCTTGAAGCCCTTGCGGATCAGTTTAGAAATATATCCCTCGGCGGCGTGATGTGGGACGCCACACATTGGGATGGCGACACCTTTTTCTTTATTGCGCGAGGTTAGGGTGATTTGCAGTTCTTTGGCGGCGAGGACCGCATCGTCGAAAAAAAGCTCGTAGAAATCTCCCAGGCGGAAAAACAGCAGGGCGGTGGGATGATCCTTCTTGATGGAGGCATATTGCCGCATCAATGGGGTAGACGGCTCGGTCATTTCAAGGGAGGTCGTGGGCGGATTATAACAAAGGCAGTAGTTTGTCTCGGGGGATGGTGAGTACGTTTCTTTCGCTCCTTTGGGCTTGGCCCAAGGTGTTGGATAGACCCACGGCTTGCGCCGTGGGCTTTATTCTGGCGCCGCTTCTTGGCTTAATTCGCCGGAGTTCGGCGGCGGACGAGTGCTCACGATGGGCCGAGTTCCGGCAAAGTGATCTTAGATCTACTCAACAAAGTAGCGCTGGCGTCCCGCCGACTGTCGGGCGTGCATCCTGCCCGGCCATCGGGCCGGCCCGAGCCCGGCGCTACAAGACTCTTATAGGTTGACGGGTGGGCGTGCCGATGTTTTCCTTACAGCCATGGAATTACGCAAAGACCCGATTACTCGCTCGTGGGTGATTACGGGCGACGATGTGCCTGACCATGCGCCGCGCGCTGAGGCGTTTTGCCGGTTCTGTCCGGACTCGCCGGTGGCGGCGCAACTGATTTCGAATATGCCCGGGCTGGACGGCGGGCCCTGGACGGCGCGCGCGGTGGTTCATCCTGCGCCGCTGTACCGGGTGGAAGGCGAGCCCACCCGGCGTGGCGAAGGACTTTACGACCGCATGTCGCCGGTCGGCGCGCATGAAGTGCTAGTGGAAAATGTACGGCACGACCGGCAGTTGTGGAACGCAAGCGACGCCGAGATCGAACAGTTTCTGTTGCTGGCGGCGCATCGTATTCAGGACCTGAAGCGCGACGCGCGCTTCAAGTACGTCAGCATCTTCAAAAATCACGGTGGGGACGCAGGACAGGAATTCGAGCATCCCAACTCGCAGCTTACGGCGACGACATTTGTACCGCGCCGGGTGCTTTACGAACTGCGGGCTGGACGGGATTACTTCAAAGCCAAGGAACGCTGCGTATTCTGCGACATTATTTCTCAGGAGCTGCAGGAAAACCAGCGCGTCATCGAGGTACGCGGCGACTTCGTTGCGCTCTGTCCGTATGCACCCCGGGCGCCGTATGAGACATGGATCCTTCCGCGCAGCCATGAATCTGCTTTCGAGCGGTATGGGCTCGCGCGTCCCGCGACCATGCTTGATCTGGCGGCGCTGTTGCGGCGCACGCTGCAACGGATTCGCACCGTGACCGGCGAGTTTCATCTGGTGTTGCACACTTCTCCGAACACTTTATTTCGATCGAAGAGCCTGGACTACTGGAAGACGATCGATGATGACTATCATTGGCATATCGAAATTCTGCCGGTGATTGGAGGGCGCGCGAAGTCATATACCTTCAAGGAAGTTTATTATTCTCCGGTGAGCTCGGAGACTGCGGTGAAGCGGCTGCGCGAGGCGCGAATTGAAGGGTAGTGCGCGCGTCAGCCGTCGGCCTTCAGACTTCGGACCTCGACCGTCTTGTCTGATCCTCAGTTATGCGCTACATCGAGGCTGGGAGGGCTGAACTTGATTCGTTTCATTTCTTGCTGTTTGTTGGTAGCCGCTGCCTGGGCTCAGAACGCTCCAAATGACAATCCGAACGGTGCTTCGAATTCGGCTGCCGCCAAGCAGGAAGTCTTGTGGCAGAAGCTTGCATCCAGCATTAACGATGTTGATCACAATCTGGATGGCGTGCTCGGGGTCGCCGTCCTCGATCTGGGCAACGGGAAGAAATTCGTTTTGCGTGGCGACGAAGTGTTTCCCCAGGCCAGTTCGATCAAGACAGCCCTGCTGGCGGAACTCTATCGTCAGGCGCAAGCCGGTAAGTTGAAGCTCACCGACTTGTACACGATGCAGGCTGCCGATCTGGTTCCGGACAGTTCGATCATGGGCGGCCTTACGCCCGGAGTGACGCGGATCACGCTGCGCGATCTGGCCACCATGATGATCGCGGTCAGCGACAATAGCGCGACCAATGTCCTGATCGAGCGCGTGGGCATGGAGAATGTGAATGCTCTGATGGATTCGCTGGGTCTGGTTCACACCCGGCTGCGGCGGAAGATGATGGACTTGAAAGCAGCCGGAGAAGGCCGGGAAAATATTTCGACTCCCGCCGAAATGATGATCCTGCTGGAGGATCTGTATCGCGGCAAGGTCCTGAACAAGGCGATGACTGATGATTTCTTCACCATGCTGAGCACGCATAAGGACGGTTTTCTGACGCGCGATTTGCCTGAAGGATTGAAGGTCGCCAACAAGCCCGGCGAACTTGAAGGAGTGCGCAATGATTCGGGTGTGGTCTTTGTGCAGAATCGTCCGTATGTGATCTGTGTGATGACGACCTACCTGCGCCGGGAGCGTGACGGCGAGGAGGCGATCGCGAATATCTCAGCGGCAGCGTATCGAATGTTCGACCGGGTGGCGCGGGCCAGTGAATATGGGCGCGTGGTCTCGCCGGATAACGGAAAGTAGTGGTTGGTCGTTGTCGTTGATCATTGGTCATTGGTCATTGGTCATTGGTCGTTGGCCAATCCATTGTGCCCGTGCCTCGACTGGCGCTGGCCGATATCTCATGCGCGTGCTTCTGACGGCCAACGACCAAGGGCCAACGACCAACGACGGGTTTTCCCAATGACTCTGCGGCGAATGAAGACTTACACCGGCGGCCAGGGATACGTATATCAGTATTACTTCGTCGGAAAGCGCGTGGCGTTGGCGGATGCTGCTGAGGCTCCGGCGAGCGAATACATTTTCGATGTCACCTCCGACCGCAAGACTACGTTTTCCGTGAGCGTGTTTCTTACTGACGAGGCTTTGAGCGGTTGGGCATCACGCCATGGGCGCGCGCTTACCGACGCCGAGCAATATGGCGCAGTGAAGATGAGGCTGTTTCAAGCCTTCGACCAAATCGAAGATATGATGGCAGAGGGGCGTCGCCTGGTGGTGAGTGGGGAGAGTCTGGAAACGGCGCTGGGGACTTTGGGCGTGCAGTAACGGTAACTGTTACTGCGGGGACTAAGTTTACTTTCGGAGGGCGAGACGCCCTCCGGACAGCCGGCGGGACGCCGGCGCTACAAGATCGGCCTGCACTGGCTCCGGTGCAGACTATAATCACGGTTGCGGGTCTCGAATCTGTTTATGCCCATACTGTGGCTGCGGGTGGCGCTGGGTTTTTACGCCGTGGGATTGCTCTACGCGCTGTTGGCTCTAACGCGTACCAGTTCGCTTTTGAACCGGGTAGCGTTGCCGGCCATGACTCTCGGCATGGTGTTTCAGTTTGTATCGTTGACGGAAGCAGTCCTGCTTTCGGGGCAGCTCACACTTACTTCAGTACACAACTCCGAGTCGCTGCTGGCGTTGCTGGTGATGGCGGCGTTCATGATCGTGTATCTGGTGTATCGAACGACCTCGCCCGGGATCGTCGTGTTCCCGTTGGTATTTGTTCTGACTTTTGTGGCGGTGACGACGCAACAGCCATTTCTACTGGTTTCGCCGGGCATGCGCCGGGGGTGGCTCTTCGTCCATATTGCAATGATTTTTATCGGTTACGCGGCGCTGTTTCTGAGCTTTGCCGCGAGCCTGCTTTATCTGTTGCAGGAACGCAGCCTGAAGTCGAAAAAACCGGCGGCCATCCTGTTGCGCCTGCCAGCCCTCGAAGTGATCGATCAGATCGGCTACCGTTCGCTGCTGCTGGGCTTTCCTTTCATGACGCTCGGCCTGGTGGCAGGCAGCATCGTGGCCCAAGCTACTTACGGGCGGCTGGACTTTCTTGATCCCAAGATTTTTCTCTCGCTGCTGATGTGGGCCGTCTACATGGTGATGGTGTTCACCCGCTGGAATTCGGGATGGCGCGGGCGGCGGGCCGCATACCTCGCTACCGGTGCGGTGCTGGCGGCGGTGATTGCCTGGTCGGCGAACTACTTCAGTACGATTCACGGCTTCGTCCAGTCATGAAGTTTCAACTCATTGGGGTGAACCACAAGACCGCGCCGGTGGAAGTGCGGGAGCGGTTGGCGATCCCTGAAGGCCACCTGCCCGATGCGATGAGGCGTCTGGCGGAGCATCCCGGAGTGGAGGAAGGAATCATTCTTTCCACCTGCAACCGGGTGGAAGTGCTGACCCAGACGAAGAATGGCGCGGTCGATCTGCGCGGATTTCTGCGTGACTATTTTCAACTCAATCCCGCCGACTACGAAAGTCACCTTTACGAGTACCGCGAGAGCGATGCGGTGCGTCATCTTTTTCGCGTGACTTCCAGTCTGGATTCGATGGTGGTAGGCGAGCCGCAAATTCTGGGACAGGTGAAAGAGGCTTATGCCACGGCGCGGGCCGTGGGCGCGGTGCATTCGCAACTCGATCTGCTTCTGACCCGGGCATTCGCCGTGGCCAAACGCGTACGGACGGAAACGGCGGTGGGATCATCGGCCGTGTCCGTGGCGTCGGTGGCGGTGGAACTGGCCAAGAAAATATTCGGATCGTTGCAGGGCAAGCATGTGTACCTGGTGGGCGCGGGCAAGATGAGTGAACTGGCAGCGCGTCATCTGATTGCGCACGGGGCGGAATCCATTTTTGTTTCGAATCGCACTTTCGATCGCGCCCAGCAACTGGCGGCGCGGTTCGATGGCCAGGCCATCCTTTTCGAACAGCTTTATGAGACCTGCGATCGCGCCGATATCGTCATCACTTCGACCGGCGCGCCCCACGCCATCTTCCGGCGGGAGCATGGAGAATTGTTTCTGGCCCGGCGGAAGAACCGTCCGATGTTTTTTATCGATATTGCGGTGCCGCGGGATGTCGATCCCGGCATGAACAAACTCGACGGCATTTTTGTTTACGATATTGACGATCTGCAGCAGGCAGTCTCGACCCACGTTGCGGACCGGCAGAAAGAAGCGGACCGCGCCGAGGCCATCATCAGCGGCGAGGTCGAGCGCTTCCAGCAACGCCTGCAAAGGCTGGACGTGGTGCCCACCATCGTCTCGCTGCAAGATCATCTCGAGACCATTCGCCAGGCTGAGATTGACCGGGTTCGCGGACGCCTCGGGCCGCTGTCTCCCGAACAGGAACTGGCGGTGGAAGCTCTTACGCGCGGCATCATCAGCAAGATCATGCACACCCCGATCACCACTCTGAAGACTGCCGTACGGGAGCCGGAAGCGACGACCGTGGTAGAGATTGTGCGTCGCCTGTTCGATCTTCAGGACAAGAAGACGATGCAGGAAAAGACGCCGATGGACAAGAAACTGCCGGACAAGAAAAAAGCCACGCCAGTGGCGACGCCTTCGAGTGGTGATTCCGGAGCGGAAAGTTAGTGGCGCTGCTACGAATCGGTTCCCGGGGATCGCAGCTCGCGCTCTGGCAGGCCAGCCACGTCAAGGCGCTGCTCGAAGCGCGCGGACATCAAGTCGAAATTGAGATCATCAAGACGACTGGCGACCGCATTACCGATGTCGCTCTTGCCCTGGTCGGCACCAAGGGCATGTTCACCAAGGAAATCGAGGAAGCGCTGTTCGACAATCGCGTGGACCTGGCAGTGCACAGCCTGAAAGATCTTCCCACGGAAATTCCGGCCGACTTCGAGATTGCGGCGATCACAACACGTGAAGATCCGCGGGATGTTTTCTGCTCGACGAAATTTGACACGATCGAAGAATTGCCCGACGGGGCCAGAGTTGGCACCAGCAGTCTGCGGCGGCAGGCGCAGCTCAAGGCGTTGCGCGCGGATCTCGATATTCATCCGCTGCGCGGTAATGTGGACACGCGGCTGCGAAAACTCGAGGCCGGCGAACTATGACGCCGTGATCCTGGCTGCGGCCGGTTTGAATCGCCTCGGCAAGCGGGAGCATATGCGCCAGGTGCTGCCGGCGAAGCTGATGTGTCCGGCAGCGGGACAGGGCGCGCTGGCAATCGAGATTCGCAAAGACGATGCCGGCGCGCGCCAGCACATTGCTTTTCTGGACGACCCTGCGGCTCGTATGGCGACCACCTGCGAGCGCGCGTTGCTGAATCAGATGGGTGGAGGATGCCAGGTGCCGATCGGGGCGCTGGCGGAAGTAGTCAATGGCCGGCTGCATCTCGAAGCGGTCGTGGCACGTCCGGATGGCACGAAGGTGTTGCGGGAATCCGGCGCAGGGGACGACCCCGTGCAATTGGGAGAGAACGTAGGTAGAGAATTGTTGCGTCGCGGGGGCGATGTGATTCTGCGCGAAGTCTACGGGCAAACCGCAGCAGCGCCCCAGCAACCATAGTGTGTAGTGCGGGTTTGTGTGGCCGGGGGTGACCGCCCGCGCGCTTTAACTATTCCAAACTATGAAATCGAATAGCAAAGCAAAGGCAGGGCGGCTTCAAGGGATGCGCGTGCTGGTTGGCCGGGCGCGCCATCAGGCGAGCGCGCTCTCCGTTGGCCTGCGCGATCTGGGCGCCGACGTCCTGGAAATTCCATTCATCGAAATCCGCAAGCCGCGCTCTTTCAAGCCGCTGGATGCGGCGCTCAAGAATCTCGCCGAATACGACTGGCTCATTTTGACCAGCGTGAACGGGGTCGACGCGCTGTGGCAGCGTTTGCGCAAACTGCATATGGGCGGGAAGCCGATGCTTCATGTGAAAGTGGCCGCGATCGGGCCGGCGACGGCTCAGGCTGTCGAACGGTATGGAGTGAAAGTGAATGTCGTTCCCAAAGAATATGTCGCGGAATCCGTGGTGAAAAGCCTGCGGCGGAAGGTACAAGGCAAGCGGGTGTTGCTGGCGCGGGCGAAGGTTGCACGCGACGTGATTCCGCGGGAACTGCGCAAACTTGGTGCCCGGGTGGATGTGGTGGAAGCTTACGAGACTGTGGTCCCGCAATCTTCACGTCAGCAGTTGCGGGCGGCGCTGAAATCTCGGACGGTGAGGCCGGACCTGATTACCTTTACCAGTTCGTCTACCGTGCGGAATTTTGTGGCGCTTTTGGGTGAAAGCCGCGGCCGAGTCGGCCGCGTCCACACAGACCGGGAAGAGAATCGGGTGCGGTTTGCTTCCATTGGGCCGATTACTTCGTCTACTCTTCGGGAGTTTGGCTTGCCGGTGGACATCGAGGCCGAGGAATACACGATTCCGGGACTTATTCAGGCCATCGCCAGGAACCCTCGGTGACCCGGAGACGCATTTTTCATGGAGGCAGGATTGCAACGAAAGACCTTTTTGGTTCTCGCTGGTTTCGTTCTGGTAGTCACTCTCGCACTCGCACAATCCAGTTCATCTGACTTCCCGCCCGACGAGCTTTTACAACACATAACCGCCAACGGACTGCGGGCGCACATGGCGTTTCTGTCGGATGATCTGCTGGAAGGCCGCGGTCTTGGTACTCGCGGTTATCAATTAGCGGCCGCTTATGTTCGCGCGCAATTCGAGCAATTGGGATTGAAGCCGGCTGGGATGAACGGATCTTACTTCCAGAACGTGCGTTTTCGAAAGATTGAGTTGCAGCGGGACAAGAGTTCAGTGTCCGTGAAAATAAACGGCTCAAGCCGGACACTAACGATCGAGAAAGACTACGTGATGTCGGGCGATCCGCTTTTGAGCGACGCGAAGGTTGAAGGTCAGGTCGTGTTCGTGGGTTATGGCGTCAGCGCCCCGGAGTTTGGCTACGACGATTACGCAGGTATCGATGTGCGGGGAAAAATCGTGGCATCGATCTATGGCGCGCCTCCCAAAATGCCTTCGGCGCCGGGCGCGCATTTTTCTTCCTCCGAACAAAAATTGCGGATGGCGGCCGAGCATGGAGCGATTGGATTTTTGAGCATCTGGGCGGGCAGGACCGAACAGCGTACACCGTTTTCTGAATACGTAAGATTCACGCGAGGGCCGTCGTTCCGCTGGCTGGATGAAAAAGGCATGCCCAATAACGCAGAGCCGAAAATTAAGGCCGCGGCGCGGATAAGTTCGGCCGCCGCGGAGGTTCTATTCCAAGGTGCGCCGAAGTCATGGAAAGATGCGCTGCAAGCCGCGGAGAACAGCCAGCCGCAGGCTTTTCCGCTGGCGGCGAGCGTTTCGATTCATGCGGTCAGCCACTACTCGGAAGTGGAGAGCCCGAACGTGGCAGCTATTCTGCCGGGTTCCGATCCTCAACTCAAGAATGAGTATGTGGTCTTTACCGCGCACCTTGATCACCTGGGGATTGGCGATCCCGTGAGAGGCGACAGCATCTACAACGGCGCGGCGGACAATGCTTCGGGGACGGCGGCGCTGCTGGAAATGGCGCGGGCCTTTTCCGGGTTGAAGACGGCCCCGCGACGTTCGCTTCTTTTTCTGGCAGTTACCGGCGAAGAAGAAGGTCTGCTGGGTTCCGACTATTACGCCCACGATCCCACGGTGCCGATTACGCAAATCGTGGCCGACATCAACATGGACGAAGTTTCGTTCCTCTACGACTTTAAAGACATCGTGCCGCTGGGCGGCGAACACTCGAGTCTGGGCGCAGTCGCCGACGATGTGGCCCGGCACATGGGGTTGATCGTCAGTCCCGATCCCTTGCCCGAAGAAGTTTATTTCGTGCGCAGCGATCAATATTCATTCATCCTGCAAGGTATTCCTGCTCTCTACATCGAAGAGGGGCTGCAGACGGTCAATCCAGGACTGGATGGCAAGAAGATGCAGTTTGACTGGGAGACGCAACGATATCACCTGCCCAGCGATGATATGAGTCAGCCCTTTGACTTCAAAGCGACTGTGAAATGCACGCGCGTGGATTTGGCTGTCGGCTATGAAGTGGCGCAGCAGACGGAGCGTCCGCACTGGAATGCAGGAGACTTTTTCGGGAAGTTCGCGAAGAAGTAACCACCAAAGACGGGCCGGGGGCACCCGTCTCCAGATGGCCTGTGGCAGAGTTGCACTTATTCGTTCAGCGAGCAGCCGCAGTTGGCTGGCGGGACTCTTGCTTTGAGGAACTCGGAGACGCGTTTATAGGCGTCGATCTGGTTTTCGACGCGCGCGAAGCCGTGGCCTTCGTTTTCGTACACTTTCAATTCCGCGACGCCGCCGTGTTTTTTTACGGCATCAACCACCTGCTGGGCTTCTTCTTTCGGACATCGCGGATCGTTCCCGCCCGCCAGTAACAGCAACGGCGCCTTGATCTGATCGACGAAGAAAATCGGCGAGCGGTCATGGAACAAATCTTTGTTCTTCTCCGGATCGCCCATGGTGGCCAGATCAGATTGCTGAAGCACAGGATCTTCGTTAGCGATTTCCGTGAACCAGTTTACGAACGGCACGATAGGCACGCCCGCGGCCCACACGTCCGGCGCTTTGGTCACGCCCATCATGGTCATGTAGCCGCCATAGCTTCCGCCCATCAGGACCAGTTTCTTGGGATCGAGGTAGCCGGTCTGCTTGATGAAGTCGGCGGCCGACGAGCACGTCCTGCAGATCGCCTCCTCCCATGTCGAACAGATTGGCGTGCAGAAATTCTTTACCGTAGCCGCGCGATCCGCGATAGTTGGGCGCGATCACCATGTATCCCTGATTGACCATGTGCTGAATGATGCGGTTGAACGAATTCACGCTTTGCGACGTGGGACCGCCGTGGACATAGACCACGGCCGCATTCTGTCCACTGCGCGCCATGTTGTAGGGCACATAGACGAGCGCTGAGATGGTCCACTTGCCGTCGCGGCTGGGATAGTGGACGAGAAAGGGCTCGACCATGTCTTCCGAGCGCACCCCGGCCACCAGTGAGTTTGTGATCTGCTGCGATTTGCCATCGGCGACGGAATAAACCCACACGTCATTGGGGGCAGTCGGGCCGTTGTGATAGTAGAGAAGGCGCGAGCCATCGTGAGTGAACGCAGACTCCGCGCCGCCCAGGTGATTTACGCCCTTGGGCAGCGGCAGGGCAGTGGTCTTGCCGGAAGCGAGATCGTGAACGTAAATGTCGGTATTGCCGTCGACATTAGCGGTCCAGGTGACGGATTTGCCGTCGGGAGAGAAGTTGCCGGCTTCGATCTCCCATTTGTCCTGAGTAAGCCAGTCAATCTTTTTCGTCGCGATGTCGAGCAGGCCGACGTTGTCGTATCCGTTGCCGGCATTTGCGGTGATCAGCAGGTGTTTGCCGTCGGGAGAGAACTGGTTGGCGTGGAAAACCGCTTCGCCCTGATGCGGGGTGAGCAGTGTGCTTTTGCCGGTCGCGATCTCCGCAACGAAGATGTTGGAATCCGTGCCCTTGGCCTGATGTTGGGTGTAGGCGATCCATTTATTGTCGGCCGACCAGATGGGATCGACGTTCATCTTGTCCTTGGGCGTGCCGGTGGTCAGATGCTTTGTGTCGCGCATCAGGGTGTCGAAGATATCGATTTCGAATACCGACGACGTCTTCGGCTTGACCGTGTAGGCGAGATAGCGGCCGCTGGGTGACCAGGTCGGACTCTCCTCCGAGATCTCACGCGTGTTGGTGATGTTGAGGACCTGTCCGGTCTTGGGCGAGACGAAGAAAATGTCCCACTGCTCATCGCCATCGTAGTCGGAAATGTAGGCGATCCACTTGCCGTCCGGCGACCAGGTAGGTTCAGTCTGGCGCTGATCGCTGACTGTGAGTTGCGTGGGCCATCCACCTGCGGCGGGCACCAGTCCAGATATTGTTGCGTCCGCTGATATTTGAAATGAACGCGACGGTATTGCCATCGGGCGACCATGTTGTGGATCCGACCGAGCGCGTCATGTAGAGCCGTTCGATGGAAAGGCTCTGCTGGTTCTGTTCAACGTTCGCGTTGGGCTTGCTGGTGACCAGCTTGGCATCGGTGATCGCCTGCGGCGCCGGCAGGTTTTGAGGAAGGGCAAAAGTGGGCATAGAGATGACGACCGCCAACAGGATTAAAGTACGCATGAGATGGGAAAGCGATTCAAGAAGTGTACGGCTGTCATCCTGAGCGTAGCAACTTCTTCGCTTTGAGAAGAAGGCGGAGGCGAAGGAGCCCCATGGGCGTTGATGAAGGCTCGGTCGTTGGGTTGAGGAGCTTAAAGCAAATCCTAAGAAGAGCAGCTTCGTGTGCGCTATAGGGGTCCTTCGACTTCGCGGGAATTTCGCGAAGCGAAATTCCTGCTTCGCTCAGGATGACATGGCGTTTTTATGGATCTCGACTGTGCTCCAGGTTTTGTCGGCGGCGTGGCAGATATTTTCCAGCGGGCAGTCCGCGCATTTGGGGCGGCGGGCGATACAGAGCCGGCGGCCGTGCCAGATGATCTGGTGAGAGAACAGCGTCCACTTGTCGCGGGGGATGATCTTGATCAGGTCCTGCTCGATTTTCCTGGGGTCGTCGTTGCGCGTCAGTTCGAGCCGGCGGCTGATGCGATGGACGTGGGTGTCCACGACTACACCTTCATTTTTCTTGAACCACGAGCCGAGGACTACGTTCGCGGTCTTGCGCGCTACTCCCGGGATCTTGAGGAGCTGGTCCATCTGATCGGGAACCTGGCCGCCGAAATCGCTGACGATCATTTTTGCCGCTCCCACCACGGATTTGGATTTGTTCCTGAAGAAACCCGTGGAGCGGACATCGGGTTCGAGCTGCTCGGGTCTGAGGGCGGCGACGTCCTGGACAGAGGGATATTTCCGGAAGAGTTCGGGCGTGACCATGTTGACCCGGACGTCAGTCGATTGCGCCGACAGGATGGTCGCAACCAGCAGCTCCCATGCGCTCTTGTGATGCAGTGCGCAGGTGACGTCCGCATAAAGGGTGTCGAGGCGCTTAAGAATTTCGTTTACGCGGTCGGGAGCGGTGGGGTTGTAGGTCTTGGCAGCGCCACCGGCCGTGTGGGGACGGGCGCCCTCGCCCGTCCTGGGCGTCCCCAGGACGCCGGGCTTTTTGCTGGCGATTTTACGGGTGCCTTCGTGGCGTCCGGTCTTTCTTCCAGTCTTGCTTCCAGTCTTACTTCCAGTCTTGGCGGGTTGGCGCGGGGTGGTGCCGCGAGGCATGAGGGCTCCTGGGATCGAGGTCAATCTTAGCAAATTGTTTGTGGGGGATAGGTTGGGCACAGGCTAGCCGTCCTGCGGACGGCTGGAGGGGCGAGGGCGCCCGTCTCCACATGATCCGTGCCAGCGCCTGCCATCCCGCAAGGACTTTCGTAATGTCCTGGAACCATGGGCGTGATTGACGTGGTGGGACTGTGCCGATAGTCTGAAAGAACAATCGATAGCAAATTAGGAGCTCTCCGTGGCGGTAAAGTCCATTCAACTCGGGCAGGTCTGGCGGAACGATACTGACGGCCAGGACTATCTTGTCACGAAGATGTACAACGAAGTCTTCACCCAATTCGCAGTGCTGCGTCCGGCTGGATTGTCGGCGCCCGATGTGCCGACGGTAAAGGTGAAAGTTTCCAAGAGTACCGGTGGCGCCTCGTTGCCGGGATACACTTTTACCCAGGAAGGCGCTTTTTAAGCCCTTCCCCCGGCGGTGTATAAAAAGTTCCTGCACAGTTTTTCCCCCTTTCTCTGTTTAGAATGATCCCTGCTTGACCGAAAAATGACTGAAAAGATTCTTGCCATTCTATTTGTGTTCATCAAGTCGGTGGTGGCTGCCACCGGCTATAGCGGAATTGCCTTACTGATGGCGATCGAGTCGGCGTGTATTCCATTGCCGTCTGAGTTGATCATGCCGTTTGCCGGGTACCTGGTCTTCGAAGGCTCGATGAAATTGTTTTGGGTGGCGACGGCGGGGGCCCTCGGATGCAATCTGGGATCGCTCATCGCCTACGAAATTGGCTGCTACGGCGGGCGTCCGCTGGTGGAAAAATATGGCCGCTGGATTCTGATGGGCAAGCGCGAACTGGAGTGGGCAGACCGCTTCTTTCTGCGCTGGGGATATCTGGCGGTGCTGATTGGACGCTTGCTGCCCGTGGTAAGGACTTTCATCGCTTTGCCGGCGGGTATTGCACGCATGCCGCGGGGCCGCTTTCACATCTACACTTTTCTGGGATCGTGGCCCTGGTGTCTCGGGCTGGCCTGGCTGGGCATGAAGCTGGGCGAAAACTGGCGCGAACTAGGCAAGTACTTTCACCAATTCGATCTGGTGATTGGAATCGTGCTGGCTGCCGGAATTATCTGGTTCGTGCGGTCGCACTGGCAGAACCGGCTGCGGACAGAGTAAGCTCGCCAGCTAACATTTCAGATTAGTTGTGGCATCCTTCCATCCCAAGCGTCATGCTGAGCTTGCGAAGCATGTGGCGTGAAGCGAATGTACCCTTCAGCGAAGTGTGGCAGTACGCGCTGGATCCTTCGGACTGAAGTCCCTCAGGATGACGCCGTAGTGGTGGGCCTTTCAATCTGAAATCTACAATCTGATGTGCAATTTCTTTGCCTGAGGAGCTCAACCGTGAAACGCTTTTTGCTTGTGCTCGTGTTGTCGATGATCACCGTTGCCGGTAGTGTGGCGCAGACTCCCATCACCGGGCCGGGACAGCCCTATGTGATCGAGTATTACTACAAGACCAAATGGGGACACGCGGACGAGTTCCTCAAGCTGTTCAAGAAGAACCATTACCCGTTGCTCATGAAAGAAGTCGAGATGGGGCGCATGCTCAAGGTCTGGATGGATCATGCCGCGCTATCACGCTACTGAAGACGGGCGCTGGGATTACCGCGTCACTATCGTATTCAAGAATGCGACCGTGGCCAATGAGCCGTTCGAGGAAGATGCCTTGAAAAAGCAGCTCTGGCCCGATCAGGCGGCGTACGAGCGCGAGGAGCAGCGGCGGTTTGAGATTCTGGATTCGCACTGGGACTTGCCGGTGAAGACGTTGGATCTGCAGAAGTAGAACAATTTAACCACAGAGGACACAGAGGACACGGAGAGGAAAAAATCGGTATTTCTCTGTGTCTTCAGTGTCCTCTGTCGGTTCAAAAGTTGCCGTTCGCATGCCTTCCGCAGCCGTTCACTGCTCGTGCGGTTGCAAATGCTGACCCAATACGAGAACATGAGCAGTTCGCCTTACATTCCCAACGGAACCTATAAGGAAGCAGCTTAAAAATGCCGACGCGGCCGAAGAACGCAAGAACGACAACGAAATCGAAGCTTCGTCATCATCGATCATCGTCATCCGGCAGTGAAATGCAGCCAGCCCAGGGCAAACTGGGAATCATGATCCCTGGCATGGGCGCCGTGGCCACGACGTTTGTCGCTGGCGTGGAAGCGGTACGCAAAGGCATTGCCACGCCGATCGGATCGCTGACCCAGATGGGAACGATCCGGCTGGGCAAGCGCACCGACGCGTTGTCGCCGAAGATCAAGGAGTTCGTTCCTCTGGCTTCGCTCGATGACCTGGTCTTTACCGGTTGGGACATTTTCGAGGACAACATGTATGCGGCGGCCACGAAGGCTGGAGTGCTGGAGCGCGATCTGCTGGAGCAGATCAAACCGTTTCTCAGTTCCATCACCCCGCGCAAAGCGGTCTTCGATCACAACTACGTGAAGAAGCTGGACGGTCCGAACGTCAAGAAGGGCAAGAATAAGATGGACCTGGCGGAACAGGTCCGGGCCGACATGCGCGACTTCAGGAAGACATCGGGCGCGTCCCGGCTGGTTACGATCTGGTGCGGATCGACCGAAACGTTTATTGAGCCGAGCGCGGCCCATCAGTCAGTGAAGGCGTTTGAAAAAGCGTTGACGCAGAATGACGACAACATCGCGCCTTCGATGATTTATGCCTACGCGTCGCTGATGGAAGGCGTGCCGTTCGCCAACGGCGCTCCGAACCTCACCGTTGATTTGCCGGTGATGCAGGAACTCTCGCGCGAAGAATTCAGCTCCGATTTGCGGCAAGGACTACAAGACCGGCCAGACGCTGATCAAGACCATTCTGGCGCCGGGCTTCAAGGCGCGCATGATCGGGCTGAACGGCTGGTTTTCCACCAATATTCTGGGCAATCGTGACGGCGAAGTGCTGGAGGATCCGGGGTCGTTTAAGACCAAGGAGGAATCGAAGCTGTCGGTGCTGGAGCACATCCTGCAGCCGGAACTTTATCCTGAGCTCTACGGCAAGTTCACCCACAAGGTGCGCATCAACTATTACCCGCCACGCGGTGACAACAAAGAAGGTTGGGACAACATTGATATCTTCGGATGGCTCGGCTATCCCATGCAGATCAAGGTTGATTTCCTGTGCCGCGACTCGATTCTGGCGGCGCCGCTGGTGCTGGACCTGGTGCTGTTTCTGGATCTGGCGCAGCGCAGCAAGCAGTTGCGTAACGCTGGGAATCCAGGAGTGGTTGAGCTTTTACTTCAAGTCGCCGATGAGCGCGCCCGGGCTTTATCCCGAGCACGATCTGTTTATTCAGTTGATGAAGCTGAAGAACACGCTGCGGCACTTGAAGGGCGAAGAATTGATCACGCACCTGGGACTGGAATATTACTGAGTTCAGAAACGACACATTCGACCGTAGGGCCTTAAGGAGATCAGGAGATGGCAGTCAAGATTGCAAAAACAGCAGACCGTAAGAAGGAAATGGATACCACGAAGAGCACGGATTGTCCCAAGTGCGGTAAGCCGACGCGTATTGTGAAGCGGGTGAAGGATCGCGAGCGCGGAATTCCGGGCGGGATTTTTATTTCGTGCTCGGCATGCGAGTTTTACGAGAAGTTGTAGGCAATTGCGCTGAGGCCAGTCTGCAGATCGGTCGGATCGCCGTCGCGGACTACACTAAATCTCCACTTCCAGCTTCAACTGCTAGGCGCTGACTGCCAGGCTCATTTGCTCGAGGATGGAGCGGGCTTCGTCGGAGGGATTTGGGGCGGCGGTGATGGGGCGGCCGACCACTATGTACGTTGCGCCGGCGGCGATGGCTTCGGCTGGAGTTACCACGCGGCTTTGATCGCCATGATCTTTTCCGGCGGGGCGCACGCCCGGGGTCACGATCAGAAAATGGTTTCCCAGCTCTGAGCGCAGTTCGGCTGCTTCCAGCGCGGATGCGACTACTCCGTGGCAACCGCTCGTTATCGCAAGTCCGGCCAGGCGCAATACCTGGTCAACAACTCGTCCATGAACGCCTACTTTGTCGAGATCATGATCATCCATGCTGGTGAGCACAGTGACTCCGAGCAGCATCAGTGAAGGATTCACGGTGCGCGCGGCTTCGACCGCGGCGCGAATCATCTTGGCGCCGCCGGCGGCGTGAATCGTCAGCATGCTGACCTTGAGGTCCGCTGCTTCACGCACGGCAGCAGCAACTGTGGTCGGAATGTCGTGATATTTTAGGTCCAGAAATACGCGTCTGCCGGAAGCCACAAGATCGCGCACGAAGGTTGGGCCTTCGGCGGTATAGAGCTGCATGCCCACTTTGTAGGTCAAGGCCGAATCGCCCAGGGCCGCCACGATCTTCTGTGCGGCGGCCGCGGACGAAACATCCAAAGCGACGATCAGGTTTTGTCTCGGATCGTACATTCTCTAGAAAGTGTAAGGGATTTTAAGCGCGCGGGCTAGTATTGCAGAGCCGCGATCATAGCGGGTTGTGCGGTCTTAGCTGACGTACGGTTCTTCACCACGTCCAGGCGCACCTGCTGCAAGCCTTGCGACTCGAAGTGGAGTACGCGTGCCGTGTTATAGGAGAGATCAATAATCCGCCCTGGCACGATCGGTCCGCGGTCGTTGATTCGGACCACGACCGCCCGCCCGTTACGCAGGTTGGTCACTCGCACCCAACTACCCAAGGGTAGTGAGGGATGCGCCGCCGTAAGGTCGTACATGTCATAGGGTTCGCCGCTGGCCGTGGCTCGACCCTGAAAATAGCTTCCGTACCACGACGCCGTCCCAATTTGATACGGCTTGGTTCGGCTGTTCTTGCCCGGCGTTTCCGCCTTGCTGCTGGTATTCACGGACTCTGAGCTGGTTGGCCGCTGAGCCGCCCCTAGGCTGACAACCAGTAAAACGGTCGCCAGTATATGAGCTATATGTCCTCGCATTGTCACCTCCACGTCTCTTTGTCGCTACTGCGTTCTACCTCCCCTACCATCGCCAAGGATGTGACAAGGCTAACGGGCCGGGTAGAACCTGTCAACCCGGATTTCCTTGTACCAAGATGCTTATCTAGTAATAGATATCGAACGTAACCTACTGTTAATCATGACGAATGCTACCCATATTGCTGTAGTCAATACGCTTAGATGTTTACATATTGGTAAATACAGTCGAAAGGGTACGGCTTGGCAATAATTACACGCTGATCGTTTTCAATCAGTTATGGGCATTACATTAGGGTGCACCGGAGGTAATATTTTGGCCGAAATATGGGCGCGAACGTCCCGCTCGTGCGGAGGGAGGCACGGCCTAGTTAGACAAGGCCGGTTCGACAGAGGCTTGGTTGGACACGGCCTGCTCGATTCTGGCTCTCTGTCGGGAGCCTTTCCACCCCACTGTCGAGCTTCGCTCGATCTGGACAACCGAGGGCGGTTGTCCCCACGCGGTCTGGGGTCGCACGAGCGGGACGCTCGCGCCTACATTTTTGTTACATTGCATTGATGCCTCCGCCGGTGGTGCTAACTATTGCAGGGTTTGACCCCTCTTCCGGGGCGGGGGTGACGGCGGACATCAAAACCATCGCCGCTCACGGTTGTTACGGGGTGGGTTGCATTACGGCTTTGACCGTCCAGTCGACGGCCGGGGTCCGGCGGGTGGAGGCGGTCAGCCCGGAGCTGGTTACGGAGACGCTTGAGGATCTGCGCGCTGACCTTACGATCGCGGCAGTCCATGTTGGAATGCTGGGAAACGGGAAGATCGTGCGGGCGGTTGCCGATTTTCTGGAAAAAGCCAAGCTGGGCAATGTCGTGCTGGATCCGATCATCAAGTCGTCATCCGGACACGACTTGATCGATGCGGAGGGGAAGCGCCTTCTGATCGAACGTTTGCTGCCCCTGGCCGCCGTCATAACGCCCAATGTGGATGAGGCAGCAGGTCTGACCGGACTGCCCGTTACCGATCTTGAACAGATGCGCGTAGCGGTAAGCCGCCTGCACGAAATGGGCGCGCCCAGCGTGGTCATCACTGGAGGTCACCTGGAGAAAGCGATCGATCTGCTGAGCTTTGCCAGCCGGACGGGGCCGCAGCAGGAAGTATTCAAATCCACGAAGCTGCAATCGAACTCGACTCATGGCACCGGCTGCGCGTTTTCCACCGCCATGGCGTGCCATCTGGCACAGGGCCGCGGGTTGCCGGAAGCTGTGTTACTGGCCAAGACCTACGTCGCGGCTGCGATCGCGAACGCGTATCCGCTGGGGCGAGGCGTTGGACCGGTGCATCATTTGTATCGCATGTATCAGCAGAGGCGAGTGGCGAAGCACGAGACCACGTAGGAGTGTCTGGGACCGGCATCTGACCCGGTCAGGCGGCCTGGAGGGTCGCTTCTTTTTTCGTGGGATACTTCGAGCGGCGCTTCGCACCGTCTGACCGAGTCAGAGACCCGATCCCGCACGGACGGGGGTGAGGCGAGGCTATGTTTTTGACTCTCAAAAACCTTCGGCGGGCTATGCTCGCCTGCCCGGACGAGGCCTCCGGGTCCACGCGGATCGTGGTGACTTTTTAATGTTTGGGGTCGGGGACATTTTTCAGGAGCAGGCCCGCGGCGAAGGCCGCGATCGCTCCCAGCAGCCACTGCATCCGGTAGAGTTGGACGGCTTGGAAATCGTTAAAAGTCTGTACGTTGTAGATCATCCCCACGGCGACCGCCGCCATGATCAGGCAGGCCATGCCAGCCACGAACGCGATCAGCGACGCGGTGGAGAGTCCCAGAGCCCGTTTGATGTTGTGAAACTCGAGATACAGGGTCCAGTGGGCTGACGTGGAAGGGCGAGCTTCGCGGGAGGCGCCGCAGACGTGGCAGAAAAGCGAACCGACCATGAACTCGGCGGCGCATCCGTCACAGACTCCCACCATGGCTGGACGGGCTGCTTCAGCTACAAGAACAGGAGGCCGCCAGAACTCCTGTTGCGCGTCGCGCACTACGTCAGCCATAAAACCTCACTTTCGCACATCGCAAGCCAGTAACCAAAAACGAAAAAATGTAAGTTGTTGAAAAGCGGCTGCTTTGATGACTGAGCCCGCCGGTAACCTGCTCAACCAAGCAAGAATTACCGCTCGCACTAGGAAAGATGCGCTCGAATGATTAGGGAAAGATAATTAAGACGCCTCATTATAAGGGCACTTTCGGTCGCGCGGCGACGCGGTGACTTAACTCTCAGGGTTCGCGGCGGGCAGCGCAACGGGTTCAGGTAAACTAAAGTTCTTCGCCCGACGTTCACGGAATACTTCGACTGGACGATGAGGCCTGAAGCTCCGGCTGGGCTTGAAGTTGTTGTTTAGTGTCCTGTGTGGGCGTGGCTTGTGTGGATAAGCCAAACCCACACCAGCACGGTCCCACACGAGCAGCGTCCCAGACAAGCAGAGGCTCATGATCCATATCAAGAGTGGCGATGCGGAGATTGCATACCAGGTGCTGGGTAGCGGCTCGCCGATTGTGCTGCTGCATCCGTTTCCCGTTCATCATGAATTCTGGCTGCCTGCGGCGCAAGCCCTGAGTAATCGGTATCAACTGATCTTGCCTGATCTGCGGGGGCACGGTGAATCGGGCGCGGGCGAAGGTCCCGCGACCATGGAAAAGCATGCCGTTGATCTGGCCAGGATTCTGGATCATGCCGAACTGGGACGCGTGCCTCTGGCGGGAGTCTCGATCGGTGGTTATGTTCTGTTCGAATTCTGGCGGCGCTTTCGCGGACGGGTCGCTGCGCTGGCTTTGCTGAATACGAAAGCGCCGGCAGATTTCCCGGAAGCCAAAGCGGCACGGTTGCGGGCCGCCGACGACGTGCTGGAGCGCGGCACCGAACCTTTCTTCGAGGGCATGGTCCCGAAACTGATAGGCAAGACTACGCGCGAGAGCCGTCCTGATCTGGTGGATGGCGCATTGCGCATGATGCGGAAGATGTCGGCCGCGGATGTCGCGCAGGTGCAGCGCGGGATGGCGGAGCGGCCGGACTCCGTGCCGGACCTGAAGTCGATCAACGTGCCTACGCTGCTGTTGACGGGCGACGAGGACGTTCTGACCGGGCCGTCGGATGCGGAATTGATGCGGCAGAACATTAGCGGGAGCGAACTCAGGATCATCCGGCATGCGGGACACTATTCGCCATGGGAGCAGGCAGGGGAAGTGGGCAAGTTGCTGCGCCAGTTCTTCGATCATTTGAGCGAATAGTGTGGGCGCGAACCCTCGCTCGGGCTTAATCGTTCGTGGCGCTGGCGGAGAATTCTGCTTTTGCTGATCCGTTCGTGGCCCTGTCTCGGGAGTTCTCCTTTTGGCTGACTCGTTCGTGGCGCTGCTGCACGAGCGGGGCGCTCGCGCCCGCATTAAAACCTTCTACGTTTGCTACAATTCTCTCGCCATGTCATCTGCGACGACGATCGATACTCTTCTGGTTCCTGAGAAAACAGTAGTCAGCGCCAAGGGCGACGGCCCTGGCCTGGATATCAGAGCCGCAGCTAGCCGCGTGTTCCTTCTGACTCTGGATATTACAAACATCATCGAGCAGGAAGCCCTGGACGTCAGCATCTTCGGCTCCGCTGACGGCACTGTATGGGGCGCGAAAGCAGTGACTGCGTTTCCGCAGAAGTTTTATCGTGGGCCGCATCCTCTGTTACTTGATCTGACCGGGCATGACGATGTGAGATTTGTGCGCGCGCACTGGGAGGTCAACCGCTGGGGCCGGGGCACGGAGACGCCGATGTTTGAATTCCATTTATCCATTCGGGAAGTGCCGCCGGATATCCTGAAGGAAGCTACGGCGGAGGCCAAAGCGCTAGCTTGATCGTCGATTTTCGATTCGGGCGCTGCGTGATCCTGCCGGACTACCACCACACTTGCCTCTTCAACAAAGCGTCATGCTGAGCTTGCGAAGCATCTGGCGTGGATCGTATATGCCCTTTCAGTGTTTGTGGAGCTGCGCGCGAGATCCTTCGGGACCGAAATCCCTCAGGATGACTCCGAAATCAAGGGAAGAAGTTTCAAACAAATCGTTGCACTAACCTTAAAAGAGATGGATTCAATTTCAACTGCCGTCATGCGTCCGGCCCGCAATGTGGCGGGCTCTCTGCGCCTGCCCGGGGACAAATCAGTTTCGCATCGCTATGCCATGCTGGCGGCGATCGCCGAGGGTGAGACGCGGCTGGAAAATTTTTCGACCGGCGCGGATTGCGCCAGCACGCTCGGATGCGTACGCAGCCTCGGGGTCGAGGTGGAACACAAAGAGGGCAACGTGGTCATCCAAGGCCGCGGTGCGAAATTGACGGCTCCGGGCGCGCCGCTGGATTGCGGCAATTCCGGTTCGACCATGCGGATGTTGAGCGGCATCCTGGCGGGACAGGATTTCGTTACCGAGCTTACCGGCGACGAATCGCTTTCGCGGCGTCCCATGGCGCGAATCATCGCGCCGCTGGAGATGATGGGCGCAAAGATTGCGTCGCAGAACGGCGGGCGGCCACCGTTGCGGGTTACGGGCGGGAAGCTGAAAGCGGTCCGCTACGACATGCCGGTAGCCAGCGCGCAGGTGAAATCATGCGTGCTTTTTGCCGGGCTTTTTGCCGAGGGCGAGACGGCCGTCGTCGAGCCGATCAGGACCCGCGATCATAGCGAACTGGCACTGCGGGCGTTTGGGGTCGAAGTTGCACAAGCCGGCAACGAAACGCGGATCGCGGGCGGACAGAAGTTGAGGGCCATTGAAGCCGTGGTTCCGGGAGATATTTCAAGCGCGGCTTTTTTTCTGTGCGCCGCCGGGTTGTTTCCAGGATCGCAACTGGTGATTGAAGACCTGCTGATGAATCCGACGCGGGCACGGCTTCTCGATATTCTGATCCTGATGGGGATCGGAATCTCGGTGACCCAGATTGAAGAGCATCACGGAGAGCTGCGCGGGACCGTGAAAGTCGAAGGCCGCCAGCTGACAGGGGCCACGATTGCGGGTGCAGATGCGGCCGCGTTGATCGACGAAATCCCCGTGCTGGCTGCGATTGCTCCTTACACCTCCAGCGGAATGGAGATTCGCGATGCGCGGGAGTTGCGAGTGAAGGAGTCTGACCGGATTTCTGCTATCGCTACGAATCTTCGCGCGATGGGCGCGGAGGTCGAAGAGCGGGAGGATGGCTTAAAAATTCCCGGCGGACAGAAACTGCGTGGTGCGGAAGTGGATTCGTTGGGCGATCACCGGATCGCCATGGCCTTTGCCGTGGCTGCCTTACGGGCCGAGGGGGAGACGCGAATTCACGGCGCCGAGGCGGCGGTGATTTCCTATCCGGGATTTTTTGATGCGCTGGAGAGAGTGGTCGAGCGTTGAACGCTCGGCCGCTCCGCCGGACGAATCCGATCAGTTCATCTGCTCAGTCTTTCCCTTGTACCTGACGAGCCCGTTCCGGTCATTGACGCGGGCGACGTCGGCGTTCGCATATGTCCTGCCAGCTTTAGCTCGAGGTGCGGCAGCTACCAATTGTGCTGCGCCGTAGTTACTCTGGAATGTTGCAGCGCCCCAATCGAAGCGGCGAAGTCCAGCGTTTGCGGATTGGTTTGCAGATTGTGATGTGGGCTCGGTCGATGTCGCTGAAGATTCGTCCGCCGGCGCCGTGAGTTGAACTCCGGGGGCGTACCATACCGGCTGATTGAAGGGCACGCTGGAGCTGCTGACGCTGGCGCTGCTGGCACCGGTGGCCAGAGACGGAGTGTTCAAAGTCAAAGACGGCGTCGGTAAGGCATCCGGGGAGGCGGTCGGGGTGACCAGGCGCGGGGCAAACTGTTCAGCATAGTTCCCGGGACTGTTCTGGCTGAAAGCCACGCCGCACAATGAAAGTACGATCAGTGAACCAATTAGTTGACGCATCGTATTATCCTCCTTCGACGAAACTCAGGTTCGAATCTGGCGGTCAGAATGCCCGCGGGACGCCCGCGCTACGAGATTTTAACTCCCTACATACCTGGCGTAAAGGCTGCGGGCGACCGCCGTGTCGGTGGTGCCTTTGATGATGGCTCGGCCGTCGGGGAACAGGGTTATTTCATAGGGGTCCGGCCAGAACTTCAGGACGAAATCGTTATGCCGAACCGAACCGTGGGGTTTGAGGCGGGCGCTGACTTCGGCGAAGTCGAGAGGGCGGTGGCGCTCATGAATCTGGACTGAGTTTCGTCCGCAAAGGGTGATGTGGGGACGGCCCTCACCGGCAAGATGAATGAAGTCACGCTCGCCGCAGGCGCGGCATCCTGGCCTGGGGCTTCCGGCCTGAACTTCTGCCCGCTCGTTACGCCACACATCAAAAGAGAGCAGGGTACGGCGCAGCTGTCGCTCGGCTCCTACGAGAAGCTTGATCGCTTCGGTCGCCGAAATTGATGCTGCCAGGTTGACCGCCGAGTTGAGGATACCGGCAGTTTCGCAGGTCTCGAAGGCTCCGCGGGGCTGATCGGGGAATACACATGCCAGGCAGGCGGTTTGTCCCGGCAAGATGTTCAGAGTGATGCCATAGCTGCCGACCGCCGCGGTATAGACCCAGGGGACGGAAGTTTTTACCGCGAAATCGTTGATGAGATAGCGAGTCTCGAAGTTGTCGGTACCGTCGAGCACCAACTGCATTTCACTTAGCAGACCCTCGGCATTCGCTGGAACGAGGTCGGCGACTTGGGGTTCAATTACAATTTCGGAGTTGAAGGCAGAAATTTTGCGGGCAGCCGCGATCGCCTTGGGCAGCGACTGGGCCGCGTCGGCTTCATCGAACAGCGACTGGCGTTGCAGATTGCTGGGTTCGACGTAGTCGCGGTCGATGATGCGAATGCGGCCCACTCCGGCGCGAGCCAGCAGGGAAGCGAGGGCCGACCCGGTGGCGCCGCATCCCACCAGGGCGATCCGGGCGGCGGCCAACTTCTGTTGTCCCTCGCGGCCGATTCCGGGGAAAAGCACCTGCCGAGAGTATCTACTTTCTTCCAAATCCAAAGAGATCACCAGTTCCAGGGGTGCAAACCTTTATTATAAGTGCCGCGCACTTTGCCGGACCAAATGCAACATCGCCTCACACTCGTTCATCGAACCATCATCGCCCAAAGTTGCAAGGAGCCGGTTTGCGTCTAGAGGGAACGATTGGGAAAACCCTGACTGTACTGGGGCTTGCGGTCGTCCTGTGTCTGAAGGCGGCGGGGCAACAATCGCCTGCGGGGGAGAGAAGCCAGACGCCTGCGACGCCGGCTCAGGTCCCGCCTGAAACGGGGGCCATGGCCTCGTATGAGGGGCTGATTGTTCAGGATATTACTTTTCCCGATCTGCCTTCTGCAAATACCAAACGCCTACTGGAACTCATTCCGCAAAAAATTGGTTCTCCGCTAGATCGCAAGAATGTAAGAGAGAGCATTCAGGTTCTGCACTCGACTGGGCGTTTTGCCGATATTCAAGCCGAGGCAGAGCGTACGCCGGACGGCCGGGTCGGTCTAGCTTTTCGCATGAGCGCGAACTTTTTTGTGGGCCAGATTTTTGTGGAAGGCGAGCCGAATCCTCCGGCCGCGAACCAGATCGTCAACGCCTCCAAGTTGGAACTGGGGGAACTTTTCACCCAGGAGAAGATGGACCGTGCCCGGGCCAGCATCCAACAACTGATGGAGCAGAATGGCTTCTACCAGTCCGCGGTCAACGACGAAAAGCAGCCGCAGGCTGAAACCCAGCAGATGAATGTTCTGTTTAGCATCGTGGCGGGACCTCATGCCCGGGTAGGCCGCATGAGTGTGACGGGGGCGGCAGGGTTCTCCGAGGGACAGATTCAGGACATCGCCAAAATGCACACCGGGGACTATGTTTCGGTACAGAGAGTCAGCCGCGCTCTGGAGCGGTTAAGGAAGAAGTATCAGAAACAGGAACGGCTGTTATCCAATGTTGCGATTTCCAAGCGAACCTACCGCCCGGACGCGAATGTGGTGGATTACGAGATTGAGGTCGAGCCTGGGCCGAAGATTCAGGTTGCAGTCGAAGGCTTCAAGATCAGCCGCTCGCAGCTTCGGAAGAACGTTCCGGTTTACGAAGAAAACGCGCTCGATGACGATCTGTTGAACGAAGGGCGGCGGAACTTGCTGAATTACATGCAGGGTCTGGGCTACTTCGATGCCAAGGTGACGGTACAAAAGAACCGGGCTTCAGCAGGAGCGATGCGAGTTACCTACCACATTGATGCAGGAGACCGCCATAAACTGTTGAAGTTGACGATCGTCGGCGCGAAAAGTTTCGACGAACCACTGATTCGGTCGCTGATGCAGATCCAGCAGGCGGGACGATTTCTGGCGCATGGCCGCTATAGCCAGTCACTGCTTAACGCCGACGTCCGGAATCTCATCTCGAATCCTTATCGCGCGAACGGTTTTCTGGACGTGAAAATCACGCCCAAGGTGGAAGACAATTACCGGGGCAGGGACAATGACCTCGCCATCACGCTTCAGATCGAGGAGGGTCCGCAGACCATGGTGGGCGCTCTCCAGATCGTGGGAAACGAAACCAAGTTAGCCGTTCCGTTTCCCGATCTCAATATTTCTCCGGGTCAGGGATTTGGCTATTCCAAGATCAACGAAGATCGCGAGATCGTACTGAATTATTACTTCAACAATGGATTTCCCAACGCTACGTTCGACGCTTCGGCCAAGCCTTCGCCGGGAAATCCGCTGCTCAGGAACGTTACCTACACCGTTCATCCGGGCGACCAGATTATTGTGGACCGAGTCTTCACGGCTGGAATGAACCACACGCGCCCGTTTATCGTGCAGCGGGAAATCCAGATGAAGCCGGGCGATCCGTTGAGCCAGGTTGACATGCTTACCACGCAGCAGCGTCTTTATGACCTGGGCATTTTCAGCCAGGTCGATACCGCGGTGCAAAACCCGGAGAGCGATGAGCGGGAAAAGAATGTGCTGGTCAACGTGCAGGAGGCAAAGCGCTACACGTTTAACTACGGCGTGGGTCTGGAAATCCAGACCGGACAGCCCAGTTCGGAGACCAACAAACCGCTGGGAGAGACGGGAGTGAGCCCGCGAGTTTCGTTCTCGGTGACCCGGCTTAACTTTCGCGGTCTTAATCATACGGTGACGCTCAAAACCAACGTGGGCGGGCTACAGCAGAGAGCGCTGATCAGCTACGACGCTCCGCGCTGGTTCGACAATCCGAAATGGCGGCTTACCTTGACTGCCTTCTACGACAACACGGTGGATGTGACCACGTTTACTTCGCAGCGCCTGGAAGGGTCGCTTCAGGCCGAACAAACCATCAACAAAACCAGTCTCATGACGTACCGTCTGACTTATCGGCGTGTAAGGGCGAGCGATCTCAGCAACACAATCAGCCCGGATCAGATTCCGCTGCTCTCCCTCCCTACCCGGGTCGCCATTCCCAACTTCAGTTACATTCGCAACAAGCGCGACAATGACCTGGAAACCACCAAAGGGAACTACACCACGATTGACGGCGGCGTGGCGGACAGTCATTTTGGTTCGGAGACCGATTTCGGCCGCATGCTAATCCAGAATTCCACGTATTACTCGATTGGAAGAAAGCGGAACTCGGATCAGAAATTCGTGCTGGCCCGGTCCACTCGAATCGGGGTTGAAATTCCGTACGGGAACACGGTCATGCCACAGCCTGGAGGGGAGTGCGCGGACCCTCAGGTGTGCCTGCCGCTGGCCGAGCGCTTTTTCACCGGAGGCGGAAATTCCCATCGCGGGTTCGGACTGAACCAGGCCGGACCGCGCGATCCGATTACGGGCTTTCCCCTGGGGGGAACGGCGCTGATCGTGAACAATATTGAGTTGCGCATGCCGCCACCGACTTTGCCTTTCTTTCAGGACAACATCAGCTTCGCAATCTTCCACGATGCAGGAAATGTGTTTACCAATGTCCATGACATGTTCCACAGCCTGGCGCGCTGGTCGCAGAAAAGCCCGGGGATCTGCCTGCAAGAGGCCACCGCAAAACAGTGCGACTATAACTATATTTCGCATGCCATCGGGATCGGGGTGCGATACAAGACTCCGGTGGGGCCGGTGCGCTTCGATTTCGGATACAATTTAAATCCGCCCGCGTTCCCGGGCCAGAAGACGACTACGGTCAACGGCGTGTCCAACACCGTCTTCGATCCCCAGCACGCTAGCCATTTCAACGTCTCTTTCAGTATCGGACAGACCTTCTGATGCGCCGCCAATTACCCACTTTCGTTTGGGGTCTGCTGCTCGTGACGCTGCTATTTTCGTCCGGCGAGGCCAAGGTGATCGACCGCATCGTCGCCACCGTAAACGGTCACATCGTGCTGCTTAGCGACTGGGAAGATTCATTGCAATTTGAAGCCTTCAGCAGCGGACGTCCCCTGGCTCGGTTCACGGCCGAAGAGCGCAAGGCCGTTCTGGATCGTCTGATCGATCAGGAGTTGCTGCGGGAACAACTGCGAGCCGCGGACGTGCAGCATGCCTCGGCCGAAGAGGTGGCGCAGCGGGTGGCGGAGATTCGTAAACAGTATCCCGAAGCCGAAACAGATGCGGGCTGGCAGTCGGTTCTCGACCGCTACCGGCTGACTGAGGATGGCTTGAAGAGCCGGGTGGCGACGGAACTTGATCTCATGCGCCTGGTGGATGCGCGCCTGCGTCCCGCGGTCAATGTGGATTCGAAGAGCATCGAGAGTTATTACAATCAGGAACTCCTGCCTCAGCTTCGCCAGTCCGGAGCACAAACGGTTCCGTTGGCCGAGGTCACATCAAAAATCAAAGAACTCCTTACCCAGAAAAAGATCACCCAACTCTTAACCGCGTGGCTGCAAAACCTGCGGGCGGGAAGTCAGATCCGTGCTGAGGCTTTTACAGATGGGGATCGCAGCCAATGAATGAGACCGCCGCGAAGCCGGAGCGGCGCAGGATTTGGAAGTACCTGCTGGTATTGGCCCTGGCGGGCGCGCTGGTGCTGGCGGGCCTGGGCTGGTACAGCACTACGGATTCTTTTCGCGCACTGGTGCACCAGCACTTGATTGCGACGCTGGAACGCATGACCGGGGGCCGGGTCGAGCTGGGCAGCATCCATGTTGTTCCATTCCACTTTCAGGTGGAAGTTCGCAATCTTACGATCCACGGGCGCGAGGGCACGGGAGAAATCCCTTACGTTCATGCCAGCAGCCTGATGGCACAGATTAAACTTCTGTCCCTCCTGCGCACCGAGTGGGGCTTGAACTATCTGGTGCTTGATCATCCGGTCATCCACATCATTCTTTATTCCGACGGCACTACCAACCAGCCCCAGCCCAAGGTAAAACAGGACTCTCCAAGTATCACGATGGAGCAGATTTTTGCGCTATCCATCAATCGCCTGGAGGTCCGCCGGGGAGAGTTGATCTGGGGAAACCAACGGATGCCGCTCGATTTCTCGGTGCGAGACGTATCCGCCGATCTGAGCTACTCTCTGTTTCACAGCCGCTACGAGGGAAACATTCTGCTTGGCAAGGGCGACACCGCATTCAGCGGATATCGTCCCGTGGCATGGACGGTCGAAACCCACTTCAGCCTGGGTCAGAACCAACTACAGGTGCATTCGTTGAAAGCTAGCTCGGGGCGCTCGCGGCTGCAAGCTTCCGGACAAGTAGCGGATTTCAGCCGTCCGAAACTGGACGGAAATTACGATGTCAGCATTGATCTTGCCGAGGCCGCAGCGGTCGTCAGGCGTCCGGAAGTGCGGCGCGGCAGCGTGGAGTTTTCCGGGAAAGGTTCCTGGTCGGCGCAGGATTTTTCCGGGATCGGCAACCTCGTGATGTCGAACCTCGACTGGAAAGACGCTCCCGTGGGCGTGCACGATGCCAACCTCAAGGCGCGTTACAACATTGATCCCAGGCGAGTGCAGATTTCGCAGATTGAGGGACGAGTTCTGGGCGGAAGTGTTGTCGGGGATGCGGAGGTGACGCAGTGGCTGACCGCTCCCGTTCCGACCATCACAGCGAAAACGACCAAAGCGAAATCCGCCGAGCAGCAGAACGGGATTCTGCGCCTCCGGTATAAGGATTTGTCCATCGCGGAGATTGCCGCGGCGCTGACCACACGCTCGCGTCCTTTCGCGCAGATCAAACCTACCGGTCTGGCCAGCGGAAATGTGGAAGCCCGCTGGAAAGACTCCGTGCGTAATGCCGAGGCCAGGTTCGTGACCGACGTGGCGCAACCGGCGCGCTCCGCAAATTCGCAATTTCCAATCATCGGGCATGCGGAGGGTGTGTATCGCTTCGGTCCCGTCGAGCTGGAATTAGCGAACCTGAACGCGTCGACCCGCGCCACCCAGATTCATGCCTCGGGCACACTTTCGTCGACGGCGGCGCTGAACGTTTCGGTGACCACCACGAATCTGGGAGAATGGCAGCCGGTTTTCACCGCTGCCGGGTATGCCGGACAAATTCCTGTAAGGCTGAAGGGACATGCTTCGTTTAATGGCACGGCGACGGGGAGGCTTTCGCAAATATCGATCGCCGGAAATCTGCAGTCGCAGGATTTCGAGACACTGATTCCGGCGACCTCGCATACTCCAGAAAAACTGGTCGACTGGAATGCGCTCCAGGCGGATATTCAGCTGTCGCCATCGGTTTTCGCAGTGCGCAACGCTATCCTCAGCCGCGATCCTGATTCCGTCAAATTCGATGTCCGGGTCCAACTTGATCATCGCCAGTTTACAGATGCCAGCCTCATCCAGGCACGCCTCGACACCCAGAACGCAGATCTGCCCGGCATTCTCGCGCTGGTGGGATACACCTATCCGTTGACCGGGATCGTGGATTTGCATCTGCAGGTTGCGGGAACGCGCGTTGCCCCGCACGGACAGGGAACCATCCATCTGCGCGACGGCAGTATTTACGGAGAGCCGGTGGAACGATTCAGCTCGGACTTGAGTTTCAATGGAGAAGACGCGGAACTGAAAGACATTCAGCTTACCCACTACGACTCCAAGGTAACCGGCGACGCTGCCTTCAACCCTTCCAGCGAAGCATTTCATTTCATGCTGACCGGTACGAATTTTGATCTCGGTCGTATTTCCGTCTTGCAGGGCGGCCGTATCGCGGTGACCGGCCGTGCCGACTTTACCGCGCAGGGTTCCGGCACCGTGCAGCAGCCGGCGTTGAACGCAGCGATTCATCTGCGTGAGCTGACGTTTGACCAGGAACGCGCTGGAGACTTCACCATCAAGGCGGTGTCGCAGGGGGCGGAGCTGAAGATCTCCGGCCAATCCCAGTTTGAACAGGCCGACCTCAAGATCGACGGCGATATTCACCTGCGCGACGACTGGCCTTCGGATGTGTACTTCCGTTTTCGTCAGCTCGAACTGGACGCGGTCTTCCGGACTTACATGCGCGGAGCGGTGAACGGGCACTCGCGGGCGGACGGCGAAGTTCACATGGTGGGTCCGTTGCGCCGGCCGCGCGAATTGCAATTTACGGCCAATCTCAACAATCTCGACGCTGATGTTGAAGATGTGAAGGTCAAGAACGAAGGGCCTATCCGTTTTTCGATTGCCGAGCAGACCTTGCAGGTCGACCAATTCCACCTGCTGGGCCAGGACACGGATATTTCCGCGACCGGCAAGGTGCATCTGGCTGGAGAACGCGAACTGGATTTGAAAGCGCAGGGCCATCTCAACCTTAAACTCATTGAGACCTACAATCCCGATTTCACATCTTCCGGAGTGGTAACGGTGGATGTTGCGCTGGCGGGTACGTTTGCCAAGCCGGCGATGCAGGGCAGGCTGAAGATCGAGAACGGCGCGGTAGCCTACATCGATCTGCCCAGCGCATTGAGCGATATCAATGGCTCGCTGATTTTTAATCAGGATCGCCTGCAAGTTGAAACGCTTACGGCCCACACGGGCGGAGGCCTGGTCAACTTCGGCGGTTACGCTACCGTTTATAACAACAAGTTAAACTTCGATCTAACCGCTCACGGACAAGATGTACGCCTACGCTATCCTCCTGGGGTCAGTGCCACGGCGAATACCGATTTGCATTTTGCGGGGACGTCTTCGGGCTCGATCCTGAATGGAGAAATCATCGTTACCAAACTGGCGATGACGCCGGGATTCGATTTCGGTGCATATTTGCAGCGTTCCCAGGGTTCTGCGTTGCCGCCGACCAACCGGATGTTGAACCGGATTCGGCTTGATGTGCATATCGCCACGACGCCCGAGTTGCAGATGCAGACGGCCAGCCTGCGGCTCTCCGGAGACGCGGATTTGCGTTTGCGGGGTACGGCAGGGAAGCCAACCATCCTGGGACGGGCGGACATTATCGAAGGCGAGGTTCAGTTCAATGGCACGAAGTACCGGCTGGAGCGCGGCGACATCACCTTCATCAACCCGGTAACCACGACGCCGGTGCTCGATTTACAGGCCACGACGCGTGTGCGGGATTACGATATTACGTTGAACCTGAATGGTCCGGTTGATCGTCCTAATGTTACTTACCGTTCGGAGCCGCCGCTGCCAACATCGGACATTATCGGCCTTCTCGCGTTTGGGCAGACGTCGGAAGAATCGGCGCAATTGAACCAGTCGCAATCCGCATTCAACTCGGAAACGTCGAATGCGATTCTCAGCGCGGCCCTGAATGCGACGGTCAGCAGCCGGGTGCAAAAGCTGTTTGGCGTCAGCCGCATCAAGATTGATCCGCAGGGCCTGACTACGGAGACCTCCCCAACCCAGACTGGCCCGGCGGTGACGATCGAGCAGCAGGTAAAAAACAATCTGACTCTCACCTACACCACCAACGTCGCCCAGGCGTCGCAGCAGATTATTCAGGTCGAATACAACATCACGCGCAATGTGTCGATAGTCGGGGTGCGAGACCAGAACGGCGTTGTCAGTTTCGACGTTCGAGTCCGCCAGAGGAAGAAATAAGCTGTGGACCTCGGGCCTCGGACCTCACCTCCGATGATCTTGGATGTAGTAGTTATTCCTGAAATCTGACGCCTGTGGTCCGGTGTCTGAGCTCCGAAGCCCGAGGCCTGAGTTCGATTCTTCGGGAGTATTCTGATGCCTGTGGCGGCGGAACTCCATCCCGATCGTTTCGCGGTCGAACGTCGGCGCATGGTTGAGAAGCAACTTTTGGACCGGGGCATCCGTGATCAGCGTTTGCTGGACGCCATGGCTGCGATTCCGCGGCACGAGTTCGTGGAAGAGCGCTATCGCGACCAGGCTTATGCCGATCATCCTCTACCGATTGCCGCGGATCAGACCATTTCCCAGCCGTATATCGTGGCGTTGATGCTGGAACTCCTGAATCTGGATCCCGGATCGAAGGTGTTAGAGATCGGCACCGGATCCGGATATCAGACCGCGCTGTTGGCCAGGATTGCAGGTTCCGTTTTTTCGATGGAGCGACATGTGGAGTTGGCGCAGCAGGCGGCCAAGATACTGTCGCGGATTGGCTCAGTCAACGCCAGGGTGGTGACGGGCGATGGAAGTCGCGGTTTAGTGGAACATGCGCCATACGACGCGATTATTGTTTCGGCTGCGGCGTCGGAAATTCCGCCACCCTTGTTTGAGCAGTTGCGCGAGGGGGGCAGGATGATTATCCCGGTCGGACCTCCGGAGGCGCAGGAGTTGCAATTGGTTCGCAAGGTCGGAGGGAAGGCGCTTACGACGGTGATGGAGGGGTGCCGGTTTGTACCTCTGATTCGTGGATGAATTGGCTTCGAGTTATCAGTCAAAATCAACACCAAATTCAACCGGCGGCGGCTCCCCGCCCTACATTGATGAGTTGTGCTTTACAATTCTGGTGTGCCGCTGCTACGGGATTTGCGCGTTACTCTGGAAATGATCAAGTGGGAGCATTCTGTTTTTGCGCTTCCATTTGCATTGTGCGGAGCCATGCTGGCGGCCAACGGCCTGCCCGCGGCGTCGCAGTTGCTCTGGATTGTGGTTGCTATGGTCGCGGCGCGATCAGCCGCCATGGCCTTTAACCGTCTGGCTGACGCTTCGATTGACGCTGCCAACCCGCGCACTCAGACTCGCGCTCTGCCGGCGGGAACGCTGACACCCGCATTCGTCGCAACTTTCGTGATTGTCTCCTGCGCGGTGTTTGTGCTGGCCGCCTCGCGCCTTACTCATTTGGCCTTACTGCTCTCGCCGTTGGCTTTAGCTGTGGTTTTGCTTTATTCCTACACCAAACGATTCACCCGCTGGTCGCATCTTGTGTTGGGATTCGCGCTGGGGATTGCGCCATCCGCGGCGTGGATTGCGGTGCGGGGTTCGTTCGATCCGCGCATTCTGCTGCTGACCGCGGCCGTTACTTTCTGGGTGGGCGGCTTCGATGTGCTCTACGCCTGCCAGGACTACGAATTCGACCGGCAGGCTGGGTTGCACTCGATTCCGCGCTACTTCGGGATCCGTCGGGCGCTTTGGATAGCCCGATTTTTTCATGTGCTGATGCTGGTGCTCCTGATTGGTCTGATCGCGGCTTTTGGATTGGGGAAACTGGCCGTGGTTGGAGTGGTCGTAGTGGCGCTGCTTCTGGCTTATGAGCACTCCCTGGTTTCCGCGACGAATCTTTCCAAGCTGAACGCTGCGTTTTTTACCATGAACGGCGTCATCTCAGTTTTGTTTTTGATTTTTATTGCCGGGGATTTGCTATTGAAGAAATAGCCCACCGTCGCGGCTGGGCTGCGACGGTTGCGGACCACGAGGGCCGCGATCGGGTCCGCCGTAATCACGCTACTTTTCTGGTACTGTCACATCCGGTGCGGCCTGCGGTATCATCAATAGAGATGTCTACGCTGCATTCATTCCAGACTGACGATGCCCGGCTCGGGCCGGTCCACGAAAAAGTTCTCGCTGGCGTTCGCCTGAACCAAGATGACGCTCTCGCGCTCTACCGCAGCGGCGACATTCTGGCGGTTGGGTGGATGGCGAACCACGTCCGCGAACGGATGCATGGGGATACGGCCTATTTCAACGTTAACCGTCATCTGAACCCAACCAATGTATGCGTGGCCGCCTGCCGCCTGTGCGCCTTCGGGCGCAAAAAAGATTCGCCGGGCGCTTACACCATGGCGCTGGAAGAGGCTTTCGAGACTGCGGCTTCCGGGTATAGCGAGGCGGTGACGGAATTTCATATCGTGGGCGGACTGCATCCTGATCTGCCGTTTCAATATTTTCTCGATCTGGTCTCCGGATTGAAGCAGCGCTTTCCCCAGGTTCACCTCAAGGCCTTCACGATGGTCGAGGTGGCGTACTTGTCAAAGCGGGCCAAGCTGTCGATTCGAGAGACACTGGAACAGCTGAAAGCGGCGGGGGTGGATTCGCTGCCCGGCGGCGGCGCGGAAATTTTTGCCGATCGGGTGCGCCATATCATTTGCGATCACAAGATCGATGGCAGCCAGTGGCTGGATACGGCGAAACTGGCCCATCAGATCGGGCTGAAGTCGAATGCGACCATGCTATACGGTCATGTCGAGAACGATGAAGACAGGGTCGACCACCTGTTGAAACTTCGTGACTTGCAGGATGAGACTCACGGTTTCCAGACTTTTATTCCGCTGGCATTTCATCCGGATAACACGCCCTTGCAGCATCTACCGAAGACGAGCGGAATGCTGGACATCAAGCAGATCGCTGTCAGCCGTCTGGTGCTGGATAATTTTCCGCACATCAAGGCCTACTGGCAGATGATGACTGCCAAAATTGCGCAGATCGCATTGCGCTTTGGCGCCGACGACATCGATGGCACGGTCGTCGAAGAAAAGATCTATCACGATGCCGGTGCGACAACACCTCAAGGCATGCGCCGCCAGGACCTGGTCCGGTTGATTCGGGAAGCGGGCAGGGAACCGGTTGAGCGGGATACGCTATACCGGCCTGTGACGCGGACCGAGACGTCAGTCACTGTAGCCGTTTAGTTGCCATCCTGAGCGCAGTGAAGGACCTGTGCGTTCTTTGCTGCCCCACCGTTGACCTCTGGAACATTTGGTTGAAACTAAACTCTGTGCCGCTTACGGCAAGATTCATAGGTCCTTCGCTGCGCTCAGGATGACAATCCGAAAAGAAGTTTGAAATTTGCCCTCACCAGCTTTTGCGCGGGTGTAGAATTCGATTTGTAAGGACGATAAAGCTTCACGGGATCCGCTACCCGTGTTCTGAGGCTTAGCATGAATGTCCATATCAGCTACAAGCTGCACAAAACTCCCGATCTCGAAAAAGAAATCAATCACCTGGTCGAAAAACTGCGCAAAAGGCTGCAGATATTTCGTCCCGAGCTATTGCATCTGAAGGGTATGGTGGAGCAGAGCTCTCCGCGCGAGGGCACCATTGTTTCGCTAAACCTGCGCCTGCCTTCGGGACAACTGGCGGCGCAGAGGTCGGCGCGAACGCCGGTGGCCGCCATCAAAAGCGCGTTCGACGATTTATTACACCAACTCACTCGACACAAAGATCTCCTCCGCCACTCGCATAACTGGTCGCGACGCCGGTCGGAGAGGTCTCGAAGCGAAGCGCAAGTCCCCTTCGAGCAAACTTTGGCTGCCATTCAGCCATCTACGGTTTCAGCCGAAGACGTTCGTTGTTACGTCAATGCAAATCTCTCTCGCCTCGAACGTTTCGTCGAGCGTGAGCTTTATTTTCGAGAGGCCACGGAAGAGATGATTCGCGATGCAGTCACCAAAGATGAAGTGATTGATGAGGTCATCGCCGGGGCTTTGGGCGATGGCGGGGACAAGCCGGACAAAATGGCTTTGGAGCCATGGTTGTACCGGCTGGCCATTCACGCGATCGGCGATCTGCTAGCCCGCATTTCGGACGATATGCCATCGATCCATCTCGAAGAGTCAGTGCGCAGGCCGAATGTGCGGGCGAGCGATGAACCTGCGCTCCAGTTCCATCAGCCGGACGAGATTTTTACCAAGGAAAACGTGATTGCCGACCGGCGCATCGCAACGCCGGAAGAGATTGCTTCTTCCGACGAGATGGACATGCTTGTCCAGTTGGCCCTGGCGGCGGCCAAGGCGCACGACCGGGAGGTCTTTATTCTTCACACCATGGAAGGATTTACGGTGGCGGAGATTGCAGCCATCACGGATCGAAAACCGGCGGCTATCCATGCTTCAATCCTTGCCGCACGCGAACATCTTCGGCGTTCACCCCAAATCGTAAATCGATTCAAAAGCCAGACCCTCCGGAACACCGGAACTGACTGATCGCTGCGTTATGCAGGAGAGGTGAAAATGATCACTCGCGAAGATGTCCGTGAGCTGGCCGGGTTCAAGGGCGACGACACGGATTGCGCGATCAGTTTCTATTTTCAGCCCAGCCGTCCGAGCAACAAGTCGCACCGCGATCAGTCCATTTTTACCAAGGAACTGGTACAGCAGGCCCTGCGCGAAGCCGAGAAAGATGGCCGCAATGGTTGCGCACGGGACGATTTCCAAAAGATTCTTGAAGCAGTTGGTGGTTGGGCTGCTCATCGCTCGCAGGCCAAGGCGGTGTTTGCCTGCGGCAGCAAAAAGATCTGGCGTGAATTCGATTTACCTCCGCAACTTGTTAAAACACAAGTATTCGTCAATCGCCGTTTTCGCCTGAAGGAACTGGCTGAGGTCCTTGGCGCCCAACCTCGCCTCCGATTGGTTGTGCTGGATCGCCACCGCGCGCGTTTCTTTGATTTGCATCTAGACGAAATCAGGGAATGTGAATCTCTCTTCAGGCCTTTAATGCGTCGAGGCCGTGGCGACGGATTTGGAGGTGTCGAGGCCGGCCACGCCGAGCGCAGCGTGAATGACGAAGTCCTGCACCATTTCAAGAATGTCGCTGATGCTTTAAAACTTGGTTTGGAGAGAGGGGCGTTTGACCAGATTGCAGTTGGATCTCACGACAACTACTACCGCTACTTCGAAGCCCAGCTTCATCCGTACGTGAAGAATCACCTGCTGGGGCGCTTTGCAGCCGAAGTTGGCGGCGTAACCGAACAACAGATGCGGGAGCAGGGCGACCGCATTTTGAAGGAATCGCTGGCGCAACACCGGCGAGACCAGGTAAGGGAAGTCCTCAGCCAGGCCAGGAGCAACCGGCTGGGGGTGACCGGACTGCGACGCGTATTGCGCTCGCTCGAAATGGGCGAAGTCCAGGTCTTGCTGATGGCGGACACCTACGCCGCGCCCGCTGTCGAATGCACCAACTGCGGTCATCTGGACGCTCACATGGTCCGCTTCTGTTCGGTGTGCGGCTCCGCGACGCGCGAGTTGGAAGATGTTTGCGATGCGATTGTGCGGGCCGCGATCCGGCGCGACGTTGAACTGATGTATGTGAAGGACGATCCGGAGTTTGACCATGTGGGCGGCATCGCCGCTCTGTTGCGTTTCCGCGCGGACGGTAAGAATAAGGTCGCGTTGGCTTCGTAACGGAACTCAGCACGGATTCTCACGCATCTCCTCCGCGGATCAATTTCTTAGTGATTTGGTCCCTGGAGATCCGTGAAATCCATGGCTGCTTTAGATTTCAATTTCCTCGGACGTGCTATCCTTTCCGGTTTCTCATCACACTTCAGTCATGGAGGAGCGCAATGGCATTTTCTCGCCGCGATTTTCTCTCTACCGCGGTCATCGGGGCGGTCTCATTGGGATTGGAAGGAGAGGAGAGTAAGCAGCCGAACTCGAATAAGGCTGCGGCATCGGTAGTAGGAAAGCGTCCGATTATTATCAGCGCGGGCAACGGTTTCGACTATATGGACGAGGCTTACGCTTTCCTGAAAAATGGTGGCGACACTCTCGAGGCCGCACTGAAAGTGGTGAAAGGCCCGGAAGACGATCCCAACGATGATAGTGTCGGGCTGGGCGGACTGCCCAACGAAGAGGGCGTAGTCGAACTCGACTCCTGCTGCATGCATGGTCCGACCCGGCGGGCTGGGTCGGTTGGGGGCGTGAGAAATATCAAGAATGTTTCATTGGTAGCGCAGGCAGTGATGGAACACACTGGGCACGTCATGCTGGTGGGAGAAGGCGCTGAACGGTTTGCCGTGGCGCGCGGTTTTCCCCGAGAAAATCTTTTGACCGAGCACTCCCGAAAAATCTGGCTGCTATGGAAGGAAACTCACTCCGATTGGTGGGGGCCGGGATTGTCCAGTCCGGATTGGAAGAAGCGGGCCTTGGGGTCGACACATGCCGACGACTTCCAACGGCGCATTGAGCGCATGAAGGACGTTGCTGCGGATATCGGAATCGAACCTGAACAACGTATGGTCGCGATCCGCAAGGTTCTGTTTCCTCCGACCGGCACGATTCATTGCTCAGCGTTGAACGAGAAAGGCGAGATTTCCGGAACCACCACCACCAGCGGACTGGCGTGGAAGCTGCCCGGGCGCTGCGGCGATTCTCCGATCATCGGAGCGGGCTGTTACACCGACCAGGACGTGGGCTCGGCCGGCGCCACTGGCAGCGGGGAAGAGAACATCAAGGTCGCCGGAGCCCACACCATCGTGGAGAACATGCGCCACGGCATGTCGCCGCTTGACGCCGCCATGGACGCTCTGAAACGCATTGTGAGGAATTACAACGGCGATATGGATCGTCTGCGCTTCATGGACATGACCTATTACGTGCTGCGCAAAGACGGCGCGTATGCCGGGGTGTCGCTGTGGGATGGCTACGAAGTCGGCAAGCCGCACAAGATCGCGGTGCACGATGGAACGCGGCGGGCCGAAAAGACGGTGAGCTTGTTCTCAGGGGTTTCGCAGGAGTGGCCGCCGACGCCGCAGTGAAGGGCGAGTTGCTCGAAGCATCGAACTGGATCAGGGATGGACGCTGACGCCGGCTTGACGAGCGGCCGCGAGTAACTTGCGGTCGAGAGTAGCCAGGGGCAGGCGTTCGCGGCGGGCGGTGTCGAGGTAAACGGCGTCATAGGCTGACAGCTGGAAAGCGCGCGCCGTGGCGAGGGCTTGGCGGATCGAGACGAAATCTGCGTTACTTTCGATGGCATGGGCCAGCAACTGTTCGAGCACGAGGATCGCGGCCGTTGCATTGGCGGACGTCAAGATACCTCGCCGCTCCGCAACCGCGAAGCCGTTGGCCATTTCCAGGTGCCACAGGCCCGGGACCACCGCCCGAGCATCGCGAACCAAAGATTGCTTCACGCGGGTCGCATAGGGCGCTACAGGATTGTCGACGAACCAGGCTAGCGCGACTGAGGCATCCAGAACAAAGCGAGTCAACGTCGACCCTCTTCGATCAAGTCCTTGGAAGTTACGCCCCGGTGGGGCTTGGCGCTCTTCCGTATCCGCTCGATCTCTTCGAAGATTGCTGCTGGGCTGGTTTCCGGGTGTGCCGGAACGATCAAAGCGGTCAATTTCCCATGTCGCGTGATTCCGATTCGTTCTCCTTCCCCGGCTCGTTCCACGAGTTCGGAGAGCTTTTGCTTGGCTTCGAATAATCCTACGGTTCGCATCGAGCCTCCGATTACTAATCTAGAGTTATCATCTAGATGATACACAAAAGGATGCACGATAACACCAGATTATGGTTTGAGCTCCAAACACTCTTACTGCGATGTCCTAGTCATGATGGGCCGAAAATGGCCCCCCTGAGTCACAATGACGAAGATCGCTTTTAGAGCGAGGCAGAGCCTTCTCCAACGGGCAAGGCTGGTGGCGCGGGCGCGGCACACGACCCTGAACGCCGCCTTTCGGGAATGGCTGGAGCAACATGCGACCCATGCCGGCGGTGGCGCTGCAGTCGACGCTCTTATGTGCCGACTTCGCCAGGTGCGCGCGTCGGGCGCCTACACTCGGGATGAGATGAATGAGCGATACATTCACAGTCAAGCAAAGCCCTACACAAACCGGACCTTCACATCCGGCCCCTTTTCCAGGTGGATGCTGTCGATGAAGCGCACTTTGCCGGTGCGCAAGGTCAGAATCACTGACGAAGTGCGCGTACCTTCCCCGAAGAAGCGTACGCCTTTCATCAGCGACCCATCGGTGACGCCCGTGGCGGCGAAAATGAGCTGTTTTCCGGGAGCCAGGTCCTCGGCTTCGTAAATCTTGTTCTTGTCTTTGATGCCCATGCGCGCGACGCGCTCTTCCATTTCCGGTTTGATGATCAGGCGTCCCAACATATAGCCGTTGAGGCAACGAATGGCGGCGGCTGTGATCACGCCTTCCGGCGCGCCACCTGAGCCCATGACGGCGTGAACGCCCGTGCCGATGACGGCGGCTGCGATACCGGCGGAGAGGTCGCCATCGCCAATCAGTCGGATTCTGGCGCCGGCCTTGCGAATCTCGGCGATCAGATTCTCGTGCCGCGGGCGGTCGAGAACAATGATCACCAGATCTTCGACGTCGCGATGCATCCGCTTGGCAATGTTCTTCAGATTGTCGATCACAGGAGCATCAAGATCGACGGCGCCCTTGCAGGATGGACCGACGACGATCTTTTCCATGTAGCAGTCTGGCGCATTGAGCAAGCCGCCACTCTCCGAGGCCGCCAATACCGTGATGGCGCCCGGGGCACCGGTGGCGCACAGGTTTGTGCCTTCCAGAGGATCGACTGCGATGTCTACTTCCGGAACCTCGGTCCCGTCGGGAAACTCGGCGCCGACTTTTTCGCCGATATAGAGCATGGGCGCCTCATCGCGCTCGCCCTCGCCGATCACGATGGTGCCGTGCATCGGGATTGAATCCATGGTCTTGCGCATGGCCTCTGTCGCCACCTGGTCGGACAACTTGCGTTCACCTTGTCCCATGGTGTGGGCGGAGGCGATGGCTGCGGTTTCCACGACCCGCAGAAATCTTGAAGCAAGATCGCTTTCAATATTCCGTCCGAAGGTTCTGGCCTTGGCTTCCGACTTGCCGTTTACGGTCATGAGTGCCCCTTGAGAGATAATGAAATTGTGCAGACCCGGTCAACGAATATACCGCCGATGCGCAGGGAAAAGAAAGTTACGAGCGGATACTGCGGTCCTGTGTGGGGCGGGCGCCCTCGCCCGCCGCTCTTGATTGTGGGTTTGCTCCTGAGAGTAGGGTTCTAGAATTCAAAAAAACAGTCAAAAGCGGCGGGCGAGGGCGCCCGCCCTACATAGGACTTCTAGAACGCGTCGATTCCGGTAATGCTTTGTCCGATGATCAGCGCGTGAATGTCGTGCGTGCCTTCGTAGGTTTTCACCGACTCCAAATTGGCCATGTGGCGGAAAATTGGATATTCATCTGCGATGCCATTGGCGCCCAGGATGTCACGGGCCATGCGGGCGCACTCGAGCGCCATCCAAACGTTGTTTCGTTTGGACATGGAAATATGCTGAGGCTTGACTTTGTCTTGATCTTTGAGGCGTCCGACTTGCAGCGCCAGCAGCTGGCCTTTGGTGATCTCGGAAATCATCCAGGCAAGTTTTTCCTGAACGAGTTGGTGCGAGGCGATGGGTTTATCGTGGAATTGTTTACGGAACAGGGAATATTGCAGGGCGCAGTCGTAACAGGCCATGGCGGCGCCGAGCGCTCCCCAGCCGATACCGTAGCGGGCCTGGCTCAAACACATGAGCGGAGACTTCAGGCCTCCGGTTTTGGGCAGCAGATTCGATTCGGGGATGTGCACGTCCTGCATGGAAAGGCTTGAAGTCACTGAAGCCCGCAGCGACCACTTGCCGTGCACATCTTCGGCTCGGAACCCGGGGCGGTCGGTTTCGACCAGGAAACCGCGAATCTTGTTGTCTTCGTCCTCCACCTTGGCCCAGATGATGGCGACGTCGGCGATGGAGCCGGAAGTGATCCACATCTTCTCGCCGTTGAGGATGTATTCCTTGCCTGACTTTCGGGCGCGGGTGCGCATACCTCCGGGGTTGGAACCGAAGTCGGGCTCGGTCAGGCCGAAGCATCCGATCTTGTCGCCTTTCTGCATAACCGGCAGCCAGGCGTCTTTCTGTTCATCGCTTCCGAAGGCGTAAATGGGATACATCGCGAGCGAGGAATGCACGCTGACGAAGGAACGGACGCCGCTGTCGCCGCGCTCGAGTTCCTGCATGACCAGTCCGTATTCGACATTCGACATCCCGGCGCAGCCGTAGCCTTTGAGGCTGGAGCCATACAGGCCCAGGTCGGCCATGGGTTTCACCAGTTCCTTGGGGAAGCGGCCGGCGCGGTTGCACTCTTCGATAATGGGGATGAGATTGTCTTCGATGAACTTGCGGGTAGTGTCCCGGACCAGGCGTTCGTCGTCGGTGAGAAGGGAGTCGAATTCGAGGAAATCAACTCCCCGGAACTTGATGGCCATTCTATTTCTCGTTTCTGTTTCTTGGCCGCGTTGGTTGCCGGGAATAAGCGGCAGGCAGTCAGGCAGGAAACTATTGAAGTTAACAAAGGGCGGAGGGGTAGTCAAACGAGACAAGGGAAAGGCTAACGGCTCGATTTGGAAAAGCATGAACCACAAAGGACATGAAGGTCCACGAAGGAAAGCCCGACAATAAAGCCTTCGTAGTACTTCGTGTCCTTTGTGGTTGATGGGGTTGCGGGCTACCTCTTTCTTGACCGCGGGCGTGGTTTCTTGTAATTAATCAACTGCCAACTTAAGGCATTGGGGTTTCGGGGATGCGCACAGCCGTATGGGCAACGATATTGGTCCTCGGAACGCTTTCAGCATGGGGACAGGCTCCACAGAAGAAACGCGTCGCCGTCTTTGATTTTGACAATGCCGCTGTCCAGGGCGGCGTCAAGTTTCCCTTTGCGGAGACGAACGCTCCTAACCTTGGAAAAGCTGCTGCCGATCTTTTGATCGTCAAACTGGTACAACAGGGCGATGTGAGCGTCATCGAGCGAAATGCCATCGACAAGCTTTTAGCCGAGCAAAACTTCAGCAACACAGATCGCACCGATCCGGTCACGGCGGCCAAGCTGGGCAAGATTCTCGGGGTCGATGCCATCATTTTGGGCACCATCACGCACTACGACTATGCCGACAAGACTACCGGCGGCGGGGGTGCCTCGCGCTTTGGCGGCTTCGGCGGCAGCGGGATGAAGACCAAGCATGACATCAATGCCAAAGTGCAGATCAGCACGCGCCTGGTCAGTCCCGATACTGCTGAGGTTATGGCGGTGTCTCAGGGTACCGGCGAAGTCAACCGCAAGGGCGTCAAAGTGGATATTCGCGACATGAACCAGGTAGCCATGCTCCAGGGGAATGTCAACAATCCCCTGATGAACGAGTGTATGGACACTGCGGTGGTCCAACTCGCGGCGCAACTCAAAGACGCGATTCCCAAGCTGCCTGCGCGCGCGCCCGTGATCGACGGTCTGGTGGCGGATGCTAGCGTATCCGGCCAGCTTGTCCTCAACGTCGGCGCCCACGATGGTGTGAAACTCGGTGACCACTTGCAAGTCTGGCATCCTGGCAAGGAAATTCGTGATCCGGTGAGTGGCAAGTTTCTGATGCGTGACGACACATTGCTCGGAGAAGCGGTCGTGACCACGGTGAACGATATATCTTCGGTCGCGCAATACAAGGGCACTGAGCCGGTGCAGGTTCGCGATGTGGTCAAGGGAATGCCGAAGCTGCCGTGATAGCGGCTATTGGAGTGGCCTCCTTCCTTCGGCCAGTTTAGAGAAAAGTTACCAGCCTAAGTTGTCCTTGCTCTGAATCTGGAGACTAGGAACTGTGCCACCCGGCCCAGCAAGCACCTCCACAGAGTGCCGGCGACAGTCATCCATATCCAAGCGAGCGCGTCATAGTGAAAAGATAATGCGATCGCAACCAGCGAAATCGGAAAATCAGCCATGTTGACGAACGTCATCAGTATTCCCAAAAAACTGCAACCCGGCACCACATATCCCAGCACCGCGATGATGCAGAGGACGAAGTGAATGAGGGGCAACGAATAGAGCCTTGGGAGGCGTCTTGCTAAGGTCTCCATGGCGAGAATATAGCCCGGAAATCTAAGGGGATATCGTCGCCGACGTAATCGAGCGAACACTCGCGATCATGTGAGGAAAGTCCACTGCATTCGCAGGGGTCCGCTAACCATTGCCACACCTGCGTAGTCCAACGGTGCTATAGGGGAATGTGAGGGCACCCGATGACCGTGGATTCTGCACCTTCGCCAGCAAGAAAAGGGAACGCGCTACTGGCAATCGGGGTAGGCGGCGCGATTGCCGGGACGATAGACCTTTTACAAGCCTGCATCCTGTTCGGATGGGACATTCCGCTGGCGATTGCCGGTGGCCTGCTAGGGAAGCAGGCTTTCGAGGGCGGCGCGGGCACCTATATTCTTGGAGTGTTACTGCACTTCTTTATCGCTTTTTCAGCGGCATCGATTTACTACGCGGCGAGCCGCAGATGGGCTTTTCTGATCGAGTATCCGCTGGTGTGTGGTTTGTTCTTTGGCGGAGCGGTTCAAGAAGTCATGAATCTTGTCATTCTGCCCCTGTCCGCGCTTCATGCCAAAGGGCCTTACACACTTCATGATCTGATTCTGGGGTTGCTCGTGCACATGGTCGTGATCGGGTTGCCGATTTCATTCAGCGTTCGCCGCTTCGCAAAATAGGCGCGCTGCGGCGTTACCGGTGCGGCATACGATAGTGCGGCACGTCCAAAGGGGACTACTGGTCGCAACGAAATGGTACCCGGTGCGTCACGCCGGCCGAATTGGTGTGTTCGTAGATCGCGTAGTGAATCTGGCCCGAGTATTCGTCACCGACCTTGTGCATCTCGCCGCGATCGGCGGGGCAGGAGATGGACATTGGACAGGCGAAAACGAGTTGGATCAGAGTCACTACGGCGCAGATCAGCTTCAGGGTTTTCACAGCAATAATTCCTCTACTTGCTGGATATCACGAAAGCCTGAAAGTCAGTGCCTTACCATCGATATCCCAGCCGCCCACCCGAAAGTTACGTACCTCTGGTTTGTCTCGTGTCGGACGCAAGAATGCTCCCATTGGTGATCATTCCGAGCCGTTCTTGTCAGCGAGGAATCTGCTGGCTGCCGTTGGCGAAACAGCGGATTCCTCGCGCAATGAAACCGCGCTTCGGAATGACAAGTCTGGAGTTCAAACCTGGCGAACTGCTCATCAGCCGTTGCTGATTGAACATTAGTTTTTACAAACATTTTGCAAGTTGCGGACGCAGTTTTGGCAGACCGCATCTAACCTTCAAGTAAGTTGCGTTCAAGGCGGAAGCAAGGCACAATACTGCGGTTTGCCAAACATGATCACGACAGGGCGCGAGCGGCCGATGGGGCGGGCGATTTTATTCAGCGCGATATGCCTGGCTACACTTCTGGTTCCGTTGCTTGCCGCGGATGTGCCTGTTCCACGTACATCTCTCGATCAGGGTTTTCGTCTCCTTTATAACCTCGATTTCGACCAGGCCCATGCGGTGTTCCTTACCTGGCAGCATGAGCATCCACAAGATCCCGTGGGACCGACGGCTGAGGCTGCGGGAATACTGTTTTCGGAGTTTCACCGGCTGGGAGTGCTGGAATCCCAGTTCTACGAGGACGACAAGAGTTTTCTTAACCGCGACAAAGTCAATCCAGACAATGCGGTCCGCGATCGGTTCAATGCGGCGCTGGCGCACGCTCAGGATGTCGCGAGCGCGCGTTTGGCGACGAACGCCACGGACCGCGACGCCTTGTTTGCCATGACCCTATCGTCGGGTCTGCAGGCCGATTACGCGGCGCTGATCGAAAAGCGGAATATGTCTTCTTTGCACTACACGCGCGAGGCTAACGATTGGGCGGATAAACTCCTGGCGGTGGATCCATCCTGCTACGATGCGCGGGTGGCGACCGGCTTCAGCAAGTACATCATCGGCAGCATGGCGGCGCCGGTGCGATGGATGTTGCGCATGGGCGGGGTTTCAGGCGACAAGAAGCAGGGAATTGTGGAATTACAGATGACGGCCGATCATGGGCGCTATCTGGGGCCGTTTGCGCGGATATTGTTGGCGATCGCGTATGTCCGCGACAAGGACAATGCCCGGGCACGGGAATTGTTGGCAAATTTGCGCGATGAGTTTCCCAAAAATACTTTGTTCCCGCGCGAGATCGCGCGCCTTGATGCGGGGCATTAGACGCCGCGCTCGTTTCTTTCGCTCCTTCGGAACTAGATTCCTTCCCGAATTTTACCCACGGCTTGCGCCGTGGGCTTTATTCTTCCCGCCGCTACGCGGCTTCGCAGTCGAGCGTAACGACACAGGGTTCACCGGAAATTCACCACGTTGTAACAATCCTGTAACATTCGCGGCGTAAAACTGCCTTCAACAAGATTAATAAGGAGGATTCATCGGTGATACGCCGCATTGCGCTTTTGTGCGTTCTTCTGGCTGCACCTGTCTTCGGTCAGACGACTTTAAACGGGGCAGGCGCAACATTTCCTAATCCGATGTACCAGAAGTGGTTCAGCGAATACCACAAGGCTCATCCCGACATTCAGTTCAACTATCAGTCCATCGGAAGCGGTGGCGGCATCCGCCAGGTTCTGGCGCAGACCGTGGATTTCGGAGCCAGCGACGGACCTATGACCGACGAGCAGTTGTCGCAGGCCAAGACCAAGATCCTGCACATTCCGACGGTGATGGGTGCGGTGGTTCCGGCCTACAACGTCCCCGGAGTGAGCGGCGAACTCAAGTTCACTCCCGAGGCGCTGGCAGGAATCTTCCTGGGCAAGATCACAACCTGGAACGATCCTGCGATTGCCAAGGCGAATCCAGGCGTCAACCTGCCGGCCCAGAGCATCATCGTGATTCATCGCTCCGACGGTAGCGGAACGACATACATCTTCACCGACTATCTTGCGAAGGTCAGTTCAGAATGGCAGAACGGGCCGGGCAAGGGTACTTCGGTGAAGTGGCCAGTCGGCTTGGGCGGTAAAGGCAATGAAGGTGTTGCGGGCATGATCCGCCAGATGCAGGGTGGAATTGGCTACATCGAGCTTATTTACGCCGTCCAGAACAAGATTGACTATGGCAGCGTGAAAAACTCTTCTGGAACTTTCGTCAAAGCCTCGCTGGACAGCGTGACTGCGGCGGCGGCTGCTTCCGCCAAAAGCATGCCCGCTGATTTCCGAGTGTCCATCACCAACGCTCCGGGGAAGGATGCTTATCCTATCTCGAGCTTCACCTGGCTTCTGATTCCGGAGAAGTCGAAGGAAGCGGCCAAGGGGAAGATTCTGGCGGATTTCCTCACCTGGATGGTGGACGACGGTCAGAAGATGACCGCCGATCTCACTTATGCACCGCTTCCGGGGAACGTCGCGGAGAAGGTCAAAGGCACCATCAAGATGGTGCAGTAGTTTTGTGGGCAACATCTGAGAGTATTAACAGGGACGGACTTTAAAATCCGTCCCTATTATCGTTCAGGGTTGGTTGGTGACTGAATTGGGCTCTTACAGGCGTCAGAGAGGCGTCATGCTGACTTGCGAAGCATCTGGCGCTCAGCGACTCCAACGAAGGACAGCCATTGTGAAGCTGCGCGCCAGGTCCAATGGATTTGAATTTTGAATTAGACCACCACCCTGGAAGCGGGCAGCCCGGTCCCGCGGCAATCGACGACTGATCTATACTGACCTGAATGAAGAGAATCTTTAGCTTAACGATGGTGACGTTGCTGGCGGCCATGCTGCCGCTGACGGTTCTTCGCGCCGCGGAGAAGCAGTACGTCGCCGGACAGATCATTACGGTCGAAAAGAAGTTTCACGAACGTGTTCTGTACTACCTGGTGAACACGCCGGTGACCCAGGACGATCCATATTACGAGCTCTCGCTACAGGCGGGAGACTTGCTGCTACAGACGGAATTCACCCCTCGGCATGCGGCCGATGAGCTTCCCGAAGGTTGGAAGGACGGCAGTAAGGTAGAGATGAAAATTACCGACAAGCATCATGTGATGGTGAGACAGCCAGACGGAATCGAACTGCAATTGCTGATTACGAAACGGACGATGGGGGCTGGGCAGTCGACGGCGCCGAGACCTGCGTCCATTCAGAACTGAACTGAATCCGAGTTTTTGTTCCTCGGCTGCATCTGTCGATGGTCTTATTTCTTTCTTCGCATCTGCGTCAAGGTTTCTTCTAGATCATGGCTCGCCTCGCGCTCGACAATCCGGCCAACTACATCAACCGGGAAGCTTCATGGCTGGCCTTCAACCGGCGTGTGCTCGAAGAAGCGCAGGACGAAAAGAATCCGCTGCTGGAGCGCCTCAAATTCCTTTCCATCTCTGCCAGTAATCTTGATGAGTTTTTCGAAGTGCGCGTGGCCGGACTGGTCCAGCAGATTGAAGACGGGTACACCGAAGCGGGACCCGACGGGCTCACGCTGGTGGAAGAGCGCGATGTCGTGTCTCGCGACACGCACGAGTTTGTAGAAGACCAATACCGTTGCTGGAACGACAAGTTACGGCCGGAGCTTAACGGCCACGGAATTCGTGTCCTGGGATTGCACGAACTCGATTCACGGGCGCGGGCTTTTATCGAAGAGTATTGCGAGAAAGAACTCGATCTGCTGTTGACGCCGGTCACTGTCGACCCGGCGCATCCTTTTCCGCGAGTAATCAACAAGGCATTGTGCGTGGCCTTTTTACTGCGCCGCCGCCGTCGTTCCGCGTTGACGTATACAGGCGTGGTCACGGTTCCGCGGTCCTTGCCCCGTTTGGTGCGCCTGCCTTCGGAAGGCACGGACGACTTCATATTCCTTGCCGATCTGGTGGCGTTCCATGCGTCGCGGATGTATCACGGCTATGACATTGTGTCCTCGGCGGCATTTCGCGTTACTCGCAACAGCAATCTTTACCTGGCGGAAGAAGAGTCGCGTAACCTGCTGGAGTCGGTGCGCGCCGAGTTGCATAACCGGCGCAAGGGAGACGCGGTGCGGCTGGAGATTGAAGCCGATGCCGATCCCGAAATCATCGAGCGGCTGCGAACCAATTTTGAGCTGGAATCCTGGCAGGTATTTCCCGTCAACGGGCCGGTGAATCTTTCGCGACTCTTTAATATTTACGAGCAGACAGCGCATCCCGATATCAAGTTCCGGCCATTTTCTCCCCGCGAGTTACGGCTGACCGCCAAGTCGCAGGACTTGTTCGAAGAATTGCGACGCCACGATATTCTGCTGCACCACCCTTTTGATTCCTACGACGCGGTAGTCTCATTTATCGAAGCGGCGGCCCGGGACCCACGTGTTCTTTCGATCAAGCAGACCCTCTATCGAACTAATGAGCACTCTCTGATCGTGCCGGCGTTGATTTCGGCGGCCGAAAGAAAAGAAGTGACCGCAGTAGTGGAGCTGAAGGCCCGCTTTGACGAAGACAGCAATATTCGCTGGGCCCGCGATCTCGAAGATGCCGGGGTGCAGGTGTTCCACGGACTGGTGGGCCTGAAGACGCACTGCAAGCTGTCATTGCTGGTGCGGCGCGATTTCGACGGCGTTACCCGCCGCTATGCCCACCTGGGGACGGGAAACTACAATGCGAGTACGGCGCGGATTTACACCGATTTGAGTCTGCTCACTGCCGATCCGGAGATTACCGGCGCGGTTCACGATATCTTCAACTTTCTCACCGCTTATGCGGAGCATCCTAACTATGAGCCTTTGCTGGTCGCTCCTCTCGACCTGGCGGAGCGATGCCTGGGGCTGATCGAGCGCGAAGCCGAGCATGCCCGTCATGGACGTCCGGCGCGGATCATCGCCAAGATGAATGCGTTGCTCGATAAGAACATTATTCTGGCTCTCTATCGCGCCTCTCAGGCGGGCGTGGAAATTGATCTTGTTGTTCGTGGTATGTGCGCGCTGCGCCCCGGGGTCCGGGGGTGAGCGACCGGATACGGGTACGCAGCATCGTTGGCCGTTTTCTCGAACACAGCCGTATTTTTCACTTTGCCAACGGCGGTCAGGAAGAGGTTTATCTCAGCAGCGCCGACTGGATGCCGCGCAATCTGTACGAACGCGTGGAAGTCATGTTCCCGCTGAAAGACGCGCTGGCGCGCGAGCGGGTGCGGCGGGAAATTCTGGATGCCTACCTGGTGGATAATGTGAAGGCGCGGATGTTGCGGAAGGATGGCGTCTACGTCCGCAGCTGGCAGGCGGAAGGAAAACGTAAATCGCCCGCGGGAGCGTTGGCCTTCAGCGCGCAAGATTTTCTCCTCGGACTGTCCGAGGGCAAGCAGGCAGTCGAAGCCATGCCGGTGCCCACCCCCCGCCAGGCACGCCGAGTTGGAGTTTTGAAGGGACGGTAACGAAATGATTCTCTATTTTCTACGTCACGCGAGCGCCGGCGAGCCGGTAAGCAATCCCAAGAAAGACGAAAAACGCGCGCTCGATGAAACTGGCGTCGAGCAGTGCGGATACGTGGGTCGCGCCCTGGCTGCCTGGGACGTGCAGGTCGATCTGATTATTTCGAGTCCCTTGAAACGGGCGGCGCAGACTGCCTCGCTGGTGGGGAACGAACTCAGCTACGAGGGCAAGATGGTGTTCGAGGATGCGTTGCGGCCGACCGCGTCATTGGCGGATTTTCGCAAGATGCTGGATAAGTATGTCCGGCACGACGCCATCATGGTCGTAGGGCACAATCCGAACCTGAGTGAATTTCTGGGGCGATCCATCAGCGAGAGCGGCTGTGAAGCGGCGATCGATCTCAAGAAGGGAGCGGTGGCGAGGACGGAAATGAATCGCAATTCCGCGTCCCTGACGTGGTGCGTGACTCCAAAAATGCTACGTACGCTTTATGCTGCGGCGGCCGAAAGCTCCCGGCCGAAGACTTCACGAAAATAAGGTTTTTCTTTTTCCACGGCCCACTGTTCGAGATCGACGCTGGCCCTCGGTCTGGCTTGCAGCGTCAGTTTGACCCCGCCCCGGCTGACTTGGACCCTGGTTCCGCCCACGGCGCCGCTGCGTCCGAGATTCAGGGCGCGCGCCAACCGCAACAGCAGTGAGGCGGTGACCACAAAATCGCGATCCGCCGGCGGCAGGGCTTTCAGATATGGGTCTCCCGGCGCCGGCCGCGATTTGCCCAGATAGCGCGCCGTCGCCGCGATAATTCTCCTTTGCTCCGGCGTGTATCCCAGAATTTCCGAGTGGGCGATGATGTAGTAAGCGTGGCGATGCCGTCCGTTGCGATTGACGTAGTCGCCAACCTCGTAAAGCATGGCCGCGGCCGAGAGCCATTCGGCATATTCGGGCGGCAGGCGGTGCATGGCTTTCAGAGTCTTGAACAAGTGCATGGCGGAATCGCGGACCTTCAGAGCGTGGTCCATGTCAACGTGGTAGTGCGCAACGGCGGCACGAATCGAGTCCCACCGTTCCGATTCGATGTGTTTGCCGGAGCGGGTGCTACGGTCGTATTCCGCGGCCATCTGCGCCAACAGTCCGTCGCGTAATCCCAACGGAGAATAGCGGAAGCCGGCCAGACGGCAACGTTCCAGAAGTTCGGAATAAACCACGGCTCCAGCGACCACAATCTCAGCACGCCGCGGACCCACTCCGGAAAGCTTCTTGCGTTCGCCGACTGGCAGACGCGCCAGCATCTTAGCGATTTTGCGCATCTGGGCGCGGGGCACGGCGCTGGGACGCGTGCCTTTCGTCTTGTAGAGACCATGGCAGACCGCAGCCAGGGAAGCGGCAGTCCCCGAGGTGGCGATGACCGTCTTGGGACGGGAGCGGGAGATGCGGTCGGCAATCCTTCCAATTTCACGTTCCACAAATCCGCGCAGACGGAGCAGTTCTGCCTTGCGCGGCGGATCATGATGCAGGAATTCGTTTGTGAGGCGAACCGCGCCCAGGGGCAGACTCACGGTATCGCGGATGTGTCCCTGACTGGAAATCGTGAGTTCACAACTGCCGCCGCCGAGGTCAACCATCAGTGTGGTCGCGGTGCTAACCCGCAGGGTGGAGACCAGGCCAAGGTGGATCAGCCGGGCCTCTTCCAGCCCGGAGATGATTTCGACTTTCCATCCCGTAGAAGAGCGCACCCATTCCAGGAAGGCACGCGAGTTACGGGCATCGCGCATGGCGCTGGTCGCCACCACGCGAACCGTGTCCGCGCCCTCCTCCTGTACTGCCCGGTGAAAACGCCGCAAGGCTTTCACGGTATCGGCGATGGCCTCGGGAGAGAGAAAGCCGGTGCGGAAGACGCTGTCGCCCAGACGGGTTACCTGGCGATCTTCATGAATTTCAGTGAGCCGCCGTCCGGAAAGACGGGAGATTTTCAGGCGGACCGAGTTCGATCCGATATCGACCGCGGCTAGAGTCGGCATGACGAGGGCAACAGTGTACCGCGTGGAGCGGTCTCGCGGGGAGAATCGCTGCCGCGAAGGGGCGGCAGAATAAAGCCCACGGCCTAAGCCGCGGTTATAAAAAGCCAATGCGACAGGCCCTGGAAGCGGAAGTAACGGGTGAGGCCAGTTTTACCAGCGGTGTTTCTTTCGCCCTTTCAGCACTTTGTAGCAGAGTTCCGTGGCTGACACACGGCTTACGCCGTGGGCTTTATTCTGGCACCGCTTCGCGGCTTAGTCACAACGCGGAGCAGAAAACCGGCGGAGCAAGCCAGTGACCTCGGATGAGGGGATGGCGCAGAAAGCAGCACACCTCAAATTGTCCTCTTACCTAAGAGTCTGTGGCGATTTCGTGCTGCTATGCTACGCGGATGCCGCGTACCTTCATTATCGACACAGATGTAGCTTCTGACGACGCTGTTGCCCTCATCATGGCTCTCCGCGCTCCCGATGTAAGGGTCGTCGCGATCACGACCGTGGCGGGAAATGTGGATGTCCAGCAGGCCACGCGCAACGCACTGTACACAGTGGAACTGTGTGGAGCGAAGGTGCCGGTTTTTGCTGGAGCAGAGAAGCCGTTGACCCGTGTCCACGAGAGTGCGACCTGGTTTCATGGCCAGGACGGGCTGGGAGACCATGGCTATCCTGCGCCTCGCCAGGTTCCAGAAAAATTGCATGCTGTCGATGCGATCATCGAGGCGGTCGAAGCGAATCCTGGGCTTGTGATTGTCACGCTGGGCCCCCTTACTAATCTTGCGTTGGCGTTAAATCGTAAACCGGAGATCGCGGCGAAGGTCGGGCGCTGCGTTGTGATGGGCGGCGCGCCTTGTTGCGAAGGCAATGTCACTCCGGCGGCGGAGTACAACATCTGGGTCGATCCCGAGGCGGCACGTATTGTCATGCTTAGTCGACTTCCGGTGGAACTCGTGGGTTGGCAAACTTGCCGCGGAGAGGCTGTCCTTAACCAGAGCGACATCGCCCGCATCCTGAGATTCGACAATCCGGTTGCGCGATTTGCCGTGGAGTGTAACAGCCGGGCGCGTGAAGCCTACAAAGAGCAGACGGGAGAAGATGGCATCTCGCTGCCCGATCCGGTTGCGATGAGTGTTGCGCTCGATCCCACGATCGGAAATCAGTGGAGCGAACACTTCGTGGAGGTCGAGACCCGCACCGAATTGACGCGCGGCATGACAGTTGTGGATCGTCTGAATGTTGCGGGGGACGAACGGAACCGGGCAGTCTGGGCTGACGCGTTGAGGCAGGGACGAAAGACCAAAGTGTGCTGGATTATCGACAACCGGCGCTGGAAAGACGCGCTGTTTGCAGCCTTACGAATGTCATCCTGAGTGCAGGCTTCGGGTTCGCTTGCGAACGCGAGGCCGGAGTCGAAGCACCCCTGGCCCGAGAGAGTGCTGGTGGCGTTGGGTTTTTTAAAACCCCAGGACGCGGGACCCGTTTGACTATAGGGTCCTTCGACTTCGCAGAAATTTCGCTTCGCTAAATTCCTGCTTCGCTCAGGATGACAAATTCTCGGCTCAGGATTGCAACTTCTACAGATCGAAAGCTGCAGGGTGTTGCGGACCGCTGGCTATCAACTTTTCGATATTTCCTACCGGCTGTATCCCGCCGCGGGCGCCTGCTGCGGTGCAGTTCAGTGCGGCGGCGGCGCAGGCGAAGTTCAATTGTCGTGCTAAAGGCCAGCCTTTCAGCAGTCCATAGATAAAACCCGCGTGGAAGATGTCTCCGGCGCCCGTGGTGTCCAACGGCTGCACCTGGAACGCGGGTGCGTAGTGGAACTGCGAGCCATTCCATGCCAGCACGCCTTCGTGGCCCAGAGTCGCGGCGGTGAGGCGGCAGCCGTACCGGGTGCGGACTGCCGGCAATGACTGTCGCAAGTCTTGGTTGCCGGTGAGGCGTTCGGGAATATCGCGGCTGGTGATCAGGTAGTCGATCTTCGGCAGGAGATCTTCTACGCCTGGGTACAGATCGTCCAGGTCGGCAATTACCGGGATGCCGGCGTCACGCGCCCAGCCTGCGGCGACGATTGCGGCGGCGGTGTCATGTCCGTCGAGGTGAAGGGCGCGGGCGTTAATGATCCATTCCTGCTCTAGATCTTCAGGCCGAAGAGTGAGCCGGTTGTCGCGCTTCCAGAGAACGGTGCGCTCGCCTGCGTCGTCGACCAGAATGACTGCCTGCTGACTGGCGCATCCCGCGGCGATGACGAGATGCGCATCTACGCCTAAGCGCTCAAACTCTCCGCGATGAATCGCCGCTGCCTGGTCGTCGCCGATCTTGCCGACGTAGCGTGTACGTAATCCCCACTGCTGGCAGGCGGCGACTGCGGTTGCGACCTGGCCGCCGGGCAGGATGTCCGCCGAACGAAATTCGACTTTCGACCCCAGCGCCGGATAGCGCGGCAGCCGGATCATCATGTCGGTGGCGTTCAGTCCAACACCTACCAGATCAACTTTTGACGATGCATTCACGATAGGTTCAGTTGAAGCGCGTGGTGCGCCAGAGCGTGAGGCCACAGACCAGCAGGAGCGCCAAGGTGGCTGCAATCAGAATCACCGCAGGTCCCCAGTGAAAGAACATCCGTGGAGCGCGCGCCAAAGTGCCGAAGTAGATGAAGATACCAGTGGCGGTGGCAACCAACAGCCAATCCCACACCGTGCGTGGCGGTCGGACTTCTCCTGCAGTCTGCAATCCCTGCATGCGGGCGGCGACGTAGTCTTCCGCGATGTTGTAGCGCTGAGACTCGCGACGTGAGGCTTCTTTCCAGTGCTGCTGCTCTTTGCCTGTCGCGGACGAGAACGCGATTGCTCCCACGCCCACCATCATGAGCAACGAGCCTCCGATGACCTGCGTATAAGTGGAAATGCCGCTGCCGTGCAATTCGCCGAAAACAAATATTCCCCACAACAATCCCCAGAGTTGATTCGAGTTCGACAAGGGGATGCCGCGGCTGATGCCGACGTATTTGGCCGCGTACTGCTGGAAGACGTCGCCAATCACCCAGATAAAACCTCCCAGCATGAGCCAGAACAACACGTCTCTTGCGCTGAGTAGTTCATGCCAGAGCCGGGACAGACCAAGATATCCGATGGCGAGGGCGGCCATCATTCCCAGCTCTCCGAAGGTGAAGAAGGTTACGAACGAAAGCGGGTTCATCCCGGACAGATAAGCCTTGCGGTAGGGGATATACATGGTTCCCCAAAGGATGCCCGCGCCCAATGCTGCCCAGACGCCGCGCATGGAATGCGCCGCAGGCGCCTGAGTCGAGGACGCGATCGCCAGCAGCGTAGCACCCACGCACATGACCAAAGCTCCGCCGAGAACGCCGGTCCAGCGCCGCCATCCGGCCTGGCGTAATTCATTGAAGAAAACGAATCCCCACAAGATGCCGAGCAGACTGTTTGAATTCCACAGCGGGAAGGCAATGCTGAGGCCGATGTCGCGGATCGCGAAAATGGTCATGGTGTTGGCCACCGCCCACAGACATCCCGCGAGCAGGGCCCAGATGATGAGATGAGGGGTACGGCGAAGGTCGGCGCGGACGGACGATGTACCGAGGATCAAAGCAGGCAAGCTCCAGCGCGCCAGAAAGACTCCGGTCACCATGATCAGCGAAATCACGATGGGGGAGATGCCGACGGAAACCAGTTTTGTGGGCGCTTCGGCCGCCCCAAGCCAGGCGCCGGCGGTAAATCCGCAGAGGATGCCCAAAACCTGAAGCTGGCGCGGACGGGTCTCCGCGACAGTGTCGTTCACCGGCGTTGCGACAGATTGCATATTCCGCTAGTTCTTGATCCTGTTGGTCAGTGGATCGATTGCAGAAGCAGCAGGCCACCGATTAAAACCCCGACCGGGACCCAGAAATGTATGTCGGCCAGGACGCTGGTCAGCCAGTTGCGTCGCGGTTCGCGATTGTCGATCGGTTGCATATTGGTCAGAGAGCCGTCCGATTATAGCGGGTGCGCTTGAGCGGATCACCACGAACCACATGGGGCAGATGTCCCCATCCGCCTGACGGAGCAAAGCTCCGCTGCGTTCGCGAAATGCAAGAACCTGTCGAGCTGCGCTCGACTGGGCGGATGAGGACATCCGCCCCTACGTGGTTCGGGGTGATTCGCTCGTTCGTAGGTATGCAATCACAAACAGGATGCCTAGCAACGAGTCGACGACGCCGAAGATGAGGTCGGACGGGTGCATGCGGTGCTGCATCACCAGAATTATGACTGCTATCCCGTAGCTGAATTTTTCAAGCACAGAGGGAATCATCAACGGCCGGAACCGCATTGGGTTGGTTGCGATGACGAAAAATGCGATCTGCCAGGCCAGTCCTGCTCCGACGAAACCGTAGAAGAACCCCGGGTGCGTGATGGGCGGGGGATCGTTGCGTCCGATGAGATCGAACATGAAGTAGAGCGGCGTGATAACCAGCACGCCCCAGATGGCGGCTATCCAGAAGATGATTTTGGCGAATTTCATGTGTGCGAATCTGTAAAAACAAAGTCAAAGGCGGTGGACAGGAGTGTCCGCCCCACCCCAAAATAACATCATTCGTAGCGCAAGGCTTCGATCGGATCCAGGCGGGAGGCGCGGACCGCCGGCACCATGCCGCTTACCAAGCCCACGACGGCGAGGATCAGCGTAGCTGCGATCAGCGTTCCCGGGGCGATGATGAGGCGGATGTCCCCGGCCTCTCCATTTTTGGCGAAGGCGCTGTAAAGAGTCAGCCTGCCGACAGAGAGCGCGACCGTGTAGGCCAGGATAATTCCCAGTATGCCTCCGATGAACGTGATGGTCAGGGCTTCCGCCAGGAACTGCATCAGAATGTACTTGCGTTGCGCGCCCAGTGCCTTCTGCACTCCAATCTCACGCGTTCGTTGCGTCACTGAAACCAGCATGATGTTCATCAGGCCGACGCCGCCGATCCCAAGCGTAAGCGTGCCAATGAAGCCCATCAGCACTTTCAGTCCGAGTGTAATGACCTCGAACTGGTGAACCTGGGTCATGAGGTTGAACACCCTCACCGCCTGGCGATCGGTCTGGCTGAACTTATGCGGCCCGGCCAGCACGCTGCGGACCGTCTGCTCCAGACGCTCGTATTCCGGCGTCTGGTAGGTGAACCAGATTGAATCCAGGAAGTGCGTGTCCTTAAGGTCGCTCATCGTGGTGAAGGGGACGTAGACGGTTCGATTGATGTCGCTGTCTCCTTCTTGCATCTTGGGGCTCAGGATGCCGATGACTTCGAAACTGAGACCGTCCAACCGGATGTGTTCACCGAGAGCGTTGCGCCCGGAGAACAGCTTATCCTTCGCTTCCGAGCCCAGCACCGCTACCCGCGAATGCTGAACCTGATCCTCGGCGTTATATAACCGGCCCTGTCCCAGCTTCAGGACACGAATGGCAGGAACATTGGGATAGTTGCCGGTAACTTCGAAGTCGAATGTCCTGGTGTCGAATTGGGTGTGCGCCGTCTTACTGACTTCGGGAGTGATATTAGTGATCTGTGGAAGGTTGGCGGAGAGCGTCTCTACGTCATCCAGGGTGAAGCGCACCAGGGCCCCGGCCTTCTGTCCGCCCGCTTGCATGGAGGTACGGCCCGGAACCACGATGACCAGCTTCGTGCCAAAATTCGCAAAGATATTGGCGCAGGCCTGGCCGAAGCCATCGCCGTAGGCGAGCAGCATCACTACGGTTGCGATGCCCCAGGCCATGCCTAACATGGTGAGAGCCGTCCGGCGGCGGTTGTAACGCATCGCGGTATAGGCTTCGCGCAGCAGATCCTGAAACATAGAAAATAAATTGGTAAATGTGTAATCGGGTTGGGTAATTTTTAACCCGGTCTGAAGCGGGTTCTTTCAATTACAAAATTACTTAATTGCCCAATTACGCAATTTTCTCACTCTTGCCGTAGGGCTTCCACCGGTTGCAGCAAAGCCGCTTTGCGAGCGGGATAGAGGCCTGCGATCACTCCGGCCAGGGTAAGGCTGCAGATAGCCAGCAGAGCAGTCATCGGTACCAGCTTGGGCGGATCGAATCCGCCCGGGCCCTGGATTGTGCCCAGCGCGGCCATTAAGCCGGCCGCCAGTCCCATGCCGATTAAGCCGCTTCCCAGGGTGAGCAGCAAACCTTCCAGAAAAAAATGCAGCAGAATACTGCGATTGGTGGCGCCCAGGGCCTTGCGCAGTCCGATCTCGTGAGTGCGTTCGCTGACCGCGACCAGCATGATATTGATGACGCCGATAGCCCCCAGGGCCAGCGTCACCATTCCTACCGCTCCCAGGAACATGTTCATGACATCGAAAATTGTTCCCACCATCCTTGATTGCTGAATCGTGTCCCAGCCGTCGAAAGCGTTCTTGTCGCTGGCATCGAAGCCGTGATTGCGGGCGACGATCTGCTGAACTTCCTCCTCGGCAAGCAGGTGTTCGGCGGTCACGCGCGGCTGGTATTCGACGAAGGAGATCGAGTTTTCGTGGTTTTCTCCCTTGATCGGAAAATATGTAGCCATCACCTGGAAGGGAATATAGCCGCGCATGTTCAACCAGTTGTTGTCGCCGCGGCCAAGGTGAGGGACGCTGCCTACGACTTCGAAGCGGATGCCGTTCAGCAAAACGACTGCACCGACGGCAGGACGTCCGGGAAACAGAGTTTTCTTCAGTTCGCTTCCCAGGACGATTACGTTGCGCCTCTGCGTGCCGTCCAGTTCGTTCAGCCAACGCCCTTCCTGAATGGGCAGAAAACTGATCTCGTTCAACTGCGGCTCCGCGCCCATAATCTGGCCGCCGGCGTTCGAGAATTCGCTGACCTCGTGAAGGTCGGTGCGGGTGAGCAAGGGGCAGGCATTGCGGACGTGAGGCGCCCGGAAGCGAATATCCTCGTAGTCCTGGTAAGTGAGGAAATAAGACCGGGCGGAGTTCATACTGCCCTTCACGGCGGGTGCGCGCCCAGGAAAGATAAACATGATGTCTTTGCCGAATTCGGCCATCTCGCGCTTGTTGCCGGAACGGAAGCCTTCTCCGACGCCCACCAGGAGCAGCAGGGATCCGACTCCCCAGGCGATGCCGAACATGGTGAGAAATGACCGCAGCTTGTGCGCCCACAGGTTGCGGAAGATTTGCACGAAGATGTCCAGAACCGTGCGCATGATCGCGTTCATTGTACCTTTTCGGACCAAATGCGGGCGCGAGCGTCCTCGGTCGTGCTGGCGAGCAACATGGTCCCCTCGTGGCTTCTCAGTCGAACTGGATCAGGACGATTTCGGGCGTGGTCCCTAGTCTCAATGGAGGCCCCCAGGTGCCGGCGCCGTATGAGACATAGACGAGCAGATTGCCCAGACGTTGCAGTCCGTAGACGAATTTTCCATAAATGCGGTTGGTAATCCAGGTAAAAGGGAAGAACTGGCCGCCATGGGTGTGGCCGGACAGTTGGAGAGAGAAGCCTTCTTCTTCGGCGATCTTTAGACGGTCGGGAGCGTGCGTGAGCAGGATGCTGGCCCGGTCGCGGTCGACGTCGGCGTTTCGCAGGACTGACCTGAAGTGATCATCGTTGGTCGAATCGCGATAGTGCACGCCGACGATCTGCATACCGTCCACCGTGACTTTTTCGTTATTCAGGACCCGAATGCCGGAATGCTCGACGGCGTCCAGATATTTGGTGGAATCGCTGAACTCTTCATGATTTCCCAGCACAAAGAAGGCCCCCAGCGGTGCTGCCAGCCGCGCCCAGGGTTGGGCCAGTTCGCGCACCCGGGCCACGGTGCCGTCATACATATCGCCTGCGATAAAGACTACGTCAGGTCGCAGCCGCGAAAGCGTGGTCACAATGCGCTGCATGAAGCGCGAGCCCCGGACGTGGCCAAGATGAGTGTCCGTGACCAGAGCCGCCACCCGTCCGCGCCAGGATTCGGGCAGGTTCGGTAGTTTTACGCTGACTCGCCGGATTCGGGTCCATGCGGCGTTCACCATGCCGTAAAAGCTTGCCGCCAATGCCGCGGCCAGAAAGAATGCCACCAGTTCGCGCCGGTTGGGCTCCAGTCCGAGAAGGCGCGCCCCTCCGTACACCGCCCAGCAGGCGCACGCCGCCAGAAAGCAGAAACTCAGGGTGCCGAGCCAGACGGCGGAAATAGTGTAGAGAATCCGCACCATGCTGTGGGAGGAGCGCCACGCCAGCAGGGAAGCCAGCACAAAGCTGACTGAGAGAATGGCCAGGGTTATCCGCAGGCCCGGGGCGCCCGGCATTCCCCAGAAAGCTGTCCATGTCTGATACAGAAACCAGTGAGCCGCGAAGAGCACGGTTTGAATGACTGCGATGAAGACAGCGATTCGTGACCTCAAGTTTTGTGGGTTCTCCAATTTATGAGCCATTCTTTAGATGAGGCCCGAGGGTATTTGGATTGGGCTAAGTGAACCGTGTGGGGTGGATACTCTTGTCCGCCGCTTTTGAAGTTGGTTTTGGTGGAAATTCGGGCTTAAAAGCAACGCCCAAAATCAAAGTCAAGGGCGGAGGACAAGAGTGTCCGGCCCCACACAGGATCAGGCTACGGCTGTGGAGGGTTCGCGAGCTGCGGAGATGACTGAGACCGGCTTCTTTCCGGTCAGGGCGATGCGGGTTTCCGCGAGAGTATTTACGGCCTGGCGAAACTTCGCACGGGTGATGTTGCTCAAGGCAGCTACAAGGGGCGATTCCTGCATGGCGCCAAACATCTCTTCAGCTCTTTCCGTCAGCTGGGACCAATCGTGCCATTCGCCGATGACTTCCCGCATATGATCGAGCTGCGCGATCAGGCGCGTCGCCTCCTGGTTGTTTTTGCCCGCCAGTTGCGCGATATAACGCGCCCGCTTGCCGACGATCCTGAATTGATGCAAGGTCTTCCCGCTGATCGAGCCTTGATCGACTTCGATCTGGTTGACCATTTGCCGGGCAAGCGTCAAAGGGTCGGCGTCCTTCCTGATCTCGAGGCTGGCTGCCGTACGCTTCAGACGCTTGCGGACCTCCGCCATGGTTTTCTTGTCGAGGGCGTCGACGAGCTTCTTCTCACGTTTAGCGCGATCTTCGGCCAGCGTGCGTACGAGTTGCGATTTGCGTCCCGCCTCTTGCGGGATCTTCAAGCTGCGAATGGCGGCACTTTGCACGTCGAGGTCGCGCACGCGCCCGGCTTTTTGTCGCAGGCGTCCAAGCAGTTTCAACAATTTCTTGTCGTTGCTGCTGCGTTTGTGCGCCAGATCCGCAACCAATACTTCTACTCTGCGGATGGAACTGCGGAACTTGTGGACGGTTTCGGGAACTGGCTTCGCGGCAACTTTCGAGGTTTGCCGGCCGAGCTTGCGAAAAGTGAGGCGCGTATTTTCCCGTTCCAACGGCATGGAGTCCAAAAGGCCAGTTGTCGCCAAAGTTATCGCCAAAGACGTCGCCAAAAAAACAGGCCGAACCAAACGTGATTCTAAACGGGAATTCCAAGGATCGCTGGAGCCGAACCGGTTCGCGGTACTGTAGTATCCCGAAGCAGGGCGAAGCGTTATTTTAACACTGTTGTAACACGACCATGCTACCTTGCCCGAAATGGCTAATCGAGCTCTAGGAGCGCCTCGACTGACCGGCCCACAACCTGTTCCGCAAGAAGGAGTTGCAGTTAGCTCAGAAACTGGTGTGCAGGCTCTGATCAATGCCGGCGACAGCCGCCGGGCGGATAAGGTGTTCTCTTACGCCATGATCGCGTGTGCACTGTCAGTCCTCGCCATCGTTGGTCTGATTATCTATGAGCTGATCACCAAGTCCGCCCTTTCCTGGCATGCTTTCGGTCTCAAATTTTTCGTCCGCAGCGAATGGGATCCGGTCAACGATCAATACGGCGCGTTGCCGTTCGTGTACGGCACCATTGTTTCCTCGATTTTGGCCTTAGTGATCGCTGTGCCGCTCGCCGTTGGTGTAGCGGTGTACATCACCGAGATGGCGCCTCGCTGGTTGCGCGGAGCGCTGGCGTTCACCACTGAATTGCTGGCTGCGATCCCCAGCGTGATTTATGGGCTGTGGGCGATTTTTGTCCTGGTGCCGCTGCTCCGGCAATACGTGCAGCCCTGGCTGGCAAAATACCTGGGGTGGACCACTCTGTTTGAAGGACCACCGTACGGCATCGGGATGCTGGCCGCAGGAATCATCCTCGCGATCATGGTAGTGCCGATTATTTCGTCGATCACGCGCGAAGTCATGACGGCCGTGCCGCAACAACAACGCGAAGCGGTGATGGCGCTGGGCGCGACCCGCTGGGAGACGATCCGCACCGGAGTTTTGCGGAATGCACGCGCCGGCATCATGGGTGGCGTGATTCTGGGTTTGGGCCGCGCGCTGGGAGAGACGATGGCGGTCACCATGGTGATTGGCAACCGCCCCGAGATTGCGAAGTCGCTTTTCGCTCCCGGCTACACCATGGCCAGCGTCATCGCCAACGAATTCAGCGAAGCTACGGGCGACCTATATCTCAGCGCCCTGGTTGAAGTCGGCCTGGCGTTGTTCATCGTGACCATTATCGTGAACGTAGTGGCCCAGCTCCTGGTCTGGACCGTCACTCGGGGAACGCCCGCGAGGAGCCATGCTTGAGAAAAGAAGCCATGCCTGAGAAAGCGATGCTCCCGGACGATTTCGCCGACGCTCCTATCAGTCTCTACCGGCGTGGGCTGAACTTTCTTGTGTCCGCGGCTGCAATCGGGGCGGTGGCTCTGGTGCTGTTACCTTTAGCGGCTATTTTTGGATACCTCATTTACCGCGGCATCGGTTCCGTCAACTGGGCATTCCTGACCCAGATTCCGAAGCCGCCGGGTGAAACGGGCGGAGGCATGGCGAATGCCATTGCCGGTTCGGTGTACATTCTTCTGATCGCGAGCTGCATGGGCGTTCCACTGGGGATTGGCGCCGGAATCTATCTCTCGGAGTATGGACGCGGGACCCGCTTCGGAAATCTGATTCGCTTTACCGCCGACGTGCTTAACGGCGTGCCTTCGATCATCGTCGGTATTGTCGCCTACGGACTCGTTGTATTGACCCAGGGACATTTCTCGGCGGTCGCCGGCGCAGTGGCGCTGGCCATCATGATGGTTCCGACCATCACCCGAACGACAGAAGAAATGCTTTTGCTGGTGCCGCAGGCAGTCAGGGAAGCGGCTTACGGTCTGGGAGTTTCACGCTGGCGCACTACGCTGTCGATCACTTTGCGTACAGCTACGTCCGGGGTCATCACGGGAGTGATGCTGGCTTTTGCCCGCGTCGCCGGAGAGACTGCGCCACTTTTGTTTACCGCCTTTGGCAACCAGTACTGGAACTGGAAGCCGGAGCAGCCCACGGCCGCACTGTCACTACAGATTTTTACTTACGCAATTTCGCCCTTCGACGAGTGGCATCGCCAAGCCTGGGCGGGAGCGTTGATTCTGATCGTTCTAATCGTGGCGTCGGTCGGCGCGGTACGGCTTGTGGCCAGCCGAGGTATGCTCAAGGGAGCGAACTGACTATGGGCGTTGGAATCCAAGTCGACAAGCTGAACGCCTGGTTCGGAAAAACACAGGCCCTGTACGACATCAACATGACGGTGGCTGCGAACCATGCGACCGCTGTTATCGGCCCGTCGGGCTGCGGAAAATCGACCTTCGTTCGCTGCCTGAACCGCATGCACGAGACCGTGCCTGAGGCCCGGGCCACGGGAACTGTGCGCATCGGCGAATTGAGTGTCTACAACGGAACATCCGCGGTGCAGATCCGTCGCCGTATCGGGATGGTCTTTCAGAAAGCGAATCCATTTCCCACAATGTCGATTTATGACAACGTGGCAGCCGGATTGACCCTAAATGGTTTCCACGACCGCAAGCGCCTCGACGAGATTGTGGAGCGTTCGCTCGTGCTGTCCGCTCTTTGGGACGAGGTGAAGGACACCATGCGCAAGAAGTCGGGCGCCAGCCTCTCCGGAGGCCAGCAGCAGCGACTTTGCATCGCCCGGGCGATCGCGGTCGAGCCGCAGGTGCTGCTGATGGACGAACCCTGTTCGGCGCTCGATCCGATTTCCACCGGCAAGATCGAAGAGCTGATTTTTCAGTTGAAAGAGCGGTTTACCATTGTGATCGTGACCCACAACATGCAGCAGGCGTCACGCGTCGCGGAATTCACCGGCTTCTTTCTGCTGGGAAAGCTGATCGAGTTCGACAAGACCGAAAAGATTTTTACCACCCCGTCCGACAAGCGGACGGAAGACTACATCACAGGCAGGTTTGGATAATGGCGCGCACCCGTTTTCTGCAAGAACTGGACGATCTTCGGGCACGTTTGCTCCGTATGGGCGGACTGGCCGAGCAGGCTGTGGATCGGGCCTGCCAGGCATATATCGAGCGCGATCTAAACCGTTGCCACATGGTGCTCGAGGGTGAAACCCAGATCAACCTCACCGAGCGCGAGATCGACGAGATGGCTTTTGACCTTCTTGCCATGCAACAACCAATGGCCGTTGACCTCCGCTTCATCCTGGCGGTCACCAAGATCAATGCCGATCTCGAGCGCGTGGGCGACCAGGCGGTAAATATCGCCGAGCGCGTCATGGACATGGTGGATCTACCCAAGGCCGATCTTCCGATTGATATCCCGCGCATGGCCGCGGCGGTTTCGGCCATGGTGCGGCGAGCTTTAGAGTCTTTCATCGAAGGCAAAGCCGAACTGGCGCAAGCCGTCCTCGAAATGGACAATGTCGTCGACCGAATGAAGGATGAAGCCTTTATCGTGCTGGTGAAATCGATGAACGAACATCCTGAGACTACGCGACAGGCGCTGGATGCCCTGCTGGTGGCCCGCAATCTGGAGCGCGTGGCGGACCATGCCACGAATATTGCGGAGGATGTCATCTTCTGGGTGCGCGGCGCCGATGTGCGGCACAACGTAGCGCCCGAGCAGCCCGAGCATCAGGAAGTGACAGACCCGCACTAAATTTCCTGATCTGAACAGACCCACTGGGCCGGAAACGCCCATGTGGGGACGGGTCTCCGACCCGTCCAGGCCGAGCGAAGCTCGGCAGCGGTTTTACATTCCTTAACACCAAGCCTGGCTAACACCGAGCCGTGCTCGGCTGGACAACCGAGGGCGGTTGTCCCCACGTGGGCATTGCCAGTTTCAGGAAAAAAACTTGACGAGCTGCGCTCGTCCTGGACGGGTCGGAGACCCGTCCCCACACTAGTTTCTACGACGGCGGCTTATTTCGAGGCTGCGGTTCCCGCGTCTACATCGGCAAACGAGAAGGCCAGCGAGATATTGGGATATTCTTTTCCTGACACTTCGACGTAGGGATAGACGAAATAATTCAGCGGCGGGCCGTCTTGCGCGGGATTCAGGCGCAGATCGCGTCCCATGCTGAATTGCATCCGGTTTGCGTCGTGGGCTCCGAAGAAGTAATCGCGTTTTTCCTGATGCTTCCAGGCCTCTGAAATGTCGACCGGCACCCAGCCATGCTTGGGTTCGAAGAAATCTGACCAGCAGTGATAGCCGGCGATTTCGGCGGAGTGTTTGTCTGGGGGCAAGGGGAATCCAATCTCGAAGCGCGCGGGAATTCCCTGGGAGCGGGCCATCGCGATGAACAGCGAATGAAAATCTGTGCAATTGCCCTTTTTGGCGTCACAGGCGTAGAGGACATCGCCGTGTCCCCAACCGGTGCCGGTCTTGTCATAACTCATGGTGGTGAATACGTAGTCGTAGATCGCCCGCGCTTTGTCGAGGGCAGTGGTTTGGCCCTCGGTGACCTTTACCGCGAGCTCGGCGGGCAGTCCGGTGACCGGTACGAGCTTGTCAGGTTGCAGATATTCTTTCCGGTCGCGATCTTTTAGCTGCACTTCCGCGAGGCGCGGCCGGGCTATGCCTAGAGTCAGACGCTCGTGACGAACTACGTCGTAGACGACTTCGAAATGCAATTCCGCGGCTGGCGTGTTCGAGCTTTCGGCGTAATACATTTCGTTGCCGAAACGCGATTCGTGAGTCCTCTTCATCTTCAAGTCGCCGTTCGCGGAGATCACTTTCACTTCCTGAAAATCGTCGGAGTGGGCGGCTGGAATCCAGACGCGCACGCGCTCTCCGGAGGGCACGTTCTTGATTGCGAAACCGTAGTGAAAGGTGAAGTGGCGAGTGTTCTGGGCTGAGGCCAGCGAAACCGTCGCCAGCAAGAAGGGCAGCCATAGCTTTCGCATAGGGGGGCTAGTGTAATCGAAAGCGGCGTGTGGATTTGTGGGACGGGGACTCTTGTCCGCCGCCTTTGAATGTGAATTTCCTCCGGGTTTTACTCTCTGCACGGTTGCTTCCCCGGGCGTATTCGAAGGTAAGTTCAAGATCGAAGATCAACCCTCGAAAAGATCAACTTCAAAAGCGGCGGACAAGAGTGTCCGCCCCACACCGGTCGGGTAGAATCTATGCGTGAGTGCCGCTATTCAGTGTCGCGATCTGCGCAAGACCTACGACGATGGCAAGGTGGAAGCTGTCCGTGGGTTGAATCTGGAAATCCAGGCCGGCGAGTGTTTCGGTCTGCTCGGCCCGAACGGAGCGGGGAAGACCACGACCATTGAAATCCTCGAAGGCTTGCTGGCGCCCACGTCGGGGCAAGTCACGATTCTGGGCAGGAACTGGAAGGACAATGCACACGAGCTGCGCGAGCTGATGGGTATCTCTCTTCAGGAGACGCGACTATCCGAGAAGCTCACCGTCCTCGAAACCATTGAGCTGTTCTCCGGCTTTTACCGGCAGCCGCGCTTGCCGATCGAGGTGCTGGAGCAGATGCAGCTCGGCGAAAAGGCTGATGCCTGGGTGGGCAAGCTTTCCGGAGGACAGCGGCAGCGGCTGGCAGTTGCCACCGCGCTGGTGGGCAATCCCAGAATCTTGTTTCTGGACGAACCCACGACCGGCCTCGATCCGCAAAGCCGCCGCCAGCTCTGGGACATCATTCGCAACTTCCAGCAGGCCGGAGGCACCGTCCTGCTCACGACCCATTACATGGACGAAGCCGAGCGCCTGTGTGACCGCCTGGCCATCGTCGATCACGGACAAATCATTGCCGAAGGCACGCCCGCGGATTTGATCGAGCGCCTGGGCGGCCATCACATGGTTGAATTTCAGGTGAGCGGGAACTCGAAGGGCGATGTGGAGGTCTGGAAGGCGCTACCCGGCGTCGAATCGGTTCGAGACGACAATGGCTTCATCTGCCTGAATGTGCACGAGCCGCATCTGACCATCCCGGCGTTGCTGGACGCAGTCAAGAAACAAGGCGAGCAGTTGATGCACCTGACCACGCGCCAGGCCAGCCTCGAAGATGTGTTCGTTCGTCTTACCGGCCGCCATCTGAGGGAAGATTGATTTTGTGTGGGGCGGACACTCGTGTCCGCCGCCATTGACTTTGAACTGTACCGCCTGCTTTAGACTCAACTGTCGAGCTGCGCTCGACCATGGCGGGTGTGGGCACCCGCCCCTACGCGGATCTTGAAGAGGTGGATGAAATGACGGTCGCACAACAGACTCCGCCGGCAGCAGGGCAACAAGTGTCCTCGGCGATGCCTCCGCCCAACGGCCGCTGGTCGGGCTTCCGTCATTTACTGAAAGCGCGACTGCTGGAGCTCAAACGGGAGCGCGAGGTCATTTTCTGGGCTTTCGGTTTCCCCGTGCTCCTGGCCATCGGACTGGGCATTGCGTTCGGCAACAAGTCGGCCGACATTGCTCCGGTTGCCATCGTCGACGGCACCGGGGCGGCCGACGCCGTCACCCTGCTGAAGCACTCGCCGCAGAGTTCCTCTCTTCGACCCAGCGTCATGGCTGAAGCTGCCGCGCTCCAGGGATTCCGTCTGGGGAAATATGATTTGGTAGTGGTGCCCGATGGCAAAGGTGCCTTTCAGTATCGCTATGACCCTGCCCGTCCGGAGAGCGTGCTGGCCCGGGCGGAGGTCGACGATGCGCTACAAACGGCGGCTGGCCGCAAGAATCCGTTGTCGACGACCGCGTTCGCATCCAGCGAGCCCGGATCGCGCTATATCGACTTCCTGATCCCCGGCCTGCTGGGAATGAACCTCATGAATTCGGGCATGTGGGGTCTGGGATTCGCTCTGGTCGACATGCGCCAGCGCAAATTGCTCAAGCGTTTCGTCGGAACGCCCATGCGCCGCAGTGATTTCCTGCTGGCCCTCATCAGCAGCCGCCTCGTCCTGATGGTGATTGAAATCGGCATTCTGCTCGGATTCGGAGTGCTGGCTTTCCACATGCGCGTGCTGGGTTCGCTGTTCAGCATTGTTCTGCTGGCATCGATCGGCGCCGTATCTTTTGGAGGCCTGGGGCTTCTGGTGGCCAGCCGGGCTGACAAAATTGAAAGCGTCAGCGGACTGATGAACCTGGTGATGATGCCGATGTGGATATTCTCCGGCGTGTTCTTTTCATCGGAACGGTTTCCAGCATTGCTGCAACCGTTCATCAAAGTGCTTCCCCTGACCGCGCTGAACGATGCCTTGCGTGCAACAATTCTTCAGGGTGCGTCTCTTGGGGCACAGTCTGGACGGCTGTTGGTGTTGGTGCTTTGGGGAGGTATCTCGTTCGCTCTGGCTCTGCGCTGGTTCCGTTGGACCTAGCGGCCTCGTGTGGCCCGTGTGGGGCCGGGTCTTCGACCCGGCCCCACCCAGGTGCTTCGGTTGAGTTTGTAAACGCTTGCATTTCATTGCTTTCCGGTCGGCAGAGTCATCCCCCACATGTTAGAATTATTTCAAGTTAACTAAGAACTGGCCACTTTCTTGGGCTCCGTGGGAATGGTCGACGGACAACCGAACGCTCGCTGTTTTTCCGCAAACCTCAATCGCGGGACCGCGAATTTGGACTCCAAGACCCGTTCTCCTGCTTCGTAGTCGGTTCATAGTTTTTTCCGCCACTTCGCGTCGGGTATAGCTTTCGTTATCGTTGCTTGCTGAAGTCAGGAGCCGGCATGAACGTACTCGAACGTCCGATCCCATACGCGCCTTTTCTGGAGCAACTGCGTTCTGCTGCGACCCGCGTCCTGTTGCTGGACTATGACGGGACACTGGCGCCGTTCTGCGTGGATCGCACTCTGGCATTTCCTTATCCCCAGGTTCCGCCTTTGCTCGTTCGCATTATGCAAACCGGGACTCGGGTGGTGCTGGTCAGCGGGCGTCCGGTTCGAGAGTTGCTTTTGCTCACCGGAATTTTGCCGCAGCCGGAAATTTGGGGAAGCCACGGCCTGGAGCGGCTGATGGCCGATGGCCGCTATGAAGTAAAGTCGGTGCCGGCGCACAAGGACTACCTGTTGGCCGCCGAAGCTATCCTGCGAGACGCAGGCCTGGAGCGGCAAACGGAAACCAAACCGGGTGGAGTTGCGGTGCACTGGAGAGGTCTCGATGCATTGCGAGCCGAAAAAATCTCTCGCGATGTCCATCGTTTGTGGAAACCTTTGATTGAGCGTGCTCCGCTCCGGTTGCTGGAGTTTGACGGCGGCCTTGAAATTCGCGTTGCTGGGCCAGGCAAAGGGGATGCGGTTCGCACCATCTTAGGGGAAGCGGGTTTCGGGGCGGTCGTGGCCTATCTGGGCGATGACCAGACTGACGAAGATGCATTTCACGCCCTCAAGGGCAACGGACTGACGGCTTTGGTGCGCCCTCAATCACGGCCGACGGCAGCCGATATCTGGCTGCAACCACCTCAAGAGCTGCTTCAATTTTTACGGGAGTGGCTATGCGCCGCAGGAGGCAAGGATGAATGAGATCAAGGGACGCGTGATCCATGTTTCCAACCGGTTGCCGGTTCTGGTCCGCAAATATGCGGGCGGCGTCCGGCTGGAACGCAGTTCAGGCGGGCTGGCGACGGCGCTGGAAGCCGGCTGGCGCGATCAGCCCGGTGTATGGATCGGCTGGGCCGGTACCGGTCCGGACGAAAATATCGAACCCATGCTGGTACGGGCCGCGCATCGTCGTTCGTACACCTTGCGCTCCGTGGCCCTTACCGATGAAGAGATCGCGAAGTTTTATTCCGGTTTCGCCAACGAAATCATCTGGCCCCTGTTCCATGACATGCCTTCACGCTGCAACTTCGATCCCGAGTATTGGGCGACCTATCAGCAAGTGAACCGGAAGTTTGCCAGGGTGGTCGCGGATACCGCGCAGGAAGAAGACTTCATCTGGGTCCACGACTACCATCTGATGCTTACAGCAGCCGCCATGCGGGAAGCGGGCGTGCGTGCCCGCACGGGATTCTTCCTGCATATTCCATTTCCGTCGCCTGACGTATTTGAAAAGCTGCCATGGAAGCAGCCGATTCTGAAGTCGTTGCTGGAATTCGATGTGATCGGATTCCAGGGTGATCGCGACCGCTCAAATTTCGTGAGCTGTCTCGAACGCCTGCTGCCGGAAGTCAGGGTCGAAAGAGATTCGCCGTATTTCTCAGTGGGGATCGGCGGACGGAAGTCGGTGGTCGGAACATTTCCTATCGGCATCGACTACGAATCGTTCGCGACAGATGCGGCGGCTCCCGAAATTGCCGCTCACGCCGCTGAGATCAGAAGGCGTGTATCGGACGATGTACTGGTCCTGGGCGTGGACCGCCTTGATTACACCAAGGGAATTCCCGAGCGGCTGAAATCATTCCGGCTATTGCTGCGGCGATTTCCCGAAATGCGAGGACGCATCACGCTAGTGCAAGTGGTCGTGCCTAGCCGCGAGGAAATTCCCAACTACAAGCATCTGCGACGCGAGGTGGAATTGTTGGTTAGCCAGATCAACGGCGAGTTCACCGAACCTGGATGGGTCCCGGTTCACTACATTCACCGGAATCTGGGGCGTGAAGAACTGCTGGCCTACTATCGCGCCGCCGACATCGGCCTGGTGACCCCGCTGAAGGATGGCATGAACCTGGTGGCCAAGGAATTCTGCGCTGCCCAGATCGACGAGCGTGGAGTCCTGATTGTCAGCGAGTTCGCGGGTGCCGGGCCGGAGTTACGCTCTGCCGCCATCATCGTAAACCCCAACGATTTCGCCGAAGTGGCTCAAGCCTTGTACGACGCCGTCCATATGAGCGCCGACGAAAAACGCAGCCGCATGCAATTGCTGCGTCAAATCGTGAAAGATCACAACGTACATCGCTGGGTCCGCTCATTCCTTCAGGCCATTCCCGCGTCCAGCGAAACCAGAGGCGGTGGGGAATATGATTCCTGGGCGCAAAGTTCGGGCCTGAGAGCCCGATTGGCGCAAAAGATGCCAGGAGTCGCTTTGGTGGCTGCGCCGCGGCGTCCGCGACTGGCGGTAAACAACAAGGATTCCAAGTTGCGCGTGCTAAGCCGGGCTGCCGGCGAAGACTAGGTCATCCTGAGCTGAGCGGGAATTTCGCCTAATCCTCGCGGAGTCGAAACCTCTATAAGCGGTACGGGTGCGGTCTAGTCAATCCGAAAAAATCCCGTCAGAGTCGGGGGTACGTGTCGACGGTAGGGGTTCTCGATTACGAGGTTGCTTCGCGAACGCGACCTCTTCGCTCAGGGTGACAGAACGCTTGCTTCTGAGATGCTCACTCCAACTGCTTGCCCCTGGTTTCCGGTAGTTGGGTTGCCACCAGACACGAAAGCAGAAACGAAACTCCACAGAGGTAAAACGCCCAACTCAATCCCTTCGCCTGTCCTGCGCGTCCGATGACGAAGGGTGCGATTGAACTCATGGTGCGAGCGCCGTTGTAGGTCAGGCCGAGAGCGCGAGCCCGGACGCTGGTGGGAAATATCTCGCTACCGATGATTCCCGAGCCCGAGAAAAATCCCGTGCCGAAAAATGCGAGCAGCGTTCCTAGTATCATCACCAGCCATTGGGCTCTCGCCATAGCGTAAAGTGGAACTATAAAGGCTGCCACCAAAGTGTATAAAATAAACGATCTGCGTCGTCCCAGGTAGTCCGCCACCCATCCAAAGCTGGCGTATCCGGGGAACATTCCAGCCAGATTCAGGACGACCAGCAATGCGGTGGTCCCCATGAGCCCAAAGCCGCGGCCACCCTGCTCTACCGGTAATGAGAGATACGGTGGAATCCAGGTGAACAGTCCCCACCAGGCGAACATCCCGAAGAAATTCATGAACAGCAGCGCCAGCGTCTGTTTCAGATAAGGCGGCTGAAAGAGGCCGGCGAACCCGGTTTCCGGTTCACGAACGGAAGACCTTGTTTTCGTCCCCCGATTGCGTTCCTGCCACATCTCCGACTCTGGTACTCCGCGCCGAATCCACAAGACGACCAGCGCGGGCAAGATCCCAACAAAGAAAGCTATACGCCAGTTGGCATAACGCAACACGATGCCCACCGAGAGTGCCGCCAGCGCGTAGCCGATCGCCCACGAACTCTGGACAATCGAAATGGCTTTGGCCCGCAATTCGGTAGGCCATGTCTCCGCCACCAGAGTGGCGCCGGTATTCCATTCGCCTCCCATCCCGAGGCCGAGGATGAAACGGAACACGGCCAGCATTACCACCGACGTGGCGAGGCCGGAGGCGAACGAACAGATTGAATAGGTGAGGATGCTCAGCATCAGTGCGCGTTTGCGGCCGAGATGATCCGCAATGAATCCGAAGGCCACGCCGCCGATTCCGGACGCGAGCAGCGTCAGGCTATTGAGCAGTCCCGCAGTGCTTTTTGTCATGCCCAGGTCGCGCATGACGTGGGTTAGCACCAGGGCGTAGAGCATGGCGTCGAAGGCATCAAGCATCCAGCCCAGGGCGGCGGCCACAAGAGTCCGGCGTTGCGCGGGCGTGGCTTGTTTAAAAGGGAAGGCGAGGCTCGCAGCCATTGGACGGATTGTCAACGGTCAGCGGGCAAATTGGCAATCGGAAAGAAAAAGCGCTGTGTCCTCCGGTTCCTCTGTGGTTCTGCTGGTTCAACCACGGAGGACACGGAGAATTCACGGTGTTTTTAAGAGCCGAAAGTATCTACGGGCTTTGTTTACGTCCCGTCCAATTTGCTCGCGGAGAGCCTCTACTGACGGGAACTTGATTTCATCACGCAGGCGTTGCAGGAAATAGATCTCCACTTCGGTGTCGGGCGCCAATTCGATGGGATGGAAGTTCAGCAGATGACTCTCGACCGCGAATGATTCCGCCCCAAACGTGGGACGACTGCCAACGTTGGTGACCGAATCGAAGCACTCTGCACCGACCCGGGTGCGCGTGATGTAAACGCCATCCCTGGGCACGAATTCTTCGTAGCGAGCAAGATTGATGGTCGGGACTGTGTACTTGGAGCCGTAGCCGCGGCCCCGGCCCGGAGTGGATAGCATGCTGAATGGATGTCCCAGTAAATGGCGCGCGCGACTGATCTTTCCCTCACTCAAGAGTCTGCGAACACAGCTGCTGGAGACGGATTCGCCGCGCACTTTCATCTCCGCATAGACCACGACTTCAAATCCCATTTCTCGTCCGAACTCGGCCAGCAGATCTACGTCACCGGCGGCCTTGTGACCGAAATGAAAGTTGTAGCCCTCGTGCACTTCGCGGGCATGAAGTTGCTTTTGGAGAATCTCTTCAGCGAATTGTCGCGGTGTCATCAGCGAAAGATCGCGCCCGAAGGGCAAGAGCAGGACTGCGTCCAATCCGCTGGCCTCGAGCAGGCGAAGCTTTTCAGGCGTCGGCGTGATCAGCTTCAGTCCGGAGTCCGGCCGCAGGATTCGCACCGGGTGCGGCTCGAAGCTGACCGCCATCGCCTTTGCTCCCTGCTGCCGGGCGCGGCTCACGATCTCTTTGAGCACATAGCTATGCGCGCGATGAACACCATCAAAGTTCCCGATGCTCACCAGCGTGGGGCCGAAGGCGGCGGGAATCTCTTCGAGTTTGTGGAAGATCTGCATGAAGTGGCTTCTAGATCTTGGCTAAATCCAAAGACTTTTTCCTCAAATCTCAAACTCCAGTTTCATGCCGTCGTAGGACAGACGAACATTTTCTGGAAGGGACGCATTGGTTTCCTCGTGCGGCAAGTCGTGGCAGATATGCGTGAAGAATGCCCGTTTGGGTCTTACGCGTTCCACGATGCGCAGCGAGTTCTCGACCGTCGAGTGCGTGGGATGAGGCTTGTGCCGCAGCGCGTCCAGAAAGAGGATGTCGAGATCCTGCAATTGTTCGAATGATGCCTCGGGCACAACGCTGTGATCGGTCAGATACGCCGCCGATCCAAAGCGATATCCGTAAATTTCGGTTTCGCCGTGGATGACCCTCACCGGCGCGAAGCGTGCACCGAACAAATCGACTGCTTCCACCAGCGGCTTAAGTTCAACCTGCGGCAAGCCGCCAAATTTGTAGTCCGCGTCGAAGATGTAGCGGAACATGTTGCGAATGAACGCCACCACGTCGGGATGGGCATAGAGCGGCAGTTTGCCCGGCCGGTGACGATAGCTCAATGGCCGCAGATCGTCGATGCCAAGAATGTGGTCGGCGTGGGCGTGGGTGTAAAGCACCGCGTCCAAATGGCGTGATGCATTCGCGAAGGGCCTGTTCCCGGAAATCGGGAGTGGTGTCGATGAGCACGGTGCGTCCGCCATACTCGATCATTACCGAAGGCCGGGTGCGGCGGTCGTGTGGATCGATGGAGCGGCAGACGGCGCAGTCGCAGCCGATGGTGGGCACGCCCATCGACGTACCACTGCCCAGCACGGTCAGGGTAGCTTTCATCGTTTCGCGGGATTGGTATCCGTCGCCAGCGGCGGCCGGGCCAGGGCATTGGTCACTTCCACGTATGCCATCCGCAATTCGTACAGGCAGTTTTGCAGGAAGTTGTCTTCCGCGGCCGTCAGATTGCCCTTGGTCTTTTCCGCCAGCAGTCCCAGCGTGTCGACGGTCTGGCGCGCGGCCAGCAGATCGATGCGCGGCTGTCCGCGCTCTTGCTGCATCAGGCCCAGTTGCAGCATGGCCGTCATGTAGAGCGAAGCCATGAAGCGCTCGAAGGTCATCTCCATTTCTTTAGCGGAGTGGCCGCTGAGTTCCACGCGGGCATCCAGTTCCTTGGCCGATTTGTGGTAGGCGTCGGCTTGTTCCTTTTGTTCGGACGCAGTCGGGTTCGGCGGCGCGGACGGATCAATCCCGGAATCCAAATCTGAGGGAGCAGAGGCGACCGGCTCAGAGCCGTTCACAGGTTTGGCTTCGGACGCAGCAACCGGTGCGGCAGGCGGCTCCGTTCTGGAAGTGGACACTTCTTCTTCGCTGACTTCGCGGCGTGGTTCACCATCGGATGTGAACAGCCGCCGGTCGGTGACGGTAAAACTTTCCTGCTTTTTCTCAGACATAAATTCTTCCTTCGATTTCTGAAATTCAACTACTTGAATATTTCCGCGAACGGGAGGGTGGCCACCGTGGCGGGGCTGCCGCCGGCTTCGAACGCCTTGCCCGGCGTCGCCGCTTCGCGACGAATGTACCCGAGCGCCACATTGAGATCGCCCTTCGGCAGAGGTAGGGAAGCGGCACTTGTGATCTCGCCAACCTCTTTCCCTTCCACCTGAATCTTGCTCCCCGGCGCGGGCAGTTGTCCGTGGACTTGAAAGCCGGTGAACTTGCGGCGGACCTGGCCGCGCGATCGAATGCGCTCCACAATTTCCTGTCCTACATAACACCCTTTGGAAAAATTCAGTGCGCGATCCTGTTCGGTCTCCTGTGGCAGGTCGCGTTCGCGGATGTCAATGCCATAGCTCGGAATTCCCGAAGCAATACGAAAAAGATCGAGTGCCGTGGTCCCAACCGGCGCAGCCCCAGCGTTTATGAGTGCGCGGCGCACCGATTCGGCGTTACCGGGCGCCAGCCACAGTTCGAACGCTTCGACGCACGGATTGTCACCGCGAATAATCGTTATGCCGGATTGCTGCCAGGTAACCTCGGCAAATTGCAAAGGCTTGAGGTCTGGAAGGTCTAATCCAGCTGCCCGCAAGGCTTCGCTGGATTTCGGTCCCGCGATTCCGATTCCCGCCTGTTGACTGGTCAGGTTAGCGACTTCGACGTCATCCATGATGATGTATTTGTCGAAGGCCGCCAGGATTTTTTCCAGTTGCGCCTGATCCGTATCGATCCGCAGTGATTCCCCTCGGTTGTAGGCGAACAGGTCGCCGAGGATATGTCCTTGCGGATTGAGCAAAAACGCGTACACGCCGTGTCCGGGCGCGAGATCGCGAATGTTGTTGGTGACCATACCGTTCAGCCAGCGCGTTCGATCGCTGCCCGTGAGCGAAATTTGGGCGCGCGGGCTGAGATCGTAGACTCCAGCGTTCGAAAGCAGCGCGTGGAATTCGCCGGTCACGTCGCCAAAATCGGACTTCGCCGGCGGGGCCGGGGACGCTTCCAGGCTGTCAGGTCGGGCGGTCACACTCATTTTGTCCTTAGGTTGATTATAGCGGAGAGCGGTGGGGTTGCCGCGGTCGGACGCTCGACCGCGCCTGTGGTGAGGCGGTACGAGGATGTCCGCCCTTCATGGATTGAATGACAACCGCCGACTGAGTTGGTAATCTTCCATCCCGTGAACCAAAAAAAGCGTATCGCTGTCATTCCCGGAGACGGCATCGGCCCCGAAGTGATTGCCCAAGCCGTACAGGTCATCCAGGCCACGGGCGCTGCGGTCGAATTGACGCATTTCGATTGGAGCGCGAATCGGTATTTGACCGACGGTGTCACGGTTCCGGCCGACGGCTTCGCCATGCTGGAACGCGATTTTGATGCCATTCTGCTGGGCGCATTCGGCGATCCGCGAGTGGCTTCAAATGTCCATGCCAAGGAGATCCTGCTGGGCATGCGTTTCAGGATGGACTTGTACGCGAACGTTCGTCCAGTGCGGTTGCTGGATGCTTCGCTGTGTCCGCTGAAGGGTGTCGAGCCCCGGGACATCGATTTCGTTGTCATTCGCGAAAACACGGAAGGGGTTTACGTGGACGCGGGCGGCGTATTCAAGCAGGGCACGCCGGATGAGGTCGCCGTACAGGAGGACATCAATACCCGCAAGGGAGTGGAGCGGGTCATCCGCTACGCTTTCGAATACTGCGAGCGTCATCACAAGCAGGATGGAACTCCGCGCACCAAAGTTTTGATGTGCGACAAGTCAAACGCCATGACGCACGCCGGGGGCTTGTGGCAACGTGTGTTCAAGGAAGTGAGCCGCGAGTATCCGCAAATCACGCCGCAACACATGTATGTGGACGCGCTTTGCACCCAGATGGTGCGCGATCCGCGGCCGTTTGATGTCATCGTGACCAATAATATGTTTGGAGACATCATCACAGATCTGGCGGCCGCGTTGCAGGGCGGCTTGGGCATGGCCGCCAGCGGGAATATTCATCCCGGGAAGACCTCAATGTTCGAACCGGTACACGGCTCCGCGCCGCCGCTGGCAGGGAAGAATGTGGCCAATCCGTTTGGAGCGATTCTTGCGGCCGCCATAATGGTGGCGCATCTGGGGCTGGAAGCCGAGGCGGCGAAAATCGAAGCTGCGGTTCTGGAAGCTGTACGAGAAAAGAAGACGACTCAGGATATCGGCGGCAGCCTGGGAACTCGAGAAGCCGGGGAATTGGTGGCAAAAAAAACCAAAAACCTGTCATCCTGAGCCAAATTGACCGTTTCGCATGCGAATCGGTCGATGAAGTCGAACGACCCCTATCGTTATCACACCGCATACTTTTTACGGCGGCATGAAATCTCAAGGTTCTCGGCACCAGCCAAGCTGCCAGGGGTCCTTCGACTCCGCATCAGCTTCGCGTTGCGAAGCCCGTGCTTCGCTCAGGATGAGAAGACTACGAATTTGCGCGTCAAATCCTTCGGCCTGTCAGCAAAGCCAGCTCCCGCCACTTCCAATGGCAATCCACGTCACTGAAACCTATTTCGCGCATCCACCGCAGCTGACTTTCCACGTCCAGCAACTTGTTGGAAGCGTCCTCGGTTTCCGCTGTATATCCGATGCGATGCAGGAACTCTTCGTGAAGTTCGGGGGTGACCGAGGCTACATGCTCGAGATTACAGAAAACGCCTCCCGGGTTGAGTCTGGCATAAATCTCGGCGTACAGGGCCCGCTTCCGGTCGTGAATGAGATGATGAATGGCGAAGCTTGAAACCACGGCGTCGAAGTTTCCACATTCCGGGAGTAGGTCTTCGAGATTGTGGGCCATGACGTTGACAGAGGGGTCGCCGGCAAAACGCTTGCCGACGGCCTCGAGCATGGCGGGAGAGAAGTCGATGGCCACGGCCGTCGCATCAGGACAATTTGACTTGACCAATGCAAGCAGGCGTCCGTCGCCGGTGCCGAGGTCGAGGATTCGCGCTGCGGTCGGTGGGACGAACTCCAGCAGAGTGGATTCGCCTTCGACCCGATGTGGGATCGAGTCGGCGCGCTCCAGGTAACTCAGCGCGTGCTCGGTAGAGGTCCAGAGATTGACTCCCATGAGGAAAGTATAGACTCATGCCAATGGCGAACTTGAGGGCCGGTAGGAAGTCCAGGGTTTCGATTTCTGGGGTCATTCTTTTTTCTCTGCTGATGGCGGTTTGTGCGCCGGCTCAGGAAGCGAAGCAAAATGCCGCTGGCGAGCCGCCCGCGACCACACAACCAACTACAGCACCGGCAACTAATAAACCGGCTGAAGAGCAGAAGATCTCGCCTCAGGAGGCGGAGAAACTCTTTCGATCGGTGGATGAGATTCTTCGCTTTGCCAGCAAAGACACGTTGTTTCCCATCAAGCATGAAGTCAAGCGGCAACTGGTCAGTCGCGATGAGGTGGAAGAATACGTCACTCGGCACACCGGCGAGGATGAAGACGCCAAGCGCCTGCGGCGGTCCGAGTTGGTCCTCAAGAAGTTCGGGTTGCTGCCCAAAGATTTTGATCTGGGAAAATTTCTGGTGGTGCTGCTGAAAGAGCAGGTCGCGGGCTATTACGATCCCAAAACCAGGACTGTAAACCTGTTGGATTGGCTGGGCGCCGACCAGCAAAAGCCCGTGCTGGCGCACGAACTGACTCATGCGTTGCAGGACCAGTCTTTCAATCTTGAAAAGTACATGAAGCCGGTGGATGCCGATCTGTCAAAAAAGAAAGAAGTCAACGCCGAAGATATTCAGAACGACGAAGCCAGTACTACGCGGGATGCCGTGGTTGAAGGGCAGGCCATGGCGGTTCTTATCGATTACATGCTGGAGCCGATGGGATTATCCATGAAAGATTCGCCCCAGGTGGTGCAGTCCTTAAAAGATGGCATGATGGTTGGGACCCCCGACGCCGTCGAATTTCATAACGCGCCGATTTACATGAAAGAGGCATTGACCTTTCCCTACCGCTACGGCATCGACTTCATCGCCGAGCTGGAGATCAAGGGTGGAAAAGAAAAAGCGTTTGCCGATCTCTTCCGAAACCCTCCGCGAACCACGCGGCAGATCATGGAGCCGAAGACTTATCTGTCCGGCGAGCACCTTGACCCGATGCAAGTGCCTGACTTTCGGCAAGTCTTCAAGGACTTCGACAGGTTCGATGTAGGTGCGGTGGGGGAGTTCGATGTGGCCGTCCTGATCGACCAGTATGCCGGCACTGAGATAGCTGACAAAATGTATCCGCATTGGCGGGGAGGTTATTACTTCGCAGTGCGGCCTAAGAAAGATGCTGCCGGGCCGCTGGCGCTGCTGTACGCGTCGCGCTGGTCGACGCCCGAACAGGCCGCAAACTTCGCCGCCATCTATGCTGGCGCGCTCAGCAAACGGTACCTGCACGTGCACGACGTTGTGGTTGACGGCAAAGAGCCTGCGATCAAAACCGAGGCATTGGATCATCTGACGGGCAAGCGCTCCTGGTTGACTGAGGACGGGTCGGTCGTCATTGATGTGCAGGGCGATACGGTTGTGATCACCGAGAGCTTCGATGAGGCTATGACGGACACTTTGGAGCAGGAAGTATTTGGTATGGCTGCAGTAGCCACGAAATGACTGTGTAGGATCGGGTCTTTGACCCAGTCAGGCGGACCGAAGGTCGGCACGGTTTCGCAGAGACCCAAACCATAGCGGTGCTTTGCGCCGCCCGACCGGGTCGGACACCCGGTCCCACAACCGGTGCCCCTGTATAATCGTCGTTCTGCTTCATCGAACAGCATCTTTCCGAGGGAACTTTGCCACAAGCGGAAATTGGAATCATAGGCGGCAGCGGGTTATACGCGATGCCGGGGCTCACCAGAATTAAAGAGGTAAAGCTGAAGACGCCGTTTGGAGCGCCTTCGGATGCCTATGTGCTCGGCACGCTGGAAGGCCGCAAAGTCGCCTTCCTGGCCCGTCACGGACGCGGACATCGCATCCTTCCCAGCGAGCTGAATTTTCGCGCCAACATTCATGGCTTCAAACAACTGGGCGCGGAGCGGATCGTTTCAGTTTCCGCGGTTGGTTCATTGAAGGAAGAGCATAAGCCGCTGGAGTTTGTTATTCCCGACCAGTTCTTACGACCGCACCCGGCATCGCGTCGATACTTTTTTCGGAAATGGAGTTGTGGCGCACATCGCTTTCGCTGACCCGATCTGTCCGCAGCTTGCAAAGGTCGTCGATGGAGCCTGCAACAAAGCGGGCGTGACTTGCCAAGCGCGGCGGCACTTATGTCTGCATGGAAGGTCCGCAGTTTTCGACCAAGGCTGAATCCAACGTCTATCGCAGTTGGGGCATGGATGTGATCGGCATGACCAACCTGCAGGAAGCCAAGCTGGCTCGCGAGGCCGAAATCTGTTATGTCACGGTGGCGATGGTCACTGACTACGACTGCTGGCATCCGCATCACGATTCGGTCACGGTGGACCAAATCGTCGCCGTGCTGCTGAAGAATGCCGAAAATGCCACTCGAGTGGTGCGCGAAACGGTTTCCGCCATGCCGAAGGAGCGCACTTGCAAATGCGGATCGGCGCTGGCGCACGCCATCATTACCGACCGCAGCAAGATTCCGGCAGCCACCCGTCAGAAGTTGAAACTCATCCTCGGATAAATACCTGAAAGCCAAGAAAGCATGAGCATTGTCGCAGTCGGTTCGGTTGCTTTCGACACCATTGCCAGCCCCTCGGGGAAAGTGGAAGACGTCCTCGGCGGCGCCGCCACGTATTTCGCCTTGTCCGCCAGCTACTTCACCGATGTCCGCGTGGTCGCGATTGTGGGCGAGGACTTCACCGCCGAGCACGAAAACGTTCTGAAGAAACGCGGAGTCGACACCCGCGGCATCGAGCACGCGAAAGGGAAGACTTTTCGCTGGGGCGGGCAGTATCTCGACAATCTGAACGAAGCCAAAACCGACTTTACGGACCTCAACGTCTTTCAGAATTTTCAGCCCCACATTCCCGCACATTATCAGGACTCGCAGTTTTTGTTTCTGGCGAATATTCAGCCTGAATTGCAGGCGATGGTGCGGCGGGAGATGAAGACGGCGCGCCTCACCGGCGGCGACACCATGAATTATTGGATCAACAGCGCCCGCAAGCAGTTGGCTGAAACGCTGAAACTGGTCGACGTGCTGTTGATCAACGACACCGAAGCGAAAAGTCTGGCCGGAGAGAGCAATCTGCCGCGAGCGGCGCAGAAGGTGTTGGCCATGGGTCCACAGGCGCTGGTCATCAAGCATGGTGAATATGGCGCAACGATTTTCTTCCGCGAAGGCGCCTTCGGCATTGGGCGTCATCCGTTTCGCGCTCCCGCGCTGCCTATCGACGAAGTGAAAGACCCTACTGGCGCGGGCGATTCCTTCGCCGGCGGCTTCATGGGATACATCGCTTCGCAGGAGGAATTGAACCGCGAAGTCTTGAAGCGCGCTCTCTTTTACGGTGGCGTCATGGGGTCGTTCGCGGTGGAGCGTTTCGGTACAGAGCGTTTGCAGTCGCTCACCCGCGAAGACATCGACGAACGCTTTCAAATCTTCCGCGAACTGACCCATCTGGAATGAAAGCGCAGCCGATCCGGCGATGGGACCGCGAAATCGCCCTGCTGGCGTGGCTGACCACATGCGCTTCCATTCTTTCGTTCTTCTTCTATTTCCATCGAGGGGAAATTCTGCTTTACGGCGACGCCGTCGCGCACATTAACATCGCGCGCCGCGTCTTCGACTCTCGCACTCCGGGCTTACTGCAACTGGGGACGGTCTGGCTGCCGCTTCCCCACCTGCTGATGATCCCGTTCCTGCTTTCCAACTGGATGTGGAGGACCGGCCTGGGCGGATCGATTCCGTCCATGATGGCTTACGTCTTTGGGACAGTCGGCATCTTTCGCCTGGTCCGCGACGGTCTCGCTTCACCTGGTTCCCCGGCTTCAGGAAACTTTAAGATCAGAGTTGCGGCCTGGCTGGCCGCGCTGATCTACGCCGCCAATCCAAATCTGATTTATCTGCAAGCTACGGCAATGGGTGAGCCACTTTATCTGGCGCTCTTCATCTGGGCCGTAGTCTATTTCTGCCAATTCGTAAAGCAGCCCGCGAATGTTGAAGGCAAGCGCGCTTTGTCTGCGCTCGTCAAATGCGGTTTGTGCCTGGCAGCAGCCTGTCTCACCCGGTATGACGCGTGGTTTCTGGCTGCCGTGATGTGCTTTGCTGCGTTGGCCGTTGTGTTGCGAGAGAAATCACGCGGGCAAGACCTGCGTATCCAGTTCGGGAAGTTCGTTCTGCTGGCCGCCTCAGCGCCCGTGCTTTGGCTGGGATACAACGCGATCGTCTATCGCAATCCGCTGGAATTCGCTAACGGGCCCTACTCTGCCAAGGCGATCGAACAACGAAGCACCGCGACGTCACATCCTGGAAGCCACGATCTTCAAACCGCCTTCAGTTATTTCCTGAAGTCAGCGGAGTTGAATATGGCGGCCGGGCGCGGCCAAAAAGCCTGGATTCTGCTCGCACTGGCGGGGATGATCGCAGGTCTGTTTTGCGGCGATCGAATGTGGCCGCTGCTGCTGCTCTCGGTCCCGATGCTGTTCTACGCTCTTTCTGTGGGCTACAGCGGTGTGCCGATCTATGTGCCGGTCTGGTGGCCGTTCTCCCATTACAACTTGCGTTACGGGCTGGAACTCCTTCCGGCGTTCGCGGTATTTGGAGCGATGGCTTTGTACTTCGCCGCGAGAGTCGCGCAACAGCGCTGGGTCGGTCTCGTGATGGCGGCCGCAGGTTTCGTGTCTGTGATCACCTGCTATGCTTCGATCTGGTCCGCGCCGGTTTGCTTTCGTGAAGCCCTGGTCAACTCCAGAGGACGAATCGCTTTTGAACGCGAACTCGCCGACTTCTTGAGAGTTCTCCCGCCGGATTCCACATTGCTCATGTATCTCGGCAATCATGTGGGGGCGGTCCAACAAGCCGGCATGCCGCTGCGGAGGGTGATTAACGAAGGCAACCACCGTACATGGAAGCAACCCGTCGATGAGGATGGATTATGGGAGCGGGCCCTGGCCGATCCGGCAAAATACGCTCAATTTGTGATCGCCTCTGAGGGCGACGCGGTTTCGAATGGAGTGCGGAAGGACGAGTTGGTCCCCCTCGCGGTGATTCATTCGTCGGACGAAGCGAAGGCGACGATCTACCGTACTCGTGCTGCCTCGCGGTAATCATCTGCGTTAACTTGGCAACGCCGGAAGCCAACAGCGCCGAAGTTTTCCGGTGATAAAATCCAGCCACTCAGGATCTCATGCCGGCGATGCAGCATATCTACGCGGTCGTACAAGGTGAAATGTCCACGGCGGGGATATCCCTGATGCGGCTGATGTTGGCCGCGATGCTGGGAGGCGCCATCGGACTGGAGCGCGAATTCAAGCACCGTCCTGCCGGCCTGCGCACGAACCTCTTCATCTGTCTCGGCGCCGCGATGTTTACCCTGCTTTCGGATGCGCTGGCGGCGGAGCATCTGGGCGACCACACCCGGATTGCGGCGCAGATTATTCCGGGCATCGGATTCATCGGAGCCGGATCGATTCTGCACAATCGGAACAATCTGGTGACTGGCATCACATCGGCAGCCACGCTCTTCGTGGTGGCCTCGGTCGGCATGGCCGTGGGCGGCGGGCTTTACCTGACGGCAGTTTTCGGCACGGGGCTCATTTTGCTGTGCCTGTTCCTGCTGGGTAACGCTGAGCAGAAACTCAATCTCAAACTGGCAGTCCAGAGCTACGAAGTCACCGGGCGAAGCGCGGAAGACATCCGGTCCGAAGTCAACAGCGTGCTGGAGTGTATCCACGGCATCATGGACAATGTACACGTCGCCGAAACCCGGAAGCATGTGCGCCTTCAGTTTGACCTCGAGGGAACGCATCGGGAGCACCGACAAGTGCTACAGGCATTGCGGAAGTCTTCCGTGCTCGAGAGTGTCTTCCCGCTGGGGCTGGTGCAGCCGGAATGACGCGTTCCGAACGAGCTGTTCCTTATGTTAAGGCCGATGCCTGCGGCAATGACTTTCTGATCATCGATGGCCGGTATATTCCGGCCGATATCGCGGAGTTCAGCAGACGAATTTGTGATCGACACCACGGGGTAGGCGCGGACGGTGTGGAATGGCTGTTCCCAGCGACGGACGCGGACGTGCAGGCCCGATTGCTCAACGCCGATGGTTCGGAGGCGGAAATCTCCGGCAATGGCACACGCTGCGTGGCGGCTTTTTTGTGTTCAGAACAGTCGAAAGCTGAGACTCCAAGAGAAAAGTTCACGATCCGTACCGGTGCGGGCCTCAAGTCTTGCACGTTGACCAGTCGCCGTGAAAACAGCTATGAATTTGAAACCGCGATGGGGGAGCCTGAGGTTGGGGATGCGTTTTCTATCCATCTGACATGGGGCGAGGTTCGCGGCGTCCCAGTCTCCATGGGGAATCCGCACTATGTCGTTTTTGTTCGGGAATTTAGTTCGAACTGGCAAACCCACGCAGCCGAGATCGGGCGCGACCCTGGCTTCAGCCAGGGAGTGAATGTTGAACTGGTAAAAATCAGGGACAAGAGTAATGTCGAGGCAAGGTTCTACGAGCGCGGAGTCGGCGAGACGCAATCTTCTGGAACCGGTTCGTGCGCATCTGCCGTGGCGGCGATTGCCACGCAACAAGTCCAGTCGCCGGTAAGAGTTCATGCCCCCGGTGGGGTGCAAACCGTCCGCTGGGAGAGCGAAGTTTTTCTTCGCGGCCCGGCGCAACTAGTCTGCCGCGGCGAGTTTCTTGTTTGACTGAGCGCTTTCGTGCCCGCAAACGCATGGCTTCTGGCTCAAAAATAACGCGCATCAAGCCGCCAGCCCTTCAACCGGGCGACACCGTGGGCATCGTGGCGCCGGCCAGTAACCTCAAACCCGCCATGCTGGAAGCCGGCTGTACGGCCTTGCGTGATCTGGGGTACAAGCCTTTCTATTTCGATTCCATTTTTGAGCGCGATCTTTACTTCGCCGGAACTGTGGAGCGCCGGGCGAGGGAATTGGAGGAGATGTTTGTGCGGGACGAAGTGCGCGCGATCATCTGCGCGCGTGGCGGATATGGCTCGAACTATCTTCTGAATGCTCTCGATCTGGAAAAGATCAAGTCCAATCCCAAGATATTTGTCGGATACAGCGATCTCACCAGCCTGCTTACCTATTTCACGGATGCGGCCGGCCTGGTCACTTTTCACGGTCCCATGGCAGCCAAGGATTTTGCCGCCGCGGATGGCGTCGACCTGGATTCCTGGTCCTGCGCCTTGAGCGGATCTTCAGATTGGCCGTTGCACCTTGATTCGGACGTGAAGCCGCTGGTGAAAGGCTCCGCCGACGGAATTCTTTACGGCGGATGCCTCTCCATTCTTGTAGCTTCTCTCGGCACGCCTTATGAGATCCGCACCGACGGGACAATTTTTTTTATCGAGGACATCGCCGCCAAGCCTTATCAGATCGACCGCATGCTGATGCAGTTAAAGCTGGCAGGAAAATTGGACAAAGTGCGAGGCATTATTTTCGGCGAGATGGTAGATTGCCACCAGAATCAGAATAATCAGAATAAAGATCAAACCAATATTTTGCAGGATGTGATCGTGCGAGTCGTCGGAGACCTGGGCGTGCCAGTGGCTTTTGGTTTGCGGTCGGGGCACGTTTCTCGGGGCAATATCACGCTGCCTTTCGGGGTGCGGGCGGCTTTGAAGGTTACGGCGAATACAGTGAATCTTGAAATAAAAGAATCAGCTACGGTGCTGGCGGCTTCCTCGCGGTCGGCGGGATGAGGCAAATTAACCACGGAGGACACTGAGTGTTTTTCGACGTGGAGTCCTGAAGAAACAGTGGTCCACAAATTTATGAGCGACAGCAAACACGTTCACCTGATCGGTATATGCGGCACTGCGATGGCTTCGCTGGCGGGTATGCTCAAGGAGCGTGGTTATCGGGTTACTGGTTCCGACGCTGCGGCTTATCCGCCGATGTCGGATTTCCTGGGTTCGCTTGGCATTCCCGTAGCACAGCCTTTTGCCGCCGCCAATCTCGAGCCTCGGCCAGACATGGTCGTTGTAGGGAACGCCATCTCGCGGGGCAATCCTGAACTCGAACATATTCTTGACCAGCGCCTTCCGTTTTGCTCGCTGCCGCAGATCCTGCATGCTGAATTTCTGCGCGGCAAGGAAGTCCTCGTGGTGGCCGGAACGCACGGCAAGACCACGACCACATCGATGCTGGCCTGGATTTTTCACAGCGCTGGAGTGCAGCCCTCTTTCCTGATCGGCGGGATCGCGGAAAATTTCGGCAGCAGCTTCCAGTTGGGAGCGGGAAAGCATTTCATCCTCGAAGGCGACGAGTACGACACTGCATTTTTCGACAAAGGCCCGAAGTTTCTGCACTATTTTCCTGACTCCGTAATTCTGACCTCGGTGGAATTCGATCACGCCGACATTTACAAAGACCTCGACGCCGTCGAGACGGCGTTCAAGCGCCTGGTCAACCTGGTGCCGGGCCGCGGTCGTATTGTCGCGCTCGATACGGGCGAGAGTATTGGACGTTGTCTGGCGAAGGCATTTTGTCCGGTGGAGCGCTATGGAAACACCCAGGGGGCGGCCTGGCGCGTGAGCAATCTGCGGTTCGATCCCGCGCGCACGACGTGGACAGTTACACGCGATGGTGAGTCCTGGGCGGATTTTGAATTTGCTCTGGCCGGCGAATACAACGTGATGAACGCCACTGCGGCTGCGGCATTGGCATCCGGCTGCGGAATTCCGACAAAACAAATCGTTGCCGCGCTGAAAACTTTCAAGAGCGTGAAGCGCCGGCTGGAAGTGCGGGCGCAGGTGAACGGGATTACCATCATTGATGACTTTGCGCACCATCCCACGGCGATTGCGGGCACGTTGAAGGCGCTGCGTGAACGCTATGCGGGCGCGCGACTCTGGGCCATTCTGGAGCCGCGTTCGAATACACTGCGCCGGAATGTTTTCCAGAATGAATTGGCTCGCAGTCTTGCGGTCGCGGACGAGATTGTGGTGGCAAACGTGTTCAAATCGGAGTCGATCCCTGAACGTGAGCGCATGGATGTTACAGCGCTCGTGACAGATCTTCAGACGCAGGGACGGCGAGCACGTCTTGCTGCCGACGCCGACGCCATCGTCCAGACGGTCGCACCTGAAATGCGGTCAGGGGACGTGGTTGCGATTCTCTCCAACGGCGGATTTGGCGGCATCTATGAAAAGCTGCCGCAGCGGCTGAAAGCTATGTCTGGAGGCGCTTCGGGCACCCATGCGATGAAGGCGTCCGCCAAGGCGTGAATCGCCTGCCCAGACCGGGGTTTGTCATCGTAAAGTTTTTCATCGTCTGGGCGGTGCTCACGAGGTTGCCGGCGACACCGCAGAGTCTCCAGCCTGCTTCGCAAGCTGCGTCCATCCATTACATCGTCTCACTGGCGAATCGAGCGGAACATCTGGTGCGAGTAAAGATCGTTCTCGGTCCTGGTGCTTCTGAACGAAATCTGCAATTGCCTGTCTGGAACGCGCTCTACCAGGTTCGCGACTTCTCGGATTATGTGAACTGGGTCACCGCTAAAACTGCAAGCGGTCAACCCCTCTCCGTCCGGAAAGTGGACAAAGCGACCTGGCATCTCAGCGGCACGGAGCAAGGCGCGGAAGTGGAATATCAACTTCTATCCGACCAGTCCGGCCCCTTTGGAGCGCAGTTGAATACGCACCACGCATTTTTCAATCTGGCTGAGATTCTGATGTATCCGGCAGACGGACGGTCGTTGCCAACCGAAGTTTCGTTCACAGACTTGCCCATTGGGTGGCACATCGCAACGGCGCTCGCGATTTCGGATGGCGGCTTTAGGGCGGAAAACTACGATCATCTGGTGGATGCTCCGGTCGAGATAGGGTCATTCCAGGAATCTGATTTTGACGAAAGCGGCGGGCACTATCGCGTCGTGGTCGACGGCAATACTTCCGATTACGACATGCATAAAGTTGTCGCCATGCTGCGGCGACTCGTTTCGTCGGCCACAATCTGGATGGAAGACCGGCCCTTTCAGACTTATGTATTTTTCTATCACTTCCCCCGGGGGCGCCCGGCAATGGAATGGAACATGCGAATGGCACTGCCATCGATCTCAGCGCGCAAACTCTCGCCAACAATCCGGACGCTCTGGCGAATTTGACCGCTCACGAGTTCTTTCATCTGTGGAACGTGAAGAGGATTCGTCCACAATCACTCGAGCCGGTTGACTACACGCGGGAGAATTACACTCGCGCTCTATGGTTCAGCGAGGGCGCGACGACCACGGCGGCCAATATCATTTTGTTGCGGGCCGGTTTGCTCGATGAGAACAACTATTTCAAGAGCATTGCCGGTGAAATCGGCGAACTGGAGCGGCGTCCGGCGCATGGCACGCAGTCTGTGGAAGAGTCCAGCCTGGATGCGTGGTTGGAGAAATACGATTATTATCGCCTGCCGACGCGCAGCATTTCCTACTACAACAAGGGAAATCTTCTTGGCGTCATGCTCGACCTTCAAGTTCGGGAATCCAGTCACGGCACAGCTTCTCTGCGTGATGTCTTTCTTTGGATGAACGAACACTACGCGCGCAAAGGCGAGTTTTTCCCTGATACCGACGGCGTGCGCTGCGCCGCCGAAGCTGTCAGCCACTCTGATCTGAAATGGTTTTTCCAGAAGTACGTTGCGGGCACCGATGAAATTCCGTGGGATGACTTCTTCCGGAGTGTTGGCTTGCATTTGGTAAAGCGGGCCAGCCTGATTGCCGACCTCGGATTCGTCGCCACGCGGAACTTTGATGCGGCGCTGGTGGTAGCTTCCGTCACACCCGCGGGCGCGGCCGACCTGGCCGGGCTGTCCGTGGGAGATTCTATTCTGGAGATCAATGGTCAGGGTGCGAACAGCGTTCCCCGGCATTCTGCGGACGTGCGTCCGGGTGAGACGATTCGGCTGCGTATTCGCAATTCTGGCGGCGAGCGGGAGTTGCACTGGAAGCTGGCCAGCCGGCAGGAATTCGACTTCGAGTTGACCAACCTGGATAAGATCACCTCGGAACAAAGCGCCCGTCGTGCCGCGTGGATAAAAGGCGAAGACCAGACGGCGCGAGAGGCACAACCGTGATTCGCACCATCGCAATGCTGGCGTTCTGGGGAATCGCGCTTCCGTTTGCTGCCTTGATTTGTTTTCCCTGGACATTCCTGACCGGCGACATCCGATTTCTCTACGCCGTGGGCATGGGCGCCGCATATTGGGGCACGCGCCTGGCTGGAGTGCGGCCTCGAACCATCGGACTCGACCGCCTCGATCCCAAGCGCACCTATGTTTTTATGTCGAACCATGTTTCCAATATCGATCCGCCGGTCATGCTGCCGCTGATCCCGCGGCGCACGTCGGTGATGGCAAAGAAGGAACTGTTCAACTATCCGCTGCTGGGCAAAACCATGAGGCTGGGATCGCTGGTGCCAGTCGATCGCGGCAATCGCGATGCGGGAATCTCAGCGGTGCGGGCCGCCGCCGCAGTGCTGCGACAGGGCATCAATATGACGATCTACGTTGAAGGCCATCGCTCGTTCGATGGCAGGTTGCTGCCTTTCAAAAAAGGACCGTTCTACCTGGCCATGGAATGCGGTGTGCCGGTCGTGCCGGTGACGATTTCGGGTTCGCATTCCGTGATGCCGAAGGGGCGGTTTGCGATCAAGCCGGGCACGGTAACCATCACTTTTCATCCTGCGATCGAACCGGAGGACTTCGGCAGCCGCGAAGACCTGATGAAGAAGGTGAGGCAAGCCATCGATAGCGCTTTGCCTGAGGAGATGCAGCAGGGAAGGACTTCCGCGGTTGCGACTCCGACTCCGCTGACTACTCCTTCGGCGCCTTAGCCCTCACTGCCCGAGCGATTTCAGGAAGCTTGCTGAGCAGCGCTGAATACTTCAGCCACAATCTGTGATCGACTGCTGGGGCGCCGCTGACGATTGCGCCGGCCTCGATGTCGCCTGCCACTCCGCTCTGTGGCGTCACGATCGCTCCGTCGCCAACTTTGCAATGCCCGACCACGCCGACCTGTCCGGTCAGGATTACATTTTTACCGATCTCCGTTGAACCCGCGAGGCCGACCTGGGACGCCAGCAGCGAGTGCTCGCCGATGCGCGCGCCGTGACCAACCTGAACCAGATTATCGATCTTGGTGCCGCGGCCGATACGTGTTTTCTCCACGCTGGCGCGATCGATGCAGGAGTTCGCCTGAATTTCGACATCATCTTCGATGACGACGGGCTCGGGCTGCACGATCTTGTACCAATGCGCGGAGTCGTCCTTGGCGAAACCGAAGCCATCGGCGCCAATGATGGCGCCATTCTGCAGCAGCACATGGTTGCCCAACTGGCAGCCCTCGCGCACGATGGCATGCGCGTGAGCAAAAAAGTTGTCGCCGATCCTGGCGTCGCGATAGATCACTACATGCGCCAGCAGCACCGCGTTCCAGCCGATTTCAACCCCGGGGCCGATCACCACATAAGGGCCTATGTGAGCTCCCTCAGCAATTCGGGCCGAGGAATCTATTACGGCCGTCGGATGCACGCCGGGTTCATACTGCTGAGGTTTTGAAAAGAGTTCGAGAGCGTGAGCGAAGGCCAGATAAGGGTTCTTGCTGCGTAAGACGGCTGTCAAAATAGCAGGGAACTCCTCGGTCACAATGACCGCGGACGCCTTGGTCGTTCTGGCCGCCCCGGCATATTTGGGATTGGCCACGAAGGTAAGCTGCCCGGGGCCGGCGTCCTTTATGCCGGCTACCCCCGTGATTTCTGTGTCCGGCGATCCGTTTTCCAGGCGTGCGTCGAGAGCGGCAGCAAGCTGAGCAAGTTTCATAGGCATTTTCTCGAATCGTGATTGTATCGGACGCAGTGCTCGGGGCGAAAAAGGTAGGCGTTTCAGGATTCTTTGCGCCCTTTGCGGTTCATGCTTTTGATTTTGTGGCTAGGCAGAGGGAGAACTTTACCGCAAAGAAATTCCGTATGGTAAGCGAAGAAAATCAGACAAATCCGAAGAGGGATGCCAGCAGGTATACCGCTTCCAAAGCTGCCAGGCCGATCAGCAGGGACTCGCGCAGGCGGGAACGAGAAAGCTTGGTCTGCAGTTTCCCTTGATGTAGGTGCCCCGGCGCTCCTTCGAATCCAGCACCCGGCATACCTGCAAAGCCTGCGAATTGCGGCGCGGCGCCGACTCGCGGAGTGTTCGGCCGCGCCGGCGACGGGGCGGTAAAGTACTTGCGCTCGGCCAGCGGAACCTTGGGCAAAGTGATCAGCGAAGACCAGCGCGCCAACTGGATCGACCCGGCATTCAAATCGGCCTCCACGGGTTTGGAGGTCAGTTGAAGCGGTGGCAATCGTTCCGGCGCAACGCGGTCAGCCAGATTGCGCAGCAGGGAGGTCCACCACATGTGCCCCATTTGATCGCTTACCAGTTCGCCGACGTCGGCCGGTAATGATTCCAGTTCGAGAGGGGGCAGAACCTCCGGATTGATCACATTGCCCAGGTTGGTGAAAACCGTGCGAAACCAGGGCAGGCTGACCGAATCCCCAATCAGCATCCCGGTATTCACAGGCCGCGAAGTAAGTTGTAAAGGTGGAAGTTTTTCCGGAAAAAGGCGGTCGTGCAGGTTGCGAGCCAGTGACTTCCACAGCGGACCGGTGACGGTCGCCGGGAGCAGAAGATTCAGTTCTTTATTGTCTTCGGCGCCTTCCATACTTCGTTCTCAATTTTACACTTTTTGGAGTTCCCATGTGGTGTCGAACGAAATGCCTGGCGCCTGAGCTACCCGGCAGTGGAATGAAGAATCAAAGGGGGCCGTGAGTTTGCCGCCCCGTTGCACGGATTCTGGCGGCGATTCGTGATCCGATTTGCTACTATGTGCTCCCGTAAGGACGAGGATTCGTTTCAACCAGATCTAGCACCCAAGGAGAATCGAAAATGAAATTGCGATCTTTACTTGCAACCTGCGTCCTGCTGGCGCTGGCGTCAGCCGTGCTTGGCCAGCAAACCTCCGACACCTCAGCGCGCGCCACCGAGCGAATTACCAAAGAAGTCAGGCACGAGTTGCTGATGCTGCCTTATCTCGGCGTCTTCGACAGTCTGGCCTACAAAGTGGACGGCTACAACGTGACTCTGATGGGGCAGGTCACGCGTCCCACATTGAAATCCGACGCCGGAAACGTGGTCAAGAGAATTGAAGGCGTGGAGCACGTAGACAATCAGATTGAAGTTCTGCCGGTGTCCCCGAATGACGACCGGCTCCGGCGCCAGCTTTATCGTTCCATCTATGGCTACGGGCCGTTGCAGAAGTACGCTATGGGCGTGCAGCAACCCATCCGGATCATTGTGAAAAACGGGAACGTCACTCTGGAAGGCGTGGTCGACAACGAGACCGACAAGAACATCGCAAACATTCGCGCCAAGAGCGTCTCTGGAGTCTTCGGCGTGACTAATAACCTGCAGGTGGTTAAGAACTGACTTCGGACGTCGGACCTCAGACCGCACTAAATCCGCGGCGAATTACATGTGATATGCGATTGTGGGTTTGAGGTCCGAGGTCTGAGGGCTGACGTCTGCCTTTGACGTCCAACGCCGCTTTACTCCCCAAACATCGGTACCTGGCGGGTATCGGTTGGTCCGCCTTTGCGGCGGCGATGTGTGGCCCCGATGACTGCCAGCACTGTCAGAGATTCCAGGGCAGAGCGCGGGACGAAAATCCTCTGAATGTTCGACCGCATGTCGGGGGGATTGATCAGGAAGCCCTCGGCAGTGGTCAGGCTCAGGTCGTTCGGCATCATCCCTTCCAGTGTCTCGTTGTCTTTGAACTTGAGCCGGATCCAAAGTCCCTCGGTGCGAGGGCGGCTGGTGAAGGTCTTGCGGCTCAAGGCCTCGGAGTCGCCGAACTCGCGGACAAAGTACACCGCCTTGATGTCCTTAAGGTCGATGGCCACTACATTGCCCGACGTATTTAAGAGTTCAAGTTTGCCTTCGCGGACGAAGTTGGCCGGGGCAACGTGTCCGTTGATCGAATCCCGGTCCATCTTTCGGACTACGACTTTTTTATGGGTTGAAGGCATGGGGCAGTCATTAGTCGCCGGTCTTCCGTCTTCAGCGGGTCGTGAAGGTCCAGCCTTTCAATTCAGATTCCAGTTCGCGATCGCAAATCGAAAATGCTACCGGCCCAGGTTTAAGGTCCAGAGGGACCTCTGATAGTAGCCCACCACTTTTGTGGTGAGTTTTTCGCAGAAAGTGCACGCGTGCCGTAGGCACCCCTGAAATAGCTGCAACCAGCCATTGAAACGCCGAGCTATTATCAGGCGTCCCTAAGGGGACTCGGTTGGCCCGGGAGACTACCGTCGAATAACTAACGTCTCCAGAGCCGACGTCAGTAACCATAACCAACGATCTATGGCCGGTCCGACCGCCCGAGGTCCGGGGGCCGACGACCGACGACTGTCCCCGATTCTCGCACTTTTCCACTAAAAAACGCATGCCAGGTACGTTCGTTGTAGCCAAAGCGTTAACCTTGTGGTATTTTCTGTAGCTTGCGGCGTCCCATCTCGTGTACTCTAAGCCTATTGGATAGAGTGACTTACGAAAAAGCCACTGGAGCAGTCTGTTTTCTCGGGGTAAAGCCTGTGGAAAACTCGGACTTTCCTGTGCCGAACCGGGTCGCGGAGCCGCGTCTCTAAGCAAGATGGCAGATTATATCTACACTATGGAAATCCGGCTGACGCCGGACCAGCAGCGCGGCGTCACGCTGGTACAAGACATCGCGCGCGCCGCCGGTATGAATATTTATCTCACCGGGGGCGCCGTCCGCGACATTATCAGCGGATTTCCCATCCGCGACCTCGATTTCTCCGTCCAGGGCAATCCCCTCAAACTACAAAAAGACCTGGAAAAGGCCGGCGTACGAATTGCCGGCATCGATGAGGATTTCAAGACCCTCTACCTCGGCCTGCCGGGGAACGTGCGCGCGGAAATCAGCATGGCGCGTACCGAGCACTACGAGAAAGTCGGCAAGCCGCCGGTAGTTTCCGCCGCTACTCTGATTGAAGACTTGCGGCGCCGGGATTTCACCGTCAACGCGATGGCCCTGTCGCTGAATCCGGGTTCGCGTGGCTTGCTGATGGATCCGTTCAATGGCGCGGCCGATATCGAGGCCAAAGTTCTTCGAGTACTGCACAACTATGCCTTTGTCGAAGACCCTTCCCGGCTGATCCGTGCCAGCCGGTTTGCAGCACGCTTTCACTGGCCGCTCGAGGAACGCACCCAGGCCCGCTTCGAATCCGCCAAGGAAAATAATTATATCGAGCACATCAGCCACCGGGCGGTGGGCTATGAGATCGAGCAGTTGGCTTATGAAGACGATCCTCTGCATATCCTCCGCGTGCTGGAAAAGGAAGACACGCTCAAAGTTCTGAACCCGCACTGGACCAGCGCCAAAGCCGATGCAGCGCAGCTGGGCCATCTTCTGAAGACGCGGCAGCAGATGACGGAACTGGGATACGCTCCCGACCCGGCGCCCGCGGTAATGTATTTCCTGACCGCCCGGCTGGCTGATAAAGATATCGCCGACATGCGCAAGCAGATTCCGCGCAAAGACTTGGTCGAAGCCTGGCGAGACCTGGAAGACCATGCCAAGGAACTGTCAAAACGGCTGGTCGGCAAGGAAGCAGCAACGCCCTCGCGTACCTGGAAGCTGCTCTCCGAGGCGCGGCCGGAGATGATTCTGTTCCTGGCCGTCACTGCTCGCCAGCAGGCAGTCGCGCAGAAGATTAAAAACTTTTTTACCAAGTGGCGGCAGATACAGCTGAAGGTCCCGTTGCCAGAGATGGCGGAACTGTATATCACGCCGCAGCTGCCGGAATATCCGAAGATTGCGCACGATGTTTTCATGCTCTTGCTGGACGGCAAACTGCGTTCGCGGACTGAGACCCTGAAGTTTCTGAAGCCGCTGGCGCCGCCGCCTCCACCACCGCCTCCACCACCGCCGCCGAAGCGCGGTAGGGCGGCCAAGGCCGCTGCCGCAGAAGCGGCCGCTGCAGCGGCAGCAGCCACTGCCGCCGCTGCTGCGACTGCTGCAGCCAAAGGCAAGAAAAAGGGAAAAGGCCCGGCTGCCGCCCCTGTAGCTGCCGTGGTTCCGGTGAAGGGGAAGGCCGAAGCGTCGAAAGCTGTAGCTGCGCCGAAGACCGAGAAGGCCAAGTCTGCGAAGAAAGCTCCTGTGGCTGCCAGTCACGCAAACAAGGGTAAGAAGAAACGTTAACGGCGGTCCCTAGGCGAGGCGTCATGCTGAGCCCGAGAAGCATCTGACGGGGGCGGGATATGCAGCAGGCCGGCAATTGCGTAGCTGCACGCAAGATCCTTCGGGACAAAAGCCCCTCAGGATGACTTCTTCAGAAGATGCATTCCAATGGCATTTCATAAATCCTTCGCTTGGGGTGAGGGGTGAAAACACTCGGAAAGATTCTGCTCGCGGTTTGCATCCTGCTTGCCTTAGCTATCACTTTCACGATCGGCTGGCGTCCTTTTATCGGGCCTGACGCCCGCGCTACTACAAATCGCCAGTTCGAACGAACTCCGGAGCGCCTGGCGCGCGGACGCTATCTCGTCATCGGCCTGGTTGGCTGCGAAGTTTGTCACTCACCAAAAGACTGGAAGACTCACGGAGCCCCGAACCTGCCGGGTATGGAACTCGCCGGCCAGGTGCTGCCGATCCCCGGATTGCCGGGTACGATCGTGGCTGCGAACCTTACTTCTGATCTTGAAACTGGAGCGGCGAATTGGAGTGATGACCAAATCGCACGCGCTATGCGCGAAGGCGTGGCTCATGATGGTCGCACCATCTTTCCCATCATGCCGTATGAAGCCTACCGCGCGCTTTCGGACGAAGATGTTGCGTCCATCGTGGTGTATGTGCGATCTGTCGCTGCTGTACGAAATCCGTTACCCCCGACGAAAGTGGATTTTCCCGTCAACTACCTGATTCGCAGCGTACCGCGGCCGCTGACCGATGCCGTCAGCGGCCCGAGTCCACAGGCCAGTGCTGTGGAGCGAGGGAAATATCTGGTCGCCGTTGGATGCGGCTGTCACAACGCGGCCGATCGGAAAGGACCAATTCCTGGCATGGAGTACGCTGGCGGCGAACACCTGGAAGGGCCCTGGGGAGACGTTACGAGCGCGAACATTACGCCCGACGTTTCCGGTATCAGCTACTATGACGAAAATGAATTCATCCAGGTGCTGCGTACCGGATATGTGAAGGCCAGAAAGCTGTCGTCGATCATGCCCTTCGGAGAATTCGCCAACCTGAACGACGACGATCTGAAAGCAATCTTTGCCTATCTGAAAACTGTGCCTCCGGTGAAGCATCGAGTCGACAACAGCTTGCCTCCGACCTATTGCAAGCTTTGCCGGACGAAACATGGCGCTGGCGATCAAAACTAGACTGGTGTGGTGTGGGACGGACACTCTTGTCCGTCGCCTTTGCAGTTGATTCCTGTTTCCTTCGGGGGAAACTCGATACCATTTCATTCAGGTCAAAATCAAAAAGTGCAGTCAAAGGCGACGGACAAGAGTGTCCGCCCCACATTTTCAACCCATCCTTAAAGCCTTGCGACAGATTTGACAACCGGCTGGCCCACGCGGCGTTATAATGCTGCGCATGCGGCGCCAGTGGGCCATTGCGGCGTTATCGGCTGTGTTTCTAGCTACGCCTTTGTTGGCTCAGATGCGTGGCGGTTCCCGAGGAGGAGCATCGATGGGCCGCGGCGGATTCGCTTCGGGCAGTTCGATCGGCATGCGCAGCGGTCCGGGTTTTGGCGGCGGTCAGCATTTCGGGGCGGGCTTCGGAACAGGGCTGCACCAATCCTCTCGTAACTCCGGTTTTAACTCCGGCCGGTCATTCGGTGGCTTCAGGGGCACGTCGTTCGGCCCGGGGCACTTCCACCGGCGGGTCTTCTTCTCCAGCGTTTCCCCCTACTACTTCGGATACAACGGCTATCCCGCATACTACGGCGGCTACGCCTCAGATTACTATCCCGGGTATGACTATTACCGCTCCTCTTACGACTCCACTCAAAATTACGCTGCTCAGAATGATGTCGCTCAGCAGCAACAGGATATCGATCGCCTGGAAGCTGAAGTAGACAGATTGCGGAGCCAGAAAGAATCGGATCACGAATCGCGTGACTCCTTGTCGTCTCAACCGGAAAGCAGAGCTGAAGTATCCAGTCCGACCGTGCTGGTTTTCCGCGACAAACACACGCAGGAAGTGCAGAACTACGCAATCGTTGGCGGCACGCTCTGGATCTTCAGCGAGCAGCGATCGACAAAGCTTCCACTTTCATGGCTGGACATTGAGGCCACCAGCAAAACCAACGAAGACCGCGGCGTAGATTTTCAACTACCTAAATAGCTAAAAGATTCGGTATGGATTCAGTATGGCCGCGGGCGGCCCGCCCGCATGCTGTGGATAAACCCGCAGCCGGTCGAAGCAATTTCCCGTTAGAATAATAGTCACAACCACCCATGTCCCAATTCGTTCACCTGCACCTCCATACCGACTATTCGATGCTTGACGGCGCCTGCGACGTGGAAAAGCTCGTCGACCGGGTGAAAGAGTTGGGCATGCCCGCAGTCGCAATGACCGACCACGGCAACATCTTTGGCGCGGTGCATTTTGTGAATGCGGCCAACAAGGTTGGGGTAAAGCCGATCGTCGGCTGCGAACTTTATGTCTGCAAAAAGGACGATCACAACATCGAGCGCACTCCACCGGACGGAGACACCTACAACCATCTTCTGGTTCTAGCGGAAAACGAGGAAGGCTATCGCAACCTTGCGAAGATTACGTCAGAGGCGTCCCTACGCGGGTTTTACTACAAGCCGCGGGTGAGCAAAAAGTTTCTGGCGGAGCACTCCAAGGGATTGATCGGACTCTCGGGATGCCTGAAGGGCGAAGTCGCTGAGCGTTTGATGGAAGAGAAGTACGACGCGGCCCGCAACGCCGCCGCGACCTACAGCGACATCTTCGGCAAGAATAACTTCTTCCTAGAAATTCAAGATCAGGGTCTGGAGCAGGAACACCGCATCCATTCCAATCTGTTTCGCCTGGAGAAAGACCTCGGCCTGCCGCTGGTGGCCACGAACGACAGCCACTATCTCTGCGAGGACGACGCCCATGCGCAGGACGTGATGTTGTGTATCCAGATGGGTAAATCGATCCAGGACACCAATCGCATGAAGTTCCAGGGGACGGACTTCTTCGTCAAGAGTCACGACGAAATGCAGCGGGTCTTCAAAGACTCGCCGGACGTACTTAGCCGTACTCTGGACATTGCCGAACGCTGCAATATGCGGCTGGAGAAAATCAGTAATCCATTCCCGCATTTCGACGTGCCCGAAGGATTTACCCTCGACAGCTACTTCGAGCACGTCTCGCGAGAAGGATTTGCGCGCCGCCTCGAAACCCTGCGGCCTCTCGAAGCCCAGGGACGCATCAAGCATAGTCTTTCAGAATATGAACAGCGTATGACCCGCGAGCTGGCCATCATCCAGCAGATGAAGTTCTCGGGATACTTTTTGATTGTATGGGACTTCATCCGCTATGCCCGGGAGCGAGACATCCCCGTGGGGCCGGGCCGTGGTTCCGCGGCGGGATCGCTGGTTTCGTACGCGCTTGGCATCACGGATGTCGATCCGCTGCAGCACGAACTCATCTTTGAGCGGTTCCTGAATCCCGAGCGCATTTCGCTGCCTGATATTGATATCGATTTCTGTATGAACCGCCGCGGCGAGGTCATTAACTACGTGACCACCAAGTACGGCCGCGAGAACGTAGCGCAGATCATCACCTTCGGGACCATGGCGGCGAAAGCGGCGATCAAGGATGTCGGCCGCGCCATGGACGTGCCTTACGCCGACGTGGACCGCATCGCGAAGATGGTCCCCCCAACCCTGAATATCAAGCTGGAGGATGCGATCCGCGAGTCGCCGGCCTTGCAAGAGGCCTATGACAGTAATCCGCAGATTCGCGAACTGCTGAACACCGCCAAGAAACTCGAAGGCATGGTGCGAAACGCCGGGGTCCACGCCGCCGGAGTTGTGATTTCACCGCGTCCGCTGAACGAGCTGGTGCCGCTGCACAAGACCAAGAACGACGAAATTGTCACCGCCTTTGACATGGTGGCCATCGAAAAACTGGGCCTGTTGAAAATGGACTTTCTGGGCCTGACCACGCTCACCATTCTCGATGACGCTGTGAAACTCATCGCGCAGACCCGAGGAGAGCGCATCGCGCTCGATGGCCTGCAACTCGACGATCTGGAAACTTATCAGAAGGTATTTCACAAAGGACTTACATCGGGCGTGTTCCAGTTTGAATCGCGCGGCATGCGCGACGTACTGCGACGGTATCAGCCTAGTACCATCGAAGACCTTACCGCACTGAATGCCCTCTACCGTCCCGGACCGATCCAGGGTGGCATGATCGATGACTTCATCGATCGCAAACAGGGCCGCAAGAAGGTCGAATACGAACTGCCCGAACTTCAGGAGATTTTGCAGGAAACGCTGGGCGTGATCGTCTACCAGGAACAAGTGATGCAGATCGCCAACCGGCTGGCAGGATATTCCCTCGGCGAAGCCGATCTGCTGCGCCGTGCCATGGGCAAGAAAAATCATGAGGAGATGGCGCAGCAGCGTGAGCGTTTCATCCAGGGCTCGACGCAGCGGGGCTATCCGCCGAAGAAGATCGAGAAGATTTTTGATTTGATGGCGCAGTTCGCCGGCTACGGCTTTAACAAGTCGCACTCTGCCGCGTATGCGCTGCTGGCTTACCAGACGGCATATCTGAAAACGCGCTATCCGGTGGAGTTTATGGCCGCGTTGCTGACTTCCGTCACCGGTAGCACCGACGACGTGGTGAAGTACATCAATGAGTGCCGCGAAATGGGTATCGCCGTCGAAGCCCCGGACATCAATGTGAGCGACGCGAATTTTACTCCGCATGACAACGCCATCCGGTTTGGCCTGGCTGCGGTGAAGAACGTCGGCCACAACGCGATTGATTCGATTGTTGCCGGACGGAAAGAGTTGGGCCGATACAGCTCAATTTATGAGTTCTGCGAGAAGGTGGACCTGCGCCTTCTGAACAAGCGCGTTCTGGAGTCGCTGATCAAGAGCGGCGCGACGGATGCACTGGGCCGTCGCGCCCAGTTGATGGCAGTGCTCGACCGGGCCATCGAAGGCGCGCAAAAAACGCAGCGGGATGCGGAAAGCGGACAGCACGGCCTGTTCGGCGTCTTTCAGCAGGAGGAAGAAGTATCCGCGTCGCGCGACAAGCTGCCGGACACTCCTGACTGGGACGAACACACCCGGCTCGCGAACGAAAAGGAAATTCTGGGGTTTTTCATCAGCGGACACCCGCTGGACAAATATCGCGACAAGCTGGCAGACTTGCGCGCTCTCAGCACGGAAGAAATCTGTGCGCTTACGAGGTCCACCGGTAAGGATGAGAACATCACCACTGCCGGCATCATCACCAACCTCAAGGTGCTGAAATCCAAGCGCGGCGACTTTTACGCCCAGGGAGCGCTCGAAGACATGGCTGGCACAGTCGAGATGCTGGTGTTTCCCGAGGCCTATCGCAAGCTGCAGGAGAAAGTGAAACTGGAAGTGCCTGTGCTGATCAGGGGCGGTGTGCGCATTGAGGAAGGCGCAAATCCGAAGCTGACGGTGAACGATATCAGTCCGCTCGAAGAGGCCAGAGTGCCGCTGCCCAATTCGCTGCGCATTCGTGTTCCACTCGAGACCGCAAACGAGTCCACCGTAGATGCCTTGCACTCCCTTTGCGCTCAACAAAAAGGGGCTGCCAAAGTGTTATTTGACGTGGAACGCCAGGGAGATTTCATGGTCGTGATGGAGGCGGAAGGCTATAATGTGCTTCCAGACCGCGCTTTCATCGCGCGGGTAGAAGAGTTGTGTGGCCGGGGTGCGGTTCGAGTGATTGACTAAGTCATGATTAACTGAAGTCACGCTTGGCGAAGTGACGATTGGCGAAGTGACGACTGACGGATTGCCGTAACACTCTTCAGGCTTACTGAGTAGCCGCACCGAAGTCCGCGGCGGATAAGAGTTTCCATTCAAAAGAATTCCAGGGTGGTAGCGAAGATCGCACCATCGGTGCCCAATGAAGCGCTGGCGATGGCCGGAGCGGAGCTGCTTCTGTCGATGGTGGAAGCGCGGTTGGCCAGGAACGGCGACGGCCCGACAGAGTCAGTGGATAAGACGCACCAGGAGTTGGATAAAGTTGAGCAACAGGTCGTTCGTATGCGGCAAGCCGCCGGACCTGACGAAAATACGCAGCGCGAAATTCAGTTGCTGCACGAACGTATTCAGACGTTACGCAAAGAAATGTCATCTGTGCACTCCAAAGCCTGGGAAAAAACCGAACTCGCGCGGCATCCGCAGCGTCCGTATCTGCTCGACTATATTGATCGTATCTTCACCGAGTGGAGCGAAATTCACGGTGATCGCGGCTACGCGGACGATCCCGCGATCGTCGCCGGCATGGCGCGTTTCCACGGCGAAGAGGTCATGATCGTCGGGCATCAGAAGGCTCGTGATACCAAGCAAAAGGTATATCGCAACTTCGGCATGCCGAACCCGGAAGGCTATCGCAAGGCCATGCGGGTGATGAAGATTGCGGAAAAATACGGACGTCCGTTACTTACTTTCGTGGACACTCCCGGCGCGTATCCCGGCCTGGGTGCCGAAGAGCGCGGCCAAGCCGAAGCCATTGCCCACAATCTGCGAGAAATGGCGCGTCTTCAGATTCCCATCATCGCGACAATTACGGGGGAGGGCGGCAGTGGCGGCGCGCTCGCGATTGCCATCGCTGATCGCGTCCTCATGATGGAGAACTCGGTGTACTCGGTGATTTCGCCTGAAGGCTGCGCATCCATCATGTGGCGCGATGCCACCAAGAAAGAACTGGCGGCTGAAGCCCTGCACATCACCGCTCCTGACCTGACCGAACTCGGTTGTATTGACGGCGTCGTCCCCGAACCGGAAGGTGGCGCCCACCTCAATCACGAAGCCGCCGCCGCAATGCTCGATGAAGCTTTGCAGAAGAATCTCTCCGAGCTGAAGAAAAGCACGATCAAAGAACTCGTCGACAGCCGCTACTCAAAGTTTCGCAAGATGGCGCAATTCTTTGTTGGCGATGAGTAGATAGCCGCTCTGAAAACTGCCAGCTAACTGCCGTCCGGAAAGCCGCCGCGGTGGAGAACCATCGGATAGTCCGGAAGCCGCTCCGGCGTGGGGATCGCTGCCCTTCATCCTCCGGGATAGGTTCGATCCCTGCAAACGAAGGTGACATCTGCGCGGCGGTTCGCCGTCCAGTTGTTCCAGCAGCTCCCGCAAATCGCGTACGGCTTCGTTGCCAAATTTGTTCTGCCAGCGTTGCTCAATCGTCCTGACTGACTCATGGTACGCATGCTGAGCCGCTCGCCCTTTTGACGTGAGCAGAAGTACTTTCACTCGGCTGCCGGGTGTTTCGGGCTAAATGACGGCGAGGCCGCACTCCTCAAGCCGGCGCAAGCACCCTGCGATCGCTTCCTTCGACACCCCGGACAACCGGGAAGGTCCCGTGAGCATATTCCTTCCGGGCCCACAAGGCGAAGTACATTGGCGTTTACGGCCAGCGATAATCCGGAATCGCGCTCGAATTCGATCGCGAAAGAGAGGAGAGTTTTTGCCAGAAGGATCGGCAGAGTTCATGGGCCGGTATTTCCGGAGCGGGGGACGAATCGCATGAGCATCAGCCACATTGTCATCGACACCAGCCATGGAGCGGACGCTAAATCAGCCGTCGAGCCATGGTTGGTCGTGCGATGCGGTACCCGCTGCTCGAACTCATTGTCGAACTCAATCGTGAAAGCCACCAGAGCGTGCGACAGCAGTGGAGGCAAGGGTATGGGGCCGTTCACGGTTGCAATCATAATGCGCTGTAGGACGGTTGTGACTGCGCTCGCGACCGTTATTCGGATGCACTGACAGTATGGCGTCCTCCCAATCTATTTCCCATACGGATACCTCCGTCCCTCGCCTCCGCCCACTGCCGTATAATGGTGGGTTCTGCAGCAGTAATCGCGAGCGGAGAAACTCCGCTCCAGGGACAAGGAAGGACGGGGAATGGCCACCACGGATGTATCTCTCCACGCTGAGAGTCGCCCACCAGAGAAAAAACGGGTCGTCAACGACATGAGTATCCAGGTCGCGACCGTCAACGGCTCGGGATCGCAAAGCTCCAACACAGTACTTCTTCGCAGCATCTTTCAGATGGGAATTCCAGTCTCAGGCAAGAATCTTTTCCCTTCAAATATTGCCGGACTGCCTACCTGGTACACCATTCGCGCCAACAAAGATGGCTACATTGCTCGCAAGAAGGAAATCGATTTCGTGGTCGCGATGAATTCCGAGACCGCGCACGAAGATGTAATGTCCGTGGCGCCGGGCGCCTGTGTTCTCTACGACGAGCCTTTGAATCTCAGCACCCTGCGCGAAGATCTTGTGTTCTACGCTGTACCGTTCGACAAGTTGGTGGCGCCGGTTTGTCCCGAAGCCAAGCTGCGTAAGCTGGTCAAGAACATGATTTATGTGGGCGTCGTGGCCCAGTTGCTGGAGATCGACATTGCGGAAGTCGAGAAAGCCATCCGCAAGCAGTTTGCCAAGAAGGTGAAAGCCGCCAACTTGAACCTGGCAGCGGTTAAAGCCGGATACGACTACGCTGTAGCCAATTTGACCAAGCGCGATCCCTATTTCGTCCAGCGCATGGACAAGACCGCGGGCAAGATTATTATTGACGGCAACGCCGCTGCTGCTCTCGGCTGTATGTTCGCCGGTGCCACCATGATTGCGTGGTATCCGATTACGCCCTCGTCGTCCCTGCCGGAGAGCATGATTGAATACATGAAGCGCTTTCGCATTCGACCTGACGGCAAAGCTACGTTTGCCATCGTGCAGGCGGAAGACGAACTGGCGGCGATCGGTATGGTGCTGGGCGCGGGTTGGGCCGGTGCGCGTGCCATGACGGCGACTGCCGGGCCGGGCATTTCGCTGATGGCGGAATTCGCCGGGCTTGCCTACTACGCCGAAGTTCCGGGCGTGATCTGGGACATTCAGCGCGTCGGGCCTTCCACCGGCTTGCCCACACGCACGTCGCAGGGCGACATTCTCTCCACCGCATTTTTGTCTCACGGAGATACCAAGCACATTCTGCTGCTGCCGTGTTCGGCCGAAGAATGCTTCAGCATGGCAGGCGATGCTTTTGACCTGGCCGAGCAGTTCCAGACACTGGTGTTCGTCATGTCCGATCTCGATCTCGGCATGAACAATTGGATGGCGGATCCGTTCAAGTATCCGGAGAAACCGATCAAACGCGGAAAGGTATTGAGTAAAGCTGATCTTGACCGCATGGGAGGTTTTGCCCGCTACCAGGATGTGGACGGGGACGGCATCGGCTATCGCACGCTGCCGGGCACCGATCATCCTGCCGCTGCGTACTTTGCCCGTGGCAGCGGACACAATGAGAAAGCGCAATACAGCGAACGTCCCGACGACTTCGAACGCAACATGGAACGCTTGAACCGGAAGTTCGAGACGGCGCGCTCGTTTGTGCCACGGCCCGAGGTGGACACCGGCAAGTCAAAAATCGGCATCATCGGATATGGCACTTCGCACTGGGGATTGATCGAGGCCCGCGATCAGTTGCGCCAGGAATACAGCATCGAGACCGACTATCTGCGCCTGCGAGCCTATCCGTTCACCCGCGAAGTGCATGATTTCGTGAAGCAGCACGACGTGGTGTACGTGGTCGAACAAAACCGCGACGCGCAGATGCTGACGCTGCTCAAGATGGACCTGGAAGCTACGCTGCACACCCGCTTGCGCAGCATCGCCCACATTCACGGGCTGCCGCTGGACGCGCGATCGATCACCGACGAACTCATGACCATGGAGGGTAAGTAAATGGCGACCTCAACGCCTGACAAGCCGGCGCCGAAGACCAACCGCATTGGGCTGTCCGTACTCGAGTATCGCGGCGGCAAGACTACCCTGTGCGCCGGTTGCGGCCACAATGCAATTTCCGAGCGCATCATCGATGCCATGTACGAAATGGGCGTCTCTCCCGAACGGGTGATCAAGCCCAGCGGCATTGGCTGCTCGTCCAAGAGTCCCGCATACTTCATGGGGCGGTCACACAGTTTCAATACCGTGCACGGCCGCATGCCGTCGGTTTCTACCGGCGCTGTTCTCGCGAACCGGAATCTGATTGCGCTGGGCGTGAGCGGCGATGGCGACACTGCCTCCATTGGTGTGGGCCAGTTTGTTCACCTGATGCGGCGCAATCTGCCCATCATCTACATCATCGAAGACAACGGCGTTTACGGATTGACCAAGGGACAGTTCTCCGCTACGGCCGATATGGGCTCCACGCTGAAGACTGGCGTGATCAACGATCTGCCTCCCATCGACACCTGCGCCATGGCGATCACGATGGGCGCGACTTTCGTTGGACGATCGTTTTCCGGAGACAAGAAGCAACTGCATGCCATGATGAAGGCGGCCATCGCTCACAAAGGCACCGTCATGCTTGATGTGGTTTCGCCTTGCGTGACGTTCAACGATCACGAGGGCTCGACCAAATCCTACAAATACATGAAAGACCACGAAGAGCCACTTCAGGAAGTCAGCTTCGTGCCGGCGTTTGAAGATATTGCCATCGATTACGATCCCGGAACCACAATCGACGTGACCATGCATGATGGCTCGCATCTTCGTCTGCGCAAGCTGGAAGAAGCGTACGATCCTACCCATCGGATCGGGGCTATTACCCGTCTGAACGAAGCCCACGAAAAGGGCGAAGTGCTTACCGGCGTTTTCTACGTCAACTCCAAGACGCCAACTTTTGTAGATCTTCTCAACATGACAGAGGAACCCCTGGCCACGCTGCCGGAGTCTGAAGTGCGGCCAAGCCGGGAAGTTCTCGAACAGGTGATGGAAGAATTGCGATAGCGATTTCGCTCACTCAGCCTGCGGCCGCTGGCTGATCATGGCCCGCCGGAATCATGAACGCGGCTACTGCCGCGCCCGCCGCAGCCAGCGCGGCGCAGATCAGCATTACAGTCCGGAACCCAAATACGAAAGCCCCGCTGATCGATGCCTGGATGGCGGCCTGCGTAGTACGATCAGGCCCATCAGGTACGTGCATACCCGCCAGCTTGATCTCATTGGCGCGAAGGTCGGCGAGAATCGTAGGGGGGATCGTCGGCGACAGGCGATCCAGTTCACGATCTAGACGCGAACTGAAGGCGTTGAACATCACAATGCCCAGTATCGCAATCGCGAGTACGCCGGCCACGCGCGCCACCGCATTATTAATTCCGGAAGCCGCGCCGACCCGGTCCTGCCCCACTGCATTCATCACCACTGTCGTCAGGGGAGCGATCGAGATCGCCATCCCGAAACCGAGAACGACGATAGCCGGAAAGAATGACCTCCAATAGGCCGCTCCCACTGATGGCGCGGCGAATAGCACAAAACCCGACCCAACCAGGATCGGGCCAATGATCAACGGACTTCTTGCGCCATAGCGGGCGACAAGTCCTCCCGACCAGCGGGAAAGAACAAATATCAGAAGAATCAGCGGGAGGACGGCCAGGCCAGTCGCCGTCGTGGAATAGCCCTGCACCTGGATCAGATTCATGGGGAACAGAAAAAAGAAGATTCCAATCGCGGAATAGAGAAAAAGCGTAAGCAGGTTCGCGCCGCTGAAGCTGCGGGACTTGAACAGCGAAAGCGGAAGCATCGGGGTTGTAGTTCTATTTTCGAAAAACAACAGCGCGACTATGCAGCTTGCGCCCAGGATAAGGCTTCCCAGAACAACCGGATTTTTCCAACCCGAGTTGGCAGATTCAACAAATCCACTCACCAGACCACCCAGTCCAACGGTGGCGAGAATCGCGCCCGGCCAATCCACGCGCAGCGCCTCTGGATTCCGGCTGTCGCAAATCCACCGGACCGAGATGACGATTACAACTACAGCCAGCGGAACGTTTATGAAGAAGACCCAGCGCCACGAGGCGTGCTCGACCAACCAGCCACCGAGAACGGGACCTGCGGCAGTAGTGATCGCGGTGAAGCCCGACCATGTCCCGATGGCCTGGCCGCGGCTCTGCTCGTCAAAGGACGCACTGATGATGGCCAGGCTTCCGGGAACGAGGAGCGCGGCGCCTGCGCCTTGAATAGTGCGCGCGGCGATCAAGAGATGAATGCTCGAAGCCATGCCGCAGGCCGCCGAAGCCAGTGCGAATATGGCGACGCCGAGAACAAAAATTGTGCGGCGGCCAAACATGTCGCCCAGAGAGCCGCCGACCAGGATCAACGCGGCCAGTACCAGGCCATAGGCCTCCACCACCCATTGCACGTCTACCACCGTGGCGTGAAAGCTGCCCTGGAGCGCCGGCAAAGCGACGTTAACGACCGTCCCGTCGATGAAGGCCAAACTGGAACCGAGAATGGTCGCGGCCAGAATCCAGGCTTTTGCTTTTGGTTCAACCTGAGGCTTGGCTGCTGCTGTCCGCAGAAAGGTCGCGTCGGATGGTCCTCTCATAGAGGCTATGGATGCCGGATTGGAGGAGCAGGGTTCTTAGAATGGATGTGTAGGGCGAGGGCGCCCGCCCCCCCACACATGGCTTTCAGGAGTGCTCTTTTCCCGCTGAGGGTTCGGGGAAGTCTGTGTCCGAGGATTTCAGCAACGGATCCTGATCGCGATGCCCGAGTTGGCCCTGCATCGAGGTGTTGCCCGCCTGTGCCTCCGGCTTGTCTTGTTCTACGGCGCCTTTGCCGCGGTCCTGATCGTCGGCAAGAGAAGCGTCCAGATCATTTTTTTCGTCGGTCTTGTCGTTCTTGTTCATTGCGATCCTGTCGCGGGCCGGAAGCGGCACGGCCAGCCAGTCGTAAGACTATCGCGAAACTTTTATCGGCGGGAAGGGTTAATCCTGTAGATTACAAAGTATTACGGCGTAGCGGCGGGGCAGGAAGGCCAAAAATGAAACGCTTGGGATTAGCTCTAGCGACACTCGCGTTATTGACATTACCGGGCTGGGGAGAACGACTGAAGCCGGGTGAGCAGGCGCATGCCAGTGTTGCCGATCATCGCAGCAAGGCCCGTTACAACGAAGGACGCCACCAGGGCCGTCGGCATCACCGACATCATCATAAAAAGCATCAGAGCGCCTGAGTTAGCTCGCGCCCAAGGTCACTTATTGCTGGCGCCGCGCCTCAGCACCCGTTGTAGCCACACCCAGCTTCCGCAACCGGTCCCGGGCCTGCATGGCTTCAGTTGATTTGGGATAGCGCTGCATTACGTGCCGCAGGGCAGCGATTCCTGCTTCCTGTTGTCCCAGTTCCACCAGCGCCAAGCCCTTCTTCAATTCAGCCGCGGCGGCCTTGTTGCCGTCAGGGAAGCTTTGCAGCACTTGGTCGTAACTCTTGACTGCCGCGGCGTAGTTCCCCTGCTTGAATTGAATGTCAGCCAAGTAGTAGTTTGAATTTCCAGCCAGATCGGTGTTGGGATAGAACTTCACGTAGTCCGCAAATTCCTGGGCTGCCAGATCACTCTTGCCTGCCTGGTAGTCGCGCAGAGCATTGTTGTAGAGGACGTCCGGCGGAGGAGCTGCGGCGGCCTGCTGTTGTTGCTGGGTCTGCTGGACAGCCATGCTTTGCTGCGCCGCCTGCATATCCTCGAGTTGTTTGCTCACCTTGCCCAGCCGAGCCTTGAGTTCATCCAGAGTGTCGTTCAATGATTGGATCTGACCCGACAGCTGATCGGTGTGAGTGCCGCTGTCCGTCTGCTGCTTCTGCAACGTCGTTTGCAGATCGGTAACCGAGGTGGCAACTTTGTTGGCTCGGTCGGTGCTCTGTTCAATCAGGTGCTGCAGGACGCCCATGCGCTCGTCAAAAGATTGCTGCATGTGTGCGACCCGGTCCTGCAGGTCCTGCATCTGGGTCTGCAGTTGCACCATGTCTTTGTTGACGCCCCAGGCCCGGGTTGAGGCCGTGGAGAAGAGTGCGAGGAGTGCGAGCAAAAGATAATGTCGCTGGATTTTCATAATCGAATACCTACGATGCGGAGAATGGATGTTGTGTCCCAGCCAGAGGACGAAGAAGTTCGGTAGCGCCGGCCTGCCACGGCTGGCTGGACAATATTGTATTCCAGCCTTTGCGAGGGCCCGAGGCCCTCGCGACAGCCGGCAGGACGCCGGCGCTACCTGATCCTTTACTTGCCGTAGACGAAGTGGCCGCGCCGGTTCTGCTGCCAGCACTGCTCGTTCGATTCAGTGCAGAACGGCTTTTCCTTGCCGTAGCTGATGGTCTTCACGTGGTCGGCCGCAACGCCTCCCTGGACCAGCGCAGTACGCACGGAATTCGCCCGGCTATCGCCCAGCGCCAGGTTGTACTCGGTCGATCCGCGCTCGTCGCAGTGTCCTTCCACCGTGAAGGTGATATTAGGATGCTGCTTAAGAAACGCGACATCCCCTTGAAGGGACGATTGCTGGTCGGCGTTAACGTCGCTCTTGTCATAATCGAAGTAGATGTCCTTCACGGTTTGCGAGAACAGCTCTTCTTCGGTGGCCGAAGGCTGAGGTGGCGGAGGCGGCGCCGAAGTGACGGTGACTCGTGCGGTGGCCGTCTGCGTTCCACCGGCTCCCTTTGCGGTCAGGGTATAGGTGGTGGAATCAGCCGGGGTCACGCTCTGCGACCCGCTCGGTTGCACCGCGCCTACGCCGTCAATGCTGACGTCGGTCGCATTGCTGGTCTGCCAGGTCAAGGTGGTGGATCCGCCCTTGTCGATGGTGTTGGGGCTCGCCGACAGGGAAGCTGTAGGCGAGGCTGGCGGTGGGGGCGGCGGTGGGGGCGGTGGGGCCACTTTCTTGTGGCAGGCGGTCAGCGTCATGATCGCCATCACTACGAACGCTAACATCATCCGTCTCATTTTCAATTGCTTCACTCTGTTCCTCCGTATTCGTGGTGCGCGTTGATTGGTGTCGTCGATAGCGATCGCTGCGCCCGGCTCATGTCCGGAGAGGGGAAGTCGTACTCCGCCTCTTCCGTGAATTCACTGCAAAACAGCAAAAATGATTCCTTGCTTCCATTTAAAAAAATATGAAATTTTATTTCCAACTCCAGTTGGGCTGACTGTTCGCGCCCGCAAAGGTCAGTTGCTTCTGATTGGTACCATCGGCCAACATGGTCCATATCTGGAGGCTGCCGGCGCGGCTGGACTGAAAGATGATGTGCCTTCCATCCGGCGACCAGTACGGGAAATCATTTCGTCCGCCATCGTGAGTCAGCTGCACCCACTGCTTGCTGGCGATGTCCATGATGTAAATGTCCTGCGCTCCCGGCGCTCCGGGGCCATATTTGCGCATCCACGAAACCACCAGAAATTGCCCGTTCGGCGACCATGCCGGAGAAACTGCGTATCCCTGATCGGTGAGACGCTGCACGTTAGTGCCGTCGGACTTCCATGGTGTAAACCTGCGGCAGTCCTGTCCGACCGCTGACCCATGCCATTTGGGCGCCAGTCTTGCGATTCCATGCGGGCGAAACATCGGGGCCTTTAAAGGACGTGATCCGTTTCAGGTTCGCACCCGAAGCATCGACGGTATAAATTTCCGGATCGCCGCTGCGGGACGAAGAGAATGCGAGCCTGGTGCCATCGGCGGACCACGCCGGAGACAGATTGGTTCCACCAAAATGGGGAAACGACACCATGCGGTCGAGTTCGAGGGAATACATAAGAATGTCCCAGCCGGATTTGGTCAGCGAACTGAAGGCGATCCGCGATCCGTCCGGAGAAACCCGTGGTGACAAGGAAATCGAGCCAAGATGGGTTACGGCGTGCTGGTTGGCGCCGTCATAATCCATTGCCCAGATTTCCTTGTGTCCGCTGCGGCTGCTCACGAAATAAATCTTGCTTTCGGCAATCCCCTGAATGCCGCCGCCCAGGCGGAAGATGATCTCGTCGGCAAACTTGTGGGCCGTGGTGCGGGCCGCGTCATTGGTGGCAGCGTCCTGGTACTGCTTGCCCAGCACCTGAGGTGAGGTGACATTCTTCACGTCGTACAACCAGCCCTGCACGGTCATGCCATTGCCGGACACGCCGAGGTTGCCAAAGGCCAGCATCGCGGCATTCGGCGGCGGCGCGCTCCAGCCTTCAAACTTTACGTCAGCCGGGGTTCCCACCTGACCGAGGGGATAGAAGCTCTTCGAAACCATGTCGAAGATGCCGGCGTTGTCGAGATCGTTCCACAGGGTTTCGTTGAACGTCTTGAGCAGGTCGGCGTTCTTGCCATCCTGGGTGGAGGCATTGAAGTCGGGAACTGCCAGGCGCACTTTCTCCACGCCCAACCCGGTGCCGGTCTTGATCCAGTCCTGGGCAAAGCTCGAGGTCAACAGAAACAGCGGTAACAGTATTAGCAAAAATCGCTTCATTGATTATTGTTCCTAAAAAATACTGGCGTCGTCCCAAGGGACTTCAGTCCGAAGGATCTCGCGCGTACTCGTACAGGCCGCGCCAACCTTATGTATCCGCTACGCGCCAGATCCTTCGCTTCGCTCAGGATGACGCCTTCATAAACAAACGGATGAAACCAAACTTGCCGCCTGCAACTCACAGCCCACAAACACCTTGCTATCTTTTGTAATCGAACCAGAACTCTACTGACACTTTATTCGCGGCATAATCCGAGGGTAAGGGACCAAAAGTGTCAATGCGCTGGATGGCCCGAGTCGCGGATTGGTCGAGCGATGGCACACCACTTGATTGCTCCACCTGGACATTCGCAGGATGGCCGTCGCGCATTACGTCAAAAGTAATGTAGACGCGCTGCGCGGTCGAAATACCCGGGTCCACTTCGTACTTGAGCCAATTCTCCGAGACCTTCTGCTGCACCACGCGGACATACCAGGAGTAGCGCGAGCCGAAATCGCCGCCTCCGCCAGTGAAGCCGAAGCCGCCCTTGGCGCCGTTGGCGCTGAAGTTTCCGTAAGGTCCGCTGACCGGCCCGCCCTGACCGAAGGGAACCACGTTGTCGGCCTCAACCGCGGGTGCAGGTTGCGGCTTCTGATGGGTGGCGCTGACCTTCGGCGCCGCCTTTGTTTTAACGATCTTGTCTGGAATCGGAATCGCGTCCGGCTCTTTCTCTACCGGCTTCGGTTGAGACTGGGCCAGTCCTTTGGAATCGTTGGCTAAAACATTTTCCGTCTTCACCGGATTGGCCGGCAGCGGTACTGTGCTGACCAGCGTCACGCCCATGGCATCGCCGCCACCGCCCGCTCCCCAGCCTTCGCCACGGTTGTTCGGCATGACCACGGCGTAAAGCAAAATGGTGCCGACGACTGCAACATGCAGTCCGAGCGACCAGGAGAGGTTTCGACCCCAGCGGTCGTGTTCGAAAAATATTTCAGCGTTGGCTGCCATGCGCGTCCAGCGGTTGAGTGACGATGCTCACGTTCGTAATGCCCGAAGATTTGACCGCGTCCATGACGGTAGCGAAGGCGCCGAAGGGCACATTTTCGTCCGCGCGGATAAAGACAGATTGGTGCTGCGGATCGCGGATTTTCTGTTTGATCCTGGTTGCAATCTCGTTGATGTTGATGGTGTCGTTGCCCAGAAAAACCCGCTGATCTTTATTGATGCTGATCACCAGGCGTTCTTCGGTGATCTCTTTCACTGACCGCGTCTTGGGAACGTTGACCTCGATGCCGGATTGCAGCACCGGGGCGGTGACCATGAAGATGATGAGCAGGACGAGGACTACGTCCACCAGCGGCGTGATGTTGATGTCGGAGAGCGAAGTTTGGGTGCGTCCGTTGGAAGCCGTGAAGGCCATTACCGCTGTACCCCCGGCGCTTCAGCCGTGCGATAAGCGGGTTGCGGCTGCTGGCGGTCGACGGCATTCAGCATTTCCATCGCGAAGTCGTCGCCGCGGGCAGCCAGTTCACGAATCGATCCGCCAATCAGGTTGTAGGCAATGACAGCCGGGATGGCAGCCGCCAGTCCGGCAGCAGTCGTAATCAAGGCTTCGGAAATTCCGGGTGCGACCGCTCGCAGCGTCGCAGCTCCAGCGGTACCGAGGCCGTGAAAAGCATCGATGATTCCCCAGACTGTCCCGAAGAGGCCTACAAACGGGGTCACAGCGCCGGTAATGGCCAGCCATGGAAGATTGCGCTCAAAGCGGGTCAACTCTTCTGAATTCGCAATCTGCATGGCGCGTTGAATCGCCAGCGGATTGCGGATGATGCCGTTGGAGGCCGCACCCTGACGGCGGTATTCCTCGAATCCACCTTCAAACACGCCGACCAGCGGACTGGGACGAAACTGCTCGGCGACAGCCCCAACGTCCTGTAGACGCTGGGCTTTGCGGAAGGCGCGCACAAAACGGCCGCTCTGCACTCGCGCCCGGCGCAACACACTCCACTTGGAAAGGATAATTGCCCAGGAAAGCAGGCTAAAGATCAGGAGGAAAAGTAACACTAACTTGGCGACGGGGCCGGTTTCGCCCACCAGGTCCATGATTTCGCCGCCGACCGCTGCTGCCAGCAAGGGATACAGATTCATTTTTAGGAGGATTCCTGCCTCGATTATAGACCAGCGTGCCGAGCATATACGCGGGTGAATACGATCTATTACCCCTTAGTTCCTGTGCAAAAACGCACATCGGGAAACTGGCATCTCAGAAGCGAAACACTCAGGCGCTTACGAAATCATAGGAGGAAAAATATGTCCCATCTAGGTACGCTGCGCGATTATCGGTTCAATAATGTCGACGAAGCCACGGACGATGTCCGCGGTTCGAAAGTTTACGGACTCAACGACGAAAAGTTAGGCAAGATTGATGACGTAATTTTTGATCAAGCTTCCGGGCAAATTCAGTATGTGGTCATCGACACCGGCGGCTGGCTCTCCAGCAAGAAATTTCTGGTGCCGCCACAGGCGTTGCTTCCCTCGGTTGACCACGACAATGATTTTCGTGTCTATCTCAGCCAGGAACAGATCGAAAGCTTCCCGCCATACAAAGAATCGGACCTGGAGTCGGACGAGAAGTGGGCCGACTACGACGGCCGTTACCGTTCTCAGTGGGAATCCAAACCGATCATGCATCGCGTAGCCACGGACCGGAACATTACGCCGACCACGGAGCAACAGATCCATGCCGGATCCGGAACACTTCCGTCCGCGGACGAAGAAGAGACTGTATCGGGCCTCACGCCGATGAGAACGGAAGCGTCGTTGAGTGTGGATCCCAGTGGTCCGAGCCGGCGGTGGGATACTTTCGAAGATCGCCTGCGCCAGCGGAGGCAGGAGATCGTTTCTTTCCATGCGACATCCAAGACTTCGCCGGCGTCCGAAACCGCTTCGGAGCGCGAGCGGGATTCTCGCAGGAAAGCCAGCTAGGATGGCCTGGTAACGGCTGTCATCCTGCAGCAGGGAGCCCTTCGCTCTGCGAAGGGCTCCCGATGTATTTCCGCCACGATGATGGAGGCTGTTCGACACGGCATGCTCGTGCAGCAGCCGCGGAGTACATAGGTCATTCGCTTCGGTCATTCGCTTCGATCGGGATGACAACCCTGTTTTGTTTTGGATGACCCCTGCGGGAGAGCCCCAAACTCTATCGTGATTCATGCTATCCTGCGCTCAATTCAGTTCACATCTCAAGTCTGAGTTCCAGGACGCCGGTGCTCATCGAACTGCGGCTCGAAAACTACGCGGTTATAGACAATCTGGCGGTCGAGTTCTCGTCCGGACTGAATCTGCTGACCGGCGAAACTGGCGCTGGAAAATCCATCCTCATTGATGCCCTCGCGCTTCTGCTGGGCGACAAGGCTTCTGCTGACGTGATCCGTTCCGGAGCCGACAAGGCCACGATCTCCGCTGTCTTCGAAGTGGAAGGTGGAGCGGAGAAGACGGTGGCTCAAATCCTCGAAAATAATGGAATCGACCAGGAAGATGAATCGATCATCCTGCGGCGCGAGATTGCCGCAGGCGGCAAAGGTCGCGTTTTCGTCAACAACCAACCTGCGACTGTAGCGGTACTGCGTCAGTTGGCACCGTATCTAGCCACCATCCACGCCCAGAACGAGTCGCTGCTTTCCTTTGACGCTTCCACCCGGCTGCGCCTGCTCGACAGCTTTGCCAACATACAGACCGAAGCGACGACAGAAGCTTTCTCACAATGGAAAAATATTCAGACGCGGATTGACGAGCTGCAACGCGACGAGCAGGACCGCCTACGTCTTCTCGATCTGTGGACTTTTCAGGCGCGCGAAATTGAAGAAGCGAAACTTCAGGCTGGAGAAGACGAGCGTCTCGAGACCGAGAAGCGAGTGCTCGCCAATGCGGAAAAGATCCATAGCGCGGCCATGAACGCTTTCGACTTGCTGTACGAGGGAAATGATTCCACGTCAGCCTCGTTGCGAGCCGCGCAGAAACACATTGAAGAGCTGGCGCGCTACGAACCGAAGTTTCAGGAGACCATGTCCACGCTGGAAACTGCCCGCATCAGCGTCGAAGATGCGGGCGCCAGTCTGCGCGACTATGCCGGCGGGGTAGAGGCTTCTCCCGAGCATCTGGCAGAAGTCGAAGACCGTCTCGCAGCGATGGACCGTCTCAAACGTAAATACGGGCCCACGCTCGAGGACGTGATCAACCATGGCTCTGAAGTCAGCCGCAAACTTTCGGAGATGGAGAACAAGGACGAAGTTCTTCGCCACCTCCGTGGCGAGTTGGCGAAAGCGGCCGGGGTGTACCTCGGCGCGGCCCAGGCAATTTCAAAGAAGCGCTATGAGGCGGCTCGTAAACTGGAGAAACTGGTTGAGGCCGAGATTAACGACCTTGCCATGAGATCGAGTTTCCGCATTGAAGTCAGCGGCACCGACGAGGAAGGGAACTGGACCGCTTCCGGCTTCGACCAGGTGTTGTACATGATCGCCACGAACGCCGGCGAACCGCTGCGGCAGATGGAGCATATTGCTTCCGGAGGCGAACTGTCCCGCGTTATGCTCGCCCTCAAGGCCAGCGTTGAAGCCGCGTCGGGCAAGAAGCGCAGTTCAGGAGCGCAGCGCACCCTCATTTTTGACGAAATCGACACCGGGATCGGCGGCCGGGCGGCCGAGGCGGTAGGGAAGAAGCTCAAGAGCCTGTCCCGTTCGAACCAGGTGTTGTGCGTCACCCACCTTCCCCAGATTGCCACCTTCGCCGACCATCACTATCTAATCGAGAAGAAAGCTGCCGGCGGTCGCACCCGTACCAGCGTCCATCTGATTACCGGCGAAGAGCGTACCGAAGAAGTGGCCCGCATGCTCAGTGGCGCGAAGCTGACGGAAACCTCGCGCAAGCACGCCGAGCAGATGCTCAAGACGAACGCCTAGCAGGCTGCGGAAAAACTCGGATTGAGCTCGGTTTTGGGAAGGGCACGACCTTGGTCTTGCCGCTAAGCGGTTGAAATTTCGTTGCGCTTTAGCGTCTGAGGTTGGCCGTTCCGGGCCCTGTCCGAGTCTTCCCGGAGCCTGCTAGAAATCCCGAGACGTCGGTGCCGATGACGTTTGAAGTATCCACGTTGAAGAGAGGTCCAATGCGATAAACCCGTATTTGGGCGTAAACTGCGTTTGCACTGAGAACACACAAAACACGGAGTTCACCGGATTTGGTCGAATCCCGTCCCCCTTCCGTTCACCCACCAGATTTCCCCAGTCGCTGCTAATCCTAAGCCTTTCTACGGCTTACGTTGACCAACTGGGTACTTGTCCGTTAGTCTTATAGTCAACGACCCCTAGGGAACGTGTACCCTAAGAAGGCAGAATATGGCTCTATCTCAAGACGAAAAGACTCTGCTTTTGCTCAAGCCGCGCGGCTTCTGTGCCGGCGTGGTGCGGGCCATCGACATCGTGCGGATCGCACTGGAAGCCTTTGGGCCGCCCATCTACGTGCGCAAAGAGATCGTCCACAACCGCTTCGTGGTTGAGGAATTGCAAGGCAAGGGCGCAATTTTCGTGGACAGCGTCGAGGAAGTCCCCAATGGCGAGCGCGTGATCTATAGCGCCCACGGGGTTTCGCCTGAGGTTCGTGAAGCCAGCGAGCATCGCGGACTGCGCGTGATTGACGCAACCTGTCCGCTGGTGACCAAGGTCCACGTTGAAGCGGTCAAGTTTGCCAAGGATGGGTATTCGCTGATCCTGATCGGTCACCGCGACCACGATGAAGTCATTGGAACGCTGGGCGAGGCTCCAGTCGTGACTCAGGTAGTCGGCTCGCCGCAGGAAGTGGCGTCGCTGACCGTAGCCGATCCCAACCGGGTGGCTTATCTGACCCAAACCACTTTGAGCCTGGACGAAACTCGCGACATCATCGCTGCTCTGCGCCAGAGATTCCCGAACATCAAGGGACCCGCGGCGCAGGATATCTGCTACGCCACTGAAAACCGGCAGGTTGCGGTGAAGCATGTGGCATCAGACGCTGACCTGCTGCTTGTCGTGGGCTCCGATAACAGCTCGAATTCCAACCGGCTTGTAGAAGTTGCGCGCAATCTGGGCACTGGTTCGCATCTAATTGACAGCTTCCGCAACATCCGGCCGGAATGGCTGGAGGGTGTGAAGACCATTGCCCTGACTGCGGGCGCTTCCGCTCCGGAATGCCTGGTGGAAGAAGTCGTAAAGTTTCTGGGGACCGAAGGCTTTGCCAACGTGCAGGAAGTCGAGGTCATGCCGGAAAATGTCAGATTTGGCTTGCCGCCGGAGATCGTGGAAGCCATTGCGGCCGCGCCCACCGGGGCGGCTGCGGAGTAGCAACAGCAAATTATGGATGATGCCTCCCCCCTCTCCTCAGCATCCGCGCTGCCGCAGATGCGCTTCGGAAAAATTGATGATCTGATCAGTCGTGTGGCTGCCGCCATCGACGGCGCGCGCAACGCCCTGTTCTCCGAGCAACACGAAGAAGGCTACTGGTGCGGCGAACTGGAAGCGGATGCCACGCTCGAAGCGGATTACATCGTGTTGCATGTTCTGCTGGGCACCGGCAATCCCCAGCGCATGGCCAAGGCTGCGCGTTACATCCTGGAGCACCAGAATGAAGACGGCGGATGGGGTATCTACTATCAGGGTCCTTCGAACATCAGCGCCTCGGTGAAATGCTACTTCGGGCTGAAACTCGCGGGATACACCGCCGATCATCCCGACCTGGCTCGCGCCCGCAAAAAGATTCTGGAGATGGGCGGAGTGACCGAGGTCAATACTTTTACCAAGATTTACCTCTGCTTCTTCGGACAGTACGACTACGACGCGGTTCCTGCAATTCCTCCGGAAATTGTCCTGTTTCCCAAGTGGTTCTGGTTCAACATCTACGAAATTTCTTCGTGGTCGCGTGCCATCCTGGTGCCTTTGTCGATTTGCTACGCCAAGAAACCGTTTAAGAAGATTCCCGACGAGTTGGGAGTTGACGAGCTTTTTGTGGGTGGCCGCGACAAGTCGCGCATGCGTTTGCGCTGGGACAAGAATCTGTTTTCGTGGCGTAATTTCTTTCTGTCTCTCGATCGCCTGACTCACTGGTTTGAACGGGTACACATCCGCCCGCTCCGTTCCATTGCCCTGAAAGTGGCAGAGAAGTGGATGCTGGAACGCTTCGAGATGAGCGACGGGCTGGGGGCGATTTTTCCCTCCATGATGAATTCCATCATCGCCATGCGCTGCCTGGGATATTCCGTGGACGATCCTCAGCTCATTCGCGCCATGGATGAATTTGAAAAGCTGGGCATCGAAGAGAAAGAAACGTTCCGTATGCAGCCCTGCAAGTCGCCGGTATGGGACACGGCCTATGCCTTGTTCGCTCTCGGTGAGAGCGGAGTTCCGGCCACGGATCCGCGTTTGGTGAAGTGCGCCGACTGGATCCTGCAAAAGCAGGTGCGGATGGCCGGAGATTGGAAGGTGAAGAACAAGCAGGGTCAGCCCGGCGGCTGGTATTTTGAGTTCAATAACGAGTTTTATCCTGACGTAGACGACAGCGCCATGGTTTGCCTAGGGCTGGCTCACGTGGACCATCCCAACGGACGCTACCAGCGTGAATCGGTGCAGCGTGCCATTGACTGGATTCTCTCCATGCAATGCCGCAACGGCGGATGGGCTTCATTCGACAAGAACAACGACCGCATGGTCTTTCAGCACGTTCCGTTCGCTGACCACAATGCCATGCTCGATCCGGCGACGGTGGACATCACTGGGCGAATCCTGGAGATGATGGCGGCATACGGATACGACAAAAATCATCCGGCGGTGAAGAAGGCTTTGAAGTTTATCCGGGACCAGCAGGAGCCTGACGGTTCCTGGTTCGGACGCTGGGGCGTCAACTATATCTACGGAACCACGCTGGTGCTGCGTGGCTTGGAGGCGATGGAAATCGATCATCATGAGCCCTACGTGCAGCAGGCGGCGGAGTGGTTGCGCATGGTACAGAATCCCGATGGTGGGTGGGGAGAGACTTGCGGTTCCTACGATGACCCGAGCACAAAAGGCGTCGGCCCCAGCACTCCGTCGCAGACGGCGTGGGCCATCATGGGTTTGCTGGCCGCGAAAGATACCCGCAGCGATTGCGTGGTTCGAGGCATTGCATATTTGCTGAAGAGTCAAAAGAAAGACGGCTCATGGGACGAGCCCGACTACACGGGCACCGGCTTCCCGCGAGTGTTTTACCTGAAATACCACATGTACCGGCAATACTTCCCGCTGATCGCGCTGACTACGTACAAGAAGGTGATGGCGGAGAGAAGCAGTAATTGAGAAAGCCGCTCTCAGTTGTCAGTTTAGCGAATTAGCGGCCTGTACTTGGCAGCAGAGACTTGGGATGAAAGCTGAGAGCCGAAAGCTGAGAGCGATCTCCTGAATGCTGGCTTTAGTCACGGGCGCTACCGGATTTGTGGGCAGTCATGTGGCTCGCGCGTTGGCCGCGCAGGGCGCCGATCTTCGGCTTCTTGTTCGCAGCAGCAGCGACCTCAGAAACGTTCAGGATCTGCGGGCCGAGCACGCAACCGGGGACCTGCGAGATGCGGCGTCGTTGAAGACGGCGGTGTCGGGATGCGATGTGGTATTCCACGTCGCCGCTGACTACCGGTTGTGGGTGCGCGATCCGGATGAGATGTATCGCTCCAATGTAGGCGGCACGAAAGCGATTCTGGAGGCAGCGCGGGAGAGCAAAGTTCGCCGCGTAGTCTATACCTCGAGCGTCGCGACCATGGGATTCAATTCAAACGGACACCTGGCCGGCGAAGATTCACCGGTTTCTCTGGCCGAAATGATCGGGCCATACAAGCGTTCAAAATTCATGGCGGAAGAAATCGCAATCCAGGCCGGGAAATCAGGAATGGATGTGGTCGTGGTGAATCCGACAACTCCGGTGGGCGAACGCGATATCAAGCCCACGCCTACAGGACGGATTGTGGTCGATTTCCTGAAGAAAAAGTTTCCCGCCTATGTGGATACCGGCCTGAATCTGGTCGACGTAACTGAATGTGCACAAGGTCATCTGGCGGCGTTGGAGAAAGGCAAAAGCGGCCAGCGTTACATTCTGGGCGGCGAGAATCTTACGCTCAAGCAGATTCTCGATAAACTCGGGGCGATCACTGGTCTGCCCTCCCCGACGATAAGAGTTCCGTACGTAGTGGCCCTCGCCACCGGAGTGGTCGATCAGGTGGTAACGGGTTACATAAGAAATCGGGAGCCGCGAGCCACTATCGACGCCGTCCGCATGGGGCGAAAAAAGATGTTCGTGTCGTCGAACAAGGCAGAGCGTGATCTGGGATGGAAAATCGTCCCGGTCGATGGCGCCCTGCGCCGTGCAGTGGAGTGGTTCCAGTCCAACGGATACGCATGACCACCAGCCATGTGGGACCGGGTCTCAGACCCGGTCAGGCCGAGCGAAACTCGGCAGCGGTTTTAGTAGTTGATTGCGTTCGGTACGAGAGATGACGTCAGGCGCTTGCGAAGCTGGCGAGCAGTGGATCCGGACCGGAATTGAGCAATGCCTTACTCCGCGCAAGATCCTTCGAGACTAGAGCCTCTCAGGATGACGCCCGTACAGGTTTAATTCAGGCTCAAGCCGGACAAAAAGTTCACATTGCCTAACACCGCCAAAGTCGCCATCGTAGCCGCCCTCGAGCGCGAGGTACCTGCGCTGGTCAAACAGTGGAAGGCCGTCGAACGAGAGCACGACGGCCGGAGGTACAAATTCTTCGAGAACGAGCGTGCGGTGTTGGTTTGCAGCGGTATTGGCGCCGAAGCGGCCCGCAGGGCCACGGAAGCCGTTATCAAGCTGTATGCACCGGTTTTGGTGCAGTCCGCCGGGTTTGCCGGTGCCCTGGATCCCACGCTGAAAGTCGGCACCGTGCTTACTCCCATCTGTGTAGTTGACGCCAAGGATGGAAGCCGGATCGAGGCGGGGGTCGGATACTGGGTGGTAGTCAGTGTCGATCACACCGTCAATGTCGAGGAAAAGGCCAAGCTGGCGGAAGCCTACTGGGCGCACGCGGTCGATATGGAGGCAGCGGCTGTGGCCCGCTCCGCACAGGCCCACGACATCACATTCGTTGGGCTCAAAGCCATTTCGGACGAAGCCAATTTTGAAATGCCGCCGATGGAGCGGTTCATCGCAAGCAATGGGCAATTCAGGACTGGAGCCTTTACCCTGTACGCCGCGTTGCGCCCCTGGCTTTGGTCGCGAGTAATTCAATTGGCGAGAAACAGCTCTACAGCGGCCTCCGCGCTATGCGGATGGCTGGAGCAATATAACAACAACGAAAACCCAGAAGATTTGGTCGATTCAGAGCCTGACCTGCATCCAACCTCTGACGACCCGAACTAGCTGTCAGACTTCCTATGGCCATTGCGGGACAATTTGCGATCGAAGAGCAAGAGCAGAAAGTTCCTGCCATGATGCTGGCGGCAGTTTATCGCGGCGTAAATGATGTTCGTCTGGAGACGGTCCCCGTCCCAACGATCGGCCCCGGTGAATTGCTGTTGCGGGTGCACACTTGCGGAGTTTGCGGGACTGACTTGAAGAAAATCGCCACCGGCTCGCACTCCGCGCCCCGCATTTTCGGACATGAGACGGCCGGCATGGTCGCCGCTGTGGGCGCAGGCGTGCGCGACTTTCGGCCTGGAGACAGAGTCGTCGTCTTCCATCACATTCCTTGCGGTGAATGCTACTACTGCCATCACAAGACCTTCGCGCAGTGCGAGACTTATAAAAAAGTAGGATGCACCGCCGGCTTCGAACCTTCAGGCGGCGGCTTTGCTGAATATGTTTGCGTGAAGGAATGGATCACGCAGCGAGGCACGGTGCGAATCCCGAAAGATGTTTCCTACGAGCAAGCGTGTTTTGTCGAGCCCGTGAATACCTGCATGAAGGGAATCGAAAGACTTCAGCTGCAAGCCGGAGAGACGATTGTAGTGATAGGTCAGGGTCCTATCGGTATCATACTGAGTGTATTGGCCAAACGGGCAGGCTCCACGGTAGTCACTTCCGATTTATACCCACAAAGGCTTATAATATCTACAAGTTACGGCTTGGGGAACAGCATGGATGCCTCACGTACCGATGTCGTTAAGGCGGTGCGAGGGATGACCGAAGGACGTGGTGCAGATGCAGCCATCCTGGCGGTCGGTGGTAATAGTCTGATCCGGACTGCGATGGATGCGGTACGTCCTGGAGGCCGGGTTTTGCTGTTCGCGCAGACCGTGCACGGGGAAGCCACATTCGATCCCGGTGCGGTTTGTGTGGAGGAAAAAACGCTGTTGGGGTCGTATAGCGCTTCGGTCGATCTGCAAGAGGCATCGGTGCAATTTGTGATGAGCCGTGAAATGGATCTCGAACGGTTAATCAGTCATCGATTCTCTTTATCGAGCAGCGTCGAGGCCCTGAACCTGGCTGCCCATCCCCAACCCGAGTCTATGAAGATAGCGATTCAACCGGGCAGCTCGTGGGAAGGAATTCGAGCGTGAACGGAAAGATGACAGCAGCCGTCCTCTATGGCAAAGAGGACGTAAAGATTGAACGAGTGCCCATCCCGCGAGTTGGCGATGGCGAAGTACTGGTCAAAGTGCAGGTCGCTCTGACTTGCGGTACGGACCTGAAGGTTTACCAGCGCGGTTACCACGCACGCATGATCGTTCCACCGGCGCTCTTTGGACATGAACTGGCCGGAGTCATCGAAGAGGTCGGGCACGGCGTGCGCGGCTTCAAAAAAGGCATGCGGGTGGTGGCGCTGAACTCGGCGCCCTGCCAGATGTGCTTCTACTGCTCGAAACACCAGGAAAATCTCTGCGAAGACCTGTTGTTCAATAATGGCGCTTACGCCGAATATATTCGCATTCCGCGCCGCATCGTTGAAACCAACATGCTGGCCGTCCCCGCCGACGTGACCTACGAAGAGGCTGCGATGGTCGAGCCTCTGGCCTGCGTACTGCGTGGATTGCACGAGACCGGAGTTGAAATCGGCGATACCGTCACCGTCATCGGCGGTGGTCCCATCGGCCTCATGTTTGTGCAAGTGGCCAAAGCCACCGGGTGCAATGTCATTTCTGTGGTGAAGCGCGATTCGCAAGTGACAGCGGCCAAGCGGATGGGCGCGCACGAAGTGGTGCAGATCACGAAAGTAAAAGACGCGGTGGAAGCAGTTCGCCAGATCTCGCCGGAAAAACGCGGCAGCGACGTGGTTGTCGAAGCCGTGGGCCGTCCCGAAGCCTGGGAGTGGGCCATCGACATGGTGCGCAAAGGTGGGACTGTCAACTTTTTTGGCGGATGTGCCAGCGGCACCAAGGTGCAGATGGACACCAACCGCCTGCACTATTCGGAAGTCACGCTGAAGGCCACCTTCCATCACACTCCGGAGACGGTGCGCAAGGCGTTCGCTCTGATCGCGGAAAAGAAGATTCGCTCGACGGACTACATCACCGGAGAAGCTCCACTTTCGCGGCTGCAGCAGGTTCTCCGCCACATGCTGAACCGCAACGGTGATATCAAAACGGCAATCATTCCCGGTCACTGAGTCGGTGGACTTAAACGTTAAGGACGAAGCCGGTTGCATCTCTAGCGGGTATTTTTACAGGGCCGCCCTGCGTTCTTAACTTTAACGATCAGCATTTTAAAATTCTCGGGGGACGAAACTGACTATGTCATCCATCGCCAGCAACGACTCCCGCATCGCGCGCATTCCCCTGGGCTGGGATAAACTTCCGCCCGAATACGCCATCCCCGAACACGCTCCTTCGCAGACGGAAGCGCAGGAGTACTGCCGCCGCCTGGCCCGCAGTCACTACGAGAATTTTTCCGTCGCTACATGGTTTTTGCCGGAAGGTTTACGCCAGCATTTTTTCAATATCTACGCTTACTGCCGGATTTCAGACGATCTCGGCGATGAAGTCGGCGACCCACGAGCGTCGCTTGTGATGCTCGACCAGTGGCAGGCCGAGCTCGATGCCTGTTATGCCGGTGCTCCGCGGCATCCCGTGTTTGTCGCGCTGCAGGAGACGGTGAACAAATTCGATATCCCGAAGCAGCCTTTCGATGACCTGCTGAAAGCCTTTCGGCAGGACCAGATTATTACCCGCTACGACACCTTCGAGGAATTGCTTGGTTACTGCCGCTACTCCGCGAATCCCGTGGGGCATCTCGTTTTGTATCTTTGCGGGTATCGCGATCCGGATCGCCAGGCTCTTTCCGATTTCACCTGTACGGCGTTGCAACTGGCAAATTTCTGGCAGGACGTGAGCGACGACTCCAACAAGGGACGCATTTATCTTCCTATGGAAGACCTGCGCCGTTACCAGGTTGCTGAATCTGAAATTTCGAGCGCGCGCAACTCGCCGGCATTCTGCGAAATGATGCGCTTCGAAGTGGGACGGGCCCGCGAGTGGTTCGAGCTGGGTCTGCCCCTGGTTGCGCGGGTGAATCGCGAACTGGCAGTAGATCTCGAGTTATTTAGCCGCGGCGGACAGGAAATCCTGAATGCCATCGAGCGCCAGGGATATGCGGTGCTGGGTCATCGTCCAGCCATCTCCAGAACCCGAAAACTGGCTCTGGTGGCCCGTGCAGCGCTAGGCAAGCTTCGTGGTAAGCAGGGTGAACGAAGCGGGGAACGACGGGGCGACCTGGAGCGGAGTGACCGGGTATGAGCGCGGCCGTGCAACAAGTGCCTACGCCGTTCTCGCCGACGCCGTCGCAGGTGGCGGTCGCCTATTCCGTGTGCCGCAGCATTACGCGGGCGGAGGCCAAAAACTTTTATTATGCCTTTCTGGTTCTGCCGGAAGCCAAGCGCCAGGCGCTGTGCGCGGTTTATGCCTATATGCGGCGCTGCGATGATATTGCCGATGACACCAAGCTGCCCGCCTACGAGCGGCGGCAAAGACTCGAAGCCTGGCTGGATGCCTTTCACCGGGCCGAAGCAGGACATCCCACCGATGATCCTGTCCTGCTGGCTTTGACCGACACGCAGCGGCGGTTCAAGATTCCGGTGGAATTACTCGACCAGCTGGCTTTCGGCACGGGCATGGATATTCAGGATGGCGAGGCGGCCCCGGCAGAACTTCAGGTCCTCTATCAAACCTTCGCGGATTTGCGTTTGTATTGCTACCGTGTGGCTTCGGTGGTGGGACTGGTCTGTATCCGCATCTTCGGATATCGCGACCCCGCGGCAGAAGCGCTGGCGGAGAATCTTGGCCTGGCTTTTCAGCTTACCAACATCATCCGCGATATTCAGGAAGATGCCGCCATGGGCAGAATCTATCTGCCGGCGGAAGATCTCGCCCGCTTCGAGATTGCGCCCGAAGAGTTCAGGCAGCGGCAAATTCCCGAGCGGCTGCGCTGGCTGCTGGCGGCCGAAGCCGACCGCGCCCGCGAATACTACGGCTCCGCCCGTGAATTGCTCCATCTGATTGACGAAGACAGCCAGCCTGCGCTGTGGGTTCTGGTCACGATTTACCGGCGTCTGCTGGAGAAAATTTCGGACCGCAAGTACGATGTCTTCGGCCGCAAGATCAGCCTGACGGTGCGAGAGAAAGTCACCATCCTGGGAAAGGGATTGGTGAAACGCCTGGCGTGATGACGGAGCGCTTCACACAATCTCCAAAAGTTGGAGTCATCGGGGGCGGACTTGCGGGGCTGGCCGCCGGAAGCGCACTGGCGGAGAGCGGTTTTCGCGTGACGCTGTTTGAGCGGCGTCCTTATCTCGGCGGCCGTGCGTCTTCTTATCAGCATCCCGGCACTGGCGAAGTGGTCGACAATTGCCAGCACGTTCTGCTGGGCTGCTGCACCAACCTACTCGAGTTCTATCACCGTATCGGAGTAGAAGACAAAATTCGCTGGTATGAGCGGATGACATTTCTCGAGCCCGGCGGACGTGCCTCCGTGATCGAGCCGACTTCGCTGCCCGCTCCGCTGCATACCGCGCCGTCATTTCTGCGGGCCTCCTGCCTGAACCTGTCTGACAAACTCTCCGTGGCCGCTGGTCTGGCGGCCTTGACGCCGATTGCGCCTCACGATACCGGAGAATCGTTCCTGCAATGGCTGAAGCGCCACGGACAGACAGAGCGCGCCATCGATCGCTTCTGGAAGACGGTTCTGGTCAGCGCGCTGAATGAAGAAATCGATCGCATCTCCGTACCCTATGCCGCGCAGGTGGTGCGTGAATCGTTTCTGAAATCGCGTGCGGCAGGACGCATGGGAATCCCCACCGTTCCGCTCACGGAACTTTACAACCGCGCCGGCGACTACATCACCGCACGGGGAGGCGAAGTACGTTTGCGAAGCAGCGCGGAATCTTTTCGGGCCGAGTTCGCGGATGTGAAGCTGCTTCTGCCCGGTGGCGAAGAGAGTTTTGATTTCGTAATTTCTGCCGTGCCGTTCGACGTGCTGTCACGTATGCTCCCCGATACAACGGCGGCCGAGCCGTTGCGCCAGATTCTCAGCCGCTTTGAGACTTCGCCGATTACGGGCATCCATCTGTGGTTCGATCGCGAGATTACCGATCTCGACCATGCAGTGTTGCTGGATCGCACCATCCAGTGGATGTTTCACAAATCAAAATTGCTGAACGGACGAGCGGCAGGCGCAGCCGGCGGCGACCATCCGGCAGGGAACAACAGTTATGTGGAACTGGTGGTCAGCTCATCGAAAACGCTGGTGGAGAAATCGCGGCAGGAGATTATCGATCTGGCGCTGGCGGAATTGCGTGAATTTTTTCCCGGCGCTCGCGAAGCCAATCTGGTGAAAGCCACGGTGATCAAGGAAGTGCACGCGACCTATTCGCCCCGGCCTGGCATCGAATCGTTCCGGCCGCGACCGGAAACGGTGTGGCCACGCATCTTTTTAGCGGGAGACTGGACGGCTACAGGATGGCCGGCCACGATGGAAGGCGCGGTCCGCAGCGGCTACGCCGCCGCCCAGTGCGTAGCTCGGGTGGCAGGACGGCGCAACGCCGCGTTTCTCGTGCCCGACCTTCATGCGTCCGGATTCATGCGTTTGTTCGGATGACCGGCTTGCGCGACGCCAGCGACGCGAGTGCCAGGCGCGAAGCGGCGCAAGATTAAAGCCGACGGCGTAAGCCGTGGGTAGGATGGAACGGGGATCGAGCCCCGAAGAGGCGAAAGAAAGGTTCTTATCGCCGCGCTATCGCGGGTTTTGCGGTTGAGCGCGTTTCGCCGGTCCCAGGTTGTGACTCGCGTGAAATGGGCCGTGTCGGAAAACACGCCCGTCTCTTTCGTCCTTCCCCGAGTTCTGCCGAACCTGGCGCCTACCCACGCCTGGCGCTATGACCGTTATTCTGACGCTGCTTCGCGGCTGAAATTGTGGCAGGCGAACAGGATTATCGGGCGGCTGCCGTGTTGCGGGTTTCGGGCAACAATTTCTGATAAATCAACGATTCCACCTGATTCCACACTTGCGGATCGCACTCAATTTCCGTGTGTGCTTTTACCAGAATGTTGTCGAACCAGGGATAACCTTCGCAACGGACCGGCCGGGCTTTGTAGTCATAGCGAAAGTTCCCCAGAATTTCGGTTCGCGCCGGATCCGCCGCGTGAATCTTGGTACGGCCGTGCACGATTCCGTGGGGCTGGTAAAAATTGATGGCTTGCCCTACGTTGGAGGGAATCACCGAGTCATTCTGTCCCAGCTTGGCAACGCTATCTACCTGAATGGTTAACATCACGGGAATGCCTTCCCGCTCCAGTTGCCGAGCCAACGCTACGGTCTCAGATGCGCCCCAGCTATGTCCGAAGATGACGATGCGAGCATTCTGTTTTTCCTGAGCCGAAAGGGTTCCGTCATTGTCTTCGTCGAGGTGCCGTCGAATTTCTTCGTAAGCCTGGTTTCGCTGGCGGTTCGCGAAGCTTTGTACATACACGCCTTCGCGATGCGAGTTGCGCAGATGCTCCACGACCTGCACCGTACTGTGGGCGCGGGCATCGTGCTTGACGAAGCCTCCGAGAAAGCCAATGACCATGGCAGGCGGGGCAACATGAACTTTTGCCGGAACGATTGGACCTGCGGACTCCGCGTGCAGCGCCGGCTGCAGCGAGACGGCGAGGAGGACAAGCCGGACGAGAATACGCGTACCGCGCATGGTAACGAGGGAATCATAGCAAGAAAGACACCTCACAGGGGGGCCGAAGTTCGCGCAAACGGAGTTTTGGGGTGGAATAGAATTGCGCTAAATGAGCACAAACTTGCGCGGTTACGGTTGCTTCTGCTGACGAAATCTGGAAAGACTTAACAATTCTTCAGGGAGGTGTGCCGGGGAACATCTTTGCGGAACAAGCCAAGGTCAGGAATAAAATCGGTTTCTCGTTGTCAGTTCGCGGTTCTCAGTTCTCGGGTGCTGCTCCGGTTACTCGTTGCCGGCGAGAATGCTATTTCCCCGACTACTTGGTGCGGACGCCTTTGCCACTGCGCCGGCGCGGTCGGCGCGAGCCGACTGCATCAGGTTCCAGTCTTTCCTGAATTCCACCATACTCTCGCGGCTGTGCTTGGGACTTTTCAGCACGTGCCCCACCCGCGCGACGATCAACTGGTAGGCAAGTTCGGTATCGGTACCAGAGCTGAATACGTTATTTGCGCTCAATCCTATTCTCGAGGACTCGTCTCCGTCTGAGAACTCCATCCAGAGGGCGCCGTTGCGGTCTGTCACGGGAGTGCCGGCATCATCCAGACGGTGGAAGAACTTCTTCATGGAACCGTCCATGGTCAAAGGCCCGCTTCCCGGCAGGCTTGGCTCCGCGCTGGCGTCGGCCACTATCGAGGCAAAAGACTCGCGATACTGCTTCCATTCTTTCGCCGTGCCGACCACATGATCGCGCTGTCGATTCTTGCGGGACTCGAGTGCGTCGACCCGGCTTTCATCGTTCTCGGCTTTTGCCAGCTTGATCTGATAGTCGGTTTGCGTGGCCTCAAGAGTGGGATGCTCTTCCAGTTCACGCTGCGGATTGAAGCGTCCGGTCAAAAGGTAGGAGGTCGCGACGAACGGTAACGCGTGGCTGGCAAAAATCACCATCGGAACCAGCAGTTTTTTAGATCGTACCAGCTGTTCGGTTCCTCCGCGGCATTCCGTGCTGCGTTTGATGGTGCCGGGGACCTGGGCAAAGTGGAGCACTCGAAACCCTGCATCGGGATGGCGGTGCGCGTATCGCGTAAAGGAACGCGCAATGGCTTTCGGACTGGTCATCAGAAAGTCGTTAACGTAATCCGGTCCTGTGGCATTCGGAAAATAGGTGTTGACCACGCGCCGGGTGAAGTCGGCGCAGTTGCGGGTCATGCCGTTAAAGTGGTTTTCGTTGGGCAGGGAATTGAACTGTTTGATGAGTGCAAGGTCCTGCTCGACCGTGGTTCCCACGACGAAGATGTACATGCTCCGCGAAAGCGTAGCGCCCACCATTTCGCGCCACTCCGCCTTGTTGCTGGTTTGGCAGGATTCGCTGACGCAGAGGTCGGAGAGATGGATCTCGCGGTAACGTTCTTCGAGAACACGCTTGATTTTCTGCGATCCCACGATCGGCCGGTAGTGCGGATTCTCGACCCCGTACAGGTAGATGCTCAGGGGCACGATGTTCCATTCGAAAGGCTGGTCTTCACCCAGTGTGGTGTAGTTGCTCATGACCGAGCCCTGTTCACCAGGCTGGCAGAGGCGCAGCTTTACCGGCGACGCTGGGCAAATGCGCGAAAAGTACACAGCGCTGTGCCCCGAACCGGTGATTCGCGCCACGCTGGTATCCAGCGACTCATTGAGAACGACGCCCACGTCGGCGACCGCCAGGGGACTGCCCAGGCTCACCAGAAGCATTAGGAATACGAAAGAAGAAATGGCGCAGTCCCGGATTCGGTGCAAAGAACCGAAGACTGGCGACGACTGCGAAAATGAATTTGGAAACAACAAACCGTCTCCTTGCAGTCTTCAGGTTCCCGGCCAGGGGAAATCCTTACTTAGGATTGTTGTAACCGTCTTGAAGGTTGCAACAAATGGATTGGAAAGCTCTTACCGCGTCGCGGCGGTTTAGCAGAGCAGCCCTGTTATCAATGCTTTGACGCCGGCTGTATCCGTCTATTCTCCACGTCTGGGACGTTACGAGAAGGTCACCTTTGTAATGGGACTTAGGTAATGAGGGTTGGAAGAATTGAAAAATTATCCAGCCAGCAATACAACGCCGCCGGCGACCAGCAGGGCCGCTATCCATCGCCGGTGGTCGACGCGCTCGTGGAGGAATATCTTCGCGGCGACCGCGTTGCCTATAAATGTCAGGGAAGCGGAGGCGGGGGCTACCAGACTTACATCGGCCCAGGATAAGGCAAACAGCAGACTGAAGAACGCGACCGCCATCATCACAATGCCCAGTATAAAACTGGGACGCCGCAGGATTCGGCCCACCACAGCCAGTAATCCGGCGCTGCGCCAGAGTTGCCCTACGTCCCCAACTTTCTTCATCGCTCGCGAGAGCAGTACATCTCCGGTGGTTGAAGCCAGAACGACCGCCATGATCGCGCCCCAGGTGTAGGCGTGCTTCATGACTGTGCCCTCGTGCCAACGGGTTCGGAAGCTTCTTCGTGCTGAACGTCGTGAGACGGATGTCGAGTCAGGGCGGGGCCCTGGGTGACACAGCCGACACCAGCCGAGATGAGAGCAATTCCCACCCAGCGCGTGGTGGTGACCTGTTCGTGCAGAAAGAATTTGGCGATTACGGCGAGCAGTACGTATCCCAGGGAAGTTGCCGGCAGCACGTAAGTGAGATCAGCCCAGGAAAGGGCGGTCATGTACGAGGCGAAGAAGCCGAGCAAAAAGAAAATCCCCAGGGCGACCCAGGGATTCAGAAGAGTAAAAAAAATATTCGGAAGGCTATGCAGTGAGATATTGCCGACCTGCTTCATTCCGCGGGAGAGGAAAGTGTCTCCTATCGCCGCGAACAGTGTTACCCCGGCCAGCACCAGATACTTGCGAAACGTCACACGGTCTTTCTTCAGGCCTTCACGGGTTCGGCCACGGTCGCGGAGTCGCCCTGGCGCTTGTCTTTGACCCATTTGTTCCGCGAGGCGCGCAGTTTCAGGAAGCTCTTTGCGTCTTTGTAAAGGCGGACGCGCTCCCCGCTGTTGAGCGCAGCCTTTTTCAGGATGCGATAGATCGCCTTGGGCCGGAAGTAGTATTCGTCATAGAAGCGGTGCACCGATTCCATGATTTCGTCGGCTGGCAGCCCCGGATACTGGATCTGAGCCATCTGGTGGCCGCCTTCGTCCACCATCTTGGAGTCCGCCACCATGAAGCCGTTCTTCATGGCGTAATCGTAAAGCTCGGTGCCTGGATAAGCGTGCGCCACCGAAACCTGGATCGTTTCGACGTCCAGTTCCTTGGCAAACGCAATCGTGTTGTTGATGGTTTCTCGGCTCTCGCCCGGCAGGCCGAGAATAAAGTCGCCGTGAACCACCAGTCCGAGCTTGTGGCAATCCTTGGTGAACTGGCGCGCACGTTCGAGGGTGGCGCCTTTCTTGATGTTCTTCAGAATCTGCTGGTCGCCTGATTCGTAGCCCACGATCAGCAGGCGGCAACCGGCTTCCTTCATGGCCTTCAGCGTTTCGTAATCGGTAGTGACGCGGGAGGTGCATGACCAGGTCATGTTCAAGGGCTTCAGCTTGGCGCAAAGCTCGACCGTACGCGCTTTCTGAATGTTGAACGTGTCATCGTCAAAAAAGAATTCCTTTACCCACGGCCAATACGCTTTCGCTTTGGCCATTTCGCGGGCCACGTCGTCGGTGGAGCGCTTGCGCCAGGCATGACCGCTGGTGGTCTGCGGCCACAGGCAGAAAGTACACTGCGCCGGGCAGCCTCGCGTGGAATAGAGCGAGACATACGGATGGAGCAGAAATGGAACGGTGTAGCGTCGCGGATCCAGATCGCGATGGTAAATGTCGGTGACGTGCGGAAGGGCATCCAGGTCCTGAATCTGGGGCCGGTCAGGATTGTGGACAACCACGCCATCCTTGCGATAGGAAATCCCAAGAATCTCCTCAAGCGGTTTACCCTGCGCGAATTCCACCACTGAGTAATCGAACTCTTTACGACAGATGAAGTCGATGGAAGGGCAGTCTTTCAGAGTCCGCTCCGGCAGAACGGTGACGTGTGGACCCACAAAAGCAATCTTGATACCAGGATTGGCGGTCTTGATAGCTTGCGCCAGACCGATGTCCCCAGGGAAGCCGGGGGTGCTGGTGTAAAGAACCAGAAATTCGTAATCCTTGCTGATCCGGATAGTCTCTTCCGCCGAAATATGGTGGGACGGGGCGTCCACCAGGCGCGACCCTTCCAACATACCGGCCGGATAAGCCAGCCAGACAGGATACCAATACGACTCAATTTCACGGGTAGCGGGCCACCGTGATCCAGCGCCCCCGTCGAAGTTCTCAAAGGATGGCGGATTCAGGAAAAGTGTTTTTAAAGGCATAATAGTCAGTCACTTATATTAACATTTTGAGCCGAATTTTACCCGGAATCTAGGTATGTTCCAGGTACATAGATGACCATGTGGAGACAACCGCCCTCGGTTGTCTGGTCGAGTGAAGCTCGACGAGTCCTTGCCTTGGCGAAAACAGCAGAGCTTTGCTCTGCCAGGACAACCGAGGCGGTCGTCCCCACATGGTCAATTTCACCTACCAGCACCCACCCAGTTTTCCAGTTCGCCGGTGGCTCGCAAGAGCGTGATCTGGGCTCGTTCCAGTTCAAAATTTGCGTCCTGTAAAGTATTGTAACGCTCATTGAGTTGCTCGCGCGCGTCCTGGACGTCGTGCCACGCGACGCTTCCCGTATCCAGTCGCACCTTCATCGACTCCAGATTCGATTGCGCGACCTGATACTCCAGGTCCGCCACTTCCTTGGCCGCAGCCATCTGTTCGACCGAGCGCTGCAGCCTCAAGGTCTCTTCCGAAACCTGGTTCTTGGCAGTCTCGGCATCTTTTTTCGCTTTGAGGGCCAGGGCGTCGGCGGCATCGGCACGGGCCCGTTGCGTCGCACTGAAGATGGGAAATTTTATGACCAGTCCGAGCGTGGCATTGTGCCGCTGAAAACTGCCCGGCTGGAAGAAGTCCTGATAGTTGTTGTAGGCGGCGAGCAGGCCGTACTGGGCCGCGAAGTCTACCGACGGCAGCGCCGCGCGATGCTCTCCGCGGGCCCGCAGACTTTCGGCCGCAGCCCGGCTGTCGGCCGCCTGCACTCCGGGACTGGCTTCGGATGCTTTACCGGCGAGGTCGTCCTCCTGTTTTACTTCCGGCAATGACGGCACAGATTCAGATTCGGTCTCGATGCTCGCTGCGGGCAATCCGGTCAGATGGGCCAGCCGGTTGCGGATAACGTCAATTGCCCCCTTGGCTTCAGCCAGACGCAAACGCAGACGTGCGGTGACGAGATGCGATTTGTTCTGCATCTGCGGACTGTCCACACCTTCCTTGATACGCTGCCCCACCAGTTGCTCGGTCTGGATCGCCGTCTCGTGCTCTTCCTGCAAATGTCCCACCAATGCTTCCCACTTGCCCAGCTCCGCATAGCTGAGCACGGTGTCCTGGATGACCTGATTACGCTGGTCTTTGTTTTGCAGGGTGGAGGCGTTCCAATCCGTCCTGGCCGCGCGCACAAAGTCGCGCAGGGACGGATTGTAGAGAGCCGACTGAGTGTTGACGTTGACGATAGAAGGAGCCGAGCCTTCCAGGCTCAGCGGATATCCCCAGGATTTCCCCAGCCCCGATCCCAGCACAAGTTGCGGAATGTATTGACTCCGCGCCTCGCGGTAGGAGGCAAACACGCGCTGCTGATCCGCGTTGGCGGAGGCCGCCGTCGTGCTGTGCGAAAGGGCCAGTTCGACCGCACGCTTAAGCGGCAGAGGTTCGGCCGACAGTGCGGGCCAGGGCAGCACCGAAATAATCAAAAGGGAACAAATGCGCAGAACACAGCGAGGAGCAGAGTTCATCTCTTCACCTTCTTATGAGATTTCTTTGGGCAGAAGAATCTTTTGCGTAGGGGCGGGTGCCTTCACCCGCCCGGCCGGGCAACGCCCGGCGGAGCTTTTTGGGTCGAACACACAAACGTTGGTGAGCCTTGCTCGCCTGCCCGGACGAGGGCGTCCGGGCCAACGTGGATTTCTTTTTTCAACGGTTGAGCCGGTCCAGGGCTTCCTGGGCGCGCGAGAAATTTTTGGCCAGGGAAAGCGCGGCGCGATACTCCTGCGCGGCTCCCTGCTTGTCGCCCTGCTTTTCGAGTGCGGTGCCCAGCAGGTAATGCGCCTTGAAAGCTGGAGCTTCCTCGACCTTGGAATTCAGCGCCAGGTAACGGCGAAGATATTGCACGGCAGCAGGGAAGTTGCGTCCGCTGCGTAGCAAAACTTCCCCCGACTCCATGATGATTTCCGGACGGTCCACCTGCGCCGACACGGCGTGCTGAATCGCATCTTCCATTTCGTTCCAGCGCTGCTGGTGGCGGAAAAACAACGCCAGATTGAACCAGGTCAAAGCGCTGCCGTGACTAGCTTCGATGGCGGCTCGGTATTCCTTTTCGGCAACGGCAAAGTCTTTCTTTTTTTCCGCCAGCCGGCCCTTGATGTAATCGGCTTTTGCGGGATCAAGCGCGGCCAGTGTCTGGGCCTGGGCTTCGGCCTTATCGCGTCCGCCGCCGACGATTCCGGGGGCTTCCAGATAGAATTCGCCGAGGTCGCTGCGAGCCTCTACATTATTCGGGTCCAGCCTGACCGCGGCCTCGAATTCGTTTCGCACCTTACCCGCCAGGGACGCCGCACTCATGAAATTCGACGCGTCGGCTTTTTCACCGTAGATGCGTCCCAGCCACATGTGATAGCGGCTGTTGTTGGGATCGAGCGCAACTGCTTTTTCACATGCTGAAATCCCGCCGTCCCAGTCGCCCATTGAAAAGTAGGCGCGGCAGAGCAGGTTGTACGATTCGGCGTCGTTCGGCGAAGCGTTGATTTTGGAGTGCAGACTGCTGATGGCGTCGTCTGCGCGCCCGGCCGCCAGCAAGGCCGGCGCAGAATCGTCCGCGGCCGCCAGTGCGGCGACAGACGACACAGCCAAAGCCAGGATGATGGTTCGTAGTTTCATATTTCCCGAATCATGTTCTCTGAACCAGTTCAGCGAACAACCTTTACCGCCGCGCCTTCGCGCAATGCTTTGGAATTGGTCGAAGCCAGGGCCAACTGCGCTTTGTCCGCGACTCCGCTGGCGATTTCTACCTGAGTCAGGTTCGAAATGGCGGTTTGAACGTCCCGGCGTTTCAATTCGTTGTTCACGATTTCATAGACGAATGTCTTGCCGTCATCCAGGCGGACCGCTTCACGCGGCATGGTAAGCGAGTTCGGATGTTCGGCGGTCACGATCGTGACTCCGACGTTGATGTTGGGCAGAAGCTTGAGGTCCTGGTTATCGACGATGCATGTGGTTTCGCCGACGTTCCGTGTGCCCAGCAGCTTGACCGTCGAGGGGATACTGCTGACCGCCCCTTGCCAGGTCCGTCCGGGCATCGCGTCCCAGGTAAGGTCGATTTTCTGTCCGGGAGCAAGGCGGCCCACGTCAGGTTCGTCCACGTAGGCGCGCACCAGGACCTTTGAAAGATCGGCTTCCTGAAGAACCAAATCACCGGGATTGACATACGCGCCCTGATGAACCGGCAGGGAATAAACGATGCCGTCAAACGGAGCGCGAATATTCAGCTGCTTGAGAATATTTTCCGCGGCCGCGTACGCGCTTTGCGCTTCGCTCTTTTGCGCATCCACTTTCGCAATCTCGGGTTGCGAATAACGGTCTTTCTGTTTTTGCTGAATGAGCTTCAGGTCCGCATCCGCGGCTGCGAATTGATCTTCGGCCTGTTTGACTTCACCAGGAGACGCCGCGCCTTGCTGCTGCAAACGTTTCAAGGCATCGACGTTGCGTTGTGCGGTGTCGCGAACGTTTTCCGCTTTTACCAGTTGAGATGAGAGCGTTAAAACTTCTTCGCGATTGCCGCCACTCTGGAGCGCGCTGGCATCGGCTTGTGCCGCCCGCACCTGAGCCAGCGCCCGTGCGGCCTGGCTGCTGGCATCGGCGTCGTCGAGTTGGGCGAGAAGTTGGCCCTTCTTCACCCGATCGCCTTCTTTGACCAACAGCTTCCTTACCGTCGTGCCGACTGGAGCATGGGCCTCAAAACTCTGCACCGGTTCGACTTTACCGTTGGTAGAAATCACGCTGCGGATGCTGCTACGCTCAACTGTCGCGGCGCGGACTGGAATCACTTCATCCCGCGACATGAACGAAGCCAGCAGAAGCACAGCTAAAGCAATGGCCGCCGCCCACACCATCCAGCGATGCCGGCGGAAAAACCCGTCGTTGTTTATAGTTGCCGCCATATTGCCGCTAGATAATGTAACACCGCACGCCTGAGTCGAACCTTAACTACCTGAAGATGTTAGATGCACGATAGTGAGGAAGGAAGCGGGTTTGGTAGCGCCGGCGTCCCGCCGGCCCGATGGGCGGTCAAGGCCCGTCGAACTCATGGAATGGCACCGGCAAAGATGAGGGCAGGATGCCCTCCGGACAGCCGACGGGACGCCGGCGCTACCATTGTCACGGGTAGAATACTGATTATGTCGAAATCACGTTACACCGAGGCCCATGCTGAGGCTGGCCTTGACCACAAATTTCCCGCCATCGAAACCTGGCCGAATCAGTTTCCCGGTTACGAGATCGTGATCGACGACCCTGAATTTACCTCGATCTGTCCGAAGACCAGTCTGCCGGATTTCGGCACCATCACCATTCGCTATATGCCCGATAAGCTCTGCCTGGAATTGAAATCGCTGAAAGAATATCTGCAAAGTTATCGCAACCTGGGAATCTTTCAGGAGAACATCGTCAACCGAGTTCTGGAAGATGTAGCGCGCTGGGCGAAACCCGTATGGGTGGAAGTGAAGGGGGATTTCCGTCCCCGCGGCGGGATCTCAACCGTCGTGATAGCGCGCTGGCCCCGACCAACGAAGAAGAAATTGTCATCCTGAGCGCGCAGTCTTTCGTCCTGCGTAGCAGGACCAAAGCAAGCCAAGGACCTGTGTATTCCTCGCTGGCATTGCGTTCTCAAGACAGCTCAAACGCTGGCATGTTCGGCGATGCGCAGGTCCTTCGTCGGGAGTTTCTTCGCTTTGCGAAGAACTCCACTTCCTCAGGATGACAGTGAAGCATGCGTGTTATATTTCCTCCCCAAGTGACCCAACGCAAACTCTATCCCTGGACCGCGCTGGTCCTGCTGACCACGCTGAACTTTCTCAATTACATTGACCGCTCCGTGCTGTTCGCGGTGCAGCCTCTGGTGCAGACCGAATTTCGGCTGACCAACGCGCAAGTGGGATATCTCACCAGCGCGTTTCTTGCGTTTTATATGATCGCTGCGCCTTTTGTCGGCCCCCTGGCGGACCGCTATTCGCGCAAGCTGATCATCATCCTGGGAGCGGTTTTCTGGAGCGGTCTCACCCTGATGACAGCGGTCACCCACACCTACGGAGAGTTGCTGCTGCGGCACACTTTGGTCGGCGTCGGTGAGGCGACGTTCGTGACCATTGCACCGACGTTCGTCGCCGATCTTTTTCCAGAAAACAAGCGCGGCCGCATTTTTGGAATTTTCTATTTGGCCATTCCGTGTGGAACAGCGGCAGGTTATCTATTGGGAGGTTGGCTGGGGCCGACGCACGGATGGCGATTTCCTTTTTACATTGCAGCCTTCCCGGGTTTCCTGCTGGCTCTCGCAGTTTATTTCCTTCCTGAGCCGCCTCGAGGGCAGTTCGACAGTCAAAAGGAAACGGCGGAGCGCGGCACGCTTCGAGGCCTGGCGCGCAATCCTGCTTTCTGGATGGTGACGCTTGGTATGGCAGCCGGAACGTTTTCCCTGGGCGGAATCCAGGTGTGGATGCCGACGTTTCTTTCACGCGCGCGGGGCTACAGCCTGGAAGCCGCCAACCTGCTGTTTGGCAAGATCGTAGTTGTCGATGGCATTCTCGCATCTTTGGCCGGAGGCTGGCTCGGTGACAAGTTGTTGCCGCGGATGAAAGGTTCCTATTATTTCGTCTCCGCGGTGAGCATGGGGTTGGGCGTGCCGGTGATGTTCTTCGCTTTGTTCAACCAGGGGCCATGGATGGTGCCCGCCATCGCAGTGGCAGCGTTTCTGCTTCTGTTAAACACCTCGCCGCTGAACACGGCACTCGTGAACTCAGTTGGTCCTCACATCCGTGCGACGGCCATTGCGGTCAACATTTTTTTGTTCCATCTTCTCGGCGACGTTCCTTCACCAACGCTCATGGGATATGTGGCTGACAAGCATTCGCTCCAGACTGCTTTCATCCTTCCCGTGATTGCGATGGCGGTTTCTTCTGCCATACTGTTTTACGGTATGCGATTTGCTCCCACGGTTCGAACCCAACCCAATCCCGGCACAGCCGGAGCTTCGGCGGGATGAGTTATTTCCACTGGATTGCTGGATGCGTCCTCGGCCTGGCCTGGTTCTGGCGTCTGGCTGAGGCGGCCATAGGCGTTCCCAAAATCGCCGACATCGCCCGTTCCGAGTGGGACCGTAAGCCGCCGGGCGATCCGCGCGTAAGCATCATTGTTCCGGCTTGCAATGAAGAGTCCGATATCGAAGCGACTCTTACCCGTCTGCTTGCTCTGGACTACGACAACTATGAAGTGATCGCGGTCGACGATCGTTCTACAGATCGAACGGGTGCGGTCATAGAGAAAATTGCTGCTCAGGCGAAGCCCGTTGGCCGCCTCAAGGCGATTCACATCACCGAACTTCCGGCCGGCTGGATGGGCAAGCCTCACGCCATGTGGAGCGCGGGCAATATTGCATCAGGCGACTGGTTGCTCTTCACCGACGCAGACGTCCTCTTCAAGCCGGACACGCTCCGCCGCGCATTGAGCTACGCCGAGGCGGAGAACGCCGACCATGTAGTCCTCTTTCCGCGCATGATCATGAAGAACCCGGGCGAGAAGATGATGATCGCTTTTTTCCAGACTCTTTTCGTCTTTGGACATCGTCCCTGGAAAGTTGCCGATCCCAACACTAAAGATCATATGGGCGTGGGCGCCTTCAATATGATTCGCCGCCCGGTATACGACGCACTTGGCAGTTACAAGGCTTTGCGATTTGAAGTTCTGGACGACATGAAACTGGGCAAGGTCGTGAAGAATGCCGGCTACGCGCAACGCAATGTTTTCGGAGACGATCTGATTTCCATTCGCTGGGCGAAAAGCGCGTTCGGGGTGGTAGACAATCTGACCAAGAATTTTTTTGCCCTGATGTCATTCCAGTGGCCACGCGCGCTCGTCTCCTGCTTCGCGCTGGCTTTCCTGAACCTCATGCCGTTCGCGGGACTCTGGCTGGCGCATGGCTGGGCGAAGCTGGGATACGGGGTCGCGCTGTTTTCAATGTTCGCGATCTACGTCGGCATGTCGCGCAAGTCGGATATTCCGCCTTACTATTTCCTTCTGCACCCGCTGAGCACAGGTTTGTTTGTCTACACTCTACTGCGTTCAACTTTTTTGACGCTGGGGCGCGGTGGCATCCTGTGGCGTGGAACGTTCTACCCGCTGGAGGAACTGCGTAAAGGCATGGTCTAGCGGGGCCTCCACGATTTTAAACGGTGTCAGTCGCGTGGCTTTCCAGTCGCGTCAGGCATTGGTTCGACGGACGGCGCGGTCGACTCAGCTTCTGTCTGCACAGGTTCCGTCCCAGCCGCTTCTGTCTTGATTTCGGAACTCTTCGGCTGGACAGTGATGGGTGTAACGTTCTCCTCCACCAACGGGCTGGCGTGTGCCATTTGAGTCCAGACTCTCTTCAGTGCGCGTCCCAGCCGGGTTGGTTCCGCAGCCAGGCGATGGGCCAGCGCGCCCGGGAGGCCTGACTCGGGAATATCGGATATCGTTGGCTTGGAGTCATCATCCGTTTGTGTCTTGGCTGTGCTGTCGCGTTTGCCTTCCGGTTTCAATTCGTCGTCGCCGGCTTCGCTCAGAACCCGGCTGACCACGCCGGCGATCAGTTCCAGGTCCATCACCTGACCGGTTGAGAAAGACCGTGTTTCGTCGTACAGGAACTCTGTAGCGCCGACGACTTTCCGATTGTGGAATATCGGAACGATAATTAAAGATCCAATCCCGTCCGACTGGCACAGGGCGCCTAGGAGAGGATGTCTTCGTGCATCGCGCAACTGCAAAGCTCCGCCGGTGCGGACACAGGATTGAAAGAATTTGGCGTGTAGATCAAGGCTCGCCATGGTCGCGCCTACCCCGGTTCGGACCGGGTACAAAACCGTGCCCTGCTGTAACAGCCCGATCGCGGTTCCGCAGCACCGGGTGACTTCCTGAGTTCGTTTGACTACTAATTCCATCGCGGCCCTAAGGTCAAGATTTTGCTCTCTGATCTGTTCTCGTAGTTCGGCGACAGCAAACAGCGCCTCTCCGGTGTTATCAAAAATCCGGCCTCCAGAACCATCTCTTTCGACGTACCGGCCGCTTACGAAACGAGCGGCAGGATCGGGACTGATCATGGAGACATCCTGCTTGAGGGTTTCGCCCGCAGAAGATTTTGTCCCTCCCGAATCCGCGAGGGCGGCTTGCTGATCGTCTAGCCTTTGAATCAAGTCTATGGGTGAGACAGAAGGGGAAGGGAAACTGGATGAAGTGGAAGGCAGTTTTTTGGCGGACTCTCCAAACATGGAGGGCCGTAGCCACAGCATTCGGGGAGGACCCGGGTGCAAGCGGACGTCAACTCCCAGCGAACGAAGTGTATGCCGGCGGGATTCCAGGTAAGCGTATAGCGCACCCGCCGACTGGGGCCAGATGACGTTTTCGGTATCGGAACTGGTGAGCACTGCGGCGAGGAGCTCAGCCGCAGTTCCATACCAGGATCCTTCACGCATGGCGAACCATTCCGCCAGCTCGCGGTCGAAGGAGTCGTCGAATTCCGGCAACACGACGGTACTCAGCAGGCCTCCAAAGGATCTGGCGTCGCCGCGGTTTTGCGTACACAGCAATATGGGGAGGTCAGCCACCAAGCCGCGATCGAAAGGCAGCTTGCGAAAAAGACACGTCTGTTCACTAACAGAAACTCAGCCGTGGTTCCCGACCGCCATCGTTACGGCCAGCGTTTAGTTTTCGATCCCGATTCTGTAGCGGTTGAAGAAATCGTGGCCAGAGTGGGAGGTTTCTTGGGAACTTCCGGCTCGCTTTTCAAGGCTGATCGCAATTCGTCGATCAACTCCTTAGGGAGTTCGTGGACATTCTTTACCAGGCGCTTAGCTGCCAGTATGTTGGCAAAACATTCCCTGACTTCTTCATCGACGATGGAGGCGAGATCATCCTCGACGTGCAAAACCTCAACCAGGGTCAAGAATCCGCCACCCTCTTCTATGCCTTCAGCAACCCGGGCGAGGGTCTTGGCCATGGGATCGAAGTTTGTCCACCCTTTGATTTGAAAGCTGAAATATTTTTCGCGATGTTCGTCTGTCGGGTTCTTCTGTGGCACGCTGACCTCGGTCATGAAAAGTCATCTCCTATGAAGTCTGTGTCGGTTCAAACCCCACCGCCCAAGGCACGATGCTTTGCAAGTGATTTGGGGGGAACAGCTTAAATTTGGCGGGGGAGAAGTCTAGCTGTTGCAGGTTTCATGCCAACACACACAACGACAAGCCATTTTAATGCAACTGTTTACGGGAGGCCTATAAACCGCAGACGCAAGATGTTGCAGGTTCGAACCCTATATCTGGGACGGGAACGAGTTCGAGCGTAGCGGCCGGCGTGCCGCCGGCTCCAAACTGGCGGGCTTTGCCCGCTTTTTGGGCCGACAGGACGCCGGCGCTACTATTGCTCCGGATCTTCAGGCGCTTGCGTGGTCACTTCCGCGGCTTGTCGTTTGGTGGTTTTTCGTTTGGCTTTGGGATGACTGAAGGTGCCGGCGCTGTAGCGGCCTTTCTTCTCTACATCGTAGTTCTTGGGTAGCGGCGGAATTCTGGCGCCGGCTCCGCTTAGCTGGCGGTATTCTTCGAGAACAATCTCTGCCCGCCCGTCATACTCTTTGACCTGTCCGTGAATCTCGACCATTCTGCCCTGGAGTTGCCGCACGTCGCCAACGCTTTTCAAGTCGCCAGGAAAAATCACGACGGTAAACGGGCACAGACGAAAATCGTCGCAAAAGTCAAGGAAGTGAACGCCTCGTGCCCCCTGCTTGACCCGTACGACTACGCCAGTGACGCACTTGACCTCCCCGATATGTTTTTTGGCCTCTGGCACGGCGATGCAATCGGACCAAGCGACAGCTGTCAATAGAACGATGGCTGCCAACAGCGGATATTTGACGAGGGCGGTTTGCGGAGAATGGGAGGGGAACACACGGTTCCTCGATTTGTCCTCACCGCGCTGGCGCGGATCGGAGCGACGCTCAGGATGACACTGCATTAGGTGTTGCGGATTGTAATGCTGAGAGACCGCAGGCAGGCGAACGCGGTCAAAAGAATTCAGAAAAATTCCCGAAATAGAAATAGCTTCGGGCCGGACAGATACCGGCCCTTGCCAGGAATCACTAGAAGGGAAGCTTAGGTGAACGACTTGACTGCGGCGGCTTCGTCGTCTTTCACGTCGAAGACGGTGTAGAGCTTGGTGATCTGCAGCAGGTCGTGGACCTTCTTGGTCAGGTTCAGCAGTTTGAGTTCGCCTTGCTGGTTGCGGACGGTGGTGAAGGCGCTGACCAACTCGCCGATGCCTGAGCTGTCAATGTAGTTCACATCTCCGAGGTTGAGCAGGATCTTCTTCTGCCCTTTGGAAAGCAGCTCGCGCACTACGTCTTTCAAAATCACGCTGCCTTCGCCGAGAGTAATGCGCCCGCTGCAATCCACGATGGTGACGCCGTTCACCTGGCGTGTACTGGTCTTCATGCTCACTGGGAAGCCTCCTTAGCGCCCTCGGCTGGACCGTGGACGTGTTTGACAAGTTTAATTTCGGTGCCCGTCTGGGAGGGGCTGATGACCACCTCGTCCATGAACGAACGTATGAGAAAAATGCCTCGGCCTGACGTTTTCAAAAGATTTTCCGGCGCCAGGGGGTCGGGAATCTTGTCTGGATCCAGACCTTTGCCCTGGTCCCGAATGGTAATGACCAGGGTCCCGCCCGTCTGCTCAAAAGCCAGACTGACTTTTTTTCCGGGATCATAAGCATTGCCATGGAGAACCGCATTGACCGCGGCCTCGCGAACCGCCATGGCGATTCGCATGACCTCTTCGTCGTCGAAGCCCGCTTCGGTCGCAATCCGGCTGGCTGCCTGCTCGGCGCTGTCGACGGTCTCCAGCGTCGAATCCAACGTATAGGAGACCCGTTGTTCGGTCATGGCAAAAATTGTAAGAGCACGGCCACTAATTCCTGAAATCCCCGCTGTTCGTGCTCCCGGGCGCTGGCTCAAGCTAGACATGGCCCGGAAACACGCGGTTACAGCGAATGCGGTAGTTTGCCCTTCCGCCCCGGAAATGTCAACGCGGAGCTCGATTTGGCTCTTCTAGCGCCGGCGTCCCGCCGGCTATCCGGAGGGCTCTCGCCCTCCGCTGTTGAAACTCGCATAGGACTGTTGCGCTGCAAAAGCAGACGGGCGTTGCCCGCCTCGTGGGCCGGCGGGACGCCGGCGCTACAAAAACCATCTGTGGATTCTTGCTCTTCAGTTGAGTATTCTCGGAGACATGCTGAACTTTTCGCTTACCGAGCTGCTGGGCACGCCGGTGTTTGATACCAGCGGAAGCCGGTGCGGAAAGGTGCGCGAAGTGGCTTTGGTCCCTCAGGAGGACCGCGCCCGGGTCGCAGTTCTTATCGTCAGGACCGCCTCTGGCGACCGTCTGCTGCCTTTCGCTGCCGTGACCTCAATCAATGGCGGCGTGCGCTGTGATACCCCCACCGCCAACTGGGTGGAGGGGGACGGTTCCGAAGGGATGCTCCTTCTGGGCCGCGATCTGCTAGATCAGCAGGTCATTGATGTTTTCGGAAGAAAAGTTGTCCGCGTAAACGACCTCGATTTGTTGCAGGAATCCGTCGCCAACCGTCCCGTACTGAAAGTGGGGTCGGTGGATGTAGGTCCCCGCGGCGCGGTGCGCCGGTTGCTTCAGGGCATGGTTCCGCTGGGTGCTCTGCGCGCCCTGTTGCGGCAGATCCCGCCGAGATCCATTCCGTGGGACTTTGTCGATCTCATCGAAACCAACCCCGCGCGGCGGGTAAAACTCAAAATCTCCCATGAGCGATTGGCCAAGCTGCATCCGGCCGACATCGCCGATATCGTGGAGGATCTGGCTCCCGACGATCGCGAAGCGGTCTTCCAGACTCTCACCGGCGATGTGGCGGCCGGGGCCCTCGAGGAAGTTGAGCCCAGGGTGCAGAAGGCAATTCTCGAGTCCCTCGATTCGGAACGTGCAGCCGAAATTGTTGAAGAGATGGAACCGGACGCGGCCGCCGACCTGCTGGCCGACCTGGCCGAAGAACGCACTTCGGAAATCCTGCTCGAGATGGAACCCCAGGAACGCAAGGAAATGGTCGAACTCCTGGAGTTCAAGGAGAATACCGCTGCCGGCAGGATGAATACGGAATACTTGGACGTCAGCGTGAGCGCCACGGTGCACGATGCCATTGAAGCCCTACGGCGTTTCGAAGGCGGAGTTGAAACCGTGAGTACAATTTATCTGACAGACTCGCACGGGACTCTGGCCGGCGCAGTGCCCTTGTCGAAGATCGTGCTGGCCACGCCGAACACTCCCATGCTGTCCCTGACCTTAGAGCCTCTGATCTCAACCCATTCCGGCGCGAAAGAGAAAGAAGTCGCGGAACTGTTCGACAAGTACAATCTCGCAACTCTGCCAGTCGTAGATGACGATAGAAAGCTGACCGGGGTCATCACCTCCGACGACATCATCAGCCTCCTGCGAGCCAAGCTCTAAAGCGGTCATTGGTCGTCGGCCTTTTGGTCGTTGGCTAAAGCCATCGTCGCGAATCCATCTCCCGTTCTGGCCAACGACCGACGACCAAGGACCAAAGACCAAAGACCGCTCGATTTGAGCTATCCAGATTTCTTTTGTCCGTTTATGCTGATCGGTCACCCGAGCCTCATGCACTCCGAATGAATTTCCTGAAACGCTGGAAAATTCGGCTTCTGCTCTTCCTCGCCGTCGTCGGTCCCGGTTTCATCACCGCGAACGTGGACAACGACGCAGGCGGAATCTGGACCTATTCCGCAGCCGGAGCCCAGTTCGGGCACATGCTGCTGTGGACCATGATCCCCATCACAGTTGCCCTGATCGTGGTGCAGGAGATTGCAGCGCGCATGGGCGCCGTGACCGGCAAGGGCCTGAGCGATCTTATCCGCGAGGAATTTGGATTTCGTATCACGTTTTTCATGATGATCGGATTGATCATCGTCAATTTCGGAAACGTGGTCACAGAGTTTGCCGGCATTGCGGGCAGCCTGGAACTTTTTGGCCTCAATAAGTACTACACGGTGCCCATCTGCGCCGTCATCGTCTGGCTGATCGTAGTGAAAGGCCAGTACAAGACGGTGGAGAAAGTATTCCTGGCAGCTTCATTTTTCTATCTGACATATATCGTCGCCGGATTTCTCGCCAAACCCGCCTGGCTGGAAGCGCTGGAAGCTACCATCGTGCCTCCGCACAAAGAAATGTTTTTGCGCCAGGACTATCTGTACATGGTGATCGGCGTAGTGGGCACAACCATCGCTCCGTGGATGCAGTTTTACCTGCAGGCTTCCATCGTCGAGAAAGGTGTTACCAAACGGCAATACAAAGCCTCGCGGCTGGATGTCGTGACCGGCTGCGTCTTCACCGACATTGTTGCCTGGTTCATCATCGTGGCCTGCGCGTCCACGTTGTATGTCCACGGCTATCACAACATAAGCGACGCCAAAGACGCCGCCCAGGCATTGCATCCGCTGGCGGGCGACTACGCCTACATTCTTTTCGCGATGGGACTGTTCAACGCATCGCTGTTCGCCGCGTCGATTCTGCCGCTCTCTACCGCGTATGCGGTGTGTGAAGGCCTGGGATTCGAATCAGGAGTAGGGAAGGGGTTCAGCGAAGCCCCGGTCTTTTACTGGCTGTACACGATCCTGATCGTGGCTGGGGCTGGGGTCATTCTTCTGCCGAACATTCCTCTGGTGAAGATTTCGATTCTGTCCCAGGTGGTGAATGGCGTAGTGCTGCCGTTCGTGCTTGTGTTCATGCTGCTGCTGGTGAACAAGAAAGAGTTGATGGGAGAATATGTAAGCTCCCCGCTTTACAACGTGATCGCCTGGGCGACCACAGTAATCATGGTCGGGCTGACCCTGGCCTGGTTCTGGACGCTGCGTAGCGGATAGCTGTGTTAGTTCCGCCAGCGGATGTCGTCCCTAGTAGAGTGGCGGCTTCGCTGTGCGAAGCCGCTGCGGAGTCAAAGAACCCCTGGCAGTTCAACGGGTGCTGGTGCAGCGGGGCCTGTTCGGATTTCGGCTCAGGTAACCAGGTTGATGAAGAGTAAAGATCTTCGACTGCGTATTTGCTTCGCGTCGCGAAGCAAATACTTCGCTCACGATGACAGATCCTCCAAAATGATGAACAAGGGAGTTAAGTGATTTTTCCTTCCGCCAGCTCTCTCACCAGTTGCAAATCGGCTTCCAGGAAATCGAGTGACGGCAACTCCGATGGCTTGGCCCACCGCATGTCTTTGAATATCCTGTTCTCGAGTTCGCCTTTGTACTCGCGCACGGCGTAAAAGCGCAATTCCACGGCTGACCCGCTTTTGTACTCGTGACGGATGCGCGCCACTTCCTCCCCTATCGTGGCGTCGATGCCGAGTTCCTCTTCCAGTTCACGGCGAAGCGCGTCGCGCGGCTGCTCGCCCTCTTCGATCTTGCCTCCGGGGAACTCCCACTTCAGCGGCATCGTCTGATGTCTGGTCCGCTGGCATGCCAGAACCAGATTATCTTTGAAGATCAACGCGGCCACGACCTGCTTCATGAACGGCGCGGGGCGGCGAGAGGCGCGTGACGACTGAGACGGACTGTCGCCAGCCTGGTCTTTGTTGATTTTCATCGGAGCCGCGTTTCGATCATCCGGGCAGTTTTTCCAGCTGCTTACCCACCAGCGAGGCGCAATACTCCACCAGCTTGCGATCATCGTCGCCGAAAGCCGCCGGGAAGTGGCTGTCGATGTCGAGTTCCCCGACTACTTTGCCGTGAACAAAAACCGGCACCACGATTTCAGATTTGGTTTCCGTCGAACAAGCCAGGTAACGATTATCGAGGTTCACGTCGTCTACCACGATGGTTTTGCCCTTGGTGGCGGCCGCGCCGCAAATACCCTGGTTGAGAGGAATTCGGGTATGGGGCGTCATGGCTCCCTGAAACGGCCCCAGGGCCAGCATGCGTGGTTGGGAGCTGGGCGATTTGTCGTCCAGCATGTAGAAGCCAACCCAGTTGTATTTGAGCATCCGGTCATGCAGCAGCTTGACAGTTTCCCACATGAAATCTTCCACGGAACCGGCCGCCTGACCGATGCGGTCAATTTCGCTTTGGACTTCGGCAATGGTGGCAGGAGACATAAGGTGAAATCGATTACTCGGTGATACATCTTAGACCCTCAGGTTGTGGAAAAGAACCTGGATGAATTGCCGCAGCCAATGCCTTGAGTCCTTGGACCAGCGTTGGCGCCGGAGTGTTCAACTGTTCGTCGCGGACACAATAGACTCTTCCATCCTGCACTGCACGCGCGCGTTCCCATCCACGGTCGTGCACAATCTTCTTCAGCGGCACGCGGTCGCCGGCGCCGCACCATGCAGCTACGATGACGTCCGGGTTTTGTGCCAGGACTGATTCTGCCGAGGCGTGGGCGCCTGGCTCGCCCATAAAAGTTCCGCCTGCGGCCTCGACCAGCTCTGCTACCCAGCGCTGCGAAGCGATCAGCGGTTTGCCCCACTCTTCGCAGAACACGAGAGGCCGTTTCTTGCCATTTCCAAGCAAATCCCGCTGTCGCTCGCGAATGCTCTCGATCTCCCGTTGCATCTCGGCAATCACAGCCTGCCCGCGCTCGCTGGCGCCGACGCATCCGGCGATGGTCGCAATGTCGGTGTAAATATCCGCCAGAGTTTTGGGCGCCAGTCCGAGAAAGCGGACTCCGGCTTTCAGTATTTCCACCACCGCTTTCTCCTGGTAAGGAACCGCGGCGATCACCAGGTCGGGACGCGCCTCGAGTATCTCCTGGCTCTGGGCAGTCCACGAATCGGCGATGATCAGGCGTCCGCTCTTCGCGACCTCAGGACAGACGTCGGCGCAATATTTCGTGCAGGCAACGATCCGGTCCAGATCTGCCAATCGCGTTCAGGATCACCGTGGCGCTGGGCTGGAGGCACACGATCCGCTGCGGCGTGTCGTCAGGCGTCATAAGCTCCATCGTACAGTTCTCGGCCGTGACTTTCTGCTTTTGAAAGTCGGGATTTTTACACAATCGCCAGCCACCCGTTACAATTTCGCGGAGGATTTCACGCCATCATGTTCATTCACATGTTTGCCTTTCGCTGGAAGCCGGGTGTTTCGGACGAACGAAAACAGGAAGTCATTACCGAAATACGAAAGTTGCAAGGGCAGATTCCGGGCCTTCTGGAAACTTCCGTCGGGCTTAACGTTTCTCCTCGCGGACAGGGTTACGAACTGGGAGGAGTAATGAAGTTCGCCGACCAGGCGGCCCTGGATGCTTATGGACCCCACCCTATCCATCAGAAGCTGCTGAGCTGGCTGATTCCGCTGATCGAAGCGATCGAAGTGGATTTCGAAGATTCGATTTGATCTCAATCAGTCTTACCCACGGCGGACACAGAGGACACACAGACCAACCTGGATTTGATTACGTGTTCCTCCGTGTCCTCTGTGGTTGATTTCTCACGTTACAATCTTTTCGATGTACTCTGCCCAGGTCCTCGATCACTTCGAACATCCGCGAAACGCCGGCGAGGTGACAAATCCCGACGCCTCCGCGCAGATCGAAAACCCCGCTTGTGGCGATGTACTGAAACTCACTGTGCGGGTCCGGGATGGCCGCGTTGAAGACATACGATTTCTGTCGCAGGGATGCGTTTCCGCCATGGCCTGCGCTTCACTGCTGACAGAACTGGTTCGGGGCAGAACCGTCGCGGAAGCCCGCCACTTGCGGCGGGAAGAACTGGTGCAAGCGATCGGCGGTCTGCCGCAGGCTTCCGTGCACGCCAGTCACCTGGCGCTGGACACGCTGACTGCCGTCCTTAAGAATTTTTAGAACTCCAGAAGTAGCGCTTTAGACCAGGGCTTCCACTTCGCCGTACAGGCACTCGCGATTCCGGCCTTGTCTCTTGGCCGCATACAGGGCCTCGTCGGCGGCCGCGATCGTGGCGTCTGAAGAAATCGGAGCGCTGCCGATCTCGACCACGCCCAGGCTGATCGTGACCTGCACCGCCGCCTTCTCGAAGCAAAGAAGAGCTACCAGCGTTCGAAGTTTTTTTGCCAACACCATCGCGTCCTCCCCGTAGGTTTCAGGTGCGATGACGGCGAACTCCTCCCCTCCGTAGCGGCAGATCACATCGCTGGCGCGCAGGCTCGAGGCGCAAGCCTGGGAAATCACCCGCAGCACTTCGTCCCCGGCCAGATGGCCGAATCGGTCGTTGAGATTCTTGAAGTGGTCGATGTCAAACAAAATGAGGCAAGTACGCCGCGAGTGCCGGACGGAACGTTGAATCTCCTCTTGCAATCGCCGGTCGAGATATCGCCGGTTGCGGATTCCGGTGAGGGCGTCGATTTCGGAAGCGTGCTCCGCCATTCCGCGCTCTATTTCCGATTTGTCCAGGGTGCGCGCCAGGGTCCAGATCGCGCCCACAAACAGCAATACATTGCAGACCACAATGCACACGATGCCCAGGCGGAGTTGGCCAAAGTTGAATCGAACGAACCCGGCCCCGACCAGGATCGGAATCAGCACGGCGGCTGGTATAAGGCGGCGCGCTACAAGTCCTCCGGCAGTCCGCGCATGGAAAACGCGAACCAATCCGTGGGCCTTTGGAATAAACAAAAAGCCCAGCGACAACACCAGGAAAGAAACCCCGGTATGAATGGCCATTGCGGTATAGCGGATTGACCCGTAAAGCAGCGGAACTCCGTAAAGATAGCCGACCATGGCGACACTTGAACCGAAAGAAACCAGCAAGGCGAGCGCGTCGACAAGTCTTTGACCCCGACGGAAGCGAACGGGATAGAGCATAATGCCGGCCAAAACAAAGTGGACGGCGGAGATGTGAGCCATTCTTCCCGGAAAATGGGCCTGCACGGAATCGTTAAAAAGCAATTGGTCGATGCCGGCATTGATGTTCCAGAGATATTCAGCGAGCGTAACCACACCGAGTAGAGCGATCAGAGACGCACAGACCGCCTGGACCGGCGCTAATTTTCGTTGCGACGCCAGGTGCATGGCCAAAGCGGCAAGTAGGAATCCGACTGCCGTGTTGGGTTTCATCCGGATCAATCCGGGAAAGACCGTCATCAGTGGCTCGATCCCGAAAGCCCAGCCGACCAATACTCCGATTCCGACGACTGCCAGAATTCCGGCTGCAAATGCCGGGATTGATTTCGCGCGGGGAACGAGCATAAGTAAAGCTCAACATGGATGTCATCGGCAAGATTCCACAGAACTTAATTCAGAGCGGGAAATGTCCACTGTGTCTGTGCGAAGGGGGCGGGTCGTGCGGGAGAACAGCGGTCCAGTTGCGGCCTTACCGGAGAGTCTCGGGACGATACACCGGCCAACTGCGCTCCTTGGCGATCGTCAATAGTTCCGCCGTCGGATTAATCGCAAAAGGATGGCGCGCGATTTCCAGCATGTCAGCATCCCAGACGGAGTTTCCAAACACGGCGTCTGGGGTTCGGGCGATCACTTCGCGGATGGCCAGCGGCTTGCCCTTACCGCTAGGGATGCGGATGACCTGGTCCGTGACCTTGCCGTCCTCGACCGCAACCGCCGCGGCCAGAATCCGGCCGGGTGCGATTCCGAAATGCGTCATCCCCGCCTGAATGACCCATTCGCTGGTGGATGAGACGGCCCAGATTTCGCAACCTGTTTTGTGTAACTCTGAAACCAGGTCTTTCATCTCGAGAAAAAAACCGTCTGTCATTTCCTCTTCGAAAAACTCCGCGGCGGCGCGCTTCACGTCGGCGACAGCCAACCCGCGATTGATGGTCACCATTTCGGCGCACATATCATCTTCGCTGACGTTGCCGGCCAGATAATCGACATAACGCGCCCGCGCCCATTGCACAACATCGTCCGCGACCAGGCCGCGCTTGAGTTCCCAATCAAAAAAACCAAAACCGGCGTCACCCGACCAGAGGGTGCCGTCACAATCGAAGACGGCAAGCCGGGGCTGAAGTTGCAGAACTGATTGTTTGAACTCAGAGGCCGTGGACAGGGAAGTCGATTTCGCGTTTTCGGGATTCATTCGTTTAGCAGGGATTACCTGGTTTGAGGATGCAGCAGCGCTGTGTACTCCTCGGGCGTATTCACATTCATGACGACATGCGGGTCATCGACCGGAACGTATAGCAGATGTTGCTGGTTCTGATGTTCTACATCTCTGCCGGTTGCCGTCGCCGGCGCCTTCAGAAACACTTCGATCATTTCGCGGCCAGCAAGGAAGGGATGCCCATGTCTTCCATCATATTCGGGCACGACCGCCCATACCTCCGACGGCGCTGCCTCAAACGCTGCCCGGAGCCTGCCCAGCACAACCGTTCCGGCCGGAGGACGATCCACCAGCGTGATCATGGCGGCGTCCCGTCCCAGATCCAGCACTGCCTGCAATCCAATCCGCAGCGAACTGAACTGCCCGCCTTCGGGCGCCGGATTTCGTACGAGTGAACCGCCAGTCGCGTAGATCACCGGAGCCAGTTCAATCTGATTCTTGCCGACAACAACCACCACCTGATCGGTGGCCGAACTCAGAGAACGAATGGCAGCTGACAAAAAAGTCTCGCCGGATGTCGCCAGATTTTTTGCCACCGGAGGCCAGGGCAGCAGAGCTTTATCCGATCCCATGCGCGACGACTCTCCCGCAGCAAGAACCACTCCGCACCAACTGGGCGCCCGGCTCATGTAGGGAAGATAACAAACTTTGACGTCCGGCGTATGAATCGCGAGTGTGGCGAAAGGCGTTGCTGGAACTTCTGGAAGAGGGGCGTTCGGCGTCTGATCCCCTAAACCTCTTCTTCCGGTTCTTCCAAAACTTCAGCGACGGGAGCATTTTCATTACGCTTGCGCGAATGGAACCAGCTCATGTGGGGCAGCGCTCGTTCCACGTTGCGGCGGGCTGCAATGAGTTCGGCGGTAATAGCCACTGCAATTTCTTCGGGAGTCACTGCGCCAATATCGAGTCCGACCGGGGCATGTACTCGCTCGAAAAGGTCGGGCGCAAGACCTTCCCTGGTGAGCTCTTGAAAAATGGTGATGGTCTTGCGCCTGGATCCGATCATTCCGATGTAGCGTGCCGGGGTCTGCACCGCCCAGCGCAATACCCGCATGTCGTCGCGATGTCCGCGGGTGACGATTACCAGGTATGAAGACTCGCTCGGAGCGAGGCGGGCGAAGGCCTTCTCAAAATCCTCGGCGATAACTTCTTTAGCGTCGGGAAAACGTTCGCGATTGGCGTAAGTTTCACGATCGTCGACCACAGTGACGTCAAAACCCGCGCTTCCGGCAATCTTGTAAAGGTTGATTGCAACGTGGCCGGCACCGAAAATATAAAGCGACGCCGGAGGAAGTATCGGCTCAACGAAGATGTCCAGAGTACCGCCGCAGACCAGTCCGGTGTCGTATTTCGGGTCCTGATTGAGGTTGAAAGTCAGAGTGCGAGGTTTCTCGCTTTCCATCACTTCGCGCGCCGCCTGCCATATCTCCGCCTCAACGCAGCCCCCGCCGATCGTGCCCGCGATGGAGCCATCGTCGCGAACCAGCATCTTGGCGGTCTTGAACGAGGGAATCGAACCACGCACGTTGACGATGGTCGCTACCGCCCCCCGCCGCCCCTCGCGCCGCAGCTTGACGATCTCCTCGTAAATGTCCATCGCAGCCGATTATCAGTCGGTGAATACGGTAAGTCAATCATGGGAGAACCCCGGTAGCGTCTTGGCTTCAAAAGTATTTGCGACCTTTGAGGTTAAAGATTTTGATCTTGCCAGCGATCCACAAAGGACGAAACTCTAAACCGCAAAGTTCGCAAAGAATTCCGCCAGGAACGCAAAGAAACCTAAGTGGAATTAAGGACTGCACCAGAGGTGGCGGCAGAGGAGACCGGTCTGCTCACAACCGTCATCGTGGTCTTGTGCTAGTTTGAATTGCTATCGGAGGATTCGATGAAAGCCGTTCGCATCCATGAATTCGGGGGTCCGGAGGTTTTACGGTACGAAGACGTTCCGAATCCCAAGCTGCGCCAGGACCAGGTGCTGGTCCGCGTCAAAGCGTGCGCCCTGAATCACATCGATCTGTGGATTCGCAAAGGTCTGCCCGGAGTGAATCTGCCGCACATTCTTGGGGCGGATATCGCCGGAGAGATTGCCGAAGTCGGAGAATACGTCACGGGTTTCAAACCCGGCCAAAGAGTTCTGCTGGCGCCCATGCACTTCTGCAATCGCTGCGCGAAGTGCGTCGCCGGACTTCAGAATCAGTGCCCGGAGTTTACGGTTTTTGGCAATCGCGTCGACGGCGGCAATTGCGAACTGATCGCTGTCCCGGCCGTGAATGTGATCCCGATCCCCAACGACCTGGACTTCAATCAGGCTGCCAGCGTGCCGCTGGTGTTCACTACGGCGTGGCACATGCTGGTGGAACGAGGACGCATTCGGCCGGGACAAACCGTGCTGGTGCTGGGCGCCAGCTCCGGTGTCGGCATCGCCGCAATTCAGGTTGCCAAATTGTTTCACGCGCGCGTGATCGCTACCGCCGGCAGTGAGACGAAAATGGAAAAGGCGCTGGCCCTAGGAGCTGATTACGTCATCAATCATTACCAGCAGAAGATCTCCGAAGAAGTGCGCAAGCTGACTAACAAGGAAGGCGTGGACATCGGGATCGAACACGTCGGTACAGCGACGTGGAATGAAAGCATGAAGTGTCTCAAACCCGGAGGCACTCTCGTCACCTGCGGCGCTACCACGGGGTTTGATGCCCGCATCGATTTACGATTTTTGTTTTCACGCCAGCTCTCGCTTCTGGGTTCGTACATGGGAACGATGTCGGAATTACACGAAGTTCTGAGCCACATTTTTGCTGGACGTCTCAAGCCTGTAGTGGATCGGGCATTCCCGCTAAACGAAACTCGCGCTGCCCACGAATACCTGGAGAACAGCCAGATGTTCGGCAAAGTTGTGGTGAATCCCTAGAGCGCAGGCACGGGTCGCGTGGAGACAACCGCCCTCGGTTGTCCGGGCGGAGCGAAGCTCCGCGAGATTTGTGCCGCAATCTGAACCCTCGATTTCGGGCGAGCTGTGCTCACTACACGGCACAACCGAGGGCGGTTGTCCCCACTCGAGCGACTGGAAGCCACGCTCGTCCATGAGTAGGCTGTACCACGGTAACTTTCGCGCGTCATCCCACTGCACTAGAGTTTGAAACTGGCGAACCTCGGGGACGCAGTGTTTTCAATCGACGAACACTGCCAGCCAACAGATTTCAGGAAGTTGGGACAGGATGGAGCAACAGGCAAATCGTCGGCGCTGGCAGCGTTATCCGTTTAAGGCGTCAGTGCGTGTGGTGGTCGACCAGGCTCCTGACAAGACCGTGGTCAACGGACGCGGCGTCCAGTTCAGCGAGGGTGGCATTTGTCTTTTCGCGGCTGCGAACCTGCCGGTGGGAAGTCACATCAATGTCGAATTCAAAAGTCCCAACGGCAATGAGCCGGTCAGGGTTCGCGGAAAAGTTCGCAACCGGAGTGTCTACCTGTACGGAGTCGAATTTCTTTCCGATCGATCCGAAGATCGCCAACAGCTCTCACGCTTGAGCGCACAGTTCCAAAGCAAAACTTTCCCGTCTGCTTAAATTATCCCGAACCACGTAGGGGCGGAAGAGGCGTCCGCCCCTACGCTGATGCGCTAAACCTACCGCCGCTTGCCTCGGCTCAGGTCGGGGACTTCCACACCGAGGGCAGTAGCCAGATCAATTTGATGGTCCTGCTCTTCCACCAGGATCTGGCGAATCTGTTCCGCCAGGGCAAACTCTCCCAACGCTTCGCATTGTCCGACGCGTTCGCGATAATTCTTGACGGTCTCGTTTTCGTTGTCGAGGTCGAAGCGCAGCATATCTTTCGCACTTTCCGAAGTCTTCACCGGTTTCGGAGTGACCGTCGGCATTTTGCCCAGGTAGTCGATCTGGCGCGAAATGGTCAGTGCGTGATCCAACTCCTGCTTGGCGTGGATCGCGAGCTGGTCGGCAATGTTCATGTACTCTGCGCCCTTGAGCACTTGCGAATACACGACGTAGCCAATGATGGCCTGGTATTCGCGAGACAGATCCTCATTTAACAACTCCGCCAGGCGATCCCGCGAAACTTCTTGTTCGTTCTCAGCAACTTTCGTTTCGGCCATTTGCTTTCTCCTGTTTATTTGAAAAACATAATTGCCCAACTATCCTACAACTTTTTGCAGCAAGGACCCGATCCCGGCGATGTTCTTCACCAATTCCTCAGGGACATGGTGCCTGTCTTTGAGATATTCCGCGCTGTTGTAGGAGACCCAAACCTTGCCCTCCGCATCCTCCCAGATCAGCGCCTTCAGCGGCAGATCAATCGCGATCGTAGGAGCGGCGATCATCAATGGCGTACCGCCTTTGGGATTTCCGAAGATGACCACTTGAGCCGGGTTCATCTTCTGTCCGGCTTTTTCAGCCTCGCCACTGTGATCGATGCGGCAGAATTCAGTCAGGTTCTGGGCCTGCAACAAAGATTCCAGGCGCTTGAGGGTTTCTGCAAACGAATAAGGACTGCTCAGATGAACCATTCCATTGTCGGACAGGGCAGGCACGAGATCCTCCTGATTCTCCTCGCGTGGTTTACAATAATTGTTATGTCAGACGGACTCAGCTTCGGCCCATACACCACTACCGAGAACGGCAAAAGGGTAGTGAAAGAGCTCACTTTCGGCAACCCGACGCCGGAAGGCGTCGTTCTGACCACCCTCGACTCGGCGGTCAATTGGATGCGCAAAAATTCCATCTGGCCGCTCACCTTCGGCCTGGCTTGTTGCGCCATCGAAATGATGTCGATGGGCGCATCCCGCTTTGACATTGCGCGCTTTGGCGCTGAAGTGTTCCGGCCGTCGCCGCGGCAGTCCGACCTCATCATCATCGCGGGGCGCGTGTCCAACAAGATGGCCCCGGTGATCCGTCAACTCTGGGAGCAGATGCCCGAGCCCAAATGGGTAATTTCGATGGGAGCCTGTGCGACTTCCGGCGGCGTTTTCAACAATTATGCGCTGGTCCAGAGCGTGAATCAGGTCATTCCCGTGGACGTTTACGTTCCTGGTTGCCCGCCGCGGCCTGAACAGTTGATTTATGCCATCACCCTGCTACAGGAAAAAATCCAGCAGGAACGCGGTTCGGTGCGGCGCGCCCTGAACCTTACCTGAAGTTTCGGAAGTCGATTCCTGCTACTGCGGCGCGAGAAAACTGATCGTGATCCGGGTTTGTTTCGGGATGGGCTTGCCGTTCAAGGAGAAAGGCGTGTATCGCCACTTGCCAACGGCTTCCAGTGCTGCCGGCGCCAACCGGGGATCGCCGCTGACCAGTTGCATCTGATCCACCTGTCCGTCGATCGTCACAACCGCGTCGATCACCACTCTGCCTTCCACATGCATGCGCTTCGCCTCTGCCGGATAAACCGGCTGTACTTTATTTATCAGCACACCGCCCGATACACCTTGGGAGATCGGTGTACCCAGCCTGGGCATGGCGGCCGTTGTCGCCAGAGCATTGCCTAAATCGGGTGGGTTCGCCCTTGATGCCTCGATTGCGGGGGGCTCCTCGGTCGTTGAGGAATTGGAGGGCGAGCCGGTGTTGGCGGTGCCGCGATCGGCGGACTGCGCGGCCGGAAATTGCCGCCGGCTTACTTCATCCGGAAACGCTATCGATGCCGTGGCTTTCGGCGAATGCGCGGCAGCAGAAACCCCTGTGCGCGCGGCTGGACTAGGCTTTTCAGCTGTGGCGGGTCCGGTTACAGGGCTAATTTGTCCACTGTCGTCAGGAGCAATTGGAGCGCTGCTCCCAGGCCGGCTGGTTCGCGACGTGACGCTGGCTTTGTACCATTCCCGCCAGCCATAAACCGACAACAGCATTACGGCGAGCAGGGCGGATGCGGCCAGGGCGGCGATGCGCCACCTCTTGCGCGCGCCAGAATCTTCATGTGTCGCCAGCACCTGTCTTACCTGATCCAGAGTCGGATCCAGAGCAACCGCGGTCGTGGACGGCGCCTCAGCAGGCGTGATGGGCAGCGCGGCGGCAGGCGTAAAGACCGGAACCGGAATCGGTAGAGTGCCCATCGCCTCAGGCTCGTGTACGGGTTCGATTAAGGCCTTGATTTCGGTCGTGGCCTCACCTTCAGCCGCCGGAACCTCTGGGACCGCACCGCGGGCCCAGGCAGCTTCCGCCAAACCTGCCAACCGTCCCAGGATCTCCATCTTGTCTTCGTTGAAGGCATAAGACTCGCTGGAGAACACTTCCAATACGCCTACTCTGCCGTACTGTCCGCGCAACGGCACCACGGCGATGGATTGCAACCCGAGCTGGCGGCAGACCTCGGCATCGACGTGAAAATCGCGGCTGGCGTCATCGCAGCGCATGATCACGCCGGTCCGGAGACATTCGCCAGAGATTCCAGAGTCCACGTTTAGACGGTCACCGAGTTCAGGAGCAGTCTCGCCACTTCTGCCGACGCAGACCACTACTCCGTCCCGGGGCATGGCGACGGCCGCTCCCGTTCCTCCGGTCAACGCATGGGCGGCGACTGCAATCGTTCCCAGGATGGTCTCCGTGGACTGCGAGTCGGATGCAATCATCTTCCGCAGCTTCACATAAACGAGAGCTGCATCGGACTGCCAGATGGTGTCATCGGGGACTTCAGCACGATTACGCGTGCGAACTCTCGCTCCCGAGGATTCGGGAGGATTTGGAGTCAGGGGAGGGAGAGGAGCCATTTATACAACCTGATACCGACTGCGGTGATGGCCGCCAGGCCTTCGGAGACGCTCACCTAGGCCGAGTGTGCGGCAAAGAATTCCGCTTGTCAACGAAGGAATCGCACCAGATTCAGGTCATACAACACAAGTTCCATGACGAGCCCCGCTGTGACCAAAGCAGCGGTCGCGTCCGCATCTTTGGTGTATCGGACCCTTCCGCCATCTCGTGGTAAAACCACAGCATGCGAAAAACCACGTACGCGGCCAGCGGACCCAGCATTATCGCCCAGGCTCCCTGCCGCGCCGACCTGGCCGGAGGCACCATCGATCTGTGGCCGTTGTATCTCTTCCACTCTGGCGCTTTGACGGTAAATTTCGCAGTCAACATTCTGACCACCTGCCGAATCACCCCGCTGAAAGGGAAGCGGATTCACTTGCGCTCGGTGGATACAAAGCGGGAAGAAGAGTTTTCCAGCTTCGAGGCCTTACGGAAAGCTAATCGTTTTCGCCTTCCGCTGGCGGCAAGGCTGTTGCAATTTTTCGCGCCCAAAGAAGGCCTGCTTATGGAGACGGACTCCGAGTCTCCCGCGGGTGCCGGAATCTCGGGATCGTCTGCCCTGATGATTGCCAGCACCGCCGCGCTGGCGCGCTTTACCGATCGCCACCTCACGCTGGAGCAGATGCGTGTGATCGCACAAAATGTCGAGGCCCAGATCATTCGGGTGCCGACCGGTTGCCAGGATTACTATCCGGCACTTTATGGCGGCGCCAGTGCGATCCATCTGGATGCGGATGGCATTCACCGCGAGGCTGTAACAATCGCGCCGGAAGAAATCGAATCCCGCTTTGTGCTGGCGTATACCGGTGCGCCCCGCCAGTCCGGTATCAACAATTGGGAGGTTTTTAAGGCGCACATCAACGGTGACAAGCGGGTATTCCGTAATTTCGAACGCATCGTCGAGATTGCGCGGTCAATGCACGAGGCCCTTGCGAAATCCAGGTGGGATGAAGTTGCCCGCCTGCTGCGCGAAGAATGGAAGCTGCGACGCACGAATGCTCCGGGAATCACCACTCCGCTCATCGACAGACTGATCAGCGTTGCCGGGCGCCATGGTGGACGGGCCGCAAAAGCCTGCGGCGCGGGCGGAGGCGGATGTGTCATTTTCCTGGTGGAAGAAGGAGCCGCCAGCAGGGTCGCAACCGCCATCGGAGACAACGGCGGACGAGTTCTCCCGTTGCAGGTTGCCCGCAACGGATTACACGTCTGGACCGCCTGAACCAGCCCGGTGGGAACAACCGCCCTCGGTTGTCCGGGCGGAGCGCAGCTCCGCAGGGCTTGGTCATAGGAAAATCCGTCGAGCTTGTGCTCGACTCGGACAACCGTGGGCGGTTGTCCCCACGTAGTTGTGTCCACGTGGTTGTCCCCCAGCGGACCTAATTAGCTCTTCCTTCGGGCCCGCACGGCGCTATAATCAAGGGAATCGCCGGCTCGGGGTGTCGTATGAACCCACGTTACGTTCCGTTTCTCTCGTCCGTTGTTCTCTGCTGCGTGGTCGCTGGCAACGCTGGTACCCAGCAGGCTCCGCACATGTCCAAGCAGACTCGCATGGATCTGATCCGTGCCTTCAACTTCGAACTGGTCTATATCCGCTCGCCTTTTCCCATGGGAAAAAAGGGATTGACCCTGAAAAACGGGGCCCTCTCGCCAAATGGCGAAGAGATGCAGAACATGCTGGCGATGTGGGGACCTGCGGCCAAGCCGGGCGATCAGGCAAGGATCAGTGCGATCGTGCTGAAGAACGATCGCATCCATTTTGAAATTAACGGCGGCCCGGTCAAGAAAGAGAAGTGGTATCAGCACATTCAGGTGGGGGCTGGGGGAACCATGAGTACGATAGGACCCAGCGACTCCAGCGCGAATCCGCGGGGCTCGTACGTGGACCTGCTGTTTGACGGCTACGTGCCTGAACTGAACCCGCAGGAGTTGAAGGATCTACTCCGGCCTGTGTTTGATTTCAATGCCAAGTCGGCGGTTGAAGCCTACCTCGACACGCTTCCGCCTAAACTGAGAGACGCGATCAAGGCGCACCAGGTCCTGGTCGGCATGAATCGGGAAATGGTGATGGCCTCGAAGGGGCGTCCGCCCAGAAAGATCCGGGAAAAAGACGGCGAAGTCGAATACGAAGAATGGATCTATGGCGAACCGCCGCAGGATGTGGATTTCGTACGCCTCATTGGTGATGAAGTCGTGCGCCTCGAAAGCATGAAGGTCGATGGCGAGAAAGTGGTCCGCACGGAAAAAGAAGTGGATCTGGGAACCACCGTGGCCAAGAGTTCATCCGAACCGGAAGTTCGTCCGCCGAATGCGCCATCGCTGCGCCGCCCCGGCGAGGAAGAAGACACTGCTTCGCCTGCCGGCGGCAGAGCACCAATGACAGGTCCACCGCCCGATCTCCCCGGCCAGGACGGCCCGCCCAGCCAGCAACCTAACTAGCTAACAATGTGGGCGCGAGCGCCCTCGCTCGTGCAGAAGCCACCACAAGCTATGTGGAGACAATCGCCCCCGGTTGCCGGGTCGAGCGAAGCTCGACAGGTTCCTCTTCCACAAATAGCGGAGCTTCGCTCCGCCCGACAACCGCTCGCGCCCACATTTTGGCTGACTTGGCTCACCGTGCGTTGCCCCTTTACACTGGAAGAGTGAAGATTGCCCTGGGACAAATTAATCCCACTGTTGGAGATTTCTCCGGCAACGCCGCGAAGATGATCGCATTCGCCGAACAGGCGCGAATGGCCGGAGCCGGACTCATCCTCTTCCCCGAACTTGCCGTCTGCGGATATCCACCCCGCGACCTGGTTGAGCGTCCATCATTTGTGGCCCGCAATCGCGAAACCGTGGAACGCATTGCCGCCGCGACGCAAGGCATCGCCGTTATTTGCGGACTGGTCACTCCAGCCGAGGCGGAAACCGGCAAGTCAGTGATGAATTCGGCGGCATTGCTGAAAGATGGCGTCGTGGCTTTTATCCAGTCCAAAATGTTGCTGCCTACCTACGACGTCTTTGACGAGATGCGCAACTTTGCGCCCGCCAAAAGCCAGTCGCTGTTTCCGTTCTCCGGCAAGCAGATGGCGCTCACCATCTGTGAAGATGCGTGGAATGACAAACATTTCTGGAACAAGCGTCTCTATATCGTGGATCCGGTCGAATCCCTGGTGAACGCTGGCGGCAATTTCGTGCTGAACATCTCCGCTTCCCCCTTCTGGATGGGCAAGCGCGAACTGCGCCGCGAGATGCTGGCGACGATCGCCCGTCAGGACAAAGTGCCGGTCGCGATGGTCAACCAGGTCGGAGGCAACGACAACCTGGTCTTTGACGGCTCCAGCCTGGTGTTGAACGCCAACGGTGATGTGATCGCGCAAGGGAAGTCGTTCGAGGAAGATCTGATCTATTTTGATTCCGACCAGTTGACGGGAGAAATTCACGAGCAGATTCCCGGGGACGAAGCCAGCGCATATGCCGCACTGGTCCTCGGAACGAGGGATTACGTTCGCAAATGCGGCTTCCAGCGCGTGATCATCGGATTGAGCGGCGGCATCGATTCCGCCCTCACGGCCTGCATTGCGGCTGACGCAGTCGGGCCGGAAAACGTGATCGGCGTTGGCATGCCAGGCCCCTATTCGTCGCAAGGTTCAATCGACGACGCGAGAGCCCTGGCCGCGAATCTCGGAATTCGTTTCGAACTGCTCTGCATCACGGACGTATTCGAGACCTATCGAAAAACCCTGCAAACGGTTTTTGCCGGACGCAAGGAAGACACGACGGAAGAAAACATACAGGCGCGAACCCGCGGCGCCCTGCTGATGGCGCTCTCCAACAAATTCGGCGCCATCGTGCTCAGTACCGGAAACAAGAGCGAACTGGGAGTCGGCTACTGCACCCTTTATGGCGATATGGTTGGCGGTCTGGCAGTGATTTCCGATGTGCCGAAAACTCTGGTGTACCGCCTGAGCGATTACGTGAATTCACGGCGGGCCGTGATTCCGCAGGCCACGCTGGAAAAGCCGCCCTCTGCTGAACTTCGTCCCGACCAAAAAGACATCGACTCGCTGCCTCCCTATCACGTGCTGGATGCGATCCTCGACGACTATGTCGAAGACCTGCACACGGCGGAACAGATCGCCGCCGATCACAACTTCGATCTGGCGCTGGTGCAAAGAGTCATTCGCATGGTCGATGGCGCGGAGTACAAGCGCCAGCAGGCCGCGCCCGGACTTAAAATTTCCCTCAAGGCCTTCGGCTCAGGCCGCCGCTTCCCAATCGCCGCCAAAACGAGCTGACATGGTTTTGACTCCAACCTTCACAGATCGAAGCTATCGAAAGGAACTCATGCGCCGTTCGCTGCTCTGCTGCTCCCTCGTCCTGGTAATGGTTTGTGTCGGCATGGCTCAACAGAAGGCCGCAACCAAATCCAAGGACGCGGCTCCTCCGGTCCCAACTTTCAGCACGCGACTTCCGTCGGAAGAGACTGTGAATGCCTTCATGAAGCAGATGTTCGGCTACGATCCATCGGTGTCATGGAAGATCGCGGCCATCCGCCCTGCTGCGGCCGAGGGACTCTCCGAGGTGCTGGTTGTCATCAGCAACTCTCAGGGACAGCAGAGCAGTCGCCTCTACGTTACCCAGGATGGCGAGCATGCCGTGATCGGGGACGTCATTCCGTTTGGCGCGCATCCCTTCACCGCCGCGAAGGATTTACTCGACAAGGGAATCGAGGGACCCTCGCGTGGTCCGGCCGATGCACCTGTCACCGTGGTTGAGTTCAGCGACCTGCAATGCCCGCACTGCAAGGAAGCGCAACCGACGATCGACAAGTTGATGGCCGAGGAGAAAAACGCTCGCCTGGTCTTTCAGAATTTCCCCTTACAGTCGCACGACTGGGCGATCAAAGCCGCCGAGTACGGAGATTGCGTCGGCCGCGCATCGGCTGACGGATTCTGGAAATATGTGGCCAGCGTCTATGCCGCACAAACCGACATCACCGCCGCCAACGCGGACGAAAAACTTACTGCCCTCGCTGAACAGGCAGGCGTCAAGGGAGCGGACACCGCTGCCTGCGCCGCCAAGCCGGAAACTCTGACCCGGGTGCAGCATTCCATTGCATTAGGGTTGTCGCTCGAAGTCACTGGAACGCCGACCCTGTTTGTGAACGGAAGAAAAATCAGTAATGTCGCTGGGCTGCCCTATGAAGTGCTGAAAGGGCTGACGGAATTCGCCGCCAAAGAAGCGAAGTAAGGCCTATTCGGCAAAACGCGTTGTCATCCTGAGTAAGTTGAATCGTCCGCTTGCGGACTATTCAGGAGTCGACAGATCCCTATCGGAGGCAATGACTTTGTGAGTTCATTCTGTTGACGAAATTCCTAGGCCCCAGTTCTTGCTCCGCTTATAGGGGTCCTTTGACTGTGCAGCTGCTTCGTTTCGCGAAGCGGCCACATCGCTCAGGATGACATTGACATTACTTCCGCATCCAGACTTCAGCGTTCTCCGTCGGCGCATGACTGATCACCCTGGGCGTGATCACGATCAGCAGTTCGTCTTCGTCATTTTCCTTACTGTTGGTGGTCATCACCTGGTTTAAGCCCGGCACTGATCCCAGCCCGGGAATACCGCTCAGGCTGCGCTGTTCGGCGTGCGTAACTGCGCCGGCCACCACCGCGGGTTCTCCGTCCATGAGAACGATGCTTCCTTTGTACTCCCGGTTTGAAATTACCGGTACGCCGTTTAGCGACGTGCCCTGCAAAGAACGAAACTGAAATTCCAGATCGAGACTGACATCAGAGTTTCCGTTTACCAGCGGCTTTGCCTTGATGGTCAAGCCGATGTCCTCGTAGGTAAAAGACGGGAAGGGAGTTTGAAACGAATTGTTCTGAATGACGGAAGCAATCGCCGGAGTGTTGAAGACGGGCGCGAAGCTGGCGTTGATGATCGGAAATTTGGTGCCCACCGTAAACGTCCCACTGTTGCCCTGGGCGACGCGTAAAGTTGCATGCTCCAGCGTCTTGACGTTGCTCTCGTTCAGGGACAATTGCGCGCTGGCCGTGCCCAGGCTGAGTCCAGTCAGGGTCAGGCCGCCGCCAAATGTAGCCAGAGGCTGGCTGAAAACTGAACTCTGCTGTCCCGAGAGTTGCGCCAGAAGCCCCGAAAGAGCCTGCGAGCTGGACTGATTGATGCCGCCGCTGGAGATGAGCTGATTGATCAGGTCCTGTATATTTTGACCGGCCAGGGCTGCCAGGGCCCCAGCCGGGATGTTGAACAACTGGAAATTGCTGGGAATATGCACTCCCATGTCGCGGGTCAGGGTGTTCGTGATTTCGTAGACATGCACATCGAGCATGACCTGCGGACGCGAATCCCCCAAGCCTTCGATGATGCGGGTGGCGGCGTCGAGAACATTGTGCGGGGCGCGGACCACGAGGGTGCTGGACGAAGGTTGCGGAGTCACCAGCCGGATCTCGAAAAGATTGCGCAGCAGGTTGACGATGTCGTTGATCTCTTGCGGAGAGGTTGATCCCGGCAGGGAAAAAGTGCGTAACGCCATGCGATCAAACTGGCGGTGGTTCTGTGCCGTTTCCGCTGCCAGCAGAATTTGTTTGTCGTCCAGCGGAGTCCAGAAGGTGCGAGTCATCTGGCAGGCTGCGGCCATGGCGGTGTAGAAATCCGTGCTGCCCAGATCGAAGCGGAGCTGGCGCGAGACTACCGACTCGTCGAAGGTCGCAGTCACGCCGAATGCCGACGCCACCTGGGTAAGCAATCCACGGCCGTCGCCCCGGTAGTGAAAACTGGCCACGGCAGCACTCGGCGACACCCGAATCTCGGGTACATCGGCGACGACCTGCGGAGCGGCCGCCGTTTTCGGGGCCCACTCTCCCATTGCATCATTCAGACGCTGCCGGGCAAATTCATTCTGAGGATCCAGGTTCAGCGCGCTTCGAAACTCGGCCAGCGCCTCAATCTGACGGCCTTTGCCCATCTCCGCATTGCCGCGCTCCACGTGATCGAACACAAGCTGCTGCCGCGTCAACTCGCGCGCCGTCACATACTCCACGTCCTTGGGAGCCAGTCGCGCGGCGGTTTCAAATTGATCGAAAGCCTGGTCCTGCCGCTGTTCGCGTTGCAGCTTTTGCCCCTTGGCAAAGGCCTGACTAGCATCTTTCAAATTTCTTTTAGATGGATTGCAGGAAACCGTGCCGGGTGAACCTTCAGGACAAGCCACAAGTGGCGCAGCGGTTGGCTGGTCGGCGGCGGATGCGAAGATGGTCAGCCCCATAGTCAGCAGGACTAAACCCAGCTTCATCAACTTTCCACGACGCATTGGCAAATTGTAACTGGGAATCCGAACCATCCCGAGAGTTTTACAAAGGACAGTGTACCTTCGTGTATTCGCTTTGGGATGAATGTAAGAAATGTGGGCGCGAGCCTCCCGCTCGTGCGAAAGCCGGCAATAACCTTACCTCTTTACGGCAGCGGCACGCCTGTTCGAAAACAATTACTTCGCGATTTTGACCGACTCTAAAGTCGTGAAGGATCCGGCGTGTCGAGCACCATCTGCGTGCCATAATTCATATCCGCTCCGCGCCAGATCCTTCGCAAGCTCAGGATGACCCCTTTAAATTGAACTATAAATTGGAACTGAGCCGACTACTAAAGCCCCCGCCCGCCTTGGAAAACTAACTCTTTTGGCGTATAAAAGTTAGTTGCGACCGCACGCCCCATTTTTCCTCCCCGTGCCGCCTCAACGGCGTTTCAAATTTTCGAGCGAGGGAACATGCCCAGCCTGACCGCCACCAATGCCCCCAAGGGCCTGGAAGGAATAGTCGCCACAAATTCCAGTATTTGCTACATCGACGGAGATCAGGGCGTCCTCGCCTACCGCGGCATCGACATTCACGAACTTGCCGACCGCTCGAACTTCGAAGAAACCTGCTACCTGTTGTGGTATGGCAAGCTGCCCACCGAGACCGAACTGAAGGAATTCCGCCGGCAACTGGCGGCGGAACGCAAGCTGGACCCCGCCATCATCGACCTGGTCCGCACCGCTCCCCGGCAAGCTTCGCCCATGGACGTATTGCGCACCGCCGTTTCGGCTCTGGCGTTTTACGATCCCGAGTACAACAAGAACGATCACGATGCCAACCTGCACAAGGCCTTTCGCCTGACGTCGCAGATTGCCATGATCGTCGCCGCTTACGACCGCCTGCGAAAAGGGAAGAAGCTGGTCGATCCAGATCCTTCGCTTTCGCACTCGGCAAATTTCCTGCTGTTGTTGAATGGCACAAAGCCTTCCGAAACCGCCGAACGCGCCCTCGATATCGCCCTCATCCTGCACGCCGATCACGAACTCAACGCTTCTACATTCGCAGCCAGGGTTGTTGCCGCCACGCTTTCGGATATGTACTCGTCCGTAACCGCGGCCATCGGCGCGCTCAAGGGACCTTTGCACGGCGGCGCCAACGAGGCGGTCTTTCGCATTCTGGAAGGCATCGACAAGGCCGGCGCCGATCCGGTGGAGCACGTCAAAGTCATGCTGGCGCAGAAAAAGAAAGTTCCGGGCTTCGGCCATCGCGTGTATCACACAGAGGATCCGCGGGCCACGCACCTGCGCAAGATGTCGAGCGATCTGGGCAAGAGCAGCGGACAGAGCAAGTGGTTTGAGATGTCCCGCAAGATCGAAGAATTTGTGAAGGCTGAAAAAAAGCTCAACGCCAACGTGGACTTTTACTCCGCCTCGACATACCACACCCTGGGCATCGACGAAGACTTGTTCACCCCGATATTTGCCGTGTCCCGCATCAGTGGTTGGGCAGCGCACGTGATCGAGCAACTCGATGACAACCGGCTGATCAGGCCCCGTGCGGATTACATCGGACCGGCGTATCCGCAGAAATACGTATCAATTGACAAACGATAAACGATAAACGATAAGCGATAAACGATAAGCGGCAAGCCCTCCTCTGTGGCGTCATGCTGAGCTTGCGAAGCATCTGGCGTGAAGCGAATACGTTGCTGGCCGACGATTGATCAGCTGCGCGCAAGATCCTTCGGGACTGAAGTCCCTCAGGATGTCATTGGGGTACAAGGTCAGTCCTGCGCCAGGTCCCCCATACGGCGTAAGATACATGATTAGCCATGCGCCGCGTCTATCTCGACAATAACGCCACCACCCCTGTGCTGCCCGCTGTTTTGGAGGCCATGCAGTCCTACTTCGGGGAGCACTTCGGGAACGCGTCGTCCATCCATCATCATGGACAGGAGACGCGGGCTGCCGTGGAACGCGCGCGCGAATCGGTGGCCGCGCTGCTCGGTTGCCGGGCGTCGGAGATCGTATTCACCAGCGGCGGTACCGAAGCCGACAACCTGGCCATTTTTGGCCTCGCCGAGCCCGGGCAGCATGTCATCAGTTCGACCATTGAACATCATGCGGTGGTGAATTCATGCAAGCATCTGGAAGCCTCAGCTTGCGAAGTCACGTACGTTCCCGTGGATGGCCGGGGCCTGGTTGATCCAGAGGCCGTCCGCCGAGCCCTGCGGGCGAATACCCGGTTGATTACCATCATGATGGCAAACAACGAAACCGGTGTGGTGCAGCCGGTCGAAGAGATCGGCAAAGTTGCTGCCGAGGCCGATGTTTACTTCCACACCGACGCGGTGCAGGCCGCTGCCAAGATTGAGATCGACGTACAGCGTATCGGATGTGATCTGCTGTCCATCTCCGGACATAAGATGAACGCCCCGCAAGGTGTGGGAGCGCTTTACGTCCGAAAGGGAACTAGTCTGCGTCCGATGCTGCATGGGGGAAGCCACGAGCGTTCACGACGGGCTGGCACAGAGAATGTCCCCGGCATCGTTGCTCTCGGCAAAGCGGCGGAACTGGCGCGCGAGGCGCTCACGCGGGGCGATCTTGAACAAATGTCCCAGCTGCGCGACCATCTGGAGCAAAGCATTCTGAATGAAGTCGAGGCTTGCGGTGTGAACGGCCGGAGCGCGAAACGGGTTCCGAACACCAGCAGCATTTACTTCGATGGCGCCGACGGAGAAGCCCTGGTGATCGCACTCGACCTGAAGGGACTGGCCGTTTCGACGGGCGCTGCATGCTCTTCGGGAGCAATTGAGCCATCGCATGTCCTGACTGCAATGGGGATGCCGGCAGAGCGGGCCCGGGGCAGTCTCCGTTTTAGCCTGGGCAAGCAAAACACCACCGCAGACATCCAGTTTGCACTTAGCCTGATTTCTCAAACGGTGGCCCGACTGCGAGAGCTCTCGCCGGTTTACAATAAGAAACAAGCTGTTAGCTCTTAGCTAAGAGCTAACAGCCAAGGGCTAAAAGCTAATTTCCAATGTCACAGACCAGAACCATCGCCGTCGCCATGTCGGGAGGAGTTGATTCCTCGACCGTTGCTGCCATGCTGCGGGCCGAAGGGCACAATGTCGTCGGTCTGACCATGCAGCTATGGAACCAGCGTCGCCTGTCCGGGCATGACGGCATGCCCGAAGCGGTGCAGGGACGTTGCTGCTCCCTGGACGACGTTTATGACGCCCGCCGCGTTGCCGAGACCATCGGCATCCCGTACTACGTGGTCAATCATGAGGAGCGCTTCGAGCGCGACGTGGTGCGGCCCTTCGTCGAGCAGTACCTTTCGGGACGCACGCCCATCCCTTGCAGCTTGTGCAACAATCACTTGAAGTTTGATCAGTTACTAATTGTGGCCCAACAGATTGGAGCCGACGCTCTCGCCACCGGCCACTACGCCCGGGTGGAGTTTAATGAATCCATCGGCCGCTGGCTGCTTAAGCGTCCCACCGACCGCTCCAAGGACCAAACCTACTTCCTTTTCGGATTGACTCAGGCCCAACTAAGCCGCACCCTGTTTCCCCTGGGTGGCATGATGAAACCCGAGGTCCGTACCCTCGCGCAGCAGCATGGACTGGCTCTTGCCCAGAAGCCCGATTCGCAGGAAATCTGCTTTGTGCCGGGTGGCGATTACAAGAAGTTTCTCGACGCCTATCTGGCGGAACAGGGAGAGTCCCTGCCTGACACAGCGGGCGAACTGGTTACGACCGACGGCGAAGTCGTAGGCGAGCACAGCGGCATTCACAACTTCACCGTAGGCCAGCGCAAGGGCTTAGGCGTAGCGACGGGTTCGCCGCTGTACGTGATCCAGATCAAGGGGGATGCGCGCCAGGTTGTAGTGGGCAGTCAAGAAGAACTGTATATCCGGACGCTGCGCGTACACCGAACCAATCTCATTTCAGTGGAAGATTTGCCGGAGCCGATGCGAGTTATGGTGAAAATCCGCCATCGCCATGAGGGTGCTTCGGCCTTGATTGAAAAGTCTGGAAACGACGAGATTTCGGTGACGTTTGACCAACCCCAGCGGGCGGTTACGCCTGGACAGGCCGCAGTTTTCTACGTCGAGGATGTTGTTGTGGGTGGGGGCTGGATCGCTTAGTGAACGGATTCCGGGGATTGCACCGGCAAAGGGCCTTTACAAACCAGTTTTTAGGTCTCGGTTCCCAGTTCTCAGTTAGATGAACATTTCGTCTTGAGGAACGGAAACATCGTGTCGGCGTCGCTTGCCGCCTATCAGAAATTCCAGGCCTGCCGTAAGACCCTGCACCAACCCTGAGAGCTGACGAACCGGAGAAATCACTGTGCGGTGGACTACATCGGACGTTTCTTCGATACGGTCCATGGTGCGATTCAACAACTCATCGGCGCGAATCACCTGAAGTCGGGTCCGGTCGACGATGTCGGTGACAGTGGCATCCAGACGCTCGACTTGGCCCCGAACCACGGTGCTGGTTTCGCTGACATTGCTTGCGATGGTGTCAATCTTGGGACGCCATTCCACCATCATGGATTGCGCCGTGTCGACCGTGGGCATGACCTTGGCCGTCACTTCGGTGGCCAGGGTTTCCATGCGGGAAGTGGTCTTGCGCACCGTCACATAAAGCGCGACCAGAATACATGCCTGAATTACAACCGCCGCCGACGTTACACCGACGAAAATCGGTAGATAGTCCATAATTTTTTCCGCGTTACCGCGCCGCTCATCCCAGCGCTGCGGAGAGGCGCAAATTTACAGATTCTTCGATGCGTCGCCTTCGCCAGCGGTGGCCTCATGATAAGCCTGACGTCCGGCTTCGTAGGCAGACTTGAATTGCTCTTTCTGCTGCTTAGCGACTTCCTTGCCGCGGTCGACCAGATCGGACGCCTGCTCGCGGGCCTTGCGGGCGCGATCATTGACGAACTCACGGCCTTCTCCGGCCTTGGAACGCAGGGTTTCACGGGTCTCGCTGCCGGGCTTTGGGGCAAACAGCACTCCGACCGCTGCGCCTACGCCGAGTCCTGCCAGAAACCATAGAATGCTGCTGTTATCGTCTGCCATACACTCAACCTCCATGCAACTCGTTATAAATCTGATCGTAGCACCCGTTCTGTGGAAATACAATTCTGGCGGACACTTGTCGGCGTCAGGCTGAAGCGAGACAATGTTGGCGCAGTCGAGGAGGACGCGCATTGAAATACCGGCAACACGGCTACCAGGATCGCGGTGATGAAAGTAAGAAGCGGGAGCCTCGAGACTCAAGTGAGAGGCCGGTCAAGAAAGAGACCTTCGGTCCGCGTCCGATCCAGATGCCTGGGACCCGCAGTGTGTCGCGCTGCTCGCAATGTGGATCGGTTCTCCAGTCCGTCAGCGATCCAATTGGGCAGTGCCCGAAATGCGGCTTTGAACTGCACTCCTGCAAGCAGTGTACATACTTCGATCCGTCAAGCCGCTTTGAGTGTACTCAGCCCATCCCGGAACGAATTCCGCGAAAAGACCAGCGCAACGACTGTACGTTTTATTTCATGAAGGTGATGATCGAGAAGGAAACTTCCACTCCCGCGGCACAACGTCCCAAGGACGCCCGTCAGGCCTTCGAGGATTTGTTCAAGAAGTGAAGAACCTGCTTCTAGCTGCTGGCTGCTAGCTTTTGTCCTTGGCCAGGAGCCAGGAGCTTTAAGGTCTAGCTACAGATTCTTCTTGGTCCACTCGGCGATCTGTAGCAGCGCCTGATTCAGATTTTCCAGAGAATTGGCTACGCTGAAGCGCAGGTATCCTTCGCCGAAATCTCCAAAGGAAGCTCCCGACAGACAAGCAACGCCAGCCTGTTCGAGCAAAGTTTCCGCCAGCTCTTTCGAGTGCCACCCCGTCTTTTTGATATTAGGAAAGGCGTAGAACGCGCCCTTGGGCATCCTGCAGGAGAAGCCTTTGATACGGTTCAACCCCGACACAAACGTGTCGCGCCGCCGCTGAAACTCTGACCGCATATGATCGACCGAAGTCTGGTCGCCAGCGATGGCCTCGACCCCGGCGATCTGGGTGAAGCTGGCGGTACAGGAATTGGAATTCGTCATCAGCCTCGAAATGTGACTCGCCAGGTCGGGACGCATCACTCCGTAGCCCAGACGCCATCCTGTCATGGCATAGGTTTTGGAAAATCCGTCGAGCAGAATCGTACGTTCCTGAAAACCTGGCACCGACAGGATGGAATGATGCTCGCCGTCGAATATCAGGCGGCTATAGATTTCGTCCGACAGCACCATGATGTTGCGATCGCCAATAGCCTCGGCGATGTCATGGATGTCCTGCTTGCTCAGCACGCCTCCGGTGGGATTCTGCGGCGAATTCAGGATGATCAACCGGGTGCGATCGGTGATCAGCGACGCCAGTTCGTTGACGTCGAAACTGAAGTCTCTCTCCTCACGCAGACGGATGGGCACGGCCTTCGCCCCGAGATAGTGAATCATGGACTCGTAAATCGGAAAACCGGGGTTGGGATAGATAACTTCATCGCCCACGTCAGCCAGCGCCAGCAAGGTAAAAAAGATAATCGGCTTGCCGCCGGGAACAACCACCACCTCGTCGCTGGTGACTTTCACGCCGCGCGAATGGCTGACATCGTCGGCGATGGCCTGCCGCAATTCGGGCAGTCCAGCCGAGGGACCGTAGTGCGTCCAGCCCTTGCGCAACGCGCCGATTCCGGCCTCCACCACATTTGCTGGCGTATCGAAATCGGGCTCGCCAATTTCCAGATGGATGATTTTTTTGCCCTGACGTTCCAGGGCGCGTGCCTTGTTCAGGACTTCAAAGGCAGTTTCAGTGCCGAGCCGCGACATGCGCTCAGCCAGTCGTAGTTCATGCTGTGGGGTTGGATTCATGGGCCGCGAGACACTTGATTATACAGTCCCGTAATCGATGAACTCGCAGCCGTACCCACTCGTGCACTGCATCCGGGAGGGGTGGGTCTCAGCCAATATCAGGGGCAGTTGGGTCCGGAATTTCCAACGGCACCCGCCAGTCCTGCGCCGAAACATGCCCGGCGTGAATCCAGGCGACGCGCGTGAGCAACGAACCGGCCACGGCAGCAATGCTCGCCCAGCGCCGCAATTTGCGCGACCGCTCTCTGCTCGTCGCTATGCTCAAAATACGCAAAGCTGCGGGAACCGGGCCGCTTAGCACGCCTCCGGTGCGAATCAGAGCCCCGCTAGTTCCATGCTTTAGAGGATCGAGGCCAGGAAGACGCCGGCTTTCGATGCGCCAGCCTTCCCAGCATTCAATCATCGCCGCACCCAGACCGAGTGCCTGGAGCGCACGATTCTTCTCATGCCCCATCAACTCAAGCAGTCCCACTGCGGCACTCACTCCGGAAGCCCCGAAATGAAGTGGCAGGTCGCCCGCGTTTTCATTCCATACGGGAATGGAGGTGGCTCCAATCAGCACGCCGGTGTAATTGGAGAAGGGAAGTCCGAAGGCAAGTGACGCTGCCTGGCCTGCATTCTCCAGTATGCGGATGGGCAGTGTCGGTCCGTAGCGCTCCCGCATGAACCCTGCGAACGCCGCCGCCGTAGCACCTCCCGAAAATCCCAATAGGGTCCACACGCCGACCGACATCGGGCTTCGTGGTTTAAATACCCGCATCATGTTCAAAAATCGCTCGGGTCGTCCCAGGTCGGAGACAAGCAGTGCCGGAGAGATGACAGAGCCGGCGGCGGCGATCCAGCGGGCATGGCGCACTAATCGTCGATCTGCGCCGGTATAGTCAGCGATCGCACCTACCACGGCTGCCGCGCCGGCAGCGCCGCCCACAAAAAAGTAGAGCGGAATCTCCCAGGTCCACGAGGGCTGCTTGAGCAGGGGCAGACCATAGTAGCCGGTTTCCGGAGAGGCCACCGGGAAAGGCGCGCCCCGAGGACGGACACCGCGGCCTTTTACTTCTCCACGAAGCTCAGCCTCGCGCCTTAGTTCAAGCAGGCGCTGTTCGCGAGCGACACTGTCGTTCTCTTCCATATTCGATTCCACGGCCCACGTAGGGGCGGGTGCCACACCGGCCCAGCCGGCTTTTGAACTTCGAAACCTACCCTTGGCGACCTTTGCTCGCTCACCCGGACGAGGGCGTCCGGGCCTACGCGGCTCGGCTTACTTCTCCGGCAACGTCAGGAAGGCCAGCAGACTTCCTGCCAGAAGCAATCCTGCCGCCAGCGCCGATGAAGTCCAGGCTTTCTTCAAGTAGATCGTCGGCACTTCAGGCTTCGGCGGCAGATTGTAGCTGCGCGGATCGCCGCGCAGAATGAACATGGCATGGGTTCCGCCGACGCTGGTATCGGCTGCGTCATAGAGTGCTGCGTCTCTCATGCCCCGTCCTTGCAGTTCACGTACACGCTCTTCAGCCCGCAGCTTCAGGTCTTCAATTTCTCCGAACTTGATTGATTCCGTCGGACATGCCTTGGCGCAGGCCGGCACCAGTCCGGCTTTCTGCCGGTCGTAACAAAACGTGCATTTGAAGGCGCGGCCATCGTCATTATTTCGCTCCACCACGCCGAACGGACACGAGACCACGCAATATCCACAACCATTGCAGATGTCGGGCTGAATGTAGATGCCACCGAACTCGGTGCGTACAATCGAGCCCGTCGGGCATGCTTCCAGGCATCCGGCGTTCTCGCAATGCTTGCAGACATCCGATGAGAATCCCCACGAACTCAACTCCGGCGCGTTACCCCCAAAGCCAGGCTCCGGCGAATGCTCCACAAATTTCACATGACGCCAGGTGGAGTGCCCAACCGCGCCCGTATTGTCGTAGGAGAAGCCGCTCCAGTCGAGTCCGTCTTCGGCCACGCCGTTCCATTCCTTGCAGGCGACTTCGCAGGCCTTGCATCCGATGCATAACGTCGAGTCAGTGAGGAAGGCTGTTGTTGTCATTTGGTTCTCGTTTGGACCATGGGCTCGGCATGCATTTGCGGACCTTCGGTCCGCTGGACAACCGAGGGCGGTTGTCCCCACGTGGCTTGTGCCTCTCGTCGTCCTGGCCTGACTCCGCACACCAGGGCTTTGGTCTCCATGATGCGGACATTGGGTTCTTCACTGATCGCCAGCAAATCATTGACGACATCTCCCTTTACGGTTCCGCGATATCCCCAGTGATAAGGCAACCCAATCTGGTGCACACGGCGACCTTCAATCCACAGCGGGTGCATGCGCCGCGTCACCAGCACTCGCGCTTCGATGCTTCCTCGCGGGGTGGTGATGGTCGCAAAGTCGCCGTGATCGAGACCGGCGTCTGCCGCCAGTTCGGGCGAGACTTCCGCAAACAACTCGGGCTGCAATTCTGCCAGGTGTGAAAGCGTTCTCGTCATGCCTCCCGCCGTGTGGTGCTCGGTCAAGCGGTACGTGGTGAGGATATAGGGAAAGCGCGGATCGCCCGGAGAATCGGCGTAAGGATTTTCCGCACGCTCCTTCTTCTGTGCCGCAGGATCGGTTGCCTGACCGTAAACAGTATTGTCGAACAGCGACTCCAGCGGTTCGTAGTGGGCGGGAAGCGGACCGTCTTTCAATCCGCTGGGGACATACAGCCAGCCCACGCCATCGGGATGAAGAGTGAACGGCCTTGCACCGCCCAGCGCCTCGACTCCGTGTCCATGTTCAAGATCGGCTCTCGCATCCGGAGGTGTAGTCTTCGGAAAATCCGGCGTGTCCAGTCCGGTCCATTCGCCTTTGGCTTCGTCCCACCAGACCAGCTTTTTCTTCTCGCTCCACGGTTTGCCGTCGGGCCGAGCCGAAGCGCGGTTATAAATGATGCGGCAATCATTGGGCCAGGCGAATCCCCATCCATGACCGAGATAACCGTGCGGATCGCGTTGATTCGCGCGGTTTTCGTTCGGAGCGGGAAATACGCCGGAATAAATCCAGCAGCCACAAGTGGTCGAGCCATCATTCTTCAGGTCCTTGAACCCGGATAAGAGCTTGCCGTCGGCTACAGTTCGCCCGTTGATCTCCTGAAGAATTCGTTCTGCATCAGGCTCCGCGCTTTCGCCGTAAACCGGATAATCCCAGGTAAGCGCGTTCAGTCCGGCGTTCCGTGGGTGCGTGTCATTTTTGGCGCGAGCCTTCAACCGACGTCCCAGATGGACCATGAACCAGGCTTCGCTGCGGGCGTCTGCGGGAGGCTCGATTGCCTTATTCCGATACTGCAACATGCGTTGCGTGTTGGTGAAGGTGCCGCTCTTCTCGGCCGTCCCGGCGGCGGGGAAGAGAAACACTTCGGTTGCGATCGTATCCGGCGAAAGTTCGCCTCGATCAACTTCGGGCGAATCCTTCCAGAAAGTTGCGGTTTCGACTTCGACCAGGTCGCGCACCACGAGCCACTTTAACTTGGCCAGGGCGGAACGCTGCAAGCGTCCGTTGGGCGCGCCCACGGCCGGATTCTGACCCATAACGAAGAGACCGTCCATTTTTCCGTCGAGCATGTCGTACCAGTACCCGAAGTGCGAATGATCTCCGGTGACGCGCGGCAGCCAGTCAAAGCCGAAGTCGTTTGCGGCGGTGGCGGCGTCTCCGTACCAGGCCTTCAAGAGGCTAATCATGTACTTGTCGAAATTCGCCCAAAGGCCGGTGCGGGAACTGTGCTTCTTGAGGTATTTGTTCAATCCGTTCGCGCCGGCCTCGAAGAAAGGCATGGGCAGATATCCGGGCAGAATATCGTAGAGAGTCGGAATATCAGTCGAGCCTTGTATGGAAGCGTGCCCGCGTAACGCCAGAATTCCACCGCCCGGGCGGCCGATGTTTCCAAGCAACAACTGCAAAATCGCAGCCGAGCGGATAATCTGCACGCCATTGGAATGTTGGGTCCAGCCTACGGCGTAGCAGATCGCTGCCGTCTTATCCGGTCCGGATGCCGATACGAACGCTTCCGCTGTTTTCAGGAAAACTTCTTTGGGAATTCCGCACCCGCGCTCTACTACTTCTGGCGTGTAGCGTGCAAAGTGACGCTTCAGGACCTGGAACACGCAACGCGGATCCTGTAACGTAGGATCGGATTCAAACTTTGCGGCATCTTCGGCTTCGCCCCCGCGGTCTTTGCCGTGTCCCCCGCCGGCTGAGGAGTGCCCAGCCTTTTCGTCCCCGCCAGAGGAGGGAGCGCCCCGATACAGCCAGCTCTCGGGGTCGTACTTTTTCTTTTCCGCATCCCAGCCCGAGAAGAGGCCGTTCAGGTCTTCCGTATCCCGGAAGTCATCGCGCAATAGGGTCGACGCATTCGTGTACGCCGTAACGTATTCGCGAAAATCCCGGTTATGTTCGAGTACGTAATTGATCAGCCCGCCCAGAAACAAGATGTCGCTGCCGGCGCGCAGCGGCACCCATATGTCCGCCATGGCCGAAGTGCGTGTAAATCGCGGATCGACGTGAATCACTTTAGCGCCGCGCTCACGGGCTTCGATCACCCACTGAAAGCCGACAGGATGGTTCTCCGCCATCGACGATCCCATGATCAGGATGGCATCCGCGTTCTTCAAATCCTGTTGTGCAGTCGTGGCGCCGCCGCGTCCGAACGATGTGCCCAGACCGGGCACGGTAGAGCTGTGTCAAATTCTTGCCTGATTGCTCAGGCACACCATTCCCAGTCCGGCGGTGAAAAGTTTCTTGATGAGATAATTCTCTTCGTTATCCAGGGTCGCGCCGCCGAGATGGGCGATGGCGGTGGTCTGCATCAAGACCTCGCCGTCGCGCGTTTCCTCAAAAGATTTTTCCCGGGCGTCCCAGACCCTGTCTGCGACCATGTCCATTGCCGTTTCAAGATCGATTTCTTCCCACTCGCGCGAATACGGCCTCCGATATTTCACTCGCGTCAGCCTTCCGGGATGGGTGTGCAATTCGTAGGTATCGGCGCCTTTGGGACAGAGGTGCCCGCGCGAGATCGGCGACTGTGGGTCACCTTCAATCGAAATCAGCTTGCCCTGCTTGTGATAAACAAGTTGTCCGCAACCGACGGCGCAATACGGACAGATGGATCGGGAGACGTCCGTGCCGTGATGCTTGGTCTGAAGATTTCTCGTTTTTTCGGACATGGCCTCGGGGCCCATACCGTCGGCGCCAGTCTTCAGTTGTTGGATCAAGGGCCAGTGGGAAAGCAGATCTTTAATCACATGTGCCTTTCGAACAGATCCTAAATAAACCCGAAATCTCAGATGATCTTAGCAGTGGCCGTGATGCTCGGGCTCCTCGACTATTTTGGCTGATGTTGTTCGGTCATAATCGTTGAGTCATTCTTCCTTCGCTCCCTTCTGCATCTCAGTCCCAGCACGAGCGTGGGCGTTGCGCCTACATTATTATGGGTGCTGCATGTTTTCGCGACGCACCGACTGGAAACTCTCGCCTAATCGCTTTACGGAAGTCCAGCGCGAGCTCCAGGCCGCGGGAAGGAAAGTCATCGACCTGACAATTTCGAATCCGGCGCGGGCCGGGTTGTACTTCGATACCGGGCGCATCCTCGCTGCGCTATCGGATCTCCGGGCGATGGATTACGATCCTCAGCCCAAGGGGATGGCCACCGCCCGCCAGGCAGTGGCGGATTACTACAGCAAGCAGCATGGCGAATCGACCGTTGATTCGGAACATCTCATCCTGACCACCAGCACCAGCGAGGGTTATTCCTACGTGTTTCGCTTGTTGTGCAATCCCGATGATGAGGTGCTTGTTCCCAAGCCCAGCTATCCGCTATTCGAATTTCTGGCCGACCTGCAGGATGTAGTACTGAAGCCCTACGAACTGCTCTACGATCATGGATGGCACATCGATTTTCCCTCGCTCTCGCAGGCTCTGGGCCCTCGCACCCGCGCAGTGGTGGTAGTGCATCCCAACAATCCGACGGGCTCATACACCAGCCCCAGTGAACGTATGCAATTGAATTCGTTCTGCCGGGAACACAATCTTGTGCTCATTGTGGACGAAGTATTTCTGGACTATCCGCTTGACGCCTTCCCCAGACCCAGCTTCGTGTCGAACTCCGAGGTGCTGACCTTCACTCTCAGCGGCCTGTCAAAAATTTCCGGCCTTCCCCAGATGAAGCTGGCATGGGTGGCCGTCAGCGGCCCTGAACAAACCGTAACCGCCGCGATGGATCGTCTGGAGGTGATTGCCGACACTTATTTGTCGATGAACGCTCCCATCCAGCTCGCCGCAGGTACGCTGCTCGACGAGCGAAAGAATATTCAACCGCTGATCCTTGGCCGCGTGCGTGCGAATCTGGCCGAACTGGATCGTCAACTCGCGCAGCAGACGACAGTCCAGCGTTTGCAGGTTGAAGGCGGATGGTATGCCGTGTTGCGAGTGCCTGCGACTCAATCGGATGAAGATCTGGCGATCGATCTTCTACGCCGAGCTTCGGTGTTGGTTCATCCCAGCCACTTCTACGATTTCCCCAGTGACGGATATTTAATCGTCAGTCTTCTGACTCAGCCCGGCACGTTCCAGGAAGGCACCCAGCGAATGTTCAACTTTCTGAGAACCGGGAACTGAGAATCAGGAACTGAGAACCGGGAACTGCCTTCCCAAAAAAGTAACTCTTCAGATTTGCCGAGTTCTTATCGCCAATGTGACAATGAACATATGCAAAAATCGTTTGTTTCGATCGTAATTGTCTTGGCTACCGCGATGACTCTGCCGGGAAGTTCTCAAGCCCAGCAGGCTCCGGCTGCCAAGACTCCAGCCTCTGCCGGAACTCCCGCAGCCAAGCCCCATCGGGCGACGACCGCAAAAAGTCCGGCTGCGCCGCTGGCGCTCACAACCCAAAAAGACAAATTCAGCTATGCCCTGGGAATGAATCTGGGGGCGAGCCTGCACAAGCAGGCGGTGCCGGTGGATCCCAATATTCTGGCGCGGGGTCTTAAGGATGTGCTGGCTGGCGGCAAGACTGCGATGACGGAAGATCAGGCCAAAGCCACGCTCATGGCAGTGCAAGCCGAAATGCGGAAAAAACAGGAGGAGCAAATGCAAATTGCCGGAGCAGCAGGTAAGAAAGAAGGAGAAGCATTTCTGGCCGCAAACAAGAGCAAGGAGGGCGTGGTCACGTTGCCCAGCGGCCTGCAATACAAGATCCTGACCCAGGGCACCGGGCCGAAGCCGACAGCCGCTGACTCCGTGGTTTGCAACTATCGGGGCACGCTTATTAATGGAACCGAGTTTGACAGCTCCTACAAACGCGGCGAACCGGCCACCTTTCCGGTGAGCGGAGTTATCAAGGGATGGACCGAGGCCCTTCAGCTAATGCCCGTGGGGTCGAAGTGGCAGCTGTTCGTTCCGTCGGACTTGGCTTACGGCGAGCGTTCACCTGCTCCCCAGATAGGTCCTGATTCCATGCTGATCTTTGAGGTGGAACTGCTCTCTATAAAGGACAGTGCCGCCGGTCAGTCCCCCGACAAAAAGTAGGGGCGAAAATCTGAGCACCCCGCTCGTGCGAAAGCCTGTACAAGTGCTGCCGCACGAGCAGGGCGAGCCAATTTTGTTAAGGCTAACGTTTTACCAGGAAGGGATTGTTCTCGCGCTCTTCCCCGATGGTGGTGATCGGACCATGCCCGGGAACCACCACGGTGTCATCAGGCAGGGCCAGCACTTTGTCGTGAATGGATTTTATGATCTTCTGCATGGATCCGCCGGGCAGATCGGTGCGGCCGATGCTTCCTGCAAACAGAGTATCGCCGGCGATAAGCTTCTTCTCGGTTGAAAAGTAGAGGCACACGCTGCCTTCGGTGTGGCCTGGCGTAAAAATCACCTCCGCGAGTAGCGGCCCGGCTTGTACGGTGTCTCCATCTCCGATGCTGCGGTCGATTTCGACCTTGCCTGGATCTTTCATTCCGATCCATGCCGCCTGCACGTCCAGCATCTTCAATAAAGCCTGGTCATTCTGATTGAGCAGGATCGGCGCACCGGTGGCGGCGCGCAGCTTCATGGCTCCGCCCACGTGGTCAATGTGAGCATGCGTGATCACGATCTGCTCTACCTTCAGATTGTGCTTTGCGAGGAGGGCGAGAACTTCTTCAATGTCGTCCCCCGGATCGATCACGATGGCGTCCCGGGTGGTTTCGTCCCCGATCACAGAGCAGTTGCACTGAAGGGGACCTACGGGAAGAATTTCGTGAATCATAGGGGGAGAGTCTTCGGTCGCCCGTCGTCAGTCAGTCGTCAGCAAAAACCACCGGTTTATCTTGGCTGACGCCTGACGAAAGGCGCCTATTTCTGCTGTGGTGCCGCGGGTGGTGCCGCGGGTGTTGGCGCGGGAGTAGCGGGCTGCGTCTTGGTCTGCGACGGTGTCATGCCTTGCAGGACGGAGTTCGAATTGCTGCCACCGCGCGAAGCCATCACCGAGAGCGTGATCGAGGTCAGCATAAAGATGATGGTGGACCAGGTCGTTGCCTTGGACAAGGCCGTCGCGGCTCCGCGGGGACCGAAGGCTGTCTGGCTGCCCATTCCGCCAAATGCGGCTGCAATGTCACCGCTCTTGCCGCTTTGCAGCAGCACGACGATGATCAGGAAGAAACAAACAATCACGTGAATAATCGTAATCAAGGTAACCATGCGTTTCCTATCTCAGCCAGATACGGCGCGAAAAAAATTGGTGCGGAAGGGGGGATTTGAACCCCCACGCCTTTCGGCGCCACCCCCTCAAGATGGTGTGTCTGCCAGTTCCACCACTTCCGCACAGAGGCAGCGTCGATTATAGCAAAGCGGTTTCAGTACTTTACGATTGCGGCAAAGGATTTCGGGTCGAGACTGGCTCCGCCCACCAGGGCGCCGTCAATCTCTTCCTCCGACATCAGAGCCTTTACGTTTTCAGGTTTCACCGAACCGCCGTACAGGATACGCAGATGAGCGGCGAAGTCGTCGCCAAAAGCCTTTCCAGCTTCGCCCCGAATCAGGTTGTGAGCTGCCGCCGCCAGTTGCGGCGTAGCTGTCTTTCCGGTACCGATAGCCCAGACCGGCTCGTAAGCCACCACCAGTTTCGCCGCCTTCTTGCCCGAGATGGCGTGAAAGGCCCGCAGGCACTGGCGGCGCAATACGTCCTCGGTGAGATTGGCTTCGCGTTCTTCGAGAACCTCTCCCACGCAAACGATCGGCGCGAGACCGGCTTCGAGCGCGGCTTTCAGCTTGAAGTTCACAATATCGTCGGTCTCTCCGAAATACTGACGGCGTTCGGAATGTCCGATGATCGCGTGGCTGACGCCAATATCGAGCAGCATGGCGGGACAGATTTCCCCGGTGTAAGCCCCTTCCTTTTCCCAGTACAGATTCTGAGCGCCAATCGCCACGCTGGAGCCCCTGGTTTCTTCCGTGGCGACGTAAAGATCAATGTAGGGAGGGCAGACGACGATTTCATCACGATGATGGCCGGCAACCAGCGGTAAGAAGTCGTGAAAGAAAGCCCGAGTCTGCTCGGGATTCTTGTACATCTTCCAGTTGGCCGCCATAACTTTTTTGCGAGACATGGAATCCTCTCTTGTAACGCCAGCATCTTGTAGCGCCGGCATCCTGCCGGCTGTTCCTATTTTTTGTCCGTGAGGGCCTCGACGCCCGGAAGCTTTTTGCCTTCCAGAAACTCCAGCGAGGCTCCGCCTCCCGTAGAGATGTGCGTAATCTTGTCCGCGACGCCGGCTGCGTTCAAAGCTGATACCGAGTCGCCGCCACCCACGATAGAAGTGGCGCCGACATTTTCCGCGACCGCTTGCGCAATTTTGAAAGTGCCCTTGGCAAACGGAGACACCTCGAAAACTCCCATCGGTCCGTTCCAGACGATGGTGAGGGCCCGTCCAATTTCTTCCGTGAAGGCTTCCACTGTCTTCGGACCAATATCAAGTGCCATCATGTTATCCGGGATGCCGCCGGTGGGAACGGTACGGACGATCGCATTGGCATCAATCTTTTCGGCCACGACATGATCCGTCGGCAGCAGGAATTTCAGTTTGTGCTTTTTGGCCTCTTTCAGGAGTTCGCGCGCCAGTTCGACTTTGTCTTCCTCAACCAAGGATTTACCCACCGGCTCGCCCTGAGCTTTCAGGAAGGTATAGGCCATGCCGCCGCCGATGATCAGGGCGTCAACTTTATCCAGCAGATTGCGGATGACGCCGATCTTGTCGCTCACCTTGGCTCCGCCGAGGATGGCAATAAACGGCCGCTCGGGATGGCGCAGCACTTTGCCCATGTACTGTAGTTCTTTTTCCATGAGCAGTCCGGCAGCTGACTTTTGCACGAACGTTGTTACGCCGACCGTTGAAGCATGGGCGCGATGCGCCGTGCCGAAGGCGTCGTTGACGTAGTAGTCGGCGAGGCCGGCAAGTTGCTTGGCAAACTTAAGATCGTTGGCTTCCTCTTCAGGATGAAATCGGAGATTCTCCAGCAGTAGGGTCTGCCCCTGCTCCAGTCTTCCTGCCATCTCTTCGGCTTCGGGGCCGATGCAATCTGGGCAGAAGCCTACGTTTTCTCCGCGAGCGAGTTCCTTATCCAGAAGCATACGAAGCCGTTCGGCGGCTGGTTTCAGGCTGAATGCGGGATTAGGCTTCCCTTTAGGACGCCCGAGATGGGAGACCAGAACGAGGCGGGCCCCGTGACGCAGGGCGTAATCGATCGTGGGCAGAGTTTCACGGATGCGAGTGTCATCGATGACGCGGCCATCCTGGAGAGGGACGTTGAAGTCAACCCTCATGAGGACGCGGTGATTGTTGAGAGATAAGTCGCGGATGGAAAGCTTTGACATATGGATCACGTCTGAGACGAAGCAATTGTACTTTGAGGGCCGACGGTCAGGACAGGTTCGATACGGGCTACGAAATGAGTTGGCGACCGAGCTTTCGCCCTTTCAGGACTCTATTTTTCCACGTTACACCCCGGGCTTGCGCCCGGGGCTTCATTCTTCTGCCGCTTTGCGGCTTGGCATGTTTACCCGACGTCTTACAGGCCCTTGCTTCCGATGTAATTGATCAGGTCGTGGACGCGTGACGAATATCCCCACTCGTTGTCGTACCACGAGATCACTTTCACGCAATTGCCGCCGACCACAATAGTTGACGGCGCGTCGACAATGGAAGAACGTCCGTCGCCCTTGAAGTCAGAGGAGACTAATTCCTGTTCTTCGTAGCCCAGATAGCCCTTTAGCGGGCCGCTCTCGGACGCTTTTTTAAGCGCGGCATTCACTTCTTCCTTCGTCGTTTTCTTTTCCACAAAAACTACCAGGTCCACGACCGAAACATTCGGCGTGGGCACGCGCATGGAGAATCCGTCGAGTTTGCCGGCCAGTTCGGGAATCACCAGCTTCAAGGCCTTGGCCGCACCGGTCGTAGTCGGAATCATGTTAATGGCGGCGGCGCGGGCCCGGCGCAAATCCTTGTGCGGAAAATCCAGAATGACCTGGTCGTTGGTGTAGGAGTGGATGGTGGTCATGGTGCCGCTGACAATCTTGAAGGTGTCGTTGATCACCTTGGCGATTGGCGCCAGGCAATTGGTGGTGCAAGAGGCGTTCGAAATGATGTGATGCTTGGCGCCATCGTACACGCCTTCATTCACTCCGAGGACGACGGTGACATCCTCATTCTTTGCGGGCGCAGAAATAATGACTTTCTTGACCGGCCCTCGCATGTGCTTTTTGGCGTCATTGGCGTCGGTGAAGTGGCCGGTGGATTCAACCACAACCTGAGCTCCAACCGACTCCCAGGGCAACTTGCCCGGGTCTCTCTCTTTGAAAACTTTAAGAACCTTGTCGCCGATGCTGATGCTGTCCTCGCCGGCAGTGATCTTATGCGGCAGATTGCCCAGGATGGAATCGTATTTCAGCAGGTGGGCCAGGGTTTTGGGGTCGGTAAGATCGTTGACCGCCACGAATTCGATATTGCTGTCATTGAGCGAAGCTCGGAGCACGTTCCGCCCGATGCGTCCGAATCCGTTGATGCCTACTTTTATTGCCATTTCTCCTCCGGGAGTTTACTTGGACAGTGATGGAAAAGTCGTTAAACGGTTAAGTGGAATGAAAATGTTAACAGGGAACTGAAGAATGCGGCAAATTGTGGCGCCTTCGGCGGAGCTTGCTGCCGAAACACCATGAACCGCAAAGGACGCAAAGAACTCCGCAAAGGTCGCCAAAAAAACCATTACGGCTTGATTTCGATTTCGAGGTAGACGTTCTTGTGCCTTGAGAAGATGTTGAGACGCGAGAGCCAATATTTCTTTCCCACCGTTTTGCGCGCTTCGGCCCAGTCTTCGGGTGGTAGTACTCGCGCGGTAGCCACAAACTCGGGCCCTGTGATAGTTCCGCGAATCGTGCAGGGAGCTACGCGGGCCTGCGAATTGTTCCGGACGCGTTTGTACTTGCCGGAATCGTTGCGGGTCACGACGTAGAGCTTCTCATCCTTCTCGCCGAACCAGACAGGAGTCTGGACAGGAGTACCGTTCTTGCGGAAGGTGGCAAGCGATATGTATTTCTGCCCTTTGATTTCCGGCGGTATCGGCATGCAGACATTGTAAGGCCTGTGTGATCGTATGACTGTGTGGCGCGGGCGCCTTCGCCCGCGTGCTGGGAGGCCTATTCTGAAGCTGAGAAGACCGGGCATTGAGGCAGATGCTCCCGTTCTTGTCTCAGTTGCGCGCCGGATGCTTCGCAGGTCAGCGTGAAGCCCCTTAGGGCGAGGAAGTTCACAATTTTAGTCACGATCCAGCCCCCCAGAGAGCTGCTTGACACGCGCCCGCGTTGCGTCGAGAATGTGCCCGCTTGAATGAGAACGTTTACATCGCAAGGAAAGCAGGTGTGTTTTGACATCTCCCACCCGTCGTGAATTTCTTGGTGGCGCGTTGGCATTGATGAGCGCTGCTGGTCTCCGGTTGCCGATCTGGGCCCAGACCGCCGCGAGCGTTGCCGGCGGTTCGGGGCCGCTTCTACTCGGTGTCGACTACTATCCCGACCAGACACCTGAATCACTTTGGGAAGAAGATTGCCGCATGATGGCCGATGTCGGCTTTACCAACGTACGCATTGCCGAATTTGCCTGGGGGCTGATGGAACCGGCCGAGGGCAAGTTTGACTTTGCCTGGCTGCGCCGCGCCGTCGACGTGTTGCACAAGCACCAGATCGCCGTCATTCTGGGTACTCCATCGGCGGCGCCGCCACCCTGGTTGAGCGCGAAGTATCCCGACATTGTGGAAGTCAACGAGAAGGGCGAGAAGTTGCATCCTGGAGGGCGGCGGTTTACCTGCCCCACCAACCGCGTTTACAGGAAATTGTCATTGACGATTGCCAGCGAGATGGCACGGACGTTTGCCGAAACGCCGGGAGTCATCGGATGGCAGATCGATAACGAGTTCACGCTGGGCTCGTCGCAGCGTTGTTATTGCAACTTTTGCCAGACCGGATTTCAGGACTGGGTACGTTCCAAATACGGTTCACTGAACAAGGTGAATGAGACGTGGGGAACAGTGTTCTGGAGCCAGACCTATACGGATTTCAACCAGATTCCAGTACCTTTGCCATCAGGCGGGGACCCGAATCCGGGATTGGCGCTCGATTACGATCGTTATCAGTCCTACGCCAACGTTTCTTTCCAGCAAGAACAGTTGGAAATGTTGCGCAAGACCTGTCCATCGCATTTTGTCACCACGAACAATGTCGGACTGGTGGACGCCATCAACATGCGCGACCTTTTCGAGAAGCTGGATTTCACTGCGTTCGATAACTACCCCAGCTTTTTCGACATGCTGATGGCGCAGCAGGGCAGGCCCGGATCCTCAGCCTTCGTTTCGAATGCCATTCCGCTTGGTCACGACCTGGCGCGTGGCGCCAAGAGTGGCAAGCCGTTCATGATTATGGAAGAACAATCGGGAAAGGCGGGACAGAGCAGTTTTTCTCCGCAGCCTGAGAAGGGACAAGTGCGGCTGTGGACCTATCAGGCGGTTGCGCATGGGGCCATGGGCATCAATTATTTTCGTTGGGACACGGCGACGTTCGGGGCCGAGGAGTATTGGCACGGCCTCCTTAATCACGACCGCTCGAAAAGTCCCGCTTATGACGAGATCAAGCAGATTGTGAAAGAACTCAAGGCGCTGGGACGCGAGGCGCTATATTCCAGCTACGCGGCGGACTCAGCCCTGGTGTTTGACTACGACTGCAGTTGGGCGCTCAAGATTCAACCCGGCCATTTCGGGTTGTCCTATCTCGATCAGGTCACGTCATGGTATGGCGCGATCTCGGGCAGTCATTCCGGGATCGACATCGTCGGGCCGGAAATTGATCTTTCGGCCTACAAGATCGTGTTCGCGCCAGTCGCGTATGTTGTGTCGGAAAACCAGGCTGCCCAGATCAGAAGCTACGTGCGAGGTGGCGGAATGTTTGTTACGAACTTCCGTCTGGGTGCGAAAACCGACAGCAGCCAGATGGTTCGGACGCCGCTCCCCGGTCTGCTGAAGGATGTGATGGGAGTGACGGTTGCGGATTACGTTCCAATTTACTCAGCGAAGAATAGTGTGAAATTTGCGCCCGCGCTGGCTGGCACGGACGCAGAATGCGGAATATGGATGGACGTCCTGCAACCGGCTGGTGCAGAAGTGCTTGCGTCTTACACGGCGGGATCGCATGCTGGCGAAGCGGCGATCACGGTAAACACTTTTGGCAAGGGCAAGGCTGTGTACATCGGTCCGGATCTGGACGGCACGAGTCTGGCCCGTGTGCTGCGAACGCTTGCGGGCATGGCCGGTGTGAAGCCACCACTCGATGCTCCTGCGGGCGTGGAGGTGACGGTGAGAAAGTCAGGCAAGAAGCAGTGGATGTTCGTTCTGAACCACACCGCTACTGCACAGAGTGTCAGCTTGCCGGGCGCTTTTGCTGATGTGCTCAGTGGACAATCGCACACGGGAAAGCTCGAGTTAGGCGCATACGGCGTGAGCATTTTGACTGTGTAGGGCGCCCTCACCCGCCCGGCAAATCTCCTCGTCGTGTGCGTCACGTCGTGTGCGTCACGCCATCTGCGTGACCCATTGCTTCCGCCAGGCCGGCGCCTCGAAGGGATCCGCGAAATACTGGGTCTCGTGCACGACCTTGCCGTTGCGGAATTCCATGATGCTCACGGTGAATGCTGGCCGCCCCTGGTAGGTGATTGTGTATTCCGTGACCCAGAGATCACCTTTTCCGAGAATTCGCTTGACGGTGAAACCTGACGGCTTGCCGGGATGATGACTCCGCAAGGCCTGCAAGTTATTTCGCCCGAGGATTCGTTCGCCCGACTGGGGATAATCACAAATGGCATTTTCATCGTAAATATCGTGCTCCGCGTTCGCATCGCCGATTGCCGACGCGTGCCAATGCTGATTCAGGGCTTCACGTATTTGGTCTTCTTCCATCGCCTTCTCCGGTGTTGCTGTTGGTTTTCACGCTGATTTGCTCTTGTGGAATGAAGCCCGGGACGCCGGTCTTTACCACTTACTTGAGCCTCTGCCTGGTCTGGATGCGATTGCTTTCGTCAAAAGCGTCTCGCGGAAGGGCGGTCTCAGTAAAAGGCACCGATGAAACCGTCAACGGTACTCCCGAGGGCTGTGCTCTGTAAACCTGTTTTGCCGGTTCTGTCGCCTAGTCTCAGTTTTCTGCATTCACCCGCAGCGCCCGTGTCCGCCCCACACCGACTGATGCGCAGGCTGGCAGCTTTGGTTCGTTTCTATCCGGCTTGATTGCCTGAGATATGTAGCTGTGTTACAAACCAGACATGCGCAAGTGGATGCGCGATCGTCTTAAGCGCCCAAAAAAAAGCGAAGAAGCTGGTAAGAGTCAGCCTGCCCAGGCGCCTCTTCAGCCCGCCTACTATGATGCTGATGTTTCCGCACCGGCGGGTCCAACCCTAGTTTCCGAACCAAGGTCCGAGCGAAAAACCGTCGAGCCCAGGATTGTCGAGCCGAGGATTGTGGAAGCAGAAGTCGAAACGCAGCCGTTGCCAGAGCCCGATGCCGGGGAGGAAACCGCTGCCGAGAACGCCGCTGAAGCGCGCCCGGCACAAGGGGCAGGCCAGGCCGGAAATGCCGACCCGCGCCGCCGCCGCCGGCGTGGACGTGGAGGACGTGGACGAGGCGGAAGTCAGGCGGCGAAAGGCGCGGCTGCTGTTCCCGCGCCCGTTGCCGCGGAAGACGCCGCACCAGTTGCACCCTCATCGTCAGAAACCGAGGGCGCGGACCAGCCAACACCGGCAGTTGCCCGAGCTTCCAAAGGCACCGTTGTTCTCGCCATCGGGTTGCCGGGATCGGGAAAGAGTTCATGGTTCAAGCGTCACAACATCACTCCGCTTTCGAGCGATATGTTGCGATCGCTGTTGTTTGACGATCCTACCGAGCAGCGCTTTCAGGACCTTATTTTTTCCAACCTGCGGTCGATGTTAAAAGCCCGGCTGATCGCGAAGCGTCCTCTGAATTACGTGGACGCCACGAACCTGACTCCACACGAACGCCAGAGCTGGATCAAGCTGGGAAAAGACTACGGTTACGAAGTGCAGGCCGTGTTTTTCGATGTTCCGCTTGAAGTGTGCCTCGAACGCAACCACAAGCGCGAGCGCGTAGTGGCCGACGACGTAATGCGGCGCATGAGCGCGAAGCTGAAGGCGCCAACCTTCGAGGAAGGCTTCTCCAAGATCACAATGGTGCGGGTGAAGCGTAAGGAATAACCAACGCTCAGCCATCCTTCGCGTCCATGGCGTCACCCCGAGGGACTTTAGTCTCGAAGGATCTTGCGTGTGCCCTCCCAAAACCTGGCTTCTCCCGTCCGCACCGCACCAGATGCTTCGCGAGCTCAGCATGACGGGTTCGCATGGAAGAACGAGGGTTACAAATTCAGGTCCCTCCTGACATCCGTAATGTTGACCGTAGAGGCGTGCCCCCATAGAATCAAAAGCGGCGGATCCTTCCGCGTTCTCACCGTGAGTTGCCCCCTCGTTCAATGGTAGGACAGCAGATTCTGAATCTGCTTATCGGGGTTCGAATCCCTGGGGGGCAACCAAATATCCCGATTCAGCGCTTCAAACTTTTGAGTTAGGGTTTAGCAGCGCTTCAGCGCTCATTAAAAGCGGCAGAGTATGTCGGCTTAGCCGCTGCGGTACCTGCGCCTGTTTTCACGGTCCAGTTCGGTTGTAAGTACCTCAGGAGCTTGAAGCGCCGAAGCGTGTGGAGTGCAATGCAGGGCCAAGGCTCTGCTGTGCAGGCGCATCCCGGCATGGTGACGCGGATCATCGCGAAATTCGAAGGCTTCCCGGGAAAGTATGTGTGGCATTGCCACATTCTGGAGCGCGAAGACAACGAGATGATGCGGCCGTACGAAGTCGTGACCTGGGTTGGTGCTTCGTCCTCGTCACGCCATTTTTGGAGAGGCAGGGCAGGATCCCCTCAATCGAACACGACCGTCTTGTTGCCGTAGGTCAGCACCCGATGGCAGAGATGCAGGCGGACGGCACGGCCGAGAACTGTGCGCTCCAGGTCGCGTCCCTTTCTGATCAGGTCTTCGATGGAATCGCGGTGCGACACCCGCGCCACTTCCTGCTCGATGATGGGCCCTTCATCGAGATTCATCGTCACATAATGGCCGGTGGCGCCGATCAGCTTCACTCCCCGCAGAAAAGCCTGATGGTAGGGCTTCGCTCCGACGAATGCGGGCAAAAACGAATGATGAATATTGATGATGCGATTGGGGTAGTTGGAGATGAAATCCTCGCTGAGAACCTGCATGTAACGGGCGAGCACGATCAGTTCCACGCCGCGTGACTCCAACTCGCGCAACTCCTCGCCTTCGTTCTGCTTCTTGGTTTCCGGAGTGATCGGAAAATGGAGGAAGGGGACGCGATAGCGGGTGGCAATCTCTCCGGCGTCAGGATGGTTGCTGACCACCACGGCAATTTCAGCATTGAACTCGCCGAGTTGCTGGCGTTGCAGAAGATCCTCGAGACAGTGCGGCAGGCGCGAGGCGAAGAGAGCCACTTTGGGCTTGTGGCCGCTGAAATGAACTTCGAATCTCATATTAAACTGCTGGGCCAGCGGGAGGAAGCTTTCCACGATCTGATCGGAAGAAATCTGGAATCCAGCCAGGTGAAATTCGAAGCGCGCGAGAAAGATGCCAGCTTCGACGTCAGTGTACTGGTCCGACTGGAGGATGTTGCCGCCGTTTCGGAAGATGAAGTTTGAAATTCCTGAAACCAGTCCCTTCTGGTCGGGACAGGACACAAGTAATGTGACAGTTTCAGCCATGGGCGAGGCTGAAAGTTAGCAGAGGCGGAGACATTGGCGCAACCTGTGCTCCCGTAGAACCTACTGCGCATACGTATGGCCGGACGCCCTCGTCCGGGCGGGTGAGCGAAGCTCGCCTCTGGTTTGTAGCTTCTGCCATCAAAAGGCGCTGCCACGCTTCACGCGGCTGGGCGGGTGTGGGCACCCGGGCCTACGCTGACCGTGGAGGTGCCGGCGTCTTTAATGAGATTTGCTTGCGGACGGCTGAATTCGCCAAATCGTTGGCTTCGGCATTGCGCTCGCGAGGCACATGGGTGATGGAAAACTTGAAGGAACGAGCCAGCTTGCGGCAGATCCAGTGCAGGGAATAGAGACGCGGGCTGCGGCATGCGTATTCGCCCCGCATCTGGCGGACCACCACCTGGGAGTCGGAATACACGTGCAGGGCACGCGCTTGCAGCGATTTCGCGCACTGCAAGGCCTCGAGCAAGGCAACATACTCGGCTACGTTGTTATCCTGACGGCCAATCCAGCGGGCGATGCGAATGGTTCCGCTGGCCGAACCTTCGATCACGACGCCAATACCGGAGGGCCCCGGATTTCCCAGAGATCCGCCGTCCACGTAGGCTACGAGGTCAGACATGCAGCTTTCCGTTTGTCCTCTTTTTCCTCTTTCGGTTGACTTCAACATGCGTCAGAACGCTCTTTGCGTCAAGGAGTTTATTGCGAACGCTTGCAACACCCGATTCCTGCTGTGCAACACTTTGTGGAAAACAGGATTCAGTGAAAACCGGAAACCGATAAAGCATTGCCGATTCAAGGAACTACAATTTTCGATTTGCACAGGATAAAAATATGGGATTGCACACAAAACCGGCGTTGACATTCACCGGTGTAGCGTTTAACTTCGCAAACGTCGACGGCCGAAAGGGCTGGCTCAAATTAAAACTTAGCCAGTCTGAAGTAGGCCGAGTGATCCGCCGGAAGGGGTAACCTGGAAGGCGACCGAACCCGAAAAAACCGACGGCCCTGCGAGGGGCAGTTGGGGTTAGGAACTGCGAAAGCAGCGATCACATCAAGGGCCGTGATGGTGCATGCGTCCACGCCGTTAAGCTTCCTCGCAGGAGCTGGCGGCTAGAGCATAACCAATGTCACGGCCTTTTCTATTTCCGGCGACACCCCCTTACCTGGCTTCAATTCTCAGTGCCCACTAGTTGCGGTTGAAATCTTCAATCTTCAATCTTCAGCGCTTTCATCGCGCCAAGGTTTGTGCCGACGACTGGCGACCGACGACTGACGATCGAAGACTGACGACTTTTCAACTAAGATGGCTCGCATGGTTGAGACCCTGCGTACCCAATGCTGTGTCGCCGGAGGCGGTCCCGCCGGCATGATGCTCGGGTTTTTGCTGGCACGCATGGGTGTAGATGTTGTAGTGCTGGAAAAGCACGCCGATTTTCTGCGCGACTTCCGCGGCGATACGATTCATCCCTCCACGCTCGAGATCATGTATGAGTTGGGTATTCTCGACGATTTTCTCAAGCGTCCCCACCAGGAAGTGCGCCACCTGGCAGGACAGATCGGGAACGATACCGTCCGGCTGGCGGATTTTACACATCTGCCTACCCACTCCAAATTCCTGGGCCTCATGCCGCAGTGGGATTTTTTGAATTTCATCTCCGAGAGGGCGGCGAAGTATCCGTCGTTTCATCTGAGGATGCAGGCTGAGGTCAGCGAACTGATTGAAGAAGATGGGCGCGTGGCTGGCGTGCTGGCGCATACCCCCGGTGGAGATTTGGAAATTCAGGCAGACCTGACGGTCGGAGCCGACGGACGCGGCTCGACCGTGCGTGAACGTGCCGGCCTGGAAGTGCTCAATCTCGGTGCGCCCATGGACGTGTTCTGGATGCGAATGAGCCGCCATCGCACCGATCCCGATCAAACCTTCGGCCGTTTCGACGCCGGGAAAATTCTGGTTTTTCTCAATCGCGAAGAGTATTGGCAGATGGCGTACGTGATCCCGAAGGGGAAGGCCGACGAACTTCGCCAGCAGGGCCTTCCAGCTTTTCGTCAGGAATTGGTTCGGTTGGCCCCGTTTCTGGCGAACCGCGTAGATGAACTGCGAAATTGGGATGACATCAAGCTACTCACCGTGGCCGTGGATCGCTTGCGCCGCTGGTTCCGTCCCGGACTATTGTGCATCGGCGATGCCGCTCACGCCATGTCGCCGATCGGCGGTGTGGGCATCAATCTCGCAATTCAGGATGCGGTGGCGACGGCGAACATTTTAGGCGAAAGGCTGAGGCAGGGAACTGTCGATCAGGGCGACCTCCAGGCGGTACAAACCCGAAGAAGCTTTCCGACTCGGCTCACGCAGCGGATGCAACTGATTGTACAAAACAACGTAATCCGACGAGTGTTGGGCAGCACCAAGCCGTTTACGGCTCCGTGGCCGGCAAAACTGTTGGACCGGTGGACGTTTTTGCAACGCATTCCTGCGCGAGTGGTTGGACTTGGATTCCGTCCCGAGCATGTGAAAACACCAGAAGCGACGGCGCCGTAGACCTGCTGCGGGATCTAGTTCGAGATCCGCTTCTCCATGCGAACAATGGGCAGGGATACGCCGTTGGCCAGCGGCACCTCGAGATTCTCCAGCACGACATATCCACGCGCCTTATAGAGCGGAACTCCGGTCAGGGTAGCTCCCATCTCGAAGCGAGTGAAGCCGGCAGCCACAGCGGCATTCTCGCAGGCTTCAAGGATTAAGGAGCCGATCCCGCGTCGAGCCCACGATGGATGAATAAAAAAAGCACGAATCTTGGCAGCGTCATATTGCGGATCGAGTAACGCGGCCTCACGGTCCGTCCACTGATCGCCTCCGTAGAGAGTTTTTCGTTTGCTCCAGCCGCCGCAGCCTGCGAGCGCCAGGATGGGCTCAACCGCGCAGCCATCCTCCTCGGTCTCAGCCTCGGCCACAAAATAAGTGCCATCCGCGATGAGTTGACTGTCTACCCCGTACACGGTTGCCAGCGCGCTCTCAATCTGCGCGCGTGTGTAGTCGCGAGATTGCAACCCTCGAACCGAGGCATCGATCAATTGGCGCAATACGGGAATATCTGCAGAAACCGCCGGGCGAATCCGGATATTCATCGATCAGGATCCTAAACGTGGGTTCCCGGAAGTGTACGACTTTTCCGTCGCCGAAGTTATGCCTGTCTGACCACCCGTCAGAGCCTGAACGCATCTACTGAAGGCTGTTGGAGTAGACCGACCGAAGATGAACAGCGTCAGGGGACGCTCACAGAGGCTGTAAGGCGACGAGGCCAGTCTTTTTGCTGTTTCGATTGGCGGAGCCGACGCTCGAAAAGGCAACGATTCGGGTCAGTCATGTGAGCGTCATGGTCCCCCGGTCACGGAAACCCCGTTTGATGCAGTTGCTATGCATGCCAGATCCTTCAGTTCGTTCAGGATGACCCCGCCAAGGATTTGAGCTGACAGCTGGAGCTGAGCAACTGACAGCTGAGAGCTAGCCTACGTGCGGCCCGCCCTCCGCCGTGGAGGCGAAGGGCGGGACGGCGCGGCTGGCGCCGCGTCAATTGAGAACTATTACCGCCGCCAGTACGGTCGGCGTTCCACGAACACACGGTGCTCATATCGCGGAACGTAACGCGGGGCCGCGTAGAAGCCCGGCCGATATCCCCAGCCCGGACGAACATACGTCGGCGCGTAGAAGTAAGGATCGGGCCGGTAAGCGACATAAGGCGCAGGCGCAACGTACCGGTACGGATAGGGACGAACATAAACCGGACGCGGATAAGCCGACCCGAACGAAACCACCACTCCAGCGTGAGCCGGCGGCGGATTGAAACAGAGCAGCATCGCTGCAAGTCCAAAAAGTGAAAGTGCGGTTTTCTTTAGCGATTTCATTTCAGCACCCTCCATTCCTCACAATGATTAAACCCCGCATGGGCAGAAAGTTGTTTTCTGAAGCCAACCTTAAAACCGCAGTTTCAAGGGCTTGCGGGATGAATCCAGAAGAACAATTGGCCGGTCATCTATAATTCTCCCGCCATGAGACTTCGGACCCAGGCCCTCATCATTTTGTTCAGTTTGCTGCCCACCGTTTTCCACGCCCAGGATCGCTCCTACGCCCGGTCGATGGTCGTTACCGACGGTGGCATCGTAGCCACGAGCCACACCCTGGCTTCGCAGGCCGGAGCGCAGATTCTGGCTCGCGGCGGTTCGGCCATGGACGCGGCGATTGCCGCGAATGCCGTACTCGGCGTCACCGAGCCCATGATGAACGGCATCGGCGGCGATCTGTTTCTGCTCTATTGGGACGCCAAGACGGGCAAGCTGTATGGATTGAACGCCAGCGGATGGGCGCCGCGCGGCCAGTCAATTGAACATTTGAAGCAGAAGGGCAATCTGGAAATGCCGCAGTCCGGCATCGATAGCGTCACCGTCCCGGGAGCCGTGGAGGGCTGGGCCAAAGGCCATGCGCGTTTTGGAAGACTTCCCTGGAGAGATCTCTTCACGCCGGCGATTTATTACGCCGAGCATGGATATCCTGTCCCCGAATTGATTCATGAATTCTGGGAGGACGCGTCCATAACTCTGAAACAAACGCCTGAGGCAGAACGGGTTTTCATGCCCGGTGGAAAAGTTCCAGAGCTGGGCCAGATGTTTGCCAATCCGGATCTGGGCAAGACATTGCAGCTGCTGGCGGAAGGGGGACGCGATGCCTACTATCGCGGAGAAATTGCGCAATCCATTCTGAGTACGTCTGCGGAACTGGGCGGGACCATGCAGGCCGACGATCTGGCGGACTTCTCTGCCGAGTGGGTGGAACCGATTTCGACCACCTACCGCGGCTGGAAGATATACGAACTGCCGCCCAACGGACAAGGGATGGCCGCCCTGGAAATGCTGAATATCATGAGCAACCTTCAGGCGGACAAGGCCGGCCCGCTGGCGCCCATGGAACTGCATAACCGCATTGAGGCCATGAAGCTGGCTTACAGCGATTTGTATCGCTACAACGCCGATCCGCGTTTCGCCAAAGTGCCGGTGAAGGGTTTGCTCGCGGACGACTACGCCAAGCAGCGGGCAACGCTGATCAATCCCGATAAGGCGAATTGCACGCCCGCAAGCGGCTCTCCTGCCAGAAGCGACACCACCTATCTGGCCGTGGTCGATCGGGAAGGGAATATCGTCTCGCTGATCCAGAGCCTTTATGAAGCCTTTGGCTCAGGAATCGCCGTAAAGGGACGCGGTTTTATGTTGCACGACCGCGGTGGATTGTTCGTCCTCGATCCCAGCAGTCCCAACGCGCTGGCTCCGCGCAAGCGGCCATTTCACACGATTATCCCCGCGTTCATGGAGCAGGGGGACACGCACATCGGATTCGGCATCATGGGCGGAGCCAATCAGCCGCTGGCGCATGCTCAGTTTGTGTCGAACTTTGTCGACTACGGAATGAATATTCAGGCAGCGCTCTCCGAGCCGCGCTTCACCGTGCATCCGACTGAGCAGGGAATTGGTTGTGACATCGTGATCGAATCGCGAGTGCCCGCGGAAACCCTGAAAGAACTGGAACAGAAGGGGCACAAGTTCAATGTGAGGAAAGAATATTCAACCAAGATGGGCCGAGGCCAGGCAGTGCTGCACAATTCCAAAACCAATGTGAACTTTGCGGGTTCCGATCCGCGGACCGATGGGTCGGCGGAACCCGAGCCGGTGCCGGTGCACTAAAACTGTTAACCGTCTGTGACAATGACTGGTACCGTGACCAGTTCCGATCGCGAGGTAAACGTCGGGACTGTACTTGTGGTGGTTTGAGAGTGACTGACATTCGAAAACAGCAATGCGGTCCCTGAGGCGATCAGAAGGCAGTTTCGCACAGCGACAGAGCGAATGGATTGTCGAGTCAAATTACACGACCATAGAGAATCATTGTTTCAGAAATCGATTTTGCCCACCCGAGCGCCTTCAAGACCTGGAACCCGAAGCTATTTCGAAGCCAGGCCTTCCAACTGTGGCAGATCGCGCAACGTCGCCTTCAAACGGTGAACGATGCGTTCCTGAGGATCCATGCCCCGGATCCGCTCTTTGATAACGCCTTCTCCATCGATGACCACGTAAGTGGGGAAGGCATGTACGTCAAATGAGTTCATGACGCTGTCGTTGGTGTCCCTGTACTGCGGCCAGTCCATATTCTTCTTGGCGACGAATTCGCGCCAAGCCTGCTCGTCTTTGTCGCCACTAATGCTGATGAGTACAACTTTGGCATTCGAGTATTTCCGGGTGAGATCTTTCAATTCGGAAACTGACGCGCGACAGGGCGGACACCAGGTTGCCCAGAAATCAAGGACGACGATGTTTCCTCGAAGTTGACTAAGCGAAATATCCTTTCCTTGCAGGGTCGTCACGTGGAAATCCGGTGCAAAGTTTTCCCGCGCGAGTCTCGGGTTTTCGATCAATCTGCTGGCCTGCTGCGCTATCGACGGAGCGGGATGCAGCGCCAGACATTTATTCAGCTCGTCTTTTCCTTCTTCATCCTTGGACTCGCGCAGTAATACGGTAGCCAGGTTCAGGCGGAACACCGGCTCATTCTTGTCGAGCTCCGTCGCGGTACGGTACTCCGCTTCGGCATTCTTAAAGTTTTTTCCATCAGAGCCGCCAAGGCCCAGGATGGCTGTGCCTTTCATGCTGTGGGCTGAGGCCTTGATCTGATCATTGTTGGCCACTGCAAGAGCTCGATTACAGCTCTTAATGGCATTCTCGAACTCGGACATGCGCTGGTATGCGACCGCCATGCCGACGTAGCAGACCGCGCATGAGTCGTTCTGGAGTTTATTGAGACGCTTGAATGCATCAACAGCTTCATTGAACTTCCCTGCCATCGTCGCTTCACGAGCCGCGTGGAGTTGCTGTTGAAAATTAGGGTCTGTTTCAGCGACAGGGCTCTGGGAGAACATCGGTGAAACCGAAGCCGCGAGGAAGGTACAAACAAACACGTATTTACGCATGTGCTACTCCAGAGAATCCCGGTCGCGTCACCTTGGACTGTCTCCAATAAAGGATGAATCTTCACCGGTCGTCTCAGTCCAGGCCAGACCAGTTCGAGGCCGACGAGATTGTATACGCATTCCTGTCGAAGGACCCGTTCGACGGTAACCAGATACGTAAACCTCCGTAAGATGCCGGGCCCCGATGTCCCTCGCCGATCGACAGGGATCGTAACTGCTTTATGTCAAACGTGTAATATGTTTGGCAGTTCTGCGTTCACAAAATCGAACAACTTATGCATAACGGCAAAAAGACTCCTCTTCGTTCCTCTCACTGGTTCGGCATGCAGGATAAAGACGGTTTTCTTCATCGCTCCTGGATGAAGAATCAGGGCTTTCCCTCCAACTTGTTCGATGGCCGGCCGATCATCGGAATCTGTAATACCTGGTCAGAGCTTGTTCCATGCAACGCCCACTTTCGCCTGATCGCGGACCGGGTGAAGCGCGGCGTCTACGAAGCCGGCGGCTTCCCATTGGAATTTCCCGTGATGTCGCTCGGGGAGACGAACCTGCGGCCGACCGCCATGCTCTTCCGCAATCTTGTGAGCATGGACGTCGAAGAATCGATTCGCGGCAATCCGATTGACGGCGTTGTGCTGCTATGTGGATGCGATAAGACCACGCCGTCATTGATGATGGGCGCGGCCAGTTGTGATCTGCCGGCGCTGGTGGTGTCGGGCGGAGCCATGCTGAACGGCCACTTCCGCGGCGAAACCATCGGGTCAGGAACCAGTGTCTGGTCGATGAGTGAGGATGTGCGAGCGGGCAAGATGAGCTGCGCTGACTTCATGGATGCGGAATCCTGCATGTCGCGCTCCGCCGGGCATTGCATGGTAATGGGCACGGCTTCAACCATGGCCTGCATGGTGGAGGCGCTGGGGATGGGAATGCCGCAGAACGCAGCGATTCCGGCGGTGGACTCGCGGCGCTACGTGCTGGCGCAGGAAGCTGGCAGGCGCGTTGTCGACATGGTGCGCGAGGATGTGAAGATGTCGCAAATCCTGACCCGCAAGGCTTTCGAAAATGCGATTCGGGTGAATGCGGCGATTGGGGGATCGACCAACGCCGTCCTGCACCTGCTTGCGCTGGCGGGGCGAGTCGGCGTCAAACTTGAACTCGACGATTTTGATCGACTGGGGCATGCCCTTCCTCTTCTTGTAAACCTGATGCCTTCCGGCAAATTCCTGATGGAAGACTTCTACTACGCCGGTGGAGTTCCCGCCGTGGTGCGCGCGCTGGGCGACCTTATCCATCGCGATGCCCTGACCGTCAACGGCAAGACGATGGGCGAGAACACTTCCGACGCTCCGTGCTGGAATGCCGAGGTCATACACACTCGGGAGAAGCCGCTCAAGGAGCATGCTGGGATCGCCGTTCTGCGCGGCAACCTTGCGCCCGGGGGCGCGGTGGTGAAGCCGTCCGCGGCGAGCCCTCACTTGTTGAAACATCGGGGACGTGCGGTGGTCTTTGCCGATATCGAAGATTTCAAGAAGCGAGTGGACGATCCGGATCTCGAGATCGACGAGAACTCGGTGATGGTGTTGCAGGGTGCGGGGCCGAAGGGGTATCCGGGGATGGCGGAAGTGGGAAACATGCCGATTCCGAAAAAACTTCTGGAACGTGGAATCACTGACCTTGTACGTGTTTCCGATGCACGCATGAGTGGAACCGCGTATGGGACCGTCGTGCTGCATGTGACCCCGGAGTCAGCGGCCGGTGGGCCTCTTGCCTTGGTACGCGACGGCGACGAAATCGAACTCGACGTAGAAGGACGCAAGTTAGAGCTGTGCGTCGACGAGGTGGAACTGGCCAAAAGACGCGCAGCCTGGACTGCACCGCCCCCGCGAGCGAAGGGCGGGTACCAGCAGCTTTACATCGACCACGTTCTGCAGGCAGATCAGGGAGCAGACCTCGACTTTCTAGTAGGATCGCGCGGAGCAGGAATACCGAGAGAGAGTCACTAAAACAGCATCTAGCTTCCGGCTTCTGGCTTCGGGCCAATCAACGCTGGTGGTCAGGGCTTAAGCTAGAAGCTTTAAGCCAGAAGCTAGGAGCTCGAAGCGAGATTTCCATGAACGAGTTTGACGGAAAAGTTGCGATTGTCACCGGCACGACCGGCATCGGGCGTGCGATCGCCCGGCGGTTCGCAGCCGGCGGCGCCGATGTTCTAGCTTGCGGGATTGAAGATTCCGCCAACCGGGAACTTGCTCTTGAAGCGAAGGCCGGTGGACTCAGCCTGCTGGTGGCGAAATGCGACGTTACGGAATCCGACGCCGTACAGGCGACGGTGACCAGGGTCGTCAAGGAATTTGGCGGGCTGGACATCATCGTCAATGCGGCCGCGTTTCATCCCTTCGGTACCGTTCTTGAAACTGATCTCGAGACCTGGAACCGATGCATGATGGTGAATGTCGGCAGCATTTATTTATTGGCGCATTTCGGAGTTCCGGAGATGAAGAAACGAGGCGGCGGATCGATTATCAACCTGGCGTCGGTGCAGGGACACGCCTGTCAGCGCGGAGTCGCGGCCTACGCGACGTCGAAAGGCGCGGTCCACAGTCTTACCCGCGCCCTGGCCTTGGACCATGCGCCAGACAAGGTTCGAGTGAATTCAATCAGCCCCGGATCGATCCGCACCCCCATGCTGGAGCGTTCGGCGGCGAACTTCGCACCGGGCGCGCCGATCGAGGAAGTGTTTGAGCGTTGGGGTCAGTCTCACCCCATAGGCCGCGTCGGGACGCCGGAAGAAGTGGCGGAGCTTGCGGCATTTCTGGTCTCGGACAAAGCTGCATTTTGCACGGGCGGTGATTACCTGGTGGACGGCGGGTTGCTGGCCGGCATCGGAGTGCAGTAAGCATGAATTCTGCATCGATCGTCTCTCAACCAGTGTGTGTGGCGCCCACCGGCGACCAGTGCGGCGAAGGCGCCGTGTGGCATGCGGCGCACGCAGCGGTTTACTGGACGGACATCAATCGCTTCCTCATCCATCGCTTCACCGTCGCGGACCAATGTGTCCGCACATGGATTTTCGATGAACCAGTGACGGCGATCGCCATCACCGATCGCGACGATGTGCTGGTGGTTGCACTTGGCTCCAGCGTGATTCTATGGGAGCCCGCTTCCGATGTTCGGCACAAACCGATCTTCCGGCTTGAAGGATGGCCCGAGGTCCGGCTGAATGACGGACGCGCTGATCCGCGCGGTTCCTTCTGGGTCGGATCGATGTACAACAATGTGCTCCCTGACGGATCGACGAGAGAAATCGTCGGGAAACACGGCATCCTTTTCCGGATTGATCCGGACTCCAGAACCAGTATTCACCGCCGGGAGATAGGAGTCTCGAACACTCTTTGCTGGAGTCCCGATCGGCGGCATTTCTACTTTGCCGACTCGACGGCGAATAAGATTTGGTCGTACGACTACGATCAGAACACGGGAGCAATCAATAACGAAGTCGATTTCTTTGTGGATTTCGAACGTGGATTGCCGGATGGATCAGCCATGGATGCCGAGGGATATCTTTGGAACTGCCGATATTACGGGGGCTGTATTGTCCGCGTCGCACCCGACGGCCAAGTTGATCGCGTGATTGAAATGCCGGCAAGAAATATCACCACCTGCACTTTTGGTGGAGCGGATCTCAAGACGCTTTTTGTCACGACTGCGGCGTCAGGAGAGCCCCCCAGCGCCCGCCTCGCCGGAGGGCTGTTCACGCTTCAGTGTGAAGTTAGCGGCCAGCCCGAAAACAAATTCCGCATATTCGGATCTTAATGTAGCGTCGGCGTCCCGCCCACCCATCTGTAAGCCATGCTGATGCAGGCCTGTTTGCCACGGCCGGTTCGAAATTATTTCGCGGCGGGCGAGGACGCTCGCCGGACAGCCGGCGCTATGATTTACCTGCGTGCTCGCGGCGAAAAGTTTCCAGGCATTTCCTTGCCGTATCGAATTCGGAGAACCGGCTGCCTTCCTGCTCGATCAGGTAATATTCGACGCCGCCCACGCTCTCCGCGGCCGCGAAAATACCCTTCCAGTCGGCAGCGCCTTCGCCGAATAAGACTGTGTAGCCTTTATCCGCTCCGGGCGCCCAGTCTTTGCAGTGGATGGATTTGATTCGTCCGGGATTGGCACGAATCCACGCCACCGGATCCGAACCGGCTTTGATACATGTGCCTACGTCGAGCTGGAGAGCCACAGATGGCTTCGTATTCTTCGCCAGTACCTCGATGGGCCGCTTGCCATCAACCGGAGTGAATTCCAGTTCATGATTGTGGTAGCCCGTCTTCAGGCCAGCCGTTTCGAGTTGGTCGGCGGCGGAATTCAGCGTGTCAGCCACTTCCTTCCATCCGTCCAAACCTGGCTTGGGTTCCGAACTTGACATCACTACGTACGTGGCTCCCAGAATGAGGTTCCGGTCTCGCGCTTTCTTGAGATTTTCCGCCGTGAAATACGAACTGCTGTTGTGGGTAGAGTGACAGCGGATGCCGAGATCGTCCATGAGTTTCTTCATGTCCCGTGTCTGAGACTCAGTCCAGTCGAAATATGGCGCATAGAATTCAACCACCTGATAACCCATCCGAGCGACGGTGCGGACCGTTCCCATCGGGTCGTCCTTCAAAGCGTTGCGGACAGAATAGAGTTCGAGGCCGACCGGCACCGATGTCGATGCGAAGGCGCGCAGAGACAACGGAAGCATGGCTGACATGGCGAGAAAAGAGCGGCGAGAAAAACATGTAGACACAGAAAGCCTCCTCAGAAACTGCCCTGATTTTCTTTGCGAACTTCGCGGCTGTATTTTGCGTCCTTTGCGGTAAAGGAGTTGATCCTTGCGTCATGCTTCCAACCAGCCGAGCGTCGCTCGTCCCGACGGCTGAGCGCACGCGGAGATTGCCGGCCCTAGCTAATACCCAGCTTCTTTTGCATCTCTTCCAACGACAAGCCCTTGGTTTCCGGGTACACAAACAGCACGACAAAAAACTGGACCACCATCATCACCGAAAAAAATACGAACGGGTACGCGCCCGACGTCGCCGCTACGAGGGGAAAGATCAGGGAGATCGCCGCATTCATGAACCAATGCGAGAAACTTCCAAGGCTTTGGCCTTTGGCGCGGACTGAGTTGGGAAAAACCTCCGAGAGGTAAACCCAAATCACGGCGCCCTGCGAGAAGGCGAAAAATGCGATATAGCCTACCAGCAGCCAGACCAGGAGACTCTGGTGTTGTCCGGTGAAGAAAATAATCGACACTCCGGCCAGGCACACCGCAGTCCCGACTGAACCTACCAGCAGAAGAGTCTTGCGGCCTAGCCGGTCAATCACCGACATCGCGATCATGGTGAACAGCAGATTGGTTGCGCCGATCGCAACCGCCTGCAGGTTACCCGAAACTTTATTGAAGCCGGCGTGTCCGAAGATGTCATTCAAATAGTAGAGAATTGCATTGATGCCGGATAGCTGGTTAAACATTCCGATGCTGACCGCGAGAAAGATCGGAAAGGCGAATTTTCTGGAGAAGAGTGGCTCGGCTGCCTGGCTTTGCTCGGCACCGATGGAAGCGACAATTTCTTGCAGGTCGTGCGCATAGTTTTCATCGCCCGTGGTTTTGAGAACAGTACGAGCTTCATCCACCCGGCCCTTCTTGACCAGCCAGCGGGGGCTGCGGGGAATGGTGAACAGCATGACAAAGAACAGCGCAGCGGGAAGAGCCGTAACGCCTAACTCCCAACGCCACTCCGTGGCCACTCCGAGGTGCTGAAGGCTGATCACGTAGTTCGAAAAGTAAGCCACCAGGATGCCGAAGACCACGTTGAACTGAAAAAAACCTACCAGGCGGCCGCGCAACCTCGCTGGAGAAACTTCCGCAATGTACATGGGGCCGAGCACGGATGAGCCGCCAACGCCCAACCCGCCGATAAAACGAAAAATAACCAGGGCGTACCAATTCCAGGCCAGGGCGCAACCCAGTCCGGAGATGAGGTAGAGAATCGCCATCACCCGCAGGCTGTCGCGACGTCCAAAGCGCTCCCCCGGGATCCCGGCCAGCATGGCGCCGAGTACTGTGCCAAATAGTGCGCTGAATACAGTCTCACCCAGGAGAAATGGCGTCAGGCCGTAGGTTTGGGTCAATCCACCGGTCGTACCGGAGATGACGGCTGTGTCGAATCCGAAGAGAAGGCCGCCCAGCGCGGCCACGATCGTGCTCTTCAACAAGGTTCGCTTCAGCTTCATGTGGACTCCAGCGCGTCCGAAAATCGGCCCGGCCGTCAGCGGGCCGCGCAAACAGCCCACAAGTTATCACAGAGCAAACATCAATTCATTGGACTGAATCGGCGCCCACGGGAGAATATGAATACGGAGGCCGAATGGCTGGTTCAAATTCCTCAAAGATCAAAGCCGTGATTCTGGACTACGGCGAAGTTCTCTGCTATCCGCCGACCGCGGACGAAGTGAAACGCATGGCCAGCCTGTTCGGCGCTGAACCCGGCCCGTTTCGCAAACTGTGGGACCGCGACCGTTTGCTTTATGACCGGGGCGATCTTACTCCCGCAGTTTATTGGAACTCGGTGGCAAAGCATTTTGAAATCAAATTGACGCCTGATCATCTGGCGAACCTCCAGAGATGGGATGTCGATATGTGGGCCCACGACAATCCCACGATGGTGCAATGGCTGAGGCAGCTGCGATCTTCCGGAATAAAGACAGGCCTGCTCTCCAACATGCCGCATGACATGATTGCTCATGTGCGACAGAAGTTCAGCTGGCTCGACCAGTTCGATCACCTGACCTTCTCGGCCGACGTGAATCTGATCAAGCCCGATGCCGCGATCTACGAATATAGTCTGCGCGGGGTCGGAGTGCCCGCCTCCGAGACAGTTTTTGTGGACGATAAAGACGCGAATGTCCAGGGCGCGCGGGCGGTGGGAATACGCGCGATTCGCTTTCAATCGGTGGAACAGCTCTATGAAGATCTTAGAGAACTGGAATTTCCGGTTTTGCCGGGCCCGTCACATTAAGACAGTTGTTTCCAGACGTGGGAGTCAAAACTGTCCGCGGCCGGTCTTAAACATCGACTGTGCGGCCAGTATGAATCCGATGGTGTGCGCCATTCCGGCGTGCCAGGGCGCCGGACAAGTCATCTGCGGCGTGTGATCGGGGATGATCATGCCGTCAAAGTTGTTCTTCGCCAGAATGGAAAGTACACGAAGCATATCAACGTCCCCCTCGTCGATAAATGTCTCGCGGTAGTTTGGCACCTTGCCCACGACATTGCGCAGATGGATGTAAGCAATCTTTCGCTGCTGGCTGTAACTGTCGATGGCGTCGTAAAGATCGTCTTCTGTCATCTCCGCCATGGTCCCGACACAAAGTTCCAGCGAGTTGCTCGCGCTGGCATCGAGGTCAATCAGTCTCTGATACATTCGCGGCTGATACACCAGCCGAGGCTGCTGCCGCATCGTCGGCATGGGAGGATCGTCAGGGTGCGCGGCGAGACGTACCCCAGATTGCTCGGCGACGGGGACAACATCTTCCAGAAATCGTTGCAGCCTGCGCCACAATTCTTCGTGCGAGATGGAAGGCAGTGTGCCGCTGGCAGCGCCGGGGTCATAGACCATGTTCCAGATCATTCCGTTGGGAATCGGGACATCGTCGGCCGGTCCGTCCATGCCGAGAGTGATGGCGTGACCGCGTCCGAGAGGAGCAGTGACGCGCCCGCAGACCCCGGCCAGGCTGAAGTTGTATCCCAGCACGGGAATGCCAGCCTCACCCATGCGACGGATAATCATTTTAACTTTTTCAATTTGTTGCGGCCGCTGCGGACCGTCAAGCAGAATGTCGTGCCAGTGTGCCGGATCGAGGTTCTCGATTGCTTCCAGAACGAGTCCGGCGTCCTGAATCTCGCCGCGAAGACTCTTGAGTTCCTCTACCGTCCACAACTTGTCGGGATCGCCCGCCATTCCCCAAGGCTCGTACTTTGCGCCTGAGGGCTGATTGTTGCGCGGGTTCGAGCCACCCTGATTGAAATAGTCCACCAGGTGAACCACCACATGAGTGCAACCGGCCTGTCGCGCGAAGTCATAGTAGTCACGCGTCAGCATGTGGCGATAGAGTCCGAGGCCAATTTTCATAAGCGATTGCCGATACCGATGCCGTCATCGGAACTTAGAATCTGGCCGCTAATTCGTTGCTCGCGAAGAGGTCGTCAGTCTTCCAGAACCCCGTGTGTTGAACTTTATTTTCCGCGCGCCAGCCGAATTTTTTCCACAAACTGTTTTGCCGTGTCGGTGACCAGTTGCAGATTGCCTTTCTCGGCTCCGGCTGTAAGGCTGCCGCCAACGCCTACTGCGACCGCGCCGGCCTTGATCCACTCGCCGACGTTATCAACGCTCACTCCGCCGGTCGGCATAAGCGAGGCTTGAGGCAGCGGGCCTTTCACCGCTTTTACGAAAGCAGGCCCGAGAGTCTCGCCGGGAAAAAGTTTCACGATGTCGGCGCCGCATTCCATGGCATCTACAATCTCGCGCATGGTTCCCGCCCCGGGCATGTACGGAATCTGGTACCGGTTGCAGAGGCGCGCGGTCTCCGCACTCACCGACGGGCTCACGATGTATTGCGCCCCGGCCAATATGGCTATGCGCGCAGTTTCCGGATCGAGAACGGTTCCGGCTCCGATCAAAATCTCGCCGGATTTGTATTCCCTGGCGAGGTGTTCAATGACGGCCGCCGCGCCGGGCACCGTGAAAGTGATTTCAATTGCTCCCGCACCCCCCAGAGCACAGGCTTCCGCGATGCGCGCAGCCTGATCGGAACTGTTGGTGCGGACGATGGCGACCAGCCCTGATTCGAGAACTTTTCCGAGAACCTTGAGTTTCAGCATGGTGATGTGTTGTGGAAACGGCCCGGGTGATTGCGTCCTTTCTGATTGAGAAGCACGATTATGCAGTTTAGATCGTAGTTGCGAGCCTGGCGCAGAGTTTTTAACCGCGATCTTCTTTTCCTTTACGCGGTGCGCGATTTGCCAAGCGGCTTCGGTTCCCAACGGGATCGTGCAAACTCCGGCCCAAATTCCGGATTAAACCGGTTCATCTCTGCGCACGCATCCGCTTGGTTTACAATCCACCTTCGATAATTCTAATTGATGGACGAAGGGATTTGCATGAAGAGCGTCCACGTGATTGAGTACGCGGAAGCGAAAGAGATGATTGACCGGATTGTGAAGAAAGCGCTGAGCATGAAGAAATCCGCTGTAGTTGCCGTAGCTGATTCGCACGGCGAGCTGATTGCTTTCGCGCGTATGGACGGCGCTCCGATTTCATCCATTCGCATTGCCGCCAACAAGGCATGGACGGCCGCGCGCGAACGTAAGCCCACAAAGGAGATCGGAGAGAAAGTCCGGAATCCGGAAAAGGGTCATGACATCGCTTATTACGGCGATCCCAAGTTTGTAGGATGGGGTGGCGGCGTTCCGCTGTGGAAGGACGGCCAGGTCGTGGGTGCGGTGGCCGTAAGCGGGCTTTCGTCGAGCGAAGACATCGTTCTGGCGGAACTGGGCGTCGACGTTCTCAAAGCGAAAAAGTAGCCAGCGCTTCAAAACTGTACCTTCAGAATTGTCAGGAGCCACAAATCAGACAGGGGTCGAATCCAGGGACATAGTAAAAAACGACATGGCAAAATCGACTGTAACTTTTGGTGAAATCATGCTGAGGCTCGCACCGCCGGGCTTCGAGAGAATCCTGCAAACCGGGCAGTTTGTTGCAACTTTCGGAGGCGGCGAAGCAAACGTGGCCGTTGCCTTATCGCAGTTGGGACTGCCGGCAGCGTTCGTAACCGTTCTCCCTGACAAGAATCCCATCGCCGATGCTGTGGTCGGCGAACTCCGGCGCTTCGGCGTGGACACCTCGCGAATCGTACGCGGCAAGGGACGCATGGGCGTCTACTACGTCGAGGCCGGCGCCAACCAGCGTCCTTCAAAGGTGGTCTATGACCGCGAGAACAGCGCCATCGCCCTGGCCAAGCCCGGCGACGTCGACTGGGACCGCGCATTTGAGGGCGCCGGCTGGTTCCACGTGACTGGCATTACACCGGCCATTAGCGCATCTGCGGCCGACCTGGCGCTAGAAGCAGCGAAGAAAGCCCAGGCGAAGGGAATTACAGTTTCTTGCGATCTCAACTATCGCAAGAATCTGTGGAAGTGGGGAAAACCCGCGGCCGAAGTTATGCGTGAGTTGGTTAAAAATATAGATATCGCCATCGCCAATGAAGAAGATGTACAGAAAGCCCTCGGCATCGAAGCCGAAGTCGATGTGCACTCCGGCAAACTTGATCGCGCGCAATATGAAAAGCTAACCGCGAAGGTGCTGGCGGAGTATCAGAATCTGAAGGCCATCGCTATCACCTTGCGGGAATCGAAGAGCGCTTCGCATAACGGCTGGGCGGCCTGCCTGAACGATCGAAAGAAGTTCAGCGTAAGCCGTTATTACGAAATCACTCACATCGTCGATCGCGTGGGCTCGGGCGATTCATTCGCCGCTGGGCTCATCTATGGCTTCCAGATGTTTTCGTCGCATGATGAAGCTCTGGAGTTTGCGGTGGCGACCAGCTGCTTGAAGCACTCCCAGCAAGGAGATTTCAGCCGCTCGACCGTTGAAGACGTTAACGCCTTGCTGAAAGGCGACGGTTCAGGACGCGTACAACGCTGAAATTAGAACCGCGAATGCCGGAATCGAAGGCGAGCCGCGAAGCGACGCCAGAATAAAGCCAAAGGCGCAAGCCGTGGGTACATCACGATTCAATCCAGCCCCAGCGGGCGATAGAGTCAGAGGCATAACTTCGGCGAGTCGGGTCGACAGCCGTTTCTTCCACCCCTTCGAGGCTTAATCCTTATCTTCGTCTACATCTTCGTCTACCCATCGCTTTATTCTTGCGCCGCTTCGCGGCTTACGCGCACTTCACCCAGCTGCGCGACGCCGCCGACCGCTCGACGGCATCCAGCACCCGCTGCACCGCGACTGCATCGTCGAAGTCCGGATAGCGTGATTCTTTGCGCCCGAGGGCTCCGAGAAAATCCCCCAGCGTCGCGATAAACGTGTGTTCATAACCAATAATGTGGCCGGGCTTCCAGAAATTTGCAGAGTAAGGTTGATCGGGCCCGGTCACCGTGATGTTCCGCATGCCCTGCTGGTTGGCCGGTTCGGAGGCATCGAAAAACTCCAACTGGTTCATCTCCTCCAGATTGAAGCGCAGCATGCCTTTTGAGCCATTGATCTCGAAGGCATGGCGATTGCGGCATCCCACGCCATAGCGAGTGGCTTCAAAAGTCCCAACGCTTCCATTGGCATAGCGTGCGAGGAAATATGTCGCATCGTCCACGTCGCGCCCGGGGACGAAGGTTTGCGTCATTGCCGTCAGCTCCGTGATGGGACCGTTCAGGTAGAGTGCAGTGTCGATCGAGTGAGAGAGCAAATCTCCCGCAGCCCCGAGACCTGCCTCGGATTTCCGGTAGCGCCAGGTGTCGGCCTTGCTGGGATCGTTTCCCGACTGATTCAGATAGATTGCGCGATAGTGAAAGGTCTGACCCAGACGTTTTTCGTCGAGCAGCCGCTTGGCGAAGACCACAGCTGGAATTCGCCGGTAGTTGAACCACACCAGGTTGGGGAGATGACGCACTGCGTCCGCCATGTTCTCGGCGTCCTGCAGCGAGGTCGCCAGCGGCTTTTCGCACCAGACAATTTTTCCGGTTTTGGCGGCGGCGATCGCGATGGGCGCGTGCAATGCGTTTGGCACCGCGATATCGACTACGTCAACGTCAGCCCGCGCGACAACTTCCTCCCAATCGGTCGCCGTATCCAGCCATCCCCATTGCGCAGCCGCAGCCTTGAGTTTGTCCTCATTGCGTCCGCAAACAACCTTCAACACCAGTTCATACGGGACGTCAAAAAAATGCGTGACCTGGCGGAAGGCGTTGGAGTGCGCCTTGCCCATGGCCCCGGTGCCAATCATCGCGATATTCAGTTTCTGCTTAGGCATCATTCACCGTGGAGGTTTGGAGACGCAGTGTACCATCGCCTCCGATCCGGCAAAAAACATCAGAACAAGGGTAGTGGCTCAGTTCGCATCCAGGCGTTGAATGAACGCGGTCATCCTGAGCTGGCGGCGAATCCAGCGCGGAGCGGATATGAATTACAGCGCGCAGATCGTGCGCTACACGCCGGATCCTTCACGACTAAAGTCGTTCAGGATGACGCCGACGCAGGCGCTTTTTTCAAATTGAGTTACCACTGAACAATCAAAATAAAAATGCCCCACCCGACGCAAACCACGCGTCAGATGGGGCACCCTCGGCCAAGTAAACTTTGATTGTTGTAACCGTTGCCGGACTTAGTTATTCCAGACGATCTCTGCTTTTTTCGCGAACATGTGTTCCTTCCTGAGCATGCGAGCCGAGTCGCCAAGCGGCACCACAAAGGATGGTATGTGCACCTCCCACAGCGGTCGCACGCCGTGAGCCGACACATTGGTGGACTGCTCCATAATGTCCTGCGTCGTGCCCATACCCTGTTGCTGGGCCCGCCCTTCATGGCTGGCGAAGTCGTAAATCACGGGCTCGGCATTGAGCCCGCTGCCTCCGATACTGGCCTGTCCGAATGCCGCCCCAGTCAAAACCAAAAATCCCAATACGCACAATGCAGTCTTCATCGAATTGCCTCCGAACCAAGAGAGTCCAGGACCAAGGGGCGGGGAGCCTCAAGTTCCTGCTGCTACCACGCCATGACAATATGCAAGCCCCATACCAAACCTATCCTGTTCGCAATCTATGCCTTCGCGGCATCGTTGCCGGGAACGCTGCAACTGTTTGCACAAACGAGGTCCTCGGGACGAAATACAGGTGGGGCGGACACTCCTGTCCGCCGCCGTTGACTTTGAAGCTCAGGCTTTGAGTCTGAGGCTTTCGATCATGAATTTCAGGTTTTGCGATCAAACCGCCGCGTCCAAACCCATCTCGACGGACCTGACGAGTCGCGCCACGGACCAGATCAAACTCAAAAGCGGCGGACAGGGGTGCCCGTCCCCCACACACCTTGGAGCGTGACTTTGGTAATGCCTCGTGGCACGGGTGGGCCATTTCTTAACCAAAGCCCACCGCTTAGGATCGCTTTATTCCGGACAGGAGAGGCTTCAATGAACAACACATCGATCCAGGACGGACTGCTGGCCGCATTAACCGAGCGTTTTGAAGCAGATCCCGCGCACTTCGTCAGTTTGCCAAAACAGATTGTAGATTCGTCGTCCGCCCGAGCATTGATCGCCGATCTACGGAACAATGGTTACGTCGAAGAGCAGGAACGCGGCGTAATCCGGTTCACCATTCGGGGTTACAAAGTACATCGCGACCGTAGCCAACCCGGATGGGCCGAATCCAGCGTTCTGATTGCCGTATAGATAAAAATTAAAGGGTAACCATTCCGCTCAGTTACCGAGCGACCGCAGTTCCCGCGCCAGCCCCAGAAATCAATTGCACGTCCAGCGATAGTCCTCCGAAATTCATCGGCCACGCCAGCGCAAAAAAGAGTACACACGCCCAAGGTTCAAAAACCGTCAGATCCATCGAGACTAAAGGGTCTGCTCTTTGCCGTCATACGAGGATGATTGTCCATCGCGGACAATTGAGCCCTTAGTCGCCAACGGGGACAAAATCTGGCTCTGACGAAACCATGCGGAAATGAAAAGTGCATAATAGTGTCAGTGGTAACACTGACGTTGGCTCGACGCAGGAGCGTGGGGATGTTTGAAAGTATTCTCTGCCAGGTTACGGAGTACGACTCGGATGTTCTTGAGCCACTCATCGGCCTGGCCGTTGAAATTGCTCGGGAAGGTCGCGAAGGAAGGCGCATCGGCACACTCTTCATGCTAGGCGACGCCGACGCTGTGCTCGCCCGCTCCCGGCCCTTGATTTTAGATCCGTTGTCGGGGCATCCGGAATCAGCGCGGCACATCACCAACGTTAATCTCCGCGGAACGATCAAGGAATTGGCCCAACTGGATGGCGGGTTTGTGGTGAGTCGCGAAGGAATCGTCTTGTCCGCCTGCCGCTACCTCGATGCCGGTACGGCCCACGTGGACGTGCCTCTGGGACTCGGCAGCCGCCACATCGCCGCCGCCAACATGAGTGCGGTCACGAGTTCGGTGGGCATCGTGGTTTCCGAGAGTTCAGTCGTACGGCTTTTCTGTCATGGACATCTGGTGGGCGAAATCATTCCCGAAATCTGGATGATGGATCACGCTGCCAAACTTCGCGGAGCCGTGAAGCAGGAGCAAGTCGGCGACCTGACCGTGCTCACGCCGAATCCGCATGCGGCGTCCAGTTTAAAATAACGCCGCCGGCCACTCCTGTTGAGGGAACGAACGCAATGACGAAGTTGCAGGAATTCCGTTGTGAAATTTGCGGTACTGTAACCAGCAACCCTCTCCATTGGTTCGTGATTCGATGCGGCGATTCCGACCTCACCGTGCACCGGTGGAACTCCGATGTCGCCAATTCGACCGGAGCCCGCCACTACTGCGGCGAAGCCCATGCGCAGGTCTATATCAGCCGCTGGTTTGAGTCAGTTTGTACCCCGCCCAAGCCGGATTTTAAGTAGCGTGGTAATCCGTTGGTGGCCGTGAGTGAGGCCATCCAGCCTACGAAGTCTCGCCCGGCGGAACAATCGGCAGGCGCATTGACTTCCATTCCTGAAATCCACCAATCATGTCGGTTGCGCGCCAGAGTCCAATATCCTGTAGAGATATAGCCGCAAGGCTTGAGGAATAGCCCTCAGAACAGAACACGATCAACTGGATACCATGATCGGTCGCGACCGGTAGTCGGGCATTGGAAGTGGGGTCGAACCGCCACTCGAGGACGTTACGTTCAACCACCAACGCGCCTGCAATACTGCCCTCAATCGAGCGCTGGCCTTGCGGACGAATATCGACAAGTATCGCCCCGGTTTTGACCATTGCCTCATGAGCTTCATCCGGAGATAGCCGTCGCAGTCGGGCGCGTGCCGCCGAAAGCATCTGCTCAATACTCAAAGCAACCTGCCCGGTCAAAGGTTTTTGCATCTGAATTCGCCACTTTCGATGAGCCGTGCCAGCCTTCCCAAATGCGAGTTCAGGCGGAACCAATGGACTGCCATCCAAACTCATACTCTTTGATTTTGAGAAGCTCTGAAAATCTTCACTCATCCAAAATCGGGATTGAGTGGCCACCCTACGGAGCCGCCCGGTGGCTGCATTCAAAAGCCTGCATTCATACGCCTGCATTCAGACGCCTTGATACACCCATCCCAAAAATGACTTGGGAGTCTGAAACGATTGCCCCCACTCCGCGTCGTAGGGTGCAGTGGGCTTGGCCGCGATGACCTCTTCCAGAGTCCTGCCTTGTTTCTTGAGCTTGGCGACTTTCTCGCGCGCTTCGGCGAGCACATCGCGAAACAGCGTCAGGTCGGCTTTCCCCGTTGTGACTGCGCCATGGCCTGGAATCACAATCGTGCTTGCGCTGACTTTTGCCAGGTTCGCTTCAGCCGCGCGAATCTGCCCATCGATGCTGCCTCCGGTCGAGTAATCGATAAAAGGATAGTTGCGATTCCACAACGTATCACCGGTGTGAAGAACATCAGCCTCGGTAAAGTGGACGGAGATGTCGGAATCCGTATGAGCCGGGCCGTAGTACTTGAGCGCGAGAGTGGAGCCGTTGACCCGCACCGTGTGCTCGTCCTGAAAAACGCTGGTGGGGATCGCTCCCGCGGGCGCTGCCGGAAAAGTGTAAACCCAGCCTTCCACGCGCGTATCCACGGAAAGACGCTTCCGCGTATTCTCGTGAGCCAGAATGCTTGCGCCTGCCTGATGCAGCCACTCGTTGCCGCCAGTGTGGTCGAAGTGCCAGTGCGTGTTGATCAGTTGCTTGATCGGATCCGCGCTGATGCTGGCTAGAGCCGTCGTAACATTCGACCGCGCGCTGACGATTTCCGCGTCCACAAGAAGCTTTCCATCCGGACCTGTGAGAACCGCGATGTTTCCACCAGGGCCGAGGAGCACGCTGATATTGCGCCGCAGCGCTTGCACCGTGACCTTGGCCGTCGCGGATTCCTTTAGCGCGATTGCAACCAGGCCTTCCTGAGAAAAAAGCCGGGGCGGAGCGAGACACGCGACCGCAACCGCCGCACCACTTGAAATCAGAAATTGACGCCGCGAAACTTGGTTGGCTGTTCGGGTGTTCATCGATTCGCTCCTGTTCGTGCCGGACCGCCGTTGAAGAGAGACCTGCGTTTCCGCGAAAGTATAACCGACAAGCGGACACGAACGGGCGGCCCGCTCAATCCTGGTGCTGGCTTGCCCTGGGGGACGGTGCTATGACTGGGCACGGTTTTTCATTCGCTTAACGTTTGGTTGCAGCGTCAGAAAAGCCTCGGCGCAAAATCCTTGAGATCGCGGCGCCACGTCTGCCATTCGTGGTCCGTCCCTGGCGATTCGTAAAAAACGTGCTGAATCTTCGCCTCGTCGAGTGAAGTATGAAGACGCAGTAATCCCGCGCGCATTCTCTCCGGCTCCTTGGTCCCGACACCCAGCCAGAGCAAATGAACTTTCCTGGCGAACGCCGCCGGATCGGCAAACACTCCGTTGTAATCAGTCCTGGGATCCAGTTTCCGGTCCCCAAGCACCAGCATCCCGCCCGCTCCACTGAATCCGCCGATGTAGGAGAAAAGATCCAGATGATTCAGCGTGACCTGGAACGCCTGCATTCCTCCCATGGAAAGACCGGCCATGGCGCGATGATCACGATCCGAAAGTGTGCGGAAGGTCGAATCGATGTAGGGAATCAAAGCCTGTGTAACATCATCCTCGAAGGCGGCGGACATGTCCTGCATGGCCTTCAGCATCTCGGGAGAACCGAAGGGTTTTCCTGTCAGATCGGGCAGAGCCTGGCCGGCGCGACGAGCGTAGCCGTACGCCATCACGACGATCATGGGCTTGCAGCTCTTGGCGGCGATGAGATTGTCGAGGATGAAATTGGCTCCAGCCTGCCGAATCCATCCCGTTTCATCTTCGCCGCCGCCATGCTGAAGATAGAGCACAGGGTAGCGTGCCTTGATTTGCTTATCGTAATCGGGTGGCAGATACACCAACGCGTGCCGCCAACTGCCTGTCACCTTCGAGTTGTACCAGACCTCGCGCACCTGCCCGTGGGGCACATCCTGGGCTGAATAATACGTAGAGCCGGACTCTGGAACTTCCACCGCGCTTGCGGGCCTGCCTCCGCCAAAATACGCATGAGTACCAGGGTCGGCGACTTCCGCACTGTCAATGATCAACGTGTAATAGTGAAAGCCAGGGACCAGCGGGGAAGTTGTGACCGTCCAAAATCCGTCCGGCTGTTTCACCATGTCGACTTTGGGTCCGCTCCAGAAATTCAACCTCACCTTCGTAGCGTCGGGGGCTTTCACGCGGACTTCAACCCTGCCGGCGCTATCGACCCGGGGATAGTCCGCGCCCCATACATTGGTCGCAGACGGCTGAAAAGTGTTCGACTCTTGTGCCAGACAGAAACTGGAGAGTAGAAGAACCAATATTGCAAATCGCCCCATCTGCATTCTCCTCGTGAACTTCAAATTTCGAAAATCTGCTCTATTGCTTGATAGAGAACTTTTCAGGAGCTCCAGCCCTTGCTCCTTGCATCATTGCTCCACGGAAACGACGGTCACGGACTTGGGTTCTAGTTTCAGAGTTAGTTTGCCGCCCTGGGCCCTCGCGGAAATCGGCTTCGGTACAACCGTATTCGGCGCGTCAAAGGTATTGACGCTGTCAACCTTCGCAGCAGTCAGGGTTTGCCCGGTCGCCGATTTGGCAAGAATTCCATCCAGGCTCGCCTCAATCTCGACCGGCTGATTGGGATCAAGATTGGTGACCTCCAGCCACAACTTGCCGTTCGCATCTTTGGCGGCGATGGCGTCCACGCGCGGCAAGCCGATATCGCCGTTTTTGTATGTGCCGGCATCGAACGTGACCGGAACAAACGTTGCATTCTGGAACGGCAGATACATTTTGTAAACGTAGTAGGTCGGGGTCAGGACCATCTTCTCTTTGTCGGTCAGGATCAGGGCTTGCAGCACATTAATCATCTGAGCGATGTTGGCCCCGCGCACGCGGTCGGCATGACGGGCAAAGATGTTGAGATTGAGTGCGGCGAGAATGGCATCGCGCTGGCTGTTTTGCTGAACGAGAAAACCGGGATTGCTTCCCGGCAGCGGTGTATACCATCCGCCCCATTCGTCCACAATCAGTGCGACCTTTTTTTCCGGATCGTATTTGTCCATGATGGCCGAGTGCCTGGCAATCATGCCATCCATGTCCAGGGTAGCCTTCAGCACCTGGGCGTACTCGGTCTCTCCGAAGCCAACCGAGGCGTACGAAGGCGGCCAACCGTGGACAACCGTGTAGGAATGCAGGGAGAGGCCGTTGATGTCCCAGCTCCACGTGTGCTGCTGGTAGGCCTTCATGACGGCTTCCGTCCACTCCGTCCATCGCTGTCCGTCGCCGCCGGGGCCGACGGCAAATTTCAGCATCGATTGCTTGTCCTGCTGTGCCGGATTGAAGTTACGCACGAAGTGACTGTAGATCTTCATCTGGCTCAAATAGTAGTCGGGGGTCATATTGCCGCCGCAGTCCCAACTTTCATTGCCCAATCCCAGGTAAGCGACCTTGTAGGGAGCGGGATGGCCGTTGGCGGCTCGCTCTTTCTGAAGCGTGGTCGGTTGCGGAGTCGTCAGGTATTCCAGCCAGTCCGCCGCTTCCTTCGGTGCACCGGATCCAAGGTTGACGGAAATGTAAGCTTCGCTGCCAATTTGCTCAATGAAGTCCATGAATTCGTGGGTTCCAAAGGTGTTCGGATCGATCACGCCACCCCAGTTGGGATTGAGCGTGACGCCACGCGGCGAGCCGATGCCGTTACGCCAGTGGTATTCGTCGGCGAAGCACCCGCCGGGCCAGCGAACGTTCGGTACCTTGATGGCTTTCAACGCGGCCACCACATCATTGCGGATGCCGCGTGTATTCGGGATTTTGGAATCGGGGCCGACCCAGATTCCCTCATAAACGCCATGGCCCAGGTGTTCGGCAAACTGCCCAAAAATGTTGCGATCGATCCTGGCACCGGCCTTGGTCGTATCCACCGACAGGTTGACCGTTTGTGCGGCGCCGTAGGACGCGGTCAGAGCAAAGGTAATCACGGCAACTATCAGGAGGATCGGAAAGTTGATGCGTGATGAATTCCGGCGCGCCGCCCGAAATGCCAAGGTTGGGTAATCGTTTACCGATGAGTTGCGAAGTGAACCGCTATCGAAAGGTGCCATGGTGCAGAGCATCATAGCCTAAACGGCAATTTTGTTTCATCTGGTTATTGCGCTAAATATGGAAACGCTTTCTCGTTGTTTCTCCGCACAAGTAGGAAGACGATCGTGCTCGACAGGGTCGCGACGAATGCCTCCCATGGGGAACCGTCTCAGGCATGGGTAGTCTTGGGGACGAAAATACCGCGCTGGGCTATTTTCACAATCCATGACAATCGAAAATAGCAAGGTTGGGTATTTTCGTCGATGAGATGGCTGCAGAGGCACTTGACGATATGGCCATAGTACAGTGCGGCACTTGAAGCGTCGGATTTCGAAAGCGGGGTATTTATTTGGAGTATTGGTGGAGGCGGCGGGAGTTGAACCCGCGTCCGAAAATGTTACTGGTCAAGAGACTACATGCTTATTCGCGTTCATGCCCTGGGCATTACCCCAGGACGTTCGCGGCTGCTGCTCAGAACGGACAAGAAACAGCAGACGCTAGCCTGAGATCTTAGCCTCCCTGCCCAGACGTAGCAGGGAAGAGCAGCCCTCTGTGTGACGCTCGCTCACCGCCCAAGGGCGAAGCGGTGGAGAGCGGCTGCCTAACTAATTAGGCTGCGTATGCCATTTGTTGATTGGCAATTATCATTTTCCACGCGATTACGGGTGTATGGACCCCGGCATGCCTCTTGGCCGCAAGCATCTCCGTCGAAGCCGTGACGCCCCCACTGATGGGAATGGCCTTCAAAGAACAGAACCACGGGCCCTGATGGCCCTCTTTCAATCCCTTCCATTCTGGGGGTCAACCCAGCGGAAGTCAAACATAGCATTGGATGGTGCCAAGGTTACAAAAGGTGCTCGACCCTGGGGTCTCGCGGGTGGCCCATTTGGGGGTGGGAAAGGGGGCTCGGGCGCATCAAAATTGACAAGTGGTAAAGACCACCGAGGACAACGGATGAAGACATTTTATAAGGCTCTGCTGATTGCGATATTGACGCTTAACTTAGTGTTTTCATGGACCTCAGCGGCGGCTCAGCCCAAAGCTGACCTGGCCGGCCAACAGCTTTTCCAGGCCATCAACCGTGAGCGCGAGGCCAATGGCCTGCCTGCGCTGAAGTGGGACGATTCGCTGGCGAATGCCGCCCGGCAGCATGCCGAACTCATGGCGGAACAGAAATCGCTTTCGCACGGCTTTCTCGGCGAACTGAGTCTGCCCAGCCGGGCCACCCGGGCAGGCGCCCGCTTCAGCTGGCTTTCGGAGAATGTCGCCGAAGGGCCGACCCCGGAGAACATCAGCGAGCAGTGGATGCAGTCTCCTAATCACCGCGCTAATCTGCTTGACGCTGACATGGACACAATTGGCGCCGGAGCGGTGGAGCGTAACGGGGTGATCTTCGCGGTCGCCGACTTCTCGAAAGCGAAACACTAAGTCTGTGTGGGGCGGACACTCCTGTCCGCCGCTTTTGATTCGGATCTCCGCGAGCGCTTCTCAAACCCTTTGATCACGAAATCTTAAACCAACAACAAATTCGAGGGCGGCGGGCGAGGGCGCCTGCCCTACACATGACTTCCTGTCCCCTCGCTGCCATTTTGGAGATGCTGGTTATCGATAAAGGTGCACGGAACTCTATTGCCTCGGCGGAATGGCGCATCTTATACTTCGCTATGGGTTTGGCGGAAATCAGCCGCTTCGACCATCCGGTACTGCAGAATTATCTCGTCGACGATGCCTATGACGAGACGTTTGAAAGTCCGGGCAAGCCTCGCCCGCACTACGCCCCTCTATTGGAAACCTTTTCTTCGCTGCCCGCCGACGAGATTCGGCGCCGCAAGCACTCTGCCGACCTCGCCTTTCTGAACCAGGGTATTACCTTCACGGTCTACGGCCGCGACGAAGGTACCGAACGGATTTTCCCTTACGATCTGCTGCCACGGCTTATCACCAGCGCGGAATGGACCCGGATCGAGCGCGGACTGACCCAGCGCATTACCGCGCTGAATCTTTTCCTGCGGGACATTTATCACGAAGGACGCATTCTTTCGGACGGCACCGTGCCGCGTGAAATCGTCTATAGCTGTAAGCATTTCCGACGGCAGATGCGCGGATTGCAGGTGCCGCGCAACGTTTACATTGCGGTCGTCGGTTCAGATTTGATTCGTATGCCGGGCGGGGAGTTTGTGGTACTGGAAGATAACCTGCGAGTGCCCAGCGGGGTCTCCTACATGCTGACCAACCGCCGGGTCATGAAGCGAATCTTCCCCAGTTTGTTTCGCAAGCAGGGCGTCCGCCCGATCGAGCATTACACTCAGGCTTTGTTAAGTACGCTGCGGTCGCTTACGCCGGAAGGACGGCCTGAGCCGACCATTGTGCTGCTCAGCCCCGGCGTTTTCAATTCGGCTTACTTCGAACATGCCTATCTGGCCCGGCAGATGGGAATTGAATTGGTTGAAGGGCGTGACATGGTCACGCACGACAACGTCGTCTACATGCGGACCACAACCGGCCTTCGCCGTGTCGACGTCATCTATCGCCGCGTCGACGACGATTTTATTGATCCCCTGGCCTACCGTTCAGACTCGGTGCTCGGCGTGTCGGGATTGTTCAACGCTTACAGGGCTGGGAATGTGACGCTGGCTAATGCCTTCGGAACGGGCGTAGCCGACGACAAGGCGCTATACGCGTACGTACCCAAGATCATCAAGTACTACCTCAATGAAGATCCGATATTGGATAACGTTCCGACGTTTTTGCTGACCGACCCCGCGCAGCGGCAACATGTATTGCAGAATCTCGACAAGGTGGTGGTGAAAGAGGTGGGCGAGTCTGGCGGCTACGGCATGCTGATTGGTCCGCATAGTACTGCCGAGCAGAGGCAGGAATTTCATGATCGCATTGTTGCTGATCCGCGAAACTACATCGCGCAGCCCACGATTACCTTTTCGCGCGCGCCTTGCTTCATCGATGACACGCTGCAACCCCGCCACGTGGACTTGCGGCCATATGTGCTGTTTGGAGATAAAGTGACGATCGTGCCGGGCGGTCTCACGCGCGTCGCTCTGCGGCGTGGATCGCTGGTAGTCAATTCGTCTCAGGGTGGCGGCAGCAAAGATACCTGGGTGTTAAATCAATAAGCGGTGAATCGTAAGCGTTGAATCTTTAAGCGTTGAACCAATAAGCCATGCTTTCTCGCGTAGCCGACAACCTGTACTGGATGAGCCGCTATCTGGAGCGGGCCGAGCACGCGGCTCGTCTGCTCGACGTGAATCTGAACCTGATGCTGGATGAATCGACCTCCAGCGCGGACCGGCGCTGGAAGCGGGTTCTGGCAGCTCTGGGAAACCCTCCGAACCTGGCGTGGAGCGGCGACGCATACCAGGTGGCGCAGATTCTGACGTTTGATCCTGGCACTCGATCTTCCATTACTGCCTGCGTCGCGGCGGCCCGCGAGAACGCGCGGCAGGTCCGCGAAGAGATCAGTTCCGATCAGTGGCAGCGCCTGAACCATCTTTTTCACCAGGTGACGCGGCACAAACCGAATGAGACTGAAGACGTGTTGCCCTCTGACTTTCTGCTGGCTGTGATTGAAGGCGTGCACCTGATTCAGGGCGTCACCGATTCAACCATGAGCCATGGCGAAGGCTGGAATTTTATCCAGGTCGGGCGCTACATGGAGCGCGCCTGTGCCACGGTAACTTTGCTGGGGCTTTATCACCGCGAATTCTGGGGGCATCCCGATCAAACGCCCGAGGCGGCGGAATATCTGGAATGGATCGGTTTGCTGCGGTCGTGTACGGCGTTCGAAGGGTACTGCAAGGTTTACACCGCTGATATCAGTCCGGATCGCATCATCGAATTTCTTTTGCTGAACCCGGAGTTTCCGCACTCGGTGCGTTACGCGATCGATGGTCTGCAACGCGCCCTGGATGCGATCCACGGCGAAGGGGGAAAGCGCCGCGATGTCCAGTTGACCCGGCTGGCCGGGCGGTTACAGGCATCGCTCGGGTTCGGGCAGATTTCCGAGATTCTCTCGCAGGATGTTGGATCTTATCTCCAGGATATTTTGCGGCAATGCGGCGAGATTCACGAAACCATCTACGAGCTGTACGTGGACTACGCGATTCAAACCGCTTTGGCGGGATAGGCGCCGGAACTTTTGTTCTATTCAATATGTTCTATTCAATTCAGCATCTGACGAAATTCCATTACACCTCGCCGGTCAGCGAGAGCGTCATGGAAGCGCGCATGCACCCGCGCAGCGAGAATAATCAGCGTTGTCTTACATTTCACCTGGCGGTGAGCCCGCGCTGCCGAGTGTTTGCCTATCGCGATCACGTGGGCAACAACATTCATCACTTCGATATTCCAGGACAGCATTCCTATCTGGTGGTGGTGGCCGAGTCTCTACTCGACGTGCAGCCTTCGCCTGAGGTTCCCGAGGCTTTGACCGCTGATTCGTGGGCCGAGGCCGATGCGCAGGTGAAGATGGGCGATTTCTGGGAGATGCTGCTGCCCAGCGAGTTTGCCCAGCCCACGCCGGGTTTGATCGAACTCGCCAAACAATTGGAAGTCCAGCGGCGCGACGATCCCCTCAGCTTGTTACGAGAGTTGAATCAGAGGCTTTACGATTGGTTTGAATATGTGCCCAAGAGCACGAAGGTAGACTCTCCGATCGATGAAGCCATCACCAGCCGTCAGGGGGTGTGCCAGGATTTCGCGCATATCATGATTTCGCTGGTTCGCCGGTTGAAAATTCCATGCCGCTACGTGAGTGGATATCTTTACCGGCGCGCGCAGGACCACGATCGCTCGGTCGTGGACGCGACGCACGCCTGGGTGGAAGCTTTTCTTCCGCCCCTGGGATGGGTCGGGTTCGATCCCACAAACTGTCTGCTGGCCGGCGATCGCCACATTCGCACGGCGATCGGACGCGACTATGCGGACGTGCCGCCTACCCGCGGAATATTTCGCGGGACAACTGCCAGCGAGCTTTCCGTGGCCGTGCGGGTGACAGCTTCGCTTGAGCCTCCGGAGCTGGAAACGGGGTTGCCGGTCCCCGAAGAGTGGTCTTTACTGGTGGAGAAGGCGCAGGAGCCTCCGCCGAGGCCCTCGAAGAATTTGCAACAGGAACAACAGCAACAACAACAGTAAAAACTTTACAGTCGGTTCGCTGCCGCACGAGCAGGATGCTCGTGCCCACATTCGAATACCTTTTGCATCCTGCCGCGGTTTCTGACATCTCAAGTACGGGCACAGGCTACAATCGTTGGGCTGTGGAATGTCTTTTGTTGACCAAAGTATGATTCGTCTCGTCCAAAATTGTATGAAGAGATCCTGTCAGGGGAACCGCGGGTGAAGGCGCAGTGTCTGCCATTTCGCCAGATTCCCCACACCACCAAGCTTTTTACCGACTATCTTTCGTGGGCTCCATCCATCCAACCGTTTTACTCCCGATCTGCACATTTTTCCGAATGGTTGAAAGACGAAACCGCCGCGATCCGTTATGACGCCGTGCGCCGGGCGCAGGTGGCTGACGTACTCGAGCGTCAGAACCGGGCGTGGAACGCGTCATCCAAGACCATCGAGAATATCGCCCGGCTGCGCGGCGGCGCCTCGGCGGTAGTTACCGGTCAACAAGTCGGATTGTTCGGCGGCCCGCTATTCTCGCTCTTCAAGGCATTGAGCACCGTGAAGCTGGCTCGCGAATCGACCGAAGCGGGCTGCGACTGCGTGCCAATTTTCTGGTTGGCCACCACCGATCATGATCTGGAAGAAATAAGTCACGTCTCGATCCTGGGGACGGATGGTTCGCTACAGAAACTTTCCACACCCACGCACGGAACTCCGGATGCTCCGGTGGGAACGGTAACGTTTGGCCCTGAAATCGAGAGTGTAGTGGAGCTGGCGGCGACAGCCCTCGGAGACTCGGAGGTTACGCAATTTCTGCGCGAAGCGTACCGTCCAGGAGAAAACTTCGGCAGCGCTTTCGCCCGCCTTTTCTCGCGTCTGTTTGCGGAGTGGGGTGTGATTCTTCTGGACGCGGCGGACCCGGAACTTCAGCGCATTGCCGCTCCCATTTACAGCGCCGCAGTAGAACGCGCGGCGGAACTTGATGACGCGTTGCTGGCGCGCGGTAAAGAACTGGAAGCCGCCGGCTATCACCAGCAGGTGAAGGTAACGTCTTCTTCCACGCTGCTGTTTAAGGTACGCGATGGTTCCAGGATTCCGGTGCAGCGGCGCGCGAAAGCCGGCAACACCGATTTTTCCGCGGAGCACGAATTTCTGGTGAAGGATGAAGTTGTGTCCCCGGCTGAGCTGTTGCGCCAGGTTCAGTCCGAGCCGGAAAAATTCAGCGCAAACGTTCTGCTGCGCCCCGTGGTGCAGGATTACCTTTTGCCGACACTGGCCTACGTGGGAGGCGCGGCAGAGATCGCGTACTTCGGCCAGGGGGCGGTGGTTTACAAAGCGCTGCTGGGACGAGCGACGCCGATTCTCCCGCGTTTTTCGGCCACCATCGTCGAAGCCAAGCCTCAATCGTTGATTGAGCGCTATAGCATGACGGTTCCTGAGACATTTCAGGGACCCGAAGCAGTACGCGAATCTTTGGCGGCGCAAGCCTTGCCCGCCGACTTGCAAAACGCGTTCGACCAGGCATCGGCTTCGTTGCAGCAGTCGCTCGCAACAATCCAGAAATCCCTGGAGCGTCTCGATAAGACTCTGGTGGAAGCCGCGGCCAACGCCGGGTCGAAAATGGAGCACCAGATCGAGCAATTGCGTTCGAAGGCGGCACGGGCGGAGTTGCGCCAAAGCGAGCTTTTGGGACGCCACTCTGAACTGTTAAGTAACGCGCTTTATCCGAACAAGGTTTTGCAGGAACGTGAAATTGGAGGGATTTATTTCGCGGCACGCCACGGCGTAGAACTTTTGCGGGACCTGTACGACACCCTTCACACCGACTGTCTCGATCACCAGATTATTTCCCTGTCATCCTGAGCGGAGCGAGGTCATTCGCTTACGAATGAGTTCGCGAAGTCGAAGGACCCCTATAGCGAAAACGCGGCGGAGGTCCAGTGCTTTGCAGCGAACCCCTGGACTGCGGTCTGTTCAGAGGGTAGAGGCCCTTCGACTGCGTAGCTGCTTCGCCAAGCGAAGCAGCTACTCCGCTAAGGATGACAGGAGACTGGTGTTACGGTTTTAGTTCCAATGTGTCAGTCGTTTCTTTTTCTATAGCTTCTCGCGAATACATCAAGGGGAAATATTTTCCTTCGCTCCACAGTGGCAACAGATCTGAATAGTGAGGACTGCCGGGTTGGCCGCTTTGGCCGGGCACATTTACCGCGACCGAGTGGTCCCAATCGCTGAGATCGAGGATCTCGCGATAGCTTGCACCGGAGGTCTGATCAAACGAATCGTCGGGATAGCCAGTGGCGTTGACGCTGTACTCGTCGCCCGGACGAGGCACCGGGAGTGGATCGGTGAGCGCTGCGGCGCCTGGAATTTGGTCGAGGGGATGCCGAAAGCGAACGTGGTGCATCAGTCCCCAGGACCATTTCGCGGGATCACGGCCTTGTAACTCTTCCATCCTGGCCCAGGCTTCCGTCAGGGACTCGCGGAGCATGACGTCTCGGGTCACGCCCAGAGTATCGATTCCCATGTGATCGATGCCTTCAAGAAAAGCTATGACCTGATGCGGAGACCAGTCTTCAAACATCGACTGTGCTGCAGGCGGAATGGCAAGTTTCATGGTCTTCCGGGTGACGATCTGTAGCCACACTTCGTAGAGTGCGGCAGCAGCCGAGTCGCGATCCAGTTCGCCGCTCCACCCTAAAAGCATCTGCGTCGCAGCGGTCGGCTCTTGCCGCGCCGTAGCCGCGCGTAAGAAAACGATCAGTTGCACGGCGGGAAGGGAATGCACGTCAGACTGGAGACGCTGCATGGCAACCACGTCCAATTTATTTCCCGACTGAGCTTGTTGCAGTACCTGAGAAATCCGTTGGAAGCGATACGGAGGAGCCCAGCTATATCCGATTTTATAAGGATAGTTGTCTGGAATCATCTTGTGGTTGGCAGTGGCGATAAAACCCTGCGACGGGTTGAATCGATGCGGTAGCTTATCGTTGGGAACAAATCCGGACCACTCATCGCCGCTTGTGCCGGGGACCGGAAGGAGTCCGGTCGAATGCTTGCGCAGTGGAGCAAGTCCGGTGGAGTGCTCGCCAATATTTCCGGCGCGGTCGGCATACACGATATTTTCGGAAGGAACTTTCCAGCGCGGCATCGCGGCCTCGAATTCCTGCCAGTTCTGCGCGCGATCGACGGCCAGAGATCCCAGATAGCCCGCCGTGCCAGGTTCCGCTCCAACCCAGTGCAGGGCGAGCGCGCGCTTTCCGTCTTCCCAGAGCACCGGGCCGTGGCGGGTGAATTTCAGGTCGACCTCTACCGTCTTGCCGCCGCCTACCCCGAAGGTCTCTTTGCGGATTTGCATCGTCTCCCAGCCATCAGGAGTTTTGTACCGGGACGGGTCGGCGGGATCCAACTCTTCAATGTAGAGATCTTGCTGGTCGAGACCGAAAATGGTGAAGCCCCACGCAATATTCTGATTGTGACCGAGCGCGACGCCGGGCAGGCCGGGTTCACCTGCGCCGATCACGTCCCATCCCGGAGCGACGAGGTGGATCATGTAACGTAGTGAAGGTTCGGCGATGACGCGGTGTGGGTCATTGGCCAGAAGGGGTTTCCCCGTGCGGGTCAATTTGCCGGAGACCGTCCAGTTATTGCTGCCCTCGCCGGGATGTTGCGGAAACTCGATGCGTGTGTCGCTCCCGACAAGGTTGTGCAGCACCTTTCTGGAGAGGCCGGAGAAGTCGGAACCCGGCGCTGGGTCCAAATTCACCTGGGGATCGAAATCGAAGAGCACCGAGGCCGCTTCAACTCCGACCGCTTGAACGGCCTGGGCATGATCCAATTCGGCGAACGCGTTGCCGGTCATGGAGAACGCTGCCATGCGATTCAGGCAGTCGGTGGGCTTCCATGGCTCGGGCTTGAAACCCGCGAGTTGAAACTCGAGAGGGAGCCCCGGCCCCGCTGTTGCCACGCGACTTTCAATGTAGGCGTTGATTCCCGCGGTAAAGGCTTCGAGAATCGATTGTGTATCCGGAGAGTAGCTTTCGTATTCGGCCTTCATATCGCCGCGGTAGCTGAGCAGTCGCGCGTTGATGTCGCGCGGCAACGCCGCAGAACCGAGGACTTCGGCCAGGCGGCCTTGTCCGGAACGCTTCCATAGTTCCATTTGGAACAGTCGATCCTGGGCGGCGACGAATCCCTGGGCGAAGAAGAGGTCATGCTGGTTCTGGGCGTAGATATGAGCCACGCCCCAGCGGTCGCGCAGGACTTTCACCGGCTGTTCGAGGCCGGATGCGTAGATTGTGCCGCTAATGGCTGAGAGCGCGGCGTGGGCACGGATCTCGAGATTCTCATTCTGGCTGCTTTTTCCGACCGGTGGACCGCCCTGAGCTGTTGCCGCGAGTGCTATCCCTAGAAAAGGTGAAAGAAAACTGAGCGTTCGCTTCATACCGGCGTCATTCTATCCCAGGGATTCGGTGGAGGACGGTTGCGCGGGTTTGCCGGCTGGATTCGCCCCGGCTGTGGCAACCTGGGCCACGCCGGATGCGATCCGCGCCAGATGCTTCGCGAAGCTCAGCATGACGCTTGGATGGGAATCGGGGACAGACATGAACTAACCGGTACGTGAACTGCACGGCTGACTTCGGAAGCGGAAAAGGGTAATATCTCTGATCTTGGCGGGTGATTCAGTCGTCATCTTCCGAGTCTCTCCGATTCGTCGAAGAGGAGTAAAGACCGAGCCCATGAACGTCTCCCTGACTTCGCTGTTCGCCTCGCTCCCGATATCCCTGAAATGGATCGAGTCGGCTGTGCGAGTGCAGTTTCTTTTGCTGGCAGTATTTGAAGGCTTCGGTAAAAAGGGCGACATCTTCAACATTCTCTGGGCCCTGGTGTTTGGCTTTGCCACGCTGAATATTCTTGGCCTCGTCGCCCGGCGCTTTGATTCAAACCGCAACCGTCTGAATTTCGGAGAGACTATTGCCATTATGGTGGTCATTGTTTCCATCGTGCTGCTGGCATGGGAGATGGCGAATCTCTTCAAGATTTTCCCGCTGAAACTGCACCCTCACGGCTAAACGGTTTTGCGGTATGATTCGGTCATGCCGCAGAACGTCCCCCCGTTCGAGGTGACCTGCCCTTGTTGCAGCGCAGTGCTTAAGGTCGACGCTGAAAGCAAGGGAGTTATCGCCCACACCGCCGCAGTCAAACCAAGGATGTTCGCCGATATCGAAGAAGCAGCCCGGGCCATGAAGGAGCAGGATACGCGTCGCGATTCCATCTTCAGGCAGTCGGTCGAGGCGCAGAAGCATTCTTCCGATTTGCTGGAGAAAAAGTTTCAGGAAGCGGTCAAGAAAGCCAAAGAGTCTCCGGATACAGGGAGGCCGATCCGGGATTTTGATTTGGATTAGTTCCGAAGCCTGGTTTACACATTTTTCTGGCCGTTGCTTTGAATCACGGAATTGGGCTCTACATGGGTCTCGCGGGCGAGGACGCCCGCGCCACACGAAACACACTAAAATCTTTCCGGAGTTCGATTGATGAAAACCATTCAGGGGCCGGCCTTATTTCTGGCCCAGTTTGCCGGAGATACGGCGCCTTTCAATACTCTCAAGAATATCGCGGGCTGGGCGAAAAGCCTGGGCTACAAAGGCGTGCAGATACCCGCATGGGATGCCCGCCTGTTCGATCTCAAGCGCGCCGCGGAAAGCAAAGCGTATTGCGATGAAATCCTCGGTATTCTGGCGAGCAACGGCCTTGAGCTCACGGAACTTTCCACTCATCTGCAAGGGCAGTTGGTGGCAGTGCATCCGGCGTACGATTTGATGTTCGATGGTTTCGCGGCGGAACACGTACGCAAGAATCCGAAAGCGCGGCAAGCCTGGGCTGTGGAACAAATGATGTTTGCCGCGCGGGCGTCGGCGAACCTGGGACTGAAAGCGCATGCAACTTTTTCGGGAGCGCTGGCCTGGCCCTATGTTTATCCCTGGCCGCAACGTCCGGCCGGATTGGTCGAAGCCGCCTTCGACGAGTTGGCTGCCCGGTGGCTGCCGATCCTGAATGCCTTCGACAAGGCAGGCGTGGATTTGTGTTATGAGATTCATCCCGGCGAGGACTTGCACGACGGCGCCACCTTCGAGATGTTTCTGGAGAAGGTCAAGAATCATCCGCGCTGCAATCTGCTTTTTGATCCCAGCCATTTTGTGTTGCAGCAGCTCGACTATCTGCAATACATCGATCTCTATCATTCGCGTATCAAGATGTTTCATGTGAAAGATGCGGAGTTCAATCCTTCTGGCCGGCAAGGGGTTTACGGAGGCTACCAGCCGTGGATCGAGCGGGCCGGACGATTTCGTTCGCTGGGCGACGGGCAAGTCGATTTTGCCGGTATTTTCTCAAAGCTTTCGCAATACGGATTCGACGGTTGGGCTGTGCTGGAGTGGGAGTGCTGTATAAAAAGCAGTGATCAGGGCGCGGCCGAAGGAGCTCCTTTCATCGCGCGCCATATTATTCAGGTGGCCAAACAGTCGTTTGACGATTTTGCCGGTTCGGGTGCCGATCAGGCTGCGAATCGCAAAATGATGGGGCTGGAGTGAAGCTGTCAGCTCTCAGCTTGCAGAGCGTGCCGAATGACCAGACCCTGGCAGAGATTGTGTTGCAACCTTGAACGCAAGCAAAAAGTCGCGTAGCAAGTCCGAAAAAATCCGCGAAGCGGCGCGAGAATAAGAGCCCACCGCGCAAGCCGTGGGTAAATAGTTGAACGCGCGCCAGCCCCTCAGGGGCGAAAGAAGGGTTGCGACACACTCTCGGCCGCCCTGCAAGGGAAAGGGTAAAAACCTGTGAGCCTGGAAATCAAACGTGAGGACAAGGTGGGACGCCGGCTTCGACTGGGCATGGTCGGTGGAGGCCCGGGAGGCTTCATCGGAGCGGTGCATCGCATCGCGGCCCGCCTGGATGATCGCTTCGAATTGGTGGCGGCTGCATTGTCTTCCGATCCTGCCCGCTCGCGGGCTGCGGCCGCGGATCTTCACATCGCGCCAGAACGGGCGTACGGAAGTTTCTCCGATATGGCCAAGGCCGAAGCGGGCCGGCCAGATCGTATCGACGCGGTTGCCATCGTCACTCCGAACCATCTGCACTACGCTCCGGCGAAGGCCTTCCTTGAAGCCGGAATCCACGTGATTTGTGACAAGCCTCTTACCACGACTCTCGAAGACGCGATTGATCTCGCGGGCATGGTTCACCGTACCGGCCTGTTGTTCGCCGTCACCCACAACTACACGGGATATCCCATGGTTCGGCAGGCGCGTCAAATGATCGCCGACGGGGAGCTGGGTCCGATCCGTATAGTCAACGTGGAATACGCGCAAGACTGGTTGGCCACACCACTGGAAAAGACAGGGCAAAAGCAAGCTGTCTGGCGGACGGATCCGGCACAGAGTGGTCCTGCCGGGTCTTTGGGGGATATCGGCACGCATGCCTTCAATCTCGCCAGTTTCGTCACTGGACTGAATTGCAACGAACTGGCTGCCGAGCTCAGCACCTTTGTGCCGGGCCGGCGGCTGGATGACAACGTTCAAATCATGCTGCGCTTTGCGGAAGGAGCTCGCGGCCTGTTATGGGCGAGCCAGGTTGCGACCGGAAACCAGAACAATCTTCGGCTGCGGGTTTATGGCGAAAAGGCCGGACTCGAATGGCGTCAGGAAGAACCCAACAGCCTGTGGTTCGCCCAGCTGGGGAAAACTCCTACGACGATAAATCGCAATGGCCCGGGCGCAACGCCTGTGGCGGCGCATGCCAGCCGGATACCGGGTGGACATCCCGAAGGATATCTCGAGGCTTTTGCCCAGCTTTATGCCGACATGGCGGAGCAGATCAGCGCCCGCCTGGAGAAGCGTTCCCCGGCTCCGGCGTCCCTGTTAGTTCCTACCATTGAAGACGGCGTGGCGGGGATGCGCTTTGTTTCTGCTGTGCTCGAATCTTCAAAACGTAATGCGGCGTGGACTCCGCTTCCCGGCGCTTGAATTGGCAAGGGCTCGAACTTCAGTCGCGCCGCATGACGGCGAAGATGCGGCTACTCTTTGCGCCTTAGGTTGGCTGCTCCGTCTCCTCTTGAAAAAACAAACCTCAGCGGCTGAAGCCGCTCTGCATCCAGCTCGGTGTGGCGCGAGTGAACTCATCGACCGCTGCGAACGGTCACTATTGCTCAGTATGCCGCTAACCGCGCGGGTACCATATTAGTAGTCTCTTAACGCATCTTCCCGCCGCGCCTCACGGTGACGGTTCCTTGCGAAATCAGACGTTCACTCTGTGCAAGGAGTTGTCATGCCCGATAAATCCGATCACATTCGTGTGAAAACCAATGGGAAAACAATCGTGCAGCCAGGCATAAAAACCGATGCCCCGTCGCCCCCAATGGTTGATGGACAGCCGGTCGAGAACGAGATCCTGTTGAGCCTGCCGCCGAAGGAGAGCGATCTGCTATTTCCGCTGCTCACCTTCGTCGAACTGAGAACCCACGACATATTGCACGAACCTGGCGATGACATTAAGTTTGGCTACTTTCTGAATAGAGGGATGACGTCAATTCTGACGGTTCTGGCCGAGGGCAAGAGCGTGGAAGTGGGCCTGACCGGGAGAGATGGTTTCGTCGGCTTGCCTCTGATTGTCGGATTCAGCAGCGGTCCGACCCAGGCAATGGTTCAGATTGCGGGCAATGGTTTCAGAATCGGGGCTCGGGCCTTGATTCAGGTAGTCGGTCGATGCCCGGTCCTGGGCAACCGGTTGCAGCGCTACGTCCAACTGCTGGGGATGCAAGGGACTCAGGTCGCAGCCTGCAACCGCCTCCACGAAGTGAATGAAAGATTGGCCCGCTGGCTTCTGATGTGCGAGGACCGGATCAGCTCCAGGCTGGTGCCTCTGACCCAGGAGTTTCTGGCCCACATGCTGGGAACCCGGCGGGCGAGCGTAACGGTCGCGGCCGGCATGCTGCAAAAAGCCGGTTTAATCACGTATCAACGGGGACACGTAAACATTCTGGACCGGCCCCGGCTGGAAGCTGCCTCTTGCGAATGCTATGCCATCATGCGGCAGCAAACCGTGAAATGGGAGAGGGAAAGCACACCGACCACGACCTGATCACGGCTCAGAACGGTGGGCCGGGATTACTGCCTGGGCCATGCGGTCTGTTGCGGACCCGTCGGGCTAGTCCTTCTGGCCATCATTCGAGGCAACTTTTGTCAAAACCACGGTTCACACAGCCGAAGGCTCGCTTACAATAGCGAACATGCAGAGCAGCGGACAAACGGGGACCAAGATGACCCGTGACTGGAAACAGTGGGAAGGCCAGACTGTGAATGGCAATTTCCCGCTCCGCCAATACCTGGGTGGTTCAGAGCAGAGCGCGGTTTTTTTGACCGAGCGTCGCGGACAGGAACCACAGCGGGCGGCGATCAAACTCATTGCCGCCAACCCGGCGACCGTCGAAGTTCAACTGGCGCGCTGGGAAGCCGCGGCAAAGCTCTCGCATCCTCATTTGCTACGGCTCTTTGAGACCGGCAGTTGCCAGCTGGATAAAGTCGTTCTGCTTTACGTGGTGATGGAGTACGCCGAGGACAATCTGGCGCAGATTCTTCCCCACAGGGCGCTGACTCCGGAAGAAGTGCGCGACCTGCTGGAACCTGCCCTGGACGCACTGACCTATCTGCATGGCAAGTCTCTGGTGCACAGCAGGCTGAAACCCTCGAACGTGATGGCATCCGGCGACCAGTTGAAGCTCTCGAGTGACAGCCTTGTCCACAGTGGCGATCCGGCGGGCAGGCTTGGTTCGCCGACCCGTTATGACGCGCCTGAATTGTCGAAAGGGTCTCTATTGCCGGCGTCGGATAACTGGTCGCTGGGAATGACCCTGATGGAAGCGCTGACGCAGCGCCTGCCTGCGGTCGAAGGCATCACCGAACCGTTGCCCGAAACTGTGCCGGCGCCGTTTATGGGAATCGCGCATTGCTGCCTGCGCCGCGATCCGCAGCGCCGATGCAACGTGGCGGACATCGCGACCCGCTTGCAGACGGCGGGGCCAGTTCCACAAAAGCCTTCGACTGTCCGCATACCGGCGGCGTCGAGAAAATCGCAGTACATTTTTGGTGTCGCCGCGGCGCTGCTTATAGTGCTGGCGGTCGTGTTTGGGCCCAGGCTGCTCAATCCCCATCCCAAGACCGGGGGAGTGAATTCGGTTTCGCAGCCGCCTTCACCTTCGTCGGAAACTCCTTCGGCCGTGACCCCGAAGGCCGCTCCCAGGGTAGAACCGGTTCCGGCTCCGCCTACAAAACCATCGACCACCAAGGCGAGCCGTGAAGCCCGAGCTTCGAGCCCATCAGCGGCGCCTGCTTCTGCCCCTGCCGGCAGTGCATCCTCCGCCACCGGCTCCGAACGGGGTACAGTCCTCCAGAAGGTCGATCCCGTCGTCTCCAAATCAGCGCGAAATACAGTTTCGGGAACGCTGAAAGTCAGGATCAAAGTTTCTGTCGACGCCTCGGGCAATGTAGAGAACGCCACTTTCGTTTCCCCGGGACCAAGCAAGTATTTTTCCCGGCAGGCAATGGAGGCGGCACGGCAATGGAAGTTTGCGCCCGCGCAAGTCAATGGACAGGCAGTGCCGAGCGCGTGGTTTCTTCAATTCGGCTTCCGGAGATCTGGAACCGAAGTCGAGTCTGAGCCGGTCAAGCCCTGACGATAAAAAATTTAGTCCCCCAGCTCGCGCAATAAACGCTTCGGCGCTTTTCGCCGCCAGGCGGTTCGCAGCGCGGCTTCCAGAATATCGGTCGACACCTTGGCCAAACGCACCCGCGTAGAGCCGTTTCGCCCCCATCCTCCTGCGACAGGTGAAAATATTTCGGGCTCATCCTCAACCATCCCAGCTTGTTGCTCCGGCGACAACAGCAGCACGCCGTAACCCTCCTTTTGGAGTGAGAGCGTGGCAAAGATCTTGCCTCCGACGCGAAAGTCCGGATTGCCGAAGTGAGCGCCTTCGACGGCTTCGGGCAGAGCAAGAGCAAGACGTCTGAAACCTGCTGCGGTCATGGGAACTGCCTCCGTTCAAGGAATGAGAGTCGTCTAGCCTCCGGAATAGAGCCCGCGGCGTCAGCCGTGGGTAGGCGGCAAGAGGAGACGAAGCTCCGAAGGAACGCAAGAGACTTCTCTACAGTTGCTTCTTTGGACGTCCTGATGGTTTGCGGCGTGAAAGACCGCTGCTCCCGTTTCTTTCGCCCCTCTGGGACTCCTATCGCGGCTCTCGCTAACCCGGAGCTTACGCCTCGGGCTCCATTCTTGCGCCGCTTCGCGGCTTGGCGAAAGGCAATCACGACGGTGCACCAGAGATCCTTTCGACTTCTCAACGCAAGCTCTTCGGGACTAAAGTCTCTCAGAATGACGGTCGTTCGAGGCTACATTCCGAATTCAGCCATAGCGACTTTCTCTGCTTTCGCGACATTGAGCATACAATAGGCTGCTTTCAGCAGAGCACCCCGTGGCGATCGCTTCCTGTCCCACCCTGGCGAGTCCGGTGTTCTCCTGTCAGAACAACAGAACGCGTAGTCGACAAGCTTCCTGAAAGGGGCTCATGCGTATACAGACGTTTCTGCTCATCTTGATCTTGTCTTCAGGGCTGACCGCTGAAAATCTGGAAAAGACCCAGAAGAAAGAGTTGGAAGCTCAAGTCAAGACCATGACGGCGGAAGCTGAAAAGCTTGAGCAGGCTGGACAGTTGGCTGCCGCGCGCACCCGGTATGCCGAATCGCAGGCGCTGATCGAAGTGAAAGATGTCACCGAAGCCATCAAGCGTCTCGACGAGCAGATTCACAAGCGAGTCAAGGACCATTTGAATGACTCGCGCAAACTTTACGAGGCGCATAAATATAAAGAGGCCACGGCCGTACTGGATGAAGGCATGAAACTGGAGGCCTTCCAGCCGGTCCTGGCCTACGACCTTGCTCTCTGCTACCACCAACTCGGCGAACGTAAGAAGGCCCTGGAATATCTGAACAAAGCCAAAGCCGGTACGGTCGACCCCAGGCAGAGAGAGAAACTCCTGCTGCTCCAGACATTCTTCACCACGGAAGAGAAGGGGTCGTCGGTAAATGACAACGAAAAGATCCGCATCGTGCGGGTCAATCATCTCGTCGACAGTGTCGGACTGGAGGCGTCGCTGGAAGATGAAGGCGGAGCCGAGGAATCGATCTCCGAAGGCGAGACACCATCATCCGATGCTTCTTCAGTAAAACCCGCACAAATAAAACCAGTGGCTGCTGCGCCGATGACAACTCGTCCGTCCGGCACGCATGGTGATCCCAATGCCGGCCACAGAGCGAGCCTGTGCAATGCTCTTGTCGAATTGAAAACCACGCTGGCAAACAGCCCGGCCGCGACCTTCAATCTCGCCAATTGCGCGGAATCCAACGGACGAACCGCGGAAGCGATCCGGTTTCTGGAAAAGTATCTGGAAATGTCCCCCAACGCTCTCGATGCGGATGAAGTGCGGGCCCGCATCACCGATCTCAAACTTCTGCTCAAACTGCCCGGTCAGAACGGAGTAGAAGTTCGCAAGCTCTACGCCTCCGCGTATGGGGCGCTCGCGGAACTCAAGTACGATCACGCACTCACCGCATTTACTCAGGCCAGCGATCTGGCTCCGGAGTTTGCCCTGACCAAATGGAAGCTCGCGCTGTTCTACGAGGCCATGGGGAACATCGAGAAAGCCCGGGAGAATTTCACTCGCTACAAGGAGCTGTCCGCGGACCAAAGCGCCAAAGACGAGGCGGACCTTCATCTCGGAACCCTGGAAGCGAAACGGACGAAGTACGATGAAGAGGTCGATGAAGCCGAGGACATCGTCGCCGACCTGTTTAACCGTTCGATGAACCTGACATTCAACGGCCCCGAGAACCGCAGCGCCTTGCGCGCCAAGCGGGCTCGAGTCAAGAAGAAGGAAGAAAAAGTCGCCAAGAATAGAGTCGGCGGCTTTGCCATTCCTTTTGCCTACGCGCAACAAGAGTTGGCTCGGGCGAGTGAGCATCTTCAGATCGCGCTCGCCCTGTTTCCTTTGGGCGCTGAAGCCAATCAATTGATGGGTCTGGTGTTCCTCCAGGCCAATGACGGTCACGCGGCAACCCGAAGTTTCGACGTGGTGGCCAGCCAGGGACTGCCCGTCGCATTTTATGGAGAGCTGCGAGACCGCAAGCACGACCAGGCGGTGAAATGCGAATTGAGTCACGATCGGGTTCGGCTGATTTATCTGTCGTCGTATGACAAGAAGGGAAATCCAGCTCCGCCCAGCAAACCGGCGGGAGAGGACGGCCTGGGAGACATGGTGATTGATCCGTCTGCCCCACGGCAGCAGGGCTTTGATTCTCTCGATGTCACGGTAAGCGATATCAAAAAGGTCGAAACCTCCAGCGGTATGCTCAAGCTGAAACTTGCGAAACAGGAAGTGTGGCTGGCCCCAATCTATCTGCCGTCGTTTACCCCCATTCAGGGTCCGCCGGCGCGAAGGTTTGCCAATAATTACACCCGGCTGTTTATACGCTATCCGGGATTGGAAGACTCCAAACTTGGAACCGAAGGCATGAGCGGAGGCGAAAAGTTCATGATGGGCTACAACATCGCGAACGCCAGCGCGGACATCGCCATGTCGGGCTTCGGCGGAATCGGGGCCATATCAAGCGTGCAGGACATCATCTCAATTACAAGAACCATCAGGGCAGCCATGGTGTCGCTGAGCGTGAGTTTTGCCACCTGGGAGAAGAGTGTGGAGGACCAGCAGCAACTGCTTGCAGGGAAATCATTTAAGGCGATTCCGACGGAGCAGGCGAGCCTGGTTTTTGTGCAGGAGGCGAAGTAGTGCAATCGATTGAATCTACGGTCCCGGGGCGCCCCGCGCCAGGCATTGTCCCCCCGGGCTGCAACTTTTTTGATGCTTCCTATTCAAAGTTTTCATCCAATGCACCTGGAAGCGGATTGACAGAGTCCGCCCGGGTTCTCTACGATTATTGAGTTCATGTCAGTTTCCAGCTCAACGCGCTGCCAGTGTTGTACCTGTTGTTGTATGCGTGTATCCACTGGCGCTCGGAGGCTGCTGACCTAAGAATCATTTAGAAATCGGCAATCATACCCACCGCCAGTGCAACCTGGCGGTGGGTTTTTTTGTGGGCCAAAACTTATGGCAGACGCAGTGAGCGAAACGGCAGTAAAAGAGACGGCGGTCAAAGAGACCAAGGTTCAGCGCGTGGAACGGCTGAAGCGGGAGAAAAATCCGTGGGAAGGCCTGGACGACATCCGCAAGTTCGCCCGCGAAGGCTTTGACTCAATCACCCCGGAATGGCTCGGCACGTATTTCCGCTGGTGGGGCGTTTACACCCAGGGCGACGGCCTCGGCGTGATTGGCGGCAAGAATGGAGAAGGGAAGGCGCTGCCGTACTTCATGGTGCGCATTCGCATTCCCAATGGCCTGCTCCATTCGCACCAGCTTCGAACCATTGCTAATGTCACTGAAAAGTACGCCCGCGGAACCGCTGATCTCACGGTCAGACAAAACATCCAGTTGCACTGGGTGACGATTCAGGACTTGCCCGAACTGCTCGATGGATTGTGGCGTGCCGGCCTGACCACGATGGGCTCTTGCGGAGACGATACCCGCAACATCACCGGCTGTCCGCTGGCCGGAGTGGACGCTGACGAAATCTGCGATGCCTCGTCCCTGGCTCTCGAAGCGAACAGTTTTTTTGTGGGTAACGGCGATTTCTACAATCTGCCGCGCAAGTTCAAAATTTGCATTACGGGTTGCAGCGTCTGGTGCGCCTATCCGGAGATCAACGATATTGGCCTGACCGCCGTTCGCCGCCCGGAGGACTCGGAAGTCGGTTACTCGCTGCGCGTCGGCGGCGGGCTGTCGACCGATCCTCATCTCGCGGTTCGTCTCAATGCGTTTGTACACCGGCACCAGGTGATTCCTGTTCTGAAGGGCGTCGCTGAAATCTTTCGTGAAAGCGAAAAGCTACGCGAGAACCGGGAGCGGGCGCGACTTAAATTCCTTTTTCTCAAGCATGGATGGACGCCGGAGAGTTTTCAGGAAGAGCTGGAACGGCGCGTCGGATTTCATCTCGATCCCGCGGTCGAAGAGAAACCGCCCAACGATATTTATCGCGACCACGTAGGGATCCATCCCCAGAAACAGGCGGGGTATTCATACGTGGGAGCCGCTGTCCTGCGTGGACGCATTTCGTCGCAACAGATGCGCGCCGCAGCCGACGCGGCCGATCGCTACGCCTCTGGCGAAGTGCGCACCACGAACATGCAGAACCTGCTAATCGTCAATGTGCCGAACGGTAAAACGGCAGCGCTGGCTGCCGAGTTGGAAGCGCACAAAATGCCGGTCGGCGGATCGCCGTTCTGGCGTGGCGTAGTGGCATGCAGCGGCACGGAATTCTGCAAGATCGCGATTACCGAGACCAAGAGTTTTTCGCGCTGGCTGGTGGAAGAGCTTGAGGATCGACTGCCCGGCTTTGAACAACACCTGAAGCTGCACGTCACGGGATGCCCCAACAGTTGCGGTCAACACTGGATTGCCGATATTGGCATCGAGGGCAAAAAGATCAAGGTCGATGGCCGCCAGCAGGATGCTTACTACTTCTGCGTCGGCGGCGCCGTTGGACTGCACCAGTCAGTGGCGCGTCCTGTCGGGTATCGATGCTTGGCCAGCGACGTGCCGGATGCAATCGAACGTCTGCTGCGTCGTTATTTAGACGAGCGGTCGCCCGAAGAAAATCTCCGTCACTATTTTGCCCGGCGCACCGACGAAGAGTTGCGCGAGTGCCTGGCGGGAACGTTCGTGGCCGCAGTCGAGCGCGATGCTTCGCCCGGAAAGGTGCCGCATGCTGTCGAAGGCTAGCGAACAAATTTTCGTTGTCATCCTGAGCGGAGTCGGTCCATTCGCTTGCGAATGGATTGGCGGAGTCGAAGGACCCCTATGAGCGCCCAAAGGTCGGAGAGAAATTGTGTGACGAAATTCTGCGGCGATGGCAATCAGAAGGTTGTAGGGGTCCTTCGACTTCGCGACTGCTTCGCTTTGCGAAGCAGCCACTCCGCTCAAAGTGACGGAGCAGGGCAGCAATGACGTTATTCCCGATGTTCATGAAACTCGACGGTCGTCCCTGCCTGGTGGTCGGCGCTGGCACCATCGGCGAGCCCAAGATCAGCAGCCTGATTGCTGCCGGCGCTTCGACCCGCGTGGTAGCGCTTCACGCCACGGCCGCAGTTGCGGAGTGGGCGCGGGAGGGAAGCGTCACGTGGGAAGAACGGGCTTTTAGTTTTGCGGACCTCGATAACGTTTTTATGGTGATTGCGGCGACGAACTCCCGCGAACTGAACGCTGCGATTTTCGACGAGGCCCGGCAGCGAAATATTTTGTGCAATGTCGTCGACGATCCCGAGTATTGCGATTTTTACTATCCCGCAGTGGTACAGCGGGGAGATCTGCAACTGGCGATTTCTACCAATGGAAAGAGTCCGGCCCTGGCACAGAGAATTCGGCGTGAACTGGAAATTCAGTTTGGACCGGAATATGGCGAGTGGCTGGGGCAACTGGGAAAGATCAGGCAGCAATTGTTCGCCGGCAAAATGAATCCGGAAGAACGCCGGCAGCTGCTGCATGAACTGGCCAGCAGCGCGGCGTTCGAGGAAGCAAAGGCCGCAGGATTCAATAGCAATATCGAGTTAGTGAGTCTGGAGAAAATATCATGACCGGTAAGGTATATCTGGTGGGAGCGGGTCCGGGCGACCCCGAATTGCTCACGCTCAAAGCTCTCAAACTTCTGAAGTCAGCCGACGTGGTGTTGCACGACGATTTGATCGGACCGGAAATTCTCGCGTTCATCCCGTCGTCGACCAAGGTGCAGAACGTCGGCAAGCGTTTCGGGCAAAAGAAAATCAGCCAGGATGAGATCAACGCGCTGCTTGTCCAGAATGCGCTATTGGGATTGCAGGTGGTGCGGCTGAAGAGTGGCGACCCGCTGATTTTCGGTCGGGCTGGCGAAGAGATCGAAGCCTTGCGTAAAGGAGGCGTCGATTTCGAAATCGTTCCCGGTGTCACGGCGGCGTTTGGAGCGGCGGCCAATGCGCAGATCCCCCTCACTCATAGAAACGTTTCTTCCGCTGTGGTGCTGGTAACGGGCCATCACGCGGCTACCGACGAATTCGCCGACTGGCCGGCCGAGATCCCGGCCGACACGACCGTGGTGGTCTACATGCCGGGTTACAACTACAAGAGTACGGCGGAGCAATTGCTGCGGTCCGGCGTGTTGGCAACGACACCGTGCGCCATCGTCTCGCAAGCCACACAGTCCAACGAGCAAGTGCATTTGACGACCGTGGAAGAGCTGCACGAATCTCCGCGCCTGCCTTCACCGACGTTGCTGGTGGTGGGCGAAGTGGTTCGGCTGGCGAAGCCGGCGGAATTGAATCGGCAATTGTCATGGCCAAACGATTCAATTCGCAGCGGCGCTGAATTCCGTCTTCAGTTTGCGTCGAACCGACTGGATCTGGTTTCGGTTCAGGAGCGTGCTGAGTGAGAGACCACTCTGAGTTGATACCGGCAGGCGTCGAAACTTGGAAGCCGGAAGAAGTATTGAGTTGGGCCTTCACCAACTACGGCAAGGATGTAGCTATCGCGTCGGGATTCGGTGTCGAAGGCATGGTCCTGCTCGACCTGGCGGCTCGGGTGCGGCCTGATTTTCGAGTGTTCACGCTGGACACGGAGTTCCTGTTCCCCGAAACCTACGATCTGATGGACCGCGTCGAAAAGCGTTACGGGATCAAAGTCGAGAGAGTTCTCAGCCCCTTTTCTCCTGAGGAGCAGGAACGGCAGTTTGGCGCCGCCCTCTGGAGCCGCGATCCCGACCAATGCTGCGGTGTCCGCAAGGTCGAGCCCTTGAAGGCAAAGCTGAAGGAGCTACGCGCCTGGATCACAGCCATTCGCCGCGACCAGACTTCCTCGCGCGCTTCCGCCCGCAAGGTGGAGTGGGACGCCAAGTTTCAACTGTTGAAGATCAATCCCATCGCCGACTGGACTTCTGCGATGGTCTGGAGCCATGCCCTCAAGCACAACGTCCCTTATAACCCGCTGCACGACAAGAATTATCCCAGCATAGGCTGCACCCACTGCACCCGGGCTGTCCGTCCTGGAGAAAACGCCCGTGCCGGACGCTGGTCGGGATCGGACAAGACCGAATGCGGGTTGCACGTCGCCGCTCCGGCCGAAATTGCGCCGCTGGTGGAAATCAAGAATTCGCTGGCCAAGGGTTCGGTCGGTTGCGAGTAAACCAAAAGCCTTAACCACCAAGAACACGAAGTTACACCAAGGAAATCCTACGTAAGTCCCGTGTTCTCCTTGGTGTACCTTCGTGTCCTTGGTGGTTAAGGCTCTGGATGGTTTTTAGCTCAGCTGCCCAAAAAATCCATCGGAGGCATCGAAATTCTCGATTGTACTTCCATCCTCCATTGACGGTACACAATCTAAAGATGCCTCCGAGTCTCTTAACCACAGACCACGACGCCTGCGGTGTCGGCCTGGTCGCCCAAGTCAGCGGAGCCGCGTCACGAGAGATCGTTGACCGTGCGCTCGAAGCCTTGGTGCGGCTGGTCCATCGCGGCGGCGTAGACGCCGACGGCAGAAGCGGTGACGGTGCCGGTCTGCTGACTCGCATTCCGGAAAAACTCATTCGCAAACACGCGAGTAATTCAGGCATTGATCTGCCCGCGGAATTTGGAATTGGCATGGTATTCCTGCCGCCCGGTCAGGAAGCGGTCGCGCGTACTGCGATCGAAGAACAGGCAAGGAAAAGCGGCCTGAAGTGTCTGGGTTGGCGATCAGTTCCTACCGATCCAGGAGTTACGGGTCCGCGTGCTCTCGCTACTCTTCCGGAGATTCAGCAATGCTTTTTCGCCTCCGAGTCTGAAACTTCGAATCTTGAATTTCTGCTTTTCGTTTTCCGTAAAGAGGCGGAAGCGGCAGTTCCTGCTGGAACCTATTTCTGTTCTTTGTCATGCCGGACGGTCGTCTACAAGGGATTGTTGACGCCTTTTCAACTGCCTGCGTTTTACACCGACCTGCGCGATCCGGATTTTGAGACCCCGTTCGCAATCTTCCATCAGCGCTATTCCACTAATACGCAGCCTAGCTGGGCGATGGCGCAACCTTTCCGGTTCGTAGCGCACAACGGCGAGATCAATACCATCAGCGGAAATCGGCGCTGGTTGCGGGCCAAGGCCCAGGGTTTGCAGCGTGAATTGGGACTTTCGGACCAGGTGCACCTGCTGGAGGAACGGGTCAGCGACTCCGCCAGTTTTGATAATGGCTTCGAGATCTTTTTGCGCCGCGATTTCAATCCGGCGGAAGCCATGCTCTCGATGGTGCCTCCGGCGTGGGAGCGCTCGGCTGACGCTGCTCCTGAGCTGCGGAATTTTCTGGAAGAACAATCGCGGGTGCAGGAGGCCTGGGACGGCCCGGCAGCCATGATCTTTACCGACGGATGCACCGTCGGGGCCAAGCTCGATCGCAACGGGTTGCGTCCCCTGCGCTACACCCTGACGACGGATGGCTTGCTGGTTGTCGGTTCCGAAGTTGGAATCGCGAATTTGCAAGGGAAAGAAATTGCCGAGCGGCAACGCCTGGGTCCGGGCGAAGTTCTGCTGCTGAATCTCGCCAGCGGAGAGTTTGTAAGCCCCAGGGATTCTGTGAAACTGCATCAGGGTATCCGTACCGTCTCCTCGGTGCCGGCGGTGATGGTGCCACCCACCGAAAAGGCCTTTCTGGAGCGAACGCTCGAGCCGAAGGCGACCATGGCTGCGTTGGGCTGGAGCGAAGATCAGTTCAAGCTTCTGTTTCTGCCGCTGGTAGAACAGGGGCAGGAGGCGGTTTGGAGCATGGGCGATGACGCCCCACCGGCTTCCATGTCATCTTTTCGCCGGCCGTTATGGGATTACTGCAAGCAGCGCTTCGCGCAAGTTACAAATCCTCCGATCGATTCGCTGCGCGAAACGCATGTGATGTCGCTCAAGGTATTTCTCGGCCCCACGGTCATCAATTCGCCCCTTCTCGATGGCGGTCAGTTGTTGCAGTTGCAGAAAGAATTAGGCACGACTGACCGGATCACGTTTGCTTTCCCCGTCGGGGATGGAGTTCAGGGAGCGAAGGCAGCGTTGAAAGGGCTTCAGGAAGAAGTAAAGAAGGCGTCGGCAAAAATACCGGGTTTCATTCTGTTAAGTGATCGCGGTGTGGATACGGAACGCGCAGCGCTGCCGGCGCTGCTGGCGGTGGCTGCGGCGTGGAAATCCATGGTCGAGTGCGGCGCCCATCAGGTTCCGCTGGTCGTCGAAACCGGGCAGGTCATCGATACGCACCACGTAGCACTGCTGGTGGCAGCGGGCGCGAGCGCCGTGTTTCCTTATCTGGCGCTGGAACAAGCCGCGCACCTGAAGCCCCAGGGAGCGGACGCCTACCGCGCCGCCGTGGAAAAAGGATTGCGCAAAGTGATCGCGCGCATGGGCATCTCGACCATCGCCAGCTATCGCAATAGTCACCTTTTCGAAATGATTGGCCTGGAGGCCGACGTTTGCGGACGCTTCTTCGAAGACGCCAGTTCCTCACTGGCCGGCAAGGGCCTGAACGAACTTCTGCAGGATTGTCTCGATCGTCATGATTCGGTGTTTTCCATCACCTTCCCGTCGATGACGATGACCGCGGCATTGCAGGATCATGGCCTGTATCGCTTCCGCCATCAGGGAGAGCAGCACGCTGTGTCGCCAGAACTGGTGCGGCGTATGCATCGCTACCTCAAATTCCCGACGGACGAAAATCACAAAGCTTTCATTGAACTCGGCCATCAAAGAGAACCGGTGGCGGTGCGGGATCTGCTCGAGATCGTTCCCGGCAACGCTCTGCCGATTAACGATGTCGAGACTGAAGCTTCGATACTGGGCAGGTTCAGCACCCAGGCCATGTCATTGGGAGCAATTTCGCCGGAGACGCACCGTACTCTCGCAGTCGCGATGAATCGACTCGGCGGACGCAGCAATACCGGGGAGGGTGGAGAAGATCCCGGGGCGTATAGCCATGACCGCGAGGCCAACAATCGAGTCAAGCAAGTGGCGTCGGCACGTTTCGGTGTGACTGCCGAATATCTGGTAAACGCCGAGGAACTTGAAATCAAGATTGCGCAAGGCGCCAAGCCGGGTGAGGGCGGCCAGTTGCCGGCCAGCAAGGTTTCCGTCTATATCGCGAAACTGCGGCACGCGGTGCCGGGCATGATGCTGATTTCTCCTCCACCGCATCATGACATCTACAGTATTGAAGATCTGGCACAACTGATCTATGACCTGCGAGCCATTAATCCTGAAGCACGCATTGGCGTGAAACTGGTGGCCAGCGCCGGAGTGGGAATCATCGCCACGGGTGTGGCCAAAGCGGGCGCCGACGTCATCACGATCAGTGGTCACGACGGCGGCACGGGCGCGTCACCGATTACTTCCATCAAAAACACCGGGCTGCCCTGGGAAGTCGGTCTGCGCGATGCCCACACCATGCTGGTGAAGACCGGGTTGCGAGGTCGGGTCAAGCTGCGAGTGGATGGCGGATTCAAATTCGCTCGCGACGTGATTATCGGAGCGCTGCTGGGTGCGGAGGAATTTGGTTTTGGCACTGCGGCGCTGCTGGCACTGGGATGCGTGATGGCGCGGCAATGCCATCTCAATACTTGTCCGGTTGGAATCGCGACTCAAGATGAAAAACTGCGCACCCGCTTTTCCGGAAAGCCAGAGATGGTCGAGACTTACTTCCGGGCCATTGCCGCCGATGTTCGCGAGCTGCTGGCTGCACTTGGAGCCAGGTCAATCGACGAGATTGTGGGCCAGGCGGAACGACTGCGTCCGAGGACGTTGCAGGCGGGACGCACTCTCGGCGGATTACTTGAGCCAGTCGTTTTCTCCGGCCAACCAGCTTTTCTGGCAGAGGACCAAAGCACGCTCTATCGCGAATTGAATCTCACGGTGAAACCCACGCTCGAGGATTCCGACACTCGAGCGGCCCGCCGCCGCCGTTTTCGAATTACCAACGGCGACCGCTCTATCGGCGCCCATCTGAGTGGAGAGTTGTTGCGCCACGGGGGATCCGACGCGCCGGGCAAATATGAATTTATCGGCAGCGCCGGACAAACCTTTGGCGGATTCATGGTTAAGGGATTGAATTTCCGGCTGGTCGGCGAGGCCAATGATTACGTAGGCAAATGCCTGTCCGGCGGAACGATTGCAATCACCGGCGGCGAAGAGGCCTCACGGCGCGGCGATGTGCTGGCGGGGAACACGTTGCTGTATGGCGCCACCAGCGGCGAGTTGTACATTTCCGGCCGCGTCGGCGAACGCTTTGCGGTGCGTAACAGCGGCGCCCTTGCCGTGGTCGAAGGCGTTGGCCAGCACGGATGCGAGTACATGACTGCCGGCGTGGCTGTAATTTTGGGTCCGGCGGGAATGAACTTCGGCGCAGGCATGACCGGTGGCCTCGCCTATGTGTTGCGCGATTCCATCGGAGGCCACGGATATAACCAGCAATCCGTGCGTCTGGCTCAAGTCGAGGTTCGTGAAGAAGTCTGGTTGCGCCGGGTATTGCGCAGGCATCTGCGGTTGACGGGCAGTCCGTGGGCAGCCAGTCTTTTGAATGCCGATACACCGCTGCCGTTCCTGCGTGTCGAACCTCTCGCTTTGCCCTGCTCGATTGCAGACACGTGGGCAGCAAGTCTGGCCAGGTTCAAGCGGCAAGCGACCCCTGTCTCGGAACCAGGCGACGTCTTCATGCCACACTCAGCGGATCCCCGAACCACCGCCGTTGTTTGAAGCGAACACTGCGTGTTTCTGATCTATCCCAATACTGTAGACCGTGAGCAATCTGGAGTTACGCTGCAACCTGTGTGGGGGAGGGATTTTCAAACCGTACGACTTCCCACGCAGGATTTCTAATCCGGCAGGTTGTTCGCTATAATCTGCCACTACCCATGGACTTTGATCAGTTAGTGACCTTTTTGGAAGTGGCGAAGCTGGGGAGTTTTTCCCGGGCCGGGCAAAAGGTATTTCGTTCGCAATCGGCGGTGAGCGCTCAGATCCGCCAGCTGGAGCAGGAATACGGAGACCGGCTGCTCGACCGCTCTGGCAAGGACGTCACTCTGACGCCCGCCGGCCGGGTGCTGTTCGCCTACGCCGAACGCCTGCTGACAATGAAGGATGAATCTCTGCTGGCCGTCGCCGACCAGGGCACCAGCCCGCGCGGCACACTGGTGATCGGCGCCAATGAAGCCACCTGCCTGTACGTGCTGCCAGACGTTTTCGCCAAGTATTGTCATCTGTATCCCGGGGTGCAGATCAGCATTTATCGCAACTTCAGCTACAAGATTGTCGAGAAGCTTGAGAACGGGACCATCGACGTGGGCATCGTGACCCTTCCGGTGAAGTCAGCCAGCGTAAAAACACACTCCATTTTTCGCGATCAGCTGATGTTGATGGTGAGCCCGCAGAACGCGCTGGCCAAGCTCGACGTGGTGCCGATAAGCGAAGTGGCCAAGCAGCCGTTGCTGCTGCCCAAAACCGGCTACAGCCGCCGCGTCATGGACAAGCTGTTTCGTCCCTATGCCTCGCATTTGCAGATCAGGATGGAGCTGCCCAGCGTAGGCATGATCAAGAGCTTCGTGGCGGCCGGCCTCGGTGTTTCGCTGATAAGTTCGAGTTTTGCCAAGGATCAGGTGCTGGCCGGACGAGTCAAACTGATTCCCATCCGCGACCAGGAATTGTGGCGGGAGTTGGGTATTGCCTACCGCCGCGACCGCACCCACACCCGCGCCACCACCACCTTCATCAGCACGGTTCGACAGCTGGCGACAGCGTCCAAATAGCAGTTTCAGGGCTTAAGAGGCCATGAAATCGGGCTTTCCAGCCTGATCGAATTTGTCGATTCATAAAATCGCAATTTCAAATTTCCTTTTTGACCCGAAGTATTGTTAATCTCCGAGCAGAAGCCTCAGAAGCTTTGATCGCGCTTACCCGCGATTACCAAATCAGAACCATGTAGTTCAACCCAGCTGAGGGGGTGCCGTTATGAGAGAACTGGAAAGTGGATTGAACAAAATCCTGGAAGAGCATCAGCATGAGAGCGGTCTCCATGTCATCGGGGGCAGGCGCAAGTTGATGGAGCGGCTGATGCAATTCTTCGAAGAATTCAAACCGGACACTCCGGACCCACGGTTGGGCCGGGAGCAACACAACTAAGATCAGAGCCAAAGAATCGCAACCATGAAAGCTGCTTCCCAGAAGGCTAAGCGAATTACATCGACAGGCACAGGCTCGTCGAAGCGAATTCACATGCTTCTGGGGGAGGGCGTCAAGGTGAGCTGAGAAACACAAAGTTCTAACGGCTTACAAAGACCCACCGCCAGAAGCAACTGGCCGGTGGGTTTTTTATTGGCCGCAACTTTAACCGCCAAAACGATCGTCAACCAAGGGAGACAAAATGAACGCCCCGTCTGAATCGAACAGTGAAGCATCACAAGAACCTCCGGAATGTGTGGTCATGAAATTCGGCGGCACGTCGGTAGAGGACGCCGCCGCTATCCGGCGACTGTGCCAGATCGTAGCCCAGCCGTCCCGTCAACTTCCGGTAGTAGTGGTGAGCGCGATGGCCAAGGTCACCGATCAACTGATGGACGCCGGCACCGCGGCGGCCGGGGGCCGGCTGGAGTCCGCCCGCGAGATTCTTCAACTTCTCCAGCAGCGGCATGAAACCGTCGCCAGCGGCCTGGTGAAGGTCGACGACCGTCGACGGTTGTTCCATCAATTTGCCGACGAGTTTGAGGCGTTGGACAATGCCTTGCTCAGAATTGGTCGCGAGAAGGCCATCACTCCCTGCACGCAAGACGCAGTCCTGGGAGTAGGCGAGCTGCTTTCGGCGAAGCTGGTGCAGGCTGCATTGCAGTCCGCCGGCGTGAACTCTGTTCTGATCGATTGCAGGGAATGCGTGATCACCGATGCGGCTCATACACAGGCCACGCCTCTGTGGGACGAAACCAATCGACGGCTGCGAAAGGTTGTGGTGCCGTTACTGGAATTGGGGCAAATCCCTGTGATGGGCGGATTTGTGGGTTCGACCCGCGACGGCATTCCAACCACGCTGGGCCGCGGCGGTTCTGATTTCAGCGCGTCCATCATCGGCGCGGGTATTGGCGCTCAGCGAATCGAAATCTGGACGGACGTCGATGGCGTCATGACCACTGATCCGAATCTCTGTGCGGATGCTCGGCGAGTGCCCCGCATGAGCTTCGACGAGGCCGCCGAGCTGGCCTACTTTGGCGCCAAGGTGTTGCATCCCGCCACGCTGGCGCCGGCCATGCGCGGCAATATTCCGGTGTGGGTGCGGAATTCGCGCAATCCGGATTGTCCGGGCACCGAGATTGTCGCGCACTGTGAAGGAGACGGCGTCAAGGCCATCACGGTAAAGCGCGGCGTGGCCATCGTGGATATTGAACCCGTGCGCTGGTTCGCTCCCGAACTTGTACGCGAAGTGTTCGATGTCTTCGAACGCCATCAGCACAGCCTCGATCTGTTGTCCGCTTCACGCGGCAGTCTGGCGCTGCTGGTGAACTCCGTGACTGCCTTGCCAGCGATTGCCGAAGAGCTGAAAGGGATGGCCCACGTCCGATGGGAGAACCACAAAGCGCTGGTATGCCTGGTGGGGGAACAGGTGCGGCGGCGTCCCGAACTGGCCAGCCAGGCGTTTCGAGCCGTGGGAGATATCGATGTGCGCATGATCTGCCAGGGCGCTTCGGAGCGGAATATCAGCTTCCTGGTGGATGAGACGCGTGCTACAGAGGCTGTACAACGCCTGCACAGGTCGTTTTTCTCACGACCGGACTTGGCCGTGGTGCAGAGCGCGTCGCCGTCCATGGCCATGTGCCAGCCCGAAATCGTCTGGCACGGCGCCGATTGATGCATGTGTGGGCGGACACTCCTGTCCGCCGCCTTTGACTTTGGTTAAAGCGAGAGTCAAAGTCAAAGTGGCGGACAGGAGTGTCCGCCCCACACGAGGGCGTGATTTCCGATTAGCCGGATCGAAAATTCTACTTGACACCCACTCCATACCAATTATCATAAATGAATAATTATTCAGCACGATGAATAGTCATTCATGAGCAAGCCGCTGCGACAAAAGGTGATTCTGGAATTGCTGGACCGTGGTTCCGTCAGCAGTCAGGAAGATTTGCAGCGCGCTCTGCGTAAACGTGGTTTGAAAGTGGGACAGGCGACGCTCTCGCGCGATATTCATGAGCTGGGCCTGATCAAGACCGGAGCCGGGTACGTGTTGCCGGGCGAAGCGGTTTCGGAGGCGGCGCTGCCTCCAGTTTCGCGCCTGGTTCGGGAGTTTGGACTGGAAGTGAAGGCAGCACAAAATCTGCTGGTGATCAAGACGACGGTAGGCAGCGCGCAGCCCGTGGCGGCGGCGCTCGACGGACAGGATTGGGAGGAAGCCATCGGAACCATCGCAGGAGACGACACCATATTGATAGTCTGTGCCCACAACAGGGGCGCAAAGCGGCTGGCCGCGCGCATTCAGGAGATGCTCGTCTGATGGCGGGCAAGCTCAAAACCGCAATTCTGGGTGCAACCGGCTACTCCGGTTTCGAACTCGCCCGGATTCTTCTGCGCCATCCCGGCGTGGAGACTCCGGTGATGCTTCAGCGTTCCGGCGAAGCTGCGAAGGAACTCAATCTCGCAGAAATGTATCCCGCAATCTCCGGCAATGGCGGATATCCCCTGCAACCCTGGTCATGGGCTGAGCTGAAGCGGCGCGAAATCGAACTGCTGTTTCTCGCCACGCCGCATGAAGTATCCCGAGCTTTGGTGCCCGAAGCGATTGCGAATGGGATGCGCGTTGTCGATCTGAGCGGAGCTTGGCGATTGCAGCAGGCCCAGAACCGCGCGGTTTATGGCTTTGAAGACAAGGACGCGGCGACCGCAGCCGATCTCATGTCCAAAGCTGTCTACGGACTTCCCGAACTGAACGGCGACAAGCTTCCTGGGGCAGCGCTGGTGGCGAATCCCGGCTGCTATGCCACGTCGGTGATTCTTGCCTTGGCTCCGCTGCTGGCTGCGGACATCGTCGATCGTGAGAAGGGAATCGTTTCGGATTCGAAGTCCGGCGTTTCAGGAGCGGGCAAAGAAGCCACAGCGCGCACTCACTTTGTTTCTGTGGCGGACAATCTGTCCGCTTACGCGGTCTTCGGACATCGCCATGTGGGAGAAATTCTCGAGCAACTGAAACTGGATTCAGAAGAGCTGATTTTTACTCCGCATCTTTTGCCGATCCCGAGAGGAATCCTTTCCACCATCTATGTTCATCTGAAGCAGGAGATGAAAGCGGTGGAAGTGGAATCCTGTTTCAGGGAATTTTATGCAGGCAAGCCGTGGGTTCGAGTGTTCGCCACGCCGAAATTGCCGGAGATCCAGTTTTCGCTGCACACCAACTATTGCGATTTGGGTTTCTGCCTGGCGAAAGACGGGCGCCGCCTGGTGCTGGTGTCGTGCGTGGACAATCTCCTGAAGGGCGCAGCCGGACAGGCAGTTCAGAATATGAATCTCATGTTTGGGTTTAAAGAACAGGAAGGGCTGCAGTGAAGATTGTGATCAAGCTGGGCGGCGCGGCACTTGAAGACAAAGACACGCTGCGCAAGTGCGCTTGCGCCATCGTGGAGCTGGCGGAGGATGGACACCAGGTCACCGTCGTCCATGGCGGCGGCGCTGCACTAACCCGCACTCTGAAACTTCTGGGCAAGGAAAGCGATTTCGTGAACGGCCTGCGCATTACTGATGCTGAGACTCGCGATGTCGCCCTGATGGTGCTCGCCGGAATCGTAAACAAGAGCCTGGTCGCGGCCATCGTTGCCGCCGGACGTCCGGCGATCGGCCTTTGCGGCGGAGACGGCATGACTTTTCGCGCCCGCAAGAAACAAACCAAGGGCTACGACCTGGGATTCGTCGGAGAAATTTGCTCGGTCGAACCGAGTTGGCTTGAAGCCATCTGGGGGCTGGGCGGAATTCCTGTGCTGTCTTCGGTGGCCCTGGGTTCGGATGGCGAATACTACAACGTGAACGCCGATCAGATGGCGTCTGCCTGCGCCGTGGCTTGTCACGCCGACACCCTGATTTTTCTCACCGACGTCGCCGGAGTGAAAGACGCCGAAGGCTCCGTGATGCCATGGCTGAATACGAAACAAATTCCTGGCATGGTCGAGAGCGCGGTAATTGCCGGAGGCATGCTGCCCAAGCTCGAAGCCTGCGGACAGGCTCTCCGCAAGGGTGTAGGCCGGGTACGCATACTGCCGGCTGCCCAGGCCGATGCGCTGCCGCAGTTCTACCAGACCAGGCTGGATGGCGGCACGGAGGTGATCGTCGCATGAGCCTGGCCACGGTCGTCCGTTCCGAATCCAAGCTGTTGCTTCCCACCTATGATCGTCAACGCGTGCTTTTCGAACGCGGACGCGGCGTCTATTTGTGGGATTCGAAAGGCAAGCGCTACCTCGACTTCCTGAGCGGGATTGGGGTTAACGCGCTGGGTCACGGCCATCCCGTGATTCAGTCCACGTTGAAGCGCCAAGCCGGCAAATTGATTCACGTCTCGAATTTGTTTTTTCACGAGTATCAGGCGGAACTGGCGAAGCGACTGACGAAGATCTCCGGCCTGGATAAGGCATTTTTTTGCAACAGCGGCACGGAAGCCTGGGAAGGCGCGCTCAAGCTGGCTCGCGCCTTCGCGCGCACTCAGAACAACAACGGCCACAAGGCCAAGTGGCGTTTGCTGGCTCTGGAAAATTCTTTTCATGGCCGCACCTTCGGCTCGTTGGCCACCACGGGGCAGGAAAAATATCGGCACCCGTTCACGCCCCTGGTGCCGGGAGTTGGATTTGTCGGCTTCAACGACGTAGACGATCTCAAGCGCCAGTTCGACGGGAGTGTCTGCGCCATCTGCCTGGAGACCATCCAGGGCGAAGGTGGAATCCGTCCACTCAGCCCCGAATTTTTGCAGACCGCGCGCCAACTCTGCGATCGCACCGGAGCGCTGCTGATTCTCGACGAAATCCAGTGTGGGCTGGGGCGCACGGGGAAGTATTTTGCCTACCAGCATTATGGAATTCAGCCCGACATCGTCACCGTCGCTAAGCCCCTGGCCGCGGGCCTTCCGCTGGGAGCGCTGCTGACCACCGACCGCGTGGCCAGCGGCATGCATCCCGGAATGCACGGCACCACCTTCGGCGGCGGGCCACTGGCTTGCGCCGTGGCCATCGAATTCCTGCGCGTGCTGGATCGCATGCTGGGGCACGTCCGCCAGACCGGCGATTACTTTCGCGCCAAGCTTGAAGGTCTGAAAGCCAAACATGACGGCATCCGCGAAATTCGAGGCATGGGCCTGATGCTGGGCATGGACATCTCTTCGGCCGACCGGGCCAAGGCTGTCGTCGCGCAGTTGCTCGATCGCGGCATCCTCATCAACCGCACGCAGGACACAGTGTTGCGTTTCCTGCCGCCCTACATCATTCAGAAAGCGCACGTGGATCTGGTGATCCGTGCCCTCGACACCGCACTTTCATCTACCGCACAGACGAAGCAGGCAGGCAAAGCAAAACCAAGCAGAAGGAGCCAACTAAGTTGAGCAGCCAGCCAGTCCAGACTACGCAGGTCGCATCATCCCCAGTCACCGCCACTTTTCCGGGACGCGACCTTATATCGATCCGCGATCTCAGCCCGATTGAGATCGAAACCATTTTCCAGCTCGCGGGACTGCTGAAGGCGCGTCCGTCGAATTTCCGGACAGCGCTTGCCGGCAAGCAGATGGTGATGTTTTTCGAAAAGCAATCGCTGCGCACCCGGCTCACCTTCGAAGCCGGAATGGCCAGCATGGGCGGCAATGCGTTCTTCATGGACCAGACAGCCGGCCGGCTCGATGCCCGCGAAAAACTGAGCGACATCGCGCACAATGTGGAACGCTGGGTCGATGCCATCGTGCTGCGCACGTACTCCCACGCCACTGTGGAAGGAATGGCCGAGCACGCCTGCATTCCTGTGATCAACGCACTTAGCGATCTGGAGCATCCCTGCCAGGCACTGGCCGACTACTTCACGCTTCTGGAGCGATTCGGAGATTTGAAGAAAATCTGTCTGGCCTACGTGGGCGATGGCAACAACGTCGCGCATTCTCTCTTACTCACCGCAGCCACTTTGGGATCCCGGATTCGCATCGCGACCCCCGAGGGCTATGCGTGCGATGCGCAAATCGTTGCCGAGGCGCGCGACATCGCACGGCAGACGGGCGCGGTCATCGACATTCTCAACGACCCCAAACAGGCCGTGGACGGCGTCGATGCCATCTACACGGATGCCTGGACTAGTATGGGTCACGAGCACGAAGAACAGGAGCGGAATCGGATTTTTCCGCCTTACCAGCTGAATGAAGAGCTTGCGTCCGGTACAGCGCCGCACGCCGTCTTTATGCACTGCTTGCCCGCGCACCGCGGAATGGAAATCACGGACGCCATTATGGATTGCGACCGTTCCGTGGTTTTCGACCAGGCCGAAAGCCGTCTGCACGTGCAGAAGGCCATCCTGTTATTACTGCTTGGCGGCAAGGTGGGCCGCACGAATTCGAGGAATTCCAATGGCTGAAAAAGTTGTTCTCGCATACTCGGGAGGCCTCGACACCTCCATCATCATTCCATGGCTGAAGGAAAACTACGCCTACGATGTGATTGCCATGGTCGGAGACGTCGGACAGGGCGACGACATTGAAGCCGTCGTCGAAAAGGCTTACAAGACCGGCGCCAGCAAGGTCATCGTCGAAGACATGCGTGAGGAATTTCTCACGGGATATGTATTCCCCGCCTTGAAAGCCGGCGCGGTGTACGAACACAAGTATCTGCTGGGCACATCGCTGGCGCGTCCGGTGATTGCCAAGCACCAGGTGGAAGTTGCACTTCGCGAAGGGGCAACCGCGGTGGCTCACGGCTGCACCGGCAAAGGCAATGATCAGGTCCGTTTCGAATTAACCTATCAGGCGCTGGCTCCGGAGCTGAAAGTGATTGCGCCCTGGCGGGAATGGACTCTGAAATCCAGAGAAGATTGTCTCGACTATGCAGAGAAGCGAGGCATCTCCGTCACTGCCAGCCGCGAAAAGATCCACAGCCGCGATCGCAACCTTTGGCACATCAGCCATGAGGGCGGAGAACTGGAGGATGCCGGAAACGCTCCTCTCCCCACCACCTGGCAGTTAACGCGTTCTCCACAGGAAGCCCCAGACCGCGAAGAGCAGGTGGTCATCGGTTTTGAAAAAGGCGTTCCGATTTCCGTGAACGGCATGAAACTCGATCCGGTCTCGCTGGTCGAACTACTCAACGAGATCGGAGGGCGCAATGCCATTGGCCGCATCGACCTGGTAGAGAACCGTTTCGTCGGCATCAAGTCCCGCGGGTGCTACGAGACACCCGGCGGAACTCTGCTGATTGCTGCGCATCGCGAAATCGAGGCGTTGTGCCTGGAGCGCGACCTCATGCATTTCAAGCAGCACATCGGATTGAAGTATGCCGAACTGGTTTACTTCGGCCTCTGGTTCACTCCGCTGCGGGAAGCTCTCGACGCGTTCGTAGAAAACACGCAGCAAGAGATCACGGGCACGACCACGCTGTCGCTTTACAAGGGAAATGTGTCGGTGGTCAGCCGCCATTCCGAGAATTCGCTTTACCGTACGGATCTCTCGTCCTTCACCATGGACGAAAGTTACGACCAGAAAGATGCGGAAGGATTCATTCGCATTCTTGGATTGCCGTCGCGTTCGCGCGCCCGCCTTCGCGCCGATGCTGCAAAGCCAGAGGTCATCCGATGAAGATGTGGTCGGGACGATTTCGCCAGCCGCTTGATCCGGATTTTGAGCGCTGGCAGCGGTCGTTCGACTTCGACCGGCGTCTGCTGCGGGAAGAGCTGGCTGCCAGCGCCGCTCATGCCGCCGCCATCAAGAATGTCGGAATCTTATCTTCCAGCGAGCTGATCACGGTTCTGCAAGGGTTAAGGCAGATCAGTGAAAAGGCTTCGGCAAGCCCGGCGTTTCTCGATGATCACGAAGCGGAAGATGTCCATCACTTCGTCGAGAAGCAACTCGTTGCACTGATCGGCGATACCGGATACAAGCTGCACAGCGGCCGCAGCCGCAACGAGCAGATTGCGACCGACCTTCGCCTCTACGTTCGCGCCTCGATTGATCAGATCCGGGCCGACCTCTCCGAGTGGCTGAACATTGCTCTGGACCGCGCCGAACAGGCCGGCAGTGCGGCGATGCCCGCTTACACCCATCTGCAACGCGCCGAGCCGGTGCTGGTGGCGCACTGGCTGCTGGCCTACGTAGAAATGTTCAGGCGCGATGCGGACCGCCTCGCCGACTGCCGCAAGCGGTTGAATCTTTCTCCGCTGGGTTCGGGTGCGGTGGCCGGCGCGACATTGCCGCTCGACCGTCGCGCCATGTCCGATGAACTGGGATTCGACGCGCCTACCGCCAACAGCATCGACGCGACCAGCGATCGCGATTTCATCCTCGAGTTCGTCGGCTCTCTTTCTCTACTGGCCGTGCATCTCAGCCGTTGGGCGGAAGAGATGATTTTATTCTCGACCCAGGAGTTTGGATTTGTTCGGCTGCCGGAAGCGTACTCAACCGGCAGCAGCGCCATGCCGCAGAAGATGAATGCAGATCTGCTCGAGCTCACGCGCGGCAAGGCCGCCCGCATCATTGGCAACGCAACCGCGCTGCTGGTCACGGTAAAGGGCCTGCCCCTGGCCTACAACAAAGACTTGCAGGAAACCCAACAGCCGCTCTTTGACGCTGCCGGCACTGTGCTCGCGCTGGTGCCGATGGCCGCCGGCTGGATGAAAGCCGTGGAGTTCAATCACGAACGCATGCAGCAAGCTGCTCAGAGCGGGTTCATGAATGCCTGGGCTGGCGCCACCTACCTCGTGCAGCGCGGAGTGCCGTTCCGCCTGGCACACGAAATAGTTGGCAGAGCGGTGCAGATTTGCATCGAAAGAAAGTGTGAGCTGGCAGATTTGCCCTTGGAGGAGTTGCGAGAATTGAATCCAGCCTTTGATCAGGACTTTTACTCCTGCCTGACTTTGCAGGCAGTGCTTGCGCTTCACGATGTGCCGGGCGGCACAGCTCCGGCACGGGTTCGGCAGGCCATCGCCGACGCCAGAGTGAAAGTCGAAAGTATGCGGGAGGACGTCCATGCGCACGCGTGAAGCCCTGTTGCCTGACGCCGAGCCGATCCATGAGTTGATCGCAGCCTATTCCGGAGACGGCACCCTGTTGCCGCGCACCTTCGCTGAAGTCTGCGAAAACGTGCGCGACTTCGTCGTCCTCGAAGATCACGGCCACATCATCGGTTGCGGCGCACTTCATCTGTACGGACCGCATCTGGCCGAGATTCGCTCCATCACCGTCGATCCCGCGCGTCAGGGATCGGGCGGCGGCGAGCGCCTCATCAAAGCTTTGCTGGCCCAGGCCAAGAAACACAATGTCAGCTCGATCTGCCTGTTCACTCGCATTCCGGAATTCTTCGCTCGTATGGGATTCGCCATGGCGCAGCGCGAAGATCTGCCCGACAAGATCCACAAAGACTGCTGCGTCTGCCCGCGCTTCGACAATTGCGACGAGGTTGCAATGGTACGGGGCGAGTTGCCCAAATTCGCCATGCTTCCCCAGCCCACCAACTGGCTGGTCAAGATCGAGGTATGAAGCTTCGCGTCCGTTCCCAGCCAAATATATGTCTCCCTGCCGGCTTCAGTTTCTCGGCGGCTTGCGCCGGGATCAAAGCTAGCGGGCGCCCTGACCTGGCTCTGGTGGAGGCCGGTCCCGGAACAACTGCCGCAGCCGTCTTCACGAAGAATCGCGTCGTCGCCGCTCCTCTCGAAGTCGGGCGCGCGGCGCTGGCCGCCAGTCGCGGTCGAATTCGAGCTGTCATCGTAAATTCCGGCAATGCCAATTGCGCCACGGGCAAGACCGGCATCCTTGCCTGCCAAAAGATTTGCGCCAACCTCGCCCAGTTGCTGGGACTGCGAGCCAGCGAGGTCTTTCCATCTTCCACGGGAATAATCGGGGTGCCTCTGCCGGTGGAAAAAATAGTGGCGAAACTGCCCGAGCTGGCGGCGGGACGAAAGGCAAGCAGGCAGGGAATCGCTGACTTCGCTAAGGCCATCATGACAACGGACAAGCGGCCCAAGCTAGCCAGCGCTACTTTTCGATCCGGCAAATCCGAGGTGAAGATTCTGGGAATCGCCAAAGGTGCCGGCATGATTCATCCCCAAATGGCGACCATGTTGGTTTATCTGTTTACCGATCTTTCCGCTAGCCCAGCAGAGTTAAAGCGGTACTTGAGCGACGCCAGTGAGCAGACCTTTAACTGCATATCAATTGACGGAGATACTTCCACCAACGACACCGCTCTCCTTTTGGCCAGCGGGCAAAGCGGAGTTCGTCTAACCCAGCGATCGGTACATCGGGAATTCGCCCAATCGCTGCAGCAAGCGTGCAGTTCGCTGGCCGAACAGATTGTCCGGGACGGAGAAGGGGTCGAGCACGTCATCACCCTGTCCGTGGAACAGGCAAAGAATCGCGCGGAGGCGCGCCAGGTGGCGCAAACTGTGGCTCATTCTCTTTTGGTAAAGACCGCGTGGGCGGGCGCCGATCCCAATTGGGGGCGCATTTTAGCGGCTGCCGGAAGATCAGGAATCGCTCTGGACCCAGCCAAAGTTTCAATCCAGATTGGCGATCAACTGGTATGCCGCGGCGGAGTGGGGTGCGCTTTCGACGAGAAGCGTGCGCATAAGGCGTTGGCCCAGTTTCAGTGCGAAATTCGAATCCTGCTGGGCCGGGGCCGGGAAACCATACGGTTTCTGACTTCCGATCTCACCGCCGAATACGTCCGCATCAACGCCGATTATTCCACGTAGATGCTCTGAATTTGCAGAATCGTAGACCGTTTGCCGCCGCGATATACAGTATTTTCCGTATGGCGGACTGGGCGGGATTAGCGGTACTAATGAAATACCCCAACGCGAAGGAGCAACGGCAGGCGCTGGTAACCTCCCCAAAACCGACCCAGCGTCTGCCCTCCTAAAACTCTGCAACCAATCAGATCGAACCTGGTTTTTGATCGGGGAAGAACGTCCCGCCTCCTAATACGGTTTCTACTGCAAGGATCAAGTCGCGGGCGGCGTCCCCTTTAGCCACAGCGCCACGAATTCCATCCGTCCTGAAATGCCGAAAAAGATCGTCTGAAAGGTTCAGCGAGAAGAGGATCACAGGTATCGTCGGATCTTTTTTCGTTATATGGCTGGCCGCTTCGAGGCCGTTCATGACCGGCATTGTAATATCCATGATGATCACGTCGGGACGGTACTGCAATGTCTTTTCGATCGCCTCCTGCCCGTTGTCGGCTTCGGCACAAACGCTCCAGCCAGGACGGAGTTCAAGCAGGTTCCGAATACCCAGACGCATCACTTCGTGGTCATCGGCAATCAAAACCCGGACTCGATGGTTGGCAGAATCGTGCGTCGTTGTCGCCATTTCGCTAAGTCGAGTCCGCCAGCTTCGAGCTTGATCCGCGGCACTTAATGCAGCCGATCAAGCCCGGTCGAACTGGCTGAATAAATTTGATTGCGCTGGCGAAGCATAGCCTTCCGGACTTATTAAGACAATGGCTCGGTCGTGCCGCAGGTAGCACGAAGGTGTTAAGGAAGTCCCTGAGCCGATATGTGAGGCGGGGGATTGTGACTCAGTTTAGATCTCTACGAATGAACGGGGGTCATCCTGAGCTTGCGAAGAATCTGGCGTGCGGCTATGTGTACATGGGCCCTGATCATGCAGTACACGCAAGATCCTACACGATCGAAGGCGCTCAGAATGATGCGGATATACGGGGACTTTTTGAACTGGGCCACTACCCGGCAGCCGAAAAGCTTTCAACCAATCAGGCGATCCTGTATCGTTACCTGTCGCAACGATTGACTGTTGGTCCGAAATCAATGGATCGTCGACCTGATAACCATCAACCATGAAAACTTTCTTTTTTCGCGCTCTCGCGTTCGCCATTCTGTTGTGCATACTTTCATCATTCGTTCAAGCGCAATCACAACCTGCGGCCGATCTCATTCTTCACAATGCCAAGATCTGGACGGTCGACCAGAATCATCCCACGGCCGAGGCCGTCGCAGTTCTCGGCGACAGGATTGTCGCAGTCGGCTCCAATGCTGAAGTTGAGAGCTGGCGCGGAACTCACACGCGGCTGATCGACGCCTCCGGCAAACTCTTGTTGCCGGGATTCAACGACTCTCATGTGCATTTCGTCGACGGCGGCCGCTCGCTCGATAGCGTGCAACTCAACGACGCCACCAGCGCTCAGGAATTTGCCCGGCGCATCGGCCAACAGGTGAAGAAGACAGCCAAGGGAGAATGGGTGAGAGGCGGTGACTGGGATGAAACTAAATGGACTCCGGCCACCATGCCGACCAAGGAATTAATCGATCCCCTGAGCCCCGATACGCCTATCTTTGTGAGCCGGTATGACGGCCACATGGGCCTGGCGAACTCGGTCGTGTTGCGATTAGCGGGCGTGACTGCGCAGACTCCGGACCCTCCGGGTGGAGTTATCGTGCGCGATGCTCAGGGCAATCCCACGGGCGCGCTGAAGGATGCGGCGATGGATTACGTGTTCAAGATCGCGCCGGCGCTTTCCCACGACGAGCTCATGCGGGCAGTGAAGCGCGCGCTAGCCCATGCCGCCTCGGTAGGGGTCACGAGCGTGCAGCACATGAATCCCGATTACGCGGACATTGCGGTCTACTCCGAGTTATTGGAACGCGGCGAATTGACGGCACGTATCTATGCCGCGCCCCTGATTCCAAATGTGGATGATCAGATAAAGATTGGTATCCGGCACGCCTTCGGTGGTCCGTTTCTTCGTATTGGCGCGCTGAAGGCCTACGCCGACGGTTCACTGGGTTCAGCCACTGCGTACTTCTTCGATCCCTTCGACAATCAGCCCAATAACCACGGCATTCTGTCCGATGAAATGCATCCGCTGTCATTGATGCAGGACCGCATGATGAGAGCGGACGCTGCCGGATTGCAGCTTTGCACGCACGCCATCGGCGATCAGGGCATTTCCATCATTCTGGATATGTACGGCGAAATCGTGAAAGCCCACGGTGAGCGTGACCGCCGCTTGCGTATTGAACACGCCCAGCACATGGCCGCGAAAGACTTTGACCGCTTCGCCCAGTTGCACGTGATCGCTTCCATGCAGCCGTACCATGCTATTGATGACGGGCGGTGGGCCGAAGGACGCATCGGTCACGACCGCGCCAGCCGAACCTACGCGTTTCGCACCTTTCTCAATCACGGTGTCCATCTTGCTTTTGGCACCGACTGGAATGTGGCGCCGCTGAACCCCATGTTTGGCCTCTATGCCGCAGTCACGCGTGCTACGTTGGACGGCAAGAATCCCAAGGGCTGGTTTCCAGAGCAGAAACTCACCGTGGCCGAAGCGGTGGAAGCGTACACCATGGGATCGGCCTACGCTGAGTTTCAGGAAAAAGAGAAAGGCTCCATCACACCCGGGAAACTTGCGGACATGGTTTTGCTGAGTGATGACATCTTTACCATTGATCCGGTAAAAATCCGCGACGTCAAAGTCATAACCACTTTTGTCGGCGGAAAAATCGTATGGGACGGCACACCGAAATCAGGTCAGTGACCTGTCTCGCGGATTTACCCTTCCGAATACCAGGTGCGCGGAGTCTGAATCCTTCGGATGCGCGAAGCGTTTTGCACAGTGAGCATGTACTAATGGCCATCTTGACACCTTTCCTGTTGGGTTGTAACTTCCATTAAGTTTTTCTAACGTTCAGCGCGGATGTCGGAACTCCGCGTCCCTAGCCACTTCCGGACCGTAGCGACTGCGGCAGCGCCGCCAAACCTTTTGGCGGGGTCGAGACGGCAGAACGGAAAATAGCGTCCTCCCAAAAGTAGAAATCCTGGCTTATGCCAGAGGTGTGGCTCTTCGCGTACATGGAGGTGAAGTGTGAAGCATATTGGTGTACTGACAATCGCAGGTTTCGCTCTCGGTATGATTTTGGTTCCTGGAGTGGCTATGGCTCAGCATGATCCCGGACCCCGCACTGGGGTTGCCGGGGCCGGTGGACCTTTGTCCGGGCTCAGTCCCGAGCTTCAATCTTTCTTCAACACCGCAATGGTTGACTTCATGGAGGTTGATTCCGTGAGCGGTACCATTTCGGGAGAGGGTGGCGGTGGTTTAGGTCCTACGTTCAACGGCAACAGTTGCGCCCAGTGTCACGCGCAGCCGGCCGTCGGCGGCAGCAGCCCAGCTTCCAATCCACAGGTCGCACTCGCCAATCTGGATGGCGCCCAGAATACGGTTCCGTCGTTTATTACCAGCGACGGCCCGGTGCGGGAAGCGCGCTTTATAAAAAATCCTGACGGCACTGCGGATGGCGGAGTGCATGGCTTGTATACCATTGCTGGCCGGACCGATGCCGAGGGATGCGCTCTCAGGCAGCCGAATTTCGCGCAGCAACTGGCCGCCAATAACGTGATCTTCCGCATTCCGACGCCGACCTTCGGGCTGGGCCTGGTGGAAGCCACGCCAGACTCGACTCTTCTGGCGAACCTGGCGGCGAACCGCTCAATCAAGTCGCAACTCGGCATCGGCGGCATCTTCAACGCAAGCGGCAACGACGGCACTATCACTCGCTTTGGCTGGAAGGCACAGAACAAATCCCTGATGGTCTTTGCCGGTGAAGCCTACAACGTGGAGCAGGGCGTCTCCAACGAGGCTTTCTCCAACGAACGCTCCGCCACCACGGGTTGTGTGTACAACGGCTCTCCGGAAGATGCCACCAAGATGCTGGATGCGAACGGCAGCTCCTCCGGCACCGCGGCGGACATGTCTTCCGACCTGGTGAATTTTGCGGCGTTCATGCGTCTTTCCGCGCCGCCCACGCCTGCGCCGATGTCGGCTTCGGCGCGAAACGGGGCCAATCTGTTTAACAGTGTGGGTTGCGGGCTTTGCCATTCGGCCACGCTCACAACCGGCATGTCGAAGTTCGCCGGCATGTCGAACATCAGCTATCACCCTTATTCCGATTTCGCGATTCACCATATGGGATCGCGATTGTCAGACGGAGTCAGTCAGGGAGCGGCCGGTCCTGACCAGTTCCGTACCGCTCCGTTATGGGGTCTTGGCCAGCGAATATTTTTCCTGCATGATGGGCGGACCTCCGATCTTCTACGCGCCATTCAGGCGCATGCGTCCAATGATTGCGGGGATGGAAGGGTCCGCACTGCGTCCAACCGGCCCGGATCCAACAGTCAAAGCTGCGGTTCCGAAGCCAACGACGTGGTCCGCAGATTCAATTCGCTCAATCGCTCCCAGATGCAGGACGTGCTGAATTTCCTGCGTTCGCTCTAGCAAGATCACGCGACGTTTCCCCGGATCGCGGAGAGAGTTGGATGGGCTCTCCGCGATCCGCTTCGTTTTATGAAGCGTTCACTCCAGTTCGGCTGCTTTCTTTGGTTGAGCCTTATCGCGGTCCACGCGCAGGGCAGGCCGTGCGGGCCGACGCCGGAGATTCGCTCGCAGCTGGAAAGAATTCTCGTGGTTGTGACCGGTCCGTCGGACTTTGATCACGGGTTGGCTCCGCTGGCGGCTCTCCGCCAACGTTTCCCTGAAGATTTATGGATCAACGAACGCTATCAGGACGCAGTTCAGCAGTACGGGATTGAAGGTCATTTGAGAAAGCTGACGGAGGAATATCAGGTTCTTTCGATGCAGCACCCGGACGACCTGATGTTTACCTATCTCTACGCCCGGAGCGTCATCGGCCGGAACACTTCTTCTGCAATCCAGCAACTGACGGAAATCGTCGCGCTGAATACCGCCTACGCGCCGGCGCACGGTTCTCTGGCGGAAATCTACGGGTCGGCGGCCTTCCATGATGAAGTAAAAGAGAGGATTGAACGCGACCGCTTCCGCGAACTTTGTCCGGAGTCGTCCCGGAGCGCGCGTGATCTGGCACCATATCCTTCCGCACTGCCCGAACCCAGCCCGTTGATCGATCAGGCGGAAGCTCTTTTAAAAGAGCGTGGCGATCCCGACCGCGTTGCGGCCATGGCCGAACAGGGAATTCGGGATGACGAATGGCGACTACAGCGGATCCGGCCTTTCGATTGGTACAGCGTCGACTACAAGCGCCAGGCGCAGCGCGATCTTCAAACCAAATACTGGAGAGTGTGGGCGATACAGGTTCGCTGCCATCGCGCCGCCGGAGGGATGCAGAAAGCCGCTGAGTTGGCCGGAGTGATGGAGCAGCGAGCAGCATCGTTACAAAAGCAATCCGACCCGGTTTACTGGGACGCCCTGGCCACGCTGGCGCTTCTGTATGAAGAAGGAAACCAGAAAGATCTGGCGACGCAGAAGCTCAACTCAATGCAGGAGTTTCTGACCACACATTCTGATCCGCGGCGCGTTGCCCAACTGGCAGCCTTGCGCAAGCTAGCAGATCATCCGTAACCCTTCCTGAGAGCGCAGCCAGGAAAAGCTTGCGTTGAAACAGCCGCGAAGGGGCACAGGAATAAAACCTCGGGCTCAAGCCCGGTGCGAAAGTTGCAAGGATTGGGCCCCGAAGGGGCGGAAGAGACCGATTGCGGCAAGGCTTATGGGCGTGTGTTTCTTTCGCCCTTTCAGTGCTTGGTCTCACTGCTGCGATCCACCCCGGGCTTACGCCCGGGGCTTCATTCTTGCGCCGCTTCGCGGCTGGGCCGCAATCTCTGAACTCAGGACGACTCTCAACGTGTCTGAAGTTCGGGCCGTAGCAGATCGTCCATGGTTTCGCGCCGCCGGATCACTTTCACTGAATTGCCCTCAACCAACACTTCCGCTGCCTTGGGGCGCGAGTTGTAGTTGGACGCGAGGACCATCCCGTAAGCTCCCGCATCCAGTATGGCGAGCAGATCGCCTTCATTTACCACCGGCAACTCGCGGCCGCGCGCGAAGAAATCGCCGCTTTCGCAAATCGGGCCAACCACGTCCACGGTTTCGTGCCGTGCCGTGTTGGTATCGCGGCGCACAGGAACGATCTCGTGATATGCATCATAGAGTGACGGGCGCACCAAATCGTTCATCGCCGCATCCACCACCAGAAACTGTTTAGGGCCGTTCGTCTTCCGATAGAGCACGCGAGTGAGCAGAGCGCCCGCGGGACCCACAATCGATCGGCCTGGCTCCAGAAGAAGATGCACTTTCAAACCGCGCAGCGGACGCGCCAGAGCAGCCGCATATTCGGCGGCTTGCCCGGCAAACCCCTGGGGAGATTGATCCCGGTAATCGATGCCCAATCCACCCCCGGCGTCCACGTATTCAATGCGGTGGCCGTCCTCTTGCAGCACGCGCACCAGTTCGGCGACGCGTTCCATGGCCAGCGCAAACGGCTGTACGTCGGTGATCTGGGAGCCGATGTGCACGCTCACGCCTGCGACCCGGAGATATTTCGTCCCCGAAGCCTGGGCATACAACTTGCGCGCCTTCTGAATAGGAATGCCAAACTTGTGCTGCTGCAGCCCGGTTGAAATATAAGGATGCGTGTTGGCGGGAACGTCGGGATTTACGCGCAACGCAATGCGCGCTTTTTCCCGGGTGCGTGCCGCACACTCGGCCAGCCGCCAGAGTTCGGATTCGCTCTCCACGTTGAAGAGCATCACCCCGGCCTTCAGGGCAAAATGCATCTCGTCGGCAGTCTTGCCGACTCCGGAAAAGACAACCTTTTTTGCGGCGCGACGGTCCACGCGCAAGACCCGTTCCAGTTCACCGCCTGAGACCACATCGAAACCGCATTTCATACCGGCCAGCAGGCGAAGAATCCCCAAATTCGAATTCGCCTTTACCGAATAGCACACGGTGTGCGGAATTTTGCGGAAGGCATGTTCGAAGCTGGCCAGCCGTTCCCTGATGGTCGAAGCCGAGTAAACGTAAAGCGGCGTTCCCACGCGCTCCGCCAGCCGTTCCAACGAAACTTCTTCGCACTGTAATGCGGTACCCACCGCATGCCGGCGGAGAAATCCCTCACGCACTTCGCGATAGGAAAAGGCCGGAGGACGGCCCTGGCTGCGGTTTGGAGTTCGGGTCACTTGCGCTTGGGTTCGCCTTTCACCTTAATGGCAACCACGGTCTCGTCGTCGAAGGCCTCTTCGCCTCCCGAGTGCTCGGCCGCTGCCTTAAAAAGCGACTTCACCACGCAATCTGCGGAAATCTCGGCGCAGCCAACGATGACGGCCTCGGTCCGATGGCGTCCAAACATGTCGCCGGCCTTGTCGCGGGCGTCCATAATACCGTCGCTAAAAAAGACAAACATATCGCCGGGCTTGGCTTTGAAGGTGAATTCATCGTATTCGGCATCGTCAAACAGACCCAGCGGCAGTCCCGTGGCCTCGATGACTTCAATTTTGCCATCGTGGACATACAAGGGCCTGCGGTAGACCTGAATTGGCAATTTTCAGCGAACGGTTGCGATCGTCCCAGACCGCATAGATCAACGAGACGAACTGACCCTCAATGCGCCGCTCGCCCAGGGAAAAATTGACGGCCCGCAACATCTCCGCCGGACCAGGCTCAATAGGAGCGTGCGACCGCAAAATGCCGCTCACCAGTGCGGCGTAGATCGCAGCGGGAGCGCCTTTGCCGCTGACGTCTCCAATGACCATGCCCATGTGATCGAGCGAGTAATTGACGAAGTCATACAAGTCGCCGCCGATGGCGCGGGCCGGTTTGAACTTGGCCGCCACTTCAAGGTTCGGCATTTTGGGCAACGTCTGTGGCAGCAGGCGGAATTGCAATTCGCGCGCCAGCGCCAGATCACGCTCCAGCCGCTTCTCCTGGCGCGCGATTTGCTCGTAGAGCCGGGCGTTTTCGATCGCGATCGCCACCTGAGCCGCCAGGGTGATGATCGTGCGTTTGTGGTCTTCGGTAAAAAATCCCCGCTTGGTGTGTTCCAGATCCAGCACGCCGATGACCTTGTCCTTGTAGATAAGAGGCACGGCCAGCTCTGAACGGGTCTCCGGATTCAGCGAAATGTAGCGCGGATCCTTGCTTACATCGGGAACCAGCACGGCCTGCCGGTGACTGCGCGGCATATCCGACCAGCCCGTCACCCAACGGGACGTCATGCTTGAGCTGAATATTTTCCTGGAAGCGCAACGAGAAACGATGCTGCAGCTTCTCTCCCGCCGCATCCACCAGCAGAATGCTGAACATCTGGTAATCGATCAGGCGGCTAAGCAGTTCAGCGATGCGCTTGAGCAACTCGTCCACGTTCAGAATGGAAGTCAGCTCACGTGCGATCTCGTTCAGCAGAACCAAAGTCCGGGCCTGGCGAGTGGTGCGCGTATGCAGGCGGGCATTCTCGATTCCCACCGCCATGCGCGACCCAATGAGCGTGAGCAGCCGCTTGTGCTCCTCATTGAAGCGGCCGGCTTCATGCGTCTCCAGGTTCAGTACGCCAACCACCTTATTCTTGACGATCAGAGGAACCGCCAGCTCAGAGCGCACATTGGGAGCGCCGGAAATGTACTCAGGATGCTTCGAAACGTCGTCGACGAGGATAGCCTCGCGGCGCTGCGCCGCCAGTCCCGTGACGCCTTCGCCAATCTTGATCTTTACCCGCTCGGCCATTTCGCGGGCATATCCCACCTGGAAGCGGATCCGCAGGTCCTGCGTCTTCTCATTTACCAGCAGGATGGCGAAAATCTCGTAGTCAATGACCTTGCGCACCAGTTCCGCCACCCGGCTTAGGGTGGTGTCCAGGTCGAGAGTGGTGTTGACGACATCGGCCACCTCAAGCAGCAGAGGCTCGACTTTCAACTTTTCGGATTGGGTCAAATCAGTTTCCACAAATCCTTTTATTTGGAAGTGCAATGATAACAGCCATGCAGGCGCAAGCGTTTCGCTGGTGCAGGTTCGTCGTGATGCCGCACGAGCCATGACGCTCGCGGCCACATTTTTTCGGAGGATCAGGCTTCGCGCGGCACCACGCAAATGTCCGGCAGGTTGCGATACTTCTCGGCGTAGTCCAGGCCGTAGCCGACCACGAATTCGTCGGGGATGCTGAAACCCACGTAGTCCGCAGTGATGGGTTGCTTTCTGCGTGAAGGCTTGTCGAGCAGCGCGGCAATCTTGAGGGATTTTGGCTGGCGCGCCATGAGCATCTTTTTCAGGTAGGTCAGGGTCAGGCCGGTATCGAGAATGTCTTCCACCAGGATCACGTTCTTGCCAATCATGGATTGGTCCATGTCCTTGGTCAGGCGCACTTCGCCCGTGGAGTCCCATCCGGATTTCAATTCCTGCGCGGGGCTTGGACGCGTGCCATAGCTGGATACGCCGATGAAATCGAACGTGGCATCGATCGTCAGCTGCCGTGACAAATCGCTCAGAAAAATCGCCGCGCCTTTCAACACGCCAAGAAGAACGACAGATTGACCAGCGTAATCCCGATTGATATCGGCGCCCATGGCAGCCACACGCTGGGCGATTTCTTCACGCGTAATCAGTACCTTTAACTCGGCCATGGCGATTCATATTAAACTATAGCGGCGGGCAAAGGCACTTGCAGAGCGAGAGCTGTTTGCCAAGAACTTTCTGCGAGCTTTGAATTATGAATCTGAACGGCGTCAAACTTACGTGGCTCGGCCACGCTACCTTTCGTATCGAAACTCCCGCGGGCAAGATCATCTTGGTCGATCCCTGGGTGATGGGAAATCCCCGCTGCCCGGCGGCGGATAAAGATGTCAAGAAAGTCGACGTCATGCTCTGCACGCACGGCCATTTTGATCATATCGGCGATGCAGTTGAAATCGGCAAGAAGCACAACCCTGTCGTCGTGGCGATTCCCGAACTTGGGCACTGGCTCGAAAAGAAAGGTGTAAAGCAGATTTCGGGAATGAACAAAGGCGGCACTCAGACGGTCGGGGATATCAAAGTCACCATGGTGCACGCCGACCACTCCTGCGGCATTACGGACGGCGATCAGATCGTCTACGGCGGCGAAGCTTGCGGCTACGTGATTGAATTCTCCAACGGCTTGAAGATCTATCACGCCGGCGACACCAATGTTTTTGGCGATATGGCCATCATTCACGATCTCTATGCGCCGCAGATTGCCATGATTCCGATTGGCGACCACTACACCATGTCACCGCGCGAAGCCGCGTATGCCTGCAACCTGCTCAAGGCCCCGACAGTGATCCCCATGCACTTTGGAACTTTCCCGGTTCTGACCGGCAAGCCTGCTGATTTGCAGAAGTTGGCGCCGGGTGTGGAAGTCATTACGATGACGCCGGGTGTGACTCTCTCGTAAAACTTTACAAGGAGATCAAGTGTCAGAGAACGACAACAACGCAGCGTGGCGCATGGGGGGAATCACCGTCGGCGCCGTCGAGGATTACATCTATTCGCTGCTACCGGCTCGCGACGAGGTTTTGGCCGAGATCGAAGCCGAAGCAGCCAAGCGGAAAATTCCGATTGTCGGACCAGCCGTAGGCCGCATCCTGCATCAGCTGGCTTTGATGATCAACGCAAAAACTGTTTTCGAGCTGGGTTCAGCGGTAGGTTATTCCACCATTTGGTGGGCGCGGGCCGTCGGCGAAGGCGGTCGCGTGATTTATACCGATGGTGACCGCAAGAAGGCTGACGAAGCCCGCGGCTATTTCGACCGCGCCGGCGTCTCCAACCGAATCACTCTCAAAACCGGGGATGCGCTGGAATTGCTCTCCGAAGAAAAACAACAGTTCGACATTATTTTCTGCGACGTCGACAAGGAGGATTATCCGCGGGTGGTTAAGCTCGCCGTCCCGCGCCTGCGTAAGGGAGGCCTGTTTGTCGCCGACAACGTTTTGTGGAGTGGCAAAGTCGCACAAAAAGATCCGTCCGAGGCGTCGACTAAAGGAATCCTGGAATTCAACCGGCTGCTCTACAGCTCGCCCGATTTGTTCACAACGATCCTGCCCATCCGTGACGGCGTGGCGGTAGCGCTAAGAAAATAAACTGAAAACTGAAAATGGGGTTTCGTGATCCCGGTTTTGGTGCAGTCTAAATCGACTTGACCGGAATCAGCGTAAGGTCATCCACCAGCCCAACTTCCTTCTGTAGAAACGGCTCGGCATAGGTCACGCCACCCAGCATGCCGTAAAACCGCGCCATGGCCTCAATCCGCGAACGTATCTCGTCACGGGCAGGGAAGATGCCCTTGCCAGCTTCCTGATCGCTGAACTGTGTCTTGTAAGCCATGAGCGCCTCAAAGCGCGCTTCAAACTGATCGGTAATATCCACCACAAAGGTCGGCCGAACATCGTAGTAGAGCGTGGCGTAGAGGATCTTGAATGGCCGATGCGGAAGAGGTTCGGTAGCGCCGGCATCCTGCCGGCTGTCTTGAGGGCGTCCCGCCCTCAGAGCGTCAGGAAGTTTGTCATCCAGGTTCGAGGTAATTCTCTCGGACAGGTCGTCCGCGGCCATACCGGAATCCAGTTTCGCCAATCCCGAAAGAAAGCAAGCTTCATATCCCAGAACAGACGCGGTGTAGTGGTCGGGATGCCGCCCCTTCCAGTAGGGAAGAATCACCACTCGCGGCCGTTGCTCCCGCAACACGCGAACTACTTTGAGGCGGTTGTCCCAGGTATTCTCCACCCGTCCGTCGGGGATATCGAGCGCCCCTCGCCACGAGGTTCCGAGTATTTTTGCGGCGTCCGTGGCCTCGCGGGCGCGATCGTCGGCGCTGCCGCGTGTTCCCATCTCGCCTTGGGTCAGATCGAGGATTCCGGTGCGATACCCGCGCTGCGCCATTTTCAGCAGCGTGCCGCCGCAGGTTTGTTCTACGTCGTCACGGTGGGCTGCCAGCGCAAGAATATCGAGTGGGGAAGCAGACATGTCGGTCGGAAAAGGATACAGACAGCTTGGAGCGGATAGCAACCCGGCCCTTATACATTCCTGCGACGATAGCAGGTCAGTCTAGATTCCCCTGCTCCAGAACGACATTCTCGCGGACAATCAGCCGATGGGCAGCCATCTCCTTCAACTGTGGCAGAACGCGGCCTACATGCTCATCGGTGTCGACAAAAACAATGATTACCGGCAGTTGTCCTCCGGCATCGACGAGATGACTGGTATTCACCTGCTGCCGGCCGAGAAATCCAGCCACGGCATGCAGCGCGGTCGCTGCGTATACCTTCTCCGCGCGCAGGTAGTTGAGAATCTCGGCGTGCAACGGACGGTGATTCCACTGGTCCGATTCGTTCAGATAGATGGTTACCTGGACTGCCATTCCGTTCGCCATTTTACAGCGCCCTCGCCAACGCCATACCCGCCAACGCTCCCGCGAGGCAGAGAAAATTGTTACTGAAGAAGTTGGTGAACATCAGCAGCCATTGTCCCTGCTCGAAATAAGCCAAGGTCTCGAAAGCGTAGCCGGAAAAAGTGGTATAGGCGCCGCAGAAGCCGACCACAACCAGCATGCGCCAACGCGGATCGACCAGGGTCCGCTCCGTTGCCCATATCATGAAGAAGCCGACCAGGATGCTGCCCGATATATTGACGATCAGCGTTCCATAAGGAAACACCGGTCCCATGAGTCTGGCAGCGTAACGGCTTAGGAAATAGCGGGCATTGGCTCCGGCAATTGCGCCCAGGGATATGGTGAGAATGTCGCGCACGAAGTTCTCCTGCCAGTAGATTGGTAGGAGTTATCAGCCCTCGCGGGCGGTTGTGGCGAACCCCATCGCCATACATCGATTCTACCAGTGTCAGCCGCGGTTCGATATAACTTCAGTAATTCGAGTTGTTCGTGTGGTTCAGTTTGAAAGTTCTCCGTTTAGGCGCTGTCATCCTGAGGAAGAGGAGCGTTCGCGAAGCGAAGGCTCCCGACGAAAGACCTATGCATGTACTGGCGATGGCGGCCCCGGAAGACGCTCGTGGGGCGGTAACGCGGAATGCATGGGTCCTACACTTGCTTTCGTCCGCTTCGCGGGACGAAAGACTGCGCTCAGGATGACAAGCGCTTGGTGTCCATTCACTTCTTCACTTCTTTCTTTCGACCAGAAAGCGCGCCAAGTCCTTGAGGACCTCCGCGCGTGAACCAAATCCATCCAGCGATGCCAGTGCCGAATCCACCAGTGCGGCTGCTTTCTTCACTGACTCGTCTACTCCGAACAGTGACGGATAGGTTGCTTTCTCGGCCGCCGTATCTTTGCCCGCTGTCTTGCCCAGTTGTTCTGAGGTCTGGGTCACGTCCAACACATCGTCGACAATCTGAAACGCCAATCCGATGGACTGGCCGAATGTACGCAGACTCCTGACTGCGGCATCGTCCGCACCTGCATAAAGTCCGCCAGTAGTGACGCTGGCGCTGATCAGGGCCGCGGTCTTCGATCGGTGGATATACTCCAGCGTGGCGAGGTCGGGTTTGGCATGTTCGGATTCCAGATCGACCACCTGCCCGCCGATCATGCCTTCGATCGTTCCCGTGCCGCGCGCGATCTCTTCAATGATGCGTACCCGTGATTCGGCAGAACAATGTAATCGGGACAGCACCTCGTACGCCTGAGTCTGCAACGCGTCTCCTGCCAGGATGGCGATGGCTTCACCAAATACTTTGTGACAGGTGGGACGGCCGCGCCTCAGATCGTCATTGTCGAGCGCAGGGAGATCGTCGTGAATCAACGAATAGGTGTGCAACATTTCCAGGGCAGCGCCCAGATCTTCAATGCCCGCGGGAAGGGAACCCGCGACCATGCGTCCGGATTCCATACATAGAATAGGGCGCAGGCGCTTGCCGCCCGCAAAAACACTGTGACGCATGGCCTGGTGGATTGACGCCGGACGTTGTGTCGCCGACGGCAGCAGGCGCTCCAGGGAAGCGTCAGTCAGCGCCTGGCCCTGCTCCAAAGTCTGTTTGAGCATGCGGCTGAGTATAACAATGCCCGGTGTGGGGCGGACACTCTTGTCCGCCGCTTTTGAAGTTGGTTTTTGCTGGCCACTTGATTCGAAATGCAATTTCCTGGGAGTCATCACTGAGCTACGGTGGTCCCGAAGAATCTTGCGTGCAGCTTCTTACATACTGCTCCGGTTTCTTTTCGCCACGCGCCGGAGCCTTCGCAAGTCACCATGATGCCTCGCTGCTTTTGGTGTGCTTGTGGTGCCGATTGGGGGAAGACTTACCAGACAGAATCTAAGTCAAAAACGGCGGACAAGAGTGTCCGCCCCACACGGGCGGATTAAAGCTTGCGGCTGGCTTTTTCGGGTTCGAAGGGTTCGGCCTGAATCTTTCCATTCTGCTTTAGCAAAATTTCCACTTTGCCTTCCGCTTCTTCCAGTTCTTTACGGCAGGCGGCGGAAAGTTGCATGCCCTCTTCGAACAACGTCAGGGATTTCTCCAACGGCACTTCGCCTTTTTCCAGTTCCTGCACGATCTTCTCCAGGCGCTGGAGGCAATCTTCAAATTTAGCCAAGCGAATACTCCTCTGGCGATTCTAATACTGGGCCGAGTTAAGAGGCTGCGGAACGCGGAGCGGTCCCCAAGGCTTCCAGCACATCTGCGGCGGACGAATACCGTCCTGAGGGTGCGCTGATCTGGGCGCCCTGCACCATGTGGCGCACCGCGATCAGCATCTCGCGGGCGATAGCAATTCCTTCCTCGCGGGCAGCTTCGGGAGTCTGGGCAGCAGCCATGCGTTCGAGAATCGAATCCGGCACGGAAACGCGCAACTCGTTTTTCATGAACTCCGCATTGCGCACGCTCAGCAGCGGCCAGATTCCGGCGATCACGGGTATTTTGCTGTGCTCGATGCGGCGCAGGAAGGCTTCCAGCAGCTTCAAATCAAACACGGGCTGCGTGACTACGTATTCCGCTCCGGCCTCGACCTTGTAGTCGAAGCGTTTGATCTCTTCGTCGATGTTGGGCAGCCCGGGATTCGCACCCACGCCGATCACGAACGACGTTCCCGCGCCCAGCGGGTTGCCGCCAATGTCGAGGCCCCGGTTCAGATTGTGGACAATATTCACCAGGCCGATGGCGTCGACGTCGAACACCGCCGTGGCGTCGGGATAGTTCCCCATCTTCGGGGGATCTCCGGTAATGCAGATCAGATTATGAACTCCCAGCGCAGCCGCCCCCAGCAGGTCCGACTGCATGCTCAGAACATTCCGGTCACGGCAGGTATAGTGCAGGATCGCTTCAATGCCGACTTCCTGCTGCACCAGCAGGGAGAGAGCCTGGTTGCTCATCCGCGCCGAGGCTCGTGGACTGTCCGGAATATTGATGGCGTCTACGCCCACCGACTTCAGGAAACGCGCCCCCTCGATTTCCCTGCGAATGTCCGTGCCCTTGGGAGGAACAATTTCCACCATGGTGAGGAATTCGCCAGCGGCAATCTTGGCTCCCACGATGGACCGTTGCGCCATGGGCATCACCGGCGTCGCTTTCAATGCAGCCTCGCCCGATGTTTTGGATGGCGCAGCCTTGGCCTTGGCCTCACCCGCCCGCAAGGCCGCTTTCATGACCCGGATGTGGTCGGGCGTGGTGCCGCAGCATCCTCCCACCAGACGCACTCCCGCAGCTACGAACTTGCGGGCATAACTTGCCATATATTCAGGCGAGCACAAATAGATGTTGCGGCCTTCGACTGACCGCGGCATGCCGGCATTGGGTTGGGCGGCGAGGGGAAGAGAAGTCAGAGCGCGGACGCGCTCAATCACATCCAGCATGGCGACCGGGCCCACGCTGCAGTTGCAGCCGATCACGTCGGCGCCCCAGCTTTCAATCCGGGGCACAAAGCTCTCCGGAGTTGAGCCGTCCAGGCAGTTTCCGTCTTCGTCGATGGTTACGTGGGCGATGACTGGAATTTTCGCATCCACCTCGCGAGCGGCCAGAATCGCCTGGTGAAGTTCTTCGACATAACCAAAGGTCTCGAGCATCAGGAGATCGACGCCGCCCTCAATCAGAGCCGCAATCTGCTCACGGAAAGCCGTGCGGGCTTCTCCAAATGAGGTCTTGCCCAGAGGCTCGATGCGAACGCCCAGGGGTCCTACCGATCCAGCTACCCAAACATCGAAGCTCTTGGCCGCTTCTCGGGCCAACTGAACCCCAGCCAGGTTGATCTCGCGTACCCGGCTCTCCATACCATGGCGCGCCAGGCGAAACAAATTCGCCCCAAAAGTATTCGTTTCAATAATTTCCGCACCCGCCTGCAAATATTCATGATGCAGGGCGCGAATCAGGTCCGGTTGGGAGACATTCAATTCGTCGTAGCACCGGTTGATGAAGATACCCTTGGCGTACAGCAGGGTGCCGGTAGCCCCGTCGCACAGGACGGGCGATTGTTTCAAGCGCGCAAGCAGATCACCGGCCATAGTTTTGAGAATACAAGTTCATATTTTGAGAATACAAGATCGAGGTTAGTTTTGCATCTGGCGGACTCTGTTTGGATGCCGGCGGCAACCCGGCCGATGCTCACTCCGGGACGCTTCGAAAAAACCCTCTGTTATAATTCCGATTCTTGCATCTAACTCTCCATTCCTCATGTTCTTGGGAGTCGCTGGATTGAAGCAATCCGCAGTTGCCATTTTGCTGCTCGCCGCCGCCAGTGCCGTGCTGGTTTCCTGCGGCAACAACAACTATAACTATAATCTTTCGAGTGGGCCTCCACTGGCGGATCCAGCCAAGATCAAGTTGCACGTTTTCGTTTCGAATCCGCTGTATCCGAACTCATCATCAACCACACCAGTCGTCAATGTCGTTGATGGACAGCTTGACCTGATCTCGCCCAGCGTCATATCGGTTGCGGCGACCAGTCCTTTGCCGGGGATGATGGTTCTGTTTCCCAATAAACGGTTCACGCTAATCTTTAGTTCCACGAATAACACGCTGACCGTCGTCAACAATGCGAACCGGGCGGTCGCGCAAAATTCCGGGGGCCAGTCATCATCCTTGACCCTCCCCGGCTACAGCGAGAGCGTGGTGGTGGCGCCGGACAATGTCACCGGCTATGCCGCCGTTCCCACGGTCGCCGTGACCGGGCAGTCTCCGGGAGCGGTGAGCGTTTTGAACCTTTCGAATGACAGCATTACCGCTTCAGTACCGGTAGCAGGCGCCCGGTTTCTGGCGCAGAGTCACAACGGCAATCGCATTCTGGTATTAGGCGGTCGGCCCGACACGGTGACCGTACTTGCGCCGAGCACGATTGGCACTCTCACCGATCCCCGTACCGACATTCAAAGCCCGCTCTTCGATCATCCCGTATGGGCTGCTTTCAGCAGCGACGATTCCACAGCTTACATTCTGAGTTGCGGTGCGGAGTGCGGCGGAACGGCGAGCAGCGTCACCGCGCTGGATATGAACACCAATATCCTCGGCCCGACAATTCCTCTGGATGCCGGCACCACTGGGTTGTTGTCAGGAAATACTCTTTACGTGGCAGGCACGAAGCCCGGGCCCGGCACTTGCGCCGCGTCCACGACTCCGACCTTGGCCACCACGTGCGGAGAAGTTTCCGTCGTCGATCTGCCCGGTCAGAGCGTCACCGCAACGGCGACTGTCACCGACGGCTATCACGACCACATCGAACTGGGAGCCAGTAATCAACTCTTCATCGGTGCCCGCACCTGTTCGAACGTCAAGATTGCGGACAGCGGCACTATTCCGGGCGAAGTTCGTGGCTGTTTGTCCATCTTCGACACCGCCAAATCGGCTGTAGTGATCCCGCCCCAACTTGGAGATGTCACCGGAATCCAACCCATCAGCCGCCGCAACGTGGTCTATGTCGTCCAGAAGGGAAACCTCAGCATCTACGACACCACCACCGATCAACTCCAGAAAACCCAGGTAGACATCATCGGCCAGGCCGTGGATGTGAAACAGGTAGATTGAGGCGGGACGTCAGACGTCGGACGCCAGGCATCAGACCTTGGGCGTCGGACCTTGGGCGTCATCCCTCGTCCATCGGGCGTTTTAATCGTGAGCCGCGAAGCGGCGCCAGAATAGAGCCCACCGCGTAAGCCGTGGGTCAGATGAGAGCCGACGCCAGCCCCGCAGGGGCGTAAGAAACATTTCCGCCACGGATTCGGAATCGTTCTTCTAAACATTGGATCGATGACGTTTAATCGGCACGTAATTCCGGCCAACATTCTGGCGCCGCTTCGCGGCTTGTGGGAATTAGCTGAGAGCTGAAAGCTATTTCATCACCAACTCATGCTGCTTGGACTCCGCAACCGCCTTTTCGGAGTAGGGCAATTTGAATGTGTACCCTTCATACCAGGCCTTCCACTGATCCATGTAATACGGACTGAGAAAATTCCCGGCTTCTCCGGTCACAAGGTTCAGGGTGGTCTGGTCCAGATCCGACAAATCGACCGTCAATCGCTCCGACGGACCATGCGAGCGCGATACCGCCTTCACCGTGTAACCGCTACCGGATTGCGGTTGCAGGCCGGGGCCGCTCCAGCGCCGGACCAGAGGCATGCGCCCCAGGATGGGGTGCTGTATCTCCACCGGACGAAACTCTCCCCATTTCCACGAAGTCAGGTCTCTAGGCGCTGCATCTTTCGCATCTAGCGGGGCGTCGACCGAAGCTTCGACCGCCGCAGTCAGCAACTCGTCGTAGCTGCTATATGCTGGCGGCAGCCAGCGCTCAGGCTGATGATGAACTACGTTCTCAAGCCACACGGACTGCATTCCCCAGGAATAGGTCTTCCAGCTAAGCGTCGCCTCTCCCAGTTTGGCATCCGAGGGCGCCGCACCCAGCCTGGGTTCGAGCAGCAGGCGGGTGAGTTCGATGCGGGCCCGGTACGCGATCGTAGCTGCGCTCGAATCGGCGGTCATCCGGCCATCCCATGCCCGCAGGATCTCCGCGGCCTGTTTCGCCCGGACAGAAGGATGTTTCGCGTGGTCGACGGCGTAAACAAAATGTTCTCCAAAATAACGATCAGCCTCGGAGAAGATGTCGGTCTGCAACGCCAGCATGTCGGCGGAAGAAAATTTCTTGCCGGATTCGAGCACCCGATAAATTCGCGCCGAACGCCACGGTGCTTCCCATCCTGTACTGATCGAGTGGGGATAGCCGTCCGGCGTAATGCGGCTGTTGGCGGTCGCGATGATGCCCGACGCGGGATTGTAAATGCTGGGTAATTTATCGAACGGGATGTATCCCTTCCACTCGTGCGAGTTGTCACTGCCGTTTTCAGGAAGACTGCCATCGCCGGAGGCGCGTATCGGAATCCTGCCGGTGGCGTGGTAACCGATGTTACCGTCCACGTCGGCAAATACAACGTTCTGTCCGGGCGCATCGAAGGCGGAGAACGCGCTAAGAAATTGCTCCCAGTTCTGCGCTGAATTCACGGCGAAAAACGGGGCCCGCACGCCCTCGTAAAGCGTCCAACGCAAAGCCAATTTGCGTGTCTCGCCCGCGACCAGGTCGGTAATGATGGGACCGTGCCGCGTCAACTCCACGTCGACCGTTACATCCGGCCGGCCTTTCACGTGTATGACTTCGCGGCGATGCTCGGGCGATTTCCACCCCTCGGGCGTCAGGTATTGATCGCCGGAGTTGAAAGTCTCGTTGTAAACGTCTTCAACCGTCGGTCCGATGTTGGTGAAGCCCCAGGCAATCCGCTGGTTGTGCCCCACGATCACGTAAGGCAGGCCGGGCAACGTAACTCCCGCGACATCGAAGTTGCCGCAACCGGTGTTGACACACCGAAGATGGGCTTCGTACCACAGATTGGGCATCTGATGTCCCAGGTGCATATCGTTCGAGAGAAGTGGCTTGCCCGTGACCGTGTGCGCGCCGGAGACTGCCCAGTTGTTCGAACCGATGACCATGCGGGCGTCCGTATCGGGATCAGATGTGCCGGAATGATTTCCCAACGCGGGCGCGACGGTATGTTGGGTGACAGAACCACCGGATGGTCCACTGTCTGGATCTTCGTCGTCGTCGATATCCTGATTCAGTTTTTCGTCGAATCCGTGGCGCACCGCGGTGGGCGGCCGGTCGCGTCCTGAACTATTGACGTAAAGATCTGCGGTCAGCTCCGGGCCCAGCTTGGCCAGAATTTTCTCGCGATTCAGTGCGTCGCGGTAGGGATAGTGATTCAAGTCCTTGACCATCTGCGCCGCGATCAAAGTGGAATCCTCCGGCGTCCAGGTCTGCGGCGCGTAACCCAGGATTCGAAACTCAATCGGCAAACGGTCGCGATGCGACTCGATGTAAGCATTCACGCCGCGCGCGTAGCTTTCGAAATGCGACCGGGCCTGCGCCGTAGAAACCTCGAGCGATTTCCGGGCGGCAATTCTGAGTCCCAGAATCCTTTGCTCGCGGTCGTGCTCGACAAACTCGCTACCGAGAATCTCGGAAATTTCACCCGCCGCGAATCGTCGCATAATATCCATCTGCCATAGGCGATCCTGAGCGGTCACATATCCCTGGGCAAAAAAAAGGTCGTCAAATCCGGTGGCTGTAATCGTGGGAACGCCATGTCCGTCTCGGATCACTGCGACCGGCGCGGAGAGACCGGCAACCTTCACGTTACCGTCCAGTTGGGGCAGGGCAGTGCGGGCTATCAAGTAAAGCCAGAGCAGCCCTGATAGAGCCACGATCACGATGGCAATCAAAATAGATGCGAAAATTCTCCCGATTCCGAAACGCCTGCGAGGGCTGGAAACCGGAGTCGTGGTGGTCGCCATGGTGGGCTCCTGATTGTAATGTAGACGCGAGCCTCCTCGCTCGTGTCACCCAAGCGACTGGGATCCGGCGTAAGCAACCCCTGCGCGGTTTCGCCTCCCCTGCACCAGCGCGGGCGCTCGCGCCAACATTAGCGGATCATATTGATAGGGAAGGCTCTGCCAGCCCAGGCCCCGATTCTGTTTGCCTTGGAAGGCTGATTCTGATAACTTTCGCGGGGTTCAGGTAGGGCCGGGCGAACTGCGTCCGGAGGGCCGAGTTGCACAATCTTGGGAGGGTAAGTCAATGGCTTTTTGTAGCGGGTGTGGAACGCAGATCGCGGACGGCACGACCATGTGTCCGGCCTGTAGTAGTCGCACCGCAGCGCCACCGGCAGCAGCTGCCCAGGGCACCACGGGCGGGATGCAGGACAACGTCGTTGGTATGTTGTGCTACATCACCATCATTCCAGCGATCATTTTCCTGGTCATGGAGCCCTACAACAAGAACCGTTTTGTCCGGTTCCATGCCTTTCAGATGATTTTCTTCAGTGTGGCCATGATCGCCATCTGGATCGGATTGACCATTATTGGTTTTGTGCCCGGGCTGATCTTTATTACTCTTCCCCTGCACATGATTATCTGGCTGGGTTCGTTCATCGTCTGGATTATTCTGCTGATCAAAGCCAATCAAGGGCAGATGTATAAGCTGCCGATCATTGGCGACCTGGCGGAGAAGCAAGCTAACGCCATGTAATTTGCGCGATCGTATGTCGTGTAGGGCGGGCGCCCTCGCCCGCCTTTTGAGTCGGATTTTGATCGTTGCCCTGAGAACCAAAGTCAAATTCAAACCAGCGGGCGAGGGTGCCCGCTCTACATAAATCCACGATTCCTTCCTTGACAGATCTTTTACGGGATGGCATTCCTATTACCTTTGGTTCGCATCTTCGCCAGCAGCTCAATGAGTATCGGAACATGAGTGCGGGAAGCGGGACCTGTGAAGGGAACGATTGAAAGTTCGGGTCTTCTATCACGACAAATGCTTTGACGGGGCGTCGTCGGCCGCCCTGTTCTCGCGTTTCTATCGGGAGAGGATTCGGGGCGACGTCAACTTCGTTTTCTCCGGTCTGCTGCACCGCGCCGGGTCTCTGTTCGACGAAAAACAGTTTGATGGCGACGAGAACGCCATCGTCGACTTCAAGTATTCCAGCTCGCCTAAAATCACCTGGTGGTTTGACCATCACCTGAGCGCCTTCCTCACGCCCGAGGACGCAGCCCACTTTGAGCAGGACCAGAGCAATCGCAAGTTCTACGATCCCGATTTCAAATCCTGCACCAGCTTCATCGCCACCGTCGCGGAACAACGCTTCGGTTTTGATCCTGGTCCTGTCGCCGATCTGGTGCACTGGACCGATGTGGTCGACGCTGCGATGTACGAAGATGCCAAAACCGCAGTCGAGATGAAGGCGCCGGCCATGAAGCTGACCCTGGTCATCGAGTCCGCGCAGGACTATACGTTCATTCCCCGCCTCATTCCCTTGCTGGCCACCAAGCCCCTGGCGGATATTCTGGAAGAGCCCTTCGTCGCGCCTCTCCTGCCCCCATTGCTCGAACGCCACCAGCGCTCCATCACGGTGCTGCAAGAGCGCATCGAGTCGATCGATCAAACCCTGTTTTTCGACATCACCGACCACGACCTCGAGGGCTATAACAAGTTCGTGCCGTACTATCTCCATCCCGAATCGATTTACAGCGTGGGCCTGAGCAAGAGCAGCTTCAGGGTGAAAGTTTCTGTAGGGTCTAATCCCTGGGCGCCGTCGGAGCCGACGGTTAACCTGGCCAAGGTTTGCGAGCGCTACGGCGGAGGCGGTCACGCCCGGGTCGGAGCCATTTCATTTGGAGTCACCGAAGAAGTGGCGGCCCGCAAGGCCGCTCGCGACATAGCCAACGAACTTCGCGCCAGCGTACGCGCAAGCCGATAAGTTCCGTCTGTCCCTGAGCGAAGAAATCTGCTTCGCTCGCGAAGCAGTTTCCGGAGTCGAAGGCCCCCTGCCTTCTTAACTTGACTGGCAATCGTAGAAATTCTCGCCGCCGTACCAAGTCGCGGAGAAATGAATCGTGGTAAAAGATTATCCGGAACTCGTTGTCATGGATACCGCAAAGGTCCTCCGACTGTGCCTTGCCATTCGCGAGCGAATCTCAAAGCTCCGCTCGGGATGACAAATATTTTGAATGCCACCACCAACTCGATCATCCTGCGTACCGAGCACCTGGGCCGAACCGTCAGTGGCAAGATGCTGGTCGAGGACGCAAACTTTGAATTGCGAAAAGGAGAGGTTCTGGCCATCACGGGTCCCAGCGGCTCGGGCAAGAGTTCGCTGTTACGCTTGCTGAATCGTCTCGACGAGCCAACCTCGGGGACCGTGTTTGTCGAGGACACCGACTATCGCAAGATCGAGCCGCGAGAACTTCGCCGAAAACTTGGACTGGTTACACAGCGTCCGTTTCTCTTTCCGGGCACGGTCGCAGATAATCTCCGGTTCGGCCCCGCGCAACGAGGTCAGGTCCTGTCATCCGAAACCGTCGAGCAACTTTTAGCCCAGGTCGGCCTCAAAGATTACTCCGGCCGCAATGTGGCCACTCTTTCAGGAGGCGAAGCGCAGCGTGTTTCAGTGGCCCGCACTTTGGCGAATTCGCCCCTCGCCCTGTTGCTCGACGAACCGACCTCAGCGCTGGACGAGACGGCAAAGCGCGAGGTGGAGTCGGCGATCCAGCAAGTGGTGCGCGATCATGGACTGACCTGCGTAATCGTGACTCACGATGTTCGTCAGGCCCTTCGGCTGGCCGGCACAGCCTTGGTGCTCGAACAAGGACGCATTGCGCGAAACGGCCCGGCAGGGGAGGTCTTAAGTGCTTAGCCTGTTCTTTCACTCACCACTACAATTGGGCCTGGCGCAGGCAGCGGTCGCGGCGCTGGCAGCCCTTGCGATCGTATTGCTTGCCCGTGGCCGGGGAATCCATCTGGAAGCCGAGACCTTGATTGCGATGGTGCGCGGACTGGTACAGATCATCGCAGTGGGCTCGATCCTTGTTATCCTTCTCCGCGCTCCCCGCTGGACGAGTGCGATCGTGCTGGCCGGAATGATCGTGGCGGCGGGCGCGACCTCGGCGCGGCGCGCCAAAGGCATTCCGGATGCGTTCCGGGTCTCCGCCTGGGCCATCGCTTGCGGCGCAGGTTCGGTCATTGCGCTGATGACCTTGCTGGGAGTGATTGACACGGCAATTACAACTCTGATTCCGATTGGCAGTATGCTGATCGCTAATGCCATGAACACCAACGGATTGGCTCTGAACCGCTTTCGTGCCGACGTGCTGGCCCACGCCGGCGAGATTGAAACTGCGCTGGCCCTTGGGGCGGAGACCCGCTCCAGCGTTTCGCCATACGTGCAGGCGTCCTCCGAGGCCAGCCTGATTCCGGCCATCGATTCGTTGCGCTCGCTCGGCATCGTATGGATTCCCGGACTGATGGCTGGAATGATGCTTTCCGGCGCTCGTCCGGTGTACGCGGCCATTTACCAGTTCGTGGTGCTGGCCATGATCTTCACAGCTTCGGGTTTGACCTCGCTGGTCAGCACCTCGCTGATTCGCGGCCGGGTCTTTTCCCCGGCGGAGCAACTGTTGCTCCAACCGGGAAGGTAAGCGCTACTTCGCATGGAACTATTGGGGCTATCCGATCCGGATCATCACGCCAGGCTGGCGCGTCTGCGCCGTGCCGCCGGCCTGCGCGCGGTCGCGTCTCTTGAACTGACCAAGGGCCTGATCGTCCTGCTGCTGGGCTTCGGCGCCGTTTCCCTCGTCCACAAAGATGCGTGGGATGTGGCCGAGGCGCTACTGCGATTTTTGCACGTGGACCCCGACCGTCATCGCTATGCGCAGGTATTTCTCAATCTAGCGGACAATCTCACCGACGCCAAGTTATGGGCCATGGCGGGCGGTGCAGCCGCTTACTCCATCGTGCGTTTCGTCGAGGCCTACGGACTGTGGCGGGAACGCGCCTGGGCGGAATGGTTCGCGTTGATCTCCGGAACGATCTACCTGCCCTTTGAAATTTATGAGTTGATCACACACCAGACCTGGATTCACCTCGCAGTGCTGGTCATCAACCTTGCAGTGGTGATTTACATGCTCCATTTGAGGTTGACGGCGCCGGCCGCAGCCCGCCGCAAAGAGGTCAACCAAAGCTGAAAGGAATTTATCGGCTCCGCGCCATATGCTTCGCAAGCTCAGCATGACGACCCTGCTGAAAGGGCGTCAGTCAAAAATTCAGCATTACCTGAAAGCAAAGTGGGTTGCTTCGCCGATGGGTGAGACCCCGCGCCGGTCCTGTGTTTCACCGGAGAGCGCGGGGTCTTCCTTGGGGGGGAAGGACTGCATTGTGGCAGCAAAGTTACCGATTGAGGCAAAGAAAAATTCCTTTGTCGGTTTTCCGACGAACCATGATAAAAGTCGGGGTCTTTGTTGATTTCCGCGCAACTGCTCCACAAGATGTTTGTTTCGTATTTCGGACAGGGACCAGAACAGGATCAGAGCGGTATCAGAAAATGACCGAGTCTACGAAGAAATTGCTCAGCACCTTCCGCCTGCCGCTTAGTTTGTTCTTTGCATTGTCACTGTTCGTTCCGGCATGGGCCGAGCCGGTTTCGTTGCAGGCCATCGTCACGCCTTCAACCGTGACTATGAAAGACGGCCATCCGGTCACCTTCGCGCTGCATGGCTTCATCGAGTTCAGGAGCCTCGCAGAAATGTTCCCCTACATTGAATCCCAGACGCGGCGCTGGCCCACCGCTCTGGATGACGCCGGAAGGCGGGACCTGGCGAGCGAACTGTTGCGGCGCGGCGTGGAAAGCCGCGTGGTATCCATGATCGACGAACGTCCGCTCGAAACCCTGCTGACTCATACCCGCGATGAATTGCGGCGGGCGTTAGCGCAAGTAAAAGAGCCGGTGCCGCCGGGATACGCCGAGGCGTTTCTGGCCGTGCAGGAGAAATGGAAGCGTTCGCTGAACTGCTGGAGCGCCGCTCCTTCGATTCCGGCGCGCGTGCTTTCCAACTGGTATCCCATTGAAGAGGGCATCCAGCTCTACGGCGCGACTTACGATTCCACCGAGCACTTCTGGCAGGCGGTGAAATACCATCCCGATGTAACCATCTCTCAAATAGTGGAACTGCTCGATGTGCTGGGCCGCCGGGACTGGTCGCGATGGCTGGCACGCCTTGATGCCGATCCCAAACTCTATTTGCCGAACGCTTACGCCGTCGAGTTCCTGCGCCACAACCTGACGGCGGAAAGAATCGCCTGGTTTCGTGGCGAACTGGCCGCACATGGCTTGACTTCCAGTGAGCATGCCCGCACCGCCCAGCAGCGCGGCGCCGCTTCATTCCGCTTCAGTGCCCCCGAAGAGAAAATATTGTGGGGCGATCTGGCCGATATTTTCCATCTTGTCTATGGCTTCTCGCTTCCTGAAGACCCCATTCGAAAAACTCTGGCAGACCATCACTTCGACGCCATTTATCTGGGAGAACGCCGCATGGGTTTTATCAGCGAAGAGTTCCGCTCCCTGATGCTGGAGATCTGGCACGTGAAATATCTACAGATGCCGCGTTTCCGCGAGGTGATCAGCTCAATTCCGATGGAAATAAAACTTTCACACTTCCTGAATGACGGCGACTCTCCAGACATCCCCATCCCGATCTATGTGGGATACCTGAACCAGATTCGCGATTTGGCCCGCAAGCCAAAATAGGTGTGAGCGCCAGGGACTTAACGCTAGAACTTGATGACGATGCCTGCCGAAGCCCTACCTTGTCGGTCCTGGGTACGATCGCCGAATTTCGTCATCAGCCAATCTGCTTGTATCAGGCGAAACGCGATTCCTTTCCGGAACCCGATGTCTAATCCGCCGCCCACCAGCATGGCAAATGCGTTGTCTCGGACCCCTCCGTTCGTAGCCGTAGCGCCGCCGAACAGGGCGTGAACAAAGGGCTGGACTACCGGTAGGCGTGCGGTGAGCACGGGACCAACGGTATAAGTGTAGACCGCAGAATCCGAAAAACGCGAGTTGTACACGCCGCTGAAGTCTCCCGTAATTCCCAGGACGTGTTTGAAATTGCCGGTCACAGAGGCGTTCCAACCGGCAGCGTTGTAGCTGGATTGGAGATGCTCGAACTGGGCGCCCCCGTATACTTCCACCCGCTGCGCCAGCGCGGGAGCGCATAGCAACCCGGCGAACAGGGTCATCAGTAAAATTTGTGGTTTCATGGAATCGTGCTCCCGAAAACAAATCCCTGCCACTACTTCGGGTGGAGGTTCGCTCCCGCGGCGTTTGCTCCGCCAGCAGATTGCCTCTCCTGGGATTGTTTCCTCTTTTTTATATGATCAGCTTTGGGGGACCGCCAACTGTCACTATGCACAGTCGCCCCATCAGGAAACACAATCGGACACTCAGGGGCGCCAAGCGTTCATCCTGGTCCGATTCCGACCTCTGTAAATTGACGTGCCATAATGGAGTTACGTCACAACGGCCCCGTAGCTCAGATGGATAGAGCAGCGGTTTCCTAAACCGAAGGTCGCGTGTTCGACTCACGCCGGGGCCACCAGATTTATCTGCAACGCGGCTTTCTGAGATGAAAAAGCGCCTCTTATTCTTGCTGTGCTCCCTCTTTGCTTTCGGCCAGCGCACGCCGGCGTCTGAAATCGGCATTTTCCCGATGTCGGCGATGCAGGTCCGCGCCAGGAATCTCAACAACAACACGATCTACAGCAGTTCGTTTCCGGGTGCGGACTGGTCATGCCGCGTCCAGGCGGCCATTTCTTCGATCACGGGGAGCGGGGCCACAATCTCTTCTACGGATGACGCCGACGCAGGCGGCGACGGAGCCTGCCTGATCGATCCCGGGGGCAAGACCGTACTCCTGTTGCTCGGACCCACGACCTATACCGTGAGTCAGATCGCGTTGCGGAACAGCTTCTACCTGCTGGGCATGGGCTCCGGAGGCTTCGCCCAACAGACCATTCTGCAATCCTGCTCGACTTGCAGCACCACCGATATGTTTGTTCTGGGTGGCAGCGGCCCCGTGGCAGGCGTGCATTTACAGGGCTTCAGAATCTACGGCGCGGGCGGCGCCAGCGGCAAAACTGCACAGAGTGCAATCGCCATGCTGGCGCAGACCAACGGCGGGGGCCTGTGGCACTCTGAGTTCGATGACCTTAATATTCTGGGCTTCTGCGGTAATTCGAGGACGCACGGCATCATGCGCTTCGACGGGTCCACCGGCGGCTCACCACCGGCCATCAATCAATTCAATACGTTCCGCAATATCGAAGTCTATCGCGGAAAAGGCTGCGGACCCGACCTGGAAATACACGGCTTCGCCGGACAGATGAAATTCGTCGATGGACATTACGATTCGCAGCCCAATGTCACGACCGGTACCGACATTCTGATAAGTGACGTCTCGAACTCGCTTTTCCCCTTCAACATCATCTTCGACAACATCACAATCCAGGGCGGCGACATCGCGGTCAATACCGCCGGGTGCAATGTCTGTACCTTTTTTCAGACCCACATGGAAGCTGTAGGCGGCGCCTGGAAGATAGACGCCGGTGCCGGGGCGACCACCCAACTCTACATCTTCGGCTCTCAGCTCAATGGAAACGTCGGGGTCAATTCCGGCAAGGGGTATATCGTGAACCTCTCCGCCGCGTCGACGAAGGCCTCCGTTGTGTTCGGACCGGCCAATAATTTCGGCAAGCCTGACAATCTTTTCATCGGGAACACTGTCGGCATCCAGCGTTATGGAAACTTTGGCGGCACAACGGTTCGGGGCACTCAGTTCAATGCCGATAATGCCTTTCCGTACACCACAATCAACACCGGCGTTCTGCCCAATGGAAGCGGCTTCAAGCACCTGCGTGTCGCGGGCTGCATCACGGGTTCGACTGCCGGCAGTTCGTGCATGACGGCCGTGACCTTCCCGACTGCTTTCGTCGATACCAATTACACCGCGACCTGCACCCTGACCGGCACGGCCAGCCTCGGCCATCTGGGTAATACATCGGTTCCGGCAAATACCGGCTTCAGCATCAACACCGTGACGGATACAAACGCAGCGATAAGCGGAATGGTTGATTGCATCGCTGTTCACGATTAGGGAAAGTTCGCGGGGTTGGCGCAGGATCTTGGAATTTCTGTGCGTTCTTTGCGGTTAGGATATTGCACTCCGGACAGACGGCAAGAATTTCGGCGGCTTCCGCGCCCGGATCACCTGCTCAAACCCGTAAGCGATCTTCAGCAAAGCAGGCTCGCTCCACGCACGTCCGAAGAATGAAACTCCGACCGGCAGGCCGGAGATGAACCCTGCGGGTACCGTGATATCCGGATATCCCGCCACGGCTGCGGTGTTTGAACTGCCGCCTCCGGAGTGATCTCCATTGACCAGGTCGGTGATCCAGGCCGGACTTCCGGTCGGCGCCATGATGGCGTCCAGTTGAAATTTGTCCATGACAGCGTCGATGCCTTCGGCGCGCGAAAGCCTGTGATTAGCTTCGAGCGCATCCAGATATTCCTTGCTGGTCAGCGGGCCTTTGGCTTCGGCCTTGATGAAGGTGTCCTGGAGGAAGTAGGGCATCTCTTTCTCTTTGTTCCGCTCATTGAATTCGATGATGTCTTTGAGAGAATGCACGGCGGCATCCGGGCGCGTCGCGAGATAGGCATTCAAATCGGCTTTCAGCTCGTAGAGCAGTACCGTGAACTCGCTGTCGTCGAACTTGCCGTAGGAATCGAGATCGGCGGGATCGACCAGGACGGCGCCTTGCCGCTTCATCTCTTCCATGACGCCGTCCATCAAACTGTCTACGCTGTCGCTGAAACCGAAATACTTGCGGGCTACTCCGATACGCGCGCCGCGCAATCCGTTGGGATCGAGAAAGCGTGTGTAGTCGGGAGCAATTTTCCCTTCGCTTGCCGAGGTCGCACTGTCGCGCGGATCCACGCCCGCCAGCGCGCTGAGCAGAATCGCAGCGTCGCGGACGGTACGCGCCATCGGACCAGCCGTGTCCTGGCTGTGCGCGATGGGGATAATGCCGGCGCGGCTGACCAGACCGAGCGTCGGCTTGATACCGACAATGCCGTTCGCGTTCGACGGGCAGACCACCGAACCGTCAGTCTCAGTGCCGACAGCCAGCCCACAAAGATTGGCCGACGTGGCCGCCCCCGAGCCTGAACTCGAGCCGCATGGGTTGCGATCCAGAACGTAAGGGTTTCTGGTGAGGCCGCCGCGTCCGCTCCATCCGCTCACGGAATGGCTGGAGCGCATATTCGCCCATTCGCTTAAATTCGTTTTACCGAGAATGACCGCGCCGGCTTCGCGCAGTTTCTGTGCCACAAAAGAATCTTTCGATGGACGCGAGCCCAACAACGCCAGCGATCCCGCCGTGGTCTGCATGCGGTCCGCCGTATCGATGTTGTCTTTGATCAGTACCGGGATGCCGTGGAGCGGACCTCGCGGACTTTTTGCTTTTCGTTCCTTATCGAGCGCGGCAGCGATGGCCAAAGCATCCGGGTTCAGTTCGATCACACTGTTCACGGCCGGCCCGCGGCGGTCGATTTCCTCGATTCTCGCCATGTATTTCTGCGTCAGAGAGACACACGTAAATCTTTCAGACGCGAGAGCTGCCTGAAGGTCGGCAACCGTGAGTTCATCAAGCTCTGAGGGACTGATTTGCGGCGGGGCCGGCGCGACGGTCGACATCTCGCGGGCACTCGCTAACGCAGGCAGAAGGGCGGCGCCGGCGGTGCTTAGCACAGTGGTCCGCACAAAGCGGCGGCGCGACGTAGAAATTAGACTGTCAGGTCTCTGCAATATTCAATCTCCGGGATGGAGAGTGGCATTATAGGCGATTCCGCATTTTGCCTCTTGGCGAAATTCTTTGCGATCTGTGCGGTTAAAGGCTCTTGACCGCCAAGATCGCAAAGGAATTCGTAAAGTACGCAAAGGGAATCCCAACCGTCCAGTCCGCTTTCTTTTCGCGGCCACGCCCGTCCAAGACAGCGGCCGCGTGTGATGTAAACCGCCAAGCTGATAAAATTGCGAGTTGCATCTGCATGAAACTTTATTCCAGTCTTCCGTCCGCGAAAACTCACCGAGGAGTTCCAATGTTTCTGCCTTTCCTGAAGAGACTGCTGTTGCTTGTGCTGGCCCTCCCGTTTGCGGCATCAGCCCAGCAGGTGCCCGAAGGCCGCCTGATGCGCTTCCCCGACATCTATAAGGACAAGATTGTCTTCATGTACGGCGGCGACCTGTGGCTGGCTTCAAGTTCCGGAGGAGACGCGCGACGCATCACCTCGGATGCCGGGCGTGAACTGTTTCCGAAATTCTCTCCCGACGGTAAATGGATCGCCTTCACCGGACAGTACGACGGCAACTTCAATGTCTACGTAATGCCAGCGCAAGGCGGACAGCCGAAGCAGTTGACGTTCTATCAGGGGGCTGCGGCGCCGCTGAGCGACCGCATGGGAATCCACAACGAAGTTCTCACCTGGTTTCCGGACAGCAAGCGCGTTCTGTTTCTTTCTCGCGGCGATTCCTCGAACGGATGGACCAAACGCCAGTTCAGCGTAAGCATCGAAGGCGGCCTGCCCGAACCGCTACCGGTCAATGAAGGCGGTCTCACTTCGTTTTCTCCTGACGGAACGAAGATTGCCTACAACCCGATCTTCCGCAACTTCCGTACGTGGAAGCGCTACACCGGTGGATTGGCTCAGGCCATTTCTATCTACGATCTAAAGAACAATTCTGTCGAGGACGTGCCCCATACCGACTGGACCGATACATTTCCCATGTGGCACGAGAGCACGATTTATTTCACCTCTGATCGCGGCGCGGAGCATCACCTCAATCTCTATGGCTTCGACATAAACAGCAAGCACATCGAGCAACTCACAAATTTCACCGACTTCGACGTCATGTGGCCGAGCCTGGGGCCTGACTCCATCGTCTTCGAAAACGGCGGTTATCTCTACACCTTCGATCTGGAATCGAAGCAGCCGAAGAAGTTGGCCATCTCGCTGCCCGGCGACCGCGACCAGAGCATGAAACGCTGGACCAGTGTTGCCCGAAACATTACTGACTTCGACATTTCTCCGGAAGGGAAGCGCGCGGTGTTCGGCGCTCGCGGCGATGTTTTTACTGTCCCCGCCAAAGAGGGCAGCGTTCGCAATGTCACGCGAACCCCGGGCATTCGCGAAAAATCCGTGGGCTGGTCGCCCGACGGACGCTGGATTGTTTACATCTCCGACCGCAGCGGCGAAGACGAACTCTACATCTCACCCCAGGACGGAATGGACAAAGAGCAGCAAATCACCAGTGGATATAAAGGTTTCAAGTACGCTCCCGCGTGGTCGCCCGACAGCAAAAAACTGGCCTGGTCCGACAAGGACTGCCGCCTCTGGTACATCGACATCAACGAGAAAAAACCGGTTGCGATCGATCAGGGAAAGTACGGAGAGATACTGAATTATTCCTGGTCGCCCGACAGCAAGTGGCTGGCCTACGACAAGAATTTTGAAAACGGCCTTGCGGTCGTTCATCTTTACTCGCTGGCTGACAGCAAGGTCACTGCCGTCACGACCAGCATGACCAACAGCTATGCTCCCGTCTTTGATCCCGATGGAAAGTATCTCTACTTTCTTTCTGATCGAGACTTCAACGAAGTTTTGGGCAACGTCGACTTCGAGTTCGCCAATCCCAAGACCACGCGGATTTATGTTGCCACCTTGCGCAAAGATGAAGTTTCGCCCTTCCAGCCTTTGAGCGACGAAACACAAATCAGAAAAGAAGAGAACAAAGACGAATTGCTGACCACGCCATCCAAGGAACCGGGGAAGGCCGAAACCAAAGGCAAGAAGAAGAGCGACGATAAAGAGGCGCGGGGCAACGGCAAGGGCGACAACGGTAAGGGTGACGGCAGCAAGAGCGATGGCAGTAAGAGCGATAAAGACAAAAGAGATGAGAAAGAAAAGCCGAAAGAATTCCGCATCGATCTCGATGGCATCGCCGGACGGGTTCTCGCCCTGCCCATCGACCCGGCCGTGATCAGCACCTATCTGGCTTCCAAGGGCTTCATCTTCTATTCAACCACTCCGATCCAGGGCTTATCCGGCCCGGTCGCAGGAGAGACTGCCGCCATCCACGCCTACGATCTGAAAGAACGCAAAGATAAAGTGATGATGGAAGGCGTGCAGCGTTTCGCTCTGTCGTTCGATGGTTCGAAACTGCTGTATGAAGCCGAGGGCGGACGTGATGGCCACACCTACGGCATCGTAGACGCCAAGCCGGATAGCAAGAAAGTCGGAGACGGCGCGCTTAACCTTTCGGGCATGAAAGCGCAGATCGATCCGGCCGCCGAATGGAAGCAGATGTTCAATGAGGTCTGGCGGCAGGAGCGCGATTACTTTTACGCCGCAGCTATGAACGGCGTCGACTGGGAAAAGATGCGCGACAAATATGCGCAGCTGCTGCCGTCCGTTTCTGACCGCTACAGTTTGACCTACATTCTGGGCGAGATGATCGGCGAGCTCTCGAACTCCCACACCTATGTGGGCGGCGGAGACTATCCCGATCTGCATCCTGTGAACGTTGGTTTGCTGGGCGTAGATTTCGAAGCCGACGCTTCCTCTGGCATGTACCGCCTTAAGAAAATCTATGCCGGCGAGAACTGGGACGCGCAAACGCGTTCGCCGCTCACCGAGCCGGGCGTGACCGTAAAAGAGGGGGACTACCTGATCGCGGTTAACGGGCGGTCGCTGCGAACTCCGCAGAGCCCTTACGAACTGTTCACCAACACGGTCAACGAGAATGTCACTCTCACCGTCAATTCGAAACCTTCAGAGGATGGCTCTCATACCGTACAAGTCAAGCCCATTGCCGACGAACACAGCCTCCGCGAATTGGCCTGGGTCGAAAGCAATCGCAGGAAGGTTGACGCCGCCAGCAATGGCCGCATCGGCTACGTCTATCTGCCTGACATGGGTGGCGAGGGGCTGAATGAGTTCGTCAAGCAATACTTCCCGCAGATCCGCAAGGAAGGAATGATCATCGACGTCCGCTACAACGGCGGCGGATTCGTCGACCAACTTATTTTTGCCCGCCTGCGCCGCGTGCTGGCGGGAATGGGCTCCAGCCGCAACTGGGAGAGCAGCACGGTTCCGCCAGTCGTTTTCAACGGCGCCATGGCTTGCCTGACCAACCACTATGCTGCATCCGACGGCGACATCTTCAGCTACTACTTTAAGTATTACAAGCTGGGACCGCTTATCGGCGAACGAACCTGGGGCGGCGTCCGCGGCATTCGAGGCCAGATTCCGTTGATGGATGGTGGCTACATCACGCGCCCTGAGGCAGCCCGCTACGGCCTCGACAGCAAGTGGGTAGTCGAAAATCGAGGCGTACAGCCCGACATCGTTGTCGAAAACCGTCCGGACCTTGTGGTGAAGGGGCGAGACCCGCAACTGGAGAAAGCCATTGACGTGGTGATGAAAGAAATCCAGGCGAATCCCAAGAAGCTGCCGCCGCGTCCCCCGGATCTGCCGGCCTATCCCGAGGGCCCCGGCCTCTAGCCTATGGCACATGCCACGTAGGGGCGGGTGCCCACACCCGCCCAGACGGGCAAACCCCGCAAGGGTTGACCTACCAGACCTTCGTGAGCAGTCCCCAGGCGAGTTGCGATCTTAATGTGGGCGCGAGCGTCCACGCTCGTGCAGGCAGCGTTACCGGCTCAAACAGCACCAGCGGGACGCTCGCGCCCACATAAAAGGCGTCGGCATCCAGGCCGTTCGCGACGGGTTACTATCAGGGTTTCACCGATCCACAAATAGTGCTGCATCAATGGCTGAAAATGGGGCATCTAACCGTATAATTAACACACCCATGCCAAAGTATTCCATTGTGGTCCCCCTGCACAATGAGCAGGAGAATGTTACCGATCTCTACGACCGCCTGAAGGCGGTCATGGAAGCCAACGGTGAAACCTTCGAAATCGTGCTGGTGGATGACGGTTCGACCGATCGTAGCTTCCACATGCTGCGTGAAATTGCCGCCGTGGATAGCCGCGTGACTGTCGTCAAACTGCGCCGCAACTTTGGCCAGACGTCAGCCCTCGCCGCCGGCTTCGATCACGCTCGCGGGGAATACATCATCGCGATGGATGGCGATCTGCAACACGATCCCACCGACATTCCGCTGTTCCTCGAGAAGATTTCCGAGGGTTACGACATCGTCAGCGGCTGGCGCAAGAATCGCATCGACAATTTCTGGCTGCGGCGGATTCCTTCGCGCTGCGCCAACTGGCTGATGGCCAAGCTGAGCGGCGTGGACATTCACGACTTTGGTACGACGTTCAAAGCTTATCGGCGAGAGATTCTGGAGCAGGTCCCGCTGTACGGCGAGTTGCATCGTTTTATTCCAGCGCTGGCCTCGTGGCACGGAGCTTCGATCTGCGAAGTAGCGATTCAGAATGTGAATCGCGAGCGTGGAGTTTCGCACTACGGCATCTCGCGGACCTTCCGCGTGTTTTTCGATCTGATCACTATCCGCTTTCTGCTGCGCTACCTGTCGCGGCCGCTGCACTTCTTCGGTACCTTCGGGATGCTGAGCATCCTGTCGGGATCGGGCATTGCGGTGTGGCTGCTGGTGCAGAAGGTTCTGCATCACTCCCCGATGATGGCCGACCACGGTCCTCTGATGATCTTCACGGCAGTGCTGATTCTGGCGGGCCTCAATATGCTGGCTGTAGGCTTGCTGGGAGAGATGCAGGTCCGCCACTACCACGAACCTACGCGCCGTGCGCCGTATTCTGTAGACCGCGTCCTCCGCGCCCAGAGCGAAGAGCACACCATCTCGGAGTAGTTGTTTTTAATGTGGGCGCGAGCATCGCTCGTGCTGGAGCACCTCTCAGCATCTGGAAACTCCAACAACCCAAGAACTGACCAACAGGGGAAGAAGAAGCACGAGCGAGGGCGCTCGCGCTATACGAATGCCTCTTTGTTGACCACATAGGGCATCTTGCTGACGTCGCCACCGTAGTTTCCCTCCAGCACGTCGATCAACCCTTGCACTGTTCGGCCCGCCATGCCTTTATCAGGGTCCGAAGACAAGCGCGTGATGCGTCCTGCGCTGGCAAAGTGCGGCAACAGGCGACAGCGATCTTCGATCGCGGGATCGCGCAGCGGCGAATCCGCGGGTAGCGGCTCCTTCTCGTAGACATCCAGGGCTGCGCCGGCAATCCACTTTTCCCGGAGCGCTTTCGCCAACGCAAACTCGTCGACGACCGGCCCGCGAGAGGTATTCACCAGAAACGCGGTCGGCTTCATCTGGCGCAGAGTTTTTTCGTTGAAGAGATGGTAAGTGGGAGCTGAGCTTTCTCCTTCGCGCAACAGCGGCACATGCACGCTGACGAAATCAGCCTGGCTTAGCGCCTCGTCGACGCTCACATACTTGATCCAGTTTTTCGTTTTTGAAATGCCGCGGGCGTGCCGCAGGTCCATCGTTTCCTGGATCGCGCTCACGTACTCGTGGTTCTGATAGGCCGGATCGTAGCACAGAATGTTCATGTCGAACCCGGCGCACTTCTTGATCATGGCCAGGCCGATCCGGCCGGTACCGATAATCGCAACCGTCTTGCCGGTCACTTCGTCGCCGAGAAACGGCAGATAGGGATGCCAATAACTCCACTGGTTTTCGCGAGTCAAATGCTCGGCCGTCCACAGTTTTCGCGCCAGCGCGCCCATGATGAAAAATGCGAACTCCGCCGTAGCTTCCGTGAGTACGTCGGCGGTGTGAGTGAAGGGAATCTTGTAGCGGTTGGCGTCGGCGCGGTTGATGTTGTCGAAGCCAACTGCAATCTGGGCCACAACTTTCAACTTGCCTTTGCCGGCTTCGAACACTTCGGCGTCGATCGCGTCGCGCAGAGTGGTAATCAGCCCATCGATGCCGGATTTTACCTTCTCGATAATCAGAGTCTTCGGGGGCGCATCAGGCTTTGGATAGATTTCTACCTCATAGCCCTTCTGACGAAGCAAATCAATCGCGTCACCGATATCGCAAGTCGCAAAAACTCGGAATGTCCTGGCCATGCTCCGATATTACCGCATAGAAATAATTATGTGGGCGCGAGCGCCCCGCTCTTGCGGAGATCAAGGGATCTTCGTAGGGGCGGGCGCCTCGTCCGCCCGGCGGAGCAATGCTCCGCAATTTGCTTTGAGCAAACCTCGTCGAGCTGCGCTCGATCGGACAACCGCGGGCGGTTGTCCCCACGCGGTTCGTGGTCGCCGCGCGAGCGAGGGCGCTCGCGCCCACATTGTTTAGGCTTTGAATTTCCAGCGCGTGGCGCTGCTCATGAACTTTTTTTCATACAGTCCAAATACGACTCGCGGACGCACTGCAAACACCGGCTCTTTCATCGCCAGGATGTCATTCTCCATACCCGCCATGTCAAAGTCGTATTTGGGAGTGTATTTCTTCAGGAACACGCGGCGGACAGGCACATCGACGATTTCCGCCACGCCTTCGACGATGACCGCCTCCTCGGCAGCTTCGGTACTCACCACGCAGCGGGGATTCTCTGCCAGGTTCCGCGCCTTGCGCGACTGTTTTCCGGTGCTGAACAGAAATGCTCCATCCAGCCACAATCCCCACACCACCATGACGTGAGGAGACCCGTCCGGCTTGACTGTCGTGATCCAGTAATTATGACTTTTTCGCAGGCGCTGCTCGGCCCACTTCCAGGGCAGCAAACCTTTTTTACTTTCGGGTATTCCGTACCCCGGCATTTTCGGGCGGCCAGCTTTGGGTTCCACTTGCTTGTGCTTTGCCATGAGAAATTCCTCCGCTCGAATCTTCTGAGCCAACGAAATCGATGTCAAATCGCAGGCCTCTGCGATAACGGCTCGGCTTGAAGAACTCTTACACCGGCGGCATACTGAACGATTTTACTCGTGAAGGATCCCGCGTTTGCCACACCATCAAGCACGCCGTTCTGTATATCCGCTTCGCGCCAGATCCTTCGCAAGCTCAGGATGACCCCTTTCGCTCAAGGCAGCCGTCACACTGAGCCATCACCGAGTTTGCTTACTCGGCTAAGGCTTCTGTGTCGGCCGCAGCAGCACTTCACTCACGAATGACTGCGACTCCTGGGTGACGAGCATGGCCACGACGTGGGCCACATCCTCCGGCTGCAACATCTTCTTCGGATCTTTCCCCTCGTGCGGACTCAGATCGGTATGCACCGATCCCGGGCAAACCACCGAGACACGGATGTTGTGGCCGCGCAGTTCTTCCGCCACGGAATAGCTCAGTCCGTTCAGTCCCCATTTCGACGCGGCGTACGCGGCGCCGTTGGGCAGGGCATTCTTGCCTGCGAGGGAAGAGATATTTACGATGTGCCCGCTGCGTGCCCGAATCATCATGGGGGCGAAGCTGCGGATGCAGTAGTAGACGCCCCGCAGATTTGTGTTCATGACCTTCTCCCAGGCGTCGGGCGCCATCTGATGCAGCGGTGCTGCAAAACTGCCGACTCCAGCGTTGTTGACCAGAATGTCGAGCCGTCCCGCTTTGCGCTCGACCAGGGTTGCGACGCCTTCAACCGCAACCAGGTCCGTCACGTCGCATGCGGCGACCTCAGCTCGTCCCCCAGCCTTGAGGATCGCCTTTGCGGTGCCTTCGAGGGCGTCCCGCCTGCGTCCGCAAAGAAAGGTCAAAGCTCCCATCCGCGCCACGCGATGGGCGATTGCCGCCCCGATCCCTCCTCCTGCTCCTGTCACAATTGCCACTTGTCCCTTCAGTTCAGCTTCGCTTAATGTGCTCATCGTATGGCTCCTTCGTGCCCCGTCGTTGATGTTTTAGAGCGTACGCGCAAGCTCAGAATGGCATCTTAACAATACGAGGTGATGAGCCGTTGTAAAGACTAACTTGCCTTAGGCGGGACACATACTTATAATCCGCCTCACCGGAAATGCTGCGCCGGCTTGCCGGATGGGCAGTGGCATTTCTGGCGCCCGCCGGGTTGGGCAAAGTGGTGCGGCCTAATCTTTCAAGCAAGACCCAGGTAAGCTGGCTTGGGCAATACCTGGTCGCTGTCGCCGTTTTTCCCGAATAATCGTTTTTCCCGAATAATCAAGGAGCGATCCGAATGAAGACGAGTCTAGTGGCGCTATTGCTGGTGTCAGCGAATATGGCATTGGGTCAGAATGCCGCCGCGCCGCAACCGCAAGCTTCCCAACCGCAGGCCACCGCAGCAGCACCGCAAACCCAGAAGAAGGAAATCAAAGACCCTGCTGAATACAACGCTTACGTCGGCGCCGTGCAGCAGGCGGATCCCGCAGCCAAAATCAGCGGACTGGAAGCCTTCCTGACCCAATATCCCAACAGCGTCATGAAGGAAGACGCTCTGGAATTGCTGATGGGAACCTATCAGCAGGCAGGGAACCAGGCCAAGGTGATTGACACCGCCAACCGGCTCCTGACCGCCAATCCGGACAACGCCCGGGCCCTGGTGCTGCTCGCCTATAACGAGAGGGCAGCCCAGAAATGGCCAGATGCCAAACAACACGCCGAGCGAGGATTGCAGGCGGTCGCCAAGATGGTCAAACCGGACGGTGTTTCGGACGCAGACTTCGCCAAACAGAAGTCCCAGCTCAGCGGCTTGCTGAACAGCGTCGCTGGATTTTCTTCGCTCCAGATGAAAGACTTCCCCTCGGCGCAGAAGTATCTGCGGCCGGCGGTGGAAGGTGATCCTAACAACGTCGAGAATGTTTATCCTCTGGCCCTTTCTTATTTGACGGCCACTCCGGAGGACGACGTTAATGGGCTCTTCTTCATCGCCAGGGCCGCAAACCTGGTTACCGACCCGGCAGGCAAAGCTCAAATCATCAAGTTTGGTCACGGCCGCTACGCCAAGTACCACGGCTCGGATGCGGGTTGGGACGACCTTCTGGCCCAGACCAAGACCACGCCCTTACCTCCGGCGGGATTCACTATCACGCAATATGTTCCTCCGACACCGCAGCAGCAGGCGGCGGAACTGGTAAAGAACAAGAAGCCCGAAGAGATGAGCTTTGCGGAATGGGAACTGGTTCTTTCCGTAGGGACACAGGAAGATCAGGACAAGGTATGGTCTACGCTGAAAGGCAAGAATCTGCAGATGGCGGAAGTTCAGGTCATCTCGGCTTCGCCCACCAAGCTCCAGTTGGCCGCCAGCGTGGATGATATCGACAAGAAAATGGCCGACATCGAACTGTCATTCCCCGGGCCCATCCCGGCCAGGAGCTTGCCCAAAGAAGGAGACAAGATCAACTTCGAAGGCACTCCAGTTTCTTATACTCCCAGCCCCTTCATGATGGTCATGGAAAAGGGCGCTCTGCTTACCAAAGCCGCTCCGGCAGCGCCCAAGCGGGCTCCCGTACGAAAGAAGCCTCAGTAGTTCAGCTGTAGCGGAAAACAACAATAGGCAGCCCTTAGGAGGCTGCCTTAATTTTTTGGGGCTCAAACCCATCTGGAGAGTTAGCCAAAGCGCTTTCCTCGCGCATGATGGAGGGGCTTCCCGGATTGAAAAGGTGCGGAAATCTCACGAATTTAAAAATCGATACAATGGTCGCCTCGGTTCCACGGTTCATCCTGCCGACAATTTGAATGGGCAGGCCTTTCGGACAACGAACGCTGACGAACCAGAATCGAGTGATGAGCACTGTTTATCGGAAAGGGAGTCGTCAATGAGCAGCGTACAAATCGAACAAAAGAGCTATGAGATGCCCCCGCGGGAGGGAATAAGCATCGCGCATTTTCTTACCGTCGCCGACGTCGAGCGATCGGCTCGCTACTACGAAAAGGTTTTCGGCGCTCGCATTCTTACCATGGGTGACGGCAACGCGCCTCCGTACCTTCAGCTGGCGAATATCTGGATGATTCTGAACGTTGGGGGCGGGCCGACCCCGGACAAACCGACGGTAACGCTCAGCGTCCCTGACCCGAATCACATCAACAGCTTTATGAATTTCCGCGTTGCGGACATTCACGCCTGCTATGAATTATGGAAAAGTCGAGGAGCGGAGTTCGTCACGCCACCAATACCCAAGTACGGCGAGATTCGCTGCTACATCCGCGACCCTGACGGCTATATCATCGAAGTCGGACAGAGCACCGACCTCACCTACGGTTAACGCTCGGGCCGGATGGGATGCCGACTGTGCGGAAGTCCCGGACGATGAGCTAGCTCATATTCAGGAGCACAGAATTCGATTTCAAAAAGGAGAACGACAATGACAACTAAAGGAAAAGTTTTAGTGCTGGTATCGAGTGGTCATGGCTTGCCCTTGAAAGATGGCAAGGTTTATACCGGCGCTGGCTATTATCTCAACGAGCTTACGGTTCCGGTTCGCGCCCTGATGGCGGAAGGCTACGAAATCACTTTCGCCAACCCCAAAGGCAACACGCCGCAACTGGATGTCAATTCAGCTGTAGCCGGCTTCTTCGGTGGAGACGAGGCTAAGCTTCAGGACTATCTGAAATTCCGCGACACGCTGACCGGGCTCAAAAATCCAACTCGTATCTCGGATGTCATCGCATCGGGCCTGGATCAATATGACGCTGTTTTCGTCCCCGGCGGCCATGGTCCGATGATGGACCTGCTCGATGATCCCGACGCGGGCATCGTGATGAGACACTTTCATGAAACATCCAAGCCAACGGCTGTGCTCTGCCATGGCCCGATTTCACTTCTCTCGGCTCTTCCGAATTCGAAGGAAGTGGTCGCCGCGCTGGCGGCGGGCGATGCCGCCGGAGCACACGCAAAGGCGCAAGGCTGGATCTATGCCGGATACAAGATGACTATCTTTTCCACAGCGGAAGAGCAGCAGCGGGAACCACTTGAGATTGGTGGCAAGGTTCTCTTCTACCCTGACTTCGCCTTGAGTACGGCGGGCGGTGACGTAAGTGTGCTCGCGCCTTGGACGAGCTATGTCATTCAAGATCGCGAGCTAATCTCAGGTCAGAACCCGTTCTCTGATGAAGCGCTTCTGAAACTTCTTCTACCGGCACTCAACAAGAAGAAGTTGGATTCAGCGGCATGAGAATCGGAGGGAAACCGGGGACAGAATGGACGTTTTCCACTTTTTTCGACTATGGAAATTGGGAACGTCCCGTGTGTCGCCGAATTTCAGAATAAGTCACTTTTGATCGTGCGCACTCTGCTTAGTGTCGCAAAAGGACGATCGAATTGGCAGCTTTGAGACTGAGCGGTTTCTTAAAACGAATTCTCGATTTATGCTTGTTGCTCGGCTCGGCGCTTGTCGTCTGCGTAGTCGGAGCCGGAGCATTCGCAATAGCGATAACTCGTCACGTCAACCCGGTTTGGGTCTTTTTTGGTTTGGTGTCTGCCGGATTCTTCGCGGGGGTTAGAGAGGAATACAGAAGAGAGTTTCGGTCTGCTCGTTTTGTTTTGTTTGTCCTTGGATGGCTTGTGATTAACATCGCTGCGGTCGTGGTTGTTGTGGCTTTCCTTGGTTGGGTTTGGTTATTTCCTGCACTCTTCCTGGAGCAAGTTCTTTTCTACATGAGCGCCTACTGGCTTTTCGGATTGGAACCGCCTCTGTATCGGCGCTCCACTGGCACATAACCCCCCTTGACCCAAAGGTGTCCAATGGAGTACACACAAAGCTGGGCAGACGGTCGTCGAGACGCCTCCTTATCTCGCCATTGCCAATAAACTCTTTAGCGAGGAGGAGCGTGCGGACATTGTGGCCGTCGTTGCGGCGCACCCGGAATGTGGAGACGTGATTCGTGGAACGGGTGGATTTCGCAAGGTCCGGGTTGCACGCAAGGGAATGGGAAAAAGTGGCGGGGCGCGGGTGGTGTATATCTGGCGCAACGAGAGATTTCCGGTTTTCCTGATTACAGTTTTTCCAAAGAATGAGAAAGAAAACCTGTCATGTCATGGAGATCATGGCAGAGCGCAACGCGCTAAAGAAACGGGCCGACAGTATCTTCGAGACTTACGGGGGATAGCATGAAAACGCAATTCGAGCAGATGATGGATGGCCTTAACGACGTTGAGGCTTTTCTTGCCGGAGAGCAGGAAGGATTCAAAGCACATGTACCCAAGGACGTTGACGTGAAGGCCATCCGCAATCGGCTTGGCATGACGCAAGCCAGATTCTCTGACACGTTCGGGTTCAGCCTTGACGCGATCAAGCACTGGGAGGGAGGGCGGAGGACTCCAGAAGCGCCAGCTCGCACCTTGCTCACCGTGATCGCCGGGAATCCGGCTGCAGTGCTCAACGCCCTGAATCCGGCTGCGTTTGCTGCCGCCGTCAGCTCATCCAAACCCGCTACAATCCACGCCAAGGCTGATAGAAAGCATCGGTTGTCTCGCGCCGTTGCAAAACGTAAGACTCATTCTGCCAGTGGGCAAAACGGTCACTGAACGTACGAATCGAACAGAACAGCTGTCTCGTCATTGGATAATTGGTGAACGTTCCGCCTCTCCCCAGATTTCGGGAAGATGTCAACAAAAACCCCGCCCAAGCAGAGCTTGGACGGGGCACCCTTTAATCCCGGAAGATTATTTTACCGCGCTGCCTTCTTTTCGTAGCCGACGGGGCGCGCACTGCGGGGTGGCCGTTTAACCCCGTCACGGAGCTGTCTGACGTCGATCTTGAGTTCTGAGATCGTCCGGCTGAGGGTATTGCGGTGCATGCCCAGTTCGCGCGCGGCGCGGCACTGGTTGCCCTTGTTCTCCTGGAGGACGGTCAATATGAACTTCTTTTTGAATTCGCGCACTGCTTCCGAATACAGAATATTGCTGCGGTACATCTGCATAACGAGCGCGTCCAGCTGATCTCTCACGGCATCTCTCTTTCTGCGCGACGAATCGCTGTCCTGAAAAGCTGCCAATCTCTAAACAAATCTTTACCGGCTGCCTACTTGGACGGTGCGGCACCGCCGGGAATCGTCTGCGGCATGCGGCGCAGCAAATCGAGTCCCTGATAGAACCGAGCTCGTAATTCCGGGGGAGCAACCCAAATCGCAGCTCGCCCCACGGCCTGGAAATACGGAGCCCATTCGGAGTCTGCCAGCCACCTCGACGACGGCGTGAACGCGGTCATACTCACCACGATGACAGCCACAATCAGGCAGCCCCGAAGCAATCCCAACACCCCGCCCAGAAGGCGATCCACGAAACTAAGTCCGGATTTCTTCATCACCCAACGCGCGGTCTGTCCCGCTATGCCGGCGGCAACCGCCACTGCAAAGAAGATGATCAGAAATCCCGCACTCTCAGCCAGCCAGACCGACTTCAGGTAGCGTTCAAACCATCCCGCCAGCCACTGATACTGCCAGGCAGCAACCAGGTATCCAGCCACCAGTCCGGCCAGATGAAAAGCTTCCTGAAAGAACCCCGAGTACGCCGCCTGAATCGTGGACAACAGGACCACCCCGACAATGGCCCAATCCGCTATGCTCATGCCGCTTTCCCGCGGCCCAGGCTGCCTTTACACATCCAGTTTGAGTCCTGTGAGCTGTTGATACGCTTCCACGTACTTGGCGCTGGTACGGCGCGCCACTTCGACCGGAAGAGCCGGAGCCGGTGGTTGCTTGTTCCAGCGAATCTCTTCCAGATAGTCCCTCACGTATTGCTTGTCGAACGATTCCTGCGAACTGCCGGGAGTGTATTTGTCAGCCGGCCAGAAACGGGAAGAATCCGGAGTGAGCACTTCGTCCGCCAGAGTGATGCCGCGGGCGGTGCGTCCGAATTCAAACTTGGTGTCGGCTATGATAATGCCTTTTTGCAACGCAAAGTCTGCCGCTTTGGTATAGACGGCCAAAGTGAGATCACGCAACTGTTCGCTCAGTTCCGCTCCCACCAGGGTGGTCATTTCGGCAAAAGAAATATTCTCGTCGTGACCGCTGGTGGCCTTGGTCGAGGGCGTGAAGATCGGCTCGGGAAGCTTGTCCGATTCCCGCAGGCCCTTGGGCAACTCGATGCCACAAACGCGTCCGGTAGCTTTGTACTCTTTCCATGCCGATCCGGAAATGTATCCGCGAACCACGCACTCCACGGGAAACATGTCGGCGCGGGACACGATCATCGAACGTCCGCGCAACTGGTCGGCGTATTTCTGCAGCGGTGCCGGGTACTGGCTGACGTCGGCAGAAAGAAGATGGTTGGGAACGACATCTCGTAGAAGCTCAAACCAGAAGAGCGAGATCTGGGTCAGCACCCGCCCCTTGTGCGGAATGCCGGTGGCCAGCACATAATCAAACGCGGAAATGCGATCGGTAGCCACAAACAACAGGCGGTCGGCATCAAGGTTGTAGACGTCGCGCACCTTGCCACTGGCATGCAGTTTCAATTCCGGGAAGTCGGTCTGCAAAAGGACGGAGTCGAGAAGTTCAGGGATCATGAGTGAAATTCTACAGGCAGAAATCGTGGCGTATTCTAGTACGACAGAATTTTTTGTCAACGGCTTGTCTTGGGTCTATCGCCGTACGCGGTTCACCAGCAAATGCAATTTAATTGACATAGTTCGAGAGCGGCTGGATCGCCTTCCTGGCAAGGCTTTTGGCGGGATGGAATTGTGGAAAAACTGAGGAAGGCTGTGCAAAGAAGGGAACTCGGGAATCGGGAACGGGCTCAGTAGGATGCCTGCCACAAATCGAAGGCGTTATCCTGAGCTTGCCAATGGGGATTTCGCGTCTACTACATTAGAGGCATGGACTTTTAGCACGGACCACGTGGAGATAACCGCCCTCGGCTGTCGAGTCGAGCGAAGTCGACATTTTTGTTTGCACCGAAAAATCTGCAGCTCTTCGCTCCGCCGCACAACCGGGGCGGTTGTACCCACACGGACGGTGGCAGCCAACGACTAAAAGTCGTCAGCCTGACGCCGATGTGAGGCCTTATTTCAAACTGAACGATCGCGCGGGGATCAGTAACAGGGCGGCCACGCTCGCGACTGCGTTATACTGAGATGGAGATGTCGGCCGATCCTCAAAAGACGTTCTACCTGGAAGTTTTCGGCTGCCAGATGAACGTCCACGATTCGGAAAAGGTTGTCGGGACGCTGCTGGCCGAGGGATATCAACAGGTCCAGACCGTCGAAGAAGCCGGGCTCATCCTCTACAACACCTGCTCTATTCGCGACAAGGCTGAGCAGAAAGTTTTCCATCGCCTCGCTGACTACAAAAAACTTCAGAAGCAGGGCAAGCGCTTTGGCGTTCTGGGCTGCGTGGCGCAGCAGGAAGGCGAGAAGATTTTCGATCGCGCTCCGCACGTTTCAATGGTGTGTGGCTCCGCCTCATATCGCAATCTGCCGCAGATGCTAGTGCAACTCGAGGCAGGGAAGCAGCGCATCACCGGACTCGACGACCGCGAGACCGACGAGTGCTTCGAGACCGAATTCACCGCCCGCACCAACCCGCATCGCGGATATCTGACCATCATCGAAGGTTGCGACAAGTTCTGCGCATACTGCGTCGTGCCGTTCACCCGCGGCAAGGAACGCAGCCGCACCGCAGACTCCGTGCTGGCGGAAGCCCGGCAAATGGCCGACCTTGGCTACACCGAGGTCCAACTTCTGGGCCAGAACGTGAATTCGTACAAGGATCCATCGGGAAAGAAAAGCTTCGCCGAGCTTCTGGCGGCCGTGGGCGAAGTTAACGGCGTTCGGCGGGTACGCTTCACCACTTCGCATCCGCGAGATTTTGGCCGCGACATTATCGAAGCCATCGAGGCCGTTCCCACCCTCTGCAACCACGTACACCTGCCGGTGCAGAGCGGTTCCGACCGCGTGCTGGACGCGATGCAGCGGCTCTATACCCGGGAGCAGTACATGGAACGCGTCGCCTGGATGAAGTCCGCCAAACGTGAAATCAGCATCACGTCCGATATGATCGTCGGTTTTCCGGGAGAGACCGAAGCGGATTTCGAAGAGACACTGGCGCTGATAGACGAAGTCGGATACGACAGCATCTTCTGTTTCAAGTATTCTCCTCGTCCGAATACGCCGTCCCTGAAGTTCGAAGATGCCATACCGGATGAGGAGAAATCCCGCAGGCTCATCGTCTTACAGGAGAGGCAGCGGGAGATCCAAAGGCGTCTTTACCAGCGCCATGTGGGGCAGGTGCTTGAAGTTATGGTTGAAGGGAAGAACGAGGCCCGGGGCCAGTGGATTGGCCGGACTTCGCAGAACAAGACGCTGAATTTTACCGTCCCGCCAGCGCTGGTTCCGGGGGTCGGCAGCTATGTTCCGGTGCTTACGACGGTGAGCTTTCCCAACAGCCTGTTGGGCGAAATGGTGATATAAGGAGCGATTTCAGGTTTGTGGTTTTCGATTTCAGATTCCAAATATTTCGGTTAGCCTTGGAATTTGTCACTAGAAATACACAATCCGGAATCGGGTTTCCCGGGAGCCACGATGGAAGTCGAAATGAAAATTCGCGGGCTCATGATGGATCCAGTGACCAACATGCCCATCGTGATTCTGAAAGACACCAGCGGCGATACGGTTCTGCCCATCTGGGTAGGGATCTACGAAGCCAACGCAATCGCCCTCGAGATCGAGAAGGTCAGCACGCCGCGCCCCATGACACACGATCTGATCAAGAACGTGCTGGTCGGGCTGGATACGCAGGTGCACAAAGTAGTCGTCACGGAACTTAAGGAAGATACGTTTTACGCGGTCATCTGGATGGAGCGGCAGGGAAATGTGATCAGCATCGATTCCCGGCCGTCTGATGCCCTTGCGCTCGCATTGCGCGTGGATTGCCCGATCTTCGTCGAAGACGACGTCCTGAAAAACTCAAAACTGGCAGCCAACGTCTCCGACCGCGTCACCAGCGAAGAACTCCGTAAATGGCTCGAAGGCCTGAATGACGAGGACCTGGGACGATACAAAATGTAAGAGCAGCTCTTAGCCATTAGCTCTTGGCGAGAAAACTGAAGTGCCGAGGCTAAGAGCGCTTTCGTTCTCGAGGATGTGAACCTGTTCGTAGATGTTTAGCCTTTGGCTCTAAAGCCACGAGCTAAAAGTTAAAAGCTCTTCATGCCTGATCCCGCCGAGCAACTCCAGAAAATCTATCTGGCCGGATTCGAACTCCAGACTTTCGACCGGTTTCCCAAGTGTGTGGGTGTAGTAAGGGACGACTGCATTGCCTTACTGGTGCCTTCGATCGGGGGGCTTCAGATGTTGGGTACGGCTGGCTGGCGCCTGGGCGAGGCTATCGGCGTCCTTACGCAAAAGGAGGGGCGTCCGGTGTTCCAGGCCAAACAGGAGATCGTCGATGCCACCCCGGAGAGGTTGAAGACCCTGCGCCGCTTCCAGGATGACTTGCAGGCCATTCTGAAGCCCGAATCCGATGCTCCAAAGGCCTGAAGGGCTATTTCAGACCAGAATGGCAAAACTGGCCAGATGCATCCGAAGGAGGGCGACGCTGTCCCTTTGCCGGCTGTCGACGGCCAGAAACTCGACTCCATAATGGTAGCCGCTGCGATTGCAGATCCTGGCATCGACCCGTATGGGAGGAGTGGAGAATGGCGGGGTGAATTCGACCGCCACCTGGTCGCCGGGCCGCAATTCGGCACCGGCGAACAATGCCATCCCACCCTCGCTCAGCGAGGTACCTCGGCCGTCAAAAATAGAGGCTTTCATGGCGCGCGAAACGATCACCCGAATCGGAACGTTGACCTTATAGCGCTGCCAACGGCGATTGGAAAAGGGATCCAGGGCGGGCGCGACAGCGATGGCTTGGGACATCTTGGCCTCAAATGACCTATCGGCGATCCGGCTGAAGACTTGAGGAGGAGAAATAGATGCAAGTGCGCCAGGCAATCGTAGTAGACATAATATATGTTATCGGACACTATGTACCGTCGTCATCCTGCGGTCGAAAGCCTGGCTCTTGACCCAATTCTTGACACCCAGGCCACCTCAGTCGCACTATCTCGAACCATGAATCTTCGATCCATGATTCGACGCCTTGTCCTCCTGAATTTGTGTATTTGTCTTGCACCGCTCTTGTCCGGTACGGGTGTGGCCCAGACCTCGGCCGCGGTCAGCCGCCCCGCCATTCTGGGGGTCGCCCATATCGGCTTGAAGACTGACGACCTGGCCGCAGCCCGAAAGTTCTATACCGGCATTCTGGGATTCCAGGAGCCCTTCAGCCTCGATAAGGCACCCGGCGAAGGCACTGGTCTGCTGTTGACCTATTTCAAGGTCAACGACCACCAGTACATCGAGGTGTTTCCCGAGCTGACCGACCCGAAGATGGACCGCCTGTCCCATATATCGTTCGAAACCAGCAATGCCGAGCAGATGAGAGCGTATCTGGCCAGCAAGGGCGTTAAGGTGCCGGACAAGCTCGAGCCGATGCAGGACGGCAACCGCGGCTTTAACGTCGACGATCCCGATGGCCACGACGTCGAGTTCGTCGAGTTTGTTCCGGGCTCACTGCACAGCCGTAACTTCGGCAAGTTTCTTCCCGATACTCGCATTTCCACCCGTATCATCCACGTAGGCGTGGTGGTAAAAGATCGCGCGGCCGCAGACCGTTTCTACCGGGATATCCTGGGTTTCAAACTACAGTGGCAAGGCGGCATGAAAGACACAGACACCGATTGGGTAGCCATGCGCGTCCCCGACGGCACCGACTGGCTCGAATATATGCTCAACGTGAAGAATGCCGATTCGCACGAACTCGGAGTGATGCACCATCTTTCACTGGGCGTGCCCAGCATTCAAAGTGGATACAAGCTGGCAATCGAGCGGGGATACAAAGGCAAAGAGAAGCCGCAAATTGGCCGCGACGGCAAATGGCAGTACAACATGTACGATCCGAACTTCACCAGGGTTGAGTTGATGGAGCCCAAGCCGGTCCAGAAGCCATGCTGCTCGCCCATCGTCGAACAATAGCCCAGAGAGGTCGGTGTGGGACCAAGGCATTACTTTTTCGAAGCCAATTGCGTTACTGACTCCGGCACCAGCACAATCTTAGGATGGAACAGTGTCCCGGCGATGCGCGTCGCGACAGCGATCAGTTCCCTTTGCCCCACAAACACCTTTACCATCCGGGCCTTTGAAAGGTCCGGCAAATTCACCGTTCGCCCATTGCGAATCAGCGCCGCAACATCTTCGTTGACACTCACGCACGGAAACTCCGGCAGAAGCTGGCGGGGATGAATGAACAGGCCTTCAGTTTTCCCCAGCTTGCAGGCCGATTCCAGATCCTCCAGAGTATGGGCAACGCCCAGGTCAAACTCGCCCAGGCAGGTCCGGCGCAGAGATTGCAGGTGCGCTCCGCAGCCCAGTTGCTGGCCGATTTCATGGGCAATCGACCGGACGTAGGTTCCGGACGCCACCCGGGCGCGAAAGCCGGCAAGGTTGCCGTCAGCTGTCAGAATTTCGAACTCTTTGATCTCGACCTGTACTGACTTGAGCTCGACCGCCTGATGTTTCCGTGCCAATTTGTACGCCGGCACGCCCTTGATCTTCTTGGCGGAAAAGGGCGGAGGCATCTGTTCGATCACGCCTACAAAGCTGCCGGCAAGGCTTCGCAACAGTTCAAGCGATACATCAACCGTTTGAGCAGGACCTTGAGGCTCTCCATCAGAATCATAGGTATCGGTGGCGAAGCCGAAACGGATCACGCCCTCGTAGGTCTTCTCTGCCCCTTGGTAAAACTGGGCCAGGCGGGTCAGATTTCCCGTGACCAGCGGGAGAACACCCGTCGCCAGCGGATCGAGCGTGCCCAGGTGTCCCACCGAAGGCTGTTGCAGAATGCGGCGAACCCGGTTGACCACATCGTGCGAGGTCATTCCCGCTGGTTTATCGATAATGAGTACGCCATTCATAGGAGATTGAGTAATTTGGTAATTTAGTAATCGGGGAATTGAAAGAGATCAAAAACCGGCAGCCCTTAGAATTACTCAATTACCCAATTGCTCAATTACCAAATTAGCAGATCACCCGGTTCCCCATGATCCCTGTTCGCGACGACCAGCCCCGATTCAGTACACCGTACGTCACGTACTTCCTGATCGGATTGAATCTCGTCGTCTTCCTTTTCGAGGCCAGTCTTAGTCCGCGCGGCTTCAAGGTCCTGCTGTTTCAACTGGGCATGATTCCCTCGAACATTACTGGCGTTTTCACCGGAACCCATGAAACCGGACTTGCGGCGTCGTTCCTTCCTACTCTGACTTCCATGTTTCTCCACGGCTCGTGGATGCACGTGATCGGCAACATGTGGTTCCTTTGGATCTTCGGAGACAACATCGAAGACTATCTGGGACACTTTAAATATCTGGTGTTCTACCTGCTCTGTGGTTTTGGAGCGGCGTTGGCGCAGGTGATCCTGAACCCGCACTCCCGGGTGCCGACCGTCGGAGCCAGCGGAGCCATCGCCGGGGTGCTCGGCGCGTACTTTCTGTTGTATCCGCGGGCCAAGGTGTTGATCTGGTTTCCGATTTTCTTTCTGTTCTATCTGCCGGCGTGGGTCACGCTGGGTTACTGGTTCGCGATGCAATTTGTCAGCGGCGCGGCCACATCCATTGCGAACTACAGCGAGACCAGCGGCGGCGTAGCGTTCTGGGCGCACGTCGGAGGCTTTCTCGCCGGCATCGTACTGGTCAAAGCATTTCCGGAGCGTCCGCAGCGCTACCGCTATGGGGCGTGGTGAAGGGGCAGGCGGCGGACTCCGGACGTCAGACCTTGGCGAAGCCAAGGCTCGCCTCAACATTGAAGCTCTAGTTTGCGTAACGGCGGACGGCTAAAGCAATGGGTAGTCCTACGCAGAACATATGGGTGAGGAGGCTGATGGCGAGACCAGTGGCTGAGAACGGGGTTTTGTTTTTCGGAAAAGCGGAGAGCGGGACAACCACCCAGGTCATGAACATGTAGATCGCGATACCGTAAAACAAACCCCAAACCACGGCGCGTCGCCTCAGGAAAACCAACTTGCGACTCGCGGCGTAGTAAACGGCGGCGGCTGTAAAAGCGATGGTGAAGTGCAACGCCATCCCCAGAGTCGCGGTTGCCCATCCACCGTGAAAAGCTTGCTGTCCCAGGATTCCGCTGGAGATACCTTGCAATATCCTGAACGGCTTGCGCCAGCGGATGAAGGCCGTGGTGATATCCAAAACTCCGGCCCACAATCCTCCCCACAGGATTGCCGCACCCGCCCGAGGTTGCGATGCGGTGCTGGTGGTTGCGTTCGTCACCTAAATTCCGTTCGCCCGGTTGCGAATAAGGGATAGAAATTCTGTGCGCGTTTCCTGCGTGTCGCGAAAGCATCCGAGCATGGAAGATGTTACCGCCGCCGAGTGCTGCTTTTCGACGCCGCGCATCATCATGCAGAGATGCCGCGCTTCGATCACGACGCCGACACCCTGTGGCTCGATCGCCTTCTGGATGGTTTCCGCGATCTGCGTGGTCAGCCGTTCCTGAATCTGCAAGCGGCGGGAAAAGATTTCGATCAGGCGCGGGATCTTGCTCAACCCGATCACTTTTCCGTTCGGAATATAAGCCACGTGGACTTTCCCGAAGAACGGCAGCAAGTGATGTTCGCACAAGCTGAACATCTCGATGTCTTTGACGATGACCATGTCGTCATACGTGACCGTGAACAAAGCCTTGCGGAGCATGGTATCCGGATCTTCCTTGTAGCCCCGCGCGAGAAATTCCCAGGAACGGCGCACGCGATCGGGCGTGCGCAGCAACCCTTCGCGGTCGGGATCTTCCCCGATGCGGACAATCATTTCGCGCACCAACTCTTCGAAGGTAGCGCTGGTCACCGACGGTACTTCAGTGGCTGGATTCATGAACTGCTCCTGATTGACCCATTGACTAGTTTGGAACCTGAGTGATTGAGTAATTGGAAATCACGCGATCTTTTCGGCATGCAAGAAGGGGTTTCGATTACACAATTCCCCGTTTACCCAATTAGCAAATTGTTTTCTCCTGCGTACTCGAAGGAATTCATCATGGTCTCTTCGATTCGCACCTTTTCCAGATGAGCGTGAGTGAAGCCGCGCTGCAAAATATCGTAGATCGCTGTGCAAAGATTTTCCGTCGTTGGAACCGCTTCGGCGAATTCTGCCTTTGTGTTCAGGTTCTCAAGATCGAAATGCTCCACGATTTCGCGCCTCACGAAACCGTCGAGATCGACCAGGTTGCAGACCATTCCCGTCGCCTCATCCACCTGCCCGCTGACCGTGACTTCGACCGAGTAGTTATGGCCGTGGCCGAACGGGTTGTTGCATTTGCCGTATGTGGCCGCATTCTCAGCGTCGGACATGGCTTCGCTGTGCAGCCGGTGCGAGGCCGAAAACATATAGCGACGAGTAAGATGCGCTTTCATGCCTCACCGTAGAAATCGACAAAAAGATTGGGCGTTTCATATACCCGGACGCGATGCAGTTTGGCTTTATCCAGTTTCGACACCAGACGCTGCCAGACGGCGATGGCCAGATTCTCCGTGGTCGGAATCCGGGTCGAGAACTCCGGCACTTCCTTGTTCAGGAAGCGATGGTCCATGGCGTCGAGTACCTCGCGATTCAGTACTTCTTTCAATTGCTTCAGATCGACCACAAATCCGGAGCGCGGATCAACTTCGCCTTTCACCGTGACTTCGAGCGTGTAGTTGTGACCGTGGCCATTCGGGTTGTTGCATTTGCCGAAAATCCGCTGGTTCTCCTCCGGACTGAGATCCGGATTGTGGTAGTAGTGCGACGCAGCGAATTCGGCTTTACGAGTGAGATAGACCATGCCTGTGCCTTTATGCCGAACTGCGCCCGGCTGGAAGCTGCGTCTTTACGATGAGTGCGTCCGCCTGCGGACGGTTTGTGCTGCCTCCGTAGGTCCGTCCCTTCCAGTTCACTCTTCCCTGCCTGTAAGAGAGTCTGGAGCGTAGTAAAAGATACGCAAAGAGGGGGAGGCCCGCGAGCGACAGGAAGTTTGCCTGCCAGGAAAAATGCGCCTTCCGAATTCGCTTCAGAAGCAAACCGTAGATCGTAACCGCCAAAACCGCCGCCACAACCGCTGGCTTGATGTGTCCTCGCAGCAACGCTGCGACGGATGCCAGAATGCCGCCCGTGATCAGCAAAAATTCCGAAAATCTGAGAAGTGCCAGGCGGACCGGCGCGGGAAAAAGCAGCGCCAGGTTCTTGGTCCAGCCCTCGCGAAGTTGGGCAAAGCTGCGATACATCCGGGTGCGAACGGCGTCGCCGCCGAAGCGGAAGAAAATCCTGCGGCCGGAAGCTTTGACAACCTTGGCCAACGCTACATCTTCCAGCAGATTGCCGCTCACGGCAGCGTGTCCGCCGACGGCGTCGTAGGCTTCGCGCGCGATCAGGATATATTGTCCGTTTGCCGCGGCGGCAGCCGATTTCGGATCGCTGACCAGCGCAGGCCGAAAGGTCGCAGCCAGCTCGGCAAAAATCACCGGCATCACTGCCTTTTCCCAGAATCCGTGGACTTCCTGCTCTGGAGAATAGGAAAGCAGGGCGGCTCCGCATTGTCGGGCTTCCTCGACCGCGCGGGCTAATGATGCCGGCTTATGCACGGTGTCGGCATCGGTGAACAACAGCCACTCGCCGCGAGCGACGCCCTGTCCGGCGTACATGGCGTTGTTCTTTCCCGTCCAACCGGAAGGCGGTGGGGCGGCGTTAACGATTCGCACTGAAGGAAACGACTGGGCAATCTCTCGAGTCCGATCGGTCGAATCGTCGTCGACCACGATGATTTCGAAACTCACGCCGTCCTGCGCCGTGAGCGATTGCAGACAGGCGCCCAGGCAAGCCTCTTCGTTACGAGCCGGCACGATGACCGACACGGTTGGCCTGCTCGCGAGCGTGGTTGTTTCTACCATCAGTGTTACTGCCACAGTGTTCCCGCCGTCACTAGCGTCACCGCAGGCCGAATTAGGTATTATAACTTTGTGCGACGTGCTTCGGTTCTCCCCGGCATTCTGGCCCTGCTGACGCTTGCAGGTTGTTACGGCGGCAGCCGGCCCCCAAATATCGGAACGACCGCTCCCGGCTTCAGCGTTCAGGATACCGATCGCAAGGTCACTCTCGACGAATTCCGCGGCAAAATAGTGGTGCTGAATTTCTGGGCCACCTGGTGCCCGCCCTGTCTCGAGGAAATGCCGTCTCTGGTTCAGATGCAGCAGAAGATGAAAGCCAAGGGCGTCGAGGTCGTGGCGATCAGCGTCGACGCCGACCAGGGCGCGTACCAGGCCTTCCTTAAAGAGCACAATGTGGATCTGCTCACGGTCCGCGATCCCGATCAGAAAAGTAATAATCTTTATGGGACCTTCAAATTTCCAGAGACCTACGTCATCGACCGCCAGGGAGTGCTGCGGCGCAAGTTCATCGGAGCCATTGACTGGGGCACACCTGAAATTCTGGATTACCTGGCCAAGCTTTAGTACTCAAAAGCATTAACCACGAAGGACACGAAGGACTTCCTTCGAGGGATTCCTTCGTGAACCTTCGTGTCCTTCGTGGTTAAAGATCTTCGTAAACCGACACACTTCGTTCGCCAGGTTTTCTTCTTGACGATGAATCCGGGCAGTTCTGTACTCTGCTTTACAATCGAGTCGTGAAGACCTGGGACGTCATCATCATCGGTGGTGGGATCATCGGCCTCTCGCTTTCGATTGCTCTTCGCAAGCGCGGCGCGTCGGTCCTGATCGTCGAACGCGGAGAGCCTGGCCGAGAGGCGTCCCACGCTGCCGCCGGCATGCTGGCTGACTTCCCGCTCGAAATGCCGCCCGCATTGCAAGCCCTGGCCAGCGCCAGCGCTCGCATGTATCCGGAATTCGTTCATGAACTGCAGGACGAATCCGGCGTCAATGTCGATCTGCGCGATCAAGGTACGATTTTTTTCGCGACTCCGGAAACTCAACGCGAGCATTCCGGCCTGCTGGATGACTGCCCGCTTCCCCTCCCGCTGGCCGAACTCGAGCCGGCACTCGGCCCGACAAATCTGCCGGGGGTGTTCTTAAAAGAACGCAGCGTGGACCCGCGCGCACTCACCGCGGCCGCACTGAAAGCTGCCAGTCATCGTGGCGTCGACATTTCCTCTGGCACGTCTGCCACCGGGATCTTACAAAGCAACGGAAAGGTCACGGACGTCGCGACGGAAAGGACAAACTACCCGGCGTCGATCGTGGTGAATTGCGCAGGAGCGTGGTCGGGTCAGTTGGCACCGCATTCGTTCCCCACCCGCCCGGTCAAGGGACAGATGCTATGCCTCGCCGCCGAATCTCGCGACTTGCTGCGCCACGTCATTCGCGCCCCCGAAATCTATCTGGTGCCGCGCAGCGACGGACGCATTCTCGTGGGAGCGACAGTCGAAGAAGCGGGATACGATAAACGGACGGACCCCGCTACAATCCAGCGCATGCATCGGGCCGCGATTCATCTGGCTCCAGCTTTGGCCAATGCCCGTATGCTGGAGGCCTGGGCCGGCCTGCGGCCCGGCACTCCCGATAATTTGCCGATTCTGGGGGCCACGGCAACGGCAGGTTATTTTGTCGCGACCGGCCACTTTCGCGATGGAATTCTGCTCACGCCAATCACGGCGCACGTGATGGCGCAGGTCATCAGCGGTGAGAAGCCGGAGTATGAGCTCGCAGCCTTTTCGCCGATGCGTTTTTAAAATGTGGGCGCGAGCGTCTCGCTCGTGCGGCAGCGCCACGAATGACTTCGCACGAGCGGGACGCTCGCGCCCACATCGACCTCGTCCGTTATACTTAGCGTTCTACTAACAGAAAGGCAGCACCCATGGCCTCTCCCGCAGTCGAGTACGCCCGCGGCAATCAGCAGCGTTTCCTGAACGAACTGAAAGATCTACTGCGTATCCCCAGCATCAGCACGCTCACGGAGCACAAGGCGGACGTCCAGAAAGCCGCTGAATTTGTCGCCGCGGACCTTCGACGCATCGGACTGGAACACGTCGAAGTCATTCCCACTAAGGGCCATCCGCTGCTCTATGCCGACTGGTTGCACGCTCCGGGCAAGCCGACGGTACTTTGTTACGCGCACTACGATGTGCAGCCGCCCGATCCCCTCGACGAATGGACGACGCCGCCCTTCGAGCCCACCGAGCGCAACAACAACATCTACGCTCGCGGCGCGGTCGACGACAAAGGTCAGCTCTGGATGGAGGTCAAAGCGATCGAAGCCCTTATGCAGGGACACAACGGCAAGCTGCCGCTGAATGTGAAGTTCCTGGTCGAAGGCGAAGAAGAAGTGGGCGGCGAGTCGATCGCCGCATATGTGCGAAAAGAGAAAGCGAAACTGAAAGCCGACTTCGCGCTGGTCTGCGATACCGAGCTCTTCGCGCCAAATCTTCCGACACTCTGCGTAGGACTGCGTGGCCTGGTTTATACCGAAATTGAAGCTGTGGGATCGAAGACCGATCTGCATTCCGGAATGTACGGCGGCGCGGCGCCCAACCCGTTCTTCGGCCTGATTGAAATCATCAGCAAGCTGAAAGACGCCAGGGGCAGGGTTCTGATCCCGGGCTTCTATCAGAAAGTGAAAGCTCCAAGTAAAGATGAACTGAAGGCGTGGAAGCGTCTGCCATTCAACGAAGAGCACTATCGGAAGACGGAGGTTGGTTCGACGGTTCTGACGGGAGAGCCAGGCTATTCAGTTCTCTATCGCACCTGGGCGCGCCCCACGCTTGAGGTCCACGGCATGCCCGGCGGATTCGTCGCACCGGGCGCCAAGACGGTGATCCCGGCGAAAGCGTCGGCAAAAGTTTCCATGCGCCTGGTGCCGAATCAGGATCCGGATGACATTCTCAAACGGTACAAGAACTACGTGAAGAAGCTGACGCCGAAAGGCATTGAGACCCGCATCAAGGTCTGGAGTAAAGGTCCGGCTTGCGTGGTCGGCACCGACAACCGCTACATCAAGGCCGCCACCGAAGCCCTGCACGACGTGTTCAAGAAGGAAACGGTATTCATCCGATCTGGCGGTTCGATCCCCATCGTCACCGACTTCCAGGACGTGTTGAAGATCCCGTCGGTGATGATGGGCTTCGGTCTGCCCGACGACAATCTGCACGCGCCCAACGAAAAGTTCCATATCCCGAATTTCTATCGCGGAATCGAATCGATCTGCCTGTTCTTCGAAAAACTAGGGCAGTAGTCGTCGGCGGCAAACGTATGGAATGTGGTTTCTGACCGTCCGTCCCGAGCGAAGCTCGGCTAATTTTTGCAGAAGGTTCCGTCAGGACGATATTGCACTGGGAAAACGCGTCTTGAAGTCCAGCAGCCCGACCCATTCCGGCGCGATGGTGATACGCACCATGGACGAAATGAGCGTGCGGAGTTGGTTCAACCAGGCCTGCGCCTGTTCGGGTTCGAAATAACGTTCGGCGGCCGCGCTATATTCGGGAACAATTCCATCTACCGGTTCCAGGCGCGCCGTGCCGCGAATCAATAGCACTTTATTGGGAAAGCTATTGTCGTCGATGGTCAACGACACTTTTTTATTCACGGCAAGGGCTTTCAACTTCGGCGCTTTGGGCGGCGTCCCCATTACGATCTCGCGTCCGTTCCAATGAAACCAGATGGGAATAACTCTGGGCGTGCCGTCTGTCCAGATATAAGCGAGCCGGGCTGGAATCTTTGATTGCAGGAGTTCCTGCGACACCGGATGCTGGAGCAACGCGAGATCTCCCTGTTTGAGGCTCATGATCGACCTGCTTTCACTGGCAATGCGTTTCTTAGCAGATGGATTGTGGGCTGGTTGCACTGCGTAGGTCAAGGCCTTCTTGACTGAGCCATTGGCGCGAGCGTCCCGTCGGTTGGCGGGTCGCGTTCTTGCCCGCCCATGAGTTCCGTGCTTATTGCTTAAACTCAGTACTAACGGTTGTCTTTGGCGGCGGCTTGCGGTACCTTGGTCTGGCTCTCGCGATTCTCCCCTCCTTCGTCAGTCCCCACTCAATTTCCGGCCCGTTGCTGCATTGTGTGTTCAATCTGGCGCGGTCAGGCGTAAGGCCATACCAGATATAGTGTTTTCGTACTTGACCCCGGGACGATTTGGCCGTTACAGTAACTCTAATTTGTGCCTCGCCGATTCCAGCCTGGCAGGCGCTCACTAGAGCGATGTATTGGGAGAATCCAATTAATCAACCGGGCTGAAGATGTTTTCATGTTCCTTGCATTCGTCCTCATGACGGCGATACAGGAGACGCAGGCACGCGGGCGGGCCGCCCGCGGCCACATGAGCATCACCACACAAGCATAACCACCTTCGGCGACCTAAGGAGTAGAAGTTGCTCAAACTCAAAAGACTCCAGATTCTCGGCTTCAAATCGTTCTGCGATCGCACTGAACTCAAGTTTCACGGCGAGGGCGTGGCCGCCATCATTGGCCCCAACGGCTGTGGCAAGTCCAATATTGCGGACGCCATCTCGTGGGTGCTGGGCGAGCAATCGGCCAAGACCCTGCGCGGTTCGCGCATGGAAGACGTCATCTTCGCGGGCACGCGCGATCGCAAGCCGACCGGCATGGCCGAAGTATCGCTGACGTTGATTGATCCCGAAGTCTACGACGGAGCGGATGCCCACGAGCCCACCGAAGTCGAGATTCAGGATGACATGCCGCGTCCGGTCGAGGATTGGGATGAAGCCGAAGTTCGCGCCGAAGCTGCGGAAGAAACAGAACGTCTGACCGAAGAGGCGCGTCCCGGGAGAGTGGAAGAAATTGAAGGCGTGGTCGCCGCGCCCGAGGGTGAGAGTGGTGCGTTAGCCGAAATGGGCGAGGGCGCTGCTCCGTCTGCCGAGGTCGTGCCTATCAATGTCAGTGTCGCAGTCACTGGACCTCAGGTGGTTTTAAAGATTCGTCGCCGGCAGTTCCGGCAACAGTTTAAGGCTGGTGAAATTGTCGTCAACCGCCGCCTGTTCAGGACCGGCGAGAGCGAATACCTGCTGAACGGAAAACTTTGCCGCCTGCGCGATATTCAGGAACTTTTCATGGGCACCGGGCTGGGCCCGGAATCCTACGCTCTCATTGAGCAGGGACGCATTGGCCAGATCCTGAGCAGCCGTCCCACCGATCGCCGGAACATCATCGAAGAGGCCGCCGGCATCACCAAGTTCAAGACCAAGAAGCGGCTGGCGGAAGCCCGCCTGGAAGACGCGAAGATTAATCTGGCCCGCGTGAATGACATTTTCGAGGAAGTTACGCGGCAGATGAATTCGTTGAAGCGCCAGGCTTCCAAAGCCGAACGCTACGCAAAATTGCGCGAAGAAATGCGGGCGAAGCTGCGGCTGGTATTGGCCAGCAAGTTTGCTCAGCTGGAACATGAGAGTGCAGCCCTCGACCTCCAGATGACCGCCATCTCGGAAGAGATGCGTCAGCAGGCTGAAGGCGTACAGCAATCCGAAGCCGAGCACTCCGAGCGCACCCAGCGCGGATATGCTATCGAGACCGAAGTGCGTGAGAACCGGGAGCGCCTGAGCCAGCTCAAACTGGAATCAGACCGCGCACTGGCCCAGCGTCGCCATAATGAAGAGCGCTGTGCGGAACTGGTGGCGCGTACTCAATCATCCGAAGCAGAATTGGCGCAGGCGCAGCAGCGATTGGCGGCATTGGCGGCGGAGCGCGACGCCAACCGCCGCATTCTGGATTCGGCAGCAGGAGATCTCGCCGCGGCGCAACAGGAGTTGGGCCAGAGCCAACTGGAGGCCACCACCGCCGCCGCGGCCTTGGCCGAACTGGAACATCAGCAGGAACAATCGCGCATCATGATCGTCGAAGCGGTTGCGGCCGCGTCAACCTTGCGTAATCAGCACACCCAGGTCGAAGAGCGGCTGGCGGGCGTGGATCGCGAAGCCCAACGCCTGCAATCTGAAATGGCTGCCGCCAATTCTCAGATGGAAGCTTTTGGCGGACAGCGGGGCCAGCTCGGTCTGGAATTTGAAACCGTGTCGCAGCGGGTGGCGGCGCTTAGCGAGGAACTGATCCAGACGAGGCAGACACTGGACAATCGCCGCCATCTGGAGTCCGAGGCCAAGAACCACCTGGACAGCCTGCGCGCCGAGTACGCGTCGGCCATCGGCAAGAAGGGATCACTGGAAGCCGTGATCGCCGAACACGGATATTCCACTGAATCAGTGCGCCGCCTCTTTCAATCGGGGGTGATGCAGGGCGGAATGGCTCCGGCCGGCGTACTCGCCGACTTCCTCGAAGTAGAAACCCGATACGAAGGTGTAGTGGAAGACTTTCTGCGCGACGAACTCAACTACATCGTGGTGAAATCCTGGGACGCCGCCGACGAAGGTTTGCGTCTGCTCCGCACGGACGTCGACGGGCGCGCTACCTTCCTGGTGCATCCCGAGGATTCGCAAGCCAAGTTCTCTTTTGTCGTCGACCAGAACGCTCATCAGGTGACGCCGGAGCGGCCTATCGTCCCGTTGAAAAATGCGATTCGCGTGCTCAACGGATTTGGCCGATCGCTCGAAGTGATCCTGCCCAAATTACGCGATGGCTACATCGTTCCCGATCCTACTTTCGCCCGCGAACTGGCGCTGGAAAATCCTGACGCGTTCTTTCTCTCCCAGTCCGGCGAATGTTTCCACAACGTGACCGTCACGGGCGGCAAGCAGCGCGCGGAAGGCCCACTCTCCATGAAGCGCGAGTTGCGCGATGTCCTGCGCCAGGTCGGCGAACTGGAACTGGCCCTCCGCAATGAAGAAATGCGCGTGCTGACTCTGGGCCGCGAAATCAAGGAGCTGACTTCCCTGCTCGATCGCCTCGAAGGCGAAAAGCGGGACGGGGAAAAGCTGGCCATGACTTCCGGCCATCTGCTGCAGCAACTGGAGTCGGAATTCTCTCGAGTCAGTGAACGCCTCCAGACATCGCGTCAGGAACTGCATCGGCTGGAAGCTGAGCGCACTGAAAAGGGATCGCTGCTCGAACAGTTGCAGATGAAGATCGCGGGCGCCGAACAGAAACGCGTTGAGCTTGAACATCTTGCCGCCGCAAGCCACGAACAATTATCGAGTCTGCGAGATCGGCGCGATCAGGCGGCACAAACCGCTTCGCAACGGCTGGCTCGGGTTGCGACCCTCGAAGAGCGCCATCGCAGCGCGACTGCCGGCCTTGAGCGCATCGAACTACTGGTTACCGAGATGATTGAACGCGTGGCTTCTCTCCGCGTGCAGATCGAATCGTCGGCGGTCGAAAAGCTGGAGCGCGAGACCCAGAATCAGGGGATTGCCGTCCGGTTGGTGGATTTCGATGCGGAGCGCAATGCCTGCGAAACGCGAGACAGCCTGCTGCAAGTCGAATCGGAACAGGTGCGCGCCCGGCTGGTTGAAATCGATCAGGCATTGCACCAGGCCCGCCAGTTGCTTGAGCAATCCCGCGACCGCCGCTCCGAGCTTTCCGCCTCGTCGGCCAAGTTGCAATCCGATGCGCAGTACATGGCCGAGACCTGCCTGAACGACCTGGGCGTGCAGCGTGATGAATTGATGGCGGACACCGCGATAGCAATGGTAAGCGGCGAGCAACTCACGCTCGAAGATCAGATCTACCGCGACATGCGCACACGCCTCGATGCTATGGGCCCAGTCAACATGATGGCGCTCGAGGAGTACAAGGAAACCGCCGAACGCCATGGCTTTCTCGAAACTCAGAGAAAAGATCTCTACGACTCGATCGAGAATACGCAGGCGACGATCAAAGAGATCGATGCTTTCTCACGCCAGAAGTTTGAAGAGGCCTTCCACAAGATTAACGAAAACTTTCAGGCCACCTTCCGCAAACTCTTCGGCGGCGGACAAGGCTTCATGCGATTGACCGACGAAGAAAACAGCGCGGAAAGCGGCATTGACGTAGTAGCTTCGCCTCCGGGAAAGAAACTGCAAAACGTGCTGCTGCTCTCCGGCGGCGAGAAGGCGATGACCGCGCTCGCGCTGTTGGTCGGGATCTTTCAGTACCAGCCGAGCCCGTTTTGCATTCTCGACGAAGTCGACGCTCCGCTCGACGAAGCCAACATCGGCCGCTTCACCGAACTGGTGAAAGAGATGAGCCTTCAGACCCAATTCGTGCTCATCACCCACAGCAAGAAGACCATGAGCATCGCGCCCGTACTTTATGGGGTGACCATGCAGGAGCCGGGAGTTTCGAAACTGGTGTCGGTACGCTTCGGTGCAACGGCATGACATACCGTTCAGTCCGACGTTATCTGAACTAATCCGCTTACAGGCCGGGAGTTGGTTGGCGGCTGTACGATACGCCAACGTAGCCGTTTTTGTATCCGATTACGTTCTTCAAATGCCATTTCTGTTCGGTTGCGGAATCACCGAACAGGTGCAGGCCGTCGCCCAGGGTGACCGGCGCTACACGGATGGTCCGCGATCACTACTACCTCACGGAAGCAAAGTATCCTCGGCGCCGTCGTTGAGTCAACATCCCGCAAACGGGCTCAGTGGCCCACTATTTTAGAAACTTCTTATTCCGACGGGCTAGTTGCAGAAAGGAATGCGATCGGGCGAGGCCCGAGGATGCGGTCCACGATGAGCTCCGACGGATGCCTCACCCGTGCAAATTGGGTAACGCGACAGAGCGGTGCCGTCAACGGGAGAGAGATTCAACTGTTGAGGCCACCCGGGGATAGCCGCAGAAAGGTGGCAGCCAAGCGAATGTTCGCGTTGCTCTTGGACGGGAGCCCCCTCGCTAACGTTCACGGTCTTGGCGTCGTTGTGCTTTGAGCTCTTCGCAAAGAGAGGGAGTTCCGGAAAAAAGCCCTCTCGTCTCGTCCACAAGATTTGTTCTGACCAGATCAAGAAACGCCTTGTGCACCCGTGTATCAGCGGAAAGCTCAGGATGAAAGGTCGCTGCCATCGCCGTTCCCTGGCGGACAGCCACGGGATCGTTTCCCTCGGTAGCGATCACTTCCACGCCGGACCCAATACGTCCGATCTTGGGCGCGCGGATAAACACCATTTCAATCGGGGATTCGCCCAGCTTGCCTTCGCGGATGGAACTATCGACTTGTCGGCCGTAAGCGTTGCGGCGGATGCCAATATCAAGCGCCCCGAGTCCCGCCTGCTGAGGATTCTCGACTTCTTTCGCCAGCAGGATCGCTCCTGCGCAGGTCCCGAATGTCGGCTTGGAAAGGGCGAATTGCTTGAGCTTGTCAAACCCCGCCTCGCCGAGCAACTTGAGGAACGTACCGGACTCGCCGCCCGGAATCACCAGGCCGTCAATGCCGTCGAGCTGCTCGGGCTTTTTTACCAGCACGACTTCCGCCCCGAGGTCCTCCAGGCGGCGCCGGTGCGCATCGAAATCGCCCTGTAGCGCCAGTACGCCAACTTTCATTCTGATTCCTTTTGCGGGGTATTTGTAGGGCTGGCGTCCCGCCAGGCTGCCGGGATGACATCCTACCTCCCCTCGAAAAAATCCCCGCCCAAGCGTAGCTTGAACGGGGCACCCGCAGGATCAAAGGTGGATGCTCTACCAGCCTCGTGTCTGCAGCATTTGGGCTGCGTCCAGGCTTGACACAGCGAAACCCTTCATGGCGCCGACCAGGTCTTCGCTCACCTCAAGCAATACTTTAGGATCATTGAAATGGGTGGCGGCCAGCACAATGGCTTTTGCACGCTTCTGTGCTTCGTCGGGATCGGCAAAGGTCGTCGAATCCTGCATGAAGATGCCGGAACCGACAAATACCGATTCCGCTCCGAGTTGCATGACCAGTGAAGCGTCGGCTGGAGTGGCGATTCCGCCGGCGGAGAAGTTCGGCACCGGCAGTTTCCCGGTCTTGGCGACCATGCGAATCAGTTCGTAGGGTGCCTGATGCTCTTTAGCTTTGGCGTAGAGTTCTTCTTCGCCCAGCACCGTGAGAATCCTCATCTCCTGCACGATCTGCCGCATATGCTTGACGGCGTGGACCACATCGCCTGTACCGGCCTCCCCCTTGGTACGGATCATGGCTGCGCCCTCGGCGATGCGCCGCAGGGCTTCGCCCAGGTTACGCGCGCCGCACACGAATGGAACGGTGAAAGCGTGCTTGTCGACATGATGGGCTTCGTCCGCCGGGGTGAGTACTTCTGACTCGTCGATGTAGTCCACACCGAGTTCCTGAAGAATCTGGGCTTCGGCAAAATGACCGATGCGGCATTTGGCCATCACAGGGATTGAGACGGCAGCCATGATCTCGCGAATCTTCTTCGGAGAGGCCATGCGGGCGACCCCGCCCTCGGCGCGGATCTGCGCCGGAACGCGCTCCAGCGCCATCACCGATACTGCGCCCGCTTTCTCGGCAATCACAGCCTGTTCGGCGTTGGTGACGTCCATGATGACGCCGCCCTTGAGCATTTCAGCCAGGCCGGTCTTTAGACGCAAACTGCTCGCGTTTCCATTGCTCTGGGACATAACGGTTCTCCCTCTGCTGTTACAGCATAGACCCGGACGCCCTCGTCCGGGCGGGCGAGCGTAGCTCGCCGGTTGCCAACCCTCATTATCTCATCCCAGCCTACCCTTCGAATCCAACATGTCAAAAGGGTCGATTTAGGCCGTAAAACTGAACTCCTGCGGAGCTTTGCTCCGCTACATGGGAAGGGCGCCCACGCCCACATTTACCTGACGAACTGCTCAAAACGTTTCGGATCGATGGCGATGAACAGTGCCTGGCCTCGTGCCAGCACTTCTCCTTTCTGATTCACGATCTCGCCCATGTTCACATGTTTCCGTCCGCGCACGTTGACTTCGCGGGATTCGACGCGGAGAGGTTTGTTAAGCGGCACCGGCCGCAAGTAGTCGATCGTCATTTGGGAAGTCAAGGCGATTACGTCGTGCAGCTTATTCACTTTCCCCATGGCTTCATCGAGGATGGTGGCGATGATGCCGCCGTGGCAATGTCCTGGAGGACCGGTGTAGCGATCGTGCAGCCGGAAGCGAGATACAAACGTCTGACGCTGCTTGTCGAAAGTGAATTTCAGGTGCATGCCTGAGGCGTTGTCCGGCCCGCAGGCGAAACAGAGATTCTTTTTCTGGCGAACAGCGGGATTGCGGCCTTGGGCTTTCGTCGGCATAGGCGGGAATTCTATAACGGCTGCGAAGCGCTGCGGAGCTTCGCTCCGCTGGGCGGACGAGGCGTCCGCCCCTACGTGTGTAGAAATGTGGGCGCCCAGCAACTGCCTTCTTTGTTAATGTTGCACACGAATTTCTTTTCGCGCGAAGGCTTGCCTTCATCACGTAAAGCTGTGATAGACTTCCGCCGATCCGCAGAACTATTTTCGATTTGTCCAAATCGCTGTCCGAATCCATGACCTTTAGGAGGTCTGGTAAATGGGCCTGGCACTCCTCGCGATCATCTGGCTGATTACCTTCTTTAGCACCTACTTTTTTGTAGCGAAGACGTGGTGGCCTCATGGGGCCTCCACAGCTGCCGCATTTATCGACAGTCAATTCAGCCTGACTCTGGTTCTGATGGGCATCATATTTGTGGCTGCTCAGGGTGCCCTGGGGTGGTTCGTCTGGCAATATCGCGAACGGCCTGAAGCGAAAAAGGTTGAGTATTCGCACGGCAACACGAAACTCGAGGTTCTCTGGACGGTACTGACCGCGGTTCTCTTCGTCGGCTTGAACCTTATGGGAAGCAACGTCTGGGCCCGTGAGCGTTTCGCGCCGGCTGATCCCGGCTCAGTCCCGGTAGAGGTGACCGGCATGCAGTTCGCCTGGTACTTCCGCTATCCGGGTGCAGATGGCAAGTTTGGCGCTACCAGTCCGAAACTGATGGATCCTTCCGCCGGCAACGAATCTGCGGTCGGCCTTGATACCTCCGACCCGGCCGCGAAAGACGACGTGGTCACCGGCACCATGTACCTGCCGGTCAATCGCCAGGTGGATTTGCGACTGCGAGCGGTGGATGTGATCCACAGCTTCTTTGTTCCGAATATGCGCTTCAAGCAGGATGCGGTCCCCGGCCTCGAGATCCACATGCACTTCACACCGACCGAGGTCGGAGAGTATGAGATTGCCTGCGCCGAACTTTGCGGTCTCGGCCATTACAAAATGCACGGCATGCTGCATGTTGTCAGCCAGGACGACTTTGACAAGTGGCTGGCCGCGCGGGAGGCGGACAAACAATAATGGTAGCCCAGGGTGCACACGACAACGACGCTCACGGCCAGGATGCCCACGCGATTCATGCTCACGCGGCCCCGACCAGCTTCATTCGCAAATACGTCTTCAGCCTGGATCACAAAGTCATCGGGTTGCAGTACTATTTTCTGGCGCTATCGGCGGTGTTCGTCGGCATGTTCCTGTCGCTGCTGATGCGCATCCACATGATTTGGCCGACGGCGAATCTGCCCTTTCTCGGCGAAATCAAACCGGAGACCTACCTCAGCCTGCTGACCATGCATGGCACCATCATGGTCTTTTTCGTGCTGACCACGGCGCCCCAGGGCGGATTCGGAAACTACTTTCTACCCATCCAGATTGGCGCGCCGGACATGGCGTTCCCTGTCCTGAACATGCTTTCGTTCTGGACGACATTCATTGCCTTCATGGTGATTCTGGCCGCCTTCTTCGTCACCGGAGGCGCTCCCCTGCATGGCTGGACCGGCTACGCTCCGCTGAGCGCGCTGCCCAGCGCCGGTCCGGGTGAACAACTGGGCGCGGATTTGTGGATCACCAGCATCGCGATCTTCTGTGTGGCGTCGCTGATGGGCGCGTTGAACTTCATTACCACCGTTCTGGACCTGCGGGCCAAGGGCATGACCATGATGCGCATGCCGCTCACAGTCTGGTCGTGGTTCATCACCGCCATCCTCGGATTGCTGGCTTTCGGCGTGCTGCTTTCGGCCGGAATTCTATTGCTGCTGGATCGCAATCTCGGCACCAGCTTCTACGTCCCACTGGTGGTTGTAAACGGCCAGATCATGGGACACAAGGGCGGCTCGCCGCTGCTCTGGCAACACCTGTTCTGGTTCTTCGGGCACCCTGAAGTCTACATCGCGATTCTGCCCGGCATGGGCGTGGCTTCGCAGTTACTCTCGACATTTTCCCGCAAGCCCATCTTCGGATACAAGGCGATGGTCTACGCCATTATGGGCATCGGCTTCCTGGGTTTCATGGTCTGGGGCCATCACATGTTCATGAGCGGCATGAGCCCGTACTCGGCTTTTGCCTTTTCGCATCATGACCATGGCCATCGGCGTACCGTCGGCCATCAAGACTTTTAACTGGCTGGGGACGATTCGCGGAGGGCGCGTGCGCTTTCAGACGCCCATGCTGTACGCCATCGGCTTCGTTTCTCTGTTCGTCTCTGGCGGACTGAGCGGCCCCTTCCTGGCGCAGCCGGTGTTGGACATTCCCTTGCATGACACAGCATTTGTCGTCGGACACTTCCACCTGATCATGGGAGTGGCCGCGATCTTCGGCATGTTCGCCGGGACCTATTACTGGTTTCCCAAGATGTTCGGCCGCATGATGAACGAGACCTGGGGCCGGGTGCACTTCTTCATCACGCTGGCGGGAACCTACGCGATCTTCATGCCGATGCACTATCTGGGCATGGCGGCGCAGCCTCGGCGTTATTCCCAGTTCACTGAACTGGCTTACCTGCAACATCTGATGCCGCTGAACCGTTTCATTACCTATGCGGCGATTATCACCATCACCGCGCAGTTCATTTTTGTGATCAATCTTTTCTGGAGCATGTTCAAGGGTCCGAAGGCGAACGATAATCCGTGGGAAGCAACCACGCTGGAATGGTCGACGAGCACGCCGCCGCCGCACGACAATTTTGGCGGAAAGACTCCGGTGGTCTATCACGGACCGTATGAGTACAGCGTTCCGGGAGCGCCGAAAGATTACGTAATGCAGACCGACCCGGCGACATATCCGACGCACTAAAAAACCCGCGGGCGAGTCGCCCGCGGCCGCACGTTCCAGATATGGCCACCTACAGTTCAACAGTCACGATCAACGATACGGGCATCAAGGATCCCAAAACCGGCCGCGGAAGCGGCGGGACGCGGCCCCCGGTTCCCGGTGGCGGTGGGGGTGATCGTGGTGGCGATGGTTTCTCGAACCACGGCGAGCGCCTGCGCCGAACCCGGCTGGGCCTGATCGTCGGCCTGGTGGCCAGCACCATGCTGTTCGTGTCGTTCACCAGCGTTTACATCATGCGCCGTGGCCTGCCGACACTGGACGATCGCACCGGCGGGTATGTCCACGATTGGCTGCAAGTCAGTCTTCCCACGACCCTGTTATTGATAAACACGCTGCTGTTGCTCCTGAGCAGCATTACCGTTGAACTGGCGCGCCGCCAGATTACGCGGCAGGCCGCTTTGGCGCCTGTTCGCTCCATCCCGGGAGTTTCGATTGGGAAGGAACACAATTTTCCCTGGCTGGGAGCGACGGTCGCCCTGGGGCTGGCCTTCCTGACCGGCCAATGGATGGCCTGGCAGGAGCTGGGCAACCGCGGATTCTATCTGGCTACAAGTCCGAGCAGTTCCATGATCTATGTGCTAACCGGCGCCCACGCCCTTCACCTGGCGGGAGGTCTGCTGGTGTTGCTTTACGCAGGCGCGACTGCTTTGCGCCACAAGCCGGTGGAAGATCGCCGCATTGTGGTCGATGTGACGGCATGGTACTGGCACTTCATGGCTTTGGTGTGGCTTTACATTTTTGCGTTGCTGGAGTTTGTGCGCTAGATGTTGGGACTAGCAGGGTTCAGTTGAGGCACCTCAGGGGCTGAAGCCTTGCGATAGGTGGCTTGAATGCAGGCCTGAAGGCCTGCTCCACCCGTGGTTTCGGTTACAGGTATTGGGTGAAACTGGGTTTGGGTGAGTTGGGTTTTGGGTGGAGCAGAGTTTCCGCGGCCTTGAAGGCAGAATTTCAAAGCGGTTTTAGCCGGGGTACATAAAGAGTCTGGGAGATCGACACATGTCTGATGTCGCGTTGCAGCAGGTGCCAGGCGTTTACGAGCCTTCCCTGTTTGGCACCTATTCCAAGAAGATCGGGATGTGGCTGTTCCTGCTCTCCGATTCGCTGACCTTCGGAGCCCTGTTGTACGCCTATACCTACGGGCGCATCTCCATCCCGAACTGGCCGACGCCGTTTCATTCCGAGAGCATCCGGAACGCCACGTTCATGACCGCGTTCCTGCTCACCAGTTCGCTGACCATGGTGTTTGCGGTCCGTTCAGCCGTGATGGGAAATCAGAAGGCGCAGCGCCTCTGGTTGTTCGCCACCATGGCCTGTGGTCTGGGATTCGTTATTCTTCACGGACGCGAGTGGACGAACCTGATCGCGGAAGGTTTGACTCTGCCTGTGTTTCCCGTCCCTCCGGGCGAAGCAGGAAACCCCGAATTTGTGAACGTTACGAAAAACGTGCCCCAGTTTGCCGCAACTTTCTTCGGCCTGACTGGAATGCACATGCTGCACGTAACGCTGGGTGTGGTCTACCTCGGCGTCGTTGCCTTGCGCAAATGGTTTATTCCGATTCTGCTGGGATTGTGGCTTGTAGCCTGGCTCGGCACGCCCGCCTATAGCCCGTTCCATTACGGCGCACATGTGTTGCTGGTGGCGGCCGTGGTGATCTCGATCATCCTGTGGTTGAAGCCCAAGGTTTACGACGCCTCCGACGTCGAGGTCGCCGGCCTCTACTGGCACTTCGTAGATCTGGTCTGGATGTTCATTTTCCCGCTGGTGTACCTGATGTCCACAAGAATTGTTTAGCGGAAGAACGTAGTCAAAACTTTTGAGGAGCTCTACTTCAAATGATGGACGCAACCCAGTTAGCGTTGGAGCAGCAGGTGGCTGAAAATCAACGGCATCATGCCAAAGGACAGTTCCTGTGGGTCTGGGCCGCACTGCTGATCATGACCGGCATCGAGGTCTGGCTGGCCTACCAGAACATGGAACTGGTCCGGATGCTGTCGATCCTGATGGGCCTGTCCCTTTTGAAGGCCGGACTGATCATCGGCTACTTCATGCACCTGAAGTTTGAGATCTCGGCCATGAAGTGGGTTACCATGAGCTCGCTGGTATTTTGCCTGGCCATGATGCTGGTCTTCCTGCCCGACGCATACCGGATCCTGCATCTGGGAGTAGGAGTGAAATGAAGTTGCGCCTCGCCGCACTCGCGATCTTGCTGATGTTGTGGGCACTGCCGGCCTTCAGCCAGGGCTGCGCTATGTGTTACAGCAGCGCTAAAGGAACAAGTAAAGAAGGACAGAATGCCATCAGCCGCGGCGTGCTGGTTCTGCTGCTCCCGCCGGTAGCTTTCATGACTTTGGGGGCGGGTATGGCGGTTCGCTACAGCAAGAAGCGGGACACAGAGCGCGAAAAGCTGTCTTCCTAAGGTTTGTCATTTTGAGCGATTCCGTGTCTTCGCTGGCGAAGACGCGGGTGAGTCGAAGGACCCCTACCGCATTCTCACCGCATTGGTTCCGGTACTTGCCGACAACCTCCAAGCCTATTTCAGAAGGTAGGGTCCTTTGACTCCGCGGCTGCTTCGCGAAGCGAAGCAGCTGTTCCGCTCAGGATAACAACTGGCCAGAGTTCTTCTCGCTGACCCGAACATTCTCTGCCTGCCTTATAATAGAAAGATTCGCACCCGCTCCTGAAGCCTTCTGAGCCCCATCCAGGGGATCAAAGCCAAAGGCGGCGGCGACGGGTCTTCTTTAACTGATGTCCACGGAAACGATAGTGGTTCGCGGTGCCCGGGTTCACAACCTCAAGAACGTGGACTTCGAAATCCCGCACAATTCATTGACGGTGGTTACCGGCGTCTCGGGTTCCGGCAAGTCGTCCCTTGCCTTCGACACCATCTATGCCGAAGGGCAGAGGCGCTATGTGGAGTCGCTCTCCGCCTACGCCCGCCAGTTCCTGGAGCGCATCGAGAAGCCGGATGTCGACCTGATCGACGGTATCGCCCCAGCCGTAGCCATCCGGCAGAAAAACACTACCCGCAACCCCCGATCCACAGTCGGCACGGCCACCGAGATTTACGACTACCTCAGGCTGCTGTTCGCCCGCGTCGGCCGTACTTTCTGCCTGCAATGCGGCCAGGAGGTCAAAAAAGACACGGTAGACGAGGTCACCGCGTCGATTCTGGCTCTGGGCGAAGGTACCCGGCTGATTGCATTGTTCCCATTGGATATGGGAAATAACAGAATCGCTGCTCAAGACGAAAAGGGATCCGGTGCAAAAAAACGGAACCCGGAGGCGAAGACCGGTGTTCCTACGAATGCCGTCAAGGGAAGCCCGCCGGCTGTCGCGGGGGCGTCTCGCCCGCGCCGTAAGAAGACTGAAGACACGACGCTCTCCGATCAGCTTCGCACTCGCCTGTTCGAACTCCGCCAGCGAGGGTTCAACCGCCTGTATCAGAATGGACAGATCTTCGAGTTCTCGACTCCAGAGTCGCTGCTCGACGTCAATTTCGCGCAGCCGGTATTCCTGTTGGTCGATCGTCTGGTGGTCTCTCCCGACGCCCGGGCGCGCATCGTCGACGCCATCGAAATCAGCTATCGCGAGTCCGGCGAAGTCATCTTCGAGACTGCGCCGCGGGACGAGCAGACACCGCAACGCCTGCGTTTTTCGCAGCGTTTCGAATGCAAGACCTGCAACCTGCGTTACGAAGAACCTGAGCCGCGCCTGTTCTCGTTCAACAATCCTTTCGGCGCCTGCCCGCGCTGCCAGGGATTCGGCAACACTATCGACTTCGATCTCGACCTGGTCATCCCCGACAAGTCGAAGTCCCTGGATCAGGGCGCGATTGATCCCTGGACCAAGCCTAAATATCGAACCCTCTTCAACGATCTCAAGCGCTTCGCCAAGCAGGCCGGCATCCCGTTCTACGCTCCGTGGGCCGAACTCGATCCCGAACAACGGCGCCTGATCATCGAGGGCGAAGCCAAGTTTCCTGGCGTGCGGGGCTTCTTCAACCATCTCGAGCGCAAGAAATACAAACTGCATGTGCGAGTGTTTCTGAGCCGGTACCGCGGATACTCGACGTGCTCAGCCTGCAATGGAGCCCGGCTTCGCATCGAAGCGCAACAGGTGAAGATCAACGGCAAGAACATCTGCCAGGTCACCAGCATGACGGTCGAAGAGGCCTCGAAGTTTTTCTCCGGGGTGGAGCTGACTGCTCAGGAATCCGAGATTGCCGACAAACTGCTGCAGGAAATCCACGAGCGGCTGCAATTTCTGATCGACGTCGGCCTGGAATATCTGACCCTGGACCGGCTGGCTTCCACTCTGTCCGGGGGCGAAGCCCAGCGCATCCAACTGGCCACGTCGCTCGGCTCGCGGCTGGTTGGAACGTTATACGTGCTGGACGAGCCGTCCATCGGATTGCACAGCCGCGACACCCACCGCCTGATCAAAATTCTTCACGACCTGCGTGACCTGGGAAATACCATCCTGGTGGTGGAGCACGATCCCGACGTCATGCGTGCGTCCGACCGCATTCTCGATCTTGGCCCGGGCGCAGGAGAGAGCGGCGGGCGGCTAATCGCGGAAGGGACCTACGACGAAATATTGAAATCGACCACTTCCCTTACGGGCCGGTACCTGTCGGGCGAATTGCGGATTCAGCTGCCGCCGGCACGCCGCAAACCCGGCTCGCGGCAGATAAAGATCTCGGGAGCGCGTGCCCACAATCTCAAGAACATCGATTTCACTGTGCCTTTGGGAATGCTGGTCGCTATTACAGGCGTCTCCGGATCGGGAAAATCGACTCTTTTGCACGATGTTCTGTATCAAGCTCTCTCCGCCGCGAAGAGGCAAACCAGCGGAGACCCGCTTCCATCCGCGGACTGGGGCAAACTCGAAGGTGACGACCTTATCGACGACGTCATCCTCGTCGACCAGTCTCCGATCGGACGGACGCCGCGATCCAATCCGGTCACGTACATCAAGGCCTTCGACGGCATCCGTGATCTGTTCGCCTCCCTGCCCGAGGCCAAGAAGAAAGGTTTCACCGCCGGGCATTTCTCATTCAACATCCCCGGCGGAAGATGCGAAACCTGCCAGGGCGACGGCACCGTAACAGTAGAAATGCAATTTCTGGCCGACGTGGAGCTGGTCTGCGAAGAGTGCAAAGGCGCGCGCTACAAGCCACAAGTTCTGGACGTCCGCTATCGCGGCAAAAACATTCACGAAGTTCTCGACCTGACTGTCCGGGAAGCTTTGCACTTCTTTTCCGGCGTGCCGAAAGTCGTGGAGAAGCTTCGCGTGCTCGAAGAAGTCGGCCTCGGCTACCTGCGCCTGGGGCAGTCTGCCACCACACTCTCGGGCGGAGAAGCACAACGCATGAAGCTGGCGGCACACCTGCAACCCGCGTCCCGGGACATCGGCAGGCCAATCAACCCCGCGGAACGTGCCCGCCGCCGCAATCGCATGCTTTATATTTTTGACGAGCCCACGACCGGCCTGCATTTCGACGATGTCAGCAAACTACTCTCCGCCTTCCGGCGTCTAATCGAAGCAGGGGGCTCGATTCTGGTCATCGAGCACAATCTTGAGGTCATCAAAACGGCAGACTGGGTCATTGATCTGGGCCCGGAAGGCGGCGAGCGCGGCGGGTACGTAGTCGGAGCCGGTCCGCCAGAAGTCATCGCAAAGCTGCCGAACTCGTACACGGGAAAATATCTGGCGCAAGTCCTGAACGGAAATGGACAACCAACCAACGGCCGAAAGTAAGAACGCATACGTAGGGGTGGGCGCGCCCGTCCGCCCAGCCGAGCGCAGTTCGGCAGACGAGGGGACGGGCACGAAACTTGCAGAGCAAAACACTCCGGCGAGCTGCGCTCGCCCGCCCGGACGAGGGCGTCCGGCCCTGCGTGTGTTGTTGCTGATCACGGCGTGTGCCGTCGGCGCGCAGGCGCAAGTCTCGGGCAAGACGGTCCGCCATCAGAAAGTTGCCGTTGAGGATCCCGCGTCTCCGCCAGAACTCGTGCAGGCCGAAAGCGCCATTGAAAAACAGGACTACACTACCGCCGAACCTCTGCTGAAGAAGGTGGTCGAGCAACAACCTGAAAATTATGCAGCGTGGTTCGATCTTGGATTTCTCTACAACGCCCTTGGTAATAACAACGACTCGATCGCGGCTTATCGCAAGTCGGTTGCCGCCAAGCCCAGCGTATTCGAATCGAATCTGAATCTCGGTCTCATGCTGGTGAAAGCGCACCAGCCCGATGCGGCACAGTTTCTGCGTGCCGCTACCAGGCTCAAACCCACGTCGCATACCGCTGAGGGACAGGCCAGAGCCTGGCTCTCCCTGGGCCATGTGCTCCAAGCAACCGACCCGGAGGGCGCTCTCGATGCCTACAAGCAGGCGGCGCTGCTCGATCCCAAAGATACGGAGCCGCATCTTTCCGCGGGCCCACTTCTGGAAAATCAGAACCGCTTCGCCGATGCCGAGCAGGAGTACAAACAGGCGTTCGCCATCGATCCGTCCTCTACCGATGCCCTGACCGGCATGGCGAATATTTACATGCGCGGACGTCGCTACACGGAGGCGGAAGAGATTCTGCGAAAACTGGTCGCGCTCCATCCGGGCGACGCCGGCGCGCACATGCAATTAGGACGCATGTTGGCCGCAGACGGCCAGAATGAACCCGCAATCGCCGAATTACAGGAAGCGCTCAAGCTCTCTCCCAGCGATGCTTCGGTACAGATGGATCTGGCGGATCTCTACACCAGGGCAAATAAACTCGATCTCGCCGAAACCCAATACCGCACGCTACTGGCCGCCAAACCCAACGATCCTGACTTGCGCTACGGACTGGGCAGGCTGCTGCTCAAGCGACACAAATATCCCGAGGCTCAGCAGGAGATCATCGCCGCGCTCCAGCTCAAACCCGGCATGGGCACGGCCTACGGCGATCTGGCCGCGGCGGCAGGTGAAACTAAAAACTGGGAACTGGTGATCAAAGCTCTGGACGCCCGCGCCAAACTATTGCCCGAGCTTCCCATTGGATATTTTCTGCGGGCCAGCGCCTATGACCACCTGCGCCAGTTCAAGCCGGCAGCGGAGAATTACCACCGTTTCCTTGAGACCGCGACCGGGAACTATCCCGACCAGGAGTGGCAGGCTCGCCACCGCCTGATTACGCTCGAAGCCAAGAGATAACTGCGATGCGTTTCCGGGTGCCGATTCTCGTGCTTCTGTTGGCGGCTGCGATGGCGGCATTTGAACGGCCTGTCGTAGCGGAGCCTGCCTTCACCGGAAAGGACGAGACCACCGAGCAGTTAATCGCCCGAGCCGAAATCGTACGCCCGGAAGAGCGCCCGGCCCTTTACAGCGAAATCGCCCGCCGCAAGGCGGATGCGGCCGACAAGCTATATAACGAGGGCAACGCAGAGGGCGGTAAGGCCGCTCTGGCGGATGTGTTGACCTATTCTCAAAAAGCCACCGACTCGTCGATTGCCACGGGGAAAAAACAAAAAGATACGGAGATCACGCTGCGCAAGATGTCCACGAAATTTCGCGACGTGAAGCGCACTGCCGCCTTTGAAGATCAGGCCCCCATCCAGGAAACGATGGACGGACTCGAAAAGATGCGCACTGACCTGCTTGCCGCCATGTTCGGCAAAAAGAAAACTCGATGAGTCGCCTTCGCCTCGGCCTCGCCTGCTTTGCCTTCTTCCTGCTGCTCGCGCCCGCGCCGGCGGAGACCAAGCGCGATCCACTTACCGACGCGGAAATCGATCAGTTGCGCGATACCGCTCAGGAACCGGACTTGCGGCTCAAGTTGTACGTCGCGTTTGCCCGCGCCAGGCTCACGGCACTGGATCAGGCTCGGACCGATCCCAAAACTACAGACCGTGCCCTGGCAACGCACGACGGCTTACAGGACTTCCTTGACGTCTACGACGAATTGAACGAGAACGTCGATACTTTCGTCGACCGCAAAGCCGATCTGCGGAAAATCCTGAAAATCGTCATCGACGCAGATACCGAATTTCAGGCTAAGCTTCGCGCCTTGCGCGACGACGCCACCGCCAAAAAAGAAGAAATGCAGCAATATGAATTCCTGCTTACTAACGCGCTCGAAACCCTGGACAGCAGCACGCAGGACCATCGCCAACTCCTGACCGAACAGGAAGAAACCGCCAAACACAAGAAGGCGGCGAAGCACTGAAGAGCTTGCGGCCAGGTGCGAGGCGTCATGCTGATCTTGCCGCCCCGCGAAGCGTCATGCTGGGCTTCGGAAGCGTTTGGCGTTGTGATCGTCGAGCCGCGAGCGGCGTCAGAATAAAGCTCGGGGCGCAAGCCCCGGATAGGCAGTAGGAGGAGACGAAGCTCCGAAGGAGCGTATGAGACGTCTCTACAACTGTTTCCGGGACGTGTAACTTGCGAAAGGCGGTTGTCGCCTGTTTCTTCCGCCCCTCCGGGGCTCCCTTCGTTCCTGTTTTGCACTCACGGCTTACGCCGTGGGCTCTATTCTTGCTCGCTTCGCGGCTTGGCGAGCGCCCCACGGTGATTTTGCAACTGCCTCGGCGCAGCGTGCTGCATCGGTTGCGATCCAGGACGTTTTTGCGTGCTAATCTACCTTCAGCGTGCGGCACAATCTCCTTCATATTTTCCAGGAACAATACCTCGAACTTCGTCCGGATACGTCCGTCCCCGAATTGAAAATCGATTTCTTCGCCTTCACCAGCATCAAGAACACCATCCGGATGCGCGAAGGCAGATTGCTGGTGCGGCTCTCCGATCTGCTGGAAGGCGCGCCTGCCGGAGTGTTGGAGGCCATTGCCCACATCCTGCTGGCGAAGATGTACCGGCGTCCGGTCGACCGCGAAGTCGCAGCCCGGTATCGCCGACATGTCTCCAGCCACGGCGTCACCCAGAAGGCACACCTGGTCCGGCAGATGCGTGGGAAAAAGCGCCTGGATTCTGCCCAGGGCCGAACTTACGATCTGGAATCCGTCTTTGAGGATTTGAACACCCGGTTCTTTCACGGATTGCTGGCTCGTCCCCGGATGACCTGGAGCCGCGAACGTGCCCGTCACCATCTGGGACACTACGATCCCGCCCACAATGCCATCGTCGTGAGCCGTATCTTCGACCATCCACGCGTGCCCCGGTCTGCCGTCGAGTACATCGTCTATCACGAAATGCTGCATCTCAAGCATCCGGTAAGATTGCGCGGCAGCCGAAGATGCGTACACTCCCCGGAGTTCCAGGCCGAAGAGAGACTCTTCCCCCAGCTTGCTGAAGTAAAACAATTTCTGCGGCACTTGTGAATGGGATCCCGTTCCCGTCGTTCCGTTGTGTTGGAATGACAGTGTGCGAAACGCATCCGTGGTCATCCCCTCATCTCTCCACAAACCGCAGAGACGAGGGTGGGCCCATACAGGTTCGTTGACGCGTATGCCCGGGGAGACTATTCTTAATGCAGGCGTTGCATTGTCCGTAGTTGCAATCCAGTTGCAAGAAGCGAGTTTTCCACAAGATGCTCCAAGCGTTCATCATCACTTTGCGCGAAGGTGTCGAAGCCGCCCTGATCGTCGGCATCACCCTGGCTTATCTGGCCAAGATTGGGCGGCCTGAGCTGCGCAAATCAGTCTTCGCTGCGCTCATCTCGGCATTTCTGGGCAGCATCGGCATTGCCATCGTGCTCTCCCGGACCCAATGGAATCAGGACATTTTTGAAGGCTGGATCATGCTGGTCGCCGCCTTCTTCGTCGTCACCATGATCATTTTCATGATGAAGACGGGCCGCAGCCTCAAGGGCCAGATTGAAGGCAAAGTCGGCCTCCTGGCGGGAAGTAATGCCAGATTTGGTCTCTTTTTCTTCGTATTTCTGATGGTGCTGCGCGAGGGCGTTGAAACCGTCCTGATCCTGGGAGCGGTGTCGCTGAACTCCACCGAACTGCTCAGTTTCCTGGGTACGCTATTGGGTGTAATCGTCGCGATCGTTTTCGGCGTGATGTTCGTAAAGGGCAGCGTCCGTATCAATCTGCAGAAGTTTTTCCGGGTCACGACTGTCATTCTGTTCTTCGTTGCCGCGCAGTTGATCATCTCCGGCCTGCACGAGCTTTCTGAAAACGGAGTGCTGCCGTCATCTCGCGAAGAGATGGCACTCATCGGCCCGATCGTCCGCAACGATTTGTTCTTTTTCATCACGATCGTGGCATTGGCCGCCTTAATGGTTCTGTTCGAGGTCAAGCGCCGGCAACCCGCTGCCCTTCCCGATTCTCCGGCCGAACGCCGCAAGGCGCTGTGGAGCGCGCGCCGCGAACGCCTGTGGATGGTTTCGGTCTACGCCAGCTCGTTCCTGTTCATCCTAATGGTCACGGCTGAATTTATTTATGCCAAGAGCGTGAGCGCTCTCTCGCCCGCGATCGAAGTGAATTTCCAGAACGGACAAGTCAGCATTCCGCTGACCCAGGTTGCGGACGGCGATCTTCACCGCTTTGAAGCCAAGGAAAACGGCACCGCGGTTCGCTTCTGGCTTTACAAAAAACCCGACGGCAAGGTGGCCACGGTATTCGACGCCTGCCAGATCTGCGGCCCGGTCGGTTTCTACAAAGGGCCGAATGGAGTCGTCTGCAAGAACTGCGCCGCGCCGATTAACGGACAATCCGTAGGGATGACCGGCGGATGTAATCCGATCCCGCTGAAAGCGGAACAAACGGCCGACGCGGTCATCATTCACGAGACCGACGTCGCCGCCGGCGCGCACATTTTCCAGCAATAAATCATGTTCCTGCGCCTACTCTACGAGTCTTTCCGGCGGCAGAAGCGGCGCAAACTGCTGGCCGGAGTGGCCATCATGCTTGGCGTAGGCGTGGCCACCGCGATGATCGCCGTCGCCACCGACATCGGCGACAAGATCAGCCGCGAGCTCCGCACTTACGGCGCCAACCTGATCGTCACTCCGCAGGAAGACACGTTGGACGTCGAGATTGGCGGCGTCAACCTGAAGCCGCCCAGCGACGGCGCCTACCTCAACGAAGCTGACCTGCCCAAAATCAAAGGCATGTTCTGGCGCAACAACATCGTGGGCTTCTCTCCCATGTTGCCGGTCAGCGTCGCGGTGGGCAAAGAACAGAACCTGACTCTGCTCGGGACATACTTCTCGCACCACGTCGTATTCGGGCAACAGGATTTCGTGACCGGAGTGCGCACCACTCATCCCTGGTGGAAGGTGCGGGGCGCATGGCCTGACGACAATTCGCAGGACGTTCTGGTCGGCGATCATCTGGCTTCGAAACTGAATCGGAACCTCGGCCAGGATATTGAAATCGCTGGGCAGCAACGCCGGATCGTCGGCATTCTGTCCACCGGCGGCCCCGAAGATGATCAGGTTGTCGCGCCTCTTGCGTTGGCGCAGCAGATTCTTGGCAAGCCCGGCGCTGTACGCCGCATCTACGTGAGCGCCATTACCAAGCCTGAAGACGCCTTCGCCCGGCGCGATCCCCGGACTCTCTCGCCGGAAATGTACGACCGCTGGTACTGCTCTCCCTATGCGCAGTCCATCGCGTTCCAATTGCAGGAAGCAATCCCGCACTCCCACGCCGAGCAGATTCGCCAGGTGGCACAGAATGAAGGCACTGTGCTCTCGCGCATCCAGGGACTCATGCTACTGATTACGCTGGCGGCGCTACTTGCATCAGCGCTGGCGGTGTCCGCTTCCATGGCGACGGCGGTGATGGAGCGCCGCAGTGAAGTCGGATTGATGAAGGCCCTCGGCGCGGGCAACCTGGTGGTAGCCGTTCTGTTTTTTGCCGAAGCCAGCCTGCTGGCATTGATTGCGGGAGCCGCGGGTTTCGCCGGGGGCGCACTCCTCGCCCATCAGATTGGTCACTCGATCTTCGCTTCGCAGATCACCATCCAGCCGGTGCTTTTGCCCGTCATTTTGACGATTGCCGTGCTGGTGACGTTTGCCGGCAGCGCCGCGGCCATCCGGCGCGCGGTAAAGTTCGATCCCGTTTACGCGCTGCGAGGTGATGCGTGAACTCAACTGTTGCCAGCCAGGTCGCTCAGCGGCGCGCGGGCTCATCTCACACTTCAATGTTCTTGCGGATGCTGGTGCGGGCCGCCGTGCTGCGGCGCGGACGTGCCGTGTCGGCGCTGCTTGCCATGGTCGTGGCGGCCGCCGTCGCCACGGCCATGCTCAATCTTTATGTAGACGTCCAGGCCAAGCTGCGCAGTGAGTTTCGCAAATACGGCGCGAACATTGTTGTGGTCTCCAGGGATGGGCAAACCCTGCCAGCCGATGCGCCGAGAACCGTCGAATTCGCGGCTGGCAACAGTTTGGCAGTTCCCTTCGCGTATGCCGTGGCCCGCACTGCCGATGGCCATTCCGTGATCGTCGCCGGCACCGATCTCGACCGGGTCAAGAGATTGAACAGCACATGGTGGTCAGTAAGCAGTTGGCCGAAAACATCTCATGATGCTTTGATCGGCACGCGTGCTGCCGCTGTGATCGGGCCGCCAGGCAAGCCCTTCGATCTTAGTTTCCAGGGCCGTAAAATTCAGCTCTACCCCAGCGGCACTTTGGAAACGGGTGCAGCTGAAGACAGTCGTATCTACATATCGCTCGCGGATTTCTTCGAGTGGACACAGGTGCCAGTTTCGACGATCGAGATCTCAGCCTCGGGCTCATCTGACGAAATAAGTGCCACCATTCAACGCCTTTCACGGGCTCTTCCCACAGCCGACGTCCACGCCGTGCGGCAGGTGACCGAAGCAGAGGCCAATGTCTTGGGAAAAATGCGGGCCACGCTGCTGGTGTCCGCCATCCTGATCATCCTTACCGCTGCGGTGTGCGTGCTTTCCACTTTGACCGGATGGGTCTCTGATCGCCGCCGCGACTTTGCCCTCATGAAAGCCCTGGGCGCATCAGGCCGGATGCTGCAAAGCTTTTTCGCCGCCGAGGCTGTGGCCCTCGGAGTGGTCGGCGCAACCGTCGGCTTTGTTCTTGGAGTCGGCGCGGCGATCTGGATCGGCCGAACAAATTTTCATGCACCGGTAACCCCTCGACTCAGCGTCTTGCCGGTCGTTCTCGCCGGAGGCATTGTGATTTCCCTGCTTGCCTCCATCGTGCCAATCTCCCTGCTCCGGCGGGTCCAACCTGCTAACATTCTCAGGGGAGAGTGAAGTGATCAAGCTTACCCATGTCAGCCGTCTCTACCCGGCCCAGGCCGAAGGCGGAGGCGTGGTGCGCGCGCTGGATGACATCTCTCTGGAGGTTGGGCCCGGCGAATGGCTGGCCGTCATGGGCCCTTCCGGCTCGGGAAAATCGACTCTCGCCAACCTGATCGGCTGCCTGGATCGTCCCACTTGCGGTGAAATTTGGCTCGACGGCGAGAATGTTGCCATGATTTCCACCGCGGACCTGAACCGCGCCCGCGCCGAAAAAGTGGGTTTCATCTTCCAGCAATTCCACCTGATTCCCTACCTCACCGCGCTCGAAAATGTCATGCTGGCGCAGTACTTTCACAGTATGACCGACGAGCAGGAAGCGCTCGCGGCTCTGGCCCACGTCGGGTTGCAAGCACGGGCACACCACCTGCCCGCTCAACTCTCCGGCGGAGAGCAGCAGCGAGTCTGCATTGCACGCGCGCTCGATCAACGATCCCAAAATCGTGCTGGCCGACGAGCCCACCGGAAATCTGGACGCCGTAAACGAAGAAATCGTCCTGCGCCTGCTCGGCGAACTGCACCGCCAGGGACGCACCATCGTGATGGTCACGCATGATCCGGTCGTGGCGCGCCTGGCCGATCGTCGCATCGAACTGCATCACGGCAAGATCGCCGACCAGGAAGTTTTCGCCATGGCCGACGAAGAACAGTTTGACGAGGTTCTGGAAGAACTCTGGGCCGTCGAAGAGCATGGAGAGATTGCGGAAATTGAGCGCATGGAAGTTCACGGTGCCTTGCCGGTCAGCATCGCGGTCGAAAAAATGAAGGCCCTGGGCCTGCTTACGACCAAGCCGCACCCGCCCGAGAGTCACAATCACAAGCCCTTCGTGAACCCGTGCCACGACGCGCTGAAGCCTCAGGGTGTCTCCGTCGGAGACGGAAGCATGATCGTGGAACTGACGCCGCGCGGACGCCTTCGGGCCGCCGACATCATTCGACGGCACCGCTTGGCCGAGCGGCTTTTCACCGACAGTCTGGCGTTGGATAGCGAATCAGAAATCGAACAGCAGGCCTGCAAGTTCGAACACATCCTCTCGCCCGAAGCGACGGACAAGATTTGCAGCTTCCTCGGCCATCCCCGTACCTGCCCGCATGGCGCGCCCATCCCGTTCGGTCCCTGCTGTGAACCAGGACTGGCACCTCAGAACCAGGAGCGGCAGCAAACCTCGCGCGTCAAGTGAGCCGTGCACGGTTTCTGGTTTTACCTGCATGTCACTCTGAGCGGAGAGTTGCTTCACTTTGCGAAGCAGCTACGAAGTCGAAGGACCCCTGCCCTCTTATCCGGCCCCGGAATTGGCTGATGGTGTCCGTAGACTTCATTCCGGCAGTGGCTCGGTTTGAAAAAACGGGCGTCACCTGAACGACATCAGTCGTAAAGGGTCCGGCGTATACCGCATCATTAGCACGCTATTGCATATACGCGAGCGCCAAATCCTTCGCAAGCTGAGGATGGTGATGGCCTGGTGACGGAGGCATTCGGTGCGAAACGTGCCCGACGAATGTAAACATTCTCACTACTTGATCCTCTTCCAAACTACGTCTTCGTTGTTTCTGCGATCGATCATGGCATCGACCTTCCCGCTATCGTTTCGCTGGAAAAGCCTGCGGCCCTCGTCGCCCTTAAGAAAAAATATCTCCGCCGATTCCGGCAGCAGTTCGTTCTCCGGCTTGTCTCCGCGCTTCGCATATAACTTGCCGTCCCGGACATAAACAGTCTGGACTATTCCGGGCGCCAGTTCGTAAGCCCCGGCATATTCAGCGTATTTTTTGGCGTCACCCTTCCCCACCGCGGGGTCTTCGTAATAGCGGAACATTTGACCAGCAACAATCTGCCATTTCCCGTTGCGATACATCCACGTGTCAGTTCCGTGATAACGGGCGGTCATGTTCTGACCGTAGATCGTTTCGGTTTCGTTCAGATCGTAGGAAAGAATCGCCGTGTCGCCCTGTATCTTGCTTTTGGCATTCACCAGCGTGATGCTGCCGGAATAACCCTTCGGAAGCGGAGTTACGTCTTTGACCAGAGCAGCCTTGTCCATGGCTCTTCCCTTTTCGTCGAAGTACATGCTGTCGTCGGCGAAATACTTTTGCCATGGCGCCTGGTCTCCCGCAGCGACGGCAGTGAACATCTCCTGGCTATCACGGACGAGTTCATCCTGCGTAATCGGCGCCGCATTTCGCGAATTGCAAGACGACAGGAATACCGTCATCAGCGTGATGAGCACAATTTTAGAACCGGTCATAGACTCTCCTGTCCTGCGAGACTTCGCCTATCCTAAATGTTGCTGCGGATTGTCCGCGCCAAAACCGAAGCCGACCGATATGATGTTTGTTCGTTCCAGTACGTTTTCATGATGACCGTCACGCGACGACCCAGCATCGGCGTATTCGATTCCGGCTTTGGCGGATTGACCGTTCTTAAACAACTGGTCACGCTCGCGCCCGAGGCTGACTATCTTTACTTCGGCGACACCGCCAGACTTCCCTACGGGTCGAAGTCAGCCGACACCGTTGCCCGGTACGCCATCGGCGCGGCGCAGTTCCTCGAGCAGCACGGCGCCCAGATGCTGGTGATCGCTTGCAACACAGCTACCGCGTTGGCTCTCGATCAAATTACGAGGGCATCCAGCGTACCAGTCGTTGGTGTCATCGAACCCGGAGCGGCGCGGGCCGCCACCGCCAGCAAAATGCGGAAGGTTGTCGTCATTGGCACTGAAGGAACGATCAGCAGTCACGCCTACGCCAAAGCCCTGCAAGCTCATGGAGTGCAGGCTACTGAGAGGGCGTGTCCGCTGTTCGTGCCGCTGGTTGAGGAAGGCTGGACACAGCATTCCGGAGCGGAACATGCGGTCGCGGAACAGGTCGCCCGAATTTACCTAGACGAGGCCTTTGGAGGCGACTTCAAGTCGGCCGACGTTCTGGTGCTGGGCTGCACCCACTATCCCCTGTTGAAGCCGCTGCTGCATCGCCTGGTTCCAGAGCACGTGACCATTGTGGATTCCGCGGACTCGACTGCTCAGGTGGTCAGCCAGCTGCTTCGCCAGGGCTTGCCCAATCCGTCATCCGATGAGGAGCGCCGCAGAGCGCCTCGCCTCAAATTTTTCGTGACCGATTCGGTAGAGAAATTTCGCCGACTGGGAGGGCAATTTTTGGGCACCCCGATCGAGGATGTACAGCACGTCGAACTGAAAGAGTAACTGTCACTCTGAGCGGAGTGACAGCTTCGCTCGGAAGCTGTCGCGTAGTCGAAGGACCCCTATAGGCTCACTGGGGTGCTTGTGTTCGGCGGTTTTTCCAGCAGAAAATCCAAGTACAGCGCGTTATTACCACCGATAGGCGCCCCTCGACTCGCCGAACTCATCCGCCAGCGGACGATTCCGATTCGCTCAGGGTGACAATGAGTGGGGGAGCTAGATGCACAAAAAGGCGGCTGCGAAAATCGCAGCCGCCTTCAATAGTCAAAAACTCAATACAGCCGGAAGCTGACTTCCACGTTGATCTGCACTGCCACTGGCTTGCCATCTTTCATTGCCGGTTCGAATTTCCAGGTCTTCACTGCTTCGATGGCCTTCTCGTCCAGTCCGAGGCCGAGGCTGCGTGCGACACGGATGTCGCGCGGACGCCCGTCCGGCCCGACCACCAGCCACAGAACACATGTCCCCTGAAACTTCGCCTTGCGTGCTTCTTCCGAATACTCGGGATCAGGCTGATACGTCACGCGCGGCGCGCTTACTCCACCGCCAACCCGAAAAAGACCGCCACCGACCCCGCCGCCACGGCCTTCTCCGACACCCGGGCCTGTGCCAACTCCAACTCCGCCACCCGAACCCGACCCAATGCCGCCGCCCGAACCGGTCCCGTTTGAAGGCGGTCCCGAGGGCAGCTTCGACATGGGATCACCCAGGTTTGGGAGATTATTCGAAGCAATCTTGACCTGCGGAGGAACCACGACAGTGGGCTCGGCGGTCAGTTTAGGATTTTCGTTTCGCACCACCATCATCGGAGGCGTGATCTGCTCCATCGATTGCTTGGGCAGTTTGCCCTTGGGAGCCTGGAACTTGTCGCGGTCACCACCACCACCGCCGCCGCCGGAAATGGTCTTGGCCGGTTCGAGCGGCGGAATATCGTCAGGCGCAAGAAGAGTGACGGTCTCGTGCGGCTTCACAATCTCTTTCACAACTCGGCGGCCCAGGATGGTCAATCCGATGATGGCGCCGATCACCAGCACATGCGCCGCAGTGGAGAACAGGACGCCGTTTTTCTTGTAATCGTAAAAACCCCAGATGTCTTTGACCGGGACTGGCTTCGAAGTCAGGACCAGCGGCGGCAGTTTCTTGGGAAAGAAAAATTCGTCCAGGTTGCGGGACAGCGATTTCCACAACGGCTCTTCCAGCGAGCTTTTCGAAAGCAGCAGATTCAGTTCGGGTTCCGCTTGGACGGGGGGCTTGACGTCGAGTGTTGGCATAGTTGACCCGAATTCGGCTTCTTACGCGGGGTCCTTTATCGACCTATCTTAAACTTGATGAGCACATTCACTGCCAAGTTGCACGAGGCCCTGAATACTTTCCGTGCACCTACCGCAAGCGCTCCGCTGTAGCGCTTCCAACCAGTTTAGATGCTATCTTCAGGCAAACGTTACCCTGTCAAAATTGTACACGTTCCATGGCAGATTCTGACAGTGCTTTTGCAGCGCTGTCCCCGCTCTAGCCACCCCTTCTCATGCCTCGCTTTTAGGCCATGATTCGCTGGTCGTCGAAGCCGATGGGACGCCGGTGAGACGCGGGTTGGACGTTCGTTCCCGCGCTCCCTATAATGAGAACAATCAATCATTTGGGAGAAACCAACCGCGTGCCGCTGGAGCTGAAATCCACCATCAATCTGCCTAAGACCGACTTTCCCATGAAGGCCAACCTGCCGCAAAACGAGCCCAAAGCCCTGGCTCGCTGGGAGGACATGGGGATCTATCGAGCGTATTCGCGAGGCCCGGCAAGGGGCCCCCAGCTACGTTCTGCACGACGGGCCTCCCTATGCCAACGGGCCGATCCACCTGGGCCATGCGCTCAACAAATGCCTGAAGGATTTCATCGTCAAGTCGAAAACGATGGCAGGCTTTGATGCGCCCTACGTCCCTGGCTGGGACTGCCACGGCCTGCCCATCGAGATCAAAGTTGATCAACAGCTTGGCGGCAAGAAACTTCAGATGGACCGACTGGACGTCCGCGAGGAGTGCAGAAAGTACGCGCAAAAATTTCTCGATCTGCAGCGCGAACAGTTCAAACGCATCGGCGTCTTCGGACGCTGGGACAATCCCTACTCGACCATGACTCCGCAATACGAGTCCGTGGTGCTGGCAACGTTCTACGACTTTCTTGAAAAAGACTTCGTCTACAAAGGCCTGCGGTCGGTGTACTGGTGCATCCACGACAGGACCGCGCTGGCCGAAGCCGAAGTCGAATACGAAAACCATACCAGCCCCACAGTGTGGGTAAAGTACGCTCTGGCCGACGATCCGGCGCAGATCGATGCCGCGCTCGCGGGCAAAAAAGTTTTCACCATGATCTGGACCACCACGCCCTGGACTCTTCCTGCATCCATGGCGGTTGCCTTTCATCCCGACGCCGAATACGTGGCGCTCGAATCCGCCGGTGAGGTCTATATCGTCGCCGAAAAACTGGCCGCAGAGTTCGCCGGCAAGGTCGGGCTGAAGGAAACTGAAGTCGTCGCTCGTTTCCCGGGTCGGAAACTGGAGTTCACCAAGTTCGCTCATCCCTTCCTTGATCGCACCGTGCTCGGCGTGCTCGCCGACTACGTCACCATGGACCAGGGCACCGGCGTGGTGCATACGGCGCCCTCGCACGGCGCCGACGACTTCAACACCGGCGTGAAGTACAAGCTCGACTTGACTACGAATGTGGACGCCGCCGGCATCATCCGCAACGGCCTGCCGGAATACGACGGCCTGAAAGTTTTCAACGCCAATGAGCCGATCATTGAGCTGCTGAAAACGCGCGGCGTGCTGCTGCATTCGGAAAAGGTAGAGCACTCGTATCCGCATTGCTGGCGTTGCCACAACCCGATCATCTTCCGCGCCACCGAGCAGTGGTTCATCTCCATGGAAACGCCGATGGGTAGCGATGAGGGCACCCTGCGCAGCCGTACATTGGATGAAATCAAGAAAGTGAAATGGGACCCGGCGTGGGGCGAAGAGCGCATCTCGAACATGATTGCCACCCGTCCCGACTGGTGCATTTCGCGCCAGCGCATCTGGGGAGTGCCGATCGCCGTGTTCCTGTGCGAGGGCTGCGGCAAGCCTCTGAACGAACCGAGCCTCAACCGCGCGGTGGTCGAACTGTTCGCTCGCAGTGGCGCCGACGCCTGGTACACGCCGCAAGCGGATGCACTGATCCCCGCCGGTACCAAGTGTGCGAAATGCGGTAACGAAAAGTTCTCGAAAGAAACCGACATTCTGGACGTGTGGTTTGAATCGGGATGCAGCCATGCGGCCGTGCTGGGCCATGAACCCGGCTTGCCCTGGCCCGCCGATCTCTATCTCGAAGGCGGAGACCAGCACCGCGGATGGTTTCACTCTTCCCTGCTCTGCGCCGTGGGAACCCGCAACCAGGCTCCGTATCGGGGCGTTGCCACCAACGGTTGGACGCTGGATGAACAGGGCCGGGCGATGTCGAAATCTCGCGGCAACGATGTCGATCCGGTCGACATCGCCAACCGCCTGGGAGGCGAGATCGTGCGCCTTTGGGTGGCGTCAGTCGATTTTCGCGAAGACGTAGTCGGCTCCGAACAGTTGATGCAGCGCGTGGCCGAGAGCTATCGCAAAATTCGCAACAGCCTGTTCCGCTACGTGCTGAGTAATCTTTACGATTTTGATCCGCAAAAGAACGCGGTGGCCTTCGAAGACTTGGACATTCTCGATCAGTACATGCTGCGCCAGACCGTAGCCATGGCCGACGACGTTAAGAACTGGTACGACGAGTTCGCTTTTCACAAAATCTATCACCGCATCAACGACTTCAACGTAGTCGAGTTGAGCGCATTCTACTTCGATGTGCTGAAAGATCGGTTGTACACCAGCGCTCCGGATTCGCAGAAACGTCGCGCCGCGCAGACGGCAATCTGGCGCATCGGTGAGGCCCTGGTCCGTTTGCTCGCGCCCATCACCAGCTTCACCTGCGAAGAGGTGTGGCAATATCTGCCCAAGCTTCCCGATCGTACCGCCAGCGTGCATCTGGCGAACTTTCCCGGCGCGTCTGACATTCTGGGTGGCTCGGCGCCGCCGGAAGATGCGAAACAGGCTGAGGACTGGAAGACACTTCTGGGCGTCCGCACCGAGGTGCTGAAGGCGCTGGAAGAGGCTCGCCAAAGCAAGCTGATCGGCGGCGCCAACCTGGAGGCACACGTCACTGTGACCGCAGGCGAACCCGCGTTCTCCGTTCTGTCACGCTACAAAGATCGGCTGCGCTACCTGTTCATCGTATCGGCGGTCACGCTGGTGCAGGGCAATTCAGGAAACGGCACGGGCAGCGTCGCTGTCCAGGTGGGCAAGGCTGACGGTAAGAAATGCGACCGCTGTTGGAATTATTCGATCCACGTCGGTGAAGACGCTGCCTATCCCACCGTATGTGAACGTTGCAGCGTCGTGCTGAAAGAAATCGAAGCCGGTCCGGCCGGTAAATCCAACGCCGAATGACGACTCGATCCTCACGCGCGTTCCACTTCATGATTGCCGTGCTGGTGGTCGTCCTCGACCGCCTGGCCAAGTGGGCTGTGGCGAAAAACATTTCTCTACACGATTATATTCAGATCATCCCGGGTTTCTTCCGCCTCACTCACGTAGAGAATCGCGGCGCCGCCTTCGGTCTCTTCGCCGACTCGCCTTCAGAGTGGAAGATCACAGCCCTGGTGCTGTTCTCGATGGTGGCCCTGGCCATCGTCTCGGTATTGCTGTGGCGAAACAGTCACTCGATGCGCAGTACGGGAATTGGTTTAGCCCTGATTCTTGGAGGCGCTGTAGGCAATCTATGGGACCGTCTGCTGAGTGGACGGGTTGTCGATTTTTTACTCTTCTACGTCGGCCAATATCAGTGGCCGGCTTTCAACGTGGCCGATAGCGCGATCGTGGTGGGCGCCGGGCTGCTGGTCATCGAAATTCTTTTCGTGAAATCTCCCGCGACAGAGAAGTCGGTCTAAAAAGCATTACCGCAAAGATCGCAGAGAGAATTCCTTTGCGGAATGCGATTCAGTGTTCAAGTTTCTGGTTTCCAGTCTCAAAATCCAGAAACCAGAAACTTGAAACTGCTTTTAGGCAGTCTTCTTCTGCCCCATCGAAGCGTAGAACTCCTGTGCGCCCTTTTCCATCTCCTCGGCGCTAAGATCAGCCACGTGGGTGCTGACCGTCCAGGAATGACCAAACGGATCGACGAAGTGCCCGACCCGATCGCCCCAGAACATGTCGTTCACGCCGCCGGGAGCCTTTCCGCCGGCCGCGATTGCGCGCTCGAATACGTCGTCAACGTCGGGAACGTACAGATAAATTCCTCCCGTATGGGTCCCCACCGATTCCGGGGATTTGCCACCCATACCGGGGATCTCATCCGACAGAAAGACAATCGAATCGCCAATTTTGAGTTCGGCATGCATGATCTTGCCGTCTGGAGCGGGCATCCGCATACGCTCCTCGGCGCCAAATACTTTTTTGTAAAAATCGATGGCCTTCGCAGCGTCGCGAACAATCACCGAAGGGGTTGCTGTGTGGTAACCATCAGGGACCGGTTTTACTGACATAAGAATCTCCTTCCTGATTTTTGACCGTAGGCTGGAATTCGGAAACCAAACTACCGTTCAAGGCCGCCATGTTACGCCTGTCCGGGTGGTCGGGATCAGAAAAGATTGTAAAAAGAAGTAAATGGGCGACTGGTCGTCTCCCCGGCGAATGGTCGATGCAGTTGCCTTGGTCGCGTGCGGCCCGCCCGCGAGTTCGGAGCGGCAAGAACCGCGCCGCTCGGCTTGGATCTTCATCTACTGCTTGGAAATTTTTTAAAGTTCGGCGGTGCCAGCGCTGGCGGGACGCCCGCGACCACAAAAGCAAACCCTTCGCTGAGGATGACAATTCCCTCTGAGACGAACTAGATGACCTACGGCGCTCCGTACAATTGCCGATAAACATTCGCGTTGCGAAGAATGGCCTGCACATATTCCCGCGTTTCGGTAAACGGGATCGACTCCACGAATTCCTGCGGATCGCGATATTTTCCCTGTCCCAGCCAGTCGTCCACCCGGTTCGAACCGGCGTTGTAGGCAGCCAGTGCGTATTCGAAGGTGCCGAACTTGTCCACCATCTGGCGGAAATAGCGCGTGCCCAGTTGCAGGTTCACTTCAGGAGTAAAAAGTTGCGCTGGAGAAAAATGTTTAAGCTTCTCATCCTTCGCTACCGAACTGCCAACCTTCGGCAGCAACTGCATCAGGCCTAAAGCATTGGCCCGGGAAACCGCACCCGGGTTGAACTCTGACTCCTGCCGTATCAGCGAAGCCACCAGATATGGGTCCAGCGCGTTCTGCGACGAGAATTTCTTCAGATCAGGCCAATAGGGTTTGGGAAACAACGCTTCCCAGTAAGGACGCGGCAGGGTTGGCAAATCCACAGCGAAATAATTCGGCACCGCACGTTTGAATACCCGAATCGCCCCGTCGTAGCGGCCGGCATCCTCGTAAAGCTTTGCGGTCTCGGAGCTCACCCAGTTTCCGGTGTCTTCGGCGCCGGCAGCTTGCAGTTCACGCACCGCGAAATCAAGCAGCCCGCCATTCTGCAAAACTTGCGCTTTCTGATAACGCAGATTGTCCGTCGGCGGATCGCTGGTCGTGATGTTGGTTCCGGCATTGATCCCGGGAACACGGTCCAGCAAAGCGATGTGGGGAGAATCTCCCGGCTTGATCTCTTTTAAACGGCGCCGTGCCAGTTCGCCGTAATAGAAATTGCGGAAGCGTTCCGAAAGTTTTTGGTAATACGCCCGCGCCGTGCCGGTATCTTTGTCTTCTTCCGCCAGGCGGCCGCGCCAGTAGAGCGCCGCCGGAACTTCGGCCGAAGCCGGATACAGTCCAATTTGTTGCTCGAAGCCCGACTTGGCCTCGCCAGTTCTACCCTGCCGCAGGCTGAGCCATGCCACCTTCCAGTGCGCGTAGGAGGCGCGGCCTGCCCCCGGAAAGCGCTGCTGCAGCTCCCGATACGCGTCAATTGCCTTGTCGTAATCCGGCTTGAGCAGATAGTAGTTGCCGGCCGAAAGCAAAGCCTGTTCCAGCCACAGACTTGTGGGAGCGCTTTGGCGCAGCTGAGCCAGATTTCGCAGGAAGCCGTCTTCGTCATTGCTGCTGCGAGCGATTTCTCCCAGCATGTACACGCGTTGCACCTGGAGGTCCGCGCCGGTTGCTCCTGCCAGCGTATCGAGAACTTTCTTCGCCTCGCTGTCCTGTCCCGCGCGATGCAATGCCGAAGCCAGAGCTAGCTGGATATCCGCTCGATCGGCAGGATTTGCCACACTGAGCAGGTCGCGATATTCATTTGCCGCGTCGGTGAACTTCCTGCCTTTGGCCAAGAGGTCGGCGCGTGTTCTGCGGCCGTTCACTCCCAGCGGGGGCAGTTCGGTAACCGAGGCCAACTTTTTTAGCTCAGTATCAGCCTGTGCAGCTTCCGGGCTCAGAGGCATCGTGATGTAGAGACTGCGCAGGATTTCGGCGCCCTTGTCAGGCTGACCGGCTGCAACATAAGCCCGGCCGAGGGTCAATTCCAGATCTGGCCGGGCCGGCTGCCGATTTTTTTCGAGGACCGCGATCGCATCCTTCGCCTGATTTTCCGCCAGCAGCGCGCCGCCATACAAAACGCGCGCGTCGCGCAACAGCAATGACTCCGGATAATTCTTTTCGAAATCGTTCAGTGTCGCGACAGCGTTCAGCTGTCTTGCCACTCTGGAAGTACGCCGTGCCCAGATAAAAAGTGACGTAGTCGCCGAGATCGCCGGCCAGAGGTTTCGCCTTCACCAAGGGTTCGACCGCCTGCGCGTATTCCTTGTCGAGAATGTGTGCGTATCCCACTACCAGCCAGGCCAGCGCTCCTGCATCGTCCTGAGCGTGTTGCCGCGCAAAAGCTTCCACCCCGGCGTAGGCTGCAGGCGTTCGGTCCTGCAACAGTTGCTGCGCCATGTGCTTCAGGCTGGTCGAGGCCACGAATGCGGCATGCATCCGGCGCGATCGCGGCGTTGGAAGGCTGTGGCGCCGGTTTGCCACCGTGCGCTTTTTCTTCCTGGCAGGAACCTTCTTTTTGGGAGAGGACTGCAAACTCGAAGGCTGGGTGCTGGAAGACTGGGCGGCTGCGGACAAAGTAATGGGTGCCAGGTCGGCACACAGAACCGCGACGATCAAAAAAAATCTAAGCAGGATCGATTGCCAGCGATGAAGGACCACTCTGATTAATTCCGCCGAAAATTGGCGCCCATGATGGAAATGTCATCTTCGGCCAGACTGCGAACCAGTTCCTGGCTGAAGTAATCGGCCCCGCCCGCGGCCGTGTTGCCGTACCGCTTCTGAAAAGTGATGCGGCTCTTGTCGATGTCTTCCTTGAGGCGATCGTACAAATCTTTGCTCTTGCGCCCCTCCGAGACTTTCACCTGGTTGTAGAGCTTGATCTCGTCGACCAGCAGCCGGGCAAAACGCTGCGCCTTGCGATGGACATCGGCATCCTCAGGCGAGAGGTTAGCAAACGGATCAGCCGCCGGAGCGGCAGCCGCTGCCGACGCCGCTGTGATCACCGGTTCGGATTGAGCTACCGCAGACGGTTGCTCAAAGGGAACCGGCGGAGGCGGCTGAACCACGACCGGGGCCGCAGATGGCATGTCTTCAGGAGTCGGAGCGGTGGGACTGGGAGCAATCGGAGCCGGAGCAATGTGCTTGGGCGTATGTGACGCGAACGGATCCGAATGGGCCGGAGCCGACTGAATCGGTGGCGGCGCGCTTTCAGATTTTTCACGAGGCGCGTCTTTATCTCCGCGCGGTGCCTCGCCGGATTGTTCTTCCTTCGCTGCCTGTTTCCGCAACGACGCTACTTCCAGCCACGCACTGGTAGCCAAAACCAGCAACTCGACGGCGGAGGAGTCGAGCCTTCCCCCACCTTCACTGCCTGCATCCGCATAAACCAGGGCCGCAACTTTTTCCTTCAATACCAGAGGCAGAACCAACACACGGTCATCGGCAGGCGCACCGAATTGCGCTACAAATTCTGGATCGATATCGCTGCTGGTTCCGCTGAAGGGCATCCGTGATCGCAACGCCTGTTCCGGCACTCCAATGGTTACATTGAGCGCGAAATCCTTGATCGTATCGTCGCCGTCCTGCGTAAAGCCGCGTCCCTGCCACCCGGATGCCGCGCCAGCCTTGATCACGAATAGCGCCCCGCGACCGCTGTATCGCACAGTATTGTCCAGCAGCGCGCGCAGAATTTCTTTTTGTGTCGTACCCGATTGGATGGCGGCAATCGCTTTCAGCAGATTGGCCGATCCTCCATCGCCCGAAGCCCCCGCCGGCCCCGCATCCGCTGCCTGAGGCAGCTCTTCCAAAACGCGGCGTACCAATTCGGCGCGCAATTCCGGGATATGATGGTCGAGGACCTGCGCCACCGCTTTTTCGACGATTTGTTCGACTCCCGTTCTCTCTGCCATGGTCAGGTCGGTATTTCGTCCGCTGGATCCGGTTTTCTTGCCCTTCATATGGGTTAAACCCTGATTATAGGGCTATTTGACCGGGGCTTTCCGGTCACCTAAGGACGTGTTCTAATGCGGCATGGCCGCCTCTTGGAATTTATCGCAAACCGTCTGGTTATAGATACGTCAAAACAAGTAAGCTGAAACCTTGGTTACCAAGTAAAATAACATTCCTGTTGACGGCCTCAGGGACATGAAAATTGTTGCATCGGAAGGAAGATGACAGCCATCCAACCAAATGTAAGCGAACCGGTCAGCGATGAGCTGGCGCTGGTTCAAGCCGCCAAGGGCGGCGATGTAAGTGCCTTCGAGGAGCTGGTCCGGCGTTACGACCGGAACGTGTTTCGCATCGCGCAGCACATCACGCAGAACCGCGAGGACGCGGAAGATGTGGTGCAGGATGCGTTCCTGAAGGCTTACACGAACCTGGCCCAGTTCCAGGGGCAGTCGAAGTTTTATACCTGGCTGGTACGGATCGCGGTCAACGAAGCGCTGATGAAGTTGCGGCGCCGTCGGCCCGAGCGCATGGTTTCGCTCGATGAAGACGTAAAGACGGAAGAAGATTCAGTTCCCCGGGAAGTGGCGGACTGGAGTCCGAATCCGGAGCAGCAGTACAACCAGGCGGAGCTGCGGGAAATCCTGAGCAAGACGATCCAGGGACTTCCTCCGAGTTTCCGAACGGTTTTTGTCTTGCGGGACGTAGAAGGGCTTTCGACCGAAGAGACTGCTGACGCATTGGAGCTTAGTATTCCAGCGGTAAAATCGCGGCTGCTGCGAGCCCGGTTGCAGTTGCGGGAGCGGCTCAGCCGCTACTTTCAGAAACGCGAGAGCGGAGATGGCAAACAGTGAAGTGCGCTGAGTTTCTGCAGGAACTGACCAACTATCTGGACGGCGTCCTCGACGACCGCACCAAGGCCGAACTGGAAGACCATCTGGCGTGGTGCCACAACTGCTACGTGGTGTGCGATACCACCAAGAAGACCATCGAGATTTACCGCGACTCTCAGCTCTACGAGCTGCCCGACGACCTTCGCAGCCGCCTTCGCTCCGCCATCGTGGCGAAATGCGAAGCCCATAAGAAGACCGGCCCTCGCGAAGCCTGACCGACCCCTCGAAGAATCACAGTCGCAAGTGTGGGCGCGAGTGTCCCGCTCGTGCGGAGCCGTTCCAAACGTGCCGCACGCGCCCACTTTGCCGACCTCATGTACTACTGGAACCTTTTCTGTTCGGACTGAATCTAATATCCTGTTGGTGGTTCGCCGGTTAGTCTCGGGGGCCAGCGGGGGGCGTATGTTCGGGGAATTACTCGACAATTTCTTCGGTTGCAAACACTCTCACTATACTTTTCCGATCTCGGTTCGGCCCGCTGCCCGGCACAGTTCGGCAATGAAGCTGACGGGCACTTACGTGGCATGCCTGGACTGCGGCAAAGAGTTTCCCTACGACTGGCAGGAGATGAAGGTCATCACAACGCCCTCGCAGCAACGCAGCTACGTGGCGTCACTAGCGCACAGGGTCACCGCCTAGGACGAGTTCGATTGAAACGAAAAAAGCCGCGAATTCTTCGCGGCTTTTCTGTTTGCTTGTGTGGGGCGGACACTCTTGTCCGCCGTTTTTGACTTTGGTTTGTCGAGCCAATCTAAAAACAAAATCAAAAGCGGCCGACAACAGTGTCCGCCCTACAATCTGAGCTCAGTTGCTGCTGCTGTCATCCCGGCGCTTCAGCGTTGGGCGGTCATCATCGTTGCCTGTCTTGTCGTCGGTGCCGTTCTTGTCAGGCGTCGAGGTTCGCCGCAGGCTCGGACGGTTCTTGTCTTCCTTCTTATCGAGGATCTTGTGACGATTCTCAATCGCCGCCAGCCGCGCCTTCACGTCGTCAAACTCTGATGTCGAAACCATATACTGAGCCCGCGCCGGCAAGACTTGCGCAATTTCCTCCTGCGATTTCTCGATCCGGTCGGGTGTCTGCGGATGTGTAGAAAAGGCCTTGGCCAGCGTCCCCGGCTTCTTTTTCTCCTGGGCCTGCACCTTTTCAAAGAAGGAGATGAACGCCTGCGGATCGTACCCTGACTTGTACATATATTGCAGTCCCAGGTAGTCCGCTTCTGCCTCGAAGCCGCGCGAGAAGTGCAGGAAAGCCATAGGCAACGCCAGGCCAGCAGCCTGGTACCCGGCATAGCCAATCGCGCCGCCCACGAAAATCAGCGGGATTGAAGCCATCTGCATCAGGTTGCCGCGAGTGTTTTCACGCGCCGCGTGGCAGGCTGCCACGTGGGCAATTTCGTGCGCCATCACGCCGGCCAGTTCAGCTTCTTCATCGGCTGCCAGAATCAACCCGGAGTTGACGTAGAAAAAACCGCCAGGCAAAGCGAATGCGTTGATGTCGTCGGAGTCAATGACCTTGATCGTAAATGGCACCTGGGCGTCCGAATTGCGCACCAGATTCTGCCCAACGCGATTCACATACTCGGTCACGACCGGATCCTGAATCAGCTTGACGCTCGATTCCACCTGCTGGGCATATTGCTTGCCCATAGCCATCTGCTTCTCGACCCCGTACCAGTTACCCATGCCCGTCTTGCAACCCACGTTCCGGTTGCCCACGGCATCGACATCCGTCTTACCGCCCTCATGTTTCACCTTATCGGGATCCGCAGGTTCGGCGGGCGCGGGAGCGCTGGGCTTGGCCGCACTGTCGGACGCGCTGGGAGCGCTACTGCCTTGATCTTCCGCCCAACTTCGTGGCGCTGCGTAGCTCAGCGTCAAAAGAATAGCCGCGAGTGCTAAGAGCCGTAACTTCATGATGGACTCCTGTGTTCCGTCCCCCGCCCCAGAGGACCTATTGCCTGGATTATACGCCCGCGGGGGAGACACCAATCCTGGGATTTTGCGCTACAGAGTTGGACGCACGATTCCGCGCCGGGGTTACCTTTCCAGGAGAAATAACCGGTTTAGTTTGTGTGGGGCGCCCCGCTCGCCGCCGTGGACTGTGGGTGTTGGGTTTCCTGACCTCAACCAGCCACGGACAGCGAAGTCAGATTCAGAATCGGCGGGCGTGGGCGCCCGCCGTACACAAACCGGACGAATCCTCAGACTTGATAGAATCCTCGCGTGACTGATGACCTCGAACGCTTTGCCCCCGGCTGGCCGGGAATCGATCCACGCTGGACATCGAGCGCCAAGAGCGGCATCGGTACGGCCCTGAACCTGCACAGCCGCGTCTGGTTCACGCTAAGCCACGGCATCCTGAACGAAGTCTATTACCCCCGTGTCGACCAGGCCTGCACTCGCGATCAGGGACTGATCGTTACCGATGGCTCCAGCTACTTCTCTGAAGAAAAGCGGAATTGCAAATTCGAAAACCACGCCATTGAGCCCGGCGTCCCCGTTTACCAACTGATTAATACAGAATTGCAGGGACGTTACCGCATCGAGAAAGAAGTCTTCTCCGATCCCTATCGCAATGTCGTGCTGCAACGCATCCGATTCGTGCCCCTGCGAGGGCAAACTTTCGGACTATCGCCTGTACGCGCTGCTATCTCCCCACCTGGCCAACTGCGGACGGCACAACACCGCATGGGTGGGAGACTACAAGGGCGCGCCTGCCCTCTTCGCCAACCGCGATGGCATCGCCCTTGCATTTTCCTGTTCGGTTCCCTGGAGAAAGATGTCCGTAGGCTTCGTAGGATCCTCCGACGGATGGCAGGATCTCTCCCAGCACTACCAGATGGCATGGGACTACACTCGCGCGGAAAACGGAAACATCGCCCTGACCGGCGAGATCGATCTGGCGGCGTGTAACGGAGAGTTCACTCTGGCTCTCGCCTTCGGCGGCATCTGGGCCGAAGCCGGACAGGAGGCGCGCTCCAGCCTGCTCGAGCCTTACGACGAGTTGCGCGCGCACTACGTCTGGCATTGGAAGAATTGGCAGGACAGCCTCCTGAAACTGGATGAACCCAGCCGCGAGCTCGACCTCTATCGCGCCAGCGTCGCAGTCATGCGATCGCACGAGTCCAAAGATTTTCTGGGAGGCGTGATCGCCAGCCTTTCCATTCCGTGGGGATTCAACAAGGGCGACGAGGATCTCGGTGGATACCATCTGGTCTGGCCTCGCGACCTGGTTGAAACCGCATTCGGCCTGCTGGCCGCAGGCGCCGAACCCGATGCCTTGCGCATCCTGCGCTATCTGGAAGTCACCCAGGAACAGGATGGGCACTGGGCGCAGAACATGTGGCTGGACGGCCGTCCTTACTGGAGCGGTATGCAGATGGACGAGGCCGCATTCCCGATTCTGCTGCTCGACATGCTGCGCCGCCACTCGCCATTCGTTCTGGGAGGCCTGCGGCGCTGGTGGACCCTGGTCAGCCGCGCCGCAGGTTACATTCTGCGCAACGGCCCAGTTACGCAGCAGGACCGCTGGGAAGAAGACGCCGGCTATTCGCCATTCACTCTCGCGGTTGAAATATCAGGATTGCTGGCCGCGGCCGATCTGGCTGACGTGGTGGGAGAGAAAGCGATTGCGACTCATCTGCGCGAGACCGCGGATTGCTGGAACGACAACATCGAACGCTGGGTTTATGCCGAAGGCAGCGATCTCGCAAAGCAAATCGGAGTCGAAGGCTACTATGTCCGAATCGCACCTCCGGAATCGGACTGCTCGCCGTCGCCGCTGGAGGGATTCGTCCCCATCAAGAACCGTCCTCCGGGACAGAATATGTCCAGGGCAGCGCATCTGATTAGTCCTGACTCGCTGGCGTTGGTGCGATTCGGATTGCGCGCGCCGGACGATCCTCGAATCCTCAACACGGTCAAAGTGATCGATGCCCTGCTCAAGGTGAACCTGCCCCAGGGGCCTTGCTGGTATCGCTATAACGGCGATGGCTATGGCGAACACGAAGACGGCTCCCCCTTCGACGGAACCGGTATTGGACGCCCCTGGCCGCTGCTGGCGGGTGAGCGCGCCCATTACGAACTGGCAGCGGGACGTCCCAAGGCCGCCGAAGATCTGCTCAAAGTGATGGAGTTTTCGACCGAAGGCGGCCGCCTCATTCCCGAGCAAGTCTGGGACGCCGACGACATTCCTCCGCTGGAATTGTTCCGGGGCAAGCCGACAGGCTCGGCCTGTCCCCTTGTCTGGGCCCATTCGGAGTACATCAAGCTGCGAAGGTCCCTGCGCGACGGCAAAATATTCGACCAGCCGCCGCAAACCGTACAGCGCTACCAGGTAGAGAAACAAAAGGCGATCTACTTCGAATGGCGCTTCAACAACAAATGCCGCACCATCCCGCAAGGCAAGAAACTCCGCATGCAGCTACCGGCGCCAGCCACCGTGCGCTGGAGTGTCGACAACTGGAAAACCCCGCAGGACACCGCAACCCGCGATCCGCTCGGTGTCTACGTAGCCGACCTTCCCACCGACGCCCTCTCCACAAAAAGCGAAATTGTTTTCACTTTTTATTGGCCAGAGGAACAGCGCTGGGAAGGGACGAATTACGCCGTGGTGGTTGAATGAACCAGGGGCAGAGATTTTGTTTCAAACGTCTTGTCATCCTGAGCGAAGCAAACGCGCAGTCGAAGGACCTCTACTCTTCCCGGACCTGCTTACGTCCGCGGCCGCCCAAACGAACCTCGCCGCACCTGCAATCGATCGGTTGCTAGGGACCCTTCGACCACGTGATTCGATTCGCGAAGCGAATCGGACCACTCCGCTCAGGATGACAGCCCCGCGCGGAGATATCTTAGGGTGCCACTTCCGCGGGTGCCACTTCCGCGCCCCAGCTGCGTGAAATATTCGAATACAACGCACCCGCGCAAATGGCAGCCGCCGCCAGCAGGCCTGCGCCCTCCCAGAAGGGTCCAATCAGCAGGTGTCCCAATCCAAACAGCGCCAGGTAGACCATCAGACAACCCAGAACCCACGAAAGCAAGTTGCTCCCCAGATCTCGCGTTACAGGCACCTCGGGTGCGAGACGGGCGACCGGCTGCCATCCCGTGATTTGGGGACGAACACTCCGGTAAAACTTCAGCAACACTTCTTCCGGCTCTGCCTTCGTAAGGTAGGTGATAAGCAGCCAGACCACAGTCGTGATCAGGGTGGTGGTCAATGCCGTCTTGGCGAACACCACAGGATTGGTTCCGGAAAACGGTTCCGTCCAGCGCAGCCAGATGGTCACGAGCAAGGCTGTAGCCATCGCAGAAATTTCACTCCACGCATTGATGCGCCACCAATACCAGCGCAGAAGGTAGACGCCGCCTGTGCCCGCTCCCACCTCCAGCACCACTTGCCATCCCGAGCGAATATCCGACAACAAAATCGAAATCCCAGCCGACGCGATCACCAGCAGCACGGTCGCAATCCGCGAGATCAGGATGTAGTGTTTGTCGTCGGCCTGGCGCCTGATAAAGCGTCGATAAAAATCTGATACCAGATACGAAGCGCCCCAATTCAATTGGGTCGCGACGGTCGACATGAATGCCGCCATGAAACCGGCAATCACAATTCCACGCAGCGCTGGAGGCACATGCTGGCTCACTACCAGCATGTATCCAGTTTCAGGATGTTCAAGGTGCGGATACAGAACGACTGCCGCCAGCGCAGTCAGAATCCAAGGCCAGGGCCGCAACGCATAGTGCGCAACATTGAACCAGAGCACAGCCAGTAGCCCATTCTTTTCGTCCTTGGCACTGAAGATGCGCTGCGCGATGTAACCACCTCCACCCGGCTCCGCCCCGGGATACCAGAAGGCCCACCATTGCAACCCAATGTTCACCACAAAAGTTATGACCGGCAGAAGCCACAGACCTTCCTGCGAAAACGGACGCGAAAAATCAGGAAAGAAAGCGGTTGCGTCGCCCGCGCCTGGCCCGGCCGCGGTACGCATCTCTGCTAAACGACTCAACAGCATGTGCATGCCACCTGCGGCCGCCACGGCATACCACGCCACCCCAATCACAATCGCCATCTTGAGCGCGAACTGAAACAGATCGGTCCACAGAACACCCCACAACCCGCCCAGCGCCACATACAATCCGGTGAACGGAATCAGGAATAGAACGCAGATGGCCAATGCGTTGCGGTCGCTGACGCCCAGGGTCACGGCTACGATGCTGGTCATCGCCTTGGTGACCCAACCGAGAATCAGGCAGTTCATCAGCAAGCCGAGGTAGATGGCGCGAAAGCCCCGAAGGAATGCGGCGGGCTTTCCGGAATAGCGCATCTCGGCGAACTGCACGTCGGTGAGCAATCCGGAGCGGCGCCACAGGCGGGCAAACAAGAAAACCGTCATCATCCCGGACAGCAGAAACGACCACCACAGCCAATTCCCAGCGATGCCCTGGGTATAAACCAGTCCGGTGACCACTAGCGGAGTATCCGCAGCAAACGTGGTAGCCACCATTGACGTCCCGGCCAGCCACCAGGAAACGTTGCGTCCGGAGACAAAGTAGTCGTCCACACTCTTGCCTGAGCGCGAACGGAAGTAGAGCCCCAGCACAAGCGTGATGCCGAGATAGAGAACGATGGCTGACCAGTCAAGGAAAGTGAAGTTCATGGCGGGAAAGAATATAACCGAGCGCGAACGAAGCGCGGGAGAAAATTACAGAACAGGCACTCGAAGCGCCGTTGTCATCCTGAGCGAAGTGGCACTCGAAGGACCTCTAGTCTTCCCAGACCCGCTTACGTCCGCAGCAATAAAACAAAACCGCGCTGCCTCACACGGTGGTGCGCCGCTAGGGATCCTTCGACTGCGCAATTCGATTCGCGAAGCGAATCGAATTACTTCGCTCAGGATGACAGGAGCTATTTTGCCTCACCCGCGAAGTACATCTCAGCCACGTGCTCCGCAATTTTCCCCGGATCGGCCTCCGCCAGATTGGCCAGCACAACCACCGTCAGCTTGTCGTCTACATAGCGGGAAATCTGCGTCTTGAAGCCCTGCCATGCGCCATCGTGTTCGATCACTCGATGTCCGTGAGAGGTGGTAATTTCCCAGCCGAATCCGTAGTGTCCGGAATTGGGTTGACCATCGTTCAGCTTTACCACCGTCCACATCTGTTCGAGGCTGGAACGCTTTAGAAGTTTCTCGGTGTACAAAGCAGCGTCCCACTTCGCCAAATCGAGGATCGAAAAATAAAGACTTCCATCGGCAGTGGTGTTCAACGCAGGCGAGACCCATTCCTGGTTCTTCAATTCACCTTTGACCAAACGATATCCAGCCGAGCGATTGGGAATAATGTCAGCTTCACTCATGATGCGCGTAGTCTTCATGCCCAGCGGCCGGAAGATTCTCGCCTGCAACACATCGCCGTAGAACGTGCCGGTGACGTGGTGGATCAGAATACCCAGCGTCAGATATCCGACATTGCTGTAGCTCCATTTCGTCCCCGGCGCGAAGGCTAGCGGAATCTTGTAGGCGATTTTGAGCAGATCGGCTTCCGAGTAGTCTTTGCGGAAATCGAAATCTTTTGGGTAGTCCGTGAACCCGCCCGTGTGACTCAGCAGATGCCGGACGGTGACCGGCTTCCAGGTAGCCGGCGCATCAGGAAAATATTTTGTGATCGAATCATCCAGCCTGACCTTGTCGTCTTCGACCAGCATCATGACGGCAGTCGCCGTGAACTGCTTGCCCACGGAACCCGACTGGAACAAAGTCTCGGGTTTGACCGGCACCTGCAACTCAACATTGGAGAAGCCAAATCCCTCAGCCCGAACGATTGCTCCGTTCCGCGACACCAGCAGCGAAACTCCAGGGATATGCTGCCGCGCCATCTCGGCTTTCACGTATTGCGCGACCGCGTCGGAGGATGAATCGGAAGTCTGACCACATGCGGCCCCGGCTAAAATTAACGCGACCACTAACCGACGCAAGACGGAACTGTTCACTGTGAAGGTCAGGAAAAACGGCCTCCCATGCGGAAAATCATGCGTTCTGCGAATGCCACCGGGCATGACGCGAGTCTAGCCGATTCTGAGACTGTTGTTAACAGGCGACTACACTCATTGACCTGCCAAGGCACCGAAGTCCCCTCGGGGGTAAACTCCCGGTCGGATGATGAGCGTTGGCGATTTTTCGCCAACTGTGCCCAAATGGGGCAAGAATGCTGAACAAGAGGCAAGCGAAGCGGGGGAAAAGAAAGAAAAAAAGACATGCTAGATATTGCCCGTTAGCTGGGACAGCACCCGTTCCGCTATATGGGCGTGCCCCCACACTTGAGGATGAACGTTGATATGCCAATCTGCATAGGGAGCGCTTTGACGGTCGGGATTGCTTGGATTTAAGAAGATGTCGCCGATGAAAGCGTAGTGACCACCATTTGCACTACACTCGGCTTTAATGATCTCATCAATGGCGGGTTGCTCCCACCATGTGCTCACACAGACCAGAGAGTGACCCTTGGCAACCGCGGCTGCGAGTTGGCCGTAAGCTTTTCCGAAAGCGTCGTGCTGATTGGCAGGAACGTTATCGCCTAACTCCAAAACTACATCGGTACCCGAGCCTACTTTGCTAGCCAGTGTGGGAATTTGAGGAAGAGCACTCTGCGGATCAAATTCAATACCCAGGTTGTTGACCGAAAGTGGAACGTTCAATCTGGTCGCAACCAAATGGGAGAAGTCCTTATCGGAGGTGGGGGCCGCCATACCCCAAGATCCATCCCAGCCAATCGCTGGATTAGCTCCGTGAAGAGTAATGCTGTTGCCGATCACAAGTAAATCTGTCGGATGGTTGCTGCCGCAAGCAGGAAATAAAAGTAGAACGATGCCGAGCAAGGGCGCCAGTCGCTTCATTCCCATATGTTTAGCAGAACATGAGCGACAATAGTAAGTAACAAAGTAAGGGCATCGCTACCAAGTCGGAATGCGGACCAATATTCGAGGATCTCGTCGGATTAACGACAGCAGAGTAGTCGGACATCTAGGGTGGGCCGACAAAAGAATCGGACTCCATCTTTCTAAATGGCACTAACCGACGAACGCGACGATGAGTGTAATGGGCGATGTTACGCCAACTAGCGAGCGCTCTCCCACTGCTTGCGCACAAATGGATCGCCAGCTTTCCGACGGGCATGACGAGAACCTCAGGGACTTGCAGGAGGCCAAGGCTTATCGTTTCTGTAGATCGTTTTGGCGGCGAATTGAGACCGCCCGAGTCTCCTCATAACTCTGAGCCACGGCTTGGGCTATTTTTACAAGCTGCTTGGATAGCTGTTTTCCCTGGATCGCCGAGCCTATCATGTACTCGTAAAGGTTTTCTGCACTTTGGAACTCCTGAACCGCATACTTCTCTCCCTGCAGAACTTTTGCAATCCGACGTGCATTCATAGCCTGAACTATCTCCGGACCATACCCCGAATTGGTATCCAGGGGCTCGTACGTGTAACCGGGCGGAGTGTAAGCGTTGCCCAGCAATTCAACCTGCGCTGCTCCCGTCTGGGCCGCGTCGCTAGCAGGTGGTGAGGCACCTTTGAGTATCACGATGGTGCTTGGTTGCGTGACCGCAGCGTAAGGTTCTGCGGTCACCAGCATCGCAAACGTGCGCAATACGGTGGTGGCTACTACCTGTGTTCGATTGCCCTGCGAAGATAATTCACCGATCTTAATAGTCCGGCCCTTCGGGACAGCTCCCCACAGCATGTAGGTCATAAATTCGTTGCCGAACTTAGTTGCACTGCCGAGACCAGTGAACTGCGCTTCGACAGAGACGCTACCGTTTTTAAGTATCTTTACCCGCGCCTGTCCCTTTGCGCTGGGCATGAGAGCTGTAGGGATGAAATCGACCTTGCTTTCCCCACCACGAGCATCGTAGTTAACCGCCGGGATGTCGACAGACACTACCTGTCCGGCGACCTGAATCCGGTTGTCGACCGGCGCGTTTTCGGAACTTGCGGAGGCCTGCGTCATGGCCTGTATCTCTGGTTGAAAGGTTAGTCCCACAAGGGCTGCTCCTGCCAAGCAAAAGCCGATCATTCGCGACACTTGCAAGCGAAAAGACATAGGTTGTACGCTATGCGCCACAAATTTACCTTTCTCAGAACGTACGCGCAAAAACGCGGAAAAAACTCAGCAGTCGCAACTTGGGCTTTGGGGGCCTTTCGAGTTGAGGTTAACTGCAGCAATCAAGGAGAGAAACTAGTAAAGATTACAGGATGGGGTGATGCTCTTGTTACTGTCGAAATCAGGCGATTACACTCATTGACCCCCGGACTCGGGCTGCCGCTCCCTCAATGAGTGTAATGATTCCATAACAATGTCGGCTCCCAGGCCCGAGTAAACTTTGGAGGCGCAAACCAACCAAAGGGCTCGGAGGAAAGGAGCCGAACATGCTGATTATAGGTTGTGACTATCATCCGGGCTTCCAGCAAATTGCATTTGTGGACACAGACACCGGCGAGGCCGCCGAACGGCGACTGACTCACCGCGAGGAAGCCGAGCAGTTTTACAGGACGCTCGAGGCAGGAAGGGTGCGTATAGGGATGGAAGCCAGCGGACACGGCCGCTGGTTTGAGCGTCTGCTGAACGAGTTGCAGTTCGAGTTGTGGATCGGGGATGCAGCGGAGATTCGCACGAAGCGAGTGCGCAAGCAGAAAACCGATCGCCAGGATGCGCAGTTGTTGTTGAAGCTTCTGATGGAAGATCGTTTTCCGAGGATATGGGTCCCGGATGCAGAGAATCGGGACCTGCGGCAACTGCTGTGGCATCGGCATCGGCTGGTGCAGATGCGCACGCGCATCATGAATCAGTTGCATGTGGTGGCTCTGAACGAGGGAGTGCGGCGAAAGAAAGCGCTGTGGCGGCCGGCTGGTCGCAGTGAGCTGGAATCGTTAGTGCTCGCTCCATGGGCACTCCGACGTCGCCGAGACCTGCTCGACTTGTTCGACCAACTGACTCCGAAGATCCACGACTTGACGCGAGCGCTCGAGGAGGAAGTTGAGAAGCGGCCAATCGCACGGCGACTGATGACCCATCCCGGAGTGGGTCCGCTTACGGCCTTAGCTTTCGAGTTGGTGATCGGAACTCCAGAACGATTCCACTGCGGGAAACAAATCGCCAGCTATGTGGGTCTGGTTCCGTCGGAAGAGTCCAGCGGCGATCGGCGACGGCTGGGACACATCAGCAAGCAAGGCAACGCTCTGCTGCGGTTTCTCCTGGTGGAAGCGGCCCAGGTCACGGTGCGCAGTCAACCGCAGTGGCGCAGCAAGTTCTTCCACCTGGCCATGCGCCGAGGACGGAAGATCGCGAAGGTCGCGATGGCCCGAAAGCTGGCGGTTCATCTGTACTGGATGTGGCGTCAGGGTCTGGACTACGGTCAGTTTGAAAAGCTCGGTTCGCACGCGGGAGAGCCCGGAAATCGCCATGGTGTGCAGTAGATCACCGGCGTAATGATTGGGCATCCCGCTCCCCTTCGCAGGGGAGTTCGAAGTAGTAATCATGATCGCAGTTGTGATCGAAGAGATGGATGGGTCGGACTGAGTTCCTGACCCCAACGATTAGAAGCGAGCCCAGGTTGGAAAGCGCAAACCATCTACCAGAGCGAAATGGCGCTCTTCCACGAGTGCATGCAGTCGTGTGCGTACATCGTCCTTGACACCGCCGACATTGTTAGAGATGGCGATTTTTCACCAGTTGTCTATGACTTCATGCCCCAGATAAATTTTTCCCACCAAGTTGCAGGGCGAACAAAAATAACGAGTTCACCGGGCATTGCTGTAGCGGTTCTTCTGCTGCACTTGTTTTTAGACACTAAGCCTGAAGCGGCGATTGTAGAAACCGCATAGAGATGTTCTTTTCCGTATGTCTGAGTATCGTTATCGTGGAACTTTTGCCGAGTGCACGGTGTCCAGACCCCATTGCCCAACCCGTTAAAAACCAAGACCCCATGAGCGTCCGGAGTCGCAATGTACGAATCGCCATCCACTGAGGTCTTAACAGTCATTCTCCCGTTGAGATCAGAACGTGTGCTCCCATTCCAATCAGTATGGTAGTCCACAAACGCTAGGTTCATGCCAGACAGGTTCTTTCCTGTACGTCCGTCAAGTACGCGAACATGAATGGTGGCAGGCTGCGCGAGAAGTTCGACCGGAGCAACCGCAAACAGAACGAACGAGAGTATGGTTTTTCTCAGCGCCACAATTTGTAGACGTTCATAGTTCTGTTATTTCTGAACATAATACCTCAACTGCTTCATTCTGCCCGGTTGACGGGCAAACCGGAACTAGTCAGTCTTCAGCTGACGCTAACAGGCGATTACACTCATTGACCCATCGCACGGTCGGGTCTATTGCGCCAGTTCGGCAGAGTCGATGTCCGATGCTGCAAAAGTGTACGCGGCCAAATGATCCCTATAACGCGCAGGGGACGAGGTTTCCAGAACGTCAACGATCAGATCGTCGTATTCCTCATCTACCAGGATTACTCTGACCTTAGCAATCTCGCCGTCCGTCATGTGTAGTGTCACCGTTTTATCAAGGAATTGCTTCAGGTCGCTGAGCTTCATCAGCTCGGGATTATGCCGTAAAAGGACATAACTGTTGTTAACAGGCGATTACACTCATTGAGGCTGGCTTATGCCTCCGTTATCACGGCAACACGTAAGGGGGCGGACGCCCTGGGAGTCCCCACCGTCCGGGTCCACGCGTGTCGGAGAGCTTTTAACCTGAATACACCAGCTCTACGACCGTGCAATCGTCACTCAGGGGAGTGCCGCCGCAGAAATTCGCTACCGCTTCAAAGATATTTTCCAGGGTGGCACCCTTGGCGGCTACAGCCTCGAGGCGTGAATCTTCAAAGAAGTCGCCGCGTGCGTTTTCAGCTTCGGTCACTCCGTCCGTTACCAGAATCAGGCGATCGCCGGCGTGCAGACTGACATGGTCGCTCTCGTAGGTTGCATCACCAAGCAGGCCGACGGGGAGATTGCCATGAGGCGGCCGGATCACTTCTTTATTGCAGACCAGTAACGGGGGCACATGCCCGCAGTTGACGTATTCGAGTTCCCCGTCCCGCCGAATGCGGGCGATGATCAGGGTGGCGTATTTTTCACCAATGTGTTTGTGGGTAAAAAAACGATTGGCTGCGACCACGATGTCGATGAGCGGCATGCCGGCCAAGAGCTGGGAATAGATCATCCCTTGAAGAGTCGAGGCCAGCAACGCAGCTGAAACTCCCTTGCCGCTGACGTCCGCCAGAACGACTGCCAATCCTTCGTCGGTGTTGACCGCGTCAAAGAAGTCGCCGCCGATTTCCTTGCAAGAAAGGTTTCGGCCCCGCAGCGTCGCGAATGGAACTTCAGGAATGGTCACCGCCATCAGGCGCTGCTGAATGCCTGCTGCGATCGAAAGTTCCTGCTGGTAGCGGCGCGAGGCCTCTTCCGCCTGTACCAGCCGGGCGTTTTCAATCAAGGACGCGGCTTCCGTTGCGATCGCCCGCAGAATGTCATTGCTCACGCTCGAGATGTCGCGCGAAGCGAAGCGCGAGTCCACGTACAGCGCGCCCATGACATCCGCTGAACTCTCGGTGGACACCATGGCCGTATCCCGGGTGGTCTGCACCTGCGGCTTGCGCAACGGAATGCAGATCACGGTACGCAGATCGTAAGCCACAATGCTGTGCCGTCCCGCCAGATCGAGCGACTGACTGGTATCGGTGATAACGAACTCCGAATTCGACTTCACTCCTTCGTCCAGAATGGAGTGGGAAATCGTGGTGTCGTCAAGCAGAGGTTCGCCCTTTGAGTTTCGTCCGGCGGCCAGGCGCAGGTTGTTTTCTTCGTCGCGCAGGAAGACGTAGCCACGCTCGGCCCTGGTCAGCTTCAGGGTCGCTTCCAGCAGCGTCACCATGATCTCGTCAAGGACGCCGGTAGTATTCAATTTGCGTGCCGCTTCGAGGAACAGTGTCAGCTTCTCCAGATCAGTGGAGTCCGTCGAAATCTGAATGCCCGAAATCTGGCTGAGGAATTCGCGCGCTGTATTCGAACTGGCGTGATGCGGATGAAAGATGACGTAAGAAACGTCGCGGACGCCGAACTCAACACGATCGTTGCGTTCGAGAGTTTTGCGCTGTATGCGTTCGCCGTTGACGAACGTTCCGTGCTTGCTGCCCTGGTCGACGACGCAGAACTGCCCGTCCTCGGAGGTAATCAGAGCATGATCGCGGGATACGCGAGGGTCGGCGATCACCAGGTCTTTATCAACCTTGCGACCCACGGTGAACGGAGTGTGGTCGAGGTTGATGGTGCGCTGGTCGTTCCCCTGCACGAACACCAGGGTGGGGAAAATCCCCGACCCCGGGGATGAAACCGGGCCCGTAATTGGTTGAAATGACATTTCTTGCGGCCCTGCCCTATTCCGCCTTCAAGAGCACCGACCCCGGCAGGTGAGGGGTTTGCTCTCGCCTTCGCTCCCGTATTGTCCCAGCGCGGAGGAAAGGTCCTTCAACTAAGCTGCCCCGCGCCCCAATGCGGCGAGGGCGTCCTGCTCGGTGTTGAACACTTCGAAAACCGTTGCCAGCTTGGTAATTTGCAGCACGTCGCGTAAACGCTGGCCTAAACCGGTCAGCTTGATATCGGCGCCAGCGCCGCGGGCGGACGAATACACCCCTACGAGCATTCCCAAACCGCCACTATCAATATATGTCACGCCACCCAGATTCAGGACCATACGCGGAGTTTCGGCCAACGCCTCTCTAAGAAAATCGCGTAAGGCATTGGCTTCGTCCCCAAACATGATACGGCCCTGACAGGAGACGATCGTGATCCCATTGACCTGGCGCTTCTCCATCTTGAGGTCCATGTTGCCCTCCGAAACATCCGTGCGGGCGCAGCGAGACAAAGACTAACCTGTGATTGCTGCCCAATGCAAGGCCAAGGCGAGTACCGGCAGTGGCCGGCTTGGCGCCATTCCGAAGAACTTTGGTCCCGAAGACTTTGCCCTGATCAAAATCGAAGCGACCTCGCGCGAACCGTCACCACGGCCTTTGTCAAGCCGCGAATCGGCGCAAGAATAAAGCCCGGGGCGCAAGCCCCGGGTGGGCTATAGGCGAGACGAAGCTCCGGAGGAGCGTAAGAAACGTTCCATACTTGCTTCCCGGAACGCTCCGACTATTTGCGCCGCCAATGGGACGAAAATCTCAACGGCGCGCCCTCTCGATTTTTAACCGATCAACCACGTGGACCGTCAGTAAACCAAGAACCGCAAGCGGAATAGCGATGCTGGTATAGAGCGGCACGGCCCAAGCCCTTTGCACCTCGCCGGGAGGCAGAACAAGCGAGGCCACCAGCAGTCCACAGGATGTCAGCCAGGGCCAGAAGACCACAATAAACGCCAGGGCGCAGACCATCCGGGTAAGGCGATCTCTGCTCCACAAATCCCGCCAGGCAACGACGATCAGGAACACCGCGGGCAGTAAAAGCACCTGGTTGTATGGAGCGAACGTGGGCACGATCACGAGCGTCACGGCCAGGACCAGGGCCGTGATGATGGGGAAGACCTCCGACTCGTGCGAAGCGCGCCGAAATCGCCAGCCGGTTACGGCGACGGCAATCATGGCAATCCCGGCCAGGATTTTGCCTACGACCGGAGTGGTCAACACGTCGAGCAGCGAACCTGCGCCTCCCGTGTATTGTCGATAGGCTCTTACCGCATCGCGAAATTGCCCGAACCATCCCGGCAGCAAGAACTCCGCCGCGGAGAGAAGAAGCGCTGTCGTTATCCCGAAGCTCCACAGAAAACCCTGACGCCTCCGCCAATCACTGGCTGCCCACACCACCAGCCACCCTGCCATCGGCAAGGCGAGTTGCGGCTTCACCGTCGCCAGCGCCAGTAGAAATCCGGCGAGAACGAAATTGCCCCCTACCAGCGCCGCAGCGCATCCCGCCAACAGCACGCTCACCACCAGCGTGAGTTGCTGCAACATGATTCCCTGCATGGCCGGATAGCTGCCAAGCGTCAGAACCATGAGAATCCCTGCGACGGTAATCCCCGGACGCCAACGCAAGACTCTCAGCCACAACAACACGCTGGCCAGAGTCAGGATGACAAGCAGCCAACGAAAACCGGCCTGGACTGCGGGAAACGGCAGACCGATCGTTGGCGCCAGGAGAAAGACTACGTATAGAGGGTAAGCGAAACCCTGCTGGTCCTTGGGATCGTCGATCCGTGCCGGTTCGAGAGGCCGCCCGTAATATCCGTCCTGGATCTCGCGCGTGACCTCGGGACTATAGGGATTCCGACGATGCAGTAGCAGTTCCCGGGCACCCAGCCAGCGCGGATAGAGGTCCGACAAATTGCCCCGTGGCCGCCCGTGAAGCGTCGAGTCTGCCTTCTGATGCGGCACCAGCACGTGCCGCACATAGAACCACATGCTGGCGGCGAACAGCAGTGCCAGGAGCAACCCGAGTCTGGAATCTTTGAGCACGCGTGGATGAAAATTGGTGAAGGTCAATTTGTTCGATTTGGGCCGGCGTCATTTCTACCGGCGCTATCTGTACCGGCGTCATCCCGAGGGTCTTCAGTCTCGAAGGATCTTGCGCGCACGCAACGTACCTTGCCAGCGTGCATATGCGCTTCACGCGAAATGCTTCGCAAGCTCCAGCATGACGCATTGGCGGCGGGACGCTTCAACCTGACCGACCTGAAAATCGCTCCATGTTACAACTTATTCCAAGCCACGCTTATCGACCTCATGCGATTACGAATCATGGTTTCGTCCATCATCGGAATCGCCAGCGGAATTTACTGCTGGTTCCTGCTATGTCACTTTCAGCAGGGTGCGGGGGATTTCCGCTGGGCCATCGAGGCTGCCCAACATCTGCTCGCCCATCAAAATCCCTACGCGGATTCGCAACAACTCTATCCCCTGCCCGCTGCTCTTTTCGGCTTGCCCTTGGTGAAAGTCCCGCCGAGCGTTGCGGGAGGAATTTTCTACGGCGTTAGTTCCGCGATCATGGCCTTCGGATTAACCCGGCATGGTTATCACCGGCTGCTGGTTTTCTTCGCTTACCCGTACTGGGCCGGAATGCTGGCCGCGCAGTGGGGGCCGCTGCTCATGGCCGGCGCATTCTTCCCTGTTCTGCTGCCAGCTACGCTGGTCAAGCCGCAAACGGGTATCCCGATCGCGCTCACTCGTCTGACTCGCCGGGGCGCAACCGCATGTGTTGTGGCGCTGGCGATCACCTTCGCATGGATGCCAAACTGGCTTGCGATGTGGCTCGCGCAACTGGGTGGGTATCAGCATTTCTACCCGCTGCTGGTCTTTCCCGGACCGCTGCTGTTGCTGGCCCTGTTTCGCTATCGCGATCCGGACGCAGCCCTTTTTCTTCTTACTGCGCTGCTACCGCAACGCTGGTTTTATGACACGCTGATCCTCTGGCTAATCCCAAAAACCCGAAAAGAGATTTTATGGACGGCGAGCCTCGCCTGGGGCGCTGGAGTCTGGCGCTGGTATCACATACTTCACACGCCAACGGAAGTGGGGCGTGTCGCCATCATTTTTACCTACCTGCCGATGCTCGCAGTGCTGCTGCTTCGTCCTTATCTACGGACCGGCTCAGAGACCGCAACAGATTGAGCAACGCGAGAAACAGCACCACCAGAACGATGGCCATCAGTCGCAACTGGCGATAACGCAGGCTCAACACCAGGTACAACGGGCTAAAGAATAGGGTCGCGACGCAGGCCCACAGAATGGTTTTCGTCGATTTCGGAATGGCAGGCCGCGAAAGCAAAATTTCGAGCACCAGAACCAGCGCCAGAAACAACGGACTCAGGTCGTGCACGTACAGGTGATAGCTGGTCAGAGTCGTCCCCACGAGAAGAAGTGCAAACAGTGCCTGCCGGTCCGCATAGTCTGCGGCTAGAGCCTTGCCCCCGGCGTAAATCATCGTCAGTAAAACGATCGCCGAGAGCAATGCGGTTAAGCCGATCTGAAGCTGAGAATCAGAATTGGGGACTATGCCGGAAACCAATCCACGCAGGTTTGCAATCAGCCCAGGAAGATTATTAAAGCCATACTTGAGGTCATGCTCGGTGCCCCACAAATAGCTCGGATAGCGCATAAGGCTCGACCATCCGGTAATGGCCAGGCTCACCAGAGCAACGATGGTTGTACCTGACACAAACCCGACAATTAATTTCTTGCGCCGCCACAGCGGCAGAACAAACGCGACCACGAGGTGGTACTTGTACAAACCCAACGCCAGCCAGGTCCCAGAAGCCAAATCCGAACCGCGCTCCAAACCTCGCCAAGCCAGGCAGTAGAGAAACAAGAGCAATACCGAGTCCTGTCCCTGAATGAGCGCGACAAAAATCGGATAGAAACCAAGGCAGGCCAGCAGCCAAAGATAGAGCGGAGCTCTACGCAGGCCTTGCAGGTGTTTTCGCAGCAGGAACGGAATCAATCCTAATAGTGCGCAATTTACGCCCAGCCAAATTCCGTATGCGGTGAGATACGAGGAATGCGCCAGCGGAAGATAAATCAGAGCTTCGTAGGGCAAATGAATGTAAGGAAGAATGGTCCCGCGCTTCTCTACGGCGACCGGGGAGAACGAACGTTGCATCGATTCTTGCAAGGCGTCGTCATACAACCGGTCGCCATGGCCGTCCCGGAGGATCAGTCCCGCGGTGTACGCGCCGCTGAAATCGGGCAGACCCTGAGGAATGGATTCCCTGGCCTGCCAGAGCACATGGCACTGCAAGGCGATCATGGCGCAAAAATAAAGTGCGAGTTGGATTTGCAGTCGCCTGGAAAAGATCATTCTTAGAAGAACCGGATTATATGCTCGGCCAGCAAACCTCCGACCAGGAGAATCCGACCGGGTAGCGGGCGGCGAATCAGTTTGGTTCTCTACCTCGATGTCTACCTCAAATGAACGGGTCATCCTGAGCTTGCGAAGGATGACCCATTTCTTATTAGGTAGACATCTGACGTAGACATCTGACGCGACCTCCAAACTGAGCCGCTACTTGCGGTCTGCGGCAAAGTCGTGTGCAGGCGCTACAATCGCGTCTGCCTCGCCACGATGATCCGCTTTCTGCAAACTCGCCGGGTTTTCATCGCCATTCTTGCTCTTGGCCTCTTTACCATGGCGGCTCGCGGCATGGCGGATCCCGATGCCTGGTGGCACCTGCGCACCGGACAGTTGATTCTCCAGAATCACGGCCTCTTTCATTGCGATCCCTTTTCCTTCACGCGATTTGGACAGCCCTGGATCAACCACGAGTGGCTGTCGGATGTTTTGCTCTTCGAGATTTACCGGGTCGCAGGCATGGGCGGATTGATCGTTGCGTTTGCCGCCGTCATCGCGATCAGTTTTCTACTGGTGTACGTGCGCAGTGCAGGCCAACCTTACCTCGCTGCCTTGATGACGCTATGGGGAGCGGTGGCCTCGGCTTCCACCTGGGGCGTTCGTCCGCAGATGTTTACTCTCCTGCTGGCGAGCATCTTTCTGCTGCTACTGGAAGCCTCGGAACAACGCCCCCACCTCCTTTGGTGGACGGCTCCGCTGATGCTGTTGTGGGCTAATCTGCATGCCGGATTTCCCTTAGGATTGGTTTTTGTCGGATTGTTTCTGGTCGGAGAGGCGCTGGAAGCTGCGATCCGTCCAGAGCCGAGGCGGGATTTTGCGCGTCGTCTCAAGCGACTGACAGTAGCTTTCGGGGTGTGCCTGGCGCTGGTTGCTTTGAATCCGTATGGCTGGCGAATTTACCTGTACCCGTTTGAGACCCTGCATTCGGCGGCGATGCAGCGCTTTATTCAGGAATGGTTTTCTCCCAATTTTCACGACCCGGCTTCCCTGCCTCTTTTACTGATGCTGCTGGCGCTCGTTGCCGGCGCGGCTTTTTCGCCCCGGCGCCTTCGCTTGCGGAGTCTGCTTCTACTCCTTGTGACCGTCCCGGCGGCTCTTCGCTCACTGCGACATATTCCGATTCTTATGCTGGTGATGGTGCCGGTGGTTGCCGATATGGCTGAAGCGTGGCTTCAGGAATCCGGCGCTACACGACTATTTAAGCCTGTCACCGTCCAGTCGTCCCGGACTCTGGTGATCAATTTCGTTGTGCTCGTCAGCTTCTGCGTTTTCGCCATGATCCGGGTTCAGCAAGTGGTAAGTCATCAGGGCGATCTCGAATCGCGAAATTTCCCTGCCGCCGCGGTCGCCTTCCTGGAGCGCGAGCATCCTCCCGAACCCATAATGAACAGCTACAACTGGGGAGGATATTTCATCTGGAAGCTGTACCCGAAGTACCGCGTCTTCATGGACGGGCGCGCCGATGTCTATGGCGACGCTTTCATGACTGATTTCGGCGCCTGTTATTACCTGACCGGCCATTGGAAGCACACTCTGGAGCGATGGAACATTCGCACCATTGTCCTGCCCCCGGACGCTCCCCTGATGACTGCCCTTCGGTCCAACCCGGACTGGCGGGAAATCTTCGTCGATTCTCAGGCCATCATCCTGACAAAACGGTAAGCGGGAGGTCCAATCGGGTGATCGTACGAACCAAGTTAGACAACCCCCTGAGTGAACTTTCAGCTGCAAAACTTTGCACACTCCCCGGTATTATTCCCCCTGTTTTATTCAAGCTTTGGATCAAGATTAAGAGGGTGAGGGCAAGCCATGGAACGCTTTTTGAAGTCTCGTGTTTCAAGATTGTTGGAGATATTGCGGCGAGAGGATGGCCAGGACATCGCCGAGTACGCGGTCATGCTGGCGGTAATCCTGGCAGTAGTCGTCGGTACAATCCGCATGATCGGGTCGGGCGCCAACAACGTGTTCTCTTCGGTTTCCAGCTCAATCCAATAGGCCTCCAACCACCCTCCGAGATCGGCCCGGCCGAGGCAGACTCACACAAACCCTTTTATTCCCCTGTGTTCCGAAAGCCGGGGAAGACCTCCGCAATAACGTTTTTGTAATTTTGAATTCTGGCATTTTGAGTTTGGGGTTTCGCTTTCAGGTTTCACTGTGGGTGGCGAAGTGCTTGATTTTGGGTGGAGCAGAGCTTCAGCGCTGCAGCAAACCGGCGGAAAATAGCGGCAACTGCTGAGGTACCTCAAGGGCCGAATGTCCTCAGCAGGCTGTTTGGCTTGCAGGCCTGCACCTGAGCCTGCTCATGCTAGGCTACCGCGCCCGGGCTTACTGCACCAAGGTTGTTGCACCCGACCATTGAACTCAGGGTTGTCGCAACCGGAGCAGAGATGACTATGAAATACCAAAACCCGAAGAGCTAATAACGTCGGGCAGGGCTCCCAACAGTAATAGAAGGCAAGAAATTGTCGCCCGGTTGGGATGTCCACAGGGTATTATGGGCATGTGGATTTGAGGCCTCAGTTGGGGCGCGCCTAAGCTATTGATTCGGAACCGGAAATAAAAGGCGTGGTTCAGCGAGAAATGAGGTCCGAACTTCACCCGGATGGGCGATGCTCTCCTGTCCGTCGCTCCAAAAAGGAGGATTCACCAATGAAGTCGAAGATTCTTAGTCTAGTGCATGACGAGCAGGGTCAGGACATCGCGGAATACGCCGTGATGCTGGCCGTCATTTTGGTGATTGTGGTTGGAACCATCCGGCTGATTGGTTCCAATGCCAATAATGTGTTCTCGTCGGTTGCCAGTTCGATCCAGTAAGCAAGAAATTTCAGCGCGGTGAGGCACCTTCCGCTTTCCGGCCGGTTTTGCCGACAGCAGTGCCTCTAAAGTCGGCAGGCTGGGCTGTGGCGCCAATCGGAGAATCGAAGCTCGGCAAGCGTGGCAGGTGCCGCTGACTTCGTGGAAGGTCTTGCGCCTCCGGCGTCGTTGATCGATTTTGAGCAGCAGTATTTTCAGGAGCAGCAATGAATCGCACCCGGCTTTTACTGATCGGCTTTGTGGCCCTTGCTCTGGGCGCAATCGTGAGCTTCGCCGTATATCGAACCTTGCAGACGCGGACCGGAGCGGATGCCTCGCCTGGCGTCGATGTGGTCGTGGCCGCCAATGACATTTCCGTAGGTTCCAAGGTGACAGAGGGCGATGTCAAGGTAGTGCGCTATACCGCCGCGGACCTGCCGGCGAACGCCTTTCACCTGAAAACCTCCGTCGTCGGACACGGTGCGATTCTTCCCATCGCCAAGGGCGAATTCTTCCTGCCCAGTAAACTGGCGGGAGAGAATGCCGGTTCCGGGATGCAATCCCTGATTCCGCCGGGAATGCGGGCGGTCTCAGTGCGGGTGAATGAAGTCATAGGCGTGGCCGGCTTCGTGGTCCCGGGAACGCGTGTCGACGTATTGCTCACCGGCAACCCGTCAGGTTCCAACGATCAGCAGACTACAACTGTCCTCGAGAACGTCGCCGTGATCGCTACCGGGCAAAAGCTGGAGCGCAACACCGCGGGTGAGCCGCAGGTCACGCCTGTCATCACCTTGCTGGTCTCTCCGGACGATGCTCAAAAGCTTACCCTCGCCACCACCCAGGGCAAGATTCAACTGGCGCTGCGCAATCCTCTCGACACCAAACCGCAGGAACTGGCTTCGGTCAGTATTGGAACGTTATACAAAGGCGTTCCTGTCACGGCGCCTGCCGCCGCTCCACGACCCAAGTCCAGCAAGCACGTCGTTGTGACCAAAACCGTCGAAGCGCCACCGACTTACTCCGTCCAGGTTATTAAAGGCACCAAAACGCAGGAACAAAAGTTCTAGGGCAAAGTAGTTCTAGGGCGAAAGTCAACACTCTGAGGAAGACCACATGTTGATCCACTCCCGTATTTGGGAGACACGCGAAGTGAAGGCCTGTCGGATGGTTCGAGGGGTGTTGCCGCTCGTTTTGGCGCTCGCGGTATCGGTTACCGCAATCGCCCAGGATCCGCCGGCCACACAACCTGTACCAGAACCAGCGCCGCAGACAACCCAGGCCCCGGGCCCAGATGCCAGCTCACAGGCGCCGCAAGCCGAGCCTCAAGGCTCCGCGCCGCTGCGAGTCATGGTCGGAAAGTCTCTGCTCATCAATACCACGGAGCGGCTCAAGCGAGTCTCTGTGACCGATGACACGGTTGCCGATGTTGTCGTCATCCCTCCTTCCCAGATTCTGGTGAACGGCAAGTCGGCGGGTGAAGTCTCTTTATTGATCTGGGACGAACTGGAACGCTCACGCAGCTTTGACCTGCGCGTCGACGTCGATGTCAGCACCGCTGCCGCCGAAGAAAGGCGCGTTTTCCCGGACGAACAGATTACGGTCTCGCCCTCCCGCTCTGCCATCGTGCTCTCCGGACATGTCTCTACCGAAGGAGTTGCCAAGCGCGCTGAAATGATCGCCGGGGCTTACTCCAAGAACGTAGTGAATGTCCTGACGTTTGGTCCGGTAGGAGCGCAAGAAGTTTTGCTGGAGGTAAAGTTCGCGGAAATAGATCGTTCCGCGGTTACACAGCTTGGAATCAACATCTTTATGCCTGGGCTGGGCAACACGATTGCCACCAGCCAGACCGGACAATTCGGGTCGGTCCAGATTCACAATACTGCTACGACCACTCAGACCACGGGCAACACCTCCACCACGAGCACCACTTCCACTCCGCCCGTGGTAGCTATTTCCGACTTCCTCAATCTTTTTATCGCCCGCACCGACCTCAACATCGGTGCAGTGGTGAAAGCGCTACAACAGAAAAACCTGTTGCAGATCCTGGCCGAGCCCAACCTGATCGCGGTGAATGGCAAAGAGGCCAGCTTTCTTGCTGGCGGAGAATTTCCCTTCCCTATTGTTCAGCCCGGACAGGGATTTACGGCGGTTACGATTTCGTTCAAGGAATTCGGCGTGCAGCTGAAATTTACTCCCGAGATCATGCCCAACGGGAACATCCATCTGAAGGTCGCGCCATCGGTCAGCGCCCTGGATTTCGCCAATGCGCTGACCATCTCCGGTTTCACCATCCCGGCCCTGAGCACGCGGAAAGCGGAAACCGAGTTCGAATTGCAGGACGGGCAAAGCTTTGTGATCGCAGGCTTGATCGACAACCGGGTGACGGATCTGTACAACAAGATTCCCGGACTGGGTGATATTCCAATTCTGGGGAATTTTTTCAAGAGTAAGAGCGCCCAGCGGACCAATTCGGAGTTGATGGTGTTGTGCACGGCGCATCGCATTTCGGCAAGTGCACAGCCGGCTCCTCTGCCATTGACGCCACAGCCGTACATGGACAAAGACAAGTTCGATGACAAGAAGCCGGCGCCGGAACATCAGAAGTAAAGTTTTGCAAGCAAGTCAGACGTACAACTGCTGTATGCGGCGGTCTACAGTTCAGGCGCGTAACGACTTTGCGGCAAAGGAATCAGCAGGGGGCCAGAAATTACGATGCCCGAACTTTCAGTTGTAGTCATAGCCCAGGATAGTGAGCAGCGTGCTCTGCTGCAGGTGCTGGTGGACGGCACCAGCGTGGCGCGCGTGGTGCATACCTGTACCAGCTATCCCGTGGTGGTGACCGACCCAGTCTTGCGACGGGTACAGAGCGCCAGTCCTCAAGTAGTTCTGGTGGACATTCCCAGCGACAACCACACCCTGGCACTGCGGGCCATTGAATTGATCCATCAGGAAGTGCGGGATACGCTGATTTTCGCGATCGGCAGCATGGCGCAGCCACAGGTCATTGTCAGTGCCATGCGTTCGGGAGCGCGCGAGTTTATCGAGCGTCCCACAACCACCACGGATTTGCTCGAGGCCTTCGTACGTCTGACCGCCGCCCAGAAAAAAGTGGAGCGGGAGGGACCGCGGGGCAAAGTCTTTACCGTGGTCAATGCCAAGGGTGGCAGCGGCGCAACCACCACGGCCGTGAACCTGGCTTTGGCCTTGCACTCGGCCCACGGCAACGTCGCGCTGGTCGACATCGCTCACCTGGGACATGCCGCGCTGCATGTGAACCTGAAGCCGCAGTTCACGGTGGCGGATGCGATCCGCAATCTGCACCGGCTCGACAGTTCGCTGCTCGAAAGTTTCATGACCCGGCACAGCAACGGCCTTCAGTTGCTGGCCGGGACCAACACTCCGTTGCTGGTCGAACCTGCCACCGCGGAATTCGCCCGCCTGTTTGATTTGCTGGTCGGACACTTTCGTTATGTAGTCGTCGATGCGTCTTCGCGCGTGGATGCCACCACCCGCCTGGTCTGCAATCTTTCTGAAACCGTGCTCCTGGTGGCCCATGCCGACGTTGCCTCCCTGTGGAGCGCGAGCCGTATCCAGCAATATCTGGGAGAAACCGGGGCACGCGAACGAGTACGCCTGGTGCTGAACCGCTTTCGTAAGATTGCCGGCTTTAGCGAATCCGACGCCGAGGCTGCGTCTGGAGCCAAGCTGTTGTGGAAAATTCCCAATCAGTATTTCGCGGTGTCGGCGGCAATCGATCGTGGGGTTCCCATCATGCAGCAGTCCTACAGCGAACTTGCCAAGTCTTTCGCCGGACTGGCTGCCGCCCTGACTGAGAATGACATTGATGTGAAGCGTAAAGCGTGGTCCCTGTTCAAGAGCGTCTAGTGCCCTCAGTGTCCAAGTATTGGCACGGGTGATTTACTGAAGACCGACGACTGGCGACTATTCAGGTAAGGTTAGAAGGGTATGGCGAATTTGCAGACTTTCGAAAGAACCGAGTACCAGCAGGTTAAGGCCGATCTTCACCGCAAGATCCTCGATCGCCTCGACCTGGAGAAACTGGGACGCACTCCCAGCAACGCGGCTCGCGAAGAAGTCCTGTTGCTGATCCGGAATACCGTGAACAGCGAGGCTGTGCCGCTAAGCTTCGCCGAGCGCGAACGCCTGTCCCGCGAAATTCTGGATGAGATCTTCGGCTTGGGCCCGCTGGAGCCTTTGCTCAAAGATCCCACCATCTCCGACATTCTCGTGAACCGCTACAACAAGGTCTATGTGGAACGGAATGGAAAGATTGAACCCACCGGACTGAGCTTTAAAGATGACGCCCATCTGATGCAGATCATCGACCGCATCGTCTCCAGAATCGGGAGGCGCGTCGATGAATCCTCGCCCATGGTGGATGCACGCCTGGCGGACGGCTCCCGCGTGAACGCCATCATTCCGCCGCTGGCCATCGACGGCCCCTGCCTTTCGATTCGCCGTTTCGGCCGCGACCCAGTCACCGCCCGCAACATGATCGACAACAAGAGCCTCACCGAGCCGATGCTGGAACTGTTATCGGCGATGGTGAAAGGCCGGCTCAATTTCCTGATCTCAGGGGGAACGGGCGCGGGCAAAACAACTTTGCTGAACGTTCTCTCCGGCTACATTCCAAACTCGGACCGCATTGTCACCATCGAGGACGCAGCCGAATTGCAGATGAAGCAGGAGCACGTGGTCCGACTGGAAACGCGACCACCCAACATCGAAGGCAAAGGCGCGGTGCGGCAGCGGCAACTGGTCATCAACAGTCTGCGTATGCGTCCCGACCGCATCGTGGTCGGCGAGGTCCGCGGCGAAGAAGCCTTCGATATGTTGCAGGCCATGAACACCGGTCATGAGGGTTCGCTGACCACGGTCCACGCCAATACCCCGCGGGATGCGCTCGCCCGTATCGAAAACATGTGCTCGATGGCGAATCTGAATATTCCGGAACGGGCCATGCGGCACCAGATCGCCGCCGCCATTCATGCCGTAGTTCAGGTTTCGCGACTCTCCGATGGCACCCGTAAAGTCATGACCATCACCGAGGTGACCGGCATGGAAGGCGATGTCATTTGCATGCAGGACATCTTTACCTTCGATCGTCAGGGTATCGATGAAACCGGGAAGGTGCGGGGTTCTTTCAAGGCAAGTGGAATTCGCCCCAAGTTCGCGGAGAGGCTGGCGCAAGCAGGCTGTCGCCTCCGTCCCGGGCTGTTCGATTCGCAGATGGAGGTTTAGGAGAGTCGTCAGTCTTCACTCGTCAGCCCCCAGCCATCTGACTTGGCTGACGACTGAAGACCGACGACTGAAGACCGACGACTGAATACTGGTTCATCCGTATGTTTATCCTGATCGCAATCGCGGTGTTCGTGGTGGTGGCGCTGGCCGTGTTCGTCGTCTTTTCCCTGCTCGACGAACGCAGCTCGAAAGCTCGCCTGCTGCGCGATCGCCTTTCCACGGTGGAGAAAAGTGGAGAGCGCGACCCCGGCCAGGAACTCGCCCTGCTGCGCGACGAAGTACTGAGCAAGATTCCGGCCCTGGACAATCTGTTACGCAGGTCTTCGAGTATTTCAAATCTGCAAACGTTGCTCGAACAGGCGGACGTGAAGAGCCGGGCCGGCAACGTGCTGCTGCTCTGTTTCCTGAGCGGCGCAGGCCTCGGCCTGGCTGTTCTGTTGTTCAGTCCGTTTCCACAGTTTGCCTGGCTGGGACTGATTCTGGGTGCGTTTCTGCCCTATGCCTACGCCAACTACAAACGGACGAAGCGCTTTTCGAAATTTGAGGAGCTTTTTCCCGAGGCCATCGATACCCTGGCCCGGGCGGTCCGCGCTGGTCACGCTTTTACCACTGCGCTTGAACTGATCGCCAGCGAGATTGCCGAGCCGGTAGCGTCCGAGTTTCGCAAGTTATATGAAGAGCAGAAATTCGGCCTGCCTGTCCGCGACGCGCTGATCAACCTGACGGAGCGCGTGCCCCTGGTGGACGTTAAGTTCTTCGTCACTGCGGTAATGCTGCAACGCGAGACCGGCGGTAACCTTGCGGAAATTCTGGACAACCTGTCTTATGTGATTCGGGAACGTTTCAAGATCATGCGCCAGGTGCGGGTACACACCGCCCAGGGCCGAATGACCATGATGCTGCTCATGGGCCTGCCGCCGATTATTGTGATCACCATGCAGGCCATGAATCCACTTTTTATTCGTCCTCTGTTTGACGATCCGATCGGGCACCTCTTGATCGTGGTCGGAATCACTTTGCAGACGATCGGCTATTTTGTAATTCGCAAAATCATTCAGATTCAGGTCTGAATTTAAAAAGCTGATTTTAAGAGGCTGGTTTTAAAAGAAAACGCAATGGCTCTGGCACTCGCAATCATATTGTTTCTGACCATCGCCCTGGTGATCTTTTCCTTCGGGGCGGCGGTCTATTCGCCTTCTTCACTCCTGGGGTCGCGCCTGCGCGCCCTGGGCTGGCAGAAGACCGAACGCAAGGAAAAACCTGCCTTCAAAGAGCGCCTGGAACAGGCGCTGGATCCCCTTAGCAAAGCGCTGCCGCTGTCACCCAGTGAAGTTTCACGAACGCGGAAATGGCTGATCCAGGCCGGCCTGCGCGAGCCCCGCCATCTTACGATCTACGTCGGCGCGCGCGTGCTGCTTGGCCTGGTGGGGATTCTGGGCGTAATCGCGGTGAGAGGCAATTTCGATTTGTTGTGGATGATCGGAGTCGGAGGAGTCGGCTTCTTCATTCCTCGCTTCATCCTCAAGCGCATGATTCGCAACCGGCAACACCGGATCACGCTGGGATTGCCTGATGCCCTCGACCTGACGGTAATCTGCGTCGAAGTTGGTCTGGCCCTCGATCAGGCTCTCATGCGCGTCGGTCAGGATTTACAGCACGCCCATCCCGAGTTGAGCCAGGAGTTTCATCTGATCAATTTGGAAATGCGGGCTGGCAAGCCGCGCGCCGAGGCCCTGCGTAACCTGGTAGAGCGCACGGGCGTCGACGACGTACGCGCCCTGGTCGCCACCCTGGTACAGACGGATCGCTTTGGCACCAGCGTCAGCCAGGCCCTTCGCATTCACTCCGATTCTCTACGCACCGAACGCCGCCAACGCGCCGAGGAACAGGCCGCGAAAACCACCATCAAGATGATCATCCCCCTGGTACTGTTCGTTCTTCCCTCCATCATCTTCGTGACTCTGGGACCGGCCATCATCCAGCTGTTCCGTATTCTGATGCCCGAGGGACACTGAAATGTCTTTTCCGCGCGGTCAAATCCAGGAGTTGTGATGCCGGTACCGGGTCCCACGGGATATGCCCTCAATCGCACTCGCCATTCCTACCTGGCGAAGCATCTGCGCATCGCGGACACACACTGGTCCCGCTTCTGCGGGTTGATGGGCACCGATGCGGACAACTTCCCTGCCGGGCAAGGATTGTTGATTGTTCCCTGTCACGGCGTGCACACTTTCGCCATGCGCTTCCCGATCGATGTGGTTTACCTGGACAGCCACAAAACCGTCGTCTACCTGCAAGAGAATCTGAAGCCATGGCGGGTCGCGCCGGTTCGAGTGCAAGCTACTTCGGTTCTCGAGCTGCCGGGCAGCACACTCGGGCCTACGCACACCGCTATCGGGGATGAAATCGAAATTGGCTTGGGAGAGGCAGGCCAGAGTTGAACGACGCTCCCAATTTTCTGGTGGAATGGCCCTCGCGATGGGACGAGTTCCTGACCGCGATTGGGCCAGCCCTGGGAAAGTCTCCCAAACGGCTGGCCGGCGAAGCCCAGTCCGGACTGTTCCCATGGTGGGGGATTCTCGTCTCCTGGGCGCTGGAACTGCTTTTCCTGATTGCCATCATCGTGGTGCCGGCGAAGCTCGCAAGCATGCGTCCGTACGAGCCGCCGCCCAAACCCAAATACGACATCATCTACTATTCCAGCAACGAACTGCCGCGCACGGAAGATGTGGGCGGAGCCGAGGCGGGGGTCTCCGGTCGCGGAGGCGGACGTGAGGCCCACCATCCCACACAAACCATCCGGGTAGCGCGCGGCCGCACCGTGCGGGAAACCGTAGCGGACGCTCCGAAACTCGATCTGCCGAAATCCAATTCCGCCGTGGCCAATCTCCTGGCCTTGAAAGCGAATCCCGGACCCGCGCCGGCGGAAGGCATGCGGTCTTCGTTGCGCGCCCCGGTGATGGCGCAAAACGCAGTAGCGCCGGCGCCTCAAGTTGCAGATCAGTTGCGCGCCGCTCCGGACCTCAATGTCGGCGCAGTTCCGCCCAGCGCGACCGCGCCGCAGCGTGAAATATCGAGCGTCCGGCTGCCGGGATCGAACGCGGTCCAGGTTGTCCCGCCGACGGTATCTGCCCCCGAACAGCTCACGAATCAGAATCCACGGCTGACCATGCCAGCGCCGAATGTGGTCGCACCTGCACCAACCATGACGCGGGAAGTTGCGAGGCTCGGACCCGGATTCGGGCCGGAGCTTCAGGATAAACAAGTCGTCCCGCCCGCAGTGCAGTTGGGCAGCGCCTCAACCGACCGCCGCAACGTCAATGGACTGGGCAGCGCCTCTGTCGTTCCACCGACGGTTCAATTAGGAGCAGGCTCAGCCGAACGCTCAATGGCCGGAGGGATGGGCACGGGGACTTCAGTGGTTCCACCGCCTCCGTCGGTGTCTTCCGCAGGCTCGCTCACCGGCCAGGGCAGGGGAAATCGCGGCGTGGGACTGGGTGGGCCGTTGGACGGAGGCGTAGCCGCAGCGCCGCCCAGCAGCAATGGTGGAGGCAGCACTTCGGGTGTGGTGGTTTCCAGCCAGCCCGGCTCCAAGATCGGATTACCCGGCAGCGGAGGCAGCGGGGCATTGGCGATGTCTCCCACCGGCGGGGACAAGCCCGGCTTAGGCGGATCGGGAGGCGGGGGCGGCGTCGGTCGCGGCGACGGACCGGGCAGTGGATTCTCCGGGCCCGGCGCGGGCGCAGGCAAGGAAGGTACCGGCCCAGGATCTGATCCCATGGCGAAAGGCGGAATTTCACCTTACCCGGGCTCCGGCGGCGCAGGTACCGGAACCAACGGCACTCCCGCCATGCCCGGAGTCTCGGTCAAGGGTGGCAACTCAAACATCGTGACCCTGCCCAGCTTCGGGTCCGGAGGCAAGCAGGCAGGAGCTCCGGGACGCTCAATACCAATCCGCAGAATCGCGGCCCGGATATCACAGTAGTCGCCAGTTCGCGTTCCGGCGGCGCTTTCAACTTCTACGGAGCCCTTAAAGGCGACAAGGTTTACACCATCTACATTCAGACCACACTGGGGACGGCGGTGATGCAGTTTGCCGACCCGACATCATCGGCCCAGGCTTACGCCGAAGACCTTACCGCGCCTCAAGCCATGCGGTCCGATCTTCCCCCGGGCCTGCCGAAATCCCGCCTGGTGATTGCGTGCGTAATCGATCGCACTGGTCTGTTGCGTCGTCCCCATGTGTTGGAGCCGGGCAGCGCCGTGATGACCAGCAAAGTTCTGACCGCGCTCAACAGCTGGAAATTTCGTCCCGTGCTGCGCGGGAATGAACCCATTGAGGTCAACGCCATCCTGGGATTTAATATCGACACCAACGATCAGTATTAACGACCAATACTAGGGTCCTTGGAACCTTCGTGTCCTTGGTGGTTCAAGGTTTAAGGCATCAACCACGGAGGACACGAAGGTTCACCTTCCTACATCTTCTCGTTCCGTCAGCAACACTGAAGTTCTATCGTGATAAGCGACCCTCCACTTTCCTGTCTCCTCCAGCATGTTTGCCAGAGATGATTCCGCGGGGACCAGCGCCCAATTGACACGCTTTTCGTTCAGGAACTTCTCCCATTCGGGCGCGAGCCGGATCGACTTCAGATAATCCTTGAGAAATTCCTCGCCGTAGAGATCATGCCGGTCATCCACGAAAACTTTGCTTTGCGGATACAGGCAGTAGATCAAATATCCGCCCCATGAGTCCTGGCTGAAAATCGGATCGCGCACGCCCGCGCTGGACGATAAAGTCCACGGCCTGCACGGGCAGATGTCCGGGATCGAATTGCGCGTTCATCCATTGCTGCGAGCCAACCTTGCCCTGATGCAGGCAGGCCAGAACTCCCAGGAGTAAGGCTGCCATCGGCCAAAGGTGGCCACGAAAGCCCAGTTCCACGTCTGTGACCCGCACGACCCGCGAATGCCATCGCGATAGAAACGATGTCAGCCGCAATGAGAGGCGTGCATTGGTCCGGGTATCGGCGATCGCCTGTGTCCAGAGGGGCGCAACGATCAGTGTCAGCAACAGGGATGAAACCGGAAGACTGCGTGACGCGTACAAGCCGCTGTAGATCGCGAACAGGATCACGAACACCCGCGCCAGCGACGGCCTGGTGCGCGCGACTGCCAACCCTACGATCGTGATCAGGAGGATGGCGACAAAGCATTGCTGGGCCACGCCGTGGAAATCAGGCGAAAGAAATTCGTCTATGTGGTTCATCAGCCAGCGGCTGGAGAGGTACCGGTAAACGTGAACATGCAGTTCGTAACCGTAGGGATTGATCAGACTCGACAGGAGTGAAAGCCCGGTGACGGCTCCGAGCCCACGCAACCGCGAGGACAGGCCTCGCCGCGCTTCTGTCTCATGGCAACGGTAGTACAGAATCGCGTCGCTCACCATATACATGCCAAGCAACGCAAAGCCCATCACAAATCCGCCGTGAACATTGACCCAAAGCAGCATCAGCGCCGGCAGATACCACAATCGCCTGCGGTCTTCCAATTTCTCTGAGCTGTCCAGCACCTGGAACCAGATCACGGTGAACAACCAGCTGAGAACATGCGGCCGCGCGAACAGATGAATCATCGACGCGCCCAAAGACAAGGCCAGCAAAAGCGCAGTGACCGGCAGGTTCGCTCCGCGGCGTAAACCAAGACGCAACGTAAGCGCAAACGTCAAGGCCACGATCACGGCGGTAAAGAAGACCACGCCGTTGAGCCCAACCCCATGGTGAATTCTGGCGATCACCAAATCGTAAAACCACTCCCATGCATACCAGGTCTGTCCACCCATCGTTACCGAGAAAGGGTCGGTCCGGGTAATTGCGTGCGTGCGCAACATCAGGTCGCCGTTGCGAATATGCCAGCCAATGCTGGCATCACCCAACAGACGAGTAGACAGGGCCCCGCCGCTCATAGCCACGAGCAGCGTAATAAAGATCAGATCTGTTGTGGAGGGAGCAAGAAATCGGAACCACGCCGGGGATGGGGTCTTACGGCTTCCGATCTGCGCGGTCTTTGAATCCAAAGTGTATTCACACCCAACCGCACATGTTAACTGAGAACCGGGAACCAACAACTGGAAACTAATCAATTAGAAACCGGAGCGAAAATCAAAGCTCAAACAAATCCAGGCAACACTTCCCTCTTGTAGCTCTCCAAAGTCGCCTCTTCGTCACCACACATCAGATAAATATTGAACTGGGTTACGCCTACGTCTGCCAACTTCTTGAGCTTGGCACGGTGGGCTTCCACCGGACCCACCAGACAGAAGCGGTCTACAACTTCGTCGGAAACGAAGCTGGCATTGTCACTGCCGACCTCGGCGTGATGCAGATAGTCGTAACCGGCACGGTCCTGCACGTAAGCAGTCAGAGAGGCCGGCAATTCCTCAGGCTTGTAGCGCGATATCAAATCAACCACATGATTTGAAACCAGAGCAGGAAACCACCTCACCCGTTGCCGCGCCAGGGCAAGATCATCGGACATCCAGACCGGCGCTGCCGCCATGATTTCGATCGACTTCGGATCGCGTCCCGCTTCTTTCGCGCCTTGCCAGACAAAACTCAGGCACCAGGCGATCAGGTCGGGATCGGCAAATTGAAGGATTACGCCGTCCGCAATCCTTCCCGCCAGGCTCAGAACCTTCGGCCCATATCCGGCAATCCAGACCGGAGGAGATCCCGTCGCCCACGAAATGCGCGTTGGCTGCCCTTCGTACTGCACTTCTTTTCCTGAAGTCAGTTCGCGAAAAGTCACGATGGCGCGCTCCAACTCCGCCGGGCTGACGGGCTTTTTACCCAGGACCCGCCGCGAGCTGTCGCCGCGTCCGATGCCCAACTGCATGCGTCCGCCCGAAATCAGGTTGAGCGTCGAAAAAAGACTGGCGGTAACCGTAAGATCGCGCACCGCCGGATTGGTCACGCACGGCCCCAGCCGCATCGTCTGCGTAGCATTTGCCATCAGCGTGAGCAGAGGGTATGGCTCCTTCCACAGCACGTGGGAGTCAAAAATCCAGCCATACTCAAATCCTGATTCTTCGGCCTGTCGAGTGAGGGCGACAATCCGCTCGACGGAAAGATCGGGCTTGATGGTGATTCCAAACTTCATGCACTTTTCTTTCTTTTAATCTGACTTTTCATCGTTCGAAACAACGGGAATCAAGGCAACGCCGCGAGTTTGTAGAATAGAATACATCACGCTCTGACCCGCACCGGCGGGACTTCGGCAGCACAGGGGATTATCAAATGGGGTTCGACACCATCATTACTGGCGGCACGGTGGTCACGGCGTCGGACACCTGCCAGGCCGATGTAGCGATCGAAAACGGCAAAGTCACTGCCCTGGGCAGCAGCTTGCCGCGCGAAAATGCCAAACGCCTGATCGATGCCAAGGACAAGTATGTGTTCCCCGGCGGGATCGACGTCCACACCCACCTCGATATGCCGTTCGGCGGCACCACCAGCGCCGACGATTTTGAAACCGGAACTCGCGCCGCCGCCTTCGGTGGCACCACCACGCTGATCGACTTCGCCATCCAGTACAAGGGACAGACTCTGCGCACCGCCTTCGACGCCTGGATGCAAAAAGCATCCTCCAAAGCGGTTGCCGACTACGGATTCCACTGCATCATCACCGACCTGCCCGACGCGCAACTCGCCGAGATGCAACAACTCGTTCGCGAAGGCATTACCAGCTTCAAGTTGTTCATGGCTTATCCGGGCGTGTTCATGCTTGACGATGCCAGCATTTTCAAGGCAATGCGGACTGCCGCCAAAGTTGGCGCCATGGTCTGCATGCACGCGGAAAATGGCGGAGCCATTGACGTAATCGTCCAGCAAGCGCTGGCTGAGGGCAAGACCGCTCCCAAGTATCACGCGCTGACGCGACCGACAACCGCCGAGGCCGAAGCCACCGCTCGCGCGATCGCCCTCGCCGAAATGGCTGGCTCGCCCGTATACATCGTTCATCTCAGTTGCAATGACGCGTTAGAGAAAGTGCGCGAGGCGCGGGACCGCGGCTTGCCCGTCTACGCCGAAACTTGTCCCCAATATCTCTATCTGTCGCTTGAAAACATGGACGCTCCCGGCTTCGAAGGCGCGAAGTATGTATTCACCCCGCCGCTGCGCGAAAAATGGCATCAGGAAAAATTGTGGAAAGGCCTGACCCACGATCATCTTCAGGTCGTCTCGACCGACCACTGTCCATTTTGCTTCAAGGAGCAGAAAGAAATGGGCATCGGCGATTTCACCAAGATTCCCAACGGCGGCCCTGGCATCGAACACCGCATGAGCCTCATCTTCTCCGGCGGCGTCGCCCAGGGGCGCTTCAGCGTAAATCGTTTCGTCGAACTGACCGCCACCACGCCAGCCAAACTCTTCGGCCTCTATCCCCGTAAAGGCACGGTCGCGGTCGGCAGTGACGCCGACCTGGTCATCTTCGACCCCAAGCGCGAACACACTATCAGCGCCAAGACCCATCACATGCGCGTGGACTACTCGATGTTCGAAGGCATCAAGGTCACAGGCATGCCGGATATCGTCCTCTCCCGCGGACGGGTTCTGGTAGAAGACAACAAATTCTTCGGCCGCCCCGGACAAGGCGAGTTCATCAAGCGAGGCGCCAGCCCAGCGCTTTAGCCTCCACCTGGAGTGTCATCCCGACCGGAGCGCAGCGTAGCGAGCGCAGTGGAGGGACCTTGTGTTCTGATGATGATTTCCCAAAATTAGAGAGGACCTCACTCATGCCCACGCCATCACCCCCGACCAACAAGAACAAATGCTCGCCTCTGCCCGCGCCGCCTTCAAAAACGCCCACGCTCCTTATTCCAAATTCAAGGTGGGCGCCACGATCCTCACCGAAAAAGGGCGCGCAATTTTCCGGATGCAACGTTGAAAACGCCTCTTACGGACTAACCATTTGCGCCGAGCGCAACGCCATCTTTGCCGCCGTTGCCGCCGAGGGACCAAGCATGGTGATCAAAGCCGTCGCTGTAGCCACCGAACAAGACGGTGCCTGCGCACCATGCGGAGCCTGCCGCCAGGTCATCTTTGAATTTGGCCCCGATGCCGTGGTCTTTTTTCGCGGCAAATCCGGCACCGAGCAGATGGCAATCACGAAGCTGCTGCCTGAAGGCTTTCGACTGTGATCTTGCATGAATGCTACTGACTGAACCAGTAGATGAGAATGCCATAGCCCACGCCGGCTGGATCGGTGGTCTTAGCCGACTGAAACGCCATGAATCGTCCATCCGTCGAGAGGACTGGGTTCGACGCCTTACCGCCCTCGTAGTCGTTGAAAAATGTCAGGCGCATGAAATCTTTTCCTGTTCCGTCGAGTCTCAGCTTCCAGATGTCAATGTTCCCCGCGCCCCTTGCGCCTCCCAGTTGCTCGCATTGACGATCAGCCTCCACGGCGGTGTAAAGACCGTCAGGGAAAATTCCTTCCACTTCGTTATACGTGCCTGGCGCCTTGGAAAAATTCGTCACCTGACCTGTTTTCAGGTCGATCCCCATGACCGATGAATGGCCCTCGGGTTCGTAGCAGGTGAAAGTCATCTTGGTATCGTTGTCATAGAAGTCCTGTGCTTCGAGGACACAATTTCGGTCCGCACTTTCATAAACCGTCTTTTGGTTGAGAAGTTTGGGAACCCCAGAGACATCGAGGTCCGCCACCATCAGCCGGGACGCCTCCGGCGCGAGATCCGGAGACTGGGCAGCAGTTTGTGAGAACGCAATTTTCAGCGTCTTCTTGGAAATTGCGGCGCCTTCGCTCATTTTCTGACCCAGCTTGACCGGCTTGGCTCCCCGCTCTTTACTCAAATACCAGAGTTCATTGTCGCGAGTTCGGCTGGTGTGGACGTTCTCGAAGTGGTCAGGACCGATCAGGATGTAGTCCCCGGTTACGAGGTGCATGACCCGGAGAAAGGCGGCAGCCGGCACATTGCAGGTCAGGCACTGAATGACGCGCGTCTTTATATCCACAATCATGGCGTCGCCGAAGCTCTTCGTCATGAATGCGACGCGCTGGTTGTCCGGAGAAATGTCCGCGCGCTCGCCGAAGTGGGTGAGAACTTCAATATTCTTCGGCAGATGATCGAGAGGGTTGCCCGGACCCCTTTGGGCAAGCGCGAACACCGAAACCAGTAGCAGAGCGAGCAACCGCATTCCGCAGATACTACCAGAGTTTTCCTTCGAACATGGCGGACTGACCGACACAGGAAAGTCTTTTCAGCCCCCCAGCCCGCAATGTAAGCTTCATTGTTCCTGACGCACTTATGACCGGTTCAAATTCGCCAGCACGAATGACCCCGCCACCATCGACTAAGACCATGCGCCCGCTCGACCTGATCCGCAAGAAACGCGATGGTGGGGAAATGTCCGCCGACGAGATCGAATTCCTCGTTCGCGCTTATACCAACGACGAGATCCCCGACTATCAAATGGCCGCCTGGCTGATGGCCGTGCTCATTCGCGGAATGACCGGTCCCGAACTGAGCGCCCTCACCGGCGCCATGCTGCACTCCGGAGAGGTGCTCGACCTCTCCGACATTCCCGGACCAAAAGTCGATAAACACTCCACCGGCGGCGTAGGCGACAAAACTTCGCTCATCATCGCGCCGGTAGTGGCGGCGGGCGGAGTGACGGTACCGATGATCAGCGGCCGCGGCCTTGGCCACACCGGCGGAACACTGGACAAGCTGCAATCCATCCCCGGCTTCAATATCAATTTGTCGCTGACCGAATTTCGCCGCGTGCTCAAAAGCTGTGGCTGCGGACTTATTGGCCAGACCGCCGAAATCGCTCCCGCCGACAAAAAGCTTTACGCGCTGCGCGATGTCACCGCGACTGTCGAAAGCCCTAACCTGATTTGCGCTTCCATCATGAGCAAGAAGTTGGCCGAAGGTATCGACGGCCTCGTGCTGGACGTCAAAACCGGTAGCGGGGCGTTCATGAAGACCGAGAAAGACTCCGTCCACCTCGCCGAACTGATGGTTGAAACCGGCGAACGCATGGGCAAAAAGATGGTCGCGCTCATCACCGACATGGACCAGCCTCTCGGCTTGAAAGTCGGCAACGCCCTTGAAGTCGAAGAGTGCATCGAGGTCATGAACGGCGGCGGGCCCGCCGATCTGCGCGAAGTCTCCGTCGAACTCTCCGCCTGGATGTTCTATCTCGCCGGACGTACTCCCGATATCGATGGCGGCCGCGAATTGGCGGATAAACTTATTCGCGATCAGTCTGCCCTGAAGAAATTTAGAGAGATTGTCGTGAACCAGGGCGGTGATGCCAGTGCTATCGACGATCCCAAGCTTCTGCCGCAAGCGCAACATCGTGTGAACGAAGTCAGCACCGCGAACGGATTCGTGGATGCGATCCAATGCGAGCAGGTTGGAATTGCCAGCCTGGTGCTGGGTGGCGGGCCGCGAAAAGAAGGAAGACGTCATCGATCCCGCGGTTGGCCTCATCCTTCACAAGAAGGTCGGCGACCGGGTGAAAGCCGGCGATGCGTTGTGCACCATTCTCTATAACTCAGATGCCCGGCTCAGCACGGCGCAGGATTTGTTACAGCGGGCGTACCGCATCTCCGAGGCGCCGCCGGCTACGCAGCGGCCTTTGATCCACCGCGTCATCCCCGGAAAAGGAGCGCAAGCATGAGGCCATTCGTAACAGGCACCCACGGGAGGCGCGAATGGGCCGTCTGACAGGGCTGTTGGGGTTGGTCACTATGCTCGGCCTGGCCTATTTATTCTCCAGCAACCGGCGCGCGATTCGGATCAAGACCGTCGCCCTTGGACTCTTTCTGCAATTCCTCTTCGCCCTGTTCGTTCTGCGCTTCGACTTTGGACGCAACTTGCTGGAGTTTGCCGGGCACGGCGTCGAAAAGTTTCTGGAGTATTCCTTCGCCGGCTCGCAGCTGGTCTTCGGTGAACTGGGCCGCAAGGGCGGATCGCTGGGAATGATCTTCGCCTTCCAGGTCCTGCCCACGGTGATTTTTATCTCCGCGTTTTTCGCCGTGCTCTATCACTACGGCGTGATGCAGTTCATCATTCGCCAGATGGCGAAGGTCATGATCCGCATGGGTGCCAGCGGTGCAGAATCGCTCGACGTGGCCGCCAGCATTTTCATGGGACAGACGGAGGCACCGCTCACCATTCGTCCGTACTTGCCGTCGCTGACGCGCTCTGAACTTATGACCGTGATGACCGCGGGCATGGCCCACGTCTCAGGCGGCATCATGGGCGCCTACATTCTTTACGGGGTCGAGGCCAAACACCTGCTGAGCGCCGTCATCATGACTGCTCCGGGCACCATTCTCATGGCAAAAATGTTTGTGCCCGAGACCGAGGAACCTGTCACCAGCCCACATCGCAAAACGGATGCGCAGATAACGCCCTCACTGGTCACCGACATTGACCCCGATGCCATCACCAAGGACGAGAATGTTCTGGGAGCCATCACTCGTGGAACCATTGACGGCCTTCACCTGGCGTTGAATATTGCCGCAATGCTGATCTCTTTTTTGGCGCTCATCGCTCTGGTCAACGGCATCTTCGGCGGCATTCACAACCATATCGCGCACTGGTTCCCTTCCAGCCTGGAGCAGGTTTTCGGTGTGATCTTCGCTCCCATCGCTTTTGTCATCGGAATTCCGTGGCGTGAATGCAGCATCGTCGGCAATCTTCTGGGGACGCGCATGGTCATCAATGAACTGGTCGCATACGGGATGCTGGGCGCGCAAAAAGCCGCACTCGATCCGCGCTCGTTCGCCATCGCAACGTTCGCGCTCTGCGGCTTCGCCAACTTCAGCTCGATTGGAATTCAGATCGGCGGCATCAGCGCCCTCGCGCCTAACAAGCGTGGTGAACTGGCCAAGCTCGGCTTTCGCGCCATGATCGCGGGAACCATGGCCAACCTGATGTCAGCGTCGATAGTTGGGATTTTGTTGAAGTGATGTAACTGGTGCCGCAACTTGCCACGAGTGGTGAGGGCACATTCACTCGTGCCCTTCTCGTTCTTGCTTTTCCCCACAGCTTCCTCTAAGTCAATCCTGCCCAGGCCACGCTGGCAAACGGATCCACCGATGCCATCGTCGATATCACGCTCAGAGACTCTATCGTCTTCTCCACCATCACGCGGTCGAGAATCAAAGGAATCTCGAAGATCGCGTCGTTCTTGTAGGCGCTGACATTTCGTCGAAACTCTGCGAACGTATCTTTCGCCAGCAACCGCTCGACCGCGGTCCCGATGTCGCGGAAGTCCTGCACCACGATTCCCAACTGCTTCTCTACCAGCCAGGTGCCGTTGTAACGCTCCTGAGGCATGGTCCGCGCATTGTGCTCGGTGATGACGGGCAATCCGAATTGCAGGGCCTCGCTGATACTGCCCGGTCCCGGCTTGCCAATAAAAAAGTCCGCCAACGACATGAAATAATCAACCTTGGTGGTAAACCCTTCGATCACGGCTGGCTTGGTCAGTCCCACGCCGCGCAATTTGGCCGGCAGATCCGCATTGTGACCACATAGGAAAATCAGCTGCATCGCTTGCGACCTCTGCTCCAGCTTCTTTGCGATCTCGAGCATCGACGCCGAACCGTGGCCCCCAAACATCACCACGCCGGTCGGCAGGTCGGGCTGCAATCCGAGTTTCACTCTCTCTTCAATCCGATCGATTTCCGGCTTGCGATAGAACGACGGCTTCAGAATCATCCCTGACGTTCCATACACTCGATTCCTTGGATGACCCATGGCAAGCGCCTGCTGCTTTGCACGCTCCGTGCCACAGATCAGGTATTCCGACTCCGGCACAATCCAGAAATTCGGCGGATAGTCGGCAAGATCGGTGAGCAAGGTGACGAAAGGAACATTCGGGACTTCCGCGCGAATGCTCTGCGCCAGGCAGCTGTTGAAATGCGGAACTACCGATAGAACCATGTCAGTCGGGTTCTGCGCCCAATGCTTCCGAAGAATGCGCACAATTCGGGAATGATGCAACTGGATGGTGCGCTGAAAAACCGCGAGCAGCGGCGGAGTGAGCCGCGTCCAGCCTTTTCGCAGGATCAGGTTGTAGCCATCCTGTATCCGCAGGCCCGTAGCCCGGTGAACGAAGTCGATCGGCTCCAGCAGTTCCTGCAAATTCAGGAGCCTTACGTTCCAAGGTTCATACTGCGCTTCAAGAATTGTCTTCAGCGCCCCGGCGGCACTGCGATGACCGCCACCCGCGTCATGAAAAACGATCGTGAGGTTATGCATAACCGACCTCCCTGACCACTTTCAATTGCAAGGGTCTCAACTGCCTCTTAAAGGCAGATCAACGTTTCATGAATATTCGGTGAATTCCGGGCAGAGCGAACAAGTAACGTTACCGTGAAGTAATGTTAGTCGCGGTAAAAACGCCGAGTCATCCCGAGCGCGGTGCGCCTTGCGCGTGAGCTCCAGACCTTCCCATCCCGCTCAAGATGACAGGGCTAAAAAGGTCAAGGCAACGTGGTCGACAGAGGGGTGCTTTCGTCGCTCAACGAGCCCGCCAGCCCGTTGCCGCGAACAATTTCACTAAACAGCTTGGCGCTGCGTCGCATCGTTCTCTCCTGGGTTTCAGGATCGAGCGCCACCAATCCAAAGCGCAGCGTCCAGCCTTCGTTCCATTCGAAATTATCGGTGAGCGTCCAGTGCAGGTAGCCGCGTATGTCGTAATTCTGTGCGATCAGCCCGTGTAATTCGCGCAGCACATTCACGATCAGCCAGGGACGAATGAGATCTTCCGCATCCGGCACGCCGTTCTCCATAATGTAAATCGGTTTGCCCAGCCGCGCTGCCCGCTTCACGGCCTCAGTCATGGCCTGTGGGTAGGCTTCGCCATAAGGGCGCTCAACCCCGGCGTCCCCCTGCGGAACATGCTCAGGAACAAAGATGTTGGCAAAGAATGTACTCGAATTGCGAAAATCAAAAGCCACATGAAACCGGCTGTAGACATTCAACCCGACGAAATCGCAACAGCCTTTGGCTTCGTCGTCGCGATGATTGAGCAGTCCGAAAGGAAACCCCAACCGGCCGGTTTCGATCAGATCGAAAAAAGTGTGATTGAAAAGCCGGTCCAGCAACTTTGCAACCCATCGGTTGGCCATCCCCGGCATGGCCTCGAATACCACATAGTGCTGGGCCCATCCCACCATCGCCCCGGGGACCAACTCATGCAGCGCCCGGTAAGCCAACACGTGCGCCCGTGCTTGAACACGGTTTACCCGTAGAGCGTCGAGCAGCCGACCCTTAAGCCCCGGAGGAAACTCGCCGAGCACGTATCCACACGCTGCATAGACATTGGGTTCGTTGAAGGTTACCCAGAGCCGGCAAAGATCACCGACAGCATTCGCGACCTCGCGCGTAAAACGTTCAAACAGTCGCGGCGCGTCGGTCCGCAGAAACGCGCCTCGCTGCTCAAACCATCTGGGATGGGTGAAGTGATGCAGGCAAACGATCGGTTCGATTCCACGCTGATGCAACCCTTCCAGCATCTGCCGGTAACGCTGCAAGGCCGCCGGGTCAAAGCGCCCCTCTTCAGGCTCAATTCGGCTCCACTCCAGAGACAGCCGCAGTGCCTTGATCCCGAGATCGCGTGCAATATCAAAGTCCCGTTCGGCGTTCTCCCACCAGTCGCAGGCTTTGCCGCACTGGTGCCCGGACTTGATCCGCCCCGCCAGTTCCCAGTCAGACCACTGATTGGAATTGCCGCCTTCAACCTGATGAGCGGCGGTGGAAACACCCCACAGAAAATCCTTGGGAAAGCGCAGATACAACTCAGGATTCTCGCTGCGGAAGTGCAACTCGCTCATATCCCGCATTCTACGACACGGCTAGGCTTCGAACTGTTCCGGCTGCGCAATCTTGCGAACAGTCTCGAGGAGGTGCCCCACACTTTCGCCGGGATCCTGCTTTTCGAAGTCCGCTGCTAGCACTAGCAACGAGATCGCCGGGTCGATTTCCTCAAAGAGCTTCTTCGCCAGAGTGCCATGGACTGCCTGCATATTCGCCCCGAGGATTACGAGCTTCGCCTTCGTGGCCTTCAGCAGGATCTTCGCGTCCGGAACGTTGGCTGCGGTCAATGCGCTATAGCCTGAACCGCACAGAACTTCGCGGAGGAAAGTGCGGACGTTCAGCGAATCGTACACGCAAAGAACCCGAAATTGAGAGTTACCCTTTTCTTTCGAATAGCGCGAGCCGAGATAAGCCGCAATGATCGCCTCGGCCTCCGAGTCGTACATTTCGAACATGGCCAGCAGACTGGTCATCTGCAATGTCTTTCGCAATTGCGGCTGTACCCCGCACAGCTTGATGTCTCCGCCCTTAGCACGCGCGGTCGAAACCATTCGAACCAGCGCCCCGAGCCCGCTGCTGTCGACGAATCCGACATTCTCCAGTTGCAGGACCACGTCAGCGTGGTGGGGCAGGACGTCCGTAATGTGCGCCTGCAGAGAAAACACTTCCGAACCCGCCACAATGCGTCCATTGCACTGCACGATCATCACTTCACCCACCGGGCGGCTGTTCATGGTTAGTGGCATGTTTCCCCCTCTACGTTCATAAATGACACCTAAGTGACGTCCGCGAAGACGACGAAAAGTATCTCACACCAAATCCGCAGGCAGCTTTCGACGAGAGAATGACAAATATTGTCGGTTGTCGCCACGAACCACGTAGGGGCGGGCGCACTCGTCCACCCAGCCAGGCAAAGCTCGGCAGTATGCAAGCGGAGAGAATTAAAGGAGCGTGACTTCTGCCTGTCCCGCATATCGGCCAACCGGAATAATGCTGAAACGAGAGGCCCAGAATGAAGCGGCGTTGACCTTCTAGGCAAGATGTTGCACATAGCCTGACACTCGGCCACCAGCAAGGGTTTCAGCTCATGATTCGATTCGACTTACAGTCGTGCAAAAAATGGCGGTTGGCGGTCGATTTGCAGTTAACAGGTCTGCCTATGTCTCCCTCTGTCGATGATCTGATTCTTCGCCACTTCGGACTTCGCGAAAACCCGTTTGGGGTTACGCCCGATCCGCGATTTCTCTTCATGAGCGGTACCCACCGCGAAGCCCTGGCTTCCCTGGTGAACGGCATTGACTGTGGATTCGGCTTCCAGGCGCTGGTTGCCCAGCCTGGGATGGGCAAGACCACTCTGCTTTTCGACTTCCTGGAACGCTTCAGCACCTCCCGGACGGCCTTTTTGTTCCAGCAACAGCAAGACCCCCGCGAATTTCTTCAATCCCTGCTGATGGAATTGAAGGCCGATTCAGCGGAAACCAGCCAAGCCAAGCTGTACGGTCAGCTGAACCATCTGCTCTCGGAAGCAGCCCTGACCGGGAAACGCGTGATCGTAGTTGTCGATGAGGCCCAGAATCTGGAAGAGTCGATGCTGGAAACTCTGCGCCAACTCTCAAACTTCGAAACCGCGCGTTCTAAGCTGCTGCAGATCGTGCTGGCCGGACAGCCCGAACTGGCCAGGAAACTTGCCCGTCCCGAACAAGAGCAGCTGCGGCAACGCATTTCGACAATCGCCCGCCTGAGGCCTCTCGGACTGGACGAAACGCGAACCTACCTCAGTCATCGCCTCAACATTGCGGGTTATCGCGGACCTCAGTTGTTCAGCCGGACCGCGCTGTACCTGATCTGGTCCAGGTGTAATGGCATTCCGCGCAACATGAATACGCTGTGCTTCAATGCCATGCTCGTAGCATTCGCCGAGAAGGCGAACCGGGTGGACGAACACGCCGTCAAAGAAGCCGCGCAGGACTTGGATCTGGACTTCGTTCTGGCCGACATTGCGGGCGCGCATCATCCTTCGAGCGGAGTAGGAGATCGGGTCCTGACCTCCGAGCTCAAGCTCCCCGAGAAGAAGTCGCGTCGAACACCACAGCCGGCCGTCGTCCAGTCCGCTAATGCTCGGCGGTTGTCTGTCGCCGAACCCGTCGCCAAAGCCGCTGCCAGGCCGGAGCGCGAGTTCGCAGTGATTCCGGGCGGCGCCCGCACCAAGACTCTCGATCGGCCGGCCCTCGTCGACCAACAACGCGTTCCTCTCCAATTTCCAGGAAACGCTGACATCCGGGCTGCCAGGACTGAGGCAATTCCAGCTGTGGCGCCTGTCGCGTTGGCCAGGCACAACTTGCCTTCCATCAATCAGAAACCATTGAATGCCGCACCCGGTGTCGTGGCCGTCGCTTCGATCCCACCCACACAGGCGCCGCTTGTCGCCGCCGCCCCCGGCTATCGCACCAGCATTGGAAGGAAAGTGGTTGGGACGTTCCTGGTGGCTGTGGCAGTGGGCGTTGGAGTTCTATTCGGCCACGGAATGAGTTCGCGAGCCCAGCGCCAATTCGAAGAACGCGTGGAGCCGCCATCGCTGTCGCAGGCAGCCCAGGATCCCCAACCAGTAGAGGCGACCCAGACAGAGCCTAAGAAGAAACACGAGAACGGTTGGAATGAGGATGATGGTCCGGAAGTGATCGTTCGCACTTTTCCGCAATCCGCCCCGGAAGCGTCTGACGGCAGCGCCCAGCCCAACGTCAAGGCCATTTTCTTCGAGGGTGGAAGTTCAACCATATCCAGCCAATACGACATAACGCTGGAGCGCTTAGCCGAGACTCTCGCGGCCAGTCCGCAGTCGAAGGCCATCATCGAAGGGCACACTGACACTTCCGGCGAGGAATCCTACAATCTCGATCTCTCGAATCGCCGCGCCCGGGCTGTGAAAGACGTGCTGGTAAACGACTATCAGATCAACCCGGAACGTCTGAATACAGCCGGCGTAGGCTCGTCCGCTCCGCTCGAATCCAACACGACCAGCGGCGGTCGCGCCTACAACCGGCGGGTCGAAGTGCGGATTCATCAAGCAAACGAGTAAGCAGTAGCACCCATCGGGTTATCGCCCCGCTGTCATCCTAAGTAAGCGGAGTCCTTCGCAACCCGAAGGGCTCCTGACGAAACCTATGCATTGCGGAGCTGTGCAGCGCCCAACACGCTCCATAATCTGATCACGGCGTTCCCGCTGGATTGAACCGCCACCGCACCCGACGTCGCGAACCAATGCACAGGCCCTCGCTTGCTTTCATCCCCCTTCGCGGGATGAAAGTCTGCACTCAGGATGACAGCCCCAGGGTGCGGCGATACATTAGAATTAAGCTCATCATGGCGAAGCGTCTGGCTTTGTTAGCCGTATTACTTTTGGCACTCGCTCACGCGCAGGTCACGCCCAGTCCGCAAACTGAACCTCGTAAGACCAGTAACCCGTACACCGGCGATCTCTCCATTTTTGATTCTCCCGGAAGAGACGAACGATTACAGATCGACCGCGTCATGAACATTTTGGGCATCGCTCCGGGCAAAACAGTCGCTGACATCGGAGCAGGATCAGGATGGTTTACGGTTCGAGCGGCAAAGCGGTTAGGCAATACCGGAACGGTTTACGCCGTGGACATTAACCCTGAAGCCATCCGCTATGTCGAGTCCCGCGCCAACAAAGAGAACCTGCACAACGTCAAACCGATTCTCGGGAAACCTGATGACCCGCTTTTACCTGCAAAAGTCGATGCCGTACTCCTGCTGAAGACCTATCACGAGGTCGCCCAGCCCGTCACGTTATTGCGTAATCTGAGAGCTTCCCTGGCGCCTGGAGCTCGGGTCGGAGTCATCGACCGGAACGGTAGTGGCGAGAACCATGGCGTGGCGAAAGATATCGTAATTCGGGAGGCGAATGAAGCCGGCTACCGTTTGCTGGAGCAATATGACTTCGTCAAGGACGGAATGGATTACTTTCTCGTCTTCGGAACCAGGCAATAAACGACCAGCTCTTTTGATGAAAATTTGAAGGGCCCTCGCCGAGTGGCTTGGGCCCTTCCTTTAACTGCCGCCTCAGAACGTGTAGATCAGATCGAACTGCATACGGTTCAGGCGTGCATCTTCCTCTCCCGCGGCTACCCCTGCAGACTTGGTAGCGTTCTGCAACGACGTGTTAAGCGTACGTCCGAACCAATAGGTGTATGAGGCGGTAGTGTTGCTGCGAACCCGCCACAAGCCATAAATCCGGTTCTGGATCAGGTTGGTTTGGGTCCGTTGATCGCTTTCGACGAACGGTGCGAGCACCGCGTCCTGTGCGATGCGGTTCCAGGCGTATCCCACTTGAATGTCGTTCTTGTTCTTCTGCTGCCCCAGGCTTAGATCGAACATGTACGCTTTATTCTGGCTGCCCAAATCGGCGCGTACAGCGCCATTCGAGCCCAGAGGATGCGACTTGGCCTCGGGATTGTCGATAAACTCAGCCAACAGGTTGAGGGGCAAGCGAGCCGATGGCGTCTTGAACTGGTTGTTCAGGATGAAATCGACATAGAGAAACTGCGAGTAGAAATGATTGGCTCCGACCGTGGTGACCGCATTGGTAAAGTTGTTGGGGGCGAAAACGCAGCTTGCGCCACCGGTCGAAGTCGGAGTCGGAAAGCCCTGGACGCCGCCTTTGCAGCCCGGCCCTTCTCCCGGAGACTGGCCGACCGAAAATGCACTCGCATTCAGCAGCGCGTCAATGTTGTTCCACTTCAGGGCCGTCAACGAAGCTGTAGTAGACCAGATTCTGCCAAGTTGCAGCTTGGTGGAAACCTGCCCGCCGATGGCGTAAGAATCCGTTCCTGCGCTGGATTCGTTGAACAGAAGCTGCATACCCATGAGGGTGATGTTTTTGACTACCGAAGAATGCAGGTCGAAAGACAACTTCTGGCTGAACCCTTCGGGGTTAAGATCGGAGTCGAACGTCATGGGCGTCCGGTTCCAGGTATAAGTGAACTTGCCGCCGGTCAGCGAAAGCCAGCGGTGCGCCACCGGATTGTAGGTGATGAATCCGCGATCCAGGGAAATTGTCTTGCGATCGAAGAAATTCGTCATCGACTCGTTCGTCGACGTGGGATCTCCCAGAGCGCCCGTGGCCAGCGAAACGCCGGCAATAAAATCTTCGTTCAGCTTGCCGTCGAAGCCGAAACGAACCCGGATGCGACCGCGATTACGATCGGGAACGCCATCCTGGAAGAAACTCTCGCCCCGTACCCGTACATCGCCATTGAGCCGAAAGCGTCCGACAAGACCTTCCAGGGCGGACATGCGTTTCTGCTCCTCCTGGGTGCCGACTGCCGTATTGGTCAAGGTGGTCTTCACGTCGGCCATGTCGCTATCAAGTTTGACCACCGTGTCTTTCTGACTATTGGCCAGGGTTTCCGCCGAAGCAGCTTTGCTCTGCGCGTCGGTCGCAGTGGACTGGGCCTGCTGCAATTGCTGCTGCGCCTGCTGCCAGGCTTGATCTTTCTGCTGCACTTCCTGCTTAAGCTGCTCGATCTGCTGTTGCTGCGCGGCCATCGCATCCTTCAACGCCTGGATGTCCTGCATGGTTACTGCAGGCTGGGCAGGCTTTGCCGTCCTCCTGAATTTAGGTTTAGCTGGCGCTTGCGCCATCAGCGTTCCAGCTAACAGCGGAACCACGCACCACCTGAGAGCGGACTTCATTCTTTCTCCTTTTGCCTCTGCACGGCAGAGGCTCCACAGAATCGAGTTTGTACGCGCATTTACGGGCGTCGACAGCTATCTGGATTTCGTTCCGCCGCAGAACAGAAAAAGGCTCGTTGACAAGGCCAGCCTATCGACCGCCGCATAACTCTTGAGTACCGTCTCTTTTACGGCAGCAATGTTAAGGGATGGTTACAAACTGATGAAAATCGGGTTAATAGGGGATTTTCGGAGCAGATCGGGATGGGCTTTGGGCCAATAAGTCGAACCGTTGTACCAGTGTGTCCGGAGACTTGCGGTGAATCATGTTATGGGAAACGATCCAGCGAATGCCCCATAACAACCCCAGCCTGCGGCTCGGCTGCGATTGGAGAAGGCACAGCGGATGATACTTTCAGCAACCGAAATGATCTTTGGTGGAGCTAGTCGGGATCGAACCGACGGCCTCGTCGTTGCGAACGACGCGCTCTCCCAGCTGAGCTATAGCCCCACGTGAATGGAAGGATTACAGACATCGTGATTTTAACAGCGATTCCCGCCGAGACCAAGCCACCCTTTCGAGGCTGATCATAGAAGAACATCACAAAATAATGGTTTACCTGCGCTGCACTTCAACGTCTAATACTAGAGACGGCATTCGACCTTAAAGACTATGTTTGCTTCCGCTCAACCGCGCGCCCGCAAGCCTCGACTTGCGACCTACTGCTCGGTGGCGGCGCATGGCCTGCTCTTGCTGTGGCTGGTGCATCCTTCGACGCCAAAGGTGATTGCGTCCTCCTTTGTAGTCAACGGAAACCATAGTAGCGAGATTGCCCACCTCTATTGGCTTGCTCCGCAATCGCAAAAAGCGGATGCCTCTGCAGGCACTTCCTCCACGGATTCGCGTCAGCAACTGAATACGCGTTTGGCCTGGAAGCGCCGACCTAAAACGGCCAAGGCGGTCGAGCGCGACCTGCCCCTGCCTAAAATCGGCGTCGATGACCAGACCAGCGCCCCGGGCGGGGCCGTGCAGGCTCGCGCCGCAGGCTCGCCCATGGGCACGGTTCTTGAAGGACCGCTATCCGGAGAAGAAGTTCGTCCCGCGCTTCCGGTGGTTTCGCCCGATCCTCACGTCGCCACCGACGAACTTGGAGGCCTTCAAGGGGACGTGATCGTCGAAGTCACAATCGACGAAAAGGGCAATATTGTTCAGAAAGTCGTCGTCCAAAGTCTGGCTCCCGCGATCGACAGCAAGGTTCTCGAGGCGCTGGAGAATTGGCGCTTCCGTCCCGCCACCCGCAATGGCGTCGCCATCGCATCCAAACAAGACGTCTACTATCACTTCCCCCGCCTCGGCAAAGGCTAGGTAGAATGTGGGCGCGAGCGCTCCGCTCGTGCGGCAGCGGCAAAGACGCAACGGCTTATCCCCACTATAATGTTGCTGTGTCCCCCAATCAGGTTCGACAGGTAGCTTCAGCCGACTTCCCTACCCGCTGGGGCAAATTCCGCATTTACGGTTTTCGCGGAGCCTTTGGAATTCCCGCCTCACCGCGTGACGAGGACGCAGTCGCCCTGGTCATGGGTGACGTTCATTCGACACCTCCGCTGGTTCGCATCCATTCGCAATGCCTAACCGGAGACGTCTTCGGATCGCTGCGCTGCGACTGCCGGGCGCAGCTGGAGATGGCGCTGGCCATGATTGCCGAACAAGGCGCAGGCATTCTGATCTATGAACAGCAGGAAGGTCGCGGCATCGGCCTGATGGCGAAGCTACAGGCGTATGAATTGCAGGACCAGGGACTGGACACGGTCGAGGCCAATGAACGTCTCGGCTTCAAGGCCGACCACCGCGAGTTCGCGCTCCCCGCAGAGATTCTGAAAGCGCTCGGCGTCTCCAGCGTCCGTCTGCTTTCAAATAATCCCGACAAAGTCGCTGCGCTGAAAAGGGGAGGAATCGAAGTCGCCGAGCGCGTACCCTGCGAAGTCGAATTCTCAACTCACTCCGAAGAGTACCTCAAGACGAAGAAACAAAAGCTGGGCCACCTGTTCACGTCGCGTTAGTTTACGGAAATCGCTTCCAGCTTCTAGCCAGAAGCTGCCTTTAGTACAGTGGCACCTTCGGGTCCACAATCCGCGCCCAGCCATCGATCCCACCGCGCATGGACTGCACATTCTCGAAGCCTTGTTGCCGCAACCAGTTGGTCACGCTCAAAGAACGCACTCCATGATGGCACATCACGACGATGTGTTCGTCCGGGTCAAGTTCCTGATTGGCCCGCGCCGGAATATCGCCCATGGGAATATTTGTACTGCCCTCAAGGTGGGCCTTCTCCAACTCCCACGGCTCGCGGACATCGAGCAGAGTGAGTTTGTCACCCTGCTTAAGCATGGCCTTCACTTGCGCGGCGCCGATTTCGAAGTCCATAACGATCACTCCTGGCTTTTAGCTTCACCCGCCGACGGTCGGATCCAGCCAAACCGGGAACCAATAACTAAAACTGGGGTTTTGATTAACCGGTCGCCACTTGCAAGAACGACTAAAGATTAATCGCCGACTTTCGAACTTCACCAATCGAAGCCAACGGATCCCGGGCCCCTTCTTTGGGCGCAATCCACCGCTTCTCATTACTAATGATATCCAGCAACACCGTTTTGTCGTCTAACGACGGCAGATATTCCTTCAAGTGTTGTTCATAGCCGCTGGCATCCAACTCTTCGCCGGTCTGGGCGTGAAATTGTTGACCGGCGTAGCGTCCGATATTGCGGTTGAATTTGATGTGAGGCGCGTAAAGCCTGGGCTGCCCGGGTTTCAAGTAGGTATTGAAACGGCCAATCAGTCCCGCCACTTCGTCGTGATAGAGGCGGCGATTGTAGTCATTCAGGTCGTCGAGGTCGGCCGCCTGCTCATTCTTCGGCTCATCGTACCGGCCCTTGATGCCCCAGACATAGGCCCAATGGGCGGACGACGAATGATCGGTGCCGAACAAATCGTAAGAACTCGAAATCCACTTGTTGAGATATTTCTGGATCAGCCAGCCCGGCACCACTCCGGCCTCGACGATGCGGCGTAACCCGTCGTTGCCGGTCCCCATGTGGAACGCTTCTTCGCGCAACATGTAGGACATCGACCGTCCCAGCGGCGCGAAAGCCGAATACTTGAACATCTGCAATTGGAATTTTCCGTCGCGATCGACGAAGTCCGTGTAAGTAAAGAAATCCATCCAGTTGTCGACCTCGACGTTGAACGCGCCCAGCAGACGTTTGTTATCGAACGCGCGGCGCTCCAGCATCTTCTGAGCTTCGACCTTGCCGGAGTATCCGAAGTGGTCCACCAGCAACGCGCACATCTGCCATCCGTGGCGCATTTCTTCGATCATCACTCGGGTGATGGCGCGGCGGTCCCAGTCGGTGGGAGCGCTTTCAAACAGGTTGCGCTGCTGCTCGACGCTGGCAAATTCCGTGTCGCCCTGATAGACAATCATGTTGATGAGCGCGTCGCGCATCTGTTGAGTCGGCACCTGGCGCAGGTTCTCCCACTTGCGGCGGCCTTTGTAGGAGCCAAACTCGATCTCTTCGGTATCGATCGCGCCGTACAGCGTGTCGAACTTGAAGCTGGCAATTTCGTCGCGGTTGACGCCAATCTCTTTGCGCCAATCGTCAAAGAGTCCGACCCAATCGCTAAAGGCCCCGATTTTCGCTACTTTGCCAGGCATAGTGTTTTATCCCTTTAACCACAAAGGACACGAACGATCACGAAGGAATCCAACGATGGGAACTCCTTCGTGAACCTTCGTGTCCTTCGTGGTTCATGCTTTCACTCTCAAGCTCTCCTGCCTACTTAGCCTTGAAAACCGCTGGCCGTTTCTCCACGTACGCCGCCAGCCCTTCCTTGGCGTCTTCGCTCTGGAAGAGCAACTGCTGGTTCTCGCGCTCGACCGCCAGGGCCGATTCCATCGGAATCTCCCACCCGGTCTGCACCGCGCGCTTGATCCGCCCCACGGCCTTTGCCGCTTTATTCGGCGGACAGAACTGGCGCGCATATTCCATGATGTTCTCCATGAAATTATCGCGTTCGTAAATATCGTTCACAATCCCCAGTTCTTTCGCTTCTTCGAAAGAGAAGGTATTGCCAGTCACCATCAATTCGATCGCCTTGCTCTTGCCCACAATGCGCGACAGTCGCTGGGTGCCGCCGGTGCCGGGCAGTACGCCCAGATTCACTTCCGGAAGACCGATCTTGCCTGCATCCTGACGCGCAATGCGGATATCGGCCGCCATTGCGATCTCCAGGCCGCCGCCTACACAGTGTCCGTTCAACGCCGCGATCACCAGCTTGGGCGTGTGCTCGAGGCGCAGCAAAGTTTCGTTAGCGTGCAGGCAGAAGTAATATTTAAACGTTGGATCGACGCTGACCAGCATCTTGATGTTGGCGCCAGCAGAAAAGAATTTGTCCCCCGCGCCAGTCAGCACGATCACGTAGACATCATTGTCCATCCGCGCTTCGAGGATGGCCTCATCAAGCTGCCGATTCATCTCGTAGGTGTAGGTATTCGCCGGCGGATCGACTCAGTTCAATCACCGCCACACCCGCGTCCACGCGGTAGTTGATGAGTTGCTTGGTCGATTCGCCGCTTGCCGGCTGCACTGTCGTCGCCATGGTCATACTCCTTTTCACCACAGTTAAGATGCCGTGATCATCCCTGACGTGTCAGGCGGACACTCTTGTCCGCCGCTTTTGAAGTTGATTCTCGCTGTCTCTAACCCGGTCGACAACAAACCAAAGTCACCATCAAAACGGCGGGCAAGAGTGTCCGCCCCACGCAAAGGAGCCTTTGCCCTGAAGAAAAATGTCGCCCATCTCGCGCGCCAGTTCCGCGGCAGTGCCATCCACCCGCGGGTTATACCAGGTATAAATCCAATTCATCATGCCAAAGAGAGTCAGCACGGCGGTCCGGCTGGAAAACTCCAGGCCGCGGGCTTCTTTGTAACCGTCCAGCAGTCCGACGCAGATCCGGTAGTACTCGCGCTTGATGGCTGCGATCTCAGTTCCGAATCCGTTTTGCAGAACGTCATCTTCGTGGGAAAGGACTTTCATGGCTTTCTGATTAGCCAGAAAATATTCCAGATGATTCAGGATAGATATGCGAATCCGTTCCGCAGGATCCGATGCTTCCTCTAATCGTTTTCGCAGCCGGTCCACGATGGTGGTGAAGGTGTGCTTCTGAATGAGGTAAAGCAGCTCTTCTTTGGACTTGAAATAATAGTAAAGGCCCGAGAGCGAAACGCCGCTGGCACGGGACAGATCGCGCATGGATGCAGCCGCATAGCCCTTTTCGCAAAACACATCTGCCGCATGCGAAAGAATTTTAGCCAAACGCCGGTCGAACCTGGTTTCGAGGTGGGGTCCGGAATCGGGTCTGCGGCGCCGCCTGAGGCCTTGCGAGTTGATAGGAGAAATGCTGGCCATTGTTCGAACGTTCGTTCAAATAATACACCAGCCATTGAGCTGGTACAAGCCATTATTCACGCAAGACGCGGGCCTTGTTGGAGGTGGAAGTCACCCTCAATGCGACCAGGTCACGCCACGACCAAGGACAACAATAAAGAACAAGCCCACAGCGGCGCCTGCGACGATCCAGGTTATGCTCCGGCCTATAAACCCAACTTGTTCCTCACTCCCACTACTTCCCCGGATTGTGCAGGGGAGGCTGATCAGGCCCGCGTTCGCTCCCAAAGTGGAGGGCAGTGCCGAGGCAATGACGTAAAACCATCCCAGTGGATTAAGCGCCCCGCCAATTCCCGCCAGAATTCCGTCGGTGAAGTAAGGTGTCCAGCACAACTCACGTAGCCGGTTCGAACGAACCTTGGGACGAGCCATCGTGAAATCCTGATCTACGCGTTTAAACGGCTTCAACTTGTCCGCTACCAGCAGCACGGATGCGTAGTACGAAGCCATGCCAACCAGTACAAGACCGACCCGCCACGCCCAATGCGGATGCATCCCACCGATGACGGCAGCCCAGTCGCCAAAATCAGTAACACCCGAAAAAAAGAAATATCCGGTCGCGGTAAAGAGATTGCCGGCCAAGGCTATCACCAGAAAATAACGGGTCGCGGGCTTGCAGCTTCTTGCTCGCAGAAGGAGCAGCCAAAAGATAGCGGCAAAATGAAGATTGGCCAGCGTGCCGTTGGCCGAGATCCAGGCCGAGCTTATATCGCTCTGCAACGCGACCGTACTGATAGTCTCGCGATGAGATCCACTCAGCCAGGCCGTCACGCCATGACCCAAGCCCTCATGGACAATGTTCTGCAGAACGCAGGCGACCACTGAAATTGCGATCAAATTCCGCACGTCCGTCAGCAACCGCTCAACTTCAGCCTTTAGATCCGCTGTAAGCGGCAATAAAGGTAAACGCCCCGAACCGCCGTAATATCCGTTCAAATCCATCCCGTATTTCAGGCCCGGAATACCCAGTTCACCGCCCACCCGTTGCGCGGCCGCAGAGATTCGTTCCTGCTTCAGGCGAGCCAAGTCGGCGTCGCCTTCTTTCCACGCAGCATAAATCTCATAACAGGCTGTGGGCGCCACGTCTGCGAACGCCATCACTCCGCCGACTGCGCCGGCCTCCAACGACGGATGCAGTTTCTGCGCCAGGCCGGCGAGGATCTGAAACCCTACTTCCTTCTGCCGTGTCTTGATCCCGCTCACCAGGCTCACCGCGGCAGACGATGGCTTGAGGCCGCCCAATCCCGCGACCTGCACCAGTTCCCCGCCCTGTCCATTGCCGCCGCTGGAGACTTTCAACATGCGCGGCGTGACCGCGTCGAATGTTTCGGTCACGGTGGCCGCGCGCTTCACGTGCCTGGTGGCTTCCGCCATCCGGCGAATTTTCTCCATGTCGCCACCGGATTCCTTTATGCCCACGATATTGGGATGATTCGCTAACTCGATCACCACTTCCGCCGGCATGTCGTATCCCGTAAAGGAAGGAACGTTGTAAATAAGCACCGGCAGCGGTGAACGGTCCGCCACCGTGCGATAGAACGCCAGCAAATTCGCCGGCTGCATCGCTCTCTTGTAGAAGTGCGGAGTGCGCACCAGTGCGAGGTCGTATCCCAGTTCCGCTGCGTACTCGGTCAGTCGCAGAGTCTCGCTGGCCGACTCCATGCCCGTGCCAGCAATCAGAACCTTGTTGGGAGCCGCCGCTTCACGCGCTACTTTCAGCACTTCGCGGCGCTCGTCGTCAGAAAGCATGACGGCTTCGCCTGTCGAGCCCAGAATAACCAGCCCTGCAACCGGAGTTTTCGAGTAGCGCTCGACGTTGTGCTCGATTTTTTTGAAATAAACGTTGCCGTCGGAATAGAAAGGCGTCGTGAGCGGAGGAAAGATACCGTGAAGGAGCATGGGAGTTGGTGTCAGCAAACAAGCTTATCAAATCCCCTGTCATCCTGAGCGTAGTGGCCGGTTCGCGAAACGAAGCAGCCGCGCAGTCGAAGTACTCCTATAAGCTGAACCGAAGCCGGGGATCGAATGTGCCGGCCAATCGACACTTGGCGGGTGACCGCACAAAGCCCGCGAAGGGAATGGGGATGCTTCGACTACGGAAGAGCGGTCGCAAGCGACCTTCCTCCGCTCAGCATGACAGAATCGCATCCATCAACCCTAAGCCAGCTTCCGCTCAGCCGCCGGCGCAACAAAATGCGCAGGATTCACCGCACCAATCTGCACCAGCAATCCCAACTGGTCCCAGTTGTCCCAGCCTTCCACGATCCTGCCGTCAACGATTCGCTGGATCGTGGTGCCGGTAATCGTCACTTTTTTGCCTGTAGGCGCAACGCCGAGAAATTCGCCCTTGTGCGTCATGGTCGAAGTCCAGCGGGCAACAACTTTGTCGCCTTGCTCGAGGGTCTGATCAATCACAACTTTCATGTCGGGAAATGCGGCGCGAAGGCCGACTGCAAAATTTCGGAACTCGTGAAGGCCGATATCGGTGTCGTGCTGTGCCTGGCCATGGCCAATGACGTCGGGCGACGCCATCTCGTCAATCACTTCCATCCGGCCGTTGTTCCAGACTTCTTCAAACCAGCGTCGGATCAGAGCGCTGTTCTCTTGCGCCATACCGCACCTCCGAGGGCAAGCTACCCTCTTTGGCCCTTCACTGTACGCTCCGCGTGCAAGTGCTGCAATGCCTGTACCCGTAGCTCTCCACGCTGCAAAGCCGAGATGCCTTCGGCCGCTGCCCGCGCTGCCGATATCGTCGTAATCGTTGGAATGCGCGCCTGCACCGCTGCCCGCCGGATCGCCTTCTCATCGAACCAGGGATCGAGACCGTGCGGCGTGTTGACGATCAGGTGAATGCGCTCACCCTTGATCAGGTCGACCACGTTGGGGCGTCCTTCTTTCACTTTGTAGACTCGCTCCACGGACATGCCGGCGGATTCGATCACATCGGCAGTTCCGGCAGTGGCGACCAGCTTGAAGCCCATGTCCACAAATTTGCGCGCGACTTCCGCCACCCCCGGCTTGTCATGATCGGTGACGCTGATGAACACCATGCCCTGGGTAGGCAACTTCTGTCCGGCCGCGGTCTGTGCCTTGGCAAAAGCCTCGCCGAAATTGTCGGCCACGCCCATCACTTCACCCGTGGACTTCATCTCCGGCCCAAGGACAGTATCGACCCCAGGGAATTTATTCCACGGGAAAACCGGAGACTTCACGTAATAACCGTGCCCGGTATCGAGATCGTCGCCGCGCTCGATAAATTCCGGCAGGAATTCGCGTAGCTTGCGCCCCGTCATCAGACGAGCAGCGATCTTCGCCATGGGCACGCCGGTCGCCTTCGAAACGTAGGGCACGGTCCGCGACGCGCGTGGGTTCACTTCGAGAACATAGACCTTGCTGCCGTCACGATCCGTGTGGGGACGGGTCGAAGATCCGTCAGAAACGCTCGCCCGTGGAATGGCAAACTGAATATTCATCAGCCCGACCACTTTCAAAGCCCGGGCCAGCTTGAAGGTGTACTCCCGCATGCGCTGCAGCAAGTGTTGAGGTATATCCACGGCCGGCAGTACACACGACGAATCGCCGGAGTGAATGCCGGCTTCCTCAATGTGCTGCATGATCCCGCCGATGACTACATCTTCACCGTCTGACAATGCGTCCACGTCGACCTCGATCGCGTCTTCGAGGAAGTGGTCGATCAGCACCGGACGGTCCTGTGAATATTCGACCGCTTCCTTCATGTAGCGGACCACCATCTCTTCGTCGTAGGCAATTACCATTGCGCGTCCGCCGAGAACGTAGGAAGGCCGCACCAGCACCGGATACCCAACCCGCTCCGCGCCTGCAATGGCCTCCTCGACCGAGGCCGCCATCGCGCCCGGGGCTTGCGGGATCTCAAGTTCGTCGAGCAACTTTCCAAATCGCTTGCGGTCTTCTGCCAGATCGATCGACTCGGGCGACGTGCCAATGATGTTGATGCCTGCGGCTTTGAGAGGCAGCGCCAGGTTCAACGGCGTCTGCCCGCCGAACTGAACGATTACCCCGACCGGCGCTCCGCCGGAAGCTTCGTGCTCGCAGATAGCGAAGACATCTTCTAAAGTCAGAGGCTCGAAGTAGAGACGATCGCTGGTGTCATAATCGGTCGAGACCGTCTCCGGATTGCAATTGATCATGATGGTCTCGTACCCATCGTCGCGCAGCGCAAACGCCGCATGACAGCAGCAGTAATCGAACTCAATTCCCTGCCCGATGCGATTGGGCCCGCTGCCCAGGATGATTACTTTCTTTTTCTCGGTGGGCGCGGCCTCATCTTCCTCTTCGTACGTCGAATACAAATACGGCGTGTAGCTTTCGAACTCAGCCGCGCAAGTGTCAACCCGTTTATAGACTGGGGCGATGCCGTGCTTCTTGCGAAGATGCCGTACCTTTTCATGCGCGCCCTTACCCTCGAGCCGCCAGACCTGGGCGAGCCGCGCGTCGGAGAAGCCCATGCGCTTGGCCTCGCGCAGTACCTCGGTCGGAATCGATTCCATGGGATGTTTTTCCAGCTCGAGCTGCATGTCGTTAATCTCTTTGAGCTGGTACAGAAACCACGGATCGATCGATGTCATCTTGGCCAGTTGCTTGACCGTGTGCCCCTGCCGCAACGCGTAACGAACATAGGAAAGCCGCTCGGGATGGGGCGTCACCAGACGCTGCGTAAGGATCTTCGGCTCAATCTTCTCCGTCCCCGACTTCTTGCCGGTATCGAGAGCGCGCACGGCCTTCAGCAGCGCCTCTTTGAAAGTGCGGCCAATGGCCATCACTTCGCCCACCGATTTCATCTGCGGCCCCAGGCTCTCGTCGGCGCCAGGAAACTTCTCGAACTGCCACTTCGGGATTTTTACCACTACGTAATCGAGTGTCGGCTCAAAGCAGGCGGGCGTCTTGCGGGTGATGTCGTTGGGAATTTCATCGAGCGTGTAACCGACGGCCAGCTTGGCGGCAATCTTCGCGATAGGAAACCCCGTCGCCTTCGAGGCCAGCGCCGACGATCGCGAGACTCGCGGGTTCATCTCAATGATGACCATCCGCCCGGTCGTCGGATGAATTCCAAACTGAATATTCGATCCGCCAGTCTCAACGCCAATCTCGCGGATTACAGCGATCGCAGCGTCGCGCATCGCCTGATATTCACGATCGGTAAGGGTCTGCGCCGGGGCGACCGTGATCGAATCCCCGGTATGCACGCCCATGGGATCGAAATTCTCAATCGAACAGATGATGATGACGTTATCTTTCAGATCACGCATCACCTCAAGCTCATATTCCTTCCACCCCAAAACCGACTCTTCAATCAGCGCTTCATGCACGGGAGAGAAATCAAGTCCGCGGGCCAGCACTTCCAGCATCTCTTCGCGGTTGTAAGCAATGCCGCCGCCGCTGCCGCCGAGCGTGAACGAAGGCCGCACGATGACCGGAAACCCGATCTTGCCGGCGAATTCCAGGCCATCTTTCAGATTGTTCACCAGCGCCGACTTGGGAACATCGAGGCCAATCTTCTGCATCGCGTCTTTGAAATAAAGACGGTCTTCGGCTTTCTTGATGGCGGCCACATTCGCGCCAATCAGCAAGACGTTGTACTTATCGAGTATTCCGCTATCCGAAAGTTCAATCGCCAGATTGAGCGCGGTCTGTCCGCCCACGGTAGGCAGGATGGCGAATCCCTGGCCGCCCGACAGGTCACGCTCAATGCGAATAATCTCTTCCAGATACTCGCGCGTGAGCGGTTCGATGTAAGTGCGGTCAGCGATCTCCGGATCGGTCATGATGGTGGCCGGATTGGAATTGGCCAGCACCACCTCAAATCCCTCGGCCTTAAGCGCCTTGCAAGCCTGCGTCCCGGAGTAATCAAACTCCGCCGACTGGCCAATGATGATAGGGCCAGAGCCGATGATCAGAATTTTCGAAATGTCAGTTCTTCGCGGCATTATTTGTTTCTTGTCTCTCTCAATGACTCTGTCATCCCGACCGACCCAGTAGATTCGCAACGCGAATCAACCGGCGAGTGGAGGGACCTGCTTTTTCGGCGCTACCACTACCCTTTCCACTCCTCCATCATCTTCACAAAATCCTTGAACAGATAATGCGAATCATGCGGACCCGGCGACGCCTCGGGATGATATTGCACTGTGAACAGCGGGAGATTCCTGTGCCGCATTCCCTCCAGCGTGTTGTCGTTCAAATCGATGTGCGTGAATTCCACCTCACTCTGCGGCAACGAATCCGGATCAACCGCAAAGTTATGATTGTGCGCCGTGATTTCAATTTTCCCCGAGTTCAACTGCTTCACCGGATGGTTTCCGCCGTGATGTCCAAATTTCAGTTTGAACGTTTTCCCGCCCAAAGCAATTCCCGTCAACTGGTGCCCCAGGCAGATTCCGAAGATCGGCTGCCGTCCCATGAGGCGGCGAATGTTGTCGACCGCATAGGTGCAGGGTTCGGGATCGCCGGGGCCGTTCGAAAGAAACACGCCATCCGGTTTCAGCGCGAGAACATCTTCCGCCAGAGCCTGCGCCGGCACCACCGTGACTTTGCAGCCTTCGCCGCGCAGTTTGCGCAAAATGCTCTGCTTAATGCCGTAATCGTAGGCCACGACATGAAAGCGCGCCGGCTCGTCTTTGAAGCCCACCACTTCATCCGGCAGATGGGAGCGCTCGCCGGTTTCCCATACATAAGTGCTCTTGGTGCTGACCACTTTAGCGAGATCGGTTCCATCCATCTTGGGGATCGATCGTGCCTTCGCCACCAGTTTGTCAGCGTCGGTTTCCAGAGTGGACACCACGCCGCGCATTACGCCGTGATCGCGCAAATGCCGCACCAGCGCCCGCGAGTCAATCTCCGCCAGCACCGGAATCTTGAATTGTTCAAGATATTCTTCCGCCACCTGCTGCGATCGCCAGTTCGAGCTGGCCCGTGAAAATTCCCGAACGATCAAGCCTTCGATATACGGACGCGTGGCTTCGTTGTCTTCGGCATTGGTGCCGTAGTTGCCGATTTCAGGATTGGTGAGGACTACAATCTGGCCGCAGTAGGAAGGATCGGTGAAAATTTCCTGATAGCCAGTAATGGAAGTATTGAAAACGACTTCGCCATAGCATTCGCCTTTGGCGCCGTATCCTTTGCCTCGGAAGACTCTACCGTCTTCGAGCGCAAGCGTAGCTTGCATTCGTGCTCCAGGGAGTGGATTTTCAGAATTTTAGCAGGGATACGAATTTCGCGAAACAAATGATTTCGATTTCTCGTAGCTGTCGGCAATCAGCCGTCAGCTAAATCCTGATCGCGAATCGCGGCGAGTGGAAGCTTGGAATTTCACTGACAGCTGAGAGCTGCCCTACCGCACTCTTCCCATTTTATCCACAGGCCAGTACCCGAAGACCGCCTTGCCGTAGATAAACCCCACATTGACCGGACCGAAGTCCCGGCTGTCGTTCGACATGGTGCGATGATCGCCCAGGACAAAGTAGCTGTTGGGTGGAACCACCATCTCGGCGTACGACCTTTGATCGGCATAGGCTGCCGGCACATAATCTTCTTCGAGAGATTCTCCGTTGACGAAAACTTCTCCCGACTCGATGCGAATATGGTCGCCAGCTAGTCCGATTACCCGCTTGATAAAGCTTTTCGAAGGATCGCGGGGATAGCGGAACACCACGATGTCGCCACGCTGAATCGATTCCAGGCGGTACACGTACTTATTGACGAAGATCCGTTCCTGATCGTCGAGCGAAGGCATCATGCTGGTGCCTTCGACCTTCACCGGCTGGTAAAGAAAAACGATAATGAACGCCGAGATGGCCAGCGAAATCATCAGATCGCGCAGCCATACGGAAAGAACCGGCAGGGTACGGGAGGGGACGGGCGCGGCAATCTTTTCAGTGTGCGGATCTTTACGCGGGTCGGGGCGCGGACGCGATTCCGCAGGACGAACTGGTTCCGGCATGCTGACTTTCATTATAACTGGTCAAAGCTAGGCGGTCGTAAGCGGATACCTTGGGCGCTGGTCCGTGGTCCTTGGCCTTTGGTCGTTGGCCAAACAACAACATCGGCCACGGACTTGCGCCGATTCATACGGATTAACGAACCAAAAATAATGAAGAACAAAAAATAAAGAATGTCGGGGTAATCCGTGAAAGATCCGCGCGGTCCGTGGCCGATGTTGTTTGGCCAACGACCAACGACCAACGAACAACGACCAAGGACCAACAAGCAACGACCAAAACCCCGCTACCACCGCCCTGCCGCGATTCGCGTTACAATTGGCGGAGGGCGTCTTTATCATGATGAAACGTGGGTTCAGTCTCGCCTTTCTGGGGATTCTTATTCTTGCCGTCTCGGCTCCGTGGGCTACCTCTCAACAGGATGGCGCCGTTCCTAAATTTAACGCGGGCCCTCCGGCCAAGGGCGCAGCCCTGCCTCCAATTCTTGGAAAAGAGCAGCTGTGGGGAGAAAACTCGCAGTATCCGTTCCAAAGCCATGCCTACGAACTGGCAGCCAAGATCCCCGCTGTTCTGCACCAGGAACCCTGCTACTGCTATTGTGATCGAGGTATGGGGCATAATAGCCTGCATAGCTGCTTTGAGGGCACCCATGGTGCCCAATGCTCAGTTTGTCTGAAGGAGCTTTACTACTCTTACTCCATGACCAAAAAGGGGAAGACTCCGGCGCAAATTCGCCAGGGCATTATCAAGGGCGATTGGAAGCTGATTGATCTTCAGACGGCAGCCTCCATCAACTAATCGGCCTGAATACAGCCCCGCCCGGGTTGACGCCAACGCGAAAGCGCGTATAACCTGTTGATTCGAGGTGGTTGAGGTTTTTCCACAGGTGATATTCAGGGCTCCTTGACTTAAAGTCATAAAGTTGCCTCTAGAACTGGTTATGCTGCACCGTTCGCGGCTTGGCCATTTTCTTGTAGGCATTTGAAAAAGGAGAACTTACGAAGACTTCCGGACGAGTATTACGCATGGCACAGAAACCGACGGCCAAGAAACCGATGAGCGAAGATCCTCGTTTTGCACAGGCTGTGCAAAACTACGAGGCTGGACTTCGCGCCATGCAGGAGCGCAAGTTCGACAAAGCTAAAGGTCTCCTGCAAAAGGCCGTCACCGGCTCCAGCAAGGAGTTGGCGGATCGAATCACCGTCCATCTCAACACCTGCAATCAGAACATGGAACGCTCGGCCAATCAGTTCAAGAGCCCCGAAGAGCACTATGACTTTGCTGTCTCCCTGATGAACGTGGGTGACTACGTCACGGCCCGTGAACATCTGGACAAGCTCTCCAGGCAAGTCCCCAAGGCCGACTATGTCTCCTACGGTCTGGCTGCTCTCGATTGCTTGACCGGCCATCTTGAGGATTCCCTGCGCCATCTGGATGAAGCCATTCGGATCAAGGCATCGCTGCGCTTCCAGGCGCGAAACGACTCGGATTTTCAGAACCTGGCGGAAGACCCGCGCTTCACCGAATTGCTGTATCCCGATCCCGGAGCTGAATTCCCGCAGGAGTCCGCCATTCCAGAGGATAATGGCTAGCCGTGGCTGTGCCTGATTCTCAGAAACACCTCCAGCGTTCACCTCGGGTCAGTGCGCCTGCGCCTCGCAGGCTGCGCGTCGTCGCTATCGGCGGCGGCACCGGTCTTTCCACCTTGCTGAAGGGCCTCAAACGTTACGTCACCCGCCTCGGTGGGCTGGAAAAGCCTCGCCAGGCTGAGATCCGTGAATTGTGTGCTGTCGTCACTGTCAGCGACGATGGCGGCTCCAGTGGCCGCCTCCGCAAGGAGCTCAACATGCTCCCGCCCGGAGATATCCGCAACTGCATTGTGGCCCTTTCAGAAGACGAGGCTCTGCTCTCCCGCCTGTTTCAGCATCGCTTCGTAAAAGGATCAGGCCTTGAAGGGCATAGCTTCGGCAATCTTTTTCTCGCTGCACTGACCGCCGTCACCAGCGACTTCAGCGAAGCGGTACGCTTGTCTTCGGAGATCCTGCTTACCCGCGGGCACATCTATCCCGCCACCACCTCGCACGTGGAACTCGAAGCCTTGATGGAAGATGGAACCAGGGTGCGCGGCGAAACCAAGATCACCGCCAGCAGCGGCCGCATCCAGCAACTTTTCCTGGATCCGCCGGATGTCAATCCCCTGCCCCAAACCCTGGAGGCAATGGGCCGCGCCGATCTGATCACGGTTGGTCCCGGATCGCTGTTCACGAGCCTGATCCCGAATGTGCTGGTGCCGGGCATCGCCCAGGCCATGGTGAACTCTGCGGCGGTCAAGGTCTACGTCGGCAATCTGATGACGCAGGCCAACGAAAGCCTCGGGCTGACTGCGGCCGAGCACATTCGCGCCTTGAATCGCCATGCTGGAGTGAAGCGCATCTTCGATTTCGCGCTCATCAATCGCACCCCGGCGCCACCGCCCATGAAGGCAAAATACGCTCTGGAAGGCGCCAACCAGATTGTTGCCGACCTGGAAGCCATTGAGGAGTTAGGCGTCATCCCGGTCTTGGGCGATTACCTCGACGACAAAGACATGGTCGCCCGGCACCTGACAGACCGCATCGCCACCGACCTGATGGAACTGGTCGCCAGTGGCGGAACCCGCGCCGCCACCCCCTAAGATCTCCACAACTCCAAAGGGTGCCCCGTCCAAGCTCCGCTTGGGCGGGGTTTTTCATGTTCCTGTAAACCCTGTCATCCCGACCGGAGAAAGATCATCCGCGAAGCGGATGGCCTTTCGAAGTGGAGGGACCTTGCGTTTTGTGTCAACCATCTCGCCCTCCAGATAAATCCCCGCCCACGCAAAGCGTGGACGGGCCACCCTCTGGGGCCATTCTCAACCTCCCAGTAACCTCGGTAACCCTGCCCCCGACGCACCTCTCGCGGTATATTGGGAGTCGAATGCCGAAAGCGAATAACCATCCCACGCGTTCTCCCCGCATCGCCATCGCCATCATGGCCGCAGGCAAAGGGACCAGGCTAAAGTCCAAACACCCGAAGGTCCTGCATGAGGTAGGGGGCAAACCGCTGCTGGCGCACGTCATCGCTGCCGCCACCAAAGTGGTTCCGGCCAACGACGTATTCGCCATCATCGGATACCAGGCCGACAACGTAAGAACCGCTGTGGCCTCCACCGGAATCAATTTTGTGCTCCAGGCAGAGCAACGCGGCACAGGACACGCCCTGATGGTCGCCCGTGAAGTCCTCGCCCGCTTACGACATCGTCATCGTTCTCTCCGGCGATGCGCCATTGATCACTGCTCAAACGATCGAACAATTACGCGACTTTCATCTCTCGAAAAAAGCCGCGATGACCCTACTCACAGCCCAACTGGAAAATCCTTCAGGATACGGCCGTATCGTTCGCAAAAGCGCAGGCAGCGACGTAGTAAAAGCCATCGTCGAGCAGAAAAATCTGACGCCAGCGCAGCAGAAGATCCGCGAGATCAACGCCGGCTTCTACGCCTTCGACGCGCAGTCGCTATTCAGCAATATCGACAAACTCGACACCGACAATCATCACGGCGAGTTCTATATCACCGACATGGCCGCGATTCTGGGCAAGGCCAAAAAACCAGTAGTCGCGGTGAAAGCCAGCAATGCCTACGAAGTCCTCGGCGGCAACACCCGCACCGAACTCTCCGAGATCGACCAGCACATGCGCCTGGCCAAATGCCGGCAGTTGATGGACCAGGGCGTCACGATTCTCTTCCCTGAAACCTGCGTCATCGACAGCGACGTCGAGGTTGGTCCCGACACGGTCATCGAACCCAGCGTGCAATTGCGCGGCACAACCAAAGTCGGCAGCGACACTCGCATCGGTTCGTATAGCGTAATCATAAGTTGCGAAATCGGAGACAATGTCCTCATCCAGACCGGATGCGTCCTCGAACACTCTGTCGTCCGCGCCCGCGCTTCACTAGGCCCCTACAGCCATCTGCGCCCCGGGTGCGAAGTCTGCGAAGAAGCTCACGTAGGAAATTTCACCGAACTGAAGAAAACCCGCCTGGGCAAGGGATCGAAAGCAAACCACCTGACCTATCTGGGAGACACCGAAGTCGGAGAGAAAGTGAACGTCGGCGCCGGCACCATCACCTGCAACTACGACGGTGTGAGTAAGCACAAAACCATCATCGAGGATGGCGTCTTCGTCGGCAGCGACAGCATTCTGATCGCCCCGATTCGCATCGGTAAAGGCGCTTATGTAGCAGCCGCCACGACGGTCACTGAAAACGTCCCGCCAGATTCCCTGGCCCTGGGCAGGGCTCGCCAGATCGTCAAAGAGGGTTGGGCGAAAACAAAAAGAGAAGAAAAGGCCAAAGCGCAAAAAGCCAAGTAGTCAGGGGAGTGGGGGGGAGTGTGTGGGGCGGACACTCTTGTCCGCCGCCTTTGGTGTTGGTTTGAGGTTGGTTGCCCGCGCAGATCCACCGCTCAGTCAAAGTAATTCCAAAGTCAAAAGCAGCGGACAAGAGTGTCCGCCCCACACCAAATCTACTTCGACACGGCCGCAAATAGTGGAGAGCGCATCAATCCCTGAAACTGCTTGTCGTCAGCTTTGAAATGCATTTGCAAATTCGAGCTGTCGGAGTTGACGGTCACGTTATCCAGCGCCACTTTTTCGACCGGCGTCGCTGACATCTTTTTGTAGAGCATTCCGGCTTTAAGCAACGAAGACAGCGTAGTCGCGGTCATGGAATCGCAGGTCACGACATCGAGATCGAAATTCACGCCGCTCTGAAAGTTCATGGTATAGCGCGAACCCTGAATCCGCTTCTTGATGGTGTCATAGTCCGCCAGCCCGGCAGCGTCGCCCAAAGCCGAATGCAGCATGTTCTGCGTTCCCTGCTGATCAAGGACGCTCCACACCGTACCGGAATCCACCGAGCCCATCATGTCCGCAATGGCGGTGTTGCTGTCGAGAGTGTAAGAGTAGCCATCTCGCGCATCGAGCGCCCCGCGTAGCGCACCGCTATCGCCGAATAGCAGCGTGCTGTCATCCAGAAACGTCATCTGCATGCCGGCTGGCATGGGGTAAATATCTGCGTTGCGCAGCTTAATGGGCTTCACTTTTTGCAGCCGCATCTTCTTTAGGACTGTGGCCATGGCAAATTGCCCCTGCGCCACGCCGACAACCCGCACGCCCTGCTTGCCGCTGCGAAATGAAGCAAACGTGAGCTGCTCGACATCCTTGTCGGGATCAATCCCCACCCCTCGCAGCGCGCTTTCAAATTGCTTGAGGCTGTCGGGCAATACCTGCTGCTTCAGCGCCATCGCCGTATCCGAATTCTTGAGAGCGCGATAGTCCACCGAGATAATCTGCTGGATATCGGAAGGAATGACAGCCCGCGCCGAACTGCCCAGCGGCATCGACCAAACCGGAGCGCTCACCAGGAGAAGAAAACAGGCAACTAACTTCAATGCTTTCATGGACGACCTCAAACAATATGTGCGTTTAGATGCGGATTCTTCCGATATTGTATGCCCATTTCAAAGGAGAAAGGCTAAACGAAAGGGCACGTCCGTAATAACAAAGGGACCATCATGCCCGATTTATCCGGCCAGGGCGGCCGCTCGTTTTCGCGTCTCCGCCACAAAGGCGGCATCTTTCAGCGATTCCAGATTGATCTCCACATTGGCCAGCGCCCCCTGGATCGCCGCCCGCGCCAACGCGGTCGCAGTCGTCAGATCAGATTTCATATTCGGATTCGTGATCGGCCCTAGCCGCTCCGCGATCCTCGCCACTTCGCTCGCCCGCTCGGCCACACCCAAAGGAACGCTGGTCGCTTGCTTCAGCGCCGCATCGATGATGCCTTCCGCCCCGTCCGCATCCCTGGCCTGCTTGTACGCCTTCATCACCGCGTTGTAGGACTCCGCATCGGCATCGATCGCAGCCTTCAATTCTTCGCGCAGTTGCGAAAGCCGTGCAATCGCCTCGCTCAATTCCGGCTCATACTGCAGATATGCCTTCTTGCCCCGCGACATGGACGCCACCATCGTCGCCAATCCCGCCGCCATGGCTCCGCTGGCTGCCGCCGCGCTGCCGCCGCCCGGAGTAGCCGTCGGAGCCGCAAGTTGCTCCACAAACGGTTCGACCCCGGCGCGCAAGCCTCCAACCGCCATCTTCCCGCCCATCACCGCTGCCAGCCGGTTCTCCAGAATGAGCGACGAATCGAAATTCTCCACCTGCAAGAAACCACTCCGCTGCCGATTCCAATGCCTTCTTCGGAATCAATCCCACAATTTCGCTGCTCACCGGCATGACGCCGTAACGCGCCGCTTCCCGCTTCACCATTTCGAACACGCGGTGGACCGGCGTCTGTTCGAAGTCCGTCAGGTTCATCGAGACCTGCGCGAGGCCGCGCACCAGAAATCCCGCGCCCTTGACGAATCGCATTCCGCCGTTCGAAAAGCGAACCGCCTTGGCAATCTTCTTCGCTATGTCGACGTCGGTAGTATTGAGAAAGACGTTGTAAGCAATGAGAAATTTGCGCGCACCAACAACCGTCGCACCCGCCGACGGATGCACCCGTAGCTCTCCGAAATCCGGCTTGCGCGCCGGATTGGTCGCAATGTCCGCTCTTATGCCTTCAAACTGCCCCCGCCGAATGTTCTCCAGATTTTGCCGCTCCGGTGAAGTCGCAGCCGCTTCATAGAGGTAAACCGGAATCTGATGCCGCTTCCATATCTGTTCGCCCAACATGCCGCGCCATGGCGACACAATCTTCGATGGTTACCCCATCAATGGGGATAAACGGCACCACATCAGCCGCTCCCATCCGCGGATGCGCTCCCTGGTGCTGAGTCAGGTCAATCAACTCCGCGGCCTTGCCCACGCCCCGAATCGCAGCTTCCTGAATAGGCTCCCGCTCGCCGACCAGAGTGATCACGCAGCGGTTATGGTCGGAGTCCATCTCGCGATCGAGCAGAAAGACGCCATCCATCTTCATGGCCTCGACAATGGCATCGACCTTGGCCTTGTCGCGGCCTTCAGAAAAATTCGGAACACATTCGACCAGAGTTGACATACAGGAAAAAGAATATCACTTTGCTCCAAGCACAGGCTGTCATCCTGAGCGCAGCCTTTCGCCCCGCGAAGCGTGATGAAAGCAAGCGAAGGACCTGTGCATTCCTCAGGATGACAGCGGATAGACGGGGATGCGCCGGAGGACTTCTCAACACAATCAGGTCAATGTCATCCTGAGCGCAGCCGATCGATTCGCAATGCGAATCGGTCTGCGGAGTCGAAGGACCCCTACCGGCTGCAATTACGCTTGCATCTCAGGATTTGTGGCAGCGCCTCGAAAGTCGCGTTGCAGATAAGCTGATAGGGTCCTTCGACTGCATCGCTGCATCGCGAAGCGAAGCAGCGACTCCGCTCACATGACAGAGCTACTGCTTGGACACAAAATCTTCCAGCACGGCCTTTCGCATCAGATCAGGCGGCAATAACCCCTGCGCCAGAATAAAATCATGAAACTTCTTCTGATTGAATTTGGCGCCCAGCTTCGCCTCAGTTTCTTTTCGTAATGCGATTAGCCTGGTATAGCCGTAAAAATAACTGTTAGCCTGCCCCGGCGCGCGATAGGTATAGCGTTCCACTTCCTCCTGAGCGAAGGCAGGCGACTGAACCACATCCTGCTCGAGAACTCGGAAGGCCTCCGCCGGCTGAATCTTCCCGGACTGCAATTCAGGATCGAGAAACGCGCGCGCCGCCCGCAACAGACGGTAGTCGAGCGAGACCAACTGCCCTTCGAGCGGCATGTAGGGCCGCATGATGTATTCCGAATACAGCCCCCATCCCTCGACATTCGTGCTGTTAAAAGCATACTCAACCCGCGCCAGAGAGACTCCGTGTTCCAGCATGGAATCGAACTGCAACTCGTGTCCGGGTCGCGCTTCGTGCGCAGTCAGCGTCCAGGCTGCCGCATCGAACGTGAAGTCGTCATACTTTTCGGCGCTGGTTTGACCCGGCCCTGCCGGAATATTCAGCGGCAAAACAAACTCGCCCTTCTGCCCCGTATTGTGCAGAAAGGGCGGAGGCACCATGTGCGGCGCCGGCTGCTGCGCGGTCTCGGCCGCGGTCGCAATCCGTATCCGCGCCGGGCGGTCCGGCAACGTCACAATCTGCTTGTCGACAATAATCTTTTCGATCTGCTTCAGCCGCTCCTCGTAAAACGGCAGAATGGCATCGCCCACCAGTTGTTGTTTTTTTAACTCCCGGATCACATCGCGATAGTCGCTCGAAGGCAGGTGCCGTTGCTTCGCAATCTGTTCCGCAATCGGTTTCATTTCGGCCTGAATATCAGTGAAGGCCTGATGCGCCATGCCAGCCAGCTGGCTAGGCGGAATATCGATGCCAAAGTCTTCAAGATTGAGCGCGTACTCCTCGGGCGGAAGACGGAAATCATCGCGCGCCTTGGAGAGCACATTGGCTTTCGTCCAGGCGTCGTACTCCGTGAGCTGCGCCTTGAGCTGGTTCAGAGGTTCCTGCCAACCCGTCACCTTGTACTTCTCGAGCAGCGTGGCAATCCCCTCCATGTAGTTAGGATTGCGCGCCAGTTCGGTCTCGATCTCGGTGCGCGCAGGATAGACCACGCCGGGCTTGGCCATCTGCTCCATCACGCGCTGCTTCAGAATTTCTGCGAGCGGCTTATAGCCCGGTTCCAGCCCCGCATATTTGCGAATGCGGACCACCGCAGCCGGTCGGCGCTCCTCGGGAGTCTGCTCATCGAGCAGAATTCGCAATCCTCGGAATACTTCCTGGCTGGCATTCAGAAAGTCCACCTTGTGCGCGCGTGCGAAGTCCAGTTCACGGAATTGCAGCTCTATAGCACGGATCACTATCTCAAGATCCTGTGCGACTTCCTTCTGCTTTTGTTGTGTCACCGCAGACTTGAAAGTCGCGAGCACGGCCGCCGTTTCCTGCCGCTCCTGATCTTCATCCGCCAGCGTGGGTTGAGAAACGCCGGTATCAAACTGGCTGAGCCCTTGGTTCGAACCCATCTCGGGGTGGTGCTTCATCTCGACCGCCACCAGCATGTTGGTGTACTTGTTGCTGGCCGCGACCCAATCCGCCGGCGCTTGCGCATACACCTGCAAACTCAGCATCGCGATCGCGAAGCCCAGTGCAATCTTTGAATTCAACGTCGTCTCCTGTTTTTCATGCTTCAACTGTTTACTTTTTGCCGCCGCCGAAAAACTTTCCAATTCCCAACCGCACTTGCACCGTATTCAGGCCGGGATTCAGATCACCCAGGCCCGCATTGGAAATATGCATATAGCGCAGCTCTACACTCCAGTTCCGCGACTCTCCAAGGAAATGCGCTCCCAGCGCCGCCGAAGAGGTGAAGTTCACCTGATTGGTGAACCTGGGGACGTCGTGGTTGGTAAATAGCGTGCCGCCGCTGAGTTCAAGATAAGGAACCACTCGTCCGCGAGTAGCAAAGTTCCATTTCAAATTCAGGGGATTGAAGCCGGCCCCGACGGCAGTATTGGCAGGTTGGAATACCAAAAATAAAGGGACGGCATCCAGCGCGTATTCGAATCGTCCTTTAAGAAATCCCGGCAAGTGTGGACGGGTCAGAATCCATCCATATCGCAACCCGGCGTTCCATACGCCGGTGTTCGACGTGCCGCCCGGGACGGAATGCCCACCGCCCGTCCAGAGCTGAATCTCGTGCCCGCCATCCTCAACGCGGGCCTGGGCCCAAGCGAACGACGCGCAGAACATAAGAACGATTCCGAGCAGCTTCTTCATGTGTCCGCCACGATAACGCAATCTTTAAGCCAAAACAATTCCGCACCTGTGGGGCGGACACTCCTGTCCGCCGCTTTTGACCTTGGGTTTGAAAGCTGACTCTCGTTGCTCTGGTGAACAAACCCAAAGTCAAAGGCGGCGGACACTCCTGTCCTTCCCACAACATCACAATCCCAGGCCGCCATCCACGGACAGAATCTGTCCGGTAATGAAGTGTGGCGCCGTAGCAAAGAACAAGGCCGCAGCGGCTATCTCCTCGCCCTTGCCATTGCGTTTCATCGGAGTTTCGCGGGCCATCTTTTTCATGAATGCGGCGGCCGCCCTCTCCCCCAGATCGATCATGCCCGGAGCGATGCAGTTGACCGCAATCTCCGGCGCCAGGGCCTTGGCCATCACCTTGGTCAGCATGTGCACAGCCGCCTTGGACGAACAATAATGCGCATGACTCGCCCACGGACGCAGCCCGCCCAGCGATCCCATGTTGATGATCTTGCCTCGCCGTCTCCCGCAAGTGTTTCAGGGCTTCGCGCGAGACCAGAAATGGCCCGCGCGTGTTCGATGCAAAGATGGCGTCCCATTGTTTGAGAGTGATCTCGCCGAATTCCACCGTTTCGTAATTGGCGGCGTTGTTGACGAGAATGTCGATGCCGCCCAGCTCTTTCACCGTTTCCTTCACCGCCGTCCGGACACTCTTCTCGTCGGTAACGTCGCAACGTAGAGCCACGGCGCGAGTTCCGAAGCTGCCCAGGTCGATCACCGTATGCTGGGCCTCGGTGACGGAAGTGAGAAATGTGATCGCGATATCCGCCCCCGCCTCTGCCAGCCCGAGGGCAATAGCCCGTCCCAGGCGAAGCGCCCCTCCTGTGATCAAAACAGTTTTACCGGTAAGAGGCTTCGTTCGATCCATGCCGAAGATTGTAATCGAACGATCAAATAGTAGGCGCGAGCGCTCTCGCTCGTGCGGGGAGCATTTCGGACGTTTCGGTCAACCGAATCCCTGGTTGGCGTCATCCTGAGAGACGTTAGTCTCGAAGGATCTCGCGGACGCCCATGGCCAACGCAACGGCAGATGCGCTTCACGCCAGATGCTTCGTAAGCTCGGCATGACGCCTCAAAAGGGTTCCCTGAAATCGAGCCGATACTGACCTTGAACCGTGCTTTTCCATGCCCTTGAAACCTGCTAAACTCCGCCCGTGGAGGAGCCGCGCCAAGTCGTCGTCTACTCTCGCAAGGGATGCCACCTGTGCGAGATCGTCAAGGAAACCCTGACGAAATTGCACCGCCGTGGCGGCTTCAACTGGCGTGAAATCGACGTCGAATCCGACGATGAATTGCGCCGCCGCTTTACCGATGAAGTCCCCGTTGTCTTCATCGACGGCCACAAAGCCTTCAAATACCGTATGGACGAGCGCGAATTCCTGCGCAAGCTGGCCAGCTGAATTCTCTTCGACGTGCTCCCGATGCAGTCTGCTGGTACTCTCCAAGTTTGAAAACCTTCACACAGGCGTCCTCCTTATCGACTTTAGTCGTGAAGGATCCAGCGTGTACTGCCCATCGACACACCCTGCTGCACATCCATTGCACACCGCATCCTTCGCAAGTTCAGGATGACCCCCGCTAGGAAGGACGGGTTCAAACTCAGCCACTCCACCCTGACACTGGACACTAACTGCCTTGAAGAGGAAAATAATGACCATGCTTTCCGCTTGCGTCATCCCTCGGCGCTGTCAAAGCCGTCTTCCCTCGAAAGCGGCGCAGCTGAGCCGGCTTGTTCTGCTGGCGATTGGTCTGTCCGTTGTTTGCACCCTGCGATTACTGGCGCAAACTGCCGATTCCCAAGACAGCGACGCCAACAAGTCCTGGACGGCGACGACCGAGTCTCAAAGCGACAATGTGAATCCGACGCGCACCACGGAAAGCCACAGCCAAACCGGAAATCGCACGCTCGACAAGCAATCTGTCCAACGCCGCGGGACCGACGGGCGTTTCGAGCCTTATCAGGATGTCGAGAAGGAAACAGTGCAGGTGGACGCCGCTACCGTGCGAACTACCACACGCACGTTCGTTCGTAATCCAGACGGGGCAAAAACGCTGTTCCAGGTGTCCGAGGAAGAAAGGCATACTCTTCCCGGTGGCGATTCCAGCATGGTGCGCGCCACTTCGAATCCCGATACCAACGGCAAGCTGCAACTGGTTCAGCGCCAGATCGAGGAGACAAAGAAGACCGGCAAAGATTCCGAGGAGACCAAAACCACGGTCATGCTGCCCAGCATCAACGGTGGCCTGGCTCCAGCCATGAAAACCCAAGAGGTTCGGACCCGTGGCGCGGATGACACAGTCGAATCCAAAAAAACGACTCTGCTCCCCGATGGCTCCGGTAACTGGCAGGTGGGCGAGGTGCGGCAGGCAACGGTCAGGAAAGATGGCAACGACCGCAGCACGGAAGAGCGCGTATCCCGCCCTGACTCTGAGGGCAAGCTGGGCGAAATTTCCCGCACCGTGAGCAAGGAATCCGGGAACGACTCCGGAGAAAAAAGCAACACGGTGGAAACATTCTCCACCGACGTACCGGGTTCCGCCGGAGATGGCAAAGTCCACCTGGTCGAACGCACGACCACACGCCAGAACACGAACTCGAATGGTCAGCAGGCGACAGAGCGGCAGGTGGAAAAGGTCAATCCGGGTGCTACGGCGTCCGGCTTGCGGGTGACCACCCGAACCATTGACATAGTTCGTCCCGGTGCCTCTGGAGCCCAGGCCACGCGAACCACGGAAACCCGCGACGCGGACGGAAACGCGGGGACAGTCTCTGTAGACACCAGGAAATCCGATAGCGTTCGCGCCATTCAGGTTCAGATAGCGCCGGCAGGACAGCCGAAATAGGTGGGTTCGTTAGGGGGAACCAGGCTGCTTCAGTTACTCGCCTGTTAGAAATTTGAACTGAGACGCAGTCAGAGGCACCACGCTCAACCTGCCTTGCCGCACCAGCGGGGATTCCGCAAAAAGCTTGTGCGCCTTCATCTCGGCAAGCGTCACCGGCTTCGCCAGCGCCTTCCCAACCTTGATCTTGACTTGAGGGTTTTTAGGATCTGAAGCATCCACGGAAACAACGGAAGCCGTCCCCATCGCGGTCTTGTGCTCGCCGGTTTCGTAAATCACCAGCCCGTCGCCCGGCTTCATCTCGCGCAGATTCCTCAATGCCACGGGATTCGCCACGCCATCCCAGGTGGTGCTCTTGTCACGCTGCAAATCGGCGAACGAATAAGCGGTAGGTTCGGTTTTGAGAAGATAATCCATAAAATAGATTTCTGATTTCTGATTTAAATTGGGCAGCAGTTGAAATAAGAAAGGCCCCGCCACCGGCGTCATCCTGAACGACTTTTAGTCGTGAAGGATCTCGCGTGTGCCGCCCATCCGCCAAATGCAGCCTATACGTTGCGCGCTAGATCCGTCGCAAGCTCAGGATAATCCCCTTAATTCAGGGAGAGATCATCCACGACCTGACCTCGCCCTTCCCTACTGCGGTTTCGCTTTCGGATCTTTCGGCGTATCCGGTTCGTCTTTCTTGTCTCCCGGATGTTGCTCGTAAATCGAATACTGTTCCTGCGGACGCTTCATCTTTACCGTGATCTCGACCGTCGGCTTATCGATGGAATAGTCGTCACCAAACGTTTGGAATCCGGTCGCCAGCACCTGAATCCGCAGCTTGCCGTAGGGCACGCCATCGTAGCTGGCCTTGCCGTCAGCGTCGGTCTTGATCTGAAGCCCGCCTCTGGACTGCTTTCCGTTCTTCTCCACCGGATGCAGCACCACACTGGCGTTGCGGATCGCCTTGCCGTTGTAGTCGCGAATGACGACAAAGTTCAGCATCGCCATATCGTCTTCCTGCGCCAATGCTAGAGAGGCCAGAAGCACCGTAAACGCCGAAAATACGAAAAAGATGATGAGCGTGGTCTTTCTCATAGCGAGGTCATTTTAAGCAGCCCGGAGTCTTCTGTCACCTGGAAGCAATAGCGCCCCCGCTTCCGAGGGCTTTCCTTCGTGATACTTCGTGTCCTTTGTGGTTGATGCTTTATGCCTGCAGACTATAAGTAGCGTATAATGAGCACATTACGCCTATTTCCAGTAATATCGAATTGACAACCCCCCGCTCCTTTGCCTACAATTAGCACTCGCCAACACTGAGTGCTAACAAGCTTGGTTGGCCAGCGGTTCCCTGCTATCAAACCCTGATCGTAACTCAACACGAACGAAAGGAGTCACAAGTATGGCAAAGTTTACCCCGCTCCACGACCGCCTGCTAGTCCGGCGGATTGAAGAAGGTGAGACCACCCGTGGTGGCATCATCATTCCCGACAGCGCCAAAGAAAAGCCGCAGGAGGGCGAAGTAATCTCCGTAGGCAAAGGCAAGAGCAACGACGAAGGCAAGGTATTCCCCCTGGCAGTAAAAGAGGGCGACCGCATCCTGTTCGGCAAATACTCCGGCACTGAAATCAAGCTCGATGGTGAAGATTTCATCATCATGCGCGAAGAAGAAGTCCTGGGCATCCTGACCGGCGCCGCCAAGAAAGAATTGGCCGGATCGCGCCGTTAGATTCGCGTCTGTGTGCCTCTGTCCTAAAGGCATTAACCACCAAGGACACGAAGGTACGCGAAGTAAAAACTTTGAGGGCTGATGGTCTTCCTTTGTGAACCTTCATGCCCTTCGTGGTTAAAGAATTTTTCACATCTGACAGGAGAAAAGAATTATGGCAAAACACATCGTTCACGGCGAAGAGTCGCGACAGGCGATTCTCCGCGGCGTCAACCTTCTGGCTGACGCGGTAAAAGTCACACTCGGCCCCAAGGGCCGCAATGTGGTCATCGAAAAGAAATTCGGTTCACCGACCATCACCAAGGACGGCGTCACCGTCGCCAAGGAAATCGAGTTGAAAGATCCGCTCGAGAACATGGGCGCTCAGATGGTCCGCGAAGTTGCTTCCAAGACTTCGGATGTTGCCGGCGACGGCACCACCACCGCTACCGTTCTGGCCCAGGCGATCTATCGCGAAGGCGTAAAGACCGTCGCAGCCGGCGCCAACCCGATGGCCATGAAGCGTGGCATCGAGAAGGCCATCACCGCCATCTGCGGCAGCCTCGATAAAGACGGCAACCGCATCAAGGGCGAACTGGACAAGTTCTCCAAACCCGTCACCGGCGACATGATTGCCCAAGTAGGCACAATTTCCGCAAACAACGACGAAACTATTGGGAACATTATTGCTCAGGCTATGAAGAAGGTGGGCAAGGATGGCGTCATCACTGTTGAAGAAGCGAAGACGCTTGAGACCCAGTTGGATGTTGTTGAGGGGATGCAGTTCGATCGTGGGTATCTCTCTCCTTACTTCGTCACCGATCCCGAGCGCATGGAAGTTTCGCTCGAGAACGCGTACATCCTGATCAACGAAAAGAAAATCAGCTCGATGAAAGACCTGTTGCCCCTGCTGGAGCAGATCGCTAAGAGCGGCAAGCCGCTTCTGATCGTGGCTGAAGACGTCGAAGGCGAAGCGCTCGCAACCCTCGTCGTCAACAAGCTGCGTGGCACGTTGCAAGTCGCGGCCGTCAAGGCTCCCGGCTTCGGCGATCGCCGCAAGGCCATGTTGCAGGACATTGCCACCCTCACCGGCGGCAAGGCCATCACCGAAGACCTGGGCATCAAGCTGGAGAACGTCCAGATCGGTGACCTCGGCCAGGCCAAGAAGATCACGGTGGACAAGGACAACACTACGATCGTCGAAGGCAAAGGCAAGCACTCGGACATCGAAGGCCGCGTGAAAGAAATTCGTGGCCAGATCGACAAGACCACCAGCGACTACGACCGCGAGAAGTTGCAGGAGCGGCTGGCGAAGCTGGTCGGTGGCGTGGCTGTGATCAAAGTCGGAGCCGCGACCGAGACCGAAATGAAAGAGAAGAAGGCTCGTGTCGAAGATGCGATGCACGCAACCCGTGCGGCCGTGGAAGAAGGCATTGTCCCCGGCGGCGGCGTGGCTCTGGCCCGTTGCGTAGGCATCCTGGACAAGCTGAAGCTCGAAGGCGATGAGCAGATTGGCGTCAATGTGGTTCGACGCTCACTGCAAGAGCCGCTGCGTCAGATCGCCGAGAATGCCGGCGAAGAAGGCGCAATCGTTCTGGGCAAAGTCAACGATGCCAAGGACACGAACTACGGCTACAACGCCCTGACCGGCGAGTACGAAGACCTGGTCAAGGCGGGCGTGCTCGATCCGACCAAAGTGGTGCGTACCGCACTGCAGAACGCGGGTTCGATCGCGTCCCTGATGCTGACCACCGAAGCCCTGGTAGCGGAAATCCCGGAAGAGAAAAAGGGAGCTCCAGCCGGCGGCGGACACGGCGGCGGCGGTATGGAAGGCATGTACTAAGACAGTCGTCGGTCGTCAGTCTTCAGTCGTCGGGTAACACCGGCGTCTGGCGTCGGACCTCAGACCTCAGCAAGAGCCCTGCTTTCGAGCGGGGCTTTTGCTTTTGTGGCACCACAGCCTTTGTGGGGACGGGCGCCCTCGCCCGTCCTGGCCGAGCGCCGCTCGGCAGGATGTTGCCGGCAAGCATGAAAGCTGCTGACATCTGCCGAGCTTCGCTCGGCTGGGCGATCTGACACGACTTTGGAGCGGTGCGAAGCTGGGACACCGGGCGTATACTCGAGGTCTCAATCGGAAAGCCACGGCTCTAATCTCAACTCAGTTACAACAATTTAGGAGAAGCTATGTCGCATCACTATTCCGGCGCCAACTTTGGGTTCCCTCATGGGGACGCCCGTTTAGACTTTACCGATCTCTACGCGTTCCCCAAACCTGGGGATGCCAGCAAGTCAGTCCTGATTATGAACGTGCATCCGTCCGCCGGCGCGAACCCGCCCGGGCCCACCAGCGACGATGCGTTTTCTCCCGATGCGATTTACGAACTCAAGATCGATACGAACGGCGATAACGTCGCAGATATCGCATACCGCGTGCGAGTCAGTTCCTCGAAGGACGGAAGTCAAACCGCGACGCTTCGCCGGGTTGAAGGCGCGGCGGCCGCCGGAACAGGCGACGACGGGAAGGTCATCGCCGAGGGCGTGCCGGTTTCGAGCGGAGCGGAGACAAAGGTGACGGAATCCGGCGACCATCGCTTCTTCGCCGGATGGCGTAGCGATCCTTTCTTCTTCGACGTAGGTGGCGCCCTGAACAACCTGCAATTTACCGGTCAGGATGGCTTCGCCGACGCAGACGTGGCCAGCATCGTGCTGGAAGTACCCAACTCTGCCCTCGGTGGCAAAAAGATTGGAATATGGGCTCGCACGGTGGACGGCTCGAGCGGGAAATGGGTTCAGGCGGATCGCGGTGCGCGGCCGCAACAAACGCCCTTTCTATCGGGCGAAGCAAATGCTGCCTACCTTGCTGCGGAACCGAAGGACGATGCCCAGTTCGTCCCCGTCTTCGCGCACGCTCTGGAGCACACCGGTGGATATACGCCTGCGGAAGCAACGAAGGCGGCTTCGGCCCTGCTGCCGGACGTCCTCAAGTATGATTCCACGCAACCGGCGTTGTTCCCGAACAATGGCCGGGCGCTCATCGACGATGTCGTAAGTTTCTTCCTTCCTATTCTCACCAATGGAAAGGTGACGGACGACAAGGTAGGACCCCACAAAGATCTGCTCACCGAATTCCCCTACGTGGGCCCGCCGCATAAGGCGCGGGCGGCGGGTAAGGTGGCTGCATAGCGCGGAGAGAAACACAAGGTCCCCGTTCGACTTCCTCTCGCGTGCGCTCGAAGTTCGCTCAGGGCAGGCTCTCGGCTTCGCTCGGGATGACAGTTTGTATGCGATTGTTGGGTCCATTCCCAAATCTGGGTGCGCGGTGTGCGGCACCCGGATTCCGGGTCAGTGGTGACTTCTGCCCGCCCTGTCTCTCCACAGAACGGAGAGACGAGGACGGGGCACCCGGTTACACCACCGGGTTTGTGTCGAGTTCTTTCAGTTCGGGGTTGAGGAGCCACCAGGCTTCGCGAAAGGTCTCGAAACGGGATCCTTTTTTGCTGCCGTTGGGATAGAACCATAGGTTTTTGCACGGCGAAAAAGATTCGACCGGGAGCACGTACCAGAGATCGAGCGGGACGATGTAGGCGATGATGCAATCGATGTCGTCGGCGGTGAGAGCGACCATTTTGCGTTTCACGTAGACGTAGGTGTGGACGGCGTATCCGCGATGGCTCTCGTAGGCGGTGGAGCGGATTTGGACGCGCCAGAAGCGGCGTCCGGAGACGAGGATGTAGTCGTAGCGGTCGCTGTCTCCCCAGGGCTTGGCGACGCCGAATCCGAGGGTGACGGCTTTCTGCATGAATGCCAGTTCGGCAATCTCTCCGCGGCGTTTGGGAGGGAGAGCATGGCGCTGGTTAGTGGCGGGGCGTCGCGGATGGGGGCGCGCCTGAGGCTTGTCCATTACTTAACCTGATTTCGAGTAGCCTGATTTGTCGATATCCGTGCTCCTAAATACAAAAGGCGCAGCTTTTGGCTGCGCCTTTTTTGGTCTTCTAATTCAAGGATAGCAGGTTGGGTGGGGGGAATGGGACATGGGTGTACTAACTATGATTGGTTTGGGGTGAAGGGGTTAGGGGGAATTGGGGGCGGTTTGGGGGCTTGACAGCAACTGGGGATGGGACTCAGTCGGTCGACTTTAGTCGAATGCCGTGTTCCCTGTTGCTCTCAGTACTAACTATTTAGGAAGTAGCTCAGCTATACTCGTCGCGGCAACTTCCGATCCTCCTCCCGGGAGCATCAAGATAACTGAGGGTATCAGCATGGCGCAGACCTATCGGATTCGAATTTCAAGAGCGGATCAGCACTTCGAGGCCGAGGGCGATAAGCGTTTCGTCCTAGATATGCTCAAGCGATTTGAGGGCGGCGCCGTCTCTCAGGGCACGCCGAAGGAGAGACTACTTACCGATCCCGCAGCTTTGGCCTCGTCGAAACAAGTATCCGTCGGTGAATTTATCAGGCAACTCGGAGTCAAGAAACACACCGATCTTGTCGTCGCTTTCGGTTACTACCTAGAAGAGCATTCAGGCTTAAAAGACTTTACGCCGGCTGACATCAATAACTGTTACTACGAAGCAAAAATGGAAACAAGCAATGTCAGTCAATCGATCATTCAAAACATAAGCGCGGCTACCTCATGGAAGCCAAAGGCGACAAGACATCTAAGAAAGGCCGACGTTATACGGTGACGGCTAGCGGCCAAGCCTTTATTAGGAAAATCGCAGCGGGCTCGGACCAAGACGCATAGGAGATCGCTTCGATGGCTACGCGCAAAGCGGGCAGGCGCCGAGCCGCGAAGGCTCATGCACTATCTCCGCTCTACGTTCGGCGTTTGAAGTTCTGGAGCACGGGTTATACCATTATTTACGAAGCACAACTCCTAAAGACATGAAGTTTGCCCTCCTTCATGTCGACCAAGCAATTGAGCTGTTACTGAAGGAACGGGTGCGACTGGGCAAACAATCGATCTACAAGAATCCGAAAGAGACAATTACGATGTACGGAGCGTACGACATCCTAGAGAACAAGCTCAAATGCTCCATTCCCGAAAAGCCTGACTTGGAATTACTGCACGAAGAACGGAACAACATCCAGCACAAGTACGCTAACCCCAGCCCAGAAGACGCGGCATTCCACGTTCAAAACGCGATGAAGTTCGTTGCCCGTTTTGTCAAAGAGGAACTCAAAATCGAGCTCGCGGATTTTCTTCCCTCGGAATTCCTGTCGAAAGTCATATAAAGTGGTTGGACAAGTGGGCCGCCCGTGCGTTAGCCAACTCGCCGACCGGCCGACGAATTGTCATCCTGCCCCAACGGCTCTCCCTGATTTCGGACCAACATCCAAGTAGAAATGCTAAGTCACTTGCCGATTGGAATCGGGCACTCGGATCTTTTTCCAGGCAACGCCTTACTATCGATTGGATGGGCTGCAAAGGCCTGAAGGAAACAGTTCCGGCGGCTTGTCGTTCAGCACGGCGGCCCTGACTTCCGCGAAGGTATTCCCCGAAAGGGTCGTCTGCCGTACAACATCTCGAAGACGATCACGCCGAGACTGAAAATATCGGAGCGACAGTCCACAGCCTTCGCACATGCTTGTTCAGGTGACATGTACCCTAGAGTCCCCAAAATAACTCCTTGCCCAGAAGCCGGGATGCGCTCCCAAGTTTCTTCATCAGGGTTTGCGGTCCAGCCAGGAGTCAGCTTTGCTAAGCCGAAATCGAGAACTTTCACCTGATCTGCCTTGGTGATGAAGACGTTCTGCGGGCTCAAATCGCGATGGAGAACACCTTTTGTGTGGGCAGCGGCCAAACCATCTGCCAGTTGCTGGGAGTATCGAAGAATTTCGCCGATGTGGAGTGGCCCAGCGAGAAGTTTCTCGCGCAGAGTTTGGCCCGTAAGCAACTCCGTAACCATAAAAGGGATGCCGTTGCATACCTTCCAGCAGTGAATGATTGGGATGCAGGGGTGGTTGATAGAGGCGAGAATACGTGCTTCCTGTTCGAAGCGCGCAAAGAATTCGGGATTTTCGCGGAAGCTTCTGGAAGAATTTTTATCGCCACATCGCGCATCAAGTAAGTATCGAGGGCGCTGTACACTTCCCCACTTCCGCCCTCGCCCACTTTCTGGCCTATTCGATATTCGTCCAGTTGCTCGCCTTCATTGAGCACTCACTTTTCCTCCACACTCCTGAAGTCATGAAATACAACCGGTGCAAGGATTGTAGTTCTTCCTATGCCCCGCGGGTAGAAAGATCGTCACAGGTCAGCCTCCAGAAAGATCAGAGAACCTCGGTACAGTGCTGATGCGTCGCTCCGTTCACTTTGGCCTGGGCATGTTTAGCGCTGTTTCGCCGTTCCCTGTGCTTCCTGCTACTTCCCTTCCGGCTCCAGCGTAGCATTCACATTCACATGACCACTCGAGACGGAGATGTTCCGTTCCCACGCTTTGAATCCGGATTTCTTTACTGAATTGCTTTTCTCTCCCACTCAAGCCCGATTTTGGCTTGAATGGGGATGTTCGCACGTCACAGACTTGGGCCAACGCACAGACTAGATTGTCCTGCCTTCAAGTCTAAATGACAGAGTTGGGAAATATAAACTGCCCCACTCAAGCCAAAAGCGGGCTTGAATGGGCCACCCGGCGAGCTTTGCCCGACTAGGCGGACGAGGCGTCTGCCCCTACTTGGGTTGTGGTGGTGACCGCACGAGCGGGGCGCTCGCGCCTACATTGTCCGTTCCATCTTTCAAAGGTGACGTGATGTCCTGGGCGGCTAAAGCCGCCGTCTAATTGACATCCTAAATGCAGCGCTGAAGCGCTGCTCCACCCATAGAAGCGATGCGGGGATTTGCTGACTGCTACTTCCCTTCCGGCTCCAGCGTAGCATTCACATTCACCTGACCACCTCGAGACGGAAATGCTCCGTTCCCACGGTTTGAATCCGGATTTCTTTACCGAAAGTTTGTGCTGTCCGGCGGAGACTCCGACTGTGGATGGAGTGTTGCCGACGAAGCTGCCGTCTACTTCGATGTCCGCGCCATTTGGCGTTGACGATACCTGGACGCGGGCCTGTTCGGATGTCGAGATGAGAGTGCTTACTGACGAATTCCCTGCTGCCTGGGCCGAACCGTGTTGCGCGCCTGGAATCTGGCGAGGTCAAGCTTCATGTCATTTTTCTCGGGTATTGGGAGACTGCGGGGCCCGGAGCCTGGGGGAAAGCGGCCGATACAGGGATCGGGGATGGCCGTCAAGTTCGACATTGCTTTCCTCTCCCGTACTTTTTGCAAGTTCGCGTCAATGTGCGTCGTGGTGGCGGATGGGAACACAAGGTCCCTCGGCTTCGCTCGGGATGACAGTGTGGGACGGGATGACAGTGGGGGGACGGGATGACTGTGTTGGGAGTGATCTCTGGTGCGCTTGCTCTTGTTTAGCTTTGCCTGGCTGGGCGGACGAGGCGTCCGCCTCTACGCGGGTTGTGGTGAACGGGTGGCCCATTCAAGCCTTCCTTTGGCTTGAGTGGGGATGTTCATTCGTCACGGGACTTGGGCCAACGAACAAACTAGATTCTTTTCATGCCTGGCAAACTGGCGCACTCGGCAGAGTAGTTTCGCCACTGCGCAAAATGGGCTATTGGAGCGGGTGGAGAATCGAGTCAGCAATGGACGACGCGAAAACGCGAGACGAATGGCAGGAAAAATTTGTCGCAGTGGTGGAACTGCCCCACTCAAGCCAAAGGCGGGCTTGAATGGGCCACCTTCGAGGACGTTATTGACCATGACATCTTCGAGGACTTCGAAGTCAACGGTCTCTCCGACGGTGGCGTCGGAAGAGGAGATCGTGCGATTGGTTCGGATCTTGACCGGGGTGCCGTCCTCCTACAGTATTTTCCCTATGCCAGAAATGCCCGCTGGCGTACCTAAATTTCGCGCCTGAAATTTTTGTGTTTTCTATCTCTCGGAAACTAAACGATCTTTCAACTGGCATTCTTCGTGCACTTACCCTGGCCAGATAACATTCAGGGAGGAAATCATGTCCAACATCCATGTGGATAAAGTCGGCGATATGGCGGTGGTGGAATTGGAAGGGCGGTTTGTGCGCAGCGACGAAGCCTATAAATTGCGGGACGCGGTGGCTTCACAGCTAGACGCCCACGTCATCGTGCTGGACCTGACAGAGATGCGCGCGATCGGAGGCGGAGCGATTGGCGTGCTGGTATTTTTGCAGCGCTGGGCCCGCGATCACGGTATACGGTTCAAGTTGTTCAATCCGTCCCGATTCATAAAAGACAAGCTGGAGCACACCAACGCTTTGTCCGAATTCGATATTGCTTCGCTGGATGAGATGATGGCATTGCTGGGACACGCCGACAGTCGTTATGCGTTGGCGTCCTGAGCCTCGTCGCCGGTGCGCGGCTTCGAATAGGAGAAACAGGTCCCGCAACTTTGCTCGGGATGACAGCGCACCACAGGTTCCGCAGCTGCGCTCGGCGTGATGGCGCTAGAACCACATGGCGACCAGAATCACTGCACTCGCAAAGCCAGTTGAGAACCGCTGTCCAGACGCACGTTGCCAGTGCTTGAGGTCAAAACCGAGACCTCTCCTGAATTGTCGAGCGCGAGCCCTTTGATTCCGACCACACCGCGACTGGTGGCACCCAAGGGAGCGGTGGTCGAGGTCGAAGACATATCGGGAGTTCCGGATGGCGGAGGGTTCAAATCATCCGCACGTCTCGCATTCACTGTCCCGGCAGAGGCGTTCGCGGCGGAAGTCTGGGGAGCAATTGACGGGGGCTGGCCGGGATCGGTTGAGCCTTCCCCCAGACTGGCAGGCCCGAGATTTCCAAAGGTTGGCAAGTTCAAGGGCCGCGCAACGGCCTGGACAGTTAGTCGTAATGGAATCTCACGGCCCCCCTTTAGAACCATTCGATCGAAAACAAATTTTATTTCGGAACTGGGAGAGGCTTTGCTGTAGGCCTTGGCCTCGGTGACGTGGCCGACGATTTTTGTGTTTCGTGGAACGACGATCTGTCCATGAAGCAATAGGTCGGAGGCGGTTTTTCCCTCTACCTTGTCATCGGGCTTGGATTTCTTCGCGTCAAGGCTCTTTGATAACTCCACCGCAAGAACCGTGCCGGAGGGGATTGTGTCGGAGGCCTGACTCGAGGGCTGCGCAGCCTGAGGATTGGCATGGTCCGAAGAGTTCTGCGCCGCGGACATCGCGGCCAATGACATGGAAATCACTAAAAGTATGGTCGCGGTCGCGGGAAAACCTTTCATCGTCATTACGCTCCAATTTTTCTTAAGTTACCTTTTGTCACTCTACCTACAGATTAGGATGCACACGGCTAGAACCACGTTCGCTGGCGGTATTTCCGATATTCGTCGCCGAATCTGGCTTCGAGAACCCTTCCTTCCTGATGAGCCCGCACGATTTGTAGCGGCACCAGAATCAGCAGGAGAAGCGGCGCATAACGATATTGCGTCGCAATCACCAGACCCAGAAGGGATAACGCGCTGAACACATAGATCGGATTTCTGATTTTCGAATACAAACCTCCGGTGACGAGTTCTTTGGCCTGAGGAGTGACGGAAAATGAGTTTCCGAGTTGCCATCTGGCGATAAACAGCAATACAACGGATGGGACGGCGATGCACAAACCCACGGCCCGCGCGGCATTGAATGTGCCGTGACGGAAGACGACCGCTCCGATGGCGGCCAGCGCCACGCCAAACTGCAGCACGAAGAACGGAGTGATCTTGTTCTCGTCGACAGTCGGATTTGACATGCTTCCTATTTTACGAATCCCTGGCGGATGCTGTGAATAAAATCGGTATAGGCCGGAGTAAACCCGGCGGCCCTGACGGCAGCGGCGGCCTGTCCGCGATGGTAGGCGGAGTGGGTGATCAGGTGCATGAGGATGTCATCCTTTCGGCTGTTCCAGGACTCGCCGTTGCTGTTTTGGTACTTCACAGTCCCGGCCAGATCTGCCTCGCTGCTGCCTTTCAGATAGTTCTTCCATAGCGCTTGTAATTCTTCCGCCTGCCTGTCGCATTCATCGAGGGCGAGATCGGGCCATACCGGAGGCTTGGGGTGCCCGGGTTCGAGGCGGGACATCCACAAGTGTTGCGAAGCAAGAATGTGGGCCATCAACTTCAATGGACGCGGTTGCGGCACGGGCAGCCCGCGCAGGTTGGTCAACCCTTCACGGTTCGCCCAGGCGTCATATTCAAACAGGCGGGTGAGGTGTGCGATGAGGTCCATAGGGATATTGAAACATATGGATCGCACCTGGTGGTGGGGGCGGACACTCTTGTCCGCCGCCTTTGAAGTTGATTTGTTTCTTATTCAAGATCTTGAACCCTCAGTTAAACGCGGCGGACAAGAGTGTCCGCCCCCAAGATGCGTAAAAAAGCCCCGCCGTTTAGCGGGGCTTGTGACGAAGCGGCACGACCGTCAGCTATTTCTTTTCCATTTCATCCTTGGCTTCGTGGGCCGCGGCCTGGTGACCTGCCATCGACAGAGCCGACATGAAGGACTCGGACGACGCTGGCGGCTTCACGTGGCCGGTCAGGACTTTACGGAAGCCTACGTCACTGCCGTAGATCGCAGTGGTCGAATCTGCATCCTGCTCGATAACCGCGCCCTCCAGAGTCAGGCCAGCGAATGCGCCCTTGGAGCGAGAGTAGGTCAATAGTTCTGAATTCATCTTCCAGTCGGTCCCGGCAGATGCATGACGGCCGACCGGACCAGCCGCGGCGGATCCCTCACCACTGAGCTCGAATTTACTCGACAGGAGGTGCTGAAGACCCTTGTCGTTCATGACCAGCATGACCAGGTCAATGCCTTCCGCGCCGATTTGTAGTCCCCAGCTTCCGCCACCGACGGAAACAAATGCGGGTGCGCTCCAACCCGTAGCCGTGCGACAGCTGGCAACGCCGCGCCCGTGCTTACCGCCAAAGATGAAACCGGCCTTGATCAGGTGGGGAACCACCATGATGCATTTCGCGTTCTCCAGCACTTCTTCAGGTATGCCTTTGTCCGGAGCGCCCATAATTTCCTTGAGCACGCTTCCGGCATTTTGCAGGCGCTCGACGGAATCCTCTTTGGCAGTGGCCGATGCCATACTGCCCAGCATTGCAACCAGACTGAATACGGCGATCAGGAATCTTTTCACTTGCTCCTCCTTGGGAGATACTGCGATTGAACAATCGTGGGACTCGTTTTATCCAGCCGAAACGAAACTGATTAAACCACCGGCCGGCGGCCGGAGATCAACTGAATCACCAATACAACGACTGCAATCACGAGAAGAATGTGGATATAGCCGCCCAGGGTGTATGAGCTCACCAATCCCAGCAGCCACAAAACCAGAAGGATCACGAAAATCGTCCAAAGCATAGATCACCTCGTCGGTGGATTCACAATGGCCCGCAAGTACGTCATTCGGATACAAACCACAGCCTGGCAGTTGTATCTACAGCGTTATGAGCGGCTAAATACAGGATTTTGCCGAAGCGTCTACAGGAATCGGTTTAGAACACATCCAGACTTTGGCCGGCGCCACCCCTTGATATGGCTGCTTGAATTCGCCGCCGACGAGAGTTAGGGTGGTCTGGTAGTGATATCCGGAACGCGAATCATTTCGTCCAACTAAATACATAACCGTAAGTTTCGGTGGATGGAGGAAACATGAAGCGCAGAGATTTCATTATCGGTGCATCGGGCGTGGCCGGAGCGGCGTGGATCGGCTACCACGGCGTCGCGGCCAGAGCCATAAACATCGATACTCTGCCGCCACTGCCGCGCAGGTTCACCGCCTCCGACACCGTCACGCTGGGCAATACTGGTATCACGACCAGCCGTCTTGCGATGGGCACCGGCACAGTTGGCAGCGGCCATCATTCCAACCAGACGGCGCTGGGTGTAAAAGGATTGTCCGACCTGCTGCTGAACGGCCACGACCAGGGCTTGCGATTTTTCGACGCCGCCGATGCGTACGGCAGCCATCCCCACGTAGCCGAAGCGCTGAAGCATATTCCGCGTGACAAGGTCACGGTGCTGACCAAGACGTGGGCTCGCAATCCCGCGGAAGCTCGCGCCGATCTCGACCGTTTCCGGAAGGAACTGGGAACCGACTATCTCGATATCTGCCTGATGCATTGCCTCACCGAAGGCGACTGGACGGAGCGCTACCGTGGAGTGATGGATGTATTCTCCGAGGCCAAGGAAAAAGGAATCATTCGCGCCCATGGATGCTCCTGCCACAGCATCGAGGCGTTACGCGCGGCGGCCAAGTCGCCATGGGTGGAAATCGATCTGGTACGCATTAATCCGGTGGGCGCGCATATGGACGCCGATCCCGCTACGGTCATCAGCGTTATCCGCGAAATGAAGGCCGCAGGAAAAGGCATTGTGGGCATGAAGATTCTGGGTCAGGGCGCGCTGCGAAACCGCCAGGATGACGCGTTGAAGTATGCCTTATCACTCGGATTGCTCGACGCCTTCACCATCGGCGCTGAGAGCAAGACCGAACAGGAAGACTTGATTCGAAGAATTTCCGCGGCTGCGTAACACCGGGCGACGGTGTTCACCGGCCACACGATGGATTTTTTATACGCAGTCCTTTGAGTTCTTAAGACTCATCCGTGTGAATCGGCGAATCCGCGGCTGCTTCTTTTCTGCTGAATTTTTCCTTCCCGAGCCACCTCTGACCGTTCTGCACCATCCTAAGCATGCAGTCAAAAGCTGAGGTGAATCATCATGCTGAGGAAATTCGCAATCAAGGCTCTTCTCGCACAATTTGTTCTATTGGGTGGCCTGGGTGCGCTCTGGGCGCAGCAGGACGCTCAAGCTCCAGCCGCAGACAACACGAAAATCAACCAGCGCGACCGGGACAAATCTGAACCGACCGCCGACCAGCAGAAAGAAACCACCACCGACCGCCAGTTGGCGCAGCAGATACGAAAAGCCATCGTCAAAGACAAATCGCTTTCCACCTACGGACACAACATCAAGGTCATTGCTCAGAATGGCATGGTGACATTGAAAGGTCCGGTGAAGTCGGACGAGGAAAAACAGGCCATTGAATCCAAGGCGGCTCAGATCGCCGGCGCCGACAAAGTCACCAGCGAACTACAGGTGGCATCGAAGTAGTTCACCTATAAACGTGCCTTAAACATTCAAAAAAGGAGATCACCATGGCAGGCAAAAACACGGCAGCATTCGGGATTTATCGGGATCGAGCAGGAGTCGAAAGCGCAGTCGACATTTTGCGCGAGAGGGGCTTCCGCAATACGGATATCTCAGTGCTCTTCCCGCATAACGAGGGTACGAAGGATTTCGCGACCGAAAAGAACACCAAAGCGCCGGAAGGAACCGCCGCTGGGGCCGGCACTGGCGCGGTTCTGGGAGGCGCACTGGGCTGGCTGGCCGGCATTGGCGCGCTGGCGATCCCGGGTGTAGGACCGTTTATTGCGGCGGGTCCGATCATGGCGGCGCTGGCGGGCGTGGGTGTCGGCGGAGCCGTCGGCGGCCTGACCGGGGCCCTGATTGGTATGGGCATTCCGGAATTTGAGGCCAAGCGCTACGAAGGACGTATTAAGGAAGGCGGCATTCTGCTTTCCGTGCACTGCGACGATTCTGCCTGGACCAAGAAGGCCAAGGAAATTCTTGAGCAGACCGGCGCGCAGGATGTTACGTCGACCGGCGAGGCGTCCGCGGACTTTCAGAAGACCGACAAGCCGATGCCGCGTGCGAGCTAGCCGGTAATACCTTAGCAATACTTTAGCGCCGTCGTCTTGGCGGCTGTTGTGGGCTTCTCCACATGCGAGGGCGAGACGCCCTCGCGACAGCCAGCGGGACGCCGGCGCTACTTTTTTATGGCTTGTTAAGCATGATGCGCAGATCTTGCCCGGTCATTTCTTTGGGCTGTGGAAGTCCCAGCATGCCCAGAACGGTCGGCGAGATATCACGCAGTGATCCACCGGGCTTCAGTGAGAATTTCTGTCCGTTGTCAGCGACCACAATAAAAGGAACCGGGTTGATGGTGTGGGCAGTGTGCGGACCGCCGCTGACCGGATCGATCATCATTTCGGCATTGCCATGATCCGCAGTGATCAGCATGGCCCCGCCTTTGGCGCGGATCGCAGGCTCGATCAGCCCCAGGCAGGCGTCCACGGTTTCCACGCCCTTGACCGTGGGCTCGATCTTTCCCGAGTGCCCGACCATGTCGGCGTTGGCGAAGTTGACGATGATGACGTCGAACGTTCCTTCCTCCACCGCCTTAATCACCGCGTCGGCAATTCCTCCTGCGCTCATCTCGGGCTTCAGATCGTAGGTCGCTACTTTTTGGGACGGCACTACCAACCGGTCTTCTCCGGGGAACGGCTGTTCGATACCACCGTTGAAGAAGTAAGTGACGTGCGCATACTTTTCGGTTTCCGCAACCCGCAGGTTGCGGAGTCTCGTCGTGACCCATCACGTTGGCAAGAATGTTGTCCATCGACTCCGGCGGGATCACTACCGGAAGCGTGAACTTCTTGTCGTACTGGGTCATACAGACGTATTGCAGGTTCTTCGGGACCCGATCCCGCGGGATCGCCGCGTCGAGATCGGCGGCGCCAGGCAGATCGCTACCCCCCTGCGGATCCAGGCCACTGTTGCGAGCGAGGGCGCGGGTGACCTGGCGGACGCGATCGGCGCGAAAATTGAAACAAATACAGGAATCTTCGTCGCGGATGGTAGCCAGCGGCTCTCCGCGATTGTCGACGCAGACGAAGGGCACGATGAATTCGTCGGTCACACCTTTGTTGTAGGAATCTTTCACGCCCTGGACAGGATCGATGTACTTCCCGCCTTCGGCATCGCCGTAAACCATGGCGTTGAACGTTTTGGCCATGCGCTCCCAGCGACGATCGCGGTCCATGGCGTAATAACGTCCGCTGACGGATGCGATCTTGCCGGTGTTGTACTCGCGAATTTTCTGCTGCAGTTGTTCCAGATATCCGGCTCCGTTCGTGGGAAGAGTATCGCGGCCATCCATGAAGGCGTGCACGAATACGCGGTCGACGCCGTTCTGTTTGGCCATCCTCAACAGGGCATAGAGATGAGTCTGGTAAGAGTGCACGCCGCCATCGGAAAGCAATCCGAAAAGATGGAGGCGGCGCCCTCCGGAACGGGCATTCTTCATGGCGCTCAGCAGAACAGGATGCGAGAAGAATTCGCCATTCTGGATCATCAGCTCGATCCGCGTGCTGTCCATGTGCACGATGCGCCCGGCGCCGATGTTGAGATGTCCGACTTCGCTGTTGCCCATCTGTCCGTCAGGCAAACCGACGAAGTGGCCGCTGGTCTGAATCAGCGTGTTGGGATAATCGCGCAGCAGGCGGTCATAGGTAGGCTTGCGTGCAAGGGCGATGGCGTTGGCTTTGCTCTCGGCGCGATAACCCCATCCGTCGAGAATAACCAGAACAAGTGGTTTGGGACGGCTCATTCAGCTCCTGGCTTTTGTCTCTGGCCTTCCGGACAACCGGTTCGCGGAGGCGCAGTAGTACATAACAAAACATTTTTGGAAGAAAAGAAATTATAGGCGACCGGAACAGGTTTTCAAATCCGCGAGCGGAGAATATAGTCGTCTTATCTTCATTCGGAGGAATGCATGTCCATCAGCGATCTATTACTTCTCGAATTTGATGCCGAGGCAAAAGCTACGCGGACGACCCTGGAGCGAGTACCCGAGGACAACAAGGATTTCGCGCCTCATCCTAAGTCCATGCCACTGAATAAACTTGCTCCCCACGTGGCGGAGCTCGGCGGTTTTGGACTTACCATCCTGACCACGCCGGAACTCGACTTTTCTAAAGACAGTCGTAAACGTGTGGCCTTTGAGTCAGCGAGCCAGCTGGTGCAGGTCTTCGACGACGGTGCCGCGCAAGTTCGCGAGGCCTTGAAAAAAATGCCTGATTCAGCCTGGACCGAAAACTGGAAACTCAGCTTTCAGGGCAAGCCTATTTTCAATGGATCGCGCTTTCTGGCCTACCGGCAAATGTTTCTGAATCACCTGGTACATCATCGGGCGCAGCTAGGCGTCTACTTGCGGTTGAATAATAAGCCGGTGCCTGCGACGTATGGGCCGTCGGCGGACGACACAATGGGGTTCTGATCAGGGCTTGTGTGGGGCGGACACTCTTGTCCGCCGCCTTGAAGTTGATTTGCGACACAGTGATGGTGCAGTTCGATCGTCGGCTTGAAACCAGTCTTCGGAGAAAACCAAAGTCAAAGGCGGCGGACAAGAGTGTCCGCCCCACACATTCACTATTTAGTCCCAACGTTCAGCGCCTTCAGCCCCAGAAACCTGGCTGTATCGCCGAGCTCTCCTTCGATCCGCAGCAACTGATTATATTTTGCAATGCGGTCGGTGCGCGAAGCTGAGCCCGTCTTGATCTGGCCAGCGCCTGTTGCCACGGCCAAATCTGCGATGAATGTGTCTTCTGTTTCTCCTGAGCGGTGCGAGATGATCGATGTATAGCCGTTGCGCCGGGCGAGGTCGATGGCGTCCAGAGTTTCGCTCACCGTGCCAATCTGGTTGACCTTGATCAGGATCGAGTTGGCTACGTGCTTGTCGATTCCCTCTTGCAGGAACGTCACGTTGGTTACGAATAAATCATCGCCCACGAGTTGGATCTTTCCGCCCAGCTCTTTTGTGAGATTCTGCCAGCCGTCCCAGTCGTTCTCCGCCAGACCGTCTTCCAACGAGACAATGGGATAATCATTTGCCCACTTCGCCCAGAAGCGGACCATGTCGTCGGAACTTTTCGCCGACTTGTCGGATTTCTTGAAGACGTATTTTCCGTCCTGATAGAACTCGCTGGCCGCGGGATCGAGTGCGATCGAAATTTCTTCTCCCGGTTTGTATCCCGCCTGGGTGATGGCTTCGAGGACGACTTCAATGGCTTCGACATTGGACTTCACCGAAGGTGCAAAGCCGCCTTCGTCGCCAACCGCCGTGTTGTAGCCGCGCTTTTTGAGCACGCCCTTCAGAGTGTGAAACACCTCGACGCCCCAGCGCAGCGCATCGGAGAAAGATTTCGCGCCGACCGGCATCACCATGAATTCCTGAAAGTCGACGTTGTTATCGGCGTGAGCGCCACCGTTGAGAATGTTCATCATCGGCGTGGGGAGAATATTGGCTCCGGCTCCGCCCAGATAGCGATAGAGTGGCAGGCCGAATGCTGCGGCAGAAGCCCGGGCGGCCGCCATCGAAACTGCCAGGATGGCGTTCGCGCCTAAACGTCCCTTGGTTTCGGTGCCGTCGAGTTCGATCATCTTCTCATCGAGGACGCGCTGCTCGGCAGCATGCATGCCGGTCAGAGCCTCGGCAATTTCGCCGTTCACATTTTCGACTGCCTTGAGCACGCCCTTGCCGACGTAACGTCGTTTGTCGCCGTCGCGTAACTCGACAGCTTCATGCTCACCGGTGGAGGCCCCGCTCGGGACCGCAGCGCGGCCCCGACTTCCGTCGATCAGCATAACTTCTGCCTCGACCGTGGGATTGCCGCGAGAATCGATAATCTCACGCGCTTGAATTTCCTGAATCTGGGTAATGACGTCCATCATTGCTCGTCCATCCTCGCTTTTTTTTGATAAGACTCGTGATTATATCGGTTTTCTTGCGTGGTCGCGTTTCTCGTGTGGTCGCGAGCGACCTGCCCGCGAGAGCGCTGAGAAAGGCAGAGAGTTGCAGATTTTGCAGGAATCAGATTTGCCGAAAAACCCCTCGACCCTTTCGCCTTCGCAATCGCTGTGGCGTTCATGCGGGCGAGGCGTCCGCCCCACACGTGCGCGAGAACCAGTGTCTATGCTGGTTCCTGAAGTTTTTCACAGGCTGTCGCAACGCTCTTGTGCTCTACAGTCGAAACACGATGTCGGATCGCACGGAGACCCTGACCATCGGATCACGCGCACCGGAATTTTTGTTATCGGCTGCGAACCGTGACGGGATTCTTTCTCTCTCCGGCCTCCTGTCGCGCGGCGTGCTGATCGCAGAGTTCCTGCGCGGCACCTGGTGACCGAATTGCGTAAAACGCATGGCTCAGTTTGAGCCGATGAAAACTGAAATCGAACGGGCAGGAGCGCAATTGGTGTACATCGCGGCAGAAAAGAGTGAAAGTATCGGTTTCCGGTTGAAGGATGCGGTATGAACCGGGGCGGCAAGTCTTGTGGCGAAACTTCAGGAGGCGGAATGAAGAGAATATTCGTAATGCTGGGCGTGATGCTATTGGCGGCCGCGGCTGGGGCCCAAACCAACATGGCCTTGCCCGCGGGCACCTCGATCAGAGTCAAGCTGGAAAATACTCTGTCAACTTTCAACAGCAAGGAAGGCGACTCATTCTCGGGACGAGTCGTGAACCCGGTCACGCTCGATGGAAAGACCGTCATTCCGGTTGGCGCCAGCGTGCAGGGCCGGGTCATTAAAGTCAATGACCCGCGCCGTATTGCCGGCAAGGCGACCATCGGGATTTTTCCCGAAGCGGTGGTGCTGCCCAGCGGCGAACGCTACATGCTCAACGCAACCCTGGTCGATACCAGTTTGCGCAATGGAACCGATGTGAATACCGAAGGCCAATTCAAAGCTGAAGGTCACGATGGCCGGGACTTGATCGAAGTCGGCATGGGGACCGGCGCCGGTATGCTTATCGGCGGTTTGGCTGGCGGAGGCAAAGGCCTGCTGATCGGTGGCGGAGTTGGCGCTACGCTGACGGTGGTGCATTGGCTCAGCAAAAAGCGCGCGGCGGTGTTGCCTTCGGGGACGGAACTGATGATGGAATTGAGCCGTCCGATGGCGATGACGGCAGAAGCTGCCGGACAATAAGTTGGTTGAGGTTGTTACCGCGTATAGGGCTGGAGCTGGCGCATAACGAAGTTGTAGCGCCGGCGTCCTTTCGCCCTTTCAGGGCTTTGTCACTTCCGATCTTTACCCCGGGCTTACGCCCGGGGCTTTATTTTTGCGCTGCTCTGCGGCTGACTCCTAGCCGAACCAGGCGGGCATCCACGTCGCATTTTTTCTTTTCTTCCTCATCAATCACCGCCTCTTCATTCCCCCATCTCTATTGCTGTGCGATCAAGTCATCTTCGCTGAGCAGTCGTAATTCCATCCAGCCTTCGACGGGAAGCGCGTCGGCAGGCAATCCGCTTTGCCAGAGGCTCAAGCGAATCCGCAAGCGGGTTGCAACCGGGGCCGTGGGCGTGGCATTGGCTGAACTGACGGGAACTGCCAGCAGCCAATCAAGTGGGAATTTGAATTCGAAGTTGCGAAACAGGATGACGCTTACCCGATCGGTGGGATACTCGGAACTGGATAGAACTTCGCCATCGGGTACCCCCACCTTCCAGCTCTGCACCTGACCGGCTTCCACTCGCACGTCGAGACGCAATGCGCGGCGCGGACGTGCACCGTCATCCGACCATGATTCCAGATTTACGACCAGTTCAAAATCAGTCTCCGGAATCTTGTGCTCGACAAAGTCGAGGCGTCCGTATACGTAGGCTTCGTCGATGCCGGCGTGAACTGCGTCGAGCAGAAATTGTTTGCCGTGCATGGCCCCGGCGCGGCGGTCGGCGGTGTAGACTGCGGCGCCCATCCACTCGAAGTAGCGCACCAGGTCGCCCGTAATTTCGGGATGAATATAGGCGGTCTGGCGCAGCATCGCCGGCCGTTCCAGCGCGCCGATGATGGGCTGCGATAAGTAGTCGGGCGGGCGCGCTCCCAGTGCCTGGTAAACATTCGAGAGATGCTTGCGGTAAAGTTCGTCGAATTCGCGGTCATTGGCGGAATGGTGTTCAGGGCCGTACCACCAGTTCCAGTCGCTGCCTTCGGCGATCAGGATTTCTTCGAAGGCCAGTTGGCGTTGGGCTTCGGTGGCGCCGGGCGCGGCCTGCGCATAGAAATTGCGGGCGTTGTAGAGATAATCCCAGGAGCGGTTATCCTCGGGTGCGCCGATCCAGACATTAAAGTTGGCGTGGATCCACGATCCGGGGACCAGCGACGTCAGGCGGGAGACATTGTGGTGGCGTTCGATGGCCTCGGATACCGTGGTAGCTTCGACGCCGGACTCTCGCTGTAGCGCGTCGTAGAAGCGGCGCAGGAATTCGCGGCCCGATTGAGGATAATATTCCCAGGCATTTTCGCCGTCGAGAATGATTGGCACGACCGCGTCATGTCCGGCATCAAGAACCGGTTGCGCTGCTTGCCTGATGTTGTGCATGAGGTGGTTGGCAGCGTCCTGTGGCGGCATGCCGGAATAGACGAACCCGATCAAGTCCGAAAGCGTGTGGTCGCGGAAGATCAAGTTCATCTTCGTATTGTCGTTTTCGAAGCGATGGATGGTGTAGAGCTTCGATGCCAGATCACCGGAAAGACGGCCCTGCCCGTCGCGTCCGAAAGAGACTCCTGTGCTTCTCCCCAGGACTTCTTCGTCGGTGGCCATCCACTTCACGCCCAGCTCTTGCGAGATCTTGAATACCTCTTCCGACACGCTTCCCTCGGACGGCCATACACCCTGGGGGCGAATTCCGAAGACTTCCTGATGAAGATTCAGTCCACGCTGAAGCTGCTCGCGCGCGTCTTCGGGATGGCGGTAGCGATTTTGAGGCAGGGGCAGGCCCGGACTGGAGACGGCACCCATGTTGCTATCGACGACCAGAGGGAGGATGGGGTGGTAAAACGCGGAAGTCGAAAGCTCTATCAGACCGCGTTGCGCCGCCGAGGCGTGGGCCGGCAACACCTGCGCCAGCAATTTTCGCTGATGCTGCATGACGAAGCGCTGGTCGTCCAGCGAGTAACCGCGGGCCTTCTTGATGAGACCAGCGACCTCGGTGTCATCGAGGAAAAATTCGTCGAACCATGCGACCTGTGACAGAACCTGCAGGTCGGTAAAATCCTGGGTGGAGAAGTTTTTCTCGGCGGCTTCAGGGGTGGCGCCGGAGCTTTGAAAGTGGTTCCACAAATCCTGATAGCGAGGATAGCGACCTATCAGGTGCGTCGGGTTGGCCTGAAACAGATACTGCAACGCGAAACGGCGATCGCCCGGAGTCAGATCCCCGGCAGGCCTTCCAGCGATTTCGAGGAACGGATCACGGGCCGAACCGGTGACGTAGTCCTGAATTTGCGTGATCAGGGACGGAACAAGGTTGAAGGTCTGGTGAACGTTGGGAAATTCATCCAGCAGTTTCACCATTCCGTAGTAGTCCTTGAGGGCATGCAACCTGACCCAGGGTAGCCGGTACTCGCCGGTGACCAGGTCTTTGTAAAACGGCTGATGCTGGTGCCACAGAACTACTACGCGGAGAACTGGCATGAGTGTGTGTTTTTCAAAATTGAAGGTAGCAGTTTAGCAGGGTCGGTGTGGCGCGGGCGAGATTACGAAAGCCAGAGCAGAGGGCAACTTTGAATTCCCCGGGGGGGAGCTTTCCTTATGTAGCATATGTTTCTATGCCAAACCGATTAAGGAAGGAGCTAAACGAATCGGCTTTTCAGATGGTGCGCCGATTAGTCGGAACCGATACCCGACTAAACCGCGCGAGATATCCTGCATTATGGGCCGCTATGGCGATAGCGAGACACGTCGTAATGATGACCATGACGCCGGGATGAACGACGGGGGCGCCGCAAAAGCTGCAACGCTAGGTGGCATCGAGTTAAAAGGCGATTTGTTATCATTAGCCCTTTCGCGCTCGCACACATGATTACCAAACCGCCCGATAGTCTGGCTTTCACTTCCTTGGCGGAGCTATACAAACAATTTCTTGATCTGCTGGTCGGACAGGAATTTTATTGTCCCAGAAAGACTCACATAGTCGTTTTAGCCAGGCACTTTTTCCACCTGACCAAATTGCAAAAGGGCTGGCAAACCCAATTCACAATAGAAACTGAAGAACCGCTCATTATGGCTACAACTCAGGGTTTTGGAGAATATGCGATAAATGAACAGCGAGCGCAAACGCTATCTTGGATGCCTGAGATAATGAGAGAACCTCACGAAATTTGGGAATATGAAGCGAAGAAAACTGCGGATGAAGTGTTCATTCGGGAGTACGACAAACCAGGTTCCCCATTTCGAACCGTGCTCTTGGTGCGAGAAGATGACCACCTCAAGCCAGTCACGTGTATGTCTGTGCGAAGAACAGGAATTAAAGAACACCGAAAAGGCAGGAGACTATGGCCACTAGAAGAAGAAAGCCATTCGGGATAACCAGCAAATGGCTTTCAGAATCCTTACGGGGCAGGGGTTACAACCTGCCTACGATTTGATTATCCTTTAACGATTATACTCCGGCGCTTTTCCCTGTCAACCCGCTCTTTTCCATCGCTCGGCAATTCCTGCTCTTGCTAAACCCGTGATCTATGTTATTCATTATAAATGGCTTGGACAAGCCATAACGGGAGTCACCGCTTTCCGAAATTTGCCATCTCACACACCCTCATAAGTCTCTGTTCCCCCGATGGATTGAATGGCAGAAATCAAACCGCCTTTGCCTGGCCCTCCATCTTCAAAAATATATTTAATGTCGAGTGCGTGGGCTTTTTGGGTTTCGCGCCCAGTTGTTGGCTAAGCCAATACATGTTCTCCCGGCCAGAGCGTACGGACTTTTGAAGTGCTCATGCAGCCTGTAAATTGCATGGACCTTCTCGAAGTCGTCATGGCTCACAATGGAAATGAACGTCTGCTTGAGATGCGAGTTGATAATATCCGCCGCCATCCCCATAAAAGCAGCCCGCAGGGTCTCATCGCCTTCCACTGCTTGTAGCACTTCGTACTCTGGGAATATTCCTTCATGTGGAAGTAGGGTACACCGAATTTTATGAGAAATAGCTTCCAGTCAACTTCAAATGATTCCCAATTGGCAGCACTCGCGACGTATCCGCTTACTAGCGTAAAGCGAATGTCCTGTCCACCCGACTCATCGAAATATGCCGCGAACATGGCCAAGATAGTCTCGGTGAATAGCGAGGTCCTCAAACGCAACGACCAAAATCTCAGCAGAGATATTGCTTCCGCTGCGGGCTCTAGAGCTCCCGAAGGCCATCTTCAATTGACTCCCTAGTCGAGTCAAGTAATTCATTGCCAACTCCTTGACCACAAAAGGACGCAAAGAATTCCACAAGGGCGCGAAGTAAGCAGCCGTCTCGAGTAAAACCGCATTGTCACCAAACCGCACTTATCCTCTCCTCGAAACTCCGGTACACTTGGGAGAGAGTTACCGTACTGATGAGTAAAGAGATCACAACAACGTTAGCCCCGCCCTCACCCAGCAATGCCCGCCTGCTGACCGAGCAGGACCTGTTCCTTTTTAACGAAGGCACCCACTACCGGATTTACAACAAGCTGGGTGCGCACCTGATGACGGTTGGTGGCAAGCCCGGAACATCCTTTGGAGTTTGGGCGCCGAATGCGCGCTCGGTTTCCGTCGTCGGCGATTTCAATGGCTGGGACCCGCTTTCGCATCCGCTGTTACCTCACGGGAGTTCCGGTATCTGGGACGGGTTTATTCCTGGGGTCGGCAAAGGCGCGCTGTACAAGTACCACATCGTTTCGAACAACCAGGGATACATCGTGGAGAAGGCCGACCCCTACGGGAAACTTCACGAGAAGCCGCCGCGAACCGCCTCGGTAATCTGGGACCTGGATTACCAGTGGGCCGACAAAAGCTGGATGGAGACGCGTGGGAAGCGCGATTCGCTGCAGGCCCCAATTTCAATTTATGAACTTCACCTGGGCTCGTGGATGCGGGTGCCGGAAGAGGGCGACCGTCCGCTGACGTATCGGGAGACTGCGCCAAGGCTGGCGGAGTACGTCAAGCGCATGAATTTTACCCATGTGGAATTGATGCCGATCATGGAGCATCCGTTCTACGGGTCATGGGGATATCAGACCACCGGTTATTTCGCGCCCACTTCGCGTTATGGCACGCCGCAGGATTTCATGTACCTGGTCGACTATCTGCACCAGCAAGGCATTGGCGTGATCCTCGATTGGGTGCCTTCGCACTTCCCTACCGACGCCCACGGACTGGCCTATTTCGACGGCACGCATTTGTACGAACACGCGGACGCGCGCAAGGGTTTTCATCCCGACTGGAAAACCTACATCTTTAACTACGGACGCAATGAAGTCCGCACTTTTCTGATGGCCAGCGGGCTGTTCTGGCTGGACAAGTATCACATTGACGGTCTGCGGGTGGATGCCGTCGCCTCCATGCTCTATCTCGATTATTCGCGGAAAGCTGGCGAGTGGATTCCGAACAAGTTTGGTGGACGCGAAAATCTTGAAGCCATCGATTTTCTTCGACAGTTCAATACCGAAGCTTACAAGGAGCATCCGGGGATCCAGACGATCGCGGAAGAATCGACGGCTTGGCCGATGGTCTCGCGTCCGATTTACGTTGGCGGGCTGGGTTTTGGTATGAAGTGGGACATGGGCTGGATGCATGACACGCTGTCCTACTTCTCGCAGGACCCCATTCACCGCCGCTTCCATCACAACCAGCTGACCTTCCGCATGCTCTACGGATTCACTGAAAATTTTGTGCTGCCGCTTTCGCATGACGAAGTAGTCCACGGCAAAGGGTCGCTCATTGGCAAAATGCCGGGAGACGAGTGGCAGAAGTTCGCCAACCTGCGTCTGCTGTTCGGATACATGTACGCGCAACCCGGCAAGAAGATGCTGTTCATGGGCTGCGAATTCGGCCAGGTGCGGGAGTGGGCGCACGATACCAGCCTGGAATGGCATGTTGTGCAGTATCCGCTCCACCGCGGCGTGCAGAACTGGGTGGCGCAACTGAATCAGATTTATCGGGAACAGCCGGCGCTTCACCAGCTCGATGCGGACTCCGCCGGCTTCGAATGGGTGGACTGTAACGACACCGCCGCGAGCGTCATCTCCCTGTTGCGTAAGAGCCGGACTCCGGGCGACGAAGTTCTGATTGTCTGTAACTTCACTCCCGTTCCACGCTACGGATACCGGATCGGCGTCCCCACCGGGGGATTCTGGCGCGAACTTCTCAACAGCGATGCCCAGGAACATGGGGGCAGCGGCATGGGAAACCTGGGAGGCGTACATGCTGAGGCCGTGCCAGCCCATGGGCGTCCATTCTCGGTGAGTTTGACCCTGCCGCCATTGTCGGCGTTGTTCCTGAAACCTGAATAGAACGAAATCCCCTCCTGTCATCCTGAGCGAAGCAAGATGTTTCGACAGGGACATCTTGCGGGGTCGAAGGACCCTATGAGCTGTCGAGTCCTTGATCAAGTAGGGATCCTTCGACTTGATCTCACTGCGCAAGCGCGGCTCGACACAGCGCGCGGGATGACACGGTTTTTGAGGGCAGTGCCTCCCGAGGCCATTCCCCGCGCCACACACTCCGCGCCACACACTGCCATCTCCTAATTCTCCGTGCTATGCTCGCCTTGTCGTGACGACGTAGGCCCATGCGCATTCTGACGCGATACATCCTGAGTGAAGTGATCTCCCATGCCGCGATTGGCGTGGCGGTGTTCACGTTTGTTCTTTTCACTCGGGATCTGGGCCATATTCTCGACCTCGTAGTGCGCAACAGCGCGCCTTTACCCAGTGTGATCGCGATCTTCGTTTACACGCTGCCGGTCGCCTTTACCTACACGATTCCGATGGGCGTGCTGGTCGGTATTCTGATCGGACTCAGCCGCTTGGCTGCCGACAGCGAAATTACCGCAATGCGGGCCAGCGGTATTGGCGTGTGGACATTCCTTCGCATCGTCTCCATTTTTGCCGTGACCGCCTGGGCGCTGGCCATGTTCAACGCTGTATATCTTGCGCCGGAATCCCAGGCTGCGCTGGCAAGACTCGAAGACCGGCTCAAGACTTCGCAGGCGTCGTTCGAAGTTCAGCCGCGAGTTTTTTACGAAGGCTTTCCAAAACTCGTTCTCTACGTTCAGGACGTGAAGACCGCGCAAGGCGCGGCGATCTGGAAGGGCGTATTCATCGCGGACATCAGCAACCCGGCGTCGCCGCGCATTACTTTGGCGCGGCAGGGGATTCTGGTAAGCGAAGGTCCGCAGATGCTGCACCTTCATCTGTCGGATGGGTCGACGCACGAGACTGACCCGGACTCGCCCGATCATTATCAGATTTCTACATTTGACCAGACCGACGTACCAATTCCGGTCCCGCAAACCGATAGCCGAGATCAGGAACCGGTGCCTGCCGGGCAAATGCTTACCTGGGACCTGCGCGCCCAGGCCCGCAAAGTGAAGAAATATGTGGCGCCCTGGTATTTGATCGAATTCCATCGCCGCTTCGCGCTGCCCACTTCATGCCTGGTACTGGCCCTGGTGGGAATTCCGCTGGGTCTGTCTTCAAAAAAGGGCGGCAAATCGGCGGGATTCGTGCTCACCATTATTCTGGTGTTCGCCTACTACTCGGTCACTTTGATCGGAGTATCGCTGGCCCGTCAGGGAAAAGTGTCACCGGCGCTGGGAGCGTGGCTAGCCAACATTGTTTTTTTCCTGGGCGGCACATTTTTATTATGGCGCGCTGAACGGCGCCCGCTGGAACTCGGATCGTTTCGCGCCAAATGGAATCCGCTGAAGACGTCAGTGGTGAAATGGGCGAACAATCTGCTCCGTTTCAACCGGGCCGAGGATGCTTTCCATCGCGCCGTAAACCGCCGCCGCGTCTTCAGCGCCAGCTTCCCGATGATCCTGGACGACTACGTCCTGCGGGATTTCATGGTGTATCTGACCATGATTCTGGCATCGTTCCTCATGTTGCTTCAGGTCTTTACTTTATTCGAGCTGTTGGGGGATATCCTGCGCAACCGTATTTCCCCGTTCATTGTCGGTGAATACATGCTGAACGTTGCGCCCTTCTTCCTCTACAACGTCCTGCACCTGAGCGTTCTTCTGGCGGTCCTGATCACATTGGGGTTGATGCAGCGGTCGAACGAAATTACCGCGATCAAGGCGACTGGGATCAGCATTTATCGCGTGATTGTTCCCATCCTCGTGGTTTCTACTTTGCTGGCGGGCGGGCTTTTCTTTTTCGACCAGTTCTATCTCCCCCATGCCAACAAGCGCCAGGACGCGCTGCGCAATCTGATAAAGGGCAAACCGGCGCAGACGTATTTAAACCCGGACCGAAAATGGATTTTCGGACAGCATTCGACGATTTTCTATTATCAGCTGTTCGATTCCGATCGCGATCAGTTTGGCAATCTTTCGGTCTTCCAGTTCGATCCCAAAACCTTCCAACTGACTGCGCGGGTTTATGCCGACCAGGCGCACTGGGAAGAGCGCTTGCAACGCTGGGTCTGCACCCAGGGATGGGAACGCAGCGTACACGGGTCGGCCATCTCCGACTATCGGACTTTTGACGTCGCCACCTTTGCTTCAATCAACGAGCCGCCGGCATACTTCAAGAAAGAAGTGCGGCAGTCTTCGGAGATGAATTCCGAGGATTTGCGGCGGTACATTCGCGACCTCCAGCAGAGCGGTTTCGATGTAGTACGGCTGAAGGTACAACTTCAGGAGAAGTTTGCCTTCCCTCTTAATTCGTTGATCATGGCGGTGCTGGCAATTCCCTTTGCGCTGGCCGCGGGAAAAAAAGGGGCTGTGGCCGGCATTGCTACCGCGGTTGGCATCGGACTGTTGTACATCATGGTCTCGCGCTTATCGGAGTCGATGGGGAATGTGAGTCAGCTGCCGCCATTTCTCGCGGCCTGGGCTCCCGATTTATTATTTGGACTGGCTGGCGGTTATTTGATTCTTAAAGTTCCTACGTGACGCTGGATCCGCCGCAGACGTCCCAGACTTTTTAAAGTACGGAGTGCTTTAAAGTGCTTAGAGACGGAATGAAAATCAGTTTCCAGTTTCTGGTTCCCGGTTCTCAGTTTTGAGTGGCTTACGCCCGACAATTTGCCTGACGAGGAAAATTCCGCACATGTCACGACTCTTTCATGTTAGTCCCGCCGCATTGCCCGCCTGTCTATACATTGCTGTACTGATGCTTTTCTGCATGGTTCTGCCGATTGCCACGAACGCGCAGTCGGCGGAAAAGCCGGTTGCGCCGGTTCCGCTGGACGCCGCGCCTCCCAGGTATCCGCTGTTGCAGCCCGATGGGACTGCCGTGTTTCACCTCGCTATGCCGAACGCTTCCCAGGTGGAATTGCATCTCGAAGGGGTCAAAGACCCGTTTCCCATGACCAAGGGACCGGACGGGGTGTGGAGCGTTACAGTTCCTAAACTGGCGCCGCAGTATTACAGCTACAACTTCAAGGTGGACGGCACCAATGTTCTGGACCCGCACAATGTCACGCTGAAGCCTAGCTTCTTCGGCACCGACAATGTCTTTCTGGTGCCCGGCCAGCCACCTAAGTCGTGGGAAGCGGCCGATGTTCCACACGGAGTGGTGCATCATCACTTCTACCAGTCGAAGATCGTCGATATCAAAAGCGAGTACTACGTTTACACTCCTCCGGACTTTGACCCGACCAGCAAGCGCAAATATCCCGTTCTGTATTTACTGCATGGATACAGCGACGATCCCAGCGCGTGGACTGCCATGGGCAAGGCCAATGTGATCCTCGACAATCTGATCGCTCAGGGCAAGGCCAAGCCGATGATTGTGGTGATGCCCCTCGGCTACGGAACCATGGAAGTGATCACCCGCGGATGGACTACGTGGAAAGATCCCGAAATCGTTCATCGCAACTACAGCCAGTTTTCGGATGTGCTTTTCAAGGAGGTCATGCCGCTGGTCAAGCAGCAGTATCCTCTCTCTGAGAAACGCGAGGATCATGCTGTAGCCGGACTATCCATGGGCGGCGCAGAGAGCCTGCGAGTTGGATTGAATCACCTCGACGACTTCGCGTATGTCGGCGGTTTCAGCTCTGCTCCCCTGGGAGAGGGCGGCTTCGAATCGACTTTCCCCGGCATCACGGCGCAATCCGCAGCCGAAATCAATGCCAGGTTGCGCGTACTCTGGATCGCCTGCGGGACAGAAGATGGACTATTCGGCGCCAATCAGAAACTGATTGCATGGTTGAAGGATAAAGGACTGCAACCGACTTTCATTCAAACGCCGGGAATGCACGTCTGGATGCTGTGGCGAGAGAACCTTACGAACTTCGCGCCACTGCTGTTTCAGGGAAAGTAGTCAAGAACGATTGAACCGTTACCCCGATCGAAACGCCGTGTAATGGTTTGATATTTGTCTCTTCGAGAAGGCGAGGTACCGGAGGGACCTTTGACAATAGCCCGCCACTTCAGTGGCGGGTTTGCTGTATGCGGAGCACGCCTGAAACGAATCTACGATGGCTTGACAATTCGTCATCCGAACGCAAGGTTCTTCCGCTGCCCGTGCCGCGCAGCGGTCCGGTCGGGATGACAGGTTGATTCGTCGGAAACTATTCGGCCGCTACGGCTGACGGTTGTCCCGAGGTGAAGGGAAAGGGACTGCCTACCAAGCCGAGCGTTCCTATGGTGGAATCGAAGCTATAGACCGAGATTGAGGATGCCCCAAGGTTGGGGACATACAAGTAGTCGGCGATGCCACCGGTCGTCGTAGTCGTAGTCGTTCCTGCACGAAACGTGATTCCAACCGGATTCGATCCAGTCGAAATCGCTGGTTGCGTATTCGCGGTGAGAACACCCGTACCGGTGGAGACCCTGAATTCCGAAATCTGATTGGACTGGCGATCGACCACGAAGAGGAATTTTCCCGAAGGCGCGACGACCATGGCAACCGGCGCGAGTCCGGCTGAAAAAGGCGATCCGGCAACCGCCGTGAGACTTCCGTCGGGGCTGTTGGGGTCGCTACAGTTGGCGACAACCTGATTGCAGACGGCGAAAGCCGATACCGAGCTGTTATTGGCGACGTAGACAAAGCCGCCGTCGGGAGTGATGGTTACGGCGGACGGGGCCGAGCCAACCAACGAGATCGGTCCCTCTGTCAGCACACCAGAGGCATTCACCGAGAATTCGGTGAGCGTGCCGTCGAACTGGCCCGCGACATACAAATATTTTCCGTCGGGCGTGACTACCAGGCCTGCGGGACCGGGGCCGCTTGCGGGCGAAAGACCAGATACGACGAAGGGCGAACCTGGCACCTCGGTCAAGGTTGTTCCCTGGACCCCGTACACCGACACTGTGCCAGAAGTTGCGGGCACTTGCCGACCTTCGTTGGCAACAAAGAGGAACTTTCCGGCCGAGTCCATCGACAGCGCGACGGGAGTCATCCCGGTTGCCGTCGTACCACTGGCAGCGGTGAGAGTGCCATCTGATTTCACGCTATAAGCGGAGATATTGTTGGAGCCGCTATTGGCGACAAACAACTCGGTTCCTGTCGGCGCCAGGAACATGGCCGTGGGAGCGCCTCCAGTGGGGACAGTGCCGCCAATCGCCGTCAACAGCCCTGTGCTGAGGTCAATTGTAAAAGAAGAAACCGACGAATCACCCAGCGCGGCAACAAAAAGCACGCCCGTACCTGAAGTACCGCTTGAGGGAGTGCTGGAGCACGCCGTCAGACAGAGCAACAATGCTGGGAGCGCTACGCCCGCCAGGAACCGGAACCTCGTCCCCATTCTTTTCCTTCTCCCTGTGCTTCCCCGATCGTTTCGACGCAGTCTAAAAAATCCCCGACGCGGAAGATTCGAGGTTCAAAAGTACCCTCATTTGTGTATCAGGAATGACCGTGAAGAGCAAACCACTCTGGCTGATTGGAACCGCAATGGAGGAAGAAAGTTGCCTCACCGTTTGTCACTCAAAATTCTCAACTTGAGCGACCGGAAATGGTTTCCACCGGGTCGGCGCTTTTCGCTAAATTTGCCGGATGCTGCTGGGCAGAACCGGCGGCCAGCGGGAGCCGGATTTCGACCTCAAGGCCGCCCCCGGAACGGTTACTGGCCCTGACGGTGCCTCCGTGAAGCCGCACAGCGCGTTCGGTGATGGCGAGGCCCAGCCCCACACCGCCAGTTTGACGTCCGCGGGCATCGTCGATGCGATAAAAGGGCGTAAAAAGTTTGTCGAGGGCGTCCTCAGGCACGCCAGGGCCGGAGTCAACGATGCGAACCACCGCCTCCGCCTGACGATCCGAACTTCGTTCCAGAGAGATTTCGGCGCTGGTGCCTTCCTGAGTGTAGCGAGCCGCATTGCGCACGACGTTTTCGATTGCGCTGCGCAGCAGGGTCGGCGCTCCCATCACGGTACAGTTTTCCTTGATCACGCTATCCACGCGGCAGTTACGGCCCTGCGCTTCGAAGTCGGCATCGGCAGCGATATCTTCGATCATTTCACCCAGCAGAATGGGCGTCTTCTGCCGGGTGTCACTTCCACTGTCGAGGCGGGCGATGGTCAGCAGTCCGCCGATGAGTTCGTTCAACCTCTCCGCTTCCAGGTCAATGCGCTCGAGCGCGCTGTAGGCCTCCGCGCCGGCACGCTGGTGAGCCAGGGCGGAGGCCACATTGAGGCGGGCCAGAGGCGACCTGAGTTCGTGAGAAATGTCATTGAGCAACCGGCTCTGCGCGTTAACTGCCGCTTCCAGGCGTTCCGCCATGGTGTCAAAGTCGCGAACCAGTTGCGCCATCTCGTCCCGCCGGCGAGAAGAGAGTCCACCCGCTCGCGCGCTTAGATCGCCTGCCGCCAGGCGCTGCGTGGCGGCCCGCAGGCGCACCACCGGAGAAGTCAGATATCGCGCCAGCAGGTAACACACCAGGCCGGAGGAAATAATCCCGATAACAATCGTCAGGCCGGGCACGCCGCCAGGCCCCACAGGTCCATTGGGCGGGAGGAATGCCACCAGGAGATAGCGATGTCCGCTGGCCGCGGTCTGCAACTGCCGGCGGAACGGAGTGGGAGTCAGGCGTTGCCACAGGTCTCGACGTGGCGGCTCGATGCCCTTGCCCAGCAGTTCCGCCCAGTGCGGCACATCGCGCCCCGAGACTTCCTTTCCCTGATCGTCCAGCAGGTAGGCGCGGGTATGGAGCGAGTCCCGGATTTCGTCAAGATAACGGCGTAATTCGACAGGGCCGCTCTTCTCATAAGTCTGTATCGCTTTGTTGAACACGGTAGCTGCCTGGGCATCCCAGACAGCCGACTCGCCGCGCTCACGCAGCGCCACCGTAATCAGGATCGCAAGCGCCAGGAAAAGCGCCTGAGCGGCCCAGTACGAAAGAAAAATCTTGAGAAACAGACTCTTCATCCGCCGCTCCTGACTTTTTCGACGGCGGCCTCCTGCGGCCGGGTAAAGATATAGCCCACGCCGCGGACGGTCTTAATGTGGTCCAAGCCGGAATCGGAGTCGCCCAGCTTTTTGCGAATTTTGCTGACGTGCATGTCGATACTTCGGTCAAACGGCGAGAACTTGCGGCTGAGAACGATGTCCACCAGGCGCTCGCGCGGAACCACGCGGCCGGCTTCCCGCAACAACACATGCAGAAGGTTGAACTCCACGGAGGTGAACTCGACCGGCTTCCCTTTTTGCAAAACTGTACGCGTGGCGGGATCGAGTTCGACTTCACCCACCCGAAGGATTTCCGCCGGCTGCCCGCTTCCCGATCGGTCTCCGTTGCGCGTACGACGCAGGATAGCCCGGATGCGGGCGACCAGTTCCCGCGGATTGAAAGGCTTGGGCAAATAATCGTCGGCGCCAATCTCCAGGCCGACGATGCGATCCACGTCTTCGCCGCGCGCGGTAAGCAGCAATACCGGGATCTTCGACTTGTCGCGCAGCCGCCTTAGAACCTCGAATCCGTTCAGGCCGGGCAGCATGACATCCAGCACTACCAGCAGGAAGTCGCCATTCAAAGCCTGATCGAGGCCGCGAATGCCGTCCGCGGCGGACTCCACCTGAAAGCCTTCCGGAGCAAGGTATTCCCCCACCAGGCCGCAAAGCTCCACATCGTCGTCGATTACAAGAATGCGATCCACTGGCTTTATTGTACTTCTACAACAGCATGACCGGCTCCGTGGTAAAGAATTGTCAATCAGTAGCTTACGCTTTACAAAACTTTACTCCGCTTGACCGACTCTTTACCGCCGCCCTGACCCGGAAAGCTTCTAATCACTAAGTTGCCGGTGTCCGTCGGCGGTCGCGAGGGCGTCCTGTTTTCAAAACGCAGTGCTCGACGCGGAGGAGAAAATCGATGAAGCAAAAATGGTTCAAGACCTGGGCAGTGGTTCTGACTCTCGCGGTCATGGCGGCTATCGCCATGTCACAAACGGAGCATGGAGCCCACATGCGCGGCAATGGCATGCCCGGCGGAGAGATGTTTGGCGGAGGGATGCCGGGCGGGCCCAGGTTGGATTTCTACATGCACAAGCTCGACCTGACCGAGGCTCAGCAGGCGCAGCTAAAGGCGATCATGGAGAAAGAAAAGCCAGCGTTCCGGCCCCTGATGCTGCAGATGGCGCAAAGCCATGCGCAGTTGCGCGATCTCATCGTTAACGGTGGCTTCGACGAAGCGAAGGTCCGTGAAATGGCCGCTCAGCAATCACAGACCATGACTGAACTGACCGTGGAATATGCGCGCGTCGGGTCGGAGATGGTGCAGATTTTGACTCCGGAGCAGAAGACAAAACTGACTCAGCTCATTAGCGAGCATGATCAGCGGATGATGAATCACATGCAGAAGGCGCCGGAGGGAACACAAAATCAGTAAAATATTCGCCGGCCGCCAACAATTCTTAACTAATGCCGATCATAATCCTGGCGGCCGGCGATAACCCGCTTCACGAAAGGAATCGCAAGTGGCAACTCAAGCTTCCGACCGCGACCTGATTCTGGTCATCGCAGAAGAGTTGGCGAACGGAGTTCAGAATGCCGTCGATTGCTGGCTGACTGAAATCGACCTGGCGATCACCGACAGCAAACTCTCCACTCTCGCCCGATTAAATGCCGTACAGGAAATCATCCAGAACTACAAACGCCTGACCGGACAGGAAGATCTGGACTGCCGGACGCTCCCGGCGCTGGGCTCCTCATAACAACGAATCGAGACTGAGTCATGAACGCAGCCTACGTTTACCTGATGGCTTCGAGCTGGTTTTTCCTGCTGAGCTGGATCGTTCTATTGCTGGTCGCCTACGCCCTCGCATTTCAGGGTGATGTGGCCCAGGAAGCTTATGTGGGCGCGAGCGACTTCGCTGGCGCGGCACCACCACAGACTGCGTGGAGACAACCGCCTTCGGTTGTCCCCACACAGTCTGTAGCAGTATCGCAGGGGCGCCCGCGCCATACCGCCCCGGCAAAGGCGGCGATCTGAAGCCTGTGCTGGTAGAATTGCATCTACCTAGAGCACATGCTGCCCAAAAGCCTGCGTCCACTGTTCCCCTACCTGCGTAAGTACCGTGGCAGCTATTTCGTCGGCACGATCTGCATTTTCATCAACAACGGCGTCTGGATCCTCTTCCCCCTGGTGCTTCGCCACGCCGTCGACGGCCTGAGGACCGGGGTAACTCGCGAGAAGCTACTGACGTACTCCCTGCAACTGCTGGGCGTGGCCGCGATCAAGGGCATTTTCCAGTTCCTCACTCGCTGGATCGTGATCGGGATCTCGCGTGAGATCGAGTTTGATCTGCGCAACGATCTTTTCCGGCACCTGGAAAGCCTTTCTTATTCGTACTACCAGCGCACTCGTACCGGCGACATCATGGCGCGGGCCACAAATGATCTCAATGCCGTCCGCATGCTCTTGGGACCGGCCATCATGTACTCGGCGAACACGATTGTGTTCACGGCCGGCGCGCTGGCGTTCATGCTTTCGATCAGCCCCAAGCTCACCCTGTACGCCTTTCTGCCGCTGCCGGTGGTGAGCATTACGGTGCAGTACTTCGGCAAGCAGATTCACGAACGCTTCGAGAAAATACAGGCGATGTTCTCGGAAATATCGGCGCGAGCGCAGGAGAATTTTTCGGGAGCCCGGGTGATCCGCGCCTATGTGCAGGAAGAACCGGAGATCACGGCCTTTGAAACTTCGAACCGGGAGTACATCAATCGCAGCCTGAGACTGGTCCGCCTCATGGGCATGCTGTGGCCGACACTTGAAACCATGCTGGGCATTGCAATCGTTCTTGTGCTCTGGCTCGGTGGGAGAGAAGTTATTGAAGGGCAGGTTAGAACTGAGTTGATTTCGATTCTAAGAACGAAGACGACTCTGTTTCTAGACGGCGCGATGACGATCGGCGACTTCGTAGCCTTCAATACCTACATGGTGCAACTGACCTGGCCGGTGATCGCACTGGGCTGGGTCATAAATATTTTTCAGCGTGGGACGGCCTCGATGGGTCGCATCAATGAAATTCTGATAGAGAGGCCTGAGATTGAAGATGGTCCTGACGTAAAGGCTGCAGGGTCGGGGTCCACACAAATTCGCGGCGAGATCGAATTTCGCAATTTGAACTTTGCCTACAACGGCGTTCCGGTTCTGCATGACCTCAATTTGCGGATCCCGGAAGGCAGCAGCCTCGCCATCGTCGGTCCCACCGGTTCGGGCAAGACTACGCTGGTCAGCCTTATTCCTCGCATCTACGATGTCGCGCCTGGAAGCGTATGGATCGATGGCAAGCCGGTGCGTGAATTTCCCCTGGAGCCCCTGCGCCGCCAGATCGGATTCGTGCCGCAAGAAACTTTTCTCTTCAGCGAAATTGTCCGCGAGAACATCGCATTCGGCAAGGAAGATGCCACCGATCAACAGGTTCGCGAGGCAGCCGAGGCCGCTAACATTGCTCAGGACATTGAAGACTTTCCCGATAAGTATCAAACTCTGGTGGGCGAACGCGGCATCACTCTTTCCGGCGGACAGAAGCAGCGGACGGCCATTGCCCGGGCTCTTATTCGCAACCCTCGCATCCTGATTCTCGACGACGCGTTGTCCAGCGTGGATACCCAAACAGAGGACAAGATCCTGAACCACCTGCGCGAGGTGATGCAGGGCCGGACCACGATCTTCATCTCGCATCGGGTCTCCACGGTGCGCAACGCCGATATGATCGCGGTGCTGCACGCCGGCCGCATCGTCGAACTCGGCACCCATGACGAGTTGCTGGCGCGCAACGGATATTACAGCGAACTCTACAACAAACAAATGCTGGAAGAGGAACTGGCGGAAGTGTAAGAACAGTCGTCGGTCGTCAGTCTTCAGTCGTCAGACAAATGGCGCAAGGGTTTTTGCTGACGACTGAAGACCGACGACTGACGACTGATTCATGAAGCGCGTGCCTACCGCCGAATTGCTCGACACCGATTGCGGCACGCCCGCCGAGGTCGCTGCCTCGATCGGTGATCTGCGGATGATCAACCGGTGGTTCGGGGGCATTTCCACTACCACCGCCATGATCGACCGCGTGGCACGCGTGGCTAAGCAGTCTTCATTCTCGGTTCTGGAAGTAGCCGCTGGATCCGGATATGTCCCCGAGGCGGCAGGCCATCGACTACGACATCGCGGGTTACAGTTGCAGGTGACATTGCTGGATCGCGCCACCTCGCACCTGCGAAACGGAAACCCGGCTGTCGCCGGTGATGCTCTGGCCCTTCCCTTTCAGGACGCGAGCTTCGATTTGCTGAGCTGCAATCTGTTCGCTCATCATTTGTCCGCACAGGAGCTAGTGCGGTTTGTTGAGGAAGCGCTTCGCGTCTGCCGCCTGGCAGTGCTGATCAATGATCTGGTTCGACATCCACTCCATATGGCTCTCGTGTACGCGGGGCTGCCTTTATATCGCAGCCGCCTGACGCGTCATGACGCTCCGGCGTCGGTGCGACAGGCCTACACGCCGGCAGAAATGCAGGCCTTGCTGGCGCAGACTTCAGCAGCGAGCGTGGAAATTCATCGCCACTATTTATTCCGTATGGGAGTGATTGCATGGAAGCGATGAACTCGATGCCACCACCAACCACGTGGGACAACCGCCCTCGGTTGCCGGCTCGAGCGAAGCTCGACAGCGTCATCGTCAAGCGCACATAGCGGAGGTTTACTCCGCCGGACAACCGAGGGCGATTGTCCCCACATGTTTCGTGGATGACAATGATTTTGGAAATAGCTGAGAGTTGAATGCCCTACGATCTCATCATCATCGGTGGCGGCCCGGCGGGAACGTCAACTGCCATCTCCGCCGCCCGTTCCGGGGCCAGCGTGCTGCTACTGGAGCGCGGACGCTTCCCGCGGCACAAGGTGTGCGGTGAGTTTGTCTCGGCGGAATCTTTGGCTCTGCTCGACGACCTGCTCGACACCGCTCACGCGCCCCTATTGCGGGAGGCGATTCGAATCTTACATGCGCGGATCTTCCTGGATGGACGGACGCTGCGCACCAAGGTGGATCCACCGGCCGCTAGTATTGCCCGTGTGGAACTCGATGTGGCTCTGTGGAACTCGGCGGAGCGTTGCGGTGTGGATGCGCGGCAGCAAGTCACAGTGCAAAGCGTTGCCGGCAGCGGTCCGTTTCAGGTTGTGACTACGGATGGAGAATTTGAGGCGCGTGCACTGGTGAACGCTTCGGGACGATGGTCGAATCTGAATCGTCCGTCGGCGGAAAATGGACTGCACCAGGAAAAATGGCTGGGAGTCAAAGGCCATTTTGCCGAGTCGCTTTCGGAGCGGTCGGTGGATCTGTACTTTTTCAAGGGCGGGTATTGCGGCGTGCAGCCGGTCACTGTCGCTGCGGACGCCCCTGGCAGCGGACGCGTAAACGCCTCCGCCATGGTACGTGCCGATGTCGCCAGCACTTTGCCGGAAGTATTTTCTCTGCATCCAGCGCTGCGCGAGCGCAGCCGGAACTGGACAGCGCTCAGCGATCCGGTCAGTACCTCACCGTTGATCTTTCGCACACCTCAACCGGAACGTGACGGCGTGCTGATCGTAGGAGACTCAGCCGGCTTCGTGGATCCATTTGTGGGCGACGGAATTTCGCTCGCGTTGCGCAGCGGAGCCTTGGCTGCGCGCTCTCTTCGGTGTTTTTTCAGCGGTGAAGCTTCTCTGACTGAAGCGGCGCGACGCTATAGTCAGGCTTACCGCGCGTCGCTGCTACCGGTGTTTCGGGCTTCCTCAACCATTCGCCGTATGCTGTTGCTGCCGGGTTACGTCCGAAAGCCGGTTCTATCTGTCCTGGAAAGCAGCCCTGCTATTACCAATTACCTGGTCCGCAAAACACGCTGACAATAAATGTGGGAGCGAGCGTCCCCGCTCGTGCGGCAGTGGCACAAGCCAGGTAGGGGCAGATATTCTCATCTGCCCTGATCGAGCGAAGCTCGACAGCTTTTTGCACCAGGAAATAGCAGACCTTCGCTCCGCCGGACAGCCGAGGACAGCTGTCCCTGCGTGATCGTGCTAGCGAACCACCAGAACTTCACGAACATTGTCGCGGGCAAGAAAAAATTTAATGGAAGCGAAATCGCGGAAGAGATTTTCGATGTTGCGGTTGTTGAATACGCGTTGCAGACGAAACTTGCTGGCCGGGCTTCCCTTTTTTCCGTCGCCGCGAGCGATGTGCTGCATTTCGAGGACGTCGCCGCCTACAATGTGATAGCGGTAGCACGGTGCCTCCGGCCCTGCTTCCTGTGTGTGGAAGAAAGCCAGCAGCATGCCGCCTGGTTTCAGAAGAGACCACAAACGTCCGATGACGGGCTTGACCAGGCTCTCGTCCAGATAATCAGGCAAGTTCCAGCACAGCACAATATCGAACTGCGCGCCGGGATAAACCAGGTTTTCGTCGAGGAATCGTTTGCTGTCCAGGGCCGGGTTGCCCGCCTCATCTTTGGTAGCGAGTGAAGGGTCTGTCGACGAGATGAGCAGGTCGTCACTGTAGATCTTGTGACCACGTTCGGTGCAATAACGGATGTTGGCTGGAGAGGTGGATCCCAGATCGAGAATGCAGAGCGGCTCTTCTGAATCGAGTGACTTGATCAGTTGGGCGAGACTGCTGGAGCGGCGGGTGAGTTTCGGTCCCTGAGCCGCTGCCGATGTCTGTGTGGTGCTGTCTGACGAGCCAAAAAATTTCATCAAGTTTTGCGTTACTACGCCGCCGGCAACCGTTGGGCGTCTGATTTCATGTGCTCGCGGCGCGAGCTCAAATCGCGGACTGGAGAAGATAAGGCAGAAGCTACTTTCCGTCGCTCGGGTTCGTCTTCGCAGTCACCGGAGAGCCGCCGCCTGCGGCGGCCGAACTTGCTCCCGCAGGAGCACTGACCATCGGAGTCGCTCTCGATGCGTCTGTTTTAGCAACTTCCGCTTTAGCTCCGTCCCTCTGGATATCAACTTTGCCTTTAAAATATGCGCCCTCTTCGATCGCCACGCGCTGGGCGACGATGTCGCCCACGGCGACGGCCGACTTGGTCAGTTCGGCGCGTTCCGAGGCGCGGATGTTGCCATCCAGCTTGCCCTGAACCACTACGCCTTTGGCGTTGACGTTGGCGCGAACCTGCCCATGCGGACCAATAATCAGGCGGTTTCCCGAAAGTTCAATGCTACCCTCTACTTGGCCATCGATGTAAAGGTCTTCGCTGCCCGAGAGTTCCCCTTTGATGATCACTGACTTCCCGATATGGGCGAACTCAGTCTTCGGCGTTTCCATGATTTCGGCCTCCTCAGGCACACTTACCGCTTTGGACGCGCACGGATTGCCAGGTCACTAAAGACCGGCCAGGGCCAGAAAGCTGAGTGAAAGGAAACTTCGTAACCCTCGCGAACGCCATTTCCTGCTTGATCGAAACTATATCCCACGACGATGACCTGAGCAACCGACGAAAGGTCTCATGAGGCCTCAAATCAGTTAGTTTCGCGGTTCCGAAGGTAACCTGCTAAAGCCTTGCTTGAGATCAGTTAGACAACATTCCTGGCCGCTTTTTCGTCTAATCTGGCAGGGGCGAATTTCCATTCCCATGAAACCCATCCTCCGCAACGCTTGCCAGATATTATCGGTCGCGCTCGCCCTTTGCCTGCGAACTATGGGCGCCGCCGACACTCCACCCGCTGAAGCCCCGGGCGAACTGGTAAGACGAGCTGTGCAGAACGAAATCCAGAACAACAGCCAGGGTCCGAAGTACATGTGCCGGCAGCGCAAGGAAACGCCGACTGGTTCGCAGATCAGGCTGATGGTGGAAACCCGGGATGCCATGGTAGGGATGCTGGTGGCCAATAACGATCGGCCTTTGAGTCAGGAGGAACGCCGGGCTGAGTATGGACGTCTCGAGCACTTTCTCGAGCAGCCCAGCGATTTGGAGAAGAAGCGGGTTCAGGAGAAAGAAAATGCCGAGCGGGTCAACCTTATCCTGAAAGCACTGCCTGACGCTTTCCTCTACGAATATGATGGCGCCGAGACGGGCAGGCCCGGAGTAGGCAAAATCGGCGATCCACTGGTCCGGCTCAGGTTTCATCCCAATCCGCAGTACGAACCGCCGACGCATGTAGAGCAGGTGCTGGTGGGCATGCAGGGAGTGCTTCTTGTGGACTCGCGAAACCAGCACATTGCGAGAATCGATGGCACGCTCTTCAAAGAGGTAGGGTTCGGATGGGGCATTCTCGGTCATCTGGACCGCGGTGGACATTTTCAGGTCGATCAGGCAGACCTCGGAAACAATAGTTGGACCATCGCCCGGATGGATCTGGCTTTCACCGGCAAAATACTTCTGTTCAAGAGCCTGAATATCCAGAAGACGGAGATCTACAGCGATTTCCGTACAGTGTCCCCGGACCTTACTTTTGCCCAGGGCATTGACTTACTGAAGAAAGAGCAGCGGGCGGTGGCGCAAAATGGACCGTAGCAGGCGGGCCTGGGCGCCCGCCCCACACAGTTACAGTCTGAAAGTCTCCGTTCTGACCGCCAGCTTTTCGATCAACTTTTCGCGGACTTTATAGCCTGTCCCAGGCTCGTCGCTTATTTTGATCGTGCCCTGCGCACTGACCTCGACCTCGGGCTCGATGATGTCTTCTTTCCAGTAGCGCTTCGACGCCGATACGTCGCCCGGCAGCCGGAAATTCTGAAGAGTTGACAGCGCGATATTGTGGGCACGGCCGATGCCTGATTCCAGCATGCCACCGCACCAGACCGGAATATTGTTGTTCTGGCAAACGTCGTGCACTTTTCTGGCTTCGCTGAAGCCGCCGACGCGGCCTACTTTTATATTCACGATCCGGCAGGCGCCGGTTTCGACCGCGGCCGCGGCGTCGCGCGCGTGCCGGATCGATTCGTCGAGACAGATCGCAGTACTCAGTTCACGCTGCAGCCGAGCGTGATAGTAAATGTCATCATTCCACAGCGGCTGCTCGATCATCAGAAGATTGAAGCGATCGAATTTGCGCAGGTGCTCGATTTCGTCGAGGGTATACGCCGAGTTGGCGTCGCAACTCAGCAAGATTTCCGGCCAGCGCAGGCGGATACGCTCGAGCACATCGATGTCCCAACCGGGCTTTACCTTTACCTTGATGCGACGATATCCGGCGGCGACTTCGGTTTCGATCTTTTCCAGCAGTTGCTCGACTGAATCCTGAATGCCGATGGAGACTCCGCACTGGATTTCGCGTGTTGTGCCTCCCAGCAGCTTCCAGAGCGGCTGCTTTTTTTGCCTGGCTTCGGCGTCCCAGGCGGCGTTTTCGATTGCCGCTTTCGCCATGCGGTGGCCCCGCACCTTGGCCATCAATCCGGCGACTTCATGAGCTGCCGCAAGAGGCTTTCCCAGCACGACCGGCGCCAGGTAGTGCTTGATGGTTGCCCACGCAGTGTCGATCCATTCCGAACTGTAGAACGGATCTTCCCCGGCGACACATTCTCCCCATCCGTCTACGCCTTCGCAACCGGCGGTGAGCAGCAGAATGCGGCGGCTGTAGAGACGGCCAAAGCTCGTCTCGAAAAAGTGGACGAGCGGCATTTGAATTTCACGCAGCGTAATCGATTCAATTTTCATTGATGTCTAGAAAGGATAATTCAAGTCTTCATTCCAACGCCCCAGCAGAAACTTACCAGCTCCTTGCGGATCGCGCTCATAGCCCAAAACTGCCAGCCCATCGGAAAACGCCTGCACAAAATCTCTTCGATTGCGCTCCTGAACTTCGCGGGCGCGCTCACGATTTGCAGCCGACGCCTTCCATTCATAGATTTGTGCGGGCACCGAAATCGCCTGCAACACTTCGAGCTTCGGTTCGAGCTTCTGTTCGAGCTTCGGTTCGACCTTTGGTTCGACCTTGGCTGGTCGCACGTCATCCAGCAGGCTCTCGACCCGCTTCGACTTCAGCCACCATTCCGCAACCAGACGATCCGACGGCAACCCGCCCTGTAGGGGAGACGACGTAATCCCATACTGGTTGACGTAATAGCGGCGCGCGATGGCGCCCAGACGCTCGATATTCAGATACGCATTCTTGATCTCGAGCGGATCAAATGTCCACTCTATCAATTCGAATCCGCGCGCCAGAGCATCTTTCCTCTGAAACAGTTTGATTTGGCGTCCCAGCCCGGCGTTGCGATACGCGCTTTGCACGGCCAGCATCTGCGAATGAAGATAACAGTGTCCGCCTCGCGAGCCCGGCAGCGACAAGGCGAAGGCCACGAGCTTGCCATCGTCGAAGGCACCTATGACCTGCCCGCCGATTTTTTTCGCCACCACAAACATGCGCAGCGGCACCAGTTCGGCGTCGGTAAAATTCCAGACTTCTTTCTGAAGGCTGACGCAGGCAGACAATTCATCCAGGCCATGGCAGTTGCGGATCACCGTCGCGCTCCCGGTCATCCTGCCTCGCGCTCGTTTTTGATGTCTACATTAGTATTCGTTTTAAGCTGCAACTTTGCCTGCTGCCACAAAGCCTCGAGTTCGGACATCGAAGCCTGATCCGGCCCGCGGCCCGAGGCACGCAGTTGCTCCTCCATCCACTGAAATCGCTGTTTGAATTTTCGATTCGTCTTGCGGAGCGCCGACTCAGGATCGAGCGACAAGTAACGCGCGATATTCACCAGCACAAAGAAGAGGTCTCCGACTTCCGCTTCCATTCGCCGCTTCAAGTCTTCGGGGACTTTCTGTGCCCCGGCGCCAGCGACGCCTCGTCCCTGCGGCCGCGGACCTGGCGCCGGAAATTCCTTTAACTCTTGCTGAAGCTCTGTCGTTTCCTCACGCAGCTTTTCGAAGAGGCCGTCCATGTCAGGCCAGTCGAAGCCGACCTGCGCCGCCCGCGAGCTAAGCTTGTACGCTTCCATCAGGGACGGCATCGCCGCCGACACGCCTGCCAGCGCCGATTGTGATTGCTCCCCGGATCCGCCCGCCTCCACTGCCTTCTTCTTTTTCTCTTCAACTTTCAGCGCCTGCCAGTTGCGCAACACTTCAGAGGAAGTATCGGCCTTCACATCGCCGAAAACGTGGGGATGGCGTCCAACGAGTTTCGTGGACAGGCGATCCAGAACGTCATCGATCGAGAAGGTGCCGTCGTCCTTCGCCATCTGGGCATAGAAAAGAACCTGAAGCAGCAGGTCGCCGAGTTCGCCGGGAAGTTCTTCCCAGTCGCGATTGTCGATCGCTTCCAGAACTTCGTAAGTCTCTTCCAAGGTATAAGGCTTGATGGAGTCGAAGGTCTGTTCGCGGTCCCACGGACATCCACCCGGACCGCGCAGCCGGGCCATGATCGCGACGGCGCGTTCGAAACGCTCTCCAGTAGTGGGCATGAGGGGACGTAACACTGTAAACGACGAGCCTGAGTAGCGGCAATGAATCGGCTGACACTATTTTCCCGTCAGGCTAGTTACGCAGAAATCGAGGCGAGGTGTGCGCACCCACCCGGACGAGGGCGTCCAGGCCTATGCGGTCTAATTCCAACACATTGTTTTTCAATGGCTTACGCATGCTTAGAAATGTATCGCTGGAATACATTGAAAATCGCCGGCGCGCCCGCGCCTGCGGTTACCCATGATCTCTGATGTTATCTTTTCGTGAGTCACAAGTTGGGCAGGCTTATCCTAGGAGCAGCGCCGCACGCCGGGCATAACGCGCATGAGCTACGAACCGCCAATCCGCCGACCACTGGAAGGTGAGCGCTTTCAGGTCATCGTCATTGGCGGAGGGATTAACGGTGTCGCCATTGCCCGCGAATGCGCTCGGGCCGGCCGCCGCACTTTACTGGTCGAACAACACGACTTTGCCGCCGGCACAACCAGTCGTGCCACTCGCATCATTCACGGCGGACTACGCTATCTGGAACACGCCGAGCTGGGACTGGTGCGCGAGTCTCTGCTGGAACGGCGGCGCTTGCTACAAGAGCGTCCTCACCTGGTGCATCCCATCCACTTTCTGCTGGCGCTTGATTCGAACAGCGGACGCAGTGCGTTTACCATCCGCACCGGGCTTTGGCTCTATCGCCGCATGGGTGGCGGCAGGCTTCAGCCGGGGTCAAGTCGCGAGGACGAACAAAAGTTGCAGCGGCTGCTGGACTCGGGGCGAAAGTGGACGGTCTTCAGCTATGAAGACGCACAGTGCGAGTTTCCCGAGCGCCTGGTCGCGGAGTGGCTGGTCGAAGCCATGGAGGCCGGTGCCGTGGCGCGCAATCATACCCAGGTGCTGGCCGTGGATGTGCGCCATCGACGTGTTGCCGGCGTGCTGTTGCGGGACCAGTTGACGGGAAAAGAAGAACGCGTCGAAGGAACCTGGATCATCAACGCCACCGGCCCCTGGGCGGACCGCGTTTGCCAGCGCTCGCGTATAGAAACGCCTCAGCCCATGGTAGGCGGAGTGCGCGGATCGCACATCGTGATTCCACGCTTCGCGGGCGCTCCCGATGCCGCGGTTTACACCGAAGCCCTGGATAAGCGTCCTATCTTCGTCCTGCCCTGGAATGAACAGGTGCTGGTCGGCACGACCGAGGTAGCGGACTCCGGCGACCCGAGCAAAGTCGAGGCCGCGCCGGAAGAGATCGACTACCTGGTGCGCTCTTTTGTCCGGCTGTTTCCGAAGGTCAGGTTTTCTGCCGCGGACATCCGCTACAGTTTTGCCGGTGTGCGTCCACTTCCCTTCGCGCCCCGCGAGAACGCGTCAGCGGTAACGCGCCGTCATCACCTCCACGACCACGCAGCGGACGGCGCTGAACATATGATTTCCGTGATCGGCGGCAAACTGACGACAGCGGCGGAACTGGCGCGGCAATGCGCTGCGAAAATCGGGGTGAAGTCGCACTCCGCTACGACGCTGGCCATCGCGTCGGCAGAAAGCGCGGCGTTACTTCTCGATCGCTGGGTGGTCGAGATTGGAAGCGCGGGAGGATTGAGCGAGGATACGGCACGCGGGATTGTCGACTGGCACGGCAAACGCGCTCTCGATATCTCCCGCACGGCTTTGCGTAGCCCGAAACTGAAAGCGCCGCTTTGCTCGCACTCGGAACACATCGTAGCCGAAGCCGTCGACGCCTTTGCCGGCGAGTGCGCGATCACTTTGGGCGACGTGTTGTTGCGGCGGGTGCCGGTCGCTCTGGGGGGCTGCTGGTCATCGTCATGCAGCCGTGAAGCCGCAGCCCGTATTGGTGCAGCCATGGGATGGAGCGATGCCCAGTCAGCGGCCCAGTTGGAGGCGTTCGAAGTCGAGCGGTCGGCATTTCTGCGCAAGCCTTCGCCGGTCGACCATACGATTGAAGCTGCGGCCGACTAGCGGCACTGGATGCCAGCCGCGAAGCGGCGCCAGAATAAAGCCCCGGGCGTAAGCCCGGGGTGAAAAGCAGAAAATGCCAAGCTCGGAGGGGCGAAAGAACGAACGCAGCAAGCATAGCCTGCGCCTGTTCACCTCAGCGTGCGCACCAGCAGTTCTGTATCGTCCGAAATAATCCCATCCACTCCCAAATTTGCCAGGCGTAACATTTCTTTCTTCGAGTTCACCGTCCACACGAATATCTTGCGGCCGGCGTCGTGAAGCTCTTCCACCAGAGTCTTCGTCGCCAGGGACCGGTGCGGAATTACGTAGTCCGCAGGTAATTTCCGCCACTTGGCTAGCTGAAAGGTCGTCTCACAAATTATTCCGGTGCCGAATGGCGAATTGCGTTCCTTTAAAGCGACTGCGACGGTCGGAATAAACGATGAAATCACGCAACCGCAAGCTGGCGGATTCTGCTTCAATATCTCCAGCACCGTCGATTCCAGTCCTGCTACTTTCAACTCGATATTGAGAAAGGCCTTTTGGCGATATTGCCGAATAACGTCTTCGAGCCTTGGCAGTCGCGGTAATTCGCTGCCTTGAGCCTTTAAGATTTCTATCTTTCCAACTTTGGGGTCGTGGCAAATCACAGCCGTCCCGCATGCCGTGCGACGCACATCGAACTCGAATCCGTCGCATCCGTGTTGCAGCGCAAGATCGAATGAGGCGAAGGTGTTCTCCGGTACATCTTTCGATGCACGCGCGCCACGATGACCAAGAAGGACAAGCTGCGGAGACATCTCTCGAAATTGTACGCGTGCCATGATTTGCCCACATTCGATCAGCGCCCTTGAAGCCTTGTGCGAATGCGTCGCGTGGGCGAAACTGCTTTCACCACGATCTGCGTATTTGTGAATGGTTCGAAGGGAGTTTTCATGCGCCGCAGCCTGTACGCGCTGGTCTGCCTTTTATCGCTGACCTCATTTTCTGCTTCTCAAGACACGCCTGTGGTTCAGAGCGCTCCCGCGATGTCGCCGACTTCGACTCCAGCGCCCGTCAGGCCACGCCTGAAGATCGGAGTCGCGCTCGAAGGCGGCGGCGCTCTCGGACTGGCGCATATCGGGGTACTCCAGTGGTTCGAAGATCACCACATTCCGATCGACTATCTTGCGGGCACCAGCATGGGCGGCCTGGTAGGCGGCCTTTATGCGACCGGAAAGAGCCCGAAACAACTTCGCGATCTGGTGGAAGCGCAGAACTGGGATGTCATTCTCGGCGGAGGGATTCGTTACGAAGATCTTTCGTTCCGCCGCAAGGAAGACAAGGTAGCGTTTCCCAACTCGATCCTTCTGGGTCTGCGCCAGGGCTTGGTCTTACCAGGAGGCTTGAATGCCGGCCAACAGATCAGTTTGCTGATCGACCGGGAAACTCTGCCGTATTCGGGCGTGCAGTCATTTGACGACCTGCCGATTCCCTTCCGTTGTGTGGCAACCGACCTGGTCACCGGCAAGCAGGCGGTATTCAAGGAGGGGTCGCTCTCGCGTGCCATGCGAGCCACCATGGCGATCCCTGGACTGTTCTCGCCCATCCGGGACGATGAACACGTATACGTCGATGGCGGGCTGGTCGGGAATCTGCCGACTGACGTGGTGCGAGACATGGGCGCGGACATCGTCATCGGAGTGCATCTTCAGACTTCACCAACGGAAGCCGGCAAGATCCAATCCCTCTTCGCAATTCTGGGGCGCTCCATTGATGTTGTGGTTGCGGGCAACGAGATTCGCGGACTGGCCGGGGCCGACCTGGTAGTCAACGTCGGATTACAGGATTTCGACTCGCTGGATTATGCAAAAGCGTCAGCCATCATCGACAAGGGCACGGGCGCCGCAGCCGAAAAGGCGAAAGTGCTGGAGACTTATGCGCTGAACGATGCCGCCTGGGCAGAGTACCTCGAGCATCGGCAGGCTCACCGGCTGAGCCATGTCCCCGTGCCTCAGTTTGTGAAGGTGCAGGGCACGAACGCGCAAGCCCAAGTCAACATGGAACACCTTCTGCAACCGTTAGTGGGTAAGCCAATCGACGACGAGAAACTGGGGAACCTGCTGACCCGTTTGACCGGAATCGGCCGCTACGATACCGCGGGATACCAGATCACTCAAGAGAACGGGCAGGATGGATTGCTGGTGACGCTGCACGAAAAGCTTTACGCTCCGCCCACGCTTCAACTGGGCTTTGAGGTGGACGGATCGGAGAGTAACGACGTGGACTTCACTCTGGCGACCCGGTTGACCTTCCTCGATGTTGCCGGATACCGCTCGGAGTGGCGCACCGACCTTATCTTCGGCAACACCTACGGCGTACAAAGTGAGCTGTACCGGCCGTTCACTCCGTCCAGCAAGTGGTTCTTCGCCCCACATGCCGCAGCCAGCAGTACCGCTTTCAGGATTTACCGCAAGAGCGACCCGCTGGCGGAATACCGCTTCAATCGTACCGAGATCGGCACCGACATCGGTTACGGGTTCAGCCGTTTCAGCGAAATTCGTTTCGGCTACGAACTGGGTACGCTCGACGCCCGGCTGCGGCTGGGCATGCCCGCATTTTCATCGATCAGCGGACGCACCGGCGCGGTCCGTTTTCGCTGGCTCTATGACCATACCGATGATCCGGTGATTCCGCGGAGTGGAGTGAATGGCGAGTCGAACTTCCGCTGGTATGACACAAGCCCTGGGGGGACTGGCGGCTATCCGGTGTGGGATTTGCGTGTCGGACTGTTCAAGCCCATCACCAAACCTGCGTCATTATTCCTGACCAGCGAAGGCGGTACCACCTTCGGTTCGACCGGCCACACTTATCCCCAGTTCTTTCTGGGAGGATCGAACCGGTTGAGCGCGTACGGCACGAACGAACTTTTTGGCGACCAGTACTACTTTTTCCGGGCGGGATATCTGCACGATCTGTGGACCCTGCCTCCGTTGGCCGGGAAGAAGGTCTATGCCATCGCGGCCTACGAGGTAGGCAAGATGTACGGCGCTTCCTATGCCAGCCGTCTTCCGGATGACGTCGTGATCGGAGTCCTGGCCGAGACAGCCGTAGGACCGATGGTGCTCGGAGGAAGCATCGGCGACACCGGACATCGCAAGTGGTTCTTCCAGCTCGGACGCGTGTTCTGACCAGGAACCATGTGGGGCCGGGTCTTCGACCCGGCCCACACGACCCTGGTCCGACCAGTCGCTACTTCGACATATTCTTGGGAGACCTCTTGGTGAGCGTTGCCAGCAACAACTTTGCCGACGCGGGCGCCGGCATGGCCTTGTCAAACACAATGGCTTTGGCGCTTACTTCCTTGCCATAGAGCTTCTTGTTGGCGTCATTGTCAGGACGAAGTGTGGATCCAGACAGCGAGATTCCGGCAAACAGTCCGCGGGCGCGAGAGTAGGAGAGGATCTCAGCCCGCATGGTGACGTCGGTTTCCGCAGAAGCATTGCGGCCCACCGGTCCGGCAGCCGCCGAAACATCGCCACCCAACTTTACCTTGCTGCTCAGGATGCTGCCCGCGGATTTTGGGCTCATGAGCAACAGCACGAAGTCAGTCGCCTGACCGCCCAACTGCAATCCGAAGCTGCCTCCTTCGAGCGCCATCATGGTAGGAGCGCTCCAGGGACCGCGGAAACTTTTGCCGCTGCGACAGGTCATCACACCCCGGCCATAGCTGCCCCCGAATCCGAAAGCAAGTTTGAGAACCGACGGCAGGACCACGACACAATCCGCCTTATCGATGGTGTCCTGGGGAACGTTGTCCGGAATGTTCATAATCTCCGAGATCACGGTTCCGGCTTTCTCAACCCGATCCTCTTCCTTGTCCTGGGCAACAGCCTGTAAAGCCAGCAAGGACAACAGAGTGAACCCTAAAACAACTTTCTTCATAGTTTGTATCCTCAATCTGGATTTGCTCGTTGAAAGCTAGTGAACTGATGAGACCTTGGCCTCGAACCGATAGGTGGACGCTGCATCATAACAAAATTCCGGCGGCCGCAGCGGGCTGGCTCAGTTTGAGGCCGTGGTTCAGTCGGATTTCTCATTCAAGTAAAAAAGGGCATCCTCAGCTCGCGAAGGTACAAAATTTACATCGGCGAGGTTCGGAATGACTTGAGCGCGGATAAATCTCGCATGTACCGACCAACACCTCGCCCGAATTTAAGATTCGGGTAGACGCCAGATGCTTCGCAAGCTCGGGATGACGCCGTCTCCACTTAGTAGGCTTTCAAAGTGAGCGGCAACCCGGCACCGGTCTCGATTTCCCCGATTTGTTTGGATAAATCGCCGCGACCCGGGTCATAAACCACAGGTAGAGCTTCGGTAACCTATGCGATCATCTCCTTACGCGATACTCTGGCTCCCATGCCAACATTCGGCGCAAAGCGCTCTCGTAAGATGGTCACAATTCATAACTTGAATGAGCTGAAAGCAGCGGTCAAGGATAACGATTCACAGACCAAGCTGCTGGTGCTCGGACTTGGCGAGGCCATCGTCACTACCTGCGGTGTGGCTCGGAATTTTCTGGGGAACGAGCCTTCGATCGATGATAGCGGCAAAGACCGTTCCTGACATCGGTGTTCGCGCGGACAAAATCCTCAAGAAAATATCTGGACACCTGGTGAGCGTCAGCGCGGATAGAAGCGGTACGCCACTGCGGCGAACCTAATCATCATCCTTGAACAATCCGTTAGCTGAGGGCGACTATTTCGGCATCGGCATCGACACGGCCTTACCGGCGCCGCGCTCGGCGATCCAGATGGTGTCGCCCGCAGGCTCCACCGCTGTCGGCGTGTTGAGTCCTTCCTTGATTACGGTGACGCTGGCTTTGTCGCCGTTCACGGTCAGGATAGAAATCCTGCCACCGCCGTTCTCAGCGACAATCAGCTTGCCATTGGCGGCGCGCATGCCATCCGGCCCCTTGATTGGCTGGTCCATCCATATGTCGATGGGTTGCCCCGCCTTGCCCGCGGAATCGACTGGGATGCGGTAGAGATTGTTGGAAAACACGTTGTTCACATAAAGCATGCCGTCCAGGAAGGTAATGCCATCAATGCCGTAAAGTGCGCGATGCTCGAGGAAGAGTTCGGCAGTCGAAGCACCAGCCGGCAGCCTGTAGATTTTGCTGTTGATAGTGTCGGTGATGTAGAGCGCCTTGTCGGGGCCGATCGCGAAATCGTTGCAGACATTGTTGTCGCCCGGCAGGTTCCAGCGGATCTTTGGTGCGCCGGTGGTGAGGTCGAAACTCCTTAGCGCGGTGTGCCGCTGAACCGGCGTCGTCCCGGGAACTGGAGTCAATTGGCATGTCCACAACGTGTTGGTGGAGGCATCCGCCAGCATGCCGAAGAAAAATGTGCCCGCCCCTTCGGCGCTCGCGTCGATAAACTTCTCGGCAGCGCTCGATCCGGAGCGGACCTTGTAGACAAACGGCGAACTGGCGCTGCCCACAATCAACACTCCACCCGGCGCCATGGTCAAGCTTTCCGGCTGCGATTTCGCGTCAGCGATCAGAATGTCAGAAGCCGACACGGCAGGCGCAAGACACGCCACCATCACAACGCAAACGGCAACCAGTCGCACACTTGAAATCGGCATGGTCAATCTCCTCCCGATGTGTTTTCACGCGCCGATCAGTGTAGCCGAAGGACGGTCAATAGCGTTGCCAGGGATGCCAGAAAAATGTGTGGGGAGAAATATGTGGTGAGCGCGGATGGACTCGAACCATCGACCCATGCCTTAAAAGGGCATTGCTCTGCCAGCTGAGCTACGCGCCCACATTTGCAACTCGTTTATTGATTGTATGGGCATCGACCATACCAGTCCAGCAGTGCTGGCGGTTTTTCGTTTTGATGTCGGAACGTTTCATCTCCTGACTGGCCGGGCGATGACTACCGGCCGAGGGCAGGTTGCGAGGAATTTGGCGTGTCGCACGAGCGGGCCGCTCGCGACGGCATGAGCTGGTAAGGGGCGATGCGGAATGGCGGCGCGGCCGGGATGCGACAATACGGGAGGCGCTCAGTTATGGATAATCTGGTCAGCGTTGTGATCCCGACTTATAACGGCCAACGGTACATTGTTCCGACCCTTGACAGCGTTCTTGCGCAAAAACACCGGCCGCTTGAAATCCTGGTGGTCGACGACGGCTCAACTGATTCGACTGCGCAGATAGTGCGCGATTACGCTCCCGAAGTGCGTCTGATCGAGCAGGAGCGGCGCGGGCATCCGGCTGCGCGGAATGCCGGGATTCGTGCTGCGGGCGGCGAGTTTCTCGGGTTCCTCGACCACGATGACCTATGGAGTGCGGACAAGCTGGAACTCCAGCTTGCAACCTTCTCGCGCAATCGTGAGCTTGATCTGGTCTTCGGGCATATTCAGAATTTCTTCACTCCGGAAATGAAGGAGGAGGAGCGTCAGCGCATTGCTGTCCCGCTCCAGGCATTGCCCGGATTGCTGCAAGGGTCGATGCTGACGCGGCGCCGGTCGTTCGATCTTGTTGGACCTTTTCGCGAAGATCGTGGCATGGGTGATTTTCTCGACTGGTACGGACGCGCTATGTTGGTCCAGATGAAGATAGAAATGCTGGCGGAGACGGTGGTTCACCGGCGCATCCATGCTAATAACTATCAGCGCACATACAAAGATCAGCGCCGGGAGTACCTGCGTGCGGTGAAAGACCTGCTGGACCGGCGCCGGGGAATTCCAGGTTAGGCTGCCTGGAAAAAGTGAGAGGTTTGGCTCAACCCTCATCCTGAAGTTTGCGTGCCGGCCAACCCGTTTCGTCCACTTCGTGAATGGGATCGAGCAACAGCAGTTCCTGCATGTCAGTGTAGCGCTCGAGGACTGGAGTGACGAATGGTCCGCCCACTTTCACTTTGGGGAATGTCCCGGCTGAGGCTGCAGAAGTGGCCGCCAGAGGCGCGATGAGGTCATCAGCAATCAACTCTTTCACGAGATTCTTTACCGAGTCTCTGACTTCTTGTTCGTGGGACGGGTAACTGCCAACCAGGTAATCGGAGATTTCTTCCGGCGAGTGCCCTTGACCAATCATGTCCCAGACAAGGGGCGCCGAACCTCGAAGACTGTAGTAGTTGCCGCGTTTCATGTGAATGATGATCACTTCGCCTTCGAACGATTCCATGATCACATCGGGCCGATTGACCTGGTAGCGGGGCATGGCGCGGAGTCTAACATCCGAGGTTAGGGGCCACAAGGTGCCGACCTTGCCGGTGGTGGCTCAGTTTGGATTTCCAGTTCAAATGAAAGGGGCATCCTGGGTTTGCGAAGGATCGAGACCAATAAGCCACGCAGGACACGAGGACACGGAGGTGAATCCGAAGCTTCGAGCCTCCGTGTAGGCTGTGCGTCCACGGGATGGGGATTTAAGTTTTTCGGTGAAGCCGGTTTACACAATCGGCTTAGCTGCTGAAAGTGCCTCGGAGGCTAAAGCCTCGCGGCATTGGGCTTTGGTGAAGGCCTGCTCCACCTGAGATCAAAAGTGGAGTCCGGCGACTTCGTGTTCTCCGCCTTGCAAAGTCGGGAGGCAGTTAATAGAGTAGGAACGAATTCTTGCACTCGCAGACTTCAGGAAGGTTCCAACCTTTTGCCTTCTTCACGCCGCAGATTTCTACAGTCTCTGAGCAAGTCGGCGATAGTGCTTTCCCTGGATAGCGTTCTGAAGTTGGCTCGTCCGCTGGGGCGCGAGGCGCTTTTTGCGCAAGTCCAGGATCCGCCGAAGATCGCTGGGCTGGGACTGAGTTTCATCAACGTCGCGCGCGAGTCCGGGCTCAACGCGAAAACCATCTACGGCGGCGAACACAAAAACAAGTATTTATTGGAGACGACCGGTTGCGGCGTCGCTTTTTACGACTACGACAATGACGGCTGGCTGGATATTTTCCTGGTCAATGGCTCGCGGCTGGAAGGCTTCCCTGCCGGCCAGGAGCCCACTTCACATTTGTTCAAGAATAATCGTGACGGCACGTTCACCGACGTTACGGCTAAGGCCGGCGTGGCCCACTCCGGCTGGGGACAAGGGGTTTGTGTCGGCGATTACGACAACGACGGTTTCGAAGATCTCTTCGTCTCCTATTTTGGAAAGAATGTTCTTTACCATAACAACGGGGACGGCACGTTTTCCGATGTGAGCGAGAAGGCCGGCGTCGCAGGCGATGGCAAGCGCTGGAACACCGGCTGCGCGTTTCTGGATTACGATCGCGACGGCAAGCTCGATTTGTTTGTCGCCAACTACATCGACCTTGATCTCGCCACTGCGCCTGTGCCCGAATCGGGACCTTGTCTGTACAAGAGCATCATGGTGGCTTGTGGGCCGCCGGGGCTGAAGGGTGGAAAGAACATCCTTTATCACAACAATGGCAACGGAACGTTCAGCGATGTTTCCGAGGCCGCGGGCATTCTGCAAGCCAACGGAACATTCGGGCTCGGAGTCCTGACCGCAGATTTCGACAACGACGGCTGGCCCGACATTTATGTCGCCAACGACTCGACCGCCAGCGCTCTTTATCAAAACAAGAAGAACGGAAAGTTTGTGGACATCGCCATGGAAGCCGGTTGCGCGCTGAGTCCGGATGGAAAACCGCAGGCCGGCATGGGAGTGTCCGCGGCGGACTACGACATGGATGGGAACCTGGATATCGTAAAAACCAATTTCGCCGGGGACACGCCTTCTCTCTATCACAACCTGGGGGACGGAAATTTTGAGGATGCGACTTTCACCGCAGGCCTGGGCGCGCACACGCAATTTCTTGGATGGGGCTGCGGCTTTTTTGACATGGACAACGATGGCTGGCCCGACATTGTGATCTGCAACGGCCACGTTTATCCCGAGGTCGAGCAATTAAAGACCGAGGCGGGCTATCCGCAGCGCAAGCTGCTCTATCGCAACCTGCGGACCGGCAGATTTGAAGATGTATCGATGCAGGCGGGCCCGGGGATTTCGGTTCCGGTGGCTTCGCGAGGGTGCGCGTTTGGAGACTTCGACAATGACGGCGATATCGACCTGGTAATCAATCCGGTGAATGATTTTCCCCAGCTTCTGCGGTGCGACCAGGCGCCCGGCAACAACTGGATCAAGGTTCGGACCATCGGCACCAAATCGAATCGCAGCGGCATCGGCGCGCGCCTGCGCTGCGTGACCCAGATTGCCGGTGAAAGCAAACTGCATTCCCAGATTGATGAAGTCCGCAGTGGGGGGAGTTATTTTTCGCAAAACGATTTGCGGGTTCATTTTGGCCTGGGCAAAGCCGAGAAAGTACAGTTGCTCGAAATTCGCTGGCCCAGCGGACAGTTGGACACGCTGAAAGATCATCAAGGTGAACCAGCTGATTTTCGTGAAGGAAGGCGAAGGGGTGGTGCGGTCGATGCAGTTTGATGCTGCGACTAAACGTGGGTAGCGATAGTTCGCGCCGCATGATAGTTCCTATGCGGCGTCATCCTGAGCGTAGCGAAGGATCTTGCGGGTAGCGCACGAATACGCAGAATTTCGATCCGCCCTACGCCAGATCCTTCGCTCCGCTCAGGCTGACGTCGGGTAGGGGGATGATGCTGCAAGCAGATCATGAAGTTATTGGCGGAAGCGTGGCTGGAGCAGGGCGAAAAATTCAACCTGCAAAGTTTCATGACTTTTCTGGAGAAACGGAAACGTGCTCGTGCATTGCAGAGGTATGAATACCTGGGCAGAACGGATGAAATTGAGGCCTTGCAGCATTGATCTGCTGTCCGGTTCAAGGCACAGTTTCGATACGACATCAGGGGCGCTGGTCTTTGGCGATGGCAGCGAGCTCGCGAACGATTTCCTGGAGACGGGTACGGCGTCCGGCATTGGCGCGCGAGGCGACGGGAGCAGGATCTTCCTGGGCAGCATAACGGTCATTCATATCGCGAAGGCTGGCAATTTCGCTTCGAAGGGCGACGACGTTCCGTAACACATCAGCGGTATACATATTTAGAGAATACTCTACTTGACCGTCCTGAAGAAACGGGCCCCCGCGGTGATGGCTCAGTTTGAAAAAAGCCTCTGCGCCGGCGTCATCGTGAACGACTCCAGTGTGAAGGGTCCCGTATAGCACATCATCTATAGCACATCATCGCGCGCCACCATTCATCCGCTGCGCGCTGGATCCTTCGCAAGCTCAGGATGACCCCCGTTCATTTCAACCAGAACGAGCCTGCGACCAGCGCCCTGTAGAGTGCGGCGGTAGAAAAAACCCGCCCAAGCAGAGCTTGAACGGGTACCCCGGTTCCGTCCGATCCTAGAAGCGGAATGCAGGTCCGAAAGTCACTTTCAGGTTGTTATGAGTTCCGTTGTCGAAGTAGATTTCGTCGCCGGCCTCAAGGCGCAGTCCGAAAGGTCCCCAGAAGCCCTCCACTCCTCCGCCGGGATACATGGCGAAATGTGTGTCACCGGTCTGGACCCCGCCCAGAGCGCCGACGAAACCTGCGGGCACATTGTCATTGGACACGCTGAAATTGACGAAGCCCACCTTACCCGTTGCGTAGGCGCGAAATGGTCCTGAGCTGGTTTGAAATTTTGGTCCAAACAACCCGGTGAGCGGACGCAAACTGATTCGCACGAACTGCGAAGTCGCTCCGTTGGAGAATACGCTGGTGAAGTTGCGCGCGAAGTCGTAAGACATTTCCCCTTCGAGCTGCACATTGGGATGAACATTGAATGCGGCCCGGCCGCCGACGCCGACGAAGTTAATATGAGGATCGGTGGTGCTGAGGTTCAAGTAGTCGGCGAAAACTCCAACTTCGACATGATCAGAACTTTGCGCCATGACTGCGGACGGTAGCGCCAGACCACAGATTAGGGCGAGCAAAATAGCAATGCGTTTCATAACTTGTAATTCCTCCTGGAGTTTCATTCTTCACTGCTTCACATACGTGTCCCGCAATCGCAAGCGAGAAGGGACGGCAACTGCAGGAGCGGTGCAGGTGGGTTGAGCAAGCGATGAGATGCGGGTCACGACCCTCAGGGTTGGGCGCTGGTGGCTGAATCCGTGAACGTCAAAATATGTAGAGCGATTGCTTTAAAGCCGCGCTGTTGCCGCTGTTGCGGCGGGGACATTCATGCTGCCATCCTGGGTGCAGTTCCCTCTCGCGAAGCGAGACGAAAGCAAGCGATGGAGCTGTGTATCCCACTCGCCTCTGGTGTGCACAATCGGGTCAAACCGTGGGCAGCGCGTGCCCTGTTTTGGTCACGATTTGGCGTTACGGGCGCCCGCCAATACACAGACCTTCGTCGGGAGTCTTTCGCCTTACGAAGGACTCCGCTTCCTCAGGATGACAGCGTGACCGAGATGCTGGGGAACCTTGACCCGGCCCGACTTTCCTGAGTCCCCCAGATAAGTTCCAGGAATCATAGGAAGAAGCTACCAGGAACCATAGTTGACGTGGTTTGCCTTGCCCCGATAGGCTGATATTGGTTACGAGGGTCATCAGGGAGGGACAGGCCGGTACTGAAAGCAATAGGCCTGCGCGATCGAGCGCGAATCTTAGAAGGCTCCCAAGCATCTGCAAGCAGTACAACGAAAAGATAGTTACGCCGCATCTGAATTAGTGCGGCCGGAAAAGGCGACTTGACGGACGCGAGAACAACTACAGGGCGACAAGCTTTCCGAAGCGCAGGCGATCGAGCGAGCCAAGCAGGGTGATGCAGAAGCGTTTCAGTTTCTGTACGGCCTGCATCAAACGGCGCGTTTATTCGCTGTGTCTCCGCATGACGGCCAATACAGCGGAAGCGGAAGACCTGACGCAGGAAGCGTTTCTGCAGTTATTTCGCAAGATTGCCACGTTTCGTGGCGAATCAGCTTTTTCCACCTGGCTGCACCGGATGGCGGTAAACGTTGTCCTGATGCAGTTGCGCAAGAAGAGTCTTCCCGTAGTCCCGCTGGATGAAACGCAGGAAAACGAGGAAGAGGCTCCCAAGAAAGAATTGGGCGCGCCGGATCCAGTGCTGTCAGGTTCGATCGACCGGTTGCGGTTGCAACGGGCGGTGGATGCGCTGCCGCCGGGTTATCGAAGGATTTTTGTGCTGCACGATGTAGAAGGCTACGAGCACAACGAGATTGCCGCCATGGTGGGATGTTCCATCGGCAACAGCAAATCTCAATTACACAAAGCGCGCATGAAATTGCGCGAATCGCTCAAGACGAGCAGAGCCGAAAAGGCCGCCAAGCCGTATGAGCGATCAGAGGCAGGACTTTGGGGGAGATGAAGTATGAATTGCGTAGAGTTCCAGGAAATTTTGCCGGAAGTATTTGACGGCGGCAGAACAGCCGAGCAGGAATCGCATTTGAAATCCTGTGCCGCTGTGTTCGGGGCTGGTTGCCGAGCTTGATCTGATCGCCAACGAGGCGCGGCAACTGCAAGAGGTTGCCGAACCGAATCCGCGGGTTTGGGCCTCAATCGAGATTGCACTACGGCAGGAAGGCATTATCCACGAGCCGCAGATCCGGCCAATGCTGCTACCACCGGTTCGCCGCCGGTGGCGCATGGCATGGCTTGCGCCAGTCGCGGCTGCAGCGGTCATCGCTGCGGGCGTGATGGTCTACCAGCGCGGGTCAGTTCAAACATCGTTCCCGTCCGCGGGTCCGGCAGTTGCCCATGTTGCGCCCAAAGTGCCTATTACTCCGCTCAGCGTAACCGATGAAGACAAGCAATTGCTTGACGCGCTGGCTTCGCGCTCACCGGCCGCGCAGAAGCAATACGCTTCCAACCTGCAGAATGTGAATGCATACATCCAGGACGCCGAAGAATCTGCGAAGGCCGATCCTAACGACGAGGAAGCCCAACAGATCGTTATGGATGCGTACGAGCAGCGGGCGGCGGTTTACGAAATGGCACTGGATCGGTCGATGCCTTAGGTGTTCGTTGAGGACATAAGGAATTGGCATGCGGCGGAAAGCTCTTAGTCGCAAGCCGGCATCTTAACCGGACCAAGATGATTTCGGGCAAGATCAGCCGGTCTAAACACAGGACAATTATGGCGAGAGCGCAGCGCGCACAAATGGTTTCACTGGTGATTCTGGCCGCAGCAATTTGCGCCTCGGCTGAATCTCGGAAGGAATTCCGTTTCACCGTCGGTCCGGGCTCGGTGATTTCGATCACCAACCAGTACGGACCGATTACGGTGAAAGGGGGCTCCGGCAGTCAGGTGATCGTCAATGCCGTGCTTCATTCCGACCAGATCGAGATCGACCACTCCCAGAGCGGTAGCCGCGTCGACGTGCTTACCCATCTGTTGTCCGAGGCGAGCGCCGATACGGGGCGCGTGGACTACGAAGTATCCGTTCCGGCTGACGCCAGCGTTACGTTGCGATCGTCGACCGGGATACTGCATGCGGAAGGACTGCACGGAGATGTAAGTTTCGAAGGCAGCCAGGCCAGCGTGGAAGTGCGTGATATCAGCGACGCTCACGTGCACGTGCGGACCTTGAATGGTTCAGTGACGCTTACCAATATCCGCAATGGACATGTGGAAGTAACATCGGTGGGTGGCGACGTGCTGCTCAATGCGGTGAATGGCCCGCTGGTGCAGGTGAATTCGACCAGTGGGAAGATCAGTTATGAAGGCGATTTCGCCAACAGCGGCGAGTATTCGCTGACCAGCCACAGCGGAGACATTGATGCCAGCGCTCCCAATGATGCTTCCATCGATGTGACCGCACGCTCGGTCCGCGGCAAAGTAGAGAATGACTTTCTGCTGGAACCCAAACACACTTCCTTCGCGGTCAAGGCAGGGAGTGCCTTCGCAGGTACCATGAACAAGGCCGCATCTTCGGTCCGGTTGTTTTCCTTCAGTGGTAGAATCCACCTCAAGTCGTTAAAAACGACGCACTAAAAACCAGACACAGTGAGAGGCTGGCGGAGCGCTTAGGCTGGCTCCGCAGGTTTCCGCCACACATGAGCACGCGATCGGGCGGACCGTCCGAGAACACGAAATCTGCGTCAGTCTCCAGAGCGCGGGCGGTAGTCCTGGTTGGCTTTATGGGCGCCGGTAAGAGCAGTGTGGGCGCGGCATTGAGCGCCAGGCTGGGCTGGCCTTTTGAAGATCTGGACGAGCGCATTCAGGCGCGGGAACGTCGGTCCGTCGAGCAGATCTTTCGGGAGTCGGGGGAAAGCGTGTTTCGCCAATTGGAACACGCTGCATTGCGGTCCGCAGTAGAGGGACTTGGCGCTACGGTCAAAGTGCTGGCGTTGGGCGGCGGCGCTTTCGCGCAGCAGAACAATGCGGCCCTGCTCGATCAGGCCGGGGTTACGACGATTTTTCTGGATGCCCCGGTGGACGAACTGTTCAGGCGCTGTCAGCAACAGCAAGTGGACCGTCCTTTGCGCAGGGACCTGAATGAGTTTCGCCGGTTATATGAGAGCCGCCGGGCGTTCTATCTGAAGGCTGCGGTGCGCATTGAGACGGCGGGCAAGAGCGTGGACGAAGTGGCTGCGGAAGCTGCGGCCAGCCTGGGACTTCGGCAGGCGTAGTCTTCGCCAAGCCGAATCTCGCCAGGCCGAAGCTTGCTAGGCCGAAGCTTCGCCAGGCTAAGCAAAGCGTGACTCGGAGGAGTGCAAACGTGAAGGTCAGACCGGCACTGATGTTTGGAATCGCGTGGCTCCTGCTGACCTCGCTGGCGGTGGCTGCACCCGCGAAAGATAAGGACAAGGAACCGGCGGGGCAGACCGTGGACACAGGCTCCTTCGGAGTCTTCATGAATGGACACAGGATCGCCACCGAGAAATTTTCCATCCAGCAGAACAGTGCGGGCAGTGTTGCGACTTCAGAGTTCAAGAGCGAACCCGGGGTTGAACCGGCGGCGCAAACCTCAGAGCTCGAACTCGCTGTCAACGGCGACCTGAAGAAATACGAATGGAAAGAAACCATCCCGGGAAAAGCGCACGCCGTTCTGCTGCCGAACGATAATCTTCTGGTCGAGCGCTCGACCACCAATCCGCAGGACAAAGAGGAAGAGCACCCGTTCCTGCTCCCGATTTCAACCAGTGTTCTGGATGACTACTTTTTTGTGCACCGGGAAATTCTGGTATGGAAATACCTGGCCTCGGGCTGCCATCAGGAGCAGGGCCACGTAGCTTGTCCACCGAACCAGCAGGTGAAGTTTGGGGTGGTCAATCCGCATCAGCGCTCTTCGCTGCTGGTCAGCGTCTCATTCATCGGAAAAGAAAAGATTCCAGTCCACGGTGTGGAGCAGGAACTGAACCACTTCATCCTTAGAAGCGACGCGGGAGATTGGGAGATGTGGTTTAACGATCAGTTCAAGCTTCTCCGGATCGTGATCCCGGGCGATAACACTGAAGTATTGCGGGATTAGAGCCGATCTATCCCGCTTTCGTCATCCATGTCCCTGATTGACGCACGTACGTCCCGGGTCCTGTTCACGGTGCTGCTGTTCGCCCTGGCGCTAGGCTTCCTTTATATTGCGCGGCGTACGCTGATTGCCTTCCTGTTTGCAATTTTCTTTGCCTACCTGGTCGATCCCGCTGTCTCGCGAGTCGAGAAATGGACGAAAGGGCGGGGACGGGCGATTGTGGTAATTTACCTGCTTCTCGTGGCCCTGCTCGTCACCTTCTTCTTTTTCGTAGGGCCGCAGATCGCTCGCCAGGGACAGCGCTTGAGCGAATCCCTGCCTAAGCTTCTGGAAACCGTAAGCTCCGGGCAGATTGCGGAACAGATCGGAAAAGAACAGGGATGGAGCGTGCACACCCGGGCGCAGTTGTCCGCCTTCCTGGCCTATCATCGCAATGACCTGCTGGACCTGGCCCAGCGCGTCGGCCTGCGCGTGGCGGATGTTGCCAAACAAGCGTGGCTCATCATCGTGGTGCCGATTCTGGCGGCATTTTTTCTGAAAGACGGACGGGTTTTCGGCGAAGTACTGACATCGTTCGTGCATTCCCGTCCGCAACGCGAATTTCTGGAGGGTGTGCTGGGCGATCTGAACCAGATGCTGGCGCAGTTTATCCGCGCCCAGTTAACCCTGGCGGCCTTTTCATTCATTGCCTACATTGCATTCATGGAGGCCACGCGAGTTCCCTATGCGCTGGTGTTGGGCACCGCGGGAGGAATGATGGAATTCATTCCGGTGGTCGGCCCGCTGGTAGCAGCGGCACTGATTTTTGGTGTCGCCTTGCTATTGAGTTATCCGCACTGGCCCATCCTGCTGGCTTTTCTGGGAGCCTGGCGGCTGGTGCAGGACTACGTGATTTCACCCCGCGTCATGGGCAAGAGCATGGAATTGCATCCGCTGGCGGCCATCTTTGGCGTCCTGGCGGGCGGCGAGATCGCCGGGGTACTTGGGATTTATCTTTCCATCCCCATTATGGCCAGTCTGCGCATCGTGTGGCGGCGGTGGCGGCTCTATGCCGAGAAGAAGCGCTTTGGCCCGCTGAATGATTATTCGTTTGGCAGCGAGATCCTGCCCGGAAAATAAGCACGAAGCACGTGGGGATAACCGCCCCCGGTTGTCCTGGTCGAGCAGGGCTCGACATATCTTGCTTACCGCTAAAAACAGCGGAGCTCTGCTCCGCCAGGACAACCGAGGGCGGTTGTGCCCACGTGGTCCTGGAATTGACACTCGTCCGATAACAGTTTCGCTGTTGTAAAATCTCAGGAACCTAATATGACTGCGAAAATCCCTGTAGGAATTCTGGGCGCTACCGGAATTGTCGGGCAGCGCTTTGTGCAGATGCTGGAGCACCATCCCTGGTTCGAGGTGGCGTGGCTGGCTGCGTCCGACCGTTCCGAAGGCCGTCCGTACGCGGAGGCCGCGCGCTGGAAACTGAAGACAACCATTCCCGCCAAGATTGCGGGCATGAAAGTTGCGCCAGCTACGCCACAGGGTGCGCCCAAAGTTATTTTTGCCGCACTCGATTCTTCGATTGCGGCCGAGATGGAGCCACGCTTCGCTGATGCGGGATGCGCCGTGATTACCAACTCCAGCGCGCTGCGCATGCAGAGCGATGTGCCTCTGGTCATTCCGGAAGTCAATCATCGAGCATGTGAAGCTGCTCGAATGCCAGGCGTGGCGCAAGAAGTCGGGCGGGTTCGTCGTGACGAATCCCAATTGCTCGGCGATTGGACTGGTCATCGCACTGGCGCCGCTGCATGATGCGTTCGGTTTGGAGACGGTAATGGCTGTGACGATGCAAGCCGTGAGCGGCGCGGGATATCCCGGCGTAGCTTCGCTCGATATTCTGGGAAACGTGATCCCCTATATCTCCAACGAAGAAGAAAAGATGGAAGAGGAAACGCGCAAGCTGCTGGGCAAGCTGAATGGATCCGGGATCGTGATGGGTTCGTTCGGCATGAGCGCGCAGTGTAATCGGGTCGCGGTCGAGGACGGGCACACCGAGTCAGTCTCGGTCAAGCTCAAGACGAAGGCGAAGGCGGAAGAGATCATCGAAATCTGGAGCAAATTTCGCAGTCTGCCGCAGGAGATGAAGCTGCCGAGCGCGCCGGAGCAGCCAGTGCAATATCTGACGTCGAGCGATCGTCCGCAGCCTCGCCTGGATGTGGATTCGGGCAAGGGCATGACGACCACGGTAGGACGGTTGCGTCCATGTGGCGTGCTGGACTGGAAGTTCACTGTGCTCTCGCACAATACGATTCGCGGAGCGGCGGGAGCGGCGCTGCTGAATGCGGAGCTATTGAAGGCGCAGGGCTATCTCGGGTGAGCGCCAGATCTCCAATAAGGTGGGTGGAGCAGGGATTTAGTCCTGCATTAAAGGCTGCCTTTATTCCAGCGCCTTGGGCTGTCGCAGGCGCATCATTACGGACCGCAGGGGCTAAAGCCCCTTTATCGAGACCAATTTTTAATGCAGCGCTAAAGCGCTGCTCAACCCTAAACCTAATTCCCGGTCTCGCCTCCGTTCCTCCCCGTTTAAGGGGTTCCTGCCGATGATCGTTATGAAGTTTGGCGGCACCTCGGTGCAGGATGCCAAGGCGATTGAGCGCGCGGGCGCCATCGTCAAAGGGCGTCTCGCGCAAAAGCCGGTGGTGGTGGTCAGCGCCATGGCCAAGGTGACCGACCAGTTGCTGGCAATGGCTCGTGCGGCCGGAGCGGGCGACCGCAAAACGGCCCTGAAACTCTGCCGCGCCTTGCAGGAGCGGCACTACAACACTGCCGGAGAACTGTTGGGGACGGCGCTGTTCACACAGTTTCACGGCGATCTGGGCGCTGACTTTGAGACCCTGGAAGAATTGCTGCGCGGCATCGCGGCGGTTGGCGAGCTGACACCGCGCACCACCGACTATGTCTCGGCGTTCGGAGAGATTCTTTCCAGCAAAATCGTTGCGGCAGCATTCTCGGCGATGGATATGCCATCCACGCTGGTGGATTCCCGTGACTGGCTGGTGACTGACAGTACCCACATGCGCGCTGTCCCGCAGTTCGAGGAAACCAACCAGCGTTTGCAGTCGAAGGTTGCGCCGCTGGTAGCGGCCGGTAAGGTACCGGTCATGGGAGGTTTCATCGCAGCCTCCAAAGCTGGAATAACAACCACGATCGGACGCGGCGGATCCGACTATTCGGCCGCCATCGCTGGCGCTGGGCTGGAAGCCGAACGCATTGAAATCTGGACCGATGTCGACGGCATGATGACGACCGACCCGCGCATGAGCCCGGACGCCCGGCGCATCAAGGTCATCAGTTTCGATGAAGCCGCGGAGCTGGCGTACTTCGGAGCGAAGGTGCTCCACCCGGCTACGGTGCTTCCCGCGGTACAGAAGAATATCCCGGTTTATATTCTGAATTCCCAAAATCCAACTTGTGAAGGCACGCGTATTACGGCGCGCGCGCCGCAGTGCCGGAATTCCTTTAAGGCCATCGCGGTAAAAAAGCGTATTACCATCGTGGATGTGGCCGCGCCCCGCATGCAGTTGGCGCATGGCTTTCTCAGCGCGATTTTTGCGGCGTTTGACCGGCATCGCGTGGCCGTGGATGTGGTGTCCACGTCCGAGGTAAGCGTATCTTTGACAGTGGACTCGAACGAATCGATTCCGCCGCTGGCTGCCGACTTGGCCAAACTGGCAGACGTAAAGTACGAAGGCCGCAAGGCAATCGTATGCCTGGTGGGCGAGAATTTGCGGGACACTCCGGGCATTGCGGCACGGGTGTTCGGCGAACTGGCGGACGTCAAAATCCGCATGATTTCGCAGGGCGCTTCGGAGATTAATCTGACATTTGTGGTGGAAGAAGACGTCGTAACCGAAGTAGTCCGCCGGCTGCACAAGACATTCTTCTCGGACTTGGATCCGGAAGTATTTGCGTAAGTGAGATTGCCGGAAGCAATTGCAATGTCATCCTGGGCGCCGCCAGTCTATTGGCTTGCGAATTGTTCGGCGAGATTCCACGCCGGCGTGCAGCACACAGGGGTCCTTCGACTGCGTGGTTGCTTCGCTAAGCGAAGCGGCCACTCTGCTTAGGATGACACCTGAGAGAGTTTTGTGAAACCTCAAGCTTCATAGATCTAAAGGAACTATCTGTGCACTTGCTTATCCTAGGACGCGGTAAAACCGGCTCTCTGGTCGCTGAAATTGGGCGCGAACGGGGACACGACATCACGTTGCTGTGCGCGGCGGACAATGCAAACGCGTCTGCGCTCACGGCAGCGAAGTTGCAGCGCGTCGATGTCGTTGTGGATTTCACGACACCCCAGGCCGTGATGGGAAATATCGAGGCCTGCGTCAACGCCGGCACGGATATGCTCGTAGGAACCACGGGCTGGTACGACGATCTGGAGAAAGTGCGCCAGATGGTCGAGAACAAGGGCATCGGGTTCCTCTATGGCGCGAATTTTTCAATTGGAATCAACCTGCTTTTTGAGGCGGCGCGGACGGCGGCGGGAATCCTGCAACATCACTATTCGGGACAAATCTTCGAACGTCATCATGCGCAGAAGAAAGATGCGCCTTCGGGGACGGCTGTGACGTTGCAGAAGATTATCCGCGATGCCTCGGATAAGGAGATCGAAATAACTTCTTTCCGCGAAGGCGATGTTGTGGGCATGCATGAGATCGTGCTGGATTCGCCGAATGACACCATCTATCTCTGTCACGATTCCAAGTCGCGGCGCGGATTTGCCGAGGGCGCGGTAAGGGCAGCGGAATGGCTTGCGGGGAAAAAGGGATTTTTCGACTTCAAGGATATTTGGCGAGAGACCTAAGGAGCCGAGCTTGGCTCGGCTGGGCGGACGGGGCGCCCGCCCTACGCGGTTCGTGCTGGCCCGCCCACATCTTCAGTTTCCCACACCCCAATTAGCGGTATCTTTATCTCATGCAATTCCGTGGCTGCGGTACGGCTTTGGTTACCCCTTTTCGACAGGATGGCTCCATCGACGAGTCTGCCCTGCGAAACCTGGTCGCGTGGCAGGTGGAATCGGGAATCGATTTTCTGGTTCCCTGCGGCACCACTGGGGAAACGCCGACACTTTCGCATGACGAATGGTTGCAGGTCATTCATGTGACGGTCGAAGTAGTGGCGGGACGTGTGCCCATTATGGGCGGCGCGACTTCGAATTCGACGCAGGATGCCGTCAACAAAGCCAAAGAACTGGCGGCGCTGGCCGGGGTCAATGGCATCCTCACCGCTTCGCCTTACTACAACAAGCCGACACAGGAAGGACAGTACCGGCACTTTCGCACCATCGCGGAAGCCGTGGACAAGCCCATCATTCTTTATAACGTCCCAGGGCGGACGGGTGCGAACATCGAACCGGGAACGCTGGCGCGACTGGCGGAGGTTCCAAACATTGCAGGAGTGAAGGAAGCCAGCGGCAATATCACGCAGATGGCTGAAGTCTGCAACGCCGTTCCGGAGACCTTTGCGGTGCTGTCAGGCGACGACGCCGTTACCCTGCCACTGATCGCACTTGGAGGCGTTGGCATCATCTCTGTTGCTTCCAATGAAATTCCCCGCGAGATGGCGGAAATGACTCGTGCCGCCCTCGGCAATGACTGGGAAACCGCCCGACGCATTCACCGGAAATTTCTGCCGCTGATGCTGGGGAATTTTATCGAATCGAATCCCCTGCCGGTGAAGGCCGTGCTGGCAATGATGGGCAGGGTTGAAGAGAACTACCGGCTGCCCATGCTGCCGATGCGTCGGGATACGCGGTCCAAGTTGCAGAAGATCGCGGCGGATGTCGGGCTGATCAGCAAGCCCGCGGCACCGGTCGCAGAGGCGGTCGATTTCTACGTTTACGAGAACTGGCTGGCTGGGCCGCATAAGATCGTGCTGCATCGCTCTGCTTGCAGCCAGTGCAATCACGGCAAAGGACGTCCCGCGGGCCACGATGCAAATCATGCGCGCTGGCATGGGCCGTTTCCAACGCTTTCCGAAGCGCGCGAGGCTTCGCAGCATATGGCAGGCGTGCTGATTCGGAGCGAGTGCAAGTGCATTTGATTTCAGATCTCAGATCTAGTCTTCTATACTTCCCTTCTCATGCCCTCACTGCAAGCTGCGATTGAGCGCCTGGCTACGCTGGGCGAGGTGGAACAGAATCCAGACGCGCGCAAGAAGTTTCTGGAATTTCGCGAACAACTGACCAAAGGCGAGATTCGGGCCGCGGAAAAGGTCGACGGCGCCTGGAAAGTAAATGCGTGGGTAAAACAGGGCATCCTGCTGGGCTTTCGTCTGGGCGAACTGAGTTCGATGGGCGACGCCTCGCTTTCCTTCGTTGACAAGGACACGTTTCCCGCGCGGCAGTTTGCCGTAGCCGACAGAGTGCGCGTGGTTCCCGGCGGATCTTCGGTGCGCGAAGGAGCTTACGTGGCGCCGTCGGTGATCTGCATGCCTCCCATGTTCATCAACGTCGGCGCATACGTGGACGAAGGCACCATGGTGGATTCGCACGCGCTGGTTGGTTCCTGCGCGCAGATCGGGAAGCGGGTGCATCTGAGCGCAGCGGCACAGATTGGCGGAGTGCTCGAGCCCATCAATGCGGCGCCGGTCATCATCGAAGATGACGTGCTGGTGGGCGGTAATTGCGGCGTCTATGAAGGCACGCTGGTGCGGAGCCGCGCGGTGCTGGGAGCGGGCACGATCCTGACCCGGTCCACGCCAATCTACGACATTGTGCGCGGCGAGGTTTACAAGGCGACCGCCGAAAAGCCTCTGGAAGTGCCGGAGAACGCTGTGGTCGTACCAGGATCGCGGGCGGTTCAAAGAGGTCACGCAGCGGAGTGGAATCTTTCGCTTTACACGCCTGTCATTGTGAAGTACCGCGACGAAAAAACGGATCGGGGGATTGAGTTGGAAGAATGGTTGCGTTAAGCCTTCACCCGATTCGGAGTTAAAGATTCGCTGGGTTCATTTTTCGATTTGCTGGGTTCGTTTTTCTTCGCAACTTTGCGGAGTTCTTCGCGGTCAAAAGCTTTTACCGCAAAGTACGCAAAGATGTCCGCGAAGGTCGCAAAGAAATTCTTACGAGGGTAAGGCCTTTGGCCTGTTGGTCACTCCGGGCAGTTTTTCGTCAGCTCTCCGGCTGCGAATCTCCATGTGGCGTTTTCGGAAGTGCGAGCGGGCGCGTTCTCCCCAGGCGCGTACGAAGTAGTAGTTCAAGCCCGCACCAATGATGGAACTGGCAAGTGGGACGATTCGTCCCGCCCATTTTTCGACCACCTCCCGGCTGGCCTGCGCAGCTATGCGCTGGATGACTCGCGGCACGAACCGGCCGATTACTTCTTTCTCCAGCAACTCGCGACTGATATCGACGCCGGCGGCGGTGGCGGCGGCGATCCATAGGTCCGCGGTTTCTTCTTCGGTGTTGAATTCGAAACCATAGATCAGGCTGAGCTTCTGAATGGTGCGCAAAGTCACGGCCGACAGGATTCCCATGTCTGGAATGATGGTCATCAGGCCGCCGAGTCCGAATCCGGCGCCCTGGGCGGCGGCCACTTTCATGCCGCTACGAATGACGCGGTGCGCCAGGTCGTCGAGGTGCTCGACGTCAACGGAATAGACGCCTTGAAAATTGGTGATGGGAAGTCCGTAGGCGGCGCGAACCTGCAGCAAGAACTTGTCGGGATCGACTTTGACGGTTTCATAGCCGCGATGAAAACCGCGGCGCAAGCCGTCTTCCACCCGCCGCCGCAGCCATGTCTTGCGCTCCTGTTCAACCATGTAATTCAACCTTATCGCAGATAGAGGCTGGAGGGAAGATTGCGGTGGATGTGGGCGCGAGCGTCCTCGCCCGCGAACGTGTCGATCATTGGATGGCTGGAATTATTTCGAACAGTAGTGAATACCCAGTTCCTTTGATACTCCCACAAATATAGCTCTGCTGGCGTTCAGGCGGGCGAGGGCGCCCGCCCCACATAGTTGCTTGTGCTACGATCAATGCACCGCATGCCAACTGGAAAATTGCACATCGTACCCCTCGGAGGCCTGGGCGAGTTCGGAATGAACTGCATGGCCGTTCGCTGGGGTGACGACATTATCGTCATCGACGGCGGCCTGATGTTTCCCGAGGCCGAACTGCTGGGCGTCGACATTGTTGTTCCCGATATCTCCTACCTGACCGAGAACCGCCAGAAGGTAAAAGGCATCGTTCTTACTCATGGCCACGAAGACCACATTGGCGCGCTGCCCTGGATTCTCAGCGAACTGAATGTGCCGGTCTGGGGCACCGAATTCACCCTGGCTTACGTGGAAGACAAACTGGACGAGCATGGATTGCTCGATGACGCCGATCTGCATGAGATAAGGCCCGGCGAGAGTTTCAAGATCGGACCCTTCACAGTCAATCCGATTCAGGTCACGCACAGCCTGGTAGATTGCGTGGCGCTGGCCATCCACACACCTCTGGGCGTGATTATTCATACCGGCGATTTCAAAGTGGACCCCACGCCCACCGACAACCGGTTGTTCGATCTCCACGCCTTTGCCGAATATGGCAAGACCGGAGTGCTGGCGCTGTTTCAGGATTCGACCAACGTGGAGCGCCAGGGTTACACGCCGAGTGAGCGCGCAGTGCGCCGAAAGTTTGACGAAGTATTTGCGCACACCAAGCGGCGATTGTTCATCTCGTGTTTTTCGTCTTCCATCCATCGCATCAAGCTGGCAGTGGAGATGGCGTGGCAGCACGGGCGCAAGGTGGCGTTTGCCGGGCGTTCGATGAATAATTCCGCGGAGATTGCGGAAGATCTGGGTTACATCGAGATCCCCGAAGGTTTGTTGATTCATCCCGGCGAAATGAAAAACTTTCCGCCGGAAAAAGTCTGTGTGATGATCAGCGGCACCCAGGGCGAGCCCATGTCGGCGCTCTCCCGCGCCGCGGTCGACAATCACAAGCACGCCAAAATCGAAAAGGGCGACACCGTCATGCTCTCGTCGCGGATCATTCCGGGCAACGAGAAAGCCATCTATCGCATGATCGATCACCTTTTCCGGCGTGAGGCGCACGTGATTTACGACGACGGGTCATCGCCACCGGTGCACGTCAGCGGACACGCCAGCCAGGAAGAACTGAAACTGATCATCAACCTGGTGAAGCCAAAGTATTTCATTCCTATTCACGGCGAGTACCGGCAACTGAAGCTGCACGCAGAGATGGCAGCGGCGATGAAGGGCTCGGTCGGCAGCGTGATGCTGATAGAGAGCGGCGACATTCTGGAGTTCGACGAACTGGGAGCGCGCAAGGCTGGACGCGTGAATGTGGGCCGGGTATGCATCGACTCCGGATCGCGCACCGACGTCGTGGAAGACCTGATCGTCAAAGATCGGCGTCACTTGAGCGAAGACGGCATCGTGCTGCCGATTATCGCCATCAACAAGCTGACGGGGAAGGTCGAAAGTTCTCCTGAGATCGTGACTCGCGGATTCTCGCCGGGAGAAGACGGCTTCGTCGATGGGGCGCGACAGATTGTGATGCAAACGCTGGAGATTTCGAGCGCGGAAGAAAAAAGCGACTACGGTGTGATCAAGGAAAAAATTCGGACCGATTTGAAGCGCTATATTTCGAAGCAAACCCAGAAGCGGCCGCTCGTGATGCCGGTGATTCTGGAAATCTAGTGTCATGCTGAGCGGAGTTCAACTTTGCGTAGCGAAGTTCGCGCGGAGTCGAAGGCCCCCCTACTCCCGGCATCACCGACTTCGGTAGGGGTCCTTAGATTGCGCATAATTTTCGCCGAGCGAAGTTTGCGCTTCGCTCAGGATGATAACGAGGACTCCCATCGTCAATCTCAGTGACATTCGCGACGCGCAATCTCGCCTGCGCGGGGTTGCGGTTCGCACCCAGCTGATTCCGTCGCATCTCCACGAATCAGCCGACCTTCACGACGGTCGCCAGCTTTATCTCAAGCCTGAAAACCTGCAGCCCATCGGATCGTTCAAACTGCGCGGCGCTTACAACAAGGTCGCTTCACTTCCGGAAAACGATCGTAAACGCGGCGTCATCACCTACTCCAGCGGAAATCATGCGCAGGGCGTGGCTTACGCGGCGCGGGCCATGGGGCTGAAAGCTGTCATTGTGATGCCGGGAAACGCGCCTGCGGTCAAACGCGAGGCAACCCTTGCACTGGGCGCTGAGATCATACTGGTGGGCCCGTCGAGTTCAGAGCGGCAAGCCAAAGCGGAAGAATTGGCTGCGCTGCATGGATACGCGATCGTGCCTCCTTACGACGACGAAATGATCATCGCGGGCCAGGGCACGATGGGACTGGAAATTCTGGAAGACCTGCCGGAAGTCGGGACCGTGATTGCGCCAGTCGGCGGAGGCGGAATGCTTAGCGGGATCGCGGCCGCGATCAAGCTCAGCAAGCCGTCCGTGAAGGTGATTGGCGCGGAGCCTGAACTGGCGGCTGACGCGCAGGCCAGTCTGCGGTCCGGAAAGATTGTGCATTCCTCGGCGCAGGAAGCAACGCGCACTCTGGCGGACGGTTTGCGCACCCAGAGCATCGGGGTACTCAACTTTGAACACATCCGTCGCTATGTGGACGATATCGTGACCGTGAGTGAGGATGAAATCCGACGAGCTACGCGGATGCTTGCGGTGGATCCCAAGACGTTGGCTGAGCCCAGCGGGGCGGTGGCAATGGCTGCGTTCCTGTTCCATCGGGGCGAGTTGCCAAAAACAATGGTGAACGTCGCGGTGATCAGTGGCGGAAATATTGAGGCCGGCATGCTGGCGGAGCTGCGGAGGGAGAAAGTGTGACGTCTGGACGATCCCTTGGTCATCCCGAGCAAAGTGGCTGCTTCGCCTCGCGAAACAGTTACGCATTCGAAGAACCTCTATGGCAGCGATGGATTCCCGGGAATAGGGGTCCCGCGGCTCCGCTGCACATTCGCGAGCGAATGGGCGACCTCGCGCGGGGTGACAGGAAACTTGAAACAGCGCGAAGGGTCTCGAGTGCGAGGGCGGGACGCCTTCGCGACAGCCGGCGGGACGCCGGCGCTACATTTTCCAAAGCGCTTCTGGCGATCGGCTTTCTGCTTGCGTTGGCATCTCCTGCCGGCGCTGCCAGCTATGAGCGTGGGGCTGTGGTGCGGGTCGCACAGATCTACCTCTCGCCCGATACAGGTTCGGCGAAGCTGGCGGAAATAGATCGTGGACGCGAAATCATTGTTCTCGAAACCAGCCGCGAGTGGGTGCACGTCCAAGCCAATCTGACGGAAGAACGAACGATAACCGGGTGGGTGCTCGACAAAGGTGTGGTTCGGGCCTCGACTCCGAACGGCGACAAAGTATTGTTCGGCGAGGCTGTCGATTCAGAAGATCAGGCCAGCCGCCGACATGGGCGGAACGGCGCGGCCCAGGACGCAATGCGGCTCTATTACTCCGTTGCCGACTATTTTCCTACTTCACCGTTGGCGGGGGAGGCAATGTACCGCTCCGCCGATATTCGCTGGCAGCTGGAGAAAGCGGATGTGTCGTCGCGCCCGTCTGCCCGCGAACGTGAGTCTTACCTGCGCGAAGGCATGGAAGAGAAATACATGAAAGAGGTCATCAAGAAATTTCCTGGGTCCAAGTGGGCAGACCTGGCCGCTTTTCATTTGATCGACAACAAGCTGTGCGGCGACTGGCAAGGCAGTTCAAAGTGTCCGGCAAAAGAATCGGAGATGTACGAGAAATATGCCACGGAGCATTCCCAGTCTCCGGCGGCAGCCGAGGCGTTATACGACGCCGCCTGGCGCTTGTCGGCGCTGATCGAGATTTACAAGACGGAAGATGAGCCGAAGAAGTCCGACGAAGCGCGCGCCAAAGCCATCGCCCTGGCCCAGAAAGCGTCGTCGCAAACCGCCTCCGAAGACTGGTCATCGCGCGCCCAGCGACTGCTGTATTTGATTGATCAAGGCATCCCGACTTACGGAAACGTGACCCAGTGAATGAGTCCACGAAGTTTCAACTCGTTGAATCTGATTTTCTGTAATACTTTCTCCACCTGTTTGGAGGAAGCTTGAACGATTACCTGCTGTCCGTATTGTTGGGAATCATCGAGGGACTCACGGAATTTCTGCCCGTCAGTTCAACCGCGCACCTGCGGATTGCTGAGGCGCTCTTCCACATCAGCTTGTCCGACGGCTATTGGAAGATGTACACCATTGTGATTCAGCTGGGTGCGATTCTTTGCCTGCCGGTCTATTTCCGGGAGCGGATTGCGAAATTTCTTTCAACCTTTCCGCATGGAGAGAGCGGCGACCGTACGGCAGTGACCCATCCTCTGGGATTGACCGCGGTTGCTTTTGTGACAACCGCTCTTCCGGCGTTTCTTTTGACCAAGATCATCGGCAAACATCTTGAGAGCCTGTACATCATGGGAATGTCGCTGCTGGTCGGCGGCGTGGTGATGTGGATTGTCGACGCCATGAATGCATCGGCGGAAGCCGCCGGACCTTCCGCTTCCGGAAGCCGGATTCATACCTGGAAAATGGAAGCCATGAGCCTGGGCCAGGCGCATCTGGATTGGGGCATGCCAGATTCTGTCGGCGGTGTTTCCCGGGACGTCGCGGTCGATGTCGACAATCGCCGCCGGGCAACTGGCGGGAATGTCGCGGGCTTCGGCGCTGGAGTTTTCGTTTTTTCTTTCCATTCCGACCATGGTGGCCGCGACCGGCTACGATTTGCTGAAGTCGCTTCGCGGCAAAGGCGCGAACCCCATTGGAGTGGCGCAGATTGATTCTCACGGCTGGGTGGTGCTGGCGATTGGCTTCGTGGTTTCATTCCTGGTCGCCTATGCGGCGGTGGCCTGGTTCATTGCCTGGGTACGGAAGCACGGGTTCGCGCCGTTTGCGGTGTATCGGATTGTGGTCGGAATTCTGGTGCTGGCGTTTGCGGCGAGGCTGGTGGGCTAAACACCGGTGCCGCGTCCAAGCTTTGCTGGGCGGGTGCTTTGACGAACGTTACGGATCTTGCCGCTGCCGCACGAGCGAGGGCGCTCGCGCCCACATTTTGAAGCCACCGGAGGAAACTAACTCGACACTGCCGATGAATTCCGGCATTGTTGAGCCGGTCTACTCTTGTCATAATTGTCTGGGCTCTGGCACTCGGGTCTTGCACGAACGCCACTCATGAAGTTTTTCTCACAGATTTTCGCTCCCACGAACAACCGGCGGCTCAATGAGCTGATCGGATTCGTGCTCTGCGTCTCGGGACTGCTTTTATTCCTGGCCCTGGCCTCCTATTCTCCGCTTGATCCTTCTTTCAACAGCGCCTCGGTGCTGACCGGCTCGCAGTCCGCCCGCAACTGGGTGGGCCTTGTGGGTGCGATTGTTTCCGACCTGCTGCTGCAAGGTCTGGGGATTGGAGCATTTCTGATTCCGGTGTTTCTGGCAGCGCTGGGCTCGCGCTGGTTTCGCTCGCGCAAGATCGTTTCGCCGGTTGCGAAATCCCTGGGAGCGGCTGTGGCTGCTGATGTTTGTCCCCGCGCTTCTGGCGCTTGATGCCCGGACACGTGCGCTGGGTGGGCGTGATTCCCATGGAAGGGCTGGCTGGACGCATCGTCGGCGATGTCCTCATCCATTACTTGAATCTGGCTGGCGCCTATATTGTGTGCGCTACGGTTTTGGCGGTTGCGCTTTATCTGACGACTGCGTTTTCGTTCTCCGCCCTTCAACTCTGGGCTCCGACGCGTTTCGCCTTTGTGGTGGCGCTCTGGAATCGTTACAAAGACTGGCAGGATGGCAGGGCGAAGAAGAAGATGCAGAAAGAGCTGGAAAAGCGCCGGGCGACTCGTCCGACCATTACGGCTCAGCTGGTTCCTGCGCGTCCGGCTGCGACGCATTCTCCGGCTTATGAGCCCGCGCGAGTGACCGGCATCGACCGCATGAATATTGCTGAGCGCGGCGAAGATCGTTCGCAAGAAAATCGTTCACAAGAAGATCGTTCGCAAGAGGATCGGCGACAAGCGGTGGCCGCGTCACGAATTGCTCTGCGGCTGTTATTCCGGATGTTGAAGTTACCGAGCGGGCCGACACCGGAGCCAAGCCAAAGACAACCTGCCGCGCATCGCGGCTGGCGGTTTCAAATTGCCGCCGAGCAGTCTGTTGCAATCGTCCGGACGGGCAACAGGCCATCGATGCCGACGAATTGAAGCTGCTGGCGCAGGTGTTGACGGAAAAATATTCGGAGTTCGATGTCCACGGGCAGGTGACGCAGATCAATCCCGGACCGGTGGTCACGACTTTTGAATTCAAGCCTGAGGCGGGAATCAAATACAGCCGCATTACCAATCTCACCGATGACCTGTGCCTGGCGCTCAAAGCCGAGAGCATTCTGGTCGAGCGCATGGCCGGCAAGTCGACGGTCGGGATTCAGGTGCCGAACCGCGAGCGCGAAATCATCTGGCTGCGCGAGAACATCGAGTCTCCAGAATTCATCGGCACCAAGTCGAAACTGACGCTGGCGCTGGGCAAGGACATCAACGGACGCATCGTCACCGCCGATCTCGCGGGCATGCCTCACCTGCTGATCGCGGGCTCGACCGGCGCGGGCAAGAGCGTGGCCATCAACGCCATGATCATGTCCATCCTGTACAAGGCCACGCCCGATCAGGTGCGGCTGATCCTGGTCGATCCGAAGCGCCTGGAGTTGGGCAATTACGAAGGCGTGCCGCATTTGTTCACGCCGATCATTACTGAGCCGAAGCTCGCGGCCAATGCACTGCGCAACGCCGTACGCGAGATGGAACGCCGCCTGAAACTGCTGGCTGAAAAAGGCGTGCGCAACATGGAGCAGTACAACAAGCTGTTCGACGACGAGAGTACGCGCAGCCTGTTTGGCGACGATTCCGAAGACCGGCCACTGCCTTACATCGTCATCATCATCGACGAGTTGGCCGACCTGATGATGCTGGACTCGGGCAATGTGGAAGAATCCGTTACCCGGCTGGCGCAGATGGCCCGCGCGGTAGGAATTCACCTGGTGCTGGCCACACAACGGCCGTCGGTGGATGTCATCACCGGCTTGATCAAGGCCAACTTCCCTGCCCGCATTTCATTCCGCGTCGCCACGAAAGTGGACTCGCGGACCATTCTTGATGCGAACGGCGCGGAGGCCCTGCTGGGTAAGGGCGACATGCTGTATCTGCCCTCCGGATCGTCGCGGCTGCACCGATTGCACGCGCCATTTGTGACCGAGAAAGAAATCGCCGCAGTGGTCGAGTTCTGGCGGGCCCAAGGTCTGGCCGAGTACGAAGAGAAATTCCTGCAGGCTCCGAAAGACGAACGTGGGCCGGGCGAAGGCGGATCTTCCAGCGAAGTGGGTGAAGAGGAAAACGATCCTCTCTACAACGACGCGGTTCGTTTGGTGATCGAGTTCGGCAAAGCCTCGACTTCCCTGCTGCAACGCCGGCTACGAATCGGCTACGGCAGGGCTGCCCACTTGATTGATCTCATGGAGCGCGACGGCATTGTAGGCGCAGCGGACGGGCCCAAGCCGCGTGAAGTGTTGAAGAGGCCTGACTGGATTTCTGAAGTCGAAGAGTCGATGCGGTAAGGGAAGGGCGCGACTCGTGCCCTTCCCGATTCACATCGCGAGCTCACGGGGCAGCATGGCTGGAGAGCTTGAGCCAGTCCCGTTGATAGGCGAACGAAATGGTCAGGAGCAAAACCCCCAGTACAATAAAACTCACAATGCGGTATCCGCGGTCCAGTTCCGAAACGTCGTAAAGGAAGACTTTGCCGATGGTGAAGGCGATCAACGCCAGCGCTTGCCAGCGCACGAATGCCGAACGCCGCCAGAACCCGACCACCATCAGCATCGCTCCGTAGGACATCCACAGCGCCGAGTAGGTGAAGTCGCGGGCAATTTTCGCGTGGTGCCAGTTTGTCCAGGCGGGTGAATTCCATTGTCCTTGAAGACGAAGATGGCTCAACTCCTGCGAGTAATAGTCGGCCACTTCGCGGCTCAGCGCCGTCAGCGCGAGCGCATTCAGTGCGACTACACAAATCATCGCGGTGGTGCGTCCGGCTGCATCCTTCCGGCGGATGCCAAACCATGCCACCGCGCCCAGTACTGCGATAGCCGTCGCGTATGTTGCCATTCGCGTGTTAAAGATCGGAGTGGTGATAAAGAAATTGTCGATCAGAAGCAAGCGGCCTACGCCGAGGGCAAGCGCGCCGATCACAAAAGCATTGAGCAGCTCGGAGTGAATTCGGTCGGCCACCCACAGCAACATGGCCGCTTCGACGAACCATCCTATGGTGACCCAGTGTGCGTCGAGGCGAATGGGGATGGCGATCGTGATGAAACCGATGGCTAGCGCCAGGTGTAGCAGGTCGATGGTTTTCGCCGTCTGCACACTGGCTGCCCGGACGCGAGACATTGCGACTGAGGAATACATAGAGAGCGGCCAGGGCCAAAGCGAACCATGCCGTGTCCCTGGTGCCGATTTCCTCGAACATTACATAGATCTGGAGAAAATATCCGGCGGCATTCACCACAGCGATCAGCGGCGGGACGACGTCAGACCATCTTCCCTTCTCGGCCGGACGAGCCACCATCGGGGCCAAGGCGAAGATGGCGAAGAACAGTGTGGCGAAACCTACAGTCATGCGTAGTTGCGCAAGATCGTAGAAACTCGCGTACCAGCCGACGTAAAGCGACAGCGTGCCCACATAACTGAGGACCAGCAGGCGGCGCCACGGTTTCAGGACAAGCAGCGCGAGAGCACCCAGATCCAGTATGGCGACGTAAGCGAAGAGCGCGACTTCGCGGTTCTGCCCGGTGGAGAGTAAAAACGGCGTGCTGAAGCCACCAATCAGGGCAAATGCCGCCAGGATTTCCGCGTCCTGGGTCCAGGCCATCACGGCTGTGGCGGCAGTCACCGCAAGCATCATGGTGAAGGCGACGCTGCCGGGCACCAGGTTATAGACCTGAAATGCTGCGTACAGCGAGAGGTAAAGGACGCCGATGCCAACCGCCTTCAGGGAATGAGAAAAGACGCGATAACCGCGGCGGCGAAAGGTTTCACTCCAGGCCATGACGGCGATCCCGGCCAGCAGTCCGATGGCAACTCGTCCGGAGGGCCCGATCCAGTTGTTGTCGAAAGCGAATTTCAGAAAGTAGGAAACACCGATCAGCACGGCCGTGATGCCGATCCGGTTCAGCCAGTGCGAGCCGATGCGGGATTCGAGGTCCGGGCCCGCCTGCTTGCCGACAGAGGCCTGAGGCGGCGGCGAGAGCGGCGGAGCGACCGGGACCGGAGGATCGGGCTTGGAATCTAATTCTAATTCTGCCGTGCGTGCGGTTGCGTTAGGAGAGGCAGGAGCCTGGACCGCTATACCGGGTTGCAAACGCAATGCGTGCTCGAGCCGAAAAACCCTTGCCGTAAGTTCGGCCAACAACCGGCGAAGTTCTTGCAGTTCGGCGTCAGAACTCTCCACCCAACCTCCGGGAAACTGATTTCCAAAGCATTATCTGCGAAACTGGAACGGTTTCATAAATTATTCGAGGGGACGAATTATGAAGTGTTCGACGGAATACCTGAAGTTTCACACTCGCTCGCATCGCGCTTACGTGCACATCACGCCACAGGTGGAACAGATTGTCAGCAAGAGCGGAGTCCAGGAAGGCATGGTCCTGGTTTCAGCCATGCATATCACATCCGGCGTCTACGTGAATGACAACGAGAGCGGATTGATTGAAGATATCGATCAATGGCTAGAAACGCTGGCGCCGTTCCGCAAGGATTACAAGCATCACGACACTGGGGAAGACAACGGCGATTCCCATCTGAAGGCGCTGCTGATCCATCACGAAGTCATCGTGCCCATCACGGCGGGCAAACTTGATCTGGGAACCTGGCAGCGAATCTTTTACGCCGAATTCGACGGCCAGCGGGACAAGCGAGTCATAGTCAAGGTCATGGGCGAGTGAGGGGAAGTGCACAGGACACACCCGGAGCGTTTGCATCGCAGGGCCGCGGGGTCGGCCCTCGCCTCGGAGAGAATCGCATCGTCTCCGAGTTCGCTCAGCGTTTTACGTTTACGTCCGGATCCGCGCTCATCGCCAAATTCACCCGGCTCTGAATCGTGTAGTGAAAAGTGGCGCATGGTGTGCCGGGCTCGACACGTCCAGAGCCAATCTGACCTCCTGCTGGAACCTCAAAATAGCATCGACCAAATGGCGAACTGCCTTCCTCGAACTTGACTACAAAGCCGTCGCCAGTCGAGTGCCATACGACTTGGTCTCCGGCTTCAATGCTTACGTTGACGGCTTCGCAATCTACATCGCACTCGGTGTAAATGTTCACTCGGACCGAAGCTGGTTCTCTTCGTACGGGCATGGTTACCTCCATTGCGCGAACAGGTGTCTAAGTCCCCTTACTGCTTAGCGCCGCGTAGTATAGCCTGAAATGCGGGGTCTTCGTGCAAATGATCGAAATCGGGGGCAGTGCTGATCTGGCTTGCCGGCAGACCGGCGGCTAAAGCTTTTCGCAGCCATTGGATAGTGCGATCCTGGTCTCCAAAATGGTTGTAGACCAGGGCGCCCCGAAACTCCACTTTGGGATTTGCCGGCGCGAACGACTCTGCTTTCTGGAGAGAGGACAGCGCATCCTGCTTCTTGTCGATCATGGCGAGATAGGTCGCCCGGAACGCCCAGATGCGACTGTCACGCGGGTTCACCCGCAGCTCCTCATCGGCCAATCGTATCGCCTCACGGTAGGCATCCGTGGCTTGCTGCCGCTTATCCGGAACGAGGTAGTACGCGTCTCCCAGATTGCCCCAGCTAAGCCAACTGGTTTTTTCGAACTTTAAGCCTTCTTCGAAATTGCGCGCAGCTTCGTCGTACTTCCGCATAAGGAAATAAGCGTTGCCCAGGTTGTCATAGACTTCGACCGTGGGACGGATGGACAAGGACTTCTGCAAGACTTCGATGGCCTGCGGATATCGTCCCAGCAGGACATACATGGCCCCGAGATCGGAATAGCCGCGAGAATTATCCGGCGCGAGGGTAATGACTTCCTGAAACATTTTTGCGGCATCCTCATACCGTGATTGCTCCCAGTAAAAGACACCCAGCCAACTGTAGCCGGCCCAATATTGCGGCCGCAGACTAATAGCTTTGCGGAATGTGGCTTCGGCCTCTGCGGGCTTGTTCAACTTCTGGTAGACGTCGGCCAGCCCGCGAAAGGTCTCGTCGCTGGTGGAATCAAGCGTCGTGGCCTTCTGGAACTGAGCAACTGCTTTCTCGTACTGCCCGGTTGTGCGGTAGACATACCCCAGGCAGGTGTAACCTTCAGCAAGATTCGGCGACAGGCTCACAGCCTGATCGCAGGCGGATCTTGCCTTCTCCATCCACTCGCTGCTTCCCTGTCCTTCGTCGTAGCCCAACCTGTAGGCTTTGCCCAGCGCGGCGTAGGCTTCGGCATATCTCGGGTCAAGGGTAAGGGCCTGATTGAAGGCGGAAATGGCGCTGTCGATGTTCTCGTGCTTGTGATAATCGAGCAAGTATCCCCGGCCTCGTAGATATTGGTCGTAAGCCGATGGATCTCCGGTTCCGTGCGCAGCCAGCACGACGCGGTCGTCGCTCCTGATCGCCAACCCCAGCATGTGCAGGGTGCCATCGACGACGCGGTCTTCCACGGCGAAGGCATCGCTGACGTCGGCGTCAACGGTTTCGGCGTGGAGCTGGCGATTGGTTTTCGCATCCACCAAGGTGTACGTCACGCGCACCTTGCTGCCGGAGTTGTGCAGGCTTCCTTCCAGCACCAGGCCGACGCCGAAGTTCTTTCGGGCCTGCTCGACACTGGATACTCCTTCGGCGCGTACTTCGCTGATGGGAACCACTTGCAGAGGATAGTTATCGGTCAACTGCGTAAGCTTGGCGGTAACCGTTTCAGTCAGGCCGTTACAGAAGGCACGGCTGCTTGAGTCGTCCGCCATCGGGGCAAAGGGTAGAACCGCCAGTTGTACTGGCGTAGAAAAGCCGCTTAGCTGGTCGGTCCGGCGAGCCGATTTGGACTGCCAATAGAGAACTCCGGCAAGCAATGCAGCCGCGACGAAGCCTGCGGCCCACGGCCAGAGCCGTTTTTTCGGACGGCCCTCAGCGCGTTGCGGCACAACCTGCGCCAGCCCTGAAGTGGTCAAGCCACTGCGAACCTGGTGCAGCGCGTCCAGCAAATCCTGCGCGCTGGCGTAACGGTGCGCTGGATCTTTCGCCATCGCCTTGTTGACCAGCGCTTCCAAATCAGCGGAGACGGTGCGATTGAAAATTCGGATGGAAGCCGGAGTTTCGCCGCGGATACGGTCAGTCGTCGCGACGAAACTTCCCGCCATAAAAGGGTGCTGCCCGGTCAGCACTTCGTAGAAGACAACGCCCAGAGAAAAAATGTCGGCGCGGCCGTCCGGCGCCTGCTCCAGCAACACCTCGGGAGACATGTAGGCCGGAGTGCCGGCGAAAGTTCCGGAACGATCCACGGTCGAGCTCTGGTCGGAACGAGGTAAGTGCTTGGCGACACCGAAATCCAGAATTTTTACGTTGCCGGTGGGCGTCAGCATGATGTTTTCCGGCTTGATGTCGCAGTGAACGATGCCTTGCCTGTGCGCCGAAACCAGAGCCTCCGCGCACTGAGTGGCGATGGCGAAAAACTCATCCAGCGAAAGCGGCTGCCGCAGGCGCTGGCGCAGGTTCTCCCCTTCGACATATTCGAGGATGAGAAAGATCTCGCCGTGTTCTTCAAGCACATCGTAAACCGCGGCGACGTGAGCGTCACCGAAGCGGGAGGCGCGTTCAGCCTCCTCCAGAAAGCGATGGCGATAAAGAGAGTCAGCGCGCAGTGAAGGGGCGAGACGCTTGAGAGCGACAGTGCGTTTCAGCTTGGTGTCTTCGGCGCGATAGACCTCTCCCATCCCGCCCTGACCTAGCCTGTCGCCGATACGGAAGCGCCCGACAACACTGCCACACAGGGAATCTTGTGGCTGGGTCGAACTCGCCAGAGATGGCTGACGCTCCGCCATAAAAGTGTCCGTTAAGAAAAACAGCGTTTGGGGATGGAGACATCCTTGCCGGGCCGCCGTTGGCCAATATTACTCTCGGGTTCGGGGGTGGGCAATCCGGACGAATCGCTTGAGCGAAGTGTGACGCAATATCGGCACGGATGACCCTGAATCGGCAGCACCCGGATCTCATTGGCGATTGGAAGCAGATTAATCAGCCAGTTACGCTATATCCCTCATGTTTAACTTGCGGCAGGTTGCGTGCATGATGAATGGCAACCAGCTCATTCAGGTTCAAGATCCCGTCCCCGGAGACCCTCGATGCTTCACAAATGCGCTAATCCCAAATGTGCCAGAGCTTTCCGGAGCCTCGATCGCGGAAAGCTCTTCCTGATCGAGATCGATCACATGGTCGTGCCGCCGCACCTCAGCGGCACCACGCTTCGCAAAGAGCGCAGCGCGCGCCGGATGGAGCGGTACTGGCTGTGCGACGACTGCTCGTCGCTCCTCACCCTGACCTTTCAACGCGGCCGTGGGATGGTGACAGTTCCGCTTCCGGTCAGGAACGCCATTCCTTCCGCCTTACATCTGACGCATGTGCAGCCGGCAACGAAGAGCGACCGCGCAGTTTTGAAAGGAGCCCTATGAATCTCTCCAGAACTTCGCGATGCGCGATCTGCGGCGAAGAGCAATCGGGCAATGAGCCGCGCTTCCTGTTCGCAGAAAACTCGTGGGAAGACAAGCTTACGATTCTGCATTGGAATGAAAAAGTGGCATCCCGCGAGGGTGTGCAGGTCGCGTGCGGTCTCGATCATGCGGAGCAACTGGCAATTTCCTGGATGACAACGGGAAGGCTCGACTACCCGTTCGCCCGAACCGCCCTGGGGGCGGCGGCGTGGAGACACATTTCCCGTCCCAACTCCCTGGTTGATCTCAGCGGCGCCCGCCGAATCGGAGAACTCTCGGTTCATCGCGAGAGCGTGGAGAGACTTCTGACTGAAACTCCGCAATCCATCAAGACCATTGTGGACGCGCTGCTCAGCGCTTTGCGTCAGGAGATTGGACGGGAGTCGCGGGCAGATTCGGTCCAGCCGCAGGCAGTCCGGCCACAGGTTGGAGATCTGGCGACGTCTTTGTGTTCAGCCTCGGCCGAGCGGAAATTCTAGACTGGTAACCACATCGGCGATTGTCTGAGCTGCTGACCAACCTTCAAAGGCGGCGGACATGAGTGTCCGCCCCACACTATTGGAACGTGTCAATTTTGACACGTTGTCGTCAGGCAACCACGCCTGTAACTACCTAAGTACTTATTATCCAATTACATACAAATGGCCTTTCAGTCGCTAGATCCTGTCTGTCCGACGGGGAGGCATTTGTGGAACTCGTATTCACGACTGTGGCGGTGTTCGGGGGATTGGCTTTCTCTTTAGTGGTGGCAATCGTGGTGGAAGAGTTGATCTTTGGCAAAGTGCTTTGCCCGCTGTTTGCCGGGCGCGCGCTTCGAGATAAAAAGGCAACTCAGCGATAACCCTATGCGGGTGGGGTACGCCGATTAGGCTCAAACGGATCACGTGGGGACAACCGCCCTCGGTTGTCCGGTTCCAAGATTGCCGTACAACCTCAGTCGACCTTCGCTCGAGCGGACAACCGAGAGCGGTTGTCCCCACGTGGCCGATGACGCTCCAGCATATAATTCGCGCATCCGGTTTCAATATCCCACGCATGTGCCTGTCTCTAACTTCGCGTCTGGTGCCGCTGGTCATTATTGTTGTTCTTTTGCTTTGTGTGTCCGGCATGGCGCAGAACCTCGCTGGAGCGGAAGAGCAACTGGCCGGAAAAATTGTCTCAGCTTCGGGGCCGAAGACGATGACTGTGGACGTGGTCAACCGGTCGTCGCTCAGTGCGGCCGTCACGGACGACATCCGGCGCAACCTTCTTACTCAACTCGCGGTTCTGGGGGTACGTTTCGTTGGCGCGGACCAGGCGTCGGTCAACCTGCGGGTGTCACTGTCTGAGAATCTTCATAGCTATCTGTGGATCGCAGAAGTTCGCCAGGGTGCGAATCCACCTTCGGTGGCCATGGTTTCACTGCCCCGGATTGCTCCTCTGCCCGTGGAACCGCAAGCGACCGCGATGGTTCTGCACAAAACGTCCTTGTGGTCGCAGCCAGAACGCATTCTGGATCTGGCAGTCGTCGACGGCAATCCGGCACGCATGCTGGTGCTGGACGCGAATGGCCTGGCAGTGTACCACTCGCAGGATGGACGTTGGCAACTGGAACAATCGCACCCGATCGTTCATTTACACCCGTGGCCGCGCGATCTGCGGGGAAGACTGATTCTCGGAAAAGATAAAGATCGCCTTCTGGAAGTTTATCTGCCGGGTGTCCATTGCCGGAGTTCTGCGAGTTCGACGTCGGCGATGACTTGCAACGAGAGTGACGAACCGTGGCCGCTTGGATCGGATTTCCCTGCCCTGAATGCCACTTTCACTCCAGCGCGCAATTACTTCATCGGCGCACTCTCTCCAGCCGTAGGAAAATTGACGGGGGCGCCAGCATTTTATTCCGCAGCGTCAGCACCGAGGGATCAAAGTGCGTGGTGGCTGCTGGTCGCGGTGGATGGGCCGGTGCACCTGCTCGACGGTGTAACCGACCAGGTAATCGACAAACTGGCTTGGGGCAGCGACATCGCCACCGTTCGCAGCGGCTGCGGATCGAGTTGGCAAATTGTGGCTGCGGGAAATGGCGACGGCCGCCGCGACTCGACGCAAGCGTTTGAAGTGGTTGGCCGCGAACTGGTGCCCGTGAGCCCGGGTCTCGAACTGAATGGCGCCATCACTGCCTTGTGGACGGAATCCGGCGGAGCCAGCGCCGTGGCGGTTGTACACAATCTGGAAACGGGGAGATATGAAGCCTTGCGGCTTACTGTTGATTGCGGTCGCTAGTTTTTCCATGCTCATGGCGACGGCTGCGCCGGCCAGCACGCGTCCGCGTTACGGCGGAACCCTTCGCGTGGCCATACGGGAAACTCCTGCGTCGCTTGATCCCGTCGATTCAGGCAAGGTCGGAACGGTTTCACTGTCCAGCATCTCGCGTTTGATTTTTGACACGTTGATCACGCTAAATCCGCGCGGCCGGACTCAACCTGGATTGGCCTCTGGGTGGCGGGCGGACGCGGGGGACCAGCGCTGGCAGTTCAGCATCCGCCGCGGAGCTTCGTTTCATGATGGGACGGCTGTGACTTCCGATGCCGTGGCGGCGTCACTGCGGGTCGCGAATCCAAACTGGAAAATCTTTGCCGCCGGAGAGAGTGTGGTGATCGAGTGCGATGCACCGACATCGCATCTGCCTGAAATGCTGGCGATGGCCCGTTACGGAATCGCCAAACGCAGCTCCGGAAAGCTTTTTGGCAGCGGCCCATTTGCGATCACCAACTGGGACCCGGGCAAGAAGCTCACCTTGTCCGCTCGGGATGACTACTGGGGTGGCCGCGTATTTGTCGATTCTGTCGAGATCGAGATGGGCAAGAGCATCCGCGATCAGATGATCGCGCTCGACCTCGGTAAAGCCGACATCGTCGAAGTTGCGCCGGGCCAGGCGCGGCAGGCGCAACCGGACGGACAGCGATTGGCAGGAAGACGCCTCGAGAACTCCGCTCCCGCGGAATGGATGGCGTTGACGTTCAGCCGCGATCCGCAGTCCACGGAGGAACGACAATTGCGCCAGGCTCTTTCGCTCGCCATCGATCGCGCAGCGATGAATGACGTCCTGCTTCAGGGCGGAGGCGTACCCACCGCCGCTTTCTTACCCGATTGGATGACCGGATACGCTTTTCTCTTTCCTGCCACGGCCGACCTTCAGCATGCCCGCCAGCTTCGGGATGAAGTGCGCGCCGCGCCGTCGTGGACATTGGGCTACGATGCGTCCGACGCTCTGGCGCGGGTCATTGCCGAGAGAATAGCGCTGAACGCGCATGATGCTGGGCTTACGTTTGCAAACTTCAAACTCGGCGAGTGCGGACTTGCGACTGGTTCGCTTGACGCTGCCTTCACTCGACGCCCGAGTATCACTGGGCGAGTTTGCGGGCAGGCTGGGGTTGCCCCGGCCGAAGCTCGATGGCGATCCGGCAAGCGGCCTTTACACCGCCGAGAGCGCATTGCTGCAATCGCAGCGCGTGATTCCTTTATTGCACTTGAGAACGGCGGTTGGGCTGAGGGCTGCGGTAAAGGGATGGCAGGAAGACCCGGATGGCGGCTGGCATTTGGAGAACGTCTGGCTGGAAACGGAGAGGCCTTGAGTCTGGGTCGCAAACTCATGTTGGTGTTCGCTTTCACTGTGTTTCTTTCCGTGGGCGCGGTCACCTGGATTGTATCCAGCGTGACCAGGCGGGCGTTTGAGCGGGCCAATGAAGAGCAGACGTCCGCGCTAATCGCACAGTTCCGCCGGGAGTTCATCCGCCGCGGCGAAGATGTGGCACACCGCGTCGAAACCATCGCGAGCGACGAGGCGGTCACGCGCATGGCCCTTGCAGTGAATCGCGGGCCAGCGGACTACAGTGCCTACGTGAACGAAGCGAAAGTTCTTGCGGATAACCAGCAACTGGATTTTCTGGAGTTTGTAGACAGTCACGGCACGATTTTGTCGTCGGCGCAGTGGCCGGCGAAGTTCGGTTACAAGGAGAGCTCGGCCCCGAGCGGGCCTCCGCTCAAGGCTGCATTCCTCCGGCAAGAAGAATTGCCCGATGGCGCAGCCCTCAGTTTGTCTGCGATACGGCAAGTGCCGGTTGGCGACAATCCTCTGTTTGTCATCGGCGGCCGGCGCCTGGATAAAGATTTCATCGGAAGCCTGGAATTGCCGGCGGGGATGCGGGCCATCCTTTATCCAAACCTGGCGAAAAACTTTTCGCCGGGCCTGCTCATCGCGCCTTCTGGCGGAGTGCAGCAACCAAATCTGCTGGCGCCTCTTATCGAGCAAGTCCAGCAACAGCGGCAGGAAGCTACGGTGCTGATTCATTGGTCCGACAATGCGGAGGACGATGAGAGCGTGCACGCCATTCCGCTGAATGGTCAGGACAACCAGTTGTTGGGCGTTCTGCTGGTGGGAAATACGCGGCGGCCTTATGTTGAGTTGCGCAAGCGCATTCGTTCGGCGGCTTTGCTGACTGGAACTGCGGGCATCATTCTGGCCATATTATTCGGAGGATGGGCTTCGTCCCGAGTAACGCGTCCTGTCGAACAACTCGCAGCGGCGGCGCAGGAAGTCGCGGCGGGAAACTGGAGCACTCGGGTTCCAGTCGAATCGTCCGATGAACTAGGAGCGCTGGCCGAATCGTTCAACCGCATGACCGGAGAGCTTCTCGAACAACGGGAGCGGTTGGTGCAGGCGGAGCGCGTCGCGGCGTGGCGGGAACTGGCGCGCAGGCTGGCGCATGAGCTGAAGAATCCCCTGTTCCCATTGCAGTTGACCGTGGAGAACCTGGTTCGATCGCGGGAGCAGAGTGCGGAGCAAAACCCCGAGCAGTTTGACGAAGTTTTCCGGGAAAGTTCCGCCACGCTGCTGGCCGAGATTTCGAACCTGAAGACCATCATCTCCCGCTTCAGCGAATTTTCCCGCATGCCGCAGCCACAATTTCAGCGAGTAGACATCAACGAGGTGGTGCGGAATGTGGCGCGTCTGCTGCAAGCGCAACTGCAATCTCCCGATCACGCTTCGATTACTTGCCACCTTGAGTTAGCGGAAGCGCTGCAGACCATCGCCGCCGATCCGGAATTGCTCCATCGAGCATTTGCGAATCTCGCGTTGAACGCAATGGACGCCATGCCGCAAGGTGGCGCCCTCACGCTGCGCACGCGACGGAGCGGTGATCGAGCTCTGATTGAAATTGCCGACACTGGCGCCGGCCTGACTCCGGAAGAGTGCGAACGGCTGTTCACGCCTTACTACACCAGCAAAGCGCACGGCACCGGACTTGGACTAGCGATTGTGCAATCGATCATCAGCGATCATGGTGGAAGAATCAGCGTACACAGCGAGCCCAGGCGCGGCACAACATTTATGATCGAGCTGCCAGGCAATCTTGATAAGTTGGCAGCGGCCGGATAAGGAGACATCGGTGCCACAGAAAGCGCATCTGCTGATCGTCGACGACGAAGCCAATACTCTGGCTTCGCTCTCGCGAGCGTTTCGGCTCGCCGGTCATGAGGCAACAGTCTGCGATAACGCCGCGCGGGCTCTCGAACTGGCCCGCTCTCAATCTTTCGATCTGATCATCTCTGATGTCGTCATGCCCGGAAAGGACGGGCTTTCCCTGCTCGAAGAACTGAAATCGCAGGGCATCCCGACACCCGTCGTAATGATGTCCGGTCAGGCGCACATCGACATGGCGGTGCGCGCCACGCGACTGGGCGCGCTCGACTTTCTGGAAAAGCCCATCTCCACAGAAAAGCTGCTGCTCACGGTTGAGAACGCGCTGAAGTTGCGCCGGCTGGAATCCGAAAACCTCCAGCTTCGTCAGCGACTGGGGAAACACGAGATTGTTTGGACCGGCGAAACGATGAAGAAGTTGATCGCCCAGATCGAGCGCGTAGCCGCCAGCGAGACGCGGGTTTGCATTCTGGGCGAGACCGGTACGGGCAAGGAACTGGTCGCCCGGACCCTGCACGAGCGCAGCCCACGAGCTGCCGGTCCCTTTGTGACCTTGAACTGCGCCGCGGTGCCGGCCGAGCTGATCGAGTCTGAACTGTTTGGTCACGAGAAGGGATCTTTTACTGGCGCTTCGGGGCGGCACGCCGGCAAATTCGAACAGGCGGAGCGCGGGACAATTTTCCTCGACGAAATCGGCGACATGCCGATGCCCATGCAAGCCAAGCTGCTGCGGGTGCTGGAAGAAGGTGAAGTCGAGCGCATCGGCGGCGACAAGCCGATTAGAGTGGATGTTCGCGTCTTGGTGGCGACGCACCATAATCTGGAGACTCTGGTGCGCGAGGGCAAGTTCCGGCAAGACCTGTTTCACCGGGTGTACGTCTTTCCTGTCATGCTGCCGCCGCTGCGCGAACGCAAGGAAGACATTCCCGCGCTGGTGCAACAATTCGCTGAACAGGTCCGCGCTCAAAATAATTGGAAGACGGTTCCGTTCACGCCTGACGCGATTGAGGACCTGAAGGCGCATGCCTGGCCGGGCAATGTGCGTGAACTTCGTAACACGGTGGAACGCCTTATGCTTCTTGCGACTGACGGTGAAGTAACAGCGGAGACCGTCACGATGGCATTGCCGCGGGCGCTCGCAGCGCCAACAATAATTGGCGGATCGGGAACGTTGGCTGAGCGCGTGCTCGAATTCGAGCGTGAAGTTGTCTTGAGTGAATTGAAGCGAAGCCAGTTTCACATTACCAATGCAGCCAAGGCATTGGGCCTGGAGCGCAGTCACCTTTACAAGAAGGCCGAACAACTTGGAATCGACTTGCGTTCGCTCCGCAACATCTGCTGAGATCGGGGTTTAGACCTTAGGAGCGTCTGGCAAAATACAGGAGATACTGTATATCGGGGCCAGGCGCTTCTGTTTACAATTTTCGCGATGGCCAAGCCTTGTATTTTGGCGACGGAATACAGTTGGGGTAACAGGATTACCGAGGCAGCTGGCGAATTGACTTCTACTTCGCAGCGCCCTCACGATTCTTCACGGACTTGGCTTAAAAGTTCACGCCAGACGACGCGACATCAGTAAGATTTACACGAATCGGTGTGTTCGTTAACAGCTAAAGCATTGCAACTGGTGGCATTCGATGGTTTGGCATCCCTGGTGCTTATACTATCGCCGTTACCGCGAGTGTGTTCACGCGATGGCAATCGGTGCGCTCAGTCTGAAATTTTGCAGGAGGTAAGTTATGGCGGCGTTCCGAATCTTCATAGCGGATGATCATGAAGTAGTTCGTAAAGGTTTATGTGCGCTATTGCAGGCAGACCCTAACTACCAGATTTGCGGTGAGGCGGCCGACGGGCGCGAAGCGGTGGACAAAGTCCGTGAATTGAAACCGGACGCGATCATTCTCGATATTGGAATGCCGGGCCTGAACGGTCTGGAAGCAACGCGGCAAATCATGAAGGACGATCCACGCGCGCGGGTGCTGATTCTGACTTTCCATGATTCCGATCAGGTGGTGCGCGATGTGTTGAATGCGGGCGCGCGCGGTTTCCTGCTCAAATCGGACGCGGCTCGCGATCTGGTCGTGGCAATCGATGCGCTGCGACGCGACAAAACATATTTCACATCCAAGGTTGCCGCCATGGTTCTGGATGGTTACCTCAAAGGCGGCACGCAGGCTGCCGCAGTTTCACTGGGCCGCGACCGGCTAACGCCGCGCGAGCGAGAAGTCGTGCAACTGCTGGCCGAAGGCAAGAGCACGAAGGAAGTAGCGGTTGCGCTGGGACTCAGCGTAAAGACCGCGGAAACTCACCGCTCGAATATTATGCGCAAGCTGCAACTCCATTCGGTCAGCGATCTGGTGTTGTACGCCGTTCGCAACAATATCGTGCAAGTTCTCCCATCGACACTCGACTAGCTTGTCGTCTATTTGATCTTCGTCCGGAGGACCTTTTCCAACAACTCTTCGTCCAGTCGATCGCGGCCCACCGATCGACGCGCACCGAACAATTTGACTGAATGCCAGCAGCGGGGGAATTCTTGCGCACGCGGACCTGCAACTTTTACTAGCTCGGTGATTTCAGGAAACCAAATACTGCAATTGTGAACGTCTAAGGATTCCTGATCCCGTACAGCAAAGTACTAAAACCCCTACAGGGTGCACCGGATAGACCCTGATCGCATCTGCACCTACTCTTAACCTCGTTATGAACGTAACTGTGAGCGGTTCAATCTCAGGAGGAAACACCGTGATGAATCAGACCATTGCTACTGAAGCAGCGAGCCCGGATGTCAACGCCGCAGTCCGCACTGCGACCGATCTTGAACTGGTGAAACGCGCCCAGCAAGGTGACTCCGAAGCGTTCGCCACTCTGTTTCACGCTCACAAGGCGCGGATTTATTCAGTGTGCCTGCGCATGACCAACAATACTGCGCAAGCCGAGGATTTGACCCAGGATGCGTTCCTGCAAGTGTTTCGCAAGCTCAATACCTTCAAGGGAAATTCGGCGCTCTCTACATGGCTGTATCGCATCGCGGTGAACACCGTGCTGATGCACTTCCGCAAGAAGGCGCTGAAGCAGGTTTCGCTCGACGAACCCTCAAGCCACGATGCGAAAATGGTGCGCCGCGAGTATGGCAGCCGCGATGGACGCCTCTCCGGATCGGTGGACCGCATTACACTGACTCGCGCGATCAAAGACCTGCCCGATGGTTATCGAACGATTTTTCTGCTGCACGAAGTCGACGGCTATGAGCATCAGGAGATCGCGAAGATTCTGAAGTGCTCAGTGGGAAATTCCAAGTCGCAACTGCACAAGGCGAAGCTGCGCATCCGTGAGTTTCTGGCAAACACCGTGACGCCGGCCGAGGTTACGGCGGCAGTTCAGAACGAAAAGCAGGAGATCGCGCCAGTGCGAGCGCGCCGCGTTCCGCGTGCAGCGCTCAACTTTGCTGAAGCGGCATCGGCGTAGCGACTTCAAGAAAACAACAATCAACAATGTGGGCGCGAGCGCCCGCTGGTGAGCAGCCTTCTCAAATGCTGCCGCACGAGCGGGACGCTAGCGCCCAATTTTTCTGCGTTTTTTAACGCTGGCCCCACTTCAGTTTGGCGCGGAGTACGTCAAAAAAAGTTCCCTGAATGTGCAGGAGCTTGACCTGGTGCTCCGACTTGCGGCACAGAACCCGGTCGCCATCGAGCATGGGCATGCCGATCTGCCCGTCAATACTCAGGTAGGCTTCGTCCTCTCCGGTTTTTACTACAATCTCTATTACTGAAGTATCGCGGACCACCAGGGGACGGTGAGTAAGCGAATGCGCGGAAACGGGCGTGACGACAAACGCATCGACGGAAGGCATCAGGATCGGCCCGCCGGCTGCGAGCGAGTACGCAGTCGACCCCGTTGCCGTCGACACGATCAGACTGTCAGCCTGATAACTGGATACGAAGACGTGGTCAATATACACATCGCAATGATTAAGTCGCGCGATCGTGCCTTTGCCCACGACTACGTCGTTGAGGGCATCGTAGGCGCCGATGTTCGTGTCTTTCCGGAAAACGTCGCAGTGCACCATCGAACGAATGTCGAGGTTGCAGCAACTCTGCTCAATCCCCTCCAGTGTGGCGTAAAGATTTTCCAGGGGCACTTCGGTGAGAAATCCCAGCGAGCCCAGGTTGATGCCCAGCACCGGAATACCCGCCCTGGACACAGCCCGGGCCGCCGAGATCAGCGTGCCGTCCCCGCCCAACACCACCACAAAATTCAGGGGACGCGAACCCATCGCGTCTCGCGACAGGACTTCCAGACCCGGAGCATAAGGCGCGGTTTCCGAATCCACCACGAGCTGGTATTGATGCTCTTGAAACCAGGCCACGAGTGGCGGGACAATCTCCGCAAGTTCAATCTTGCCGGGCTTCGACATGATTCCGGCGAACTTGTTTGAGGACGGCGCGTTCCAGATAACCATGGTGAGAATCGAATTGTACAGAAATCGCGGTTCATGTGGGCGCGAGCATCCCCGCGCGCGCAGGGATGGCCACACAGAATGTCGAAAAGTCGAAAATCTGAGAACTGACGAACCCGGGCAGACGGAGCACGAGCGAGGGCGCTCATGCCTACCATTAGAACCGACCGTACAGCAGAAACTCGCGATTGCCTTCACCGCCCAGGATCGGGGACTCGATCACATCGGTTTGAGCGCATCCCAATGCCAGTAATGTGTGACGGACTTTCTCCACAGCTACCTGCTGCACCACAGGATCGCGCACGATGCCGCCCTTCCCTACCTGCTCCCGTCCTGCTTCGAATTGTGGTTTCACCAGAACGATGATTTTCCGGCCGCGGCGTTCCTCCGGCGAAGGAAATGCCGCGACGATTACCGCCGGAAGAACCAACGTTGCAGAGATAAACGACACATCCATCACCGCCACATCGACAATTTCCCCTAACTGCTCCGCCGTGAGATAGCGGGCGTTCGTCTTTTCCAGTAAATGGACCCGGGCATCCTGCCGCAGGCGGAAATCAATCTGGCCGTGGCCGGTATCAACTGCGATGACTCGCGCAGCTCCGCGCTGGAGAAGACAATCGGTAAATCCTCCGGTTGAGGTTCCAACGTCAAGACAGCTGTTCCCGACAACGTCGATCTGCCAGTGCCTGAGAGCCTCCTCCAGTTTGAGGCCGCCGCGGCTGACATACTTTAGATCTTCGCCGAGCAATCGGATCTCTGCGGAATGCTGCCACGCCGGCTCCGGCCTTCTCGATTTTCTGTCCGTCGACCAGCACTTTACCGGCGAGGATGAGGGCCTGGGCGCGCTCGCGGGAGGTAGTCAGGCCACGCTCCAGCAACAATTTGTCGAGCCGGATTTTCAAAACTAGCTCCGCAAGCGGTGCAAGGTGCAGAACCCACTCGCAACAAACAACTTATCAGTGTTGTAGACGGGTTTCCCACAGATTTATCCACAGTGGTGTTGAAAAGTATGAGTGTTGGACGAGGGCATGTCCAGAAGCCGGGCTTTTGGTCTGCCACTGAGGTGGCGGCCTTCTCTCAGTAGTCCTTCCGGGACCTTTTCGCATCGAGACTATGGCAGGGACTCTTCTGGGGAGAGCTTCGGGTAGCGCGGGCCTCTGGCCGGCCCGATGGGCGGGCGGGACGCCCTCCTGAAAACCGCGTACCAAACTAGCCTGCTACTTCTTCCAACAGCTTCTCGTCGATATCGAAATTGGAGTGCAGGTTCTGTACGTCATCCTGATCTTCGAGTGCTTCCATCAACCGGATCATCTGGGTTGCGGCCGTGCCTTCAAGCTTGGTGTAGGTATCAGGGACCATCGTCACACTGGACGAAACGGGCGTAATACCAGCCTTTTTAACCGCTTCGAGCATGCCTTCATAGGCGGAAGGAGCAGTCAGGATTTCCCAGTTCTCGCCATCGTCAATCGGTTCATCTTCGCCGCCCGCCTCGATGATGATGTTCATCAGATCGTCTGCTGTGGCTGCCGACTTGGGGATGACGATGTCACCCTTCTTGTGGAACATATACGCGACCGCACCAGCTGAGGCCATATTCCCGCCGTTCTTGCCAAAAGCGTGACGGATTTCACTGACCGTGCGATTGCGGTTGTCGGTATTGATGTCGAGCAGGATCGCCACACCGCCGGGCCCATAGCCCTCGAGCGAGAACTCTTCGTAGTTTGCGCCGGGAAGTTCGCCGGTGCCGCGCTGGATGGCGCGTTTGATGTTGTCGGCGGGCATGTTCTCGGCCTTGGCCGCGGCGATGGCGCCACGCAGGCGGGGATTGGTGTCAGGATCTCCACCGTTCTTGGCGGCAATGGAAATTTCCTTGATCACACGGGTAAAAATCTTGCCCCGCTTGGCGTCCAGTGCGCCTTTTTTGTGCTTGATTGTGGCCCATTTTGAATGGCCGGACATGGAAATACCTCGTATTTAATAGTCTTTTATGGCGCGGAACTGGCCGTCGAGGAGATCAACGGATTGCCTCAAATCAATGCCGACGAACAAAAATTATAGCATGGGATTCTGCGCCCGGGCTTGTCGAGCCTTATACGCGTAGAGTACCGCCAGTAGCGGCGGCGCCAGCAGAACGCCCCAGAATGGAATGATCATCCCGAGGACGATCGGGGCCAGAATCGAAGCCCATACCGGCACCCGGGCGGTCCGCTTCATGATGTAGGGCTGAAGGACGAAGCCATCGACGATAGCGATCACGGCGTACAGCATCAGAACGTAAAGGGGATGTTCCCAGTCTCCCCACTTGAACATGGCGGTCAGCGCCGGGCCGATGACGCCGAGGACAGCGCCGATTTGCGGCACAAACTGGAAAGCGGCGCCCAGCAATGCCCACAGGGGAGCGCCCGGCACTTTGAGAATGAGCAGACCGGTTAGCCAGAGAAGTCCGACCGCCAGCGAATCCACCAGCTGCGCCACAAACCAGTTTTTCAGTGCGCCGCCGGTGACTCGAAAGTGCTCTCCGAAATCCATGTTGGTTAAGATGCCGCCCCGGTCTGGCATGATAGCTCGCGGCGACCGCCGGCGGGAATTTGAGGCCGATGTAAACCTTGTCTGATGGAGCCCGTCCATACAGACAGCACGATTCATCCAGAGAGAGCAAACGCTTGGATACGGTTCTGACAACAGCCTTGAGTTCTCCCGCGATCGACAAAGCCGAAGAAGTCTCGACGGAAAGGTTCGACGAGATCATGCGGCGACACCAGCGTCGCGTGTACCGGGTGATCTTTCTGCTGGTCCGGGATGCCGACACGGCCGACACTCTCACCCAGGAATGCTTTCTGCGCGCTTATCAGAAACGCGCAAGTTTCCGGGGCGAATGCCGGATTGAGACCTGGATCCTTCGCATTGCGGTCAACCTGGTGAGGGACCATGCGCGAAACCGCAGAGCTTCATTCTGGAAGAGGTTGGTCGGCCTTGATGAAACTGAACACGATGGCGTGGAACCTCGGCAGTTTGCCGCACCGGTGCCCTCGGCAGAACGTACGCTGCTGGCGCGAGAAGAACTCGAAGCGGTGTGGAATGCGTTGTCTTCCGTCTCTCCGCAACAGCGCGCAATTTTCTTTCTGCGCTACGAAGAGGAGATGCCGCTGGCCCAGATCGCGGACCTGCTGCAGTTAAAGGTGGGTTCGGTGAAAGCGCAACTTTCGCGGGCCACGGGAAAGTTGCGCGAGATGAAGGAGAAACAATGGAAATAATTCGACATCTTAGCACCGACGAATTGCTGGACCTCAAGATTGAGAGTGACCGGCGGTCGCTGCGGCAGACGCTGGAGTCCCTGCCCGACTTAGCTCGCGCTTCGACCGAGCATTCCGAGGAATTCTGGCAGAAGCAGCGAGAGACGGTGTGGTCGCGTATCTCTGCTCCCGAGTTCCGCAGACACGAACGGTTGGCCCGCTGGCCCCCGGCGTTGGCATGGTCAACCCTGGCGACGATAATTCTGCTGGCCGGATTGATCCTGCACCGTGCCCCGGCCTCCTTGCCCCATAAGACTCAGATCGATCCCGACCACGAGCTGCTGGTACAAGTAGAACGCGCCATGAAGAATGCCGGACCGGCGGCGCTCGATCCCGCCGCACTCCTCGCCGAGGAAATGGTTCAGGACATGGCCGCCGCACATCCCGCTGTTCGAAAGAAGGAGCCAACCCATGAAAACTAGCTCGTCAATATTTCTATCTCTCGCACTGTTAATGTTCGTGCCGTTGTCCGTGGCGGCGCAAAACCAGCCGGCGACCAAGGTCGTCTCGACTCCAGGAAGCAGAGTAACCATGTTGTACCGTGGCGAACTGGGAAAGTGGTGGCGGAACTCGGACATCGCCAAAAAGCTTCAACTAAGCGACGGGCAAATCGGGCAACTCGATCAAACGTTTTATGACCATAAAGTAAAGCTGATTGATTACGGCGCGGACATGGAAAAGCAGGATCTCAAACTGCAGACATTGCTCGATGCCGATGTTCCGAACGAAGGCCAGGTTGAAGCACAGGTGAACCAGGTGCTTGAGGCGCGAGGCAAGCTAGAACGTGAATTCACCATGATGAATCTCGATCTGCGCAAGGTGCTCTCGCTCGATCAGTGGCGGCAGCTGAAATCGATTCAAGGACAAGGCGCCGGGATCGCCGGCGGGGGTGACCGGATATTCTTCCGCAAGGTTTTGCCGCCCGGCGGCGGTCCCAGCTTCTCGACCCAACCCGAAGGGGCGGTTGCGCCACTCCCTCCTCTGCCTCCCCTCCCTCCGGACGACATGTATTAAGAACCTCTTGACTTTCCGCCGCCCGTGGCATGCTTCTGAGCACTACAGGCGGAGTTTTCTTCGTGTTAAACTTTCAGGCGAAGCCCCTCTTCGAGGAAATTACAGATGAAATTTGGCGTCATCATTTTCCCAGGCTCCAACTGTGACCATGATGCGTACTGGACGATCCAGAATGTGGCCAAACAGGCGGTCACGTTCCTGTGGCATGACTCGCATGATCTCGAGAACTGCGACGCCGTCATCGTTCCGGGCGGATTCTCGTATGGCGACTACTTGCGCACGGGCGCGATTGCCAGGTTCTCTCCGGTCATGGAATCGGTAAAGAAATTCGCCGATGGGGGAGGATTGGTGCTGGGAATATGTAACGGCTTCCAGATTCTGTGCGAGTCCGGCTTGCTGCCCGGAGCGCTGATGCGGAATGTTGGGTTGAAATACGTCTGCAAGCCGGTGCAGGTGCGGGTGGAGAATGTCGAGACTCCCTTTACCGGTAATTGCGGAAAAGGCGAAGTGCTGACCATCCCGATCGGGCACATGGAAGGCAACTATTTCTGCGAGGAAGCAACTCTCGCCGAGTTGGAGCGCAACCAACAGATTGTGTTCCGTTACTGTTCCGCTTCCGGCGAGACGACAGCGGAATCCAATCCTAACGGATCTCTCGAGAATATTGCTGGAATCTGCAACCCGGGGCGGAACGTGCTGGGGATGATGCCGCATCCGGAGCGCTCCAGTGAGCCGGAATTGGGGGGCACGGACGGAGTCAAGATCTTCGCGTCCCTGGTCGGAGCTGATTTGGGGGAAGCGTCTTTTGGCAGAGCGTTGGCCGCCAAATAAGCGGGCTGCCGCATCTTTTTTGGGATTTGCACGCATCCAACCTTTTTAGAGTCATGGCTTAAAGCGAAACTTTCGTATGATGTTGGCACGGGTTCAGTTTGAAAAAATCGGCTTGATCCTGAACGCCTTTTAGTCGTGAAGGATCCAGGGTGTAACGCATTATCAGCACTCAGTTGCATATACGCGTCGCGCCAGATACTTCGCAAGCTCAGGATGACCCCGTTCATTTAAGGTAGATATCTACGGTGGACATCGGTAATGAGTGACTGCCATGAAGCTGGGTGAATTGAACTTGCGCTGCCCAGGTTCATATATCCACGTTCATGGGTCCAGATTCAAAAGTTCCAGGAGAACTCCAGAAACATCTCATGAAAGCCTTCCCGCCCGTGGCTACACACTGGTTTCGTCTGAAATGCCGTATCGCACTGGAAAATATTCCAGTCGTGGGCGTGCTTGCGTTGATGGCCTTCCTGATGCTCGGCGCTTCCGGTTCGGCGCAGGCGCAGGGCGCGGGCGATACGCCGCGAGTTCAGGTTTTCGGGGGATACTCCTACACCCGTTTTGACAGCCCGTCCTTTGGCTTCTCCAACCCGTCAGGCCTTAACGGCTACACCTTTGCGCCCGCCTTCAATCTGATTCACGGATTTGGAGTGGTGGCGGAGGTAAGCGGACAATACGGATCGAACCTCAACTTCCGCGATATCACGGTCGGTCCCCAGTTTCTCTATCCCAAAGGCAAGGCGATGTTTTTCGCGCACTTGATGATCGGCGACGCCCGCTCCCTGGTGCAGGTAGGAACCGGTGAAGAAGACACTGCCCGGGCCGTGGCCGTCGGCGGAGGCATGGACTACGACCTCACTCGCCGCTTTGCCATACGAGTGTTCCAGGTGGACTACATCCACACGACTTTGTTTTCCGAGACGCAAAACAATTACCGGTTTTCGACTGGATTGGTATATCGCTGGGGCGCGCTCAAAAAGAAGGGGCACCGATCGCCTATGGCGACGCCATAGTACTGCGAAGTGCGCGGATTCGTTCGTACGCGCGTCCTTATGAGGGCCGATAGTTTCCGAGGACCTTGCGAGTCTCGGAACGGCCCGGCACGGTGCAGAGCCGCTCCACGCCGGTGCTTCGCAAACTCAGCATGAAGTCTTCGATAGTAGAGCGTTTCGAATTGACCCGATACCGAAGTATGATCTGTAATTTTTCGGAAGGAATTTGATGATAGTGAAGCGATGGAAGGGACTGCTGGCCACAATTATTGCGCTGGCCTGTTTGGCTGGTTGCGGCAGTGACAGCAGCAGCGGGGGTGGCAGCGGTTCTCCGGGACGCAACGCCTATGTTGCCGTACCGGAGGCGAACTCGATTGCGGCTTATCGCGTCGACACCAACTCCGGCAATCTGAATCGCGTGCTGGGCTCTCCGTTTCCGGGAGGCACATCCCCGGTGGCGATCGTGACTCATCCCTCGGGAAATTACATTTATGCCGCGAACCAGGGCAGCAGCGACATCTCTTTGTTCAAGATCAATCACGATACCGGCGAACTTGCCGAAGTCATGCCGCGCACTCCGGCGGGGTTGAATCCGTCGGCGATCGCGCTCAGCGCGGCCGGGGACCTGCTGTTCGTGGCCAATCAGACGGCCAGCACCGTTTCCGTCTACGCCGTAAGCTCGAGCGACGGCACCTTGACTGAGGCCGCTGGATCACCGTTCCGCACGGGATCCCGGCCCGCTGCCCTTACCGTGACGCCGTCGGGAAAATTTCTATACGTGGCCAGTTCAAACTTGCCGCTGGTATTCGCCTACGCAGTTACTTCGGGAACAGGCAGCCTGATCTCGGTCCCAGGTTCGCCATTCACGGTCGGCGACGGACCCAGTTCCATGGTGGTGGACCCTACCGAACACTTTCTCTATGTCGCCAATTTTATCTCCAGCACAGTCTCAGGCATGGTCATTAACAGCACCAGCGGCGCTCTGACGTTGACCCTGGATTCGCCATTCGCGACCGGCACGAGCCCGATTGCAGTAACGCTCGACCCGGCGGGAAAAGTTTTGTACGTGACCAACATCAGCTCGAACAACGTTTCCGCCTATGCGATCGATACCGACACGGGCGTGACCACGGCGTTGGACGCGTCCCCGTTCGCCGCCGGAACCAGGCCGGTAGCTGGAACGGTCGATCCTGCGGGCAAGTTTCTCTACGTGTCGAACCAGTCTTCCAAGAACATCACCAAGTTTGTGATCAATGCAGACACTGGTGGGCTTCCGAGTAATTCGATCGTAACGACTCTTGATCTGGCTCCCACGGCGCTGGTATTCGCCAAGTAGTGTGGTTATTTGGTTCTGCAGGTTTGATTGTGTGGCCGCGGGCGACCTCGCCTGTGTAGTTACTCTGCAATGACTCTTGGTGAATAACGGTATTCCTCACCAATAGACGCAACACCAAAATCAACTTCAAAAGCCGCGGGCGGGGTCGCCCGCGACCACACGGGCATTCTTGATTCGTTTTGGCATTCTCGGGTTTGGATTGCACGCGGTGAAGCGGCTGATGCCGGGGTTCGCACTGGCGCAAAACTGTCGCGTGACAGCGTTGTCAAGACGAAGCCTCGACAAGGCCCGCGCTTCAGCCGAAAAGTTCAACGTCCCTCTGGCATTCAATTCGGCCGAGGATATGTGCCGGTCATCAGAGGTGGATGCCGTTCTGGTCACCACTCCGAATGCCTGTCACTTGGCCGACGTCTTGCTGGCCCTTCGATGCGGCAAGCCAGTGCTATGCGAAAAGCCGATGGGAATGACCGCCGGCGAGGGCCGCCGGATGGTCGAAGCGGCCCGCGGCGCGGGATTGCTGCTGGGTGTGGCTCAGGTCTTCCGGTTCGAGGACAGCACGGCCCGGTTGCGTGAGCGCGTGGCCGCAGGCCAGATCGGCAAAGTCGTTTTCGCCCGTTCGGAATTTTCTTTTCCTGCTGGGAGCAATCACCCGCGCGCATGGATCAATGATCCCGCCGTGGCTGGCGGCGGTCCCATCGCTGATGTCGGCGTTCACGCCATCGATGCCTTGCGCTACATTCTGCAAGATGAGGTGGTTCGGGTCAGCGCTCGCGGACTCCACGACCTCGGCCCCGCCGCCGTCGAGTCCGCTGCCCTGCTTACTCTTGAGTTTTCCCGCGGCACTCTGGCTACCGTCGCGGTTTCCTTTCGCACCGAATACCGCACGCCTCTCGAACTGGTGGGAGAGAGTGGGGTCCTGCGCGGCGATGATGTTCTCAATGTCGAACGGCCGATCACACTGGAATTGCGGCGCGGCGGTTCCGTGGTTGAGACCGATGAGGTTTCGAACCGCATGGCTTATGCCAGGCAAGTTGATGCTTTCGCCGATGCGGTCGAGGGAAAGGGACCGTTCCCGGTGCCCGGAGAACAAGGCTGGCAAAATCAGGAGATTCTGGATGCAGCCTATCGCAGCTTGAAGAGTGGGAAGACGGAAGATGTGGCCCAGATCAATTGATGTTGAAGAGGTTTACTGAACTGGCGGCGGCGTTTTCTGGGCGCGAATGCCTTTAGCCTGCACGATCGCCCAGTGCCATTCCTGATCCTGAACTGGCGCATTGCCTAGCGTCTCGTGGAAAACTGTCGTGCTGGATGGCGCAGCCGAGCCTTTGAGATGGTAAAGGACGGTGGAGTCAGGATGTTTTTCGGAAAGTAGCGTCGTGGTTTCAGCGGCGGTGATCAGTCGCGCTCCACTGCGTCTCGCCGTGTTCGCCTCGGGAGCGCGGACCAGTGTCAGTCCTACTGTAATTTCCTTGATGTTCCAGCTGGTGCCGTTGTGCACGGAAACCTGAAGGTTATCTCCCGTGATCGTAGCAGGCCCATCCAGTTTCGCCAGATCGTTCTCGGGCAAATCCTGTGGCGTATATGGATCCGATAGAAGGGATGTCGCTGAGCCGCTGAAGGAGAGATCGCAGGTCACATCCGGAGACGAGACCTTGAATTTTTTGCCCTCGCTGTCGATGCTGAACAGGAGTTTTCCATCCAGCTTGTGATTCTGTACTTCGTCCATCACCTGATGGAGATTGTCGTTGTCGATCACCGCATGTTCCTGCGTTGGCGCCGGCTGGGGTGCTGCCTTGGCTTTCCGATACTGCCGTGCAAGCTCGCCCAGGGACGGTTCCGCGCCATCGGATTGCGCTGCTCCGTAAGTGGGTAGAAAGACTCCCAGCACGAGCAAAGTCAGGATTAATTTACGAAGCATAAAAGCCACAAGAAATAGTTCCCCCGGCGTTGATCACTAATCATTGTGCCGCAAGCGACGGCACAACGTTAGTTACCGCGGCGTACCCGCATTCGATTGATAACTAGCGAGCCGGGCTCTGACAAAATTGTACTCAGGAGACAAGCCAGGAAGGATGAGGCAGGGACAAACTTAAGTCGTAGAACCCTTGGGATGGCCGGCAGCTTCGATGACGACGACTCTTGCTGAACGACGTGGCGTGCGGAGCGAAGCGGCACGCAACGGGGCGCCGCACGCCACTCGGTTCAACGCTTTTACAGCAGGCCAGAGGTACGAAAGCGTGTAACCGGATCAACCACCGCAACTGCTTCTCGCTGAAAGATCCAGCGGGCTACTGCAAAACCGAGGGCCGCATAACAAACGTAGACGATCTTCATAGATCACCCCAAATGGTTAGATGCTCGTTCGCCTTTTTTGGGGGAGTACGACAAGCCGCACCGTACGAATCCAAGTTAACCTCGGGACACCCGTAGGTCAATGAACCACCGGTGCCATGCCTATAGCCCGAAAGTAACAGGGGGTAACCACTGGAAACGGTTGTGTAGGGCGCACTCGCGAGCCGCTCTTGATTTTGGTGCGAAAGAAGTCGAAGACGAAGTCAAAGGCGGCGGACGGGAGTGTCCGTCCCAAACACAGGGCCTACACCTGCAGAACGTCGCCTTCACGGGCGACAATTTCGTATAGAACAGGGTTTACGAAGAAGCCGATGAACAGCCGGGAAATCAGGCCGGCTACGATTACGATCGCGAAAGGTTTCTGGGTATCCGAGCCGATGCCGGTCGACAGCGCAGCCGGCAGCAAACCGAGGCATGCGACCAGGGCTGTCATCATGATGGGACGCAGCCGCAGCAGTGATGCCTCCCGCGTGGCGGTCCGGATGTCCATTCCCTCCTGCCGCAGCTTGTTGATGTAGGAAACCAGGATGACTGCCGTCTCCACCGAGACACCGAGCAGCGCCAGCAATCCCAGCACGGACGAGACGCTGAAGGGCGTGTGCGTGAGTTTGAGCGCGACCAGGGCGCCGACCGGTTCGGTCATGATGACGCCTAGCGCAATCGTGGCGGGAAACTTGAAATTTCCGTAGAGGGCGAACAGGATCATGAAAATCAGACCAATCGCGAGCGGGACGATCAGGATCATCTGCGATTTCGCTTCCAGAAACTGGCTGTATTCGCCTCCCCAAGCCATGGTGTAGCCCTGCGGCAAAGTCACGGAATGCTGTACGGCGGCTTGTCCATCTCGCACCGCCCGCTCCAAGTCACGGCCTACGATGCTGTACTGCACACCGATATAGCGCGAATTGTCTTCCCGATAGATGAATGACGCCCCGTTCCCCTGGGTGATGGTCGCGAGATCGCTCAGGGGAATCTGTTGTCCGTCGGGCGTGCCCACCAACAGGTTGCCGATATCATGCGCGCTGCTGCGAAACTGCGGCTGCATACGCACTACGAGATCGAAAAGCTTTTCTCCCTGAATGACCTGCGTGACCGCCTCGCCGCCGACAGCGGCCGAGATCACAGCTTCCGCGTCAGCGACGTTGATTCCGTAGCGGGCGATTTTGTCACGGTCGACATCGATCAAAAGGCTGGGCTGGCCAAGCTCGCGCACCACGGTCAATTCCTTGAATCCGGGAATCTTCGCCAGCACGTTCTTCATCTGCACCGCTTTATCCTGCAGGATGTTCAGGTCAGGCCCGTAGATCTTGACGGCCAGAGAACTCTTCAGCCCGGTCAAGGCTTCGTCCACGGCGTCTTCGGCGGGTTGGGTGAAGTTGAAGATGATTCCAGGGAAGGCGCTGAATTTCTTGTTGAGCGATGCGACCAGCTCCTCCTTGTCGCTGACATCGCCGGTCCACGACCGAGTCTTTGTATGGCTTCAGGCCGACGTAAAATTCGCAATTGAAGAAGCCCGTGGGATCTGTGCCGTCGTCCGGGCGTCCCAGCTCCGAAGCCACCACTGTAACCTGGGGATACGACATCAGGATGGCGCGAATCTGCGGCGCAATCTTGCTGGCTTCTTCGAAGGAGATGGTATACGGCATGGTGGCCCGCACCCAGAGCGCGCCTTCGTCCAGGTGAGGCATGAATTCTCCGCCGATGAAAGGCACCAGCAGCAGCGAGGCGCCGAAAATCAGCGTGGCGATTGCCAGCGTGGTCTTGGGACGGTCGAGCGCCCAATCCAGCTGGCCGGCGTACTTGCGCTTCATCCATTCGAATGCGCGATTTTGCTTTTCCTTCACGCCGCTCTTGAACCAGTACGAGGCCAGCACCGGAACCAGGGTCAGGGTCAGAAGCAAGGCACCGACCAGCGCGAACGACATGGTCTCAGCCATGGGATGGAACAGCTTGCCCGACGGCCCGCTCAGCGCGTAAATCGGAAGATATCCCGCGAGGATGACGGCCACGGAATAGAAGATGGGTCGATCCACATCCTTGGCTGCTGCCAGAATCACTTCGTCCAGGTTGTAGCTCTGCCCTTCCCGCACGGCCAGTTCGCGATAGATGTTCTCGATCATCACCACGGCGCCGTCGATCACGATTCCAAAATCGATAGCACCGATGGAAAGCAGGTTGGCGGCCACGTCGTGGGCGTGCAGCACAATGAACGCGAACAGAAGAGACAGCGGAATCGTAACTGCCACAATCACGGCGGCGCGAAAGCTGACCAGAAAGAAGATCAGGACGATCAGCACCAGTACCATGCCGCGAAGCAGATTGGCTTCAACGGTGTCGGTGGTGAGCTTTACCAGCTCGCTGCGATCGTAGTAAGGATGAACTTTGACATCAGGCGGCAGCATTGAACGATTCAGTTCCTCGGTTTTTGCTTCGACGCCCTTCAGGACGGTCTGCGTCTGCTCGCCGCGGCGCATCAGGATCACGCCTTCAACCGCATCATCATTCTTTTGAAAACCGAATTGACCGAGGCGTGGCGCGTGTCCGATAGTGACTTCGCCGACGTCGCGAACGCGGATTGGCACGCCTTTATTGCTGCCGACGACGATGTTCCCGATGTCATCGGTGTTGCGGACCAGTCCGATGCCGCGGACGTAATAAAACTGTCCGCCCTGGGAATAGAAACCGCCGCCGGCGTTGGCATTATTCGCCGCGAGCGCCGCGCTGACCTGCGGAACCGTCAGGTGATAGCCATAAATGCGGGCAGGATCGAGCAGGACCTGGTACTGCATTTCCGTCCCGCCAAGGCCTGAATCATCGGCTACGCCGGGCACGGAACGATAGGCGCGCTCAACCACCCACTCCTCGATCGTTTTCAACTCCTGCGGCGTGCGGTCGGGACTCTCCAGCACGTAGCGGTAGACCAGGCCACTTGGGCTGAACAACGGAGCCATGGACGGGGTCACGCCGGTCGGAAGCGTGGCATCCGCCAGCCGTTCGAAGACGATTTGCCGGGCCAGATAGTCGTCAGTATTGTCCTCAAAAGTCAGGCGTATATCGGAGAGCCCATACAGTGAAATCGACCGCATCGTGATCATGTGCGGCACGCCGTTCATTTCAAGTTCGAGAGGCAGCGTAACCAGACGCTCTACTTCTTCCGCGGCGTGATCCGGGCCATTGGGTAATGAGTTCGACTTGCGGCGGCGCGAGGTCCGGGTAGGCGTCCACGGGCATGCGCTGGAACGACAGGATTCCGCCGACCGTGATGAAACCGGTCAGCATCAAGACCAGGAACCGCTGGCGCAGCGCCGCTTGGACGATGCGATGGATCATTTAGATGAGTTGCGTTTCGTATTTAATTACGGTTCTTACAATCACTTCTTGATCGATCTTGATAACAATCCAAGTCAAAGGCGGCGGACAGGAGTGTCTGCCCCATACATTAACGTTGCAACGAGTTGGCGAATTGCAGGAACAGGCTGCCATCGCCGATCACCCGGTCGCCGGGCTTTATCCCGTCCATGATTTGCGTCTGGCCCTGTCAGGCTTTCTCCCAGAGTCACCGCGCGTCTTCCGAACTGATTCGAAGACGTCTCGGCATAAACGAACGGCTGATTCTCGGTATCGCGCAAGACTGCCGAATCCGGCACAGTGATGCACGTTCTGGATCTTCCCGGCCTGCACAGTCGCAGTTACGTACATGTCTTTTTTTAACTTCTCGCCGGGATTCAAGGTCTCAATCCGGGCCTGCAAAGTGCGAGTCGTGGGATCGAGCGCGGCCGCTACGTAAGAAATGCGTCCGTGAAAAGAATCCGGATAAGCGTCGGTCTGAATGGTGACCGTGTCGCCGACACGAACGTAAGGCAAGTCTTTTTGATACGCATTTACCAGCACCCACACCGTGCTGGTGTCGGAGATGGTGAAGCATTGCGTACTGCCGGGTTGCAGCAATTGTCCGGCGGAAACCAACTGTTCGACCACTTCCCCGCCGATCGGCGCGCGCACCGGAACTTCGTAAGACGATGGCCCCTTTGCCATCGCGTCGGGATCGGTCACACCCATCACTTTCAGTGCGGCTTCGGCGGATGCCAGGTCGCCGCCAGCCTGTACTTCCGCGGATTCAGCCTGCTCCAAGTCTTTCACCGCGATGGCGTGGTGCTGATACAAATCCTGCGCTCGAGCAAAAGTTTTTTCCGCCAGCGCGTACGCGTCCTTGGCCTTGAGGTAATTGGTGCGCAGTTGCGAGTAATCAGGACTGGCCACGTACAACATGGGCTGTCCCTGACGCACTTTCTGGCCGGGCACCACCAACACCCGGCTCACCGGACCGCTCACCTGCGTGATGACCGGTGTGGTACGAAAACTGTTGTAGGCCACTGCGCCGGTCAGCCGCAGGGTGCGAGTCAGAGTTGTAGGTTGAATGGTTACCACCTGCACATGCGACATCTGTTCCGGCCGGAGGGAGAACAGTTCAGGATGGTCCGGGTCTTGTGCAACGTGGTTATTCGCGACAGTATCGGTTTTCGATCCGTCGCAACCGGCGAACGCCAGCGCCAGCGCCGTCAGGACGATTACAAACAGAGCGGCGCGGTCGGTCGGGCGCGACGACTTGCGGTTGCGAGTTTCTGTAGTTCTCATCTTCATGGCAGGTTCCTCGCTCCGACCGCCTGTTTCAATTGTTCCAGCGCCGTCATATAGGAAGCCAATGCCTGGCGATAGGCCAGTTGTGCGGCCCGGTAGCTGCGTTCCGCGTCCAGAAAATCCAGCAGGCTGGCAGCACCACGCTTGTAGGCATACTCGCTGATGTCGCGCGAATCCTGCGCCTGCTTCAGGTATCCCGATGTGTAGAGTTGCAGCACTTCGTCATTGCTCTTCACCGCTTCATAGGCATTGGCCACGTCGGACAGCACGGTATCGCTGGCCGACTGCTGCGTCTCTTGCGCCTGGGTCAGGGCGTAACGGGTGCGGGCGATTTCGCCTTGATTGCGGTTGAAAATCGGCAAATCAAAACTGGCGAAGATCGAGGCCGAATTCTGGCCAGCGGTGTGGGTGAAATCGTAGGTTCCGGTCACATCCACTTTGGAGTTGGCTTTGGCCAGCTGGATCTGGCTCTGGGCAGCGGTCACGCCGAACAGCGCAGCCTGAAAATCAGGACGCTCGCGCAAAGCCCTGGCCTGCAGATCCTCAAGATTCGCCTTGAGCGGCTGGTACGCCAGATCACCAACCACATCGTAGTTGGCGAGGCACAGCGTCGTAACCGAGCAACTGCCGAAGCGCGACCAGCGCCTGCGCTTTGGCCAGCCGGGCCGAGGAAACGTCGGTCTGGAACTGCAGCAGTTGCAGCTTGATCTTCAGGTAGTCGGCTTCGCTGATGTCCCCGGCTTTGAATTGGGCTTGCGCAATGTCAACCGTGCTCTGAAAACCTTTTAAGTCTTCCTGCGCGAACTGCGAGGCTGGACTCGGCCAGCAGAACGCTGACGAATTCCTGTCCAACATTGAAAGCCAGTGTACGTTCGGCGTCGGTGACCTGGGCGCGGGTAACTGCGGTCTGGTCGCGGGCTGCCTGCAGACGCCGCTGCCGCTTATGGCCACGCTCGAAGAGATATGAAATTCCGAGGTCGAACTGTTGGGTCAGGTTCAGCTCGTCGACGGAGAAATCGTTTGGAGAAAAAATAGGGACAAACTGCGAATCGGCGCCGAAGTTTGGGTTGGGCCGCAAATTCGCCGTGATCTCCTGGGCCTGGTTTTGAAGAATCATCGTCCGCGTAGCTTTGAGGGCGTGGTTATGGGCCAACGCCAAATCGATGGCCTGGTCGAGAGTGACCGAGGTCGTACTCTGGCCAACGCCCACAGCCGGGAGGAGCAGCAGGGTCAAGGCGACAGCCAAGAAGTACCGGGATGGCGCCCGCAGGGCGGTTCCATTGAATAACGCCGGTTTCGGCGCGGCGGCTTTGCTGGCAATACTCAAAAGTGTCGATCACCCCACCAGGTAGCGGCGTTCGTATCGTGCCCCTGAATGTAAGAAAAATTTCGTGCCAAAGAAATACGATTTGCGGATCGAAACGGGCTTAGGCGACTGCGGGAGGGGGACGAATATACAGATGGAAAGAACTCAGGACAGGCCTGGGACGCTTCTGCAAAGCGCCAACAAACAAGCTGCTGCTGGATACGACAAAGAAAGCGACCAGGAGTATGAGCGCGCTCATGGAGGGAGCCATGAGGCAGGTAAGACAGACCGGGCTGGAGGAAGACGCCGGATCCAACTCGACTGCGACCTGGGCAGCTGGTAATTTAAGGCCGCAAAAATGGGCCGTCTGGATGGTGGTCGACAACAGAACGCAGGCGAAACATACGACCGCAACGCAGTTGAACCACTTCGTTGGTCGAGTTCCGAAGGTCATTGTTTTCGACGCCGCTCTAGACTTGGATGCAACCGGGCGGTCACAAAGCAGACTCCCGGACGGTAAATCTGGCTGATTCTAGCATTGAGACGCATGTAGCCCTAAATATTCTCAGTCTCGTTTGCTCTTCAGTAACGTCTGGCGTGCCGCCTCCAGCTCCTTCTTCTTCTGGGTATCCACTTTGGGATAGGCCAGATCCAGCCCTTCCAGCGTCTCTACGATAGCGGCGGCGACGGCCAGCCGGGTGAACCACTTGTTGTCGGCGGGGATCACGTACCAGGGGGCGTGGGGAGTCGAAGTGTTGGCGATCATCTCTTCATAGGCGGTCATGTATTCGTCCCAATGTTTGCGCTCGTGCAGGTCAGCTTCGGAGAATTTCCAGTTCTTCTCCGGTTGATCTAACCGGTCGAGAAAGCGCTTCTTCTGTTCCTTCTTCGAGATATTCAGAAAGAACTTTCGAACGACGATGCCGTTGCGGGAAAGGTAGCGCTCGAAGGCGCGCATGTCTTCGAAACGCTCTTCCCAGATACTTTTCGTCACCAGCGGGGCAGGCATTCTTTCGTTGGCCAGTATCTCGGGATGCACCCGCACCACCAGCACCTCTTCATAGTAAGACCGGTTGAAGATTCCGATGCGGCCGCGCTCCGGGAGGCATTTCATGTTGCGCCACAGATAGTCGTGGTCCAGCTCTTCGGTCGAGGGAGTCTTGAAGGAATAAACCTGGCAGCCCTGCGGATTGACGCCCGACATGACGTGCTTGATGGCGCCATCTTTTCCCGCGGCATCCATGGCCTGAAAAATCAGGAGTAAGCCCCAACGGTCCTGAGCGTACAGCTTGTCCTGCAGCTCAGCCATCTTGTCCACGCCTTTGGCCAGCAGCTCTTCAGCATGCTCTTGCGAATGCAGTTTTCCCGTGTCGGCGGGATCGTGGTCCTTGAGACTAAATTTCTTGCCGTGGTCTACCCGAAAAGGCTTGGAAAACTTGCGAGCCCAGCTCATGCGAAAACCCTCCTGGCTGAAAGCCGTTTCTTGGTACTCAGTACTGTGACACAGTTTGAAGAAATCCCGCACCGCCCGTCATCCTGAGGGACTTTAGTCTCGAAGGATCTGGCGCGGAGCATCCATTAAACCTGACGTACTATTCACTTCACGCGAGATGCTTCGCAAGCTCAGCATGACAGCGGATTGGAGTACGGGCGCGCTTCGAACCGCTCGCAAACTATTTCTTAACCAGTTTTCTCAACACCGCCACATTTCTGACATCATCCCCGGATTCGTCGATCGGCGTTTCCGCGATGAAGGCGGCGTGGGCCAGTCGTGGATCGTTCAACAAACGGCGAAACGGCTCCAATCCGATGGTACCTTCGCCGATATGCTGGTGCCGATCGAGCTTCGATCCGCGGGCGGCCTTGGCGTCATTGAAGTGCCAGACGTGAACGTTGGTCAGGCCGACCGTCTCATCGAGGCGCCTCAGCGTGTCCTGCATCCCCTGCGGGCTCACGATGTCATAGCCGGCAACGTGAGTGTGGCAGGTATCAATACAGGCGCCGACCGGGACCACCCCTCGCAGATATTCCATCACCTCGGCGACCTGCTCGAAGCTGCCGCCGAGCGAATATTCAGCTCCGGCTGTGTTTTCGATCAGGATCGTGAGATTGGTCTTCTCCAAATCCAGCCCATGGGCGGAGGCCGCGATGGCGCCGGCTGTGCGCATCAGCCCTTGCTCGCGATCGGAACCGCGAAACGACCCCGGGTGAAGCACCAGATAATCTGCACACAGGGCGATGGCTCGTTCGATTTCTCCGCGAAATGCTGCGATGGACTTCTTCAGGAATAGTTCGTTTACGCCGGCCAGGTTCACCAGATAGTTCGTATGGATGACCAGAGGCTTCAGGTCATACTGGTCGCGCAGCCGCATCATCTCGTCACAATGCGGCCGGCTCAGTTCATAAGGAGCCCACTGCCGCGGGCTCGAAGAAAATATCTGCAGCGTATTGCAACCCAGGCGATAGGCGCGTTCAGCGGCATTGTGCACGCCTCCCGCGCTCGACGTATGAATTCCGATGCGCCGCGAAGTCAGCCTGGGCGGGCGCTTTCGCGATAATTTGAGGATGTCCTGTTCGTGGGCGATGGAGCGAGGCACATGCTCAGTTTGCCACGTTTTTGAGGGCAGTTTCCAGTTTCGGATTTCAGGGGTGGCACTGAATCGCTTCCCTGCCAAGGTGTCATCCTGAGCGGAGCAGGAATTTCGCTTCGCGAAATTCCTGCGAAGTCGAAGGCCCCCTATAGTCAAAACGAGGACCTCGTGTACCGGTGCTTTAAAAACTTAACGCCACCAGCACTCTCTCCAGGTAGCGGTCCTTCGACTCCGGCTTCGCGTTCGCAAGAGAACGCGAACCCTGCGCTCAGGATGACACTGGGTCCATCGTAATGCTGCAAATAGCGCGTCTTCCCTCAGGACGACGCCGGGTGGTGGAACGAAGCTCGCCTCGTGTCTGCTCTGTTTGCGGTGCAATAGGGAACAACGATAAACTCAATCCGGACCTTAGCGAGGCAAAGCCATGTTAGTCGTGATGAAGGCGCAGGCTACCGAGGAGCAGATCCGCTCCGTTTGTCAGAAGATTGAAGAATTAGGATATCGGGCGCATTCCATGCCGGGCGCGCAACGCACCGCCATTGGAATTACCGGGAACCGCGGTGAAGTCGAGCCCGGAACGCTCGATGAAATGCCGGGCGTACAGGAACTGATCCGCGTCAGCAAACCCTACAAACTGGTGAGCCGCGACGTCAAACAGGAAAATACGGTCATCACTTTCCCCGGCACGGACGCGACTTTCGGCGGTCCCGGACTAGCCGTCATCGCGGGTCCCTGCGCCATTGAGAATCGCGACCAAACCATGGCTGTGGCCGAGTTGGTTTGCCGCGCAGGCGCGCAATTTTTCCGGGGTGGCGCTTACAAGCCGCGTACTTCTCCCTATTCTTTTCAGGGCCTGGGTGAACAAGGGTTGCAGATCTTGGCCGAAGTTCGCGACAGATTCGGCATGAAAATTGTGACCGAAGCCATCGATAATGAATCGATGGACCTGGTGGAAAAGTACGCCGATGTAATTCAGATTGGCGCCCGCAACATGCAGAACTACTCATTGCTCAAGCGGGCTGGCCGGGCGCGTATCCCGGTTCTGCTGAAGCGCGGCATGTCGGCCACGCTGGAAGAATTCCTGATGGCGGCCGAGTACGTGATGAGCGAAGGTAATTACAAAGTGGTCCTGTGCGAACGCGGAGTTCGAACTTTCGCCGATCACACGCGCAACACACTGGATCTCAGCATTGTTCCCGCGGTGCAGCGGTTGAGCCATCTGCCCATTGTGGTCGATCCCAGCCACGGCACGGGAAAACGGAACAAGGTCACGCCGTTATCGAGAGCCGCTATAGCAGTGGGCGCCGACGGGTTAATCGTCGAAGTGCACCACGAGCCCGACCGCGCGATGTCGGACGGCATCCAGTCCCTTTACCCCGAGCAGTTTGACGAACTGATGAAACAGGTGCGGCAGATTGCGCCGGTGGTGGGGAGGATGGTGCCGGGAATCGGCAATCATCCCCGAGCTGAAACCTTGTCGGCGCAATCTGGCGTGCGATCGGCGGTCAGCCCAGTAGCTTGAGAAACTTTCTTCTCCTCGTTGTCGCACTCGCCGTCGTGGGCGGTCTGGGATGGTGGTACTTCCGCGAAAGCCAGCTGCCCGACTACGGCCCTGCCTATCGCGAGTACGCGTACGTCACCAACGGCAAGAGCAACACTGTCTCGGTGATTGACCTGCGCACCTTCCAACCGGCCAGGACGATCCACGTCGGCAATGAGCCTACGGGCATTGCCGCCAACGGAAAGAAGAACGAAGTCTACGTCGTCAACACCCAGTCCAACAGCGTGAGCGTGATTGATGCGGAGCGCAACGAAGTCGTGGCGACCATCGGCGTGCATGCCGCTCCCTACTTTATCGACGTCTCAACCGACGGCAAACGCGCGTACGTTGCCAATTCCAAATCCGCGAACGTCTCGGTCATCGATCTGGAGAAGCGGCTGGTCCTGGGCAATATCCGGGTGGGCGCCGCGCCCGGACTGGCGCAGGTCTCACCGGATGGTTCCACCGTCGTGGTCAGCAACAGGGGCGACCACACGGTCTCGCTGATTGATGCAACACAACTCAAAGTGCGGAACACGATTTCCGTTTGCGAGCAGCCCGCCGACATCGCGATCCTGCCTGACAGCAGCAAAGCTTTCGTGGCCTGCGCTGGCTCGGCCCAGGTCGCGTCCATCGATTTGAAGACTGACAAACTTCTCGCCCTGCTGGACGTGGGCAAGACCCCCGCGGATCTATCGCTGAAACCCGATGGCGGCGAGTTGGTGGTCACAAATTTCGATGCCGACAGTATTTCGATTATTGAGACTTCGACCAACGAAGTGGGTGGCAGCTATCTCATTGGCACGCACCCTGCTCGTGGGCTCGTGACCGGCGACAGCTCACGGCTGTATGTGAGCAACTTCGGCTCGAACACCATCGCGGTGTACGACATTGATATCGGCAAGCTGATCACAACTTTGCCGGTGGGAAGTCATCCCGATGGGTTGGCACTTTCGCGGAGCGAGAATTATTTGCTGGTGCTGGATTCGCAGTCAGGCGACGTGACGGTCATTCAGAAGCGCGAACCCACCAAACTCGAACCCAGACCTTATTCGCTTTTGACAATGATTCCGGTTGGGGTTCAGCCCAATAATATTGTGATCAAATCATTCGTGCTGGCGCCGGGGCGATAAAAGCCAGCCACGGATTTTCGCCGATCTTCACGGATTTATCAGTTGTCGTCCTGAGCGGCTTGTCATCCTGAGCGAAGTCCTTCCATTCGCTTGCGAATGGAAGAGCGTGGTCGAAGGACCCCCATAATCTTCGCTGCTTTATGCATCGTAGGGCCGCCGCCCCGGCGGCCGTCGCGGGCGTCCCCCCACCGGCGAGACGCCGGCGCTACAAGTTCGGATTCGTTAAGCTGGTAGGGGTCCTTCGACTACGCAGATACTTCGCTTCGCGAAGTATCCGCTGCGCTCAGGATGCCAGGGGATTTACCCTTGGGCGCCGCAGCACTTCTTGTATTTCTTGCCTGAACCGCAGGTACAGGGATCGTTGCGACCCACTTTTGCGGCGCCGCGCACTACCTGCTGCACCGTCTGTGCCTCGCTGGAGCCGGCCATGCGGGCCTGTTCCAGCTCACGCTTCTTCCTGCGCTGGAATGATTCTTCGAGCTCGTCGACGGATGTCGTCACGTTTCGTGGCGGATGGCTGCCGTTACCGTCAGAGCCCGCGCCGTGGGGCTGAGCTTCAAGCGGCGCAGACGGACGCTCCAGAATCTGCATCAGGTAGAGATAGCGGGCCGTGTCTTCCTGGAAGCGCGTCATCATGGCTTCGAACATGTCGAACGATTCGCGCTTGTACTCGACCAGGGGATCGTGCTGTCCGTATCCGCGGAGGCCGATGCCCTCTTTCAGGTGGTCCATGTCCCGCAGATGGTCTTTCCACTGCGAATCGAGAACACTCAACATGATCATGCGCTCGTGGTAGCGCATGGCGTCGGGACCGATCAGCTTTTCTTTAGCGTCGTAGCGTTCTTTCAGTTTGGCGAAGATGGCATCGCCGAGTTCCTGCCGGCTCAAGGTCTCAGGCTTGATCCCTTCCGCCAGAATGTCGACGCCGAAGCGGGTGAAAATCGCATCTTTAAGACCTTTGATATCCCAATTCTCGGGATGGACTTTAACCCCGCAGAATTGGTCCATCACATCGCTGAGGATGCCGGAGACATAATCCTCAAGGATCAGTTCTTTCTGTTCCACGCCTTCGAGCAACTGGCGGCGCAGGCCATACACGGCCTCGCGCTGCTTGTTCATGACGTCGTCGTACTCGAGCAGGTGTTTGCGGGCTTCGAAGTTCTGGGCTTCGACGGCTTCCTGTGCGGTGGCGATGCGGCGGGTGATTAACCGCGATTCAATCGGAATGCCTTCTTCCATACCCAATCTTTGCAGCAGGTTGGAAACCCACTCCTTGGCGAAGATGCGCATCAGGTCATCTTCGAGAGAGAGGTAGAAACGCGAGGAACCGGGATCGCCCTGGCGACCGGCGCGCCCGCGAAGCTGGTTATCAATCCGCCGCGCCTCATGACGCTCCGTACCAAAAATGTGCAAGCCGCCGACGGCAGTCACTTCGTCATGTTCCTTGTCGGTCTGGACCTTGTGGCGATCGAATATCTCAGTCCACTGATCGGTGGGGACAACGTACTCACTTCCCGCGTAGTACCAGACCGTGCTCTTGGTTTCGTCGACGTCGATCTGAATCTTGCCCTGAGCCGCGCGCAGCAGCTGCGCGATTCCTTTCTTCACGCACTCCTGCTTGGCCATGAATTCAGGATTGCCGCCCAGCAGAATGTCAGTACCGCGGCCGGCCATGTTGGTGGCGATGGTCACCATGCCCTTGCGGCCGGCCTGAGCGACGATCTCAGCTTCGCGCTCGTGATACTTGGCATTGAGCACGACGTGCTTGATGCCTTTTTTCTTCAGCAACTCAGACAGGCGCTCCGACTTCTCGATAGATGTTGTGCCGACCAGCACCGGACGCCCCGTGCCGTACAGCTTCTGGATTTCATCTGAGGCTGCGAAGTACTTCTCTTTTTCCGTCCGATAAACGACATCGGGATTTTCTTCCCGGCGCATGATCTTGTTGGTCGGAACCACCATGACTTCCAGGCGGTAAATACTCTCGAATTCAGAGGCTTCCGTTTCCGCGGTGCCAGTCATGCCTGCCAGTTTCCGGTACATGCGGAAATAGTTCTGGAAAGTAATCGTGGCCAGGGTCTGGTTCTCGCGCTCGATCTTGACGTTTTCCTTGGCTTCAACGGCCTGGTGCAGGCCATCGGACCATCGGCGCCCGGGCATGAGGCGGCCGGTAAACTCGTCGACGATAATGACTTCACCGTCCTTCACCACGTACTCGACATCACGCTTGTACAAGGCGTGGGCTTTGACGGCGGTATCGACGTGGTGCTTGAGGTCCCAATTTTCCGGGTCGGCAATATTTCCGATGCCGAGAAGCTGCTCGACTTTTTCCCAGCCTATGTCGGTCACCGTAATGCTCCGGTGCTTCTCGTCGACCACGAAGTCGCCGGTGAGTTCTTTGGGCTCGCCGGGGGCGGTGTCGATCTCCTCACCCTTTTCCAGCTTGGGAATGATGCGGTTGACCCGGGCGTATTTGTCGGTGGACTCTTCGCTGGCGCCTGAAATGATCAGCGGAGTCCGGGCTTCGTCGATCAGAATGGAATCGACTTCATCGACGATGGCAAAATTATGTTTGCGCTGCACGCAATCGTGAAGGTCGAATTTCATGTTGTCGCGCAGATAATCGAAACCGAACTCGTTGTTGGTGCCGTAGGTGACATCCGAGGCATAAGCTTCGCGGCGTTCCTCATCGTCCAGATCGTGTACGATGACGCCCACGGTCAGGCCGAGGAAGCGGTAGAGCTTGCCCATCCACTCAGAGTCGCGTTTGGCCAGGTAATCGTTGACCGTGACCACGTGCACACCGCGTCCGCTGAGCGCGTTCAGATACACCGGCAGGGTTGCAACCAGCGTTTTGCCTTCGCCGGTCTTCATTTCGGCGATCGTGCCCGCGTGCAGCACCATGCCGCCGATCAACTGGACGTCAAAGTGACGCATGTTCAGCACCCGGCGGCCAGCTTCGCGAACTACGGCAAAGGCCTCCACCAGAATTTCGTTCAGGGCTTCATTGATGGCCTTGGTGCGTTCATCGTCGAGTTGCTTAAGGCGATCGGAATCGGCATCCGGTTCATCGCCAATCTTGGAGAGACGCTCCTGGATGCGCTGACGGAATTCGTCGGTCTTGGCGCGCAGCTGGTCGTCCGAGAGCTGCCGCATCTGCGGTTCGAGCGCACTGACCGCCTCGACCTGAGGCGTCAGGCGCTTCAGCTCGCGCTCGTTCCTGGTCCCGAAGACCTTACCTAACAGAGTGTTAATCAAATCAGATGACCCTTTGGAGGCAACACTGCCCTTAATAGAAGCCTAGCATATTAGATGCAGCTGGAACGCGTAAGTCGCTGGGAGGAACCTTAGTGGTTTTGGCAGCGCCTGTGCCCGCGGGATGGATCATGTGGGGCGGACACTCTTGTCCGCCGCTTTTGAAGTTGGTTTAAGAGCGCTAAATCCGCAAAAAATCAAAGTCAAAGGCAGCGGACAAGAGTGTCCGCCCCACATAACCCGTCCCTTGGGCCTCAGCAACAGCTCTGTTTCTCATGTAATATTTCCGCGAACCAATGCCCACTTTTTACGATCGTTTTGTCGAGTGCGTCGAGCACTGGCCCAAGAACGTCGCTCTGGAGATCCAGCGTCGCGAACGGGTAGAGAGCTTCACGTACGCCGAGTTGCGCCACATGGCCGAGTCGGTTGGAGCCTGGCTGGGCAAGAACGGATTTTCCTCCGGCGCACGGGTCGTAATTCTGGCCGACAACCATCCCCGATGGGTGGCCGTGTTCCTCGGCGTAGTCGCATCCGGATGCACGGCGGTGCCGCTCGACACGGCACTGCACGCCGACCAGATCACGACCTTGCTTAAGGATAGCGGAAGCGTCCTGCTGTTTTGCGACGTCAAACATGTCGCTATCGCGCAAGAGGCGATTGGCGGGTTGCCAATCAAGCTCGCTCTCATCAATCCGTCCGAGCAGGCAGAGGGCAAATCCGATGCGGGCAAACCTTCCCTGCTCGGTGACCTCGACAACATCGTGAAGGCTGGTCCGTCCGGCTTCCGTGCGGCCCCGGTTGAAGCGGATGTCGTGGCCTCCCTGCTTTACACCTCGGGCACAACTTCCGATCCCAAGGGCGTGATGCTGACCCACGCCAATCTGCTCGGCGAGGTGGAATCGGTATTCCAACTACTACACGTCGGTCCCGAAGACGCCGTGCTCGGGGTGTTGCCGCTCTTTCACGTGCTTTCCCAGATGGCGAATCTCTTGCTGCCTCTGGTCAAGGGCGCGCGTGTCGTCTATCTCGAAACTCTCAACACCACCGAACTGCTGCGCGCGCTCAACGAACGCCAGATCACGATCTTTGCCGTGGTGCCGCAATTCTTCTATCTGATCCATGAGCGCATCTTTAAGGAAGTGGCCAAGCGCGGCAAGGTCGCCGGCTGGGCGCTGAAGACCCTGATGTCACTCAATCGTGGACTGCGAGCCATGGGCTTCAACGCCGGGCGGATCTTCTTCGGCAAGCTGCACAGCACGTTCGGCGACCGGATGCGCTACCTGATCACCGGTGGTTCGCGCTTCGATCCCCAGATCGGATACGACTTTTACGCCCTTGGCATCGACGTCCTGCAGGCTTACGGACTGACTGAAACCACCGGAGCGGCTTTTGTGGCACTTCCCCGTCACAACGTCATTGGTTCGGTCGGACCGCCGCTGCCCGGCGTGGAAGGAAAGATCATCGACGCAAAACCCGGGGAAGATGGCGGGCCGGCGGTCGGCGAAATCGCCATCAAGGGCGCGATCGTGATGAAGGGATACTGGAATCGCCCGGACGCCACCGCCGCCGTCCTGAAAGATGGTTGGCTGCACACCGGCGATCTCGGTTATTTCGACTCCGGCGGAAACCTTTTTATTACCGGGCGCGAGAAGGACGTGATCGTCCTGAGCAATGGCAAGAACGTCTATCCCGAGGAGATCGAGTCCTACTATCTGAAATCGCCCTATATCAAGGAAATTGGAATCATGGCGCTGGAGAGCGAACCGGGCAATCCCGCGTCCGACCGGCTGTACGGCGTGGTCGTGCCGGACTTCGACATCTTGAAAGAAAGAAAGATCGTGAACGCGAAGGAAGTGATCCGCTTCGATATCGAGGGCATCTCGGCCAAGATTCCGTCGACCAAACGGATTGGCAGCTACGAAATCTGGCAGGATCCCCTGCCGCGTACCACCACCCGCAAACTCAAACGCTTCGAACTGGAAAAGCGGGTTCGCGCGAATCAGAAAAAAGGACAGCCTGATGCCGCCATCGACGCCACGCCAGCACTGAGCGCCGACGACAAGCAGTGGCTCGAGCAGCCGGATGTGCAGCAGGCAATCAAGGCCATTCGCGAATCCAGCAACACCGAGCCCGAAATCGTTCGCCCCAGCGACAACCTCGAGCTTGATCTTGGTCTCGACTCCATGCAGCGGGTGGAATTGCTGGTCGCCATTGAACAGCAACTCGGGGGAGACGTGGAAGAATCCGCCCTGGCCGAAATTTATACCGTTCGCCAGTTGGTGGATGCGATTCGTGAAAGTTCGGCCTCGGGCAAAACCAGAAGCAGTTCAGGTCAGCAGCCGGCCGGGTGGAGCTCGCTGCTACACGAAGTTCCCACCGATCCGGAAGTTCTGCGATTGGCTGAGCCCGGCCGCCTGGCAAAACAGATTCTGTACGCGGGATTCCAGCCAGTACAGATTTTTGCCTATGACCGCTTTCATCTGCGTATCAGCGGATTAGAAAAACTGCCGAAGCAGGGACCCTACATTATTTCGTCCAATCACCAGAGTTATCTCGATCCGGTGCTGATGGCGTCTGTTCTGCCGTGGTCGATATTTCGCAATCTCTTTGCCGTGGGCACCAGCGAAATTTTCGGCTCGGGCTTCATGCGTCGATTGGCCCGCTGGCTGCGCGTCATCGTAGTCGATCCAGACTCGAACCTGGTTTCCGCTATGCGCGCCGGGGCCTTCGGACTGCGCAATGGACGCATACTGATTCTTTATCCGGAAGGCGAGCGGAGCATCGACGGCACTCCCCGGACTTTCAAAAAGGGCGCAGCCATTCTTTCCATTCACCTGCAAGTGCCGATTGTTCCGGTGGCGATCGAGGGATTTTACGAAGTGTGGCCGCGAGGAAAGTCGTTTCAGAAATTCGCGCCGCTGAAGATCCGGTTTGGCGATCCGATTCTCCCTCCGCCGGAAGCAGACGCGTCGGAGGCGACTTATGAAAAACTCACCGCAGAATTGAAGTCACGCGTCGTAGAAATGTGGAACGGATTGCGTGGAGAAGAAACAGCCGCATCGGCAGATTAGTGCCTTCACGGATAATCCCAATACATGCGTCATCCTGAGGGACTTTAGTTCCAAAGGATCTAGCGCGCATCGGTACAGACCTTCAAGTGCTGGTCGGCTCAACGCCGGATCCTTCGCAAGCTCAGGATGACGCCTTTGCAGTAAAGGGGACATTTCGAGCTGACTTATGTCTATTGTCGGCAATCCGAGAAAGGGTAACCGAATAATGGATGAAGCTTCCCTAAGGTCTACACGTGGTAATCCGCGAACTCCGTGCTGCTTCTGGTGACTAGCTGTGCCAGGTGACAGGAATTATCCGTTTTACTGCGCGGCAGCGTGGGCTTTCTGCCCGAAGGCCTTCACGAATGCATCCACGATCATCGAGTCGTAGTCGCCCGGGGATTCTTTGGCGATCTTTTCTACGAGCTGCGGGATGGCAGTCTTGCCGGCGCCTTCTCCGTTCATCCGCAAGTCGAGCTTCTCGGCCAGGTTGAGAATCTGCACTTCGACCAGCGCGGTCGAGGGATTGGCGCCCGTCGAGCGCAACTGCTGGGCAGCCACCAGAATAGGAATCGCGCGACTCAGCGATCCGCCCATCAGTTGAGCCTGGGTGGCGCCGTCCTTGCCTTTGCGCATGCCTTTTTCAAGCTCTTCCTGCGAAAGATTGGCGGCCTTGTAAAGAATTTCGTTGCTGATGCCAATTTCGTTTACGTTGCGCAGCAGAGCGGCCGTGCGGAGATCTTCTGAACTTGCGGCATCCAAACCCAGAGCTTCGGCAATCTTGGTTGCATAAGTCGCGACGCGAAATGAACCAGCTTCGCTATTTTTCTGGTTGCCGAGAAACTGTTGCAGGATGACCAGCATACCGTCATAGCCGTTCTTCAGTTCTCTCAAACCTTTCTGATTGCGCTCATAAAGCGTGCCCATGGCGTACGCCGTCACCACCAGCACTCCACCCCAGACCGTAATGTCGAACCATCGGCTGTCGACCGGCATGTAGTCCAGCCGGTGATTCAGCATCTGCGGAGTTACATACGTCAGCAGCACCACGACGCAGACGCTGGCACAGGCGGTCAAAGTGGCATGGCGCCGGCCGAAGTGGTACGCGGAATAAAGAGTAGGCAGGAAAAAGAACACCAGAGCGACAGCCTGAGAAGCCACCAGGAAATGGATCATGGCGGCAATCACGACCAGCGACAACAGCAGCCACAGCTCTTTATTAGTATTACTATTCGTATTCGTGTTGTTTGTTTGCAAAGTTGTCTGATCCCCGTGGCCGGGGTTCCGCCCGAAAACTGACAGAGAATCCCCCACCGTAGCTATCTTGGAGCAAAGTGGGGGACCCTCCAAGTTACTTAGGTAAGGGGCGTATTTGGCGCGAGGATGAGTCTGATCGTAGACGTGCAGCACATGCTTGATCGAAAGTTGCGTGTAGCGCTGGGTGGTGGAAAGACGCTCGTGGCCGAGCATCTCCTGAATCGCGCGCAGGTCGGCGCCTTCCTCCAGCATGTGGGTTCCGAAGGCATGCCGCAAAGTGTGGGGATGGACGTCCGGCGAGAGCCCTTTGGCAACCGCGATCTTCTTGATGATTCGTCCCACGCTGCGGGTGGTAAGCCGGCCACCTCGTCAGTTGATCAGCAAGGCTGACGAATGCTTCTTCTGTTCGGCCAGGATTTGCTGACGAGCCGGCAAGTAGAGCGCGAGGGCATTCTTCACCGCATCCCCAAAAGGAACGTAGCGCTCTTTTTTCCCTTTGCCGCGAATGAGGATCGCTTCGGTGCTCAAACGAATATCGTCCAGATTGATCCCGATCAATTCTGAATTTCGGATCCCGCATCCGTAAAGCAATTCGAGCATCATGCGGTCGCGCTCGGGAAAGGCGGCGATTTCGGGCATCTTTCCGTCGAGCACGGCGTTCATCTCCTCAATCGTCGGAACTCGCGGAAGTTTCTTGGCAAGCTTGGGCGTCGAGACCAGCGCCGCCGGATTTTGCTCCACCACGCCCTCCTGCGCAAGCCAGCGATAAAGCGATCGCACCGCCGCCAGAGCACGCGCCACGGAAGTCTTGCCCAGTCCCTTTTCGTAGAGGCGAGAAAGAAATCCGCGGATCGTGACGTGGTCGATCTGTTTCCAACCCCGCGATCCGACATAAGCGGCAAACTCGGCGAGATCGCCGCTGTAGGCTTTGATGGTGTGCGCCGAAGCATTGCGCTGGCGCAGCGATTGCAGGAATCGTGAACGGCTTTTTCGACGAGCTAGATTTCATTATCGAATGGTTCTTGTTCAGCGCCCGAGCGTCACCGCCGGCGTCTCACTGTGATGCTCATCTGGCCTTCGCCCTGGGATGGTGCTTCTGATACACCGTCTTCAACCGATCCAGCGCCACGTGCGTGTAAATCTGCGTGGTCGAAATGTCGGCATGGCCGAGAATGGTCTGCACCGTCCGCAAATCGGCGCCGTTTTCAACCATGTGCGTGGCGCAACTGTGTCGCAGCATGTGCGGACTGGCATTGCGTCCCGCGCCCGCCGAGGCACGCACGGACCATCTGCCACACGCGCTGCCGGGTCAACTTTCTGCCTCCGCGTCCCAGGAATAGAAGAGGCGAACTCTTCCCTTTCGCCAGAACCGGGCGAGCGTCTTTCATGTAAACGGCCAATGCCTCCTGCGCGCCTTTCCCCAGCGGCACGATGCGCTCCTTGTCACCCTTGCCTCGCACCAGAACACATCCCAGATCGATCTTCAGGTCTTCCAGTTGGACACCAACGATTTCGGATACCCGCAGCGCTGCCGCATAGAAAACCTCCAGCATGGCGTGATCGCGGACGGCGATCGCTTCTGCTTCTTTGCCATGCGACGCCGCACGAGGCGCGAGCATGCTTTCCATTTCGTCGCGGGCCAGGGCCTTGGGCAATACTTTCCACTGCTTCGGCGAATCGATGTTCAGTGTGGGATCGTGCTCGATCATCTTGTCGAGCAGAAGGTAGCGATACAGGTGACGCAGCGCGGAAAGCTTCCGCCCCACCGAGCGGCCGTCCACGGCATTGGCAAACAATTGTTGTATAAATTCGCGGACGTGATTGCGCTGGGCATTGAGCAGCGTGCGCTTGTGTTTTTCCAGGAAGGCGGCGAACTGGCCAATGTCGGTCGTGTAGGCGGCGACGGTCAGTCGACGCCAATCCCTTTTCGATTTTGAGATAGTCGCGAAATCCGTTGAGGACCCCTGAATTGGGTGAAGCGGGCACACATCAATTATGCGCATTATCGGACGCTCTGGAAAGTAACAAGAAGGGTTAACCACGGAGGACACTGAGGACACAGAAGTATTGCGTCCTCATTGTCCTCATGTCCGTGCCTTCGTGGTTGATAAATCTCTTTCAATATCTCCACCGCGTATAAGGCTCCCTCCGGCGTCTCCTCATGCTTGAAGTATGCAAACACGTTTCGCTCCGCCCCCAGATGTTCGCGGATGCGATCGACCATGACGTGGCGTTCGTCAGCCGAGTAGGAAGGCTTGCGGTATCGGTAGTAGGAGAAGTCGGCGGTCACGACGTCAGGCGTAGTCCGTTCTTCGGTCTCTGCGATGCACAGCGCCCGGTTGTTGCTCTTCAAAAGGTTGAAGACTTCATCCGTGAACCACGAAGGATTGCGGAATTCAAACGCGGCCTGTACCGCGCGCGGCAGCGCGGGAAGAAATTCCTCCAGCAGCTTCACATCAGCCTTCAAGTTCGGCGGCAGCTGGAACAGGACGGGGCCAGCTTCCCCGCCTGCGCCAGCGGCTCGATCGTACTGAGAAAACGTGGCACAAAATCCACTGTTCCCTTGAGGCGCTTGATGTGCGTGATCACCTGATGGGCCTTCACTCCAAAGCGAAAATTGGCTGGAGTTTCGGCGATCCATTTTTGGGCAGTGGTTTCTTTAATGAGTTGCCGGAAGGTGAAGTTCACTTCGACCGTATTCAGCTGGGTGGCGTAGTGCTTCAGAAAGTTCTTCTGCGGAAGCTTGGCAGGATAGAAATCCGGCTTCCAACTGGGATAAGCCCATCCCGAAGTGCCAACATAGAGTTGCGCCATAGGCTGTTGAGCTTGAGAGAACGCCAGCAGCGTTCGCGTGCCAGATTATATCGTTTACCAGGCAGCGCCGGCGTCCCGCCGGCCCGATGGGCGGGCAGGATGCCCGCCAACTGTCGGACTGCACACTGCCGTGCGAGGGCGAGACGCCCTCACGACAGCTGGCGGGACGCCGGCGCTACGAAAATCCACCGGACAACTATTTCTTCCTCTTCCGCTTTGCCGGTTTCTTGGTGGTTCCAGCTTGGGCAGCTATTTCCAGGTCTGCTTTGGCTGGCGGAGACGAACTTCTGCGATCTTTGCTCGCCGGACGAGACGGGGCGCTCGCGCCCACATCCGCGGCTGACTTTGGCAGCTTCTGTTTCAGGGTCAGAAGAGGCGCGAACAGGTCTCCTATTTTCTCGACGCGTTTCAAAACGTCGGCGGCTTCGAACACCAGCAGCGTCGCGTCTTTCTTCTTGAGCATGTGCTCGACCTCTTCCCATGTCACCGGCGTCGACACCGTGGGATGCTCGCGCGCTCGCAGCGAATACACCGCAATCGTCGTTTTGTGCTGGTCGTTCTGGCTCCAGTCCACCAGGACCTTGCCCTTGCGCAGTTCTTTCTTCATATCGGAAACGACGAGATCGCGATGCTGGTCCTCCAGCAATCGTGCGAGGGCATGGGCAAATGTCTTGGTGACGTCGTAGTTGGTCGGCGTGTTCAGAGGAACGTAAATCTGCAGGCCTTTGGAACCCGATGTCTTGGGAAAACTCTGCAAGCCAAAGTGGTCGAATATTTCGCGTAACCACATGCCGACCTGCGCGCACTGCACAATGTTGGCCGGCGGTCCGGGATCGAGGTCGAACACCATCATGGTAGGACACTCGATCTTTTTCGCCAACGAGAGGGACGGATGCAACTCGATCGCTGCCAGGTTCGCCATCCAGACCACCGTCGACAGATCGTCGGCCAGAATGTAGTTCACGTTGCGGTTGTTGCCTTCGCTCCAGATAGGCGCGGTCTTCACCCAGTCGGGCCGGTGCGCAGTCGCGTTTTTCTCGAAGAAGAACTGACTGTCCACTCCGTTGGGATAGCGCTTCAAGGTCAAGGGCCGTCCCGCGAGATGAGGGACAAGCACGGGCGCGATGTGCGCGTAGTAGTCGATGACCTGTCCCTTGGTAAAGCCTGTCGCGGGATACAGGACTTTGTCCAGATTGGACAGTTTCAGTTGTCGGCCCTGAATTTCAACTACGGGTGCAGTGCTCACGCTGCCTCCCTTCGTATTGATTGCCGCCGCGCGTTTCGATGTCACTCCGAACTTAGAACCGTCGTTTAGTATAGTGTCGCTCGACCGGCCGCGACATCCCAACTTTGATGCCGAATTTCAGGTCGCCGGATCGCCAGAAGTCTTTACCGGCCGTGTGGCCGCGGGCGACCCGCCGCGAGATTTGATCGTCTGCACAAAAAGCCGCGGATGTGTCGCCCGCGACCACACCACAACCCACAACTGTGAAGTTTGACAACTTCCCTTCCCGCCACGTAACTTCAAGTTCTTCCTTATGTTCTGTCATCTTCTGTCCAACCGCAGTGGAGGCTCGATGAAATACCGCGTCCTCAAGTCTGTAGCACTGGTTTTAGTGCTTTCCGCCATCGCCTTCGGGCAGGATCTGGCGGCGTTCGAAAAACGGACCACGGTCAAGAAGCTGGACAACGGCCTCACCGTGATCATCTGCGAGCGTCCCGAGGCTCCGGTCTTTTCTTTCAACACCAACGTCGACGCCGGCTCCGTACAGGACCCCATGGGACAAACCGGGCTCGCACACATGTTCGAGCACATGGCTTTCAAGGGCACCGACAAGATCGGCACCACGGACTACCCGTCCGAAAAAGTTGCCCTGGCAAAAATTGAGACTTCCTATGCCGCCTATATCGAAGAGCGGGACAAACGAATCGGGCGGAACGAACAGAAGCTGAAAGACCTGCAAAAAACCTGGCAAGACGACATCGCCGCCGCGCAAAAATACGTGAAGCCGAACGAGTTCCCGCAAATTCTCGAAAGCAACGGCGCGGAGGGACTGAACGCCTCCACCGGCGAAGATCAAACCGAATATCACTATTCGTTTCCGGAGAACCGGCTCGAGCTCTGGGCTTACCTTGAATCGGAACGCTTTATACATCCGGTGATGCGCGAGTTTTACAAAGAGCGCAACGTAGTGATTGAAGAACGCCGCATGCGCGTGGACAGCAATCCCATCGGCCGGCTGCTGGAGCAGTTGACCACGGCCGCGTTCCAGGCGCATCAGTATCATCGGCCAGGCATTGGATGGATGTCAGACCTGAATACGTTCTCCGCCACTGACGCGCAACATTTTTTTGACGTCTACTACACGCCATCGAACATGGTGGTGGCGGTCGTGGGCGACGTGAAGGCCTCAGAGGCCTTGCCGGTCGTCGAAAAATACTTTGGACGGATTCCGTCCCGGCCTCAGCCCGATCCCCGCACAACAACTGAGCCGCCGCAGAACTCCGAACGCCGCGTCGTTCTGCATGATCGCTCGCAGCCCCTCTATCTCGAGGGCTATCACCGGCCCGATTATCGCGATAAAGACGACAATGTCTACGACGCCATCGCCGACCTGATGTCCAACGGGCGCACCTCGCGCCTCTATCGCGCCCTGGTGCGGGATAAAAAGATTGCAGCGTATTCGGCCGGCTTTAGCGGTTTGCCCGGCAGCAAATATCCTCACCTGTTCGCGTTTTATGCTTTCCCTCTGCCCGGCCACAAGAATGAAGAAGTGGCGGATGCGATTCACGTCGAAATCGAACGCCTAAAGAACGAGGACATCAGCGACGAGGAACTGAAGATGATTCGCACCCGCGCCAAAGCCAACCTGCTGCGCGGGCTGGATGAGAACGAAGGACTGGCCTCTGAACTTGCCTTGTTTCAGGCTCGCTACGGCGATTGGCGCGAACTGTTTCACCAGGTGGAGAACCTCGACAAGGTAAGCAAGGCGGATATCCGTCGCGTCGCCAATCAGACTTTTGTTCCGACCAACCGCACTGTAGGGATTATTGAAACCGCTGCGCCTCCGCCAGGCGCGCTCCCGGCGCCGGGTCAAAACGGAGGTGGGCAATGACGATGAACCGCATTTCTCTCCTGCTCAGCTTCGCATTTACCGTCGCACTGGCGTTTGGCCCCGCTCCGGCGGCAGCTCAGGTCACCGACTGGCAGCAGATCAACATCCCGGCGCTGCCCGCATTTCATCCTCAGGTACCGAAACGCATCGTCCTGCCCAATGGCATGATCATCTTCCTTCAGGAAGATCACGAACTGCCTCTTATTGACGGTATGGCGCGGATTCGTGGCGGCTCACGCTCCGAGCCCGCCGCCAAGGTTGGCCTGGTCGATCTCTACAGCGAAGTCTGGCGAACCGGCGGAACCAAGGCCCAGACCGGCGACCAGCTCGACGACTTTCTGGAAGTGCGCGCGGCGAAGGTCGAGACCGGCGGCAACGCCGACTCCACCACCGTTTCATGGTCTTGCCTAAAGGCTGATTTCGACGACGTCTTCAAAGTGTTCGATGACCTGTTACGCGAACCGGAATTCCGCGCCGACAAGCTCGATCTGGCACAGAAAGAATATTTCGACGCCATCTCCCGCCGCAATGATGATGTCGATGGCATCGCAGCCCGCGAGTCGGAGAAACTGGCCTATGGCGCGCAGAATCCATACGCCCGCGTCGCGGAGTACAAGACGATCGCAGCTGTCACTCGCCAGGATCTGCTCGACTGGCACAAGGCGCATGTCAGCCCCAACAACATCATTCTTGGAATCGTCGGCGACTTCGACGCGGCGGCGGTCGAGGCGAAATTGCGCCAGCTCTATGGCGCCTGGCCCAAGACAGCGGCGTCAAAAGAAGAAAAGATCGACTTCCAGCCTGCCAAGCCGGGCTACTATCTGGTGCCGAAGGATGACGTCAACCAGAGCACGATCAACATGGTTGCCCTCGGCATCACTCGCGACAATCCGGACTACTACGCGGTTCGCGTCTTCAATGAAGCCTTCGGCGGCGGCTTTTCTTCGCGTCTCTTCCGCACCATCCGCACTCAGAAAGGATTGGCATATGCGGTCGGCGGCGGCATTGGAAGCAGCTTCGATCATTTCGGTATTGTGCGCCTGGCAATGGGCACGAAAAGCGCCACCACCCTCGAATCGATCCAGGCGCTCGACGAGCAGATCGATGATGTGGCCAAGCATCCCATCACCGAGGTCGAAATCAAAAGCGCGAAAGACTCCATCCTGAACTCTTTCATCTTCAATCTGGATTCGCTAGACAAGATCCTGCGTGAGCGCATGACCTACGAGTTCTACGGTTATTCTCAGGATTATCTGGAAAAATTTCGTGCCGGAGTGGAGAAGGTGACACCCGCGGACGTGGCCCGCGTTGCTGCCAAGTATCTGCACCAGGATAAGCTGGCCATACTTGTGGTCGGCAATCCCGCAGAGTTCGACAAGGCGCTGTCGACGCTGGGGCCGGTCACCACGGTCGACATCACGATCCCGCCGCCCCCGGGCGAGCACCCCGATGCCCCGACCAAGAAGTAAAGGCCCGTAACCGGCGTCTCCGTAAGAGTCCCCCGTCCAAGCTCCGCTTGGGCGGGGTTTTTGACTCTTACCCCTCGCAAATAGTTTCGTTATTACGCGCTTACATCTCCGCCCAACCAGAGCTTGAACGGGGCACCCTCAGGAATTTCCTGGCCATTGTAGTTGCCTGTTGACACGGGCCGATCTCCGCCCTATCATAGGCGAAGAAAAGGCGAAACCATGGCTTCCATTCCTCTCTTGCCGCTGCCCGAGTCAAAACTGGTTGGTATCGCGCGCATGGCCTCTGAAGGGGAATCGCTGCGCCAGGGACACGATGTCGAATACTTCACCCTGCCGGTGCGTTCCCTCTTGAACCGTTGCACCGGCGTACGCATGCCGTTTGAATGGACGATCAATCCGTATCGCGGATGCGAGTTTGCCTGCAAGTACTGCTATGCCCGCTACACTCACGAGTTCATGGAAATGCGCGAGGGGGTGGACTTCGAGCAAAAAATCTTCGTCAAACAACATGCCGCTGACCTGCTGCGGCAGGAATTGCGCCGGGTGAAGCCGGGAGAACAGATCGCGATCGGCACCGCCACCGATCCTTATCAGCCGGCAGAGCGCCGCTTCGAGGTGACTCGCGGAATTCTGGAAGAACTGGCACGCCACGAAGGCCTGGATCTGGGGATCATCACCAAGGGCAACCTGATCCTCCGCGATCTTGATTTGCTCCAGCAGATCGGACAAAAAAACCGGTTGATGGTGAATGTGACCATCACTACCCTGAACATAAAACTGGCGCGTATCCTGGAACCTCGGGCCCCACGCCCCGATCTGCGGATGGACACGGTCCGCCAGCTCAATCAAGCAGGGATCCGTACCGGGGTGAGCTGTTCACCGGTGATCCCTGGAATCACCGATTCGATGCGCAATCTCGATGCTCTGGTCAAAGCCACGGTTGAGGCTGGCGGAAAGCATATTTTCGCCAATCCCCTGTTTTTGAAACCGTGCTCCGCGGCAGTGTTCCTGCCATTTCTCGAGAAAGAATTTCCCCAGTTGGCGGCGGATTACCAGACGCGCTACAAAGATCGTGCATTTTTGCCGCAGACCTACGGCAAGCGAATTTCGCAACTGATGACCCGCCTGCGGGAGAAGTACGGGATGCGTCCCTCCGAACGGCGCCAGGCTTCACCCCCCGCACAGCCTCAACCACAACTAAACCTTTTCTAAGCCCTGCCATCCCGAGCGAAGTCGAGGGACGTTGTGTTCAACGGCAGCACCGCGAACCTCAGCTAATCTATAATCCGTGCTCGAGCATGACCTCACCACCACCACCTGCGCCTCGCCAGCCACGTCCCACCTTCACGGCGCAACTCAATCAATTCTGGCAGCGTGTGACCGACGGACTTGAACTCAATCAACTGTGGAAGCAGTTTCACACCGATGCCCGCGCCAGCTATCGCCTCTATCAGCGGGATTATGGAGTACGAGCCCAGAAGGAAACCGAGCCTCGTGGCTTCTTTCACATCGCGCTGGATTTTCTATGGGCGATCCTGGAAAAGCTGAGCCCGGCGCGGCGCGTCCTGCTGCTGGTAGGAATTGTGTTCCTGATTTTTCCCAGCGGAGGATTCAGCCATCAGGAAAAAGGCGGAGCCGTCGAGGTCGTCGAATTCAACTTTCACTTCTATGCCGGGATCGTTCTGTTCGTGCTGCTGATGCTCGAGGTATCGGACCGCGTGGTCATGAAGCGCGATCTTGAGATTGCGCGTGACATCCAGAGCTGGCTGCTACCTTCAACTCCGCCTGCCGTGCCGGGTATGGCGATCGCGTTCGCCACCCGCCCGGCGAACACCGTCGCCGGCGACTACTACGACGTGTTTGCTCGCCCGTCCCCGGTTCCTGGCGAAACTCGTTTTCTGCTGGCCGTGGCCGATGTTGCCGGTAAGAGTATTCCTGCGGCCTTGTTGATGGCCACCTTCCAGGCCAGTCTCAAAACACTTTCTGCTATTCACTGCTCGCTGCCGGAGTTGGTTACGGGGATGAACGAATACGCCTGCACCAACAGCCAGGGCGGCCTGCGGTTTACAACTGCCTTTCTGGCGGAGTTCGATCCTGTCACCCGAAGCCTGATCTATATCAATGCCGGCCACAACACTCCCATTCTTCGCCGCAGCACGGGCGCAGTGGAACGACTGACGGTTGGCGGAGTGCCCCTGGGCATCCTTGCCGGCGCTCGGTATGAATCGGCCAGCCTGGTGCTCCAACCCGGCGACTGGCTGGCCATCTACACTGATGGCGTGGTGGAGGCCATGAACCAGGGGAACGACGAGTATGGGGAACAGCGACTGTTGGACGTGTTAAACGCCGGCGCGGCCACCGCTCCCGATGAATTACTGCGGCGCGTGATCGGCGACGTGGATCTGTTCGTGGGCGCAACGCCACAGCATGATGACATCACTTGCCTGCTGGCAAAGCTGAACGGTCCGCCCGCGGCCTGAGGCACTCGTATCCCGGAAGGTTCCCCGTCTGAGCTCCGCGTGGGCGGGTGTTTTTGCTGCCACAGTGACCCAGCGGTTGTTTGCATACAGAAGAGCGGCGCAGCGCTCGCAGGCAAGGTGCCGTTCCAGTGCAGCGCGGGCAGGGTCGCCCGCGGCCACACACAACACACGACACACTACATTTCCTGCCTATTTAAATCTTCTTTTTCGCCTGGCGAAAAGGAGGCCCAGGCCAGCGCCCAGCAATAAGGTGCCCACCAGTTTTTTCCTGTCTCCCACAGCGATGAAACGCGTTCCTTGGGGACCCACTTCGAACACGCCTACGGGCAGCGCCCCGACTCCACCGCCGCCACCGCCGCCCTCACCGCGGGCAGTCTTGATTTCCAGTCCGCCGCTACCGGTTCCGCCACCAAAGCCATAGCCAATCTTGGCTACGGGAATGATGGTCTTATCGCCCGCGATGATGGGCTCTCCGAATACGCTCTTGACTTGCGCCCGGGCGGAAAGGCTCTCGTGCAATGATTGCAGCAAATTCAAACTGCTCATAAAGGACTCCTCTGGTTTTTCGCAGCGCCGGTGCTACGAATTCATTACTTCCGCATACATGCGATGAAACGCATGCACACCCTTCTCCTGCTTGATGCTGTAACGCCCGCGCTGGTAGCTTCGCGAGTGCAGATTTCTCTGCACGGTCTCGCAGATTCCCACATCTTCAATCTGAGTCTGATGGCTGAATTCCACCGACGCCCGGGCAGCAGCGCTACCCAGATCTTTTTCAGGCACGTACCACTCGAAAATCGCCGTCGACCGGTCGGCCGAAACCGGCAGCACGATATTGAGAGAAATATTGTCGGGATAGCAGTTCAGCATCCAGTTGGGAAAGATCCAGAAATAATCGGTGGTCAGATCTTCGGTCGCTTCCTGGTAAAGGCGCGGAGTTGCATCGCCGTGCTGTGCGCCGCGAATCGGACTGAACTGCCGCACATGGCGTGCATGAGGCTCCACCGTGTACGCGTTGTAATCCAACTCCCGGTTCAGTCCGGGATGAACGCTGGGCAAATGGTAGCCTTCGAGATAGTTGTCCACGTAGGTCTTCCAGTTGCACTTCATGTCGTAAGTTCGCCGTTCGAACAGCTTCATCGCCGCGAAGCCGAAACGATCCGCCTGTTGGGGAAGGTTTGCCAGAGATTTCAGCAATGGTGCGGCGTCCGGATCGAGGTTGACGAAGATCAGGTTGGACCATTCTTCGGCCCGAACCGGGGTCAAGGTAAATTCTTTCGGATCGAAACCTGGCTGGCCTTCGAATTCCGGCGCACTCATCAGCGTACCGTCCAACGCATACGTCCAGCCGTGATAGCCACAGCGAAACAGTTTGCGCGATCCGCATCCCTCGGCGGGAGGACCGGCACGGTGCCGGCACACGTTGTAGAAACCGCGCAACTCGTTCCGGGCCCCACGCACCAGCAACAAAGGTTCGCCCAGCAGTTCGGTGGTGAAATAGTCTCCGGGCCTGGAGATCTGTTCCCGATGTCCGACGACCTGCCAGGTACGGGCAAAGATTCGCTCGTTCTCCTGGACGCAAATATCGGAGTCGACGTAAAAACGCGAGGGTATGGACCAGGCCTGAGAAATTTCGGCATCGATGTGAAGCGGCAATGTGCTCATGGGTCGGCCAGCGGAGACTAGGTGGGGACAACCGAGGGCGGTTGTCCCCCACGCGGCTCGTTAAGCTCCGGCGAAAGCGCGGAAAATGATAACACTCTCTCCGAAGCCGCTTTGCTGGTACTAAGCAGCGGTATCCCCATACCTGTCTAAGATCTGGACATTTTCACTGCAATCGTGCCGTCTCAGGGCGCTGGCCGACTGACATTAGTTGTCAGTATGCCGACAAAATCTGGCAGTCCCCCCGGTCGTAATTCACCCTCAGGGCCGGCGTAGAGCCTTGAGCCGCCTGATGTTTACCTACAGGGCATGCGACTTAGGCTGAGCCTGCCTCATTGGCCGCCTAAATGCACCCAACTCTGCAACTGGGTCAACCGAGACCCCACTTTTAACGGAGAATAGGGGAACCAACGAGATGCGGAAACAGAAGGGCTTTTCACTGATTGAGTTGCTGATCGTAGTGGCGATCATCCTGATCATCGCTGCCATCGCAATTCCTAACCTGCTGCGTGCACGTATTGCAGCGAACGAGTCGTCTGCGGTGAGCGCGATTCGTACCATCAACACTGCTGAAGTTTCTTACCAGTCGGCGTATCCGACGGTCGGATACTCCACCAACCTCGGCCAGCTTGGGCCGGGCGCTGCGGGCGCTACCTGCCCCGCGGGCGGACCGACTTCCACCAACGCCTGCTTGATCGATAGCGTGTTGTCCAACGCCATCACGGCCGGCACTGCAAAAAGCGGCTTCTACTTCGGTGAAGTCGGCGTAGTCGGCACTGGCGGTACCCTGTTCCTGACCTACGGCCTGGGCGCGGCTCCGGCGGCGTTCAACCAGACCGGCGTGCGCAACTTCTGCTCTTCAGAAGATGGAGTCATCCACTTCAACGTGGGCGCTTCTGGTGCGACCCCGGTGACCGGTGGTTCGACAGTTTGCACGGGCGCTACGTATCCTGTACTGCAGTAAGCACGATACCTCGCCTCTGGGCGAAGTGCCTTGGGAAGCATCGGATGGCAACATCCGATGCTTCTTTTTTTGGCTCACATCTCTCACGCCTCAGAACGGTCTCCAGAACGCCAAATCCTGTCGCAGCCTGCGACGCAACCAGTCCATCGGACTTAAAAAGTGTTTATTAGAAGTATTATGGAAAAGAAACAGGAGAGAGCGTGAATGGCAGTCGAACTGCAGTTATACTCGCAGTACCTAGCAAAGGGGAAAATGCAATGGCGAAACAAAAGGGCTTTTCACTCATTGAGTTGCTGATCGTGGTGGCTATCATTCTGATCATCGCTGCGATTGCGATTCCTAACCTGCTGCGGGCACGTATCGCAGCGAATGAGTCGTCTGCGGTGAGCGCGATTCGTACCATCAACACGGCTGAGGTTTCTTACTCCTCGGCGTATCCGACCGTGGGTTATTCCACGAACCTGGGCCAGCTTGGACCGGGCGCAGCGGGTGCTACCTGCCCCGCTGGCGGACCAACTTCCACCAACGCCTGCTTGATCGATAGCGTATTGTCCAACGCCATCACGGCCGGCACTGCAAAGAGCGGCTTTTACTTCGGCGAAGTCGGCGTCGTCGGCACGGGCGGCACCCTGTTCCTGACCTACGGCGTGGGCACGGCTCCGGCAGCGTTCAACCAGACCGGTGTGCGCAACTTCTGCTCTTCAGAAGATGGAGTCATCCACTTCAACAAAGGCGCTTCCGGCGCAACTCCAGTTACCGGCGGCGCGACCGTTTGCACGGGCGCTACGTATCCCGTACTGCAGTAAGCAGCAGCAGATCTCGACGCGGCACTAAGAGGGCTCCGGAGGCAACTTCCGGGGCCCTCGGCCGTTTTGATCGGTTCTCAGGGTGCCAAATCTTGTCGCTCTTTGCGACAAATAGTGTCAAGATCGCCCAAACGCCGCATCCTGCAAACCATCCAGAAGGTCGACTTTTCCTTCCCTGCGAAGCACTTGGCGACTTTCTTGAAGTGGTTCCCGAAATGCACCGTCTATGCCCAGACGGTCAACCAAGGCCGCACACTTTTAACGGAGAATAGGGGAACCAACGAGATGCGGAAACAGAAGGGCTTTTCACTGATTGAGTTGCTGATCGTAGTGGCGATCATCCTGATCATCGCTGCCATCGCAATTCCTAACCTGCTGCGTGCACGTATTGCAGCGAACGAGTCGTCTGCGGTGAGCGCGATTCGTACCATCAACACTGCTGAAGTTTCTTACCAGTCGGCGTATCCGACGGTCGGATACTCCACCAACCTCGGCCAGCTTGGGCCGGGCGCTGCGGGCGCTACCTGCCCCGCGGGCGGACCGACTTCCACCAATGCCTGCTTGATCGATAGCGTGTTGTCCAACGCCATCACGGCCGGCACTGCAAAAAGCGGCTTCTACTTCGGTGAAGTCGGCGTAGTCGGCACTGGCGGTACCCTGTTCCTGACCTACGGCCTGGGCGCGGCTCCGGCGGCGTTCAACCAGACCGGCGTGCGCAACTTCTGCTCTTCAGAAGATGGAGTCATCCACTTCAACGTGGGCGCTTCTGGTGCGACCCCGGTGACCGGTGGTTCGACAGTTTGCACGGGCGCTACGTATCCTGTACTGCAGTAAGCACGATACCTCGCCTCTGGGCGAAGTGCCTTGGGAAGCATCGGATGGCAACATCCGATGCTTCTTTTTTTGGCTCACATCTCTCACGCCTCAGAACGGTCTCCAGAACGCCAAATCCTGTCGCAGCCTGCGACAAATAGTGTCAAAACAGTCCACGATTGCGTCCACAACATAAGACCATTCGCTCAATACGCTGTATCCACACAACTTAGACCATCCCCCTTGGATTTTCCAATGTGGCCAGCAAAGTGCCTTTCATTAAGGTGGAATGAGGGGCAAAACGCAAATTCGGAGAATGGCAACTTCCCGGTCCGGGTTCTCTCTGATCGAGTTGTTGATTGTAGTGGCGATCATTTTAATCATCGCCGCGATTGCCATTCCTAACTTGCTACGGGCGCGCATTGCGTCGAACGAATCTTCGGCGGCTGCCTCCGTGCGCAGTATCGCGACGGCCCAGATTGCTTACAACACGGCGTATCCGACGATCGGTTATGCGGCGGCACTGACCAACCTGGGCGGGCCGGCAACGGGATGCTCTCCCAGTTCGGTAACCGCTTGCATCATCGACAATGTTCTTTCGACTGGCGCCAAGAGCGGATATACGTTCGTTTCCAAGGGCTTTTCCGGTAGCGGCGGCACCAACGATTCATTCGTCTCAAGCTCGGCTCCCGTTGCCTTCAATCAGACCGGCGTTCGCGACTTCTGTGTCGTCACGGATGGAGTTTTGCGCAGCAACCCTGGCCTCTCGGGCGGACCTCCGGCCCCGGACGTAGCCACCTGCCAGGCGTATGCCACGGCGCAGTAGTTAAAAAGTTTGGCCGGTACCTGGGGGAGGTACTACGCCATAGGGGGCCGGGACGCGAGTCCTGGCCCTTTTACTTTGGTAATGCCACGTAGCCGGCTGCGATATTCCCCCTCTCACCGAGTTGCCCTATAATTTTTGCAGAATTCAAATAGAACGCATCGATACTGCCATGGCCGCAATCGAAATTCTCGGCTTGGAAAAAACCTACACCGTGGGCTTCTGGCGCAAGAAGCCGAAGCATGCCCTGCGCTCGCTGAACCTGACGGTCGAGGATGGCGAAGTATTCGGCTTCCTTGGCGCCAATGGCGCTGGCAAGACGACCACGCTCAAGCTCCTGATGGGGCTGATATTTCCGACCGCCGGCTCGGCTCGCATCCTGGGGATGGAAGTTGCCGATCCCCGCATGAAAGCGCAAATCGGATTTCTGCCGGAGCAGCCGTATTTTTATGACTACCTTACCGCCCGCGAATTGCTCGAATACTTTGGGCAGCTTTCGGGGATGGATCCGAAACACAGATCGCGCAAAGTGGATGAAGTGCTGCAACGCGTCGGCCTGCCCGAGGTAGGTGGCCTGCAGTTGCGCAAATTTTCAAAAGGAATGCTACAACGGGTGGGAATTGCCCAAGCCATTCTGCATGACCCCAAAGTCGTATTTCTGGATGAACCGATGTCGGGACTGGATCCTATGGGGCGCCGTGAAGTCCGCGACCTGATTGCGCAGCTCAAGCATGAAGGCAAGACCGTTTTCTTCTCTACCCATATTCTATCGGATGCGGAAACCCTGTGCGATCGCGTAGGCATCATCCATCAAGGCGAATTGCGCGGGGTAGGAGTCGTGGCCGACCTCACTTCCAGCGTTCACGGCAAGGTGGAAGTGGTTTGGCAAGGAACCGCCGTGCCGCCATCGCTGCGTGCGCTGGGGGCAGAATGCCACGTCACCGGGGACACGGTGCGGGCCGTACTCTCTGAAGCCAACCAGGATGCTGCCCTCGAGGCATTACGCCGGGAGCGGCTGCGATTGATCTCAGTAACGCCGGTCAGGAATTCTCTCGAGGACTACTTCATACAGAAGTTGCGTCCCGCCGAAGCCACCGTGGGGGCAAAAGCTGGGGTCAAGGTATGAGCCCGCGCATTGTCCATATCGCGTCCAACACCTTCCGCGAAGCGGTGCGCGATCGTGTGCTGTACAACCTGATCGTGTTTGCCGTGCTGATGTCAGGGGCGTCCATTCTGGTGGGGCAGATCTCGATCGATATCGAACGCCTGGTAGTAATCAATCTGGGACTGACCGCGGTTTCATTATTCGGGATGGTGATCGCCATTTTTATCGGCATCGGTCTGGTCTCCAAAGAAATTGAGAAGCGCACACTTTACACCGTGCTTTCGCGGCCGGTGCGGCGCTGGGAATTTATTGTTGGCAAGTTTTTCGGGCTGGCGGGCACGCTGGTAGTGAACACATTTTTCATGGGCGTCGGAGTATTTGCCGCATTGCTCTACGTTTCGCACCGCTTCCAGCACCAGGATGGCTGGGTGCTGGTCGCGTTGTATTTCATCGTTCTGCAATTTCTGATCGTCACTGCGCTGACCTTGTTCTTTTCCTCTTTCTCTTCTCCGCTGTTGTCGGCCGTATTCGCGTTTTCCCTTTTCGTGATTGGCAGCTTTGCCGAGGATCTGCGGGGATTTGCCGGCATCAGCAGTGGCATCACTCGCTGGCTGGCCACGGGCGCGGCCTATCTGGTGCCAAATTTTTCCGCACTGAATGTGATCAGTTCGGTTGCTCACGCCCATCCGGTATCGGGCCAGCTGATTCTTTACAACAGCGCCTACGCCGTAACCTACGCCACGGTGGCCATCTGCGGAGCGGTGCTGGTGTTCGAGCGCCGGAATCTGAAATGACCGGCACGCAGCGCGTCACACTCGTGTTCAGCCTGCTGTTGACGGCTAGTCTGGCGGGATCGGTGTTACTCCTCCGCCGCTTGGATCAGGTGCGCAGCACTGCAACCCTTGAAGAAGTTCTCTACATCTCCTCGCCCAAGGCACTGAAGAGGCTCAGCCTGGGATACGACGGCCTTCTCGCCGACATTTACTGGACCCGGGCAGTACAGTACTTCGGCACCAAGCATCATGAAGGCGCGCGCCGGTTCGACCTGCTGGCGCCGCTGCTCGAGATCACGACCACTCTCGACCCTCAACTTCTGGTGGCTTACGAATACGGCGCCAATTTTCTTTCCCCGAAGCCGCCCGCGGGCGCGGGCATGCCCGAGCGCGCCATCGAACTCGAGGAATTCGGCATTCGAAACAATCCTGACGAGTGGCGTCTTTATTACAATCAGGGCTTCATCCGCTACATGGAGCTGAAGGATTACAAAGGCGCGGCCGACTCCTTCGCCCGGGGCGCCCGGACCCCCAATGCCCATCCTTTTCTCGCCGTCCTGGCCGGACAAATGGCGGAGCACGCCGGAGACCGGCACATGGCCCGAATGATGTGGAGTACCAGCTATACGACTACGAAGGACCCGAATGTCCGGGCCAACGCCGCCGCACACTTAAGGGCTCTCCAGGTCGACGAAGATGTATCCCATCTGGAAGCCCTGCTCGGCCGATACAAAGCGCAGGCCGGACGATTCCCTTCAAGTTTTTCCGAGCTTGAGACGGCTGGATTGCTGCGAGGCACGCCCCGCGATCCGCTGGGCAACAGCTACAAACTGACGCCGGACGGGCGCGTGGAAGTCCGCACGCCCGACGATTTTCCTTTCATTCAGAAGGGCACGCCGCCCAACTACGCTCCGCCAGAAGCGCCCAAATTCCTGCCTACCGATTAAGTTGAGATCACCACAAACCATGTGGGGCTGTCTATATTTCAGTTCTGAGCGTTTAGATTCTCTATGATCAGGCCTTCGTTGTTCGTGACTACCGGAACGTGCTTTTGCACCAGGTAGTCGACTGTTCCCTGAATGAGGCTGTGATCTACGCTGATGGACGAGCAGCAAGGATCGGTTTCATCCACCCGGTGAAACAGAATGATCAGCCAAAGATTGTTAGCGACTGCGTAATCAATCTGTGACGTGATATCGCTCAACGTGGTGTTCATGTCCATCTCAGCGGCCTCACTCCAGAGTTCCAACGGGTGAGTGTCGTGATAGAGCGGCCCACCGAAGGTAAGCCCCAGGCCGGAGCTGTTATATCCCAGATCAGAATCGCGGGCACCGCGAAGTCCCGAACTCTGGACCACGGCCTCGACCGCGAGGTTATAGCCCCCGTAAGGGTAAGCCAGCGTGGTTGGCGTGATGCCCCACGAGATAATGTCCTGCTTGGCGCCGATAATCTCATCCGCCATTTGGGCCTCGGTCAGCGTGGTCAAGTTTTGGTGAGTTCGGGTATGCACTCCGATTTCGTGTCCATTGCGATACATTTGCATGACTTCGTCCAGCGTGACGTAACTATCGGTGTCCACTTGCTGGGTAATGATGTATTGCGTGCTCTTTAACCCGGCCGCGTCGAGAATCGGCAGGCCATTGTCATACATGGACTGGTAGCCGTCATCAAAGTTAATGGAGACCAATCCGTGCCTCGTGATGGTGAAAGGCAGTGGGCTCGAAGTCCCCGCATTGGGAGCCGGATTCGTGACCGTCACCAGCAGTGGCTGATTTTTAGGCGTAACCGAAGTCAGTTCCGCCGCTGGAACAATGACGGTAATGGCAGTCGGGCTCACGGACGTAGGCAGCAGAATATTCGATCCGAAGTTGACCAGCGCTCCGGTAACAAACCCAGTCCCGCTGATGGTGAGCGGGATTAAATCCCCGCTTCCGACCAGCGCCATGGGAGGGGAAAGCCGGTTGATGGCCAGCGGATCGCCGGAATAGGCCAGTGCGGCAGTAAGAGATACAGCATCGCTGACGACCCCCTGAGCCCCTGCACTGATTTGCGTAGTTCCCACGCCCACGCCAGTCGCCAGGCCATTGGCGTCGATGGTTGCGACTGCGGGGTCGCTTGAGGTCCAGGTAAAGACGACGCCACTCATAGTCAATCCATTCTGGTCGGTGGCCAGGGCGCTGAACTGCTGCGTGCCTCCAGGATTGATCGAAACATTTCCCGGCACCACGTGAATCAAATTCACTGCCGGCGGTGGTGGCGGCGGTGGTGGCGCGATGACGTTCAGCGAAGCTGTCGCATGAACTCCGTTCGCGCTGACCGTGATTACAGTCGAACCCGCGGCCAGGCCGGTGGCTACGCCATCATTCTTGCCTTCGGAGTTGACGCCATCGACCGATGCCACCTTGGCGACCGAGCTGCCCCACGTGAATACCATGCCGGAAATCGCGACGCCGTACTGGTCATTGCCCACGGCGGTAAATTGCTGGGTGTCTCCGGCTTGAATCGAGGCTGTGGACGGCGACAATGTGATTGAAGTCAAAACTGACAGCGGGCGGTTGACAGTCAAACTAATGGCGTTGCTGTTCACGCCCTGTGCTGATGCGCTGATCTGGGACGCTCCGACAGCCACACCGGTTGCGAGTCCTGCGTGGTCAACGGTCGCAACACTCGGGTTGGCGCTCGTCCACCCAAAGACGATCCCGGTCATTTGATTTCCGCTCTGGTCATAACCCACGGCGGTCAGTTGTTGGGTAGCACCAGTAAAGATGGAAGGCGAGGCGGGACTGACCGCGATCGTCGTCAATGCTGGTGGTGGCGGCAGCACAGTCAGGGATGCGGCGGTGCTGCTGATACCGGAAGCGGAGGCTGTGATGTGCGCCGTGCCGGGCGAGACTCCCGTCGCTATGTTGCCGCTGAGGGTTGCGATCGAGGCGCTGCTATCCGATGCCCAAGTGAAGTTGATTCCGTTCATCGGCTGGTTGAACTGGTCATACGCCATGGCGGTGTAGCTCTGCGCCTGTCCGGCCTGAATCGAGGCCGTAGAGGGCGATACGCTGATCTGCGTCACTATCTGGGTTACAGGGACGACGGTGATCGAAGCGGAGGCGCTTTTCCCGTCTGCGCTGGCAGTAATGGTTACAGTTCCCGCCGAAATTCCTTTTACCAAACCGGCGCTGCTGACGGTCGCCACCGAGCCGGAACCCAAAAAAGCGAAGTTCATGCCGGCTATGACGTTGCCATCCTGATCCTTGGCCGTCGCCTGTAACTGGCGGGTCGCACCGATTCGGATCGATGACGCGGCCGGCGAAACAGAAATCGTGGATACGACCGCACGAACAGAAGGATCGCCGGCGTTGCTCGGGCCGCCACCACAACCGGCCAACGATATCAGCGCAAGCAATACAACCAGGAGAGCGACGGCAACGGATGGGCTACGCCGTTCGGCGACCTGGGAAGGCTTCAAACTATTGGCGGCCACATTTCGCCCGTCCGGATACTGCATCGTCACTGCCCCCATGCTTCGAATTTCTCCATTCACGCAAATGTTGTTGAGGGAATTTTTGCCTGGCGGTGTTACGGTGTCCGCCGCCTACTCTGGCTAAAGCAATTGCCAGGCCAGGATTCGTAAAAAATCTTGGCGCCGACGGGTCTGATTCAAGTCCGGTGAAGGCCGCCGGATGTTCTTGACCGCCGCGGGTTTACGGGAGTGCTGCGAGAATTTAGGGCAATCCAGTGGATTACACGCTGGATGGGGTAACCCTGTTTCGAGTTACGGGGGTAACTCGAAATCGAAAGACCCGAGGAAGAACAGTTCCGCGAAAACGCGAAAGAAGTTCCCATACAGAATTGCGGATTGAGCTCCCGCCCGGGCCCCTCCGATGTAGCACATTCGGGCCATTCCCACGATTTCTGAAAGACAGTAGTCTGTTTGTGAGCAGACTTCGGGGGAGGGCTGTTCGACGAGCGTCCCATGACTCTTTGAGTCTGGGACGTTTTCGTTTTTGGGGAGAAAGATCGGCTCGTCCCGGCTTGCGGAAACCTGAACCACACAGAACACAGAGGAAGCAGAAAAAACACCTCTGTGTTTAGAATTTCCTCCGTGGTCTCTGTGTCCTCTATGGTTCGCGCTTTTCTCTTTGCGCCTTGAAACTGAAGGGGACGGCAATGCCAAGGTTTACAATATCGTTAACCTCGTGAGAATAACTTTTATAGGTCTTATCTGGTGGCTGGCTGTGTTCCCTGCCGTGGCGGCGAATCCCGTCCCAGATGTCCACGCTATCGCTCAGGCGGTGGATGACCGCTACAACCATCTGCGGACTTTGCAGGCCGAATTCACCGAAACTTACGAGGGTGCGGGCATTGAGCGCACCGAGTCTGGATCCCTGTGGCTCAAAAAGCCCGGCAAGATGCGCTGGGAGTACCGTATTCCCCGGGAGAAGCTTTTCCTCAGCGACGGCAAAGATGCATGGTTTTACCTTCCCGGAGATCGCCAGGTACGACGCACTTCGGTCAAGAAACTGGATGATCTGCGCTCGCCTTTGGCATTTCTATTGGGCAGGACCCGTCTGGAGAAGGAATTGGATGGCCTTTCGATGGCCCTGGACGAAGCTCCTCTGACACCCGGCAATACCGTATTGCGGGGCGTGCCCAAGGCGATGGCGGATCGTGTTAGTCAAGTAATCCTCGAAATCACACCCGAGTTCCGTATTGCACGCATCCAATTTGAAGAGGCGGATGGGTCGGTAACCGAGTACCGCTTCAGCGAGCAGAGGGAAAACGGCGAAATCGCCGACCAGCGCTTTCATTTCAGCCCTCCTGCGGGAGCTGAGATCATCGACGGCGATTTTGGACCGTAACCAGGAAAACTGAACATTGTCAGGCCGCTACACGGCGCATCGAAAGTAGCGGATGCACTCAGAAGGTCATTACCGGCGGCACCCTTCGGGCACACTCGTTAGGGCATATTCACGTAGTGTTAATGCTTATGAATGCTAGACTTGGAGTTACCGACCCGGCAGGTTAGATCTACAGGTATCGATCGGCAGGTATGGATCGAGAGGCATGAGCAATGGGTAAGGTTCACTAAGCATGGCTCAATTTCTGGTGAAGGTCGCCGATGATCGTGGTCACCTGGCCCAGCAGGTGGAACACGGTTACTCGGAAGCCGAGGTTCGCGAACGCTTTGTCCAGCAAGGTTACCTGGTTTATTGGGTAAAGCCGCGAGGACTGTTCTCCGGCGGCAAATTGCAGTTGGGCGGACGGAAGGTCAGGCAGAGCACGTTTGTGATCTTCAACCAGCAATTCCTCACCCTGATCAAGGCCGGACTACCGATCCTGAACTCGCTGGATTTGCTGATCAAGCGGCAGCGAGACTCGAACCTGCAGTCGCTGTTGCAGAATGTTCGCGAGCGGGTGAAGAGCGGTGAACTGCTTTCGGATTCTTTCGCGGCGCAGGGTGTGTTTCCGAGGATTTACACCACTACGCTGCTGGCGGGCGAGAAGAGCGGCAACATGGAAGAAGTGCTCGGGCGCTATATTGCGTTCCAGCGACTGGCCCTGACCTTCAAGAAGAAGCTGGCCGTGTCTCTGGTGTATCCGGCGCTTCTGGTGACGATGGTGCTGGTCATGCTGGTGTTTCTGGTGACCTACGTAGTACCCGAATTTGCCAAGCTCTTTGAAAATCTTAATGCGGAGCTGCCTACCATCACGGTCATTATGTTGGCAGTGGGTACAAGAGCGCAGAAGTATGCTCCGTTAATTGCTATCGCGATTGTGGTGATCGGGGTTGCATTCTGGCGCTGGAAGAGCACGGACAACGGCGCGGAGCGCATCGATGCCTTTATCTTGAAGATGCCGGGCCTAGGCGACATCTGGCTCAAATATCAGGTGGCGAACTTTTCCCGCATGCTTTCGACGTTGCTGGCTGGCGGGTTGCCGCTGGTTCCGTCGCTCGAAACTGCCGGAGCGTCCATGAGCAGCCGGCGCATCCTGAATGGCATTGCGGAAGCCGCGGTTCGGGTACGCGAGGGTCAGACGCTCTCCGGCAGCCTGGAGCAGCAGAAGATGTTTCCCGATCTCTCGGTGGAGATGATCGAAGTCGGCGAATCGACCGGAGCTTTGCCCGCCATGCTGAATTCGGTGGCTGAATTTTATGAGGAGGACGTGCAGACCGCGCTGGGAGCGACCATGGCGTTGATTGAGCCAGTCATTCTCATCGTGATGGCCGTGTTCGTCGGTGGAGTGTTGATTTCGCTGTATCTGCCGATCTTCTCTTTGGGCGCGCATATTCACTAGGTAGCAGGAAGATTTCAGCAATGGCAAAAATAGCGGAAACCAAACCGATCGTAGCACACGCAGGCAACGGCGGAGCCCGTGTCGCGCCCGCGCCTCATGTGGACGACCTGGCCCGGGCCCAGGACATTGCCCGGCGCTATCGCTGCGAGTTTATCGACCTGCACAACTTCCAGCTTCACCACGACCTGTTCAAAAAGATTCCCGTCGACTTGATGTTCCGCTACAACTTCGTTCCTCTGGACGAAACCGAAGACGGACGCCTGGCCATCGCCATCGCCGATCCCAGCCAGTTGATGATGATCGACGAGATCAGTCTGCTCCTGGGCAAGCGCATCCTGACCAAGGTTTCGACGCTGGCGCAGATCAGCGAAATCCTCAAGAAAACGGAACAGTCGAAACGTGTTCTGGAAGAAGCCAGCGAAGGCTTCACTCTGGCGGTGGTATCAGACGAAGAAGCTGGTGGCGCCGAAGACAGCATTTCGATCGACCGGCTGACGGCGCAGGGCGACATCAGCCCGATCATTCGCCTGGTTGACACCACGATCTTTACCGCGCTACAGCGCCGGGCCAGTGACATCCACATCGAGACTCGCGACGATTCGGTTTGCATCAAGTTCCGCATCGACGGCGTGCTCACGCAGGCCATGCCGCCGATCGGCAAAGAGCATCACTCCACCATCATCTCCCGCATCAAGGTGATGAGCGAGCTCGACATTTCAGAACGCCGCGTACCGCAGGACGGCCGCTTCCGGGTGAAGTACGGCAATCCCGAGCGCCCTATCGACTTCCGCGTCTCCATCATGCCTTCGATTCACGGCGAAGACGCTGTGCTCCGCGTCCTCGACAAGGAGTCGATGAGCGAGAAGTTTCACAAACTGGTGCTCGACGTCGTCGGCTTCGATCCCGACGATTTGAAAAAGTTCCGGCGCTACATCGCTGAGCCTTACGGGATGGTGCTGGTCACGGGGCCGACCGGCAGCGGCAAGACCACCACGCTCTACGCCGCTATCAGTGAGATCCGGACCGAAGAAGACAAGATCATCACCATCGAAGATCCGGTTGAATACCAGATACGCGGCATCACGCAGATTCCAGTCAACGAGAAGAAGGGCCTGACTTTCGCCCGCGGACTGCGCTCGATTCTTCGGCATGATCCCGACAAGATCATGGTCGGCGAAATCCGCGACACTGAAACGGCCCAGATTGCCATTCAGTCGGCGCTTACCGGCCACCTGGTGTTCACTACGGTGCATGCCAATAACGTCGTCGACGTAATTGGCCGCTTCCTGAATATGGGTGTGGAACCCTACAACTTTGTCTCGGCGTTGAACTGTATCCTGGCTCAACGCCTGGTCCGGCTGATCTGCGAATCTTGCCGAACCGTGGTGCACTACCCTTCTGAAGTGCTGGAAGCCAGTGGCCTCGATCCGGGACAGTGGTCGCAGGTTGCGTTTTACGAAGGCCAGGGCTGTATCGAGTGCGCCGGCACGGGCTTCCGGGGACGGACTGCGATTCACGAATTGCTCGACCTGAGCGACCGCATCCGCGAGATGATCCTGGTCAAAAAGCCAACTTCCGAAATCCGGCGCGCCGCTCGCGAGGAAGGCATGCGCTTCCTGCGCGAGTCAGCCCTCGACAAAGTCCGGCTGGGCATGACCACGCTGAAGGAAATCAATAAAGTTACGTTCATCGAAAATATGCGGTAAGACGGACTGCGGACCGCAGACGGCGGCGAACCAAGTCGAGCGACATTTGGGGTTCGCTGAGGTCCAATGTCCAAGGTCCGAGGCTGGTACAGTGCCCTTCCGGCTATTGCAATACAAGGCTCAACCGCGTTTTACTTGTAGGATCACTTCATCGCTATGAGCCGTATCCCCCATTCCGGACCCAGGCCGAAGCTGGCCTGCGAAATCTCCGCCGATCGCGTATTGGTAGGCCGGGTTTCCGAAACCGGCGGCGTGCTGGAAGCGTGCGCCTCGGGCGACCTGCCAGCGGGCAGTGTTGTCCCTGACCTCATCGAAATAAACCTGCGTCAACCTGAGTTGGTGTACGAGGCGATTCGCGATGCTCTCGGCAGCATTGGCGGCCGCTCGCACGACGTGATTGCGGTACTGCCGGATGCCGCCGTCCGCGTGGTACTCCTCGACTTCGAGACCCTGCCCTCGAAACGGGACGAAGTCGAAGGCGTAGTTCGCTTCCGGCTCAAAAAGTCTTTGCCCTTCGATGTGGACAAAGCCAAAGTTTCCTATCATGTGCAGGCCGCGAGAACGGGCGTGCGGGTGATTGCGGCGGTGGCGCTGGCGAATGTGGTGGAGGATTACGAAGCTGTGTTTCGCCAGGCCGGCTACCAACCCGGAATCGTCATGCCTTCGATGCTGGCGGCGCTGGGCGCAGCGGACGCGCCGCAGCCTGCACTGGTCATCAAGGTAGACGCACGCACTACCAGCATCGCAATCCTGGACGGGCAGCAGCTATTGTTGTTTCGTACCCTGGAAAATACTCAGGGGACAAACATCAGCGGAGAACAACTCGCGGAAGAAGTCTATCCCTCGGTAGTATTCTTTCAGGACACGTACCAATTGAATATCGGTCAGATTTTTGTGGCGGGACTGCCCGAATCGGGGGACGCATTCCCTGCCCTGCGCGCCCAGACCGGCGCCGAAGTCCGGGACCTGGTATCGCCGTCACAACTGGGCGGCAGCGTGGGCTCGATCCCCAAGTGGAGAATGGCAGGGGTCGTAGGAGCTTTGCTTTCCTGAAATGCGCGTTGACATCAATCTCGCCAGCCATCCCTACGAAGACGCAGGCCCGTTGTGGCTGCGTTGGGGCGGAGCGTTGGCTGCCGTCGCTGTCGTGACCTTGATCCTGCTGTACAGCGTTCTCTCAGGATGGGCTTCGGCGCGTAGTGACCGCAGCCTGATCGAGCAACGGGAGCATCAGATTGCCGCGCGCGATCAGCAGAAGATCAAAGCTGAAGAGACCCTGAACCTGCCGGCCAATCGCGGCACCCGCGACCGTGCACAGTTTCTGAACGACCTGTTTTTGCGCAAAGCCTTCTCCTGGACCAAACTGTTTGAAGATCTGGAACAAGTAATGCCCCCGCGGTTGCATGTGGTTTCGATTCATCCTGAGCGCACCTCGGACAACCTGCTGGAGGTCAAAATCGTGGTAGCCGGGGAATCACGCGATCGCGCGCTCGAACTGGTCCGCAAGATGGAGGGCTCGAAACGCTTCCAGCAGACTGAGATCGAGCAGGAATCGAACGGCACCGGACAAACACCCGGCGACAACGTGCAATTCGATATCACCGCGCTGTACGTGCCTGACCTCGATACGGAAAAGCGGGGCACACAATGACGGCCGACGCTCTCGCGATGCGGAATAAAGTAAAGATCGCCATTGCGGCATTGCTGGCGGTGGACATCATCGCCGTGATTCTGCTGTTTTCTCCCCTGGTGGGATCGGAACGGTCGCGTCGCGAACAAATGGACCAGTTGTGGCAGGAGTTGCAGCGCAAGACCCACGAGGCTGAGCCGCTCAAGAACGTGGACAAGAAGATTGCAGTCGCCGGCCAGCAGGTCGACGAGTTTTACAAGAACCGGCTACCGGCGCAGGACTCCGCGATTTACGATGAGCTGGGCAAGGTGGCAAAACAAAGCGGAGTCAAAATCGGACAGATTCGCTCCAAAGGCAAAGACGCGGACACCGTCGGTCTCCGCCCGATCGAGATTCAGGCCGATTTTTCCGGAGACTATCTGCAACTGGTGCGCTTCATCAACTCGCTGGAGCGTGATCCTCTTTTTTTTATTATTGACAGTGTGGAACTGGGCGGCGAGCAGGGCGGCGTGGTGAAGCTGCAATTGAAACTGGAAACCTATCAGAAGGCGAGCATCTGATGCAGTTGGGCACCGAAGACCGGAATAAGACGATTGCAGCCGTGGGCCTGGCGGTATTGGCCCTGGTGCTGCTGGTGACGCGCTTTATTCCCAGTTCGCCCGCGTCCGCCAAAGCCCCGACTCCGGCGGTGGTCCCCGAAGTGGCAGCGCGCCCGGTGACGACCGCCCAAACGACAGGCACTCGATCCGGAGGAAAGAAAAAAGCAACCAGCACCGCCGCCCGGTCTCTGGATCCGACTCTTCGCTATGACTGGCTCAAAGCCAGCGAGGACACAAAGTACTCAGGCACGGGACGAAATATCTTCCGGGCCGAAGTCGAGATTCCCAAGCCGATCGTGTCCGTCATGCGGAAGCCGGTAGCTCAGGTGCCGCAAGGTCCGCCACCGCCTCCGCCCATCAATCTCAAGTTTTTCGGCTTCGCCAACAAACCCGGTGAAGCCAAGAAAATCTTCCTCTCGCAGGGAGAGGACGTGTTCATTGCCGGCGAAGGCGATATCATCGATCGCCGTTACAGGATTCTCCACATCACCCCGGTTTCGGTCGATGTGGAGGATGTGCTGAACAATAACCGGCAGAGTATTCCGCTGACGCCTGGATAACCGTCGTCGGTCCTTGGCCTTTGGTCGTTGGCGAAATCACGCGCCCTTGGTTGAAGGGAAGATTTGCTGAGCAACAGCCGACGGAGTATCTGCTTACACCGGGCCAGAAGTTGGCTGTGGGCCCTTGGTCTTTGGTCTTTGGTCTTTAATCTTGGGTCTTTTAATCTTTGGTCTTTTGGCCAACGACCAAAGGCCAACGACGCTTTTGAACTTTATGTCTCGCCATCCCCGCTCCCGCCGGTCCGAGCAAGGCTACATCCTGCTCATGCTCATGCTGTTCATTACCCTGCTGGTGATTGCCGCGGGTGCCGTGGCGCCCGCCATCGCGTTTCGGGTGAAACGGGACCGTGAAGAAGAGCTGATCCATCGCGGCACGCAATACTCCAGAGCGATTCGCCGTTACGTGAAAAAGACCGGACGCTACCCTAGCCGCCTTGAAGATTTGGAAAATACCAATAACATCCGCTTCCTGCGGAGGCGCTACAAGGACCCTGTAACCGGCAAGGATTTCAAGCTGCTGCATGTCGGAGAAGTACAGATGACGAGCACGGCTGGAATTGCCGGAGCCGCAAGCCTTGTCGGCGGCGCTAACGGAGCGCCTGCCGGAGGCGCGGCCCTGGCTGCGGCAGGCGCTTTGATGGCGTCGGCGGCCGGGCAATCCATGATGGGGGGCACCGCCGCTCCAACTCAAAATCTGAATTCAGGTTCATCAGCCGATGCCACTGACGACGCCAAATCCGATAAACCGGACTCCCCCGACTCAGCCAAACCCGACGCGGGGTCGCCTACAGGCGGGATCGGCAGCGGTCAATTGTCGAGCGCGGTATTTGGCGGGGGGCCCGTCGTCGGGGTGGCCAGCATCAGCAAAGCTCCGACCATTCGCGAATTCAATCACAAGAATCGCTACAATCTGTGGCAGTTCATCTATGACCCGTCGATGGATCGCGGCGGACTGATCACAACCCCTGCCCAGCCTCCGTTGCAAACCGCCGCGCCGCTGCAACAGCAGAACTCGTCGAGTCCGAACTCATCAGGGACTTCAAGCTCGTTTGGCGGAATGCAGAGTAGTGGCGGAACGCAGAGTTCGCAGCCTGTTCAGTCGCCAATGCAGCCGCAAGATAAATGACAGTGCTCTTCATACTTCACAGAAGGGCGTCACGCTGAGCTCGCGACGCATCTGGCGTGGAGCGGATGTGAGAGCCGGCAATGTTTAGCACTCGAAAGGTCCTTCGGGACTAAACGACTCGGGATGACCGCATCTGGAGACCGCCGCCCCTCCCGACTATTTTTTCGCATCGACTGCGCGTTCAATTTCAATCACAGCGACCCATTGGCCTTTGCGGAACTCCGAGTAAACCACGTCTCCGCCCAGGATCTGCGCGGCCAAAGCGGGAGGCGCGTCGACGTGATAATCGAAGAACCTCGCCTTCCATTCCTGCCACAAACGCCAGTGCTCGAGCAGGGGATGGGCAGGCTCGTACTTGGTGGAGAAGACAAGAGCCACTTGAAAGTCCGTGCGAACCTCATTCGCGCGGGCGTCAGCCGCTGACATCAACTGCTCGATCGCGAAATGTTCGATGCGAACTACCTGCATCGGCCGCATTACATATCCGAGATACGGCCGCGTCAATTCGTCGCTGGCTGGCCACGCCGTAAGGACATGCGCCAAGGGATACCGTGCTTCGACGAACTCCTCGGCCCGCTGATGCAACTGTATGTAATCGCGATAGGCCAGATTGTCTTCTGGAGCGAATCCATAAGGAGGGTTGATGAACCATCCCAACACGAACATCAGGGCGATCATTGCCACGACGGTTCGCCAGAGATAGACCCTCCGCCATACCGTGGACGCGCAAACTAGAATCATCAGTGGCACCACAGGAAGCATGTAGCGCGCCAACTCAGCGCCGCCCACCAGGGCCATGGCGATGACATACGCCACGATCACCGAGAGCATGGCAAATTGAACATCCAGGCTGATTCGCGGACGTTCATTATTTTGATCGCAAAGCGGAGGCAGCCACATAGCAAATAAAGCCGCCAGAGTGAGTATCAGCAGATGGAGGTACCCCAGGGTTTGCCACAGGCGAACCAGCAAGGCGAGCACAATTCGAAGAGGCTGGATGGTGGCCTGCACGTTGTAGCGGAAGAATTCCGGATTACCAAAAATAAAACCCGTCTTGTGATAATGGAAAACGTACCAGGCAACCAGCGGCAGCACTGGGAACAGAAGAAGTGCGCGGCCTGAACGCTGTGGCGAAGCCTTCTGGTCCCAGGCAGGCAACAGTGGAGATAGATGACCCCAGGCGAACAGCGCCAGTGGCGCGAGGATGGCAGTCTCTTTCGTCAGGCAGGCGAGCGAGAACCAGACCACAGTCTCGCAGCTTCGGCGCCTGACGTAGGCGCGCAGTCCCCAGAATGTAAGTCCGGCGGCCGCCAGATCCAGATGAACCAGGGAGCTTTGCACGAAGAAGACGGGATAGAGCGCCGTCAGCAACGTGGTGGCGATGGCAACCTGCCGGTTGGCGACTGTCTCTGCCAGCCGAAACAAGCCGAGCAGAGAAAACGACGCGAACAGAAGCATCGCAGTGCGGGTCACGACCGGCGCGAAGCCGACGAGCTTCCACCATAGCGCCAGATAAGCCATCACCAGCGGCGGATGCGCGTTAGAGATGCCTGACAGCGGAATCAGACTTCCATGCAGCAGCAAGTCTCTCGCCGCCGGCACGTAGTAGCCGGCTTCGTCCCAAAAATACGGCAAGCGCAGCAAGGGCGCGTGCAGCGCCATGAGCGCCGCAAACGTTACAGCCATGACAAGTCCGGGGTGAGTGCGGCGCGAAAGGTGGCGAGGAGTCGTCAAAGCGGTCGAAGGCCCAAGCGGTCTTGGCTAGTGCACCGGCCCGGGAGCCATCATGCGCGGATCCAGCTTGATCTCGCCAAAAGTGCTTTCATATCCGGCTACGTTCTGCTGAAGAATGCCGGAGAGCGCCTTGGCCTGTTGCGGACTCAAATAAATTCCCTGAAAATTATTGACTTCGACCTGAGTCTCGCTCTGCTGCTGCAGGGTGCCGAATACCAGGAAGAAATCCCAAACGTTCACCCGCACCTGCACGCTGTTGGCGTAGGTTTCGCGATAGTCGGAAGTGTTGGTCAGTTTGATGTTGGGCTGAGTTGGATTCGACATAGGAAAATCAGTGTAGCGGGATTACGCCAGGGAAACAACGAGGCACGATTGAGGATAGTGGCCGAATCTGTGACCATCTTCCTTCAGCAACGGCGTCATGCTGAGCTTGCGAAGCAGCTGGCGTGAAGTGGATACGAAGATGGCCAGAGATCTTGCAGGTGCGTGCCAGATCCTTCGGGGCCAAAGCCCCTCAGGATGACGCCCCTTAAGATTCCTTTTCCAAATTCGGCCACTACCCGATTGAGATTCCCCGCATAAATTCAAAGATTGAATGCGGCATCTTGCGGGATGCTACCTTACGTAATTCCCCAGGGATGCAAGATACACGAAGGGTAGACAAAATATGACGATCAGCAGGCGCGAGTTTATCGGCAGAATGGCGCGGTCAGGCGGCTATGGCGCCGCTTTCATGACCATGCACTCGCTGGGACTTCTGGGCATGGTCGAGTCCGAACAGCGGAAGGACTTCCCCTTGCCGCCCTCGGCCGGGCGTGGGACGAAAGTGGTCATTCTCGGCGCGGGAATCGCCGGACTGGTCTCTGCCTACGAGATGCGGCGGGCTGGATTCAACTGCACCGTGCTGGAAGCGCGGGAGCGTCCGGGCGGACGCAACTGGACACTGCGTGCCGGATCCAAGCTGGTCTTCAACGACGGAACATCGCAGCAGTGCACCTTCGACGAAGGAAACTATTTCAACGCCGGCCCGGCACGATTGCCCTCGGTCCACAAGACCATGCTGGGTTATTGCAACGAACTGGGAGTGGAACTCGAAGTCGAGGTAAACAGCTCGCGCAGCTCGCTGTTGCAAAACGATGACGTCTTTGACGGCAAACCCATTCGCCAGGCACAGGCCATCAACGATACTCGCGGCCATATCGCCGAATTGCTGGCCAAATGCGTGCAAAAGGGGGCGCTCGATCAGGCCTTTACCCAGGACGACCACGCCGCCGTGATGGAATTTCTGAAAGCCTACGGTGCGCTGGGAAAGAACTATGAATACACCGGCTCGTCGCGCTCCGGCGACCAGCAATTACCCGGGGCGGGCGATGAACTGGAAGTCCCACGCTCTCCTTTGTCTTTTTCGGAGCTGGTAAAGTCCAAATTCTGCCAGCCCATGCTTTTTGAAGAAGTGCTCGACATGCAGGCTACGATGTTCCAACCTGTCGGCGGCATGGACCGAATTCCTTACGCCTTTGCGCGTTCTCTCGGCGATGTGGTTCGCTATAACTCGCCGATCACGGAAATCAGAAAAACAACTGAAGGCGTCAGGGTGTCGTACCGCACGGGAGAATCCGGGCCCGTTGAATCCGTCGAGGCGGCCTATTGCATCTGCACCATGCCGCTGACCGTTCTCAGGACCATTCCCAATGACTTTGCACCGCGCGTGAAATCGGCGATTGAAAGCTCGGTCTATGACTCGGCCTACAAAATTGCTTGGGAATCGCGGCGCTTCTGGGAACAGGACGGCGACGAGATTTATGGTGGCATCTCGTTTCTCACGACCGGTCTGGTCAATCTCGTCTGGTATCCAAGTGCGAAGCTGATGTCGAAACGGGGAGTGATTATCGCGGGCTACGCGCCCGAGAACTTCATTGATTTCGGCAAGCTGCCCAGCTATGAAGCGAAGATCGCGGCATCCAAAGCTGCCGTAGAAAAGCTCCATCCGGGCAAGAGCAAGGAACTGGAAAAGCCAATTTATATGTCATGGGGCAAGGTGCCATATAGCCTGGGCTCCTGGGTGAGCCGCGGACCCGACTATCCTCCTTCGCCCAACGATAACCCGTACTTTAGAGGACCCTACAAGGAATTCATCGTGCCCGACGACCGGATCTATTTTGCCGGAGACCATTGCAGTCACATTATCGGCTGGCAGGAGGGCGCGGCTCTGGCGGCCCAGAGAGCGATCACGATGATCGTCCGCCGGGTGAACAATACGTAGTTTCGGTTAGCCTTGCAACGGCCAGGTGGGGACAACCGCCCTCGGTTGTCCGGTCGAGCGCAGCTCGACGAGTTTTCCTCCGTGACCTAACCTTTGCGGAGCGTTGCTCCGCCGGACAACTAAGGGCGGTTGTCCCCACGCGGTGCATGGTTTTGTAGCGCAGACCTTCGGCGAGCTTTGCTCGCCCATCCGGACGAGGCGTCCGGGTCTACGCGGTCGTGGTAACTGATTCAGTGGGGCCGCAGGCGCAGAAATAGAGTCCCTCCCACCGGGTGCTCACCATAGATCGGATTCAGCACATCCGGGACGCCGTACCAGGTAAATTGCCCGCCCACCCCGGTCGACAGATGTGGAATGTGCCCCACTTCCCGTTCGTAACCAGCGGTGTAGGCTTGCACCCGGGTGAAATAATGCTCGCTGAATCCTGCCGGTTCGGAATTGCTTCCCAAAAGAAGTTCGGTCGTGCGGTCCACATTTTCGATACGCGTCCAGGCGTAGTTGCGTTCCAGAAACCGCACCGTCGATTCCAGCAGATAGCTGTTGCCAACATTGCCGCCCTCGATATCCTCATTCCGCCCCCAGAGCAGCATCGACGCCCAGTTCCCTTTTCTTAAAGGACGGTTGTATTGCACTGACGCAGTCATGCGTCGGACGTCTTCATCCGGCGCAAGCGACTCAGGACTGTGCATCTGCGCGATGGAGTATTGCACACTCCAGTTCTGTCCGGGATTGGCCGTCACCCGCGCCGACCATGAATCTATTTTTCCGGAGTTGATATTCCAGCGAAACTCGTCGGGCTCGCGTCCGTGAAAGCCCGAGGCTTCCACGCTGAAGTTGCGCTGCGTAATACCCAGCGTGACCACATCGGCGGCAATGTGGGTCGAATCTTGAAGATGATGTCCCAGAGGCGCGATGGGATCTTCAGACGCCGACGCCCGATGCGGATACGCGGGCGGCCCCATCGCCGGATCGCCCATGGGCGCGGCGTACACAGACAGCAATGCGTGCTCCGCCAGCTTGAAGTCGTACATGGCAGCGAGTTCCATGAAGAAATCGTGCGGATGCTGCCCATCCACGATAGGACGCCCGAACGCCGTTTCTCCCTGCTGGAAAAGTTCCGGATATGCGCGCTTCGAAATCGTGGTCGGTTCGAAACTAAGCATGGTGCGAAGGGTCAGCGTACCATTGCCAAACTTCCGTTGCGCCATCGGCATCCACCAGTTGGTCGAGAAGAGCTTGTCCGATCCACGCGCTCCACTCTGTTGAGTTTCGATCACAAAGCCCTCGCCATGAAACATTAGCGTCCAACTTCCCTTCGTGGTCATCAGCATTTCGATCGGAGTGGAATTGGGTTCGGCGTCGAGACCGGAGGTCGCGTGCTGCAATCGCGACTCAATCAACGATGCCGCATGCATGCTCATCTTGTCGCATGCAGTTTTGTGAGTGTTCGTATCCGGCATGCCTGGCATTCCTTGCATGGAATGCGATGGCGCAGACTTGTCGGTGGCGTCACCCGATGTCTGGCCCGCGGCCCCAAGGGCCGAAAGCAGGATGCACGACAAATTCACGATAGCAATGAAGAATAGTTTCCGCACCAATATCCCTCGGGCGTTAAAAACACGATGCCATTCAGACCATTCGGTCCGCAGGAAGGAAAGTGGCCACGTTTTAGACGCGGATAGGAATCATGTGGGGTGGATCAGGAGAGAGGATGGTTGCACTGCCAGGGTCGCGGTGAACCGAGGCCTCGACCGGGGCTAACTTCAAGCTGGCATTCCAGACCGGATCGGCAAGAGAAGTTTGCACGGAAGGATTTTGCAGGACAGCTTGATTGTGTCCGATCTGGCAGCAGCGATAGCTCGATGGCGACCGAGCCGGAGCTTTGGCACCATGCTGGTGACAGCCGGCAGCAGGAGCCGCCTCGGTAGGCATCGTCGAACTCTCCTGCCAAGATGACAAAACCGGCGCCAGCGCCATCAGCAGAAACACCGCCAGCGGATTGAATCTGCTCTTCGCCATCCGCAGCTATTATATGCGAGAGTCAGCGCGCGCGATGAAAATCGAGTGGTCTCTTAACTCCAGAAGGCTCTTCGTTCTTCGCGGATTCCCTTGCGACTTTTGCGGTTAGAACTTTGGTTGATCTAGAAGGCTGTGGACGTCAAAGTCTCTGCTGCGTCGTACAATAAGGCTGGCAGCTATCCATAAATAAGTGCCGGGATGGCGGAATTGGCAGACGCGTTGGACTTAGGATCCAATGCCCAAAAGGCGTGCAGGTTCAAGTCCTGTTCCCGGCACCAACCTGTTCCAATCCGCTGAAAAGAGGTCTGGGCGCGTTGATGGCTTTGTCCACAGCAAAGCGATTCGCGGATTGCGTTCAGTGCTTCCGAACAGCCCGTTAGACGACGCTAACATTCGACGGAGCAAAACACCTTTCTCGGGAAAATGCGAACCTCGCGACGCAGCGGACCTGGGCATCAGGCTTCGCGGATATCGAAACGCTTGATCAAGCAGTTTTCGATTTGGAAAACGTGGCCGACCATCTTATCTTGAAGAAGATTCCCGCTGAGATCGCGCACGACCTGATGGACTTCGACAATCACCTCTCCTTCAGGGCCGTGCGCAAAGCCGACTGGCTCGACGTGCGGATTGACCATGGCCCACTGACGCGTCCAGTAGCTGCGCACTTCTTCGCGTCCGTGGACATGGCCGCCTTCCATGCCATTTGCCCAGATGACATCCTCGTGCATCGCAGCGAGCACCGCCTCCATGTCACGGGCATTGAAGCGGTCGTAAACACGTTTCAGGAGTTCCTCTTCGTCTGACATTCGAATCTCCCTTTCACCATCGAAATTCAGGCCACCGAAGCAATTTTGCCATGCCAGGAGACCGAACGCCTATGTGGACTACGAGTGGATCGGAGTACCCAAGGGACCTTCCCGCATCTCTGTGACCCCGGGGTGCGCAACGCGTTGTTTATCGTCCAAGCGTCTCGCCTGAAACAGCGCAGCCAGGTGCAGCATCAGGAACGTTGGCACCAGGAAGGTCGGAACCAGTACCAGCGGCAACTCTGCCATAGGAGCTGTCGAGACGGCCCCATAAAAATTGGGAGCGAGCAACGGGACGAGCGCCCCAATACTCACGGCCACAGTGAGGTCCAGAATGCCGAGAAGGTTCCAGGTCACAAACTTCCTGCCCCCCGCAAAACCGGGTTGTCGCAGCAGAGAAGCTAACATCAGCGGAGCAGTCACGCCGATCGCCATATCGCCGAGCCCCGCAGGCCAAGCAAAGATTCCGGGCAAGATTCCATAGGTGTACAAAGTCAAAAAGCCAAAGCCGGCCCATCGCCACGCCTGAATTCCAACAATGATGCGGAGGTCGGCTGACAGAACGAACTCTCGTAGCGGACGGATGGTCCGATATCCCAGGAGAAACAGACTGAGAGGGGTCACCAGCCCGATCAATAACGCGAGCGGCGGCGCCCCGCGCGGCGCGGCGAACACCCCACGCTCACCCAGAACCAAGACGGACGCCAACCAGACGAAAAAGAAGACGGCGACGAAAGTGCCCGTGCCGGAAACCGGTGCAACCCTGGGCTGATCGATTTGCGATAGAACGTTGTTGTTTGCCATATTAATCTCGCTTTCTTCGTAGTGACTTGCACTTTGCAAGTTACATGGAAATGTAGCAAACTAACTTTCACTATGCAAGTCACTCCCGCCAGAAACTCAGGAAAGCAAATCAAGCCGGAAACGGCTCCACAATCGTTTTTGCGGTCGCCCTGCGCCGTCGCATGTACGCTCGACCTGGTTGGCGACAAGTGGTCACTGCTCGTCATCCGGGACCTGTTCCGGGGGAATGTGACATATGGAGAGTTGCAGAAATCGCCCGAGGGTATTCCTACCAACCTTCTTGCCGACCGACTGAGAAAGTTGGAAGAGGCTGGCCTCATTGCGAAGTCTGCGTATCAGCAGCATCCCGTGCGCTACGCCTATGGGCTCACGGAGAAAGGACGAGGCTTGCGTGACGTTCTGCTTGCGCTGGTGCAATGGGGCAAGAAACACATACCTGGCACCCGGACTCTGGGCAGTTCTGCGCGACATTCATCGCAAGGCCAAAAAGCTGCCGGAACGAAAACTCAGAAAGCATAGCCGCTTCCACAGGGCGTCGGCGAAACCGCTCTGATCTCCGCAGTTGGGTGAACGAAAACGCTGCCGTACGCCGTACACTTCTACCTATGAGAGACATGAGTCTCAGAATTTCCCTGCTCATGCTTATTTGTGCAGCGGTGGCGGCACACGCCGCTCAACCCGCCCCGACCGCGGGAACGGATTATCTCGCGCCGTTTCCCGCGCATCATGTGATCGGCAATGTCTACTTCGTGGGCAGCAAGGGATTGGGCATTTATCTGGTTTCGACTCCGCAAGGGCAGATTCTGATTAATGCTGGACTGGAAGAATCAGTTCCAATGATTCGGCAGAGCGTCGAAAAACTAGGGTTTCGGTGGAGTGACATCAAGATTCTGCTGATCAGTCATGCGCATTTCGATCATGACGCCGGCGCGGCGCGTATCAAGAAATTGACCGGCGCAAAATATATGGTCATGGAGCCCGATGTGGCGGTTGTCGAATCCGGCGGCGCGGAAGACTTTTTCTATGCCCACACTCCCGGAATGCTTTATCCAGCGGCGAAGGTGGATCGCGTCCTGCACGACGGCGATACCGTGAGTCTCGGCGACACGGTGCTGACGGCGCATTTGACTCCGGGCCACACCAAAGGCTGCACCACGTGGACGATGAAGGTGCATGAAGGCGGCAAAAGTTATGACCTGGTAATTGTGGGCAGCCCCAACGTGAACGAGGGATACAAACTGGTGAATAATGCCGCGTATCCGCAGATTGCCCGCGATTTCAAAAAGACGTTCAGCGTGCTGCGTTCGCTGCCATGCGATGTGTTTCTCGGCGCACATGGCAACTACTACGGCATGGAATCGAAATATGCGCGCATGACGGGCAGCGCAAACCCGTTTATTGATCCGCAGGGCTACCAAAAATATATCAATGAACGGGAACAAGCGTTTCGGGCGGAACTAACACGGCAGGTAGTGGCAGGGCGGTGAGTTTGCCATCATGAGGATTCCATCCGAGTGGTATTAAGGCAGCGCATACAGGCATTGACGCCCTCCGATAGGCTGTTCGATTCGACGCTGCGATGTGTACAATCGCGCGACCTCGATTCAAAACTACTGACGCCAGGACAAGGATCCGTGCGTTCATCGATTGTCCCGTTCGTTACAGGGAGATTTGCGGAAGCGATTCCATCCGATTGAATCCTGTTCGGATGTTCGCGAAGCGGAACTACCTTCGTTCCAATGGCGACCCGGCCTCTAGGGTTGAACTGAATTCAATCCCAGATACACTGCCCAGCCTGCGATTACCAGGATCATGGCGCCTGAAACTGCGCCCAGCATTTTCACCACGGGCGTGATCTTGTTCACCTTGGCCATGAGTTCCTGCTGGTCTTTTGCCATTCCCGAGGCTGAATCATCCAGGAAGAGTTGCTCGTCCTCCTGCATGGTCAGGGTGCTGCGGTAGATGAGAAGGATAATCAGAACGACGGTGAGCGCGGCCCACACAATCAGCAGCCATAACAATCCCGGATTCATAGACCACCTCGATACGAATGTCGAGCCGGTTCCCGAAGGCTGTTGCAGATAGATTGTCTGGTTGTGGCCCCCACAACCCAGCTTTCGGACAAGGGCCCCAACCGGGGATTATAGACCCGTTGGCAAGGCCCGACGGCGTTTTTGGGCCTGCATCGTATACCTGGGCAGGGTCATCTAACGGAGCTGGAAAGTAACCTGGAACCAGCCTGGAGGCGACTTTTCCGGGATGCGGCAGCGCCGAGCTTTGCTATAATCATAAGAGAGCCCTTATCAAGGAGATACCAATGGCCACGACAACAGTCCCCGAAGTGAAGCCCGCAGAGACGAAGAAGGCCCCTATCAACCTGACAGCGAACGCGATTGCCAAGGTCAAAGAGACCATGGCGCAGCAGAATCCTGTACCGGCTGGACTGCGCGTAGGCGTGGTGGGCGGGGGATGCTCCGGTTTCTCCTACTCCATGCAGTTCGAGAACGGCGCGGGCATGATGGATAAGGTTTTCGACATGGACGGACTGAAGGTGTACGTGGACGCCACGTCGGTCATGTACCTGAACGGCTGCATCGTGGATTACGTCGAGACGCTCGAAGGCGCCGGCTTCAAGTTCGAGAATCCGAACGTGAAGAGCACCTGCGGCTGCGGATCATCTTTCAGCGTGTAGTTTTCTGCATTTTAAAGAGCCTCGTCGCGAAGCGGCGAGGCTTTTGCTTTTGTAGCGCCGGCGTCCCGCCGGCTCGATAGGCGGGCATCGCCCACCGGCTTTTCGCCATAACTTAAGCGGAGGGCGGGACGCCGGCGCTACGACATGCACTTTGCGGTCTGTGATCCAGAGCGAAACGAAGGGCCTCTATGAGCTTATCTACTGCATGGGGTCATGTACCCTCATTTCTACGACAGATGAAGATCTCTCGACCTGCGGCCGCATTTCATCCTATAGGGGTCCTTCGACTACGCTTCTGCTTCGCGAAGCGAAGCAGAAGCTGCGCTCAGGATGACAAATAACAGATTTGGATGACCAATTACGAAATGCTCATCAAATGGCAGGAGTGGGTTTTTATCACTAGCCATACTTCCCGTCCGGGCTGCAATTGGAGTGAATCGCGGGCCGCCAGCGTGAGATGGACTTCCATCTCCACTCCACAATCCACCTTCGCTACTACGATCACATCGCGCTGCGCCAGTGAGGTCATTTGACCGGGGATAATGTTGCGCGCGCTCAAGCCAGCGGGAGAGATTGACGCCAGCAGGATATCTCCTGCACGAATTCCGATTCGCAACGCTGATCCTACTTCCGCCTTTACCAACGGCGTCTCAATCTCCACCTTGCCGCCGGCCAATAGGCATACCATGGTGCCGCGTTTTTCATGAACGGCAGTCACGGTGGCATCGAAGATATTCTCGAATCCGGCCAGTTGCGCGACCGTCTCCTGGCGGGGAGCGCTCATTACCTCATGCGGCGTTCCCTGGGCGATGGAGCGGCCACTTTCCAATACGATCACTCGTTCGCCCAGGGCGAACACCTCGTCCCGGCTATGCGTGACGTACAAGATTGGAATACGGTGCTCATCGTTCCACGCCCTCAGATCTTCGACAATTTTCGATTTTGTAATGGCATCCAGTGCGGCGAGCGGTTCGTCCAGCAGAAGGATGGACGGGTCGATCACCAGCGCGCGAGCCAGGGCAACTCTCTGCCGCTCTCCGCCGGAGATTTCGGTTGGCTTGCGGGAACTGAGATGAGCGATGCGGAACGACTCCAGAATAGCGGTGCTGTGCTGCTTCCGTTGCCCAATGTCCTGACGAAAAAGACCGTACTCGACGTTGCTTAAGACGCTCAGGTGAGAAAACAACGCGAGATCCTGGAACACGTAGCCGATTCTTCGACGCTGCGGCGGCAGGTTGATTCCCTGCTCACTGTCGAAAAAAGTTTTCTGCTGAGTTGCGATTCGACCCTGGTCGGGATGAACGAGACCGGCAACGCAATTCAACACGGTCGTCTTTCCTGCCCCGGACGGTCCGAACAGGATCGTGATCCCGGGAGGCAACGCGACGGCCAGGTCGAGGTCGAATTCATTTCCCAGGCGCTTGCGAATCTGGATCGATGCTTCGGCCGATTGCGCGAGGCTGGTTTTCGAGAATGTTGAATTCATGAATTGGGTTCGCTAAAACCGTTTACCACGAAGGAACACCCTCGGCCTTGCTATCTTGGGAATTCCTTGGTGGACCTTGGTGTCCTTCGTGGTTATTGCACTCCCTTCCAGATCCACACCCGCCGGTTCAACCCATAAACGACCGCCAGCGTAACAAACGAGATTGCCAGTAAAACCAGCGCCGTGGCATTGGCGCCGGAGTAGTTAACGGCCTGCACCTTGTCGTAAATATCAATCGACACGGTTCGCGTAACCCCGGGAATGTTTCCTCCGACCATCAGCACCACGCCAAACTCGCCCATGGTGTGAGCGAAGCTGAGCGCAATTCCCGTTACCAGTCCGGAAAGCGACAAAGGCAGAATGATCCGAAAGAATGTTCTGATTCGGGAAGCGCCCAGCGTCTGCGAGGCCGCCACCAGGCGAGGATCTACGGACGCAAACGAGGCTGCGAAGGGCTGCACCGCAAACGGAAAACTGTAAAGAATCGAGCCGATCACCAGGCCTTCGAAGGTGAACGCCAAGGTGTGTCCGGTCAGCGCTTGCCAGGCTCGTCCCAGCGGACTGTGCGGCCCCAGCGCGACCAGGATATAGAAACCCAGCACAGTGGGAGGCAGAACGATGGGCAGGGCGAAGACTGCTTCCGCGAGAAATTTCCAGCGCCAGCGCGAGTAGGTAATCCAGAACGCGACCGGAAGTCCGATCACGACCAGAGTGGCGGAAACCAGTGCTGACAGCCGGATTGTGAGCCAGAACGCCTGCCAATCCATCAATGCCTTCCTGCTAATTGATTCCTGTTCTAAGATTCATCTGCGTAAATTTTTGTAAATGTTTGCCGCTTTCCCGTAACTGTAACGCAAGATATAACATCGAAGGTTGGGGCCTGCGATCCTTTACACGAAGCTAGAGATTCCATCCGTACTCTGAGTCCTGCTAAGGGTTTCATGACCCTGCTCTGCGATACGGCGTGCCGATGAAAGAAGCACAACCCCTCGGAAGCTAAAAGTGAGGACTCCGTTTTGAACATTCTGAAGCGCTATTGGCTGGTCGTCGGCCTGGTTGTTGTGGCGATCGCCGTCTACGCCGCATTTAAATTCAGAAGCAACGAGCAGCCGAAGTATTTCACGACCAAGGTAGACCGCGGCGAAATTCGCCAAGTCGTGGAGGCCACTGGCACTATCAACGCCGTAACTACGGTCCAGGTGGGCTCCCAGGTTTCGGGCACAATTTCCCGTCTCAATGCCGACTTCAACTCGCGGGTGAAAAAAGGACAGGTAGTGGCGCAAATCGATCCTTCGCTATTCGAGGGGTCGCTGCTGCAAGCCAAAGCTGACCTGGCCAATGCGAAGGCCAATGTAGTAGCGTCCCAAGCCAATTACGAAAAGGCGCAAGCCACCGCGCTGCAAACCCGTACCGACTATGAGCGAACGTCCGGCTTAGCCAAAGAGGGCGTGATGAGCCAGCAGCAACTTGATCTGGCCAAGGCGAATGCCGATACTGCCGACGCGGCAGTGGCGGCCGCCAAGGCAACCATCACCCAGGCAGTGGCACAGGTGCAACAGAAGCAGGCGGCCGTCACCGTGGCACAGACCAATCTTGACTACACCACCATTCACGCCCCCATCGACGGCACGGTGATCGCCCGCAGCGTGGATGTGGGACAGACCGTTGCCGCTTCCCTGCAGGCACCGACTCTGTTTACCATCGCGCAGGATCTCACGAAAATGCAGGTGTATGCCAACACCGACGAATCGGATGTGGGCATGATTCATACCGGACAGATCGTTACTTTCAAGGTTGACGCCTTCCCCAAGGATTCGTTTACCGGCCGGGTTTCACAAGTGCGATTGAACGCAACCACGGTCCAGAACGTCGTGACCTACAACACCATCATCGACTTCGATAATCCGGAACTGAAGCTGTTCCCCGGAATGACCGCATACATTACGCTTCCTGTGGCGGACGCTCCCAACGTGTTGCGTGTGCCGAACGGTGCGCTGCGCTATAAGCCAGACATGACCGCCGACCAAATGCGGGCCCTGTACAAGCAATATGGTTTGAGCTCCGGACAACAGGCAGGGGGCCAGGGATCCGCAAATCAAGGAGTCGCAGGTCAAGGAGCCAGTTCGGCCGGAGCGGGAGACACCGGAGCCGCCGCGAAGCAGCGGCGGTCGCAAACTGACGGCGGCCAGGGCGGCAGTGGAACCGCAGGAAGCGGACAGCAGCGCACTCCGCGGGTCGACGTCGCTGTGGTCTGGAAACTCCGTTCCGACAAAACTCTCGAGCCAGTGAGGATTCGCACCGGGATTACCGACCACACGCTCACTGAAGTCGCGCAGGTGTTGAAGGGGCAACTCAACGAAGGCGACGAACTGATTACGGGAAGCATCGCGGCCAGCCCGGGTGCGACGCGGGCTCCGGGCATGGGCGGCGGTCAGCGGCCCAGGTAATAAGCATGGCTACAATTCCAAAATCCGCCGCGCACCCTCCTGTCGGCAGCGATGCGCGCGGGCTGATCCAGATCGAGGACGTGCACAAATACTACGACCTGGGCGAGACCAAGGTACACGCGCTGCGCGGGGTGAACGTTCGCATCGAGCGCGGTGAGTTCGTGGCCATCATGGGGGCCAGCGGCAGCGGCAAATCGACGTTCATGAATATCCTCGGCTGCCTGGACAAGCCCACCACTGGCCGCTACTTGCTCGAAAACATCGCAGTCTCCGAGCTCAGCAAGAAGGAACTGGCGACCATTCGCAATCGCAAAATCGGATTCGTCTTCCAGGGTTTCAATCTGCTCTCCCGCACCACCGCTCTGGAAAATGTCGAGCTGCCGACACTCTACGCGCAGATCAGTAAAGAAGAAGGGCGCAAACGGGCCCGCGAGGCGCTCGAACTGGTTGGACTGGGAGACCGGATGGAACACTTCCCTTCACAACTGTCCGGCGGCCAGCAGCAGCGGGTTGCGATTGCCCGCGGGCTCGTCAATCGTCCCGCGATCTTATTAGCAGACGAGCCTACCGGCAATCTGGACAGCAGGACTTCGGTCGAGATCCTTGAGGTTTTTCAAAAACTGAATGACGATGGACTCACCATCGTGCTGGTGACGCATGAACCGGACATCGCAGAATTCGCCAAGCGTAGTATTCACTTTAAAGACGGAACGATTCGCCGGGATGAACTGGTGAAGAACCGACCCATCGCAGCCGAGGCTCTGAAGAACATGCCGGAATTAGAGGACTGATCCGAGGATTGTGACGTATGGATTTACTGGCCATTATTCGAATCGCGATGCGGGCGCTGGCCCGCAATAAGCTGCGCTCGATCCTCACCATGCTGGGCATCATCATCGGAGTGGGCGCGGTCATCGCCATGGTCAGCGTGGGTCAGGGAGCGCAACAACAGGCGCAGCAACAGATCGCTGCCATGGGCTCGAACATGCTGTTTGTCCAGTCCGGCACGGTAAACCGGGGCGGGATGCGCATGGGCTGGGGCGCCACCAAAACGCTGGTCTATGACGATATGCTGGCCATCATGCGCGAGTGCCCCTCGGTCGTGGCCGCGGCCCCGGGCAGTCAGGCTTCCGCTCAAGTCGTTTTTGGCAATGACAACTGGGCCACCAGCATCAATGGAACTGAGCCGCAGTATTTCGATATTCGCAGCTGGCCTTTTGCTGAAGGCAGTTCGTTCACGCAGGATGACGTCACCACGGCTGCCAATGTGGCTGTCATCGGCGAGACCGTCCGCAAGAATCTGTTTGGCGCGACCGATCCGATTGGTCAGACGGTCCGCATCAACAATTTGTCGTTCAAAATCGTGGGTCTGCTAAGGCCGAAGGGCACCTCAGCCGCGATGGGCCAGGATCAGGACGACATCATTATTGTGCCCATCACCACACTGCAAAAGAAAATCACCGGACAAGACTGGCTGCGCTGGATCATGGTGTCCGCAGTCTCCAAGGACGCCAGCTACACCGCCCAGCAACAGATCACCGCACTACTGCGCGACCGCCACCGCATCCGTACCAGCCAGGATGATGACTTCTTCGTCCGCAATCTGGCCGACATGGCCGACCTGGCGGATCAAAACGCCCGCCTCTTCACCATCTTGCTGGCATCGATTGCCAGCATATCGCTGCTGGTTGGTGGCATTGGCATTATGAACATCATGCTGGTGTCGGTCACCGAGCGTACGCGCGAGATAGGAATCCGCATGGCCATCGGCGCGACTGAAGGCGATGTTCAACAACAGTTTCTGATCGAGGCGGTTGTGCTAAGCGTAGTCGGCGGAGCGATCGGAATTCTGTCGGGAATGGGAGCGTCCTACCTGATTACCCAAACCCTGGGATGGCCCGTGCTGGTTTCTCCCACTGCTATTTTGGCGGCAGTCGTATTTTCGATGGCCGTCGGAATTTTCTTCGGCTTTTATCCCGCACGCAAAGCGGCAAGGCTGGATCCGATCGACGCGCTAAGATATGAATAGGCGTTTCGAGTTTCTGGTTTCCAGTTTCCAGAGATTGCAAATCGTTCCTCTCAATTCCGCACTTGTCATCCTGAGCGCAGCTCCACGTTTCGCTTGCGAAACGTGGAGCGAAGGCGAAGAACCCCTATAGGCTTATCAGTCCTCGGTGAACTAGGGGTCTCTCGACTTGCTCTCACCGCCAGCGCGGCTGGAGCGGCGCTCGGGATGACAACGCCTTTTTACGAAACGCCCCAAACTAGAGGCCTTCGTCAAGTCAACTTTGGTGTAGTGCACGGCCACCTACCTTCAGTTCCCCTTTTAGAACTCACTTCGGAAAGAAATGGGAATTCGCTGGGGTCCGTCACTGAACGCTGCTGGCTGTGCATGGTAGTCGTGTGTGGATGAACTTTTACGTTCGCCTACACCTCTTCATATTTCTGATACTAAGTGCCGGGCTCGTTTCCGCCCAAGGCGGAGCCAAGTTGAATACCGGGCAACGTGCCCGATGGTTCGAGCACGGACGAACGGTTCCAGGACAATCCACGGCGTCACTGCGCTATCGCGCCCAGCAGCAGAAACTGCGATTGCGCACCCTACGCGCTTTGCCCCGTGCCGCGGGGGCGGGCGCCCTGCCGCAGGTTGCCGTCGGCACCATCTGGACATCGCTGGGGCCGGCGCCTCTGGCCTCCGATGCCTCTGGACTTGGAGTGCAAGACTACGGCCCAGTCTCAGGTCGCGCCACGGCCGTGGCCGTCGATCCGGCCGACGCCTCTGGCAACACGGTTTACGCCGGAGCCGCCTACGGCGGGGTCTGGAAGTCCAGCAACGCCGGGCCGGCCAGCCCCGATCCCGCAAGCGTGAAGTGGACCGCCTTGACGGACAACCAGCCCACGCTTGCGGTGGGCGCAATCGCGATCCAACCGCAGCTGACCAGTCCCGATGCGAGCAGGAGCGTCATCCTGGTCGGCACGGGAGAAGCCAACAGTTCTGGCGACTCTTATTACGGGCTCGGCATTCTGCGGTCCGCTGATGCTGGCAATAACTGGAACCTGATTTCGCAGGACAGCACAGGCAGTCGATCCTTTGCCGGCCTGGGCTTCAGCAAGATTGCATTCAGCACGGTGAATCCAAGCCTGGTGGTAGCGGCTGCGGCGGGAGCGACCCAGGGAGTGATCGAAGGCCTCGAAGACCCTGTCATCGTCAATCGCGGCCTCTACTATTCGAACGACGGAGGACAATCCTGGAACTACGCAACCGTCAAGGATGCGGGGCTGGTCATCGCTCCCAGTTCAGCAACTTCGGTGGTGTACAACGCGGCCTCAGGACAGTTCTTCGCGGCCATCCAGTGGCACGGCATTTATCAATCCCGTGATGGAATCAACTGGGACCGATTGAACAATCAGCCGGGCGGCTTGAGTCCGACTTCCTGCCCGGCCAGCCCTTCCACATCGACCTGCCTGTTGTATCGCGGAGAATTTGCCGTCGTTCCCGGACGCAACGAAATGTATTTCTGGTACGTCGACGGAAATAGTGTCGATCGCCTGCTTTGGAAAACCAAAGACGGTGGGACCACCTGGACTCAATTGAACGACAGCGGTATCACCAATTGCGGAGATGCTTTGGGCGGGTGCGGCACCGAGCAGGGACTCTACAACCTGGCGCTGGCGGCAGTCCCCGATGGCGACGTAACCGACTTGTACGCCAGCGCGGTGAACATTTACAGATGCAGACTCACCACTGCAACACCCACTTGCGGCGGTACTGCGCCCGATACCTTCATCAATCTCACGCATGCCTATGGATGCCCGCCCAGCTTCGGCTCGATTGCGCATGTTCATCCCAACCAGCATTCCATGGCATTTCTACAGATCAACAGCAACACGCAGGTGGTGATGTACTTTGCCAACGATGGCGGAATCTATCGCGCGCTCGACGGTTACACCGGACTGATCACCGGGACGTGCGGCGGCAGTAATCAGTTTGACAGCCTGAACGGCATGCTGGGTTCAATCACCCAATTCGTTTCTTTTTCGCAGCATCCCACCGACCCAAATACAATTTTGGGTGGCGCTGAGAATAACGGCTCGCCCGCCAGCAGCACCTCGCAAAGCGGCACCGCCTGGCAAAGTGTGAATGGCGGAGCGGGCGGCTACAACCAGATCAATCCGGATAATCCCACCGAGTGGTTCACAGCCAACACCGACGTGAGCATCCAGCGTTGCTCTTCAGGCGTGGATTGTCGTTCGCAGGATTTTAGCAATGGCCTGGTGGTCTCAAACGCCACGGTGGGCGGCGACTCGGGAGGGTTCTTCACTCCTTTTATTTTGGATCCGCAAAATTCCGGGGAACTGCTTGTGGGAACTTGCCGGGTGTGGCGCGGAGCCAGTGATGGCAGCAGATTTTCCATGTTGACCGATAATCTTGAGACCGGCGGCACGGAAAGCTGCACCGGCGGCGAAGTCAACACGGTTCGAACTCTGGCCGCAGGGGGGATCAAGGATTCCCTGGGATTCTCCAACGTGATATACGCCGGAACCGACGGTCTCGGCCCGACTCTCCCTACAGGCGGCCGCATCTGGGTAGCTGCCAACGTAAGCAGTGGAGTTGGCGGCTGGGTTGACCGCACCGGATCTACCAATCCGTCAAGCTTTCCGATCTCGAGCATCGCACTGGATAAATCGGACGCAACCGGCAAGACCGCCTACGCCGCGATCATGGGGTTTCTGGTTTCCCATGTGTGGAAGACCGCCAACGCAGGAGCTTCGTGGACTGACTTCACGGCTAACCTGCCCGATGCGCCAGCCAATGCCGTCTTGGTCGATGCAGCGGCAAGTACGGTTTATGTCGGAACCGATGTGGGAGTTTTCGCCAGCAGCACGGCCAATCCGGAATGGACGGAGGTTGGCCCGGCGCCGGATCGTGTAGCGGGATATCTGCCCAATGTGGCAGTCACGGCGTTACGAATGTTCGATTCCGGCGGAACAAAAAAACTACGCGCCTCAACCTACGGGCGCGGCATGTGGGAGTTCACCCTGACTCAGGGGCCCGACTTTCAATTCGCTACACCGGACAACACGTTAACCGCGTTCGCCGGGCAGAGCGCAACCTTCAGCGCTACGCTGCAAGCTCTAACCGGATTTGCCAGCGCCGTAAACTTAAGTTGTGCGCGCCGGGCTACGGCTCCGCCACCCACTTGTGCGCCCATTCCTACCCGCTTGAGCCCAACCGTTTCGGGCGCGGCGTTCAGCGTAGCGGCAAGCGGTCCGGTGGGAGATTATCTGTTCAATGCTCACGGTGTGGGAACAGATTCAAACACAACTACGCGGGATTTCGCGCTGACGCTTCACGTGGTCGACTTCGCTTTGACCGCTCCCGCGCCTGCCAGTGTGACTGCGAACCGGTCCAGCGTCTCTGGCGGCGCGGCATTTCAGGCGACAGCAGCGGGAGCCTTCGACCAGACGGTCAGTCTGTCGTGCGGAGGTTTGCCCGCTGGTGCGACTTGCGTTTTCCAACCCTCGAGTTCGGTCTCTCCTATATCTGGAAGCCCGGCCATTGTGGCCCTCACAATAAGCGCGAGCTCTACGACGCCGACGGGAACCTCTCAGATCACCATTAACGGATCAGTCCCCGGCGGTCCGACGCGAACCCAGAGCGTGTCGTTGACCGTCATCGCGGGAACTACCGGCGCTCCCGACTTCGCTCTCGCCATCAGCAATCCCTCGCTGACGGTGAATGCGAATCAGAACGGCGTGTTCAACGGCACGCTGACCGCGTCCGGCGGGTACAGCAGCGCGGTCAATTTGCGATGCTCAGGGGCCGTACCACTGACCTGTACTGCTTCGCCTGCAACACTCACTCCTACGCCTGCGGGTGCCGCCTTCACAGTGACCACCAGCAACGATGCCGAAAACCATTTCAACTTCACCATCGACGGCACGGGAACGGATGTAGGCCATATCCACAAATCGACTCCGGTAGAACTGGTCGTCGGCTTCAATTTTGCGATCAACAACAATTCACCCAGCCAGAGCATCGCCGCCGGCCAGACTGCCAGCTACAACCTTGACGTCGTCCCTCTGGGTAACGGAAGCGTTTTCCCCGGTAACGTCACCCTGTCATGCGCCAGCGCAGGTCTGCCGCCGCTCAGTACCTGTTCATTCACACCAAATCTGGTGGCCTCCGGACAGGGCGACACAAACGTCGTGATGAAGGTCGTGACCACCTCAGCGAGTCCCGCTGTAGCCAAGGGGGCGGAGTCGTCTCGCATGTGGTATGAGCTGAGCTTGTCCCTGATGGGTACGGTCTTCGCGTTTGCCAACGCCAGGAAATCTCGGCCGAGGACGAAGTATCTGCGACTTGGCCTGCTCAGCTTGTTCCTCTGTTTGTTTTCCGGGTGTGGCAATGGCAGCAGCGGGGGCAGCAATAGCGACGGCGGAGGCGTGGGTCATCCCGGAACGCCTACCGGGAATTACACAATCACCGTGAACGGCGCAGTCGGTTCCGTGACGCGCAGCGCCCAGGTAGCTCTAACCGTAAAATAGGGCTCAAACCACGGAGGACACAGGGGACACAGAGGAGTGCCCGTGGAGCCGCGCGATTTCACCTCTGTGTCCTCCGTGGTTAAAGGTTTCTGCCTCGAATAACCGCCGTAACTTCATCCAATTCAGGCGACCATGTATAAAAGATATGGCGCATTTCGCGCGCCGCTATGCCTGATCAAAGTTTCGATATCGTCATTATCGGCGGCGGCATCGTAGGTCTCTCGACCGCGATGCACGCTACGCGCGCCTTGCCTGAAATGCGCCTGTTGTTGGTTGAGAAGGAAGACACTGTCGCCCGGCACCAGAGTGGACACAATAGCGGCGTCATCCACTCCGGTATTTATTACAAGCCTGGATCACTGAAGGCAAAGTTTTGCGTCGAGGGTGCGGCCGCGATGGTGGAATTTTGCCGCGAGCACCGCTTGCCACATGAGATCTGCGGCAAAGTGATCGTCGCCACCACCGAGGAAGAAATCCCTCGGCTCAAAGGATTACTGGAACGTGGCCAGGCCAACGGCCTGGCCGGACTTCGCCTGCTCCAGAAAGAGGAACTACGCGAGGTTGAGCCGCACTGTAGCGCGCTGCTGGGAGTGCTGGTTCCCAGCACCGGCATCGCCGACTATGCAGCAGTAAGCCGCAAGTATGCCGAAATTATCGTCGCACAGGGTGGAACGGTCAGCACCGGAACGGAAGTCAAGCGAGTGACGCCGCACTCTTCGGAAATGATGGTCGAGACCACTCGAGGAACCTTTGCCGCGAAATACGTGATTAACTGCGCCGGACTGCATAGCGATCGAGTCAGCCGGATGGCGGGGCTGAAACCGGAAGTCCAGATCATCCCTTTTCGCGGAGAATATTACGACCTGGTGCCGGAGAGAACGCACCTGGTGCGAACGCTTATTTATCCCGTACCCGATCCCAAATTCCCCTTTCTCGGAGTGCACTTCACGCGCCGCATTCAAGGCGGGGTGGACGCTGGTCCCAATGCCGTCCTGGCTTTCAAGCGCGAAGGCTACAAGCGCACGGACTTCAATCTGCGCGACCTGGCTGGCACACTGACTTACTCAGGCTTCTGGCACATGGCGCGAAAATACTGGCGCGACGGCGCCGCCGAGTACTACCGCTCGTTAAGCAAGGCCGCCTTCGTGAAGGCGCTGCAACAACTGGTGCCGGAGATCGTCAGCGCGGACCTGGTGGCCGACGGCTCTGGAGTCCGGGCGCAAGCGGTGCGTCCCGATGGATCGATGGTAGACGACTTCCAATTCGTCCAAGTCGACAAAATGTTGCACGTCTGGAACGTTCCCTCGCCCGCAGCCACGGCTTCCCTGCCCATCGGAAAACATATTGTCGAGATGGCTCGCAAAGGCATGGAAGGCGCGGCAGCGTTGTGATCCTGAGCGCAGTGGCAACTTCGCTTCGCGAAGATGCTACGCCGTCGAAGGACCCCCTAGCAGCTTAACTGCATCGTGCCCGGCATCGGGTCGAGAGTATTGACTCTGCATGTTTTCAGCAGCACTGCCGTAAAGCCTATAGGGCTCCCTCGACTTCGTGGATGCTTCGCTTCGCGAGGCGCCCACTACGCTCGGGATGACATGTCGAGTTGGTGGGATGACAGACTTCGGTGACACGGTACAATCGGTGCACATGGAGGAAACAGAGCGATGAGTTTCGATTTTTCGGGAAAACGAGTAGCTGTGCTGGGCGCGGGCAAGATGGGCGGGATTCTGCTCAAGGCTCTGCTGGAGAAAGGATTGCTCTCTCCCAAAGCCACCTTTGCCACCGTCCACCATGAAGAAAGGGCCCGTGCTCTGGCCGAAAAGCTGGGGGTCTCGGTCGGGACCGACAACCTGGCGGCGGTCCGCAACGCCGACATCATCTTTGTGTGCGTGAAGCCGCAAGTGGTGCAGGAAGTCATGGAGCAGATCCGTCCCAACGTCAACAGTAAGCAATTGATCATTTCGGTGGCAGCGTCGGTACCCACCAGCCACATAGAAAAAGCGTTGGGAATGGACGTGCCCGTGGTTCGCGCCATGCCTAACACGCCTTGCGCGCTGGGTTACGGCATGACCGGTCTATGCAAAGGCAAATTTGCTAATACTGAGCACGTTGAAACCGCCTGCGCGCTTTTCAACGTGGTGGGCAAAACTGTCGTCGTCGACGAAAAGCACATGGACGCCGTCACTGCCCTTTCTGCCAGCGGCCCGGCTTATATCTACATCATTCTGGAATCTCTGGCAGAGGCGGGCGTGAAAGTTGGACTGCCGCGTGATATTGCCACGTTGCTTGCCGCTCAGACCACGCTCGGAGCTGCCACGGTCGTGCTCGAAACCGGAGACCATCCGGCGCTGCTGAAAGATGCGGTGACCACGCCGGCAGGCTGCACCATCGATGCCATCATGGAGCTGGAAGAAGGCAAGCTGCGCGTCACCCTGATCAAGGCCGTGGTAAAGGCGGCGCAGCGCGCGAAAGAACTGGCCTACGGCTAGTCGAGAGAATCGTCCGGCAGGAGTTATTCAGGGAGAGCGAAGTTGACTGTAATCCGGGTCTCGAATTCAACTGCCTTGCCCCTGAGCTGGTGAGGCTTGAACCGCCATTGCCGGACAGCATCGGTTGCAGCCTTGACCAGTTGCGGATTTCCGCTGATGACTGAAAGTTCCTTCACTGATCCGTCAGCCCCTACCAAAGCATGCAGCATGACTGGACCCTGGATGCGCTGTTGTTTCGCCGCCTCGGGATACTGAGGTTCAACCCGTTCCAACAGATAACCGTTCGCTAAGGGAGATGCAGCTGGAGCCGGCGAGACCGGTTCGTCATCCTCCCGCGTAACTGCTTTTTGAATCGCGCCGGGTTCCACGACGCCTGGTTCAACGGCACCTCGCTCACCGACACCTGGTTCACCGACACCCGCAACAGCTTTGCCGCGAGCAAGGCTTTCATCTTCATCCGGCGGCATCCGGAAGACAACTTTGCCATGTTCGTACACCACCAGGCCTCCCCGCGGTTCCGCCGGCTGGGCTGGTTCTGCCTTCGCTTTGGTAACGGGCCTAGTTGAAACGGACGGGTCTGGAGCGGAAACAACCGGCGCAGGAGTTGGCTGAACTTCTGCCTGGAATGCCTGGCGTGGCGGAACTCGCGGACCCTCTGGCTTCACGCGCGCAACCACAGGCGATTCTTCGGAGGCAAGCGGGATCTGAATCGGAGCTCGATTGACGGCCATGCTCCATCCCACGCGACCGACCATCCAACCCAGAAACACGGCTAGCGCCAGAACCCCCACCGTCAGCACTCCGGTGCGGTAGTCCCGAGGAACTGCGGCCTGCGAATATCGTTCCGCCGGATTTGGCGCAGGCGGAGATTGCACAAGGGCCGGCTCCAGGTCAAGCTGGGTAAAAGCGCCCGCGGCGACCGCTCTGGATCCGGTTTCGATGGCTTCCTGCACGGTGCGCGAAATCTTGCGGCTGAGCGATTGCAGCGACTGCAAATCCGATTCGTTAAAGGCGTGCGGAACCGAAGCAAACACCTCGAGCATGCCCCACAATTCTCCGCCGCTCAGCACCGGCACCACCACGATGGATCGCATGCCCAGATCACGGCAAGCCGTGGCGTTCACTCGCGGATCAGCCAGCGAGTCATCGCACAATTGCATTTCGCGGCTTTGCACACAAGCGCCAGACAACCCGGAACGCGTGTTCATGCTCACACCCACTCTGGGAGCCCGGTCGCCCAGGGTGGCGCGGCAAATCATGCGGTCGCCCGAAGCCAGGGCTATGACCGCGCCATTGGCTGCTGTTGTAAGGCGAGCCTGTTGCAGGATTTCGTGCAGACGCACGTCAAGGACTGCATCGGCGGGCAGCTCTTCGCGGCGGTTAAAAGGCCGCCCGAGATGGGATTCTGACAAGGCTTCCGCGATGTCGGCCTCAATCCACTCAGGACCGCTCATGCGGGTTTGGAATGCCGAGGGCGAGCGCATTGAGTCAGGCTTTACCATGGTTCGACCCAAGCCAGTGACTTTGGCGGCGTAGTTTGGCAAAAAAGGGTGATTGAGCGGAGTTTCGCCCGAAACAAAGCCATTGTCAACACAAATGAACCACAGGTAATTAACTCAAAACACGAAGTTTATCGATTGCCGTAATCATAATATTGAACTTGGATAAGTGGGCATGAATTCCGTGGGGTTCCCTGGCATACAACCCGAGCCTGGGGTTCGAGTGGCTGGATGATAGTTGGTGGCGAGGCCAGTGTAAACTTCAGCGGCGACTTGCGAGAATCGAGGAGAACGGCTGGACACTTCAAATTCAACTTCGCTTTCCCGATCCGAACTTTCTCGATCAGAGCTTTCCCGCTCGGGGCTTTCCCGCTCAGGGCTTTCCCGCTCAGATCGATGGCACGCAGTCACCGCCAGTTTCCTGGGCTGGTCTCTCGACGCCTTCGACTTCTTCGTCGTCGTGTTCCTTGTGGACACGCTGGCGCTCCAATTTCACGTCACCAAAAGCGCGATCGTGTGGACCATGACAGCGACACTGGCCATGCGTCCAGTGGGCGCGATTGTATTCGGATTGCTCGCCGACCGTTACGGACGCCGCCGGCCGCTTATGGCCAACGTGGTCTTCTTCTCCGTGGTGGAACTGCTTTGCGGATTTGCTCCCAGCTACACCGTCTTTCTGATTCTGCGCACGATCTATGGCATCGGAATGGGCGGCGAATGGGGCGTGGGCGCGTCGCTTGCGATGGAAAGCGCGCCACCCAAGTGGAGAGGGATTCTTTCCGGTATCGTGCAGAGCGGATATTCAGTCGGCTACCTGCTCGCCGCCGTGGCAGCGCGCTTCGTCCTCCCTACCCTGGGATGGCGGGCCATGTTCTGGGTCGGCGGGGCGCCGGCCTTGCTCGCCTTCTACATCCGCTTGAAGGTGAAGGAGTCGGAAGCATGGCAGCAACACCGCTCCCCTACCATGGGTTCAATTCTGCGCACGGCCAGCGGCCACTGGAAAATCTTCCTCTACCTCGTGCTGCTAATGACGATGATGATGTTTCTCTCGCACGGCACCCAGGATCTCTATCCCGACTTCTTGAAAACGGCGCGCGGATTCGATCCGAAAATCGTGGCTTATCTGGTGATGATATTTAATGTGGGCGCCGTGGTGGGAGCGATCCTGTTCGGACATCTCTCGGAAAGCTTCGGCCGGCGGCGCAGCATGATGCTTGCCCTGGCCTTGTGCCTGGCGATGATTCCCGCCTGGACCTTCGGCGGATCACTGATGACTCTGGCGGTCGGAGCATTCGTGATGCAAATGGGCGTGCAGGGGGCATGGGGCGTGATCCCGGCGCATCTGAACGAACTGTCTCCCGACGCGGTACGAGGCCTGATGCCGGGCTTCGCTTACCAGCTTGGGATTCTCATCGCTGCTCCGGTAAACAATGTCGTATACGCGCTGCGCAAGCCGCTCGGTTATCCATGGGCTTTGGCGGCGTTCGAAATTGTGAACATCGCGATACTGATGGCCATCATTGCCTTGGGATCGGAGCGCAAAGGCAAGAGCTTTACGTAGCGGGACAGCTCCGCCGTCGTCACTGTCACTACACGCTGTCATCCTGAGGAAGCGGAGCCCATCGCCACGCGAAGGGCTCCGGACGAAGGACCAGTGCATTGCGCGACGCCACAAACCCCGCCAGATCTACCAATATGCTTTCACGCTAACTTTGACCCCTGACCATGGTGTGGCAGCGCAAAATGCATGGGCCCTTCGCTTGCTTTCGTCCGGCTTCGCCGGGCGAAAGACTGCGCTCAGGATAGCAACTCAGCAGGGGTTCGCTCCAAACGAAGCGGATATCACATTAAACCCTGCCTTCGCCTTCGCCGCGCAAAAGCTGCTAAAGTATGGCATCGGAAGTTGAGCTGCTTTTCTCCTGCTAGATATTCGCGAGGGATGGTTCGGATGCACATTGCAGTTGTAGGTTCGGGTTACGTCGGACTGGTAGCGGGAGCGTGTTTCGCCGACCTCGGTCACGATGTAATCCTGGTTGACAATGACCAGGCCAAAGTTGCCGCTCTTAAAGCCGGCGAAGTTCCCATCCACGAAAACTTCCTGCCTGAATTGCTGAGACGCCATCGTGGAAAAAACCTCACCTTTTCGGACGATCTGAACGCGGCGGTGAAGGCAAGCAAGGCAATATTTATCGCTGTCGGAACTCCACCGACCGAGCAAGGCGAGGCCGATCTTTCCTACGTCGAGTCGGTGGCCCGAAGTGTTGCCGGCGCCATTAAAAGCTACAAGGTTCTAGTCGAAAAAAGCACAGTACCGGTTTACACCAGTGATTGGGTACGCAAGATCATGTTGCGCAATGCTGCGCCTCCGGATTCGTTTGATGTTGCTTCCAATCCGGAATTTCTGCGAGAAGGCACTGCTGTTACCGACTTTCTCTATCCCGACCGTATCGTGGTTGGCGCGGATAGTGAACGCTGCGCCGCCGTCTTGCGCGAGGTTTATGCGCCCATGACCGACGGAAGCTACTACCGCCGCAAGGATGCAATTCCCGCTCCCGACCGGGCGCAGATTCCGCCTCCGCTGATTATTACCAGCGCCAAAAGCGCCGAACTGATCAAGCATGCGTCGAACGCTTTCCTGGCGATGAAGATTTCGTTTATCAACGCCGTCGCGTCGATCTGCGAATCGGTGGGAGCGAATGTGCAGCAGGTGTGTCAGGGAATCGGCACCGACAGCCGCATCGGGCCACGATTTCTCAACCCCGGAATTGGCTACGGCGGATCGTGCTTCCCCAAGGATCTGATGGCCTTCCGCTCCGTGGCGCGCGAATGCGGATACGAGTTTCGACTGCTCGATGAAGTCATGCGCATCAACGAAGACCAGCGCCAGCGTTTCCTGCGCAAAGTTCGCACCGCTCTGTGGACTTTGCGGGGCAAGCGTCTCGGCGTGCTGGGCCTGGCTTTCAAGGGAGGCACCGACGATATCCGCGAGTCGCCGGCGATTCTGCTGGTGCAATCGCTTTTGCAGGAGGGTTGCCAGATCGCGGCCTACGACCCGGCGGCGTCTGCGCGGGCGCGCGAAGTTCTGAATGCCAGCACCGAGTTTGTGAACGATCCTTACGAGGCCGCTCGCGATGCGGATGCGCTTTTGATTCTGACCGAGTGGGAGGAGTTTGCCACCCTCGATCTGGATCGCGTGTTCAAGCAACTCAAGTACCCGATCGTGATTGATGGCCGGAATCTTTACGATCCCGACGCCATGGCGGCGCGTGGCTTTACCTACTACAGTGTCGGCCGCGCGGCGGCTATCCCCGCAATTCCGGAGAATGCCACCACCGCTCCGGTTAGAAAGCTCAAGAAATCATGACGAAAAAACGCGCCCTGGTCACCGGGGGAGCCGGTTTCCTGGGCTCGCATCTGTGCGACGCATTGCTGGGCGAGGGCTACTCTGTGGTGGTCGCGGACAATCTCCTGACCGGAAAGCTTTCGAATCTCGAGCACCTGCGAAACGACAACCGGTTTGAGTTTCAGCAGATCGATATCATTGAGCCGTTTGATTGCGGCCCGGTCGATTATGTTTTTCATTTCGCCAGCCCCGCCAGTCCGGTGGATTATGCGCTGCACGGAATTGCGACGCTCAAGGTCGGGTCGCTGGGAACGTTTCACGCTCTCGACATCGCTCACAAGTACGGCGCGAAGTATCTGGTCTCTTCCACTTCGGAGTGCTATGGCGATCCGTTGGAGCATCCGCAGAAGGAAACGTATTGGGGCAATGTGAATCCCATTGGACCGCGGTCGGTCTATGACGAAGCGAAGCGGTTCACCGAAGCCGTGACAGTGGCCTACCGCCGCTACCACAAGGTCGACACGCGCATCGTTCGGATCTTTAATACCTACGGTCCCCGCATGCAGGTGAACGACGGGCGGGTAGTCCCAAACTTCATGAAGCAAGCATTGCTTGGAGAGGATTTGACGGTTTACGGTGAGGGCAACCAGACTCGAAGTTTTTGTTATGTCAGCGACGAGATTGATGGATTCATGCGCCTATCCAGGTCGCCAGAGCCCGGACCGGTCAACATCGGCAATCCGGTGGAGTTCACGATTCTGGAGTGTGCCCAGAAGGTGTTAGCCGTGACCGGTTCGAAGAGCAAGATCCGGCACGAAGCTCTACCTCAGGACGATCCCAAACAGCGCCAGCCTGACATTACCAAGGCCAGAACTCTGCTGGGTTGGGAGCCGAAGGTTGATTTGGAAACCGGCTTGCGCCTGTCGCTGGATTATTTCCGCAAAGCGGCGACCTGATTGTTTACCGGGTTCTCGTTGTCATCCTGAGCGAAGCCACACGTTTCGCTTGCGCAACGCTTGGCGAAGTAGAAGGACCCCTATCGTGGAACGCGACCTCGACCAGAACAGGATTTCCTCGATGTGTGTGCGTTGCTGAAGCGGAAAGGTCTTAACCGCAAAGGCCGCAAAGACTCCCGCAAAGTTCGCAAAGAAAATCGTGCATCGGGAATTGTGACGACTGAAGACCGACGACTGCAGACTGCATTTAAGTAAGGCTGTCTTCCGCAGCATGGGCGGCGATCAACTGCTTTACCTGCTGCCGCTCATCGGCCGTGTTGAGGCTGAACTGCACTCCCATCCCGAAGCCGGGATGCACCACCTGAACCGTTGCCTCGAACCCGCAACTTCATATCGCTGGTGCGCACCACGATATCAAGCGAGGTATTCGCGGCGAACGGCGACGGAGTTTCGACGTAACAACCGCCCGTGCTTACATCGCTCAGCGTGCATCGATTGGGAACACCCTCGCCCATGCGGAAAACATCCGCACTCAGGCGGCAGGCGCGCCGGGTCTGTACCCGGCGATTGGAAGATCCCGCTGAAAGCCCCAGGCCTGCGAGCCGGGTCGCCACCATTTCAGGCGGAGGCAACTGTGTTTTCTCGGGCGCATTCTGTTCTGCTTTGGCCAGGCGCGAAAGGCTGCCTTTGATCCATTCGTTCATGGTGCGCCGAGAAGTTTGCGGCACATCCACGAAGCGAATTCCTACGCGTCCGCTAGAGTCCTGCCAAACCACGTCGCCGGAAAGCCGTACGGAGGATTTCTCTCCCGGCAGATTGAATTGAAAATAAACCTTGCAGCGTGGAGGCAAGCGGCGCTCGGCCTGAATCGCCAGCCCATCCTCGCTCAGATCCAGAAGAGTAGCGGCCACGTTCTCCGCGTTCGAATATGCGATGGAGGCAGGCGCGTGCAGCGATACTCGCAACTTGCCGCGCTTTTCCCGAGCCATCAGACCACGGGCCGCACGCAAGCTACTCGCCGCGCGTTCCACCGAAACTGGTTTGTAGACAATGAAATTTGCGCCCTGGCCAAAGATGTCGCGGACTTGTTCGCGCCCGTCGACCAGGCCGATGATCAGTGTGCTGCGGTTAATTTGGGCCTTGCGCACACCGGCAATGAGTTCGATGGCTGGTAATTGATCCTGGCAATCGACCACCACGGCATCGAAATGTTTCGCTGCCAGCCGGGTAGACGCCGCAGTCAGATCGGCGCAATGTTCCGCCTCGATGTTCAGTTCCTGAAGAATCTGACTGAGCACCTGGACTGCTTTCGAATCCGCACATACCACAAGAGACGTGAGAGCCATACGTCCAGAATGTTAGAGTTCCGAGGTAAGGCCAGACAAGTTACCTCAGTCATCGGAGGATAAATTCATCCCGCGCGGTGACTTTCGTCATCTGGAGTTAAACCGAAGAAATCGTTATGTTCGAAAAGCAGGTTACCCCAGCTTCGCAGAAGCGAGTCTTGCTCTGCCAGAAGGCATTTGACGATGTCATCGACGACCGGAACATTGTTGATCACAGTAGGAGCGCTAGGAACGGTGATCGGACTGATCATGCTGCCCGCGGCGCTGGGAGAGCATCCTGACAACAGTCTGCTGGTTCTGGGTGCGTGCTGTGTCTCACTAGGCTCAATCACTGCGGCCTCGGGCATTTACTTCAAAGCCCGCGTCCTTCAACCCAAGGGAATTTCAGCCCCGCCGGAGCCCAAAAATTCGACGCGAAGAGTTCGGGGCGGTTGCGATGTCTGCCACGGAGATTTGCCCGTCATCCACTGCAAGGTTCATCAGGTCCACCTTTGCGCCGATTGCCTGGGGCAGCACTATGATTTCCGCACTTGCGCCTACGCGCCCAGCACTCGCCGGAATGGCGCGAAGGCGTCCAAGAGTTTAGCCAAGGCGCGCGGCGCCTAAGTCAACCCTCTGTGTAAACAATAAGAGCCGCGCGACCGGCGCAGGCTGCAAGCAGATAGTCCGACACCAAACCCCCGCCATCCTTAGCGGAGTGACTGCTTAGCTGCGCGAAGCAGCCGCGCAGCCGAAGGACCCCTATAACCTTAGCGAACCTCGCAGTCGAATCTCGCGCAAACTGCAATAAAATCCCAGGACGGAATCGTCGCTGAAATCTTTAGGGGCCCTTCGACTCCGCAGAATTATTCGCTTGCGAATCGTCCTGCTGCGCTCGGGATGACACGAAGCAAACTCTGTCGAGCTTCGCTCGCCCGCCCGGACGAGGGCGTCCGGGCCTACGCGGCTAGGGCTTGCGGGGCGGGCCTGAAAGCGGCAACCCGCTGCCGGCGGGCTTCAGCGACGATTCTGCTGTGGCACCGAGGCTCAAATCGCTCGACCAGCTATCGGCCACGATCTTCCAGTCGCCGTTGATTTGCCGGTTCAGCATCAACAGATATTTGCCGCGCTCTTCACGCCGCTTGCCAGCCGCGCTCGGGACCAGAGACTTGAAGCGTCCCGCCTCATATCCATAGTCGCCGAACAACTCCGAACGCACCGGGTCCATTTCCACTTCGCTCATGCCGGCGTCAAGCACCCCGAAGAAAAACTCTCGGATCGCTGCCGTTCCCCGCACTGCCGGAACGTTCGCACGCAGCACCGTGGCGTCGGGAAGGTAGAGATCGATCAGATCGTCGAGTTGTTTGGTGTTGCAAGCCAGGGCCCAGTCCTGACTGACTCTGCGCAGAGCCATCTCCGTGCGGCTTAAGGATGCGCCGCCCAGAGAAGGTCGCACCCGGCCCACATCGCGGCTGGGAGTGACAGCACCCGGAGCAGCCGTCCGTGGATCAGGTCCCAGGGCTGCCTCCGCGCTTCCATTGGTCGAGAAGTAGTGATGATGATAATGATGGTGGTAATGGTGGTCGCCGGGATGTTCCGCGACCGGCGCAAAATTCGGCCGCAGGGTTTCCGGCAGGTCTTGCGCTTTGGGTAGAGCAATGCCGCAACTGGCGCAGAACTTGTTACCCTTGCGATTCGAGCTTCCGCATGACGCGCAGGTTTGCCGGCCGATGTTTTCAGCTTCAGAGTTCACGTTCACCGCATCTTCCACACTTTGTTCCAGGCCAAATCGTTGCATGGCCTGTTGGGCTGCAGCCTGGAGTTGAGCAATCGATTTGCGATCATCCATGGCGCATTTGATTTGCTGCTGCCTGGCGGGAACATAGCAGCGCCATGATTCCCGGTCCCGGCCCTAGCCCCGAAGAAGTGTCGTTCTCGCTCATTCTATTCGAAAATTTTCCTAGCGACTGGAAAACTCTACTTTGGCCTCGGCCTCGGTGGGCACACCGTTACACATTGCGGGACGGTAGCGCCAGAAGCGCACGGCATCGAGGATCGTACGGTCTTCACTGGGGCCAGCGCTTTCGAGAATCAGAGCACTGTGCACTCTTCCGTCAATTCCAATAATGAAGCTGACGCTGACTCTCGCATTCAGGTCCCCGCTGTCCAGCAGCGGTTCGGGCGTAGCCAGGGCCTGGGGCGGCTGCGCCGCTTCGCATTCGGGCCGGCTGGCAGGGTGCGTGATGGCGGCAAATTCCGAGCCGTGCGTTGCCGAAGTCCAGACCGCGTGTTCGCGCTCGGCCAGCGAAGTCTGCCCGGCCGCAACCTGCGAAGGAACCGATCTGACCGAGGCAAAACAACACGAGGCAAACCAAAAGAAGACTGGCACAAAAGCGGTCAGCAGCATTATGCGCGGTCTTAGAACCAACATCTGCCCCCGTCCTTTTTTGAGGAGCGGACGATCCGCTTCGCTCCACCCATGGAGGGCGCAATCGGCGGGCCACGAGACTTCTTCCAACGTGCTGATAATGCGCTGGTTAGGAGCCGTCGTTTAATGGGCCAAACGCACAAAGAGGAAAACAGTTGCAACTAACGATCCCAGCGATGACAGTTTTACCCATCCTTGGAATGGGTTGAACTCGAGGACGCGTTGGAAAAATAGCAAGACTCAGAACAACCACCACCCGGGGCCAAGGAATCCGTACTCCTCTCATGTATGATTTTAAGCAACCGAACCTCGTTGGTTTCACCTCACGAAGCTGACGCTGGTCCGCCGGAGGAGTTCATCTGCATTCGATTAGGCCCTTCGCTTCGTTTCTTTCGTTTTCAAGACCGCTACGATTTTTTCTGACATTCGGATTTGCCCTGATGCTGCCCCTGGTTGCGCAATCTCAGGAATCGCCGGCACGAGAAGTTTCCGGAGTCGTGACCGACTCGACCGGCGCCGCAATCGCTGGCGCGGAAGTGATCTTCACCAGCAACTCGGTTTCGACGACGACCACCACTGATGATCGCGGAGGCTTTGTGTTCTCCGCAGCGGCGCTGGATTCAGGCAAGGTAAAGGTTTCGGCATCCGGATTTCAAGTCGCCACCGTGGATTGGCATGCCGGATCAACCGCGCTTCAAATCGTGCTAAAAGCTGCATCGCCCGCTGAAGAAGTGACAGTCACTGCAAATCGCACCGGCGTGCGAGTCGTTGAGAATGCAACCAGTGTCACGATTCTCTCAACCGAGGACCTGAACGCCACGGCCGCCTTCCGAACCGACGACGTACTTCGCCAGGTGCCGGGATTCAGCCTCTTCCGCCGCACCACCAGCCGCGCCGCGAATCCGACGACGCAAGGCGTTTCCCTGCGGGGCCTGGGCGCCAGCGGAGCCAGCCGGGCGTTGGTTCTGAGCGACGGCTTCCCGGCGAACGATCCTTTTGGCGGATGGGTGTATTGGGACCGCGTTCCGCGCGAAGCCATCTCCAGCGTGGAGGTCGCCAGTGGCGGCGCCTCCCATCTGTATGGGTCAGACGCGCTGGGCGGAGTCATCAACATTATTCGGACGCCGGTGAACCGCGATTTGATCTCGGTGGAAATGGCCGGCGGGAATGAGAACTCTCCCGATCTTTCCCTCGCTGCCAGCAAGAGTTTTGGACCCTGGGCCATCGGCCTGACCTCGGAACTGTTCCGCACTGATGGCTACATCGCCGTGCCCGAAGACTTGCGAGGCACGATCGATACTCCGGTGAACTCGGAAAGTGCCAGCGGAGATCTGACGGTGCAACGCAAGTTCGGCGATCGCGGCGCGGTCTTTGCCCGCGGATCCCTGTTTGGCGAATCGCGGCAAAATGGCACTCCCTTGCAGGTGAACAGCACAACCATTCGTGAACTCGACCTCGGCGGTAACTGGGATGGGCACGAGTTAGGCGCCTTTCAGGTTCGCGCATACGCCAGCCGTCAGGGATTGAACCAGTCATTCACTTCGATCGCCGCCGATCGCAACAGCGAGAACCTGACCCGTTTGCAGGATGTTCCCGCTCAGCAAGTGGGATTTTCCCTGCAATGGCAACGTTCCGTAGGGACGCATCAGCAGTTGGTGGCAGGCGTGGACGAATCGAACACGCATGGGCAGACCGACGAGCAGGGATTCTTCGGTGGTGCTCCGACCACCACTTCCGCCGGCGGCGGGCGAGAGGTAAGTTGGGGTGGTTACTTCGAGGACATCGTCCGCCTGACTCCGAGTTGGATCCTTACCGCAAGTGGGCGCGTGGATCACTGGGAGAATTTCGATGCCTTCGCGCCCCCGGATCCTTCCAAGCCATCCGGTGCTGCGGCTCTCCCTGATCGCAGCGAGACTTTTTTTAGTCCGCGCCTGGCGCTGCTGCACAAGCTCGGCAACAACATTTCTCTGACTGCTTCCGGCTATCGCGCTTTCCGCGCACCGACGTTAAATGAACTCTATCGCGGGTTTCGGGCGGGCAACGTCTTTACGGAGTTCAATCCTAACCTGCGCGCGGAACGCTTGACGGGCGCGGAAGGCGGCGTCATCGTCACCGGTTTGAACCAGCGTGTGATGCTGCGCAGTACTTTTTTCTGGAACCAGATCACGCGACCGGTCGCGAACGTCACCCTGACCACCACTCCCAGCCTCATCACCCGACAGCGGCAGAACCTGGGAAGCACTCGCTCGCAGGGATTGGAACTGGAAGCCAGTGCGCGCCTCAGCAATTCGGTGTCACTCTCCGGCGGCTACGAGTACACCGACGCCACCGTGACCAGTTTCACCATCGATCCCGCACTGGCTGGACTGAATCCGAGCCTGGTCGGTCTCGACGTTCCGCAAATTCCGCGACACCAGTTCACTTTCCAGACTGCATATACGCGGCCGTTCATTTTGCTGGCGGTACAGGGACGCTTCGGTGGAAACCAGTTTGACGACGATCAGAACACACTACTGCTGCGGCGCTATTTTGTGCTGGACGCCACGGCGTCACACCACCTGCGTCATGGAATTGAATTGTTCGTTGCGGTGGAGAACCTGACCAACCGGCGTTATGACGTCGCGCGAACCCCGGTGCTGACCGTCGGCCCGCCCATTCTTGCGCGCGCGGGACTGCGGCTGCAATTCGGATCGAAATAGATTTCTGAAATTCAGAGAACGGACGCAGACAAGGTGGTACCGGCGCGCGGTAATTTCCGCGCTCCCACCTTTAGCCTGTCCCGTACGCTGTGCCGAGGCGCAGTCGGATCCAGCAACTATTGGATCGCACTGCCTACTGAAGAAAACGTGTTGTTGGCATTGCTGCCTACCAACCGAATGGTGCCCACCACTATTACCAAAATCACTGCCAGCATCACCGCGTATTCGGCGATATCCTGGCCGCGATCCTCATTCCATAAACGGTGCACGATACTCATCATGGTTTCGCCTTCCTAATTCGAATCAGGCACGCCTTGGCCAGGCGGACTGGTCCGGGGGAGTTATGGGGCAAATACCTCAGGCTGGAAGAAAGTGGCGTTTACGGGTGATTGCGTGTGATTTTGCGCTTGCAGCGCGTCTGTGTCAAGCCAAGTCTGTGGAATTCTTCACGAATTTCTCGTCACGCGCAAAATCCGCGCTCAGGCAAACTCCTGCACCGGAATTGAACCAGTAACTGGTGACTGTAGGCTTCGGGATTCAAGAACCGTAGGAAGTCAGTTCTTAGTTATCGTTATCAGTTCCCGGTTCTCAGTTTTGTTTCTTTGCTGATCATTTCTTTGCTGATCATTGCGGCTAGAAGACTTTTTCGCGGAGCAACTGCTGCAGGTACAGTCCATAAGCGTTTCCCTGCATCGTGGAGGCGGTCTCTTCGAGTTGTTGCGCGGTGATGTATCCGTAGCGAAAGGCGATCTCTTCAGGACACGCCACCATCAGCCCCTGGCGGGTCTCGATTGTCTGGATGAACAGCGAAGCTTCCAGCATGGCCTGGTGCGTTCCGGTATCGAGCCACGCCATGCCGCGGCCCATGACCACCACATCCAGTTCTCCGCGCCGCAAGTATTCCCGATTCACGTCGGTAATCTCAAGTTCTCCGCGGGCGGAAGGTTTGAGGGACTTCGCGATCTCCATCACCTGGTTGTCGTAAAAATAAAGTCCGGTCACGGCGTAACGTGATTTGGGTGCGGCCGGCTTCTCTTCCAGACTGAGCGCTTTACCCTGCGCATCGAATTCAACCACGCCATAGCGTTCGGGATCCTGTACCGGATAGGCAAAGATGCGAGCGCCCGATTCTTGTCGGTCGGCTTCCTGAATCGTGCGGGCGAATTCGTGTCCGTAGAAAATGTTGTCACCCAACACCAGGGCACATCCCGAGGAGCCGATAAATTCGCGGCCAACGAGAAAGGCTTGTGCGATTCCCTCCGGACGCGGTTGCACTTCGTACTGAATATTCAGTCCAAAACGCTTTCCATCTCCTAGCAGATGCCCGAAGCGAGGAATATCCTGCGGCGTTGAAATAACGAGAATGTCCCGGATACCCGCCAGCATGAGAGTGGATAGCGGGTAATAAATCATGGGCTTGTCATAAATAGGAAGCAGGCTCTTGCACACCGCATGGGTGACGGGATAGAGGCGGGTACCTGAACCTCCGGCCAGAATGATTCCCTTATGCACCGACTGCTCTAAATTTTTTGTAGGCATGTTAGGAATATGGCCGTCGATGTGGTGGCCTTTAGTACTTTCGACCCCTTCACGTAATCAGATTACTGCATCGCGATCTTCTGAAGATAGGTCACGCCAGTGACTGTTCATATGCTCGCGCGGCGAATACTCGCGAGCGAGTCATAGTAGTTTAACCCAGTGTTTTCGCTGCTTCCCACACTATCACCACAATCTCAGGAGAGCCCATTCTTACGCGTCGCGATAAGTCCATGTACACGTTTTCTTGCAAACAGTGACCCAAGTAACAGGCGTTCCATTTTGGTAATGTCCATCTGGCCGCTGTCTTCTTTCACTTCCGGTATCTACCGCCTCTGCAACCCCCAGAGCACACTGCACTTGGCTGCACTACTCCGCGTTCCGATCAGTTCCCGGATTGGCACTCGGAGTGTTGCGGAGAGCAGGTAAATCCCCCGCCGTATGGCCGTACGGCTCTAGAGGCCCTCGTGAAGGAATTCGGCAACCACACCAAGTTCGTAACCGTTCTTTTCGTTCTCATCACCCTGCTCGGCTGCAGTGCACTTCAGGCCCAAGTACGAATGTTGCGGCCCATCGACGGCCCACGCCCCACTAGAATTTTTCGGCCCGTAAGTATCGCTCATCCCACCGGCGTTCTTTTAACCGCTTCGACAGTTGTAGACTTCGGCATCGTGCCCGTTGGAAGCACGGTGGTACGCACCAATACCATTGCCAACCATAGCCGTTCCGCGATTGTGATCAACAGCGCTCGAATCGATCAAAGTGATTTCACGATTGCCAATCAAGACCTGCCATTGACCCTGGCCCCTGGCCAGCAGACGGTACTTCAGTTTTCGTATTCTCCGAAAACGGGCGGCAACTCGGTGGGCCGCGTGGTTTTGGCCAGCGCCACCTTGCGCCTGCCCGCAACGTTTGTCCTGCGAGGCACAGCGATTCCTCCGCCGGGACGGATCAGCCTGGCGCCGGCCGCCATCGGCTTCGGCAAAGTGATCATGGGCAAAGCTCAGTCGCAATCGGCGGTACTGTCGAACCCTGGTAAAACCTCGGTCGTAATCACAGGCGCATCGGTTTCAGGAACCGGATTTTCGATCTCCGGTTTACGCACGCCGATGGTGCTACGGCCCGGGCAAAGCATCCGCGTGGGCATAACCTTTAATCCGCTTGCCGGCGGGGCCACCACCGGAGCACTCTCCGTGGTGGGCTCGGTTTCCGCCGCCGGGTTGAGACGTCCGGTCTCTTTCAGTGGAAGGCGCGGCGACTTTACCACGGTAGGAATCAGGATGATGCCGATCAGCATCACTCTGCCTCTTTCGGGCACTGGTATGGGAGCTGGGCAACTTGCAATCTCACCCGCAGTCGTAACATTGGGACGCGTAAAGCTTGGCTCTACGCAGACCCAGCAAGCCACGCTGTTGAATACCGGCAGCTCCGATCTTACGATTCGGCAATTGAGCGTGTCGGGCAGGGGCTTCAAAACCAGCGGACTGTCGTTCCCATTGACCCTCGGCGCGGGCCAGCGTAGGAAGTTCACAGTCGCCTTCACGGCCCAGTCAAGCGGCACCGCGAGCGGAAGCATTGCCGTGACCAGCGACTCTGCGCAAACGGTCGTGACGGTTCCTGTAACCGCTGTCGCTACCACGCCTGGATCGCTGCTATCAAATCCCTCGAGTATCAGCTTTGGCAGCGTCACCGTCGGTCACCCGGAAACACAGTCTGCATCGATCACAAACTCGGGCGGATCAAGCGTGACCTTATCCCAGGCCAGCGTTTCCGGCTCCGGCTTCACCATCAGCGGATTGAGCCTGCCGGTGACCTTGGCAGCAGGACAGAGCGCAGCCTTCAGCGTGACATTCAATCCACAAGCGGGGAGTTCGGGCAGCGGCGCCGCATCCTTCAACAGTGACGCTGGCTCCCTCTCCGTGCCCCTCGCAGCTGACGTGGTTACGGCGGGAGCGCTCACCTCGGCGCCGGGCAGCTTGAATTTTGGCAACGTCGCCGTCGGCACGCCCAAGACCATTTCCGAAACCCTAACCAACTCGGGCGGTACGAGCGTAAGCATCAGCCAGGCTAATATCTCCGGAACTGGCTTCTCTCTCACCGGCCTGAGTTTGCCTGCTTCACTCGGAGCAGGGCAGAGCACGACTTTCAGCGTCACGTTCACACCGCAATCCGGAGGCGCGGCAAGCGGAAGCCTGGCCATCGGCAGCAACGCTACCAACTCGACGCTCAACATTCCGTTGACCGCGAACGTCGCGTCAGCCGGTGTACTCAGCACCAGCGATTCCAGCCTCACCTTCGGCAACGTTCAGATCGGGGACAACGCTACCCAGTCCGAGACTTTGACGAACTCCGGCGGAAACAGCGTAACCATCTCTCAAGCCAAGGTTTCGGGTACCGGATTCAGCGCCACGGGGCTGACTCTTCCGATGACGCTTAGCCCCGGCCAGAGTTTCACTTTCGGGGCTGTCTTCGCTCCGACCACCGGCGGAAACGCCACCGGATCGATTGCAATAACCTCCGACGCTTCCAATTCCACGCTGAACATCAGCCTTGCTGGAACAGCAGCCGTGGCTGGTCAATTGGCGGTCAGCCCCGCGAGCTTGAGCTTTGGCAGCGTCACCGTCGGACAGAGCAAGAGTCTGACGGCTTCGCTAACCGCCAGCGGGTCGAGCATCACCCTCTCGAATGCTGGCGGCAGCACTTCCGAGTTCACGGTCAGCGGGATTTCACTGCCGCTCACCCTGAAGGCGGGACAGAGCGCATCATTCACCGTCACTTTCACGCCGCAATCGAGTGGCGCGGCCAGCGCAAGTGGATCCTTCACCAGCAACGCTTCCAACTCATCTCTGGCTCAGGCACTGAGCGGAACCGGAGTGGCAGCGCCGCAGCACAGCGTGGCTCTGTCGTGGAATGCGAGCACGTCGAGCGTGGTCGGTTACAACGTTTATCGCAGCAGTGATTCGGGCGCATCGTTCTCGAAGATCACTTCGATGAACGCCGACCTTACTTACACCGACAGTGCAGTTGCTGCCGGGAAGACTTACCTTTACGTCACCACAGCGGTGGATGCAAACGGAAAGGAAAGTCCGAAGTCGAACCAGACCCAGGCGGCAATTCCGACACCGTAGGGTTTGCAAACCTTTGAGTAAACGGGGCGTGAAGAAATTCACGCCCCTTTTTTAATGTGGGCGCGAGCGTCCCGCTCGTGCGGCAGCATTCCGCATTTGCGCCAGCGTTTCTGCATCTGCTCCGCATTTCCGCATTTCCATTGGTCCTGAAGTTTCTGGAGCGCTGCTGCACGAGCGGAACGCTCGCGCCCACATTTTTCCCGATTCCGTTCCCCATACTGAAGTTATGTACTAGTGACATCTTCACGCTTCCTGGTGATCCGGTTACCTTCGCTTGGTACCCCATCAAAGGTTCCAATTCAGAATTGGAATTCAACCTTCGTGAGTTGCTGTCATCAGCGATTCACGCAGCCGGAATTCCAATTGTTGCCGCAGTGTTCAATTGCGCCGGGCATCAGGTTCGGCGTCGCAGTTCGTGGCAAACAATTCTTCTTCTAAGGAGTACCGGGCGCATGCATGGACGAGTGTTCTTAGGCTTGACCCTATCGGTTGCTGTCATCTCGATGGGCTGCGGAGGCGGGAGCAGCATTAAAGCCAACAAAACAAAAACTGGCACTTCGGCAACTGGCACAACAACGACTGGCACAACAACGACCGGCACTACAACGACTGGCACTACAGCAAGCGGCACCACGGCAAGCGGCACAACCACAGTTGCTGCCGGGGACCTTGAGGTTTCACCCACGAAGCTGACTTTCGGGAAAGTCACAGTGGGAACATGGAAGACTCAAATCGGCAGCCTCACCGCCGGGAACTCGAGAATTACAGTAACCTCCGCGGACTGGAGCGGAGACGGTTTCACAGTCATGGGAATTACGTTTCCAGTGACCGTGCCGGCCGGCCAGAGCGTGCCCTTCAAAGTGGTTTTCGCGCCGCATCACGATGGAGCTGTTGCGGGAAAAATCACCTTTCAGAGTGACGCGGACAATTCGCCGCAGGTGGCTTTCGCCGGCACCGGAACCGAAACCGCAGCGCATAGCGTCGATCTGGCGTGGAAACCTCCGTCCTCTTCGGTGGCTGGTTTCAACGTATATCGTGGACCGAAAAAGAGCGGTCCGTTTAGCAAGCTCAACGGTTCGGTTCACCCGAAATCAACCTTCACCGACGCTTCCGTCGTGGGAGGGTCTACCTATTTCTATGCCACCACTTCGGTAAACAAGAAGGGAAAGGAAAGCAAGTTCTCAAACCAGGTGCAGGTCAAGATTCCAAACTCCTAAATGCAGACACTAGCTCGTGATGCCTCATCGCCGCGAAAGCGGCGCTCTCTTTTTTCGGTTAGGCTTACGAAATTTGTCCCCTCGGCAGCGCAATCAAGGTTCCACCGCCAATGGCTTCTTCGATCGCAAGGGTGGCTTCAGAGACCTCGATCAATTCATCGAACGGGATTGGTGAATTCCCGCCGGACCGTATCGCTTCCAGGGTGGCTGCGATCTCACGGTCGTGTCCCTTGTCGCGCCGGGCTTTTGTCCGCTTGCTTTTTCCATTCGATGCCAGCTCCAGCGTAGAGAAGTCGCTGATCCGCGCCGCCTTGCCTTCGCAGAATACTTCGAATTCTTCTTTTGCGATCGACCTGTCGCCGTTGGCAAGATAGGAAAGGCTGACAATCGAGCCATCCTGAAATGCAAGAGTTGCGAACACGTTGTCGCGGTTATAGCGGGTGCCGTCGGGCAGCGCGTGCGCGGTGACACCCACGATGCGGCAGCCGACAACGGACCGGGCCCAGTCTACAAAATGGCAGAGTTCGCCCACGATCCTGCCGCCTTCGCCGGTTTTCTGCACCCAGTGGTCAGGGGGAATGTATCCCGCGTTGACTCGTATGTGTGCGGCCATTGGTTCCTGCCGGCCGGCGAAGAACTGTCGCAGCTTGCCGGTGAACGGAGCGAAGCGGCGGTTGTAACCCACCATCAGAAACGGAGCCGCGCCCTTTACCTTCCCGGCCTGATGGGCGCAGCGGATCTCTTCCAGTTGCTCGCGGTTGATGGCCAGGGGCTTTTCCACCATCACGGGTTTGTGATGGGTCAGCGCGGCCACTACGTATTGCGCGTGGCTGTCGTGGCGCGAAAGTACAAAGATGGCGTCGGCGTCTTTGTCCTGCAACAATTCGCTGGGCTGCACCGCACGGGCAAAGCCAAACAACTGGCGAGCCGATTCCGAAGCTACGCCTGAAGCGGTCGCAACCGAATGCAGCGCGACCCCTCGAGTCTTGCGCAATGCGGGGATCATGACCGCCCGGGCAAAATTCCCGGCGCCAATCATACTCACTCTCAATTCGCCGGAGGCAGACGCTCGCCCTGAAACCTCCGATGCGACAGGCTCCGGCATACTGATAAGCGCCCGGTTGGGATATTCCAGCAGGACTGTGTACGCGCCCGTGGCTTTCAATTCCCGGTATGCGGCGCTTCCCTGCTCCACCGGACAACGGCGCTCGATAAAAGGCGCGACGTTGACTGCTCCCGACGCCAGCAAATCCAGGAAAGCCTCCATGTTGCGTTTCTCGGTCCAGCGCACGTAACCGACGGGGTAATCGACACCATCTTCTTCATACTGGGAATCGTAGCGTCCGGGTCCGTAGGACCGCGAGAGGACCAGGGATAGCTCTTTCATGTACATCGCCTTGCGCGAGACTCCGAGGTCTACCGTGCCTACGACCACAATGCGCCCACGGTCCCGGCAAATATCCGCCGCCATTTCGACCGGTTCCGCGGACGGAGTTGCAGCCGTGATGATCGCGACATCGGCGCCGTAACGGGCAAATTCCCTGACCCGCTGCGGGGTGTCGCGATCGGTGGAGCCCAGCGCCAGGTCGGCGCCGAACTGCCGGGCGCGCTCGACTCTTTGACCGTCGCGGTCGATGGCAATCACTCGACATCCAGATGCCTTGGCCAGTTGAACCGTCAGCACTCCAACCAATCCGGCGCCGATCACCGCCACAACTTCACCTAAAACTGCCTCGCTCTGACGAAACCCCTGAAGCGCGATCGCCCCAATGGCACTCAGCGAGGCCGCTTCGAGGGAAACTGTATCCGGCACGCGGACCGCCAGATTTCTCGGAATGAAATTGACTTCGCAATGGCTGGCATATCCGGCGCCGGCGCATGCCACGCGATCTCCGGGCCGAAATTCCGGTGCTCCCTGCCCGGCGGCAATCACCACTCCGGCGCAGCTGTAGCCCAGAGGAGCGAGAGAATCCAGGCGCGATTGCACTTTCTGGTAGGCCGCCTTTACGCCTGCGATACGGGCGAAATCCACCACTTGCCGTACCAGGTCCGGCCGGGCGAGGGCCTTCCCCAAAAGCGACTTTTCGACCTGCTCACGGTGGGCCAGTTCAGTGCCGGCGCTGATGGCTGAAAACGCGGTCCGCACCAGGATGCCCCCGGGACGTAACTCGGGCTGCGGTACCTCATGACCCGACACTTCGCCGGATCGAATGTTCTCCAGAATGGCCCGCATAATTTTGCGCTATTGTCTCATCAGGCCGCTGTAAACGGAAGATAAGACACTTACCTTTTGGCCCTCCGCTTGCATCGAAGACATAGGCGCACTCATCAATTCGACGGCGCATCGCTCCTTGAGCTTTAAGATGATTGGTGTTTCGTTCGTCTTTTTCGGCGTGCCGAGGCTCTGGAAGGCTGGCTAACATTGCTGTTTAACCCGTGAAGACGGTTTTTGTAAGCTCGCGGTTGAGCAACAAATGATCCCAGCCGGGGTTACGATTTGTACCCAAATCTTTGTAGCGGAGAAATCTGGATGCCGTCTGTGCTTCGCAATTTTCGCGCTTCTAGTCTGCGAAAAGCTGTTCCGGCCCTGACCCTGGCGCTACTTGGGATTCTATTGGTCCCGGGCTTGACCTCGTGTGGCGGAGGAACTTCATCCACACCGCCCCCGAATACGCCCCCTCCGTCAACGCCGCCGCCAACAACTCCTCCGCCGACAAACCCGCCTCCGACTTCCAGTGTCACCGTGGCGCTATCTCCCCAACTTTCGGCTGTAACCACGTCACAAGCCCTGAGCATCAGGGCGACTCTGACGGGTGGCACCGGGACCGTTTTGTGGCTGGTGGATGGCGTCCAGAACGGCAATGCGACTGCCGGCACGATTACCAGCACCGGCGACACCACCGCGACTTATTCGCCCAGCTCGACCACTACCCCGGGTAACCACAGCATCACGGGGCTGGTGTCAGGCGGGACCGTCAGTCCAGCGGTGCTGGTTGTGGTCACCAACCTTTCGGCAGTCGGCACTTACCACAATGACAATGCACGCACTGGGCAGAATCTGCTGGAATACGCGCTGACCCCCACCACGGTCTCATCGACTGGCTTCGGCAAGCTGTTCTCCTGTCCGTTAGACGCTCCCGGATACGTTTATGCGGAACCGCTGTATGTCGCCAACCTGGCGATGAATGATGGGAAGACGCACAACGTGGTATTTATCGCCACCGAGAGCGACTGGGTTTACGCCTACGACGCCGACTCGAGTTCTTGCCAGCAGCTCTGGAAAAAAAACTTGCTGGGGGCGGGCGAAACCACGGTTCTCCCGGCGGACACGGGCGAGCTTAAGGACCTGATTCCCGAGATCGGGATCACCTCGACGCCAGTCATCGACGTCGATGCTGGACTGATTTACGTTTGCGCGAAATCGAAGCGTCCTGGCAGCGTCTACTTTCACCGCCTGCATGCGATGAGTCTGGCCTCGGGTGCGGAGGCGGTGGGGCCAGTAGAAATCACTGCCAATCTTTTCGTCCCTCTCGTACAGCTGCAACGGCCTGCCCTCACTTTCGCCAACGGAACTGTTTACGTGGCCTTTGGTTCGCACGGCGACAATAACGTCTATCAGGGCTGGGTGATGGGTTACGACGCGAACACTCTGGCCCAGAAATTCGTGTGGTCTACGACGGATCCGGCGACCAACAACGAGGGCGCAATCTGGCAGTCCGGGGGCGGACTTGTGGTGGATTCATCTGGCAATCTCTTCGTGGAGACGGGGAACGGCGGCTTCGATGCCGACACGGGCGGGGTCAACTATTCGGATTCGGTCGTGAAGCTGACCGCGAATGGAATCGTTCTGGACTACTTCACGCCCTTCAACCAATCTCTATTGGCCACCAATGACATTGATCTAGGGTCGTCGGGCGCGATTCTTCTGCCTGATTCAGCGGGATCACCGGCGCATCCTCATCTCCTGCTGGCAACCGGCAAACCCGGATTTCTTTACTTGCTCGATCAGACCAACCTGGGAAAATACAATTCGGTCTTGAGCCAGGACCTGCAAGAAGTGGAGGTTTTTCCTGACACGACTGGCATTATCGGTGGCATGTTCGGGCCTCCGGCTTACTGGAACGGGAACATCTACACAGCGGCGGTCTCCGACGAGTTGAAACAATTCACCATCGCCAGCGGCACCATTTCATCAACCCCAAACTCGCACTCCGCCAGCATCTACGGTAAACGCGGATCCGTTCCTGCAGTTTCCGCGAACGGTGCCAGCAACGGCATTGTGTGGGCGTTGGATATCGGCGCGTATCCGACGGGAGCTGCGATCCTGAACGCCTACGACGCCACCAACCTGGCCAATAAGCTATACAGCAGCCCGGCCAGCGGCACGGGCGCCGCGGGCCTAGCCATCAAGCTTGCCGTGCCTACAGTGGCCAATGGCAAGGTATACATCGGCTCCCAGGGGCAGTTCGACGTCTTTGGACTACTGCCGAACTAAGGTGAGTTCGAAAGGGTCGAATGGTGGAGTGGGATCGCGGGTGCCCCATTTCTTTAATCCCGGATTCTCCTCGGAACCTCTTACAACTTCGTCAGGATCTCGGCGATGCGGGCTCCGGTTTGTCCGTCCCAGAGAGGCGGGACTGTGCCTTGTTTCTGTTTGCCTTCCAGGATTTTGTTTAGCTCGGCGCGTAGGGTCGCGCCTTCCTGTCCAATCAGAATGTTGGTCCCCATGGTCACCGTCACCGGACGCTCTGTGTTGTTGCGCAGAGTGAGGCAAGGAACTTTCAGATAAGTTGTTTCTTCCTGGATGCCGCCGGAGTCGGTGACGACCGCCGTGGCGCGGCGTTGCAGGGACAAAAACTCGATATATGGCAGAGGCTCGCGCAAGTCCAGCTTGCTGACGTCGATGCCGAAGTCGGCAATGCGCTGGCGTGTCCTGGGATGCACAGGAAAAACAACCTTCACCTGGCTGTTCAGTTCCAGCAGATATCCCAGGATGAGTTTCAGAATGCGATCATCGTCGACGTTCGCCGGGCGATGCAGCGTGACCAGAATATAGCGATCGGGCAATCCGTTCAGCTTGGTCTTTTCCGCCACCGGCAACAAACGCACCAGCGAGTCGATCATGACGTTGCCGACCAGATGAATCTTGTTGGCCGGAATGCCTTCATGCGCCAGATTTTCATTTCCATCGGACGATGGAGTGAACAGCATATCGGCCAGCTGATCGGTGACCAGCCGATTGATTTCCTCCGGCATGGTTCGATCAAAAGACCGCAGTCCGGCTTCGACGTGGCCCACCTGAATTAAAAGTTTGGAGCACACCAGGGTGGCCGCCACCGTTGAGTTGACATCGCCGTACACCAGCACCAGGTCGGGCTTGCGCTCGAGCACAATGGGCTCGAACTTGGTCATGATGTCGGCGGTCTGCCGAGCATGGCTTCCGGAGCCCACCCCGAGGTTAACGTCCGGTGCGGGAATCTCGAGTTGCTGGAAAAACACATCCGACATATTGGTGTCGTAGTGCTGGCCAGTATGAATGAGAGTCTGCTTTACCTTAGAATGCTGCTTGAGCGCGCTCAATACTGGCGCGACCTTCATCAAATTCGGCCGAGCACCTACTACGTGAAGAATATGCATGCAAAGAGTCCTGTGCTGAAGTTTACTACCGCTGAATCCTGCGTCAATTGCCGTTGGTAATGAACAACTTTCGTATCGTTATGCTGTGGTTAAGTACTGGGACGTAGTTTTTAAGCCTGCCTCCCCCGAATGCGTCATGCTGAGATTGCGAAGCATCTGGCGTGGAGCGGACACACACTCGCGCCGTGGGGACCGTTGCGATGCGCGCCAGATCCTTCGGGACTAAAGTCCCTCAGGATGACGCCCTCAATTCGATCACTCGGGGATTTTGAAACTGCACCACTGTGGAGCGGAGTCAAAGCAGCCTACACGGTTATCGGCCCTGCTCTTTCCGTGACGCCATGATGGGGTCGCGAACCTTGCCTGGGGGCGCTTTTTCCATCGACTCGCGCCAGTTGCGCAGTTTCAATGCGACTTGCTGCATATAGGCTGCGGCTTCGGCGGCATTTGAAATCTCGCGGTAACTCTCGGGCTCAGCTGCGGCAGTCATCGCCTCCCGCACCGGACGGTAAGGCGACTCGATAGCCTCAGTGGGCAAACCCCAGGTCAGTTTCTGGATATCGAGGTCGGCCATGACCTCATTCACCACATCCGAATCAACAATGTACTTGCGCGTGGCGCAGGCCAGGGAGAGCGCATTGAAGCAAAAGTTATTCACATTTCTGGGAATGCCCTCGGTGGCCACCGCGATCGACTGGTAGGCGTCGTCGGTAAAAATGGGAGCGCCCTTATAACCCGCAATGCGCAGGCGATGTTCCACGTAATTCTTGACTTCCTTGTTGGAGAGCGGCGCCAACCCCTGCACAATCGAAACTCGCTGCCGCAACTGGGACAGGCCCGGACTGGAAAGCTTTTGCGCCAGCGCCGGCTGTCCCGCAAGAATGATGTGCATCAGCTTGGCTTGCGCAGTTTCGAAATTAGACAGCAGGCGCAGAGTTTCCAGAACTTCGGGTTCAAGGTTCTGGGCTTCATCCACCACTACGATCAGACGGTTCCCTTCCTGCGCAATCTGCACCAGCCGACGGTTAAACTCGTCATACATGCGGACCAGGTCCTGTGTGTCTTCTTCACAGCCCAGTTCGGCGAGCAGCAGGCGCATGAACTCCCGCGAGTTGCAATGAGTCTGAAAGAGAAAGGCGATGCGAGCCGTCGAGCGAAAGGTTTCGAGCAGATGGAACAGCATGGTCGTCTTGCCCATGCCGGGCTGGGCAATCAAACCGATGAATCCACGATTGGCTTCGATGCCGTAGTACAGCGAAGCCAGCGCTTCTTTATGAGCTTCGCTGAGATAAAGAAAACGCGGGTCCGGGGTTACACCGAAAGGTTGTTCTTTCAGTCCAAAAAATTTCAGGTACAAGACCCGTTCTCCTGACTGTCACGGCCACTTCAAGGCAGCCCGCCTGATTGCCGGGCAGCCGCCTTCTCTACGTGCTTTCTCCGTTGGAAAACAATGTTACAACGAAGAAACGATAAGCCGCGACTCGCTCAGTCGGCCGGGCAAGCGGCTTTGGAGTAAAGAGGAATGTGGAGATCCCGTTCCTCTTCACTACAGACCGTGCTTTCGAGGCGGTGCGAGTCAACAAAGAACTTGGTCGCCCAATTCGGATACTGGAATTTGGCATAGCCACCTGACACCGGGAAGCTTCCCTTCACGGCTCCGCGGGTATCCAGAGGGCCATCCAGCCGTACTGTTTTCCTGACGTACGCATTCGCCAGCCGCCCGGCATCTCGCAGGCGAATATCACCTGTCTCTATGAACAAGAGGAACCAGCAGATCGCGATCTGCTGTGTACCGGTCAGGCAACACCACGGCACTGCGCCGCGCCAGGCGCGATCCAGGCGTCCGGGAAGAAAACCGTTGGGTTGCAGGGCGCTCAATGCGCCTTCGGCCGTCTTTAAAGCGGCCTCAAGAATTTTCTTGTCACGGGTGAACAGATAAGCTTCCACCGTGCCGCGAAGCATATAGCCCAGAGTGTGAGTTAGAGGGTTGTCCGGATCGCTCAAACAGCAATTGGCGAACCAGCCCTGTTCGTTCTGGTGAGAAAGCGCCCAGTTCAAGTTGCGCATCGCCGCTTCCCCATATCCGCGGCCGGGCTCGACACGGGCAGCTTCAAATAGTCCCCACGATGCGTGCGCATCGTAAGTCTTCTCTCCCCGCTCGACAAATGGGCTGCCGTGTTTGCGCCAGCAGCCATCGTCATCCTGAGTCGCAACCAGCCAATCGGCCGCAGCCATCATGGCCTTCAAATATTTCGGCCCGCATTCCTTGACCCCTGCCGCCAGTCCCAGCAGAATCTGTCCCGTATTGAACGTTACAGGGACCACCGGAGAGCCACCAATGGCACCGCCCTGAAAGGCGCCAGACTCCATCTGGATGCTCACCAGCCAGTCCAGCATTCGGCGCGCCCGGTTCAACAAGTCCGCGTCGCCGGAAAGGCGGCCTTCGCTCAGCAGTGTGGGAATAATGTAGCCCGTAGTTTCAGGATACGAAGTGCCCCAGCCGTCGATCAGAGAGTAGTGGCGGGCCACCCCTCCATCCGCAGAAACTGAGCGGTCCTGGGCGCGGCCGAGCCAGGCCAGGCCTTCCGACAGATAAGCCTCGATTGGAACTTCCGGACCTGTTTCCGTCTGCTGCTCCCGACGCATTTCGGCACGGGCAGCGATCGAAAGGCCGTAGTGAAAGCGGATCTTGGAGATTCTCCTGCCCAATTCACGCACTAACGAAGACTTTTCGTTCAAGACGTTCACCACCGATGTAGAGGTAAGCAACTTCAGGGGAGAATCGTAGCTTATCACCAAATCAGTTGGAAAAGAATTTGATTTTTCCCCAATTACCTTAGTTTTGTAATTCCCATGTCAAAAACTTTCACAATTGTTCCAATTTCATGGCACGAAGGAGCCATGCAGAAGCCTTGATGAAAGCGCATTTGATTACGAAAGTACTATGTGTGACGCGGGCGAACCCGCTCACGTACTTTGACTTTGAAGGGGTGAAGCACACGAACCGCTGGGATAGAGAGCTGTAGCGTTATTAGTAGGAGTAGTGGTCGAGTTTCACTCGACCGGACAAACGAGGGCGCCTGTCGCCACGCAATCGTCCTCGAGCAAAACCAATGCAATCGAAGCTTACTGAGCCAGGCGGAACGTCGCCATCTGCATGACCCAGAATGAAGACGTCACCGGAGCCGCAACATTGTAGCTGCCGACGCTGCTCACGATCTTGTCCTCGGCGATGTCCGAGTCCGGGGACGTGATAATCCTCGAAGTGAAGCCCGTCCCCGGCCCGGTAAAGTGCGTCGTCGTCATACCGGCGCCGAAAATCAGTTCACTCGCGGTCGTAGTCGCAGCCGCGGCCGTCGCCGGACTGGTTCCGCTGCCCGCCGCGCCAGCCGTGACATCCAACGGGTTTGTCTGGTCCAGGCCGCTGTACTCCAGCGCGCGCACGTCCACAAAGACCGCCGCCTGGCTGAAGTTTACCGTCACCGTGTTGGCGCCGGCGGCAATGTTCTTAGCGTAGTAGATCGACTGGCGCAGCCCGGTTCCGGACGTCGGCCCGATGGCCAACGTATACACATTGCCGCGGGTGTCGGTCACCGACGTCACCGTTGCGGTCGTGTCATTCCAACCCACGGCGATGATGTTCAGGTTCCCCAGGGTCTGAGCCAACGGATACGCGACCGCCACGGACGCGCTATTGGATTGCGGTGTCGCCGACTTGACCTGCACGAAGGCGATAGTTCCGCCTCCGCCACTTGTAGTGTAGGTGTACCCGCTGGTCCGGGTGCCGGTCTGTGCGTCGGTATTCTTGACCACTACGTCGACAGCGCCTGCGGCGTGCGCCGCAGTCGTCGCCGTGATCGATGTACTGTTGACCACCGTCACGCCAGTTGCAGCTGTTCCTCCAAAGGTGACCGTCGCGCCTATCAGGAAGCCGGTTCCCGTGATCGTGACTGCCGTCCCTCCTGCGGTCGTCCCCGACGTCGGAGCAACCGTGCTTACTATGGGCGCCGGATTCGCCGACGTGTAGGTGTAGCCGCTGGTCTTGGTGCCGGTCTGTGCGTCGGTATTCTTGACTACCACGTCGACGGCGCCAGCGGCGTGCGCCGCAGTCGTCGCCGTGATCGATGTACTGTTGACCACCGTCACGCCAGTTGCAGCTGTTCCTCCAAAGGTGACCGTCGCGCCTGTCAGGAAGCCGGTTCCCGTGATCGTGACTGCCGTCCCTCCTGCGGTCGTCCCCGACGTCGGAGCAACCGAGCTTACTATGGGCGCCGGATTCGCCGACGTGTAGGTGTAGCCGCTGGTCTTGGTGCCGGTCTGTGCGTCGGTATTCTTGACTACCACGTCGACGGCGCCAGCGGCGTGCGCCGCAGTCGTCGCCGTGATCGATGTACTGTTAACCACCGTCACGCCAGTTGCAGCTGTTCCTCCAAAGGTGACCGTCGCGCCTGTCAGGAAGCCGGTTCCCGTGATGGTGACTGCCGTCCCTCCTGCGGTCGTGCCCGACGTCGGAGCAACCGTGCTTACTATAGGCGCCGGACTGCCCGCGCCGTAGGTGAACGCGTTGGCCAGAGTTGCGGCCTGGTGGTCAGGATTGGTAACCACCAGTGTCGCAACGCCTGTCCCCGCAGGCGTCAGGGCAGAGATCACGCCCTGGTTAATGACCGTCACATTCGTTGCGGACACTCCGGCGAAGGTCGCTGTAGCGCCGGCTACAAATCCCGTGCCGGTGATTGTGACCTCCGTGCCGCCGGCGGTCGGGCCGGTGCTGGGAGCAATGCCTGTAATTGCGGGTGCCACACTAGCAGAGGCCGCAAAGGTCGCCATCTGCATGACCCAGTTCCCGGACGCGAGCGCCGCTGTGGCGGCATAGCTGCCCGTACTGGCCACGATTTGATCTTCAGCGATATCGCCATCCGGATTGGTGATGATCCGGGAGATGAATCCGGTGCCGGCAGCGGTGTAATGCCGCGCGGTCATACCGGCTCCGAAGATCAGTTCCTTCGCCCCGGTGGTGGTTGCATTTCCGCTGCTCGCCGTCGCGCTATTGCCCGCGGCACCCGCGGTTGCATCCAGTGGGTTCGCGGTATCCAGCCCGCTGTATTCGAGCACGCGCACATCCGCGAAAGCAGCGGCCTGATTAAAGGCGACAGTCACGGTGTTGGCCCCAGCCGCTATGCCTTTCGCGTAATAGATTGACTGACGCAAGCCCGTGCCGCTGTTCGGACCGATCGCGAGGGCGTAAACATTGCCACGAGTGTCAGTCACCGAACTGACTGTCGACGTCGTATCGTTCCATCCAACCGCCACCACATTCAAGTTTCCCGCAGTTTGCGCCAACGGATAGTTCACTGCCACGGAAGCTGTCGCGGAAGAAGGCGTGGCAGCATTGACCTGCACTTGTGCAATCGATCCGCTGACCACGGCGTTATAAGCATAGGCGCTGGCCAGACTGCCACTTTGCCCATTGGTATTTGTGACCGTGACGGTCACGGCGCCAGCCGCGTGCGCCGGAGTTGTCGCCGTGATCGTGGTACTGTTGGTCACAGTTACGGAACTGGCCGCCGTCCCGCCGAAGGTCACAGTCGCACCGGCACCAAAGTTTGCGCCCGTAATCGTCACCACCGTGCCGCCCGCCGCAGTGCCCGCGCTCGGAGATACTCCGCCAACGATCGGTCCAGTCGAGGTCGTTGAACCTCCGGCCTTGAAGGCAACCATCTGCATGACCCATGGCGCGCTGCTCAGCAACGGCGTCCAGGCATGGTAGCTGCCGGTGACGTTGACGATTCGATCCTCGACGATGTGCGTATTGTTCGCAGCGGTGAAGAGTCGATTGGTGAAGGGCGAACCCGGCACGATATTTTTAGCACCGGTGATGTTGGCGCCGATAATCAGGTCGCTGGCATTGGCGAATGCGGTCGATCCGGTGTCGGCAAAACTGCTGGTGCCGCTGGTGCCCAGTGATCCGTCCAGCGGGCTGACTGTGTCCACGCCGTTGTATTCCAGAATTCGCAGGTCGGGAGAATTCGCCGATTGATTGAACGTCACCGTAACCGAATTGCTACCTGCCTTGATGTTCCTGGCGTAGTAGATCGACTGGCGCATACCGGTGCCCGTGGTGGGACCGATGGCCAAGCTATACGGATTGCCCTGAGAGTCCGCCACTGCCTGCACCGCCGAGGCGGTGTCACTCCAGCTAACCACGACAACATTCAGATTGCCCGCAGTCTGGGACGACGAAAATGACGCTGACACGCTCGCAGTCGTGGAGGTTTGTGTAGACGAGCCCACCTGCACAAAATGTATTCCGTTGGCAGCCGGCGGATTCAGTCCGTAGACCAGCAACTGTCCCGCGAAATTCCCGGCGTACATTTTTCCGTTGGCAACGGTCGGAGGAACGAATTTGGCATAGGTGCCGACATCGTCACGAGCGGCGTTCTGCTTGCTGTCCCAAAGCTCCGTCCCCAGGTTGGTGGCATCGAATGCGCGCAGAATACCCGGGACCGCTTGTCCTGTAGCCGTACCTGAGAATGAAGCAGCACTCCACAGAATGCCGCTTCCCACCAGGCTGCCGTTTGAGGAGACGGACAACGGGCCTGAATTCGAGAATCCGCTGCTGTTCACTACCGTGCTCTGTGAAACCGGAGTGGTTTGAAACATACCACCCACATACTTGTAGGCCCGCACCGGGTCCTTCGGTCCCCACAGATAAATTACGGGGCCGTTGTTCGGACTGTTCCAGTAAGCGGGGCCGCCAAAATATGAACTCTGGGCGGCGGTAAACTGCTGCACGTCATTGTCGAAACCCGAATTGAACTGGCCCATCTTTGTGGGAGCGCTGTTCACCAGGCGTAACAACTTGTCTTTTCCGATGCCCACAAGATTGGTTGTGCCGGGCAGCAGCATGGGACCGCCGGATCCCAGATCCAGATCGTTGGCAAAGAGCGTGGCCTGATTCGAAGGCGTGAAGTAGTCCGCGACGGTCAGGCCGCTGGAGGTGCTGATTCTAAGCATCGAATCGCCGTAGTTCCGTCCGGAAGTATTTGCGTTGAAGTCGCCATTCCCGGTCATCAAATAAATATTGCTCACGCCGTCCGAGGCAATGCCGTAGCCGGCTGCCCACAGGCCGCCATCTTTGCCGTCCGGACTAAAATTCAGAATGGCTGTCTGCTGCAAGGTCGTTGCGTCATAACCCATCAGCCATCCGTGGTACGGCCCGATATCGCCCACCGCGCCGAAGGCGATGTACACCACGCCGTTGAGCAAAAGAAGCCCGGGGCGTTGCAGATGATACGTAGGGTTGAAAACAATTACGCCACCGCTGCTGCCGACTCCTCCGCCCGTCACCTGCCCGGCGATTTCCGAGGGCCCGCCCAACTTTTCAACTCCGGTTTTCAGATCGAGGGCGTGCAGGAAAAAATGGTAGCTGCTGTTGCTGGTATTTTTCGTCCGGGCGACCACGTACAGGATCGAGGCCACGGGATCGATCACCGGAGTGCTGGTGATACCGATTTCCGGAGGAATATCGAGATAAGGACAGTCTCCAGGGTCGGTATCGCCGGTGATGATGCAAATGTCCTGGCTCGGAACGGCCGTGCCCAGGTTCACTTGCCACAGCGGAGCCGGCACGGTGGGATCGTCGGCATCAAAGGCGTATACGCTGTTGTGCTCGGTCGCTACATACACTACGTTCCGCGTCTTGCCCTGCACACTCAGGTTAGGAACGTAAAGGGGTTGAGCGTAAATGTGCCCGTCCACGGTGCGCCAGAAAAGTTTGCCAAAGGTACCGACATTGACATTCGATGTGGTGAGCGTGGTTTCACCAAGGTTTTGGCCGGTACGTCCGACATCATTGTGCTGGGTGAGAACTGAAACCTGGGCTGGAGCGGGTATAGTCGCGAACAAGCAGATTAGTTCGAGAAATATGGCGATCCGGAGTGTGCTGCGCATGAATCCCACCCGTTAGTTAAGAGTTAGGGCCTGATCCCGACCTGCTAGGTTAAGACGGGGATAGACCTGGTCGAAAAATAGTAGCGCGTGCTTGCTTTGCTCTTGGAATAGCCCGGTCTGCTGCCTTTCCAGATGGCCAACAGCAATCTGAACGATCGAGCCTGGCGCTTTCGGGACACAGTCCTCTGAAGGGGCGGAAAGAGGACAAAACTGAGCGTAGTTTAGCACTGAAAACCCCACTTCCAGCGCGGGTTTTAACGGAACGGATTTACCCTACGGGGCGGCCCGCAGTGCAATCATTTGCATCACCCCATCACCTTCGACATGCCGCCCAGGCCTGCTCTGGATCGCCGTCGGGGGACGAAAGCGAAGGTTCAAGACCTTACCTGATGCTGATTCGCGCGCAACTTTAAGTTGAGATAGCGGGGATGTCAACGACAGTTTTACTGCAATGGCGATTGTCAGGCTTCACCGTCTTCAATTCGGGAAGAAAAATCCGCTGGCCGCGCCCCGCTTCGGGCAATAGACAAAACTGGTTCGGTAAAGTAGTTTGTGGTTTAGATGGTCCCGATACGAGCCAACCTAGAGAGTCAGTCCGTCCCGATGTCAGCCCGGGTTGAATCCCGCGCATGAGTGAAAGTCCCACACAACTGAACCCTTCAACCACTCCAGCCCGAGCCCAGCTGGATAAATCGCTGTTCCATGGAATCGCCTGGACCGGCGGGGTCAAATGGGCAGGTCAGTTGGTATCGTGGGCGTCCACCCTGATCGTAGCCCGCCTGCTGGCGCCCAATGACTATGGCCTGGTCAGCATGGCCTCGGCCTACCTGGGACTGATCACGCTCTTCAGCGAATTCGGCATCGGCATTGCCGTCATCACGATCCGCGACTTAACCAAAGCGCAACTGGAGCAGTTGCACACCCTCGCGGTGGTTCTGGGATTCGTCGGATTCGCCATTTCTCTGGCCGTTGCTTACCCGGTCTCCTGGTTCTTCAGAAGCCCTCAGCTGCCCGCGGTCATCATCGCAATGAGTCTCACGTTTGTGATCGCGGCATTGCGATCAGTGCCATCTTCCTTATTGCAACGGGACATGCAGTTCAAGGTGCTGTCGCTCATCGACGGCGCTCGCGCGGTGGTCTTGTCAATTGTGATGGTGGTCCTGGCCCTGGCAGGGTTCAGGTATTGGACATTGGTCGCAGGGGCTCTGGTAAGCGCATCCGTCAGCACCATCCTCACTTTGGCGGTGCGACGCTGCGGTTTTCGTTGGCCGCGGCTGGCTCAACTGAAACCAGCTCTCACCATCAGCTGGCACATGCTGGTGAACCGTCTCGCGTGGTACACCTTTTCGAATGCCGACTTCGTCGTGGCTGGGAGGGTTCTCGGGCAGGCTGCCCTGGGGATCTACACCGTCGGCTGGACGGTAGCCAGCACTCCGGTTCTGTACATCACTACCCTGGTGGGTAGCGTCACTACGGCTTTCTTCTCCACGGTTCAAAACGATTACGCCGCACTCCGCCGTTATCTGTTGAATCTTACAGAAGGTCTGGCCTTGCTGACTTTTCCGCTGAGCATCGGCCTGGCTCTGGTGGTAAATGACTTCGTTTTGCTCGTGCTTGGAGCCAAGTGGCAAGCCGCCGTTGCTTCTTTGCGGCTGCTGGCCCTTTACGCATCCGTACGGTCCATTACACCCCTCTTGTCGCACGTTCTCACGGTCACCGGCGACACTCGCTTCGGCATGAAAATGTCCGTGATCAGCGTAGTCACGTATCCGGCTGCGTTTTATTTAGGCAGCCGCTGGGGAATTGTGGGAATTGCGGTCGCGTGGATGATCGTGGATCCTCTGCTGAACGCTCCCGTCTACTATCGCGTATTTGTAAAACTGCACCTGCCGCTGCGGCAATACCTGGAGACACTTCGCCCCGCAATTACGGCGTCGGCGTTCATGGTTGTGGTGGTTTTGGGGATCCAACGGGTGTTGGTCCCTTCGTGGCCGCTGGCAGCTCGATTCGCGTTACAGGTAGCAGCGGGCGCTGTTGCCTATACCGGATTGTTGGCGCTGTTTCATCGGCAACGTCTGCTGGGTTTTGTGGGCCGGATCAAGGAGGCTCGATCGGCGCGTGCGGAACGTCCCGCCCAACTTGCGGACAGCGACGCGTAAAGCCGACGAATCACGAGAACATTTTGCTTCTCAGTTCGGCCAATAAACGCCGGCGACGCGTAACCATGGTGCGCAACAGAGACCCGGTCAAGGATATCTTCTCTCCCGCAGTCAGGTCCGAGCGCATGATAGTGCCAGCGTGGCCGCGGGTCCGGCTCCAAAGTACGAGACGGCCATCGACTCCCGATTTTCCAGCGTCCCAAAAATGCGCCAGCCAGTTGGCGTCGTTGAGGTTCTGGCTGGAAGCCCCGGGATGCAGTCGGCGCAAAAACAATACTTCCGGAACTTCCACGAACTTCCCCAACACGGCCAGTTCGCCCAGGATAATGTAGTCACCGCTCGGATATTTGGGCAGCAATGGAGTTCTGGCCAAGGTTTCGGAACGAATCAATCCAAAAATGGCATTGACCCATCGCCTGGAGTGAATGACATATCGCAGGCGCTCGCGCGCGGCTTCATCCTGAAGATCAAATCCTGGATCGGTCTCCTCCACCGGCTTCCCGTTTTCGTCAATGAACCTGGATCTGCCGTATGCCAGCACCACGGAAGGGTCACGGTCGAGGACTTCCACACAACGCTTCAAATAGTCGGGTTCGTGGAGGTCGTCGGCGGCGGCCCACTTGAAATACTTTCCCTGGGCCTCGCGGAAGAGAAGGTTGTAATTACCAGCGAGACCAAGATCCACATCGCTGCGCAGGTAGCGAACCCTGGGATCGCGCGCAACGTAGGCGCGGCAGATGCTTGGCGTCTCGTCGGTCGAGGCGTTGTCGGAAATCAGCAGCTCGAAATCCGCGTAGCTTTGGGCAAGCAGCGAATCCAGAGTCTCCGCCAGAAAGCGGGCGCCATTCCGGACCGGGACGCCAACGCTCACAGAGATGTCCCGACCCTTGGCTCTTTGCGACATGGTACCTGAGGAAATTAGGCTAAACCTGTTAGGAACTCAGTGCCAGATTAGGCTCCGATTCCGGCGACCGCCAAATCAAGATCCCGTGGATCAGTGGGAACGTGGGGGTCAACGATTGCGCCGAAATGCTCCTAACGCCTCCCCATGTTCCCGGTTCCATTGTCAGATTCGCACCTTCCACTGGAACTTCCGTTCACGATGTAGCGCAAGTCTAGCATGGCTCCAGTGCTGTCAATAGTGCCGAGAAAGGTGATGTTGGCGCCGTCCGGGTCGCTGCCGGCCAGCCACACCTTCGAACCCTTGACGGTAACCTGTAGCTTGGTGGCACGGACGCAATCCGAGCTGAGCTGCGTGCTGGCCACAAGGTTCCCTTTGGAATCCTCATCGATCACCACCGTGACCGTGAAAGGTTCGACGTTCTGATGCTGTGAGAGGAACGTTCCAGACCATGTTCCTTTCAGGTTGGCAGCGGGAACTGCTGAATTGGTTTGCTGAGGGCTGGCCTGCAGAAAAGGCACGCCAATGATGAAACCACAAAGTAAAACACCTAACCAGAACCTGCTACGTCGCATACACCTACTCCTCCCGGTTGCCGGAGTGGCAACTCGAAACCAGAACCTTGCTGGGGCCTCGGGGGAGGAAAAACGACAGGTGGCGGGTCAGCCACGTGCCTTTACATCGGTACTGCAGGATCTGGTTCTACTCGGGTAGAACCACTGCGCTGGGGCCGTTGCTGGAAGAGCTAAAGCTCTTTAGGGTCCGATTCCTGGAGTCTGCGTAGCCAGGAATTGCACCGGCCTGAATGTTCCCGCATTCGCTGCGGTCGCGGCCCACCGGCACAGACTCGCGCCAGGTGAACGAAGTATGAATAAAGTAGTTAAAGTATGCGCCCGCCAAAACCGCAATCAATTGCATCCCCATGAGCTGAATATAAGACGTCATGGGACCGCCTCGGAAATGGATTTTGGTTAGAAATCCATAGCTGGCCGTAGTGAATGCTATGCCAGCAGCGGACGTCAGCATATACAGAAAGGCACCGGTCGTCAACGCCACTCCAGTGCGGCGCCGATCTTGAAATGTCCAATGATTGTTCAGCAGATAATTACTCAAGGTCGCAATGATATTGGCGATGGCGGACACCCGCCAATCCCGCCACCCGATCAGGCGCAGAAATAGAGCCATGACGACCAGATTGAGCAGAACGCCGCTGCCCCCGACTAAAATGAACTTCAGCACGCGGGTCGAGATCTTCTGGCTCAACCGCGAATTCCGCCACAGCCCGTAAACATAACGTACGACTGGGTTTATGCTGGGGGTTGGAGGGGCATTCAGCTCTGGTTGAATATCAGAACTCATCATAAGAATAGGCAAAGCAGCACATTGCTTGTGACACGGGGGAGGAAGAAATTAAGAAGGAACCGGTCGAGGTCCAAGCTGGGTTTTTACCTCGATCAACAGACTGAATTATAGCAGTGAATGGGCCGGTTGGAGCAGAAAAAGACGCGCTGGCGCGAGCCTCAAACGGGATGCCTACTTGCCTCTGGTAGCCGGTTCGCATCCCGTGCCCAGGACCAGTTTCCGGCAATAGAAGGCCTCCGCGAATTTCTCAGGCGCAGCGCACTCCACGCCTCGGAGCCGGAGTAATGCCTGAAACGTATCCTCGGTCAGCCATGCCTTGTTGCCCTGGGTTTGAAACACTTCACAAATGTGCTTGATCTTCTCGGAGCAGATGTCCTGGGTGAGCGGGACGAAACAGTTGGGCGAACCCAAATCTCCGTCATATTTCGGGATTTCGTATTCCAGCACCAGATGCTGTCGCCAGGTGTTCCAGGTCAAGTCGCTGATGGTGCGATGATCCTGATGACGGTCAGTGCGGTAATGGGTGAAAATCAGGTTCGGATTGACCTCTTTCTTCAACTCCTCGAAGAATTCCTTGATTTGCGCGCCTTCATACGGAAAGAATCCATCCCGGAAATTCTTCACCGTTACTTTGTGAGTCTTGGCCTTTTTCAGAAACAGTGCGGCACTGGTACGAGCTTCCAGTTCGCGGTCGCGTCCCGAACTGAAAACAACCCAACTGACATTCAAGTTCGAATACTGAGAAAGCAGATGCAGCATGGTGCCGCCACAGCCGATCTCAATATCGTCGGAGTGAGCGCCCAGGCACAAAATGGTGAGCGGCGTTTTGCGGTCTTCGGGCAAACCTAGCGGCAGCATGGCGCTCCCGCTGCGTTCGGCCGCTGAGTATCTCGCATTCTAGCGTGAGCCATTCGTCTTCCACACTTCCCACGGCGCCGAACCGCCCGAATACAAGCCTTCAAGATGCTGCCGGTCCTTGAAAGTGTCCATGCTGGCCCAGAACCCGTCGTAGGGATAGCCGATCAATTGCTTCTCTTCCACCAGGCGGTGGAAGGGCTCGATGACCAGTTCCTCTTTGTCGCGCATGTAGTCGAATATCTTTTTCTTGAAGATAAAAAATCCGCCGTTGATTCGTACACTGCCGTTGTCGATGGCATGAATCCCGGAAACCAGGCTCCCGTTGCCCTGTTCCAGCGCCACCAGGTGGTAGCTGAGATTGGGCCGGACGCACACAAAACTCGCGATCTTGTTCTGCTGGTGAAAATGATCTAACTGTTGCGGCAGCGGCAGGTCGGTCAAGCCGTCGCTGTAGTTCGCCAGAAATTCGTCTTCCCCGTCAAGATACTTCTCCACCGCCTTCAACCGTTGCCCGATGTTGGATTTGACGCCGGTGTCGGCGAAAGTGATGCGCCAGTCGTGAATATCGCTGTGCAGCAGTTCGAGGTTCTTCGGACCGCCCGACAGAATGAAGTCATTGGAGGCGCACTCGTTGTAATTGAGAAAGTAGTTCTTGATGGCGTCGGCGCGATGCCCCAGGCAAAGAATGAAATCCTTATGCCCGTAATGCGCGTAATACTTCATCACATGCCACAGGATGGGCCGGTAGCCAATATGGACCATGGGCTTGGGCAGATCTTCGGCATCGCGAATCCGCATGCCCTGCCCGCCGCAGAATAGAACGACTTTCATAGGGAATCTCCGGCTGCGTTTATCTTCACTTGCGGCCTCCGGCCATTGCAGGCGCGCTTACGAGTTCCTCGAGCCAGGTCTCGCCGCGGAAGTGGCGATACTGTTCCGCACGCAACTGGTCGCCCAACCTGTTCGGCGGCAACGTCACGTCCTCGTAGGTAACGACGCCATCCTTCGCCACGTCGCGCGTCAGGACACAGCCTTCGACCAGGCCTTCCGGCAGATAATGCTTGCTGCACATTTCGTCGGCATTCACCGCTTCGCCGTAGGTCATGTACATGCCGTAGTCGTCGAGCACTTCTCCGGCCTTCAAATCGCGCTTGGCTACAGCGCAAACTTCCACTACAGGACCGCCCAGCGGCTTGGCGACGGAATCGCGGAACAACACCACACGCCCGATCGTGTTCGGAACATCGAAGTGAACCAGGTGGTACGGTTCAAAGAAGGGGTAGAGCGGGCCGTCACCCATCTTGTACAGACTCAAATAGTGTTGCTGCTTCGGGTCGGAATGCTCGGCCAGCACAAAGAATTTCGTCAACGGCGTGCCAACGACGTAGTCCACCACTCCGCCCAGCTTGCGGACCTGATCGATGTCATAAATCTTGCCGACTTTCATGACATCGTCTTTGTATTCCCTGCCCCGCGACATGCCGCGCGACTGCACTTTGAAGCCGGTCGCGTTGGCCACAATCGCCTGCTCGAAGCTGATCTTCGAGCCGTCGGCAAAGCTGGTAACCATCGCCGGATTCTGGTGCCATTTTTCCGCGAAACCCTTTTGCGTGGTGGGATTGCGATACGGATCCTGTAATCCCTTGATGTTGCCTACCACTCTTGGGGTAAGGCCAAGGCTCTTGACCCAGCGGTAAAGATTCATTTGCAGCCCGGGTTCATCACCATCGCAGGCCGAGAAGACCACTCCATGCTTTTCCGCATAGACCTGCAAGATCGGTCCGATGGTCGCGTCAATCTCGGCGTTCAAGAGAATGACGTCCTTGCCATGCTTGAAAGCCTCGAAAGCGAGTCTGGCGCCGAATTCGACCGAGCCGGTAACATCCACCAACACGTCCACTTCGGTGGAACGCGCCAGCAGGAAAGCATCCTCCGTGACCACCGTCTTGCCTTCGCGGATGGCGAGATTTAGTCTTCCTGTCCGGACGGTGCGACTGCATCTTTCACGCCGCAGTATTCGCACAGGTCGAAAGCCCTTTGCGCCGTACGGTTGAAAACCGCCACCATGCGCATGCCGGTGGTGGTATTGACGATGTGATTGCCAAGCCTCGCGAAATGAAACCGGCCCCGATCAGAGCCACGCGAATCGGGCGGCCTTCGGCTTCCCGTGCTTTCAATGCATTGTCTACAATAATCATGTCGAAAATTTCCTTAAGGTATTCGGCTCAGAGCTGCTTTTTTCCTGTCTAGACCGTCACCGGTTGCCGCTGCCCCTGGGCCATCCGCCGCTTGACTTCGTCTCCCTGTTCGTCCAGCAGCTTCCACACGGCGTCCTTGTCCGAAATCACTGATACGGGCAAAGGCCACTGCAATCCCAGTTTCGGATCGTTGTACATCAGCCCGCCTTCCGAGCCGGGAGTATAGAACTCGCCAACCTGGTAGCTGGTCTCGGTCTTGTCCCGCAGCGCCTGGTACCCGTGAGCGAATCGCTCTGGAACGTAGAGCGCGCGGTTGTTGTCCTCGCTTAGTTCCACCGCCATATGTTGCATGTAAGTCGGGCTTTCCGGCCTGAGATCGACAATGATGTCGAGGATCGCGCCGCGAGTGGCGCGCACCAGCTTGGTCTCGGGCGCGGGCGGAAACTGAAAGTGCATGCCGCGCAATGTCCCCTTCTTGTGATTGAAGGCGATGTTCGCCTGCGCGATCACCGGCTTTAACCCATGCTGCTCGAACTCGTTCTGACAGAAGGCGCGGGCGAAAAACCCGCGAGAATCTTCCCGGCGCTCGATATCGATGATGAAAGCGCCTTTCAACTTTGTTTCCGTGAAAATCATCAGGATCACTTCCCTTTCGTTTTTACTCCGCTAGCAATCTTTAAATTGAAATGCTTTAGCGCGCTCCCACCGGCGTCGGCGCTGTTGCCGCGGCGGTCCAACGCAATCCTGCGTTCAGCTTCTTGTCTCGCAGCAGGCCACGGATGTAATCGATCCGCGAATAGCGCGTGCTCTGGAAATCTTCCAGTGTCAGGTTCACGGCGCGGTATGCGTCGTAAAGCTGCCGAACTCCCTTGCGCGCATTCCACTGCGGCTTGAATGCCGGAACCAGGCGGTTGATCTTGCCGCAATCCACCCGGTAGCAACGCTTGTCGGGTCCGGCTCCGGGAGCGAACTCGATATTGCAGTTGGGCACGACTTCTTTCACCATGTCCGCCAATTCGTGGATGCGGTAGTTCTCCTCGTTAATTCCTACGTTAAATGCCTCATTGCAGACCACACCGGTCGGAGCCGTCATGAGCGCCAAAAATCCACGCGAGATATCTTCGATGTGGACGATAGGACGCCATGGCGTGCCGTCGCTCTTCATCAAAACCTGCCCCGTGGTCATGGCAAACGCCACCAGGTTATTCAGCACCAAGTCGAAACGCAGCTTCGGGGAGACCCCGTAAGCGGTGGCATTCCTTAGATATACCGGGCAAAACGTGCTGTCTGCCAGTTCCGAAAGGTCGCGCTCCACCAGCACCTTTGATTGGCCGTAGGGCGTCACCGGATTGAAGCTGCTGGTCTCATCCAGCATGTCATCGCCGGCCGACCCGTAGGTGCTGCAGGAAGACGAAAACAGGAATCGTGGCACCCCGGCTTCCTTGGCTTTGCGCGCTAAACGTACCGATCCGAGATGATTGATGTCGAAGGTCAGCTGGGGATCAAGATTGCCCAGCGGATCATTGGACAACGCCGCCAGGTGAACTACGGCGTCAAATCCTTCCAGATCAGAGGCCTCAACGTCACGAAGGTCGCGCACGATTTCCGGAATCGCAACCGGCTCGGCTCCGAACGTACATGCCTTGTACAGATGAGTGTCGAGTCCGACCACATCGTGGCCCGCCTCCAGAAACATTGGGACCAGAACCGTCCCGATATAACCTCCATGCCCTGATACGAGTACTTTCATTGCGTGTTCCTTTCTCGGAAACTTCTATGTATGTTGTCTTGCCTAATTTCAGGCTGCTGATGGTGGCCGCGAGGAGGTCGGGGCCGACGTTCTGGGGCCCGGTTTCTCCAGCCGCCGGGAAATGGCTCTACGCCGGCTTTCGGCGGTCGCTAATAAAGCTCGAAATCTTGTTCAGCGAAGAGAAATTCTCCGGCACGATGTCCTCGTCCTGGACCTGAATCTCGTAATTTTCCTCGAGGAACGAAATCAGCCGCACCAGGCTCATGGAATCGATGATGCCGCGTTCGATCAGGTTCGTGTTTTCGTCGAAGTCTTTTTCGTCGTCGTAAATGAGTTCCGTGCGGATAAAGTTTTTGATAGAGGACAGATCAATTTGCGGTTCGCTCGGCATAAAGTTTGCTTTCATTCTCCAGAGTAGTCTTGTCGATCTTGCCGGTGGACGTCTTGGGCAACTGCTCGCACATCTCAATTCTTTCCGGAACCATGTACTTCAACACCCGCTCCGAACAGAATTTCATCAGCTCGGAGGAAGTCAGCGTGGAGTTGCCCGGAACCACGTAGGCCATCAATCTGGCTCCGATCCGTTCATCCGGCACCGCCACCACCGCGGCTTCCTTGACCGACGGGTGGGCATAGAGGGCGGTCTCAATTTCGCCCAACTCGATGCGGTATCCGCGACTTTTCACCATCTTATCCCGCCGTCCAATGTACTGGTAGTCACCACTGGGCATCAGCTTGACGATGTCGCCAGTGCGGTACATGACGTCGGCGTAAGCGGCGTTCAGAGGATTAGGCAGCACCGTGGCAGCCGTCGAGTCGGGCCTTCCCCAGTAGCCTTTCATGACGGTGGAGCTACGGACATAGAGTTCGCCTTCCTCTCCCGGAGGAACAACTCTTCCATCCGGATCGAGAGCGAAAACTTCGGTGTTGGCGCATGCCTTGCCAATCGGCACCGGCTCCGTGCGGTCGGGCGCCACGTCGGAAGACTGCACGTGGTAATAGGTGCAGACGTTGGTCTCAGTCGGTCCATACAGATTGCTGTAGGCGGCGTGCGGAATGTACTGCACCAGGCGGCGCAGATACTTGCACGGAAAAACTTCGCCGGCGAACAACATCCAGCGCAGCTTGTCGTAGTTATGCCGCTCCAGCTGGCCATGCTCGACCAGTTGAATCAGGGCCGACGGCACCGAGTACCAGACCGTGATGCCCTTCTCCGCAATCCACTGCGCCAAGCGGACGGGGAACGCCGCCACGTCGTTGGGCACCAGGCAAATGGTTCCGCCCGCCTTGAGAGTGCAGAACAGGTCAAGGATGGAGAGGTCAAAATGAAAAGGAGCGTGACTGGAAACCCGGTCTTGCTGGCTGATCTTATATTCGTCATGCGCCCAATTCACGAACGTGAGCGAGTTCAGGTGCGAGATCATCACCCCTTTGGGCTGTCCGGTCGAACCCGAGGTGTACAGGATGTAAGCCAGATCATTTTCGATGATGGGAATTTCCGGGTTCGCGATCGAACGAGTCGCCGCAATTTTGGCGTAAGACACCGGCGCGGATCCCGCGAGCGAGGCCACTATCGGAACGTCCGTGGGTTCGTCAGTCAGCAGGATGCTCTGAATCTCGGAAGCTTTGGCCAGATCCGGAGCCAACTTGCGCAACTGGGACGAACTGGTAACCAGCGCACGCACTGAGCAATTACCCAGCACATAAGCGGCGCGGCTGCTGGGCGAATGCGGATCTACCGGGACGTACGCCGCTCCCGCCTTCAGGATTCCCAACAGCGCAGCCACCGTCTGCGGCGACTTGGGCAGAAACACGCCCACGCGGTCTCCGTTGCAGACGCCATCGGCGCGCAACTGGTGGGCAATTTGATTGGAAAGCACATCCAGTTCGGAATAGGTCAGCTTCGACTCGCCCCCATCGACTGCGATTCCGTCCGGATTTCGTTTCGCGCTTTCAGTCAGCAACTGATGTAACAGGAATCCCACGTTTGTCCCCCGATTTAAAATGTGAAAATTGCGCCGTCCGGCCGTCGCGCACCGCTTCGGCCCACTCCACCGTCCAGTCGATCACCTGGTCAGTCTGCGCTTTCGAAGAGAATGTGTGATCGCCATCCTCCACCATCAGAAACTTTCGTTTTTCGCCCTTCTTGAGCAGGTCCAGCTTGTCGCCCTCGTTGACCCGTTCTTCAAAGTGCGTCCAGCAGGGATCTTTATCTCCGAAGACCAGCGTCAGCGCGCCACGATATTGCTGGAGCAGAGGGCCTATTTCTGCAATCTTCTTTTTCAGACGCTCAAGTTCGGGCTCTCGGGTGGTCACCTGCGTGGCTACGCCTTTCAGCACCCGGACAATGTTTTTGCGGTAGGTGGCATCGGTTGCGAAGCGCCCCGCTTTTTTCAGCAGGCCGCCGCGCGCCAGACTGTCCACCACCTTGGAAGGATTGCCACCGTAGCCGAACTGCGGCAGCGAGGCATCCCGGGGATCGGCGAGCAGAGAGCACAACATGATTCCATTCGCTATCTCCGCTCCCAGCTCGGCTTCCGCATGCAGCGCCACGGCCGCGCCCATGCACAAGCCCCAAAAGAAAACCGAGTCGAGCCGATATTCCTGCTTGAAAAATCTTGTCGCGACGCAGGCATCCGACACGCGGCCTTCGAAAGTAAGCGGTTGCGCGCCAGGACTGTCGCACATCCCCTGGTTGTCGTATCGCAAGGCGTAGAAGCCAGCCCCGGCCAGCGCCTCTCCGACCTGGTAGAACATCCGGTGGGTGCCGAACTTCGTATTGAAGTTCTCATGCAACAGCACAACGCCCACTCGCTTTCCGGCGGAGGCCGCGGGCGCATGCACCACGCCGCTCATTTCCGACTTGCCACTTCGGATTTTCACCAAGCCGGTCATCGAGTGTCGGCGCCTTCCTTCAGCCATTCCAGAGTCTTGGCGGCGAAGCGGTCGGCGAAGCTGGAACCAAATTCCTCCCAGAACGCGGGCTCGGGCAAAACCGCGAAATCAATGCGGGAACCGGACTTCTTCCATTGCTCCACAATCGCAGTCGCACTCTTCTCTTCCGTGGGCCGCGCCAGCCAGATCACGTGCTTTGCCGGAGGCGCCTCCGGCCACTTCTGTGCCGCCATCATTTCCCGGTACAACTGGGGAGAGAACTCGTAGCCCATCAGGTCCAGCGGACGTCCGTTCTCGAACTCGGCAATCATGTCCTGGGTGTTGCGCTTGATTTTCGTGACGCCCTGATGAACCATCTCTTTCGCCAGCAGGCCACGCAGCAACTCGCGCACGTATTGCTGCAAGTTGGTGATCGGCGACCACAAGACCAGAACATCCACCGGCTGCCGGCAAGCCGCCAGCATTGCAATCGTGCCGCCCAGCCGGAGTCCGAAATATCCGAGCCGCGTTGACCCCACTCTTTGGCGTGCCAACTCCACGGCGCTGCAGGCGTCGCCTACCGCCGAGGACAGAGTGAAGTCGCCAAACGATCCGCCGCTCTCACCGGTTCCAAACGGATGAAACCGAAGCACCGGAACGCCTTCCGCACCAAGTTGCTTGCTCCAACTGGCAAAGCGCGCGTACGTGGTGACCATTTCTTCCGCAAACGGCGGGCAAAATACCAGCGCCGTTGAAGCGAGTTTCCCTGCTTCGGGAACTACGCCATACAGGCGATGTGACTCGGTACCGAAATAACAAGCTTCCATGGAAAATCTACTCGGCCTTTGGCAGCCCCAACCAGGCGGCGATGATGTTGCGTTGAATTTCAGAGGTCCCCGAGTAAATGGTTGAGGAAATGGAATCGCGCAAATCCCGCTCGATCCCCGGGTCGGTCATATACCCATAGGCTCCGTGGATCTGGATCGCATCCTGGCAGCACTGCACCAGATTTTCGCTGACATAAAGTTTCGCGATTGCCGCGTCCATCACTGCCGATTTGCCCTGCTGCTTCAGCCAGCCCACGCGATACACCAGCCAGCGCGAGGTTTCTAGACGTACCTTCATGTTCGCGATTTTGTGCGCCACCGCCTGAAACTTTCCGATCGGCTTGCCGAACTGCTTGCGCTCGCGGGCATACTTGACGCAGGTCTCGATCTGGCGCTGCATGGTTCCCAAATAGTTCGCCAGAATCGCTCCGCGCTCCCATTCCATCGAGCAATTGAAGATGGCCGCACCGGAACCTTCCGCTCCAAGCCGGTTCTCTTCCGGAATCTCACAATCCTGGAGGACGATCTCCCCCATGGGAGAGGTGCGCAGTCCCATTTTTTCCACGTGCTTGCTCACGGTGAAGCCGGGCGTTCCTTTGTCCACGATGAACGCTGCGACTCCTTGCAGGCCTTTCGACCGGTCCACCGAGGCGAATACCAGAATCGAATCGGCGATGGGAGCGTTGGTAATAAACATTTTGCTGCCGTTGAGGACATACCGGCCGTCCTTCTTGATCGCTTCGGTGCGCAGATCGAACGCATCCGAACCCGACTGCGGCTCGGTCATGGCGTGTACGCCGATCATCTCTCCGCTGCACAAACGAGGCAGGTACTGCATCTTCTGCTTCTCACTGCCAAACTCCAGAATAGGAAGTTCGAAACTCCACATCTGGGCATTGATACTGAACAGCAGCCCGTTGTCTTTGCAGGCATAGCCAAGCGCTTCCATGGCAACCACCACGGTGAGTGGATCGGCCGCGCTGCCACCATACTGCTCCGGGATGGGCAAGCCCTGAATGCCGAACCGGGCACACTTGGCGAAGCCATCGTGGTCAAACTCGCTCTCCCGGTCGAGCGGAATCACATCGCGGTCTAGTTCGTTTTTGGCGAATTCCAGTACCGATTTCTTGTAGGAAAGCTGCTCTTGGTCGAAAGAAAAGTCCATTGCTCCGTTTGATCCTCTTGGGTTCAGTATTTGCAGCGTTTGGAACGAGAACTAAGTGGTCACTGCGGCAGGCACCGGCATTTGGCCCATGCGCTGGTAAAAATCAAGATAGTTGCGCGCCATCCGTTCTGACGAGTATCGCGAAACCGACTTCCGGGCATTCTCCCCGAGCCGGCGGCGCAATGACGCATCGTTCAAAACCAGAAGTATTGCCTGCTCTAGATCATCCGCTTTGCCCGGCTCCACCAGCAATCCATTTTGTCCGTGCTCGATTACTTCGGGCACTGCCCCGACTGCGCTGGCGATCACTGCCCGTTTGGCCGCCATCGCCTCCAGCAGCGTCATGGGCAAGCCTTCGTCGAGCGACGGCATGACCATCAGGTCAAGGCCGGCATAAATCTTCGGCATGTCGCCGCGATAACCCGCAAAACACACGCTGCTGGTGATTCCCAGGTCGCTGGCCAGAGTTTCCAGCTGTTTTCGGTCTGGACCTTCGCCGATGACTACGAATTTGGCTCCTGGAAACTTCTTAAGAATTCCGGGGGCGGCGGCAAACAAAAACGCATGCCCCTTTTGGCGGGCCAGCCGTCCCACAATGCCGATCGTGAGATCGCTCCCGAATTCGCGCTGGGACGCGCCGTCCTCGACCGTCAGCAGGGGAGAAAAATCGATGCCATTGGCAATCACCGATACTTTGTCTTTAGGCACCCAGGCCTTTTGCAGCGTGCTGCCGATGGGAGGAGAAACTCCGATCACTCCATCGAAATTCTTGAGCACAAAGCGGTCGAGCCCGGCATAGAAGCGATCGCGCAAGGTCGTGCAAAACCACAAGTGGCAAGTGGCAAATACCGGACGATCCGCTCTCCGCGCCGCCAGATAACCGTAGAGATCGGCCTTGTAGTCATGGGTGTGGACGAGATCGATCTGTTGCGAAACGATGTAGTCCCGAATCGTTTTCACCGTCCCAAAATCAACTCGGCCACGGCAGGCGAATGTCTTCGCCCCCAGCCCCTGCTCATGGGCCCGGACCACAACTTCATCGTTCGGCGCCTGATCGTTCAGGAAGGCGCCGACTTCAGCCGCATAACCCATCTTTTCCAGGGCGGAACAAAGATTGACAACCACGGCTTCCTTGCCGTAGTAGCCGCCGCTGCTCAGCAGGTGCAGGATTTTCATTAAAAAGGCCCTTGTGACTGTGCTAGCTTAGACTCGAATTGGAACCACGACTTGACAGCTCGCCAACTGCTTCTCGAGCCGGCATATTTGCGAAACCCGGCGTCTCGCGAGAGCGAATTTATTCAGCATGACCCCGGACGCGTCCACCATCCTCAAGCCGCGGCATGAACTATCCGCGGACCGTTTGGGTGTGCTGGCCACGATTCTGCTGGCCGTGATTGTGACCGGATTCTTTGCCCACACGCGTTGGCCCAGAGGAGACGACTACCGCTTTCACATTTCGGTCTGGGCAGAAACCGCTTCCCGACTTCATCATCTCGACCTGCCACGATGGAATGCGGCACAAGCTTACGGTCTCGGTGAACCTACCTATCTTTTCTATCCTCCACTGCCCGTCTACCTGGGTGGATTTCTCACGCTTCTGTTTGGCTCCTATTGGGCGGCCCCGATCTTTTGCGGCGTGGTGATGGTTGCAGCGGCCCTCGCCATGCGGTTGTGCGCGTCGATTTGGCTGGAGCCATCACAGGCCTGGGTGGCTGCCCTGCTCTATGGCGCCAACCCCTACCTATTGCTCTGTTTTTGGGTCCGCAGCTCTTATGCCGAGGCCCTTGCCGCTATCCTTTTCCCGCTTCTGATCTATTTCACGACTGTGCAATCGAGCCGGTACCGGATCGTCGCCTGCGCCCTGATTTTCGCTTTGATCTGGCTATCGAATTTGCCATCCGCAGTGATCGCTTCCTATGCCATCGCGTTCTATATCGCCGTCAGTTACCTGGCAGAGAGAGATGGCAGACGCGCCTTCCAGTCCGTAATCGGACTATGCCTTGGTTTTGGGATCGCAGCCTTCCAGGTATTGCCGTCCAAGATTGAAATGCATTTGGTCCAGACTGAATTCACCGTACAAGGAATCTTCGACTGGACGAATTACTTTCTACTTGGGGCGCGCGCAGGACGAGTTCGCACTCTGGTTTTCGCCTTCTTTCTGTTATTTCTCCTGGCGGGTCTCGCGCGTTTCTACAAACATCGCCATTCCTGGCCCGTCATCGCACTGGCATTGATCAGTATCCTGATGCTTTTCCGCGCTTCAAATCTGCTTTGGAAAATCTTGCCTTTTCTGTCGAATGTTCAGTTCCCTTATCGATGGCTGTTCGTCTTCGCTTTTGTGAGCTTGCTCGTAGGGGCGCATGCGATTCCTCGTAATTTCGGACCTCGGCTGGGGCTTTGGTTGATTGCGGGCACCCTCGTCATTGCCTTGGTTCAGTGCGCCTCTGTCGCGTACCTGACCACCACCGCAAAACAATTGCAAGCTCGGAGCGAAAGTACTGAAGCCGCTGATACACCCCTCGCGGTTCGGGAGTACTTGCCAAAAGCGGCGGACGCCGACATGATCGATTCCCTGGCCAACGATCAAGTGCTGGCCCAATCCGACAAACCGGGGGCAGACATTTCAATCCGCAGATGGGATCCCGAGCTACGGGAACTGAGCATTCATTCTGATCAGCAAGCCCGTGTGACACTCAGATTGCTGAATTATTTGGGATGGGTTGCGACCGTCAATGGTCAGCTTCGGCCGATCCTTACCGAACCTGGAACCGGACGAGCCATACTGACAGTCGATCCCGGAAGCAATTTCGTACAGGTTCGTTTTACCCGTAGCTTTGACAGAAACGTGGGACTGATAATCTCGTTCCTGTCCCTCGCCCTGTGTGCCGGCATTGTGTTCCAGGCGCGAAGAGCGAATCCGGGCACGCCTCCACATTCTTTTGCAGCCTTGTTGTCCGGTCTCTGCCCATGAAAAACATCGACTCACGACCAGAACAGGAGAGCGGTTACAAGCAGGCTGCGATTCTGTTCATCGTTGCGCTTGCGCTTCGAATATTCTTTCTGTTCCATAGCGGCAACACTGGAACCGATGCCTGGGCTAGATACACCGCGTCCTTATTGTGGGCCCAACATCCTGATCACTTACCTTCTGACGTCTGGCTGCCCCTGCCGTTCTGGATCCTGGGGACGATATTGCGTTTCTGGCCGTCAGAGTCCGCGGCGCGCATATTTACGCTTCTGCTCGGTGCCGCTACGATTCTGCCTTTTTACGGCATCGCAAAGAGGGTTTGTAATGCGCGAGGCGCATTTTACGCAAGCATCGTGTTTGCCTGTCTAGGCCTTCACATCGGATACAGCGTCAGCACCAGCTCGGAGAGTTCAACCTTGCTTCTGCTGATCGGGGGGATCTACTTTTGGCTGCGCTTCAGAACTGAACGCAAAATCGGATGGTTTCTCGCGGCGGCAGTCGCCTTGAACGCAACCGCTCTGTGCCGTTACGAAGTCTGGGTGCTTTTACCTCTGATCGCGTGCCTCACCATGCTCGACCCTGGACCTGCAATCCAGAAGTTCACTCTGTCAAAACGCCTCGCGAATGGCGTTATATTCGGACTTGCAGCTTCACTCAGCTCCATCGCCTGGTCCGTGTTCTGTTTGTGGAAATGGGGAGACGCCTTCGCGCAAGCGCACCAGACGCAATGGCTCAATGCGCACCGGCCGACCGAACTTCAGCCCGGAAGCCTGCACAAGTTGCTGGCTGTTCCCGGGGACCTAATGGGATCGTTAGGGCCTGTCATCGTGATACTTTTCGTCGTCGGAATCCTGTACGCCCTGAAGCGCAGAGACTTTCCCCGGTGGGATCTGGCCGTCATCGCGGTGGTGATGGCTGCCTTTCACGCTTTCAATGCAGTCGCAAACGGCGCCACCATGGCCCGATACACTCTGATGTACAGCTGGCTTCTCATTATGCTGAGTTTCTACGGCCTGGAGAGGATCGGCGCCAAATGGAGTCCCGCTTCGGCCAGGGCCGCTTTAGCGTTTACGGTTGCAACTTTCGTGATTTGGCAGGCAGCTTTGGTGGTCGGTGCTGAATACGCACCCTGCCGGATCGCAGACAGATTGGGAAGCGTCTCACCCACTTTGCCTCTGAGATGCGAACTTCGCCAGGCCATCGTGTGGCTGGACACGCACTTATCGAATGCTGATGCCGTTGTCGTCGACGATCTTGCCTATGAATCGACCGATTTCATCCGCTTCTCCAAAGTAGGCAGCCTCACAAATTTCAGAATGCCTTATCTGGCCGAAGATACCAGCCCGGTTCTCAGCGAACTGGGCAGTTTTGTGCAAACCAATCATCCCGGGGTCTTGATTTACTCACCGAAAGGGCTACTGGGAAGAACCTGGCGATTGCCGGAGGGTGAAACACAGCCGGCCGTGTCTGGCTTGGACGTGCAGTTATGTCAGCTCTGGCAGAATGATGACTATCGTATTTATCAAATCAGGTACGACCATCAGCCTTGTCGCGAATCACCCCGGTAATGTCCGCGATCAGACGACTTGTTGTTGATCCCAACAAGTCGTCAAATCTCGCGGCGTGATTCCCCGGTTGCACCTGTTCCTGTTGAACCTGTTCCTATTGAACCTGTTCCTATTGCTCTTATTCCTATTGCACCTGTGCGGTGAGCCCGGTTGGCGCCGAAGGCACACTCCCCACAGCACCGTTCTGCTCGTAAGCACCGATGTTCAATGTCGATCCCAATGACAGTCGCACAGCGCCTACGATATCCAGGCTGGCAACGCAGGGGGACAGTCCGGAGGGCGCGCAATTCGTGGTTCCGTTCTGGAACGCGCTGCTGCCCGACTGAATCTGGTAATTGTCGACGGTGTAGCCGGATGCCGGGGCCGCGTTGGTATCGGTCTTGAAATTCGTAAACGTGACCGAAGGGCTGGCATCTGATTTTGTATTGGTAGAAGGACAGTTGCCCGCGCCTGCGGAACAGCTTGAGCCGTGGTTGCCGAAGTTGGCAGGCATATTTCCGTAGACCAGATTGTTCGACACCAGCGTGTTCGATGCGGAAAAATTCCAGTAATCAATGCCAAAGCTGGAACCTCCGCCGCCGCCCGTTCCCGAGACGCCGTTGTTTACGATGATGTTGTTGGTGATGGTCCAGTGATCGATTTTGCAGGAGTTGCCTTCGTCATTAAGCACGATCCCGCCGGCATTGTTGAATATCGTATTGTTCGAGATGATTCCCGGAGTGCAGTCGGTGATGCCAGCGTACTGCTTCTGAATGGCCCAGCCACCCGAGCCGCCGGAAATTATATTATTTGTGATCTTAAGTCCCGATCCATCGGCATAAATGCCGTGGAACCCGGCGCCTCCGGCGCAGGCGCTCGCATTGCCGAAATGCCGAATAACATTCCCGTTAATGGTATCGCCGGAGGAGGGGGCTGTGGTCTCATGGATAACCCCGTTCAAGCCGCAGCTATTGTTGGAAATGTCGTGGATGTAGTTGTATTGGATGCTCCGGTTGCTTCCCGCAGTCAAAAGGACTGCGAAGGCCACGCCCGGTCCGGTCATGTCGAAGCCGTCAACCTCCGAATTACTTGCGCTTAGCGTCCACTGGGGATTGACCAGCTTGGCTCCCCATTTTGTTTCGGAAATGTAAACGATCTTCGCGCTCGACGCGCCAGCCTTGTTGACGGAGATCGAGCCGTTATAAGTGCCCGGCAGCACGTGAACGCAGGCGCCGGCATTTGAAACCGTCAGCCATCCGCCTCCCGCTGTGCAGCTCCCGGAGCTTCCTACTGTCAAGGTCGAGTGCGCTTGCGAGATCGAACCGCAAGGACTCGCCTGGGTGCAGGCCGTTCCGCTTCCTGAGGGTGAGACATAGTAGTTGTTAACAGCATGGGCCGTGGTGCCGACTACTGCGATGAATAAGAATAGGAGAGCGCACAACCAGGCCTGTTTGAGCGGCTTTACGAGAATCGATGTCAAGAAAAAACCTCTTGTCGCTGTGCCGAGGTCGGTAGCAGCGGGGGATTCCAGAGCGATGTCTGGTCAGCTGCAAACTCGACCACCAGTTACCACTCATTGGTGCCCGGGTTGCGGCGTATCTCCATACTGCTCTCCCTGGCCGTCATACGCCCAGATACCAGAAGTACATATCGTCGTGACGGAAGGCCAGCAGCTTCGAGATCTTCACTCCGCGCCTGCGAACACGCGGGAACCCGTCAGCCGCCGGAACCGCTGCCTACACCCGTGAACATTGCGGCTGATTCCACCGTGCGTGCGCCTGAATCCAGCGGGCAATGCGCATCCAGCAGCCCGGAAAAGCTCCGCGCCATAGCCTGATGAGTATATTTCTTGATGGCGTCGTCGGAACCCCGGAAGGGCACTTCTCCTCGTTCCCGGAATTCCGCGTACGCGCGAATCAGCCATTCCCGCAGCTGCGGCTTGGAAAGCGCGTGGATTCCAGTGCCGGTTTCCTCGAGCGTTTCGGTAAGCACGCCCGGCACGCCTCCCACCGCCAGTATTGGACGTCGCGCCCCAAAGTACTCGAACAACTTGCCGGTATGCTGTCCCGTCTCCTGTGGGTTGGCCCAACCCAGCAGCAGGAGAATCTGCGACTCCTGCTGGCGTTGCAGGGCTTCGTTCCGCGAAATGACACCATGCAACTCGACCACTCCCTGCAATTCGTAGCGCTCAATCAGAGGCTGCACCCAGGGCTCAATCGGGCCAAAAAAGTTTATTCGCAACTGCTCTCGATCCATGATCGATTCCGCCACCAGTTCGTGAATCACCTCGAAGAGCACGCTGGGATCGCGTCGACCCGCATAGAGCTGGCCGGTGTAAGAAATCGAAAAATGCTTGCTCCGGGAAGTAGAGAAGCCGGCAAAGTCATCCGGATCAAAACCATTGGTGATCACATGAACTTGTTTTTCGGGATACAGGTGCTGCAACCGATCAGCCCACGGACGGGACACCGTGACCAGCGCATCTGCCGAACGCAGGCACTTCTTTTCCAGTCGGCGATCCCGGAGACGCAAAACCGCGTCGTGAGGATTGTCCAGATTCGTCGCCCACAAATCACGGAAGTCCGCGATCCATGGACATCCGAATTTACGCTTCGCCTCCCGGGCAATCACATGGGTCGCAATCGGGGGCGCCGTGCTCAGAATGGCATCGACAGGAAAGTCGATCTTTTCGATCGCATCCAGGGCAAAGGGCGTCCATCCCTTTTCAGTCTCGGGATAAACCAGCCACGATTTGGCATGGGCCACCACTTCACCAAGAAAGTGTTTCTCCCGTGGCTTGGTAGTCTCGCGAACCTTCAACTGCGATTGCAGCGCCTTCTGCGGATCCAGGCCGGGAATTTTTCTCTTCAAGTTCTCCAGCGCGTCCTCATAACCAGTTTCCACGACTCGCGCTGACGGCCGCGGCCCTTTCGGCCCTTCCGGCGTCACCACCACTACCTCCCAGCCGAACTGGGGCAGATATTTTGCCAGGGCACCCGGCCGAATCGATCCAATCGTGTGCCGTGGGGGATAGTGAAACGTGATAAGCAAAAGTCTTCGCATATGAGTTGGCGGATTCATCCTATGTGCCGGACAGCAACTGTTCATACACTGCGAAAGTGCGCTCGGCGCTTTTCTCCCAGGAAAGACTCTCGCGCAGTTTTTTTACCGCCTGCTCCATGTGGCGGCGGCGCTCCGGCTGGCCCAGCATGTCCTCGAGGGCAGCGCTCAGAGCCGGCACGTCACCCGCCGGGAACAATCGCCCATGCACGTTGTCTTGTATGGTTTCTGCCAGTCCGCCGACGCGGGAGGCGATGATCGGTTTGTCGAATCCGATGGCGGTCATCAACACCCCGCTTTGATCGATCTTGCGATAAGGAAGCGCCACCACGTCTGCGGAAGCAAAAAGTCCCGGAACTTCCTCTTCGCCGACAAATCGTAGAATCCAGTTGATCCGGTGGTCAATTTTCAGCGAGCGGGCCAGTTCTCTCAACCCTGGCATCTCCCGTCCGGGCTTTCCCGCGATACAAATCCGGCTATTTTCCCGCACTCGCGTTGGCAAGCCGGCAAAGGCGCGAAGCAGCAAATCAACTCCCTTGTAAGCCTCAATCTGTCCGAAAAAGAGTACAGTCGGCTCCGTCGATTTCGCCTCGGATCCAAGCGGCGATATGGAGGACAAAGGTTGCGAAGGAAGCGACCGATAATACTCAAGGACACCGTGAGGGATGACGTGTATTTTTTCCGCCGGCAGCCACCCGCGTTCGATCACCGTTTTCTTGCTGAATTCGGTATGCACGATTAGGCCGCTCAGATGCTGAAAAATCGAGCTGAACCCGGCTCCCTGATGCAACCGCTGGGCCAGCGAGCCATGAAAGGCGGTCGTGTTATGCAGCGTCAATACCAGTGGCGCGATGCGCCGCAGTTTTGGCAAGTATCTGGCATCGACGATAGGGACCGGCAGCCATTGGAAATGAATGATGCCGGGCTTCTGCTTTTCGCATTCCGTCACCAGTCTCGCCATGTCGCGGTTATGCTCTGCCAGCTTACCCAGTTTCCACAATGGCCCGCGGGCGCGGCGGGCGTGACTGCGCTCGTAAAAGTGATTTCTGACCGCGAAGGAATTCGCCTGCCAGGGGGTGTGGACGAACTCGCTGCGCACCAGCGTCACGTCACAGCCGCGGCCTGCCAGGGCCTCGCACAAACTATAGTCGTAAGGCAGCGAAAAACATGACGCATCCACTATCACGACGGACGGGGACGCAGGTCCGCCGCGGGACTTCGCCATGCTGCTCTCTTCGGTTTGAATTTGATCTTCTACTCGCATACGCACCGGGAGCCGATTACGGCCGGATCGGAACGGCGTCGGGTGTTCGGAAAGCAAATCTCAAGCCGCTTATCACGCCCAATCCATATGTCAGGTGAAAGAGCAGAAACGCAAACGGCATCAAGGCTTTCACGGACCAGGGCACGGTCCGGGGCGCGCGCACAGAAAAGTAGGCGCCAGCCACCAGATAGATGGTCAGAAACAATCCGAGGACGATGCGAGCCGTGATGCTGAACCACGACAGACCACTTAATCCGGCGAGACCACACAGGAAAAAGGCCGGCAAAACGTGCCGCAACCCCAATGCCGAATCCGTTTGCCTCATGGTGAACAGATGCCACTGGCTGTTCTTGTAGGTCGAGCGAATGAGCTTGCCAAACGTAGCGGGGGGAAAATATTGCGTACTCAGTGCCGGCGTCTGATAAATTTTGCCACCCGCATTTCGAATCCGCGCATTCAATTCGTTGTCTTGGTTGCGTACCAGCGATTCGTCAAAGAATCCGACACGGGTAAAAAGCTGCTTGCGGAACGTTCCGAATGGCACGGTGTCCACATAGCCTTCGTACATGCTGGTGCGGAATTGCGAATTCCCTACGCCAAAGCGGTTGCTCAAAATTGCAGCCACCAACCGGGCGCTCACGCTCTGGTTTGCCGCCACTGTAATCACGGGTCCGCCAACGTTTTCCGCGCCCGTGGTCTCGAGATAGTGCACGCAGTTTTCGATGTAGTTCGACGGGTAGAGGGTGTGAGCGTCGGCGCGCACGATGATTTCTCCCCTGGCGTCGCGTATCCCCAGATTCATCGAGCTCGGAACAATGGCAGCCGGATTCGACAATACCCTGACCTGGGGCCTGGCCTGGCTCAACTGGCGTACCAACTCCACCGAACGATCGGTGGACTCGCCATCCACCACGATGAGTTCGTAGCCTTCCGCAGGATAGGTCTGTTCCAGGAGCGACTGTAAGCACCCGACAATATGGTGCTCTTCATTCCTCATGGGAATGATGACCGAAACCGCAGGGATTTTGGCCGGTATTGCTGGAGCCTCGGGGGTTTGGGCTGCGCTCGGATTTTCGCGGGACTCAACTCTCACGGGCATTCGGCCTGTCAGGAAAAACGAAGCAGTGGTTAAGCAATACTTTCAAGTTCGAACTCATCGAAACACGTGGAATGCCGGGGTTTCGTGCCTAGTACAACTTCGTTGGAACGTCGCGTCGGGCGAATCCGCGCAATGGAACCCGCAGCGCATCCATCGGGAGGCCAGCGTGGCTGGTCGCACTCGAGGGAATGGCCTGATCTTTTTCTTTGGGCAGCCGCATTAGCAGCGCATACATCATCCAGATCAACCAGAATGCTTTTCGCCACAGCATCCCGACAAAGAAGCAGGACGTGAGCATGGCTAAGGCGGCCGCTTCATATGGGATCGTGGAATGGGCCAGTTGCTGATTCAGGCGATCCTGAAGTTTGCGGCCGGCCCGTATTGCCGTAGTCACGGCCATGCCAAGTAAACCGATTCCGACGAGTCCAAGCTCGACCGCGATCAGCAGATAGTCGTTGTGTGCGTCGGCGGAGTTAAACGAATAGATTCGACTGCCCTCACCCACGTATTTTATGTAAGCCTCTCCGAAATTGTGCAAACCAGCGCCGAACAGGCCGTAATGTTTAAGCGCAGCAACGCCGACTTCCCATATGTAGATCCGGCCCGCGCCTCCACTCGATTCAGCATTCTGCAATCTGCCGAGGAAGGTGTTCGGCAACGCGATCATCGACAGCATGATAATCGCAATCGGGATGAGAACACGCCGGTCGAATCCGATCTTCCGAATATAGACAAACGTCATAACTGCCAAACCGAGCATTGCGCCCCGGGACATGGTCATGACGACGGCCACAGCAATAAGTCCACCCATGGCCAAATACAGGATGCGATGCCATCCTCGGGACCCTAAGAAACTACCCACCGCCAAGGACAGCGGAAGGAAAAGGCTGGCAGCGAAGACGTTCGGATCGGTCTGCTTGTCACCCACCATCAAAGAGCCGCGGCCTTCCATACTTGCGCGATAGAAAACGCCTGAAGCGTGTTGGGAAACCGAGTATGCGGCCGCCGCACACCCGCCTACAACGATGGCCAGCACCACCCAATCGAATTCCTCTCCGGTGATTCGTACCGAAGATGCAACCAGATAAAGGAACAGTGTCCCAAGTACCGTGGGCAAGGCCCCAATGGCCAGATTCGGATCGATGGCCCAAAGCGACGACAACGCGCCCCAGGCTACGAACAAAGACCACCACAGCGCCGTCGCCGCCGGACGCTCCAGCCGCCGGCGCAGATATCCGGTGACCAGGAGCACGCAAGCCGCCAGGCCACCCGCGAAAAAAGTTAAAGCAGCGCCGCCCTCGCCTTTGCCAACCACCGCCACCACGTCGAACGGCACCAGAATCACAAAAGCCCCTAGGGCCAGCGGCACCGGCCAGAGTGCCAGAAAAGGAATCGAGCCTACCACTGCCAGCAACAACCACTTCTCATGGGCAATGTTCCACCCTATGAAGACAGCGGCGCCAATCAGCAGCGCGACCCATCCCAGCCGACGTGACCAACCGAATTTTTGACTCCTGACCCAATGCATGTTTTCGGACCGACTCAATTTCTAAACCCAAACATCACGTTCACGACAGGATAGTTGCCACCGTACTCAGCAAAATCTTAAGATCCCCGGAAAAACTCGCATGGCGAGCATAGTCCATGTCGATCCGCACTTTTTCCGGAAGCACGCGATAGACATAAAATTGTTGCAGTTCGTCCGCCGGGACTTGCGCCAGCAGCTCTTCTTCATTGCGAAACTTGATCGTGGCGGCCCCGGTGATTCCCGGACGAAGCAGCAGAACTTCGCGCTGGTCCTGGCTCAACAGATCCAGATATTCCGGCAGATCAGGACGCGGTCCAACCAGGCTCATCTCGCCGCGAACCACATTGATGAATTGCGGCAGTTCGTCCACTTTCCATTTTCGCAACCAGCGCCCGGCGGGGAAAATCCTGGAATCTCCCTGCCGCGTCACGCCCGGACCAGCGCTCCGCCGGCCATGCGTCATGCTGCGGAATTTCAGCAGCTCGAAGGGTTTGCCATCCTGTCCTGATCTTATCTGGCGAAAGAAAACTGGCCCCGGTGACGTGCATTTAATCAATAGAGCGGCCAGCAACATCAAGGGCCAGGTCAGCAGCAAACAAAACCCGGCGAATACCATATCGAACACACGTTTACCCGCGGACCGGCTCCACGTGTACAGGTTGATAGTGGGTTCCAGCGATGCCAACGAGGCCGCTCCGCTAAGGACCGGTTTTGAATCCATGGTCAGCCTACCACCACCGCGGTACGTTTCCGGCTCTTCTCGACCACACCCACCACGCTGTCCACCACTCGCTTTTGCTGGGCCATGGTCATGTCCGGAAAGATTGGAATGGAGAGGGATCGTACGTAATTCGCCTCTGCCTGGGGAAAGTCTTCCGCCCGTGCGCCAAACTCGCGCACGTAGTAAGGATGGCGGTGCAGCGGAATGAAATGCACGCTGGTGCCGATGCCGGCATCTTTCAGTTCTTCGATGAACTGGTCCCGGCTGATGTTCAATAAATCGGAACGAAGCCGCAGAATGAAAAGATGCCAGGAATGTTCGACGTCTTTCGAGTCGCCGGGAGGCATGTCGAGTTCTTCGATTTTGCCCAGCTCCTTTTGATAGTAGGCCGCAATCTCGCGGCGCTGTTCCCAGAACCTGTTGGCCTTTTTCAGTTGCTCCACGCCCAGGGCCGAGAGCAAGTCGGGCAGGTTCATTTTGTAACCCGCCTCCCGCACTTCATAGAACCATGAACCGGCCTTCGAGTAGCGCTTCCAGGCATCGCGTCCAATGCCGTGCAGGCGCATCAGGCCAATGCGTTCGGCGTAGTTGTCATCGTCAGTCACCAGCATGCCGCCTTCACCAGTAGTGATGGTCTTGGTGGTGTAAAAGCTGAACGCCGTCATTTCGGAAATCGTTCCCACCTGCTTGCCACGATACGATGCGGGCAAAGTGTGCGCAGCGTCTTCGATGACCCGCAGATTGTGGCGATTCGCCACGGCCTGAATCGCGTCCATGTCGCAGGGCTCGCCCGCAAGGTGGACCGGGATGATGGCTCGCGTACGCGAGGTCACGCGGCGCTCGGCATCCGCGGGGTCGATGTTGAAACCGCCGGGCAGGCTGTCGCACAACACCGGACGCGCTCCGAAATATGTCACGACCTCTGCAGTCGCGGTAAAGGTGCAGGAAGGCACCAGCACTTCATCGCCTTCCTTCAATCCGATTGCGTCCAGCGCAAGTTGAAGCGCGGCGGTGCACGAGGTCACGGCCAATGCGTGCTTGCAGCCGACGTAGGCGGCAAACTGCTTTTCGAACTCCATGGTCACTGGCCCCGTAGTCAGCCAACCGGAAGCCAGGACCTGTTGCACGGCATCCATTTCTTCTTTGCCGATCGAAGGACGATGAAAGGGTATATAGCTATTGTCAGTCATAGTGATTTTTGGAATGCACCTTGAAAAAAATTTGGGCGGGAGAGGGGCTGTACGGCGCTAGATCGTCGGGAATTTCGGGGGACAGTGCTGGAGGAAGCAGCTGCGGGTCGAAGCTTACTTCTAAAGCATTGCTCTTCGAAACCGAATTGAGCCGGCCATCTCAACCGGCCGCATAGAAGCGGACGCGACGGACGTCCTGGCTGAGCGAAAGTTCAGCGGAAGGCAAAATCAACCGGCCAGATCAAGATTCGCCGATCCGGATTGCGATTGCGCCACCGCCAGCAGTCCGCTGCGGGCCCGCCGGTAAGTCAGCGCCTTGTCATGACGATCGACGTTGCAGAGCGCATTGATTTCGTCGCTCGGCATGTATTCCGGAACGATCTGGACCAGTTTGCTGACCAGGCCGTGAACGTTCTTCGACTCAACCAGCAGAGTCAGCTCCTCGAGAAAATTCGACACCTGCTCGAAGGTGATGTTCGCGCCTTCGAGGATGCGGATCTTTTCGTGGGAAGTGGGCTTGATCCCTTCCCCTTCGAGTTGCAGTTCCTCGAATAACTTTTCTCCCGGACGCAGACCGATGAATTCAATCTTGATATCGCGCTCGGGCTCCAGTCCGGACAACCGGATCAGGTTATCGACCAGGTCGAGAATCTTGACCGGTTCGCCCATATCGAGCACGAAAATCTCTCCGCCCTTGCCCATGGTGGAGGCCTGTAACACCAACTGAACGGCCTCCGGGATAGTCATGAAGTATCTGCGGGCGTCGGGGTCGGTAACCGTTACCGGGCCGCCCTTGGCAATCTGCTGCTCGAAGATCGGCACCACACTGCCGTTGCTGCCCAGCACGTTGCCGAAGCGGACGGCCAGGAAATGCGTGTTGCTGTGGCGCAGACCCAGAATCGTGAGTTCGGCAATCCGCTTAGTGACTCCCATGATGTTGGTGGGATTGACCGCCTTGTCGGAGGAGATCAGAACGAAATCTTCGCACTGATGCTGCCGCGCCATCATGGCCACGTTATATGTGCCAAACACATTGTTGGTGACCGCCTGGAAGCAGTTCCGTTCCATCATGGGCACGTGCTTGTAGGCTGCCGCATGAAATACCGAGTGCGGCCGATACGTAGAAAATACTTCGCGCAACAAGGCCACATCCAGAATGTCGCCCACGATAGGGACATAGTTCAGATTGGGGAAGACATTGCTGAGTTCGGTGCACAGCTTGAACAGATCGTTTTCCGAGCGCTCGAACAGGACCAGCTGACGTGGATTCACCCGGGAGAGCTGGCGAACCAACTCGGAGCCGATCGATCCCCCCGCGCCCGTCACCATCACGGTCTTGCCCGTCAGTTTCGCCGTAATGTGCGCGAAATCAAGCTGCACCGGACGGCGATTCAAAAGATCTTCCAGGCGCAATTTGCGCACCTGGTTGACCGCCGTAGACGGCTTGTCGATGAGGTCGCTGATGGTCGGCAGGATTTTGAATTCCACCCTGCACTCGCGCACTTTGCGCACGATCTGGGCAATCTCCGGCCCTTGCGCCGACGGAATAGCGATAAGAACGCACTCGACGCCGTGCTTGGCAATCAGTTCGTTCAGCTGGTCGGTGTTGCCCAGCACTTTCGCTCCGTTGATCTTCATGCCCTTCTTGCTGGGATCGTCGTCCACGAAGCCGATGGCGTTGTAATTCGAATTCGGATTCTGCTTCAATTCGCGCATGATAGCGCTGCCCGCCATGCCTGCGCCGATGATCAGGGTATCGCGCTGCGAGCCGTAACTGCGCGCACGCTCGGTATAGGCGCGCACCGCGAACCGTGCTCCGCCCACCACCATGATGGTCAGTACCAGGTCGATGGGAATAACCGAACGAGGAAACCCGTCCGGCCTCATGATGCCCTGAATCACGCAAAACAGGATGCAGGAGCTGACAAACGAAGCCTTGCTGATGTCCACCAGATCGCTCATGCCCACATACCGCCACCAGCCATGGAGCAGGCCAAAGCGGTAGGAAAGCACCAGCTTGACCACCAATACCAGCGGCAGGGTGTGCCAAAACAAGCTTCGATTGGCGGCGTCAAGGTTGGCATCGAGCCGCAGCAGAAAACTGGCGTAGTACGTCACGATCACAAGGCAGGCTTGCGAAACGAAAATAAGCGAAGTGCGGTACTTCATAAAGTCGTTAACGGCCGGCTTACTCTTACTCATCGACCGGGCGGTCTCAATTGTTGCGGTGGACATATTCGGTCCTCCAAGCTTACTCATGCCGGATTGCCTTTCGCAGGGCTCGGAAATTCAGAACGGGCCGATGGAAAACAAGCGATCCCGAACTCAATTCTTGGGGGGGAGGGCAAATCGTGAACTATTCAAGCAACCAACTACTTTGAATTTGGCGCCGGACCGTACGTGTAACCGTATCCGTAGTGGCTGTAATCCGTGGCGTTCTGGTTGGCCGCATTGAGCACGACCTGAAGAATGGGCGCTCCATGAATTTCAGAGAGCAATTCCACGCTGCGTTGCATGGCCTGACGAGTCGTAATTCCCGACCGTCCTACCAGAATCACCGCATCGACCAGAGTAGATAATACCCGTCCATCCACGAACGGAAGGATGGGAGCGGAATCAATGACTACAAACTGGAAGCGCTGCCGCAATTCCTGCAACACCCGTTGCATGGTTTCAGAGCAGAGCAACTGACCGGCGTTTCCGGTCAGGGTTCCCGCCGGCAGAATCGACAGATTGCTCAGTCCGGGAACTTCAAGCAATGCGTGATCGAGCGTCGTGGATTCGGTCAGAACGTCACCCAGGCCCTGAGTAGCGTTCAGGCTGAAGGCACGCGCCAGCCGGCCTTTGCGCAGGTCCGCATCCACCAGGCAGGTCTTGCCCTGCTTGGCCAGCGCATAAGAAAGGTTCAGCGCGACTGTGGTCTTGCCTTCTCCCGGGAAAGACGAACCGATCAGCAGAGCGCGCGGAGCTTGTCCGGGCCCCGACAACATGATCGAAGCGTACAAGGCCTGCACCGCTTCCCCTTCCGGTGAATTCGGACGCTCCAGAAAGAACGTATTGGTCTGCGGCTCTTCCGTGGTGGTCGAGCTAGGCAAAAGTCCAGCCATGCGCTGCGGCCAGGTGAGACGCTCCTCGCCGCGCGCCCCCTCGCCGATGACCGGGATGATTGAAACATTCGAATTCCCAATCCAGCGCCGGATGTCTTCGGGTGAATGCAGCTTGTTGTCCAGCTCTTCGCACAGGAAAGCCAGCATCACGCCGCCAAGCAGGGCTGCGAGAAATCCAACGGAGAGGTTTAACACCCGCCGGGGACTGGTCGGAGTTTCGGGAGCGCGCGCCGCATCTACCACGCGAATGTTGGCCGACTTCGAGGCTGCCGCGATTCCGGCTTCCTTGATCTTCGCGTACAACGAGTTGTACAACTCAACCTCAGTCTGGACTTCCTTCTTGAGGGCGGTGTAGCGGGCCATCTGGCCCATTTCCTTAGTGGTACCTTTCATCTCCGCGGACATCAGGCTTTCGCGCGCCTGGGCTGCGGCATAGCTGGCTTTGAGCGAATTTACGATCGCTCTCTTTTGCCCGTTCAGCTGGTTCTGCAATTCATCCGCCTGGCTCTGCAGCTTCTTCGTCGTGGGATGATTTTTGCCATAGACCACGCCGGCCTGGGCCAATTCGCCGCGCACTTCCGCCATTCTCGAGCTCAGGGTCTGCACTACCGGGTTGTTGCGAACTTCAGGGAGTGAATCCGGATCCCCGTTCTGCATATTCTTCAGCAACGCCTGAATCTGTATCCGGTCGGATTCGGCCGTCGTGTACTGGCGGCTGAGTTCACCCATGTGTTCGGTATAGGTGCTCTTGTCACCATCCACGTCGGCGATGCCGACCGCGGCCTGATAGTCGGCCAGGGCCTTGCTCGAGGTTTCCATCTTGGCGCGAATGTCGTCGAGCTGCCGAGACAGCCATTCCGAAGACTTCATGATGGCGTTGTGCCGGGTCTGGAATGTGTCCTCGATAAAGGTCTGCACCACGGTATTGGTGACCTGGGCCGCAAACTCAGGGTTGTGGCCGGAAAAACCAACCTGAATCAGACGGCTGGCTGCGTCTCTTTTCACCTTGAGCCGGGCCCGGAAATTACCCAGCGCGATCTTTTCCGCCGCGCTCAACTGCTGTCCGTCCGCGCTAGGAAGCGATTCGGCCGCCGCTTTTCCCGCATTGTTCCCGACCAGTTCAGGGTTCTGGTCAAGACGCATCTTCTGGATGACGTCGATGGCGAGGTTGTCGGTCTGTAGCACCTGGGCTTCGGTTTCGAGATATTCGACGTCGCTCGTTCCCGCTCCGCCTTCGAGCGAAAATACTTCGCCGGGGGGATCGATTTCAATGCGGGCAGTCGCTTCGTAGGTAGGCGTAGTCAGAAAGGTGACGGCGGTAACAGTCGCCATCACGGCCACCGCGAACATCGCAGAAAATCTCCAGTGCTTGCGCAGAACGTCCAGCGCGCGTTGCCAATCGGATGCGCTGCTGTCCGCCGGGCCAGCCGGCAACTCGACGTGTGAAGACCGTCGATCGGCCAGCCGCACGCTAACGCCTACCGGCGTCCGTGCCACATCTTTACCCGCCTGCTGCATCAGTTCAAAGTTTCTGCTCACGCCCTGCCTCCGCCCGCCTTAGATGCCGTCAGAATCCGGCTTCGTAGTTGGGAACTGGTATTTTCCTGGTTAAGGGTTATCGATGGCCCGTTCTTACGAATTCCCGGACCACCGTATTTGAACTTCAGAAAACCTCTCGCTTGCAAATTCTGTTTTGCTCTACGGCCGGGCCCCGTACATGGCAACCCCGGTCGCGGTTTGAATGATGGCTTCCAGGGTTCGGACCCCCGCCTTCTTGGCGGTGCTGCTGGGAACGAAAACAATGTCTTCAGCCTGGAGACGTACATCAGGAGCCTTCGAAGCCAGCATGTCCTTCAGCGGTAATGGAATCTCCTGAGGCACGCCGCTCGATCTTCGAATCAACTTGGCTTTGTTCAAGGCAGCCGTGGTGTTCGTGCCTTCGGCCATCGCAATGGCCTGGAGGACGGTCATGGTGGTGTTGTCCATGGGCACGCCACTCGGTCGGTGCACATCCCCTACCACGTAGACGAGACCGGCCTTGGAAACTACGATCGTGTCTCCGGGATAAATGTCGACGTTGCTTTGGACCGACTCGCTGGCATCGTTCGACAGCGACACGCTGGTCGGGGCCTGCGGTGTATCGCGGTGGGTGATGCTGATCAGCTTTCCGGCCTTGGGCGTGGTGCCTCCAGCCAGGGACAGCACGTCAAAAAGCTGTCGTGCGCCCAGCACCGGATAGACACCCGGCCTCTGTACCTCGCCCATCACTGAAACGCCCTGCGTAGCGTATTCCTTGGTGAAAACAGAGACCTGAGGTTCGGTGAAGAAGCCGCCCGCGACCAATTTCTTGGCAATCGCCGTCTGGGCCTCCGCCGTCGTCTGTCCGGCTATCGGAACGGCTCCGATGAAATTCAGCACGACGGTACCGTCGGCGCCGACGCGTACTTCCTGATCGGAATCAGGTGCGCCGAGAACGCTGACCTTGAGCAAGTCGCCGACTCCAACCACCGGAACCGAAGGACTCTTGTTCCCCGGAACAACCGGCTCGGTGGTGCTGAGAGACTTGGCCAGGCTGACCGGATTCGCCTGCTCCGGAGCCTGTGACTTATTTTGCGCCTGAGCCCGGCTGTTGCCTGACAAGGTCAAGGTCATAAGCAAAGCCAGCATCAGTGGAGTCAGAATAAGGTCGCGAATTTTTAAATTTAAAGATGGCCGCATATAAGATCGCTGCATGATTGCCTCAGTGTCGCTTACGACGGTTATCGCTCGAACTTTTCAATCCGGTTTCGCCGGATGCCGATCACTTCCCAGGCCCTGACATCGGCCAAACTCTTCAAACGAGAAGCGCGTTTTTTTTTAAATCCTTATTCTCTTTAAAGCCTTGCGTTCCCTGAAAACCTTCTTTAACTGGATGCTCCTCCGATGCGTTGCGTTACCTGGCCTTCACCAGCAGATTGCGCTCCCGCACGGCCCCGTTTCCGTAGCCGGACAAATCGCCAGGCGGACTCATGTGATACTGCTCGATCTTGTAGAGCAGCGTCCGGTAGCTCACCTTCAGAAGGCGGGCCGCCGCTTTACGGTTCCAGCGGGCCTGCTCGAGCGCGGTGGCGATGGCGCTTCGTTCCGCCTCTCCTTTTACGCTCTGGACCAGTGACTTCAATCCGGAGATACCGGGCTGGGGCTCGGACGATGCGACCATCCATGCGGACTTCTCCGGAGGTTGCGGCACGTACGAGTTCCAGAAAGATGAATTGCCGTCGGGATGGACACCCTCGATGCCGGTTGCCTCATCTCCCATGACCAGATAACGCTTTACGAATTTCTCCAGTTCCTTGAGATTTCCCGGCCAGGAGTGACTCTGGCAGGCATCCAGCACGGCGGGAGAAAAAATGCGCGCCGGCATGCCGTACCGTCTCGCCATCTGATTCATGAAGTGGCCAAGCAAAAGCGGAATCTCTTCCTTGCGCTGCCGCAAAGCGGGAACGTGCACTGTGAAGGCGCTCAACCGGTAGTAAAGATCTTCGCGCAACCTGCGCTCGGCAATGGCCTGTTCCGCATTGATCTGGGCCGAGGCCAATATGCGGGCGTCCATCTCAACCGGGTTTCCAGGGCCGGGCCGGGAAAAGTATCCATCGCGCAAAACATTCAGGAGCTTGGTCTGTAAGCTCAGCGGCATTTCGGTGATCTCGTCCAGAAACAAAGTGCCGCGCTGACACAGTTCGAGTTTGCCGGGCTTGGTCTTGCCCTTTCCCGTGACCGTTCCGAAAAGTTCGCCCTCGAGCACGTCGCCGGGCAGCGATGCACAATTCAATTTGAGGAAGCGAAAGCCGGAGCGAACCGACAACTTGTGTATAAGACAAGCCGCGAGGTCCTTGCCGCTGCCGTTCTCTCCCTGAATGAATACCGGCGCGCTCACCTGGGCGAGCAGTTCTGCCTGGGCCCTCAGTTTGCGCATGGTCGGGCTGGCGGCGACGAAGAACATGTCGTCTCCCAGCTGTTCAATTTCGTCAGCGAGGATTTCGCTCTCGGAGCCGTCGGCGTAATGAAAAAGAGAGCGCCGGATCGCGCTTTCCAATTGCTCGGCCTGCAACGGACGGACCAAGTAATCTCGCGCCCCCAGTCGGATCGCTTCGAGCTTCTGCCGGGAGTCGTCGCTGGCCGCCAGCACCAATACGGGAAGATCCGGACGGACACGGCGCAACCAACGCAGGGTATGCAGGCCGTCGGAGTCGCCATCCATGAGATCGAGCAGAATCAAATCCGGTCCCGGCCCGACCTTGACTCGCTCCAGGGCCTCCCACCCGCTGCTGGCGGTTTCCCACTGCCAGCCCTGAGTTTGCCCTCGGGTCCAAGACAGATCGAGAGCCGACCGCTCTTTGCTCACCAGTAAAATTTGTGTGGATTCCATGGAGTCTTTATTCGATTCGGTCAAAGGGGGAATTTCTCACAACACAACTTTTCAGCGCCGCAGGGGGTTATAGCGCTTCGACTTCGTATCCTTCGACCCGTACCGCCAGGGATCGCTGGATGGCATCGACAGAAATAATAAGAGTACGGTCGCCGCTGTGGGAGAGCAGTACGCCTTCCACACCTTCAAGAGAGCCGCCACGGATTCGCACGCGTTGTCCCACTTTCAGAAAGGGATGCTCTTCCCACGGAATCTGCTGGGACACCACGGTGCGCAGGGCTTCAATCTGCTCGTCCGGAATCGGCGTCAATTCGCCGCGGGTGCTGATAATGCGGAACACTCCGTTGGTGCGATAGACGCGCATGCGCTCGTCATTGTTGCTGGCCACGAGCCGCACGAACACGTAACAACTGAAAAGCGGCAGTTCTACTTTCTTCTTGCGGTCGCTCCAGCGGCGGACTTCCGTCACCAGAGGTAGAAAAGTAGTCAGGCCCTGTTCCTGAAGCCGCTCAGAGATTGCTTTCTCATTGCGCGCCCGGGTTTGCACGGCATACCAGTTTGCCGGTTCTTCGTTCATCATTGCACTCGCACTCGGAGCTTCGCAGATTTGATGCAACGTATGGATAGCTTCGCCCTCTGAGTCACATCGACAACATGACCCTGGCAGTGCAATAGATTGTCTTGGAACTGGGGCAACACAGGGGGGAGAGTACTGAACAAACTGTCTGCTTCCGACTGACTGAGATTACAGCCCCATGCAAAAGGCTGCAAGAGGTACGTTCACTCCATCACGATAGTCTCCTGTCACTAGAGTATATGTACTCTAGTAACTAGGCCATTCGGTACTAGAAATATGAGTCGCTGACGAGGCAGAACTCCCGCGTACCCTGCTTCCTTTTCGGGAATGATAGATGTGGATGTAACCCATTTGTAACAACACAGTTACAATCGGGACAAGCCATTTTTTTCTGACCAGTACGGACCCCGCCGGGTCGTATCGGGTCATCTTCGCAGTCTCATTGTGAGCTATCCGGCAGGAAAGCTCATGCAATGTTGCAAAGTGCTTCAACTCTGTCGTTGCACGATTTCGTCAGCCTGGGCTAAAATTCATCCTGTACATGCGGCGGTGGCTTTGGCTGTGTTTGCATCGTCTTCTCCGCACCTGATACCTCCCCTTATCTCAGAGAAGGAATTCCCTGTTCGAAGTATTTGTTCTCTACGTCCGCACGTTGAATCATGAGTCGTGGTCATGGCCAAATTAAGATTCGAAGGAACCATGCAATCCAATCACAGTGCGGGCGGCGACATCATTCGCGTCCTGGTTGCGGACGACACCCGCATTCATACCCAGCTGTTGGCCGAGGCGCTGCGGCGGGATTCCCTACTGGAAGTGATCAGCCCGCCGGTTCGATCCAGGGATTTCGTCGAGGCCGTAAAACTGCACAAGGTGGACGTGTCGGTGCTGAGTTCGAATCTCGACGAGGAACCAATGCGTGGATTCGAACTGTTGCGGCAATTGCGCGCGGCTGATTCCGGTGTGCTAGCGATCATGCTGCTGGATTCGTCCAAGCGCGAAACCGTGCTCCAGGCATTCCGCGCCGGAGCTCGTGGAATATTCAGCCGAAACGATTCCCTTGAAACTCTCTCCAAGTGCATTCGCAGCGTCAGTGCCGGACAGATCTGGGCCAATAGCGAACAGATGACATTTGCCGTGGAAGCGCTGGCAACTTCTCCGACTCTGCGCGCGGTGGACGCCAACGGTCTAAGCCTTCTTTCGAAACGCGAGACGGATGTCGTCCGCAGCCTGGCGGAAGGACTGACCAATCGTGAAATTGCCGAGCGCTTGGGCCTGAGCCAGCATACCGTGAAGAATTATCTTTTCCGGGTGTATGACAAACTGGGTGTGTCCAGCCGTCTCGAGCTGCTGTTCATGACCTTGACTCAGGCTGGCGCACCGCGGTTGAAAGGATCCAGCGCACCCACATATTCGCCCGATCGATATGAAGCCCAACGTCCGGCCAGATCGGGCGATGAAACAACGGTAGCAGGCTTGCGGCGAATTTCTGAAGATGAGACGGGAGGGTTGACTTCCGACTTTGGAACGCGGAAGAAAAAGAGTTTGGTGGAAGAAACCAAATCTGATCAGACGAGGCCCAAGGCCGCCCCGGCCTTCAGCGGCGTGGATCCGTTGAGTTGAAACACGCGCTCCTGATGATTTGATTCAAAAGTAAAAACCGACCACCCAGATCCCACCCACGATCCAGGCAATTACACTCAACAATCTGAGAGTTCTTAAATGCGGCCACTGGCCACGTTTGTATAAGTAGAAGAAGAATTCCTGCAACACGAATATCCCGATCAGCAGGTAGGTGACTTTCCATCGCTTTGCAGTGTTCTCATAAAAACGAGGATACCGCGCGGCGGACGAGGCGAAATCGCGGTTAAGTTCCGCGAGTTGAGAATCGATATCGGGCGGTGCCCGCAGTTCAAGTGTCGTGTCGGTTCCGCGATCAGAATGCAGGAGAAGCTTGTCGCCCTGGCGGCGCAAAGTGATTTCGCCGCCCGATCCTGGTAATCGTAATGCCCAATTTGCAGCGTTCGCCCAGCTGGTCATTTGTGGCTGTCCGGTCAACTCTGAAACATTGCCGGACGGTTGCCAGCTCCAGACCGCTGCCGCCCAGGAGTTGTGTGCGGTTTGTTCGACGACCAAAGCAGAGGCCGGGGTCGGTGCTCCGCTTTCGACTTGCCAGCCCGCAAAAGGATGAACACTCCCCCGGAGCAGCTTTTCTTCGGTGCCCGTCGAACCCAGGATAAACAAGTCCAGTTGCTGCCCGGAGTGATCGCCTTTCAACAGAAATGAGCCGTCGGCGCGTTGCTGCCAGTGGACATCCGAGGGCGTCGTCCAGGTTGTGGCGCTGCGACTGTCTGCTTTACATGAAGTGCTGTCCAGGACCACCCAGACGCCAGGCTTCCAGTGAATCACCTGACGACGCGCAATGTAGCTGTCAGCGCCGGTCCGCTCCAACTCGAGAAATGCCAGATTGTCGCCCGAAGCTGTCGAGATCAAGTTCGCGGTTCTGGGAGCGCCGGAACTCTCGCCCTCCAGATGCGGTGCGTTGGAACCGGGCCAGGATTCGATCGTGCTTCTCCACTGGTTTTCGTAAGGCCAATAACCGATGTTGCTCCACCAGGTCTGTCCTCCCGCCCAGAACAGCAAGCTCATTTCGTCGGCGTGCTTGTGTCCATGACCGGCGAAACTCGACCAGGTCAAAACGGTCTGGCTCAAATTTCCAATATTGGACGGGGTGTTCAATCCGTCCCACCAGATGGAATAGCCTGATACGGGATACACGCTCACCGCTTCGACTGGCTTCCAATCCGGCTGGTAAGTCAGTCGCCGAGCACGTCGGTCAGGGTCAAACATGGCGATGGGAGGACCAAGTGGATCGCGGTTGTCGTCGGTATCGCCGTAAATGGGAACAGAACCGTCTGGACGCCGAAGGGCGGCATAAAATTTCTTGGCGCGCTCGTATTTTTCAATCCATTCCGGAGGCGCAGTCTGTCCCATCAGGTCGAGATAGCGGAATACCCAGGCAAGCCGCGCCATTCCGAATGACTGATAACCGGCGGAGTGTTCCAGGATTACGCCTTCCTCGCTAACATAGAACTTCATTTGGTCATTTATCCTGGCCAGCGCCAGTTGCTGATACTCCTGGGTGTGAGGCAGCGCAGGAAACGCCAGGGATGAGTGCAAAAGCGCGAGATTTTGCATGATTCCATGGTTGGTGGCGGAGGTGAACAGACCCGGCTTTGCCAACAGCGCCTGGGTCCGCGCCACCATGCTCATGATCTGTCGCGCGACTTCAACCTGGTATGTGGGTGAATGCCGGTAGAGGCGCCAGAAATTTGCCAGGACCCCGATTCGCGCCGAAACTGTATGGTCGTTCCACAGTTGCGCTCGCGGAAACCAGGCGGCCTCTTCGTACTTGTGTGCGGCGACGATATAAGACTCGGCAGCGGAGAGAAACTCTGGGCGGCCGCTCGCCTCGTATGCCCGTAACAGCAAGTCCGGCGCGAAAAATCCTGCCAATGGCAACTGACACACTTGAGGAACACGCTCGAAATCCTGAGCCTGGAAAGGCATACTTATGCGAGTTGAACAGCCCTCAAACCGCAGGTCGCCATCCAGCAGCCGCGATGCGGCGTCGATCAACTCCGGTTTAGCGGGCCAGCGATCGACCAGGAAATCGAAATCCTTTATGTCCTCGAGGACGGAATCTTGCGGTAATTCGCGACCTTGTTGAACCTTGTCGTCGCTGACCCGTATTTCACCGATGTAGTAGGCCCTTATAACGGATAACCAAAGCGCAGAAATCACCAGGACCGGCAGCAGGCGAGAGGCCACGCGCGCGAACTGAAGGAAACGAGCAGCCATCTTGGATTCGAGGGCTAAAACGAATGATTTACCAGGGTGTGTATAGTATCCGATCGAGCGTCCGACGGACTAGCGAAGACCGCATCAACTTTTGCCTAGACAAAAAGTTCAGGAAGAGCCGTTTGTGGCATCATTTATTCCCAAGGAGCGGTGCCCCCTTCCAGCACTCTTTTTGTCCCTAAGCTCCAGTAGAAATGCAAGTAACGTGTGACGACAAATATTTGCACATCGATTGACAATCGCCGATCGGTTGGATAGTGTGAGAAAGTCTATCTAGCGAGCGCACGCTGCGGCGTTGCGTGATCGTCAGAACCTCCCCCGCTGATTTGCTGTGTAATTCCCACGGCACCAACCTGCCTAGGAGCGAGGTCGTCTTGAAACACAATCCTTTGAAGAGCGGCATTTCTGGCGCGGCACTTTTCCTTTCCATATCTATATCTATATTTATTGTTCTCGCCGCCGGGAATCCCGAAGCGATCGCTCAGGTCAATGTTCAGGGGCAGTGGAGCACGATGTCGACGCAGATGCCGATCAACCCGGTTCATGCGGCAATGCTCAACAATGGGAAAATCCTGATAGTCGCGGGTTCGGGAAACTGTCCTCCCTCGCAGTCCGGTTGCCCTTCGGGGCCGCCTTATGGCCCCTCCAACAACTCGGGCGCGCTGCTCTTTGATCCCTCGGCAGGAACCATCACTCAGTTCACTGTGGCCTGGGACATGTTCTGTAACGACATGCTGGTGCTGTCCGACGGGCGGGTCTTCATCAATGGCGGTTCCATTCAGTACGACCCTTTCCTGGGAGTAACGAAATCCTCCATATTCGATCCTTCCAATAATACTTTCACCGACGTGCAGAACATGGCTCACGGTCGCTGGTATCCCACAGTGATGAACCTTGGGGATGGCCGCGTGATGACCTTCTCTGGCCAGAACGAAGTCAATGCCGGAACCAACAATGCAGTGGAGATCTACACCATCGGCTCGGGCTGGAGCACGCAGTACATCGCCAACTGGACACCGCCTCTTTATCCCCGAATGCACCTGCTTCCCAACGGAAAAGTTTTTGTTTCCGGTTCGAGCAATACCTCGATGCTCTTCGATCCCAGTGCACATACCTGGACCACGATGGACACGACGATCTACGGTTCAGACAGAACCTACGGCACGTCGGTTCTGCTGCCGTTGACACCTGCCAACAGCTACGATCCGCGGGTGATCATCATGGGAGGCAGCAGTCCGTCCACAAAAACCACCGAACTGATCGATGTGGGAGCAAGCAATCCGACCTGGACGGCGGGCCCCAACATGAGCCAGCCGCGGGTTGAGATGAACGCCGTCATGCTGCCGACGGGCAAGATCCTGGCGGTGGGCGGTTCGCTCAATGACGAAGACACCAGTACCGCCAGCCTCAATGCGGATCTCTACAATCCCACGACAAATTCGTTCGCGTCGGCTGGTGCGAATGCCTATGCGCGCCTTTACCATTCGGTCGCGCTGCTTCTGCCCGATGCGACGGTGTGGTTTGCGGGCGGAAATCCCACCCGCGGCACCTATGAACACCACATGGAAATCTACAAGCCGCCATACCTCTTCAACTCCAGTGGGGGTACAGCAACGCGGCCGACGATTACCAGTGCTCCGACTGCAATCTCGTGGAACGGGTCGTTCACGATTTCCACTCCGGATGCGGCCAACATTTCTTCGGTTGTGCTGATCCGGCCCGGCTCGCCGACACATGCATTCGACACCGAGCAGCGCCTGGTGGGCATGTCCTTCACCGCCGGTAGCGGAAGCCTTACCGTAACCGCTCCACCGAACGGCAACATCGCGCCGCCGGGATATTACATGATTTTCCTGGTGAACAGCAGCGGAGTGCCGTCGGTCGCGAAATTTACCAAGCTCAGTTCTTCCGGCGGCAATCCGGCGCCGACGGTAGGCGGAATTTCTCCCACCTCTGGCACGACTGCGGGCGGAACGGCAGTGACGATCAGCGGCACCGGCTTCTTGTCGGGAGCGACAGTGAGTCTGGGAGGAACGGCTGCTAGCAGTGTGTCCGTCGTCAACAGCACAACCATCACAGCCACGGCTCCAGCCCACGCTGCCGGTGCGGTCAACGTCGTGGTCACCAACACGGATGGTCAGAGCGGAACCAAGACTAGCGCCTACACCTATACCGGCGGCAATCCAGCGCCAACGGTGAGCGCAATCTCTCCCACCTCTGGTACGACTGCGGGCGGAACAGCAGTGACGATCACGGGCACCGGCTTTTTGTCGGGTGCGTCAGTGAGCCTGGGAGGAACGGCTGCCAGCGGTGTGTCCGTCGTCAACAGCACAACCATTACTGCCACGGCTCCGGCCCACGCTGCCGGAGCAGTCAATGTCGTGGTGACCAACACCGATGCCCAGACTGGCACCCTGACCAACGGCTACACCTACACCACGAGCGGCGGCGGGGGTTCCGTCGGTTTTGTGCAGTTCAACGCGGCCACTCCGCAGACCGCCACCGCCTCCGTACCCGTGGCTTATTCTGTGGCTCAGACTGCCGGCAATCTGAACATCGTCGCTGTAGGCTGGAATGACACCACCTCAACCGTGAATACCGTCACCGACACTCGAGGAAATACCTACACCCTGGCGATCGGACCGACCAGCGGAACCGGAGTACGTCAATCCATTTACTACGCCAGAAACATCGCCGGGGGCAGCAACACGGTGACCGTCAGCTTCAACCAGGCGGCCACCTTTGCGGACGTCCGCGTTTTTGAGTACAGCGGTCTGGATACAGCGAATCCGCTGGATGTGACGGCGGGAGCTGCGGGCACAAGCGCCAGCGCCAACAGCGGATCGGTCACAACCACTGCGGCCAACGAATTGATCTTTGGAGCGGGCACGACCGGAGGCAGTTTCAACAATACCGGAAGCCCGGGTTTCGTCGTCCGCGTGCTGACCAATCCAAATGCGGACATCGGCGAAGACAAGACCGTCAGCAGCACCGGCAGTTACAACGCGGTGGCAACCTTGTTCAATTCAGCTGCCTGGGTCATGCAAATGGCTGCCTTCCGTGCCAGCGGACAGGGTTCCGGCAATCCGGCGCCTACGGTCAGCGCAATCTCTCCCACCTCAGGCACGACCGCAGGCGGCACGGCAGTGACGATAACTGGTACGGGCTTCTTGTCGGGAGCGACGGTGAGCCTGGGAGGAACGGCGGCGACCGGAGTGTCAGTCGTCAGCAGCACTACGATCACTGCCACGGCTCCGGCTCACGCGGCCGGTGCGGTCAACGTCGTGGTCACCAACACCGATAGCCAGAGCGGAACCAAGACCAGCGCCTATACCTACACCGGCGGCAATCCGGCGCCTACGGTCAGCGCAATCTCTCCCACCTCAGGCACGACCGCAGGCGGCACGGCAGTGACGATAACTGGTACGGGCTTCTTGTCGGGAGCGACGGTGAGCCTGGGAGGAACGGCGGCGACGGGAGTGTCGGTCGTCAACAGCACTACGATCACTGCGACGGCTCCGGCTCACGCGGCCGGTGCGGTCAACGTCGTGGTCACCAACACCGATAGCCAGAGCGGAACCAAGACCAGCGCCTACACCTACACTACGAGCGGGGGGGAGGCTCCATCGCATTCGTACAGGTGAAGGCGGCGACGCCGCAGGTAGCCAGCGCGTCTGTACCTGTGACGTATTCCCTGGCGCAAACCTCAGGGAACCTCAACATTATCGCGGTGGGATGGAACGATACGACATCGACCGTGAGTTCAGTGACGGACAGCCGGGGCAATGCCTATGCTCTCGCGATCGGACCGACGACAGGAACGGGACTGCGGCAATCGATCTATTACGCCAAGAACATCGCGGCGGGCAGCAATACAGTCACAGTGACCTTCAACCAGGCCGCTGCCTATGTGGATATCGAGGCGCTCGAATACAGCGGGCTAGACACGTCGAACCCTCTGGACACGGCAGCCGGGGCGGCGGGCAGCGGAACTTCGGCAAACAGCGGCAGCGCCACCACGAGTTCGGCGACCGATCTGATCTTCGGGGCGGGCATGACCAGCACGCATTTCGCCGCGGCCGGAACCGGATTCACTTCCCGGATTATCACCAACCCCGATGGAGATATCGCCGAGGACAAGACAGTGAACAGCATGGGCAGCTATAACGCCGCGGCTACGGCGACGTCCTCGAACTGGGTCATGCAGATGGCTGCTTTCCGGGCCAGCGGAGGCTCCGGCGGCAATCCGGCGCCGACGGTAGGCGGAATTTCTCCCACCTCTGGCACGACTGCGGGCGGAACGGCAGTGACGATCAGCGGCACCGGCTTCTTGTCGGGAGCGACAGTGAGTCTGGGAGGAACGGCTGCTAGCAGTGTGTCCGTCGTCAACAGCACAACCATCACAGCCACGGCTCCAGCCCACGCTGCCGGTGCGGTCAACGTCGTGGTCACCAACACGGATGGTCAGAGCGGAACCAAGACTAGCGCCTACACCTATACCGGCGGCAATCCAGCGCCAACGGTGAGCGCAATCTCTCCCACCTCTGGCACGACTGCGGGCGGAACAGCAGTGACGATCACGGGCACCGGCTTTTTGTCGGGTGCGTCAGTGAGCCTGGGAGGAACGGCTGCCAGCGGTGTGTCCGTCGTCAACAGCACAACCATCACTGCCACGGCTCCAGCCCACGCTGCCGGAGCGGTCAATGTCGTGGTGACCAACACCGATGCCCAGACTGGCACCCTGACCAACGGCTACACCTACACCACGAGCGGCGGCGGGGGTTCCGTCGGTTTTGTGCAGTTCAACGCGGCCACTCCGCAGACCGCCACCGCCTCCGTACCCGTGGCTTATTCTGTGGCCCAGACTGCCGGCAATCTGAACATCGTCGCTGTAGGCTGGAATGACACCACCTCAACCGTGAATACCGTCACCGACACTCGAGGAAATACCTACACCCTGGCGATCGGACCGACCAGCGGAACCGGAGTACGTCAATCCATTTACTACGCCAGGAACATCGCCGGGGGCAGCAACACGGTGACCGTCAGCTTCAACCAGGCGGCCACCTTTGCGGACGTCCGCGTTTTCGAGTACAGCGGTCTGGATACGGCGAATCCGCTGGATGTGACGGCGGGAGCTGCGGGCACAAGCGCCAGCGCCAACAGCGGATCGGTCACAACCACTGCGGCCAACGAATTGATCTTCGGCGCGGGCACGACCGGAGGCAGTTTCAACAATACCGGAAGCCCGGGTTTCGTCGTCCGCGTGCTGACCTATCCAAATGCAGATATCGGCGAAGACAAGACCGTCAGCAGCACCGGCAGTTACAACGCGGTGGCAACCTTGTTCAATTCAGCTGCCTGGGTCATGCAGGTGGCTACCTTCCGCACGGCTCAGTAACGCGGGAAAGCGGTAAAAAGTGCGCGGCATCTTTATTCAGCTGACAGCGTAATCTCGGGCGAGATGTGAGTATCGCTGAACTTTGAACTGGAATCCCAGGCTGACAGTTCATCGCCGACGGCGGTCCCACATTCCGTAGCTTTCTTCTAAAAAGCCGGTATGCATTCAAAGGTTGTCGGCAAATCCAGCGCTCACAATCGCGAGCGGCGTTCTTCTTTGGACCAGTGCATAAATGCGCGGCGTCGCACAGCAATCACAGTGAGGCATCGGACAGATCGTCACTCCGACTCGATAGCGATCACGGGCACGAGAGTGTTAACTCCAATGAGAACCTTTCAGTAGTGCCTCAGTTTAGAGCGCCACAATCTGACGATGAGATTGGGAATGCGCCGCTTCACGCGCCTGACAAACGGCTTTTCCAAGAAGATTGAGAATCACGCCGCTAGGGTGGCGATTCATGCTATTTTGGCAATCCACAAGACGTTGCGGATTACTCCGGCGATTGCGGATGGCCTCAGCGATCACGTTTGGAGTCTGGAAGAGATTGTAATGATGGCCGACAGTTACGCTGTCACGCCAACGAAGCGCGGGCCTTCAAAGCAAATAACATGGAAGATGGTCACTAATGGGACTCATCTCAAGAGCCTTGGACGGGCTCCCAGTGTGGGCAAAGGGTATCCTTGGTTTCCTTGTTGCCATCGGGAGCATCTACTGCATCGCTCGCGACGGTTTTTGGTCTTTCCTGCTGCGCCTGATCTTCACTCCCGTTCCGTAGATTTCAAACTGAGGCACTACCAACCGTTCAGTTGGGTTTGACGAGGCTCGCTTTACTGCACGACCAATGTGAGAGGCATGGTCTGGGTGGTGGAACCAGAGTTCGCCGTTACGGTCAAGGTATAGGTTCCAGCGGGGGTCCCGCTGGAATTGCCCTGCTGACCGCCGCCAGAACTGCTGCCGCCTACCGTGCCGCCTCCTCCGCAGGAGGCCAGCAGAAGGGTCAACGTCAAGGGCAGGAGGTACAGATGTCGCCTCATCAGCCGCTTGCGGGGACGCAGTCCGGGTAGAACGACGATCCCCAACATGGTCATGGCCAGATTCCACGACCACGGTCGCGATCTCGGTCCGGAAGATGGCGGAGCCAACGCAGCAATGCTGCGCGATGTGGTCTTCGCTTCGACGGTAAAGGATGTGGGTGCGCCGGCACCGAAAACCTGGCTGGCAGGGGCCAGGCAGGACACACCGGCCGGTGCGCCCGTGCAGCTGAGTGTAGCCGTCCCACTCATCCCTACACCTCCCAGAGATAGGGTGTACGACGCAGTTTTCCCTGCGATCACGGTCATCGAACTGGGATCTCCGGGTACGATCGCGAGTCCCAGGCTCGACGTGTAGGTATAGCCATTGGCCAGAGTGCCATTTCGCGTATCGGTGTTGGTGACGACGATGTTGACCTGTCCTGCGGGGTGGACAGGAGTGGTCGCGGTAATCGATGTGCTCTTGCCGACCGCCACGTTGGTCGCTGCCGTCCCGCCGAAGGTCACCGTCGCTCCGGACAGGAAACCGGTGCCTGTGATGGTCACTGCGGTCCCGCCATTACCGCTTCCAGAAGTGGGCGTGAGGGAGAGTACCGTCGGAGCAGGATTGGTATAGGTATAACCGTTCGCCAGAGAATTACTCTGGCTGTCCGTGTTTGTGACGGCCACGGTGACCGCACCGGAGGGATGCGCCGCCGTGATTGCCGTGATGGTTGCGCTGTTGACGACAGACACCCCGGTCGCAGCGGTTCCTCCCAGACGGACCGTCGCTCCGGACAAAAAGCCGCTGCCGGAGATGGTCACTGCGGTTCCGCCGTTGACCGAGCCCGAAGCCGGTGAGACCGAGGTGATCGTCGGCGCGTTGTTGCTGTAGTTATAGCCGCTGGTCTTGCTTCCGCTCTGGCCATCAGTATTGGTAATGACGACCGTTGCTGTGCCGGCGGAATGTGCCGGCGTGGTTGCCATAATCGTTGTGCTGTTGACGACTGACACACCGGTCGCGGCGCTTCCGCCCAGGCTCACGATCGCTCCAGACAGGAACCCGGTGCCGGTGATGGTTATGGCTGTCCCGCCGTTCGTGCTTCCCGAGTTCGGTGAAATCGATGCTATTGCCGGGGCGTTGTTGCTGTAGGTATAACCGCTGGTTTTGGTTCCGCTTTGGCCGTCCGTATTGGTGACGATGATAGCGGCTGCGCCGGCGGAATGTGCCGGGGTGGTTGCCGTGATGGTTGTGCTGTTGGCTATTGAAACTCCGGTCGCAGCCGTTCCGCCCAGGCTCACGGTCGCACCCGATAAAAAGCCGGTGCCAGTAATGGTCACGGTCGTTCCGCCATTGACCGAGCCGGAGTTAGGAGAGATCGAGTTCACGGTCGGCGCCGGGTTGCCGCCAGCAGAAGAGCTCAGGTTAGTAAATTTCGCTACCGAAGGCACTCCGCTGCTGTTCACCAGGAAAATCATGTAATAGCCCGGCGGAGCGATGTTCCCGTTGGGCGGCGCCGTCACCGTCAGGGTGCCGCTTCCGCTGGCAAATGACATGCCCACCAGGCGCTGTTCCATGTCGAACGAATGGGTCGGCGCGCCGGGCCGCATCAGCACGACCGAGGAAATGTTCGATGCATCCGGAGTGGAAATCGTGAACGATCCGTTCCATGCGATCGCGTCCGGGGCACTGGCAATCGTCGGCCGCGTCGCTAAGCTCCCACTGGAATTGAACAAGTAGGGCGGCTTGTAGATTTCCATGTGGCGCTCGTAGGTGCCGCGGGTGGGATTCCCTCCAGCAACCCATACCGTCGCATCGGGCAGAAGCAGCGCGTTCGAATGGTAGAGGCGAGCGTAGGCATTCGCACTGGCCGACGAGAACGAGTTACCCGCGGGATCGTAGAGATCCGCATTGAGACTGGCTGTGCTGGCATCTTCATCGTTGACCGAACCGCCCAGCGCCAATACTTTGCCCGTGGGCAGGAGAACAGCGTTCATCTCAATACGCTGCTGGCTCATGCTCGGTCCCGACTTCCAGGTCGGATTGCTCGCTCCCAGATCAATGACTTCGGTGGTCGCCGTCGCGGGATTTCCTCCACCCAGAATCATCACTCGCGGATCGTAGCCGTTGCCTGGAGTCAACGGCAGCAGCACCGAAGATCCGTATGAACGGTCGGCACCGTAAACCGTCGTGTCCATTGTGGTCCAGCTCTGCACACTGGGATCAAACAGCATCGAGGTCGGACTGGCGCCGGAATAGAAGACCTTTCCGCTGGGCAGCAGATGCATGCGGGGATAGAGCGGCGGGGTCCAGCTGGCAATGTATTGCGGGCTCCATCCTGAGCCGATAGTGTAGATCTCCACTGCATTGTTGGTTCCGGCGTTGACCTCGTTCTGGCCGGAGAAGGTCATGACGCGGCCGTCCCCGAGATTGGTCAACGTCGGATACCAGCGGCCATGAGCCATGTTTTGCAGGTCGGTGAAGGTGTTGTTGGAAGGATCGAAAACAGTGGATGTCCTCAGTCCCAGAAACGGGTCATACTGGATCGAGCCCCCTTCAATGAAGGCGCGCCCGTCGGACAGGACCACCATGCCATTGCAGAAGCGGTCAGAAGGCATCGTGAGCTGGGTGATATTTCCTGTGGAGGGATCGAAAAGCAGTGCGCCCGAGTTGTTCGACGGGCCATAGGGCGGTCCCGATGGACAACCGGACTGCGACGGCGGACAGTTCCCCGAACCCGCCACTACCAATATTTTTCCGTTGTAAAGCAGCGCCGAATGAATCGGATTGATCGGCATCAAGGTGGACATCGTGCTCCACTGCCCCTGAACGTTCGCCTGGCCCTGCGCAGCACCAACGAAAGAGCCGAAGACCAGAACGAGTGTCAGGCCGATTGACGCAACACGAGCAGATACACTTACATGGGCCATGGATGGGTTGAAACGGGGGAGGGTTTACAACGGACTGACGTGAACCACCTTTATTATCAGCTTTTTTACCAGTTTTGTCAAACTTTTACCTTAGAAGGTAGCGGCTCAGGTTTGAAAAACTCTTTCCGTTATTCTGAACGGCTCAGTCGTGAAGGATCCCGCTTGGAGTTGCACATGGCACACCGAGAAACACCGTACTGCATATCCGCCCCGCGCTGGATCCTTCGCAAGGTCAAGATGACCCTTGTCCTTAATTAGTGCAGCCCGCCTTACTTCCGACTGTGTCGGACATCTTCGCCTGGATAAACTTAAGATACAGAGAGACGATCTGCCTTCGGTTCCGTTGACTTGCCCTGACATTTCCTTGAAACTGGGCCCCGGGATCAACCTCTGTCCGAACCAAATGTCATCCGAACAATTACAATCGAGTGAAGGCCGAAGGCCGCGCTACAGCATCATAATTCCCGCGTATAACGAGGGCATGCGGGTGGCCGCTACCCTGAAGAGAGTGTTTGCCTACGCGGCGGAACAGGGCTGGGATGCCGAGGTCATCGCGGTGAATGATGGCTCGCGCGACAATACGGCGGACATCATTCGTGGATTTGCCGAAAGCAATCCCCGGCTCCGGCTGGTGGAGAATCCGGGCAATCGGGGCAAGGGATATAGCGTGCGGAACGGCATGCTACATGCCCAGGGTGAAATATTGTTGTTCAGCGATGCAGACCTTTCTTCTCCGATCGAAGAAGCGGAAAAGCTGTTCGCCGCGATTGCCGCGGGCGCGGATGTTGCCATTGGATCGCGCTGGCTGCGCAGCGATCTTCAGACGCAACGACAGCCCCTCCATCGCCAGCTGTTCGGGCGCACTTTCAACCTGATGTTGCGGGTTACCCTCGGTCTGACTTTCAAGGATACCCAATGCGGTTTCAAGGCATTCACCCGCCGGGCCGCGGATGCAATTTTTCCGCGGCAGAGGATCGAACGTTGGGGTTTTGATCCTGAATTGCTGTTTTTGGCCAACAAGGCCGGGTTCAAGACCGCCGAGGTACCGGTAGCATGGGCCCATAGCGAAGGCAGCCGCCTGAATCCGCTGCGAGATGGCGCCAAGATGTTCGTGGAAATGCTCAGGATCCGCTGGTACTCAATCAGCGGCAAATACACCCAACCCAGAGATTGACAGCAGACAGCAAGGCGACGTCTCTGCGGGCTCCGATCACAGAAAATGCAGCTTCATCCCAGGCAAAATCAGCGGTTGTGCGTGAAGTTGGTGTCTTCCACGCCGTTCCCCTCCAGCGCATCGAGGTAATCAACTCGACACCTTAGTCACCTGTACAACACCATTCGATCAGTGAGAATCGCACGGGAAAGTTTATGCTTGGGAAGTTGGCCATTTTGGGCGTTTTCGGAGGATGTCATGAAGTTCACCGGTCGGTTGCGGGATTTGCTCACTTTGCGGAAACCATGTTCTGCGAAACTAATCACTCTTTTCCGAACCGTACCGCTTCTGGGTGGCCTACTGGTGATGCCCGTGCTGTCGCTGGGACAGACATTCGTTCAGGTCAACAATAACACTGACCTGGTCAATGCCTCATCGGTGAGCGTGACCTACACCGCCCCTGAAACCGCAGGCAACATGAACATCGTCGTGGTGGGTACGAACGACAGTTCGTCTTCCGTGCTCTCCGTGACCGACAGCAACAGCAACACCTATGTACTGGCAGCCGCAAACGCCGGACACGGATTGTCGCAGTCGATCTATTACGCCCGGAACATATCGGTGGCGGTCCTGAATCCGCCCACCGTCACAGTGACGTTCAATCAGAATGCCGGCCTGCCCGATGTACGCATCCTGGAATATAGCGGGCTGGGCACGACCGCGACGGTAGACAACTGGGCGGGCAATTCTGGCGATTCGATTACGCCGGACAGCGGCCCGGCGACAACTACCGGCACCGGGGACCTTATTCTGGGCGCCGGCACAACCAGATCGCATTTCACCGAAGCGGGCATCAATCTTCCTTTCGTTTCACGTGTCATCACTTTCCCGTTCGGCGACATCGTCGAAGATCTGAACGTTGGCCAGGCCGCCGCTACCTATAATGCGACCGCTCCTGTGGCCTACAGCAATCCGTGGGTCATGCAGATGGTGGGTTTCAGCAGCACCGGAATCACCTTCGCAAATCCTCCGGTGATCAGCACCTCGAACCCCATGACGCCGATTTCAGGCGCCGATGTCGGCGGCACGGCTGTTAGCATTTTCGGAACAGGCTTTCAACCCGGAGCGGTGGTTTTGTTCGGCTCGGGCGCAGCCGCAGTTCCCGCGGTGAACTGTGTGGTACTGAACAACACTACGATTGCATGTAAGACGCCAGCCGCAACCGTCGATGCTGCGGTGGATGTCACCGTCATCAACGTTGACGGACAGTCGAGCACCGCAACGGCAGCCTACACGTTCCTGAATGTCACACCGACGATCACAACGGTCGTCCCTGCAACCGGTCCGACGAATGGTGGAACCACAGTGGCAATCACCGGCACCAACTTCCAGGCAGGAGCCCAGATCACGATCGGTGGATTGGTTGCCGGAGACATCGTCGTCCAGGACCCGCAGACCATTAGCGCCACGTCGCCGGCGCTTCCGGTCGGGGCAGCCGAAGATGTAATGATCAATCAAGGCGCCTCCGCCACCGCGGCCGGGGCTTTCACCTATGCACTGGGAACGGGGCCGGTTAATTATATTCAGGGTGCGAGTGCGGGTTCGTCGGCAGCATTGGCGACTCTGAGCAAAGCGATGCCCGCCGCGCAGGCAGCCGGGCACTCGAACGTGGTCATCGTGGGCTGGGCCGACGCGACCTCGACCATCACCTCAGTTACTGATACCGAATTAAATACGTACGCGGTGGCAGCCCCCCTGGTTACCGGAACTGGGCTCAGGCAGGCCATCTATTACGCGAAAAACCTTGTGGGAGACACAGGATCGCCTAATCAGATCACAGTTACGTTCAGTGCAGCGGCACAAGCCCCTGACCTGCGCATATTCGAATACAGTGGTCTGGATACAACCAGTCCGCTGGATGTGGCAGCGAGCAACTCCGGCAGCGGCACCCTGGCGGATAGCGGGCCTTGCACTACGCTGGCAACGGTCGATCTGATCGTGGGCGCCGGAACTACCGAAAACCACTTTACCGGGCCGGGTTCGGGCTTCAATCTCCTGGATATCAGCAGCCCCAACGGTGGCAGCTCAGAGCATCAGATCACGTCAGCCCCGGGCAGTTGTGAAGCTACGGGCGCTCTCGTGAGCGGCAACTGGGTGATGCAAGCTGCGGCCTTCAAAGCGGCGGGCACTGTGGTACCGGGTTTTACGATCAGCGCCGCGCCGGCCGGTCAGTCTATAACCGCCGGCAACTCCGCAACCTACACAGTTACCGTGACCCCGACGGGCGGTTTTACAGGCGCCGTGGTGTTGAGTTGCACTGCCCTGGGTTTACCGACAGGCGCGATCTGCGGATTCACTCCGCCCTCAGTGACGCCAGCAGGGTCATCGGTGACGTCTTCTCTTAGCGTCAGCACAACAGCGGCAACCCCAGCGGCGTCTTCAACCATAACGGTCACCGGAACTTTTGCAGCAACTGTCCCGGTGGTTCATAGCACCACGGTCGGATTGAGCGTGGTCGCGCCCCTTACTCCCGATTTCAGCATCGCGGGTACGGCGCTGACACCGGCCTCAATCGCAGCAGGAGCGACTTCCACTTCGACGATTACCATCGCCGCAGTCGCAGGTTTCACCGGCACGGTGAATCTGACTTGCGCCGTCACTCCGACAGCAGCGAGCCATCCCGCAACCTGCGCGCTTAGCCCGGCTGCGGTCACGGGCGGCGCCGGTACATCGACGCTGACCGTTAGCACAACTGCTGCGACCACAGCTTCGGTCACGCCACGATCGAGCGGCATCTTCTTTGCGATGTTGTTGCCGATTGGTGGACTGGCGTTGCTAGGCACCGGCATCTCATCCCGCAGGAAAAGGCTTTTTGGCTTCCTGTTGGGTTGTGTGCTCTTCTCCGGTTTGATGTTCCTGTCAGCATGCGGCGGCTCCTCGTCGGGTGGTGGCGGCGGAACCGGACATCCCGGCACTTCGGCGGGAACTTATACGGTGACCGTCACGGGAACGGGACCCGCATCGCTGGCGCATAACACCACACTGACCGTCACGGTGCACTAAACGGCCAGAGCTTAATCAAGCATGAGGGAAGATGGCTTAGCCATCTTCCCTTTTTTATTTCAGATTTCGTACGCGGATGGCATCTTCGTGGAGGTCATCCTTCCTTCAAGGGCCAGCACGCGCGCCATGTACATCCGCGCCGACATGCTTCGCAAGCTCAGCATGACGCTATTCGTGTGGGTCGAGAATGCACAACCCCAACTCAGCTACGCGAGCAACATATTCCAGCCGTGGCACTCCACTCTGCCGCGCGCGAAGGTACAGGTCCCAGCACCAGTTTTGCTCAGATTTTAACCCGCTTTCCTTCTGGCCTTCGGATTCGCCGTCGCGCGAAATTCTCTAAGTGACCCCACGCTTCTTGACGATTGCATTGGTATGTCACATTTAAATGAGCAGCTTTGATTTGCACGAGCGTGCGCTCGTATCGCAACGTAGCATTCAGTCTTCCACACGCATTCGCCGGAATTATTTCCGGGCATTGCTCCTGTGGGTTGGCATCGTTGTCGCTGTAATGAATCTTAATGCGTCGGGACACGCGCAGACCTGGCTCAGCGTAACTGCTTCCAGCACAACGGCAAGCGCAGCAACGGTCACCTGGAGCACGGCGGTCCCCTCCGATTCTCAGGTGGAATATGGAGCAACGGCGGCTTACGGCAACTTCTCGGCTCTCGCCTCTACCAGAAGCACAGGGCATTCGGTTGCACTGAGCGGATTGGCGTCTGGAACTACATATCACTTCCGGGTAAGGTCGAGCGATGCGACTGGAATTCTGGTGACCGGCGGAGACAACACTCTGGCCACCGCGTCCGCGATCAAAATCTCTCTTTCGCCGCTCACCGCGAGTCTGGCCGCAAACGGGACGCAACAATTTACGGCCACGGTAAGCAATGACCCTAATACCGCGGTTACGTGGAAGACATCGTCCGGAACCGTCAGTTCGACCGGCGGATTTACGGCACCCGCATCGTCGGCGGCGTCAGTGATCACGGTCACCGCAACCAGTCAGGCCGATCCGACGAAAAGCGCCTCCGCCACCGTGCAGATCTCAGCTGCTGCGAGTTCCAATGCCATGATGCTCGGAGATTCAACGATCGAGGGCGTGGTCAACACCCTGCCTTCTGGAATGGCGGAAGGCTACCAGATCACGGCCGCGGCCACTGGGACTTTGAACTCGTTGAGCGTGTACGCGGATGCTTCTACCTCCGCCACCACTTTATTCGTGGGACTCTACAGCGACACCAATGGACATCCGGATACGCTTGTTACCAGCAGCAGCACAACGAAGTTCCAGAAGGGTGCCTGGAATACGATTGCGGTGCCGCCCGTCGGCATCACCGCCGGCACCAAATACTGGTTCTCGCTGCTTGGAACGGGCGGCTATATGAAGTTCCGGCAGAAGCCTGGAGCAGGAGGATGGATCGACGAATTGAACATCGTGAAGACCCTGGCTTCCCTGCCTGCCAAATGGACAACTGGCACGATCTACTCGGGCGGCGCCCTGACCTCCGTTTACGGTTCCGGTAGCGCAGGACAGAACTCCACAACACCACCACCGGCCACAGCTTCCGTCCTGACTGTTAACGCGACCAGTTTGAGCTTTACGGCGCAAACCGGAACATCGGTCTCGCCGGCTGGCCTGAGCATCACGAACTCTGGAACTGGAACGCTGACCTTTGCAGGCACCAGCGACCAGACCTGGCTCGGGCTCTCGCCGGCTTCCGGAACCGCGCCCGGCACCGTGATGGTCGCTCCCTCCATGAGTGGACTGAAGGCAGGCACTTATACGGGACACGTCACGCTCTCGGGCGGCGGTGCAACGAAAACCGTGACCGTGTTGCTCACCGTCACTGCAGTCCCGGTGTCGCACTCGGTTGCGCTCACATGGAAGGCTGGCACCAACACTCATATCGTCAGCTACAGCTTGTATCGTTCGACCATTGCAGGCTCTTCCTACGGCCTCACGGCGAGCGCGCTAGGCGGAGTCGCGTACAGCGACGAGAGCGTCCAGCCGCAAACCACCTACTATTACGTTCTGACCGCGGTTGATGATCAAGGCCGGGAGAGCGTTTATTCCAATCAGACCCAGGCAGTCATTCCTTGAGACTTGAGCACTTCCCTTCACCGAGAGACGTTGGCGGAGGGAAACTCTTAGCAGACAGTTCGAGTCTTAAGCACTCTGGCACCCCGATGAAGCGGAGTCCTTCGCAAAGGCGAAGGACTCCCGGCGAAGAGCTACCGGCAAAAGACCTGGGCATTGCCGAACGAAGCAGGATGCAAACCCATCGAAATCTGGTAATACGCTTTCACGACGGATTTGAGCCGATGCAGCATAGGACGGCGCGGAATGCACAGGTTCTCCGCTTGCTTTCATACCGATGAGCGGGACGAAAGACGGCACTCAGGATGACAGTCTTACGATCCTGGAGAAATACTCACTGGCGTAACAGAATCAGAGTGACCCCGTACGGAAACTTTAGAGGCGGCTCGAAGCGTAATCAGCGTCACTTCGGGCGGACAATTGAGACGCATCGGGATCCGGATGGTCCCAATGCCGCAGTTCGTGTAGAGGTAAAGCGAATCGATGCGCCGCAAACCCCACGGGTATTTCCGGCCCAGGGTTGGCAGGTAGGGCGCACCCAGGAGTGGCAGGCGGATTTGCCCGCCATGCGAATGCCCGGACAGTTGCAGGTCAACCGGGTAGCGAGCAACGTGGTCGGCCCAGTCCGGCTCGTGGGATAGTAGGACCACCGGTTCGACTGCCGGCACCCCGCGCAACGCCTGCGGCAGATCGGGATTTCCTTCCAGGACGTCATCCACTCCAGCGAACCACAATCTTTTTCCATCCCGCTCGATCGAGATCGATCGATTTCGCAGGACCGGAATGGCGTGCGACTCGAGGACGTCAATGATCTGCGACGCATTTGTATCCAGGTCGTGATTGCCGAGACAAGCCAGGACGCCTGAGGGCGCCCGGAGTTGGCTCAGCAAATTAGCACAGGGTTCGATCACTTCCGCGATTGCCTGGGCCCTGGTGCCGCCGTAATCTCGCAACGGCGACGTGACGAAGTCTCCCGTCAAAACGATGATGTCCGGGTGCTGCGAGTGAACCATGTCAATGGCTTTGCGCAGGGGTACGACAGAAAAATAGTCGTCGTAGTGAAAATCGCTTAACTGCGCGATGCGGAAGCCGTCCCACGCTTCGTCCAGGCGGGACAGCGGAATTTCGAGCGAGACCAGTTGGGGACGGTTCGCCGCAATGAATGTGCCATCGCCGGCAATAGCCACGCCGGCCATTGCCGCTCCGGCCACGCCGAACTGCAGGAATTTTCGCCGTGTCGGAAACCCTTGAGAAAAAAATGACAAGCCCGATACTTCTCCTTGAAACTTATTCTACAAATGGCCGCCCGTTTTCTCGCCGGGCTGGTGCCCACAGTTTGCCATCTGGAAACGCATCGCTTTGGGGACTGACAGCGCGACAGTGCGGGCCACAAATCCACTACGTGGTTGAATTTCTGGCAGAGGGTGATTTCGGTTCGCTCGTTCGATACCACTCGACGGTCCGGGCGAGCCCTTCCTCAAAATTCACTCTCGGTTTGTAACCGAGAAGCTTTTCCGCCCGGGAAATGTCGGCTAAAGAATGTTTGACGTCCCCGGCACGTTCCGGACCATACCGCACGTCACCGGAGTATCCGGTCAGTGTTTTCAGAATCTGGAAAGTCTCGTACAAGTCCACGCGGCGGGCGGTGGCCACGTTGAAAACTTTCCCGGGGACTTCGGGATCCGTGCTCTTGCACGCCAGCAGGTTCGCGGAAACCACATTCTCGACGAATGTGAAGTCCCTGCTTTGTTTTCCGTCTCCAAAAATTGTGGGTGCTTCTCCATTCAGCATTTGCGAGATGAACTTGGCGAGCACGCCGGAGTACGGAGAGGTCGGATCCTGGCGCGGACCGAACACATTGAAGTAACGCAGGCAGACGGTTTCCAATCCGTAGCACTTATAAAACGTGGTCATGTAATATTCGCCCGCCAGTTTTGCGGTGGCATAGGGCGAATTCGGATTAGGCAGCATGTCTTCCCGTTTGGGCAAGGTCGGCGTATCCCCGTAGGCGGAAGAAGACGCCGCATAAACAACTCTTTTCACTTTCGCATCACGGGCCGCCAACAACAGGTTCAGGGTTCCATCGACGTTGGCGCGATTGTTTCCCAGCGGATCCTTCACTGAACGCGGAACGGAAGGGATCGCAGCCTCGTGGAAGACATAATCCACGCCCAGGCAAGCACGGTGAAGAGCGTCAAGATCGAGCAAGTCAGCTTCATGGAGTTCAATCTGACCCAGGATGTCGGCCAGATTTTCGCGCTTGCCGGTAGAGAAATTATCAAATCCTCTGACTTTTTCGCCCTGAACGAGAAGCGCCCGGGCCAGCGTAGACCCGATAAAACCCGCAACTCCAGTAATGAGGCAAGTGGACAAGCACTTACATCATACAGGATGGTTGACGGGCTTTCAGTCCACAAAACCCTCATCCGTTACGCTCGTAACGGCGGCTCCGCAGAAATTTTCCGGCGCCTCATTGCAAATCTGAGAACCTAGAAGTGTTCCCGCCAGAGATTGGCTTTACCAGCGTGCTAGGATTTAACAGAGAGGCTTATGACTGAAGTGATGAGTGTGTCCACAAGCAGTGCTGTTTCTGAATTAGTGAGCAAGATTGAGAAGCGTCAAGCGCGCATCGGCATCATTGGCCTGGGCTATGTCGGATTGCCTCTGGCTCTGCTTTACACCGAGCAGAAGATTAAGGTCACCGGTTTTGATATCGATCAGCGCAAGGTGACCACCCTGACCCAGGGCGGATCGTACATTGTCCGCATTCTGCCCAGCGAGATTCAGGAGGCCCGGGCCAAAGGCTTCGAAGCTACCTCGGACTACACCCGTATCACCGATATGGACGCCATCATCATCTGCGTCCCGACACCGCTGAACGAATACCACGAGCCCGACCTCAGCTACATTACGGACACCGCCAAAGCCATGGCGCCGCACCTGCGCGCCGGACACCTGGTCGTGCTCGAAAGCACGACCTATCCCGGAACCACGGAAGAAATCATGGTTCCGATTCTGGAAAAGGGAAACAAGCATGGTCTGAAGGCTGCTCGTAAAGATTCTTCCGGCGGACAGCACATCTTCGTCGCTTTCTCACCCGAACGCGAAGATCCGGGCAACACTACGGTCGCGCGTCGCGACATTCCGAAAGTAGTAGGTGGTCTCGACCCCCAGGCTGCCGAAATGGCGGCCGCCATGTACGGCACCATCTTTAACAGAGTGGTCCGCGTGTCTTCGCCGGCGGCGGCGGAGATGACCAAGCTGCTCGAAAATATCTATCGCTGCGTGAATATCGCGCTGGTCAACGAACTGAAAATGCTTTCGCTGCGCATGGGCCTCGACATCTGGGAAGTCATCGAAGCCGCTTCCACCAAGCCTTTTGGCTTTCAGCCCTTCTATCCCGGCCCCGGGCTGGGCGGACATTGCATTCCGGTCGATCCCTTCTATCTTTCCTGGAAGGCCAAGGAATGGGATTTCCGCACACGCTTCATCGAGCTGGCCGGCGAAATCAATATCAACATGCCGTATCACGTGATCGACTACGTGAGCAAGGCGCTCAATCAGCACAAGAAGGCACTGAATGGCTCCAAGATCCTGATCCTGGGCGTGGCGTACAAGAAAGACATCGACGATCTCCGCGAATCTCCCGCGCTCACCATCATTGAGCTGTTGCAGGAGCAGGGCGCGGTGGTCAGCTACAACGATCCTTTCTTCCCCACGGTGGGTAAAGGACGCAAGTACGATCTACAGATGAAGTGCGTTCCCCTGGAGAATCTCGGCCAGTACGATTGCGCCCTCATCGTCACCAACCACTCCGACTACGACTACCAACGCATTGTGCGCGAATCCCAGCTCGTGGTCGATACCCGCAACGCCACCAAAGGCATCGACAGCCCCAAAATCGTACGCTGCTAGGTAGATTGGCAGAGACGGGCACGAAGGTCGATTGTCACATGAGCCTTCGAGCCCGTATCTCGCGGTCACTCCATTCTGTTCTCTAGCGACAGATCGCTGTTCCCTGCTTGCTCCATGTAAAGGGTTCCGGCTGACCAGAACATAAAACCGCGGAGACCTGAAGCTTAGCGGCCTTGACCTCGGCCGCCAAGTGCTTCAGATCTCCGCGGAGTTCTACTTTTACTTTCCGCCGAAACTGTCCGCGGAAGTTTTTAGTGCATATGCATTTCTTTATTGCGCATAGGCAGCTTCGACTCGGTTACCTGCTTCCTTTGGATAATGTAGCGCGGCGTGGGTATCCGCTCGGGATGGAACTGCACGTTTGCGATCGGCGCCGCCGGACCTGAAACCTGAACCCAGCTCGCCATCGAAGGAGTTCCGTTCTTGTTCACCAGAAACAACATGTAGTAGCCGGGAGGCGCGATGTTTGAATTCGGTGGGCCCGACACCGTCAAACTTCCGGAGGCGGCGGTGAAGCTCAAGCCAACATAGCGCTGGTCCATGTCAAAGGAGTGCGTGACCGAACCTGGCTTCATCAGAACCACGGATGCGATAGTGGAGGCATCCGGCGTGGGCACATTGAAGGATGCACTGTAGTTGATCGAAGCCGGGGTGCCTGATCCAATCTTCGGACGGGTTGCGAGGCTGCCGTCGGAATTAAAGAGATATGACGGCTGGTAAATCTCAATGTGATTTTCGAATACGCCCTGCTGCGGATTGCCGCCGGCAAGCGCGACGGTGCCATCCGGCAGCAGAAGCTGCACGTTGTGATACAGACGGGGAAACGCGTTGGAGCCAGCGGACGAGAACGAGTTCGTCGCCGGATCGTAGATCTCGGCCTTTAGGCTGGCTGTGCTGGCTTCTTCGTCGTGCGCGGAGCCGCCGTCGACCAGGACCTTACCGTTAGGAAGAATCGTGGCTTCCATTTCCACTCTGGCCTGGACCATGTTCGGTCCCGGAACCCAGCAGGGAGCGTAGGTAGGACAGGCGGCGGATATTTGCGCGCCTGCAGGACTCAAGTCGATGAGTTCCGTGGTGTTGGTGGCTGGATTATCGCCGCCCATGATCATGACCTTGGGGCTGTAATTATTTTCCGGGGTCAGCGGCAGCAGTACGGATGTGCCGTATGTCCGCTCACCGTTCGGATCGTTTTGTCCGGGATAAATGGTCCATGCGACCAGGTTCCAGGCACTGCTGGTCGGACTGAAGTCAAGAGTAGCGGACGAAGGCGCCGAGTAAAAAACGTGGCCGGTAGGAAGCAGGTGCATTCTGGGATACAGCGGGAACTGGAATTGCGGAAAGTCCGGAATGTTCGGCGTGCCGGGAATTTCAGCGCTCCAATTTTGTCCGTCCCAGATTTCGCTGGTGTTGTTGTTCAAGCCGTTGGTGTCGTTGAGGCCCGAGGTGGTCATGATGCCGCCGTCATTCAATTCAGTAGAGGTCGGATACCAGCGTCCATGCGCAGTGGGCGTGCTGTCAATGAACGACTCTGTGCCCGGATCGAAGATCGAAGCGTTAACCAAGCCCGTGAAAGGAATCTCGCCGTTGACACCGACTACCGCCAGCGATCCGTAGCCTTTGGTGCCACCGTTGATGAGAACACGGCCGTCCGGCATGATCGACATGCCGTTGCAGAACATGTCCCAACTGGTGGGCATGGTGGTGATATTGCCCGTCGACAAATCCATCAGCGCAGCGCCCTGCTGATATTGAGGACCCTGCGGGCAGCCGGCCTGCGTGGGAGGACAGTTGCCCGAGCCGGCGAGGATCAGGACTTTTCCGGTGTGAAGCAGCGCCGCGTGAATCGGATTGATCGGCATCGTGCCCGGCAGAGTGGTCCACATGCCGGTGGGATGGCCCTTGGAAGTGTGTCCGGGTTGGGTAGGAGTCGTTGAGGGCGAAGATGGGGATGAGGAGCTCATGCTGCCGCCTCCGCAGCCCACGAGGGTGAGAGCGATCAGGACTATTGGCACCAGCATCCGAAGCTTTCGGTTCGTGCTCATTTTTCTCAAGATCTCCATAGCGTTCATGAATTGCGATTGATGAAGTCGACGGCCGGCCAAAGAGTTCGCGTTCACTGGGCGCTCGCAGTCTGGACCGGAGCCACGCTAACCCTGCTCAGATAGGGGAAGAACGGCGCGACTTCGAACGGCATCTTTTCCTGGGGCGAAAGCAGAACCACCGGCCGGGTCTTCATCATTTCCAGACGGTTGCTCCAGGGATCGAGCTTGACCCGTCCGCCCAGCGGAAGAGCCGCGATCTGATCCAGGCGATTGGCTTCGAGTTGCGGGGCGTTGGTCAACAGCGCAGACATCCGAATGGTTTTGCCGTTTTCCATGCGGTTGCCCAGGTGAGGACGGATCAGGCTGCTCAACTCCGGCGCGCGGTCTTGTAGCGCTTTCAGGAACAGTCCGGCACTGGCCAGTTTGTCCTTGTAAGGAGAGTTTTCCAATAACTGCATAGCTTTGGTGTCGGCAGCCGCTTCTTCGGCCGAGTTGCGGGCGAAGTCGAGGCGCTGGAAGGTGTTCTGATCAGGAAAGAAGAAACGATCATTGAAGGCGAAGCGAGTGTCAATGCGGTGACCCAGCGCAATGTGGCTCAGCTCGTGAGCCAGCGTCATCGCCAGTGAAGCCTCATCGGGAAGCACGTCGAGCAAGCCGCGGCTGATCACGATGGTATGACCCACGGTGAACGACTCAAGAGGAGAAGTCAGCAGAACGCGGCAGCGTACTTCGGGAATAATCTGAAGATTGTTGGTGATGATCAGGTTGTTGACCACGGTTTGCAGAATCTTGTCGACATCTCCCTGGGGGGCGATCAGGCCGACTTTCTGCAAATGATCGATCGCGTTGTCTTCGGCAGTGCGCTCCCACATGCGCTGCGCTTCCACCGGACCGGCTTCTCTGGCGGCGTCGGTCTGATCGGTGACGCTTTCAACCTGGATGTCGGCAAATTCCTGATCGTGTTTCAGCGGTTCAGGATCGTAGCTCCAGAGCCGGGTCTGCGCCTTGAAGTGCAAGCCCGCGAGCAGCGGACCTACCGGCCTGAAGTTCGATTCTTCGATGAAGACATACGCCGGCATCCACATTCCGGCCTGAAGATTCAAGCGCCAGCTATCGAAGTGCAGGAAGTAGCTGTAGCGTGAACGAGGCGAGTAGGTGCCGTTGAAGCGGACGATGTTGTAATCCCGATCTTCCACCCAGATGCGGCCAACGAAGCGTCCGCCGACAGTGCCCTTGGGCTGAACGTCCAGCACGACGCAACGAACTTCTCCCAGAAACTCCTGGCGGACGAATTTGAAGTCGTAATTCTTCTTTTGAAAATCGTTGTCGAGCATCACCATCTGGGCGAAGCCCACGGGCAGAAACTTGCGCGAGAACATCGCAGGAAACATGCTCATCGCTTTGAGCTTCAGGCCCGTCTCTTTCTCGAAGAGGCGGTCGTCGACGCCTTCGCTCAGGTCCAGGCGGCCCAGAAAATATTGATCGCTGGCCGGCACAACAACCGATTCCTTGTCGGTCTTCAGGTTCTGGATGTAGGTCTCGGCCAGAGGATGGCTATGCTTCATCTGGACTACGAAAGCGCGTTCGCGCTCGATAACCCGATCCACAACTTCATCAATCGAGACTCGGGGTGTCACTGCCAAAGACTCGCTGCGGGTGACACCGTAGTTTCCGTAGATTGTGACTGCGGCAGCGCTGCCTACCTTCACCGGGAAGGTGGCGCTGGTAGCGCCCGCAGGAACCATGATGCTCGCAGGCACCGTAGCGGCGCCGGCGGGATCTACCGCCAGCGATACTTTCGCGCCGGTAAGCGGGGCCGCCATGTTCAGCGTTACCGTGGCATCGATCGAACGTCCTTCAGTCACGCTGGCTGAACTCAGATTGATGGAAGACAAGAGCAACGGCTCCTGAGCGGAAACCGAGTGCACCAGGCTCAGGCTCGCCAACAGTGCAAGAATGATTGTTCCAATTACGCGCATATGTCTTGACCTCGCTATTTCACGCCCTTTGGCTAACATGTGGATAATTGCTGAGATACTTCCAATTCCAGGAATCGGCATATTTATCGTCCCGCCCTTCCGCTGAGTAAATTCCAGTTAAAAGAGAAGTTAGTGAAGAGAGAGACACCGCCGGCTGAAAGACCGGACTGGAAGCGGTTCTCGTGCAAGTAGGCCGCTCCGATTTCGGTGTAGACTTCGTGTCCTGTGAATGCCGCTTTTACGCCGCCACCCACGGTGGCCTTGTTGTCCCAGTCAAAGCCTTTGCTGTCGTGAAAAACGGTGGCTTCGAAGTACGGCACCAGCGTGGCCCGGCTGAAGCGCTTGGCTACGACGCCCTGCGTCACATAACCGAGGCCAAGGATGTTTCCCTTTTCTACCGGTGACAGGTTGCCGACTTCCATCCAGGTGGAGCCAGGAAAGCGGCTCGACTTATCGGCCACCGGCTGCCAACCAAACCAGTCCTGAACAAAAACCGTGAGGCCGCTGCTGTTGAAGCTTTTGAAGCGGTCTTCGTAGGCATATGCCGAGCCCACACTCACCACGCCTTTGCGAAAGTACTTGTTCGCCTTCATGCCGATCCGTGGCAGAACCTTGTTGTTCCATTCGTAGCCTTTGGTATCGAGCACCAGACCCATTCCGACGAAAGGTGTGACCGTGACTGAGCCGGAGTAGGTCGAATACACCGCAGCGCTCTGCTCGACGTAGGACTGGAAGTAAAAGTTGTTGTGCTCGATCGGGCTCTGGTTGCCGATGGACGTCCAACCCTGTCCCGGCAAACCGACAGCATCGACCAGGCTGCCTTGCAACGCGGACACAGCTCCATCCTGTGCGGCGGAGAAGCCCGCCAGGACCAGAACCGCGAACAGCGTAAATAAAGACTTGAATTTCATATCCCCACTTTTCTGTTAGTAACGTTTAACTGCGAACCAGCCACGAACCTGTTTCTTCTGAACTACAACTTTCCAGAAGGTGTAAAGAAACACCGAGCAATCGATGAAGCGCAAAAACGGATACAGCGGTGAAAGCAGGCAGACATCGATTCGCCGATCGCAAATGGCGCAGATCATGGACAGGAAAATGAGAACCAGCATGTCCATGCCGACGCCGTAGAGCGCGAGCCTGGGATAGAGCGCCAGCCAGACCGGCAGCAGAAGGAACAAGGTGGCGAAGATGACGCCTTCACCCATCAACAGTTTGTATTCCAGATCGATCTTCGAAAGCCCGGTGAGCATTTCGTACTTCAGACCGACCTGCCAGGCGCCGGTATGCCAGCGATACATCTGCTTGATGTAATCGCGTAGAGTGCGCGGATCCTGGGTCGAAACCACGGCGCGCTTCTGATAAATGATCTTGCCCAGCTTCTTGCGATGGACCTGAATGGTGCAGTCCATGTCTTCAACGATGGTGTCGCTGCTCCAGTCCAGTTGCGCGTAAACATCTGAGCGGAAAGCCGCGGCGCAACCGGGCGTTACTGTGATCACGCCCATGTTGCTCTGGCCATCTTTGTAGATCGCGTGCGAAATCCAGTAGGCCAGGCAGCGATAAGCAGTGAGCCAGTTGTGCGGATTGCTTTTCGCCCGGCCGCAGACCACGGCGACGCCGGGCTCCGAGAAGCTTTTCAGGATCGCCTCAAAGTAGTCTTCGGAGACCATGGTGTCGGCATCCATCAGACAGATGTAGTCGTAGCGATTGACCAGGTCCGATACCGAAGCCAGCCGTGCCAGGCTGTGTGCTTTCCCAATATTCTTTTCGTTGCGTACGACGTTCACGTTGAATGAACGGGCGATTTCTCCCGTGCCGTCGCTGGAGCCGTCGTCAATGACGTACACATCCTCGGGCAGGAGACCAGCCCGCAGGATGCTGCTCAGGGTACGTGCTATGCCCACCGCCTCGTCCTTCGCGGGCAACATTACGCAAAGCCTCTTCACAATCGACCTTTCACAATCAGCTCTCTGGAATCGAAAGCCACTGAGTAAACTCCGTCTTTGCCGGGACGCAGTTCGCGTCCTGCCTGATAGAGCTGAACTTTCTTGGAACCATTCACCGCGACCTTCAGAACAACTCCTTGCGGGAATGGAGCCGGAACTTGCCAGGTAAACTTCTGTTCTCCGCCTGCCACCTGGGGCACCGCCCCTTCCAGAACTTTCTGAGCGCGGAAGTAAGCAGCGACTTCTCCGAAGGGCGCAACCCACAATCCCCTGCCCTCGGCTGCCTTGGTGTAGTCCAGAATGTCGATGAAGGTCTTGCTGGGGATTGGCTCAAAGCCGGTCGAAGGATCGCCGATGCCATGGATCTGAAGAATGGTCCAGGCATTCAGAGAAAGATCTTTATCGATCCAGCTCTTGTAAGTGGCCGCGTCGTAGGTCGTGTAGCTAGGCTGGCTGGGCAGGTTGTACCAGTCAGGCTGCGAATCGGATTTGATGTACAGATGGCTGCTGTCGCCGCGTCCGCCGCGCGCCGCGAAGTCATACCGCCGGGTCCAGTACAGAAGGCCGGGTGAAATCTCGGTATAGGGATACGCGAAGGTGATGATGTTTGAATTGAAATTGCTGTCAAGGAACTTCCTGGCATCCTCGACCTGCAACTCCTCGCTGGCTTTGTTCAGATCGGCGGCATGTTCGTGAGTGACAGAGTGATTGCCGATCTCATGGCCTTGCGCCTGGACCTTGCGCCATTCGTCCAACCGCGTAGTCTTGGAGACGATGAGGAAGAAAGTCGCATGCAGATGACGCTTGTTGAGTTCGGGAACGGCGACGTTGAGGTGCACGTCGCGCGAATCGTCAAAGGTTAACGAAATCGCAGCCGCATGATTGTTCCATGGCAACACCTTGACCGTGGAGGTCTGCGCTGAGCAGCATCCCACCAGCAAACCCGCGATCAGGACGGCATGGACAAATATTGTCATAGTGCAAGTTGTGGATGTTTCATGCATAAACAATGCAACCTCGATGCCAATGCCTGCGCTGAAAGCTGCGCCGTGCAACGCGGCGCGAACGGCCAGACAGGACTTGCTTGCAAGCGATGCGAGCCTCGGCACTTAGCGGATCGTGATGCATGAAAAGCCGCACTGCTGGCGGCATGTGGAGCATGCCGTAACAGGCCCCGCGCATTACTTTGTCTGGTTACTAAAGTCACGATTCCGCCCGATCGGGAATGGAAGAGCATTCACCTCGAAGGGAAAACATCTTCCACGCGCAAACCAGGAACTCTTCGTAATACTTCGTGTTCTGCATGGTTCATGATTTTGGGCGTCATCCTGAGGGGCTCAGCCGGAAGGATCTTGCGCGCACATGAACGGCCCCTGCCATCGTTCTATCCGGTTCACGACCGATGCTTCGCAAGCTCAGCATGACGCCGGGGCCGATGCGGTCAGAATCACATGTAACTTGACGCTCGTGACTTAAGCCACTACACTACCGACGATCGCCTGACTTTTAAGCGAGCAGCCCTCCCTCCTTAAGCACATTTCCCCCGACGTAAAACCGTTGTGTCGTGGAAGCCCATGCCGGCGAAAGATCGCCCGGCATTGTAAGCGAAGGACCCCTATGTACCGTTCTGTGCTCGCACGTTTCGTTGATATTGCTCTGGCCATGCTTCTGGTATCCGTGTCGCTGGCGCCATCTGCGCTGGGCCAGGCGGCGACGCAAGGACAATGGAGCACCTTGCCTTATGCGATGCCGATCAATCCGATCCACGTCATCCTGATGCACAATGGCAAGATCCTGGTCGTCACCGGATCAGGCAACTGCCCGGCCTCTCAATCGGGTTGCCCGAGCGGGCCTCCCTATGGGCCATCCAATGGCGCCGGAGCTCTGGTTCTCGATCCCAACAGTCAGACCATTTCGCAAATGTCAGTCTCGTGGGACATGTTCTGCGAGAACATGGTCGCGCTCGCCGACGGACGTGTACTTATCAATGGCGGCACTCTAGCCTACGATCCTTTTAAGGGAATTCAGAACACGTCGATCTTTGACCCTTCGAACAACACCTTCACCGACGTTCAGAAGATGGCTCATGGCCGCTGGTATCCGACCTCCACGTTACTAAGTGACGGTCGCGTCATGACTTTTTCCGGAGACAACGACACTACCGGAGCTACCAATCAGGCGGTTGAAATTTACACAGTCGGTTCAGGATGGAGCCAGGAATACCAGGCATCTTGGACGCCTCCTCTTTATCCTCGGATGCATCTTCTGCCCAACGGCAAAGTAGTCTCCACCGCTCCGCAAGCCGGAACTCACGTCTTCGATCCATCGAACCAAAGCTGGACTCTCAATATTGCGTTTACAAACTACGGAGGCACACGGACTTACGGCGGCTCTGTGCTGCTTCCGCTGACTCCCGCTAACGGTTATGACCCCAGGATCATGATTCTGGGAGGCAGCAGTCCAGCGACCGCCAGCACGGAATTCATCGATCTGGGCTCCTCCAACCCGACCTGGGTCAATGGACCATCCATGTCGCAGCCACGCATCGAAATGAATGCTGTACTGCTTCCAAACGGAAGAATCCTGGCCCTGGGCGGTTCGGTCAACGACGAAGATGCCACGACTCAGAGTCTGAACGCCGACATCTATAACACCGAGATCTCCAATTTCACCAACGTAGTGCGCTCGTCAGCCTGGATCTAACGCTTACGCTCGGCTGTATCACGAAGTAGCGCTGCTGCTGCCCGACGCCACAGTCTGGCTCGCGGGAGGAAATCCCACCCGGGGCACTTTTGAGCAGCACATGGAAATCTACAAGCCCACGTATCTTTTCAATTCTGACGGTTCGGCGGCGACGCGGCCCACCATCACCAGCGCTCCGAATTCGATCGCGTGGGGTGGATCATTCAACGTCGCTACACCCGACGCGGCAAATATTTCGCAAGTGATCCTGATGCGGCCGGGTTCGAACACGCATTCCTTCGACATGGACCAGCGCTACGTCGGAATGTCATTCACTGCGAGCTCGGGATCGCTGACCGTGACCGCTCCGCCGAACAGTAATATCGCTCCACCGGGCTACTACATGCTGTTCATCATCAACAATAACGGCGTGCCGTCGGTAGCACCATTCGTTCTACTGAGCGGATCGGCGTCGAATCCAGCACCCACGGTAAGCTCAATTTCGCCCACCTCCGGCACAACTTCCGGCGGTACGTCCGTCACCATTACTGGAACGGGCTTCCTGGCCGGAGCGACTGTAAAAATTGGGGGTACGTCGGCGACTGGAATCACTGTATCCAGCAGTACCTCTATTAAAGCGACGACCCCTTCGCATTCCTCCGGGACAGCCAGCGTGGCGGTCACCAACAGCGACGGCCAAAGCGGCACACTGTCGAACGGCTACACCTACACCAACCCGGCACCGAATGTGACCTCGATTTCGCCCAGTTCCGGCAGCACGTCCGGCAGCACCGCCGTCACTATTAGCGGCACTGGCTTTCTTTCGGGAGCGACAGTGAAGATCGGAGGATCGTCAGCGACGGGCGTGACACTAGTTAGCAGCACGTCGATTACTGCAACGACTCCATCGCATTCCTCGGGCGCTAACAGCGTAGCCGTCACCAACAGCGATGGCCAAAGTGGCACGCTGACGAACGGCTATAGCTACACCACGAATACTCCGCCGCCTCCGACTGTGAGCAAGATCTCTCCCACCTCGGGCACTACCGCAGGCGGGACGTCGATCACCATCACTGGGACTGGTTTTCTTTCCGGAGCGACAGTCAAGCTGGGAGGAACCTCCGCTACAGGAGTGACGTTAGTCAGCGGCACTTCCATCACAGCCAAGACCCCGGCGCACGCTGCGGGTACCGTCAGCGTTGTCGTCACCAACAGTGACGGACAAAGTGGAACGTTGTCGAACGGTTTCAGTTATGCGAATCCGGCGCCGAAAGTAACCGCCATCTCGCCGAACTCCGGCGCGACCTCGGGAGGCACGGCCGTAACCATCGCGGGATCGAATTTCCTGAGCGGAGCAAGCGTAACTTTCGCTGGAACGGTAGCTACCGGCGTGACTGTGGTTAGCGGTACCTCGATCACAGCCGCCACCCCCACCCACTCCGCCGGAACCGTCGATGTGGTTGTTGCTAATACCGACAGCCAAAGTGCAACTCTGACGAACGGCTACACCTACACTTCCGGTGGTCTGGGAAATCCTGGCCTGGGTCTGAACGTGGCTCCGGGCTGGCGCGGTTCGCTGAGTCTCACTGCGGGACAAAACGGCTCCTACAACCTCGCCATCGGCGGCGATGGTGTAAGTGGGACGGCAACCCTCACCTGCACCGGCGCTCCTCAGGGTGCAACGTGCAATCTGCCCGCTACAGTGGCAGTCAGCTCTACGACCGCCAGCATCTTCGACCTCACTGTTACTACCACTTCGCGCACCTTGTCTAAAGTTTTACCTCATGGTTCAAGTCCGATACCGCTGGGTTGGTCTGTGGCTGCGCTGGGACTTGTACTCTGGCCACGAAATGGGGACGCCAAACGGTCAGGATGCCGATGGTTGAAGCTCTCGCCGCTGGCCCTGCTCTTGTTCACGATCTCCTGCGGAGGAGGAACAATCGGAGGCGGCGACACCGGCGGTTCACAACCGAATCCGAACGGAACTCCGGCTGGAACATACAATTTGACTGTGACAGCCACCTCGAACACTGCGACGTCCACAATGCCGCTCACATTAATCGTGAAGTAGATTTGACGAGATTCTTAATCTTAGCTTTAGCTTTTTTAGTTAACGCCCTTGATCGCCTGTCAATAAAAAAGAAACTGGTCAGGAACTAAGGACCAACCTGTCGCACTACCGGCATGAGAGCGGTCTGCGCCGGTGGTACAATTCTCCCGCTTTAATTCACATTCTCAAGAAAGATTCTGCTCGTTCCATGTTGCGTTAAGACAGGCGTATGCCTGCCCACTTTTTGTCAGTTGACTGAGTGGCGAATTTCTCACGGCACGACACAAACCACTACCGGTCCCAAAGTATGGCACTTGAACCACTACCCATCAGTCCCAAACAACGACCAAATTACAGCATCATCATTCCCGCTTATAACGAAAGCGCTCGCATCGGATTGACGCTGGAAAAAGTATTGGAATATATCGCCCACCGCGGATGGGACGCCGAAGTCATCGCGGTTGACGACGGCTCCTCCGATGATACCGCTGACGTCGTTAGGAAATACGCCACCCAGAATCCCCGACTGCGGTTGTTGCAAAACCAGGGCAATCGCGGCAAAGGATACAGTGTGCGCAACGGTATGCTGCATGGGCAAGGAGAAATACTCCTGTTCAGCGACGCTGACCTTTCATCTCCTATTCACGAGGCGGACAAGCTTTTTGCTGCAATCGAGAGGGGGCGGACATAGCCATTGGTTCACGATGGCTGCGAACTGATCTGCAAACACAACGACAGCCCCGGTATCGTCAGATATTCGGACGCATTTTCAATCTTATTCTGCGCATCACCCTGGGTCTGAATTTCAAAGATACACAGTGCGGCTTCAAGGCATTCACTCGCCCTTCAACCCAGAGCATCTTCCCTTTGCAAAAGATTGAACGCTGGGGCTTTGACCCCGAACTTCTCTTCCTGGCCAGAAAGCTTCATTTCAAAGTAGTGGAAATCCCCGTGGAGTGGGCTCATCGCGAAGGCACACGCATCAGCCCGCTCCGCGACGGACCTCAGATGTTCTTTGAAATGTTAAGAATTCGCTGGAACTCGCTCAGCGGAAAGTACACGGTAAAAAGCAAGACCCCTTAGACGCACGCCATAACTTCAGGTTCCGCGTACAAATCGGCACTTCACTCGTGGTGCTCGTCCGGCGGACAACTATCTGGTGTGCCGCTGTGTGCCTTCGATAGTTTCTTCTTCAACCGACGAATCGGTCCCTGTCTAGAGTTTCGTGGTCGCGATCAACCGGTAAGACGAGGCGACAATCACAGCGTGAATGGAGCAATATCGACACCAAAACCGCCGAAATGTCACATGAGGTACCGCCAACGCTTCGAGGCCTAACGATCGACTCGCAGAACGGCCTTCAACGTAACAGGCGTTTGCAACGGCGAACTTGAATATGAGTGAGTCCCTGAAAAGCTGCTATAAACAGCATTAATCATTAATCGGCGCAGGGCATAGCGCCCACCCTTTATCTACTGCAACGCTGCACACGAGTGCCAACAGACCCGCTGCAACCTGTCCAAGATTAACTTCAGTCTTCAGACGACTGTCGATCAGCGATGATCCAGAAGCAACGAAAATCACCGAGAGTAGAACAGATTCGAAACCTTGCGTTCGGAGAAGACACAACACGAAGGCCTTCAGTCTACCTATGCAGCTCTTCATGGCAGACGGCGCAAAGGGTAATCAAATTGAAATCGTCATCTGAGCCCTGCTGGCTGCGAAGTTGCTTGTGATGGACCTGCAGGTTCGACCTGGATCCACAGACCTGGCATCTCCAGCCATCGCGACGCAGTACCTGTTTCCGGAGTCGGTCGTACAATTCGGGATCGAGCCGCAAGCGTGGTCGCTTGGGTCGAATCCGGTTCACGAAGCCTTCTCGGTCACTTCGTGCAGAAATGCCTGCCGTTGTTCGCCAGGCAGGAATTTGAAGAACCGTGACATCGACTGCAGCAGCACGGTTGGGTCGTCGTTTTCGAGGTTCGCTCCCGCCAGGAAGTCCGCACAGATCATCTCCAGACAGTAGCCGCGCGACTTGTCCGTTCCCAGCATCAACGCTGCCGTCTCAATCGCCTGCTCGACCACCGGAATCTGGGTCTTGTAGAGCTTGAAGTAGATAATCTCCCACGGTTCCGATTCCTGCCCGGTCAGTTCCTTCTCCACTTCCCGCTTGAACTCTTCCTTCGGCAGTGAGCGCGCTTTGTGCAGCCAGGTTGCACAATCGAACTCCTGCCCGTCCCTCCGCGCCACTTTCGCCAACTCCAGTCCCTTCGTCCATCCCACTTCCTTCAGTTCCTTTCTGGCCTGCGGCGGCAGGTGCTCATGGATCGACATGAGGTAGTACGCCTTCCGCCTGGACTCCGGGAACCGCCTCGCCAGAAACTCGTCAAACGACTTCAGTTTCTCCAGCCGCCAGTACTGCCCCGCCCGCACTTCACACAGATATCGTCCCAGTTCCACGAAGCGGGTGTCCCGCTCGGCCTCAGACCGTCGCTCCCAGGCCAGGATCTCGTCGATCTTGGTCAGAACGAACAGGGCTCGTTTGCGATTGAGCTTGGGCAGCATGGGCGGAATCCTAGTACGTAAGCTCGTCAAGCCAACCAAGGTCTTCTGCTCCTGGGCGCCGTACCAGCGCCGCTTCGGTCAGATCCGGCCGTCCCAGACACAGGCCGATATAGGGACAGCTGGTGCAGGGGTTCTGGGGAAAGCGGATGCCACTGTGGGGCAGGAACTCGGCCGCTTCGATCCGTCGGATCGAGTCCTGGACCAGATGGCCGAACTCTTCGCGCTGTTCGTCGGTGATGGTGGTCCGGAAGTACTGAATCTCGACCAGCCGCTTGCGGACAAACACCACCTGGGCGACTTCGGCGATGCCGGTGACCCAGGAATAGCAAACCAGCTGCGGATCGAGAGCGAGCAATCCGGCTGGTTCTTCCGGATAGCGGCTGGCAGTGGTCTTCCATTCCAGCAGGCAGCGAGTGCCGTCCAGTTCGCCGATGGCATCGACGTAGGCCACGAAGTCGTTCTGGCCAGCCAAGGGCTTGGTGAACTTGACCTGCAAGTTGCGCCGGGCTGGCGGATGCGAACCCGGTCGTCCTGGGCGAAGCGATCGAGCAACTGGACGCCCGACTGCAGCATGCGGTCCCAGCTATCCCGCTCGGAATAGTGGAGACCGCTGTCCCGGTAGGCAGCCCATTCCCGGTAGAGCACCGCGGCAGCATCCTGCGCTGGAAGTAGGCAGCCACAGCTTGTTCGAAGGCCCGGCCGAACAGCATGGCGGCCCGAGTGTCTTTCTCCTTCCAGCCATCGAGGTAGCGATGCTTGTAGCGGCGCGGGCAGGACAGATACTGGCTGATCTGGGTATAGCTGTAGGTCATGAGGCCGCCTCCGACCCACGAGGATCGCTGGTCGGTGAAGACGGAGAGTTCTTCCCACCGGGCCGCCGGCGCAAAGCCGTCGAAGTTGAGAAGCGAGATGCCGTGTATCGGTGACCTCGCTGACCTTGACCACGCCCCACAGATCGATCAGGGCCTTGTCGTCGATCTCATTCTTGCCCAGCAATTCGGGGTCGTAGCCGAAGTCGCGCAGGAACCAGCTCAGCTTCCACATCGCTTTGGGTGTGCAGTACAGGCGGCCGGTGATGAAGCAGCCGGTCAGATGCTTGGGCTTGAGGACGGCGAAGCGGATCTCGTAATAGGGCTTCTGCTTGTGCCAGCGATACTGGGCCCGGTCCACCCGGACCAGGAAGATCCCGTCCGGAACCGAGTGAATGGCCGACACGTCGGCAGGGCGGAGAGACTCGAAGTAGCGCCTCATGCTGCACCTTCCTTGTTCGCGGGATAGCTGTTGAGCTGGCAGAGCAGGGCATTGCGGTCTTTCTCGGCCCAGTCGGCCAGGTGGGCGACGAAGTCTTCGACCTGCTCGCGGGTGGCTTCGCGGAGGGTCTTGGTGCCGCAGAAATCGACGGCGTAGGACTTCACCAGGTTGGCATCGAGCTGATGCTGGCGGATCAGCTGGCAGAGGCGGTCGCGGACTTTGGGGCCGCCGTAGTTTCCGTTCTTGCCATTGACCGGCTGGGGCGGAAGCTTCTTCGACTCCCGGGAGGACGGAGCCGGTTCGGCAAACGACCCGATTTCCTCGACCGAGCAGATGCCGATGCCGTAGGCCTTGCGCAGGGCGCGGTTGACCGCCCGGGTCTCGGCCACCCGCATCTCGGCGCCGTGGACCAGAGGGAGAAACATTGGACGGATCGGCATCGCCGTAGCCGACGAAGCCTTTGCATGCTCGAGACTTGAAAACCGTAGCTCGGAATACCCACCGAGAGGTCGGCGGATCACTGGATTCCAGGATGGGACGAGAATGGATGCCGGCACAGCGACGTCGCTCGGCAAGCCGAAGCAGTCCGGAATGGGTGACGTACCATGCCACCGTCGAGATATTTGACATCTCCGCTTGGCACAGAAATCTGATGTCTTTGAATCAGTTCCTTGAGGGCACGCAGAACTGGTTTAGGCAAGTCTCCGTAAAGTGACTTTGCGAATCGCATTTCCCGTGCGAGATTGTATCGATCGATGCTTCATGGATTCTCCTAAAAGAGCTATTCGAAAGGAATGGCGTATAATTTCTAAAGAAATATTTTATTTCTATAGTAATGGTAAAGTCAAATCGATTAACGGCTGAGCGGCGGGCTCGATTGGCGGCGGTGGGCCGCAGAATCAGAGAGCTACGTGGGTTTGATATGACGCAAACAGAGGTTGCCCTCCGTATCGGGGTGACTCAAGGGCATCTTTCATCAGCTGGAGCGGGGAGAAAAAGAAGCTGGCGCAGCTGTCTTGTTGGCAATCAGCCGGGAGTTTGGCAAGTCCGTAGATTGGTTGCTGACGGGAAAGACTCATATTGACAGGAAGAAGTAGGTGGCTAAATCGTCGGCAGAAATAGCCACTTTCCAGACACGGGAACCCTTGGAATGAGGGGCCAGATTCGAGCCCTCGGCTCCGCCGCAACCTGCCTAAAAACAACTCATAGCCGTAACGGCTGAATGCTCTTCCAAGAAATGCTGCTGTTCCTGCCGCGAAGGGTTCCTTGCCGAGCGTCTTGCTAAAAAACGAGAGTTATCACTTCCCAGTTGCGTCGTTTTGCCACAATCCACATCGCGCAGAAAAGAGCCTCTGTGCCGATCTTTATCTTTCAGGCTGTGCTAGCAAACGATTCTCCCATGTCGCCTCCTTGTTCGGAGAAACCTGGGACACCTGGAGTATCGGCGAAATATTTGGCGGATTCCAACCGCGGTTAAGAACGTAAAAAAAAAACCGCCAACTTGAAAATAAGGAGAAATTAGCTATTCTTCGCACTTTTTAGCGTCTTATTCAACGTTTTTGGGGTATGATCATCGTGCGCAGAGGTGTGAAAGGCTCGACTCCGGTCGGGCCTTTTGCTATTTCCGGCAAATCTCGACTGCCGCTATCATAGCGCCGAAAATCTTATCCCTAAGGAGAATCCATGTCCTACTCAGCGCGAGACCAAGAGCTTTCAAGTCTTCAAACTTTCGGCGTCGGTTCTGCCTGATTTGATGATTGAAGCCGTTACTCGATCACTATTACCCAAATGCAACTTTGCCTGCATTCGTGGGATGGTCACCGATCCTCCACTAGCGCCAACACTTCAACCGTTCGCTGTTGGCGACCGTATACTGCCGCTCTCGTCGATTGCAGCCGGTCTCTCCGTGTGCGGTTAAGTTTCCCAAGCTCGTAGCAAATCATTCGGAACTAGCGGTACAACTAACTTCCTCGATGTTGGAGCTTTCTGAGCGGCTATACGCTAATCTGTCGCCCGATACAGCGGCGCTGATCGTTACCTTCTCGTCTGTCCAGCTGGTTCATAGACTGTTTCTCCGTTGCCCCATTGCTTTATTTCCTGGGCCCCGACAACGAGGTAACTCTTCTACTGCGTCTGATGGGATGCCTCTGCCCGCCGCTCTATTTTGCTAGAGCGAGTTCGATGTCGCGGCCCTTGAGTACTTTACCTCGAGATCTAGAATCCCACCGCTGCTGGTCAAACCAGCGCGCTCTCGGGCGGCGAGTGACTCGAGTGCTGTTGGCGGCCAATGACCGCCACTTCGCGATCGCGCGTGGTAGGCGCGAGATTCATGCGTATGGGGCCAAGGCCTTCGCCACCGTTCCCGAATTTGCGGACCCAACCGGCGTGCGGGTCAGCCTTCTTGCCTAGCGCAGGAGTCGCTACCGACGCTCACCGATGCATCCGAGAGAGAAATCGCGAATGACTTTCAATCGAAGTTACTGCGCTTCCGCATGGCCAACCACGAGCGTGTATGCGCTGCGGAAGTTGACACACGAGTCTTTGTTCCAGCGATGCGAGAGGAGGTGCGCGCCTGGCTTGCGCCCATTTGCGATTGTCCGGATTTGCGAAAATCAGTGACTAACTCCCTCCTTGCAACAGTCAGTCAAGATGTGCAAGGAGATCGGCTGTCGAACGACCAATGCCTGGTCGCCGAAGCTGCACTGTCGTTCTGTCACAGGTCACGAGACGGAGTACTTTTTTATCGGAGGGAACTTGGCCGAGACAGTAAATGATCTGCTCAAGGGGCGTCATGATGACCGCGTCCTCACCGATAAGAAAGTGGGTCTACTGCTCCGTGGTCTCGGAATCCACGGCGTCGGAGGGTTGTCCAAGGTTACAGAATTTTACTAACAGAGGCTGCCCGTAAGGAAATTCACCGTATCGCTAATGCTTTTCAAGTCATCTCAACTCAAGATGGCATTGCGCGGTGCGCTTATTGCAGAGTCGGAAAGGCTGACGAACGGACAAACTAATCTATGTACATGTGTATGTATGTAGGTCGGAATAGTGAATTAAGCTAGCGATAATAATTTCAAACTTAAAGGAGGCAGCTATGCGTAAGACCGAAGACAACGTTGAGTCTCGGCGCGCGCCTTCGCGCGTTGGCCGCGGCGGGAAGTACGGTAGATTGTTCAGTAGCGCTACCCCCTGAAGAAGACCCAGACGTCGAAATTTATCTGGTCGGTGGCGTTCATGACTCGATGGTGTTTGAATTACCAGATAGTCGGGCAGGCTACATTTTGGATTTGGAAATTATTAATCAGACTTCGAAAGCAATTTACTGTCTCCCTGAGACCGAGCTCCGGATGCCGTGGGAAGACGCCTCGTTCTCCTGGTTGCCAGATCCAAAGGAAACGGGGCGGACCACGTCGTATTTTGTTAGAAAAAACGGCCGCCGTGAACGTATTAACGTCGCTTTCGAGTCCTATTGTTTTTCCGGCGGCGCACAACTGGAGTATCCGCGTGAACTGGTCCTCAACCATATTCTGCTTAAGGGATGCACTCTACAGCCGGGTTGTCCTCTGACCGGGTTACTGTTGGCAACAGGAAGACCGATGCCTGCGCGACGTGCGCCACGGACAATGGCTCGAAACGACGCTTGCCCTCATTGCGTCCGATCATCGTGAATACAATGCAAAGATTCGGTTGTGGACCGAGCGCCTAGAGGTCAAGCAAAAACACCCAACCTTTATCCGTTCGTATTCGAGGTCGGCTCTCCGGTTGTTGACGGCAATCGAGCACGATGCGCCTCACACGGAGGAACCGCGAAGTCTAGACACGGCGGGGACGAGCAGATCTCTCTCTGAGGCATCTTAAGATAGGCACGCAGCAGGCAACGAACGTTCAACAACACATGCATCTTCCCCCTTGCAAAAAATTGAATGCTGGGGATTTGAATCCGGAACTTCTCTTTCTGGCCAGAAAGCTTCATTTCAAAGTGGTGGAGATTCCTGTGGAATGGGCGCATCGCGAGGGCACACGAATCAACGCTTTGCGCGACGGATCCCAGATGTTCTTTGAAATGTTAAGGATTCGCTGGAACTCTCTGACCGGAAAGTACAATTACAAGGCACAGAAGAACGCCAGTTAAGGTCGTTTTTCTTTGCACCTTTTGCGCGTCCTTTGCGGTAAAAGCTCCTAACCGCTAAGATCGCAAAGAATCCCGCAAAGTACGCGACGACAGTTCTGCCCTCAACCATGAAAGTGTCGGTCATCATGCCGGTCTACAACGAGCGCAACACTCTGCGCTTGGTTGTGGAGCGAGTGCTCGCGGTCCCGCAGGACGTCGAATTGATTTGCGTGGACGACGGTTCGCGCGACGGGTCCCGGGAAATCCTGGCCGAGTTGGAGGAGTCAATATTCCAATCTGCGAGTCCTGCTGCAGCCGAAAAATATGGGAAAGGGCGCAGCTCTTCGGCGCGGAATCCAGGAAGCTACGGGAGACTACGTCCTCATTCAGGATGCCGACCTGGAATACGATCCGGACGACTATCCCAAGCTGCTTGAACCCCTGATCCAGGGCAAGGCCGACGTGGTTTACGGCTCGCGTTTTCTGGGCAGCGGGCCGCACCGGGTACTTTATTTCTGGCATTCGGTGGCCAACCGGCTGCTTACTCTGCTCTCGAACTGCCTGACCAACATCAATCTCAGCGACATGGAAACCTGCTACAAGGTGTTTCGCAGGGAGATTGTCCAGTCGATTCCCATTGAAGAGGACCGCTTTGGCTTCGAGCCGGAGATCACGGTCAAGGTCGCGAAACGGCGGTTGCGGATTTACGAAGTTGGCATCAGCTACTGGGGCCGCACCTACGAAGAAGGAAAAAAAATTGGGTGGAAGGACGGCGTGCGCTGTCTTTGGTGCCTGCTGAAATATTCGATTAAGGAACGGGCTGTGGCCCTGCCGAGCATGGTGTCCTCCGAGCCGCCAGCCGTGGAGACGCCACAGGAGAGATCCGACTCCAGGCCGGGCAATGAGATCATAGTTTCGTCCATTCGCAGCAATATGGACCACGTGGCGACAACCGACCTCGGTTGTCCGGCTGAGCGCAGCTCGGCACTTTTTTTCCTGATGAATAGTGTCCCCACCTAGGCAGGATTACACCGCAAGATTTCCACAGAAAATAGAATGTCGTGTGGAAAACTAAAATAAGAGTTTGCTACACTATGCGCGCCGCTTCTTCGTCTATAGCTTTAGCTTCTGCTATTTCGTCTGATTTCTCCCGATAGCCTCGGGAATCGTTTCGCCGCCTTACCTCGGCAGTTCTAATTGGCTTGACGTCCTTCCGTAACCAGGGACCTCGACAGTGTGGTGCTACTTTTGATTTCGGAAGTAACGCCTGCGCTATCTGTCAGATTTTCGGACAGATACGCCGTCGGGGATCGAGCTGCGGACGCCGAGAAGAAATCTCCAGACTTCAGTAATCTGGAATTTTGACGCTTTCCGGGCCCATGCAGTTTCTCTGGCCGCAAGGGATTCGCCGTCCCTATCCCCGTTGGCAAAGGAATTTTCATGCTGAGGATTGGCGTTTTAATACTAGCGGTCGTGTTTCTGGTGGGCTGCGGCGGCGGCAGCATTCCCATCACACCTCCCCATAGCGGATCGACCGGCGGTACCGGCTCAGGCACGGGTTCAGGCACCGGATCGACCGGAAGTGGCAGCGGAAGCGGCACCAGCAGCGGATCAGGCAGCGGGACCTCGAGTAGCGGATCGGGCACGTCGTCAGGCAGCGGGTCGTCAGGATCGGGTTCGTCAGGATCGGGCACGTCAGGATCGGGTACGTCAGGATCGGGCCCTTCCGGGAGCGGTTCTTCAGGGGGCACGGGTTCATCTGGAAGCGGTTCCTCCGGAACCGGTTCTTCTGGCACGGGATCATCGGGCAGTGGATCCTCCGGCTCAGGCTCTTCCGGCAGTGGTTCCTCAGGATCATCGGGTTCGGGATCGTCAGGCAGCGGGTCTTCGGGAACGGGCTCTTCTGGTAGCGGGTCATCAGGATCGGGATCGCCTGGTTCGGGGTCGTCTGGGTCGGGCTCTTCGGGCAGCGGTTCGTCCGGCAGCGGTTCGTCCGGCAGCGGATCGTCCGGGTCCGGTTCATCCGGATCTGGCTCGTCCGGGTCTGGTTCGTCTGGATCTGGTTCGTCTGGATCTGGGTCGTCTGGATCTGGTTCATCCGGATCTGGTTCGTCCGGCTCCGGGTCTTCGGGTGGCACACCTTCAGGCACGGTCGGACCGGGCTCGTTCACCTTCTCCGGATACGATTGGAACACCGACACCGGCAATGCGCCTCCGGTGGGGAACAGCAATGGCAACGTCGGCACTTTCGATACCGACAATGTGATTGTCGGGTCCGAACTGGTTTTATCGCTGACCCAGACTCAGAGCGGCAGCCAGATTCTTTCGAGCGGCGCCGAGGTCATTACGACACAGAAATTCAGCTATGGCACGTTTGAGTTCACTTCCCGGGTAGCGGGCGTGTATTCAGGGTCCATCACCACGGGCTTTCTGTACGCCACCAACTCGGAGACCGAAATTGATATGGAACAGGTTGGCAACAAGCCTGACGCGGTGGACTGCACGAACTGGCACGGTGTATCCAACTTCCAGGACACGCAGGTGTTCGGCTATGACATGGCGAACAGTCACGATTTCAAAATCGTATGGCAGCCTGGCTATGTGGACTGGTATGTAGACGGCACGCTGGTGGTTCACCATACGCAAGCTGTACCCAGCGCTCCGGCGCCGTTTCTGTTCAGCGCCTGGGGAACAAACAGCTCGTCATGGGGCGGGGCGGCTACGATTGGACCGACCCGTTACATGTACGTCAGCAGCTTCAAATACACACCGTAACAAGTCTTCCTGCATCGCGAGCGACATGCTGAGCCTGCGAAGCATATGGCGTGGAGCGGATGTGAAAGAAGGCAGGGTTCGCGCCGGTACGCTCAAGAAAGGTTCCTGAGGATGACGTCGCCGTTAGACAGTTCAGTCACAGATGAGAAAACTCGCCATTTTTTTATTGCGGCGATTCGTATCCTAAACTGAGGGTCGGCTGGCGAAAAATTCCGCGATTGTATCCACCACCACCTTCTGCTGTTCTTCAACCATTTGAGGAAATACGGGCAGAGCCAGAACTTGCTGGCTGGCCTCTTCCGCATCCGGAAAGGCGCCGAAGCGATAGCCCAGATAAGCGAAGGCCGGTTGCAGATGAAGAGGCGAAGGATAGTAGATCTCGCTGGGTACCCCGCGGTTGCGCAAGTATTCTCGCAAGTCGTCGCGTTTGGGCGTGCGGATCACGAACTGATGGTAGACGTGGAACAATCCGGCAGGCTGGACCGGTAGCGCAATCATCTTCTCCAGGCCGGCCTTCTGAAACATTTGGCGATAGCGATCGGCGTTGCGCCGGCGAGCTTGCGTCATGCCCTCCAGGTGCTTGAACTTCACCAGCAGGATGGCGGCCTGCAAGGTGTCAAGGCGGCTGTTCATCCCCAGCAGATCGTACTCATATTTCTTACGGCTGCCATGATCTCGCAGCACGGCGATACGGTCGGCCAGCTCGGGATCGTTGGTCGTGATCATCCCTCCGTCGCCCGCCCCGCCCAGATTCTTTGAAGGGAAAAAACTGAAGGAGCTGCAAGAGCCGATGTTTCCCACACGCTGATCGTGGTATCGAGCGCCGATGGATTGGGCTGCGTCTTCTATCACCGGCAGGTTGTGAGCCCGCGCAATCGTGGTGATCTTGTCCATCTCTGCTGAGAGTCCGAAGAGGTGGACTGGCATGATGGCTTTCGTCCGGCTGGTGATGGCGGCTTCCAGGAGATTGGGATCCAGGTTGTAGGTTTCGCGGTCGATGTCCACGAATACCGGCTTGGCCTTCAGCCGTGCGATGCTGCCTGCGGTGGCGACAAAGGTAAACGGTGGGGTGATGACTTCGTCCCCGGAGTCGATGCCCAGAGCCATGAGGGAGAGCAGGATCGCGTCCGAACCTGAGGCGCAGCCGAGCGCGAACCGGGAACCGATGAAGGCCGCTACTTCAGCCTCCAGTTCCTTTACTTCCGGGCCCATGATGAATAGCTGGCTTTCCAGGACTTTGTCGACGGCGGCCCGGATCTCCTGCTTCATGGTGGCGTATTCGGCCTTCAGATCGAGGAAGGGGAAGAGCATTTTGACCGGGGTCGATCCCGGCGATGGCGTTGACCTGGCGAGCGAGTCTCTGGCGTTCTCTTCCTTTTTTCCCGGTAGCAATTCTGAAATCCTCTGGTTCAGTAACTATATCCATTGCGGTCGTTTTCATCCAGACACACGGCGCTGAAGAGCCACCTGACGGACGGCAGAATGGGAGAAAACGCCTGGGCGATCTTTGCGGAATCCTTCGCGAACCTTGCGGTTAAAGGCTTTAACTCGCGAGTTATCTCAAGACCGCAAACTCTTTAACCGCAAAGTTCGTAAAGGATTCCGCAAAGGACGCAAAGGAATTCAACCAGGATCAGGGGCATCTGGAGTTCGATGGTTACCTTTAAGGTGTTAATCCACCTTGCTCGCAGCCGAACCATCGAACTGCCATATACTGGCCGGAAAAGGTGCCGCCAATGAGATTCGCTGCCTGGTTGATGATTCTCTCTTGTACGCTGCCTTTGCTGGTCACGGCGCAAGACGACTCTGAGCGCTCCACTCAAACCAGGATCATCGCTCTGGAAAAAGCCTGGAATCAGGCATACAAGATGGCGGACCGCAAAGCGCTTGACGAACTTCTCGACGATAACCTCGTGCTGATTAACGATGATGGCAGCATCCAGGATAAGGGTCAGTTTCTGGCCAGCATCAAAAAGTCAAACTCCCAGGAACAACAAATTACTCCGGAATCGATTTCCGTCCACGTATATGGAACTGCAGCGACCGCCACGGGAGTGTTTCGAGCCAAGGGAATTGAAGCCGGCAAACCATATATGAAGAGGGAGCGTTTTCTGGATACGTGGATCTACCGGGACGGAAAGTGGCGATGCGCCACTGCTGGAGCAATAACAATCACACCCTGATCTCTCAGCATCAAATCTTCAAGAAAACCCTCGTTCAGATGATTTAAATCAGCCAACAGCACGAGCGAGGGCGCTCGCGCCCACATAAATCGGCCTCATTAAGTCCGCCCGGACAGTGACCTTCGTACTCAGACGGTGCTGGATTATCGCCGTATAATCAGCGTAATTGGAAGAATTTTGCGCAAAGGACAATGGTTAGGTGGATCCTGTTCTGGCATCGGCGATCTTCGTTCTGGGGCTGGCCTTCGGCAGCTTTCTGAATGTGTGTATCTATCGCTTGCCGCGAGACTTATCCGTGGTCAAGCCGCGGTCGGGCTGCCCCGGGTGCGGGAATCTGATTCGAGCCTACGACAACGTTCCAGTGTTGAGCTGGTTGATCTTGCGCGGTCGCTGCCGCAACTGCAAAACCTACATTTCGGTTCGCTATCTGATCGTGGAGGTCCTGACCGGGGCAATCTTTCTTGTTTGTTACGCGCGCTTCGGCGCCAGCCTGGCGACCATAAAGTACTGCGCTTTTGGATTTCTGGTGCTGGGACTGATCTTTACCGACGCCGAGACCCAGCTCCTGCCTGACATGATGACTCTGCCTGGACTAGCCCTTGGACTGGCTTTCAGCCTGGTGGTTCCGGTCAACGATCTGGCTTCGACGCTTTTGCCCGGAGTGGTTTCTCTGCCGGTGAGTTCCGATGTTTCATGGCATTTGCTGTCGCTGGTGGATTCGGTGCTCGGCGGCGTGGTTGGAGCTGCCTTCATCTATGGCGCCGGCGCGATTTATCTTCGCGCGCGGGGCGTGGAAGGCATGGGATTTGGCGACGTGAAACTAATGGCGATGATCGGCTCATTTCTGGGCGCCAAGCTGACCATCTTCACTCTGTTTTCCGCCTCGATTGCAGGATCGCTGTTTGGCCTGTCGACGGTTTTAGCGGTTTGGATCAAGCGCACGCAGCGACGTATGAAACGCAACCATGAATCCGCAGCCGAAGCTCGGCGACGAGCCTGGGAATCCGCTGCGATTGCACTGCGCCGTCATCAGATGCCCTTCGGTGTCTTTCTCGGCGGCATGGCCATGGTCGCTCTGTTCTATGGCAACAGCTTCCTGCACTGGTACTGGGGGTTGCTGTGAGGCTGGCGACCAACCCTATCGTACTGCGCATGGCCCTGGTGTTCGTGGCCGCAGGCTTTGCGTTCATCGTGGGCCTGTGGATGATGCGCCATATGCGCCGCAGTATCAGCGAAGAGGGGTCGTTACCCGATACGCCATCCGCGCCCGAGAGTTTTCCGCTGCACACTTATCACGCGGTAATCCAGCAACTGAAACTGCAGAAGCATGAACTGCAAAGTCTGCAATTGCTGGAAAAGCGCCGCGCCAAGACATCTGAAAATGTCAGCGCCGCCGTGCTTTCGCATCTTTCATCGGGAGTGCTTTTCTTCACCCCGAACGGTTTGGTGCGGCAAGCCAACACCTCGGCGAAACAAATTCTGGGCTTTGCTTCACCCACTGGAATGAGCGCACCTGACATCTTTCGCGATGCTGAATTGCTTTCCGCGCCGGAGGCTGGTCCCCGGAATCTGACCGAAGCGGTCAGCGCGAGTCTGCGGGGAAAAAGCCGGTTTCAGAGAATGGGCCTCAGCTATCGCACTCCCGGAGGCGACCCACGGACGCTGGACATTACCGTGAGTTCTGTACCCGCTCCCAATGGCGAAGTCCTGGGTGTGGCTTGCCTGATTAATGATCGTACCGAAATGACCGAGATTCGCCGCCAGGAAGAGTTGCGCGGAGAAATGTCCGCCGAAATGGCATTGGGGCTGCGCAATTCGCTGACTACGATTTCAGGTTACGCGCAGCAGCTTGCGGCCAGCCGCGACCAGGACCAGGCCCGGCAGTTGGCGGAGGACATCTCCGCCGAGGCAGCGAATCTGGACCTTACAATTGGCGGTTTTCTCGCGGGAGCAAGGGCTGCGAGTGCAGGTTCTAAAGCTTGAATTGATTGCGTCAATGCTGCTTCGGTTCCATCGAGGCAGCGGGACGGGAAGAGACGGAGCTAACTTATGAAGCGCATGGGAACTGTTTTTCTGGCCGAAGTGATTCTCACCAGCGTGCTGGCCACTGTGGCGGGCGCGCAATCGCAGCCATTGGGCGACTATGCCCGAAGCGTCCGCAAGGACGAAAAGCCGGCGTCGGCGAAGAAGTATGACAACGACAATTTGCCGACGTCGGACAAGATCAGCATCGTCGGTCAAACGCCGGAGGCTTCGGCCACGGAAGACGCCAACCCGGCGCCGGCCGGAAACACCGTAACTCCGGCAGAGGGCGCTACCGCCGAGTCGCAAACGACGGAGGCTGCCAGGAAGGCAGACGGCACCGACGCGCAAAAAGTCAATGACGATTGGAAGATGAAGATTTCCGATCAGCAGGGGAAGATCGATCTGATGTCGCGGGAACTGGATGTAACCCAGCGCGAGTATCGCCTGCGCGCCGCCGCGTTCTACGCCGACGCCGGCAATCGCCTCCGCAGCTCAGGTACCTGGGACAAGGAAGACGCCCAGTACAAGCAGCAGATCGCCCAGAGGCAAAAGGCTCTGGACGACGCCAAGAAAACGCTGGACGACATGAAGGAACAGGCGCGCAAGGCTGGAGTGCCCGCCAAAATGCGCCAGTAAAAAAACGCGTTGGTGAAAGCCTCCGGTTCACGCCGGAGGCTTTTTTCTTGCGGGAAGGTCTTTAATATCTAAACGTCAAGTCGGGTCAGGCGTCGGACTTCGGACCCCGGACCTTCGAGAATCGGCGTTGGCTTTTAACCTTTGGTCGATGGCCTACGCGCAATGGATTCGCGAACGGCCAGCGGCCAGCGACCAACGACCAACGGCGCCCTCCCGAAGTCCTCTGACGCCCTCGCTGAGGATCTCGGTTCAAGAAGTTCTCCGCTTCAGGATTTGCTTTACATGGTGCCGGCCATGGATCCAATGAAACTTTCGCCATTGGCGTGCCGTGAGCGGTCCCAGTACCGGGTGGTCCAGCAGCTTTTTCCCCGAACCAAAGTGCTTTTCGCATTGCGCGATGATCTTGTCCATGGCGGCAATTTGAGCGCAGATATCAGCAACAACTTTTTCCGGGGAGATCCCCTTAGGGCAGACATTGTCGGGCGACTTCCGTCCCTCGGGAAAATAGCCGAATTCGGTTACCAGCACGGCAGCCACGCGCTGTTTGATCGTGGGAATGCTCGCCAGTGGCTTCCCTGCTTTCAGGCAACGATCGAAGGCCTTTGAGGTTCCGGTATACGTTAGATAAAGATGCTCGAGCACTTCGCCTGAGCTCCACTTTCCGTCCGATCGGCGCGCCAGGTCCTTCTCGCCGATGACTTGGGTTGCCGAGGCAACTGCCTCTTGCAGACGTTCCAGGTACGAATCCATGATTCCTCAGACTGCGCTCTCTAGTAGAATAGGCTCCGGCATTTCCAGTTGCAAAATTTCATACAAATCAAGGGACGGTGGCTATGAAGAAGTTGCTAATGGCGATGCTTGCGCTTTTGACTGGGCTGATGATGACCGCGTGTTCGCCGGAGCCAACCAAGCCGGCGCAAGTGGAGAAACCTCAACCCAAGCCTGCTGAATTTCTCACCGGACGGGCCGCCTTCCAGAAGATCTACATTGCAGCCCGCGGTTGGGCGCGGGACTCTCAGCCCTACCGCCTTGAATCAATGACCACCGATGACTCCAAAGGCAAAGAAGGAAAGTCGGGAGTATGGCGCGCCTCCTTCGGATCTCCCCAGCAACGCGGTGTGAAAGCTTACACCTGGTCAGGAGAAGTCTCTTCGGACCGCGGCATTAACCCGGGCACCGAAGATACCTACAATCCGACCAATACCTCTACGCTTATTTTTGACGTGGCCTTCCTGAAAATCGATTCGGACAAAGCATATGAAGTGGCGCAAAAACATGGTGGCGACAAACTTCTCGCTAAGTCTCCGGATACTCCGATTCTTTATATCCTCGACTGGAGTCAGACGACGAATGAACTCATCTGGCATGTCATTTATGGCAATGGCCGGGATGACTACAAGCTGAAAGTGGCGGTGAACGCTTCCAGCGGAGATTTCATCCGCGTGGAGAAGTAGCGATGCGTCGCTGCGGCAGACAAAATCCACCGCTTTGCGAGTGACGTAAAAGCTATAGGGGTCCTTCGACTTGGGTTCCTTTCGCGAGCGAAAGAACCGCGGCGCTCAGGATGACAGATCGCCGAGTGGGGAATGGCGAAGGGATGGTTACTGCTGGGCCTGATTCTTTTCTGAGACGATCTTTAGTTTCTCAAGAGCTTTTTTCGCCTCTTCGGCTTGGGGTCCGTTGGGCATGATTTTCAAATATTCTTCATAGTGCTCGATGGCATCATCGACTCGGGTGAGTTTGTCGAAGGCCTGGGCCATCCGGAAATTGGCCAGGGCGTCATTGGGTTTGTAAAAGAGCGCCTCGCGGTAGCGCTCCAGCGCCGCGACGTAATTTTTCTTCTTGAAGTAAAAATCTCCTACCTCGATATCCTTGGCAGCGCGATGAGGATCGAAGGGGTGAAACTCCTGCACATCGGCAGATGCATTGTCTGAGCCCTCATCCTCGGGGACAGTACTGTTGGGATGGTCCTTGGCGTCATTGGCAGGTGGGCTGAGGTCGATCCTGGTGTCGCGGCTGGAACTCTCACCTGCTTCCTTGCTGCGCTCGGAGCGCGGCGGAGCCTGATTCTGATTCGAATCCCGGTCGCCTCCCTGACTCTGGCCCGCGCACCAGAGGCTCAGGCACAAGCACAACGCCAGCAGGGAAACCCATCGCAGCATTGATCTATTGTAACTCGGAGGAAGGGCGACTGGAGTCGGACTTCGGACCTCGAACTTCAGGAAAATCGTCGTTGGCCCTTGGCCTTTGGTCGTTGGCGAACCCACTGCGCCTTGGCCAAGGCCGAAGACGAGTAAGGACCAGGAACGATTTTCCCAGGTCTGACGTTTCAGCATCTGTCTGCTCGCGGGGAAATCTCAAACGTCATGTCGAGCGGCTCCCTGGTCGTCGGGAAGGAGCGATAGAGTCGCCAACGAGCAAAGGCCAAGGGCCAACGACGCCTTTCAAAAAGTCGACGCAATAAAAAAGCTGCTCCACGGGGGGAACGTGGAGCAGCGGGAGTGAAAGAATCCCGGTAAGAGCAACTCTACATGGATGGCGGAGCTGCGGGAGCAGTGGTTGCAGGCTGCTGCGCCGGGGCTGCGGCATCGGCCGAGTTGGTCATGAGGCGAACATCCACGCGGCGGTTTTTGGCGCGTCCGTCGCGGGTTTTGTTCGAATCCACCGGCTTGTCCTTTCCCAGTCCGATCAAATAGATCTTGTGGGGCGGAATGCTGTGCTTCGATGCGAGGTACTGAATCACTGAGTTGGCGCGGCGCTCGCTGAGGCTGTAGTTGTAGTCGGCGTTGCCCACGGAGTCAGTGCCGCCTTCGACGGTCACGATGTAGCCCTTGGCGGTGGTTACGTCGGTGGCCAGCTTGTCCAGTTCTTCCTGAGCGTCCTTGGTCAGATTGTCTTTGTCGAAACCGAAATGCACGGCGGCTTCAGTAACGACCTTATAGTTATCCAGGTTCGCCACCGTGTTCTGGAGCGAATCGACGCGATGCACGGCGTTGTCGGCCTGGGTCTGGGCCTGTCCAGCCTGATCCGCCGCGGCTTGCGCCTTCTGGTCGACAGCGGCAGCCTTGGCCGTTACTTCTTGAATGCCGGCCTGGGCACGCGCGTCAACATCCTTGATAGCGTTGGTGTTCTTGGCTGTCAGATCATCAAGCTCATTGGTCTTGTTGATCAGCGGCGTGGTCTCTTGACGGACGTAGTTCTTGCTGCTGCATCCGACCGTAGCCGCCATGCTCGTCGCCAATAGAACGATTAACGAAGTGCGATTCATTGTAGGAGGGCTCCTTCCTCACTCATCTCAGCACAACTCTTCTTTTGATTCCAAAATCTGTTTACGCGGTCAGCCCTGGAAGGCTTTCATTCGCGTTCGCATTGTACAAGAGCACGGAAGATGCCAACAGAGGGAACAACAATGTGCACCCCTAACCCATTGCACGACTTGGACTTACAGATTTATGGAGGTGGTGTTCAGCGCGGCTGGACAGCACCTTTCGTGCAAACGCGATACGAATCGAGGAAATTTTATATGGTGCAGAGTTGTGCAGACCTCAAGCACCCAAGGGGCGGCCACGGTCGTCACGGATATCACGGATATCACGGATAAACGAATTCGATGAATTGATTCGTGTGTCCGTGTATATCCGTGGCGGTTTCACTGCTCGATCGCGCTCTGCCTGAAACTGATCCCGAAACGTCATCATCTAAAATGAAATAGAGCAGATGGACCTTCCCGCAAAAATTCGCAGCCTACCCGCTTCTCCCGGAGTTTATCTCTACAAGAATGCAGAAGGCGAAGTCATTTATGTGGGCAAGGCCAAGAACCTGCGCAGCCGGGTTTCTTCCTACTTTCGCGAGGGCCGATGGGAAGATGCCAAGACCGATTCTCTGGTGCGCGAAGCGGTCGATGTCGATTACATCGTCGTGGCAAACAACAAAGAAGCTCTGGCGCTTGAGAACCACCTGATCAAGCAGAAAAAACCACGCTTCAATATTCTGCTGCGCGATGACAAGACTTATCCCTACATCAAGCTCACATTGGGCGAGCGCTATCCGCGAGTGTATGTCACTCGGCGGTTGCGCAAGGATGGCAGCTCTTATTACGGACCATATTTTCCCGGAAACCTGGCCTATCGCATTGTGGATTTGATCCACCGGCACTTCATGGTTCCCTCGTGCAAAGTAGACCTTACGCGGTATCATCCGCGGCCGTGTCTGCAGTTCTATATCAAGCGCTGCCTGGGACCTTGTGTCGAGGGACTGACCACGCCGGAGATTTATCAGGAAGCGGTTCGCGATGTGAAGTTGTTTCTAGAAGGCCGTCCGACCGACCTGCTGCGTTCGTTGCGCCAGCGCATGGAAGCCTCCGCCGAAGCTGAGGAATTCGAGCGAGCGGCGAAGTATCGCGATCTGATTTCGACGGTCGATCAGTTACAGGAAAAACAGCGTATCGCAGCGGTAGAAGGCGACGATGCCGATGTATTCGGCTATCACTACGAAAACGGCATGCTGGCCGTGAACCTGTTTCACATGCGTGGCGGGCGGGTGCTCGATCGCCGGGAGTTTTTCTGGGAAGACCTGCCGGAAGTCGCCACCGCTCACGTAGAGGCGAGCCCCGCCCGATCCACAGAGCAAAGCCCGGCAGAGCAAACCTCGGCAGGGCCGCCGGAGGAGATCGCGGACGATACCTCCCGCCCAACCGGTCCCTTCTTCCCCGGCGAATTCTTTTCTGCTTTCCTGAATCAGCTCTATATCGGACAGCCTTACGTTCCGCGGAATATTTACGCCCCAGTCGATTTTGAAGACCGTGAGGCTTTAGAAGACCTGCTCTCCGAGCAGGTGGCGGGCGAGGGTGCCCGCCCTACACGGATCAACATCCTGGTGCCGCAGCGCGGGGACAAGCGAGCCTTGCTCGACCTGGCGGGAAACAATGCGAAGCAATCCTACGACCAGCGCTTCCGGGTCATGAAACCGAATGCGAAAGCAATTCAGGAGGCGTTGCAGGATGCGCTTGGACTGCCCGAATGTCCTAAACGAATCGAGTGTTTCGACATTTCACACATTCAGGGAGCCGAGACCGTGGCTTCGATGGTGGTCTGGGAAGACGGACAGATGAAGAAGTCGGACTATCGTAAGTTCATCATCCGCGACGTGGTTGGCGTGGACGACTTTGCGTCCATGCGGGAGGTGGTTACGCGGCGCTACAAACGCATGCAGGAGGAAAACAAGAGAATGCCCAGCCTGGTGCTGATCGACGGCGGCCTCGGCCAATTACATGCCGCCGCCGATGCACTCGAAGCGCTGGAGATTATTAATCAACCGCTGGCGGCGATCGCGAAGCGTGAGGAAATTATCTATGTTTACGGTCAGGAGAGTGAGCCGATCGCGCTGGATCATCACTCGCCAGTTTTACATCTGGTGCAGTTGATCCGCGACGAAGCCCATCGTTTCGCTGTGACTTTCCATCGCAAGCGGCGGCAGATACGAGACCGCGCTACAGAACTGCGGGAGATTCCCGGCGTAGGCGAGAGCACGACGCGGCGCCTGCTTCAGCATTTTGGCAGCGTGCAGGCGATCAAGCAGGCGGATTCGGCAGCACTTTCGTCGGTAGTCACGCGATCACAGGCCGAGGCAATTCTGGATCACTTCCGGAAGCAGGACGCCGCAGTGCAGTGATCGGCAATAGCCTCGCTATTTCCGGCGACATACTGAGCTTGAAGCATCTGGCGTGAAGCGGAATTGAAGTTGGCCCCGACCTCGAAGGGCCGACACAGTATTAGCAGGTATGCAGCAGGCGGCACACATAGGCTGCGCGCCAGATCCTTCGCAAGCTCAGGATGACTGACTTATGTGCAGGAAATATTTCCTGATTGCTCCGCGGCGGAATCTTTAAAGCCTCGCCATAGCAGCCACGCTACGGTTACCAGCATTCCTATCCATCCCAGAAAACTTATGACCGCTGCGATCCGGGTGTCGTACGGCAACACACCCAGACTGGAAAAAATGGTGTGCCAGTCGTGTTCGATGTAATCGGAATCCCCGGCGGTTACCAGCGGCAAAAGCATGGCGCGGGCGTCAGCCATGTAGGTCGCGGTGTACAGCCAGTTTTCGAAAAAGAAGAAGACGCAGAATGCAAAAGATGTCGTCTGTCTCTGGCTGAAGAAATAAGCCGCCAGCAGCAGCGGTACCAGCCATTGCAGAATGGTACCTCCCCAGAGGCCCAGAGTCTGACCGAACCAGCCAAAGAGCAAATGCCCACCCTCATGGACGATTAGGTTCGCCAGATCGATAAAGAGAAAATCTCCATGCTGTCCAAAAGCGTAAACCAGAAATCCAGCATAGAAGATGAGCCAGGCGGCGACGCCGTAGCGCGACGTGGGGCGCCAGTCCTGCGCCCATATTGTTCGCAAGTAGTCGCCCATCCGCCGGATTGTAACGGGATCGCAATCAACGAGACAGGTTACGGCAGTGCTCCTGCGTTGGAGCGTTCGAATGAACTACTGATTAGACTCGCTACAGACATTGCGGTCGTATAATCCCCTCAGATCAAAATATTCCGCGCGAGTCATCTCAAGCCAGCGCAAGCAATTATGTGGATGAAAGCTCATCAATGGATTGTGACTCTGGGGCTTCTTGCCCTGGTGTTGGCTGCTGCGGTCGGTCTGATTTTGACGCGCGAATCGGCGCAGTCGAATTCGACTCCCGCCGGTCGCCGGCCTCCCATCGTGGATGAGCAACCCCTGAAGACCGCGCGCGCCGTGGCCTCTCTCGCTTCGGACTGGGATGAACAACGATATTCGCGGCAGGCGCTCAAACTCGGCGACCATTCAGTGGACGTCGCCTTTAGCTACGAGATGCGCCAGGCCACTGAGCATCCAGCTCCGGCGACCCCCGAGAGTAAGAAGTTGTTTGCCAAAGCCAGTCAAGGGCAGGCCGCTGTTACGAGCGACCAGGCGAGGGTCGACCAACTTCAAAAGGAGTTGGCAAGCGCAAAAGATGAGCACACTCGGGACACGCTTCAGCAGCAGATTGATCTAACCAAGGCTCAATTGGAACTCGACCAGGACGAACTGGAAGATGTAAAAGGAGACCTGGTCCGCTCGGGTGCCGACCGCCTCAGCAGAATTCAGCGCCAGTTTAACCGGCACGAAGCGACCCAGAAAGAGTACGACACCAGTAATTCCCAGACTGCCGCGGTCAACCCCAGCAATACCGATAGCAACACGCAGGCCGGTTCCACCTCTGCGCTTGCCCAGTTCGCCGCGTGGAATACGCTGCGCGGCAAAAGGTCGAAGTTACAGCAGGCGCTGGACGAAGCGAAGCAGGCGGCCGCCAAGCTAAAGGACATCCACCAGGGCCTGGAATTCCAGGTCGGCATGGAGGTCTCTAATAAAGCAGCGATTGCCGAACAAGCCAAGAGCGGGATCGCGGCTACTTCAGGCGACGGTTCGAATTCCTCCTCTTCAAGCACAGCCCGGGCGATTACTTCCCTGCACCAGATCGCAGCCGATCAGAAAGATCTGAGCGATTTCGACAAGCGTATTCAGGACGAGGATGATCTGGCCACCGCGTACAGCAGTTGGATGGACGTAGTCAAGACTCGCCAGAGCGCGGTGCTGCACGACATCCTTCAGTCCGCGATGCTTATTCTGCTTGTCGTATTTGCCGTGTATCTGGGCAACCGGCTGGTGGATCATTTCTTCGTTGGACTGGCAGTGGAGCGGACACGGCTGCATACGCTGCGAGGCGTGATCCGGTTTGCGGTTCAGGCAGTCGGCTTGTGCGTCATTCTGATCATATTGTTCGGCATGCCCAACCAGCTTTCCACGATTATCGGATTGGCTGGCGCCGGGCTTACGGTGGCGTGCAAAGATTTCATCATGGGATTTATCGGCTGGTTCCTGCTGATGGGCCGCAATGGGCTCCGCGTGGGGGACTGGGTAGAGATCGATGGAGTGGTGGGAGAAGTCGCTGAGATCGGCTTGCTGCGGACGGTGCTGCTTGAAACCGGGAACTGGACTGACAGCGGACATCCCACTGGACGCAAAGTCGCGTTCGTAAACAGCTTCGCCATCGAGGGCCACTTCTTTAACTTCTCGACCACGGGACAGTGGCTGTGGGACGAAGTCGAAATCCTGGTGCCGGCGAGTCAGAATCCGTACCCGGTCATTGACGCGATTCAGAAAATGGTCGCAGAACAGACCAAAGCCAATGTGGCGACGGCCGAACAGGAGTGGCAGAAGGCTGCGAGCCGCTACCGGGCGCAGCCAGTGTCCGCCGCTCCTTCCGTCAGTCTGCGGCCGACCAGCTCAGGCATTGAAGTACACGTGCGCTACATCACGCGCGCCGGTGAACGCCATGCCATGAAAACCCGTTTGTATCAGGCACTGGTTGAGTTGCTGCACGGACGGCAAAGCGATCCGGCAGTGGCGGCTACTGCACAAGCGGCCCGCTAGAGGGCAGATTCTTCAGAATTACTGCTTCTTGCTGCAACATCCTTCAATAAACTTTCTTTTGTGCCTTTCGGCAGATACGAACCGTGCAGGATCTCGCGCACCAGCGCCGGCGGAAGCGAGCGGGAAAATTCCAGCGCCTGGCTTACCGGCGTCTGTTCATTCCGCAACAGGGCGATACGGACTTCGCGCCGCGGCGACCATTTTTCATGATGGCAGACAGCTCGAACGAATGCCGCCGGCGCATTGCGACGCATGAGAGCCTTGATGACCGCCGATTCCGTCAGACGGGAATTCTCCAGCGCGGCATCAATCACGCGCGTTTCGGAATCCAACAGAAGAGCGGCGGCGACCCTTCCCGATGCTCGCCGCGCCAGCGATAGTTTTTCCCCTTGCGAGAGCCTTTCCAGACGATTGATGAGAGATTCCTCGGCAGACATCTTGATGTCGGCCGGAACGGCCGGGGTGAGCGCCACCCGCATTAGATCGAATGTGAACAGGTGCCTCACCATGGGCAGGGAGATATGACGTGGCGTTCTGGGATGCGCAACCAGCGCCAGCTTCACTTTGCGGCTCTTCATGACGACGCCATTCCGACTGAGGCAATCGAGTGCACGAGTGGGCAGATCGCTACGCTTCAATAGAACCAGAGCCAGATCCTCGGTGAGCGCGGGATCGGATGCCGTAGCAATTAAAGTCTCGAGAGATGCACTGTGGACAGACTCATGCAAAGGAGCATCCGGTTGGTCCGGAGCAGGAGCAGTGCCGGCCGCAGTTGAAGTGTCAGCAGGCATGAGTGGAGACAACACCCTTGCGCGCTATTTCCAGCGCCCCACGAACCGGATCAATCGTACCCGGATTGAGAACCACGCCCGGGCACTCTGCACGAAGACTATTGTAAAAAACCTGGCGTACCAGGGACGAACTACGGAAGACACCTCCGGACATGGCCACCGGAACCGATCCCGAGCCCGAAAACAAACGCCGGATGACAACGCCTGCAAGATCCGCCAATCGAGTTCCAGCCGCGGTTAAAACATCACGCGCGCCAGGATCGCCCGAATCCGCCAGCGCCAGCACGGATGGAAACAGGGCCGCGAAATCCGGCGGTGGGCTGTCGTTTGCCGCCAGAATCATCTTTTCTCTGCTCTCGATCTTCCACGATTTCATCAAGACTTCGAGCATCGGCGAATGCTCAGCCTGATTTTCATCCCACGCCCGCAGAGAGGCGGCCAGAGCGGTTCGTCCGATCCAGTGGCCCGACCCTTCGTCGGAAACGGCGAAGCCCCAACCACCGGCGCGTGCAATCTGACCGTCGCGGCTTCGGCCATAAGCAATCGAACCTGTTCCGGCAATCACGATTACTCCTGGCCCGTTACCGAAAGCGGCTTCGAGGGTGATCACCATGTCGCCGACTACGATGATTTGGTCGGGATCAATTGCGTGGTGCATTCCGTCGCCGGAAATTATCTCCGAGATCATGGCTCGCACCGGTTGGCTCACTTCGAAGCGCGCGGCGCCGGCTAGGCCAACACAGACTCTGGTGATCGCAGAGGGCTTAAGGCGGGCGACGGTGCAGGCTTGGCGGATCGCGCTGGCCAGCGACTCGCGGGCTTGCGCTTCTCCCACGCGGACTACGTTGCTTCCACCGGCGCTGCCAGTGCCGAGAACCGAGGTTTCGTCGCCGATCAGGCAGGAAGTCTTGCTGCCGCCGCCGTCGATGCCGAGAAAGATCGCCACGAGCGTAGTTCTATCATAAGAGTTTGCTTCCCCTCCTGACACCGAAGTACCGGCCGGTTTATGAAAACTTCGCGCTTGACGAGATAGGTACCCGGCGACAGATTCAGTGACCTTTGTTCCTGTGGCCCGCTACTCTGGGGTGGCATCATTCGGCTGAACGCTGCCCTCGCGACAGCCGGCTGGACGCCGGCGCCACAGCTGATTTTATGGTTCTCGACAGACTCGATCTCGCGATCATTGCTTTGTATTTGTGCGGGATCACTTTATTCGGGTTGCGCTTCCGCAAGAAACAGCGCACCTTGCGCGACTACTTCCTCGCAGACCGGAATATTCCCTGGTGGGCGATTGCACTTTCCATTGTCGCGGCTGAAACCAGCACGCTCACCATCATCAGCATCCCTGGTTTGGCTTACGACACCAATCTGACTTTTCTTCAGGTGGTGATGGGATACGTGGTCGGGCGTTTCATCATCAGCTTTGTCCTGCTGCCTCACTATTTTCGGGGGGACCTCTACACCGCTTATGAACTAATCGAACGGCGCTTCGGCAAGAAGTTGCGTTCGCTGACAGCTGGCCTATTTCTGGTCACGCGCGCTGCGGCGGAGGGTGTACGGATCTACGCGGTTTCGATCGTAATCGCGATAGCGCTGGGGACCGGAGAGGTCGCGTCGATCGCGATCATTTGCGCGCTGACCCTCGTCTATACCTTCGAGGGCGGACTGGCGGCGGTGATCTGGACGGATGTGGTCCAGACTGTCATTTATGTCGGCGGAACACTGGTGGGGCTGTTCACGATTTTGCATCTGGTACCTGGAGGCTGGCCCGCGATTCATCATCTGGCGGCAGACGCGGGAAAGCTGCGGGTGTTCGATTTCACCCCCGACTTCTGGAAGCCTTACACATTTTGGGCAGGGCTGATCGGCGGAGCTTTTCTGACAACCGCGAGTCATGGAACCGATCAACTGATTGTGCAGCGACTTCTGGCGGCGCGGAACCAGCGGCAGTCCGTGGCTGCGCTGCTGTCGAGCGGCGCCGCGATTCTCTTCCAGTTTGCTTTGTTCCTGATTGTTGGGGTCATGCTGTTCGCCTTCTATCATGTGCCTTCCGCGACCTTCGGACGCGCCGACAGAATCTTTCCCACTTTCATCGTCAGCCAGATGCCGCACGGAATTTCGGGACTGCTGATTGCCGCAATTCTCGCGGCGGCCATGTCGAACCTGAGCGCCGCGCTTAATTCGCTGTCTTCCACGTTCGATTATCGACTTTTATTTGCAACGGCATCCCGACACAGCCGAACCGCGCAAGATTCGGCTATCGCGCATCGCAACTTTGTTCTGGGCTGTGTTGTTGTTCGGACTGGCAGTGTTGTCGTTGCACAAAGTCGGACGCGTGATCGAGGTCGGGTTGCAAATCGCGTCAGTAGCCTATGGCGCGTTGCTGGGAGTTTTTCTGCTCGGAGTGCTGACCCGGCGAGCGAATCAGACCGGAGCAATGGTCGGAATGCTGTTTGGGTTTGTGACTGAGCTTTATCTCTGGCTGGATACAAGTGTGCCATGGACTTGGTACGTTGCGATCGGGACGGTAGTGACATTTGGGGTGGGATACGTGGTCAGTTTGGCGGTGGCAAAGAGAAATCTTTAACCGCAAACGGCGCGAAGAATAACCTTTACAACTCCCCCGTATATACTTTCCCCTCCTGATCATGGCCAGGCCCACCGAACTTGCACGCGATCTCCGTTTGAGTCATGCCACGGCGATTGTGGTCGGCACCATTATCGGCAGTGGGATCTTCCTCGTTCCCGCCGAGATGATGCAGGCGGCTGGGTCGGCCAAGCTGGTTTATCTGGCGTGGCTGGTGGGCGGATTGCTTTCGTTCTTTGGAGCTTTGACTTACGCCGAGCTGGGCGCCATGAAGCCGCAGGCGGGCGGCGAATATGTCTATATCCGCGATGGTTACGGCCCCCTGGCTGGATTTCTTTATGCCTGGACCTGGTTCCTCATTGCGAAGCCGGCTTCGATCGCAACTCTTGCTACCGGATTCGTCCGCGTACTGGGAAACTTCCCCGCCCTGAGTTTTTTCTCGCATAATTTGATTTCCACTCCTTTTCCAGTTACCTACGGACAGCTGGTCGCAATTGCCGCCGCCATCCTCATCTCGATTCTCAATTACATCGGGATCAAGAAGGCCGGCGACTTTCAACTGGTGTTCACGTTTCTAAAAGTCGCCATCATTCTCGGAATCGTAGTGATCGGATTCAGTTACAGCGGCGGGAGCTGGCAGAACTTTGCCGGCAGCTTCACCGGCGCGAAAGGCGGAATCGCCGGGTTCATGGCTGCCCTGGTCGCGGCGTTGTGGGCTTACGACGGGTGGAACGATCTGAATATGGTCTCGGGAGAAATCAGCAATCCCGAGCGCAATATTCCTCGAGCATTGATTTTCGGGGTTGCGCTGGTGGGCGTTCTGTACATGCTGGTGAATGCAGCGGTGCAGTACGTGCTACCTGCGGGAGCCATTGCGGCTGCACCCCGGCCTGCCTCGGATGCCATGGCCGTGGTGTTGGGCGGGTTGGGAGCGGGACTGGTTTCGGCCGGCATGGCGCTCTCGATGCTGGTCGCGATGAACGGCACGGTGATGAGCGGCGCGCGCGTCCCGTATGCTGTGGCCCGAGACCGCTATTTCTTTTCGGCTCTGGCCGAGGTGCACCCCCGCTTTCGTACGCCGTCGGTCGCCATTGTGGTGCAGGCGATTCTCGCCATCATCCTTTTGCTGTTGGGAGGCAGTTTCAGGCAATTCTTTTCGCTGGCGATTTTCGCCGAATGGTTGTTTTACATGGTCGCCGGGACCACTTTGTTCGTGTTTCGCTGGCGCGATCCCGAGGCCGCACGGCCGTATCGGGTCTGGGGATATCCTCTCGTTCCGGTCCTTTTTGTTCTGGCTTCTGCGGTGCTGTTGTACTTCACTTTTCGGGACAACTATCCCAATTCGGGGCTCGGCTGCCTGGTGATTCTGGCGGGCATACCTGTCTTTTATGGTTTTGCCCGGCGGCGCCGGTCGAATCCCTGAAATACTGCACTCATGTCCGGAAATAATACCGAAGTTCAGAGCGTGTACTGTTTTGGGCATTACCAGGGTTACTGAAGGACACCCCCGCAGGGCACGTTTACCCCGTCCCTTTTCTCTCGTACCGTAGAACCTCCACCCCGGCACTTCTCCCCAGGCTCGGGTTTCAACTTCTGGAGTTCATCGCATGTCTACGTCTGAAGGCTTTCAGTTAGGACTTCTGCCCGAGCGCAGGATGGATCGGCGCGCGCTGGCGGCCAGCTACGGCCTTTTGCTCTTTCTTCTGCTTGTGCTGGTAAATATTGGCTGGATCTGGCCGGACAGCTTGAACATCGCGCGGCAGTATCACGTTACGGAACTGATCCCGTTGCCCAGTCTCCAGCCTGAATTGAAGGTAAAGACTCCACCGCCGACGGTGCTGGCGAAGCTGTTGCCCAAGGCTCCGGTATTCGACACTCCGAAATTGACGGTGCCGAAGGAGATCCGCGCGCCCCGACCTCCGCAACCGGAAATAGTTCCGCCAAAACTTGAAGTCAACAACTTCACACCTTCGATCGTTAAACAGGTCACCGGCGGAGCGAAGCCGACATTGATCGTGCACACGGGAGAATTTGGCAGCTCGGCCACTCCCACGGTGAATGCGCCGGTGCAGAAAGTTCAGACGGGCGGCTTCGGCGATCCCGACGGTCTCAAGGGAGAAGGCAAACCTAACGCGCATCTGGTGGCGGCCAGCACAGGCGCGTTTGATCTGCCTCCCGGATCGGGAAACGGCAACGGAGCAGGCGGCGCCAAAGGTATTAAGGGAACTATTGCTAGCGCAGGTTTCGGCAATGGGATTGCACAAGCAGGACAAGGCGACGGTCGAAGCAATGGACGCGGAGCCACGGTGCAAGCCACGGGTTTCAACACTCAACAGTTCACACAGGGTGCGGCGCATCCGCAGCTAGCAGAGAGCGGACCAGCCACCTCCCCTGTGGAAATTATTTCCAAACCCAATCCGGTCTACACTGAGGAAGCTCGAGCTCTTCGGTTACAAGGTGAAGTACTATTGGAAGTATCATTCGGTGCCAACGGAGTGTTGCACGTGAATCGCGTCGTGCGCGGTTTGGGTCACGGACTCGATGAAGCGGCAATCGCGGCCGCCAACAAAATGAGATTCAAGCCTGCCCAACATCTCAATCAGCCCATCGATTCCGCGGCGATTGTCCACGTAGTTTTCCAGCTGGCGTACTGAGCAGCCGGTAAGCCGTAGGGTGAGCTTAGGTGAGCAATTGGGTTGATTCGTTGGGTTGATTTAGTAAGAGAGGATTTGAGTCATGCGTACCTGGAAATGGAACATCATCGCTTCCTTGCTGATCTCGTGCAGCGCGATAGCGCAGCAGACGACCGCACCGTCATCCGAGAATCCGGCCGCAGCCCCTCAATCCGCTCCGCAATCGATTGTCAGCACGCCCCCGCCCGCAGCTCCGGCGCCGATGGCTGCACCCACCACTATGGACCAGGTGGTCGATCGCGCTATCCTGCGCGAGCATGCGCTCATCACTTTTTTGCAGACACGCACTCCGCTGGTAGAGACTTACTTGCAGAACCTGAAACTCAACCCGCAAATGGGACCGGAGCCGCGTGAGGATCATTACTTCTTTGGACGTCTTGATCTCAGCGATTCGGTGGATCGGGAAGATTATCTTTCAGGAGACTCGAGTCTTCAGAAGACCATGCTGGGGGGAGTGTCGAAGCTGTTCAAGTTCCAGTACAAGCCCATCGGTTTTTCCTGGATGATCTTCGCCGACCGCGATGATTTTGATCGTCAGCACTACGATTTCAAATATGTCCACCGCGAATTTCAAGGCGAAGTGCGCTGTATCGTGTTCGATGTAACTCCCAAGAAGGACGCTGGCAAAGGCCGCTTCGTGGGCCGCATCTGGGTAGAAGACCAGGATTTCAACGTCGTCCGCCTCAACGGCACGTATGCGCCGCGGCCCCGCAATGCCCAGTTCTTCCACATGGATAGCTGGCGCCTGAATCTGATCCCGGGCTATTGGGTCCCGACCTACATTTACAGCGAAGAAGGCGATTTCAGCTCCGGCTCGAAGGACAAGATGGCCTTCAAGGCGCAAACCCGTATCTGGGGATATGACCTGAAGAAGAACAACAAAGAGGACGAACTGACCCAGGTGCTGGTGGACTCGAGCGTGAAAGACGAGAGTCCGACCGCGCAGGACGCTTCCCCGCTACAGGCCCAACGCGAATGGCAGCAGCAGGCTGAAGATAACGTAGTCGAGCGCCTGCAGAATGCCGGCTTGCTGGCTCCTCAAGGTGAGGTAGACAAGATCCTGATGACCGTGGTGACAAACATCGAAGTCACCAACAATATCGACCTGCCACGTCCAGTCCGCACTCGTGTGATGCTGACCTCTCCGCTGGAAACTTTCAGCGTGGGCAATACCATTATTGTGAGCCGCGGCCTCATCGACGTGTTACCCGACGAAGCTAGCCTGGCCATGGTGCTTTCCCATGAACTGGCGCACATCGTCCTGGGACACAACCTGGGCAGCCGATACGCATTCAACGACCGCATGCTTTTCTCCGACGAGTCGACCTATCAAAATCTGGGATTCAGGCATATCCCTGAAGAAGAAACCGCGGCTGACAAGAAGGCTGTCGATCTGCTCAAAAATTCACCCTACGCGCAAAAGCTCGATACGGCCGGCTTGTTCCTGAGGCAGCTCTCTGAGAGGGGTCCGGCGCTTTCCGCTTTGCTGACGCCTCACCTGGGAAACAGCCTCACGGACGCCAAAGGCAACATCGAACGGATGTCCGCGCTGATGACGTCGGCGCCGGCCCTCGATCAGAACAAACTCGACCAGATTCCCGCGCTACCGCTTGGTGGACGGGTCAAGCTGAACGCATGGGATGACCATGTGGAATTGATCAAGACCGCACCGGTCGCCATCACTTCAGCCCGCGACAAGATGCCTTTTGAAGTGACGCCATTCTTCCCACGGCTCACCCGTTATGGAAGCGGCGCAAATCCAGGGTCGCCAACCAGCACGGCTAACGCAACCCCGAACAACTAACCAGACCATCGCCGCGACATCCTGCGCGAAGCATTGCATTTCGCTGGCAGAATGCAATGTGAAATCGAAGGACCCCTGCCATTTAAGCAGACGCTGCAATCCAGAGGTTCGCTGCGAAGCAGTCGACCTCCGCACCCGTTTTCACTTTAGGGGTCCGTCGCCTTCGCGAGGTCATCCGCCGGCGAATGACCTTACTCCGCTCGGTATGACATCGCACGCTGTTGAACGGCCTCTTAGGCGTTTACTGAAATGCTGTTTGGATTCGATTGCAGCGATGACTGAGAAAGCCCGATGTTCTGGGCAAACTGCTGGAAGTCCTGCTGCAGTGTGCTGTAAGCCTGCTGCGCGGCCGAGAGGCTGCCGGTCTGCAAGTCCTGACCCAACTCCTGCATCAACTGGCTGATCGCGCTGCCTCCGCTCCCGCCACCCTGATGGTGATGGTGACCATGCTTTGCCGGTGCCTGGCTTTGGAAATCCTGCTGGATCTTCGCGTAATCCTGCTGCGCGGCGGAAATGTTACCAGACTGAATGTCCTGCGAGAGTTGTTTGAAATCCTGTGCGATAGGGCTCGTGTTCTGATTCGACGAAGTCGAACTGATCTGCGGACCGGACTGCTGTACGGTCGTGAAATCGGTTTGCGCCGCTGACAGATTTCCGGATTGCAGGTCCTGACCGAGTTGCTGGAACTGCTGCTGGAATTGCTGCTTTCTGCTCTGGACGCTCTGGGTGTTGAAGTCGAAAAGATTGCTGCTGGAAATGCCTGCCACTGACATGCTTTCTCCTCCGGGCAGTACTGCCCTTGCAAAAACCCTTGTTGACAATTCTGGCTGAGCTTCCGCTCCGCAGATCTGTCTTCACAACTGGTAAAGCAAGGCTGGTGCCAAATGCATGCGAGGTTCAGCGTGATGAAAACCTCGTAGCTCTCGGTACTTAACCACGAGAGTCCGTGGCTTGCCTTCCCTTGCACAAGGAACCCGGCAAACTTTGCCGACTCAAACTCGGCAAAGTTTGCCCGGGGGGTGAACTCGGGCGGGGAAACCTTTAACCACGAAGGACACGAAGGTGCACGAAGGAAGACCTTTAAATCCTGGAAACCTCCGTGGTACTTCGTGGTTAGGAGTGTTTTCTCGGTGGAGAGGGCGGTACTTTAGTCACCGGGCGACTCGCGATTCCTCGCTGGTCATCTTGCGGCAGGCGCCCCATTCAGTAACAATGGAGACTCAACCGCAAAGCTTAACTTGTTGGGAACCGAGGACTTCGGCGTGCGAAGTTGGACCGCCACATTCCTGAAACTTATTTGGGGCGCGTACCTGGTCCTGACGTCGATCTATTGCCTGCTGGCGTTCCTGCCTTACACCTACTTTGCGCTGATCAAATCCCCGGCCTATGCATGGATGCCATGGTTCGCGCATCATCACGGCACTCTCTATTGGCCCGCTCTGTTCGCCGCTTTCCTGGCCGATCGGATAGGAGATCGAATAGAAAAGAAGACGCGCGGCGTCTTCATTGTGTTCGGCGTATTGGCACTGGCAGGAATGGGGCTCGCAGTTTGGCCTTTCGTGCCTGGTCTTCAGAACAATTGGTCAGCCTATCGCTGGAGTCTGATTTCATTATTGCCACTGATGATGACGGCGGCATGGGAGCTTTACCAGTGCTGGCCGGCCGCGAACAACGAGCACAACGACATTTCCCTGCTGGAATATTCGAGCGGAATCCTGGTGGCGATCGTTGTGGCCCTGCTCTACATGGCGGCCGCTGCGATACACAGCCGCGCAGAGCAGATGCCGCTTGATTTCCGGCTCGGCAAGCTGGAGGTCACGGTCTGGAGTCTGTTATCACACGTTCTGGTGGCGGTTATTGTGATCTCCGTGCTGAATCTGATTCGCCTGATCACCCGAAGTGCGCGCCGCCCCACCAGCCTGCGTCTGGCGCTGATCGGAATTTCGATCGCGCTGGTAACTGGAACCGTGCTCAACCGCTTTCTGGCCAGCGCTCTGAGTTTCGAAGGCTGGGCGGCGTACGGATATGCCGTACTTTTTTCAGTAACGCTGACCCTATTCCTCGGATATCTGGTGTCGCCGTTCTTGTTCCCGGCGAACGAGGTGGGCCAATCATCTGCGCGCATGAGTGGTTGGATCCTGATACCAATCACCGCGGTCTTTGCAGTTCTGGCTCTGGCATTGCCGACTAAACTCGATGGAAGCGATTGGAATGGGGTGCTGCAAAGTACGTTCACCGTCCTCTTCTGGATCGTCGTCAGCGTCAGCGTGTACACCCTCTGGCCGCGACGCAAGAAATATTCTGCCGCTACGGTGCTCGTCATCCTGTTGATAGCCGGGTTCACCTACAAGGTCTTGCAAGCGACAGATATCTATTGGGCGGCGGCGCTGGGCTCAACCGACGATGACGTAGCGCGGGCCTTCGAAGCCTACGCCGCGCAGGACGCGTCGTTCCAATTGACCCATCATATTCTGGGGAATCGACGAGATGTTCCATGCGGCGATCTGTGCCGCATCTTGCGGCAGTACACCAATATCCGGGATGCAGAAGTCGTGACTGACGTGAACCTGGTGGACGATCTTGCTCCGGCTACGGGTAAGCGTCCGAACATTTTTATTCTGATTATCGACTCCATGCGTCCGGATTACCTGGGCACCTACAATCCGAAAGTCGACTTCACTCCCAACCTTGATGCATTCGCGCGCGACAGTGTCCCACTGCGCAACGTCTTTACTCAGTATGCTGGCACATCGCTTTCGGAGCCGGCCATCTGGTCAGGAGCAATGCTGCTCCACTCTCACTACATGCAGCCTTTTTCCCGAGTGAACGGATTGGAGAAGCTGGCGAACGCGGACGGCTACCAGATAATCGTCAGCTACGATGACATTCTGAAGCAGATACTGTCACCCTCCGACCACCTGATCAAACTCGATGGCGACAAGCAGCTGTGGAACCAGTTCGAGGCGTGTTCAACCCTGGACCAATTGGAGAAGACTCTGGATGCCCGCACTGACGCCAGCCGCCCTGTGCTCTTTTACGCCCAGCCGATGAACGTGCATCAGTTTGCAAGGAACGACATGGCCAAAGCGAACGATCCGGACTGGCATGCGCGGCCGGGCTTCCACGACCGGGTTGCGCACGAAGTCCATCAGGTGGACGCATGCCTCGGCACTCTCTTCAGCTATCTGAAAGCGCGCCGGCTGTACGACGAGAGCATTATCGTTGTCGCTTCCGACCACGGAGACGCCACCGGGGAATTCGGCCGGTACAGCCATTCCCTTTCTATTTTTCCCGAAGTCATGCGGGTGCCTTTGATCGTTCATCTTCCGCTGAGTATGCGCGCCCAATTGGTGCACGACGACGACCAGATTTCGGCGCTCACCGACATCACACCCACGCTTTACTACCTGCTGGGACATCGCCCCGTCCGGTCGAACCCTGTGTTTGGACGCCCGCTGTTCGCAGAAACCAGGGAAGAACTCAAGCCCTATCGCAGGACCGAACTTTTCATGGCATCGGACGAGCGCGCAGTGTATGGCCTGCTCGCGGATCGCGGAAGATTTCTGTACACAACTTACGACTCGCCCGCGGAGAGTTTCCTGTTTGACCTAAGCCAGGATCCGCACGCTCAGCACAACCTTCTGACTGGACAGCTTCAGGAAGAATACGCTCAGCAGATCATTGAGCATCTGCACAGGGTGGGAGACTTTTATGGGTATCGGCCGGGAGTAGGTTCGTTGTTGGCGGCTACCCACTAGTCTTGCGGGAGAAAGCTAACCACAAAGGGCGCGACGGACTCCGTAAAGTTCGCAAAGGAAACCACATGATTTTCTAGTTTTCCTTCGCGAACTTAGCGGAGTCCTTTGCGCCCTTTGCGGTTAAAGATTTTTGGGCGGTCGTTCCTGGTTGTTCCTTCTTGCCCTTCCCAGGCAGTCCCGCCGGATTCTCGTGGGTGCGCTCGCGGAAGCCGCCTCGCAGCCCGCTGGCCAGGGACACGCTGGATTCTCCAAACTTGTCGCGCAGCCGGTCCGCGGCTGACAAAGCCTGCTGCCAGCGCTGGCGGCGTCCGTCTTCCAGCAAGTCTCCCTGTCCGCACTGAGACTCAAATGACGATGCTTGCACGCCCAACAATCGCACATGGGCTCCCGGATGCCAGTTCTTCCGAAACAGCATGCGAATTTGTTCAAAGATTTCAGTGTCGAGCTGGGTCGGGAAGCTCAAACTCTGGGCGCGCGTGATAGTGGTGAAGTCTTTGTAGCGCAGCTTGAGTTGCAGGGTGCGCGCGTGCAATCTGCCTTCTCGCAAACGGCGGCCAACCATCTCTGACAAACGCATCAGCGTGGACTCCAACTGCTCCACGCTTGCGGTGTCTTCGTTGTAAGTGTGCTCGTGACTGATCGACTTCGGATCTGTATCGGCTCCAACTTCACTATCGAACCAACCTCCAGCATCTTCCCCACGTGCTTTGCCCGCCAGGGCCAGACCCCATTTTCCGAAACGTTCTTCGAGAAATGTGTCATCGAAGCGCGACAAGTCGCCCACCTTGTGGATTCCCAGGCCGTGCAGGTTTTGCTCGGTGACTTTGCCCACGCCGGGAATCTCGCGCACGTCCAGCGGCGCGAGAAATTTTGCCTCTTGTCCGGGGACGATCCACAGGACTCCATTAGGTTTCGCCCTGGCCGACGAAACTTTCGCAATGAGCCGCGAGATCCCGATGCCGATTGAGCAGTTGAGTTGCGTGTCGGCCTTCATCTTCTGGTGCAGCCGGTGCGCAGCACGCAGAGGCGGGCCGTACAGCCGCTCGGTACCGGTCATGTCGAGATAGGCTTCATCGATGGATGCCATCTCAACCTGCGGCGAAAACGAACTCAGTACCTGGTGAACTTTTTCAGAGCACTCGCGATAACGGTCGGGATGGCCGTTGACGAAGATGGCGTGCGGGCACAGCTTGGCGGCAGTGCGAAGAGGCATGGCTGAATGCACGCCGAACTTGCGAGCTTCATACGACGCCGCCGAAACCACTCCGCGCTCGTCGCGTTGCCCGCCGACTACCACGGCCTTGCCCTTGAATTCCGGGTTGAAGAGTTCCTCCACGGAGACGAAGAAGGCGTCCATATCGACGTGAAAGATCGTCCTTGGGAAGATCGTCCGGGGAAAGATCGTGCTGGGGAAGGCGCTCATGGGAAACCGCAACTCATTTTACCAAGCTGGAGGTAGGCGACCTTAAGCGTCCGAAAACTTCTTAAACCACGGAGGACACAGACGGCTAAACCAGAGCTAGACTTGCCTTCCCGGTCGCAGGGCGAACTTCAGTCGGCGATCCCCGCATCTGTCGCGCTCGTTCGTAGACGCGCACATACTCCTTGGCCGACGCAGTCCACGAGAAATCTTTGTTCATCCCGTTGCGCATCAGTTGCTGCCAGGAACTTTGATCCCGGAAGGCCTTTAGCGCTTCCTTGATGGTCAGAAGAAGGGCTTCGCCGTTATAGTCGGTAAATTTGAAGCCCGTACCTCGATTGGTGCGCGGATCCCAATGTTCAATGGTGTCGTCGAGACCGCCGGTGGCGCGAACGACAGGAACAGTACCGTATTTCAAGCTGTAAATCTGGTTCAGGCCGCAGGGTTCGTACCTGGACGGCATCAGAAACATGTCACTGCCAGCCTCAATCTTGTGAGCAACAGCGTTGTCGTAGGCTATTTTGACTGCAATCTTCTGGGGAAACTGCTTGCTGAGGCGGAGGAACATTTCTTCGTACGCTTTGTCGCCGTTACCCAGAGCGACAATGATCATCTCCTCGCGGGCCAGGCGCTCCATAATTTGTGTAATGAGGTCGAATCCCTTTTGGGCTGCAAATCGCGACACGATACCAATCACCGGCAGACTTGAGTCCGTTTTGGTGATGCCGAACGTTGCCAACAGGTCTTGCTTGCACCGTTGCTTACCCGCCAGGGTTTGAGGCGAGAAACGGGAAACGATGAACCGGTCATTTTCGGGACTCCACTCGTCATAGTCCACGCCATTCAGAATGCCGGTCACCGTCGAAGAACGGGTGCGCAGCACGCCTTCCAGTCCGAAGCCGAATTCCGTAGTCTGGATTTCCTGGCTGTACTTTTTGCTGACCGTGGTAACGAAATCCGACATCACCAGGGCGCCCTTCAGGAAGTTCACGTTGCCAAAGAATTCCATCTTCGAAATCGTGAACAGGTCCCAGGGTAAGGTGAGAAGTGGCAGAGTATCGGGCGGAAACAGGCCCTGATATCCCATGTTGTGAATCGTGAACACGGTGGCGACATCGCGGAACGCTGGATCTTCCAGATATTGGGTGCGAAGCAAAACGGGAATGAGCGCGGATTGCCAGTCGTGACAATGAAAAATCTGGGGAACGCCTAGAATTTTCGACGCCTCCAGCACGGCGCGCGAGAACAGCGCAAAGCGCTCGGCATTATCAGGATAATCGCCTACCGACGTTCCATAAAGAGCTTCGCGATCGAAAAAAGGCGGGTATTCGACAAAGTAGAAATGCACGCCGCCGCGCTCGCCGCCACTAACGACGGAACAGAAGCGGTAGCGATCATCGAACGGTATCGTGATGCTGTTCACCACCGTTTTGGGTTCCCTGAGCAGGGTTTCGCGGTAGCGCGGAAGATAAACGCTTACCTGGTGTCCGGCGGCCGCCAGAGCGTGAGGCAGCGCGCCGACCACATCTGCGAGTCCACCCGTTTTGGAAAATGGCACACACTCCGAGGCCGCAAAAACGATGTGCATAAGACCGTTCCTCACAAGCTGCCGGTCCCGCAACGCCGGCACACGCTATCATAGGGGCTGGTTACAGCATACTCTGCTCTCCGGGCAAAATTTCGCCGAGCTTTGCCCGGATGGGCGGGTGGGGCATCCAACTGCAACTGGTTCGCGGCCTGCAGATTTGCAAGAACGAACTCGATAGTTTAGTAGCCGGTTTGCCGGCAGGAAAGTGGGTTGAACTTGGCAAAAATCGTGTCAGCTGAGATGCCTCGCAGCAGGCCTAAACTGGGCCAGCACTTTCTGGTTGATTCCGCCGCGACTATGCGCATCGTGGAAGCTCTCGGCGATATCTCGGAGGCCACGGTCCTCGAAATCGGCCCCGGGCGCGGCGCCGTGACTTCCCTGCTGGCCCGGAGGGCGCGCCGGTTGATTGCCATCGAAATCGATCGCGTGCTGGCGGCGCAGTTGCGCATGAATTTTTCCCAGGAGCCAAACGTGGAAATTATCGAAGGCGACGTTCTGGCCATCGACTTTCACACCTTGTTCGGGCCCAAGCCGGGCAGCACGCGTCCCGGCTTGAATCATCAGCCCGTACCGGTGCGCGTAGTGGGCAATCTGCCCTATTTCATTACCTCGGACATCCTTTTGCGGCTCTTCGAATTCCGCCAATATTTCGAAACGATCGTACTCATGGTGCAACGCGAGGTTGCAGAACGATTGGCGGCAGCGCCGGGACGTAGCGACTACGGTTTGCTATCGGCCACAGCCCAGCTGTACGCCCAGGTTGAAGAGTTATTCACTCTTCGCCCCGGCGCTTTTTCACCTCCCCCAAAGGTAGACTCGACAGTAGTGAGGCTTCGGATGGCTCCGAAGCTTGAAAGCCTGGGTGTGCCTGAGACAGAATTCATTGACTTTCTAAAATTGGCCTTTGGACAAAAGCGCAAAACTCTTTGGAACAATCTGAAGGCTCGGTACGAAACAAAACTTTTACGCGCGGGATTTGAAAAAGCCGGAGTGAAAACCGCAGTCCGAGCGGAGGCTTTGAGCCTGGAGAAGAGCGCTGCACTATTCCGCGCCCTGTCAACCTGAGCGGAACGAAATGTTTTGCGAAGTCGAAGGCCCCCTATAACCATTACAGCTTCGTCCCTAGAATTGCTTGACACGTCACAGCGGCAGGGAACACACGAAACTCGCGACTGCCGATCAGCTTATAGGGCTCCTTCGACTACGCACCTGCTTCGCGAAGCGAAGCAGGTGCTCCGCTCAGGCTGAGAAAATCTGCCGATTCTGGAGAACTACGAGCAATGGCCTCGCCGACACGCCATCCCGCCGTGGCCGGACGCTTTTATCCGGGTGATCCGGACGATCTTCGAGCCCAAGCTCAGTCTTACCTCACTACAACGAGCGAAACAGTTTCGGCGTCGGGCTGCGTCGTGCCTCACGCGGGCTACGTGTATTCCGGGCATGTCGCGGGCGCGGTCTATGCCCCGCTTGCGCTGCCTCGGCGCATTATTCTCATGTGCCCTAACCACACTGGCATGGGACATCCCCTGGCCATCATGAGCACTGGCGCGTGGGAGACTCCGCTGGGCCGTCTACCGATTGATTCCGCGCTGGCGGCTGACTTGAAGCAGCGATTTCCTTTACTCGCTGAAGACTCCGAGGCGCATCGGGCTGAACACGGCGCCGAAGTGCAACTACCGTTCTTCCAGATTATGCGGCCGGACTGCACATTTGTCCCCATCGCTCTGGGCACAAGCCGCTATGAATTGCTTGAGACTCTGGGGATTGCTATCGCAGACGCGGTGCTGGCGGCCCGCGAACCAGTGTTGATCGTTGCATCGAGTGATATGAATCATTACGAGAACGACATCATCACCCGTATCAAGGATCAGAAAGCCATCGAGCGCATTCTGGTTCTGGATGCGCGAGGCCTGTTCGACGTAGTCCTGGACGAAAACATCAGTATGTGCGGATTTGGACCGACCGTCGCGATGCTGACCGCCGTCCGGCGGCTAGGCGCAACCCAAACGGAGTTGGTTCGATACGCCACTTCGGGAGATATTTCCGGCGACCGCCAACGAGTGGTCGGCTATGCCGGCATCATCGTGAAATAGTCCCCCACTTTTGCCTATACCAGTTCGATCTCGGTTTCCTGTTTAATTTTAGCGGGTGGAGGTGGTGGCGCCGGGGCAGTCGCTTCGGGAGCCTCTCTTAGCAGATCGGAGAGTGACAGCCGCAAATTGCCCGGATTAGTGGCGTAGGCCATCGCGGTTTCGTAGTCGATCAGCCCCTCGCGAATCAGTTTCTCAATTTCTCCGTCGAAGTGCTGCATGCCTTCCGTATCTCCGTCGCGCATGGCATCGAGCAGGCTCTTGCCTTCTATTTCGCCGCGTTCCACATACTCCCGGGTGCGCAGGGTCGATTTAAGGATTTCGATGGCAGCAATGCGTCCCTTTCCTCCCTTGCGCGGAAGCAGACGTTGCGAAACGATGAAACGGAAGCTCTTCGCGAAACGGTTGCGCATGCCTTGCTGCTCTGCCATGGGGAACGCTCCAATGATTCGTTCCACCGTTTTCGAAGCGTCGGTCGTATGCAAGGTCGAGAGGACCAGGTGTCCGGTCTCGGCCGCCTCGAGGGCAATTTCGATGGTTTCTTTGTCCCGCATTTCTCCCACCAGGATTACCTTGGGAGCCTGCCGCAGGGCGGCGCGCAGAGCCAGGGAAAAGCTGGGAGTGTCGCTGTGCAGCTCTCTCTGGTGAACGATGGAACGCTTGTGGCGGTGCATGAACTCAACCGGATCTTCGATGGTCAGAATATGATAGGCCTTGGTCTCGTTGATGCGATCGAGGATGGCGGCCAGGGTTGAGGACTTGCCCGAACCGGTCGGTCCCGTGACCAGCACGATTCCGTTCTTCAGTTCGACAACTTCAGCCAGCCGCTGTGGCAGTTTCAATTCATCAAAGGTGGGAATGCTCTTCGGGATCACCCGCATTACGATGGCGTGGCTGCCGCGCTGGACAAATATGTTTACGCGAAAGCGCGCCGTGCCCGGCAGGCTGTAGGAAATATCGCACGACCCCTGAGCCTGGAGCATGGCGATTGCCTGCTTGTTGTCGCCAATCAATTCGTGAGCGATGCGTTGCGTATCCGCCGTGGTCAGCCCCGTCAGGCCCTGAATTTTCACCGGAACCAACTGGCCGCTCACTTCGACGTGCGGGTGGCTTCCGGGAGAGAAAATAAGATCGCTTACATGGCTTGAGACCTGAAGCATCGCCAGCAAAAGCGCAGGTGCAGGCGGAACGGTTGCAGCGGCGGCGTTGGGAAGGGGCGCCCGGCCCGGTGTTGCCATGAGTCCTCCGAAAAAAATGTGGGATGGGAGTGTTTTTACAGACTACGTGGAGGGTTTCGGGGTCTCAAGTGACTTTAGTAATTCCGCGTGCGTAAGGCGGACACTCTTGTCCGCCTCTTTTGACTTTGATTTAACTGCCGCACTGACATGGGAACTTACCTGGAGAAATCAACACCAACTGCAAAGGGCGGCGGACAAGAGTGTCCGCCCCACATTTACCGGCCTACTTGAAAATCGGCTCGGCAGCCGTGATCCACCCAGATGCCGCTACGGTCATAGCCCCAGCTGTAGCCTTGTCGACAGGCGGAGTCGGAGCGTTGCTTCAGGAGCTGAACGTTCCCGCGTCGGGTATCAGCCGAGCAGTAGTGGCGATGCATGTCATCAGACGAGCACGAAACGACCTGACCTTGTCCTCCCTGGTAGCCATAGCCATTGTGGTTCCAGCCACCGTCCCCGCCACCACCCCAACCGCCTCCTCCACCACCAACCGCAAAATCAGCCCGGCAACCGTGATCGACCCAGACTCCCCGGTCATCGGAGCCCCAACTGTAACCTTCGCGACAGGGAGACTCGCTGCGCTGCTGCACCAACCGAACCCGTCCGCGCGATCCCGCCGGGCAGTAGTGGCGACGACCGTCGTCGGACGAACACGAAATTGAAGTGGCGCCGCCGCCGTTAAAACCCTGCCCGCCGTATCCCTGATTCTGGTATGCGTCGACGACAAAGTCAGCCCGGCAGCCACGATCGACCCAGACTCCGCCCCGATCAAAACCCCAGCTATAGCCCTGGTTGCACGGAGACTCGCTGCGTTGCTTCAGAATGCGTACTCCGCCGCGCGTGTCTGCCGGACAATAACGACGATGGCCGTCATCCGAAGAACACGAAATACTTTGCGCCGAGCTTCTCGGACAGAAAATGACAAATGCGGCAACGACGAGTCCCAGCTGAACCCAATTCTTCGTATTAAGCATTGTCCCTCCTGAAGGTATTCGCCAATCGATCCTGGAGTTTATCAAGCCCAGTCAGATCTCGGAGTCCATTTTGCATCAGTCATGCTGAGCTCGCGAAGCATCTGGCGCGAAGCGTATCTACAGCCGCGCTAGCCTGTGGTCAGTCACGCCGGATCCGCCAACCACGTATTTGCTCCCCGCTATCGTTTGCCCACTACCGATGCGAAACACCGTGCGAACTGGGACCCGACGATCCCGAACCGCTGCTCATCCTTGGCGCCGCTGACGGTGCTGAAGATGGAGCGGAATACGCAGGCGAACCGCCGCTTCGAGCGGTCACGCCGCTGCGCGGAGCAACTCCGCGCGAAGCTGAGGCGGGTAAACGCATCGCGGAAGCAACGGGCGGAGCCTGCATGCCGCCGTGGACTGCTCCAGTTCTCTCCATTTGCTGTGAGACTCTGCCCAGGTCGCGCACGCTGCCCCGCGCAACTCCAAGGCCCGCGGAACCTCCGCGAATCTGGTACTGCTGACTCCCCCGATTTTGCACCACCCGGACCGGACCCAAGTCGCCTGTACCCCGATTCACTGCCAAAGTTTGTCCGGCGCCAACCGGCGGTCTAGGAGCGCTGAAGCCCGCAGGAGCATTTGTAATGCGAGGAACGGTGTTCCACCCTGACCAGGTGCTTCCCGGCTGCCAGAACCAACCGTAGGAAGACAGGTAGGTCCACGAACCGTAACGATATGGCGTCCAGCCCCAGGGATACGACGATACCCAGGCATATCCAGATCCAGGAAAATAGCTCCACGCGCCATTCATGAAAGGGTCCCAACCCGCTCCGACCAGGAAGGGTTGCCACATCATCCCGTAGCCGGGGACGTTGTAAAAGCTGCCGTAGTAATTCAAATCACTGGTGCCGTAAGAGTACTGCGAAAAACTGTTTGAGGCGCTGTAGGTTTGCTGATATTTATCCTGCTGCTTGTCCCATTCGTCATAGGGATCGGGCTCGAGGCTGTTGGCAAGTGTGTATGGAGCGCTTCCCGCCAGATTGAAGGTTGCGCTGTGTTTCTTCTCGACATTGACCTTGCCGGAAGAACTATCGACGTCCGCCTCGCCCTTGAACACGGCAACTGTCGCATCGGCGTCCTTCATCTCAATGCGAAGATGAGCTTGCTTGGTTAGTGTCAGCTTTTCCTGGCCAAAGCCCAGGCTGAACTGTTCCTGCTTGTCACCTTTGAAGTTGAGATAGACGGTTCCACTCTCAAGTTCCAGATTCGATGAGCGTCCGCCGGAGCTTCGTCGAGCGAGTTCGGAAAAGTCCACGGCGGTGCCAGGCGTAAGCCGCAGCGTCGTTCCGTCTTCGAATTCGATCTCCGCCCGGGAATTTCCTCCAGTACGAAGTTTTGTGCCTTGAGTCACTGGCAAATTGAGGAAGGCCTTTTCGTAGCCTTGTCCGGTGTTGCGGTCGATCTGAACATCGCCGTCCACCTGACTGAGTCTGACAATGCGAGCCTGCGAGTCGGCGAAAGAAGGAACTGCCAGCCAGCAAGAAACGAGGGAAACTGCGAACAGCGCGGCGAATCGGCGCATCGACATGTGCGACCTCCCGAGAGTGCCCTTACCACATTAGAACACCTTTCAGAGCCCTTGGTTGTCAACAAATTGGAAGGAATGCAGAAAATCGGCTCCGCCTGATCGAGGTCCGTTCCCAAAAGCTTTAATCACGAAGGTTCACGAAGGAAACCCCCACACTTTGTGCACCCGATGTTCCCACGACCGACCGGAATTACGGCTTTTGCCGCCCCGCCCGTTCGATCATCCTCTGGGCTCGGGCCCTGACGGGATTGATCACCGACGTGTCGGTAGCGATCTGCTGCAAAATAGGCACAACCGCGCCCATCTCCTCCAGATCGTCCCGGCCGGCAACCGCCTCCATTCGCTTGAGTTCTTCATCCAGCGCCAGCTTCTGGTAGTGATGGAAATATTTCAACCGGCGGCCGAATTCCAGGGTAGTCGAGAGGTTCTGAAAAAGAGCTGTGAGCTGCTGAACCGGAATCAGAGGAGAGTAATTGTAGGTGGCTTTGGTGTTTCGTGATGAGTCCTTGTAACTTAGGGTCTTCGCCCCGGTGGACGCCAGATTCTTCTTTTTGGAATCGATCTCGCCTTGAAAGTAATGCGCCTTTTCGGCCAGTTCGAACACTCGCTGGCGGGTCTCGATGGACATCGAAAAGTCCATGTGAAACGGATCCCCGTCTGAGTCCGGGCTGAGCTTGCCGTCGGAATCGTAGGTCGAACGCCCATCATTGGTGACCGAAATGGCATAGTGCGAAGGCTCGGAGCCGGGGAAATCCAGGGTGAAGGAGACGGCTGCGGCTTCCTGCGCAAAGGCGTAAGAGTGCCAGCTAAGTGCGAAAAGCAGCAGAGACAGCACCGCAGGCCAAGTGGGGACAGCCGCCCTCGGTTGTCGAGTCGAGCGAAGCTCGACAGCTCTTTCTGAAACCCACCGCGAAGATTCGCTCCCCCGGACGAGCGGCGCCCACGCGGTTTGTGCCTCTGCCGCACGAGCGGAGACGCTCGCGCCCACATTTTCGGAAAGATTCATGCCGACGAGATTATGCCAAAAAAATGGACGGATGTTCATCTGCCGACGGCGCGCTGCCGGACCAGCGTCGCGGAGGTGTGGAGATGGCAGATCGCGATGGCCAGGGCATCCGCCGCATCGGGAGGTTCGGGTATCTCCGCCAGATTCAGCAGGCGTGTGACCATGTGCTGGACCTGGGGCTTCTCTGCCCTGCCGTAGCCCACAACGGCGGACTTGATCGACAGTGGAGAATACTCCGAAACGTCCAGCCCGGCCGAGGACGCCGCCAGCATGGCGACTCCTCGCACCTGTCCCAGTTTGAGCGCGGACTTTACGTTGACCGCGTAAAAAACATCTTCGATGGCGACGTTGTCAGGCCGGTGTTCCACAATGATGGCGCCGAGGCGGTCAAATATGATGGCCAGGCGTCGGGCCATCGGCTCACGCGGCGAAAGCTTGATCGCTCCGCAGGCAAGGCATGCCAGGCTATCGTCGTGACCGAGTTCGACCACGCCGAAACCTGTGTACTCTGTACCGCAGTCGACGCCCAGAACCCGCATGGCAGAGAGTTTATCTCACTTTTCGCGGTTCCCTGTTGGCATTCGACGTTCTGGTAGCGGGTCAGTTTCACAACCGGACCGGGATCAAACGCCTCAACCAGCAAGGGCCCGAACCATCAGGAAGCTTTTTCGATTGAGGTTTCCTTCGTACCTTCGTGCTCTTCGTGCTTAAAGGTTTTAATAAACTGACCCGCTACGACATCCTTAAATTTACAACTAGCAGCACCTGGGACGGCGGGCCTTGGCGGTTTCATTCTCCAGCCGAAAAGCGGCGTATGCGGCGCGCGAGGATGAGAGTTTTTTTCGATCCAGGAAACGCGCATAAGCCGACTCGTCGAAAATCTCGTGGAGGGTAGCCAGCAAAATCTGAGCGCAGGATTGAAGTCGCACGACCAGCGTACGCTTCGACGCATTTGTCGAGCTGCGCTCGCCTGGACAACCGAGGTTCGTTGTCTCCACGTGACTTGTGGTGGTTGACCGATCTTTCATCCTTGCTCCTCTGCGAATTGCGTGAGCACGAACGGTGACTCTTTTACCCTTGCCGGTTTGCGGCCCGACAGCACCTGGACCCACTCAATCGCCGACTCCATCAGGATCAACGCCACCATCACGACCAAAGCCCCGGTCACGACCGCATCGAGGCGGTCGTTGAAAATCAGGCGGGCATTTGCGGCTGGCCCCCGAGCCAACTGTGCCGCATGCGATAAAAATCCGATGCGCGGATTGGGATCGAATACCTTGTGCCACGAAGCGGTAAATGTCACGGCTACCAGCCACACCAATGGGCCCAGAGTCACTGCCGCGTAGCGCGCTTTACGCATCTTGATGATGATGGTCGTGGCCACGCACAGGGCAACGGTCGCAAGAAGTTGATTGGCGATTCCGAAAAGCGGCCACAGTGAGTTGATTCCGCCCAGCGGATCCTTGACCCCTTGCCAAAGAAAATATCCCCAGCCGGCGACGATCAGCGCGCTGGTGGCCAGAATCGACGGATACCAACTGGTACGGCCCAGTGGCTTCCAGACGTGTCCGAGGGCATCCTGCACCATGAAGCGGCCCACGCGGGTGCCGGCATCGAGCACAGTGAGAATGAATAGTGCTTCAAACATGATCGCGAAGTGGTACCAGATGGCCATCAGCGCCTGTCCGCCCAGACTGTGAGAAAAAATGTGCGCCATGCCGACTGCAAATGCGGGCGCGCCGCCGGTGCGGTTGTAGAGCGTTTGCTCACCCACCGACTGGGCCAGCGCATGCATCTCGGCGGCGGTAATGGGAAATCCCCAGTTGCTGATGGTCGCCGCCGCAGCTTCCGGCGCCGACCCAACGATGCCCGCTGGACTATTGATCGCGAAATAAATTCCCGGCTGCAACACACATGCGGCGATCATTGCCATGATGGCCACCAGGGATTCTGCCAGCATGGCTCCGTATCCCACCATCCGGGCCTCGGTCTCGCGACGAATCAGCTTGGGAGTGGTGCCGCTCGAGATCAGAGCGTGAAAGCCGCTGATCGCGCCACACGCGATGGTGATGAAAGCGAAAGGAAATACGTTTCCGGCGAATACTGGTCCGGAACCGTCGATAAAACGGGTGAGCGGGGGCATATGCAGCGTGGGACGCAAGGCGATAATTCCCAGCGCCAGCAACGAGATTGTTCCCAGCTTCACAAACGTGCTTAGGTAATCACGCGGCGCAAGCAGCAGCCACACCGGAAGCGCCGAAGCCGCGAATCCGTAAACGATGACCAAAAGTGCCAGCGCCGGACCAGAATAGGTAAACCAGCTTGCCACCGACGGAGTCTGCGAAACCCACTGCCCGCCCCAGATTGCCAGCATGACCAGCACGAAGCCGAGGGCTGAAGTCTCCAGCACTTTACCGGGGCGCAAAGTGCGCAAGTACACGCCCATCAAAAGCGCGATGGGAATAGTCATGGCGATGGTAAAAGTTCCCCACGGACTGGCCTTAAGCGCATTCACCACCACCAGCGCGCATACAGCCAGCAGGATCACAATGATGCTAATCACGGCGACGTAGGCGACCAGTCCGCCCAGGCGGCCGATTTCATCGCGGGCCATTTCAGTGAGCGACTTGCCGTCGCGCCGCACCGAGAACAGCAGAATCACAAAGTCCTGCACGCAACCGCCGAAGACGGCACCGGCCAGGATCCACAGTGTTCCAGGGAGATATCCAAATTGCGCTGCCAGCACTGGGCCAACCAGAGGCCCCGGCCCGGCAATCGCCGCGAAATGGTGACCGAAGACCACCCATTTGTTCGTGGGAACAAAGTCGCGTCCATTTTCCATCCGTTCGGCGGGCGTGGCGCGCAGGGCGTCGAGCGTCAGCACTTTGGCCGCGATGAACTTGCTATAGAAACGATAGCCCACGGCATAAGTGCAAACCGCCGCGACCACTAGCCACATGGCGTTGATTTGCTCACCGCGATGCAGAGCGATAGTGGCCAAAGCCAGCGCGCCGAGCAGGGCAACCACGAGCCAGACCAGAATCTGCAATATTTTCGGCATGAAGTTTTTTTACTGCGCAGACATTGTGGCGAATCCGTCGTCAAGGTGCAATCGGCAAGAGAGATTCAGGGACTCGCCACAGACTGCGTGGGGACAGCCGCCCGCGGTTGTCCAGTCGAGCAAAGCTCGACAGTAATTCCGCGGCCACGTCCGTAGCGGAGCCTTCCCACCTGGACAACCGGGTCGGCTGTCGCCACCTGGCCTGTGCTCTGGAAGCATGAGCGAGGGCGCTCGCGCCCACATTTTGCGCGGTTTGATGATAATCTTTTATTCCGACGTAAGCGTTTACCCAAGAAGTGTATCCATTGAGGAGCAGGCAATGAAAGTTGGCATACTTACCGGGGGAGGCGACTGCCCGGGGCTGAATGCGGTGATCCGCGCCGTGGTACGCAAAGGTTCCTTTCACTACGAAGACGAATTCGTCGGATTTCTCGAGGGCTGGCGCGGCGTGGTAGAAGACAAGAGCATGCCGTTGGACCTGGACAGCGTGGGCGGAATTTTGCCGCGCGGCGGCACCATCCTGCGCACTTCGCGCACCAATCCCGCGAAAAAGCCCGACGGGTTGGATATGTGTATTGCCACGCTGAACCGCCACAAGGTCGACGCCCTGGTTGCGATTGGCGGCGATGACACACTATCGGTCGCCCAGAAGCTGCATGAAAAAGGCGTGGACGTGGTGGGTGTGCCGAAGACCATCGACAACGATCTGGCGGGCACCGACTTTACCTTTGGATTCGACACGGCCGTGAACATCGCCACCGAAGCCATCGACCGTGTTCACACCACTGCCGAGGCCCACAACCGCGTAATGGTCGTAGAGGTCATGGGACGAGACGCAGGCTGGATCGCCATGTACAGCGGCATTGCCGGCGGCGCGGACGTCATCCTGATTCCTGAAATACCCTTCGACGTTGACAAGGTCGCGGAAACCATTCGCCTGCGCCACTCGCGGGGACGCTATTTCAGCATCGTGGTGGTTGCTGAAGGCGCTAAATTTTCTACCGATGTAAATTCGGAGAAAGGCGCCCTCGCGGTGGTAGACATGAGCAAAGATGAGTTTGGCCATGCCCGCCTGGGCGGAATCGCTGCCATCCTCGCGGGAGAGATCGAGCGCCGTACTAACTTCGAAACCCGCACCGTCGTCCTCGGACACGTGCAGCGCGGCGGCTCTCCGAGTGCCTTCGACCGTATGCTGGCCACGCGCTACGGTTTAGGCGCCATCGACATGGTGCATCGCGGCGAGTTTGGCTGCATGGCAGCCCTGCGCGGCAATAAGATCATCTCCGTGCCACTGGCGGACGCCATCGCCAAGAACCGCACTGTTGATCAGGAAACGATTGACGTGGCGGCAGGCATCCTCGATACGCTGATGCCGGACAAAGTGACGTAAAACCGGGCGCCGGACCTCGGACTTCGGACTCAGGTCCACCACCCGTGGCTAGAGTTTGAGGCCGAAGTCCGAGGTCCGAAGTCCGAGGTCCGGCAATGAACATGGCGTGGCTCGCGCCGTCGTTGGTCCCGATCATCGAACTGGTCCTGGTGCTCTCGACACTGGGATTGATTTTCCTTCGCTCCTCGTGCGAACCTGCGAAGCTTCATTCATTCCGCTCCATCGAAGAGCGATTTTCAAAGCTGGCGCGCAGGAAAACACTCAGCGTGGTAGTGGTTGGTCTGTTCGTTCTCGGATCTCGCGTCGCCCTGATTCCGCTCCTGGGCATTCCCGAACCACGGTGGCACGACGAGTTCAGCTACCTTCTGGCGGCCGACACTTTTGCGCACGGCAGGGTTACCAATCCGCCTCATCCGATGGCCGCGCATTTCGAAAGTTTTCACATCATTCAATCCCCGACGTATATGTCGATGTATCCCCCCGCTCAGGGTCTGGTTCTGGCGTTGGGCCAGCGGCTGGGAAATCCATGGATCGGGCAATTGCTGATCACCTCGGTCATGTGCTCCGCACTCTGTTGGATGTTACAGGGCTGGCTGCCTCCCGGATGGGCCCTGTTCGGCGGACTGCTGGCTGCGCTACGACTCGGCATTCTCAGTTACTGGATGAACGGATACTGGAGCGCCTCGATCGTCGCTCTGGGAGGCGCACTGGTCGTGGGCGCAGTGCCCAGATTAAGGCGTCGGCCGAGAATTCGAAATGCAGTGTGGTTGGCTCTGGGGCTGGCGATTCTGGCGAACAGCCGTCCCTACGAAGGCTTCATCCTTGGAGTGGCAACGGCGATTTGCCTGACCATGTGGCTGTTCGGTTCCAAACGTCCGAGTTTTTCGATCAGTGCGCGGAAGGTGTTTGCGCCGGTCATCTTGATTCTCGCGATCGCGGCGGTCGCCACCGGTTATTACTATGATCGCGTCACCGGAAGTCCTTTTCGCATGACCTACCAGGTCAATCGCCGGACTTATTCGCAAGCACCATATTTCCTGTGGCAGTCGCCGCGACCCGAGCCTGTCTATCGCCATGACGTGATGCGCCAGTTTTACGAGCGCGAATTCAGGACATTTGAGGAGAGCCGAACTCTAACCGGATTTCTTCACAACACCGGAAGGAAAATCGGTTCATTGTGGGATTTCTATCTCGGCCCCGTTCTCATCATTCCGCTGTTGGCCCTGCCGTGGACGTTTCGCGACCGGCGTATGCGCTTCCCTCTTATCGCTTGCGCAGTACTTTTTCTGGGCATGCTGGTTGAGACCTGGACTTCGCCGCATTATCTGGCCGCTGCAACCGGGTTGTTGTATCTCGTGATGATGCAGTGCATGCGTCATTTGCGCTTGTGGCGCTGGCGAGGTCAAGAGCTTGGCTTGGGGATGGTTCGCGCCGTGCCGCTGATTTCTCTTGCCATGATCGTGTTGCGGGCCACCGCGGTGGCTGCGCACACGCCGATCGAGTCAGCATGGCCTCGTGGCAATCTGGAGCGTGCGGCCGTTGTACGCCAGTTGGACGATTTGCCCGGCGAGCACCTGGTCATTGTTCGCTACGGTTCGGCCCATGATCTGGAACAGGAGTGGGTCTACAACGCCGCGGATATTGACCATGCAAAGATTGTCTGGGCACGCGACATGGGCGAAATGGACAACGAAGAATTGCTGCAATACTTCCACACCCGTCAGGTATGGCGAATCGACGCCGACCGGTCCCCGCCACGGTTGGAACCATGAAGGCCGCATCATGGCTCACTGCCAAACGCATTCGCATCCATGGCCTGCTGCTTGCGTTCTGTCTATGGACGATTTATGCCGTCGATATGTCGACTCCCGGACTGATTGACCGCAACGGACTAGTTAAGGGAACAGATTTTCTGCACTTCTACACCCTGGGCAACCTTGCGTTGCATGATCGAGGAGACCTCCTGTACGACATGCGCGCCCAAGCCGAACTGACTCATCAGTTGGTCACCCGCGCACCGGATAGCGTCTACGTTGCCCTCTACGGGCCACAGGTGTCGTTGTTCTTTGCAACCTTCGCCCATTTGTCTTACGGATGGGCGCTGACGGCATGGCTGACCTTGAATCTGCTGATTTACGCGCTCTGCTGTTACGCAGTCTGGAGGACTTGTCCCCGGCTTCACGCTTATCGCTGGACGGTTGTCATCCTCGCGATTGCTTTTCCGGGACTGTTTCATCTCATCGCCTGGGGACAAACTTCCGGTCTTGCGCTGATGTGTTTCACGCTGGCCTTTCTGGCGCTACGAGATGACCGCCCCCTGCTTGCCGGACTGGCGATCGGTTCCCTCATTTTCAAGCCGCAGCTGGGACTGGCAGCGGCGGTCGTCTTCCTGTCGGCTCGGCAATGGAGGGTGGTCGCGAGCGCTGTGATGGCAGCGGTTCTGCAACTTGCGGTCGCCTGGACGCACTACGGCACCACGATCATGCGCAACTACTGGCATACTCTGACTCGCCTTGAAAAAGTCTTGCCGCTGCTCGAACCCCGCTTGTACCAGACTCATTCCCTGCGTTCGTTTTGGTCTCTTCTGCTGCCGTGGCCGCGCGTTGCGTTCATTTTGTATGCGATCAGCGCTCTCGCTGTTGTTGTATTCGCAGTCCGCGCATGGAAGAGTGTGTTGCCGCTGAGCTTGCGCTATTCGGTCCTGTTACTCGCTACGGTTCTGGTGTCCCCTCACTTGACCGTCTACGACCTGATAATCCTCGCGCCCGCATTTCTGCTGCTCAGTGATTGGACAATGTCACGTGGGGACGATCGGTTCGTGCCGCTGCTTCAACAACTTTTCTATTTCTGCTATCCATTATTCTTGATAGGTCCGCTGGCGCGGATCACTCACGTTCAACTGTCGGTGGTGGCGATGACGGCCCTGCTCTTGATCTGCTGGCGTATCTCGTTGTCCTCCGCAGAAATTCTCACTTAACGATTTCGCCAGACGATCGCAGTCAGGCATAACTTATAGGGGTTCGTCGACAGGGCGAAGAGGAGGGACATGGCTAAGGGAATCTGTTTGTTCATGACCCGCAGCGCGGAATGTTCTCTAGTTGCCAGACTGCCGAACGCGATGCAGCCATAGCACCGAAGACAGCACCGCTATACCTGAGATCAACGCCAGAGAAGACAGGCACAAAATGCACCAGGCACCCAGAACGAAGCCTTCGACATAGGTAAGGTAAATCGCGAAGGCCAGGCCAGCCAGCGAACCGACCGCTAACATCGCGGCCGACATCGCATGGTTGCGATAAAGCGTTGCCAGCGTCAGCACTCCCAGATATCCGGCAATGCCGATCAAGGCCACAGGAATGTCTGCAACAGTCGAAAAGGTACTGCGATTCACCACGTCGCAATTGAAGTTCTCGCCGATATCGCAATATGACGTCGCCGATGTGCCGTAGTGGTGATAAAGCGAAACCGACGAAACCACGACGCCAGCCAGCGCCATCGCGGCAATTGAAAGCATGAGGCGCCGGGTGGTAGCTCGCGAGATCACGGAAGGCTGCATCCGGTCTTGGTGCCGAGAAACTGCAATGACTGTGTGCCTTCCAAACGGTCTCCGCCGGCAAACTCCCAGGTAGGAAAATGCTTGATGCCGGCATCCTTGCAAACCTGTGCCTCGTCACGCGAACCGGGCACACCACACTCCACATAGAGCAAGTAATGGCCGGAGGATTCAAACATTGCCTTCTGGTCAGCGCAATGAGGGCACCAATATGCTCCGTACATTTTCGCCTGCTTCGCTGCCAGGCATTGCGCGAATGCATCCAGACGATGGCCGCGCTTGCGAACCCCTAGATAGATGACGACGCCAAAAGCGGCAACGATCAACAAGGCCGTCACAAACTTGTTGGCAAGCCACGATGTCGCCGGCGTTTTTTCCTCGCGATTCTTGCTGTCTTTTGGCATGAAATCTTTTTATACCACGACATTCAGGGCCGATGGCAGGACATCCAGTGTTTGGCAATGCAGGGTCAGCACTTCGCCGTCGACCATGACATCGACCGGCGCCTCGAGTTCGAAATCAACTCGTTTCACCGGTCGCCGTTCGGCAAGAGGATGGTTGATGTGGGTGCCGTCATAAAGCGTGGGAAGGTTGCGAATCAGGCCCAGACGTCCGATCGGTCCCCAGCGCACGAATTCGATCAGCCCGTCATTTACCTCGGCTTTGGGAGCAATCATCATTGTGCCGCCGGTAAATTTACTGTTGCTGAAGGTAAGGAAAAGACAAGGACGGCGGTCGACTTCCTCTCCTCCATCGACTCGCAGCGGAAACGGACGCCGCCGAAAGCGTGCCAGGCTGATAATAATCGCTGACTGGTATCCGATCTCTCCCCAACCGCTGAAACGCCGCGCTCGCAGCGTCGCCACATCGGCGGAAAACCCCATGCTCAGCAGATTGATGTAATGCAACACCCCCGCCTTGTGCGTGAGACGGAGCACATCACACGGCACGATCCGCCGGGCCAGCAAGGCTTCGATGGCGAACTCAACACCGCGATCGCTGAAGTCGCGCAAAAATGAATTGCCGGTTCCCAAGGGAAGAAATGCTAATGTCGGAGGGGTTGCTCGTTCGGATGGGAACAACCCGTTGATGACTTCGTATGAAGTTCCATCGCCACCAACGGCGATAAACTTTCGATAGCCTTCCGCGTAAGCTCTGCGCGCCAGCTCTGTCGCCTGCCCCGGGCCGCTGGTTTCGACCACTTTCAAATCGATGCCACCCGCTCGCAGCCGGTCGAGCGCAGGTCCAACCAGTTTGCGGCAGCGCCCGCCACCCGCCGCCGGATTGACCACCGCGAGAAAGGTTCCGGAATCGATCACGGTCGGTGGCTCATGGTTTTATATTTCAACAACGGCGGCACGGCTGAGCACTTTGCGGATCTCTTCCGCCAGGGCGATACGCTTGATTTTCATGGCGGCGGTACGCGGAAAATCTTTTTCCCAGACCAGGCATCCGCCCACGCGCTTGAAGTCGGGCAACCGACGATTGCGGGTGATGACCTCTTGTTTCAGGGCCTCAGTCAATTCTTGGGCCTGACCATCCGGTCCCGGCTCAAGGCGAAGGACGAGAATCAGCATCTCGTGGCCGAGAGTTTTTGCCGGCCAGATATAGTTGGCCGCGAAGATGCAATACTCCTTCACCGGAAGACCGTCGAAAGCGGTTTCGATATCCTCGGGATAAATATTTTTTCCACCTTCGGTGACAATCATGTTTTTCTTGCGGCCGAAGAGCTGGAGATGGCCGCTGCTGTCAAAACGTCCAAGATCGCCAGTGAGCAGCCAGCCAGCCACGATGGTTTCCGCGGTCAGTTCAGGGTCGTCAAGATAGTGAGACATCACTGTCTTCCCCGTCGCCGCCACCTCGCCGATCCCTTCCGAGTCCGGATTCAGCACTCGCATTTCCACGCCCGGCAGCGGCTTTCCCACGGTGTCGGCGCGAAACGGTTTGAGGTCATTGAGCGTGAGCACGGTACCGGCTTCGGTCAGGCCATATCCGTTGGCTACCGGAACTCCCAGATCGTAGAAAAACTGCAGCGTCGAGGGCTCCATGAAGGCGCCACCGGTAAACATCGCCCGCAACTCCCCGCCAAATGCCTGATGCACCTGACGCAGCAGCATCCGGCTCAAGCGGACGTCGGGACGCCATCCCGTGAAAAACTTGTTTAATGCAATCGAACGATCCAGGATGAAACGCTTCGCTTTCGGTAGAACCTCGAATTTGGCCCTCAGTCCGCGCTCCAGATTTTTAAGCACCATGGGTACAAGGCTGACGTACGTAATCCGGTAGCGGACAAAAGCGTCGCGCACGAATTCCGGCCGCAGCGTACGCAAGTGGACAACACACGCGCCACAAATGAACGGCCCGATGAATCCGACCATGAAATCAATGGCGTGATTCGTCGGCAGGATGCTCAGGTAACGAACCCCCGGCCAGAAGGGATACAGCGAGATCAAAGCCTTGCATTGTTCGAGATAATTCTCGTGCGTGAGCACGCATCCCTTAGGACTTCCGCCGGTGCCCGAGGAGTAGACGATGCAAGCTACCTCTTCGCGCTGTCGCGGAACGAATACAGGATCGCCTTTGCGGCGGAAATCCTCCCACCGGATTGCCCCTCCGAGATCGGCTCCAGGCGGCGCTTCTGTGACCAGAACAGTTTGTATCTTGTGGTTCCCGAATTCCGGCGACTGCATAATGGCGCGCCACAAGTAGTACTCAATCACGACAAACTTCGCCCGGCTGTGCGCCAGCAGTTGCAGATGCTCGGACGCCGTCAGCTTGTAATCGAGGGGCACCAGGACGCCGCCACCGTGAAAAATGGCATACGCCGAAATCAGCCACTTTGACTGATTCGTCATGATGATCGCAGCCCGGTCTCCGGCATTGAACCCGGCGTCTTCGAACGCCCTGGCCAGCGGCAGCGCCATTTCCTTGAAGTCAGAATATGTGAGGCGGGTCTTTTCCTTGTCGCGATCCGATTCGATCAGACAGGTTTCGTTCGGCCAACGGTCGAGCGCTTCGCGCAGCGCAGCGCCCAGGCATGTGTACTGGTCGAGATTCAACATGAATGCTTATTTCACCACAGAAACACGGTCATCGACGCAAATGAGAACAGAGAACTGCAATCTGATAACTGATAACTGATCTGCTATTTGCGATTTTTGACATTCGAAATCAACTGCCGACACGCACAATCGATTGCTGCCCGAATCGGAGCGCTACAATCTCGCCTGAATCCGGCCAGCGAGTGTTCTGAAATCAGACACTCCCTGCAATTCGTAGTCCGGAAGCTCGACGTTAAAATGATGTTCGAGGCGGGTAAGCAGATCCAAAGCCTGGAGGCTGTCAATTCCGAGGGTTTTGAAGAAATCGTCGTCGGGAGTCAGTTTCTCGCGTGGAACTTTGAACTGCGCTGCCGCCAGGTTAAGGATCTCGTCCAATGTCTTGTTGGTGTCTGTCATTTCTTTATCTCATTTTAGTCGAAGCCGGTCAGGGCAAATAGGGCTGGGCATCGGTGCTCTCCACAAACTTCTTCAGCCCGGCCTCGACTGCGGGCTGGGTAAAAAGATCGCAGAAGAGATCGATTTCCCGGCGAAGCTCTTCGTACGGGATTGGCTTGATAAACCTCTTGGCCGCAATCGCCGTGCCGCGATCAAATTTTCCCAGCTGCACGGCAGTACCACGAGCCGCCCTCAGAGATTCACCTTCCCCTACCACCTGACTTACCAATCCGATTTGCTGCGCCTTCGTGGCGTTGACACTGCGCCCAGTGAGTAAGAGATCGCGAACCACCGCATTGCCCAAGTCCCGCTTCAGGCGTGGGATCCCACCGAAGCCGGGGATCAAGCCCAAGCGCAGTTCGGGAAAGCAGAAGCGAACCATCTTGTCCGCGATAATCAGGTCGCAGGCCAGGGCCAGCTCAAAGCCGCCACCGAAAGTCACGCCGTTCAAGGCGGCGATTGTCGTGAGCGGAAAGCTATCGATGGCATTCAGAACTTTGTGTATGCGCTCCAGAAATTCCCGAACGCCCCGCGCCGCCGCCGCCCTCTCCATCCCTTGCGCTCCGTGATAGAGCTCGCGCAAATCGGCTCCAGCACAAAATCCCGTTTTCAAGGTGCTGTACACAATCAGGGCGTGAGCGTCGCTTTGCAGACCCTCCAGTGCGGACGCGAACTTCTCCAGTTCAGCGAGCGTTTGCGATCCGATCTCGTTGCAGGGATCCCGATGCAGCGCGAGTTCGATGACACCATCTTTAAGCTGCCAGGAGAGCGTCTCGCCTTTGAATTCGTTCGTCATCATCTAGTTTCGAGCTATGTTTGCGAAGGCGTGACGCCCTCGCGACAGCCGGCCAGATGCCGGCGCTACTTTCATGAGGCTTGTTTCACTCCGTACATTTCTTCAATCTCTTCTTGCAGGCGTGCTGCAATCAAGTCGCGCTTGAGTTTACCGTTTGCCGTCAGCAATCCGTTTTCGATCGAGAACGGTTCCGTGTGAACATGAAATGCTCTCACCTGTTTATAGTGCGGCAGGTCCGAATTCACTGCGTCGACCGCGGGCTGAACCTGCTCGCGAGTGACGCTGCCGGTCACGATCAGTGAGAGATAACCACGGCCATTACCTACCAGGACAGCTTGCTGAGCGCCGGGAAGAATGCGCAGCAACTCATCCTCGATAGGCTCCGGCGAAATATTGTGGCCCGATCCCAGTATGATCAGGTTTTTGATGCGCCCTATAATGCGCCAGTTCCCTGCCGCATCGACCTCGCCCTGGTCGCCGGTATGAAACCATCCGTCGCGTAGCGCGTTGTCCGTTTCCTGCGGACGGCTCCAATAGCCGGGAAAAATGTTCGGCCCGCGCACAACGATTTCGTCGTTCTCACCGAGCTGCATTTCGATGCCGCTAATGGCCGGCCCGACCCGTCCTGGCTCAACGTGGCGCGGATCGTCCATGGTGCAAATTGCGGTGGTCTCGGTGAGACCGTAAACCTGAAGCACCGGGATGCCGAGCATATTGAAATAAAGTTGAGTATCGATGGTCAGTGGAGCGGAGCCGCAGATCAGGGCTTTCAGGTTTCCGCCAATCATCTTTTTACGGATGGTGGGAAAGATCATCGAATCGGCGAGGCCGAGCCACAGTTTGTCGGAGAATCGCGTTTGGCCTTCGCGTTTCCGAATCCATGCCGCCTTGGCGCGGCGATAAATGTTCAGCGCGAGGCCGCCTGTTTTCCAAAGCTGCTCATCCACAGCTTTGCGCATGCGCTCCAGCAGGGCTGGGACGTTAAGGAAATAGTCGGGTGCGGCTGCACGCATCTCTCCCGCCAGCTTTCCCAGGTCCATATTTAGTGTGAGCAGGTTGCGGCGAAGAAGGCACGTCAGAAGCATGATCCATGAACCGGCAAAACAGAATGGCAGATAGTGGAACACGCGGTCCTGACCGGGCTTGTTTTCCATCAGCAGGTCCAGACGTCCCGAAGTGCAGTTCAGCATGTGGCCGACGTTTCCCGCCGTCAGGATTACGCCCTTGGCATCGCCCGAGGTTCCCGAGGTATAGATGATGGTGACCGGGTCAGATTCGGCGAGTTGCGGGTGTCCATTAACGCTCGCCCCCATATTCGAAAATATCTCGTCGAACAAATATTGCGGAGGGGCTTCCGGCCAGGCCTGGAGGATGCCGTCGCGCAGTGAGGCGTCGCCGCAACAGATGAGAGCAGGCGAACAATCTTTCATCATGGCGGCCAGTTCGGCAGGCGCTTGCCGCGCATAGAGCGGAACTACGATCAGGCCCTCGGCCATGATCGCCAGATCGAGTGCGACCCAGTCGATGTTGTTCGCAGCCAGCAGAGCGCAGCGGTCGCCTTTTTTCAGGCTTCGTGCCGCCAGGAATGCTCGCGCCTGCCCGACCCGGGTCAGTAAGGCTGCGCCTGTAATCGGCGCGCCTTGGACCTCCCGAAGTTCTTGCAAAATGGGGATTCCCTGGGCGGCATCAAGCTGGGCGAAAATGTTTTCCAGAAAGTTCATCTGCTTTACGTTGGGGGCGGGTGCCCTCACCCGCCCGGCGGAGCGCAGCTCCGCAGATTTTGCGGTAGCACGAACCACTTCTGGCAAGCTGCGCTCGCCTGCCCGGACGAGGGCGTTCGGGCCTAGGTGGTTCGTTTAACTGAATGCTTCGATCAACTGCTTCAGTCCTTTACTCATCGGCGGCAGATAATCTTCCCAGTTCCATTCCCCTTTGCGGGTCGGGAATTCGGGATACCGTCGCTGCACTTCTTCTTCGAAATACACGCCCATGCGGGCCATGACTTTCAGATTTTTCACAACAGTCTGTCCGATGCCGATTGAAATCGCTTCGCCTTGCGTGGCCAGTTTCTCGAGCGCCGCCGCCAGTTTCGGCTCAAGATCAGGATCGTCGACGTTCATCAACAGATCCTGATGTCCGCGTTCGCGCATCAGGTTGCGGATGCGTTCGTCCATCGTTATTCCGGCCGACGGCACCAGCCCGGGCATCGACGTGACAATACCGTGATATCGCGATGACACCATCATGTGGCAAGCCCGCAAGATGCTTACCAGTTCACGCATCTTGTAGTCTTCGGAACTCAGGACGGGCACCCCTCCGAGCTTCTCAGAGATGCGTCGGGCAGGCCGCGCATCCAGACGCTCGGTTGCCGCGAGGATGACGAATACTTTGCGCTGCTTGCGAAATGCATCGATGGCATTGGCGATCGACGTCAGGTAGTGCTCCAGCGCACGATCTGCCTCCGGTCCCGAGTTGTGGAAGTACACCGAGCGGTAGTGACTGTCTTTGTAGGCACCCGTCAGCGTGCGCGCCGCGAACTTGGCGACCGAGGCCTTCACCGGCCATTCGAAAGGGTTAATGGGACACACCACCAGCACCGGCGTGCTGCCATCCCAGCCGATTTTCCGTAATACTCCCTGACCATATTCCGCAGGGGCCGGATCGAATGTCCACGCCGTGTCAGTACCCAGTTCGGTCGGCACTCCAAGTTCACGCAGGATCGTCCGCGACTCTTCGTTGCGCGTGATTACAAATGAATTCTGGCAGTAGCGCGCGCACATCTTCGCGATCATCGGATCCATGTGTCCGGCTTCAGCGCCGTAGCCGACAGAAAGCTTGTTCTGCGCGGCGGCGATTCCCAGCGATCCGATCATCATCGTGGTCAGCGCATTGGCAAATTTACTCTTGAACATCGACCCTTCGCACGCCACCACGCCGTGATGCCTGGGAACTTCATCCGACAGAAACGGAGGGAAAATATCCGGCAGATGCACCTGACTCGTGCCTTCGAAGTAGCCGTCAGTAAATTTGAAATTCTGCGTCATCACGCTGAAGTGAGTGTGTTCCGCTCCTAAAATATGACGCGTCTGACGCAGCATCTCAGAAACGCGGACATCGGAACCCATATTGCGGGTCCCGTTATATCCGGCAAATAGCAGTTTCAGTTTTTCGCCAGGCTGCCATGACTTGCCTTTGCCCATCATCCAGCCCAGCTTGGCAGCTTCAATGCTGCTGCTGACCCAGGCTTCCAGGACCAGATCCATCATGCGGCCGACCCTCCTGCCTTGCTGACCGGCCAACCCTGATAGGGATAGGTGAAGTTCGTCTCGCGGCTGAACTTGAGCAGCGGATAGCTGTATTGCGAAAACGGTACTGGCTTACGTCCCAGCTCCTGGGTGACGCGAGTGTTGTCGAATACCGTGTTCCAGACCAGGTAGGGCATGAACACTTTCATCAGCGCAGCACCATGCGCAACCGATCCCTGGCGTCTGGATAGAAAGTTTACCGTCGAATCGAACGGCCTCTCGAGAAAGGGCAGAAAGATAGGACCTCGCTTGTTCTGCACCGCTGCTAACGCACTGGTCAGTTGACGAAAGGTCTGCGAATCGACGCCGGACGAAAGATGATAGGTGTCGTGCAGTGGATTGTCTTTCTGATGAAGAGTCGCTATCGCATCCGCGACGAAATCCACGTTCACGATGTCAATTTTATCTTTGGCGCGGAACGGCAACACGGGCAATCCCGCCAGAAACACAAACGCCTTCACCATGTCGAACTGCGTGGTCTCAGGATGCCGACTGTCCCCCAGTACAATACTGGGCCGAAAAATCGTGATCGGAACTTCAGGGAGAAGCTGCCGCATCATGTGCTCAGTGAATTTTTTGGTGCGGGCGTAAGGATCGTAATCCGAGCGGTTCCAATCGATGGACGCGTCTTCGGTCACCACTTCGTCCTGGCGCTTCCCTGCCACGGCCACTGTGCTCACCTGGCTGAAGCGTCGCAGGCCGTGATAGTGATTTGATTTCTGCGCCAGCAGCAGAACTTCGAGCGTGCCCCGCAGGTTCACATTCAAGCAACTTTTTTCCGACTTACGGTTTAGCGACGCCGCGCAATGAATGACCGAATCAGTAGTGTGAATCAGGCGGTCGTAGTCGTCCGCGGAAAGGCCGAATTGAGGCGACGTCAGATCACCGCAGAAAACTCGCATGCGCGTCTGGAAGTATTCGTAGAAGCGGGGGAATTCCAGATGCAGTTGCAGAGCCTGCCACAGGCGAGCTGCGGCCTCCTGCGGATCACGGGCGCGCACCAGAACGTTCAGGGAAGCGCCGTGTTGCTCCAGCAGGTTGGCGGCGACGTGTGCGCCGATGTATCCGGTGGAACCAGTCAGGAATATCGCCACGTTGCTCCGTTCGTACCGGTTTTGACCACTTCTCCATTTTCCGGAGTTGCGGCGGGCTGCAAACTGCGCGAGGGGCGTGCCTCCAGCGGGCGCCCCTCAATTAAAGGATAAGTCCACTTGCGCAGTGCCGGAATGTGAATATTGATCCAATAGTCCCACCAGTCAATGGATCGCGTTTCGTATCCGAAGGCAGCTTTTTCTTCGTCAACCAGCGCGTAGGAGAGCTTTTCCACATTGTCCGCGGCGAAATCCTGCTCGTTGTGCAGGATGAAGGGCTCGAACAACCTGATCAGCTTCTCCACTTTTTCCAGATTGCGTTCCGCGCGAACCAGAGGAGTTTTCTTCAGCGGTAGCGGGGACATAACGCGCTGAATCGATTTCACAATCGCCTTCTGGGCCGGCGCCGACATACGGTTGTAGCGTTCTTTAGAGACTGGGATAGCGTCGAGACGCAGGCGCAGCCAGTATTCCAGCCCTTCCTGTGCCCGGTAGTGCTTGCGGTGCGCCAACGAGGTCAGTTCGATGGAACGCCGCATGTCGCAGGGATTGGTTACGGACGTGGCCAACTGGTAAAGCGGATCGTGCCGCCTTCCCATGATGGCCGCTCCAATCAGCGTCATACCTCGGCAGACTGAATCGACAGGAATAATATCCAGCCGTTTTTTCTCGTTGCTCGGCAGCTGACGAAATGAAGTGCCCAGCAAGTACGAAAGCGACGCAGACGTATTGATGCCTTCATTCCAACCGACAAACGGTTCGCTGACCGACGTCTCAACAATCGCGGGTCGCACGATGGCGATGGGCAAACCCGCCCCATGCTTGGCGATCAGTGACTCGGCCAAATTCTTGGTCAGCGTGTAAGTATTGGGCCAGCCTAATTCCGCCGCCCGTTTCATTCCGTAGTCGGTCAGATATTCGCGCAACCAGCGGAACCGATTCTTGCGGATCTGATTCTCCAGCGCGGGCCCGCTCAAATCCTTCGCAGCATGTTCCTTGCTGAGAGCTTGCTGACGGAGTTCCTCGGTCACGGCGGCACCTTCCGCCCGCTCTTCAGCTTCCTTCGCGAAGGCATGCAGCGCCACATATTCTTTTTCCGCATCGAAATCAGCCACGCCCGCGGGGGTGTAGTTCTGGCGCACAGTCTCGCCCACTCGGCCATCCCGCGCTCCCGCCACATAGCAGGTGGAGAGATGCAGAAGTCCGGCGTGGTCCGACTGGCGCACAAATTCCGTGACGTACATCGCCGCATCGACATTGGTAGCCAGTGCGTCCCGCAGATCGGGATTGAAATCCGTTAGCCCCGAACTGTTAATGATGAGATCGAGATTCTTCTGCAACGACTGAGTAACCTCGGGCGTGAGGCCCAGGCCAGCCTCGCCGACGTCCCCTTCAACCACCTCCACTCGCTCGCTCAGGAAACGTGCGAGATCGGCACCGTACCGCTCATAGAGAGGATCAAAGACCGGCGACTCTTCGACCAGTTTTTCGAAACGCCGCATTGCAGGATTGGATTTTTGCCGCCGGATGAGCAGATAAATCCGGCCGATTTCCGGCAACTCCATCAGCGTGTTGACCAGCCATACCTTGCCGATAAAGCCAGTGACGCCGATCAGCATGACGTGCCTGCCGGCAAAAGCCTTCCTAACCGAGAGCGGTTTGGAGTGGCGAATGCCATCGAAGTAAACGATCGGCCGGGCCATAACGGGAACCTGACGCGCGGCTGTAACCACAGCCCCCCGCAAGGCTGCGACGCTCGGAATTCCGAGATCGTGAACCAGGCGTTCTGCGGCGCGTCTGCCATCGGGCCCGGAGCCGTTGATTCCGGCAAAAAGTCCTCGAGGACGGATGACCGGTTCGAGCAGTCTTCCTGTAGCAATCCCGTCACGGAATTCAAGGCGATTTGCGATCAACCGTTTCACGCCGAGGTGTTGCGCCAGAGGACGCATCACATGCTCAAGACTCTGGCTTACCAAAACAATGTCATCGCCAGATTCTATGCGCGATTTAAGCATCGCCATGCCATCGGCTTTCAGGTAGGGTTGCAACTTGTACTTGAAGTATTCTTCGCCCAGAAGATCCAGCCGGTCGCGACTGATCCCGCGCAACACCGTGTGCACCATCCGCGTGGCAAAGATACGATTCGCCGCATACAGAAACGGACGCAATACAGCCATCAGCAAAACCATGCCACGGCGCACCCAGCGCTCCAGAAAGGTCTGTGCGTTCCAGGTGAAAAAGGCAACCGGACGGACGGTGGTCAAGTCCGCAAGGCTGCCTTCCACTCGCCAGTAAACCGGGGCGGTGGAGCTTGAATTGGGGGTGGGCTGTTCCAAATTGTTTGTCCCGGTACTCCGGGGCCGATCCTGGCTGCAGGGCCGAAACCTATTGTAATCAATTGTGTCAAAAGGACGAAAGCGCACTCCTCGCCATATCCCGTATGGTTACGGGGCGGAAGCATCCGGCTGGTCTGGCAAATTCCCGTAGGACAAAAGCGCCAGGACGCCACTTACCGCCAGCAACGCCCCAACTGCCAGCAGGCCGCCCCGAAAACTACCCGTCCAGGTACGGATCAGTCCGATGGTGTAGGGTCCGAGAAAGCCGCCCAGATTGCCGAGAGAGTTGATCAGCGCAATTCCGGCGGCGGCCGAAGTCTCGCCGAGCATCTCCGTGGTCGTAGCCCAGAATGGGCCGTTCATGGAAAATGCACCCATCAATGTCACGCTGAGGAAGATCACGTCTGCAGTCGTTGAGTTTGAATAAGCGGCGCAGCACAAAGCCAGGGAACAGGCAAACGCAGACCCCGCCAGATGCCATTTCCTTTCGCGCGTGCGATCGGAGTGGCTGGCCACCACGACCATCGCGACCATCGTCGCCAGATACGGAATCGCCGAGAGAAATCCCACCACCAGGTTGCTGGTGCCCGATGCGCCGCGCAACAGGGTGGGCAACCATAGGCCGATCCCATACGCAGACGTGGTCACGCCCAGATATACGACCACCAGCATCCACACTCGAACCTGCGCGAGCGCGGAAAAGATGTTGCTCTTGCCGCGAGAGTGCGGAGCCTCCTCGGACGCCAGTTGCTGAATTAACCAGTTCCGCTGCTCATCCGAGAGCCAGGTTGCGATCTGGGGCCGGTCAGTCAGAAAAATGAGCACCACCCCGCCGAGCAAAATTGCCGGCAAGCCTTCGATCAGAAAGAGCCACTGCCATCCCGCAAGATGGGCCCCTTGCACTCCCAGCAGCAGCCCGGAAATCGGACCGCCCACCACGCCGGCCAGAGGCGCAGCCGTCATAAACAGCGCAATGGCTCGCGCGCGCGCGGCGGTGGGAAACCAGCACCGCAGATAGAGAATCATCCCCGGGAAAAACCCGGCCTCTGCGGCGCCCAGCAGAAACCGCAGCAGGTAGAAGCCTCGCGGCGTGGCCACGAAAATCATCGACGCCGAAATGACGCCCCAGACCACCATGATCACGGCGATCCATTTGCGCGCGCCAAAGCGGGCGAGAGCCAGATTGCTTGGCACCTGGAAAAAGAAATATCCCGCGAAGAAAATTCCCGCGCCCAGGCCATAGACTTCGTCGCTGAATCCCAGCTGTCCCTTCATTTGAAGGGCGGCGAATCCCACATTGATTCGATCGAGGTAGGCCACGATGTAAAGGAGAAAAAGGAAAGGCAGCAGTCGCCGGGTCAGCTTGGCGACAACCTGGGCACCGAGATCGATTCCAGTGAGCGACTGCATAGGGGAAACGTTGTTCAGCAACCGCTTATTGCATCACACGATTATCGGATCGCGGAGCTGTCGAATGATGTCTGCGACAATCTCTTCCTCGGTGTGATCAATGTCCACTGTAATGGCGTCGTCCGGTTGTTCCAGCGCCGCGAATTGGCTGGCCAGTATCGTCTCTGATGCAAAATGGCCATGGCGCTGACGCAAGCGCTGCGCGATAAGGTCGTAACTTCCCTTCAGATAAGCAAACCTGGTCTCGCCCGGAATAAAAAGCTCATCGCGATAACTCTTCTTCAGCGCCGAACATGCCAGTACAACGCTCTTTTGCTCCGCGACCCAGCCTTCCATCGCCTGGCGAATATTGCTTAGCCATGGCGCGCGATCGGCGTCGTCCAACGCAATTCCCTGCCTGATCTTCTCGACATTCGCCGGTGAATGGAAGCTATCGGCGTCGGCAAACTCCCAGCCGAGCCGCTGGGCCAGCAGAACGCCGATCGTCGTCTTTCCCGCGCCGGTTACTCCCATCACTATTACGATCACGGCGCTTCGCCAGAAAAACCATCAAGCATGATTACACCTTTTATCATTGATTGGAGACTCGGGATAGGCAGAGTCGTGGCTGAGTTTGAAATGCAATCTCTAGGTGGCGTCATCCTGAGGGACTTTATTCCTGAAGGATCTAGCGCGCGACTCTAAAAATGCGCGCCATCTTCGTGGCCGCTCCACGTCAGATGCTTCTCAAGCTCAGCATGACGCCATAGCTCAAGGATGTCAGTCACCAGATTCGGCCACAACCAATAGGCACAGGGCGGTAGCCTGTTTCCACCAGCATCACGCACAAGGCGCAAAATCAAAAAGGGCCCTGGTCCGGCCCTTCTTGGTTTTCATGTGTTGTTAACCCAGCTTGGTCCCACGCAGAACCGCCCGCTCAACACCCCCAATCAGCACTGGGTGTCAGTGGACGGGTCGTTCAGGGCGATCAGTTTCCCCGGCGGATAGTCCTCTGCGGTGAGAGGATTCGCGGGGTCCGCGTTAACTATCGTCAGGACATCTCCGCTGCGGATTCCACGGAGAATGAGGTTCTGCTCGTCAATGGCGATAACTCTGTATCGTTCGTCGAATATCGCATTGTTGTCCATGAATTCTTAGATGCGCGATTCCCCACGAAGGCTCACCCGCCGCGAGCGAAATTCTCGATCGCAGGTAACGAAAGTTGTACGCCTCTAAGTTGCTGGAGGGTCTATGCCGGCAGCTTTGCCGCCAGCACATCGATTTTCTCGATCGCCGGGGGCTTCGCCAGCAACTCCGAGGCCTTGGCCATCAGCGCCGCCGCAACCCGTCCCGACAAATGCGCCTGGCGGCCAGCCTCATTGGGAAATGCGTCGAAGATCCCAAAAGTTGAAGGACCCAATTGGATGGCGAACCAGGCCGTGGTCGCCGGCTCCTCCTGGACAATCGCCAGACCGCCACGAAGGAAATCGGCGACTTCCTTTTCCTTGCCGGGCTTGGCGTCGAGCCGAACCCAGAGCGCCACATGGACCTCAGCCATAAAATCTCTCCATTTTGAATGCGTTAACGGCACTTTGGACTTTACAGCAAGTCTTGGATGCGAATTGTCACGAGTTCGTCGTGGGCGAAAAATATATACCACAGAGGACACCGAGGAAAGCTCAGACCGAAATAACTGCGTGTCCTCTGTGTCCTCCGTGGTTATGGTGTTTCGGAGGCAGAAAAACGGCCGCCCGGGTGGGCGGCCGTTCCAAACTAGAAACCGGAAACCTGCTCTTAGTCTCCCAGCACTGGCTCTGCTTCCGACTTCGCGGGAGCAGGAGCGATGCCACCATTCGCCGGGTTGGTCAGCGCGCCCAGCGGGATGAAGCCGTTCTCTGCCACGACTGGCTTTTCCTTCAGCACAACTTCGCGATAAAGCGAGGCCATTCGGGCATTGTATGCCGGATCTTCTTTCTGTTTAGCATCGCGCGCCCGCATCTTCTCTTCCCGCGAGTTCTTGGCGATACCCAGCTTATCCAGATCATGCTGCTCTTCGTTGGTGACCAGTTCTTCCTTGAGAACCAGTGCATGCTCGACTGAGTCCATCTTGACGTTCTTGCCACCCGCGAAGATTTCGTGGCGTCCATGCTCCTCGTACCACTTGGTGAGTGTGGCAGTCATGTGCATCTTCTCGATAATGTTGCGCCAGCCCACGCCTGTGTTGTAAGCGCAGAAGGAGATTTCGCCTTCCTGCGTGGCGTAGGGAATGATGCACTGCTCGGTGCGACGGAAGTCGTAGTTGAACAGATCCTGGAACCACATTCCCGCGATGAACAGGAAGTTCCAACGGTCCTGACGGCGCTTCATCACGTCGTCGATGGTGCGGTCCGGACCGACCTTGCCGTAGTTCTTGCCGGTCGCGTTAAAGTTCTTATCGAACTTCTTCAGCAGGTCCATCATCTTGAAATGTGTCGGCGACTGGAACGGGTCGTAGTTCTTCATCAGGCAAAGAGCCATGCCGACGACCGTCAGGAACTTTCCGCGAGCCGCGTCGTTGACCTTGGCAATATCCTTGGCCAGTTGATCGCCCTTCAGGAAAGCGGTCACCGGAACGGCTTCCTTGGTTTCCTTGTCGATCATCAGCGCCATGCCGGTACCGCAGTTCGGGTGGCAGCCACAGCTCAATTGGCCCCAATCGTTGCTGACGTCGTTGACGTGCATCAGATCGGCCCAATCGGAGAAGGTTCCCATGAAGCGAAATCGGGAACCAGTCGCGGGCAGGTTCGCCGAGGCCAGTCTGGTTCTTCACGTCGTGCGCCAGATGAGAGAGGGTGTAACGCTGCGCTTCGCGGCGATCGTCTGTGACCGCTTCGTCACGTCCGGTAAACGACACCGGCTGGAACGACAGGAACCCGATGGTCTTGGGATTGTCCAGCGCGAACTTGATGATGCGTCCGACCTGCTCGTTGTTGATGCCGTTGACGATGGTCACGACCGGAACGATTTCGATACCGGCCTTGTGCATGTTCTCGATCGCCTTCAGCTTCACATCGAACAGGTTGCCAACCTTGCGGTGAGCGTTAGCGGCGTTGCCGATTCCGTCGAACTGGAGATAGGCATAACGCATGCCGGCTTCGGCAGCCTGCTCGGCAAACTCGAAGCTCTTGGCAAATTCGATTCCGTTGGTTGCGGCCTGCACTGAGTTGTAGCCAACCTTGCGGGCGTAGCGAACGGCATCCAGGAAGTAGGGCGAAAGCGTGGGCTCGCCACCCGAGAACTGCACCGACATCTGGCGACGCGGCTTGATGGTGATGGCATTATCCAGCATGGTCTTGATGTCTTCCCAGCTCAATTCGTGGACAAAGCCAACCTGGTTGGCGTCCATGAAGCAGGGATCGCACATCATGTTGCAACGATTGGTAAGGTCGATGGTGAGCACCGAACCACGTCCGTATTTCACAGTCGAAGACCCGTGGTGATGCAACTTCTCGTCATTGTGGGCAAGGATGTCGCGGCCCGGGAACACATCTTCCAGGTGCTTCGAGAATTCTGTATCAATCGACATCACGTCTTCGAAGTGGCCGTGAATGGCGCAGTCCTTCACCATCAGGATCTTGCCGTCGCGCTCGACGATTTCGGCTTTGATCTCGCCGACCTTTTCGTTCATCAGCACTTCGTAAGGCAGCTTGCCGTCGAGAATCTGCTGGCGGATTTCCGGCACGCACTTGGGGCACAGAGAGTCAGTGGAACGCGGCCAGCCGAGCGGCGGCTTAGTCTTTTCATAGGACTTGAGCAGTGGCTTCTCCGACCATTTCGGCGTCGGCGAGGGGTTCTGCTTGATCCTATTCAGGCCATTGAACACCACCCACGCGCCTTTGGCGGCGACTGTAACTGCTTTCTCCACGTACTTCACTGGCTTATGCATGCGTTCTCGCTTTCCTGTGCGGGTATGCCGCGGCATGTTCCTGTTTCGCCGTGCTTTCCCAATTTGAACCCAGAATTTCTGCCCTGCTATAACCTTCCATCCGATCCATCAGCCTAAGAGCCGCCGATAGGCGTTCTCCCGGATGGATTTACCTACAGTTATCCTATTGAAGACACATGGGAAGGGCGAGGTTATCTCAATGAAAGGGGAAAAACAGGGGTTTAGTGGGTAAATGCCGCATTGGACGGCGTGTAAAGCATTGAAAAGGCAAGGGTACTAACTGGGATCTCCGGCCTCATACAGGTCCACGGAAAGCGCTTTACGATAGCGGATGGAAATCGCGGTCAGTGGTGAAGATTTGACAGTTTCGGAGGTTCGCCACGGCGCAGACCAGAAAGTCGAAAGAGGAGCCAGCAATGCCGCGCGCCCGGCAGGTAATGTTCATTCGAGCGGCCTCTTCGTAATCCTCGACTCGCAGTTGGGGGTCGTCGAAGGCCCGAAGATAATCGCGCCACCGTCGAAAGCTAGCCTCTTCGCGAACTCCGGAAAGCAACTCCGGCCGAACGGGTCCCGGAACCTGGGCCCGGCCCTCCCGAATCAACTCCCGTAGCGCTTCTTTCAAAGCCTGCTCTCTGGAACTCAAATCCGTGGGCTTGCGGCTCAGAGCCAGCGTCCAGACCGAGGTATCCACCAGGACATCATAAAGGTTTCCGGCGGCGCTCAGTCTTGTAGTTGTATTTAGGATCGAAATTCACTGTACCGAAGGCATTGAGAATGCGGAGTGGTTTCCGGCGCTTCACATATTCCGCGAGGGCGGCGGACACCGCTTCCCTCTTGGTCTTGTGCCGGCCTACACGGCGGGCCTCTTCGATCAGGCGGTCATCGGGTGCCAGATTTGTTGCCCTGTGTAGATTGTTACGCTATCGATGTGTGGAACGATGCACCCTGCGTGGTGCATATACTCTTGTCCGCTGCCTTTAAAAACTTGTGTTGCTGGAAATGTTGCAGACGGCGTAGTCCTGGGCTCACGAAACCCAACGTCAAAGTCGGCGGGCGCCCCCCACACGGAGCTGAATTATTCCTCTTCTATCGTCTGGTATTTTTCCAGAACGTCTTCACGCGAAATCACGCCTTCCAGACTTCGGAAATTCGCACGGTTCACAACCGGCACCAAGGGTAGCTCATGGACATAGCGGAGCGCCGTTTCCAGGGTCAGGTCAGGATGCAGGTAGGGCAGATTTGCACCCGAGACGGTTGAACCAAGCGTCATTTCTCCCTTGCCCTCGCCCACCAGCTGCCTAAGCTTTTCGGATGTAATGCTTCTCCATCCGCTGGGATCCAGGCGCACCAGAAAGTTTCCCGGAAGGTCCTGTAGCCGCCGCACCGCCTGGTCCACGGAGTCCTTGCCGTCCAGCACCGGGGTGGGGGCCGGTTTCATGGCATCTTCCACCCGCAATACGGTCCGCTCGCGTTGCTCTTCCAGAGAGGGCAATTCGAGACCGTCCTGGCGGGTGAGGACGTCGAAGATGGGCGTGCGCTGCAAACCCCTGGAGACCACGTACGCCAGAGTATTGGCCACGATCACCGGCACGATGATGGAATAGTTGCCACTGACCTCCAGCACCATGAAGACCGAGGTCATAGGCACGCGCAAGAAGGCGGCGAACAAAACTCCCATGCCGACTAAACAATATGTAGCGGTTGAGCCAGTAAGCCCGGGATACAGGGCGCGCTCCACTCCGCCGACCGCTCCGCCCAGCATGGCGCCGACAAAAAGCGTGGGCGCAAACATTCCTCCCGGAGCGCCGCTCACGAACGACAATGTCGTTGCGACGATTTTCAGGACCGCCAGCGCAGCCAGCATTTTCCAGGTGAACTGGTCGTGCATGGCCTGGTCCATGTATTCATAGCCCGCGCCCATCACTTGCGGAGCGCCCACATAGCCGATCAGTCCAATGATGAGTCCGGCAGCGGCAGGCTGGAGGTATTGCGTCCAACGCGGCCAGGCGCGAAGGCGTGGGCGGAAGTAGCCAATGGCTTTGGCAAAAACCACCGCCGCGAGGCCGCCAACTATTCCCAACACCGCGTAGGCCAGCAACTCCGTGGGACGCACCAATCCGACCGCCGGAATGCGGAACAGCGGTTCGGATCCTAGAAACCAGCGGACCACGACCACGCTGGAAACCGCCGAAAGCACTACTGAACCGAGAATGCCCGCGCTCCAACGCCCGATCACTTCTTCGATTACGAACAGTACGGCTGAGATCGGAGCGTTGAACGCCGCCGCCAATCCGGCCGCGGCTCCGAGCGGAGCGAGCAGGCGCAGGCGTTCGCGGGAGAGTTCAAGCTGCCGCCCCAGCGCCGAAGCCAGGCTGGCTCCGATCTGTAGCGATGGGTCTTCGGGCCCCAGTGATTGTCCGGAACCAATGGCCAGCGCGGCCGTGATGAATTTGCCCACCGCCGTGCGAAACGGAATGTAGCCGTTATAGATATAGAGCGCAGCTTTGGTCTGATTCACTCCGCTGCCACGGACCAGCGGGAAAACGTGCACCACGAGCAGAGCGACCACCAGGCCGACGAGTGCCGGTGTCGTGATGAGGCGCCAGGCGTGCGCCTGAGGCGCGGGACCGAGCAACCAGATCCGGGTCCAGTCAATGGCCAGGCGAAAGCACACCACCGCGAGTCCGGAAAACAGTCCGACAAAAACTGCGAGCAGTAAAAAGGATCGTTCTTCGCGCGTACTGCTGAGCGTGAACCAGCTTAGAGTGAACAACGACCGTCGTCCTGGTTTATCAGGATGATCGTTGTCTGGTGGTGGCGGAGGAGGAATTTTGTCGGTCATTCCTCCACTCCTCTGCGTTCCTGCGAAATCAGAAGGAGAGCCTGATCCACGCCGTCGGGCGGTCCACATAGAACCTGGGTCTGCCGTTCGATCTCAAAAACCAGATCCATCGCCTCATCCGATGTTGTGCCATCGTGCGCTCGCAGCCGCGCTACCTTGGGCGCAGCCTGAAGCCACTGGGCTTTCAGCGCAGGCATTCCGGAAGCCGGCGATGTCGGAGTCAAATCGATCTCCTTGCTTTGCGCGCAGCTTTCCAGGCGCTCTCCGGCAGCCTTGAATGCTGATCGCACCCGCTGGCTATGTTCTGCCTCCGAAATGTGGGAAGCGTAGGGATTCACCTGTAACACCAGCGTCGAAGCCTTCAACAGATCTGAAGCGACTGCGTCCTGAGGAGCAGCGCGGACAGCCAGTTCCAGATAGTTCTTCGCGGTCTGGTACCGGCCGAGCCGGAACGCGGCTTGCCCTGCCCCAGAAAGAGCGTCCGCGTTATCACCATCGGCCCTCAAGACAGCTTGGTACTGGATCAAAGAATGTTCGTTGTCCTGCGCCTGCCCGAACATATTGGCCACCCGAGTCCTCGAATTGGAATTGTTGGGCAGCGTGGCCGCCAGGGAAATGAGTTCCGCTTGCGCTTGAGGATATGCTTTCCCGCGCAACAGATATTCGATCAGTTCAAATTGCGTATCACGCCGCTTGGCGCCGGAATCGCCGGGCCAGAAGCCGTAGATGGCGTAATGGTAATACTGGATCGTTTTGTCAAACAAATGTTCCCGCGCGAACAAACGACCCAAAGCCAGATTCACCGCTCCGTCCTGAGGAGTGCGCTCCCACAGGCTGATGAGATACGTTTCGGATTCGGCCGTGCGCCCCGTGTCACGCAGAGCGCGCGCCAGGCTGAGTTGGTAATCGAAGTTGTCGCGGGCGTAGGTCAGCGCAGCCCGAAAATCCTCCAGCGCAGGTTCGCGCTGTCCCACGCTCTGGGCCTGCAGGCCGCGCTCATACAGGTGGCGTGCCAGAGCCTTTTCCTGCTCATGAAAACGGTTGACCAGGCGATGCACTCCGAGAAATGCCATGATTGCGATCACCGCCAGAATCGTAAAAATGACGGGAGGGCGACGGGTGAAAGTCTTGAAGCCGCCGACATTCATGACTGAACAGACTCGAACATAAGGGAAGAAGAGAATTTATTGTAACGCGAAAACGCCACCAGCCACGTGGGGGCTGATATCGGCAATGACTCGTTTGAATGTCTGCCTCAGAGAAAACCAGATCACGTGCGATGGGCAATTGCTGCTGGAAGCGTAGCGGTTGCTGTAAGCTACCACCTGCCATGTGGGGACAGCCGCCCCCGGTTGTCCGGTCGAGCAATCGCTCGACAGATGTTACCGGCGACAGAAGTGCGCGGAGCAGGCCCTGCCGGACAAGTGAGGGCGGTTAGTTCCCACGCGGCACGTTCATCGTAATCATGATTCCTGCCCTTCGACAGCAATTTAACGCGAACTACACGCCGGAAAAATATCAGCGCCTGCTCAAGTTGCTGGAAGAGCGCTGTGGGACGCCGATGAAGTTTCGTGTTTGCGAGACGCCGTGCTTTTTGCCCAAAGCGCTGATCGATCAAATGGCGGGGTATGGCAAGGAACTGATTCAGCAACTCAACAACATCGAATATCGTAAAGCATCGTCGGCCGCCATTCCGGACCGGTTCAAAGTTCCGCGGGAATCCCAGAAACCTCTTTTTGTGCAGGTGGATTTTGGACTGGTGCGCGACAAGTCCGGCACCCTGCAGCCCAGGCTGGTTGAACTCCAGGGCTTCCCTTCTCTTTATGCCTATCAGGCGATGCTGTCGCAATGTTACGGAGAAGTTTTCGATCTCGACCCGAACCTGAAATATCTGCTGGGCGGACTGGATTGGGAGGGTTACAAGAAGTTATTGCGCCGGGCGATTGTCGCCGACCATGATCCAGAGCACGTCATCCTCATAGATATCGACCCGCTGCATCAGAAATCTCTTCCCGACTTTCTGTTGACCGAAAAACTGCTGGGAATAAAGACGGTGTCGATTACCGACGTCCGCAAAGTGGGCAAGTTCCTGTTCTATGAAAACTCCGGGAAGCGGACCCCGATCATGCGCATCTACAACCGCGCCAGCGTGGATGAGATGGTCCGCAAAGACCTCAAGATTTCATTCCAGCCTACCGATGAAATTGAGGTGGAGTGGGCGGGGCATCCCAACTGGTTTTTCCGCGTTAGCAAGTTCTCCCTGCCCTACCTGCGCCACGAGTGTGTGCCCAAAACGTGGTTTCTTGATCGCGTGGAACAAATGCCAAAAGACCTGGAGAACTACGTGGTCAAGCCGTTGTTTTCTTTTGCAGGCCTCGGCGCAATCATTAATCTCAAGCCGCAGGATATTGCGGCGATCCCCAAAGAGAAACGTTCGCAGTACATACTTCAGGAGCGCATGAAGTTCGAACCGGTGATTGAAACGCCGTTCGGCGCAGACCAAGCCGAAGTGCGCATCATGTATATATGGCTCGATGACTTGCTGCCAGTGATGACCGTCATCCGCATGGGACGCGGTCTGATGATGGGCGTCGACCTCAATCGCAGCATGGAATGGGTAGGCTCGTCCGCAGGCTTTTACGCGTAGGTACTCTGGAGGTGCCCCGTCCAAGCTCTTCTTCGGCGGGTCTTTGATTTTGAATTCGATAGAGTCAACAAAAACCCGCCCAAGCAGAGCTTGGACGGGGCACCCTTTAGGATCAGAATGCCTACTTCAATCCCTTCACCACGTAAGCCTGTGACAATATCTGCGAATAGACGTAGGCATAAGCGCTTCCGTCACTGGAGAAACGAGGCCCGCCCACGCTTGCGACGCCGGCTGGCAGGTTCGCTCCGAAGGTTTTCCAGAATTCCATTTTGCCAGTCGTAATATTCACTCGAAACACCTGGGCCGCCCCTTCTCGGCGCTGACTCGACAGCGCATACAAAAACTTTCCGTCAGGCGACCAGTCGGAGACGTAGTACTTCGAATCCAGGCCCGGAACGGGACGCAAGCCGCTGCCATCGAGCGGCCAGATACCCCACTTTCGTTCCGGTCCCATGACCGCGACATTGCGGCCATCAGGAGACAGGCGGACGCCTGCCGTTCCCTCGGGCGTGACGGGCTTGGCATTGCCGTTGCTGACATCAACCAGATAGTCGCGGACCCCGTGGCCGGCTTCTATGCCAGACGCCAGCAACTGTTTGCCATCCGGCAAGTAACGCACCGCGCCGTAGCTGATATTGTCGTGGGTCAATTGCCGCGCTTCCCCGGCGCCGGTTGGGACCAGGCTGAGAGGACCACCCTTTGCCGGCTTAGTAATCACCCATTTGTTGTCGGGCGAAATCGCTTCGCCTGTGCCTTCGCCCATCCGCACTGGAGGAGACCCGTCGCTGTCGCGCAGAAACACTGTGTAGTTAGGCCCTCCTCCATCCGCTTCTTCCTCGAACAGAACTTTTTTTCCGTCACGGCTGATGTCTCTGGGGAGCGACCATCCGAACCATCCCAGGTCGCGCTCCTCCTTTCCCCCTGGCGGCATGGCCCGGATCGAAAGACGGGCTTGCTGAGTAACCATGAGCGTCAACCCGTTGCGCGCATCCTGCAGCCACATACCGCCGGGCACGTTGGTGATCGTCCGCAGCTTGCCGCCCAAAGTGACGCCATGCAGATTTTCCGCGCCGCCGCTGTTCGAAGCCGTGAACCAGATTTCATCGCCAGCGGGCGACCACAAAATGCCTTCCTCCGACGACCAGCCCGACGATAGCTTTTTTTCGTGCCCATCCAGATCGATGACAGCCACCGACCCTTCATCGTCGCCACTGGGGTTCTCGTGGTCCGCGAACGCTATGCGCTTGCCGTCGGGTGAAATTTTCGGATGGCTGATCCAGTTGATGCTTTCAAAAAGTACCTTGCCCACCGGGTATTCGAGCCTCCAGTGGCTCGTTTCCGGCACGAACCGCACCACGGCCATGCTTTCGCCGTCCGCGGCCCAGTCGGCATCCTGCACGTTGTCCAGAACTTCTCGCGGTGTTCCCCCGCTCAAGGGAACCTTCGCGAGCGTCCCTGCCCGGGCATAGCCGCCAAAGTAAATGGTGTTCAGGCGAATTGCCAGCTCCCCGCTCTTCGAGATCGAAAGCAAAGTTGCATCTTTCAGCCCCAGCTCGCGCGAGCCATTGTCGTCGGTGCGAGCCAGATACAACTGGTGAGCCCCGCCCTCCCAGGACGCGTCGTAGATAATGCTGCCGTCGGGGGCAAAGCGCGCATTGCCGATCGAGCCGGTGCGGAAGGTAATCTGTTGATATTCCGCGGGAGGGACCGCGCCGCCGCCTCGTCCCAACCACCAGCCCGCCCCGAGCAGAAGCGCCGCCAGTAGGACCGCCCCAGTAACGCCCACCAGTTTGCGGCGCCATTCCGCGCCATTGACTTCCTGCACCGCCGCCTGCGCGCCCGATTTGTTGGTGGCCGAAATTTCGGTCAGCGCTTCCAGATCGAATGCCAGGTCTCCTGCGGAATGGAACCTTTGGGAAGGAATCTTCTCCAGACAATGCCGCACGATTCTTTCGAGACCGGGCGGCACATTCCGCGCGGTTTCCGAAAGCTCGGGTGTTTCTTCTTTCAGGATTGCGCTCATGGTGTCGGCCGAGGTCTCGCCGTGGAAGGCGCGCTTGCCGGAAATCATTTCGTACAGGATCGCGCCGAAGGCAAAGATGTCCGACCGCGGATCTGCCGCCTGTCCTCGCACCTGTTCGGGCGACATGTAACCGACCGTGCCCATGATGAGCCCCGGTTCGGTCACGGCATGCAGGGTCGGCGCGTCAGCCCCGCTCGACGTTTCCGGCTGAATCAGCTTGGCCAAGCCGAAATCCAGAATCTTCACCCGTCCATCGTTGGTGACAAAGAGATTCTCCGGCTTCAAATCACGATGGACGATGCCCTTCTCGTGTGCCGCCGCCAGTCCACGCGCCACCTGCAGCGCGTAGTCGATCGCTTTCCGGACAGGAAGCGCGCCACTGCGCAAGCGCTCGCGCAGGGTCTCGCCTTCCAGCAGTTCGGAGACGACATAGAGCGAGCCCTGCTGGTCCCCGATGTCGAAGATCGAGAGAATATTGGGATGGTTCAGGGCTGCCGCCGCGCGCGCTTCCTGCGCGAAGCGCTGCATCCGGTCATGATCGGCCGAAAAAGATGCCGGCAAAACTTTGACCGCTACCGTGCGGTCCAACCTGGAATCATGAGCGCGATAGACTTCGCCCATCCCGCCCGCACCGAGCAGTGACTGTATCTCGTAAGGTCCTAATTTTGTTCCTGAAGAGAGCGCCATGCGTGGCCAGAATTATAGCCTGATGCAGACGCAAGCGTCAGCTAGTCGGTTCGCTTAAACATCCACTGCGGGTCGCCGCAATTTTGAATTGCACAGAGGGACAACACTGGAGAGTCCCCACAGTACATCCAGTAGTTCGAAAGCGAGGTTTGGATACGCTTCGAATCCCCGGTTGAAATAAGCGGAGAGCCTTTTTCCCAGCGACCGTTCCGGAAGGGTCATTTAAGAGCTTCGCCGCAACCGGCGATATCAGAACAACCTCTGGTCAATAGTGAGATAGGATGGCCTCGACGTCATGCGAATTCGATGCCATCACCCATCATCCTGGTCGGACTGGAACCTGGTCCGCATAGAGTGTTGGTCGAACTGGCCGACCCCACACACAAAGTAATTACCAACCAAACCGTGAAGTTTACGGTGCCCGAACGCAAAGCGTCTGCATCGAACAGCCACTAAGCAAAATCCCGTCAAGCGGTGGAATCTACGCCAAACAGTTGACCAGATTCGACCTACGGCCTAACATAACCGCCTACAGGGGCAGAGCTTAGCCATGGACCGCGAAGCGTCGGGCCAAAGTTCGAGCAGTACGTCCATGATCGGCCAGACGGTTTCCCATTACCGCATCCTGGGCAAACTTGGCGGTGGCGGGATGGGCGTGGTCTATGAAGCCGAAGACACCCGGCTGGGCCGCCACGTCGCCATAAAGTTTCTCCCCGACAACCTCACCGGCGATCCCAAGTCCATGGAACGCTTCGAGCGCGAGGCCCGCGCCGCTTCCCTGCTCAATCACCCCAGCATCTGCACCATTTTCGAAGTCGAAGACCACAACGGACATCCCTTCATCGTCATGGAAAAATTGGAGGGAGAGAGCCTGAAGCAACACATTCGCGGGAAGGCCATGGACATCGACGAGGTCCTCGATGTCGGCGTACAGGTGGCCGACGCCCTTTCCGAATCGCACGCCAAAGGCATTATTCATCGCGATATTAAACCCGCCAATATTTTCCTTACTTCGAGCGGTCAAACCAAGGTGCTCGACTTCGGATTGGCCAAGCTTCTGCGCAACGAGCGCATGGCCACCAGTGAAGAAACGCCAATTGAAGATTCCCTCACCGCGGTCGGCGTGATCCCCGGAACCGCAGTCTATATGTCTCCGGAACAAGCCCGCAGCGAGGAACTTGATCCCCGAACGGATTTATTTTCCTTCGGCGTAGTGCTCTACGAGATGGCTACGGGAAAGAAGCCATTCTCCGGCAACAACGTGGTCATGACTCTCGATGCGGTGCTGCATACCAAGCCGCCGTCGCCCATGACACTCAATCCCGCGATTCCCAAAGAGCTGGAAGGCATTATTGGGAAGGCGATGGAGAAGGATCGCAACAAACGTTACGGCAGCGCCGCCGAGATGAAAGCAGCGCTACAGCACCTGAAGAAAGAAACCGAATCAGGGTTGACCCGGACCAGCGGACGCATAACCGCTCCCGTGCGCGTCGTCACCAAGACTTTTCAGACACCGGGCAAGCGCCAAACTTATCTTCTGCTCGCGGTGACCGCGCTGCTGATCACGGTGCTGGCGGCGGTTGGAACCTGGTTCATCAAACATCGCGCTGCCGTCATGGGAGGCGGATCCAAAAACGCCATCGCGGTGCTGCCGCTGCAAAACCTGAACGGCGATTTCAGCGTGGACTATCTTCGCTTCGCGCTCGCCGACGAAATCGCCAATACCCTCACTTATTCCCGTACCCTCGACGTTCGCCCTTCGGCCGTCACCAGAAAGTATGTAAACGCCGACATCGATCCCCAACAGGTCGGCAAAGACTTGCGAGTGGGAACCGTCCTCACTGGACACTTTCAAAAGCAGGGCAATCGCCTGATGGTGACCCTGGAAGCGATCGAAACGGGGACGGAACGCCTGGTCTGGCAAACCAATCTTACGGGCTCCGCTCAAGACCTGATCGGCATGCAGCAGCAATTGTCGAAAAACGTTCGGCAGGGATTACTGCCCATGCTGGGCGCGGCCGGCGGCTTCCTGGAGACCAGCACGCGTCCTAACAATCAGGAGGCTTACGATCTATATTTGCGCAGCGTGGCCCTGTCGCACGATGCTGCGCCCAATCGGGAAGCGATCAAGACACTGGAGCGTGTCGTCGAACTCGATCCCAACTACGCCCCTGCCTGGGGTGAAATCGGTCAACGTTATTATTACGACGCAACCTACTCCAGCGGCGGCGAGCAGATGTTCCAGCACTCCAATGACGCGCTGGAACGCGCTCTGGCTCTCGACGCCAACCTGATCGCAGCCGCTTCGCAACTCATCGTCAATCACGTCGACCGCGGCGAACTGGGAAAGGCCTACGAATCCGCCGCAGCACTCGCCAAACGGCGTCCGGAAAATGCCCAGGCTCACTTCACGCTGGGATATGTGCAACGCTATGCCGGCATGCTGGAAGAATCGGCCCGGCAATGTGACACCGCCCTGACTCTGGCTCCGGGAAATTATCAGTTCCGTTCCTGCGCCTGGGCGTTCATGGAGCTGGGCAAGTTCGACCGGGCTCGCGAGTTTATCCAGATCGACGCGGGCTCGGAGTGGGCCAACTACGCTACGCCCTCTTTGTTGCTGCGCGAGGGCAGAATCGCGGAAGCGCGCGAGGCCGCGAAGCGCATGTCGAATACCCCGCACTACCACCGCGATTTAATGGAGGCCGCCCTCGGCCTGCGTCCTGCCTCCGAACTGGACCGCATGGCACAAGACGCCGAAACCAGCCAGCCTTCGGATCCCGATCCGGAGATCTCTTATTATCAGGGCACACTGTTCGCCTATGGCGGCAAAAAAGACGCGGCCTTCCACATGCTTAAGACGGCGATCGAGTTGAACTACTGCGCCTATTCCAACTTGCTTTCCGATCCCCTGTTGCGCAGCCTGCACAGCGATCGTCAGTTTGACGAATTGCTGACCGCGGCGCATGCCTGCCAGCAGGCGGTGCAATCGGCCGGCACCCCTTCCAGCCACTGAGTCAGGTAGGATTGAAAACGCTGGCGGCTAACTCTTCGTTTTCCGCGCAGTCCATATACCTGTAAAACATATATCTCTATAAAGAGGAACATCAGGAAACAATCTTGCCTCTCATTCCCGATCACCCCCATCTCATACCTATGCCAATCGCTGGAAAGAGAAATCTGAAAAGACTTCTGCTTAACGCCCTCGGCGTCGCCCTGCTGCTAGTTGTCGTCAATACCGTGGAGCCAACCCTGGCGCAGGCTCCCGCTCGCCCGGGAAGCCCGGTCGATCCCCTTCCACCGGATACAGGGGCTGCCGGCCTGAAACAAATGCTGCTCCGCCTTCAGACCACGGCCCGCCTGATGCAGACCACCGCCCATCCTGATGACGAAGACGGCGGCATGCTGACCCTGGAATCTCGCGGCAAGGGCGATACCACGCTGCTGATGACTCTCACTCGCGGCGAAGGCGGTCAGAATAAGGTGGGCAGCAATCTGTTCGATGTGCTGGGAGTTCTGCGCACGTTAGAGCTGACGGCTTCCGATCGTTATTACGGAGTGGAACAGCGCTTCAGCCGGGTCGCGGATTTCGGCTATTCCAAGAATCCGGACGAAACTTTCCAGAAGTGGGGCGGGCACGAGATCCCGCTGAGCGACATGGTGCGTGTGATCCGCACCTTTCGTCCTGACGTGCTGGTCGCACGCTTCTCGGGCACCGATCGCGACGGGCACGGGCATCATCAGGCGTCCGCCATCCTGACCAAAGAGGCTTTTCGCGCGGCGGCTGACCCGAAGCGCTTCCCCGAACAGATCAAGGAAGGCTTGCAACCCTGGCAAGCCAAGAAGCTCTACACCGGCAACGTTTGCGGCTTCGGGGCGTCAACCTGCGCCGCAGAAAACTACACCGTCAAGTTGAACACCGGGCACGTGAACCCTTTGCTGGGAATGTCGCCGATCCAGTTCGCCATGGAGGGATTGAGACATCAGCTCTCCCAGGGCGCCGGGGGCTGGACGGTCGATCCTGGCGATCGCTACACCTACTACAAGCTGATCGATTCCATTCTGCCGCCAGCTACTGATAAAGACGGCCACGAAAAAGATTTCTTCGATGGGATCGATACCAGCCTCACGGGATGGAGTTCCGGATTCGACGCGACTGGGGCAAAGCAACTCAGCCAGATTGAAACCAAAGTGGACGAAGCCGCGAAGGCCGCAGAGAAAGATCCCGGCAGCGCGGCGGCGCCGCTGCTGTCAGTGGTTGATTCGCTCAGCGAAATTGAAAGCCACATCCGCAACAGCGACCAGAAGCAGGGCCTGCTGATGCGTCTGCGAGAAAAACAATCACAAGCCCGCACTGCGCTGAATCTCGCGCTCGGTCTTTCCCTCCAGGCCTCGCTGATTTTGCCGCCAGCTTCAACTACACCACCCCCGCCCGGACAGGATCCGCTGGCCGCGGTTTCACCAGGACAGAAAATCACCGTCCGCGTGAAGCTCCACAACGGCTCGACCCATCCCGTGCAGTTGCATTCGCTGTTCCTTGAAGGCCAGATAAAGGAAAGCGAGGCCAAAGAGCGCGTTGCTCCGCTCCAGCCCGGGCAGAACTACCAGACCGATTTTCAACTGGATTTGCCGGCCAACTCTCCGGCGACCCGGCCGGCGTTGCATCGGTCCGATCCGGAGCGAGATGGCGTCTACGCCGTGGATGACCCTCGATATCAGACTCTGCCCTTTCCTCCACCGCCGTTTCGAGTAAGCGCGCACTATGACGTTCCGGAACTTCGGTCCGGCACCGGGAGTGCCGCACCCGCGAATCATGACGCCCTGCCGGAAGTTTCAGTGCCGGTGCTGGTGGCGTTTGCTGATGAAAAAGGTACGGAGCAAAAACGTCCGCTGGCCGTCGTACCCGCGTTTTCCGTTGAACTGGAACCAGGCGAACAAGTCATTCCCATTTCGAATGGCTCGGAACGCGGTGTAAAGGTTGGCGTGGTTTCAAATCTGACTGGTGCATCGAATGGCAGTCTGCGGTTGGAAGTCCCTGCCGGCTGGCGGGTCGAGCCTGATCAGATTCCCGTGGCGTTGCGCGATCGCGGAGACAAAAAAGATTTTGAATTCAAAGTGATCCCTGGCGGATTAAAAGAGGAACACACCCATATTCGCGCCGTGTTGAGCGTCAACCGGCAAAACTACAGCGAAGGCTACACCTTCGTGACTCGCGAAGATCTGGCCAGCGCCTACTATTATCAACCGGCAGTGCAGCGCGTCAGCATTGTGGATGTGAAGGTCCCAAAGAACCTGGCTTTGGCATACGTCCCCGGAGCGGGAGATGAAATTCCAACCGTGCTGCAACAGATCGGAATCGACGTCACTCTCCTGCCAGCGGAAAAACTTGCCGGCGCAGATCTAAGCCGCTACGGAACCATTATTCTCGGCATCCGTGCCTATGACACGCAGAAAGATGTCGCTGCGAACAACAAGAAGCTGTTGGATTACGTTTCAGCGGGCGGCACGCTGATCGTGCAATACAACGCCAGCGTCAGCGACTTCAACAGCGGTCGCTTCACACCGTTCCCGGTGACCCTGAGCCGAAGCAGAGTTTCAGTCGAAGAAGCGCCGGTTGAGATTCTGGCTCCCGAAGACAGCGTTTTTCATTCCCCCAACCAGATCACGCAACGGGATTTCGACGGCTGGGTGCAGGAGCGCGGCCTGTATTTTGCCGACCAATGGGACAGTAACTTCCGGCCCTTGCTGTCATCTCATGATCCAGGAGAACAACCGCTCAAAGGCGGGCTTCTGCGAGCGAAGTACGGCAAAGGCACGTACATCTACACGGGATACGCGTTCTTCCGCCAACTGCCAGCGGGCGTGCCGGGAGCAATCCGGTTGTACGTGAATCTGCTGGCCGCGGGACACGATTAAAAAGCATCGACGGAGAATCGTCGTTGGTCCTTGGCCTTTGGTCGTTGGTCCCTGATCGGTCGGAGCGTTATTCGGAAAATCGCTCGTGTTTTCCCAGCGACAAAAGGCCAAGGACCAATGACGGTGATGGGAAGCCGTAATCAAACAGCTTCCGCGAAAAATCAAACCTCGCGTCTCGCGAATGCAGCTTATGGCTAGAGCCAACGACCAACGCCCAACGGCCAACGACGATTCTTCTCTAGCTTCCCAGCCTCTCATCCGAGGCATTGGGGTTAGTAGCGCGACAGCGTTGAACATGATCGACATGATCGGGGTCGGGCCCTTCATCACCATTCCTCTGATCGTGGGCGCGATGGGCGGACCGCAGGCCATGCTGGGCTGGATTCTGGGCGCGATCTTTGCCATGTGCGACGGCCTGGTGTGGGCGGAACTGGGCGCGGCCATGCCCAGGTCCGGCGGTTCATACAATTACTTGCGGGAAATGTATGGACCGAAAAGTCTGGGTCGGCTGATTTCATTTCTTTTCATCTGGCAGCTCTCTTTCAGTGCCCCGCTGTCGATCGCGTCAGGCGCCATCGGACTGGCCGGTTACGCGTCCTATTTTTGGCCCGGCCTCGAATATCAATTCGCCGATCATCTCTGGGAATTACATATCCCGCTGCTGGGCACGCTGCAATTGCGTTGGCTGATGTCCGGAGCCACGTTTGTGGCGATCGCGATTGTGGTGATCGCCGTGATCCTGCTCTATCGCAAAATCACCAGCATCGGATGGATATCGAAATTGTTACTCGCCGGCGTGCTGGTCACGATGGGCTGGATCATCATCGCGGGCTTCAGTCACTTCGACGCCTCGCGCGCCTTCAGCTTCCCTCCCGGGGCTTTCACGTTGTCGCACAATTTTTTTCTCGGACTGGGCTCCGCCATGCTGATCGCCACCTATGACTACTGGGGTTATTACAACGTCTGCTTCCTCGGCGATGAAGTGAAAGATCCGGGCAAAACCATCCCGCGCGCGCTGCTGCTATCTATTTTTTTGGTGGGATGTCTATACATTTTGATGAACATCAGCATCCTGGGCGTGGTGCCCTGGCAGGAAATCACGCACACCAGCCACTCCAATCGCGGACTGTATGTGGTTTCAATTTTTATGGAGAAGATTTACGGAACCTGGGCCGCGAACCTGGTGACTGCCCTGGTGATGTGGACCGCATTCGCATCGGTGTTCTCGCTACTGCTGGGATATTCCCGCGTGCCTTATGCCGCGGCCCTTGACGGCAATTACTTTCAGGCTTTCGCCCGAGTGCATCCGCAACACCGGTTTCCTTATATTTCGTTGCTGGCCCTGGGTAGCGTTGCAGTCCTGTTTTGCTTCTTCTCTCTGGCCGACATCATCGCGGCGCTGGTGGTGATCCGCATCACTCTGCAATTCCTGGTACAGGCCGTCGGCGTGATTGTGTTACGCATCCGGCGGCCTGATCTGCCCCGGCCGTTTCGGATGTGGCTGTATCCCTTGCCCGCTCTCTTTGCTTCGGTCGGATTTATCTTTGTGCTGGTATCGCGCACCAATTCGCTGAAGCAGGTTCGCTACGCGCTGGTGATCCTTATTACGGGGATTGCGATTTACATGGTGCGGGCGTGGCGAAATCGCCAGTGGCCATTTCAGCTCAGCCCGGTTGCAGACGAGGCGGCCCACTGACTGTGTCGGAAATGATCAAAACGCCGGCGCCCGGCAATTTGCCTCCCATGGTGGCGAATTCAGCATTGGCGCCGCTGCGCGAACCGCTCTTCCGCTCGCTTTGGATCGCCGCCATCGTCTCTTACACCGGCAGCTGGATGCAGAACGTCGGAGCGGGCTGGCTGATGACTCAGCTCACGTTGTCGCCGTTGATGGTCAGCCTGGTCACGGCGGCAACAACGCTTCCCGTATTTCTCGTGATCCTTCCCGCCGGTGCTCTCGCGGACATGGTTGATCGGCGGCGATTTCTTCTTATCACCCAGAGCTGGATGGTGGTAGCAGCAGGAGTGCTGGGTGTGCTCACCCTCTATCACCACGTCACCCCGTGGATGCTATTGCTGTTCACCTTCATCCTCGGACTGGGTGCGGTCATGAACGACCCAGCCTGGCAGGCGATCACTCCCGAGGTCGTGCGCCCGGAGAATCATGCTCCGGCCGTGGCGCTCAATTCTGTCGGTTTCAATGTCGCCCGCTCGGTCGGTCCGGCGCTCGGGGGACTGGTCATTGCCACAGCGGGCTCGGGCGTGGCGTTTTTGCTCAACGCTCTCTCGTTTTTCGGGGTGATCGTTTTCTTGTACCGATGGAAACGTCCTCGCATGGAACAGGCTCCTACCGGGCGCGTGCGCGACGCCATGGTGGCCGGCCTGCGCTACGTTCAAGGAGCGCCGCAGGTGCGCTCGATTCTGATCCGGACCGGAGCATTCAGCCTGGCCGCGAGTTCCCTGCCGGCGCTACTGCCGATCCTGGCCCGGCCGCATGGCGCGACCGGGTACGGCCTGTTACTCGGATTTTTCGGCCTCGGAGCGCTGGCCGGGGCTGCCATCTTGCCGCGGATGCGCACTCGCCTCTCGGTCGACGGCGTGGTAGCGTTCGCCATTCTGCTTTTCGCCGCCATGACTTTCGCCGCCGGACGGGTTCAAACTTTTTCCCTGCTCTGTCTGGTATTGTTTGCCTGCGGCACAGCCTGGATCGGAATCCTGGCCTGTTTAAATGTCGCAGCGCAGACGATGTCGCCGTCGTTTTTGCGGGCGCGGGCCCTGTCGATGTATCTGCTGGTCCTCCAGGGCGGCATGGCCGTCGGCAGCACGGCCTGGGGAGCTCTGGCAACGCGCGTGGGTGTTCCCGGTACTCTGCTGTGTTCAGCGGTAGCACTCGTAGGCGGATTGCTGGCAGTCCGCAGGCACCGCCTTACGTCTCAGCACCTGGAGTTAACAGCGTCAGTAATTCGAGATTAAAGATGTGATGTGGGCGCGAGCGTCCTCGCTCGTGCCGGAGCAACAACGAACCGGTGCATTTGTGACTACCGCACGAGCGAGGACGCTCGCGCCTACATTAAAGGAGAAACTATGAAGAAGTTTCAAACCGTCTGCGCTTCCCTACTCTTACTGAGCGGCATCGCGCTGGCTCAAGCCAAACCCGCCGAACCGAAGACCGTAAGCCAGGTCCTGGCCAGTTCGGTCAAAAACGTGGAAGGCGAATTCGTTCCCGCAGCCGAAGCCATGCCTGAGGACAAGTTTTCCTACGCGCCAACCGCAGGAGAGTTCAAGGGCGTACGCACCTTCGAACAACAGATAAAGCACGTGGCAGCAGTGAACTACATTCTGGCCGCGGCCGTTCTGGGCGAGAAGCCTCCCGTCGACACTGGCGGGGAGATCGGTCCCGACTCCGCCAAAAGCAAGGCAGACATCATCAAGTTCTTGAAGGATTCTTTCGTCTACCTTAATAAAGCGGCAGAAAGCGTCAACGAGAAGAACCTCGTCGCTCCCATAAAGAGCCCTTTTGGCGACGGCATGGCGACCCGCCTGGCGCTAACCGGCGGCGCCGTGGGCCACTGCTTCGATCACTACGGACAAATGGTCGAATACCTGCGCTTGAACAGCATTATTCCGCCCGCCAGCCGTTAGGCGCCAGCCGCAAACATGAGGCCCTCCGGCTGAGGAGACAGCAGCATTCTTCCCCTCAGCCGGCCTTCATTTTCCCCATAGCACGAGAGTGCCATTTACACTTTCCCGCCCCGACCGTAGCTTACTTGCCTTCCCCTGATCTTGTAGAGAACAACACCAGACACGTATTGGTGCTTCCACAGGATGAGCCGCAAGCGCCCATGTCGGTGGGCCAGTAGGGGAAAGCGTTCCAGGGAGTCGAAGGAAAATGAAAACCAGCAAACATCGTCGCATCACGCCGGCGTCATCGTCATCCAGCACTGCGCTCGACCGCGAGGCGCGGCGAGAGATTGAGCATTTCAAGAGAGCGCTTAATTCGTATGCGGATCGCTTCGCTCGCGAACCTCATCTGAGTTTTGAACAGCATTTTTTCCGCGTCGCGTCCACCAACCGGTTGTCGGAAGAAATGACGGACGGACAAGCGCATCGCCGCGGTTAGGGACGCCGCTGAGCCCAGGCCTTGCCCTGGCCGGCTCCTAATTTGGTAATTGCAGTGGGCACGAGCTCGGCCTTGAGTCCGCGGGCTTTCAGATAACTCCGCACTTTTGTTCTGGCGCGTTCCGCGCCGATTTGTCCATCCAGAAAAATCAGCACCGACGGCCCAGCTCCGCTGAGCACCGCACCCAGAATGCCCGGAGTGGCGGCTGCCAACTTCTGCGACGCGGGTAACAGCGGACACAGCGCCGCCCGGTACGGCTGATGCATGCGGTCATCCAGCGCGGCAGCCAGCAGATCGCGCCGGCCTTGGACAAAGGCCGCCAGCAGCAACATGGAATTCTGCACGTTCGTCACGGCGTCGGCCCGGGAATACTGTAGCGGAAGCACGCGCCTGGCCTCCTCGGTGGGCAGCGCTTCATCCGGGATCGCCAGCAACAACGGCCATTTTCCTTTCGGAATCACGCAAGCCACTTGAGCTTCGCTCTCGGCCGACATTCGGGCGACCGCGAGTCCTCCCATCCAGCACGCAGCGGCATTGTCGGGATGATGCTCCCGCCGCGAGGCTTCACCGACGATCCGGCTATCCGTCCATCGTAAGTTTCCGAAGTGTACCGCCAGCGCGATTCCAGCCAGGCGCGCGGCCGCCGAAGATCCGCACCCTTTGCCGATTGGAATCTGATTGTCGATACGAAGGGCAAGCGGCCGGACAGATTTGCCAGCCCGCTGCATGATTTCGCGATAAGTCGTCAGGATGAGATGGTTCTCGACCCGGCTGCAAATTTCTGTGTCGCGCCCAGTCGCAACAATGGAAAACTCCTCCGCGCCCTGGGCGCGGACTTTAAGAAACATGGCAAAGGCCAGAGCCGCAGCGTCAAATGCCGGTCCCAGATTAGCCGAGGTGGCGGGAAGCATAAGTTCGAGAGAATCTATCGCTCGGTTTTTCTTTTTAGTTTTCATTCGCTACGGTCAAGGCGTTTTATCCGAAGTCCTTTTATCAGGGACGTCATGCTGAGCTTGCGAAGCATCCGGCGCGGAGCGTATATGCGGATGGCCCCACGATTGAGCAGATTCGCGCAAGATCCTTCGGGCCTGAAGGCCCTCAGGATAATGTCAAACTCTCTACTCTCGGGGATCTGTCTGCTCCGCGTACTCCAACACCTTCACCACGGCATTCACGCTGGCGTCGAGCACCATGGGAGCGCGCTGCCGCGGACCGAGGACGACGGCAGCCTCCTCCTCATGCTCTGTGCCCGCGAACAAGTCGCCGCGATGAAACTTGAGAGTAAAATCCGGATCTTTCAGCAGGTTGCCAGTCAAAATCAACACGACAGACTCATTCTTCTTCACGAATCCTTGCTTGACCAGCTTCTTAAGTCCCGCGAGCGTCACCGCGGACGCCGGTTCGCAGCCGATACCATCGGCTCCAATTTCCGCCTTGGCCAGGGCCATCTCCACTTCGCTCACCTGCTCGACGGCGCCGCCCGTGGCCTCGATCACGCGCACCGCTTTTTTCCACGAGGCTGGGCTTCCGATCTTGATGGCAGTGGCCATGGTCTCGGCGTGGACTGAAATAAGCTTCGTCCCGCCGGTCTCGCGCACGGTTCGGACCAAAGCATTCGCGCCTTCGGCCTGAATCACAGAGAGCTTCGGCAACTTCGTGATCAGACCAAGTTCCTTCATCTCAAGCAGCGCCTTGCCAATCGCCGAAGAATTCCCCAGGTTCCCTCCGGGGACAATAATGTGATCCGGCGGCTGCCAGTCGAAGCGTTCCAGCAACTCAATGGCGACAGTTTTCTGGCCTTCAAGGCGATACGGATTCACCGAGTTCAGCAGATACACCGGCATGCGCTGCACCACTTCGTCCAGCACGCGCATGCAGCCGTCAAAATCAGTTTTCAACTGGCAGGTAACGGCGCCGTAGTCCAGAGCTTGCGAAAGTTTTCCCCAGGTAATCTGTCCCTGAGGAATCAGAACCAGGCTGCGCATTCCCGCTCGCGCCGCGTAAGCCGCCATCGAGGCTGAGGTATTGCCGGTCGAGGCGCAGGCCACCCAGCGAAAGCCACCCTGTTTCGCGAAAGACGAGGCGGCCGTCATGCCAGTATCTTTGAAAGACCCGGTTGGGTTCATTCCCTGATGCTTGGCGAAAAGATGTTCGACACCCGCTGCGCGGCCGCAGGAAGGCAACTCATACAGCGGCGTGTTCCCTTCTCGCAGGGTGATGACATTTTTCCAATCGTGCAATGCAGGAAGCATTTCGCGAAAGCGCCACACTCCGCTTTCGTCGAGTGCCTGCGAAGACGTCCGGCGTTGCAGCCAAAGTTGCTTGAGCCCAACGGCGTCAAGTCCGCCGACACGCATCCCGTCGCGCGTCTTCCAGCCGGGAAAAGACACTTCCAGCAGATCGCCGCAGTGCACGCAGCGCACGCTCTTCGCGCCCTCTTCGCCGACAGCTCCGCATCCGATGCAACGCAGTTGCGATACGCCCAATTCCAGAGTTGATGACACTGCGACCGAGTCCGTCATTACAGGTATTAGCATACGGGATGGATGGATTATTTGCCCCGCAGGTATTGATCCGTCTTGTTAATCCAATCGGCACGGGGCGGATTGAAGACGTCAATATCTACGGTGTCCATCATGGCTTTCGCCCGGTGCGGCATGTGCGGAGGGATGGTTAACACCTCGCCGGCGTTCACCACAATCTCTTTGCCGCCGACCCAGAATTTCAACGCGCCATCCAGAACATAGCTGATCTGTTCATTGTGGTGGCTGTGCAACGGCACAATGCATCCCTTCTTCATCAGGATGCGCGCCACCATAATGTCACGACCCACCACAAACTGGCGTTTCAGCAGCGGGTTCAGATCTTCAAGCTCGACTGTATGCCACGGGATGTACTTCAGCTCCATTTTGCTGCCGGAACTTTTCTTCTCGGATTTGCGGGTCTCGTGCCTGCGTGCTGCGGTCTCGCGACCCTTCGTTCGTGATTTCAAGCTGCGTCGCTTCGCCGCCGGCTTCGCCTTGGCTTTTGCCATCTCAGTGCACCTTTCCTCGAATCAATTATCAATTATAGATCGCTTAAAAATGAAAGGTGTCATCCTGAGCTTGCGAAGGATCTAGCGCGAAGCGGATATGCAGTATGCGTGCTGATGGTACGGCCCACGCGAGGTCCTTCTCAACTAAAGTCGCTCAGGATGACGCCGATGTAAAGATTTTTCAAACTGACCCACCGTCGCAGCCACCCCCTTGCCCAGTTCGCCCGTGACCGTTACCCTTGAAAGGTTCGTTGAACCCAAACCTGAGGCCCCGATGGCAAACCTCGCGAAGTATGTCTGGCTGGACGATGGACTGAAAGACGCTGCAACCAGTGGAGTGCCGATTGTGAACGCGGGCCTGCACTATGGCTTCGCCGTCTTTGAAGGCATTCGCAGCTACGGCACAGACCGCGGACCGGCAGTCTTCCGGCTCGGGGAGCACGTGGACCGTCTGCTGGACTCCGCGCTCATCCTGGGCTTTCGCAACCTTCCCTGGACTCGCGAATCGCTGATTGATGCCATCCACAAGACGATCTCCGCTAACAAATTCTCTGCCTGCTATATCCGTCCTGTGATTTATCTCGATGGCGCCATGGACCTGGTCGTGGACAGCGGCCAGCCGCGCTTGATCATCGCAGTCTGGGAGTGGACCGCGTTTCTCGGCGAGGAAGCCCGGGAGCGTGGAATCCGCGCCAACATTGCCTCTTTCACGCGCCTGCATCCGAATATCATGATGACCAAGGCCAAGGTGGCGGGAAATTACGTCAGCTCGATTCTGGCCAAAACCGAATCGCAGCGTGCCGGCTTCGATGAAGCCATCATGCTCGACCCACAGGGTTACGTTGCAGAGTGTAGCGGTGAGAATATTTTTTTGGTCCGCGATAATGTGATTTACACGCCTGGACGGGGCGCGATACTCGAAGGCATCACCCGCGACTCCTTGATCACACTGGCGCAAGACCTGGGTCATTCGGTCGTCGAAGAATCTATTTCGCGCGATCAACTCTATATTGCGGACGAGGTGTTTGTATGCGGTACGGCCGCCGAAGTGGTCGGACTGCGGGAGATCGACTTCCGGACCATCGGCAGTGGAAAGACCGGACCCGTCACTCGCACTCTACAGGCTGAATTCGACAAGCTCACCAGCGGACGCCATGCTCGTTCCGCCGCGTGGTTCTCGCCGGTGCCGAATTTTGATGTGGGCGCGAGCGTTCCGCTCGTGCTGCAGTGACACCGGCCCGCACGAGCGAGGTGCTCTCGCCCACATTTACGCTGAAGGAGCATTTATGAAGAAACACCAGCATCATCCGGAAACCGAAGCGGTTCGCGGCGGCACCGGGCTCGATAAAAAGAATGGTCCGCTGACCACGCCCATTTATCAGTCATCCACGTTTGAAGTAACCGACAGCGACCAGCAAGTCCGCGCCATTCCCACCGACATGTTTTACACCCGCTATGGCAATCCCACCCACACCGTAGCGGAAAAGGCGATTGCCGAACTGGAGGGCACCGATGCCGCGCTGCTGTTTGCGTCGGGCATGGGGGCCATCACCACGTCGATGCTGGCTCTGTTGAAGAGCGGAGATCACGTAGTTGCCCAGCGGGATATTTACGGCGGCGCTACGAAGTTCTTCAGCCAGTGGCTGCCCAAGCTTGGCATTGAGACTACGTTTGTGGACACCAACGAATACGATCAGCACGCTCGCGCCATCCGGCCCAACACTCGTCTGCTCTATCTGGAGTCGCCGACCAATCCTCTGCTGCGAGTTGTGGATCTGAACAAGGTCGTCGCTCTGGCGCGGCAACACAAGCTCATCAGTTTCGTCGACAGCACTTTTGCCACACCCATCAATCAGCGCCCAGCGGACTTCGGCATCGATCTCATCATGCACTCCGGGACCAAATATTTTGCCGGCCACTCAGACCTGATCTGCGGCATCGTCTCGGGCCGTCAGGATCTGATCGACACTATTCACTCGACCCGCACCACTTTAGGCGGAGTCATGGATCCCCATGCAGCATGGCTGCTGCTGCGCGGTATCAAGACGCTGGCGGTCCGGGTGCAGCGGCAGAACGACAATGCTTTACGCGTGGCGCAGTTTCTGGCGCGTCACTCCAAAGTGAAGCGCGTGCATTATCCCTTCGTGGAAGGCCATCCGCAGAGCGCACTGGCGATGGAGCAATTGCATGGCGGCGGTGGCGTATTGAGTTTCGAGGTTGACGGCACCGGAGAGGACGCCAAACGCCTTTCGGAGGCACTACGGCTGTTCAGCCTCGCGCCCAGCCTGGGCGGAGTGGATTCGCTGGTCACCATTCCAATGCTGACCTCGCACGGCATGATTTCTCCAGAGCATCGCCAGAAGATGGGCGTGACCGACCAACTGATCAGGCTTTCCGTGGGAATCGAAAATGCCGACGACCTGATCGCTGATCTGGAGCAAGCGCTGACGGTGGTAGCTGCCGCCCCTCAGCACGTCCAGGTGTAAAGCAAGCCCCGCAATCTGTCATCCTGAGCGCGGCTGGATCATTCGCCCCCGAATGATCCAGCGGAGTCGAAGGATCCCTATAAGCGCCCACGGCCTTTAAGGAATGCCAGATCCAAACGCGAATATCCCTACAGACGATTCGCCTGTAGAGGTCCTTCGACTGCGTTGCGTTCTTCGCGAAGCGAAGCACGCACTTCGCTCAGGATGACAACCTTTCCGATGATCGCTCCAATTCCGAATCCACCAAAAAATATGGCCCCGTTTCCGAGGCCATGATTATGAAGCTTTTCTCTCATGGTCCCGCTCTAGAAGATGAACTTCGCCCCCAGTTGCAGGATACGGCCATTGTGAGCCGCAGCCGGCCGCAGGTACGGGTTTGCTCCGGTGCAGGAAGGATCGCCCGCTGAATTATTGGCTCCGCCGTAGCAAGTCAAAGTGCTGTTTGAACTGCCAAACGGGCTGTTCGAAGCCGCGGAACCGGAGTCACCGCCGAGCCATGCGTATTCGATGTGATTGAACACATTGAAGGCTTCAGCGCGGAACTCAAATCCCATGCTCTCCGTGATGGCAAAGTGCTTGAACAACGCCATATCGAAGTTTGTCCGTCGCGGGTTGGTCAGGAAGTTTCTGGGCATGTCACCGAACGTCAGTCCTCGCGGTGCAGCGAAGGCCGAAGGGTTGTAGAGCAACGGACCGTAACCCGCGAATCCGGTGTTAGGTATCCCTGATCTGGGATCGCCGATCACGTCAGGATAGGACGGGGACGAGCCTGAACTAATTCCATTCGCTACGCCCGCATTGTCTGAGAAGACCGCGTTGCCGGGGCTGAACGGAGTGCCGGTCTGAATCGTCGCGATTCCGGACCACTGCCACCCGCCCAGGACGTTGTGAGCCATTCCGGGACTCTTGAAGAAGGGCAGATCGTATACGTATCCCAAGTTGAACAGATGCCGCTGGTCAAAGTTGGAACTCGCGCGCGCTCTCGTTAGGTCGTAACTGTTGAGAATGATCGCATCCCGCGCGGAGGAAGAATCATCGATCGAATGGCTGTAGGTGTAAGCCAGGCTTAACTGCAAACCGCCCACGCTGTGCCGCACCGAAGTCTCAAACGCGTGATAGATGGACGAAGCCTGCTCCCGCAACCCAGCCACCGATCCGATCCCGGGGAAATTTGTCCGGAACAGGTCAGGATTCGCTCCGCAAGCTACTTGCAGGTTGATCAACGCCTGCCCGGTGACGGCCACACCACTGGGCGTGGTTCCATTAGTGCAATCGTCCGGACCAATCGCCTCCCCTATTTTGTAGGGATTCTGGCTGGAAGACACCGGCGCTATCTGGTTGAGTTCGAAATACCGGGTCAGGTGGGTACCTTTGCTGCCCACATACGAAACCGTGGCCACAGTGTTCTTCAGAATTTCACGCTGTACATCCAGGTGCCACTGCTGCACGTAAGGCCAGACCGCCTTGTTCGGAATCGAGATCATGGAGAGCGGGGTAGCCGAGCCGGCAGGCGTGGGCACGATCTGGTCGTAAGAAGTCAGATTGAAAAGGCTGGTGGTCTGTACCGCCGGGCTGGCCGCGGACTCGAGCGATTCGGCGTTGGCTTCGTTACCATTGGTGTGTTCGAAGAAAACCCCGTAGCCGCCTCGCAGCGCTGTCTTTCCATCACCCTTGGGATCCCACGCAAAACCGATGCGCGGAGCAGGATTGAACAGATGACCCTTCATGCAGCTATCCGGAATGCCCGTCGTCACACCGCACTGCACTACTCCGTTGAAGGGATCGCCCACCACGAAACCGTTGGCATCCACGCTGCTTGCGCCCGCCACATAACGGCTGGTATCGAAGTTGTATTCGCTGTGGTAACGATCTCTGTAAGTTCCGAACAAGCTCACCCGCACTCCGAGATTCAGCGTCAGATGGTTGGTAACGTGCCAGTCATCCTGGAAATAAGGTTCGAATATCTTGTAGCGGTTGTAAAACTTGGGCTGTGCGCTGGCCTGGCTGAAAGACGACACGCGGCCAAGCAGCAAATCGGCGAATGCGTTGCCCGTACTGATTGTGTTGCTGGTATCAAAGGTCAAGGCTCCGTTGGTCGCAATTCCAGGCGCCGCCAGTTCGTTCTTTTGGGCAGCAACAAAGTAGCCACCTATCACGATGTTGTGTTTGCCGATGATCTTGGTGAGGTTATCGCGATAGGTGTAAGTGGGATTGGAGTTGTAGGGACCGTTCGGCAGGTAGCCTACGTCCTCTCCAAAATTGTAGATTCCGCCGCCGCCCAGGCTGATGCCAGGAATCTTGCCGGCATCCGCGCCGGGATACAAACCTAAGGTCATCCCCGCGGGCCGCTGCCACGCGCCTACCGGTATCAACGTAATGTGATCCGTGGTATAGCTCGCGACAAATTCGTTCAGCAGGGTAGGCGAGAGAGTCGCGGTTAGGCGTGCCACCATGCTGACGCCGGGCCCGCCAAAGTTAGTCTGGATGGTAGGAAAGGTGCCGGCGTTGGTCCACAGAGGCGTGGGATAAAGTTGCTGCCACGAATCGTGGATGTAGCGGAAATTGGCGCTTACCTTGTCGGAAAAATGATGGTCCACGCGAAACAACTCTTCGCGCCATGTGGTGGGAAGAGTGGGCGAAGCGTTCCATGTGTTGTTCCCCGACGTCGGTTCGGGAATTTGAGCCATGAGGGACGGAGCATTTACCGCATCAATGGGAACAATGTTTCCCGGGAACGGCGTACCCGGGCTGATCATCGGACAATCCGGCCCGGGGCAAAGGTCGCTGAAATCACCACCGCGTTCCGCCAGGGAAGGCACGATCACGCTCCCTAGATTGGCTGGAACCCGCTCTTTGCGCCATTCCTGCGACCAGAAGAAGAAAGTCTTGCTGCGGTCCTTGTTGTAAAGTCCGGGAATAAATACTGGACCGCCGATGGTGTATCCGAAATCATTCTTCTTGTACGGCGGCACAGTGCTTTGCGGGAACGTTGTCGCGTTAAAGATGTCGTTCCGAACGAATTCGTAGGCATCGCCATGAAAGCTCTTGGTGCCTGACTTGGTTTCGACTTCTACCGTCCCTGAACCATTGCGCCCGTACTGCGCTCCATAGTTGGAAGTAAGAACCTTGAATTCGGCGATGGCATCCAGGCTGGGATAGACGTTCAGCGTGGTATTGCTGCCGTTGTCCATGTTGTCGCCGCTATCCAGTTCCCAGTTGTTGTACTCGGTGCGGCCGCCATTCATGCTGAACGAGACGTTGCCGCCGACGCCCACTCCGGCGTCATCCTGTCCCGACTGATTGCTCACTCCAGGGACCAGCGTGGCCAACTGAGTGAAGTTCCGGCCGTTCAACTGCAGTTGGGAAATTTCCTTGCCCGTAACGATGCCAGCGAGATCGGATGATTGCGTTTCAACCTGGGCCACGCCCGAGCCTTCAACGGTAACTTCGGTGTTGGAAGCGCCCACCTGTAGCGCCACATCGGCGCGCGCCTTTTGCCCGACCTGCAACTTCACCCCTTTAACGGAATACTTCTTGAATCCGGACGCGACCACGATCAGATCGTAAGACCCGCCGGGAACCGCGGCGAACAAAAAGTCTCCGCTTTCATTGGTCTGACTTGTCCGGTTAAGGCCGCGCTCGGGACTGGTGAGCGTGACCTGAGCGTTGGCGACGGCGGCGCCGCTCTGGTCCGTCACTGTGCCCGTAATCGAAGCGGAATCCTGGCCGAACGCGACCAGCGAAAGCGATAGCGAAACGCCTAGCCAAAGCAGAAGGGACTTCATTGATACCCCCGAAATTGATGCACCCAGAATTTTTCCAACCCACGAAGACTGCGGGGCCCAGACCTGATTCAAATCCTAGTACTGTTCGTCCGTTGCGGCGGAGCCATCTCACGCCCGTATCTGTCCGGTAAACCTGTTCGCCCTCATGCGGGAGCGATGCCCGAAGTCAATTTTCCCATTTTCAACGAAACCGAAAACCCGCCGACCTCCGGGGGGCGTTTCGATGAAAGGGTTTATTAAAACGAATCAATGGCCTGAATATTGCGGTAGTTCCACAGCAAGTGTCAAGAAAAAAAAGGCGGGAAATCATACCCAGCAGCTTTTCGAATAGCGGGGTAACTTCAGGCTTTTGACCGTGTTTTGCCCTAAAGAACGCTGCGGGTGGACTCTCGCACCGCCAATTCGGGAACCATCTTGCGGTGTACTGCCGATATTTCCCGCTTTTCGAGTACGGCATTAATGCCCTCGATCACCAGGTTCGCCGCCGCCGCTCCCATCGCTTCCATAGGTTGACGAATCGTGGTGAGCGGCGGAGTGTAAAGGCTGCAGGCTGCCACATCGTCGAAGCCGATGACGGAGCAATGCTCCGGCACCCGCAGACCTGCTTTCGCGAGTGCACGTATGGCACCAAACGCCGTCATGTCGTCAAACGCCATTAATGCAGTGAATGGGCGCTTTCGCTTAATCAATTCCTCCGTTAATTTGTAGCCTGCTTCAAAACTTGAAATCGGATCTCCCGATTCCGGCAGGTCCAGGATCAGGCGAGGATCAAGCTCCAGTCCCGCGCTTTTGGCAAATGTTCGGATTCCCTGCCATCTCGGAGCGCTATCGCCGAGCGTCTTGGGCCCGCGGATGAATGCGATCTTGCGATGTCCGAGTTGGTGCAGGTGCTCCAGCGCCAGGTGCGCGCCGACTTCATTATCCACAATTACCGAGCTGACCGTATCGGTCTGCAATTCGCGTCCAATCATGACCGTGGGAATGCTGCTCTTCTCCAGGTCCGCCAGGACGTCGATATCCACAAACAGCCAGTTCGCCAGCACGATCAGCGCTTCCACGCGGCGGTCCAGCAGCATCTCGAGATAACGCTCGAAGCGGCTGCGCTCGTTGTGCACGTCCGTGAGGATGGGCAAAAATGATGACTGGTAAAGCGAGTTTTCGATACCGCGCAGAATCAGAGTGCAGTACGGGTCGGTCATATCGAACACCATGACGCCGACGGTATGGCTGCGCTTGCTGCGCAGCGAGCGCGCAAACAGGTTAGGACGGTAGCCAAGTTTCTTGGCCGCTTTCTCAATGCGCTTCTTGGTCACGGGCGGGATGTAGCGGGCAAGCGGCGCGTCGTTCAGGACGATGGAAACCGTAGTCGAAGAAAAGCCGCTCTCTTTGGCAACATCCCGAATCGTAATGACTGAGGTTTTGACCATAAATTTGGGCGCTTTGTTGCCGGCGAAGAAGCTGCGCAACAACCGGTGACCGCTGCTGGGCCGGAACCGCCCGCGGAGCAGTGGACTGACCAGTTGGCGAGAGAAGCCCTCGGAGCAGGTTAGTGGGACGTGAGCAACTGGGTGGAGCACTTGGGTGGAGCACTGGTGGAGCCTTAAGGCAGCAGCGCTTTAGCGCTACAGTTAAAACCGCCTGCCATGCGGCTTCAGCCGCTGAGGTTACCTCAGGGGCTGAAGCCCACTTCACCACGGCAGCTTTATGCAGGCCTGAAGGCCTGCTCCACCCATCCCATCCACTTCACCCGCCGGCCTGCTCCACAGACCCGGCTCACTCCCGCCCCAGCCTGGCCCATTTCCCAGCCTGCTCTACTTCCCAACCTGCTTCCCTTTCGAGCCTGTTCTAAACAGCTGGTCGGCCCTGCGCTCCCATTCTCGAACCAGACGCCCCGTCCGCCAGCCGCACCGGCACACATCGCGCTCGCTTCAAACCGAAAGTCGCCGTGGCTTGAATTTTAAGCCGTCGATGGCGGACACTACAGCAGAGTGAAATCACTGTCAAGACTCCTCCTGCTCGCCCTGCTCGCGTTCGTATGCAGCGCAAGCAGCCAGACCGCTCCGCCCAAGCCGCCTTCCGCCAGCCCTGAGCAACTGTTTCAGCAGGGCGAAAAGGCCCTCAAGAAGAACGATCTTGACGTCGCCGAGATGTCTTTTCGAGGGGTGCTGGCCCGGGATCCGCAGGCCGCCGGCGCCTATGCGAATCTGGGAGTCATTTACATGCGGCGGAAACAATGGCCGAAGGCTCTGGAGATGTTGCACCAGGCTGAACATCTGGCGCCGCAGCTCGCCGGCATTCGTCTCAACATCGGTCTGGTCCATTACCGGCGAAACGATTTTCGCGCTGCCACCGCGCCTTTTGAATCCGTCGTTCGCGACGTCCCGAACTCCTACCAGGCGCGCTACCTCCTGGGACTCTGTTACTTCTTCACGGAACATTACGCCGATGCAATTGCCATGCTCGAACCGCTCTGGCCACAGGCTGCGAATCAGCTGAATTATCTGTACGTTCTGGGAATTGCTGCCGGCAAGTCCGGCCAGCCTGAACTGGAGCAGCGCGCCTTCAGCGTCCTCGCCGAGGCCGGGCAGGACTCTCCCGAGCTTCACCTGCTGCTGGGCAAGGCCCACATCAACCGCGAAGAATATGACGACGCCATCAAGGAACTCGAACTCGCCATTCAAGCCAACCCGAAACTTCCATTCGTTCACTTCAATCTGGGAATCGCATTCTACCGAAAGCAGGACCTGGCAAGGGCCAAAGAGGAATTTCTTAAAGATGCGGCGATTGAGCCCGACGTGGCTTACAACTACGATCAGCTGGGCCTGGTGAACGCGCTGCTGGGAAACAAACAGGAAGCAGAAAGCAATCTGCGCAAGGCCTTGCGTCTCGATCCTTCCTTGGCCAGCTCCCGTTACCAACTCGCTCAGCTTTATCAGCGGGAGGGGAAATATGCGCCGGCCCTGACCGAGATCGATGCTGCGGCCAAACTCGATCCCGGAAATTCCAGCGTTCATTATCTTCGCGGACAACTGCTGCAACATCTGGGCCGGACCCAGGAAGCCCGCGCGGAAATGGATGCTACGACCCGCATGATGAATGAACAGCGGGACAAGCGGCAGAAGGAGATTTATGGCGGTCCGGCGCCCAACCCGGAACTAACCCAGGAACCACAATAGACCTCTTTTTGGTAAACTGGGTGCCACTCGCGGATCACTCCACGGCGTATTCACTCTTAATAATCTCGGCTTGTCCTAAGGAGTTCCGTTATGAAAGCACTGAAAATTGCAGGAATCGTGGTTGCAGTTCTTTTACTGATTCTCATCGCGATTCCCTTCCTGATCAACGTTAACAGCTTCCGCCCCAAGCTCGAATCCACCCTCACCAAGGCGCTGGGCCGGGATGTCAAAGTCGGCAATCTGAGTCTTTCTATCTTGTCGGGAAGCGTTTCGGCGGAGGACCTTTCGATCGCCGACGATCCGGCCTTCAGCAAAGACTCCTTCATAAAAGCCAAATCACTGAAGGTGGGCGTGGAAGTGATGCCCCTGATCTTCTCGAAGGCATTGCATGTCACCGACATCACGCTGGATAAGCCTGAGATTGCGTTGCTGCGCGATGCATCCGGCAAATGGAATTTCTCCAGCCTGGGCAGTAAATCCGCGGCCAAGCCGGCTTCGAGCGAATCTTCATCCACACCGGACCTCTCGGTCAGCAAGCTCGATGTGAAGGATGGCCGGGTCTCCGTCAATCGCGCGAACTCTTCGATCAAGCCTCACGTATATGACAACGTGGACATCAGCGTTCGCGATTTTTCACCAACGTCGCAATTCCCTTTCACGATCTCGGCGAATCTGCCCGCTGGAGGCACGGCCAAGCTCGACGGCAAAGCGGGCCCGATCAATTCGGCCGATGTGTCTGCCAGTCCGATCGAAGCGCAGGTCAACGTTAAAGACCTCGACCTGACCGCCTCGGGTTTTGTTGAGCCCTCCACCGGAATTGCCGGCGTCGCTGACTTCGACGGCACGTTGAAATCTGACGGGCATCTTCTCCGCACCAGCGGCACATTGAAAGCGGACAAACTCAAACTGGCAGTGAAAGGCACTCCCGCCACACAGCCCGTGACGGTAAAGTACGCCACGGACTATGATCTCCAGAAGCAGGGTGGAACCCTGACTCAAGGCGACGTCTCGTTAGGCAAAGCACTCGCCAAGCTCACTGGCACGTATCTGAGCCAGGGAGAGTCTACGGTCCTGAACATGAAGCTGAATGGCGACAACATGCCGGTGGATGACCTCCAGGCCATGCTGCCGTCGCTCGGAATCATCCTGCCCTCGGGATCAAAATTGCAGGGGGGAACGCTCTCGGTGAACGTTGGCATCGCGGGACCAGTCGACAAACTGGTGATCGCCGGACCGGTTCGCCTGTCGCAGACGAAACTTGCGGGCTTCAACATGGCGTCGAAAATGTCTGCCATCACGGCGTTGACCGGATCACAAGGGTCGTCGGATACCTCCATCCAGAACCTGAGCACGGATGCGCGCATCGCCCCCGAGGGCGTGCGAACGCAGAACGTCAACTTGACGATGCCGGCTCTCGGCACTGTCACCGGCGACGGAACTATCAGCCCGGCGGGAGCGCTTGATTACAAAATGAATGCAAGTCTTTCCGGCGGCGTAGTCACCGGTCTCACGCAGATGGCGGGCATTGGCGGAAAAGGCGGCAGCATTCCGTTCTTCATTCAGGGCACCACCTCCGACCCGAAATTCGTTCCTGACGTCAAAGGCATGGTCAACAGTCAGATCAAAGGCGGCCTGGGCAACGCGCTGGGCAATCTAACCGGCGGAAAAAACAATTCCGGTAATCAACCTTCTCCCATGGACGCTCTGGGCGGGATATTCGGAAAAAAGAAAAAGCAATAAAAATGTCGGCGCGAGCGACCTCGCTCGTACGCCAACGCCACCAGCCACGTGGGGCAACCGCCCTCGGTCGTCCAGCGAGCGAAGCTCCGCAGAGCGGCGGCGTCAGGGGATGTCGCCTGGGGGTTGTCGGCAGCGACGGGCTGTCGAGCTGCGTTCGACCGGACAACGGAGGGCGGTTGTCCCCGCGCAATCCGTGGCGCCGCTGCACCAGCGAAGGCGTTCGCGCCCACATCGTTTTTTCCAAGGAGCGAATTTCATGGCTGAGAAAGTACCTCAGAATTTAGCCAATCACGCCCGTTATGATCCGCTGTTTCACTTCTTCATCCTTCCGGTATTCGCCATTACCGTGATCATCGCTATTGTCCACCTCGTCACGCATCCCGGCCTGCTCTCGGCATGGCTGCTGCTATTCACCCTCGCCGCCACAACGGCGGCGGTCAAGATGCGCACTTACTCCTTGAAGGTGCAGGACCGGGTCATCAGGCTGGAAGAACGATTGCGGCTTGCCATCCTTCTCGACAAGCCTTTACGAGCTCGCATGACGGAATTGTCGGAAACACAACTGGTAGGACTGAGATTTGCGTCGGATGCCGAGCTGCCGGCGTTAGCTGCGAGAGCCTTGAAAGAGTCGTTGTCCAATGCGGAAATAAAGAAAGCCATCACGCAGTGGCGGCCCGACTACTGGAGAGTGTAAGAAATGTGGGCGCGAGCGTCCCGCTCGCGCCCACATTAGTCCGGCTTACTCTTTCGTTTCGTGCAACTGCTGGGACAGGTAATTCTGCAAACCCATTTCACTGATGGCGTGAAGTTGGCCCTCGATCCAGTCAATGTGATGTTCTTCGTCCGTCAGGATCTTGTTCAGCAGGTCGCGTGAACCGTTGTCCCCGGCTTTGACGCAGGTTTCAATGCCGGTGTTCAGGCGCTTTACGGCTTCGTACTCCACCTGGAGATCGAACTCCAGTTGCTGCTGTACGTTCTGTCCAATATTGATCTTGAAATAGTCGCTCATGTTCGGAGTGCCATCGAGATACAGAATGTGCTCGATGAGCTTTTCCGCGTGCTGCATCTCTTCGATCGACTCCACTCGCGTGTGCTTGGCCAGCTTTTCATAACCCCAGTTTTCGCACATCTCGGCATGCAAAAAATACTGGTTGATGGCAGTCAATTCCGCCTTCAGTACCTGGCTCAGTACTTCAATGACTTTGGGATCGCCTTTCACATTTGCCTCACAGAACTGGAAGATGGACAAGTAAGTCAGGAAAAGAATACAGCACCGAGGCAAGCGGGACCAGGTGTTGTGGCCAGGGACTCGCGTGGGGACAACCGCCCCGGTTGTCCAGTCGAGCGCAGCTCCACAGAAGTTGATTCGATTACAAAAAAGGCGAGCCTTGGCTCGCCCAGGACAACCGAGGGCGGTTTTCCTCACGCGGTGCTTGCTGTTCTAGTCCGCGGCTACGTCCTGCGGCGGCAGCGGATCTACCCGGCGCCGTGACGAACGGTTTGGTGGCAGACCGGCATCGCGAATCTTGTACAGCAGCGCCCGGTAGCTGATGCTTAGTGCCCGTGCCGCCTGCTTGCGATTCCAGTGATGCGCCTGCAAAACTTTCAGTATGACCTTACGCTCCAACTCCCGTGTCGCCTGGCGCGTAATCGTCTTGAGCGCGATCGGCCCATCGAAGTTCATATCGAACGTGGGAAATTCCTGCTGGTGTGCCACCAGGTCGCTGCTGATGACTTCCTCGTTGCCCAGAATCACGTAGCGCTTGATCAGATTCTCGAGTTCACGGATGTTGCCGGGCCAGTGATGCTTCTGCAGCGACGACATCAGGTCTGCAGAAAGACTCCGAGCGCGGCAGTTGTATTTGCGGTTGTAGTAATCCAGGAAGTAGACGACCAGTTCCGGAATGTCGCCTTTGCGCTCCCGCAATGGGGGCATTTGAAGATTGACCACGTTGATGCGATAGAACAGGTCCTGGCGGAAGGTGCCGCTTTCGATCTCATTTTCCAGCACCCGGTTGGTGGCGCAGACGACTCGAACTTCGACTTTCTTGTCTTCCTGGGCGCCGATCCGGCAGAACTGTCCGTCCTGAAGCAATTGCAGCAACTTGGATTGAAGACCCAGATCGAGTTCGGAAATTTCGTCCAGAAACAGAGTGCCGCGATGGGCCAGTTCGACGCGTCCCGGCTTCGATCCGTAGGCTCCGGTGAAGGCGCCTTTTTCGTATCCAAAGAGTTCGCTCTCCAGCAGCGTTCCCGGAATGGCGGGACAGTTGACCTTCACGAACGGTCCGTTCCGCCACGGGGACAGCCCGTGAATCATGCGGGCAATGATGTCCTTGCCCGTACCGCTCTCGCCCTGGATCAGAACGGGCACATTGGCGCTCGCGACCTTGTCCATGCGGTCCCGAAGAGACTGCATAACTTCAGAGCGGCCGAAAATGATCGACTCGGGAGGAAACTCTCCCAGTGATGTAGCCAGCGAAGTGACGGATGGAATAGTTGTCATGAGTATTCAGTGGCCCAGGGCCCGATCGTGCGAGCCTTGATGTGCACCCTGAGAGCCAAACCGGTCGCCGGAGCGGTATTCCATCCGGAACGGTGCGTAAACCACTTGGAATGATTGGTTTGTGATGTTTCTTGCAGGTCAGATATCCACTGCTGCAAAGTCGAAGGATAGCCTTGGGATCCGCCTGATCAGTGGGAAAATGTTTTCACAGTGCGGAAGAGGCTTTCCTCGGGCGGGAGCCAGGAGAGAGAGCCTGGCCTACCAGTGGACGGGCGAATTTCAGGCCGACCAAGTGATAGCCGTCCGCATGCGTCACTCGCAACGTGCGCGCGCGCAGATTGCGCGCCGCCTTGGGCAGAGAGTTGGCTACAGCCAGCGGGGCGCTCGGAATCTCCAGTAAAACCTGCGCCGACAGCGGCAAAGAGCGGCGAACTGCCACCAGCGCGCCGCCGGCTGAAATGTTGAGCGCTGTGGCGAACTCAAGAAGTTCCTTCCCTTTTTCGTCTCGACTGCGGACGAAAACCGGGATCGCGATGGGGAGACGAGGCCATTTACGGCGCTCTGCTTCAACTTTCAGACGCTTCAATCCGACCTCTTTAAACCCGAGATAAACCTGTGTACCGCACCTGGGGGGCCAAACCAGCCTGCCCCGGGTTATCGATGGAGGTAAGAAAACCCGAGGATTCCGGGTGATTGCTCTGTAAGTCCGCCATTACAACCTGGTCAGACCAGAGCCATATTCTCTTTATGTTCGCCCCAGCAATCAGGCTTTCGCTGCGAGGGATCAGGCGATTGGAAGTGCAAGGTTTTGCTCTTCCGTTACCAGTAAGTTGCATTTTCCGTTGACACTGGGAAAGGCGTGTCTTACGATCTTGAAGCATCAAAACATTCATACATTTGGCCGTATTCGTCCCCTCCCCTTGCCAGTGATATCAACGAGTTTTCCACATATGGGAGTGGTGCCAGAAAAAGCGCTTATACGTCGGGAGGCGGATGCGGTGGCCGATGGCGAAAAGCCGGCCTCTCGCCCCGCCGGAGACCCCCTCACCTACGAACAACTGCTTCAGGAATACAACCAGCTTCGGGAGCGCTCCGGGCGCACCACGAACGCCCTGGCTTCGGCGGCTCATGACCTTAAGACTCCACTCTCCATCCTGAACGGATACATCGAGCTGCTGCAGGATGAAAAGCTCGGTACGCTCAACGACCGCCAGCGGGAAATCCTGGGCGATATGCAGACCAGCGGCCAGCGGCTGCAACAGTTTATCCAGGATTTTCTAAGTTACAGCGCGCTCGAAACCGGCGAGATGAAGATGCGCTTCGAGACGGGTAATTTGAACCCGTACTTGTCGGAAGTCTGCCGTCTGTGGTCGCACCGGTTTCAGGAGCGCGGTCTGGCTCTGTACTTCCTGGCGAACGAAAAGCTGCCCGAGCTGATGTTTGACTCGGCCAAGCTCCAACGGGTGATTTCGAACCTTCTGGAGAATGCCTCAAAGTTCACTCCTGCGGGTGGCACGGTCTGGTTGCACGCGGAACCTTACATGTGGGAGCGCCGGAACCCCAACACCTCGGCCATGCCGACTGAGCGGCGGCGCCAGAATAATCCGCTTCCCAACTCGGTGAAGGTGAGCGTTTCCGATACCGGACCGGGAATTCCCGCGGAATATCACATCGAAGTTTTCGACGACTTTTTTCGATTGCCGCAAAATGAAGCGCAAACTGAAGGCATGGGCCTGGGATTGGCTATTGCCCGCCGTCTGGTGAGCGCAATGGGCGGCAAAATCTGGGTGGAGAGCGAACTCGGGGCGGGCGCGAAATTCTCGTTCATCCTGCCGCTCAAACAGGTTTCCACTGCCCCCAGCAAAGGGAAGAACAAATGACCGAAGCGGTCAACATTTTATTGGTCGATGACGAACCCGGAATGCTGCGCTACATCCGCACCCTGCTGGAGGTGGATGATTACACGGTGCAGACCGCGTCCACTGGCGAAGAGGCTTTGCAGCAGGTGGAAAAGGGCCTGCGTCCCGACCTGGTGCTGCTCGATCTGCTGATGCCTGGAATCGACGGCTTGCAGACGCTGGAGCAGTTGCGCCAGTTGGTGCCGGGCCTCAAAGTCGTGATGCTCTCCTGCGTCAGCGATACCCGCAAGGTGGTGCAAGCCATCCGCCTGGGCGCGCAGGACTATCTGACCAAGCCCTTCCAGAAGGCCGAGCTGACCACGATCATTGATCAGTGCCTGGGAAAAAATCAGCAAAACCTGCCGGGAGAAGTGGAAGAGCTTTACGACGACGTATTCTTTGTCGCCGCAAGCCCGGCGATGCGGAAGATCCGCTCGCAGGCCGCGCTAGTCGCGAATGTCGATATTCCCGTCCTCATGCTGGGCGAAAGCGGTACGGGCAAGGAGGTCGTGGCGCGGCTGATTCACAAGCTGTCGCCGCGTGCTCATCGTACTTTCCTGAAAGTAAACTGCGCGGCCGTCCCGGGAGACTTGCTGGAGAGCGAACTGTTCGGTCACGAGGCGGGCGCGTTTACGGGAGCCACCCACGCCAAGCCGGGCAAGTTCGAGCTGTGCAACAAGGGCACGATTCTGCTCGACGAAATTGGCGAGATGCCTGCCCTGCTGCAAGCCAAACTGCTACACGTTCTTCAGGACCAGACATTCTCAAGGCTGGGCAGCCGGTCTGTGATTAAAGTCGATGTCCGTATTCTGGCCGCGACCAATATCAACATTCCGGAAGCGCTGGCCAGCAAGCGCCTGCGCGAAGATCTTTACTACCGCCTGAATGCGTTCACTTTACAACTGCCGCCGCTGCAGAGAGCGCAAGGAAGAGATCCCGATTTTGCTGAAGCATTTTATGTCTCGCATGGCGGAGCAGTATGCGCGGCCTCCGCTGCCGCTGTCTCCGAGCATGCTGCAGGCTTGTCAGGACTATTCGTGGCCAGGCAATTTGCGCGAGCTGAATAATTTCATCAAGCGCTATCTGGTGTTGGGGGACGAGAAGCTGGCAATCCAGGAATTGCAGCCGCGCGGCGAGACTCCCGGAGCCAGGTCCGAAGCGGCACACAGCCCGAGCGAAGGCAACACTGGCGGGCTCAAATCCGTGGCCCGAGGCGCCAAGGACGAGGCTGAAGCCGAAGCCATCCGCCAGGCCCTCGATCAGACCAACTGGAACCGCAAGCAGGCCGCAGCGCTGTTGCAGATAAGCTACAAAGCTCTGCTCTACAAGATCCGCCAATACGGTATCGCGCAGACCAAAAGCCACAAACTAACCGCCGGCGCCTGAGGCTCTGGAAAACAGAGAACCGGGAACATGGAACTAAAAACTGCTTTTGGTTCCCAGTTTCTGGTTTTGGTTTCAGGTTTCTGTTTCCAAGTCTCGGGTTCGCGGTTCTCCGTTCGGACCTACCGGCGTTCTTCTGTTAAGTGATTGTGAGTGGAAGCGAACTGCTGGTTCCCCCACTTGTGCATCCGAGATCGCCTGAGTTCCCGCTCGGAGTGTTGACCGCCACCTTGGCGGTTCCAGGCGCGGTGATCACCGTCGCCGTCAACGTCACCTGCAACTGCCGATTGCTGGTCACCCGGGTGCTGACCGTCGTGCCGTTGATGAGCACCACAGACGACGCAACAAAATGACTGCCATTTACGTTCAGGAGAAAGCCCTGCTGCACTTGAGCGAAGGTAACCGTAGTAGACGAGAGCGAGCTGATGCTTGGCGCCGGACGGGAACTGCCGCAAAGCACGTTGAGTGCCTGGCAGCCCCCAAGAAGCAGAAGAGCGACTAGAAGGGCGCCCAGGGCCAAAGTCGAATGGTAGGTTCTTTTCACTTTTTTCTCCTTGGAACAGCGCCGAGACACCGGCGAAACCCGCTCACTCGCAAAAAGCTCGAAGACTTGTGCCATGCCCGCGCCACGGCATTAACGAAATCGCATCCACATGACTGAGTTGTAAAGCATCCACACTCCCACACCAATCCGAGCAGGCCTTTAGCTTACCTGCTGAACGCTTTTGAGCATCTTCCCACCTTCGGAATGCGAACTCATAAAATGGTCTGTAGATCCCCAGAAGACAACGCTGACGAGAAACTGAGAAGAGTAACCACGCATGACCAGCTTCTCCGAGCGCCAATCATAGCAACTGCTGCGACACTCCGATCAAAGAATGGAATGGCGATCCTAAACCAGCAATGTGACCGCGGCTTCGCGCAAGCAGCAATCAACCCAAGTCGAAGCGGCCGGTGTGTCTTCGACATGCTATTTAAGACACGATCAACTCAATGGCATTCATTGACTTGCCCGTCTCACACACAAGATTCTGCGCCAGTGATCGGCCAGACCATCTCGCACTACCTCATTGTGGAGAGGCTCGGCGGGGGCGGCATGGGTGTCGTGTGCAAGGCCGAGGATGTGAAGCTCGGTCGGTTTGTCGCCCTTAAGTTCCTGCCCGAATATAGCCAAAGACCCGCACGCATTGACGCGGTTCCAGCGCGAAGCCAAAGCTGCCTCAGCTCTCAATCACCCGAACATCTGCATGGTTTTCGAGATTGACGAGCGCGAATGCTCCGCGCGCAATCACAGGATCCGCATGTGCTGTCACAGCTGCCTGCCCGCGCATTGTAGCGCGGTCCAATGATCTCACCGGTCCTTGCTGGCGAAGTACAGATATCTCAGCAGGCGCTTTTCCCTGGTCAAGATATGCACGCATGAGAGGAAGCGTTGCAGCCCCTCAAAGTTGGTGGCGCCTTCTACTGCGACCAGGTCCTGCTTTCTGTCCTCACGTGCCCGATGCCACTGCTTCGCGATCTGTTCCGCGTTCTCAGTAGTGTCGGTCACTCGAATCTGGCTGAATCCGGCGCGCTCGATGATTCGTTCATTCGCTCCTGGCGGACTGTACATGTAAAATCCGATCGAACTCCGCGTGGCGATTTCTTCGTGGGAGACCATTCCGCCGATCACCAGAGCGTCGCTGAATAGCATTCGTCCACCCGGCTTCAGTACGCGAAACATCTCACCCAATAACCTGGCCCGGCCTGGAATATGACACAGAACGTCGTTCGAGAATACGGCGTCAAGGGAGTTGTCATCGAAGGGTAGCTGATCTGAAATATCACATTGCTCGAAACGCGCGAGTGTGGAGAGACCTCTTGCCAGAGCAAGTTGGTTCGCATTGCGAACTCCGGACGCATTTATGTCCAGCCCTACGAGGCGGCAACCCACTTTCTCAGTGAGGTGCAAGGCGTATCCCCCCGAACCACATCCCAATTCCAGCACGGAGGAATCGGCTTGCAGCTCAAGCAGTCCGGGGATTTGGCCGGACTCTTCCGTTGTAACCCAGCTGGTTTGCCCAAGATCTTCGCCATAGGTCTCGATGCGTACCTGGCGGTATAGTTGCGACTGATAGTTCCCATACGCGGTGTCGTAGAGATCTACTTTCGGTGTTTTCTGCAAGGTTCGCCGTCCCGGGATTCGCGCCTTGTCCGACCTGCGCGCTCACGCATTGTAGCGCGGTCCAAACTTCATCTCACAGCCGGACTGTCGGATTAACGAGATATTTCGGCAGCAACGGTGATAGTCTCACAATCACAACTCGCGCCTTAATCTGGCGATATCAAACGTATTCTTTCCAACCTAATCCAGAGCTGGTTCAGAACCAGTTCACAAAAAGAGGGATTTAAATGGCTTTGCTCAAATCGACGATTGCAGCAGCTCTCCTGTGTCTCATGCTCGCTACCGTAACCGTCTTGCACGCAGCGGACAGGATGCGAGCGGGCAATTGGGAAACCACCGTGACCGCCGCTGAAGGACAAACCTCCAAGCGAAACGCTTGCCTTAACGCACACGATGCAGCGATGTCGAACGGTTCGCCGGAGGTTATTCGTGCCGAGACCGAAAAGGCGATGGCCAAGACCGGCGCCTGCAAGCTTAAGGACTTTAACCTCGATGACAAGAGCAAGACGGAAACGATGGTCTGCGGAGCGGACACCATTCACAACGAAACTACATTCCACGGCGGCGATAGTTTCGAGACAACCACGACCCATACCGGTGCCGGAGGGGTAAAGGTGGCGCACTTCAAAGGTCGAAGGACCGGAGAATGCAAGGCAGCAGAGTAATTCTGACTGATTGACGAAGGGTGCCCTATTTCTCGCGTGCTTTTTGTCGCGTACTTTGAAGTAATTCGTTCGACGAATGGAAAGATGGGTCGATGCCTCTGCCGCCGCCCCACTTCTCGCAACAGACGTGAGAAATGGGGCACCCGCATTCACTATCTCGCACCGACTGAGTTATAACGAGACATTGATTGCGATGGCGACTCCTGGATGCTGCCGGTTATACATGTAGTATCCGTCGTTGACGTAGTCGACATAGACATCGTCAGTCCTGTACCAGGCGGGCGACCATGTTTCAGGGCAGGGATCGACGACGCTGAACCAATAGCCTCCGAACTGGAAGCGCGGATAACCTTCGACCACCATTACGGGAACTTCATGGACGCGGAACCAATGCCCGCGGCCGAAATAGGCGTGAAAGCGATTGTCGGGAATGCGATATCCATGGTATCCGCCGCGATCGTGCCAGGCGCGATGTTCACGCTGCCAATCATGCGCACGCTGGCGTTGCCAGACGTCTTGTCGTACATAGCGAGGTCCGGACTCGTCTCTTCTCACCTCGCGAAATTCCACCGGGCCATGCGTTCCATACACGTGCCGCTCGGGGCCCCTCTGATAGGCTTCGTGGGATTCGCGAGGCTGCTGGTAGTGATGTTCGGGTCCGTTTCCCGCGTGGTTTTCGGTTTGCCGTGGAGGCTGGTGCGAATTCTCGTGCTGCCGAGAGTTCGATCCCTGTCCATGCGGACCGCCCTCTTCATGACCTCTCGCCCGGCCGTTCTGGGCGCCGGCAAACCCTGCAGTCCCCAATAACAAAGCCACTATTGACGTGCCTAGAATCGCCCCTGATTTCATGATTGAGTTTCCCCCGATAAGGAAATTTTACCGATTGCGTTACCTGGGTCCCAGATTACTGAAGACGCAATCCCTTGGAAGAGCGACGACTCTCGGCTTCATTCCGCTCTTTCTCCTTTGGGGAACTAAAAGTGCATGAGGATGTCAACGCCAAAAAGGGGTCCGGCGTTGCCGTGTACTTCTCATAGTTGACTCGCGCGCGCGCCTCGCTTAAACCTTGGACAAGAACCTCCATTCAACCAGACGAATGCTTCAGGATTACGCATAGCTGCGTAGACCTATCGCACGAGTGTGTTTGAACGAAGCGTTGGTCCGTCAGAATCAAAAATTACCTTGGGGAGAGGTTTAATGAAGTTGGTGGTCGCGTTTTGCCTGCTTACAAGTTTGCTGAGCTTCGGACAAAAACAAATAAAAAATGTAGAACAACTACCCAGCGCAAATGGAGTGAAGGGATGCAATGCGTTCTATTGGTGCTGGGAGCACGATCCTGCAACGCCAGGGCTATCAGTAGGAACCAGCCGAATGAGCGGGGCGCTCCGGCGATTCGATGTCGTATGGAAGTACTATGGCGGACAGCGCTTCCATGTCTATCTGGGAAATGATGCTAAATCGACCGGCTTCACCCTCGACACCTGGATCTACTTCAGCCAGTTAGCAACCGTCCATAACATCGAAATCGACCTGAATCAGGTGGCTCCGAACGGGGCCACAGTAATCTTTGGTATGCAATGCAACTTTCCGCGTGGCAGATGGCAGTACACCACGAACCAGTCGGGCAACCCTCACTGGAATGATTCGAACGTAGCGTGTTCGAGAAAAGTGTGGACTGGCGGGGTCTGGCATCACGTGATCCTCAAGTACTACCGCGACGATGCTGGAAATGTAATTTACGATTCCGTGAACATGGATACGCGGGTGTCAAAATTCGTGGGCGCCGCCGGGCCGAGCGCTTTCAATCTGGGATGGGAAATTGGGCGAGAGGTTGTGAATTTCCAGGTGGATGGGAATGGCGCTTTTTCGGGCACGACCGCCTTCATGGACGCACTTAGAGTCGCCGGACAATAGTCTGAGTCTCGCGTTGTAATTCAGAGTTGTGGGGGACTCAGAGTAGGTTCGAGCAGGGCGATGTAAGCCGCAAGTAAAGGGTCCGTCTCGTAGTAATAACTGTCCGGGCCCCGCTTCTCGTTTAAAACGCGAGAAGTGGGGCACTCTTTTCTGTTTCAAAACGCGAAACTGGAAACCGGAAACTGCTCTACTGCACTACCAGCACAATCTGTTGCGTACGTGTGGCGGTGCCGGAGGTGGCGGTGACGGTCAGGTTGTAGGTTCCAGCGGGTGTCCCTGTGGTCGTAGTGGTCGGAGTGCTGGAACTGCAGCCCATCTGGAAGACGAGGAGCGCAAAGAAGCAGCCCAGAAGCATTCCCATCAGCACCCGGCGCCGACGCGACTTCCTGCCACCGATGCCCACGCCCAGCAATGCCAGTCCCGAGACCGGAAAGATCGTCGAATAAAAGATCGCAGGATAAAAGACCGCCGCATAAAACGGCCGATTCGTCGGGAAGAGGCTAGCCGGTGTGGTCACGCGTGCGGTGGTATTGACCACCAGCTGGCGGCTCTGCGCTCCGCTGCTCAGGTTGGTAAACGACGAGCCGTTGGGGAATGTCGTTTGTCCGCCCGAAGGCGCGCCCGAGGCAGACAAGGTCACAGTATTCGGTATGTTCCCAGTCGGGGTTACCGTGACGGTGAAGCTGGCCGGAGTGCCAGCGGCCTCGGTCAGTATCGTGGGAGATACGGAAATGGCGAAGTCATTCACCGTCGCGACCGCGGGCGGCGGAGCCGGCGTCACCACCACCGACGTTCCGAACACGGCAACTCTTCCGCCGTCGCTCAACGAGCCAGCTACGGTAGGCGTCAGTATGACGGTCACGGTCGCGATCGCTCCGCCGTTCAAGGTTCCAACCGTGCACGTCACAATGCCACCGGAGGCGGGACAACTGGTCTGGCCGGGAGAACTTGCAGCCGAAACAAACGTGGCGCCACTGGCGGGAATGACATCGGTAAAAACGATTCCAGTCGTGAGATCGCCGTTATTCGTGATCGTGTACGAGAACGTGACGTTGTTACCGACGCCAATCGGACTTGGACTCACGGTCTCGACGACGGCGAGATTCAAGGTCGCTCCCAGCTTAGCCACGAAGGCGTCACTGGCGCCCTTGAGTGCGCCCTGAATCGGATTCACCACGGGAAGATCCGCCGAGCCAGTTTCGCCGGCGATATAGCTGTTGCCTTGGGTGTCGGATGCGACGCTGGTCGCGAAATCGCTACCGCCGCCTCCGAGGTACGTGCCGTAGTGGCCGAGAGAGATGGAAGAACTGGCCGTAGTGTCGATGCGGGAGGCGAATCCTTCCACGGGACCCTGTAGAACAGCCTCTACCGGATGATTGGGCACCGGGAAGTCAGCTGAAGTGGTCCAGCCGGCAATGCGGGCGCCCTGAAGACTGTCGACAGCGATTCCCAAAGCCACGTCGGTTCCGGCTCCGCCCAGATAAGAGAAATAGGTCAGCGGTACCGCCGTTGTGGTGCAGGTCGTGCCGGTGCATGGAGTTCCGAATTTGCCGAGAAAAGCGTCGATCCCACCTTTGTTCGTTCCCTGAAACGCCGTGGTGCCGCTGGGAAGAACAAAATCAGTCGACGAGGTTGAGCCCGTTACATAGACGCTCAAGCCGGTATCGACCGCCACGCCGTAGCCCACCTCGTTACCGGTTCCACCCAAATAAGTCGAGTAAAGGAGTTGCGCTCCGGCTGCGGCGGAGGGGTCGAGCTTGGCTACAAACGCGTCGGGCGCTGTCACCGACGTGGCGCAGTTCGGAGTCGTGGTTGGAGGCGTCAACGGCGGCGGCGAATCAAGGCAGCCCTGGTAGGCATTCAGGATCGGGAAATCCGTGGCAGTGCTTCCGGTGTGCAGAAAGTTGGTGCCGCCGGTGATGTAGACCTTCGAGTTCGTGTCCACCGCAATGCCGCCACCCAGAGTTACTCCGTTCAGCGGGTTGCCTCCGCCGAAATAAGTGGAATACACCAGGCTGGGAAAGCCGATGAGTGTGGGATCCACTTTGCTGACAAAAAACTGACTCGTGCCCAGCGAAGAAACCTGAATTGCGCCCAGCGTTGCCGGAAAGGAATGCGTGGCGTCAGGCTGGTTGGTTGAAGTGGTAGCTCCAATCACGTAAATCTTGTTGCGAGAATCCAGCGCAAGCCCGCGGGCAGACTCTTCGCCGTTCCCTGAAAGATACGTTGAGTACACCAGGCTGTGCCCGGTGGAATCGAGCACGCTCACGAAGGCGTGGTTGTTCGCGTTTGCCGACGCGGTCTGGAATGCTGACACTGCAGTCGTCGGAAAGTTGGTGGAGGTGGTATTGCCCGCGACCACGACGTTGAACGCGGAATCGGCGGCAACGCCGACCGTGCTGTCCGTTCCATTGCCACCCAGATAGGTGGAGAACAGAATCGCCGAGCCGGCTGCATTCAACTTGCTTACAAAAGCGTTGGCGGTGCCAGCGAGCGTACCCTGAAAGGCGGCTGGCGGAGGTGTGGTTGCGGTCTGCGGGGTCAGCGGAAAATCCGCGGACGAGGTCGAACCCGCCAGATAAATGTTCGAAGATGCATCGATCCCAACGGCAGGGCATCCGGACGGAGGCGAAGAAATCGCGCCAACAAGAATCCTCAGATTGCCGGGACAACTTTCTGCCCCGCTCCCGCCGAAGTACGTCGAGTAAGCCAACACAGGGTCGATCACGAGCGCCCGGCGGCGATCATAAGCTCCGAGTTCGAAAGCAACTTTCCCGTCCTGCCGAACCGCGAATTTCGCCGCGACCGGTTGTTGTTCTGCTCCCGACTGCTGATAAACCCGGGGTACTTTCAACTGAATCTGGCCGCCGCTAACGGTCATAGTCAGATTGCCGTCGGCGTCGAGAGTGGCTTTTTCCAGGCCTTGTTTATCCGGATCTCGTTTGTCCGAATCCTGAAAGTCGAGCGCGATCTGTGCCGGATCGGCGCCAGGAGCCACCTCGAAGTCATACTCCAGTTGCCCCTGATTGCCGTAATACGCCAGGTCGATACCGGGATAAACTTCCTGGTAACGGACTCGGGCAAATTGCGGAATGTCGCGATGCCATTTCGCCGGGTCATTGCCGATCAAATAGTTGCTCTTGCCGGGAAGTTGCTCACTGCCAGCCACAACCGCCGACGGATTTCCACCCGCAAGTTCCATGCGCACGACCGAGGTATTCTGGTTCGAGCGCAGACTGAGCACCGCCTGGTTCGAAGTCAGGAACAGTCCGTAACCCGCTCCCCGCGCCAGAAAGTCAACTTTCGAACTGGTTTGTCCCTGATTGGGTTCAAAACGCAGAGGAAGCCGTCCCAGGTCCACGTGGAGCGGTTGATCGGGAGCAAAATCAGGGGCGGAGAAGGGCGCTACCACCTGGTTTCCACCCGAAACCGCCGACTGCGATACCGGGGAACCCGACCAGAGTGCCAGACCACCCATCAGCAGCAGTAACCCAAACGACACCAGAACAGGGCAATGTCTTGATTGCAAACCCCGGAAATTCAATATCACTCGCTCCTCCGACTATCCCAATTCATGGAGAGGGAAAACCGACAGACAGGCAGCACACGGCTAGCGCCAGCTAAGCGGCTTGCGTACTTTGTCACCAGAATAAATGCTAAAAAAGTAAGTAAATACTTAAACATCTGACGGATAGCCTGTCAAGCCACGCACTAATCCTGTAGCAGCGCAGTTTCAAAACGGCCCCGAAGCAGCGTGTTTTCAAACCAGCCGCGAAGCGGCGCCAGAATAAAGCACGGTCGCAAGCCCGGGGCAAAAAGCCCGAACGTAACAGCCCTGAAAAAGCGGAAGAAACGGTGCTCATCGGCGTCCGTTTCTTTCGCCCTTTCAGGGCTTTGACATTTTCTCGCATGCTACCCACGGCTCACGCCGTGGGCTTTATTCTGGCGCCGCTTCGCGGCTGAGCCGGCAGGACACTTCACCAATCCCGCGTCCTGCGATGGTCAGATGCGGGCAGCAATCACTTAAGATGCCGAGGAAAACTGTAAACCTCGCTCGCGATCCGATATAGCGGCCAGCAGAATGGCACAAACCCCATTCCGTCTGCAAAGTTTTTCACTGGCTTTCTTTCAAAGAAACGCCCGGGCGCCACGCAAGTCATTCTGTCCATGGTCCCACGGAATTTCTTGAGAAGAGCCCCATTGGCACGGGGCGTGCTTCTACCTGACTTCGCTCTAGTCTGTCGCTTGCGAAGCCCTCCCTCAGGCTGTCTCATCGTTGTCGACGCGTTAACCGAGTCTGTTCCCCGCGCACTTTGCGCTTGCAAACTATTGCTGAATAAGTAAATCTGGCGCCGAGGTCGTTCATCGTCGATGGCGTCCTTAAGGTTTGGGGTGAAATTTGGTTGGATCGGGATCCATGCACCTGCGAAGAGAAAGTTCGATGCAACCGTCCCCTCAGGAACGGCGTACCATGCGACGCTTCGATATGCGCCTGCCGGCGTCGGTCCGGGTGACAGGCAACGGTCATCGCGATCTGGTGACCGAAACCCAGAACGTCAGCGCTCGCGGCGTTTTCTTCTATCTTGATCGTCCTCTGGCCGAGGGCTCGCGCATTGAAGTGACCATGACGTTTCCGCCGCACGTGACCCTGACTGAATCCGTGCGGGTGCGCTTCACCGCCCGCGTGGTGCGCGTGGAAAATCCGCAGTCGGTTTCCAGCATTGGGGTGGCCGCGATGATCGAGGAGTACGAGTTTCTGAGATCGAATGCGGCGTCAGAATTCAGCAAGGCGGAAACCGGGACCTAGGAGTCAAGGCACACGCCTTTCCCCGTCTACTTTTTCTTCAGTTCATCAATCTCACGACTCACCCGCTGGTAGCGTCGCACCAGAATCCCCAGGTAAGTGATGTGGATGATCCAGGTGGCGGCGTAGGCGGCGTAGAGAAAATTCATCTTGAACTCCTGGGTTCGAGCAGCGCTTCGAGCGCCTGGGTCTCTTCCACTTTTCGCTGCAATATTTCCAGCCGATAACGGGACCAGCAAACCAGTGCCGCGAAACACAAAAATGCCAGCCAGTTGATCAACAACACCTGCAGCATCTTGGGATCGATGGAACCACCACCGCCGATCACAGGCTGAGGATGCTGGGTACGGAAAATCCATATCGAAAAATAGACTAGTGGGACGTCGAGCGCACCAAACACCGCCAGCGCAGCGGCCAGCACCGGAGTCTGTCCGCTGGTGGAGAAGCGCCGCAGCATCAGGTAGCTGATGTAAATGAGCCAGAGCACAAGGGTAGATGTCAGGCGCACGTCCCAGGTCCACCAGATTCCCCACACCGGACGCGCCCACAGCGGCCCGGTCACCAACACCACGGTGCAGAAGACAACGCCCACTTCCGCGCTGACCACGGCCAGGGCGTCGGTCCGCTCGACCGCGAAATATTTCCTGATCAGGAAATACACCCCCGCAATGATGATTCCGGTAGTTGCGATCGACGACGGCTCCATGCCCTCAGGCAGGGGATGAATGACGAACGCACCAATGCAGGCGGCAATCGCGATTGCGAGGACGGTCCAGTTCGCCACTTTGTCGGCCGCCGGATTTCGACGCACCAGGTACTGGATGGAACAGACAAAATTGATGAAGAAGAGCAGGAAGGCAGTCCACGCCGAGGGTACGTGATAGTAAAAGATGCGCTGCACGTTGCCCATGGTCTGCTCGGTGGGCGCGACGACCAGCGCCTGATAGAGCGCAAAGCTCAACAGAAGGGCGGTCAGGAGTCCGAAGATGGGGAAAAGTTTCTTCAATTTTTATTCCGCCTGAGCCTTACTCCGCGTTCAGGACCAGTTCGAACAGCAGCAGACAAGCCACAGTAAACACCACGTCGTAAGTTGTAAGCAACACAATCCAGAATCGGGCGGAAAGCTCGCCGGTCAAAATCGCCGTGGTCGCATTCACCATCGCAAGCAGCGCCGGGATTGAAACGGGGAACAAAAGCAGCGGCAACATGATTTCGCGGCTGCGGGTGCGGAGCGACATCGCCGCGAAAAATGTTCCGTTCACCACCAGCGCCCACGTCCCCAGCGCGGCGACGGGAATCAACTGCCAGGCCGGACCCAGCGCCCGCAGCTTGTAAAACATGATGAACAGCGGCGTCATCAGAAGTTCCAGCACCACGACAAAAATAAAGTTACCCAGCGCCTTGGCCAGGAAAAGCGCATTGGCCGAAGCAGGAGAAACCCGGTAAGCGTCCAGGACCTGGTTACGCAACTCTCGCGCCCAGGTCTGGTTGAGCGCCACCACTGCTGCGAAGAGGAACGCTACCCACACCAGTCCCCCGGCAATCTGGCGCGATTCTTCCGCATTGGGGTCGAAGGAAAAACTGAAAACGACCACCACCAGCAGCGAAAAAAACAGCATTGAGTTGATCGCGTCTTTGGATCGCCACTCCAGACGAAGGTCTTTGGCTAGTGTGGCTCCGGTCACGCCGGATGGAACACTTGCGCTCGGCGTAACGCTGGATGTTTCGCTCATCGGGTCTGCGCCGGGCGCAGTTCGGTGGTGCGATGCGTGATCAGTCCCGCTTCCATCCATACCAATTCGTCGGCGGCGCCTTCCAGTAACGACGCCTGATGAGTCACGACGAAAATCGTCTTTCCCGCATCGCGCTTTTGCGCCAGCAGTTTCACCATCGCACCGGCCGAACTAATATCGACGTTGGAAAAAGGCTCGTCCAGCAACAGGAGTTTGGGATTGTTCAGCAAGGCTCGCGCCAGCGACAGCCTCTGGCGCATGCCTTGTGAATATTGCGCCACCGGGCGCGCCAGCGCGGGATCGAGACCGACAGCCGCAATGTTCGCTGTGGCCATCGAGTCGTCGCTGATCCCGTAAAGCCGGCCAAAATAGCGCAGATTTTCCATCCCGCTCATTTCGTCGTACAGAAGCGAGGGATGCGCCATGTATCCCAATTGGTGGCATACAGATCGCACGTCGGCCGCCCCCAGAATTGACATGCCTCCTCGGGTGGGTTGTGACAGGCCGGCCAGCATGCGCAAGAGCGTTGTCTTCCCTGCTCCGTTATCGCCCACGATGGCGTAAAGGCGTCCGGGAGCAAATTCCGCACTGACGCCGCGGAGCGCCGCAAAGCGACCGAATTGCTTGACTACGTCGTTGAGCGCGACGATAGGAGGTACGTCCATGCGTAATGGAAGATAGCCGAAGGCAGATATGAAGTCGAGGGCCAGAACGACACGCGTAGGGCGGGTGCCTCACCCGCCCAGCGGAGCTCCGTAACCGATTGCAGATGTCCCTTCGCCGGCTCTCTTTGAAAATTAACCCCGCGGCGAGCTTTGCTCCCCTGCCCGGACGAGGGCGTCCGGGTCTACGTGGCTCAATTGAGATTTACGGTCGGTTGAAAATTACGTTCGGTTGAGATTAGCGACTAGTTGGACATGGCGGTGCTGGCCGCCGGTTGGCCTGTCTGCTGGGGAGCATACTTCGAGGCGCATTTGGCCTGAAGCTGCTTGGCATGAAAGACGCCATCGCGGCCGAAATTGCCGTCGGCCAAGGCCTGCGAATTGTCTTTGAAAGTGTCCGGAGGCGCTTCCGTTCCGGTGTAGACGACGGGCAGTAGCTGATCGTTTTCTACCAGCGCAAATTCGACGCGGGTGCCAGTCCGCTTGATCGATCCCGGCTGCACATTGCCGGCAACGCGCAAATGTCTGGTATAGGCGGTGTCGCCCAGTCCCCGCAATTCCTTGATGGTGACGTAGTAGCTCTTGCTCTCCTGCACGCCGGTGTAAGCCAGATATCCGAGCGAGAGCAGAATTACCACAACCGCACCACTAAACTTCAAATAGGTTCGCGCCTGGTTCGACATAAACACTTCGACTCTATTCCCGCGGGTGTTCGCGGTCAAGATGCCCGAATGGCCGATACCTGGCGTGGACGCTCTGTCCACTCTTTCGACGGGGTCATTCTGAGCTTGCAAAAGATCTGGCGCGCAGCGAATCATACACCGGCTGGCGGTTGAGAGGATCCGCGCGAGATCCTTCGGGCGAGCGCCCTTCAGGATGGCGTTGATTAAAGAAATCGCCACCGCACGGCCATTTATAATACGAACGGTTCTTCAATTTTCAGCGAGGTCTGATGATCCATCCCTGGCACGACGTCACCCCCGGCGACAAATTGCCGCAGGAGTTTTACACCATTGTCGAAATCCCTTTCGGATCGAGCGTAAAGTACGAGCTCGATAAAGCCAGTGGAATGATCAAGCTGGATCGCGTTCTCTACTCGGCGGTTTACTATCCTGCGAACTACGGCTTTATTCCCCAGACCCTTGCCGAGGATGACGATCCTCTCGATGTGCTGGTTCTATGCCAGGAGGCTGTCGTCCCCCTGACTCTTATCCACGCCCGCACCATCGGCCTGATGACCATGATCGATACCGGGAAGAAGGACCACAAAATCATCGCGGTTGCTACCCAGGACCCGGAATTCAACACATATCGTGAAGCCCGGGACATGCCACCGCATCGTTCATTGATGCTGAGGCGCTTCTTTCAGGATTACAAGCAACTGGAGGGCAAAGCCGTGGAAGTGGACGAGATCTCGCCCGCGGCCGAAGCCTATCCCATTATCAACGATGCTTTGCACCGCTACAGCGAGCAGCGTCGAAGGGGCTTCAAGGCGGTGGGCGGCCTCTAGGCGCCCACCTGACGCCTAGAAGGCCGGGGAAAATTGTTCAAAATTGAACACTTTTTCCAGCCGTCTTCCCTTTATCGTGAGACGATCAGGCCTGTTCATGAAGTCATCTGTCCAATCCTCGACATTCGTTCTGGCGTTCGTCACCGTACTTGGCGTACTTCAAACCGCGAGTGCGCAACCCTCCGCCCCGGTTGCATTGAACTCTCGTGCCGGACTCAGCGCGGAACAAGTTGTGGCTCGGATGGTGCGGAAAAATCTGGAACGTTCCCAGGCCCTCGGAGCCTACCAAAGCACCCGCATTTACCGTCTGGAATATCACGGCTTCCCCGGCTCGCGAAGCGCGGAGATGGTCGTGGACGTGAAGTACCGCTCTCCGGCGACCAAGGAATTCACCATCCGCTCGCAAAAAGGGTCCCAGTTGCTGATCGACCGGGTGTTCCAGCGGATGTTGGACAGCGAGAAAGAAGCCACCACCGAGGATTACCAGCGCCGGATCGCTCTCAACAACGACAATTACACTTTTGCGATGGCGGGGTATGAAACGACACCGACCGGCCCTTCTTACATTCTTTCCGTCGAGCCGCGAACCAACGACAAGCTCTTATACCGGGGACGAATCTGGGTGAATGCAAACGATTTTGCGGTGGCACGGATTGAAGGCGAGCCGGCCAAAAATCCCTCGTTCTGGATGAAGGAAACCAAGATCGAACAGGTCTACCGAAAAGTCGGGGATTTCTGGCTGCCTTTGTCCAATCGCAGCAACAGTTCGATTCGGCTGGGCGGACACGCCAACTTCAGCATCGACTATCAGGATTATCAGATCACGTCGGCAACTGCTGTAGGTACATCGCAGAGTGCGGCAGGCACAAGATAACGGTGGTGGGGGCGGACCTCCTGTCCGCGCCTTTCGTCTTTTTTTGGCTACGAACCGGTGGGACTGAGGCCGTCGTGGCGCTGGCTGTCTGGCGGGCGTCCCGCCCGCCCATCGGGCCGGCCAGAGGCCGGCGCTACCAGAACACCGGCGTTATCAGATCACCACGACCCACATAGGGGCGGACGCCTCGTCCGCCCAGTCGAGCGCGGCTCGACAGTTGTTAAGAGACTTCCCCGTTCGTGGTGATGCCGCACGAGCGAGCCGCTCGCGCACACATTTACCAGACACGGCAGGCGTTCTCCCTGACCATGGGTTGGCCGGCTTTGCAGTTGAATGCCTTCTGGAACTCGGGCATGTTCTGCACTACGCCGTTCACGCGATACTTTCCAGGTGAGTGCGGATCGACGCTGACCAGCATCCGGGAGAACTCCGGACGCCGCTTTTCACACCAGGCTCGGCCGTATCCCAAGAAGAAGCGCTGGTCTGGGGTGTATTCGCTGGTGGACTGCGCTGAAGCGCCGCCCGCCATCATCTGCTGCAACGCCATCAGCGCAACCCGCGCGCCGCCGTTGTCGGCTGTGTTTTCACCCAGGGTCAGCTTGCCGTTCAGCTTGAGGTCGTCGACTGCGATAAAACTGCTGTACTCGTCGGCGACGCAACTGGCGCGTTTTTCGAATTCGGTACCGTCTTCGGCGGTCCACCAGTCGCGCAGGTTGCCCTGGGGATCGAACTTCCGGCCCTGGTCGTCGAAGCCATGCGTCAATTCATGACCGATCACGATGCCGATGCCGCCGAAGTTCGTGGCGTCGTCAGCCTGTTTGTCAAAGAACGGCGTCTGCAAAATTCCCGCTGGAAAAACAATTTCATTCCGCGGCGGACTGTAGTAAGCGTTCACCGTCGGCGGCGTCATGCCCCATTCGTTCCGGTCCAGGGGCTTGCCGATCTTGGCAATCTGGCGGCGCGCTTCAAACTCGTTGGCGCGCTGGAAATTCCCCAACAGGTCGCCGCGCACAATCTTGAGCGAACTGTAATCGCGCCAGACATCGGGATAGCCGATCTTGTTGCGAATGGCGTCCAGCTTCACTTTCGCCTGCTTCTTGGTTTCTTCGGTCATCCAGGGCAGGGTGCGGATGTCCTGATCCAGACTCTTCTCGAGCGCATCCACCATTTTCAGCATGCGCTGTTTGCCGTCGGCGCCGAACGCCTGGTCGACGTAGCGCTGGCCCAGTGCCTCGCCCAGGGCTCCGTCGGTGGCGGTCACGCAGCGCTTCCAGCGCGGCTTGATCTCGGATTGTCCAGTCAGCGCCTTTTGCATCTTGAACTCGGCGTCCACGAAGGGCTGAGAGAGCCAGGAAGCGCTGCCATCGAGAAGATGCCAGCTCACATACGTTCGCAGCGCCCCGAGAGACTCGGTATCCAGGACGCTGTTGACCTGTTTGAAAAACTCCGGATTGGTGACGTTCAGCGTGGAAAACTTCGGCGTGTCCATTGCCGCGAAAAAGCGGTCGAGATGGAAATTAGGAGCCAGAGCTTCGGCTTCCACGAGAGTCATTTTGTGATCGCGGGTCTTGGGATCACGGCGCGCGGTGCGGTCCATGGAAGCCTTGGCCAGAGCGGTCTCAATGCGCAGGACAGACTGCGCCGACTCTTCGGCCTGCTTCGGAGATTGCCCGGTCAGCGTAAACAATTGAGTGGCATATTCGATAAAGCTCTTCCGGGCGGCCACCATCTTGGGATCGTCTTTGAGGTAATAGTCGCGGTCGGGCAGCGACAAACCTCCCTGGTCAATGTAGGCGATCACGTCGTTGGCGCTGTGCAGGTCAGAGGAAGAATAAAAGTTGAACAGTGGATTGGGCCCGAGCATTTGAACCCGCGCGATGGCGTCGATCAGGTTCCCTTTGTCTTTGGTATTGGCGATGCGCTCCAGTTCCGGCTTTAGTGGCGTTATGCCTTTGGCGTCGACCGCTTTTTCGTCGATGCAGGAACCGTAATAATCGCCAATCTTCTGCGCGATAGCATCCCGCCCGGCATCGACAGCCGAAGATTTTTCCAAAATTTCGCGCAGGATCAGCGCATTTCTTTCACGGATGTCCACGAAGCTCGACCAGGACGTCTGGTCGGCGGGGATTTCGGCAGACTTCAGCCAGTTGCCGCAGGCGTACTGGTAGAAGTCCTGGCACGGATCGGCGCTCTTGTCGATGGCGTCGACATGGGCGGCCTGACCGAAACTGGCAGCCGTTAGAAGTACGAGAAATACCGGTAAAAAATATCGTGAACGCATGAAAACCTCGTGAGTTCGAGCGTCGATTTTAGGGCCTCGTGCTTAGACGGACGACCTGACAAAATGTTACGTGATGGCTCAAGGTAAAAAGATTACCGCAAAGTCCGCAAAGAAATTTCGCAAAGTTCGCGAAGAAAAGCCCTGCAATGTCTGCTTTGCGCTCTGTGCAGTTATGATTTTTCTGCCTTTCAAACCCTCATCAATCCACGCGGCGTATAATCTTTAGTCAGGACTTAAAGGAAAAATTGGCTCAAAATGACCTCATCCAACGGAAGTAATGGAAACAGTGTTCCCAAACCCAGGGCGGAATGGATCGCAAATCGTAAGGCCGGCAACACCGACGGGAATTTCTCCCAGATGCGGTATGCACGCAAGGGTGAGATCACGGACGAGATGGCTTACATCGCACATCGCGAGAAGCTAACCCCTGAACTGGTGCGTGACGAAGTCGCCCGCGGGCGGATGATTATTCCCGCCAACATTAACCACCCCGAACTAGAACCCATGTGCATCGGCGTGGCCTCGCTGTGCAAGATCAATTCCAATATCGGCAATTCGGCCGTGACTTCAAACATCGACGAAGAACTCAAGAAGCTGCACACCTCGGTGCACTTCGGCGCCGATACCGTCATGGACCTTTCGACCGGCGGCAATATCCATGAAATTCGCGAAGCAATTCTGCGCCACTCGCCGGTGCCGATCGGCACGGTGCCGATTTACGAAGCCATCTCGCGCGTTAAGCGGATCGAAGATCTGAACAAGAACGTGATGCTCGAAGTGATCGAAGAGCAGGCCGAACAAGGCGTGGACTACATGACGATCCATGCCGGCGTCCTGATCCAGTATCTGCCGATGGTTTCGAAGCGCATCACCGGTATTGTCAGCCGTGGCGGCGCGATTCTGGCGCAGTGGATGGCGCATCATCACAAGCAGAATTTTCTGTATGAATGCTATGACGACATCTGCAAGATTTTCGCCAAGCACGATGTTTCGTTCTCCCTGGGCGATGGCTTGCGACCCGGCTGCATCGCCGACGCCAGCGACGAAGCCCAATTTTCCGAACTCAAGACGCTGGGCGAACTCACTAAGAAAGCCTGGGAGTACGACGTTCAGGTCATGATCGAAGGTCCGGGCCACGTGCCGCTGGACAAGATCAAAGAGCAGGTAGATAAGGAAAAAGAGCTTTGCTACGAAGCGCCGTTCTACACGCTGGGACCGCTGGTCACTGACATCGCCCCCGGCTACGATCACATTACCTCCGCGATCGGGGCGGCCATGATCGGTTGGCACGGCGCGGCGATGCTGTGCTACGTCACGCCCAAAGAGCACCTCGGATTGCCCAACGAGAAGGATGTGAAAGACGGCATCATCGCCTACAAGATCGCCGCGCATGCGGCCGATATCGCCCGGCATCGTCCGGGAGCACAGGACCGCGACGACGCGCTCAGCTATGCCCGCTATAAGTTCGATTGGGAAAAACAGTTCGCGCTATCGCTCGATCCCGAGACGGCGCGTTCCATGCACGATGAAACCCTGCCGGACGATTACTACAAAGAAGCGGCGTTCTGCTCCATGTGCGGCCCGAAGTTCTGCTCGATGAATTATTCCAGCAAAGTGGATGAATACAATAAGAAGGAACACGGGCTGGAGAAGAAAGATTACTCGGAACTGGTGGACAAGCTGGTCAGCCTGAAGTAGTCGTCTGAGGTCATGTGGGGACAACCGCCCTCGGTTGTCCCCACGCGGTTCGTGCTACTTTCCGAATTCGGCTGCGCCGTCCCAGACCAACTGCACGGCGACCGCGAAGATAAGAAAGCCGAAAATTCTGGTAATGCCGGCAACCGCCCCAGGCCCTAACTTCGCGACCAGCGGCCCTCCCAGTCGCAGAAACAAGTAGACGCTGAGAGCCAGAGCTGTGATCCCGATCAGAATGCCCAGATAAGTCGTCATACTGGCCGCGTTGGCCGCCAGACCCATGACTACACCGATCGAACCAGGACCTGAAAGCATGGGCATGGCCATCGGCGTTAAGGAAATGTCGGTCTTCTCGGCGGCCTCGTCGCTCTCCGCCGGAGTAATTCGGGTGGAAGCCGTGACCATGCCCCAGGCCGTGTGGGCCACAATGAGTCCTCCGGCAATCTGCAGGACCGGTAGTGAGATTCCAAAGAAGTTCAGCACAAAGCGGCCAAAGAACATGAAGACGACCAGAATGCCAAAAACATACATGGCAGTCTTCAGCGCCATCCGGTTACGCTCGGCATTGGAGAAATCGGAGGTCAGGGCAAAAAACAGCGGCACCCCGCCAAAGGGATTCACGATCGGGAAAAGCGCAAGAAAAGTCGCCCCCGCCGCTGAGGGCAAGGTTCTGAGAACTTGTTCAACAGTATTGCCCGGCGACACTAGCGATAATCCTCCAAAGTTTTCGTGGAGCGATTCAACGCCTCGGCCAGCAACGCAATCTGCTGCCGTGTCCGCTCCAGATCATGCTTGTCGATGGCTTCGTTCACGCCGGGAATCACCACCGCCGCGTAGCCCGTGTACTGTCCTGGCGCATAGATGGCATGTCGGAACCAGGGCCGATTGGGCAGTCCTTCTGGAATCAGCAACGCGCGTTCCGCCTGACGCAGAGCCTGGTTGAGCCGCGCCGCACCATTACCGGGATTTTCCTGCCTGCGCCGAATCCTGGCTCCCGCCTGCTCAAACTGATGAGCGGCGCGAATCGCATCGGCAAAGTTGGGATGTTGACCGCCGAACATGGCGTCGGACTTCCTGCGCGCGGCATCGACATAAGCGGCGATTTCGCTGCCATATTGCTCGTAGTCGTACGGCAGCACGTCCGCATCGGACATGCGGATCGCTTCCAGCCCGAATACACGGGCCATCTCCTGCACGTAGACAAAATCCGGATCGCCAAATTTCTTAAACCAGTTGAAGTTATCGAAGACGGAATGGTAAACACCGTAGGACCCGCTCGAACTCACATCAGACGACGGCACTCCCAGATGCTGGAGGAATACGGTGTAATCCGAACCGCTGCCCAGGTCCCCTACGGGCACATCGGAGTTCCCGGCTGCGGGAAGGCGCTCGGCGCCGCCAATATCCGCGGTTGGTCTTCGTGCCGTATCCGCGCCTGTCTGGCTGCTCTTTCGCCAATCGTCATACACCGTGCCGCCCTTCGGGCTGGGAACAAACCGCGTCACGTCGCGGATAAACTGCTTGAGCGTAGGTACCGACGACGCACCGAACTTCGATCCCGAGACCGCTACGTCCATATTGAAGTAAGCGACCGCGTTGGCCAGTTCGGTTTCGTGCTGCTCCCCCCATTCGGTCGAGCCGATTAGACCTTCTTCTTCTCCATCCCAGCTGGCGATAACCATGCTGCGCTTCGGCTTCCAGCCAGATTTTAGAAGTTCGCCGATACCGTGCACTGATTCCAGCATGGCCGCGGTTCCGCTGTTGGGATCGACTGCGCCATAGACCCAGGCATCGCGATGATTCCCCGCTATCACCCATTCGTCAGGCAGTTCACTGCCGCGAATGCGGCCGATCACGTCCCAGATGGTGCGGAACTGGTAGTCCTGTTTGAGGTGAATCTTCACTTTCGTGGGCCCCGGGCCGACGTGGTAAGTGAAAGGCAACGACCCTTGCCAATCGCGAGGCGAATCCGGACCGCCCAGATGTTCAAGGATCGGCCACGCATCCGCGTATGAGATCGGCATCGCCGGAATCCTCGGTAACTGTGCCGATCGTTCCGGAGGCGTGCGTTTGGAATCGGGCAGATCTGGCACGGAAGCGATTCCCGGGGTGGTGGGATCGCCAGGAAACTGGAACATGTATCCGATCGAACCGCGCTGCACGCCGGTGTCGGGACGCCACGGTCCCTGCGGATATTTATCCCCCAGACGCCAGCCATCGTCCGCGGGATCGGAGTAGATGAGGACGCCCGCCGCTCCGTGCTCCTGCGCGACAAACGCTTTTACTCCACGAAAATTTTGCCCGTAGCGGACTAAAACAATTTTGCCGCGCACGTCGATTTTCAATTGCTCGAGCTTTTGAAAATCGTCGGGTGATCCATAATTCGCGTACACCACTTCCGCTTCGGCATCGCCGGAAGGCGACATGCTGTTGAAAGGCATTACGACGCGGGGATCGTCTTGAAAAGGATCGGCGCTGACCCGCTCGCGCGTGGGACCGTGCATGGCGACCCCCGCGGGCGCGGTCATGTCGACGCTGATTTCCTCGGGATAGTTCATCCAGACGCGGTATTCGACAATTTCAGTCTCGAGGCCGGCATCACGAAATTTCCGGGCCACGTAATCGGCCGTGGCCTTGTCTTCGATGGTGCCAGCCATGTGCGGCGCCTGGGTCAGGATGCGCAGGTGCTCTTCGGCTAGCTTCGGATCAGGCACCGCCAGAAAGCGGGTTTCCACGGCGTTCTGGGCTGCGGAGTTCCTAAACCCGAAAATCGGAACCGCTGGTGTGTCGTTCGCGGGCTGCGAGTTTCCACTTACGTGGGCCAGCAACAAAATGGAAAAAATAATTGAAAGGACGACAGTCGCGGAGATAACTTTCATCTTGCTCCTGAGACGGGGACAGCACTGCCCGCTCGGTTAGGTTTTTGCCAGCTCGCGCAACGCATCAAAAGTTTCTTCGAGATCCGGAAGTTGGTCCAGGGGGTACGTTTTTGCGAAACGGATTTTACCCGACCTGTCGACCACAAAGATTGCGCGATCACTGGCTCCTTTGAAGGGCTCAGATTCCCTAAACAGTCCGTAGCGACGGCTGACTTCTCCGTGAGGCCAGAAATCGCTGCCCAGCCAGAAATCAAAAGGACCAATTTCGCGCTCCCATGAAGTGGTATTCATGATCGAATCGACGCTGATGCCGAGCACTTCAGCCTGCCGCGCCTGAAACTTCTCCCGCTCCACCTGGTAATTCACCAGCTGCCGGGTGCTGATCGGGTCCCAGTTTGCGGGATAAAAAGCCAGCACCAGATTGCGCTTGCCACGGTGTTCAGACAGGCGGAACTCTTTCCTCACGCCCCCGATCAGAACCGGAACTTTGAAATCGGGCGAGATGTCACCGGCCTGCAACAACGTCTTCACCTCATTCAAGTGTGGGGCAGACACTCTTGCCCGCCGCTTTTGACCTTAATTTCCTTTTGACCTTAATGTTTCATCCTGCCCAGACTTACCCAAAGTCAAAGGCGGCGGACAGAAGTGTCCGCCCCACACGGGCAGATCAAAATCTTATTTGTCCGTTACCGGTCACTTCGTACTTTGCCGAGGTCAATTCAGCCAGGGCGAACGGGCCACGGCAATGCAGCTTTTGCGTGCTGATGCCCATCTCCGCGCCGAAGCCGAATTCGCCTCCGTCGGAAAAACGGGTTGAAGCGTTCCAGTAAACCACGGCCGAATCCACCAGCCGCTGAAAGAGGTGTGCCCGAGTTTCATCGCGGGTCACGATCGCTTCAGAATTCTTCGTGGAATGGCGGTTGATGTGGTCAATCGCGTCCTCGATACTGGGCACGATCCGGATGGCGATGCACAGCCGCAGATATTCTTCGCCCCAGTCCGGCGCTTCAGCGGGCCGAACATTCATTCCGTCGGCCAAGCGCAGAGTTTCATCGTCCCCTCGGACTTCGACGCCATGGTTCAGCAATTTTCTTACAATGCGTGGAACGTACTCGGCGGCGATGCGCTCGTGCACCAGCAGCTTCTCGGCCGCGTTACAAACCGAAGGGCGCTGAGTCTTCGCGTTGATCACAATTTCGTCCGCCATTTCGAAATCGGCGGACTCGTCGACGAAAACGTGGCAGTTCCCCGCTCCGGTTTCGATTACAGGCACAGTCGCGTTGTCTGCCACCAGCGAAATCAGGCCCGGCCCTCCGCGCGGAATCAGAACGTCCACCAGGCCGCGCGCTTTAATCAGTTCGTGCACTGAATCACGCGTGCTCGAATCCAGCAGCTCGATCGCGCCTTCGGGAACGCCCGCCACCTGATTCAGGATTTCGACCAACTGCTGATTGCTGTGGACCGCTTCCTTGCCGCCGCGCAGGATAATGGCATTCCCCGTCTTCAAGACGAGGGAAGCGCAGTCCACGGTCACGTTCGGGCGCGATTCGTAAATGATACCCACAACGCCCAACGGCACACGCACCTTGCGGATACGAAGACCGTTCGGCCGCGTCCACTCCGCAATGGTTTCACCGACGGGATCAGAAAGGCTTGCCACCTCTCGGACACCCGCCACCATGCCCGCGATACGCTCAGGGGTCAGCAGCAGGCGGTCGCGCATGGCTCCGGCCAGTCCGGAAGAGTCCAGGTCTTTTTGGTTCGCCGCAAGAATGCTGGGGACGTTGGCTGCGAGGGCGTCCGCCATGGCCAAGAGAACGCCATTCCGCTCTGCCGTGGTCAGCTGCGCCAGTTGAGTCGCGGCCTTCCGCGCCCGCAGAAGCTTGTCTCGCGTCGATCTTTGAGTTTGGACGCTAGTTGCCATTGAACGAACCTTTTCTATTCTTGTGCGGCGGAAAATAAGTTCCGATCTTGCGATCCATGGCCAGCGGAATAACCTGCTCGGCTCGTCCGTTGGCAATGACTACGCTCGCCCCGGCCTCGCTCGCTACCTTGGCGGCCCGCAGCTTGGAGCGCATCCCTCCCGTCCCCAGCTTGCCCTTGCTGTTGCACATCTCTTCCATCTCGGCGGTCAGTTTGCGTACGGTGCGAAGCAGCCGGGGACGCTTTCCGTTGGGAAAGTAGAATCCGTCAACATCCGTAAGCAGCACCAGCCAGTCGGCCTTGACCGTGGTGGCCAGCATGGCGGAAAGCTCGTCGTTGTCGCCAAACGCACCAACCAGTTCGCGCACCGACACGCTGTCATTCTCATTCACCACTGGAACCACTCCGAGTCGCAGCAATTCCTGCAATGCATTCTGCAAGTTGCGATACCGGACCGGCGAAGTGAAGTCGTCGCTCGATAGCAGCAGTTGGGCCACGATTTTCTTGCCAAAAAAAAGCTGCTCATAGGTGTGCATCAGCAGGCTTTGTCCAACCGCCGCGCAAGCCTGCATGAGGGGCACCGTGGTCGGCCGTTCCTCAAGACCCAGGTGGGCCATGCCGGAAGCGATCGCCCCCGAGCTGACGATCAGATACTCATTTTTAGAAAGATCCAGCTGGTCAACCAGTGCCCGCATGCGCAAAGTGTCGATGCGGCCGCCGGGCGCAATCAGACTGGTGCCAACTTTAATGACGAGGCGCATAAGACTCTAATTTAACAATTTAGAAGGGTTTGAGCGAATAGCATTTCGGATCACCACAGACCACGTGGGGACAACCGCCCTCGATTGTCCGGTCGAGCCAGGCTCGACAGATTTTAGCGGGTCATATTTACAGCTCGAAGAGCCGGTTACGGCTCGCAAGAAAGAAAAACGCGGAGCCTTGCTCCGCCGGACAACCGAGGGCGCTTGTTCCCACGTGGTCTGTGGTGGTTCCTCGGCGTTAAACTGTTTTCATGGCCGTGGAAAATTCGACTCAGCGCTTTTCCTTGCGAGTAGGAAATTATGTTCGCTATCCGGCCCAGCTATCCGGCTGCCGTTCTTGATCTGCTGAAAGCCGAATGCGGTCTCACCGGCGCATCCGTCATCGCCGATATTGCCTCGGGCACCGGCATTTTCACGCGAATGTTATTGGAGAACGGAAACCACGTCTTCGGTGTGGAACCGAATGCCGAGATGCGCCAGGCGGCGGAAGAATTGTTGCGCCAAAGTTCTCATTTCACCAGTGTCGCGGGAACGGCGGAGGCGACCACCCTCGCCGGCCAAAGCGTGGACCTTGTGACCGCCGCCCAGGCCGCCCACTGGTTTGATCGCGAAAAAGCCCGACGCGAGTTTATCCGCATCGGCAAACCCGGAGCGTGGACGGTTCTGCTCTGGAACGAGCGCAGAACGGATTCCACTGCGTTTCTAAGGGCGTACGAGAAATTGCTGATAGAGTACGGCACCGATTATCAGAATGTGCGGTCGGAGCGCACCACCGAACAGATCGAGACTTTCTTCTCGCCCGCCCGGTTTCAAGTCCGGATGTTTGACTGTCGACAGGAGCTCGACTATCCAGCACTGGAAGGACGTTTGCTTTCGTCTTCCTACACCCCGCTGGCTGGCGATTCACGCTATGAACCGATGCTCCACGAGCTACGGCGAATGTTTGATGAGTATCGTGTCGGCGATCGGTTGGCCTTCGAGTACGACACGCGGGTGTATTACGGGCAACTGAGGTGAGTCATCCCTGAGAGAAGTATCGGCTTCGCTGAGCGAAGCCGATGCGGCGTCGAAGGACCCTTATAAGCTCCCCAGCTCTGTGATGCTCTTGTCTAAGTACTATTACGATAAGCTCAAGGAGTCCTTCGACTTCGTTGGCCTATTCGCGAGCGAAATGGGCCGACTCAGGATGACAATTTCGTTCGGAGACTGAATGGGTAGCGAGAAGACTTTTCACATGACGCCCGACGAATTCCGTCGCCACGGTCATGCCGTGGTGGACTGGATCGCCGACTACTATGCCCGCATCGAGTCATACCCTGTGCTTTCGCAGGTTGAGCCGGGACAGATTCGAGTCTCCCTGCCCGCCGATCCTCCGGCGAAGGGCGAGTCATTTCCGGCGATTCTGGCCGATATCGAGAAGCTGATCCTCCCCGGCGTCACGCACTGGCAATCGCCGAATTTCTTCGCCTATTTTCCTTCGAATGCCTCCGGCCCGGCGATTCTCGGCGATTTGCTTTCGTCGGGGCTCGGGGTTCAGGGAATGCTTTGGGCCACCAGCCCGGCATGCACTGAACTCGAAACTCATGTGCTGGACTGGCTGGTCCACATGCTCGGATTGCCACACAAATTTCTCTCCACCGGCAGCGGAGGCGGAGTCATCCAGGACACGGCTTCGAGCGCGTCATTGTGCGCGCTGCTGGCGGCCCGGGAACGGGCGACGAACTTTGCCAGCAACCGCGCCGGGTGCGATGGCAAGCTGGTGGCCTACACGTCGTCGCAAGCACATTCTTCACTGGAGAAAAGCGCGCAAATTGCGGGCATCGGGCGCGACAATCTCCGCGTTGTCGAAGTCGACGATGCTTTCGCCATGCTTCCCCAGGCTCTGGCGCAGCAGATCGCTCGGGACCGCGCTGCGGGGCTGGTACCGTTCTTTGTGTGCGCCTCGATCGGTACGACCTCCTCGAATGCGATCGACCCCGTACCTGAAATCGCCCGCATCTGTCGCGAAAACAATCTGTGGCTGCATGTGGATGCCGCAATGTCTGGAACCGCGGCGCTTTGTCCCGAGTTTCGCCACACCCACGCCGGCGTGGAATTTGCCGACAGCTATTGCTTCAATCCACATAAATGGATGTTCACGAATTTCGATTGCGATTGCTTCTACGTCGCCGATCGCAAGGCGCTTATCCAGACCCTGAGTGTTCTTCCCGAATACCTGCGCAACAAGGCCACCGAAACCGGAGCGGTCATTGACTATCGTGACTGGCAAATTCCTCTTGGCCGGCGCTTCCGGGCGCTCAAGTTGTGGTTCGTGATCCGGCACTATGGAGTGGAGGGATTGCAGCATCATATTCGGGAACACGTGGCGCTGGCGCAGCAGTTTGCCGGTTGGATAAGAAACGACGAACGCTTCGAGATCGCTGCTCCGGTGCCGTTAAACCTGGTCTGTTTCCGCCACAAGGGTGGAGACGAGGCCAATCAGATCCTGATGGACCGGCTCAATCAGAGCGGAAAGCTTTATCTCACGCACACTCGGCTGAACAACCGGCTGACCTTGAGGGTGTGTGTCGGCCAAACGAATACGACCGCGCGACATGTCGAAAAAGCCTGGAAACAAATTCAGGAAGAAACCGCAAAGCTGGGTTAGTTCGTGTGGGGCGGACACTCTTGTCCGCCGCCTTTGATCTTAATTCTAAGCCCCGGATTCTAAGTACCGGATTCTTTGCACGAGATTCTTCGCACCGGTTCGTATGATCGGATTTCAGGATCGAATTCTTAGTTATCAGTTCCCGGTTCCCGGTTCCCAGTTCTTCTCGTTCGGGCCCTGCGAACCAGATATTGTCCACGCCCAGCCAGAAAGCGCGCCAGCGCATTGGCCACTGATTCGAGCAGAATCCGGTCTTGTACGCTAATGTGATCGCCTTCAGCGCTTAATATGCCCAGTTCTCTTGAACCTAACTTCATGGAAACCAGTATTTTGGAGCGCGTTTCCGGAAGTGTAACTTCACCGGGAGAACCGGAGCCGTTCGCGACAGCCAGGAAAATTCCCAACCACGCGTAATGCCGTCCGCGGCAAAGCAGGTCGATCACGTCCTCCAACGGAGAATGATGCACGTCGGGCCGATTGGCCGCGAGCAACCGTTCTACGTCAGCCAAAAGCTGGCAGGAGGAGCGATAAACTTTCAAGGGCGAGTCCTGAAGGCAAGAAAATCGACGGCCAGTTTAACGGCAGCAGTGAGGAGGGTCAACAGTTTACCTCTTGTCTTGTTTACCTCTTCTCTTTGTTTACCTCTTCTCTAGCTCCTTTGGCTTGTCGGGCAGAGGCTTGCCCGCGGAGGCGTCGGGCGTCCACGCCGTCTGGTTCGCTCCGGCGGATGGGTTGATGCCGAAGTCCCATACGTACAGATTCATTCCTTCTTTTCCCAGTAGCTCGATCACCGCATATTCTCCGGGTTCGAGATCGCCCGACGGAGTTATTTTCACCCATCCGCCGGTGAGTTTGCTGGCAGTCGTCGGGACCAGTTTCTGTTCCTGGCTGACTTTGCCGTAAACGGCAATTTTGATGTCCCCGACGATCCGCTTGTCTTTGTTGTTGCTTTGCAGACGCACGATGTGAAAGCGATCCCAGGGAAGCTGCTCCTGTTTTGCTTTCTCGGCAATCTGCAATGCATTGTTGAGTTGGTCCTGCTGTTCCAGGTTCACATAGATCGCGGGGACGGTTACATGCGCCTGAATTTTGGCGTGCAGTCCCGGCAGCTCGATAATCTGCTTTGACCCCGCAATCGGATTGATGGTGGATCGCAGGATGTTGCCCTTCATATTCTTGTTGAGCTCGCCGCTGCTTTGCTGCAGTTCAACGAGCTGGGGCTGAGTCTGGAAGGTGTCGAGCAGGATGATTCCGCCGTCGTCGGGTAAGCGCAGGCCAGGCGCGACGTGCGGAGAACGGGCTTCGTCGGCCTGCCGCTCCGCCTCCAGTTCCTTGTCTAGCGCCGCCGCCTCCGGAGTCGCTTTGCCGGCGGCTCGCTCTTTCTCATACTTGTCGGTGGCTGCCCAATCCACCATCGACTTGGGAACTTCTTCCCAGTCATTTCGTTCTGCGCTCAGGTAGCGCACGCGATCGCCCTTTAGCTCCCACCTGGTGGCTAGCTGGTAGGAGCCGTCGGTAAGGATGAGGCGCTTGGCGAGCTCCTGGGCCTGCGCGGACGTGATCGTCGCAAGAAACAGGATCGTCCCTGCCAGAATGCCAATCGCCAAACGAAAAAACTGAAGCATAAGATCCAGTAGTTCGATGCAGCCCCGTGATGCTTAGTTAGTATGATGCTCAGTGTACTCCGCGAGGGCTAGTGCGTTCGCGATGCAGACCTCAAAATCGTGGATCATTTGTACGCAAAGTGACAAGTGATGATTCAGACCGAAGAGTCGGTAGCAGCTCAGTTTGAAAAAAATCAACTCGGCGTCATCCTGAGCGAATTTAGTCGTGAAGGATCTCGCATGTAGTGCACCATCAGTGCGGCATACTGCATATCCGCTCCTCGCCAGATCCTTCGCAAGCTCAGGATGACCCGTTCATTAGAGGCAGGCCTTCAAACTGACCACTACTGCCACTGACTGACCACGACTGAAGGCTTTCTTCGTGTCCTTCGTGGTTGATGTTTTTTCTTTCTGGTCACCCTAAAACATTTCTGGCATAATTGGTCGTGCACCCATCCTGCACGAAATCTCAAAGACAATTTAAGGTGAGGAATCGATGTCGGCAAAGTACATCTTTGTGACCGGGGGAGTTGTGTCTTCATTGGGCAAGGGACTGGCCGCAGCCTCGATGGGCTGTCTGCTGGAAAGCCGCGGGCTGAAGGTCAACCTGATGAAGTTCGATCCTTATCTCAACGTTGATCCGGGCACCATGTCGCCCTTCCAGCACGGAGAGGTCTTCGTCACCGACGACGGGGCGGAAACCGATCTCGATCTCGGACACTACGAACGCTTCACCCATGCCAAGCTTTCCCGCGACAACAACTGGACCACAGGGCGCATTTACGAACAGATTATCGCCAAAGAGCGGCGCGGCGACTATCTGGGCAAAACCGTGCAGGTGATTCCACACGTCACTAATGAAATCAAGGCGGCGATGAAGAAAGTGGCGCAGGATGTGGACGTCGCCATCGTCGAAATCGGCGGCACGGTGGGTGACATCGAATCTTTGCCGTTTATGGAAGCCATCCGGCAGATGCGGCAGGAACTGGGCCGCGACCATACACTTGTTCATGCACGTCACACTGGTGCCGTTCATCGCTGCCGCGCAGGAACTTAAGACCAAGCCCACGCAGCACTCGGTGAAAGAACTGCTCAGCATCGGAATCCAGCCCGACATTCTGCTGTGCCGTACCGACCGCTTCCTTTCCAAAGACATCAAGTCGAAAATCGCACTCTTCTGCAACGTGGAAGAGGAGGCAGTCATCACCGCCAAGGACGTTGCCTCGATCTACGAAGTGCCGCTGGTGTTCTCGCACGAAGGTGTAGATTCCCTCGTGCTGCGTTATCTCCGACTCGAAGCCAGGGATCGCGATCTCAAAGACTGGGAAGAAATCGTACACCGCGTCTACAACCCAAAGGCCGAAGTCACGATCGGAATTGTGGGCAAGTACGTCGAGTATGAAGATTCCTACAAGTCGTTAAAAGAGGCGCTTGATTCACGGCGCGTTGGCGCACAACCTGAAACTGAATCTGAACTGGATCGAAGCGGAAGGGCTTGAAGCCGGAGACCGCACCTACGAAGAACAACTGGTCGACTACGACGGGTTGCTGGTGCCGGGTGGTTTTGGCAAACGCGGCATCGAGGGCATGTTGCTGGCGATCCGCTACGCGCGCGAAAAGAAGGTGCCGTATTTTGGCATCTGCCTGGGCATGCAGACGGCCTGCATCGAGTTTGCCCGAAACGTGTGCGGACTGGCCGACGCTAACTCCAGCGAGTTCGATCCGGCTACGCCGCATCGCGTCATCTACAAACTGCGCGAACTGCGTGGCGTCGAGGAACTGGGCGGCACCATGCGACTGGGCGCATGGACATGCAAAATTGAACCCAACACCCTGGCGTACAAGATTTACGGCAAACCGGAAATCAGCGAGCGTCATCGCCATCGCTACGAATTCAACCGCGAGTACGAAGAGACATTGACTGCGGGCGGCCTTCGAATTTCCGGTTCAACACCAGATGGAACTTACGTCGAGATGGTGGAATTGCCGGATCATCCACACTTTATCGGCTGCCAGTTCCATCCTGAATTCAAGTCGAAGCCGCTGGAGCCGCATCCGCTGTTCAAGACTTTCATCGGCGCGTCGTACGAACATGGACTGAAGCGGCGATCCGACAAGGCAGCCTCGGAAGTGGAGATGTTTCATCGGCCAGAAAAAGTTGGGAAAAGATAGTTAACCGGCAAGACATTTCACCGCCGAGAGCGCCGAGAAACCCTTAAAATGATTCTCTCTGCGTTCTCGGCGGCAAAAAGAATTTGGAAAACTAACACTGACCACTTCCTTCCAAATCGATAATGTGCGGATCGGCGCCGGGAATCTTTTCCTCATTGCCGGCCCCTGCGTGATCGAAAGTGAAAAGCACGCGCTATTCATGGCAGAAGTGATCAAGGGCGTGACCCGCGCACTCAACTTCCCTTTCATCTTCAAAGCGTCCTACGACAAAGCCAACCGCACTTCCATTCGCAGCTATCGCGGACCGGGCCTGGTGGAAGGCCTCCGCATCCTGAAAAAAGTGAAGGACGAAGTGCACGTGCCGATTCTCACCGACGTACATGAAACAGCCGACGTCGCCAAGGTGGCCGAGGTAGCCGACATTTTGCAGATTCCGGCATTCCTCTGCCGCCAGACCGATCTGGTGGTCGCCGCGGCCATGACCGATCGCGTGGTGAACATCAAGAAGGGACAGTTCGTCTCGCCCGCGGACATGCGGCACATCGTGGAGAAATGCCGCACTGCCGGAAACGACAAAGTGTTCGTGACCGAGCGCGGATCGAGTTTTGGCTACAACAATCTGGTAGTGGACATGCGCTCGCTGGCAATCATGCGCAAATTCGTCCCGGTCGTCTTCGATGCTACGCACTCGGTGCAACTGCCGTCGTCCGCCGCGGATGGAGATCACGCCGTGAGCGGAGGACAGCCCGAGTTCATTCCAGTGCTGGCGCGGGCTGCCGTTGCATCCGGCGTTGATGGAGTGTTCATGGAAGTCCACGATAACCCGAAGGAAGCCAAATCCGACGGTGCCAACGCGCTGGAGTCAACCAGGCTACGTGGAGTCTTGAAAGAATTGCAGGCGATACAGAACGCGCTCACGGCAGCGCACGCAAAACCTTGATCTGGTTTTTGGACCTTGGCCTTTGGTCGTAGGCCTCAAGCCATCCAACAGCCAAGGACATTCGCCTATCGGTCTGATAACATGCCGCCCTGCGCTACCACGCAGTGGATGCATAGTAGAGGTCGTCATGAAATATCTTCCCTTCGCATTCCTTCTGGTTTTCTTATTCACGACCTTGAAAGACTCGCGAGCACAGACCGCCGTCACAACCGCGCCGCTAAAAATCGCGATCGCCGGATTGGTCCACGGACATGTCGACGGCTTTTTCCAGCACTCCCTGCATCGCTCGGACATCCAGATCGTCGGAATCGTCGAGGCCGATCAGCAGGTGGTCGCCCATTACGCAGCGCAGTATGGTCTTGCCGAGAGCCTGATGTTTAGCGATCTCGAAGATATGTTACAGAAGAACCACCCGCAGGCGGTCCTGGCATACACCAATACTCACGATCATCGCAAAGTGGTCGAGATATGCGCCCGCCATGGCGTTCCGGTCATGATGGAAAAGCCACTGGCGGTCAGCGCCGAAGATGCTCACGCCATCGCGGACGCTGCGCGCAAGGCCAAAATCCAGGTGCTGGTGAATTACGAAACGTCGTATTACCGCAGCAACTACGCTGCCTATGACCTGGCACATGGCGGATCCATCGGCGACATCCGCAAAGTGGTAGTTCATGACGGTCATCAGGGTCCGAAAGAAATCAATGTCCGGCCGGAGTTCTTCGCGTGGCTTAACGACCCGAAACTCGATGGCGCTGGAGCGCTCTATGACTTTGGCTGTTATGGGGCGGATCTAATGACGTGGCTCATGGACGGGCAGCGGCCCATTACCGTTACGGCGATCACGCAACAGATCAAGCCGGATATCTATCCGCGAGTGGACGACGAGGCGACCATCATCCTCACCTATCCCAAGGCGCAGGCCATCCTGCAACCCTCGTGGAACTGGCCTTTCGACCGGAAAGACATGGAAGTGTACGGCCAGACCGGCTACGTGATGACGGTCCGCCACGACGATGTACGAGTGCGACTCCAGGGCGGAGAGGAACAGACGATGCCAGCAAAGCCAGTACCTGCTCCTTATGATGACTCGTTGTCCTTGCTGCGCGCCGTCGTTCTGAATGAAGCAGCGCCGGGGCCGCTTGCTTCCCTGGAAACCAATGTGATCGTCGCCGAAATCCTCGACGCGGCCCGTCGCTCCGCCGCTTCGGGAAAATCGATACGACTAGCGGACCAGGCCGGCGTGAGCCCACATTGAATCTGCTATACGTAATGTGTGGGCGCGAGCGTCCCGCTTGTGCGGTCGTGTGGCAGGTGCCGATCGTCGAAATGCCTGTAAACCGCCACGCCATTCGCGCTGCCGCACTGGCGGGGCGCTCACGCCCACATTTTCACGTTATCGCCTGATGCACATCGTCTGCACCATTGCCGGAATCTTAACCATCCTGGCCATCCTGCTGGATGCGTTCGAAACTGTTGTGCTCCCTCGCAGGGTTCAACGCAGCTTCCGTCTGACCAGTTGGTTCTACCGGCGCACATGGATCCCGTATCGAACAATCGCGAACCGCATTCCGTCACGGGCACGGCGGGAGAATTTCCTGAGCTACTTCGGACCACTCTCGCTGATTTTTCTGCTGATCTTGTGGGCCACGTCGCTAATCTTCGGCTTCGCTCTACTGCAATACGGAGTAGGTGAACACCTCCGGCTCAGCGGCGAGCCTCTCACTTTCGGGCTGCTGATCTATCACAGCGGTGAAACTTTCTTCACTCTCGGTTACGGCGACATCATTCCCGACTCCGGTCTGGCACGCGTTCTAGCGGTGTTTGAATCGGGCCTGGGCTTCGGTTTCCTCGGCGTGGTGACTGGTTATTTGCCGACCATCTATTCGTCATTTTCCCGGCGCGAAATTGAAATCTCTTTGCTGGACGCGCGGGCCGGATCGCCGCCATCCGCGGCAGAATTGTTGTCGCGCTTTGGCAACTGCCCGCAACAGGCCGTGCTGGACCAGATCTTTAGAGACTGGGAACGCTGGGCGGCGAGAAGTTCTGGAAAGCCATATCTCTTATCCCGCGCTGAGCTTTTTTCGATCGCAGCACAACAATCAATCATGGCTGGGGGCGCTGATCACGATTCTGGATGCGAGCGCGCTGGTGATCGCCGGCGTTGACGGATTGCGTTATGAGCAGGCGAAGATCACTTTTGCCATGGCGCGGCACGCCGTCGTCGATCTGGCTCAAATCGTGAATGCGCGATACGATCCGAATTCACCCGACCGGTTGCCGGAGGAGGAACTGAAGAGGCTGCGCCAGAAACTAGCAGAGCGCGGTGTAAAGCTGGGCGAAGGCGCTGCATTCGAGGAGAAGCTTTCTCATCTGCGTTCGCTTTATGAGCCGTACGCTGTTGCGATCGCGCTCAATCTTTCGATTACGCTGCCGCCGTGGATCCATCCCGAACGGCAGAAAGACAACTGGCAAGCCGGCCCCTGGGATCGTGCCATACAGGCCAGAGGGCTGGCGGCACGAGTGCAGGGTATGGATGATCATTTTTGAAAGCAGCTGCCAGCTTTCAGCTATCTGTTCCGGAATTCGTATGAACGGCTTCGAGATGAAAATACAGACCATATTGGTTGAGCTATTACGGGAAGGGACTCTGTGCTGGCGACCGGTACAGGCCGAAGATCTCGGCGACGAGTCATATCGAATTATCGACCCAAAGCCCGATGACGAGGTGTGGGCGTTCGCTCCAGGCGGCACGGTGAAGTGCAAGATGCACAGGTTCGCGAATGGTAATAGTAACGAGTTGCTCGCTCATCAAAAGGTGGATGGAAAGCGGAATTCACCTTAGGCTTCCTTGAAACTCTGACCGCCTTGTTCTGCTAACATCTTTTTCTTCCATGAAACATATCGGCGAAAACGTCGTTCGCATCGAGGCTGAGGCGTTGCGCGCCTTGGCCGACCGCATTGCGGGGCCGATGGCTGTGGCCTTCGATGATGCCGTCAAGTTGATTTATTCCTGCACCGGCCGGGTGGTAGTTACCGGCATGGGGAAGAGCGGCATCATTGCTCGCAAGATTGCGGCAACTTTGAGTTCCACGGGAACGCCTGCGCTGTTTATGCATCCTGTCGACGCAGTGCATGGGGATCTCGGCATGGTGGTGCGAGGGGATGTGGTACTGGCGCTGTCTCTTAGCGGCGAGACGGAAGAGATTCTGCGGTTGCTGGCGACGCTTAAGCGGCTTCAGGTGGCGTTGATCAGCATGACTGGGGATGCGGTGTTTGAAAAAGCCGCGGGCGGGTCGCCCGCGACCACACAAACATTGCACCAACTTTCCACGCTGGCGGCTGCTGCTGACGTTGCACTGGACTGCTCGGTAGCGCAAGAGGCTTGCGGCCTCGGACTGGCGCCGACTGCATCGACTACGGCTATGCTGGCCCTGGGCGATGGACTTGCGATGGCTCTCGCCGAGAAGCGCGGCTTCAAGGAAGAAGACTTTGCTAACCTGCATCCCGGCGGCAAGCTGGGCAAGCGTCTGGCCAAGGTTGAGTCGCTGATGCATCGCGGAGAAGCCGTGCCCAGGGTTACAGCGCAAACCAGAATGCCGGATGTGATTTACGAAATGTCGCGCAAGCAGCTGGGTATGACGACCGTGGTCGATGACCAGAGGCTGGTTGGAGTTATCAGCGATGGCGATCTGCGCCGCTTGCTGGAAAAGCGTGGCAAGGATGTGTTGGACCTGACCGCGCGCGAGTGCATGACCATGAAGCCTCGAACCATTGGCGCGAGCGAATTCGCGGCCACGGCGCTGGCACTGATGGAAGAAAAAAAGATTACGTCACTGGTAGTGGTGGACGGCGACATTTTGTTGGGAATTCTCCACCTCCACGACTTGTGGGGAACGGAGATGATGTAGCGCCGGCCTCCGGCCGGCCAGATGGGCGGGCGAGAGGTCCGTCAGACAGCCGGCGGGACGCCGGCGCTACAATGAACCTATGTATCACTACGATCCTAAGACCGCCTTGGAAGAGCTCAGCGAAGACGCTACTCTGCCGAACCCCGTCCACGTGCGCGACATGATTCTGCGGAAGCGACTTGGCCCGGAGAAGTCGCTGGAACTGAATCGTCTGTTCGTCGAATATCAGAAGTTCTTTGGCGAGGCACAGAAGCTGGGCAAGGAAATCTTGAAGCACCTGGTGGATTAGTTTGAGAGGAAGGCAATCATTTCTTCCCTGGTAAATCCTGCCTCCCTCAACAAGGCGAGCAGAGTTCCCTTGGGCATGTCACGGTTATGCCTCGGCACCACCGCACGGCGTTTCGAGGCCGGGTGAAGAAAGACGAAATGGCTTCCCGAAGTGCGGTCAAGAATGAAGCCGTTCTGTTCGAGGAATCGGACGACTTCACGCGGTCGAACGCCAGGTAGCTTCGCCATACCGGATTACCCCCTACTCTATTAAACTCCGGAGGCCAAATTCTCAGTGGGAGTACTCCAGATCGAGAGAAGCGACCAGGGTTTCGTCGTCGGTGGGAATCGGTTCCTTGTGCTTTTTTAGGCTCTCGATATAGCCGGAAATCGCATCTTTCGCCATGGCTCGTGCCTCTGCCAGCGTGCGGCCATAAGTAACACAACCAGGCAATGCGGGTACGCTCGCGGTAAACCCACCTTCCGGTTCCGGCCTCAGCATGATGTTGTAGTGGTAACGCGATTTGGCCATTGGACTAGCGCGATTTTATCTTGGCGGCGGAGACGAGTCAAAGACCGCCAGAACCTAAGGGCCGGGAGTCTCACCCGCCCAGCGGAGCGAAGCTCCGCAGCCCGGCGAGCTTTGCTCGCCGGACCCGACGAAAGAGTGCGGGCCTACGCGGATGCTTTCATCATTTACAATCATCAATTCCCTGCATCAGGACCCTAACTATGCATCGTTGGTCGCAACTCTTTATTCCTACTCTGCGCGAAGCTCCTGCGGACGCTGAAGTCGCCAGTCACAAGTTTCTGGTGCGTGCGGGATACATCCGACAGATGGCTGCTGGGATTTACTCCTATCTCTTCATGGGACAACGGTCATTCAACAAGATCACGGACATCGTTCGCGAAGAGATGGACAAGATCGGGCAGGAATTCTATCTGCCGGCGATTCATCCTCGGGAACTGTGGGAGTCCAGCGGTCGCTGGGCAGTGATGGGCGACAACATGTTCCGGCTAAAGGACCGTAAAGGCGCCGATCTGTGTCTAAGCATGACGCACGAAGAGGCCATGACTGAGATCGCGCGCAAAGAACTGCGCAGCTACAAACAGCTTCCCCAGATCTGGTACCAGATTCAGAGCAAGTTCCGAGACGAACCTCGCCCTAAAGCGGGCCTGCTTCGGGTGCGACAGTTTCTCATGAAGGATTCGTATTCTTTCGACATTGACGCTGCCGGCCTGGATGTTTCCTATCAGAAGCATTACGACACATATTGCAGAATCTTTGATCGCTGCGGATTGAAGTACATGGTCGTCGAAGCGGATTCGGGCGCGATGGGCGGCTCGCAATCGCACGAATTCATGGTGCGGACGCCGGCCGGTGAAGACCTGATCGTCAGTTGCGAAAAGTGCAAATACGCCGCGAACCTGGAGAAGGCGACATCGAAGCTGGCCGCCGTGGAAGACCTCAGGGCCGAAGGCGATGGCAACCCTCTCGAAGTGCACACGCCTGGAATGAAAACGATTGAAGACGTCGCAAAATTTCTCGGCGTCTCGCCGAAGAACAAGATCAAGACCCTGGCGCTGACTGTTGAAAATGTGGAGGCCAAGACCGGTAAAACGTCCACGCGCGCAGTGGTATTGCTGATGCGCGGCGATCATCAGATGAACGAGACCAAGTTGGCGGCTGTTTTGAGTGGGAAGCAGAGCCGTCCCATGACGGAAGAGGAAATCCGGCAGCTGTTTAATTCTCCGGCGGGATTTCTGGGACCGATCGGTATCGCATGGGCTCGTGACACGAAGAACGTCGACCTTCCCCTTTTATTTGTAGATAAAGCTCTCGAAAGCCGCACGAACCTCATCGGGGGAGCGAATAAAGAGGACTACCACCTGAAAAACATCACGCCGGGCCGCGATTTCCAGCCCACGGGCTACGTTGACCTGCGAAGTGTAACCGCGGGAGAAGAATGTCCGAGTTGCGGCGGAGCGCTGCGGATCGACACGGCGGTTGAGATTGGACACATCTTCAAGCTGGGATACAAGTACACGGAGTCCATGGGCGCACGGGTTCTGGACAAGAATGGCAAAGAAGTCATGCCCATCATGGGCAGCTATGGCATCGGAATCGAACGTATCCTGACCGCCGCGATCGAACAGGATAACGATGAAAACGGCTTCTGGCTGCCGCCGGCGATTGCGCCGTTCGAAATCGTGGTGACGCCCACCAATGTCGGAGACGAGAACCTGCTAAGCACTGCCGTGGACATCGCCGGGCGCCTGGAAACAGCGGGATTCGAAGTTTTACTGGATGACCGGGACGAACGCCCCGGCGTCAAGTTCAAGGACGCCGATCTCGTCGGTATCCCCTTTAGAATCACCGTCGGAAAGAAGGTTACTGAAGGTACTGTGGAAGTAGTTCGGCGCTCGACTCGTGAAATGCAGGATGCTAGCATTTCTACAATCACTGACTATTTCGAAAAGAATCTTCGGTCCGCGCCCTGAGTGTATTTACTTTGCGCGCGACCGGAAACGGAGCGCGCAATGAAGATGGTTTTTGGCATTCTCATCATATTGGCCTCGGTCATCCTGCTGGCCACGCTGGCGCCCCCTTTCTTTACCAACTACCAGTTTGAAGACGCATTGAAGACTGAGTCGCAGATGACCACCTACACTAACAAGACTGAAGACGTCATTCGTGATGAGGTGTTCAAGAAGGCTCAGGACATGGATGTTCCCATTACCAAGGAACAGATCAAAGTCGTGCGCAACGGCGTAGTCGGCACCGGGTCGGTCGAAATCGAAGCCGCGTATGTGGTCCACGTAAACCTGCCGTTCTATCCGATGGACCTGAACTTCAATGCCTCCGCCCGCAATAAGGGTGTGTTTTAGAGGCCGGAGGCGTTCGTCATTTCTTGCCGCCAGAAACCACAAAGGTATGAACCACGAAGGACACGAAGTATCACGAAGGTTCTGAGCTCAAGCTTTGCTTCGTGAACCTTCGTGTCCTTCGTGGTTTCTGGTTTGCCAGGCCGTGCGGCTAGTCCTGATTCGCAATGGCGTTTCGAACAAATGCGTTCCGTTTGCCGGCCGATGAGCGGCTCCAGGCCAGTATCAGAGTGCCAACCTGTCGGCCCCTCAAAAGAACGCGACGGCAGGGTAAAATGAAATATCCGAAGCATTCGAGGAGGACAACGCGTTGGGCCTGACCAGGGACGGTCTGACCGGGGACCGCGATTTGTTCGTCTCCCGGATAACGGAAGGTGCATATTCCGTCGTCTAAACCCGTAGCGGCAAGTCCTTTCATCGAATTGTGGCCATAAAACTTAAGATTCCGACAGGCAAGCAAACTGGCAAAACCGGATGGCTCACCCGTGACCCTTTGTTGCGGGCAGCCCTGGTGGTGTTCCTGGTGCTCGCCACTGCTGGCGGATCGTTCCTCACCTACTACTACGTGAAGTTCGGACGAATGATCGACCAGCGGTTCAAAGGTCCGGTCTTCGGAAATTCCGCCCGAATTTACGCCATCGCGCATCCCGTGCAGGTCGGCGAGAAGATCGAAGCCAGGGAGATTGCCACTCAACTTCGCCGCGCCGGATACAGCGAGCAAGATGGGAAATCGCCAATGGGCAGCTTCCGCCTTTTCGAAGGCGGCATCGAGATCAAGCCTGGCCCCGACTCCTATCACAGCCCTGAGTCGGCCCTGATTCGTGTCCGCGGCGGAAAAGTCGAAAGCATCACCAGCAAAGCAGGCGACCTAGCAGCCTACGAACTGGAACCGCAGATGATCACGTCGCTGTTTGACGCGGGGCAGCGTTCGAAGCGCCAACTGGTCACCTACGACGAAATTCCAAAACTGATGGTGGATGCGGTTTTGGCCATCGAAGACCGGCGATTCTTCCAGCACGGCGGCGTAAATTTCCTGCGCCTCGCGGAAGCTACGTGGGTCGACGTGATTCACGGACGCCACGAGCAGGGCGGATCGACCATCACCATGCAACTCTCCCGCGCGTTCTTTCTGACTCCGGAGAAAACTGTAAAGCGCAAATTATCGGAGATGTTGATCGCGCTGGAGATGGAGCAGAAGCTCAGCAAGCAGCAGATCTTTGAGTTCTATGCCAATCGCGTCGACCTGGGGCAGCGCGGTTCCTTCACGATCAGCGGCTTCGCGCAGGCGTCGCAAGCCTATTTCAATAAAGACCTGAAGGATGTGACTCCGGCTGAAGCGGCGCTGATCGCGGGGATCATTCAGGCGCCAAGTTATCTGTCGCCCTACCGCCATCCTGAGCGCGCTCTCGAACGCCGCAATCTGGTGCTCGACAGCATGGTGGAAACTCACTCTCTCAGCCAGGCAGAAGCGGAGAAAGCCAAAGCCACGGCCTTGAAACTGGCGCCGCCCAACGTAGAAGCCAGCGACGCGCCCTACTTCGTCGACCTGCTACGCGAGACTCTAATCAGCAAACTCGACGAGCATCAGATGAACACCCAAGGCTACCGAATCTACTCGACGATCGATCCTGACTTGCAGAAAGCGGCTGCGGCGGCGGTTGAAACTGGAATGAAGCTGGTCGACGACCAGGTCACCAAGCTGCGCACGAAACGGACACGGATTGGGAAGAACAAGTACGAGACGAAAGTGCTGCCCGGACCGCAGGCGCAGGTAGCGATTGTGGTGATGGATCCTCACACTGGTGAAGTTCTGGCCCTGGTGGGAGGACGAAATTATGGCGTCAGCCAGTTGAATCACGCGGTCGCAAAGCGTCCTACGGGATCGATCTTCAAACCCTTCGTTTACGCCGCGGCGATGAACACGGCGCTGGATGGCTCCAACCCGGTATTCACTCCGGCCTCGACGGTGCCGGACGCTCCGAGCACTTTTGCCTACGGCGACCAGATTTACGAGCCCCGCAATTACAAAGAGGAATACCACGGCGACGTGACCGCGCGTTACGCGCTGGCCATGTCATTGAATAACGCAACCGTCAAACTGGCGGAGGAGGTGGGTTACGAGAAAGTGGCGAACCTGGCGAAAGCAGCCGGGATTACATCCGTCAAAGCAACGCCCGCCATGGCGCTGGGCGCGTACGATGCCACGCCGATGGATATGGCGGCGGCCTACACCGTCTTCGCCAACGCCGGAGTGCGCCTGTCACCGATCGTGGTCAATTCGGTGCGTAACGCCAACGGCGATATTGTGCTGGATTTCAAATCCGAGAACCGGCCGGTGCTCGATCCGCGAGTGTCATTTCTGATGACCAACATGATGGAAGGCGTGATGAATTTCGGCACGGCGTTTGCGGTTCGTCAGCGCGGATTCACCGCGCCCGCCGCCGGCAAGACCGGAAGTTCGCATGACGGATGGTTTGCCGGTTACACCAGCAATCTGTTGTGCATCGTCTGGGTCGGATACGACGACTACAGTGATTTGCGGCTGAGCGGCGCCCAGACGGCGGCCCCTATCTGGGCTGAGTTCATGAAAAAGGCAGTCACCTTGCCGCAATACGCCAACCCGCAACCTTTTTCGCAGCCCACGGGCGTGGTCGACGTGCAGCTCGACAAGACCACAAATCTGCTGGCAACTCCATCCTGTCCAGAAACTTACAGCGCGGCGTTTATCGCCGGTACCGAGCCCAGCGAGACTTGCGATCAGGGCACGGGAATGCGCGGATTCTTTTCCAAGGTTTTTGGTCTGGGCGGCGAAAAAGCCCTTCCGCCGCCACCCCCCGGCGCCCAGCCTGAGACTCCGGCGGCTGCAAATGCTCCAGCCGAGGACCCTGGCAAAAAGAAAAAAGGGATTTTTGGCAAAATTGCGGGTATCTTTAAAGACGACAAACCGTCTAACGATCCGCCGCCCAAACCGGCGGACGGTAGCGGTAAGAGTCCTCAGTAGACGGGCTGGCACCGAGTTGGCTCTGTCTTCAGGAGCGGACTTATGGGTCGTCGATACTTGCTGTACGTCCTGCTGGCGGTGATCTGCCCCATGCCTTCCCTGCTGGCCCAGATTCATCACTTCGATCGACAACATTCCTCTGAACAGGTTGAGGTTTACCCGCCGCCAATTCGGCGAGCCGACGCGCCTGCCGGTGACGCCACGGTGGCGCAACTGGAAGAGCGCGGCGATACCTTGCGGTCGGAGAAATCCTACCTGGACGCGCTCGATTATTACCGGGCCGCACTCGCCCGGGAACCTAATAGCGCGCGGCTCTTCAACAAGATCGGCATCAACGAATTGCAGATGGGACGATTCGGCGACGCCCGCAAGGATTTCGAGCGTTCGATCAAATGCGACCGCTCATTCGCCGACGCGTACAACAATCTGGGCGTGATCTTCTATTTGCAAAAGAAATTCGGCCCCGCCATCAAGCGCTACGAGAACGCCATCAAGCTGCGCGAGGACTCCGGGTCTTACTACAGCAATCTCGGAGCGGCGTATTTCTCCAAAAAGGATTACGTCAAGGCTAGCGTAGCCTACAACCAGGCGCTGCAACTCGACCCGGATATTTTTGACAGGACCTCGCACAACGGTGTGCTGGCCCAGATGTCATCCCCGGGGGACCGGGCGCGTTTTTATTACGTGCTGGCCAAGCTTTATGCCCAGAGCGGTGTGACCGACCGTTCGCTCCAGTACCTGCGCCGGGCTCTGGAAGAGGGTTACAAGGGAATTGACGACGTCTACAAAGACTCGGAGTTCGCCGGCCTGCGGAAAGACCCGCGATTTACAGAACTGATGGCGGCCCGACCAGTAGCGATTCCAGTAAATAATTGAATTACAATTATTTACAAAACACTACGAAACTTTTGGCTGGCGTGGTGTTTAATGATTTTAATTACTCCTGAAAACAACAGGGTGAGTAAGGAGAAACGGTAGCCCATCGGTCGTCGACCCGAGCACGCCCCAAGCAGACGGCCGGTGGGTTTTTGTTTTTGGGGAGGAGCTTCTAGCTCTTGGCTTTTAGCTTTTAGCGAACCCCTTCAGTCTCTGGCTCTTCGACCCACAAACTCTGTTCCATGCTTGCGTAGGGGCAGGTGTCCTCACCCGCCCGGCGGAGCGAAACTCCGCGCTTTGGATTCGGCGGTGGCTTGGACGCCTGGTGGGGCACGGTCCAAACGACTTCCGCCCCAGGCGAGCTTGCTCGCCTGCCCGGACGAGGAGTCCGGGCCTAGGCCGCTCCTACAGGCGAACGATTTACGAAAGTCGCATGTTAGAATATTTCAACGATGTCTCCCCTTCCTTCCACCCTCGCATGGGCACATCCGCTGGTTGCGGAGTGGTTTGTCGGAAAGTTTGGTACTCCGACTGAGCCTCAGGAGCAGGGGTGGCCGCACATCCTTGCCGGGCGCACGACGCTCATTTCCGCCCCTACCGGCTCCGGCAAAACGCTGGCTGCGTTTCTGGCGTGCATTGATCGATTGGTGCGCAAAGCATTAGCTGGGCATCTCGACGACCGCACCGAAGTTCTGTACGTATCGCCGCTCAAGGCGCTGGGCAATGATATCCAGAAGAATCTCGAAGGGCCTCTGAGCGAGATTCTAAAAATGGCGGGCGATCGTGGATTGCTGATGCCCGAGATTCGCACCGCCGTCCGCACCGGCGACACGCTGATGCACGAGCGCCGCGCAATGCTGAAGCGCCCTCCGCACATTCTGGTCACGACTCCCGAATCGCTTTACATTCTTTTGACCGCGGAGAAAAGTCGTGCCATTTTGCGCGATGTGGAAACCGTGATTGTCGACGAAATTCACGCCGTCGCCGATGACAAGCGTGGGGCCCACCTCACGCTATCGCTGGAGCGGCTGGAAGCGCTGACCCATCGAACTCCCGTGCGAATCGGACTCTCTGCCACTCAGAAGCCGATCGAAGAAGTCGCTCATTTTCTGACCGGCAACGGCCGGCCCGCGCCGGTGATCGTCGATGTCGGGCACAAACGCAAACTCGATCTTGCAGTGGAAGTGCCCGGCTTGTCTCTGGGGCCGATCACGACCAACGAGATGTGGGACGAGGTTTACAACCGGCTGGTGGAGCTGGTGGAGCAGCACCGCTCCACGCTGGTCTTCGTCAACACCCGGCGGCTGGCGGAGCGGATTGCCCATCACCTCGGCGAAAGACTGGGCGAGGAGAATGTTGCCGCGCATCACGGAAGCTTGTCGCGCAAGCTACGGCTCGCGGCAGAAACAAAACTGAAAGAAGGCAAGGTCAAGGTGCTGGTGGCAACGGCCTCGCTCGAACTCGGAATCGATATCGGTACCGTCGATCTGGTGGTGCAGATCAGTTCGCCGCGTGCGATTGCCGTTGCACTCCAGCGTGTAGGCCGTTCCGGCCACTGGCGAGGCGCCATCCCCAAGGGCCGCCTCTTTGCCGGCACTCGCGATGATTTGCTGGAGTGCGCGGCGCTGGTGCGGGCCATCCGCCAGGGAGACCTGGATCGCCTGATCATTCCCGACTCACCGCTCGACATTCTGGCGCAGCAGATCGTGGCAACCTGCGCGGCCGAAGGCGTTACGACCCGTGTGGCGCGGGCGCCCCGCCCGCGAACGCCGGAAGGCGAATCGGAAGTCGAGAATTCGGCACAAGAACTTTGGGAAAGCGATAGCGCATCGGTGCAAGCGAACCGGTCAGCCCTTGCCACTGTCGACACGCGGGCGGGACGGCCGCGCCAGACGGACAAATTAGAGCGCACTGACAATCCCGAGCCTACCGAGGGCGGGTGGGACGAGGACGAACTTTACGCTCTGGTCACTCGTGCCTATCCTTATCGCAATCTGTCGCGCGAGACTTATGACTCGATCCTCGAAATGCTGTCCGAAGGGATCGCATCGCGCCGCGGACGTTACGGCGCTTACGTCCACCATGATCGGGTGAACCGCAAGCTGCGTCCCCGACGCGGCAGCCGGCTGGCGGCGATCACCAGCGGCGGCGCCATTCCCGAGACCGCGCTCTTTACGGTAGTTGCCGAGCCTGACGGCATTGTCGTCGGAACTCTCGACGAAGATTTTGCAGTGGAGAGCAACGCCGGCGACATCATGCTGCTGGGCAACACCTCCTGGCGCATCCGTCGCGTCGAGGGAAAATCGGGACGCGTGCTGGTCGAGGATGCTCACGGCGCGCCTCCGAGTGTTCCCTTTTGGCGTGGCGAGGCTCCGGCGCGGACCCAGGAACTTTCAGCGCACGTTGCCGGACTGCGCAAGGAGATCAGCGACCGCCTGCACCACACTTCGCCCATCGGCCTTTCGCAAAGCCAGCCTGCGGTGGCCGAGACTGTCGCCTGGCTGAAGGCCGAATGCGGACTGGATGATTCCGGCGCCGAGCAAGCCATCGAGTACGTTCTGCAAGGGCGTGCCGTGCTGGGAGATGTTCCCACGCAAGACACCATCATCGCAGAGCGCTTTTTCGATGAAGCCGGCGGCATGCAACTCATCATTCACGCGCCCTTTGGCGGGCGCATCAATAAAGCCTGGGGGCTGGCGCTCCGTAAACGTTTCTGCCGCAGCTTCAATTTCGAATTGCAGGCCGCAGCCACCGACAACGGCCTCAATATCGCGCTGGCTGAACAACACAGCTTTCCTCTGGCTGATGTCTTTCATTTCCTCAACGCTGAAACCGTGCAACCGGTACTCGAGCAGGCTGCGTTGGCTTCGCCTATCTTTGCCACACGCTGGCGCTGGGACGCCAACCGCGCGCTGGCGCTACTTCGGTTTCAGGGCGGGAAAAAAGTTCCGCCGCAGATCCAGCGCATGCGGTCCGACGATCTGCTGGCTTCGGTGTTTCCCGACGTCGCTGCCTGCCAGGAAAATATTGAGGGCGACATCAAGATTCCCGATCATCCGCTGGTCAACGAGGTGATGAAAGATGTGCTCACCGAAGCCATGGACATCGACGGTCTCAGAGCGCTGCTAAGCGGAATTCAGGAGGGGCGAATCCGTTGCCTGGCAGTGGATACGCCGGTGCCATCGCAATTCTCGCACGAGATTCTGAACGCCAATCCCTACGCTTATCTCGATGATGCCCCTTTGGAGGAACGACGGGCGCGCGCCGTGCAGATGCGGCGCATATTGCCCGAATCTGTGCTGGAAGAGGCGGGTAAGCTCGATCCAGCGGCCATTGCACAGGTGCGGCAGGAAGCCTGGCCCGATGTGCGCGATGCCGACGAGCTGCATGACGTCCTGCACACGCTGATTGCGTTTCCCGAGAGCATGTGGGCGCAGCCGCTTTCGGGTATGCAACCAGGCGAAGCTCCGCAGCTTTCGGAAAGGCCCGCGCTGACTTTGCAGTATGGCGACCCGTCGGCTGGCCGACCCGCGCTGGAGCGAACGGTCGAGACCGGACGTCCCCACGCAGGCAATGAATGGCAACGATATTTCCTGAGACTGATCGAACAAGGGCGCGCGACCCATGCTGAACATCGGGGCATCAGTTACTGGGTAGCCGCGGAGAGAGCCAAAACATTTTCGCAACTGTTCCCGGACGCGCGGTTTGATTGTCCAGTACCTGAAATTCGTTCGATGATTCTCTCGTCCGACGATGCGCTGTTGGCGATGGTCACCGGCTGGATGTCTCATCTGGGGCCTGCCACGGCTTCGCAGCTGGGCGACATGCTTGGGCTTCCCGCTTCCGAGATCGACAAAGCTTTTCTTCGCATGGAAGCCTCGGGCTCCTTGTTGCGGGGACAGTTCACCGATGCTGCATCGCGGGCGGGCCGCCCGCGACCACATGAACCGCTGCAACCACCGCAGCTGGGTCCCGAACTGGAATGGTGTGAGCGGCGGTTGCTGGCTCGGATTCACAGGCTGACGGTGGCGACTCTGCGCAAGCAGACCGAACCGGTCACGGCGGCCCAGTTCATGCGCTGGCTTTTGCGCTGGCAGCATGTTGCCCCGGGGTCGCAAGTGCAGGGAGAACGAGCCACTCTGGATGTCCTGCGCCAGTTGCAGGGATTCGAGATTCCAGCGAATGCCTGGGAGCGGCAGATTCTGGGGCGGCGCATTGCCGACTACGATCCCAAATGGCTTGACCAGCTTTGTCTGACCGGAGCCGTGGGCTGGGGACGGTTGTCGCCTCATCCTGCCACTCTGGACGACACGGCGGCAGGCAAGCGGCGGGTGATTCCGACCAGTGTGGCTCCGATAACATTTTTCGTGCGAGAAGAATCTGACTGGATGACTCCGCATCGCACCGATGCCGGTCAGCCTGAGGCCCGCGGCCTGAGCGAGGGCGCGCGTCAGGTCTTGGATTTCCTTCGCCAGCGCGGTGCATCATTCTTCGCCGATATTGTGCGAGGCACAGACCGGCTGAAAGCTGAAGTCGAAACTTCTTTGTGGGAACTGGTTGCAGGCGGCCTGATCACCGCCGACGGGTTCGACAACCTGCGCTCGCTGATCGATCCCAAGCGGCGCGCCGGGCAAGGCAGCGGAAGAGCGGCGCGTCCCCGGCACAGCACTGGCCGCTGGGCACTCTTGTACACGGACCAGACGGCCGATCGCAATCGGGCCGTGGAAGCGACCTGCTGGATGCTGCTCAAGCGCTACGGAATCGTCTTCCGGGATTTATTGGCGCGCGAGCCGAACCTTCCCAAGTGGCGCGAGATGCAGATGGCCTTCCGGCGTCTGGAAGATCGCGGCGAGATTCGAGGCGGCCGCTTCGTCGATGGCTTTTTGGGCGAACAGTTTGCCCTGCCGGTGGCGGTAGAATCTCTACGCGCGACCCGCAAAATGCCACCGTCGGGAGAGATGGTGGTCCTGTCGGCGGCCGACCCTTTGAACCTGGTGGGAATTCTGGTGCCGGGCGAACGGGTGCCAGCGATCTCCGGACGAACTGTAACTTTTCGGGATGGAGCGGCGCTGCAGGAACCTCTGATGGACTCGAGACCATTCGCCGCGACTGGGGACTAGAGATTTCCGCGCGCCGACGGAATTCCGTCGATCAGTTCTTGATTGTCACTTCCCGGTTCTCAATTGGTGGACGCAGAAAATGATCGGGAACCCGATGAGGGGGTCCCCCGGATTCCCGACCAGCGCATCCCGGAGGAACCTCTGAAAGCGCTTCCCCCGTCGCTTTTTTGCCGAGCTGCGCTACAGTTATCGAGCATGTCGAAAGCCATATCAAAGAGATCTGGCTTCGCGACGTAAGTCAATCATTTAACGACGGTTAGGTGTGGGAGTGAGCATGCAGGCTGTCCTCCCGAGAGGTGGCGCCTATCCGAACGGATAGCATGTCTATCTGTTCGGATAGTGGAACAAGGCACTAGCGCATGTTGACGTCGGACAGAAGTGTGTTAAACCGTATGCCGATAGCAAGGGGTGAAAACGGTGAAGCCCAGACTTCAGGTTGCCGCGGGACCTTTGGCAGATTCCATCTATTTCCTGACTGAACCCGAAGTGCGCATCGGAAGGGACCCTTCCAACTCATTGGCGATTGGTGATCTTTCCCTTTCCCGGCGACACTGCGTGCTGTCTCGCCAGGAAAATGGCTACACCGTGCGGGACCTGGAGAGCCGCAACGGGACCTTCGTAAACGGCGGCGTGGTTTCGGAAAAGAGGTTGGACCACGGAGACCAAATCTCGGTGGGAGAATCGGTTCTCGTATTTCTGGTGAAAGACAGCAGTGAATCGGGCGGACGGGAAGTGGAGTTCGACGATACCCTCACTCATGCCACTACCCAAATGCGTCCGCAGGATGTTCTCCACCTTCAACCGGAGCGTATTCAGAAGGAGTTGCCGGCAACTTCGCGCCTGGGACGAAATCTTAATGCGCTGCTGAAGATCAGCCGTGTGGTGCACTCCATCTCCGACCTGAATCGCCTGCAGGCGCAAATCCTCGAAGCGATTTTCGAAGTCGTGCCGGCAGAGTGCGGCACCATCCTGCTGGATGGCGATGGCAATAGTAACCACAATTTTTTTTCCGTCTTCGCCAGCCCTGGACCGAAAAAGCGCGGAGAAGCCGTGCGCGTCAGCCGCACCATCACCCGCCAGGTAATGCACGAAGGAATCGCCATTCTGGGGGGAGATGTGCCCGGGGGCCTGAGTGGAATCGACAGCCTGGTGAGTTCCCAGGTGCGCTCGCTGCTGTGTGTACCGTTGACCGTGTTTAAAAAAGTAATCGGTTGCATTTATCTGGATACCACCAACCCGGCGACCCGTTTTGATCGCGATCACCTTGAACTCCTGGCAAGTATCGCGGGCATCTCGGCGGTTGCGCTTGAGAACTCACGACGGTTGCTTTGGCTGGAACAGGAAAACATGCGCCTCGTAGCAGAAGTCAACCTGCATCACGACATGGTGGGCGAAAGCGTGGCCATAAAAGAGGTCTACCGCTTCCTCTCACGCGTGGCGCCAACGGAATCTACTGTTCTGGTCGGCGGCGAAAGTGGCACGGGAAAAGAGCTGGTGGCGCGAGCCATTCACCGCAATAGCCCGCGTGCCACCAAGCCCTTCGTAGCCATCAACTGTGCCGCGATTCCCGAAGGTCTGCTGGAGAGCGAATTATTTGGTTATGAACGAGGGGCATTCACCGGGGCCCTGGCGCAAAAGAAAGGTCGGCTGGAATTGGCCGACGGCGGCGTGGTGTTTCTTGACGAGATCGGGGAGCTGGCGCCGGCGTTGCAGGTAAAGTTGCTGCGGGTGCTGCAGGAGCGCGAGTTTGAGCGGCTGGGCGGCTCTCGTCAGATTTCGGTCGACATTCGCCTGATTGCGGCCACGAACAAAGACTTGGCAGCCGCGGTCAAGGCCCGGACATTCCGCGAAGACCTTTACTACCGGTTGAATGTGGTATCGCTGCAAGTGCCACCGCTGCGCGACCGTCTGGCAGACATTCCCATGCTGGCTGGGTATTTCATCGCCAAGTATGCGGCCAAGTGCAAGGTGAAGCCCAAAAGAATCTCGGTAGAAGCCGTAGCGGCACTGGCGAATTACGACTGGCCGGGCAATGTGCGCGAGCTTGAAAATTCAATCGAGCGCGCTCTGGTGCTGGGGGTATCGGAAAGCATCGAACCGGAGGACTTGCCCGAATCGATTCTGGAAAAGATCCAGGGGCCGGGCCAACATGAGCCCAAGTATCACGCGGCAGTTACCCAATTAAAAAGACACCTCATCCTCACGGCGCTTGAGGAAGCGAAAGGAAACTATACCGAGGCGGCGCGCAATCTGGGAATGCACGCGAACTATCTTCACCGGTTGGTACGAAATCTGAATCTGCGCACCTCAATCCGCTCCATTCCCATTCTCCGGAGCGGGACCGGCAGGGCGATGGATGGCCGGCTATAAGGCTCAGGGCAATTTAAGGGTTAACAAGGTTGCAGGATTCAGATACACGCCCTGCCACCGTACCGCGAGGTGCAGATGCGGTCCGGTGGCGCGTCCGGTTCCTCCACTGAGTCCAATCTGTTCTCCGCGCTTGACCTGATCGCCCTGCTTGACCTTGATTTCAGACATGTGGAGATAGAGCGTCAGCAATCCCTGCCCGTGGTCGATCACTACGCAATTCCCTTCAAAGTACAAAGGTCCGGCCAGCAAAACAGTTCCGGAATTGGCGGCAGAGATGGGCGTACCCGTGGGGACGGCAAAGTCGAGTCCCTGATGCATGCTTTGCACTTTTCCATTGAAAGTGCGGCGCGTGCCAAACACATCGGAAACCCGCGCTTCCACCGGCGCACGAAACTCTCCCGACCACTCCCGTTCAGGATCGGTGTGGTGAAACACATCCTGCTTGACCGTCTTGTCCTGCTGAATGCGTTCCAGTTGTTCCTTGCTCGGCTCGGTAAAGCGTTTCGCAACGCTTACGGCAACGCTCGGATATTTTCCAGGGCCAACCACAATGGTTCGAGAAAAAGCGATTTCGGTTCCCTGGGCGGTGGTTCCCTTCAGGGCGAAAGGATAAGAGCCGGGTCGAGTCTCGAGACTGACTCCCGCAATCCCGTACCAGGTCTTTGCGGTGGCGTCGTAGCTGAATCGGACCTGGTGGTCGAGCCAGATTGCGGACAGGCTAGTCAATCGCACCGGTGGCGTGACTTCAACGACGACCGGAGATCCATTTACCAGTTGCGTTGGCTGGCATTGAAAGGTCCAGGGCTTAGTAGAAATCGTCTTGGTCGAAACGGGACTGGTCGCGGGAGCCTGGGCCGCTACAGTGAAGCGCGACGCTGAACACGTCAGTAAGATCAGCAGCAGGCAGCGGCGGTAAATGGTCGAGAACAAGCTTCAGGGCTCCTCCCTCAGCCTAGCATTCCCCAGAGGACACGGGAGTCATAATCAGAACGGGTGAACCTGTAGCGGAACTGCTACTGCCGGCCAGGAACAAAATCCAACTGGATCTCGGTGGTCGTTGGGCGCTCGGCGGGCACATATTTCCATTGCCGGACAGCCAGCGTCGCTGCGTCCACAAGGATCGGGTTACCGCCTATGGGCGAGACCTTTCCCACTGATCCGTTTGGACTGATCGAAATCGACAGCCGAACAACCCCGCCAATGGCGTTCTGCTTTAACTCCCGGGGATATTTCGGGGCCACTTTGTAGACCAATTTGCGCGGGCTCGGAGCGTTTTGGGCCAGAGCGAAGGTCAGCGAAATCAGGGCCAGGACAAACAGGCAGAGGCCGACGCGCGGCTGATGCATGCGCAGGAGTGAACCCGACTTTTTCAATTCGTCCAAGAGGGTATACATCCACCGCTAGACTGATACGCGATACTCCGAGAGTAGGAAATTCGTAACGTTTCTACAAGTTACGGATGTAATTTAGCTGCCTAGGGTGAGGGGTCGGAGGTAGAGGTGGTCTCAATGTTAGAAAGCTTCAAAGTTTCAAGGTTTCAGGGTTTCGAACTGTGGGAACCACGGAGGACACAGCTTTTGTGAGAGATTTTCGAGAATTTATCCGGCTCCCGGCACCACTAGTTTCGAAAGTCTGAAACCTCGAACTGTGAAACCTTGAAACTTTCGAAACCTTGAAACTTTGAAACCTTGCGCTAAGGGAATCACCACACTTACTAGTATGAATCAATTATTGACTGTTTCTGAACTGCCTGTGAGTCTCGATGGTTGTGTTGTCTGCTACGGTGCGAACGGGGGCCTACGTCCGGCTGGGGATTCTGTCGGTCGTCTGGCTTGTGGTTTGTTTGACGGCAGGATGTTCGAGATCGGTGGACGCTTCGTCCTCGGTAACCATCGAGCACAAGATCTCGCCTGACCCGCCGCAGGTCGGGCCCATTGTCGTCGGTCTGAAATTGATCGATCGCGATGCCAAACCGGCTTCCGGAGCTCGAATCACGCTTGAAGCCGACATGTCACATCCGGGCATGGCCCCGGTGTTTGCGGATGCGGTGGAAACCGCGCCGGGCCAGTATCAGGCTCATGCAAACCTCGCCATGGCAGGAGACTGGGTAGTTCTTCTGCATGTGAGGCTGCCCGGCGGGCAGAAACTGGAGCGCCGGTTCGACGTAAGTGGCGTTCGACCCAACTAGGCAAGCTGTTGACTCCATCCTCCATCCCGGCCCAGGATCAACCTGAGTCTCAGCCATTTGACCTGATGCGAGTACCAGGACTGGGACGGCTGTTTCGCTGGCGGCACGCCCGTGCGGTGCTGCAAGCTCCGCTGCTGGTCATCAGCGTGGTAATGATCCTGCATGGATTGTTCGGGCCGAACCTGGCGCCCAAGAACCTGGCAACTACGCTGAGTTGGCTTCATTTTCGCGGACTTTTGGTGCTGGTCTTGCTGTGCGCGGGAAATTTTTTCTGCCTCGCCTGTCCCTTCATGCTGGTGCGGCAGATGGCGCGGCGTCTTTTTAAGCCACGCTTCAATTGGCCGCGCGCGCTGCGCAATAAATGGTTGTCGGTAGCGCTCTTCGTTTTAATCCTGTTTGCTTACGAGTTGTTCGATCTATGGTCTTCGCCGTGGTGGACGGCCTGGTTGATCATCGCCTACTTTCTGACGGTGCTGGTGGTCGATGGCCTTTTCAAACACGCCTCGTTCTGCAAATTTGTTTGCCCGATCGGACAATTCAACTTCGTCGCCTCGATGCTTTCACCCTTCGAAGTGAAAGTTCGGGAACCCGAGGTCTGCGTCACCTGCCAAACCAAGGACTGCATTCGCGGACAGCGCGAGCCCGCCTCGGACCTGGTCGTGATTCGCGGATGCGAGTTGGCCCTGTTTCAGCCGCGCAAGGTTGGCAATATGGATTGCACCTTTTGCCTGGACTGCGTTCATGCCTGTCCCCATGACAACGTCGGAATACTGAGCCGGATGCCCGGCGAAGAATTGCTGAGTGACCCTCTCCGCTCGGGAATCGGTTATTTCTCTCACCGCAAAGACCTGGCTGCGCTGGCGATCGTGTTTACTTTTGGCGCGTTGCTGAATGCTTTCGGCATGGTGAGTCCGGTCTACGCGGTCGAAAGCTGGTTAGGGAGATTGCTTCACATCAGCCACGAGGCGCCTGTGCTGGGGCTGATCTTCACCTTCTTTCTGATTCTCGAACCCATAGTCCTGCTCGGACTGGCTGCCTGGATCACTCGGCGGCTGTCAGGGAATCAGCGCCCGCTCTTGCCGCTGGTGGTGAGGTACGCGTATGGATTCGTGCCGCTTGGCTTCGGAATGTGGCTGGCTCACTATGGTTTTCACTTTCTGACCGGACTGTACACGTTGATTCCGGTTACGCAGAGCGCGCTGGCAACTCTGGGATGGCCTGTGCTGGGAGAGCCGCGCTGGACTCTGACTGGCCTGCCGTCGAACATCGTGCAGGTTATTGAAATCGGATTCCTTCTGCTCGGCTTTGCCGGATCGCTGGTGGTAACCCATGGCCTGGCACAAGACGATTTTCCGGATAAGCCGTTACGGGCATTCTTTCCCTGGGCGACGGTATGTGCGGTTCTTTGGATGGCTGCGATGTGGCTGATGTTTCAACCCATGGAAATGCGCGCCACAATGATGAGCGGATAGCAGGTATCTGTAGGGTGGGCGCCCTCGGCCGCCGCCGTTGACGTTGATTTTTGATGTTGATCTTCGTTTGTTGATTTTTGTTTCTAATTCTTTGTTTCTAGATTTGGGTGTGCGATATCAACCTGCCAGCGCTGACATGAACTGGAAATACCAATTCGGCGTGAAAAGACTCACCGGCCATGCTGCGGTGGTGTTGTTGCTCCTGCTGCCAGCCTGGGCCCACAACGGCCCGCCCTTTCCAATCATCGAGAATCGGACGGTAGGACCCTGTGTGATTTCTCTCTGGACTCATCCCGATGTCGGCACCGGAACGTTCTTTGTTCTGGTAGACCCGTTACCCGGCAGTCAGATTCCCGACGATCTTAAGATCACGATCGGGGTCCAACCGGAAAGCGGAAGGCTGGCCGAGGTCGTCTACCCCGCAGTGCGCGATGACACCAGAGGACAGCCGGAATACAAAGTCCTGGCAGAGTTCGATCGGGACGAGTTCTGGAAAATTCGCCTGGTTCTAAACAGCGCACAGGGTAATGGTGAAGCGCTTTCCAGAGTGGAGGCTACGCCTCCGGGCTTCGGACGGTGGGACCTTCTGTTGTACGTTTTGCCGTTCCTCGCCGTTGGGTTCCTGTGGTTTCGCGGAATCGCGAGGACGCGTAAGCGCAGAAACAAGAAATTGCAGGTCGCTTAACTTGTGGAGCTTTACCAAGAACGGGCACGCCGCTGTGCTAGATTTCAAGATTTAGGCAAGATTTCAAAGCAAGATTTAAAGGAATGAGGGTCTGACTCTGGCCGTTTTCTTAAGGACGGATTTTTCGCCTGCAACTCGACCGCGGCCATCGACTGCGCATCCGCGCAGATCAGCTGCTCGTAGGTTTCTTCCGGTTGTTCTGGCCGCGATCGTTGCGTTCACCAACTGCCACAGGTCCATGAGACTGCCGAATAAAGATTCCAAAACTTACGCCGATATGGTTTCGGCCTTTTACATCGGCCTCGCTGCCTTGCAGGTGGGCGACGACGTCCACGCTGAAACAAAACTCTCCGAGGCGACGCAACTGGTTCCGGGCGAGCCTGCCGCCTGGGCGAATTGGGGAGTGCTGGCCTTGCGGCAAAGAAATTACGACGCCGCCGCGCAAAGACTTGAGAAGGCGCACGGACTTGCGCCCAAGAATGACCGTATCTACGACCTGCTGGGAATTCTCGAGAGCCAGCGCGGCAATTCGGCGGAGTCGATTGTCGATTTGCGCAAAGCAGCCGACCTGAATCCGCAGAACCTGCGTGCAACTTACCGGCTGGCAGAAGAAACGGAGCGGCTCGGCGCTGACACTGGGGCCGCCGAGGTTCAGCAATTATTGCAGAAGATCCTGTCCGCTCAACCGGACAACCTGGCGGCGCTGTTGGAGTTGAGCCGGGTCGCAGCCAAGCGCGGAGACGCTCTAACGTTGAAATCGGCGGTGGCCGATATCAGCTCACGATCGGCGGGTTGGCCGTCGAAGTGCAGCATCAGCTTGCGGCCGTGCAGTCAGCCACCAGGAGCTCGGACCTGCGCCGGGCGGCAACTCAAACCACATTTCTGCGCAATGTGATGATGCGGGTACCCGAATACCGTCAGAGCCTGACGGCGATCAAGGCGCCTCCCGGCGACGAAGCGGAACCGTTCACTCATTTCCTGCGGCTCGAGTCTCCCGCCTTCCGCCCGGCGCCGGCGGACACGGCGATCCGTTTCGATGTTCAACCGATGCCTGATCTTGTCGCTTCGAAGCCACCCAACAATCGCTGGAACTGGATTGGCGCGATTCCCCTGGGTAGCGCTGGGGCGCCGGCAGTCGCTGTGGCCAATGGCCGCGAAGTGCTTTTATCGACCGGCGCGACATTCCCCTTCCCCGGCGGAAAGACCGGCGTACCGCCGTTGCCCGAAGGCATTGTGGCAATTGATTTCAACTATGACTTCAAAACCGACCTGGTGCTGGCGGGTGCCGGCGGCGTACGTCTGTTACGCCAGGACAGCCCGGCGGCTTTCATCGACGTCACCGCGCAAGCCAAAATGCCCGAGGCGGTCGCGAATGCCCGTTATGTTGGCGCGTGGGCGGTGGACATCGAGGCTGACGGTGATCTCGACATTGTCCTCGGCACTGCGGACGGAACACCGGTAGTCCTGAGAAATAATGGCGATGGCACGTTCCTGCCCATTCACCCATTCCCCGGAATATCCGGTGCGACCGGATTTGCCTGGGCTGACTTCGATGGCGATGGTAATCCTGACGCCGCGATCATCGATGGCAGTGGCAAGCTGCACGTGTTCATGAATCTGCGGCAGGGACAATTCCGCGAACGCCCGCTGCCCCCAGGCTTTTCGTCGGTCAAAGCGGTGGCGGTGGCCAATGCCAGCAACAAAGGGATTCTCGATCTCCTGGCGGTGCTGGCCGACGGCGCCATCATGCGTATCTCTGACAAGAACGAAGGACAAAGCTGGGAGACGGTGGAAATTGCGAACGTCCCCGACACCAGCGGCGTTTTTGCAGGCGAAGCGCGTCTGCACGTGGCTGACCTGGACAACAACGGAGCCCTCGATCTGTTCCTGTCTCCCACCATTCTGATTAAGGATCGCCCGGCCTCGGGGGCTCTGGTTTGGCTGGGGGATGCCAAGCACAAATTCTCCCTTCTACCTCAGCCCGTGGGACCGGCGTTAGTTTTTGACGCCGCAGACGTGGGCAACAATGGCCATCTTGATCTCCTCGGACTTTCGGCCGACGGGCAAGCGGTGCGGGCGATCAGTCAGAGCCCGAAGAATTATCACTGGCAGGTAGTTCGTCCGCACGCGGTTCAGGCTGTTGGCGATCAGCGCATCAATCCGTTTGGTGTCGGCGGTGAAATTGAGATCCGCTCTGGCATGCTGGTTCAGAAACAGCCGATCATGGGGCCGCAACTTCATTTCGGATTGGGCGAGCAGACTGAGGCCGAGGTGGTGCGAGTCATCTGGCCGAATGGCACGGTCCGCGCCGAATTTGGGGTCAAGGCCGATCAGGATATCGTAACCGAGCAGAGGTTGAAGGCTTCTTGTCCGTTCCTTTTTGCCTACAACGGAAAGCAGATGGAGTTTGTGAAGGACGCCGTTCCCTGGGGCTCCGCCATCGGTCTGCGCATCAACACCTTGGGCTCCGCACAAATCGCGGCGACGGGCGAATGGTACAAGATCGGGCGCGACCAACTCGTGCCTCACGATGGCTTCTACGACATCCGCGTCACGGCGGAATTGTGGGAGGTCTATTACTACGATTATCTTTCGCTGATGACGGTGGACCATCCGGCGGGCACGGAGATTTTTGTCGATGAGCGGTTTGTGATTCCGCCTGCGAAACTCGGCATCACAACGGTAGCAACGCCGCATAACCTCGCGCACGCCACAGACGACACCGGACAGGACGTCACCGGGCTCGTCAGCACTCTCGATGGAAAAGCTGTGAGCAGTTTCGGTCGCGGCCAGTTCCAGGGCGTCACTCGCGATCATTACATTGAAGTCGATCTGGGCGACGACGCACCGAAGAGTGGTCCGCTTTATCTGATTGCGCAAGGTTCAATTCACGACACCGAATCGTCGGTGAACGTCGCCATCACACAAGGCAAGCGCTGGCGCGCGCATGGAATGAGCCTCGAAGTGCCCGATGGCCGGGGTGGATGGGTCACGGCGCAGGATAACCTGGGCTTTCCGGCAGGCCGCAAGAAAACCGTTCTCTTTAATCTGACCAACGTGTTTCGTCCCGGCACGCCACGTAAAGTACGGCTGCGAACCAATCTGGAAATTTACTGGGATGCGATCCACTGGGCGCAAGGCGCGCCGGACACGCCGCTGAAAGAAACGACTCTGGATCCGTCCGTAGCTGACCTGCATTATCGCGGCTACTCAGTGATGCACATGCCGGTCGGCGCGGGCGCACCGGAGGTCCCTGACTACCAGCAGATTGAAGGCACCAAGCAGCGCTGGCGCGACCTGATTGGCTATTACACGCGTTACGGCGACATCCGCGAACTCCTGTCGAAGATCGACGACCGTTATGTGATCGTGAACTCCGGCGACGAGATGTCGTTGCATTTCCCCCAGCAACCACCGCCGCCCGCGGGCTGGGTGCGGGACTTTGTCATCAAAGGCGATGGCTGGATCAAGGACGGGGATTTCAATTCAACATTCTCCAAGACCGTGCTGCCGCTTCCCTATCATGCCAAGAACGAATATACGACGCGCCCCGGCGCGCTCGAGGATGAATGGGCGTACCGCCAGCATCCCGAGGACTGGCAGAATTACCACACCCGCTATGTAACTCCTCAGGTATTCCAGAACGCGCTGCGGAGCGAGCTGTCGAAATGAACGGCAACCGGGTCGCAAGGGTCATTCTCGGGATTGTTTTTGTCGCGCTGGTGATATCGCCTCTGGTGTTCAAGCGCTTGGCGGCACGGCGCACCGCGGAGAAGTCAAACACCGACGCAAAGACTGCGCTGGCGCGGCACGGCTTCTACTTGCAGGAAGTTTCTCAGGCGGCGGCATCAAGTTTGTTCACCAGGCGCCGGAACTCGATCCCAAACTAAAGCCGATCATGCCCGAGGTTGCCTCGATGGGAGCATCGGTATCCATTGTTGATTTCGATCGCGACGGCTGGTCGGACATTTACGTTGTCAACAGCGCCATCGGCAGCAAGAATGCCCTCTATCGCAATCTCGGCGACGGCACTTTCAAAGACGTTGCCCCCGAACTCGGCATCGCGGATGTAAATCAGGAAGGAACTGGAGTCTCCACCGGCGCGGTCTGGGGCGACTATGACAACGACGGCTACGAGGACCTGTTTCTTATCAAGTGGGGACGCCCCGAGCTTTATCACAACGACCAGGGCCACGGCTTCACCCGCGTAAGCGAGCAAGCAGGGCTACCGCGCTGGATCAACGCCAACACCGCCATCTGGTTTGACTATGACGGCGACGGCCTGCTTGATCTATTCGTCGGCGGTTACTACGACGAAAAGATCGACCTCTGGCACATCACGACCACGCGCATCATGCCGGACAGCTTTGAGTATGCCAAGAATGGCGGGCGCAAATATTTGTTTCACAATCTGGGTAACGGCAAGTTTGAAGAAGTCGCCGAAAAAGCAGGTATCAACAGCCGGCGCTGGACACTGGCGGCCGCGGCCGCCGACCTGCGCGGCACGGGACATCCGGACCTTTTTGTCGCCAACGACTACGGAGTTTCGGAACTGTATTTCAACGATGGCAAGAAATTTCATGAAGTAGGCGAGCAGACCGGTGTGGGCTTCGCTCCCAAAAGCGGCATGAACGCCGCTTTCGGCGACATTCTTAATCAGGGCAGGTATGCCGTCTACGTTTCGAACATTTCCGAGGACGGAATCCTGATCCAGGGAAATAATCTTTGGGTGCCCAAGCAAGGCACTTCAGGAGACTCCATCAAGTATGAAAACCTGGCGCGGGATTTCGGAGTCGAACTCGGTGGCTGGAGTTTTGGCGCACAGTTCGGCGACCTGAATAACGATGGGACTCTTGATCTTTATCTCGCGAATGGTTACATCTCGCTCGACCGCAATCGAAGCTACTGGTACGACTTTTCCAAAGTCGCGGGTGGCAACAGCACCATCATCGGCGACGCCAGGAACTGGCCGGCGTTCGAAGGACGCAGCCTGTCGGGCTATCAGTCGAAAAAGTTGTGGCTGAACGATGGCGCCGGCAAGTTTGTCGATGTCGCACAATCGGCCGGAGTCAACGACACTTACGACGGTCGCGCGGTCGCGTTGGCGGACTTGTGGAATCGTGGTGTGCTCGATGTCGTAGTGGCGAATCAGAAGGGGCCGCTGCTGGTTTACAAGAACACGGTGACTCCCGAAAATGAGTGGGTCGAATTTGAGCTGGAAGGCACTGCCAGCAACCGGAGCGCGATTGGCGCACGCGTGACCTTGTTCTGGAACGGACAGCAGCAGGTGCAGGAAGTTTCCGGCGGCTGCGGTTTTGCCGCGCAGAACCAGCGCCGGTTGCATTTTGGTTTAGGAAAATATAGCCAGATGGAGAAGGCAGTAATTCGCTGGCCATCGGGAAAGGTGCAGACCATCGACAAGCCTGCTGCCGGCGAATTGCACAAGATTAAGGAGCCCGCATGAGCCAGCAAATAACCGCGCCCATGACGCCGCCTCCGGCCGCGCCGTTGCGGTGGAAGCAACTGATCAGCCTCGACAATCGTTACATCGCCCCGGTTTTCATTACCTGCATTCTTCTGGCGGGGCACCTGTCGTTTGGCATTCTCGAAAGCTACCAGAGGACCTTGCTGGCGATTGCGGTGAGCATCGTGACGGAACTGGCTCTGGGCCGCATCTTCTATCACAAATGGCTGCATCCGGCGAGCGCCTACATCAGCGGCATCAGTGTCGGCATTCTGGTGCGCTCTCCTGCGTTCTGGCCGTACGCCCTGTGCGCCGCGATTTCGATCATGTCCAAATATGTGTTGCGCATCAAGGGACGGCACATCTGGAACCCGTCGAATTTCGGCATCTCGGTCCTGCTATTTCTCGCCCCGGAAACCGTGGCCGGTTTGAGCATTCAGTGGGGCAATTATCTTTTGCCGATGCTGGTGATCTGGGTGCTGGGATCGGTGATTATCTGGCGTCTGCATCGTTTTCACATCACCTTTACATATGTGGCGTCATTTATCGCATTCGGTTTCATGCGGAGCTGGTTGACCGGCAGTCCGTGGCAATCCGAGATCGCGCCCATCACCGGACCGATGTACCAGCTTTTCATTTTCTTCATGATCACCGATCCGAAGACGACTGTGCGTTCGAAGAAGTGGCAATGTGTGGTGGTATTCCTGGTTGCGGTCGCTGAAATGATCATGCGGATGAACCAGATTGTTTATGCGCCGTTCTACGCGTTGTTTATCGTGGGACCCACCGCAATGCTGGTAGAGATTTGGCTGGATTCGCGGCGTGAGAGCGCGCAAAAGTTGGCCGTCGCCGGTTAACCATGTGGGGACAACAGCCATTTGGTTGTCCGGCGGAGCGCAGCTCCGCAAGCGTTGCCGGCAAACATCCGTCGAGCTGCGCTCGACTTACCGGGGGCGGTTGTCCCCACGCGGTTTAAGGAAACTGAATCGCCCATGCCTCAACGCCGGGTCACTCTTTGTATGGCGCTGCTTGCTCTTCTGGCGTTAGCTGGATGCAGGCCGAGCAAACCCGAGCCTCGGGAGACTTCTTCACCCCAATCAGCCGCGAGTCCGGTTGCCGCTACTCCTGCCTCAGTCCCAGAGCCGACGCCTGCGCCGACTCTCAGCGCGGCTCCTGTCCGTCCTTCCGGGCCTATCGAGTTCACCGACGTGACGGCTCAGGCCGGTATCCATTTCAAACACAACACCGGCGCATTCGGAAAGAAATACTTGCCGGAAACCATGGGCAGCGGCGCTTGTTTTCTCGACTACGATAACGACGGCTGGCAGGACATCCTGCTGATCAACTCCATGGACTGGCCAGGTCATACATCCGGCAAATCCTACCCTGCGCTCTACCACAACAATCAGAACGGGACGTTTACGGATGTAACCAAACAGGCGGGACTGGCGCTCGAAGTTTACGGACAGGGCTGCGCCGTCGGCGACTATGACAACGACGGGAACGAGGATATTTACATCACCGCGGTCGGCTCCAATCACCTCTTCCGCAATCTGGGGCACGGCAAGTTTGCCGACGTGACGGGGAAAGCAGGCGTCGCCGATCCGGGATTCTCCGCCAGCGCAATGTGGTTCGACTATGACAACGACGGCAAGCTCGACCTGTTCGTCGCCCATTACATCGAGTGGTCGATCGAGACCGATCAGTACTGTTCGCTGGATAACAAGAACAAATCCTACTGCACGCCGCAGCGGTACAAGGGCCAGAGCGCAACGCTATTCCATAACAAAGGGAACGGAACCTTCGAGAACGTGACGCGGCGTGCCGGGCTGTACGACCCCAACAGCAAGTCGCTGGGCGTCGCCATGCTCGACTACGACAACGATGGCTGGATGGATATTCTCGTCACCAACGACACCGAACCCAACAAGCTTTACCACAACAATCACGACGGGACTTTCACCGACGTGGCCATCGCCGCCGGGATTGCTTACGGCGAAGCGGGCACGGTTCGTGCGGGCATGGGCACGGATGCCGCCGATTACGACAACTCCGGTTGGCAGAGCCTGGTCATCGGCAATTTCACCAACGAAGGCATGGCGCTTTATCACAGCGACGGGTCGGGGCTGTTCACCGACGAGGCCCCGGCCACCGGCATCGCGCGAGTATCAACCAAATCCCTCACCTTCGGCACATTTTTTTTCGACTACGATCTTGACGGCCTGCCCGATCTTCTCGCGATCAATGGACACGTTTCCGACGACGTCAGTGTGGTGCAGCCGACTCTGAAATATGCCCAGCCACCGATTCTGTTTCGCAACCTCGGCAAGAACAAGTTCGAGGACGTTACAGATAAGCTGGGAACTGCTCTGCCACGAGCGATCGTAGGCCGGGGAGCGGCCTATGGGGACTTTGACAATGACGGCGATCTCGATCTGCTGATCACTGCCAACGGCGGTGCAGCGAGACTGCTGCGCAATGACAACGCGAACCAGAACGATATGTTGCGCGTGAAGACCGTGGGCACACGCTCGAATCGAGACGGCATCGGCGCGAAAGTAACGGTTCGAACCAGCAAGGGCACGCGTCTATTTGCGATGGTGAAGTCCGGTTCAAGTTATCTATCGCAAAGCGAACTTCCGCTGACTTTTGGATTGGGCAAACCCGAAGCCGGTAAGAAAGTGAGTCTGACGATCGTCTGGCCCAGCGGACGGAAAGACTCTGTAGCGAACGTCGAGCCCAATCAATTCATTACGGTTCAAGAGGCAAAAGGCGTTATCTCGTCCCGGCCGATTAATCTCAAATAGGCGTCTGCTGAGCTTGCGAAGCATCTGGCATGAAGCGGATATTCGATTCGTACGCGTAGCGGCGGACGCCCTCATCCGCCCGGTCGAGCGAAGCCGACAACTCTTTGAGGCGCCGCGCCAGAGTTTTCGTGGCCTTGCGGCCACTCAGGATGACGTCCGAAATGGAGAGGATTGTTCAAACCCAAGTAACCGTTCGCCTTCCTGTTTCGGTCATTCCCTCTGGAAATTCAATGTTATCTTTGTGACATCTTCATGGATATTCTCCAACAGCTTTTCGAGCAGCGTTTTCACTCGCCGGCCGAACAGGTGCAGCCGCTACAGGGAAAACTCGGCGGCTCCGGACGGAAAATCGTTCGTCTCACCGGCGGAGGCTCGAGCGCAATCGGCATTCTGTATGACGTACGTGAAGAAAATGTGGCCTTTCTTGAATTCTCCCGGCACTTCCGGAGGCACGGTTTGCCGGTGCCGGAAATCTACGCTGAAGATTTAGCTCAAGGTGCATATCTCGAAGAAGATTTTGGAGACACCACGCTTTTCGAGTTTCTGTCCGAGCATCGCGCCGGCGACAAGATCGCTCCTGAGGCCGTTGAAGCATATCGCAAGGTCATCGCCGTGCTCCCTCGTTTTCAGGTAGAGGCCGGGCGCGATCTGAATTACAAGGTTTGCTATCCACGGGGCAGCTTCGATCGCCAGTCCATCTCCTGGGACTTGAACTACTTCAAGTATTACTTCCTTCGTCTGGCGGGCATCCCGTTCAACGAACAGGCGCTGGAAGATGATTTCAGCCGCCTGACGAAATTCCTGCTGAGCGCTCCGCACGATTATTTTCTCTATCGGGACTTCCAGTCCCGCAACATCATGTGGCGGGAGAGTCAGCCTTATTTTCTGGATTACCAGGGTGGACGGAAAGGGGCGTTGCAATACGACGTCGCTTCCCTTCTTTACGATGCCAAAGCTGATTTGCCTCCAGAGCTGCGCCAGCACTTGCTGGATCACTATCTCGAGGCGCTCGCCGGTTTCGTGAAGATCGACCGCGATGCGTTCATGCATCACTATTACGCCTACGTTTATGTGCGCATCATGCAGGCGCTGGGGGCGTACGGCTTTCGCGGATTCTACGAACGCAAGGCGCACTTTCTGCAGAGCGTTCCGTACGCGCTGAAGAATTTGCGCTGGCTGCTGCACAACGTGACTTTGCCCATCGCGCTGCCCGCCCTGATGGAGGCATTCAACAGCATGCAGGCTTCGGAGAAGCTGCAAAGTCTCGCCTCCGACGCCGAGAATCTGGTGGTAAGAATTTTCAGTTTTTCCTTTCACCGCGGCTGGCCCAAAGATGAAACGGGCAACGGCGGCGGATTTGTTTTCGATGCCCGCAGCCTCCGGAATCCAGGACGCGAGGAGCGCTTCAAAGCTCTCACCGGCAGAGACGCTCCAGTGATCGAGTATCTCAATCAGCAGGAGGGTGCACACCAATTTCTGGCCAGCGTGCTTTCCCTGGTGGATGCCAGCATCAGCGAGTATCGGCGGCGCAAGTTCAAGAACCTGATGGTCTCGTTCGGCTGCACCGGCGGGCAGCACCGTTCGGTCTATCTGGCCGAACAACTTGCGAAGCGCTTGCGCGACCGGAACGGGGTCGAGGTAATCCTGCGGCATCGTGAACTGGAGAAGCTCGGCCAATGAAGGCCATGGTTCTGGCGGCGGGTCTCGGGACGCGGTTGCGTCCGCTCACCGATGACCGTCCGAAGGCGTTGGTTGAGGTCGGCGGACGCACCTTGCTTGAGATCACCCTCGCTCGCCTGCGAACCTTTGGAATCCGTGAAGTGATCGTCAACGTGCATCACTTCGCTGACCTGGTCCTCGAATACCTCAAGAGCAACGACAATTTCGGGATGAAGATCGCAGTGTCTCGCGAAGATGTTCTGCTGGACACTGGCGGCGGACTTAAAAAAGCCGGATATTTTTTTCTCGACGCTGGTCCTACCGACGAACCGTTCATCCTGCACAACGTCGACGTCATCAGTTCGATCGATCTGCAACGGATGGTGCAATTCCACGCTGAGCATGCCGCTCTCGCCACCCTGGCAGTGCAGGAGCGCAAGACTTCCCGCTATCTGCTCTTCGACGAACAATCCCAGCTTTGCGGCCGCCGCTCCGGAAAGGACGGGCCGGCCGAGTTGGTTCGATTCTCACCCCGCCCGCAGGCACTGGCTTTTGCCGGCATCCATGTGATTTCGCCCCAGCTCATTTCAAAGATGACGGAAGAGGGCGCTTTCTCCATCATCAATTCTTACTTGCGTCTTGCTGCCAGGGGCGAACGAATTCTCGGGTTCCGTGCTGATGAATATTACTGGCGCGATCTGGGAAGACAAGAAGATTTGAAGCTCGCTGCTCAAGATCTGGAACAAAAAGGTATTCCGCAATAGTCTCACTATCTTCTCGTTCTTGTGCGTGTTCCCGAGAGATTTGGGGCGCTCAGAGACGCCAAAACCCTTTGGAATATCTTATTCGGGCAGGGGGATTTTGGTGGACCTGGTCGGGATCGAACCGACGACCTCTTCCATGCCATGGAAGCGCGCTCCCAGCTGCGCCACAGGCCCACATGCGAAAACTTGCAGGAGGGAACTTAAAGCAACTCAATTCTCGCTTACCCGCTATCGATAGTCAAACCCGTCAGCCGCTTCCGGCATCTTTAGTTCCGCCCAAGCTTTGCGAAAGCGACGAAACTTAGTATTCTGAGTGGCGATTTGCAGCAACCTTCATGAAACTAGACTTCACCACCGTTTTCCGATGCTTGTCGCTGTTGCCGCTTTGCGTGGCGGTGAACGCTCAGGTCGTGGTTGCGAACGAGGCCGCAAACGAACCCGCACCTCAGGGTCCGGTTTCTTATTCCTCGGTGAACCAGCTGAATTCGTTGCTCTCGCAACTGGAGCAGGCATCGCAAGTGGCGCAACTGGATCTGGCGAAACTACGTGTCGAAAAATGGAAGACCGACTCCGGCACCAAGCGACAGGCCCAGGACAACGTGGAATCCATTCAACGCAATCTGCAGACTGCCCTGCCTGAAATTATTTCGGAGCTGAGAGCATCTCCCGAGAGTCTGACTTCTACATTCAAGCTCTATCGCAATCTGGACGCGCTCTACGACGTATTTGAATCCGTCGCCGAATCGGCCGGAGCGTTCGGTTCCAAAGACGAGTTTCAATCGCTCGGGAATGATGTCAATGCTTTCGAGAAAGAACGGCGCACCGTAGCCGAGCGCATGGAAGCTTTGGCGGGCGCAAAAGAAAGCGAAGTCACACGGCTGCGCGCGGCGCTGCAAACGGCTCAGGCCAACGCGCCTGCGCCGACTCCCAAGAAGACCGTCATTGACGATACCGTTCCGGCAAAGAAACCGGCTCCCAAGAAAAAGGCTGCGCCCAAGCTTAATCCGAACACAACCAATCCGCCTGCGAGTCCGCATTCCGTCACAGCGCCTCCGAAGTGACAGAATCTCGTTTGGTTGCCGAAGTTCCTGCCTGCTGCAAATCTTCAGCACTTCAATCCGTGGAAATTCCCAAAAAGCGCATCTTTGTATCCACGCTTCTTGAACAATAACCCCTATACTATTGAAATGGAACCCTTTAGCAGCATGGAACTCTTTATGCCGCAGCGGGGTCTATACATATAGCGTTTTACGTTTTGGCTGAGAGATAAGTGCGTTTTACTTTTGGGCCCGCGAGCGGAAGAACCTATAATGGGGAGGTGACGCCATGACAATAATGGCGGGAGCAACCACCTTGGGTGATCTTGCAGTCTCGATAGGAATTCGGACCCAGCAGTCAGCGATTGTGGCGGAACTCAAGGCAGGATCAGAAGACGCCTACGCCTGGCTCATCGCAGAATTTCACCAGCCAATTTACAGCCTTGTGTATCGCATCGTCGCCGATCCGGCGGACGCGGCTGATACGACGCAAGAAGTCTTTCTGAAAGTGTTTCGCGGCATGAAACATTTTCACGGCGAGTCCAGCCTGAAAACCTGGGTTTACCGTATCGCGGTGCATGAGGCGTCGAACCGCAAGCGTTGGTGGTTCCGGCACAAGTCGAAGGAAACTTCGATCGAACCGAGCCTCGACGACAACGGCTCGAACGATTCAGGCGCGAACCATGCCCTCGTCGATCACGCCGAATCGCCATTCGATCTGGCATTGCACGAGGAAGTTCGGGCCCGGGTCGAAGAGGAATTGCGGCAGATTACGGAGCCCTATCGCACTACGGTCATCTTGCGCGACCTGGAAGAACTGTCGTACGAAGAGATAGCTGAAATTACCGACGTCTCGCTTGGAACTGTAAAGTCGCGATTGACCCGAGGCCGCGAGGCGCTGCGGAAACGATTGACAGGATACGTAGTGGAAAATGCGCAACAACTCGGTCTGCAAGCTCCGGATTTGCAAAAAGCTGGAGCGGGCAAGAAACGCCCTGCCGGATGCCGCGTTGCGGCGATCGAGGTATCACGATGACGTGCGCCCAAGCCAGGCCGTTGTTCTCTTCGTATCTGGATGGAGCAGTTACGGGCAAGCAGATGCGCGAACTCAGCCATCACCTTGAATCCTGTGACCTTTGCAACCGGCAGTATGTATCGTTGCGGCAAACCCAGCATCTGTTGGCTCAGGTCGGCTCCCGCCGGGCCCCTTCGGATCTGGCGTTGAAACTTCGTGTGGCGATTTCGCAGGAGACGGCACGCACTCGTGGAAGATACCTGGAAGGCATTCGGGTGCGATTCGATAATGCCCTCGAGATCTTCATGCTACCTGCTACGGCAGGTCTTACGGCCGCGGTCGTTATCTTTGTGGTCTTGATGGGGTTTCTGGCGCCGCTACAGGCGGACCATTCCGACGTCCCGCTGATGCTCCATACGGCGCCTCAACTCCAGCAATCGGCTTTCGGATCGACGCTTGATTCGATCAACGATGACTCGCTGGTCATCGAAGCCTACGTGGACTCCCAGGGACGGGTGCAGGACTATCGCATCCTTTCGGATTCCAAGGCAGACTCGGCTTCGCTGTCGCAAGTCAAGAAGAGCATGCTCATCTTCAGCACCTTCTCCACCTTCCGTCCGGCGCTTTCCATGGGCAGACCGACCACCGGGCGGGCGATATTGTCGTTCTCGCGAGTCAGCGTCAAGGGCTAGCGGTCGGCAGTTCCGAATAAGAAGCCGCAACAGCCTCCATTGATTCTCCGGCGGGCATTCCTTACACTTGATCAGATCGTTTGCCCGCATACCGGCCAGCCTGCAGGAGGTTTTCCCTGAGTTGTAGGTTTAGACGCTCGCTTTTCGCGGCTTTGTTTGCCTTGCTGGCGGAGCTGTCGCCGGCACAAAATCAAAGCCCGGTCGCTTTGGATACCAGCGAAACTCTGTTCACTGTCCTGACCGCAATCAACACCTGCGGATATGACCAGGAGCTGGCCTCATCCGATCCGCTGCGGTCCCGCGTGCGTTCCGAGGTCGCGAAGGCCCGCGAAGCCACCCAGGAGGCCAAGGACGCCACCCAGGCCATGTGCCAGTTCTATGAGGGGCACCAGCAGCCGGATGCCTCCAGAACGCTCGCGGAGTATACGTCGCTTGCTCTCTACACTACGCCACCGCCCAATCTTGCCGCCAAGGTGAAAGACGCGGATATGCCTCCCGACGCCGTAGCGGTGGTGGGAATCCTTCCTCTGGTACAGAAGTTCTCCGAAACAGTGGGTTTACATGAAATCTGGGAAGGAGACCGGCAGGCCTACTCGGCGCTTACGGGGCGCTATCATGAAGCGCTGACCAAGATGCTGTTTGACACGCAGATTTATCTGAGAATGCCGTCGTCGACCCGCCTGGGACGGGAGTTCACGGTCTACATCGATCCCATGGGCGCGCCGGGACAAACCAATGCCCGGAACTACGGATCCGATTATTACGTGGTGCTCTCTCCGGGTCCCGGCGTGGGACTGAAGATGGAACAAATCCGGCACACGTACCTTCACTACCTGCTTGACCCATTGGCCATGAAGTATCCGGCCACCATGAAACGGCTGGATCCTTTGCTGGAATCGGTCAAGTCCGCGCCTATGGATCAAAGCTTCAAAACTGATGCATCTCTGCTGGTGACCGAGTGCTTTATCCGCGCTATCGAGGCGCGCACGGCCGGGTCGAGAAAGTCCCCGGAGTCGGAGCGCTTGCAGGCGGTCCAGAATTCAACCGAGCAGGGATTCATCCTGACCCCGTATTTTTACGATGCATTGATAAAATTTGAGAAAGACCCAGCCGGACTCGGTAACGCTTATGGCGATCTGGTAAGCGCAATCGATGTGGGAAGAGAAAAAAGGCGCGCCACCCAGGTAAAATTCGCTTCCGCAGCCGACACCGAACTGTTGCACCTGTCGCGGCCGAATCAAGCTAAGTTGCTGGTGGCGGCCGAACAGAAATTGTCTTCGGGCGACACGGAGAGCGCGCAGAAGCTGGCGCAGCAGGCGCTGGATGAAAAAAATGAAGACCAGGGCCGGGCATTCTTTATTCTGGCAGAGGTCGCCACCCACAATTCCGACATGCAAGGAGCGCGCAATTATTTCGAACGTGCGCTGGAAGTGGCCCATGAACCGAAAGTGGTCGCATGGTCCCATATCTATCTGGGAAGAATTTTTGATTTGCAGGAAGACCGCGAAGCGGCGATGGACCATTACCGTGCCGCAGTAATCGCTGGCTCGACGTTACCCGAAGCCAAAGCGGCGGCGGAACTGGGGTTGCAGAAACCTTATGAGCCGACCCGCCGTTCGCAGTAAGATTTTGCGATCGATCATTAAAAATTAAGAGTTGGATATTGTCCAAGGAGAAAGCATGAAGCAAGCAGCGATGCTAGTCGTGATACTGGCGCTGGCGACATTCGTGTCCGCGCAAACCCAGACCCCTCCGGCGCCGGCCGGCGCTGCCGCCCCGGCAACGCCGCCCGCAGGCAGGAGGCCGCCCCAGGCCAAGACGCAGCCTGAGTTTGACGCCTACAAAGTGGCCGCGGCCGACACCGACGCCGCTGCGCTCGAAAAAGCGTCCGATGATTTCGCCACCAAATTCCCTGACAGCGAACTGCGGATCCTTCTGTACCGCACCGCGATGCACACCTATCAGACCTCCAACAATTCCGACAAGATGATGGAGATGGGACGCAAGGTTCTCAAGATCGATCCCGATGATCCTGAGGCGCTGGTGGGTGTAGCCCAGGTGCTGGCCGAACGGACGCGCGAAACCGATCTGGACAAGGACCAGCGTTTCGACGAAGGAACGAAACTCGCCCTGCACGCCATTGAGACCACCGACACCGACATCACGGTTCCGCCCGGAACCCCGCAGGAAAAGATCGACGCGTACAAGGGTTTCCTGCGTTCGAGCGCGTATTACGTGCTGGGCACAATCCAGTACTCGCGGGAAAAGTATGCCGACGCGGAAGGCTATTTCCATAAATCGATCGATGCCTTCCCTTCCCAGCCTGACCCGCTGGCCGTGTTGCGCCTGGCACTCTCGCTGGACAAGCAGGAGAAATATCCCGAGGCACTGAAGTACGCCAACCAAGCCGTGCAGCTGACCGAGGCCAGCCAGGGCACGACACTGGCGACCTTGTCCCGCAATGAGCGGGACCGGCTGCTCAATTGACCGGTGGCAAGCCGCCGGCCAGCGCGCAAACTCCAGCACCTCCGAAATAGATGAAGCGGACCTCGGACTTCGGGCGTCAGACTTCGGACTTTAGACCCAGATCTCAGGGATTGGGCTGAGGTAGGAGGGCTGAAGTCTGATGGCTGAGGTCCGACGCCCGAAAATCCGATCCTCACCATGAAGCCTCGCGACATTGCGCTCCTGCAAGCCGGCCTCGGACACACCTTCCAGAACCTGGAACTGCTGGAGCAGGCCTTGACCCATAGCTCCCAGGCGCGCGAACTCGAAGCCCTGCAGGCAGCCGGGGGACCGCGCGTCGGAGATAACGAACAACTGGAGTTCCTTGGCGACGCCGTCCTTGGATTTGTCACGACCGAGGAGCTATTACAACCGGCTGCCGACGTTTCGTGAAGGCGAACTTTCCAAGCTCCGTGCCCACCTGGTCAGCGAAAAGCATCTGATTCGGGTGGCCCAGGATCTGGAGCTGGGCCACTATCTGAACCTGGGACGAGGCGAAGAGAAAAGCGGCGGCCGCAACAAGACGGCTTTGCTTGTGGATGCCCTGGAGGCAGTTCTGGCAGCGATTTACCTTGATGGTGGGCTGGAAGCCGCGCGCCAGCTGGTGATGCGATGCATCGTCACGCCGGAGCTGGAACGGATCGCGTCCAACGGTACGAGTCTTCCGGTCACCGATTACAAGTCGGCGTTGCAGGAAAAGCTGCAAGCCACCGGGAGACCGCAACCGACGTACGCGCTGGTGAAGGAACGAGGCCCCGAACATAGCAAGACCTTCACCGTGGAGGCACGCCTCCAGCCGCTGGAGAGCACCGGCAAAGCGGAATTTATCGGCCGGGCCGACGGTTCCACGAAAAAGAATGCCGAGCAGGACGCCGCTCGCCAGGTGCTGGAGTATCTGGCCACGGCGCCGGTCGAGTCCAACGGAAAAAGCAAACGGAACGAGCAGACCCAGTGACCACAATGCCCGCGATCGCTGAAGTGAAACAAAAGCGTCCGCCGGCGGACACTTTAAGTTCCCTGCAATCGCTGCTCGCCACGGTAGTCATCGCCGTCTTTGTCATCACTTTTATCGTGCAGGCCTTTCAGATTCCCTCCGAATCCATGGAGAACACGCTGCTCATCGGCGACTATCTTCTGGTCGATAAGCTGCGCTATGGCGGAAACAGCTTCTCGGATCTCTTCATGCCGTACCGGCACGTGCAGCGCGGAGATGTCATTGTATTTCGGTATCCCGTGCATCCTACCCAGCATTTCGTGAAACGGGTGGTCGGCGTCCCGGGAGATCAGGGTCCGGCTGATCAATCGCCAGGTCTACGTCAACGGACGCCCGTTGCAGGAACCGTATGTCCGCTACAGCTCCGGCATGCACGACACGTTTCGCGACGAATTCCCTCGCCTGAATCTTCCTGTGCCCGGCCTCGAGGGGGGCTGGTGGCTGGAGATGAAAAAACTGGTCGAAGACGACCAGCTGATCATTCCGCAGGGAAATTATTTCGTACTGGGCGATAACCGGGATGAGAGTCTGGACAGCCGTTACTGGGGATTCGTTCCTCAGGAAAATGTCATCGGGCGGCCGCTGCTGATCTACTGGTCGGTCCGCAATGCTGACCAGGGCATGCCGGGATCTCCCACCCCGGGTGATAAGCTGGTTCACTTCGCCTACGCGGCGACCCATTTGGTTCAAATGACGCGCTGGGACCGCACATTTCGAGTGGTTCGATAACAGTCGTGCCCGGAGCGAGAAAGACTAGTGCCCAAGAGAGAAAAAGTAAAAACACCGGAAGAAAAGCCGAAAGAGACTACGGTCGAGTTTCTGGCATCGCTGGCGGCGGTGCTGGTGACCGGACTGTTCATCATCACGTTCGTCCTGCAGGCCTTTGAAATTCCTTCCAGTTCGATGGAAAACACCCTGCTGATCGGCGACCACGTATTCGTCAACCGTGTGCAGTTCGCTCCACCCACGCGCTGGGCCGGTCCGCTGCTGCCCTACCGCGACATACGGCGTCAGGATATCGTGGTCTTTCTTTCGCCGGCGGAGCCGGGGCTCTACGTGGTGAAACGGGTCATCGGAATTCCGGGAGATCGAATCCATCTCCGCAATGGCCAGGTGTTCCGCAACGGCGAAAAGCTCGACGAGCCTTATGTCATCCACAACAGTGATGAGGGCCCGAATGACTATCGCGATAACTTCCCCGCCGTGCCGCCGTCCGATTACAACCGCCTCTTCTCCGACTGGCAGCAACTGCTGCCACAGTACATTCAGGGCGACGACCTCGTCGTGCCTCCCAACAGCTACTTCGCCATGGGCGACAATCGAGACGTAAGTTACGACAGCCGCTACTGGGGATTTATCCCGAGGGAAAATGTGATTGGCCGGCCCATGTTCATCTACTGGTCATTCGAGACCCCGCCAAACCAATATCTGCACACGGCAGTCAGCGAAAGGCTGGGGTTTCTGACCCATGTGATCATTCATTTCTTTGATGAAACGCGTTGGAAGAGGACGCTAAAGGCAGTGCGTTGAAATTTCTTCGGTCCAGTCGCGGCAAGGTGGTTGCAGGCGCGGTCCTGGTACTGGCCCTGTTCCTGGTACGGCCGGGAGCACAGCGGCTGCGCGCCAGAATCGTGCAATCCATCAGCCTGGCATTGGGACGACCGGTCGATGTGGGCTCGGTGACTCTCCGCCTCTTGCCTCAGCCGGGCTTTGAGCTGGAAAATTTTGTAGTCCACGAAGATGCCGAATTTGGCGCCGAACCGTTGTTGCAGTCTTCCGACGTGGTGGCCACCCTGCGCGTGAGTTCCATGTTGCGCGGGCGCCTGGAAATCTCCCGCCTCAGCTTCACCGAACCCAGTATCAACCTGGTGCGCAACGCCGAAGGCCGCTGGAACCTGGAAAAGCTGATCGAACGTGCCGCCAGCACTCCGGTTGCCCCCACCGCCAAGACAAGACGCGAAGCGCGTCCCGGCTTTCCCTACATCGAGGCTGAGCATGGCCGTTTCAATTTCAAATTCGGACAGGAAAAGAAACCGTACTCACTGACTGAGGCCACTTTCGCCTTGTGGCAGGAGTCCGAAAACGAATGGGGCATCCGGCTGAAAGCGCAGCCCATGCGGACCGATTTTAATCTCAGCGACACCGGCGTGCTCGAAGTTGACGGTTCATGGGGACGCTCGGCCAATCTGCACGAAACCCCGGTGCAATTCACCCTGCAATGGGAGGGCGCGCAACTCGGCCAGGTAACCAAGCTGACTCTGGGGCAGGACAAGGGATGGAGAGGCGGCGTCCGCCTTGCGGCCAAGCTGACGGGCACGCCGACGGACCTGATGGTCGACACGGAAGGTTCCATCGACGATTTCCGCCGCTACGATATTTCCGGCGATCGGGCCTTGCGGTTGGCGGCGCACTGTGGCGGTCATTACAGCTCCGCGAATCATCTTCTTTCCGCGTTGGACTGCGAATCTCCGGTCGGGGACGGCAGCATCGCGCTCCAGGGCACCATCGCCCCCATGCCCGGTACTCGCGCATACGACTTGACCTTGCTCGCTGAGAATCTGCCGCTTCAGCCAGTGGCGGATTTCATCCGCCGGGTGAAAAAGAATGTGCCGACGGACCTGACTACCACCGGCAAGATGGAAGCGAGTGTCACGCTGCGTCGCACAGCAGCCACTCCCGACCTGGGACCTGTATGGCAAGGCGGCGGTTCCGTGACCGCTTTGAATGCGCGATCGCCGCTCACCAACACCAGGCTCGCGCTGGACAAGATTCCTTTTACCGTGTCTTCAGGCGGCGAGCTCGAGATGAGAAGCGGGCTCGCATCACCGCGACATTCACCTACGTCATCCGGCGGTGAGCCTCGCATGGAAGTCGGCCCATTCAATGTAGCTTTGGGCAAACCTGCCGGTGCCAGCGTGCGCGGGCAGCTTTCCCGCTCCGGCTACAACTTCCAGGTGCAGGGCGAAGCCGAAGTACAGCGCTTGCTGGAAGTGGCGCGTACCGTAGGATTGCCCGTGCCGCAACCGGTAGCCAACGGAGATGCCCACATCAATCTTCGCATCGGCGGGGACTGGGCCGGGTTCGCGTCGGCCGCCATCACCGGTACAGCGCAGCTTCACGCCGTCCGGGCGCGGGTGCGGGGCTTGAACGAGCCTCTGGAAATAGTCTCGGCCAACGTTGAGCTGACTCCTGGCACCGCCGAAGTCCGAAAGCTGTCAGCCTCGGTAGGCGGCGACACATGGCGGGGTTCTCTGACAGTTCCTCGACAATGCCAGGCCTCCCAAGTTTGCATTACGCGCTTCGACCTGCGTACCGACGAGTTTCTCGCTGACAAACTTGGTGGCGTGGTGAATAGCATTGCCGGGAAACAACCGTGGTATCGCTTTCTGTCGTCATCGACTCAACCCAGGCCCTATCTGGCCTCTTTACACGCTACCGGCAAACTCACCGCCACTCGGGTGCGGATCCACAATCTGCTGGCTAACCAGGTATCGGCCGAAGTCGGATTGGAGCAGGGCGTCCTGAAACTATCGAACTTTGGAGGGTGACGTACTTGGGGGCCATCATCGCGGCGACTGGCAGGTGGACTTCACCGTCAACCCTCCCACGTATCGCGGCCATGGAGCGCTCGAGTACATCGAGCTTGGGCAAATTGCTGAAGCCATGCACGACAACTGGGTGACGGGCACAGCCAGCGTCGAGTATCAGGCCGAATCTTCGGGATGGAGCCGGGCAGATTTAATCGCTCATGCCGACGCAGGTTTTCAGGTGGAAGCTCATGAAGCTTCCCTGCCGCATCTCACGCTGGTCGGCGAGAGTGATCCGTTGCGGATCAACGAACTGGCTGGGCGGTTGCTCCTGCGCGGCGGGAAGTTCGACATCGAGCAAGGCAAACTTCAAACTCCGGTAAACGTCTATCAATTAAGCGGCACCGCATCGATGAACCGTGTTCTGGACATCAAGCTGGCACGCGATGGCGCCCGTTCATTCAACATTACCGGCACATTGAGCGAGCCCCGCGTCGCCACCAGCACGACTTCAGACACCCAGGCCGCGCTCAAACCATGAAGTCCGTCCGCGTCTTTCTTCTCGCAACCACAGCCTGCTTTCTTCTGACCTCGAATTCCCTGCCTCAAAGCCGGACGAATTCGAACTCCGCGCAAGTAGCCGGATTAGAGAAAAAGCTACAACGTCTCCACGGCAACGCGGATCAGAAAGTGCCCGATTCCACTCCCACCGAATTTTCCGAACAGGAAATCAACGCGTACTTGGCCTCTGGAAATGTCACGCTACCCAACGGTGTGCAGTCTGTTGTTTTTCAGGAACAGCCCGAAATCGTAATTGGAACTTCACGGGTTGATTTTGATCAATTGAAGGCTGGCAAGAATTCTTACAACCCCATGCTCTCAGTATTCAGCGGAGTGCATGACGTCATCGTGACAGCCCACGCCTATGGAGTTAAAGGGGAAGGATTCGTCCACGTCGACTCTGTTTCTCTCGACGGCGTCGAAGTCCCCGAATTCGTTTTGGAATTATTCGTGCAGAAATACCTCAAACCAAAATATCCGAATATCGGCATCGATTCTCGGTTTGCCCTGCCGGCCCGCGTGGACGCGGCGACCGTCGGGTTGCACAAAGTCACGGTTATTCAGAAATAGCTTACAGGTCTCCGCGCTGAAAACAGCATTGGAGTTGACTTAACGGTTAGCGCGAGTAACCAGCTCCACGCAGGACTTTCCCCGGCAGCGCCCCAGTTTGCTTCCCCTGGTCGATCACCGCGACGCCATTTACCAGCACATACTCCATTCCCTCTGACAACTGGTTCGGTTTTTCGAAGGTAGCCAGATCACGGATCGTTTCGGGATCGAAGACCACAACGTCCGCCCACATTCCGGCCTTGAGTACGCCACGGTCGGTCAGACGCATACGCTGCGCCGGCAGGGCGGAAAACTTTCGGATTGCGTCTTCCAGAGTGAGTTTCTTTTCTTCACGAACATACTTCCGCAGCACGCGCGGAAATGTGCCGTAGGCGCGCGGGTGAGGATGTTCCTGGCCCAGAATGCCTTCCGTCGAGGTGCCGGAAGAATCATTGTCGAAGGCCACCCAAGGCTGCTGCAGTGCGAGCACGATATCAGGCTCTGACATGCCGAATACAGCGACTCCGGTCGCGGCATTGTCCTCGATCAGCAGGTCGAACAGGGCGTCCATGGGGTCTTTGTTTTGTATCTTCGCAACTTCGGCCAGCCGCTTGCCCTGTAGCGGAAGCAGTTTTGGATTTTGCACCACGCCGATCAGGATATCTTCAGGGCCGGCGATTTCCGTCCACTCGTTGTCCCATTCGTTCGACGGGGTCAGCATGTCTTTTCGAATGCGGGCGCGCATCGCCGGATCTTTCAGGCGTTCGATCAGCTTGGCGTCGCCGCCGTCGTGTGCCCAGGGTGGTATGAATGCGGAAAAACTGTTGAACCACGCGGTATAGGCATACGTGTCGGCAGCGACGTCGATTCCGTAGGCCCGGGCGCCGTTGATCTTGGCGACGACCTCCGGCATGCGTCCCCAGTTCGCCCGGCCTGCAACCTTGAGGTGCCAGATTTCGACCGGGATGTGACCCTCGCGCCCGATGCGCAGAGCTTCGTCAATCGCGGGCAGGACGGCATCGCTCTCGTTGCGCATATGCGTGGCATAAATGCCGCCGAACTTTGAAGCCTCGGAAGCCAGAGCGATCAATTCGTCAGTCTTGGCGTACGGAGCGGGCGCGTATTCGAGAGAAGTTGAAACGCCGACTGCGCCTTCGCGCATGGCCTGCCTGACCAGTTCCCGCATCTGGTCCAGCTGCGCCGGAGTGGGCTGCTTGTCGTCATCCCCCAGCACCATGCGCCGCACCTGGGTGGCGCCTACGAAACTCGCCAGATTGATACCCATGCCCTGCTTTTCGAGACGGGCAAAGTACTGCTGAAAGGTGCGCCAGTCGGGTGTGATGTGATATTGCTCGAAGTCCCGGCGACCGAATTTGATGATCGTGTCGTTCAGCGGCGCGATCGAGCCGCCTTCTCCCGTGATCTCGGTCGTGATGCCCTGGAAAATCTTGGAGGGCAGGCTCGGGTTTACCAGGATGGTCATCTCCGACTGGCCGAGCATGTCGATGAAACCTGGAGCAACCACCTTGCCGTGAGCGTCAATGGTGCGGGCCCGCTGTGCGTCGCTGAGATTCCCGATGGCGGCGATCTTGCCATCGCGAATGCCGAGGTCTCCCGAATACCATGGAGAGCCGGTGCCGTCGATGATGTGGCCGTTGGTGATGACCAAATCAAAAGATTGGTTCGCGGCCTGGGCCCAGGAAAACTGAACGGCCGCCAGCAGAAAGATCGCAAATATAAGTCTTTTCTTTACCGAAACGATTCCCATGGATTCTCCGTTCCCTTTTCTTTCGCAGCACTATCTTTACATATCAGAGTGCGCGAGACACCCACCCGACAGCCGGCAAGACACCGGCACTACGTTGATGCCAACGGCTTTCGGGCTGACACTGCGCCTAGCGCAATCCAGACGCCGAGAGCCAGCCATTCATATCGGTCGAAGTGTCCTGGCACATTGGGGAGCACTTTCATCAAAATCATCCCCAGACCCACCCCGCAGCCCACCACCGCGATGCAACGCTCGCGTGTATCTTTCACGATCCGATAATAAGAGGCGCACGCGGCCAATATTCCCGCGGCGGCAGCCACCGACCCAACCTCGGTGACCGGCACCAGAATAGCATCGCCAAGAAACATACACGCCGCGGTGGCAATGCCAACCAGCAAGACTGCAATCGAAGGCGTCTGGTTACGCGGATGGATCAAGCCAATTCTGGCGGGAATCAGCCCGCGCCGTCCAATGCCAAACAGCAAGCGGCTGGCGGCAACGAAGTTGCCGTTGAAGCATTTGAAAAGCGAAAGCAACGCCGCCGCCAGAATGACGCTGACGATCCATCGCGCACCCACGGCCCGCTCAAAAGCAACCGCGGTCATAAACTTGTCGCCCACCAATTCTTTCCAGGGAGCGACGTATGCCACCGCGGCAATGATGACGGTGTAAAACAGAACGGCGACCACAATCGCCAGCCAGATTGCAGTGAGAAAACCCTGCTCGCGGAGTTCCGGACTGGCTTCCTCTGCCGCCTTGCCAACTGATTCGTATCCAGTCATGAAATAAAGCACGATCTGCAGCACCAGCAGCACCGACACAAACCCGCCGTGCGTGAACAAGGGCGGGAGGTTATGAGGTGAGCCCTTGCCGACTCCGACGCCGACGAACACAACGAAGAGCGCGAGTGTTCCGAAGGTAGTCCAGTTCTGGAACGTGGCACTCAGGCGCACGCCGCGATAGTTGAGCAGCGTAATCAGCGCGGTAAGACCCAGCCCAATCAGCAGGTGGGGCAAGAACACCGGGCGTCCGGCGATCCGATAGACCTCGAACGAATCGAGGGCCGGGAAAATGTAAGCCGCAATTTTTCCGACCGCAACGGCTTCCCAGGGACAGACGATGAAGTACGAGAGCACCATCATCCATCCCGTGGCGTAACTGATGGACTGGGGAAAAACTTTCGCCGTATAAGCGACCTCGCCAGATGCGTCCGGCATGGCCTTTACCAGCCGTGCGTAAACGTAGCCCACCGGAAGCAGCAGTGCGCCGCCGATGGCAAAACCCAGTACCGCACCCAATACCCCTCCGCGCAGCAGCCAGTCGTCCATGACAACCAGCCACCCCACGCCGACCATCGTGCCCCATCCGAGGGTGAAGTAATCGACGACACGCAGTTTGCGGGCAAGAGTGGTCATGCAGTGAAAATGTCATCCTGAGCAGAGGGGCTGCTTCGCGCAGCGAAGCGGCCACGAAGTCGAAGGACCGCTATCAGCGCAACGGGTGCACGTCCTAGAAAAGGCATAACAGCTCGAACAACAAATTCGCCGCCAGCATCGAAAGGAATGCCGATCAATGCCTGGTCGAGTTCCTCCGCTCGCGGAATGTGCGGCAGCCGCATGAAGGTGGGCACGCCCGAGAAGCGCGGATAGACCATCGCGTCCAGCGGCATGGGATACGGCTTCGCGGTTTTCTTCGATTTCACAGGCGCGCATTATAGAACATGAAGCCAAGTCGGAAGCCACTCCAATGTGATTCTCTCAGCGAAGTTCAAGGACCCGACAAAGACTTCCGAAGCCTTGTGTTATGTTCTAGTTTCTTAAATCAAGCGAGGCGGTTATGCCCCGATATGAATATCGAGTTCTTAAGCCTGTTCCCGCGGCAGAAAAAGCTTTTCTGGCATGGATTGACAGGCTCGATCGCGAATTCACCAATCGCGACCCTGAACATCGCAGCAACGTCGTCCGCGAGGCACTGCACCAGCTTTATCTCGGACGTCCTACGTCGCACCCGATCCCGCATCACCTTTGGCAATGCAAACCCTGGTGCATTCGTTTGACCCGCGCAATGCCACGCTGGAGCCTGAAACCTACGGCGATGCCGATGCCGCCAAATATGGCGAACGCAAGCCGCTGATCTGGTTCTGGATGATGTATGACCGCTCACCTGTCGGCTTGAATCACTGGCTGGGACACAAGCTGCGCGCCATGCTGGCCCGCCACGTATTCAAGCATTGCGGCAACAACGTCAAGATTTTTCACGGCGTGGAATTTTCATTCGGCTACAACCTGACCGTCGAAGACAACTGCACCATTCACAAATATGTGCTGCTCGATGACCGCGGAGAAATCATCATCCACGAAGGATCATCGGTCTCCGACTATGCCAACATCTATTCGCATGCGCACGATCTCAACGACGGCATGATCGTCAGCAATCACAAGACAGAGATCGGCCCCAACGCGCGCATCACCTATCACGCGACCGTGTTGAGCGGCGTGAAAGTCGGCGAGCATGGGATGGTGGGTTCGATGGGAGTTGCGTCGAAAGATGTCGAGCCCTTCACCGTCGTGGGCGGCATTCCCGCCAAGCCGATCAAGATAAAATCGATCGCGCCGGAAGAGTTGCGGAAGTCTTTGGAAAAGCACTAGCAGCACTGATTTGACCGCCGCCGTGCACAGCTCCGTATCGCCCGAGGCCGCGACGGAATCAGGGCTTCCGCATGTTAGTATCGAAGCCAATCGCGCATGACCCTGCAACACATCGACATAGTGTTCCAGTTGATCGCGTTTCTGTTTGCGATCAGCGTCCACGAATCGGCGCACGCCTGGATGGCCAATCTGCGCGGCGACCCGACTGCGCGCATGCTGGGGCGGATTACGCTCAATCCGATCAAGCATATTGATCCTGTTCGGAACGCTGCTGCTGCCAGCGGTTGCGATGTTTTTTCACGCTCCCGTGCTCGGCTGGGCCAAGCCGACGCCGGTCGATCCGCGAAACTTCAAGAATCCAGTGCTCGATGACATTCTCACTTCGGTCGTCGGGCCGATCAGCAATTTTGTGGTTGCGATCGGCGCGGTGCTCATTCTGGTTGTCGTGAAGTTGTCGTCGCCCTGTGGGACAGCAGATTATCTCGGCACTCTCGCAAGGGTTACTTCGCACGAAACCAATTCGTTTCTGGTGCCATTGTGCTTGCTTGCTGTACGAATTGATGGTCATCAACGTCGTGCTGGGCGTTTTCAATCTGATTCCGGTTCCGCCGCTGGATGGCAGCCACGTGCTGCGTCATCTTCTGCCCGCCGGGGCTCTGCGGGTCTACGACACGGTTGGGATGTTTGGCCTGTTCATTCTGGTCTTCTGGGGTGGCGGATTTCTGAGCATGCTGATCTACCCGGTCATCGGATTTTTTAACTACATCCTCCTGAGAATCTGATGACCTCTCGCTCAAACCAACGCAAACGCGTGCTCAGTGGTATGCGCTCCACCGGCAAGCTGCATCTGGGGAATTTTGTCGGCGCGCTGGACAACTGGGTGCGCATGCAGGACCAGTACGATTGCTTCTTCTTCGTCGCCGACTGGCACGCGCTGACCACCGATTACGCCGACACTTCGAAGGATCAAAGAAAACTCGCTGGAAGTCCTGCTCGACTGGCTGGCTGCCGGACTCGATCCCGAGCGCTGCACCATGTTCATCCAGTCGCACGTTCCGCAGCATGCCGAATTGCATCTGCTGTTTTCGATGATCACGCCGCTGGGCTGGCTGGAGCGCGTTCCGACCTACAAAGAGCAACGCGAAAACATTGCGGAAAAAGATCTGAGCACCTACGGATTTCTCGGCTATCCGGTTCTGCAGGCGGCGGACATCCTGATTTATAAAGGCGATTTCGTTCCCGTAGGCGAAGACCAGGTGCCGCACGTTGAGCTGACCCGCGAAATCGCGCGCCGCTTCAACATGTTTTACACGCGCAAGGGCATGTATGTTTTTCCCGAGCCGCAGCCGCTGCTCACTCCCGCCGCCAAACTGCCGGGAACCGACGGCCGCAAAATGTCGAAGTCCTACGGCAACACCATCCTGCTCACCGATCCCGAGCCGGTGGTGCGGCAGAAACTCAAGACCATGGTGACCGATCCGGCGCGCGTTCGCCGCACCGACCCCGGAAATCCCGATGTTTGTCCGGTCGGAGACCTGCACAAGATCTTCAGCGACCGGCCGACGATCCTGAAAGTAGACGAGGGTTGCCGCTCGGCCGGCATCGGCTGCATCGAGTGCAAGGGCTGGGCGGCCGACGCCCTGGTGAGTATCCTGAACCCCATGCAGGAGCGGCGAAAGAAATATGAGGACAATCCACGCCTCGCCTGGGATATTCTTGAGGCAGGCTCGGCCCGTGCCGGCAAAGTCGCCGGCGCGACCATGGACGAAGTCCGCGAAGCGATGGGAATGTCGCTGGACTACGAGGCTCGACTACGAAGAGAAGCATGGCTGAGAACCTGAAAATCGCATCCGCAAATCTCGCTGAGACCGACGCGGCGCCTATGCTCGGCGCCAGTCGTGCAGATGCCGGCTGCGCAGAAGCCGAAGCCGGAAAGCGACTTCCCTTTCTCCGTCACGGTAGGCGACGTCTACGAAGGACCGCTCGATCTTCTGCTCGACCTGATCCGCAAGCAGGACATCGACATTTACGATATTCCGATCGCGCGCATCACGGCGCAATATCTGGCCTACGTGGAAAAGTTGCGCGAGCTGGATGTGAACGTTGCCGCCGAATTCATCTACATGGCGGCGGTGCTGATCCATATCAAGTCGAAGATGCTGCTGCCGCGCGATCCCCTTGCAACCTCGGATGCGCAGGACGATCCTCGCGCGGAGCTGGTGAACCGGCTGATCGAGCATGAAAAGTTCAAATCTGCGGCGCAGATGCTGATGCAGAAGCAGCAGATCGAAGATGCCGTGCGGTCGAACCCGGCGATCCACGAATTCATGGACGCCGAAGGCACGGAGCCCGAATTCGCAGCCGACGTCATCGACCTGGTGAAGACGTTCCAGCAGATTCTGGAGCGCGCCCGATCCCGTCCCATGCTTCAGGTGGACGAAGAGACGGTCACGGTGGGCCAGATGATTGACTATCTTCAGCGGCGCCTGGCGCTGGAAGACCGGCCGCTGCGCCTGAAGCAGATTCTGCGGAATGTGAACTCGCGTCAGGCGCTGGTCTGCATGTTTCTTGCGCTGCTGGAGATGGTCCGCTTGCAGGCCATTCAGCTGCGGCAGGATCGCATCTTCGGAGAGATCCTGCTGCGCAAGCACACCGGTTTCGAAGCCATCATGGCGGAACAAGCGGTGGTGCGCGACGACTGGCGATGAAGCAGTCGTCAGTCATCGGTCGCCAGTCTTCGGCGAGAACATAGATCATGGCTTTACAGGTATTTAACCATGAGTCTTAAAGCTAAACTTGAAGCTATTATTTACGCGGCGGAAACGCCGATCACGCTCGACTCACATCGTCGAACTGGTGAAGGATTCTGTCGTGGCGGAAGGCGCGACTGAGGAAGAAGTCAAGTCGCATGTCCGCGTCGCGCTCGAAGAACTGATCGCCGACTATGCGGCGGCCCACCGTGGCATCGAGATCCGCCAGATTGCCGGCGGATATCGCATGTCCACCAAGCCCGAGCAGCACGATGTGGTCCGCGGCTTTGCCAAGAGTCTGAAGCCGCCGATTCGGCTGTCACTTCCCGCGCTGGAAACCCTGGCCGTGATCGCCTACAAGCAGCCGGTCACGGTGCCCGAGATCAGCGAAATTCGCGGCGTGGATTCGAGCGGCGTCATCGCCACCCTGCTGGATCGCAAGCTGATCACCACTGCGGGCCGCAAGGCGGTCATCGGACGACCGATTCTCTACAAGTCCACAAAAGAATTCCTGCTGCGCTTTGGACTGAAAGATGTTAACGAACTGCCCAGCATGGAAGAGTTCGAAAAGCTGGTGGCAGAATCGTTTCAGAACGAATTGCTACCCGTGTCGGAAGATACTTCGGACACTGCCTCGGAGAGTATTCCGGACGCTGCTTCCGCCGAAGTCAACGCGACAGTCGAGTCCGAGGCCGAGGTCATCTCGACTGATGAAGAAGTTGTCTCCGAACCGCCTGCCGCCGGGGAAAAGGACCCAGCCGCTTAGTCTTTAAAGCGACCAGCGTTCGTCTCATTCGTACCTGAAAGAATTTCAATGCCCGCCCAACGTCTGCAAAAAATTATCGCTGCTGCCGGTATCGCTTCACGCCGCAAGGCTGAACAGCTGATCGCCGGCGGTCTGGTATCGCTCAATGGTCAGATCGTGACCGAGCCCGGCACCAAGGCCGATCCCGAGCACGATCACATTCGCGTGAACGGCAAGCTGCTGCACGGCGCGCAGAAATACGTCTACCTGCTGATGAACAAGCCCAAGGGATACATCACGGCGGTGACCGATCCGGAAAAGCGTCCGACCGTGATGGACCTGCTTCGAGGAGTAGGCGTGCGCGTTTATCCAGTGGGGCGGCTGGATTATGCCACCGAAGGCTTGCTCCTGTTGAGTAATGACGGGGAGCTGGCCGCATCATTGATGAAGGCTTCGTCTCACGTGCCCAAGACTTATATGGTCAAGGTTGCGGGTACGCCGTCGGCGGACGGTCTGGCCAAGCTGAAGTCCGGTGTCTACATTCAGGGCAAGGCCGGACGTCGGCAAAAGACTGCTCCGTGCAAGATCAAGTCGATTCGTGAAAGCGACAATCCCTGGTATGAAGTCACGCTGATCGAAGGCAAAAACCGGCAAATCCGGCAGATGTTCGAGACCATCGGACATCATGTGGAGAAGATAAAACGTGTTCGCTATGGACCGCTTCAGCTTGATGTTCTTCCCGGGAAGTTCCGCCACTTGACGCTGCAAGAAGTTACCCGGCTGAAATCTGCGGTTAAGGCACCCGCAAAAATCTAAGCGCTCGCGCCCACTCATTTCTTAGGTCATCGGCAACTGCGCCGCGCCATACAGGCCGGCATCGCTGCCCAAAAGCGCCCGGGTGACGATGGTCTTGGCTGAACCTACTGAATCCACATGCGCTGACGCACCGTCCCCGATGGTCCCGGGAGATGCGGGGGCGGTGGCGGCGTAAACCAAAGAACGCTGGCGCAACTCTTCAAAAACAAATGGGGAAAACGCCTCCCATGCGCTCGATGCGCCTCCTCCAACAACATACATATTGAGATTGAGCGCGTTCACCAGATTTGCGATACAGATTCCCAGGGCACGTCCCATGCGGCCAAAGATCTTTCTGGCTTCAACATCTCCCTGAATCGCCAGATTGTAAATCGCCTTGGCATTAAATTCCGGGTCGGAACTGGCGGCTTTCGCTAAGCCAGGAGCGCGGCCGTCGGCGATGGCCTCTTTCGCCATGCGCACCACCGCGGTGGCTGAAGCGTACTGCTCGACGCATCCTCGATTGCCGCAGCCGCAGGGAGGCCCCTCGGGTTCCGCGGTCATGTGGCCAAACTCACCGGCCATTCCTGTCATACCATGCCAGATTCGACCTCCCAGCACAATGCCGCCGCCAACACCCGTTCCCAGGGTCAGCATCGCCATGTCGTCCACGTCCCGCGCCGCTCCCAGCCACTTTTCGCCCAGGGCCGCTACGTTGGCATCATTTTCCAGAATTACACGGGTGCCCAGGCGATGCTCAATTTCCGCTTGCACAGGAGTGCCCGCCCATCCCGGAAGATTGGGAGACTCACGCAGCATGCCCGTCTTCATGTCGATAATCCCGGGCACGCCGATGCCGATCCCCTGTAATACCGCGCTATCGCGATACTTGGTGGTAAGAGCGCTGATGGCATCGCACATTTCACGAATGGCGTGGTCCTTGCCCAATGCAGCCCGGGTGCCGAGAGTGACTTTCTCCATCAACTCGCCTTGCTGGTTGACGGCCGCGATGCGCAGATTGGTCCCGCCGAGATCGACGCCGATAGAAAAATTGGACATACGTATGTAGCGTACCAAATTCGGACACCGGACCTTGGACGTCGGACTTCAGACGTCTTACCTCAGGCGTCGGGCCTCAGACCTCAGCCTTGATGCTCGATGGAAACTCCGAAACGGAAGTCTGACATCCGGGATTTTAGGTCGGAAGTCCGAGGTCTGAGGTCCGAGCTCCGCTCCTCGCTACTTTTGGCATTTCGGGCAGTAGTGGCTGCTGCGGCCTGCGATTACAACGCGTTTAACCGGAGTCTTGCACACCAGGCAGAGTTCGCCTTCGCGGCCGTACACACGGTGTTGTAGCTGAAAAAATCCCTCTTCCCCGTCCGCGTCAACGTAGTCAGAAACGGATGATCCACCCAGAGCAATCGCTTCTCGCAACACTTCCTGCACTGCGGGATAGAGCCGTCGCAAGTCTTCCTTTGAAAGAGACGCGGCCTGCCGTCGCGGTCGAATCCCGGCGCGGAAAAGCGCCTCGTCGGCGTAGATGTTGCCTACGCCGCGCAATAGTTTCTGATTCAACAGAGCGCTTTTGATCGGCGTCTTGCGACCGTGAAAGAGGCTTAGAAAATGATCGATCTGGACTTCGAGAGGCTCGGTGCCGCCGGCTTCGAAGCCGCGAGCCACGCTGAGACGCCCGAAGCGCCGCGGATCGACAAAGCGCAGTTCCCTTCCCGAAGCCAGTTTCGCAATCAGGTGCGTGTGCTTTGCTATCTCGCTATCCGGCGGGCAAACCAGCATGCGCCCGGTCATCCCCAGGTGGACGATCCACTGCGCGGGTGTAGGGCGGGCGCCCCCGCCTGCCGCTTTTTTCGACTTTACAGAAGCACGAGTCCGGTTCCGTTCCCTGGCGTGCGAGGGTGCCCGCCCTACACGACCAGCAACCGGTTCCAGATCGAACACGATGTGCTTTCCTACCCGCCGCACCCCGGCGATGCGCTGCGACTCCAGCGTGGAAACGATCTCCGCAGCAGGAGACTTCAGCGGCTCAGGCTTCGATCCCAGCCAGACCGATTCGATCGTGTCCCCCGTGACTCGGGAAGCAAGTCCCCGCGCAATGGTTTCAACTTCAGGAAGTTCAGGCATAAAAAACAGTCTACAGTCGTCGGACCTCGGTCGTCAGTCATCAGTCGTCAGCCAAATCAGCAGTTGACGACTAATGACAGAGGACCGCCGACTGACAACTGCCCTCCAAACGACTGCCTTCCCAATCCACAGGCTGGCGAGTTATGATTGGAAGTACACATCAGCCCTGTAAATCCTTGTAATTTCAATGTATCGGCCTTCCACCTGGGCATGGAGTGTGCGACGCTGCGATTGCGGCCAATGTGGCCGCCACTTTGTTCAACGGAGCTGGCATTGAAGAAGGGCAAGACTGCGGTCATCGTCGGTGCGCAGTGGGGCGACGAGGGCAAAGGCAAGATCGTCGACGTGCTCTCCGAAAATTTCTCGGTCGTTGCGCGCTATGCCGGCGGACACAACGCCGGACACACTGTCATTATCAACGGAAAAAAATTCATCCTTCAGCTTGTGCCTTGTGGCATTCTGCGCCCGGGCTGCCGTAGCGTAATTGGCAATGGCGTGGTGCTCGATCCCATTGCGTTCCTGAAGGAAGTTGCGGCGTTGCGCGAGACCGGCGTGAGAGTGGATGGCAGCATTTTCGTCAGCAACCGCGCGCACGTGATTCTGCCCTACCACCGCATGATCGAACTGGCATCGGAAAATGCGCCGGGACGAGTGAAGATCGGTACCACCTCGCGCGGCATCGGCCCCACTTACGAAGACAAAATGGGAAGGCGTGGGCTGCGGGTGGCAGACCTGCTCGACCTGAAGTTGTTACGGACGCACATCGAGAACGCGTGCCACGAGAAGAACATGATTGCCCACGCACTGTTCAACTCAGAGCCGCTCGATCCGGACAGGATGTTTCAGGAGTATGCCGAGGCTTCCGCCAGGGTTGCTCCGTTCGTATGTGATACGGCGGCGCTCCTCAATCGGGCCCTCGCCGACGGCGAGTCCGTTCTTTTTGAAGGCGCGCAAGGCTCGATGCTCGATATCGATCACGGCACGTACCCCTTCGTGACCTCTTCCAGCGCCACTTCAGGCGGAGCGGTCATCGGCACCGGAGTCGCGCCCACAGCGATCGACAATGTGATTGGGATCACCAAAGCCTATTGCACCCGCGTCGGCGGCGGGCCATTCCCTTCTGAAGCGCTGGATGCCACCGGCGATATGTTACGGGCGCGAGGCAATGAATACGGTGCGGTCACGGGCCGTCCCCGGCGCTGCGGCTGGCTCGATTTGCCACTCTTGCGTTACGCTGGCATGATTAACGGCACTTCGTGGCTGGTGGTCACCAAGCTCGATGTACTCGATGAACTGGCCGAAATTCCAGTGTGCGTCGGGTACAAGATCAACGGCAAGCTGACGGAGGAAATTCCGGCGCATGCCAGCGGCTTCGACGACATTGAGTGTGTGTATCACTCCATGCCGGGATGGCGCACCTCCACTCAGGGCATTACGCACGTTGAAAAATTGCCGCAGGCGGCACGCGAGTACCTGTCTTTTCTGGAGAAAGAAAGTGGCGCCCGCATTGGAATGGTTTCCATTGGGCCGGGTCGCGAGCAGACCTTGTTCGTGGACGACTTTAGCGGATTACTGAGCGGATTCGCCGGACAGAAAACCGGGGCCCTAGCAACAACCTGACAAACGGAGCGAACGATGGTTGTCCTGGCAGTGACGTGGATGGCGAAAGTGGGCCATGAAGCTGACGTGCTTGGAGTTTTCTCCAAGCTGACGGAAGAGTCCCGCAAAGAGCCCGGCTGCCTGATGTACGTGGTGCACCGGCACAAGACTGAGCCCCGCCGCTTCTTCATATACGAACAGTACAAGGACGATGCCGCGCTCGAAGCCCATCGCGCCGCCCCGCACTTTTTGCAATACGCCAAGAAAGAACTACCCAAGCTTGGAGATCGTGTAGAAGGACATCTGTACGAGCCGTTAGGGTAAAGCTTGTGAAGGTTGTGTGGCCGCGGGAGACCCAGTCCGCCTTCGTTACTTTCCCTTGTCCACCATCAGCACCCCGCCGGAAGCGTAACACTCATTCGACACTTCATTGAAAGTCACCACAACCGCTTCGCGGTGAGCTTTTGCTTCTTCCACCATGACGTCGGTGATGCGCTCTGCCACCTTACGCTTTTGATCGGCGGTGCGGCCGGCCAACAGTGTGACTTGGACTAATGGCATTAAGATCTCTCCTGGTTTCTGACTACTGTGCGAGTTCGTATCCGGCAAAGAAGAAACTGAGTTCGAAACGCGCGGTATCTTCGGCGTCCGAGCCGTGTATGGCGTTGTATTCGATGCTCGAGGCCCACTTCTTGCGAATGGTTCCCTCTTCGGCGTTAGCCGGATTGGTGGCGCCCATCAGCTTCCGCAGATCGGCGATGGCATTTTCTTTTTCCAGCGCCAAAGCGACGATGGGACCGCTCGACATGAAGGTCGTCAGCGAATCGAAGAAAGGCCGGCTGGCGTGAACCGCGTAGAACTGTTGCGCCTGATGCTTGGAAATCTCCAGCATCTTCATGCAAAGAATGCTGAAGCCATTCTTTTCGAATTGCTCGATGATATCGCCGATGGCGTGCTTGGCTACGGCGTCAGGCTTCACAATGGTCAAAGTGCGTTGCAGTGTTTTCATTTTGTAGTAGATCGCCTTTTATAAATGTTTGCGCTGGGAACCGGGAACTGAAATCTGACAACTGGTTTTAGACTTTCGCTCTGGTTTTTAGACTTTCGCTCTGGTTTTAAAATCTTCACTCCCAACTTTAGACCTTCACTCCCAGGACGGCTGCCACGGTTTCGCCAATGTCAGCAGGCGATTTTGCGACGCGAATTCCAGCCGCCTCCATCGCCTTGATTTTCTCGGCCGCAGTTCCTTTCCCGCCCGAAATAATCGCGCCCGCGTGGCCCATGCGTCGTCCCGGAGGAGCCGTTTGCCCGGCGATGAAGCCGACCACAGGCTTTTTCATGTGCAGCTTCACATACTCTGCCGCGGTCTCCTCGGCGTTGCCGCCGATTTCTCCGATCATCACAACCGCTTCGGTTTGAGGATCGCGATTGAATAGCTCAAGCGCATCCAGGAAGGTGGTGCCGATGATGGGATCGCCGCCGATGCCGATTGCGGTCGACTGCCCAATTCCACGCGTGGTGAGCTGATAAACCGCCTCATAGGTTAGCGTCCCGGAGCGCGAGACGATTCCCACCGAGCCTTCCTTGTGGATGCGGGCCGGCATGATGCCAAGCTTGCAGTGTCCCGGCGAAATAATTCCCGGGCAATTGGGACCGATCAGCCGCGAGCGCCGGTCCTGCAGATACTCCCAGGCGCGAACCATATCCAGCGTCGGAATACCTTCAGTGATACAGACGATCAGCTCGACCTCGGCGTCCGCCGCTTCCATGATGGCATCCGCGGCAAACGGTGGCGGCACAAAAATGATGGACGTATCGGCGCCCGTCTTGTCCACCGCTTCCTGGACCGTATTGAAAATTGGCCAGCCTTCATGCGTCGTGCCTCCCTTACCCGGAGTCACTCCACCGACGATCTGCGTGCCGTACTCCGCGCATGCCTTGGCGTGAAACGTGCCTTCGCGCCCGGTCAGCCCCTGTACGATTACCCGTGTCGATTTATTTACAAGAATGCTCATAGATTCCTTTGTAGCGCCGGCATCCTGTGCCGCCTGTCGGAAGGGCATCTTGCCCTCCCCTCCTTAGAACGCTTGACCGGTTGCCTCGCTACGCCTTCGCGGCGGCGACTACTTTCTCGGCCGCGTCCTTCATGGTTTCAGCCACAATAAAATTCAGTCCGGACTGCTTCAGAATCTCGCGCCCCTGTTCGACGTTCGTGCCTTCAAGGCGCAAAACGATCGGGAGCTTGATCTGAGTCTTCCTCGCCGCCTCGACCACACCGGTCGCCAGCGTATCCACCCGGAGGATTCCGCCAAAAATATTAATGAGCACGGCTTTTACGTTCTGGTCGCTGAGAAGAATTTCAAAAGCGTGCGTGACCTGTTCAGAGTTCGCGCCGCCGCCAACATCAAGAAAATTCGCCGGCATGCCGCCAGCATATTTAATGATGTCCATGGTCGCCATCGCCAGGCCGGCCCCATTTACCATGCAGCCTACGTTCCCGTCCAGCTTGATGTAGTTCAGGTTGTACTTTGACGCCTCGACCTCGAGCGGATCTTCTTCGGTAACGTCTCGTAACGCTTTCAGGTCAGGATGACGGTACATGGTGTTGTCGTCGAAAGTCATTTTCGCGTCGAGCGCAAACAGGCGGCCGTCGGTGCAAGTGATAAACGGATTGATCTCCATCAGGGATGAATCGGTTTCGGCGAATGCCTTGTACAGGCTGGTCATGAACTGGACCGCCTGATTGATCTGTTGCGGTTTCAGTCCCAGCGCGAAGGCCAACTTGCGCGCCTGAAACGCCTCCAGACCCATGCCCGGGTCGATGTACTCTTTCAGAATCGCCGCGGGATTTTCTTCCGCTACCTGCTCGATTTCCATACCTCCGGCCGCCGAAGCCATGAACACAGGCCTGGCCTGCGCGCGATCAATCACGATTCCGAGATAAAGTTCTTTCTCGATGGGCAGAGTCTCTTCGATCAGCAAACGCCGCACGACCCGGCCTTCAGGTCCAGTCTGATGCGTCACCAGAGTCATGCCCAGAATCTTCCGCGCCAGCTCGACCGCTTCCTGAACCGATTTGGCAATCTTTACGCCGCCACCCTTGCCCCGCCCGCCGGCATGGATCTGGGCTTTCACCACCACGCCCGTGGCGCCTGCGTCGAAAAGCTTTTTGGCTGCTGCCTCCGCTTCCTCCGGGGTCTCGACCATCTCTCCGCGAGGCACGGCGACACCATATTTCTTCACAATATGCTTGGCCTGATACTCATGAATTTTCATAATGATTTCCGACTAGACCGGCACCAGCTGGCTTGTAGTTTTTTGGGCAGCAGTTCAACTTCTGATTTTATAGAAGGGCTCCTGATAGGGCAAACTCGGTTTGTCGTCAGGAGGATCTCCTTCGTGCGCCTTCGTGGCCTTGGTGGTTAAAAGTTTTTCGCGAGTCCAGCGCCGCGGTGACGCCGCTCGTATCCACAAAACGATGCTAGTCTTATATCCGATCTCATGATCACCGACGCCCTCCAGCGCATTGCCAACCAACACGAGTCTCTCACTCGTGAAGAGGCGCGCACCGTGATGACCGAGGTCTTCTCGGGCAGCGCCAGCGATGCTCAGATCGCGGCCTTGCTGGTTGCATTGCATATGAAGGGCGAGACGGTGGAAGAAATCGTCGGCTTCGCCGAGGCCATCCGCGCCGTGGCGGAACCTTTGCCATTTCACGACGCGTTCGCGGTCTCGGTTAGCGGGATCGGGCCAAATGCTCTGGTGGACACCTGCGGCACGGGTGGCGACGCCTGCGGCACTTTCAATATTTCAACCGCTACCGCTTTCGTCGCCGCCGGAGCGAATGTTCGCGTGGCCAAACACGGGAACCGAAGTCTCAGTTCCAAATGTGGATCCGCCGATGTTATGGAAGCCCTTGGCGTAAAAATCAGTTTGCCTGCGGCGGTCCTGGCTAGTTGCCTCGAAGAAGTCGGCATTGTGTTTCTGTTTGCGCCCGCGATGCACTCGGCTATGAAATATGTACAGCCGGCCCGCCGCGAGCTACGGCTGCGAACCATCTTCAACCTGCTCGGCCCGCTGACCAATCCGGCGCGCGCCTCGGCACAGGTAGTCGGTGTTTACTCCCTGGATCTGGTGGAAAAAGTTGCGGAGGCGCTCAGCATGCTGGGCGCTCATCGCGCCCTCGTCGTCCACGGTCTGGACGGCCTGGACGAAATTACCATCACCGGCCCGACCCGCATTGCCGAGGTTCGAGGGGGCAATGTCCGCACTTATGAAGTCACGCCGGAAGAGTTCGGAATGAAGCGGGCAAGGTTGGAAGATATTTGCGGCGGGGATGCCGCAGCCAATGCGATCATCATTCGTGAAATTCTCGCGGGAAAGAAATCGCCGAAGCGGGATGTAGTCCTGCTGAACGCAGCAGCAGCATTAGTCGCCGCCGGCAAAGCCGAGCACCTGGGAGAGGCGTTGCCTCTGGCAGCGCAGTCGATCGATTCCGGGTCAGCCGCCACGAAGCTTGAGGCACTGGTGAAGTTCACCAACGCTCATGGGTAGAAATTGGACTTCGGGCCCTAGACATCGGGCCTCGGACGTCAAACTAGTGAAGACGCGGCTTCTTGTCTGACGTCCGCGAACCGACGTCCCACGCCAGCCCCGCTTCCTTCTTTAATCTCTCGATCTGCTCCAGATGATTCGCGCCGTGGATCGCCATTCTTTCGATCAATTGCGCCACCGTGAAATCCTGCCTGGTCTCGGGATGGAAAGCAGACTTTTCAAGATCTCCCGGCTTGAGGCGCTGCAAGAGCCGCAAATTTGCGTGGCGGTTCAGACCGTATAGCGCGACCAGTTCGGGAGGCGAAGTCTCCAGGGGACCGAGGTTCCGCGCCCAATTGTCCTGATCCATGGGAGCGATCACCGGCTTGGTGTCTGCCAGCATCTGGCGCAGGCGATATGCATAGACAATCTCAATATCTGCCAGATGCCCGAGAATCTCGTGGATACACCATTTGTCCGGAGCCGGTTTGTAGCGCAACACCTTCTCCGGCAGTCCGGACACCGCCGCTGCAACCTGCTTCGGACTCTTCTCCGCAGCCTCAAAATAGCTTTTAAGTTCGCTTTCCGTCATAAGGGCACCAGACATTGAGTAATTGCGTAATTTGGTAATTGAGTAATTGAAACCCGCCTTTCCTACTTTCGATTACAAAATACTCAATTACTCAATCAAACTATGACTTTCTCCATCCATTCTGCCACTCGTACGTTCCAGCCTAATTCTTTTACGAGCGCTTCGCGCAGCAGGGATGACGCGTTGGGTTCTCCATGCACCAAATAGGTGGCCGCAGGTTTCCGCGTAAAGGTACGCAGCCAGTGCAGAAGCTCCGGGGTATCGGCATGGTCGCTGAATTGTTCAAGCACGGCAATCTCCGCCCGGATCGTGACCGTGTCGCTGAAGATTCGTACTTCCGAAGCGCCGCTCTTGATGGTAGCTCCGCGCGTTCCGGGCGCCTGGAAACCAATGAATATCACCGTATTCTTCGGATCGGGCAGGCGCTGCTGCAAGTGGTGCAGAATGCGTCCTCCGGTGACCATGCCGCTGGAGGAGACAATGATCGAAGGAAAGCGATTGGTATTGATTTTCTTCGAGTCTTCCGCGGTCAAAGCGAATATAAAACCTGGCCATTCCAGTGGCGAGCCGTATTGTTTGATCAAACGGCAAGTCTCATCGGTGCATTCGTCCGCATGCTTCATGAAAACCTCAACCGCTTTAATCGCCATCGGGCTGTCGCAGTACACCGGGAGGCGCGGAATCTGGCCTGATTCCATCAGGTCCTTAACCATGAAGAGAAATTTCTGGGTGCGTTCGACCGCGAATGCGGGCACGATCACGGTGCCGCCGCGCTGCACCGTCTTCCTGATGATCCCGGCCAGTTTGGGTCGGGGATCCTCTGTCGGGTGTTGCCGGTTTCCATAAGTCGATTCCATCACCAAAACATCGGCACTCTCACCCTCGGTCGGTCCGGAACGGACAACTTTGCCCGGCGCGCTATTCTGATCACGCACCCGCCCAATGTCGCCGCTGAACAGAAGTTTCCTTACCTGGCCGTTGAGATTGAGCGTGAGTTCCACCATCGCCGATCCCAGGATGTGCGCGGCAGGCACAAAGCGGAACGACACTTCAGGAGACAACTGCCGGGTCTCTTCAAATTGCACCGGTTTGAAGTGTTGCAAGGAGTCTTCGGCTTCGGCGAGCGTGTAAAGAGGCAAGGCCGGGTCGTGCTTCGATTTCTTGTGCCGGTTGTAAAACCTCGCATCTTCTTCCTGAAGATGTCCGGAATCCGGCAGGATGATGCCGCAAAGATCGATCGTTGAAGGCGTGGCATATACCGGACCACGGAAACCTTCCCGCACCAGCCGCGGAATCCAGCCGCAGTGATCGAGGTGCGCGTGGGTGAGAATGACCGCGTCAATTCCGGCCGCCGGAACCGGAGTAGCCTGCCAGTTGCGCAGCCGCCATTCCTTGGCTCCCTGGAACATGCCGCAATCGATCAGCACCTGAAACCCGGTTTTTCCGTCCTGATCGGACCCGGTGTTGACCAGATGCTTCGAACCGGTAACCGTCCCCGCCGCGCCCAGAAACTGGATGTAGGCCAAGAGTCCTCCACGAAAACGATTTCAGATTGTCGATTTTAGAATGGCGATTGTCAAAACTCGCATAGTCGGTCGGGGGTATCCTGAGAGACTTTAATCTCGAAGGATCGTGTGAGCATCGGAACGGTCTCCCGCCGGTGCGTATCCGCTTCACGCCAGCAAAACGAAAGCTGAAATCCGATCTTCAATTTTTCTTCTTCGGTGCTTCAATCTTGTAGACATTGTTGCTCAGATCGTTCTCAGGCACACTGCCGTCATTCACTATGACTTCCAGAGGATTGGAAATCGCTTCAATGCGGACCGTGACTTTCGATTTCCCGAGAATCTGCAGCCGTTTAGTCATCTCTCCCTGCTCCATGTTCAGGATGAGCGGCACTTCGGCTCCGGCATTTCCCAGATTCTCCAGCGTGACGGTCACAACATGGGCATCGCCCGCGGCCTCCCAGGGATAGACCGCTACCACATGAAAATTCGGCAGACCGCGATCGTGATAGACCCAGTCGTCGAAGAACCATCCCAGATCGCGCTTGGTTTGCGCTTCGATCAGATGCTGCACATAGGAAGGCGTGGTGTCGTCTGCCGGACGGTACGCCGCAAGAGCTTTCTTCAGCGCCTCGTCGCCGATCATGTCGCGCAGCATCCACCACACATAAAGCGCCTTACTGCGGTAAAGCTCTTCGATGCTGGTGCTGACCAGCGCCTCGTCGGCCCCACCATCTTTAGACCTCCCGGCAGCCAGCGCGTTTTCCGCTGCCGCCAGGGCCGTGCGGTGCAATCCCATGAAATCCAGCGCGGACGGGCGTCCACTCTCTCGCTCCCGAGCGATTGCCTGGGCAAAATGCGCCAGCCCTTCGTAGATCCAGGGACGCGGAGAAAAAAACGCGGCATGCGTGAGCTGGTGAACCACCGTCAACTGCGCCAGCTTCGGATCGGTGTTGAGCGGCGTCAGCAGCATACTTCCGCTTTCGTACGGGGCCGCCTCGGGATCATTCAACTCCACCACTTCCGCTTTGACTTCGGCAGCGCTTTTCGGCGTGCCAAACCACTCGGCTACGAATGGAACCGCCTGCTGCGCCGCCCGCGCATAGGTTTCGGCGGCCACCCGGTGATTCGGCAGGTACGAAATACTGACCGAAGGCTGATCCATTGCGTCATATCGGCCAACCACAAACAATGGGACGCTCTCGCCCAGACGCCGGAAGGCACATTCGTTCGCACTCGCATAGGCCACGCCTGTCTGTTCAGACGATCGCAAGCCTTCAGCTTCCCCATTGCAGATGAGTGTTGCAGGCGTACCTTCTCCGGACAGGCTCAGCTTGATCCGCAACTGTGCTTCCAGTTCGCGCGCCTTCCATCGCGCGACAGTTTCGAAAACGCTGTTCCCTTCTGACAGATTCGCTGACTCAGTTGCCACCGGATACCAGGCCACGTATCCGATGCCTCGCACGGCGGTAAATGACTTGTCGATCCGGTCCCAATCGCTGTGCCGGGCCACTTCCGCTGGCATGCCAATTCGGGTTAGTCGCGTGGCATCCAGCGGGATAATGCCCTCGTAACCGATCTCAACTTCCACCGAGCTTTTCGGCGGTACCTCACTGGGCAAGGTTACAATCGCTTCCGAAAGCGCCCCGGTGTGATCGATGTCGGAGGTGTAGGGCTGAGAAACGAACTGCACGGGTTTGCCCTCGACCTGAATCGATCGCCAATCCAGACTCGAAGAAATCTGCAGTACTGCGTTTTTCTGCGGAGACGCGGAATCGTTCCTTAGTGTGATCTTGCCGCGAACTGCGAGACGCTGTTGCTCGGGCTCGATGCGGACATCCAGGTCGTATTTGGAGAAGCTAAAAGCTTCGCGGTCAACGGCGCGCGCCTGAACTACCAAACCACAGAGGACACTGAGCACACAGAGGAACTTCATTTTGCTTTCGCGGCTTTGATCCTGCGCTGGCGCACAATCTCATACAACACCACACCTGCCGCCACGGACACATTCAGCGACGGAACCTTGCCCAGCATGGGGATGGAAACCAGAAAGTCGCACTTCCGCGCCACCAGATCGTGCACCCCCTTTCCTTCGTTGCCCAGCACGATCGCGCAATCCATGTTGTAGTCGAGAGTGTCGTAGGTTTGCTGGCCTCGCTCGTCCAGTCCCACGACCCACACATGTTTTTCTTTGAGCTCTTCCAGGGTGCGCGCGATGTTTGTGACTTTAGCGATGGGAAGGTGCTCGCTGGCGCCGGCGGAGGCTTTGATCACAGTCGCGGTCACACCCGCCGCCCGCCGCTCCGGGATGACCACTCCATCGGCACCGGAGGCATCGGCGGTACGAAGAATCGCGCCTAGGTTGTGCGGATCTTCGATTCCATCCAGCACCACCAGCAGAGAATAGTCTCCGCGCTTCGCGGCGATTACGTCATCCAGATCGTTGTACTGCTTGGCCGAGGTAATGGCGACCACGCCCTGGTGGGCGTTGTTCCCGGCCATGCGGTCGAGTTCAGGCCGTCCCAGAAAACGCACCGCCACGCCGTTTCGTCGACACTCCTGCACCACTTGTTGGAGACGCAGATCGTGACGCTCTTTTAACACCCCAACCCACTCAAACGATCGTCCGCGAGCCTTCAAAGCTTCGGCAACCGCATTGATCCCATAGATGTAATTCATCGAGTCGTAAGTTTACTGCCTGGAAGGGTTGCACGCGAGGGGCGGGCGTCGGACGTCGGGCCTCGGGCGGCGGACCTCGGGCGTTCCACTTCTAAGGCCGTCATCCTGAGGGACTTCAGTCCCGAAGGATCTTGCACGCATCGTGACGGACTGCGGCAGGTGCACATCCGCTCCACGCCAGATGCTTCGCAAGCTCAGCATGACGCATTTGCTGATGTCAAGGGCTGCGGGTGTCGGACCGCTGCCGAGGTATCTGACGTCCGAAGTCCGAGTCCGACGCCCGAAGTCCGACGCCGGCCTTCTAGCACTTTCAACTCCCACTCGCTATACTTTAGCAGCGCCCGCTAGGAGAAGGAATGTCTCTGTCCGCAGTGATCGTGGACGATGAACAACTTGCCCGCGACGAACTTGCCTTTCTGCTGAAAGATGTCGGCGACGTTGACGTCGTGGCCCAGGGCAAGAACGGCCTCGAAGGCGTCAACCTTATCCGCGAACACAATCCCGACCTGGTTTTTCTTGACGTGCAGATGCCCGGTCTCGACGGCTTCGGCGTCATCAAGAAACTGCTCGACAAAAAAGTCACCCTACCCAAGATTGTTTTCGCTACGGCGTTTGATCAGTACGCGGTGAAGGCGTTCGAAGTGAACGCCGTCGATTATCTGCTCAAGCCTTTCGACAAAAAGCGGGTGGCGCAGTCGGTGCAAAAAGTACGGGCCAAGCTAGAGGCAGGCAGTGGTTCATCGGACAAGCTGGAAACCCTGGTTCGTCTGCTGGAATCTCAAAAGCCGCAAGCTTCCAAGATTTTGATCAAGGCTGGGGGGCGTCTATTCCTGGTCAATCAGAAAGACATCGGCTTCGCCTCGATCGAAGAAGGCGTAATCACGGTTGTGACCTGCGGAGCGAACGGCATCGAAGGACAATCTAACTGCCGTACGCTAGAAGAATTACTGGACAGCCTTGATCCCAACCTGTTCTGGCGGGCACACCGCTCCTACCTGGTGAACATCAACCGCATCAAGGAAGTCGTCCCCTGGTTCAAGAGTTCGTATCAACTGCGCATGGACGACAAGAAACAGACTGAAATTCCCGTAAGCCGCGCCCAGACCAAGCGCCTGCGCGAACTCTTCGGACTCTAGTTCATCATTGGCCGTGTGTATTAGAAGGGCATCATCCTGAGGGACTTTAGTCCCGAAGGATCTGGCGCGCACCGGGACGGCCGCAGGCAGGGTCCATAACAGCTTCACGCCAGATGCTTCGCAAGCTCAGCATGACGCAGGTGCTGGTGGAACCTTACGCCGCCAGCGCTTCCAACGCAGTTCTATTGCGGATGACCAAAGTCGAACCCTCCAGGCGGATTAATTCTTTCTTCTTAAGTTCGCTCAACAAACGGGTCACCGTCTCTCGCGACGAACCTATCATCTGCGCGATCTCCTCATGGGTCATGCTGGAGCGAATGCGGATCTCTCTCCCGGTGCTGTCGCGATCGCGGCCCGGACTCCAGGAAAGCAGCAGACGAGCCAGCTTACCTGCGGACGAGCGCGCCAAAACCAGCTCGTGGATGTCACGGTATGCGGACTGAAATTCCCGGCTAAGGGCCTGCGCCGAATGCAGACCGAGTTCCCCATGCTTTTCCAGAAGCTTCATCAGGGATTCGCGGTCGATGAAGTTTACCTGGCATGGTCCCGCCGTCTCCGCGGTCAGTTCGTATGGCGTTCCTGATATGACCGCGCTAAGACCCATGGCCTCTCCCGGCTCCGCCATCTTGAGGATGAGCACTTTGCCGTCGCGGGAAGTAGTCGAAAGCTTGACCCTGCCGGAGCACAGCACCACGATGCCCCGAGGAGTTTGGCCTTCTACAAACAGGATCGCGCCTCCCGGATACGTACTCAGGTGGCTGGCCGAACTGAACGACTTCAGAACTTCGGCCGACAGGCCGCAAAACCACTTGTCCCGCCGCAGCTTGCAGGTGACACAATTTTCGATAATCTCCAACCCGTACGGCGTGTTCATCCCCGCCTCCGTTTTCTCGAGGTGGAGACTGCCGGTGCGCTGCTCATGGGCGGCATGCGGAGCGTGTCGATGACTCGAATCCGCTCCGAAACTGGCGCCTGCGGGTTTTCGGTTTGAGCCAGCATCGCGGCCGCGATTTTCGCAGTCTGCCCCGGTGAGCGCAGGCAGTGGACTAATTCCCATCCCGCGCTGGCATAGTGCTGATTCCGCCAGGAAAGGCCACACCTGAACAAATAGAGCGGATCGATCCATATTTCATTCGATGGCGCTTCATCCGGCGGTTCATGCGCCTGCGGTTCGTCCAGAGACATGGCTCGCGTGGCTCTTGCCGGTTGTAGCGCGATCAAAGCAAAAGCCCGGCCACCCTCGTCGTCAGGGTTCTGCCGGGCTCTGCCTCGGGGGGCAACCGGTGTAGCGAGCCTGCCACGGGGGAGGGCTAGAAGGCGGCTGGTTCGGTTCGGTTCGGGGTTGCGCTCTGATAACAACACTTCGATCCTCTTCCTCGGCGTACACCTCGTCCGCCAGCCGGATCGCGGCAACCTCGCATTACTTTTCAAAGATACCTTTTGGCACCTACGGGTGAGTGCCCTACGAAGGTCTCCATCGCAGTTGGACTGCCAAACAGGGCCGCATTGCAGTTTGTGGCAAATGGAGGCTGCTGTGTGCCAAACGGCCGTCGCGACTTTGCTTGGTGGGGTGACCGGGCTGCCGTGAGTTCGGCATCATGCCGATGGAGCGTCACCCGAAGAACTACGATTCGTATTCCTGCCGGGAAATTCCCATCCTGAGGATTCGGGATTGAAGCGTCGTGCGTTTCATTCCCAATCTTAATGCGGCTCCATGCGGACCAGCGATGGTGCCATTGGTTTCGCGCAGTACTCGAATAATGTACTGCCGCTCCAGACTCTCCAGCGTGCCGTCGCTGTCCAGGCTCGCACCGCCCCTCCCCAACTCCGCCAACGGAACGTTGAGAATGCGACCCTCGGAGAGAATCACCGACCGTTCCATAAAATTCTCGAGCTCGCGCACATTGCCCGGCCATTCCCAGTTGACCAGCGCAGTCATGGTTGCGCTGGGGATGATCTCGATCGGTTTGTTCATGCGCCGGGCGAACTTCTGAACGAAGTGCCGCACCAGCAGAGGGATATCCGTCCTGCGCTCATTCAGCGAGGGCATCCAGATAGGGAATACGTTCAGCCGGTAATACAAGTCGCTGCGGAATTCCTTGTCCGCAACCGCCTTACCCAGGTCTCGATTGGTGGCGGCAATCATGCGGATGTTCACCTTGATGGTGCGGGTGCTGCCTAGTCTCTCGAATTCCTGGTCTTGCAGAACTCGCAGCAGCTTGGGCTGGAGCTCCAGCGGAATGTCGCCGACCTCATCCAGAAACAGGCTCCCTTTGTCGGCCAGTTCCAGGCGTCCCACTTTCTGGCTGATGGCCCCGGTGAAGGCGCCTTTTTCGTGCCCAAAGAGTTCGCTCTCCAGCAGACCGGTGGGAATGGCGGCGCAATTCAACTTTACGAAGACCCGTTCTTTCCGCGAACTCATGCGATGGATGGCCCGTGCGATCAACTCTTTGCCGGTTCCGGTGTCTCCTAAAATCAGCACCGTGGCGTCGCTGGGCGCAACCGTCTTGGCCTGCGACAACACGCGCTTCAACACCGGGCTTTCGCCCACAATCTCCTCAAAATTGAGTTCGGCGCGAATCTCCTCTTCGAGGTAGAGTTTTTCGCTGGCCAGCTTTTCCGTAAGCTTCGCGATCTCGCGGTAGGATCGCGCATTATCGAGCGCGACCGCAACTTGCCCCGCGACCTGCTCGAGAAAACCCACGTCCCGAGGCACGAAAGCATTCTCGTTTCTGCTCGCGAGATTCAATGTGCCCAGCTCGCCCTTGCGAGTGGTCAGCGGAATACAACACACCGATTGGATCCCGCGATCCAACATCTGGCCGACGTAAGCCGATTGAATTCCCATTAAGTCTTCACGCGTGAAAATCTTGGTTTCCCGGTCCATCAAGGCGTGCCCAGCCGGCGTGTCTTTTACGGGAAGCGTCGTATCCACGCCAGTCATTCCGGTGGTCAACAGAGACTCAAGCGGGTGGTACGACAAAGAGTGCTTCTCTTCGTCGTAAACCGCCACGCTGGCATAGTCGTATCGAATCATGCGGTGGATAAAGCCAGAAATAGCGGGAAACAGCTTTTGCAGGTCGCGATTGGTTACCAGGGTATTGTTTACTTCGAGCAGCATGTGGAGTCTTTCTTTTTCCTCCACCAGTGCCTCTCGCGTCTGCGCGTTCTCGACGGCAATCGCTACCATTTTCGCTACCCGCGGCAGGAGCCGCATGTCTTTTTCGCTGTAGGCATTGGCTTGAGAACTACCGAAACCCATGGCGCCCAAACGCTTCTGCATCGAAGTCAAGGGGAACCAACAGTAGGACCGAAGTCCTCTCTCTAACAGCATGCTCCGCACTATGGGAAAGCGGGTATCGGTCTCCAGGTCAGGGACAACCATCGGTTGTTGATGAGCCCAAGACCAGCCGGATGGAGATTCAGCCACCAATCTTTCCGCTTCATAAGGAGCCTGCCCAGTTTTTCCCCACAAGCGGCCAAGCATGACATTTCTCACCGGATCGTACAGGGCGAAGTGGGTCGCGTCTGCGCCTGCTACTTCAAGCAGTCGTTCCGCCAGCGCGGGAAACAATTCAGGCAAGGTATGGTAGCGAACCATGAGGTCCGCCATTTCCAATAGAGCTTCGTGGCGCCGAAGATCTTCGTCAAACTCGAATTGATTCACTGCACTCAATTGCGCGGGCCCGAGCCTCCTCGCCAAAGTTGGGGAATTATAGTACTGCGTTACCAAGCCCTACGAGAGTATTACCTGACTGTTCTGATTTCAGGAAAAATACAGATTGGGCCATTGGAATCAGCCGCCTGTGGATTTTCATCTTTTCCGAACACGGCTCCGCTTCGTTCCTCGATCGTTAAAGCAGACTCGAAAGTCGAGCCGCCTGGGCGGGATATTGCATCAGCGCGAGCTGACCGGCTAAAGCACTGAGACTCTGATAGTTGTCAGCAATCCGGCTATAGGAAAGCCGGGCTTCGGGAAACGCGATGCGCAGATAGAGCTTGGCGCCGGAGAGCAAGGCGTAGCCTCGCAGCCGCAAAGCCTGGTCGGTTAACTGACGGCCGGCCAGCGCGATTCGAGGGTCCGAACTGCGGGCAGCGGCCGCGCCGACTCGCAAAAGAAATGCCGCGTTGTAAGCGGTATTGCGGATATAGCTGAGGGCCGCCCGCATGCGGTCTCTCTGGATTGCGCGGAACTCACCAGGCAGAAGGCTCGCGCGAAGAAATTCCTCTTCCCTCGCGTCAACAAGATTTCGAAAGGCTTCGAGATCCACGGGGCGGGTGCGTCCCGCCAGGTCTTCCAGTTGGTTCACGGAGGAGTAGCGGCGGCGTTCGAGATACACCAGCACCAGCAGAACGCCCAGCGCCGCGAAGATGAGGCTGAAGAAAAGGATCATTGCAGTAACAGGCGTTGCAATTCGGCGTTCCACTCTTCCAGATTGTTTTCCGGCAACGGTTTTACACGCCGACCTGCAAGTTCAGGCGCCAACAGGTATACCAGCCACACAACGACTGAACAATGATAAGTAGTCATTGTGATCAAGTCGAAGACGTAGCCCGCCACCGGACCGGTCCAGATTCGCATGGTTTGGGTTGCCAGCTGAACGCAGGAATAGACGCCGAAACCGACAGCAATGCCATGACCGAAGCCGCGCCAGGCAAGGCCGGCGTAGGACGCAAAACCTAAGAGGAGTAATACCAGACCGCCCAGTACCATACTGGCAGCAAGCTCGACCTTGGGAACTCCGGCAAGAAGCGGTATGGTTCCGTCGTCAGGCGCCCGAGCGACGATCACGATCGCAATGAAAATTAATGCAGTCGCGGCCACGCGGAACAGAATGCGGCTCAACTGCTTGAACCCAGGATAATCTCGGAAAGCGTTGGAATAGACCTCACGAATGACGCTGAACCGCAGCGCAATCGCAATCAGGTGGCCAATCCACTGCGCTTGCCAGTATTGAATACCTGTGACCCTGGGATGGTGATCCAGGATGAAAAGTGTTCCTTCTTCGAGAATCTGGAAGATTGTGTAGGCAAAGAAAAACGGGAACTCGCGAAATAATCCTCGCCGCACCATAATCACTGCGATCACGATTTGCAGGGCGTGCGGCGCCAGCCACAAGTAGTGCCACAGGAATGAGTGCGGATACATGGCGGATTGCGGGAACTATATCCCCAATTTCCGCCACCGGCAACCAATATCGGAGTAGTTATGGAGGCACGAGGACGCTTTGCGATAGCGAGAGATGTTATCGCAAAGCGCGCTCGTGGTGCCGCTGCAACCTACGTGTCCTCAGCTCGAACCGAGCTGTTTTACGGTTTACAGGTTGGTGTGTGGGGCGGGCACTGCGGATCGGGACCGCCGTCTGCGTTCAGGTGAATGGGACTGGATAGTGCGCCCGCGAGCAGCAAGCCGCCAATGAGGAAGAGGAAGAATCGTTTCACGGTGGAACTCCTTTTCAGGTGAAATGGGTTGTTCAACCGTGGTAAGTTCGCTTGTTATCCGGTCTTTGCTACATAAAGCGAAAACGCTCAGGGTTTCCCGAAATCAGAAAAATGGCGCTGAAATCAGCTCTCGAAGATTTGTTGGGAACGACACTCGCCGGAGTGGCGGGGACGGTGGGAAAAGTCGAATATCTCGCGAGCTTGCGAGATGCCGCATCAGGAAACTATTCGCACTGGGGTCTTACCCGGGCTCACGGAGAAACGGCGGCACAACTTGCCCTGGCGGAGGCACATCGTCTGATGTTTCTCCGGCTGCTGCGCACTCCGCTGCGCAATTTGCGGGACGATGTAGTGGATTCCAGTGGGGCGCTGCAGATGTCAGCGATTGAATATGTGCAGAGTCTTCGAAACCGGGAGCCGATCCTGCTGCCGCCCGATGTGGGCGGAGGATCGCCCCGCCACTTCAGTTCAGTGCTATACGCTCTTTCGGTTCTGCTTTCGACTCCGGTAAAGGATCCAGCGGACGCCACTCCCCGAGTTTAAGTGCGATCCCCACAACCTGACCAATCACTTCCGCCTCCTGCGGATGGCGCATCACCTTGACCGGCACCGGCGAGAGCGGATGCGAATGCAACACAATATGTTCGCCTTTCAGCGAGCACCAGCAGCAGGTGTAGCCATCGCGAGTTTCTACGAAATAGATGGGACGCTCCAGCTCGGAACGCCACATCCCGGCCTGGATCTTGCTTCTGGTCTCATCCACTTGAAGGAACGTGCCCGGCGGAAGCAGCGGATACATCGTGAAATCCTCGCTGCCGATGTAGCCGTACATGTACCGGTCCTTATTCATGCTCGCCAGATAGGCCAGAGGCACAGACCCCCATTGTTCGACCATGCGACTCAAATTGGCGGTGCGGCGGGGATCAAATGCCGGATCGAGACGGGTCGGAATCGCGACCTTGGACGCCCCGCGCAGGGTCTCTTCGACGTGTGACTTAGGAGGCAGGTTTAGATTCAAATCGGCGGCAGACAAGCTCACGTCCACGCCGTACCAGGCCAATATTTCACGAAGATCGCTGCGGTAAATGATAGCCAGAGAATAAAGACGGAAGATGCTGGGAACCAACCCCTTGGTCTCGATGTCGGAGAGGCGACTGGGACTGACGGTAAATTCGTCATTTCCGTGCTTATCGGCGATGCGGACGCTGGCGCTTTCCACTTCCCGCATGGTCAGTCCGAGGCGTTCGCGCAGTCCGCGCAGATTCAGTCCTGCAGCAAGAATGGCGATCCGACCGTCAGGAGGCTGCATTAAAAAATCCCAGATCAGCTGCGTTCCTCTACTCGATTTCGAGGCTATACTTCGCCGCTGTCCACCCTTTCAAGTACCAGTATAGGAGTGGATTGCAATCGCTGTCGAGTAAAGCCCGGTCTGCGTCTTCGATTCGCAGATCAGCAACGCCACGAACGATAGACTAAAGTTTAGTCGGCTGCAAAGAGGTTTTATCCTGCGAAAAATAGCGATCCGATACATCAATTCTTCAACAGCGTGACGCAAACTTCACGGATGACCCGGCGTCGCCTTTACCAACAAAAACGGGGCAGATTTCCATCTCTGACCGTCTATAATTCGAACATGGCCCGGGGTTGGGAAAGCAAATCCGTGGAAGAGCAGCAGGCCGCTGCCAGCATCCAGATTGAATTAAAACAACAACTTACGCCGCAACAGGCGGCACTGAAGCAGGAACGGGACGCACTCATATTGTCGAGGAAACGGGTATTGCAGGAACTGGAGTTGGTGCGCAATCCCCGCCATCGACAAATGCTGGAAAGCGCCTTGGCCGACCTGGATTCCCGGTTGGAACGCTTGGTCTAAGCCTATCGGGTTGATTCAATCTGGATGTTTCCGCTTATAATGAGGCTATCCCCCATGAAAGCTTACGTATACGTGTCGCTCAAGAAGAGTGTTCTGGATCCGCAGGGCAAGACGATTCAGGGCGCGCTTAAAAAAATGGGATGTAAAGGGTTGGAAGAGGTCCGGCAGGGCAAATACTTCGAGCTCACCCTCGATGGCGGCCTGAACCGGAACGAAGTCGAGGCGGAAGTGACCCGTATCGCCCGCGACGTCCTGACCAATCCGGTGATTGAAGAGTTTCGTTTCTCCCTCGAAGAGTAATAACGACTAACCGAATTCCCCGGTTCGGTGGCGGAAAGTTTTTCCTGCTTCGGCAGGCTGTTGGTCCGCGGAACGTGTGGTCTGCGTTCTGAAGTAGTGGCCGGATTTTTAACTCACAAAAAACATATTCGGTTTCCCCCGGGCCGAAAAAGGGAGCATTCGTATGTGCGGCATAGTGGGATACGTTGGCAAGAAGCGGGTGGTACCAGTCATCATCGAGGGACTTCGACGCCTGGAATATCGCGGCTACGACTCAGCCGGTATTGCAGTTTGCGGCAACGGCGATGGCTTGCAGATTCGCCGTGCGGAAGGCAAGCTGCGCAACCTGGAAGAAGTCATCCGCCTCAAGCCGCTCGATGGCACTTACGGCATCGGCCACACTCGCTGGGCCACGCATGGCCGCCCCACGGAAGAAAACGCACACCCGCATCGCGACTGCACCGGAAGAATCGTGGTCGTGCACAACGGGATTATCGAGAACTACGTTTCCCTGAAGCGCAAGCTGATCGAAGAAGGCCACAAGTTCACCACCGAGACCGACACCGAAGTCATCGCTCACCTGGTGGAAAAATATTTCCTGAAGACGGCGAACGGCCATCGGCCGTCGCTCGAAGAGTGCGTCCGCAAGACGGTCGGTCAACTGACCGGCGTGTTCGCGCTGGCGGTGATTGCGGTCGATGAACCGAACAAGATTGTCGCCGCCCGCAACGGCCCGCCGGCCGTAATCGGCTTGGGCAAAGACGAGTACTTCGTCGCCTCCGACGTGCCCGCGATTCTCTATCACACCCGCGACCTGTTCTTCCTCGGCGACGGCGATTTAGCCGTCATCACGCCCGAAGGCGTACAGCTCACCGACTTCAACGGACAGCCCGTTGTCCGCCAGGTGCAGCACGTGACCTGGGACCCGATCATGGCGGAAAAGGGCGGCTTCAAGCATTTCATGCTCAAGGAAATTTACGAGCAGCCGCGCTCCGTGCGTGACACCACGCTGGGACGCATTTCGCAGGAAACCGGCCATGTATTCCTCGACGAGATGGAAATCAGCGACGCCGAGTTCAAGGCCGCCAAAAAAATCAACATCGCGGCTTGCGGAACCAGCTGGCACGCAGCCCAGGCCGGCAAATTCATGATCGAGCGCCTGGCGCGGATTCCGGTTGAAGTTGACTACGCCAGCGAGTGGCGGTATCGCGATCCCATCATTGCTCCCGATACGCTCACCATGCTGATCACGCAGTCCGGCGAAACCGCCGACACCATCGCGGCCCAGCGCGAAGCCAAAGCCAAAGGTTCGAAGACCCTGGCCATCTGCAATGTGGTGGGTTCGATGATCACGCGTGAAGCTGCGGGAACAATCATCACGCATGCCGGTCCTGAGATCGGTGTGGCATCGACCAAGGCATTCACCGCTCAACTGACGGCGCTCTACCTGTTCTCACTTTTCCTGGCCCAACAGCGCGGAACGATGACGGCCGACCAGGCCAAAGACGCGATCCAGGAACTCACCCGCATCCCGGGCAAACTCGAACACCTGTTGACGAACGAAGAACAGTGCGAAGATCTGGCTAAAGAATATGCACGGTCGCAGGACTTCCTGTTCCTGGGGCGTGGTATTCACTATCCGATCGCACTCGAAGGCGCGCTCAAGCTGAAGGAAGTTTCGTATATCCACGCAGAAGGCTATCCGGCCGGAGAAATGAAACACGGCCCCAACGCGCTGATTGATGAAAACCTTCCGGTAGTGATCATTGCAACGCGTGATCCGAAAGATGCGTTGTCGATGACCCGTTACGAAAAAACCTGTTCGAACCTGAAGGAAGTAAAAGCACGTTCCGGCATGATCATCGCCATCGCCACCGAAGGCGACGAAGACATCAAGGAAGCGGCGGACCATGTGCTGTACGTTCCGCCGGCGCCGGAGGAGTTGTTGCCAATCCTGGAAATCGTTCCGCTACAGTTGCTGGCATATCACATCGCGGTGCGCCGAGGTTGCGACGTCGATCAGCCGAGGAATCTGGCGAAGTCGGTGACGGTGGAGTAAAGCGGCTTCTGGCTGCTAGCTTTTAGCCAGGTCACCACTGAAACTTAAGCCCTGTCATCCTGAGCGAAGTGGAAAGTTCGCTACGCGAACTTTCCACGCAGTCGAAGGACCCTATAGCCACCACTGCAGTAGTAAACCTAGGGGTGCTTCGATTCCATTGCCGGCCCCTGCGCGAACGCCTTTCTCGCTCAGCATGACAGAATAGTGGCGTCCGGGAACACATCGCCATCATCTACATAGTTGATGTCTCCCTTTCAAACTCTCACCACTCGACTGGTTCGCTCGGTCTCTCTTTCTCCGCAAACCAGGCACCTGGAATTCGAAGTCCCCGGCATTGCACGCTTCGGTTTCGTCGCCGGCCAATGGCTGTCCTTCAAAACCAACAAACCAGACGGCGAAGAACTCACTCGCGCCTACTCTATCGCTTCCCCGCCCGGAGACAATAACCGCTTCGCTCTCTGCCTCAATCGCGTGCAGGACGGTTTCATGTCCAATTTTCTGTGCGACATGAAAGAGGGGGATGAAATCAGTTGTCAGGGACCATTCGGAGACTTCATCCTGCGGCCACCATTGCGGGATACGCTGTTTATCGCCACGGGCACAGGTGTGGCGCCGTTCCGCTCCATGCTGCACTGGCTGTTGGCCGATCCCGTTCGTCATCAGGACAAGCAACTCTGGCTACTGTTCGGCAATCGGACGAAAGGAGACATTTACTACCATGAAGAGTTCCTGGACCTCGCGATCCAGCACTCGAACTTTCACTATCGGCCAACTTTGAGCCGCGATGCTGGCGAATGGCAAGGTCTCCGGGGATATGTCCAGGAACATGTGCCTGAAATCGTCCAGGGTCGGGCGGACATGCATACTTACATCTGCGGCCTGGACAAGATGATCAAAGCCAATCGCGAACTGCTGAAAAGCCTGGGTTGGGACCGGAAGTCGATTCTGTACGAGAAATACGACTAGGTGTTTCGTAGCGCAGCCTTCCCGGCGGCTGTGGTAGCGGGCGTCTCGCCCGCCACGCTGATGGCAGGATGCCCTCGGGGAACGCCGGCGCTACAAACCCGCATCCTCAGGCGATTATGCTGCATCTAAACCTTGACAATGATTCACTCAAGTCTTATCATGACGCACATTGTAAGCGTTAAAATGTTGATTAACAAGTACTTATAGTGCCAAGGAGGGCCAAATTATGGCCAAGATTATCGGAATTGACCTCGGAACCACCAACTCCTGTGTATCCGTCATGGAGGGTGGCGAGCCCAAGGTGATCCCTAATGAAGAAGGAGGGCGGACTACGCCCTCGGTTGTTGGCTTTACCAAAACTGGCGAACGGCTGGTTGGGCAGGTGGCGAAGCGCCAGGCAATCACCAACCCGGAAAACACGGTTTATTCGATCAAGCGATTTATGGGTCGCCGCTTTGACGAAGTGACCGAAGAGATCAAGATGGTGCCCTACAAGGTCGTGCAGTCCGGCGACCACGTGGCGGTGCTGGCGCAAGGCAAGGAGTACACGCCTCCGCAGGTTTCCGCGATGATTTTGCAGAAGCTGAAGAAGGCGGCGGAAGACTATCTCGGCGAGAAAGTGACCGAGGCGGTCATCACTGTCCCAGCGTACTTCAACGACGCCCAGCGGCAGGCCACGAAAGATGCTGGCCAGATCGCCGGCCTCGAAGTGAAGCGCATCATCAACGAGCCTACGGCGGCAGCGCTGGCTTATGGTCTCGACAAGAAGAAGGATGAAACCATCGCCGTCTACGATTTCGGCGGCGGCACCTTCGATATTTCGATTCTGGAAGTCGGCGAAGGCGTGATCGAAGTCAAAGCCACCAACGGTGACACTCACCTGGGCGGCGATAACCTCGATCAGCGCATCGTGGACTGGCTCATCGACGAATTCAAGAAGGACGAAGGCCTCGACCTGCGGGGCAAAGGCAACGAGATGGCGCTGCAGCGTCTGCGTGACGCAGCGGAGCGCGCCAAGATCGAACTCTCCACCACCATGGAGACTGAGATCAATCTGCCCTTCATCACCGCCGATGCGGGCGGTCCGAAGCACCTGGTGAAGAAGATGACCCGGGCGAAGCTGGAGTCGATGGTCGAAGAGATCATCCAGCGCTCAGTCGGCCCGTGCAAGCAGTGCATGAAGGATGCCGGCGTCGACGCCAGCAAAATTAATGAAGTTGTGCTGGTCGGTGGACAGACTCGCATGCCGCGCATTCAGCAGCTGGTGAAAGACCTGTTCGGCAAGGAAGGCCACAAGGGCGTTAACCCGGACGAAGTGGTTGCGATCGGCGCGGGCATTCAGGGTGGCGTTCTCGGTGGCGAAGTAAAAGACCTGCTACTCCTCGACGTAACGCCGTTGTCGCTGGCGATTGAAACTTTGGGCGGCGTGGCGACTCCAATGATTCCGCGCAACACGACGATTCCGACCAAGAAGACGGAAACGTTCTCAACCGCGGCCGACAGTCAGACTTCGGTTGAAGTCCATGTGTTGCAGGGGGAACGTCCCCTGGCGGCGCAAAACCGCACTCTGGGCAAGTTCCATCTGACCGGAATTCCACCGGCACCGCGTGGCGTGCCTCAGATTGAGGTGACGTTCGACATCGATGCCAACGGCATCCTGAACGTGACCGCGAAAGATACGGCCACGGGCAAGGACCAGAAGATTACGATTACGTCCTCTTCCGGCCTGAGCAAGGATGAAGTCGAGCGCATGGCCAAGGAAGCCGATTCGCATTCGGCCGAAGACAAAGCCAAGCGCGAGGAGATCGACTCCAAGAACCAGCTCGATTCCATGGTCTACAGCGTGGAGAAGATGCTGCGTGAACAGGGAGACAAGATCTCCGGCTCCGACCGCGGCGATGTAGAAAACGCGATTGCCGACGCCAAGAAGGCGCTGGAATCGAACGAAAAGGCAGCCATGGACAAGGCGCGCGAAACCTTGACTCAGGCTTCGCACAAGCTGGCCGAGCAGATGTACAAGTCAGCTCAGGCGCAAGCGCCGGGCGCAGGCCCGACGCCGGATGCAAGCGCAGGACCGGAGCCGGGAGGCAACGGTCAGCCCAAGAAAGACGAAGGCGTAATCGACGCCGAGTACGTGGACGTCGAAGACAAGAAGTAAGACAAGAAGCTGTCAGCTTTCAGCTAAGGCATTTAGGGATCAACATCGGCCATGTGGGGACGGGTCTTCGACCCGTCCCTGGCCGAGCGGCAGCTCGGCAGGGTCTTTGTGTGGTCGCGGGCGACGCGCCCGCTAGGTTGTGAATAGTGCCTCAGTCCCGAAGGTTGTGATGGCATCTCGCTAGTCACGCCGAGGGCAGGATGCCCTTGGGACAGCCGGCGGGACGCCGGCGCTACCAGTTTAAGGAGAAGAGAAATTGCAATTTGAAGTGAATGGACAGGATTATTTCTTGAATTTCGCGGAAGACGAAGCTTACTGGTACGTGTTGGCACCTAGCCTCACCGGCGTCCAGCGCATTCCCGTGTACGTGGATTCTCCGCCATACGAACGGTTCGGCATTCTGGGAAAAAACCGGCAGAATATTCAGAATTAAAGGGCCCAGCCCAAGCGACTCTTATAAGCGCGAATGGCCACCACCCCCAAAAAAGATTATTACGAGATTCTTGGCGTGAAGAAGTCCGCCTCGGCGGACGATGTCCGCAAGGCATTTCGTAAACTTGCGCGTAAGTATCATCCTGACGTCAACCCCGGCGACAAGGCAGCAGAGGAAAAGTTCAAATCGCTGTCGGAAGCCAATGAAGTCCTGAGCGATCCCAAGAAGCGCAAGATTTACGATCAGGTCGGCTTCTACTCTGACAACATCGATGCCGCTACGGCCGAAGCCTATGCCCGGGCAGGCGGCGGTTCGTCCGGCCCGGGCCCAGGATTTTCCGGAGCGCCTCCGGGTGCAGGCGGGGCGGCTCCGAACTTTGATTTCGGCGGATTCGACTTCAATGACATGTTCGAGAACGCCAAGGGCCGGAAAGCCAGCAACTCCGGCACGGGCAGCTTCCGCGATATTTTCTCCGGCATCTTCGGCGGGCGCGGCGGAGCTGCGACCGAAGGACCTGAGCCGGGCTCCGATCTCGAATACCAGGTCAACGTACCTTTCTGGACCGCTATCCGCGGCGGCGTGATGCGCCTGAATATTACCCGGCGCGATACCTGCCACCAGTGCCACGGCCAGGGTTTTAGCGACTCCGGCGGAACTTGCCCCGAGTGCGGCGGCAAAGGGCAGGTTACGCAGACCGGTGGACGCATGAAATTTAACGTTCCCTGTCCCAGATGTCACGGGACCGGAAAAAACATCTCGACCTGCGCCAATTGTCACGGCGAAGGCACCGTGGAACGTACCGAGCCGCTGGAAGTCCGGATCAAGGCCGGCACCCGTGATGGCCAACGCATCCGCCTGGCTGGCAAGGGCAATGCAGGAAGTCACGGCGGTCCGGCGGGGGATCTGTATGTGATCATCCGCACTGCGGACCATCCTGTATTCCATCGTGAGGGCGATGACATTCGCATTACGGTGCCGGTGACCGCCACGGAAGCGGCTCTGGGAGCCAAGATCGAGGTTCCAACCATCGACGGCCGCACCCTGCTCAAGATTCCGCCCGGAACTCAGTCCGGGCAAAAACTTCGGCTGCGCGAAAAAGGCGTGCCCTCGGCGACGAAAGAAGGCGCGCGCGGAGACGAGATTGTCGAAGTCAAACTCACCGTCCCCATGCCACGGGATGAGCGTTCCAAGGAAATCCTGCGTGAACTGGCGAAGCTGAATCCCGAAGACCCCCGCGAAGAAATCTGGAAGAACGTTTAGGAAAGCTCAGTCATTACCACGGTGCTTCTCCGCAAAAATACTTCGCGAATTATTTTTACTCTGCATCTAATTTCCCGTATGCTCACGGCTGCGAACTTGCAATCAGCCGAATTCTGAAAGCGCAAGGATCGCCCCGGGAGGAAGCCGTCGAAATTGGCAACAGCTAGCGCCCCGCGTCAGAATCTCCAGTCACCCGCCGTCATCCCCAGCCGGAAAAAATCGGTTCGCCTCACGCTGTGGCCTCTGGTCGCCGCCACCTTCTTTATGGTGTCGGGCGGAACCTATGGCACGGAAGATATCGTGCATGGCGCCGGCTACGGCAAGGCCATTCTGATCCTGCTGCTGACCCCGATTCTCTGGAGCCTGCCTACCGCCTTCATGATCGGCGAGCTTTCGAGCGCGCTGCCCTTCGAAGGCGGCTACTACGCCTGGGTGCGCCGCGCCATGGGCAACTTCTGGGGATTTCAGGAAGCCTGGCTTTCGCTCGTTGCCTCAATTTTCGATATGGCGATTTATCCGACGCTCTTTGTGCTGTATCTCGATCGTCTGTTTCCCTGGTTTGCGATCGGACATCGGGGCGTGATGGTGGCGTTGGCGGTAGTCATTGCTTTGTGCGCTGTTGAACATTGCCGGCGTTCGCGTGGTATCGACGACATCGCTATGGCTGTTCTTCGTACTGTCGGCACCTTTCATCCTGATCGTGGCTATAGCACCCTTCAAGTTCGGAGCGCTAGCGCACGCTGTGACCACGCCGACCACTTCGACCGTCGACATCCTCGGCGGGCTGCTCATCTGCATGTGGAACTACATGGGATGGGACAATGCCTCGACCATCGCGACCGAAGTGGAGCGCCCGCAGCGGACTTATCCTCGCGCCATGCTGGCGGCGGTCGTAATCGTGGCCCTGAGCTACATCGTTCCCGTAGGCGCCATGTGGATGACAGGACTTTCCTCAAGCGCATGGGAAACCGGCTCCTGGGCTGACATTGCGGGCATGCTCGGCGGGCCGCTGCTGCGCGTTGGCCTTGCCCTAGGAGGCATGATCAGCGGATTTGGCATGTTCAATGCCCTGGTCATGAGCTATTCCCGCTTGCCGCTGGCGATGGCGCAGGATGGCATGCTGCCGAAAATCTTCGCCAAACTGCATCCCCGCTCGCGGGCTCCATGGGTCACCATTCTGGTCTGCGCGACGGGATGGGCCATGTGCCTGGGGCTGGGATTTGAGCGGCTGATCATCATCGACATTCTTCTCTACGGGGTGAGCCTCAGCCTGGAGTTTGTAGCGCTGATCGTTCTTCGTATCCGCGAGCCCGAGCTTCCCCGTCCCTTCCGGGTCCCCGGCGGAATGTTCGGGGCGGTGGCCGTGGGAATTGCTCCCGTGCTGCTATTGGGATTCTCCGTGGTCCGGGCTGAAAGCGCGCGTGTGCTCGGTATGAGCGCCTTCACCTTCGGAATGCTGTTGATCGTGGCGGGTGTGGTGGCCTACTTCGTGAACATAACCCTTAAGCCAGCAGGCTGGAGTACGGCGACCGAAAGGCCCGAACCGATAGCGTAGTAATTCTTGGCCACGGATTTCCACGGATTTGCCCCACCACAAACCAGTCATCCCAACCGGAGCGAGCGCCAGCGAACGCAATGGAGGGACCTGCTGTTTCGTCCCCGTGGATTGGCTTCGCCTTTTCAGATTTGTCTGTCCGGATCCGGTAGCGGGTCAGTTTGGAATTCTTAGGGTGGAGGGACGCCGGGTGGAGCAGCGCTTTAGTGCTCCGTTGAGGCGCCTTCGGGACGGCTCCAGCCGCTGAGGTACATCTGGGGCTGAAGCCCAGCGGACGAACCGGCAGCATGCAAGCTTGAGGGCCTGCTCCACCCGTTAACAGATCAGCCCAGGTACTTCCTTAAACTGACCCACTACCGAGAATCCGTGTGATCCGTGGAGTTTGTCTTTTGGGGTAAAGTAGTACGGATGACCAAACGCAAATCCAAGGGCGCGTACATGATCTCGTCGGTGGCCGAGATGTATGGCATCCATCCCCAGACGCTGCGCCTGTATGAACGCGAAGGACTGCTCAAGCCTTCGCGCACCGAAGGCAACACCCGGCTTTACACAGATGAAGATTTGCTGCGTCTGGAATTCATCCTCTCGCTGGCGCGGGATCTGGGAGTAAACATCAGCGGCATCGCGATCATTCTTCAGATGCGCGAACGTATGGAAGAAATGCAGGTCCAGATTCACGACTTTGTGAAGTACATCCAGGAAGAAGTGCTGTCGCGCGCCAGCGCCGCTGCCGACCCGGCGAAGGGCGCGATCGTGCCCGTGCGGCGGCACATCGTGGCGACGCCACAGCCCACCCGCAAGCGTTAGCTGATGCTTTTTTCTGACGACTGAAGATCGACGACTAAAGACTGCTTCACAATGCTTCCCTTCAAGCTCATCTATAGCGACGACTACTTTCTGCCTATCGGCGAGCATGTCTTCCGCTCCGACAAATATCGGCGAGTCCACGATCAATTGCTTGCGAACAATGTCGCCGACCCTTACGACTTTGTAATTCCCCAGCCTGGCTCGGACCAGGACATCCTGCTGGTCCACACTCCGCAATATGTACAAAAGCTTAAGACCGGAACTCTATCCGCACGCGAAGAGCAGGAGATGGAGATTCCGTACTCGCCGGAGCTGGTGCGTGCCTTCTGGCTGGCTGCCGGAGGTTCGATCCTGGCTGCTGAACAGGCTTTGACGGATCGCGTCGGTATCAACATCGGCGGTGGATTCCATCACGCGTTCCCCGATCACGGTGAAGGCTTTTGCATGATCCACGACGTGGCAGTGGCCATCCGGCGCCTGCAGCGCGATGGCAAGATTCGCACTGCCATGACTGTCGATTGCGATGTTCATCATGGCAACGGCACTGCTGCGATTTTCGGCGGCACTCACACTCCCAGCGATCCGCTGCCCTCGACTTCGGCAGCGGCCATTTCGGCCCCTCCGGGAAAGATTCGTCAGGCACTTGCTGGAGAGGTATTTACTATCTCTCTGCATCAGCACAACAACTATCCCCAATCAAAACCGCCTTCCTCGATTGACGTAGACTTGCCCGACGGGATGGGCGACGACGACTATCTGGCGTGGCTCGACAACGCACTCAGTTCCGGCCTTCGCCAGTTCGAGCCTGACTTGATCTGCTACATCGCAGGCGCGGACCCGTATGGCGAAGACCAACTGGGAGGTTTGAATCTGACATTGCAGGGGCTGAAGCGGCGTGACGAATTGGTATTTCGCGTGGCCAAGGCACGCAATATTCCAGTGATGGTCACCTATGCCGGCGGCTACGCCAAGAGAGTCGAAGACACGGTCACGATTCACTGCAATACGGTAGTTGCGGCGAAACAAGTGTTCAGTTAGGGCGCACCACCCTCGTCTCTCCGTTTTTGGAGTGATTGGGCGGGTGTTCCATTTCTGATCAGACCTCCCGCCTGTCGTTCCAAACTGCGGAACGACGAGGACGGGGTACCCGCTGATAGAATAGTGATCATCTATGTTTGAGAATCTTTCAGAAAAACTACAGCGCGCGTTCAAGACCCTGCGTGGCGAAGCTACCCTGAACGAAGAGAACATTCAGGAAGCCTTGCGCGCAATCCGACTGGCGCTACTTGAGGCCGATGTCAATTTCAAGGTCGTAAAGCAGCTTATCGATCACATTCAGGAGAAGGCCGTCGGCCAGCAGGTTGCAACCGCGCTCTCACCCGCCGAGCAGGTCATCAAGATTCTTCGCGATGAATTGATCGCGATCCTGGGCAACGACACTGCCAAGGTAAAATTTGCTTCGCAACCGCCGACGGTCATCCTCATGGCTGGCCTGCAGGGATCCGGCAAAACCACTACCTCTGGCAAGTTGGCGAACTGGCTCAAGCAAGGCGGGCACCGGCCGTTGCTGGTTTCGGTTGACGTGTACCGTCCCGCTGCTCGCGAGCAGCTAAAAGTCGTCGCTCAGTCAATCAAGGCCAACATTTATGAAGGCGAAACCGGCGAGGCCAACACAGCTACCGTCGAACGTCTGGCCAAGGAAGCGCGCAGAGAAGCTATCAATACAGGGTCCGATGTCCTGATCGTGGACACGGCCGGCCGCCTGCATATCGACGATCAACTGATGGACGAGATGCAATTGCTCAAGCGGATGCTCAATCCGCAAGAAATTTTGTTTGTCGCCGATGCCATGACTGGACAGGACGCGGTCAACTCCGCCGATGAGTTCCACAAGAAGCTTTCGCTGACCGGAGTTGTCCTCACCAAGATGGACGGAGACGCTCGTGGCGGCGCCGCGCTTTCGATTCGTCAGGTCACGGGACAGCCCATCAAGTTCATCGGCATCGGAGAAAAATACGACGCGCTCGAACCCTTCCATCCCGACCGCATCGTTTCGCGAATCCTCGGCATGGGCGACATCCTGTCGCTGATCGAGAAGGCGGAACAGAGCGTCGACAAGAAAAAAGCCCAGGAAATGGCCAGCCGAGCACTCACTGGCGACGGCTTTTCGCTGGAAGATTTTCGCGACCAGTTGCGTCAGCTGAAGAAAATGGGATCGATCCAGAACCTGATGGGCATGTTGCCCAGCGTCGGCCCCTTCGCGGGGATCCAGAAGCACGCTGACAAGGTCGACGAAAAACAACTCAACCGGGTGGAAGCGATCATCAATTCGATGACCCAGCACGAACGCCTGCACCATGAGGTCATGAATGGCAGTCGGCGGAAACGTATCTCTCGCGGATCGGGTACCAGCGTGCAGGAAGTTAACAACTTGTTGCGCCAGTACGCTCAGATGCGCAAAATGTTCAAGCAAATCGGCAAGCCCAGCTTCGCCCGCAAACTCGCCGGGATGAAGATGCCGGAAAGGGGCGCCGGACTTCAGCTCGGCAATATCGGTAGTGCGAGATCGCCGGCTCTGATTGAGTCAGAAGTCCGACGCCCGAGGTCTGCTTTATGAAGTGGCGCTCGCTCGAAGAATCGACACCCGGAACGGATGCTCGATCACTGCATGATATTTACGCCGAGCGCAAAGAGCTTATCGCCAAATATGTTCCTCCTGAAACGCAGGCCGTCCACGCCCGCGTAATCTCCGATTTGAAAGCTGCCGGTTTTGCGGAAAGAGCTCTTGCGGTCGGAGCCAAGGCTCCATGTTTCGAACTGAACGATCACACTGGCAAGCTGATTTCATCTTCTGAGCTTTTCGCCAAAGGCAGGCTTGTGATCTGCTTTTTTCGCGGACGCTGGTGCCCATTTTGCGTGGGGCAATTGGAGGCCATGAACCGTCTGGTGCCGCAGATCGAACACGCCGGAGCATCGCTGGTCGCTATTTCACCGCAGACGATCCAACAATCATTCTTCATGGCGGACCAGCACAAGCTGCGTTTTCCCTTGCTCAGCGATACCGGGAACCAAGTGGCACGCCAGTTTGGACTGGTCTATCGTGTTCCTGACGATCAGCAAGCCATTTTTCGCCGTGCTTTCGTCAACCTGCCCTTGGCCAACGGAGACAGCAGTTGGGAACTGCCCATCCCCGCCACCTTCATTGTGGACCGCGACGGCACGATTCTCTACGCCTCCGCCGACGAGGACTACACTCATCGGCCGGAGCCTCTGGAAATTTTGCGACAACTAAGCGCGCGCCCATCCGCGCAATCCAGCTCGATTCAATTATGATTGGATATGGGCGAGCGATCCCTTTGGAATGCCGATGACCAGCGCAGCCGGCTCGATGAACTGACGGCCGGTACTGCCGATCCTGCCAAAGATCGCCCGCTTCGCCGTGATGTCCGCTCGCTCGGCGTACTGCTGGGCCGCGTTTTGGTCGAGCAGGTCGGCGAATCCCTGCTCGACGTGGTGGAGGGATTGCGTCGCATCTTCATTCAGCATCGTGAGCAGCCCGCTTCTTTGAGTGCAGCACCCGATTTTCAAGACCCTCTGCTCAACCAGGCGCGGGAAATTATCGCCGGCCTGAGCATTGACGAGGCCCACCGCGTCACCAAAGCGTTTGCCATCTATTTTGAACTCACCAATCTGGCTGAGACCAACCATCGCAAACGGCGTCGGCGAGCCGCCAAACTACACAGCGAGCAACCTGCTCTGGAAGGGTCGTTTCGCGGCACATTCAAGCGCATGCGCGCCGCCTCGATAAGTGCCGAGCAGGCACTGGAGGTATTACGGAGGATTAGGGTCGTCCCGGTTTTCACCGCCCATCCCACCGAGGTCGCTCGCCGAACCGTTCTGCTCAAACGCCGGCGCGTCGGCAAACAGTTGGAGCGTCTGGATCGTCTGCCCCTCACCGAGGCTGACGCCAGCCGGTTCGAAGCACGGATCTTTGCGGAAGTAACTTCGCTCTGGCAAACCGACGAAGTCCGCCAGGAAAAGCCCCTGGTGACCGACGAGATCCGCATGGGGCTCGATCACTATTCTTTCTCGTTGTTCGCTGCCGTTCCCCGGCTCTATGAAGAACTGCTCGATTCCCTGTGCGCGGTCTACGAAATCGACCTCAAGGAAGCCGAAGTTCCTGACCTGCTCTTTTTTGGCTCATGGATCGGCGGCGATCGCGATGGCAATCCGTTCGTCACCGCTGCTTCGACGCGTGAAGCCCTTCAGCGTGCGCGGAATGTGATCATCGGCCATTACATTGCGGAACTGGAACGAGCCGCCGATCAACTAAGCGCCTCGATTCGCCAGGCCCAAGTCTCAGATGCCGTTCGCTCCCGGCTCGCGGAGTACAACGCTCAGATGGGCGACGAGTATGCCAAGCAATCCCGACTCTCGACTTCCGAACTTTATCGTCGACTGTTGAATCTGATGGTGGTGCGGCTGCGCAATGGTCGCGAGGCCAGCGGCGACCCTGCAGCATACCGGTCGGCCGGAGAATTCGAAAGGGATCTGCTGCTGGTCCGCGAGAGTCTGGAAGCGAACCGGGGCAAGCGCCTGGCAGAACTGGTCATCGATCCACTGCTGCGCCAGGTGCACACCTTCGGATTCCATCTTTCGACCCTGGATATCCGTCAGCACGCACGCGTGCATTCCCAGGCGCTGGCCGAGATTGGGCTTGATGTGGGCGCGAGCGTCCCGCTGGTGCAGCAGCGCCCCAAAAGTGGGGCGCACGAGCGGGACGCTCGCGCCTACACGCAAGCGACCCAGGAAGTGCTCGACACCTTCCGCGAGATCGTCGAGTTGAAGAAAGCTTACCCGGCATGCGCGATTCGCAACTACATCATCAGCGGCGCAGAGTCGGAAGATGATGTCTTCGCGGTCACGAAGCTAGCCGCCGCGTCCGGCGTACAAATCGCCGCCTCCGAGAATGATCCTGGCCTGATGCCGATACCTCTTTTTGAATCGATTGAGGCCCTGCGTTCTTCGGCCTCGATCATGGAAAAGATCTGGCGTTCGCCGGACTACCAACCCATGCTCGATTCCTGGGGACGCTGGCAGGAAGTGATGCTGGGCTATTCCGATTCCAACAAAGACGGCGGCATGCTCACCAGCATCTGGGAGTTATACAAAGCGCACCGCGACCTCCATCACACGGCGAGCGCGTGCGACGTGAAGCTGCGCCTTTTTCACGGCCGCGGCGGCACCGTGGGACGCGGCGGCGGACCCACTCATACCGCCATTCTGGCCCAGCCTGTCGGCGATTTCTCCGGCGAGATTCGCATCACGGAACAAGGCGAAGTGCTCAACTGGAAATATGCCGACCCCGTTTTGGCGGAGTGGAACCTGGAGATCATGATTGCCTCCTGCCTGGAGGCGCTTACGCGCACGCGCGGACCTGCGCCCGGCGCGGACCTGCGCTGGGCGCCGGCAATGGAGCAGATGTCGAATGACGCCTTCGCATTCTATCGGCGCAATATCGCGGATAATCCCGAAGTGATTGAGTACTTCGAACAGGCTACGCCGGTGAACGAACTGGAGCACGCGCGCATCGGTTCACGTCCGCCGCGCCGCGCGCAGGGCCGCCGCCTCGATGATCTACGTGCCATCCCTTGGGTATTCGGCTGGATGCAGAGCCGTCACGCAGTTCCCGCCTGGTTTGGCGTGGGCCATGCCATGGAACGCTTTGTGCTTCAGGACACAGCCAATCAAGCTCTGCTGTGCGAGATGATGCGAAGCTTTCCGCTATTTTCGGATTTGATCCGCAACGTCGAACTGGCCATGTCCAAAGCCGATTTAACCATCGCGCGCCTGTACGCCGAGCTTGTCCCCAACGTGGAGTTGCGCGAACGCGTCTGGAACATGCTGGTAGAAGAATTCGAACGCACCCGCCGGATGCTGTTGAGCGTGACCGATCAGGCAGAGTTGCTGAAAGGCAATCCTGTTCTCGCGCGTTCTATCCGCTTGCGCAACCCTTACGTGGATCCCATGAGCCTGGTACAGGTCGAACTCCTCCGTCGCAAGCGGGCTGGTGGAAATTCGGATGGCGTGGACTACGCCTTGGGCGCCACAATCAACGGGATCGCGGCAGGCCTGCACAATACTGGATAGTTCTGTCATCCTGAGCAGAGTAGCTGCTTCGCAAGGGAAGCAGCTGCGTAGTCGAAGGACCCCTATAAGCTAGGCGGGTGTGTGGGACATCGGCTTGTGTGGGGTCCTTCGACTCCGACCGATCATTCGCGAGCGCATGATTCAACGCGAAGTTGGAGCCAGTTCCATCAGCGTGCTGGGCTCGTACTCCACGATATATCCCGCAACGGCGCTGGCCGCAACTGTCAGCGGACTGGCGAGGTACATCTGGCCGGGCCCGCTGCGTCCGGGAAAGTTCCGGTTCTGCGCACTGATCACGACTTGTTCGGGACGTGTGGTCACGCCCGGGCCGGCGTTGATACATGCGCCACAACTGGGCTCGATCACATGCGCTCCAGCCTTCTGAAAGACGTCCAGATAGCCTTTGCGAATGCAGTAGTCGCGCGTCTCCTGTGATCCAAACTGAATGTAGAATTTCACCGAATCGGCCACGCGCTTGCCAGCCTTCAGGGCATCGGCCAGCACCAGGGCGTACATGTCCATGTCTTCATTCTTGCCAGCGGTACAGGTACCGCCGTAGGCCAGCTCGATCGGCACCGGTGTATTTAATTCGCGCACGTACTTGCCATTGCCAGGATCTCCGGGCGTTGCCACCATGGGCGTGATTTCTGCGGCATCGAGTTCGATGGTATGTGCATATTGCGCATCGGGGTCGCTGTACAGGCCTTCGATGAAGGACTCTGCCTCCATACGATCCATTCCACGACGCTCCACCAGGAAATCTACCGTTTTTCTGTCGGGCGCGACGATGCCGGTGAACCCGCCGATTTCCGCTGCCATGTTGGTCATGGTGGCACGCTCGTCCACGCTGAGCGCTTCGATAGCGTCGCCGGCATATTCCATCACTTTGGCCAGGGCCTTGCCGCTGCGCACGTAATCGAGACTGAGAATCCTCAGAATGAAATCTTTGGCGGTAACGTTAGGATGCTTCTTCCCGCGGATGTTGATCTTCACCGACTCGGGCACTTTGACGCGGACGTCTTTTGTGATCCAGGAGTTGAAAACGTCGGTGGTACCGATGCCGAAAGCCACGCAACCGATGGCGCCCGACGTGCGGAGTGTGGGAATCGGACCCGATATTCAGTTGTCCGGGCAGAGCGTAGCTCTCCAACACGATGGAGTGGCAGATTCCTTCCGATCCCTTGCGGTCTTTTAACTCGCCGTGCAACTTGATTCCCTGTTTGGCTGCGAAGTCCTGCTGCTTCATTTTGAGTTGCGTAGCCAAATCAAGAAGGCCGAGTTTCTTTTTCTCCTCGGAGATTACTTCGTCGAGGAAGGTCAGGTGATCGCGGAAAAACAAGATGCGTGGAAGGATCGTTGACCTTGGCGTCTTTGCCGACGTAGCGCTCGAAGAAAATCGCCGCCATGGGCGTGACGTATTCGTGGCTGAAGCGCAGGTCGGCGCGGGCGAAGCCGGTGTCGCCGGGCTTGACGGCACCGATGACGGCGCTAGCGGAACTTCGCGCCGCCGGCGGGGCGGCGGCGCCCGTCCCTCCGTTCTTTTGGGAATCCAGCATGTGGCTGGCGAAGATTTTCTCCGCCAGCGTCATGGGGCGATTCGCTGTTTTGATCGGCGGAAGAAACACTTTCTTCTGCAGCCGGGCCACGTTAAACGGAAACAAACCGCCGTACTCGATTACTTGCCGAGTGATTTCATCTTCGCCAGTGGTGAATTCAGCCAGCGGGATTTCTTCTCCTGCGCGGACTTTCTCGATCAACGAAAAGTCGGTCGAGGTCAGCAGGCCAAGGTTCTGACAGTTCTGTTTGTAAATACGCTCGATATTTTCCGCGATCACCAGTTGAATTCCGGCGCACATCTCCGCATAGGGAGATTGCTCCCGGCTGGAGCCCTTGCCGCGGCGCTTTCCGCTGACGGCGCAGACGAAGCCGCCGTTTTTCACCGCGCTTCGGCCAATGGGCAGCACATCTCCGCATTTCAGGCCCAGGTAAGGAATTTCACCCAGGGTTTCGTCGAAATAGAAGCAGTAATGCGCGGGCGTGATCTCGTCAGTCGAGATGTCGTCGCGCAGTTTGGGATTATTGGCGGGATTCTTGGTGTCCCAGGGAAGATCCTCACCGGCCAGCTGGCGCTTGATCAGTTCCGGGTCTTCGGTGAGGAAAAGAATTCGTCCTTGCAGACGAACTTTGTCAGGACGTTTTTCGATCTTGCGGTCCAGCAATGAATCAATCACATCCCCATTTTAGCGCTGCGGCGGATGAAGGAACGTAGAAAATCCGTTCCAGGTTCCAGGAGGTGAAGAAGAGCATTAACCACAAAGGACACAAAGGGTCACGAAGGAATTCCTTGGTGAAACTTCGTGTCCTTGGTGGTTAAGCTCTTAGCGCCCTTGGTGGTTAAGCTCTTAGTGGTGGCTGTGTTTGTGGTCGTACTCTTCGCCGGCCGGAATAGCGACGCTCAACCGATTCTCTTTCGGCGCCAGCGGACACGTAGCATAAGCCGTAACCGCGCACGGTGGATTGTAAGCGCGGTTGAAATCGAGCGAGACCATGCCATTTGTAACCGGACCGGTCCTCAGGAAACGGCCGCCAGGATAGGTATTGGTCTTGCTGGTGGAATCGCTGAACACGAAGAACAGGCCCTTGGCGGCATCCCCACCCAGGTCGGTGAGCCGCAGTTCCTGGCCGTTAATTTTGAAAACGGCCGTACCGGCAACTGGAGTCGCCGTGACATCACCGAGCACGTTGGGAACATCGACGGTCTGCTTTCCGTCGGAAGGGTGCCATGTGGCGGTCACGCGATATGACATGTCCAAGGGGAAAAATCGCGGACCGCGATATTGACGTGCGGCGTCACTGTTGAGATCTTTCAATCGGATGCCGACACGCTCACCCCGTACGATCATATGAAAACGCAAATTACCGATTTCCACGACCGTTGCCTGCCCAGAGTTATCGGGTTGAAGCTCCGCCGTGGTGGCGGGTTTTCCCTCGATTATCGCGTTACTGTCCGAAGAAAAAGTGGCGGTGACGGTCTTGCCTTGGAGGGTAAATGATCCGGCATGTGCGGGGCCTTTGGGGAAAACGATCGCATTCTTCGGATCTGTGCCGAAAGTGTTCTCGCCAGGCTTCAGCCAGAACAATCCGGCCAGGGGCAGCCATTCCTGTTTGAGATCGTCGACCAGTTCGCTTTTCCATCGATCGAAAGATTGCTGATATGCGGGATCAACGGAGGACGAAGCCGGCTTGTCGGCCGCGGCTGTACTACCGCAGAGAACGGAGATCATGACCAGCAGGACTACGAATCTCATGGTCTATTTTCGTTACTCGTGAACATTGGGCAGCGGCTCCAGGCCCCGCCCTGCGAAAATTTCCTCAAATTCATGAATAAGGGCAGGATGCAGCAAACCATTCGAAGCCAGGGTTTCGCGGCTGTTGATCTGAAATGGCCCGCCTTTGAAATCCGAAACTTTGCCGCCGGCTTCTTCGACAATCAACACGCCTGCGGCCGTGTCCCATGGATTGAGGTTGAATTCCCAGAACGCGTCGAAGCGTCCGCTGGCCACACAGCACAGGTCGAGCGCCGCCGACCCTGCGCGCCGCACGCCGTGGGTGCGCAAAGTAATCTGATGATAGAAGTGGATGTTGGGATTCTTGTGCCGCTTGTGACTGGGAAAGCCTGTCGCCACCAGACTCTCGGAGAGCTTCGCAATCTTCGACACCTGAATCCGTTGCTGGTTGAGAAACGCGCCGCCTCCCTGCTCCGCGGCGAACAGCTCATCACGTGTGGGATCGTAGACCACGCCGGCGACGCGCTGATTCTTGTGCTCCAGGCCCAGCGATACGCAGAACACGGGGAAGCCGTGCGCGAAGTTGGTGGTGCCATCGAGCGGATCGACGTACCAGCGATAGTCGCTGCCGGTATCAACCAGGCCCTGCTCTTCTCCCATGATGTCGTGGCTGGGCCAGCGCGCCTTGATTCGTTCCCGGATCAGGATTTCGGAAGTTCGGTCCGCAATCGTGACCAGGTCGGCGTCGCCCTTATACTCAACCTTCACGTGCTGATGAAAGTATTTCATCAGTAAAGCCCCGGCCTCGCGAGCGATGTCGGACATGCCGGAAACGAAGTCGCTGTGATTCGATTGAGTCATGAGAGGTTTTGCTTTGGGATAGTCTTCGGTCTTCAGTCGTCAAGGCCTGCAGCTGACATCAGCGATCGGCTAACCGACGACTGACGACTGACGACCGGTTGCTACTTGCGCTTGGCGTTGTCTTCCGCGATGTACATGATTTCGTGCTTGAAGATAAACAGATTGGGCTGGTCCTCGCGGGTCAGCCGGACCATGTTCTTGTCGTAATATTCGATCCAGCCCTTGACCACCTCGCCGTCTGCCAGTTTGATGCTGACGGGTTTCTGTTTTTCTCCGAGAGATTTCAGGTAAGCCGCCTCCTCCGAAGTCTGCTCGGGAGGGGCGGGCCTTCCCTTGCGGGGAGCGCCGGATCCTTGAAAAGGCATAATCGCCATTTTACACGTGCCCGGTACGAGCCAGTGAACAGGCCTAGAAAGTAAGCCGTACTCCAAACTGAATTTGCCGCGGAGCGCCAAGCGAGTACACGCCCGAACCTGGTCCCACGCGGTTGGCGACGCGATCTTCAGCGGACGTGCCGTTGATCGACCCCGGCGTACCGTTCAGCACGCCGCTCAGGCGGTTTCCCGGGCCGTCGAAGTTCGCGAAGTTGAGAACGTTGAATGCCGAAATGCTGGGCTCCACTACGATACGGTCTCCCATCCGAAAAGGCCGGGAGAGGGTGACGTCGAATGTACGCAGCCAGCCCAGATTCACAGCGCCCGGCTGAGCATCAGCGATGGTAGGCAAATCGGCGCCGAGCCGCTGCAATTGCGTGCGTGACAGCAAACCGGCGTTGACCACGGCAACTCCGGCCGGGGTAAGCTGGTCGGCGAAGTTCGAGTTGTAGTTTCCGATGATGGTACTCAAATTCTTCAACGTGACCGCGCGACCGAAGGCCCCGATGTTGGTTCCAGGAAGAATGTCGCCGTAAGCGCTGGCGCCGGTCTGGCTCTGCCCACCGAACGATCCGTCACCGGTCACATCCGTACGGAAAATCTCACCCGGAACACCCCCTCTGGCCGGCAGGAACATGCTCTGAGGCAGGGGCGATGCAACGTTCGCAATCAATCCCAAGCGAAGTCCCTTCGGCAAATCCAGAACCGAGCCCGCGGCAAACTGGTCATTCCGGTCTTGCGATGCCGAACCAAAAAACGCCAGCGGATGGTTGAAGTCCGCCGCCAGCGGCAGTAAATCCTGGTCGCCCAACCCACCGGCAAGATTGCTGCGGAAGCTGGAATGAGTGTAGGAAAACTGAAGGCTTCCCCCTGCTACGCCGCGCACCGGATTGGTGAGGTGTGTCCGCAGCGACAATTGCAGTCCGCTGTAAAGCGACCGGCCGGCGGGGAAAAACATCGTATTGCGTCCCACCAGCGGATTGATTCCGGCAAATGCCGCGCCTGTATTCGGGGTCAATCCAAACAAGGATGCGGGCGCGCCGGCCAGGTACTGACCACCTGAATCCAGTCCATGGCTGGCGAAATCGACGATGCTCGCGCCGGGCACCGACGCCAGATAACAATTCACCGCGGTTTGCGAGCTGCCGCCCGCACTCGTGGCTGGCGCACATCCGGCACTGAGCGCATTCGCCGCCAGCGTGTTGTTGATCGCATTCAACCCCGCAGGCGTGTTCAGGTGGGTCGAATCCCCAACATGATTCGTGTCGTAACCGATCAGGTAGTGTGTCCCGACATTGCGTACGTAATCGAAAGTGAACAGGGTCTCGGCCCACAACTGCTTTTGCAGACCAATGTTCATCTGCAGCGAGCGTGGTGTCTGGTAGCCGGGCGCGAGCACGCCCTCCTGAGTATTCAGCGACTGCCCCAGAAAACTGGGATTGGGGGAACTTGAAGTCAGCGCGGCATTGGCCGTCTGAAAAGCAGTTTGCAAGTTGGCGACCTGGGTCACGACGCTTCCAATGGGCTGTCCGCAAAGTCCGGCGGCGGTCGTGGCAACATTGCCAGGGAAAATAACAACGCCGTGGCTGGCGCATGGATCGTTCGCCTGCGCATTCAACTGCCCGCTCGCGAGCCGGGCTGCACGGTCGCCCAGCAAGTTGCGAAACACGTTGTTGTCGTAATACATTCCGATGCCGGCCCGGATGACGGTGCGTCCTGCCTTGCCCGGGTCCCATGCCAGACCAAACTGCGGAGCGAAATTTATGTCGGGCTGGCGCACCCTGCCGCCCAGTTGTGAATTGCCTCCGAAGTGAGCCAGCAGATCGCTGCTGCCGGTACACGGCGTCTGAGCGCCGTAAAAAGTCGAGACCGCTGAACATGGAACGGCCGGCAGGTCGGAGTCGCTGCGTCCGGTGTCACGAACGTATTGCACTCCGATGGTGACAGCCAGGTTTGGCAAGGCTTTCCAGGTGTCGCCGATATACGCCTGTATGCGCGTGTCGCTGAAGCCGCCGCAGGATGAACCGAAACCGGATTTCTCGCTGAAACAACTGAATCCGTTCCCCATCGTGATGCTGTCCACCGGATAATTCAACGGATTGTCAGCGCCACCGGCAAATGGGCCGGCGGCGGCGAAGACGACCGACGCAGCATTCGTGTCTGATCCAACTTGCGGCGCCAGGCCGAAGAGATCGGCGGTAATCAGATTGTTAATCTGGTTTAGAGCAGCACCAAAGCGGAACGTGTGTTTCCCCAAAGTCCGGCTGCCATCGTAACGGGCTTCTTTATTGTCCTGTTTGGTCTGCTGCGGTGCTTCGGGATTCGGTCCGCTGGCGAATCCGGAGCCTCCCGCAAAATTCAAGCTCAGGCCGGGAGCGGGATCGAAAATGCTGCTGCCGCCGACGGCATCCACAATGCGGTTGGTGTAACGGTCATAGGCAAAGCGCAAGCTGTGCAGATACGCTCCGCGGGTGAAATCGAAACCACCCGCATTGCCATACGTTTTGTCGCCACTCTTGAGCGCCTGAAAATTGCTGCCGCCGAATGCGTTGGTGTCGGAACCGTTGTCATAATTGAAACGGTAGAACACCCGCGACCGGTCGGAAAGTTTGTAATCGAGGCGGCCCGAGACCTCAGTTTCATGAAACGGAGCGTGATAGCTTCCGTCGAGAACATCGAAGGGCGCGTTGAAAACAGCCGGAGCATCCAGTTCCTGCCTGAAATATTCTCCTGACAGGAAGTAGAACAGCTTGTCTTTCTTCCAAGCGCCGCCGACATTGCCGCCGAAGAATTGGCGCGAGTAGGAATTGTCGCCGCCGCCCGGCATGGCAGCGCCGCCGGCCGATTTGTTCCGAAAATTTCCGAATAACTGACCGTGAAGATCATTGGTGGCCGACTTGGTGATTATGTTCACCGCGCCCGCCGAAGCCAGCCCGGAAGAAAGCGGCAGCAGCGATTGCTCGACGCCGAGCTCCTGGATCGAGCTGACCGGAATATTCATCGTGGTCGCGCCTATGGCTTCGTCGGTGATGTCAAGCCCATCCACCTGCATGCGGGTGGTGCGGCCGTTGCGACCCACGACGGAGGACGCTGTCAGTCCAGCCTTCGACGCGGCCAGAATCTGGCCGTCCAGCAATTGCACTCCTGGTTCGAGCCGGGTCAAATCGAGGAATTCGCGATCGGTAGGAAGCTGCTCCATCTGGTCGCTTTTGACCGCGCCGCGTACTTCCGGCGTTTCCGTATCGACCAGCTTGGCCGCCGGCGCTACCACGCGGGCCAATTTGACGTCACCAGTGGCTGTCGCCGAAGCCTGGATTCTGATCAGAAGTTCGGCCGGTTGAAATCCTTTCGCCTCGACGTGCAGGACGTATTGTCCGGGCGGCAGGTCACGGACGGCGTAGGTGCCAGCCGGACTGGTGGTGGTTTTGGCGGATTGCCCGGTGATTTTATTGGTAATCGAGAGATCGGCCCCGCTCACCGAGGCCCCACGCGGTCCCGTCACGGTTCCTGAGACATTCCCGGTCGATGATTCCTGGGCGTAGGCCAATGATGAAAGAATGAGAAGCACCGCCATCGCTCCGGTCCACAGAGCTGACTGCCTGAAGACCGAACGGGCACAACCAGTATTACTCGACATTCGTCTCGCTTACCTTCCTTACAGAGATTCGCACCAGCGCAGCCGACCCGCCATGCAGAAATTGTCCGATTAGCAATCCTACAAGACTTTCACACCAGAATTTGTCCCGTCAACACGTGGGGCGGAGGCTCTTGTCTGACTTTTTTGACCTTGACTCTGACTCACCTAAGTTCCGTTTGGCTCGATCAATCCAAATCATCAATCCAAATCAACATCAAAGGCGGCGGACAAGAGTGTCCGCCCCACACCTCCACAATCAAATTCAGTGCGACTTGGACGTGTAGTAGCCCGTCCGGTGACGCACCTTGAAGCCGGATTCTGCCGGCAGGCCCGCGACTGTTACCTGGATGCGGCGAAAATCCGAATCTGCGAGGCGCTGCGAAGGATAGTACGCCAGCATGTATTGGGTACGCAGTTCATCACTAATCTGGCGAAAAGCTTCGTCGAGCTGCGACAACGACGATGCATAAAAATATTTGCCGCCCGTGTCGGCTGAGAGCTGGATCAAAGCGTGCTCACCACCAGTGTCGCGGCCGGCGCTGGCCTCGATGGGTACCACGATGATGCTGTAGAGAATGGCTTCGGCGGTTTCGGCGGCGCGCACCGCCTCCTGGTAATCGACTTTACTCATGGTGTCGCCACCGTCTGTGATGACCACCATCACCTTGCGTCCGACTCGTGGCTCCAGCGCCTGCGATCCCAGAAAAAGAGCGTCATAAAGGGCGGTGGCCGAGCCCATGTGAATCCGGTCGATACCGTGGTCTATGATTCTGAGATCGGAAGTGAAAGACGTCACTTCACTCACGGTCTCGCTGAACTGATAGAGCGACAACGCGTCCACCGGGCGCAGGATCGCGTGCGTGAATCGACGGGCGGAAGCCAGTTCAAGGGGAAGGTCCTTACGCGTGCTCAGGCTGGTATCGATAGCCAGAACGATGGAAAGAGGCAGTGCCGATTCCTTGTCAAAGACTGAAATTTTCTGGTCCTGGCCATCTTCTTTTAACTGGAAGTTTTCTTTCTTGAGGGAGGCGATCGGCGCTCCACGTTCATCGGTGACGGTGACGAACACGTTGACCAGTTTGACATCGACTTTAAAAGTGGTGTCGGGTCCCTGAGCGACCGAGACAAGGCACAAAACCAGCAGCAAACTTGCAGTCGCAACCTGTCTCATCTGGGAAGTTCGGGTATTTCCGATTCCATTTATGGTCCCGCGGGCTGAACAGATTCCGCGGAGAACGCTGACCATCCGGCTGGTCATTTAGATGCACGCCCGATGGAATGGGTGCCTTGTGTGCCGGCGATGCCATCGGGGAAAGGCTCACCGTCGGCCCAGACCGCGCCACCTTCAAAATGTTCTTTCTTCCAGATCGGCACCGTGCGCTTCAGAGTGTCGATCAGCCAGCGGCAGGCGTCAAATGCGGCCGCCCGGTGAGCGGATGCCACGACGATCAGAATGCTGGTTTCGCCGATCTCGAGCCGTCCCAGGCGATGGACCATCGCAACGTCGCGAATCTGGAAATCCTGCTGCGCTTTCGCAGCCAGCTCCTCCATCTGCTTGAGCGCCATGTCTTCATAGGCTTCGTATTCCAGGTAGAGAGTCCGGCGGCCGCGAGTGTTATCGCGCACAATGCCTTCGAACACGACGACCGCCCCATCCTCGGGACGATTGAGGCTTTCACGAACAGAGGCTGTTTCGATTCTTTCGCGGACGATTGCGACGCGTGGGCGGTTCTGGCCGTCACGATGCAATCCACCGCTGACCGGGGGCAACAGCGCGACTTCGTCTCCTGCTCTCAGCCGGGTCGCGGGTCCGGCATACTCCTGATTCACCGACATGGCGAGCGAGGCTGACGTGTCTTTGAGCCTGGGGATCACCTGTTGATAGTGGCTGAGCACATCTCCCAGCGTGGCATTTTCGGGAAGGTCGAGTAAATCGCTCGGCTTGCCGGCCAGATCTTTCAGGACGCCGAAAAATAGGACGCGGACTCGCATAAGAACCGGTTTTCAGTTTCCAGTTCCCGGTTCTCAGTAGTCTATCGTGCAGGCGATAATTTGGCTGTTCCGAAACAAAAATGCCAGCTCCGTGAACGGAGCCGGCACTTTTTCCTGCGACCTCTTTTCCTGCGGCCTGTGACCTAGTTCGGCCGGTGGTTCTCGGGCCGAGCCTGATGTTCCTGGGAATGTTCCGGTGCATGCACCTGTGGCGCGCGGTTCTGTGCAGGGGCTGCCGGGGGGCGCTGTTGTTGCCAGTTGCGGAACTTGTTCTCATCGTCCCGGGCCTGTGCCGCGCTACGCTCCTGCACCGGAGGCGCAGGCTTGGCTTGCGGATGCGACCAGCCTTGTGCCACACGGTTGTCGTTCTGGTTCACTCCTCCCTGTGGCTGGCGCGGAACCATCGCCGTCGGCGGATGCGGTGGCTCGGCCGCTCGTGGCGCTGTTTGGGGCTGCTGCGGACGCGCATCGGGACGCGGCATTTCTGCCTGCGAAGCCCGCTCTCCCTCAGTTCGTTGTCCCTGTCCCTCAGCCGGAACTGCAGGCCGTTGCGGACGCGCTTCCGGACGCTCCACACCCTGAGGATTCATTGGCCGCGGTTGCGCACCGGGCTGCTCGGTGCGGATGTTCGGTGCCGTCTGTCCCTGCCCGAAGGGCTGCCGGGGAGGAGCCGGTCTCTGCGTCGCGATCACCTGGCGACTGATGACGGCCTGGGGCGGCCTGAAACGTGCCGGCATGCCAGAGCCCATCACGCTGGTCCTGACCGGTTGGACCTGAATGGTTCGTTCAACCGGCGCTTCCGCCAGCTGCCGCGCGTCGTAATGTCCGAGATTGCGCCCCACGGGGCGCGCATTCACGAACGTATCCCGCGAGACCAGGGTCACGCCATTGTTTACACGCTGGTTCATGTACGTGATATTCGTACGCTGGTTGGAGTTATAGACGTTGTAAACGTTGGTCACTCGCGTGACGTTGACCACGGTGTTGGTCACGTTGATCCGTTCCACATAACCGCGGCTGCCCCGGTAATAGGGCATGTAGACTTCGCCCGGAGCTAAAGGAAACCAACCCACACCCGGGCCTCCGCCGATCGAGATTCCGACCCCGCCTACGAATGCAACCAAAGCGGGCGCATACACTGGCCGGATCGCCACCGGACCCGGCACCCAGCACCAGCGATTGCCGGCATAGGCCCACCGTCCATAGTGGAACGGCGCAAAACCCCAGGGCTCGTCATCGACCCAGGTCCAGCCCCAGGGACTGATATACGCCCAATGCCCATCGCGATAAGGAGCCCAGTCCGAGCGTACGTTCTGTGGCACCCACACGGTGCCGTAACCGCCGACATATTGCCAGCGGCCGTAGTCGTCCAGGTCTTCGTAGCCCGTCATCTCCGGCGAAACATAGTTCGCGGATTCTGATCCGTCTTCGCGATGGTCACGCTGAGATGCCCAATTGTCGAAATCATCGGATCGCGGCAACTGCCCGATGTCGTAATTCAACTGATCGGTTCCGGAGAATCGCGCCGACTGGCCCGCAACCACGCTATACGAATACCCCCCGCCGGTCACTTCGCCGCGTCCGGTTAAAACGTTCACGATCGTAGTGTCGCCGTTACTGTCGACATCAATCCGGTATTCACCGGTGCGTTGCAGATTGAACGCCAGGTTCGGCGTGTCGACTTCGACGAGATCGCCGTCATCGAGGTGACGCACGCGCAGGTTCAGCGTGCCTTCCGACAAGCGAAGCTGCATAGTGCGGTCATCAAGATCAAGCATCGTCATGCTGGTCTGGGGCGCCAGCCGAATTGCGGTGGAACCGACATGCAATTCGGCGCGCGCGCCCTGGTCGGTCCAAAGGTTGTCGCCGCTGGTCAACGGCCGATTGGGAACAGCGGTCACCCAGTCGCCCTCGCCGCCAGGCTGAAACGTGACCGAGCCTTGCGCGTAATTCAGTCGCGCTACACGGCTGGGCGGATCCTGATCGTTCTCCTGATCGTCTTGCGCCCGGGCTATCAGGGGGCTTTGCAGTACCAGCAATACGCCCGCCAGGAGCACTCCGACGAACCACCCGCGGCATGTCTTCGTCATTGTCATATCGTTCCCTCGTAGCGGCCGGAACTGTGCCGCTCTCCATACATTTAAACCCCTCGGAGCGGATTTAGTTCCGCACCATGGATCATGTACCTTTGTGATAAATAAGCACTTAAGGACATAAAAATGCCAGTTTCCTTTAAGGCTGGGTTCAGGAAACTGGCATTTGACTCGAGCTACCTGTGCGAATTACGAAGCGCCCTGCGCGGTTAGTACTTTTTCCCGCTCTTCTTCGGCTAGCTTCTCCTCGCGCTGGGTGGTTGGTATCGCCAGTTCCAGCACTTCGAGAATTGACTTCACGTAATGAACCCGAATGTTTGCCAACTGCTCGGGGGTGAGGTCCTCCTCCACGTTCGTCTTGTTGTCCGCCGGGAGGATTACGTCGTGAACGCCTGCGCGCTTTGCGGCCAGCACTTTCTCCTTGACGCCGCCGATCGGCAAAACATCGCCGCTCAGCGTGATCTCGCCCGTCATCGCGGTCAACGGGCGCACCGGGCGCCCCGTCAGCAGCGAAACCAGAGCAGTCGCCATGGTCACACCCGCAGAGGGTCCGTCTTTCGGAATGGCTCCCGCCGGCACGTGAATGTGGATGTCATGCTCGGCGAAGAAATTCTCCGGAATTCCGAGTATGGCCGCATTCGAACGCACCCAGGTCAGAGCGGCCTGCATGGACTCCTGCATCACCTGGCCGATCTGCCCGGTCATAGTGAAGCCGCCTTTGCCCTTCATAGTGTTGGCTTCGATAAACAATACGTCGCCACCTGAAGGTGTCCACGCCAGACCCACGACCACACCCGACCGCTTCGTCCGTTCGGCAATTTCGCCTTCGCTGCGGACCTTGATTCCACCCAGAAATTCCTGAACAATCTCCTTGGTCACGATCAGCTTGTCGGTCTTGCCCTCCGCCAGTCTACGGGCCTGCTTGCGGCAGATGGTCCCGATGTTCCGTTCCAGATTGCGAACGCCCGCTTCCCGCGTATAGTGCCGGATGATGTAGCCAACTGCCTCTTCCGGAAACTCGATCTGCTCTGCGGTAACGCCGTTCTCTTCAATCTGCCTCGGCACCAGGTATTGAAACGCGATGTGGACCTTTTCTTCTTCGGTATAACCCTGGAGTTCGATGATCTCCATACGGTCGCGTAACGGCTCCGCGATGGGGTCGAGCATATTCGCGGTCGTGATGAACAGCACCTTCGAAAGGTCGAAGGTCACGTCCAGGTAGTTATCCCGGAAGGTGGAGTTCTGCTCTGGATCGAGCGCTTCGAGTAACGCGGAAGCGGGGTCGCCGCGGAAGTCGCGTCCGACTTTGTCGATTTCGTCGAGCATGAAGACCGGATCTTTGGTCTCAGCCCGGCGAATGCCCTGGATGATTTGTCCCGGCAACGCGCCGATGTAGGTACGGCGATGACCGCGAATCTCGGCCTCATCATGCACACCTCCGAGAGAGATGCGGACAAATTTCCGCCCCAGGGCGCGTGCAATCGATTTGCCCAGCGAAGTTTTACCTACGCCCGGAGGTCCGACGAAGCAGAGGATCGGTCCTTTCATCCCCGGCTTCAGACGACGCACAGAAAGGTAATCCAGAATGCGGTCTTTAACCTTTTTCAGGTCATAGTGATCGGCGTCCAGGATTTCCTTGGCCTTCAGGATGTCGACTTCGCCGCCCGAAGTTTTCGCCCAGGGCAGCGCCGCCAGCCATTCCACATAGTTGCGGGTTACGGAGTAATCCGCCGCCATGGGTGACATGCGGGCCAGCCGGCCTAATTCTTTCAACGCTTCTTTTTTGACTTCGTCGGGCATGCCCGCGTTGTCGATTTTCGTTTTGAGTTCTTCGGTGTCGCGCGCGCCTTCATCCTGCTCACCCAGTTCCTTCTGGATGGCTTTCATCTGCTCGCGCAGATAGTATTCGCGCTGCGTCTGCTGTACCCGGTCCTGCACCTCGGACTGGATCTTATTGCGCAGTTGCTGGACTTCCAGCTCCTTCGCCAGATGCTGATTGATCTTCTCCAGGCGAACGCGGACGTCAGTGGTTTCCAGCGTATCCTGCTTGTCGGCGGTGGAGAGCGACGGCAACGAGGACGCGATGAAATCGACCAGCCGGCCCGGCTCGTCAATGTTCATGGCGACGGTCGAAAGCTCATCCGACAGAGTCGGCGAACCGGCGACGATCTGCTGGAACAGAGTAAGAACGTTGCGCTGTAGCGCTTCCACCTCGGAACTCTTCGGCGGAATCGCTTCCGGCACCGAATCCACGCGGCCACGCATGAACGGCGTCAGCTGCGAGAATTCAGTCAGTCGCACCCGCTCCAGGCCTTCCGCAAAAACGAACAGGCTCTGGTTGGGCATCTTTACTACTTTGTGGACGACGGCAAGGGTCCCGACCGTATACAGGTCGCTGGCCTGTGGGGCATCGACGCGAGCTTCGCGTTGCGCCACCACGACGATCGTCTTGTCCTCGCCCAGGGAGTTAATGAGTTGAACCGAACTTTCCCGACCAACGGTCAGGGGCAGCACGGCATGAGGGAAAAGTACCGTATCCCGCACCGGCAGGATGGGCAGAATCCCAGTTTCTTCTTGTTCTTTTGGCTTGGTCGAGCGCTCAGTGCTCTTTTTTTCTGCCATTTTTCACCTTGAGTGTCTTGTGCTCAAGTTTTGATGACTTAAAGGCCTGTAAAGATGCAGGCCCACCTATCCACTTGAAACTATTTGCAATACTAAACCCTAAGCCAGCGGTTTGTACCTAATCGAAGGTGCAGCAACCGATTGGTGACGTTCGAAAGACTGAAATGGGATGCCTCACAGACTCAGGTGGGGACAACCGCCCTCGGTTGTCCAAGCGGAGCGCAGCTCCGCAGGTTCTTGCGGACGAAGGAACACTGTCGAGCTTCGCTCGACTGGACAACCGAGGGCGGTTGTCCCCACGCGGGTCTAGAAGAGGTACGGATTACACATACCAGCCGATTCAGGCTGCGGGATAGATTCCCAGCAGTTTTACCAGGTCAGCCACCTCGGCAAGATGGCGCAGGGCGTTGCGTGCGGACTCATCGTCTCCGCGAAGGAAGTCGGCGTAAAACACATATTGCCAGGGGAGTCCGCGGCGGGGCCTTGACTCAATCTTGGTGAGGCTGATATCGCGCAGAGCGAATACCGCCAGCGCCTTGAACAGCGCGCCGGGAATATTTTTGACGCTGAAGGCGATCGAAGTCTTGTTGGCACCCGGCAGAATGCGCCGCGTTTTGCGAATCAGAAAGAAGCGGGTAAAATTGCGTTTGTCGTCTTCAATCCCCGCCGCCAGAATGTGTCCTTTATATGCTTTCGCGGCCTGAGCGCCTGCGATGCCGGCCTCGTCCTCGAGTTTTTTTTCGATCACATATTTCACGCTGCCCGCTGTGTCGTAAAAAGGAGTGGGCTGAATTTTTGGATTTTTCGCGAAGAAGTCGCGACACTGCTCCAGCGCAACGGGATGCGAGTACGCCCGGCGCAGGTCGCCGCGTTTGACCCCGGGCGGAGCAATCAGGTTATGCACGATGCGCAGTTCGAATTCCCTTTCGATAAAAACTTTGCGCGCCAGCAGCAGATCGAAGTGCTCGGTCACGGAACCCGCCAGCGAATTCTCAATCGGGATCACCGCCGCAGCCACCGAACCGCGCTCGACGCGATCAAAGACTTCGACCGAGCGGGCGCAGGGCACGATCTCGCAGCCCGGAACCATCCGTTGCGCAGCTTCCTGACTGAACGAGCCGACTTCGCCTTGAATCGCGATTCTCATTTTTCTGTTTTTAGTCATTCGGCCTTGCCGATTGTCACTGGGGCAACTTAGCTGGCTCGCCCGGCGAAAGCAAATCTTTCTTCAGGACGAACGCATCGACGCCATTCGAATAGTAACGGGGCCAGGTCTTGATTACGCCGTAATTGTGCCGCTTATAAAAAGCGAGAGCGGATTGGTTGTCAACGGCGGTCTCCAGAATTACGGCCTGGCAGTGATTGGCGCGGAGCCGGTCCTCGGCAGCGATCAGCAGACGCGATCCGATGCCTGCCCTGCGAACCTGAGGCAAAATGTCGATGGTGATGACGTGACCCTTGCCGCTGCTTGCCCTCAGCGACAATGAATCCTACTGGAGCGGCGGTCCCGCCAGGAACAGAGGAATCGGCCACCAGGCCAAATGCACCTGGCATTCGCAAGTATGTCGCGAGTTCCAGCCGGCTGTAGGAAATGCCCGGCTCGAAGCATTGCTGATCGATGCGCCAGAGGGCATCGATCTCGTCGCTCCGGAAGTCTCTTACGGCGAATTCCACGGATTTGATTGTAGTCGCGGAGCAGGCGGGTCTTGCCGTAGGTGATGCCCTAATTTCATTTAGGTTCCTCTGCGTTCTTAGCGGAATCCTTAGCGAACCTTGCGGTCAAAGACGGCCCTTCGCAGATGGCCGGAAGATCAAAATCTTTAACCGCAAAGTTCGCTAAGGATTCCGCAAAGGGCGCAAAGAAGTCCCACCACTTCTTACCGGAACGGACCCGGCCCAGCCGGGGCTAAATTCTCTCTACGAAAACCACCGGAACTGGTTGCGGTACTTGCATGACAAGTCGTACTATTTGCAGAGAGGTTCTTGTGGGACGCCTGGTGCTCATTGACGCGATCAGCGCAGTGGTCCTCCTCGCAGTATGGTTTTTTTATTTTGCCCGCTATAACCGCCGCAAAGGCGCCACGGCCCTGCACTGGGTGGAAGTCGCGTGTTCCAGCAAAGGACAAATGCTCGACGCCCGCTGGCTGGGTGTAACTCAGCTTCAGGCGCGCTTCGGTTTCTCCGCTCACTGGTTCGACAACGCCCGCGTGACGATTCGTTTGCGACCTCGTCCCATCCCTTTCAAGTGGTTTATCAGCATCTGGCACAAGCAGAAGGAAACTCTCACCTTTGAAGCAGACCTGGACGGCGCTCCGGGCTTCCATCTGGATGTGTTCCGGCATCGCTGGCTGTCTCAGCGCCACAGCCACCTGACTTCGCAGCCCCGCGACTGGTCAATTTCCCGCCCCGGGCCTGTCGTTCTTACCACTCGGACCCGCTGGACCCAGGAACTTTCGCCCGTCGTCAATACTCTGATGACTGCCCGGGGACACAACCTGATCAGCGTGCGTTTCCGCTCGGAATCTCCTCATATTGCCGCCACGGTCCCGTTAGACGCCCTCTCCGATGAGCAGGACGCCGCGGGTTTCTTGAGCGTACTTCGCGAACTGGCCACCGGAGCATCTGCTTCGCGCCAGTAGTTTCCGTCCAGCATAACCATCTGAACGACCACGGACTTAGCGCGTTGACTTGACTGTTTATGCGGCCTACCATGAGCCATCGGGCGCAAATCCAATGCTGGGCCAAGTCATTTCTCATTACCGGATCGAGGAAAAGCTGGGTGGCGGCGGCATGGGAGTCGTCTACCGCGCCCTGGACCTCCGGCTGGGCAGAAATATTGCGTTGAAGTTTCTCCCTCCCGATCTGGTGCGCAATCCGGAGGCCCTGGAGCGCTTCCAGCGCGAAGCCAGAGCCGCTTCCGGCCTGAACCATCCGAACATCTGCACCATCCATGAAATTGACCACGCCGACGGCCAGCCCTTCATCGTCATGGAGCTGCTTGAGGGCACTACACTTAAGCATATGATCACGGGCAATCCCCTGCCCGCCGTCCAGATTCTGGAGATCACGATCCAGATCGCGGATGCGCTCGACGCCGCCCACTCATCCGGGATCATTCATCGCGACCTCAAACCGGCAAACATCTTTCTCACCAAGCGGGCCCAGGCCAAAGTATTGGATTTTGGTCTGGCGAAGCTGATTCCAACGGAAAAACCGGTGGGAGATCAGGCAGGCAGCGAGTCTCTTCCCACGCTGAGTGGTGTCAACCATTTGACCAGCACTGGGGTGGCGCTGGGCACGGTCGCGTACATGTCTCCGGAGCAGGCGCGTGGCGAAGAACTGGATCGCCGCAGTGACCTTTTTTCTCTCGGTGCAGTGCTCTACGAAATGGCGACCGGACGGCTCGCCTTCGGCGGAGGAACGACGGCGGTGGTTTTCGAAGCCATTCTCAATCGCACGCCGGTATCGGCGGCGCGGGTAAATCCGGAACTGATCCCGGATCTGGGCTGGATCGCGGCCAAGCTGCTAGAGAAAGACCGCAACCTGCGTTATCAGTCGGCGTCCGAGCTTCAGGCAGACCTGAAGCGGGTCAAGCGTGATACGGAATCTTCAGGAGTTCCTACCTTCACCCCGCCCAAGGGCCCCAGACCAGCATGGATTAAGCCAACGATCATCGCTTCCGCCGTTGTCCTTGTACTGCTACTGGCAGCCACCCTGCTTCCGCATCGTTGGCGCGACCGCTTTCTGGGAGGCGGTAATCACATTCACGCCATCGCAGTTCTTCCCTTCGTGAACGTGGGCGCGGACCCGAATATCGAATATCTTGCCGACGGAGTGACCGAAGGCATTATCAGCAGCCTGTCGCGTGTCCCCGAATTGAGGGTCATGGCTCGCAGCACAGTGTTCAGCTACAAGGGCCGCGAGGTCAATGCGCAGAAAGTCGGCAAGGAACTCAACGTCGATGCCGTGCTCATGGGCAGGGTGGCGCAACGCGGCGATACCCTCACCATCCAGACTGACCTGGTCAACGTGGCCGATGGTACGGAACTCTGGGGTGACCAGTTCAATCGCAAGGCTTCCGACCTCATCGCGATGCAGGGAGACATCTCGAAAGAGATCTATGACAACCTGCGTCCCCGGATCGTTGGAGCTGAAGAAACCGTCAGCGAGGTCGCGAAGCACGATACGGAAAGTCCCGAAGCCTACCAGCTTTATCTGCAGGGTCTTTTCTACTGGAACAAATGGACGGAAGACGGTTTCCGAAAGGCCACCGAGTTTTTCAATCAGGCAGTCGAGAAAGATCCGCACTATGCGCAGGCTTACGCCGGGCTGGCCGATACATATAACTTCCTCGGCGAATCCGGATACATGGCGCCGCAGCAGGTTTGGCAAAACGCAAAGTCCGCGGCCATGCAGGCAGTGAAACTGGATGACACGCTGCCCGAAGCACACATCTCGCTGGCTTTGGTGCGTGAAAGTTACGACTGGGATTGGGCGGGAGCCGAATCCGAATTCAAACGTGCGATTCAGTTAAATCCAAACAACGCGTCCGGACACCAATGGTACGGCGACTTTCTGACCCGGATGGCTCGCTTCGACGAAGCCCGGATCGAACTGAAAAAGGCCCAGGAACTCGATCCGCTGTCACTGCTGACGAATACGAGCCTCGGCCGCCTGCTTTACTTCACGCGTCAATATGACGACGCGGCGGTGCAACTCACGAAGACGTTGGATATGGATCCGAAATTCGTCCCGGCTCAACATGCCATCGAGGCTGCCTACGCGCAGAACGGCAATTTCAAAGAGGCTATCGGCGAACGGCAGAAAGTGCTGACACTCTCCGGCAATCCCGATCTCGCAGCCGCGATCGGCGAGGACTTCAACACATCGGGTTATCCCGGAGTGATGAAGAGTTGGCTGGAAGGTTTGAAAGAAGTATCCAAGCGAGGTTACGTTTCTTCCTACAACATGGCCCAAATCTATGCGCGGTTGGGAGACAAGAGCCAGGCTCTGGCGTCACTCGAAACCGCCTACAGCCAGCGCGACAGCAATCTCACGTATGTGAAGGTTGAACCTGCGTTCGATGAGTTGCGCTCTGACCCCAGATTCCAGAAGATCGTCCAGCAACTGGCGCTGCCGTAGTGCAACGTCGTGACGCCGGAACTGAGACGCGGAATGTCGGATTGTAGGAAGGGCACGACTTCAGTCGTGCCATCAAAGCGCAGCGCGAGCGGCTTCAGCCACTGAGATTCTGTCGTATCAATATGGGCTTTCAAAGAAAAGCCTAGCCGCTCATGTCTCATCTCAACGGATACCCCGCCTCGCCAGGTAAACGGCCATCCACTCGCAATACTTTCGCTCCCGGCTTCACCTCTTTACTGTCGATGAAAGCAATCGCCCCGGGAATGGCGGTCACGAGTTGATTGGCCATGTCATTCGAATAGACCACCTTCGGCGCCGTGGCTGACTCGGCGCGGAAGATTTTCGCAATCCAGTACTGTTTGAACTGCGATTCCGCCATCTGATAGATCACCTTCAGCACCACGTCTCGCTCCCGAGCCACCGGGGCGCGAATAAGCAGCACCACCGGAACGTTCGTGCTCCAATACTGGCGGTCGCCGAGAAATACCTTGCGCACTTCGGCCAGGCTCAGGTTGCTGATCGGGGTATCGGGATGCACCACGACCGCGATGTCCACTTCGTGGCGCTGGGCTACAAGAGGCTGAAGAAACGCCAGGCACACGCAACTTAGCGCGAAGACTCGGAGAGCGAATTTCGAGTTTGTTGTCATGTGCATGTCAGAAGGTAAATGCGGTTTGGAAAAATGCCCCGTTCACCCGGGGTTGGTCTGTGCCGTGGCGGCTGTTCCGATACTCGCCCTTGAAAGCGGCGTAATTCGTAATATCCCACCGAACCCCAAAAATCGAACCGTCCAGATCCAACAAATTCACCAGCGTCGGATCATTTTCAGGCTTATGAATATACTCGTACCGATAATAAGGCTTCCATTTGCTTTGCTGCCAGGGCAACCGATAGGCCAGCTGAACATAGAATGCCTGGCTATCCCAGGTATTGCCGGTGGCTTCGTCACGATGATGGACGTTGGCGTACTCCGATAGAAATTCCGGCTTCTCCTTGGTCCAGACCACGTCGGCGGCCGTGATCCATTCGCCGAAGTTCATCCCGGGCTTCGGGGTGAGCTTGTCGCGATAAACGGAAGCACCAACCTGAAGTCCATAAAACCGCGATGGACGAGAATACAGATTGGCCACCCATGCGCGGTTATCGTTGGAATCTCCGCTGTCGCCGGACTTGCTAAGGAGAGACGAGCGCCCATTCCCGATTCCCACGTTGTATCCCAGACCCAGGCCGCCTGAGGGAATGTTCCCTTCCGCTTCCAGGCCTACAAAGTGAGTGGGAATGAATGTGCCTCCGAACATAACCATTTCCGGACGGGCGATGGTGGTCTGCAACCAGGCTCCGTGGTGGAAGGCCGCGTTCCAATATCCGATGGGGGTGTGATATTTGCCGAACGAGAGTTTGAAGTAGTCGTTGTAATCGTAGCGAATAATGGAGCGTTCCACACTGAGTTCGTAGCCGGTCGGTTGCGCCGTGAAGCTGATTTCGCCGAAGTAGCTGACTTTCTCCGACAAAGGGGATGCCAGGTGCAGCACTAACTGGCCCAGGTTGAATCCACTGGTCGAGCCTTTTTGGTCGGTTCCGGAGAAATCAACGTCGCCGAATCCCCTGATTTGCAGCGATGGAAAGTGTCGCTCAACATCGCGGATTTCACCCATGCTGGCATGATCTTCGCCCTGCATGGCGGCAGGCGGGGGAGGAGCGGCGGAGGCCACGGTCGTAGCAGCGCTTTCAGGGACAGGCGCGGCAGGAGGTTGGACTGCCCCCGGAGTTGCCGGTCCAGAGGCTTGTGCCTCTTTCTGGCGATCACGTTCCTCCAGTTGATCGATCCGATTCTCCAGTTGCTGAATGCGGTCAAGCAGCGTCTGCACGGTGGGCTCACCAGCTGCGGCGGGCTGTGATTGTGACGGAGACGCCTGTGCCATCAGCCCACTGGCAGTCAGTAAAAATAAGAAAAGCAAAATCCAGCGAGAGCCCATAAATCGCCTCCTGAACAAAACTACATGGGGACAGTCGTTACCGGCCGTCCGGGCGAGCAGGGCTCGCCTGTGCGATGTACTGCCGTTGCAATTTGAAGCTGGGAAAATTTCAGTCGCCTAGTCTAGTACGGTGAGAGTTTTTATCAAAGCGCGGATTGAAGGGATCGATAGATTGCATGGTTCATTGTTGAATTCCGCAGCCTAGTCTTTGCCGTCATGCTGAGCTTGCGAAGCAACTGGCGAGAAGCTCCTGCGAAGCCGCCGCGTCCGAGCCGAACCACGCCACATCCTTCGGGACTAGAGAGTCCCTCAGCGTAAGACTGATGACTACCGATTTGAGTGTGCCAGCGAACTACGAAGCTCATCGATTGTGCTAGAGTCGAAACTTTGCATGGATTCGCCCACCATCTCAACCGAGCACCTGACGCGCCGTTTCGGCGATCTCGTAGCTGTCGAGGACGTGAACCTGAAGGTCGCGCCCGGTCAGTTCTTCGGCTTTCTGGGACCGAACGGAGCGGGAAAATCTACCACCATCAAGATGCTGACTGGTTTACTGGCTCCGACTTCCGGGGGAATCCGGATTCTCGGTCTCGATCTGGTCAGCAACATGGTCGAAGTGAAGCGGCAGATCGGGGTGGTGCCGGAGGGCATGGCTCTATTTGGCAGGTTGACTGGCTCGGAGTATCTGAACTTCGTCGGACGCATGTATGGTCTGGATCGCGAAACCGCCGCGCAGCGCACCGCGGAACTGCTCGAGTATATGCAGCTTACCGACCAGCCTAAAACGCTGGTGACAGATTACTCGCACGGTATGCAGAAAAAACTCGCGCTCGCGGCCGCCGTGATCCACGGACCAAAAGTTTTGTTTCTCGATGAACCCTTCGAAGGCGTCGACGCCATCGCAGCCGGCACGCTGAAAACCATGCTGCAACGCATGATCGCGCGCGGCGCAACGGTATTCCTGACTTCGCACGTGCTGGAGATCGTGGAACGCCTGTGCACTCACGTCGGCATCATTCATCGCGGCCGATTGGTGGCGCAAGGTTCGCTCGAGGAACTGCGTGCTGGAGTGGAGGCCCGGGCTGCGGGCCTCCCGGCAACAGCGGCCGGCCCTGCGGGAGAGAAGCTGACGCTGGAGCAATTGTTCCTGCTCATCGTGGGCGGGGCGCGGTCCAACGGTCAGGAATTGTCGTGGTTGGGCTAAGAGCCTTTGGGCTACGAATTAAAGACTTCCGTCTTCGGTGGCGAGGGCATTGGTGCGGGGAGGGCAAGATGCCATCCGGACAGCCGGCGGGACGCCGGCGCTACCTGGCTAAGGTCCGAGGACTGACGTCCGAGGTCCGGTAACGATGACCATCGAGAAATTAAGTCCGGCTCCGCATGCCCGTCAGCAACTCGCGGCGGTTGCCGGATTGCGGTGGCGGATCTTCGTGAACTCGCTGCGGACTACGCGCGGCCGCATGGAATTGGCCTCGCGCATCTTCGTGAGCCTGTCCTTTCTGGCAGGCGGGATCGGCGGCGCGATCGGACTCGGCGGGGCCGCCTGGTTCCTGCTGAAACAGGGAATGGTGGAGTGGCTCGGAACTCTGCTCTGGCCGGTATTTCTTTTTTGGCAACTCTTTCCCCTGATGGCGACAGCGTTCACCCAGAACGTCGAGTCTTCGAGCCTTCTGCGTTTCCCGTTGAGTTACAGGTCGTACTTTCTCATTCGCCTGGCTTACGGTGCGCTCGATCCCTCGACAGCTGTGGCCAGCTTATGGCTAATCGGAATCGATATTGGCATTGGGTTCGCACATCCGGCTTTGATTCCGTGGGCCACGATTGTGCTGTTGACGTTTGCCCTGGTGAATTTGGTTATGGCGCGAATGCTGTTCGCGTGGCTGGAACGCTGGCTGGCCCAGCGGCGCACCCGCGAAATCATGGGGATACTCTTCTTCCTCTTTATTCTGAGCTTTCAGTTGATCGGCCCGTTGTTCGCCGTCTACGAACATCGATCTATTCCGGAAACCAGAATCATGGGGCAGAAGCTTTCCAGCGCGCAGCGTCCCTTGCCGCCCGGCCTTGCGGCGTCGGCCATCGCAGGGGTGGTAGGGGGCAATTTTCAAAGGAGCGCCTTGCCGTTTCTGCTGCTGGGATGTTACGGAATTGCGTTTTTATGGCTGCTGAATTTTCGTCTGCGCGCAGAGTATCGAGGCGAGAACCTTAATGAATCGGAAGGACGCAAAGCCTCGTCCATTGGACTTCCTGCGCTTCGTCCCGGCTGGAATTTGCCCGGTCTTCCCGGACCGGTGACGGCCGTCTTCGAGAAAGAATTGCGCTATCTCAGCCGCAGCGGGCCCATGTTGTTCACGCTGATCGTGCCCCTTTTCATGCTGCTGGTGTTTCGCACTTCAGGACAGAATAATGGCCTGTTCGCGCATGCTCCGGGGCTCACATTTCCCATGGGCGCTGCCTATTCGTTGCTCCTGCTGACCAATCTTTCCTACAACAATTTCGGAAGCGATGGTACCGGGACGCAGTTCTTCTTCGCCTCGCCCGTTCGCTTCCGGCAGATCATGATGGGAAAGAATTTAGCGATTCTGTCCATTTTTGTATTGGAGATCGTTCTGGTCTGGTTGGGAACATCCCTCATCTATCGAACGCCAACCATCGGGGTGACCGTCGCTACGCTGGCGGCCATTCTCTTTGTCGTTCCCATCGACCTTGCCGCGGGCAACCTGTTTTCGATCTATTCTCCCAGCCGAATCGAGGCGGGCGTGTTCGGCAGACAGAGAGCTTCGCTTACCACCGTGCTGGCGAGTTTCGGGATTCGCGGAGTTTTGTTTGGCGTGGCCGCAGTGATGCTCTGGCTTTCGCACCTTTATGGAACTTCGTGGATGGAATTGCCCATCTTTTTACTGCCCGCTTCCCTGGCCTTCGCCGCTTACCTGTTCGCCCTGGACCGGGTTGACGGAATTGCACTCAATCACCGGGAAAACCTGATTTCAAATCTTGGGCGCCGCGAGTAAGTTCTTTCACTCCAATCCTCAATTTTTTTCTGGCTCCGCGATAAAACGATAGCCCACGCCGCGAACGGTGAGAAGATGCCGGGGCTCGGAAGCATTCTCTTCGATGTAGCGCCGCAGGCGGACAATGAAGTTGTCGATGGCGCGGGTGTCAGTGTCCTCGTGCAAGCCCCACACCTCTTCGAGAATTGATTTGCGAGAGACAACCCGTCCCTGATTTCTGATCAGATGGCGAAGGAGCTCCGCTTCCATCAGAGTCAGCTGGGTAGTAACTCCGTTGACTCGCAGTTCCAGTTTTCCGAAGTCGATGGTTCGACCGTGGAATGAGAATGCTTCGTACTCGGTAGAGGCGGCGGCTGGGACAGCACTAGGAGCCAGACTTTGCTGCATCCACTCGCGCCGACGCAGCAGTCCCTGCAAGCGGGCAAGCAGGATGGGAAGCTCGAAAGGCTTGGGCAGATAGTCGTCCGCGCCAGAGGCAAAACCCTTGAGCACATCTTCGGGACGTCCGCGGGCGGTCAGCATGAGAACGGGAACGAATTGTTTGGCGGCTCGCAACTCTGACGCGACGGTGAAACCGTCCTTGCCGGGAAGCATGACGTCGAGCACCACTGCGTCAAAGCTCGTGCGCTTGTCACCTAAAAGAAGATCGAGCGCATGCTCACCGTCGCCCACGACGTCGACGGAGTGTCCCTCGGCCTCGAGATTGAATTGCAGCCCCTTGGCCAGGTGAGCTTCATCTTCGACGATCAGAACATGACTCATGCAGGTTCGCTTGCCGTGTGGGGCGGACACTCTTGTCCGCCGCCTTTGACTTTGTTTTAGCTTCTACACCGACAATCAACTTCAAAAGCGGCGGACAACAGTGTCCGCCCCACACGAATACGCTACAGATTCACCCTCGGCAACTCCAGCACCACCCTGGTGCCGCGGCCTTCTCCTTCACTCTCGGCAAACACCCGGCCGCCGTGCTTCTTGGCAATCGCCCGCACGATGAAAAGGCCCAGGCCAGTTCCCTTCACATGACTCAACGAGCGGTTAGAGACACGATAAAAGCGTTTGAAGACGCGCTTCAACTCTGCTGCCGGAATTCCGACTCCCTGGTCGCGAATGCTCAGGGTGACCAGCTTCTGGTCTGGAGTGTCGAGGCGAACCGAAATCTGCACCTTGTCCCCAGAATACTTGACCGCGTTGTCGAGCACGTTCGAAACTGCGGCGCGCAGCTCCTCGGCATCTCCCAGAACGCCAGCGGCAGGACCGTAGTTGATCGACTGCTCATAACCCAGAGCTTCAGACGGAAGGTGATGACTGTTACGCGCGACTTCCACGCAATCACGAACCAGGCCGCTGAAGTCTACCGGCACGCGCCGGTCCTGCCGCTTGTGCCCCGCCTCACCGGCCTTCAGTACCTGATCGACCGTGCCCATCAGTCGGTCGGTGTCGTCCAGCATGAGGCGATAAAACTCGCGCCGCTTGGACTCGTCCACATCGCGATGCTGCAGGGTTTGCAAATACAACCGGATGGAAGCAATCGGTGTTTTTAGCTCGTGGGTGACGGCGTTGATGAAACTGTCATGCTGTTCGTTGCGGCGAATCTCGCGGACCAGAAAGCTGGTGTTCACGATCAGCCCGGCAATCAGCAGGGCGAAGAAGACTATGCCCAGAAAAAGCAGCACTCCTTCGCGCCAGTTCAGGATGATCCAGCCGACGTTCAGGCCGACGGCGAGTAATACCAGGCAAACACCGAGAACGATGAAGAAGGCAATCGTCCTGCGGCGGCTGCTGATACGCATGGCAGGATTCTACCGCGCGGGAGAAAGAATGTGTGGGGCGGACACTCTTGTCCGCCGCCTTTGGGGTTAGTGTTTGGTTTGGTTTAGTTTTACTGGCGAGGCTGTGGGTCGGTTTTGATTGTACAGAGTCAAAGTCAACGTCAACGTCGGCGGACAAGAGTGTCCGCCCCACACAAGCCATTAAGCTAGGCCGAAACCATTTCGGCTCGGGCTTCCGCCGGGACGCCTTTTTCTTCTTCCTGACGGCGCAGTTCGTCGAGCTTAACGCGGTAAACCTGGCGAGCCAGGCCTAACTTGGTCAGCGCCCAGATGCCGTACCAGTTGAAATCAATCTCGTACCACTTCAAACCGTGGCGGGCAGAAACCGGATGCGCATGGTGATTGTTGTGCCAGCCTTCGCCGAACGTCAGCAGGGCCACCCACCAGCTGTTGGTAGAAAGGTCGCGCGTAACGAAACGGCGCGATCCCCAGCTGTGCGTCGCGGAATTCACCAGCCAGGTGGTGTGCAGTCCGATCACGGTCCGGAAGAATACGCCCCAGAGCAGGAACGGAAGTCCGCCAATCGCCAAAAGCACGAGGCCGAGGACGATCATGGGGACGTAGTGATATTTCGTGATCCAGACGTGAAATTTGTCTTTCGCGAGATCGGGAACGTAACGCGCCAGCGTAGTCGTGTCGTGGTGCATCGACTTGCCGGTCAGAATCCAGCCCATGTGCGCCCACCACTTGCCGTCACGTGGCGAATGAGGATCGCCTTGCTGGTCGGAATGCTGGTGATGAATGCGGTGCGTGGCCACCCAGAAAATCGGCCCACCCTCGAGCGCCAGCGTGGCGCAGGTGGTGAGAAAATACTCGACAGCCTTCGGAACCTTATATCCCCGGTGGGTAAGCAGCCGATGGTAGGCCATGCCGATGCCTAGGCTTCCTGAGACCCACCATAGAAACATCGAAACCAGAAAGGCCTTCCAGGTAAAGAAGAAGAGCGCCGCGATTGCGCCGACGTGGAACAGGCCCATCGCAATTGCAGTAACCCAGTTCACTTCGTTGGCCGCCGCCGCTTTCCGGTCCAGCACTTCAAGGTCGATCGCCATATTCGTTTCCCTGCGTCCAGGATTGAGCTTCCAACAACTACGTTAGCAGGGTGGGAAAAGGGCGCGTGTAACACTTGTGTAATAGAAGATTGCGGGGGGTCATTACCAAGGTAACGACCCTAAACGAGGGGATCACGGGGTCTGCGGGCGACCGCCCGCGACTTGCCGCAATTCCCCAATCATCGACAGCCAAAAACCGGCAATTCTTCTAATCCGACCGGATAGCCGAGGCAGATGTCCGGCGTGAATGGTTAGACTGCGGCACCTCGCGGGCGGTAGCGCGCGGCCACACGAGCAGAAAACGCGGCTCGGGGATCCTAGTCTCCTACTGACGCGCCTTTCACTTCGACTCCAGCCCATTTTTCCAGCAAGGTGAGAGTCGCGGCGTAGTCTAGATCCTGATGTCCATCTTCGGTGGCGAGTTCGTAGATCTCCTCCACCGTTTCCAGGGCTGGCAACTTGACTCGAACTTCTTTGGCGGCCTCCAACGTCAGGCGAATGTCCTTGTGCATCAGGCGCAGTGGGAAGTTTGCCGTGAAATCGCGCTTCAGGACAAAAGGCGCTTTGTAGTCGACGACGCCGGAGCGAATCATCGATGCCTGAATCACGGGCATAAGTTTTTCGACATCCACTCCCAGCTTTGTTGCCAGCGTAAGAGCTTCGGCGAAGCCTTCATAAATCAGCGCAATTTGCAGGTTCATCACCAGTTTCGCCGACTGCCCCATGCCGGTCTCCCCCAAACGGAAGAAGACCTTGCCCATGGCAGCAAACAGCGGCTTTAGAGACTCGATCACTGCTTCGTCCCCGCCGACGATGAAAATGAGAGTGCCGGCCTCAGCCGCCACTTTCGATCCTGTCATGGGAGCATCTACGTATCGCACTCCCTTCGCCGCAACTCGCTCTGCGAACTTGCGCGTCGCCGAAGGAGAAATTGTGCTGGAGTCCGCAATGGTCATACCCTCGGCCAGTGATTCCTCAACTCCGTTCGGTCCGAACAAAATGCTCTCGACCGCATTGGTATCGGAAACACACATCCACACCACTTCGGCTCCGCGCGCCGCGTCTGCGGGTGAGGTCGCGGTTCTTGCGCCTTCAACTACCTTGCCCACCGTGCGGGTCCAAACCGAAACTTCGTGACCCGCCTTCACCAGATTGGCCGCCATTGGGCGTCCCATAATTCCCAAACCCAGAAAAGCAACGCGCATCCTCAGTCTCCCATGAACACCGTAATGACCAGCAGCGATTAGAACTGACGGCGCAATCGCGGGTCAACCGTTTTAGTCAATAAGCCAACAGAATTCTGAGGTCCCGCAGATTGTTGCCTGTGGGTCCGGTCACGATCGCATCTCCCAGCGATTCGAACAACGGGTACGCATTGAAACCCGCGAGGTAGGCCGCAGGATCCAGTCCGCGAGCTTTGGCACGTTCCAGTGTGCTGCCATCCACAATTGCTCCCGCCGCGGGGCTATTGCCGTCGATGCCGTCCGTGCCGAGGCTGAGCACTGTGATTGCTTCGCCGGAAATCTTACTCGCGCAGGCCAGCGCAAATTGCTGGTTGCGTCCGCCGGTGCCGCCATTTTCCACCTTTACCGTAACTTCTCCACCGGAAAGCAGACAGGCGCGATCCGACTTCTGGCGCATCCCGCGCAGACGTTCGAGAAGATAATCCGCCGCGCGAGAGTAGTCCCAGTCATCACAACTGTTGTCGATCTGGACAGTGAAGCCATGGCGTTGCGCCTCGGCCTCCGCAGATTCCAGCAGCGACGCATTGGACAACAACGGCCACCAGCGCGCCCGGTGGAAGGCCAAGTTGTCGGATTTGGGTGTTTCATCCAGGGCGTGGCGTTGAAACAGCTCGCGCACCGAATCTGGAAACTGGGGCAGCATGCCGTATTTCTCGGCAAGGGCGTAACAGTCTTCGACGGTCGTGGAGTCGGGCATGGTCGGCCCGGAGGCCAGCGCGTCGGGAGTGTTGTCGGGGACGTCCGAAACCAGCAGCGAGACCTGCTGAGCTTCAGGGGCGGCGACTGCGAGTCTTCCGCCCTTGATGGCGGAAAGATGCTTGCGGATCGTGTTGATCTCGGCGATGGGCGCGCCGGAATGCACCAATGTCCGGTAGGTAGCGACTAAATCCTCGGTTGAAATTTCATGGTCGATGGGTTTTTCAACAATGGAAGAACCTCCGCCACTCAACATGAAAATCACCAGGGACGAAGAGTTCTGAGCGTTGAGTGATTTCAGCATGGCCTCGGCGGCACGGATCGATTCCTGATTGGGCATCGGGTGCCCTCCGCGAAAGTAGCGGAAGCCTCGCAGTTGCGAACCCGGATCCACGGAACTGGCCACGATGCCTTCGAAGCGATTGCCTGCCTGCATTTCCAGCGAATTGACCATGGAATGCGCCGCTTTGCCAATGGAAATCACCAACAGGCGGTTGTAGGAATCGAGATCATGAAGGTCTTCGCCGATGCGAAGCACTCCGCGATCACAATCCACATGGCGCTGAAAAGCCCGGTCGATGCTGGCGTCGGCGAGAGCATGCTCGAACAGATGACGCGCGGTGACCCGCATGTCCAGGGTAAGGGTCTGGCGATCGGAAGGCATGTGCAAGGATTATAAAAGGCGTTCAGTTCTTCGTACCGCCGAGTCTTCGTAGCGCCGGCGTCCCGCCGGCTGTCGCGAGGGCGTGTCGCCCTCGCCCACGGTAGTTCTATAGACTCACCGCGTCCGGCACCCAACTGTGGATGGCTTCGCGCATCTCGGCCAAGCGTCCTTCAAAAAAATGATCGCCACCCGCAATCAAAATCAGCTTCTTCGGATCCGCAACCGTCTGAATCACCTGCTGCAATTGTGCCGGGGTTCCGAACTGATCGCGATCGCCGCTAACAAACAGTTTGGGTTTAGTACAGGCCGCGAGAAACCTGAAGTCGTAGCCGCGACCGTCAATCGGCGCCACCGGAAGCCCCAGTCCAATCGCTGCCCTGACACGGGTATCACGGCAGGCAGCACGAAGACCCACTGCCGAGCCAAATGAGAATCCGGCAAAGACCAGGGGCAGATGAAATTCCCGGTCCATCCAATCGAGCGCGGTCCGAACGTCGTCTACTTCGCCTTTGCCGTGGTCGTGCTCGCCTTCACTCAGTCCGGTCCCACGAAAATTGAACCGCAGCACCGGAAAACCAAAACCATTTAGCGCCTTCATGGCATGGAAGACGACCTTATTATGCAGCGTGCCGCCGAAAAGGGGGTGCGGGTGGGCAACTACAGCGGCATAAGGGCTCTCCGGATTGCCGGCGTTGAGTAGAGCTTCAAGGCGGCCAGCCGGACCGTCGAGAGACAGAGAGCGGATTGCGGCATCCATGGGTTCAATCAAGCATAGCAGCGAATTGGAACTGCCTCTGTGTCCTCGTGTCTCCGTGGTCAAAAAAAGTTTCAACCACGGAGGACACAGAGGACACTGAGGAAGGCCTTCTGAGACTGTGCAGGACTGAGGTATCCTGTCGCGCATGGATGTTGTCGGCTTCACCCGTCAACTCGTGGACATCGAATCCATTACCGGCAACGAAGGCCCGGTGGGCGATTTCCTTCATGGCGAACTGCTTCGGCGTGGTTTTCGCGCGGAGAAGATTGCAGTGGAAGGCACCCGCTGCAACGTATTTGCGGTGTTCGCTGAAAACCCGAAACCCACGGTCGTTTTCTCCACCCACATGGACACCGTCCCGCCATTCATCGCATCGTCAGAAGACGCGGCAAGGGTTTACGGACGCGGTTCCTGCGACGCCAAGGGGATCATCGCGATCCAGGTGGAAGCCGCTGAACGGCTGCATCGGGAAGGCATTCACGTCGGTCTGCTTTTTGTCGTGGGCGAAGAGCGGGATAGCCTGGGAGCGAAATGGGCCAATCAGAATCCGCCAGGTTGCAAATTTCTGGTGAACGGCGAGCCCACTGAAAATCGCGTGGCTGTCGCGTCCAAGGGAGCGTTGCGAGTTGAAGTGATTGCCGAGGGACGGATGGCCCACTCGGCTTATCCAGAGTTAGGCGAGTCCGCGATTGACAAGCTGCTGGTCGCCCTCGCTCGCCTGCGCGAAATGAAACTGCCGACTACAGACGGCATCGGACCATGCACGCTCAACATTGGCGTAATCGAAGGCGGCCGCGCCCCAAATGTGATCCCGGATAAAGCGCGGGCGCAACTGCTCTATCGCCTGGTCGGCTCGTCGGAACAATTAAAGCGAGACATCATTGCAGCGATCGGCGATCTGGCAAAGATTGAGTTTGTGCTGGAAATTCCGTTCGTGCGACTACGCACTCTCGAGGGCCTGCCCACTATGGTTGCCGCGTTCACGACCGACATCCCGGCGCTCAGCAATTGGGGACAGCCATTGCTGGTCGGGCCAGGATCGATCCACGTCGCCCACACCAATGGCGAATGCGTCGAGAAGAAACAGTTGCAGGACGCAGTGGATTTGTATTGTTCGATTGCGCGGCAACTGTCTGAGTGAATGCAGATTGTGGATTGAGATTTGAAACCGGTCCGGGGACGCCGATACAGCGGGAAAGAAGCGCTGACCTCTGGCTGGCTGTCCCGAGGGCGTCTCGCCTTCGACCCGGCCGGGCGCCGCCCGAACAGCCGTAAGGCGGCGCTACGGATTATTACGTCTTGACCTATCTCTTTAGCAGCACGTAAACTTGTGCTGCACGCTTATACGTGCTTGAAATGAAAACTAACATTACGCTCAAACTGGACACTTCGCTCCTGCGAGAAATTCGAGTGCTCGCAGCTGAAGAGGGCACATCGATCAGTGCCCTCTTGGCCGAGCGACTCGAGCAAATCGTACGCGAACGCAAAACCTACGAGCGCGCCCGAAAGCGCGCATTAGCCCGGCTGCGCGAAGGGCTTGATCTGCAATGGTCGCCTCCCCACTCTCGCGACGAACTTCATGAAAGATGAAGCCGTGAATTATGCCGATAAGTCTTTCGTCGATACCAACATTCTGCTCTACGCACACGATCGTTCCGCCGGAATCAAGCACGATCGCGCACGTCAACTGCTCGAGCGGCTTTGGACTTCGGGAGAAGGTGTGTTGAGCACTCAAGTGCTGCAGGAGCTTTGCATCAACCTCCGCCGCAAAATCACCCGACCGCTTCCGGTGGAAGAAATCCGTCAGATTGTTCAGGACTACCTAAGCTGGGAGATTGTCGTCAACAGTGCGGCCTCGACACTGCACGCGCTGGAGATCGAAATCCGTTACCAAATATCCTTCTGGGACGCTCTTATCCTGCACGCGGCGGAAAGCGCCGGCGCTGTAGTTGTCTATTCGGAGGATTTGGCGACTGGCCAGAAGTACGGCCCGGTTCAAGTTGTGAATCCGCTCCTCCGGTAGGAGCTTCGTTGGCGCTCCTGGTGGGTACCTTCGGGCGTCCTCCTCCGTATAGACTAAAACTCATGACCCTGAACTCCCTCTCCAAGGCATCCTCAGCCTACCTTCGTTCGGCGATGCACCAGCCCATTCAGTGGAACGAATGGGGCGAGGAGGCTTTTGCCATCGCGAGGCGGGAGAACCGGCCCATTCTGCTCGATATCGGAGCGGTCTGGTGTCACTGGTGTCATGTGATGGACCGGGAATCTTACGACGATCCCGAAGTGGCAAAGATCGTGAACGAGCGTTTTGTGGCGGTGAAGGTGGATCGCGACGAGCGTCCCGACATCGACAGCCGGTACCAGGTTGCCGTGAGCGCGATCAGCGGGCAGGGAGGTTGGCCGTTAACCGCGTTTCTCACTCCGGACGGCAAGCCGTTTTACGGCGGCACATACTTCCCTCCTGACGACAACTATGGACGTCCTAGTTTCAAGCGGGTGCTGCAATCGATCGCCGACGCTTATCACCAGAAAAACAGCGAAGTCGTGGATCAGGCGCAGATGGTGGAAATTGCCATCTCGCGGGCGGAATCTTTTGCCGACGCGACAGGCGAGTTTTCTCCCAAGGTGGTCGACGCGATTGTTGAATCGGCGGTAAAGATGTTTGATGCGCACAATGGCGGCTTCGGGAGCGCGCCCAAGTTTCCTCATCCAGCCGTTCTCGATCTCCTGATGGACCGGTACGCGCGCACCGGCGATGAAAAATTGCGCAAAATCTTCGTGCCTACGCTGGAGAAGATGGCGCGGGGCGGGGTTTACGACCAGTTGGCCGGAGGCTTTCACCGCTACTCCGTGGACGAGCACTGGATCGTGCCTCACTTCGAGAAGATGTGCTACGACAATTCTGAACTGCTCAAGAATTACGTCCACGCCTACCAACTGACTGGCTCGGAATTCTTTGCCGCCGTGGCTCGCGACATTGTGCGCTGGATGGATGAGTGGCTCAGCGACCGCGATCGTGGCGGTTTTTACGCTTCCCAGGACGCCGACTATTCGATGGATGATGACGGCGACTATTTCACCTGGACCAGGGCGGAAATGCATGCTGTCCTGACTGAAGAGGAATCGGCCGTCGCGGGTTTGCATTACGACGTGAACGAAGTCGGCGAAATGCACCACAATCCGGAGAAAAATGTTTTGTATGTGCGGGCTCCCGTTGAAGAAATTGCCAAGCGTTTGAGCCTGACCGCCGAACGTGTAACTGCCTTACTGGAGTCTTCGCGACAGAAAATGTATGCGGCTCGTCTCCAGCGGCCGACGCCGTACGTGGACAAAACAATCTACGCGGGGTGGAACTCGCTTTGCGTTTCCGCCTATCTGGAGGCCTCAAAGGTTTTGAATCTTGACGCTGCCCGACATTTCGCGCTGCATTCACTGGATCGCGTCCTCTCCGAAGCCTGGCATCCGGAGCGCGGACTTCAGCATGTGCTTGCTTATTCCGACCCCGCCGCCGAGCGGCGCGAAATTGCCGGACAGCTCGATGATTATGCTTTCACGGCCATCGCCTGCCTTGACGCCTACGAGATTACCGCCGACCTGAGCTATTTCACCTTCGCCCAGCGCATTGCCGACAAGATGGTGGATCTCTTTTTCGATCCGGTGTCGGCCGGGTTCTTCGATACCGCGGTGAACGGAAAAGAAAAAGCTCTGGGAGTGCTGAGCACGCGGCGGAAACCTTTTCAGGATTCTCCCACTCCGGCGGGAAATTCAGTGGCAGCCATCGCGTTGCTTCGGATGTACGCCTTGACCAACCAGGCCAGTTATCGCGAGAAGGCGGAAGCGACATTGGAATTACCGGCGGCGTTGGCCGGAAAGTTTGGCATCTTCGCCGCCAGCTATGCGATTGCGGCGGTGCATCTGTTATCGCCGCACACCCAGGTTGTCATCGTGGGAGACGATGCCGTCGCAGATCAGTTACTCGCCATCGCAACCGGCTTCTTTGCCTTTCCGAAAACGGTGCTTCAGTTTGCAGCCAGCAAGATTGTCCCTGAGAATCTGCCGCCCGCCCTGGCGGAAACCATTCCTCATTTGCCTGGGCTCAGTGAAGGAAAATCCGCAGCCGTGGTTTGCTCAGGCTTCAGTTGTCAGCCCCCGGTGACGGATCCCGAACAGCTCAGAAGAAGTCTTGAAATCGCGCTGAAGAAGTGAAAACTGAATACGGGTGCCGAAGGAAGTCCCTGCGATTACGTCCTGCAACCAAGTACTGTGAACAGATCCTGAAAGCAAGAAAAGAGGGCTGACTTTTTATGCGTCAGCCCTCGGAAGACTTCGAACTGCTAGATTGGCCCCTTACTTAGTGGCCACCCGCGCAGTTAGGCTTGCTTGGTGGACATAGCGGCATCGGGCCCAATTCAGCATTGAGTATCGGGGTCACGATTGCCACGTACGTGCAAGCCAGACCTACCACCAGGATTAACATCCTGATCGCACGTTTCATGGTTTCTCCTTACGCTGCGAAGCTCCTGGGAGGAAGCCTCACGAGGTGGCGGAATTATACAGGTGTCCGCCTTTCCGTCCAGCGTTTTCTGCACCAGGGTCGCGACAATTCACCGACGATTCAGGTATTAAATCGATTAATCGTTAAAGTGTTGCACGAGATTTATCCCGGAGCAGCAAGAGGGCGTGACAGGTAATCGTTGCGGAGTGAGACAGAACCGATTCTTAGTGGACGCGGCGGCTTTGAGCTGGAATCGAGTGAATAGCGCCGCGGATCGTGGAAGGTGGTTCCGCCGGCGCATCAGTTGGCGCTTTCGCGGGCGGAGTTGGATAGTCGGTCTGCGTGCGTGAAAAAGCGCGATCCACCATGCTCTCGAACATGGGTATCAGCGAATCACCTTGCGCCGGATTTTGAATCTCGGTAAGGCCTTTTTCCCAGCGATGCGACGCGAACAAGTCCGATCCCGGAGTTCGTGCGGGATTCTCTTTGAAGGCATAGCCAAACCAGATGAGGATCGCGAGGTTATACGCCACCAGATTAAAGACGTGCACTGTCACCTGGGACATTGGGCCGCCGGCGTAGAGTGCGAGCGTGGCCAGTTCCATGGCTGCCGCTCCGCCGAGCCCGAGCGCGATACCAAAACTCTGCTGCCTCCAGGAAACTCCAAGATAGCGGGAAAACACCATCAGGAAGAGCACCAGTCCGCACTGCGCCACACGAACGCAGCGCTGTATGGTGGTGATGGCTTGCAGAATCGGCTCCATGTCGTGTCCAGAGTTGGAGGCCGCGACAACGCAGGCAACCAGCATCATGACCAGAGCCGCCCATTTGAACATGACCGATCCCAGATCCTTCAGCGTGTGGTAAGGGCTGAATACATCAAGGAAGACTTCATAAATGATCATGAAACCCAGGATCAGGTTGACGGCCGAGCAACCCCAGTACAGATAAAAGTAGGTCGGATACCATCTCTCGTAGCTGCCCCAGGTGTTGAGAGGAAACAAGACGCAAAAGCTCAAAATCTGAAACGCGATGTAGGCGAAGAATGCGGGAAACACCTTGTTAAGTTTTCGCCGCAACATTACCGCCCCGACGGCCAGTTGCAGCACGGGGTGGGCGATCCACAGCGCGGTTTGGACTTGAGCGGTCATTTACTAACAATCATTCACTAGCCATTATTCACTGATGTTCTGTCAGAACCAGTCTTGCGGCCAGCCAGCCGGGCGCGCGGTTGGACGCAGCACTGCTATTAAACTTCTCTTATGCGTTACCTTAACAGGTACGTTCGAAGGGTCAATGTACCGAGGTAATCGAAGGTAACGGTTACCAGAAAGGTCACCGTCTCGCTAAGATTCTTGTCGCGTCGGCATCCTGCCGACTGTCGCGACAGCATGCTGCCCTCCCAGTGGGCGCGGGACGCCCCACGAAAAGAGCCGGGCCGGCGACGCTATACAAAATCATCGAACTATTGATTTTCATCCAGATAGAACATATCCAGCACTCGACCTTTGCTGTCGATTAGTAGTGCCCGACCGCCGTATACGACTCGTTCCAGGTCACTGGACAATTTAGGCAGCTGATCCTCACATGAAAGCGGCAGAGACTGGGCCTGGCTCTGTATCTCGGATGGCAAAGTACCTCCGCGATGAATCTGCCGTTCCGATCCTGAGGGGAGTTCGGGTCGTTGGGTCGTTGCAGAGAGGAAGTCGGAAGCATGTTCGCTCACGCAGGTCCGGATGGTCCGGCGATCGCGGAGAGAGAACAGCGGAATATCAGCATCTGTCGCGGAATCAGGCGTCGGCGCCGGATCTGAAACCGGAGGAGCAGGCGCCGAGATCAGCGGAGGTTCGTTCGAAGACGGGTTTGCCGGCGGAGGAGTTGTTGCCGCAGAGGTCGAGGATGTAACAAAAGTCAGAACCGCCTCGGATTCGACAATGGCCGGTTTCTTGCCGGTCGCGGCAGCGGCCCCCGTCCCGGCAGCGCCGCCAGCCAGCGTGCCGATCGCCGCGCCCTTGCCTCCACCCGCAATGGCGCCGATCACAGCGCCTAACGCTGCGCCGCCGCCGATCTTGGTGACATTACTTTTAGCGTGAGACTCGCCCTTCAGCATCAGCGGCTCCACATGGATGGATTCTGCCACCGTTCCCGAACTCACTGTATTGAGCACCAGGTCGAGTTCGCCCGGTTCGCTGAGTCGGCCCGTGGGATGAACATCCGTGACTCTCCCGATGACGTCGGATCCCTTGGGATAAAGCTCGCGGCCGCCGACAACGATAGGCTCGTCCAGCGTGCCGCGGAAGGTATCCCCCATCTGGGTCTGTTCACTGCTGAGGTTGTCGGTCATACGTACCCGGATCGAAGTTCCTGAAGGAATTTCCAGTGATCTCTGGGCGGACGCAATGGACGGCCCGACCGCCAGCAGAAGAGACGTCAGGATCGTGCTCGGCAGCAGAACTTTGCGCTTCATGTACCCATCACCTCGATTTATTTTTCAGCCGTCCAAGGGAAAAGCGGCGTCTAATTTCTCCCAGCTTATGGGATGCGATTCCGTGCTACCCGGCTGCATGCGCATGAGGGCGCAAGCGCCCCGGCTTGTGCAGCAGCGCTACTGACGACCCCGCACGAGCGGGACGCTCGCGCCCACATCATACGGCTCCGATAAAAATGAAATAAGAGCAATTCCATAGATGAGCCGGGATGGCGGTTTGCGGACGACTGGTGAGTATGACGTTATAGCCACCGGAATTTTCCAGATCATCGAGCGCCGACGCTGAAACCTGCGGCCCTACGGTAGCGAGATAGGCGAGGAAGCCATGGATATCAGCCTCTCCACCGCAGCCTTGCGCCACGAATGACAGCTCCGCATTCGATTCTGCGAAGTGCCATCCCAGCGAGGCCGCTGCCGCCACGGCATTTTCGTAAGCCTGCTCGGAAACGGTGCCCGGGGCGGGGTTATCGAAAACCAGGCGCAGCTTGCGCTCGTCCTCGCGGCTGAACTCGCGCACTTTGAGCGATCCGGATTTCGCCGTGGCCTTCCAGTCGACATGGCGGGCTGAATCTTCCGCCATGTATTCACGGATGAGGTATAAATCGTCGCCGCGTCCGCGGGCAAAGGATTCGAATTCGCCTGTGATCAACGGCAGCACTTCAAAAAATTCGTCCGCGGTGTCGACCGCAGGGTACACCAGTATCTCCCGGGACAGTGCTACGCGGCGAGTCTTAGTCAGGAAGGCAAAAGGAAAGCGCGTAGCCAGGCCAAAACTGTTCTGCTGATAGCGTCCGCGGCGGGGAAAACACAGTTCGAGTTCGGCACTGAGTTCTGCGGCTGGCGGAACATAGGGAAAATATGCGGAGTCGTCAAAGATTCCAGGTGGCGCTGCCGTGCCGGAAGCGACGCGGCGCAACTGGCGATCCGGAATTCTGACCCACTGCTCGGCGGCTGGCTGTCCCGGCGGAAAACCAAAAGTTGTTGCCACCCACTGCCACTGCGCTGGCACCTTTTGTTTGAGAGGCACGACGCTGATCGAAAACGAGGGCAGCCACTTTCGGCGATTCCGGACCACGATCTTCCCCAACGTAGCCGTGCCGGCGAAAACATTTTCGGGTAAACGGATATCCAACTCCAGTTCGCGCAAAACAACCGCCGACGCCAAACCCGAAACCACGATCGCCGCCAGCATCGCGGCGACAATCACGTAGAGCAGGTTGTTCCCGGTATTCAACGCAGCTACGCCGATCAAAAGGACGGTGAGGACGTAAATGATTCCTACGCCCGTCACGTCATAGTTGAAAGCGTCCCGGACTCGGCCTCCCGCAACCCGCCGGGCCAGGTAAGGCACCGTTGTAATGCCCACCACAACAGCCAGCGCCAGAGAGATCGAAGCCAGGATCACGGTGCCCCAGAGGCTGCCGGATTCGCGGGTCACCGTGGAGAAAAGGGCGGCGGCAAAGGCGAGAATCAGCCCCAGCAGCGCCAGCAAGAACCGCATCCAGACTTCGGGAATGTCAAAACGTATGAAACCGGATCGGTTGCCGGCCGCAGGTTCCAGGGCCGCGGACATTACGGGATCAGTCATTCTGTGGAATTCGCTTCGCGGGGATTCGCTGGGTCGAGGTTAGCATCGTGACGATAGACCATCAATCCGTTTTCGGTTGACCTGAAATCCGCCGTAACCACGCAGTTGCTTTCTGCGTAGCCTGGTCTGCTGTCCGTCCCAGCCTGGGAAATCGTTCGCGCACCTTGCTTAACAGACGATTGGCCCACACATATTCGGTGGAGAGGATGATCAGTCCGACCAACAGAAACAGGACACCCTGAAGGATCGGCAGAAAGAGCCCAACGATCCCCAGCAGGATGAAACTCCACCCCGCGATCAAAGTCAGGATTCGTTTTAGGTATGACGTCACGGCGAGGGCTCTGAGCTCAAGGTATCAGCTTTCACATTTGTCATCCTGAGGAAGCGGCGGCCTGTGTATTTGCCCTGGCAGACCACGTGGGGACAACCGCCCTCGGTTGTCCCCACGTGCGAAGCTCCGCGGTTTTTTGGTTCGAAGATGCAGACCTCCGAGATTGAGGATGACAACTCTATACTGGCTCTTAAACTAGCCTTTCCGCCGCTTCCACCAAAACAAAGCACAGCCGAGAACAACTACGATTGCGACGACGATATTTGCATCCTGCACCATATCGACCAGCGCGTCCCAATGTCTCCCGAAAAGATATCCGACGCCCGCGATTACGCTTACCCAAAGCATGGCGCCGAGCAAATTAAATAACAGAAACTTCCGCCAGGGCATGCGCAGGACTCCGGCGAGAGGGCCGGCGACGATCCGTAAGCCAGCGATAAAGCGGGCGACGAAGACTGTGGCCGAACCGTAGCACGCAAAAAGTTGTTCACCGCGCGCGAGGACCGCCGGCCGGATGCGCAAAGTTTTTTGATAGCGCTCCAGCAGGGGACGTCCCCCATAGGATCCAATCGCGAAACCCAGGTTGTCTCCCAGCGTGGCCGCGCAGACGCCCACCACGATGATCCAGGGCAGAGCCAGCTTATGTTCCGAATACGCCAGGAAGCTGGCTAGCAGAAGAATCGTTTCGCCGGGCACCGGTACTCCCGCATTTTCCAGCAACAGTGCGACTCCAACCGTCCAATATCCCCACTGGGCCAGATAATTTCGCAGCGTTTCAAAGATGTAAGTCGTCATGTCAGCCGAGAGCCACGGGATGTTTAAGAAATTCGATCACTGAAGCATTGAACGCCCCGGGAACTTCTTCGTAGGGTAAATGGCCCACGCCATCGAAGATTTCGACCCGGCAATGCTTGAACTGCTGCCTCAGCATTTCGGCGGACTCAGGGCTGACCGCCGTGTCCCGGCTGCCCCAGAGCAACAGAGATGGAATCTCCGCGATGCGCGGCAACCGTGATTCCAGGTCGGCCAAGTCGCGGTTCCAGGCGCGCACTACGCCCAAGCTGTAGTTGAGCGTGCCGGGAGTCTTAAACGGCGCCGAGTAACCTGCGAGCGTCCCGGGACGTATGCGCCGGGGATCTCCGTACAGGCGTCGCAGCAAACTATCGTGAAGAATTCCCAGCAGAGGTTCGCCGCGAAGCAGCAACCAGGAAACCGGCCCGCTGCTCAAAAAGGGAGCCAACCGCCTGCCGTGGGCCGACCACGGGTTCACTGGAGCCACCAGAATCAGACGGCGCACCCGCTCCGGAGCGAGGGCCGCGGCCATCATGGCCACCGCGCCGCCGTGAGATGTTCCCAGGAGATCAAAAGACGTGACCCCGATGCCATCCATAAAACGCAGCAGGCCTTCGGCATGCGCTCGAAGACTGCCGTTAGCATTCGGAGGCCGGTCGGAAAAACCGACGCCCGGCATGTCGACGGCGTAAAGCGTCGCCGTTCCCGCCAGGGCTGGCAGGGCAAATCGCCAGGAGAAAGAATAGCCCAGCAATCCGTGGAGGAGCAGCAATGGCGGTCCGGAACCAGCGCGCAAATAGCGCATGCGATAGCCATCGAGAACGAACCAGCACTCCTCGATCGGAATTGCGCTTTGGTGTGAGATTCCGGAAGAGTTATTCAATGAATAGTAATTCTAGCCCGAGTATCGGTGATGTGTGGGGCCCGGTCGGGCCGAGCAACGCTCAGCTATCAGTTCGCGGCCACGGATCTGTGGAGCTTCGCTCGACTTGCCCGGGTCGAAGACCCGGCCCCAGACAATCTGGATTAGGCTGCGTAAGGTTTTGCGGTGCATAGAGTTACCAAACCTCACAGATGGATTCCAAAAAGCATAGCTTTCCTTCCACAGCGCTTCTATAATCCATGAAGTCTCTTATTTGAAGCAAGTTAGAGGCTCCCCCTTGCGACCCGCCATGGCCCCCGACGTGCAGAACCATTTTTCGGGTACTTCCCCCGCCCTCAACCAGGAGCCGTTGCGGTCGATGAACCGGGACTTCCAAATCCGTTTTACAGCCGGGCTGCTGATCCTTTTGACCACGGCTGCGGTTGTTCTAGCCTGGATCAATCTCCAAAAAGAAGCTGACTTCCAGATTCCCACCGATGGTGTCTGGTGGATGGAACAGGCGCAACCGGCGCAACCGGCGGGAAATGAAGTCGGCATGGTGGCCAACCGGGTCGAACCCAACGGCCCGGGCGACAAGGCTGGCATTCGAGCCGGAGACCGGCTGACCGCCATCAATCAGCACGACATCAAGGACACCCCATCCCGCATGCGCCAGATGTTCCGCGTGGGGGCGTGGTCGAAAGCCACCTATTCCCTGGTGCGGCAGTCTGTGCCGCTCGATACGACCGTGATTCTGGTCCCGGCCGAGCGTTCCCTGAATTACTGGCTCCGTTTCATAGGCCTGATCTATCTGGGTATTGGGCTGTACGTTCTGCTGCGCCGCTGGACCGCGCCGAGTTCCACCCATTTTTATGTTTTCTGCCTGGTCTCATTCATCTTTTACGCCTTCAAATTCACCGGGAAACTGAACCAGTTTGACTGGACTATTTACTGGGGCAACGTTACGGCATGGCTGCTCCAGCCTGCATTATTCCTGCACTTCGTCCTGACCTTTCCGGAGAAACGTGACTTTGTCCGCCGGCATCGCTGGATCATCCCGATCATTTACGTTCCGGGGATGGTATTGCTGGGCGTCCACATCCTCGCACTGCGAGTGCTGAAAGCCAGCGAACGGGTGCGCTACAACCTTGACCGCGTACAGATGGGTTACCTGGCCCTCTTCTTCGTGATTGCGGCGGGAATGCTGTGGTACAGCTATCGCCGGGCCAGTACTCCCATCCTTCGGCAACAACTCAAGTGGGTCACGCGCGGCACCATTCTCGCCATTGCTCCGTTCACGCTTTTTTATGTGATTCCCTACCTGACGGGCTCGATGCCGAGTTCGGCGTTGAAAGTGTCAGTTCTGTCGCTGGGCCTGCTGCCCCTGACTTTCGGATACGCCATCTTCCGCTACCGGTTGATGGACGTCGACCTGATTTTCAAACGCGGCATGGTGTATACGCTGGCGGCAGCCGCGATCGTCGGGCTTTACTTCGCGGTGGTCGCGGGCATTGCCGAACTGGTTCACACCCAGGTGCCAAGCTCGGGACCGGTGGGCCTGATGCTGGCGATGGTGGTGACGGCGCTACTATTCGATCCTGTACGCAAGTGGATTCAGGAACACATCGATCAGTTCTTTTATCGCACCCGCTACGACTATCGTAAGACGCTGATTGAATTTGGCCGCGAACTCAGTTCAGAGACTGATCTCGACCGCATGCTCAGTTCGGTGGTCGATCGACTGTCGCGAACATTGCTGGTCGATCGCATGGCGATTTTTCTTTCGGCCGGCGAGCCGCCACAGTTTGCTTTAGCCAAGTCATTCGGCATGACGCAGACGAGTGGCCTTGATCTCGAGTTCCTCAGCGCTCCCCGGCCTGAAACCGAAGCCGGACATATCTTCCTGGAAAACGTGCATCAGGTACCGCGCGAGACGATCAGCGCGCAACAGGCCATCGAGAAACTCGACCTTAACTACTACATTCCCTGCCATGCCCAGCAGCGGACTATCGCATTCCTCGGCCTGGGCAAGACGGTGGAAGGTGATTTCCTTACCAGTGAAGACATCGAACTTCTCGAAACCCTGGCCGGGTACATCGGGATCGCCATCCAGAATGCGCGTCTCTACGCCTCGCTCGAACAGAAGGTCGCCGAATACGAACGTCTCAAGGACTTTAACGAAAACATCGTCGAATCCATCAACGTGGGCGTCATGGCGGTCGATCTGGCGGACCGCATCGAATCCTGGAACTCGCAAATGGAAGTCATGTACGCACTGCCGCGCTGGCAGGCGCTGACCCGTCCTTTGAGCGAGGTATTTCCAGCGGAGTTTGTGGAAGAGTTCTACCGGGTACGGCAAAACCCCGGCATCAACAACCTGTACAAGTTCCGTCTGGCCACACCTGCGGGGGAGAGCCGCATCGTGAATGTCGCCATCGCGCCCCTGGTCACCAGGAAGTTCAACGTGATCGGCCGCTTGATTATCGTGGACGACATCACTGAGCGCATCGACCTGGAGTCGCAACTTTCGCAGGCGGACAAGCTTTCGTCCATCGGACTGCTCGCAGCCGGCGTGGCGCACGAAGTCAATACGCCGCTGGCAGTCATCTCCTCATACGCGCAGATGCTCTCCAAGCAGCTCCAGGGCGATCCGCAAAAGGGCGGCGCTGCTCGAAAAAATTACCCGGCAGACATTCCGCGCATCCGAGATTGTGAACAACCTGTTGAACTTCTCCCGCACCAGCGGCACGGAGTTCACCGAAGTGAACGTCAACAAGATCATCGCGGATACCATGGCGCTGCTGGAGCATCAGTTCAAAATCACGAAGATCAGGGTGGAAGACGAACTGGCTGGACATTTGCCGCTGATCAGCGGCAATCCCGGACGCCTGCAGCAGGTTTTCCTGAATCTGTTCCTGAACGCTCGGGACGCCATGCCCGAGGGCGGCACATTGAAAGTAGCCACGTCGAACGGCGATGGAGTCAGCGTAGTCGTTTCCGACACGGGAACCGGCATCGCGCAGGAACACATCCAGCGCATCTACGATCCGTTCTTTACGACCAAAGCCGCCCCGCGCGAAGGCCAGGGCAAAGGCACCGGACTTGGCCTCTCGGTAACTTACGGAATCATTCAGGAACACGCGGGGAAGATTCGCGTGGAAAGCCATCCTGGCCGGGGCACAACGTTCTATCTTGATTTTCCGCTGACGAGGAAGGCTGTCAATGTCTGAGCTGGCCACCATCCCGCGACCGAACCTGGGCGAAAACTCGTCCGCGGGTTCCGTGCTGATTATCGACGACGAAGCCGCCATCCGCGAATCGCTGGAAACCCTGCTGGAAATGGAAGGCTACGAAGTGCAGTCGGCCGCCACCGCCGACGAGGGTCTCACGCGAATCGGAGACCGCGCCTATGACCTCGTACTGCTCGACCTGGCGTTACCGGACCGCAACGGGATCGACCTTCTTACCGAACTGCACAGTGCCGATCCCCAACTGGCCGTGATCATGATCACCGCCTACGGCACTGTGGAAAATGCGGTCAAGGCGATGCAGGCCGGCGCCACCAACTTCGTCCAGAAGCCGTGGGACAACGAGAAACTGCTGGCTGACATTCGCGCCGCCGTTGCCCGGCACCGCGCCGAAGAAGAAAACGTTCAGCTCAAGCGCGCTCTGAAGCAGCGCTACAACTTTGAAAATATCGTGGGCAAGAGCGAGCCCATGTTAAAGATTTTTGACCTGGTGGCACAGGTGGCGCCCAGCCGATCCACGATCCTCCTGCAAGGCGAAAGTGGGACGGGCAAGGAACTGATCGCGAAAGCGATCCACCTGAATTCGCCCCGGCGCGACCGGGCGTTTGTTCCCGTCAACACCGGCTCCATGCCGCCGGATTTGCTGGAGTCCACGCTCTTCGGGCACGTCAAGGGCGCGTTCACCAGCGCCATCGCATCGAAAAAGGGACTATTCGAAATCGCCGACCGGGGAACCTTGTTCCTCGACGAAATCGGCACCATGAGCATGGACACGCAGAGCAAGATCCTGCGCGTCCTGCAAGACCGGAAGTTCATGCATCTGGGCGGCGTCCATGAAATTCAGGCTGACGTGCGCATCATCGCGGCCACCAATGTCGACCTGAAACAACTGGTGCGCGAAGGCCGGTTCCGTGACGACCTGTTCTATCGCCTGAATGTAATCACCGTCGACCTGCCACCGCTGCGGCAAAGACGGGAAGACATTCCGATGCTGGTGGATTTCTTTCTGGCGAGGTATTCGGAAGAAAACGAGCGTCCCCGACGCAGAATGACGCCGGAAGGACTGCGCCCGCTGCTTTCCTATTCATGGCCGGGAAATGTCCGTGAACTGGAGAACGTAATCGAGCGAGCGGTCGTACTCTCCTCCACCCCCGATGTGGGAGCTGAGCTTCTGCCCGACGTGATCGTGGGCCGCGGCACTCCCGTCCCGCTAATGGAACATCGCGGCGATGCTTCCCTGTTCGATATCGTGGAAGACTGCGAACGCCACATCATCCTCGACATGCTCGAGAAATGTAACTGGAACCAGACCGAAGCCGCCGAACGCTTCCACGTGCCGCTCTCCACCCTGAACCAGAAAATCAAGCGTTTGAGTATTGAGATTAAGAAGAAAGTGCGAGAATAGAAAACGGACGTCCGACCTCGGACCTCTGACTTCAGCTCTCGGCTTCCTCTCCTTAACCTGCCAGCGGAAGAGTTGCGTGATTGACAAGTACGAATCCCGGCGTACCAGAGTCGATATCAGACGTGTGCTGTTGAGTGTTTGGGATCCCGTCGGCATCAAAGACGAGAAAATGCCCAGGACGAGTCCGACGGCTACCTAGGTGGCGTGTACCAACTGTCGGTGAGCGGGGCTTCCGACGAGCAGATCGCAGATCACCTTTGGCGGATTGTTACGGAGTCAATGGGCCTCTCGGCTGCTCGGAGAGCCGACATGGCAGACACCGTGAAAGCCCTGCGTGAAATCAAGCTGCCAAACAGCCGACCGCCCCGACGTCCGGCCTCTGAGGGCTAACGCCCGAGGTCCGAGGTCTGACGTCCGACGTCCGGCGTCTGCTATAGTTCCTGAGATAGAGGCCACACTGCATGGCAGCTGGGGATATACAGATCCCGCTCAGATCGCCCGCCGAATTTGCCAAGGAGAAGGTCGCGGCCCTCCAGGATTACGCCCTACTCGTGGGCCAATCCATGGCCAATCTTTTCCGGCGCCCTTTGTACGTCACGGACATGATCCAGCAAGCTGACCTTATCGGCGTGGGGTCGCTGCCCATCGTGATTCTGACGGGCGGCTTCACCGGCGCGGTGCTGGCCCTGAACAGCGCCAGCACGCTCTCGCGATTCGGTTCGCTCACGCTCATTGCGCAACTGGTTTCAGTCGGCATGGTCACCGAACTAGGCCCCGTTATTACCGGACTCATGGTCGCGGGCCGCAATTCGTCAGGGATGGCCAGCGAACTGGGCTCCATGACTGTGACTGAGCAGATCGATGCCATGCGCGCGCTGGGCACCGATCCCACCAAGAAACTGGTCACCCCGCGAGTGGTGGCGACGGTGGTTATGCTGTTTTTCCTCACCATCATTTCCGACCTGCTCGGCCTGGTGGGCGGGAACATGGTCTCAACCTTTCTGTTGGGTCTGGACTCGCGGCAGTATTGGACGTCGGCGTGGCAGTCGCTGGTCTGGCGCGACCTTACTTCTGGTCTTATTAAGCCGGTCCTCTTCGGCTTCGTGATCTCGACCGTAGGCTGCTATTTCGGCATGTCGACCCGCGGCGGCACGCAGGGTGTCGGACGTTCCACGACCCAGGCCGTAGTGGTTGCATCGGTCATGATCCTGGTCGTGGATTTCTTTGTTACCAAACTGCTGATCACCTTGCTGGGATACCGGTGATCCATGTCTGCTCCTACGTTGCCGCTAGAAACCCCCGCCCATGCGAACCGGCAATCCGGCAATGAGGCCATCCGCTTCGAGAATGTGACCCTGGCATATGACGACAAGGTCGTGCTCGATCACATTTCCTTTCGCCTGCCGCACGGCGAGACCAAGGCCATCTTCGGCGTAGCGGGCTCGGGCAAAAGCACTCTCCTCAAACTGGCGCTGGGACTCATGAAGCCCGACTCCGGCCACATCTACGTTCTCGGCGAAGACGTCACCGGGATGAGCGAGGATGCGCTCTTCACTTTGCGGCGCCAGATTGGCATGGTCTTTCAGGAGAGCGCGCTATTCGATTCGCGCACCGTGCGGGAAAATGTTGCCTTCCGGCTGCTTGAAGAGGGTGACGTTTCCGCCGACGAAATCGAGCGCCGGGTACGCGAAGCCTTGAGCTTCGTTGAACTGGAACGAACCGTCGATATGTTTCCCGCGGAGCTTTCCGGCGGAATGCGCCGCCGGGTCGCGATTGCGCGCGCCATCGTGACCCAGCCTGACATACTTCTCTACGACTCGCCGACCGGCGGATTGGACCCTGTGACCTCCACGACTATCGTGGAACTCATCGTAAAGCAGCGTGACGTGTACAAAACCAGCGCACTGATGGTCACCCATCGACTGCAAGATGCTTTCGTGATGGCCACCCACTCCTTCGATCGCGCCAGCAATAAGATGTTGCCTCTGCCCAAAGGAGTGCACTGCGAAGTGCCCATGGCATTTCTCATCCTGAAAGACGGCAAAGTAATTTTTGACGGTGATCTGGATGAGTTGGCGCACACGAAAGACGAGTACATCCGCGAGTACATCGCTTAAGAGCTGCTGCTAGCTCCTCGCTTTACCTAGTGTCATCCTGAGCGGAGTGGCTGCTTCGCGAAGCGCAGCTGCGCAGTCGAAGGACCCCTAGCTGCTTACATTCTGCCGCGAGCGCGGCTGTAAATCTGCCAGCGATCCTGAGCCCAAAATTTATACAACAGGTTGCACAATCGGGGTCCTTCGACTACTCCGCCTCTTCGTTTGCGAAGAGGCGCACTCGCTCGGATGACAAGATTGTTGGAAGCGAAGTACCGCGCTCGATAATCGGCTTCAGCGCCGGGCAGCCAGATTGGCTTCCATGCGCTTGAGAAACTCGCGGCTTGTTTTCGAACTCATGATCAACGATTCAATACCCACCAACAACTGCGGATTCTTCATCTTTTCCCGCAATTCTTTCAGGAACGGTTTTACCTTGGCGTAGATTAAAACCATCTCACCGCAAAAGCTCGGTTCGAGAAACAGATCACGATTCAACGCGCCGTTATTTACCAGCGACGTGGCCATGCCCCAATAGCCCATCACCTGTCGCATCCAGTTGTTCTCTGGAGTTCCAAAGGCGGCTGAAACCTTCATAAAATCGTCGACGGACTGGGGCTGGAAAGTTACCACCCACCAGTGACGGGCTTTGCGCATTTCGGCTTCACGGCGCAAGTCGTAGAGTTTAAGAATCAGTTGCCCATCGGCAGCAGTTGCTTTTGCCATTCAATCCCTCCCATTTGTTCAGCGTGATGAATCGTTAGCCGCGCTGTCGCACGAGCGGGGCGCTCGCGCCCACATTGAAACCTAGGTTGTCGATGCTGCCCCCGATGCGGCTTCCACCGGAATCTCGCGCTCGAAATCACATTCTTTGTTGGGACACGCCACCACCGGACCGGCCTTCAGCATTTTCTCCACCAGGTATTCGCTACCGCAAGTGGGGCATTTTTCATCGAGAGGCCTGCCTGCGGAGGTGAATTTGCACTTGGGATAATTTCCGCAGCCGTAAAACGTGTTCCCCTTTCGCGCCTTCTTTTCCACCAGGTCGCCGTCTTTGCAGAGTGGGCACTTCACGCCAATGTAGTTCTGCTTGACGTACTTGCACTCGGGATAGCCGCTGCATGCAGTGAATTCGCCAAACCGTCCATGGCGGATCATCATGTTGCGTCCGCACTTCGGGCAGAGTTCGTCGATCGGGATATCGGGAACTTTCTTACCTTGATCGAGTCGGCGAGTGGTCTTGCAGTCCGGATATCCAGTGCAGGCCATGAACTGGCCGAAGCGGCCTCGTTTCAAGACCATCACGCGACCGCAGTTCTCGCAATACTCTTCCTGCGTGGTTTCCTGAACATCTGCCGTGTCGAGATCGGGCAGGTTGATGGGATTTTCTTTTGTGAAGTTGCAGCTTTCAGGATTTTCCTTGTCGTATGAGCTGCAGGCGTAGAACGATCCGTGCTTGCCCCACTTGATGACCAGGGGAGAGCCGCAGCGCTCGCACTTCTCGTCCGTGGGCTTTTCCATCCGCTTGACGTTCTCCATATGCTTTTCGGCATATTTGAGATCTTTGGCGAATCGTTTGTAGAAGCCGGCGAGAGCGTCAGTCCAGGTTTCCTTGCCTTCTTCAATCCCGTCGAGTTCTTCTTCCAGGCGCGCGGTGTATTCGATATCGAAGATGTCGCGGAAATTTTCTACCAGCAGATCGGTCACGACCAGTCCGATCTCAGTGGGAGAGAACTTGCCACCCAGCTTCTGCACGTACTGGCGCTCCAGAATGGTGCTGAGAATGGCCGAATAGGTTGAAGGACGGCCAATGCCGCGTTCTTCCAGTTCTTTCACCAGCGAAGCTTCGTTGTATCGCGGCGGAGGCTCGGTGAAGTGCTGCTCCGGCTTCAGCTCGCGCAGCGTCAGCTTCTGCCCAGGCTCCAGTGCCGGCAGTTTGTGCTTGAGCTCTTCGTCATCCTCGTCTTTGACATCCTTCGCTTCTTCGTAAACCTTGAGGAAGCCGTCAAACTTGAGCACCGATCCCGTAACGCGGAACCAGAAAGTTTCGGCGCTGGACTTGGCATCAATGTCCACCGTGGTCTGATCGAAGACCGCCGGGGTGATCTGAGAAGCGACAAAGCGCTGCCAGATCAGCTTATATACCTTGAACTCATCTTCTTTCAGATATTGCTTGATCTGATCGGGATGGCGCATCGCCGACGTGGGACGAATGGCTTCGTGCGCCGCCTGCGCCGCCTTCTTCTCTTTATATGTATTCGGAGATTCGGGCAAATATTCCTTGCCATACTGCGACGTGATGTACTCGCGCACTTCAGCCAGCGCTTCATTCGAAACGCGGGTGGAATCGGTACGCATATAAGTAATGAGACCGACCGAACCTTCCTCGCCCAGTTCCACACCCTCGTAGAGTCGTTGCGCGATCATCATGGTGCGCTTGACGCTGAAGCGCAGCTTGCGCGAGGAATCCTGCTGCAGTTTGCTGGTGGTGAAAGGCGGCGTGGCATTGCGCCGGCGCTCTTTGCGGTCGACGGTGCGAACGACCCAGTCAGCTTTCTCCAGTGCGACGCGGATTTTCTCCGCGTCCTCGCCGTTATTGACTTCGACTTTCTCCTCACCTTTTCCAACGAAGCGGGCATCGAATGCCGGGGGCTTGGGCCCCGCAAGATTGGCGTCGATAGTCCAGTATTCAACCTTCTGGAAGGCCTTGATTTCCCGCTCACGCTCGACGATGAGCCGCAGCGCGACAGTCTGAACCCGTCCGGCGGACAGACCTCGACGCACTTTATCCCATAGAAGCGGAGACACCTGGTAGCCCACCAGGCGATCAAGCACACGCCGGGCCTGTTGCGCATCCACCAGGTTCTGGTCGATGTCGTGGGGATGCTCGAACGCCTCCTGCACGGCGCGCTTTGTGATCTCGTTGAAGGTTACGCGGCGGATGCGGTCGGGCGCGTCCCCGTCTTTCTTCTTCTTTTTCTTCTTGCCCTTGTTGTTTTCCTCGCCCAGTTCTTCGGCGAGATGCCAGGCGATGGCTTCCCCTTCACGGTCGGGGTCAGGCGCCAGATAAATGTTATCCGCGGACAACGCGAGTTTCTTCAGCCGGGCGAGAACCTTCTCCTTGCCGGGAATGACGACGTATTCCGTTTCGAATTCGTTGTCGATATCGACGCCCAACGTGCTCTTGGGCAGGTCCTTCACGTGGCCAAACGATGCTTCGACAACGTAGCCTTTGCCCAGATACTTCTGAATGGCTTTCGCCTTGCCAGGCGATTCGATGATGACTAAACCTTTAGACAATGTGTCCTCTGATCGTGATTACTGGTTTTGAAGCTAGCATGAATGCGGTGGTGGCAACAAGTGAAGCTGTTAGCTGTTGGCCTTTAGCTCTTGGCTCGAGCCCTCTAGGCCATCACGGTATTTCTCACTCTTTGCGATAGCGACGATAGCATTCGCATCACTTCTCCCAGGTCAGAATCTAGCTTGGAATAATCTGTGTTTCTCAGAGGACCCAAGTCTCGCGCAAGTAACAGGTGATACGAAAGCTCAGCTCCTGAACCCATCGAAATCTGGATAAAACGAGCCATCCCACCGTCTGATCTTCGACCACAGCCCTCCGCCAAGTTCGCCGCGATTGAGGCGGATGAACGCCGGGTCTGGCTAGTTAAACCGAATCGCTCCTCTTTTGGAAAGTCGCACGCAACCCGGTAAATCGCGAGGGGCAACGTGTGGCCTTTTCCCATACCTGCAGATCCCTGTAGTTCCTCATCTCGTCTCCTCACGCCGTCCGGTCCAGTGTTTCAAGCTAAAAGCGAAGAGCTAACAGCTAAAAGCTTTTTACAAAATTCTTTCCCGGCATCTGCTTGACCTTTCCTGCGAGTTCCAGCTCGAACAGCGCGGCGAAGATGTCGGAGGAGGACATGTCCAGCTCAAGGAACTCAACGATTTCGTCGATGTGAACGGCTTCGTCGGCTTTCAGTAGTTTCATGATCTTTCTTTCGTGGGGCGGCAACTCGCTTTCCCCGAATAGAGATGCAGTGGTGCCCGTCTGCGATTCATCGGCGGTTGCAGGGGTCAGCGCAAGTCTTACAGCCGATGGGAGTTCTTCCCATACGTCTTCCCACGTGGCGGTGAGCTTGGCGCCTTGTTTGATGAGCGTGTTAGGTCCCCACGAATTCTTGTTGGTGACGTTGCCGGGGACGGCAAAGACTTCGCGATTCTGCTCCAGAGCGCAGCGCGATGTGATTCTGGTGCCACTGTATTCGGCGGCTTCGACGACGAGCACTCCAATCGAAATGCCGCTGATGATGCGATTACGAATTGGAAAGTTTTGCGGCGCGGCAAAAGTGTTCATGGAGAATTCTGAAATCAGAGCACCCCCCAGAGTCAGTATCTGCTCCGTGATCCGGCTATTCTCCTTGGGATAAATAATGTCCACGCCAGTGCCGAAAACGGCCACCGTCTTCCCCTTCGCATTGATGGCACCCCTGTGGGCTGCGGCGTCCACGCCGCGAGCCAGACCGCTGAAAATGACCAGTCCACGGTTGGCCAGATCGCAGGCCAAGCGCTCTGCCATCCCGAGTCCGTAAGGCGTGGGATGGCGAGTTCCCACGACCGCGATTCCCGGCTGGCCAATCGCGTCCACATTGCCGCGTACATAAAGGATGAGCGGCGGATCGTAAATCTGCTTCAGCTGGGCGGGATAGGTCGAATCGTCCAGACTTACGACGGAGACCCCAGCCGCCGCGACACGTCCCATTTCGTCATGAGCCAGCTCCATAGACTGACCGGTTCCGAGCGATTGGGCCGACACGGTCTGAATTCCGGTGGCTTCCAGTTCGGTCAGCGATGCCTTGAAGATGTTGCCCACGCCGCCCAAGTGCTCGGCCAGCCGCCGCGCCCGAGTAGGGCCTAACCGTGGGGTCAGGGAAAGAGCCAGCCATTGTAAGGCGGGGCTTTCGCTGGGTCTGGAACTTACGGTTGCGGTTTCCGGCACTCAACACCTCCACAGGGTTTGACTGGCGGACTCTTACATCCGGGAAAAACCATGTCAAGGTCATGCGACACACTCCTCTGTTAACATTGAACATTCGACATTGAATACTGAAACTCGGCCGCATGAAAACTCTTCGTATTTCCGCGATTTCCTACCTGAATACTGCGCCTCTGATGTGGGATTTCGAGCATGGAAACGCCGGCAAAAGCTTCGAGATTTCCTATACTGTCCCATCCCAATGCGCGGCCTCCTTGGCTGCGGGCTCGGCGGATATCGGCATCATCCCGGCGGCCGCCTACGCCACGATTCCGGGGCTTGTCATCCTTCCCAGCGTGGCGATTGCCTCACGCCGGCCGGTGCGGTCGATTCTCCTGGTCAGCAAGGTTCCTGTGGAGCATATCCAGTCGGTGGCCCTGGACACTTCATCGCTGACCTCGGTGGCACTGACCAAGGTCTTGTTCGCGAAATGGTGGGGCGAGGGCAGAACTTTCACGTCCATGGCGCCGGATGTAGAAAAGATGCTGGCGGAGCACGACGCCGGACTGGTAATCGGCGACCCGGCGCTGAAGATCGATCGCTCGCGTTATTTGACCTACGACTTGGCCGAAGAGTGGATTCGCCTTACCGGCAAGCCTTTCGTGTTCGCGTTTTGGGCAGTGCGGCAGGCAGCTTTGAACCATGCCGCGGCGGCGTCGGACTTGGCAGCCATATTTCAAGCCTCACGCGATCACGGCCTGGAGCCGGCAAATCTTGACCGGATCGCTCGGGAATGGGCGCCGGGCCTAGGTCTGAGCGTAGCTGAAATACGTACCTATCTGACGGAAAGTATCTACTATGAGCTGGACGCGCCGTGTGTCGAAGGATTGCAACTCTTTTACCGTTACGCGGTCGAGAGCGGCGCCTTGCCGATCGCGCCGACGTTGCGATTTCTTGAAGCGGCCAAGACCGTGGTCACGTAGTCCGTCCTGGTCGTACCACTCGCATTCGAAGAACTACCTCTAACGTGAGAATGCCAATTCAGGTGCACTTATTACTCGCCGTCTCGGTGTGGAACTGGCTCCGGCACTTGGGCGGCGTCGGACTCATCATCCTGGGATTGGCAGACAACTCGGTCGTGCCGCTGCCCGGCAGCATGGATGTTCTGACTATTCTTCTTGCCGCCCGTCACAAGCAACTCTGGTGGTACTACGCCTTCATGGCCACTGTGGGGGCAGTCATCGGTGGATACATCACTTACGGTCTGGCCAGAAAGGGCGGCAAAGAGGCATTCGAGCGCAAGCTTTCGAAGAGTAGAGCTGACAAGATGTTTGAGCGCTTCGAAAAGTGGGGATTCTTTGCTGTCGCCGTGCCTGCTCTATTGCCGCCACCGTTCCCAATCGTCCCTTTCCTGCTGGCTGCCGGCGCCATGCAATATTCGCGGCAGAAATTTGTGGGGGCATTGGCGCTGGGACGAGGAGTTCGCTTCACCATCGTCGCCGGCCTGGGAGCCATCTACGGACGGCACATCGTCAGATTTTTCTCCCGATATTACAAACCTGCACTGGTGATCCTGATCGGGTTGGCAGTGATCGCGGGAGTTCTCTCGCTGGTTCAGTACTATCGGTACAAGAACCGGATCGCCACGGCTTAAAAGCCACTTCTCTTTATTATTTCTTTGCGAACTTTGCGATTCCTTTGCGCACTCTGCAGTTAACGATTTTGACCGCAAAGGACGCGAAGAATTCCGCAACGGTCGCAAAGGGACCAGTTCGTGCACGACGAGGTGGGCTTGGAGATAGCCAACCACGTCCATTAGAATCTTTATATCGGTTGGTAAACCATGTCCCTGACCAAGCAGCAAGCGCTCGACCTCTTCCGCTCCGACGATCTCATTGGCATTGGCATGGAAGCTGATGCGCTGCGTCGCCGCCTTCATCCCGAAGGCGTTGCCACGTACGTCATCGACCGCAATATTAACTACACGAATTTCTGCACCGAATATTGCACGTTCTGCGCCTTTTACCGGCCATTGAAAGGGCCTACGGCCAAAGAGGGATATATTCTCGAGTTCGACACCATCTACGACAAGATTCGGGAAACCGTGGAACTGGGCGGCACAGGCGTGCTCATGCAGGGCGGCCTGCACCCCGACCTTAAGATTGACTGGCACGAGAAGATGCTGAGCGGCATCAAGCAGCGTTTTCCGAAGGTTCATCTGCACTGCTATTCGGCTTCGGAAGTGATCGCCATTGCGGAATACAGCGAGCTGAGCATTCGTGACACCATTATTCGTCTGCGTGATGCCGGGCTCGATTCCATCCCAGGAGGTGGCGCTGAGGTTCTGGACGACGAGGTCCGCTACAAGATCGCGCGCCTCAAGTGCCTGACCGAAGATTGGCTCAACGTGCATCGGACCGCGCACCAGTTGGGTATGCGCACTACTGCGACCATGATGTTCGGAGTGGGCGAGAATATCGAAAACCGCGTCAATCATTTTCAGCGGCTCTATGAGTTGCAAGAAGAAACGGGCGGCTTCACTGCGTTCATTCCCTGGAGCTTCCAGCCCCAGAACACGGCTCTGGGCGGCCGCAAATGGGATGAAGCCACCGCCGTCGAATATTTGAAAGTCCTCGCTATCTCACGGTTGTACCTTTCAAACTTCCTGAATGTGCAATCGAGCTGGGTCACTCAGGGACTGAAAGTCTGCCAGATGGGTCTGCGCTTCGGCGGCAACGACGTAGGATCGGTCATGCTGGAAGAAAATGTGGTACGCGCGGCCGGCGTGACCAACTGCACTACCGAAGAAGAGCTGCGCCGTATCATCCGCGACGCGGGGTTCAGGCCTGCCCAGCGCGACACGCTCTACCGCACCTATTTCCTAAATTAGTAAGGATGCATCCCGAGCAACTCCACCGGCCATTTCAAATCATCAAAGCTAAATGCCCCGTCGAATCGAAGATTACGCGCTGATCGGCGACTGCGAGAGTGCCGCGCTATGCGGCAACGACGGGTCCATCGACTGGCTTTGCTGGCCGCGATTTGACTCCGACGCCTGCTTCGCGTCACTTCTGGGATCTCCGCAAAACGGCCGTTGGCAATTGGCTCCCGCAGAAACACCCACCGGGGTAACGCGGCATTATCGCGACCGGACGCTCATTCTGGAAACCGAATTTGAAACTACGGACGGCGCAATAACCCTGGTCGATTTCATGCCGCTTCGCTCCGTGCACTCTCACATTGTCCGGCTGGTAAAAGGCAAGCGCGGCAAGGTGCGAATGACCATGGACCTCATGATACGGTTCGACTACGGGCGAACCATCCCGTGGGTCACACGGCAGGATGATGGCACACTGCGAGCCATCGCCGGTCCCGACATGATCGCGCTGCGCACTCCGGCGCCTCTGAAAGGAGAAAACCTCTCAACCGTAAGCGAATTTACCGTGAGCGAAGGAGAGACGGTTCCGTTTGTCTTATCCTATGGTGCGTCGCACGGACCGATTCCTCCCGCCATTGATGCCGAACGCGCACTGGAGCAAACTGAAAGCTACTGGCGGAAGTGGGCCGACCGCTGTACCTATCGCGGGCCGTGGGGCGAGGCGGTGTGCCGGTCTCTCATTACGCTGAAGGCTCTCACCTACCATCCGACTGGGGGGATCGTAGCCGCTCCCACGACTTCCCTTCCGGAACAGCAGCACGGCATCCGCAACTGGGACTATCGCTTTTGTTGGTTGCGCGATGCAACTTTCACATTGCTGGCGCTGATGCATGCCGGCTACTTTAAGGAGGCGGAAGCCTGGCAGAACTGGCTTTTGCGCGCCATCGCCGGAAGCCCCGATCAGGTACAAATCCTGTATGGAGTCGCAGGAGAGAGACATATGGGAGAGTGGGAAGTTCCCTGGCTGCCTGGATTCGAGGGAGCATCTCCTGTTCGCATTGGGAACGCCGCCGTTGGGCAACAGCAGTTGGACATCTACGGCGAAGTTGCGGATGCTTTGCATCAGGCGCGGGAAGCCAAGCTGCCGCGAAACGAGCCAGCCCTTGAATTGCAACAAACTCTGCTGGAGCATCTGGAGCAGATCTGGCAGGAACCGGATGCTGGCATCTGGGAAGTACGAGGTCCAAAGCGGCACTTCACTCACTCGAAAGTAATGGCGTGGGTAGCGTTTGATCGCGGGATCAAAAGCGCTGAAAAGTTTGCCTTCAAGGCTCCTCTCGAACATTGGCGGACTTTGCGACAGCAAATCCATGACGACGTTTGCCGCCACGGCTTCGACAAAGATCTCGGCAGCTTCGTGCAATCGTACGGCTCGAAGAATCTGGATGCGAGCCTGCTTCTGATTGCACTCGTCGGGTTCCTTCCGCCATCGGATCGGCGTGTCCGCGGCACAATTAAGAAGATTGAGACTGATCTCTTAAGCAATGGCTTGGTGAAGCGTTACAACACCGGCACTGCGGCAGACGGACTGCCGCCCGGTGAGGGCGCGTTCCTGGCCTGCAGCTTCTGGCTGGCCGACAACTATGTGCTGCAAGGACAAAAAGATAAAGCCGAACAGCTTTTCGAAAAACTTCTTGGCTTGAGGAACGACGTAGGACTTTTGGCGGAAGAATATGACCCCGTAACAAAACGTCAGCTGGGTAATTTCCCCCAGGCGTTTTCTCACGTGGCATTGGTCAACACAGCTTTGAATCTCAACCGGCAGCACGGGCCTGCAGGACAGCGTTCGAAGCCGAATGGCTCTGGTGAGCAACCTGGCCGGTAGAAGGCCACTCTTAATCTCACGGTAGATTCGAGGGAAGATGATGAGCGAAGTGACTTCCGATGCACTGGTTTTTTTCGGAGCAACGGGTGATCTGGCCCACAAGATGATCTTTCCTGCCCTGCAACAACTGGCAAAACTTGGCCAACTCAACATGCCGGTCATTGGCGTGGCAAAGTCGGGTTGGACACTGGAGCAACTCAGGCAACGCGCCCAGGACAGCGTAGAACATTACGGCGGGCTCGACCCCGGGGGCTTCGCCAATCTCGTCAAGGTGCTCAAGTACATTGACGGCGACTACACCGACGCTGCGACCTTCCGTGAACTACGCCGGCAACTGGGGGCCGCCACGCACCCACTGCATTATCTGGCGATTCCACCGAATCTTTTTGGGGAGGTGGTAAAGCAACTCAAATCGTCGGGATGCTCGGAGGGCGCGAGGGTCGTGGTGGAGAAACCTTTCGGACATGATTTGGATTCCGCTCGCAAGCTGAATAGCACTCTGCACACCGCCTTCGCTGAGCAGGATATTTTTCGCATTGACCACTATCTGGGCAAGAACGCGGTTCAGAACGTGCAGTTCTTTCGCTTTGCCAATACTTTCATGGAACCGATTTGGAATCGCCGCTACGTACAGAGCGTCCAGATCACAATGGCGGAGAACTTCGGAGTCGCCGGCCGTGGGGCATTCTACGAGGAAGCCGGCGCGATTCGGGATGTGGTGCAGAACCATCTTTTCCAATTGCTGACCAACGTCGCCATGGAACCTCCAGCGGCCATGGCAAACCCCAGCCTTCAGGACGCTAAGGTCGAAGTATTACGAGGAATAAAAACTCTCCGTCCGGGTGACGTGGTGAGAGGTCAGTTCAAAGGCTATCGCGACGAATCGGGAGTGAAACCTGATTCAACCGTTGAGACCTACGTGGCCTTGCGTCTGCATATCGATTCGCCGCGCTGGAAGGACGTTCCGTTCTACATTCGGACAGGAAAATCTTTGCCGGTCACGATCACCGAGGTGAAGGTAATCCTGCGGCAGCCTCCGGCGGTCTTTTCGCAGGACTCTCCAGTTCACAACTACGTGCGATTCCGGGTTACGCCCGATCTCGCCATCGCGATCGGAGGGCAAGTGAAAAAGCCCGGAGACGCGATGACGGGGGAGCCGGTCGAGCTTCTCGCTGCCCACGATTCCGACCCCACCGAGTTGTCCGCTTACCAGGAACTGCTCGGTGATGCGATGGAGGGCGATTCCACGCGTTTTGCGCGTGAAGACTACGTCGAAGAAGCCTGGAGAATCCTGCAACCGGTGCTCGACAATGCGACTCCGGTTCACTTCTACGATCCTGGTACCTGGGGACCGCCGGAGGCCGAAAAGCTAACGGCGTCTGAGGGTGGCTGGCAGGATCCAAAGTAGGCTTTTTGACTCTCACTGAAATTTTATGCCATTTTCGCCGTTAAGTTTTTCAAATCAAGCCTCTTACCGGATCTACGTGCAGAAGAGCAACGGCTGCCCTGCGGTACAATAAAAAATTCACTGGAGACGATCCCTGGATATCCCGTCGATTCCGATTCAAACTCTGGCCTCTTTCGTGGCCTCGCGGGGTATCGGCCAGTACATCCGGCAGCATTTTCTCGACACGACGTTTAAGGGCCTCTATCACGCCAATGCTTTTGACATGGCATTGCTGGTTCCGTACTTCATCGTGCTTGTTTTTCTGGCCTCGTACGGTATGCACCGTTATGTGCTGGTCTATCTTTATTACAAGCACCGAAAGAATCGAACGATCGAACCGGCGAGCCACTTCGACAACCTGCCTCGCCTGACTGTACAGCTTCCGATTTTCAACGAGCAGTTCGTCGTCGAGCGACTGCTGGAAGCGGTCAGCCGGCTACAGTATCCGCTGGAGAAGCTTGATGTCCAGCTGCTCGACGATTCGACGGATGAAACCGAGTCCGTAGCTCGCCTCCTGGTTGAGCAGCACGCCGCCCGCGGTTTTCCCCTCACTTATCACCACCGTACAAACCGCGAAGGGTACAAGGCGGGCGCGCTGGCGGAAGGACTGAAAACCGCGCAAGGCGAATTCGTTGCCATCTTCGACGCCGACTTTGTTCCGCCCGAAGATTTTTTGATGCGCACTATCCACCATTTGACCGACCCTAAAATCGGCATGGTGCAGACTCGGTGGACGCACATCAACCGGAACTACTCTTTCCTTACCGAGGTCGAAGCCATCCTGCTGGACGGGCATTTTGTGCTGGAGCATTCCGGACGCGCCCGCAGCAATGTCTTCTTCAATTTCAACGGGACGGCCGGAGTCTGGCGCCGCAGTGCCATCGACGAAGCCGGAGGCTGGCAGCACGATACGCTTACGGAAGACACCGACCTCTCTTACCGGGCGCAGCTCAAGGGCTGGAAGTTTATCTACCTTCAGGATGTGGAGTGTCCTGCCGAGTTGCCGGTCGAGATGACAGCCTTCAAGACTCAGCAGGCACGCTGGGCCAAAGGTCTGATCCAGACCGCCAAGAAAATCCTGCCCAGCGTCATGAAAAGCGATCAACCCTTCCGCGTGAAGCTGGAGGCCTGGTATCACCTGACCGCGAACCTGAGCTATCCATTGATGGTCGTGCTTTCGGTACTGCTGCTGCCAGCCATGATCATCCGTTTTTATCAGGGATGGTTTCAGATGTTGTACATCGACCTACCGCTGTTCATGGCGTCAACCTTTTCGATTTCCAGCTTTTATCTGGTCTCGCAGCGCGAGCTTTTCCCCAGGAAGTGGCCACGCGCCCTGCTCTATCTTCCCTTCCTGATGGCGCTCGGCATCGGCCTGACAATTACCAACACGCGCGCAGTCCTGGAAGCGTTGGTGGGACAGAAATCGGCTTTCGCACGGACGCCCAAGTATCGGGTTGAATCAAAGAAAGACCGGATCAATGCCGCCAAGTACCGGCGGCGCCTGGGTTGGGTACCGTGGGTCGAACTACTGATCGGCAGCTATTTCGCCCTTACCGTCTACTATGCCATCAGCAACGAAAACTACATTACGGTGCCTTTTCTTGTTCTTTTCGTGGTCGGCTATTGGTACACGGGGTTAATGTCTTTGTTGCAGGGCCGCTTTTCAGGCTTAACCATCAGCGCGGAGAGCCATACCAAGCCGTTTCCTGTGGGTGTGTAATCGCTTTTGGGACATCTCTTGCGGTTTATCTTCGCGTCTCTGCCATTTGGCGCCAGTTTGAAAGTTTCCGCTGTAAGCCTTGTCATCCTGAGGAAGAGGAGCGTTCTTAAAGCGAACGCTCCCGATGAAGGACCTATGCACTTACTGGCGATCGCAGCGCCGCACGACGTCAGTGGAGTGGCGGCTACTGCATAGAATCCTCTCTTCTTTCGCCCCGCTTTGCGGGACGAAAGACGCCGCTCGGGATGGCAAGCCCTATACGTTTGACCATGACTTTCCGGGCTGACCCGCCGTCGTCGAATTCAATTGCTTTTCTTTCGATGCCCGTAGGTTTAAAATTCTTACCGTTTCGCGTCAGCTCGGTTCGCAAGGAGGATTCCGATGCGCCACCTCACGGTACCTTCCAGAATTATCTTGGGTATGCTGCTGCTTGTCCTGGTCAGTTGTGCGACGGCGCACGATGCCGATGAAAAGTATTATCTGATTTCCGCCAACGTCAAGATTCCATACTGGCAGGCTGGTTCGGCCGGTTTATTCCAAGCCGCCACCCAAATGAAAGTACGCTCGGAGTTCGCCGGTCCGGACACCTACGATCCCAAGGGTGAGCAGCAAGCGCTGGAGCAGGCGGTCCAAAGCAAAGCCACCGGAATTCTGATCTCGGTTGCCGACCCTGCGCTTTTGAAAGATGACATCGACAAAGCGATCGCTGCCGGCATTCCTGTAATTACGGTGGATTCCGACGCGCCCGCGAGCAAGCGACTGCTCTTTATAGGAACCGATAACTACCACGCCGGACAGATCGGCGGCCAGCGCCTGGCCAAGGAATTGAATGGCAAGGGCAACGTGGTCGTGTTTACCATCCCCGAGCAAGCCAACCTGAAAGACCGTCTACGCGGATATCGGGATGCTCTCGAGGCTTCTCCCGGAATGAAGATTACCCGTGTCGTCGATATGAAAGGCGATTCCCGCGTTGCGTTCGACAGCGCGACCGAGGTACTGGGGAATGACAAGAAGGAGCATGTCGACGCTTTCGTTTGCCTGGAAGCGCTGGCGGGCAAGGAAGTCGCCACCGTCCTGAGCCAACATGACGCCAAGGACAAAGTCATCATCGCCATGGACACCGACGACAAAACTCTGGAATGGATCCAGAAGGGCGTGATTGCGGCCACCATCTCACAGAAGCCTTACACCATGACCTTCGTGGGATTGAAAATGCTGGATGATCTTTACCATCACAAACTATCCACCTTGAGCAACGATTGGTCGAAAGACAGCTTCTCCCCGATTCCTGCATTTGTGGATACGGGATCGGCACTGATTGACAAAACCAACGTGGATGCCCTAATTGCGGCGAGCAAATCCGTGACCAGCACTCCAAAATAAATTCAAACGGCGAACTAAAGGGACTCTGAATGCGCAAGTTGTTGCTGGTGGTTTTTATTTTTTCTCAACTCATCTGGGCTCTCGACCGTCAACCGAACTCTGATTTCCGCCTCCGGCGGCAGTCGCTGGCGAGCAAGGCCAACGGTTCCGCCGTCCTTCTTTTTGCTTCGAACGAAGCTGAGGGACCCAACGATCTCTACGGCTACCGGCCTGACGATAATTTCTTCTATCTCTCCGGCTGGAGTGAACCGGGCGCCGCGCTGCTGATTATCGGCAGCGCTAACTCCCAGGATCGTCCCTACACCGAGATATTGTTCCTGCCCAATCACAATCCCTCACAAGAGAAATGGACTGGCCCGAAGCTCGGCGCGGATAGCCCGGATGCCGGCAAGGTTACCGGATTTGACCACGTCGAAGTGCTGGATAATCTGCGTTCGGAACTGGTCCGGCTGTTGCCGGCAAAGCGCGCCACGGTTTACACCGATGTTGTCACGGGCGAGGAGATTTCGAATTCAGCCGAACCGCTGGATTGGCTGAAGAGAGCGAATGCCTTCCCGGTTGGAGCGGCGTTTCAGGACGTCCGTCCGATGCTGGCCTCGCTCCGAACGAATAAAGATTCCGGTGAACTCGAGCGCGTCCGTCACGCCACGGACGCCTCTATCGCAGCTCATCTTGCCGCCATGCATACCGTGAAGCCGGGCATAACCGAACGCGAAGTATCCGCGCTCATGCAGTACGAGTGGGGAAAGCGAGGCTGCGAGCGTCCGGCATACGCTCCGATCGTGGGCTCAGGTTTCTATTCGACCGTTCTGCATTACTCCGAGGACTCGGGCACCATGCAGTCGGGAGATCTGGTGGTGATCGACGCTGCCGGAGAATATTCCATGTACGCCTCGGACATCACGCGCACCCTCCCTGTGTCCGGGACGTTCACCGCGCGGCAGCGGGAGATTTACGGCATCGTGCTGGGCGCGCAACAGGCTGCCGCGGCCGCGTTCCGATCGGGCAAATCCGTTTTGCGCCGTGACCGTCCTGAGTCGCTGCACGACGTTGCTTATAACTACATCAACACCCACGGCAAAGATCTTCACGGCGAGCCATTGGGAAAATACTTCATCCACGGGCTCGGCCACTATGTCGGATTGAATGTCCATGATCCTGATGACTACGACGTTCCGCTGGGTCCGGGGGCGGTGTTTACCCTCGAGCCAGGGATTTATATCCCGGAAGAAAAAATTGGGGTGCGTATTGAAGACATTCTCTACGTAAATCAGGATGGGAAATTGATCAACTTGACGGGTAACCTTCCACATACTGCCGACGAGGTCGAGCACACCATGGCCGGCAAATAACGCAGCCCGTGTGGGGCGGACACTCTTGTCCGCCGCTTTTGACTTTGATCTTGAATGATCGCAGACGCGAGAACGTCCGCGGGTGCGCATCGGCAACGGACAATCCAAGACAAGTCAACTTCAAAGGCGGCGGACAAGAGTGTCCGCCCCACACCTTCCCGCGCTTCCGCCGCACATTCCACTGCCTTTTGATATCCTAGGACATCGTGCGGATGATCTGGTTGTTCCTGATCCTGGCCCTGAGCACCGTTGCTGTGTCTCTGGTCGGGCTGGCGGCCTACCTTCGAGTGCGCGGCCATATGAAAGACGGCGCCCCCAAAGAAACCCACGACAAAGATTGAAATCGACCAAAGTTGCACAGCCCGTCCCCGACTTGGAGAATCTCTAAAATGGCGAAGCCCGAAACTCTCGTCCTCGACCGAGGCAGCCGCTCGCTTTACTGGGCGGAACAGGCAGCGATCGTCGCAAGCGCCAGTCTTTTTGTGGCACTCTGTGCCCGTGTAACCGTGCCTTTGCCGTTCACGCCTGTGCCTTTGACCCTGCAGAATTTTGGCGTGCTACTGGTCGGCCTGACCTTGGGAAGCCGCCGCGGCTTTGCCGCCCTGGCGCTTTATTTGATCGAAGGAGCTTCAGGGATGCCGGTGTTCAATCCCGCCGGGCCGGGCGGCGTGGCCCAGATGTTGGGCGCCACTGGCGGGTTTCTGCTGGCCTATCCGTTCATTGCAGGTCTGGCGGGCTGGATCATGGAACGTGGCAAAGCCAGTTTCGCGCGAGCCGTGACGGCGGGTGTGCTGGCGGAAATATTACTCTTCGCCGGCGGCCTGTCGTGGCTGGCCGTGCTAACTCATTCTTTCGCCCAGGCCGCGCGGTTTGGGCTTTATTGGTTTGTGTTCGCCGAAGTAATCAAGGTCATGATGGCGGCCGGAATATCCACCGGGTGGCAGCGTGTCCGCAAGGAGCAAGCATGAGTTCCGTCGAAACCCCCTCTGGAAATCCGACCGCGATTGCGCTCGAGGCAAAAGATTCAGCGCACGGCAGCGCCTCGACCCGTGAGATCACCATCGCACACAGCCCCGACTCCGATGATGCGTTCATGTTCTACGCGCTGGCCACGAACAAGGTGCGCGTTCCCGGCCTGCGTTTTACCCACACCCTTTGCGACATTGAGACTTTGAACCAGAAAGCGCGGCAGGGCGATGGTGCGTATGACGTTACGGCAATCTCGTTTCACGCCTATCCTTATATTCAGGACAACTATGCTCTGTTGCCGAGCGGAGGCAGCGTCGGCGACGGCTACGGCCCCATGATCGTCGCCACCCAGGGATTTTCGCAGACCGAAGTGAAACACAAGAAGATTGCGATCCCCGGTACTCTCACGACCGCTTATCTCGCGCTGCGGCTTTTCGCTCCGGGCATTGAAACCGAAGTCGTGCCCTTCGATCAGATCATTCCGCAGATCGTGGCCGGCAAATACGAAGCCGGACTGATCATCCACGAAGGCCAACTGACCTACGCCAAGGCCGGCTTGCAACGCATCGTGGACCTGGGCAAGTGGTGGCTGAAAATTACGGGCCTTCCCCTGCCTCTGGGAGGAAATGCAATACGGCGCAGTCTCGGACCGGAGCTGACCGCCAAAGTTTCAGGAGCTTTGCGGGACAGCATTCAGTACGCGCTCGATCATCGTGAGGAAGCTTTGGCCTACGCCATGCAATTCGCACGCGACGTCGATCCCCAACTGGCCGACAAGTTTGTAGGCATGTACGTGAACGAACGCACGCTCGACTACGGCCCTGACGGCCGCGAGGCCGTGCGCCGCCTGCTGGATATGGGATACAAGGCAGGAATCATCACGCGCGAGGCAAAAGTGGAATTTGTGGGGTAGGTTTGCGTAGGCCCGGACGCCCTCGTCCGGGCTTGCGAGCAAAGCTCGCCGATGATTTCCAGACGTAAGATTCCGACTAAAGACGCGAGCAAAACTGCCGAGCTTCGCTCGGCTGGGCGGACGAGGCGTCCGCCCCTACGCGGCTACCTGATCTTCTCAGGAAACGAAAACACTGGATCGACATCCACCGGTACTTTTGATGCCGCCTTCAGCGCCACTTGCAATTCTGCGGGCATCACGTCGTACTTTTTGAACCAGTCCTCCGCACGCTCGCGGTTTCCAGTGGCTTCAATGTCCAGAAGTTCTTTGGCCAAATCTGCAATGGCCCCGGGCATCGCAGCGTAGTCGATAGCGTACATCCCCGAGGATTGCCGTTTCACCGCACCGCGCTCCGAGAGGTAGTTGAACTCCATCATTTCCGCCTGGCCGTGGGCTTCTCCTACGCCAAAGCGAATCGTGCGGAAGATTCCCGCGAGATACGAAGCGTAATATTCCTCCAGCTTGTCTTTCGGCAAGACGTCGCGATCAACCAGCAACTTCAACCCGAACATTCCGACCACATCAGCTTTCGCTTCCTCCAGACCGCTGTAGGCGGGGCCGATGGATTCGCGAATTGACACTTTGCCGTTCGCCGTGCGCGCGTAAGCCGGACCCAGTCCGTGGGCCATCTCGTGCATGATCGTACCCAGCAGATATCCTTCCGCCGAGGCCTTGGCAGCCTGTTCCGGCAGCATCATGTACTGCGCCAGCGGAAGAATCACGTATTCGACTCGAGCGTCCATGAAATTCTTGAAAAAGATTTTCTTGCTGCCCTTCTGTTCATGAACTCGGGCATCGTTGGGCAAATTGTCCGCCACCGCCTGGTAGCCATGACGCAGGTCGCCCACGCGGTAAGGCGCGTCCATGACCTCCATCGGAGTTTCCAGGCCGTGCTTGGAGGGTCGATCCTCAGGCGCCAGAGGCAGCGCGTCCTGGACGTCAGCGACATACTTCTGAAACAGCGCCAGCTTGCGGCTCTCTGCGTCATTGCGGATCAGCACGGCTCCTCCGAAAGACCCCTTCACGCCAAGAAGGCCGTCATCGTAGGTCTCGTACGGAGCGAAGATCACGTCGAACTTGGGATCTTTCAAGTCGAGCCAGGCCAAATCACTCTTGAAGTAGTCGTCAGTCAGCAGGGCATCGGCCCTCAGACGCAGAAAGTTTGCAAACGCGGGATCGTCACTCAAAGCAGCAGCCGCACGCAAATCCCGCGCCGCGGGGTCCAGAAATGCGCGATACGCAATGTGATAAGGCACAGCTTCGAGATTTTCTCCATGCCAGCGCACGATCGTCGTGGAACTGTAGATCTCGTCCCTTTTCTCGGGATGCGCCTGCACGTACTGCTCAACCTGTTGGCGGGTCAAGCCTTCGGGATAAAAGCCGCGGCCCGGAGACATCGGAGTCGTTCCCACAAACGGGCGATTCTCGTCAATCAAATCGAAACGCGAGCCGTTGATCCACAAGTAGTGGCGTAGTTCCTGGTCCGTTGGGCTCTTGCTGGACGCTAAAGACTGGTAGAGCATCAAGGCTTCGGGATCATTCTGGCGCCAGTAAATGCTTTCAAGATTGCGCGACGCATCCACCAGTTTGGCCACAAGTTTCTTTTCGCGAACAGTAAGCCCGGCGGAGTGAAACGCCATGTCGACACGACGGAATTTCGCCAGCCGCTGGGTCAGGTCCGGGACAACCTGCATGCTGGTCGAAGCCGCACCACGGGCCGCCGATCCCGTCATGGATCGCGTCTTTTTCTGGGCTGAGGTTGGAGAAATCATCAGAACTACAAGTAGCAGGGGAAAGAGGAAGCCCTGTTTGATCATCAACCTGATTTTAGCAGAGGATACGTCAAAGTCTTTTCGCCGAGGTCGTGGTTGCTCGGCTTGAATGTCTACCTGAATGAAAGGGGCATCCCGAGCTTGCGAAGGATCTAGCGCGACGCGGATATGCAGCATGCGTTCTGATTGTGCGGTACACGGCGGATCCTTCACGATCGTTCAGGATGACGCATTTGTAGACTTTTTCCTAACAGCGCCATCACAGCACGCGAAGAATTCCACAAAGACACTCTCGCCACGTTTCGTCTTCCTCGTTATTATGTTGGGGATGGCCGATCACACAAATTCAAATGGCGCACAGACTTTGCTAATCGACGCCGACGATACTCTTTGGGAAAACAACATTTATTTTGAACGCGCCATCGCCAGTTTCATTTCGTTTCTGAACCACCGCGAATACACGCCAGAGCAGGTACGCGAAGTGTTGAACCAGGTCGAGCGCGAGTCCATCGTCAGCCACGGCTATGGACTGCACAGTTTCGCGCACTCTTTGATCCAGACCTTCGAAAAGCTGGCGGTTGAGCCGGTGACCCCCGCCCTGCATGAAACCATCAATGGTTTCGCGCATACGATTGCCGGCCACCCGGTCGAACTTCTGCCGGGCGTTGCGGAAACTTTGCAATATCTGTCTGAAAAGCACCATCTGATCCTTATGACTAAGGGTGCGGTACCGGAACAATCGGGCAAGGTGGAACGCTCCGGGCTGAAAGAGTATTTTGCCGCAGTCGAGATCGTATCGGAGAAAAATGTCCCGACTTACCACTCGGTCGTTTCCAAATATGAATTGCTTCCCGATGACACCTGGATGATAGGTAACAGTCCAAAGTCTGATATCAATCCTGCGCTGGGCGCGGGACTGAATGCGGTGTTCGTTCCCCATGGCGCAACCTGGGTTCTGGAGCATGAAGAGGTCGATTCCGCCGAACCGCCGCAGCAACTGCTGGTAGTGGAAAAGTTCGCCGAGTTGCGGACACACTTCTAGTGTCGCGGCGTGGCGGACGGCCAGAAACGCAAGGTCCATCCACTACGCTCGCTAGACTTCGCTCCGGTCGGAATGACAGAGTTGTGCTGACGCTGATAGCTGACAGCTGAAAGCTGCTTTCCTAGCACCAAACTAACCAACAACCTCCGTATCCTGTCGTATCGGCGCATGCTACTCTTTTTCTGCTCTGGTTTCTTGCCCGCATCATTGCGTGGCTGTGCAGAAAAACAATTTGCGGCGGCTGCTGCGAACTGTGGAAGCTCTCTCCGATCTCGGCCCCGAGATGACGGCCGAGCGTGAATTTCCGCAGACCGCGCGGGCCATGGTCTCGGCGCTGCTTCAGGCAGGCGGCGCGCGTGAAGCCGTGCTCTTTACCTTCAGCGATAAGCCGTCGATGCTCTCCTCGGTCGCTTCCGAAGGCTTTGCGCTGATGCCCGAGCCCGCCATCATGCCGCTGCTACCCAAGCATGTGCATGCGTTGACTTCCGCGCGCGGGCCGATTGTCCTCAATGCCGGATCTTACGAAATCTTCCTAAGTTCGAATGGAAACGTCGCGCCTGAACTGTTCAAATGCATCGCGCCGTTAAAAGTTGGTGGGAAGCTTGTCGGACTGGTCGCCCTGGGGCGTCGCGATGGCGAAGGTCTTTTCGACGACGAAGAACTGGGATCTCTCGATCTTCTATGTAACTACGTGGCCATTGCGATTCAGAACCACGTGCTGTCGCAGACCCTGGCGCAACGCGTGTCCGAGAATTTGCGGCTGCTGGCGTCACTCCACGGTTTTTATGACACGGCTCTGGAAGCCTTCGCCACCGCGATCGATGTAAAGCACGTGAATATTCACGGCCACTCTCTGCGGGTAGGACGTTACGCCTCCGCCATCGGAGAAGCCATGGGCATGGAACCCAACGATGTTGCCGCGCTGCGTTCCGCCGGCTACCTGCACGATATCGGCAAGGTCGCGGTGGACAAGCGTCTGTTCGGAAAGGCCACGACGCTTGATCCTGAAGAATTTCGTGAGATGGCGGACCACACCATCGTGGGACATCAAATCGTTAGCGGAGTAGAGTTCCCCTGGCCGCGTATCCCCGAAATCGTGCGTTCTCACCATGAGCGGGGCGACGGTTCGGGATATCCCGACGGCCTGGTGATGGACGACGTCGCCATGCCGGTCCGCATCATCGGACTGGCCGATACTTTTGACGCCATGACCAGCGAGCGTCCCTATCGCGAACCGCTCTCCGTCGGCAATACGCTCAGCGAGATCGTACGGCTCTCTCCACAGAAATTTGATCCTAACGCCGTCCACGGACTGCTGCTGCAAATCCGGCGCGACTCGGTGGGAAGTAACCGCACTCCGTTTCTCCAGGACCGCATGGCGGTGAACATCGCTGCCGGGGACATCGACCAACTCGCTGCTTCCCTTCAGCACAAGGTCACACATGGCCGTCTCTATCTGACTTAATTCCTCTAACTCTACTTAAAGCACTAAATCATATTATAGCCGTAAGTGATTGTTTACATTATAGTTGATAGAACATCAATTTCAGTTTTGCGAGCGCTGCGCGATCGTGAATTAGGGACTTCCGGCAGCAACTTTTCTCATGGTTCGGGTTTGTAGTACTCAGAGTTTCCCGATCGAACCCGTCCGCATGAATTTCTCGCGTCGACAAATCGCACGATTGCTTACCGTATCCGCGCTCGGTCTTGCGCTTCCCCTACAACTTGCGATCGCAAAAAAGAACAAGCAGATTTCCAGCGCAACTGAGGTAGACGAGCACAAGCGCGCTTTGCACGCGCTGAACCGTTTGACCTTCGGCCCGCGCCCGGGTGATGTCGATCGCGTAGCTGCGATGGGCGTCGACAAATGGATTGATCAACAACTGCATCCGGACAGAATCGACGATCACGCCCTCGACGCACACCTGACACCGTTTCGCACGCTTCGCATGGAGACACGTCAGATCGTCGAAAACTTTCCACCACAGCAGGTGATCAAAGCCATCGCAGAAGGCAAACAGTCGATGCCCTCCGATCCGGCAAAGCGCGCCATCTACGAAGCGCAACTGGAACGCTATCAGGAGAAAAAAGAACAGAAACAGGAGAGCGCGAACGGCGACCCTGCCGGAGTCGGGAAAGCGGCTCAGACGAATCCTGCGCAGATGAACACGGCTCAGGTGAACGAAGATCGCCTTTACGCCGATCTGAAAGCCGAAGACCTGGTGGATCTGCCGCCTGACCAGCGCATGAAAGCGATGCTGAAAATGTCGCCGGATGAACAGCGCGCCGTCGAGGCGTCGCTCAAAGGGAGCAAGCGCGACGAATTCATGGAGGGCATGAAGCCACAGCAGCGCGAGACCCTGATGGCAATCAACAATCCGCAACAAGTCGTGACCAGCGAACTGGTGCAGGGCAAACTACTGCGCGCCATCTACAGCGAACGCCAACTGGACGAAGTGATGACCGATTTCTGGTTCAACCACTTCAATGTATTCATTGGAAAAGGCGCGGACCGCTACCTGCTGACCAGCTATGAGCGTGACGTAATTCGTCCCCATGCGCTCGGGAAGTTTGAGGACTTGCTGGTCGCGACCGCGCAGAGTCCGGCCATGTTGTTCTATCTCGACAACTGGCTGAGCGTGGGCCCCGACTCAGATTTTGCCAACGGCATTCCCAAACGCAACAACAATTACAACTGGCGCCGGCCGCCACGTCCACCACGCCCGGTGCCAGCGAAACAGGCCAAGGGCCGGCGCAATGGCCTCAACGAAAACTACGGACGCGAGCTGATGGAATTGCACACGCTTGGCGTAAATGGCGGTTACACGCAGAGGGATGTCACCGAAGTGGCTCGCGTCCTTACCGGCTGGACTTTGAAACAGCCCAAACAGGGTGGCGGTTTTGTCTTCGAGGAACGGATGCACGAGCCCGGCGACAAGCGCGTGCTCGGACATCGCATTAAGTCAGGCGGCGAAAAAGAAGGCCGCGAGGTGCTGCACATTCTGGCCCACCACCCTTCCACGGCAAAGTTTATTTCCACCAAGCTGGCGATGCGTTTCGTCTCGGACGATCCGCCGCCCGCGCTGGTTGACCGCATGACGCAGACTTTCCTGAAGAAGAACGGCGACATCGGTGAAGTACTGAAGACTATGTTCCGTTCGCCGGAATTCTGGGCGCCAGAGTCTTACCGGGCGAAGGTAAAAAATCCGCTGGAGTTCGTGGTTTCGGCAGTCCGTGCCAGTGGCGCAGAGGTCACTGACGCCATGCCGCTGGCGCACCAGCTTCAAAATATGGGCATGCCGCTGTACGGTATGCAGCCTCCCACCGGTTACTCGATGAAAGCGGATACCTGGGTAAATTCATCGGCGTTGCTGGGACGCATGAACTTCGCGCTGGCCCTGACGGCAGGGAAGTTGAAAGGCATTCAGGTGGACACCGGGCAAATGCTCGTCAGCAGTGCGTCACCCGCTGACTCGCAAGCCGCGCTGCTCGCATTGGAGAATAGTTTGCTTGCTGGCAATGTGTCCCGGCAAACGCACGACACAATTGCCGCCCAGATCAATGTCTCCGGAACGAACGATCCGAAAATCACCCAGCGTCAACCGGACGCCCCAGCTCTCCCGCCAAATACAAGCGCTATCGCGGGACTGTTGCTAGGATCGCCAGAGTTCCAGAGAAGGTAGAAGGCAGTCGTCGGCCATTCGCCGCTCGCTCTTGGGGTGAGCTGGAAGCTAGGAGCTGTGTTATGTCGATCACTCGCAGAATATTTCTTCGCAACGGGGCCCTCGCGGTCGTGGGTACGGCTGCGGTTCCGGCTTTTCTCACGCGCGCGGCTTACTCGGCAGTGCAAACCGGCATGGGAAACAAGCGACTGGTCGTCATCTTCCAGCGTGGTGCGGCGGACGGGTTGAATATCGTGGTACCGCACGGAGAGCCGGGATATTACGCCATGCGGCCATCGATCAATATTCCGCGTAGCGCCGTGATCGATCTCGACGGCTTCTTCGGACTGCATCCCGCTATGTCCGCGTTTCAGCCTCTCTGGGCTCAGCGGCATTTGGCCATCGTGCATGCGGCCGGCTCTCCCGATCCGAGCCGTTCTCACTTCGATGCCCAGGATTTTATGGAATCGGGCACGCCCGGTATCAAGGCCACCGAAGATGGCTGGCTGAATCGTGCATTACACTCGCTTCCCTCGCCGGCTGAAAAGTCCGCATTCCGCGCCATCGGACTGGGACCGTCCCTGCCGCGAATTCTGGCCGGACCCGAGCCCGCCGTCGCTGTGAACAACATCAACGACTTCGGCGTGGGCGGACGCAATCCGGAATGCGGCGCCCGTCTCCAACACATTCGAGGCCATGTATGCCAACTCCGTGGACTCCGTTCTGCATGGCACCGGACAGGAAACTTTCGAAGCAGTAAAGATGTTGAAGGCGGCCGATCCCGTCAAAGTACAAGCCGGCAGCCGGTGCCGATTATCCCAAGGGACGTTTCGGCGACAGCCTCAAACAACTCTGCCAGCTCATCAAAGCCAACCTCGGAGTGCAGGTGGCGTTCGCCGACATTGGCGGATGGGACCATCACGTCAACGAAGGCAGCACGCAGGGCCAAATCGCGAATGTATTGCGCGAGTTCTCGCAATCGTCTCAGCGCTTTCTGGACTGACCTCGGAGATCTGGCCGAAGACACAGTAGTCGTCACCATGTCGGAGTTCGGCCGCACCGCCCGCGAGAATGGCAATCGCGGCACTGATCACGGTCACGCCAACGTCATGTTCGTGATGGGCGGCCCAGTCAAAGGCGGCAAGGTTTACGGAAGCTGGCCCGGCCTCGACCAATCACAACTCTATGAGGGACGGGACCTGGCGGTCACCACAGATTTCCGCCGAGTGCTCGGCGAAGCTGTCTACCGGCATCTGGGGAATCAGGCGCTGAATCAGGTCTTTCCAGGGTTCGATAACCCGGCAGGAAAATTCCTGAAATATCTGGGTTAAGGGCAAGTGTGGTCTGGGCCACCCACCCGCGTCTTTTGATTTTGATTTAAACCCTCGCGGGCGGGTCGCGGGCGACCACACGTTCCCTACATTTCAATCATGACGTCGCCGCCTTCAACCTTCAGCGGATACACGACAATTCTAGCTCCAGGGTTCTGGGCGGCTTGGCCAGTCTTCGGGTCCCATTGCCACCCATGCCACGGACAGACCACCTTATCGCCCTCAACCACTCCCTGTCCCAACGGACCGCCACGGTGCAGGCAGACGTTGTCCATGGCGGAAATAGTTCCGTTTACGTTAGCAACGCAGATAACTTTGTCTCCGAGTGGAAATTCCTTGGCTTCGTTTTCAGCAGGAAGTTCGGATTGTGCGGCAAGTCTTGCGAAGTTGGACATTCGACCTTTCAGAGCTAAAAAACCGGGTGCCGAGCTCCGCTCGGCCCGGACAACCGAGGGCGGTTGTCCCCACGCGACTTGTGCTGACGACTGAAGACCGACGACTGAAGACTACTTCGGTTGCAGCGTCTGCGCGATCATCACCTGGCGTTTGAAATTCTCCACCATATGGGGATCGAGACGGACTTCCGTGGGACGCTTGGCCAGCGTCATCTGATCAATCTTGTCCTGTAGCTTCAGCAGTGCATAGAACAAATTCTCCGGACGCGGAGGGCAGCCGATCACGTAGACATCCGTGGGGACGATCTTGTCCACGCCCTGCAATACGGCGTATGTATTGAACGGACCGCCTACCGACGAACACGCGCCCATCGAAATCACCCACTTGGGATCGGGCATCTGGTCGTAGATGCGTTTCACCACGGGGGCCATCTTTAATGTGACTGTTCCGGCCACGATCATCAGATCACTCTGCCTCGGACTGGGGCGGAAGACTTCCGAGCCGAAGCGGGCGATGTCGAAGCGGGCCGTGGAGGAGGCGATCATTTCGATCGCGCAACAGGCGAGGCCGAACGTCATTGGCCACACCGCCGACTTGCGTGCCCAGTTGAACACGTAGTCCACGGTGGTAATCATGAAGTTCTTTTCGAACTTGTTCTGCAGCCAGGCCATGGAGTGTCCTCGATTTCGCCGCGACGCGGGAAGTCGCGCCGCAGCATTCGATACAATATATGCGTCTGGGCTCTGTACTTCAACGACAACCTGGATGTAGGCGCGAGCGTCCCGCCAGTGCGGCAGCGCCGCACAGGTTATTGCCCGCCTCGGGCGTATCGGCTACAAATGAAAGGGTCAACGTGTTGCCTTCCAACCATGGCTGATGCCCCCGCAACCCTTCCCCGCAGAACCGAGCCCGATCCGGGCCCTCTGAGCCGCTGGTGGACAAACGCCCGCACATCCTTCTTCTGGATGGTATTTGTCGCATTCGTTCTCCGCTTTGGCTGGATCGTCGTGGCCCACACTTACAAGTTTAAAACTCTTGACGACAACTTCAGTTTCGGCTGGGAAATGGGCCGCATTGGGCGTTCTCTGGCGCTGGGTCAGGGTTTCAGCAACCCGTTCAGCGAGATCACCGGGCCGACCGGGTGGGAACCGCCGCTCTATCCGTTTCTTATTTCCGGCGTTTTCAAGCTGTTCGGCGTTTACACCCACGCCTCCGCGATGGTGCTGTTGAGCATCAATAGCCTGTTTTCCGCGCTGACTTGTATTCCTGTTTTCCTGATCGCAAAAAAGTGCTTCGACGAAAAGCTGGCGATCTGGACGGCCTGGCTGTGGGCCGTGATGCCGTCCGTGATGTACTGGTGCACGCGCTGGGTATGGGAGACAAGTCTGGCGGCATTGCTGCTGGCAGTGATTTTCTGGCTGACGCTCGACCTCGAAGAACGCGACGGACTGATCCCCTGGATCCGGTTTGGGCTTTTCTGGGGTATTGCGGCGCTTACCAACACTTCCCTGCTTGCCTTCCTGCCCGCTTCCGGTTTGTGGGCATGGTATCGACGCTGGAAGCGCGGTAAATCTTCGATTGCCGGCGTTGTTTTGTCCGGACTGGTATTCGTTGCCTGCGTCGCACCCTGGCTGGCGCGAAATGAAAGAGTTTTGGGAGTGATGTCTCTACGTTCGAACTTCGGCGCCGAGTTGCGCATCGGCAACGGCCCCGGAGCGGATGGAACGTGGAGAGAATATCTTCATCCTACCCAGAACGTGTACCAGATGCGCCTCTATCGCCAGATGGGCGAAGTTGCATACGTCGCCGAGCGCAAGCAGGAGGCGATGGCTTTCATTCGCGAAGACTACTCGCGGTTCCTGGGCCTGAGCCTCAAGCGCTTCATCTACTACTGGGGAGGAGTGCCGCGATTGTCGGACAACTGGGCGCTGGCACCGACCAAGAATTCCATCTTTCTGGCTTCTTCGTTGCTGGCGTTCTGGGGTCTGGTTCATGCGTTGCGCAGGCGTCGGCCTGGAGCCTGGCTGTTTTTCTGGCTGATCCTGTTGTACCCGGCGGTTTACTACGCAGTCTTTCCACATCCGAGATACCGTCATCCCATTGAGCCGGAGCTGGGAATTCTGATCGTGTATGTGATTTCTGAAGCGGAGACAAAAGCGTGGCGAACCGAAGACGAAATCGACCGGCAGTTGAGGGCGCCCCTTCACTGAGCGGGCTTAATATCCATGATGTGAATCGTCTTGCTCTTTGATTCGAGCGTACCGGTGATGTTTACTTTCTGTCCTGCGAAAAGACTTACTTTCTCCTGATTGTCGAGCCGGTAGACTTCATTTTTCGACGCCAGCACAAAATCGCCACCCAGATATTGGACGCAGTAGGAAGCGCAAGCGCCGGGAGTACCGCCCATCTTCTTGGATTCCAGCATTTCCTTGTGCGATCGCGTCATGGAGTGAACGTTTAGAGCGCATTGGGTATCCGCCGATCTCGCCATGAAACATTTGCGGCTTTTCATCGCCGGCGCGAGCCAGCAGCGACCGCCATCAGCAACCAAACTTCCCGTCCAAGCCATAGTCTTATTCATTATGAGTTCCTCAGAATCTTATGGCACGACCAGCAGTCGCATGTTCATGCCTTCATGATCTTCGCTACAAATTACTGTACACACCACCACATATTCGCCGGGCTCAGCGGGCGCAGTCAGCTGAAATTCCTGCTGACCTGGCCGTAATAATAGATTCCAGCCTTCTACCTTGGAGCGGTCACCAGCGCGCAACAGGGTAAAGCCATGGATCGATCCGTCGCGGTTCCACGATTTTGCCTTGCGCGCCGAAACCCGCAGCAGGACTTGTTCTCCTGCCTTCAAAGTGATCTCCGGCTTGCTGCCGTCCGGATTCTTGTAGCGGCTGTCCTTGTCCGCCACCAATTCGATCATGTGGACTTGAGCCGATCCTGGGCCGGGTGCAATGCCAGCCAGTAACGGCCGGCAACGCAGGCAGCCAGCTATCCCGCACAATTGGATCTTCTTGCTCTGCCAGTCATGCTGCTGATCCTCACGCTATTGCGTCATGTAGAAGAGGACGAGCCGCATGTCTTCGTCTGTGATCATGGCCCGTACCCGCATGTGGCGGACTATGGTCGCCATCATGCGTGGCGGAAATTTATGTGGTGCAGCATGGCAACGGCTGCAGTTGGCGCGAAATCGTCTGCTCGCCTTGTACCCGCATGGCGTCGGCATCGGCGCTGCTTCGGGCCGCAGCTACGCTCACATTGGTGCTGTCGTTTTCACTCTTGCGAGGCGGATCGGCTGCGTAGGCCGAGCGATACAACTCGCCAAAACCGCGGTGAGAAGTGCGACTCTCTTATTTACTTTCATTGCGTTTATTTTCATTGCGGCCCCACTCTTCCTAGAGGCAGGGCAAAACGGTACGCCAGACCCACGGTCCAGAGATTCACATTCCCATCGGAATTGAAGCGGCGGCTATAGCTGGCAGAAGCCTTGAGGCCATCGCGGAGGTAATAATTCAATCCGAAGTCGCCTTGACGAGTGTTGACGTCGGGCAGTCCGTACTCCTCGGCTTCATCTTCATCGATCTCGCCGGCGAACAGTTGCTGCCCGCGTCCCACAATCTCGGTGCGACGCAGTGCCTTCTGCCAGAATGGTACCTGGCTCAGGCGGTACGCGGCTTCGATCCAGTAGCCGCTGCCATCGTGCGAGCGGGCGTACTCGGAACGGAAGTTAAGCGGCAGAGCGCGTAGGCTGCCAGGCGAAATGAAATCCGAAAGCATTCGACCGCTCCTCTTGCAAGTCCTTCTGAAAGGAGAGGCCGACCTCGATTCTTGGACCGGGCAAGAAAGAATCCCAACTGCGGCCACCCGCGGTGCGGTCGGATTCGAACTTGTTCAGCGTGCTCAGCGGTGGAAAAATAGGTCGCGTAGTTCAGATTGACTTTCGGATTGAGGGAAAATCCGCCGCGCAACATCACACCATCGCTCGAACCTGTGCCCAGCGGAAAGATCAGAGGCGTTGGCTGCAGGCTGCGAATCCAGATGGGATAAAGGCGTTCGTTGTAAATACCGAAAGGTGTGAGAAACCGGCCCGCAGTAACCGTCAGATACGCGGTTTGCGATGTAGTCCACCTGCAGGTAATCGATTTCCTGCTCCACTTTCCCGCCGTAAGAACCGCCACCTTCAGGCCGTTCGAATTCGCCCTTGAATTCAGCCCGAGATTCAACCAGCCAGCGATCTCCCAGCGGCACCAGCAGCACCGGGGTGACCGACGGAACGAGTTCAGGTTTCGCCGCCATTGACGTTGGTGAAGAAACCGGCGTTTCCGGTGAGGATGGGAACGGGCCTTTCGGTCTCAGTGCGCGGGTTCAGGCGTTTGCGCCTTCAGACTTGGCAGAAAACAGAGAAAAGAGGATGATCAGCAGCCGTAGCCCAGACACAAGCTCGCCTCCAGCTAATATTCGAAATTCCTGACGATGCGGCTCACTGCGACTCCACTTCGATTGAATCAATTGTCGATGTGGCGGGCAGAACGCGGTGGAAAGATAACCGAGGTAATTCGAAATGATCTCTCAAAGAAGATGTCGAATACGAACTAAACGTGCGCGGGTTGCGCCACTTCCTGCAGTGCCGCCGCGAAAGCGTCAATCGCTCGGTCAATTTGTGGCTCGCGTAATAATGAGCGGGGGTTGGAAGCGAATCACGTTGCCGTAGACCCCGCCCACCCCAACCAGTACTCCCTGGCGCAGCAAGCCGTCCCGAATAGCCTCCGCTTCAGATGTAGCTGGCGTAAGTTTCTCGTCCTTGACCAGTTCGACGCCGATCATCAATCCCAAGCCGCGAACTTCGCCGATCAGCGGATTGTGTTTTTGCAATTCGCGCAGCTTAGCCATGGCGTATTCGCCGGTCTCAGTGGCTCGAGCTGGAAGATTTTCCTTCTCCATAAATTCGATGTTAGCCAGCGCGGCGGCGCAAGAAACTGGATTGCCGCCAAATGTCGACAGGTGATCGCCGGGCTTGTACGCGGCCGCAATTTCTGGACGAGTAGTGAATGCGCTCAACGGAAACCCGTCCGCAATTCCCTTGGCCGTTACCAGAATGTCTGGTTCAACGCCGTAATGCTCGATGGCAAACATCTTTCCGGTACGTGCGAATCCGGACTGGACCTCATCGGCAATAAAGAGAATGCCGTGGCGATCGAGCACCTTTTTTACTTCCTTGAAGTAATTCAGCGGCGGAACAATGATTCCTCCCTCGCCCATGACCGGTTCGGCGATGAACGCCGCCACATCGTCGGCGGTCGTGAAACGAATGACGTCTTCAATGGCCTGCGCACACTGCCGTCCGCATTCTTCAGGATCGTTCGGCCACAATGAACGATATGCATATGGCGCAGGCGCGAAGGTCACGCCGGGGGCATACGGTCCGCCGCGCTTCTTGCGTCCCATATTGCCGGTAACGCTGAGCGCACCCCAACTGCGTCCGTGAAAGCTGGCGTGAAGCGAGATGAATTCGTGCTTGCCGGTGTAGAGCCGCGCCAGTTTCATGGCGCCCTCGATAGCCTCGGCGCCACCATTGCCAAAAAATGTCTTGGTCAAACCCCTTGGGGCGATGTGCGCGAACTTCTCCGCCAGATCTGCGACCGGCTGCACGTGATAAATGTAGGAAGAGCAGTGCACTAGCTTGTCCATTTGCGCTTTGGCGGCGGCGATCACCGAGGGATTGCAGTGCCCGGCGTTCACCACGGAAATACCCGCAAAGCAATCGAGATATTCGCGGCCATTGATGTCGGTGACGGTAGCGCCGCGGGCCCTGTCGATGACAATCGGCACCACCGACTTCATAAAGCCGGTCATCACATAGTCTTTGTATTTTTGGATCGTATCTGACATGAATGCCTCTCGGGTCTTGCGTGGTCCCGGACGCCCTCGTCCGGGCAGGCGAGCAAAGCTCGCCGGTGCTTTCGGTGTCACCAAACCTTGCCGAGCTTTCGCTCGGCTGGGCGGACGTGGCGTCCGCCTGTACGTGGTTCGTGCCGGTTTAAAACTTACGCGAATGGTCTTTCGCCCAGCGCTCGACGACAATCTTCTTTTCGGTATAGAACTCGATGGCGTCGTGTCCCTGGGCGTGCATGATGCCGAAGAAGCTGTCTTTCCATCCGCTAAATGGAAAATAAGCCATGGGAGCGGCAACGCCGATGTTGATGCCAATGTTCCCCGCCGGAGCTTCATACCGGAAACGCCTTGCAGCGGCTCCGCTCGAGGTGAAGAGCGATGCCTGGTTGCCATACGGGCTGCGCTCGAGGAAAGCCATGGCCTCGTCCATATCATTGGCGTGGACCAGGCTCAACACCGGGCCGAAAATTTCAGTCTCGGTCAGTTCGCTGACGGCGGGCACCGCGTCCAAAACCGTCGGCTTCACAAAGTTTCCCGCTTCGCCTTTTGGGATGCGCGAATTGCGTCCATCGAGCAGGATCTTTGCGCCTTGTTTTTCACCAGCCGCAATCAAGGTCTCGACCCGGGACTTGCTGTGCGGCGAGATGACCGGGCCCATTTGCACGCCCTCGTCGAGTCCATTGCCGACTCGAAGTGATGCAGCCGCTTCCGTGATTGAATCGCGAAACGTTTTTTGTGCCTCGCCAACCGTCACCGCCACTGAAACTGCAAGGCAACGTTGTCCGGCACATCCAAAGGCGCTGTCGCCGATGATCTGCGTGGTCATCTTCATATCAGCGTCGGGCAACACGATAACGTGATTCTTGGCTCCGCCCTGGCACTGCGCCCGCTTACCATGTTCACCGGCGCGGGCATAGACATAGCGCGCCACCGGAGTAGAGCCGACAAAGCTGATCGCCCGAACCTTGGGATGATCCAGCAGCGCGTTGACGGCGTCCTTGCCGCCATTCACCAGGTTCAATACGCCTTTGGGCAGACCGATGTTCTCCATCAGCTCAAACGCCCGCTTCATCGTGAGCGGCACCCGCTCCGACGGTTTCAAAACAAACGTATTTCCAGTCGCAATCGCGTACGGCAGAAACCAGAACGGAATCATCCCAGGAAAATTAAATGGAACGATGGCGGCGACCACACCCAGAGGCTGCCGGATCATCATCTCGTCGATGCCCCGGGCAACGTCTTCGAGGTTGTAACCCTGCATCATGGTGGGAATGCCGCAGGCGACTTCGACATTTTCGATGGCGCGGCGCAGCTCGGCTTTGGCCTCGGTGAAGGTCTTTCCATTCTCCCTGGTCAGAATGCGGGCAAGGTCGTCGATCTCGGCTTCGAGAATGTGCTTCAGCTTAAAGAGGGGCTGAATGCGGTCTTCCGCCGGCGTGCGCCGCCATTCGGGAAAAGCAGCGGCGGCGGCTTCAATGGCCGCGCCGACTTCAGCAGCGCTGGAAAGAGGAGTCCGGGCGATCACCTCGCCGGTGGCCGGATTGGTGACATCCAACCATTCGGTAGCTCTGGAATCAATCCACTGTCCGTTAACGAAGTTAGGAACTTTGGTCAGAGTCGCGGTAGCAACAGTCATAATTTCTCTCAGGATTATTGTAGCGCCGGCGTCTCCCCGGCTGTCCGGATGGCGTCACGCCTTCCGGGGCGCGGAACGGTCGCCCGCGACCACACAAACAAAAATCTAGACCGGCTGGGCGATGGCTGCGTTCTTCTCATACATCATCTGCAACGCGGACTCAAGCACATCCAAGCCCTCGTCTAACTGCTGCTCAGTCACCACCAGCGGTACCAGAACACGTACCACGTTGCCATACGAGCCCGCCGTAATTGTAATCAGTCCGTGCTCGTAGCAGTATTTCGTGATCTGCTTGGTTTCCTCGGCCGCCGGTTCTCGAGTTTCAGCGGAGTTCACCAATTCGATTGCCTGCATCCCACCCAGTCCGCGAACGTCTCCGACAATGGGCCAGCGCTTCTGCCACTGCCGCGCGCGTTCCTGAAACTGTTCTCCCACTTGGTTGGCGCGGGCCAGCAAATTCTCGTGCTCGAAGATATCCAACACCGCCAAGGCAGCCGCACAGGAAAGGGGATTGCCGGCGAATGTGCCGCCCAGGCCACCAGGGCCAGGAGCATCCATAATCTCCGCGCGACCAGTAACTGCCGCCAGCGGAAGACCGCCGCCCATGGATTTTGCCGTCACCAGAATGTCGGGCTCGATGCCGTAGTATTCGCTCGCGAACATGTGGCCAGTTCGTCCGAAGCCGCTCTGAACCTCGTCTGCAATAAACAAGACACCGTGCTTATGGCAGATCTCCATCAGCACCTTGAAGAAGTCTTTGGGAGGAACAACGAATCCGCCTTCGCCCAGCACAGGTTCGGCGATTACCGCGGCAACATCTTCAGAGGCGACCACGCGCTTGAACGTGTCTTCAAGGTGGCGGGCGCAGAACAGATCGCACGACGGATACTTCAACGAATACGAGCAGCGATAGCAGTAAGCGAATGGAATCCGGTAAACATCGCCGGGGAACGGCGCAAAGCCAGCCTTATAAGGATGGGTCTTGCTGGTCAGAGACAACGCCATCATGGTGCGTCCGTGGAAAGCGTCTTCAAAAGCGATGATGCCGGACCGGCCGGTGTGCGCACGCGCAATCTTCACCGCGTTCTCTACCGCTTCAGCGCCAGTATTCAGAAACAATGTTTTCTTCGGAAACTTCCCCGGCGTAACCTGATTCAATCGCTCGGCGAGACGAACGTATTCCTCATACGGCGTCACCTGAACACAGGTGTGAAGAAAACGATCGGCCTGGTTTTTCACCGCGGTCACCACCGACTCGCGGCGATGTCCTACGTTCAGGCAACCGATGCCGCCGGCAAAATCCAGGTAGCGATTGCCGTCCACATCTTCAAGCCAGGCATCTTCGGCCTTTGCCACATACACCGGCGTGCCAATCGAAAGCCCGCGCGGAATCGCGTCGTTGCGACGCTGAGCGAGAGCTTTCGATTTCGGTCCAGGAATCGGAGTTCGTAGTTGAATAGTTGCCATGTGACGTTCTCAAAATCGTCGTTGGTCGTTGGCCTTCGGTCGTTCGCCCTCGGTCGCTGGCCATTGTCTGTTGGATTAGCCAACGACCGACGACCAAGGACCAACGACAGGTTTCTAATACCAGCCTATCGGGGCTTCATTTAAATTGATGTGGACTTGCTTCGTCTCCAGATATTCTTCGATTCCCCAAGGCCCAAGTTCGCGCCCGAAGCCGGATTGCTTGTATCCGCCCCATGGGGCTTCCACATAGGTTGGCTGCATGTGATTGACCCAGACAATGCCGGCACGCAGGGATTTCACCGTGCGGAAAGCCTTAAAGATGTCACGGGTCCAGACCGCTGCCGCAAGGCCGTAGGGAGAATCATTGGCGATCTTCACGGCATCTTTTTCGTCTTCGAACGGGATTACCGCGGCGACCGGACCGAAGATTTCTTCGCGGGCGATGCGGGCGCTGTTGTCGAGATCGTAAAAAATCGTGGGCTCGACGTAATAGCCTTTGGCAAATTTCTCGGCGCGTCCCCCGCCGGACGCAAGTTTGCCTTCTGTCTTTCCCAGTTCCTGATAGGACCGGACCCGGTCGTACTGGTCCTTGCTTACCAGCGGACCCATTTTCGTATCACGGTCGAGCGGAGCGCCCAGCTTGATGGTGTTGGCTTTCGCGGCCATGGCATCGACAAACTTTTTATAGATCGACCTCTGCACCAGGATGCGACTACCCGCCGAGCAGACTTCTCCCTGATTGATGAAGACGCCGAACAGAGCGCCGTCGATGGCGGCTTCGAAATCGGCGTCGGCAAAAAAAATGTTGGGCGACTTGCCGCCGAGTTCTAGAGTCACGCGCTTGACCGTATCGGCAGCCTGCTTGACGATGATTTTCCCGACCGATGCGCTGCCAGTAAAAGCGATCTTATTGACATCGGGGTGCTGCACCAGGGGCGCGCCGCAGGTCTCCCCGAAGCCAGTGATAATGTTGACTACGCCCGGCGGCAATCCGACGTCATTGAGCCAGTTCGCCATTTCCAGAGCGGTGATTGGAGTCTGTTCGGCCGGCTTCAGCACGCATGTGCAACCCGCGGCCAGTGCCGGCGCCAGCTTCCAGGCCGCCATCAGCAGCGGATAATTCCATGGGATGATCTGGCCCGCCACTCCGATCGGTTCCTTGAGCGTAAGGCTCATGGCGTTGTCTGGAACCGGATTTACATATCCGAGAATCTTGGTCGCAAGACCGCCGTAGTACTCGAAGCATGTGGCAACATCGGTGATGTCATATTCCGCTTCGACAATTGGCTTGCCGGTGTTGCGGCATTCCAGTTCTGCTAGCATGGCGGTGTTCTGACGAATCTTTTCCGCAAGCCGAAAGAGCACGCGGCCGCGTTCCTGGGCAGTGGTGGTTGCCCACGGCCCGTCTTCGAAGGCAGACTTGGCGGAGGCGACAGCGCGGTTCACGTCCGCGGCATTGGCGTCGGAAGCCTGCGCGATTACTTCTTCGCTGGCGGGATCGTAGACCGGAAAAGTTTTATTAGACTTGCTGTCGACCCACTCGCCGTTGATGTAGAGCTGGTAAGTGCGTACTTCGGTTTTCACTCCGCCGGGCATGAAGACTCCTTCGGTGTCGAGTTACTGCCGAGCTTCGCTCGGCTGCACGGGCGGGACGCCCGCGGCCACACGTTTTTTCCGGCCGCCATATACGTAGAAAAAGAATGCCGCCAATCCAATGAAGAACAGGGTGCCGCCAAACATCCATACTTCATAAGACAATAACGAACTGATTTGCTGTGCCGGGAAAAACACCAGCACGATTCCCAGCGTTGTCGTCACCAGGCCGCTGATGCCAGCCAGCATCAAGGTCGTTTTGCTGTAGCGTCCTGGCCCTGAACAAGTGTTCATCGCTAGCTTGATGAGCGCGGCAAACATGTACAGAAAAGGTATCAACTGCAGCACCACCGCCAGCGACAGCATCTTCTGAAACGTTTCCTGCACTCCGGCGCCGATGAAGTTCATCACAATCAGCACTATCGAAACCGCGGCATGAACGATCAGCGCGGCATACGGGGTCGCATAGCGAGGATGCACTTTCGCCATCCATGCCGGCATGTACGAATCGAGGCCCGCGACGAAAGGAATTCTCGCCGAGCCTCCCAGCCATGCCGAGCCGATTCCTGCAATCGAAAAACTCAGCAGCAAAGCAAATGGAGCCAATATCCATCCGGCTCCAACCCTTTCCGCCATGCTTCCCACGGCCTGCACGATCCCTTGCAGCACGCTGATTTGATCTTTGCTCACCGCGATCAGCAAGGTAAGGGTTGCGCCAATGTACAGCAATCCGGAAAGCACTCCGCCCCACGCCACTGCCCCTGGCAAGGTACGCCGGGGATCCTGAATCTCGTCTCCCATGACGGAGGCCAATTCCAGCCCGACCAGTCCGAAACAAATCACGCCAAACGAGTTGAGCACGAAGCGCGGGTTGGCCGGGATCCGAAAGTCAGCCGCGGTTACAGTCGTGCCGAAACGCATCCAGATGACCAACCCCAAGCCAATCAATACGGCGGCGGCAATACCGGTTCCGATCGCGCCCAGATTATTGACCCACTTCCCTACCCCCAGACCCACGATATTAAGCACCACAAGAATGACCAGCAGCAATAGCGACGCTATCAGCGCGAACGCCTTGTTGTCCGCCAATGCCTGATGATTCGGACCGAGAACAAAGACCGAGACGCCGACGAAATACAGCATCACGGTCGGGACGTACAGCATGTTGTTCGTCCAGTAACACCAGCCCGACAAAAAACCGTGGAAGTCGCCGAAGACTTCCTTGGCCCACAAGTAGACACCACCTTCTCCGGGATAGCGGTGCGCCAATTCGATAACGGCGATGCCTTGCGGCCAGAAAAACAGGATCAGCGACACGATCCACAACCAGACTGTGACCCCGCCGTTGGCCGCAATCGACGGAACAACATTCAGGTTGAAGATAGCGACTACGAACAACAAAACCAGATCGGCGCGGCCGAGCACACGCTTGAGGTGAGGCTGGTCGGCGTCGTTTGCGGACAATCTGGCTCCTCGATTTTGAGTTTCGTAGCGCAGCGCTTTTCGTAGCGCCGCCGTCCCGGCGGCCGTCGTGGGGGCATCCCCCACTGCGAGGGCGGGACGCCCTCGCGACAGTCGGCAAGATGCCGGCGGTACAAGAAACCTAGTGGGCTGCTGCCACTACTTCTCCGACGCGCTCTTGCTGCGCCTTGGCCAGTGCCGGCGCCACATCTTCAAACGCAGACAGATGCTGGTCGATGTCGGCCTCGGTGTGCTGCACAGAGATGGTCCACTGTTCATCCCACCAGTAGGGCTGCGCCATCACGCCGCGGTTGACCATGGCGAACCAGTAATGCCGCCACAGATCGACGTCGACGGCTTCCCAGTCGCGATAGTTGCGAATTTCCTGGGGATAGAGCATCAAGGCACCGTTGGCTCCGGCGCTGGCGATGTACGCCTGCAATCCCGACTTGGCGACGATCTTCCTGTAACCGTCAGTCAGTTTCTTGCTGAGTTTGTCTACGTGCACGTAATTTTCACGCGTGAGGACTTCGCGGAACGTAGCCAGGCCCGCAGCCATGGAAACCGGATTGGTGTTGTAGGTGCCGCCATGAAAAACCTTGTGCTCCGAGATCAGGTCCATCACGGATTTGTGCGCTAGAAACGCGGCCAGCGGCAAACCGCCGCCAATCGATTTCGCCAGGCAGATCATGTCCGGCATCACGCCGAAATATTCGGACGCGCCGCCCCATCCCAGTTTCGCGCCTGTCTTCACTTCGTCGAAGATCAGCAATGCACCGTTTTTGGTTGCAATGTCGCGCAGTCCCTGGAGAAACCCGGCCTGCGGCATGCACAGACCAACGTTCATCAGGATCGGCTCCAGAATGATGGCAGCAATCTCGCCGGGATTTTGTTTGAAGCGCAGTTCGACGCTGGCCAGGTCGTTGAAAGTCGCAATGACCACATTGGCCAAGGACGCTTTCGGAACGCCAAGTCCACCGGTGACTGAGGTAGGAGCATGGATGTCGCCGTAGTCGGGTGCGTGTGGCTTGACGCTGACCAGCGCCGCATCGTGCAGACCGTGATAAGCGCCTTCGAACTTTACGATTTTGTCGCGTCCGGTAGCGGCGCGAGCCAGCCGGATCGCGTGCATGGTGGCTTCAGTGCCGCTGTTGCCGAAGCGCACCATCTCGACCGGAAAGCGGTTACAGATTTCTTCGGCCAGTTCCCACTCCATGTCGTGAGGCATGCCGAACATGGTGCCGGTGCTCAGGCGCTTTTCCACGGCCTTCATTACCGCTGGATGACAGTGTCCCGCCATGATGGCGCCGAAACAGAGGTTGTGATCGATGTATTCGTTGCCGTCGAGGTCGCGGAACTTGCTGCCCGACCCTTCTTTCACAAAAATCGGATAAGGATCGTACGCGCGGTAGTTGCTGGCTACGCCCAGCGGAATGCGTTTAAGGTTTTTCTTGTGAGCAGCGGCGGACTTCGGGGTGCGACGCTCGAAGGTTTCGAGCTCTTTCTGCAGTGCGGGGTACATCGGATCTCCAGGAATGGCTCAAGCCGCTCTGATCGCGGCCATTAGAATGCCCGGACGACCGAAGCCGCCCGGGTTAAAGACTGTCTCTACTCTACCGCTTTCCCTGCTAGAAGTAGAACTTCAACGCCAGCTGAATCTGGCGCGGCTCCTTGGCCCGCGTGATTCGACCAAAATCCGAACCGTCGGTTGTGTTCCCGTCCGGATTGTTGAATTGCGAGTGATTCAACAGATTAAAAAATTCGGCGCGGAACTCGAAACGCTTGCCTTCTCCAACTGGGAGCACCTTGTGCACGGCGAAGTCGATATTATTGACTGGCGGCCCGCAGCAGATGGTGCGCTTCGCGTTTCCGATCTGCCCAAACAAGCTCGGATCGTAGCAATTGAACGTTGCGCCCGCGGAACACGGCGGCTGAGTGTCATCGGAAGCATTCTCGGTGAAACTGTTGGGGTCAAACCAGTAGCCGCCGCTGGTTTTTCGATCAACCTTGTGGAATGGCGCTAATTGATTTGGCTCGCCCGGATATTCGAAGAATGCGCTGTACATCAGTTCATTGTCGGCGGACGAGGTAATGCGAATCGGGAAGCCGCTCTGATAGGTATAGATACCTGAAATGTCCCAGTCGCTGAGCACCTTACCGGCAAAGCCGGAATATTTCGGAATCGGCAACTGCCACACGTAGCTGAGAACCAGGCGATGACGGGCATCGAACTGGGAGAGTGAATAAGTGCCGTGCGGATCGAGCGGATTCAGTTCGCCTTCGAAACTGGAAGCTTGGTCGAACGACTTGCTATAGGTGTAGGCCATTTGAGCCTGCAGTCCCTTGGAGAAGCGCTTTTCCAGCGAGACCTGCAACGAGTTGTAGTTGGAATTGGCAATCGTGTCTTCGGCAAAGATGCTGGAAAAAACTGGCGTTCCGTCCTGCGGACAACCTGTGCCAGTCAGCGGATCGCAATTGGGAGATGAGTACCGCCGCAACCCGACCAGTTGCAGATCGTTGGTCAGCGTAGTCCCCGAAGGAAGGACTTTGGGGCCGCCGCCATTCGCCGAATAGGGCAAATGGAACGGAACCGGCAAAGTCGTGCCGGCAGGAATCGTGAACGCGCTGTCGGCATAGAATTGACCGCACGTTCCATCGCCGAGAACGGAGTTCAGATCAAGGCAGGTCTGCGAGTTGCCGTAGTTCACATCGTGGCTGGCCAGCAGGCGATGGCCCTGCGATCCCACGTAACCTACCTGCAGAACCACGTCTTTGCTTAGTTCGCGCTGAATGTTCAGGTTGTACTGGGTGGAATACTGGGTCCGCAGATGCGGCTGGAATTGTCCGTAGAGCAGGATGGGACGGTAGAGCGCCCAGTCGACCGGCTGTCCTCGCGTAGGATTGAGGATACCGTTAAACGGATTGGGTTTCTGCGTGCCGTCCTGCTGCTCGTATGGCGTGTTGAATAGCGGAGCGTTGATGATGTTGCTGCCGCCGAACGGAGGCTCGGCGCTGAACTGCTCCAGCACAAGTTGTTCCATCGGGTTGTAGAACAGCCCCCAACCCACACGAATGCTGGTCTTACCCGAATCGCCCGGACTCCATGCCAGTCCCAGACGCGGAGCAAAAGTCTTGTAGTAAGTGCTGGTCAGGCCGGCTGGCACACCCTTGTCGCCCGGCACGACTAAGCCTGTCGGGGTAACGCCGGTGTTGGCGCAATCCGGATTGGCCACGCCGGCGTTCTGGAAAATCGTGGTCATGACCGGATCAGTGAACTGGCAGGGATAGATCGTGCTCACTTGTCCAGGACGGAAGCTCTGGACGTGTTGACTGATGTCAGTAAGCGGAGTGAACAGCTCCCAACGCAAACCGTAGTTGAGGGTTATATTCTTTTTGATCTTCCAGCTGTCCTGCGCGAATACGGCAAAGATCGAGCTGCGCACATTTTCCGTTTGCGCTGAACCCTGACTGAAGCTGTCGGGCAGACCGAGGAGATAGTTGGGCATCAGATCATCGCTGCCCACGTCGTTGGCGCTGCCCCCGTAATAACTGTAAAGACCGTTCACGTTGTAATACAGCGTCTGATCAAAACGCATGCGGCGGATATCGCCGCCAAACTTCATGGTGTGCGATCCCTTGACCCAGCTCAAGCTGTCCGACCATTGAAAGCTGTTGCCGATCTGCGGAATTTCGCCTTCGAAGTTGTTGCCGTACGAAAAGAGGCCCGAGACGTCCACGAAGGGAACGCCTTCGCGGCTGGCGCCCAGGCGGGGATGAATACCAGTATCGTTATTTGCCGTACCGTCACTGAAGCAGGCATCCGCAGCAACCGTCGCACAGGAATCCTGCACCAGGTTGGTGCGCTGCGGGTGAAGAAAATTCCCCTGGGCCTCGCGGAAGTACGTGAAGTGTGCTTCGTTCACCAGGTTGTTGCTGAGGGTCCAGTTATGCGTCAGGTTGTACTGCTGATAGCGCTCCTTAGTGTTGGCGCCGAAACCCAGCGTGCTAGCGCCGCCGGCCTGGAAGTGCGAATAGGGGTCGTAAAAAGTGCTGTCATTGAAATAATAGTAGCCGGAGAAGTTTTGTTTATCGTTAATGCGGTGGTCGAACTTTACCGTGAACTGGTCGGTGCGATCTCTGTGAATACCGGCAACGGTCTGGAACGTTCCGTCAGGATGATTGGCAGCCGGCACAAACTGGTTCATCAAATCGACTGATGTGGGATCCATGCAAGCGCCGGGAATCTGATTGTTGGGAAAGATGTCCGAAAATCCGGCTCCGGGAGCGATCGCGACGCCCCCGGCGGCAGCTACTGCGGTGGCGCAAGCTCCTCCGTTGCGTGCGTTCAACGTATCCGCGACAGTCTGGTCGGTGAGTACGCCACTGAAAGGATCCTGGCCAGAGAAGTCTCCATTGCGCTCTCCAGCAGTTGGCACCAGAATAGAATCTGACGAAATGCCTTGCCGGATGCGGCGGCCTTCGTAAGACGCGAAGAAAAAGGTTCGGTCTTTCTTGATGGGACCGCCGAACGTCCCGCCGAACTGGTTTTGTTTGAAGTCAGGTTTTTCAATGTCCAGCGGGCCTGAGGCGTTCAGGACTTTGTTGCGGAAGAATTCATACACGTTGCCGTGAAAGACATTCGTTCCAGACTTCGTCACGACGTTGACCACGGCGCCTGAGTTGCGTCCATATTCTGCGTCGAAAGTATTGGTCAGGACGCGAAACTCTTCGATGGAGTCCGGAGTGGGCTGGACGGCGGGCAAGTTGGCAAACTGGTCGTTGGCATCGCCACCGTTCACGCTGAAGTTGTTGGAGCGGCCGCGTCCACCGTTCACCGAAACCACGCCGGCGTTATCGCTGCCATAGAAAAGATCGGAACCAGTCTGCGACTGCACGCCGGGTTGCAGTTGAAGAAGTTGATAGGTATCGCGGGCATTCAAGGGCAACTGCGAGACTGCGCGCTGGTTCACCACCGCGCCCATCTGGGTGCTGGTGGTCTCTACCAGCGGAGCTTCCGCCGTCACTTCAATCACTTCCTGCGTACCGCCCAGCTGCATGGTGCTGTTCAGCGTGACTACCTGATTGACCTGGACTATGACGTTCTTCTGAACATTCTTCTTGAAGCCCGCCTCTTCGAACTCCACCCGGTAACTGCCCGGCGGCACTTCGATCATGGTGAAGTCACCGTTATCATTGGTCAGAGCTTCGCGACTGGATCCGGTGGCTTCGTTCACCACCGATATCTTTACGTTGCTTAGAACCGCGCCACTCGGGTCGGCCACCCGGCCCACTATTCTGCCGGCCGTGCTTTGGGCAAGAAGGAAAGTGGGACACATGAGACAAAACAAAACGGCCAGCCGAATGGCGGCCCAGCGCGCTGTCGACGAAGTCATGGGGGTTCTCCGAGCTGCGGGTGGAAGTTTCACTTTGCGAAAGGCAAGGCTTGCGTACAAAACCAACCTTGCTATAATCGCGCAAGGTTAGAGGCACTGTTCACGGACTGTCAAGAAAAAAATACCGTTACGGCTCATCCGCAAAACCCATCGAAGCTCGCATCGATAGGATGTTCCGATGACAATTTGTGCCGGGGATCTTCAGCGACAGATCTGGAAATGATTCAGAGGACGCCTGGGGCATGAAGCGGGCCGAGCAAAAGCCTTACTTGAAAATCGGTGATGTGGCGCGATTGGTCGGCGTTTCACCTTCCGTGATTCGCTCTTGGGAGAGCCTCGGTCTTACCCGTCCGCAGCGTACCGCCAGCAGATATCGCCTCTACACACCCGAGGACGTCAACCTGCTCAAGCGCGCCCGCTTCCTGCGCAAAGTGCGAGGAATGAACGCTCCCGCGATTGTGCAACTGCTTAAGCGCGATGGCCTGCTGAAATCCGGTTCGAACGGCGCTAAGAACGGAATCGGTTCGCGCTTGCGTCAACTGCGCACCCGTCAGCGGCTCTCGCTGGCCCAGGTGGCGAAAGCCGTGGGAATTTCACTGGGCTTTCTCAGCGCATTGGAGCGCTCCCACATGAGCGCTTCGGTTTCGACGCTGCGCAAGCTGGCGCGATTCTACAAAACCAATATTCTCGGTTTTTTCGATCCCGCTGAATCGAACATCCGGCTGGTCTCTCCCGACAAGCGCAAGGTGCTCGAAGCGGGTCCGGGTGTCCGCATGGAATTGCTGGCTTGGGGCAACACAGTCATGGAACCTCACCTGTTTCGCATCGCTCCTGAATCCGGCAGCGGCGAATCTTACCACCATGAAGGAGAGGAATTTCTTTACATCCTTCAGGGAGAGTTGCAGATTTCTCTGGACGGAGAGGAGTACCATCTCCAACCGGGCGACAGTTTCTATTTCGAAAGCGCCACGCCGCATAGCTGGAAAAATCCAGGCCGCAGCGAGACCTGGGTGCTCTGGGTCAACACGCCGCCCACCTTCTAGCGGCCGCAAAGGGGATAAAGAAATGATCCGGCGTCTCGCACTTTCACTTGCACTGCTGGCTGCTGTCGGACTGCTGGGCTCCTGCGGCAAAAAAGCTCCCACCCTCAATCTACTGGTTTGGGAAGGCTATGCCGACCCGTCATTCGTACAGGGCTTCGAAGAAAAGTATCACTGCAAAGTCTCGGCATCCTACATGGGATCGAGTGATGAGTTAGTCGCGAAACTACGCGGCGGCAGTGCCGGAAATTACGACATCATCTCGCCTTCAAGTGATGTCGCGACCTCCATTGCGGCCGCGGGATTGGCCATGCCGCTCGATCTGGCCCAGCTTCCCAGCTACGGTCAACTTTCTCCCCAACTCACTTCCCTGCCACTGGTTCGCATTAAGGGCCAGGTGTACGGCGTCCCTTTCATGTGGGGCCCCGATCCTCTGATCTACGACACCACTGTTTTTCCCAAGCCTCCGGAGAGCTGGACAGTGCTCTGGGACCCGAAATATCGCGGAAAAATTTCCGTCTGGGACGATCTTTCGACTGTCTACGTTGCAGCGCAGATTCTCGGATATGACAAACCCGACCCATCACAGCTCTATAACCTGACCGACGAGCAACTCGACGCCGTCAAAAAGAAGCTGCTCGAACTGAAGCCCAACATTCGCAAGATGTGGTCGACCGGAGGCGAACTGACGAACCTCTTCCAGAATCACGAGGTGGTCGCGGCCATGGGTTGGCCGCTGATGACCAACCAACTCCGCAAGATCAATTTTCCTGTCGGCGAGACTATTCCCAAAGAAAACACGACGGGCTGGATCGATCACCTGATGGTCACCGCGGGCAGTGAGAACAAAGAGCTGGCACAGAAATTCCTGGAGTACATGATTGAGGCGCAGACGCAGAAGAAGGTGACGGACATCACCGGTTACACTCCAGCAAATCCGCAAGCGGCGCAATTCATGACGCCAGAGGAGATCAAGGGTCTGCATCTCGACGACGTGGACAACTATCAGAAGCACCTGTACTTCTGGCAAAACGTGGAGCGCCGCGCGAAGTACAACGAAATCTGGAACGAAGTAAAAGCCGCACAATAACGGGTGCCCTGTCCTCGTCGTTCCATTTTTTGGAACGACAGGGCGGGAGAGCAAAACACCCACCCTGTCTCTCCAAAAAACGGAGAGACAAGGGTGGGGCAACCTAAAGAGTTCTCTGAGAGCAATATTGGCGACGACAAGCGAAACCACGACCTCTGCAACTTCTTCTTCGACAGCAACGCTGCTCGATATTTGCGATGTTGCCAAGTCATTCGGAAAGAACGTGGTGCTACGTGACATCTCTCTCCAGGTCGCGGAGGGAGAGTTCCTTACCATCCTGGGCGAGAGTGGATCGGGCAAGACGACCTTGTTACGGATCATCGCCGGTTTCGAGTCTGCATCCTCGGGCGAGATTTTCATGGGTGGCGAGCGCTTGGACAATTTGCCGCCCTACCGGCGCCGCGTCAACACCGTCTTCCAGAACTATGCCTTGTTCCCCCATTTGACAGTCGCGGAAAACGTTGGCTACGGACTAAAGATCGCCCGGCTGCCCAAACAGGAAGTTAAGACTCGCGTGGAACAAGCGCTCGACATGGTGAAGATGACCGCGAATGCTGCGTCGAAGCCCTCCAAGATTAGCGGTGGACAGCAGCAACGTATCGCTCTGGCTCGGGCGCTCGTGAACCGTCCCCGGCTGCTCCTGTTGGACGAACCTCTCTCCGCCCTCGATGCCAACCTGCGCCGCCAGATGCAGGTCGAATTGAAATCCCTGCAGCGTGAAGTCGGAATCTCATTCGTTTTTGTCACGCATGATCAGGAAGAAGCCATGGTCATGTCGGATCGCATCGCGCTGTTGCGCTCCGGCGTGTTGGAACAGATCGCGTCTCCGCGGGAGATCTACAATCGGCCGGCAACTGGCTACACGGCACAGTTTATCGGCCACACCAACCTGCTCAGCGGTGAAGTAAAAGACGGCATCGCGCATTGCCAATCTCTGTCCTGGCGAACCGGTTTGCGTGACGGTCCCGGCCTCTTCTCGCTGCGTCCCGAAAATATTCGCCTGGCGGACACGACCAGTGATGATACAGCGGTGCGGGTTCGCGGCAAGATTCTGCGCCAGGCATTTCATGGGGCCACCGAACTGCTTCAGATCGAATGCGGCGGCGGACTGCTGCTCTCCGTGCGTGCCGCGAGCCAGGAAAATTGGAACGGAGAGGTGGACCTCGAGTTCTCGCCGGCAGATGCAGTGCCGGTTCGAGCGTCGGAGACACGGGGCGACGAAAGGACCTGAATGTGTGGAGCGGACACTCTTGCCCGCCGCCTTTGCACTTAGATTTTATGTTCTCCCGCGCTTACCGAGCCGCGATCACGGTGCCGCCACTCGTTTGGGTGGCTGTGTTCCTCCTCGTTCCCTACGCTCTGCTTTTCTGCTACAGCTTCTGGTCAGTATCGTCATCGCAAACCATCGTTCACACCTGGACCCTGGAGAATTACCGCCAACTGCTACAGATGAATGTCTACTGGCAAACTCTGCTGCGCTCGATGTGGATCGCCGCCCGTGTAACTGTTTTCTCTCTGCTGCTCGGCTATCCTCTGGCGTACTTCCTTTCGTTTTACGCGACGAGAAAAGATCTGTTGTATCAGTTGGTGATCATCCCGCTGTGGGTCAGCTACCTGGTGCGGGCTTACGCATGGAAGACCATACTCGGGAGTGACGGCGTTCTCAATACGCTGCTGCAATATGTGCACCTGACGCGCCATCCCCTGGATTTCCTCTTGTATAGCCCGTTTGCGGTCGTGTTGACCCTCACGCATATCTACACGCCGTTCACGATTCTGCCGATTTACGCGGCGCTCGAACACATTCCGCGCAACTTGGTGGAAGCCTCGCACGATTTAGGAGCGTCTCCGGTTCAGACATTCTGGAGAGTTATTTTTCCGCTTTCGCTTCCCGGCGTTCTGGCTGGGGCAACGTTTGCCTTCGTGCTCAGCCTCGGCGATTTTCTCGCTCCGCTGCTCCTGGGCGGCCCCAGCGGCATCATGATTTCGAACATCGTGGTAAGCCTGTTCGGAGCGGCCTACAACTGGCCGCTCGGCGCCGCCATCTCGTTCTGCATGCTGGCGCTGGTGCTTGCTCTGCTGTTTCTCTCGGAAAGTCTGGAAAAGAAATGGAGCTTCCGATGAAGAGCACCGTACCAACTTCGCGATGGCTCCCCTGGCACGCCATTGTGGTCTTCAGCTTTCTCTATCTTCCCATCGTTACGCTCATTATCTATTCGTTCAACGGGGCGGGCGTCGGCGGATTTCCGCCCAGGAACTTGACCCTGAACTGGTACCGCATCCTCTTTGCCGACGATGCCATCTGGAATTCTGTCCTGAACAGCCTGCTGGTTGCGCTTGCAGCGATGGCGATCTCACTGACCTTTGGTATTCCCGCGGCGCTCGCGCTTGATCGCGCCAACTTCCCAGGCAAGGTGCTGTTCCGGCGTCTCGTACTTTTGCCGCTGATCCTGCCCGGCATCATCACCGGACTCTCGCTGCTCATGTTGTTTCAGGCGAGGCCATGTAAAGCTGAGCCTGCTGACCATTATTCTGGGCCATGGCACCGCCCTGATCTCAGTTGCGACCACTGAAGTTTTCGCCGGTTTACAGAAACTCGATCGCGCGCAGGAAGAAGCCTCGCTCGACCTGGGCGCGAACTACTGGCAGACGTTCTTGCGCGTGACTCTTCCCAACCTTCGGCTGTCAATCATCGGCGCGGCGCTGTTGATCTTCACTCTATCCATGGACGAAATCGCCGTCAGCTTTTTCCTGATCGGCCGCGACAATACTCTGCCACTCGAAATTTGGGGACGTTTACGCCGCGGCATCACACCGGAAATCAATGCGATTTCCACCATCATCTTTGTGTTCTCACTGTTAGCAATCGTGACCTGGTACCGGCTGAGGGCAAAAGCCGAAACTGACCTGGTGTTATAGCGCCGGCGTCCCGCCGGCTGTCCTGAGGGCGTCTCGCCTTCTCAGCTTGTGTATGACCCAGCCTGTCCTAAAGATTAAAGTTGCAGAATGGGCAGGCGAGACGCCTGCCCGCCAGCCGGCGGGACGCCGGCGCAACCTGGAAACTCCCTCGCTGCGGAACCGTAAATACATAGTAAAGTAGTAGCAGAGCTGTATTTGTGAGCCTCAGGAAGGCAACTGACTTTTGAATTCAAACATTCGCAACATCGCAATTATCGCGCACGTTGACCACGGCAAGACCACCCTGGTGGACGCCATGCTTCGCCAAAGCGGCACATTCCGCGCCAACGAACACCTGGTCGAGCGGGTCATGGACTCCAACGATCTGGAGCGTGAGCGTGGCATCACGATTCTGGCCAAAAATACGGCCATCTTCTATCACGACGTAAAAATCAACATCGTAGACACGCCCGGCCACAGCGACTTTGGAGGTGAGGTAGAACGCGCCCTCAAGATGGTCGACGGTGTGATGCTGCTGGTCGACGCCAGCGAAGGCCCGCTGCCGCAGACTCGCTATGTCCTGAGCAAGGCGCTCGAAGCTCACCTGCCTCCGATCCTCGTCATCAATAAGATTGACCGCTCGGATGCGCGTCCCCAGGAAGTGTTGAACGAGGTCTACGACCTGTTCATCGACCTCGACGCCAAAGAAGATCAAATCGACTTCCCGGTTCTCTATACCAACGCGAAGATTGGTACCGCGTCGGCGGACATCAAAGGCGGCGGCGAGAATTTGCAGCCGCTGTTCGAGGCTATCGTAAAAACCACCCCCGCACCAAAAGGCGATCCAGCAGGGCCGCTGCAAATCCTGGTAGCCAATCTAGACTACAGCGACTATCTGGGACGCCTCGCCATTGCTCGCGTCTTCAACGGCACCATGCGTACCGGCGAAGATGTCGGAATCGCAAGGCTGGATGGTTCGTTACACAAAACAAAGATCACCAAGCTGTTTTCATTCTCTGGACTAAAGCGAGTCGACGTCACCGAGACCTCGCTGGGAGACATCATTGCGGTCGCGGGCGTGGAAGGCATCACCATCGGTGAAACCATCACAGACGCCGAGAATCCCTCGCCGTTGCCCCACATTGCGATCGATGAGCCCACCATCGCCATGCTGTTCACGGTCAACACCTCGCCATTCGCCGGTCGCGAGGGCACGTATGTAACATCCAGAAACCTTCGCGAACGTCTGCAGAAGGAATTATTGACCAACGTCTCCCTGCGCGTCGAAGACACCGACACCACGGATTCTTTCGTCGTCATGGGACGCGGCGAACTGCAACTTTCCATCCTGATCGAAATGATGCGGCGCGAAGGATTCGAACTGATGGTCGGCAAGCCCGAAATTGTCACCAAGCGCGTCGACGGCAAGCTGATGGAACCGATCGAGAAGTTGACGGTCGACGTTCCGGAGGAGTTTGTCGGCGTAGTGATGGAACAGCTGGGCGTGCGCAAAAGCGAAGTTTTGAACATGCACAATCACGGATACGGGCGCGTGCGCATCGAGTTTCGCGTCCCCAGCCGTGGATTGATCGGACTCCGCAGCCAATTGCTCACCGACACGCGCGGCACCATCGTGATGAACTCTCTGTTCGATGGCTATATCGAGTGGCAGGGCGAAATTCCCCACCGCCTGACCGGAGCGCTGGTCTCTGACCGCAACGGCGTAACCACCCCATACGCTCTTTACAACCTGCAGGAACGCGGCGAGCTTTTTGTCGGCCCCACCATCGACGTCTACGAGGGGATGATCGTCGGTGAGAACGCCAAGGACAACGACCTCGACGTAAACGTGGTGCGCGAAAAGAAATTGACGAACATGCGGTCGTCGACGTCCGATATGGCGATCCGCCTGGTTCCCTTCCGTAATCTGAATCTCGAGCAGGCCATCGAATTCATCACCGACGATGAATACGTCGAAGTCACGCCCAAATCGCTGCGCCTCCGCAAGAAAGTCCTGCAAGCCAACCGGCGCGGCAAGAAAAACTCGATGGTAGCGGTAGAAGAATAATTAACAAATGAAAGAAGTCATCCTGAGCTTGCAAAGGATCTGGCGCGATGCGGATTTGCAGCATCCGTTCTGATTGTGTGGTACTCGCTGGATCCTTTCCGACTAAACCCGTCCGGGAACGTCAGCACAATTTTCCGCACTGAGCCAGCGCTCACAATCTCGCCCTGTCTCTCCACAAAACGGAGAGACGAGGACGGGGACACCCTCGGACTACACTTCCGATCTTGAGAGCTCGGTGTCGACCTCGGACATCGTCAGAGGATACTGGAAGGTGGACCAGTACTGATCCGGAGAGCAAAGAACGCGAATCGTAGCATTTTTGCTGCGGTTTTTAGAGCTTTCACGATTCACTGCCCATCCCCAACAGACCTGCTATACTTCCCCACGCATTTGACTGTACCCTGCTCCGGCTGCAAGACGGCCAACCAGCCCCTACTTTTCGCCGAAGTCAGCACTCTCAGATAGCTCACTTAGAGGGCACTCGCTTGAAGAATATCTTCGTTGGGAACCTCGACTTCAATACTTCAGAAGAAGAGCTGCGGCAAATGTTCGAGGCGCATGGGCAGGTCGACCGGGTCAGCATCATGACCGATCGTGATACGGGGCGTTCCCGCGGATTCGGTTTCGTGGAAATGACTAACGCGGAAGAAGGCGACAAAGCTATCGCCGCTTTGAACGGCACCCAGGTGGGCGGCCGCACGCTCAACGTCAACGAAGCCCGTCCGAAGGTGGAGCGCGGTGGTGGCGGAGGCGGTGGTGGTGGTGGAAGAGACCGCGGTGGCCGAGGCGGCGGTGGCGGTGGTGGCCGAGGCCGCTACTAACCAGCATCCCTCAACTTGCCTGACTCTTGATTTCTGCAACGGCTGAGGCCGAACTGCGCTTGGCATACCGACCTCACCGAATTCTCCGTAACGATTCCGTTTGAAAAAGCTTAGATTTGGCATGATCCTGAACGACTTTAATCGTGAAGGATCCAGCGTGTACCGCACGATCAGTATGGTAAGGCCTAACCGCATCGCGCAAGATCCTTCGCAAGTTCAGGACGACTCCTTTCACCCAGGGCGGACATCCAAACTGAGCGACCAGACCGTCACGATTGCTGCACGCAACCGCGGGATGTAAACTGAATCAGCGCGCCCGTAGCTCAGATGGATAGAGCGATTGCCTCCGGAGCAATAGGTCGGGAGTTCGAATCTCTCCGGGCGCACCATTTTCCCCCTTTCGCTTCAATCACTTCTGGATGTGCAGAATGCGGTGGGAATTTTGGAATTTCTTCGAAGTTCCTGATTTGTGCCCACTAGCGTATCGGCTTCAGGAACTGTAGGCGCGAGGCGTTCCGCTCGCGCTCGCTCTTTCTTCGCCCGCTCAATCGTCCACAGGACATTGCCCCTGCCGCACGAGCGAGGACGCTCGCGCCCACATTACCCTACTACTATTTCGCGGGGTCGTAATTCAGGTTTGGGCCGAGCCATCGTTCAACTTCCGCCACGCTCATCCCTTTGCGTTCGTGATAATCGACGACCTGGTCGTGTTCGATCTTGCCGAGGCTGAAATAGCGCGACTCCGGATGCGCGAAGTAGAGACCGCTCACGCTCGATCCGGGCCACATCGCGAATGACTCGGTGATCTGCATTCCCGTGTTCGCCTGCACATCGAGCAGGCGCCAAAGCGTGCCCTTCTCAGTGTGGTCAGGGCAGGCGGGGTAACCCGCAGCCGGCCGGATGCCGCGATACTTCTCCTGGACGAGATCGGCGATGCTCAGGCCTTCCTCTCGACCGTAGCCCCATTCTTCCCGGACCCGTTTGTGCAGGCATTCGGCAAATGCTTCGGCCAGGCGATCGGCGATGGCCTCCGCCATGATCGCGTTGTAATCGTCGTTCTCGGCTTTGAAGCGGTCGCACAGTTCTTTAAGACGGATGCCGCTGGTCACTGCGAAAGCACCGATATGATCAGTCAACCCGGATTCTGGTGGCGCGATGAAATCGGCGAGCGAGCGGCACGGCTCGCTGCCTTCACGGTTGGCCTGCTGACGCAGGAAATGGAACCGCTCAAGCATCTTGTCCCGTTTGCAATCGGTGTATAGCTCGACATCGTCGCCCACGGCGTTGGCAGGAAACAATCCGTACACGCCACGTGCTGTGATCAGGTTTTTCTCAATGATCAGATCCAGAAGAGCGTTGGCCTCGGCGAAGATCTGCCGCGCCTGCTCACCCTGCCTCTCGTCCTCGAGAATGCGGGGGTAAACGCCCTTCAATTCCCAGGTGTGGAAGAACGGAGTCCAGTCGATGAATTCACGCAGCGTCGCCAAGGGAAAGTTGTCCAAAACGCGCACGCCAGTAAACTCCGGTACAGGAATGTCTTCGGCACGCCACTCGATCGGGGTGCGCCGGGTTCGAGCCGTCTCGAGTGAGACACCCTTCTGTCGCGGAGCGGAGTGAGCCTTGCGGACCGCCTCATAATCGGAGCGGTGCTGGGCCACAAACGCCGCCTTGCCGTCGTCGCTCAACAGGCTGCTGGTCACGGGTACTGCACGACTGGCATCCAGAACGTGGACCACAGGCTCGCTATAGTGTGGTGCAATCTTGACTGCCGTGTGGGCCCGGCTGGTCGTCGCCCCTCCGATAAGCAGAGGCAATTTGAAGCTTTGACGCTCCATCTCACGCGCTACATGCACCATCTCGTCAAGAGATGGCGTGATCAGGCCGCTCAGTCCGATCACGTCGACCTTCTCCGCCCGGGCGCGGTCGAGGATCTTTTCGCAAGCGACCATCACCCCCATGTCGATTACTTCGTAATTGTTGCAGGCGAGAACCACGCCAACAATATTCTTACCGATGTCGTGAACGTCACCCTTCACCGTAGCAAGCAGAATTTTCCCCTGCGCCTTGACCATTTCACCGGCAGCAGCCATCGACGCCTTTTCGGCTTCCATAAATGGCGTCAGGTAGGCCACGGCTTTTTTCATCACCCGGGCCGACTTCACCACCTGGGGCAGGAACATCTTGCCGGCTCCGAATAGATCGCCTACTACACTCATGCCATCCATCAACGGTCCTTCGATGACAAGTAGAGGCCGACCCAGCTTGACGCGAGCTTCCTCGGCGTCCGTCTCTATGTGCGCGTCGATGCCCTTGACCAGCGCGTGCGAAAGACGTTCCTCGACGGTGCCCTGGCGCCATTCTTCCGCTTTCTTTTCGCCAACTACGGAGCCCTCGCCCTTCAGGCTTTCGCCGTGCTCAACCAGTCGTTCGGTAGCATCGGGACGGCGATTGAGCAACACATCCTCGACCAGCACCTTCAGCTCAGGCTCAATCTCTTCGTAGACCTCGAGCATGCCGGCATTCACGATGCCCATGTCCATGCCCGCGGCAATCGCGTGATACAGAAATGCGGAATGCATGGCTTCACGGACCTTGTTGTTGCCACGAAAACTGAATGAAATATTCGAAACCCCTCCGCTTACCTTCGCATGCGGCAAGTTGGCCTTGATCCAGCGCGTGGCGCTGATGTAATCCACTGCGTAGTTGTTGTGCTCCTCCATGCCCGTCGCGACAGTCAGGATATTAGGATCGAAGATAATATCTTCGGGCGGGAAACCCACCTCATCGACCAGGATTCGATAAGCGCGCTCGCAGATCCGGATCTTCTCTTCGTACGTAGCGGCCTGGCCTTTTTCGTCGAACGCCATCACCACCACGGCTGCGCCATATTTGTGTACCGCAGCCGCGTTCCTGCGAAACTTCTCTTCTCCCTCTTTCAGCGAGATCGAATTAACGATTCCCTTTCCCTGCAAACACTTCAGTCCAGCCTCGATGACCTCCCATTTTGAGGAATCGATCATGAAGGGCACCTTGGCCACTTCGGGTTCGGTGCCAAGCAACTGCAGGAAGCGGGTCATCGCCGCAACGCCGTCGATCATGCCCTCGTCCATGCAGATGTCGAGGACATTCGCGCCATTCTCGACTTGCTGCCGGGCGATACTGACGGCCTCTTCAAATTTGCCCTGCTTGACCAGTTTCGCGAACTTGGGCGAGCCGGCCACGTTGGTCCGCTCGCCGATCATGATGTAGACGCCGGGTTGTTGCGTGAAGGGCTGCGATCCCGACAGACGAAGGGGCTTCGCCTCGACGCTCTCTGTGGCTGTCGCTGGCTGGTCTGCGTCCAATGTCACTGGGCTACCCTCAGTTCTCGCGGAGGCAGGCCTTCCAGGGTTTTAGCGATCGCCGCAATATGTTCGGGTGTGTTGCCGCAGCAACCACCGGCAATGTTAAGTAGCCCGCCGCGCGCAAACTCCCCGAGATAGCGAGCCATATCCGCCGGTTCGAGATCAAATCCGGTTGGTGAAAGCGGATTCGGCAAACCGGCATTGGGGTAGCACGAGATGGCAACGTTCGCTTTCTCCGAGAGGTCGCTCAGGAACGGATACATCAAATCCGGGCCGAGAGAGCAATTAAGCCCCACCGACAGCGGCTTCACATGCGACACCGCGTTCCAGAACGCCTCAGTTGTCTGTGCGGAGATCATGGTCTCGCCGCCACGCCCCACGGCTGCCGAGATCATCACCGGAAGACTCTTGCCGTCCTGATCGAACACCTCACGAATGGCGACCAGGGCCGCTTTGGCGTTGAGCGAATCAAAGATGGTCTCGACCAGCAAAAGATCGGCGCCTCCGGCGATCAAACCGCGCACTTGTTGCGCGTAGGACGTTTTAACCTGATCGAAGGTGACCACCCGGAAACCCGCATCGTCGGCATCCGGCGAATTCGAAAGAGACACGGTGAGCGGCCCAATCGCCCCCGCAACGAAACGCTGGCGTCCGGTCGCGCTGCCGACACGATCAGCCCATTCCCGGCACTGCTGCGCGGACTTCTCATTGATCTCGGAAGCCAGACTGCCCAGAAAGGGATTGTCGACGATCTTCTGATAGAACTCTGGATCTTTTCGCCCACCACGCTCGCGCGGATCGTCCACAAAAAACTCGCTCTGTGTGATGCTGGTCGCGCCGAATGTATTGGTCTCGATAATGTCCGCTCCGGCTTCCAGAAACCGGCGATGTATGTCGCCTATCATCTTCGGGTGCGTCAAGGAAAAGAGGTCGCCATTGTTCAGCAGGTCCTTCGTCGAATCTTTGAAGCGCTCTCCCCGGATGTCAGACTCCTTCATCCCGTAGGTGCGGATGGTGGTGCCCATCGCTCCATCAATGATGGCGATCCGGCTTTCGAGGATCTTTTCCAGCGGATGTTGGTGGGCTGTTGTCATTTTGTCTCAATAGCCACTTCACGTGACGCCAAGGTTACGGGTTGGAGCGGGCTCTCAGAGCATCTGCGCTTCGACTCTCGATTACACTCTTATTATATCTAGATGGTAAACATTGTCGCTGCGCGCGTCTCAGAACACTCAATCGGCGAAAATGTTTTGGCGGCGAATCGAGCGCCTGCGGTCTGCTTCCCTGCTCCTTCTTCTGTTTATAGATGAGCCAGCCTCGTGTTTGGAACCATGCACCTGGAAGTGTCCTCGAAGGAGAAGATTTAACGCATTGGGGTAAGAAACGCCGATCTCGCCAGCCATCCTGGAAAGACAAAATCTTTAACCGCAAAGTTCGCAAAGGGTTTCGCAAAGCACGTAAAGGAAGCCATGTGGAATTACGACTCGCTGCTGGAAATCGGGTATTGGGATTAAGCGTACGGCCGCTACATTCGGGCCTGGACGGTGGCGCTGCACGACCCGGATCGCCGGCCATGAGTGACCTTAGTCATCTTGTTCAGAAGCCGATCCTGCTTCAATCTGATGGTGCCCATCACCAAAGTTTGGGGAATATTGCGTATCTCATGAATGACCCTAAGTATTCCGGCACTGGTGCGGATTGGACACAGCTTCTGACCGATCCGGCTTTAGTGAGCCATCTCGGCGACCTGCTCCAGATTTATCGCGAAGCCCCGGCCGAGAAGCGTGATCAGGTTCTGCTCGAAGCCATGCGTAACATCAAGAGCGGAATCAGTCCGATTGCCGCCGCTCCGAGGGCGGCTGCGGCGGCCGCACCTGAAGCATCCCGTCCGGTGGAAACCGCGCCGCCTGCCCCGGTTGCGACCAGCCCGGCAGCAAGTCCGCCGTTTGAACCTGACATCTTTACACCGACCTGGGGCGAAGACCGCCGCCGTCACGCTCGCATGCGATGTTTCGTAGCGGTCGAGTTGCGACTGGGGAACTCCGCGGTCCCGGTCTGGGGAAATCTCTCCAACACCAGCATGGGCGGATGCTTCGTCGAAACCGCCACCCCCGTACCCTCGGGAGTCTCCGTGGAAATCGGACTTTGGCTGGCCAATGGCAAGATATGGATCAAGGGACTGATTCTCACCGGTATTGTTACCAAGAGCAGTCCGTCGTTCGGGGTCCGAATTAAATTCGCCGATCTCGAACCGACCGAACGGGAAAGCCTTCGCCATTTCCTGAAGTTCGTGGAAAGTACGACCAAGGGCTACAACAGCGAACACGGATATCTGGCACGGTTGAAGCGCTAGTTCACTCCATCCAGCTAATCTCCAGAAACTACGTCGGGACAACCGCCCTCGGTCGTCCCGAGGAGCACCGCTCCGCAGTTCTGGTTAGAACATTGTCCATCTTCGCTCGACTGGGACTACCGAGCGGTTTCACCCGCTATGGCCCTTTCCGATACCCTTCATCCTCCAATTTGCTACCCGAAATCCCCGACAGCAAGGGTCACGAGAAATTGATAGACTGAAACTCGTATCCATTCATTAATGACGCACCCTCCAAAGGGAGAGTTTTCTCATGGCAACGATCGAGCAGACTTTGGCCACCGGCCAAGAACTGGAAACGCTGTGCATCAACACCATTCGAACCCTGGCGATGGATGGCGTGCAGCAAGCAAATTCCGGGCATCCCGGCGCACCCATGGCTTTGGCGCCGGTGACTTATACCCTTTGGCAACAATTCCTGCGCTACGACCCTGAAGATCCGATCTGGCCCAATCGCGACCGCTTCGTGCTGTCGAACGGACATGCATCCATGCTGATCTACGCCATGCTGTACCTGTCGCAGGTGCGCGGCGTGAATCCGGAAGGCGAGCGCCTGGGCGAGTATGCGGTCACGCTGGACGACATCAAGAAGTTTCGTCAGCTCGACAGCAAGACCCCGGGACATCCTGAGTACCGATGGACCGCAGGCATTGAGACTACGACGGGCCCGCTCGGCCAAGGCGTGGCGAACAGCGTGGGCATTGCGATTGCCGGCAAGTGGCTCGGGGGACATTTCAACCAGTCCGGCTTCGAGATTTTCAATTACAACGTTTACGCCGTGTGCGGCGATGGCGACATGATGGAAGGCGTCGCCAGCGAAGCCGCGTCACTTGCTGGACATCTGAAGCTCTCCAACCTTTGTTGGATCTACGACGAGAATCACGTCACGCTCGACGGCATGGCGGTCGTGTCGTTCACCGAAGATGTGGGCAAGCGTTTTGAAGCCTACGGTTGGAACGTAATACACGTACCCGACGCCAACGATCTGAAGATGCTGGCTGACGCTTACAACGGCTTCCTCAACACGAAAGATCGTCCGACGCTGATTCGCGTCAACAGCCATATCGGCTACGGATCGCCGCATAAACAGGACACCAGCGCCGCTCACGGTGAACCACTCGGAGAAGAAGAAGTCCGGCTTGTCAAAAAATTCTACGGCTGGCCTGAGGACGCAAAATTCCTGGTCCCGAACGGGGTGCTGGACAATTTCAAGAAAGGAATCGGCAAGCGGGGCGGCGAGTTGCGGCAAAAGTGGGAAGCTCTATTCGCCGACTACGGCAAGAAATTTCCTGACCTGGCAAAACAGATTAACGCCATGCAGAAGCGCGAATTGCCCGAGGGATGGGACAAGGACCTGCCGACATTTCCTGCCGATGCCAAAGGTATTGCCACTCGCGAGAGTTCCGGAAATGTATTAAACGCGATCGCGAAGAATATCCCATGGCTGGTGGGCGGCTCGGCCGATCTGGCGGGCTCCGACCGCACGCGTTTGAAGTTCGATGGCGCAGGAGACTTTCAGGCCGACAGCTACGCTGGACGCAATCTCCACTTTGGCGTGCGCGAGCATGGCATGGCTGCGGCTTTGAACGGTATGGCGGTTTCGAAGATCCGGCCGTTCGGCGGCACCTTCTTCAATTTCAGCGACTACATGCGGCCCTCCATCCGGCTCGCTGCGTTGATGGAATTGCCGACGATTTATGTCTTCACGCACGACTCCATCGGATTGGGCGAGGATGGTCCGACGCATCAACCCATTGAGCAACTGGCGTCTCTGCGCGCCATGCCCGGCCTGATGCTGATGCGGCCCGGGGATGCGAATGAAGTGGTCGAGGCGTGGAAGGTCATCATGCAACTAAAGCACGAGCCGGCGGCTCTGGTATTGAGCCGGCAGGCCATGCCCACCTTCGACCGTTCGAAATTCGGTGCTGCGTCCGGGGTTGCCAAGGGAGGGTACATTCTGGCCGATGCGGCCGATGGCAAGCCGGAGGTGATCCTGATGGGAACGGGCAGCGAAGTTTCACTGTGCGTCAGCGCTTACGAGCATCTGAAAGCGGAAGGCGTGAAAGCGCGCGTTGTGAGTATTCCATCATGGGGTCTTTTTGATGCCCAGAGCGACGAATACAAAAACAAGGTCCTGCCTCCGAATGTAAAGGCGCGGGTCGCAGTCGAGCAGGCCGCCACATTTGGCTGGTCGCAATACGTTGGCCCTACCGGCATCGTCGTGGGAATGACGCGATTCGGCGCGTCGGCGCCGATCAAGGAACTCCAGAAGAAGTTCGGGTTCACGACGGAAAATGTAGTCGCGGCTGCCCGAAAGGCAATGGGAAAGTAGTCAACAGTTGTCAGTCGTCGGTCTCAGTCGTCAGAAAAGGCCTTTTCTCGCTGACGACTGAAGACCGATGACTGCGACGAAAAGAGGTCACATGCAATCCACAGGAGTTCTCGATACCGCCAAAGCTACCACCCCTCTCAACGATCTGCTGAAATTCGGACAATCGATCTGGCTCGATTACATCCGTCGCGACCTGCTTACCGGCGGCGAACTGAAGCGTCTGATCGCGGAAGATGGAGTGCGAGGCATGACGTCAAATCCGACCATCTTTGAAAAGGCCATTACCGGAAGCACGCTGTATGACGATCTGCTGGCCTCCCTGCGCCCACGGACCGATCTCGACACCAAGGGACGTTTCGAGATTCTTGCCATCCGCGATATCCAGGACGCCGCCGATTTGTTCCGTCCGGTTTATGAAAGCACGAAGCGGCGTGATGGCTACGTCAGCATCGAAGTGTCCCCTTATCTCGCTCGCGACACCAAAGGCTCGCTTGAGGAAGCGCGCAGATTGTGGAAATCGGTTGGGCGCGAAAATGTAATGATCAAAATTCCGGGAACCGCCGAGGGCCTTCCCGCCATTCAGCAAGCGATTAGCGAAGGTATTAACATCAACGTCACTCTACTCTTCGCGCAGGACGTCTATGTAAGAGTTGCGGAGGCCTACATTGCGGGCCTGGAGCAATTCGCCAAAAACGGCGGCGACGTGAGCCGCATCGCGAGTGTGGCTAGTTTCTTCATCAGCCGTATCGATTCCGCCGTGGACGCCATCATCGATTCCAGGCTGAAGACCTCCAGGAACCCGGCCGAGCAGCAGCAACTGAACAGCATCAAGGGGAAAGTTGCGATTGCGAACGGCAAGCAGGCTTACGAGAAGTATCAGGCCATTTTCAGCACTCCCCGCTGGAAAGCTTTGGCTGCCAAGGGCGCTCAAACCCAGCGTGTGCTCTGGGCCAGCACCAGCACCAAGAATCCGGCGTTCCGCGACGTGCTTTATGTCGAAGAACTGATCGGGCCGGACACGGTCGACACGGTTCCTCCCGCCACCATCGATGCCTTCCGCGACCACGGCAAGCCGCGCCAGAGCCTTACCGAGGATCTCGAAGGAGCCCGCAAGACCATGGAGACGGCGGCAAAGGTCGGCATCTCGATGAAGGAAGTTACGGACAAGCTGACCGATGACGGCGTCCGTTCGTTCTCCGAGGCTTTCGACAAACTGTTCGAAGCGCTGGAGAAGAGCTCCAAATCCAAATAAGTGGAAAATAAGCCTCCCCGAAAACTGCCCGAGGCCCCGCGGCCTCGGCAGGTGGCGGGGGCGCCTCCGCTCACCCCAGTTTGGTCTCGACTGCTTCTGACAGCGGCGTTTCATCAAGTGCTCACCTGATTTTTGCCCCGGCATAATACACTGGTTCGGACTGTAACCACGGAAAGCAGTAGCCGTGTTTATAGAAACGATTTAATATTGGATAAGGAGCGGATTTATGCGTCTGGGAATGGTCGGTCTGGGCAAGATGGGCGCGAACATGACGCGCCGCCTAATGCGCGGTGGACACGAACTCGTGGTCACCGATCTCAGCGTTGACAACGTAAAAAAGATGGCGGGCGAGGGCTCGATCGCTTCCTCTTCGCTCGACGACTTCGTGGGAAAGCTCGGCAAGCCGAAGATTGCATGGCTGATGGTTCCAGCCGGAGCCCCGACGGAACAGACCGTCGATGCTCTCGCGCAACGCATGCAGGCAGGCGACATTCTGATCGACGGCGGCAACTCCTATTTCAAGGATGACGTTCGCCGTGCTGCCAAGCTCAGGGAAAAAGGAATTCATTACGTCGATGTGGGGACCAGCGGCGGCGTCTGGGGTCTTGAACGCGGCTACTGCATGATGATCGGCGGCCCGAAAGACGTGGTCCAGCAACTCGATCCGATTTTCAAAACGCTGGCCCCAGGACGCGGCGACATTCCTCGCACTCCCGGCCGTGAGAAGATGCCCGGAACCGCCGAGGAAGGTTACATCCACTGCGGCCCCGCCGGCGCAGGACACTTCGTCAAGATGGTGCACAACGGAATCGAATACGGACTGATGCAGGCTTACGCCGAAGGCTTTGACATCTTTCGCAATGCCACCAGCAACGAGGTTCCGGAAGAGCATCGCTATGACCTGAACCTGCCCGATATTGCCGAAGTCTGGCGGCGTGGCAGCGTGGTGAGTTCGTGGCTGCTCGATCTGACGGCGATCGCCCTGGCGGAAAATCCCACGTTGGCCGAGTACACCGGCTTCGTGCAGGATTCTGGCGAAGGCCGATGGACCATACAGGCTGCCATCGACGAAGCCGTTCCCTGCGATGTCCTTTCCGCAGCTCTTTATACCCGCTTCCGGTCACGGCAGGTGCATACGTTCGCGGAAAAAATGCTGTCCGCAATGCGTCAGCAGTTCGGTGGTCACATCGAACAGAAACCGGCCGGGAAATAGTCATGGTCCAGAATGAAATTACGCCGTCGATAGAGACGCAACGGATCGGCAAGCTTGGCGATCCGTGTGCCATGGTGATTTTTGGCGCGAGCGGCGACTTGACCCGCCGCAAGCTTATTCCCGCGCTTTACAATCTCGCGAAAAACGATTTGCTTTCCCGCGAATTCGCTGTCATCGGAATCGCGCGCGCCCCTCTCTCCACGGAAGACTTCCGCAAGAAATCCTCGGACGACATACAGCAATTCGCCACCGACAAAGTCGATCCCGAGGTGTGGGAATGGTTCGTGCGCCGCATGTATTACCTGAGCGGCGACATGGGGGACAAGACGCTTTATCCCCGATTGAAAGACATGCTCGACCAGGTGGACAAAGATCATTCCACTCACGGCAATCACATGTACTACCTGGCCACGGCGGCTGAGTTTTTCGGCCCGACGGTCGAACAATTGGCCGGGGCTGGGCTGATGCAGGAAGACGGCCAGCACTGGCGGCGAGTAGTCATCGAAAAGCCTTTCGGACATGATCTCGAATCCGCGCGCTTGTTGAACAAACAGCTGTTGAGTGTAGCCAGCGAAAAACAGATCTACCGCATCGACCACTATCTGGGGAAGGAAACTGTCCAGAACATCATCGCGCTGCGTTTCGCCAACGGAATTTTCGAGCCCATCTGGAACCGGCGCTATATCGATCACGTACAGATTTCGGTCGCGGAAACTGTCGGCGTCGAAAAGCGCGGCGGGTACTACGACAAAGCCGGCGCCTTGAAAGACATGGTGCCGAACCACATCATGCAGTTGATCAGCCTGACTGCGATGGAACCGCCGGTTTCATTCCGCGCCGATGCAGTCCGCGACGAGCAAGGCAAGATTCTGCAAGCCATCCAACCCATGAGCTCGGAAGACGTGCTGACCCGGACGGTCCGCGGCCAGTACGGCGAGGGCATCGTGGACGGCGCGCGCGCGCCCGCGTACCGCAGCGAGCAAGGCGTGCCCCCGGATTCGAAGACTGAAACCTTCGTCGCCATGAAGCTGATGATCGATAACTGGCGATGGGCGGACGTTCCCTTCTACCTGCGCACCGGGAAACATCTTCCGAGCCGCAGCACCAGCATCGTCATCCAGTTCCGGCGCGCGCCCTTTGTTTTGTTCCGCGACACGCCGGTGGAAAACCTGATGCCCAATCAGTTGGTGCTGCACATCCAGCCGGAAGAAGGTATTTCGCTGCGTTTCGCCGCCAAGGTCCCCGGACCTGCCATGCGGTTGGGCGCGGTCAACATGAATTTCGAATATTCCGACTATTTCGGGAAAATGCCCAGCACAGGCTATGAACGCCTGCTGCACGACTGCATGATCGGCGACGCCACACTGTTCCAGCGCGCGGACATGGTCGAAGCCGGATGGTGCGTCGTCAGCCCGGTGCTCGACGTCTGGAAAGCTTTGCCCCCGCGCAATTTTCCCAACTACGCCGCCGGCACCTGGGGCCCCAAAGAGGCCGAAGACCTGCTGGAACGGGACGGCCGCCACTGGAGGGACTTCGAGAAATGATTTTGGCAGGCGACATCGGAGGTACCCATGCTCGGCTGGCATTCTTCGATGCCATCGATGGCCATTTCAGCCTGGTTTCTGCTTCCGTGTTCCCCAGCCGCGAGTATTCAGGCCTGGACGAGATCGTGGCCAAGTTCGTGGACACGTCGAACCTGCATCCCGACACCGCCTGCTTCGGTGTCGCCGGCCCGGTGCGCAACGGCCGGGTGGAAGCCTCCAATCTTCCCTGGATCATCGAGTCCAAGCGTCTGGCGGATGAACTTAAGATCACGAAAGCGTTTTTGATTAACGACCTCGAAGCCAATGCCTGGGGCATTCCGGCGCTGGACGCGAAAGACGTGGTCACGCTCAACCAGGTCAAGGGACAGCCGGTCGGCAATCAGGCAGTGATCGCCGCCGGAACCGGGCTCGGAGAAGCCGGGATGTACTGGGATGGAACCAAGCACCACGTCTTCGCCTGCGAAGGCGGCCACGCGGACTTCGCTCCACGCACCGAGTTGGAAGTTGAACTCTTCAATTACCTTCATCTCCGATTCGGGCATGTGAGCTTCGAGCGGATCGTCTCCGGGCCGGGACTGGTTAACGTTTTTAATTTCTTGCGCGACACCAAACGCGGCTCGCCTCCACAGTGGCTCACCGACGAAATGGCGACTTCGGACCCGGCGGCGGCAATTTCACGCGCCGGCATCGACAGCAAATGCGCGCTGTGCGAACAGGCCGTGGATATGTTCGTCTCGGTTTACGGAGCTGAAGCGGGCAACCTCGCGCTTAAGATCCTATCCACAGGCGGAATTTATCTGGGCGGCGGCATCGCCCCCAAAATGCTTTCGAAACTCTCCGGACCGTTGTTTATGCAGGCTTTCACCGGTAAAGGCAGAATGCAGGCCCTGCTCGAGGCAATGCCGGTCAAGGTCATCACCAACGACCGGATCGCCCTGTTGGGCGCCGCACGTTGTGCCTTGGTCAAGACCGCCTCTGCGGTGACGGCGTAAAGGAATTCACCTGCCGGCAAGTGGATGATGCAGTGGCTAGCCGGGTGTCAAGTCTCGGTGTTGCACCGAGTCCTACTGAACTTCAATCGAAACCACACGCCCCTCGCCCGCGCCTGTTTCGCGATAGTTGAGCGCGACCTTCTGCTTGTTCCATGAGCAGGAAAACGTATCGGCTCCGATCAGCAATACATGCTTACTGTCGGGCACTTGCATCTTCCACGTCTTACTGCCGGAAAGAACGTTCAATGTCGCATTGGGCGGCGTCGAGCAGTCGACGCTCACGATTGTGCCTTTCAGAAAACCGGGAGGCGTTTGACTGGGCATCGGGTGCACGTTCTGGGTTTCCTGTGAGCTTTTGATCCGTACAGAGCCTCCAGCCGACGCCTCCTCGTCGCTGGCCGGTCCGCTTCCCGGTGCGATCCCCATACCCTGGTTCTGTAGCATCGCAGCCTTGTACTGCAAAGCCTGCTGCAGCGTTCCCTGGGCTCTTTCTGTAATTTCCGAGCTCCCGTTCCGAGCCAGGCGTCGCAAGATCGTAATCGCCGGATCGGCTTGCCGGTTATTGAGGTACATCTGGGCCAGATTGAACTGATAACTTTCGTTGCGCGGGCTCAGAGCCACCGCCTTCTGCATTGTGACCAATCCCTTGGCTGGGTCGCCCGCGCGGCTCTGGGCAAATGCCAGCAGGCTGTAGGGGTCGGCAAAATTTGGGTCAAGTGCGATGGCAGTTTCCAGGTGCTTGATCATTTCCGGAAGCTCGCTTTGGTCGGCGAAATCCCCCTCGCGGCTCATCATCAGTGCCGAATAATAATGAACCCGCGGATCTCTGGAGTCGGCTTGCGCCGAGCGCTTGAAGAATTCGGCCGCGTGCGAATAATCCCGCTTTTGCAGATAGGCGTATCCCAGGCCACGGGTCGCCGCGGCGTTGTTCGGATCAATTTTCAGAATATCCTGAAATTCCGCCATCGCTTTCTCCTGGTAATCGCGGGAGTGCAGGTGGAGATCGGCCATCACAGCGCCACTGTCCGCCGGACTGAGCGGCCGCATCGCATACTCGCTGCTCACGATGTTCGCCGGCTTCGGCATAGGAAAATACTTGAACCGTCCACTGCTGACATAGTTATGCAGAACTTTATCGAAGGCTGCCGCACTCATGCCGAGGCTTTGCTGGATGGCATTCTCGACCGGAACATTCTGGTCGATCTTTAGTACAAAATACTTCGACAGTTGGGGAATCAGGTTGTTGTCGTAGAGATAGTGCACGACGATACCCGATTCGGCATAGAAGACGGTGCGGTGACTGCCATTTTCGTTGTACGTGGAGGAATTCTGCTGCACCCGGAGAAGGTCGCTGACCTTCATCATGCCTTGCTGCTGCAGGACCAGGTACTCATCTTCCGGAATCTTCCCGACCCGGGCCTCTTTGCTATCGACCTCGATGCTGGAGAAGTATTCGGCAAAACCCTCTTCAAACCACGGATCGACTCTCGCGGTGAGGACGCCATCCATCAACTGGTGGGCATACTCGTGGAATACTACGACCCACGGGTTCTCGGTGGACATGTCGAGCATGATGAAGCTGCGATCTTCTCCTCCCTGAAAAAGCCCCGCCAGGTCCACTGGCTTTCCATTCCATAAGGGCACAAACTGGCGAAACTCTTTGGAATTGCGAAAGGCAACAATCTGGAGCGGCACGGGAATATTCACGTTCGCCTTGGTGAGCAAAGTCTCGAAGACAGCCCGCATCTGCTCGAAGCGCATCGCGGTTTCGCGTCCACGCTTTTCGCCAGCATCGGTCACCACGGAAAAATGCGGGGACTTGACTTCAATCCAGGGAGCGTCGCCGGCGAAGGCCACGGGAATTGCGCTCAGCGCGAGCACAGGCAGCAGGAGACGACGGAGAAAGCATGCAACACGAAAGCGCACAGCCTGAATCTCCCGATGAATAGTGGCTTAGCACAGGGCGTAATCCAAGTCACCACTAAGGAACGCTCTAAAACACCGGCACCAGGTTGTGCTTCTTGGAATACATCTTGCGATCGATGGTGCGTAGGACGTCTTCGGCGTCCGACCCGGTGACGTAGGGAGCGAGGGCCCAGGTGAACGAGACCTCGTAGCCTTTTTTGCTAGCCAGATTCCACTGGTCGACGTCCCGGAGAATTCTCTGTACCGGATGGTCGGCCTGCTCCTCCGTGGTGTCCGGCATCATGATCAGGAACTGGTCTCCGCCCTGGCGAAAGGCCAGGTCGGCGCCGCGGAAAACGGTCCTCAGTATCTTGGAAAATTCGAGTAAGACCTTATCGCCTTCAAGTGCACCGAACTTGGAACTTATAGCAGCAAACCCGTTCAGATCAATTGCCATAAAAGTCAGACTGTTGCCCAGGCGGTTGGCGCGCGCAACTTCCCTAGGCACCAGTTCGTTCAACGCCCGGCGATTCAGAAGTTGTGTCAGAGGATCGATGAGCGACAGACTTTCAAGCCGCTCGTTCAACACCAGTTCGCGAATCAATGCCAGGCGCGTGTTGTTGAGGGTCTTCTTTTGTGACAGCAGATAAATATTGAACAGCAGCACCAGAGAAATCAGGCCGAAAAAAAGTTGCGGCAAATAGGAGTGTTCGACATGGACCATCCGCTGCGCCCACACCAGGTTCGGCACAATCAGAGCCAACAGCCCCGAAGTAAGCACCAGAATCACCAGTATTCCGATGGACCAGAGCTGAAGGTCGCGCCCGGAAAGCTTCTGAATCTGGTCCTGAATCTCGTCCGCGCGAATCAGTACGGACGGTTGGGCCGTTTTGTCATCTTCGGGTTGCGGCATGCCCTCTTCTGTCGTAAGCATAAGCCTTCCCTGTCCGGAAAATAGTGCTCCCTAGAATTTGTACTGCATTGGGTTGTCCAGACGGACGAGAAAAGGGATTTCTACGGTTACGATCGTAATCCCGGGGAGACAGGGGGACGCCCGTCCTCCATTGACCAAAGCGGGATACGTAAATCTTCGCTACGCGACTCGAGGACTACGCAACTTCAGGGGTAGTCGACGTTGACCAGCACGTTGTGCCCGCTTTCCTTGCGAAACGTGAGGTCAACTTTTTGGCCCACCGGCAGGGCATTTCGCATGTCGCCTTCGAGGACCAGCAGGTTCGATGCGTTCCCCGCCTCGAAAAAAGTGACGACCGACTTGTTGGGCTGGCCCACGCCTGATTCGTAGAACTGTACGCTCTCCACCTTGCCCCGCTGCCGCAACCCGCCGGATGCGGTCCCGGTCGGCGTTGAAGATACGCGCGATCCCGAACGAAGGTTGCGCAGCTCAAGCAGAATGTTCAAAGCGACGATGCCCGACATGGCCAGGAGGATCAGGGACATGAACAATCCGTCAACGGTTGTGACCGAACCGTAGAGCACGATCCAGAGAATGCCGAGTAATGGAACCAGAGCAAGAAGAACGGATACGACCAGCATCATGATTTTTCTCGCGGGAATCCGTTGGAGGCAGAAGGCACGGCCAACAGATTAGCAAAAAATCGAGAATAAGGTTTCAAAGTTTCAAGGTTCTAGAGCCGAGGTTTCAAGGTTTCAGTGTTTCAAGGTTTCAAAACCCGCGAGAGTCAGGTCCTGGACAGTTAGGTTTCAAGGTTTCAGGGTTTGAAGCTTTGAAACCTGAAACCTTGAAACCTGCCTGCTCAAACCGGAGGAGCGGCAGGCAGCCCAACATCGGAAAATCGCCCCTTGAACAACACTTCAAGTTCTACGACGCCGACACCCATCACGCGGTCCCCGTCCAAAATGCGGCACTTCACCTGGAAATGACCGACCCGATTTTGGTAGACGAAGTCACGAAGCCGCTCTAACGCCCGCCTGTGAGCCTCCTCTGTGATTTGCTCCGGTGCCATCGACTTCTCCATCTTGGCGAGATACCTGCGAGCCTCTGCATCGCGCCCTGCGGGCTCAAGCGGGATGTGAACGTAGAAGTCAATCCATTCCGGTTCGGGGTGAGGTCCGAACCCGCCGCCACCGCCGCCCGTCTGGCGCACTTCTGAAGGTACTAGTTTCTCACTACCATCTGAGGAGATTTGGCGGGCGGTAGTTGCGGCTCTGAGACCCATTCGGCTCTCTCCTGGTTTAGTGGGGAAGGGCCGCGCCGGAACACGGCATGTGATCCGGATGTCCCCCAGGTTGTCGACCTGAGCCAACCCGGAGGCAGAGCGGCTCACGATGCTTTTACTGGCAAGCTCGCACGAAGAAGGTTTATCAGCGCCGAATGCCACGGACGAGAGAAGCAGTAGTTGAGCCAGGAAGATGTGCCGCAATGAATCCCTTCCTCACAGGATCGCAAGGTTCAGAGGTTTCAGTATCAAGGTTTCGGGTTGAAACTTCGAAACGCGAAACCTTCAAGCCTGCTTCAGCGACCCTGAAATCTGCCTTGGTCTTTCACGCACAAGTATCGCGCCAGTCGGCGATCTCTTTCAAGCCCTCCGCCCGGGTTTGCTCGAAGAGACGGACGCGGTGGCGGGTGTGCTCGAATTCATGGATATCGGCCCACACTTCAGCCTGCCAGCCTTCATCGTGAATCGCGGTCTCGCCGCAGGTGGCACAGCGCGTGTGCAGCTTCCGGATGAGCCGGCTGGGAACAGCCACCGGGCCGGGTGGCAGTTCGACAAAGATGCAGCGTACTTCCTGGATGTCTTCGTTGTCCCCGATGATGTGCTCGTACCGCAGCAGATAGCCGAACGCCAGCTTTCTGGCTTCCTGTTCCGCCTCGGCGCGGGTATGAAACGGACCATACTCAGCCCGCAGTTGTTCGGTGGAATCGCAAGCCATCCAAAACGTTTCCTTGTACGCCATCATCGCCTCGAGGGGTCGGACTGGGCTTAGGGGAAAGCGCCGGATGGTCCTGGGATCATGCCCCACTTTGAGGATTGCAATTGGGCTGCCGGTACGAAGAGATGATCGAAAGGCCGGAAGAACTCGATAAATCAATAACTTACGATCCGGCCTTAAAGAAGGGCCGAGCCTGAAATGCAAGCTTTTGCATCCTTTTCCTCCTTGGGCGTCGGGTGCCCCAACCTCATTTTCGCGTATTGGCGAAATTAAAGATGGGCGAAGTCCAACGAAGGGATCCTCAACCGGCTGGGTTCAACGAAGAGGAGCGTTCGTTTCGGGTACGACATCCGTTATGGCCAGCGTGATTTCGCGGCGCCAGCGGTCGCCGCCATAGCGGGCGACATAGATGGCCAGCTCCAGACGGCTCCACACTCCGAGTTTGTCGAAGGTGTTGCGCAGATAGTTCTTCACCACCTGCTCGGTGGTGCCAATGGCGCTGGCAATTTCGCGGTTGGTCTGGCCTTCCCAGACCAGGGCCGCGACGTGCATTTCTTTGTCGGTCAGGTGTTCACGTGGTTGCATGTGTCATCTGCTCCTTGGCGAACATCGCGGTTGCGAGTTTTACCCGTTTTCTTCCATCCCGAATCCCCGCCCGCAGAAAAAGTGTTCTCAAATGCTGCTTCACCGTTCTCGGGCTGATTTTGAGTTGCGCCGCAATTTCTTTGTTGCTGCATCCTTCCATCAGCAACTGCAAGACCTCGCGGTCGCGCGGTGTAATCTTGATATGGTTCAGAATCAACATAAAGTTTCCTCAGCGGATCTCCGATCTATAGATTTTTGCCTTGAACTCTGATTTGGGTGGCGATCGGAAACACTAAGAAGCAACTTATTCGCCAAAGTTTCGCGAACAACGAAAAGCGTGGCAAAACCCCGTGAACGCTGCATTTTGGTCTATGGCCCATGGTGCCAGGACTCATTTTTCCTGTCCGGAATCGGGACAATTCGTCCCGCAACGGGTCTGAATCGGCGGTGACGCAGTTTGTACCGCGACCGTCAGCACGCAGTCCGCAGATCCGCATCGCGCCAGATCCTTCGCAAGCTCAGGATGAACCCCGTTCATTTATTTACTAAGGTAGACGTCCAAGCCGAGCCACTATTCGGAATCGACCGCTGCCGGATTTCCAAGTACCGTCCGAACCAGCTAAGCTCTACATCATCGGATCGCGGACAGCATCAAACCGCCGGGGGTGCAGCATGCGCGTATTGATCGTGGAAGATGAACTCCGGCTGGCTGAAAACGTCGCCCGCAGTTTGCGGGAGAGCGCCGGCTATGCCGTCGACATCGCTGCCGACGGCCAGGAAGGCCTGTTCATGGTGGAATCAAATGCCTACGACGCTGTGCTGCTCGACCTGATGCTGCCGAAACTCGACGGCATGGCGCTGCTGGGCAGAATTCGACAGTCGGGCCAGCCCACCCCGGTACTAGTCCTGACCGCCCGGGACGACAAGGAGTCCGTCGTAGCCTTGCTCAATGCCGGAGCTGACGACTATCTGACCAAGCCCTTCGACTTGGGGGAGCTGCTGGCCCGCACCAAGGCCCTGATCCGCCGCGGAAAAGGACAGCCCTCGCCGGTCATCGCCATCGGAGATCTGGAACTGAACACGGTCAACCGCACGGTGCAGCGCGGCGGGAAGGAAATCACGCTGACTGCGATGGAATACCGCGTCCTCGAGTACCTGGCTCACCGTCCCAAAGCCGTGGTCTCGAAAACCGAACTGCTCGAGCATCTTTACGATTACAACTGGGAGAAATTCAGCAACGTGATCGAAGTCTATATCTCGGGGCTGCGACGCAAGCTGAACGAAGGCACGTCGCGGCAGTTGATCCGGACCCTGCGCGGACAGGGCTACATGTTGCAGGAATAATCGAGAATCAATTAACCAACAGCGATTGAGAAGTAACGCTTCCACAAAAACCGAATGCGACGCGACTCGATTCAACGGCGGCTGATTGCTTCAGTCCTGCTCTCCCAGATCATCCTCACCGCGGGCCTGGTAATCATCGGCGTGGTTGTAACCTACTCGCGGCTGCTCTCTACCCTCGACACCAGCATGCAGGCTCACGCCACCAGCGTGGCCGTGCTGGTGCGCTATACCGAAGACGCCAGCGGACACGTCTACTTCGACAACAGCCTGTTGCCCGAGTCGATTGATCCCAATCATCCCGACCAGTTCATGGTGTGGGCCGACCACACCGGATTTCTTACCCGCTCCGAAGACTGGCCCGACGGATTGCAGTTCCAGCCCGGCCCCAGCCAGCACTGGAACTTCACCTATGCCGGAGTTCCCTACCACGCCGTGCGCATGAACCACGTTCCGGTGCTCGACCACGCGGAAGGCAAAGGCTTCCAGCCGCAAAGCCTGACTATTGTTTACGCTTCTCCAACGGTCCGCATACGACAGCAGGTGAAGGTAGCAGGAATTTCGATTGCACTGGCCAGCCTGCTTTTAATGAGCGCAACCATCTGGCTGGCTTCGTGGAGAATCCGCCAGGGACTGTCGCCGTTGCAAAGCCTGGCCCGGCAAGCCACGCTGGTCTCTACTCAGAGCTGGAAACTTCAGCCTCCAAAAGAAGCCGAAGAGATCGATGAGCTGCGGCCCCTGACCGACTCGATGACGCAGATGCTGGCGCGGCTCGAGTACTCCTTCAAACAGCAGCGGGAATTCGTGGGCAACGCAGCTCACGAACTGAAGACACCCGTGGCGGTGCTGAAGTCGACGCTGCAATCGTTGCTCCAGCGCCCTCGCAGCTCCGAAGAATATCGCGACGGCCTGCTGGCATCGTTGCAGGACCTCGACCGGTTGGAGCAACTATTGCAGCGGATGCTTCGTCTGGCGCGCGCGGAACAGTGGGCACAAAACCGGCAACAGTCCGCACTCGACGTGATCGACATCAGTTCCACGTGTGAAGAAGCGGTGGAGAGAATCCGAAGCCTGGCCCAATCCCGGAACACGACCATCAATCTGACGACGACCGGGCCGGTTCCTTTTCGCGCCGATCCGGAGGACCTGCAACTCATCTGGACGAACCTGCTGGAGAACGCGGTGCGCTACAGTCCCGAAGGATCATCGGTCGAGGTCGCGGTCGCCCATGCCGGGAGCAAAGCGAGAATCAGCGTTCGCGATAACGGCCCTGGCATTCCCGCGAGCGATTTGCCACGCATCTTCGAACGCTTCTACCGCGGAGACCCTTCACGCAATCGCGCCACGGGCGGCTTCGGCCTCGGCTTGGCCATCGTAAAAGCCCTGGTGGAAGCCTATGGCGGCGCCATTGCAGCCGAGAGCACGCCGGGAAAAGGCACTTGCATGACAGTCGAATTGCCTCTGACGTCATCCTGAGAGACTTTTGTCTCGAACGACCTCGCGTGTCGTGTCCACGACGCGCAGGCGCACTTGTGTATCCGCTCCACGCGAGATGCTTCGCAAGCTCAATGACCGCTAGCAGAGAAGACGCGTTAAGGCGGCTTTTCGCTCTTTGCTTTTAGTAGCTCTTCGCTGCTGCCTTGCAGCCCTCAGCATCAGCGTCGCGCTTTCGGGTTCAAGCGAAGGCTAAGAGCAAAAGGTGCGTTCATAGTTCAACCTTGCAAAGGAGGACCAAAGTGCACAACATTGCACACTCACAGGCTTCAAAGAGAACATGTTTTTGCGTTGGGAAGCCGCATGAGGCGAGCAAGATATGTGAAACGCCGAGGGCTCCGCATAAAGCGATATCCTGCAGAGGTTTACCTGCCAAAACCAACCCCAAGGCCTCGTCCTGCCCTCAAAACCGAGCAAACTTTGGTGTATGCCGTCCTGGATCCGTTTGGTTTATGGATTGCATTACAATAGGGTTACCGGATTCCCCCGCCGGCTGGAGTGTTTCGCTCTCTTGACCCAGACTGCCACCAGCCCGCAACGCAAGCCCCTTCTGGACGAAGCTTCGTTTCAGCAACTTCTCAAGGCGGCGCATGTGCTCCAGGAGCACAACGATCGCCTGCGCGCAAAAGGCGTCCACGCGGACTTCGCGGAAAATCTTTCCGCGATTGTGGAAACGCAAAAACTGATTCAGACCTTGCAGCTGGATTTGACCGCCGCCAGCGAGTTGGTCGCCGAGAGAGTACAGAAAATCACCAGCGCTTCCGGCGCTGCCATCGGAATTATCGACAAGGGACAGCTCGTTTATCGTGCCGCCACAGGCAGTGCCGCCATGGATGCAGGTGCGCGCCTCGATCCGGATTCCGCGCTCTCCGCGGATTGCGTCAGCAAAGGATCGGTGCTGAATTTTCCCGATGTCACTCCGAGCCTGCATGTGAACTCCGAACTTTTTCGTGAGCGCGAAATAAAAAGTTTCATCGCTGTGCCGGTCTATCACGCGGGACAAGTTGCCGGCGTACTCGAGCTGCGCTTTGCTCGCGCCAATTCTTTTCGCGAAGCGGACCTGCGTTCAGCGGAACTCATGGCCGGGTTACTGAGCGAAGCCATGGTCACCGCCGCGCGCATGAAGTGGAAAGAAGCGCTGGCTTCGGAACGCCAGAGCATGCTGGAAGCACTGGAGCGAATCAAGCCTCAGCTGGAACGCATGGGAAGCGATCCGCTGGAGAGTCTGGCGGGTGGAAAGCCGCCCGCGGCGTTGCCGGCCCAGGCAGCGAAGCCTGGATCTTTCGTTCACCGGATGGCCGACACATGCCCGGCGTGTGGCAGTGATTTTTTTGACGATAGCGAATCGTTCTGCGGCATCTGCGGAACCGCCCGCCCTCTAAAAGCGATTCGCACGGACGATGGCGCAACGCCTTCGATCAAGGCGGACTATCCCTGGCTGACTCCTTACGAACCGGAAAATTCATCCACCGAACATTCGAGCGTCCTCTTGCCGGAAGCGGAGAAACCGGTCACCGGAGCGAGCGTCGTACCGTCATCGTCTCAGAGTGTCATTCTGCCGGAACCGCAACCAGCACCGGCCACCGCCACCGCAACGAACGTTTTCGAATCAAGGGCAGCCGCACCACCCGAAGCGGAAGCTATCCCGAGCTGGGACAGTTCATATGATCCCCGGAACGAAACCCCGGCTGCGGATTTGCTTCGGATCGTTCCAGCTGACATTCCAGCTAACATGACCCCGTTTGAATCTGATCCGGTGGCGCTGGCGACGGTTGCGTCGGCAGACCAGATGCAGCCCCAGCCCTGGACGTCAGCCAAAAAGACTCAAGACTGGCTGGAAACGGTCAAATCGCGCCGAAGTCCACAGGCCGAGTGGCTGGCGCAACAGTGGCAGAGGCGGCGTGCCAATATTTACCTGGTATTTGCAGCGGTCATCCTCTTGCTGGCAATCACCGGCTGGGGCATTCGGCCGGCCGGATCTACGGCCGCCGGCAACACGGCCCCTGTGGCGAATAAGCCGTCTGCGGCACCCGTTCCTCCGGATATGACGTTGTTTGAAAAACTGATGGTGAACCTCGGGCTGGCGGAGCCGCCACCGGCGCCTGTGAACATGGGAAATCCGAACGCCCAGGTGTGGGTGGACGTCCACACCGCCCTCTACTATTGCTCGGACAGCGAGCTCTATGGCAAGACCGCGGACGGAAAGTTCACCAGCCAGAAGGACGCCCAGCAGGACCAGTTTGAGCCCGCCAACCGCAAGGCCTGTCCGTAGAATCAGTCAGTTAATCCAGGCAGTGGCTAAATTTGCGACTGACTTCCTTCGGCGAGGCGTCGTGCTGAGCTTGCGAAGCATCGGCGTGGAGCGGACTCGAAGAAGGTAAGCGGTTTTAAAGGTGCGCGCCAGATCCGCCCCAAAGATGTTGCTTCTGATTGAGCCGCCGCCTCAAATCTGCAATACTTTTTCCACATCTTCGAATTTTTCCACATTAAGAATAAACAACTTCCAGGCATGATTTGATGTCTAATATCAAGCGTGTAGTTGGAGGACGAGTGTGCCAAATCTCTGGGACAAGCTGCCAGAAGCCCCACCGGCCACGGAACTCAACCCGCTGACGAATCCGCTGCTGGAACGCAATCTTCGCCGTTGGGCTAATGTCTACTTTGGCAATCCTCCAGCGAAACGCGAGCAGGCGGTGATGCACCTACTGGAAGAGCTCAAGCGCGAGTCAGGTAGTTCGGCCGCCGAATCAACGCCTTCTTCTCGCATGCTGGACGCAAGATTTTTGGGTGTTGTCTGTTCCGCGTGCCAGAATCCGAATCCTTACGGCCACAAATACTGCAGCCGATGCGGTGGAACGCTGAATCCGGCGCCGCACGCTGTTACCGAAACTTTCGCTGCTCCCCGCGTGACTGAACCGCAAATGGCACGTGCTGCGAACCCTGTTTCTCCAAACCTCAATTCTCCAAACCCTGCTTCTGCCAACGTTAGTTCTGCAAACAACACGCAATGGGTTCGGGAACAAGAATTCACCAGCCTGAGCGAGTTCAATACCGCACCCGCACGCGGATGGAAGTATGCATTTGCGGCCGTCGTGATCGTCCTGGCCGCGGTCGGGTACATGCAGTGGAACTCCTATCAAAACCGGGTGACATCCCGTGTGACGACTTCAGAGACAGGGATGAGCGCCCCGGCTCTGCCCGCGCCAAATGTTTCATCGCCGGCTGGACCCAATCGTTCGCAGGAAAGGTCCCAGGAACCAAGTTCGCGCCCGGCCGAAAACGCCGAAGCTCAGATGAAAGCTGCAACTGCGCCGGCGCATGATCGAGCGGCTGCGTCTGCCGGGGTACAGCCCGCGGCCCAACGATTGGCCCTGCTCGATGCCGAGAAGTCCCACCAGGCCTCTCCGACTGAGGAAAGTGGCGCTTCCGATCTGCGCCTCGCTCAACGCTATCTCTCAGGTGCGGCAGGTCCGCGGGATTCTTCGGAAGCTGCAAAGCTGCTGTGGAAGGCTGTGAGAAAACAAAATGCTACGGCAGAAGTTCTGTTATCGGATCTCTATGTGAAAGGAGATGGCGTGTCTCAGAGCTGTGATCAGGCGCGGCTCCTCCTGGTGGCTGCTGCGAAAAAGGGCTCACTCCAAGCGGCCCAGCAATTGAGGGAACTGGAATCACGAGGCTGTCGTTAAAGAAGTAAAACCAAAAACATTGGTATGAAACAAAAAGACCCTCGCGCATGGCGAGGGTCTTTGGGTAGGGGCCCGAATCGTTTTCAATTCAGCGCTGTAGATGATTGCGGCGGGGACCGGGATTATGAAGGCTCAGAATATTTTGTTCCCAGCTTTCCAATACCTCAGGCGTGGGCCGGGATTTGCTGGCGCCGCGCTTCGTACCAGAGGGCCAGTTCGACGCGGTTCCAGAGTCCGAGCTTGTCGTAGATGATTCGTAGGTAGTTTTTAACGACGTGCTCGGTGGTGCCGATGGCGTCTGCGACTTCGCGGTTTTTGAGACCCTGGGCGACGAGCTCGATGACTTGATGTTCTCGCTCGCTTGGAATTCGGTTTCCGTAACGTTGTTCTCCGAACATAACTGCCTCCGATAGAGAATAGTTGCGAGCTTGACTCGCTTGATACCGCCAGTAATCGCGAAACGCAAAAAAAGACGATTAAAGTGCGCTTTTACGGTGCGCCGGGCCATCTTGAGCTGTCGGGCAATTTCTGAATTGTCGCAACCCTGAAGCAGCAGCTCGGCTATCTGCTGTTCACGCGGACCCAGCCGAATAGAGCTTTCGTTCATTTCGGCTTTCCCCCTGGTCTAGATTGGTTTCAGGCCCCGGATACGGGCGATGTTGTAATTGAAGGAGCTTGCGCGCAGTGCCCGGAGGCATCCGCGTCACTCAAGACTCCCAAAGATGTTTGGTTTCTCCCAAAATTCATAGCATGCACACTGCCATGTGCACCGGGAATTCTGAATTTTCCCTGAAATATGACCCAGCCTGCATTTTTCCGTTGGCCTATGCCGCTGAGCCGTCAGTCATTCCCGCGATTTAAACAAGGTATTTGTTTTGTTCGCCTTAGTGAAATTCGTCCCGATGGAAAAGTTTCCCGCCCGCAGCCCCAAAAACTTCGCCGAATGGTATATATCGCCCGCTGCCGCAGCAGACAGTTATTTGTGCTGACGTACCGGTCCGAACTCCCCTTCAAATTGCCGAAGCCGCCGACCTTTCGGCACGGTCCGCGGATCCCCCCGATGAGCCTAAGTGCTTTATCTTCAAGCTATAGCAGATCCATGGCGAAAAAATTTCCTGCACCTACAGGATTAGTCGGAACTAATTACACCTTTTACCTGATAGCAAATAAATAACCCCCAGTCACGGTTGTGGATAACGCTGTTATCGCTTCACAATCATAAAATTCAAAACTTCGAGCTGGGTCTTCGTCAGAGAGAGCAGCGATTTGAAATGACAGTCACATGATTTTCATGAAGCAGTCTGGTCGCGAGCTGATTTTGTTTTAAACTGAAACAGATCTCCCGTTCACGAAATGGAAATTGGTCTCACGGTCTCGATGATCGCCACAGGGCGATCGTGCCGCACCTTTCGCTCCGGCAATGCCGTGCTGAACGGGGCCGCGATAAACAGGCAAGCCAAAGCAGCCCTGTAACACCAGTGACGTGGCAGGATTTCTTCACCCGTTGCATTGGCTAAAACCAATCTGAACGGACGCTGGAATCTTTTAAAACTTTTAGGAGGCAAAAGAGTTTGAGCAATTCGAGCAGTCATCTGATTCCCCCGCACGGTGGAGAACTTGTTAGTCTCATCGCCCACCCAGAAACCGTCAACGAACTAAAAGCCAGCTCGCGCGAATGGCCTTCGTGGGACCTTACTGCACGTCAACTTTGTGATCTTGAGTTGCTGCTGAGCGGCGGCTTTTCCCCATTGCGGGGATTCATGAACCGCGCCGACTATGACGGTGTGTGTCAAAACATGAAGCTGGCCAGCGGTGTGCTTTGGCCAATGCCCATCACGCTGGACGTCAGCGAGGCGTTCGCCAAGACTTTGCAGCCGGGCAGCAGCAAGGTTGCGCTGCGCGATCCCGAAGGCGTCATGCTGGCAGTGCTCCACGTCGAGGATGTATGGCAGCCCGACCGCTCCGCCGAAGCCAAGGCGGTATTCAACAGCATCAGCAAAGCCCATCCTGGCGCAGACTACACGATTAATAAGGCGAATCCCTGGTACGTTGGCGGGCGCATTGAAGGTACGCAACCTCCGTCGCACTATGATTTTCGTTCGCTACGGCTGACACCCGCCGAACTTCGCGCCGAATTTGCGCGCCTGGGCTGGCGGCGTATCGTGGCCTTTCAGACTCGCAATCCCATGCACCGAGCTCATCAGGAGCTTACCTTCCGCGCAGCGAAGCAGGTGGAAGCCAGTCTTTTGATTCATCCTGTGGTGGGTATGACCAAACCGGGCGACGTGGATTACTTCACCCGCGTGCGCTGCTATCAGTTGCTGTCGTCGAAATATCCACCGGGTACCGTGAAACTCTCTTTGCTGCCCCTCGCCATGCGTATGGGTGGACCACGCGAAGCTATCTGGCACGCGCTCATTCGAAAAAATCACGGTTGCAGCCACTTCATTGTCGGGCGCGATCACGCCGGGCCCGGTAAAGATACCGACGGCAAGCCCTTCTACGGCCCTTATGAAGCCCAGGAAGTCTTCAAGAAACATCGAGACCGAGATCGGCGTCACCATGGTGCCGTTCAATATGATGGTGTACCTCGAAGATCAGGACAAATATTTCCCCACGGACGAAGTGCCACAGGGGGCGCGCGTTCTGGACATCTCTGGCACGGAACTCCGCCAGCGGCTGAACGAGGGACGCGACATTCCCAGCTGGTTTACGTATCCCGAAGTCGTGCAGGAGCTGCGGCGCAGCTATCCGCCACGGCACAAGCAGGGCGTAACGATTTTCTTTTCCGGACTTTCCGGTTCAGGCAAATCGACTATCGCCAATGTACTGCTCACCAAGTTCCTGGAAACAGGCGGACGTCCGGTCACCCTGCTCGACGGCGACCTGGTGCGCAAGAATCTCTCGTCCGAATTGGGATTCTCCAAGGAGCACCGCGACATCAACATTCGCCGCATCGGATATGTGGCGTCTGAAATCACGAAAAATGGCGGTATCGCGATCTGCGCTCCTATCGCGCCCTACGACGCAACCCGTAAATATGTTCGCAGCCTTATCGACCCCGTGGGCGGATTCATCCTGGTTCACGTTTCTACTTCGGTCGATGTCTGTGAGCAGCGCGACCGGAAGGGTCTCTACGCCAAAGCGCGAGCCGGAATTCTCAAGGAATTTACCGGCATCTCCGATCCCTACGAAGAACCCAAGGATGCCGAAGTGGTGATCGACACAGCAGACCTGACGCCTGAGGAAGCAGCGCAGGAGATCATCCTGCACCTCGAACGTGAAGGCTTCTTCGGCGCCATCGGAGAACGCGCATAACCGCGTCGGGACAACCGTCCCCGGTTGCCCACTCGGAGCGAAGCTCCGAAGATTTTCTTTGCGATCTTTGCGGAACCCTTGGCGCACTTTGCGGTTAAAGATTTTGACCGCAAAATGCGCCAAGAAAATCCTGCAAAGGACGCGAAGAACAACAAAGACTAACTCATGAGTAGTTTCCAGAACGAAACGCTGCAACGGATTCAGTCGGCGCTGGAATCCGCCCGCCTGGTCTTTGCCCGCTTCACTCCGGGCGAGATCGAGGCGGAATATAAAGCAGGCCACGATCCCGTCACCGAAGCCGACACCGCGATCGACGCTCTGCTGCGCCGGGAATTGCTGCGCGGAGGCGAAGGCTGGCTCTCGGAAGAAACTGTGGACGATTTCTCGCGCCTCGAAAAGAGGCGCGTCTGGATCGTTGATCCTCTGGACGGCACGCGCGAATTTGTTGCAGGCATCCCCGAGTTCTGCGTTTCAGTCGCGATGGTCGAAGATGGAATTCCGGTAGCTGGCGGAATCTGCAATCCTGCCACCAACGAAACTTTTCTCGGCTCTCTGGATTCAGGCGTAACCTACAACGGAAAGCCAGCCCAGGCCAGCCAGCGGACCACGCTGGAAGGCTCTGTCATCCTCGCCAGTCGAAGCGAAACCAAACGCGGCGAATGGACGCGCTTCGAAAATTGCTCGGTGAGAGTCCGTCCCATGGGATCGGTGGCTTACAAACTGGCGCTGGTATCCGCCGGACTGGCCGACATCACATTCACTCTGACCCCAAAAAATGAATGGGACATCGCCGGGGGCGCCGCCCTAGTGACCAGTGCGGGAGGCTTTGTCCGCACGCTGGAGAATTCACCGTTGCGCTGCAATCTCAAGTCGTCGCTGCTCTCCGGCCTGCTGGCGGGCGGCCCGTTCCTGCGCGATGAATTGTTCGCTCTGGTGAATGAATATTTGCCGGAGAATTCCGGGCACCCCCGATAGCCCGCCCTTACGACTTCAGCAGCGTCTTCAACATCGATTCCACGCCATTCCAGGTAATCTGCACTCCGATACACAAAAGCACGAACGCGATGACGCGCAGGATGCCGTGCGCCGTCTGGGGACGGATGCGCTCAGTGATCCGGGGGGCATATGCGTAACAAACAAACACCAGCAGGCTCAAAGCCACCACCGCCAGAAACACTCCCACGTGAGCGATCGCATCGTTGAGCGAACCCTTTACCGAGGCATGTGCACTCAACGTGAGCATGACCACGATGCAACCCGGACCGGCGGTCACCGGAAACGTCAGGGGGTAGAAGATTTTTTCGTCCACAGATCCAAGACTGGTCTCGGCGACCCGTGTCCGGTCAGGGTCGACTTGGACTTCGTGCTGATTCAGCAATCCCCAGCCCATGGATGCGAGCACCAGTCCGCCGGCGACCTGCACCACGGGGAGCGAGATGCCGAAGAATTCCAGCAAGGCGCTTCCCACTAATTCGACGACTGCCAGGAAAAGCGTGGTGCGGATCGCGATCTTTCGCGCCAAATCCCGATACACCGAAGCGGGAGCGTCGCCTACCAGTCCGAGCAATACCAATGCCGATCCCAGCGGGTTAATCAGCGGCAGCAGCGCGCTGAAGGCAAGGGCAAAATACTTTGCGAGAAGAGATACGCTTCCCATGGGTGCAACAGCATAGCACCTGATGTGGGGCGGACACTCTTGTCCGCCGCTTTTGAAGCTGATTTCAGACTGAACCAGCTCGTTGGTAGCCGAGGAATCAGAGTCAAAGACAACATCAACGGCAACGGACACGAGCGTCCGTCCCACACTTTCGCACTATAGCGGCGGCGGCGTCATGCCTACGAAAGTTGTTCCCAGAAATTTGCCTTGAGCGGTGAAATTCCAGGTGAACAGCGCAGACCCGGCGTGGGCGCAAGCGTGACATCCGTCAATCAGCGGATAACCCACCGTGAACTGTATTCCGCCATCGGGGCCGGTTTGCGAATTCGGCCAAGTCTTTCCGTCACGATCCCCCGGCCACACATCTACCTTCGGAAAATGAAATCTCAGGTCCTTGAACTGCGGGCTTGCGTGCATCGTCTTTTTGTCGAGCAGCGTCAGGTCCTCGACATTCACAGCCTGCGGCCTTCCGTTGACCAGCAGAAGACCGTAGTTGGTGTTCGCCCGTAGAGGATAAGTGATCCACGCGATGTCTACCGGGCCGACCGGTTGAAAGCCGGTCATGATACCTACATCGCCGTGGTTCTGCTTGTAGAGCGCGCGGGTGAAGCTGACTGCGTCTGGGGAAGCGCCAGCGGGCCCCATCTGGCTGATGAGACATTCGGCAAAGCCCGACGGAGGCGTTTTGTCACACGCAGCGTGGACGCTGGCCATGAACTGCCCGGGTAACTGCCACACGGACGATGCTCCGATCTTCGGCGGACTGCCGGCGGCTGCGGCGCGACCCAACCCCATGAAGCATCCGGCGACATAAACAATTGCGGCGTATCGAAACACCTTGCGCATACGTCTCCTGTGATTGCGGGGCTGAATTGCCTAATTGTTCCCGGGCTCGGCGAAACGGCGAAAGAAACTGTCCGCCTTCCACTGCGGGCGTTCGCCATCGTTCGCGATTCTAATCATGAGCAGCCGAATGATGTCTTCATACTTGCCCGCCGAGGCAAGATCAACCGGCTGATCCAGATCATCCGATGGAGCATGGTAGCGCCTCGTCAGCCAGTCCTGGTAAATCTGCTTTTCCTCTGGAGTGCCGGGAGCGATATCCATTGCCAGCGATGGAATGCCGCGACGAATGAAACTGTATTGATCGCTGCGAACAAAAACGTTTCTCAAAGGCTGAGGATCGGCCTGGACGGAAACACCGACCGATTCCGCGACCTGCCGGGCTGCATCGCCGAGATCGGACTCTGCCAATCCCAGGACTGTAATCAGTTTCAACGGTACCAGCGGCCGGAACATATCGATATTGATATCGGCCACCATCGATTTTGGGTCGACCGTGGGATGAACCGCAAAATACTTCGATCCCAACAACCCTTTTTCCTCTCCGGTAACGAATACAAAGAGCAGCGAACGCTTCAGATTTTCAGGGTGTTTCTTCAACGAGGCAGCTACATCGAGCAGCACGGCTACTCCGGATGCGTTGTCCATGGCTCCGTTATAAATGCGGTCGCCATTCACCGGTTCACCGATCCCAACGTGATCAATGTGGGCCGACAGAACCACGTACTCGTTCTTCAATTGCGGATCGCTTCCCTGCAGGCTGGCCACGATGTTCGAGGACACCACCGTCTTCTTCATGAGCTTCGCTTTGGCCCTGATCGAAACAGACAATGGGAAGTGCGGCAGCGGCTTGCGCTCTTTTGCCAGCTCTGCAAGCTCCTGGAACGTATGTCCCGAACCTGTAAACAATTTGTCGGCATGCGCCGGATTGAAAGTGAGCGCCAGCTTTTCTCCGTTCGTCTCGTTAAATTCCGCACCGGCGAGCCCCATGCTCGGATGCAGCCGGTTCAAGGCGACACGAGCCCAAGGCACATCCATGGACGCGGGATTGGGAATGGAAATGATCCCGACCGCTCCCGCCGCGTGAAAGCCTTTCCAGCGTTCCGCCGCGGTTTGATGGTGCGACGCCAGCGCCGACGGAATTTGCGACGGAGAACCGGTGATCAGGACTGCCACTTTGCCCTTGAGATCGAGACCGGCAAGGTCGTCGAAACCTTTCTCAGGAATACTCAAACCATAGCCAACAAATACAACCGGGGCCTCGACGCTCGGGGCCAGATCGACACGCGTACTGAAGATGGCGTCCTCGCCCAGAGTCAGCGGCTCCGGCTTGCCGTCGCGAACCAGGATGGCGCTTGAAGCTTTTTCCAGCAACTGTCGTGACACGAACTTCACGGGCTGGAAATAGCCCTTCACGCCTGCCGGCTGAAGCCCGGCTGTCTTCAATTGACCGACAACATAGGCTTCAGCTCTTTTGAGTCCCGGGCTTCCCGTATCGCGGCCTTCCATGTTGTCGGCGGCAAGCACTTTGATGTGGTCCCACCAACTTTTTCCATCAAATGATGGATGGCCTTCCTGCGCGAAGGCCGAAATCAGGAAGACAGAGCTGCCCAGGAAGAAAAGCAATTTTCGCAACATAGTTTTCTCCAAAAAGGTTTGGCCTGCAAAAGCGAACCACAGCGGCTGAGGCCGCATCGGACTCAAGGTCTGGCGGAATGACTGAAGTCGTGCCCGTCCCGTAAGGAATTCAGAGCGCTATTCAGACCTGGCCATTCCGATCGGAGCATGCGAACAGAGACCCCTGCCCATGCACGTCTGCTCTGCACGTCTTCTACACATAGCCCAGGCCGGCGAGGCGGTCGTGAACGATTCTTTGAGACTCCTCGTCGGAACCTCCGCCTGTGCCCTTTTTTTCCATACCGGCAACCAGCGAACGTCCTTGCATGATTTCAGGAATCTTGTACCCGGCCAGGTCGAGCAGCGTTGGCGCCATGTCCAGCAGTCGGGCCCCTTCGTACTCGCCGCTCAGCGGACAGTTCGGCGCAGTCAAAATGAATATCCCGTGCTGTGCATGATTGCAACCGTCGAGACCGAGTATCGTTTTCCTGAACGTGCAGCGTCGTATGTCCGACTGTTCCAATGGCACGCAATCGGAGTTCTCCAAAATACACAATCAGGTCCGGAGCCACGTCGCGCACATTGCGATAGATTTCCTGCGGCTTGAACACCATTGACTTCATCGCTCGACCGGTCTCTCCCGGCAGCCCTTCGAGACGGCCTTTCATCTCATTTTGAAAAGACTCGTATTCGGACGCCGGAACGATGCCCTGCGGCTCGCGTCCCTGCACATTGAAAAAAACGCTGGCGTAGTATCCACCTTCGCTCCAGACTTTCGTCTTGCTCCAGTTTACGTTCAGCTTGTCGAATGGCGTCAGCGTCTTCGGATATTCATTCAGGACCAGCAGGCCTTCTCGAATGAGCCACTCGTTGATGGCAAAACCGCCGTCCAGGCGCTGCGCACCGTGATCTGAGACCACCAGCAAGATGGTTTCGTCGTCCAGCAATTCGAGAACGATGCCAATCTGCTCGTCAAGCAAACGGTAGTACTCAGGAATCGCATCTTGATATGGATTGTCTGGGTCGAACTGCACGTGCCGGGGATCGAAATCGTTCCAGAAGCCGTGATGCATTCGATCGAGACCGATGTCCACGAAGTGGAAGTAGTCCCATTCCTGCTCGGTCAGCAACCAGCGCACCACCGCCCATTGCTTGCCGCTCATATCGAAGATCTCTTGCTTGAGCCAGTCTTTCTTGGCGGTACGAAACTTGTCGGTATGAAAGTTTTTTACATCGACCGGATACTCTCCCACCAACTCGTTGATCTTAGCTTTGAGCGAAGGCGGATGCGTGAAGTCATTCTTGACCGTGTCCGGCGTAAGAAAACAGCCGATGCTGATACCGTTCACCTGGCGGGGAGGATGGTTCGGCGGCACGCCGACGATGATTGACTTCTTCCCTTCACGCGCCAGCTGGTCCCAGATGGCGAGCGCCTTGATGGACGCCGAGTTGGCAAAGGCGAGCTTGTCGTAAGAATGGTCGGAACGATTGCGGTATCCGTAGACGCCGAGCGAGCCTGGATCCTGGCTGGTGCTCATGCACATCCAGGCAGGAATCGTGACGGCAGGAACCACGCTCTCCAGACGTCCGTAAACTCCCAGGTCCATCAGGCGGCGCAGGTTCACGAGCCGCTCGTCGCCAAAGATGACTTCGGGCGCCGCGCAATCCAGTCCGAGAACGCAGATTTTCATGTCGTCAGAGTCGTCTTTGTGAGAGTGCGGTTTATCAAAATATCGCCGAGCCTTCCATGGATTCAGGCACAGCCACTCCGAGATAGTTCAGGATCGTAGGCGCCAGATCGATAATTGCGCGGCAGACTGTTTCGAGCCGCTCGATTCATAAACAAAATTCCGGGAACCGATTCCGGATCCACAATATGATCTCCGCTCCAGCGGCGCATGTTGTTTTCCAGCAGTGAGTGCGCGAAACCGCCCACCGCACTTTGCCACGAAACACGGAATCCTCGATGAAAATTTACCAGCAGGTCCGGCGAATTCTCCACAAACGCACCCGAGTATAACTCTTCGCGGCGCGACACACTGCGAATGGCTGCCCGCTCGGTTTGCGCATCGGGAAATTCCGCCAGGCCGGTTTGTATCGCCCGGCGCACCCGTTCCGCTTCGGTTCCCTCTTCCAGAATTCCGCCGCTCTCCCGGCCCTTCAAGTTCAGATAGATGCCACCCAGTCCCATGGCGTAGGCATAGGTCTTTGACCAGTCGATCGATGCGAACCCTCGCCCGACATCTCCGGGCTTGCGATTGTCTTTGAGGGCGAGCAGCCCGTTCTGCCATAGCCATGTGTTGGTATCGAAAGCGCGGCGGAAAGTTCCGAAACCATGATCGGAAAGCACGATCAGCAGCGTGTTTTCGTCAACCTTATCCAGAACGGCGCTGAGCAATGCATCACAGCGCCGATAGTGTTCTTCGATTCGCGTGGCGAGTTCGGGAGAACAGATCGGGCTCAAAACCGGGATGCTCGCGATCACGGAAACGCCACAGCATGTGCTGCACCCGGTCCGGCGTATCGAACAGCATGAAGAAAAAACCTTCACTGAAGCGGTCGAGTTCAAAACGCATGGCGCGCTCGCGCTCGCTCAGAACCAGTTCGCATTGCTGCCAGATACGCGGCTTCATCCAGCCGTCCATTGTTCAATCCATTGTGATCTTCCGCCATCCCAAGGGTAGAAAAGAGCCCGACCTTATCCGCCAGTTCTTTGGCGTAATCTGCGGGAGCAGAAACCGGAAACATCGGCGCCGCCGGATCGAAATTGACGGCGGAAAGATAAAATTCCAGATGCGGCTCCAGTTGCCGGACATAGAACCGGGCGATCCCGGTCACCGATTGCAGCATGGAGAACTTGAATTTGAAACGAACCCATTCGCTCCAGCCTTTTTCCGCCACCTCAATCTTTGCGGGAACGCCGCCGGTCTGAATCATCGAGTTTGCGTGCTGCCTTGTCCGCGTGGACGCGCATTTCGCAGGAAGTATCCGCCGCCGGCGACGCTTTCGTATTGCGCGGGCCGATCACCCGCGTCGTAATGTCGGCACCCTGCATCCAGAAAAATCAGCTGTTCGTTTTCCTCGGCAACGACCGATTTGTCCTGGGTGTAGAACGTGCCTTTACTCTGGCTGCCGCGCAGATCAGGAACGCCCACGCCAGACAGCATCCGGCCCTGCATCGCTTCCGGAGGGAAAGTACAAGGACACCGCAATACAGTGCTGGGAACACCCGCGGCCGAGAGCGTCTGCCATAGTGGCACGCCTTTTCTCCGGTTCACCACGCGCGGTTGGGCCAGCATGCTCTTCGGGCGCTCGAAGCGAGTCAACGCAACATCAGGCAAATAAGTTTGCGGATCGCGGCGAGATGAAGTCAAAAATTCCGTGGCCGCCGGGGTTGGTGCCAGTAACAAACGACGACCATGCCACCGGAGTCTGTGCGGGGTAAGTAGTTTTCAGGCGAGAGTAGCTGCCGGAGGCGCGGATTTTGGCCAGGTTAGGAAGCTCTCCGCGTTCCAGCATCGCTTCCACAATGCTGGGCTCGAGGCCATCCAGGCCGATGACGATTGCTTTTTTACGCAAGAAGCGGACCCGGGTCTACGGAGTTTCCTTGGGAGTGTCTTTGGGATCTTCAACAGGGGCAGGCTTGCCGGAAACCTTTCGTACGATCTTGAAAAAGATACCGACAACTTTGTTCCAAAAGATCAGCAGGAGGCCAAGGAGGCTGGCCAGGCCGGACGTGACGGTCATCACCTGGTCGGGACCGGCGTAAAGCGCCAGCAAGTCAACTCTCATGAATATTCCTCTATTCTGATCTTAGCATCGCGCTGTTTGCATCCCCAGTAACCGCGCAGTGCCCCGGTGCAATTAAGATCATCGCAACTATTCCCTCGCCCGCGCCGCTTCCGCCGGAAGGGCGCTTTCCCGCACTTGCATTTCGTAGGGCAGCTGGCCTCCAGCCTGCCCGTTCCAGTCGGATACGCGTATGTCCAATTCTACTTGAGACTTATGTCCGGCCGGCACCAAAATCTCCAGTTTTGAATCGGTATTCACGCCGGGACTAATATCGTCATTTACGCAGATATCGTCATAGGAGTCGGGGGTCGAATCGGCAATTCCCGGCGCTTGCGTATGATCGTCGCCTGGATTCCGGCAATTCTGGTAAGGCTCGCCCTTCTGATCCACAATTGCGATCACCGGATCGAACCGGTTGGCGGGGACCGATTTTTCGGCATTAACTTCGATTGCCACGCGGGAGCCGGCGATGGCTTCCATGCGATAGTAATCGTCAATCGCTCGCGCCGTTTCGCTCCGTACCTTGTTCTGCTGGTGGTCGAACCGGCCGTCGTGCAGCGCGATCACGGTCGAGGTCCGGTCCGCATCCGGCGATCGCGCCAGAAGCCCTTCCAGCCGCGTGCTCAGCTCGCGGGCCACCTGCTGACCTTGCGGAGTACGAATCAGATTGTTTGATTCTGCCGGATCGTGGATCCAGTCATAAAGCTGGTCTCCAAATTCCTTATGCACGATCAGATGCCAACGGGTTGTGACCACCGACTTCATCGGACCGTCGGCCGAAGTCGCGACCAATTTTCCGACCGCCTTGTTCTCTTCTGAAGTGATGTTATTTTTTGAAACCTCAGAAAGCGCATCGGGCCAGTTAGCGCCCGCCGACGGGGCAGTCCATAAAGCGTTCAGTGGAGGTCCCGGAAATATTTTGTTCCCATCCGGTCCGAGCAACTGCATGATGGTGGCCGGAAGGGCGGAGTTCGTCACCGGCACCGCGACGCGAACACCGGCAGGAACATGTTCCGGATATCGAATCACAATCGGAACGTGAATCAATTCCCAGTAAAGCGCCTGCCCGTGATAAGCCAGACCGTGTTGCCCCAGCGACTCTCCGTGATCCGCGGTAATGACCACCAACGTATTCTCCGATAACCCGCGCCGGTCGAGCGCCCGCATGAGGCGCCCAATCGCGTCATCGGCATACTTGATCCCGGAATCGTACTGCTCAATGTTTCCGCCGTGGTCCCAGGCCTGCTTGGGATAGGCCGGCGGCCCGCCATACGGGTAGTGCACATCAAAATAATTCAGGAAGGCGAGGAAAGGACGCTTTCCGCCGCCGTCAATCCAGCTTAAGACTTCCTGATTAACGACATCGCCGCGTTTTCGTACGCCCTGGGCACCGCCGTATTTTCCCGATCCCTCGGAGTCCTTATCCAGCAGCGAATCGATTCCCAGGAAGCGCAGCGCGCGCTTGACCTTGCTCTTGTCGGTGCGGTTCAAATAGAGCCGTGCAAACTCCCGTCCGTAAAGGGTGCGTACAAACATATCGGAGGGCGAGTGAAAATAATCCTCGAAGTGGACAAAACCGCGTCCAAACCCGAGGTCGCGAGTAAAAAACGTGCGATTGGCAGAAAAGGCGCCAGTGCGGTATCCCCTCTGCATCAGCGCCCCTCCCAAGGTGGGTAAACCGTTGGGACTGAAAGCCTGGGATCGGAGCAACGGCATTTTTCCGATGTTGTCCATGCCATGCTCGTACTGATAGCGGCCAGTCAGCAAGGAGGCGTGCGAGGGAAAAGTCCAAGAGGAAGCTGAGATGGCGTGTTCGAACAACACACCTTGCGTAGCAATGCGATCGATATTCGGACTTGTGGGGCGGCCGTATCCGAAAGACGAAAGATGATCGGCCCGCAATGTGTCGAGCACGATGACGAGAACGTTAGGCGCGCCGCTGGCCGCCGCCGGCAAGTTGGCAACCGCCCTGCGCTCGTTCAGCCAGCGTCCGCCCCGAATTCCGACGATTGCCAGCACTACAATTCCAGCAGCCACCGGTAAACTACGAAGCACAAATTGCAGAACGGCGATCTCGTGCCTGGCCACCCAGCGACTGAAGGCGACCGCAATGCCGGTAGCAAGCAACAGGCAGGCCAAGTGGGAAAGACGGCCAGTGACCGTAAGCCAGTCATAAAGGGTAAGCGCTGTAAGGATAGCCACCGCGGCCCGCAGCGCGCCGACCCTCGGAATCAGACGCCCGGACATCCAAAGAACCACTGCCACGGCAGCAAACAGGATCACGTCGACGACGGGTGAGATCCAAAAGATTTCAGCCGAGACGTGGAGACTCGGCCCCCACCGCTCCCAGTTAATTCGCTGGAACACGAGCAAGCCAGCGCTTTCAACCAGGCCAGCAATTATTCCAAGCCAGATTGCGAACAGCAGAAGTAAGCCAATGCGCGGCCGGGACCGGGTGGCGGAGAAAGGAGCTTCAGTTGTCGTCAACTTACGCGACACCGAGCCAAGTGTACGCGAAATCGTGACTGGAGAATCAGCAAAGACAGGCCGACCTACGACAATTCAGACCGGTAGAAATGACGGCGCTCAAAAAGGCCCATCGGCACCTCAAAGACCTTGGTCTCCCCGACAGAAAAGGAAAACTGCTTGCCGCACTCGGGCCCCGGGCAGGTGGTGTTGAACTTTTCCCTATTGGCCTCTCGGGTCATTTCCCGCTCGACTACGACCCAAGTACCGCACTTGGGGCAGGTGATACACGAACAGACGATCCGATCAGTCATTTCCCTGTTAGTGTAAATGATTTTTCATCGGGCAGAATCCCGATGGAACAATCACTCTCGTGTCTTTTTTTCCACCGACTTCATTTGCCATTGCAGATGCCGAAGAATTCCGAGCCAGGCGTCGACGTCCTGGGACGAAAGCTTGAGGCGGCGCACCATGCGCCGAATTCGCTGTTCCGTCTCGGCGGCCCGCTGGGGAAGCATATAACTGCTGGTGCTCAGCACGTCGGCAAGCAACTCTGTAATGCGTTCAATGTCTCGAGCCGGGGCAAGCTTTTGCTTTTCGGATTTCCCGGCCGCTCTCCCATCCCGGATCAGTTCGTACAGGCAGACGGCGACCGCCTGGCCCAGGTTCATCGAAATATTTTTTTCAAGAGTGGGAATGCGGATCAGCCAGTGGCAATAGCTGAGATCATCTTTCGAAAGTCCATACCTCTCCGAACCAAACAGAAGAGCTACCGCACCGGATCCCATATTTTTGCGGATCAAACGGCCGCCGTTTTCGAGGCGTCTTAGCGGATGATGCAGTTCGCGATGCCGGACGGCGGTTGTCCCCACCACCAGGGTGCAGTCGGCCACGGCCTCGGCAACGGTGTCGTATTCTTCAGCGCTGGCCAAAAGGTCTGCCGCACCGACCGCGGAAACCGCCGTGCGAAACGCCTTTTCGTAAGGATTCACCACCCGCAGTCTGGAGAATCCGAAATTGCTCATGGCCCGAGCGGCGGCGCCAATATTGAGGGGGTTGCGCGACGAGACCAGCACCACACGCAGGCGATCGAGTTCAGGAAGAGAGGGCAAGAGTAGCTATTCTAAGTCAACAATGTGGCCGCGAGCGCCCTCGCTCGTGCAGGAGCCGCCACGAACCACGTAGGGACGGCTGCCCTCAACCGTCCAGTCGAGCGAAGCCCGACCGCTTTCGTCGAATAACGCAAGCTAAGCGTTGCTCTGTCACACAGCCGGGCGGCCGTCTCTATCAGGTTCTTGCCGCTGCCGCACGAGCGAGGACGCTCGCGCCCATCTACTATGACGGCTTGTGTACTGACTCGGCCACGCGGATCAGCGTGGGCAACACTCCGCCGAAGCCGGCTTGGTCGTTGGGATTGCCCAGGGAGAAATAGAGCTTGCTGTATGCGGCGTAAAGTTCTTCGTAGACGCGCTGCTCTGCCCCATTAGGTTCGAACACTCGGTTGGGTGGACAAATCTTCTTCTGCGCTTGTTCGATAGTTTTGAACGTTCCGGCCGCCATGAACGCGAAGATCGCCGAGCCCAGGCTGGTCACGCTCTTGCTCGGCACCAGCACGGGACGCCCCAGCACGTTGGCGTAAACCCGGTTTAGCACATCATTTTTTTGCGGAATGCCGCCTGCGTTGATGACGCGCTTGATGTTCACCCCGTTCGCTGCCATGCGGTCAAGAATTACTCTGGTGTGGAACGCCGTGCCCTCGATGGCCGCAAACAACTCATCCTGGGCCGTGCTCTGCAGGTTCCATCCCAGAGTAACGCCGCGCAGGTTCGGATTGACCAACACGGTGCGATCGCCGTTGTCCCAGGTCATACGCAGCAGTCCGGTTTGTCCGGCGCGATAATTCTCCAGGCCCTGGCTCAACGTTTGTACATCCGTACCGGCGCGGGTTGCGATCGCGTTGAAGATATCGCCCACGGCGGAAAGTCCCGCTTCAATTCCGGTACGGCCGGGGTGTACGCTTCCCTGCACTACGCCGCAAACGCCGGGAACAAGATTTACCGACGGCGTGATTCCGATAATGCAGGTCGAGGTCCCGACTACGTTCACCATATCGTCGGTGCCGCAACCAGCGCCGATGGCGTCCCAGTGTGCGTCGAAAGCGCCCACGGGGATTGGAATGCCAGCTTTCAGGCCAAGTTTCTCAGCCCAGTTTTGCGAGAGTGTTCCGGCAATCTGGTCCGACGCCGCGTATTCTCCGTCGAGTTTCTGGCGCACTCCAGCCAGCAAAGGATCGACCTTGACCAGAAAACTCTCTGGCGGAAGGCCGCCGAGAGACCGGTTCCAGAGCCACTTGTGGCCCATCGCGCAAATGCTGCGCTTTACTTTCCTGGGATCGGTGATGCCGCACAGCGTCGCTGCCACCATGTCACAGTGTTCAAAAGCAGAGACGAACTCCGAACGCTTTTCAGGATTGTGGCGAAGCCAGTGCAGCAGTTTTGAAAATCCCCACTCCGACGAATAGATGCCACCACACCACTCGATGGCTTCCAGCTTTTCGCGGTGCGCTGCCGCTGTGATTTCCGCCGCCTCGCCTTTGGCCCGATGATCGCACCATAGGTAGTATTCGCCGAGGGGCTGCATGTCCTTGCCCACGGCAATGACCGACGAACCCGTGGTGTCGAGAGCGATGGCCTCGACCTGATCGCCGGAAATTCCGGCCTTCTTCACCGCCTCGCGAGTGGCCGAGGCCAGCGCGCGCATGTGATCTTCGTGGGATTGGGTGGCGTACTCCGGATCTTCGCGCTTGCGGTGCAGAGGATACTCGGCAACCGCGGACTGCAGCAGACCACGCTCGCTATCCACAATGGATACGCGAACGCTGAGCGTTCCGAAGTCAACCCCAGCCACGATGGCCATCAGTTGCTTCCTGGATGGTGGTACATATCCCAGTGCAGATACCGGGTCGTCGCCTCGTAGACGGCCGGTGCAACGCTGGAAAGATTTGCGGCCACGTGATGTTCGAAACCGTTCTCGCAGATGTAATGCAGCAGCTTTTGCATCTGGGGGATCTCAACCACGCCGGCGCCGCCGAACGTATTCAACGGATCGTCGGTAAACTTCCCTTCGCCGACGTAGCCCCGCATTTTGCCAGCCGTATCGTCGGTGGAGAAGCGGGCAAAGCTCATTTTTTCCGGCTTGATCAGTCCTACGCAGGTGCCAAAAGTATTGTCCTTGCCAACGGTTCCCGCGATGATTTCCTGGAAATCCATTTTCACCGAACGGAAAAAATGCTTGGGCAGGTTGGAACAATGGAAACACACAGCCTTGTTGGGATCGGCTCCGTAGTTGTTGTTCCAGTCCAAAAGCGCCGAGGGTGATTCAGAGGCCAGCCGTAACGCATGCATACCGAGCACGCCGCAGATATCTACTTCGCAGGCGCTCGAGAGCAGGCTGTCGCTCATCATGCTCATCACGGTGCATGGCACCACGCCTAGATTCTCTTCGATGGAGGTCCAGCACTGCACGGCGCTGATAGCCACTTCCGTCGCGGCCATCCACTGGTCGACGACCGCGCCCAATTTCGCCATCTTCATGAGTGCGAGTTCGGGCACACCGCTTGAGTCAACGTACTTCTTGATCAATGCCAGTTTGGCCTGCGCGGCATCGTCGTTGTCCTTCATGCGTTCGATGCGGCCCAGCACCTCGGAAAGATCGAGCGTCTCAATCGAAATACCCTGCGACTCAAGAATCTTTTCGCTGTAGCGGACCGTGTTGAAGGCAGTCGGACGCGCGCCAATGGCCCCCACTCGCAGGTTGCGAAAGCCGTTGACTACGCGACAGACGCCGGCGAACCATTGCAGGTCTTTGGCGAATTCAGGCGAATCGGGACTCTCGGTGTGCAACGTGGTGATCGAATATGGAATGCCGTACTGCCGCAGATTGTTGCAGGCCGACATCTTCCCGCAGAAGCTGTCGCGGCGGAACTTGATGGTCATTTTGTTCGGGTCGTCGGGCGTGGCCTGGATCAACACTGGCACATGCAGGTCAGCCAAACGTAACGTGTCGGCAATCGCGCGCTCCTCTCCGAAGTTGGGCAGAGTCACGATTACGCCATCGATACGATCACGGTTCTTTTTAAAGAGGTCCGCGCAGCGCCTGGACTCTTCCCGGGTTTCGACCGCTCCGTACTTGCTCTCTTCCGGAGTCAGCGCGACCACGTCCATCCCCGCAGTAGTCAGCACTCGCAGCATTTCCTCGCGGCCGCTTTTTGCTAAATGATCGGGAAAAAATCCCCGATTGCCCACAATCAGGCCCATCGTCATTTTTTTGATTGCCATAACCTGCCTTTATGAAGATTGTTCTACGCCTGCCGCCGCGGTGAGAATTTCACGCAATAGAGCAAACCAATGAGAAAAAGGACGCCGCCCCACCAAATATTGGCGTGCAAACTGAACAGAACGACATCCGGATTCAGCGGAGGATTCACGAGCTGGTAGATCCCCGCGGCGCAAATCAACGCGCCATTCACCGCCAGCGAGATGCCGATAAAGAACCAAATGGAAATCATGTTGGTCACCCTCCTGCTTTCCAAACTGCTGTCTGCCGTAGCGCCGGCATCCTGCCGGCCGTCCCGAGGGCGTCTCGCCCTCGCGGCCGCTACCAGAAAATAATATTCAGCACAAAGAACACGACCACCACGACTGCGGCCCAGAAAAGCGGTCTCTCATACAGCGGGACATCGCCAATCGAAGGAATTTCGGTCTCTCCGTACACCAGACCCTTCAATTCGCTGGCCGGCACAGGTTTCGTCACCATGCTCACGACTACCGTAACGACGACGCACACAATGAACGACCAGAGCGCCTGATACATATCCTGGGCCAGCGCCTTGGCGTCCGATGAGAGAGCCACATAACGCAGCGCAGTAGGATCGAGTTTGACCCACGCCCACATCCCAATTGATGAAAGCGTGCCGCACAACAGTCCCCAAAAGCCGCCAGGGCCGGTTGCCCGCTTCCAAAGCATCCCGAGGATAACTGTTCCAAAGAGCGGGGCAATGAAGAAACTGAAGAGCGCCTGTACGTAATCCATGATGCTGGCGGACCGCATCACCAGGTATGCCGTCCCTACACTGATCAGCACTCCGAAGACAGTAGAGATGCGTCCCATATTCACATAATGATGGTCGGTCCCTTTGCTGTTGATCAGTGGCCGATAAATGTCGTAGGTCCACACCGTTGTGAAAGCGCTGACGTTGCCGGCCATGCCCGACATGAATCCCGCAATCAGCGCGGTGATCCCCAGGCCGAGCAAGCCGGGACCGCAGTAGCGGGCCAGCATGAGCGGAAGCACATCGTTGTAGCTATGCGCGCCGGTGGCTGCTGCGACTGACTCCGGAACCAGTTTCATCGGCAGCAAGCCGAGGCCCAGCAAGGCCGGGCAGGATCACGATAATCGGAACGAACATCTTGAATCCGGCTCCGATAATGGGGGCCATTTCCGCGCTGCGAATGTCTTTCGCAGCCAGGATGCGCTGCACCACCAGGAAATCCGTCGTCCAGTAACCCATCGAGATCACGGAGCCCAGCCCGAAAACAATGCCCGTCCAGTGAATGCCCATCGGGTTGGAGGTGAACGAGCCCAAGCCGGACCAGAGATGGACGTACTGCTCTGAAGCTCTCTGCGCAATCAATATTTTGAGATGGCCCCAGCCCCCGGCTTCATACAAGCCAAGAATCGGAATCAGCAGGGCCCCTGCCCAGATGAGGAAGAATTGCAGCACTTCATTGAAAATTGCCGAGCGCAATCCGCCCAGCGTGACATAAATCGCGACTGTGATCGACGACACCCAGATGCTGAAATTGATGTCCCATCCCAGCACGATTTGCATGACCTTGGCCATGGCGAACATGTTAACGCCACTCATGAGCACGGTCATGAACGCGAAAGAAATCGCAGACAAGGCGCGGCTGGGTTCGCCGAAACGCAACTTCAAATATCCCGGCACCGAGTGGGTTTTTGAGATGTAGTAAAACGGCATCATGACCAGCGCCAGAAACAGCATCGCCGGTATGGCGCCAATCCAGTACCAATGGGTCGCCAGAATGCCATATTGGTAGGCCGATCCAGCCCAGCCCATCAATTCGAGCGCACCCAGATTGGCCGACAGGAAGCTGAGACCGGCCACCCACGCCGTCATTTCGCGACCGGCCATGAAGAAGTCTTCGCCGGTATTCGATCGCCCGCGCAGGTAGAAACCAATGGCCAAAACCAGCGCGAAGTAGAAAATAATAATGACGAAGTCGATTCGGGACAAATGCACAAGCTGCGTCGCGACAAACATCGCTAAAGCTGGCATCATTTCTTTTCCTTTGCCTGCCCGTAATATGCGTTGGACCCGTGCTTCCTCAGGTAATGCTTGTCGTGCAATTGGATGCCGGCCGGTTTCGCCGCAGGATCGATATTAATGGTGAAATACGCCATTCGCGCCACTGCTTCCAGGATCGCCGCATTGTGTGCCGCCGCTGCGGGATCCGGACCCCAGGCAAACGGACCGTGGTTCGCTACCAGGACTGCGGGTACCGAACTGAATCCGACCTTTTCAAAGGCCCGAACAATAACATGTCCCGTATTTTTCTCATACTCGGAGGCGATTTCGCTCTCCGACATCGGCTCGGTGACCGGCACCGGCCCATGAAAATAGTCCGCATGGGTAGTGCCAAAACATGGAATCGGGCGGCGCGCCTGGGCCCACGACGTCGCGTACTCGGAATGGGTGTGCGCCACTCCTCCAATTTCCGAAGAGGTCCGATACAGAACGAGATGCGTAGGAAGGTCAGAGGACGGGCGTAAATTGCCTTCCACGATCTTGCCCTCCAGATCCGTGACCACCAGATGCTCTGGCTTCATTTGCTCGTAGGGAACGCCGCTGGGTTTGATGACGACCAGATTGTCTTCCCGGGAAATGCCGCTGGCGTTGCCGAAGGTATAAAGGACTAGCCCTCTTCGTACCAATTCGAGGTTCGCTTCGAAAACTTCTTCCCTCAACCGAGGCAAAAGCATAAAGAGCTAGTATTTTTACCAGAATCCGGTGGCGCGTGCCGGTAATCGTTTACTATTCGAAAAGTCAAAATAGTGTACGTAACCGCTTTTGTCAATCTCGGAATGCCTTGCCGACGATCTTCCAGTCTACGCAGAGTTAACGCGCCTGAATCTGGGTAAATAACGGCGATCCGGGTCGCCGAAGGGCCCTTCCAGTGACTTACAGCAAACGTTATCTCAAATTTCCAATAAAGTCTTGCATGCCGGTCTTTGCCATTTTGGAACTGCCCATGTCCCAGAGTCATCGCTTGACTAGCTGATTTGGGCAATCGGAAATTCCGATCGCCGACCGGCACTCCGCCAAAGTCCTCTAAGTCGCGGAACCGCTTCGCGGAAGCGCTGGGGATAACGTTTGCTATGCTAGAATTTCAGCGTTCGCTCCCACCTCCGACGTCCTATGGATATCCGGGAAATCGCAAAACGCGCAAAGGTTTCGACGGCTACGGTCTCCCGCGCCATTAACCGGGTTCCCACGGTCAACCCTGTCCTGGCCAAGCGTGTCTGGAGCGTCATCGAAGAACTGGGCTACTATCCGAATACGCAGGCTCGGGCTTTGGTTTCCGGGCGCAGCCGCATCTTCGGACTCATCATTTCGGAAATCACCAATCCCTTCTTTCCGGAAATTGTTCAGGTTTTCGAGACCATCGCAGTCCAGCACCGCTATGAAATTTTGTTGACCTCAACCGGAAACGACCCCAAGCGCATGGAAAGTTCCGTACGGCGGATGATCGAACGCCGCGTCGAAGGCGTCGCCATCATGACATTCGGTATGGAAGAGGTGCTGCTCGAGGATCTGAAGCTCAGGCAAGTACCCCTGGTATTTGTCGACGTCGGACCGCCTCGCCCGCGCGTCAGCAATATCCGGATTGACTATCTGCACGGAATCCGACAAGCGGTGCAACATCTGGCTGCTCTACGTCACGAAAAAATTGCGTTCATTACGGGGCCTTTGCGGCTTAAATCGTCGGCAGCCCGACATCAGGCCTTTCTAAGTTCCATGCAGGAAATCGGCCTGGCGACCGATCCGCAACTGGTGGTGGAAGGGGACCACACCGTTGAGGGAGGCATGACCGCTTTCACTCGATTGCTCGCTGGGCCCACCCGGCCCACGGCTGTTCTCTGCTCGAATGATTTAACCGCGATCGGAGTGATGCGGAAGAGCCATGACGCAGGCATCTCCATCCCCAAAGACTTGTCGGTGATTGGATTTGATGACATCCGCCTAGCGCAGTTCGTAATACCGCCGCTCACTTCGGTGCAGATGTCACAAACAGAACTGGCGCGCCTGGCGTTCAATGCTCTGCTGGCTGAAGTCGAGCGCGAAACACCCTCAGCGAATGGAACTGATTACGCCCTCAAGACCAATCTTGTGCTGCGGGAGTCTACTGCGCTGATCTCGGGAGCCGCCACGACGGCGGAAAAGAAACAAAGAATCACGTAGAGGCGGACGCCCTCGTCAGTCTCTACTTAGTTCGTGGTACATGCTATTGCAGGGATAGTGTCAGTTTCGTCACCGATGCTGGCGGGAAACTGTAAGTCGGAGCTTCTCCCTTGAACTCCAGCGTCTTCGTCTGCGGACTGATCGCGTTCCGTTCAGTGAAAGTATTGTGGGCGTGAATGTCGGAGCTGGTGAGCGTAGTGGCCGTGCCGGATTTCAAACTCGCGCCGCGAATTCCGATCTGCGTCTCGCGCGTCTGGCTCACATGAGGATTCACCACGGTCAGCACCAACTCCTTGTCATGAAGCGAAGCCGAGCCTTGCAATCCCCAGAATGACGCCGGCTTTCCGTCGCGGTCATAGCTCACGTCGGGAGCTGAGAATATTGTCCGCAGTGCTTGTCCACCCTGGTGTGCGGCATACATTCCAAAAACGTGGCCGACGGGAGTGACGCAAAACTTGTCTTCATGTGCCAGGTAAAGGCTGTTCAGGCAATTGATCAGCTGAGCGCAGTTCGCCATCGCTACTTTCTCGGGATGACGATTGAAGGTATCGAGGGTCAGGCCGCTGAAAACTGCGTCGCGCAACGTCGGCGTCTGTTCAATCATGTCGCCAGATGTCATTTCGCTGCCGGGCCGTACCACGGCCCCCATTCATCGACCACCAGTTTGATGGAATGTTCACGATCGAATTCTCCCATCACGTGCCAGTGGCCTTTGATCAGCGATTCCATGACGTCGCCCTGGCGCAATAGTTCGTACCAGTCAAGCACATCGAACTTAAGAGCATCGCCCTTGCCGTCGACCCAGTTGGTGGTGCGTCCCCGGCTCAGGTTCCAGGCATAGTAGTGAAGTGCAAGACCATAAATCGAACGGAGGTCGCCCGGAGAATGACGCACGATCTCTTCCAGGAAACCGCGCGTCCAATCCCAGCCGTCGTCGTTGGGCCCAGAAGCGACGAAGGACAATTTCTGTCCATACTGCGGAACCCACGCGGTGTACCGGCGAAATTCCACGGCGTATTCCTGCGCCGTAAAATTTCCCCCGCAGCCCCACGATTCGTTGCCCACTCCCCAATAGCGCACCCCGAAAGGCTCGGGATATCCGGCTGCGGCGCGCGTATCCGCCAACGTCGTGCTGCCTGCGGGCGAATTGCAATATTCCACCCAGCGATAAAATTCCGCCGCTGGAAGACTGCGGACGTTGGCTGCAAGATAAGGCTGGCTGCCAATCAGCTTGCAGAACTGGATGAACTCATTCGTTCCAAATTGATTAGGATCATATTTGTGACTGGCCGGGCTCGTCGGCGCCCTCTTCCTGTGCCCAGAAATTGGTACGCCGGGGACGCTTGTCCGACAGGCCCGATTCCATCACGCCAGTCGTAGCTGTCGGCAAAGCATCCACCGGGATAACGGATGACGGGGGCTTTGATCTTCCGCATCTCCTCGACTAACTCTTTGCGGATGCCATTCAGGTTTGGAACTTTCGACTTCTCGCCCACCCAGACGCCGTCATAAATCACGCCGCCCAGATTTTCGGTGAAGTGTCCGTAAATTTCCGGCGCGATCGTTCCCAGGGGTTCTCCGAGGAGAACCTCGATCCGCGAGTCATCGCCGATCGGATCCGAGGAAGCAAAAGGCACAGCCCGGCTAAGCCATAGATAACCTGCGCCAGCCGCGCTATTGCGAAGGAATTCCCGACGCCCGAGCATTTACGACCCCCATTGAATCACAGCGTAGGAGCGCGCGGGCACTTCGAACTTCGCCCGTCCGCCAGACACTGAAGGCTTGTCGAGAGTGCTTGGCGCCACTTTTTGCGGCGTCGCGAAACTGTTAAACGCCTTCAAATCGTCTCCGGTCAAAAGAGACGCGGAGAGAGCTTTACCCGGTGCTTTGTCCTGCCAATTCACTTCGATGGTGTGAGCTTTCGCCAGGTCCCGATTGAGGATGAAGAGAGAGACCTTGCCATCTTCTGGACTGACAGTACCGGCGCAATCCAGGTACGGGACTTGCCCCATTCCAGAAACTTCATAATTCGGAGACTCCACCAGAAGATTGAGCACGGAGCCGCGGGCATACTGTAGCGCCCAGCTGTAGGGATAGTAGATCGTCTGCCGAAACAGGCCATTCGCGTTGGTCATGATCGGCGCGATCACATTGATCAACTGAGCCAGACAAGCCAGCTTTACACGATCCGCATTGCGGATCAGCGTGTTTAGAATTCCACCCACCAGCAGCGCGTCTTCCAGGTTGTAAATCTCTTCCAACAGGTGTGGCGCTTCTTTTCCGTGCCCGGTTGTGGCGTCGCCGCTGCGTTCGCGATACCAGACATTCCACTCGTCGAACGAGAGCCATAGCTTCTTGGGCGAACGCTTGTGTCCCTGCACCAGATCGCATACGGCGAGCGTTTCCTTGATCTGCTTTTCCATGCTCAGGTTCATCGCCATATACTTCGAGCTGTCTTTGCCGGTCTCCTGGTCGGTGTTTCCAAGATAGCGATGCAGCGAAAGAGCATCGACATACTCGTAGCATTGCTCCAAAACTTCGCGGTCCCATTCCAGATAAGTGGGCATGAAGGGCCCGCTTGATCCGCAGGCAATGAGCTTCAGGGAAGGATCTACCGCGTGCATCTGCCGGGCCGCGTCCTGGGCTTTCATGCCGTATTCAGTGGCGGTCATGTGCCCGATCTGCCAGGGGCCATCCATCTCATTGCCCAAACACCAGTGCTTGACGTTGTAGGGCTCGGCGGATCCATTCTTGCGGCGAAGATCACTCCACTTCGTGCCTTGTGGAACGTTGCAATATTCCACCAGCGCGGCCGCCTGCTCCGCAGTTCCCGTACCCAGATTGAGACCCATCAGAGGCAGTGTGCCGACCGCCTTGCACCACGCCATGAATTCGTCAGTGCCAAACTGATTGGTGTTCAGAGTGTCCCAGGCCTTGTCGAGAATCTCGGGGACGATCCTGCTTGGGGCCAATGCCGTCGAGCCAGTTGTATCCAGAAACAAAATTTCCGCCGGGATACCGGACGATGGGAACTCCCATCTTGCGTATTTCGTCCATCACATCTTTGCGAAAGCCATTGGAGTCCGAGAGTTTCGAGCCGGGATCGTAGATTCCCTCGTAGATGGCGCGTCCCAGGTGCTCAAGAAATGATCCGAAAAGATTGCGATCGAGGGGAGCGACAGTACGCCGCGTGTCCACATAAATCTTTGCGACGTCGCTGGAGCTGGAAGTCGGAGCCTGGGCAAACAAGAAATTTCCGAATGCAGCGTTGGCAGAGCATGCGACACCGGCGGTGGAAACCTGACGCAAGAAACGACGTCGATTGGCGGAAAACATTGGGCTGCCTCAAGGAGATGGATGGGCAAACGGTGGCAATGGTAAACGTTTACCAGAAACGCCGCAATTACTTTCTTGAACAACCTGCTGGGAGACAAACCCGGTGTGCCCCATCTCTGCGCGTCTTTTTGCGCAAAGGTGGAATTCCACGGACTCGCTGCGAGCCTTCGGCTGGGTTCTGGGTGTAATTTCGATGTTTCGCCAAGACCCGCTCATAGTATTAGCAAACTCTTCTCTCGCGTTGACTTGCCGTGCCTCTAAATCTAGTTTCTCTAGCCGAGCGGGTAACGATGGCAGCCTAATCATCCGGAATACGAGCAGATGCAAACGAACTCGCCTTTCCCATCGCCGCCTTAACTCTTGAGCCACTGCACGTGTATTTCAGACACGTCGTCGCCCGAAGGGATGGTAATGCTACAAGTGGGTGCAAGCTGGGTTGTCCCACTGCCCAAAATGATCGCGTCGTGCGCCAGATCATAGTAGGCACGCACAAATGAGCCATCGGAAACGGGCGATGTATTTGTGGTGTCCACACATTCGAATTTTTTGCCACTGGCAAAGGTTCCGTAAACCGCGAGCGTGTTGCTTGTCCCATCGAGGACGATTGGATAGCCCTGCGGGTTACCGTTCTCGTCGCTACCCACCGAGGTGAGCGGCTGTGCTTGCTCGCACGCCCCGAATGTGCCATAGGCATATTGCATGGAAATCAGGCCTGTATTGCCCCATGCATCGTGAATGGACGTAAATGGCCCACTGACCGGCCCAAAGTTATGGCAATCCGACTCGTAGCTCTGCGCCACGGCTGACGGGTTTGCAATCGTCAGTGCCGGACGTGCCTTACCCACAAACGGCAAGAATGCTGCCATTGCAGACTGCACACCGGTGCTGCTCTGCACGATCGAAACTGGACGCAAGTCACTGCTCACCATTTCCCGAATTAAGCCAGCTGTATTCCCCCCTGACGAACTGCCTCCGGTACCGCCTCCGCTCCCACAAGCGACTAAGTACCCTAGACAAAAGATCGTAGTGTAAATAAGCGACTCTCTGCCGTAACTGCGCATCAAAGTACACCTCCATTTTTCTCATTCGTCTGACGACCAACAGTTGGATCAGCGCTGGTATTTTATGTTAATTGACAAGTGAATTGGCGAAACCAGGCGTTAGCACTCAGAATCCGTCAATCGGCAGGGTTGACCGTTCCAAGAATGAAACAATCGCTCATTATGTTTAGGGCTTTGATCCAACTCGAACGGACAGTCAGTAAGGTCCGATCTCCCAGCCCTTCGCAAAAGGCGCGAAAGTATGGGGTACCGTCAGGTTCTGGGATTGACTCTCAGTTCGACGCCGGCGATGCAGTCTCCATTACAGCGGGTGGCGTGGCCGTCTCAGTCGCGATGTGGGTGGATTCCGGCCGGTAGCCATTCCGGGTCCGCACGTGACAGCCCTTCGCTCGATTTCCTACCAGCTTCACCGTAATCCCGCGCCAGCCGCGATTCGGATTGGCTTGCGGGTAATAGCTCAACGAATACAGGTGGGCGAGATCATTTCGGATGGAAGCGAATGCTTTCTGCTGTTGTTTCCAAGTCTTGGCAAAGTACGCTTCCCCGCCAGTGGCCGCGCTCATCCGTTTGAAAACGGTGCTAGAAACCGGCTCTAGCTTGGCTTCCCGCGTACTGATCATGTAAATGGGGATGCCCTTCGATTGTGCCAGCTCGGCGACATCTTCCGGAGGCACCATGCTGTAATTGTCCGGGCCATTCGAGAATACGACGATCACTTTTCTGCCGGTGTTCTGGCCTGCATCTTTGACCGTCATCAGCAACGCATTGTAAAGAGCAGCATCGTCACCGGCGACCGTGGTGCGCACACCACGGAGAACTTGCGAGCGGTCCGGTGTCAATGTGGTGGCGCGGGAAAGGTCGCGACTGTACGAATAGAATGCCACGCGGTCCGGACCATCGAGCGAGCGGACGAACTCTGCAATCGCGTCCTGGGCAAACACAAATCCGCGATACATGTAATTGCTGGTGTCGAACAGGATGAAAACGTTGGCGCCGGCCATCACCGATCCCAACTCGGAGCCGAGTTCCGACATCTCGGAATCCGCCGAGCCCTGAGGCCGAATTCGGAGTTGCCCCGGTTTGTCCGAATCAGTGACCTTTGAGTTCACCTGACGCGTCGGCTCATTGCCTTCGGCGAAGGTGGCGACCTTCTGCGAGATACCGTCCTCCACTACTACAAAGTCAGAAGGACGGAGACCCGTGACGTAGTTCCCTTTGCTATCCATGACCGCCACATTCAACTGCACCATGTCGACTTCGACGCGAATCCTGGTTTCAGTCTCCTGTGCCGTCGCACGATGAAAGGTTCCGATGACGACTGGAATAAGAAACAAGAGAAAGAGTTTTTTTGCCATAAGCCTTTTCACCTGCCCGGCCGCTTTCAGACGGCCCGGGGTTTTAATAGGTTTCCCATCACAAAACTTTTATTGAACTGGCGCGTCCAAAGCGACTTTGGGAAACGAAGTAATCTTGCCTCGCTGAAATTCGTCGCCGGTTTCCCGCATGGCACGCAACATTGCCGGCCAATCCTCAAAGTCGGTGGCAAAAATCTTCTCTACCATCCGAAACGTCAGTTCTGGAACCAGCCGATTCAGCATCGCCGGGGAATAGCCCGCTTCGTCCGCCAGACGGGCCCAGTACAGATTGTTGGAATCCCACGACTCGGCCAGCAGGCGGCTGGAGTAACCCATGAAGGCGGGGAAAGGCTTGACGTTGAGCAATTCCAGTGAATAACTTTGCGCCAGCGCCGGATGGGGCACCCCGAAGTCTTCCGACATTCGCTTCCAGCTGACCTCCGCCGGATACTGAGTGGAAAGACGTTCCAGCTCCTCTCCGGCTTTTCCCCAATGACTATTCTGGCCGGGGAACTTCTGGCGGTATTCCGCAGCCAGATAGAAAGTCTCGCCGGGCATCACGCGCGCGAGCGCGGCTTCGACGGCTCCCGAGCGAAGACTCTTTTCGATCTGTTCAGAGCGCTGCGGAGCCATGCGCTCGGACAAGATCTCCAGCACGGTCCGACGCAATTCTTCATCTTTCGCAGAGGCCGCAATCAGTTCTTCGCCGGTTCGCTGGTAGAGAGCAGCAGCGTGCAATTCGTTTCGGGTCACGCTCCACCATCGCGGCAAGGTAGAGCTGCTGACCAGACCGGGCACAAGTTCGTGCCAGATCAATGCCTGAACATTCTCCGGCACGATGAAATCCTGTTCCGCTTCCGCCAGAACGAAAGGCAGGTCCGCTAGCGAACCTGCCAAATGCGCGCCTCCACCGGCAGGCAAGCCGGAACCGAAAACATGCGGTACGTGCCAGGACTGTCCACCCCCAATCGCCATCTCTCCCGAGAAATCATGCGAGCGGACGAACAGAGGATTGTTGAAAAGGATCTGAGCTCCCGGCGGCGCGTAGTAGGCGTAATTCAATCCGACCAGCGTGTCTCTCAGGAAAGGCACCACCAAGCCGCGCGCGTCTGCCGCCTCCTTGCGTGCGTTCGGAGACTTGATCAGCTTAGCCAGGTCGGTCTTGATTTGCAGGGAGCTGTGCCGGGTGTTATAGAAGCCAGCCGCCCACTCGCTACGTTCACTGCTGGTGAACATGGGGCGCGGCATTTCAAATTCCTTCAACTGTCCGGCCAGGGGGATCAGGTAGTCGGCGACGTCCTTGCCCTGCGCCAGTTCGGTCAGGCCCTCGCCCAGCGCCAGCAGCGTATCGAGCGAAACCAGGCGCTGGCCATCCATCACGGCGCGAATTCTCTCCGCCATTTCCTGCCGGACCTTCTGACTATCAGGAAACTGCTGGGCCGGCCCCGCCAGTATGGAGATCACTTCGTTCTGGGAAAGATTCGGTCGGCCCGCGGACACTCGCCACAATTCCCGCACCGAGGTTCGCGCAGAATCGAACAACTGGGCCGCCGAAGGCGCGCCGGCGGCGAAAGGGGAGATTACGCCCCGCCAGGACTCGTTCAGTTGGGCGGCCGGGATCTGCCCCTGGCGCGCCAGAATCTGCCACAATCCGACATTGGCCTGGAAGATGCCGAGAGCATTGGCCCGCATCGTGACATTCGAAATGCGGTCGATAGCATCGGCCGTGGTCAGGAAACGAGCGATGGAATCATCACTGAGTCCGTGAAATTCCGAAAAGATCAGATACTGGTTGCCGTAGCGGGCGAACTTGTCGCCCAGCAGCCGGACGGTTTGCGGAGTTAAACGCTGACCCGCCGGGCGCCCGTCGTCGATGGCGTTCAGCATCAGGAAGATCTTCAGCGGCCCTTCTTCCGAGCCTTGCCGCGTAAAGGCGAACAGGGCTTCCACTAATTGATCGGAGTCCTTCCAGTGATTCGCCCGCTTGGCCCACTGGCGTACGACTTTCGAATCCGACTTCTGCCGGACGATCTGCTCCCAGACCTCCAGGTTTCCGGGAACCATCGCATGGCCGGAAGTATCCAGCTGAAGACGAGTCACGAGGAGAAGCAAATCAGGATCGGGACGGAACACGGGACGGGCCGGACCAGCCCCAATATCTTTTCCTCGTAGCGCGTCATAAAAACGCGGCAACCGGTGAGCATCGGTGAAATAGGTTTGCTGGGCCGGAGTCAGGCGGGACAGGGTATCGAAATAAGCGGCAAGCCAGCCATCATCCTTTTCCAACAGGCGAGCCACGAAATCCTTTGGCGAATGCGGATTTGCCCCGGCAAGTTCCTTCCAGGCATCTTCCGCGGAAGCCCCACCGGGCACGACCGTATGTCCATTTCGAATGGAGATGTGACTGCCATAGAAATCGAGAATGGAGGCAAATGGCACCAACTTCTGAACGCCGGCAAATTCACGGAAGCTCTCGCTGGTTTCACTGTCCATGCGGGCCATGGACCAGTAGAGGCGCGCCAGCATGGAATCGTTGAGTAAGGAGTCGAGAACGGCATTAGGATCGGTGGCGGCCGTCTGCGCCCAGTCCGTTGGGGAAAACAGCAAAGGCACGTGGGCTTCGGTGAAGGGATAAATGAAAGGCTTTCCGCCCTGAAGGGTTTGCTCGAGTTCTGCCAGAGGGAAACCGGAATCGATGGTCAGAAAAGCCCGCTCCGGGTCAGCCGTCTCCAGGGCAACGTCCTTGCCGCACCCTGCTCGAACGCGGTACCCGAGGATTCCGAGCAGCGGCTCAGCCTGTTCGCAGCTTGAAATGCGAATCGTTCCTTCCGGACCGGCCAGCTTGACCAGTTCCCTGGCCTGCCCAACGTAACGCTTCACCAGAATGATGAACTCGGTCGGCTTGCCTGTCCTGTCCTTGCGGCCCTGATAGCCTTCGACCGCCACATTGCGCGAGAGCAGCGGAAGCACTTCCTCGGGCGAGACTTTCTGACTGATGCCGGCCATCCGTAAAAACGAACGCAGTGGTCCCGGAATGGCAACTGTTGAAGCGGATGCCGGCCCGGGCTGCGGAACTTCCGGGGCTTTCATTCCTGTGGGAGTGTCCGAGGGGGAGGCAGACGCGGAATCTGAACCGGTGCTGTGAACGCTTGCTGCGAGAAACAAGAAGACAGAGAGAGAAACCCTCAACAGGAGGCAAGGAGATTTCACGGCTGGCCCTTCCCTTCAAAGCTCAGGAATGACTCGAATCGAACCAGCAGGGTGCCAGGGACTGAAGAATATTCGGCGGTCGTGACGTCAGGTTTTTGACCTGGGCCTAAATACTGTCACCGCGCCGGAAAGTTACTAAGCTCTCAAAACTGACCTCTGCCCCCGGAGCCTAGCTTTTGTGCCAGCCACGATAGATCATCTGGGGCACGCTGCCAACCCCTTTTTCGTGTTTTTGTTGAGCGTTGCTTTCGAAAACGACGAATGTGCGAAAAGCTGTGCCAATCGGGCGGTGTGGCGGCTATCGAGCCTGGGCTGGATGGCAAGAAAAGACAAATTTTTGACAATTGATCTGTGGAATTTATGGTTTTAAGATGTCCGTCCGTTGCGGTTCAAAGGCGGGGGCTGGCGCGAACCATCATCGGATGCGAATGCTCGCCAGCGCCACGCGCAATCCATTTTCATAACTTTCAATCAGCTGATGCCACCGGCATTGGTCCGGGAATCGACCAACTTCTGGGCGGGATCGTTAGATTAGCGAGCGAAGCTCCACTCGTTTGTTGCTGGTAGCGGGTCGCGGAGCTTCTCTCCGCCGGACAACCGAGGGCGGTTGTCTCCACATGGTCCTGTTACCAGCGATTCTGTACTAGCGGCTTGATCTTAGCGTCGTAGATCAGCTTCACCGCCGCCATCTGGCCGGGCGTAAGCGGGCGAAGATCGGAGGCGTGGCAGTTGTCCGCAACCTGCTCGGCGCGCTTGCCGCCGGGAATGGCGCACGAGATCGCATCGAACATGAGTATCCAGCGCAGCGCAAATTGGCTCATCGAAACTCCCGGAGGCACCAGTTTCCGAATCTCATCGACTGCCGCGAGGCCGACTTCGTAGTCCACTCCTGAAAACGTCTCTCCCACGTCGAACGATTCCCCTCTCCGGTTAAAATTTCGGTGATCATCGGCGGGGAACGTGGAATTGGGTCGCAGTTTGCCGGTGAGCAGTCCGCTGGCCAGCGGCACGCGCGCCAGAATACCGACACGTTTTTCTTTCGCTTTGGCGAAGAAGACATCCTGTGGACGCTGCCGGAAACAATTAAAGATGATCTGCACTGTCTGCACGTTGGCAAATTCAATTGCCTTCAGGGCCTCTTCCACCTTCTCGACGCTGACTCCGTAATAGCGAATCTTCCCTGCCGCCACTAGATCATCGAGAATCCCAAAGACTTCAGGGCGGGAGTAAAGGTCCGTCGGCGGGCCGTGCAACTGAAGCAGGTCAAGTCTGTCGGTAGCGAGACTGCGCAGGCTATCATCGATCCAGGCTGACAGGTTCTCGCGGCTATAGCCTTCTACCGTCTGGCGCGGGAGGCGCCGTCCGGCTTTAGTGGCGACAATGATCTCTTCGTTATTCTTGCGCTCTTTTTTGAGACGCGCGATCAGGCGTTCACTGCGTCCGCCTCCGTAGACATCCGCCGTATCGATGAAATTCACGCCGCTGTCGATCGCTTTATGCAGCGCCGCCATCGCATCCTCATCGGAAACGTGGCCCCACGATCCGCCAATCGCCCAGGCGCCAAAACTGATCTCTGAAACCTTCCATCCCGTACGGCCCAGTGCTCGATATTGCATGCGGGCTTGTCTCCTCCGTGGAACTGCAATACATCTTAAGCGAATCCGGCGAAGGAATCTGCGGCCACGCTTTCTGGCGTCATGCATCTGGACACCTGAGAACTGAGAACTGGGAACCAGAAACGGAAACTGGTTTTTCATAAACTCCCGCACCGATATCACTGTAGAGAATGTAAAGAACGCCAGCGATGTCCCGCTGCGCGCGAGATCCTTCGGGACTGAAGTCCCTGAGGATGACGCCGGTTTGAAAGGTAAAGGTATGGTCCATGAGACACAACGTTTTGGCGAGTGCTAGGATACCGCGACATGAACGTATCTTTAAGCATCCGTAGCTGCGCGTTTCTCTGTTCGCCTCTTCTTCTGATCCTGTCGACCCTTTCCGGCAGCGCCCAGACCGCGCAGGTCTTCCGTCTCGATGGCGGCGATTCCACTTATGCCTTCGGCGTAAACGAGCGCGGCGAACTGCAAGCGCTGTACTGGGGTGGACGCGTGGGAGCGCACGACAGCATTCCTCCAGCGCACTCGTTTCCGGAATGGGCTTCGTTCGATTCGCCCGCCACTACGACGCCTCAGGAATACGCGGGCTGGGGTGCTGGATTGTTCACCGAGCCGGCGCTCAAAGTCAGTTTTGCCGATGGCAATCGCGATCTGGTGCTTCATGTTGTTAAGGCAACGACTACCGATTCCCATGCCATAGAAATTCTGCTCAAAGATATTTCCCGCGAAGTTTATGTGACCCTGCGTTACTCAATCGACCCCGAGAGTGGCATTCTGGCGCGCTCCGCGAGTATCGAGAATCGGGAAAAGCAGTCGGTCATGATCGAACAAGCGGCCGCGGCGCAGTGGACCCTTCCTCCCGCCCGTTACACGCTCAGCTATCTGACCGGACGCTGGGCGGGAGAGTGGACGCTGAATCAGGAACTGATCCAGGGAGGAGCGCGGGTGATTGAAAGCCGCCGCGGAACGACAGGCCATCAAGCGAATCCCTGGTTTGCGATTTCTCGCGACAGCGGCCAGGACACAACAAGACCCGCCGTCGCCGATGAAGAACACGGAGAAGTCTGGTTTGGCGCGCTGGCATGGTCCGGCTCCTGGCGGATTACGGTGGAACACACGCAGGTCGATGCTGTTCGAGTAACCGGCGGCTTCAATCCCTTTGATTTTGGCTACAAAGTGAAACCCGGCGAGCATCTGGAGACTCCGATTTTCTACGGCGGCTATTCCGCTCACGGACTCGGCGGCGCCTCGCGCCTGCTGCATCATTTTGAAATCGGCCACGTTCTCCCTGGCGCACCCGATCCCAAACCCCGTCCGGTAATCTACAACTCATGGGAAGCCACGGAATTCAAAGTTGACGAAGCCGGCCAGATGGCCCTCGCGGAAAAAGCAGCATCCATCGGCGTGGATCGTTTCGTCATGGACGACGGCTGGTTCGGCCAACGCAAAACCGATCACGCCGGATTAGGCGATTGGTACGTAAATTCGGAGAAGTTTCCGCACGGCTTGAAGCCGCTGATCGATAAAGTTCACTCTCTCAACATGGACTTCGGATTATGGGTCGAACCTGAAATGGTCAATCCGGATTCTGACCTCTATCGCAAACATCCCGATTGGGTGTTGAATTTTCCCGGACGTCCACGTTCCGAATCGCGTACCCAGCTTGTGCTCAATCTGGCTCGTCCAGATGTACGCGACTACGTCGCCGGATTTCTCGACAAGCTGCTTACCGAGAACGACATTGCCTTTCTCAAGTGGGACTATAACCGCAACTGGTCGGAGCCCGGTTGGGACCAGGTTCCCATTGACGAGCAGCGCGAGGTTTACGTCGCGTTCATCCGCAATCTTTATTCAATCCTTGCGGACTTGCGCAAGAAACATCCCAAGGTTGAGATCGAAAGCTGCTCCGGCGGTGGCGGGCGCGTAGACCTGGGAATTTTGCGCTACACCGATGAAGTCTGGCCCTCGGACAACACCGATCCTTCCGACCGGCTATCCATGCAGGATGGATTCACCTACGCATACACGCCGCAGATCATGATGGCCTGGGTCACGGACTCTCCTCACTGGTTCAACTTCCGATCGACTTCGCTGACCTACCGCATGCTCAGTTCGATGCAGGGCTCGTTGGGAATTGGGGCCAACCTGAATCATTGGACCGCCGAGGATTTTGCCACCGCAAAGCGCCTGATCGCCGCCTATCATTCCGTGCAGCGCACGATTGTGCGTGGCGATCTCTATCGCCTGATCAGCCCGCGCAACGGCAGTCAGATGTCCGCAACCGAAACCGTCTCAGGCGACAAGAATCAGGCGGTGGTCTTTGCCTTCGCCAATGCCACACACCAGGGCCGCGGGTTTCCTCTGCTGCAACTGGATGGGCTCGATCCCGATTCCATTTACAAACTGGGTTGGATCGAGGGCAAGGCAACGCCCGAAACTCCAGTGAGCGCTTCCGGAGCATGGTGGATGCGTCACGGTATGCAACTCGATTTGCGGGGAGATTATCAGGCGGCCGCGTTTCGACTGGATCGGCAACGCTAGTCTCTTGACGCGCTGAATTCAAGACGCCACGGATTTCCACGGATTCTCGCGGATCAATTCTTTTGCAGGCGGATCTTTCTCACAATCGGTTTTTTTCGTTGAAAGCATCGGGTGTTTGCGCTTAGCGAATCTGGCTTAAGTAAGAATACAAAGTCTTGCCGGTTCAAGGTTTCCAGAGACTGAATCGATTCAATAGCGCAAGTTCCGGGTATAATCGTGCCATCGAACTCAAGGAGATCTCCCCCATGCCTGAACCCAGCATCGGCTTTTATGGCCATGTGAAGCAGTATCACAATCTGAAGTCTGAAATCGATCAGGCCATTCTTGATGTGCTGGAGAGCGGCAGTTACGTTCTCGGACCGCAACTGGTCAAGTTCGAAGAGGAACTGGCTCGCTACATGAAGACGAAGGAGACAGTCGGCGTCAACTCCGGCACCGACGCGTTGTGGCTAGTTTTTCTGGCGCTGGGAATTGGCCCCGGCGATGAGATCATCACTACGTCCAATACTTTTTTCGCGACGGCAGAAGCCATCTGGTTGGCGGGCGCGACTCCTGTGTTTGTCGACTCAGATTCGAACACACGCAACATCGATGTGACCAAAATCGAAGCCGCCATCACGCCTAAGACTCGCGCCATCGTGCCAGTGCATCTTTACGGCCTCACTGCGGACATGCCTGCGATCGCGAAGATCGCCAAGGCCCACAACTTATTTGTCGTCGAAGACTGCGCCCAGGGCATCGGAGCGAAAGGCAACAATTTCTCAATCGGCGAACTCAGCGATGCGGTCTGCCTGAGTTTCATCATCCAGAAAAATCTGGGATGTTTCGGCGACGGCGGTGCCGTGGCGACGAACAGCAAAGAGCTGGCCGCAGGCATCCGCAAGTTGCGCAACCACGGATCGGTGAAGCGCTCGCATCACACTATTGGCTACAACAGCCGGCTGGACGACATTCACGCCGCAGTTTTGAGGGTGAAGCTGAAGCACGTGGACGAATGGAGCGAGCGGCGTCGCGAAATTGCCAGGCTCTACGATGAGGGATTGGCCGATGTGCAGATCACCCTTCCCTCCACGCCCGCCGGTTACGAGCACGTCTATCATCTCTATGTGGTCGACAGCGATGATCGCGACGGGTTGCAGGCGTATCTTCAGTCGAAAGGCATCACGGCTCTGACGCACTATCCGATTGCCATCCATCAGCAGGAAGGCTTTCCCTGGGGACACCCGGCGCGAGTGGGCGTACTGCCGGTGACGGAAGAGTCGGCGGCCAGTGTTCTGTCCCTGCCCATGTATCCGGAGTTGACCAATCAGGAGGTCGAACGGGTGATTGGTGAAATCCAGAACTGGGCAGCGAACCGTGAAGCTGTAAGCCGCAAAGCGGTATAGGTTACATACAGGTGTGGGGCGGACACTCTTGTCCGCCGCCTTTGATTTAGGTTTTCTCCGCCTAATCAAAAAATCAAGGTCCACAGTGTGGCGGTGACACATTGTCCGCCGCTTTTGACTTGGACGTTAGATTTTTCTCGTGAACGTCACGAAATTCAAAAGGGCGGAAAGCAGTGTTTCACCCACACCGGCCTGGAAATCCTGAGCAGAATTGAACAGCCTGTCCCCTGCCGCACCGTGCAAGATGACACTATGAAAGCGAAGCCAGCGCCGTCCCTGTCAGTCCGCTGCCCTTTTTGTGGCGCTGCCCCGGGAGAGAAATGTGAACTGGGCACGGGACAGCCTCGTACCGATCCCCATCGGGAACGTAATCGCGGGGCAGAGAAATAGCTGGCGCGCGGCACCCGTCATCCCGCGCGATCTATACAACTTCTCCCCTGAATACTGAGCAGAATTGCTCACTGTACCCTGGCCACCAGGGACGCGGCGAATTGCGTTGTGTACGGTACAGCACATGGTAAGCTCGTTCTATGAAACGTGTCGCAGCAGCGAAGAAAAAGCGTGAATTCAATCCTCACACGTTTCTGGCAACCATCGGCGAGGGCAGAAGGCTGGTTGAGGTCAAGAAGAAGGGCAACATTTTCACGCAGGGCGATCTGGCCGACGCTGTGTTCTATATCCAAAAAGGAAGAGTGCGGCTGACCGTCGTGTCGAAAGCGGGCAAAGAGGCCACCATCGGCATTCTGAACGATGGAAATTTCTTTGGCGAAGGCGCGCTGGCCGGCCAAATCCAGCGTATGGGGTCAGCTTCGGCGTTAACAGAGTGCGAACTGCTGCGAGTGGACCGGCAGGCCATGATGGACGCACTGCATCGCGAACACGCGTTATCCGATCTCTTCGTGTCGTATTTGCTGGCGCGCAATATCCGCTATGAAGAGGATTTGGTGGACCAGTTGTTTAATTCCAGCGAGAAACGGCTGGCACGCGTCCTGCTATTGCTCGCGCATTTCGGCAAAGCGGGCACTCCCGAGACCGTTGTCCCCAAAATCAGCCAGGAGACTCTGGCGGAAATGGTGGGGACCACGCGATCACGCGTCAGCTTCTTCATGAACCGCTTCAGGAAGATGGGATTCATTCATTACAACGGCAAACTGGAAGTCCACAGTTCGCTGCTCAATGTTGTTCTCCACGATAAGTCAGCCCGTAAGCTACCGAGCGTCGCGCGCGAAGGTTGCACACCTATTGCCCCAACTGAAGGCAAATTTGAAGGACTATACTGGAGACGTGAGATATTACACCACCAAATCGCTGAACGGCGGGACCACTTTCAAATGCACTTTCTGCGAGCATAGCGTGACCACGCTGGATTTCGACAGTACGCGGGGCAACCGCCGAACTCAGGCAGCTACCGTAATCAATCAGCATGCTGCGCTCTCGCACATACCGGCGCCGATGCCCGTCAAGATGGGCAGCCGCGGAGCGTTCTGAGACTGCTGGCGGTAACCCACCAGTCCCTTCTCCCGCGACGGATATGCTAACGCCCCATGCTTTCGCTCTTCAGAAACCGGGGAACGAATGACCATTTCCAGTTGATTCCCGTTTGGAGACGTGCAAATCCCTGAACAGCAAGATTGATCAGCTATTAATCCACCAGATGTCCAATAATCAGCATGTGAAACCTGAGAAACGTAGCCTGGGACAAATCTTGTCCGTCCGTTGTCCTATGTGCGGAGCGAAGCCAAAAGAACGATGCAAACTCAGCACCGGACATCCTTCTCAGAAGACTCATATTGACCGCGAATTAGCCGCCGCCAAGGTTTCCCGCCCCGAAGGCTCGAGCTTGACCGCTCTGCGATCTTTAAAGGAATGGATGGGACGGGGCTTCCGTGTTTTGTTTTCGCTGAAGTAGGGGACGGTAGCGCCGGTTAAGGTTCGATACTTGGCTCACGACGGGACAGTTCGCAGAGACTTCCCGCACTCCAGACATGCGGCATTGGATCGGGGAGTGATCAATCCGCAGTAGGGGCACATTCGTTGAGATCCGTATTCGCGCTGATGAGCCTGCGCAGCGCGCAAATTTCGCAGCGGCTCAATGAGGCGGGCGAGCATAGCACGGAGACGAGTTAACATATCTGGATGTTGTCAACGTTAGAGTGACATATTGAAGCTAGCATTGCTGAGCAACACAGCTCAATTGCGATAACGGTCACCAGCCTGAAATGGGCGGCCCCTGCGAAACGGCGAATCAGCAATTTAGCCCCAGCCAGTTTAACCCTCAGATGCGATTATAAGGCAGAAGCGAATACCTCTTCTCGCTGATTCGAATCCCCGACTGACCCACGACGCGGGATCGCGCAGCAAAGCATAAACTACAGAAACGCGAAGTTGTCCTTCATCGATTTTCCTCTGTGCCCTCCGTGTCCTCTTTGTTTAAGTATCTTCGAAATCCAATACGTCTGCCAGCGCGGCTATACGTTCTTTCCTGAACTGAAATCAATATTCTCAAGAACAGAAGCTCTTAATGTCGGTGGCACGAGTTTCGATCCATACTGGATGCTCATAAGAGTCCCCCGGAAAGAGCGTGCCCACGCCGCATGCCCGATACGTCCGAACCGCGCTTCCACGTAGACTTCCTCATCCGAGTATTTGGCATGGATGCGGATAGTCGTCCGTTTTCCCAAAACGTCCATGCCCGGAACATCAGTGATCACGGAGCCAAGCTCTCCGGGCTGGAAAAAAAGCTTCGTCCCGGCGACATCATTGGAGTGCAATTCGGCGATCAGAAAGCCCGCTGTAAAGTGGTATGGGCAGCGGAAGCAGGAGTGCTGAAAATCGAAGTCGGAGTAAGCATGGTGGATGGGGAACCTTGTCCCTGGCAGAAACAGAGGGCGACCCAACGGGCCAATGACGCCGTGCCGTATCCGCGCAACGCACCTGCCGCGAAGGAGAAGCGCAAATTTCCCCGTCACAGGATCCCTTTTACCATCGAGATCCGTGACGGAAAAAGCATTCGCTCGCACACCCGGACCAAGACCCAGGACATCGCCGGCAGCGGTTGCTACGTGCATACCATGATCCCGCTTCCAGTGCGCACGACCTTGCAGGTCACCTTCTGGCTCGATTCGGAGCGAGTGCAAACTTCGGCGATCGTTCGTACCAGCGATGGCGGCGTCGGGATGGGCATCGAATTCGTCGGCATGGATGAAGCGGCCCAGAAACAACTGCAACAGCAGCTCGACGCCCTGGCTGCGAAAGCCGCTCCCCTGAAGAAAGCTCGCGGCGTCTAGGCAGGCTTCTACATCTCTTCACAAATTTACACCCTCGCCATGAACGACTAGTGGTAAAGGATCCGGCGTGTAGCGCACCATCTACGCTGATAATTCATATCAGCTCCGCGCCAGATCCTTCACAAAACTCAGGATGGCCTTTTTCATTCGAACTGGAAATCCGCACTGAGCCACTGCCCAAATCTCTCTCCGGCGTTCGGGGACTACGGTAAACCACAGCCTGCTGAATCAAGTAAACTATCCGTACCGGAGACCAAAATGTCTATTCGCCCCGTAAAGCGCCTGGTTCGGTCCAAGCCGACTCTGGAGGGAGCGGGCGTGCATCTACGTCGCGCCTTCGGCTTCGGCAATACCTCGGATTTCGATCCCTTCCTTCTGCTCGACGACTTTCGCAACGATGTTCCCGAGGATTATCTTGCGGGCTTTCCGTGGCATCCACACCGAGGCATCGAGACCATCACTTATGTGCTGGCCGGGACCGTGGAGCACGGTGACAGTATGGGGAACCGCGGCTCCATCGCTTCCGGCGACGTGCAGTGGATGACGGCGGGCAGCGGCATTATTCATCAGGAGATGCCGAAAGGCGATCAGTCCGGGCGGATGCACGGCTTCCAGCTATGGGCGAATCTTCCGGCGTCACAGAAGATGACCGCGCCGCGCTATCAGGAAATAAAAGCCCCCGAGATTCCGGAAATCAAAGATGACGACGGCACCCACGTCCGCGTGGTCTGCGGAACATTTTGGGGAAAGACTGGTCCGGTTGGTGGAATTGCCACTGATCCTGTTTATATCGATGTATCGGTGTCTCCGGGTAGAAGGAAAACGTTGCCCGTGGAGATCAGTCGTCATGCCTTCGCATATGTGTTCGCAGGCGGCGGGAAATTCTGCAACTCATCGGCCCCCTTGGCAGTGCCCACGGAATCGGTGAAGTGGTTGGACACATCGCCTCCGGTGGAGGCCGACAACCGTTCTCTGGTGCTTTTCGATCGCGGGGACGAAGTCACGGTGCAGGCCGGGGACGACGGAATCCGCTTTCTTCTGGTTTCAGGAAAGCCACTGGAAGAGCCGGTGGCATGGTACGGCCCGATCGTGATGAACACGCAGGAACAGTTGCAGCAGGCATTCAAAGAACTCGAGCAAGGAAAATTTCTGAAGTAAATTGGCAGCGCGAGCGCCCCGCTCGTGCCGTGAATTACCACCAGCCACGTGGTCTGTACACTACTTTGAAACGGGCTCCAGCAGGCCGCGATGTTTCAACATCGGCTCGATGCTGGGCTCTGCTCCGCGCCATTGTTTGTACAAATTGGCCAGGTCTTCGGTATTGCCACGGGAAAGCACCATGCGGCGAAAGCGGTCGCCATTCGCCAGAGTCAGGCCTCCGTGGTCTTCAAACCACTGGAAGGCGTCATCATCCAGCATTTCAGCCCACAGATAAGCGTAGTAGCCCGCGCCATAGTCTCCGCCCCAGATGTGAGCGAAATAGGTGGAACGGTAACGAGGCGGCACGGTTTCCAGGGCGAGGTGGGTCTTCTCTAGCGCCGCTTTCTCGAATACGTCAGGCTTCTGCAAAGGCGTGTCGGCGGGAATCGTGTGCCATTGCATATCGAGTTCGGCCGCGGCCAGGATCTCGGTCAGAGCGTATCCCTGATTGAAGGTTTGCGCCTTCTTGATCTTTTCGGCAAGTTCCTCCGGCATCGGTGCGCCAGTTTTGTAGTGCTTCGCGTAGTTCTGGAATATTGCGGGATAGGTTGACCAATGCTCGTTGAACTGCGACGGCAACTCTACAAAGTCGCGGGGAACCGCCGTACCGCCGAGCGTCGGATAGTGGCAGTCGGAAAGCATGCCGTGTAACGTGTGGCCAAACTCGTGGAACAGCGTGGTCACGTCCTGAAAGCTGATGAGAGCTGGCTCGCCCGGGGCAGGCTTGCTGAAGTTGCAGACGTTATAGATGACCGGCAGCGTGCCCAGCAATCTGGACTGATCGACGAACGTACTCATCCACGCGCCGCCCCTTTTGTTATCGCGCTTAAAGTTGTCGCTATAAAAAAGCGACAGCGGCCGGCCATCGGCTTCGAAGACTTCAAACACGCGCACATCCGGATGGTAGACCGGGATATCCTGGCGCTCTTTGAAGGTAATTCCGAAGAGCCGGGTGGCGGCGTAGAACATGCCATTTTCGAGGACGCTATTCAACTCGAAGTATGGCTTGATCTCGGCCTCGTCCATGTTGTATTTGGCCTTGCGAACTTGCTCGGCGTAATAGTTCCAGTCCCAGGGCGTGAGTTGGAAGCCCGCCTTTTGCGCGTCAATCACGGCCTGTATGTCTCGGCCTTCGCCGGCGGCCCTTGCTGTAGCACCTGCTACCAGCGCATCCATAAATTTCAGTGCCGCTTCCGGAGTTTTTGCCATCTGGTCTTCCAGCTTCCAGGCGGCGTAGTTAGGGAAGCCCAGCAACTTCGCTTTCTGTGAGCGAAGCTGTGCTAGGCGAGCGACGATATCGCGAGTGTCATTCTCCCCGCCCCGTTCCGTGCGGTTCCACGAGTTTTCAAAGATCGCCTGTCGCGTGGCGCGCTGGCCTAAACAATCCAGGTCAGGCTGCTGGGTGGTGTTGTGCAGAGGGATCAGGTAGCCCTCGAGCTTGCGGTCTTTTGCCGCTAGAGCGGCGGCCGTGATGTCCGCATCGCTCAAGCCCGCGAGTGCTGCTTTGTCCGTGGTGAAGTAAGCTCCGTCTTTGGTGGCGGCGAGCAGCTTGGTGACAAACGCGTTGTTCAGCGTCGATTCTTCTTCGTTAAGTTTCTTTAGTTCTTCCTTGTCGGAGTCGGAGAGGTTCGCTCCCGAGCGCACGAACTGTTTGTAATAGTGCTCGACCAGGCGCAGCGATTCGGCATCGAGCTCTAGCGCATCACGTTTGTTGTAGATCGCCGTGACCCGTTCGAATAATTTAGAGTCGAGAAAAATTTCATCGTGATGAGCTGCCAGTTTGGGGGCTTCGATGTCCTGAACTTTCTGCAATTCAGGATTCAGATTCGCGCCGGTGACGCCACTGAATGCCGACATGGCCCGATTAAACAGCAAGCCGCTTTTTTCCATGGCTACAAACGTATTCTCGAATGTCGGCGGGGCCGGATTGTCGGCGATGACGCGTACTTCCCGGCGCTGCTCTGCCATACCGGCTTCGATCGCGGGTTGGTAGTCGCTGTCTTTGATCTGGTCGAAAGGTGGTGCCTGATATGGCAGAGTACTCGGCGCATAAAACGGATTGGTGGGCCCGAAGTCCATTCTCAGATTGTAAATGAGGCATGGTGTGAGAAACTGGAACTGGCCTATCTTGACTGGTCAATTGTGAACAGCCGGAGCGTCCGCGCCCGGTCGATACTTGAAAGGTGCCGAGGATGCGTAACGCGTGAACCCGCTGCTTTGGGTGTTCGAATTTATCTTCCGGTGCCGTCACCGGCAGCTCAGCAGGATCTTTACGATCAAAGGCCGAAGATACCAGGTGTGCTTCAAGTGCGGGCAGGAGTTCGATCGTCCGGAGGCGCAGGAAGTCTGATCAAAACCTTCTTCAATTGTGAGCTGTCTTGCTCAGACGCGAAACCTCCCGGTGTGGCATTCTCTACTCTGCTGAGTGCGTAACGAGAGCAGCGACTCCTAGTTCGTTGCCCTGATGCTTTGGTCCGGCCCGGGTCAGTCCCCAGCCCATCAATTCCAAGCGACCACTTCCAGCAATGTGACCGTCTTCAGCGTGTGTCGCGCACATAGACGACAACAGTTTTCGACCCTAAGCGCCCTCAAATGACAAACGGGGGGCGTCAGTCCACGCCACAAGAAAGGTCAACTGACCATGCCCTTGATTCAACTGGTAGAGGTTCTCATTGTGGTGGGTGTTCTTCTGTACCTGGTAAACCGCTTCATTCCCATGCAGTCATCCATCAAGTCGATCCTGAACGGAGTCGTGGTGATTGCGGTGGTTTTGTGGCTGCTGAATGTCTTCGGACTCTTTCATTCCCTCTCGCATATCCGCATTGGGAAGGGTTGAGTCGATTCTGAGCGCCTCTTAATCGTGGGGCGCAGGTTCAAGGTTGAGACTAAACAGTAACGCGACCGACGCAGGTCGCAAGGAGAAACAATTTGAAGAGCAAGCTTTTGCTAGTCGCCGGAATCACTCTCAGTTTAAGTGCTTTCGCACAGAATAATTCGCAGGCCGTCGAACCCATGGCTCACACACCGACGTTCCGGGTCACAGTCGTCAGCCGCAACGTGCAGGCGGTCAACTACAAGCATCGCGGCGGCGCCACCAAAGTCGATTTCGCCGGCACCGATCTGATGCCTCAGGCCCGCGGCGAGGCCAAGGTGGAGAGCAAGAAGGGTTACATCGAAATCGAAGTGGAATTCGCCAATCTGGAAAAGCCAACATCGTTTGGCAATGAGTATCTGACCTACATCCTCTGGGCCATCTCGCCCGAGGGCCGGGCCGTAAACCTGGGAGAAATCCTGGTCGGCGACAACCACCGCAGCAAGGTAGACGTGACCACCGATCTTCAGGCCTTTGCGCTGGTAGTGACCGCAGAGCCTTACTATGCGGTGCGGCAACCCAGCAACGTGGTGATCATGGAGAACGTGATTCGAGAGGACACCAAAGGAACCACCGAAGCGATGCACACCAAGTACGATTTGTTGGAGCGCGGTGGCTATATTCCCACCGGCTACAAATTCGATCCCGTGGTCCTCAATACCAAGTTGCCACTGGAATTCTTTGAGGCGCGCAACGCCTTGCGCATCGCGCAGTCCGAAGGCGCAGAGACTTACGCCAATGATAGCTATCAGCACGCATCCAAGCTGATGGACCAGGTCGACGCCGATGCCACCAGCAAACACACTGATCGCAAAGCTATGATCGGGGTTGCTCGTGAAGTGGTGCAGACCGCGGAAGACGCCCGCGCCATCACGGTCAAGAAGATCGAGCAGGAACGTCTGGAAAACGAACGCCGGGCCGCGGCGGACGCATTGTCGAATACCCAGGCCCAGGCCGACGATGCCACCCGAAAAAAGGAGCAAGCGCAGTCGGACCAGGCACGAGCCGAGCTCGCCACGTCTCGCGCTCAGGCCGCAACTGCCCAGGCTGAATCTGACACAGCCCGGGCGCAGGCTGACGCCGCGCGCGCCCAATCTGACGCCAACCAGGCCAAATCGGATATGGCGAGCAACCAGGCTGCGTCCGCCAGTGCACTCTCTGCCGCGCAAGCCGATGCAAGCCAGTCTCGCATGGCGGCACAGCAAGCGGATGCCGACAAGGCTGCCATGCGGGTTCGTCTGTCCGAGCAATTGAACAAGATTCTGCAGACCCGGGACAGCGCGCGTGGATTAATTGTCAGCATGTCCGACGTTTTATTTGACACGGGAAAGTACACCTTGAAGCCCGGTGCGCGAGAGAAGCTGGCAAAAGTTGCGGGCATTCTACTGGCTTACCCAGGACTGAACATCGAAGTCGGCGGATATACCGACAATGTCGGCGGCGATCAGATGAACCAGACACTATCTGAAAATCGCGCCGGCTCGGTGCGTGATTATCTCGTCCAACAGGGCGTAGCCACTGCCGCAGTGAGCGCCAAGGGCTTCGGCAACAGTCTGGCCGTGGCTTCGAACGATAACGCTTCGGGAAGGCAACAGAACCGCAGAGTCGAGCTGCTCGTGTCCGGCGATGCCATCGGCAATGCCGTGAATCCGCAAACCGGAAGTTTGCGATAAGCAGCCCGGACAAAATCCCCGCCCAAGCACAAGCTTGGACGGGGCGCCCTACGGAGATATTGCAGATATGAAAGTCATTCGATTCGCCAGCACCGCTGTCCTCGGCTTGCTTCTCGCAGTCGCGGCTCCTGCCATCGCTCAGCATGAGCAAGACAACAACCAGCAGGAGCATACCCGGGAGCAACCGGGCGGACACGCACAAAGTCGGCCCGAGCCCCGACATGAGCAACAGCAAGCAAAACCCGATTACGCTCAACCGCAGCGACCGGCTCAACATGAGCAGCAACAGCACACTCAAACCCGGGCACAAAACAATCAGCAGCACTCTCAACAGCAGCAGCAGGTCCAGCATGACCAGCAGCAACGGCAGGCCGAACACAATCAGCAGCAGCATGCTCAGCAGCAGCAGGCCCAGCGCAATCAGCAACAGCATTCTCAACACCAGCAGCAAGTCCGGCAGAGCGCGTGGCAGCAGCATCGCTCACAAAACTGGCAAGCCGATCATCGCACCTGGCAGCAGCGCGGCGGCTACCACGGTTACCGCATCCCCGATGACCGCTATCGCGGATACTTTGGCCCGAGCCACGGGTTCCGTATTAGCGCCCTTCCCTTCCGGGTTGTAAGCGGATATCCGCGCTTTCAATACCGGGGCTATTGGATCAGCGCTGTCGATCCCTGGCCTGAAGCCTGGGGCAACAACTGGTACGACAATGACGACGTCTACGTCGATTACGTCGATAACGGCTACTACCTCTACAACCGCAGGTATCCGTCCTCGGGAATCGCGATCAACATCACGCTGTAAACTCGTCGGTGAAGTTCCGAGAAGAGCTGCACGGTTATCAAGGGGCAAAGACGCGGGCGGGGTCGCCCGCGGCCACCCGGTCTTTTTCGCAACTCCAGATATCCAGACAGTTCGTCCCGATATTGTCTACTAGTATAATAGACATAGTATGCATTATATGATAAGGTCGCTGAGTACGGTGCCGTCATGTCCACTCGGCCCTCCACATTCCCGGTCGCCATCATCGGAGGAGGGTTCTCCGGCGCCATCCTCGCGACACAACTCCTTCGCCGGGGCGACCCTTCCCTTTCGGTGGTCGTAATCGAGAAAACATCTTCTGTGGGACGCGGCCTGGCATACGGAACTGAGTGCGCTTCCCTCTTATTGAACGTACGCGCCCGCAACATGAGCGCCTTTCCGGACGATCCAAACCACTTCCTGCGTTGGGCGCGGTCGAACCATGATCCCGGTACCGGACCGGGCAGTTTTCTTCCGCGCGCGGTATACGGACGTTATATTCAGGCGCTGCTGAACGAATCCGTGCAGCTTGCCGGCAATGAACGCCTCGAATGGGTCGAAGACGAGGCGTGCCAGGTCTCGCCGACGGGCGATGGAATGGCCATAGAGCTGCGCAGTGGCCGCCGGTTGCAGGCTGATCGCGTCGTACTTTCGTTGGGAAACTTTCCTCCCGGCGACCCTCTCGCTGCCTGGCGTGCCAATGCGGGTTCGCGATACTTCCGCAATCCATGGTCGGCATCATCCTTCGAAGGTATCGAGAAACTGGGAGACATCCTGCTGGTGGGTTCAGGATTGACCAGTATGGATGTAGCCGTCCAACTGCGCCTGCTGGGTTGCCGCGGAACTATTCATGTTCTGTCCCGCCGCGGCCTGTTGCCCCAACCCCACAAAGCGGCTGATGCCTGTCCACCCTTCTGGAATCAGTCTTCGCCAAAAAACGTTGCCGGCTTACTGCGCCTGGTGCGCCAACACATAAGACTCGGGCACGAGAGCGGACTGGAATGGCAGAGCGTGTTCGATAGTTTGCGACCCCAGGTTGCAGAAATCTGGCAATCGCTCTCAGAGCCGGAACGACGACGCTTTCTGCGCCACGTTCGGCCTTACTGGGAAGTGCATCGCCATCGTGCCGCTCCCGGGGTTGCTCAATCCGTCGCCGAACAAATTTCTTGCGGGCAAATTCAGGTTCACGCCGGCAGGATCACCGGCTATGGAGAAGATAAGAATGGCGTCAACGTCGTCTATGACAACCGCAAGAGCGGGCGAGCGAATTCCATCTTCGTCGACCGCGTCATCAACTGTACGGGACCAGAAAGGGACTGCCGGCGTCTGGACAATCGTTTGATCTCATCTCTGCTGACATCGGGTTTGGCGCGGCCCGATTCCCTCTTTCTGGGTCTGGATGTTTCTCCAGACGGGGCGCTTGTGGGCCGCCAAGGAGACATCTCCGATTCGCTCTTCGCAATCGGCCCTGTGCGCAAAGGCAGCGTTTGGGAATCGACCGCCGTACCTGAACTTCGGGAACAAATCCACAGACTGGTCGAACATCTACTGAATTCCGATTTCTTGGCTGGCCTGGCCTCTCCTTGTGGGGCGGACACTCTTGTCCGCCGCATTTGATGTTGACTCTCTGTTTCACAACCAAATCAAAGTCAAAAGCGGCAAACAAGAGTGCCACCCCCCACACGTGGCCGCGTTACAATCTACCTTCTTAAAGGGAGAACTTTGTGCAACGGCCCAAGGTCCTGATTACGCGCCCCATTCAGCAGGAAGTGATCGATCAGATCTCTGAGCACTGTGACGTTCAGGTGCACCCCGTCGACGAGCCGATGCCAGCCGATTTACTCGCAGCCGCCTTGCATGAGGTCGAAGGAGTCATGCCCGCAGGAGTGCGAATCAGCCAGAACATCATCGATGCGGCGCCCAGGCTGCGCGTGGTATCGAACATCGCCGTGGGATATGACAATATCGATGTGGAAGCCTGCAATCGGCGGCGCATTCTGGTCACCAATACCCCGGATGTGCTGACCGAAGCCACCGCCGACACTGCGTTTGCCTTGATCCTGGCGGCGGCCCGGCGCGTCGCTGAGGGCGATCGCTATGTTCGCAGCGGCCAGTGGACGCAATGGCAGTGGGGATGTTTGTGGGGAACCGAGATGCACGGCAAAACCCTGGGCCTTTATGGCTTTGGCCGGATTGCCCAAGCGACAGCGCGCCGTGGCCGTGGCTTTTCGATGCGTATTCTGTACTACGCCCGGAATCGCGTTTCAGCCAGCGTTGAAAAAGAACTTGGCGCGGAATTTGTCGATCGCGAAATTCTTTTGAAAGAGTCTGACTTTCTAAGCCTGCACATTCCGCTGACAACGGAGACTCGTCACGCCATTGGAGCGCAACAGCTGGCGCTGATGAAATCCAGCGCGTTCGTCATCAATACAGCGCGCGGACCGATCGTCGATGAAGAGGCTTTAGTGCAGGCTCTGAAAGCGGCACGGCTCGCGGGCGCGGGTCTCGATGTTTTTGAGAACGAACCTCGGGTACATCCCGCGCTGATCGCCATGGACAATGTCACCCTGTTGCCGCACGTGGGAAGCGCCACTGCGGAAACTCGCATGCGCATGGCGATGCTTGCGTCAAACAACATGCTGGCCGCGTTACGCGGAGAACGCCCGCCCAACCTGGTGAATCCGGAAGCATTCAAATAGAAGCCACTCCGGCGGTCCTGGAAAATGTTTGAACCAGAACGGTCCCTAGGTAGTTGCCAGATACACATAACGCAGGATGAAAAGAACTGTGAGTATCCAAACCAGAAGGTTGACCTCACGGATTTTGCCCGACGCAATTTTCACCACGGTATAAGAAATCAAACCGAGGCTGAGTCCGGTCGCGATGCTGAAGGTCAAAGGTGTCGCCAGCATGGTGATGAATGCAGGCACGGCTTCGCTGAAATCCGTCCAATCGATGTGCGCGATGGACTGAGTCATGAGCGCGCCCACCAGGATAAGTGCAGGCGCGGTCGCGTAACCTGGAATTGCGGACGCCAGCGGCGAACAAAACATGGCGAGCACAAACAGCATCGAGACAAATACACTGCTGAGTCCGGTGCGCGCTCCTACTGCGATACCGGCAACACTCTCAATGTAGCTGGTGACGGTCGATGTGCCGGCCAGCGATCCCACAATCGTGCCAGCAGCATCCGCCAGCAGCGCTCGGCCGACGCGAGGAATTTTTCCCTCCTGAATGAATCCCCCCTGCTCGCAGACTCCTACGAGCGTGCCCACGTTGTCGAAGAGATCCACGAACAAAAAGGCAAACAGGATTTCCAGAAACCCGAGATGAATAGCGCCGCGAAAATCGAGTTGCAGAAAAGTAGACGAAGGATGCGGCATGGCAAAGATGGCCGAAGGCCAGCTCGAGATGCCGCGCAACATGCCAACCAGCGCAGTGCCCACAATCCCGATCAGGATTGCACCGTTGACCTTCCGCGCCATCAAGATCAGGGTCAGGGCAAGGCCGAAGCAGGCCGTCTGCACTTCGTGGTCGGCAAAGTTACCCAGGCCGACGAACGTTGCCGCGTTGGCGACCACGAGCTTTGCGTTTCGCAGTCCCACAAATGCGATGAAAAAACCGATGCCGGTTGCGGTGGAATGCTTCAGGCAATCGGGCATGCCGTTGACAATCTGTTCGCGAACTCGAGTGACGGTGAGAAAAAAGAACAAAACTCCCGAGAAGAAAACTACCCCGAGCGCGGTGCGCCACGGAACGTGCATACTCAGGCAAACGGAATAAGTGAAGTATGCGTTGAGAGACATTCCCGGGGCCAACGCAATGGGATAATTAGCGTAGACCCCCATGACCAGCGTGCCGATCGCGGCCGACAGACAGGTGGCGAATACTACGCCTTCGACCGGCATGCCAGCCTGGGCCAGAATTTGAGGATTGACGACGACGATGTAAGCCATCGTCAGAAATGTCGTCAGGCCGCCGAGGAATTCCTGCTTTACCGTCGTTTGATTTTCAGTAAGCTTGAAATGGCGATCGAGCAATCTGCTTTCCTCGATTCAAAGGTGGTTGCCTCGAACTTCGTCCGGATCGGTCGGCATCAGTATCGGATCTTGTCGGACTTTTCCTGCCATGCGCGAAATGCGGCCAATGCTTCTTCCCGCATCATCTCAATCATCGGGATTTCTCGTTCAGCGTGGGCCTGCGCGATTTCCCGGTAGATGAACGAATCGTCGAAACCCGCATGGGACGCGTCGGAGGCGAGGCCGCCAAAGTACACGCGTGAAAGACGCGCCCAGTAAATCGCGCCCAGACACATGGGGCAGGGTTCGCAGGAGGTGTAGAGTTCGCAGCCTTTCAGCTCAAAGATGCCAAGCTTCTTACAAGCCTCGCGGATGGCAAGCACCTCGGCGTGCGCCGTGGGATCGTTGGTCAATGTAACCCGATTTGCGCCTTCGGCGACGATGTTGGCATCTTTCACGATAACGGCACCGAACGGACCGCCTTGTCCGGAGCGGACATTTTCAACCGCAAGTTGAATGGCGCGTGCCATGAAAGCGTTGTTCATGCTATCGGCCCGGCTCGCGTGAAGCCGCCCACTGTCTGCGTTCTGTGTATTCCGTTATCAAAGCATGCAAGTATAAGCGTGGCCTCACGGCGCGCCAAACTTTTCTCGGCCTGATTTCCTGATGGACGTCAGTTGAAAAAGTGAAGCTGGCACGATAGGCTCGGCTCCTGATGGCAACTTCCTCGCGGGATGGCGAATGACCCCATGAGCCTGAAGGCCTTTGTGTCCCAGCGGGTCGTCACTGCGGAAGGAATTCGTGCGGCGGCCATTCTGGTCGAGGGCGAACGGATCATATCAGTAGTCTCCCCTGCTGAAGTACCCTCCAGCGCGATTATTCACGATTTCAGCGACGCCGCGATTCTCCCTGGTCTGATGGATTCTCACGTGCACATCAACGACCCGGGACGCAGCGACTGGGAGGGCTTTGAGACGGCAACCCGCGCCGCTGCGGCCGGCGGTTTCACCACGCTGGTCGACATGCCTCTGAACTGCATGCCCGCGACTGCCACCGTCGCCGCGCTGCAAGCCAAACGTACAGCCGCCCTAGGCAAGTGCCGAATCGATTGGGCTACATGGGGAGGCGTCGTCAACGGCAATCACGCGGACATCGAACCTCTCGCGAGCGCCGGTGTATTGGGCTTCAAATGTTTCCTGGTTCATCCTGGCATTGATGACTTCACCATGGTCGACGGAGCCGACCTGCGAAAGGCGCTCCCTCATGTGGCACGAACAGGCCTGCCGCTGCTGGTTCACGCGGAACTTGCCGGACCGGTAGACGCGGAGACGGCACGCCTCTCGAACGCCGATTGGAGATCGTACTCGACATATCTGCAATCGCGGCCCGATGAAGCGGAGCTCTCGGCCATTCGAATGATGTTGTCGCTTTCCAGGGAATATGCTTTTCGTCTGCACATTGTCCATCTCGCGAGCGCCCTCGCATTGCCGGAGTTACAGGCAGCTCGTGCCGACGGGCTCGCCGTAACTGTAGAAACCTGTCCTCATTATCTGCACCTCGAAGCCGAAACCATTCCGGACAGCGCAACTCTGTTCAAATGCGCGCCACCGATCCGCAGCCGCGAAAACCGCGAAGCACTATGGCAGGGGCTGCGCGAGGGAATCATCGACCTCGTCGCCACCGATCACTCTCCGTGTCCACCGGCGATGAAGAACCTTGATGAAGGCAGCTTCAAGACCGCGTGGGGAGGCATTCCAAGTCTTTCGCTGGCGCTCTCCGTTATGTGGACAGAGGCCAGCCAGCGCGGATTTTCATTGACTAACATTGCCCGCTGGATGGCCGAGGGCCCGGCGCGACTCGCGGGCTGTCATTCTCATAAAGGTCGCATTGCCGCAGGCTACGAAGCGGACCTGGTTGTGTTCGATCCCGATGCAACCTTTAAGGTAACCCCAGAGCGCCTGCACTATCGGCATCTGGTATCGCCCTATCTTGGCGAAACGTTACGAGGTGCAGTGAAAGCCACGTATCTCCGTGGCAGGGCAGTGTTCGTGGATGGCACTTTTCCTGAAGGGCCGAGTGGACGCGAGTTGTCACCGTAGCTCACACTCGAAGTGCGATAATCGATTTCCATGGCCAGTGATCGCATCGTCGGCTCGTCCGTTCCGCGCAAAGAGGGACGCGACAAAGTCACCGGGCGGGCGCAGTACGTCGATGATATGACGCTGCCCGGAATGCTCTACGGCGCAACCGTCCGCAGCCAGATTCCGCGGGGCAAAATCAGGAAGATCACTTTCGGCCCTGAAATCGCATGGGATGAATTCGTCGTGGTTACCGCCGAAGATATCCCTGGCAAAAATATTATCGCTCTGATCGCTGAAGATCAGCCCTGCCTCGTAAACCAAATGGTGAATCATCCCGAAGAACCTGTTCTTCTGCTGGCGCACCCCAACCGGTACATTCTTCCCCAGGCTGTAGCCGCTGTCTCGATCGAATATGATCCGCTTCCTCCAGTGGTCACGATGGAGCAAAGTGAGAGCCGATCCGAAATCGTTTGGGGCTCCGACAATATCTTCAAGGCGTACTCGGTGCAAAAGGGCGATGTCGACGATGTCTGGGCGAAGGCTGACTACATCGTAGAGGGCGAATACAGAACGGGCGCGCAAGAGCAGCTCTATATCGAAAATAACGGGATGATCGCCAGCTTCGATGCGCAACATGGAGTTACCGTTTGGGGCTCATTGCAATGCCCTTATTATGTTCACAAGGCCTTGATGTCTCTGCTCAGCTTGCCCTCGGAAAAGGTCCGAGTCATTCAAATGGAAACTGGTGGAGCGTTTGGAGGAAAAGAGGAGTATCCATCCATACTTGCTGCGCATGCGGCCTTGCTGGCGATGAAATCGGGGCATCCGGTAAAAATCATTTATGACCGCGCCGAGGATATGGCTGCCACCACCAAACGGCATCCCTCACGGACGCGCCACCGCACTGCGGTGAGCCAGGATGGAAAAATACTCGGCGGCGAAATTGAATTTGTCATCGACGGCGGAGCGTACTTAACACTGTCGCCCGTGGTGCTTTCTCGCGCCACCATTCATGCCGGAGGCGCCTACTACTGGCCCAGCATCCGCATATCGGCCAGGGCTGTGGCCACGAACACGCCGCCCCACGGGGCTTTTCGCGGCTTCGGTGCTCCCCAGAGTTTATTCGCGCTGGAACGCCACATGGATCGTATCGCGCAGGTGGTCGGCCTGACTCCAGTCGAGATCCGCAAGCGAAACTTTTTGCGTCAAGGACAGACGACGACCACGGATCAGATCGTGAGAGAACCCGTCGATCTCGAACAACTCCTCGACCGTGCGCTGGAACTCTCCGGCTATCACGCTAAAAAAGAACGTTTCGCCAAAGAGAATGAGTCGGACGCGATCAGAAAAGGAATAGGGATCGCAGCGTTCTTGCATGGCGCCGGATTTACAGGTTCAGGCGAACGCTATCTGGCCTCCGTCGTGGGCGTCGAGGGATGCGCCGACGGCAAAGTGCGAGTACTGGTTTCGAGTACGGAATTCGGCCAGGGAACGAACACCGTTCTGAGCCAGATCGCCGCCGAAACCCTCGGGCTTCCCTACGAAAATGTCGAACTTGCCCAGCCGGACACGAGTGAAGTGCCGAACAGCGGGCCCACGGTAGCTTCGCGAACCGTCATGGTTGTGGGGAAGCTGGTGCAGTCGGCCGCTCTCGGAATCAAACAGACTTTGATGGTACGTGGCTTGCTCGGCGACTCATACTCTGCCGAGGAATTTCGTGCCGCTTGCCACAGCCAGATTACCGCGCACGGCAAATTCATATCATGGGCGCATTACGAAGCGCCGCCTGACGTTTTCTGGGACGATGAAAAATATCGCGGCGAAGCCTACGCCGCTTTTGCCTGGGCAGTCTACGTCGCGGAAGTAACCGTGGATCTGGCAACGTATGAAATTTCCGTCAACGACTTCGTTGCGCTGCAGGAAGTTGGCAAGGTGCTGCATCCGGTGCTGGCCCGCGGACAGATCGCAGGTGGCGTCGCCCAAGGCATTGGCTTCGCGCTTTACGAAAAAGTGATTTGGCAAAATGGCCGAATGCAGAACGGCCAGATGACGAACTACATCATGCCGACCTCCGCGGACCTTCCCGTCATCCGCGTGTTCTTCGAGGAGATGGGAAATATTCACGGAGCCTATGGCGCGAAAGGAATCGGCGAATTGCCGATGGATGGTCCAGCGCCGGCCATCGCGAACGCGGTGGAAGACGCGCTTAAAGTCCCCTTCAACTCGATCCCGCTGCTTCCGGAAGATGTCTTCGAAGCGCTGACCGTTGATCGCGAACCACAAACAGTCGGCGGCGGCCGATGACGGAGCCCGCATCCGTGAAGAATTCCGCCAGTTGCGAGATTTCGTTCATTGTGAATGGCGAATCAAAGACGGTGCGCGCATATCCCATGGATCGGTTGCTCGACGTGTTGCGGCATCAGTTGGGATTGACCGGCGCAAAGGAAGGATGCGGCGAAGGCGAGTGCGGTTCCTGTTCGGTGCTGATGAATGATTCGTTGGTAAACAGCTGTCTCATCCCCGTTCTGCAAGTCAGTAACGCGGATATCATCACCATTGAAGGACTCACCGCCGGCGTACAACTGGATAGTCTGCAAGATGCGTTCCTGCAATGCGGCGGAGCGCAGTGCGGAATCTGCACCCCGGGGATGATTCTCGCCGCCTCACATCTTCTAAAGAAAACTCCAGATCCATCGTTGGATGAGATTCGCGAAGGGCTTTCGGGAAATCTGTGCCGCTGCACCGGATACGTACAGATTTTTGAGGCCGTCGCCGAAGCGGCCCGGCGCAGGGCTGCACCATGAGATCGAATCCCGCCGACTATCGGTTAGTCGCGCCCGCAAACTTGCATGCGGCGCTATCGCTGTTGGCTGCCGAACCCGGTGCGTGGCTACCCATCGCCGGCGGCACGGATGTGATGGTGCAGTACGCCGCCGGAAACCTTTCGGCTCGAAAACTGATCAGCGTCTGGAACCTTCCCGAGCTGAGATCCATTGAGGTCCTGCCGAACGAAATTCGCGTCGGCGCCGCATGCACTTATACCGATCTGCGCGAGCACAAAATTATCCAGAGTGAATTCTCCCTGCTGTCTCGAGCAGCCTCCTGGACCGGAGGCATCGCGAACCAGAATCGCGGCACTCTCGGGGGCAACATCGTGAACGCATCTCCGGCCGCCGATTCCCTGCCCGCCCTCCTGGCGTACGAGGCTGAACTGGTCCTTGTGTCCGTTCGCGGCGAACGGCGGCTACCTTACAAAGACTTTCATACCGGCTACAAGAAGATGCAACTTGAGCCAGATGAGTTGATTCGCACGATTTACCTGCGCCGGCAATACTCCGGATATTTTTCCTACGCGCGCAAAGTTGGAGCACGCCACGCACAGGCAATTTCCAAAGTTTGCATGGCCGCACTGGGCCGGCGCGGCCGTGGCGTGTTGGAAGACATACGCATCGCGGTCGGAAGTGTAGCGCCGGTGCCGATTCGTTTGGCAGAAACAGAACGACTGCTGATTGGAAGACCCCTCGATCCAAGACTTCTGGCCTTGGCGAAGTTAACCGCGACGGCGGAGATTCAGCCGATCGACGACATTCGATCCACCGCGCGATATCGCGTGGCAGTCGTGGGCAATCTGGTCGCGGATTTTCTTCGGAAACTTACGGCAAACGAGTCCTTCATATGACCGGCGTGCTGGCACGCTGGAATTTTCTTTCGCCCGCAGAGGCCGTGACCGAAATCCTTTCCTGCTGCGGCTCAAAAGCCTGGGCGCAGGGGATGGCAAGTCAGAGACCTTTCTCGGATGTCACCACTCTGCTAGCAGCATCTGACGAAACCTGGGGTAATCTGAGTGCAGCGGATTGGATGGAGGCATTTCGCAGCCATCCTCGCATCGGCGAGTCGCGCGCGGCGCAATCTGCATCGGCAATTTCCCGGACCTGGTCGACGCAAGAGCAGGAAAGAGTTGCCGGGGCACCTGTTGACGTGAAAATCGCAATGGCAAAAGCAAACCAGGAATACGAGCACCGATTTGGCCATATCTTTATTGTCCGTGCTACGGGAAAATCGGCGCCAGAAATTCTCGAGATTCTGCAACGACGTTTGCGAAACGACGAACACGCCGAACTTCGCGAGGCGGCAGAGCAACAACGCCAGATTACAAACAATCGGCTGACAAAATGGCTCTCGGCATGAAACGAATCTCAACTCACGTTCTGGACACCGCACTGGGCAAGCCAGCCACAGGTGTTCCGGTCCGACTGGAAGGGAGAGAATCATCCGGCCACTGGGCCGCGCTGGGCGTGTCCCGCACGGATCAGGATGGAAGATGCAGTCAGTTGCTTCCGGACGATGCGGCACTTTCGCCGGGGCTCTACCGTCTGGTGTTTGACACGAAAACTTATTTCGCATACCAGAAGGTCTCGAGTCTGTATCCGGTGGTAGAAATCACGTTTGAAGTCTGCGATGGCGAATTGCACTTTCACATCCCGCTGCTGCTGAGTCCGAACGGATACACGACTTATCGGGGAACATGAATCGTGCCCTTTACGCAAAAAGCTGACGAGGAATCCAGGTGACATCCTCCGTCCGGGAGTGGCTGAACCTCAGCGTGCGGTGGTTCCACGTCTTCGCCGCAATCATGTGGGTTGGCCAGACTTACTACTTCACTTGGCTGGACGGTCAATTCTCAAGGCTTGAAAAGAGCGCAAAGGGCACGCCTGCCATCTGGATGGTCCACAGCGGTGGATTTTATACCGTCGAAAAACAGAAAGCGCTGCGCGTCGGACCCGAACAGGTGCAGTGGTTCCGCTGGGAAGCGGCCATGACCTGGCTGAGCGGCATGGCTCTGATGTTCATGGTCTATTATTTCAGCGGTGGATTGATTGACCCCGATATTGCGGACATTTCTCAAGGCCGCGGTATCGCCATCGGAATCGCAGTGCTTGTTTTCGGCTGGCTTATCTACGATCTGGCGTTGCGCTCGGCGCTGGGCAGGTTCGAAGCGGCCTTCGCGATATTCTCATTCATCGTCTCCACCGCCATTTCGTACGGCTTGGTCCACGCCCTCAGCGGCAGAGCGGCCTACATCCACATCGGCGCCATGTTCGGAACCATCATGGTGTTGAATGTATGGATGAGGATTCTTCCCGCCCAACGCAAGATGATTGCCGCGGCAGCAACTGGATCGGCATTCGACCCCGCGCTCGGGGCCCAGGCCAAACTACGCTCCAAGCACAACACGTTCATGGCCGTGCCAGTCGTATTTATCATGCTGAGCAATCATTTTCCGGTAGCCACTTACGGAAACGCCTACAGTTGGGAAATTTTGGCCGCCTTGGTGCTCGTCGGTTGGGGCGCAGCCAAACTCATACGCGCCGCATAGTTCGGCGAAGATAGAACCCAGTGCGAACGACAACGGCTGACATCACGCGTCGCGCGGAGGAAGTGATCACGCGTTGCCGCAAACTGGCGCTCTTCAGCGAAGACGCAGGAAGTACGCGGCGCACTTTTCTCTCCGCGCCCATGCACGATTGCCACAGGGAGATCACTTCGTGGATGACACCGCTCGGGGCCGAGGTCAAAATCGACGCCGCCGGGAATCTCCGCGGGTTTTATCCTGGAGCAGAATCAGGCGCCCCCAGACTGCTGCTGGGGTCGCACCTCGATACCGTCCCGAACGCCGGAGCCTTCGACGGAGTGCTCGGGGTCGTACTTGCTGTTGCATTGCTCGAGGCCTTGAATGGGCAGCAGCTTCCTTTCGGCATCGAAGTCGTCGGTTTTTCTGAAGAAGAAGGAGTTCGCTTCGGCACACCATTCATCGGCAGCCGGGCGCTGGTCGGTAGACTCGCTGAAGAACTCCTCGAGCGTAAAGATGATGAGGGAATTTCTGTGCGCCAAGCCCTGGTGAACTTTGGATTGAATCCTCGAGAACTGCCAGCGGCTGTTTCAGGAGACGATGTTTTGGGTTACCTGGAATTTCACATAGAACAAGGGCCTGTTCTGGATACGTTAAATCGTCCGCTCGGAGTTGTGGAAACCATTGCAGGACAGAGCCGGTTGGATTTCCTGTTCCGCGGCCGCGCCAACCACGCGGGAACCACTCCGATGCATCTTCGATACGATGCCATTGCGGGGGCGGCCGAGTGGATCAGCGTGGTGGAGCGTGAGGCACAAGCGATTCCGGGACTGGTGGCCACGGTCGGCAAAATAGAAGCGAAGCCTGGGGCGACCAACGTCATCGCCGGTGAAGCTCGGCTGACTCTCGACGTTCGTCACGGCCGCGATGAGGTCCGCACCCGCGCGGTGCAAGATCTCACGCGTGCGGCTGACGAAATTGCGCAACGGCGTGGACTATCGGCAGAGTCGAATATTCTGCTGAATCAGCAGGCCGTCGCGATGGATGACTTTCTCACTCATGAAATCGAACAGGCAATCCGAACAGCTGGCTGTGAACCACATCGCATGGTAAGCGGCGCTGGGCACGACGCCATGATCCTGGCCGAAAAGCTGCCTGCCGCCATGATTTTTCTGCGAACGCCGGGCGGAATCAGCCACGACCCCGGCGAATCCGTCGCGGTCGAGGACGTTGCCAGGGCGATTGAATGCGGCTTGCATCTGCTCGATCAGCTCGCTGCCTCTCCTACATTTAAGAAAAGGATGTGCCGTGCATAACCTTGGCCAGACGCGAAGTTCTCAACAGTCCAACCATCTGCTGATAACCGCCGACACCTTTGTCCGCAACATTCTTCCCGGAATGAAGAAGTGCTCGGCCATCGTGCACGCGGGCCCGGCGATCGGCGCGCAGTTCGCTCAGTACACTGCCGAATTTGAGGCGGGCGGAGAACTGGGCAGCACTCCGGCGCAGCGTTTTATTTTTGTGATCGAGGGCTCGGTTACTTTGGAAGTTGCGGGCAAGTTCAGCGAGGTGGGCGAATATGGCTACGCCTATTTGCCCCAAGGCCTGCCACATCGCGTCATGTCCGTGAAGGCGGGCCGCGTGGCCGTCATCGAAAAGCCTTACCAGGCGCTCATCTCGGTCGAACCACCCGCCTTGATCGTGTCCAGGGAGGATGCGGTCTCTTCCCATCCGCTTGGGGATGACCCTGACTTGCAGGTGAAGTGTCTGCTCCCCGACGAGATGAGTTTCGACTTCGCGGTAAACACCATGACGTTTCAGCCAGGAGCCGCACTCAGCATGGTTGAGATGCACGTGATGGAACACGGCCTGATCATGCTTGAAGGCGGCGGAATTTATCGCCTGGGTAATTCCTGGTATCCGGTCACAGCCGGAGACTTTATCTGGATGGCGCCCTGGTGCCCGCAGTGGTTTGGAGCCCTCGGCAAGGTGCCTGCGAAATATCTCATTTACAAAGACTGGAATCGCCATCCCCTGGCCGATCGCCCATGACAATCGAGATTGATCAGAATCGGCTGCTCTTTGAGATCGAAGCTCTCGCTGCAATTTCTGACGCAGACCCACCTGCAGTCAACCGAATAGTTTTCACGCCCACTGATCTGAAAGCCCGCGCATGGCTGCGAAAGCGCTGCGAAGAGGCCGGGCTGAGGCTAAGGCAGGATGCAATCGGCAATGTTTTCGCGCGTTGGGATGGTGCCGACCCTGCCGCGCCCGCCGTCGGCACCGGTTCCCACATCGACGCCATTCCAAACGCCGGGAAGTACGACGGCGTGGTCGGCGTTCTCGGCGGACTGGAAGCAATACGTGCGCTGCGGCGCATTAACTTTCGCCCGAAACACTCGATTGAACTGTTGGTGTTTACCTCCGAAGAGCCCACGCGCTTTGGCATCGGCTGCCTGGGCAGCCGACTACTCAGCGGAACTCTTTCTGCGGAAGCAGCCAAACGGTTGAAGGACAGCTCGGGAGAATCCATCGAGGACGTACGCCGGAAGGCAGCAATGCGGGGAGAGCTCGACGACGTAAAACTTCCCAGCGGCTATTTCAAAGCATTCGTCGAGTTGCACATCGAACAAGGGCCGGTGTTGGAACGCAAACAAATACCGCTAGGCGTGGTGACCGGCATCGCCGCTCCGGCCAGCATGCGGATCACGATCGAAGGCTCGGGTGGACACGCCGGCGGAGTCCTGATGCCGGATCGCCGCGACGCTCTCTGCGCCTCCGCTGAACTGATCCTGGCGATCGAGAACGCGGCAAGCAGCAGTGGCGGGGTTGATACCGTCGCTACGGTTGGCATCTGCGACGTGTTCCCGGGTGCCGTCAACAGCATCCCCAGTCGGGTTCGGCTCACCGCCGATATCCGCGATACCGATCTGCCGCGACGCGACGGCGTAATCAAGACAATAGAAAATGCGAGCAAAGAGATATCAGCCAAACGTCAGGTAGGAATTCAAAACGAAATCGTAAATGCGGATGCGCCTGCGCAATGCGCGCCCGAGGTCATAGCAGCGCTTTCAGACGCGTGCCGTAAATATAAGCAGCAATTTCTTCCGATGGTAAGCCGGGCCTATCATGACTCACTTTTCATGTCCCGCATCGCGCCTGTCGCGATGTTGTTTATCCCATGCCGCAGCGGATACAGCCATCGCCCGGACGAATACGCATCTCCTGAAGACATCGCGCGTGGAACGCTCGTTTTAGCCGAAGCCCTGGCAACGTTGGCGGCCTAGCGAACCCAGGTTCCCGGGACGATTGAAGTCGTCCGCTTTCGGCCGGCTATCCTTTCGAACCCTTGCTCGATGCCGAAATCAGTCCCACGGCGACTCTGAAAACTTTGCGCCAACCCGCAGAACTGCATCCAAGCCCCAGAATGCCCACTGCTCAAATCAAGCGTAAGGCCGACTCAGAGGATCCTCTGGATGCGGGCTTTCCTCCCATTGATTTGCCTATCACGCCTCCATACCCGCCCATGGAGGCCAAATCGGTGGCCGAAATTCCCGCAAGTGGCGATTACTTGTTCGAACCCAAGTGGGACGGTTTCCGATGTCTGGCTTTTCGCAGCGGCAGAACCGTATTGCTGCAATCGAAATCGGGCCAACCGCTGGGCCGCTACTTCCCCGAGCTGGTTGCCGCTCTGGGTCGAATGCCGCAGCGTCGATTTGTTCTGGACGGCGAAATTGTCATTTTCACGAAAGAGATTCTCTCTTTCGACGAACTGCTTATGCGGATCCATCCCGCGGCATCGCGTATCCAGAAGCTGTCGCTCTCGAATCCTGCCACGCTGTTGTGCTTCGATTTGCTGGTTGACGGTCGCGGCAAGTCAATCGCGCATTTGCCTCTGCTGGAGCGACGCAAAAACCTCGAGGAGTTTCTCGGTTCGGCTTCGACGAAAGGGCAAATTCGCCTGTCACCAGCCTCGCAGAAGAAGGACCAGGCCGATCGCTGGATGACGCAACTCGCGAAAATGGGCCTGGACGGAATCGTCGCCAAGCGACTGAACGAGCCGTATCGCTCCGGCGAACGCACCGGCATGGTGAAAATAAAGCGCGTTCGCACCGCTGACTGCGTGGTGGGTGGCTTCCGCTATGCAAGCAAGGGCGGCGGAATAGGATCGCTGTTGCTCGGCCTGAACAATGCGGCGGGTCTGCTCGATCACGTGGGCTTTACTTCCAGTTTTAATGCCGCGCAACGCAACGAATTGAAGAAACGGGTCGAGCCTCTCGAGGGCCCGCCGGGTTTTACGGGCCGCGCGCCCGGCGGCCCCAGCCGATGGAGCACCGAGCGTTCGAGCGACTGGCATCCCTTGAAGACGAAGCTGGTATGCGAAGTGAGCTACGACCATTTCTCCGGGGGACGATTCCGTCACGGCACGAAATTCCTGCGATGGCGTCCCGATAAAAAGCCCAGCCAATGCAGTATGGACCAGGTGCGCAGCAGGAAATGACTTGTTTTCGTGCAAACCGGCAACGTTCATTTGCATCCCAGTGGCTTCAATTCATGTGGGTGCGAGCGTTCCGCTCGTGCGGCAGCGCCGATATAGTCGTCGGTTGAGGAGAGAACTATGCAAAGCGTACTCGGAATCTTCGGCTCCAGAACGATCGCTGAGCAGGCGGTTCAAGCCTTATTGGCGATTCCTTTTCCGCCCCAGTCGACCGTGTTGCTGAGTGGCGAGTCCGGTCAGGCTCAGGTGGGAAGCCTGAACACAACTGATGCCGAACGCGACGGCATGGGCGAAGCCGTGGGCGGCCTGGTCGGTGGCGCGCTGGGTACCGGCGCAGGATTGTCCATCGGCAGCGCCGTCGCCAGTTTGCTGGTGCCGGGGGTTGGTACAATTTTCGCCATCGGGTTAGGCGCGGCCGCGCTGCTCGGCCTCGGCGGCGCCGCAGCCGGAGCGAGCATGGGAGAAGCTTCCGAGCACGCGGCGGATATCGGAGTTCCCAAGGACGATACTTTTCTTTATCGTGAACTGCTCAGGCGTGGCCGGTCGATCGTAATCGCCAATGCCGAGACGGAGGACCTGGCTTCCTCCGCACGCGCTATCTTTCAAAGGCTTGGCTCGGAGGACGTCGACAAGGCTCGCAAGAATTCAAGAAATGCAGCCTGACTCGCCAGTCATTCCTCGCCGGGACTTTCGACGATAACGTCATGACGAAGTTTGCCAAATCCTGACTTCCAAGTCGGTGCGCTTCGAACTCGCCTTTCGCTTCCCCGGCCGTTCGCTCCAGGCATCGAGCGCCGAAATCGCGGCAGAGGAAGACGACCATTCGGCACTAAATCGCCAACCGTGAAATCACATCTGCGGATTTCTTAAAATCTACGGTATCCAGCTGTGGCGATTCGCGTGCAATCCAGACGAACGATGAGCAGCCAATGTTCTTCCAACCAAGATGCGAACGCGGATCAGGATCAGTGGCCCGTATGGAAACAACTCTGCCTGGCGGCAAGTCTGGAAGTTGACCCCGACCGGTTGGCCCTGCGCATTGAAGAGGCCCGTTATGCAATCCTTGACCGAATTGAGGAACGATTTCCGACGAAATCGCAGGACAGAGAGCAGATTGAGCTCCGAGTTGCTCTCGAAGCCCTGAGTTCTCCCCGCGGGGCGGAGGAATGGCGGGACTCGGTGAATGTGTTAACAGGGAGCTAGCTTTTTAGGCGCGCAAATCGATCCACATCCCTTCCCCAACCGTCTGCCTTGACCTGAAGTGTGCCCTGGGCTGTCCGTTTCGCTCGTCCAAGCGCCACAATTGTCCGCGCATACTTCCGGAAGTAAACTCAGAACATGAAAACGGCACAGCCCTCTTCTTGATGCCGTTCTCTTATCCAGGACGACACCCAACAGACTCAATTGTGCCGACCCGCCTCGGGCTTTGGTTAGACTGATCTGGCACGACACGGAGAGTGTGCATGACAGAGGAAGAGATTCGGCTGTCCGAATCCGCAACCCGCAAGAAGCATTGGAAACGCTGGGGGCCTTATCTAAGCGAACGGGCGTGGGGGACGGTCCGCGAAGATTACAGCGCAAAAGGAGACGTCTGGGAACATTTTTCCCACGACCAGTCGCGCTCCCGCGCCTATCGCTGGAACGAAGATGGCTTGGCTGGTATCAGTGACCGTAAACAGACCACCTGCTTTGCCCTAGCGCTTTGGAACGAACGCGATCCGATTCTGAAAGAACGCCTCTTCGGCCTGACCGGCAACGAAGGCAACCACGGCGAGGACGTAAAGGAATATTACTTCTACCTGGACTCGACCCCGACACACTCGTACATGAAGTATCTCTACAAATATCCGCAGGCGGAATTTCCTTATCTGTCGACTGGTCGAAGAAAATCGCCTGCGCGGAAAGGATGATCCGGAATTCGAGCTGCTCGACACCGGCATTTTCGATGACGATCGCTATTTCGATGTGTTTGTCGAATATGCCAAGGCCGACACGGAAGACATCGTGATCAGGATCTCGGTTTCAAACCGCGGACCCGAAGCCGCCAGCCTTCGGCTGCTTCCAACAATCTGGTTCCGCAATACCTGGTCGTGGGGAAATTCACAGCGCCGCCCGAAATTGCACCAGTCACGACCGGCGCCGGGCCCTGTAATTCAGCTCCAACATCCTCACACCCGCCGTCGCTGGCTCCACTGTGAAGGCAGTCCCGAATTGCTGTTCACGGAAAACGAAACCAATGTACAGCGCTTGTACGGGGAGGACAATCGCACACCTTTTGTGAAGGATGGCATCAACGATTGCGTCGTTTACGGCAATCGAGCAGCGGTAAACCCCGAACTTACCGGCACAAAGGCGGCGGCTCATTACTCAGCTCACGGTCCCTGCCGGGCAGACGGTAGTCGTCCGATTGCGACTGACCGACATCGACTTTTCCGGTACAAACGCTTTTGCCAGCTTCGACGACACCTTTGCCAAGCGCCAATGCGAGGCAGATGAGTTTTATTCCACGGTGATTCCTCAGAATCTTTCGCCGGACGCGCAGAACGTGATGCGCCAGGGCTTTGCCGGCATGCTGTGGTCCAAGCAGTTTTATCACTATGTAGTCAAAGACTGGCTGCAAGGCGATCCCGGAAATCCTGCCCCGCCCCGCGAGCGCAACAGCGGGCGCAATCATGAATGGGCCCACCTGTATAACGCCGACATTATTTCCATGCCGGACAAGTGGGAGTATCCGTGGTATGCCGCATGGGACCTGGCATTTCACTGCATTCCCCTGGCGCTTGTGGATTCCGATTTCGCCAAGGAGCAACTGACGTTGATGCTGCGCGAATGGTATATGCACCCCAACGGACAGATTCCCGCTTACGAGTGGGCATTCGGCGACGTGAATCCCCCGGTCCATGCCTGGGCGGCATGGCGCGTCTACAAGATCGACAAGAAGCGCAACGGGAAGAGGCGACCGCGCTTTCCTGCAGCGCGTCTTTCACAAGCTGCTGCTGAATTTCACCTGGTGGGTGAATCGCAAAGACGCGGATGGCATGAATATTTTCCAGGGCGGATTCCTCGGCCTCGACAATATCGGCGTCTTCGACCGCAGTGCCCCGCTGCCCACCGGAGGCTACATCGAACAATCCGATGGCACGAGCTGGATGGCGATGTACACGCTCAACCTGCTGGCCATCGCGCTGGAACTGGCCTCGGAAGATTCCGCTTACGAAGACGTAGCCAGCAAATTCTGGGAGCACTTTATCTACATCGCGAATGCCATGAGTCATCGCGGCGAAGAACATGCATGGGGCTGTGGGACGAGGAAGACGGCTTTTTCTATGACGTGCTCAAACTGCCCGACGGCTCCCAATTCCCCATGAAGATCCGCTCCATGGTGGGATTGATTCCACTGTTTGCGGTGGAAACACTGGAACCGGATGTCCTCGACAAGCTGCCGGATTTCAAAAAGCGCCTGGAATGGTTCATCGAGAATCGCCCTGACCTGACGGCAAACATTGCCTGCATGGCAAGCGAAGGCATGGGCGAACGACGCCTGCTTTCGATTGCCAACCCCGATCAACTGCGCAGCATTCTCAAGTTCATGCTGGATGAACGCGAGTTCCTGTCTCCTCACGGAATTCGCGCTCTCTCGCAGATACCACCGCGACAATCCGTACAAACTCAACGTTCGGGGGATGGAACACCGCGTCGACTACGAACCGGGAGAATCCCGCACCGGACTGTTCGGCGGAAACTCAAACTGGCGCGGGCCCGTCTGGTTTCCTGTGAACTATTTACTGATTGAGTCATTGCAGAAATTTCACTACTACCTGGGCAACGACTTCAAAGTCGAGTTCCCCACCGGATCGGGAAAGATGATGACGCTGTGGGAAGTTGCGGGAGAACTGTCACGTCGCCTGGCCAGCATATTCCTCCAGGACAGGAACGGCAGACGCCCGGTATTCGGGAACCTGGAAAAATTCCAGACCGATCCTCACTGGCGCGACCTGGTTCTATTCCACGAATACTTCCACGGCGACTCCGGCTCCGGAGTCGGCGCCAGCCATCAGACCGGATGGACCGGCGTGGTCACCAAGCTCATGCAACAGAGTGGAGAATCCCACGGACACAACACGGAAATAAAAAGACCAATCTGATCGAAAACAGAGGAGGCGGTTGACTGCATCGAGAGGTGATGACGAAAGGGACGCCACGCCAAAAAGCGCCACTCTTGTGCGCCCTGAAGCCAGCGCGCCAGGCAGACTCCCGGGCTAGAACCGGAACGTCAGTCCCGCGGTACCGTCGATTTCGTTCAGGAAATGATTGTCCCCAACGGTCCAGCACCCACCCCAGAATGGGTCACACCAATAGCCCGCCTTCGTGGTGGTGATGTACGCGGGCGACCATTTGGCCTGGAGTCGCAATCCGAAGTGCCGGCTGAAGTTGTACTTCACGCCCGCGCCCAGGTCTCCCACCATTCGGGTAGTGCTGTCTACGCCCGCGCGCGCGGGGTGCAAATTGGTGGCTCCCGCACCAATCAACAGGAAGGGCCTGAGCGGTTTTTCGCGACCCGCAAAATGATACTGAAAATTTCCGATGTACTGGTTGGTGTCGAGCGTGAAAACCTTTACGTCCGATCCCCCAGCCGCGGGCTGCGCCAGCGTGTCGGCCTTGTTGTAAGCCCACATGAATTCGAATCCGAAGTGATCACCCCGCAAAAACCCAGCGCTGAGACCGTAGTTTGTTCCGCTTTGCACTTCAAGCCGGCGGAACAGGACTGTCGAAACATCAACTCCCCCGTTCCACTGTCGTCCAATGAAGCCGGTAAGCTCGACGTTCTGGCCCATCGCCGTCGCAGATCCCACAATCAGGCAGATTGCGAGCCATCGTTGTCTACTTCTCATCTTGCCTCCCTGCGGCGCAGGTCGTGGTTCCTGATAGGAATTTCTAGAAGGGCAGCGTGGGCTTTGCGAACTGGCAAAAGTGCCAGCGATCGGTGCAGTCTCGGTTCGTCACCTTTCCGATTGGCGATGCCATCGGGCACTCGCTAAAACTGCCGGTTCGAAGGCAATCCGTACCGAACAGACTGGTATTTATGTCAGGTGCGCCCCAGGGATCAGTCGGACACAATCTTAATCTTTATCTTTAGTCTTTCGCGCAAACCGGGCGTCCCGAATGCCGGAAGCAGTGCGAAGGCCCGCCTCAAGTTCAGCGGCCAGACTCTATGTCATGGGCTTTTCGAAAGCATCTCGCTAATTTTCTTAAGTCCTCACTGTGGGTAGTGCCTGCGATTTCAACCCTTGCGGCGTTCCTTTCTGTTCCGGTTTTGCGAATCCTCGACAGAAGCCTTAACTTTCAGCTCTTTCGTTACACACCTGATGGCGCCCGGGCACTGGCCAGCATCGTTTCAGCAGCCATGCTTTCGTTTGTGGTGTTCTTCTTCTCGGTACTGTTGCTGACAGTGCAGATTGCCAGCAGCAGCCTGTCGCCACGAGTCATCTCCCGACCGTTCCGCTCTCGCAAGCTTAAGGCGTCGCTTGGGATTTTCGTATTTAATCTCATTTACAGCCTGGCAGTCGTCGCGCGCGGCACTGAAGGTAATCTCGGACAACTGGCAACGGTCATTATCATCGTCCTGACGGTCATCAGTATTTGCGTCTTCCTGTTTGTAGTCGAGCACGTGAGCAAACAACTTCGTCCTGCGACTGTGATGGCTGACATCGCTGCGGAAGGACTGCAAGTGATCAGGGCCATCTATCCGCTTCGAGTCGGAGAGCGGGACAGGGACGAACCAGCAACTGACGAACCGCCGTCGGAGCCGCCTCGCCAGGTAATCCGTCACAGCGGCCATGCCGGCGTGGTGCAGGCGATTGACACTAGCGGATTAAGGGACATCGCAACCCGGCACGGATGCACGATCCAGCTTGTCCCGCAGGTCGGTGATTTCGTAACCAAGGACGACGAAATCTTCAGACTGTACGCAAACAGTTCCCCTGTCTCTGCGCGGGAACTCTTTGAACACCTTGCGCTAGAACGGGAGCGCACTCTGGAACAGGATCCCGCATTTGCTTTTCGAATCATCGTCGACATCGCGTGCAAGGCTCTATCGCCCGCAATCAACGATCCCACCACGGCCGTGCTTGCCCTCGATCAGATCCACATCCTGTTGCGGGAGGTCGGACGGAGGCGGTTGGACACCGGGATTGTCACCGACTCGGGCGGCCGGGTCCGTCTGGTATACCGCACTCCAGACTGGGAGAACTTCGTAGCGCTCGCGCTCACGGAGATTCGTCAGTTTGGAGCCGGTGCCACCCAGGTGACCCGCCGAATGCGCGCGATGTTAGAGGACCTAATCCCGCTACTGCCCTCTCATCGTGCTCTGACGATTGAACAGGAACTCAATCTACTGAAGATCACGATCGACCACGGATTTGTTGTACCGGAGGACCGGCGTCGGGCAGAACTGCCCGATTCTCAGGGTCTGGGAGGAACGCGAAGATTTTCACCAGTCAGAAAAGAAACGAATTCAACTGCGTAGTAGATACGCCCACTTCTTCCAGTTTTCAGCCCAGAACGCTTGCCGGGAGTGTGCAGGCTCGGTCCGCGGGGGAGGGCCGACCTGGAGCCGCGTCCGAAGGACACCCCCTCAGCAGATCGCCTTGGTCGAACCGAGCCGGTTTCAACACTAGCTCGTCATGCCGTCGATGTCGTTGCTTCAGGACAACCTCGATATCCACTCTTACCTATTCCGATAGACCGCTCCACTCAACATTTGTTTCCTGCTTCCGCGTATTGCCTTCCCTGTCACTGTTGACAGTATTTTCTGGCAGCTTGCACCCGTAGGCTGGTTTTTCAAGCTGAAATGACAATCCCGACATACGGCAGCCCGACTTTCTTCGGGTTGACCACCTGGGGAGGAAAATATGTTTAACAGGCTTCTTCTTGTGGCCCTGATCTGCGTTGTCAGTATTTCGGCTTTGGGTCAGACCTCTGCAACAGAATATCGCCGCGGCACCATCGTTGCGGTCACCGCCCATCAGGATGGGTCGGGAGAGTCTGGCCGGAATATCGCGCGGTATGACGTCTCAGTCAAGATTGGCAACACTGTTTATGTTGCGTTATTCACGCCTGTCAACGGTTCAAACGCCGTGGAGCATTCACCTGGCATTGACATGTTGTTCCTGGTGGGAGGTAGCTCCCTGACTTTTAACAGTATGGTCACAGGAAAAACCGAAATGCCAATTCTGCGCCAGGAAACAGTTACCGGCCAGGACGGCGTCGACTTGTCCAAAGCATCCAGTCAATATTTCAGCCTGAAGATGCAGAATCTTTCGGAGAAGCTCGCCCTCAGCGACGATCAACAGGCCAAGATAAAGCCAGTTCTGGAACAAGAGTCCGGAGAATTATCTCCCCTCTGGAATAATCCCGCCATCTCGCGCAAGGAGAAGTTGGACACCCTGAAAAAGGTGGTACGGGCGTCTGACGAAAAGATACGCCCCATCCTCTCCCAGCCTCAATGGGAGAAGCTCGAGGAAATGCGAAAAGAACAGAAAGTCGAGCTCAAGAAACTCTTAGCGGATAAAAGCGCAGGCAAGTAATCCGGGGGGGCCGTTCTCATCTGAGATGCAGACACCAGCATTATTGCCAGTTACCAAGCCCAGGCGCCTGTATTGAAGTATCAGGAACCAAAACTTCCTCGAAGTTGGGGAGACCTGGGCAACTAATTCAAAACCGAGAAAAATACAAGTAGGCAGCAAAAGCAAATCGTAGTGGGTGTGATGGCGTCGGTTTTTATAGTTTCGCTAGCGGCTTTCGGCGCAAGTGGCGACAAGGCCGAGGCCGACGGAATGATCATTTCCCGCGCCGGAGAAACCATGGTGGTACAGAACTCGCGGGGGAAAACTACCGTGGTCGTCGCCGATGACACCAGAACGAAAGACAATACCGGGCTTTTCGGCCTGGGCCGTGGGCCGGGTGAATCACCAAACCACTGCAAGTTATGGCACGGGTTCTATAGTGTTTGCTCCTCAGGGACCTGCGGGGTCTTCCTTAAACTCCGCAGGTTCCTTTTTTGGTTAAGAACGGTGGCCGTATCCCAATATCAGCAATGACCTGGTGACTGGTCAGGAAACACCTTTCCGCGAAATCGACATGAACGCGTTGCGACGCCCCGAAATCTGAGGTCAGAATGTCCATCCCACGGAAGTCGTGATTCCGAGATCGTTCTTTGGAGCATCGATGGGAGGACGGGTGTCATGGTTTTCGTAGAGCTGAAAATTCCAATAGAAGTTTCGCAGTAATTCGATGCGAAGATTCGATTGCGAGCTCAATCTCACGCGTCCTGGGTCCGAGACGCTGGGGAACAACAGTGCCTGCGAATTTATGTTAAGAGTCTTGAAGCGAAAGGTAGAGAAATTCAGACCGACCACTGACTCGGCATTATTGCGGACCGGCTCTGTGCCGGGCTGGGGGACATAGCTCTCATGAGTGTAGACCGCCCCTCCCAGGGCTATCAGTGTTGTTCGATCGGTCTGCACGAGTCTGCGGCCGAATGTCCCACCGAAAGTGGAGCGCAGGTCGAGGTCCTGCTGATTACTCTTCAGCAAGCTGAAGAGTCCAGCTGCCTGCCATTTATTGGTCAACATCCGGACATACTGCAAATCGAGGGTGAAGCGGTTGGTGTTCTCCGCATCGGTTTGCGAATTGAATTGCGAAGTGGTAGCCACCGACACGGAGTTCTTCGTATTGCTAAACGCGACATCCGCACCCAACGATGAACTGGTTGCGCTGTTGCCACTGGAAAAACTGAATCCGTAATTCACGGAGCCGGTTAATTGATCCCAGATGCTGCCTTCCATCTGTCCAATGGCGATGACCTCCGATGGTTTGACTTCGATGGCAACGCCGGTACCCGTGATTTTAAAGGTCTTGTCCCCGCCGCCCGGATTTCCCTCTACGCCGATAAATCCGGACACCCGCTCACCGTTGCTCAAAGCGACGATAAACGGATCCTTGGTCATAAGAGTCTGCACTTCATTCCAGTCCAGATAAAGATCGTCCTTCATATAGTAAGACTTGAAAATAAGCTCTCCCCGCTGCAGGTCCTTGATTTCACCGGTGAACTTGTCGCCGTTCTTCATCACAACCACATCGTCTTTTCGCTTGCCAAACAAGGGACAGGCCACCAGCAGCAGAAGCAGCAATAGTCCAGCGCTTCTAGGCAAAACAGGAATTGAAAACAGGGTTATCTCCACGACTGTCGCGTTCTCCTTGGAACCACAGAGGTTGTCAGACATTGAAGGGCACTCCCGGCATGCTGCGGTTTGAGGTCGTGTTTTGGTCGGAGACCCGCGAGCAGGCCCGGAAGACATTATCCCGAGAGAGCAACTGTCCGATTTGCGTTCATCTTCTTTGCGTTCATCTTCAGGATGCTAGCTATTCGGTCGTAAACCTTTTACTGACAAAAATGACAGTTTTCCTTCCGCGTCGCGTCTGCGACCTTGCTCTGTGACAAAAAGAGACGCTATGAAACCAAGATTCGCAGACCGATGGATGCAGTGCGCATGCGTTGTTATTGTTATTTTCCTCTCCGCAGTCTGGATGCAAGCGCAATCCCAGGACGCCCCGACGCCGGACCTGCAGGAGCTCAAGACCAAGCTCCAGCAAATGGACCAGGAGATGCAGCAACTGAAGGCGCAAATTAACGCGGTGGAACAGGCGCAGAAGTCATCTGCACCTCCCGCAGTCACGACGTCTACTGTCCCCAAGGAAGCCCCGGACGAGACTGAGGAAACGACGAACGAAGCGAAACAGGCGAAGCCGAAAAGCAATATCGACTTCTACGGTTTCATCATGCTAGACACGGGATACGACTTCAAGTCAAACAACCCGGACTGGTTCGACGTTGTGCGCCCAACCCAGTTGCCGTCATTCAACGGCCAGTTTGCGCCGGATGGGAAGGTTTACTACGGCGTCCGGCAGACTCGCTTCGGAGTGAAGACCCTGACGCCAACCGCACTGGGTGATCTGAAGACACAGTTCGAATTCGAATTGTTTGGAACCGGAGTTGATGCGGGCCAGACAACCTTTCGTTTGCGGCACGCCTACGGTGAACTTGGGCAGTTCGGCGCCGGCCAAACCTGGAGTCCCTTCATGGACATCGATGTCTTCCCCAATTCGCTCGAATATTGGGGACCCAATGGAATGGTCTTCTTCCGTAATCTCCAGTTTCGCTGGATGCCTGTCCGCACCGACCGGACTCGACTTACCTTCGCCATCGAGCGGCCTGGGGCCAGCGCCGACGGCGGCGTGTATGCAGATCGAATCGAGTTGGGAGGAGTCAAACCCAAGTTCGATATGCCTGACTTTTCCTGGTCGGCGCGGATGATCAGGCATTGGGGCTACGTGCAAATGGCGGGCATCTTCAGAAAGATCAGTTGGGTAGACCTGAATAAAACCACTGCCAGTAATTTCAGCGGGGATGCTTTTGGTTGGGGATTGAACCTGACCTCCAACCTCAAGTTCAGTAAGAAGGACACTGGCAGGTTCGAGGTGGTCTACGGCGACGGCATCCAGAACTATATGAACGACGCTCCAGTGGACATCGGCATCAGGAACAACTTCTCGAATCCTGTCACCCCGGTTCGAGGCGTCGCCTTGCCGGCGTTAGGCTTGGTCTCGTTCCTCGACCACAACTGGAGTGACCGCTTTAGCACATCGGTCGGATACTCCATGCTCAATATTGAGAACTCCGACGGGCAGAAACCATCAGACTTCCATCAGGGTCACTACGCACTCACGAACCTGCTGTACCACCCGGTTCCGGCGGTGACGATCGGGAGCGAGTTCCAGTTTGGCCGAAGAGTCAACTTCTCGGACGGCTTTAATGTCAATGATTATCGCCTCCAGTTTTCGTTCAAGTATGACTGGAAAAAGCTCTTCGAATTTTGACAGGCGAGAAGGGGTAGTGGCTGAATTTGTGACTACCGGCCTTTAGCGACGGCGTCATGCTGAGCTTGCGAAGCATCTGTCGTGGAGCGACTACCAAGACCGCCAGCAATTTTGCAGGTGCGCGCTAGATCCTTCGGCGGCTGAAAGTCCCTCAGGATGACGCCATCTGAAGATTGCATTTGCAAATTCAGCCGCTACCGCAAGAAGACCTTGATGGAACTGTTGCACGTTCTATGAAAAGACCCGCCTTCATCGCCGCCGGCTTCATCTGCCTTCTGCTGATTTCTCCCTTGCACGCCCAGGAGAAAGTGAGAATCGAGAAAGACCTCCTGGGCCAGAAGGAAATCCCGGTCGACGCCTACTACGGGGTGCAAACTTCGCGAGCGCTGGAAAATTTCCAGATTTCCGGTATTCAGATCAATCACTATCCGGGATTCGTTGAAGCATGGGCGATCGTCAAGTTGGCTGCGGCAAGGGCGAACACGGACGTCGGCGCCATGAAGCCGGAGAAACTGGCGCTGATCGAAAAGGCGTGTCAGGCCGTGCTTGCAGGCAAGTACTACGATCAGTTCCAGGTTGACTGGTATCAGGGCGGCGCCGGCACTTCAACCAACATGAACGCCAACGAAGTGCTGGCCAACATCGGGCTGGAGATGTCAGGACATCAGAAGGGCGAGTACAAGTTCCTCGATCCCCATGATGACTTGAACATGTCGCAATCCACCAACGACTCCTACCCAACGGCAATCAAAGTTGCCTTTCTCCTGCGCAATGGCAAGTTGATCGATGAGCTGGAGAAACTGGCTGCCTCGTTCCGGGTGAAAGGGGACGCTTACCTGGAAATAGTGAAGATGGGCCGGACAGAAATGCAAGACGCCGTGCCCATGACAGTTGGCCAGGAATTTCATGCCTTCGCCGCGTCGCTGGACAGCGAAATCCAGTTGCTGCGGGATTCCGAGAAATATCTGTACGCGGTCAACATGGGCGCGACTGCCATCGGTACCGGCCTTAATGCACCCAAAGGATATGCGGAAAAGTGCGCGGCGCATCTGGCCAAGCTGACGGGCAAGCCGATTGTGCCTGCCGCTGACATGCTGGCCGCGACCTGGGACCAGCAGGGCTTTGTGGTCTATTCTTCCGCTCTCAGAAGCGTTGCGGTGAAGCTCTCGAAAATCGCCAGCGACTTGATCCTCCTCGCCTCCGGGCCGCGGGCTGGACTGTTCGAGATCAATCTGCCGGCCCTCCAGCCGGGATCCTCGATTATGCCGGGCAAGGTGAACCCGGTGATTCCTGAGCTGGTGAATGTTGTTGCCTTCCGGGTGATCGGCAACGACTACACCGTCAGCCTGGCCGCCGACCACGGCCAACTTCAGCTCAACGCCTACGAGCCGATCGAGGGCCTGGCTGTGATCGAGTCCCAGAGTCTGCTTTTCAAGGTATCGATCGCGTTCCGGACCAAGTGCATCGACGGCATCACCGTAAATGAACGCATGCTGGAGCACTACATGGAAACGACGGTCGGGATTGTCACTGCGCTCAATCCTGTCCTGGGCTATGACAAGGCCACTGAGCTAGCAGGCGAAGCCTACAAGACCAACAAAGGCATTCTCGAGATCATTCGAGAGAAGAAGATTCTCACAGAACAACAAATCAAGGACTTGCTCGACCCCGCCAAGCTGACTGGACTGGATAGATCCAAATACCTGAAGAAGTAGTATTGTCCATTCTTCGTTGTTCATTGTTCCTTGCCCGTGAGGCAACGCATTGCCGCGCCGTCTCATGTTCCCCGGCCTTATATCCGGAGATCACTCTCGCGCAGTCAGGTCGCGCCCGGAAGAGTGATTTTGAACTTTCGCCAGAGAAGCCCAAGCCAGTCTTCACGTCCACCATCCCACGCGATCACTGCAAGTTTTGCCAGTTCTCTCATGCGTCAGTCGATTCGTACATTGGGTACGCCAACACCGGTGGCATGAGCCGTGAAATTCGCGCGTTCGCCCCAAGAAAACTCGTCACGGCTTGGCTGTGCCTGTCGTGCTCTGCTGAAAAACAGCGATGCACACGCGGGCAGGAGAATGAGTTTTGAGCGAAGTGATTCCACAGATAAGCGCACACTCTGAAAGCGGACTGGATACGAATACAGGTATCAGTACCCGAACGGCCGCCGTCGCCTGGGTGGTTGCGGCTGTTTTTTTCTTCTATCAGTACGCGCTGCGCTCGGCACCGTCCGTCATGATGCCGCAGTTGTCGGATGCTTTGACGCTCAGTTCAATGGGCGTGGCTTCGATGTTGGGCCTGTTTTACTACGGGTATTCGCCATTCAGTCTCGTCGCCGGAGCTGCAATGGACCGCATTGGACCGCGGCATGTGCTCCCGATCGCCGCCGTTGTGGTTGGTGTCGGTGCCCTTCTGTTCGCGACGGGTAACAGCCAGGCAGCGAGCGTGGGTAGATTTCTGCAGGGAGCCGGCGGTGCCTTTGGGCCGGTTGGAGCCATCTACATCGCCAGCAAGAACTTCCCACCCTCCAAGGCCGCGACCTTGATCGGTGCTACGCAGATGTTCGGCATGGCAGGCGGAGCTGCCGGGCAATTTGCAGTCGGGCCATTGATGGGTGGAGGACTCTCCTCAAACGGTTTCTGGATTGGCATGGGCGTCGCCGGCTTGGTCATGGGTGCCGTTCTCATGGGCCTCTTGCCAAAGGAAAAGAGAAAAGAGCAGCCGCCCAGCAAAGGTTTGAAAAGCACGACCGATGCGTTTTACACAGTATTCAAGAATCCCCAATCGATTTTGTGCGGCGCAATCGCGGGGCTGCTTTTTATTCCGACAACAATCTTCGACATGGTATGGGGCGTGCGCTACCTCCAGGAAGCGCACGGTTTCGACTATGCCTCGGCAGTCATGCGTTCAGCCGCGGTTCCGCTTGGGTGGATCATCGGCTGTCCGTTGCTCGGCTTCATTTCCGACCGACTCGGGCGGCGAAAGCCGGTAATCATCGGAGGCGCAGTCCTCCTGTTTGCCTGCCTGGCCTGGATCCTGTTCGGCCCTCCAGATGTCCTGCCCCCTTACTCACTCGGCCTAACGGCTGGATTGGCATCGGGGGCGGCAATGTTGCCCTACACCGTGATTAAGGAGGCCAACCCTCCCGAGTATGGCGGCACCGCGACCGGTGTAATGAATTTCCTGAATTTTACTTTCAGCGCTCTGCTGGGCCCGGTTTTCGGATGGATGCTTCTGCTCGTGTCCGGCGGGGCTAAGTCAATGCGGCTGGAACATTACCAAATGGCTTTTGCACCGCTTCTACTGGGCGCCGTCATCGCAATTGGCCTCGCTTTCTTGCTAAAGGAGACCGGCCCCGCGACCCTGACATCTCTCACTGCGGCGGAACAGGAGATATAAATAATGAGCCGAGCAATAGGGACCGCAACAACCGGAAGTGGGAAGTACGAACAGCTCTTGCTAAGGTGCAAGAGTCTGGAGCCGGTTCCAACGGCGGTAGCACACCCCTGTGAAGAGACGGCGCTGTCAGCTGCGGTCGAGGCTGCGAACAAGGGGCTCATCATTCCAATCCTGGTTGGCCCTCTCGTCAAAATAGAGTCAACCGCAAGGTCTGCCGGGATCGATCTCGGCAACTTCCAAATTATTGACGTTCCTCACAGCCACGCGTCCGCGACCAAGGCCGTCGAATTGCTGCGCGAAGGCCAGGCAGAAGTTCTTATGAAAGGCAGCCTGCACACCGATGAATTGATGGCAGCGGTCGTCGCCCGTGACAAAGGGCTGCGCACTGCACGTCGCATTAGCCACGTATTCGTCATGGATGTCCCCACGTATCACAAGGTGCTTCTCATTACCGACGGCGCGATCAACATTGCTCCCACCCTGGAAGACAAGCTGGACATTTGCCAGAACGCCATAGACCTCGCTGTCTCACTCGGTCTCAAAAAGCCTAAGGTCGCCATTCTCGCGGCGGTGGAAACAGTCACTTCGAAAATGCCCGCCACCATCGATGCCGCTGCGCTTTGCAAGATGGCTGAACGGGGGCAGATCAAGGGTGCCATCCTGGATGGTCCCTTGGCATTCGACAACGCGATCAGCAAGCAGGCGGCTGAAACGAAAGGCATCCAGTCAGAAGTCGCGGGTGATCCGGACATTCTTCTCGCGCCGGATCTCGAAGCCGGCAACATTCTCGCCAAGCAACTCACCTTCCTGGCCAATGCCGACAGTGCCGGGCTGGTGCTGGGGGCGAGAGTACCGATCATTCTCACCAGCCGCGCCGATAGCGTCCGCGCCCGAATTGCCAGTTGCGCTGTTGCCATGCAGGTAGCGCATGCGCGACGGAAGATGGCCTAGAGAATTCCTATGGACGATTACGCTCTTATACTCAACGCCGGCTCATCGAGTCTGAAGTTCTGTGTTTACCAGCGTCCCGACACGGAAAAGTGGCGACTCGAGGCGCGGGGTCAAATTGAGGGCATCGGGACGTCACCACGCCTCTCGGCCAAAGACGGTCAAGGCGGGATACTCGCACAAAACAATTTGGATGGTTCGGTGTCTGATGGCCGCGCCGCCCTCGACGCTCTGGCGTCCTGGCTTCGGTCGAAGTACGGTGGCGCGCGGCTGTTAGGTGTCGGACACCGCGTGGTTCATGGTGGAGCGCGGTATGCGCAGCCAACCATCGTGACCCGCGAAGTTCTGTCGGAACTGTACGAACTGATTCCGCTGGCCCCTTTGCATCAGCCGTACAACCTGTCAGCCATTGACACGATCTTCGAGCGAATGCCCGACGTTCCCCAGGTTGCCTGTTTCGACACCGGTTTTTATCAGAGTCTTTCGCCGGTCGCGAAGTTGATACCGCTGCCCCGAGAGATCTGCAAGGCGGGCCTGCAACGATATGGCTTCCATGGCTTGTCTTATGAATATGTCGCTTCCGTTTTGCCTGATGTGGCTCCGGAAATCGCGAAGGGTCGCGTCATCATCGCCCATCTGGGAAGCGGCGCAAGTCTGTGTGCTCTGAAAGATGGCAGGAGTGTAGATACCAGTCTCGGCTTCACCGCGCTGGATGGACTCTGTATGGGCACGAGACCAGGTGCGCTTGATCCCGGTGTGGTGTTGCACCTTTTCCAGACTCTTGGTCTGTCTGCCAAAGAAGTGGAGACCATTCTCTACAAAAAATCGGGGTTGCTTGGAATCTCAGGCATCAGTAACGACATGCGCGACCTGCTTGGCAGACCTGAACCCGAGGCCCGTCTGGCAGTGGACTACTTCGTTTACCGCGCTGCTAGGGAGATCGGAGCTTTGGCAGCTGTACTGGGTGGGGTCGATGGACTCGTGTTCACCGCCGGCATCGGAGAGAATTCACCGGAAATCCGCCGGCGAATCTGCGAGGCCTCTTCGTGGTTAGGAGTGGAGTTGGATGCAGAGGCCAACGCTGGTAAAGGTCCGCGGATCTCGACGCCGCATAGCAAAGTCTCGACCTGGGTCATTCCCACCAACGAGGAACTGATGATAGCGCGACACACTGGCGCGTTACTTGGATTGACGGAGCGCACCGCAGCCTGAGGCTGGCGGTTGGTGCGTGAAACGCAATTATCTGCGGTCTCACCAGCGAGCTGATCACGATGACGGTAGATGCTTAGAAAAATCGGCGACGCAATCCAGAGAGTAGGCGCGCAGTAACCCGGGAAAGAGTTATATGAGGACGAAAACGTTTCGATCGAGGCTGTTTCTGGAAGTCACCCGAAAGTGCACTGTGGTTTTGTGCGCTGCCTTGCTTGTGCCTGGAGAGGCACTCTCACAGCCTCAGTCACCGCAGGCAACAACCTCAACTCAGACCGCAGCGGCGAAGATACCTCCAGAGCAACTCGATTCTCTCGTTGCGCCCATTGCTCTCTACCCGGACCCGTTGCTGGCCCAGACCCTCGCCGCATCCACATATCCGCTCGAGATCATCCAGCTCCAGCAGTGGCTGGAGAAAAACAAAAATCTGAAGGATCAAGCTCTTGCCGGCGCGGTCGCGAAGCAATCATGGGATCCCAGCATCCAGGCCCTAGCCGGTCTGCCTGATGTGGTGAAGCGTCTGGCAAATGACATTCAGTGGACCACCGATTTGGGAAACGCGTTCCTGGCGCAGCAGAGCGATTTGATGGAAGCCGTGCAGCGCATGCGCAAGAAAGCCCAGGACCAGGGAAATCTAAAAACGACCGAGCAGCAGAAAGTGGAAACCAAAGTTATCGAAAGCAAGAGCGTGATCATCGTCGAACAGGCGAATCCGCAAGTCGTGTATGTGCCTTCCTATAATCCCGTCGTGGTGTACGGTCCCGCCTATTATCCGTACCCTCCCATCTACTACCCGCCGGTGGGGTACTACGCCGCGGGGATGGCGATCTCTTTTGGCGTTGGCGTTGCCATGGGGGCAATGTGGGGCGGTGGCTGGGGATGGGGCTGCGGCTGGGGTGGTAACAACGACATCACCATCAACCGAAACAACAATTTCAACCGCAACACCAACGTGGGTGGGGGTAACCGCGGAAACGGGGGCGCCCGCCCTTCAAATCCAATCGCCGGTGGCGGTAATCGTGGTGGCGTGGGTGGTGCCGGTGGCGTGGGCGGAGTTGGCGGAGTAGCTGGGGGCAATCGAGCTTCGACTCTTCCGGCCGGCGGTGGAGGAGCTGGCAACCGTTGGCAACACAATCCCGAGCATCGCGGCGGCGCCCCGTATCGAGATCGGCAGACTGCGGACAAATTTGGGGGCACGACACGCGGTGATTCGCTCAGCAACCGCCAGGCAAGCGCCCGGCAACAGGTTGGGCGGCAGGGCGGCAATCTCTCCAGCAGCCGCGGCTCAGGGGCTGGTGTAAGTAATCGGGCCAGCGGGGGCGCTCGGAGCGGAAGCGGCGCCGCCGGCATTGGCAACCGGGCGAGCGGAGGCGGATCGGATCGCATTGGAAGCCGGGACGTCTCGCGCAGCGGTGGCGGAAACCGTGACGCCTTTGGTGGTGGATCCAGGGGATACAGCGGATCGAGTGCACGGTCCAACAGCAGTCGCGGCTCGTCCAGCATGGGATCCCGAGGCGGGGGAGGCAGTCGGGGTGGCGGCGGTCGGCGCAGGTAGCTGACTGGATCGCGACACGGAAATTATCAGGAGCCGGAATGAAGACATCATCTACGAACGGAAATATCTCCCGAGTTCTTTGGCTTGTCGGTGCGGTAGCCTCGGCGTGTTTGTGCGCCTCAGTTCTTTCTGTTGCGCAGCAATCCACAGCGACAAAATCTCCCACCGCTGCCGCGGGGGCCAGAAGATTTGACACTCCGCAGCAAGCTGCGACCGTGCTGATCGACGCCGCCGAAAAGTTCGACGAGGCTTCGCTCCGTCAGATTTTTGGGCCCGGCGGCGAGAACATCGTATTTAGCGGCGAAGACTCGCAAGACCGGCAGCACGCCGCTAATTTTGTTACCGAAGCCCGTGAAAAGGAGAGCGTTTCCGTGGATCCGAAGAGCAAGAACCGCGCGTTCCTGCTCGTGGGCAATGAGGACTGGCCGTTCCCCGTACCGATTGTGAAGAAGGGTCAAAAATGGTCCTTCGACGCCGCAGCGGGCCGACAGGAACTGCTCTACCGCCGCATCGGCGCCAATGAATTGGACGCCATTTCGGTCTGCCGCGGCTACGTCGAAGCGCAGCACGATTACGCCCTCCAGCCGCGCGAAGGTTACAACGTGAACCAGTACGCACAGCACATCATTAGTACTTCCGGAACGCAGGATGGCTTGGCCTGGCAGAACGCCGATGGCAGCTGGGGAGGTCCCGTGGGCGACAAAATTGCCCGCGCCATTGAACAGGGCTACACCATCGGCTCGGAGCCGTACCACGGTTATTTCTTCAAAATTCTGAAAGGACAGGGACCCGCGGCGCCACTCGGCGAAATCGAATTTGTGGTGGAGGGCGTCATGATCGGGGGTTTTGCCCTGGTGGCTGCGCCGGCCGAGTACGGCGTAACCGGTGTCAGAACCTTCATCGTCAGTCACGATGGTGTGGTTTACGACAAGGATTTTGGGCCAAAGACTCTCGACGAGTTCAAGAAAATCGGGCGCTTCAACCCGGACAAATCCTGGAACCCGGTCCCGGAAGAAGACGAATAGAGAAAGAAACACGAGATTCTACTAACCGACATAAGCAGGGAGAAACACAAATGGCTATCGCAATCGTGCCTTCGATCACCTCCGAAGAAGTGATTCCCCCATGGCAGGGATTCACAACCGGTCTCTGGCAAAAGGAGATCAATGTTCGCGACTTCATCCAGCAGAACTACCTGCCATACGAAGGAGACGAATCCTTCCTTGCACCTGCAACCAGGCGGACCCAGAACCTGTGGAACCGTTTGAACGAACTGTTTGTGGAAGAGCGCAAGAAAAGCGTGCTCGACGTCTCTCTCATTCCAAGCTCTATCACCGCGCATGGTCCGGGCTACATCGATCGGGAAAATGAAGTCATCGTGGGTCTTCAAACAGATGCCCCGCTCAAACGGCCCATCATGCCGAGCGGCGGACTCCGCATGGTTGTGAACGCCCTTAAAACTTACGGATACGAACCCGATCCGCACATGGTTGAGACGTTCGGCAAGTACCGCAAGACGCATAACGATGGGGTTTTCGACGCATACACGGCAGACGTCAGAGCGTGCCGCAGCTCGCACATCCTGACCGGACTTCCCGACGCCTATGGGCGCGGCCGCATTATCGGTGACTACCGTCGCGTGGCCCTCTATGGAGTTTCGCGGCTCATTAAACGGAAGCAGGAGGAGAGGAGCAGTCTCGACTCAGCGATGTCGAGCGATGAAATCATTCGTGACCGGGAAGAGTTGAGCGAACAGATTCGTGCGCTGAAAGAACTACAGAAGATGGCTTCCACCTATGGGTTCGACATCTCGGGTCCAGCGCGCAACGCCCGCGAAGCGGTGCAGTGGCTTTACTTCGGTTATCTCGCGGCGGTGAAGGAACAAAACGGCGCGGCGATGTCCCTGGGCAGAACTTCAACCTTCCTTGATATCTATTTCGAGCGCGATTTGGCCGCCGGCACGCTGACGGAAGAGCAGGCGCAGGAGATCATCGATGACTTCGTCATTAAGCTACGCATCGTCCGATTTCTGCGCACACCGGAATATGACGAGCTTTTCGCGGGTGATCCGACCTGGGTCACGGAGTCAATCGGCGGGCTGGGAGACGATGGACGCAGCCTCGTAACCAAAACCAGTTTTCGCTTTCTTCATACGCTCTACAACCTCGGCCCTGCTCCCGAACCAAATCTGACGATCTGGTATTCCCCGCGATTGCCGGATGGGTTCCGCAACTACACAGCAAAGGTGGCAATTGACACCAGCTCCATTCAATTCGAAAGCGACGAAATTATGCGTCGCTCGTGGGGAGACGACGGAGCCATCGCCTGTTGCGTGTCCCCGATGCTCATCGGGAAACAGATGCAGTTCTTCGGCGCTCGAGCCAACCTCGCCAAATGCTTCCTCTATGCGATCAACGGCGGCAGGGACGAGATTACCGGCCAGCAGGTGGGGCCGGCCAACGGCGCTGTCCAGGGCGAGTACCTCGTTTTTGACGATGTTCTCGACCGGTACGAAAAGATGATGGACTGGCTCGCCGGCATCTACGTCAATGCCATGAACATCATTCATTACATGCACGACAAGTATGCCTACGAACGCATTGAGATGGCGTTGCATGACTACGGTCCGTTGCGAACCATGGCCTTCGGCATGGCGGGAATGTCCGTTGTCGCCGACAGCCTGTCGGCGATCCGTTATGCGAAGGTTCGACCAATCCGTGATGCAAGCGGGCTGGTGACTGACTATCAGACCGAAGGTACGTTTCCTCAGTTTGGCAACAACGACAATCGTGTTGACCAGCTCGCTTCATGGCTCGTCAGCACATTCATGAGCAAACTGCGGAAATATCCGACGTATCGAAATGCGGTACACACCCAATCGATCCTGACCATCACTTCAAACGTGGTGTACGGAAAGAGCACCGGCAACACCCCGGACGGACGACGGCTTGGAGAGCCGTTCGCCCCAGGCGCCAATCCGATGCATGGGCGGGATTCACACGGCATCCATGCCTCGGCGGCATCGGTCGCCAAGATTCCCTATCGGGATGCCGCCGACGGCATTTCTCTCACCACTACCCTGGTGCCCGAAGGTCTGGGAAGAGTCGCGGAAGACCGAATCACGAATCTGCGCAACATCCTTGACGCCTTCTTCAGCACCACGGGCTATCACATGAACGTGAATGTGCTGAATCGTGACACCCTTCTGGATGCGGTCGACCATCCGGAAAAGTATCCGAACCTAACCATCCGCGTCTCCGGATACGCCGTGAACTTTGTGCGGCTGACTCGAGAGCAGCAAATGGATGTGATCAACCGAACCTTCCACGGGAGCCAGGATCTGTGATCGAAACGAAAAAAACGAAGGATCCCTCGCTGGAGGCGAAGAGTCCTTTCGAACTACGGGTAAACCTCGGACGCGATGTTCCGGAATCTGACGTTCGGACCGCGCTGGGAAATGGAGACATGGGATTTCTTCATTCGTTCACCACCGGTTCCACCGTAGATGGGCCGGGCGTTCGCGTGGTCGCGTGGACCACAGGTTGCCATTGGCGGTGCCGGTACTGTCACAACCCGGACACATGGACGGTTACCAATGGTTTCCCGGTGACGATTGCAAAGGCGACTGAAGAGCTTCGCAAATATCGATACGGACTTAAGGCTATGTCGGGTGGTTTTACCTTAAGCGGTGGCGAACCCCTCATGCAGGATCGCTTCGCCGTCAAACTGCTTACGGCCGCCAAGTCGATGGGGATTCATACCGCCGTGGAAACCAATGGCAGCCTCGGCAGCCGCCTGACCGACAATGAACTGGAGAGCATCGACCTTGTGCTTCTGGGTATCAAGACCTGGGACCCGGAAAACCACCGCCGACTTACCGGGATGGAGATCGGTCCCCTCCTGGATTTTGCACGTCGCCTGGCCGTACTCAAGAAGCCGGTGTGGGTGCGCTTCGTGTTGGTACCCGGACTCACAGATGATGCCAAAGACATTGCCCAGATTGCGAAATTCGCTGCCAGCCTGGGTAACGTGGAACGAGTCGAGGTTCTGCCCTTTCATCAACTGGGCCGGTTCAAGTGGAACCAACTCAAACTCAACTACACACTCGATGATGTCAAGCCTCCGAGCATCGCCGCGGCTGAAGCCGCTTGCGCGCTGTTTCGCGTCGAGGGACTTAAGGCTTATTGATCAGGCAACTCAAAACATTCGCGCCCCGCGAGGCCTTGGGCAGAAACTGGATCTACGAAAGGCTGGTTCCGATCCACTGGGCGAAACGAGTCTACTTATGAAACCACGACACAGAACGCTATTTTTAGTTGCGCTGCTGCTGGTTTTCGGCGGCTACCAGCAGTCTGCCGCTCAGTCGAAGAAGCTTCCCAACATTACAATCCTCGCCACCGGTGGGACCATTGCAGGCGCGGCGGCCTCGGGAACTCAAGCCGCCTACACTTCGGGCGCGGTCACCATCGATGCCATGCTCAATGCCGCTCCCGGCATCAAGGATCTGGCCAATATAAAAGGCGAGCAGATCTCTAACGTTGGATCGCAAGATATTACGCTGGAAATTATTCTCACGCTTGCCCGGCGCATCAATGTGTTGCTGGCGCAAAATGAGGTCGATGGCATTGTCGTCACCCATGGCACCGACACCATGGAGGAAACCGCCTTTTTTCTCAATCTGGTGGTGAAAAGCGACAAACCCGTTGTGATGGTTGGCTCAATGCGCCCCTCGACCGCAGTCAGCGCCGACGGTCCCTTGAACCTGTTCGATGCTGTGGCCGTAGCCGCCGACCCCAACGCCAGAGGACGAGGAGTACTGGTAGTGATGAACGACTGGATTCACGGCGCGCACTCCCTCACCAAAACGAGTACGACAGCAATTCAAACCTTTATGTCGCCCTTGCGCGGCCTGGTGGGTACGTCCAGTTACGGCAAAAATGACTTCTACAACACACCGGTCTGGAAACACACCACAGCGAGTGAGTTTGACGTTGCCGGCGTTTCCAAGCTGCCACGCGTGGATATCATTTTCGCCTGCGCGGACATGTCTCCAGACCTGATCGACGCCTCGGTAGAAAACGGCGCAAAAGGCATCGTCATCGCCGGAGTCGGAAACGGCAACATGAACAAGGCTTCCCTTGAAGCTGCGACACGCGCTGCACGAAAAGGCGTGGTAATCGTCCGAAGCAGCCGCGTACCCACGGGAACAGTCGGACGCAATGTAGAAGTGAATGATGATGAGATGAACTTCGTTGCCTCCGCCGAACTCAATCCACAGAAGTCCAGAATGATGCTGATGCTGGCACTGCTCAAGCCGCGCAGCACAGCAGAACTTCAGAGTCTGTTTCAAAGCTACTGACGGCTGCATTCGCGGGACGCTGGAGTTGCGGATCGCATTGAAAGTTCAGCGTTCGGATTGAACTCATGATCTGGATTGAGCTGTGCATCCTTCTGGCTTGCATCCTAGTCGGCGCGCGCCTGGGAGGAATCGCGCTTGGCACCGTCGCCGGCATTGGGCTGGCTCTATTTGTATTCCTGTTTGGCTTGCCACCAGGCAGCCCCCCTCAAATCGCCATCGGGATGATCATCGCGGTCATCACGGCTCTCGCCACCCTTCAGGCTGCGGGAGGGCTCGACTATATGATCTCGATCGCAGAGAAGATTCTGCGAAGTCACCCCCAGTACATCACTTTCCTTGGCCCTGTGGTCACGTACATTCTGATCGCGGCCTCGGGTACGACCCACGTCATTTACGCACTATTGCCTGTTATAGCCGAAGTGTCGCGGAAGGCCGGTATCCGTCCCGAGCGTCCCCTGTCCATCAGTGTGATTGCAGGTTTTCAGGGAGCAGTGGCATCGCCCATTTCAGCAGCCACGGTAGCCATGGTTGGTCTGCTTGCGGGGCGAAATATCTCGCTTCCCCACCTGCTCGCGATCACCATTCCATCCACTTTTCTGGCCGTTCTCATCGGCGCGCTGTCTGTGGCCTGGCGCGGAAAAGAATTGAGCGAGGATCCTGAATATCAAAAGCGCCTCGCCAGTGGCGCACTCAAACCTCCTGCACCATCTTCTGCGATTCATGGAAGAGAGCTTTTCAACGCCCGCGGCTCGACACTGCTCTTCCTCGTCGGCATCGGCATCGTGGTTCTGATCGGCATGTTTCCGCGCTTGCGCCCGGTGTACGAGACCATTGAAGGGGGAACCGTACAGACCGACCAGGTGAGCATGGGGATGGCCATCATGATCGTCATGTTCGCCGTTGCAGGGCTAACGATGGTTGTATTCAAGGCCTCGCCGGCAATCGCCCTTACCGGAACGATTATGCGCAGTGGGGTCGTGGCCATCATATCCATCCTTGGAGTTTCCTGGCTGGGTTCTTCTTTCTTCGAAGGCAATCGCACCTTCATCGTCAGTGGTGTCTCTGACCTGGTCCGTGTCTATCCCTGGGGTTTCGCAGTGGGATTGTTCGTTCTTTCCGCCATGCTTTTCAGCGTCGCAGCGACGGTTGTTATCCTCATGCCGGTGGGGCTTGCACTGGGGCTTAGTCCCGCGCTACTAATGGCCTTCTATCCGGCGGCCAACAGCGTTTTCGTTCTGCCAACTTATGGAACTGTTTTGGCTGCAGTTTCATTTGATCAGACAGGATCAACCAAAATCGGGAAGTACCTACTGAACCACAGTTTCATGCTTCCGGGCCTGGTTACGGTAAGCACCGCTATTGTCATCGCACTTTTGCTAGGTATGATTCTCCATTGAGCAGGCACGCAGCATCGGCGCTCACATCGAACCTGGCTCGACGCTGACCGCTTGATATCTTCTCAGTACCCTGCCCTGGTTGCAGTGTTGCGTCAGAGGATCTGAACTCTCACAGTAATCCGGACCTTGCCCTCCAAGACTCGGCTAACTCAGGCAACGTCCTTCGTCTGGAATACGACATTGTTCGCGCGCAACGACTTCAGCATTGCGCTGTGGAATCCTGTTCTTAGGCGAATCGTTTCACATCGCCGGCCATTCAATTCAGGAGTAAGTGTCCAGATGAGGAGAGTTGTAGGGATGTCGTTACTACGTGTTCTAGTCGTGGACCAATTTGATTCCTGGCGGAGATTTGTTTCTTCGATGCTCCAGGCAGAGCCGTCATTTGAGATTGTCTGCGAAATTTCGAACGGGTTCGAAGCGATTCAAGCAGCGGTGGATCTGCAACCTAATGTGGTGTTGCTGGACATCGGCCTGCCAGGAATGAACGGACTGCAAGCGGCGGGATTGATCCGCAGAGTAGCTCCTTCCGCCAAAATCATATTTGTAAGCCTGGAGCGTGATCCCGATATCGTCGAAGCGGCGCTACGGTTGGGCGCTGTGGGTTATGTTCTGAAAACTGATGCGGGTGGGGATTTAATCACAGCTATCCACACAGTTGTTCGCGGGAAGAAGTTTCTCAGCTCCAGCCTCGCAGGCGACCGCTCTGCGGACGGCGCGTAGAGCGCAACTCACGCCGTCCGCCGCCCGGGACGGTCCGCATACTTGACGAGCAGAACTTCATTCCCCTTCTCGCTGTAAATGACCTCGTCCACCAGACTTTTCGTTAGCAGCACTCCAAAACCTCCCGGACGAAGTCCCTGCGCATCCCGATAACTTAGATGACGAAGGGGATCGTCGGAAGGATTGGCGATGGCGGCGTGGCGGATTTCGTCGAGCGAAAAGCCTTCCCCGGGATCTTTCACCCGGCACATGACCATGTGCCGGGCTTTCAGATACGACACCTCGACCCACTGATTGGGATCGAACCGGCCACCGTGCTCGATAGCATTCAACACCATTTCACGAAACGCGGCGGCTACGTCGCTTTTTTCCGGCTCCGGCAAATCAGCAATTTCGTGGAAAAACTGAAGCAATCGGTCCGCCGTTTTCACATCACAACGCACGGCCAGGCGAATCCATGATGGGGTTGCGGAAAGAACCTCGATTCCATCGTCCCAGCATGGTCCCTCGGCTGCATGCCGCACCATCTCAGCAAATGACGACCAGGAAAGAGGCTTCGAGAAGTAGCTGAATGCCCGCTCCCGCATGGCTGCAATGACATCGGCCGGAGTGCTTTCATTGGTAAGAACGATCAGCCGCGTGTGGGGACGTACCATTCGAATTCTGCGAAGCAATTCCACATCGGCTTTGCCGGATGTATTCTCTCCCGTCAGCACCAAATCGAATCCTCGCGTCCCGATCAAGGCAAGCGCCGCCACGTTGTCCCTCGCCAACTCGATTTTCCAATCGGGCAGGATGTTGGCAACCGTTGCAGCGAAGTCAGGTTCGGGCCCGACCACAAGTGCGGTCCGTTGCGGGGACGAAGCAGGAACAGTATATGGAGTGGGTTCCAAGTTGGACGCAGAATGAACTGAACCGGCCTCCTCGGCAAACTGTCAGTTCTGCCAGTGCGAACGTCTGTAAAAGCCAATGTAGTATCCAACCACGAGAATGCACTATCTTTTTTTTCCGGGGCGTCCTGAAAGGCGTTCTCGTAGCGGGGCGTCTTTCCGCCCAAGAGGCGCACGTGCCAAACCTCCGGATGGGCTCTGATCGACTGCCTCGCTTCGACATCGCTTCGCTGGCTGAAGATTCTTTCAAGGCAAGGTTGCTGGAAGGTCTATCCGATGAGGACCGAGCTTCCATCTTGGCGGCTGGCGCCTACAAGCACTTCCCCCGGAATGCGGTAGCCACAAATCAGGGAGACCCGGCCGATCGACTGTCCCTGATCATTAAAGGCTCCGCCCGTTATTTTTTCATCACGCCAGGTGGCCGGAAAATATACATGCTCTGGCTTACGCCCGGAGAAATATTCGGCGGAGCGACCCTTCTGCCCGAACCCTCGCTTTTTCTTGTCGGCACGGAAATTGTGAAGGATAGCTCCGTGCTCGTATGGAAGCGCGACACAATACGAAGTCTCGCCGCACGGTATCCGAGGATGGTAGAGAACGGGACGGCGATTGCGACTGACTACCTGACGTGGTATGTGGCCAGCCACTTGAGTTTGATCTGCCACACCGCTCGCCAAAGGCTTGCCCATGTGCTGGTCAGCCTGGCCGAGGGCATCGGCACCAAATGCCCTGACGGAATCTACCTCGAAATCACCAATGAACAGTTGGCTAATACAGCCAACATCACGCTCTTCACCGCAAGCCGGCTGCTGAGCCAGTGGCAACGAAGCGGAGCGGTGGTAAAGACCCGGGGCAGCGTATTGCTTCGTCATCCCAGGCAACTGCTTGCCCCCTAGCTTTTTTGTTTGCTCCAGCCTTTATAGCTCTTGAAAAATACGCGGAGAGATCACTTCTTCTGAGGAGGAAACTGTTTCAACATTTTTGCGATCGCTTTGTCGATCCGGTCAAGAGCCTTCTGCTTGTTTTCCAGGTCGACCTTTTGCTTCGCGGTTCCGGTCCAGACTACCTTATTGGTTTTTCGGTCGATGAACTCCAGCCTCAGGGTGCCCTCTGTAACATAGGATGACGTGAGGCCGCCAGACCCGCCCGCACCCGACCACATGGTGGCATCGAATGCAATGGGTGCACCGCCATAAGTGGACGTGATCGGCGTCCCGGCAGCGCCGGCCATGCCAAAGTCGACTCCGCCCGTAGGAATCAGGATGAGGTCGCCAGCGCTGTCTGTCCTCGCCAGGCCTTTGGCCTTTAGTTCATGATCGATCGAGCCCACAATGCTGGCGTAGAGCAGCGGCCGGGTGGGAGTCCGGGAAGGTTCAGCCCAGGTATAGCTGGCGTACCTGGAAAAGTCGGCGCCCTTGTCATATCCCACGTCGACCTTCTGGGCGAAGGCATCGGTGAGGGCGATGATCGCCATCAGCAGACACAGAAAATATTTATTCAGGGCGAAGTTCATTCAGCCTCCCACATCATCGACAGGTCATGCGTGGTGATTGGAGCTTTAGTCTGTGAGTTACATCCGCAACAGGAGAACTGTCACTAGTTACAGGGTTTCCATGTGCCGCTCCCAGCCGACTCTTTGCGAATCCCGCAGCCATCGTGGCATCCGGCTCGTTTGCATCGCCCAAAATTCATAACGGTGGAATTGGATAAGTCTGTGACAACTGACAGTTTCGGCTGCTTTGCCGTTACGGATAGTCTCGCATCAACTTCAGGCAAGGAGTTTCAGCATGATGAACATGGAAATCATGAACCGGCAAACCAAAACCCCACACATGCAAATGGATGCCACCCTTTGGCGCTGCGATCAATGCAACTCTTTCATCTCAATCCATTCAGCGCAATTTGTGGATCAGGCGTTCTGTCCAACTTGCAGTGCCGCACCTCTGGAGTTCTGCGGCGCTTTCGGTAGTGTGCTGGGGATTGAGTTTGCAGATGCATGAAGTTCCGGATTACCGGACAAAGCTGTCGGACCGCATGGCGCATCCTCATTCGTAGTTATCAGGAATTCTGTCGCACGAAAGCGATCCAATATGCCAGCGCCGGTCAACACGCAAACCATCACTCTGCGCTAGCCACAATATCGTCGGGCCACTCATCATCGGTGCGATGCCAGGTCTTGTCTGGGTTGTATCGGTCCATGCTCTTGACCATATTGAGGGAATCCGGGCCCAGGTCCTTCTCATAAACGATTCCGTCGTAACTGACCAGAAAAGTCTTGACTCCGGTGACACGATAATCCGCGGGAACCGCGACCAGAGCGAACCCGCCGATCATGGCCCCCCCGATCACATAATCGAGTTGCCCCAAGTGCGCCGCCGGACCCTGTCCTTTCAGAATTTTAAAGAAATAACCATGGTACGGCTCTGAACGGCTGGTGTAGCCTTCCTCGATTGCCCGTGCAATGCCCTCGCTGATCGGACCACCAGCCGTGCCATCTTCGTTTTTCCAAAAGAGTCCATCGTGCTTTCCGGGAGTGCTGATGATCCGCTGGGCGTATTGATTGACACCTGAATCGTCGTGAACTTGCGAGGCGTATTCCGCTTGCGCGTCCACATAACCGCGGCAGATTTGGATGGCATCGAGTTCATTGGTTCCTATCCGCCGGAAGAGGATCTCGTCGCGTCCTTGCTTGGAGTCGAAATGCCACTTTCCTTGTTGTTTAACCAGCGGAACCGGAAGCGGCCAATCATCATTGCCCACCGAGAGGATGGCGCGATTCTTGTTTTTTGAGTCTATGGTCACCAGATTTTTTTCCTGGGCCTTGGCAGCAAAAGCGGCGGCATTACTTTTGTCTTTAACCGGGTCCGCCGAGGCAATGACGTCCTTGCCATCCGGACCCAGGATGTCCAACAGGACCGGAACGTCATAGCTTGCAGTTGCCTGAATCAGAGCGTCGGCAGCTTGTTGAGGAGTGTCAAACGCCTTCGGTGAAGCTTGCGCAGAAGCGTTGAACGGCATCATCAAGGCACACGCCAGGATGGCCGTCAGTAAGGTGAATTTATCGCACGTCTTGACGTTAGATGGCTGTGATCTCATGTCTTCCTCCTTTTTACTTATGGCTCTCACTCACCTTCTCCGCCCGCCGCCGCCCCTGGAGCCGCCACCACGAGATCCCATGCTGGATGAGCCGCGTGAACTGCTGCTCTTTGCGTTGCTGCCGCTGTACCCTCCGGAACCGCCGCTCAAGCCGCTGGAGCTGCGCGAAGAGCCACTGCCACCGCCGGAAACGCTGCGGTTTCCTACACGCTCTCCGCCGGCACTTCCGCCGCCTGCTCCACGATTCCCACTCGAGCCGCCTGCTCCCGCGCTACGATTGCTGGCATCTCTTCCTCCAGCGCTCCGGTCGCTGACGCCTCCCTGTTGCCCACTGCGCTGCCCCTGGTTCTGGCGCGCCTGCGATTGCCGCGTCGCGGCTGAATCTCCGCGCGCTGTGCCGCCGTACTTGTTGGCCGTCCCCTTATTTGAATAAGGCGCGCCTCCGCGGTGCTGCGGATTATGTTGCCAGCTATTGTTGCCTCCACCCGTGCGATTGGAGACATTTTGCCGGTTCGCGTTGGAGTTTTTTACGAAATTGTTGTTGGTATTGATATTGATATTGTTGTTACCGCCGCCCCAGTTGTTGTTGTAGCCCCATCCGCCGCCGCCCCAGGCCGCACCCATCGCCATCCCTACACCAAATGAAATTGCCATACCGGCCGCGTAGTACCCGACTGGCGGATAAGCAATGGGCGGATATGGGTAAACGGGAGCACCATACACCACGGTCGGGTTATAACTGGGGACATAGACGACCTCTGGACTGGCCTGCTGGATCACGATCACTTGCTTGCTCTCTATAACCTTCGTTTCAACTTTTTGTTGCTCAGAGGATTTCAGGTTGCCAGCATCGTTCGCCTTCTTGCGCATGCGCTGAACCGCGTCCATGACATCGTTTTGCTGCGCCAGAAAAGCGTTGCCCAGGTCCGTGGTCCACTTAATGTTTTCTGAAAGTTGCTTGACCACCTCCGGAAGCGCCGCCATGGCTTGTATGCTCGGATCCCAATCCTGCTTCGCGACGGCATCAGCCAGGGCTTTGTCTTTCAGGCCCTTGTTTTTCCCCAACCACTGTTGCAGCTGAATGATTTCCAGGGGATACGTGGAAGCCACCAGCGTCTGGCTCAACATGGGGTCAGGATAGAGCGCGATTGGAGCGACCAGAGAATCCAGCTGGTCCGCCGGAATAGGGGGCGCCTCCGCGGTAGCTGCGGCCGCTGGTGGCGCGGCTTGTCTCGGCAGCGCGCCCAGGTCGCCCGGCACAAGTATCGCCGTACAAAAGACAGCCACCAGGTTTCGTAGCGTCCGAATCAAGAGTTCTGACCACGAAGATTTCATAAGCAATGCCCCCGCTATAAACCGCAATGGTCGGTTGCCACACCAGTGGCATGATCACTCGCGACCTAGCGGAGTGCGACTGACAAAGTTGACAGGTCATTGAGCGGGAATACTGTCCGCGGAACGGTTCAAGTGCCGCCAGAATCAAGCAAGCCGTCGGGATTCTAAGATTCGCGTGCTCGCAGGCTCGGACAGTCCGGGCCAAGCGAAGCTCGGCGGCCCTTAGGAGCGAAAATCCAGTCCAATCGGTTCGGGACGGCACGAACTAGTGCCGACTGCAGTCGACGGAAGAGCGGCTTCACAGGCTGCGGTGTCCTTGTGACAGTCTTGAAAAGCAAACCCTTGCGGCTAAAGCCACGCGTCTTGCCGATTTATCGCCCCACTGAAGTCGTGCCCTTCCCGCTCGTGCTAAGCGCGACCAGTTACTCTACGCAGAGCGTGAAGAAACTGAAGCCAACTCCGACTCTGCGACTCTACCAACACTTACAGGGGAATTTCCTTGGGATCAAATCTCGTCGAGGAGGCAATCACTCAGTGGCACGAGGGATCATCCTGCATACTTCCGCTCGCTAACATCGGCGCCAGAAAGTGTCCACAGGCGACGATCTTCTGAGATAGCGGATCATCCCGCAGCGCATTCGCAGATACGGAATATTGCCCTGCGTTCATGGTCCTGCGCGCCTCCACCAGTTTGTTGCTCCACCCTCGTACTGCCTCGAACTCGTTGGTGAGCAACTGAAGGGCGCGCCGATCGGCATCTGTAGCGGCCGCCATCGAGGCGAGTCTCAGACCGTGAGCGGCCTGCTCGCGGTAGTTCGCAACCCAATTTTCCGTCACGGGATATCCATTCTGAACAGCGTTTGCAAGTGGACTGGCCCACTCTCTCATCAACGCTATGGTTTCCATTCCGGCCCGCATGAAATCCCGCGACAAGGCAGCGTCGTCTGTTTGGGCCGGCGGGGCAACGCCTGCCGCAATGCTTGCGGTCGACGGCGGTAGATCCAACACGATCCTGTTTCCTTTGAAGCTCACGGAACCATTCGCGATGTGCGCGAGCGATTCCAGGTCGACATAAGTGCGCCCATCTATGTGGACGACCGCGGCTTGTCCGGTCTGTCCATTTATTTCCAAAGTCTCACCTTGCTGCTTGGCTTGCGCTCTCGCGCACCATGACATCGTCAGCAGTGCCAGAGACGCCAGCGCCGTGCTCCGCGGTTTGTGAGACATGTGTGTCCTCCATCTGACTCTTCCGGCAAAGAATATGGCGTCCAAAGAAAAGGTTCGGCAAGAGGTGAAGCTTCCCGAGAAAGCGATGGCTTCCCCACGGCGATTCGATTCAATGCCAGAAATCAAGAGATTAAACGGGGTAGTACCGGCTCAGGTTGAAGAAACTTTCGCAGGGACGTCATCCCGAACCACTTTAGTCGTGAAGGATCCAGCAGGTACCGCATCATAAGCACGCGATACTGCAGACCCGCCCCCACAGTAGATCCCTCGCAGGCTTAGGATGACCCCGTTCATTTAACGGAATATCCACGGGCATCCATGCACGCCGAAAAGGCTCTATTGAATGTATCTACCGCCCCCTGGTGCTGGGCGTTGGCTTGCGCCTGAGTTTGCTGTTGCGTCTGAGCAGTTTGCTGGGCGGCTTGTTGCCCAGCGGCCTTTTGAGCCTTCTTCTGCTGGCGCCTGCCCCGTACAGCACCGGCAGTTGCGCCAACGGCAGCACCGGTACCGGCATCGCCGGCGATTGCGCCAATGGCCGCGCCTCCGGCGGCACCTTTTGCCGAACCCTTGACCGCACCGCCCTTGGGTGTCGAAGCGGCCGCTTGTTGAGCAGCCTGCTTTTGAGCAGCCTGCTGCTCCTCCGCGCTCGGCGCTGAAGGCGGCGGGGCTTGCGGATCAATACCTGTCTGCTCCCTGGCAGAACCGTAGCATCCATTCTCATCCTTCAACTGCTGGTCCGCGCTCTGTTGGTTCTTGGGATAGGCAAACAGGCCAATGCTCTTTGCCGGAGACGATGCGGAAGGCCCGGACGACGGAGCCTGCCCCATCGCGGACAAAGCCACAAGACCCAGCATCGGGAGTATGGTCCGGATTTTCATAGGATCTCTCTTTCCGCCGCTTGTTCCCCTCTTTCGGGGGGACCGATGCACCGCATTTTGCCTCCTTACACTAGAAAGAAATACTGGTAAAACCGACAGTTCCGGGGGGCACTGAAGCATGAGAAAAGTCAAACGGAGAGAACAGCTCTAGGGAACCGATCGTATTCTGTGAGAGCGACCAATCCGGAATGGGTTTTGGTTTGGGCCATTGTCGTGCTTGGATGTCGGATCCGATTACCCAGGGATTACCGAGAAAACGCCCAGCCCCGATCGCGGTGTCTGACCGTCCCCAGCGAAAGAAGAAATGACTCATGAAATCGAGCGAGAAGTCTCCCGTGGCGTATATCGAAACGAAAGAGCAAAAGCGTCTGAACGAAACCCGTGAAGCCAGCGTCCCCTGGAAAAAATGGGGGCCGTATCTGAGTGAACGTCAATGGGGAACGGTTCGCGAGGACTACAGTCAGGACGGGAACGCCTGGGATTACTTCAATCACGATCAGTCGCGCTCCCGCGCCTACCGCTGGGGTGAAGATGGACTGGCGGGCATCTCCGACGACAAGCAGCAACTATGTTTCGCGGTTGCTCTGTGGAATGGCAAGGACCCCATTCTGAAAGAGCGCCTGTTCGGTCTTACCAACGGCGAGGGCAATCACGGCGAGGATGTAAAGGAATATTACTTCTATCTCGACAGCACGCCGACGCACTCCTACATGAAGTATCTCTATAAGTATCCGCAGGGCGAGTTTCCATACCGGGACCTTATTGAGACAAACCGAAAGCGATCGCGCGAAGAGCTGGAATACGAACTGCTTGACACCGGAATATTTGATAGCGATCGGTATTTCGATGTGTTCGTCGAATACGCCAAGGCAGACCCCGAAGATCTTCTCATCAAAATCTCGGTTCACAACCGCGGTCCCGAAACAGCGGAGCTTCACCTGTTGCCTACGCTCTGGTTCCGCAACACCTGGTCGTGGGATCAGGACGCAGTCAAGCCGTTTCTATGCGCGGTAAAGAACGGGTCAGCCGGCGCATCGACAATCCTGGCTTCACACGGCACACTGGGCGAGCGCACGCTCCAATGCGAAGGCAGCCCGGAACTCCTGTTCACGGAAAATGAGTCCAATGCCAGCCGGCTCTGGGGGGCGCAGAATTCCTCTCCGTACGTAAAGGACGCCTTTCACAACTACGTGGTCTCGGGAAAAGAGGATGCGGTAAGCCCGTACAAGACAGGCACGAAAGCGGCAGCCAACTATCGCCTCGAGGTGCCGGCCGGCGGCAGCAAGGTGGTTCGGCTACGACTGAGTGCGAAGCCGACAGCCGCCGCATTCGACACCTTTGACCGGGCCTTTACCTCGCGTCGCGCTGACGCGGACGAATTTTATGATCGAATCACTCCCACCTCGCTGAGCGACGACGAACGTCGCATACACCGCCAGGCGCTGGCCGGGATGCTCTGGACCAAGCAGTACTACTACTTCGACCTCGACCGCTGGCTGGACGAGCACGACGCTCATCCGCTGATCGGATCTGGTAAGCGGACCGTCCGCAATGCCGACTGGTTCCACATGTTGAACAACGACATTATTTCGATGCCTGACAAGTGGGAGTATCCGTGGTACGCCGCCTGGGATCTCGCGTTTCATACGATTGCTCTATCGATGGTGGATTTCGATTTTGCCAAGGACCAATTGCTGCTCATGCTGCGGAATCTCTATGCCCATCCGAATGGGCAGATCCCGGCCTACGAATGGAACTTCAGTGATGTGAATCCTCCGGTGCATGCCTGGGCAACCTTGTTCCTCTACAACATTGAAAAAGAGCTGGGCCGGGCTGATGTCCGCTTTCTGGAGCGGTCGTTTCAAGGCCTGATGCAGAATTTCAACTGGTGGGTTAATCGCAAGGATCCGCAGGGGAAGAACGTTTTCGCCGGCGGATTTCTGGGGCTGGACAACATCGGTGTGTTTGATCGCAGTTCACCGCTCCCGACTGGCGGCCATCTGGATCAAGCCGACGGTACTGCCTGGATGGCTTTCTACTGCCAGAACATGCTGGAGATCGCGCTGATTCTCGCAGACTACGACGCCATGTATGAAGACATCGCCTACCGGTTCCTTGAGCATTTTGTCTGGATCACGTACGCGATGGATCGGATCGGGGAACATCACGACGAAATGTGGGATAGCGAGGACGGGTTCTTCTACGACCTGCTCCACTTCCCGAATGGCGATACCCAGCGGCTGAAAGTACGCTCGATGGTGGGACTGCTGCCATTGTGCGCTTCGACCGTATTTGAATCTGACGCCGTGGCCCGCCATCCCCGCATGTTGGAATTGATCGAACTATTCAGAAAACGCCACCCCGATCTGCTGAAGCATATCGCTCCCTTGGATAATACGTTCAGAGGTTACGCTGACCGTCGGCTGTTATCGGTTTGCAACAAGGAGAAGATCGGACGTATCTTGGCTGCCTTGCTCGACGAGAACGAGTTCCTCAGTCCCTACGGCATACGGTCTTTGTCGCGCTACCACCTGGAGCATCCCTTCGTGTTCAACCTCGACGGTCAGGAATTCAAAGTTCAGTATCTGCCGGCGGAGTCGAACACGGGAATGTTTGGCGGCAATTCCAACTGGCGAGGACCTGTCTGGATGCCGGTAAACATTTTGTTGATCCGGGCTCTGCTGAACCTCCACCATTTCTACGGCGATGACTTCAAGGTCGAATGTCCCACCGGTTCGGGAAAGTTCATGACCCTGTTCGAAGTTTCCAAAGATATTTCCCGCAGGCTCTCCGCCATCTTTCTTCGCGACGAGAAGGGCAACCGGCCCATCTACGGCGGCACCCGGAAATTCCAGGATGATCCGCACTGGAAAGACTACATTCTCTTCTACGAGTACTTCCACGGGGACAACGGCGCGGGACTGGGGGCAAGCCACCAGACCGGGTGGACCGGCACGATCGCGCGCTCGATCGATTTGTTCGCACGTCTGAAACCAGGGGAGGCGCTCAAGAAAGCCAAATCAGAAACGCTAGCTGATATCACTCGCCAGCAAGTTGCAGGTTAAGTAGTGCGGACATGCCTGGGGAAGGGAGCGCCGACTGAATACGCAACCGGATAATAAGCACGGTTGGGGAAGCCGTATCCGTTCGGCGATTCCCGTCATTGATTGCTTACCGCAATATCAAAAGAGTTGGCTACGCCCGGACCTGGTGGCGGGGCTGACCCTTGCAGCATACGCAGTTCCGGTTTCTGTGGCGTACGCCTCCCTTGCCGGGTTGCCCCCTCAAGCTGGTCTCTACTGTTATTTGCTGGGCGGGGTCGCCTACGCAGTCTTCGGAACCTCGCGGCAGCTTGCCATCGGCCCCACTTCGGCAATTTCCATTCTGATCGGGTCAGCCCTGGGCACGTTAGCGTCAGGGGATACGCTGCGCCAAACCCACCTGGCAGCGACGGTCGCTATCCTGGCGGGGTTCATCGGCATCATCGCCTGGACTCTTCGTTTGGGTAACCTCGCCAACTTCGTCTCCGAGACTGTGCTAAGCGGGTTCAAGATTGGGGCAGGTCTGGTTATTGCTTCGACGCAACTGCCGAAGTTATTTGGCTTCAGCAGCGGAGGCAGCAATTTCTTCACCCGGATTATCGAAGTGTTCCGTCACCTCGGCGATACCAATCTGGCAACCCTGGGCGTGGGCCTGGCCGCTCTCGCACTTCTTATTCTTGGTGAAAGACTTTTGCCCCGGCGCCCGATCGCGTTGTTTGTAGTTGCGCTGTCGATCGTGGTGATGTCGTACTCCTCCCTTGCCAGCCAGGGCGTGAAAACAGTGGGCGCTATTCCCCAAGGATTCCCTCATCTCGGCTGGCCTGTCGTGGCATGGAGCGAAGTGGATAACTTGCTTGGGGTCGCTCTGGCGTGTTTTCTGTTGTCGTACGTGGAGAGTATCTCGGTAGCCCGGACGTTTTCTCTCAAGCACCGCTATCCCATCCGCGCCGACCAGGAGTTACTGGCGCTGGGCGTCGCTAACTTTGCGGCGGGAATGGGGCAGGGCTATCCGCTGGCGGGAGGCATGTCGCAATCGGCGGTGAACGAGAAGGGCGGAGCACAAACCCCAATGGCCCTGGTGGTTGCCTCGGCCGGCATCGGCGTAGTCCTGTTGTTCTTGACTGGGCTAATGCATAACTTGCCAGAGCCTGTATTAGCTGCGGTCGTGCTGATTGCAATAGGGGGACTGATCCAGCCTCGCGAACTCTGGCATCTGTACAAGGTCAGCAGAATGGAGTTTCGCGTGGCCATGGTGGCCACGGTCGGGGTGTTGGCGTTCGGGATCCTGAAGGGTGTGCTGCTGGCTGCTATCTTTTCCATTTTGCTCCTGCTGAAACGCGCCTCCCATCCCAGGATCGCCGTTTTGGGACAGCTCGCGGGAACTGGCCGGTTTGCCGATTCTGCACGCTATCCCGAAAGCGAACCGATCCCGCATGTGTTGGTTCTTCGGGTGGAATCGGGATTGTTTTACTTCAATGCTCAGAACGTGAAGAACGAGGTAATGGAACGCATGCGTCGACACGGCACCGTGGAACTGGTCGTGATCGACCTCTCGACGTCGGCGAACATCGATCTGGCAGGAGTGCGGATACTCAGCGAACTGAACGAGCAGGTGGCGCAAGCCGGAGCCTCGCTCGTACTGGCTGAGGTTCATGGGGACGCGCGCGATCTGTTGCATGCGGAAGGACTCGAAACGCGGATCCCAGGGATCGCGCAGCGATTGAGTATTGCGAACCTGATCGAGCGGAGGAATCGAGAACCCCAAGTGTCACTTGAGTCAGCACGGATAGGGTGATCTTTACGAAAAATACCAAGTTCGATCTCGTCTATCGTTTCGATCCTGCGAAGGCCGCATCGTACCGGACGCCCCAGACTTCAGAAGAGGCTCGCCAACGCCTGGTGCAAGGCAATCGTAACTTTGCGGAAATGACAGACACAAGTCGTACAGCCAAAACAAGACAGGTCATCCCTTTTGATCCGCGGGCTGCGTTTGGTGGGAATGTCCAGACCGGCAGCGCGCCGGTGCAGGCCCCCTTTGCTGCCGTCCTCGGCTGCTCCGACGCTCGCGTTCCAATTGAAATGGTGTTCGGCAGAGGCTGCAACGAACTCTTCGTTGTACGGGTCGCGGGCAATGTGCTGGGCCAGGAATGCCTGGGCAGTTTGAAGTATGCGGTCAGTCATTTTCATAGCACGCTTAAGCTTGTGGTTGTGCTATCGCACGCTCAGTGCGGTGCGGTCACCGAAGCCGTGAACTTGTATCTTGAGCCGCCTCGCCATCTGGACTTTGCAACCGATGATTCCCTCCGGTCTCTTGCGGACAAACTGATGGTTGCGGTGCGCTTTGCCGCGGTGGGCATGGAGGAGCTTTATGGCCTTGACGTTATTCGTAAAGCGCAGTGCCGGGCTGCATTGCTTGAGGCGGCCGTACCCTTGAATGCCGCTTGGGGCGCTTACTGCCTCCGCCAGGAATTTCGCATACGCTTCCCTGATCTGGGGGTCGTATTCGGCGCATATGACCTGGTGAGCCGTCGCGTGAGGTTGCCTCTCTCGCCCCCCAGTGAACTCACCGAAGAAGAACAAGGTCTGTTCGCACCGCCTGAAGACGCAGAGAAATTCCGCCAGCTGGCGCGCCGGATATGCAGCGGCAGAGTCGTGCAAAGCCTCCTCAACGCAGCCTAGCCATCGCCTCCGACCTGCACCAGCCGGGGCAATGCGCGCCAGCTGACTGTCACTCTTGCCAGTTCATTCCCCGGCTGCAATCTCCGATCATGCGGAAAGGGGATACGCGTTTATTCTCATTTGTGGCGATGCCGAGCGCGCCGCGCACCGGATTTCAAAATATCCCTGAGCCCCAAAAAACAGCGCAACTGCCAAAGCGCACGCTTTTCTACACAAATTGAAATTGAAAGGAACAACGCCATGCGGTCACTCAATCGGAAAATGGTAGCGTTTGCCGCATTACTGGTCTGGTTATTCGTCGGACTGTCAGGAGGCCCGGCAGCCGCTCAGGCAGACCGCGAGGTTCCCGCTTCCCAGGTCATCACGAAAAGCGTCAGTGCCGTGGGCTACGAAGTTGGTGGTGGCAGCACGAAAGTCGATCTCAAGGCCACGGAGCTGATGCCTCAGGCCAATGGTGTGGCTAAGGTCGAGGCTAAAACCAAGGCTGGCAGAACGAAGGTGGAGGTCGAGTTGAAGGGCATGACGCCACCCTCGCGTTTGGGCGCTGAATTTCTGACCTACGTACTCTGGGTGGTTACACCGGAAGGGCGCACCGGCAATACCGGAGAGATTCTCCTCTCCAAGAACGGAGAAGGCAAACTGAGTGCGACCACGCCGGGACAAACTTTCTCCTTAATTGTCACCGCAGAACCCTATTTTGCCGTCCGCGTGCCGAGTGAAATGGTTGTTCTTCAAAGCGAGACTCGAAAAGACACAAAAGGAAAGATATTCCCCGTCAGTCAGTACAAGCTCATGAGGCGTGGACAGTACGAAAAAATGGGGAATCCCCTGGCTATGACACCCGATCCAAATATTCCTTTGGAGGTGTACGAAGCGCGCAACGCCGTCGATATTGCCAAGTCGCGGGGAGCGGATAAATACGCCTCCGAGATCTATTCCAAGGCGGAGGCCAGCTTGCAGATGGTAGAAAATTCCCTTGCTGCCAAGGCTGACAAGAACTCGATCATTTCAACCGCTCGACAGACTGCTCAATTCTCTGAGGATGCACGAGCTCTTGCGGTACAACGCCAGGAAGAAGAGCGCATCGCGAAGGAGCGTGACGATGCCGCAGCCCGGGCCAAGGCTGACGCCGAGGCCAAAGCGGCGGTGGAAGCTACGGAGGCTAAACGCCAAGCCGATGCCGAAGCTCAGCGCCAGGCTGAGCTATCCGCAGCCAAGGAAGAGGTTTTGCGGGTCAAGGAACAAGCTGCGAAGGCTGACGCCGAGCGAACCCGCAAAGCCGCAGAAGCACTGCGTGCGCAGTTGCTGGAACAATTCAACCGCGTTCTGGAGACACGTGACACGCCTCGTGGGCTGGTGGTCAATATGGGAGACGTATTGTTTGACACCGGCAAGTTTGACCTGCGTTCCGAAGCACGCGAAAAATTGGCTAAACTTTCAGGCATTGTCGTGGCACATCCGGGATTAAAACTCGCCATCGAAGGCTATACTGACAGCACCGGAAGCGATGAACTGAACGAAAAGCTCTCCCAGGATCGTGCCCAGGCGGTGCGTGATTACCTGACCGAACAGGGATTGGCTCAGGACACTGTAACGGCGCAAGGCTTCGGCAAGTCCGAGCCAGTCGCCGATAACAACACGGCCGCCGGCCGACAAAAAAACCGGCGCGTTGAAATCGTCGTATCCGGCGAAGTCATCGGCAAGAAGATCGGCATGTAGAACAAATCCGAGAGGACAAGGCCCGAGTGCGCTCGCGACCACAACGACCTCAAACCTGCACTGCAAATCATCTCCCTATCCAGTCGAGCGAAGCTCGGGCAGTGGCTGAATTTTTAACTGACGTCCTTTAGCGACGGCGTCGTGCTGAACTTTCGTGGTGCGCGCAATATCCTTCGGGAAAATCCTTCAGGATGACGCCATCTCGAGATTGCATTTCGATTCAGCCACTACCCGAAGCTCGACAAAAGCTTACCTGGTGTCCGAAGTGCGAAGTCTTAGATCTGATGCCCGAGGTCCGGGCCCAAAGTCGAGGTCCTGTGTGAAGCGAACAATTCTGATCCTCGTCATTACTCTCTCGGCTGTCACTTCGCAATTCGCGAATTCCAGCAAGATGATGATGAGCTGGAAAAATCCCAACTTTACCGGCAAGAAATTTCATAGGGTGCTGGCCCTGGGCCTGAGCGACCAAACGGGAATTCGGGCAGACTTCGAAGACGTGCTTGCGGCACAGCTTTCGGCTACCGGCGTGGAGGCGATTCCTGGCAGCGCCATACTTCTGAGACCGGAGGGTACCCAGTTTGACCTGAACTATCTTAAGACTCAGATCCGCGAAAACAAGATTGACACGGTTGTAGTCTCGCGCCTGATCAAGGTGGAAAATACCGTCACCTATATCCCGGGCACCCCGTATGCGCCATTCCCTTACTACAACACTTTCTACGGATACTACGGCGCGGTATACCCCATGGTCTATTCGCCCGACTACCTGCGGGAAGACAAGAAGGTGCGCATCGAGACGAATCTCTATGTCATATCACCGGAGGGAGGAGAATTCGTCTGGACCGGCGTCACCGACACTTTCAATCCTTCCAAAGTGCACAAGGCGATCAACGGACTCGTAAAACTCGTAATCAAACAGATGCAAACAGACGGAGTGCTTCAGCCAGATTCATTGCGAAGCGACTGATTGCGGCAAGTAATTCTCTTCCCGGACCGTCCTGCTAAACGATCACGATCTCACTGGGTCAACAGCTTGGCCACTGCACGAGCGGGTGGCGGTCCGTTACTTCATGCCCTGGCGAAGCTGGACCAGGAGTTGGTCGGCATTTTCGAGTCGGATCAAACCGGCACGCGGGTACTCGGCGTCAAGGATGACGTACACGATGATGACCGTCATGACCGTGAAACCGAAGATGTGAAGCCAGCTCCGTTTTTGACCGCCTGCCATGCGATACCCGGCCAGCAACGAGCAGATGAGACCCAGGCCGAACACAAGCGCATAGATGATTCTCGGAGGATGAATCTGCAGCGCCATGCTGCGGGTGGTAGCCATGTCGATCATGTTGTTTAGCGCGGGAAGCAGCAACTTGCCTGCGTCGCGATGAGAATCCGGAAGTTGCGTATCGACGATTGCTTCCGTCCAGATCTCTTCCTGGATCTTTTTGGATTTAGCCATCTCGATTTCTGCCGCCGCCATATTCGGCAGTTTGTGATAAGTCTCCAGTCGAGAATCCAGATAGCGGCGAAACAGTTCTCGAAGTTCGAGTTCCGCCTTCTGCGGCAATAAATCGAGGCGTAGATACGCGGTTCCAATGGCGTTGGCTTCCTCGGCGATCAACATTCGTTTCTCGTTGAACCGCGACGCCGCTCCCGAAAACGTGAATGCCACCATCAAGCCAAACAAGGCGAAAACCGCGCCTTCGACCGTACCCAGGCTGCTTCGCTCTCCTTCCGACTCATTCGGTCGGCGCTTTACACCAAAACGCCAGCCGACTTCCAGCAAGATCAGCATGCCAAGGAACAGGAACAAAGTGTAAAGCACAGGAGAAATCGGTGGTTCCATGCGGTGTAATCCTTTCTTGCCGATTCATATCACGCTTATTGCGTCATTCATTCACAGATGTAAGAGACGCAGTTCACCTGCTAGTTCGGTCTACCCACCCAGGCATACTGCCACGCTACGGACACATTCTGATAGTTCCCGCCATATTGGATGTAGGCGCCACGGCTGTAGCTGAACTTCAGGGCCTGGTGTTTGCTCACCGGAACAGACACCGTGCCTCCGATGCGAGAGTTCTTCTGCAAGGTGGCGGGGTTTTCGACTCCATTCACGCTGCTGCGGCCGCCTTCCCAGAAATTGCCGTCCAGCGAAGCCCAGAATCGAGGCTTGATGTCGTAACTCAAGTGCCCTTCGAAAGCGAAAACGGGTTTTTGGGTTTGGGTATTGGTGCCCGGTGAAAACTGATTGCGCGAGAAGAAATCATAGTTGGTGGTAAAAAACCAGACCGCTCCGTAACTGTCGAGCACCCAATGTCCCCAGCGTCGAGACAGGCCGAATTCCGGTTTGAAGGCCCAGCGGTTATTGCCGTAATTGATCAGTTTCGTTGGGTCGTATTGCCCGCTCGGAGCCGTAACCTTGAAACTTACACCCAATAGAGTCTTTTGCGTCCATCTACGAAAGTCCTGCACGTCCATCGCCGGCCCGCCTCTGAGGTTGACTGAGAAGCGAAACGCGGAATTCAGCATACCCGATCGGTAGGCCCTGGTTTCAGCTTCAGCCACCGTGCCCTGGAAGTTCCCTACCCCGTAGGGCAGCGACGCTGTAAAGTTTGCCGAGCGTCCAAAAAAGCTAAGGGAGTGGGTCAGGCTAAGAATCGATACATTGACTTTCGCGGAAGCACCAGTAATCGGGACTGTCCCATCGAAGAGAAGGTTCCCGCTGAAAAAGGAATAGCTCACAGTGACCGCATTCGAATGGACAGGGGTGATGAGATAGCCTCGCGGAGCCAGATCCTGAGCTTGCAGTGCGCAAAATGCGAAAAATACCGTTGCAGCCGACATCGGGAGTTTGAGAGAAAAGTGCATGTCAGTCGAGGTCGGTTCATCGTTTTGCTGATACGGTCCCCTGCGGCAAGATCGCTCATCTTCACGGCGAGACAGTCATACAGAACTGGGCACGAGCCCATCTCCGTTTGATTTGTACTTGATGAGCACAGCGGTGAGATCATCCTGCTGCCTGGTTCCATTGGAGAATTGAATAACGGCTTTGTACAGGCGGGCAATGATCTCCGCAGGAGCCAGGTCCCGGGACGCACGAATCACGTTCTCCATTCGCTGCACGCCGAAGTCTTCGCCCCGATCGTTTTCCCATTCGAAGAAACCGTCGGTGGCCAGGAGTATCAGGTCGCCGCCATCAAGGTGGATTCGCGACTGGGGGTCAGACTGAAAGCTCAGGCAGAATACCGAATGGAAGCGCGTGCCCATTCATCCTGGTAAACCGGTCCTCCGGGCGAGAATAAACAAGGAGAGGACCGTGGCCGGCGGAAAGCATCTCCACTTCCGCACATCCAGGACAACAGACAGCAGCCGCGAAAGTCACGAAGCGTCCGGGCCCGAGATCTGCCCCAAGCTGCTGATTGATGTGTTCGAAAGCAGCAGGAAGGTTTGGTGCAGTACTGAAATTGGACCTGGCGTAAGCGTGGCACACGGCGGCAAGTAACGCGGGACCAATTCCGTGCCCGGTGACATCCGCGAGACTCACAATCACCTTTCCATTCGGAAGGGTAATCCAGTCATAGTAGTCGCCGCCGGTATCGTCCGCCGGGCGGTTCCAGCCCGCAATATCAAACGCTGAGATCTGAGGAGGGTCTTGAGGAAGAAGGGACTGCTGGATCGAACGAGCGATCTGGAGGTCGTGCTGGATCCCCTCCAATGTCCGCTTGGTTTCCGCCTCGCGAAGAGCTGATTCGACATGCTTACGGATCTGCCACGCAACGGCGCCAGCGACTAATCCCCCTAGAAGAAGCGTTATGGCATTGAGGTCAACGCTGGTTTGCGTGACCGGAGCTGGTGCACCGAGAAGGGGAGGACGCCAGCCGAGATATAAGGCTGCGCAAATATAGCTGACGGATGCGACTACGCCCGAGAGAACCCCGATCCACGGGTTTAGCCGCAGCGTGGACAATATAATGAAGATAAAGAATACCAGCATCGCCGGACTCGCCAGCGGGCGATAGGCCACCTCAATCTGTGGGTTGGTCAGGAAGGCGATTGCGAATGCCGGGATTGAGGTCTCGACAATCGTGCTGAAGATCAAGAACTGAGTGCCCAGACTGCCATTTGCTTTCAAGGCAAGAACGACTCTCCACAGCATCAGCAACTCATACACAACCACGATGGCAATCAGGAGGGAAATCCAGGCCAACGGCGTCGCAGTATGAATCACAAATACACGGATGGCAGTCACAACAATGAGGATGGCACAAAAAGCCAGCACGCCGAAAATGCGAAGACGTTCGCTCTCCAGTTCAGCGTGTTCGAACGCAGGCGACTTGATGGAATGTTGGTTCATGACTGACTCTGATTAATCAGGCGTCCAGTGTACGGAAAAGCATGACCACGGATCTTGCTTCCGCGCGGTAAAGGCGACCTGAAAAAGCTGGCGCTGTTGGCCACTCGACAATGTCCAGAGGCGACTCGAGCGCGGTATCGATCCAACGGCGCCAGGGATTCCCTCCCCGGTCATCCGGTGATGGCAATTCGAACTCGAGAGGTTTCCAGTATGCGTTCATTATCAGATGAAACAGCAGCTTCTGATTCTTGACTTCGGCGCTCAATGCCAGGGCGTGCGAACAGTTGCTCCAGTCCGGTTGCCCGATTTTTACACCGTGCCAGGCCTTGCACGCTCCCCGCAACAACTCATCCAAACTAATACGCTGTTGCTCGGCCTGTCGGTCTCGCCGCAGACGCCTCGCAATGAGCAGTTTTGTGAACCGATGTATGTCGGAATGCTTTTGCAGAAGGCTCCAGTCCATCCAGCTGCCGGCATCGTCGTGGCAATAATGGTTGTTGTTGCCGCCTTGAGTACGTCGAATTTCATCTCCCATCAGGATCATCGGCATGCCGAGTGACATCAGGGTTACAGTAAGAAAGTTCTTCACTTGCCGATTTCGAAGCCGTTCCACTGCCGGATCTTCAGTTGGTCCCTCTACCCCGCAGTTCCAGCTCCGGTTGTCATTGCCGCCATCGCGGTTTTCCTCAAAATTGGCCTGGTTGTGCTTCCGTTCGTAGGAGACAAGATCGTTCAACGTGAAGCCATCATGGCAGGTCACGAAGTTGATGCTTTGTTCGACCTCGCGCTGCTTATGCCGGTAAATCTCGGGGCTCCCGAGTATCCGGTCCGCAAAACGCCCAACCATTCCATCCTCGCCACGGAAAAAGCCACGGACATCATCGCGGTAGTGCCCGTTCCATTCCTTCCAGCTATCGCCGATGAAACTGCCCACCTGGTACAAGCCGGCAGCATCCCAGGCCTCCGCGATGAGTTTTGTGCCCGCGAGCGCCGGGTCTGACTCGATGTCCCACAGCACGGGCGGCGTCGCCATGGTGTGACCCGATGAATCGCGCGAGAGGATGGAAGCAAGGTCAAACCGGAAGCCGTCGACGTGCATCTCGTCAACCCAATAACGCAGGCTATCGATGATCATCCGGCGAACAATGGGATGGTTGGAGTTGCATGTGTTGCCACATCCGCTGTAATTGGCATAGCTGGAACCGCCTTGCTCCAGGATGTAATACGCCGCGTTGTCGAACCCGCGGAAGCTAAAAGTCGGTCCATCGTTGCCGCCTTCCGCAGTGTGGTTAAACACGACGTCGAGAATGACTTCAATGCCCGCACGATGCAACGCTTTGACCATGTCGCGAAACTCGTTGATCGGGCCCAGCGGGTCTTGCTTTGAGCTGTAAGCCTGGTGCGGCGCGAAAAATGACACCGGCGCGTAGCCCCAGTAATTCACCACTCCGGCTGGGCAATCCTGAGCGTCGTATTGGAAAATGGGAAGCAGTTCGACGGCGGTGATGCCGAGATCACGGAGATAAGGGATCTTCTCAATGAACCCTGCATAGGTGCCGCGCAGGTTTTCTGTGACACCGGAACTGGGGTGCCGGGTGAAACCGCGGAGATGCGCTTCGTACACGACTGTCCGCGAAGACGGTTTCTCCAGCGGGGTGTCCCCTTCCCAATCGTAATTGCGCGGATCCACGACCACGCTCTTCATGGCGGTGGTTGTGTTGTCTCCTTCTTGACGAGCCGCTGCACGACTGTATTTGTTCGGAACGACCACGCCACGGCCATAGGGATCCAGCAAAACTTTATTGGGATCGAATCGCAATCCCCTGGACGGATCAAATGGTCCATGTGCGCGATATCCATAGATTTGTCCCGCCTGAGCGCCCGGAACGAATACATGCCAGTAATGGTAGCTACGATTGGTGACGGGATCGATGCGAATGACTCGGGCCGGCTCCGCGTCGTCTTCCCGGGCAAAGAACAACAATTCGATGCTTGTGGCGCTGCGGGAGAAAACACTGAAGTTGACGCCATTCGCGCTGACCGTAGCGCCAAGCGGTGAGCTTTGCCCGGTCGTTTCAGGAGCAAGTTGCCCCTCTTGCTCCGGCAGGCTCGTGAGCTCCACGGTGTCGGTCTGCTTCTCCAGAGTGACGCGAATACCTCACCTCCAGCTCAATTAGTTTCCGCACCGCTCGTTCGCCGGGATGTCCGCTTGCTGTGGACAAGCCGAGCACGATGGGAGCGTCGTAGCTTACCTATCTGGCGCAGGAGATTCTCGCTTTGAGCCGCATCCGAGCCGCCTGTCCTCCCCAACGTCTTTTTCTCGAAGGAGTCGTCGTGCCTGAATGAGAAGGTTCACGACCTTTGTCAAAACTAAAGGTTTTACCCATTCTTCTTTAGCCTCCGATAAAAGCGGATCAAAGCGTTCGTGGAGCTGTCATGTTCGAGGGTGGGTTCTTCTTCACTCTCGAGTTCAGGAATTATTCGTTGCGCCAAAGTCTCGCCCAGCTCAATGCCCCATTGGTCGAATGAATTAATGTTCCAGATCACTCCCTGAGTGAATACGGAGTGTTCGTAAAGGGCGACGAGTTTGCCGAGCGTTTCCGGTGTGAGCTGCTCTGCCAGTATCGTGTTCGACGGGCGGTTCCCTGCAAACACGCGATGGGGTGCAAGCCATTCTGAGGTGTCTTCGGCCTTGACCTGCTCCAGCGTTTTGCCAAAGGCCAGCGCCTCAGTCTGCGCAAAGACGTTGGCCAGCAGGATGTCGTGGTGGTGTCGCATTGGATTGAGCGGCCGCGCGAAAGCGATAAAGTCACACGGTATGAGCCGGGTACCCTGATGAATCAACTGATAAAACGAGTGCTGGCCATTTGTGCCCGGTTCACCCCAGTAGATGGGTCCGGTGGCATGCGTGACTTCAGTCCCAATCCCTGTGACGTGCTTGCCGTTGCTCTCCATCGTTAACTGCTGAAGGTACGCGGTGAAGCGGTTCAGATACCGGTCGTAGGGCAAGACTGCAATGGTCTCAGCGCCAAAGAAATTGTTGTACCAGATGCTAAGCAATCCCATGAGTACTGGCAGGTTGCGCTCGATGGGAGTGGCCATGAAGTGCGTGTCCATCTGGCGGGATCCGTCTAACATGGCGCGGAATTTTTCCGGGCCAATGGCAAGCATCGTAGATAGGCCGGCGGCCGAAGTCATGGAGTAGCGCCCACCGACCCAGTCCCAGAACTCGAACGTTTGCGACGCATCAATACCAAACTTCCCTGCTTCCGCCGCATTGGTCGAGACTGCGACAAAATGCCTGGAGACCGAATTCTCGTCGCCACCCAGTCCGGCAAGGAGCCAGGCACGGGCGGCACATGCATTGGTCATCGTTTCCAATGTAGTGAAGGTTTTCGAGGAAACAATGAACAGAGTCTCGGTTGGATCCAGATCACGAACACCTTCCGTGAAGTCGCTGCCATCGACGTTGGAGATGAAACGGAACGTCATCGAGCGATCGCTGTAATGCTTCAGCGCCTCGTAGGCCATGGCCGGGGCCATATCGGAGCCGCCGATACCGATGTTGACCACGTTGCGGATCCGCTTGCCGGTGTGGCCTTTCCAGTCGCCATTGCGGACGCGGTTACAGAAGTGACTCATCTTGTCGAGCACGGCGTGAACTCGCGGAACCACGTTTTCGCCGTCGACAAAGATCGACGCGCCTCGAGGAGCACGAAGCGCCACGTGCAGGACGGCCCGCTTTTCTGTGTTGTTGATCTTGTCCCCACGGAACATGGCATCAATCCGCGATTGAAGACCAGACTCGTCTGCAAGTTGGGTAAGGAGCTTGAGGGTCTGGTCGGTAATTCGATTCTTTGAGTAGTCCAGGTAGATTCCCGCACCCTGAGCCACCATGCGTTCCCCGCGGGCCGGATCGTTGGCAAAGAGATCCCGGAGATGTAGTTCCCGAACCCTTTTATAGTGAGTTTCGAGGGCCTTCCATACGGGACGCTTGGTGTGCAGCTCACCGCCAGTTGCCAGTGGGTGTGCTGCCATATGTGCTTTTTCTTTTCGCTCCTCAATTGGGGAGCCCAACTGACTCTGCCCATTGACTCCCATTTTTCCTGACATGCTTCCTACGAGACGGGACATGGTTTGACCTTCCAGATTTCGGCTGCATACTCCGCAATCGTGCGGTCGCTGGAAAATTTACCCGAGTCCGCCGGCGGCGCGCCGATTGGTGTCACCGTCCCTATACTCTTCGAGCTCTTGTCACTCGTTACGTTTCTCGTGATCATCGAATTCAATTTTGACCAGGTTGATCTTCGACGGGATATCGTGCGCCCCGATAGAAATCAGCAATCGAGCAACAGAAGCGCGACGTCGCCGATGATTCCGCGACGAGAAGTCCGATGGCGGTTATGGGGCTGGCGTGAGACCGCAGTAGGCCACGTGCCGCCGCTGCCGCAAAAATGTAGTTGCCAGTGCAGCGCGCGCGACCCGGCCCATAGTCCCTGCTGCCGCGCAACACTTCAGGCAATTTCACGCCCAAGCCGATTGTCGCCATCATTTAGATGAGTTGATTTCCGAGAATACGTTGATGAGTCGGTTGACCCTCATCGCCGAAGCGCCCGATACGACTCATCTCCCGCAGTAAGCACGTTAGGAGCCAGACATTTTGGCGGCTACTGCCAGAACTGACAGTTCTCCGGCTGAAGTGCGTTGAAGCCAATAAGGAGCGGCGATTGCGGGGTCCAGACCGCTTTGCACAAAGGCTGGACGGCGTGTTTCAAAAATTAAACCCGAGCGACAAAACTATAGTCGGATCAGTCCAGCCGGCATTGAATATGTAGGTTGTGAAATCCGTTCTCTTGTGTGAGAGGCCGATCAACACTCCGCGCTGGATGTCGAGATCGGTGTGGTATGCCTTAGTCCGCTGCGCTACCAGACCCCCACGAAACCACTCAAGCGGGGAATAACTCAGTTCCATCCAGCTGTAGAAGAAATTGCCATTGTGGTCTCTGGTATCGAAAACGTATTCGCCCTCCGTGGAGAGCTCAACCCGCCTCCACGCAAGCGATGCCCGATATCCGGGAGCAACTCCGGTCGTGTTCCCAAAAACGCCGCCGATCATCGGGGTAACCTCCAAAGCCAGTTTGTCACCGGCGCTGAAGTTGTAGCCAACCCACAGCGAGCCCGTCTCCTGATCTTCGTAGTTATAACGCGCTCCGAGGTGAACCCGTCCGCGATCCGCAGCGAATGTCGGAGAAGCATAAGACCGGTCATGGGGCACGATGTATCCAGACATGTTGAAGGAGAACGCCCACAGGTCAGTGGAGGATTCGATCGAATTGGCTGGGACGCTGGCCGGCGCGCTGATTGTCGTCTGCGCCCATATTGGCACGCCCAGGAGAATCGCCACGGCGAGTGTTGCCAAATATTGCGTGGCGGTCATCCCCCTAGCGCTATCGTGATCGCGACCAGAACGCCGCCGAGAAGCACCATCGCAAGGCCCATCGTGAGCGGACGGTGCCCGGCATGACGTCCAAATACATATCCGGTTAGAAACAACATCGCGATCGCAATCCCATTCGAGACTCGCAGGGCAAGCCGGGCGTCAGTGATGAAAGCGAACGGGATCGTTACGGGGAACGTTGCCACTACTACGATGAGGAACACACCGATCGCGCCCAGCCAATCATCTTTACGAAGTCGTGGGCCCGCCGGCAGATCAGGCAATCGACTTAACTCCTGGCGCATATGTTCAAGGTCAGATGAAGACAGGACGGATACCAGCACGGGCGGGAGCGCGTCAGCAATCATCTGCTGGGCTTCGGCAGGGCTGCCGACATGTCGCAACGCTTGTAACTTGAGGATACCCTGACCGGAAGCGCTGAAATTGCCCATCAGATAGAAGACTGCATCAATCATTCCCCAGGCCAGGTTACAACCCAACGCACCCACCAGCATGGTGCGAACTTCTTCGCGGCCCGCTCCGGCGACACTGAAAGAGCAGGTGTAGGTGAGGACCATGATTAATCCAAACAGAACCTCGGAGATCCTCTCCATGGGTTCGAGAGGGCGTCTGGATAATTTAGGCAGGTTCACCGGCATGGTGGTCACGCGTTTCCCTACTGCTGCCACCCACCGCCCAGGGCATTGTAGAGTTGAACCAGTGCCAGTCGTTCGTTCAGTTGCGCTTGCGCCACTCCCAACTGAGCATCGAAATAGCGCGTATCGCTGTCCAAAACTTCGAGGTAACTCGTGACCCCGCCCCGATAACGGACGTCCGACAGCCGTGTGGCATCCTGCGCCGCTGCACTCAGCAATTCCTGCTGCGCGCGGAACTCCTGGTTCTTACGATATGAGATCAGTGAATCTGACACTTCGCGGAAGGCTTGCTGTATCGACTGCTGGTAAACCAGAACCGCTTCCTCTTTCTGCGCTTCCGTCAGCCTTACGTTGGAACGGATTCTTCCGGCAGTGAAAATAGGTTGCGCCAACTGACCACCGAAACTCCACAAACCAGCTGGCCCACTGAACAAATCCGTCAAAGCGCTACTCTGGTACCCGGCGAGACCAGTGAGTGCGATCTGGGGAAAATAAGCTGCCTTTGCCACGCCGATCCGGGCATTGGCGGCGACTAATTGCTGTTCGACTGACTGAATGTCGGGACGCCGGTCCAGCAGCGACGAGGGTAGGCCAGCGGGCACTACCGGCAGCGCCACACTCTCCACTAACGGCTTTCCCCGGGTCACGGGTGCGGGATTCTTGCCCAGCAAAATGCTTATCAGGTTCTCCTGTTGCTCGATCCGCCGCTCCAGATCCGGAATGGATGAGGCAGCCGTGTAAACCAGTTGTTCAGATTGGCGAACGTCCAGATACGAGGTCGTGCCTCCTTTGGCGCGTATTTCAACCAGGCGCAAGGATTCTTTTCGAGAAGCTAGTGTGTTCCTCGAAATATTCATCTCTGAATCGAGTTCCAGCAACTGGAAGTACGCTGAAGCCACACTGCTGACGAGACTTGACAGCACAGCTTTCTGACCCCACTCTGTGGCCAACAAACTGGCGCGCGCCGCTTCAGTGGCTCGGCGGAACTTCCCCCAGAAATCCAGTTCCCAAAATAGTGAAAGGTTGACCTCGAAGGGACTGCTCTCGAACGCAGGTGTCGCTTTTGTGCTCGGAGACCTCTGGTTGGTTGTCGATGCGCCGCCGGCGATCGTCGGAAACTGGTCAGCGCGGGTGATGCCCAGCACGGCCTGTGCCTGAAGCACGCGTGTTGCAGCTATCCGCACATCATAATTCTGGACCAGAGCCTCCCGGATGAGTGCCTGCAACTGCTCGTCCTGAAAAACTGTGAACCATTTTTCTTCTCCGAGCGAAGCCGGAGTCTGCTGACTAGCGTCTGGCGCGAGTCCCCGGTAGCCATCGGGAACCGTCGTCTGCGGACGTTTGTATGCGGGGCCTACAGTGCATCCAGTCAGCAGGAGCAACGCGAATACCATCAAGTAGCGCGGGAGTCCCGCCGGCTGTCGGGTGGGCGTCCCGTCCACTCCATCGGATCGGCCGGAGGCCGGCGCTACCAGTGCGCTAACTGCCGACGTCTTAGTCATCGCCAGCTCCTTCATGAAGCGGCCTGGCCCCTGCTTCGTGCGGATCGTTCTTCTTTCCAGATGCCCACAGTCCGAACCGCTCGACCACGTCATAGCAGACCGGGATGAAGAAGATGGCCAGCACCGAAGCTGCCATCATTCCCCCGATGACCGTTGTTCCCAGAACTTGCCGAGAGACGGCGCCTGCGCCGGAAGCCGTCCACAGCGGCACGCAACCGAGAATGAAGGCGAATGAGGTCATTAGAATAGGTCGCAATCGCAGCTTGGCTCCAAACAGTGCGGCCTCCATCGGGGTGGATTTGCCTTTCTCGTATTCCGCCTTGGCAAATTCCACGATCAGAATGGCGTTCTTGGCCGACAATCCAATCAGCATGACCAAGCCAATCTGGGCATACACGTTGTTGTCGAGACGTCGAACGTAGAGGGTTGCGAAGGCGCCGAAAACGGCGATGGGAACTCCCAGCAGTACGCTGAACGGTAGCGTCCAGCTCTCATACTGCGCTGCCATGATGAGGAAAACCACGAAGAAGGCCAGCCCGAAAATCGTTCCGGCTGAAACGCCCTGCGCGGCTTTTTGCTCCTGGTACGACATGCCCATATAGTCGAAGCCCATCTGACTTGGCATCGACTTGTGAAAGACGTCTTCCAGCGCCGCCATAGCTTGCGCCGAGCTGTAGCCGGGTGCCGCGGCGGCGTTAATCTGCACGCAGTTGAACAGGTTGTAGCGCATCATGAACTCGGCGCCATCGCGCGGATAGGTTGTAGTCAGCGTACTCAACGGAACCATTCCGCCCGAGGCATTCCTGACGTAGAATTTGCCTACATTTTCGGCTTTGTTCCGGAAGTCGCCATCCGCCTGGACATATACCTGCCATTGCAGGCCGAAGCGATTGAAGTAGTTCACCAGCGAACCGCCCATAAACGTCTGCACGGTCTCGTACAGGCTGCTCAGTTGGATCTGCTGGGTCATTGCCTTGGCGTTGTCCACCTTTACCCCAACCTGGGGGACGCCGAACAGAGCGGTTGTCATCACCCCCGCCAACTCCGGTCGTTTGCGGGCTTCAGCCACAAAAACTTGCGCGTTCTTCGCAAGAAAATCAACGCCGCTGCCGGATCGGTCTTCCAGAATGAACGTAGCTCCGCCCGAGGTCCCTACGCCCGGGATTGCGGGTGGTGGAAATGAGAAAGCAATTCCCGATGGGACCTTGGAAAGCGCCCGGTGCAGATGGGCCTTGATTCCTTCATAGCTGGTTTCGGGAGTTTTGCGGTCTTCCCAAGGCTTCAGAGAGATAAAAAAGAATGAGCTGTAGGTCGCGTTGACGCCGCTTAGCATGCTGAAGCCCATGACCGAGCTGACATAGTCGACGCCGGGAGTCTCCATAATGGCTTTCTCGACTTCCCGGGCAGCTTCAGAGGATCGTTGGAGCGAGGACGCATTCGGCAGCTGCAAGCCGGCGTAGATGTATCCCTGGTCTTCATCCGGGAGAAAGCTCTTTGCAACGCCCTTCCCGAAGAGACCCGCTCCTACGGTCATCGCGGCCAGCAAGATGAAAGCGACGCCTGCCTTGCGGATGAGTAGTCCGCACCAACTTACATATCCGTCGGTGGCGCGCCCGAAGACGCGGTTGAACCAGCGGAAGAAAGCGCCCAGTGGCCCGCGTGCCGGTTTCCGGGGGCGCAGCAGCATGGCGGAAAGCGCAGGACTGAGGGTCAGTGCGTTGAAAGCCGAGAAGAGCACCGAAACTGCGATCGTAACCGCGAACTGCTTGTAGAGCTGGCCGGTGATACCGGGCACGAAGGCGGTGGGAATAAACACAGCCGCAAGAATCAGCGCGATCGCAATGACCGGTCCGGAAACCTCCTCCATCGCCCTGACGGTCGCGTCATGAGGCGTCATGCCGTGCTCAATATGATGTTCCACGGCCTCGACCACAACGATCGCATCATCGACGACGAGTCCAATCGCCAGGACGAGCCCAAAAAGCGACAGGGTGTTGATGGAGAACCCCAGCATCGGAAAAACGGCGAAGGTTCCAATCAGAGAGACAGGAACGGCAAGCAGCGGAATTAGCGTAGCTCTGACGCCTTGGAGGAAAATGTAGACCACCACGATGACCAGGATCAAAGCCTCGATCAGTGTCTTGTAAATTTCGTGGATGCCCTCGCTGACCGCGAGCGTCGTATCCAGCGCCACAATGTAAGCCAGTCCCTGGGGAAACTTCCCTTTCGCCTCATCCATCATCTTGAGGACTGCTTCTCGTGTTTGCAGTGCATTGCTGCCCGGGGTGAGGTAAAGCGCGATGAGGGCTGCGGGTTGGGAGGGTTTACCTTCTTCTGCCCGTCCCAACCGCGCCTGATAGGAATAATATTGCGAGCCCAATTCCACCCGCGCCACATCCTTCAGCCGAAGGACTGAGCCGTCGGACTGGGCACGGACGACGATGTCGTTGAACTCCTCAACCGTAGGCAAGCGCCCGGGAGCCCGCACGTTATAAGTAAATTGCTGACCAGAGGGAACAGGCTCCCCTCCGACCTGGCCCCCCGGATTGACCTTGTTTTGGGCTTTGACCGCGTTGGTGATGTCAGAGACCGTGACCCCGAGGTTCGCCAGCCGATCAGGATTCACCCAAATGCGCATGGCATAGGGCCCAGCGCCGAAAATCTGAACCTGCGAAACACCGGCGATGCGAGTCAGGGCATACTGCAAATTGATGATGGAGTAGTTCGCCAGGAAGATGTTGTCGAATACACCGCTGGGTGAGTAAAGGTCGAGCAGCATGAAGGGAGCAGTCGTACCCGGCTGCACCAACACGCCCTGCTGGACTACTTCGCTCGGCAATTGCGAGTTAGCCTGCCCGCTCCGCATCTGCGCCAGAATCTGATCCGTATTGACATCAGTCCCGAGCTGGAAGTCTATGTATACCGTTCCGCCGCCGCCCGAGCTGGCACTCAGCGAATACATGTAATTCATGCCGCTGACGCCGGACATCTGCTGCTCAATCGGAGTCGCTACCGACTCGGCAATCGTCTGCGCGTCCGCGCCCGGGTAGGTGGCTTTCACCTGGATCATCGGGTCGGCAATATTAGGAAACTGCGCCGTGGGCAGGCCAAGCATTGAGACCAAACCAATCACCACCATCAGTATGGCGATGACGATGGCGACGATGGGCCGATTGATAAAGAACTTCGCCATGGTTAATCGCTCCCGCCGGCAGGAGCCGCAGTAGGTTTTCGGAGTGACGGGGACACCTTCCTTTGCCGACTCCGGCATTTGCGCCGCAAGCGTTTGCACCTTCTGAATGCCTTCGACCACTACCCGCTCGCCCGGTTTCAATCCTTCAGTGATAGTCCAGTTGGTCCCGACACGGTCTCCCACTTTGACCGGCCGAACCGTGGCCTTGTTGTCAGCCCCAACGACGAAAAGTTGATACTGCGACTGGACTTCGATAACGGCCGCCTGCGGAACCAGTAAGGCGTTCTTGCTGGTGCTGGTTTGTACACGTACGCGCCCAAATCCCCCAGGGCGGAGGATTGCGTCTCTGTTGGGAAATGCAGCGGCTAACTGAATGGTGCCTGTGCCGGCGGCAATCTCGCGGTTTACGAAGATGATGTTCCCCTTGAAAGAGTAGGGAACGTCGTTGGCCTGAATGTATTCAACCGGAAGGGGAGTCTTAATCGCGGATCCTCGCAAGAACCTTGAGACCTGCGCCGCGACGGTCAAATATTGGCTCTCGCTAATGTTGAAGTAAGCCCAAATGGGATCGACCTTCGACACTGTGGTCATCTTGGTGGTCGAACCCACCAAATCACCGATCTGAGAGTTCGCGACTCCGGCGATGCCTTCCACCGGTGAATAGACTTTAGTCCATCCGAGATTCAGCTCGTCCTGCTCCTGTGCCGCTTTCTTTGCGGTTAACTCCGAGTGGGCCGCAGCTTGATTGGCTACGTCATCATCAAGCTGCTTCTGTGGAATCGCATTCTGCGACGCTAAGGGAGTGTCGCGCTGTACATCGTTGGTCGCCTTCGATAACGATGCCACGGTTCTCTCCACCTCTGCCTTGGCTTGATCCAGGGCTGCCTGGAAGGGGCGCGGATCGATCTCAAAGAGCAGTTGCCCTTTCCTCACCAACGATCCATTCACATAATTCTGGTTGAGCAAATACCCATGCACCTTGGGTGTGATGTCAGCGTTCACGGGACCGTTCAGTTGTGCCACCCACTCTCCGTAGACGGGAACATCCTGTTGCTGGACCGACGCGACCATCACTTCCGGCGGCACTGGCGCAGCCGTCGCCGCTTTCTCCGCGCACCCCGTGAGCGAAACTGCGAGAAGAAGCAAGGCCGCGCTGAGCAGGCGGCGGGCGCAACCGCACTGAGACAACGGCGCCATCGCACTTTTGATCTCTCGTTCAAAACAACTCAACTCCAGTTCAATACCCATGGCGAACTCCTCAGAACCCGACTCAATAAGACCATGACAGTCTCGTTCCAGAATGACCGGCGAAGCTGCGCGCGACCAGAGGCTGTCAGCTGGCTTTTTCACGACGTTGTAGGCAACAGGTTTTACCTCTGGCGTTCATGAAAGTCGCGGTTTCGTCCCAAAATACCGTGGATCGAGCGAAGAGTAGAAGGCGCATCGCGCGCAGGAAACTGGCAGAAGTTACAGTGAACTCAGGGCACGACGGCGAAGATTGAGCCATGACCGCAGCGGCAACAAGTCGCTTCGCCGTTTCGATTCGGGAATGCGATCACTACAGAGACGACAGAATAAGACCGGCGTCACGTTTGGAATGCGCCGTCCGCGAATCCTCATGAACCTCTCACAGCTGCATGCCGACAGTGACGACACTAAGAATTAATACAGGGAATACTGTGTATCTTCCTAGAGCCATGAGTGTTTGCTTTCTGTTAAGTTTCAGTCATGTTAGACGCCAGTGAAGTCGGCCTTGAGCATCCCGCCGCTCAGGAGGAGCCACGGATTCCGCCTCGGGTGGCGCGCATGATTCCTCGAGTTTTCCTGGCTGACGAACAGGCAGAGGTGCTGCACACGACTGAGCAAATTATCGGAGATGAATTCGAGATCGTCGGCACCGCTGCAGATGGACCGGGCGTTCTGGAGCTCGCTCCAGCTCTTTCTCCGGATGTCGTCGTACTCGACATCTCGATGCCGGTATTGACCGGAATCGAAGTTGTCCTGCGGTTGCGGGAAAAAGGTTCGCGGGCAAGAGTGATCTTCCTGACGGTGCATAAAGATCACGATTTTGTCGAAGCTGCGATGTCCGCAGGCGCTCTGGGCTATGTCCTCAAGCAATGTATGGCCACCGACCTCGTTCCGGCCATTTGGAAGGCCATGGAGGGTCGAACCTTCATCTCCCCCTCGATTGACCTGCCTTAGTTCCCAAACTGACTTCGTATACTTGCACTCGCTGGTTCTCACATTCAGTTCCCGTCATGCGACTGTTACAACTACTTAATCCACGGGACCGCTCGAACTTCCTCGCATCCCCCGATAGGGTTCCTTTGCTTGTCCTCCTTATATATGACGCATACGAGGGCCTGACAATTGGGGACGCAGCGTCCAATCCAGCCCCGGTGACAGCGTCCGCGACTGTTACTACTAACAGTTACGACCTCTGATCATGTTGCCTAGACTCCTCGTGCTGGGATTGAAAAATCGGGCAGCGCAGTCGTCAGCTACGGATCGATAACTGTTGAACCGGGGAAAAGTTTTACGCACCGACAGCGCACAAGGCTTTTGGAGATGAGATTCTCGAGGGGCATAGAGCGTCTGCTACTGATCGTCGGAGTGTTGATGATCGGGCTTTACGTGGCGGCATATATCCATCGGACAGTCTTGTCCCGTGCTGAGTTGAAGCGTTTCCAGGAAGTTCAACCCGGCCAATCGCCCGTCGCTTTGCGCCCAGGCAATCAAGGCAGCTTCGATTTCAGTCTCTGGTCGGAGAATCGGATTGCGGCGTACGAACACAGTCTGGCAGAGCACGTCGATCCGCCGCTCGCTGTACTACGCATCTCCAAGGTCCATCTCGAAGTACCGGTTTTGGAGGGAACTGACGAACTCGTCCTGAATCGAGCGGTCGGCCATATCGCCGGCACAGTCCGCCCGGGCGAAGATGGGAACATCGGAATTGCCGGACATCGGGACGGTTTTTTTCGGGTGCTGAAAGACGTGGGTCCGGGAGACTCCGTTGACCTTGTAACTCCGGGTCACACAGCCACATACGTTGTGGATCACGTGGTGCTTGTGCTCCCAAACGATCTCTCAGTCTTGCGACCACGCTCGGTTTCGTCGCTAACTCTGGTGACATGTTTCCCTTTTTATTACGTGGGCAGCGCTCCCGAGCGTTACATCGTTCAGGCTTCGATTGCGGAGCCCGAGCGGAACAACAGGCAGGCAAAATCCGAACACCCGGACACAGCCGTAACGGAGCACTAACAAGCGCCTTTAAAACAAGCATTCACTGGACTCAAATTTAGGGCTGCGAAAGCCAAACTTAAGGAGAAACACGATGAACTCAACACAGCGATGGACACCAGCGTGGCTGATGCTTATGGCGGGGGCAGTAAGTCTGGCCTTTGCCCTGAGCATGAGCGCACAAGTCAAAACAGAAACCTCCACCATGTCCGGGGCAGCCACTCATGACGTGACGATAGAGCGTGGCGAAGTTGTCCACGTTTCGGGCAATGATCTGGTGGTGAAAACGGAAGACGGCACGCTTCGCCATTTTCCCAATGTGCCGGAAAGCGCACGGGTTGATGTTGGCGGCCAGCAACTCGGGATTCACGATCTGAAACCGGGTATGAAGCTCGAGCGTACAATTACTAAGACCACAACTCCCCAAACCATCACGACAGTGCAAACTGTCACAGGCAAAGTATGGCACGTGAGTCCGCCGAACTCTGTAATTCTCACCCTGGAAGACGGCACCAACCAGAAGTTCAAAATCCCAGCAGGCCAAAAGTTCAATGTTAACGGACAAGAAACCGATGCCTTTGGCCTGAAGAAAGGGATGCAAGTCTCCGCGACCAAAGTCGTGGAAGAACCCGTAACTGTGGCTTCAGAACACCGGAGAGTAAGTGGCACAATGCCACCACCACCGCCGGCGCCGCCTGCCGATGCACCCATTCTGGTCGCAGTGGCGGAACCTGCACCCGCGCCGGCCGCTCCCGCGGAACTGCCCAAGACCGCAAGTCTGCTGCCCCTTATCGGATTGCTAGGTAGTCTTGCTCTCCTGGCGTCGTTAGGCATGAAAGCAATTCGCAGTACCTTTTGATCCACAACGGGCTCGAGAAGCCGGCTTGTCCAGCTATCTCTCGAGCCCGTTTTCATTTGCGATTCATAGATTCCTGGATTTTTATGCAGCCCCGAAAGGGACTGATTGCGTGGGGATGAAACGGCCGGAGCGGGTTCGACCTGCTGTGGGGCAGAACTGAAGAAGAGTAGCGAAGTTCAGGAGAAGCGGGCAGACTTGCCACCTGCTAAGTCGATGACCGGCCATGACTCAGGCCGCAATTAAGTGGTTCCGAATCGCGTACTGAACCAGTTCGGCGCTGCTCTTGACGTTGAGTACTTCCATAATTCGATACTTATGAAAAGCAACAGTTCGAGTCGTGATGTTCAGTACGCCGGCCACTTCCTTCATGCATTTTCCTTCGGCCAGCAGTTGTAATACTTCCCGCTGCCTTTCCGTCAGCCGCTCCCCCTCCTCAATCAGCTTCTTGCCTTGCCGCAAGAGGAACTCGACGGTGTCTTTTGCGATCGTGGGCGAGAGGTAGGACTTCCCTCTGAGGACCTCCCGAACCGCAGTCGTCAATTCAGAGGCGGCACAGGTCTTCAGCAAATATCCTGACGCCCCTCGACGGAACGCTTCGGCTGCCAGGTCGGCATCGTGATTCATCGTCAGGTAAACCAATTTCGCTGAGGGTAGGAATTCCTTCACCTGCTGCCCCGCATCCAGGCCGTTCAGTATGGGCATGGCAACGTCAACGATGATGAGATGCGGCTTTAGCTCGGCGGCAGCCCGCACCAGGGCGCGGCCATCGCTTACCGTGGCTACAACTTCATATTCGGGCTCCAGGAGCTTCCGGCATGCCTCGGCCACGAGAACGTGATCATCAGCGATCAAAATCCGGGGAAGATTTCGTTTCATGTTCATACTCATCTTCGTCTCCTGCGCCGAGGCGCTAACGGACAACCTGGGAGTAATGTCAGTCGACCCTGAACAGTGCACGGTTCACCACGGTCGACCCTAACCTATATCAGGAAGGGGCGTAGGGTAAATCACGGTTTTATCCTTAGCTACTAGTATTACTACTAGGTGGCCACTGGTAGAATCCCTTACGGACCGACATGGCAGAAATGACAGGTAGAATCGCCCGTATCACATTATGTTTCAATTGTTTCTGAGTGATGTAGGGGGGTCCCGTACCGAACTTCGCGTTTCTCCGAGTTAAGCGCCGTCGACTCGACTCCCTGGAGCCCGAATTAACGGATTTTGTGATCTTAAGGCAATAGCTCTCCGGGATATTGGTCTGGCTGCCGTCGCGAAGAGATCTGTAATGCGGGGATTTTTTCTACACCGACTTCGTTAAGCTGTCCTGAGTGTTCCGGTGCAAGCGCGACTATCAGCTATGAGTGGCGAGTGTGTTGGCTTGGAGGCAGATCAGTCGCCGTTTCAAGATAAACCAGGTATAAGACTGCTCCCAATGCGAGAACCGTCGATATTACCGTCAGCACCAGAGTGATTGTCATTCCCTGTCACCGGGCGCAACGCGCGTCGAGAATAAGTCGCCCATCTTCTTGCGAGCGCTTGGTTGAGTCGGAACCTTGTGTGCGATTCCGGGCCCTTTTGTAATCGTTGTTGTGTCAGGGCGCGACTGTCAGAATTGCCAGCCTGACGGCCGAAGCCCAGTGAAGAAGCTCAATGAAGAAGATAGGACCCGCAGATTGCTTCACAAACGGTTCCCTCGTAAAGGATGCCGTGCTCAACCTCCGACCATGTGATGCTTGATGGCATACTGCAGCAACTCCGCGTTGGTTTTCAGCCCCAGAGTTTCCATGATCCGGTATTTGTGGAACGCCACAGTTCCAGGTTTGAGGTTCAGCATGCCGGCAATTTCCTTCATTGACCTCCCCTCGGCAAGGAGTTGCAGGACCTCGCTTTGGCGGCGAGTAATCCGCTTCTCTTTGGAGTAAGAGCTACCACTTCGCAAAAGATATTCAACCGTTTCCCGGGTGATGGTCGGGGTCAGGTACGATTCCGACCTCAGCGCCCGTCGCACGGCCGTAATCAATTCAGATGCTGCGGCGTGCTTCACTACGTACGCCGAGGCGCCTCGCCGAAACGCTTCGGCGGCCACCTCCGGGGACGTGTTCATGGTCAGGAAAACCAGCTTTGTGGCGGGCAGCAAGCGCTTGATTTCTTCGCCAGCATCAAGCCCATTCAGCTGCGGCATCGCAATGTCGAGGATCACGACTTCAGGCTTCAGTTCAGCTGCCATTCGAAGCAGAGCTCGTCCGTTGTCGACGATGCCCGCGACTTCAAACTCGGGTTCGAGAAGGTTCTTGCAGACTTCGGCCACCAATGTATGGTCATCGGCGATCAGCAGTCTGGCGCGGTGACGATACTCCATGCGAGTTTCCAGTTAGCACAGCTGGCGTTATTGCCGTAGGGTCACCAGATATGGCCGGTCCACAAATTTTGCTCGCGTTCATCGTAGTCCGCGGAGCTCCGGGTTCAGAACTGTCAGTTCTTTCAGGAGTGATCCTGTTGAGGAGCCGGCATCCCGGGCTGGTCAGGAGAGGAGGTCGTTGCTGTCTTCATTCAGGACTGCACCGCTCCGGCAGGGAAAATCCTGCGGCCGTCCAATGACTTCAACTGGCCTCTCGACGATTCTCTTCCAGGGTATCTTTGAGCTCCACAGGAACGCGGGCGTAAATCGTCGTGCCGTGATCGGGTTGAGAAGTGATGGAAAGGCTGCCGCGTACCAGTTGCAGTCTTTCTCGCATGCTGATGAGCCCCAACCCTCGACGGCTGAAGGCGTCTTGCCAGTCAAAGCCGACTCCGGCATCACTCACAGAGAGTTGGATCTCCTCTGGCGTTCCACGGAGTTTCACTTCGAAATGCTGAACGCCGCTGTGCTTCGCCGCATTCTGCAACGCCTCCTGTAAGACCCGGAACAGGCAAAGCGCAACTTCCTTCGGCAGGTTATGCGGTATATCGGAAGGGCTGAAGTCAATCTGTATCTGGCGCTGCTCGGATAGCTCTTTGCAGAAACTCCTGGCTGCGGCGGCAAGACCCAAATACTCAAGCTTGGAGGAGTGGAGACGATGCGACAGACCCTGAATGTCCCTCCCGACTTCCAAGAGGCCTTGGCTGATGGTCTGGATGTTTTGGCGGGTATCCTCCCCAGACCCTGGATGATGGTTCCATTGATCCAGTTTGATCGCTAACAAGGCAATCCGTTGATTGATGTCGTCGTGCAGTTCTCTTGCGATCCAGGTTCGTTCCTCCTCGTGTGCTTCGATCAAGCGGCGACTTACGCTGGCAAGCGCTTCCTCCGCGAGCTTTCGATCCGTCATGTCGCTGCATGATCCGATGTAGCCGGCAAAAGAAACGTCCGAGTTAAATCTCGGCACGCCTATGTCGGACAATCCAGCGATATTCTCCATCATGCCGCCGCAACCGATACTGCATCTCGAGCGGCTCCCGCCGATCGAAAGCACTGCGTGTAGATATCCAGGCATGTCATTAAATCTTCGGGATGCACTCCCTTGGTCCAGCCGTTCCCAAGCTCTGCCTCAAGCGACCGCCCGGTAAACTCCAACCAGGGCTGATTGAAGTAGGTGACACAGCCCATTGGAGCCAGACATCCAGATCAGCACTGGTGCCGTGTTTGCAACCAGACGGAATCGTTCCTCGCTCTCGCGAAGAGACTGTTCGGCTTGTTTGCGCTCGGTGATATCTGCCATAACACTCACCATGCGTTGCTTCTTGCCTTTGCCGTCAAAGAATGCCCTGGTTCTCATTTCCAGCCAAATCGTCGTGCCATCGTGACGCAGAAAACGGTAGCGGGTTGTGGCGATCGGGTTGTCAGGCGTCATACTTGCGTGTTCAGCGGCGACTCGATCACGGTCGTCCCGGTGGATCCGATCCGCTATTTCCAGACGGGCGATCTGCGCAGGTTCGTCAGTCCCGAGAATGTCCACGTACTCAGGAGACCGGACGACGGTGTCACTCACAGCGTCCCACTCGCTGGTATACATTCTTCCAGTCTGAACGGCGAGGCGTAGTCTCTGCTCGCTCGCACGTAAGGCTTCCTCTGACTGTTTGCGTTCGGTAATGTCCGCGACCACCGTCATGAGGCAGGGTTCGCCGTCAATTTCGATGAATTCTGCCGAACCTAACCCATCGCGCAACTCGCCATCCTTGCAACGAAAGCGGAACTCCAGATTCTGAACCGTGCCTTTGGCCTGAATCTCCTTTGCCAACTCGGTCCTTTGATCAGGATGCACCCAAAGGTTAAGGTTGAACGGTGTTCTCCCGATTATTTCGTCCCGTCGCCAGCCCGTCATTTTTTCATAAGTCTCGTTGATGTCGAGGTAGCGATCGTCTTTCACTCTGGTTACGGCGAGGGCCAGCGGGCTTTGCCGGAAGGCCGTGGAAAATTTCTCCTCCGACTTCTTTAATGATTCCTCAGCCTGCTTGCGCTCGGTGATGTCCGCGGACATGCCAAGCATGCGCTCGGCGTCCCCGTTGGCGTCGTAATGGAACTGTCCTCTGGCTGTGATCCAGCGCACGACTCCGTCAGGGCGCACGACCCGGAATTCTGCGAAGTATGGTTTCCGGTTTTGCCTGGCATCTGCGACTGCTTTCCCAACCATGGCCCTATCTTCCGGATGGATCAGACGGTGAAAGTCCTCGACGCGTCCGGAATAGCTGTCCGATTCGATTCCGAAAATGCTACGCAGATCACCGAACCAATGGTCGCGCCCAGTCTTGACGTCCCAGTCCCATCCCAAGGTCTTCCCAGCTTCCACTGCCTGACGAAACCTGTCGTAGGTAATTGCCAGTTCAGTTTCCGCTTTTCTCCCTCTCGCCCGTTGACGCACCAGAGCAACGATGAGCAGAGTTTGCAACAAGAACAAGCCCATGCCGCCAATGATGTAGGATTTGTACAGTTCCCATACGGTCGACTGCCGGTTCAGCACCACGCTGCCCGGCGGAAGTTCCCGTTCTTTCAATCCCCAGCGTTTCAGGGCGCGCCAATCGAAGATATAGGCATTGCCGCTCTTAACGACAGGAATATCCTGCGGGTTCTCGCCGTTGAGAACCCTGACGGCCATCCGGGCAGCAACCTCTCCTATCGCGGCAAAGCTGACGAGGTCACCACCAACGGTCCCCTTGCCAAGGTCCACATCGTCCACAACAAATACCGGCGCACGTGCGGCACTGGCAACAATTGGAACGGCCTGGCTGGCATCAATGAAGCGGGTTCCGTCGGCATCCTGCATGATGGATGTATGGTAGACGATGGTGTGATCGGGCAGGTGCTTGAGGCGCTCGACCAGCGCGGGCATGCTGAGGTCCGTCAGGTATGTGAACTCAAGGCTCGACTCGTATTTGCGAAAACTCTCCCGGGCAATGGCTTCAAGGTACCTGTCATACACACCCACGCCGCCCACTACGACCACGTGCCTGGTTCCGGGTTGGAGTGCTAGTGCCGCCTTCAAAGTCTTCTCTGGCTGCGCGACCGTCCAAACCCCGGTGAAGTGAGAGTCGAGTTTCAGTCCGCCTAACATCTCCTCCGTGCTTCCGCAAAAGACAATCGGGGTATTCGGGAAGAAAGATTCGTGCGATTCGATCATGAACCTGAGGGGTTCGAAACCGACAGCAACGATTACGTCGAGCTTGCGATCACGATACTTATGGACGATCCTCTCACGGAATTCGCGCTGGGAAACTTCATCGGGAAACAGGGTTGCCTCGAGATCCTCGCTGTAGAGCTCCATCTGATAAGGCGACTTCTCCAGACCGGCTACTATCGCCTCATCCATACGGGCAACGCCGGGTGAGGAAAGTGGCCCCATCACATTGAGAATAAGGACCCTCCGAACCTCCGTCACGGGCGGCGAGGCAGCCGCGTTCGGGTGCAAAAAGCTCGCAGCCATGACAAGGACGAGACTGGCCAGTCTCCAGTCAGCACCTCGCCTTCGGATAGGTTGCTGGAGAGGGAATGAGCCGCCAATTTGAGTCCTTACAGGTGTGGTTGGCAGATGAAGAGCGCACATACGAAAGATCACCTGGATAACTTTGCGCATAGGGGTCCGCACCTTCAATACTCGGTTCCTGGTTCGTGAACCCGCCCCAGATACTACCCCGATGACCAGCTAATAGCTACAACTGGGGGACGCCCATCGTTAAGGCAGCGGCCGGCGGGTAGAGCATCAGTTTGCAGTGGGACTGTTGTACTACCTCAAATTCTCTTCAATTGATGGAATCCAGGACAGATTCTGGCAAAGCGGGCTGGAAGCGGCTGGTCTCTGGCTGGGATTGCAAGCGTCCAGTCCGGCAATGCCTTCACCGTCGCCGAAATTAAATCAAGGGCTTTGGGATCAGCGAAGATCGGGCAGAATTAAGCGGTCTATTGCAAGAAAAGCTAGTTGATGAGGAGGAGGGACCTCGAGTCGAAACTTCTGCCGGTTGGGGGAGAAGGCAGGCGCGATTTCAGTTTGAAAAAACCGGCGTCACCGGGAACAACTCTTAAGTCGTGAAGATCCGGCGTGTACCGTAACATTAGCGTGCCATCGCATGTAGGCGTCGCGCTAGATCCTTCGCAAGCTCAGGATAAACCCGTTCAACAACGGTAAACATCCGAAATAAGTCACCACGAAAGCTACCTCGTGTTGTGGTTCTTGCGCCCTTCCAGACCACTGCCCACAAAACGCTGGCCTTGCATAACCTTCTCCACGGCGATCAGCAGGTCCCTCCCGGCCTGGATCTTGGCCACATATCCCCACGCACCCAGGTCGAGAGCTGCGGATACCACGTCTTCCGCGGATTCCTGACTCAGGAAGATAATTCTTGCAGTGGGGGCGACCTTATTCATTCGCCGGGCGACTTCAAGTCCATTGAGTCCGGGCAGACCGACATCGAGAAGGATCAAGTCGGGCTGCAATACCTCAGCTTGACGGAGGGCTTCGAATCCGTCTCCTGCCTCGCCGACAACATCCAGATTCAGTTTCTCGCAAAACGTGGAAGCAACAAATCGCCGGAACGGCTCGTTGTCATCCACCAGAAGGATTCGCACTATACCCGCCGACGGTTCGGTCAATGAGAGTGTTCCCTCTTCCACAGTGACGTACCGCCGTGATGGGGCACTTAACATGAACGCCATCCATTCAAGTGCCATGGTCAACGCACTAGAGCGAAACTCACGGCACGGCCCGTAGGGTGAAACGTTTAAGGAGTTAAACGTTTAGCCAGAGTTTACATCCACGGCAGGTGCGATGACCATAGCACGAAAGGGGGACGGGCATTCCCCGATGCCGGATATGGGACTGATGAGAACTGCGGCCTATCGCGGGAATTTTTGGGAGCGGAACGAATGATCCAACGGGTCAATACTTCTGGGGAACCCAACGATAGTTCCACTCAGGGTCTTTGTAGCCTTTTGCCTTTTGTCGTTTCGGTAGTTTGACTTTTTCACGTGGAATTTCTTTCCAGGGCACTACACTGAGCAGGTGCGAAATACAGTTTAATCGGGCCCGTGCTTTGTCGTCGGTCTGGACCACGTTCCAGGGGGATTGCAGCGTGTCCGTCGCAACGAACATTGCGTCCCGGGCGCGCGAATAGTCATACCAGCGACGGTGCGATTCCAGGTCCATAGGACTAAGTTTCCAGGTTCGCATGGGATCTTCAATGCGCCGGAGAAACCGCCGGTGCTGCTCCTTTTCGCTGACCTCAAACCAGAACTTCACGAGAATAACGCCATTGTTCTTGAGCAGAGCCTCGAACCCTGGGACCATGCGGAGAAAGTCTTCGTATTGCTTGTCCGTGCAAAATCCCATCACGTGTTCTACCAGAGCACGGTTATACCAGCTGCGATCAAAGAGCGTCACCTCTCCCCCGGCCGGCAAATGGACCATGTAGCGCTGCGAATACAATTGCGACTTTTCGCGATCGGTCGGTGCCGGCAGCGCGACGTGGCGGAACACACGCGGGCTTACGCGCTCCATGATGCGGTGAATGACGCCCCCTTTGCCGGCCGCGTCGCGGCCTTCAAACACGACTACGACCTTGGCGCCGGTGGCTTTGACCCATTCCTGCATTTGAACGAGCTTGGTCTGGAGTTTACGTAGTTCCTTTTCATAATCCTTCTTCTTTAGCTCAACTTTGTTGGGCTGAACCGCAACTGGATCCTTGCCGTTCTTGTTGTCACGACTGTTACGAGGAGTCTTACGCGGCATGAGCGCCTCCTATGCAGGTAAAAGTCGCTCCTGACATTTTCAGAGCCATCAAACTCAGTTTGCAAGCTCCCCACAAGCACGGGAACTGGCACTTCTATCAGTTTTTCGCAAGCGGCATCGCGAGGCCAACCGCATCTCTCGTCATTTTTCTTCGGGCACTTCTAGCGTGATTGCCCTGTCAGTTCTGACAGTTTCTGCGGCCTTCTCCCGCCTTTAAGTTCGTCTTGGAATATCGACTTCGAATTCATGTCCCGCACGTTGTAGCCGACCCGAATAACTCCGTGAATTCGGGTTACTGCCGCAGTGTCGCGGACGGGAGCACACCATGAAGAGACTTTCACTGTTATCGATCGCAACCATTCTGCTGGCCACAAGCGCCGCAATGGGCCAGGATGTTCGCTACAACTTTGACAAGAACGCCGATTTCTCGAAGTTCAAGACCTACAAATGGGTAGAAATTAAGGATGCCAAGAAGCCGAATGACCTGATCGACAAGCAAATCGTTGCGACCGTGGATTCAGAACTGGCAACGAAGGGGCTTTCCAAGGTCGATGCCGACAGTGCTGACCTGTACATCGGCTATCAGGCCGGCATTGGGCAGGAAAAGCAATTCACCTCATATAACTCGGACTGGGGTTATGGCGGAGGATGGTACCGCGGCGGTTGGTACGGTGGAGCGGGTGGAATGAGCACGACCACCGGTCAAACCTCGACCATCTACGTAGGTCAGCTGGCGCTGGATATGTACGATTCGACAAACCGCGATCTGGCTTGGCGCGGCGTGGTAAGCAAGACCCTTGATTCGAAGGCAAAACCTGACAAGCAGGAAAAGAATCTGAAAAAAGCCATCGCCAAGCTTTTGAAGAATTATCCGCCACCAGCGAAGAAATAGGCTCGATCGAAGATTTTGACCGCGCTTTGTTCGCCGTGTAGGGTTATCAGAAATCATCCCGCGCCGGACTCAATGATGAGCCGCCGTACGACGAGACACAGGTCTTGGTGGAAAATCTGGTCATGAAGAATTCCTGCTCGACTCGAGTATTTTGTCAGCTGGCACTTTTTATCTCGGTCTGCTGGGTCGCCGGAGGACCTACCCAACTTTACTCACAGCAAACCACAGCTGGGTCAACCGTATCCGCGACAGAACCGGATCCTAATAAGGCTGATTCCGAACTGAACCACCATCTGGCAGGTTATGCGCTGATTGCCATCGGAGCGTTGGTGCTCGCCGGCAATTCATCGGAGAAGCTTCGGCCGTTACAATTCGTCTGGCCGTTCGTATTTGTAGCTGCCGGCGTGTTTCTGGCCGCCTGGAGCGACGCCGAAATCTGGCCTCGCGGCAATCTGAGCTGGAGATTTCTGATCCATCATGACTTCGAGGCGCGCCAGCACAAGATCTATGCACTTTTGCTGATAGCAATCGGAGTCATTGAATATCTCCGGGCCCGCGGCAAGCTCAGCCGATTCTGGCAAATCTCCGGCTTCCCGCTCCTGGCGGTGCTCGGTGCAGTTCTCTTGCTTTTTCACGATCATACCGGGACATCCGGAGCCTCGTTGCCTGAGGCACGTCAGTACCTGGTTTCAGGAGCGGTTTCCCCATCAAATGAGGCATCCCCAGCTCCCATGCCCGGCATGCATCACGAACAGTCAATGGCCGACTCGTCAATGAGCGCCGGCCATTCCGCTCTATCCACCTCTATGAAACAGGGGCATGAGATGTCCGGGCACGATATGCCGGGCATGGACATGGCCGATCATGACATGGCCGCCAATGACGCGAGCCATCCCGGTCACCCTCACCAGATGACCGCGGAAATGCTTAAGGTTGAACACCAACACTTGTGGTACGTAGTGGTTGGCCTGGCCGTGGCTTTGTTCAAATTCATCTCGGATGGCACTCTCTGGCGTCGGTCTCTGACGATGCGCCTCTGGCCCGCTTGTGTCACGCTTCTGGGAGTCCTGCTGGTGTTTTACACGGAATAACGCGATTCCGGAATATCGGTTACCGGACCGAGAAGTTTGCTGGCGTATTTTCCTCCGATACTCGAGTTCGCCATGTCTATTAGACTCCGATCCAGGATGGCAGTTGGCGAATACCTCCGGTTTGCCTACGACATTTCCGCACCAACAGAATGCGGTTTGTGCTCACCGCGCTCGGAATGACAATTGGAACCGCAGCTCGCATCCTGGTCTTAACGATTCGCGTGGCGGGCCAGCAGTACGTCATGCAACAAATCGATGGGATCGGCGTGAACTGGATTTTCGCAGAGTACGAAAATTAAGATGGTTGAACGGAAACTCTTACGGGCTCACCGCAAAGTTGACGCTGTCTGAGATCCTTGAAGTGGCATCGGTTGCGATGACCTGCAACAGAACAGGTAATACTGGCCCCGCAGTGGTAGTCAGCAGGCCAGTTTTCGGATCAATACTAACGCTGGGAGGACTGGGATCCGTGCTCCAGGTCACCGAATTCGTGATATCGATCGTCTGTCCGTTGGCGGTGCCGGTGGCTATAAACTGTTCACTGCTGCCATAGGTAATGTTGCTCAAGCCGTCCTGAGAAGTCACTTTTATTGACGTCAGGCCTCCGATGGTCACGGTGATGGTAGCACTTCCGACCACAGAGCCTGACGTACCAGTAATCGTGGATTGGCCGGGCCCAACTCCGGTTACCAATCCAGATTTATTAATGGTAGCGACACTCTCCGTTCCAGTGCTCCAGGAGACATCGGATGAAAGCGTCTTGTGCGACCCGTCGTCGTAGGTTCCGACCGCGCTCATTTGCACCGTACCGCCAGTTTGGATGGTTACACTCGGCCCGACCACGATACCGGTCAGAACTGGATCCACAAAAAAACCATCACAGCCCGGTGCCAGCCCGAGAATCAACAAGATCGGCAATATGGCGACGACCCAGCGTTTTTGTTCCTTGCCTGCCATCTCAACACTTGCCATCTCGACCATGACCTGTAGTTGGTACCCAAAGCCATCCAACAGATACTTCGGGAATTGTTGGTCCGGCTTTCATCCAGCCCTTGGGCCTACGCTGGTACTCGTACCCTTCAAGCTAGGGCTGCACTGGCTTCTGTTGAACTGTCAAAAATAGCAGCGCAATTTCCGGCCTTGTTCGATTGCAGCCTGAAAGACTTAGTCGTGAACGATCCGGTGTGTACCGCATATCATCACGGCCTGCCACCTGTCCGCTCGCGCTGGATCCTCCGCGAGCTCAGAATGACGCCTATCTTTTGGAAGTAGTCATCCGAACTGAGCCACTATCCGAGCCACCGAATTCCTCACACACGGCTCAGACGAGGATGTGTGGCCAAAGGCGAAGATCCGCTCCTGAATATCAGAATCACGCGTGGTCATTGATAAATGTACGCAGGCCTTCGCACCGCCGTCAGAAGTCTCCACAGCGACTGCTCAAGCTGGTCTTTGATTTTCAGCGTCGCTGTACTCGGACTATATGCCGGCGATGGCTTTGTTCTGGAGAACACGCACTACTACGCGACGATTTTCCGCCTGACCTTCGGCCGAATTGTCGCTGCCGACCTGGTGGCTCTCTCCCATGGCCCCAGGTGCCAGCATTCGGGTGAGGGGAACGTGGCCCTGCTGAAGCAGTATCCTGGTCACCCCATCAGCGCGGTCCTCGCTGAGTTTCTGGTTCAGTTCCACGCTACCAACCGACGAGGCGTAGCCTTTCACCTCGATCATGTAGCCGTTGATGCTCTTGGCCTTTTCCGCCAAAGCCAGCAACTGGGAGGGATATTTGGGATCGACCTTCACTTTGCCGTTGTCAAAATAAACGGTTACCTCGTCAAAGATGTAGTAATCGTCCAACTGGCCGAAGCGTGCGACCGCTGCGTCCACGGCAACTTTATTTGCCGCAATCTGCTCCTGGTGCTGTTGCAGCTCCGCGTTGTGCTTTTCCAACTCCTCTTGCTGCTGCTTGCTCATTTCCTTGCTTTCGTGCATTCCCGCCTGGATTGATTTGGCTCGTTCCAGATCGTTACCTTTGAACGAAACCGACTTCGCTACAAGTTGGTTGTCACCGTTGTAAGTTCCTTCCACTTTGACGGCGAGTCCCGGAACCAGCGCAGCCATCGACATCTCTTTCCTTCGGGCCTTCATTACGCCCTGCACCTGTCCGACCTCGGTGCTATCGGTGAGCAAGACGACAAGATTAGGAGACTCCGTCGTCTCCACAGTCATGGTTTCGCCGTTTCGAGCTTTGATCATGCCTTCGGCCTTTGCGGACTGCGCCATAACCGTCGTGCTGAACGACGCCAACCCGATCACCGACACGGCTGTTAAGTATGCGAACCTGGGTAGCTTAATGGTCATGATTCTCGACTCCTCTTGTTCAGATTGACTTGTCAAATTGATTTGTTCAGATCGATTTCTGGATCCGGCCGGACTTCTATGCCGTACTCCCAAACAAAAGCATCGGCACCCATCTGGATATTTCTGAAGATCCCATAACCCGTTAAGGCAAAATGACCAATTCCGGCTTGCTTGCCCCACTCATTCCTTTCACCGTTCCGGACCGGAACGCGCCCGCGTCGTACTTGTAGCAGCCGGGAGTGGCCGCTTTATTCGTCACCGGCTTCGTGCCCCCTCCCATGATTGGGCCGTCGGGGTCAAACGGCGAGTCGGTGCCGAACGAAACCATGAATCCATTGTTCTTGTTCGTGCTCATCCACTTCACGGTGGTACCAGCCTTGATACAGAAGAATTGATTGTTCTTCCCGTCGGAGATGCCAGGCTTTACATTGGCGGAATCGGCGCCCCTTCTGATGTCAACTGTGCACACGGACGACACCGAACCGCAGGTGTTGCCCGCATTGCACAAGCTCTCGGGCTGACTCTCCTCACACGCGTATTTGCTCTTCGCCTGCACGGTTGCGGAACCTAGTACCATGACGAAAGAAACCAAAAGCGCCGCACTCCAACTTTTCGACAACTGCTGAATTGTCTTATTCATATTCATATCCACATACCCTCCCGTGGTGATCCCGCGATTTCATGCAGAAATTGAGTTACCCGGCAACCAACGGCCTCCGCCATCGCGCTATTTCAATCCCACTCGAGGATGTTCGATAGCCTCCAGGAGTTCTGGTTCAGCTCCCACTGCAATTCGCCTTCCTTATTGACGATGAGCTGCGTGGCGGGAAAAAGAACACCCCCACTCTTGCTCTTGTCCTTGTCATCAATGGTGATTTCACCGGCCGTGAGATTGAAACTCTTGGTCTGCGTATCCCAGTAGGCTTCACCGAAAGCAATCCTGCGGTTGGTAACAAAACGTATCGTTCTGCCGGTCGGCGTCACGATCTCGCGGATAAAGCTGAGGTCGTATCCCAGCGTGCCGGGGATCGCTATCCTGCCCACGCTTTTCATCTTCTCGAGAGCATTCGCAAGTCCGTCGTTCTGACCCTTCGCGAACGCCTGTACCAGGATGTCTCGATCTTCCGGACTCGAGAACTCGTAGATCGTAATTTTCACACCGAAGTTTCGTCCCATCTGGGTGCTGGAGCCAAAGGCCGTGGCATCGATGGTTTCGTTACTCTTCCGTTGTCCAACGCTGGGAACGCTGGCGATCAGCAGCAGAACAATCACGAGCGCGATCCCATTCGCGAAGTTTAGACGCTTGAATCTGGTGGACATGCATTTGCCTCCGGTTGCGCGACGTGTCTGACCGATTAGGGCGCGGCCAAATCTCAAAGAGCATAAGGGGGTCCGGGAAATGGAAACACTGGCAGAAGTCACAGTCGGTTACGTGAAGGCGGGAGATTTCATTTACAAGGATAAAGCTGGGTCGGCTTCCACCTATCGGGCAAACATGACAGTCACCGCCGCAGCCCGATCTCCTTCCGGCGTCGCTTCTCGCAGAGTCGTTTCTCGCAGAAAAGATGAGAAATGGAACGGTCCCTCTGATATTGAACTGGTTGATTTGACAGTATCCGATTTTGAATTGGAATGAGAGTTTGTATTCGCCTTACCGGATATCCGTAACCGCACGGCAAAGAACTGCAACGTACCGCTCAATCGAGGCGCACCCATGAGCTATCCACTAGGTCGGCTACAGACTGTTGTCACCGCGTTTTGCCTGGTGACGGCACTCGCCACCACTGCCATCGCTCAAAGCAAAAGCCCTGTGGCTCCCACGGAGCAGGCGTACAACGGCATACTCAAACAGGCTTACACCAACTTCAAAGACGATACCGGCGGGAAAAATGCCGACTACATCCCGGCTCTTGCCAAGGTGGACTCTAAACTCTACGGAATTGCGATCGTCACTACCGATGGCCGTGTCTACAAGATTGGCGACGTTGACCAGGCATTTTCTATCCAGTCCATCTCGAAGGTCTTCACCCTCGCGCTGGCCATGGAGGAACTTGGAGCCGACGCGGTCTTCAATAAAGTCGGCAGTGAGCCTACCGGACGGGCTTTCAACTCTATTCCCGCCGTAGTCGATATGCCCACTCACGCTGGGAACCCATACGTCAATGCGGGCGCCATCGCCACGGCAAGTCTGATTGGCGGTTCCACAGAAGATGAGAAATGGAAAAAGCTGCTTACCTTCTACGGCAAAGCGGCTGGAACACAACTTTCCTTGATCGATGATGTCTACCAGTCGGAAGCTGCGACCAATACTGGCAACAAAGCGATCTCCATGCTGCTGGCCAAGTACGATCGCATTTATGCGGATCCGTTTGAGTCTGTAGATGTTTATACCAAGGCATGTTCGGTTGGCATCACCGCGAACCAACTTGCGGTCATGGGAGCAACGCTGGCCAACAATGGCAAGAACCCGATCACCGGCGAGCAGGTCATTAAACGAGAGAACGTACCCCACATCTTGTCCGCGATGATGATGGCCGGTCTCTATGACGGCTCAGGCGGATGGGCGTGGCACGTAGGAATCCCCGCCAAGAGCGGTGTCGGTGGCGGCATTGTCGCTGTGATGCCGGGCAAAGGAGCAATGGCGGTCTTTGCTCCCCCGCTCGACGAAGCTGGCAACAGCGTTAAGGCCCAGAAGGCAATCTCGTTTGTGGCCGACCAACTCAATATGAACATCTTCTCACCCGCATCCGTGGGTCTGAAGTAATTTTGGAAGAGTTTAGAAATGGTTCCGAACGAGGGCTACGTGTTCGATTTGTCTGCCGAAACCCTACCTGGGATGAAACGTTTTTCAGCTGGGCGTGTCCTTGGCATATTGGCGACCATGCCTGGCAGGCGCACGTTGCGCCGGATATTCTGTCTGGGTCTCGCGTGCCTGTGTTCCCTGCCGATGGCTCGCGCCCAGACCGACGTCATACAGAGCCCACCAGCCGCTACCAGTCCGAGCGCCGCAGATACAGTGAAGCTCATCGATCGCCTGGTTGAGCAAAACGGGCAGCTGGAAAAACAAAACAAGGAACTGCTGGAGCAGATTCAATATCTGCGCGGAGTTCTGGCTCAACAATCCGGGGGAAACTCTCAGGCCGTCCCTCAAAAGGCGGACGCTAAGACCGAATCGACTAGCAAAGAAAATGTCTCCGGGGATGTACAAGAAGGCGCCGTGAGTGCCGCCGATACACTGCGCACTGAGGAACCGTACAAGTGGGGAAGGTACAATCCCAACCTCGGTTTCAAAGTCGCGGATACCGATCACGGCGATCTAAGTATCAGTTTATATACCTACGCCCGTTATCTGAACCAACTGGGACTGGATCCTCACTACACGGATGCTTCTGGAAACGTCAAGAACGTCCAACAACGCCAGGACTTCCAGTTGCAGAAGGTGCAGATCAAGTTTTTGGGATGGATACTGGATCCAAAGCTTCGCTACTTTCTTTACGCCTGGAGCTCAAACCCCTCGCAAGGATTGCCCGCGCAGGTCGTGCTTGCCGGCAATCTCAACTACACGTTCAAGGACTGGTTCAGTATTGGTGCCGGCATACGATCGCTTCCGGGCACGCGCAGTGTCGAAGGCAACTTTCCCTTCTGGCTCGGTGTCGACAGTCGCCTGATGGCGGATGAGTTCTTCCGTCCCTCCTACACCTCCGGGGTTTGGGCATGGGGAAAGATCACGAATAAGCTCGACTACGTAACCATGGTGGGCAACAACCTGAGCACCCTTGGCGTGAGCGCAGCTCAACTGGATAATGGCTTGAACACCGTCTCCACATCGCTGGTGTGGAAGCCCACCACGGGTGAATTCGGCCCCGGATTTGGCGACTTCGAAGGTCACGAAAAACTAGCAACCCGAATTGGCGGCCACTTCACCTACAGCGAAGAGAGCAAGCAGAGTCAACCGAATAGTGAAGGCTTCGAGAACACCCAGCTCCGGCTCTCCGATGGAAGCGTTATCTTTACGCCGAATCTCTTCGGAAAGGGCATTACCGTTACCGATGCCACCGACAAAATGGTGTCATTGGACGGCGGGGTTAAATATCGCGGCTTCGCGCTCGAGGGCGAATATTATCTTCGGTGGCTGGATCACTTCCTTGGGCCTGGGGCCGAGGCAGTTCCGCATCTTTTTGATCACGGGGTCCAGGGTCAGATCTCAACCATGATCATGCCTAAGTTCCTGCAGCTCTACATGGGCGGATCGACCATCATCGGCCAATACGGACAGCCCTGGGACTTTCGCCTGGGAACGAACCTCCATCCTTTTAAGAATCGGGTAGTCCGCTGGAACACGGAATTTCTTTATGTGCACAAGTCAGCCGTAGGCTACACCGCTCTTCCCTACCCCGTAGGCGGCAACGGACCTGTCTTTCACACCAGTTGGGAGCTGGCATTCTGAGGTGCGCCGCACGGACATGCCTTCAGCTCTCGACGACAAACGATGGATGCCCAGTCGAAAGTGGAGGCCGTAATGTGCCGTTCAAGTTTTCGCCTTCGAGTGGCCATGGCGGTTTGGATCGCCATTCTCCTGGCGCTGTCGCCTGATACGTCCCGCGCACAAGACAACGGATCCGACCTGCCGCTCGCAAACGACGTACATTTTCACCTCACCAACTACATCCAGCAAGGCGCCGATATCCACGATTTCCTGCGCATCATGGGAAATAAAGTAGGACGGGTTGCGCTTTTCGGGATCCCGCTCCAGCAACAATGGTCTTATCGCTCCGACGGCGAACGCGCTCCCACGTATTACCTTCAGAGCGACGCACCGTTGTATTACTACTCTTTCACCGACGCCGCGATCGCCATGAGCTACCGCTCATTGACCAGGGACGAACAGGCCCGGTTCGATCCCATGATCACCGGATTCAATCCCACCGACATGTATGCGGCCGATCATATCCGGCGCGTGCTACAGACATTTCCCGGAGTGTTTTCTGGAATTGGAGAGTTCAGCATTCACAAGGAATTCGTGTCAGCCAAGGTCGCGGGCGAGGTTGCAAGTCTGCAAGATCCGGCACTGGACAGGATTCTGGACTTTGCCGGAGAAGTCGGGCTCGTGGTCCTGATTCACAATGACATGGACGTGCCCTTCGCGAAGGAAGGGTCTGAGCCGGCGTACCTGGAGCAGATGAAAGCCGTTCTGAAAAGGCACCCGCACACCACGATCATCTGGGCCCACACCGGCATGGGACGTATCGTCCGCCCCATTCGAAATCACGCCGCCAACATTGCCGCGATCCTGGGAGATCCAGCCTTCAGTCACGTCAGCTTCGATATTTCCTGGGATGAGGTCGCCAAGTACATCGTCGCCAGCCCCGAGGCGACCAGGATCACCGCTGATCTGATCAACCAATATCCGGATCGATTTCTCTTCGGCAGTGACGAAGTCGCTCCCACGAACCAGGAGTCCTATTTGAAGGTCTACCGTCTTTATGCACCATTGTGGTCATTGCTGGACAAGCAGACGAGTGAGAAGGTCCGGCGGGGGAACTATGATCGCATCTTTGATCAGGCGCGTTTAAAGGTGCGGGCATGGGAAGCCAGCAATCCGAGCAGGAAATAGTTTTGATCCTCAGAAGATTCGCCCCAATTTGAAGAACACTCTCTTATGCCCTGCCGTTCCGACCGCACCGCCGAACTCAATCGGTCCAAATATCGTATTGACGATGAGTGCGGCAAAGGCATCACCCGGTGTTTGTGACCTGGATGGTGGCGCGAATACCCTGCCCACCTCGAGCCCTCCATTGAAGTAAAGTCCCTCGCCCAGCAGAACCGGAATTTTCGCCACCTTGCGAACGTACCCCGCCTGGAACTGGTAATACTGGTCGGTCAAGAGTTCATTTTGACCATAGGCTGCGAAGATATTGGCGCCACCCAGAGAAAACGGCGGTATTCCCACCAATTGATTGCCGAAGGTGGTTCCACTACGCGCTCCAAAGTAGACGGAGGAAGGCTGATCGAGCCTGATGAATTTGAGCAATCGGCCTTCGGACATGGGAAACGAGTGCGGCGCGCCCGGGCTTGCGTCCACCCACGTGCCGGCGATGTCCATGTATTGTCCCGTTCGCGGGATGACCGGATTGTCGACACGATTCAACGCAAAATGGAGTGTAGTACCGCCGAACCGGCCAGAGACGTCGGGCAGAACGGCTTGGTTCCCGATCTTGGGCACAAACGTCTGGTATGCCGCGGTGTAACCCAAAGTCAACTGCGCAGTACGATCAAATTCGTAGCCGAATTGCAGACCTCCTCCGGCGGAGGACTTGCGATACTGCGCAACAAAAACGTCCTTCTCGTATATCGGATATTGCTGCGAATTTGCGAACACGTTCGGCGCTACGAACCACTTGCTGGTGGATGTGAATGGACGGTAATACTGGCTGGCGATGCCGTACTCCGAGCCGACGATCACATCATTGCGCAGTTCGGCACGGTAGAAACCCATATCCAGAAAGGTAATACGCGCACCCATACTGAAATTGACCCCGCTGAAATTTGAACCTTCGAGCAACAGCAGTGGCTGCACAATCGGTGGCGAATAAGGTTTCTCTACGCCGGTAATGAGCAGGCCGGGGTTACCGTCTCGCCAGGACATCTGGTAACTCAGGTTCGCGAAGCGCCCCTCGCCTTTGAGATCCATTAACTGATTCTGCAGTGCGTCCGTATCAACCGGTTTTCCGATGTTGTCCTTCAGGTCGCTTTCGATAGCCTTGGCTAATTTCGAACTGGTCCCGGCCACCTGCACAAATTGGGGAACAGGAGTTTTGAGGCGTCGTGCCGCGCGCTGCGCCAGGTAAGCCTGCCAGGTCGGTTCATCGACTGAAAGAGTACTGAGCATTGCGGCCTTCGCTTGCGCCGCATCATAACCCCGCTTGATCAGTTCGTCCGCCCGGTTGTATTCCATCGAACTAAAGCCCACGAGCGGTACGGAAATCACCAGATCCGCCTTTTCCATGCCGCGCAATTCACTGGCTGCAACCAGCACACTGACCGAACGGCTAAGCACTCCGAAGCTTGACAGCGTAGCCTCGGGATCCATCTTGGCGGTTTCCAGGTGCACGGCAACCGTCAGGTCGGCACCCATGCTCTGGGCGACGTCGACTGGAAGGTTATCCATAAGTCCGCCATCGGCGAAAATATGTCCATCCCATCTCACCGGACTGAAGATTCCCGGCAGTGCCATAGTCGAGCGCAGCGCCAGCGAAAGCGATCCTCGACGGAATACAAATGGTTTCGCCTCCACCAGATCGGTAGCCACGCAGGCGAATGGAATCGGTAAATCGTTGAAGTCCCGAACCTCGGAGTACGGCAGCGCAACCCGGTCGAGGATCATCACGACGTCCTGGCCGGAATTGAATCCTTCGGGAAACTTCAGTCCTTTTTTGAGTCCAAACTCAAGGAAATTCGGGTATTCCGCGGCATCCTGCTTGCGACGAAATGAAAGGTCCTTATAGGGAGTCTGACCTTGCAATACCTGGTCCCATTGGATGGTCTTGACCAAGTCTTTGACTTCTGTGGCTGAGTGACCCGTGGCGTAGATTCCACCAACGAGGCCACCCATGCTGGTTCCGGCCACGTAGTTCACCGGGATCCGATGTTCTTCGAGCCACTCGAGGACGCCAATATGCGCCAGCCCAAGTGCGCCTCCTCCTTCGAGTACCAAGCCGACCTTGGGACGAGGCGCAGTAGGTGTGGACTGCGAAAAGCCAGAGACGACCAGAACAACGACAATGAGGCTGATGACGGCGATTCTAAGATTGAAGCATCGCATGAGGAAATCCACCTGATCAGTAAGTTGCAGCGATGACGATCGCCTATGATCACGGAGCCCTCAGGCCCACGAGGCACTCGGAAAAGAGCAATGTAAATGCGACGAGAATCAGTCCGGCATTCAATGCGGACTGACGGCCTTCGGTATGCAAGGGAGTCTAGGAGCTGAATCGGAGAGAGAACACTGTCACGAGTGACAGGGGCGGTCGTGTTCCGCGCGTCGCGTGCGCGGACACGCTTTAGTGCTCAGGTTGGAGTGCGGCTATCTTCTACGGCCTCCGCCGCCACGCATTCCGCCACTGCGCATACCGCCACCCATGGATCCTCCGAAGTTCTGGGTGCGCTGCTGACCCTGGGAACGTGACTGCTGTTGCCGCTGTAGATTGGAATCGGGTTTGGACGCGGACTTCCATCCATTGCCGTTGTTTTGAGACCAATTCCCTGTCTCGCGGTTATAGCGGTATACGTCGCCGTCTTTGCCGGCGTAGACATTGTTAGCGCCCGCCGCGACCCCGCCGCCAGTGTTTGTGTTGTAGGCAAAGCCGCCGCGCCCAGCCGCTCCCTGGCCACTGTACATATTGCCGGCGAATCCAGCGCCGCCGCCAGCCACAACCCCGGTCGTCGGGTTATAGCCAACCGCCCCACGTCCAGCGGAGACGTTGCCGGTGTAGATGTTGGCATTGCCGCCGCGCCCTGCAACGCCCACGGTGCCGCTTTGCGTGTTTTGGAAAGCGCTTCGGCTTGCCCCTCCATAGTTTCCTGTGTATGGATTCGCCCAGGCGGCTCGGGTATTGGCGTAAGCGGTATTCCCCCAGCGCCCATACACGTTGGCGGCGGCGTAGCCGCCGTAGCCGTATCCCCAGGCCGGCCCCCAGCAGCAAGCTCCGTAGTATCCCCATGGTCCCCACCACGGATAGTAATAAGGATAACCATAGGTGTAGCCCACACCGATCGTGAGGCTCCAACCCGTTCCCGAACTCCACGTAGTCGCTACGCCACCTCCATAGGTGTAGGGCGCTCCGTACCAGTAACTGCCGACATACGGCGGATAGTACCAACCCGTGCCGTACACAACGGTAGATGTGGTGGACGATACGACCGTGCCGTAGTAGCCGGGTGTGTAGCCCACGTAAACCACATCCGGCGTGGAGCGGTATACCTTTACATACGTGACGTAATGGAGAGACGAGCTGGGAGGAATCGAATAGATCGCTGGCGGAACTGAGGCTGCCACGACCCATGGCCCCACTGGCGCGTCGGCTACGAACCAGACCGCATTTTCCACCGCATAGTATTTTTTGTCATTTGCCTGGATAACCGGGGTAGCGGTATTGACCGCGTAATACAAGTCTGTGCCCTCGATCTTCTCGAACTGGGGATCTCCATCGAACTTGACTTGCAGCTGAGCTTCGCTCCGGGTAATTGTGGCTGTCTGCGGAATGGCATTTGCGATCAGCGCTTCCCTGGCGGGTCCGGTTCCGTGTATCGATGCCAGCACACCAGCTTTTGGACTATCCTCGGGAATCTTGGCGAACTGCTCCGGCAGACTCTTCGAGTCCACAAATTCCCAGGGACCATTTTCCGCGGACTTCGATCGGAACCAGCGCCCAGCCAGAAGGATGTAATACTCGAGACTGCCAGTTTCTCGAAAAATATTGGCGCTCGTGTTTTTCACGTACTCCAGTTTGGTGCCAGGAAGAACCTCAAACTGCGGCGGGCCTTCGGTTACCAGCAGCTCCGCCGGGCCGATACTCACATAAATCGCTGGAATCTTTCCTTCCTCTTTTGCCTTTTTCAGCGAGGGCGGGGCCTTGCCTTCCGCATCTTTTGCCTGCTGTCGTTCCTGAATACCCTTGGTAATTTCCTTCATATCATCGGGAATTTTCGAAGTGTAGGACCAGGGACCTGCCACGAGGTCTGAAGCCTGCAACCAACCGTCCATCACATTCAGGTAGTACTCTTTTTTCGCGGTATCCAGCAGAATCGTGGTTCGTGTATTCAGCATGAGCCGCAGGTCGGTTCCACCGACATCCCTGTATCGCGGCGGGCCGTCAACCAGGATGAGTAACGAGGGTTTGGTAGTAAAGATAATCTTGGGGGGATCATTGTTCACGGGCAACGCCTCAACCCCGGCCTCTTCCGAATCGTTCGCGGCCATCGCGGTTTCCAGGCGGTCGAGCGCGATTACCCTGGACCTTCCCGGCAGCTTGGCCTGGAGGAAGGCCTGATATTCAGCTTCCCTCGTTTTCATCGTGGGGAACGAGACTTTGGTGATCTCGAAGTTGTCCAACGTTACCTGGCGGTTGACTTTGTCCACCTCTGTTCGCGCCGTAAACCAGACCACTCCGTATTTGGTTGACTTGTTGGTCGAGCTCATCAGCGCGACCGCTGCATAGGCCCGAAGCTCGTCGCCATGCCAGGCCTCCAGTTGCGGTTGATACATGGAGAACGTTTCGTCTCCGCGTACCGCTTTGCGAGGCCATGCCTCGTCGACACGCTGGCCGGAGCGAGTGTCAGCGGCGGCTACCGGGGGCTTGGGATGTTCGGCTGGCGGAAGCTGGGACGAGGGAGCGTCCGGCAAAGAGGGCTGAGGCTGCGGATGATCCGGCAATGAGGTTTGAGCATGCGACGGGAAAATACTAGATGCAAACCACAGCAGCAGAGTAAAACGAATTACGACCATCATTCCATTGCGCATGCGTACCCGTTCGGATCGACAGTCCGATGGTAGACGGGCCTCCACCACCCGGACACCGTTAGAAATAACAGGTGCGGGCCGCACCAGCCGGAGTCTGGTCGCGAGCGGCTCGCCCGCCAACTGCTTCCATCTCTACGATCTCTTTCGGCAGAATGCGAAGTAGCAATCTATGGGGGAAACAGTTAAGCCTTCGCTTGTGTCCCTTCCGAACTGTGCTGGCCAAGTTTTGCTGTCTGCGGGACCTTGCCTGACAGCTCCCTCTTCCGCGAGCGGTCCCTCAGTCTCTCATCGTCCGCGACGACCTTCAGGTTTCTTGGTCGTCCCCTACTCTGGATTTCAAGTAATCTCTGGATTAGCTCAGTGAAGTCCTCCATGATTTCCTCCCAGGATGGCGCACAAGTCCGGATAGACACTGACTTCCGGCCATTAGAGCAGGGCTCGTCAACGATGGAAACTGGCAAAACTAGTAGGAAAGCGGACACTCCAGCCCGAGGTTACCCGTCATCACCCTCCATTTTCACTCCGGGAAAAATCGAGACTCGCAGTTCTGACAGGCGTGGGATTAACTGGCCAACGTCCTCAATGGTGCGCGCGCGCTTTGCTTTTCTCGCTGTGATCAGCAATCGCCTGGGTTTGTTGGCTCGACGGATCTGTTACCAGGTACAGGGTCTGCGATGGGAACGCAATATCGGTTCCTGCCTTCTGCACAATATTCATGATGCCGAGGAGCAACTCTTCCTGGATCTTGAGGTAATTGTTCCAGTCATGGCCGAACACATAGGCGAAGATGTCCACGTCAAGCGAGGAAGCGCCAAAACGCACAAATCGGACACGCACGGTGGCCGAATCGACACTGGCATGTTCAGATAACAGATCGCTAATCCCATCCATGGCTGAGCGCAGCTGGTGTGGAGCGGTTTCATAACGCAAGCCGATCACCGGATGGAACAAGATCCTGTCCCGCGCCGAAAGGGTTTCCAACTTCATGTTCGCGATCTGCCCGTTCGGCAGACTTACGACGGTGCGGTCTGCCGTGCGGATACGGGTTGAGCGCAGGCCGACCTCCTCCACTGTGCCTTGGACATCGCCCAAATTTATGATGTCGCCGACACGCACTGCCTGGTCGGCGATAAGGGAAACACCGGCAATAATATTTTCAAGAGTCTTCTGGGCCGCGAGCGCAACTGCAATGCCGCCGACCCCGAGTCCGGCTAACGCAGCAGTCAGATCTACACCGAAGTGGCTAAGCGTGAACAGCAAACCAGCGAAGAGGATGAGCCCATCAATCACACGGCGAAAGAGGCGCAACGCAGAAGCAGATCCGCTTACTCCGCGACGACGCCTGACCATGAGGTATTCGCCCCAACCGTTCAAGATCATCAGCAGCCACGTGCAGGCGACGACAATAATCAAGAGGGCGGCGGTAGACCAGAATTGCCGCGCCAAGAGTGGTAGAGGGATCTCCGATACCAGCCACCGGATGACGAGAGCGAGCAGCACCAGGCGAATCGGTGGCGATAAAACCTCGGGATTCTGCCGTTCGGCATTTCCCGACAGGCGACGCCACAAGGCCCCAGCAGCCAGGCCGATGATGCGATTCAACAATCCCGTCAACAAGTAGAGGAACGGCATCCCCACAAAAACAGCCAGCCACTGGAAAAGGGGAATGTCCGCCACTCGGGTGGCGACCATGAAATTTGGGAGAATTTTCTCTGGGGCATTTGTATTCAACTCTTGAAAGGCGCTGGGAATCGAGTCGAGAGTCTGCCGGGAAAAGAGCCAGACTTTCCCTGCTTTACCGCGATCTACGCGTTCGACCCTAATGTCGAGATCACCGTGAGCGGTCTCTATTTTCCCTATCAAGTCTTCGTCAGGTTTGAGCGGGTCTGGAACGGAACCCTCAGGCTTATCGCTGATCTGTTCAAGCTTGGCAGGAAGGCCACGGTCTATGACAACGGCAAGCTGCCTCGCCAGGTCAGCAGCCTCCGGACCACGCAGCGGGGTATTCATGTAAAGCGCAGCGAGTTCGGCGTTGTGTTTCCGTGCGGCGCTGAGTAAACCCAGTACCGTCCCTCGAGGGGTGCTGCGACCAATAGTGTCTTTGGGAGCTTCGGGCAGCGTTTCGGGTGACTCTTCGGTAACAGCAGACTTCGCAGAACCAGCAGCAGGCTTGGCAGCGGCAGCCTGGGGCCACGCAGAAGGGCAAAACAGCAACAGTAACGAAAGTACGATCGCTCTTCCCAGGTAGCTCGTGTAGTCGTTACCTTGGACTTTCATAGGAATTCGGCACCGAATTGATTTGCCCGGTGCGGACTGGAGAGTTCAGTCGAACCAATCTCTCCCGTTCCATATGCATTGAGCGGTTCGAGTGGAAAGACGCAAATCCTTGCAATATGGCTAGCTTATGAGAAGTAAGGAAGACCGTCATACTGTCAGAACTGTCAGATTGACTGCGGAGCATCACTACCGTGTAAGCATCACGATGACCGGACACCACGCGGTCAGCAGGATGTTGCCGACAGCATACGGCACCGTGTACCCGAGTACCGGCAGCTTGCTCCCGGCTTCATTCTGAATCGCCCGAAGGGCTGCGGTTACGGTTCCCGCACCGGCGCAGGCGCCGAACAGAATCACCGGGTTCATATTCAACACGTAGCGTCCGGAGAGGAGCGCCACCACGTGCGGTATTACGGCGATGAAACCCACCAGGAGAAGGCTCGGCCTCGTGACGCGCAGGCCCGTGACAAAACTGGGACCAGCGTTCAATCCAACGACGCCAATGAAGACCGCGAGCCCAACGGTGTCGAAGACCCACGTTCCAATGCGCACGCGCCCCAGAATGAATCCGAGGGCGAGCGTCAGGAACACTGCGAGCTCAGGATGCTGCCGCAGCGATGCGACAAGATTCGTGATCACTCGCTTCTCCCAATAAATGACGAGGGCTGAGGTTGGTTGAATAGTCTGACTGAGATTGTGGCCATAGAAGGAACCCACAATAGCTATCGCACAAAGGAACCACATACGCCGCGCAGCCTGTCAGTTTTGACAGCTGCACGTCGCTGTTGTCCTCTCAATCAGTAGAGGGGATTTCCGGCGTGGATTCTGGCACTTCACGGCCCGTGCGATGGGTTTGGTGCGGCTACTGCGGTATGATCTCGGTCAATACCCTTTCAATTCGGTCAACCTCTTCACGAATCACCCGGATCGCCTGGAGATTGCGCGGATATGGCATCGGGGCGATTGCTTCTACGGCGCGACGAATCTTGTAGTTGCGATTTCGAAGGAGCCTGATTCTCGCGGACGTTTCCATTCGGTATTGATAGATCCTTCTGGCCAGTTTGGTGGCGATCCAGGCGAAAGCGAGCCCGAACAACATCTCGATTGGAAGGCGATCGGTTGCTCCATCAAAGTCCAGGAAAACGAATCGGTATACCGCCTCGCCAAGACCGAGCGAAGCGAATATCACCCCGGTTCCAATCAATCCAAGCGTCAAGCGGTCCACAGGTCGAAGCGCCAGAGACGATTGCTCACTGCCACTGTTTTCTGCGAATGTCATGGTCCCTCTCGCAATGTAAGTTCGGCCAGAGTTTACTATTCCAAAGCGAATTTCTTTCTGTGAATATCTTGTGAACTGGGTCTCGTGAGGATATTCCCCCTGTGAACCAGGAGAGCTGAACAACCCCCTTTAAGACAACTTTCAATCCCAGCATATCGTTGAGTTCCTGCGCTGGAAAGGCTTTTTCCAGCCCGATTGCTGTCAACACTGTCAGTGGCGCCCGCGAATTCGGCATGATAATCAAGAGCGTCAGAGGCCACCATGAGCCGCCCAAGAACACTCACCACGATCGCTTATCTGGCCTTTCTTTCATTCGGCCCACTCTGCCGAGCGCAGAACCCGCAAGAAACGCACGACTTACTGCATGAGTTGAACGGTTCACTTCAACGGATGGTCGCGAAGGTGTCGCCGGCAGTGGTCCAGATTCGCGCTTCGGGCGAGGAGACCGATGGCGTCTCTGCGACCATCGGTTCTGGAGTCATCGTGGATCCGAGCGGGTTCATTGTCACGAACTTCCACGTCATCGACGGTGCACGCCGAATCCAGGTAACCCTGGGCGGGAGCGCGCATCCGACCTTGAATTCTTCTCCGGTAACCGCCGCTACCATTCTCGAGGCGTCCATCGTAGGCAGTGTTCAGGAGGCCGATTTCGCGGTCCTGAAGGTCGATGCACACGATCTCCCCGCGATGGATTTCGGGGAAAGCAGCGCGCTCCAGGAAGGTCAACTCGTGATTGCTCTCGGCAGTCCCAGAGGGCTCAAGAATTCAGTGTCAATGGGGATCGTTAGCTCTGTCGAGCGGCAGGTTGACGAACTGAACCCCCTTCTGCTGATTCAGACCGACGCCGCAATCAACGCCGGCAGCAGCGGGGGACCGCTGGTTGATATCGATGGAAGGCTCGTGGGAATCAACACTTTTATCATTACGGCGGGAGGCGGCAACGAAGGCCTCGGGTTCGCGATTCCAAGTAAGATGGTCCGATTCTTCTACGAGCAAATCGTCAAGAACGGATCGGTCCTCCACGGCAAAATGGGCGCGGCCTTTCAGGATGTAACTCCCATTCTGGCGGCTGGTTTGAAGCTGTCTAGAACCGACGGCATCGTCACCTTGGAGGTCACTGCCGGAGAGCCTGCGGCAAGGGCTGGCCTGCGGGTGCATGATTTGATACTCGCGTTCAATGGCACGCCGATCCAGAGCCTCCCCTATCTGACCACTGCGATGTATTACTCGTCTCCAGGGGATGCCGTTGAACTCACCGGCTTCCGTGGCCAAACACCAATCACGCTGCACATTACGCTGAAGGCTGCTGACCTCGTAGAGCGGAACGATTCCCATTATCGCGGCACTTCGGTCGTGCCCAAGCTGGGGCTGCTCTGCGCAGATGTGCGCCAGCGGCCCTCACCATCATTCGCGGCGCCTGTGCAGTCTTCGGCGGGCGTCATTATCATCGCCGCCCGAACGGTTCAGCGAAGATTTGGCGTGGATCTCAATGCCGGCGATGTCATCCACGCGGTGAACCTGGACGACGTATCCAGCGTTGACCAGTTGCGGGCCAGCCTTGACAAGCTGAATTCGGGAGATCCCGTTGTCCTGCAAGTAGAGCGTGATGGCCGAATGATCTACATAGGATTTGAAATGGACTGATTGTCCAAGTCGCGATTTGCAACCCGTCACGCGTCAGCGGGAATGAATGGCTGAATGTTCGGCACAGTTTTGCTGGAAGATGTGGCCGTTCATCCCGCCCTGAACGCTGTCCAGGAAATACGAGCACTGGCATATTTCGGAACTGCAACTCATACCTATATGAGACATCTTGGTAAGTCTCTCTCCAGGCGAAACTCTTCTTATGCGTGCGGCGCTAAGGTTGAGGGCCGTAACGATCAAAGCGCATAGGATCATATTTGCACGACTTTACCTATATACGATCTCACCCTGTTCTTACTTTTGCGACAGACATTCATCGCAATTCGATATCGCCACAATACCGTCCGGCTGTCGAGAATTCTTTATTGCTCTTCAGCAACGACGTACCGTTGTTAAGTTATGTAAAACAGAAAAACGATGCCCACAGGTGACCGACTCAAATCAACAACCGTCCGATTTACGGAGGCCGACCTTCTTGTAATTCACCGCCTCCGTGAGAAATTGGGGCTCGGAATGATCCAGATCATTCGCCTTGCGATTCGGCGCCTGGCTGAGGTTGAAAACGTATTGCCACCGTTGCCGGCACCAAGAAGAGAATGAAAGCCGCCGTACCGTCAGGGATGTGGGGAGCTGCCAGGTTGGGATGTCTTTCCCACAATCTCGTCGGACCCGGCGCGCATGCCTTCAACTCGAATAAGACTAAATGAGGCCGACCGGCACAGAATGATCGCGATCACTCGTAGTAATAATGTTTTTCGAGCGATGCGCCGACGTTTTACCAGGTACCCATGCGCAGCACAAACCCAGAAGTGAACTCCATTCCCCGCTGGTAGCTGACTCCGCTCAAATCACTCGTCCATGAACGGGTATAGTCCAGGCTTGCCACTCGAATGGTGAGTGCATTATTGAGTTTGTAATCCACGCCCATTCCCGCCGACAAGGCAAAGCCGTTGGTTTCGGAGTGTTGGGTGTATTTTGCGTGCAGGTCGTTCATGTCAGTTGTCGGTGTGGCAGCTGCGATCAATACGCTTCGCAGTTCGGGGTCGGTCAGTTCCTGCGTGAGCTTATTCCCCCCAACCATCAGCTGTGCGTGGGGCGTCCAGCGATTCGAAATCTGCGGGGTCCAGCGCGGACCGGTCATATAGCTGAGCGAATCTCCAGTGAGGTTGGGCTTCAGACCAAGCAACTTGCAACCATTGACGTCGACAACAATTTGCCAATCGGCAGCCAGTCGCAGAGCGGCGGCGGCCCCGCCGCCGACACACCACCCGTCAGAACCTTTGCCGATGTATTGACGAAAGTTCGGAGTCATCGACAACTCAAACGGGGGAACTCCCGGAGGCGGGTGCACCTCGACATGCCTGGTTTCTCGTTCTCTCTCCGCCGACATTGCCAGACCCTCACGGTAACGACGGAAGGGACTCGGGCGATCCTCGCGATGCCATGGATACTCGCCTGAGATGAGGTTGACAAACGCCCGCGAAGGATTCAGGCCGCGTGCCAGAGCACCATAATAAGGATTGGTTGTGTGAGCTTCGATGTTACGAATGACGTACCTGTCCAGCGAATCTTCGACGATGGTCCATCCCAAACCTATCACCGGAGTGACGACGTGATCGACGAATCCCTGCTCTGGATACTGAGCCTGGATGTGGCCAATCGAGGCTTCACTGAGTGGACCAATCTCAAATTGCACGCTGTACAAGTAGGAAAACGCGGCACCCCGAAGTTTGGCCTTCCAATAACGCTCGTTCTTTCCGAACACGACGTCCCGGTAAGCTCGGTCATTGTGCTGCCATATAAACGCCGCGACCGAACCCTGCATCGGATGACCGATGTAGTTCACCAGAAAAGGATCGCCATCCGCCCATCCGTGGAGGTTGCCGAGCGACGCCGCATAGCCGCCAATGTAGGAGCCTCCGAAGCCCTCTCTCGTTCCTTGCTCGGTCGCAACGCGGAAAGAATGCTCGATGGCCAGAAAGGCGAACGAGCTCAAAAAGAGGTGATGCCAATCCACTCCGCTGGGTGGTGACGGCGCCGGGGTGATGAACGGAGCAAAAGCGCTCCCTTTCATATCCAGCGTCCTGCGGGAAGAGCTTGAGAATGGTAAAGGGGACCCGAGTTCATTGCCGGCCAGGTCCTCTTGCGCAACTGCGCGGGGCCCAGTCGCAAAAACCAGAAAGGCGATGCTGCCGACAATGAGTATCGACCGTATGCTCTGCGTCACGGTAAGGCCTGTACAAGATGCCGCGATTTCTAGATTGGTTGAGTTGGTTGTCACTCACAGCTCCAACCGGAAGCTGCATAGCGTGTCTGGGGCAAACCGATCTGAAGCGAACGTTTGAATCCTACTAATAGTTCTTCCCGATTGACTGCTGTATAGATTGACAGTTGATGAACGGGAGGTTACTAGATCAATGTCCAAGAATCCCACCGCTCAACCCAACTAAACACGTTCAATCCCGGTGAGCTAAACACCTGTCGAATCGATCTCAGCCAGTGTTCGTAGTTCAGGTTCGGAGATTTCAAATTCCGTGAAGCCACAATCCATGCACACCAGAAGCTTTGGAAAAACCCACACGATGGGCTTGTCCAGACCGATGAGGCCGCGAGAGTGAATCGCAATTTCCCCATTGAAAGTGCGTTGAGTCTGAGACTGGCACGACTTACAAGGCATTTCGATGGTCCCTTAAAGTTGGCGAAGATGTTTTTCAGAGTGAATTGCGTCGTGAAGAGTCTATTTTTTCTGGGCAGTCAATCCGCAGGCCTGGGTTACGTGTTCTGATTTCCCAGCGGCTACTCGTTTTGCCCTACACACCATAAAATCAGGCGTCAGCACGAAGATAGATAACCTGACACTGAGAAACATGGATACTGTAAGACCTTACAGTCGCGCGCCTCTTCGAACAGGTGAGGCAACAATCGTATTTGCCGTTATTGCGGCGAACATTGATTGCGAAGAAATTGATAGCGACGAGATTGCCGTGGAGACACCCGATACCAAAAATTCTCTTTCAGCTTTTAATCTGGCGCTCCGACTACGCTGTCCTGGCCAGACTGAGGTCATCTGATCCGCGCACCGAATAATGCTGCTCGGGAACCGGGAAGCCGGCCTGCGTCAAGGCATCGCTGACCAACCGGTTTGTATCGAAATACACCTGCCAGTAATGCTGGTTACTACAGTACGGACGTACCGCGAGCACTGATCCGGAGAGGTTGAACGTCAGTATCTCGACATCGGGCGCAGGCGCTGCCAACACGTTCGGATCAATGTGGGATCGAATTTTTGTTTTGTCAGAGCCCCCGATCCTGCGAAGCGCAAGGCCGATCAGCCACCGGCCAACAATCCAGATCGCAATCGCACCCAGAAGTCTCAACCAGACAGTTGTCAATATGGTGATTGCAGTCTGCATCATGGCACTGAGATTGACGTTCATAGGTTCTCCTTAGCGGGGGCTGCTCCATCGCCGGGGTTGGTGCCGCCAGCCCGTTCTGTATGCGGGGTTCCGGGGGGGTGTGCCGCATACTGGCAGTTTTCACAGTGGCACCGGGTGCAGTTCGTGACGACCATCGTGGACACTGGCAATCCCACGTATTTGACCGGTCTTGCAGAAATACCAATAGGAGATTCCTGTCTGAATTCCATAACCGAAACCCAGAAAGGAAGCGAAGAACACAATGCCGGCGCGTAGTCGATCCAGGTTGTTAGCAGTGTCCGGGCCTCGGATTGTCGGACTTCTCCTGGGAGTGTTCAGCGCCCTCGCTTGTGCGGGCTATTCCGTCCTCACGCATGAAGCGATTATCGATGCAGCGTGGAAGGATGACATCGTGCCCCTGCTGTTGAGCCGCTTCCCTTCCGCAACGCCGGACGAACTGCTTCACGCTCACGCTTACGCTTACGGTGGCGCGATTATCCAGGACATGGGGTACTATCCGTTTGGCAATCGGTTCTTCAGCGACCTGACGCACTATGTCCGAAGTGGTGATTTTGTAATTGCTTTGATCGAAGAGTCTAAGAATCTGGATGACTACGCGTTCGCACTGGGCGCTCTGGCGCACTACGCTGCCGACGCCTCCGGCCACCAACTGGGCACCAACCGGGCAGTTGCAATCATGTATCCCGAACTGGCAAAGAAATATGGTCCCGTCGTTACCTACCAGGAAAAGCCGTCCGCGCACATGAAGGTGGAGTACGGGTTCGATGTCGACCAGGTTGCCGAAGGAAACTACGCGCCCAAGGCCTACCATGATTTCATCGGCTTCGAAGTTTCAAAGCCGGTTTTGGAGAGAGCATTTGCCAGAACATATTCGCTCGACATGTCGAGCGTCTTCGGCGCGGAAGATCTGTCCATCGGCAGCTATCGCCATGCTGTTTCAACCGTCATTCCACGCATGACCAAAGTGGCATGGCACCTCAAGAAAGATGAGATTCAGAACAGCCACCCTAGCGAGACTAAAACGGAATTCATCTACAACATCTCAAGCTCGGGGTACCGGAAGGACTGGGGCCATGTTTATGAAAAGCCGGGCTTCGGCGCGCGCGTCAAGGCATTTTTCTTGCGACTGGTACCTAAAATCGGTCCGTTCAGCGGCCTCGCGTTTCATCCGCCCACACCGGCCGTTGAACAGCTGTATATGCACAGTTTCAACGAAACCCTGGACGCCTATCGAAACCTGCTGCTTGCGCAACGGGAAGGCCGACTGCAATTGCCCAACGACAACCTTGACACCGGGTCAGCCACCGGAGCAGCCACTTATCGACTCGCCGACGAAACTTACGCCAAGTTACTCAACGAGACGAACGGCAAACCGGTCTCGGACGCATTACGCCGGGACCTCCTCTTTTACTACGGCGATCTCGAGAAGCCTTTCGCGACCAAGCGGAATTCGAAGGCCTGGCGTGAGCTCATAAAGGATTTGGAGATCCTCAAATCGAAACCGGAGTCGCACGGAATTGGCTAGAAAAATAATCAATGCGCTCGTTCTCGTCGCCATGCTGGTGATTGCCCTTGCCCCCGCTGTGATCGCCCAGGAGCAGCCGGAACCAAAGCCGCTGCGTTTTGATTTCACTCCATTCGTCGGTTATCGAACCAGCATGAGCTTTCCGATTGACCCCCATGTCACAGGGACGAACCCTCGCGTCGTACTCGACGCGAGCCCGAGTTATGGGGCTTCGCTGGGTATGCGGCTCAAAAGTGAAGGAGACCTGGTCGAAATACGCTGGGCAAGGCAGGACTCGTACGTCCATGCGGAGGACGTCACACCTCAGCCCCCACGGCAACGGGTGATCCTCGATCAGTTTCATGGAGACTTCAGCCATGAGTTCGATATCGATGAGTGGGCGGCATGGGCCAGACCGTTCGTGCTGGCTAGCGTGGGCGGCACGCATATTTCCGGCAATACCAACATCAGCTTTACGCGTTTCTCATTTGGACTCGGAACCGGGATCAGGTTCTACGCCAGCCGCCATCTCGGCTTCAAGATTCAAGCCGAATGGTTGCCGATTTTCGTGGACCCGAATGTGGCTTTCATTTGCGGTTCGGGTTGCGTTGTTCACGCCGGCGGTAACGCCGTTTCTCAGGGTGAAGTATTCGTGGGCACGATACTGCGATTCTGATTCGAGTCCCGCGGACTCCACAATCCCGCTCTAGCGCTTTTTCCGTTTTTTGGCGATCGCGCGCCCCAGATCTGGAAGAAACTCTTTCACCACGCTGAATGCCATGTTGTTCGCCATAGTGATGCCGAAACTGACCGCCGCATCTCCTGCGGAGTGCTGACTCGGAGGCTGCCAGGTGCGGGACAGAAAAGCACCCGCAGCCACTCCGCCCAGTTCGGAGATTGACACATACCGTCTTCCATTGTCATGGCGAGCCAGCACGCTGCTTGACAGGGCATACCCAGCCCGGGGCCAGAAGCCCGTCTTGCCGGAATTGAAATAACGATTGTCTTCCTGGAGTGCGCTGGCCAGGCCGAATGTCACGGTGCGCTGAATTGAATACGTTCCCAGGATGCTGGCAAATCGCTGGCCATAACCCGAAGCCCCCTGCTCCCACTCTTCAGGTTTGTCGTTCCATTGATCGATTCCCGCGGAGAATCCGGCTTTGACAAAACCCAGTGGGTTCACCATGGTCTTGAAATACAGAGAGGTTCGCTCGCGCTGCGTCAATGGATGAAAGTCGCTGGCCTTGGTGGTGCCGGCCATGTTGAGATAGTTGAGAAGGTAGTCAACTCCTTTGCCGACCGGGTTCGATCCCTGCTCTGGAGCTGATGGTTCCTGGCTTTGCGCGGCCGCTGATGGACCGAACGAGAGAACACAAATGGCAATCAGGCAAATGCTTTTGTTCATCATGGGGCGAACGTCGAATTCAAGTTTCCCCAGGCCATCATTGCGGCGAATCCAGGAAACCCTCGCTGCATACGATAGTCAGACGAGATGCTGATCGACGCCACTGTGTCAACTACCAGCAGCCGCGGCTGGGTTTCTCCGCCCCGGCATCGCTCGCGCGCAATCGCGCCAGCGCGTCCTCTGTGCAACCGGACCAGATCTGCTCTGCTTCAGAATGCCCAGAGCAGCGAGACGGTGGCATTGTTGGCATGGAAGTAGCGCGGATCAGTGGGCCCTACGAAGGATTTCTCTCCGTACTGATAGTAGTTCCATCCTGCTTTTGCCGTGACGTTGTGTCCAATATCGAAGGCGAGATCGGCCAGCGGCTGATGGTAGTTATAGGAGAGCGGACCCAACGGTTGTAGCACGTTGAATTGCGGCGTTGTTCCGCTGACGCTGCTGATGCTGTATCCCACGTGCGCGGTTAGCCGGGGAACGATCTGGGCCCGAATCGCTCCCATTCCATAGTGTGTCGTGTTCGTGTAAAAGCCGGAAGTCAGGAGCGGGTTGCCGCTGTCATTGTAGGGGTTGTTGGGATTGATATTCTGCGTGCAATCTCCGGCATTGTTGACGACCGGCAAGGTGACCCCGGTGGGTGGCGTGTCATTGAAACAAATGAAGGCGTTCTGCTTGTAGTCGCTGTAGTTGTACGCGAATTCGAATCCCAGGCGCTCCCTGGGAGACAGCGACGCCGTCAGCCCGTAGTTGCGGTTGTGGCCGTCGAACCTGGTCAGCGCATCGTTGTTGGAGGTTTCCAGAAGATTGGCGTTGCCGCCCAGCACCGCCCACGGCTTCGGGGTATAAGTAACCTGAGTTCGATAGCGACCTTCTTTACGCGGTCCGATTCGCACGATGGTATTGCTGTAGTTGGCCTGTTCCAGATCGAAGTTGAAGCGCAGTTGGTCCGTAGGCCGAGCCCAAAAACCGAACAAACCCGTATATTCGTTCACCGGAATGACGTCGACATCATTGGTAGTGAAGTCGTGTATTTGAGTAAACGTCTGGCTTCCGTAGCGAAAGCCGGCGCGAACCCCCATGCGCTTGTTCACCTCCCAAATGAGGTCGGCCTGATTGCGTTTCCAGTTCTGGTTGAACGAAGAAGTTGTCAGATCTTGCGACGCGGTGGGAACCGTACCGGAGATCGGTATCAGCAGCGAGCATGTTGGAGGCGTGCAAGAACCGCCGTTTAATGGGATATTCCAATCAGTTTCGGTGGAGGCGAACTCCTGCGGGATACGGAACGCCCAGTAGCGGAATGTGTCGACGATGCGAATGCTGTGAGTGAGGTGAAACGTCGCGGAGAAGTCGACGACATTCGATACCCGGGTCGCGTGCGGCGGACCTGTAACTGTGGTTTGCCGGGTCCCGTTTCGCGAGCTGAGGCCATTAAAAAACTCATTGAAGTCCGAGTCCATGTCCGCTTTGCTGTAGGCGAACGAGGCGGTCAACTCCAGCCGGTCGATGGCCTGACTGCGGAAGCTGAGGCGCTCCGTGGGAGTCGAGGTTCGAATCCGGTCCTGGCGGTTGTAGCCGAAATAGGAACTACAGGCGAGGTTCGTGAGGGTGCCGGTGGGGTCGATCAGGGCGGTTGAAGGCGGCGTCAGTTTGCAGGGAGTGCCGTTCACCGTATCGATGGGCAGACCGAGTTCTACTGTCTCTCCGCCGGGCAGCAACGCCGGCGCGGAATGAGCCAGATTCCAGTTCGTGTCACCTTTGTAGTAGTCAAGGAATTGGTCATAGCTGACAACCGTATGCGGCCAAAGCTTGAAATCGGCGCCGAAGCGATACGAATTCAAGGTCGTATTCCAGTTCTGGAAGAGCAGCGCGTCGGTTCCCTCGTGAACGCTGCTATATGAAGGACCCGTCATGTTGTTATGCGAATACCCAACACGGAACGTGACTTTCGACTGCGGCAACAGTGTCAGGTCGACGTCGCTGAAACGTCTGGTCGTGTAAAAAGAATGCGGCGAGGTATCAACTGGGATCGTCGGGCTTGAAGTTGAAGGATTCAACGGATTGGCCAGCAAGTCATAATCGAAAAAGTTCTGGTCCCTGCGAAAGCTGCTGCGGAAGTCGAACAGCTTGTTCTTGTCGGCGCGCAGGCGGAAGGCGTTGTTGGGTTCGCCGCCCCATCCGAAGCTGGTTACATACAGATTGTCAAAAAGTAAACCGTCATGATTCGTGGATTGCATGGTAAGTGACTGCTCAAGCAGGCGCGGCCCGGTCTGCTGGTTCACCAGCGTGCTGTACATCGCCTCGCTGCCGGTGGTGTCGTTATGCCGATAGCCCACCTCGATCGACTGGTGTACGCGATATCCGCCAAAATTGACTTCTTCGTCGGCTGGTGGTGTCGGCGGAGCCGCGCTTTCAGTCGGCGTCTGCCCCCAGGTGAACATGCTGCACCCCAGCACCCAGCCAGCGACGAGTAAAAAACGTAGTGCCCGGGAACAAGTACGCGCATTGCGCGCGCGTTGTGACCTTCGGACCGCGGTACGAACCGGGTTACGAATTAAGACTGTGGCGTCGACACTTGTAGTCCGTGGCTGGATCGTCATAACAGCCTCACCTGAAAAACACATTGCTGGCGTTCGAACCATGGATTGCCGCATGACACATCGTGCAGGCCTGATACTTGGTGGACTGATTGTGCCCGGGACCGGCGGGCCCCATCGCCGGAAACGAATGGCACTGCAAGCACAGCAGGTTCACCTGGCTTACGCGGAGCATGCGCGGATTAGTCGATCCATGCGGCGTGTGGCACGAGCTGCAACCCTCGGTCTTGACCGGAACATGCTCGTACACGAACGGTCCCTGTTTGTCGGCGTGGCACTTGTAGCAGGCTGCGTCGCCGCTAGGTAAAGTCTTGACCTGGCGCAATGTAGTCGTGCCGTGCACGTTGTGGCAGTCATCGCACTGGACCAGACCCTCATTGACCCGGTGGTGATAGGGTTTTGCGAAATCGGCCTTCTGCGCGACGTGACAGCCGTAGCAGAGCTGCGGTTCAGAGTTGACCAGCAGATGCTGCGGCTCTTTGGCCTTGTGCGGCGAATGGCAGTCCAGACAACTCAGGTCACTGTTGGCGTGCGCTGAACTCGAGAAGTGCCGCTGCTTCATATTCTCGCCGTGGCAACTCATGCACCGATTGTTGACTTCCTGTTTTGAAAGATTCACGAAGCGGATGATCTTGGTGATGTCGCCGCCCCCTTCCACGTGCTCCGATCCGGGGCCGTGACACGATTCGCACCCGTGGCCGCCATCAAGCGTCGTCTTGAAGTGCGGTGTAGATTCGAAATTCTTTTTGTAGAGGTCCTCGTGGCAGGTCATACAGACGTCGGTCCCGACGTATTGTGCCGTCGACTTCGCCTCAGGCGCGGCACTCTCGTGTTGCTTGCGAGCCATGAGCGGCAGCCCAAGCGCGACAAGCAACAACGCCACGAACCCGGAGACGGCAAGGTGCATACGCGTTGGTATGAGCTTCACGATTTTGACCTCACTTTAAGCACCGCTATCCGGGGCACAACACCGCCCGATTTCAGCCACACAGTCGCATCGGCGGCGATGTCAGCGCCACGACCGCCGCCCCTGTCCTTGGTGAGCGCCTACAGCGCTTTCACGTAGTCTGCGATTGCCTTAGCCTTCTCGGCCGTCAACCCCGAGATTCCTTTGTTGTGCGGCGGCTTGCTGGTCGCTTCTCCCTTGGTCAGATGGTCGACGATTTGAGCCGCATCCAGGCTCGTTCCTTTCAACGCTGGGGCCTTCATGGCCGGCTTGCCCTCGCCGCCCGCACCATGGCAGCCTGCGCACTTGGACTTGTACAGGCTCGCTCCATCGTCCGCCGCCCACGACGTTCCCAGTGCGAAAAGGACTACCGCACACAAAGTAAGTAGCCGTTTATGATTCATGTTTTGCCTCCTCATTCCTTCAAAAATTGAATTTCATTCCGGCAATTTTTGCCGAATGCCTCAAGTCATGGTTTTTGCAGGTTCGACAATCGCTCCGCAATCCCGAGCGTCTTTAGAATTTCTGGCGAAGCTTCCTGCATCGCTAAGGTCTCGTGACACGTAGTGCAGTCCTGAGAAATCGTTTTACCGTCAGCCGCGTTGTGAGATCCGTCATGACACCGGAAGCAGCCGGGAAAATCCGTATGGCCCAGATTATTCGGATAAGTGCCCCAGGTTACTTTCAAGTCGGGAAACACGTTGCGGTTGTAAATCGCCAGTACCGCCTGACTCGCGTGGCGAATATCTTCACCGCGCTGGGCATACACCTCGGGATAACTCTGCTGGTAAAACTGCGTCAGGCTTTCCGGCAGCTTCCTGGCGGCTTCCTCGCTCGAGGGATATTCCGCTTTGAGCAATTCCACGCTCTTCTTCTTGATGAAGGGCAGCCCGGCGGAGATATTCCCCAGCGCGAGCGCTTTATCCATGGCGCGCTCCGGCAGATCGAACGTGTGCGTCGGGCGGTTATGACAGTCCACGCACTGCATTTCAAATTTCGGCATCGCGTCGATCGCCGCGGGCGCCTGGTCGCTGACGGCAAATGTGCTGGTCTCACCCTTGTCTGTATTCCGGTATTCGACCCACGGAATGGTTTGACGGTTTGAGTCCGCGGCCGCAAAACGAATGTGAACACCGGGGCCAAAATGCGAGCCGTGAATGCCCGCGAGACGATTCCCGCCCACCATCATGGTCAGAAGGGTCTCCGAGCGCGTATTGGTTTCATCGTCCGCAAATTGGCTGATTACGCGCAGGCGCACGCCGGAGAGCTTTTGCGGCCAATGACAGTTCTCGCAGGTTTCGGAAGAAGGAATCAGCCGGCCGGTCTCTATAGCGGAAGGGATCGGCCGATGGTATGTGTTGAACACCGTTTCCACCAGTTGGCGAAGTCCGTTTTTCTTACTACTGAACCATCCACCGGCGCCGGGCGCAACGTGGCACTCGACGCACTCCACCCTGGAATGCAGCGCGTTCTGATAAGCCGCGAATTCCGGCTTCATCGTGTGACAGGTTCCCCCGCAAAATTGAGGAGTCTCCATGTGCTCGACAGCGCGGTAAGTGACTTGAGTGCCGATCAGCAGGTTTGCGACGGTCGTCAAACCGAAAAACCATGCGATGCGCCGCAACGCTATCTTTCGGTCGAACGTGGGCGCTTCCAATCCCTGCTCTATCTGCCTCTTGCTGAGGAAAATCCCGATCGGGATCAGTGCCAGGCCGGTAAAGAAGATGACCGGGAGAATCAGAAACACCACGATTCCAATGTAGGGATTGTCGACGTGCCCGCGAATCTGCTGCGGCAGGACGAAAAGCAAGGAAATCAGTGAGGTCCCCACCAACGCGAGTCCAAGCAGACTTACCCAGTGCCGGGTGAGGATGAACCATGCCGGTCTTTCGGTTGCAGTGTTCATGCGATTGCCGCATCATTTCGAGGGCTTTGAACCAGACTAGAGGAGTTGCATTCCGGTTAAACTGGCAAAACTTACAGTGAGGATGCCACTCCGACAACTCGACCTTGCGCAAGCAGCTTCCGCCCAGATCCAGCAGTATGTTTTTCTTTTCCACGCATAAAGGAGAAGTCGTGACCTCAGGGCTATCAGCGATGAGGTCCTCCAGCAACTGCGCGCCGGTAAGCTCGCAGTGCGGCAGAAGCCGGGCCCGAAGAATGCGCTCGGCCTGGTGAAGCTGATCTTTCCTAATGAGTACAACGTCTACCTGCACAGCATGCCATCCCAGCAGTTGTTTTCGCAGACCAGGCGGGACTTCAGTCACGGCTGCATACGCCGAGGAAGACGGGTCCATCCATTTTTTCGATGATCTCTACGGGCACGACGCCGACTTGGAGAAGGCCCTGGCCAACGGCTATCCATTCCACCGGTAAAGAAAGACGGCAAAGAAAGACGGGTACAGCAGGATACGGTTCGAGAAATGTGAACGGAACGGTTAGTTCTTGATAGGGGGCTCGTGTCAGTAAATCCACCGGGGCCGGAAAACCGTACTTCAGTGCGAGAGCGAACAGAAACAACCTCCAATCCCTCTTTTAGCATCTTTGGAAGGTTGCAAATTACACCGCTCGTGGGGCCCACGATGCCATCCGTCCGCGTTCTGACCGTAGATGATTTCGAAGCTTGGCGACATTTCGTATCTTCGGCGCTGGAGAATGCGCTCAAATTCGAAATCATCGGAGAAAGTTCTGACGGATTGGAAGCCGTTCAGAAAGCCCAACAACTGCAACCGCAGTTGATTGTCCTCGACATCGGTCTTCCGAAGTTAAATGGCATCGAAGCCGCTCGACGAATCCTCCGAGCGGCGCCAAAAACCAAAATTGTGTTTCTGACCGAAAATTATTCTCCGGACATCACCGTAGAGGCGTTAAGCACAGGGGCGACCGGCTACGTCGTCAAGTCTGATGCCGGACGGGATCTAATAGGTGCTGTAGAGGCGGCAATTCGGGACGAACGTTTTGTAAGCGCCCGACTAGCCGGCGACGACCTCTTGGCCACAACGCTTACCGAGAATCCCATCCACCCACAATAAGCACGAATTGGCCCGACGACTCGCGGAACCGCCATCAGAACGCGAAACGCGCGAGCACAAACCAAAGCACCTCGCTTCGCCCAAAGCAAAGCGAACCAGAAGTGAGCTGAAATTGTCCGTGGTGTCGACCAGATTTGGCGTCCCCGACGTGTTTCAGTGGCAAAAAGAGGACGAGGCGGGGGAATTCATCGACTATGCCGAAGCCTTTACGACCAGCAGGACGAAGTTCTGAACCGGCGCTTCCCTCTCGCCAAACCGCTCAAGAAAAACGGGACAGGGGAAAGACTCCATCGATCCTCTGAGCCTAACACCGCAATACAGCCGCTACGCCAAACATCCGACTTGTGGCAAAAGGCGGATATTCGCGTACCTCGTTACTTCATCGTGATCTGCAACAATACATCGACATCTCAGTCCGTGTAGCCGATCTCTTTCAGCCGCACCTGGAAGTTTGGCGGTAGAGCGCTTGATGCACCGGTGGCATTCTCGGAGGCATATCGAATCAGGTTCAATAACAGCCGATCCGCGACAGGATGCTTGTCCACATGGTCCAGGATCGGAAAGCTATTCAGCAGGAACTGCCCTGTGCCAAATTTGTAGGAGCCCAACAAAATTCCGGATGCATATCCGCCTGCCGTTGAGTAACCGGCCGCAAACGCCGCCGCCACGACCTCCGATGGAGCGTCCTGTCCATCGAACAAATAGGTGGGGATCATAGGTCCGTAGTAGTAAAAGTCCAGGATCCCTTCTCCTTGAAGACCTTCAAACACCGGATGCCGCTTGGCTACACATTCCTTGTGGTATAGCCAATCGTGGAACTCGTATAGATGACCTTTGTTCGCCAGAGGCAACCAGGCAGTCGATTGGGGACCTTGCGCGAATGCTTTCGGGGAGAGGAAGACGACTGTGCTTCCGGTCGCCATGCGTGTCGCAAGTTCTCTCCAGTCGCTCGCTGGGGGCGGATTGTTGGAAACATCGCCTACCAGGATCACGCTACGCTCTTCCAGATGCGTGCTTTTCAGAGGCGTAACGGTGACTCCTTTCGAGGTCAGCCACGATTCGACACTGGCAGGCAAATGCCAGGTTGCGATTGTGCGGCCCACGTGTGGCAGAGATGCAGGATCGGAAAGATAAAACTCCCACGATGTCTCGGGCGGAGCAATACCGTTCGGGATAAAAGGCACTAACTTGTAGGTCCCCGCCGTCGCCTTCAGAATGACTTGTTCTTTCAGGACCGGCAACGCGAGGGGCCCATCTTCGCCGGCTTTTTCCTCGGGAACAGAAATTTGCGTGTCTCGTGTCCATGCAGCCCCATCAGGACCCCAAACGCGGAATTGAACGGGGTATTCCCCTGGCCGCACTGCATCTTCATTAGCCAACACCGCCTCCAGGCTGACAGGTCGTCCTACATAGGTGTGCGCGGGCTCCACAAACAAGCACCATCGCACCGGCGCCCATCCATCTTGCACGGCGTCGAAAGCGCCCGGCTTCCAGTCACGCCAATATCGCCATAATCCTTCCCCGGTCATGGCATGGTCCAGCATGCCAGTAAGGTTAAACCCGCAAATCTTTGGATTTGATCGAATGAGGTTGAAACCCAGGAGGCGATGCCGCGCCATCGCCTCCTGGCTCAATCGCAGCATCGTTTCTGGATTTGGATAAACAACGTCCATGCCGAATCGGGACCAGTCCGCCGAAAAGCGCCTGGCCATCGATTGCAACAGGACGAAACCTTCATCGTCCGACCGTATGCCAGCCTGCTCGTACATCCGAGCCTCATGGAGTACGTCCATCATGCTGCCAATGCCGTATTCGGAAAGAAAGACTGGCTTGCCACCCTCGCCCAGGGTTCGCATCATTTGATTCACCTCCGGCGACTGCGGAACTTTTGGATATAAATGGAAGTCACCGGAACCCGGGGGCGATTGGAAGTCCCCCATGGCCTCGTGTTTTGCTCCAGGCGCCTCTTTGCCCCAGACCGCCTCCCATTGCGTTCCCCCTGGGTTGCTCACCGATCCAACTTCCAGATGCCCTTCGAACCGCCCGCTGGAAAATAGGACCAATCGTGTTTCATCAACCGAACGGACGGTTTGCAGCGCCGACACCCCTTCCCTAAAAACGGGTCCATCGCCGGTCTCATTCAGTACACCCCACATCACGAGGCTGGGATGATTGCGATCACGCAAAATCATCTCTCGTATTGAGCTCTCGAAACGCGTCTTCATCTGCGGCGAGTCCTTCAGCAGCCAGCTGGCCAAAGTTTCCTCGTAGACCATAAGTCCCAGCTCATCACAAAGATCGAGTTGATAAGGATGCGCAACGCCAGAAATGAAACGTACAGTATTGAAACCACTAGCTTTCGCGTAAACAAGGTCGCGTCGGAGAAGATCAGGGTAGCCGGGCGGCGGTATCACTTGTCCTACGGGCACGAGATTTCCCGTGTGTGTGCTTCGCACCAGAACGCGCCTGCCATTTAAACGGAAGTAGCCATCAACAACCCGAAAGTCGCGAAATCCGAAACGGGCTGAGGCTTCATCAGTTCCGACGACTTCCGCTGTCTGCGTGCGAACGTTCAGAGTGTAAAGGCAGGGATCGTTAACATCCCACAGACGGTGATTTTCTATCGTAACTTCGTGATCGATAGTCGTTTGTCCAGCAGATATCTTTGACTCTACCGCATCGATCAGAAAAGGCTGATAGACACCAGCCTGATTTATAGAAAATTCCAAGTGAACCTTACTGGGGCTGGAAAGAGAGTTTTGCAGAGATGTCCGAATGTGTACCCGGCCAGTTTTCCAATCAGGACGAAGGTAAAGGTCAGTAATCCTGACCGCCGGAGCCAATAACAGCTCCACGGGTTCGATGATTCCACCATAGTCATACGTATTTCCATTGGAAAACTTGACAACTTTGTTTCTGTGGGGGGTTTCCGCCAGCAAGATACCGTCAATGGGATCGTTGTCCGGATTAAGAACACGCAATGAGAGAGTGTTGTGCTCATTCGGGCGCACAGCCTTCGTTGCATCTAGCGTGAACGGTGTTTCTCCACCCTCGTGAGTGCCGAGGTAGATGCCATTGAGCCAAACATGCGCCAGATAGTCGACGGCGTTAAAACGAATCAGGTACCTGCCGCCAGGACATGGATTCTGCTTGGTTTCAAAGTCCAGCCAATACCAGACGACTCCGTGGTAGCCGGGATACGTCTCCTGAATGATAGAAGGGACGCGCGTCGCTTTGGCCTCGGGATGAGGAGCACGGAACCATTCCTGCGTTCGCCCGACGTTCTTCGGATCTGTTGAAATGGACCATCCGCTATCAAGTGGCACCAAAAGCGTCTTCGCAAAATGACCCATAGCCCGGGCTTCCCCGGGATTGTGTCCACCTGTTTGCGGGTCCGCCAAAGATTGCCGGGTGGCAGCTCCAATCAGCGAGGACGCAACGCCTAAAGACCCACCCCTTCTAACGAGCTCTAAAAAACGACGACGACGCATTTTGCTCCTCCAAATATCGACTGTAGCGCCGGACGATTCCGATTACTGACTCGCTCTCGAATGTCTCGACTGAAGACCATGAGAACTTTCATGTCTAAGGCCTGAAACATATGAACTCACTTGTCTACAACACTCTTAGGACTTTCGCTGGCAGCCTGGGAACTTTTCTGGTGGCTATACAAAAAACCTCGTGGGGTGGCGATGTCCGCAAGTCGCAAGCCGAGAAAATAGTGCCGTCCGTCGATGCTGCATTCAATGTAGCCGCGCCTCACCAACGTGTGGATGAGATAGTACGTCGTGCTCTTCGGAATATTGAGCTCGTGCTTCAACTCTGAAAACGTGAGACCTTGCCGCGAGTTGGCCAAAAGCTCAAAGAGACTCATGGCGTGATCCACAGATGGAACCCGCTTGTCGGCGAACGCGTGCCTAGAAGTCACGGAAGAATCCACCGGCGCTCCAGCCCCCATCGACACACAGAGTCTGCCCCGTGATGTATCCGCTTTCCGGTGCGGCGAAAGAAAGCACGGCGTGAGCCATCTCTTCGACTGTGCCCGCCCGCCCCAACGGTATATGGCTTCAATGCTTTGAACACAAACCATAATCCGGTGGGTAGCAGTTCGCTACCCTCGCAGGATGGTTCCATGGCCGTCAAGATGAGAGTTGAGAAATGAGAAATGAGAAACGGAGGCGTTGTACATCTGCGGTGAGGAACGTAAAGCACGAATCCGGATTGCATCCTTAATCGTCGTTTCTACTTAATTTCACCCGGCATCAATGTGCGGTCCGAACCGTTGGCCTCGGCGACAAATCACAGAGTCATGACGAGACGCAGTCTCGGAAACACAACGAGCCATACGAGAGGCATCGCCGAAGCGGGTTAGCCCGGCATAAAAAGCCTGTCCGGTCCGCTTGGAGAGCAAGGGCGGCCCGACGCTCTGCACAACAACCTATGCGCATCACCGCTCTATGCCGGTAGATACTGTCTACCAAATCGTGCTGTCGACTCGCTGCGAAAATCGGAGATGAGGGACATTAGCGCTGCTGTTCCGCCATCCAGGATGATCGTCTGTCCGACCAAATACCCTGACTCTTCGCACGAAAGAAACACCGCTAGCCTCGCGACATCCAGAGGCTCTCCGTGACGCGCCAAGGGAACCGTATTATAGGCATTCTGTTTGGCCTGCGCTTCGTTGAGGCCAGGGATCGCTTTGTAGTGGTTTTCAACTGCAATCCAGCCCGGGGCAATCCCATTGACCCGAATTCCCATGTGCGCAAGTTCCACACTGAGAGCTCGGGTATGCGCAACAATGGCCCCTTTCGTTGCAGCGTACGCAGAATGCTCCGGCGCCCCTTCGAATGCGTGGATTGACGCTACATTGCAGATAGCGCCTCCAGCATGCTTCATCATGCTCGCGACGATTCGCTGCGTTAGGAAGAACTGGGCGCGGAAATTGACATTGAACAATTTATCGAATTGTTCAGGCTTCACTTTAAGGTAAGGGCTATTGAAAGTGATACCGGCGTTATTGACCAGGCAGTCGATGGTCCCCAGAGCCTCGATGGCCCGATCTGCAAGCGCGATCGCCTGGCTGAGATCGTCGAAATCGGCATGCACCACTTCAACGCGGCGCCCCAAAGATTTGATCTCTTCCGCCGCAGTCAGCGCGCCATCTCGATGATGACAGTAATGGAGTACCACATCTGCGCCTTGTCGGGCGAATTCGAGAGCGATTTCTCTGCCGATGCCGGTATCTGATCCGGTAACAAGGGCTCTTTTCCCTTCCAATTTCGAATGGTTGCTCATAGGTCTAAACAATTCCCAATTGTGTGTGACGTGTTGGACCCTACACGACTAGCGCTCAACCGCAGTTGATTCGTATTCCGACATACCTTTAGATCGGATTGGCTGGGAGTGTCAAGAGAGTTCTGTCTATTGAACGAGAGCTAGCACCGGTTGAACCACATAGGGTCCGTGAATCGAACGGGTATCGAGTTGGCACGCGTACAGTCGTGTAGGCCCAGCCAGAAAGCGCACGTCGAGACTTTCCATAGACAGCTTCGAGAAGTGGGTTTGACGGCGCGCTGGTTTCAGAACCCTCCCGATGCTCAACGAAAGAATGTGAGGGGATGGGTAGGAAGGCTCTCCTCTTGACTTGGGAAGCGGAAGGCCGAAGTCGCCATGCCGCCCACATTCGCTATCCTCCTGCATCGTGTCTGGAAAAGCGTCTGCGTATTCGATTGCTACACAAGCGGATCCCCGACCAACTTTCGCATGAAGCGTCATCGGCTTCCCGCAACATGTTGAGGCAGTTCTAACCCCGCTCTCGAACGTGGCAACAAGTCTATTGAGATATTCAACAACAAGCGACCGCGACGGTGGCGAACGTGACGATAAGCACGTCAAGTACTCGTTCAATAGGCTGAACTAGATTGACATACGCTAATCGCCCCTCTAAAACGGTAAACCGAGAGTGATAGAACTGTCACCAGCGCGTCATTTGGACTTTTTACAAGTGTTTTTTGATTAGGTCTACCACTTACGAGTCTATATGAATAACTTAGCCGGCTTTGTATTGACCGTGGTAGCAGGTGCCACCATTGGCGTCAGCATGTGGCCTCTGAAATGGGCGAGGACATGGAAATGGGAAAACTTCTGGCTCATCTATTCAATTGTTTCCCTGGTTATCCTCCCGCTCGGACTCGCATTCTCCGTGCTTCCCCACTTAAGTTATGTCTATGCTTCGTTGACAGCAAACCAGATTGTTCTGCCGTTTCTCCTCGGACTATTTTGGGGGTTCGCCCAGCTCGGCGCCGGAATCTGCGTTCACCGTCTCGGCTTTGCCGTCTCGGGCGCGGTGCTTAGCGGAGTAGGTGCAGGATTTGGAACCATCATTCCAATGGTTTCATTGCATAGGGACATGGTCTTTCAGGCCAGCGGCCTACTGATCCTAGCCGGAGTTCTGACGATGTTGATTGGCGCTGCCCTGTGCGGCTGGAGCGGTTATCTGCGCGAGATGGAGACCAAGCAAAAAGGCGTGGGTGCGGGTTTCGCCAAACGAGAAGTTGCCATGCGGCAGTCGTCTTTTACAACCACGGCGTATTTATTGACCTTGGGAATTGCCGTCGGCGCGGGGGTGCTGGCTTCTCTCCTGAATATCGCTCTCGCCTACGGAGGCGGCATCATGAGCTTGGCTGAAAGCCAAGGTGGCAAACCTGCGTGGACACCTTTTGCGGTTTGGCCAATTGCTTTACTTGGAGGGGCGATCACAAATGTGTCTTACGCCGTCTATCTGCTTTCCAAGAACAAGAGTTGGGGAAACTTCGGTGGCGGGATCAAGGAAGTCATTAATCCTGTGGTGGGCGCCTGCTTATGGATGGCGGGAATTGCTATCTATAGTAGCGGAACAACCTTCCTTGGGCGCCTCGGCGTCTCGATAGGCTTCGCTGTCTACATGATAACCAGTACAGTAAGTTTCCAAGCTGCCGGTCTATTCACAGGAGAGTGGCGCCTGATGAAACCGAGGACTTACCGGCCTTTTATTGCTGGATTAGCACTTCTTATCATCGCAGTATTGACAATTGGTATCTCACGATACTTCGAAGTGTAACGACAACAGTTACTCGCCTTTTACGGAATCAAGACCGGAGAACAAATAAGGCTGAGATGAGGGATTACCCATGCAAAGACGGCGCTTCTTAGAGTTAGCTGGCCGCGCGGGTGCAGGGATGGGAATTGCTGCCCCCTTCCTCGAACCAATCGCTCCACCAGCATTTGCCAACAAGTTAGACCACCCGCTGTCCGGTACCTCAGATGCTTCTGGTTTGGCAATGTTCCTGGATAAAGGGTGGTCCATTTCGACCGACCCAGACAACGTCGGCAAAGAACAATCTTGGTTCAAAGCACCGCGGCCTGACGCAAAAGCCACACGTGTTCCCTCGATCATTCAGGAAACGTTTCCGGCCTACCATGGTGTTGTCTGGTATTGGATGGAGTGTGAAGCGCAGCAGCATCCCTACCTTGGTGGTAGATATCTACTTCGGTTCAATGCCGTCGATTATTTAGCTGACGTCTGGTTGAACTCGACTTATGTCGGTGGTCATGAGGGGGGCGATACCCCGTTTGTGCTGGACGCGACCAAGGGAGTTCAACCAGGCAAGCGCAATCTGTTGTCGTTGCGTGTCGTCAATCCGGGCAATCAACCCATTGACGGGTTTGTTTTGAATGAGGTCCCACATCACAACAAGGTCATTCCTTATTCGATTGGAATGGCGTACGACTACGGCGGCATGGTCGGCCAGGTTGAACTCCTTCTCACTCCGAGTTTCCGGATCACAGACCTTTTTATTCGTCCAGATTGGAAGACGGGTGCAGTCCGGATACAGACCACGGTGTACAACAACTCTGACAGTCCGATCGATGCTCGTTTGTCTTTCTCCGTCACCCAGACCGGTGGTGGAGATCCTGTCCTGTTTCAAAGCTCGGACCTTCACCTTCCGCCCGGGCAGACGGTCGTCGACCACGAGGCTCGAATCGAGCATCATCGATTGTGGGACGTCGATCAACCTCATCTCTACCGCCTGAATGCCCATGTCGAAGCGAGGGGAGTTGAGGGCTCGCACCAAGCCTCGACTCGTTTTGGATTCCGCGACTTCCGGATCGTCAACGGGTTCTTTCGGCTGAATGGGCGGCGCCTTTTTTTGCGCAGCACTCACACCGGGAACCATGTTCCCTTCGGCCAAGTCATTCCTCCCATCGGTTATTCCGATTTGTTACGGCGCGACCTTCTTAATGCCAAGTGCTCTGGTTTTAATACAATCCGCTTCCTCGACGGGGTTGCGTTTCCGTTTGAACTTGATATGTGCGACGAACTTGGTCTGCTGGTTTACGAGGAGTCATTAGGCAGTTGGCTTCTCAAAGACTCTCCGAAGATGAAGGAACGCTACGAAATCTCGGTGCGCGAGATGATCTTGCGCGACCGCAATCATCCCTGCGTGGCTATGTGGGGAATGCTGAACGAGACCAAAGATGGGCCCGTCTTCCGTGAGGCCTACTCCGCTCTGCCCTGGGTCCGATCGCTGGATGACACCCGTCTCGTGTTGCTTGACAGCGGACGCTTTGATGGAAATCTCGATATAGGATCTGCCAGTAACCCGGGCTCGCCGAATTGGGAGTATACGTGGGGCGAAGAGTCGCCTGGCGCCGGTTCGGTTGCTATGCGCTATCCATCAGGCCCGGGAAGTGGGGACTTTCATCTCTATCCCTCCGTTCCGCAGACCCCGGAAATCAACCACATGCTCCGCACTCTTGGTCAGAACAGCAAGCCCGTTTTTCTTTCTGAATACGGGATCGGCAGCATGATGGACGTGACCCACGAATTGAGGATGTTCGAGCAAGCCGGCATCAGACCCGATGCTGAGGACTACCTGCTGCTGAAGGGGATGGTCGACCACCTTTCAGCGGACTGGGCGCGATTTGGGATGGAGTCTGCGTATCCTTTTCCGGAAACGCTGCTCCGAGTGAGCCAGCTCAACATGGCGCGCCATCGCCTGCTTGGGTTTAACCTTGTACGTTCGAACCCCAAGATATGTGGATACAATCTCACCGGGAATGTTGGACCACGCCTATACAGGCGAAGGGGTGTGGCGTTTTTGGCGCGACTGGAAACCTGGCGCCTTCGATGCTATGTGCGATGGATGGGCCCCGGTGAGGTGGTGTCTGTTCGCGGAGCCGTGGCACACATATTCAGGACGGCCAGTCACACTCGAAGCAGTGCTTGCCAATGAGGACAAGTTGCTTGCTGGGGAATATCCGACCGAGTTCAGGGTCTGGGGGCCCGACGGGACCGCATGGAGTCGCAAAGCATCGTTTTCAATCCCTGCCGCGAAGGCGGACGAGGACGCGCCACTTGCCATCCCTGTGTTGAAGGAAGAAGTCGTCCTGCAGGGACCTGCCGGGACTTACGAGTTAGTTCCTTTTATCCAGAGCGGCGCGGCCCCGCCGGAAACCTCGCAGCGCTTTTTTCTGTCTGATCCCCGCTCGCTTCCAACAGTCAATACAGCCGTCACAACCTGGCGCTTCCCGGACAATGTCTTGTCATGGATCACTGCGCACGGAGTTCAGGTGACGCCGCTGAAGGACGCGCCGTCCAAGTCCCGTGAATTGATTCTTGTAGGCGACGCTTCCAAATTTCCATCCGCGCCTTCGGCGTGGAGATCGCTTGCAGAGCGCATGGCGACTGGAAGTACAGTCGTCTTCCTTTCTCCCCGTGCCTTTCAACGCGACAAGCAGAACGCCGCATGGTTGCCCCTCGCCAAGAAGGGACGCATTTATGAGTTTCATGACATGCTCTACCACAAGGAATGTGTCGCCAAGCCTCACCCGATATTTTCCGGCATGCAAGGGAAGGGGATTCTCGATTGGGACTATTACGGGGCCACACTACCCACGTACTTATTTGATGGTCAGGACACTCCCGAAGAGGTTATAGCGGCAGCATTTGCCGCGGGTTACACGACGCCTGGCGGCTATGCATCCGGTGTACTGCTCGGGTCCTACAAATTCGGAGCAGGGAAATTCTTCGTCAACTCCTTTGGGATTCTGGACAATGTCGATGTGCATCCGGCTGCGGACCGCCTGCTGTTGAACCTTATTCAACACGCGGCGGCTGACATCAATGGTCCAGCAGTACCACTTCCAGGTGATTTCGACTCATTGTTGAAGCAGATCGACTATCCACGCTGATTGCCACCCGAGTACTCGGCCGCCGTACTCGGTGAAGGCGCACATGATCGGAGAACAACAATCAATGGATCGTCGCAGGTTCCTTAAATCCTTGGCCGGCGCAACCTCACTCATTCCACTGAGTAGTTTCGGCGAGTTTGCACTTGGCCCATATTTAGGTCCAACTGTTGCACTTGCATTGCCGACCGCTGATCAGCTTGCCTGGCAGGACCTCGAAGTCGGAATGTACATTCATTTCGCGCCAAATACCTGGCAGGACAAAGAACTGGATGATCTTTCCACTCCGTTGTCACAGATCAATCCCGAGCTTTTGGATACAGACCAGTGGGTGGCCACCGCCACTGAAATGGGCGCAAAATACATCATTTTTGTCGCCAAGCATGTTGGCGGCTTCTGTATGTGGCAGACCGACACGACAGATTACAGCATACGCAATACATCCTGGCGCGGCGGCCGCGGTGATGTAGTGGCCGATCTTGCCGCATCGTGCCGCAAAACCGGCATGAAGTTAGGGCTATACATTTCCCCACGAGATGACAAATTTGGGGCTGGTGGGGGTGGCCGCTGCAAGACCGTCGACAAGCAAGAGGAGTACAACGTTTTATTCCGCAGGCAAGTGACCGAGCTGCTTTCCCGATACGGAGAATTGACTGAAGTATTTTTCGATGGTTCGACTGTGGTCCCGGTGGCCGACATACTCAAGAAATATGCACCGCATTCAATGGTTTATGAAGTGGGACCGGACGCGACTGTTCGGGGGGCTGGCAACGAAGATGGTTATGCTCTCTATCCGGCGTGGAACGCGGTATCTGCTGCCGATGCGAAAAACGGCGGCGCCAAGGCAATGCACGGAGATCCAAATGGAAGTGTGTGGCTTCCAACCGAAGTGTTTGTTTCAATCCTCCGACCGGATTGGTTCTGGAGTACGACAAACGAGCAGCATGCTTTCTCTCTGGACGTCCTTCTGAATATCTATTACCGCTCCGTTGGGAGAGGCGCCAAGATGATCTTGAACATGCCTCCGAACCGAAATGGGTTGGTGCCCCTTGCTCATCGTGCGCGCGTTAAGGAGTTCGGTGACGAAATCCGGCGAAGGTTCGGACGTAAATTGGCTGAGACATCTGGATCAGGCGAAATTGTCACGCTTTCGCTGCCTTCCAGTGCACGAATCGATCACATCGTCATGCAGGAAAACTGTGCTTTGGGTGAGCGCGTTCGGCAGTATCGCCTCGAAGCACACAGAGAAGGGAAATGGATAATCCTGGGTACCGGCTCTGCGATCGGACACAAACGGATCCAGCCGATTGATCCAACTGTAACGGACGCCATACGGCTGGTTACGACCGAAAGCGCTGCTCGACCCGAGATTCGATCTTTAGCAGTATTCAATACCGGTTCTCCACCACCATCGACGTGGAATGCCTTCGCACCGTTTCCGGGCTTTGATAAAGCCGATGGGTGAGAAGACTTCAGTTAGACCGCACCATTTCATCGGCACATCGTGGTTGTCGACTGCCGCTGGCCGCTGGCGCCTCGCGGGACCGTGAGCTTGTGGATCATAAGATGAACTGTCAGGAGGCGTCAGATGGAAGTTCCAAAATTACCCATGAAGCGTCATAAGATACCCAACACCGATTTGTCGGTTTCGTCACTTTGTTACGGCGTGATGCGCTTTGGCGCGAGGGTGCATGACGTAGATATGCACGAGCTATATCGGGTTTATTGTGATGCGGGCGGTAATTTCTTTGATACCGCCCATTCCTACGCTTGCTGGTATCCGAACGGGGACGGCTGCAGCGAGCGCGCCCTGGGCGAGTGCCTCCGCAAGTTCGGAAATCGCAACGAGGTCGTGATCAGTACGAAGGGTGCGCTTCCCGGCCAAGGGAAGGTCTATCCCCGCCCCGAAGATTGCATGACGGCGAAGGTGGTCGCGTCCGATATCACTGAGAGCCTGGAGCGGTTAGGTATTGACCAAATCGATCTCTACACTTTGCATCGTGACGACCCACGGCATCCTGTTGGAGAGATCATCGAGATGCTGAACGCCGAGATCGCGCGCGGGCGAATTCGTTATATTGGGGCGAGTAACTGGAACGCGAAGCGTTTGGCCGCAGCCAATGCCTACGCTTCGGACCATTCCTTGCGGGGTTTTGTGGCTTCGTCTCCGCAGTGGAACCTGGGACAGGCCAATCATAATCCGATTGGGTGGGACGGCCAGTTCGACCCTACAGCGCACATGATGACCGAAGAAGACATTGCATGGCATCGGCAGACCCAAGTTGCGGTGATGCCGTGGACCCCCACAGCCTATGGATTTTTCGACGGAGCGGTGGGCCGGAATCCTGAGTCATTCGACAATCCCGGGAACAGGGAACGCCGTGAACGCGCGAGAAAACTAGCGGAAGAGCTTAACGCCACCACGAACCAAATCGCCGTGGCGTATTTACTGGCCCATGATTTTCCGGTCTTCCCGATTTTGGGCACGACGAACATGGCGCATCTCGCTGACTCGCTTGCGGCGGACCGTCTTTCGCTCAGTCCGGAGCAGCGGGACTGGCTATTAAAGGGTCGGCCTTAATCGAGGCATCGAGTCTGAATTGCGCTTTGCCAAGCCAATGAATCCATCAAATTGCTTCCGCTTTTGGGCAAGTCCAGGATCCCGCATAGAACGCAAGGAACATCCTCTCGTTCTTTTCCAAGGGACAAGAAGTTTTGTAAGCGCTCCTTAAGCCCGCATCTCGTCCGGTGACGCAGGATGAGCGATTTTGTAGGGATGGGACAGGCGGTAGCATGGTTCGTCATGAGAGCGGTTAGTCAGCCGCCTCACTCTCAACATCCCGCTCTCACTGCTGTACTCCGCGATCGACCCACACCACTCGTTCAATCGCAAATGACCATGCTCATACGTGCATGTGGAGGAACGTTTTGTTCAATGGGTTGAAATGAGTTGACACCTATCAACGATCTTTTCTACATAGAGAACGTCTTTAATTAAACGACTTCGCGTCGACGAATTTCGGCGTGAGTTAAAGGGTGATCCATGAATCACGTCCGACCCGCGATCTCACTCGCATCTCTTTTTCTACTCTTATCCATCTCGTTGACGACGGCCCTGAATGCGCAGAACATCACCGCCACGATCCTAGGTACGGTATCGGATTCTGCCGGCGGACTGGTCGCCGGAGCAAAAGTTACCGCCACCAACCAGAAGACCGGACGCTCGTACACAACGACTACCGATGCGGCAGGTAGTTATCTATTCCTGTTGCTACCCATCGGTGACGAATATTACGTTAGCGTGGAAGCCCAGGGATTCCAGGCCTTTGAGCGCCGGGGAATCGTCCTACACGTAAACGACAATGTCCGCGTGGATGCCGCGATGACGGTTGGCTCGGTCAAGGAAACGGTCGTGGTAACTGGAGCGGCGCCCAATATAGACACACGCAATTCCTCGCTCGGTGAGGTGATCGATTCAAAAACTATTGTCGAAATTCCTCTGAACGGCAGAAATCCGACTCAACTTGCCAGCCTCGTGGCCGGAGTCACCCAGATCAGCGCTCCAGCGGTTTTCACGTGGCGGGGCGGTTCAACCATGTCTGTCAATGGATCTCGCAGCAATGAGACTCAGTATTTGGTCGACGGAGCCACTTACGCCGGGGGATACGACAATAATGGCCTAAACCTGCCGTCTCCCGACGCGCTGCAAGAGTTCAAGCTCGTTACCAACAATTTCGCCGCCGAGTACGGCCGGAACTCAGGGGCCATCTTCAACACTGTGATCAAGTCCGGTACGAATGAAATCCATGGTGCCCTCTGGGAGTTTCTGAGAAACGACGCGCTTAATGCGAGAAATTACTTTCTGCCGTCTGATCAGAAACGGGCGAAGTTAACGCAGAATCAGTTTGGCTTCACGGTCGGAGGGCCGGCCATTAAAAACAAACTATTCTGGTTCGGATCGTACGAGGGTTTGCGTATCGCTCAAGAGAACATCTCAACTGCCTCTTACCCGACTACGGCTGAGCGGGCTGGCTTTTTTTCAACGCCCATCAACGATCCGGACACAGGAATACCGATTGCACCGAATGCTCAGGGCCAGTATTTCATCGATCCGGCTCGCTTTGATCCGGTCGTCCAGAACGTTCTAAAGCTATATATCCCGACCCCGACGTCGTCGACTGGCCTGATTACAGCGCTCGCGCCTATTCATATCAGCACGAACCAGACTGTGGCAAAGGCAGATGGCAACATCAGCCAGAAGCATTCGCTGAATTTTGCGATGCTCCTCGACCGGACGTCGCGCTCGGATTCCTTGCCGAACGGAAATACAATTCCTAATTACGAGCACTTGGTTGCCAACAACAATTCCTCTTTGTTTACCGCGACTGACACTTACGCAATCACCCCCACTCTGTTGAACCAGCTTCGACTTTCCTACGCCCGGCTCAAAGAGCCCCAAACGTGTGACAATAAACAGACGGATCTGAAAGACTTGGGTTCGATCAGCTTTATTCGCGATCCGAAAATTCCACCATACAACCCGTCCATGAACATTGCGGGGCAATTTAATCTGGCTGCGGGGCTATGCGGTATCTACGAGAACAGTATCAGCCGGCAGGGAGGCGACAATCTTATCTGGACACGGGGCGCCCATACTTTCAAATTCGGCGGGGACATCGAAAAACTGAGCACGGCGATCATCGCGTTTTGTTGCGGAGCAGAAGGCGCATATACCTTCAACGGGCAATTTACGGGGAATGCCATCGCCGACTTTCTTGTCGGCCGTCCCATCCTATACAACCGGACGTCCTTCGGGGGTCAGGAGGTCCTCCACTGGTTATACGGTTTCTATTTCATGGACGACTGGAAGGTCTCGCGACGCTTGACGTTAAATTTAGGATTGCGTTACTTTCTCCAGACTCCGGACATTACTGACGGCGTGCTCGGACCCACGGCAGATGGGCATGATGGAAAAGCTGTTTTTCGCCCTGGCCAGCAGTCCACGGTTTATCCGACCGCTCCGGTTGGGCTGGTCTACGTTCACGACGCCGGCATTCCGCGGGGAGTCGTTCAAACGGACCGAAAAGACTGGGAACCGCGGTTGGGCTTGGCTTGGGATGTTCGAGGCGACGGAAAGAGCGCGCTGCGCATAGCGTACGGTGTATTTCACTCGATCAATATCCCGGACCTTTCCGGGCAGTTGAATCAGAACCAGCCGTTCATCTTTTTTAACACTTTTAACGCTCCTCCCGGAGGCGTAGTAAATACCGAACGGGGTTTTCCCAATCCAGTTCCTTATCGCGAATATCTCAAGCAAGACCCGACATACTTTTACCCAGTATCCGTGGTTTCGCAAAATGCATTCTATCGGCAACCGCTGATTCAGTCTTGGACAGTTGATTTTCAGAAGCAGCTCTCGAGCAACTTCACAATGGACCTCGCATATGCGGGAAAAACAGCGCAACGCCTGACGATGAGCATGCAGGACAACCCTGCAATTTATATCCCGGGAGTCGATGCTGACGGCAATCCGCTATCAACTCCTGCCAACGTCAACAGCCGGAGAATCTATGCTCCTACTTTTGCTTCGATCCGTGAGAACCAAGCTGTCGGTAGATCCTATTTCCACGCTCTTGAGTTGAACACACAATATCGCCTTCGACATGGCCTGTCGTTCTCGGCAGCGTATACGTGGTCACATTCGATTGATACGGTATCCAGCTTTAATGTCGGCGCCGGTATTCCACAGGATCCTTTTAACCCCTTCCGCGGCCAGCGGGGAAGTTCGGATTTTGATCTGACCCATGTTTTCGCGCTTTCGTATGTATATGAAGTCCCCGACCCTTTCAGAAACCATGGAGGCCACGTCCTTCAACACATTACCGGCGGATGGCAAGTTTCGGGAATTACGCGGATCACGAGCGGTTTTCCCTATTCCATCTTTTCCGGCGTGAACAATTCACTGAACGGGGTCAATGGGGACCGTGCCGATCTAGTGGGGGACCCTGGGGACATATCGAACAGCCGACCGCGCAGCGAGCGGATTCTGGAGTGGTTTGATACCAGTGCATTTCAAGTAAATCCAATTGGCAGAGTTGGTGATTCCGGCCGCAATCTGATGCGAGGACCGGCACAGCTGAACTCTGATTTTGCAATCCTGAAGAATATTGGGCTTGGTAGTGATCGACTCGGAAGGTTGCAGTTCCGAGCGGAGTTCTACAACGTGCTGAACCAAGTGCGCTTCAACAACCCAAACAACGTTGCGAACTCCTCCTTTTTTGGGCAGATCACCAGCGCCCAGGATCCTCGGTTGATTCAGTTTAGTATCAAGTACCTCTTTTAGTAGTGGGGTGTTTCACAAGCAACGTTACGACAAGGAAAGACTCACGATAGATGAATCGGATAACTGCTCGTAGAGCGGCGAATGAGGACGGTGGAAAGGGCCCCACCGTCCCGCGCGCTTTACCGATTTTTAGCTGAACCTGTTTAGCTGAACCTGGTGGAACAAGGCTTCGCCTGGAATACGGACAAAAGCATCCCGCCGTGGGACCTTGCGCAGTGTGGGAGAACTGGTACGACAGATCGCCGACCAGCCGAGTCCGTGACAGGTTGTTAAGAAACTACTCCTCATTTACAAGCGCGGGTCAAGCGGCGACTCCGCCGGAGAAGGTGAGCTTGGCGGAGATCCGCCTCCGGATCGTATTGCGATGGAGGATGAAGGGAGCCAGTCCTCCGGACCTTTTTGCAGGTTTGGGCAAAACCCGGGAAGTCATACACTCCGGCTTTCCATCGCCTTATTGCTTTCGGTATTAGATTGTGTGACGCCCAGACTCGATCAGGCGCGTCTTGTGTCCGGGTGTAACTCCAACCCGTAAGGTGACGTCCTCATTTCCTTTACTGTTCGATAGGTGATCAGAGCCGCATCCCGCAGTTTCGATAAACGGGAAGATTTTTCTATCACCTCCTGACCCGCTCATCTCACTGCTAACAATCCAAGTTGGTCACTGAGTAGGACCCGGCTGCACCAATCCGCAAAGCTTGAAATGACGGAAACGATGGGACTCTCCGGATACGGCGGAAGACCTGCACCAATTCCCTCTCCTTCGTCGGGCCGCACAAATTGCCAGCCATCGCAGACATCGTTTCCCGTTCGGCAAGGAGTGAGCAAATAGAAGTCGCAGTAACAATTGTCGGCCACCTGCCGCCACGTGGCTATGAATGGGCGGAGCAGATTGTAATCAAGGTCACATCGCATTGGATCTTGCACTACACGACGCAGGGTTGGCATCTGTTTGCGTTCGGCGGAAAAAGCAGGTAGCGATGCTACGGGGTGGGTGAACTATTTGGGGTCGGGCAATCAAAAACTCGACCATCCTTGAGGTGCAAGGGTATCGCTTGTCAAGACGCGGACCGGTCTGCCACGCATATGTTTAAGGATACTGCGCAGCCCAACTTTCCAGAACTTTCTTCTCTCATATGTCCGCCGCCGTTTAGATGGCGACGTTCTGGCTTCCGCGCCGGGGTTGATCGCCGCCTGTCAACAGCCAGTCCCGCTGCTCCGGGCTGAGGCAGAGACTATCGGCCCCAAGAGAGTCGACAAGATGAGCCATGTTCGTCGTGCCTTGAATCGGGAAGACCGGAAAATCATAGGCCATCAAATAGGCCAAAGCTACCTGGTTGGCAGTGGCGCCAAGATCGTGAGCCAATTTTCTGGCGCGTTCCCGCCGTTCCCGACTCTGTGGATTGTCGAACGAACCCGGGTTCTGACCGACCGCTCCATCAAAGTATCCATAGCCCGTAGGAGTCCAGGGCATGACCGCTACCTGGGTTTTTCGATGCCAAGCTATATCCTCATCGGTCATCATATGACGAGTCGAATCGAAGGTGCCATCCCAAGCGCGGGGATGATGATTAGGCTGGCCGAGATTCCACTGTGGGGAGGAGGCGACGAAACCTTGAAGCTGATGGGCTGAGGCATAGGCATTCGCTTCGGATAAACGGGCAGCTGTCCAATTGCTCGCACCAATATAACGAACCCGACCACGGGCGATCTCGCCGTTCAGCATCTCGATAATTTCTCCGGCTGGATGCCTTGTGTCGTCCTCGTGCAGAGTGTAGAGGTCAATCCTTTCGATCTGTAATCGCTCCAGACTCTCCGTGATGTCAGAGGCCACCACTGCTGGGGTCATGCAATCATCCGGACGAGGGTAGACCTTTCCCTGGTCGTGAAGAGCACCCTTTGTGCTGATGACGACGTCCTTGCGGTTCCCGAATTTGCGCATGCATTCAGCTAGGCTGCGCTCGCTGCAGCCTTCTCCGTTCGGATACCAGCAGGCATACGAATGGGCGGTGTCGAAGAAATTTCCCCCGGCTTCGCAGTACACGCGATAAAGCTCGTGCATATCGTTGCCATGCACCCTGGCGCCAAAGCGCATGACTCCATAGCAGATTGAGGACACGGATAGGTCGGTATCGGAGATGTTAGCTCGTCTCATGTTATTTGTTCTCCATCGAGCCTGGGCATACGGCAGATTTGTTTGCTGACCTTCTTGGGCATCGTCCTCGTCTCGCTCTTACTTCCGCGCCAGCTTACTTTCACTGTTCCCTGTGCCAGTTTTTGGGTTTTAGGTCAGTCGGTCGAAACAGTACTGTCGTTGTTCTTATAGGCTCCAAATAAACGTGTCAATAGATTTCAGCTTATTGAACATGAGCTGCGTAACGTAGCGTAAGAAGTACAATCCCGCTTGTAATTTCGTGCCATGCTTGAACTCATTCTCACGATTCCGAATCTGGAAAATTTCGGAAAGAAGTTCGCTGAGGTTGTATACCCCAAGCTCTCATCGCGAAATAATCCCGCAAATCTCGTCAGCCCAAAGGAGAGACAATGACAAATGTCGCACGGTCATGGTTCGGCGTCCTGTCTATATTCGCTCTATCGCTCATGCAGTGCTTCGGGGTTACCGTCCAGAAATCCGAGCTAGAGCGAGCCGACCGTTGGGCCACGGCGAAGTTTACGGGCGATACGAAACCAGGTACGCCCGAAAGCTTTCTGATTGTCGAAGCGCTGTATGCGGGCTCATTGGACATGGGTTTCGCTCAGGATTTCGAGAAAAATAGCCATCGTGGACGGCCTCTCAGAATCAACGCTAACAATTATGCATCGGGAATTTTCATGGGTAATGCGGAAGCGGTGGCGGTGCATCTCACCACGGCCGCGAAGACTCTCAACGCTGTAATCGGTCTCGATGGTCGGTCGAATCAATGTGGCGGGAGCAATCAGCAGCAGCAGTTTCTGATTGAGGTCGATCACAAGGTCGTGTTTCAAAGTCAAACACTCGAGGTTGGGCAAGCTCCTGTTCCGATCCATGTAGATCTCAAGGACGCCAAGACCTTCACACTACGGAACGCCTCCGGCGCCCAATGGTGCAAGGAAGCGATCTGGGCCGATGCGAAAATCGTACTCGAGGACGGCAGTCAACTCTCATTGGGAGATCTCCCAGTTGGCGAGGCCGCCGCAGGACCGGACCAGGAGCCCCCTTTTTCGTTTGTATATGGAGGACGGCCGTCTAGTGAATTGCTGAAGTCGTGGAAAAAGACCAGTAGCACGAAAACGCTGGAGGGAGGCCTCATAGAGCATCAGATAACTTTTAGCGATCCTGAGAGCGGCCTTATTGCGACTTGGATAGGGAAGACTTATCGTGACTATCCGGTTGTGGAGTGGACGGTTTACTTCGAAAACTCAGGATCTGTCGATACCCCGATCCTGGAGAAGATTCGCGCTGTTGATACTAGTTTTGAGCGCCGGAACTATGGTGAATTCAATCTTCATCACTTCCGGGGCAGCCCTACTCAAGCGACGGATTTTGAACCATTCCAGACGGAACTAGCCAAGGGTAGCACCTTGCGGCTTGCCACTTCCGGAGGGCGGCCGACGGACAAAGCAATGTGCTATTTCAACCTGGAAGAGCAGCAACAGGGTGTCATTGTTGCGCTTGGATGGCCGGGCCAATGGGACGCCGACTTCATTCGCGACAGCGGCCGTACCGTGCGTCTGCAGGCCGGCCAGGAACTCACCCACTTTAAGCTTCATCCCGGAGAAAAGGTGCGCTCTCCACTGGTTGCGCTTCTGTTCTGGAGTGGTGATTGGATCCGCGGGCAAAATCTCTGGCGTAAATGGATGCTTGCTTACAATGTGCCGCACTTTTCCGACGGAAAGATTCAACCTCATCTGGCGGGCACCAGCGCCTACTGGACGAATGTTATGGCTGACGGGAATGAAGAGAACCAGAAGCTCTTTATCAATCGCTATCGGGCCGCAGGCATCAAACTTGACTTCTGGTGGATGGACGCTGGGTGGTACGTCAACGATGGCTCGTGGGTGAACACAGGCACATGGAAGATCGACCCGCAGCGATTTCCTCGAGGTCTGCGGCCGGTCACGGATCTTGCGCATAGCATGGGACTGCAGACTATTGTGTGGTTTGAGATGGAGCGTGCGACACGCGACAGTGCCCTCTGGAAGGAGCACCCCGATTGGCTGCTCAAAGACCCGTTGTATGAGAAACGCGGATTTCGCTTGCTCAACCTTGGCCTCCCTGAGGTGCAGCGATGGGTCGTGGACCTGCTCGACCGCTACATTACTGAACAAGGAATTGACGTCTACCGCATCGATTTCAATATCGAGCCGCTGGCCTTTTGGAGAAACAATGACGCGCCAGACCGCCAGGGCATGACGGAGATTCGCTATGTCGAGGGGTTCCTGGGATATCTCGACGAACTGAAAAAGCGGCACCCGAAGTTAGTGATTGACACTTGCGCAGCGGGCGGGAAACGGGACGATCTGGAAACATTGCGGCGTGCCGTCCCCATGCATCGCACTGACTACAACGATGAGCCCGTTGGGAGCCAGAATATTGCTTTCGGGTTGTCTTTTTGGGTCCCTTACTCCGGGGGGCCCGACCTTGCACGCGATGATTATGTTTTTCGCAGCGCCTGGTCCCCTCAGACCTATGTCGCTTGGGATGTGCGGAAATCAAATTTGGACTTTGACTGGATGCGCAAAGCGGTCGCGCAATGGCGTAGCGTCGCACCCGATATGCTTGGAGATTTTTATCCCCTTCTGCCTTACAACTCCACAGACACTGCCTGGATGGCGTGGCAGTTCGACAATTATGAGAAGGAAGAGGGCTTCCTGCAAGCGTTCCGGCGCGAGAACAGCGCTATTACCGAGGTACGGCTGAAACTGCACGGGCTGGACCCTGACTCGCAGTACAGACTCACCAACCTCGATACGCAATCCAGCGAAACTCATTCAGGGGCGGAGCTGGCGTCCGTCGGCCTATCTGTAGAGATACATGAAAAGGCGAGTTCTAAAGTGATTGTCTATCACAAGCTGCCCTGATGAGACCCACCTGCCGCGACGGGAACCCACTCTGTCGCGGCAGTTTAATAGCTGTATAACTCGGTTGACTGCGAAAAGGCTCCCTTTGGATGCGGTTAGGGGACTCTGGCCGCAGGCGGCATTCGACGAATTCTCCGGAAGCGGATCGCGACTCAAGTACTCATGACTATATTCAGGCAATATCCCGCGAAGGTATTGCTCGTGAAATCTTGCTGGGTTCTGATTCTCTGCGGAGTCACGGCCTCCTGGAAGAAGTCCGCTAGCTGACTTGAAGAGGCAATCGGGGAACGGGAAACCATTTCCGTTGCCATGCCTTCCCGAGGCCCCGCGCTTCAGTGCACAACGACCTTTCCGGTCATCTTCGGGTGGACCGAACAAAAGTAGGGATATGTCCCCGCCTTGGTAAACGTGTAGGAGAACTTCTCGTCGGTATCCCGGACCTTGGACTTGAACACACCGTCTGTGCTGACCACCGTATGGGGAATATCATCTCGGTTGGTCCAGGTAACGGTCGTTCCTACAGCTACCGTGAGCTCCTGCGGTCCAAAACTGAAATTATCGATTTTCACCTCCGCGTTGGCTGCGGACGGCTGGTCACTCGCTTTGACGCTCGGTGACCCGGCTAAAAGAAGGATCGCAATCGTTACCGCTGTGGCCAAAGGTGCAAGACCCAAACTTGTTTTTGTCATTGTTCTTCTTCCTCTCTAGATTTGATTCTTCTCAGGTTGATTTTTCTCGTCTGGATCGTTAGATCTGTTCAAGGGTTGAATCGACTACCGCCAGGGAGTGCTGGCCCCGGATGTAGTTCACATCGGTAATTCCCAGCAACGTCCGCAATTGGTCCGCCGGCACCTTCATCGGCCCGGGAGAATCCGCCTTGCCGGGTTGCGGTTGCGGAAATGCGGTTGACATCGCGGTATGGAAGCTCACGTTTCCTTCGACCTTCTGCATGATTTGGTGAATATGGCCGTTCAGCACGGTAACGGAGCCAAACTTCTTCAGGTAGGCCAGCGCCTGCGCGCTGTCCTCTGTGCCCCAGCCCCACTCCGGATACACCGACCACAAGGGTATGTGCGCAAACACGACAATCGGCGTGCTGTGCGACAGGTGCTTCACATCTTTTTTCATCCATTCGAGCTGCTCGCCGCCCAGTGAGCCGAGTCCGCCGGATTTAAGATTCATTACGTTCACCAGCCCGATGAAATGCACACCCTTCTTGTCGAAGCTGTACCATCCAGCTCCTTGAGCATTCTTGCCATATCGCTCGAGATACGATTTTCCGTCGTCGTCCAGCACGTCGTGTTCGCCGGGCACAAAGAAGACATCTTTCGCGTTCACCCCCTTCAGAATCTGGTCCACGTTGTCGAACTGTTCGGGTCTCGATAGGTGGCTGATGTCGCCCGTGTGCAACAAAAATTCTGGCTGGTTTGGCAATCCGTTGATCTTGTCCACTGCCGCGTTCAGCGTCGCGATTACATCTTGATTCGCCGGCTTGTTGAACCCCATGTGACTGTCGCTGATCTGCACAAAGCTGAAGCCTCCGCCTTTGTCAGAGTTCTTGCCCGTGCCTTTGCCGAAGGCCCGGGACACCGGAATGCCACCGCACATCGTCCAGACGAGTCCAGTACCGGCCCAGGCCATGCACTTTAGAAACCCGCGGCGGTCGACACCGTCTTTATTCAGGTCTTGCAATTGCTGATCGATGAAATCTTGCTTCTTGTCTCTCATTTCCCCTCCATGGTGTTAGCGTTCTGAGTTGATAACTGGAACGAGCCCTGTTTATTCCCTGTGAAAATCAAGGCTGAAAGGCCAGAAGCTTCGTGGTAGCGGTCCGACCGCTGCCCATGCGTCCGAAGAACGCTAGCCGGGTACGTTTACGCCACTGAGAAACCCACCCAAATGCCCTGTGAGCGCGATGATGATGACGCCAAGAGATTCAATCATCAGGCGGTAGCTCGGCAGGACTTCCGCTCGACGCCGAGAACGAAAATGCAGCCACCAGACGATCCCAATCATGACGCTCGAAACACAGCCCAGTACCAGGTGCAACAACAGAATGCCCTTCAGTTTCTGGCCCTCGAGCTGGAGCTGCCACGCGAGAATCCCGGTTGCGAGAACTGGGAGGGTTGAAATCGCCGCCACCAACAGGTTGTAATATGCGGCGTCCGCCATGCCGCGTCGTTTCGTCCAATATGCGATGAAATCGAAACCAACCGCAGAAATGAAAAGGGCGATTGGAAAATGGATCAGCACGACGTGTTGTGCGTGCCTGGCAAGGAGTACAGTCTTCGGATCAAAAGGATTTACCATGGCTACTCTTTCTCTTCTTCAGTTGTCACCGATGGCTGGACATTCAGGTTGTTCTGCTCTGGTTGAACCCTCTTCCTTGAAGCGTGTTCTTTTTGAGTTTGTCGTTCTCGAGACTGCTTTTTCTTGTGTGGATGCTGGCGAGTTTGGCCGCCGGTCTGCTGATCGACCGCAGAGTTGACATCGGAGGTCATCAGCGGGGCGTCGGTCGGATTGTCAGCAATCGCGAGAGAACTGAAAAGACAGATAGCTAGCACCGTTGCGATGTGTCGATTTCTCATATTAGAAAGCCTTCCGTAATTCTGTGAAGCGGTACCGCCTCTTCCGGTACTCATGAGTCATAACCAACCAGACATCGATTTATTCCCGGTCTGAACATTTATGATCGGAGAGAAATAAACTGCTTCACATTGAGACTTGAATAATCGATCCAGATAAAATGCACCCGCGATTGCCTTGATCCATGTAGGTCTGGGCGAGAAGGATCAGGCGATGGTCTGGCTGGAAAAAGCGTATACAGAACGTTTAAATACATCGATCCTATTGCGGCCACGCTTCGATCCCCTGCGCTCCGATGCGCGTTTCCAAAACTTGTGCAACACATTGGCCTGGGACGCTGTGGAGGTATTACGGCAAGCCAGCTTTGCAGCGTGTCAGGGTGACAAAGCACGTCTCGTATCACACTTTCCGACGCACGTTTGGGACGCTGCTGAATGCCAACGGAGAAAGTCCGAAGGTCGTACAGGAACTATTGCGCCAGGGCAAGTCTGAGGGTCACGACCGACGTTTATATGCAGGCGGTCGGCCCGCAGAAGCGCGAGGCGCAAAGCAATTTGGTCAAATTGGTAAGGAGGGACGGAGTTTCGGACAGCAATCCGGCCTAAGTGGATCAAATTGGATCATGAAGGAAAACGGTGATCATGCGGAACCCGTTTATTTTGTTGGCGTCCCCGACGGGATTTGAACCCGTGTTACCGCCGTGAAAGGGATCGGCTTGCTCGTAACTAATTGAAATCAAAGGCACGGATCGCCTCAAAAAGAGTGCAAAGGAACCCTCGGGAAGTCTTATTGGACCCTTATTGAACCCTCGCCTTGACAGCGCCACCACGAGGCGATGACATTGAGATCGGAAGAACAGGTGCATAGATAGCTCGGGAACGCCTGGTCAGTTCGGATTGGATGGGCACGAGTCATTCGCTCCGGACTCAGGCGATGACTTCCTTCGACTCTAAGGTGGCTCTTTGTTTTTCTTCCGTCTGAGCGAAGATCCAGTGGTAGAGAAGAGGAAGCAGAAAAACGTCGAACTGATTAGCCTGCGGATAACGACCGTCGCCAAGGGCCGTTGGATTTGGGCGCGCCGGTGGATGTGGCAATTGCCATCGGCACAAATCCCAGGCTTGCGACTAGCGCGGTAATTAACACAGGACGCAGCCGGCGATGCGAGCCATTGATAACACATCGCGAACCGACTGGCCTTCTTTTCTACGCTGGTTGATCGAGTTGACCAACACCACGCCGTTCAGAACCGCAACTCCAAAAAGAGCGATGAAGCGACAGACGCCGAGAGGTTCAGGTTTAGACCGAGGAACAAAGGGCCGCTATTCCGCCGACGAGGGGCAACTGGACTGTTTGCAAGCCACGAGCACGGATTGCTTGACCGATTGGAACATTGTATAGAGCAACGCAAAGATAATCGCGCCATTCATCGTTCCACCAGGACTAGCCTTCTGGTTGCACGCTCCTGATTTTCAAACTGTCCGCCGTATACGACGGAATACCCAGCCGGGAAGGTGATCTCGCGTTCAATCTTCTGTCGTACTTAGAGACAAACGTTCCGAGATCTCGTCCGCGGACATTTGACATGACGACGATCCTGCGCTGCCCCCTTCGCGATTGATCGCTTCCGCGCCGCGTGTGATCTTGACTTCGGCAACATCGCCCAGCCGCACTTGCTCGCCAGCAGGCGAACGGAGAAGAATGTTTCCCATCTCCCCGGGGTCTGAACGATAGCGGTCAGGGGGCGCAACGCGACCGTATATCGTTTCTGCCCGTCGATGATCTCGGAGATGACTGCTCCACTCGCCCCGCTTCGACCGCTTCCTCGACATCTGTAACGTTGAGCCCGTACCGAGCCAGCGTAGAGCGGTTCACGGCAACTGACAATTCAGCAACCCCTGACGTAATTTCCATCTGCTCATCGGCGGCGCCGCTCACCTGAGAATCTCCGCGCCGTTACGTCTGCTCCCTTAGCTGCTGTCGTTGTCTAATCTGGTCATCCGTCAATCGAGCGTCGTAGATTGATCTGGGCTCGATGGATCTGGCGACCAGTGTCGCGATTCCCACAATCAGCAACAGCGGTAAGATAAAAGGATCTGTCGCGTCCGGTTAACTCCATCATTAGAATCACTGTCGAAATTGGGCCTTGGGTCGTTGCTGCCAATACCGCTCCCGCTCCAAGAAGAGCAAATAATCCCGGGGGAACTCCAGGCCACAAATAGCTCCAAGCATGACCTAGCACCGCCCCCAGCAATGCTCCGGCCGTCAGCGATGGGGTAAACAACCCACCAGGAGTCCCACTACGAATGCACAAAACAGTAGCGGCGGGCTTAAGTAACAGCAAAATCATCACCACCAGAATGCTTGGCGGAGTGGTGAAGAGTAACTGCGATATGTCTTTACCGTTGCCAAGTATCTCCGGAAACCAAATCGCCACAATTCCCAATGTGCCTAAGACAACAGTCGGCGCGATTAACCTTTGCCAACCTTCCGGCTTATTTTGATCTGCCCAGCGTACGAGCCGAATGTATGCGACTGAGAATAATGCTGCGAAAGGAGCAGCCATGATGGCCCATGTCAAAATTGAATTCGAACTTGAGTATGCCGGAATGTGGTACGTGACTGTATCCGGCAGAACTAGCCATGAAACGCCTGTAGCGATCATGGAAGTGAAGAGTGCCGGCAAAATATATCGAAGCGCAAACTTTCCTCGCATGACTTCCAGGGCGAACAGCGCACCGCCGATGGGGACGCCATAAGCGGCGCTCATTCCCGCCCCGGCACCACAGGCTACTAAAAGCTGGCGTTGTTCGTCGGACAACGCCTTACGGTCAGAGAAGAAATTTGCGAGCACCGCTCCGGCTTGTTTCGGCGCGCCCTCACGGCCGAGGGACGCACCCATACCGACGACAAATATCGAAAGGATGGCGCTGCCTAAAGTGCGCAGAGCCGGCATTCGTCCGGCGTAAAACCAAATGGCCGCAGTCGTATCGATGCCATTGCCGCTGGATAATCGTTTGAGAATGAGTTGTCCGGCACCAGTTAGAATTCCAGCCCCTAAAAGGATCGCGACATGTCTTGTAGCGCTGGCGTGCTGGGCGGCTTCCAAAATATTCGTTGGTGAACCCTGCCAGGCGAGGTGCTGGATTAGTTCCAACAGCCGGGTCAATGCTGCTGCTGCCAAACCTGTTCCGACGCCAGTGAACAACACAGCCAGCCAGAATTTGACCGCATTGGGATGTTGCAGCGTCGAGGGTATTGCGGTGCTGGCGTTTGACGCTGGATTCGGGGCAAACATTTACAGATGGTAGCGCGAATCGCACTAGACTGGATGGAAAGCGCGAGTCGTTCGCGGATCCTAATGCCAATGGATTGGGAACAATGGTGGCAAAACCGTTTGGCTCGATACCCAAGGCGAAACCGATCAGCAATCTGAAGACTTAATTCGTGGTTGGATGAACGCCTATTTCTGAGTGTGGCGCTCCAGTTCTGTTTGACTACAGCTGACGTCTAACGGGAAAAGATCATATGTAGGGAAATCGCGAAAAGGCCGACTCCGAACGTTCTTTGAAGCATGTGTTCTGACAGTCCGAGAGAAAAACGGGCACCCACAAATCCACCGACAAGGAAGCCGGAGCAAAGAAGAAGCGCGGCCCTTATATCGACCAATCCGTTCCGGTAATAGGCCCAAGCGGCTAAAATTCCAATCGGAGGGACTAACATCGCAAGCGTAGTGCCTTGCGCCCGGTGTTGTGAAAATTGAAACAAATATACAAGCGCGGGAATCACGATAATTCCCCCGCCGATCCCCACAAGTCCACCTGCGATGCCTGCCGCAACTCCCAGCAAAAGTAACCCGATGATTTGCAATCTAGTGGCCTCCTAGGCCCCGGACTTGAGATACGACCAACCTGTCTCTTGCTTGCGGACAACTTCCGAAACTCCGGAGTCGACAGGTTCGGCGTCGGGGAGCAGATCGCTTTTTGTAAGATGTCTCTGCCGCATGGTGTTTTGGCAAGCCGCGAAGTGAACTCCCAATCGGGCTATCGACGCAACCCGATCGGCGGAGGAAGAATTTGTTTTTCGCAGCATCTCCAATCCGTTGCCGTGCGCAACCACCTCAATCTCGACCTGACTTTCGCCGAACGTCTTCTGAAGATTTTCTACATTGTTTAGAGTGGATTGCCATTGCTGTGGGCTGTCGCTGGTGACTTCAATAACAACGCGATGGGGCTTGGTTTGTTGTGACTTGGCGCTCTGGATAAATGCAAGCGTCCCAATCAATAGAGCCGATACCAAAAGCCATTTTCTTCCGGGTCGTAGACTCACTCCACTTTCCTTCCTTATGAAGAAGTTTGACGTTCGTTGACGCGACTGGCACTCGCCCTGTTCCAGGGCATTTTGCCGAGCAGCTTTGCCATCAAACATAGGTCGGTCGCGCCGGCGAAAACGAGTCCTGCCCCGACAAAGACTGTCAACGCGAAAAACCACGGGGACAAAAGCAAACCCAACAGCGACGAAACGAGAACCATGGATCCAGCGCCGAAACGGACCTGTCGTTCCAACGACCAGGGCGCACCAGCCTGTCCCACGATCGGCAATCCGGCTTCTTGCCACGCGTCCATTCCACCGTGCAGCACGTAAACATCGGAGAATCCGCGGCGCTCTGCAAGTGCGGCCGCGGTAGCGGCCCGACGTCCGCTTTTGCAGACGAAGGTGAGCGACTCCTCTTTGGTCCAACGGTTCAACGCGATTTCGAGCGAGTTCAAAGGCACAAGTTCAGCACCGGGAATCGAAAGCAGCGCGAACTCGGGATACTCGCGAACGTCTACGACATGGGAAGTCCGGGAGTCGAGAGCGGTGGAAGAGATTGTTTTCATGCGACCATTGACACTATATGACTATAGATTCATACTGTCAATATGGCGCATCGCAAATTGCCGCTTTCCGATTCCATGATCAATCTGGTAGCGCGAAGATTTCGCATGCTGGGCGAACCGCAAAGATTGCGCATTCTACAAACCTTGGAGAGCGGCGAGTTGAGCGTGAATGGGATAACGAGCGCTTTGAATGCGACCCAGTCGAACATCTCCAAGCATCTCCAGGCACTTTGTGACGCTGGCCTGGTCGGCCGCAACCGCCGCGGAAACAGCATTTTTTACCATATCTCCGATCCTATGATCTTCAAACTTTGCGAACTGGTGTGCCGCAGTGCCGCCGAGGAAGCGCGCTTCCGCCTTGAAGAGATCGTCAAATCGGCAAAAGATTTAATACGAAACTGAGGAAGGTTCATGAAGCTACAGCGATTTGAAGTTCCGGGTCTAGCCCACTATTCTTACCTGCTTGCCTCGAACGGTCAGGCAGCCGTGATAGATCCCAAGCGGGATGTGGATACTTACATCGCCTATGCCGAGAGCAATGGTCTGAAGATCACTCACATTCTTGAGACTCATATACACGCGGACTACGTGAGCGGAACAGTCGAATTGGCGGATCGTACGGGAGCAGAAGTACGGCTCAGCGCGTACGACGAATCTCAAGACTTTCAGTATTGCTTCCCCCATCACGACTTCCATGATGGCGAAGAAGCCACGGTGGGTGACATGCGTATCGTTGCCATGCACACGCCAGGACATACCCCCGAGCATTTGAGTTTCCTGGTTTACGAGGGTGCCCGATGCGGTCAACCCATGGCGCTGTTTTCGGGCGATTTTATTTTTGTGGGCTCACTGGGCCGTCCCGACTTGTTGGGCGAGGAACAAAAGCGAATTCTAGCGCGTGCTCTTTTTAGAAGCATCTATGGGAAGATCGCTGCGTTACCCGACGGTGTTGAGGTCCATCCCGCTCATGGTGCAGGGTCTCTTTGTGGCGCTGGCATGGCGGAACGTCCGGAATCGACACTAGGGTACGAACGTTTCTGCAACGTGTTCTTGGCGGACCAGGATGAAGATCACTTTGTTCGGACCATTCTAGCCACCGTTCCCGAGTTCCCGGACTATTACAAGCGAATGAAGCGAATCAATTCGCAGGGACCGGCGCTGCTCGCTGGCATTCCCGGAAGCAAAATGATTTCACCTCAAACATTTCAGAAAGAAGCGACTGAGGCCGTGGTGATTGATCTCCGACGGCCGGAAGCATTTGGCGGAGCTCATCTACCCGGCTCATTTAATATCGGAGCAGGGCCACAGTTATCCATGTGGGCGGCCTGGGTGGTGCCGTACGATCAACCCATCCTGCTGGTGGGCGACGAGCATACGGACATGGAAGACGCGAGAAGAAGCCTTGTTCGCGTGGGCTTAGACAATATTAGCGGAGCACTCAAGGGTGGCATAAAAAGCTGGATCGAGGCGGGGCTGGAACAGGATCACATCCCGCAGATTTCCGTTCGGGAACTTTCCCAACGGCTCGCCTCCGGTGAATCCCTCTTCATCCTAGACGTGCGGAGCGAGAAAGAATGGGAGCAAGCCCACATTAATAGGTCGATCAATATTCCGGGCGGGAGCCTTCCCAAGCGGCTCGCCGAGGTCCCTCGCGATCGGCAGATTCATGTGATTTGCGGCAGTGGCTACCGCTCAAGCATTGCCACAAGCGTGCTGCGGCGCGGAGACTTCGGAAGCGTAGTGAATGTGGTCGGGGGAATGGGAGCCTGGAAAACGCAACACCTTCCGACATCGTCCTCTTAGAATGGAGCGGATCGTCGGTAGACTGCCTTCCGTGCATCGGATGACCGTTCTCGAATGCCCCACGGACAGCTTCATCACCAACGCCTGTCGAAGTGCTGCGTTCGCGCTCGCAAGCAGGCGCGACCTTGGCGTACCCTCCACCGGATGAATCGCTTCTCTTTGCGATCTGATTTTTCGGAGTCCGAAACAAAACGATTGTAGATGGCAGCGGCTTTGAAACCTTTCTAGTTAGTGCCGGTCGCTGGTTCCATGTCTCAGAATTGAGATGTATTTCACAATCATTCCTCTTGGCTCAAGCCACGCCGAAATGGTGCTATCGAGTTGATTGTTAGCTGTAAAGCGTGATTCCGCTCGCCGATAACGCCGTTGGGCGTAGGCATATATTGGTACTGATATCCGATTTCGAGTTGAAGGTTTTTATTCAAGTTCCATCCAACGGCGCAGTAGGTGCGGTTTTGATCCAGCGTGTGAGATCCGCCATGAGGACCAAAGTTAGCAAAGACTTCGTTATACAAAGACACGTAGTCAGGACGATAGCCATCCTCAGGCCAAGGAAATGGAATTTCGATGGCTAGTCGGTAGCGTGCTCGTTCCGCAAAATCCCAGCTCGTAGTACCTATGCCCTCGGTTGATGTTCCCTCGAACCGTTGTTCGAGCCGAAAGCGGTGTGAGAACTTTATCGGCTTTCCTGTTAGTCCGGTCAGCTTATGCTTTACCTTGAGCTCTTCCAGTATGCGATGTTCAGGCTGTGGGCCACCGGCTGTAACTTGCTCGAGGCGGCCACCCTCAAACGGGTAGTTGCGGCGATAGGTGTAGGCCGCCAGCACGGAAACTCCCCTCCCCCAATTTGTAAAAAACACCAGGTCGTATTAGTAGCTGTTCCCAGCGTTGCCCTATGCCTTCTCGTCGATACTGCCCTTCCAGGTGAACTCCCCAATCAGAATTGATGGGATGGTCGCCAAAGTACATGTACCACGCTGAGCTCGTTGCTCCCCCAATTGGCTTGGTTTCCTGACCATACCCTAGTGGCGCGGCCACGACAATTCCCACAAATAACAATGCACGTAAATAGATTGGCATGCATTCCGACCCATCGCCAACAATCGCTCGCTAATGCTTGATGGCTTTGCTTGGATTCTTGAGAGAAAACGCAGGCACTGCGCGGGTGGACTTATCTCCAGTGTCGGCTATTCCTTCTATGGGCGGCTTCGCATTAGGAAACTCTCCTGCCATCGCGTCAACACCACCCTGCGGTTTTGCCAGAGGTCTGAGGTCGGCCCGATCTTTTCGGGCCTGAGACGTATTCAGATCCATCCGTTGGTCGCGTGCCTGCACCATTCCAGGATCGTCCTCGCCGTCATGGTTGAAGCTCCACTGAAGCCGGGGCGGTCCGAGAGGAAGATCGTCGTTTTTGCCTCCGTACATTCCGGTCATCCATGTGTGCCACGTCTTGCCATAACTGTTGATCTTTCCTTTAAGGGCTTCTTTCTCGGCAACCTCGGGAGTTCCCGGGAGACGCAGTTGGCCCGACAAAACCTCGAAGTTGTGAGGATGCCAATAAGCTTTCTCCTCGCCAGGCAGTTTATCGTAGAGTTTTGCGGAAATGATGTACTCGATTCCCATCATTCGGGCGTCTGCGGTGTTGCCATCGAACAGGATGCACTGTGCGAAGTCCTCATTGACTTGATTACAGTAATGGTGGGCTTCCATTTGCATCTTCGGATCATCTTTGGCAGCGTGGAAGCCGTCAAGATACAACGAGATCTTGCTGACCGGTCCTTTCGATTGAATAGCGTTTGCCGCGGTTTCGAGTGCGCTGGTCTTAGCGGTTTCAGGAGAGCCGGGAGCGGTTTGTCCGCTTTTCGGCCCTGTATTTCCTCCCCCGCAACCAACTGCGGTCAATAAGATTGCGAGCGTGCAAGTTTGAAGTGCCACGGCACTATTCATAAACATCCCCCCTGAAACGGGCTGTGACCGATATTCGCGGTACTGTGATGATGGGAGCGATGACGGCGTTGTCCCCATCCGCGTTGTAAAACGAGCTCCTATCCCGACGGCGATATTCATCAAGCTTCTAGAACAGAGCAGGTGCCTCCCTTCCTCGCGAAGCAGAAATGGCTGTTGTAAACGGCAGTATCCCGTAGAGCCTTTCAGGCAATTCAATAGGTCAGGCATTGTGCCTCCAAGCGTCTAGTTATTGGCCGAAGGACAAACCGTCTGCAAGATGCCGATGTCATTGGCCAACCCGTGAATCCGCCACTCTCTAAGCCAGCCTCCTCGCGCGGCGCGGGTCTTTAGCAAGTCGGATCTTTGTGGAGCATTTTTGCTCGAAGCCAGAGAAGTTTTCCAGAAGGGGCTTGATTCGCTAGGTTCAGCGTAAAGCCGTCGTGGCTACACTGGAAAAGCGATTGCGGGCGAATTTGTTTACCTGATATTCAACGTTTATTCACAGATTGTTAACATTGGCTGCTTAGTATGAGTCGTTCTATTGCTTTGCCCATAGGCGCCCTATTGGGGCTCCGGAAAGGAGTGCATCTTGCAATCTCATTGGAGGAGAAATGAAGCAGGTCATGGCCTTGGCCCTGTCCTTTGTCCTAACAACCGGTGCACTCGCCCTTCCCGCACCGCAAGCGGGCACAACAAAGAGTGCCAAAAAGAAAACCAGCCACTCGTCCACATCGGCCGTAGCAGAGCGGCTGGATAAACTGCAGAGCACCCTCGACGCGCAACAACAGCAAATCGAACAGCTCAAGCAGGATGTGCAACAGCGCAATGCGGTAATTCAGCAATTACAGCAGCAAGCTGACCAGGCGAAAGCTGCGGCCGGCCAAGCGGACCAGAAGGCCGAAACGGCGCTGACGCAAAGCGCGGAACAGCAAAAATTCACCATGGCCAACCACAATGACGTGGCCGACCTGAAAGACACGGTCACTAACACTGCACAAGCCCTGCAGGAAAGCCAAAAGTCGATATCGGAGAGTCCGATTGCCTTGAGGTTCAAGGGAATCACCATCACGCCAGGGGGATTCATGGCGGCCGAATCGGTGTGGCGGCAACATGCGTTGGGATCAGACATCAACACCCCGTTTAATTCGGTCACCATGCCCGGCGCCGCTGGCGACAAGATTGAGCGAATTCTTCGGTTCGGGGCGGCAATCCCGAATTTCGTTGCTGGCGGAAGGCAAGCTCAGCATGGCCAAGCTCACCGGGTATGTGGAATCCGATTTCCTTTCCGCAGGCGTGACCTCGAATAACAATGAGAGCAACAGCTATTCGCTTCGCCAGCGGCAAGTGTGGGGCCAAGCGGCGTTCAATAACGGCTTCGGCGTTACGGCGGGCCAAATGTGGAGCCTAGTCACGGAGACCAGAAAAGGCCTCGACAATCGTACCGAGGCGTTGCCCATGACTATCGATCCCCAATACCATGTTGGCTTCAGCTGGGCTCGTCAGTATGGGTTTCGAGTCACCAAAAATTTTGGCAATAAGTTTTGGCTTGGAGCGTCGGTCGAAAATCCGCAGACATTATTTGCCGCGAGCGGTCAGTCCCAGAACTTCTTGCTGGGTTCTGCTGGTACAGGCGGCGGACTCTACAACCCCTCGGCGACCTATGCGTTTAACTCGGCTCCCGATTTTGTATTTAAAGCGGCGGCGGAGCCGGGTTTCGGACATTTTGAGATCTTCGGCATCGTAAGACGCTTCCGCGACAGAGTGTATCCCGAGGCAACGGCAGCTACTCCCTCAGCCGATGGCGCGTCAAATTTCTCCACCACGGTGGGGGGCGTCGGAGCGAACGCGCGGGTATCTCTATTCAAGAAGCACGTCGATCTTGCCGGACACTTTCTCGGAGGGGACGGCATGGGGCGGTACGGCACCACTACCCTGCCTGATGTGACCGTTAACCCGGATGGCACACTTGCGCCGCTAAAGAGTGCTCAGGGTCTGGGTACTCTGGAGTTTCACACGACGAAGTGGGATGTCTATTTCAACGCTGGTGCAGAGTTTGTCGGGCGTCACGCCTTACTAAACTCAGCGGGCAAACCGGTTGGATACGGATCTGACCTGGCCAACAACTCCGGCTGCGGCGTAGAAACCGTTCCCGGCACTCCCGTGGGCGGCCAGTTCCCGACATCTTCCAGCGGATTCCTTCCTGGTTCGCTCACCAACTGCGCTGCCAACACGCGGAATATCATTGAAGGTACCGCGGGGTTCTGGTATCGCTTCTACAAGGGTCCTAAGGGAACCGTGCAGTGGGGACCGCAATATTCCTACCTTGTCAGGAATACCTGGTCTGGAGCGGCGGGTACAAGCGCGCTCGGACAACCCCAAGGAGTGGAAAATATGTTCTTGACGTCGTTCCGCTATATCCTTCCATAGCATGGAGATACCGGTCCGGGCATCCCACTAGGGGTGACCGGACCGGGCCGTATGTACAAAAGCCCGTTGCGGATATAGCTTTTGCCAAGTACTCTATGAGTGTTTCAGCCATGAAGACAACGACCATGCTCTCGGAAAGTATGAATCGATCACAGGGTGGGTTACGCAAACCCTGTCGGACGATTATTTTCGGTGTCGTCATGTTGAGTTTGGTAGCTAGCTTAGCGACACGGACCTTCCGGCTTAGCATTGGGGACCGCACTGAGGTAAAGACAAGTTCCACAAACCCCGTCCGGCAGCACTTGGACAAGGACGCCGTAGAGTTCACGGCGCCTGCGCCTCTATTCGTGAGTTACCAGGCACCGAGATCCCAGGTTATAGCGGTCTCCGCCGAATCACCGCTTCCCCCGCAGTCTCTCGGCGACATTCTGTATAATCGCCCTCCTCCACTTTCCTAGCTCTCTCCTCAAACTTAAGTCTCGTAACATTCGGCATGCCGAAACGGCTGCCGGTTTCTTACGAGCGCTTTTTTAACTCTGAGCAATTAGCAGGACTGTTCCTGTGCCCAAGGAGGCACAAAAAACGTATGCAACCACAGAACAATGAATTGCAGCTGTTCGAGCTACTCACTCGCACGATTAAAGAGTTAGAGCGTATTGAGGACGACTCCAAAACCTTGAATTTTGTCTCGCGGCGACTGGGAAATATCGTGAAGCACATGAAGGATTTGCGGGACGATTTGCAGCCACGCGGGGGTGTCAATGGCGCCGCCCATCCCAGGGAGATACCGACGACCGGCCAGTATCGGACGGGAACTGCCGGATAGGGCGCGCTCTGGGGTGCATTTGTCGAGCAACCAGGACAGCCATCTCGGACTCTATGTCATAGTTACCAGGGTTAATTGCGAGACTGTGATAATGCTGTATGTTGAATTGCTGAAACTCCTAAATGCTTGCAATCATTGATTCTCAAAAGCGTTTTACCCCTTTATGTTGGGTGGCGGTCGCTTTGTCGATCTTTGCGATAACGGCAAGTGTTGCCACTAGAAGTAGTGTTCCCTCTCTAGATGTGTCCCGGGCGATCGTCGTTCAATCGCGGGTACCACAAGCGATGCGTCAGCATCTCGACAATGACGCAGCCGTGTGGGTACCTTCTCTGGCGCCTCCAGTCGTCGCGCCGACGGTTTCGTTCTACCCTCGAATAGCTCCCGGGGGGCCGCCGATCCCGAGTCTTTTCTTTGAAGAAGCCCTTTACACCCGACCGCCTCCATCCTGCTAGCAAGTTCTCCGCAACACCGCGCGCGGGTCACTCTGCGCTACCAGAATTAGTGCTGCTCGTTGACTGGGATGAATCCCCGACATACGGGCGGTACGTTCAAGGCCGCTCACCACACTGTGTGATTGTGCCGGCCCTAATTTAGGGTTTGCGTCGAAATCCGTCAGCGTGTTGTTGCCTGCGGCGATTCTCTTTGGAGGAGATCAATGAATACAAAGATTTGCATCAGCATTCTTGCCTTCACGATCGCCGTGTCCGCATTAAACGCGTTCGCAAAGAACACCCAACCCGATACGCTTACGCAAGGAACGGTGGTAAGCGTTGATCGCGAAGAGGTCAGCAGCCCCAATCAGTGTTGTTACTCGGGCACCGACACGCCCCTCCAGTCGACCTACTATTCCTACAAAGTGAGACTTCATGTTGGTTGCGTCACCTACGACGGAGCGTATGACACTGCCCTTGACTACTTCCCGTCGGCCTTCATTTCCGGCGAAACTCTCCAGGTCCGTTTGGCCAAGCACGAGATGTATTTCGATGTACCTGGCGATTCGAACCTGAAGATGAATATTGTCCATCGCAGCAAGGATCGAACGGCTGCTTGCAGTGATAGCCGTGCGAGCCGCTGACTTCGAATGTGGCCGATGTCTGGAGATTAAGCGAGTCCATATACGCTGCCAGCAACTGGGCGTCGGCCACACAAATATGCCGAGGCTGCAAGACTGAGGGATTTTGCGCGTTTCCAATGACGCTGAAATTGGGAAAGGTTAATCAATGACGAGAAAGAGCTTCGCGATTCTGTCCTTAATTATTGTGGCCGCATGCTTGGCCGGGTGGCTGGAATTCCCCCCGAAGAGTGTGAAGGCTGATCCCCGAACCGCAGCTGCCTTTCAACCGGTGGCTGTAGCACTAGTGAAGCGGACTCCGATTGTGAATTCGATCACTCTATCGGGCGCATTTCGCGCCAACCAGGAAGTTGATGTACATGCCAAGGTCGCCGGCTATATTCGGCAAATCTTCGTCGATGTCGGCGACAAGGTGAAGGCGGGCCAGGTGCTGGCCATTTTGGAAGTCCCGGAATTGAACGCTCAAGTTGTCGGGGCCAAAGCGGATATCGGACGCTACCAGAGTGCAATCCACCGCGCCCAGGGCGATCTGCAACGAGCCCTATCCACGCACGCGGCCTATCATTCTGCCTACACCCGGCTGAAACAGGCTTCTGATTCTCGTTCCGGTTTGATCGCCGAACAAGAACTGGATGACTCGATGGCGAAGGACCAGGAAACAGAAGCGCAAATTGCCAGCGCCAAGGCCGCACTTTCAGAGGCGGAAAGCCAACTCGCTTCGGCCCACGCAAATGTTGATCGCCTCTTGGCGCTGGAGGCCTATGCCCACATCAGTGCTCCGTTCTCTGGAGTGGTTACCAAGCGCTATGCGGATACTGGAGCGCTGATTCAAGCTGGAACTGCTTCTGATACCCAATCCCTACCGGTCGTTCGCTTAGCTGAGTGGACGAAGCTCCGCCTGGTTGTGCCCATACCGGAGTCAGCCGTTCCGCAAATCCATTTGGGTTCGGTAGTGCAGGTCCGAGTTCCCTCCCTGGGGCGCACCTTCGACGGCAAAGTGGCGCGCTTCGCAGATGCCCTCGATCAAAAGACTCGCACCATGGAAGCCGAAATAGACGTCCAGAATCTAAACGGGAGGCTAGTAGGAGGAATGTACGCGGAGACGGATCTAGTCTTGAATCAGACAAATGGGGCGCTCACTGTACCGATCCAGGCCATCGATCGCAATGGTTCCGGTGGGGCGAGTGTCCTGCTGGTGGATAAGGGGGGAACAATCGAACTGCGGCAAATTCAACTCGGCGAAGAGGGCAGCGATCGGGTAGAGGTTCGATCCGGCTTATCAGACCAGGACGAAGTGGTGGTCGGAAACCGTAGTGGGGTCAGGCCGGGAGAAAAGGTCCAACCAAAGTTGGTGGATGAAAAAGCCGACAGTGCGGAGGCCGGCGCCTAATGTCCAGTTTTGCCATCCGAAATCCGTATTTCATCATTGTCATTTGTTTGGTCATCGGAATCGTGGGCACGACGGTACTACTTCGCATGCCAGTCGATCTGTTTCCAACCATCAATATTCCTGTAGTGGTAGTGGCTACTTTCTATTCCGGCATGCCGCCGGAGCAGATCGAGACTGACATTACCGGCAGCTTCGAACGCTTCTTCACACTCGGAAGCAATATCGATCACATCGAATCGCGATCACTCCCCGGGTGTCAGCCTGATCAAGATCTATTTTCAGCCGGGAACCGATGCAGACGCCGACTTGAGCGAGATCTCCAATCTGGCCATGGCCGACTTGAGGAAGCTTCCGCCGGGAACATTGCCGCCGGTGGTGCTGAAATTCGATGCCTCCAGTCTGCCCGTTTGCCTGATCACCCTTAAGGGCGAGGGCCTGAACGAAACCAAGTTACGCGATCTCGGTCAGTACGACGTGCGTAACCAGGTGGCCAATGTGCCCGGTGCTTCCGTGCCTCAGCCGTTTGGCGGACGATACCGCCAGATCATGGTGTATGTAGACCCTCTAAAACTTGAAGCTCATCAGCTGAGCGTGATGGACGTGGTTCGCACCGTCAACGACAGCAACCTGATCCTGCCGGCCGGTGACGTGAAGATTGGGCCCGATTGACTACAACCTCTACACCAACAGCCAATTGCCCACCACCGCAGAGATTGACCACTTGCCTTTGAAGTCGGTGGGCAACGCCTCGGTCTGGTCGAGGATGTCGGCAAAGCGCTCGATGCGCATGAAATTCAAACCAACATTGTCCGTGTCGACGGGCAGCCCTCGGTTTATTTGCCGATTCTTAAGCAGGGCGGTGACACCAACACGATTGCAGTGGTGAACGGTATCAAGGACGCTGTTAGCAACTTAATCGATGTTCCCAAGCAACTGGTGGCCAAGGTGGTTTTCGATCAGTCTGTTTTTGTCAAAAAGGCGATCGAAAACCTACTGCATGAAGGCGGCATTGGCCTGGTGCTGACGGGACTGATGATTCTTCTCTTTCTGGGCAGCATGCGGGCCACTGCTGCAGTCTTTCTGTCGATTCCTCTATCAGCTCTTGCAGCTTTTCTTGCCCTTAGCGCGCTCGGTGGCACGGTGAACACCATGGTGTTGGGCGGGTTGGCTCTCGCCTTTTCCCGTCTGATCGATAACTCCGTCGTGGTTCTGGAAAACATTTTTCGCCACATGGAAATGGGCGAATCGCCAGAGGTCGCCGCGGAAAAGGGTGGGCAGGAAGTGGCTCTGCCGGTGCTCGCCGCCACGCTTACGACAGTTGTTGTGTTTTTCCCGGTCGTGTTTCTCTATGGCGTTAGCCGGTTTCTGTTCATTGCGCTTGCATCCGCAGTCATCCTCTCGATGCTGGCTTCATTCTTCGTGGCGATGACGGTTGTGCCGCTTGTTTTGCGCGAAGTGGATTAAGTCACCACATCTGGTCGAGGAGCACGAGGTATCCGATTCGCGGTTCGGGCACATCATCGCTGGCTTCAACCGCCACTTCGAAAGTTTGTTACGCAATTACGATCGCACTGCGAATCGCGCTTTGCTGCGTCCGGCCCTAACAACGGTGGGGCTGGTCGGCGTCGCGTTGTCTGAGTTTCTCGCTGTATCCGCTGCTCGGTGTGGCCTTCTTTCCCGCGCACTGATCCAGGTCAATTTGTCATCAACTTGAAAGCTCCTTCCGGAACGCGGCTTGAGCTGACAAATCAGGATATGCAGCGTGTGGAAGAGGAAATTCGTCGGGTCGTGCCTGAAAACGAACTGGGGATGATCGTCTCCAACATTGGTATTAGTCCCGGCTTCTCGGCCATTTACACACCGAACTCGGCGCAGCACACCGCTTTTGTTCAGGTGAGCTTGAAAGAGGGGCACAAGGTTGGCAGCTATGAGTACATGGACCGCGTGCGGATCGGCGCTGCGCAACGACTTGCCCGAGATCGAGCACTTATTTTCAATCCGGCGGGCTTGTTGACTCCGTCCTCAACCTCGGACTGCCCGCGCCGATCGATATTCAAGTCAGCGGCACAAACCTGGACAGAGCCTACAAGGCGGCAAGCGCAATTGCTAACAACGTGCGTCAACTCCCGCAAGTAAGCGACGTATTAATTCCGCAGGACGTCGACTATCCTGCTCTGCAGATCAATATCGACCGGGAGCGCGCCAGCCTGGTCGGACTCAATCAGAAGGAAGTAGTGGACAACGTCATTACCGCCCTCACTTCGAACCAGATGATCGCCCCAAGTTACTGGGTAGATCCGAAAAGTGGCAATGACTATCTGCTGACCGTGCAATATCCGGAAACGCCAGATTCATTCGCTGAACGACCTGAAACAGATTCCAATTCGCGGCTCCGCCAGTGAGCAGACTACTCCGCTTGATTCGGTTGCCAACATAAGGCCCATTAACTCGCCCACCGAGGTGGACCACTATCAACTGCGGCGGGTTATTGATGTGTATGTATCGCCAAAAGGAGAGGATCTCGGGAAACTGGCCAAGTCGATTGACGAAATTATTGCCGGCGCAAAGCTACCGGAGGGAGTGCGGGTGACTCTGCGGGGCTCAGTGCAAGGAATGCGTTCGTCGTTCAAGAGTTTCGGCATCGGCCTTCTGCTTTCTGTGGCTCTTGGTGTACTTGATTTTCGTCGCGCAGTTCAAATCGTTTCTCGATCCATTCATCATTCTGTTCGCAATTCCACCTGGACTCGCCGGGGTCTTGCTGATTCTGCTATTTACCGGGACGACGCTGAACATCATGTCCCTCATGGGCCTGGTGATGATGGTGGGGATCGTGGTTTCGAACAGCATCCTGATCGTGGATTTCTCTCGCACCCTTTGGAACGAAGGCAGGCCTTTGAAAGACGCCGTCGCCATGGCCAGCCGTATCCGGCTGCGTCCCGTACTCATGACCTCTCTGGCCACCATCATCGGCCTGGTTCCGATGGCCCTCAAGTTGGGGACTGGAGCCGAAGCCTATGCCCCGTTGGCTCGCTCCATTATTGGAGGCTTGCTGCTCTCCGTGGTGGTTACGGTTTACCTCGTTCCTGCCGCTTATCTTTGGGCACATCGCCGTGAGGAACCGACCCGGGCGGAGTTGCTCTCATGATCAGGCGATTCCTACTTATTGCCCCGGTCGTTCTGGTGGCTGGTTCATGCCTTTCGCAGCAACCCTTGCCGGATGCTCCGACCAGCGCTGTCCCACAGGCCCCACCACCAATGTCTGGTAGCTCTCAGAATGCAACGGCACAGCCAGCCAGCACTTCCGCTCTGCAACTTTCTCGCCAACAAGCTGAGGCAACGGCCTTAAAGAACAATCCCATGATATCGGTAGCCAGGCTCGAGGCTCTGGCCTCGCACCAGGTGACGCGAGAAGTGAGATCCAGTCTATGGCCAACCGCTTATGCCAACTTGACGGCAGTCGATTCTCAAGACAACAGTCGCATTACAGCGGGCGGTCTCAACAATCCGATCATTCTGGAGCGGGCCGCGGCGGGCGCAACGGTCAGCCAACTTATCACCGATTTTGGCCACACCACGAATATGGTGGCAGGTGCCAGATTGCGGGCCAAAGCCGACGATCAGAACGCAATCGCGACCAAGCAACAAGTCCTCATCGCCGTCGATCAGGCATTCTACAGTGCGCTTCAGTCGCAGGCTGTTTTGAAAGTCGCGCAACAAACAGTTGCCTCGCGCCAGTTATTGACCGACCAGGTTTCGGCCCTGACCCGTAGCAAGCTGAAGTCAGACTTGGATCTGAGTTTTTCGAATGTAAGTCTAGCTCAGGCAAAACTCCTGCAGTTGGACGCGGAGAACAATCAGCAAGCAGCGTTCGCCAATTTATCCGCGCTCTTAGGCTTTGCATCACTGCAAGCCATTGATCTGGTGGAGGACAGCGATCCGCTTGCGGCCCCGCCGGGCAATCCTGAGCAATTGATTTCCGAGGCTTTTAGCAAGCGCCCGGAGATCCTGGCGCTGGAATTCGAATCCGAGTCAGACGAAAAGTTGAGGAATGCAGCACGTGACCAGCTCTTTCCAACGGTGAGCGCGCTTGGCGCAATTGGAGATACCCCGGTCGGCGACTCACAGCTTGCGAGCTGGTACGGCGCAGTGGGCGTAAACGTCCAAATCCCTATTTTTAATGGGTTTTTGTTTACGGCGAAAACTCACGAAGCTGCGTTGCGGGCACAAGCGACGAAGCAGCGCATCCTCGATCTTCGCAATCGCATTTCTCGCGATGTGCGGACCAGTTGGCTCGATGCCAACACCGCCTACGAGCGTTTGGCGGTGAGCGCCCAGTTGCTGAGCCAGGCAAACCAGGCCCTCGATCTTTCACAAACCCGATACAAGCTTGGTCTGGGTTCCATCGTTGAGTTGAGCCAGGCTCAACTGCAGCAAACACAGGCTCAGATTGAGAGTGCGCGAGCCGGATACGCGTACCGTCTTGCTTTATCCGACCTGCGCTATGAGACCTCGGGGCTATAACGTTCGCGGCGCTGCGTGTATTGAAGAGATTCAACGAAGTTCATGGAGCATAGGCCATGCCCTCATCCTGGTTAAGACAAAGCGTGGCAAACAGACCCGTTTATCACATCCGGCGAGAGACCGGGAGAGCAATCTGTCTTCTAGTGGCATTGTTGTGTGGGGTGCCGAGTCTGGCAGAACAACACCTGAGGATGAAGATTGCAAACAACGTGGTGCTAGTCCCTGTCCGAGTCAATGAACGGGATCTTAGCTTCCTTCTTGACACCGGAAGTGACCACTCAGCCATAGACGCCGCAATAGCTCGACAGCTTGGCTTGGCAGAAGGCGGCGGCGTAGAAGTCGTAAAGGACTACCGTAACCAGGCAGCCGCGACTGCTGCAATTGATTCTCTCGCCATCGGGAGTCAGATATTCAAACATAAGGATGTAACCGTGGTAAATCTGGATTCTGTTTCCCAAGCGCTTGGAAGCGCCGTAGATGGCGTTCTCGGCACCGACATTCTTAAGGACTTAACATTCAAAGTGGATTATGCGAAGCAAGAGCTCGTTTTCGGTTTACTCCAAGAATTCGGAAATGTGGGTACGCCTATTCAGTTGAGGCGATCCGGAGACGAGTTCTTCGTTCCGCTCCGCCTAATGTCGATTCCCACCGAATTGCTTCTCGACACCGGCACCAATTCTACAAACCTGTCATGGGGGACTTGGCAGAGACTATCTCCACAATGGGAACCGAAGACCATCGTCGATGGTGTGGTTCGTGCCGGCTTTCCTACCCCTCCGGCTTTTCTCGTTTGTCTCCCCAAGGTCGCAATCGGAGATGCTGCAATCCCTGATCAAGTGGTACGCGTGCAGCGGCAGGTAAGCTCGGGTGCTTTCGCGGAGGCTGGCTTTGGCGGCATCCTCGGTTCTGAATTCTTGCGGCAATTCGCTGTAACATTTGACTTGGAACATAACAATATTTTCCTTAAGAAACTTTCGGAATTTAAGCCGGACCCCTATCGTTACACGACTCTTGGCATTCAATTTGCCCGGAAAGCCGGCGGCAACGATTATGTCGTTATGGGAGTGTGGAAGAACTCCCCCGCTGACGAAAGCGGAATCAAGCCAGGGGATAGGATAAAAGCCGTAAACAGGATTCCTGTGGCTTCCTTGAATGCTGAACAACTCTCTGGCGAGTTACACCGAAAGGAAGGTACGCCGATAAGCTTGACGATTCAGCGAGATTCTATTTCTTCGGTTTTCACGCTGAGGACGCGTCAGATGCTGTGTGGGCCGGAAACCGCTTCTGAATCCCTGCACGCGGCCAAACACTAATCGTCGAAGGTCACGACGTGCGGCTCAACGAGTCAGTAATGCAACTTAAGCCCAAACTGCACGACACGGGGATCGCTGGCGGTCGACGTGATAGTGCCAAACGCCAAACTACCCAGCACTCCGTTGGGCTGACCGAATGCTGGGGTATTGGTTAAGTTGAATATCTCCGCTCGAAACTCCACATCAGCCGACTCCCGAAACCGCGTGTGCTTGATCAATGCGATATCCGAGTCGCGATAGTTCGGGCCACGAACGGGATTGCGCGAGGAATTGCCGAGCGTGAATTGTGGCGCGACTTCGAATGCACTGGTGTTGAACCATTTCGCCGGAGTGCGCTTATCGGACTCCAAATCGGGTGATGCCACCACGTTTGGGCGCTGCACCCCGAATCCGGCGAACGCGTTGAAGTTGGTAGTTTGCGTAATCGCGAAAGGCATTCCCGACTGGAGATTGACGATTCCAGTAAGCTCCCACCCGTTGGTAAACGCCCCGAGAATCCCCGTGGGATTCAATCCGTGTCCCCGTCCAACAGGAATCTCCCAGGTGTAGCTCGCCACAAATACGTTGGGGATGTCGCCCGTTGACGAGTCTCTTTCGCGGCGCAGATTGTAGCTGTCGGCGACGGGAAAGTTCGCCACTGGGCCAGTCAGAATGGAAGCATCAAAAACCGATGATGCGGTGTCGATCAATTTGGAGTGAGTGTAGCTGATCAGGTATGACAGCCCGTGGCTGAGCCGCTGTTCGAGTTTTGCCTCAAAGGCGTGATAAACCGTGCTGCCGGTGTTATTACGATACGGAGCCACTGTCAGGTATTCAGGAAACGGCTTCATCAACTGTGCGACCGTGATGGTTGGATCACCGAGAGAGGAGGAGCGCGGAATCTGCCCAAAGAAGGGGTTCGCCACTTTTTGTATGAGCGCAGACCCAGTGGCCAGCTGGTCGGTGGTTAACTGGTTGATGTTTACGTCCGGAATGCCAACGTGAGTGATGTGTGATCCAACATAGGCCACTTCGAAAGACATGTTGGGGATCAGTTCACGTTGTATCGCCAGATTCCACTGTTGCGCATAGCCAGAACCCAAGTCTCGACTTGCCGTGAATACCCCCTGTCCCAAGCCGGCATCAGGTGTGAGGGGAATTGGATCGACACTCGGTCCACCGGAGAGGACGAATGCGGGACTTACGTTGTCCAGAGTACGTTGGCTGGTAGTCTGCAAGAAAGGAAAATTCGGAACGTGAAGGGCGTGGTGATCCCTGTTTGCTCAATCCATACCAATCCGTACCCGGAACGGATGACGATGTGGTCGCTCACCAAGTAGGAGAGCCCGACCCTTGGGCCAAAATCGTGAGAGTGCAGTTCGCGGGCGGTGTCAGGGTAGCCGCCTTGACCCAGGTAGTTCAATTTCTGCGTCTGCAAGTTGAAAATTGCTCCTTGACTGTCAGAAAGACTCCCATCATTTTGAGCATCGAGCAGATCAAGGCATTTCTTTCGCATTTGGAGGAACCTTGTCGCACGGCAGTATTTCTCGATGTGTCAAGCGGTCTAAGGGTGGGCGAATTGCTGGGCCTCAAGTGGGAGGACGTAGACTTCGAGTCCTTAGAAGTGAACGTCACTCGCTCCGTGGTCAAGCAAAAGATCACTCGCTGCAAGACTGAAGCCTCTCGCAAGCCGGTTCCCTTGGACCCAGATCTGGCCGAGGTGTTGTTGAATTGGAAGCTACAGTGCCCGTATCCGGAGCCCGGCGATTGGGTGTTTGCCTCTCCCCACAAGAATGGCAAACAACCGTATTGGCCTGGCGCGCTCTTTCGCGCTCACTTACAACCCGCGCTGAAGGCGTCCGGGATTCCTGGCAATGTGGGATGGCATACCTTACGACACACGTTCGGCACTTTGATGAAGGCGAATGGCGAAGACATGAAGACGATTCAGGAGCTCCTACGCCATTCCAATTTCAAAGTGACGGCGGATACATACACACAAGCGGTGACAGTCACGAAACGGGCTGCGCAGACCAAGCTGGTGAAGATGTTCTTGCCAGCGAAGGCAGCGGCGCAAGAATCCTGAAGGGATCTTTTTCTTATTGGACCCTTCTGGACCCTCGGGCAAAATGCCGATTTCCTGTAAGCTCTTTATTTTGTTGGCGTCCCCGACGGGATTTGAACCCGTGTTACCGCCGTGAAAGTGTGGCAGAGCGGCGTAACTGATAGGAAATCGGCGGCATGGATAGCGCCGTACAGCACTGTGGGGGACCCAAGGGAACGGTTAATGGACGCTTATTGGACGCGCAGAAACAGATCAGGATGCACCCCCTCGCATGCGTCTCGATCTTTGGTTCTGCGCGGCTCTTTAAGTTATGAGTTTTAGGAGAAACGGCATTTCAACGAGTTAGCGGGCGTGGTTGCCAAGTTCAAAGAGTGGAAAATAGCGAGGAAGAGTGTTGAAGAGTTCTTATTTTGGGTTGGTCTTGGGTTGGAACCGGGGGATCGAATATCGAGTTCCGGGACGGCCTCAGACGGGATTTTGAACCAGTGTTACCGCCGTGAAAAGCCTCGCCCTTCACGGCCTTACAATAACTTAGAGGGCGCAGGTGGTGCTGTAAGACCTCTAAAACTCCGCAGGAACTGCTTATCGTTACATGCACGTTACATGACCGAACTACTCAGATTGATGCAGGCCCTTTCACATTTCCATCGTTCGCCGCTACTTGTCATCGTGAAGAGCGGCAGCGCAACCCGGCCTATATTATCAAGGTCATGGACTCTGTAATCGGATTTGTCCTAGCAGGCGGTAAAAGCTCTCGAATGGGCAAAGATAAGGCTTTTCTGCAGATCTTCGGTCGTACCCTGCTGGCGCATGCGTTGGAACTTGCTGAAGCCGCTACAGGAAGTGCGTGGATTGTGGGTAGTAGGGAGAAGTTCGCGGCGTTCGGTCAGGTCGCTGAAGACATATATCCGGGACACAGGCCGTTGGCGGGAATTCATAAAGCGCTGACCAGTACACAGACTGATCTGAATTTGATTCTCGCGGTGGATACGCCATTTCTTCAGCCAGACTTTCTGGACTATTTGGTCGCTCAGGCGCGCGACAGCAACGCAGCAGTAGTGGTCCCAGTGGTAGGAAGATGCTTGCAACCTCTATGCGCTGTCTACCGTCGAGAGTTTGCTAAAGTTGCAGAACGGTCGCTTGCTGCCGACAAGAACAAGATTGAACGTTTGTTCGCTGAAGTCCAGACTAGAGTAATCAAACACGAGGAGTTGGAACGAAACGGTTTCTCGGAGGGGATGTTCCGGAATTTGAATACTGAGCTGGACTGGCAGGAAGCGAGGCAAAAGCTATCAGCCCCTTCAACGAAGGGCTAGGGCTCGAGCAATGCTACCTTCAGCTGACCAACGGCCATAGCCGACCCGGAGTAAGTATGAAGCTGCGTATAAAAGGCAACTCTCTGAGATTACGGGTCACACGCTCTGAGTTGACAAGACTGATTGATACAGGACATGTCGAGGACAATCTACTTCGGTTCAAGTGAAGCCTCCAGGCTGACGTATGTACTTGAGCACGAACTAACTTTGACTGCCGCAACACTCCGATATGAGTCCCCTGAGGTCGACAATTTGGACACATTTCCGAATCCTGACGCAAAACGATCCTGCATCCCTGGGATATCTCGTTACATGAACGTTACACAACGGAATGTTAAACTCATCAAGTTTGGCTTTGAAAAGCAAGAGACCAATAACAACTAAAATCGTTTTATCCATCCCGGCTCGCGCAGATGTTCGTCGTCCAACCCGCGCAAACGTGCCGCCATAATTCCGGGTCGCCCTAAATACCCGACTACTTGCCGCTGATTGCGGCGGTCAACGACTGGCAAACGGCCAATGTTGTGACGAAGCATCTTGGCAGCAGCCTCGTGTAGCGATTCGTCGGGATAGGTAACGACGACCTCGCGAGTCCCAGCATCGAGCACACTCATTGCCCCAGATGGATCCTTGTCTAAGGCACGCATGATATCCCCGCGCGTGATCACGCCCTCCAACCTACCATCGCGATCCAGGACAAGCATGCCCTGGTGCTGGCTTACTTCCGGATCACGACGCGCGATTCGGTCTGCCAATTCTCCAACTTTTAGGTCGGCAATAACTTTAGGTATATTGTTATCGCGATCCATCGTTTCGGAAACCGCGACTTGATGCATGGCATCGGCTTCATAGTCCTGGTGAATTCGCAGCCCCCGCCGTCTCAATTTTTCCGTCATGATGGATGCCTTCGGCATCAATAGCATGGCCAGGCCATCCGCAATCACACTGACCAACATCAAGGGCAGGACCGAATTGTAGTCGCGTGTAATTTCGAACGCAAAAATAATAAAAGTAAATGTGGCCCGCGAGGCCGCTCCGAAGACCGCGCCCATCGCGACTAAAGCGAATGCCCCCGCTGACAAATTCGCCGCCGGATAAATCCGGTCGATACCCAGGGCGAACACTCCGCCCATGGCCGCGCTCGACATGAACATGGGAGCGAGCAATCCCCCTGAGGTCCCAGATCCCAAGGACACAACCAGTGCGATAGCCTTGGCTATCATTACGATCAGCAATAATTTCCAGGCTAGATTCGCATTTAGAATGTCGCTGATCGTGTCGTATCCAACCCCCAGTACTCGCGGCACGAAATAACCAATGATTCCAAGGCCTAGCGCACCTATGGCGGGCCACCACAGATCGTCAATCGGCAGCTTCTCGAACTGATCTTCTGTCCAGTAGAGCAGCTTGCTGAACCCCACCGCAGCTAGTCCGCAGACCAATCCCAGCAAGATATAAAACGGCAGGGCGCGTGGAACGCCGAAGTCCATCGGGGCAACAGTGAACATGGGGCCCCCGCCGAGGAGCTGCATATGCACCGCCGTAGCAAGAGTGCTGGCGATAACCAATGGGATAAATGAGCGCGCTTTGAATTCGAACAAAAGCAGTTCAATGGCAAGGATTACCCCTGCGATTGGCGTGTTGAAAGTCGCCGACATTCCAGCAGCCGCGCCACTGGCGAGTAGTACCTTGCGTTCGGATGCGGTGGTATGCAGTAGCTGCCCGATCAAGGAGCCGATTGCTCCTCCGGTTTGAATGATCGGGCCTTCCGCCCCGAACGGTCCACCTGTTCCAATCGCAATGGCTGCTGAAAGTGGTTTTAAGATCGCCACTCGGGGTTGGATACGGCTTCGGTTCACCAGCACCGCCTCCATGGCTTCCGGTATTCCGTGCCCTTTTATTTTTGGCGTTCCGTACTTCGCCATGAAGCCGACGATAATCCCGCCAATCACGGGCATCAGAATCACCCAGAGACCGAGCTGATTGTGACGAGCACTGGTAAAATCCGCGACAAAGCGATGATAAAAAACAACATTGGTAACCAGGCCGATCAGTTTGTACAAAACAAACGCAACCAGTCCTGCCAGCAGACCAATCCCCGCTGCTAGAAACGAAATCAGTACCATGCGGAACTGGGCCGGCTCAGCGAGCCTCACATCTCTGACCTGGGCGCCCGTGACGGCTATGGTGGCAGGCGCCGAGTTTTCGTCGGTACTGTGCATTTCCGGCATGGTTTAGCTGTTTCTCCTTGTTCGTAAGGTCGTTTTGCCCAGACCCTCGCTCTTATGGACTTGAATCGCGGATTTCAGGGCAGAGATAAGCGCCGGTCCTTGAATTCTCAGTTCGGCGCGATGGTGAAGAGAGAGCTCCTTAAGGATCTTCTCCCCGCTTGGAGTCAATGAGAGAAGCACTTCCCGCCGATCCTCGCCTGCCCGATGGCGTCGGACGTGTCCTGCCGTCGACAAGCGATTTACAAGTTCAACCGTACTGTGATGTCGAATCTGGAGTCTCTCCGCCAACTCCCCGATCCTCGGACGCACCCCTTTAGGCAGGCCCTTTAAGGCCAGCATCAACTGATGTTGCTGTGGCTCCAGGCCTGCGGTTCGAGACGCCTGTTCACTGAAGTGCACAAAACGACGGATTTGATAGCGCAGCTTCCGCCAGTGCTTGGTAATCGGCCAAGGTAAGTGGATGTTCCATAACAGGTTATATCGTAACAAGATACTAGTTTAGCGTATCACGATATATGGTGAATCGAGAAGAGAGGCGAATTGACCCGCGAACGTACGGTATTCGCGACGATTCGGGAAGATAGAGAGCGCGCGCGGCTCAGCCTCTTCGCTACCCGACACTGGCCGCACATCTAAGCGCGATTGTGGTGTGAATCTCGGAGCTTCCGCGCCGCCTCCACCATAGCCGTAAGAGCCGGGCGGACTTCGTCCCATCGTCGGGTTTTCAGACCACAGTCCGGGTTTACCCACAATTGATCTGGGGAGATGAATTGCAGCGCCTTTCGAAGCAGGTCTTCCATTTCCTGTTCGTTTGGGATACGGGGCGAATGGATATCATAAACACCCGGTCCGATCTCATTTGGGTAGCGATAACGAACAAATGCATCGAGTAGTTCCATCTGGGATCGCGACGTCTCGATTGAAATAACATCGGCATCCATGTCTCCCACCGATTCAATCATGTCGTTGAATTCTGAGTAGCACATGTGGGTATGGATTTGAGTTTCATCTTTAGCACCTGAAGAAGCCAGGCGAAATGCTCCCCACGGCCCACTCCAGATAGCTCTTCCAGTCAGAATGGCGTAACGGCAGACCTTCTCGAATGGCGGGCTCGTCGATCTGGATCACTCCGATGCCCGCGTCCTCCAGATCGCTCACCTCATCACGAATCGCCAAAGCAATCTGCCTGCACGTTTCCGATCGAGGCTGATCGTCTCGCACAAGGGACCACTGCAAAATAGTTACAGGGCCGGTCGAGCATGCCTTTCATTGGCTTCTTTGTCAGCGACTTTGCGCAAAGCGAGATCCACTCGCACGGTCATCGGGCGCAGGCGCGACGACATCTCCATAGATGATCGGCGGTTTTACGCAGCGTGAGCCGTAGCTTTGAATCCATCCATTCTCAGTCACGGCAAATCCGGAGAGCTGCTCCCCAAAGATACTCCACCATGTCATTCCTCTCAAATTCACCATGCACTAACACGTCAATGCCAATCTCCTCCTGCAAAGCGCACGGCTTTTTCAGTTTCCGCCTTCAGGAAGGCATCGTAATTGTCCGCGTCCCGCTTACCCGCTTTGTACTCCGAACGGGCGGCCCGTATCTGTGACGTCTGAGGGAAAGAGCCGATGGTGGTCGTCGGAAATAGTGGAAGGCCCAACCGCTTCTGCTGGATTTCATGACGAACTGGGTATGGACTTGCGCGGTGAAGCATTCCTGCATTGATGTGGGACACTCGCGCTTGGACGTCTTTGTTGTGGATAAGAGAGGATGTGCGGCGACGTTCCATCGCCTCCTCGTTAGCCTGGAAGGCTTCGTGGACCGACTGAGGCCCCTCATTAATGGCACGGACCAGGAGAACGATCTCTTCTACTTTCTGTTTCGCGAACGCAAACCATCTCCGCTGTTCGTCGGGTAGGTGCGTCTCAAGCTCCAGGTCCTCCGGCGAATGCAGCAGTGAACAGGAAGGAGCGATGAGGTTGCGATCAGATCCCAGGTGTCGACAGCCCGTTCCACCAGCGATCGAGCACGCTGCAGATTGGTCTTCCAGATGTTGCGTCCATCGACCACTCCGAGCGACAACACCAGATTCGGCCGAGCCTTGGTGATAACGTCCGAAAGCTGCTCAGGCGCTCGAACTAAATCCACATGGAGGCCCGCAACCGGCAGTTCTAAAGCCGTAGCCAAGTTTTCTCGCAGGCCCTCAAAATATGTGGCAACTAACAATCGTAACTGGCTTGATCAGGCCAATCGATCGTAGGCTGAGGCAAAAGCGTTTCTGGTTTCCTTCGTCAAATCCAAGACCAGGCACGGCTCGTCAATCTGCACCCACTCGGCGCCAGCATTCTCCAACCGTCGCAGGACATCTTCATACACCGGCAGAATCCCATCCAGCAGGTAGAGACGCTGCAATCTGGGATTCTTGCTTTTGCCGAGCAGCAAGAAGGATATCGGACCCAGCAGTACAGGACGGGTTCCAATGCCTGCCGCTTTTGCTTCCAACAACTCGTCCACCGGCTTGAGCGAGGCGAGTTGAAAAGTTTGCTCTAGCTCAAACTCCGGAACGATATAGTGATAATTAGTATCGAACCACTTGGTCATTTCTAGGGCCGGAACGTCTGTCTCAGCGTGAGCGATGTTTGAGTTCAACACCTTCTTTTGGAAACCACGAGCCATGGCAAAGTACGTGAACTGATCGACGATGCCGCCCGACCAGCCATAGCGAGACGGCACCGCGCCGACCATCGCAGCGGTGTCGAGCACGTGGTCGTACAACGAAAAATCATTGGAGGGGATATGCTCGATTCCGAGCTGTTTCTGGAGCGTCCAGTGTTTGTTCCGAAGAGTTTTCCCGACAGCAAGCAAGTCAGCCTCGCTGGATTTACCCGACCAATAACTTTCCAACGCCTTCTTCAGCTCGCGCCGCGAGCCGATGCGGGGAAATCCGAGGTTTGAAGCAATCGCCATTTAATGTTTTCCTTCCCGTAAGGATATGAGCTTGGCACCACGACACCTTTCGATAGGCCGATGCGGTAGGTCCGGGCTTCCCTGCTCGCCATTGAATTCTGGCGCCCCGGAAGCACCGACGTCTGATTGGCAAACGACGCTCTAGATCATCGAAATGCAGCCTTAATTCCCGCCGCGGCCTCTCATTATCCCTATTCAGTAACCGCTCAAAGCCTGACAGAGGTTCCACGGCCCGTATGTGACTTATGTCACGCCAGGATTTCGGAGGAGTCGATCGGGGGCGAAAGACGTAAGAAATCCAACGAAATATGGGTAGTCCCCGTTGCTGGACTCGCAAACTTCCAAATCGACTCAAAGAACATCAGGGCGCTGAAAACAATGCGACCACCGAAGCGGTCGGTCAGCATTCCCATTGGAATACGAGCGAGAGAGCCAAGCAGGACGGGAACTGCAACCAGAAAAGCAGTCTGTGTCGCGGAGAGATGTAGCAGCTGGCGAAAATGCGGGGCGAAGGCGCTGACCAGACCCCACGCCGCAAAGCACACCGTAAAAGAAACGGTTCCGAGTAGCAGGTGCCTGCTTTGCGGCGCTTGCGGGTTTGCCACTTCGCCACTTCTCATCACGCCCACCCAAAAGAATTCTACGCTCAGGATGCGTTTGCCGTGCCCGGAACACACGGTCAATGGTCCCCTTGAAATGTCAGTTACGTGGTCTCACGGTACGTTAGCTGCGTCGACGATGGGCGTCCACCGAATGTGGCGAGCATGTTCACTGCAAAAACCGTAACTGCGGCCATCTCGGTTACTGCGGATAGTGGAAGCCATGACCACGCGGAATGAACGAAGCCCTGATAAGCAAGAATTTCTGAGCTGACGCGCACAAGGCATCCAACCATCAGAAGGAGCAGGGCCACGAACATCAGTCTGGGACTGAACAGCAGGCGCATGCCGGAAAAGGCTGGAAGGATCCGCGGTCCAATGCAAAACACCATAGTGGCCAGGAAGCCGACGGTCAGAGCATGACGCGAAGCCCCCCAGATTCCCTCAGAGTTTTCAATCGAAGCAGCCCAGAGACCAAGAGAGGCTGCAACGATCGCCCACACGTATGCCAGCCTTACAAAGACCGGGAAGCTTGCGTGCACCCCTTTGATCTTTGCTGGACGCTGTGGCGGCTCGAACAGCCGCAGCGCATACACAGCCGTAACCACTGCGGCGAGCAGCAGAATTGCTGCTGCTACCGTTTGTCCCGCAAGCGCAGTCAGGACGCCAGCCGAGTTCACAGCCACGGCGATAAACAAGGCTCGCTTGTGGATCGACCGCAATCCAAGAAAAATGGGAAGCCACTTGGCGCTAAATCCCCAAACGAATGGAACCAGAAAACCCCAGGTCTCGAGAACCAGAAGACGTTGATCGAGACTCGCCGGCACAGCGGGTGTCGCGCTCGAAACAGCGAGGTACAAGGTCATTCCGAAGTTGATCAGCAGTGTGAGCATCAGTCCCGCCGAGCCCGCAATGACCACCCACACCCATTCTTCCAGTCTCTGCTTGCCGGGTCCCTGCGGCCGGTGGCTAGAAACTGTGTAAAAGAAAATGACAAAAGCAGCTATTTCAAGGATTGCGGAGACGGGAAGAAGCGCCCGCCACTGCCATTGATACACGCTGGCCACCCAGCGTAACGTGACCCCGGACGTCCACAAGCCCCACGACGTCCAAACCAGCCGTAGCGTAAACGACCTCATACGCATCATTTTGGGGATGGAATAAAATCCAATACCCAAAATGAAGGTGCCAATCCAGCCGAAGATCTGGGCATGGCCGTGGGCCTGAATCCAGGACGGAGAGACCGAGTCCGCCGCGCGGTGGCTGCTGATGGCGAACAGGTTCCAGACTCCCAGGAAGGTACCCGGAAGCAGCATGAACACGAGGCCGGTGCTGATGTAGAGCATCAGCAGCCGGGACAGGTTGATCTCGCGGGCGGCCGTAATGTCGAAAATCTCCAGCGGGGTGAGAGTTCGGCCCGCCTCTTTCTCGACCCGCGTTGGTAGGGCAGACATGGACTGGGATCTCGCCTAATGGGATTTTTCCATTGCAATCGCGCGGGGAAACAGAATGTTGTTTTCCAGGTGGATGTGCTGGTGCATGTCCGCCTCAAACTCTCGCAACGCATTGTAAAGCGTCTGATAGCTGATGCAAGCATCCGGTGGCGGAGTGTAGCCGCTGCTGGCCTCACGCATGGCACGCAATGCGTTACCCGCAGACTCGTGCTCATGCTCCATCATCGAGACTGGATTTTGCACGCTGCCGAAAAACGGCGGCAGCACCGGCACTTTCTCGATGACTGACTCTTCCATTCTCACAATGTACGGAAACAACACGTTTTCTTCTTTCATCATGTGCATGGTCAGTTCCTGCGCCAGACCCTCGAAGCTGGCCCGAATCCGTAGCAGCTCAGGATGGTTCTTCCCGTGGACAGAGCACACCTTGTTGAACAACGGGCCGAGGCGGGCAATCTCCTCACGCGTGTACTTGTGATGAGTGTTGCTGATGTACGCGGCCAGGTCGGCCAGCATCTCGCTTGGCCACTTGTGATCTTTTTGGACCGGTTGCGCGGATTGCGTGGCTGACTCCAACGAGTCCAACACCTTGCCCAATGGCAGGTTAGCGGCGAGGCAGGCTTGTTCCAAAGACTTGTTCCCTCCGCAGCAGTAGTCGATCCCCAGCTTTTCAAACACTCTTGTGGCAGCGGGATTTTCCAAAGCCAATTCACGTACTGTTCTCTCAGTGGTTATGCTCACGTATCCTCCTCGCAGGCCGGCTCCAAGCCTCAGGGCCGCACTTGATGCTTTAAGGTTAGCGACGTGGGGACGCCGTGCCGATGACTTTTGTCACAGCAATCGCAAAGGCCAGGTATGGATGAAGACCGCGCGTATGGGAGGAATAGACTGAAATCCGGGACTATGGAAGCTATTCAACAGAAATTGTTTCAGCTTCTAAGGCCTTCAAATTGCAGATAACGACGTCCCGACCGTCGATTGTGATCATTCCTTCAGCCTGCAGCCGCGAAAGGTTGCGGGAAACCAGTTCGCGCACCGTGCCAATCTGCGATGCTATTTCCTGGTTACTGACGGGGAGAGTGATCACCACGCCTGCAGTGGATCGTTTGCCTTCCTTTTGAGCAAGACGTACGAGAAAAGATGCGAGCCGGTGACGCACCGTGGTAAATGAAAGCTCTTCGATAATCCCGACCAGACGCCGCAAGCGCCCTCCGATGACTCGCAATACCTTGAGCGCAACCTGGGGATGAGCCAGGCACAATGCCTGAAAGTCCTGCTTGCTCACAAACAACAGATTGGCATCGTCAATGGCGGATGCGGAGGCGGGGTAGTTTCCTCCATCGAACACCGGCAGTTCAGCCATGGAACTGCCCGGTCCGTCGATGCTGAGTACCTGCTCACGACCGCTGGCGGAACTCTTGAAAATCCGGACATGGCCGGATTCGACGACATAAAGTCCAGAACAGGGCTCACCTTCGCCGAAGATGATCTCGCCAGCCAGGTAGTGACGTGGCAGGGCGCGCTGGGCAAGAAAACTTAGCTCGTTTTCTGCCAGTCCGGAGAAGATCGGGACCTTGGCCAGCGTCTGTCCCGGTGTGAACGCGGATTCCGCCATGCCGGCTATTGTATCGGAGCTTATGTTTGGGACAGGCGTCGCGCGGAAAACCGGAATCTCCCATCGCCCTCTTCGACCTTGATCTCCTCGAACCCGGCTGCTTCCAACCGGGCCGGCAAGGTCTTAGGATCCACGAGAACCAATGTGTCCCGGATGTGAAATATCCGCATCAGGAAAGAAGGCATGCTGTCCGTTCCAGCGAAAATACCGCCCGGTTTGAGCACCCGGTACACCTCCGCGAACACTCGATCCTGCAATTCCTGCGAAGGCACATGGTGAAGCATGGTGAATGCGACCGCGCCTGAGAATGTGCGGTCGCCGAACGGCATTGCTGTCGCATCGCCGCATTGCACGCTAGCGTTGGTGCCAGCCAAACGGCGATTGAGAGTTTCTGCCAATTCGGAGTCGACTTCGATGGACGTAATGGTCTTGGTTTGACGTCGTAGCCAATCCGTCGTCAGACCCGGTCCCGGCCCTACTTCCAGGACTTCATCCCCCAGATCCACACCACCCAGCGACCACGGCAGAATCGTGTTCTCGAGCTTCTGCTTCCATTGGCTCGATTGGCAATACCATCGGTGAAAGCGATTCATCAGATTTTGCCAGTCCGGGCAACGATCGGCTCGACCACGAGCTTCACTTTCCTGCGGCTTGCCATCTCCTCAGCGATGGCCGATTTTTCGGCGCCGGATAGCATCCTGGCTGCCAGCGGAAACACCAATTCGTCCTCGATGCTGATGTGCCGCTTGTACATCGCCGCAAGGCTCGTTACGGCCGTACGAACTTTCTCGATCTCAACATCGGACAGCTTTCCCATCGAGAGATACTGGACTCCGAGTCGTTCGACGTCCGCATGCAATGTCGCCGACCAGCGGTGTTCGTCCTCCAGATGCTCTAATTCAGCGAAGGCAGTGTCCATTTCAGGATGGCCCATCTGACGCAGCCGGGGAAACAGTGACACTTCCTCATCTGCAGTGTGCTTTGGCGCAGCTTCGCCGAAGTAGCGCAATGCAGATTCAAGCGCTCGCACTGTGTCCTCTGCCGGGGGGCGATCGATCACGGCGGCCACGGCCTCGAGCGTGCCCATGAACATCTCAATGCGCCGGTGACAGTCCGAGAGCAAGCCAGTAGGGTCAGTAAAGTTGTGCGTCTTTGCTCCAATTTGGACGGGCATGTGCTCAGTTTACTCGCCTGCACCGGCCGACACTGTGACAAAAGTCTCGACGATCCAAGCTCATTTGTTATGGCCTCGGCCAGCGACAAGACCGATTGCGGGCTCGTCGCGCTTGCCGTTAGACGGAGGCGTCGGTCAGCCGCAAAGCGTTTCGCTTCAGGTTTGTCTGCGAGGCGTACTGGCTACGAATGTTCGCCCGACACTTGCCGAAGCGCGGTGCTCTTAACACGAAAAAGGCGTACTGGTTCCCCGATTACAGTCATAATAAGGACCCCGACAACTATCGCGATGGCGGCTCGGCCACTCTGCATCGCTCCCAGGGAGATAAGGAGGGTTGTGGCCAACGCGGCGGGTTGGCCGGCTCTTAGGATTAATGTGAATAGTGTGGTGAGGGTCGCCGCTAAGGTTGTCGCCCACAAACGTTGAGTGGAGATGATGCCTGTGGACAATACGTTAGGCGCAGTCCAAGCATTGAAGAGATAAATTGCAACAAAACCGGCACCCATACCAATCAGGTGCCCGACCACTATGTTGTAGCTTCTAGCGCTTTTCAGCTGCGGCTGCTCTACCAATTCGTATGCTGTCGGCCCTAAGCTGGCAAAGATCAAAGGTTGCTTCGTAGCCCACCCGATCGCACCTAGAACAAGTATCAGACCACCCTCACCTAAAGTTGCCCAAAGTAAATCAGCACGTCTATTCAAGATCGCACTCCTGTCAGATTGTTCGTGCATACGCGTGGAAAGCTGATGGTAATTGCTGTGCCAGCAACGAATCGCCAACGGGAGCCAGGCCCACTGAATCTTCAAGACGGTTAACAGATGCGGCAGATTTAAACTTTTTCAAACCTCCAACTTCGAAGAAGTTGGCCACATTATTCGGGAGTGCAACTCTCTGCTGCCTGTCCAGGAAAATGATTCTTAGTCCTGCGTGTACCTATTACGATATTCCAGATTGGCGAATTTCATAAACCAGAAGACTGAAATGGTGCCGCAGGAATAGGCGGGAAAACAGTCAGCGACCACACCTATTGCACGACCGTAGCGCTCGCCTTTAGTGGGAGGCCGCTGTCAGATACAAAGCATTGCGCTTCAGGATTCAGACGTGCCCTTCGGCCAAGAGACGGTAAGCAGGAATGCACTCTCTTCCAGCGCTTCGACGTCATGCACCATGCCACAGTCCAGGACCAGCAACTGTCCAGCCGTCAGGTTGACCTTCTGGTCCGGCAGATGGACACAAATCTTCCCCAGCAAATGGTGAATGGAAATCCTGCCTTCTGCCCGGTGCTCTTTCATCTGCGTGTTGGCTTTCATCAGGACCAGAACAATCCGGAAATCAGGATACTTCGCGAGCGTCTTGGAACTCCGGCCCGTCTCCCGCTGCCAGGACTCTTCGCCACGGAGTTGCTGGAGTTCGCTTACCAGATCAAATTGAAGTGAAGGCTCGGCCAACTGAGGCAGCCTGTTTAACGCCTTACTTCCCTCGCCTGGATGGCAAGTGCGAGCAGTTATATCCATGATTACCTCCATAGTACTAACGGCTACCGTGCATCTTCCTGGAAGTTCTGAGATCGTACCCAACGCCCACGGAAGAGTCCGTCGAACCACCTTGTGGGGTATTTCCTCGATCGGGTAATGACAAATCTTCCGGAGCTGGTTCTATATCCTCGAAAGAGGCCGCCGAACCCGCACCGAATCCTTCACAACATGATCCTGATCTCTTGCCGCAGCGTACCCCAAAATCGCATAGTACACCGCGCGATCGAAGAACTGATTTAACATCTGTTGCAATTCCAGCTTGCCAAAGAGTTCCACGATGTTGTCGGCAAACGTTTCTCGTTGCAGGAATTGCCATAGATGATCGCGACTCACGATCAATGCCCAAACGAACTGATGCAGGCCGATTCCGTCCGCTACCCGGCGCGCAGCGATGTCCCTGAACTGCTTCTCAATATCGCTCTCTGTCTTTTGCAGCAACCACACTCCCAAGTTGCGGTAAACCTCGACCGCTGCCAGTTGCAGCCTTTCTGGCGGAATGTTGCGGAAATCAAACGTCCGTTCAGATTCCTGTATCCGTTTCGTTAGGTCCTGCGCCAGTTGTTCGGAATGTCTTTCGATCAGGCGAACCAAATTCGATGCCATCATTTGCGATCCTCCCTAGCCCTTTTCTGTTGAGCCAATGCGGCCACACACGGCCAGGATCTGCTCCCCAACTCCGCTCCCCGAGTGAATACTGCAATTGATTAAATATCGTACCACGATATCATTATAGAGTAGAGATTCGGATTATGGCTAGACCGGCGTCAGGATCAACGGTTAGATGCCTTTACGTTGATTCTTAGCAGAATGCCTCCGCTCTGTGGAATCGAAGGATGACGCAAGGTTTTGGCGGCCACGTCCCCTCTTTTTCTCGTTCGAGGACGTCACCCATACTGCAGGCCCATGGATCCGTCGGACCAGCTTCTCGGCCAGATCCCCGCCGAAGAACTCCTGAAATCGCGAAACGGGATGCCTACCGGTTACGATTGTGTGGCAACGATGCAGGTCCGCCACTTCCAGGAGTTTATCCACCGGGTCTTGTCCCTCCGGGAGGTATATGGTGGTTGTTTTCACCAGACTGCCTGGTACACCGGCATGCCGCAGCACCATGTGAGCGCCCGTGAAAACCTCTCTTGCCTTGCGACGCGCCACTGACAACCAGCGCTTCTGCTCCCCCTTCAGTTCCTTGCCTAATTTTTCCTCTTTCTCTGGATTCTCCGCACCACCAAATTCCAGCAGTTCGGTGGGCAACGAGGGCAGCACATAACCGAGGACAATTCGAAATCCCCTTCGCTTACCCACGAGCGCGCCAACGTACTGCAGCGTATATCGAGACGCTCCCGACTCATCAATGACTACGAACAGGCTAGTGGTATTTGTTCTTGACGTCATCCCCAATACCTCGTCGTTTAACTCCATGCTTACCTGGCGGACGCCCCTTTTGTTCTCACTTCACCGACGAGAATTTGCGAGCCGTCACAGCCAGTTTTCATCCCGCTCCAAGGTCGAAACGCGAGCCGTCTTTGCGAAATCGATCCTCAGCCTGTTTTGGTAGTCATGATCGTCTCCATGCTCTCAACAACCAAACCATTCACCCCTGGTGAAATAACTCCGAGTTGACTTTTGCTCGCGGAGACAACTGATCGCCGCCCCACTCCAGCACGACCTTGATCTCGTCCGAACCGTGGTGGTGCAATGCGTTTTCGAATTCGGTGTAATTGTGCCGGTGCGTAATGAGATCAGATGCATGTTCGTGCCAGCGGGTCTGTGCCTGGACGAGATCATTCACTGCCAGTTGGAAGTGATCGTGCGATGCATTGACACTCCCTACCATGACCTGGTTACGCAGCACGAGGCGCCGCATGAACTCCGGTCCATCTACTCTCAGCGGACGGTCACCCGATGGTATGCCGGTCACAACGTACACGCCATTGATGGCCAATGCATCGATCAGGCTGAATTCGAGACTGGCGATCCCTGTAGCTTCAAAGATCAGGTCGAACAACTCGATCTGGTCGATGAGGTGATCTGGCGTGACTTGACGTCCATCGAGGTAGTGGCCGCCAATCGAATGTAGCCATCTTGGACGGACTGAGTTCGCGTCCACGATGTCCAGACCCCAGACTTCGGCGCCACGGAGGCGTAATGCCAATCCTGCCAGCAGGCCAATCGGACCCAGTCCGGCGACGAGGCAACGTTTTCCAGATATCCAACCCGGCGAGGTCGAAGAATCCGGCAGACGGATGAGTTGCAACTGAATGGCTTCGCTTATCGCCTTCTCTGCCACTGAAAAAGGCTCGGCGAGCACTCCCACCGACTCCAGTTCAGGCGGGACTCGCACGACATATTGCTCGTGGTCTACGACGAATTCCGTCTGGTACCCATCCATGCCTGCAATGCCGCGTTCCGAATAGAGTCCCGTCTGGCACATGTCAGAACGGTTCATGGCACAAGGGCGGCACTTTCCACAGCCTCGGCGAACTGTAAAGACGGCATAATCGCCAGCTTTGACCTGTTTCACCGCTCTGCCAGTTTCTACCACCTGACCGAACATCTCGTGGCCTAAGACAAGATCTCTATAAGAAGGAGGCGCCTGGGCGCGGCCACCCGCGGCCTCCTCGCGGTCGGTGCCACAGATGCCAACTCGTAACACGCGGACTTTTATCTCGTCAGGTACGGAGATCGATGGTTCCGGCCGGTCGACCAACCGGACAGTCTTGGTTCCGGGCACAACTGAAATGGCCTTCATTCGTTACTCCTTTTTTGTGAACGTAGCCTTCAGCGCGACGTTCTCACATCCAGTGCGTCGCGCGAACTGAGAACCATGAGCATCAGACCGCCTTCAGGCGACCTGCGCTCGTAGGACAAACCGTTCCATGGCCAGCGCGAAGCCTTCTTCTGTGTTGGAACTGGTCACAAATCTGGCGGCATGTTGCACTTCTGAACTCGCATTCCCCATCGCGATGCTCACACCGCTGCGCTTGAACATGAACACATCATTCGGCATGTCTCCGATGGTGGCGATATTTGCGGTTGGGACCTTTAGCATTTCCGCAAGAACACTGACCGCCTCCCCCTTGTTGGCCTTCGGATGAGTTACATCCAGGTAATACGGTTGGGATCGCGCGGCCGAAACACGCTCACCGAATTCCTGCTGCGCATCCTTTTCACAGAGGGCCACCGCTGCAAGATCGTCACTGACCCCGACGATTTTGGCCACTCGATCCAGCAAACCCTCGAAGTTTGGGACCACGATTGGGGCAAACTTGACCGTCCACTCCTCGCGGTCTACATGGGGGCCGTGGCGCGACGGCACAAACCAGTCCTTATCGCTATAAATCCAGACGTCGAGCTTATGTTTGGTCAGAATGTCGATCACAGGCTGTACCGTCTCGCGAGGGAGCAAGTTTTCGCGAATGACGGAAAGATCGGGCCGCACGAACAGGCCTCCGTTAAAAGCAGTGATTGGGTCCTGAAGGTGAAGATCGTCGATCAACATCTTCATGCCTCGTGGAGGGCGGCCGCTGGTGATGGTGAAAGCGATTCCGGAAGCTAGTGACCTTTCGAACGGCGGCACGCGCCCGCGGCGTCAGCACCTTGTCGGGAGTGACCAGTGCACCGTCAACATCCGCTACCACCAGCCGTACCTCCTCCTCTTGTTTGCTCGTCATCGAACTCACCTCTGGCGCACACGTTGAATAAGTTTGCTCATCTATCCTCGCTCCTCAGAACTTCGACCTGATATTCCCAGGACCTGGAAACGCGGGCGGGCGGAAGCGGAATGGTTGATTCCCACTCCCGCCCATACCCAACCTCTAGGCAGCTTTAACGCCGACTGAGGTCTTCTTCCCCAGATTGACCGTTGGTAAAATGACCTCCAGCACATCGTTCTTAATGATGGCCGTCATATGTTCTGGATCTATCTCGCGAGGCAGATCGAGAACACGTAAGAGCTCATTGGACATTTGTTCTTGAAGTACTGTTCGCCCGTCCCTGTGATCCGAGGTCTTGTGCTTTTTCGCGCGGATAATGAGGCGCCTTGGCTCAGCCAGCAGTTCCACGTCTTTCCCTGTAAATCCCGGTACTTCAGCTCGGACCGTAATCCCTTCATCTTTGTCGAAGACCTTCGCCGGGATTGGCGTCAGCATCTCAGACTCTGCGCGAAACCAGTCCTCCCAGTCATGGCCGTGGCCAGCCCCTCGGGCTTCGAATAGTTCGTAGGCACGACAAGCGATGGCTGCGGATATCTGCTGCATCCGCTCGACAAAAGTGCCACTTGCCGTAAGCCGGAACACGGTAGGTTGAGTGACGGATCGTGGATTCATTGCCAGAGTATTTTTCATTACGTTTTCTCCTCTTCCTTAAAATTCATCAAATGTCTTGTGACAATCGCAGTCTTTTCCTGTGACTGCGCGGTTTTCCAGTCTCGGGTCTGTACCCGTGGCTGGATCTTGACTGACCCCATGCGGGCACGATCAGAACACAGCCATCCAGCCTTCTTTATGCGAGCCAACAGAAGATGGAAATAGACGAAACCCGCATAAGGCTGCCAATCGGCAACGGCCCTGCGCACCCCGTCGTAGTCCAAGGGTTTTCTTTTTCCCAGGAAGTGGGCTAGTTTCTTGCGGGCGCCAACATCATCTCCAGGAAATATGTCCAATCGCCCGAGCCCGCGGAGTAGAACGTATTCTGCAGTCCAGCGTCCCACCCCTTTCAGCTTCACCAACTGTTCAAGCGCCGACTGGTTGTCGACGTGAACTAACGACTCCAGGTCCAGGCTACGATCACGAACTCCAGAACTGACGTCGAGCAGAGCTTGCGATTTGTTGGTGCTGAACCCCAAAACCTTCAATGACTGTGCCGTCACTTCGTGAAAATCTATCGGATCGGGAAAAGCGTGCGACGCATCCTGCGAGTTTGCCGACACCTTACCGACTGCATGCGCCAGGCGACTAAGCAGAAGGATTCCCACGAGCAGCGAGAGTTGTTGACACGCGATACCGTTGGCCACTGCTTCGAACATGGTGTAAAACTGCGGCGGCTTGAGCCCGCGGAATTCGTCGGCTAACAACTGCAATCTTGGATCGCGCTTGGCCAGCCTGTAGAAAGGATCCAAGTCCCTATGTACTCCAAGCATGCGCTCGAGCGACATTCTTGCGAAATCTTCCTGTTGCACGGTGAGCCGAGAGCCAGTCAATTCGACCTCTAGATGTGGCTCTTCTGGGCCGCCACACTGGTGTACAGCCGCGTCTACCGGTTGACGGTCGATCAACAGCACACGCTGGTAGGTTGTCCCATCCCACCGATCAATTGCATTCTCCGGACGTCGACGAAGTGCCCATGCTGTGAGATCCAGTCGAAAGGGTGGTACGGGCGTAATCGAAAATGACCTTTGACTCACTGATCTCGTCTCCGCCTCTTTACTGGCACTCACTCGCGTCATCACGGCGAAAGTTTGCACCTTCTCCGCTCTTTCTGTGCTACCGTCACATGTCTCGCGTACCATAAGTTCATGCTGGCCTCAATGTCTGCTTCGCGCAATGCTACATTCGTTTCGATTGCCATTACGGTTGTCACAAGTGGGTAGAAGGAAAGGATTCGTCTGCGTTTCCTAGACGAAGGAAAACGGGGCCATGAATGTTCCCGTTCCTCAGGAATCGGAATCCGCCAGAAGTGTGGGAGAACGCGTATCAGGAAGTGGTGATCAGGATGTCAGCGATCAGAACGATCAGTTCGGAATGCTCGCGCCTCAGGCGGCGATTGCTTGGATGGTCGTCTGGTTGACGCGCACTTCATAGTTGTGTCCCTCCCAGCGATTCGTACCAGGCCAGAAGAAGCGTGAACTGCACAGGCGCTTTCTGATTGCCGGGAATGGCAATATCGGCAAATTCAATCCCGAGTCCAGTCGAGATTGAACGAGTGTCGCTCGCGGAAACCCAAGCGTCACTAGTCCAATGCAGCAGGAACGACGCGGGCGCCTGGATTCTTAGAACCTGCCCCGCGGTCACGGCTCTGACTTGGCGGGTAGGCTTCCAGACTTCCAGGTCCTTGCGGCCGCGCCTATTCAGGTACCGTTCCGCCACGACCGGGATTAAATCGAAAACGCGGCCATCCGCAACCGAGCGCAATAGCTTCACATACTCGGCATGGGCCCACATCAGCGGCATGGCTGATCCTGCCGGCCCTCCAAAATACATGCCAGCCGACTTCACGTCGGGAGCGTCCCAGATTTGCTCCGGCAACATCCTGCCTTTGAATGCAAACTGCTCAATCGTATGAATCAGCTTACGAACATCACGTCCGGCAGCGAACTCGTAGTGGGCGCGTTCTCCTGTCAGTAGAGGCCAAGCCCGGCCCTGCCCCCAGCCTTCGAACGGCCCGCCGTCCGGACGGGATCCGTAGCCATCGTGGTTGTAGCGGCGCCAGCAGGGACCAAACGGGGTATTCACTTTTAAAACAGCATCGACGACTCGCAACGAGTCTTCCATCGAGTGAATCGCCCGGCTTGCGAACGCCGTACCTCACCAACTCGAGGAAACCGCCATCCGCAATGTCCTTTGCCGGAAACTGCCATGGCTGCCCGGGGGGACGATTGTGAATCATGAGGATTCCGTGATTAGGATCTTCATCTGGTGAGGCATCGCCGACCGCAGCCGGATGAATGCGAATGTAATGGCGTTTAATCCCGGGAAGGAGCGATCCGTCGTTGGTAACAGTCCAACTTTCGATGTGGGACTCAATAAAATCCGCGTAGTCCAGCAGGAAGGTCGCGTCGTCCTGCGCGCCCCTCGCCTTTGCGAACTCTGCCGCACAGACCAGGGCAGCAACGCTGACCGCCAACGTCGACGGTGAATATCCGCTGTTCTCTTCCCATCTCTCCTGCTGGGTGGCGGGTCCGTGGCGAACAAGATAGGCCGCCGCGGAACGCACCATCGAGTAAGGATCGAAATCTCTAAGCGCATCCTGTTTCCACAGGTGCCAAGCCAGGAGAATGGGAAAAGCCACTTCATCGAGCTGAATGCCCTGCCAATACGGGCCGCCGTCAATCCAGAAATTCTGTGCAAACCCACCGTCAGATTGCTGGCTGCAAGCGAGATAAACCAGTGCACGCAAGGGCGTAGCTTTGTCATCGCAGGCAAGTAGAGCCAGTGCGCTGTTCACCATATCGCGAGTCCATACCAGATGGTAGCCGCCCACATCTTCGTCCCCTTTGGCATTTCCCCACGGAATACTCGCCGATGCGATCAGGGCACCGGCAAATGTCTTATCTTCATGTGCCAACAGCAAGTTCCGGCTGGTCCGATATAAGGTTCCCTGGTCGCTTGCAACACCATCCAATTTCTTCATGCGGCTACAGGCTCGATGCCACTGGTCGATAAATTTCTCGCGATGCTCTGCGAACGGGATCGCCAGGGATTGCTCAAGAGCTGTCACTGCGCCGTGAAGACTTTCTCCAAACGCGATGCCAACCGTGAACTCGCGACCAGCGGCAAGGTTGACTTCACCGATCATGGCGACATTGCCGTCCTCAGCCTTGTCAAATTCCCAGTCAAGCTGAAAATCCTTGTGAAGATCCTGCCATCCGTCGCTGTGCCCGACGTAACCACATGAAGTCTTGGTGAACCCGACATTAGCGCCCATCGCAAGAAATTTTCCGGCCTTCCACGCTACCAGAACGTTTTGACCAGCAGTCTTGAATCGGCGAGCTGAATTTCCATAGCCGCCAACTTCTAGGTGTGGCGCAATCAGGGCATAGACTCGTAATTTATTCAGGAATTCGGGGGCGCCTTCCAGCCGTGTATTGATAAGGACACACGGTTGGTGCGGATCGGAGATGATCTCTTTCACAAGCCGATACCGTTGATCGCGGTCGGAGCTAATCACTCGATACCCCAGCGCATCGGCTTCGAGGCTTTCGATTACGTCGTCCAGGTCACGCCGTTCTTCGTGAAAGAAGCTCTCGCCATCCGTGACCAGAAACTGCATGTCCCTTATTTGCGGATGATCGATTGTGGGAAAGTAGATCTCGTTGAGAATCCCGTGCGAAATGGTGAACCACACCCTGCTAGAGGTTGAATAAGCCGTTCCCACGCCTTCCTTCGAGCTCGACGTCCACCTCGGTGGCATACCTGGCCGGCCGAACGCTTCAAGTAGGTGACCACTGCCATGGCCTGCCACGGAACACCTCCACTTCGAAATCCATTGTTGGTTGTTCTTCCATATCTCGCAATAGACCCTTTGTACTCACGCTTGTGACACCAGTCATTGGCCTCCCCACGTTGAGGAGAGAATGGTAACGAACACCGATCAGCCGCATGCCTGATCAATCCGTGACGGAACTCCAACACCGCAGAAGCCGACGAATCTCACCTCCTGTACAACTCGGCATGGTTCTGGAGGAAGCCCAGAATATGCCTGCGGGAGAAGATTCCCTCCAACCGCCCGTCGGAGAGAACAGGCAATTGGTTGATGTCCTCACGGCTCATAATCTCAAGCGCCTGGATTGCCGGGGTATCGGGAGCAATTGTCCGGAGTTGACTGAGGGGCCGCATTGCGGCTTGCACGCTTGTTTGCTGCCCAGTTTTCACGGTCCACTTGCTTGACTTCATTTGGGGTAATAAGCCCGCTTAGCTGCCCATTGTGAACGACAGCAAAGCAACGACGTCCGCTCCGAAGCAAGTATTCATGGACAAAATCCTGTACGCTTAAATGGCCTTCCACAGTCGGGCAATCGCGGTCCATCATATCGGCGACAGGCCGGCCACGAAGCCCCTCCATGAGTTCCACCTGGACGTGGCTGCGACGGGAAGCGTCAAGCAGGAACCACCCAATAAATGCCAACCACAGGCCACCGAAATTTGCACCGGCAAAAAAGCGGTAAAGCCCAAGCATGATAAACATGAAGGCCACCGCCTGACCCACCTGGGCTGCCAGTCGGGTCGCCCGATCGGCGTTGTGAGTGATCCACCAAATCAGGGCCCGCAACACACGACCGCCATCGAGCGGATACCCAGGAACCATGTTGAATGCGGCCAGCATGATATTGATGTAACCGAGCCAGAGCAGCACAGCCATGACGGGAGTGGCGGGGTCTGTGCCGGGCAACCAACCAGACAGCCGCGCTACGAATAGAAGAGCAAAACCAATCACGAGACTGGATAGAGGACCGACGATCGCAATCCAGAACTCAGACTTGGCGTCGGATGCCTCCGACTCGATCTGCGACACTCCGCCCAGAGCGAACAAGGTGATCGAGCGTACCTTCAGGCCATACGCTTTCGCCACCAGCGAGTGCGCCATCTCATGTGCCAGGAGGGCGGCGAAAAACAATAGACCCGTGATTATCGCAGCCGACCAAACGACGGCATCGCTCCATCCGGGCGCGACACTGTGAAAATGTCCAGAGAGGGAGAGCGTGATCAGCGCGGCAATGATGAACCAACTGTAGTGCAGTCCGACCGAGATACCGGCAATCCGGCCTAACTTGATTTGTGCCTGCATTTCGTGACCCTCGCGAGGTGCGGCGTTAAACTCCGAGTCCTATACCTAGAATCGCTGCTCCAGCACGCCACCAGTCTCGTTTGGCATGACCATCCTCACCACCACCTTCCTCATGCAATTCGCAGGCGTAACGCAAGAATGGTCCGCTCGGCATCTGTGCAGGTACGGAATCGAGGACGGTATCCGGGAGGGTGATTTCATGACCCTACTGTGTCGCTCCAACTCGCCTCTAAGGCTTCACAATGATCTGACCGATCATACGCTGTACTTCGTGAAGAGTGCAGACATAGCGGTACGTGCCGGGCTTGCTGAACGTGTGTTCATAATTTTGGGTCGGATTCAGGAACCCGGAGTCAAATCGCTGCGCGCCCATCTGGCAGTTCAACGTCTTGTGGATTCGTCGCTTGGCCAGGATCAGCGGTTACCGTGTGTACCTCGCGCGATGAGTTCTTCCACACGACCGTCTGGCCGGCCTTGATTTCAATAACTGCTGGCTCAAACACCAGCAATGAGCCTGTCATGTCCACGACGACCGCAGGCTTGGCCTGAGCAGCCGTAGCGGATGAGGCGGCCGCGGCCGCTGCGACCGGCGGCTTCTCTAACTGCTTCCGCAATTGAGCAAGCGGCACTTTCACGTCGCAAGTGGGCGCCAACTTGTCGATTGTGGCAACAATAAAAACAGGAGAATGATCTGGATCGTAAATATCGGCTAGAGGCCCCGGATACCCGGTCACATGAACCAGGGCATTGACGTTGTTGGCGAACAACAGTGGCCTCTCCGTGAGCAACATGGGTTTGGCTTCCAGCCGATAGATCCTGTGCGAGTGAAATAGCGTGAGCTTCGGCATGAGCCCATCAGAGGTCGTCAAACAACCGTCCAGTTGTGTCAATGCGGCCGATCCTGCGTTTTGTGCCTTTGGCCCTATAGCGGAATTCGGCTCTGAACGAACGGTCGGGGCCGCGCCTTGGGCGACTATACGAACCGGGGCCAGTAATCCAAACATGCACAGCATGAGGCCGCAAACCGATCTGAGTCTCGATCTTCCGTGGACTGTCAACATTGTCATGCTCCTAGTTTGCGGCCGTAGTGCTCTGCGTCTCTGGAACCAGTTTCGAGCGGCGATGCTCTCTACTTCAGTTCCTCTGCTTGCTGCGCGGGAGGGATGAGCCATTCAATGAAGTGATAGTGCGGCTCTTGCATGCCAGGGTGGCCGGGATTGTAGTTCACACTGGTATGGTTCACTTTCAAGCCCAGTTCCGCAATGTTGTGGCCCAAGTCATTGAAATCCTTGTGCTGCTCAAAGTCCTTGATTGAAATCATGTAGATGACATTGACCAGTTGACCGTGATGGTTGTAACCAAGATATGGACCGGCCGGCAACGTAGCGGGATCAACGTAGAGCGTTCCCAGCCCTGGCAGCCAGTCGGGCAGCCGTACCAGTGTGCTTACTTTTTTGAAATTAGCGGGGGGATTCGCGGTGTTGGCCTCCGTGTTTTGTGCGGGAAGGGATACTGCCGACAACAATACGGCGGCAGCGAGTGCGAGCAGATAGCTACTCTTCATACGATAGTTCCTTTCGATGGAACGGGATTTTCTTCATGGATCAACAAGAGCTTCCTTGGACCAAGTATCAAGAATCTAATGGTGTATGTTGCGGCCGGAATCGACAATGGACAGTTCGTACCAACCGGTGAGTACAAAACCACTCGCGTGGAAGTGATGGGAGCGCCAGATGTTCCACAAGACTGCGCTCCTGCCGCAAAACCATTGATGCCGCTTCGAGCTAGAACGCTCCCAGCGAAACGAACGGAGCAGTAGCTCAACGATGCATACCGCTCTACAATGAGGCCCTATGTGGCAGTGCCGGCAGATCGAAGTGTTTCTGGCCACTATTCTTGAATCTCTCGGCTTATTCTTCGCTACTCCAAGAAATGGGCGGGACCGTCTGCGATGGAGTCTGTATCCGCCCTGCCTGGCATCCGCCCGCGCAACGTTCGTCTCCCGGCAAGTACAAATGAACTATTGCTCGATGTAGTATTGAGAACCAACATAAACGGAGAAAAATCATTGAGGAGATCGAGATGCAGCCAAGGATCCAATACGCAAAGATCGCTCCTGGCGCCATGACCGCAATGATGGCCCTGGAAACCTATGTTCGCCACTGCGGGTTGGAGCATTCTTTGATTGAGTTGGTAAAGTTAAGGGCATCGCAGATCAATGGGTGTGCATACTGCGTGGACATGCACACGAAAGACGCACGCGCCGAGGGAGAAACCGAACAACGGCTTACGCGGTGATGGTGTGGGAAGAGACACCTTTCTTCACCGAGCGTGAAAGAGCGGCGCTGGCCTGGACCGAGGCAGTCACTCTGGTCGGCCAGGGACACGTTCCGGAAGACGTCTACCAACAAGCGCGCGCCAGTTTCAGCGAAACGGAATTGGTCAACCTGACCATGGCAATTATTGCCATCAACGGATGGAACCGGTTGGCGATCAGTTTTCGCACGATACCGGGCACCTACCAGCGTGCCGGGCAGAATGGTGGGAGGACTGGAACTCATCGTCCGCCAGCACAAAAGAAAACAGAGGAGCGGGCAGCCGATGACTAGGAGCGCACACGGCCTCCGAAAGCCAGTTGGTCCTTCAGACAAACGGTCCCGTACCGGCCCTCCAGTCAGCAAGCCTGCTCGCCCTCGTCGTTCGCCTGTCAAGCGCAGGGCCAAGCCGCCAGAGCAGCACACAGTGATATTGACAGTGGGACACTCAACACGAACGTTGAAGCAGTTTATTGCTCTTCTTCTTGCACACGGCGTGAACCAGCTGGTCGATGTTCGAACTATCCCCCGCTCGCGGCACAATCCGCAATTCAACCGTACCCGGTTACCAGGGCCGCTCCGAAAAGCGGGGATTCGCTACATGCACATGGCCGGACTCGGCGGCCTGCGGCATGCGCGTCCTGACTCAATCAATACTGGTTGGAGAAATGCCAGCTTCCGCGGCTTCGCCGACTACATGCAAACGCCAGAATTTGAGAAGGCCCTCGATCAGCTCATCCAGGTCGCCCAAAAACGACGGACTGCGATAATGTGCGCTGAAGCCGTGCCTTGGCGGTGCCATCGCTCTTTGATTGGAGATGCACTCCTGGTCCGAGGTATACGCGTGGAAGAAATCGCGAGTCTGACGCGCACGCGGCCCCACACTCTTATCCCGTGGGCTCGAGTGAGACGGAATCGACTGTCCTATCCTGCTATTTAGGAAAGTATCAAGCCCGTTGACAGAAGGGTCGCGTGAGCCCCAACCTTCCCGGAGGAAGTGGCGTGGCGGAGAAAACCGTACGTCTGGACATTAAACGGCAGAACAACCCCAATTCGGAGCCCTACCGCGAAGAATTCGAACTCCGGTGGAGACCCGGCATGAATGTCATCAGTGCGCTCATGGACATCGCCATGGACCCGGTAGATCGCCGTGGAAAGCGGACCATGCCGATTGCGTACGACTCGAATTGTCTGGAAGAAGTTTGTGGGTCATGCGCCATGCGAATCAATGGCCGGGCAGCCATGGCGTGCTCCTCCCTCATCGACAAGCTGGAACAGCCTATTCGTCTCGAACCGTTGTCGCGGTTCCCTGTGATACGCGACCTGGCTGTAGATCGAAGCGTCTTGTTCGAGAACTTGAAGCAGGTAAAGGCCTGGGTTCCGATAGACGGGACTTATGATCTGGGCGCCGGCCCGCGCGTCGATCCTGCGGTGCAGGAGCAAGCCTATCCCCTGGCACGCTGCATGTCTTGTTGCCTGTGCATGGAAGTTTGCCCGCAGTTTACCGAACCTACCCGATTCGTTGGGGCAGCAATCATCAATCAGGTCCGGCTCTTCAATCTCCACCCGACAGGAGCCCATCTGCGATCTGACAGGCTAACGGCAATGATGGAAGAGGGCGGAATCCACGAGTGCAGCTATGCTCAGAACTGCGTACAAATCTGCCCCAAGAACATTCCACTGACAACATCGATTTCGATCGTTTATGGCCAGGTGATGAAGCAAGCAATCGGCGATCTGTTCCAGAAGCCGGAGCTCACCAGCGCACGAAAAAAACCGGGGCAGAGATGATATATCCGAATGCCCGGGAAGAGCGGTTTGGTTTCTCCCGGCATGCTCTGCAACATTCCACCCAGTGAGCGCGCGGCGCTACCCGACTCGATCTGAAACGGGTTGCTGTTACGCGCGCAGGCTGCTAAGCCGCTCGCCGGACCTTGGCCTCCAGGTAAGCCTTCAGCGCGACTGCGTTGTTGTGCTCCGTATCGTGCGAGCTGTACACAAGCGTCACCCGGCCGCGGCGCGCAGCCTCAATGATAGGTTTCACGCTTTCAGGTTTCTCCTTCAGTTCGGCAGAGTACCGCCGCTGGAAGCCGACCCATTTGGTTGGATCGTGGCTAAACCATTTCCGCAGTTCGGTACTGGGAGCCACATCTTTAAGCCATGCGTCAAGACGCAGAGCATCTTTCTTCACGCCACGAGGCCACAGCCTCTCGACCAGGAAACGAATACCATCGTCCTTGCTGGCGGAATCGTAGGCGCGTTTAAGTCTGATCATTTCTTAATCTCCTCTCTCGAACAACTTCTGCGGTACGACCGGGGCTATGCCGGCCACTCGGGATGGCCACACTCCGGACACTGGATATTGATGAAGGTTAGCCATTTGATAATTTCCTGCGCGCTTGGCATCGTCTCTCCTTGTGCCCCCCGGTAAACAGCAAAGACCTCGCCGAAGCGGTCGGTAATATAGATAGCTATTACAGGGTGGCCGGACTTGTCCGCAGCGCCCGCAGAGCGATGCATCTGTCCGTCTTCATCGACCAACAAAGGAAACGGCAGGTTTGCTGCCTGGCTGATTCGAACTGCTTTTCGGGTACATTGCATAATGGCCAGCACCTGGGTCTGCTCGTCCTGGAACCGTTTATGGTCTGCTGCGATCTCAGCCAAGACCTTGAGATCGGGATTGTCAACGCGCCCTCCCGCGAATACGAGCACCAGATTAGAACGCCCTCGATAGTCAGAGAGAGAGATTTCTTGCCCGAGAGTCGAGGTCAGCGTGAAATCACGAATCAACTGCCCCTTCGCGGGGCTTGCCTGAGGTGCAGCAATAGTTCCGCCGGCGAGTTCGGCCTGTGTCATTCTCTTCAACTCCTTCCGTTTCTGCGGTGCGTCTGGATGCCCGACACTCCTGAGTCGACGAATTACTTGCGAACGTAGTGGTCCGCATTCAGTTGCTCATAGTGCTTCCATTTCTCCGGTAAATCCTCGAGGGCAAAAATTGCTGACACCGGGCAAACGGGGACACAAGCGCCGCAGTCGATACACTCAACCGGATCGATATACAGTTGCGTCGCGCCGGCAAAATCAGATTCGTTCTTCCGAGGATGAATGCAGTCAACCGGACAGGCGTCCACGCATGCGGTGTCCTTCACATCGATACAGGGCTCGGCTATCACGTAGGCCATCTTCCTTGCACCTCCATTTCCATGCTAGCGCCAGGTATCACAACTGTCGGTGACAAAAGTCACGATCCAACGCCCTCTCTCTCATTGTTCGTTGGGAAAGGTTCAATGGGAAAGCCCCGGGCTTTGCTTGCCGGTTAGAATCTCGATCTTCTGCTCATACAGAATGATCTGGTCAATCAGTGGATATCCGGGCTCTTCCCGATTCAAGGGGTAGACCTCCCAGGTGAATACGTGAACTTGTGCTCCGCCTCATCGAGATCGTGGATCTTGGGCAGCATCAAGTAGCGGCAACCCTGGCAGCCCCGCCCGTAGTGTTCGATAAACTCTTTGGAAAAACTACCGATGATGCTAGGGCAGGAAAGAGAATGTTCGACGGGAAGATAACATCGATTGCCATGCGGGGCCATCATCGCTCCCTCAATCACGAATTCGATGTCGGTCTCGCCGCCGCTGCCCTCGATCAGCTTTTGCAGATAAATCATGGATTGGTTTGTGCCGACTTTGCAGGACGAGCACTGGTTGCAGGACTCCAGCCACAGGAACTTCGCAAACATGTGCGCTACGCGGACCATGCATGCGGTGTCGTCATACACGATAAAACCTCCAGAACCCAGACCCGAGCCGATCGCACGCATCGAATTAAAATCCATCGGCGTATCAAGGCGAGACGGGAGAACCACCGGATTGGCCACTCCTGAAAGGAACGCCTTGAATTGGCGTCCCGGTAGCGGCCCACCGGCCAAGTCATAAATGAGCGAGCGAAGTGGTGTGCCCATGGGCAGCTCGTAGACGCCCGGTCGCTGAACGTCCTCACAAACTGTAAAGATCATCGTGCCCGGCGAGTCCGGCGTCCCGATCGTACGGAACCATGCTGCACCATTCCGGATAATGTGCGGAATATTTGAAAGGGTCTCGACGTTATTCACTACGGTTGGATTCGGCTCCGCCGGATCGGTGATGAATAGGCCGTCTACGTATGGGGGATTATCCGCCTCTCGCGGCATGGCGTCACGGCCTTCTACCACTTCCAGGAGGGCTTTCTCTTCGCCGAACAGGTAATCTTCGGGACCCAGCACGAGTTCTATGGGAGTGGGGCCCAACACATTCCGCTCTAACATCTCATCGATTGCTCGACTCAGGGCACTCACTTCTTTCCGGGAACTAGCTTTGATTCCCAGGAAAGCCTTCCTGGCATCGATGGCATATGCGGCAATCGCAATTCCTTCCAAGAGCTGATATGGGTTCTTTCGCATCAGCATGTGATCTTTGAACGATCCGGGTTCACCTTCGGATCCATTGCAGACCAGGTATTTCGTGGGGCACGGGTCGTGTGCCACGCCCGCCCACTTCATGCCGGTCGGAAATCCCCCTCCTCCGCGACCTCGCAGACCAGACTTCTTGACCTCAGCAATGATTTGGGAGCGCGGCATCGTGAGCGCCTTATTGATCGCCGCTCCGCCGCCAGCGGAAATGTAGGCCTCGACTGATTCAATCGACTTTTCTGGAAGCAAGAAACCCTGAGCTGTTCTCATGATGATAAAGTCCGCTTGATCGAGTGGGCACAGTCGTACTCAGAGGTGGCCGTGAACACATACCACAGCAGATTGACTGCCAGCATGAAAGCGTCAATCTCTGCCACTCAAGCCTCCTGAACTACCTGCCTACAGCGCCACAGACGATACAGTACCTTTGTCGATCGATCGAGTTCTCACCCTGTCTTCAATATTCCCCACGGAGGGTCGCTCCTCGCGAGCGATCAAAATCCATGGCCACAGCACCCCAGTTGGTCCATCAACTGGCGCACCGAGACTTGTTCCAGATTGGCCACCGCGTCGGCAATACCGGCGCGTTGACCCGCACTTGCATTCGGGGAGGCAATCTTGTTGAACTTCTGAACGACCGTTTCCCACGACATCGGGCGCGTATGAAACCCCTCATAATCCTTGGTTTCCCGTTCGAGCACGCGCCCGCCCTTTAGAGTAATCCTCACTCGACAAGGCATCTCGTCTGGAAAGCGCTCCGAGTAGTGCTCATTGGGTTCAACATAGACTTTGCCAAGAAGGTCCTGCACATCAGCGAGCCCAATGCGCTCCTGTTCGTACTGTTCAGGCATTACCTGACCATCAAGAATCGCGACAGCGAGCATGTACGGCAGACTGTGATCCGCTTGCTCTTTGGTAGAGACGACAGTCTTATCACCCTCTTCACCGCCGCCAATGATGTTGTAGGCGACGTCGAAGATTTCGACATCCACTCGTTCTATGTCAGTGCTTGAAAACTGGTACTGCCGGACAAGCATGAGAACGGCTTCAATAGCGGTTTGTGAGTGAATTTCAGCGTCGTACTTCTTAACCGTAGTCCGTCCGACTCGCTCCAGCCCTTCCCCGGGCCAATTAATCTGGAAACAGCCGGTGATAGCATCCATAAGACCTTTATCTCCTTCAATCACCTCCAGCGGGCCGGTGATGCCATGTCTAGCCAGCACGACGGCCCGAGCACAACCCGCAGCCATGTTCGGATAGGCGAGTCCCTTCCAATGGGACAGTTTTCCGGTCCGAGTGACCCGCAATGCGTTGAAGGCTGTCCCACTGATGGCGATTGCGTTGGCCGTCTGCGATCGATCAAGTCCCAAAATCTTGGAGACGCCTGAGGCTACGGCGTACGCACCTTGGACGGTATGATCGAATCCTCTCGCCCGGACCGGCGCCACATCACTCAAACGGCACTGCACCTGATAGGCCACCGCCAAGGCAGTCATCAGATCACGCCCAGTCGCCCCAGCAAATTCACCAGCAGCCAGAATCGCCCCGAGGTTGTCGCTCGGGTGACAGGTTTCTCCCTTGGCCAGATAGCTATCGTTGAAATCGAGGTAACGTATCAGGGCGCTGTTATAGAGAACGGCACGATCAAGGTCCGTTGATCCACCACCAATCAAGGTACAGCTGCCTGTGCCACCCAGTTCATTAATGTACCCACGGATCATGCGTATGGGCTCCCCGCCCAATGCCCCCAGGCCACAACCCAAAGCATCCAAGATACGGATCTTGAGCTGCTGACGGGTATCGGTCCTCAGAGCATCGAATCGTGCTCCGTTCACGAATTCCGCCATTTCTTCCACTTGGGTCATGAGGCGCTCATCTACTACCGCACTTGCACTTGATACATGCGAATTCTTCTTCACAGCCCACCTTCATTACCTTGCATACTCTGCTAATTGAACATCCCTACGTAGACAACACGTCACGCGTTGATCTCCTGCACTGCCCTCGCCGCAATCACGAAGGCGTCTCCTGCCATACTGCTTAGCGGCACGACTTTGACCCCCGTATGCGGATCAAAGCGAAGAGTCATAGTTGAGCAGCAGCTTTCGCACAGCCAGAAAAATACAGAACTCCTGGTCAGCTTCAACTGGCAAATCTTATCTGGAACATCCAGGCAAGGCTCACTTGGTGTCCTCAGGTCGCACCGAAATAACTTTCCACCTCTCCAGTAATGAAACGGAGCACCACAAATGGGATTGGCACACGTTTTAACCATCCTGATTCCTCTCTTTCCTTTCCTATTTGCTCATTTGTCCCTGATCTTTGAAATAGTCCGTCCGTACCCGTAATAGAAACAACCATCATGTCGAAGGGCCTGGATCGAGACAGTTCGAGCCCCGGTGCGATCGGTGGAGGCGGCGTAACAATGTTATTTTTTTCAGAAACGCCAGAGGATGAATCTAGGAGTGGCGCATCGCAGACGGCAGGGCTGAGAAGAGATGCATTCCGATAGCACAGAAGAGAATCAACAGGACGACCAGCAAGGATCTCGGGTAGAAGCCGCTGGTACGAAGAATCTCAACCCCGAGAATGAGGCTGGCAAGAACCAGCAGTGTCAGCGAAAGACCTCGATGGAAATGTTGCATCCCGTATTGCAGGCTGGGAGCACTCTTGTGTTCGATCTCGCGTCCGGAAGAGGAATCCGTACAAGCCGCTTTGCTGCGGCAGGCGTTACAAGCCGCGGCGGGCGCGCGATAGGTTACGGATCCCTTGAGTGAATCAGAGAAGACCGGGAAGAGATGCTGATCCTCGGGGCACGTCCAAGTGTCGCTATCGGAACGGTAGGTGAAGCCAACCGTGCTGGTCCGCAGCGAGCGTTGATAGACGTAGCTGGCGACCATCTCAAGCAGCAGCGCGACCGCCAGCAGGAAAACCGCGTACCCGACGGCCAGAACGTATTCCAAAGACATGTTGTGCATCTTCAGTTCCGTTGGTTTTGAGTGACTACTTCGGTAAAGAGGACGCCTTCGAGCGCCTCCATGGATGTGTCTTTGCCCAGGTAGCGAATGCCCAAGGCTGAAAGGTACAGGATGGGCAAGGTGCCACCGAGGATGAAGACGATGTCGCCGGGCATGCGCAGCCACTCCAGGACGGAATTCGCCCGGCTGCCGATGTAAGCGAGAGTTCGGGCGTCGTAGTAGCTGACGCTGATGGAGTGGTAGAGCTGCAACATTCCGAGGGGGAACAGAGTCGCGAAGACCATCCATGCCAGCCCCAGATTGAGAGACCAGAAGCTGACTTTTGCTGCTTTGTCGGACCAGTGTTTCTGCGGGATGATGTAGCGCAGGCAGAAAAGTGCGAGTCCCACGGAGAGCATTCCGTAGACGCCCATCATGGAGGCATGCGCGTGATTGGCAGTGAGGGCGGTGCCGATTTCGTAGTAGGAGACGATAGGCAAATTGATAAGAAAGCCAAAGATCCCGGCGCCAAGGAAATTCCAGAAGCCGACGGCAGCAAGGAACATAACGGCCCAGTAGTGAGGGAAGGGCGTCGCTGATCTGGACTCCTGCACGACGCCCAGTTGCAGGAAGCTCCACGCCTCAAGGGTGAGGAAGGTGAGGGGTATAACCTCTGCCGCCGAGAAGAAGGCACCCAGAGCCATGTGGAGCGCCGGTTCGCCTGAAAAGTAAACGTGATGCATTGTGCCGACGATGCCGCCCGCCGAATAGAGGATGACGTCGAGATAGATCATTCGCAGCGCCATGCCCTCGTGAACGACTCCCATCAGCACGAAAATGTATGCGACGAGGATGGTGGTGAATAGCTCGAGAAAATCCTCCACCCAAAGATGGACGACCCAAAAGCGCCAGAACTCTGTAGTGGTGAAATGCTGTCCGGGATGGGCAAGAAGGCCAACGCCATAGAAGGCAGGAATCGACAAGCGCTGAGAAAAAGAAGAGCCAAGGCATATTCCCTAAGTGATCAGAAGCGAGGCGTCCGCGCAGGCCGCGATAGAGAATGATGACCCAGAAAAACAATCCGATGGTTAGCAGGATTTGCCACAGGCGCCCGAGATCGAGGTATTCAAATCCCTGATTGCCGAACCAGACATTGCGGATCAGCCCTTGAATTCCTGCGAACTCCCCCAAAAGGCTTCCCACGACTACGATGACAAGTGCCCCCAGCAATCCATACGCGAACAACTTTTGTCCTCGCGGCTCGCGGCCGGCAATCATCGGGGCGAGAAAGATACCGGCTGCCAGATAAGAGGTGGAGACCCAGAAGATGGAAAGCTGCAGATGCCAGGTGCGGACTATGTTGAAGGGCAAGATGCGACCGAGGTCAATGCCGAAGAAGGTCTGCAGATCGGCGCGGTAGTGTTCGGTGGCACCACCGAGAAGTGTCTGTGCGACGAACAAAGCTGCCATGACGAAGAAGAACCAGGCGCAAACTTTTTGCGCGGGAGTGAGCAGCACATCGTCAGGTGCGCGGAAGCTGATGCTTTGCGCCTCGCGTCCATGCCATCCCAAGAAATTCCAGCGACCAAATGCGGCGAGGAGGAGGCCGGTTCCACCCAGCAGCGCGGCGAGTGAGAGCACGCTCCACACGATAGAGTCTGCGGTGGCATGGTTATTAACTAGCGGCTCCGGTGGCCAGTTGTTGGTGTAGGAGTAAGAATGGCCAGGTCGCGCGGCAGAAGCAGCCCACGCAGACCAACTGAAAAAGGCAACGAGTTGCCGAATCTCTTTCGGATCGCGAATTGCGCCCGGTCTGAGCCCGAACCTCGTCGTTGGTTCTCCGAAAAACGCCGCGTAGTAGGCGCGACACTGCTCGAAGGCATTCACCTGGGAATCGCTGTAGATCAGGACGCCGGTGGTCTCGTCATAGCGGTTAGCCTTGAAGTCTTCAATAGTGCGGGTTCTTGCTGTATCGGAGTTCGAACCGCCATAGAAATCGATGCTGGCGAGAGCGGCGCGGTGGAGATACTCGGCTGTGAAGTCAGGTCCCAGATACGCGCCGTGGCCAAATATCGAGCCGTACTCCATCAGGCCGTTGCGCAGAAATATTCCTTGGCCCGCCATTACATCCGCATGTGTAAAGAGGATTGCGCCGCTCGCGTCCTTTACGACTTCAGGAATCGGAGGTTCATCGTTATAAGTGTAATAGGTGAGCACGCCCATAATGAAGAAGCCAACGAGGAGAACGATCACCGCCGCCTGAATCCATCCGCTGGAGATCATGAGAGCCCGTCTATTGATCGAAGGCATGTAGCGCTCCTTAGAAGACGCGGGATGTTGAGACGCAAATAAAGATAATCCGGGGCAGTGATCATACGAAGACGGAACGCCTTCGCGCAAGCGGACGAGGCGCTACCTGCGGACGGGTTCGGTCGAGGCGCCCTAGGGTACTGAACCAAATCCACTTTCAAAATCAATGTGTGGGGTATGGATGATTATGCAGATCGCCATGTCCCCGGTTCAGTCAAAACGCATATGCCCGTCCAGGAAAAACCCCTAGCCTAAAGATCAGGGGGTAAGGAGTCAAATGAGCTTGCGCTGCAGGGCGTTCATTACTGCTTCAAGCCGGTTGTGAGTTCGCAGCTTCTGGTTGATGCGATGAAGGTGGTTGCGCAGAGTCTGGAGGCTGATCTGCAGGCTCTTGGCGATCTCAGGAGAGTTTTTTCCGGACGAGAATAGCCTCAGAATCTGCAACTCTTGTTCGGAAAGCGCGGCCGCGGGGGATGCCGCTGGCGTACGTTCTTCGGCAACTTTGTTGAATTGACGGGACATCTGCAGCATCTTCTCTGTCGCTCGTTCCGCTGTCTTTCTGCCGAGTGATGTCATGTGCCAGATGAATGACTAGATGGTGCTGGTTCCGCGGGTTTTTCCATACCACTGTGGACAAGTTGACCCATAATCGCTTTCCGGAATGCAGACGGACCTGCAGATCGAAATTCGGGATCTCCGTTCGCCCACCTGTACACTCCAAAATACTGCAGCCTTCCTGACACACTTTTGTACCAAGAACACCGCGGCCGTGCAGTATCTGCGAACAGCTTTTGCCCAGGACCTCGGAAGAGGAATACCCAAACAACCGATGGGCCGCCACGTTCCAGGAAAGGATCTCGCCCTGTTGGCTCACACTGAAAGCGGCATCTGTTGTCCCTTCCAGGAAGGCAAACAACTCATTCTCGAGCATCCCAGACTCCTTACTTCTCTAGCGTTGACCCGTGCGAACTGATTTTTAGAATGAACATCCTCTGTTCAATTCCGCCCTATCAGTATACGACCCCATACTCAAGTAGAGCATCTGCCAGTCAGGGGACGGTGCATTTGCCCTCGTTCCCTTCCCTGCACCGGGGCCGCTGCAGACCTATAATGGCGGTGATACCAGATGCAGACGGAGCCTTGGGCCGAGAAGTTGGACAATACAGGTGAGCGCAGCGTGTCTTCAGAAATTGAAATTTCCCTATTTCAGAGGATCTTCGAATCTGCTCCGGATGCGATTGTCGTAACGGATCGCGATGGTCGGATAGTCCGCGTCAATAAGGCGGCCGATAAGCTGTTTGGCTACAACCATGAGGAGTTACTCGGCCAATCAGTCGAACTGATCGTGCCTGACCGATTGCGTGCTGCCCACGTTGTAAAACGCGAGTCTGAACCTGTCCGTCATCATGCCCGCGCGTTTGGCAGCGGACTGGAACTCTACGCGCGGCGCAAGGATGGAAGCGAATTCCCGGCCGACATCATGCTAAGCCCACTGGAAGTGGAAGGTGAGTGGCTCGCTGTTGCGGTGGTTCGCGATGTGACCACACGTAAAGAAGCCGAAGACAAGTTGCGCAGCAGCGAAGAAAACCTCCGCCTCCTGGTGGAAGGGGTGAAGGACTACGCCCTTTTCAGACTTGATGTTGAAGGCAGAGTGGTGAGTTGGAACGCCACGGCGCAGCGCATCAAGGGGTACGGCACAGATGAAATCATCGGCAAACCCTTCTCCATCTTCTACGTGCCGGAGGACATCCGGCGAGGGAAACCAGCGCAGCACCTGAAGGGGGCCGCCGCAGAGGGTCGGGTGGAAGACGAAGGATGGAGACTCCGGAAGGACGGGTCAAGGTTTTGGGCGAACGGGATTCTCACCGCATTGAAGGATGAGGGCGGGCGGCTGCGGGGCTTTGCGAAAGTTACGCGAGATTTTACTGAGCGCAAACGTGCTGACGAGGCACTGATGCTCGAAATTACGAATGCTCTCATTTCTAAACTCGATATTGCCGGGCTATTAGGCGCCATATCTGCCAGCTTAGCCCGGGTCAAACCTCACGACTACGCGAATCTGGCGCTACGAGAACCGGGCACCAGCCAGCTGCGCCTGATGCCTTTGGAACGTCCCCACGAAGAAGACATGATCCATCAGGGGGTGCCGCTGCCGATTAAAGGCTCTCCAGCGGGGCTTGCGTTCAGTTCAGGGAAGCCCGTTCTGCTCGATCAGCGCGAGTCCCATCGATTCGCGCCGGAAGTCATGGAACGACTTCTACGAGCGAAAGTGAAGTCGGCCTGCTTCCTTCCGCTTTCCAGCGGCGGACATGCGCTCGGCACTTTGAATGTCTACAGTCACAGTGACGCAAATTTCAGTCAGGAAGAAGTCGAGCTCCTGAGCCGCGTGGCAAGCCAGGCTGCACTCGCCATGGATAATGCTCTCGCTTTTCGACAGATTGCGGAGCTCAAAGAGAAACTCGCCGAACAAAACCAGTATCTGGAGGAAGAGCTTCGGACTGAAGCTCTATTCGACGACATTATCGGCGAGAGCGTGGTGTTGAAACGAATCTTAAAGCAGGTCGAGATGGTTGCAGCCACCGATGCGACCGTGCTGATTCTCGGAGAAACCGGTACCGGCAAAGAGCTAATCGCTCGCGCCATTCATAACTTGAGTCCGCGCCGGGAGAACGCATTCGTGAAGTTAAACTGCGCCGCGATTCCGGTAGGGCTGCTGGAAAGCGAATTATTCGGCTATGAAAAGGGAGCGTTCACAGGGGCGAGTTCACGGAAAAGCGGCCGTCTCGATCTGGCTCATCGCGGGACTCTATTTCTCGACGAGGTCGGCGAGATTCCCTTGGAATTACAGCCAAAACTTTTGCGAGTCTTACAGGAGCAGGAATTTGAAAGGTTGGGCGGCACGCGTACCATTCCGGTCGATGTTCGGCTGATCACCGCCACGAATCGTAATCTAGCTCAGATGGTGACAGAAGGCCGTTTTCGCGATGATCTCTACTATCGGTTTAGGGTCTTCCCGGTCACCGTTCCACCTCTGCGTGATCGTCGTGAGGACATTCCGGCGCTCGTTCGCCATTTCGTCACAAAACATGCGGCTCGGATGAACAAACGGATTGAAACCATTCCTCCTGAAGCTATGAAGGCACTGGTGCAATGGCACTGGCCAGGAAACGTGCGGGAATTAGGTAATTGTTTAGAAAGAGCAGTGATCTTGACTCGGGGACCCGTCTTGCAGATACCTTTGGCAGAATTGAGATTAGCGGCGGGCATGCCGGCACCTGTACCGACCACGCTTGAAGCCTCCGAACGCGACGCGATTCTTCGTGTTCTTCGCGAAACCAGGGGGGTGATTGGGGGCCCGCACGGGGCAGCAGTCCGACTTGGAGTCAAGCGTACTACTCTCACCGCCAAGATGCGTCGGCTTGGAATCCATCGCGGGGATCTGTGGCATCATATTGCCACCTGACACCATACCGTCGCATGATCATTGTCACCGATCGATTATCCTCGCGGTCCGAAGCATCTGATTCCATCCAGATAGTTGATTCTTAAATCAACTCTCCTTTATCCCCCTTCCCTTTGAATTGGCCACCGATGTGCATCGCACCTGATTCCGGAGAGATTGTTCTGGAGTTCTTGAGGTATCGCCGACTCCCCCAATAGACCTCATCATCGAGCCATACGGGTTTGTCGGTTCCGGACAACTTCCTGGGAAGGTCATGGCGGCATTACAGAAAGGGTTTGAGCCGGTCAAGCTTACCGTCGCAGAGGTGAAACGACGAATGGATCGCGGCGAGCGTTTCGCCTTCGTAGATGCTCGTAGTTCGGAAGAGTGCAGATCGATGGACGCCATGCTGCCTGGCGCCACGCGCATGCTGGTAACCGAAGTAGACAAGCGTCTCAAGGCAATTCCACAGGGCCGAACCATTATTACTTATTGCGCGTGTCCCAACGAAGAGTCGAGCACGCAAGTGGCTCTGGAGCTTATGCGGCGCGGCTTTCTCCATGTCCATCCTCTGATTGGAGGAATTGATGCGTGGCGCGCAAATTGTTCTGTCGGGTCGACTTGATTGGCGACAGAACATGCGAAACCAGGTCGTGGAGAACCCGACAGAAATGAAAATAGCGGCGGCATTGCTCTAAGAGACAGGATGCCCAGGTTGGGGTCTCTTGTTCATGCTCCTGCCGGCTGCAGGAGGCATTTTGGCGACAATTTGGGCGTTCTTTGTTTCGCCGCAACCGCGCCCGCCTTCCCGGGTAATCATGCGCTACCTCTGGCCATTTCCACGGGTCTCGCGTAGATACCGGAACGACGGTTTAGTGCCGCCTACGTCGACTATGGACGACGCAAAATCGCATCTTAGTGTGATGCATGCAACAACTGCTGAGTCCTCCGATGTTGGTCTTCGGTACCGTGTACGGATTGGTCTTTCCAAATCGTGATCGCTCCTGCACAGGGACCGGAGACACCGCGCGGATCTTAGGAATGGTCGATGCAGATCAGTCGCGGACCTGACGGCGAACATGGGATCTGATTTCGCGACTGGGTTCAGAAGAACTGCGTGACATATGGCGACAGCAGTGCAGTCTACGGCAGATTCGATTCCTCGCGGCGGACGAAGCCGCGCGCGATTAACTGCTGTTCTGTCCGACTACTGGATGTTGACCAAGCCGGAAGTAAATTTTCTGATCGTACTTACCACGTTAGCTGGGTTCTACTTGGTCTCGCCTCCGCGTCCCTGGCGGATCCTCCTGCTGTTCAATACGCTATTAGGAACTTTGCTCGTCGCCAGCGGGACAGGCACACTCAATCAGTACATCGAACGCAATTTCGATTCACTCATGCGCCGTACGTCGAGACGGCCCTTGCCTGCCGGACGAATTGTACACGTGCACGCTCTGTGGTTCGGCCTTGGGCTTTCCATCGCAGGTGGCCTGTGGTTGGCGGTTTTCGTAAATTTGATTGCCAGCCTCATCGCTCTCCTGACGCTAGGTACCTATTTGCTTTTTTATACGCCGATGAAGCGGCGCACTCCGCTATGTACCTTAGTTGGTGCATTTCCAGGCGCGGCGCCACCCTTGATTGGATGCGCTGCCGCGACGGGCAGAATAACCTCGGAGGGTTGGTTGCTCTATTCGATTCTCTTCCTGTGGCAGTTTCCGCATTTCATGGCTATCGCTTGGATGTATCGGGAGGACTATGCGCGGGCGGGGTATCTGACCTTACCTCGGGGACAACAACGGACGCCCTTCATGGTTTGGCAGACGTTGATTTTTTCATCCGCCCTTGTGCCGATCACGCTCGTGCCTTCGTTTCTGAAGCAGGCAGGTCTCGCATACTTTGTTGCAGTTCTCCTTCTGAGTTCGGGATTCCTCTACTACTCTGCTCGCTTCGCAATCTCGAAATCGAACCAGGCCGCGCGCCAATTACTGTTTGCGTCAATTGTTTATCTGCCGGTAGTCCTTGGTTTGATTGTGGGTCTTAAAAATGGGTAACGCCATTTTCAGTGTGGCCTATGTTTGGTTCGAGCTTTCCATTGCGTCGGCGATCGTTGCCAGAGCCAAGGTTTCCTGCTCCGTGCAATTGCGGTTGATGACGGCTTAACGCAACGCTGTACGAACCGTTTGCCATTGATCAGGCGCCGCGGCACGGAACGTGGTCTTTCAATGCAGATTTTTCACCGCAGCACGAATACAGTCTCGCGAGCGACGATCTATGGCGCCATATTTGTTGTGGCGGCGTTGTTCTGGGCTGCGGCAGAGATTCAGCGCTCTCCCTACGTGACGTATGCGGGCGTACGCCGGCCCCAGCCCGTGCCTTTCAGTCATCAGCATCATGTGGCGGGACTGGGAATCGATTGCCGTTACTGTCACACCTCGGTCGAAACCTCGAGTTTTGCCGGAATTCCGCCGACCAAGACCTGCATGAACTGCCATCCCAGATCTGGACCAATGCAGCGCTGCTCGAACCGGTGCAGAGAGAGCTACAAGATCGGCAAGTCGCTGGTCTGGACCCGGGTGAACGATCTGCCCGATTTCGTCTATTTCAATCACAGCATTCATATCAATAAGGGCGTAGGCTGCAATACCTGCCACGGCCCGGTCGATCGGATGCCGCTGATGTATAACTAGGCCTCCCTGCAAATGGAGTGGTGCCTGGACTGCCATCGAGCGCCGGAAAAGAATCTGCGTCCGCGCGACCAGGTTTTCAATATGCGGTATGAGCAGCCGACGAGAAGCAAGCCGGTGGTTGTAGATGGCAAGGAATACACGATCAGCTTTCGCTTGGGCACGGACTTGGTGAAGAAGTATAAGTTGCGGACGGTGACGGACATTACCAGTTGTTCGACGTGTCACCGGTAGATGGTTTGATGGACGCCGGGCGAGAACGCCCGGCGTCTATTCGCAAGAGATCTACTCAATGAAGATGGAAAACCAAAGCACTAAGCCACGCCGCGAGGACGTTTGCCCCGGCAAGAAGGGCACGCTCGATCTGGAAGCGGCCCGCGCCCGCTCGCCGAGACCCAGGGTCCGGAATACTGGCGCAGTCTCGAGGAGCTGGCGGGCAGCGCGGATTTCCAGGAAATGCTGCACCGCGAATTTCCCAAGGGCGCGTCGGAGTGGCTGGATTCGGTTTCGCGCCGCGGCTTTCTGAAGCTGATGGGCGCATCGCTGGCCATGGCCGGCATGACCGCCTGCACCAAGCAACCGCTGGAACCGATTGTTCCTTACGTAAAGCAGCCGGAAGAAGTGATCCCCGGGCGGCCTCTGTTTTTCGCCACGGCGTTCACTCTGGGTGGATACGCCAGCCGATTCTGGTCGAGAGCCACCTGTACCGTCCCACCAAGATTGAAGGCAACGACCAGCATCCGGCAAGCCTGGCGGCACCGATGTTTTCGCCCAGGCCTCGATCCTGGGTATGTACGATCCCGACCGCTCGCAGACCATCACTTATCTAGGCGATGTTCGCACCTGGGGCATCGTTGGTTGAGTGCCATGCGCGGCCGCTGAGCATGCAGAAAAGTTTGCAAGGCGCGGGCATTCGCATCCTGACGCAGACCATTTCTTCGCCCACGCTGGCCGACCAGATGCAATCGTTTCTGCAATGTTTATCCGCAGGCCAAGTGGCATGTGTATGAACCGGTGAATCGCGACAATGTGCTCGAAGGCGCAAAGCTGGCTTTCGGGCAGCCGGTCGAGACGCAATACAACCTGTAGAAAGCGGATGTGATTGTCTCGCTCGACGCCGACTTCCTGTACGCGGGGTTCCCCGGATTCACCCGCTACGCTCGCGATTTCGCCAAGCGGCGCAATCCCGACGCCGGCGAGATGAGCCGGCTGTATGTGGTCGAGAGCACGCCGAGTTCGACCGGCGCGAAGGCGGACCACCGCATGCCGATGCGGGCGCTCGAGAATTCGAAGATTCTCTGCGCGGGCCTTGGCGTCTGCGTTGCGGAGACGGCGGTTCGGCAGTGCGTCTCGACGGCGACCAGCAGAAATTTCTCACGGCGTCTGGTGAGAGATCTGACAAGCGCATCGCGGATCCAGCGTCGTGATTGCCGGCGATCATCAGCCGCCGGCGGTGCACGCGATTGGCCCATGCCATGAATCAGGCGCTCGGCAATGTCGGCAAGACCGTTTTCTACACCGACCCGGTGGATGCGAATCCGGTCAATCAGACCGAATCGCTGAAAGACCTGGTCGCCGACATGCGCGCCGGCAAGGTCGACATGCTGGTCATCCTGGGCGGCAATCCCGCCTATGATGCGCCCGCCGATTTCGGTTTTGCCGATGCGCTGAAGAATACGAACATTCCGTTCCGCGTCCATCTCGGCCTTTACCAGAACGAAACCGCCGAACTCTGCCAGTGGCACGTGAACGAAGCGCATTATCTCGAAGCCTGGGGCGATGCCCGCGCCTACGACGGCACCGTCAGCATCGTGCAGCCGCTGATCGCGCCGCTCTATAACGGCAAGAGCGCGTACGAAATTGTCGCGCTGCTTTCCGGACAGGCGGACGCCAAGCGGCCACGACATCGTTCAGGCTACTGGAAGAAGCAGCACTCCGGCGCCGACTTCGACGCCTTCTGGCGCAAATCGCTGCACGATGGCTGGGTCGAAGGCACTGCGTTCGCGCCGAAGCAGTTGACGCGCGAAGGCTGCCGGCTTCCCGCCGCATCGGCACGCCGACGTCAAGGCCATCGAAATCAATTTCCGCCGCGATCCTTCCATCTACGACGGCCACTTCTCCAACAACGGCTGGCTGCAGGAACTGCCCAAGCCGATGAACAAGCTCACCTGGGACAATCCGGTGCTCATCGGTCCCAAGATGGCCGAGCGCATGGAGATCTAAAACCGAAGACGTGGTCGAGCTCGAACTCAACGGCAAAAAGGTTGACCGCGCCGGTCTGGATTCAGGCCGGCCATCCCGACAATTCCGTCACCGTGTTTCTGGGTTACGGACGCCGCCGCGCCGGGCGTGCGGGCACCGGCGCGGGTTTCGACATGTATCCGCTCCGCTACCAGCGCGACGCCCTGGATTGCACCACCGGCGTAGACGATTCGCAAGACCGGCGGTACTTACAAGCTGGCCTCCACCCAGGGCTACCAGACCATGGATACGCCGCACCGGCACGCGTCCGCTGGTGCGCACCGCGACCCTTGAGGAGTACCGCAAAGAACCGGACTTCGCGCAGAGAAGAAGAGCCGCGCGCAGGACTTGACGCTCTACACAGCCTTATCCGTACGACAACGAGCCTTACGCCTGGGGCATGACGATCGACCTGAACGCCTGCGTCGGCTGCAACAACTGCATCGTCGCCTGCCAGTCGGAAAACAACATTGCGGTCGTCGGCAAAGAGCAGGTTGTGCTCGGCCGCCACATGCACTGGATCCGCGTCGACGCCTACTACCAGGGCGACCGCGACAATCCCAAGGCCTACTTCCAGCCGGTGCCGTGCATGCAGTGCGAGAACGCTCCCTGCGAAGTGGTTTGCCCGGTGGGCGCGACCGTGCACAGCACCGAAGGCCTGAACGACATGGTCTACAACCGCTGCGTGGGCACGCGCTACTGCTCGAACAACTGTCCGTACAAAGTGCGGCGGTTTAACTTCCTGCTGTTCCAGGATTGGGAGACGCCGCAGCTCAAGATGATGCGCAATCCGGACGTGACCGTCCGCAGCCGCGGTGTGATGGAAAAATGCACCTACTGCGTGCAGCGCATCAACGAGGGCCGCATCGATGCGGAGCGCGAAGACCGCAAGATTCAGGATGGCGAATTGCAGACCGCCTGCCAGCAGTCCTGCCCGGCGGACGCGATTGTTTTCGGCAACATTAACGATCCCAACAGCCGGGTTTCGAAATTGAAAGCGCAGCCGCGCAACTACAGCCTGCTGGCGGATCTGAACACGCGGCCGCGCACCACGTATCTGGCGGACATTCGCAACCCGAACCCGGAACTGGAAGCGTAAGCACGAGCTAAGCATCGACATGAGACGAGCAAGATCATGGACGAGCAAGTCGAAGACGAGCGCGCGCCGGTCATTGAACCCGGGCTACACCTTCGCCACGGTCACCGACAAGATCAGCTCGATCGTGCTCACCCGTCCCACCTCGAACGGGTGGTTCGTCGGCTTCGGCGTCGCCTTCCTGCTGACGATGATGCTGCTGTTCGCCATCGGCTACCTGTTCGTCAAAGGCATCGGCATCTGGGGCGTGACCATTCCCATCGGCTGGGGATTTGCCATCGTCAACTTCGTCTGGTGGATCGGTATCGGCCACGCCGGCACGCTGATCTCCGCCATCCTGCTGTCTGCTGCGGCAGTCGTGGCGCAATTCGATCAACCGCTTTGCCGAAGCGATGACGCTGTTTGCGGTGGCCTGCGCGGGAATTTTCCCGCTGATCCACGTGGGCCGTCCGTGGCTGGCCTACTGGCTGTTCCCCTATCCCAACACCATGAATGTACTGGCCGCAATTCCGCAGCCCGCTGGTGTGGGACGTGTTCGCGGTTTCGACTTACGCCACCATCTCGCTGTTGTTCTGGTTCATCGGACTGATTCCCGATCTGGCGACCCTGCGCGACCGCTCCGGAAACCGCTGCGACAGAAAATCATCTACGGCATGCTGGCGATGGGCTGGCGCGGATCGGCGCGGCACTGGCATCGCTACGAAACCGCCTACCTGCTGCTCGCCGGACTGGCCACGCCGCTGGTGCTTTCGGTCCACACCGTGGTCAGCTTCGATTTCGCCGATCGGCATCGTTCCCGGATGGCACACCACGATCTTCCCGCCCTACTTTGTCGCGGGCGCGATCTACTCCGGCTTTGCCATGGTGCTGATGCTGGCCATCCCTATCCGCAAGATTTACGGGCTGGAAGATTTCATCACCGAGCGCCATCTGCATAACTCGGCCAAGGTCATGCTCGCCACCGGACTGATCGTGGCCTACGGCTACGTCATTGAAGCTTTCATGGGCTGGTACAGCGGCAATCGCTACGACGCCTTCACGCTGTGGAACCGTCTGCACGGGCCCTACGCTCCGGTCTACTACCTGCTGCTGATCGTGCAACATCTTCATTCCGCAGGTGCTGTGGATCTAGAAGCTCCGCACCAGCCCGGTCTGGCTTTTCCTGATTTCCGGCGTCATCCTGGTCGGCATGTGGCTGGAGCGCTTCATCATCGTCGTCGTCAGCCTGCATCGCGACTTCCTGACCTCTTCCTGGGGAATGTACTACCCCACGCGCTGGGACTGGATGACCTTCATCGGCACCATCGGCATGTTCCTGGCTGCCATGTTCCTGTTCGTGCGCGTCCTGCCCATGATCTCGATCTTTGAAATGCGCACTCTGCTGCCGGAGGCGGAGGTGAAGGAATGAAGCGCACTCAGCATCTACGGCATGATGGCGGAGTTCGATTCGCCGAACGCCTTGGTGGACGCGGCCAAGCGCACGCGCGAAGCCGGCTACAAGAAGATCGACGCCTACAGTCCGTTCCCGATCGAGGGTCTGGCCGAGGCCATTGGCTTCCATCACGACGAAGTTCCGCTGGTGGTGCTGATCGGCGGCATTCTCGGCGGACTCGACCGGCTATCTGATGCAGTACTGGATCTCCGTCGTCGAGCTATCCGGTGAATATCGGCGGCAAGCCGTTTCATTCGTGGCCGGCGTTCATCGTCGTGACCTTTGAGATGACGATTCTGTTTGCTGGCATTTCTGCGGTGTTTGGCATGCTGGCGCTGAATGGCCTGCCCATGCCATATCATCCGGTGTTCAACGTGCCGCGCTTTGCCTTGGCCACCAAAGATCGTTTTTTCCTGATCGTGTTTTCTTCCGATCCCAAGTACAAGCTGACGAAGTCCGCCGCTTTCTGGCAGCCTTGCGCCGCGCTCGTTCGGAGGTGCCGGATTAAGGCCTCTCCAATTTCGGGTTTGGGGCAGTACTGGCGCTGCATTCAGCGATTGCTTATCGGGGGCCTCCCCTGAGGGCTCTAGCATTGCGCCTGGGGCGAAAGCTCCGCTACAGAATCGGGTTCTGGTTGCAGTCCGGAAGGCCTGCTCGCCCTGGCCTTGTTCACCGTCCTGCTGATGCTCGCCGGCTGCCGTCAGGACATGCACGACCAGCCGCGCTTCAAGCCGCTGGCGCAGAAGCGATTTCTATACCGACCTGCGCTCCGCGCGTCCCCCGGTCGAAGGCACGGTCGCGCGCGGCCAGTTGCGCGAAGACACATATTTCTACACCGGCAAGATCGGCACCAATCCCGGCGACTACATGCCGTTTCCTGTGACCAAAGAAGTGCTGGCCCGCGGACAGCAGCGCTTCAACATTTATTGCGCGCCCTGTCACTCGCGCGTGGGCGATGGCAACGGCATGATTCCGTCAGCGCGGTTTCCCGCGCAAGCCGCCGTCCTATCACATCGAGCGTCTGCGCAAAGCGCCGCTGGGATACTTCTTCGACGTGATCACCAATGGCTTCGGCACCATGCCCGACTACGCCTCGCAGATTCCGCCGCGAGATCGCTGGGGCATCGTGGCCTACATCCGCGCTCTGCAATTGAGCCAGGATGCCACTTCCGCGGACGTTCCGGCAGGGCAGAAGGTTCCCTCCGACGCCGCCGCAGTTCGAGGAGCCGGGTTCGGGCGCGACCTTGCCGGATCGTCGAAGCCGAGAGCCTGCAAGCAGAGGAGCCGAAATGAGCACGGCGCCATGCACAATCTGGATCTGACGGCGCCGCCGGTGGTGAAGACCATCCAGACAGCGGTCGCTGATCGTGGGCCTGATTTTCGGTGCTCATCGCCGCGTTGGGCGCATGGCTTCAGCCGGACGAATTCTTCCGCGCCTATCTGCTGGGCTTCATGGCGTGGCTGGGCGTGACCCTGGGTTCGATGGCGATTCTCATGCTCCGGCATTTGACCAAGGGCGGCTGGGGCATGGTGATCCGCCGCATTCTGGGCGCGGCCATGCGCAGCCTGCCGCTGATGACGTTGCTGTTTATCCCCCTGCTGTTCGGAATGCACCGATCTGTATATCTGGGCGCGGCCGCTGGATGCCATCGCCGACAAACATTTGCGCGAGCATCTTGCAGGACATCACCAAGACATATCTTACTGTCCACGGATTCATCATCCGCGCGGCGATCTACTTCGCCATCTGGAATGTGCTGTCATTCTTCCTGACCAAGTGGTCGGCGCGAACAGGACCATCCCTCCGTGCGCGACAACAGTGCCGCGCTTCAAGGCGCTCAGCGGACCGGGGCTGATTCTGTACGCGCTTCACCATTTCCTTTGCGGCGATCGACTGGATCATGTCGATCGATCCCAGCTGGATTTCCACCATCTACGGTCTTGTCATTCCTCATCGGCCAGGTGCTCGCGGCGCTTGTGCTTCGCGGTGGTCGTGGAGCGGATTCTGTTCCGCTACAAGCCGATGTCGGAGTTGCTGAAGCCGGAGCACGTGCACGATCACGGCAAGTTCATGCTCACCTTCATCATGGTGTGGGCCTACTTCGCGTTCTCGCAGTGGCTCATCATCTGGGCGGGAAACCTGCCGGAAGAAATTACCTGGTACATGCGGCGCCTGAATGGCGGCTGGGGATATGTCGGACTGTTTCGTGGTCCTGTTCCACTTCGCGGTGCCGTTCGTGCTCCTGCTTTCGCGTCCCTTCAAGCGCGATATCACGCGGCTGGTCTGGCTGGCGGTGTGGATGTTGCTGATGCGGTATGTGGATCTGTTCTGGATCATCGAGCCCAATTTTTCCGTGACCTTCAACGTGACCTGGCTGGACATCGTGGTTCCGATCGCGATGGGCGGCTTGTGGCTGGCGTACTTCTTCCGCAATTTGAGTTCGATGCCGCTGGTCCCGGCCTATGACGTTTTATGCGGTAGAAGTTCTGGAACCGGCGCATGAGCATAAATGATGAGTGACCACGAACACATCGACGGGCGAAACGAGGAAGCGGAGTTTGAGCGCGAAGATCTGGCTCGCCAAATCGGTCCTCACTCTTTCTGGTCGGGCTGGCTGTCGTGTGCGTGCTGGTTGTTGTTCGTCCTGAGGGGATGTACAGCTATCTTGGACACGTACGAGACGCAGCACCAGCCTGCACAAAGCCCGCTGGTGCAGCAGACCACGGCGGACACGCGGACACGTGAAGCCGGGCGACATCACGAAATTTCCCCAGCCGCGGCTGGAAAGCAACGAGCGACCTGGAGATCAACGATTTCCGCCTGCAGGAAGAAAAGACGTTGAACAGCTATGGCTGGGTGGACCAGCAGGCCGGCGTGGTACGAATTCCGATCGACGCGCGCCATGGAATTGTTGGCGCAGCGTGGGCTTCCCACCCGGCCGCAGGCCGGCGCGGCGCCGCCGTCGGATGTGAACACGGCTAAAGAAGCGGCGCGACGGTCAGATATCAGCGGCCAAGCCGGCGAAGAAGAAATAACGCGGAGTTCACTGGAGCGCTGTTGGGTTTTGGCACGAACGGGAAGGCACGCCTTAAGTCGTGCCACGAGGAACTATCAGGCGGCTTTAGCCGCTCGGGATTTTGGGTGAGCAGCGCTTTAGCGTTGCAGTTAGAGCTCACGAAGCGGCTTTAGCCGCCGAGGTACCAGGGCTAGTCGAGGCGAGTAATGCAGCAAAGGTCCACGAATTGACTAGCAGTTCAGATAACAATTCGAAATGCATTCTGACCGCCGCATTCGTCGCGTCTCTGATGTCCCTCCCGGCCTTCGGCCAGGGCATGACGCAGGGCATCATGTCGCCGCCGGCGAACGTGCGGCCGCCGGGCTTGAAGAATGTCGGCATCGAGCAGCATCTGAACGAACAGATTCCGCCCGACCTCATCTTCCGCGACGAAACCGGCAAGCCGGTCCAGCTGGGAGACTACTTCGGCAAGAAGCCGATGATTTTGAATCTGGTTTATTACCAGTGCCCGATGCTGTGCGGAGAAGTGCTGAGCGGCCTGGAGAGCGCGCTGCGGGTTTTGAAGTTCGATGTGGGAAAAGAATTTGACGTCCTGACCGTAAGCTTCGATCCGCGCGAAACGCCGGACATGGCCACGAAGAAGAAAGCGAATTCCTGAAGCGCTACGGACGCCCCGGCGCCGACCAAGGCTGGCACTTTCTGACCGGGCCAGCAGGATCGATTGACGCGCTGACCAAAGCCGCCGGCTTTCAGTATCAGTACGACCCGAAGACCGGACAGTTCGCGCACGCCACTGCGATCATGGTGCTGACGCCCGAGGGCAAAATCGCGCAGTACTACTACGGCGTCGAATACGCGCCCAAGGATTTGCGGCTGGGACTGATTCAGGCTTCCGAGAACAAGATCGGCACTCTGGTGGATCAGGTGCTGCTGTACTGCTATCACTACGATCCGGCCACCGGGAAATACGGAGCGATCATTTCGCGCGTTCTGCAACTTTCCGCGCTGGCGACGATACTGGGCTTGGAACGCTCATGATCGTGCTGATCCGTTTGGATCGGGACACAACTAACGGCGGCGTGATCGTGGTTGAGTGGTCAGCGTCAATCGCGGCGATCGACGCGCCACGAAGACACAGTCGGAACGCTGACGCCGGGCGAAGACCGACGACTAGATATGTTCGACAACTTTTCCACTTTGGCCCGCGACGCGCCTCGACGACGCCGGGAGCGTAGACGCGCTCTACATCTTCCTGGTCGCTTTGTCGGCGCTGATGACCGTGGCCATTTTCACCATGATCGTGGTGTTCGCTATCGCGTACCGCCGGCGCCGGGGAGTCGTAGCGGAACAGATCGAAGGCTCAACCGCACTCGAAATCACCTGGTCGGTAATTCCGCTTGGCATTTTCGTGGTGATTTTCGTTTGGGGCGCGGTGATCTACTTCAAGGAGCGGACGCCTCCGCGCGGAGCGACCGAAGTCTACGTCGTAGCCAAGCAATGGATGTGGAAACTACAGCACGAAGAAGGCCAGCGCGAGATCAACGAATTGCATGTGCCGGTCGGACGCGACGTCAAACTGATCATGACCTCGCAGGACGTGATCCACAGCTTTTATGTTCCAGCCTTCCGCATCAAGCAGGACGTCCTGCCCGGCCGTTACACCACAGCCTGGTTTCATGCCACCAAGGCCGGGAACGTATCATCTGTTCTGCGCCGAGTATTGCGGTACGCAGCACTCGGGAATGATCGGACAGGTTGTGGTGATGGAACCAGCGCAGTATCAGGCATGGCTCAGCGGCGGCGGAGCTACCGGGACACTGGCATCGAACGGGCAGAATATTTTTCAGCAGCTGGGCTGCTCCACCTGCCATCGTTCCGATACCCAGGGCCGCGGTCCCAATCTCGTCGGGCTCTTCGGCAAGCCGGTACAACTGGAAGACGGGCGCACGGTCACCGCCGATGAAAACTACATTCGCGAATCGATCCTGACCCCGGGCGCGAAAGTGGTGAGCGGATTCAAACCCATCATGCCGGTATTTCAGGGACTGGTGAGCGAAGAGCAACTCAACGCGCTCGTGGCGTACGTAAAATCATTAAATCAGAGCCCATCGGGACCGGCGGGCGCTCCGACGGTTGTTCCGATCGGACGCACACCCGCAGGAAACAAAGGTGAAATAGCCATGGCCACTGCAGCAATCACCGCCGAACGCGAGAATTATCTCAACCAGGAATATGGCATCAAGTCCTGGCTGCTCACTGTCGACCACAAGCGCATTGCGCTGCTCTACCTGCTGTCCATCACTTTCTTCTTTTTCGTCGGAGGGTTTTTTGCCCTGCTGATCCGGCTGGAGCTGCTGACGCCAGCAGGCGACCTGGTGCAAGCAGACACCTACAACAAGCTTTTCACCATGCACGGACAGGTCATGGTGTTTTTCTTCCTGATTCCATCGATCCCCGCCGTGCTGGGCAACTTCCTCGTGCCGCTGATGATCGGCGCCAAAGATCTTGCATTTCCTCGCATCAATCTGCTGAGTTGGTATCTGTTCATCATCGGCGGAACGTTGATGCTGCACTGCATCCTGACCGGCGGCGTAGATACCGGCTGGACCTTTTACACGCCCTTCAGCACCGCCTTCAGCAATACCAAAGTGATTGAGGCCGGGCTTTCCATCTTCATCGCCGGATTCTCGTCCATTCTGACCGGACTGAACTTCGTGGTGACCGTTCACCGCATGCGTGCCCCGGGCATGACCTGGAATCGCATGCCCCTGTTCATCTGGTCTCACTACGCCACCAGCATTATCTTCCTGCTGGGTACCCCCGTTCTGGCGATTACGCTTCTGTTGGTCATCTTCGAACGGGCCTTCCATCTCGGCATCTTCGATCCGACGCGGGGTGGCGACCCGATTCTGTTCCAGCACCTGTTCTGGTTCTACTCACATCCTGCCGTCTACATCATGATCTTGCCCGCAATGGGCGTGGTGAGCGAGATCATCCCGTGCTTTACCCGAAAACGAATTTTCGGCTACAAGGCTATAGCCATGGCGAGTATTGGAATTGCAGTCCTTGGATTCCTGGTCTGGGCACACCACATGTTTGTGGCTGGCATCTCTTTGTATTCGGCATTGATATTTTCCTTCTTCAGTTACATGGTTGCGGTGCCTTCAGGCATCAAAGTGTTTAACTGGACTGCGACGCTGTACAAGGGCTCCATTACCTTCTCCACCCCCATGATCTACGCGTTCGGGTTTATCGGCCTCTTCACCATGGGAGGGCTGACCGGACTGTTCGTGGCCGCTCTCGGTATCGATGTGCATGTGACCGATACTTATTTCATCATTGCCCATTTCCACTACATCATGGTGGGCGGAGCGGTGATGGGCTACCTGGGTGGCATGCACTTCTGGTGGCCCAAGATTTCTGGGCGGATGTATCCGGAGTCGCTGGGCCGACTGGCAGCGGTGATCGTATTCCTTGGCTTCAACCTCACGTTTTTTCCGCAGTTCATTCTGGGCTATCTCGGGATGCCACGCCGATACTGGCAATATCCTCCAGAATTCCAGGTGTTGAACGTGCTCTCCACCGCCGGGTCTACCATTCTTGCGGTCGGGTATCTTCTTCCGATGCTGTATTTCCTGTGGTCCATGCGTTACGGGAAAGTTGCCCCCGACAATCCCTGGGGTGCTTCTGGGCTCGAGTGGATGACCACTTCACCGCCTCCGACCTTCAATTTTGAACGGCCTCCAGTTGTCGATTGGGAAGCCTACGATTATGAGCACATTCCCGCTCCCCAGGACGCGCGCAGTGGCGGATAGTCCGACCGCGGTCGACCGTCACAATCCAGCGCTCCAGCACCACTTTGCCGACATGGAGCAGCAGCGCGAGGCTTCATCGCTGGGCATGTGGTTGTTTCTGGCGACCGAGATCATGTTTTTCGGCGGCATGTTCTGCGCCTATCTCATCTACCGCCTCTGGTATTTCCCTGACTTCGCCGCCGCTAGCAACTCGCTCGACATCACTCTGGGCACGGCCAACACCGCCGTGCTCATCTGTAGCAGCCTGACTGTGGTCATGGCCGTGCGCGCCGCCCAATTGGGCAAACGTCAGCAGCAGGTGATCTATTTGGCCCTCACCCTGGTCTTAGGTCTGGCCTTCCTGGGCGTAAAGGCTATCGAGTGGACCAGCAAGTTCGAGGAACACCACGTCCCGGGCCCGACTTTCAATTTCGAGGGCAGCATTCCCGGCCATCCCGGCCAGCCAGTGGACCAGCGCCACGCGCAGATTTTCTTCTCGCTCTACTTTGCCATGACGGGAATGCACGCGCTGCACATGATCATCGGAGTCGGACTTTTCACTTATTTGCTTTACCACGCGTGGAAGGGGGCTTACACACCCGAATATCACACGCCGCTCGAAAACTCCGGCTTGTACTGGCACTTTGTGGACATTGTCTGGATTTATCTGTTTCCGTTGTTGTATCTGATAGATCGTAAGAAGTAAGTACGGGAGCACTGTCATGTCTCAACACGTCGTGTCATTGAAAACTAATATTGCCGTCTGGCTGGTACTCCTGGTTTTGACGGGCATAACCGCCGGTGTGGCCTTCATTGATCTGGGTCCGTTCAACACGGTCGTGGCCCTGGTCATTGCAACCATCAAAGCACTGCTGGTGGTGCTGATTTTCATGCATGTGAAGTATGCGAGCGATAGACTCACCAAAGTCGTGCTCATCTCTGCACTGTTCTGGCTGTTTCTTTTACTGGGCCTCAGTTTGGCGGACTACACTACCCGCGCCCTAAGGTAAAACTTGCTATACGATTCGCTGCAGTAGCCATGTAAACAAAGAGGTAAGAACCAGGCGGAGCTGAGGACGTCATGAGACTTTTTGGTGCAGTTGAAGGAAGCTTAAGATGACGCGAATCACGGTATCGTCCCCAGCCGCGGTATTGAGCATGGCGTGGTAGACGGATCGGTTTGGCCATTCAACGTGGAAGTACCGCTTGATGAAAGCAGCCCGCTCACGGTCGACTGTATCCACCAGTACTCCCACCTCAGCTTCTGGTTTGCCCTGGGCAATAAGGCGTCGTAGTTTTTCTTCTCGAGAGGCATAGAGAAAAAAGCGGAGTGTGTCGCTGCGAGCGCGCAAGAAGTGTTGTGAGCCTCTCCCCACGATGACGCAGTTGCCCGCGGCCGCCGCTTCTTCGACAACACCCTCGGAGATTCTCACAATGCTATCGGCATCGAGTGTCTCCACAGGAACGCCTGGGCTACCTTCATAGCTTCCGAGCGCGAACGATTTGAACAACCGATAGTAGAGCGGATCCCGGCGCTCCTCGCGTTTCTCAACTGCTGACTTCTCACTGTGGGACAGGCGGGCGATTTCCTGCGTCAACCGCTGATCCCAAAGTGTCCAACCGAGCCGGGTAGCGAGCTTTTCGGCGATTCCCGCTGCTCCGCAGCCATATTCTCGCTCGAGGGTGACGATTCGGAAGGAAGCAGAACGTCCTGTTTTCGTGTCCCGCATCGTAAATGACCTCTGCCTCGTGATTCTGCCCCAACTCACTCCGCTCACCAACAAAGGTTGTCTCAACGCCTTACAGCTATGCCGATGGTCTCAGCGTGTTCTGGTAGTCAGCGACAAATTTCTGAATACCCTTCGTTGTGAGTTCGTGTGCGATCTCAAAACTCTCCCATGGAAGGTTCAGATCCAGGTTTTTGTATGGGATCACCTTCAAGGAATTGCCCTTGGCATCGACCCCTTTGTACCTGAAATCTCGATCTGGCATGGGAAAGCCGGCTACTGCCCATTCTTCTATAACTTTGCTGGGCACGGTGGCCAGTTCGGCGCCTAGAGCGAACGAACAAAGCAGGTGGTCCAGATTGCGTATGCTTGCGGCTAAGACATGCACGTGGCCATCGCCACGTTCGTACATCTTCTTTATATTTCTGACAAGATCCATGCCGTCTTCGCCGCGATCGTCAAGCCTGCCGATGAACGGCGATACATAAACTGGCGCCTTTGACCCCTTCGTGGCGGCATATACGGCGGCCGCCTGCTCCTGAGAAAAACACAGCGTAATGTTGACCCGAATAGACTTTTGTACCGACAGTTGTGCAGCTCGCAATCCTTCGTGCGTGCACGGATACTTGACGTAGGCATTTGGAACCCAGGAGAACATTTCTTCGCCCTGGACGAGCATGTCCTCGGCTGGGGTATCAAGATCCGCGAACACTTCAATGGAAACGCCAGCATCGCCTACCAGAGGTGAAATGCTTCGTACGATCTTCTTATATTCTTCCTTTTCTTCCCGGGTGCTCAATTTATGACCGGACGCAGTAAGCCGTTGAATCTCCGGATTCTTCGCAATCAAGGATGGATTGGTGGTTTGGCCATCGACAAATCCGATCAAGCTCTTGATCCTTAGAGTCTCATTGGGGTCACCGCCGTCAACTAGAATCTTAGTTTTCGGTCTGTTTGTCAGCATGTTGTTCACCTCGAAACAATCTTCTTTCTGTTCTGATACCTGTCCTGCGACGAGCGGCGGCATCAATACCCGCCAAATTCTTCCGTTCGGATGTCGTCCTCATCAATACCGGCGTCCACAAGCATTTTCCGCATGCCGGCCACCATGGCGGGAGGGCCTGCGATGTAATAGACGGGCCCCTGGAGATTTGTCAGATATTTAGCCAACATTTCTCTGCTGATGAAACCCGTCTCTCCCGTCCATTCCTTCTGGGATTGCGGCATGGCAGTCATGGTGCAGATCAAGCGGAAATTGGGATTGCTCTTTTCCAGCATCTGAAGTGCCTGGAGAAAAGGTGAATCTTCCGGCCGCCGGTTGGAATAGAAGAGATACAACTTGTGGGGAAGCCGGTCATGATCGGCTTGCCGCACAATGCTGATAAAGGGCGTGATTCCAATTCCACCGGCCAGCAATACAGCCGGTCTGGCTGAATTCTTATGCAGCGTAAAGGAACCCATTGCCGAGCCAATCATCACCTGGGTGCCCAACGGCGCTTTCTTCAGTGATCGCTTGAACGCCGTATCTCGCATGCGGGTAGCGAATATCAAGTGGTTTTCAAAAGGAGAGCTGGCGATAGAAAAAGTGCGTATATTGCCCTCGGAATCAGTTTCCGGAGGGTTGGATAGCGTCACGTCGGCGGCCTGCCCCGGTCTGTAATCGAATTGTGATGGTTTCTCGAAATGGAAGGCCATCGTTCCTTCCGCAATCTCGACTCGGCTCAACAGCTTGGATCTGTAACCAACTAACGGACTTTCTGTAGTAGCCATACCTGCCTCCTGAACTCTTGGTCAAATACCGACCCTCGTACTACGCTGTTTTCGTGCTTGGCACAGACTGTCACTGAATCGTTGCCACAGGGTGTTCTGTTTTCGAACTCAGCTTCTGAATTGTCTCAAATACGTTCTTAACTACCCGGTCACATCTGATGGCATGAAAATTAAATACTTCCTTCTTTTCCATGCCGGCGCGGGCGAAAAGACTCTTGCGTAACAATGCGCGCGCGATGGAGGCGGACCTTGACATTTTCTTCGGTGATCTCGAGCACATCCGCAGCATCGGTTGTACTCATTTCTTCTATGTCTCGTAGCATGAAAACAGTCCGGTAATTGTCCGGCAGACTGTCGACCGCCTCTTCCAGTAACCGGCGGATCTCCGAATTTGATGCCTGCTGTTCGGGATTCGGGGTTAAAGAGGCAAACCGATCCATGGGATCTCCCTCGCGCTCTGACATTGGCTCCAACTCCTGATATCGGTTTCCGCGACGCTGTCGCGCTAGGGCTTCGTGCACCGCGATGCGCGTCAGCCAGGTAGAAAACTTTGCCCTCCCGGCAAATTGGTTGAGATGTTCGTAAGCGCGCACGTAAGCATCCTGCATCACGTCCTCAGCTTCTCCATCATTTCGCAGAATTGCCCGAGCCACGCTGTAGAGGCGCTGGTTGTGACGGCGCATCACCACTTCAAACATTCCCGTCTCACCTGCCAACACTCGAACAATGACTTCTTCATCACTCAAGGGTTCTTGCGAAGTGGCTGCTTCGGCTGTGCTGACCATACAAACCCTCCATTAAGATAGAGTCACGACCGCGATAAACGTTACGGGTCAAATTGGCAGATCAAAAGAAACAATCGATCCCATTGATCGTTCCTTTATTGGGTAAGCCAGACGCTCCTTACGGCTCTGCCTGAGAAACTCGAGTCGTTAGCACCGGACATTTGGCCAGTCGTACCACCCTCTCGGCAACCGAGCCGAATACCGCGCGGCGCCACCCGGTCATTCCGTGCGTGGCAATCACAATCACATCCACATTCTCGTTCTCCGCGATGCGAATGATTTCGCTAGCCGCGTCCCCGCGCCCCACGATCGTGCGTATGTTTGAGCCGGGCATCGTGACCTCCCCAATCAACTCGTTCAGGCGTTCCTCGGCATCAGCGTGAAGCATCTGTTCGTACTCTGGCACTTTAAAGGCGTAATTCGGGTCCCGAGGAAGTACCGGGAGCAAGGGAACGACATTGACCAGGCTGAGTTGCGCTCCAAAATGGGAAGCGAACTCAACGGCCACCTTCAGCGCCTCGCGTGAGGGTTCGCTGAAATCTGTTGGGCAAAGAAGTTTATTTAAAGGAAGCACAAATATCTCTCTTTCTTCGTGAAAATACGAACTTTTCATTTTTCGAAACATTAAGGAGCACTAGCGTGCCCTTATCATTTAGTCTCCAGCACAACCAAATCACGACCTAATCTATTGTCAACAACTCTACACTCCTCTTAGCATTTCGGCTCGGGCTACCCGCTCAATCGCGATCTCGTAGGCAGCTTGCCGCAGGGTAACTTTCTCTCTTGCCGCTCGATTCACGACATCGCGATAGGCCTGCCGAAGGTAACGATACAGTTCCGTATTGACCTTCTCTTCATCCCAATAAACCTGCTGCAGATTCTGCGTCCACTCGAAAAAGCTCACAACGACACCACCCGCATTGGTCAGAATGTCAGGCAACACTGTGATCCCCCGGCTGCGAAAGATCTCGTCAGCCTCCGGGGTCGTAGGCAGGTTCGCCGCTTCAGCGATAACCTTTGCTTTCACCTTGCCAGCGTTTCCCTCATGAAGAACACACTCCATTGCAGCAGGTATCAGAGCATCGCAATCAATCAGCAAAAGATCCTGGTTGCTGATGGGCTCTGTAGCCGGGAAGGCCACCACCGAGCCCGTTTTCTTCACGTGTTCGATCAGATCACCTATCGGGAGGGCCCGACCGTCCTTGCTGATGATGGCACCATAGATATCGCCGACAGCGACGATCTCGCAGCCTTGTTCGGCCAGCAACGAAGCGGCACTAGAACCGACGTTGCCGAAGCCTTGCAATACCACTCGCAGCCCTTGCAGAGAGCGACCACAATCCTTCATATGCTCGGCGAGTATATGCATCACTCCGCGTCCAGTGGCTTGATTGCGTCCGGGGCAGCCCCCGAGTTCCATCGGCTTGCCGGTCACGCAAGCCGGTGAATAACCATGCCGTGAACTGTATTCGTCGAGGATCCACGCCATCACTTGTGGATTGGTATTGACATCTGGCGCAGGGATATCACGGTACGGCCCCAGCAAATGGTGGATGCGGGCTACAAACTTGCGCGTCATGCGCTCCAATTCACCCTGAGACATCTGCCGAGGATCGCAATTCACACCACCTTTGGCGCCGCCGAACGGAATGTTCATCAGCGCCGTCTTCCAGGTCATCGCCTCGGCCAGAGATCGAATCTCCTCTTCGTTCACGGCTGGGAAATAGCGGATGCCACCCTTAGCCGGTCCCCGAGCGCCGTTGTGCTGAGTCCGATAGCCTAGAAAAACCCTAAGCGATCCGTCGTCCATCCGGACGGGGACTTCCACTTTCACCTCGCGAAAAGGAGTCTTAAGGAGCAGTTTCTGCTCCTCACTCAAGCCGAGGGCGGAGGCTGCGAGGTTAAAATTGCGTTGCACAATCTCACGCGGGTTTGATTCCAGAGGGGCGGCGCTGTACAGGCGTGATTCGTTTCTCCCTTCCTTCTCTTCCACAATTCTGGCGGTCGTATTCTTTTCCACTTCTATTTCTAAGATAGCCATGTTCTATGCTCCTTTTAGATCCGGCTGAAAATGCGTTTGCCGCACACACCGGGCGCGGTCAACTCCTCTGCTTCGAATTGGTATGTCCGGTTCGGGAAATAATCTTTTTGCTGGAGTGGGGCGTATCTGGGCGCGGCGAATTGCTCTTTTTTCTCAGAACACGCTCAAGGGTCAAGCTGCGGGTGAATGTTCGCGATATCCGCCTCGCGGCTCGATCAATTGCAGCGAACAAATCCGCATCCACCTCCTGCAATACAACCGTCTCTGATGGAAGGATGTGCGCTGTAATGCGGCAACACTTGTCGATTCCGCCGCGAGGACCATTCACATCGAATACGCGGACGTTCACGGTCCGGAGGCGGCTCGCGAGTCGACTAGGGGAGAAACGCAATCGACGCTCAATGTAGTGGCTTACTTCTTGATGAGGGTAGCCTCTGAATACGAATGTCGAAACGCATAAACTTTCTCTGTCCCGATCTGCTCACACCGTCACCATAGCGCGCGGAGAGATTGTTAAAAAGTAGAAAATGACGACACGATAGTTCTACTAATATTAACTATTGAGGAGTAACGAGAAGATATCGCACACCCGCAGGAACGGCAGGCGGACCTGATTGTTCTGGGTGCTCGGCTCTTGGCGAGCGCCTACCTCTCGTTTCTGCCTACGCGGTCATATCGAAGGCATCTTGCCATGTACTTACCGCACCTGATGTTCTCGACGGCATAGCAGTTTCGGATGGGCGATTGGAAAAACGAGGAACGTCAAAGGGCAGTCTGACTTGCGGCGAATCTACTGCTAAGCTCGGGATGTAACTCCTTAAGGCGTATCCTTGGGAGGTTAGCGGGACAGATCCGCCAACATGTCAGGGTCGATTCAGTGGTTCAGGTTTGGAGGCTCAAATGGTAGTGAAGCGGGCAAATGGACGATCGTCGCTGAAAAACATCCTGCTTGCGGCTGACTTTTCCTTGGTGTCGCCAATTGTTCTGGCTCACGCCGTGGCGATCGCTCGCCGCTATAAATCAAAGCTTTATGTAGCACACGTAATTCCTCCCGACATGTACACGTCTGTACCGGCTGAGATCCTGCCACAGGCGGTGAAGGAAACCCGGCAGCATGCGCACCATGAAATGTCCGGGCTCTTACGACTGGGATTGCGGAGATTGCGGCACCAAGCCATGGTTGAAGAGGGAGACGTGGCAGATGTCCTTCTGAGATTGGCCCGGGAACATGCCATCGACTTGCTGGTGATCGGAACCCGAGGGCGCCGCGGGGTAAAAAGATTGCTCTTAGGTTCGGTTGCAGAGAAAGTGTTCCGCCAGGCGCGGTGCCCGGTGTTGATCGTGCCACCCGCCGCCGGAGAAGAGGCCAGGATTACCCGCATCCTTTACCCAACCGATTTCTCAAAAGCCTCTTTGCAAGCTGCCCCGTACGCCTTCTCCTTAGCACGCCACTACCGCGCCAAGCTGATCTTGCTGCACGTTTTCGAAGGCAATGTCCACTCGATCGAGGGTCTGGCTCGGCAACGTACGCTCGTCCAGAAGCGGTTGAAACGTTCAGTACTTAAGGATGTACACCTGGACGTGAAGCCTGAGCTGACCGTGGAGTTTGGAGAGCCGGCAGAGAGAATTCGCAAAGCCGCCGCAGAGTGGCAGGCGAGTTTGATTGTGTTGGCGGTTCGGCGAGACCAGCCTAAGGTGGCACATCTGGCGGAAGGAATTGCTTACAAAGTAGTCCGTCAAGCGCCTTGCCCGGTGCTCACGGTTCGCCGCCGCTCCCCATAATCGGTTGTAGCAGAAGCGCCACACGCGCGGAGGACGGTGTCACACTGGAAACCATCGTCCTCCTTTGCCTATTAAGAGCATGGGAAGACTCTGGAAGGGCGGCTTTCTTTGTTGGCTGCGCGGCTCTCTTGAATCAGCTCAAAGATTGCGGTCTCAGATTTGAGGCAGGCACCGGCGATTTGCAACTCACTACCGGTGCAAAGCCCTTATTTATTTGCTGGAAGCAGTCAGATTGTTCGTAACTGAGAATGCCCCTGAGACTCCCTTTGCGCGCAGGTTGACGAGATCCTTGTCCCCTTCGCTGTCAACAATGCCTTCCAGTGTGACGTGCCCATTCTTCACAATGATTCGGACTGGTTTGACCACTGGCAACGCATAGCGCTGCAGGGCGTTGAAGCCATAGATCGCCCGAAATAGCCTGAGGCGTAGCCGGTCGTCACTCGGTGAGACGGGCAGCACTTCGATCTGATTATCGACTTTCTCGACACCCTCGATGGTTTTCACCGCCCTTTCGACGTCCGTCTTCACTGTTGGCCTCGTGACTTGACCGAATAGCGTTATGGTATCTCCATCAACTTTGAAAGCAATGTTGTCGAACACATCAAAATACGGAAGCATCAGGACTTCATGCCTGACCTCTTTCTGAATCCGTTCCACGGCTTACGGTGGAACTTCTTTTTGTGCGGCCACCGAAGGTGTTGCTATGGCCAGTATGACAGCAGCGACTATCAGTATTCCTATCTCATTACTCTCTCCTTTTATGGTTTATTCGTTTCATTGTTGTGATTGTCCGGCTCTCAGGCCCGAGATTCGAGCCCATCCCGGTGCCAATACTGCTTCCCTGTGAAGTGTTTTTCGGACCGTGCTCCAGAGCTCACTGAGGCTTGCCCTGGGTTGCGGCGGGCTTCGAGCACTCCCCCGGCAGGGGCTCCCACTCTGTAACCTGCACCTTTTGACCCTGGCTGCAATGGGACACATGCTGGTACCCGATCCCTTCAAAAGAAATCGCTGTGTACATATCGGGCTGGCTTTTGCCGTCGAAGAAGACGTTGTATTTGCGATGAGCCTTAATATCGTTCACGACAAAGCAACCTTTTTGCCGTCCAGGCTTCACGCATCCCTTACCTTCAATATGTTAGCTGCTGTAGTTTCGGAGTTTGCTTTCGCGGTCGAGCTGGATTGTTGGGCCAGCGTCGGGAGCGATGTCAGTAAAGTGACAACTCGTGTCGCTAAGCATATATTCATGATTTGTCATCCTTCTGCTACCTCCCTGAGGAACTCGGCAGCTACCTTTTGGTTGAAGTTCGCACTGCGTGACATTCATGCGCAGCAATTTTGCGTTCAGCCCGGTCGGGGCTTAACGTCGGTTCCCGTTGGCCCGTCCTGCGGCTTTTCTTTGCGTTTCACTCAAGTTCTGAATACCTGGATCCGCCGGTTCAGGCACGCGCTGTCTCACCTGGTTACGGCGCGAGTGTATCTCCGCCCACACCAGCCAGCTTGCCGCCGCCGTGGTAAGCACTCCAACAATTATGTGTCCAACATCCATCACGTCACCTCTCGATTTGTTCTACTCACTAGAATGTAGACGTCTCAACCATACAAATAAAACTAGATAAAATGCATCTTATAGTTCCATTTAACTTAAGTGCTCTACGGGAACATTGTCTTCGTTCCTTTCCAAGTCTTCTTCTCGCCTGGACGCCAGAAGCAACAACCGCAAGGCCTAGCGACACCTTCCGCACCTTCGCAGGGTGACTAGGAAGGAGCACAGTTGACGGCACGCCGGACCGTGGCCACAAGATTGAGGAAATATCTGGTGCCTGTACTGCGGACCGCGGTTTGCGATCAAAGCTCCTTCTCGTTCGAAGTCAATTCAGGCATTGTATTCCTTTGATCGCTGAAGAGTGGGCAGACCCAGGAGACCCGTAACGAGCAAGCGGTAGGTGCGCTGAAGTAGGAATCTGAGGGCTTCACTGTGGTGCCTCCGAATCAGGGTGGACGTGTGCTCGGAGATCTTAAAGAGTTTCCGAAGTGAGACTCGCGAAATGATGTAGTGAGCAATGCCAGTGCCTTCCGGCGTCAAATCTCCAAACTCCTCGACTAGTTCCAGGATCTTCCGCACCAGCGGTTCCATGGTCCGGTCAAACGACAGAGTCAGCAGGTGATCGTGTGCCTGGCAAAGCCTATGACACATTTGTGCCTACCGTTCCCAGCAAAGCTCATTCTTGCTCCTAGTAGCGCCCTTCTGCGAGCACACGATCCAATTCAGATTCATGCCCCGACAAGTCCGAGATTTGTTCTCAGCTCGTAGCCCGCACACAGTGAATCTCCACTTAAAAGGTTGCGGATTGCGCGCGAATAAGCGCGAGAAACTCGTCCCTTGTCTCTTGATTGCGGAAAGCACCCAACATGGAGGACGTTATTGTCGAGGAGTGTTGCTTTTCGACCCCACGCATCATCATGCACAAGTGTCTTGCCTCTATGACCACTCCCACGCCCAATGGATTGATTGCACGCTCGATGGCTTCAGCAATTTCCGTTGTCAGCCGCTCCTGCACCTGTAGTCGCCGTGCAAACACGTCCACCAGGCGAGGAACGTTGCTTAGGCCAATCACTTTTCCGGCTGGAATATATGCGACGTGAACCTTGCCGAAAAACGGCAGAAGATGATGTGCGCAGAGGCTGAACATCTCAATGTCCTTGACGATCACCATCTCGTCATAAGCCACATCGAACATCGCGCCCAGCAGAATTTCCTCCGGGTTCTCCCGGTAGCCTTGGGTGAGATAATGCATCGACCGCTCCATACGACCTGGGGTGTGCACGAGGCCATCCCGGTCTGGACCTTCGCCGAGACGGACCAGCATTTCCCGGACGAGATCCTGTAGTCCGGTACTGGTTAACGACTGAGTCTCAAGTATCGTTTGCATCTTTTCTCACGATCAAAAACATGAGTTGCCCGCCGGCCGCTTTGCGGTGTCACATGTTTTCTCCTTACACAAGAATAGAGCGGACAGCTAAGAATCGGTTACAGGTCAATGAATCACAATCGCGCCCCCAAGGAGATTCACTCTGGCCCAGGAAACTATCGCTTCCGGCTCACTGGTCGATGACATATTCCGCTTCGCCTGAAAATCAAATCGTCGGGCCGCGTTTATTCCCATCTATTTGCAGCCGGTCCTCCATCCAGACGACGCCCGAAGTACCTGCGACGGTGGACAAAATGCTCTCTCGATGCGCGGCGTCCTTTACGGTGCCCCGGATCGTCACACCTCTTTTCTTCACTTGTAGCCTGATGGTGTCATTTTGGTCTTGGGCCACCCGCTCCCGCAATCGGTCGAGAAGCAAGGCATCGGGCATTCTCTCGGTCTTGACCTTGATATGGCTGATGACCATTCTTACGTCCCTAGATGTTTGCGCCCTCTGTATTGCCTGTCTCTTATCTTCCAACAACGACACCGCTCCTCTCAGCCTGACGGTCATATCTTCGACCTCAATTCGGACGTTCTGAAAACGTTCTTCTTTGCCGAGTTTCCCGGTAACCTCCGCCAGGATCCGTTGATCGACCGCTCGATCTCTTGCAAATAGCAGTCGCGTTTGGACCAAGGTCATCAGAGTCAAAACAACCAGCAACACCGCGCTATTGTGATTCGAAGTCCACACACGAATTCTCCTTTCCTCCGCCGGCCACAACGTGGACAACCCGGGCGGCCGGCACGGTCTTCCGTCTTCTCTTCTCTTTTCCAGCATGAACTTCGCCTGAAGAACCAGTGGCGTCTCTCGCTTGGGGTTACCTGCCGGAATCAGATCCATTCTTCGGAAGAGCGTTCACTGAGCCTTAGATCTGTTTAGATCCCTGAGGTTGAGCGACCGATCTGGGCACGCCTATTGAGGACGCGCTTAAAAACCCAGACATTCCGCGAAACGTGATAGGGATCGAGGTCGCGCAAAAACGGGCTGCGCTTGATGTGCCGGGCGTGAGCGACCACTTTTGCGTAATGTAGTCCCAGGAAGCGTCGTGTCGTGACCCCCACAATCTCGAGTGCATTGAAGCTCTGTGCTTCAGTCGTGCTTGCGATGTTTTTGAGGGCCGCCCTTATTGCTTTGCTGCGGTTCGAAGACAAGGCAGAACGACTGATCCCTGGCACCATAAAAAAGAAGTTCCAACCTGCTTCTGACAACTTGCGCTCGACGCCGAACCGATCGATCCCGGCGAGGATCTTCCAAGACCCGTATTGCCTGGACGCAAAGTGCACAGACTCTGGCAAGCGTAAGCTCGATTTGATCAGCACGCTCCCCGCAACGATGTCTTTAGTGGTGCCGATCACCACCAGATCGGCACCACCCGGTGTTTCCACACTCACCGCTCCGCTTCCCGTGGTCTCGTTACCCCTGACTGGTTCAGCGAGATCAAGAATTGCCACTTGTTCACTCATGGTCTAGATCACCTCCGCTATCATTTCCTGCTTCTGGCTTTCGGAAGCCGCATCCGCGGCTCTCCAAAAGCGTTCTAGCTTTTCGCTATCCAGTACTCCTGACACAGTCAGTACCGGGCACCACGCGTTACACATCACCTTGCGCACATTGAGTCCGGGTGAAGTCAGATCGGTCGAGACCGCGTGCACCCACCACAATCAAATCGGCATGATTCTCCCAGGCGACCTGCAGGATACGATCCGCAGGCCGGCCGAACTCGACTGCAAAATCGAGTTCAGACCAGAGCCGGGCCTCGTCAGGAACCAACTTGCTAAGCCATAGTTTGTAAGGCCTCGCCACATGCGCTTTCTCGTCGGAAGGCCTTGGCTCGAATCCCTCTACGACGTGCAGTAGAGTGAGTCGTGCTTGAAACTCCTGTGCAAGCGAAAGTGCATACCGAGACGCCTCTAGTGACTCAGGCGAAAAATCGGTAGCAAAGACAATGCTCTTCAGTTCGCCGTCGAACGAGGCATGAAACGAGGAGCCAACGCTGAGCAGTGGGCACTGCGACCTGCGAATGGCTTCCTCGACGCTGGGCTCCAATAGAAGCGTATGCCCCTCGCGATTGCCTACTCCATTGACGAACAGGTCGAAGTCCTGGTTGTGGAGCAATGAGGGCAGGACTTTCTCTGTTTCGTCACCTACCAGTAGCTGGTATCGGACTCCGTCCAGCTTGCCTGATACGCGTAACTTCTTCGCGCAGGAAATTGCAAAAGACCGCTCCTCATCCAACGCTCGCTGTCTTGCGTCACTGGCGATGGCTTCGACCGAGTCCAGGGCCACGGCCTGAATAATATGGACCTTGGCGTGATAATGACGAGCCAAGGCCAGAGCGTATTTCAAGGCCATCTCCGAGGAAGGCGAGAAATCGGTAGCGAATAAAATGTTGTTCAGCACGAGCCTTGTCCTTTCCCTCTGTGTGCTGACTCCGTCAAGTAATTCCATTTCGGACCTCCTGTTTTAAAGTTAGTTTCTTCCCGTATCACGCACCGACTCAGACCGCAACTTCGTTCACACGATCCCCCGTACTGGCATTTGCTACGTAGCGATTGCTCGGCGCTGTCCCCCAGCCTCGTGATTCCGTGGTCCGAAAACTCGCGCTGGACGACTGGCTGCCTCCGGTTGGTACAGCACCTCTTCTATGCGAAACTTTCTCTTGCCGCCGGGCACGTTCCAGACGATCACATCGCCCGTCCGATAGCCCAAGATTGCAGTTCCGATGGGCGCCAGAACGGAGATTTTGCCCGCCTTTAAGTCAGCATCCTTTGGGAACACCAGCGTGTACGTCATCTCCGCGTCGGTGGTCAGATTTTTCAGACGAACTCGAGAGTTCATCGTGACCACCTCCGGCGGAGTTTCGCCCGGCGACAGGATCTGAGCGCGATCGAGCTCTTGTTCGAGTACATCTAAATGTTCCTGGTCTTTGCTCAAAGGTCTCCTGACGGGATCGAGTAGATACCTCAGCCTTTCCATGTCCGGTTCCGTTATCACAATATTGTGTAGTTTCATCATCTTTCTCCTTGTCTCATGTGTACTCCAAGTATCCGAGATGCACGAGCGTAGTTGGTGAGCGTGTTCGTTGTAGTTTTGTGCGGCACACGTTGTTATTGGTTCCTTTGAAGTCAGTTACGCTGCCAGGCTGCTATCTTTGAGTTCCCGCGTCAGAAAACATGCTCCCGTGCCGCCACTATCCGGGACCGCACATTTCTGAAGTTCTCTTGGAAGAGCTAACATCGACACATAGGTCATGCACGAATCTTGCTCGACCGTAATATCTGCTATCTCCACCGCTGTGATGTCTTGATCTGCCGCCTTCTGCAACACGCGACTGAGAGCCCGCTCCAAAACGTTGCTGTCACATCCGAAAGCGCTATCTTCGATCACATTCTCCGTCGGATAGAAGAGCCAGCCCAAGGGCAAGAGCTCATGCTCGATTTCGTCGGCATCAGCGTTTGCGGCCAGCCACCAAAACTCATTGCGTGATTCGTCTACCCAAGACTCATACTGCGTTTCCACCAATTGAGCCGACCTCGGCATCCGATCGATCATCCAAGACCGGATGAAAACGTCACCCTTCTTGACGGTTGATCGTTCTTTGGTTGCGCAAAAAGGCGCTTGCGCTATCACCGCAGCCCGCTTGGATTTCGGAGAATCGACTCGCACTGTATTCCGCTCCTTGAACGTATTTTGTGTTGGCCTAAAGCTTCCTCACGTCAACCTGCTACTGCCGTCTGTGTTCCGATTCTCAACTCTTGGGCCCGCTCAAGACGTTGAGCGAACAAGCGACCGATCCGCCCTACCGCACGATCAACAGCGGCGTGGAGATCGAGGTCGGTCTCTTGAACGGCTACCCTTCCGAAAGGCTCGAGTTCCGCCGAGATGCGGCAGCTTTTCTTTGTTCCACCGCGAGATCCGCTCAATCCGGACACCTTTACGACAACTCGGCCCACCCGGTCGCCGTACCGGCCCAACTCAAAACTCAACCGCTGCTCGATATATCTCTGCAGTGCATCGGCCAGGTCAGTATTCCGAACTTTTAACTCGAGTTGCATCGTTTTCTCCTCGCTCCCGATGTTGGGGGACAGGCAACAACCTGAAGTCCGCCTGCTGTTTCGCTGATCGTCTCGCCTCACTAAGCCTTCTCTTCCGCATCCGCTTTCGCGGTAGACGTCGCGGCCGGGCAGTAGAAGCGACTTTTTCTTCCTTCGTCTCCCTGGCACGATCGGTGCTGGACACCAGAGCTTGCAAATCATCAGTTCGGCGTCCCAACCGCAGGGCGAATAATCGGCCCAACCGCCCCGCTGCCCGATCAATTGCGGTATACAGATTCAGGTCAGACTCTTGCACTGCCAACTGACCGAAAGGCTTGAGTTTCGCGCCGATGTGGCAGTTCACCGCGGCGCCGAGGCCCTGGCCGTTAAGCTCCGACACGGTTACCACGACGCGGCCTACGCGATCGCCGAATCGGCTTACTGCAAAACGCAGCCGTCGGTCCGTGTAACTGCGCAGTACGTCGGCCAGATCTGTGTTGCGAATTCTTATTTCCACCTGCATCATCTCCTCCTGGTCATTCTGCCTAACCAAACAGTAGCGTTTCATGATGTTAAGGAGAAGGATATAATTGTTGACGAATTATTCATTTTTACTTAAGTGTCAGGAGGAAGGCCTATATGGAATGGATGAACTACCATCACTTGCTGTATTTCTGGACAGTGGTCCGCACCGGCAGCATTACCAAAGCGAGTGAAGAGCTGAGAGTCTCTTCCCCCGCAATCAGCGCACAGCTGCGCAGTCTGGAAGAAAACTTTGGCGAGAAACTCCTGCGCCGATCGGGGCGGAATCTGGTTCTGACCGAAATGGGGCGCGTGGTTTTCGGTTACGCCGAGGACATCTTTTCGTTGGGCCGGGAACTAATGGATACCGTCCGGAATCGTCCCACTGGGCGGACCCTGCGGCTTGATATTGGGGTCGTTGATCAGTTACCTAAACTCATTGCTCAGTGGTTGATTGAACCTGCACTCCGCCTTCGCGAGCCGGTTCGAATTGTTTGCCGTGAAGCCACGTCAGATCTGCTGATCGCGCGACTGGCCACCCTCGAGCTCGATGTTGTTTTGTCAGACTCTCCAATCAACCCGAACCTTAAGATTCGCGCCTACAACCATCTGCTGGGCGAAACCAGTGTAACGTTTGTGGCAATGCCCAAAATGGCTGCTAAATGCAAGGGACGTTTCCCACGTTCCCTCGATCGGACCCCTATGTTGCTGCCCACCACGAACACGGACATCAGAAGAAGCCTCGATCAATGGTTCGAGGAGCAGAAGATCCGACCCGATATTGTTGGAGAATTTGAAGATTACGCGCTCCTTAGAGCATTCGGGCAGGCGGGAGCCGGCGTTTTTCCCGTCCCAACCGTTTTTGAGAAGCAATTGAAGCAGCAGGACAAGCTTCGACGAATTGGTCGCTCCGACGACGTGCGCGCACGGTTCTATGCCATCTCGGCCGAAAGGAAGCTCAAACATCCGGCGGTGGTAGCGATCTGCGATACCGCTCGCCGGGAACTCTTCGACATAAAATTAAATATGAACGCTGCATAGCCAGTGGAAGTGGTGGGGTAGGGCAGCACGTGGAGGAAGCGGACTGCGGCTTCCTGGAGGAAATGCGATTGTGACGTTATCATTGACTGCAGCCGTCTTCTTAATGGCTGATGCTCAGGAGTTTTCGTGAAAACGCACAGACCTTGCGGAGTGCTGACGGAAATTGGCGAAATCGCCTCCAAATCCTGCAAGAGAAAATCATAGGCCTCGATCCAATCCTGGGTTAGACCTATCGCAACAGGCTATGATTCGACCATTTTTCGTCGTTGATTCAAGGTGGAAATGATGGCTTCCGACCACGCTCTTTACCGCGACTTGGCTTACGTCTTTATCGCAGCTCTTCTGGGGGGCGTCATTGCCAAGCGATTGCACCAGCCGCTAATCATTGGTTACGTGCTGGGCGGGATTTTCATCGGTCCCTTCACCCCTGGGCCAACAATCTCGGATATCCACGTTCTCGAACTTTTTGCCGAGATCGGTGTCATCCTTCTCATGTATTCAATCGGCATCGAGTTTTCCTTACGAGACCTCCTCCAGGTGAAGTGGGTCTCCCTACTCGGCGGCCCACTTGGAATCCTTGCCGTGATCGCTCTCTCCGTGGCGATGGGGCGGCTGTTGGCTGGAGTACGTTGCAGAGCATCTCTATCGGGGCCGTCGTATCTCTCGCGAGTACTATGGTGCTTTCACGCCTGCTTATGGATCGCGGGGAACTGCATTCTCAACACGGCCGGGTGATGATTGGTATCACCCTGGTCGATGATCTGGCATTTGTGGTGATGATCGTGCTCCTCCCTGCGCTGGCCAATCTAAACCAGGGCCGCCTGGTCGGCATTGGCTTTGCCTTTGGCAAGGCGCTCTTAATACTGATACCGGTTGCCTTCATCGCGGCCAAGCTGGTTCCGCCGGTGATGGCGCGTGTTCCACGTACCGATCCGGAACTCCGTGTTCTTGTTGCTCTGGCGCTGGGATTTGCGACCGCAGCTGCCACACAAGCGCTTGGCTTGTCCTTAGCGCTGGGAGCCTTTTTGGCTGGAATGATCATTAGCGAGACTGAGGTGGCCCACGAGACGCTCGCCGATTTGCTTCCGCTCAGAAATGTTTTTACCGCTCTGTTCTTCGTAACTATCGGTTCACTCATCGATCCCAAGGCTCTGTTTTCTAATCTGTGGCTTCTGGGTGGCCTTGTCGTTTTGATCGTCGTGGGCAAATTCGTAGTTTGGACTGCGGTTGCGCGATTATTTCGTTATCGCTTCTGGACAGCCGTGTTGGTCGGAGTGGGATTGACACAGATTGGCGAGTTCTCCTACGTTCTCGTTCGAGTTGCGCGCGACGCTCACCTGGTGGATGACAATGTCTACAGCGCGACGCTGGCGGCGTCGCTATTGACAATTCTCCTTAATGCTTTCCTGATGCGGATCACACCCGAATGGATCGGCGAACATCGACTTGCCGTGAACGGCACCGCGGCCCGTTAGACCGGAAACTGGTTGATCCCGCGTGTCTTGTACCTAGGCAGACAGGCATGACTGGGATGATTTGCGAAGGCTCGACCATGATGCCTCCGATTCGTTCAAACGCCAACAACAGACATGGCCATCACAGGCAGACTGGGCGGAGAGCAAGCGGGCCCGTTTGTGCACACAGGGTTCAAGAGTAAGAAAAATGTTGCAAGCAATCATTGAAGCCCGCGACATAACGAAGTTCTTCACGCAGCCCGACGGATGTCGCATCGAGGTGATCGCCCCGACCGACCTGGCCATCTATCCGAGCACGATTGTGGCTCTGCTAGGCCCGTCTGGTTCTGGAAAGTCGACCCTCTTGAGAATGCTTTCTGGGCTGGCGCGCCCTTCGGCCGGAGAGGTCTTCTGGCATGGCCAGCCGCTCGATGGGCAGGTTCCCAATGTCGGGATTGTTTTCCAGAGCTTTGCGCTCTTTCCATGGCTAACAGTTTTGGAGAATGTCGAAACCCCTTTGAAGGCTGCCGGCCTTAGCGCCATGGAACGTAGGAAACGTGCGCTAAGGATGTTGGACACCGTCGGATTGGACGGATTTGAGACAGCCTACCCCAAGGAGCTATCGGGAGGGATGAAACAGAGAGTAGGGTTTGCCCGAGCCGTGGTCATCGAGCCAGAGGTCTTGTTCATGGATGAGCCTTTCTCATCGCTCGATGTTCTTACGGCCGAGAATCTGCGGAGCGAACTGCTCGAATTATGGCTTAGCAAGAAGATCCCGACCCGCACCATTTTCCTGGTCACACACAACATTGAAGAAGCGGTTCTACTCGCTGACCGGATCATCGTCCTTGGCAGGAATCCGGGACGCGTTCGCGCGGATTTCCAGATTGTTCTTCCCCATCCTCGAGACCGCAAGTCGAACAACTTTGTTGAGCTCGTCGACCATATCTACAAAGTCCTTACGCAGCCCGAGATAGAGCACGTTCTTCATCTCCAGGACTCCGGAGCAGTCACGGCATCAAGGGTGAAGTACCAGATGCTACCGCATGCTCGTCCAGGGAGTATTGCGGGCTTGTTGGAACTGCTCGCGGACCGTGGCGGCCGGGACGATCTCTATCATCTCGCCAACGACTTGTCCATGGAAGTCGACGACCTGCTACCTATTGTTGAGGGGGCGACTCTGTTGGGTTTCGCTCGGCTGTTGGAGGGCGATACCGAGATCACGGCTGAGGGTAGCGCCTTTGCGGAAACAGATATCCTGACCCGCAAGGTGCTGTTCCGTGAAGCTGCACTCAAGAACGTGTCAATCCTTCGCCAAATCGACAGCGTTCTTCGCGCCAAGTCCGACCACACCATTCAGGATGAATTCTTCCGCGATATTCTGGACAAACACTTCAGTGAGGACGAAGTCGAGCGACAATTCGAGACCGCTCTCCACTGGGGGCGCTACGCCGAGATCTTCGATTACGACTCCGCCAGCGGACGACTTTTCTTAACCGACAGTACCGCCGAAGGCAGTCCGACTTCACAGCATTCTCCCGAACGATTAAATGACTAGAAGATCGCTACGTATCCGAGCGCTGCTTCCCGGAGGACCTTGGTCGATTCTTCCAGGGGGAACGTGGTCGCGCCTGACCGATGCTTTCGTCTTTGCCGTGGGTTTGGCTCTCTTCTATGGAATCATCCGCATCGCGCAATCTTGGTTCGGTCCTTTCACGCCCCAAGTCGAGATCTCGCGGAGTCCCATGGCTCTGCCGGGCTATGCAGCATATTCCCTCGCGAGGATCGCCGTGGCTTATGGACTGAGCCTCGCATTCACTTTGGTGTACGGCTACATCGCAGCCTATAACCCCAAGGCTGAACGATTCATGATCCCGTTGCTCGATGTTCTGCAATCCATCCCTGTCCTGAGTTTCCTTCCCGGAGTAATGCTCGCAATGGTGGCGTTGTCTCCCAAACGTCAATTGGGGCTTGAATTCGGCGCAATCCTTTTGATCTTCACCGGCCAGGTGTGGAATATGGCTTTCAGCTTCTATTCGTCCTTGAAAACCATACCGAAAGAAATGCGCGAGACGGCGAGAGTTTACCGCTTTAGCCCGTGGCAGCGGTTCACGCAGGTGGAACTTCCTTTTGCGGCCATCGGCCTAGTGTGGAACTCGATGATGTCGGTCGCCGGGGGATGGTTCTTCCTCATGGCTTGTGAGATGTTCGTGCTTGGATCGAAGGACTTTCGCCTTCCAGGGCTGGGTTCTTATTTGCAGACGGCCGCGAGTGCCGGGGATACATCCGCCATCCTCTGGGGCATCTCAGTCATGATTGCGATCATCGTGCTGCTCGACCAGTTAGTTTGGCGTCCGGTTATCGCTTGGGCCGAGAAGTTCAAGATGGAGCAGGTGGAAAGTAGACACCTGCCTCGTTCCTGGGTGTTGGAGATTCTCCGCCGATCCAAGGGTCTCGGTCATCTGCGACAACTGGCATTTGTTCCTCTCATGGAATCGCTTGACGTATTTCTAGCGCGTAAGTCCCGTGCTCGGCATCGGCCGGCGCACGTCCCGAAATGGGGGAAGTGGAAGGTCGTTGCACTCGTCGCAACGTTTCTGCTGGTGGTTCTTTATGCAGTCGGGGGGGCAGCCTCGATGCTGGCTCAGTTAGACCGTTCCGAAGTCGCGCAGTTAGTGAAAGCTGCCGGAGCCACGTTTCTGAGGGTGAATCTCGCTCTGCTTCTCGGTGCTGCATGGACCATTCCGGTGGGTGTGGCTATCGGTTTCAGTCCCCGTCTGGCGCGTGTCGCGCAACCCATCGCCCAGGTCGCCGCGTCGGTCCCTGCAACTGCGTTGTTCCCGGTCGTCTTAGTGGCCATTGTCAAGGCGGGAGGTGGCTTGGGCATCGGATCGATAGTCCTGCTTCTGCTGGCCACGCAGTGGTACATCTTGTTTAATGTCATCGCAGGCGCAATGGCGATCCCAGCCGATTTGAAGGAGGCTGCGGTCGTCTTTCGCTTGACCGGTTGGGAGCGTTGGCGAAGCCTGATCCTACCCGGGATCTTTCCATACCTGATTACGGGCCTGCTCACCGCGTCGGGCGGTGCATGGAACGCTAGCATCGTTGCCGAATACTTCCGTTTCAACGGCCAGACCATTTCCACTATCGGCTTAGGCGCAACCATTAGCCACGCAACAGACAGCGGCAACTTCACTCTTCTGCTTGCGGCCACTTGTGTCATGGCCACAATCGTTGTAGCGATCAACCGCCTGGTCTGGCGCCGACTTTACAGGTTAGCGGAAACAAGATTCACACTTCAAACCTAAGTCTTCGCAAACCGGCAAATCCGAACAGCTCACGTCCATATGCCGCGGGACAGCGGGACAATAGTTAATTTCTTGTTAATCATCGGCAAACGCAATTTGTCCTTTTATTGCCGGGCATTCCGCGCTACCTTGCTTTGAGGGCAAGAAGTGGATGAGAGCGGGTGGGCACTGGACCCCGGCTGATCGGATGGTCGTATTGAGTATGCGGCACCAAGGGGTTGAAGGCGACGAATGAAGCAAATGGGTCCGAGGCTGCCCCTGATGCCTCGGAGCTGTGACAGAGCAGCTGAAGGCGTGAACGGTGACAGTCGGCATCACTCCAGCGCGACGGCCAAATCCAACAAGGTCCCTGACTCGCTCCGTGAAACGAACAGCTACGGAATTGCTCGTAGGCAGCAATAGAAAAACTGTAAATGGTAGGAACTATCTCTTGATTCAACCTTTAGGAAAGACTCTATGGAGAATGCTTTGGAGACTGTCATGAAATCCAGGATGGCATCGAAGGGCCGCCTCGAAGTGTACGAAGGCCCGCAGCAAGCCACGTCCGCTCGTCAACCCCGGTCTGTGGAGGAACATAATCTGTCGGATCGTCGCGAAAAAGGCCTCGACAAGACATTAGCCGACTCTTTTCCCTGTAGCGATCCTCTTTCTTCAATACCGAATCCAACGGTTAGAAACTGAGAACTCGTAATACACACGCGGGTGATATGGCCTCGAGCATTGTAACGACGGACGAACTATGTAGTAGTCCGATACGTCCTTCGGCGATCCGGATTCTACTGGAGGCTTTGCCATCCGAGAATCGGCACACCCTCCTAATTGCTGTTCGCCGGTCTCTCTGACTTGAAAAACCGAGTTATGCCACATTTCGCACTTAATCGAGTTATCCACAGGTGATAAGGCAACCTCAGATAGCATGCCGCCTTCGAAGTGATGCGAATGCTGTTCCAATAAGAACGATTGACGTAGCGCAGTGACAATGTGGTTCGGGGTTTCCGGCTTCATTGTAGTGCCCTCGTTGAGAGCGATTGTTGAGAAATGGCGGTAAGGGGTGAAGATGCCCGCCGTCTCCTCAATTTCCGAACTCCCCATCTGCCGTGCTCCTCCGCCCCTCATCTGCTGACGAGTGCTAACAGGCGCTAATTGAGCAGGCCAGGGTCTCCACCACGACCGATCTTGAAAAGGAGTTGCATCATGTTCAGAGCTCTAGAAACGTTGACGTTGGTTGGCATCGTGTCTTTTAGTCTGAGTTCCAGAGCGCAGACCCCTTCGTCTCTGCCTTGGATGAACACCACTCTCACCCCGGAACATCGCGCTGACATGCTGATTCCTCACATGACACTCGAACAGAAAGTTGAGCAGCTTTCCAATGACACGCGGCCGGCGGAGAATCCTGCGAACCGGCCGCCGGGCTGTGAGTTTACGCCGATAGGGCGTCACATCCAGGGTATTCCCGAACTCGGAATCCCAACCGTGCGCATGATCAATGGCCCAACCGGGGTGCGCGGGGGTGACTGCGGCAACGAGCCTGTGGCTACTGCGTTTCCGTCTAGCGAGGCGTTGGCGGCTACCTTTAACCCGCAACTTAGCTTGCAATTAGGCGATATCCTGGGCGATGAAACGCTGCTTGACGGGCACCAGGTGATGCTCGCGCCAGCGATGAACTTGGTTCGTATCCCCTACGGCGGACGTAATTACGAATACTACAGCGAGGACCCGTACTTATCGGGAGTCATGGCCACGCAAGCGATCTTGGGCATCCAGGCCAATGGCGTTCACGCAAATGCGAAGCATTTGGCTGCCAATGAGCAGGAAACCCAGCGGCGTCAAATGGCGACGGTAGTTCCGCCACGTGCGCTCCATGAACTTTACCTGCTGCCCTTCGAAATGTCAGTCAGGGATGCTCAGCCAGCGTCTGTTATGTGCGCTTTTCCGGAGATCAACGGGGTCTCCGCTTGCTCGAGCGACGATCTGCTCAAGACGACTCTGCGCGATCGCTGGGGATTCAAAGGGTACGTCATAACCGATCGACGCGCCCTGCACGACACCGCGCCTTCGATAAAGGCCGGTATGGACTGGGAGCTTTCCCACATCACACCCTTGTTCTATTCGCTTGAGCCGCAACCTGGCCAGCGTGGGAATCCGGGAGGCGAAGGTATCAGGGCGGCGCTTGCCGCGGGAAGCATCACCGTAAGCGACCTCGATCAGATGCTCCGGCGTCGCTATGTCCAGATGTTCAAGTTCGGGCAGTTTGACACGGACTTTGAGACGTTTTACGGGTCGTTTGTTGATTTCGTCGGGCATGATGTTGTGGCTCGCGAGATTGCTGAGCAGGCGATCGTCTTGCTCAAGAACCAAAACAACTTCTTGCCGCTGAAGCCCGCAAACATCAAGTCTGTCGCTCTTATTGGAGCGCAGTGGTACGCGGGCCAGGCAAAGTTACCGCCGCGCTCCGTTCGGGCAGACAACACGAATGTCGTTGCTCCGTTCACAGTCACTCCCGCAGGAGGGATTGCGGAACGCGCTGGAAGCGATGGGTTCCACAGCCACGGTCACATACAACAGCGCAGCCGGAACCAGATCGGATCGTCAAGCCGCCATCGAACTTGCCAAGGAATCCGATGTGGTCATCGTGATGCTGGGCGACAACCCGCACGAGCTTTGCGACCGGGAAACACTGGGTTTCCCGATGATTCCCCCCGCCGACCCCGAATTTTGCGCGTGGGATGAATTGAAGCCAGGCCAGTATAAGCTGCCCAGCCCGCCGGCAGGAAACAACGGAACGAAGCAGGAAAGGCTCATGAGGGAGCTGATTGCTGAGCCGGGTGTGGCACAAAAGATGGTGGTTGTACTCAAGACGTCGGGAATGGTTCTGATGCCGTGGCTCGCCGATATACCTGCGCTTGTAGAGGCGTGGTATCCAGGTCAGGATGACGGCATAGTCGTTGCCGACATCCTGTTCGGCATCCGCAACCCTTCGGGCAAGCTGCCAATGACATGCCGGCTGACATGAAGAAGCCGAACCGGAGGGGTGTGCCGTCCGCGCAACGCGTACCGAAAAGCCTATCTGGTCCCTGTGGGCGCCGGCGAACGGTTCGATCCTCACCTTGGTCGGGCGACCCGCTTTGAACGATGGGACATCGAGCCAGATCAGGCGGCCCACCCGCTGCGCGTGGATCAGATGGCCGTTCGACGTCCAGGGCCGCGGCGCGCCGCATACGACCGCGCGCTTCGGCAGAGGCACCGGCGATAGCGAGAACGATGCTGGAGACGTGGACCCGCAGGCCGCAGTCGCCAGAACGAGGGCAACGAGAACGGCTCCTCGCTTCATGCGGCAATTGTTACACGCCGGCTGCCCCGCCCCCGGTTTTGTGCAGCTGGGCGTAGATGCTGCGCGCGCCGTCTTCGCCGGCACGCCCGGCACGCCCTCGAGCTCCTCCGGCGTCGCCGCGAGCATCGCGTCGACCGAGCCGAAGTGGTTGCAGGAGCGCACGCCGCCGCGCCGGGCCGACGCCCTCGAGCTCGTCGAACAGCGACGCGAAGCCGCGCGACTCGCGGCGCTGCCGGTGGAAGCCGAGGCGAAGCGGTGCGCCTCGTCGCGGATCCGCTGCAGGAGCTGGAGCCCCGGGTTGTGCCGCGAGAGGACGATCGGCCTCGCGCTGCCCGGGCACGAACACCTCCTCGCTCCGCTTCGCGAGCGCGATCACGGCGACGCGCGGCAGGTCGAACGCCTGCATCGCCGCGAGCGCCGCCGCGAGCTGGCCCTTGCCGCCGTCGACCACGACGAGGTTCGGCGTCGCCGCGAACGACTCGTCGTACTCATCCGCGGTCGCGCCCTGCGCCAGCCGCGCGAACCGCCGCGAGATCACCTCCGCCATCGCGGCGAAGTCGTCCATCCCCTCCTGGCCGCGGATCGCGAACTTGCGGTAGTGCGCCTTCTTCGGCAGCCCGTCCTGGAAGACGACCATCGAGCCGACGTTGTCCTGGCCCATCGCGGTCGAGATGTCGAAGCACTCGATGCGCAGCGGCAGCGACTCGAGGTTGAGCGTCTCGCGCAGCTGCTCGAGCGCCTCGACGCGGCGCAGCCGGCGCTGCTCGCCTCTGCGCGAGGTCGCTCGTCAGCACGTGGAGCGCGTTCTCGTCGGCGAGCCGCTGCAGGCGGCGCTTCTCGCCTCGCTCGGCGGTGCGGATCTCGACCCGCGCGCCGCGCCGCTCCGACAGGAGCTCCGCGAGCGCCGACAGGTCGCCGGCGTCGCTCGGCACGACGATCTGCGGCGGCACGCTCGGCGCGCTGCCGTAGTACTCGAGCCCGAACGACTCGAGGATCGTCGTCACGTCCTGGCCGCCGACGTTCTCGAGATGGAACGAGTGGCGGTCGACCATCTTGCCGCCGCGCAGCGGGAAGATCTGGACGACGGCGCGGTCGCCCTCGGCCGCGAAGCCGATCACGTCGACCGTCCCGACCGACTGCCGCTCGACCGCCTGCCGCTCGACGAGGTGCTGGACGGCGAACAGCCGGTTGCGGTAGCGCGCGGCATCCTCGAAGCGCTCCTCGGCCGCCGCCTCCTGCATCTGCCGCTCGAGCTCGCGCTGGATCGGCTTCACGTCGCCCGAGAGGAACTCGATCACGCCGTCGACGATGCCGCGGTAGTCCTCCTGCGAGACGTAGCCGACGCACGGGCGCCAGGCAGCGGTCGATGTGGTAGTCGAGGCACGGGATGCCGCTGTGCCGGCCCGGCTTCGGCCCCTCGCACGGCCGGTAGCGGAAGACGCGGTTGAGGACGTCGAGCGTCTCGCGCACCTTCTTCGCGTTCGCGTACGGGCCGAAGTACCAGACGCCGGGCCGGTGCCGCTCGCGCGTGAACATCACGCGCGGGTAGTCGTCCTCGACCGTGACCGCGATGTACGGGAACGACTTGTCGTCGCGCAGGCGCACGTTGAACGGCGGCCGGTGCCGCTTGACGAGGTTCTGCTCGAGATGGAGCGCCTCGACCTCGCTGCCGGTGACGATCACCTCGATGTCCGCGACCCGCTCGGGCAGGCTGCGGATCTGCGCGCGCCCGTCGGTCGTCTTCTGGAAGTACGAGCGCACGCGCGGCCGCAGCGACTTCGCCTTGCCGACGTAAAGGACGCCGCCGTCGGCGTCGCGGAACAGGTAGACGCCCGGCTTCGCCGGGAGCGACTTCAGCTGGTCTTCGACGCGGGCGGCCATGACGGCCACCGTAACGAAGCCTCCTAGACGGTTGACGGCCACCTGCTCGGGCGTGGCCTTCGACGACGAGCCGGCCGTCCTGGTAGACGCGCTCGATGCCGCCGCTCGAGGTCGCCGAAGTCGAACGGGTCGCCCGCGACGACGACCAGGTCGGCGCGCTTCCCCGGCTCGATCGTGCCGAGCTCGCTCTCGAGCCCCATCAGCTCGGCAGCGCTCTTCGTCGTTGCGACGAGGACGTCCTCGGCGGCGACATGCCGTGGTCGGCCATGAGCTGCAGCTCCTCGAGATTCGTGCCGTGCGGGACGACCCCGGCGTCGGTGCCCATCGCGATGTTGACTCCCGCCGCCGCCGCGCGCCGGAACGAGTCCTGATGCGCCTCGACCGACCTCCGCCGCCTTCACGAGCACGTTCTCGGGGATGGGCGCGCCGGCCTCGGCCGCGCGAGCGACGCCGAGCGGCGCGACGAGCGTCGGCACGAGGTACGCATCGCGCTCGAGCATCAGCTCGATCGCCTCGTCGTCGAGATAGATGCCGTGCTCGATCGAGCGGACGCCGGCGCGAACGGCGTTCTTGATCCCGACCGTCGACTGCGCGTGGGACATCACCCAGAGCCCGAACGCGCTCGCTTCGGCGACCATGACCTCGATCTCCTCGAGCGAGAAGCCGGGCTGGTCGGGTGAGTCGCGCGGCGAGAGGACTCCGCCTGAAGTCGCGATCTTGATCACGTCGGCGCCGTTGCGGATGAGCTCGCGGATCTTGCGCCTCGCCTCGTCGACGCCGTCGACGATCGAGGACGGCATGCCCGGATAGCCCGGGAAGAACTCGGCCGTGCCGCCCGAGGGCATCCAGCCGTCGCCGTGACCACCGCGTCTGGCTCAGCATCGTGAGCGAGATCTGCAGACGCGGCCCTCGCACGATCCCCTCCTCGACCGCCTGCTTGACGCCGAGATCGGCGCCGCCCGCGTCGCGCACGGTCGTGATGCCGACTCCGGATCGTTGCGTCGAGGTTCTTGATCGCGTCGTAGAAGCGATAAGAGAACGGCGTCTGCAGGTGCCTCCAGATGTCGACGTGGCCGAACATCACGTGGACGTGCGTGTCGAAGAGGCCGGGCAGAGGGTCGAACCGGTGACGTCGACCTGCTCGTCGCCGTCCAGCCCCGGGCCAACCTCGTCGATCGCGCCCGTCGACCACCGCGACGTCGGCGTCCGCGACCGCCGCGCCGGTTCCGTCGAACACGCGTCCGCCGGCGAATACCGTCCTCACCTGGGCTCCCTTCGCTCGCTCGTACAGGTAGGAGGGAGCCTATCGCCGGGCTAGCATTTGCGACCCGTGGAGGGCCAGTACGTCGCGTACACCTTCTACCGCGTCGACCCGGCGTGGCGGCGGCTGCCGTCGACGAGCGCCAGGCCGACAAGGACGCGTTCGCCGAGGTCGTGGACGCGTTCGCCGAGCGTTTCGACCATCTGCGCGCCTACACGACGCACGGGCGTCCGCCCGGAGACTGCGACTTCTTCCTCTGGAAGATCACGACGCGCTACGAGGCTGCTCGAGGAGCTCGGCGCCGCGCTGAACGGGACGCCGCTCGCCGGCTGGCTCGAGACGCCGTACTCGTACCTCGCGACGACGAAGGCGTCGCAGTACACGAGCGCGCGCAAGCCGCGCAAGATCACGCCGCACGGGCTCGCCGTACCTCGTCGTCTATCCGTTCGTGAAGGTGCGGCCGTGGTACGCGCTCACGGAGGACGAGCGGCAGCGGGCGATGGACGAGCACATCCGGATCGGCCGCGAGGAGTTTCCCGGCGATCAAGAACCACACGACGTACTCGTTCGGGATCGACGACCAGGAGTTCATGACCGCGTTCGAGTGCGACGAGCCGGCCGACTTCATGCACCTGATGCTGCGCCTGCGCGACAGCGAGGCATCGCGCTACACCGAGCGCGACACGCCGATCTTCGTCGGCCGGCACGTGCCCGTCCGCGAGGCGCTCGCGGCGCTCGACGGCGCCTCGGCCCGCGTCGAGGCCTAGCCGCTCAGACGTACGTGTGCTGGTCGCGCCAGGTGCGCCACATGGCGAACCCGCAGAGCGCCAGCACGCCGACGAACGCGAGGATCTCGTAGCCGACGCGCGCCGCCGTACCAGTAGACGCCGAGGTCGGCCACCGCGACGACCGCCGCGCCGTAGAACACCACTGCGCGCGCGGCGACCACGTCGAGATCCCCTCTCGGCGCTCGCGCCACATGAGGAAGATGAAGTACGCGATCGCGAGGATGAACGCGATCCGCGCGAGGATCAGCAGCGCGATCAGCGTCTGCTCGAGCTGAAGCACCACGATCACGCCGGCGATCGCGGCGAGGATCAGGAACCCGCGCACGGTCGGGTTCATGCGGGAGAAGAACCTGCTCATGTTGCCGGTCATGTACGCCCGCACCGCGAGCGCTCCTGCAACCAAGGTAGCGCCGGTGAACCACGCGAGCCGCCCGCGCCGGTCGGCGGGCGCGTACATCCAGGGGCGAGCACCGCGAGCAGCGAGAGCGTTCCGTACAGGTAGTGGAGCTTGCTCGGCCGCGCGGTGATGGCTCGAGAGGAGCAGCAGCCCGAGCGCCGACCTGGGCGACGAGCAGCGTCTGGGCGAGCGCGAGGAGGTGGGTCACGATCCCGCGCGGCTCCCGATGGCGGTAGTACGCCCAGGCGCCCGCCGCCGCCGCCCCGAACGTCGCAGCGAGGACCGCGAACGCGACCGCATGGTGGACGCCGACCATGGCCCGGCGCAGCCTAGCGAGGTCGCGCCGTAAGGCCGGTGCTATTCGCTCTCGGGCTGGCCGGGATCGGGCGCCGGAACCGGCGGCGTGCCCTCGTCGGGCGGCGGATAGGGCTCGGGCACCTGCGCCGGCTCGGGCGGGTTGCCCTCGTCGGGCGGCGGATACGGAGGGCTGGGCTCGTTGGGAGTGACCATGAGCGTGTCCTGTACCGGAAGTCGCGCTTTCCGAATCCTCTCGTCGGCGCCGGCGAGCCGCTCGGCGAGCTCGTCCTCGACCCGCTTCGCCTCCTGCTCGAGCTCGACCAGCCGCTGCCGAGCCTCGCGCTCGGCGTCTTCGTCGCCCTGCCAGACCGCCTCGCCGAGCGCCTGCAGACGCCGGCTCCGCGCGCGCCGGAGAGCGAGTCGAGCTGCGACCGCGTGCGCCAGCGGCTGACCGATCGAGTCGAGTCTCGTCCGCCACACCTCGGCGGCGGTTGCGGCCTGCGCGCGACCGTCGGCCGCCAGGCGCGAGGAGTGCTGCATCCAGAGGTCAGCGCTGCGGCGGGTCGCCTCCGCGAGAGCGGCGAGCACGACCAGGGCGACGAGCAGCAGGACGATGCCCCACACCCAGTTCCCGGTCGCGAAGAGGCCGATCGCCGCCCCGAACGCCGCGAAGCCGAGGCACAGCAGGATGAACCGCGCAGGCATCCCGAGCCAGCGCCGCTCGACGGTCTCGTGCACCACGGGGCCGGGCGCGGTCTCGAGCACGGGCGACTCGGTCACCGGAGCCCCGCAGCCGGCGCAGAAGCGCGCACCGGGCGTGAGCCCCTCGCCGCACCTAGGGCACGCGTTGTCCTCGATCGGTGATGCGTTCATGCCCGGGCTGTTCCCGTTGTTCGAGCGCACGTAACGCCTCGGCGGCCCGCCTGCGAAGCGGACCGAGCTGCGCGCGGTAGTCCTCGTCCGAGATCTTGCCGGTGCGGTGGTCGAATTCGAGCTCTTTCAGCGCGGCGAGCGCCTGATCGCGCTGCTCCGCCAGCGCCAGCCGCTGTCGGGCCTCGGGAGAGAGCTCGTCGAGCCTGTCGCTCGCGGGCGCCGGATCGCGGAGGAACGGACGCGCGACGAAGATGACGATGGCGACCGCGAGCATCGCCGCGATTGCGAGCGCCAGCCCCATCCCGGCCTAGATTCCCGCTGGAGCCGCGCCCGCCGCGTAGCGCGCGGCGAGCCGGCGCTGCTCGACCGCATCCGGCCACATCGCGATCAACGCCCCCGCGACGAAGAGGAACCCGGCGGCCCAGATGAGGTTGATCAGCGGCTTCACCAGCACCTTGAGGTCGATCTCGTTCGTCCCCTTCGGACCGGGCTGGGCCGTCGTGAACACGTCGCCGAGCGAGCGTGGATCGTGGTAGATCGAAGCGACGTTCGCCGGCCCCTCGATGTTGTAGTCGTTGATCCCCGGCGCGAGCCGGAAGCGCTCGCCGTGCCCGGACACGACGAGCAGCGCGCGGAAGCCGGTGTAGTTCGGGCCCTTCACGCCGGTGCTCCCGTCGTACGTGAGCGTGTACCCGGCCGCCTCGAGTCGACTGGCCCGGCCGCAGAAGCCGCTCCCGCTGCGTCTGGTACGCGCTCGAGCCGGCGATGCCGATCGCGAGCAGGAGGATCGCGGCGTGCACGATGTAGCCGCCGTAGCGACGCCGGTTGCGCCCGATCAGGCGGAAGACACCGCCCGCTGCCGCGCGTCCGCGCACGAACTCGAGCACGATCGACGCCGCCACGAACGCCGAGAACGTGTACGCGAGCAGGCCCGGCCACGAGCTCCCGAAGCCGAGGGCCAGGAGCACGAGTCCCGTCACCACGGCCACGACGAACGGGATCGAGGAACGTCTTCCCGAGCGAGCGGAGCGACGCCCTGCGCCACGCCACGAGCGGCCCGATTCCCATCAGCAGCAGCAGCGGTAACCCGAACGTGTGCAGGAAGAAGTCGTAGTACGGCTTCGAGACCGAGCGCGTGTCGCCGCGCACGGCTTCCGATAGGATCGGATAGAGGACGCCCCAGAGGATCGTCAGGCAGAGCGCGACGAGCAGCAGGTTGTTGTAGAGGAACGTCGCCTCGCGCGAGACGAGCGACTCGAGCTTCGTCTTCGTTCGCAGCAGCGGCAGGCGCCAGCGGATCAGGACGACCGACAGGGCGACCATGAGCACGAGGAAGCCGAGGAACCAGCCTCCGATCGAGCTCTTCGAGAACGAGTGGATCGAGTCGACGACGCCCGAGCGCGTGAGGAACGTGCCGAAGAGCGAGAGGTTGAAGGCGAGCGCGACGAGGATCATGTTCCAGACCTTCAGCATCCCGCGCTTCTCCTGGATCATCACCGAGTGGAGGAATGCCGTCGCCGCGAGCCACGGCATGAGCGCGGCGTTCTCGACCGGATCCCAGGCGTAGTAGCCGCCCCAGCCGATCTCGACGTACGCCCAGTGGGCGCCGATCAGCTGGCCGACGCCGAGGAACGTCCAGGCGGCGAGCGTCCAGCGCCGCGTCGCGACGATCCAGCGCTCGTCCGTGCGGCCGCGAGAGGAGCGCCCCCATCGCGAAGGCGAACGGCACGGTGAGGCCGACGTAGCCGAGATAGAGCAGCGGCGGGTGGGCGAGCATGTACGGGTTCTGCAGGCTCGGCACCATCCCCTGGCCGTCCGGCGGCGCCGGCTGCACGTTGAACGGGCTCGAGACGAAGCAGAGCATGAAGGCGAAGAAGACGGCGACGAGCCCGAAGACGGGCACCGTCCACGCGATCAGGTCGCGCGAGCGGCGGTTGAGCCAGACGGCGAGCCCGCGTAGCCCGTGAGGACGAGCAGCCAGAGCAGCAGCGAGCCCTCCTGGCCTCCCCAGAACGCCGACAGCGCGTAGCCGAGCGGCAGCTTGTGGCTCGTGTGCTGCCAGACGTAGACGAAGGTCATGTCCCGGCGCCCGAGCGCGACGAACAGCACGATCGCCGCGATCAGCGTGACGGGGAATGACGCGAGCAGCGCGTTCTGGGCCGACAGCGCGAGCCGCCGCTTCCGCTTCCACGCGGCATACGAGCCCGCGATCAGCGCGTACGCGACCAGGCCGAAGGTCAGGAGGAGCGCTGCGCGCCCGAGCGGGGCCATTAGCGTCTTAGCGGACTTCGCCGGCGTGTACTTCGAGGGGCACTTCGTGATCAGCGAGCCCCGTCTTCGCGACGAAGACGCCGTTGCGGAGCGTCCCGTCGACCACGATGTCGCGGCCGGTCTTGAACAGATCGGGGACGGAGCCGTGGTACACGACCGGCACGCGCGCGGCCTTCGCGTCACCGATGTCCTTCACCTGGAAGCGCATCCCGGCTCGCGTGAAGGCAGTGTCCGTGTTCGGCTGGCCGACGACCTTGCCGACGAGCGTCACGTTCCCGGCATGGGCGGCGACCGTGCTCGGCGTCACCTGGGCGACGCCGTTTCCGGCGAGCGCCGTGTAGACGACGAAGATGGCCAGGACAGCGGCCACCGAGAGGGCAATTACAAGCCGCGCAGGACTGGATCCCACGCGCGCATCGTAGCCCTCACGCGCCGGAGCGCGAGGCAGTCGATCGCTAGCTCTTGGGCGTCTTCTCTACCGGCTGGCGCGCCGGGATGCGGTAGCCGTGCTCGTGGCAGAGCGAGCCCGGTGCATCCTCGGTGAGCGCGTCGCAATAGCCCTTGCCGTACGCGGCCCGCAGGAAGGCGGCGACGACTTCGAGATTCCACTCCGTGACGTCCAGAGTCTCGCGCCAGAGGTCGGCGAGACGGAGGTCGATATCGAGCTCCAGCAGATCGATCCGTGAAGGGCGCTTGGGCATGCCAAAAACGTAGAAACAGGGTCGGACGACACACTCAGCGGCGCAACCGACGCATAGGCTCCGGGATGGGAGAAATCCGGTACGGGCCGAGCGGCCTCCCCGAGGCGCCGACGTTCGAGGAGGCGTTCGCGGCCCTCGCGGCCGACGGGTACCGGGCCTGCGAGATCGGCTTCGCCGGCGGTTTCTGGCTCGACTACGACGCGGCGCCGCTGTTCGGCGAGGCTGCGGAAGCCGCGGACGTGGCGCTCTCCGTCCACGCGCCGCTCGCGGCGTTCATGGGTCATGCCGATCGCGGCAAGAAGTTCAAGATGGCGCTCGGCATGCTCGACCACACCGCGGGGCTGGCCAAGGCATGCGGCGCGCGGCTGATCGTCTTCCATCCCGGCTTCCTGCTCGGGCGGGAGCGAGAGCAGGCCATCGCGGACGTCGTCGACCAGCTCGGCGACCTGCGCGAGCGGCTCGAGGCAAAAGACCGGCTCGTCCCGTTCGGCGTCGAGGTGATGGGCCGGGTGCGCGACCTCGGCACGATCGACGACGTGCTCTCGATCGCGGCGCAGGTCGACTTCGTCCGGCCGGTGCTCGACTTCGCGCACATGCACGCGACGAGCGACGGCGCGTTCCTCGAGCCGGAAGCGTTCGCCGCAGCCCTGGCCGGAGCCGACGCCGTGCTCGAGCCCGATGCCCCGTTCCACATCCACTTCAGCGACATCCAGTACGCGAACCGGAACGAGACGAAGCATCTTCCCTACGGCGAGGGAACCCTGCGCGCCGAGCCGCTTCGCGACGCGCTTGCGCGGCTTCGAGCGGCCGGCGACCGTGATCAGCGAGTCGCCGGACGCGGCGTCGACTCAGACCATCGGCGCCGTGCTCGGCGCGAGCTCCGCCAGCCGGTCCTCGTAGGGCTGAGCCGCGTCTTCCTGCCCGCGCGAGCGGTGGAACTCGATCACCTTGCCGAGCGCCCAGCGCTCGAGCGCAAGCTGACCCGTGCACCGCGCATCGTCGACGGCCTCGTGCATCAGCTCCGCCGCCTCGTCGTCTCGTCCCTGCGCGGCGCGCACGACGCCGAGCGAGAGCTTCGTCGTGGAGATCGAGGTGCGATCGTCGAGGCCCACCGACTCGCGAGCCTGCAGCGCGTACCGCTCGGCCTCTTCCAGCCTGTCCCAGCCGGACATAGATCTCGGCGAGGGAACGCTGCGCCTCGCAGAGCCGCGACCGGTCGCCGAGGCCTTTCAACGTCCGCACCGCCTCGAGCAGCAGCTTCTCTGCACGCGCGAGATCGCCCTGGGCGGCGACGTGCCGGGCGATCGAAAGCCCCATGCTCGCCTCCTGAGCCTTGTTGCCGATCTCCGCGTAGAGGTCGTAGGCCGCCGTGAACGCGACCTCGGCCTCGGCATCGTTGCCGCGCCAGTTTTCGAGCGTGCCGCGAGCGGCACAGGCGAGCGCGCGACCGACGATGCTCATGCTCTCGTCGGCGAGCTCGCCGATGCGGTCGATGAGGGGCTCCGCCTCCGCGAGCTCGAGGCGATACACGTAGTTCTCAGCCAGCTTCACGGTGATCTGGAGCTCCTGGTCCTTGCGGTCGGCAGCCCGCGCGGCCTCGAGGCCGAGCTTCGCCCACTGCTCGAACGCATCGGCGTCGCTGAGCCAGTGCGGCGACCTGCGGCGGCGACCTGGAAGGCCTCGAAGCGGACGTCCGGCTCCTCGTCGGCCAGCACCTCGACGGCTTGCTCGATGAGCTCACGCGCGGCCGCCGCGTCGGCGCGCTGGTTCATCACGCGCTTCTGCGAGCGCCGTGAGCGCGCGTCCTTGGAGCTGCCGCTCGCCCGCAGCCTCGGCGGCGGCCGCGACGTCCTCCATCTCGACGATGACCGCCGTCATGTCGCCCAGACGCCACGCCGCCCGCGCGCGTAGTAGCGCCGCTCGAGGTTCGGGGCGAGCTCGACCGCCCGGACGAGCAGCTTGCGCGCGCTGGCGAACGACTCACGCGAAAGCGCGCGACGTCCCGCGCGCAGAAGCTCTGCCGCCGCTTCCTCGGCCAGCTCGGGCGGCGCCGCTCCGTCGAGCTCCGCGAGCAGCCGGGTCGCCTGGTCGAGGTGGAACGCGAGGATCTCGACGAGCTCCTCGCCCGCCCGCTCGCGAAGCCAGCCGGCGAACAGGAGGTGCAGGTCGGCGCGCGATCCCTTCGACAGCCCCGCGTAGGCCACCTCGCGGATGAGCACGTGCTTGAACTTGAACGCCTGCTCGCCGCTGATCGCCGATCGGTCCTCGTGCAGGACGAAGTCCCGGAAGAGCAGATCGTCGAGGACGGCGTCGACGTCTCCGACGTCGGGCGAGAGATGCGCAAGCGCGCCCGCGGAGGAAGACGCGGCCCATGACGGCTGCCCGCTGCACGAGCCGCCGCGACTCCGGCGGCAGGCGGTCGATGCGCGCGGCGATGAGCGCCTGCAGCGTGTCGGGAATGCGCTGCTGCATCCCGTCGGGCTGCTCGGCGAGCGCGCGGATCGTCTCCTCGACGAACAGCGGGTTCCCCTCCGCCTTCGCCAGGACGGCGTCCACGTCGATCGCGACGTCGAGCTCGGCCGCGAGCGCTCTCGACGAGCTTCGCGCCCTCGTCGTCGGGGAGAGCCTCGAGCTCGAGCGTGACGGCGCGCAGCCTGCCCCCACCCCACGCCGGGCGCGCGTCGAGCAGCTCGGGCCGGGCGAGGCAGAGAAGAAGGACCGGCGCGGTTCGCACCCAGGACGCGATGTGCTCGATCACCTCGAGCAGCGGCTCCTCGGCCCAGTGGACGTCCTCGAAGACGAGGACGAGCGGCTGCACGGCGGCGAGCTGCTCGATCCACGAGCGGACGGCCCACGCGATGTCCTGCTGGCTCCGCTCGCCCTCGACCGCCTCGAGGACGCCGACCGCGAGCCCGAGCAGGTCGGCGACCGCCTCGCTCTCGCACGTCTCGCGGAGCTTCTCGAACGCCTCCTCGAGCGGGTCGTCGTCGGAGATCCCGGCCGAGGCCTTCACCATCTCGGCGATCGACCAGTACGTCACGCCTTCGCCGTACGGCAGGCAGCGGCCGCGGAGGACGGTGGCGTACTCGAGCCCGTCGACGAACTCTCGCGCCAGCCGGCTCTTACCGACTCCGGGCTCCCCGTAGAGCGTGACGAGGCTGGCCCGCCCGTCGCGCGCGGTGCGCGCGAACGTGTTCTCGAGCAGCTCGAGCTCGGACTCGCGCCCGACGAGCGGCGCCGAGAGCGAGCGCATCGGGCGACCCGGCTGCCGGGCGCCGACGACGCGACTCGCCGCGACCGGCTCGCGCCAGCCACGCAGCTCGAGCGGCTCGAGCTCCTCGAGCTCGACGAGGTCCCGGACGAGCCGCGCCGCGGTCGGGCCGATCACGATCTCGTTCGGCCCGGCCTGCTGCTCGAGGCGGGCGGCGAGGTTGACCGCCGCGCCGGTGGCGAACGTGGAGTCGGTCTCGTCGGCGACGACCTCGCCCGACTCGATGCCGATCCGCACGTCGAGGCCGAGCTCGCCGACGCGATCGAGCGTCGCGAGCGCCGCGCGGACGGCGCGCTCGGCGTCGTCCTCGTGCTGTAGCGGCACGCCGAAAGCGGCCATGACGGCGTCGCCGGCGAACTTCTCGACCGTCCCGCCGTGCGTGACCACGCAGTGCGAGACCTGGTCGAAGTACCGCCCGACGCGGCGGCGAACGACCTCCGGGTCGACGCCCGCGCTCAGATTCGTCGAGCCGACGAGATCGACGAACAGGACCGTTGCAAGCTTCCGCTCGACCACGGTGCCATCGTAGTTTCCGAGGCCTACCTGGCTAGGATCGCGCGCCGATGCTTGATCCGAAGGTCTTCAAGGCGTACGACGTGCGCGGGATCTACCCGGACGAGCTCGACGAGGCGGGCGCCGAGGCGATCGGACGCGCGTACGTCGAGCACTTCGAGCCGAAGCGGATCGCCGTCGGCCGCGACATGCGTCTCTCCTCACCGGCGATGCAGCAGGCCGTCATGCGCGGCGCCGCCGACGCCGGCGCGGAGGTGCTCGACCTCGGGCTCGTCGGCACGGAGATGGTCTATTTCGCGGTCGGCTCGCTCGAGCTCGAGGGCGGGATCATGGTCACCGCGTCGCACAACCCGAAGCAGTACACCGGCATGAAGCTCGTCCGGCGCGGCGCGCTGCCCGTCGGAGGCGAGTCCGGTCTCCTGGATCGTGCGCGACCTGCAGTCGATGTCCGGGAACCGGCGCGAGCGCGACCCCGGCGACGGTGCGAGAGCTCGACATCTGGCCTTCGTACGTCGACCGGGTGCTCTCGTTCGTCGACGTCGACGCGATCAAGCCGCTCAAGGTCGTGATCGACGCGGCGAACGGGATGGCCGGGACGATGCTGCCGCCGGTGCTCGAGCGGCTGCCCGTCGAGGCAACCCGCTGCTACTTCGAGCCTGACGGATCGTTCCCGAACCACGAGCCCAACCCGCTCCTGCCCGAGAACCGCGAGTTCATCGTCCGCAAGACGCTCGAGGAGGGAGCCGACCTCGGCATCGCGTTCGACGGCGACGCCGACCGCTGCTTCTTCGTCGACGACAGCGGCGAGTTCGTCCCCGGCGACTTCGTCACCGCGCTGTTTGCCGAGACCCTGCTCGCCCGCGAGCCGGGCGCGAAGATCATCTACGACGTGCGCGCGAGCCGCGCGGTGCCGGACACGATCGAGCGCCTGGGAGGCGTGCCGCTCGTGAACCGCGTCGGCCACGCGTTCATCAAGGCGCGCATGCGCAAGGAGGACGCGGCCTTCGCGGGCGAGGTCTCGGGCCACTACTACTTCCGCGACTTCAGCCAGGCCGACTCGGGCGTCGTCCCGTTCCTGCTCATGCTCGAGCTGATCTCGAAGCGGGGCCGGCTGTCGGAGCTCCTCGCGCCGCTGCGCTCGCGCTACTTCATCACGGGCGAGCTCAACACGCCGGTTCCCGACGTCGCCCTGAAGCTCCAGGAGCTGAAGGAGCGCTACGCGGACGGGCGCGTCTCGCACCTCGACGGGATCTCGGTCGACTTCGACGACTGGCACTTCAACGTGCGCCCGTCGAACACGGAGCCGCTGCTGCGCCTCAACCTCGAGGCGACGTCCCAGGAGCTGATGGAACAGAAGCGCGACGAGGTGCTCGAGGTGATCCGCTCGTGAGCGGCGAGTACGCGTTCTCGACCCGGACGCGAGTCGGCTTCTCGGACACCGACGCGCAGGGGATCGTCTACTACGGCCGCTACAACCCGTACTTCGACCTCGCACGCGTCGAGTACCTCGCGCTCGCTCGGCTTTCTGCATCGGGAGGCCGGCGGCGAGTTCGTGATGCGCGCCAACGACGTCGAGTACTTCGCGCCCGCTCGCTTCGACGACGAGCTCGAGATCCACATCCGGGTCTCGAAGATCGGGCGGACGAGCATGACCTACGAGTTCGCGGCGTTCAAAGTGCCCGAAGGGACGCTGCTCGTCACCGCTCACCAGACCCTCGTGTTCATCGACCTCGAGACTCGCCGCCCGATCCCGAATTCCGAACGCGTACCGCGCCCCTTCAATGTCGACGCCTGACGCCGACGAGCAGCTGCGCGCAGACCGTGTCGGAGCTTGCCGCGCGCGACGGCTGCGCCTGGGCCGGGATCTTCTTCGTCGAGGAGGACAAGCTCGTGCTCGGGCCCGAGGCCGGCACGCCGGATCCGACCACGCCGCATCGCTGTCCCGGTCATCTGGCGCGACACCGGGTCGCCGAGCTCGCGGTCGACGGCGCACATCGACGCGACGGAGCTCGACGCAGTCGCCGCCGAGATCGCCGACCTCTGCCTCGTCGGCTGGGACACCGGCGGCGAGACGTGGGTCAGCTGAGCCGTCCCTCGTTCGAGCGACAGAGCCCGCACCACCACTGGCGTCTCCCTCGAACGGGGTAACCCGGGGTCGGTGATCCTCGATCCCTCGAACGAGGGAACTGCCGCCCTCTAGGACGGTGTCATGCGACGCGCGTCGAAGACGCCGTCGACGTTGCGCAGCGAGGTGAGCAGGCCGCGGAGCCCCTTCACGTCTCCGACCTCGGCCACGTACCAGTTGCGCGCCATCTGATCCTCGACGGTGCCGCCGTAGGAGACGATGTTCGAGCCGTGCTCGGCGAAGGTTCGCGCGACGTCCTCGAGCAGGCGCGGCCGGTCCCACGAGTCGACCGCGATCTGGACGCGGAAGCTCTGGCTGCCGCCTCCCTCCCACTCGACCGGCGTGAACCGCTCGGGATTCCGCCGCAGCGCGCGCACGTTCGGGCAGTCGCCGCGGTGGATCGTGATGCCCTTGCCGAGCGAGATGTAGCCGACGATGTCGTCGCCGGGAACCGGTGTGCAGCACTTCGCGAGCCGCACGAGGACGTCCTCGACGCCGATCACGTTGATGCCGTAGCTGTCGCTGCCGGCCGCCTCGCGCGCCCGCGGCCTCTTGACCGTGACCTGCTCCTCGGCGACCTCGGTCACCTTGAGCTGCTGCAGGACCTTGTCGACGATCTTCGACGCGTGCAGCTTCCCGGAGCCGAGCGCGATGTAGAAGTCCTCGGCCTTCTTGTAGCCCGACTCCCGGATCACGCCGGCGAGCACGGCCGAGCCGGCGAGCTTCTTGTACGGGAGGTTCTGGCCCTTGAGCGCGTTCTCGAGCGACTCGCGCCCCTTCGCCTCGAGATCCTCCTTCTGCTCGCGCGAGAAGAACTGGCGGATCTTGTTGCGGGCGCGGGACGAGGCGACGAGCGAGAGCCAGTCGCGGGACGGGCCGCGGGCGGCGGACTTGCCGGTCAGGATCTCGACGCGGTCGCCGCTCTTCAGGTGGTAGTGGAGCGGCACGATCCGCCCGTTCACCTTCGCGCCGACCGTGCGGTGGCCGACGTCGGTGTGGACGGCGTACGCGAAGTCGATCGGCGTCGCGCCGGCGGGCAACGTCTTCACCTCGCCCTTCGGCGTGAAGACGAACACCTCCTCGTCGAAGAGATCGGTGCGGAAGCTCTTGACGAACTCGCGCGCGTCCGTCTCGTCGTCGTTGATGTCCATGAGCTGCCGCACCCAGGCGTTCCAGTCCTCGTCGGCTCGCTTCGTGCGCCGGCCGCCGTCCTTGTACGCCCAGTGCGCCGCGACGCCGAGCTCGGCGGTCTGCTGCATCGCGCGCGTGCGCACCTGGATCTCGAGCGGCCGCCCTTCCGGTCCGATCACCGTCGTGTGGAGCGAGCGGTAGCCGTTGAACTTCGGCATCGCGATGTAGTCCTTGAAGCGGCCGGGCATCGGCTTCCAGAGGGAATGAATGAGGCCGAGCGAGCCGTAGCAGTCGCGCGTTCCCTCCTCGCCGTCGCGCTCGACGATCACGCGCATCGCGGTGAGGTCGTAGATCTCGTTGAACTCGCGGCCCTTGCGGGCCATCTTGTCGTAGATCGAGTAGAAGTGCTTCGCGCGGCCGGAGATGTCGACGGGGATGTCGACCTTCTCGAGCTCGCGGAGCAGCACGTCGGCCGCCTCGGCGACGTGGCCCTCGCGGTCGGCGCGCCGCTCGGCGACCATCGTCTTGATCTCCGCGTACTTGCGCGGGTGGAGCGTCTGGAAGGCGAGATCCTCGAGCTCCCACTTGAGCGCGTGGATACCGAGCCGATGCGCGAGCGGCGCGTACACCTCGAGCGCCTCCCGCGACTTCTGGATCTGCTTCTGCTTGCCGAGGTACTCGATCGTGCGGAGGTTGTGGAGGCGGTCGGCGAGCTTGACGAGGATGACGCGCACGTCCTCGGCCATCGCCACGACCATCTTCCGGTAGTTCTCCGCCTCCGCCTGCTCGCGGGTCTGGAACTGGACGCGGGTCAGCTTGGTGACGCCGTCGACGAGAAGCGCGATCTCGTCGCCGAACTCCTCGCGGAGGGTGTCGAGCTCGACACCGGTGTCCTCGACGACGTCGTGGAGCAGCGCGGCGGCGATCGTCTGCTCGTCGAGGCGCAGGCCGGCACAGATCGATGCGACGCCGACGGGGTGCGTGATGAACGGCTCGCCCGAGCGGCGCTGCTGGCCTTCGTGCGCCGCGGCAGCGAAGCGGAACGCCCGCGTGACGAGCTCCACGTCGGCGTCCGAGCGCTGCGCGGCGAGCTCGGCGAGCAGCCCTTCGAGGAGCTCCTCGTGCCTTTCGCCCGATGCCAGCGTCGTCACTTTCTCAGTGTACTCCGGGGTTTCGGGCCTCAATTCGGCGGAAGGAACGGTCGTCGAAGGAGCGAATTGACGGTTCCCATGCCTAGATTTCTCCGCTTCAGAAAGCGCCGCAGCGCTCTGCGCCTCGCGTTCGCGCTCGCTCAGTGCCTGAACGGCTCCGAGTAGACGACCCGCCCCTGCGGCAGCGTCGCGTCGGGGTCGAGAACCGCCACCTGGAACGCCCAGTCGTAGAGCGCCTCCGGCGGCGGCAGTAGCCCGAGCTCGTCGGCGCGGACGAAGCCGAAGCGGCCGTAGTACTTCGGGTTGCCTTCCACGAGCAGCAGCGCCTCGCCGCGGCGCGAACCGCGTCGAGCGAGGCGCGGACGAGTGCGGATCCGTGGCCGCGCCCCTGGTGCTCGGGCAGGACGCCGAGCGGCGAGAGCTGGAGCACGCGCGGTGAGCCGCCCTCGAGCCAGTTCCACGTGTTCATGACGTGACCGACGACGACGCCGTCCTCTTCGGCGACGAACGAGAGCTCGGGCTCGTACCGACTCGCTCGCGCGGAGCTCGCCGGTGAGCCGCGCGACCGCGTCGCCTTCGTCCGCCGAAGGCGGCGCGATGGACCTCGGGAATCGCCGCCCAGTCGCCCTCGGTCGCGACTCGGATCACGCTGCCGCGGCGAGTGGCGGCTCGGCGGCGAGCAGGTCGCGGAACCGTGGCGACTCGAGCAGGTCGCGGCGCGGGCCACCCTCGACGACGCGGAGCTCGGCGAAGATCGCTGCCGCCTCGGCGTCGCGCGCGGCCGCGGGCTTCTTCCACTCGGCCGCGAGCCACGCGCGGAGCTCGCGGTACCGCGCTGCGGCCGCGGAAGATTCGGCGGACGACGAGCTGCGGCGCGACGGTTCCGTTCCAGTGGTTCTCCTCGAGTCGGAACGCGACGTCGTAGAGAGAGTCCGGACGAAGTTGCTCGAGGCGTGTGCCCTGCCCGAACGCGATCGCGCTGCCGGAGTCGCGCCCGTCGCGCCGGACACGGAAGCGGAGATGCTTGCCGTCTCCGACGGTCGTGGCTTCGGCGAGCCCGCAGCCGGGCGCGAGCAGCGTCGGTGCGGGGTTGCCGAGCCCGAACGGCGCCAGCCTCGCCAGCTCCGCGCAGAGGTCGAGCGAGAGCTCGGCTCCGCGTGCGACCACGGCGTCGATCGACGTCACCGGGTCGAGGTCTTCCTCGTCGAGCACCGCGGCGGCTTGCTGCGCGAACGCCTCGGCGAACGCGTCGACGTTCTCCTCGGCGATCGACAGGCCGGCCGCGGCGCGGTGGCCTCCCCAACGCCCGAGCAGGTCGGAGCACGCGCCGAGCGCGGCGTGGAGGTCGAAGCTGGGGATCGAGCGTCCCGATCCTTTCCAGTCGCCTTCGGTGCCCGCGATGAGGACGACCGGGCGGTGGTAGCGCTCGACGAGCCGCGAGGCGACGATGCCGATCACGCCCTCGTGCCAGTCGGCGCCGGCGACGGCGTAGGCGCGCCGTGCACGCTTCTCGGGTGGCCACGCCTCGACCTGGGCCACGGCCTCGCGGAGGATCCGACCTTCGACCGCCTGGCGCTCGCGATTCAACTCTTCGAGCGAGTCGGCGAGCCGGCCGGCCTCCGCCTCGTCTTCCGTGAGGAGAAGCTCGAGCGCCTCGCGCGGATGCCCGAGGCGCCCGGCGGCGTTCAGGCGGGGCGCGAGGCGGAACCCGACGGCTCCGGAGTCGACGGTGGCCGGGTCGACGCCTGCGCGCTGCATGAGCGCACGCAGCCCGGGCTTCGAGGTGCGCGCGAGCGCGCGGAGCCCGGCGATGGCGAGCGAGCGGTTCTCGTCGACGAGAGGGACGACGTCGGCGATCGTGGCGAGGGCGACGAGGTCGAGGTGACGGCGGGGGATCTCGGAGTCGGTGCCGAACAGCGCCTGACCCAGCTTGTAGACGACGCCGGTGCCGCAGAGCTCGGGGAACGGATACTCGGACGGGCGAGTGGCGACGATCGGGCAGTCGGGCAGCGTCTCGCCCGGCCGGTGATGGTCGGTGACGATGACGTCGAGGCCCCGCGCCTTTGCCTCCGCCACCTCGGCTGCCGCCGTGATTCCGCAGTCGACGGTGAGGACGAGGCCGCAGCCGTCGTCGGCGAGCCGTGCGAGCGTCTCGCTGCGAACGCCGTAGCCCTCGTCGAAGCGGCTCGGGAGATGCCATGCGACGTCGGCGCCGAGCTCGCGGAAGAGGAGGACGGCGAGCGTGGTGGCCGCGATCCCGTCGACGTCGTAGTCGCCGTGGACGCAGATGCGGCGCCCGTGCTCGACCGCGGCGCGGATCTGCTCGCACGCAGCTGCCATGTCGCCGAGCAGGAAGGGGTCGTGCGGCGGCTGCTCGCCGTCGAGAAAGCGTCTCGCCTCGGCCGCGTCCGAGTGGCCCCGCCGGACGAGCACTGCGGCGGTCAGCGGGGAGATTCCGAGCGCGCGAACAAGCTCGCCCTGTGCGTCGGGCGGGCAATCGGCGAGTGTCCAGGTGCCTTCGTGCATGTGCAGCCAAGGTACGGAGACGGGCGGACGGAATCGGCTCGCGCGCCTGGCCGAAAGGGACGTCGGATCCGGATTGCCACGCTCTAGCGCATGAAGCCGCGACAAATCGTCACCGGTGGAAGCGGCACGCTTCACCGGTCCCCGGGTGGGTGGGGGTTCGGGATGGAGTAGAAGAGGGCCATGGCCGCGATCTCGGCAACCGAGCTACGGCGCGAGTTCCTGCTCGACCCCGAGGTCGCGTTCCTCAACCACGGATCGTTCGGCGCGTGCCCGCGGCCTGTCTTCGAGCGCTACCGGGCCTGGCAGCGGGAGCTCGAGCTCGAGCCCGTCGACTTCCTGGCGCGCCGCCTGCCCGGCCTGCTCGACGAGGCGCGCGCGGCCCTCGCCGGTTACCTCGGCTGCGCGCCGCAGGACCTCGCCTTCGTCCAGAACGCGACGACCGGCGTCAACCTCGCCGCCCGTTCGCTCGACCTGCGGCCGGGCGACGAGATCCTCACGACCGACCTGGAATACGGCGCGTGCGACCTCGCGTGGGACTGGATCTGCAAGCGCACGGGCGCGCATTACGTCCGCGCGCCGATCCCGCTTCCGCTCCGCGACCCGAGCGAGGTCGTCGAGGCGCTGTTCGCAGCCGCAAGCGAGCGGACCCGCGCCGTCTACGTCAGTCACGTCACATCCGAGGCCGCGCTCGTCCTGCCGGTGAACGACATCGTCACCCGCGCTCGAGAGCTGGGGCTTGTCACGATCGTCGACGGTGCCCACGCACCCGCGCAGGTACCGCTCGACCTCGCCGAGCTCGGCAGCCGACTTCTACAGCGGGAACTGTCACAAATGGCTCATGTCGCCCAAGGGCGCGGGCTTCCTGCACGTCCGACCCGAGCACCAGGAGCGCGTCGACGCCGCAATCGTCAGCTGGGGCTACACCGAGGGTCGAACCTTCTCCGAGCGGATCGAGACGCAGGGGACGTGCGACCCCGCAGCCTGGCTCGCCGTTCCCGATGCGATCCGCTTTCAGGCCGAGCGAGACTGGGACTCTGTCACGGAACGCTGCCGCCGAGTCACACGCCAAGCCCGCGTCGACCTCTGCGAGCTGCTGGGAACGGAACCGATCGCGCCGGACGCGATGCTCGCGCAGATGGCGACCGTCCGGCTTCCCCGTTCCGCTCCGGCTCTCTCCGACAGGCTCTTCTCCGCGATCGCGTCGAGATTCCGCTCGCCGGCGCCGAGAACGACCTCCTTCGCCTCTCCGTCGCCGCCTACACGACGCGCGAAGAGATCGACCGGCTCCTAGCCGCCCTCGTTCGGGAGCTTGACGCCGAGCACGGTCAACAGGACGAGTAGTCCGATCCCGAGCAACCAGTACGCGGCGACGCGCCGGGGGTGCCGCGACTCGCGCAGCGAGTCGAGCGCGACCTTGCCCCACAGCAGAGAGAAGACCGACCAGCGCCGCTCCGCCGACGACGATTATGGGCGCGAGAAACGCCGCTTTCTCGAACGGCCATGCCATCACCCAGGCGGTAAGCGCACAGAGCGCGAGCACGACCACGAGCGCCAGCGGATAGCGGAGTAGCCGCATGCGGTCAGGGTACGCTGCCGCCGTGGAAGCGGCCGGCAACTACCACTCGGGCGACGACTACGTCGTCGAGTTCCTCGGCTACCGCTTCTCCTTCAACTCCCTCGACTTCGAGGAGCGGGTCACGGCCGCGGCCGTCCGACTCGGCCTCGTCTCCAGCCCCGAGCTGGACGAGGACGAGACCGCCGACCTCGTCGAGCTCGTCGAGCGCGACGCGATCGCAGACGCCGCGGAGCGCGCTCGGGGAGTACCTCGTGCGCCACTGGGACGAGCTCGCGCTCGTCCGCGGCGAGTCGCTCGTCTACTGGCTGAAGAAGCTCGTCTTCCGCGGCGCGTGGCTCGACCACCGGGTCAAGGAGGGCCTGCTCGAGGTGGACTGGGACGACGAGCGCCAGGACTTCACCTTCGCCGACACGAGCGGCGGCCGCGCGCTGCTCGAGCTCCTCCCCACGCCAAGCTGGCACGAGCTCCAGTACCGCCGATGAACGTCCCTCGCTGGTACGCCGTCGCTCTGCCCGCGTACCTCGCGGCGCTCCTGGCGCTCGACACGCAGGTCTCGCTCCCCGGACAACTCGCGCTCGGCGTGATCACACTCCTCGTCCTGGCGGCGGCGCTCTGGCCGCTGCAGACGCTGGTGCGGGCGCAGACCGTCGGAGTCGTCCTGTTCGCGACGATCGGGGAGGTGACCGGCTCGCTCGTCTGGGGCGTCTACCACTACCGCCTCCACAACCTGCCGCTCTTCATCCCGCCCGCTCACGGGCTCGTGTTCCTCAGCGGCATCGCGCTGAGCCGCAGCCTGCGCGCCCGCGCGGTCGTGTGGGCGGCAGCGGTCGGCGCCGCTACGTGGGGAGTCGTCGGCCTGTTCGTGCTTCCGCAGCGCGACGTGGCCGGCGCCCTCGGCGTGCCGCTGCTGCTCCTCTTCCTCTGGCGCTCTCGCTCGCGCGCGACGTATGCCGGCGTCTTCCTCGTCGTCGGAGCGCTCGAGCTCTACGGCACGTCGATCGGGACCTGGCGCTGGGCGTCGACGCTTCCCGGGCTGGGAATCCCCGACGGCAATCCGCCGAGCGGTGTCGCGAGCGGCTACGTCTGGTTCGACGTGATGGCGCTGCTCGTCGCGCCGTGGCTCGTCTACGTCGCGGGCGGGACGCTGAACCCGAAGCGCTGGACTCGCTCCTCGGGCGACTTGCTCAGCTCGATCCGCCGCAGGGAGCCGATCGGGACGATGAGCGCGTCGGGTGCGTCGTCGCGCGCGTCCGTCACGTAGAGCGTCACCATTCCGAATCCGGGCTCGGGCTCGATCCGCTCGAGCACGAACCGCGACCGGTCGGCGAGCTCGACCTCGACGAGCGGCTTCTCGACGCCGTTCGCCTCGGCGAAGGAGGCGATCGCCTTGTGGAGGCGCTCGACGAACGCATCGTGCGGCAGCCCGGCGAGGGTGTCCAGAGCTCGGGCATCAGTCGCCCGTGGGCACGACGCCCGACAGCCTCGACCATCAGGACGGTCGTGCGGCCGTGGGCGATCGGCCGGTGCATGACGTTCCGCGGAATCGTGATCCCGTGCTGCGGCTCCAGCACCGCAGGCTCTCGCCCTTCGATCTCGATCTCGAGGCTTGCCGTCGAGGACGAAGAAGAACTCGTCCTCGCGCTCGTGCTTGTGCCAGTGGAACTCGCCTTCCAGCACGCCGAGCCGGACGACGGACTCGTTCACCGTCGTGAGCGTCTGGTTGAACCACGGCTCGTGCTCCGCGGCGAACGCGGCGACGTCGAACTCGTGGAGCTGGCCGAACTTGTCGTCCAGGTGAATGTCGTACTCGGTCATCCTCCGAAACTATGTCTGGACCTCGCGTCCGATCTGCGCGAGCAGTTCGACGACCTCGGCGAGCGGTTGCGTCGTGTCGATCTCGTGCGTGCACGACGCGCGGAGCAGCGGCTCGACCTCGCGGATGTGAGCGAGGATCAGCTCCCGTTCCTCGGGCGACTTGCCGTAGTCGTTCGTCGTCGCGCGTCGCGATCCGCTCGAGGAGCACCTCGGCAGGTGCGCTGAGCAGGACGACGGCGTCGAAGCGGTCGTAGAAGCGGCCCTGGTTCGAGACCGTTCCGGACACGTAGAGGGTCGGGCCGTCTCGCGGCGAGCAGCTGCGCGATGCGCTCCTCGTCCCACCAGCGGCCGCCGTCTGCGTCCTCCACCGTCCAGCCCGGCTCGTCGGTGTCGACGGTGCGGAAGCCGCGCCGCGCGAGCTCGGCGAGTGCGCTCGACTTGCCGGTTCCGGACATGCCGGTGACGAGGATCCGTCGCAGAAGAGCCGCGCGTCGGGCTCGGGCTCGGGCTCTGGCGCAGAGCCGAGATGCGCCCGTCCGAGCGCGGTGATCGTGCGGCCGCGCGGAGTTCGCTGCAGGAAGCCGAGCTGCAGGAGGTACGGCTCGTAGACGTACTCGATCGTGTCCGGCTCCTCGCCCAGCGCCGCCGCGAGCGTGTTGAGGCCGACCGGGCCGCCGGCGTACTTCTCGGCGATCGTCCGCAGCAGCTCGCGATCGAGCCGTTCGAGCCCCGCTTCGTCGACCTCGAGCAGCTCGAGCGCTTCGCGCGCGATCGCCGTCGTGATCACTCCCTCGTGACGCACCTCGGCCACGTCTCTCACGCGACGCAGGATCCGGTTGCCGACGCGCGGCGTGCCGCGCGCGCGGCCGGCGATCTCGTCGGCGGCGTCGTCGGCGATCTCGACGCCGAGGATCCCGGCCGAGCGGCGGACGATCGTCGCGAGCTCGCCGTCCTCGTAGTAGTCGAGCCGGAACGTGATGCCGAAGCGGTCGCGCAGCGGCGACGTGAGGAGCCCCGTGCGCGTCGTCGCGCCGACGAGCGTGAACGGCGGCAGGTCGAGCGTCAGCGTCCGCGCCGCCGTCCCCTGGCCCATCACGATGTCGAGCCGGAAGTCCTCGAGCGCCGGATAGAGGATCTCCTCGGCCGCGCGGCTGAGGCGGTGGATCTCGTCGACGAAGACGACGTCGCGCGCCTCGACCGCGGTGAGGATCGCCGCGACGTCCTTGCGCTCGAGCGCGGGGCCGGCGACCGAGCGGATGCCGACGCCGAGCTCCTCGCGGATGATGTGCGCGAGGCTCGTCTTGCCGAGGCCCGGCGGCCCGACGAGCAGGACGTGGTCGAGCGCCTCGCCACGGCCCTTCGCAGCGTCGAGCGCGATGGAGAGCTGCTCCTTGACGCGGGCCTGGCCGACGAACTCGTCGAGGCGGCGCGGGCGGAGACTCCGCTCGACCTCCTCCTCGTCGTCGCGGAGAGCCGGCGTCAGGAACTGCGTGGTCGCGTTCATGCGGCCTGTTTCAACGCGAGCCGGACGCGTTCCTCCGGCGAGCAGCTCCGGGTCGACCTCCGCGAGCGCGCGCTCGGCGTCGAGCAGCGACCAGCCGAGCTCGACGAGTGCGTCGCGCGCGACGACATGGTCTTCGCCGGAGCCGTCGGACACCGCGACGAGATCCGGGTCGCCGAGCTTCTCCTTCAGCTCGAGCACGATCCGCTCGGCCGTCTTCTTGCCGATGCCGGGGATCGCCTGGAAGCGCGCCGAGTCGCTCGCGCACGATCGCGCGGCGCAGCTCGGCGACGGGAGAGCCGGAGACGATCGCGAGCGCGACCTTCGGCCCGACGCCGCTGACGCGCGAGGAGCTGGACGAAGAGCTCGCGCTCGCCGCGGTCGGCGAAGCCGTAGAGCTGCATCGCGTCCTCGCGCACGTGGAGGTACGTCTCGACCGTGATCTCGTCGGCCGCGTCGCCCTTGCGGACGGCGGAGGGCGTCGCGTGGACGAGGTAGCCGACGCCGTTGACGTCGAGGATCAGCCCTTCCGGCGTGTTGGCAGCGGGCTTGCCGCGAAGGCGCGCGATCATCGGGCCAGCGTACGCACGGGAACGGACGTTCCCTCTAGCCCGCCGCGGCGCGCAGCAGCGGCGGCGCGAGCGCGTGGCAGATCGCGACCGCGAGCGCGTCGGCGGCGTGGTGCGGCGTCGGCACCTCGGCGAGCCCGAGGATCATCTTCACCATCCGCTGCATCTGCGCCTTCTCGGCGCGGCCGTAGCCGCAGATCGCCTGCTTGACGCTCGCGGGCGCGTACTCGCGGCAGTCGAGTCCCGCGTTGGCGGCCGCGACGAGCACGGCGCCGCGTGCCTGCCCGACGGAGAGCGCGATGCGGGCGTCGGCGCCGACGTACGACTCCTCGAGCGCCACCGCATCCGGCGCGTGCTCGGCGATGAGCTCCGCCACCGCGTCGTGGATCGTCTTCAAACGGAGGACGGTGTCCTGCCCGGCGGGCGTCGACCAGCATCCGTGCGCCACCTCCCTGAGGCGGCCTCCGCTTTCTTGGACGACTCCGTACCCGCAAGCAGCAGTCCCCGGATCGATGCCTACGACTTTCACGAGAGAAAGCTACGGACCCGGTCGGACGAATCCTGTTCCGAGCTGCACCGACCGGGCCAGTTGTAGACGAGCTAGTCGGGATCTTCGCCAGCGGGTCGCGCTGAGCAAATCGCCTCCTAGGCAGCCACAGCCGTGGCCGCGTCTGTGACGCCGAGCCCGTCACTGCTCGATGGCTTCCAGGCTGGACGCGAGCACTCGCTCGAGCAGCCGATGCCCACGTATCGAGGCGGATCCTCATCGAGCGTACGTCGTCCGGTCGCACCGACAGCCTTGACTGCAGAGCAGACGACCGAGCCGGTCCATCGCCTCACGGACGACGGCGTGTTTCCGGCCGAGGGTCTCGACTGACGAGATCGCTTCGGCTCAGGCGACAAGATGACAGTCAGCCAGGCGTGGGACTCACAGGAGCAGCTTGACGCTTTTGGCGCACGCTCATGCCGATCCTCGCCGACTGGGCATCGAGCCGGGCGAGCCCGAAGTGGTCGGAGTCCCGACACGATTCGGCGTTAGCGGACGCGCCACTTCTCCACGATCAGGACGGGTCCAGCGGCCTTCCTGCTCGTTCGCGGGCATTCCGGACGGCGCTCAGCCGGCGACCGCCTCGAGCACGCGCTCGGGGATGTCGAAGTTCGCGTAGACCTCCTGCACGTCGTCGTTCTCCTCGAGCTGGTCGATCAGGCGCAGGATCTTCTTCGCCTCGTTCTCGTCCTCGACGGCGACCGTCGTCTTCGGCAGCATCGTCAGCTCGGCCGACTCGATCTCGAAGCCGGCGCCTCGCACCGCCTCGCGCACCGCCGCGAGCTGCTCGCCGGCGCGAGAGCACCTCGTAGGAGGAGCCGTCGAGCGCGACGTCGTCCGCGCCGCCCTCCGCAGCCGCGAGCATCAGCTCGTCCTCGTCGGTGCCGTCGGCCGGCACGAGCACGAGGCCGCGCCGCTCGAACAGCCACGCGACCGCACCCGAGGTGCCGAGGTTGCCGTCGTTCTTGTCGAACGTGTGCCGCACCTCGCCCGCCGTGCGGTTGCGGTTGTCGGTCAGCGCCTCGACGATCACGGCGACGCCGCCCGGGCCGTAGCCCTCGTAGACGACCGTCTCGTAGGCGGCGGAGTCGGAGTCGGTGCCCGCGCCCTTGGCGATCGCGCGGTCGATGTTGTCCTTCGGCATCGAGGCGGCCTTCGCCTTCTCGATCGCGTTCTGGAGCGAGAGGTTCGCGGCCGGGTCGGCGCCCGCCCTCCTTCGCCGCGACGATGATCGCGCGCGTCAGCTTGGAGAAGAGCTTGCCGCGCTTCGCGTCGGCGGCGCCCTTCTTGTGCTTGATCGACGACCACTTGCTATGCCCGGACACGTCGTCTCCTCCCGCACGATGTTCAGGAACCGCTCGTGCACGCGCGTGTCGTCGGTCAGCTCCGGATGGAAGGCGGCGACGAGGAGCCGTCCCTCGCGCGCCAGCACCGGATGGCCGTCGACCTCGGCGAGCACCTCGACGTCCGGTCCCGCGTCCTCGAGCCACGGCGCGCGGATGAAGACGGCGCGCAGCGGCTCGTCGCCGTCCCCGATGTCGAGATCCGCCTCGAAGCTCTTGCACCTGGCGGCCGAACGCGTTGCGCCGCGTCGCGTAGTCGCCGAGGCCGAGGTGGTCGCGGTCGAGGACGATCATCCCCGCGCACGTCCCGAAGATCGGGCCGCCGAACTCGCGCACCGCGTCGTCGAGCCCGTACAGCCGCATCAGCCGGCGCGATCGTCGTCGACTCGCCGCCGGGGATGATCAGCCCGTCGAGCCCCTCGAGCTGCTCGGGCAGCCGCACCTCGACCGGCTCGGCGCCGAGGCGCCGCAGCACGGCCGCGTGCTCGCGGAAGTTCCCCTGCACGGCGAGGACACCGATCCTGAGCGGCTTCTCCACGCCTCGATGGTAACGAGGGCTTAGGCGGCGGGCGACACGGCTGGCGCAGCGGTCGCCGGGCGCCGGCCGACGAGGCCGAGCAGGACGAGCCAGAGGCCGAGCAGGCCGAACCCGAGCGCCCACGACCAGGACGACCGAGGGAGCGGCGGGGCCGAGCGAGTGGCAGACCGCGGCCCGGGCCCCGTGCTGAAGCACTCCTGTCCGCCGCCGCCGAGACCGACCGGCGCTTCGGCGATCTGGGTCGGCGAGCCTCCGACGAAGTGGATCGTCGCGGCGAAGAAGCCGATCGTGGCGAGAACCGCCCAGCTCGAGCGCCTCGTCACGTACGCGATCCCGACGAAGACGAACGCCACCGCCGAGATGAGCGCCCAGTCGAACGTGCTCGTGTGCCACCAGTGAAGGAGCGGCACGCCGATCAGCAGGCCCCCGACGAGGTGCAGCCAGAACGCAGGCCGGTGCGCGGCTGACGCTGCCCGCCAGCAGGTAGAGGAGCCCGATCGCGAGCGAGACGATGTACGTCCACGTGCCGCCGTTCGAGATGAAGTCGGTGACGAAGAACCAGCCGACGACGGTGGAGATGAGCGCGATGAACGGGAAGCCCGAGCGCAGCATCTCGGCAGCCGGCCGACCACGAGGATCAGGAACTCGAGCGAGAGGTGCGCGAGCGACCAGCCGCCGAACGGCCGAGCTCCAGTTGTGGAGCCAGCCGAACCACCACCACGCGAGCGCCGAGGAACACTCCCCAGGCGATCACGGAGGCGAAGCTGAAGATCCCGCCCGCGACCCAGCGTCCGCGCAGGCGCAGCGCCTCGGCCAGCAAGCGCAGCACGACGAGCATCAGCAGCGCCCAGCCGGTGAGCGCGCCCTTGCCGAACTGTGCCGGAGAGGTACGCCAGCGCGAGCGACCGCCGCCGACGAGGACGGTCAGCCCGCCCGTGTAGACGAGGAACGACGAGGTCTTCCAGACCGGCTTCCGCGCGTGCACGCGGCGGATCGTCCTCCCCCGGTCGGACGGAGCGCTACCAGCCGCGCGTCTCGAGCAGCTCGCTCGGGTCGAGCGACTGCGTCGAGATGCCGACCATCGGCTCGCCGAGGCCGGCCGAGACGCGGGCGAGGATCTCCGGATCGCGGAAGTGCGTCGTCGCCTCGACGATCGCCTTCGCGCGCCGCTCCGGGTCGCCCGACTTGAAGATGCCGGAGCCGACGAAGACGCCGTCGGCGCCGAGCTGCATGCAGAGCGACGCGTCGGCGGGCGTCGCGATGCCGCCGGCGGTGAACGTCACGACCGGCAGCTTGCCGTTCTCGGCGACCCACTTGACGAGCTCGTACGGCGCGCGCAGCTCCTTCGCCTCCGCGTACAGCTCCTCCTCGCGCAGCGCGCCGAGCCGGCGGATGTGGCCGAACACCGCGCGCATGTGCGTGACCGCGTTGACGATGTCGCCCGTGCCGGCCTCGCCCTTCGTGCGGATCATCGCCGCGCCCTCCGCGATGCGGCGCAGCGCCTCGCCGAGGTTCGTGCAGCCGCAGACGAACGGGACGGTGAACTGCCACTTGTCGACGTGATGCTGCGAGGTCGGCGGGCGTCAGCACCTCCGACTCGTCGATGTAGTCGATCTCGAGCGCCTGCAGGATCTGCGCCTCGGCGAAGTGGCCGATGCGGCACTTCGCCATGACCGGGATCGAGACGGCCTCCTGGATCTCCTGGATCTTCTCCGGGTCGGACATGCGCGCGACGCCGCCGTCGCGGCGGATGTCGGCCGGGACGCGCTCGAGCGCCATCACCGAACAGGCGCCGGCCTCCTCGGCGATCTTCGCCTGCTCGGCGTCGACGACGTCCATGATCACGCCGCCCTTGAGCATCTCGGCGAGCCCGCTCTTGACCCGCATCGTCCCGTATTCGGCCATCGCTGTGAGTCTAGCCCACAGCTGAACAGCGCGGCCTGATAGAAGAGCGGCTGGTGGAGCCGTGGTCGCGGGAGCCGGTCGGGACGCTTCGACGAGCTCGAGATCGAGAGCGAGCTGCTGCGCGACAACCCGCTCGGCGACCCGCACGTGCGGCCGCTCTGGGTCTACCTCCCGCCCGCCTACGACGCCGAGCCCGACCGCCGCTTCCCGTCGATCTACCTGATCCAGGGCATGACCGGACAGCTCGACATGTGGCGAAACCGCACCGCCTTCCGCCCGAGCACGCCCGGAGCGGATCGACGCGCTCTTCGCGGAGGACGGCTGCCCGCCCGCGCTCGTCGTCTTCGTCGACTGCCTGGACCTCGCTACGGCGGCTCGCAGTTCATCGACTCGCCCGGAACCGGCCGCTACGGCGAGTACCTCTGCGACGAGATCGTCTCGTTCGTCGACGAGCGCTACCGGACGCTCGCCGAGGCCGCGCACCGCGGCCTGACCGGCAAGTCGAGCGGCGGCTACGGCGCGATGGTCGTGCCGATGCTGCGGCCCGACGTCTTCGGCGGCCTCGCGACCCACGCCGGCGACGCGCTCTTCGAGCTCTGCTACCTGCCCGAGTTCCGCGACACGGCGCGCGCATCCTGCGCGACGAGTTACGACGGCTCGTACGACCGCTTCTGGGAGGACTTCCGCTCACGGCCGGCGTTCACGAAGCGGTTCGACCACATCCTCCTCAACACGTACGCGATGGCGGCGTGCTACTCGGCGAACGAGGACGGCTCGGTCGACCTGCCGTTCGACCTGACGACCGGGATGCTGCGCGACGACGTGTGGCAGCGCTGGCTCGCGTGGGATCCGGTGCGGATGGCGCGCCGCCACGCCGACGCGCTCCGCAGCCTGCGGGCGATCTACATCGACGCCGGCACGCGCGACGAGTGGTTCCTCGACCTCGGCGCCGACGCGTTCCGGCGCGAGCTCGAGGCGCTCGGCATCACCGACGTCTTCTTCGAGCTCTTCGACGCCAGCCACGGCGGGATCGAGTACCGCTACCCGCTCGCGATCCGCTACCTCGCCGAGCGCCTGCAGTAAGCGCGGTTCGGGTTCCTGGCTAGCGGGCGCCGGCGTTTCGACGGTCGACGACCCAGCCGAAGCTGCACAGCCGCACGGCGAGGACGATGAGCGCGACGAGGAAGCCCCAGGCGACGATCGCCTTGACGAAGAGGGCCAGGAAGATGAACAGCACGATCCCGCCGAGCACGAGGCCGCCGGCCATCTTGAACCAGAACTTTGCTCCCGGGCCTTCCACGGCCGAGCACGATCTCTCCCAGCCGTCTCCGGCCGACATCATCCGCTCCGGGTGAAGCGGACGCTGTGACATTCGCGGCGCCGCGGCGTCGTATTACGCCCAGGGATGAGGCGCGCACTCCTCCCGGCGAGCGTGCTCTTCCTCGTCGTCACCGCCTGCGGCGCCGGTCCGCAACACCGGCGCCGCGGGTGACGTTGCGTCACCCCAACGGGTGAACTCGTCCGGCGCCGACGTGAGGTTTCGGTAGAAACTCCTTCCACTCCCTCCGCGGCGCCGGAACTGCCCTCTTATCGCGGCCGCCGGGCCTGCCGACAGACACAGCAGTAGTTGCCGTCAGCAAGTCAGGGGGTTCGAAAATGAGCCGCACACGTCGGGTTCTCGTCATCGACGACGACCGGTTGCTCTGCGAGCTGGTCCGCACGACGTTCGAGTTGGAGGGGTTCGAGGTGGACGTCGCGTACGACGTGATCGAGGCCGAGCGCGCGCTCGTCGAGTCGCGCCCGGACGCGATCCTGCTCGACATCGGCCTGCCGGGAATCGACGGGATCTTCTATCTCGAGCGGCTGCGCGAGACGCCGCAGACGAGCAAGCTTCCGATCGTCGCGATCAGCGGCTCCGAGGAAGCCGGTCGCTCGGCGAAGCTCGCCGGTGCGCGAGGCGTTCCTGCGCAAGCCGTTCAGCCCGCTCGAGCTGATCGCGCTCGTCTCACCGCTCATCCCGGACGGCCACGACCTGCGTGACGCCCGCCACGACGTCGTCGACGTGGCCGACCTCAACCGGCTGATCGAGATCGGCCGCCGCCAGCACCAGCTGCTGACCGAGGCCTACGCGCAGACGGTCGCCGTGCTCGCGTCGGCGCTCGAGTCGCGGGACTTCGGCACGAGCCGGCACTCGCGCCGGGTCACGTCGTACGCGACGAGGCTCACGCTCGAGGTCGCGCCGCGCCTGCTCGACGACCCGAGCCTCGAATGGGGCTTCCTGCTGCACGACGTCGGCAAGATCGGGATCCCCGACGGGATCCTGCTCAAGCCGGGCCGCCTGACCGCGGCCGAACGCCGGCGGATGCAGGAGCACGCGGAGCTCGGCGAGCGGCTGCTCGCACACGTACCGCTTCTCAACCAGGAAGGCGCGCGCGTCATCCGCTCCCACCACGAGCGGTGGGACGGGAACGGGTACCCAGACAGGCTCTCCGAGGAGAGCATCCCGCTCGGCGCGCGGATCTTCGCCGTCGTCGACTCGCTCGACGCGATGACCGACCAGCGCCCGTATCGGGCTCCGGTCAGCTGGGACGCGGCGGCGGAGGAGATCCGCCGTTGCCGCGGCGCCCAGTTCGACCCCGACGTCGTCGACGGCTTCGAGGCCTGCGAGCCGGAGCTCTACCGCCTCCACGAGGCGGAGCTCGCCGCCTAGAGGGGAGTAGTGGGAGGGCGGCGCGAGGGCCGCCCTCCCGTCAGACGCTCAGTGAGTGCGTGCGGCCCAGAGCCGCAGGCGAGTGACGCCGGCGCGGCCTGTGCCGTGCTTCAGCCCGCTGGAGCTGAGGCACGTCGTGTTGACCTCCTGGAGGTTCTCGGTCGGGCTCGACGCGTTGACATCGAGTGCACTCCTGGCGGTCGCGCTCGCCGGCGGGGTGCCGGGTGCGCCGAAGAGGAAGCCCGTGGTCGAGTTGCCGAACTCGCTCACCGGCAGAGTCAAGAGGTTGCTGTTCGAGTCGAGGTAACAGCCGCCGACGATTTCCGCCAGCGCGACGCTCAGCTTCTTGACCGAGGTCTCGTCCTTCTTCAGGGCGGCAACCTGCTTCTGGAGCGCCTTGAACTGCTTCGCCGACGGTGCCTTGGCCTGCTGAGAGGCCGGTGACGCGGCCACGTACATGGCAGCCGCGACAACCGCGACCCCGACGAAGATCAGGAAACGCTGCATCTATTCCCTCCTTGTGGCCCCCCGCCACTCGCGGGGAATGCAATGACTCAATATCTACTTCGCGGCCCTGTCAATTCCTGGGCGGGCCGGACAGGGTGGCGCTACGACGTCGGAAGACCGACGGGGCAGGCTACCCCGGTTCCGCCGAGCCCGCAGTAGCCGTTCGGGTTCTTCGCGAGGTACTGCTGGTGGTAGTCCTCGGCGTAGTAGAACGGCCCCGCCTCGGCGATCTCCGTCGTGATCTCGCCGTAGCCGGCGCGCGCGAGCTCGGCCTGGAACATGTCGCGCGACGCCTCGGCGGCTGCGCGCTGCGCGTCGTTCGCCCAGTAGATCGCCGAGCGGTACTGCGTGCCCTGGTCGTTGCCCTGGCGCATCCCCTGCGTCGGGTCGTGGCCCTCCCAGAAGAGGCGCAACACGCCCTCGAGCGAGAGGACGGCCGGGTCGAAGACGACGAGCACGGCCTCGGTGTGGCCGGTGCGCCCGCTGCAGACCTCTTCGTAGGTGGGATTCGGCGTGTAGCCGCCCGCGTAGCCGACCGCGGTCGTGTAGACGCCGTCGGCCTGCCAGAACACGCGCTCGGCGCCCCAGAAGCAGCCCATCCCGACCACGAGCTGCTCCATGCCCTCGGGAAACGGCGGCTGCGAGCGGCGTGCCGAGCACCTCGTGCCGCTCGGGAACCTGCATCGGCGTGTCGCGGCCGGGGAGCGCGTCCTCGGGCGTGACCTGCTCGGTCTTCTTCGTGAAAAGGAACATGCTCCCAGCTTACGCGGAGCCCTCCTCTTGACCGAGCTCCTCGGCCACGGATCCTTCGATCTCCCGCTCGGCGCGCTTCTGCAGCTCGCCTTCCTTTCGTCTCGTCCAGACCACGAAGGCGATCAGGAGCGCAGCCGAGCCGATGCCGATCGTCACGTCGATCGCCGTGCTCAGCTTGCTCAGCGTCGCGCCGAACACGTAGTAGACGACGCCGTAGAGCGTCGCCCAGACGATCCCGCCCGCGGCGTTGAAGAAGAGGAAGCGACGCCATTCCATGTGGTTCGCGCCGGCGAGGAACGCCGCCCACGTGCGGAGGATCGAGACGAAGCGCCCCCAGAACACGACCTTCCCGCCGTGGCGGCGGAAGAGCCAGATCCCGATCTTGAGCCGCCCTTCGTGCAGGTGGATCTTGTGGCCGTAGCGCAGCAGCAGCCTCGCGCCGCCGTACCGGCCGATCGAGTAGCCGATGTTGTCGCCGATGATCGCCGCCGCGGCCGCGACCGCGACGATCGCCCAGATCTCGAGCTTGTGGGTCGTCCCCGCGTAGAGCGCCGCCGCGATCAGCGCCGTCTCGCCCGGAACCGGCAAGCCGATGCTCTCGAGCATCACGAGCAGGAAGACGACGAGGTAGCCGTAAGACTCCAGCCAGGCATTGATCGTGTCCGTCGAGACGAAGAAGCCGAGCGTCACGCCTACATCCTCACCACACGACTCACCAAATGACGGCTACGTTCAAGCCATGATCGAGGCGCGCGATCTGACGAAGGACTACGGAACGAAGCGCGCCGTCGACGGGCTCAGCTTCACCGTGCGCCCCGGCATCGTGACCGGCTTCCTCGGCCCGAACGGCTCGGGCAAGTCGACGACGATGCGCCTGATCCTCGGCCTCGACGCCCCGACGCGCGGCGACGTGACCGTCAACGGTCGCCACTACCGCGACCACGCCGCGCCGCTGCACGAGGTCGGCGCGCTGCTCGAGGCGCGCTCCGTCCACACCGGCCGCTCGGCGTACAACCACCTGCTCGCGCTCGCGCAGACGCACGGCATCCCGAAGCAGCGCGTCTCGGAGCTGATCGACCTCGTCGGCCTGCACGAGGTCGCGCGCAAGCGCAGCGGCCAGTTCTCGCTCGGCATGGGACAGCGGCTCGGCATCGCGCAGGCGCTGCTCGGCGACCCGAAGACGGTGATGCTCGACGAGCCCGTCAACGGCCTCGACCCCGAAGGCATCCACTGGGTGCGCAATCTCCTCAAGGGTCTCGCCGCCGAGGGCCGCACCGTCTTCGTCTCGTCCCACCTCATGAGCGAGATGGCGCTGACGGCCGACCACCTGATCGTGATCGGACGCGGCAAGCTGATCGCCGACACGAGCGTCGACGACTTCGTGGCGCGGGCCTCGCAGAAGGTCGTGCTCGTCCGCTCGCCCGAGCTCGAGCGGCTGCGCGACGGAGCTCGCCGGCCCGGAAGTCTCCTTCGAGGCCGGCGAGCGCGGCGCGCTCGAGGTGCACGGGCTTGACCGCGGAGCAGGTCGGCGACGCCGCCGCGGCCGCCGGGATCGTGCTCCACGAGCTGACGCCGCAGCAGGCCTCGCTCGAGGAGGCGTTCATGAACCTCACGCGCGACGACGTCGAGTTCGCGGCCGAGCTGGAGGAGGTTGTCGCATGAGCGCCGTGACGCCGAATGTGCGCGCTGCCGCATCTCGAGACGACAGGCCGGGTCGCGTTCCATCGCGTCCTCCTCTCGGAGTGGACGAAGCTCCGCTCGGTGCGATCGACGTTGTGGTCGCTCGGCGTCGGGATCCTGCTCACGATCGCTCTTCCCCGTCCTCTTCTCGTTCGTCACCCGGTCGCACTGGGGCTCGATGTCGCCCTCCGATCGCGCGGGACGGCATCCGCTCGACATCGCGCTCGCCGGCGTCAACGTCGCGCAGCTCGCGATCGCGGTGCTCGGCGTCCTGCTGATCAGCGCGGAGTACTCGACCGGCTCGATCCGCTCGACGTTCACCGCCGTGCCGAGACGGCTTCCGGTGCTGTGGGCGAAGGTCATCGACTACGCGGTCGTCTCCTTCGTCCTCGTGCTCCCTGCCGTGCTCATCAGCTTCTTCGCGAGCCAGGCGATCCTCCACAACATCCCGCAGCTCCAGATCTCGTTCTCGCACCCCGGCGTCGCGCGGGCGGTGGTCGGCGGCGCGGTCTACGTGGTGCTCGTCGGGATCTTCGCGCTCGCGATCGGCGCGATCGTGCGGAACACGGCCGGCGGAATCGCGGCCTTCGCGGCGATCTTCTTCGTCCTGCCGCCGCTGATGTTCACGCTCCCGACGAGCTGGAACAACGCGATCACCCAGTACCTGCCGAGCGAGGCAGGGCGGCAGATCTTCGCGCTCCATCACGCCGCGCACACGCTCAGACCCGTCACGGGCGGCCTCGTCTTCGTCGCCTACTGCGCCGCTGCGCTCCTGATCGCAGCCGTCCTGCTCGTGCGCCGGGACGTCTGACGCCCAGCCCGTAGACGCGGCTGCCACCATGGGGTCGTGAGCGCCGAGGAATCGCGCACCGGGCGGGTACTCACCGACGCCGTGGCCATCGGATCCGCCGCGGCGAGCGCCGTCGCGCGGCGGCTGACGATCGCGCTCGGCGGCGAGGAGCGCACCCACGTCATCATCGTCCTCGCCGCGATCCTCGGCCTGAGCGGCGCCGACGCCGCGACGGTCGGCGCCTCGGCGAGCGAGCTCCGCTCGGGCCTGCACATCACCAACACGGACATCGGACTGCTCGTCGCCGTCAGCTCCCTCGTCGGCGCGGTGGCGACGCTGCCGTTCGGCGTGCTCGCCGACCGCGTCACGCGAACGCGGGTGCTCGGATTCACCATCGTCCTCTGGGGCTTCGCGATGCTCTGGAGTGCGACCGCCTCGAACTTCGAGCACCTGCTGTGGGCGCGCCTCTTCCTCGGCGCCGTCACGGCCTCGGCCGGACCGCTGGTCGCCTCGCTCGTCGGCGACTGGTTCGGCAAGCTGGGAGCGCGGGCGAATCTACGGCACCATCCTCGCGGGCGAATACGTCGGCGCCGGCGTCGGCTTCGCGGTGACGGGCAACATTGCGGCCCTCTCCTGGCGGGCCGCGTTCGTCATCCTCGCGCTGCCGGCCTTCGTGCTCGCCGTCGTCGTCTGGCGCCTGCGCGAGCCCGAGCGCGGAGGCAAGGGCGTGCTCGCCCACGACTCGGAGCCGCAGCCGGTCCTGAAGCCCGACGAGAAGCCGGCCGAGACCGACGCGCAGCGGCTCGCCCGTGAGCGCGGCGTCGTGCCCGACCCCGAGCTCGTCGTCAGTCCGGATGCGGCCCGGCGCATGGGGCTCGTGAGCGCGACCCGCTACGTGCTGCGCGTGCGCACGAACGTCGTCCTGATCGCGGCGAGCGTCTGCGGCTACTACTTCCTCGCCGGCCTGCAGACGTTCGGCCTCGAGTTCTCGAAGGAGCAGTACGGGATCGACCAGGCGCTCGCGAGCTCGCTCCTGCTCGTGGTCGGGCTCGGCTCCCTCGCCGGCGTCCTGGCCGGAGGCCAGCTCGGCGACCGGCTGCTCAAGCGAGGGCTGCTGAACGCCCGCGTCCTGACGCCGGCCATCGCGGCCGCGCTGACGACCGGGCTCTTCGTGCCGGCGCTCATCACGCGCGGAGCGGTGACCGCGGTGCCGTACCTCGTGGCCGCGGCGTTCTTCCTCGGCATGCAGAACCCGCCGCTCGATGCGGCGCGGCTCGACATCATGCCGCCGCTCCTCTGGGGGCGTGCCGAGGCGGTGCGGACGATGCTGCGCTCGCTCGCGATGGCCCTCGCTCCACTCCTCTTCGGCGCAGTCTCGGACTACGTCTTCGGCGGCGGCCGCTCGGGATTGCAGTGGACGTTCCTCGTCATGATCCTGCCGCTCGGCGCCAGCTCGTGGCTCCTGTTCAAGGGCCTGCGGACGTACCCGGCCGACGTCGCGACCGCTGCCGCGAGCGCGGACGACGCGCCCGGCTACCCTCAGTTCAAGGATCACTGGGGTCTTTGATGAGCACTGGCGACATCTTTCTCGTTCTCTCCGCCTTCCTCGCGAGCGGCGTCGAGTTCGTGGAGGCGCTGACGATCGTCCTCGCCGCCGGCCTGGCGCGCGGCTGGCGCTCGTCGCTCGCCGGGCCTGGGCGCAGCGACGGTCGTGCTCGCAGTCGTCGTCGCGGTGCTCGGCCCGGCGCTGACGAAGATCCCGCTCAACGGGCTCCGGCTCGTGGTCGGCGGGCTGCTGCTCGTCTTCGGGCTGCAGTGGCTGCGCAAGGCGATTCTGCGCGCGAGCGGCTACAAGGCGCTGCACGACGAGGACGCGATCTTCTCGCGCGAGCTCGCCGAGGCCCAGGGAGCCGCGCACGTCGAGCGCGCGGGAGTCGACTGGTACGGGTTCACGCTCGCGTTCAAGGGCGTGCTCCTGGAGGGGCTCGAGGTCGTCTTCATCGTCCTCACCTTCGGCAGCGCCCAGGGCTCGATCCCCCTCGCCGCCGCGGGTGCAGCCTGCGCGCTCGTGCTCGTCGCCGGCGTCGGCATCGCGGTGCGCGCGCCTCTCGCCCGGGTTCCCGAGAACGCGATGAAGTTCGCGGTCGGCGTGATGCTGACCACCTTCGGGACGTTCTGGTCGGTCGAAGGCGCAGGCGCGGACTGGCCCGGCTCGGACGCGGCGATCCTCGGCGTGCTCGCCTTCGTCCTGCTCTGCTCGTTCCTGCTCGTGCGGCTGCTGCGGCGCGAACGGCTCGAGGCGGTACCCGCATGAAGCGGCTCGCAGCCTTCGGCCGCTTCTGGTGGGACTTCGTGATCGGCGACGACTGGCTCGTCGCCGTGCTCGTCGTGATCGGGATCGGCGCGACCGCGATCCTCGCCGCCGCGGACGTCACGGCGTGGTGGCTGCTGCCGCTCGCGGTTCCCGCGATCCTCTGGCTCTCGCTGCGGCGAGCGATACGCTCGGCCTGACCCGGCGGGCCCGTAGCTCAGCTGGTTAGAGCAGCGGACTCATAATCCGTTGGTCCCTGGTTCGAATCCAGGCGGGCCCA
>CAWCHA010000004.1:0-731163 GCA_963795245.1 Terriglobia bacterium | reverse complement strand
CTCAAGTGGCGCTGTGGTTTCAGGCGCTAAAGTGGCCGTTACCGATCAGGAAACTGGTTCGATTCGCGAAACGGTAACCAACGCGGAAGGTGGCTATCAATTTTTCGGTCTGAGCTCCGGCACGTACAAAATCTCAATCGACGAATGCTGGAATGACCACGGCTCAAGTGAACGGAATTGTTGTGAACGGGAGCGCGGTGGTTATCGCCAACGCGAATATGAAAGTCGCATCTTCGTCAGAAGTAGTTTCCGTTACTGCCGAAGCTCAGACGATCAACACTGCCGACCAAACGATCTCCGACACGATCACCAGTCGCGAGGTGCTAGACCTGCCCCGCGATAGCCGAGATATTTTTTCATTTCTCTATCTGAACCCGAACATTACGCAGGGCATCGGTGATGGATCATTCAAGTTTCTGGGATTTCAGAGCTATGGCGCGAACTTCACGCTCGATGGGCAGCGCTCTACCAGCACGCTCGATGGCAGTCCCTCCGCGAGTGCTCCATCCCTTGAGGCTGTTGGGGAGCTGAACATCCTTTCCAACGATTTCAGTGCTGAGTTTGCCGGTATTTCCAGCATCCGAGTGACAACCAAGCGAGGCACAAACCAATTTCATGGCTCGGCTTTTTATGACAACAAGAACTCGGCTCTGGCGGGTCTCACCATTCAAGACCAGCAGGGTATACGGGACGCCCAAGGCTCCTTGTATCCCTATCCGTCTCCTTACTTCAATTTCAATGATATTGCGGGTTCAATCGGAGGTCCGATACCGGGATTGAAGAAGACCTGGTTTTTCACGACCTATGAGCGCAATTACAACCGGGACTCGACTCAGATCACAGATAACAGACTACCCCATCCGTCATTCTGGACTGGCGATTTCTCGCGTTTGATCACGATCCGGACAACATGAAGCCGAGCATTCTTCCTGCCGTTCCGTCCAGCGTGACTTTGACTCCCGCCGAGGTCGCTGCCGACACTTACTGTGTTGGCTGGCCGAATTGCACTGGAGACGGTAGCCAATTCGTAATTATTCCGTCGCGGCTTTTAAATTCGAATGTACAGCAGCTTATTGGCAAGTACTTCCCGAAAATCGATCCAAGCGATTGCAGTAAATGTTAACAACGGCCGCATCGGGCAGTTGTTCCAGACGATCATGCCAAGCCTGACGACCCGCGATTTGGGAACGGTCCGCATTGACCATGATTTCTCCGACCGGGACCACGTGTACGGTGTGTACAACACGCAGGCACTGAGCGGCGGGAACTCGGCCGTCCGATCACCTTTCACGGGACTAGGGCTGACTCAACAAGACCAGCGGACCCATACCCTTTCTCTTTCTTATTTGCGAACGATTCGCAATAACCTCATCAATGAAGCTCGCGGGGGCTTTAATCGCGAGTTCGTTTTCCGCCACAGCAACACCACGCTGGGGAGCTTCTTGTCCAGCATTGGCTTCGATCAGGATGCGATTGATGCGTACGGCGCAGTCGTAGGGTCCGATCAACTCCAAACTTACGGCCACACCGTGATCTCCTATGGCTCCGCCTTCACATCTTTCGACCGCAGCGGAAACCGGAATACGGATCGTCAGGAGAGCCAGTACCTGGCAACCTTCGGCGACACTCTCACCTGGGTAATCAGAAATCACAACCTTAAGATGGGCGCTGATTTCGTGCACAACGAAGGGTTGGACGGCTTTTCCACCGCTCGCGGAAATCCACGTGGAACCATGACTTACACGGGAAGCGGCACGACCCCATTCGCCAATTTTCTGCTCGGCCAACCTGCGAATCGAGTCACATTTGTACCTCAAACCCGACCTGATATGGATGTAACCAACTGGGAGCAGGGCTATTTCTTTCAGGACGACTGGAAAGTCAGGCGCAACCTGACGCTGAATCTTGGGATTCGATACGAGATGGTTTCGCCTTGGGTTGACAAGCACGACATCCTGCTGAACTTCGATCCCACATTCAACAACAACACCGGACGCTTCATCGTCTCTTCTGAAAAAACTCTTGCGTTCCTGGATCCAAGAATTGCCACGACTCTTCCTGTTGTTACTGCAGGGCAGTCAGGACTTGGGATTGGCAGGGGGCTGGTTCGGACAGATAAGAACAATTTCGCTCCCCGCGTCGGAATTGCGTGGGGAATTGGTGACAAAACTGTTATTCGCGGCGGTTATGGGCTGTACTTCCCAACATCGGCTGCGCAGGGAATTCGCGATCCAATTTCCACGAATGGATTCAACCAGGCCTTGACCAAGCAGACCGGAACCGTCAATCCACCGCTGCAAGCCTGGCCCTTTCCGCTGACCGGTGGCGATGTTATCGCTGATTCCAGTCTAATTTCAGTCAATGCTGTTCCCGTGGGGCTGCGCGACGCCGACAGTCCAACAATACAATGCAACCTTTGAACGCCAAGTTGGGACCAAGAACGCGGTGCGATTTTCTTATCTCGGCACTCGCGCGACTGGCCTCATCGGTGGCACCGACCTCAATGAAATTGCTCCCAGCGATAATCCCTGGGGTACCACAACTGGCGACGGTGTGACGCCTTGCACTCCGGATGATGGGGATTGCATCCCAACCAACGCAGATTTTGCGCGTCTCCCTTACCCAACACTGGGCGATTTTCTGTTGACCTATGGCAACTATGGTCATAGTCAGGCAAATACTTTTCAGACACAGTTTGAACGCCGGTTTGACAAGGGATTGATGTTTAATGCTTCCTACACTTATACCGATCAAAAATCGACGGGCATAGACCAGGGAAATTCCAGCCTCGGCGGCGTTCCATACAACCCATTCCAGCCGAACCTCGATTACACCCAGGATGCCTGGGTATCTCATAATCGCTTCGTTTTATATGGCGTATATGAACTGCCCTTTGGCCGAAGCATGAAGTACGGCCATGGATTATCGAAGTGGGAAGACGTGATAGTCGGGGGATGGCAGACCACTTTCCAGATGTTTGCTAAAAGTGGCACGGCATTTACCCCGTACTGGACCTGTGACAATTGCGGCAACGGTGAACGTATGGTCGGGCCGGGAAATATCGCTTCCGAATCGATTGACGCACTCGGTGATTTCAACGATTTCATTGGCTACCGTCCACTGGTTGTAGGAGACTTCAAACAACATGTCGGCGACCAGCTCTTCAACCCTAATGCTTTCGCACCTCCGACGATGGGTGCCGACGTGTTTACAAACTAGTGGAGTGGCGCGAAAAAACCTGCTGTGGGGACCCGGCGCCTGGGGAGTCAATTTCGGGTTGCACAAAGACTTCAAAATCAACGAGCGAATTACCGCTTCACTAGGGGCTGACTTTAACAACATCTTCAATCACCCCATACGAATGCCGAACCAGGATTTTGGGGATGGCAGTTTCTCCTACCTTGGTGGATTCGACGTCGCGGTCGACCCTGGCACCTTAAGGCCCGTGGTTCAGGACATAAATCCTAACCCCGACTTTGCCCGCGCATTCTCAACATTCCCTCAAGAAGGTGTCGACAGCCGCCGGACTGTCCGGTTGAGACTTAGGATTACTTTCTAGCCTGGGAACCAACGAGTTGGCAAAGCGACTGCCCGATGCGAGCAAGAGACGCACGGGCGGGCGCTTTCTTTCGAAACATCCATGAAATTATCCATTAAATTGAAGGTAGTCGTCGCCGGCTTCGCCTTAGCTATCCTTGTTCACCACGGCTTGGGGGGAGCGGCCCGGAAACTTTCGCGTGATTGGACCCGGCGGGGGTGGAGCGATGTTCAATCCCACCATCAGCCCGCATGACCCCAAGACGGTGCTCATCTCATGTGACATGTCCGGTTCCTACATCACGCACGACGGTGGTGCGACCTGGCGCATGTTCAATCTGCGCGGCGTAGTAGATTTCTTCGCGTTCGATCCCAAAGATCCCAACACCTTGTATGCCCATGCCACTGGCCTTTGGCGGAGTACCGACGGTGGAGAGCACTGGAATCTGGTCTATCCTGATCCTTCCACGGTCAGAGGCGTAAAGATGGCCTCGGACCATTCGGATGAAGACATCCTGGCGGATTCCGATCCGCTGGGAAACATCTCCGCTTTCGCGATCGATCCGGACAATTCGAAAGTGCTTTATGCGGCTGCTGGATCGAAGACCAGTCCTGCCTTGTTCATCTCAAAAGACGATGGAGCTACCTGGAGCAAGCTGACCGATCTGCCCGATTCGCCCCGGCGTGTGTGGGTCGATCCGAAATCGCCGGCTGAGCTCCGGACTATTTTTGTTGGCAGCGTCCGCGCCCTTGCCGTCATTACCGGGCCTGCCGTACACAAGCTTTCGGTTCCCGAAGACACCAATGACATCTCGTTGGGCTTCGGCGCGGCCGCACAGCCCACGATTTACGCAACCTCGAAGCAGGGAGTTTTTGTTTCCACCGATGGCGGGGCAACGTGGAGCAAGTCGGCTTTGCCGGGTGATGGCGGACGTGTTCGTGCAGTCGCTACCAGCCTGCATCATCCCGAAGTGGCATACGTGTCCTACAACCGTCTGCGCCTTGATGGAAAACATTGGATGGGAGTTGCGAAGACCACCGATTCCGGAAAAACCTGGGACTTGGTGTGGAAGGAAAGCTGGGCCGACGAAGAAGAGGGTTCAGGAATCGGCGGAAGCGCCGGCGTCGCACCCAAGAATATTCATGATGATTGGATTACCGAGCGTTTTGGCTCGTCATGGGGCGAGAATCCTCTAGCCCTGACCGTCGCCGATCAAGATCCCAAACTCGCTTACGGCACCGATCTAGGCCGCACCATGGTCACTCGAGATGGCGGCAAGACCTGGGCCGGACAGTATTCCCGCAAGGTCGCCAATTCCGGCTGGACCACTACCGGGTTGGATGTCACCACCAGCTACGGCATTCACTTCGATCCTTTCGACATGAATGCCCAATTCATCACCTATACCGACATCGGACTGTTCCGCAGTGAGGATGGCGGGGCCTCGTGGGTGAGTTCCACGGACGGCGTTCCCAGCGAATGGCGTAACACGACTTACTGGGTCGTGTTCGATCCCAAAGTGCGCGGAAAGATGTGGAGCGTGAATAGCGGAACGCATGATCTCCCGCGTCCCAAGATGTGGAGACACACTCCGGTCACGAGCTATAAAGGCGGAGTTTGCATCAGCACGGATGGCGGCAAGACCTGGACCAAGTCGAATACCGGAATGGATGAAACCGGCGCCACGCACATCCTGCTTGATCCGACTAGTCCGGCGGATGCACGCGTCCTTTATGTTGCCGGATTCGGCGATGGGGTCTACAAGAGTTCCGATGGCGGCAAAACCTGGGCCCTGAAGAATAACGGCATCACGCAGAAAGAACCTTTTGCATGGCGGCTGGCACGCGCTGCAAATGGGACACTTTATGTGCTGATTGCGCGGCGCTCCGAAGATGGCAGTATTGGCAATGCCGGCGATGGCGCGGTATACAGCTCAATCGATGGCGCCGAGCATTGGCAACCGGTCGCTTTGCCGGCTGGAACCAATGCTCCCAACGGCATGGCGATCGATCCCGACGATTCGAATCGTCTCTATCTCACTACCTGGGCACGGGCGGCTGGGCAGCATGGCGATGGCGGCGGCATTTTCCTCTCGCAAGATGCGGGCAAAACCTGGAAACAAGTGCTCGACAAAGATCGCCACATTTATGACATCACCATCGACCCTGCGGATCCGACCGTTCTTTATGCTGCGGGCTTCGAATCATCGGCATGGCGCTCTGGAGATCGTGGCATAACCTGGACCCGTATCCCGGGCTTCAATTTCAAGTGGGGACAGCGTGTAATTCCCGACCCCATGGATCACAATAAGATTTACATCACTACGTTCGGCGGAAGCGTTTGGCATGGTTCGGTCAACGGCAAGGACGAGCCTCTCGACATCGCGACTCCCGAGCTAGCACAAGGCAGGAACTAATAATCCAAGGAGCAAGCATGAACCGTCGGGAATGGTTGTTTGGGGCTGGAGTCGGAGCAGTTGCAGGAATGGCAGTACAGGCCAGCGCCGCTCACTCATTCGCCGCTGAAGCGACAGGCGTACCGAAGGCCAAGCCGCTCGATATTTCCCAATACGAACCCAAGAGCATGCTGCAGGTGCACGAGTCGTATGTCGCGCAGGCCAAGTACCCGGTCATCGATATCCATACTCACATTTCGGGGTCGGTGAAGTCTTCGAACGGTGTGGAACTGGCGGCGCAGCGTGAGTATCTAGGCACTCCGGAAGAATGCCTCAGCGTGATGGATCGCAAGAATATCCGCGCCATGGTTAACCTCACCGGCGGTTACGGAAAGGGATTGGCCGAGGCAGTCTCAAAATACGACCGCGCACATCCAGATCGTTTCTTCACTTTCACCGAGCCCAGCTACGAGTTCTTCAAAGATCCGAACTATCCCAGGATTCAGGCCGACGCCATCGAGCAGGCCCACAAAGATGGGGCGCGGGGACTGAAGATTCTTAAAGACTCTCGGACTCTATCTGCGGGAAAACATCACCTCGGGCAAGCTGGTGAAAATTGACGATCCGCGCTTCGATCCGATGTGGGAAGCCTGTGCCGCCCTGAACATGCCAGTGGCGATTCACATCTCCGATCCAGTGGCCTTCTTCACGCCGATTGATCGGTTTAACGAGCGGTTTGAAGAGTTGAATAACCATCCCGATTGGTCGTTTTACGGCGAAGATTTTCCCTCGAACGCGGAGTTGATTGAGGCCCGGAACCGCGTCTTCGCGCGCCATCCGAAGACCCAGTTCATCACGTTACACGTCGGGAATTTTTCGGAGAATTTGCAGAACGTCGGCGAAAACCTGAATCGATTCCCCAATATGACAGTCGACATGGCTGCGCGTGTCGGAGAACTGGGCCGCCAGCCCTATACGTCAAAGAAGTTTTTCGACAAATATCAGGACCGCATTTTGTTCGGGACCGACGCCACGCTGCACGGCGACGCATTTCCACAGCAAGTCTTTAATGACAAGCTGTACGAGATCTACTATCGCTTCCTGGAAACAGAAGACGAGTACTTCGACTACGCACCGGCAAAAATTCCACCTCAGGGACGCTGGCGTATTTACGGCATCAACATGCCCGATCAGATTCTGCGCAAGGTCTATAACGAGAACGCGGCAAGACTACTGCACATTACGGTCTAGATGCGAAGCAAATGGCGAGTTGTTATTCTGGCGCTGGCGATTGCGTTTTCCTCTGTGCATGCTCAAGTGCGCGTGTGGGAAGGGACGCTCACCCTTCCCACCTACGAGGAGGGTCTGCCCGATCCCAATCCTCCCTTCGATCAATTCGCCGGTAACCGCTTCAACTACCCGTATACGCTGCGTGACAATCTCACCAGCCGCAGGGTGGATCACGACTGGCGGGCGGTGTTCCTCGATAACGAGTATCTGAAGTGCTCGGTGCTGCCTGATATCGGGGGACATCTTTACACCTGCATCGACAAACTTTCCGGCCAGCCGATGTTCTATGCCAATTCATCGATCAAAAAGGCGGCGATTTCTTACCGCGGAGCCTGGGCGGCATTCGGAATCGAATTCAATTTTCCCGTTTCCCACAATTGGGTCAGCATGTCGCCGGTCAACCACGCCTATGCCAAGCATGACGATGGCAGCGCATCGGTCACGGTCGGCAACATCGATCGGGTTTACGGCATGGAGTGGTCCGTCGAGTTGATTCTTCGGCCAAATCTACCGTGCTCGAAGAGCGGATCACCCTGAATAACCGCAGCGATGTGCGGCATCGGTTTTACTGGTGGAACAATGCCGGCATCCGCGTATGGGACGACTCACAAATCGTTTATCCCATGCGCTATGCAGCGTCGCACGGCTTCACCGAAATCCGAGCCCTGGCCTATCGATGATGGTCTCGATCTCAGTGTGATTCGCAACCAGACCCGCGGGCCGGTTTCTGAATTTGTCTATGGCAGCCGCGAAGACTTCATGGGAGTGTGGCATCCAAGGACGAATACGGGGACCGTCCACTTCGCAGACTACGCGTCCCTTCCCGCCAAGAAAATTTGGTCCTGGGGGGCCGACGCGGATGGGATGGATTGGCGTAAGGCACTTTCCGATGACAACAGCGCATATGTAGAAGTCCAGGGCGGACTATTTCGCAATCAGGAAACCTACGCGTTCCTTGAGCCGCGGCAAACGCTCCAGTTTAGCGAATACTGGATGCCGGTTCGCGAAATTGGGGGAATCTCTCGTGCAAACCTGGCGGGCGTGGCGAGTCTCGTACGACGTAATGGAAGTTTGATCGCAGGATTCAATGCAAATCAGACAATCCCTGGAGCAACAATTTCCATTTCCAATGGCAATCAGCAAGTCTCTCAGGAAAAGACAGATCTCGCCCCAGAACGTACGTGGACTCATGAGGTCCCCAGCGCAGATAGCCAGGCCAAGTACACCCTCGAGATCAAGGATGCCAAGGGCATCGTTCTGTTACGGCAGACGGAAGGCGTCTACAACTGGACCGCCGAGTCTGAGGTCAAGGTTGGGCCGCAACCGGCATATCACATCCCCGGGCCAGATCAGCGCAGCTTCGATGACTGGATGCAAGCCGGCAAGGAAGACGAACTTAACGGCAGGGTCCTTCGAGCACTCGATATATATAAGGAGACGCTGCGCCGCTTTCCCGACAGCTTCCTTGCACAAAAGGCAGCTGGGCGTTTAGCCACTTCGCTGTTGCGATTTAACGAGGCCAAAGGCTATCTGGAACCGTGCCACGCTCGCGACACTTCCGACGCCGAGGTTTCCTACTACCTGGGGATTGCCTATGACGGCTTGGGCGAAACCCAGCATGCCCAGACGGCTTATGAGCAGGCCCTGCGCTTGCCGGGATTTCGTTCCGCCGCGGCGCTCCGACTAGGTGAACTTGCTCGCAAGAACCAGCGACTTAGATGGTGCGGAGAAATATCTCACGGAGGCGTCGAGTCTCACTTCCGGAGATCTGCGTGCACGCGAAGAGTTGGTCGCAGTCAAGCGGGCACTTGGGAAACACGACGAATCCTTCGCTCTAGCCAAAGCAAGCCTTGCGGATTTTCCTCTCAGCGATTTTCTAAGGGAAGAAACTAGCGCCTCCGACCTCAACCAGCTCTCCAATGACTACAACCGCGTACTCAACATCGCGTCGCAATACATTCGCCTGGGAATGTATGGGCAGGCGCTGAATGTTCTTTCCAGAAGATACCCGCCGGTGATTGCCGATCAAAGCGAGCCGGGCTCCGTCAGCCCGCAGGACAACCCGCTCGTCGCCTATTTTCGCGGCTATTGCCGTGAAAAATTGGGACAATCGGGAACCGAGGACTACAACGCTGCATCCAGGCTATCCACCGCATACATTTTCCCCAGCACACCGGAAGAGTTAACGGTGTTGAAAGCAGCGTCACGGACCAATTCTGCCGACGCCACGGCGCATTTTCTGTTAGGCAATCTCTACTTCTCCCACGCTGAGACCGACTCCGCGCTTGGCGAGTGGGCTGAGGCGCGGAAATCAGGTACCAGGTTTCCTGTGCTCGATGCGAACATCGGCCTGGCGCTTCTCCACATCAAAGATGACCCTGAAAACGCGCTCACAGCCTTTCGCGACGGGCTCAGGAATGATCCAACGAATGTCGCGGTCTATCTCGGTATCGATCAATCCCTCAGTCTGCTTGGACATCCGGCGGGTGAGCGCGTGGAGGCGCTGGGAAAATATCCGCGCCTTGCCGACGCACCCAATCCCCTGATGTTTGAACTCATACTGAATCTGGCGGAATCCGGGGACTTTGATCGCGCCACAAGTTTTTTTCACAATCATTTCTTTCCAAGGGAAGAAGGTGGAACCAACGTTCGGCAGGTCTGGGTAGAAGTGCAACTTCAGCGGTTGCTGGCCCTCTCTGCGCAGCGACGCTGCACCGAGGCGTTGAACGCCGCAAAAAACCTGGGATCCGAGATTCCCGACCTTTCCTTCACCAAGGATGGCTTGAACCCCATTCTTCATTCCGCGCGGACGAGCTATCTGCTCGGGACCATCTATGCATCCTGCGGCAAAGCCGAGGACGGTAAGAACAGGTTCGAAACTGCGGCCTCAGCTTCGAGCACAGATCAGATTCGCTGGGCGTGGTTGGCAGCTCAAAAGCTTCCGGGCTTTGATGAGCAACAATGGCAAATCCGATTGCAAAAAGCTCTGGCAGATGCGGTCGGGCGTACTGAGACCAGCGGCTATCCCAGTTGGTGGATGTATACCGCCGGCATGCTCGAAAGAGACTTGGGTAAAAAGCAAGAGGCGAATGCGAGGTTTCGAAGGGCGCTGTTACTTCCGGATCGGATGTTGGCCTATCACCTGACGCGCCTCGCGCAGTTGGATACGAACAGGAAATGAAGAGACGGGACTTCATCGCCGCGCTCGCTGCCTCAGCGGTATTCGCTCGTTCCTTGGTTCGTGCTCAGAGCACATCGAAGCGTCCCAGATTGCTCATTGCAGAATCCGATCCGTTCACCGGGCTTGATCTCCTGAAATTGCGCTACGCCGCGGGTCACCGGCCCTCGGACGATTTCACGGGACTTGCCCTCTCGTGGCAGCTCACCGGCCAAAAGGATTTTGCCGAACGCGCCTTGGCAGAGATGAAGGCCAAGCACATCACTGCGACCGGCAAACCTTCGCGCGCATGGATTGACTACACAAAATGGGCGCTGGCCTTCGACTGGCTGAACGAGTATCCGGGATTTGAACAAAAACAGAAGGACCGCATCGCGAACGAACTGATGGACGGAGCGGCAGCGATGCTGGCTACTGCCGACTTTGCCGATGCCGGTCAGCTTTCCTATCACAACTACGCCACGCGTTATCTAGCGCTGGCTGCGTTCACCTCCGCCGCGGTTGATGGCTATCCCGGTTGCGGCGCGCGTTGCGACACCTGGCGCACACAAATCTCCCGTGGACTCGAGAACATTCTTGAAACCACCAACTTCGTGGATCCGGAAGGCAGTTACCACGAATCGATGGACTACATGCGAATCACGTGGGCAGCCCTGACCTTGCTTGCGGAAATGCAACGTACGACAACCGGAGTCGACCCGGCACAGACCTTCTCTGTTTTTCAAAACATCGGCAACACTTACTTATATAAGTTGCTGCCCGACGGTACTCCCTCGCGCGAGGGAGACAATGAATATCCAATTCTCGACTTGCAAGACACGGCGGTTATCGGCTATGCGGTCAACCGCTTCAAAGATCCTTACTGTGCATGGCTGCTTCGAAAGAGCGGCTTCTTTGCTGACAAATGGGTGATCCCCGTGCTCCAGTTTCTATGGGACGACCCAGGAGTAACGCCTCGCGATCCCGCGCTGGCGCCCGAGAGTGAATTGCCGCATCAGCGCTATTTTCCCGGCGTCGGGCATCTGGTGATGCGAACAGGGTGGAAGCCGGATTCAACCTGGATTGAATTCGACTGTGGCCCGTATCTGGCCAAGCATCAGCATCTCGACCAGAATCAGTTCACCATTTTTCACAACGGGTATCTGGCGATTGACAGCGGCGCCGACTACACCGAAACGGAGAGTCCGCATTATTTGAACTACTACCGGCGAACGGTGGCTCACAATTCCGTGTTGGTATATGACCCTGCTGAGAAGTTCTTTTGGTCAGACAATGTCATACCTGCGGCCAACGACGGCGGTCAGCGGATGGATTCTTCCCGCTATTGGAATTCGATTCGTAATCCCAGCGATTGGGAACGCACTCGCGATCTTTGGGATTTGGGAACAATGCGTGTCGTCGACTACGTTCCCGGCGAGTACCACTATGCGCTCGGCGACGCCACGAATGCATATTCGCGAAGCAAGTTGTCTTGCTTCACCCGCGAACTCGTATACATTCCCGGCGGGAGCGTGCTGTTCGTGTTTGATCGGGTCGTCAGTACGAATGCTGGATTCAAGAAGGTATGGCTGCTACACGGAGTGAACCCACCATCCGTTGATCAAGATCGCCAACGCCAGGCAGGCGCAACGGACTTTACGAACGCCAACACATTTGGTTTCAGCGACGGTGCGGGTGAGGTATTGGTGCATTCACTTTTGCCCCGGCAGCGACTTGTGACTCGGCGCGGCGGTCGGGGACATGAGTTCTATTGCCCGGGCGATGAAAACGGTGGTGGGTGGGGCAGCGGGGAGAACTGGCCGCTGGAACCGGCCGAAGGAGGTCCATTGCCGTCCGATCCTCGGTTACTTCACATGTGGAGAGCTTTCTGGGGACAGGATCTCGCCAGACTCGAATCGTCGAATCGCAAAAATGTGGTGCCGGGAAGCTGGCGCGTTGAAGTATCGCCAAGCCAGCCCGCGGAAGAGGATCTCTTTCTGCATGTACTGGAAATCGGGAATACGGGAGTGACCGGCAAGAAGTCGGTAAAGCTGCTGGATGGTTTCGGCATGACCGGCGCGGCAGTCGATGGAGGCCCTGCCGTCCTGTTTAGTTCTTCGGGGCAGGGCATCCGTCAGGCAGAAGTTTCATTTCCTGCCCTACACTGTGATTCGCTCCTGCTGACCGGCCTGTCGGCGGAATCCATGTATGAGTTGAGCTTCAACGGTCTGAACGTCTCCGATTCAAAGGACGCGACTTTGCCAGGCGTGCTGAAGGACGTTTTTTATGTTCGTGCCAATGCGAAGGGCCTCCTACGGATCGAAAATCACCACTTTGACAATCTCCGTCTCCGGATCGCGCGGGTTTGAAACTGTGCCTGGGAGAAAGAACATGAAGCGGATCGTACTGCTTGCCATCGCGTCCCTGTTCTGCGCGGCTGCGGCCGCTGATGCCGACGAAGCTCCTCGCCCTGAGAATTTTCAAGTGCTGCCACAGGCCTCTACTCTCGCCCCTGCGATCACACCGTATCTGAACTACCAAGTGAACATCGCTTGGGAACAGGACAGCGTTCGCAGAAAGCGTTTTGAGCAAATTCGCGACGAAAGCGAACTTCTTGGTGTACAGCGGGAGTTGCGCGAGAAACTCTTGGCAATGCTCGGAGGCCTGCCGGCAGTGAAAACTCCGTTGCGACCACAGATCACGGGCCGCATTCAGATGGACGGCTTCCATATCGAAAAAGTCATCTACGAAAGCCTGCCCAAAATTTATGTGACCGCTCTCCTCTATGTCCCCGACGACGGCAAGAAGCATCCGGGGATTCTGGTTCCTTGCGGTCATTCTCCGGCCGGCAAAGCCTACTATCAGGCGCTCGCCCAGCGACTGGTAAAGAGTGGTTATATCGTTATCTCCTGGGATTCTGTGGGTCAAGGCGAGCGCAGCCAATTTTGGGATGCGAAGCAGAAGAAGAGTCGCTACAATTTGATCTGCGCCGAGCACGCAGTAATGGGCAACCTGGCCTATCTCGCCGGCACGAATCTGGCGCGCTGGGAAGTCTGGGATGGCATCCGCGCCGTGGATTATCTGCTCACTCGCCCAGAGATTGATCCTGACCGAATCAATATCACGGGAACCAGCGGGGGCGGGACTCAAGCCGCCCTGATCGCGGCGCTTGATCCGCGAATCAAGGTGGTCGTTCCTTCCTGCTATATCACGTCTCTGCCCATGAGGATGTACAACCGCATCTTCAAAGATCCTGACAGCGATCCCGAGCAAGACCTCTACGGCATGGTTTCTGAAGGCCTCGATCATGCGGGATTGCTGTTGCTGATGTATCCCCGTCCAGTTTTGGTAGCAGCTGCGGTCTTAGATTTTTTCCCCATCGAAGGCACCCACAAGACCTTTCGTGAAATCGCCGACATCTACCGCCGCTTCGGTCATGCGGATCGTATTGCGCTGACTGAGGGATATCACGAGCATCAGTACTCCGTCGAGAATCAGCGAAAGGCAATCCAATTCCTCAACCGCTATAACAATCTGGCGCCGGATAAAGAATTGCCCGCAGTTAGGGAACTTGATGTTTCTGCGGTGCAATGCACACGGAGTGGTCAAGTGGTCACGGACTTCGACGATGCCAAATCACTCATGGACGAAATCCGCGACTACGGTGCGCTTCACAGAAATGACCAGTCGCCCTCGCTCAAGGATCTGTACTACGGCAGGGGCTATCCTGATATTCGCACCTGGGCTATTGGCGAGTACAGGAATGATGTCACTGCCGAGGGCACGATTCAGTGGGAAGGCGTCGGTACCGCACAAATCGGGGCGGTAACCGTGGACAAGTATTTGCTGCATCACAGCGGCGAATTGCTTATGCCGCTTCTCCACATTTATCGTCCCGGATCTCGAACCCAGAACTTGTTGTTGTGGTTTTCCAACAATGGGAAGGCGGGACCTGCGGATTGGCCGATCATCACTAAGTACCTGGACGCAGGCTACGAAATTATTTCCTTCGATTTTCGTGGTCTCGGCGAAACGCGGATGAAATACAAGGCACTTTCACCGGATGATCCGCTTCTCAGCCAGCTTAGCTACGACGCCGCCTATGTGAACCCTATATCGAGCGTGTTATCTGACTATGTTTACAATTCACTGCTGATCGGGCGGCCCTTTGTTCTGCAAATGATCGAGGACATCGAAATTGCATCCCGCTTCACCGAATTTCATTTGAAGCCCGGCAAAATATTTGTTGCAGCGGAAGGGGAAGCTTCTGCGCTGGCGGCGGCAGCAAGTGGAATCGTTCCCGGAGTTGCCGCTTCGTCCTCTGATTCTCCTAAGTTTCCATGGTCGGAGATCGTGAACGACAAGGAGGAGATTTGGCCCATCCAATATCTCTTACCAGGAGGTGCGAAGATCTACCAGCATTGACGGCATTGAGCGGCCTGGCACTCAAGGACAAAGAAAGCATCCGAAAGTAAACGATTGTCGGCGAACCGGCGCAAATCGAAAAGTAAAACTATTGGCCTCAATAGCTTAAGGCGAGTTCTTTCACGAGGGAGCACGCGGCGCTTTCGTTTGTTTTCTCCTGGTTGGGCGTATAAAATCGCACTTCCATGCCAGTCGGTAGAGAAAGACAAGGAACAAGGACATGGTTTTCAAGTATTCGCGTCTTTTAACGGAGCAACGCAGGCGCAAAGTACTCGACCTGATTGAGCAAAAGGGTCAGATCACGGTGCGCGAGTTGACCTCCCTATTTTCGGTGTCGGCGGTCACCGCACGGGCCGACCTTGATGCTTTGTGCTCCGAAGGCCTAGCCCTTCGATCCCACGGTGGCGCAGTCAGCAAACTGGAGGGCAGCCACGACGCAGCAATCGCCGGAGACCCTAAAAAGTACACTGACCTCGCGCGACGCGCGAAATCGAGTCTTAGCAGCGCCGTTTCTCGGGTTGCGCAGGGCAGCCAAAAAGCGGCCCCGTCGGTTCAGGCATCGATCCTCGCGGCAGGGAATGACCTCGACGTCAACACCACGACTGGCGGCAGCAGTCGGACCATCACTTTCGTCCTTGGCAATCGCGACACCATCAATGAATTTCAGTCGAAAGTCCTGCTGGGAGCGGAGGGATTCTGCACGGACCAGGATTGGGCTTTCCAGTTTCTATCCTTCCGTTCGGATTTGAGCGCGCCGCCAAACAGCGTCGTCCTTCCCGAGATTCTGACTCAGGCGAGCCGCACGGCAGGGGTGATTCTGAGTGGCACGCATTCGGCCAATATTCTCGCGGCATTTACGGAACGCAGGATTCCATTTTCGCTGGAAGGAAATAATATTGTCGGGGAGTGGCAGCCTGAACAGTACGACTGCGTTTTTACCGACGACATACGCGGATCCGCTGACGTCACGCGTTATCTGATTTCTCAGGGCCATCGAAATGTCTGGTACATCGGCAATCAGCGACTGCCATGGTTCGCGCGCTGTGCGCGCGGCTACCGCCAGGCTATGGAAGAATCCGAGCTCGAACCACACTTCAGCGAAATCGGATCGGAAGACCGTGAGCTGGGATATCTCGCTGTAAAATCCCTGCTCAGCAATGGCGAGCGACCCACCGCACTTTTTGTTGCGACCGATCAGGCCGCTTCCGGCGTTTACCAAGCATTACAGGAATCCGGCATCCGAATTCCCGATGACATCAGCGTCGCCGGCTTTAATGACACGATCGGAGAGGTGCTTCACCCAGGCCTAACGACGGTTCGGGAGTTTCCCAAGGAATTAGGCGCTCACCTCGCGGAATTCACCATTCGACGAATCACCGAACCGGAGCTCCCACCGCAGCAATTGGTCATGCCCACAGAATTGATTCGCAGGGAAAGCGTGCGCCAAATTTCACCGAGTTCAAATCTCTCCAGGCGCTCTTCAGGAGCCGGTCTCTAGCCAACAAACGGACCGCGTTTCTTTTTGCCACGACGTCCCGACCAAAGCCCTGTTAAAAAATGACTAATGATTGCTATTACTTTTTGATTGCCTCTTAATATCGGCGAGGCTCTAATGCTTTTTCAATTTGCCGGGATAGCCGTGGGTAAAGGGGAGAGATGAACGTGCATTCGTGCTGTTCTATTTGTCATTGATTATGTGCACAGCCCTTCTCGCGCAGGTCGACACCGGAACCATTACTATCGCAAATGATATTGGGCGCCCTTTCTCTTTTTCCGAGAGAGGCTAGCGGGGCCGCTTGCTTACCTGGATCTGGCCTTCGCTGTACCATCCGTCCGTATCGCGCCCCGCGATGGCGAAACGTAGAGCCGGCTTGCCGGTGCGCGGATCGAGCATGGCGACGCGGACGTCATAGACGCCTTCCGGCAAAGTATCGGGAACGTAGAGGGTCCCATCAAACACGGCATCCCCGGGTAGCCACTCTCGTACGTCTACAGGGACATTCATCGTGGCGCTACCATTCACCGAACGCAGTTGCAGAGCCAGCGGGTAGTTGGTGTAAGGCGGCGACACTCCGGCATTCAGCCACCACATGTGGATGGCCATCATGGAACCGGCAATCACGTTCCTGGGGATACTCCAGCCTACGGAGCAAAAAGCGATAGCCCATCTTTTTCTGGAAACTGCCGAACTGGGATTTCCACTCTTCAGGAATTGGCGACGATTTCAAATTCACCGAAGTCACGTGCCAGCGAAGGGCCTGATCGAGAATGTAATTTACATCGAAGTGATCACGTTTCCACTCCGAAACCGTGCCGCAGACTTCCAGCGATACCGGCCGCTTGCGCCAGACCTCCTGAATCCCGGCGCGAACCACCTGTTGCGGGTAGATATCCAGCATCTCCGGCTGGAAGTTTGGATTATCAGATTTGATCCGCAGGTCGCCTAGACAGTCTAGCCTCCAACCAGCTCCTCGGCTGGTTCCGTAAGTCAGCGCATGTTGCTCATCGAAATTCATCAGAAGGGTCGTATGGGGGAATGCGTCAAACCAGATGTCGATGAGGTCTTTCTGATACTGAAACGCCGGCATGTAGGGGCTCCAGCCTTCGCCCCAGTATCCAACCGAAGAAATATCCACGCTATCGAGATAAGGATTGCCGTCATAGCGTCGACCTGCTTCAGCCACCAATTCTCCCCACAAGTTCAAAAAAAGAGGATCGGAAAAATCGGGCTGCCAGATTGAACCATCCTTGTCGGTCGGCTTGTTGGCGCGCCGTGCCCCGGTAGATGCGTACCATGCCGGCAGAGGATCTTTGTTGGAATAGGGCATGAGGCGAATTGCGAGTGTCTGACCGTGTGTGCGCGCTTCCTCAATCGCAAGGTCAATGATGTCCCACCGGTATTTTCCCCGTTCGGGTTCGAGAACATTCCAATACCAGCGTAGATAGGCAATCGTTGTTTCAGGAAAATCCGGCTTGGTGGCTGCCTGCGCGACCTTTTCCGTCGGGCCCGTCTCAGACCACTCCAGAGCCGGGTTGAGCGCCTGGCCGTTGAAGCGGTTGAACGTGGTGATCCCCATGTTCGGGTTCTGCAAGATGTCATCAATCGGCTGGGGACGGATGATGACGGTGTCACGCTGGGCATAACAAAAGACTGCAAACCACGTTAGAAACAAAAAGCAGCAGAGTTTCAAGGGAAACCTCGTGACGGCGATGTTAGTTGGGCGAGAAACGATAATAAAGGAAAGGAGATGACAGCTGCCCCACCTTTTATAATTTTTGACAGAGTCTGCCCTGTGCAGGATCGAAAACGGTGAGTTTCGTTCGAAGCCACGAACTTTTCTCGCCTGGGAGACCGGCAAATCCGTGATCGGCCCAAGGTCAGGCAACGGCTCGGCGCAGCCTGGGTGGATTCTTGCGTTCCTGTCTTTACTCGACTAAGACCGCGACCAATGATGGCCGACCAGATAATTCACCACATATAAAGGGCGGAGCTTACAAGTGCAGCGTTCTTCGTGTGCTTTTTAATTGTGGCGTGCGACAAGTCTTCCCAACCGTCTTGGAACAAAAGTGTTGGAAATCAGGTTCGTTGGGGTTAGGTTCTATCGGCCTTCGCTCCATCGCGCTGCATCGCGGCGTATGGCGAGATACCATCGCGTGTCGCCGCAGCACTCGCGGCAGTTGAGCGAGCCACAGAAAGTACCGCCGAAATTGTACCAAAGGAGGGAGGATCGCTTTGGATGTGGTCGGCTGATGATATAAGCGTATCCAGACCTGTTGCGCGTTCACCTTACAGAATCGACGGACAGCACGGATGAAATGGTTCATCGTTGTTTTTCTCATGCTGGGCAGCCTGAGGGCGCAAACTTATCGGGCTACCTGGGAGTCGGTTGACAGTCGACCTACGCCGCCTTGGTTTAGCGAAGCCAAGTTTGGCATCTTTATTCATTGGGGCACGTATTCGGTCCCGGCTTATGCTCCGGTGCTTCCGGGCAAGCTTGCGTATTCAGAGTGGTATTGGAATGCGATGACGCGCGGCAGGGATGATCCCAAAGCCGAAGCCATCCAGACTGGCACGTGGGCCTTTCATCAGAGAGTCTATGGAGCCGACTATCCTTATCAGAATTTCGCGCCTCAGTTTCGAGCGGAGCTGTTCGACCCTGATCACTGGGCCGACGTCTTTGCGCGATCCGGCGCCAAATATGTCGTGCTGACCTCGAAACATCATGAAGGATTTGCCCTGTGGCCCAGCAAGGAAGCTTCAGCGACCTGGGGCCGGCCGTGGAACGCGGTTGAGATTGGGCCGAAAAGGGATGTGCTTGGCGACCTGACGGATGCGGTGCGACGGAAGGGTTTGCGCATGGGTTTCTACTATTCACTCTATGAGTGGTACAACCCGCTGTGGTTGTATGACAAACCGCGCTATGTCCGCGAGCATATGTTTCCCCAATTCAAAGATCTGGTTACACACTACAAGCCGTCGTTCATTTTCAGCGATGGTGAGTGGGAATTATCCTCCGCCGACTGGCACAGTCCCGAGTTGCTCGCATGGCTGTTTAACGATTCGCCGGTGAAAGATGAAGTCGTGATCAACGACCGGTGGGGCAGCGACACGCGTCACAAACACGGCGGCTACTGGACGACGGAATACACGGCAGGCATGAGTGGCAATGACCATCCGTGGGAAGAAAGTCGCGGGATGGGTTTCAGCTACGGCTACAACCGCGCGGAACGGCTTGAGGATTATCACACCGGCCGCGAACTGGTCATCATCTTAGTCGACACCGTCAGCCGGGGCGGAAATCTGCTGCTTGATATCGGGCCCAAAGCTGACGGTACGATACCGGTGATCATGGAAGAGCGCCTTACCCAGATCGGCGACTGGATGAAGGTGAATGGGGAAGCGATCTACGGGACCAAGCCGTGGAAGGCGACGCGGCAATGGAGCCCGGGGGACGTTCCTAAAAGCGAATACAACAAGGAATACTCTTCCGCGTACGACGTCAATAAGCTGACGGAGAAACCAGCGCCGGGCAAGGCGGGCATCGAAGCGTTTTTCACTACGAAGGGCAGCGACCTGTTCGCGATTCTGCCGCAATGGCCGGGTCGCAGCCTTCTGCTGAAAGACGTGAGCGGCGTCAAGTCAGTAAGTCTTTTGGGATCGGCAATCCCGCTGAAGTTCAAAGCTTCCAAGGCGGGAGCATGGGTTGCGTTGCCTGATCTCCCGCAGGAACTTCGCTCCCAGCCGGCGTGGGTATTGAAGATCAGTCAATGAGCTGGAGGGTATTCGCCTCAAGTTCCGGCCGAAGTTTTTCTGCGGTGAATCGTGCGGCAAGAGAACCGCGAAAGTTCAGAGCGAGACGCCGCGTTTCCACGGGATGAAGTCGGCTTGTCCCTTGAGCTCGGCTTTGGTGCGGACTTCGCCGCTCGCGACTTTGATCACATAGTCCAAAATCTTTTCGCCTTCCTGCTCGATGGTCTCTTCGCCTGAGATGACGGCACTCGTGTCCACATCGATCACATCTGCCATGCGGCTGAGCAGGGCAGCGTTAGTGGAAAGCTTGACCACCGGAGTAATGGGATTTCCAGTTGGCGTTCCCAGGCCTGTGGTGAACAGGACGATGTTTGCTCCGGCGCCCACCTGGGCGGTGACACATTCGACGTCATTTCCCGGGGTGCATTGCAGATTCAATCCCGGCACGGTCGCGGGTTCGGGATAGTCGAGCACGGCGGTGACCGGCGACCTGCCGCCTTTCTTGGCCGCGCCTGCCGATTTCATGGCGTCGGTGATGAGTCCATCGCGAATATTTCCCGGGGACGGATTACTCTCGAAACCAGACCCGACCGACCGGGCGCGGGCCTGATAGTCGCGCATGAGCTGGGCAAACCGGTCCGAGACTTCCGTACGCGTTCCGCGGTCGATAAGATCCTGTTCCACGCCGCACAACTCGGGGAACTCGGAGAGAATCGTTCTCGCTCCGATGGCAGCGAGGAGGTCGGCGGTATGTCCGATTGAAGGATTGGCTGAGATTCCTGAAAAGCCGTCCGATCCACCGCACTTCAGGCCCACGCACAGGTGCGAGAGGTCCGCTGGCGCGCGGTTTGCCTTGTTGGCTTCGACCAACCCTGCAAAAGTTTTTCGGATAGCGTCTGACAGCATGGAAAATTCAGAGCCACTTTGCTGCTGCTCCAGAATGACCAGCGGCTTATTGAAATCCGGATTGCGTTTTTTGATTTCCTGCCGCAGGGTGGCGATTTGCGCCGACTGGCATCCCAGGCTGAGCACCGTGGCTCCAGCCACATTCGGATGATTGATGTAACCTGCGATGAGTCCGCAGAGGTTGTTGGCGTCCTCGCGGGTTCCACCGCATCCACCCTCGTGCAGCAGAAATTTGATGCCGTCGATGTTCTCAAACACCCGAGCCTGGGCGGGATCCAAGGCGCGTGGTTTCTCAACCCGGCTTTGGATCTCTTCGGCCCTGCCCTCGCGGTACAACTTCGCAAACTGGGCCACCTGCTGACGATAGACTTGAGATGGCGCGAAACCCAGTTCCTCTTCCAGGGCTTGCTTCAGGACACCGATATTCCGGTTCTCGCAAAACACCAGCGGAACTACGATCCAGTAATTCCGCGTTCCCACTTGTCCATCGGGGCGGTGATATCCCTGGAAGGTGCGCTGCTTCCAGCGCGAAACGTCGGGGGCGGTCCAATGATATTCGCCGGACTTCTGGTGAAAATCCGTTGCCTGGTGTTGCACATTGCTGGTCGTAATCCGTTCGCCGCGTTGTATGGGCTTCACCGCCGATCCCACCAGCACGCCGTACATGATCACGCCATCGCCGGCAGCAAGATTTCCTGTGGTGAACTTATGCTTCGCGGGTACATCTGAAACCAACTGGTAGGTCTGGCCTTCGAACGGAATCTGCTCACCCTGCTTCAGGTCGGCGAGAGCGATGAGGACGTTGTCCCTGGAATCGAGTTTCAAAACGCGGGCTGGCATCAGAGGCGCACTTTCATACTTTCCATAAGGATAGAGGAGGAGAGGGAAATCGAGACTGCGTCTGGCTCATTTCTGAATCACGACTGAAGAACAGTCCATCAAAATTTAAAGCGCTTGTCAAACCATGGCCCGCCTTGCTTTATGGCACAATGTTGACCTTTAAACGCTCAGGTATCGTTGGCTTCCGGTCCGTCGTCCGGTACGAGGCCATTTGTTTTTGTCCTGATCATCTCTATGTCTCCAGTTTATGTTTCCAGTACGCTGGCGGGAATTTGGCAATGAAGCTTTGAGAAAGAGGCGGTAATGCCTGTCTCAGAATCTGCGTCCACGAATGACCAGCACGGAAACCGGCTCTTCCCGGCGGGGCACCTGCTTCCTTTCATACTGGTGACCGCGCTGTTTTTTCTGTGGGGAATCCCGAACAACCTGAATGACGTGCTGATTCGCCAGTTCATGAAGTCGTTCACGATTTCACGGACGCAAGCGGGGCTGGTGCAGTCCGCGTTCTACTTCGGGTATTTCGTGCTGGCCATGCCCGCGGCGATCATGATGAGAAAGGTCGGGTACAAGGCGGGATTTGTCACCGGTCTTTGTTTATATGCGTTGGGCACATTTCTGTTCTGGCCGGCCGCGATCATCGGACGTTACGAATTCTTTCTTCTGGCATTGTTCGTAATCGCGAGCGGCCTTTCGTTTCTGGAAACGGCTTCGAACCCGTTCATCGCGCAACTGGGAGATCCGGAGAGTTCGGAAAGACGACTGAATTTCTCTCAGGCGTTCAACCCACTAGGGTCGATTACGGGCGTGCTAATCGGAACCGTCTTTATTTTTTCCGGAGTTGAATTGACACCGCAGGAAGTGGCGGCCCAAAAGGCACAGGGTATCTACGAAGCGTATCTGCGGACCGAAACACTCCGGGTGGTCAAACCGTTCCTCGTGATTGGCGTGATTGCATTGATCTGGGCGGTCCTCATTCTGTGCACGAAGTTCCCCAGCATCCAAAGCGAACATGAAAACAGTGGAGGCGACCACGGTCGCTTCCGAGACCTGTTCCGTTATCCCCACTTCCTGCTGGCGGTGCTGGCGCAGTTCTTATATGTCGGCGCGCAGGTCGGTACGTGGAGTTATTTTATTCAGTACGTTCAGGAATATACGCATCAACCGGAGAAGGTGGCGGGATACTTCCTTACGGGAACTCTGGCAGCGTTCGGGGTGGGGAGATTTGTCTCCGCTTACATCATGCGTTTCATCCCTCCCAACAAGCTCATGGCGGGTTACAGCGTGGCCAACTTCCTGCTGGTAGGGATGGCAGTGTTGAGGCCGGGATGGATCGGCTTGTGGTGTCTTTTCCTTACCAGCTTTTTCATGTCGCTCATGTTCCCAACTATTTTTGCGCTGGGTCTGAAGGGTCTAGGTCCCAATACGAAAATCGGCGGCTCGTTGCTGGTGATGGCGATCGTCGGCGGAGCTGTGCTGACGCCAATTATGGGATTGATCTCCGTGAGATCGGGCAGTCTGGCGCTGGCTTATACGATCCCGCTGGTCACTTACATTTACATCGTGTTTTATTCATTGCTGGGATCGAAGCCGCGGGAGGTGGTGGCTTGAGAAATTGAGATCGACTTTGAGGATCGTGTCCGCTGATGGTCGAGAAGGCAAAACCCCCACATGGCTTGTTGTTGTCGCCTGCATTAGCCGCTGGCTCCCACTCAAGTTCTTCATTACAAGCGCTAAACTTCGGTAACTTTCTTCCAGATACCAGCGGTCTAGAATTCTCTTTGGTGGCGCAATCGCGACCCCGGCCGGTGTATGACGCAGGAACAACTCCCAGAAACTACGAAGAAGAAGCCCGCACCGACTCCGACCCAGAGGTTTCAAATCGAGGGACGCGAGTGGTGGCTATGGGGTCTGGCCGTCCTCGTCACTCTGGTGCTGACCTTCGGCATCGTTTCGTTAACCTACTTCCAGTCACAGCCCACCGACGGTACTTATTGGACGCAGCTCAAGGAGTGGGTCCGCGGACTGGCGTGCGTCGTACTGCTGTTTGATATCTACACGCTCTACCAGCATTTGCAGTTGCAACGCATCCGGCGGCAATTGGCCGACCGCGACCAGCTCTTCCAACTGATTACCGAGAACGCGGCCGACATGATTGCCGTGGTAGACGGCGCAGGCCAGCGGATCTACAACAGTCCGGCGTACCAGCATGTCCTGGGATATTCGGACGAGGAACTGAAAACCACCTCGTCGATCGAGCAAGTGCATCCTGATGACCGGCAGCGGGTGCTGGAAGCGGCGCACAAGGCACGCACGACCGGAGAGGGGCAGCGACTGGAGTACCGGATACGCCATAAAGATGGCTCCTGGCGCATTCTGGAATCGACTTCCAGCGCCATCGTGAACGTGAAAGGCAAGACTGAAAAACTGGTGATCGTGAACCGTGATATCAGCGAGCGCAAGCGCGCCGAAGAGATGCTGGCTCACAATGCGTTTCATGACGGCCTGACCAATCTTCCCAACCGCACTTTGTTTCTCGACCGGTTGCAGCGCGCTCTGGTGCTCTCCAAGCGGCACACGGATTACAAGTTCGCGGTCCTGTTTATCGATATCGATGAGTTCAAGGTTTTTAACGATAGCCTCGGGCACATCGTGGGAGACGAAGTACTGATTCAGATTGGCAAACGGTTGACTGCTTCGTTGCGCGAAGTGGATACCATTGCGCGTCCGCAGCAGGGCCAACCGGTGAGGGATGACACCCTGGCCCGGTTGGGCGGCGACGAATATACGATCCTGTTGGAAGATGTGCGGAATCCAAGCGACGCTATTCGGGTGGCGGAACGTCTTCAGGGCAAGCTGTCGATTCCCTTCACCGTGCAGGGATACGAAATTGTGGTGCATGCCAGCGTTGGAATCGCTTTCAGCACTCCGACCTGCGCCCACGCCGAGGACCTATTGCGCGACGCCAACATCGCGATGTATCGCGCCAAACGGGCCGGCAAGGCGAGATGCGAAGTGTTCGATACCGCCATGCACGAAGGCGCGGTGAGGCGTCTCGAATTGGAGACGGAACTGCGCAAAGGATTGGAACTGGGGGAATTCCGGACGCACTACCAGCCGATCGTTTCCTTGAAGTCCGGCAGAATCACCGGATTTGAAGCATTGACTCGCTGGCAGCGCGGCGAGCGCCTGCTCGCTCCCGCGGAATTTATTGCGGTGGCGGATGAGACCGGACTGATTATTCCGATGAACCGGTTGCTGCTGCGCGAGGCCTGTGAACAGTTGCGGCTGTGGCAGGCGCAATTTCCCGCCGATCCTCAGTTGAGCATGAGCGTGAACATTACGTCAAAGGAGTTTGCGCATCCCAATCTGGCGAAAGGGATTTCGGAAATTCTCGCTGAGACCGGCCTTGATCCCAGGCATTTGCAATTGGAGATTACCGAGACCATCGCGATGCGCGAGCCGGAAAAAGCGTCATTGGTGTTGGCTGAACTCAAGTCTCTTGGGGTGCGCCTGAGTGTGGACGACTTCGGAACCGGATATTCGTCGCTTAGCCGCTTGCAACAATTTCCGGTGGATTCGCTGAAGATCGATCGCGCGTTTATCTCCCAGATGGACAGCGATGTGGAGAGTCACAAGATTGTTCAGGTCATCGTCATGCTGGCCCAGACGCTTGGACTCGCGACGGTGGCGGAGGGAGCCGAAACGGAAGAGCACGTGAATCTGCTCAAGGCCCTGGACTGCGGGTTTGCCCAGGGGTATTACTTCTCGAAGCCCGCCGACCATCAGGTGATATCGGATTTGCTTTTGAAAGTGAATCAATCGGGCAATGGGCCGTTACCTGTAAAGACCCAGGCTGTCTCCGCGGGTGTTTAAAGCCACCATTCGCACGCCATATTTCATATCCGCCCCGAGCTAGATCCTTCGCAAGCTCAGGATGACCCCTTTGCCTGAGCTACTCCGCTCAGGATGACAAGATTAAATTATTACCAGGATGACAGCGGGCTGCGCTTCCATGTGTTTTTGGCTACGCAGACGTAGATAAAGCTGGAATCCCAGGTTTCGGTTCCAGCGGCGCACGGGTCGGAGGTGTGGAGGGGCGGAACGGAGGGAATCGAGACTGGGACGGTGAACGTCTTCATATTTGCGGTCAGGCGTTCCAGCCATTTCTTTCCATCGCCGGGATTGCCGATGTAGTTCGAAATGGATTTTGGCGCACCGAAACTAATTCCGATATTGGCCGGGTTGCCGTCGCCCTGATCGTATCCGATGAAGGCGTCATTCGCGTCGTTCGTCGGGCGGTTGTTGGCGGTGGCGATGGTTTTCTGAAAATTGGAATCGGAAAGCGTGATGATGTGTCCGGGGCCGGTTCCCAGCGACGAAAAATTCATTCTGCCTTTCAAGTTGGTGCGAAGGCCGCCGTCCGCATTGGGTTTTACCGCCATCAGAAATGCTCCCTGCTCATAGAAGACGGACGGCGCCATGGCTGAATAGCAGCTCAACCACAATGGGGTCCATCCGGAAAGGGAATCGCAATTCGTGGAAATCAACGCAGGCGCCATTGCGCCTTGCACGGCGACTACGTTGGAGGGCGCGCTATCCATGAAGGCGCGGGCTCCGGAGAGGACGCTGCCAGAATCTCCGCTCGAACTCAAGACCAGATTGCCCGGCCAGAAGTCGAGTAATGGAAAATAGGTTGGCATCTCAACTTTGTAGGAGTGGGGCGCAGCCTGAGTGTCGGTGAAAGTGCAGACGCCGTTGGCGCAGGCGGAAGTGCGCGCGACGTTGGTTTGCACCGCGTAGTTCCCAGTTCCAAAAGGCGCTTGTTGAACCTGTCCGGAGATAGCGGTCACTCGCAGCAGGTCGAGGGTGGTGGCACCGGCGATTTCGGGTGTGATGACCACGATGTTGCCGGTGCCGCTGGTCATGGCCCGGCCCGCGTACAGAGGGTTCGAGGTTCCAAACTTCGGATTGCGCGCCACGATGTAGTAGCGGTAGTCGGTTTGTCCGGTTGCGGCGAAATGGGGCATGTTCCCGTTGGGAGCTTCTCCGCCCTGGATTTTCACCGTGCTGCCTTGCGCGATCACTCCAGCCTGGCCAAACCTGCCCATGGGATTGGCGCAGGCGCCGACTTCTTCATAAACATTCGTCAGTTCGAAGCCGCCGTAACCGCCGCGGCGCACGCCTGCGCGCACGCCGTATTGGGCGTATCCCTGAATGACGCTGTCGGAAATGCGCAAAGTGTTGCCAGCCTGCCAGTCGACACCGTTGCCTCCGCATTGCAGCGAGATGTTCAGATGCTTCAACCAGCCGACGCCGGGGAATTTGCGGAACGATCCGGGCGCATAGACGGCAGGATTGCAGATGGCGGAATCGCAGCGTATGCCGCCATTGCCCAGAGCAGTATCAAGACCGTCGAGAAGAAAGGACTCGTCATCGTCTACCTGCACGTAGCTGCCAAAGGTTCCGCCAGCCAGCGCAACTCTGGTGGAGACATTGAAGAGCCGAGTCTTCTGGGAGTTGACTTCGATGAAAGGGCTTTCACCGTGGGCAACCGTGGGGCGCCCGCGCGGATTGATTACCGTGATGTCCTGATAAAGGTTGGCGTTTGTGGGATCGCCGATAAAGATGCAGGTATCGTTCATCCAGCATTCGATGATCGAGCCCGAGAAATCCACGGTGAGGTTCGAGGCGCGAATTGAAACTCGCGCGAAGAGCTTCAATTCCTTCGGCGGCACTACGACCACGCCAGATTGTGGAGTTCCCGCAGGATTCGTCGGAACGTAGCGCGCGGCGATGATGGCTTCCTGCAATCCTCCCGAAGCGCTGGAAATCGTCCCGCCTGCGGCGAGCGCGCGCGGGCTGGTGAAGTTCAAAGTTCCAGGACGTCCGTCGCCGGCGCAGGTTCCCCCGGTCACCCGGGCCGGCTCGGAGCCATTCACGAGGATCCAATATTCTGGCTCGTTACCCTTCACTCCGGGCGGGCACGCGGCGAAATTGATCGTATGACTTCCCGGCTGTCCGAGTTGCTCGGCAGGCTTCATCGACCAGTCGTACTCTGTGGCAAACCGTGTGGGACGGCTGACGGGATTTTGCGCAGCGGCGAAGCACCGGAGTACTACGATTGCAATACCGAGGAGCAAGAAGCGGAGGGAACGGGGCGAGCGGATCATGGCGCAAACCATCCGGTACGACAGTACAGATTGTGTGCTGTGGGAATCCAGTGCGAGGTGACATCGTGCTTCCGCGATGGCGTGATGCTGAGATTGCGAAGGGTCTGGGTGAGCTCGTCCAGCCGCGAAGCGGCGCCAGAGTACACACCGGTGGCTCCTGTTTCTTCCGCCCCTACGGGGCTCTGATCGTCCCTTTTAGCCACCCGGGGCTTACGCTCGGGGCTCTATTCTTGCGCCGCTTTGCGGCTTGGCGAGGGGCGATGGTAAGGGTACGCGGAAGATCCTGCCAATGGTTGCTCGCGCCTGTATAATCGCGTGTTTCGATAATCCTGTTGTTGAATCGGAGGCGGGCATGGCGCGAATGGTTTCTAGTACTGGGAACAGGCGATGAGCAGGTCGGCGCGCGCGGTGGCATCTCCGCACGTAGTCAGTATTGGCGACTTCCGGCCTCTGGCGAAGCAACGGTTGCCGCGTCCCGTCTTTGATTATCTGGACGGCGGAGCCGACGGTGAAGTCACGTTGCGCGAGAGCGTTCGCGTATTTGATGACGTTACGTTCCGTCCGCGTTATGCCGTATCCGTATCCCAGTGCGATTTACGGACGCGCGTGCTGGGCTTCGATGTTTCCTTTCCGGCCTTGTTGGCCCCGATTGGATACAGCCGGCTGATGCATCCGGATGGCGAAAAGGGCGCTTCGCGAGCCGCGGGTAAAGCCGGCACGGCGTACATACTCTCGACGATTTCCGGTCACCGCGTCGAAGACGTCAAGGCGGCATCCTCCGGGCCGGTGTGCTTTCAGTTGTATTTGATCGGCGGACGCGAGGCTTCCGAAGCTGTGATCGAAAGGGCCAAGGTGGCTGGCTGCGCAGCTTTGGTGGTGACCATCGACACGCCTGTGGCGGGATTGCGTGAACGCGATCTCCGCAATGGCATGAAAGAGCTGTTGGGCGGCAGTGTTCTGGACAAAATTCCATTTCTTCCCCAAATGCTGGCGCGCCCGGGATGGATTGCCGGTTATCTGCTCGACGGCGGGCTATCTAAACTGCCGAATGTCGTGTTGCCCGGGACTGGGCCGATGGAGTTGGTTGATGTCGGTGCGGCCTTGGCTTCTTCGGCGGTGACCTGGGAGGACCTGGTCTGGATTCGCAAACAGTGGCCGGGCATTCTTGTGATCAAAGGTTTGCTTACGGGCGACGACGCCCGCCGCGCCGTGGATGAAGGCGCCAGCGCGGTGGTGGTCTCAAATCACGGCGGACGCCAGTTGGATGGCGTGTCTCCGTCACTGAGAGCGCTGCCCGAAGTCGTGGCAGCAGTCGGCGGGCAGGCTGAAGTGCTGATGGATGGCGGCATTCGGCGCGGTTCCGATATCGTCAAAGCCATCTGTCTGGGCGCGAAGGCGGTTCTCTGCGGCCGCGCCTATGCCTACGGGATGGCAGCGGCGGGCGAGGCGGGGGTCACTCGAGCTCTCGAAATCCTGAGAGCCGATGTAGACCGCACGCTTAAACTGCTGGGCGTTACGTCGATTGCAGCATTGGACCGATCGTATGTGGAAGTTCCCGCGAACTGGGGGTGAGAGGGTTTTCCTTCGGGTCCTTGGTGGTTAAACCCTTTTTGCTCATGTGAAAATCATTCACCACCAAGGACACGAAGGTACACGAAGAAAAACCTGAATAGGCGGGTACTGAAAGAGGCCAAGTTCGTGCACTGGACGCAAGTCTACGATCCTTTCGGGCGCTGGTGGCTTTCTACGCTGGTCGCAACTTTTCCTATTTTTGTGTTGTTTGGATTGCTGGTTGGAGTGAAGCTCAAGCCGCACTGGTGTGCCATTGCGGGTGCGGCGACGGCGGCGACTGTGGCCGTCGTGTTTTTCAAGATGCCAGTGATCCTTGCGGCGGCGAGTTTTGGTTACGGCGTCGCGTTTGGATTGCTCAAGATCGCATGGATCGTACTGGCCGCGGTTTTTCTCTACGACATTTCCGTCGAAACCGGACAATTCGAAATCATGAAGGAGTCAGTGGCGGGAATCACCGCCGACCGCCGGTTGCAGGTGTTGCTGGTGGCGTTCTGTTTTGGCGCGTTCATCGAGGGCGCAGCCGGGTTCGGGGCGCCTGTGGCAATCGCGGGTGCTCTGATGATTGGGCTGGGCTTCCGTCCGTTCCACGCCGCGGCTTTGAATCTGATCGCGAATACCGCGCCCGTGGCCTGGGGGAGCATCGGGATTCCGATCCATACGCTGGCTGCGGCCAGCGGCCTGCCGGAATCGGATTTGAGCGCCACCATTGGGCGCATTCTGCCATTCACTGCCGCGATCGTGCCGCTCTGGCTGGTCCGCACCATGGTGAGCTGGCAAGAAACGTTTGAAGTGCTGCCTGCCATCCTGGTGGTGGGTATTTCTTTCGCACTCACCCAGTTTTTCTGGTCGAACTACGTGGACAGCAGCCTCGTCGACATCATGGGTGGAGTTATTTCGATTCTGAGTGCCATTGTCTTTCTCAAATTCTGGAAGCCTCGGAAGATTTGGCGCTTCGATTATGACGACCAGAAAAAATCAACGTCTTCGCCAGCCGACGGAGTCGAGGATTCGTTCGGAGGCGAGTGGGCGGCAGAAGATTTCGACAAGAATAAGGAATTCCGGTCATACCCGCTGGGCAGAGTTTTGAAAGCCTGGATGCCGTTTGCGATTCTGTCGAGTGTTGTGCTGGTCTGGGGATTGCCGCCGGTCAAGCTGGCGCTGAACCGAGCCACGACCCCATCATTCAAGGTGGTGCAATCGGACGGCACAGTCCGACCCGGGCCGCCGGGCTGGGATGTGCCGTATCTTCACAATGCTGTCTATCGTGCTGTTCCTGTCGTGGTGAAGCCGACCGCGGAAGCGGCGCGGTATGACTTCAACTGGCTGTCGGCGACGGGGACTGGGTGTTTTCTGGCGGCTATTCTTTCGGGACTGCTGCTGGGCATGTCACCAACCGGGCTGGCGAAAGTTTTCTGGCACACGCTGCGCCGCATGCGCCTGGCGGTGGTTGCTATCTCTTTCATGCTCGGTCTGGGCTACGTGACCCGCTACTCCGGGCTGGATGCCGTGCTGGGCCTGGCGTTCACGAGGACGGGCTGGGCTTATCCATTCTTTGGGACTTTCCTGGGCTGGCTTGGAGTGGCGCTGACGGGAAGCGATACGTCGTCCAACGCGCTGTTTGGAAGTTTGCAGCGCATTACTTCGCAACAGCTTGGCATCGATCCCGTGCTAATGTGTGCGGCGAACAGTGCAGGCGGAGTCATGGGCAAGATGGTGGACGCGCAATCCATCACGATTGCGACGGCGGCGACCAACCAGGTTGGCAACGAGGGCATGATCTTCCGTTTTGTGATGTGGCACTCGGTGGCGCTGGGCGCGATCGTCGGCGTTATCGTGATGCTGTATGCGTATGTGTTTCCTCATATGGTGCCGCATGGGTTGACGTTCGTGAAGTAGCACCGTCCATGGGTTGGGGAAACGTTGTGGTGATTTGCCAAGTGCAGAGGGTTAAATTCCAGTTTCCATTTTTGGTTCTCAGTTGTCAGTTCCCGGTTCTCAGTTCCTGATTTTGCCTTCGGTTGTTTTTCAGGAAACACTTCGTCGAGCTTCGCTCGACCTGGACAACCGGGGCGGCTGTCCCCATGTGGTCCCTGCTGGGTTTGCGTTTCCCTGTTAACCTGAATACACACCACTTTCAGGGAGACTGCCAGCCGTTGCCGCCCATTATTAATGTTCAGGGAATCTCCAAGGCGTTTGGGGCCAACCCGCTTTTTCAGAATGTGTCTTTTACGGTCACTGAAGGCGACCGCATTGGTCTGATCGGCCCCAATGGGTCGGGCAAATCTACATTGCTGCGAATTCTGGCGGGAGACGAAGATCCAGACAGCGGCGAAGTTGCGTTTCGCAAGCGGCTGCGGGTCAGCTATGTGCAGCAGGATTCGCAGTTCAAGGCCGGAGCGACGGTGCGGTCCGTGGCCGAAGACGCCATGGAGCAGGGAAAAGTTCACTCGACGGAGCGCGGGACGCGCTTTGCGGAAACTCTTGGCCGCGCCGGCTTCGAGGACCTTGGGGCGGAAGCTGCATCTCTCTCCGGGGGATGGCAAAAGCGCCTGGCGATTGTTGAGGCGCTGGTGCAGGCGCCGGACATTGTGCTGCTCGACGAACCTACCAATCATCTGGATCTCGCGGGGATCGAATGGCTCGAGGAAGTGCTGGCGCAGGCAGCGTTTGCCAGCGTGATTGTCAGTCACGACCGTTATTTCCTGGAGAACATCGCGACCGACATGGCGGAGTTGAGCCGGGTGTATCCCGATGGGATTCTGAGAGTGCGGGGAAGCTACACAACTTTTCTGGAGAAGAAAGAAGAGTTCCTGCACGCGCAATCGAAGCGTCAAGAAGCGCTGGAGAACCTGGTCCATAACGAGATTGAGTGGCTACGGCGGGGAGCCAAGGCACGGACCAGGAAGTCCAAAGCGCGTATCGGCAAAGCCAACGAGTTGATCGGCGATCTCGCGGACCTGAACTCGAGAACACGGACGGCTACGGCGCAGATTGATTTCACGGCAAGCGATCGCAAGACGAAGCGGCTGATCGAACTGGAAGACTTGTCTTACCAGATTGCGGTCGATAAGAGTGAACCGCGGACGCTTTTCGAAAAACTTAATTTCGTGCTGACTGCCGGAATGCGGGTAGGCCTGGTGGGACCGAATGGCAGCGGCAAAACCACGCTGCTGCGCCTGTTGCGCGGCGAACTTATGCCGGGCGGAGGTGAGATTCAACGCGCCGAGTGGCTGCGTATCGTCTATTTCGACCAGACTCGCGAACTCGATTCCAATGTAACTCTGCGGCGCGCGCTGGCTCCCGAGGGCGATTCGGTGATCTATCAGGACCGGGTGGTCCATGTGGCGTCGTGGGCGGCAAAGTTTCTCTTTACAGGAGAGCAGCTTAATCAACCTGTAGAGCGACTTTCGGGAGGAGAGCGGGCGCGCGTGCTGATTGCGCAACTGATGCTTCAGCCCGCTGACATTCTTCTGCTGGATGAGCCCACCAACGACCTCGATATTCCGACGCTCGAAATATTGGAAGAAAGTTTACTGGAGTTTCGCGGGTCGCTGGTGCTGGTAACGCATGATCGCTACATGCTGGATCGTGTGTCCACGATTGTGCTTGGTCTGGATGGGACAGGGCGGTGCGGAGAGTTTCGCCGACTACTCGCAATGGGAAATTTGGCAGGCTGAAGGCAGGCAGTCGGCGAAGGATGCTGTTCGTTCGGTTCCAAGGAGTGCAGGTTCCGGAGAAGCGTCGTCCGCAAAGACCAGGCTTTCCTATCTTGAGGCGCGCGAATACGCCACGATTGAGGAGCGCGTTGCGCTGGCTGAAAAAGTACTACAAGAGAAACGGGAGCAGTTGGAAGATCCGGCAATCGCCAGTGACGGGCCTCGTCTGCTGGCGGCGCATGCGGAGATGGAAGAGGCTCAGGATCGAGTCGATGAATTTTATGCACGATGGAGTGAGTTGGAGAAGAAGAAGGGCAGTGCTTAGCTTTAGCTCTTAGCTGGCCCGGCTCGGTCAATGCTGAGAAAGGCAAAACCTTGCCGTCCTTCGGACGGCCTGGACGGGCGGGGCGCCCGTCCCCGCACGATCCCCTCCCCACATCGCTGTTGCTAAGGGCTAGGAGCTAACGGCTAGCGCGAAGGCTATGATGGTTTCTCCTTTGGCGCCTGTGGTTTCTTCCAGTTCTTTTACTACGGCTGCTTCCAGGTGATCCGGGTCGGGGTGGATCTCGTGGGCTGCCACTTCTTCATCTGAGGCGCCCACATAGCAAAGTTCGCAGTGTCCTAATTCATCTTCCGACATCAGGGCGGGACCGAAAGTGCGGCAAATAATGGGGCGCGCTTCGTAGAGGTCGCAGGTGCCTTTTTCGGGGTCGAGGACTGGGCAGGTCTCGTCGTTGGCGTAGCCGTCCCATTGTTTACAGGCTTCGTCGGATTCATCTTCGTTCAGCAGCCCTGTGGTTGTGTCTCCTGGAAATTCCGGGGAAAGGCGCGCGACAGAGGCTTTTACCCGTTCGCGAATGCGATGTGCTCGGGCAGGATCTTGTTGTTCGAGGTCGACCAATCCTTTTCTCAAGCGGATGGCGTCGAGTTGGTTGATGGCAAAGACTCCGACACAACACTGCGAGCAGCCCGGCTTGCAGGCCAGCCACTTGGCGCTTTTTTGAAACGCGTCGGCGAGTGCTGAATTCACAATCTGGACTAACTGCTGATCTCGGGCGGGAGCTTGGAGCGGCATGAAATAAGGATAACCTGTGAATCGGCAGTTTGACCCAGGTCTTTTTTTGCTGGTTCGGAGTTCGTCACTACTATGTGGGGACCGACTTCATTTGTCGGGGAATGACACTACGCAATCCCAATGCGAACAATTCTGTCGAGCTGCGCTCGACTGGATAACCGGGGGCGGTTGTCCCCACGTGGGTAGTGGTGGCGGCTGGTCATTAGGGTGACGTTTTGCGGGTGCAAAGTTTCCGGCTATCATGTCGGGCATGGCAAACAAAGTTCGATGGGGTGTTCTGGGTGCGGCCAAAATCGGTTTAAAGAAAGTAATCCCCGGAATGCAGAAGGGCCAGTGGTGTGAGGTGAGGGCGATTGCCTCACGCGACCGCGGCAAAGCGGAAGAGGCGGCTCGGTCTCTTGGTATCGCTAAAGCCTACGGGTCCTATGAAGAGCTGCTGGCCGATCCGCAGATCGATGCAATCTACAATCCGTTACCCAATCACCTGCACGTTCCATGGTCGATCAAGGCGGCGGAGGCGGGCAAGCACGTTCTGTGCGAGAAGCCTCTGAGCCTGTCGGTGGCGGAAGCGCGGCAACTGCTGGCGGTGCGCGACCGCACCGGGGTGAAAATCGGCGAAGCCTTCATGGTGCGGACGCATCCGCAATGGTTGCGCGTTCGTGAACTCGTAAAGTCGGGGCGGATCGGTCCATTGCGCGCAGCCACCGGATTTTTCAGTTACTTCAATAACGATCCCAAAAATATTCGCAATATTCCTGAATATGGCGGAGGCGCAGTGATGGATGTTGGCTGCTATCCCATTAATACTTCGCGGTTTATTTTCGGGGAAGAGCCTACGCGAGTGCTGGGACTGGTCGAGCGCGATCCGCAGATGAAGGTGGATCGCCTGACTTCGGCCATGTTGGATTTTCCCTCGGGACAATCTACGTTTACGTGCGGCATGCAGCTCGTACCCTATCAGCGTAGTCAATTTTTCGGGACCAAGGGGCGCATCGAAATTGAGATTCCGTTTAATGCTCCGCCGGATCGTCCGTGCAGAATTTTTATCGACGACGGGCGTGATGTGTTTGGGAGCGGGATTAAAAGCGAAGACTTTCCGATGTGCGACCAGTACACGCAGCAAGGCGACGCTTTCTCGCGGGCTGTGATTGAGGGGAGTGAAGTGCCGGGGACGCTCGAGGATGCAATCAAGAATATGGCTGTGATCGAGGCCATTTTCCGGTCGGCTGAATCGGGTCGGTGGGAGAAGCCTTAGTGTGGGGCGTTGCGGATGGGCCATGCAATCCCCACCCTGTCGCATAGAACGCGACGAGGGTGGGCACCCGGCCTCTCAGCGCATGGACTGTGGAATCCCAGGTTTCGCAAGGTGCGCGAAACACGGGGCGCCCGGCATCCGGCTGGGTCTTGGTTATCGCCTTCCTCGTGATATTCTTGTTAGAGAAGCTGCGTCCTCGCCTTTGGGCAATTTTCCCCGCAGTTCCCTTAAAAGACCATGATTTCAGTCAGTAATGTTTCGATGCGCTACGGCGCCAAAGTTCTATTTGACGAGGTTTCCACCGCGTTTACGCCGGGGAAGCGTTATGGATTGACGGGGCCGAACGGCGCCGGCAAATCTACGTTTATGAATCTTCTGAACGGCGAACTGGAGCCCCAGAAGGGGACTGTGGTGCGTCCGAAAAAGCTGGGTGTTTTGAGTCAGGACCAGTTTGCGTTCGACAAATATCGCGTGCTGGACACCGTGATCATGGGCAATAAGCGCCTGTGGGCTGCGCTGGAAGAGCGCGACCGGATTTACGAAAAGCCTGAGATGACCGATGCGGATGGCATGAAGCTCGGCGAACTCGAAGGTGTTGTCGGCGAAGAAGACGGTTACACCGCCGAAAGTGATGCGGCGATCCTGCTTGAAGGTCTGGATATCCCCGACGCCTTGCACGAACGAAAAATGGGCGAACTGCAGGGCGGACAGAAAGTGCGCGTGCTGCTGGCCCAGGCGCTGTTTGGACATCCGCAGGCACTTCTGCTCGACGAGCCTACGAACTATCTGGATTTGGACTCCATCCACTGGCTCCAAAGTTTTTTGAATGAATATGACGGCGTGGTGATCGTGATTTCACACGACCGTCATTTCCTGAACAAGGTGTGTACGCACATCGCAGATATCGACTACCAGACCATCATTACTTATACCGGCACTTACGACGACATGGTGGTGGCCAAAACACAGATTCGATCGCAGATTGAATCGCAGAATGCGCAGCGGGAAAAGAAGATTTCGCAGTTGAACGAGTTTATCGCGCGGTTTTCCGCCGGCACTCGATCCAGCCAGGTGCAGTCGCGGCGCAAGGAAGTCGAACGCCTCCAAGTTACGGAGTTGGCGCGGTCAAACATTCAACGTCCTTATTTAAAGTTTGAGCAGAAGCGGCCTTCCGGCAAACATATTCTGGAACTGGAAGGCGTGACCAAGTCGTACGGCGACGCACAAGTCGTCCGGAGTTTCACTGCGAGCATCGTACGCGGGGAGAAAATCGCATTGATGGGCCGGAACGGCGCGGGCAAGACGACTCTGTTAAACGCCATCCTGGCGAATTCTCCGACCATTCCGGAAACCGAGTTGCGTAAGACGAGCGGATATGAAGGGCCATTTCTGAGCGCTGGAAAAGTTATTTGGGGACATGAAGCGTCGGTGGGATATTTTGCCCAGGACCATAAGGCCCTCATCCAGCCTGGCATGACGGCTTTCGAGTGGCTGCATCAGTGGGATCCGGGGGCGGCCAATGAAGAGATTCGCGGTTTGCTGGGACAGATGCTGTTTCCTCGCGAAGACGGAGACAAGCGCACGGAAGTTCTTTCCGGTGGCGAAGCAGCGCGCTTGATTTTCTGCAAACTGATGTTGCAGAAACCGAACGTGCTGGTATTTGACGAGCCGACCAACCACCTCGATCTTGAGTCGATCAACGCGCTCAACATCGCCCTGCAGCGCTACCAGGGAACCGCACTTTTATGCACCCACGACGAAGACCTGATCGACGAAGTGGCCACGCGGGTCTGGCACTTTGAGGGCGATCACCAGATTACAGACTTCAAGGGCGCTTACGCGGAATATCAGGCGGCGCTGGTTTAGCTTTGCCAGGAAGCGGGTCCCTTGACTTCACTCGGGATGACAGTGTTTATTCTGCTCCGCTTGTAGCCTCCCAACTATTTGCCGTTACCAGCCCGCAACACCAAAGTCATCTTTCTTCGATATTCAATCTGGTATCCAATACATGTTTCATCTCCAGTGGTTCGTCTGGATTCGAGCGCAGAATCGATCTGTCATGAACTCTTTCGACACCTCTATCTCATTGTTTCTCAATCAGTTTGCGCAGCGGTTCCCTCGTTTTGACGAATTTGTCACTTTCTTGAGCGACTGTAATTTGCTCAAGGGAGGCGTCATCGTGGGACTGATATGGTGGCTCTGGTTTGACGACGAAGACGTGAGGCGCAAGCGCGAGGTCCTGTTGGGAGCGCTCATAGCCAGTGTTCCAGCCCTGATTATTGCGAAGACTTTAACGGTCATCACCTTTCGCCCGCGGCCGCTCAATGAGGCACGATTGGCGTTTCACGTCCCGCACTGCGTCACCCCGGCGGAGTGGAAGCAGTTGAGTTCGTTTCCCAGCGACCACGCCGTGTTGTTCTTTGCCATGGCTGCGGGAATATTCATCGCGTCAAGGCGCGCCGGATGGTTCGCCTTCTTTTATGTCTCAGCCTTCATATGCCTGCCACGAATGTATTTGGGAGAACACTACGCCACCGACATACTTACTGGCGCCGCCATTGGCATCATTCCGGTTTGCCTGGTAAATCTGCCGCGGATCCGCCGACCTCTGACTCACTGGAGCCTGCAATTGCTGGAAGCAAACCCTTCCTCGTTTTACTTCATGGCATTCCTGGTGTTGTATCAAGTGGTCGAGCTATTCGAGCCCATGATCAAAATGGGGAAATTCATCTACCATCTTGCGTAGTTCGTGGCAAGCTCAAATATAAGCATAAAAGTCTTTTTGGACCGCCATTTAGGTCTTTTTGGCAGCGCTTCCTTCCGCTTAAAAAGCTGAGCAACTTTCTGGCTGCCCGATCATCTCAATAGTCTGCTTTTACTGGTTTGTTCGTCGCCGGTGAATCGGGAGGTCGCAATGCTAGCAACCCAGGACCCAATCGAGGTCCAGCACGCACTGCTTGAACGTCTTCAGCAGGCCCGCGCCGAGACCGACCGCTTGTTCGACCACGTCAGGCCCGAGTTCCTTTACGCGCGCCCGATTCCAGAGAGGCACAGAATTGTCTTCTACGTTGGACATCTGGAAGCCTTCGATTGGAACCTGTTGCGCGAGCGCATTTTGGGGAAGACGAGTTTCCATTCAGAATTCGATAATCTTTTTGCTTTCGGCATTGACCCTGTAGACGGCGGACTGCCCACTGACCAACCCTCCGACTGGCCGTCGCTGGCGCAGGTGCGTGAATATGTGAGCCAGATCCGGCGGGCGCTGGACGACGGCCTGGCTTCCGCGAATTTGTTTGGGAAGACAGAGGGAGAAAACGTTCAGGCGGACCAACTGCTGAACGTGGCCATCGAGCACCGGTTGATGCACGCGGAGACGCTGGCTTACATGCTGCACCAATTGCCGTTCGATAATAAGGTTTCCAAGCCCCACGTCCCTGACTTGATTGTGCCGGCTGTCGAGCCGCGGATGATTGAGATTCCGGCGGGATCGGCAACGCTCGGACTGGCGCGTTGTCACACGAACCGGTTTGGCTGGGACAACGAGTACGAAGAGCACGCCATTGCAGTGCCCGCGTTTTCGATCGATCAATACGAAGTCACCAACCGCGAGTATCTGCAATTCATGAATGCAGGCGGCTACGACAACCGCGCTCTCTGGAGTGATGCGGACTGGAAGTGGAAGACCGAAAATAATATTTCGCATCCGGTGTTTTGGAATCGCGCGAACGGCAGCTGGCAGTACCGGGCGATGTTTGAGAACGTTCCTCTGCCGGTCGATTGGCCCGTTTACGTGAGTCATGCGGAAGCCAGTGCGTACGCACGCTGGCTGGGGAAGGCGTTGCCCACGGAAGCGCAGTGGCATCGGGCCGCATATGGCACGCCCGACGGAACGGAGCGTCTCTATCCCTGGGGAAGCGAAGCGCCCGATCTCAGATTCGGCAATTTCAACTTCGAGAGTTGGGACCCGACGCCGGTCGGAGGCTTTCAACAGGGAGAGAGCGCTTTTGGGGTTGCCGATCTGATTGGAAACGGATGGGAGTGGACGTCCACGTTGTTTGCCCCATTTGCCGGCTTTCAGGCTTTTGAGTTTTATCCGGGATACTCCGCAAATTTCTTCGATGGCGCGCACTACGTGATGAAGGGCGGCAGTGCCCGCACTGCGAATTCAATGCTGCGACGTTCTTTCCGAAACTGGTTTCAGCCGCATTACCAGTATGTTTACGCTGGATTCCGCTGCGTGGAGAATTAGATGAATCAAAAGGGGCATTTCATGTTGACGCACGCCATTACAGCCGATCCGGCACTGGAGTTTGCTTCGGATGTACGCGCCGGACTCACCAGGGGCGGGCAGAAGGAATTGCCCTCGAAATATCTATACGACGATGTTGGGTCGGCATTGTTCGAGGTCATCAGCGTCCTTCCGGAGTACGGTTTGACGCGGGCGGACGAACGGCTGTTGCAGCGGCACGCGTACGACATTGTGCAACAGGTTCCCGGGCCCGTGGCGGTGGCGGAACTGGGCAGTGGAAGCGGCAAGAAAACGCGCTGGCTGCTGAAAGCGTTGTGCCGGCGACAACACGTTTCTTATTTCCCCATCGAGATTTCGCCGACCGCTCTGGCGATGTGCGAACGCGAACTGGGCGATATCGAGAGCATCAGCATTGTGGGCTTCGAGCGCGAATATCTGGATGGCTTGGTCGAGGTGGCGGCGCGGCGGCGCGAAGGCCAGAATCTGCTGGTGCTGTTTCTGGGGAGTACGATCGGCAATTTCGACCGGCCTGCGGCAGCGAAGTTTCTGCGGGAGGTGCGTCACATATTGCAACCGGGCGATTCACTGCTGCTTGGCACCGACCTGGAAAAACCAATTCCACAGTTGCTGGCGGCCTATGACGATCCCGTGGGCGTGACGGCTGCGTTCAATCTGAACCTGCTGGCGCGTATAAATAGGGAACTGGACGCGGATTTCGTTTTAGAGCAATTCGAGCATGTGGCGAAGTTCAATCCCGATGCTCGTAGCGTCGAAATGCACTTGCGCTCGCGGGAGAACCAGATGGTCACGATTGCCAAGGCGGGAATGACGGTTTCGTTCCTTGAAGGCGAGACGATCTGGACGGAGAGCAGCCACAAATACTGCCCGGAAGAGATTTCCCAGATTGCCCGGGATGCAGGCTTTTTCTGCAAAGCGCAGTGGATTGATCAGGAGTGGTCCTTTGCCGAGAATCTGTTCGTGGCTGAGTAGTGTTTGTTGTCAGAGTCAATATCAAATTCAAGATCAAGTTCAAAGGCGGCGGACAGGAGTGTCCGCCCCACACTAGGCCGGCGCTACCTTAAAGCCGCATTTTCAGCAGGTTTCCCAGTTGTAAAAAGATTGTCAACACTGCTTTACATATCCAGGACATCCCGTCCTGAGGTAGTAAGCTTGACCGGAATGGCTTCTGCTGTCGGGAGGCGGAGCAAGAACTATGATCAGATTGGAAGGCAGCCGTAGTCCTGCGGGGCAGCGTGGCGAGGCGATGCCTGGCTTTGGAGTTCCTTATTCCGGGGGCGCGATGGAACGGATTCTGGTCGTGGAAGATGACCGGGCAGTGCAGAAAGCACTGAAGAGGTTGTTTGAAGCGGAAGGTTTTGCCGTGGAAATCAGCTCGGACGGGAAGTCGGCGCTGGAGGCTTGCCGGGCCGCGACCCCGTCCGCTGTCGTACTCGATTTGCGATTGCCGGCTATATCTGGCCGGGATGTTTGCCGGGAGATTAAACAAGAGGCTCCGGCGCTCCCAGTCATCATTCTGAGTGCGGCCAGCGATGTTTCCGACAAAGTCTTACTGCTGGAGTTGGGCGCGGACGATTACGTGACCAAACCGTTCAGTCCGCGGGAACTGTTGGCCCGGGTGCGGGCAGCTTTGCGGCGCAGCACGCGATCCGGGACGACCGAGGTCAATGCATTCGACGGCATTTCAGTGGATTTCATCAAGATGGAAATCATGCGGGAGGGCCAGTCGATCGCGCTCACGGCCCAGGAATTCAAGACCCTGAAGTTCATGATGCACAATGCGGACCGCGTGATTTCGCGCGATGAACTGCTGAACGAAGTGTGGGGATATCAGAATTATCCTTCGACGCGCACTGTGGACAATCACATTCTGAAGCTGCGACAGAAGTTGGAGAAGGACCCTGCCAATCCGGTACACTTCCGTACGGTTCACGGCATGGGCTACAAGTTTGTGCGCTAGTTTCAGTGCAAGCCCAGCCGGCGGCAGTGGAGAACCCTCATGCTGAAACTGCGGATGCGTAGCAAGTTTCTGCTCTCCATGCTGCTGATCTCCGCCGGACTTACTTGCACCAGCCTTCTGCTGGTGCGGCACAGCGTGCAGAAGCAGGTGCGGCGGGAGATCTTCGCGGACCTGCGCAATTCGGTCAGCACCTTCCAGAATTTCCAGCGCGAACGCGAGCTGACGTTGACCCATTCCGCTGAACTTCTGGCGGACTTGCCGAACTTGCGCGCATTGATGACAACTCAACACGAAGCCACAATTCAGGATGCTTCCAGCGGCCTTTGGAGGCTTGCGGGCAGCGATCTGTTTCTTCTGGCGGACCGGAGCGGGCGGGTGGTCGCTCTGCACACGGCGTCTCCGGGCCTGACTCGCGACATGGCGCAGCAGGCATTTTCCAGGACGTCGTTGGCTGGCACCTTGAGCGATGAAAGCTCGGGACAGTGGTGGTCGGGCGGTCAGCATCTTTACGAAGTTTTTCTGCGGCCAATTTATTTTGGCCCGGCCGAAGAGAACCGATTGCTGGGGTTTCTGGTAGTCGGTTACGAAATCGATGACCGGACGGCCTCTCAAGTAGGGCGGATTGCGGCGAGCCAGGTGGCGTTTTATTACGGCGACGCGGTGGTGAAGACCACATTGTCGCCGGTGCAGGAATCGGAACTGGGGCGCCAGCGGGTTCGCCGGCCCGTCATGGAAGGTTCCGGCCCGGAAGAAATTCAACTGGGCGATGAACACTTCCTTATTACCTCGCTAGAACTGGCCGGGGCCAAAAATCCGTCGGTGCGGCTGACGGTTCTTAAATCCTTCGATCAGGCGACTGCATTTCTCGACAGCCTCAACCGTCTTCTGCTGGCTTTGGGGTTAGCCGCCGTGCTCGGGGGCAGCGCGCTGGTGTTTTTTATATCGCACACTTTTACACGACCGCTGGGAAATCTGGTTGCGGGAGTTCGGGCACTGGAGAAGGGCGACTTTACCTACGCTCTCGATGCCCGCGGCGGCGATGAAGTGGCGGAAGTGACCGGCGCATTCAACCGGATGCGTGCCAGCTTGCAGAAGACGCAACAGGAATTGCTGGAAGCCGAACGATTGGCCACTATCGGGCGCATGGCCAGTTCGATCTCGCACGATTTGCGGCATTCGCTGGCGGCGATTGTGGCCAATGCGGAATTCCTTTGCGAGAGCCGGTTGTCTTCTGATCAGCGCGAGGAGCTTTATCAGGAAGTTCGAGTCGCCGTGAATCAGATGACCGATCTTATCGACTCACTGCTGGAATTCTCACGCACCCGGGAGTCGTTGCGGCCGACCTATGGAAACGTCAAGGACTCGGTCGAGCGCGTGATGGCGGCGATTCGATCGCATCCCGAATTCCACCCGATCCGTATGACGCTCGGACAGCAGGGCAACAGTTCAGGATGGTTCGATGCCAGGAAACTTGAACGCGCTCTCTATAATCTTCTGCTGAATTCCTGCGAAGCGGTTGTGCCCGAGGCTGGCCAGATTCACGTGGGACTGAACGAAGTCCGGGGCGGGGTCGAGATTCGTGTAAGCGACAATGGGCGCGGCATTCCGGAAGTGATTCGCGGCCAGTTGTTTGAGCCCTTTATCAGTCATGGCAAGGAGAATGGAACCGGACTTGGGCTCACCGTGGTGCAAAAAATTGTGCAGGACCATGGCGGCGACGTGGTGGTGGAAAAGACGTCGGCTGAAGGCACGACTTTTCGCTTGCTCCTTCCCCTGACTTCACATTCCGAAGCCGGCGAAGCGAACTTGGGACGAGCGCCGATGGCGCGCACCGAACATTCGCAATCGGAGTAGCATTTCCAAAGCAGAGGTTCAGTTTGCCGCCACAGGGTGGGTTCGACGGCGGCGCGAGCAGGCGCTCGGAAGCTTTTTCTGCGGAGGCCACTGTGAAAAACCAAAAGAGTTTGGCTGGACGGATTCGGAAAGCCGGTGTTACGGGATTGTGTCTGCTTGCGGGAAGCGCAATTGCATTCGGCCAAACGGCGGATACAGTGCCCGCTCCGCCTCCCGATGCGATGACCGAGGCGGTCCGCCAGCTTCAGGACGAAGTCCGGGAATTACGGAATGCCGTCGTCGAGTTGCGTACCGAAGCCGGGCAGTATCGCGCCGAGACGCAGCAACTCCGCAAGGAACTTCAGGCTCGCAGTCCCGCAGAGGACGCCGCGGCTGCGACTCCCGATCAGAGTAGCTCCGTTCCAGCGCAAACTACTCCTTTGGAAGAACGTGTTTCTACTTTGGAAGAATCTTCCCAGTTGCTGGGCAGCAAACTGGAGGACCAGTATCAGACCAAAGTGGAGGCGGCGTCGAAATATCGCATGCGGCTGTCGGGGATTGTGCTGCTGAACCTGTTCAGTAATCGCGGGATCATGGATAGTCAGGACGTCCCTACGTGGGCGATTCCGGAAATTCCAAATGTGTCTGGGCAAACTTTTGGCGCCAGCTTGCGGCAGTCAGAGATTGGTCTCGAAGTCTTTGGTCCGCACTTCGCTGGGGCCCGGACCTCAGGGAATCTGCAACTTGATTTTGCGGGCGGATCTCCGAACACTCCGAATGGCGTCAACTTCGGACTGGCGCGGCTGCGCATCGCCAGTGTGCGAATGGATTGGAAGAACACCTCCATCGTGGGCGGACAAGACAATTCTTTCTTTTCTCCACTCTCGCCGACTTCATTTGCTACGCTGGCGATGCCGGCATTCAGTTATGCGGGCAACCTTTGGGGATGGATTCCTCAGGTCCGCATCGAGCACCGCTTCGAGCTGTCGGAAGGCCAGAGCATCGCAGTGCAGGGCGGCATTATGGACAACGTCACCGGCGAGTTGCCTTCGACTTTCGCGCCCTTCGCCCAGGCCGGGAACAGTTCCGGTCAACCCGCGTACGCTGCACGCACTGCCTGGACCCACAACATTTTCGGTATGCCCATGACTCTCGGCGCAGCCGGTTACTATAGCCGCCAGAGTTGGGGTTTTGACCGCAATGTGGACGGATGGGCCGCCATGACGGACTGGAGTGTTCCGCTGGCTCGGCGGGTCAGCCTGACCGGCGAATTCTATCGCGGCCGCGCGCTGGGCGGTCTCGGCGGTGGGGTGGGACGAAGTGTTTTATTCGGCGGCACTCCCGGTCCGCAAGAATTGTTGCGGGCACTGAATTCGGTGGGTGGATGGACGCAGTTGAAATTCAACGCCACCCGCAAGCTGGAATTCAACGGCGCGTTCGGGCTGGACAATCCCTTTGCGGCTGACGTGCGAGGCTTTTCGTCGAGTCCGGGATTTCCCGCGCCCCTGCTGCAGAATCGCAGCGCGCTGTTGAATGTGATCTATCGTCCTCGTTCAGACCTGCTTTTGTCGGGTGAATATCGTCACTTGAGGACGTTTGATATCGATGCGGGAAGTCCTACGGCCGACCAGATCAACCTGATGATGGGAATACTATTTTGAGAAATAATTTCGCCTCTTACGGATTCCGGTGCGCCATCCTGGTTTTTCTGTGCGCCAGCTTTGCCCGGACGCAGGAGGTCACGCTGACCGGGCGGGTCGAATTGGTGAACAGCGACAAGACCGCAAAAGCGCATGATGCCGGGCACGTAGTGGTTTGGCTTACGCCGACCGCTGTTGCCACAGCACCTGCCGCATTTCATCCGACTCAGAGTCCGCGACTGGTACAGAAAAACAAAAGCTTTGAGCCGCATGTGCTGGTCGTGCCGGTGGGGGCGGTAGTGGCGTTTCCCAACCGCGATCCTTTTTTTCACAATGTGTTTTCATTGTTCGAAGGAAAGCGCTTCGATCTTGGGTTGTATGAAGCGGGCAGCACACGCGACGTACACTTTGACAAGCCGGGAATCTCTTATATCTTCTGCAACATTCATCCGGAAATGAGCGCCGTAGTGGTTGCCCTGGAGACGCCCTACTACGGCATTTCCGATGCGCGCGGCCAGCTTGTGATTCCGCATGTTCCCAGCGGTAAGTACCTGCTTCGGGTCTGGTACGAATCGGCATTGCCCGAAACGCTGAAGGCGATGACCCGGGAGGTCACAGTCATGGAGTCGACCTCCACGCTCGGCGTACTTCGTCTCGCCGAAGTCAGCGCGCCGTCGCCACATAAGAATCTGTACGGCAAGGATTACGATTCTCCGGAGCCAGATAATCCTGCTTACGACCGGCATTAACGATGGCCACTCAACCGTCGCGGCTCAAGATCTTCGCTTAACCAATCATTCGGTTCACAATAAAATGACAAAAGGGTGACAAACATTGTCGGGGCGTGCCCTATGTTAGTTGCAACGCGGACGGGCGGCCGCTGCTGGCCCGTTCGAAATAGTTGGTCCCGGGACCTACATTTTGTGCCAGCTGTACGGTGGGCCAGCCGGGCGGCCGGCCCATTTTCTAGTTTCCGTTGAAGGTTATTTTGCGGCGCTTTCGTCGTGTCCGTAATATTCGTAGGCCGACATGGGTTTTTCCCCGCCCTTCTTCCAAATGCGTCCGTCTTCCGAGAGCTTGCCCAACGCGCGCGCCATCTCCCGAACGTGGATGGCAACCGATCCGCAACAGGAACCGATGTAGTTGATCCCGATTTCACGAGCGCGCAGAGCGTAGTCGCCCATCTCTTTGCGGGTGAGTTGCAGGGGGTCGAGCCCCAGCGGAAATTCCGGCAGGCTGGTGAAGTCCGGCTTGTCCCTGGGGGTGCGGTACGCCACCGGCTGACAGGCCAGATATCCGGAAACTGCCTTGCGCATTTGTTCCATCGAACCCAGTGTGTGCTCCGGGGGGCGAAGGCAATTCATACCGACGATATCGGCCCCGGCGTCGAGCAGTGCCTTGGCGGATTCGGCGGCGGACTTGCCGTCCGCGGTCTCATCTTTATTCTCGAAGCAGATGGTGACCATCACGGGCAGGCCGCTCTTTTTTCCACGCTCGACGGCGATCAAAGCTTCGCCCAGGAAGGAAAAAGTTTCTCCGATGATGAAGTCCACGCCTTCATCGACCTGGACTGCCAGTTGTTCGTCGAAAGTTTTGCGAACGCGATCGGCTGCTGTCGGACTGCCGGGCTCGTACATCCAGGTAAGGCTGAGATTGCCTGCGACCAGACACTTGTCGCCCGCCACTTCCCGTGCGATGCGCACGGCCGCCCGATTTAGTTCGTCGAGCCTGTTCTCCAGGCCGACGGTGGCCAGTTTGTCGCGGCTGGCGTAGAAGGTCAGCGCCTGCAATACGTCCGCTCCCGCTTCACGGAACTCCACATGCAGTTCGCGCAGCGCATTGGGATTCAGCAAAGCCACTTCTGGGGTGAAAGGACCTGCGCGCACCCATCCCCGTTTTTCCAGTTCCAATAAGTAGCCGCCATCGCCGAGGACGGGACCGTCCTTCAGGCGCTCGAGAATTCCTTTTTTTGCCATGTGCGCTCCTTTTAGCTTTCGAAATCTTCTATCATTTTCCCAATGTCATCCTGAGCGAAGTGAATACTTCGCTTCGCGAAGCAGGAATACAGTCGAAGGACCCTATGGCTGAACTTGTCGCCGGCTTCGTATTCGTGCGAAACCTAACCTGAAAAAATCCAGAGAACGTCGGCGACACATAGACGGTAGGTGTCCTTCGACTCCGCAGGCCGATTCTTTCAGAATCGGTCTGCTCCGCTCAGGATGACAAAATTTACAAGCTAGTCGTCTTTGTACTCGAACTCGGCCTTGATTGGTTTGCCGGCTGCAAAGCGGCCGGGACAAAACGAACTGATGTCGACTGTCTTGCCGCGTCCGTCAAGCAAAAGCTCGGACATCACCAGACCGATCGCGGGGGAGATCTTGAATCCCATACCGGAGAAGCCAGCGCAAATGTGAAGTCCGGCGATACCCGAAACTTCACCGAGGAGCGGGCGTGCGTCTGGAGTCATGTCGTAGACGCCGGTGACTCCGCGCATGACTTCGGCATTTTCGAGCTTCGGAATCCGGCGGCTGGCGCGCTCGATGATTTCTTCCAGGTCGTCGTCCGAAGCGCGTTGCGGGAAATTGTCGGGATCGACGGGACGTTGTCCATAGAAATCTCCGATCAGAAATTTGTCGTGTGCGTCAGAGCGGAAGTAGGTCGCGCTTACGGAATCGATGCAGGCGCAACCACCTCCTTTCATGTCGGGAGCGTTCTTGAGGATTGCAACCTGGTGATACTCGGTTTCAATCGGAAGGTCGATTCCGATTTTCTGGAACAACGGCCGCGTCCACGGTCCGGTGGCGGCGACTACGACGGGCGCGGCGATTTCTCCGTGATCGGTGCGGACTCCGCGCACCCGCTCTTTCTCTATGAGAAAGTCTACGGCTTGAGTCTTTGACAAGTAAGCGACGCCAAGCTCGCGGGCGCGGGTGAGGAAATCATTCGCCACTCCAGCACCGTCGCCGTAGCCGGAATCGGGTTCGTAGGCAGCCAACTCGACTTCGTCGACCGTCCAATCCGGTTCCAACTCTTTGAGTTCGCGGCGATCAATGAGTCTGACGTTTACGCCCAGCTTGTACTGCATGTCGACATTCTGTTTCAGGCGATCGCCTTCGCCGGGATGAACGATGCGGACAAATCCGGTCTTGCGGAAATCTCCATCGGCTCCGACTACATCATGCCAGTGCTGGAATATTTGCAGGCTAATCAGTGCGAGCTGTACTTCCGGTGGATAGCTATAGTGCATACGGACCAGCGCCGAGGAACGTCCGCTGCCGCCTTGTCCCACGTGGCCTTTGTCGATGACCACGATCTTTCCCGCTTTGCGCTGCGCCAGCTGGAAGGCGATGGACGCGCCCATGACGCCGGCGCCGAGAATCACGATATCGGCGGTTGAAGCGTTGGCCGCGATTCTCGAATTCATGCCAAAGCCTCGGATGATTCGCGTACTCCAGGCCGCGCGCGGATCTGATTAGGTGAACACCAGTTTTCAGGTACCGGTTCTCGGTTCTCAGGTTTTTGGGTCATGCGGCGGCCTCTTTCAATCTGCCCTTTTTCCAGTCGCGCAATACCTGGTGGGCTGCGTTGTGGCCGGGCGCTCCGGTGACGCCGCCGCCGGGATGCGCCCCGGCGCCACATAGATACAAGCCATCGATGGGAGTTCGGTACTGCGACCATCCTGAAACCGGGCGCATGAAGAAGAGCTGCTCGAGGCGGAGGTCGCCGTGGAAGATGTTGCCTTCGGTTAATCCGTAAGTTCGTTCCAGATCGAGTGGGGTCAGTACCTGGCGCGCGACAATCGCGTTGGGGACGTTCGGCGCATATTCGGCGATCTTCTTGATTACGCGATTGCCCAACAGTTCCCGGTTATCGTCCCAGTTGCCTTCGCGCAGATGATAGGGGACGTACTGCACGAAGCAGGTCAGGATGTGTTTGCCTGCGGGTGCGAGTGATGGATCGGCATTAGAGGAGACGACACAATCCACCCAGAGTTCTTCGGGGATGTCGCCGAACTTGGCAATGTCGTAGCAGCGTTCGGCAAACGCGAGCGATGGGACCAGGGTGTAGAAGGTGCGTTCGAGAGCGGTGGCATTCGGAGATGTGCCGGTGAAGCGGGGCTCGGCGTCGAGCACGAGGTTCACCTTGGCGCACGGTCCTTCCATCTTGATGCCGCGTATGGAATGCAAAAACTCATTCGGCAACTCGGACTCCGCCACCATTTTCAGGAACGTTCGCTTGGGGTCGGCGTTCGAGAGAACGATGCGGGCGCGAATCTCGGTACCATCTTCCAGCACCACGCCACGGGCCCGGCCGTCGCGGACATCGATGTGCGCGACCGGTGAGGCGGTGCGAATTTCGACTCCGAGTTTTCGTCCCGATGCCGCCAGGGCCTGGGTGATCGCACCCATGCCGCCCATTACGTGTCCGTAGAAACCTTGCAGTTCGTGCTCGCCGCCGCTCAGCAGGTGAAAGAGCAAGCCGATGGCCGTGCCCGGCTGATACGGTCCGCCATGCTTGCCGTAGACATTGTTGGCAAGAAACATGGTCTTCATCTTTTCTGATTCATAATTGTGATCGAGAAATTCGCCCAGGCTTCCGGTGAGGAAAGAGATCAGTTGCGAAACTTCATCGCTGGAGATGCCGCGGAATTTCGAGCCAACGCGAAACAGGTCTGTCCATCCGCGCATGCTTCGCGTGTCAATCTCGGGCGGCGGCTCCATGAAAAATGGTTGCAGATAGCGTGCCAGCTTTTTCAGGCGATCATCGACCTGGACAAACGTTTCCGCATCCTTGGCAGAAATCTTTTTGAATTCTTCTTTTGCGCGGTCGCGGTCGGCCCACCAGGGAACAACGTGTCCGTCCGGGAAGGGAACCTGAATGGCTGGGTCGCACGGAACCATGCGCAGTCCGTAATCGTGCGAGGCGCAAGTCGGAAATCACTTCTGGCCGCAACATGCTGGCGATATAAGAGGTGGTGGAGACGCGGCAACCGGGAGCAATTTCTTCGGTGACGCAGCAGCCGCCAACAATTTCGCGGCGTTCGAGCACGAGAGTGGTCAGTCCGGCGCGGGCGAGGTATGCGGCGGCGGTAAGACCGTTGTGGCCGCCGCCAACCACGATAGCGTCGTAGATTTTCGAGGATTCGGCCGACACGTTGAGAAGGTGACCTGAAGTTATGATTTCCCGCGCGAGCAAGCTACTTTATCGCAAACATCCGATAAACAGAATTGAAATTAGCGCGACAATTCTGTAGAGTCTTATGACTTGAGGTCAGATATGAGTGGAATTGGAAGCAGCCTGGTTTCTCCGCCGCGCTACCGCAGCATGCCCCCCCGGCCCCGGTCCGAAGGCAAACGAGCCCGAATCATTGACGCCGCCATGCGCCACTTTGCGGAACAGGGTTATCACGCAGCCCGGGTAGGAGATATCGCGGCAGCACTCGGCATCGCCAAGGGATCGATCTTCCAGCATTTTGGCAGCAAAGATGGACTGTTTTTCGAAGTGTACAAAAAAGCCGTGCGTTCTTTTCCACGCTACCTCGACGCGCCCGCCGAAGTTCGGGAGCGCGGATTTTTCGAGGTCCTGCGTTACTGGCTGGTGCAGCACGGAACACCTGCTGCACGAAGACTGGATTCCTTACCGGGTTTCGCTGCTGGGAAATTATGGCACCGACCTCACGTTGAAGCGCGAGATCAATCGCTTCCTGCTGGCGGAAGATCCGTACGGCACGGTGGCCTTCGTGCGCTTCGGGCTGCAGCGTGGCGAACTATTGCGCGACCTCGATCAGGAAATGATGGTCTCGATTCTGGATTGGACCATGGAGCGTTTTCAGGATGCGCTGCTTACGGAAGAACTGGATCCTGGATTGTTCCGGCGGCAGGGCGATCCACAAGAAAAGAAAGAAGCGCGCATCAATCAATTTCTGGACGTTCTGAAAAGGGCGATCGGAGCGGAGCTGACACTAATCGACGGGCACATGAAGCCGAATGTCAGTCAGGAAATTCTGGCAAGTTATGACGACAAAGCGCGCCTTGCAAGACGCCTCCACTATTCCTGCGCCCTGGTATGTCGATGCGCGGATTGCGGAGCTTGAAACCGCAAACCGTTTTCAGCAAAACCTGGCAAATGGTGGGACGGACAGATCAAGTGGAAAAACCGGGCCAGTTTGTGACTGCCAGCATTGCGGGAGAGCCGATTGTGGTGGTTCGTGGCAACGATGGCGTGCTGCGCGGCTTCTACAACGTGTGCCGCCATCATGCTGCCGCCGTGGTCACCGAACAGTGCGGGCAGGCTTCCATTCTGCATTGTCCTTATCACGGATGGAATTACGGGCTGGATGGTTCGCTCAAGGGCATGCCGGAATTCGACGGCGTCAAGAATTTTGAGCGCCAGCAAAATGGCCTGGTGCCAGTGAAAGCGAGACTCTGGGAAAAATTTGTTTTCGTGAATCTGGATCCGCAGGCTGCGCCGCTCAACGATTTTCTCGGAGGCCTGGTCAAACGCGTGGCGCCGCTGGGAGTCAGCAAGCTCCACCACTTCGACAGCCGCACCTACGACATTCATTGCAACTGGAAAGTTTTTGTCGACAACTATCTCGACGGCGGATATCACGTTCCGCATCTTCACAAAGGACTGAGTTCGGTGCTCGATTACAAGGAGTACACCATCGAGAACGAAGACCGTTATTGCCTGCAGTCGAGTCCGATGGTGTCGGGGCAGGAAGACGCCGCCACCGGCGCTACGCGCAAGGGCGACCGTGCCTGGTACTTCTGGCAATATCCCAACCTGATGATCAATTGCTACGAAGGCTACATGGACACGAATCTGGTGTTGCCGCTCGACGTCGACCATTGCCGGGTGATTTTTGATTTCTACTTCGGCGATATCAGCGAAGCCGCGCCGCGAATACAACGAGCAGAGCGTCGCGGTTGGCGCTCGCGTGCAGGACGAAGACCTCGGCATCTGTGAAGCGGTGCAGCGTGGGTTGAAGTCGCGGGCCTATGGCGCGGGCCGGCTGTCGGTGCGGCGGGAAGCGGGCGAGCATCTTTTCCACCGGTTGCTGGCGGCGGATTTGAAGGAAGGCGTGGAGAGAACCGCCGCAGCCGCGGATTGAAACCAAAGCTGAAATCAGCAATCTGAAATTTCTGTCGCCGCATAATCAAAATACTGAGGTGATGCATTGAAGAAGGTTCTCGCATTACTGCTGGGGTTGTGGCTGTCGTGTGCAGCGACCACGTTCGCCCAGGTGACAGCGATCAAAGCTGGCCATCTGGTTGATCCGCAGGCCGGCACGGTGCTCACCGATCAAGTGATTCTCATTCGCGACAACAAGATTGAGCAGGTAGGCAAGGACCTGGCCATTCCGGCGGACGCAACGGTGATCGATCTCTCGCAGATGACGGTGCTGCCCGGCCTGATCGATTGCCACACGCATCTGGCGGATGCGCCTGCCGACGAAGGCGATCCGCTTCTACAAATGAAAATGACCGCTGCCGCGGTTGCCTTTGCTTCGGTTCCGAATGCTCGTACATTCCTGAGGGAAGGGTTTACGACGGTGCGCGACGTCGGCGTTTACCGGGCGCTCAACGATGTCGCGATGCGGGATGCGATCGCGAACGGTTCGATTGAAGGCCCGCGCATGTATGTGGCCGGCGCTTATGTGACCATCACGGGCGGAGCCGGCGCCATGACCGGCTTCGCGCCCGACATCACCCTCCCCTGGGACTTACGCTACGGACAAGCCAACGGTCCATGGGAAGTGCGGCAGAAGATAAGACAGTTGGTGCATGACGGCGCGGACCATATCAAAGTCCTATCCAGCGGAGCGGTGTTGACTCACGGCAGCAATCCGAAATCGCAGGAGTTCACTCCCGAGGAATTGCAGGCGGCGGTGAACGAAGCCAGCAATTTTGGCCTTCGGGTTGAAGCGCATGCGCATTCGGCCGAGGGGATCAAGAATGCGATCCGCGCTGGCGTGGCTTCGATTGAGCACGCGACCATGATCGATGACGAAGGCATCGCGCTGGCCAAGCAGCACGGCACATATCTGGACATGGATATTTACGATGAAGAGTGCATTCAGGAAGCCGGCAGAGCGGGGAAGATGCCAAAAGATTTTCTGAAGCACGACGCGGAACTGGGAGAGTTGCATCGCCAGAACTTCCACAAAGCACTGAAAGCCGGCGTGAAGATGTCGTTTGGCACTGACGCTGGCGTCTGTCCCTATGACCGCAGCGTCAGGCAGTTCGCCTTCATGGTGAAGTATGGGATGACGCCGATGCAGGCGATCCAGTCAGCCACGACTTCAGCCGCAGATTTGTTGGGCCATGCCGATGTGGTCGGGGACATCAAGCCGGGCAAGTATGCGGACGTGATTGCGGTTGCCGGCGATCCTTTGCAGGACATCCAGGTGCTGGAGCATGTTCAGTTTGTGATGAAGGATGGGAAGGTTTACAAGCAATAGTGTCATCGTCAGCGGAGTGGCCGTGCTCCGCGACGCGAAGCACCTTCGGAGTCGAAGAATCCCTACAAGGCATAACTCGGTGGACAGGTAGGGGTCCTTCGACTACATGGTTGCTTCGCTTCGCGAAGCGGCGAGTCCGCTCAGGATGACATGGATTTACTGATGGTCGCGGGGGATGGTCTCTTTCCACGTTTTTTGTTTCAGCATCTGGCCGTCATTCAGAAGCTCGCGCGTGTACTTGTAATAGAAACTCTTCTGGTCGGTGATCACGGACAAATGTCCGCGCCACCGCAGTTCCCGTCCCTTTAATGTAAAGATGCTTTCGGCTTCGCCTTCTACCGGACTCAGTTCCGGATGGGCATCGTCTACGTGGTACGTCAGACTCTCGTAGTCCACTTCTTTTCCCCACGGATAATCGGTTTCGGCTTTGCCTTTCCAACGTACCGTGGCTTTGTGGTTCGCTTCGTCTCGCTCGAGTGTCCAGTCACCCGGCCAGGGATAACCTACGCTCTTGATATCTGTTCGTTCTTCAGCGGGTTTTGGCATCGGGAACGCCGGCACTGGCGTGCCTTTCACGGGCACAACCGGCAGGGTCAGGCGTGTGCCGGTGCTTCCGAGTTCAAGCGATGTGGTCATCGCATATGGCGTGGGCAACACCATGGGCCAGAGCGCATTCGAAATTGCCAGGCGAATGCGGTGTCCTTTGGGGAAGATCCACGAGGTCAGGTGCATGGTGATGTGCAGCGGATACACCTTGCCCGGTACAAGGTCTCGGGGTTCCGTCATGGATTCGCGTTGCGCGCCGTTCAGTCCTGCGCCGGTGATCTGCGTGACGGTGCCGTCGGGTGCGACGTCGGAGAGACGGGTGAACCAATCCGCCAGGGGCGCCGTGGCGGAGGCTTGCAGCAGGGCCTGCGGCCTTCCCAGAATTGCGAGGTCTTCTTGCAGCGGCGCGGAGTCGTAGACCAGACTGAAGGCGTCGACTGGCCGCGGATCGCTCAACAACTCTCCCCACCAGAATCCGGACTCCACGCCGATCGAGGGAACGTACTTGAGCTGATGGACGCCTTTCGCTGACGCAGTTGGTTCCAGCGTGTGGTTGGGCTGAGGATAGAAAACTGTTTCGTGCGCATCGCGCGGCGGCCAGCTGTCTTCGCGCCGCCACTCGCCCGGAACGTTTTCCAGATTCGGATCCGGAGGATGCCAGTGCTGCATATAGATGATCAGCCGGGGATCGTTCATGACTCCGGTGTCGCGGCCCTTGAGCCAGTAATCCCACCAGCGCACAGCCTCTTCGCGCCACTCGATCTGCGGACCAGGCACTGCGTCGTGAGGAAAGTTATGGTTCCATGGGCCGACGATCGCTTTGATCGGCGCCTTCGTCTGTTGCAGCATGTCGGTGACGCTGTCGCGATATCCATCGAGCAGGCCGCCGATGAGAAAGCATGGAATTCTGATTTCGCTGTAAGGACGCACCGGACTTCGCCAGAACGGGCCGTCGTGCTGATGCTTGAAGTAAAGCAACGACCAGGGCGGAGCGTCGAAGCGAGGGCCGAGAACTTTTTCGTCGAGCGTGTAATCGGGGGCGCCTGTGATGCCAGGCGCCATATCCATGTTCAGTTCGAACTCGTCGACGTGGGCCATGCCGTCGATATAGTGCACGTCGTCATGAAAAAGTTCGGCGGTGGCGTCCACGGCGATGATGGCTTTGAGTTCGGGCGCGTGGCGCATGGCCATCTGAAGAGAATTGAATCCGCTCCAGGAAATGCCCATCATGCCGACATTGCCATTCGACCACGACTGATGGGCCAGCCAGGCGATAATCTGCAAACCGTCGAGTTGTTCCTGCTCTGAGTATTCGCGATCGGTGGGGGCGCCCTCGCTGCTGCCGAAGCCACGGATGTCTACGCGTGCGCAAACGTATCCGCGACGCACGAAGTAGGCGTAAAGAGGATAGTCGCGTTCGGCGGTCCCGTCGTCTTTGCGGTAAGGGTGATATTCGAGTACAGCCGGGAATTTCTCGCCTGCTTTACCGCCATCGGGCAGGTAAAGAGTCACGGCCAGGCGCACGCCGTCTTGCATGGGAATCCAAGCGTTCTGCATTCGGATGTTGTAAGTGGGCGCAGAGGGAGGCTCGATGGCTCGCGCCGGAGAATTCGTCGCAACCGTCAGGCCTAACAGACAGAGAAGGAAGCACAGGGAACCGAAGAACCGGATTTTCATGATTCGTACCAGCGGAAGCCGTGGCGTTCCTCTTCTTCCAATTGCTTTACCAGTTTGAGAGTGCGGGAACGCCGATGATTGGCGCAGGCGAGTACGATCACGTTGAACAGCGCCATGGGCGCGACGTAAGAGGAGCCGAATGAAGGGGTCGCGATCGAAGTCAGGAAAAATTCGTGAGCGAACTCTCCGACCGGAGAGACCAGCGTGTTGGTGATGCCCACGCAATATGCTCCGTTGGAGCGGGCCTGACGCAAACCCTCGACTGTCTGTCGCAAGCCACGGCCATGGCTGACCGCGATCACGAGATCACGTTTCCCCAGAAAGCGAACTTTGTGTACCACCTCTGCCGGCGTGGTGGCGCTGGTGACCGGCAGGCCAAGAATATTCAGCAAGTGCTCGAAAAAATTCACCAGGTTCGCGGCCAGATCGCCGCCGAGCAGGACGATGCGCCGCGCCGAATACATGCGGCGAACCAGCGCAGCGATTTTTTGCGGTTCAATGGTCTGTACCAGCCGGTTCAGATTCTTTACGTCCTGGTCGAGTGACGCTCGCACTTGGGTCGAGATTGCGGACTTGCCGGCCGGTCCGGTCTGCATGGTGTCGAGCGAGGTAGCGTGAGCGATGGACAGTTCGTGTACGTAATGCTGAAATTCGCGATAAGACTTGAATTTCATCCCGCGAACGATTCGGACCATGGTGGCCGGATCGGTCTTCAATCGCGTCGCCACAGAGCGGACACTCATCAGAACAAATTCGCGCGGCCGTTCGAAGGCCGGCCGAATGATGTGCTGGCGTTTGGGACTCAGGAGACTTATGCGAGCCGACGGGCTCATGACCGCAACTGGACGAGTAACTTTGCGCAGCTTTCTCATCGGGCACAAAAGCATGTTGGAAAGCCGCGTCATTGTCAACAGTGGCACAGACCGCTCCTACGTGGTTCGTGGAAAGGCTGGGTGGGTATAATGCTGGCGCGACACCAAATTTATTCGGGGGAATTCAATGGATCTGAAGTCTGCGCCCCACTCTCGCAGCCGAAGAGACTTTCTCGCCACAACAAGTTTGTTGGCCGTGGCGGCAGCCGCGCCGCGGAGTGCATCCGCGCTTTCGGGCAGCGCAGCCCCCGAGGCGGATGAAAAGCCGACCTCGCCGGGCCCGCTGCGCAAAATCCCTATCGGCGTCTTTGACCCCGCCTTTCCACATTTGTCATTGGACGAATTCATTGAGAAGTGCGCCAGCATGGGAGTGGAGGCGGTGGAGATTGGGACCGGCGGCTATCCCAATTCAACTCACTGTCCGGTGAAAGAGTTGCTTGAGGATGCGGGCAAAGCGCGTGCCTGGAAAAAGAAATTCGAAGACCACAATATTCAGGTGGCAACGTTCAGCTGTCATGGCAATCCCGTGTCACCTGATCCGAAGATGGCGGAACGCGATGCTGAATCATTCCGGCACACCGTGCTTTTGGCGGAGCGTCTCGGAGTAAGCGTGATCGTCGGATTTTCCGGCTGCCCTGGCGGCAGCCCCACGGACACGATGCCCAACTGGGTCACCTACCGTTGGCCGCCCGAGTACGGGAAGATGCTCGATTGGCAGTGGAAGGAAAAGGTCATCCCTTACTGGAAAGAGGCCGCCAAGTTCGCGCGGGAGCACGGAATCCACAAGATCGCGCTGGAAATGCATCCGAATTTCGTTGTGTACAACCCGAAAACGCTGTTGCAGCTGCGCGAGGCGGTCGGCGAGGAGATTGGGGCCAACTGCGATCTGAGTCATTTGTTCTGGCAGCAATGCGACGCGGTTGAAGTCATCCGCATGCTGGGGAAACAGGGCGCGATTTTCCATGCGCACATGAAAGACACTACCTTCTACAAGGAAAATGTTGACCGCTACGGCGTTCTTAACTTCGCGTCCGAAAAAAGCGATCTACCCCAGGCCTCGGAGACGTTCCGCGCCGTCGGTTACGGCCATAGCGCGGGGACCTGGAAAGAAATCATGCGCGCTTACATGGAAGTCGGATATCAGGGCATGTTCAGCGTCGAGAATGAAGACCCGATTCTTTCCGGCGAGGTGGGAGTGGAGCGCGCGCTGTACGTATTGAAGAATGTCAGGAGCGAAATTCTGGGAACGGCATAAATCCGTTCGCCGAGGGCGAACCAATAAGAAAGAGCGCCGCCGCTTCGCGGCTTAAATGCTTAAGGCGAGTAAGAAAACGTTAAACTGAATCGCAACAGCCCGTCTGCGAGCATTGACCTTGCTTCCCGCTACGGCGTAAGCTGCCCAAGCGTTCAATTTTCGTCGGAGCAAGCATGCAAAGACGTGAAGCTTTAAGACTTTTGGCCTCCGCCGCCGCGCTTCCCTTACTCTCCCGACAGGCATTTTCGATGTTTCAGGCCGTCCACGAGGGGCTTCCTGAGCAGGCAGTGCTGAAGACTCTCAATCCTCACCAAAACGCCACCATCACTACTATTTCTGAACTCATTATTCCTCAAACCAACACTCCGGGCGCCAAAGCGGCGCGGGTCAATGAATTCATCGATCTGATCCTCACTGAATGGTATGACGAGGAAGAGAAAGATACGTTCATGACCGGCTTGGCCGAAGTCGACACGAGTGCCCGCGCATTGTTCGGCAAGGAATTTGTTGACTGCGGCGAGAAGTCACAAGTTGAGATCCTTCAGGCTCTGGACGATGAAGTAGCTGCGTCGCGCGCTCCCAATGGTCGAAGACGGCGCGGTGTTCCCCCCGAGAAGAATTTCTTCTTCATGATGAAGCAGCTGACGCTCATCGGCTACTACACCTCTCAAATTGGATTTGAACAGGAGTTGCACGGGGAGATCATTCCGGCGCGGCATGCCGCCTGCGTTCCTCTTGAAGAGGAGGCGGCGAAATAAAAATGGCAGCGAATACGTATGACGCGATCATTGTGGGCTCGGGAATTACCGGGGGTTGGGCCGCCAAGGAGTTAGGCGAAAAGGGATTACAGACGCTCGTACTCGAAGCGGGACGCCCCATCGATCCCGACCAGGACTACGTCGAGCATGTACCAGAGTGGGAAGTGCGCTTTCGTGGGATGAGCGACCGCAAACGGGTGCAACTGGACCAGCCCGTGCAGGAAACATGCGGTGGAATGGACGAGTGGAACAGCAAGTTCTTCGTCAACGATAAACAGAATCCTTACACCACCGAACCCGGCAAACCGTTCTTATGGATTCGCGGTCGTCAGGTGGGAGGGCGTTCGATTATCTGGGGACGGCAATCCTATCGTTGGAGTGACCTCGATTTTGAAGCCAATCAACGAGAGGGCTTAGGGGTGGATTGGCCGATCCGCTATCAGGACATCGCGCCCTGGTACGACTACGTCGAGGATTTCATCGGCGTTTCCGGCCAGAATGAGGGGCTTTCGCAGTTGCCCGACGGCCATTTCCTGCCGCCGATGGAACTGAACTGCGCTGAAGTGGTGGTCAAGGACGCAATCGCCAAATACTTTCCCGGCGAGCGCCTTATGACGATTGGGCGCACCGCGATCCTGACCCAGGCTCACAACGGCCGAGCGGCGTGCCATCAATGCGGGCCGTGCGCTCGCGGCTGCATCACACGTTCCTATTTCAGCAGTCTGAACTCCACTTTGCCGGCCGCGCTGAAAACCGGCAAGGTGACGGTGCGTCCTCACAGCGTCGTTCACAGTCTGATCTTCGATTCAAAAAAGAGGAAGATTGCCGGCGTGCGCGTGATCGACGGGAAGACGCGCGAAGCGATTGAATTTCGCGGTCGAATTGTTTTCCTGTGTGCCTCGGCTTTGGAGTCGGCGCGCATTCTCCTGAATTCTTCCACAACGGAATTTCCCAATGGGCTGGCCAATTCCAGCGGAGAACTGGGCCATAACGTGATGGACCATTGCATGGGCGGCGGTGCCAGCGGCCGCATTCCGGGCAACGAAGATCACATCCAATTGGGGAACCGGCCTAACGGGATTTATGTTCCGCGATTTCGCAATGTGAAGCAGAGGCATCCCTTGTTCCTTCGCGGATACGGATTTCAGGGAAGCGCCAGCCGTCCCAAGTGGGAGCGCGGGACGGAGATGCGCGGCTTCGGCGCGGAGTTCAAGCACACGCTCAGCCGTCCAGGCCCATGGAGAATGTCGTTCTATGGCTTCGGCGAGTGTTTGCCCAACCACGAAAACTTTGTCGCGGTCGACAAGGCCAAAGTGGACGCGTGGGGAATCCCGGTGCTCAGGATCAGTTGTTCCTGGCGCGAAAATGAGCGTGCCCTGCTGAAGGACATGTCGATTTCGGCGGCGGAGATGCTCTCGGCTGCCGGGGCGAAGGACATCGAGCCTATCGTCGAAGACAACGCACCCGGCTTGACCATTCACGAAATGGGCACGGCGCGTATGGGGCGCGATCCGAAGACGTCGGTTCTCAACCAACATAACCAGGCCCACGACGCCAACAATCTCTTTATGACCGATGGAGCGTGCATGGCTTCATCTTCGTGTGTGAATCCATCACTTACGTACATGGCACTGACCGCGCGCGCCGCCGACTACGCAGTTGCGCAAATGAAGCGAGGAGAACTCTAAACATGGACCGACGAAGTATGGACCGACGAACTTTTCTGGGCACCATGACCGCCGCCACCGTTCTGTCCCGCAACCTGGCCTGGGCCGCCGGTGACCGCAAAATCGACAAGGTCGGCATTCAGCTCTATACCCTGCGCAGCGTGATGCAGAATGATTTCGAGGGCAAGCTGGCGAAGGTAGCGGAGATCGGCTATCGCGAAGTCGAGTTTGCGGGTTACGAGGGCCATACTCCGCAGGAGATCCGGGCCATGCTCGACCGCCATGGTCTTACCGGGCCCTCGGCGCACACACCTTACAAGAGTCTGGGGGCAGAGTTTCCCAGCGTTCTGGAGGCGGCCCACGTCGTGGGGCATAAATACATCGTCAATCCTTATATCGACGACGAGGTTCGCAAGGGGCCGGATGGTTGGAAGCGTGCCGCCGAAACTTTCAATCGCGCAGGTGAGCAATGCCAGAAGGCTGGAATCCAGTTTGCGTATCACAACCACTGGTTTGAATTTACGCCGGTCAACGGGGAGCTTCCTTACGACATTCTTTTAAAGGAATGCGACGCCAAACTGGTGAAGATGGAAATGGATCTGTGCTGGATTATGGTGGGTGGGCAGGATCCGTTCAAGTATTTTAAGGAATATCCTGGCCGCTTCCCGCTGGTCCACGTGAAAGACCTGACCAAGATTCCGAAAACGGACGCTTCGGGCGGACAGAATTTCGGCGACTCTCTGGATGAGATGACTGAAGTGGGTAGCGGAATCATCGATTGGAAGAAGATTTTCGCGCAATCCGAAAAGGCCGGCATTAAGCATTACTTTGTCGAGCACGATCACCCGAAGGATCCGTTCGCCAGTGCCAAGACGAGTTACGAATATCTTTCCAAGGTGCGCTTCTAGTTCCGCTTTGGCGTTCTCAAAAAGACGGTTTCCGGAGACCCGATGGCACAAGTGGTTCGTTCACCGAAGGTCTATGACGTTTGCATCATTGGATCGGGTGCGGGCGGCGGTACCGCCGCGAAAGTGCTCACTGAAGGTGGCCTGAGTGTCGTGATGCTGGAGGCGGGCCCGCCACTGAATCCGCAGAAGGACTTCAAAGAACACGTCTGGCCTTATGAGTTGCCCCATCGTGGCGTTGGCACCGGCGGAGAGTTCAGACATGTATTGGGCGACGAGTTCATGGCCCCGAACGGCGCCTGGGACATCGAAGGCGAGCCTTACACGGCCGCGCCAGGGTCACAGTTCCGCTGGTTTCGCTCGCGCATCGTGGGAGGCCGCACGAATCACTGGGGGCGTATCGCGCTCCGCTTCGCGCCGGTAGATTTCAGGTCTCGCTCAACCGACGGTATGGGCGACGACTGGCCTATCACCTACGAAGAAGTATCGCCCTACTACGATAAGGTCGAATCTTACATCGGAGTATTCGGCAGCAAAGAAAATATTCCCAGCGCACCGGACGGAATGTTTTTGCCTCCACCTCCGCCGCGTTGCACCGAAACCATCATCAAGACGTCTTGCGACAAGCTAAACATTCGTTGCATACCTTCCCGCCTGGCGATTCTCACCAAGCCGTTGAACGGACGCGCCGCCTGCCATTACTGTGCACAGTGCGGTCGAGGCTGCATTACGGCTTCCAACTTCAGTTCCAGTCAGGTCATGCTCCCGCCGGCGCAAGCCACTGGACGCTTCACGCTGATTACCGGGGCGATGGCGCGCGAGATCGTTGTCGGAAAAGACGGCAAAGCCGAGGCGGTGGCTTACATCGACAAGGCTACGAAATCCGAACAGCGCGTTCACGCGCGCGCATTCGTGGTGGCGGCCAGTGCGTGCGAATCGACGCGTCTGCTGCTGAACTCGAAATCTACTTTGTTTCCTGATGGTCTGGCGAATTCTTCAGGAGTATTGGGACGTTATCTCACCGATTCGGTGGGCAGTTCTGCCAGCGGATATTTCCCGCAACTGGAAAAAATGCCGGCTCACAATCACGACGGCACCGGCGGAATGCACCTCTACATGCCATGGTGGCGTTACGACCGCAAGAACGATTTTCTGCGGGGATACCACATTGAGTTTGGTGGCGGCCGCGATATGCCGGGAGTCGGCGACTTCGACCGCGTCCTCGAAGAACACGAGGGCTATGGCGCACCCCTCAAGCAGCATGTGCGTAAGCGGTATGGCACCTATATTAGTTTTGCCGGCCGCGGTGAAATGATTCCCAACGAGCAAAGCTACTGCGAGATCGACCCCGACACCGTCGACAAGTGGGGAATTCCAGTGTTGCGTTTCCATTGGCAGTGGAGCGATAACGAGATCAATATGGCGAAGGACATGCAGGAAACTTTCCGCTCAATCGTCGAAACCGCGGGTGGAACATTCATTAGCAAAGCCAAGACAGTGGGACAGCATCCCTACGGCATCGAGGACGGCGGAGTGATCATCCACGAACTGGGCACGGCGCGCATGGGCAATAATCCGAAAACTTCGGTGCTGAATAAACATAGCCAGGCGCACGATGTGAACAACGTGTTCGTGGCCGACGCAGCATCTTTTGTGACCAATCCCGACAAGAATCCGACGCTGACGATTATGGCGCTCTCCTGGCGGGCGTCGGAGTATCTGATCGATCAGGCAAAGAAAGGAAGTCTGTAGGAAAAAATCATGGAACCCAACTCCATATCGCGCCGCGACATCCTGAAGACCCTGACGATGGGAGCCGTCGCCAGCTCCGTCCTGCGAGTGATTCCGGCGCAGGCAGCCGAGTACGCGCACCACATGGTGGCGGCGGAAAAGGCCGCGACGACTGCGGGTGTTTACACTCCTAAATTTTTCTCGCCCCAGCAGTACAAAACACTACAAGCGCTCTGCCAGGCCATTCTCCCCGCCGATAGTGATTCGGGCGGCGCCGTCGAAGCCGGAGCGCCGGAATTCATCGATCTCCTCACCAGCGAGAATCCCAAGTACCAGTTGAAACTGGGGGGCGGAATGATGTGGCTCGAATCTCAATGCCGAGACCGCTACGGGAAAGCCTACCTGGAGTGCGCGCCTGAGCAGCAAAAAGAAATTCTCGACCTGATCGCCTTCTGCAAGAATGCCGAGAAAAACCCGGAGATAAGTCAGGGCGTCACGTTTTTCGCCTTCCTGAGAGAGTTGACCGCCGATGGATTTTTCACCAGCGAGATTGGGATCAAGTACCTGGGCTACGTAGGAAACACCTACATGCTGAGTTTCCCGGGCTGCCCTCCGGTGCCGGAAGCGTAATTGTCATCCTGAGCGGAGTGAAACGGTTCGCTTCGCGAAACGTTCTCACGGAGTCGACGGACCCCAGAGCCACAACGATACTGTAAGTGTTCTGGCACTTCATTCTAAAATCCCGACACCCCGATTTACGTTGAGCCCCCAGGGGTCCTTCGACTGCGTTCATCCATTCGCAAGGGAATGGAAGAACTCCGCTCAGGATGACAGGTTCACTGGGCTCCAAACGGATCTTCCAGAGATGGACTTTGCGGAGTAAATAATTCCGCGCCGTTCTCAGTGATGTGCATGTCGTCCTCAAGACGTACGCCAAACTCTCCCGGAATGTAAATGCCCGGCTCGTCGCTGAAGGTCATACCGCGGGCCAGGGGCATGGTATTGCCGCGAACGAGATAGGGCCATTCGTGACCATCCATCCCGATTCCGTGTCCCACGCGGTGCGTAAAGAATTTGTAGTCTGGACCGTATCCTGCATCGCTGATTACCTTTCTCGCGGCGGCATCGACAGCCTGGCATTCCACGCCAGGACGGGCCGCCTTCAAGGCGGCAGTCTGCGCGCGGTGCACGATTTCAAACACCTGCTTCATTTTGTCCGAAGCTTTGCCGAAGACGAACGTGCGCGTGATGTCAGACTGGTAGCCTTCGATGGTGCAGCCGTCGTCCAGCATAATGAGCGAGCCTTCGTGAATCGTCTGGGGGACGATTGAGCCGTGGGGAAACGACGAGTTCTCGCCGATTTCGATATCGACCTCGCCGGGAAAACCCAGCTGCCCGTAGGCCGCCATGATTATTTTTTCCAGTTGTGCCTGCGACATGCCGTCGCTTAGCGATTGATGGGCGGCCTTGTACGCCGTCCACGTGACTTGATTGGCGAGTCGCATCAGTTCGAGTTCGTGGTCGCTCTTGATCATGCGACAGCCGGCAGTCACGGGAGTCGCACTCACAATCTTCAGACGCGGTGCGGCTTTGGCGATGGCGTCGCTGAAAACGAAGCGCACGGTTTCTTCCACGCCGAGCGTCGCCAGTGGAAAGTTGCAGATCTTTGAATCCTTGCGCCAACACGGCGTAGGGACTCTGGTCCTCCTGCCAGGTATGCACGACGGCGTCTTTGCCTTCCGGAGAATTGGCCAGTAGTTCGCGTGCGCGTCCTTCTTCAAAGGCGGGACACACGCAAAGCGCGCGCCCCTTGACCGGCAACACCAGAGCGAACAGGCGTTCACTTCCCCACCAATGCACTCCGGCAAAGTATTCAAGCGAGGTGCCGTCTGCCAAAAAGATGGCGTCGATATGGTTGGCCGCCATGAGTCGACGCGCTTTTTCCTGGCGAGCTGCACGCTCCTCAACGGTGATGGGCCTCGCCAGACCTCGCATGGATTTCAAACTCGTGATCGACGGCGGCAGCGGAGGGCAGGTCTCTTCAGCCCGCAGCGGCGGCGTGAATGCGGCCAGGCTCGCGCCCGCAGTGATAGTGCCGGCTTGCAGAAAACGGCGTCGTGAAACCATGGGTCCTCCAGTGGATCGACGATGACTGATTCAGGAACCGACATTATAGGGGGTCTTCCGTTGTGCAATTGGCAAGCGGCATTTGAAAAGTGAAACTAGACGATGAATGGAGACTGGCTTTCAATGTGCCGGCTGCGGCGAGTGGAACCAGACCGTGGTGGACGAATCCGCGGGGCGCCACCAGTCCTATGTCGAGGATTGCCAGGTATGCTGCAAGCCAAACCTGCTGCGTGTCCAGTACGACACTGGGGAGCACGAATTTGTGATTATGGCGGAGTTGGAATCGTTATAGTAGCTGCGAGGTGGCACGATCACTTCCTGGAGGAAGGATGAATACGATGTCCACAAACTACGGCGCTCCCGGACGCATGGTCGCCCATAACATGGTGACTACGCAATTCGAACTGGATGGATTTCGCGTGGTCCGCACTTTGGGTGTGGTGCGTGGAATCGTGGTGCGGTCGCGATCGATTTTCGGGACCATCGGAGCCAGCCTGCAAACCATCGTCGGCGGCAATATTACTTTGCTGACCAATTTGTGCGAGAAGACCCGCGCCGAAGCTTTTGACCTGATGCTGCAACATTCGGCGGATCTGGGTGGCAACGCCGTAGTCGGCGCACGTTACGACGCAACCGAAGTGATGCAGGGAGTGACGGAAGTGCTGGCTTATGGGACTGCGGTGGTGGTGGAGCCCAGTAAATAGCTTTGGTTGCTGGGGCCCCCACACGTACTAGGATTAGCCCAATAATTTTTCCAAGGTTTGCTGACGATATTCAAAGGTGTGCTGCAATTGGCGGCTGATAAAAAGCTTGTCAGCCAGGTTCCCCAACCAGCCAAACCCTACCTCGTAGTCGATTACATCGCGCACGACGGTTCCATTCACCTGCTCTCTGGTCTCGCTCTTCAGTTCGTGGCGGTGGATAAAACTTTTGAATGGCCCCTGCTTTTGTACGTCCGCAAAGTGACGGTTCCATTCGAATTCGATGATTGAGGCGGTCCAGCGGGCCCGCAACGGCAGGAAGGGAATGAGGCGAAACGAGGTGACGATTTCGGAGCCGGCACCGGCCAGTAGAGACCGGTCCTTGACGGTCGTACGTTCTTCTGCGATCCCTGACGGCGGGACAAGTTTGAGCCGGACTAGTTCGGTCCCCGTGTGCGGAGGCATGATGCGCGGAAGATTTTCCGGGTCGGCAAAAAACAGGAAGACCTGCTCGATCGGTGCCGAGACCCATTGTTCGAATCGAATCCGGTGAGTCACAAAATCCTCTCAAGTCGCGGCGGATTGGTGTGCTGCACAAATCTGGCAGTGGACGGCACAGCCTGCGGCACGATAAATTGTGCAGGCACTTTATCTCGTAAAATCATGTCCCTAAAAATCGTTCAGCTCGCAACTCTGTTCCTCCTGACCATACTCCTTTTAACCAGCGCGGCTGGAGCTTCCTCCTATCAATACTTTCGGATGGGCGCAAAGGCCGACAGCAGCGCGACGCCTGTCGCCGGAACTGCCCTGATGGGCGGGGGCAAGGACCTCGACGAAGCCTTTCGCTGGCTCTGCAAGAAAGCCAATGGCGGCGATTTCCTTGTGCTCCGGGCCCTCGGGGACGATGACTACAACTCTTACGTCAACGGCATGTGCAAGCTGAATTCGGTGGCCACGCTGGTGATTCCTGACCTGGCGGCCGCGCATGACCCGGCTGTTGCGGACATTATTCGCCATGCGGAGGCAGTATTCATCGCCGGAGGCAACCAGGCACGCTACGTGGAATTCTGGAAGGGCACGCCGGTGGAGGATGCCATCAACGCAAACATTGCAGGCGGCAAACCGATCGGCGGCACCAGCGCCGGCCTCGCTGTCCTGGGCGAGTTTGCGTACGGTTGTTTGAAAGACAAAGAAGACGACAACGACCTGGCGTCCACCGATGTGTTGCCCAATCCCTATCATGAGCGGGTGACGCTGGTGCGCGACTTTCTCAAAGTTCCGAATATGGAAAACACACTCACTGACAGCCACTTCGCCAAACGCGACCGCATGGGACGCACCCTGGGATTCCTTTCGCGACTGGTGCAGGACGGCTGGTCGAAGAACCCGCGTGAGGTGGCGATCGATGAAAAGTCCGCGGTGCTGATGGAACCGGATGGAACGAGCACCGTGGTTGGGTCTGGTCGCGGCGCCTACTTTCTGCAAGTGAAGTCGGCGCCGGAGATTTGCCGCCCCAATACGCCTCTCAGCATCCGCAACATCTCAGTTTATCGAGCACCTACGGGTGTGCATTTCGATTTCAAGTCGTGGACGGGCCAGGGTGGTGAAAGCTATTCGATTTCGGTGGAAAAAGGAGTAATTCAAACCACCCGTGAAGGCAATGCTGTTTATTGATACATGGGTAGAAACGCTTGTTTCATTTTGGTAATTGACTTCCGCTACCTTCTTTGACAAACTCGCTCGTGGTCTGCCGTTGGAGCGAAACGCATTAGATGGCCAAAAACTTACTTCTTTCCTGCAGTACCGCGGACAATCTTGAACAGGTAGTTCATCTTGTCGACGCCGGGAAGCTCGAATCCGGGTTGTGATCTAACCTGGCCATTCGCCCAACAATCAAATTGCATTTCGCATCGGTCCATTTTTCCGGTGATGGAATGTGCTTCAAAAAAAACTGAATGGGGAAAAACCGTATGAAGTCCTTCCGATCTGGGTCGATTCTGGTCCTAGCCGTCGTTGCCTTGAGCAGTTGTCTCTTGTCACAAACCTATCAGGGCAGAATTCTGGGATCGGTGACCGATCCATCTGGAGCAGTGGTCAGCGGAGCCCGGGTGACCGTCATCAATACGGCCACCGGACTCACACGAAACCTGACTACCAACGCGGCGGGCGACTACAACGCCCCGAATCTTGAGCCCGGCCCCTACACGGTGACAGCGGAAGCTACCAGCTTCAAGCGGTCACAGAAGACGGGAATGCAACTGGAAGTGGCGAAAGATGTGCGTGTCGACTTCAAATTGGACCCGGGCGCAACCAACGAAACCGTGACAGTCTCGGAAGAAGCGCCGATCGTGGATACGACCAATGACGTGTTAGGCGGAACATTTTCCAACAAGGCTATCAATGAACTGCCGCTATTGGGACGAGATTTCCAGAACCTGGCCATTTTGCAACCTGGAATTCAGCGCACCCCCGGCGGCGGGTTTTTATCGACGACCGCGAACGGAAATCGGCCGGAAGACAACAACTACGTGGTCGATGGACTTGACGACAACGACGCTTACTACGGCACCACGGTGATGAACGCGGAAGGCGTGGAAGGAACGCCGGCGACGCACTTGCCGATTGACGCCATTCAGGAATTCAACATTCAATCCAGCCCCGAGGCGGATTATGGGTGGAAGCCGGGCGCGATTATCAACATTGGAATCAAGTCGGGAACGAACGCGTTTCACGGCTCCACCTACTACTTCAATCGCAACAGCGCGCTGGACGCTCGCAACTGGTTCAATCCTGGCCCGGACCCGGTCGCCGCTCTGAACTTTCACCAGTTCGGCGCTTCCGCGGGCGGACCAATCATCAAGAACAAGCTTTTCATTTTCGGAAACTATGAAGGCGTGCGCGACGTGGTGGGCAATCCGGGATTGGTAAACGTTCCGGTGACGGGATCGTTGGGCGGCGATCCGGACGACAGCCTTGCCGATGCATTTGCAGCTTGCACCGTCACCGCGACTTGCAGTTCGGTCAGTCAGAACCTGGCGAAGTACTTTCCGATTAATCCCGGACCAGATATCGCACTAAACCTCGATCTGAACAATCGCAACCGCGAAGACAATGGAATTTTGAAGCTGGACTATCACTTATCCGAAAAAAGCAGCTTGATCGGTACATACTTCCTCGGTGACAGCGTGCAAACCGAAGAGGATACGACCGTCGTAAATTCACTGTTCCTGTCCCAGGCAAAGACCCGCGCGCAAGTGATCGGAGCGGGCTGGATCTGGACGCCTACGGCCCGCCTCACCAACCAATTCAGGGTCGGCTACAACCGCTTCTGGCAGCAGGTGGTGCAGGCCGACCACAACAGCGATCCGGCAACCACTTATGGCCTGAATACGGGAGTGACAGATCCGATCAACTTCGGAATGCCGGAGATTCGTATTGGCGGATTTGTACAGCACACACTGGGCGGAAACCAGTCCTGGCCCCTGTACACCACACCCAACGACACGTTGCAGTTTACCGACAGTGCTACCTATGTCTGGGGCAAGCACAATCTGAAGTTCGGTGGAGAATTCCGCACCGGCAGCACCGACAATTTACGGAACACGTTTGGTTCGGGTGAAATCCGATTCCGGGATCTGGAAGACTTCACCACCGGCGATATTCGCAGCGGCAGTTTCGTGTTTGTTGGAGACAGCCGGCGCATCGTATCGCAAAAATCTTTCGGAGGTTTCATCCAGGATAATTGGCGCGTCACTCCTAAACTGACGGTTGATGCCGGACTGCGCTATGACGTCAGCCTGCCCATACACGAAGAGCACGATCTGCTTTCCAATTTTGACCCGACGGTCGGATTGGTACAGGTGGGCAGGGGACTCAGCCAGCCCTACCGCACCGACTACAAAAATTTCGCACCTCGCCTGGGAATTGCGTGGGATCCGCGCGGCAATGGGAATACCGTTTTTCGGGTGGGAGGCGGAATTATTTATGAAATCCCGCATATCTCAGTGTTTATCGGACAGAACAACACCAACGCCAACGGTATTGCCCTCAACCCAACCGGCGTCGCTGGAGTTCCGGTGGGACCGGGCGGCGGCAACGTCGCAACCGCAACGCTTGAACCTGACCCGGACGTGATGAGCGCCAACTGGAAAAGCGGAGCGCCGATATTCGGTGACTTGTCACTTTCGAATGTCAGTTGCACCAGCGACCTGCCGTGCCCGGTGTTTGGCACAACCAAAGACCTGTCCACGCCTTATGTGATGAACTGGAATGCGAACATTCAGCAAGCGGTTTGGAAAAACGCAGCCTTGACCATGGCCTACGTGGGAAACAAGGGTACGAGGCTCTACAACATCCGCGATATCAACCAGAACAATCCTGCCAGAGACGCAGATGACGATGGACTGTCCGGCCGTCCATTTAATGTTCAGTTCCCGACCCTAAGCAACATCTATCAGCTGGGCAATGGAGCCGATTCGATCTATCACGGGCTTCAGGTAACCCTGCGGCAAAACTCCACAAAGGGTCTGTACTTTGTCGCCGGTTACACCTGGGCGCATGCCATCGATACGTCCGGCAGCAACCGGCAATTCAATATCCAGAACAGCTACGATCCGGCATTCGAGCGTTCAAATTCAGACTCCGACATTCGCAACCGCTTTACGTTCGCCATGACGTACGAGCTGCCGAACAAACACGGATTCGCCCAGATGCTCGAGGGTTGGCATGTGAACGGCATTTTCACCGCTCAGGGAGGCTCGCCGCTGTTCATCTATGACAGTACTAACGACATCAGCCATACCGGCGAATTCAACGATCACTGGAACATCACCGGAGACCCGGCCAATCTACATTGGTCGAAAAATACCCCGATTCCTTTTCTCGATGAGGATCAATTCACCAAGGTCCAGTATGGTTTTGATCCGGACGCGCCCCTGTATCACGCTACGGGCGGCGCCAACCCAACTGCCCAGCGCTGCTATAACCAGGCATTTCGGCTTGGTGGACAAGCCGGCGCGGACCAACTCATCAACGGGCCCGATGATGAACTATTCGGGGGATGCTACGTTTCCGGCGGCACCATACTTACGCCGCCAGCACCGGGAACCTTCGGCGATATGCGCCGCAACCTGGTGTACGGACCAGGCTTTGTGAACCTGGATTTTTCAGTGATCAAAGACTTTAAACTTGGAGAAAGATTCGCCGTGCAATTGAGGGGCGAGGTTTTCAATCTTCTGAATCATCCGAACTTTGCCGACGTAGATCACGATCTGTCGGATGGATCGGAGGGAACTTTCGGGCTGGCCCGGTTCACTCCTGACGTTGCAGCCTCAAATCCGGTGATCGGATCGGGCGGCTCCCGGCACATCCAGATCGGCGCAAAAATCATCTGGTAATCGTGCCACCGAATCTAACCGAGCCCCGGCGAGAGCCGGGGCTTTTTTGCGTTGTGAGGGGGGACCTGACGACGTTTTCCACAGAATTTGCACGAGCCGGAGATGCTGCGAACTGAAAGTCAATCAGGTAACCGAAGCAGAACCACACTATTAAACCCAAGCACTGGTGGTCATCAAATCAGTTAGCCACAAGATATCGCGCTTTCGAAAAGGCCTCATTCATCCCCCTAGCAACCTGTAACTTTCTCATTGACAACAAATGGTTTAGGCGTAGGATGTGGACAAATGTGGTACAAAGTGGTCTAGACGGTAGTGGTCGTGGGCATTAAGACAAACTTTGAGAGGCGCCAGTGGATTTTGCGACTGACACCCCGAAAAACAGCCCGAACGAACCAGAAATCACCGTCATTTTGACTAGTTTTACCTCCCCCGCTGTGGCAGTACCCGATTTGAAACGTTTTCCAGCTCTTAAAGGGCAGAACACATGTTTCGCGGCAATCACCCAACTCGCGTCGACGAAAAAGGACGGCTCAAAGTCCCGGCGGAGTTCAAGCGGGTGATCGACGAGAAGTACAGCGAGAAATTCTACATCACCAGCCTGGATGGCAAGGTTGGCCAAGTGTATCCCTTCGAGGAATGGGAGCGGATCGAGCAGAAGCTGGCCGGGCTCTCCACCTTCAATCCTACGAAGAAAAAGTTTCTGGACCGGGTGAACTACTACGGGCAGATGGTCGAGATGGATGGTCAGGGGCGGTTGCTGTTACCGCAGATATTGCGGGAGGCGGCGCAGCTCAAAGGGGAAGTTGCGGTGACTGGAAATCTGACCCATCTCATAGTTCGCAACCTGGAAGCGTATCGCACAGAGATTGAGGAGCAGTCGTTCACCTCTGACGATGAGAAGACGCTCGACGATCTGGGCATCTAGTGGACGAGGGTTTAACAAACACCCCTGAGGGGGGTGGACATGGTGGAAGCAAGATTGGCCATGTCCCGGTTCTTTTAAAAGAAGCGATCGAATTTTTAGCTATCAAGCGTGGCGGGACTTATATCGACGCCACGGTGGGCCTGGGCGGGCACAGTTTGGAAATCGCAAAACGCCTCGGCGCACCGGGACATTTGATTGGGCTCGATAAAGATCCTGCGGCGCTGGATGAGGCCCGCATCAGGCTGATTTCTTCCGGGGGGGAGGGTTGGCCTGAAGTGAGTCTTCTGCATGGTTCTTTCGCTGAGATCGGAGAGCGGTTTCAGCCGGCGTCAGCCGACGGACTGCTGGCCGACCTCGGCGTAAGCAGTCTGCAGTTGGACACACCGGCGCGAGGCTTTAGCTTTCAGGCGGAAGGCGCGCTCGACATGCGAATGAATACGCAAGCCGGGCCCACCGCCGAACAAGTGGTAAATCAGGTGGACGAGGTCACACTCGCGAATCTGATTTACGAATTCGGTGAGGAAAGGAGGTCGCGGAGAATCGCCAGAGCCATTGTCCGGTCGCGGCCAATACGTACAACTGCGGAACTTGCAGCTGTGGTATCGGCCGCGGCCCGGCCAATGAATCAGGCGGAAAGAAGAATTCATCCCGCGACAAGGACCTTTCAAGCTCTCCGAATCTTCGTAAACCATGAACTGGACGACTTGCGGGAGTTGCTGAAAGCGGCCCCGCAGATGTTGAAACCGGGCGGAAGGATCGTGATCATCAGCTTCCACTCGCTGGAGGACCGCATCGTGAAAGATGCCTTCCGCGAAGGCGTGAAGCAGGGTCACTACAAGTTGCTGACGAAAAAGCCAGCGACCGCCGGGGAAGAAGAGATTGATCGCAATCCGCGGGCGCGCAGCGCGAAGATGCGGGCGGCGGAAAGAATTTAGTAATACAAAGTTCGGCAAAAAAGTTTAACCCTGGAAAACCAGCCAGGGACCCGGCCCAGCCGTTGACGGATGGGCCGGGATAAAAGTTCCGGGACGGCATCGCCTTCCTGCAACAAAGGGCGAAACACAACTCTCTACCTTCTTCCGGTGCCGTTCCGGAGAGATGGAAGGTAGAACGGAGGCCACGATGTACACAGGAACCTTGATTGACCAGTTGATGGATACGGTGGAGCGAACTCAGGCCCGCGCCGAACGGCGCATACAAGACGCGCAGACCCAGGAAGAGAAGCTTGCTTTCTGGTACGCCGTCGCGCAACAGGAAGCGGCACAGTTCGAATCTGGTCTGTTCGAATCCAGTCTGGCTGGGGTGGCATAAATGGCGGCGGCCCACTGCGTTACTCCAACCCCGCGGTCCAAACGTACATGGACCGGAACGCCGGAAGTTTATTTTGCCAAGGCGATCGACAATTCGCGCCTGGTGAAAGTGGAGAATCCGCAGCGAAGCCGCGAGATGAAACAATTTGGAGTCGCTCTGGGCTGCCTGTTTCTGCTGGTGATGACATTTGCCTGGCAGCATTTCAAAGCCATTGAGTATGGCTACAAGATCGAAGCTCTGCGGGTGCAGCGTGACGACCTGTCGGAAATCAACCGGGCCCTGCGGCTGGAAGAAGCCTCGTTGCGCGATCCCCAACGCATTGACAACCTGGCGCGGAAGCTGGGACTGCAATCCCCGCAGGCCGGTCAGGTATTGCATATGGACACAAGTTCACCGGACGCCGCAACGCCGGTGCTGGCCAGCGTGACCCCGGTCTCGATGGTCTCGGCACGTTAGAAAATGTAGCGCCGGCGTCTCGCCGGTTGTCTGGTGGGCGTCCCTCCAGCCGTCGGGCCGTCCGGAGGCCGGCGCTACAAGAAGCGGCTATTGAAATCTTTCGGCGGCTCCCTGTGCCATGGGCCGCCATGTTTGTCTAAGGGGCTTGGACCTTGGCAACGAGCACTCCCCGCAACATCGCGAATAAACGACTCTATCTGCTGGCCGCCATTCTCGTATTCTGGGCGGGTGGCATCTGCCTGCGTCTGGTCTACCTGGAAATTTTCCGCTACGGCGATTTTGAGCTGAGGGCCCAGCACCAGCAGCAGCGCACCACGGAAGTCGCAGCCAAACGTGGAATCATCTACGACCGTGCCGGGCGCGAACTGGCGATGTCGGTTTCGGTGGACTCCGCATTCGCGGTGCCTGCCGACATTCCTGATCTGGCGGGAACGGTGTCGCTGATCGCGCGCATTACCAAGGCGGATCCTCGCGAATTGCTGGCCAAATGCAAGGCCGCTCGCACCTTCTGCTGGGTTGCGCGCAAAGCGGATGCCGAAACCGCCGACCGCATCCGGGCCATGAATCTGCGCGGCATCTATTTCCAGAAAGAATCCAAACGCTTTTATCCCAAACGCGATCTGGCGGCGCAGGTGCTTGGCTACGTTGGCATGGATGACGAAGGCCTCAGCGGAATTGAGCGGGCCAACGATGATGAGCTGCATGGCAAGCCCGGCCGCATGTTGATCTCGGTAGACGCCCACCGAAAGTGGTTTGGCAGCGTGGAGAAGCAACCCGATCCGGGACAGAATGTCGTCCTCACAATCGACGAGAAGATCCAGTACATTGCGGAGCGTGAACTGGAAACGGCGATGCAGCAGACTCATGCCGAGACTGGCACCGTCGTGGTGCAGAATCCGAAGACGGGAGAAATTCTGGCGTTGGCCAACCGGCCGACATTCAATCCCAACCTCGCCCGCGATATCACGCCGCAAAAATTAAAAGACCATGCGGTCAGCGATGTGTACGAGCCGGGATCGACCTTCAAGGTGGTTACGATTGCGGCGGCACTGGAAGAAAAGGTCACTCATCCCGACGAAGTGTTCGACTGCCAGATGGGGTCGATCATGTTCAATGGCATGCGGATTCGCGACAGCAAGCCGCACGGGCTGCTTTCGGTTTCCAACATTCTGGCCGAATCAAGCGATGTGGGAGCGATCAAGATCGCGCTGCGGCTGGGCGAAGAGCGATTCTACAAATACATTCGCGCCTTCGGATTCGGGCAACAGACGGGAATTGAGTTGCCGGGCGAAACTCGCGGTTTGACCAAGCCGCTCAATCGATGGTCAAAAGTTTCGATCGGCGCGATTTCCATGGGACAGGAGATCGGCATCACTCCACTTCAGCTCGTCTCCATGATTTCGACGATCGCCAATGATGGCATCTGGACTGCTCCGCGAATTATTGCCGGAACGACCGCGCCTCAGGGCTCTCCACAGCTGGTTACTTTTCATCCCGGAGTGCAGCGTCGTGTGATATCGGCGATGACCGCTGCGCAAATGAAGCAGATGATGCAAGGCGTGGTCCTGCATGGCACGGGCAAGAAGGCGATCCTCGAAGGTTACAGCTCGGCGGGCAAGACCGGCACCGGGCAAAAAGTCGATCCTGCGACTCATGCTTACTCGCGCACCAAATACGTGGCATCGTTTGCCGGGTTTGCCCCGATCAACGATCCGGCGATCACGATCGCGGTCATTCTGGATTCGGCGGTGGGCTTGCACCAGGGCGGACAGGTCTCCGCGCCGGTCTTCCAGCGGGTCGCGCAGCAGGTGCTCGAATACCTGCACACTCCTCACGATGTTGAACTGCCACCCAATCGCCAGGTTCTGATGGCGGAGCGGCGCGTGAAAGACCAGGACATCGAGGAAGGATCGCCCGATCGCCTGGGAGACACGCTGGAGGCCGCCGATTCGGCGCCGGCAGATGCGGCCCCGCAGGCGGCCAGTGTCGGTATTCCCGCTAAGTCCACTCCGGAGGTGCCGGCCCATGGGGTGGTGAAGGCATCCTTGCACCGGGACGAGCCGGTTGCACCGACCTCTCCGGATCTGAAGCAAGCGGCGATGCCGGCAGCCGACCCCGAGATAACGGCGCCGCCTGCTCAGCTTTCTTCCACGGGCACAGTGGTGTTAGACGTTGAGCAGGGCGGGATCGTGGTTCCATCATTTCTGGGCAAGAGCGTCAGGACCGCGATAGAAATGGCGTCGGAGAACGGACTGGATCTGGACGCCGTGGGGAGCGGACTCGCCCGGCAACAGTCGCCGCCACCGGGATCACACGTGGCGTCGGGTTCGCAGGTCATGGTGAAGTTTGGACGTTAGACTTAGTGATCACGAACCCAAAGGTTTGTCATCCTGAGCGCAGCATCAAGCCCGCTCCGCGGGTGTTATGCGAAGTCGAAGGTCCCCTACCAGCGACAATGTACTTGAGGTAGGGGTCCTTCGACTCCGCCGAACGTTTCGCGAGCGAAACGCTCAGCTCCGCTCAGGATGACATTTGCTTCCTGGGCGATAGTTCCTCGATGACAATTGTTTAGGCGGCCAGTGCACTAGAATCCAACACAATGACTCTTCTCGACCTCCTGTATGGCGCGGAAGTGCTCTCCCAAAGCGGCAATCCTGGGATCAGCGGGCTGGAATACGACTCGCGCCGTATCAAGCCTGGCGATTTGTTTGTCGCCATGCAGGGCGAATCGAGTGACGGAAACAAATTCATCGATCAGGCGATCGCGTGCGGCGCGGTTGCCATCGTTACAGATTCGGCGATCGAGAAGCCGCGCGCGGACGTGGCATGGGCGCAAGTTCCTCACGGACGGCGGGCGCTGGCGCGGCTGAGCGCCAATTTTTACAAGAAGCCAGCCGAACGGCTGGCCATCACGGGCATCACCGGCACAAACGGAAAGAGCACGACAGCATTTCTGATCGAATCGATTCTCCATGCCGCCGGCCGCAAGAGCGCGCTGGTCGGGACCATCGAATATCACGTTGCCGGAAAAACTCTGCCCGCTCCGCATACGACTCCGGAAGCGCTGGAACTGAATCGCATTCTGAATCAGGCCCTGGGGCAAGGCGCAACCGAAACCGTGATGGAAGTTTCCTCGCACGCCCTGGAGCAGCAACGAGTCTACGGAATTCCGTTTGATGTTGCGGTCTTCACTAACCTGACCCGCGATCATCTGGATTACCACCACACCATGGAAGAATATTTTGCTTCCAAGCAGGTGTTGTTCGAAGGCTGCGGCACCGAGCCGCCTCGCGCGGCGGTGCTCAATACTGATGACGAGTATGGGCAGAGACTGTTGAAGGTCAGCAGGAAGCGCAGTTCCGAAGTATTCACTTACGGACTCTCGAAAGGAGATTTCCATGCCGAAAAAATGGAGATCACTCCACGCGGAACCAGATTTGATCTGATCATCCCGAACGGAACTATTCCGTTATTTTCTCCGCTGATCGGAAAAGTGAATGTGTACAACATTCTGGCGGCAGCGGGTGCGGCGTATGCCCGCAACTGCAAGCCGGAAGAAATTGCGCGTGGAGCAGCGGAACTCATCCGTGTTCCAGGACGTTTCGAGCGGGTGGATTGCCAGCAGCCTTTCACCGTGGTGGTCGACTATGCGCACACCGACGATGCGCTGCGAAACCTGACGGCACTGGCGCGGGAATTCGTGCAGCAGGCGGGACAGAAGGGCAGGGTGATCACGGTGTTTGGCTGTGGAGGCGATCGCGACCGGGCCAAGCGTCCGCTGATGGGCGAAGCCGCCGGAAGGGGCAGCGATTTCGTAATCTTGACCTCGGACAATCCGCGCAGCGAAGATCCCCTTGCGATCATGAATGACGCCATGGTGGGGCTACAGCGCTCAGGCGCGAAATACAAGACCGAACCGGACCGCAAAGCGGCCATTGCGCTGGCGGTCGGCGAAGCGAATCCAGGAGACATTGTGTTGCTCGCCGGCAAGGGACACGAAAAAGTTCAAATCACGCGAGAGGGACCCGATTCCCTTCGACGATGTGGAAGTCGCACGGGCAAGTCCTGCGCGATGCCGGATACGACTGCAAGTCGTCGAACGCCGCCGCCGGAAAGCGCGTATGAAGCTACCGCTTTCCAGAGTTGCCGAATTTCTTTCAGCCGCCGGCGAATTCGATCACAAGGCCATTGCGCAGGCGTATTCGATCGATTCGCGCACCATCCAGCCTGGAGCAGCTCTTTTTTGCGGTTAAAGGCGAGCGCATGGATGGGCACGATTTTGTGCAGCAGGCGCTCGAGAAAGGGCGCCGTGGGCGCAGTCGTCCGCAAGGACGAATTGGCGCGCTATGCGGTAAAGACCGGTTTGCTGGCTGTTCCCGACACTCTGGTCGCTCTGCAAACTCTGGGCGCGGCGGTGCGCCGTTTGTGGGCGAAACCGCTGATCGGAGTAACTGGATCCGCTGGCAAGACCACTACCAAAGAAGCCATCGCCCATGTGCTTGCTTCCCGCTTCCGGGTGCTGAAGTCGGAAGGCAACTTCAATAATCATTTTGGACTGCCGCTGATGCTGCTGAAAATCGAGCCTGAACACGAGGCCGCGGTGATCGAGATGGGCATGTCGCATCGCGGAGAGATTGCAGCGCTGGCGAAAATCGCGCAACCGGAAATTGGTGTCGTCACTAACGTAGCGCCCGTCCATCTCGAGTTCTTCAAGTCAGTGGCTGAAATCGCACGCGCCAAGTACGAACTGATTGAGTCTTTGCCTGCCGGCGGAACCGCGATACTCAACGCCGACGATGAATACGTATCCCAGTTCGGCCGCGACTTTCACGGAAAAGTTGTGCGCTACGGCCTTCATCCAACGGCCGACGTTCGCGCGGAGAACATGGAGTCGCGTGGGGCCGCTGGCTCGGCATTCGACGTCGTGACCGGCAGGGTTCGCGAACGAGCCAGCCTGCCACTGGTCGGCACGCACAACATCTACAACGCTCTCGCGGCGGTCGCGACGGGAATGGAACGCGGCCTGAGCCTTTCGGAAGCTGTGCGCACGCTGGCGACTCTGGTCCCCGCAGACAAACGTGGGGCGGTCGTCCAAGTGGGCAACATCACGGTGATCAACGATTGCTACAATTCCAATCCAACGGCGCTTGATGCGATGGTGGACACGCTGGCCGGCATGCCGGCGAAGCGCCGCATCGTGGTCGCGGGAGAGATGCTGGAGCTGGGTCCGTCGGGCGAAGAACTGCATCGCCGCTCCGGCCGGCACATGGCGGAGAAGGGCATCGATATACTGATCGGAGTGCGGGGCCTGGCGCAACCGATGGTCGAGGCTGCCAGCAGCGCCGGGATACAAGGCAGAATTCGTAGCCACGCCGGAAGAAGCGGGAGAGTGGCTGGTGCGGGAGGCACGCGACGGCGATGTAGTGCTGCTGAAGGCGTCGCGCGGAGTGAAGTTGGAACGAGCGTTGGAAGCAGTCGTCGGTCGTCAGTCGTCGGTCGTCAGCAAATCCAAGGCTGCCGACGAACGTGCCTGAACGACGTTGCCCGAAGGCTTTTTCTGACGACTGAAGACTGACGACTGACGACTGAATGGAGGCTGATTGCTCTACTGGCTGCTGTACCTGAAGCTGTTTCATTATTTTCCGCCATTCCGTATTTTTCGGTATTTGACGTTTCGTACAGCATTTGCCAGTCTCACCGCGCTTTTCACGGCGCTCATCGTCGGCCCTATCGTCATTAACCGCCTGCGCGAATTTCAGATCAGCCAGTTCATCCGGGAAGAAGGGCCGAAGGCGCATCAAAAGAAGGCCGGCACTCCGACCATGGGCGGATTGCTGATCGCCATCTCCATCATCGTACCCACGCTGTTGTGGGCCGATCTGAGCAATCTTTTTGTCTGGATCGCGGTGTTCTCCACCTGCGCGTTCGCCGCCATCGGATTCGCCGACGACTATATAAAAGTCGTGAATCGGCGAAATCTTGGTCTCACTTCGAAAGCCAAGCTGGGCCTGCAGATTGCTGCCAGCATTCTGATCGCAGTCGCGCTGATTGCCATGCAAACCCGGGGAGCATACTCGACCAAGCTGATGGTGCCATTCATTAAACAGTTCCATCCTGACCTCGTGATCGAGAAACTGATCAGCCATCCGGTGCTGTGGCCACTGGCGTTTCTGCCCTTCGTCGGGTTTGTGGTGCTCGTCATTGTGGGTTCAAGCAACGCGGTAAATCTTACCGACGGGCTTGACGGACTAGCCATCGGCTGCACCGTGATCGCGGCTGGCGCACTCGCCGTCCTCACTTATGTGAGCGGCCATGCGACATTTGCTTCATATCTTGAGCTGCAGCGCATGCCGCTGGCCGGCGAGCTGACAATTTTTTGCGGGGCGATGGTCGGGGCGTCCATAGGCTTCCTCTGGTATAACGCTCATCCCGCCGAGGTTTTCATGGGGGACGTGGGTTCTCTGGCGCTGGGCGGAGCCATCGGCACAGTTGCAGTGATGATCAAGCAGGAGCTGCTGCTGCCCTTCATCGGCGGCATCTTCGTGATTGAGGCGTTGTCCGTGATTCTTCAAGTGGCGTCCTACAAATTGAGAAAAAAACGCATCTTCAAGATGGCGCCCCTGCACCATCACTTTGAACTGCTGGGCTGGTCGGAGTCAAAAATCATCGTGCGCTTCTGGATCGGATCGCTGGTGTTTGCCCTGTTCGCCCTGACCACACTAAAGCTAAGATAAGGGCTTCTAGCTTCTGGTTCCTGGCTTCTAGCCAAGGCGTTAAGCTAGAAGCCAGGAGCTAGAAGCCAGAAGCTGCCTTATGGATCTCGCCAACAAACGCGTTCTCGTCGTCGGCCTGGGTAAATCCGGAGTGGCTTCGGCTTTGTTTCTACAGGCGCGAGGAGCGAAGGTCACGGTTTCGGATGCGAAGCCGCAAGACCAGCTTGGCGAGGAGATTCCGGTGCTGCTCGACCACGGCATAGCGGTCGAGACCGGCGGGCACGGCGAGCGCACGTTTCGCGGACAAGACCTGATTGTAGTCAGTCCCGGCGTGCCGGTGGATTCGCCGCCGCTGGTGCAGGCGCGAGCGCTGGGCGAGCCGGTGATCGGCGAGATTGAACTGGCATCGCAGTTTTTGCCGAAGAATATCGTTGCGATTACGGGATCGAACGGCAAGACGACGACCACAACTCTCGCGGGTGAAATTATCGCGGCCGGCGGTTATTCCACCGCCGTTGGCGGCAACATCGGCACTCCTGCGATCAGCCTGGTCGAGCAGGCGAAGCCAGACACGGTTGTAGTGCTTGAAGTGTCGAGCTTTCAGTTGGAAACGATCCAGACGTTTCGTCCGAAAGTTGCCGTGGTGCTCAATATTACTCCGGACCACCTCGACCGTCACCGCACCTTCGAGGCGTATACCAATGCCAAGGCGCGGGTTTTCGAAAATCAGGGGCCGGGAGATTTTGCGGTGCTCAATGCTGATGACACCGCCAGCGCCGGACTCGCTGATCGCACTCAAGCTCAAGTCTTTTGGTTCAGCCGCAAGAAGGAAATGAAGCAGGGCGCATATCTGCGCGACGGCCGGATCTTCTTTCGGGATGGTAAAGGTCAGCGCGAGATCATGCAGGCTTCGGATATCCCGCTAAAGGGCGGACACAACGTCGAAAATGTGCTGGCTGCAATTTGCATCGGCGCGGTAATGGGTTGTGAGGATGGAAGCATCGCCAAAGCCGTCCGGGACTTTAAGGCGGTCGAACACCGGCTGGAATATGTTGCCACGATTCGCGGCGTTGATTATTACAACGACTCCAAGGCCACCAATGTCGATGCCACCATGAAAGCTCTGGAATCGTTTCCGGCAAATATTCACCTGATCCTCGGCGGCAAAGATAAAGACAGCGATTACACGCAGCTCAACGATCTGCTGCGGCAGCGGGTGAAGCGCGTGTACACCATCGGCACGGCATCTGAAAAGATCGAAGCGCAGATCGTCGGCGTGGAGGTCGATCACTCCGGAACGCTGGAAACCGCCCTGCGGCGGGCTTCGGCGATTGCGGCAGCCGGGGACGTTGTTCTGTTGGCTCCGGCGTGCGCCAGTTTCGACCAGTTTCAGAATTACGAGCATCGCGGCAGAGCATTCAAAGAAATAGTCCACACCCTCGCCGCCGAGAAAATGTAGGCGCGATCGTCCGCTCGTGCTCCGTCTGCCCGGATTGGTCAGTCGTCCAGATTGTTGCCCTTGCCGAGTTCTCAGAATGCTTAGCCATCCAAATCATTGCCACTGCCGCACGAGCGGGACGCTCGCGCCCACATTTTGCGGGAATGAACCAAGATAGTTACAGACCGTCTCTGCGCCTCCGTGGTGAAATGAATTTCCCATGGCGAAGCGCGTAAGCGTCGACGGCTGGCTGTTTACCATCACACTGATCCTGGTATTTCTGGGGTTGGTGATGGTGTTCAGCGCGTCTGCGGTTATGGCCAAGGAACGTTACGGCTCTGCATACTTCTTTTTATTCCGCCAGGTGGGATGGGCCACCGCCGGCCTTATAGCCATGGTCGCGGCGATGAAGATCGATTACCGCCGCTACAAGCATCCCGGAGTAGTGTTCTCGGTGCTCGGCGTCACCACGCTGATGCTGATTTCGGTCTTTTTTCTGGATCGCGCCCACAATACACATCGCTGGATTCACTTCAGCGGATTCTCCTTCCAGCCATCCGAAGTGGCAAAGGTTGCCGTCATACTTTTTCTAGCGTTCTTTCTGGAGAGCCGTATCAACTCCATGAATGACTGGCGAAATACTTTGCTGCCTGCCGTGCTGCCAATCGTGATCTTTATAGGCCTGATTGTGTTTCAACCGGATCTGGGTACTGCCATTGCCTGCGCGGCGATTACGGCGTCGATGCTGTTTGTCGCGGGCCTCGACCTGCGCTGGCTGGGATACGGCGCTCTCGCCTCGCTGCTTCCGCTTTATTTTCTTATCTTCCACGTCGCCTATCGCCGTGATCGCATTCTGGCCTTTCTCAATCCTTACTCCGATCCGCAGGGACGCGGCTTCCACATTATTCAGTCGTTGATCGCGGTGAGCACCGGAGGCATCACCGGCCTGGGATTCATGGAAGGGAAGCAGAAGTTGTTTTATCTTCCCGAGCCGCACACCGATTTCATCTTTGCCGTCACAGCCGAAGAATTGGGATTGCTGGGCGGCCTGGTTGTTCTGGTTCTGTTCGGGATCTTCCTGTGGCGCGGATTTCGTACCGCGCTCCATACTCAGGATATGTTCGGACGCCTGCTGGCGGTGGGAATCACCAGCATGGTGGTGGTGCAGGCCTTCATTAACATTAGCGTAGTGCTCGGAATCATGCCGACAAAAGGGATCCCGCTGCCCTTCATTTCTTACGGAGGGTCGTCGCTGTTTGTGACGCTGGCCTGCGTGGGAGTTTTGCTGAATATCACCAAGCAGACTGACTAGTTGTGATGCCGAGCGGAGTCGCGTCTTCGCTTTCGCGAAGGCGTAACTCGGCTCAGGATCACAGATCTATTTCTTCAGGAATTCTTTAGTTGTTCCTGGACGGCGCGATAGGCCTGGTCTATCGCCACATCCGTGTAAGCTTTGGCTCCGGCGTCGGAATTGGCGATGGAGATTCGTCCAAATTGTTTGCGGCCGATCACGCAAGGACGCTCTTCCGGTGCCCATTGAGGATCGGAAAACGAATCGTATTCATACGCGTATCCGTGAGCCCAACGGTTCACCGTGATGCCGGCAATGTCGCGAGAGGCGTCGAATCCTCCGGCTGATAACATGCGTTGCAACTGCTCCCGGATATTGCGTTCGAAAGTGGAGAATGGAGTGTTGATCAGTTCGAATCTTCCCATGCGGTACTGGTCGCGGCGCGGCAGGCCTGCCTTGCAGGGAGTTCGCAGCATAAACAGGACAATAGGTTCCTCGGGATGGCTGGGAAATTTGTAGGTACCCAGGCTCACCGGGAAATCCAGCATGGTGAAGCAGTGATATCCACCGGGAGAAATGATCTGCCGGATGCCGAGTTTGTGAAACGCCGTCCAATTGCGTATCGCCACGTGGGTATAAATCAGCGGCTCTTTCACTCCGTATCGCAGGCCTTCTTTTTGCGGCTCCGGCAGATCGGTACAAAGATACGGGACCATGCCGTTGTAGCAGGCAAGCACGCAGGATTTTCCCTTGGCGCTTTGCAATTTTCCCTTCTGCACGTAGGCGACGTCGACTTCTTTGGACGACTCGGGAGGGCCTGAATGGCGCACGCGCGCAACGGTGGAGTTCAGACGAATGCGAATCGCAGAAGTTGGCTGGTCAAGTTTGCCGTAGTCGGCGCGGGCGGTGACGACATCTTCCATCGTTTGACCGGGAATGCAATCCGGAACCAGAGACCGCACCAGCAATCGCGCAATGGATGCGTTGCCATCGGGAAAATGAAAAATATACGGCTCGCCCTCGTCTTCCGCCGCTTCTTCCAGGTCCATGCCGTCGAACCCGGCGTAGCGGTATGCGCCGTAATCGTCGGGATTGCTGTAACAGGCCAGAGCCGAGATTGCTTCGATACCGACCGCCCACAGATCATTGGTGTAGCTGCGAAAGAACGGAAGCACCGCAGGATCGGCTTTACATATTTCAGTGAGGAATCCGGCATAGCTGATCTTAGCCAGACGGGCGTGCTTTTCCTGACGCGATAGTCCCGGCAGGTAATCTTTTTTCTCTGTATAGAGCCGCGCGATCTCGTGCCGCACCTTTTCCGGGAGCGGCGACTTATTCAGGAAGGCTGGCCAGGGATCTGATCCCATGCCGGGAACCATGCGGTCTTCGCCGAACGTCTCTTTGTCGAAGAAGCAGGCGGTTCCCAGATGCGAGTAGAGTTTCTGATCGTAGGCCTTATAAAACTTTTTCGTGTCGATCCCCAGATCTTTCAGGACCGCCTTGGCTACATCGCTGTACTCCGAGGGGCTTTCGATGGATTGGGTGCCGCCATTGCTGATGAGCAGGCGCTTGCCGACGCGAAACTCGTTGCGGCGGGCGTGTCCGCCGAAGTCGTCGTGATTGTCGAGGATGAGAATGCGGGATTTCGGTCCAGCCTGTTTGCGATAAAAATAAGCGGCAGCCAGACCGCTGATGCCGCCGCCCACGACGATCAGATCGTAAGTCTCACCGGTGTCAGTCGGTGTTCCAGCCGTCTCCCAGAAGGTGCCGTCACGCAGGGCGTGAGCGACGTCGTAGGCGCCGGGCTGACTGCCTCTCATCCCCTCAAGCGCGGGCGGATAAAATGCGGAAGAGTGGCTCGTATCGGCCGCTTGGGTTTCGCCTGATGCAAACTTCGTGAGTTCGGCGCTGCCCAGAGCCCCAATCCCCACCGCGACGCCATTGAGAAAATCGCGGCGAGTAATGCGACGTTTCATTCCCAGCTTGCGATCGCGCTTCTCGCCGTTCATGGATTTTAAGTATATCGTCCACGAACCACGTAGGGGCGGTCGCCCTCGCCCGCCCGGCCGGGCAGGGCCCGGCAGATTTACGGGCGTGCAACACCGAGGCGCGCTGCGCGCGCCTGCCCGGACGAGGGCGTCCGGGCGTGCGTGGATTGTGATGGGATCAGCGGCTCGCGGCAGCGAAGGCTGCGTCGTCGGCAACTTCAGGATCGCGGTAGCCAAACAGTTGGCGTCGCTTGACCATTTCCGCTACTTCGGCAGGAACCATGTGTTCCCAGGCAGAGTCGTTCTCTTTGATTCGCTTCAGGACATCGCGCGAGAAAATGTGGAGCACGCTTTCATCGAAGTTGTCGAGCTGTTTGATTCGCCCCTGCTCGACCATGTGCCGGAACAGATTGTGCTGGCCTGCGGGTATTTCCGCATTCTCGATTGTCTTGATGATGCCGGTGCTCTCATCCCGCAAAGGATACACATAGAGCCGCAGGTCTTTGGTGAACAGCTTCCCGAAGGCTTCCAGAATGCCGCCTTCAAGTTCCGTGTAGTACTTCTCGTTGAAAAGGTCGAGTAAATTCGCCACGCCCATGGTCACAGCGATAGGTCCAGCGGTATATCGCGTGAGATAGGCGGCCAAGCGGTAGTACTCGAAGTAGTCCGAGATCAGAACAGTCTTGCCGACGGCCCCAAGAGCATCGGCGCGCGCCAGGAAGTCACTGAGATCGATCTCACCGGCTGCGAGAAGATTTCGCATGGTGATTTCCATCAGCTGCACGATCTGCTTGTCTTTCACTTCCGGCTCGCCGGCAAAGCGATCGTGGGCGCAGCGTACCATGTCCATGTTGACCTTGGTGACGGGACGAAAACTGCCTCGTTCCACGAGGATTGCGCTTTTCCGCAGCAGTTCAGAGGGTTGCAGAACCTCGCCGGACGGTCCGAAGATGGCCGCTCCGCTCAAGCCGAGCTGCACCAGTTTGAGGCTCATTACGCGGTTATCGACGTGACGAAATTCGATGCCGGAGAACTCAACCATGTCGATCTCAAGGCGATCGGTAGTGAGGTTGTCGAGCAAGGATTCCAGCATCAAGGCGGGCTTGTGATGCAGGAAGAAAGCGGCGTACAGCAAGTTGACGCCGACAATCCCGAGGGCTTCCTGCTGAGCGCTGTTTTCATGGTCGAGCATCCGCACATGGATGATGACCTGGCTGTCGTCGTCCCGCGGGTGGGTCTGAAACTTTACGCCCAGCCAGCCGTGGCATTCGTTGGTGCCATGATAATTGCGCGCCGCAACCGTGTCGGCGAAGGCGAAGAATGCGGTGCTGCTGCCTCGCGACGAGCGCAACCTTTCCATATTGAGTCGATGCTCGTAGTCGAGCATGCTTTGCAGGCGCTCACGGGACACATAGCGCTTGCATCGGCCGTAAATCGCGTCGCTGACGGCCATGTCGTACGCCGACATCGACTTGGAAATGGTGCCGGCCGCGGCTCCCACTTTGAAAAACCAGCGGGCTACTTCCTGCCCCGCGCCGATCTCGGCGAATGCGCCGTAGCGCAGCGGATCGAGGTTGATCTTCAACGCCTTCTGATTCGTGGTCAGCCTGGGGCGGTCGTCTGCCATCGAAGCGTCGATTTGGCTCGTCATGGTCAGTGGCAGTCTCTCGGGAACCGGAACAGTCTCTCTATTATCGGCACGTCGGCTTGCGCATATCACGAGAAATCAAATCGGCTGGAGTTACCTTGGTGCTCGCGTTCACTGTTAAATACGGCGCTCCTAAAGCGTCAACCTGTGGGCGGCGTTTGAGACAACTTCCGGTTTATAGTCAGATCATGCGGGCAATTCTTGCGGGCGGCGGCACCGGCGGGCACGTGATCCCCGCGCTTGCCATTGCCCATGAACTCCAGAAACGCTACGGCGCGGAAGTGTTGTTCGTCGGCACGGCACGCGGCATCGAGAACCGGCTGGTTCCGGCTGCGGGATTTGAGTTGAGGCTGGTGAAGGTTGGCGCACTCAACAAAGTCAGCCTCAAGACGCGCGTGAAAACGTTATTCGATCTTCCCCGCGCGGTCTGGGATGCACGCCGTATTCTCATGGAGTTTGCTCCCGATATCGTGATTGGCGTCGGCGGATACGCCTCCGGCCCCGCCATGCTGGCGGCAATCCTCAGGAGAACGCCTACGCTGGCGTTCGAGCCAAACGTCGTGCCAGGTTTCGCTAATCGAATGGTGGCGAAAAAAGTTTCGGGCGCAGCGGTTCACTTCGAGGAAACCGCGCGATACTTTCGCAATGCCGAAGTCACAGGTGTGCCGGTGCGCGAGGCGTTCTTTCAGATCGCTGGACGGCCCACGGGCAATGCTGATCCGACTTTGCTTGTCTTCGGCGGAAGTCAGGGCGCGAACGCGATCAATCAAGCCATGATTCAGTGTTTACCGGAACTGAGGAAGCAGCTACCGAATATTCACATCATTCATCAGACCGGAGAGCGCGGCTATAATGACGCGCAGGCGGCGTACCAGCACTCCGGCCTGTCGGCTGAAGTTTTCCCCTTCATTACGGACATGCCTGCTTACTTTGCCCGGGCTGATCTGATTCTGTGCCGGTCGGGAGCGAGCACGGTCGCGGAGATCACGGCGGCAGGAAAACCCGCGGTGTTTGTCCCCTTCCCGCTTGCGGCGGATGACCATCAGCGAATCAATGCCCAGGCGCTGGAGCGGGCGGGCGCGGCGGTTGTCGTGGAAGAAACGAAGTTGGAGCGGGTCTGGCTGGCTGATACCATCGCGGCATTGCTCGGCGATCCTGGACGATTGCAGCGCATGAGCGCGGCGGCAATGAGTCTGGCGCACCCGGATGCGGCCCGTGATATAGCGGAAATGGCTGGGCGGCTGGCGGGAATTGAAGACGTGTCATCCTGAGCGGAGTGGCTGCTTCGCGAAGCGAAGCAGTTGCGCAGTCGAAGGACCCGTATAGTCGGTAAATGCGTGCGATTATGGGGTGTTTGTCTTAGTTGGAGGAGCGAAGTTGGATGAGCGGACCAACATGCCGAGCACGAGCTTGAAGGTCTCGATCGAATAGGGGTCCTTCGACTCCTCAAACCGATCCGCGACCGAATCGGTTTGTTCCGCTCAGGATGACAAGAGAAATTAAATGTTTGCCAAAATTCAGCGTATTCATTTCGTGGGTATCGGTGGGATCGGCATGAGTGGCATTGCCGAGGTGCTGCTGAATCTTGGCTACAAGATCTCCGGATCTGATTTGAAGAATTCTTCCGTTACTCAGCGCCTGGCCAGCCTGGGAGCGGCAGTCTTCGAGGGACACTCCGCAGAGAACATTGCCGGCGCGGAGGTGGTAGTCACCAGTTCGGCGGTTGCGTCGGAGAATCCTGAGGTCGTTGAAGCTCACGAACTCCACATACCGGTAATTCCGCGTGCCGAGATGCTGGCTGAATTGATGCGTCTGAAGTACGGCATTGCGGTCGCGGGTATGCACGGCAAGACCACGACCACTTCCATGATCGCCGCAGTGCTGGCCGCTGGTGGTCTCGATCCTACGGTCGTTGTTGGAGGGCGCGTGGACGCATTGGGCTCGAACGCCCGCATCGGCAAATCGGAGTACATGGTTGCCGAGGCCGATGAGAGCGATCGCTCGTTCCTGAAACTTTCTCCGGTGTTGTCAGTCGTCACCAACATCGATCGCGAGCACATGGATTGCTATCGCAACATGCGCGATGTGAAGAAAGCATTCCTGGAGTTCATGGATCGCGTGCCTTTCTACGGAGTAGTTGTCGTATGTAATGACGATGCGCCGTTGCGCAAGTTGTTTCCGCAGATACGGCGGCGCACCGTGACCTATGGAACTCGGCGCGGATCGAATTTTCACATCAAGTTGGGGAAGTCGACGTTCGATTCCGCGGAACGGAAGCCCACCAGCCACTTTCACGTGACCTACGCGAAACGCGACCTGGGTGAATTCCGCCTCCAGGTGCCGGGAGTGCACAACATCCTCAATGCGACGGCTGCGATTGCCGTAGGAATCGGGCTCGATATCAAAGCCGATGACATTCGGGCCGCGCTGGAGAACTTTCGCGGCGTGGACCGGCGGTTTCAGTTGCGAGGCAAAGCTGCCGGCGTCAGCGTGATCGACGACTACGGCCACCATCCCACCGAGATTCGCGCTACGTTAGAGGCGGCGCGGCAATGCGGTTTCGGAAAGATTCACGTCATATTTCAGCCGCATCGCTACACCCGGACCCGCGATCTTATGGACGAATTTTCCACTGCGTTTGAGGATGCGGACTCGCTGGTTGTCCTTGATATCTACTCCGCGAGTGAAGCGCCGATCGAAGGCGTCACCGGCGAGGCCCTGGCGCGCCAGATTAGCGAACGAGGGAAGCCCGAGGTTTCCTACGCGGCCTCTTTCGCCGATGGGGTGGCCAGGGTTGCAGCGGCCACCCAGCCGGGAGACATGATTTTGACCTTGGGCGCGGGCAGCGTGTCCCAGTTGGGCCCCATGATCCTGGCAAAACTGGAGGAAAATGAGGCAGCTTTCCCCCCAGCACGGGCAATCGTCTCGGCTTCTTGAGCTTTCAGTCCATCGCGACAAAACAACTTCAGGCTGATAACGACTTTTTGCCTGGCCCGTCTAACGGGACAAAAGGAAATTCCATGGAATCCGACAAATTGATTTACTGGATGACGCTGGGTGTTCTCGGGTTGGCAACCGTCAGCGGATTGGCGAGTGGACACCAGGGATGGGCCGACCGGATGGCCGACCGGTCCATTGCCATGATGGCGCAAGCTTCTGGCGCGGCGAGGAACTATGTCGAGATCGCGGGCATCGTGCTGGGACGCGGCGACGTCTCCGAGGATCCGGCACCGGGTTTGATCAATATTCAAAGCGACGTGCAGGATGAAATTCAACCACGCCTGGCATGCGCGGAACGGATTTTGGTTAAGCGTCAGGCCCAAATAGCCCGTTTGCAGGCACTCAAAGTTCAGGTGCGGATGGTCGAACGCCTGCCTCACACGATTGTTTGGCCGGATCCCAAAATCGTCGTCGAAATTCCGAAGCTTCCGGAAATCCCTCAGTAACCACGAACCACGTAGGGGTAGATGTCCTCATCTGCCCAGCGGAGCGCAGCTCCGCGATGTCGCTGTCATGTTCGTCCGAAGCAAAACCCTGTCGAGCTTCGCTCGACAGGGCAGATGAGGACATCTGCCCCTACGCGAGTCGCGGCGCTCACATCCTGTGCAAAACCTGCCAAATTTTTCTATCTCTGTCCCTTAAAAGCAGTTATAGTAATTTTGCTCAGCGATTCCCTGACGACAACTGACCTGATTTGATGGCGCGGAAATCCGGCCCCACCATCTCGCAGGAGGAGTTGTATCCACTGGCCGACGAGCCAGGGCGCGAAGAAGTGCAAGACGCGCGCCTGCTCGACCTGGACGTGGAACAGGAAGCCCCATTCCTGCGTGTACAGAAGCGCGTCTCCGTTCGCCGTGGTTCCCTCCCGAAAAAAACCATCACTCGCCTGACCTGGGCCGCCGCCGCCATCGCCATTGTCTTCGTTTGCGGAATTTCTTTCGCCACGCTCTATCACTACGGCGAGCACTCCTGGCGTTTTCGGGTTGAATCCAGCGACGATATCGACATTAGCGGGCTGACCAATGTCACTCGCGGACAAGTTATGGAAGTCATGGGCGGCGACATCGGCCGCAACATCTTCTTCGTACCTCTATCCCAACGGAAGACGCAGCTCGAACAGATTCCATGGGTCGAGTCTGCCAGCGTGATGCGGTTTGTCCCAAACCGCCTGAAGATTGAAATTCATGAACGTACCCCCGTGGCTTTCGCCCGTGTCGGCTACGAGGATCATGCTCACCGACGCCGTGGGCACGCTGATGGAACTGCCGGGGCGGAAGAAATATTCCTTCCCCGTGATCGTGGGGATGAATAGCAGCGAGCCGCCCTCCACCCGTGCCGCGCGCATGAAAATCTACAACGATGTAGTGAGCCAACTCGACGCCGCCGGCGCTCACTATTCGCAGGAGCTGAGCGAAATTGATCTTACCGATCCTGACGATGTGAAAGTGATGGCCAACAATCACTCCGGCGAAGTGCTGGTCCACCTGGGATCGGCAAACTACCTCGAGCGCTACAAGATCTATGTGACGCACCTCCAGGAATGGCAGCAGCAATTCGACAAACTGGAATCGGTGGATTTGCGTTACGACCGCCAGATCATCGTGAATCCGGATTTGCAGGGAGCAGCGAAGCAGCCGCCTCTTTCCACGGAGGCGGTTAAGAAAGCAATGGCCGCCGGGGTGAAAAATGCGGCGCTGACTACTCGCATGAGCACCACATCCAAACCATTTGCAGCCAGGCCGCCTGTGCCTCTGACCGTGAAACCAGTGGGACCGGTGGCCGTGAAGCCTGCTCCATCCAAGCCGACTGCGACCGTAAAAACCGCCAAGGCAGGACGTCACAAGGCTCGGGTACATCAGGCCAAGGGCAAGAGCAAAGCCGGAACCAAGGCTAAGGCGGGGGCGGCTTCCGTCGCAAAGACAACACCATCGAAGACGGCGCCAAAATCCGTGGCCGCCGTGAAGCCTGTTGCAAAACCAAGCCCGGCGATTGCCAAGGGAGAAACACAATAGGAATGGCGAACCAGCACGAGCATCTTCTGACCGCAATTGACGTAGGCAGCGCCAAGACCTGCGCCCTGGTGGCGGAGATTACCGACAACGGTTTGCGCTACCGCGGTCACGGCGTAGCCGAATCGCGAGGCTCGCGCAAGGGCGTCATCGTTGACCTGGACAAAGCCGTCAGCTCGATCCAGAAGGCGGTCGAGCAAGCGGAAGACGTCGCCGGCGCTCCCATCGAGCACGCTTTGCTGGGCATGGCCGGTGCGCATGCCCGCGGCTTCAACAGCCACGGCGGGTTGAGTTTCGGTGCTCGTGCTCGTGAGATTGGGCGCGAAGAACTTCGCGCCGCGGTGGATAAGGCGCGCGCCATTCCCCTTCCCGACGATCGCGAGATCCTGCATCTGCTGCCGCAGGAGTTCATTCTCGATGACCAGACCGGCGTCCATGATCCACTGGGCATGATGGCCGCACGGCTCGAAGTCCGGGTGCACATGGTTACAGTCTCATCGAGCGCTCTGCAGAACGTGGTTACGGCGGTCAACCGCGCCGGAGTCCATGTGGATGACACTGTGTTCGAGCCGCTGGCCTGTGCCGATGCCGTGCTGCGGGCCGACGAACGCGAACTTGGAGTATGCCTGGCTGATCTCGGTGCGGGATCCACCAGCGTCATCGTCTTTCAGGAAGGCGCGGTGGCACACACCGGAGTGATACCGATCGGCGGCGATCACTTCACCAGTGATCTTTCTGTGGGGCTCTGCACCCCGGTTGCCGAGGCGGAAAAAATCAAGCGGCTCTACGGCAATGCCATTGTCACGCTGATTCCGGAGGGCAATGAAGTCGAAGTGCCATCGGTAGGAGACCGGCCTTCCCGGCTGATTTCGCAGCGCATGGTCGGAGAAATTCTAGAGCCGCGTGCCCGCGAACTTTTCGAAATGCTGCGTGACAACCTGCGCCATGCGGGAATGTTCGAGATCTGCGTCGGCGGGATCGTGCTGACCGGCGGTGGATGCCGCTTGCCCGGCATTCTGGAAATCGCGGAGTCTGTGCTCCATCGTCCGCTGCGGCTGGCCTGGCCGGCGCCGCTGGCGAAAATGCCGTCCACGTTGGCGGAGCCCGAGTTCGCAACTGTTTTGGGCATGGTGTTCTACGGGCACCGCGCCCGCATTGCTCGTGGAGTTCAGAACGATCGCTGGAGTTCAAAGTTGAAGGCCATGTTCGTAGGAAGAGGAGCGTAGGTGTTGTAGCGCCGGCCTCCGGCCGGCCCAGTTAGGAGGGCGGGAAGCCCTCCAGACAGCAGTCTGGAACCCGGCGCTACTGATTGCGGCACGAAACAAGATCCGGAAACAGAACAAAGCAGGAAAATCCACAGAAGGCGGCGTACATGAAAAAAGAAAATGACATTCGCATCAGCTTCAACGAAGACACCCGCAACGACGCCAAGATCAAAGTCATCGGCGTGGGTGGAGGCGGCAACAACGCAGTCAACCGCATGATCGACTCGGGCATGGAAGGCATCGAGTTCGTGGTTGCCAACACCGATTTGCAGGCGCTACGCATGTCGCGTGCACCCATGAAGATCCAGCTCGGGGTGAAGCTCACCAACGGACTGGGCGCCGGCGCTAATCCCGAAGTCGGACGCAAAGCCGCGCTCGAAGATTCCGACAAGATCATCGAAGCCCTCGAAGGCGCCGACATGGTGTTCGTCACCGCCGGCCTGGGCGGCGGCACTGGCACTGGCGCAGCGCCCATCATCGCCTCACTGGCCAGCGAAATGGGAGCGTTGACGGTCGCGGTGGTCACCAAGCCGTTTGCATTCGAAGGCAAGCGCCGCATGCAGCAGGCCGAGCGCGGCATCGCGGAACTCATGGACTCGGTCGACACCACGATCGTAATCCCCAACGAAAAGCTGCTGGCCGTCGCGCAGGATGCCGGCTTCTTCGAATCGTTCCGGGTAGCCGATGACATTCTTCGCCAAGGCGTGCAGGGCATCTCGGACATCATCACCATTCCGGGGATTATCAATCGCGACTTCGCCGATGTGAAAGCCATCATGGCGGGCATGGGTTACGCCGTCATGGGCACAGCCACTGCCAGCGGTACACGCCGTGCCGTCGACGCCGCGCAAAAGGCGATTGCATCTCCGCTGCTTGAAGCCGGGGCGATTGACGGAGCGCGCGGCATCCTCATCAACATCACCGGTTCCAGCTCGCTCAAACTTGCCGAGGTGCAGGAGGCCTGCAGCATCATCCAGGGCGCGGCGCACGAAGATGCCAACATCATCTTTGGCGCAGTGCTCGATGACAAAGCCAAGGACGCGGTCAAAATCACGGTCATCGCAACCGGGTTCAAGGACTCGGATATCCGGCGCCGCCAGGCCGAGACCCGCGCCGGATTCAGCTTTCCTTCGTTAGTGGAAGAAGAGGTCGAGCCCGAATATGAACCCGAGCCAGTGCGTCCGCCGATCGTGATGGAAGAGGCGCCGTCGCGGCAGATGTCTGCGCCGCACACGGAAGGAGTCGCGGTCGATACGCTGCGTGATGCTATGATCGCCAACTTCGAGAAAGAAGACCTCGACGTCCCGGCGTTCCTGCGCAAGCGCACGGAAATCACATAATTACGAAGAGATTTTCATTAAGAAGCGATTTTCGTACTGCCGGCTGCCCTGGGGCATCCCGCTCGCACCAGGGTGTGCCCAATCGGCGAGGGCGGGACGCCCTTGAGACAGCCGGCGGGACGCCAGCGCTACCAGAAAAGCCGCTGCTGTCTTTTTGCGTCCCATTCACGTCTAATCGCGTACTGACGTGGAGGCGACAATGAAGAAGGCCCTGTTCGTGTGTCTGACAATAGTTGTGTTTCTGGGATTTCTCCAGGCTGCGGCGCCGGAATCTGACTCCGGCAAGCCGCACTACACCAGGGACAACCAGTTGCTTCCGCCGGGAAATTTTCGCGAATGGATTTTCCTGTCCTCCGGCTTGGGCATGAGCTACAACCCCGGAAGCATGGATCACCTGATGTTCACCAACGTTTTTGTGCCGCAGTGGGCCTATTCTCAATTCCTCACGAACGGAAAGTGGCCCGATAAAACGATGTTTGTGGTCGAAGAGCGATTTGCGGAAACCAAGGGCTCGATTAATAAAGTGGGCCACTTTCAGACCGGCATCATGGGCTACGGCGTGGAAGTGAAGGATGAGACCCGCTTCCCGGAAAAATGGGCCTATTTCAATTTTGATGAAGAATCGAAATCAGCGCAGGCCAATCCGAAAAATGCCTGCTGGCAGTGTCACGAAGACCACGCTGCGGTCGAACATTCGTTCGTGCAGTTTTATCCCACGCTGAAGCCGGTGGCAAAGAAGTTCGGCACCTACAAGCAGGCGGCAGAGAATCCATAGCAAGATGAAATGTGGTGGGACGGACACTCTTGTCCGTCGCTTTTGACTTTGATTTGTACTTTTCAAGACTCAAAATCAAAGGGGTCGGACAAGAGTGTCCGTCCCACACATTCAGGGGCTAATGGCAGAAGCGCTGGATGTCTGGCGGAGGCGGAGCCGGGACCAGTTCGAACTCGCCCGGCCAACCTGTGCATCCGCGGGCGACTACTGCGCGGCTTACCGTTTGTTCCAGTTCGCGGGCTTTGCTCTTCGCCTCGTCGACTCGATTGCTGCCCAGTTCGCCTTCGAGGGCTGCGAGATCCGAGGCCACGGCCTGGTTCCCCGCATCGAAACTAACCAATAGCCAAACGTAGGCTTCAAACTTGTCGGTCGTTACTCCGCGGCCTTCCTTGAGAAGTTGACCCAGTTGGGCCTGGGCCTGAGGCATGCCCTGCATCGCGGCCTTGCGAAACCATTCCGCCGCTTTGGGATAGTCATTTCTTTCCAGCCGGATTGACCCGAGCAATTGTTGGCCGAAAGGATCGCCTTGGTTCGCCGCTCGCTGAAGCCAGGTTTCAGCCGTGTTGAGATCCCGTGGCACGCCGTTTCCGGTGAAAAAGAGACGTCCCAGCAGCCAGTCGGCGAGGCGATCATCCTGTTTAGCAGCCTTCTTGTACCAGTCCGCTGCCTGGCTGGGGTCTTGCGTGACCACTGACCCGGTATCGTAAAAATATCCCAACACAACCTGCGCCTGGGGATATCCCAATTCCGCCGAACGGTGAAGGTAGTCCAGCGCATTCACGTCGTTGCGGCTGATGCCAACACCTATCAGGCTATTCATGCCTTTCTCGTAAAGTTGCGGGGCGTTTAAACCCAAGGTAGGCGCCTGGGCATACGCCGTGGCTGTTAGCAGGAGGCTGAGAGCAAGTGATGAAATTGGTCGGGAGCGCATGGCAAATCTCACAGCCATTAATAGTTGTCGATGCTCGGCAGCCAGTCAATACACGAGAGGACAACACACCAGCGCAGCGGAAAGCAAGCGGCCGACAACATTTGGATAAATCAAAGAGAATCTGAGGGATAAAAGGAGATATGTATTAGCCAACGACCAACGACCAAGGACCAAGGACCTTTCTCAATCCAGCCTGACCAGGAACACCTTGCCTTCAGCCGTGTGCGTGTCGCGAGCCACTTCCTCCGCCCGCGTGCGGTCGTCCTGCGAGACCCGAACGCGCACCCACCAATCGCCTACTGGACTGCCGAAGCTCAGCACCTTGGCGGTTTTATAACGCCGGGTCAGCCGGGTTGCCAGCGACCTGGCAGAGTTTTCCTGGGCGAAGGAACCAATCTGAACGGCCCAGCGTCCACCGCTATCAAACGGCACCGGGGTGCGCAACACCTCCAGCCGGACTTGCGCGACTCCGGCCTGCCATATGTCAGCCTGCTTGGCCGCTGCCAGAGAGAGGTCGACGATCCTTCCTTCGACGAAAGGCCCACGATCTGTAATTCGCACGATCGTGAAATGACCGGTCTTGAGGTTTGTGACGCGCACGGTCGATCCCAGAGGAAGGGTGCGATGCGCGGCCGTTAGAGCATGCATGTCGTAGATCTCGCCATTAGAACTGCGGCGATTGTGATAGGGAGCGCCGTACCAACTGGCTTTTCCGGTTTCAACCGAAAGAGGTTTTACTCCGGCGAAAGCAGCGGCGTCGTTTGCGGACGCGTCCACATTGTCATGCTTCTGCGATTCAGATTGGGCGGTCGTGCCGTTTGCCTTGGGCTTGGACGGGGTCGGCGTCTGAACGGTGGCAGTCGACGGTGCAGCCATGGGCGGCGGTGGAGGAGTACTGACCTTTGCCTGCTTCTTGCCGCCGCAGCCGCTGAACGCGAGCACAGCCAGGAATAAGACGAAGAACCGGGAGGCAACCAAACGCCTCAACGGCGTTCGTTCTTGACCTCGTCCAGATAGTCGGCCAGTCTGGACATCTTGTCGGCCGCGACCCGCAACGCTTTGGTCGAGTGTAGACGAACTGCCGGCACAACTTCGTCGTTGAGATACGTAATGAATTCGGCAGTCTCCTTCTCTATGCGGTCAGCAGCTTCGGCCACCGATTTGTTGACGCGTGCGGAGGCTTCCTCTACCTTGCGATTGAAGTCCGTCATGCTGACAGTGTAGCCGTCGAAGCGCGAAAACGCTCACACCTCGCGAGCGGATGGCAAGTTCATCTATTATTCGCCCCCACCAGACCATGGTCAACGGGGGAACACAGCAAGTAAAGGTCGTTGGTCGTTGGTCCTTGGCCTTTGGTCCCTGGCCTTTCAGTCATCGGTCTTCAGTATTCAGTCGCCAGATATCCAGCACCGGGTACAAAACATCGTGTTAAGCCACGTGTCAACTTGCAAGCCCAAACGATCAAAGGCCAACGATTAACGACCAAGGACTAACGACCAACGACCGGCACCTGCTGTTAGAATTCTGCCCATGAAGAATCGCCTGGCGGTCGTTCTGCTCCTTTCGGCGGCGTTGTCGACGCCTGCCTGTACCCTCTGGCGTGAACATCCGGGGAGCAGCAACTGGAAGGATGCGACCGGCGGCGAAGGGCTGGAGAGAAGTTTCTGGAAGGCCATCAAAGCCAAAGAATGGGGCGACGTGGAGCAGCGCATTTCCAGCAACTTTGTGGGAGTTTCGCCAGTAGGAGGCCGACTCGACAAGGCAGCGGCCCTGTCCCGTCTGCGGCAACTGCAACTGGACGACTACACCCTCGGCGACGTCCAGAGTGAGATGAACTCCGACACTTTTGTGGTGACCTACACCGTCGCTATGCACGGCACCGCTGCGGGCCAGCCCTTGCCCGCGGAGCCGATCCGCATGATGACGGTATGGCAAAAACAAAGCGCCGGATGGATGGAAATCGCTCACTCCGATCTGGGCCCGGAGAAAGGACCGGAAAAAGCCGCCTCAGAAACCAAATAACCTCAGGATTTCCCCGAGATCAATCTTGACAAGTTCCTGCGCAATGAATCATCCCGCAATAAATTCAGACGACGGCTGGAAGTTCGATGCACTGGCGACGCGCCGCTGGCGTCAGCGCCTGCTCGCCTGGTATGACATCAACCGTCGCGATCTGCCCTGGCGCAGCGATCGCGATCCCTACCGGGTGTGGATCTCAGAAATCATGTTGCAGCAAACCCGCGTTTCCGCCGTGCTGGAACACTATCGCCGTTTCTTGCGGCGTTTTCCCACGGTACAGAAGCTGGCGGCGGCGCGCGAGCCCGCAGTGCTGGCGGCATGGAGCGGCCTCGGATACTACCGCAGGGCCCGCATGATGCATGCTGCCGCGAAAGCCATCGTGAAGGAACACGGAGGAAGATTCCCTGAAACGATTCCCGAGTTGCGCGCTCTGCCGGGTATCGGTCGCTACACGGCCGCGGCGGTCGCCAGCATCGTGTACGACGCGCCAGCGGCTGTTGTCGACGGAAACGTCGAGCGCGTTTTGGGAAGGGTCTTCGGAGCCGATCTCTCCGGGGAAGGTGTATGGCAAACCGCTGAAGCTTTGCTGAGCCGCCAGCGTCCCGGAGATTTCAATCAGGCCATGATGGAATTGGGAGCGACAGTATGTGTGCCCGGACCGCCAAAATGTCTGTCTTGCCCGGTGATTGGACTATGCATCACGCGGGGAAATCCCGCTATGCTGGAAAGGGTCCAACCTAAAAAATCGGCGCGCCAAAAACGTCGCGATATTTGTTACGCCCTCGATCAGCGCAACCGTGCAGTCTTTCTGGTGCAGCGGCCGAAACACGCGTCGCTGATGCCGGGCATGTGGGAGCTGCCTGAAATATCAGTTACCAGCGGCCTCGGACCGGCCAGCCTCACCCTGCGCCACTCGATCACTGTGACGGATTACACGGTTCACGTGATGCTCGGTCCAGTTGCTGAGTTAGTCGAAGGCCATTGGATGCCGAAAGGTCGGGTATTGCAGCTACCGCTGACCGGACTGGCGAGGAAAATCCTCAGACAGGCGGCAGTCATCTAAACATGAAGAGATGGCTTGGCATATGAAATTGGCAAATCTTTTTCGGAGGACAAAAATGGCGGCCCTGGAACCGGGTACAAGAGCACCGGACTTCTCCTTGCCCACGATGGAGGGCGATCAGTTTTCGTTAAGCGAGGCCTTGGCCCGAGGGCCGGTCCTGGCGGCATTTTTCAAGATCTCCTGTCCCACCTGCCAGTACACTTTTCCTTTCCTCCAGAGAATTTATGAGGCGCACAAAAATAAAGGCGTCACCATCGTAGGGATTTCGCAGAATGCGAAGAAAGATACTGCTGCATTCAGAAAGGAATACAAAATAACTTTTCCCATTCTGCTCGACGATACGAATTCTTATCCAGTGTCGAACGCGTACGGCCTCACCAATGTCCCCACCATATTCTGGATCGCACAGGACGGTGAAATCGAAACGGCCAGCGTCGGTTGGATAAAAAAAGAGATGGAAGAAATCAACCAGCGCGCGGCCGAAGTCTCGGCTGGCGGCGGTAACCCGCTGTTTCGTCCAGACGAACAGATACCTGACTTCCGCGCCGGTTGAGGGTCGAAAAACTAGCCCGCGGTCGCGGGCTCAAAGCTCCCTGTCATCCTGAGCGCAGGAATCCGATTCGCTTTGCGAATCGGTTTGCGGAGAAGACCCCTATAGTCTTGACGGTGTATGTATGTCAGCAGGGAATTTTCTTTGACGGAAATATTTCAGTAAAGCACAGAGATGGATGCAGCAGAACCGGCTATAGGGCTTCTTCGACTTCGCGTCCGCTTCGCGAAGCGAAGCAGACACTCCGCTCAGGATGACAAGTTCGAGAATGGTGTACCGAGGTCTGACGCCTGAGTACTGTGTATGAAGTCCGAGGTCTGAAGTCCGATCTCCGCTACAATACAGAGTTCGCAACCCGACTTGGAGCCTCCAAAAGCATGCGCAAGAAACTGGTGCTGCTGTCCTTGATTCTCCTGATTTGTGGAGTATGGGCCCAGAATTCATCCCGTCCAATAGCGATTCATTTTCCGGCGGCCGCGGTCGCCGCATTTCAAAAGATCGATGCCGAACGCATCCGCGCTCATGTGCGTTTTCTGTCTCACGACCTGCTTGAAGGCCGTGGCACTGGACAGCGTGGCGGCGATATCGCCGCCGAATACATTGCCGCGCAATTCGCTCTGGATGGGCTGAAACCTGCCGGCGACAACGGCACCTACATGCAGAAAGTTCCGATGGTGGGGATTACGTCCGCGACGGAATCGACTTTCGCGTTCGTCCCGTCCAAAGGCGCTGCCCGTGAGCTAAAACCTCTTTCCGAATACGTGGCGCACGACGAAACCCAGCAAGCGGACTCAACCGTGAACGCGGATATCGTTTTCGTGGGCTACGGTATCGAGGCGCCGGAGTACAAGTGGGATGACTACAAGGGCGTCGATGTGAAAGGCAAAGTTCTGCTGATGCTGGTCAACGAGCCTAATTCTGACGATCCTAATTTCTTCAAGGGCAAAGCGCTGACCTACTACGGCCGCTGGACCTACAAATACGAAGAGGCTGCCCGCAAAGGCGCCGTGGGCGCGCTTTTGATACACAAGACCGAGATGGCCAGCTATCCCTGGGAAGTTGTGCGCAACTCAAATTCGGGAGAGAAGTCATATCTGAAGCTCGATGGTTCGCCAAAGCTGAAAGTTGCCGCCTGGATTCACCTCGATGCCGCCCGAAGTCTGGCTTCCATGTCAGGCTTGGACATCGACAAGTTGATCGCGGATGCGCTTTCGCGTGATTTTCGTCCCGTCGCCCTTCCGGTAAAACTGCAAGCCCACATGGTGAGCAAAGTCCGTCCGTTTGAATCCAACAATGTGATTGCCATGCTGCCGGGTTCCGATGCGAAGTTGAAATCCGAAGCGGTAATGTACTCCGCGCACTACGATCATCTCGGCATACGATCCGACATGCCGGGCGACAATATCTACAACGGCGCCGATGATAACGCCACCGGTTGCGGCATCCTGCTGGAGATGGCCCACGCCTACGCAACCGCAGGGTTGAAGCCACGGCGCTCCGTTTTATTTGCCTCCGTCACTGCCGAGGAACAAGGGCTGTTGGGTTCCGAATATCTGGGCAAGCATCCGCCGGTGTCCGCCGGAAAAATTGCGCTCGATCTGAATTTCGACGACATTCCTCCGCTCGGCTCTCCCGAAGAAGTGGAAGTTTCCGGCAGCGAGCGCACGACTTTTTATCCCACGGTACAGGCGCTGGCCCAGGAATTTCGCCTCACCATCCGTCCCGATTCTCACCCCGAAGCCGGATATTACTATCGCTCCGATCATTTCAGTCTGGCACGTGTGGGCATTCCGGCGTTCTCCGTCAGCGAAGGGCTGAAGTACAAAGGACACGATGCCGCCTGGGGCATGCAGCAGGCGAACGAGTACACCGAAAAGCACTATCACCAGCCCAGCGATGAATACCATGCCGAGTCGGATTTCACAGGAGACGCAGTGATGGCTCGCTTCGGTTTCGCACTGGGATGGGAGGCAGCCAGCGCGCCGAAGCTGGTAGGCTGGCAAAAAGGGGACGAATTCGAGCCCGCGAGACTGAAGAGCGGGGCGAACTAGTTAGGTTCAATGTGGCCGCGAGCGATCCGCCCGCGCAGCACGGACGCCGGTCTGCATTTCAGGTTCGCTGATGAGTTTCACGAGCCCGAAGGGTTCTTTTCGTGGTTAAAGGTTTTCGTAAACTGATCGCGCCGCAATTTACCTTAGGCTCCCATCACTTTAATGGAGGGACTGATAATCAACTTGGGTCCCGTCACCCGCTGCACATCATCCGCGGTCAGTCCAGGCGCAATCTCTTCCAGCACCATTCCCGCGGGCGTGATTTGAAGCACGGCCATTTCCGTGACGATCGTATTCACCACTTTCACCCCGGTCAGAGGCAAGGTGCACTTTTTCAGGATCTTGGGCTGTGAGTCTTTGGTGGTGTGCTCCATGCCGACAACCACGCGGCGCGCGCTCGCCACCAGATCCATGGCTCCGCCCATGCCTTTTACCATCTTTCCGGGAATCATCCAGTTGGCAATGCTGCCTTCTTCGTCGACTTCCATCGCGCCGAGGACGCTCAAGTCGATGTGGCCGCCACGAATCATGGCGAATGAATCGGCGCTGGAGAAATAAGCCGTGCCCTTCATTTCGCTGATGGTTTCCTTGCCGGCATTGATAAGATCGCAGTCCTCCTCGCCCTCCACGGGGTAAGGTCCGATACCCAGCATGCCGTTCTCGGACTGAAGAATCACATCGATTCCCTCCGGAACATAATTGGCGACGAGGGTAGGCAGGCCGATGCCGAGATTGACATAGAAGCCATCACGCAGTTCAAGGGCAATGCGCTTGACGATGCGTTCGCGTTTGTCAGTATCTTTCATAGGACCAACGACGCCTTTATCCTGCCTTTCTTACCGTCCTTCTTTCGATCCTCTTCTCGTATACTTCGCCTTGAAATATCCGCTGCACGTAAATGCTGGGGGTGTGGACCAGTTCCGGATCGAGTTCGCCGACCTCGACCAGGTGCTCGACTTCCGCAATCGTGATCCTGGCGGCGGCAGCCATCATGGGATTGAAATTTCGTGCCGTTTTGCGGTAGACCAGGTTCCCCCACTTGTCGCCCTTCCAGGCCTTCACAAACGCGAAATCCGCCTTCAGGGCAAGTTCCATCAGGTATTGACGTCCGTCGAAATCACGAACTTCCTTGTTCTCGCCGACGATTGTCCCCACTCCTGCGGGCGTGTAGAAGGCGGGGATTCCGGCGCCGCCAGCACGAATCCGTTCGGAGAATGTGCCTTGAGGAATCAGATCGAGTTCCAGCTTACGCTGCAAAACCAGCTGCTCCAGCAGCTTGTTTTCCCCAACGTAAGTTCCAATGTGTTTGATGATTTGGCCTGCCGCCAGCAGCAGGCCATTGCCCAGGCCATCGACACCTACATTGTTGCTGATGGTCTTGAGGTTTTTCGTGCCTTTGCGGACCAATGCTCGAATCAGGTTCTCGGGGATTCCGCACAATCCGAATCCGCCAATCATGAGAGTGGCGCCATCGGGAATGTCTTTGATGGCTTCGTCGGCGTTGGCAACGACTTTGTTCATGCGAGAAGAATTCTAAATGAAAACGTAGCTCTCAGCTCTCAGCTCTCAGCGAGTCTTTTGAAGACTGACGGCTGATAGCTGGTCTTCGTTTTCTCCGTGCCTCGGTGTTCCGTGGTGAAGGAGTTCTCAAATGCTTTCTCAATTGATGCGCGCGCTCAAATTCCAGCGCCAGCTCCCGCGTATCCAGATTTTCACGGATGTGCGCCAGGCGCTGTTCCAACTTCAAGAGCGCGTGCCGAATATTTTTCTTGTTGGTCAGTGCTACGTCGCGCCACATCGAATAGGGACTGCCCGAAATTCGCGTCATCTCGCGCAGTGCCCGCCCTCCTGTTTCAAGCAGGGGGGCGTCTTCGCCATATTCGTCGACCAGGGTTGCAGCCAGTGCGGTCGATATGAATTGGGGCAAGTGGCTGATCCAGGCACAGAGTTGGTCGTGCGCATCTGCATCCATGCTGGCCACGCTGGCGCCGATCTTTTTTACCCAACCGACAAATTCTCCAGTTGCGCCGGCAAATATTTTCTGTCCAGGCGACGGCGTCACAAACCACACCGCCCCCTGAAACAGATCAGGATCGGCGGCTTCTACTCCGGATTGTTCCTTTCCGGCCATGGGATGTCCGCCGAGGAAACGTCGGCTGACGTCCTTGCCGAATGTAGCCGTTGCGCGCGCAAGAATTTCAGCCTTGGTGCTTCCCACGTCAGTCAGCAGAGCTTTCGGAGGAAGGACCGGCCCCAGGCGTCCAATCAGTTCAATAATCGAGCCTACCGGTGATGCCAGGAGAACTACTTGGCTGTCGCGAACTGCTTTAGCTGGATCCGCCTCGCCCCGGTCGATTGCACCTTTTTTCTGGGCTTGCTTGAGGACTGGGGCACGGTCACAACCGATGATGCGGCCGGAAAAGCCTCGCTTCTTCAGCGCCAGGCCGAAGGACCCTCCGATGAGGCCGGTGCCAACAATTGTGATTTGGCGAATTGCCATTTTAGGTTGAACCACGGAGACACGGAGGAAAGGTCGTTGGTCATTGGTCGTTGCCGTTGGCAAAGATTCGAGCGTGGGCTTTTGCCAACGACCGACGACCAAGGACCAACGACAGCCGTTAAGCCACTTTGCGTCCCACCGCCGGCGCGATCATTCGCAACTCGTCCATCAGTTTGGCGAACTGCTCGGGAAAGAGCGACTGTGCGCCGTCAGAAAATGCCTTGTCCGGATCGTGATGTACTTCGATCAGCAGGGCGTCAGCGCCCGCCGCCAGGGAAGCGCGCGCCATGGGCGGAACCTGTCCGCGCAATCCTGTTCCGTGCGACGGATCGGAAGTCATGGGAAGGTGCGAAAGCTTCTTGATGATCGGAATAGCCGACACATCGAGCGTGTTGCGGGTATAGGTTTCAAAGGTGCGGATACCGCGCTCGCACAGAATCACGTCGTAGTTTCCGCCCGCCATGATGTATTCAGCGGAGAGCAGCAGTTCTTCCAACGTGGCTGCGATTCCACGCTTGAGCAGTACGGGTTTCTTGACCTTGCCCAGTTCGCGCAGCAGGTTGAAATTCTGCATGTTGCGCGCGCCCACCTGAAAGATGTCGATGTAGGGCATCATCAGAGGGATTTGCGAGATTTCCATGACCTCGCTGATCACCAGCAGGTTGAAGTGATCGCCGGCCTGGCGGAGAAGTTTCAGCCCTTCTTCTCCCATGCCCTGAAACGAGTAAGGTGACGATCGCGGCTTGAAGGCGCCGCCACGCAGAACGCGGGCACCAGCTTTCGCTACCTGCTCGGCGACGGTGAACAGTTGTTCTTTCGATTCCACGGAGCAAGGGCCCGCCATTACGACTACCTGATCGCCGCCAACCTGCACTCCGCGGCCCAATTCGACGATGGTCCCCTGCGGACGGAAACTGCGGCCCGCCAGTTTGTAAGGCGCGCTGATGCGGTGAACGTGCTCCACGCCCGAAAGAACTTCGAGGTTGCGGGTGTCAAAATCCACGCGCGCGCCCACCGCGGCCAGCACAGTCTGCCGCTCGCCGGTTGTGCGGTGCACAGAGAAGCCCATCCGGACCAGGTGTTCTACCACCTGCTGGATCTGCTCATCGGTCGCCGATTCCTGCATTGCAACAATCATAAGGAAGCCGTCAGCCCTCAGCTATCAGCTATCAGCGGGTCCGTAGAAACTGACGGCTGATAGCTGATGGCTGAAAGCTGCCTTTAGTCGTTTACGTCGTTATCCAATTCCGTGTCGCCGCCGCCTGTGGCCGCGGCTTTGGGGGCGATTTCCTGTTGCTGAATACCACGCATGATGTCGATGATCCGCTCAAAGATACGCTGCAAATCGCGGTCCGGCAAAGGACCGGGATTGACGCTGCGTACATTGTCGAAAACCTTGCGCTCCCGGTCAGGCTCGTAAATCGGCATCCCGGAGGTACATTTCAACTTGCCGATCTCATGAGCGGCGTGTGCCCGCTGGCTCAATAAGTCCACGAGCTTGCCGTCCAGTTCGTCGATTTTCTTACGCCAGTCCGAAATGTCCATTAGAGAGTCGTCCGTTTTCAGTCGTCAGTCGTTGTATCTCTGCTTCGGCGTCGGCCATGACTGGCCAGGCGCTGGCCGTCAACTGCCGTGGCAATCGGTGCCTTTTCAAGCAAACTAGCGCGGGGTTGCTGACGACTGACGACCGGTGACTGAAAGCTGCTTCACAAATTGTGCCACACTCTCCGCTTCTTTGCCCGGATTGCGTTCGACGGTCTCGACGATCGCGCTGCCCACGACGGCCGCGTCAGCAAATTTGCCGACAGCCTCAAACTGCGCCGAGGTCGATATGCCGAAGCCCACCGCAACCGGCAGGTCAGTATACCGTCGTAGCCGGCTTACCAGCTTGGCTGCATCTTCGGGCATCTGTTGCCGTGCGCCGGTGACTCCAGTCCGCGAAACCGCATACACAAATCCGCTGGAAGCCCGGGCAAGCTGTTTCAGGCGGGCATCCGTGCTGGTGGGCGCCGCCAAAAATACGGTGGCGAGATTGCGTTTTTCCATCTCGTCCAGATAGTCATCCGATTCTTCCACCGGCAAATCGATGATCAGCGCGCCGTCGACGCAAGCATCCTGCGCCACGGCGCCGAATTCCGCGATTCCCATCCGCAGGACTGGATTCAGGTAAGTAAAGATGATCAATCCGGCTTCAGACTTCTTGCGGATTTCCCTGGCCACCTTCAGAACCTGGGACAGGGAAGTGCCGTGGCGCAACGCCCGTTCGCTGGCCCGCTGAATTACGGGTCCGTCTGCCACGGGGTCGCTGAACGGGACACCCAGTTCAATGACGTCGGCGCCGGCGTCGATAGCAGCCAGCGCGATTTCCAAAGTGGTCGCAAGGTCAGGGTCGCCGCAAGTGAGATAAGCGACCAAAGACGGATGTTTTTGAAATCGCAAAGGCATGTTGAGGAGAGCAAAACAATTACGCAATTACTCGGATACAAAATTACTCAATTTTTCTTCAGTCCAACTTAAGGGTCTCGCGCAAAATTCCAATGTCCTTGTCGCCGCGGCCCGAGATGTTCACAATCACCACCTCTGACTTCTTCATTTTGGGTGCGCGTTTGATCGCTTCAGCCACGGCGTGGGCGGATTCCAGTGCGGGAATGATGCCTTCGGTTCGCGCCAGCGTGGTGCATGCGGCCAGCGCTTCCTTGTCGGACGCGGAGACGTACTCCGCACGGCCCGTATCTTTCAGCCAGGCATGCTCGGGACCGATCGAGGGATAATCCAGGCCCGCCGAGACGGAATGAGTTGCGGAAATCTGTCCTGCGTCGTCCTGGAGCACGTACGAATAGGTTCCCTGAAGCACTCCCGGCGAGCCTCCACTGAAACGCGCCGCATGTTCGCCGAGTTTTTTGCCGCGCCCGCCTGCTTCCACGCCCACGAGCTGAACTTTTTTATCTTTGATGAACTCATGAAAGATGCCGATGGAATTCGATCCGCCACCGACACAAGCGATAATAGTTTTCGGAAGCTTGCCTTCAGCCCGAAGAATCTGCGCCCGGGCCTCGCGTCCGGTAACTTTGTGGAAATCGCGCACCATCGTGGGATAGGGGTGTGCGCCCAGCACGCTGCCCAGCAGGTAATGCGTGGTGCGGACATTGGTGACCCAATCGCGCATGGCCTCGTTGATGGCGTCTTTCAGGGTGCGTGATCCGGAATCCACGCCCCGCACTTCCGCGCCCAGCAGGCGCATGCGGAAAACGTTCAATTCCTGGCGCCGCATGTCCTCCGTCCCCATGTAGACGACGCACTCGAAGCCCAGCAGCGCGCAGACGGTGGCGGTGGCCACGCCATGCTGCCCGGCGCCGGTTTCCGCGATCACGCGATGCTTGCCCATGCGCTCGACCAGCAACGCTTGTCCCAGGCAGTTGTTGATCTTGTGCGCGCCCGTGTGCAGCAAGTCTTCGCGCTTGAGATAAATCTTCGCGCCGCCCAGTTTTTTAGTGAGGCGCTGCGCGAAAAACAGCGGGGTAGGACGCCCGGCATAGGTGCGGAGCAGTTCGTCCAGGCGGAGCTGGAAGCTGCGGTCTTTCCTGGCCTTCTGGTAGTGCCGGTCCAGTTCGTCGAGCGCCGCCATCAGAGTCTCGGGGACATAGCGTCCGCCGTACACGCCGAACCGTCCGGCGGTCGAGCGTTTCGGTGTTGGAACGGCGTATAGAGATTTCGCAGCGCCTTTGCGAACAGCCGGTCGGAGATGAATTTTTGCCGTCGCCATTTCAGTTTTTCTCTTCTGCGTTTCGGACTGCATCGATGAAAGCGCGAACCTTCGCTGGATCTTTCTTCCCCGGTTTTGCTTCGACGCCGGAGACCACATCGACGCCCCAGGGTTTCAGTATATCGATCGCTTTCGCAACATTGACCGCATTCAAGCCTCCAGCCACGACCACCTGGATATTCTTGCTGATCGCTTGCACTTCGCCGACAGACGCCTTCCAATCAAACGTCTTCCCCGTGCCCCCGGGTCGTTGGGGTGTCCCTGAATCGACGAACACACCGCCCACGCCAGCTTTGCGGCTCTCCGTCGCGTCGAAGCCTTTGATCTCGTCAGCCTGCAGCACCAGAAAAATCTTCAGCCCGGTTTTCAGAGACCGGAGGAACTCGGGCCTTCTGGAATTGACGCCATGCAATTGCACGGCGGTCAAACCGGCTCGTGTAACCGTGCTTAAAATCTTCTCAATCGGCTCGTTCACGAAGACACCGACCTTCTCGAGGTTCGAAGGCAGCGTTTCTATGATTCGCCGTGCCGTCTCCGGATCAATCGCGCGTGGACTTTTTTCGTAAAATACAAACCCCAGCGCATCGGCGCCCGCTTCGACCGCGGTCAACGCGTCTTCGAGATTCGTGGTGCCGCATATCTTGATCCAAGTCATGAACCTGTGTTAACGGCGAAAGTCTGTTTTTTCGTGAACCCCAGTTTTCAGTTCCTGGTTCTCAGATTGTTCAGCTCTTCGTAATGCTTACGGATGCTTCGCGATCTGCCTCTGCCAACAGAGTTCTAAGTGCCTCCCCGGGCGATTCCGATTTCATCAGGGACTCGCCGATGAGGAATGCGTGATATCCAGCGCCGCGAAGGCGCGCGATCTCCGCACCGCTGTCGATGCCGCTTTCGGCCACGGAGATCACGTCTTTCGGAATCATTTCTGCCAGCCGGAGAGATGTGTTCACATCGACCTTGAAGGTCTGTAGATCGCGGTTGTTGACTCCAATCAGATCGCAACCGGTATCAATAGCGCGGCGTAATTCCTCTTCGTTGTGCGCTTCGCAAAGTACATCCAGCTTCAGCGCCCGGCTCTTGGTCGCAAGCGCAATCAATTCCGCCTGCGAGAGTACAGCTACGATCAACAGAATCGCATCGGCGCACGACGCACGCGCCTGCAAAAGCTGGAACTCGTCCACGACGAAGTCTTTTTGCAGGCACGGCAATTTCGTTCTGGACGAAGCACGACGCAGATTTTCAAGCGAGCCCTGAAAGAATTCTTCTTCTGTCAGCACCGACAGCGCGGCTGCTCCTGCCGTTTCCAGATCAGAGGCCAGTCTTTCGGGATCAAAATTGGCGCGGATCAGACCTCGGGAAGGCGAAGCCTTCTTCAATTCGCCAATGATGGCGGGTGCGCTTCGGCTCCTGCTAGCCAGGGCTTTTCGAAAGCCTCGAGGAATATGCTGTTCGGCTTCCTTCTCCAGTCGATGCAAGTCAGCCGAGCGCTTCGCATCAGTGACGCGTAGACGCGTGGCGGCAACGATCTGGTCCAGCCTGGTAGGCATAGCGAACCTCAGATTATACGGGAACGAACGCGGATGACGCGTTATGCGCGCCATTCGCGCGCCATAATTCATGTTCGCTGCGCGCCAGATCCTTCGCAAGCCCAGGATGACCCGTTCATTGAGCGGAAATTCAGACGGAGACTACGAGGGATGCTGCGCTTAGTGTCCTTTGTGGTCGGATATTCACCTTTGACCACAAAGGACACTAATGTACAGGAAGGAAAACCACGCGCTACATTTTGTCGGTCGAGAACTTGAACACGGTTTGCGACTGGAATTTGTCGCCGGGTCTCAGGATCGTCGACGGAAAGTCCGGATGGTTGGGAGAGTCCGGGTAATGCTGCGTCTCCAGGCAAAGACCATAGCGCTGTTTGTAGACGTGGCCATGCTTTCCCGTGACCGTCCCATCCAGAAAATTGCCCGAATAAAACTGCACGCCGGGCTGGGTGGTTGATACCTCTAGAATGCGTCCACTGGTGGGTTCGTGGACGCGGGCGGCTAGCACCAGGCCTGGTCCTGTGCGGTTGATCACCCAGTTATGATCGTATCCCTTGCCCAAGACAAGTTGCTCGTAATCGTCGTGGATGCGGGCGCCGATAGCAGTGGACTTGGTAAAGTCCATGGGCGTTCCCGCGACCGGCGTCAATTCACCGGTTGGGATCAAGGTCTTGTCGACAGGAGTGAAACGGTCGGCATTGAGCATCACCTGATGCCCCAGGATGTCGCCGTTGCCCTCCCCTGCCAGGTTGAAATAACTGTGTTGCGAAAGATTGAGGGGCGTGGCCTTGTCGGTAGTGGCCTCATAATCGAGAATCAGCTGGTTGTCGTCCGTCAGGGTGTAGCTGACTTTGACTTTCAGGTTGCCGGGGTAACCTTCTTCGCCATCCTTGCTCAGGTAGCTGAAAGCCACTCCGACGCCTTTGCTGTTCTTGAATTCCTTGGCTTCCCACACCTGTTTGTTAAAGCCGTTCGTGCCGCCATGCAATGAGTTCGGGCCGTCATTCTTGGCCAGCGTGTATTTCACCCCGTCGAGGGTGAAAGTGGCGTTGGCAATCCGGTTGGCATAGCGGCCAACGATCACGCCCAGGTAGGGAGGATTGACCAGATATCCGTCGAGGCTCTCGTGGCCGAGAACCACGTCACCCAGGTTGCCGTTTTTGTCCGGCACGCGTAGTGACACAATGATGCCGCCATACGTCATGGCCCGTACTTCCATGCCTTTTGAATTGGTTAAGGTATACAGATCGACCGGCCTCCCGTCTCCGGTTTTTCCGAACGCTTCCTTGCGAACCTGAAGTTTATGTTTTGCCGGAGCCGCGTCTTGCGCAATCGCGGCGAAGACGAAGAGTGTCAGCAGCAGGATGTGCAAAATTGCAGTTTTGTAGTTCATCATAGCCAGGTTGCGAAGGCATCATGGGCATTCGCGCCGACAAGATTAGCATGACCTGCACTCACGGGTAAACGATTTCCCGGGAGCAGGGATGTGGGGTTTTCTTACGCCAAGGTCATCTAGTCTCTGGAAGCGTCTTCAGTCGTCGGCAAGATCAAACCCTTCCGCTGACGAAGTGTCTACCCTGGGTGGAGCAGGCCGTTTAGTCCTGTAAATTATGCGGCTCCGCGAGGGCTTCGGCCTTTGAGGTACCTCTGCGGCTGAAGCCGCCATACTCCGCCGCTTTCATGCAGCGCTGAAGCGCTGCTCCACCTAGTACGACTGAGCGATCAGGAAGACTGACGACTGATGTCTGACGTCTGCTTCCCCTTACTTTGGTGTGTTCGCACAGACTATTTCTGCCCTTCCGGCGCCCCATCTGCCGCTGCGAAGCTTTTACAATGAAGGGATGGTTCGTCGAGTGCTTCTATTGCAGTCGGTTCTCATATTGTTGTCAGCAGGCTGGCTCCACGCGGACACTGCGGCTTTTGATCTGGCCGGGCCTAAGATCGAGATTCGGGTGACCCGGGCAGGGAAGACTCTCCCTATTTCGCGGGTGCCCAATCTGCAGGCGGGAGATCGCTTATGGATCCATCCCGATATGCCCGACGACGAATCGGTGCGCTTTCTGATGATTACAGCATTCCTACGCGGCTCGACGAATCCGCCACCGGAGAACTGGTTTACCAAGGTCGAAACCTGGAACAAGCACGCCCGCGAAGAAGGGGTGGTGATCACCGTTCCTGACGGAGCCCAGCAAGCGCTGATCTTCCTGGCTCCTCAAACCGGGGGGGATTTTGGGACTCTCCGAGCGGCGGTGCAGGGCAAGCCGGGCGCCTTCGTTCGGGCGTCGCAGGATCTCAATCAGGCCAGCCTCGACCGATCGCGTCTGGACAAGTATCTAAGCGCCGTCAAGGATCTGTCTGGGGAACAAGCCAGTGTTCTGCACGACCGGTCGGTGCTTCTGGCCCGTAGTCTCAACATCAAGCTGGACAATGAATGCTTTCAGAAACCCAGGCAGCAACAGGAATCCTGTCTCACGCAAAACACCGATCAGTTGGTATTGGATGATGGCCACAGCCAGTCCATGGTAGCGGCGCTGACGTCGGGAAGCGGATCTGATCTGGTAGGTCAGCTCAGCACCACGCGGCTGGCCGGCGCCGGCGCCTACAGCCCATACATCGGTGCGGTTGTGGACCTGGCGAAAATGATGGAAAGCTTTCGCACCCCGCAATATCGCTACATCCCCGCACTGGCCCTGCCACACCAGGACCAGCTGAACCTCAAGCTCAACAATCCGCCTTCGTTTCGCAAACCCTTATCGGTGATGGTCGTCAGTTTGCCGGCAGTTGAAGCGGCGCAGTTGCCGCCACTCCGTCCGGTGGATTCCAATCAGGGCCTGTGCCTGGAAAAGCCTTCACTGTTGCTGGCGGCGGAAGGCGCGCCGATAGTCTTTTCGAATGACTATGCCCACAGCATTGTCCTGCACGTGACCGACAAGTCCGGTCGATCAGTCGATCTGCCGGCTGCTGCCGACGCAGCCCGCGGTGGTTTTACGGTCACCACGCGCAGCGTAGCGGATGACAAGCTGGACGCCGAGGTGAAGGGAACCCTGCGCGGCAACTGGGGATTCGATTCGTTCGAAGGCCCCGCTTACCGACTGCAAAACGCCCATCCGGCAAAGTGGATTCTCGCCTCCGCCGACGAAACTGCACTGGTGGTGGGTCGCGAAGATACGGTTCATTTCAAATCCGACGGGTCGGCCTGCGTTGAGTCGATCACTCTGAAGAACGAACAGGGCAAAGCGTTAAATCCAACCTGGAGTTCGGCCCGGCCCGATGAGGTGGAACTCAAAGTTCCGCTGAAGGACGAAAGCCCGGGCAAGCTAACGATGTCGGTGAAGCAGTACGGCTCCGTCAAGGCGGAAGACGTTGAGCTTCGCAGCTACTTCGAGGCCGCCCGTTTGGATAAATTTGCGATCCACGCGGGGGATTCGCAAGCCCGGTTAATCGGAACCCGACTGGATGAAGTTGCCGGCGCGGACTTGAACAGCATTCGCTTCACTCCGGCGGGATTGGCTCGTGTCGACAACGAAGACGAGTTGGGATTGTCCACCGAGGCCTCGGATATCTCGAGCCTGCATCCCGGCGACAAGATTGCCGCTCGCGTCACGCTCAAGGACGGCCGCGTCTTGAAAGTCGATACCGTGATTGACCCGCCCCGTCCGAGAGTGACGCTTCTTAGCAGAACCATTCAGCCCGGGCCGGCGGTCTCCGCCATTCAACCGGGTAGTCCGGAGGAATTGCCTCAGGATGGAAAGCTTTCATTCTTCCTGAAAGCGGAGGTCCCGCAAACATTTTCTCGCTCCCGGAAAATAGAAGTCGCCACCGTGGACGCGTCGTACAGCGCCAGTCTGAGCCTGGACGACGGCACTCTTGTCGCTCAGGATGCGCAGACCGTAATGGCGGTTTTCGATCCGTTGAAGAGTCTTGGACCATCGGCTTTCGGTCCGCTTCATTTTCGCCCGGTTGAGGGCAATGCCAAAGGGGATTGGCAGCCGCTGGCAACGCTGGTCCGGTTTCCGCAGTTGAAAGAGCTGCGCTGTCCGGACAGTTCCGACAAGCCGTGCACTCTTTACGGATCGAACCTTTTTCTGATCACGGCGGTGGCCTCCGATCCGGAATTCAAACGCTCGGCCCCGGTGCCAGTCGGATTCGGAGAGGCCAGTTTTAGCGTGCCACGTCCTGAGGGCACGTCGCTGTATATCAAGCTGCGCGATGATCCTTCCTCAGTGAATCCGGCGACCTTGCCGGTATTGCCGGAGCGGCCCTGACCGTCTTGCTTTCCCGATGGTTCTCGCTCCTGATCCCGCCTCCGGTGCGGTTTTTCAGGGGAGAGAAATCCACAAAATAAATGCACAATGAGTGTTCCAGCCGCGCCTGCCCTAAGGTAGTATTTGGAAACAGAGTTTTGGGGCGGACCATGAGAATCAGACTCCTGAGAACATTGATCGTAGCGCTGGCCGCTAGCGCGGCATTGCTCTTGTCAATGGGCTACGACGAGTCCAGGGAATTTGACGCGGCTTACATTCAACGGGAAATGTTGAAGGAGTCCGCGGAGAGTGTTCTTGCCCACCGCGACCCGCATGCGTCTTATTTCTTGCGGTCGGTGGTAAACGAGAACAGGTATTCTGCTGCGTCCGCCTCGATTGTACCTTCTCCCACCCTATCGGCTTTATCCACCTGCATTTTGCGTTGTTGAGACTCGCCTCTTTTTTTGCGTGAGCCCCCGGGGACCTGCTCGTTGTGATCGCGCAGAGTTCCATTCATTGGGCTGATCCATCTCCGTTTGTCGATTTCATTATTAAAGGAGAATTCGCATGCAAATAGTTTCGAACGCAAGCCCGCAACTCAAGTGGAAGCAGGCATTCCAGGATGCAGTATTCGAATTGGACCCTACGCGTCTTGAACCTAAGTTGGACGCGGCGCAAAAAGCCATTGAGCAGCGGCTCTCACTCGTGCTCTCGGGTGGAAGCTCGACTCCTCGCGAACTGATGGAACTCGAAGATGCCAAACGCACGCTGCGCTATTTGGCAAAACACGAGTTACACGCTGAAATGTAGGCTGATTATTTCCGTTGGCTGGGCCGCTGTTGTTCGGTCCCAGCCAACATTTTTTATTTAAGGGGAATCTGATGAGCGAATTTGTCTTGAAACTTTGGCAAGACGAGCGGGGCCAGGATATTGCGGAATACGCCGTGATGCTGGCGGTCATTCTGGTTCTGGTGGTCGGAACAATCCGGCTGGTGGGTTCGAACGCCAACAACGTCTTCTCGTCGGTTGCCAGTTCGATTCAGTAGGGCTTGCCCGGCACGGTCGATAGGAGGCTGAAAAGGCTGCAAATGCGGCCGGAACCGGCCGCCTGAGGCAAGAACTATCTCAACTGAAAACGGTGGTGCCATCGAAGGGACTCGAACCCCCACACCCTTGCGAGTACATGGACCTGAACCATGCGCGTCTGCCAATTCCGCCACGATGGCAAAAAAACCGGGATGCGACCCGTGAGCTCCAAGCCGCGTTCCAGGAAGGACTACGATTGATATTCTACAGGGGTACGGCAGGCTGTCAAACTTCAGTGGCAGAAAGCATGTTCCCTCGACCGCGCGAGCCATTCGCAAGCGAATGGTTCACTTCGCTCAGGATGAAAACGAGAAGGAAGGGAGGCGTCTGAAGTCCGACGCCTGACGTCCGGGGTCTGCTTAAGGTCCTGTGAGAACAAATACGGGATTTTGCGGCAGCGCATTTCCGCCGCCCGGCGGAGTGACCGTGCCTAACGGAGCCGGCATGTCGACCACTGCCGTGTCATCTGAAGTGCGAATGATCGCGGTGCTTCCCGAATCGCATTTTCCTACAATAATTTTCGTGCTATCGGCGGAAGCAGCCGACGAGACGCGAAAACGTACGCCTCCCAAAATTCCTCCTGGAACGCCCAGTCCATTGATATCGCACCCAGTTGGGTTCGCGGTAGAGATTTCCACCACCGTGGATCCAATCCCGCTCTGACTGGTCGCGGTTGCGCCAGCGGCGTTCGTGACCGTGAAGCTTCCAGAGGTTGCCGCTGTTACTGTGAAGGTCCCATTGTTCCCGGCGTCGGCCATGCCCGCGATCACCATTCTCATCCCCGGCCGCAACGCCGGACCCGAAATCAGAGTGTAGGTGTAAGCAGTATCGGCGCCGCTTAGCGACGCGGCCTTAATGCTGATCGTGGATTCCAGCGGAATCGTCTTCCTGACGCTGCCATCGCTCGCGTTGATGACCGTGACTGCCGAACCGATACAAAGTTGCGTATCGCCGGGATTGGAGGTGCACGGCGGAGTCTTACTGGAACTCACGGCGTAAACCCTGCTGCCATCGGGAAGCACTGACACGCTGCTCGGACCGGCCGCAACTGGCGTCGAAAACACAACCGCCGGCGGATCGGCGGCGACGTTTATAGCGGTTACCGTGTTCGCCACCGGATTGGTGACGTAGAGCCGGTTCAGTCTGCCGTCGTAAACCATGTAATTCGCGCCGGCACCCACAGTCGCCGAGCCGACCACGGCGTCAGCCGTAGTGTCAATCGCGGATACCGTCCCGCTTCCACTGTTGAGCACGTAAACTCTGGCGCTGTCGGAGCGCGCCAGTGCCCAGACGGGAGCGCTCCCGGTGGCGATGGTCTGGGTAATGGCCCGGTCCACCAGGCTGATGGCAGTCACCGTGCCGTCTCCCTGATTCACCGCATAGAGCTTCTTCTGATCTGGTGTTTCCGCGAGCGCCACCGGCTGATTGCCCACCGGGATCAGCGGATTCGCAACCACGTTGGTCGTGGCCGAGACGACTGCGACCGTGTTATTTCCATAGTTGGCCACGTAAACCGTGGCGTTTTCCGTGGTGTGGACAAATACGGGCCGTGAACCCGCGGGAAAAGATGTGGTCACGACCGACGTCGCCGTCGATCCGGGTGTCGGGGAATAGGAAGAAATTGAGTCTTCCAGGGTATTTGCGGCGTAGACCCGTGCGCCGGTTCCAGTGAGGGTGGCATGCGTCGGCCCCAGCCCGAGTTGAGTCGTTCCGATATTGGAATCGCCGGAAATATCAACCCGGCTGCTGGCCCCGGGATCGATCATCCCGTTGGCCGTGAAGACCAGGACGTAGTGAACCGCCTGAGGATCAGGTGCAGGCGGGATGATGGGAACGGCCACCGGACGGTACTGGTCTCCGCAGCTTACGCAAATCAGGCCAAGCATCAGGACGCCCAGCAAGCGGGCAGTAAGCCGAAAATTCATCCGCACCCCGGAACGATCCATGAATCGAAATGGCGAATCAAAATGGTCGGAAAGACGTTTCATTCTAATGGTTGGTAGGAATATGCGCCAGCGAGCGGAAGGCAGCTCTTAGCTCTTAGCTTTTAGCACCACCGAATCGAAGCGCCGGTAAGGCCAACTTCAAAAAACTATGCTTTCGCAAGCTCAGCGTGATGCCCTATATGAATTCAGGCACCGCCCAGGTATCAGGCGTAGCTTTTAGCTCTTAGCTTTTTAGCCTTTGGCTTTTAGCCCGCGGCCCTTGGTCTTTGAGGTCTGATGCTCGCATGCGGGAGAAAGGCTGCCCTTGAGGATTGAAGGCAGAATTCTAGAGACTGAGTCGGTGCGGAAAACGGAAATGGAAAGTTAAAAGTTCAAAAGCTAAAACCCAAAGGCCAAAAGCTTAGAGCTAAAAGCCTCTTCACGCTTTGCCTTTGGACCGTTTCCCGACAGCTTCTCGGGCTGGCACCGCCGGCTTTTTCTTTCCTTCCATCTCGGCCAGGCTTTGTTTGAGCGCAGCCATCAGGTCCACGACTGGAGCCAGCTTTTTCGGCTTTTCCACTTCGGTGATCTGGCCGCCTTCGAGCTTGGTCTCGATCAGCTTCTTTACATTCTCCTGGAAAGTGTCGTGATATTTTTCCGGGTCCCATTCGGCGGCGAGCGCTTCGATCAACTGGTGAGCGACTTTGACTTCCGCATCTTTCAATTCCACGTCTGGCGGTCCAAAGCCTTCGACCTGGCGAACTTCTTCCGCGTAGTACATGGTGTGAAGCATGAGTCCGCCTTCGTGAGGGCGGAGAAACACCGTGTACTCGCGATTGTGCATGGTCAGCTTGGCGATGGCGACGTACTCGCTTTCTTCCAGGGCCTTGGTCAAGAGAGCGTAGGGCCTGCGTCCGGCTTCTTCCGGCAGCATGTAGTACGAGGACTCGAAGAATACGGGGTCAACCTCGTTGGATTTAACGAACTCCAGAATCTCCATGGTTTTCGCGGTCTGCGGCTCGATCTTCTTGATCTCTTCCGGCTCGATGACGATGTATTCGCCCTTGCGGAACTCGTAACCCTTCACGATTTCGTTGCGTTCCACCACGCGATTGTCCGCCGGACAGTAGTATTGCTGCTTCACCCGCTGCAAGTCGTCGCGATGCAACATGTTGAAGGAGATGCCGCTGCTGCGCGCGCCCGAGAACAGGCGCACCGGCATGGAGATCAAGCCGAACGTCAAATATCCCGACCAAACCGAGGCTGCCATGTATTTTCCCTCGAAACAGAAAAAGCCCGAGCGTAGTGCAGTTTAGACCAGGTACGTCTCTTTGATGCATTCCTAAAGTATGGGTAATCCGAAGCACTAGCCCTATCCGTGGGACGAAGAATCCAAGTACGCTATATCTTGTGGCTGTCTCGTGGCGCTCGAGCGAGAGCCCCGCTCCTTTTGCAAAACTCCACCCCGACCCTTATCGTGACCGATGTGGTTGATCCCGCTGAATTCAGCCCTGCGATTCTTATAGACGGTTCTGGGGCCAGCCTGGTTATCGGAGGCCTGCTCACGGCCGCTTTTGCCCTTCTGGCTTACCGGATCAGAGGAGTCACGACCTCGGGGGCGATTGCCGGGGCCATCAGTTGCTTTGTGCTTTACCTGGGCGGGGGCCCGAGCGCCTTCGCGGCCCTGATCACGGTATTCGCTCTCGCCTGGATCACCACGCGGCTGGGCTACCAGCGCAAGCAGGCCCTGGGGACGGCCGAACGCCGCGAAGGGCGCAAGGGCTCCCAGGTTCTGGCCAATCTGGGGGTAGCGACTGCCTGTGCGGCAGTTTCGGTGTTCGGGCATAACCGGTCGGCGTTCCTGCTGGCCATGGCAGCGGCACTCTCCGAAGCCGCCGCCGATACGACCTCGAGCGAGGTGGGCCAAGCCTTCGGAAAGACCGCCCGCCTCGTTACTACCTGGAGTCGCGTTACGCCGGGCACTGATGGAGCTGTGAGCCTGATCGGGACTCTGGCGGGGGCAGTTGCTGCCGGATTAGTAACATTTGTGTGCGTTCTCGGTGGATTGCTGCCCCGGGGTCGGCTGCCCTTTTGTGTGCTTTCGGCCCTCCTGGGCATGTTTTTGGACAGTTTTTTGGGCGCCTGGCTCGAAAGACGCCGTCTGATCAATAACGACTTGGTAAACTTTCTCGGCACGCTCATCGCGGCGACCGCCGCATTCTGGCTGGCCTCAATCGCCTGAAATCTCCGCGTTTTGCCCCGGCAGGTCATGTACTGATGGGCCTTGCCGGGGATGACCCTGCGGGCGAAAATTACAGGGAGCATCTTCATCAAAGTTTGCTTGCATCTCACTCTTCAGGTGGGTTCGACGAAGCCTGGGCAGCAGCGAAAGACGTTGGGAAGTACATGAAGATTCATACATTTGTAATCGGTTCAGTACTGGCAGTGGCACTGTTGTTGTTCGCCCAGCAGCGTCCGGCAACGACGCAGCCCGCGGGCTTCCGCGAGGTCGTGGATCTGACGCATGCTTTGCCGGCGAGCGGCTTCGAAAAGCCGCAGAAGTTCGGCTATCGTCTGGAAACGGTGGCGCTCTCGGAAAGGGTTTCAGCGTCCGAGCCGGCTTCGGAACAGTTTCCCACCCGCATCTATGCACCCGCGCAACTTGGCCGAGGCCAGTGGACGGTGGATCAGATTCCAGCCGGCCGGCTGATAGGGCCGTTGGTGGTGCTTGATGTCGCCGCAGGTTCGAAGAGCAATCCGGATTATGAGATTTCCGTGCAGGACATCGCACGCTGGGAGCAGACGAACGGGCCGATTCCCCTGGGCGCAATCGTGATGGCACGCACCGGATGGGGGTCACGCTGGAACTCGGTCAAGAAATATCGCAACCTCGATTCCAAGGGCGGTATGCACTTCCCCGGATACTCGGAGGACGCGGCTCGCTTCCTGTCGGAAGGCCGCAACGCTCTGGGTCTCGGCATCGACACGGCCAATCTCGATCGCGGCTCAGCGAAAATATTCGCCGTCGGTCAGTATGCCCTGGAACACGGACTCTACCTTCTGACCAACGTAGCCAATCTTGATCTCATGCCCGCGAACGGCGCCGTCGCCATGGTGGCCCCCGTGAAAGTGACGGGAGGCTCGACGGCTCCGGTACGCATTCTCGCATTGGTTCACTAATACGTGTCATCCGGAGCGCAGTGGCTGCTTCGCGAAGCGGAGCAGCTACGCAGTCGAATGCCCCCTACGCGTTTATTGGTCGCGTAAGCTTGCCGCTTTTGAAAAGTAAACCCCAAGACTCTCGCCTTCGTGTGCTGATAGGGGTCCTTCGACTGCGTGAGATGTTTCGCGAGCGAAATCTCACTCCGCTCAAGATGACATTTCAAGTCTTCAGAACGGTGTAGTCTGTGTGGCGCGGGCGCTCTTCGCCCGCGTCAGCACGAATCAGGAGACAAAGATGAGCGACCCACGTTATCCCATCGGAAAGTTTATTTTCAACGGACCTCCAGACGAAAAGGAACTGCACAAGTTAATCGACGACATTGAGCAAGCCCCGGCAGCGTTGCGGGCTGCAATCCAGGGTCTCTCGCCGGAACAGATTGAAACTCCTTATCGCGATGGCGGATGGACTGTGCGGCAAGTTGTCCACCATGTGCCGGATAGCCATATGAATGCCTACATCCGCTTCCGAATGGCTCTGACCGAGGATGCGCCGACGGTCAAGCCATATATGGAAGATCGCTGGGCCGAATTGCCGGATGTCCAATCGACACCTCTTGAAGTTTCGCTGTCTTTGCTTGACTCGATGCACACCCGTTGGGTAAGCCTTCTGCGCGCGATCGGGCCGCAGGAGTGGAAGCGTACCTTCAATCATCCAGAGCTGGGAAGCGTGCCACTGGATAAGAGTCTCGGACTGTATGCCTGGCACGGCCGGCATCACGTAGCGCATATTACGGAGTTGAGAAAAAAGATGGGATGGCTGTCATCCTGAGCCGAGACACTGGTTCGCTTTGCGAACAGTGTCGTAGTCGAAGGACCTCTTTAGCAATACGGCTGGCGGGAAATTCCGGGTTTTGTAAACCTGTGAGCAATTGTGCGGGGAACAATTTCAATTAAGACTGTGGTGATTTTTACATCTCAACACTTCCGGCCTTTTCGTTGCTGTAAGGGTCCTTCGACTACGCGAAAACTTCGCTTCGCGAACTTTCCGCTCAGGATGACATCGCCATGGTGACGCTACGAAATATGCAGGCGCCACGCCGTATAGCTGGCAGCTTCGCGCAGCACGGCCACTCCGCGCTGCCATGCCGATTTCGGACGTGAATCCGGACGCGGCGCGACGTACACCTGCACTCCTTCATGCTCCAGCAATTTGCGGATGCGGAATACGTGGTAGGCATCGCTGACTGCCACACAACTTCGCATCCGGTTGGTGCGCATGATGACAGCAACCCGCTCTGCTGACGATGCGGTATCGGATCCCTGAGTTTCTGCGATTAGCCTGGGCTCGGGGATGCCACGCCGCATGAGGTAGTCGTGGCCGACTCCGCCTTCGCTGAAATTTGGGTCGGCTGCCGATCCTCCGGTGGTGATGACTACGGGCGCGGCGCCGCGCTGGAAGAGATCGTAGGCGTGATCGAGGCGGGCGCGGAAGACGGGCGACGGGCGTCCTGCATATTCAGCCGCCCCAAACACTACGATCGCGTCCGCGGGATGAACTTCCTGGGTGCCGGCTTCGTGCACGATCTGCTGGCTGCTGATGGCGAGAAAGGCTGCGAGCAGAACGGCAGCCACTGCAACCACCCACAAAGGCCAGGGGCTATGCCGATGCCGGTTTGCTGCCACGGTCATTCTGGGCGATCACCCTTGCGCGAAAAACTCGGAAATTTCCTGGGATGGAATCGCGCCTTCGCGCATGATCCGCCAGCGCGTTTCTTCGTCGGTAAGGTCAATGATGGTCGATGCTACTTCGCGGGGCGAAGTGCCGCCATCGACGATGATCGCAATACGGTCCAGTAGCTGATCGCGAACGGCCAACGCGGTGGTGCACTCCGATTCGCCACTCAGATTGGCTGAGGTTGCGGTAATCGGAATCTGCGCCGCCTGTACTACGGCCAGCGGAATCGGAGCTTTAGGGATGCGCAGGGCAACGTTGCCGGTATTCGCGGTGACCTTGAGAGGGAGGCGTGACGACGCTTTTACGATGATGGTCAGCGGCCCCGGCCAGAAGCGCCGCGCCAGCGCATAGAACTCTTCCGTAAGCGGTTCCGCCAGCTGTTCGGCCTGGTCTACGTCGGCAATCAGCAGCGACAGTGGCTTATGCCGCGAACGCGACTTGATGTCATATACGCGGTCCACGGCGCGCAAGTTGAAGGGATCGGCGGCCAGTCCATAGAACGTGTCCGTTGGCATGCCCAGCACTTCACCGGCGCGGATCTGGTCCGCAGCATAACGGATCAGAGAGGGCTCCGGGATATCGCAATTAATCTTGACGATTTCTACTCGCACTCAGCAGGTTCCTTCCCATCGGGCTCGACAACCATGGTCTTCAAAATCAAGAGAGCTAACATAACATGGGAAAGCGCCGAAAGCCGAGAGGAACAGGTATGATTCTCAGCGGCTCACGCCAATCATGAAGGAAACCAAGACCACTGCCGGACGTACCTCGCACCCCAGCTTTCACCCCCGGCTGCGCCGCGTCGAGGGCCGGCATAACGCCCTGGTGAAAGAACTGCGCCAGGCTTTTTCCAGGGGCGAGCACACTGCCGATGGCCATTATGCTATCGAAGGTTTCCGCATTCTCGATGAAGCGATTCGGAGTGGAGTACGATTTCGGGCCGTTTTCTTCAGCGAGTCGGCGGCGGGCCGGGCAGAAAAGCTGCTGTCGCAACTGGGCGCCCAGGTCGAGACCCTCCTGCTGCCCGACAAGTTGTTTGAAAGCGCGGTCCCCTCGGAAGCTCCTCAGGGTGTCGTTGCGCTGGCGCGCTGGAAGGAGTTTCTCGTGGAAGAGGTTTTGGCCCGAGCTCAGACTGGGCCGCTGTTGGTCGTTGCCGGAGTGCAGGACCCGGGAAATCTGGGCACGATTCTGCGATCTGCCGAGGCTTTCGGTGCAGGTGGCGTGCTGCTGGGAGAAGGCACGGTGAACCCGTTCAATCCCAAGGTGGTGCGTGCATCGGCGGGTTCAGTTTTCAGGCTGCCGGTGGCACGGGCAAAGCTGTCCGAGACTCTTGGTTCCATGAAAGAGCAAGGCCTGCGATTGGTGGCCACGGCGTCGCACAAGGGTACGCGGCTCGATCAGGCAAAACTTTCTGGGCCGCTGGCCATTTTTATTGGGAGCGAGGGAGCAGGATTGTCCCGCGACCTCATCAAAGAGATGGATGAAGTTGTGGCCATTCCCCAAGCGTCGCACGTGGAATCGCTGAATGCCGGGGTTGCGGCGAGTATTGTGCTGTATGAAGTGTTGAGGCAAAGGCACTAACCACCAAGGACACGAAGGTACACGAAGGAAATCCAACGAGTTCTCTTAAATGATCTCGTGTTCCTTCGTGTCCTTGGTGGTTAACGCTCTTTAGATTCGCTGAGCATGGTCGGCATGAGCCTTTTCCAAACTATCCCGAGCAACGACAACCCAGGCGACCGTACTCGTCCTCTGGCCGACCGCATGCGGCCGCGCACTCTGGATGAATATGTCGGGCAGGAACACCTGGTCGGTCCGGGCAAGCCGCTGCGCGCTCAGATTGAGCGCGATGACATCGGCTCGATCATCTTTTGGGGACCTCCGGGGACGGGAAAAACTACGCTGGCGCAGATCATCGCTGGCATCACCAAGGCAGAGTTCGTGGAGTTTTCTGCTGTCCTCACCGGTATCAAGGAAATCAAGCAGGTGATGGCCGATGCCGAACGCGCTAAACAATACGGCACGCGGACGATTGTTTTCATCGACGAAATCCATCGTTTCAACAAAGCGCAGCAGGATGCTTTTCTGCCGCATGTCGAAAAGGGAAACATCCGCCTGATCGGAGCGACGACGGAGAATCCTTCGTTCGAAATTATTTCCGCGCTGCTTTCGCGAAGTCGCGTGTATGTTCTGAAGCCGCTTAGTGAAGAACAGATCGTCGCGCTGCTGAAGCGGGCGCTGAGCGATGAAGAACGGGGCCTGGGGGCGATGAAGTTGCGGGCATCGGATGATGTGCTGAAAAAGATTGCGGCATATTCGAGCGGCGATGCCCGCAGCGCCTACAACGTCCTCGAAGTGGCCGCCACGCTGGCCCGTGGACGCGACAACAAAGAAGTCGGCGCGGAAATTTCCGATGAGTTGGTCGGGGACGCACTGCAAAAGCGAGTTCTGCGCTATGACAAATCCGGAGAGGAGCACTACAACCTCATCTCGGCGCTGCACAAGTCTGTGCGCAACAGCGATCCCGATGCCGCGCTCTACTGGCTGGGGCGCATGCTCGAAGCGGGAGAGGATCCGCTCTATATCGCGCGCCGCGTGGTGCGAATGGCGGTGGAAGACATCGGCCTGGCCGATCCCAACGCGCTGGTGCAATGCATGGCGGCCAAGGACGCCGTGCATTTTCTGGGCATGCCGGAAGGGAACCTGGCATTGGCGCAAGCCGTGGTCTATCTTGCCGTAGCTGCAAAGTCGAACGCGCTCTACACCGCTTACAGCGAAATTCAAAGCGACGTGGAGAGCACCGCTGCCGAGCCTGTTCCGTTACATCTGCGAAACGCGCCCACGGGATTGATGAAGGGATTGGGTTACGGGCAGGGCTACCAGTATGCTCACAATCTCGAAGACAAAGTGGCAGACATGCAGTGTCTACCCGATAATCTGATCGATCGCGTTTACTACCGGCCGACCAGCGAAGGCGTCGAAAAACGCATTGGGGAGCGCCTGAAAGACATCAAACAGCGACGCTCCCAAAAAGGCATCTCCCCACCTCCGAAAACAGAATCCGGCGTCTAGACCGGGGCATCTGATCTGGTGTAAGTCTTTTTCTTTCCTGAAAGTTTACAAGGAGGCTGGATTCGTATGGCTACAAGTGCACAACCTGTCGTGACGGAACCGGTCGCCATCCGTCCGGTGCAGCTTGACCAGGTTGAACACCTGCTGAAGTTGCAAAAATGGGCACAGAAGATTACGTCCATCCTCGATCTCGACGAGCTGATTACCAAAATTGTGGACGACGTCGCGGCGGCATTCTGTTGCGTCGAAGCAGCCATCTACCTGCATGACGAAGAGCGCAGCGAGTTGGAGATGGCGAGCGTGCACGGCTGCACCATGCATGGAAAAGGCACACGGCTGAAGGTGGGCAAAGAAGGACTGGTGGGTTACGTCGCATCTTCCGGCCAGATCTACTACGCTCCCGACGTAAGCTTGGATCCCTACTACATTGCTTGCGAACCATCCACACGCTCTGAGGTGGCGATCCCTCTTCTGGTGGACGGCAAGCTGGTGGGCGTATTTTCGGCTTCGCATCACGACCTCGACGCTTTCACTCGCGAACATCTGCGCTGGTTGCAGGCGTTGTGCGATCACGTCGGTGTCGCGGTGCACAATGCGCGGCGGTTCCAGCACGAGCGTCATGAGCGCCAGCGGATGAGCTTTGAAGAGCTTGAAGCCCGCGCCATCCAGCAGGCGCTGTTGCCCAAGAGTTCTCCGTTCATTCCAGGTTTCGCGATTTCCGGCTTGTCCATTCCCGCCGGCGCCGTAGGCGGAGACTGGTACGACTTCATCTCGTTCGACGATGGGTGCTGGGGCCTGGTGCTGGCGGATGTTTCGGGAAAGGGAACTGCGGCTGCGCTGTTGATGTCGGCCACTCGCGGCATGCTGCGTTCCCTGGCTCAGACCTGCAGCGGCCCTGGAGAAGTTCTCACCCGCCTGAATCGGCTGCTGGTCGAGGATTTTCCGTCCGGCAAATTTGTGACCATGTTGTTGGCGGTGCTGAATCCTTCGACGCGCGAGCTGGTGTTCTCGAGCGCCGGACATCTGCGGCCTCTGCTGGTCGATGAGAATGGCGCGCGCTTTCTGGACAGCGAACGTGGCATGCCATTGGGTCTGGGCACTGGGGAATTTTCCGAGAGCAAGGTGCAACTCTCTCCGGGTTCGCGGCTGGTTTTTTACAGCGACGGAATTACGGAGGCCACGGGCCTGTCCGACGAAGAATACGGCGCGGAGCGGATGCGAGACCACGTTCTGCAGACTGACTCGTGCGCGGAAACCATTCTGGCTGACGTTCGAAGCTTTGCCAACGGCGAAGGCTTGCACGATGATGCTACGGTAATCTTCGTCCGCGCTTAAACGCGTAAACCACCAAGGACACGAAGGTCCACCAAGGAAAGCCAATCCAAATGGGGTTTTCTTCGTGGAACTTCGTGCCCTTCGTGGTTTATGCCTTAAGCGGCGGCTCTCAACCGAATCTGGCGCGGTGCTCCTTGAGTATGCAGGCATCCATGATCACGAAGATGCCGGCCTGCCGGGCTTTCTGTGCCGCCTTTTCGTTAACCACACCTTCCTGCATCCAGAGCGCTGGTATTTTCATTTGGATGGCCTGATCGACCACCTCTTCTACCCGCGCGGGCCGGCGGAAGATGTTCACGATGTCTATTTTCTCTTTGACATCCAGCAGAGAAGGGTACGCTTTTTCTCCCAGCGAGATTTGAATCTGAGGATTGACCGGAATGATGCGGTAGCCGTGCGTCTGCATGTAGGCGGATACGCCGTGGCTGGGCCGCAGCGGACTGTCGGACAGTCCGACGACGGCGATGGTGCGCGAGCGCTTCAGCAAGTCAGCGATGGGATCCGACTCAGGCAAGGAAGCCATGCAGGGGATTGTAGTGCGGCTGAACCGGCCTGTCATCCTGAGAGGCGTGGATGGTAGTGGCTCAGTGGATGTCTTCGTTAAATGAAAAGGGTCATCCTGAGCTTGCGAAGGATCTGGCGCGAAGCTGATATGCACTCTGAGCCGCACTGCCGTGAGTGCTTCGCTTCGCTAAGTAGTTGCGCAGTCGCAGAGCCCTACAGTCATGGTTCTCCGGCCTTGTTGTGATTTAACTTCTGCGGGGAAGAAACCCTTGACCGCATAGTTTGTGCCGCTGCCAGGGGTCCTTCGACTGCTGCGCTCAGCATGACAAGTCTGAGGATGCGGTGCCGAGGTCTGAAGTCTGACGTCTGAAGTCCGGTCAGCGCTTGTTGACGTCCATTTTTTGCTTGAACATCTTGGTGGCCAGCTTGCGGACCGTGTCGGAAATCTCTTTGTTGCCCGATAAGGAACGAAGATCACCGATCAGAATGTTCTTCATGAGTCCCAGCGAAAGATCCAGCGGAGTACGGGGGTTGAAGACCAGGTTGCGAACGATATTGTAGTTTTTTGCAAAACGCCGCTTCATTGGGATGCCGCGAAGTACGGATTCCAAGACGTTTTTCTGCGAGGCGAATCGTTCAACCTCACCATCGCTGATCTTCGGAGACTCCAGCACCGCCAGGGCGACGATCTTGGTGCCGTCGCGGATCAGCAGCGACCTTTCTTCTTTCGATCCTTTCATTGCCAGCTGAATGCGGCCTTTGATGTCGAGCTTGGCGATTTTCTGCAAGGCGCTGCCCCGTTGTTCATTGGGCTTAGACTTGCCCTTCTTGACCAGGGCTTTCTTTACTGCGGCTCCTGTCGAGTTGCTGTCCGATACAGCAGATACTTCCGCCGTCTCCGGCTCGGCAGTTGAGAATTCTTCGTGAATGCCACCGATGGGCTGATACGCGTGATCTCCCTCAGCGGCGATCTCATCGGCATGCTCTTTCATGTATGTCACGAGGCCTTCGTCGAGCACATCTTCGGCTTGCTGAACTTCGTCGCTGGGTGTGGTCTGAAAGACTTCCTCGGGTGCTACCGGCTCGGTTGGTTCGGGCGCGGGCTCTGCCGGAGAGATTGCAACCTCGGGCTCGGGAACCTCTGGTGGGGGTGGATCGATCCTGTTCCTGATTGTCTCCAGTTGAATCCCCGTCATGTTCAGATTCGAAATCATAGCTTTCAGAATCTCGGGCGACTGGTTGATGCGATCGCTCTTCAGCATGATCTCGACCGCGTCGCGACTGGCCCTGGGCGCGAGTTCCAGAAGCGCGTCGTCTGAGACGGACGAGTTCGCCAGCAAAGCCGGCAGCAAAGCGGGGCGCAGATTTTTCGGCGAAATCAGGTAGTCCAAAACTTCTTTCGGGGTTTTCGGATCACTGGCGGCGGCGCGTGACGCCGCCTCCTCCCAGCCCGCCAGCGTAAGTTGAGCCTGCTCGCTGAAGACCCGATTGTTGACGGCGAGGTAAACCAGGATTTCGATCATCTCCCCGGCAGGTACCGAGAGTGACCCTTTGGCGGCGGACTGCATCAGGTTCGACGGTACAGCCGAGGTGCGGATCAGATCGATCATGCGAGACATAAGCCGAACGCCTCCTAGTTCTTGCTTCCGTTTTGTTTCTCGCCGCGCCGCATGCGCAAGTAGGCGCGGATGTAGGGATCGATGTCGCCATCGAGTACCCGGTCCACGTCGCCCACTTCTGTTTTGGTGCGGTGGTCCTTGATCATGCGATACGGTTGCAGCACATACGAACGGATCTGCGAGCCGAAGTCGATGTCGAGCTTGGAATCCTCGATCTTGCGGGTGATTTCGCGCTGCTTCTCGAGTTCGAACTCGTACAGCTTGGATTTCAGCATGCTCATGGCCCGATCTTTGTTCTTGTGCTGCGAGCGTTCGTTCTGGCAGCTGGCCACCAAACCGGTGGGAAGGTGAGTGATGCGCACGGCTGAGTCTGTCGTGTTCACGTGCTGTCCGCCCTTGCCGCTGGAGCGGTAGGTATCCACGCGCAACTCTTCCGGCTTGATTATGATTTCAATGCTGTCATCGATTTCGGGCGAGACGTAAACGCTGGCAAACGAGGTGTGGCGGCGCTTGGCCTGATCGAAGGGAGAAATGCGCACCAGACGATGGACACCTATTTCGCTGGTCAGCAGACCGAAAGCGTAATCGCCATTTACCGCGAAGGTAGCGGATTTGAGTCCCGCTTCTTCACCCGGCTGGTAATCATAAAGAACGGTCGGGAAGCCTCGACGTTCAGCCCAGCGAAGATACATACGCAGCAGCATGTCGGCCCAGTCCTGCGATTCCGTTCCGCCCGCGCCCGGGTGGATGGTCACAATCGCATTCCGTCCGTCATTTTCGCCGGAGAGCAGGCTCTCGGTTTCGAGCCGGTCCACCAGGTCCCGCAGGCCGTCGATTTCGCGCCGCAGGTCGGCTTCAACATTTTCCCCTTCGCGGCCCAGATCGATGTATGCGGATATATCGTCGCCGCGGCGGACCAGTTCAGTTTCGGTCGCCAGCACGTTTTCCAGGCGCTTTTTCCGCCGCATGACCGGTTGCGACTTTTGGGGGTTCGACCAGAGAGCGGGGTCGGCAGCTTGTTTTTCGAGTTCGGCTAGCTGCTCACGGAGATTGCCCGCGTCAAAGGTACTCCCGGAGATCACGGACTTGGTCCTTCAGACCAGCGTATTCCTGTTCCAGCTCTTCATTCATGATTGAGGTTCTGTCCTGGTGCGGGAACGGAAATTCAGCAGTAATCCCGCTACGGAAATTATCGCACACAGGTAAGCGAACCAGTCCCCATGACGGGTGTAGAACGTGGTTACGTTGGTCAGGGCGTAGTTGGCGTCGAGGGCCGCCCGGACTTTGCGGGGAATGCTCGCTGTGACCCTCCCGAAGGGGTCGATCGCTGCGGTCACTCCGGTGTTGGTATCGCGCAGCAGCCAGCGATTGTTTTCGACGGCACGCATACGGGCCTGCTTCAGATGTTGAGCGTAGGCCCCGCTGTCGCCATACCAGCCGTCATTTGAAATATTTACGAAAACCTCCGCGCCATTAGCGGCCAGCTGTCGAATTTCATCCGGAAAGATGGACTCGTAGCAGATGAATACCCCGAGTTTGTTGGCCGCCTGAAGCGCCGCCCGCGACGTTCCAGGCGAGAAATCTCCAACTTCCTTGGTCAGGCCGCCGGCAAAACCAAACACTCGCCTGAACGGAACGTATTCACCGAAGGGGACCAGATGCATCTTGTTATATCGTTCTCCCCACTCGCCTCCGGGACTGACCAGGCTTCCGGAGTTGAAGAGCTGGGTAGCGTGAGTCGGCGACTGGGAAGCATTTCGGATGCCGAGGCTTCCCACCAGCATCCAGCTCTGGGACTCGCGAGCAATGTTGCTGACAGCCTCGCGGAAAGCCGGATCTGTGCTGTAAAACGGCGCCGGAGACTCTGGCCACACAATCAAATCCGGGTGTGATGAAGAGGCGCCGCGTTTCGCTGGATCCTGGCCGGGAAGGTTCAAACTGGGGGCGGTCAAGCTCACCACACTCAAATCCCGAAGCGTGCCTTCGAAATATTCTTTCGTCCATTCGCTGCCTTGCAATACTGGAATGTTCTGTTGCACCAGGCGAGCGGTGTGATCGGTGGAAAAAGCCGGAGGACTGATCAGCCGTCCGGCTTGCAGCACCAGGATCGCGGCTGCGGTGGCCAGCAGGAGCGGCTTGCGTTTATTGCGCTGCCCTCTCTCCGAACGAATCACAAACGCGGCGGCCAGCGCCGTATTCACCACCATGATTTCAAAGGACAATCCGTAGACGCCAGTTACCGTGGCGATGTGGGAGAGCGGAATGTTGTCGACCTGGCTGATGCCCAACAGGTCCCAGGGAAATCCGGTGATGCGGGTGCGAGCCAGTTCGACTGCGACCCAGGCAAACGGTGCCAGAAGGAGAACCCGGCGGCTGAAAGGATTTGGGCCGTCGCGCTCAGTTGGACCGGCCAGCAGGCTGATCAGCAGGCCGAAAAGACCATGGTAGATAGCGAGGTAGAGGCAGAAGAGGAACAGGAGGCCCAAGGCAGCGGGGGTACCCACACCGCCAAATTGCCTCATGGTGTTGAAGATCCAGTAGCAGGTGCCGGCATACCAGAGAATGCCGCAAACATAAGCCAGGAGAAACGCTTGACCAGGTTTTGCCGGCAGCAGCTTGACTCCAGCCAGCAGCTGCAAGGTGTCTGGTTGTCGCGTCCGCAGCAAGGCGATCAGCAATGGAGCGACGGCCACCCAGCCCAGAAAATACAGATTGGGCAGAGGGAAGACCAAGATCTGCAGCCCGGCCGATAGCAGGGTCAGCAGCCAGGCACTCTTATGCATTCGCAACACGTTGTCAGGATAACAAAACGCGGCAGCGGACCTCAGACTTCAGACCTCCGACTGCAAAAACCTGTGCTGACCCTCATTAGTTGTCCGAAGTCTGAAGTCCGAGGTCTGAAGTCTGACGTCCGAAGTCCGGTCACCGATATGCCTCATCCAATTTTTCGATTCATACCGTGACCATTCGATGGGTTACCATGTGGCGCTCGCATGGGGCCTCTCCTCAAGGATAGAATTCTTCTGCTACAGTTCATAGGCGTCGTTTATGACTTGTCGCCGGACGGCGACGAGTCCGGTTTGGGTATCGGCTAACCCGCCTCGCATGGCATCTCCTTTACAACCCGCAGGTTCCACCGGTAGCCGCGTTCGCATCGTGGTCGCTACGTCCGTGATGCTGACGTTTATTTCCTACTGGCGTGCGGCTGCCATTGTGTTGAACGATCTGGGGTCTTCGGCTTTTTACGCCGCCGGTATCGCTGAGCAGGCCATCGGGAAGTCAGCGCCCTGGTTCATCCTCGCCGTGATGTTGTTTTCGTTCGCGGTCCGGGCGGTTTACGTCGAGAGCTGTTCGATGTTTGTTCGCGGCGGCGTTTACCGCGTCGTCAAGGAAGCGCTGGGCGGGACCCTGGCCAAGATCAGCGTATCGGCCCTGATGTTCGATTACATCCTGACTGGCCCGATCTCGGGGGTTTCGGCCGGACAGTATATTGCCGGCTTGATCAACGACACCATGGCAACAGCCGAAATTCACGGCTGGGTTCCGCGCGCGCTGCACAACCTGTTCCATGGCACGCCGCACGTGGACGTGAATTGGACCTCGGTCATGTTTGCCCTGATCGTGACGGCATACTTTTGGTGGCAGAACACCAAGGGGATCCAGGAATCGAGCGAGAAGGCTTTGCAGGTGATGCAGATCACTACGGTGATGGTCATCATCCTGCTGGCGTGGTCTGCGTTAACTCTGGTGAAGCAAGGCTACCAGTCAGTCCCCTTGCCTACCGCCGAAAGCCTGAAGTTCAGCGCTGAAGCTCTGGGTTTCCTGAAGCACACTGACCTGGCCCATAGCCTGGCCTCGAAGTTCGCCATCCTCGGTATTCTGATTGCCTTCGGGCACTCGGTGCTGGCGATGAGCGGCGAGGAGTCACTGGCCCAGGTCAACCGCGAACTGGCCCATCCCAAGCTGAAGAACCTGAAGCGCGCGGCCATCATCATCGCGGTTTACAGTTTCGTCTTTACCGGGCTCACGGCGCTGCTGTTCGTGATGATCATTCCGGATTCGGTGCGGGTGCCGGTCTACAAGGACAACCTGATCGCCGGACTCGCCATGTATCAGTACGGGCCGCTGTTGTTGCGGTTGATCTTCCGCGCGTTCGTCGTCGTAGTCGGATTTCTGATTCTATCGGGCGCGGTGAATACTGCGATCATTGGTTCGAACGGCGTTCTCAACCGCATTTCTGAAGACGGGGTTCTTACCGACTGGTTCCGCCAGCCGCATCCCCGGTTCGGCACTACATATCGCATCGTCAATCTGGTGGTGATCCTCCAGATATTCACCATCCTGGTGAGCCATGGCAACGTCTACCTGCTGGGCGAAGCGTATGCGTTCGGGGTGATCTGGAGCTTCACCTTCAACAGCCTCGCCATGCTGGTGCTGCGCGTCAAGTACAAGGGCGAACGCGGCTGGAAGGTGCCGCCAAACATCACCATCGCCGGACACGAGATCCCGGTGGGACTGTTCTCGGTGTTTCTGGTGCTGTTTTGTACGGCGGTACTGAACCTGTTCACCAAGTCGATCGCGACGGTGGCGGGGCTTGGTTTTGCCGGCACATTTTTCCTGATCTTCACGATTTCAGAGCGAGTGAACCGCAGTAAGCACGCACTGGCTGAGCAGCACATGAAGGAGCACTTCCAGTTGCTCCAGAGCGACACGGTGGAGCGCTCCGGGCTGGGAATCCGTCCCGGAAACGTCATGGTGACGGTCCGTGACTACAACACCCTCAACCACCTCAAGTGGGCGCTGGAGCGCATTGACACCAAGGAGCAGGACATCGTCGTGATGTCTGCCCGAGTGAGCCAGTTCGGCACCGCCGCCTACGATCTTTCGACCGAGCAGATCTTCAGCGACTACGAGCAGCAGTTGTTTACCCGGGCTGTGTCGGTGGCGGAGAATTTTGGCAAACACGTTTCGCTGCTGGTTGTGCCAGCCCGCGACCCGTGGTCTGCGATTGTGCAGACAGCGAATAATCTTGAGGCTTCCGCCGTAGTCTCGGGACTTTCGAGCAAAATGACGGCGCAGGAACAGGCTTTCTACCTTGGCCATGCCTGGGAGTTGATGCCCGAGCCCAAGCGCCAGTTCATTTTCCAGGTTGTCTATCCGGACAAGAAAGTGGATACCTTCCACATCGGTCCCCACACGCCTTCGCTGAAGACGGAGGACGTTCACCTGGTGCACCGCTTGTGGCTGAACATCACACGCGAGCCGGGTTTGGAAACGCTGCATCATCATGACATCCTGACCGAGGCGCTCACCCGTTTTGCCCGCGAGTTTTCCGGCCACGACCGTCAGGACATTCTCGCCGAGCTACGGAGACAGTCGGGAGCGACGGTAACGACGCGGGCCCTGGGTGAAGAAAGCGGTCTAACCAAAGCCAACATACTGCCGCCCGGCGATCCCAAGCCCGAGCCCGAAAACACAGACGATGGTCCAGCTTCGCCGCCGGTCGTAGGGCCCTGAACGATCCGGTGTACGGCGGACACCCTTGTCCACTGCTTTTGACCTGGATTTGTTTTTCATTCCTTCCAACCAGGCCTAGCAACCGTAATCCCACAGATCAAATTCAAAGGCGGCGGACAGGAGTGTCCCCTCCACACGGTACGTTTGTACCTTGCCCCTGAACTAGCGCTCTTCTATGATCGGAGCAAGCAGGGTCCGCATGCCCGATAAGAAGCCTCTCAAGCCGCCAGTCGCGGAAAACCCGATTGCCGACGTGTTTGAAGGGCGCCATCCTTCTTTGCCTGAGAAGGATTGGGCGGAAAAAACTCTTCTGCCGGCTCTGGAGAAAGCGCCCGAAAAGCCGATTGGCGCGCCCACTGGCACCAATCGCGACGAGTACGGCCACGCCCGCTTCACCACGATTTCCGGAACGCCGGTTCGCCGGCTTTACACGCCAGCGGACTTGCCTGAAGACTGGAGCGCGGAAAAATATCTGGGCTATCCCGGACAGCCGCCGTTCACCCGCGGCATTCACGCCAGCGGATATCGCGGGAAACTTTTTACCATGCGGCAATTCTCCGGCTTCGCCTCGCCGGAAGAAACCAACCAGCGCTACAAATACCTGCTGGAAAGTGGCGGCAGCGGGCTTTCCGTGGCGTTTGACCTTCCCACGCTCATGGGATACGACTCCGATCATCCCGCGAGCGAAGGTGAGGTCGGCAAATGCGGAGTTGCCATCGATTCCCTCGAGGACATGGAAATCCTCTTCGGCGGCATCGATCTCGAAAAGACAACGGTTTCCATGACTATCAACTCGCCCGCATCCGTGCTGTGGGCGATGTACCTTGTGGTCGCGGAAAAGCAGGGCGCGGACTGGAAGAAGATTTCCGGAACGCTGCAAAACGACATTCTGAAGGAATACATCGCGCAGAAGGAATACATCTATCCGCCGGCGCCGTCGATGCGACTGGTAGTGGACACTTTCGAGTTCGGTTCAAAGTTCACCCCCCGGTTCAATACGATTTCGATCAGCGGATACCACATCCGCGAGGCCGGCTCGACCGCCCTCCAGGAACTGGCGTTCACGCTCTACGACGGCGTCGAATATGTGGAGTGGGCGCAGCGTCGTGGACTCGATGTTGACGACTTCGGCCCGCGCCTCAGTTTCTTCTTCAATGCCCATAACGATTTCTTCGAAGAGATTGCCAAGTACCGCGCTGCCCGCAAGATCTGGTATCAGGTGATGAAAGAGCGCTTCAAGGCGAAGAACCAGCGCAGCTGGCTCATGCGCTTTCACACCCAGACCGCAGGCGTATCGTTAACGGCGCAGCAACCGTTGAACAACATTGCCCGCGTCGCGTTGCAGGCCATGGCGGCAGTGCTGGGCGGAACCCAATCGCTGCATACGGATTCCTACGACGAAGCCCTGGCCCTGCCTGCGGAAGAAGCGGCGCGCATCGCACTGCGCACTCAGCAGATCATCGCCTACGAATCCGGAGTGACGCAGACTATCGATCCGCTCGGCGGATCGTACTTTCTCGAAAACTTGACGCTCGAGATGGAAAAGGGCGCCTTCGACTATTTCGGCAAGCTGGACACAATGGGCGGCATGGTCAAGGCCATCGAGCGCGGCTATCCCCAGAAAGAAGTCGCCGAGGCCTCGTACCAATATCAGCGTGCCGCCGAAGCGAAAGAAAAGATCATCGTTGGCGCCAACGAATTTGTGATCAAAGAGGATCCGCCGCACACGCTGTACATTGACGAAAGCATCGCACAGCAGCAATCAGCAAAGCTGAAAGCACTGCGCGCTCGGCGGTCGAATGACGAAGTCCTCAGGAGTCTGGATGCCCTGAAAAAGGCGGCCGCCCAGGAACCGCGAAAGTCGGCGAACAGAGACATTTCCTCGGCCAACACCATGCCATACATCGTCGCCGCGGTCCGCGCCTATGCGACAGTCGGCGAAATCTGCGAAGCCTTGCGTGAAGTGTTTGGTACCTACACCGAAGTAAGCATCACTTGAACAAAAAATGTGGGCGCGAGCGCCCTCGCGCGTGCGGCAGTGGCATAGTTCCGAAAGGTTTGAGATCACAGATTGTGACCTCAAACAGGAAGTACCGAAAAATCTCGAGGTCGCAATTTGCGACCTCAAACCAGCGCTATACTCTCGTTCAGCCTCATGTCCAAAAGCCCGTCCCAGCTCGCGATTCCGGTAGACTCGCGAATCCTGATCCTTCGCCATCAGAGAGTTATTCTTGATAGCGATCTCGCAGAACTCTATGGCGTGACCGTCAAGGGCTTGAACCAGCAGATAAAGCGCAACCGGGAACGGTTTCCCGCGGATTTCATGTTCCGCCTGACCGGCAAAGAGGACCAAATCTTGAGGTCACAAATTGTGACCTCAAGTAAGAACACGGCGGCCGCCGCTACCCGCCCTACGCCTTCACCGAGCACGGCGCGATCATGGCGGCTACGGTTCTCAATTCGAAGCAGGCGATCGAAATGAGCGTGTTCGTCGTTCGCGCGTTTGTACGCATGCGCGAACTGTTGGCCAAAAATCGGCAGCTCGCTGCCAAGGTAAACGAACTGGATCGGCGCCTGGAAACTCACGACACCACTATCCAGGACATTATTGAAGCCATCAAGGAACTCATGCTTCCAGAAGAGCCATCGAAGCGAAAGATTGGGTTTCAGCTTCCACCTGGCAAGAGTTGAGGGATCACAAAATCCGCGAGTGGGTCGCCCGCGGCCACACAAACAAACACCAACAACACAACTATGCGCGGCGCTGGCGATATAGAGTCCCGTCTACCTGCTTTGTCATCTTTTCGATATCCAACGGAACTTCCAGAAACTTCGCGACACTTTCCGCCGTCTCTTTCGGTTCGCGCAGGACGGCATGATATTGCAGGCGGCATACTTTTACGTGGGGTTTGCCGTTGAGCCAGCCGTAGACGTCGGATAAGTGGTCCTGAAACGCGCGCGCCACCACGGAATTATCTTCACTTGGATCAAAATTCCCCCGCCGGCGAAGCATCTCGTCCTGCGACGCCATGACTTCCGGCAAAGGACGCTGCATGAAAATCACCCGGTACTCATGCTTTGGAGGAAGTGAAAGCAAGAGCTGAGAGATCACCTTCACCGCTTTGTTCTCCGCCTCGGCGATGCAGGTGGGGTCCTTAGGGAGTTGCTTGATGCGTTCCCACTCGAGATAGCCGCGCGGGTTGTCGACATCCGCCCGGCGCTCGCCATCCGACAGAATGGGCATGCCGCCCGCAGCCAGCATCTGCATCATGAGCGATGTGCCCGAACGAGGCAGGCCAGAAACGATTGTGATCATACGTTCCATACTAAACGGAGATGGTTCTGTGTGGCGCGGGCGCCCTCGCCCGTGTGCCGGAAGTCCTAAAAGGCAGGCAGGAAAATCATGTTAAACTGACCAACTTGTCACCGACTACTCGACGACGATTCCTGCAACAGTGCGCCGCTACCACCGCTGGGGTGTGGCTCGCTCCGGCGCTGGCCCATGCCAGTTCCGGGCCCAACATTCAGTTTCCGTCGCAGCCGCGCGAACGCATTGCCGTTGCGTCATATCCATTCCGTGAGTTTATTGCCGGCGAACGAAGCAAGGCTGCGAATCCGATGGACTTGAAAGACTTCGCCGCGCACGTAGTCGAGAAATTCCAGGTCAACAAGATCGAGCCCTGGACCGGGCACTTTCCCTCGACCGACGGCAAATACCTGGAACAGTTTCGCGCGGCCGTGGAGCAGGCGAATGCTGCCTTGGCGAACGTCGCGGTGGATGGTAAATACAGTCTTTACGCGAGCGATAGTTCCGAGCGCGAGCAGGCGATCGCCTTTAGCAAGAAGTGGATCGACAATGCGGTGATCCTCGGTGCGCCCAGCATTCGCACTCATATTGAGGGCGCGAAAGGCGTGAAGCCGAATCTTAACCGCACCGCGGACGGGCTGGCGCGGGTTGCGGAATACGCAGCCACAAAGAACGTTGTCGTCACGCTGGAGAATGACGATCCGGTCAGCGAAGATCCGTTCTTCCTGGTAGCGGTGGTAAAAAAAGTGAACAATCCGTGGCTGCACACGCTGCCTGATTTCGGCAACACCCTCGCCGCACATAAGCCCGACTACGCATATCGCGCCATGGATGCCATGTTCCGCCACGCTTATTGCGATTCGCACGTGAAGTCGTCCGAAACCAACGATAAGGGCGTCACCGTGCATGTAGATATGGCCAGAACCTTCGGCATCATGAAGCAGCACGGCTATAAGGGCTATTGCTCCATGGAATGGGACGACAGAGGCGATCCCTACCAGAAGACCGCGGAGCTGATCTGGCAAACCGTCCAGTATCTTTCTTGAGAGAATTTTCCCTGAGCTGACGGAGGATCGTGAGCCTGCGAAGGATTTGGCGCGGAGCGGATACGAGTACGGCGCGCTGCACGCGAGACCCTTCACGACTAAAAGTCATTCAGGATAACGCCGTGTAAGATTTTTCAAACTGACCCACCACTAAAAAGGTGGCATGCGAAAAGCCGTCAATCATCTGAAGAAGTCCGATCCCATACTTTCCGCGATCATCGCGCGGGTTGGCGCGTGTCGCATGGAGTTTGGCGCCCCGGTATTTCACAGCCTGGCGGAGGCCATCGTCTATCAGCAATTGAACGGCAAAGCAGCGGTGATCATCTTCAAGCGCTTCGCCGCCGTTGCCGGAGATCCCGTCACGCCTGAAGGGATTCTCAAGTTGACCGATGCCCAGTTGCGCGCAGTGGGTTTGTCCAAGCAGAAATCGTCCTATCTGAAAGACATGGCCGCTCGCGCCGCTCGCGGCGAACTCGATTTCACACAACTTCCAGATATGACAGACGAGGAGGTTATCAAGCATCTGACCCAGGTCAAAGGCGTCGGGGTGTGGACCGCACACATGTTTCTGATGTTTACCCTGAAGCGTCCAAATGTGCTGCCTGTCGGTGATTACGGCATCCAGATGGCAATGAAGAAGCATTACAAAAAGCGCAAGATGCCGAAACCGGAAGTGATGGCAAAAATTGCGAAAGCCTGGGAGCCCTATCGCTCAGTGGCGTGCTGGTATTTGTGGCGCAGCCTCGATATCAAAACCATGTGACAGAAACGATTTCAGATTTCAGACTGAATTTCATAAGGTTCGCCTCCGGATGGTGAATGTTGAATCTGATTTTGAATCCGAGATCTAAATCCCGGATCCCAGAATCTCGACACCACTGGTCATCGTGCGCCTCCGCGCTTGCTGTGGTTAAATACAGTTAATGCCAGAGTTGAAGATCCGCGTGCTGGTGGCAAAGCCCGGCCTGGATGGGCATGATCGCGGAGCCAAGGTGATCGCCAGGGCCCTGCGCGATGCCGGGATGGAGGTCATCTATACCGGCCTGAGACAAACTCCTGAAATGATCGTGAACGCGGCACTCCAGGAAGATGTCCACGTCATCGGCCTGTCGATTCTTTCGGGCGCGCACAACGCGATTATTCCCCGCGTGATGGACCTGCTCAAGCAGAACAAGATGGACGACGTTCTCGTGGTAGTTGGCGGTATCATTCCCAATCAGGACATGGAAAATCTCAAGAAAGCCGGCGTTGCCGCTATTTTCCAGCCGGGCACATCCATGGACGACATCGTGCAGTTCATTCGCGCCAACGTCAAACCGCGCGTCGTTCCTGCGATCTGAAATTCATGGCTGAAATCAGCACCTCACGCCTTAAGGAAATCCTCCAGCGCACAGTCGGACCCACGCCGTGGTATTGGAAGACATTCTCCGCCTTTACTTCGGTTTCCGGCCAGCGTTTTGTTTGGACCCACCAGGGCAGCGAAGGACCGCTGGGCTATGTGGTGACTTTGGCTTTGCAGCAGGAGGCGCACAAGCCTCGCCTCGCGCTGAATACCTATTGCCGTCCTTTTTTTGTGCCGCCGTCGAACCTTGGAATCTGGTGTCCCGAGGGTAGGAGTATTCGCATTGCCTGCTTCGATCCTGACCAGCTCAAGGGTTTCGAATTGATCGAAATCGCCGGCTGGTTCAAACCGTCGGCCGACCGGATTTATTCGGCAACCGCGCCGATTGCCGATTTTGAAATTTCGCTCGGCCTCGCCGCCGGCATGCACAAGATTGAAGTCCCACCGGAATTGCAGACGGTGGACGAGTTGATTATTCCAACCAGTTATCCCGCAAAAAGTTCCGACGACCCGGCATTCGCGCTCTATGTCGTCTACCCGAACGCAGGACTGGTCGAGGTACTGCCGCAGAGATGGTTTACGGCCAGCCAGTATCAGGTAGGGAAGCAGTGGATTCCCCGGGCGGCGCGCGATCCCGAATCGCATCGCATTTTTGGAGAGTGTTTCGGAACCGGCAGCTTCCTGCTCGAAGAAGACGGCTGCCGCCTGGAACGTTGGCTGGAGAAGAGTAGTTAGGCAAGAGCCCGGCAATCTCGCGGGTTGCCGACGAACGGGTAGTAGCTCAGTTTCGGATGTTTACCTTATGTGAATGGGCCATCCTGAGCTTGCGCAGGATCCAGCGCAGAGCTGGTATGCAGTGCGGCGAGGATGCGATACACGCTGGATTCCTTCACGACTAAAGTCGTTCAGGATGGCGCCAATGTAAAGTATTTTTCGAACTGAGTCTTTACCAACGAGCGCGACTGTTTACACCGTCCTTCTCCGCTGTTATACGTTAAGCTGTTTCAGCGTCTTCATTCATGAGCGAACGCATCGATCCCGGAACGCCTTCCAGTTCCACCGTTCTCGAGTCGCACATCGATCCCACCTCGGCGCGCTTTGAAGCGAATATGCGGTTCCTGGCCGACCTGGTTTCGCAGGTGCGAAATGAAGAAGAGAAAATCCGCGAGGGCGGCGGCTCCAAGGCGATCGAAAATCAGCACAGCAAAGGACGCCTTACGGCGCGTGAGCGCATCAATCTGCTGGTGGACCCAGGAACATTTTTCGAGTTGGGCGCCTACGTGGCGCACGGAATGTATGAGGAGTGGGGCGGCGCTCCGGCTGGCGGTGTCATTACGGGTTTGGCGCGCATTCAAACCCGCCTGGTGATGATCATCGCGAACGATGCGACCGTGAAGGCTGGCGCATTTTTTCCCATGACCGCGAAGAAGGTGATTCGCGCCCAGAACATTGCGATCGAAAACCGTGTGCCGACGGTTTACCTGGTCGACTCTGCCGGAGTTTTTCTGCCACTCCAGGAAGACGTCTTTCCTGACACCGATGATTTCGGCCGCGTCTTTCGCAACAATGCGGTGATGTCTGCCATGGGCATTCCCCAGATCGCTGCCATCATGGGCATGTGTGTCGCGGGCGGCGGCTATCTGCCGGTGATGTGCGATCACGTTTTGATGACCGACGGTAGCGGACTTTTTCTCGCTGGGCCTGCACTGGTGCAGGCCGCGATCGGCCAGAAGATTTCTGCCGACGAACTGGGCGGCGCTGCCATGCATTCCGCCATCAGCGGCACAGTGGATTTTCGCGAGCCCAACGACGAAGCTTGCCTGGCGCGCATCCGCGCCATCATCGAGAAGTGGGGATACCGCCGGCAGTCTCCCTGGGACCGCCGCAAGCCGCAGCCTCCGGCACTTGCGTCGGAAGAAATCTACGGCATCTACGATTCGTCCCCCGCGCGTCCTTATGACACCAAGGAAATTCTCGCTCGCATCGTGGACGGCAGCCGCTTCGACGAATATAAGGCCGAATACGGCAAAACGATTATTTGCGGTTACGCCCGCATCGGCGGCTTTGCTGTAGGAATCGTGGCCAACCAGAAGCTGCATGCTCAGCAGACCGACCATGAAGGCCACAAGCGCATCGAATTCGGCGGCGTGATCTACACCGAGTCGGCGGAAAAAGCTGCACGCTTCATCATGGACTGCAATCAGAACCTGATTCCACTGGTTTTCTTCCACGACGTAAATGGATTCATGGTCGGGCGCGATGCCGAGTGGAGCGGCATCATCAAGGCGGGAGCGAAGCTGGTGAACGCGGTCTCGAACTCGGTCGTGCCCAAGATTACGGTGATCGTCGGCGGCTCGTTCGGCGCCGGACACTATGCCATGTGCGGCAAAGCCTACGATCCGCGCTTCGTGTTTGCCTGGCCGACGGCACGCTACGCCGTGATGAGCGGAGATTCGGCGGCCAGCACGCTGGTGGAAATCAAAATCAAGCAGTTGGAACGCAGCGGCAAACAGTTGAGCGACGAAGAACGCAAAGAACTCTTCGAGTCGGTGAAGAACACCTACGACGAACAAACCGACCCGCGTTACGGAGCTGCCCGCTTGTGGATCGACAAGATCATCGACCCGGTCGAGACCCGCGAAGCGATTACGCAAGCGCTCGAAGCCGCAGCGCTGAACCCGGATGTGCCCGAGTTCAAAGTAGGAGTGCTGCAAACATGATTTCTCACGGAGACACAGAGACACGGAGAAACTGATTCATGAGGACCTCACCGAACAGACAGGGAAGCGAGTTGGTCTGATTCTAAATTTCAACATCGCTGCACTTTCAAGGGGAGAAATTGTCAGAAGAATTCTTTAATCTCTGTACTTCCGTGTCTCCGTGGTGAATATGTCGAATTCCGTAAAGCTCGTCGAATGTCCGCGCGATGCCTGGCAGGGGCTGAAAGGACAGATTCCTGCCTACATCAAGACCGACTATCTGAAAGGCATTGATCAGTGCGGGGTTCAAGCACATCGATGCGGCTTCGTTTGTTTCGCCGAAAGCCGTGCCGCAAATGGCGGATTCGGAAGAAGTGTTGAAAGAACTCGACCCGCCCGATGATGTTGAAATTATCGGGATCGTGGTCAACGAGAAGGGCGCGCAGCGCGCCATCGCGACGGAAGCGGTGCGGACGCTCGGCTTCCCCTATTCGGTTTCGCCGACATTCTTGCAGAACAACCAGCGCCAGACTCTCGAAGAGGCGATTGACGAACTCGAAAAAGTTACGAACAAGGGCGAACCCGCCGGACTCGACACCGTGGTTTACATCTCGATGGCGTTTGGCAATCCGTACGGCGACCCGTGGAATATTGGGGAGGTGGTTGATGCGGTCGATCTCTTGGAATCGCTCGGTGTTCGTACAATTTCGCTGGCTGATACGGTAGGCCTGGCGGGACCAGCGCAGATTCGCGAACTGTTTTCAGCGGTGAATTCCAAGTTCGACTATCTGGAAATCGGATTGCATCTGCACAGCCGTCCCGATCAGGCAGCGGAGAAAATTCAGGCCGCGTATGATGCGGGCTGCCGCCGTTTTGATTCGGTATTGGGCGGACTGGGCGGATGCCCCTTCGCGCAAGATGCGCTGGTGGGAAATATCGCCACCGAGACGGTGGTCGAGGCTTTGCAGCTACGAGGCGCGGAGTTGCCGGTGCTGAAGTCGCTGGACGTGTTGCTGAGAATTTCGGCGGAACTTGGCGCCCGGTATACGGAATCCGCAGCCGCCGACTGACCGCGTTGTCATCCTGAGGATGTGGAGCGCTTCGCAAGGCGAAGCGTTCCCGACGAAGGACCGATGTATTGAAAGCTGATCTATACATGGAATTCACCACCATCCAGCTTGCGTACGATTCCGGCGTTGCCACGATTACGCTGAACCGCCCAGAGAAGCGCAACGCCATCAGTCACGCGCTGGTCGACGAACTCTTCGCTGCTCTCGACGAAATTGAGAGATCCTTGGCGCTGGTCGTCATATTGACGGGCGCAGGTAAAGCTTTCTGCGCAGGTATGGATCTCGACGAACTCAAGGCCCTGCTCGGCCGGACACATGATGACAACGTGCAGGACTCTTCCCGCATGGCCCGCGTCTTTCGCCGCATCTACGATTTTCCTCTGCCTACCATTGCCGCGGTGAACGGCGCCGCCATTGCGGGTGGCACGGGATTCGCCACGATGTGTGATTTTACGCTGGCCGTGCCCGAGGCCAAGTTCGGCTACACCGAAGTTCGCATTGGATTCGTGCCCGCCATCGTTTCCTCGATGCTGGTCTGGCAGGTAGGGCACAAAATTGCCCGCGATCTTCTGCTGACCGGAAGGCTGATCGATGCAGCCGAAGCCCACGCCTTTGGCCTGGTCAACGAAGTGGTCGAGGCGGCGCGTCTGATGGTGCGGGCACGTGAACTGGCGTCCCAACTGATGGAGAATAGTCCATCGTCCGTGCGAGCGACCAAACGGTTGATCAACGGATTTATTTCTGGACAGCTCGACCATCAGATCGCCGAGGCTGTCGAAGACAACGCACGCATCCGGACAACGGCGGACTTTCGCGAAGGTATCACGTCATTTCTGGAAAAGCGCAAGCCGCGCTGGAGTACCAGGTGAGCGGCTTGGAGGAAAACGCGCGGAATGGCAAAGGCGGCATAGTCTCGGAAAGCCGCGTACGAGTGCGCTACGCCGAGACCGATCAAATGGGAGTGGTTTACCACGCCAACCATTTCATATGGTTCGAAATCGGACGCGTCGACCTGATGCGCCAGCTCGGATTTACCTATCGCGACATGGAGCGTGACCACGGATGTTTCATTCCGGTGGTGGACGCGCGCTGCCGCTACAAGGCTCCGGCGCGCTATGACGATGAAATCATCGTCCGCACCCATCTGCGGCACGTTCGAGAGTCGATGATTCATTTCGGCTACGAACTGGTGCGGGCCAGCGATGGCGCGGTACTGGCGGAAGGCGAAACCATGCACATGATCCTTGACGCGAAGATGAAAGCGTCTTCGTTGCCGCCGAACATTGTGAAAGTCTTTCGCGAAGCAGCAGGGAAGGCTTCGTAACCAGAAACCAGAAACCAGAAACTGTAAATCGGAAAATCGCCCTTGAACGCTTTACACATCAACGGACAAGACCTCACTCTCGAAGCGGTTCGCGAAGTTGCGCGTGACCGTCGAGCCGTTCTTCTCCATGCCGAGGCCCGCGACGCCGTCGACCGTGCCCGCGCGGTCGTGGATACCCTGGTTGCTGAAAATCGTGTGTCTTACGCGATTACCACCGGCGTGGGCAAACTGGCTGACGTGCGAATTGCCGGCGATCAGATTCGCGAACTTCAGATCAACCTGGTTCGCTCTCACGCAGTGGGCATCGGCGAGCCGCTCTCGGTGGCTGAGACTCGTGCCATGATGCTGCTGCGCGCGAATTCACTTTCCAAGGGACATTCAGGCGTGCGCGCGGCAGTCATCGACACCATCTGCGAGATGCTGAATCGCGGCGTCACCCCGATGGTTCCTTCGCAAGGCAGCGTAGGAGCCAGTGGCGACCTTGCGCCGCTGGCGCATCTGGCGCTGGCCCTGGTCGGTGAAGGCGAATGTCTCGACGAAAAAGGTGCCCGCATTCCCGCCGCCGATGCCATGCGCCGTGCTCAAATCAAGCCCTTGGTGTTAGAAGCGAAAGAAGCCGTCTCGCTGATTAATGGAACGCAGGCGATGCTTGCAGTGGGAATTCTTGCGCTGCTTGCCGCTGAGATTCTTGCGGACACCGCTGACGTGGTCGGAGCGCTCTCGCTCGACGCGCTACGCGGCACCGATGTAGCGTTCGATGAACGAATCCATCGGGCTCGTCCGCACAAAGGCCAGCTTAAGACGGCAGCGAATCTCCGCAAAATGCTCGAAGGCAGCAGCCTGCGCCTGTCGCACCTCGATTGCGAGCGCGTGCAGGACGCCTACTCTCTACGCTGCATGCCTCAGGTGCACGGCGCCGTGCGTGACACCCTCGCCCACTGTCGCGAAGTGATGGAGATTGAAGTCAACTCCGCGGTAGACAACCCACTGGTCTTCCTGAAAAATGGCACAGCCCACGTAGGGGCGGACGCCCCGGTCCGCCCAGCGGAGCGAAGCTCCGCAAGCCTGGAAGCCGATGTAATCTCCGGCGGCAACTTCCACGGACAGCCCCTGGCTTTCGTCCTGGATTTCCTGGGGATCGCTCTCACCGCGCTGGCGGGCATCTCCGAGCGCCGGCTGGAACGCTTGGTAAATCCCGCTCTCAATGAAGGTCTGCCGCCGTTTCTCGCCCCCGGTGCTGGACTGAATTCCGGGTTCATGATGGCGCAGGTGTCGGCGGCAGCGCTGGTCAGCGAAAACAAAGGGCTGTCGCATCCCGCTTCGGTGGATTCGATCAGCACTTCCGGCAACAAAGAAGATTACGTTTCCATGGGAATGACGGCAGCTCTCAAGCTGAAGCGCATCGTGGAAAATTCGCGCAACGCCATGGCGATTGAAGCCATGGCTGCGGCGCAGGCCCTCGACTTCCTGGATCCACTCAAGACTTCGAAGCGGGGACAGACAGCGCATGCCGCGATCCGATCGGTGTGCGCGACCATGGATAAAGATCGAGTGATGTATCAGGATTTCGCGCGGATAGCGGATCTGATCGCCAGCGGTAAAGTGGCAGAAGCTCTGCGGTAGGCAATGCTTATGCATGTGGCAATGCTGGTGTGGGGCCGGGTCTTCGACCCGGGCAGGCCGAGCGTAGCCCGGCAGAGGTTTCGATAGCGGAGGCATTCTGCGGACTTTCAGAAACACTTAGCCGGGCTCTGCCCGGCCCCACACGGACCGTGGGGACCTTCGCGCCTACATTTTGCCGTCCAGTCCCAGCTTCTCTGCGATGCCTTTCATTGCCTCGATACAGAAGGCGATGTGCTCTTCCAGATCCACTCCCAGATCCGCGGCGCCGTTGACGATGTCTTCGCGCTTCACGCTGCGGGCGAAGGCTTTGTCTTTCATTTTCTTCCGGACGGACTGGGGCTCAACTTCCGCCAATGACTTTCCTGGTTTTACCAGCGCACACGCGGTAATGAATCCTGACAGTTCGTCGCAGGCGAAGAGTGCTTTCTCCATCGGACTATCACGGGTCACGCCGGAATACTCGGCGTGCGACATGATGGCTCGGCGTATCTCGTCCGGATATCCACGTTCTTTTAATATTTCATTTCCCTTGTAGGGATGGTCCTCGAGGCTGGGATACTTCTCGTAGTCGAAGTCATGCACTAGGCCGACCGTTCCCCACAACTCTTCCTCAGCAGCGGAACCTGGGTGAAATTTACGGGCATACGCGCGCATGCAGGCCTCTACCGCGAGTCCATGCTTGCGCAAACTCTCTGATTGGGTGAACTCAATTAGTAACCCCCACGCCTGTTCTCGATCATTCATGTTTTCTTACCTGTTTTCTCCGTCTTTTCTCCGCCTAACTTTGCTTTTATCATGAGGCGTTTTGTTTTTGACCGGTGAATGTTCTTGACATCCACAGGTGTTGTACCTCAGATTACGCTGCAGGTTGGAACGAAGAGATTTTTCGTTCCGGAGAAGCCCCGCTCTGGCCCTCCCACACCTTGATGGCCACTACCCTTGCACCCGTAGATTCAAGGGAAGTAGTTCGTTGCGATCACTGCCTGCTGGTCCAGTTTCGCACAACCAATGATCTTTGCCGCCGCTGCCATGCCTCGTTAGATGAGGATGAGCCGGAAGTTGTCATGGCCCCGCCACCGCCGCAGATGATGCCGGCGCATGGCAACGGCCGCGGACACCTGAACCTGGCGACATCGATCCGCTCACTCCGCTTGCGGAGCGGGCTCAGTCAGCGGCAGCTGGCGGCGCGCATGTCGGTCCCCAGGACCTACGTGTCGAAGATCGAAAACGAAAAAGCGACCCCGACCCTTTCCTCACTGGAACGGCTGGCCCGCGCGCTGGAAGTCACGGTGCCCGATCTGCTCTCTGGCGGAGAACGCAACCGCCAGGAAGAAATCGGCGAACTGATGAAAGATCAGTTCATCGCGGATTTGATGCCGTTCGTGTCCCAACTGAACGGGATGCAATTATCGAGTGTACTGGCGCAGGTTCGTGATTTGACTCTGCGTCCGCGCCGCAGCGCTTAGTGTAGGCGCGAGAGCCTCGCTCGTCGGCAGCATTTGTGCGCCGCCGCACGAGCGGGACGCTCGCGCCCCACTTACAGCGAAAGGCCGGCGCCTACGTTTCACGCAAATACGATTCTTTGTACTCCAGATAGTTCCGGGCGTAGCGCATGATCGTTTCCTGATCGTGCTCGTCCAGCTTGCGGCGAAACTTTCCTGGAGATCCCATCCACAATGATCCGGGCTCGACAACCGTCTTCTCCGGAATCAATGTACCTGCCGCGATGATGGACCCCGCGCCGATATGCGCTCCGTTCAAAATGATCGATCCCATGCCGATCAGGCAGCGGTCTTCGATAGTGCAGCCGTGCAGCGTCACGGTGTGACCGACTGTGACGTACTCGCCGAGAGAGACTTCGTATTGCTCTTTCATGCCATGCAGCACGCTGCCATCCTGCACATTCGAATAAGCGCCGATACGGATTGAGTGCACGTCTCCGCGCAGGACAGAGTTCATCCAGATGCTGGCGTGCTCGCCGAGAATTACGTCGCCGATGATCTGCGCCGAGTCGTCCACGTAACACGATGCAGGAATAGTGGGTGTAATGCCTTTATAGGGACGGATCATGTTTAGCTCAGAGGGAAATTGAACATAGCACGGGTAGGGCTTTCCGGGTAAGAAAGGGTTTGTAGCGCCGGCGTCCCGCCGGCTGTCTGGCGGGCGTCTCGCCCGCCCATCGGGCCGGGCGGAGGCCGGCGCTACGAAATCAGTTTTCTGTGGGCACCAGCAGTTTAGGCGTGGCTGGCGTGCGCGGGACCTTTGGCACCGCCGGCACCTTGGGAGGCGCCGGCGCCTCCACGACCGTCGAGACTTTGCGTAATTCAATGCCACCATGCTCGTTGTTAATCACCAGACGTGGCCCGCCTGCGCCGACCGTGCCGCTGGCAATTCCCTGATTATCTCCGTTCTCAATCTTCAGAGCGTCAAAGTCTGATTCGATTTCGCCGCCCCGGGCGCGCGCGTCCAACTGGAACCCAGCTTTTTCCGGAAGATAAAGCTGAACATCGCTGTTCCGGTTGCTCACCTGCACGTTGCCCAGCTTGCTGATGTGTATTTCTACCGCTCCATTTTCGTTCGCAAGACGGACGTCGCCGCTTACTCCGTCCAAACGGACATCCTTCGACCGTGTCAGCAAACGGAAAGGGCCTGTCAGGTCGCTGGCATGCAAATCGCCGGAATCCATATCGAGGTCGCCGTTCAGTTGGGAGAACTCCATGTCCGTGCGGGCCGACTTGAAGGAGACCGCACCGGCAATTTTCGCCAGCTTGAGGTTGTCAAATTCGCCGCTCAGGCGGGCCGTGCCTTTCACGTCTGAGAGAGTAACGTCGTCGCCTCGTCCCTGGACAGAAACGTCACCCGAAATCGTAGACACCCGCGCCGATCCCCCGGTCAGGTTCAGGTTCAGCTTTCCGTTGACGTCGGAGGCATTGACGTCACTGTGCTGGCTGGCGATCTCAACGTCGCCATCGCGGCCAATGACGCTCACATCGCCGCGACGGGACGAGATCACTACTGGAGCTTTGCGGGGAACCGTGATGTCCATATCCGTGGTCACCGCGTGGTCGCCCGCGCCCTGAGTATGCGCGCTCAAGGTGACTTCGTTGCCGCTGACATTGATCAGTGGCCGGGTTGCGGGATTGAATTTGTCCGCGTCGGCCTGGTTGTCGGCGTTAATTCGTTTGTGTGCGGCTACGTGAATCTGGTTATCGTCGGACACACTTACGTTCACCGCACCGCGTTCGCTGACGATGTGCAGAGTGCTGCCCGCGGGAAAATCATGCTGTAGCTGATCTTCGTAGTTGTAGTTGTGTCCGAACAAGGTGATATCGTCGTCGCCCAGGTTGATGCGGTCTCGAATCTCATCCCAGTTGAAGCGTGAGGCTTGCGTTGCCGACATTCCGAACATGATCAGAAAAATCAGCAACAGAACTCCGCCGGCGCCAATCCCGGCAGGACGCGTGCCTTCTCTCCTGGCCTGCTGGTACTCCACCAGTTTAATTACGCCCCAAAGAATGATGAGTGCGGGCCAGTAAGTCCCGAACCAGCGCAGGATGGGCTGCGGCTGGAGCACGTGCATCGTGGTCAGCAGCAGCACAACCCCCAGCAGGATCATGACAACTGGACCAGCGATCGAGCGCCGCGGTCTCTGTGGTTGATACTGTTGCTGCTGCATCGGCGGCGGGATCTGCACCGGGCTAACCATTTTTTACCTCCGGCTTCACGTCGGTATACGGCGGGGGCGGAACTTCACCTGAAGTTCCGGAAAATGGAGTTCCAGAAAACGGCACGCCTGGTTGAGAGGGTGGCAGCGGTCCTGGGCCGGCCGTGCTCTGGAAAATCTTTACCAGGCCGATGACCACCAGCAGAACCGGCAAGGTGCGTCCGAACCGGATGATGCCCATGCTGTCGAGCAGGAACTGAAATCCCAGCGTTAACAGGATTACCGGTCCCATCAGTCCACGCTTGCAACTGCGGACGCCATCAAACCCCGGAGGCACGTCGCCGATCAGGCCCAGCCGGCGGATCAAGAGCCAAGCGCCAAGGCCGATAAGCACCAACGGCCAAATACGGTGCGGACTAAAGTCCCAGATGCCCAGCGTATGTAACAGGAAGATCACACCCAGGCCGATGAGTACAATGGCGCCCGTGGGCACGCTGGAAGGGTCAATCTTTTTCCCCGGGCTGAAGGCCTCGGTTAATCCGAATGGATCGGGAGCCGGCTGTCCCGCCTGGATCGCCCTGGCCGTGCGGACTGCGTCCACGATCTGGTAGATGACGAAGAAAGCGATAGACAGGCCGAAGGCGGTATGCAAATACCAGGGTACGTCACTGCTGACCGCGATGAGCAGGAGGACAAAGATCCCCAGGTGGACCAATCCTTTGATGTATTGGCCGCAATAGACTGCCCCCACCCCAAATGGAATCGCGCCCAGAACGCCTGCCAGTCCCGGGTTTGGGCCGGAGGAAATTTGTACGGGCACAACCCCGGGGCTGACCGGGGCGAAGCCGGCTGCCGGTGGAGCTACGTTCGGTTGCACGCCTTCCAGGCGTGCGGCCAGGCAAGTCTCGCAATAGATCACTCCATGCACCGAACGGGTGCAGTTGGCACACAGCGGTTTTCCGCAGGTGCGGCAAAAGGCCACCTTCTCGATCTCGGGATGGTTGGCGCAGTTCATGAAAGCCTCCTGTAAGCGGTCACCGTCACTACAGGCGGATCATTCGGGATCGAGGCCAGCACTGGCTGGTTCTCTCCCTGGCTGTAGTTGCGTTCCTGTCTTGGCTCGGGTTGTCCACTTGTGTTGTTGTCTTTCTTTTCTTGCTTTTGCTCCTTGGGGCTCGGTTCAGGGGGCGCGGTCACTCGTTTGAATTCCCGCACCCGCGATTCGATCTCATACACGAAGCGAATATTCTCGTAGTACTTGACGACCCGTCCGGTGGTTTCGTAATAGGTGCGCTTGATCGCATTGGGCCGCAAATCAACATGCCGCACATCGCTCGCCTTTACGCCCGCCAGACTCAGCGAGATGGATAACGAAAAGAAAGCCATCCCGAATGACATGGCGAAGCGAGGTTGTCGGCTCATGGCAAACACGGGAGAGAATACCGGTCGCAACCACGACTTGATTACGTCGGTCCACGATCCGCCGGCCGCACTCCGGCCGACGACATGCTTGCTCTCATGTCCCGTGGTGGCGACCAGAATGTTGTGCATCAGGTTGGCGGGTGGTTCCACCTCGGCCAATGACTTCAGCCAGCGCCGGCCAGCGTCCGCCTCAGCGAACAAGGGGCCGCAGACGGCGCAGACCCGAGCATGGGCCTGAAACTTTTCCAGCCTGATACCGGTCAGTGTCGAGTCCAGCGCGTCAATCAACAGCGCGTCGAATTCTATGCACTGCATCCCGTTTTTGGTTTCTCCCGCCATCACATCACCTGCCTATATGTACGTTGTAGCAGGCGTGCAAGTTCCGCACGCCCACGGTTTATCCTGGATTTCACCGTACCCTCCGGAACCTTTAGTACCGTGGCAATGTCTTTGTAGTCCAAGTCTTGCAGGTCGCGCAGGATGACCGCTTCACGCAGTTCCGGCGACAGCTTCTGGAGGGCGCTGTGCACCAGTTCCCGGGTCTCGCGGCTCTGGACGCTGATATCCGCCGTCGGCGCCTTGTCCTCGATCTTCTCGCTCAGAGGCATGGCGTCTTCGTGTTCCGAAGGAGCCGCATCCAGCGAATCTGTCATTCGGTCCTGCTTGCTCTTGCGGAAATGGTCCACCAGCAGGTTGCGGGTGATGGTGGTAACCCAGGTCATGAACGCTCCCCGCTCCACGTCGTAGGAACTCAGGGTGCGGAACATCTTGATGAAGACTTCCTGGGTCAGGTCCTGGGCGTCGTCGCCCGATCCGGCGAATCGATAGCAGATGTTGTAGATGCGCCGGTTGTAGCGCTGCACGATCTCCTCCCAGGCCACAACGTCGCCGTCTACGCAGCGACGGACCAGCATGGCTACGACCTGGGCGTCTTCCAACCCGCACTCCCTGGAACTCCTGGTCTACCCGAGGCGTACCCCGAGCTTTAACACCACAATATAGATACGTTTTTGTGGGACCAAAAGTTCTGCGCTTCTAACAAGGCAAGGCATTGTAGCAGGGGGTAAAAGTGCCGGACGAATAAAAGGCGAATACGACTAAGAACCGGGAACTGAGAACTAAAAACTGATTTTCTTAAACATTCAAGCAGAGTGTGATCGGATCAGGAAGGATATTTGTGGCGAGCAGCTAAGGCCGCCGACCCTTCCAGGCAAGCAGGCGCCGTACCGCCAGCGACAGCCCGGTAAACACCAGCAGGGAAGCGCCGGCTGATGCGTTTACAGCCAGTGTTTCTCCCAGCCATCCTCCGGCCTCGCCGGTATGCGTGAAGCGGGCCCAGGCCCGGAGTTGGCGCCCGCTGTTGTAACTGGAGAAAGGTTCCCACCGCACGATTTCCCCGCTGACAGGATCCAGCGTAAGTTGAGATCGCAAATCCGGCCGGCCGCCGTCGCCGCGATCAATCGAAAAAGTAAGCGGGCCTGCGGAATTGTTGGGCAGCCGCAGGGTGAGGGTCGTCCAGTCTGGAACCTGAAGTTTGGCGCGATCAACTAGCTTGTCCAGTCCGTCAAAACGGACGGGTTCAAATTTCCGCGAATTCGGGTCTGAATTTCGCTGTGACGCCGCCCCCGGCCTGCGATCCGACGGGCCCTGACCGGTAGCCTGCGGGGGAGGCGGTGTGTTTCCGGTTACGCGGTAGAGCAAATTGTTGGCCCACGCGTAAGACATGACCACGCCAGTGAGCACAATCAAGAGAAGTGGCAGGGCGCACCAGAATCCGAAGACGTTGTGCCAGTTCCAATCACGGGCGCGGCCCCACGCTCCGCCGCGAAACAGCGTGATCTTCCGGAGATTGTTCCTGGTCCATTCTTTCGGCCACCACAAGAAAGGACCTGTAAGCACCAGGACGAGAAAGCTGAGATTGCAGGCGCCGGTAACCGCGCGTCCTGAAGATCGCCCTTCTCCTCCTATGGCCAGCCAGCGATGCCAACCCTCTACGCTCGAGAAGAATGCCCGAAGCTGGGGTGATGCCTCGCCGAGCACCTCGCCGGTGTAGGGATTCATGAGGATGATCCGTTCGCGCCCGAAATCGAACCACACAGGATCGGCGGAGCTCGAGCGCACCGTAATGGCGCTCGGCGTTTTTCCCTGGCTCTTCGTTATCTCGGCCAGCAATTGCTCTACCGGCAAACGCTGCGCTCCGGGCTGCCACTGAGAAACGCGATCCGCCCGATACAAGATCTGCCGTTTATAGGCGAGCAGAATTCCGGTCACCGACATAACGAGGATGACGAGCCCGGCCACACAGCCGGCCGTCAGATGGATCCAAAAGAGAACTCTGCGAGGGGTCATCAAGGCGCTTTCAGACTCAGACTTCCGCCCAGCGCCGCAGCAGGTTGTGGTAAACGCCGGTAAGTTGCACCACAGCGGAGTCGTCCGGTTTGGCAGGATTGATGCGCTGGATCGCGGTATCGAGATCGAACAAAAGTGTCCGCTCGCCGTCGTCGCGCACCATGCTCTGAATCCAGAAGAATGATGACAGACGCGATCCGCGCGTGACCGCTGTCACATGGTGCAGGCTGGTCGAAGGATAAAGAATCATGTGGCCGGCGGGCAGCTTTACGTGATGCAGGCCGTAGGTGTCTTCGACGATGAGTTCGCCTCCGTCGTATTCATCCGGTTGCGAGAAAAATAGAGTAGCCGAGAGATCGGTGCGGATGCGGTGCCCGGTTCCGGTGACCTGCCTGATGGCATTGTCCACATGCGTGCCGAAAGATTGGCCACCCTGATAACGATTGAAGAGAGGAGGAAACACGCGCGCCGGCAGCGCCGCTGAAACGAATAGAGGGTTCTGCCCCAGCGCTGAAAGAATGATCTCTCCCAGTTCGCGCGCGGCCGGATGGTTTTCGGGCAGCTGCATGTTGTCCTTGGTGCGGGCGGATTGGTGGCCGGCTGTGACCCGGCCATCCACCCATTCCGCCTGATCAAGAATTTTCCGCGCCTCGGCCACCTGCTGCGAGGTCAACACTTCAGGTATGGGAAGCAGCAATTGGGATTTCCTTTTCGCCCCTAAAATTTGAACGTAATGCCCAGCAACGCCGAGCGTGCCGGTCCGGGCACGATGTGCGCGGGATGGATCTGGTCGTAGTAATACTTGTCGGCCAGGTTGAAGACATTGACACGAAATTCAATGTGCTCGCTCAGCTGATATTTCGCCATCGCGTTGAATACCCAGTAACCCGGCACTTGCTTGACCAGGCCGGTGACTGGATCCAGAGGCGTGGTCGAACTGGCGGTGCGGCTGTCGACGAAATCCGTGCCGCCGCCCACGCTCAGGTGCCAGGGCAGAGCGAAGGTGCTCCACGTGCTGAACGTGTTTCTGGGAACATTAGCCAGTTGAGCTCCCACCGACAGTGGGAACACTACCGACTTTGTGACTTCGCTATTCAGATAAGCGTAACTGGCCAGAACTTCCCAGCGGCTGGTGATGTATCCATTGGCCTGTATCTGAACGCCGCTCGCTCTCTGGCTGCCCGACAAGACGACAGTCGTCGCATCCACGGTTTCCCGGGCGTTGGTCTTTTCGGTGCGAAATCCCGCTGCCCTCAACGACAACCTTCTGGCGAACAAATCCCAGTTGGTACCGATTTCGAACGTCCGGCTCTCCTCAGGTGGAGCGTTTTGGGTGGCCACTGTAAGCGCCAGTGTTTCGGCGGAAGGGTTGAACGACGTACCGTACGAGAAATAAAGGCTCCCACCGGCCACCGGCTTGAATACCAGCGCACCACGCCAACTCGGCATCACGTCGACTCGTTTGAACGGCGAGGTTGGTATCACCGGCAAGGATTGATCGACGGTAGCGTCGAACCTGTCCACTCGAACTCCGCCAGTGAGGTCGAGTTTGGGCAGCAGGTTGACGGTATCGAGGACGTACGCACCTGCGCTGATGGCGGTCACATGCGTGTCAGTGATGCCGGTGCTGGGAACGATGCCCGCGAAAGCCTGGCTGGTGTCCGGATGCAACAGGCTCGTCTCCGGAACCGTGGTGAGATCGAAACGTTGACGATAGGGTGATGAAGTTTCGCGCCCGCCCTCCGCGCCCGCAATCAAGGTGTGGCGAAGGGAACCGGTGTTGAACTTCATGATCACGTCAGCCTGATCCTGCAGAAACGTTTCCGTGCTGTTCACCGTGATCTGATTGCGCAGGACGTCAATCTGGCCGAGCGGCGTCGATAGCGGATCGGGATCCAGGGAGGTCGCGTCGATTTGCGGTTCGGTGATGCGAACATCGCGATGGTAATGCGCGTAGCGCGCCTGATTGCGGAAGGTGATGTGGCTGTTAAAGTCATGCTCAAGCTTCACCGTCCCCATGTCCACATTGGTCTTCAGGTAGTTGCCATGTTCAAAGCCGTAGTAGTTGCGGCGTTCCACCGGGGCGGGCCCATTGAACAGCCAGGGAATGCCGTAGTCGGGAGTATCGTCCGCGCCTTCGCGTAGATAGCTGAGTGTGAGCCGGGTCGGCGTTCCCAGACCGAAGGCCAGCGACGGGGCAATACCATAGCGCCGGTTCTCGGCGATGTCTCGTCCCGCGAATTTCGAATCGTGTCCCATCAGGTTGAGCCGGAAAGCCGTGCCGCTTCCAAGCGACGGTAGCGGCCGATCCAGATCGGCGGTGATTCGCTTGGTCTGATCCGTGCCCAGGTCGACGGTCCCGGCGAAAAGCGCGGCGGTCTGCGGAACCTTGGTTTCCTGATTGACGATTCCTCCGGTGGATCCCCGCCCGAACGCGACCGATGACGGACCTTGCAGCACCGCCACTTCCTGCATGTCAAACGGGTCGCGGTAGTAGCTGCCAAAGTCGCGCATGCCGTCGAGGAAAATGTCGTTGCGGGCGGTGAATCCGCGCACCGTAAGGTTGTCGCCCTGGGCGCCCCCTTCTCCCGCGGCGATGCTGATTCCGGCAACATTGCGCAAAGTGTCGCGCAGCGTGGTTGCACCCTGGTCCTGAATGATGTGCTGGGGAATGATGTCGATGGTTTGAGGTGTGTCGATCAGGGGCTGGGTGAATTTTGGCAGCGAGACCTGAACCCCGGTGTCGGTGACATCAATGGTGGTCGCCATGCCCTGAACTTCCAGCATTGCTTTGTCCGGTCCGGTCAGGTGATATCCAAGCCCTGTGCCGGTAAGCAGCTTCAGCAACGCCGCCTGCGGCGTGTAAAGGCCGGCTACGCCCGGCGACCAGATGCCGCGCACCGAGTCCTGCGGCACACTTACGCTGAATTGCGCCGTCTTTTCGAAAGCCACCAGCACCGAGTCCAGGGTGCCCGGCGCAATGTCGAAGCGGCGCACCGTTAGCCCTTGAGTTTGCCCCGAAACGTTCGCCGGCGGTGCCGGGCGGTCCTGCTGGGCGTGAACCTTGAGCACGGCATCACTGTTGAAGGTCGCATAGGCGGCCATGGTACCCACAGCCATCCAGTATTTGGCGCTGCGACGTCGGTTTCGGGCAGATTTCTTGTCTTTTCTGATCTTGATTCTGGTCTGGCTCATCGGGCCCTCAAGCAATTTTGTTTAATGCAACCCAGTTGCATTATTAGACGGCAATCATCCAGATGCAAACCGGTTGCAACTAACTTCTTAGCTCTAATGGTGCACTCCAGGCTTCGCCCCTGTCAAGGAACGCCCGCAGATTTTGTTGCAATCGCTGTGCAACTAGATGCTACAAACAGATACCTGATCGATAAAAGCGAGATCAGTGGCGTGCGGGGATGAAGCTTGGAGATACCGGAGAGACCGCTGACAGCAGCCCCGGCGTTGAACGCCGGACTACTGCCAGGCACCCCTACGGGTCGCGCCTTGCGGGCTTATATTGCTTTGCAGGCTTACATCAACGAGAAGAAACGGCTATTCGCTGGTGAAGTAATCCACCGTGACCGGATTTTCGAACAAAGAGTAATCGCGCGTCACCACGGTAATTCCGCTTTCGGTAACGAAGTAACGCTGGCGGTCGGCTTCGGCGTCGTATCCGATGGTGGTGCCCTCGGGAATGTGCACGTCGCGATCGATGATGGCTTTGCGAATGCGGCAGTGCCGTCCCACGTTCACGTGAGAAAAGAGAATGCTATTCTCCACTTCGCTGTAAGAGTTTACGCGCACATCCGGCGAAACAACGCTGCCCTTTACCAGGCTGCCGGAAACAATGCAGCCCGCGGCAATAATGGAGTCGACCGCCGTGCCGGTGCGCCCGGTCTCCGCGAAGACGAATTTCGCCGGCGGATACTGGCGCTGATGAGTGCGAATCGGCCAGTCTGAGTCGTACAGATTGAACACTGGCGAGACCGCCACGATGTCCATATTCGCTTCATAGTAAGCTTCAAGTGTTCCCACGTCCCGCCAGTAGAGAGCTTCTTTCTTGTTCTCGTCGACGAAATCGTAGGTGTAGACGCGATATTCATCCGCCATCTTGGGCAGAATGTCTTTGCCGAAATCATGGCTCGAAGACGGGTCTTCCGCATCCTTCAAAAGTACGGGGATGAGCACATCGGTGTTGAACAGATAAATGCCCATTGAAGCAGACACTTTTTCGGGATTCGACGGAGAGCGTAATTTGGTGGTCTTCGGCTTCTCCTCGAAGCCCACTACGCGGTGGTCGCGGTCCACGTCCACGACGCCGAAGCGAGCGACCTCGTCGGGATCTATCTGGATGGTGGCCAGCGTTACATCCGCTCCCGAGTCATTGTGGCGCTCCAGCATAAGACCGTAGTTCATTTTGTAGATGTGATCGCCGGAAAGGATCAGCACATGCTTGGGCTGCTCCGAGCCGATCGAGTAAATGTTCTGATAAACCGCGTCGGCCGTGCCCTGATACCACTGGTCGCTTACCCGCTTCATGGGTGGCAGTACTTCGATGAACTCTCCCATCTCGCTGCCCATGATGTTCCAGCCTTCGCGGATGTGCCGGTTCAGCGACAGGGCCTTGTACTGGGTGAGGATATAAACCTTGCGCAGGTCGGAGTTGACGCAGTTGGACAGAGTGACATCAATGATGCGGTAGATGCCGCCGAATGTGACGGCAGGCTTCGCGCGGTCACGCGTGAGCGGATACAGGCGCTCGCCAGCGCCGCCAGCCAGCAAGACTCCGAGAGTGTCTCTCATAGGGCTTCCGCTTCGATGCAGCTTTCAGGCACGGGGAAGCTCCGGAGCCCTTGAATTCCCGAGGCCTCGGAACCGCGACAGTGTACCAGATCGTTGCCCCCTCGCCTTCGCACAGCCGCTTTAATAAAAGATCCGATGATCGCTGATTCTCGTATCGAGATCGTTTTTCTAGCGCCGGCCCCGGCCGGTCCGATGGGCGGGCGGGGCGTCCGCCAGACAACCGGCGGGCCGCTGGCGTTGCAAATCGAAGTCTGTTGTCCCGAACTCCGTCGAGGAAAGTGCTGTTTTGCCGCATTAGCCCGAAACCCGCCTCAGTGCGGCCAGTTCCGTCTCGCGCACTGACCGCAACCCCTATCGGTATGACACATTTTGTCGTTAGAAATTTCCCGAGACCAAAGTAACAGCGCGAATTACGAAAGCGCATGCACATGGGACATCTGTTCGCTGTGTGTTGTGAATGAGATGGTGTCTTGACGTCGAAAGCACCGGAGCCCATGGGAAGAGAAGACTATCTCGAAGAAATTCACATCCGGATTTTACGCGTGACCGAGGACCTGCGCGCAATTCAACGACAGCTCAACTGCGCCGCCATGGAAGCTCCCAGCGATCCGGAACTCATGGAAGCCCTCAGCGCACTGCCCGAAATGGATGCGCTTCAGATGCTGAAGTCCGCCATCGATCAGATGCGTCACTTCCTCTGGTTCTACATGCAGGTCATGACCAACGAATCCGAGTCCGGTGACAGACTGCGCCAGAGCATCCGCCAGAAAGTTTCGGCAGATTCGATGCTGAGCCCAGAAGCGTCATTTCTGGAAAAATTCAAGGACACATCCGATACGGCGCTGCTGCGCTACCTCTCGGACAACAAACATCGGAAGCCGAACTAGAGCGGACGGCGGACTTCAGACCTCAGCGAGTGTCATCCTGAGCGAAGTAGCTGCTTCGCTTTGCGAAGCAGCCGCGTAGTCGAAGGACCCCTATAAGTGCCCAGCAGCTGGAAAATCTTATTCCGTCGAACTGCCCCACTGACGAAAGTATTGTTGAACGGGTAGGAGCTCCTTCGACTCCCGCTGTTCGCTCGCAAGCGAATGAACAGCCTCCGCACAGCCTGCGAACTCCGACGCCTATCTTTCGCTACTCGATCGTCACCGACTTCACCAGGTTTCGCGGCCTGTCTACGTCCAAACCTTTTTTTACTGTCATGTAATAAGCAAACAATTGCAGGGGAATGATTTCTAGGAGCGGCAGCAGCAACTCTGTCGCCTGCGGAACGAAGATCGTATGGTCCGCGATGCGCGGGAGTTCCTGATCGCCTTCTGACGCAATGGCAATCACGCGCGCGGATTGTTGTTTGAAGCCACGAATATTCGCCAGGTTTTTCTCGTAGCGCAACACCGATCCGGAGTCTTCACGATCGCAGGTCGCGATAATTACCACTGGAAGATTTTCGTCGATCATCGCATTGGGGCCGTGTTTGGTTTCACCCGTGGGATAACCTTCCGCGTGGATGTAAGAAACTTCCTTGAGCTTGAGCGCTCCGTCCATCGCGACGGGATAGTGAATGGCCCGGCCCATGAACAGAAAATCCTGGACTTTGTAATACTTGTCGGCCAGTTGCTCGCAAGCCGCAGGCGCGGAATTCAGCAAGCCTTCCATTTTTCCCGGCAAGTCGAGCAGTTCGCGGATGTAAGCGCGCCGCTGTTCCTTGGCAAACTTGCCGCGCACCTGTCCCAGATAAAGGGCGAATAGATAGAGGACGGCCATCTGCGCAGTGAAGGCCTTGGTCGAAGCGATGCTGATCTCCGGCCCGGCATGCGTGTAGATCACTCCGTCGGCTTCGCGCGCGATAGTCGAATCCACGACGTTTGAGATGGCAACGGTGCGTGAGCCCTTGGCTTTGGCCTCGCGCTGCGCGGCTGTAGTGTCGGCGGTTTCGCCGGACTGCGTAATCACAATAGTGAGTTCGCCGGGGCCGATCAGCGGATTGCGATATTCAAACTCGCTGGCATAGTCAACGTCCACCGGAATGTTGACCAGGTCCTGAATCATGTACTGTCCGGCCATGCCCGCGTGACGGCTGGTGCCGGAGGCCACGATGTTGATGCGGCGCAGCGATCGAAGTTCATCCGTGCTGATGCGGACTTCGTCGAGGCGCACTATCGCCTCGTCGAGCGATACGCGAGGCGCGATCGTGTCTCGCAATCCTTGCGGCTGCTCGAAGATCTCTTTCAGCATGAAGTGGGGGAATCTGCCTTTGTCAGCCATCATTTTCTCCTGAGAGACGTGTCTCGCGCGCCGCGCCGAGGGCGAGACACCCTCGGGACAGCCGCCACGATGCCGCCGCTACTTTTCTAGATTCCCGCGCCACCGATGATTGTATTTTGTACCTCGCCGCTCGTACTCAATACAATGAGATCGGCAGGTGCTCCGGCCTGAATCGAACCGGCGTCCTTCAAACCCGCTACCCGCGCCGGATTCAGCGTCGCCAGCCGCAACGACTGTTGCAAATCCCATTGCGCGAACTGCATCACATTGCGGACCGCGCGGTCCATGGTCAAAACACTGCCCGCCAACTTTCCGCCTGACAGGCACCGTCCATCCTTCACGTCCACTTCGAGCGATCCCAGACGATAACGGCCATCCGGCATTCCGGTAGCTGAGATAGCGTCCGTGATCAGCACTGACGCGTCCGCTCCCTTGGTCTTGAGGAATAACTGCACGATCGTCTGATCAAGGTGAATTCCGTCCGCAATGATGTCCGCAGAGAGCCGCGGGTCGATCAGCACTTCGCCTAGAATTCCAGGATCGCGATGATCCAGCGGCCGCATGGCGTTGAAAGTGTGGGTCGCATGGCGCGCGCCCGCGGCAACACCGGCGCGAGCAGCGTCCAGATCGGCGTCGGAGTGGCCCAAGCTAACGCAAACTCCGAGAGCTGCTGCATGGGAGATGACTTCGAGCGCACCGGGGATTTCCGGAGCAATCGTTAGCACGCGAATTTGTCCGCGCGACGCCTGCCAGAAACGATCAAATGCCGCCGCGGACGGGGTCAATAGGTTCTCTGAAGGATGTACCCCACGCCGACTGTGGCTGATGAACGGACCTTCAAGATGGATTCCCCGCGGCCGCGCCCTTAGGTCGCCGGAAGTCCGCCTGGCACTTTGCGGATTACGTTGCGAGGCTTCGATCGCATCCGCCAATCGCGCCAGGGCGGAAAGGGTCGCATCTATTGAAGCGGTAACGGTGGTGGGAAAATAGCTGCTGACGCCATGCAACGCCAGAAGTCGCTCGACAGGTGGCAGAGCGCGGTCTCCCACTTCCATCACATCGTGGCCGGCTCCGCCGTGAATATGGATATCGATAAAGCCCGGCGCGAAGACGCCGTCCTGAAAATCCACCACGCGACAGTTTTTTGGAAACTCGCTTTGCGCCCGCGAAGTCACTTTCACCACGACGCCGTCTTCCATTAAAAGCAAAGGCTGATCGATGCGTTCCAGAGGAGTGAATAGGGTTGTAGCTGTGAGCGCAATCATGAATTACAGGCTGTCAGCGAAGCATCATTCTATAGGAAAACGTCGGCCAGAATCGTGTTACCTTTATGTGCCGACTATGCGAACCCGATACTATTTCTGTTTACTGGCATGCCTGTGCAGCAGTCTGCTGTGGGCGCAGGACTACCCCAAGGCCGAGATTTCTAACGGACTCATCCACGCCGAACTGATGCTTCCTGACGCTCAGAACGGCTCGTACCAGGGCACCAGATTCGACTGGTCCGGAATTATCTCCAGTCTTCAGTTCGACGGGCACCAATATTTCGGACGCTGGTACGAACACCATGACCCGAAAATTCATGACGCCATCACCGGGCCAGTCGAGGCGTTTCAGACAAACGACAAAGGGCTCGGGTATGACGAAGCCAAAGTCGGCGGGACGTTTGTGCGCATCGGTATCGGCACCCTGCGCAAGCCCGAGGAGAAGGATTACCGTCCTTACGATACCTACGAGATTGTTGACCACGGTAAGTGGACAATCAGCAAGCACAAGGACCGCATCGAGTTCACCCAGCGTTTAAAGTCGGACGAGGGATACGCCTACATCTACCGCAAGACGGTCCGGTTGGTGAAGGGAAAACCGGTGATGCTGCTGCAACACTCGTTGAAAAACACCGGCGCGAAGGTGATCGAGACGAATCAGTACAACCACAATTTCTTTGTGATCGATCATGAAGCCGTGGGACCGGACGTTACCGTCAAATTTGCTTTTACTCCCGTCCCCACGCGTGGGTTTAAAGATCGGGCGGTAGTCCAGGGTCAGCAGATCATCTTCCCGCGTCTGATTGAACGCAAAAACGGTGTGTTCTCGGAGCTGACGGGATCGAGCAAAGAGGTAAAAGATTATGACTTCCGGGTGGAGAATCTAAAGACCGGTGCGGGAGTTCATTTCACCAGCGACCAGCCTTTGGACTCGGTAAACTTCTGGGCGATCAATACCGTCGCAGCGGCCGAGCCGTATATCAAGTTCCGCATCGAACCCGGCAAGGAAGCGCGGTGGACCATCCGATACGAGTTCTACACGTTTCCGCCCGCGGCAAAGAACTAGCGAACGGAAGCTCAACTCGCTATTTTTTGGCGGGAACCCTTACGCCGCCAATCCAGACGGATTCGATCGCGCGCGTGTTCTTGATGTCATCCAGCGGGTTCGCCGTCAATACCAGAAAGTCGGCAAGCTTTCCTTTTTGAAGTGTGCCAACCTTTTTGCTGATGTTGATTGTCTTGGCGGCGCCACTGGTTGCCGAGACCAGTGCCTGCATCGGGGACAGACCAGCCTTGGTTTCATATTCCAGTTCAAGATGTTCGAAGTAACCCTGGAAGCGGCCCGGCCCTCCGCCGCTATCGGTACCCATCGCGATGGTGATGCCCGCGTCTGAAACCGTCTTCAGATTGCGCATCGCGACCGCCATGTGCTCCTTGTACCAGAGCGCCGAGGGATCGGTGCGCATGGTGCTCTCGCGCTTCGGATCTTCCATCTGCGCCATCTCCGCCGGATCGGCCTCCTTGAGGAAGAACGGATCGTTGAAGAATGCAGGCCTTTCCGTATACATGAAGACGGCTAGCTCGCGCGTCAAAGTCGGCGAGTAAGAAACATGCCGCTTTTTCATGAGATGAATAAATTCCTGGTCCACCTCGCGGTCGCGGACGCTGTGCGCGATGTAATCGACGCCGGCGCGCAGCACGCCTTTGGCATCGTCCAGCGTTACGATGTGCGCCGCAGTGCGATAGCCATTCTTGTGAGCTTCATCAATGACGGCGCCATAAACGTCCGGAGTCATCTTTTGCCGCGCCCCACGGAAGTCATCGATCCGGACTTTTACGAAATCGGGCTTGTTGCGAATCAATTCGTCGACACTCTTGCGGGCCTCTTCTGGAGTCTTGACTGCGACCGCTCCAGGGATGGCGGACGAATCCTGGATCGGTCCGGCAACATACAGACGCGGCGCTGTTCCAGGCGCAGCCTTCGCGCAATATTCCCGCAGCGCAAATTCCTTGTCCCCACCCAGGCTGAGGACCGTCGTGATTCCATCGCGCAGGTAAAGCCCGAGTTGATCTTCGCGATTCACATGGCCGTGCGCATTGATTAATCCGGGGATGATCGTCTTTCCGCTGGCGTCGATAGTCTCCACTCCGGCCGGGACCTTGACGTGTTTTCCCACTGCCGCGACGTGGCCGTTTTGTATCAGAAGGGTGCCGTGTTCAATCGCCGGCTTGCCGGTACCATCGATGATGCGTGCTCCCACCCACGCCTGCCCGGTACTGGAGTTCTGACCGAATGCGGCGGCGCGGAATGCGATCAGGCTGAGAAGGACAGCGGCGAACAGGGCAGCGGCGCGTGGAGTGATCTTTTTCAGCTTGGTCATAGTTACGTGGTCCTCGACAGGTACTATTATAAGACTATAATGGAGCGCTTTTGTTACAGAATCAAAACTAAAACCCTTATTTCTGGAGAGATCGAATGAAAGCTCTACCCATCGTAGTCTTGTTTCTCGCCTCCGTGACTTCCCTGCAAGCTGCCGATCCCGAAGGTTTTGGCTTGTGGAAGGGGAGTCTGGTCAAGAATTCAAACCAGGAACTTGCCGGCAAAATAGATGATCAGAAGTTTGCATGGCAGTCTCTCGGCACGTACGGAAACCACCTGATCGGAATTTCACATCGCGAGGGTGATGGCAGTGCCGAACTTCACGAGACTCAAACGGATATCATGATCGTCGACAACGGCGAAGCTACACTGATCGTGGGTGGAACAATGGTCGCGCCGAAAACGGTCAAGCCGCACGAGGTACGGGGTTCGTCCATTGAAGGCGGAGAGACCAAGCAGCTAGGTCCGGGGGACATCGTGCACGTTCCGGCGAACATACCTCACCAGTTGAAAATTAAATCTGGCACGAAGTTCACCTACACGGTCATCAAAGTGGATTCCAATCAGTGAGAGTAAAGACTCGACGATCGAAGGTTGGCGTGGCCGTTGCCGCCTGGTTCCTAATCGTTGGCGCGCGCGCCCAGAGTCAGCTGACCGCCCGGGAAGTGATTGCGCGCATTCAAAAGCAGGTGGGTGTTCCGTGGCGAAGCGATACCGTGGACACCTTCAAGGCCGGCAATCCCGACGCGCCCGTCTCAGGGATTGCCGTGACGATGATGGCCACGCTCGATGTGCTGCAGCGCGCCGCTGCCGCGGGCGACAACCTGATCGTCACACACGAACCTACTTTCTTCGATCACCTCGATGTTTCTGATCAGCTCCCGGAAAAAGAAGCCGACTCGGTGTTGGTGGCAAAACGAAAGTTCATCGCCGAACACAATCTGGTGATCTGGCGTTTTCACGACCACTGGCACGCCCGCCATCCGGACGGAATCGAATCCGGCATGGCCCATGCGCTGGGCTGGGAGAAATTTCAGGACCCGAACAGTCAGTATCTTTTCAATATTCCAGAAACGTCTCTGAACACATTGGCGTCCGATATCAAACACAAGCTGGGGATAAACATCGTCCGCGTCGTGGGAGATCCCGATCTGCGTATCACCAGGCTGGCGCTCGCTCCAGGTGCAGCCGGCCTCACGACTCACGCTCGAGCGCTCGAAATGCCCGGAGTGCAGGCATTGGTTATTGGCGAAGCGCAGGAGTGGGAGGCGGTTGAGTATGTCGCGGACGCAGTGAGCGAAGGCAAACACAAATCACTGATCATCCTGAGCCACATCCCGTCGGAACAGGCTGGAATGGAAGAGTGCACGCGTTGGCTGAAGACGTTCGTGACGGAAGTTCCAGTCCAGTTCGTTCCAGCTCGTGAGCCCTTCTGGAGTCCAAAGCCGTAGGGCGCCGCAGTGCAGGATCGTGCTGAAGCGGTTTTGGAGAGCGTTCTGTTTGATTCGATAGGCTGTCATCCTGGGAAGAACCTGTGCATTCCCTCGCCGCCCTCACACTGTAGTGGCTTACATCCGACGTAGACTTCCCGAGGAATTCTGGCGGGATTTATCGGCTCATAATACGCGGGTCCTTCGTCGGAAATCCTTCGCATTGCGAAGGACTCCGCTTACTCAGCATGACAGCGTGTGAAAGCTAGTCAGGCGGTCTCTTCGCTCTTCGTCGCCGATCCGGCGACAACCGTTGCGGGTGGCGCCGCACCGGCCTGCTGCGGTCCCAGACTGTGAGCGTTGCGTTCTGCGGCCTGAAGGTGTGCGCGCATGGCGTGGCGCGCTTTCTCCGGATTGTTCTCCCGGATGGCCCGGTAAATTGTCCAATGCTGACGCAGCCCCGCTTCCGGCACCCCTGGCATTTCGTTGGTGCGCCGACTGACTTCGATGAGCGGTTCGGAGATTGCCTGTAGCACCATGATGGCTAGAGGATTCCGCGTGGCTTCCGCGACCGCTTTGTGAAAACGAATATTCGCCTTGCCGATCGCCTCATGGAAGAGCAAGTCGGCGTGGGGAGTGCTGCGGTCCATTCGCAGAGCTTCTTCCTGCTCGGCTAAAACCTGCCGCATCGATGCCCAATCCTCTTCCGTGGCTTTCTCCGCCGCCAGAGCCACCAGCCCCAACTCGAGAACCTTTCGAAACTCGATCAGGGAATCAGCCTGCTGCATGAATGCCGAGGTGGTTAGATATTCGGCATTGATGAGAGCAATGGGAGAAGGTTCAAGTACGATCGCGCCAATCTTTGGCCGGACGCTGATGAGTTGCAGAGACTCCAGGGACTTTATCGCTTCGCGAACGCACGTCCTGCTCACGGCGAGTTCTTCCGTCAGTTGCTTTTCCGTGGGTAACCGCTCGCCCGGCTTCACCTGTCCCTTGCGGATCAGGTCGAGAATGTACGTGATTACCTGAGCGGTAATCGTCTGTCTGCGGATCAGGCAATACCTCCCGAGCGGCTTCCCGTCTGAGGAGTCCCCTCGGGCTAATACTATAGCACTATTGGGTTTCTCCCGATTCTTAGCTCCTGTCGTCCTGAGCGAAGTAGGGATTCGCGAAGCGAAGCATCTGCGTAGTCGAAGGATCCCTCTACCATGAATTGACGTCGGCGATTTTGTGTCCTAACCCGTGCACATCAGAAATTCCGTTACGTCGAAAGCATATTCGCCATTAGAGGTTCTTCGGGTCGTCCGATCGTCCGCGAGCGGACGACCTTCCTCCCTCAGGATCACAGAGCGTTGACCAACCGGGCTATTTCAGGGCGAGGATCGCATCCAGCGGGCTTCCGGTGACGTGCCCTTGCACATCACGAAAACCGGCCCGCTCAAGCATTTGCCGGTATTCCGCGAGACTGCGTTCTTTGCCCTCGGTGCAGACCAGCATGTTCAGGGACTGCAATTGAGCGGAAGTGGGGCCGGTCCTATCGTCGCGTAGCAGCTTCTCAGCCAGCAGTATGCCGCCACCTGCGGGCAGACGATTATGGATCTTGCTCAGCAAGGGATGGATTCTTTCTTCACCCCAGTCGTGCACGATGCGGCTCATCGCAAACAGATCCGCCTCGGGCAATGCATCGCGGAAGAAATCGCCGGGAGCAACCTCGATACGCAATGCGACGGCAGATTGCTGAATCTGGGTCCGCGCAGAGTCGATCACCTGCGGCAAATCGAATACAACCGCTTGCAACTGGGGATAGCATTCACATGCGGCAATTGCAAGATGTCCGGTGGCGCCGCCAAGATCCACCAGTTGGCGAAACCGTGAGAGGTCGAAAGCCTCCACCACCTTGGGGGAACTCAAGAGCCCAAGCCCGTGCATGCCCTGGACGAAAGTCTGTTTCGCCTCTTCAGTGCGAAAGAAGTGATCGAAAATCCCACCTTCGATACCGAACGCTTGCTTCCAGCGCGGCGTACCTTCCCGCACCGCATCCTCGAGGTGCGACCACATTTGGAAGAGCACATCGTTGGAATAAAGAATGTAGCCCGTCAGCGCTCGCTTGCTGTTTCGGCAGAGATACGTACTGGCAACAGGCTCGTTCTCATAAGACTCGCCATTCCGGCGCAACAGCTTCAGACTCACGCACGCGTCCAATAATCGCTCGAGCGGATCTGGCTCAACGCGTAATTCGGCGGCAACTGCCGCGAAGTTGGCGGGTGCGCGCTCCAGGAGATCAAAGATTCCAAGAGATACCGCCGCGAACATGGCCTTCGAGCGGCGAAAAGCTTCAATCAGTTCAAGGACTGGAGAAGGGTCTACTGGTGAAGAGTCCCTTGCGGAAGATGATTCAGGATGATTCATGACGTTGCCGTACTCGCAGACTAGTTTTCCACCTCTAATGCGACGACTGGTTTCCACACAATCTTTTGGTCAGCATTAATTCCCAGGCTCAAAGCGGCACCTGCGACACAGAGCGCGGCGCACACAAGAAAAGGGGTGTTCCATCCATACATGCCGACCAGATAGGCGAGAAGCACCGGAGAGAGCGCGCTTCCCAGGTTGCCGAAAGTATTCATGACGGACGCGATCGAGCCTGCGTAGTCGCCGCCAATATCCAGGGGAATGGCCCACGATACACCCACCGTCACTTCCAGGCCAAAGACCGCGACACAGGAATATAAAACCGACGCCGTCGAATGCGTGGTCAAAGTAGCGGGCACGATGAAAATGGCTGCGAGTAGAAATCCCGCCAGGGCGACAACGCGGCGCGCCAATTTCAGGTTTCCAAATCGTTTAGCGAAGCGATCCGAAACGGTTCCACCCAGAAGATCGCCGGCCGCTCCCGCCAGCAAAGGCAGGCTGGCATAGAAACCCATCTGGGTAAGATTAAAACCGCGGTGCTCGTTGAGATATTTTGGAAACCAGTCCAGGTAAACATCAATGGCGTATCCGTAACAGAAATACATCAGCGAAAGTGTCCACAACGAAGGGCTGGTAAGAATGAGCCGCCACGGCACCGAGTGGGTGCGGGCGGGGGGAATTCCGATTGATTCTTCAATCAGCCGTCGCTCCGCCGCGCTGATGCGCGAGTGTTCGCCCGGCGTATCGCGATAGTACCAATACCACACGGCGGACCAGATTAGTCCGATCAGGCCGAAGAAGAAAAATGGCGCGCGCCATCCGAAGCGCAACATCATCATGACCACCAGTGCCGGGGTCAGAGCCGCTCCAACCCGCGACGCCGCATGCGTTAGTCCCTGGGCGAAACCACGCTCCGTGGGTAGCATCCAGCGCGAAAGTGATCGGGTTGCGATGGGAAATGCGCCCGCTTCGCCCATCCCGAAGAAAAACCGGCACAGCCCCATGGAAAGCGCGTTCCATGAAAAAGCCGTCAGAGAAGTAAAAATCGACCACCACACCACCACCAGGGAAAGCGCTCGCCGTCCTCCGATTCGGTCGCCCAACCAACCGCCGGGAATCTGAAAGAAAGCGTATCCCCATCGGAAGGAAGCAAAGATCCATCCAATTGTGATCATCGAAAAACCGAGGTCTTTCTGGATCACGGGCACCGCGGCAGCGATATTCACGCGGTCCATGTATGTGATCATGTAGGCGCCCACGATCAGGGCAAGAACGACGTGGCGGGTATGAGTGGGACGAACAGCGACGGGATTGTCAGTCATGGACCCGAGATTCTCGGCCAACCAAAAGTACCATTCCGATTGCCTCGCGTCCCGGCAAGGATATTGCGATCTCGAAGACTATTTTTCGGCCGGAGCCGAATCTTTGGTGGAGGCAAAATTCGTGGACAGATAATCCACGACGATTTCAACTTCGTCGTCGTTCAGGTCAGCGCCTTTCGACAGCATCTGGTCGACAATTGTGGACCACTGTTCCTTCGACGCCTTTTTGCTGGTGACGACCTTGATCGCATGACAAGCAACACACGTTCGCTCGACGATGGCCTTGCCTTTCCCCGGAGGCAGGGTCGTTGCATGAGGATTCGTCGCGAGAAATAGAAGGAGAGTTTTTAACAGCATGCTGCTGCCTTCAAAGATCGTATCATAATCTTATTCGGCTCCGCTCGATTCAGCATTTCTGCGACTGCACTCCTTTATATATATGTTTTCCGCTGGAGGGAACCAGATATGCCTCATTCGAGAATTCAGTACTGGCTGGGCCGGCTGCACAGACCGAGCATCTGGCGGGCCTGCGCCGGAGTTGCAACCGGACGATTGAGTTCATGTGCGATGCGAATAGTTCGCTGCACAAACTCGGCATTGCTTAAGGCCTTGCGTCCGCGCGAATAGTAGACATTGTCCTCGAGGCCGACCCGAACATGGCCTCCCATCAGAATGGCCAGCGTTGTCAGAGGTAGTTGAAATGGGCCTATCGCAGAACACAACCACAAAGCTCCTGCGGGAAGTTCCCTCAATAGCTGGAGCACGTTGTCTACTGTCGGAAAACTTCCAGTCTGATAACCCATTACAGTCTGAATCCAGTAAGGCTTTTCCAGAAGGTTATTCTCGATCAGGTAATCGATCACCCATGCGCAACCGGGATGGTAGATTTCCAGCTCCGGTTTGATTCCGCGTTGCTTCATCTCCGCAGCGAACTGGTGGATCTGACCGTAGGTGTACGGAGTGCATTCATCGATTTCAACCGCAGGACGTGGAAAGCTTAGGGGCGCGCGTCGCTCCTTCATTTTGAACTTGCTCATGTCCGGCGCGAGATTGAGAGAAGCGAGTTCCGGACCGGCGGCCAGCGATGAAGCACGCTCCTCCATGGTCATCGCCGGACTGGCACCTGTAGTTGCATTGATGATAATTTCCGGACATCGTTGCCGTACGGCGCGCAAAACTTCGCGCCAGATTGCGGTTTCGCGAGCCGCCTGTGTCAGATTGTTCGGGTCGCGCGCGTGAATGTGAACCATCACCGCGCCGGCTTCGTACGCCGCGTGAACCGACTCTGCTATTTCGTCCGCAGTTTCAGGAATAAATTCATTTGCCTCTTTACCCTGGATCCCGCCGTTGCAAGCCACGCAAATGATAAGTGGCGGCATTCCGCCGCGTACTCGTTCCATGAATTCGTGGCTATTGGTGTAGTTAAAGGCGGCAGGTGCTTCCGCGGACTTCGAGCCTTCTTTCTCAGACACTGACACTCCCCTTTTCCCATCAATCAGCAGACTTGGTTTCGAAATGGCAAGAACGGATCGACGTCTCGGGCCTTGCAACATCGACGGCGTTTATCGAAGACCTATCTATGTAAACCCTATCCATGTAAACAAGGCTTTTAGCAGCCAACAAGCGAAATAGTGCGAAACTTCGTTGTTGCAGCAAAGAAGTGAATGATTTTGATTCAAAAAACGCACAAGCGGAGGAACTTGCATCGACGCAGGGTCCAGTGTAGGCTTCGTCGATAGACAGCGGTGCTGGTCGAATGGGGTCGGCTCAAGCTTTCTGGCAGATTAATGAAGTTACCGATACTGCCGTTTGTTTCCGATGGCCAGTCTTAAGTTCGCCGTCCGGCAAGCTTTCGCTAGAACTCAATGATTAATAAGTTCACTCCGCAAACCTCAAACATTCAACCATCCGAAGAGTTGTGGGCAGGCACCGACCACCTGGATTCCTGGAAGGAAATCGCCAGCTTTTTGCGGCGCGAGATTCGAACCGTTCAGCTGTGGGAAAAAAAGGAAGGTCTGCCGGTTCATCGCCACTTCCACAAGCAGTTGGGCAGTGTCTACGCTCTCCGCTCGGAGATTGAACGCTGGAAGCTTCGCGTTTCACGAAAAACGGAAATTCAGGACCCTCAATCGGAGACGTTTGTCGCCAAGGCAGAAAATCGCATCACGATTTGTGTACCGCCCCTTGCCAATCACACGGTGATTATCGACCGCCGGCAACTGTGTGACGCCATCGTCGCCATGACGATTACGGCTCTTGAACAGTTGAATCCGGGGCAGCTTCAGATCGTCAGTTCGAATCGACCGGAGCCGTTCGAACCGGGAAAGTCTGCTGCCAATGTTGAGGATGGCGATAGTAATCGCTATCTTTTGCAATGGGGCATGCACGAGGAAGCAGACGGTCTCCGCGTGGATGCGGCGCTGTTGCTGGATGACACACGTGCTGTCGTATGGACCCACTCTTATAAAGGCCAGGCGAATGATCTCGGCGATATGCCTGCGTACGTGGCAGAACAACTTGCCCGCTGCCTTTGGCTCAAAGTTTTTTCTTCGCCGGCGCCAAGCTCTGCTGCAGTGCGCCGCGAAAGGACGGGCGCGCGCGCGGCGTATCTCAGAGGCAGATATTTCTGGAACCAGCGCAACGAAGAAGGCTTGCGCAAGGCCATTCATTGCTTTGAATCCGCGATCGTCGCCGATCCGCAGTTCGCGCTTTCTTACACCGGAATTGCCGACTCTCTCACCTTGCTTTCGTTTTACGAGATCGTCTCACCTTCCGAAGCGATGCCTTCGGCGCGCCGAGCAGCGTTGAAAGCGATTGATCTCGACCCCAATCTGGCCGAAGCCCACACCTCTTTGGCGGACGTGTTCCTGCATTTCGATCGTGACTGGCAAGCCGCCGACCGCGAGTATCGCCGATCCATCGAGTGCAATTCCGACTACGCCCTGGGATACCACTGGTACGCCAATCTGCTTACTGCTCGAGGACAGCACGAGGCTGCTCACATTGCCATCATGCACGCTCTCGAGATTGATCCGGTTTCGATCATTACTCTGGTCTGGGCTGGCGTCACCGCGCACCTGGCCCACCAGTTTGATGAAGCCATCCGGCATTATCAGAGTGCGCTGGAGTTGGACCCGCAATTCATATGGGCCCATATGTATATGGCGCAGGCGCTGGAACAACAGGGAAACGTGAAAGGCGCGTTGCGCGAATTCGAAACCACTCTTCAATTGTCGGGTGGAAGCAATTGCGTAAAAGCGATGAAGGCGCACGCTCACGCGGTGGCCGGTGAAAAAGCTTCCGCTCGCGAAATCCTGAGCGAGATCAAACGTGCGCGTTCGCGAAAGAACCTGCCCTCCTACGATATTGCCGCGACCTATACCGCCTTGGGCGAATTTGACCATGCGATGACCTGGCTTAACCGGGCCTGCGAAGAGCGCAACATGAAACTTTTTACCTTGACCCAGGACCCGCGTTTCGACGCTCTCCGTCAGCGCTCTGCGTTCAAGGAGATAGTGGCGCAGATGGGTCTTCAGCAGTACGACTCAACCCGCCAAGTCAGCCCTCAATAACGCGCGCGGAGCAAGTAACTTCCCAATCCAACCTTCCTCTACCGCGCCCGACCACATTCTGCTTGTGATACATTCAGCAATCTCTTCGAGTGCGAAGCTGATTTCTTCGCTTACCTTTTTTTGAGCTGACAGAAAATATCAACGGGCCGGGGACGGGTGGAATCTCTTGAATAAATCCAACGACGCAACGGCGCTGAAGCCAGGCGTGAACGAATCCCAGGTCACCGTAAAGCCTCGCGAACTGAATCGAAGCCTGGGCCTGTTTGATTCCACGATGATCGTTGCGGGGTCGATGATTGGCTCCGGAATCTTCATTGTGGCCGGCGAGATGGCGCGCGAGGTGGGTAGCGCGGGTTGGATGTTGCTGGCATGGGTCATTGCCGGCATCCTCACGCTGGCGGCCGCGCTCTCTTACGGAGAGTTGGCGGCCATGATGCCGCACGCCGGAGGTCAATACGTTTATCTGCGCGAAGCGTACTCGCCACTCTGGGGATTTCTCTACGGCTGGACTCTTTTCCTCGTCATCCAAACCGGAACTATCGCCGCTTCCTCGGTTGGGTTCTCCCGCTACCTTGGTGTGTTGTGGCCGCAGATTGCGGAGAGCAACTACATCATCAGGCCGATCCACATTCTGCCGCACTATGCGCTGTCTCTCTCCACCGCGCAGCTGGTAGCGCTGCTGGTCATTTCATTTCTGACCTGGGCTAACAGCAACGGCCTGAAATACGGCAAGGGAGTGCAGAACGTTTTTACCACGATGAAAATCGGTTCACTGTTGGGTGTGATCGCCATCGGCGTGCTGGTGGGATGGAAGGCCGCAGTGGTCAAAGCGAACTTTGGTCAGGCCTGGACTCCGCAAGGCTTTACGATGGCAGCGCCCGGACTCTCTCCCGTCACTACATTCGGAATGTTCGTAGCGCTTTGCACCGCGCAAATCGGAGCGTTGTACGCAGCCGATGCCTGGAACAACATTACCTTCACCGCCGGCGAAGTCCGCAATCCCACTCGGAATGTGCCGCTATCTCTCACGCTGGGAACGCTGATCGTGATCGGTCTATACATCTTTGCCAATTTTGCCTACGTCGTCGTGCTGCCATTCGGCGAAATTCAGAGTGCGCCTTCGGACCGTGTGGCCGCAACAATGTTGCAGGCGATCTTTCCTTCCATCGGACCCACCCTCATCGCGGTTGCCATCATGATTGCGGCATTCGGATGCATGAATGCGCTGATCCTGTCGGGAGCTCGTGCTTACTACGCCATGTCACTGGATGGCCTTTTCTTCAAGAGCGCTTCAGTTCTGAATCGCGCGAATGTCCCAAGCGTCGCCTTGGTTATGCAAGGACTCTGGGCAGCGGTTCTGCTGTCGATTCGCACTTACGATCCCGCTACCAATACTTACGGCAATCTTTACAGCAATCTGCTGGATTACATCATCTCGGCAGCTTTGATTTTCTACATCCTCACCATCGCGGCATTGTTTCGATTGCGTGCGATCAGGCCAAATGCCGAGCGGCCTTACAAAGCATTCGGCTATCCCATCGTTCCGGCGATTTATCTGATCAGCGCAGTTGTGATCCTGGCGGTTTTGTTCGTCTATCGCGCCGCGACGACGATACCCGGAGTCGTGATCGTGGTCATCGGCGTCCCGGTATATTTCCTTTTCAAATACCAAAACACCCGCACGTGAAAATTGATTAGGGTGGGGAGGGCACGATCACTAGTGTCCGGTGTTGACCGGATACCTTAGCTGACATTTGCCGCCCAGGATGCGTCGCAGGTCGAGGGCAAGACTATCCAATCCTGACTGCGCCGAAGCCCGGCCGTTCAAAATGTCCGCCAGGTGGCGTTCCATCACTTCGATCATTTCCGCCGACTCCGGTATAGTCGGCTTCGGCTTTGCAACCGGAACACCAGCAAGAAAAGTTGATGTGTAAGGAATGGCTTTGACCTCGGAATCGTCGTACGTCGAGGCCCGGATTGATGCGCCGCCCTTCAGCGTCTGCCGGACCTGTACCTGCGTCGACATTGCCCACTCGATAAACCGATAAGCTTCGCGCGGATGTTTCGACTCGGTCGGTATCAGATACGTCAGGCCTTCCAGTTGGCTGAAGGGTTCGCCAGAGGTTGAAGGAATCAGACGGTAACCGATTTTCCCCGCCACCTTCGACACTGCGGCGCCTTCCAGGAACGGTGCCTGATCATTCCACAGCAATCCCATGAACACATGTCCTTGCTGTAGCGCAGACTGCGCCTCGCCCCAGCCATACTTCAACGTGTCAGGCGGACTGAATGCGATCAGCCTGGCATACTGCTCGGTGGCAGCAACATTTTGCGGAGAGTTGATGACGATATCGCCGTAATCCCACCCGTGCCTGGTGTCGAGAATGTTTCCGCCAAACGAATAAATCAGATTCAGCCATTCATACCAGAGAGCCAGCCCTTGCTTGCCTTGAATGTAAGTACCGTAGAAATGTTCATCAGGATGGTTAAAGAACTCGGCGACCTGTGCGTATTCCTTCCAGGTTGCCGGAACCTTGAGTTCGCGGTGATAGCGAGCCTGGAATGCGCGTCGGTTGGAGGCATCGTTCAGTAGATCTTTGCGATAGCACAGAAAAGTCGTGAGAGCGGTGTAAGGATATCCGTAGGTGCGGCCATTGTAGGTGCTCAACTCTCGCCACCAATTGGGAAACAATTGCTGCGTCGGAATGAAGCTCGGATCGTGCAGGCTGGAGTCGGCGAGAAATGGATCGATCGGTTGTATTTGGTTTTTTCCAACCAGTTCGCCCAACAGCCGATGCCGCACCGCGATCACGTCCAGAGTTTCACCGCGAACCGGACCGCGATCGAGGTCGCTCATGATATTGCGATCGTTCTTGTGCAGAACTTCGACGTGAATGCCGCTTTTAGTTTCGAAATCCGCGATCAGCCCGGTTTTGGTCAGGGAATCAAGAAACCATTCATCTCCGGCGAGGCGGATAGTTAGCGGGGAGGATTGGGCGTGACCGGGCGTTAGAAATCCAAGCACTGACAGCAACAAGAAGAGAAACCCGATTTTGCTTCTGCAAGACTTGGCAAGCATGGGATTCAATGTTCAGTGTAGGGGCGGATGAAGGCATTCGCCCCTGCGTATTCCGTCACAGCCTCACACTTTATTTCTTGATCGACGAGCCTGAGAACCAGAGGAACTTGACCGGGGTGTCTCCGGAATTGATGTTAGAGTGCGTCATGGAATGGTCGGGGCGAATCATGTATGCCATACCTGGACGCTGGACTCGCAGTTCCGAACCGATGAACGCGAGGCTGTTGCCGTCGATCGCTGCCCAAATCTCTTCCTGCCCGGGATTATGCGGATGCGGTTCGCCCATAGTCAGGGGATCGATTGTGACCGTGATGATGTCTCCGATGGTGGCCAGCCCGTCCGTTTTCGAAAACAGATCTCGCACAATGTGGGCCCAGTGTCCGGAAGCGCCTTGAATCGTGTACGGAGACGCTGCCATCGGCGTTCGTACCGGGACCTGCCTTTCGTCCGTCACCAGCATTGCTTTTCCAGGTACAAAGTTTTGAGGAGTCGGTTCGCTCACGACATACATTTTGAGGTCTTGATCGCTGGTGTTTCTGATGACGAATTCGAGATTGGCAGGTATGAAGACCGCCACGTCTTGATGGACCGCGGCGGTTTTGCCTCCGGCTGTGATCTCTCCGCTGCCTCCGATGAAGTAATAAACAATCTGTTCGTGATCCAGAGTCGCCGGCATGGTGGAATCACGCGGCTGCAAGCGGCCATAGGCGAGGTAATTGGCGGCCTGCAGGATGGCGCCGGGTTGGGGTGGAGCGTAATTGTCGCCGCGCGTCAGAATATCGCGTAAAACCAGCGAACCGAAAACGTGGCGAGGCATGGAGTCGTGCCAGTCTCCGATGAACATATCGATTCGTCGGTCTTGCGAATCTCTGTCGGCTTGATAGCGGACATCGCCCGGCCCGTCGAAACTGTTTCCACCCGTGCTGGGCGTGGTGACGGGCGGCTTGGCAACTACCTGCGCCGCGGCTGTTAACGAAGCAACCGCGAAGAATGACAATGTCAAACAAGCCAGTGTGCCGGACAGCCGATTCATCCTGGTGGTTCCGTCCATTCCGTTTCCTCGATTCGCTTTCGTAGTCTTTATTTGATACTCGGATGCTTACGGGGTAATCGCCAGCGCAAGGCCATCCGCGCCAGCGCCTGCGTCAATGATTGTCTTGACCGTCCAGTCGGACAGATTGATGACGGCGACTTTCGCGCTCTGGTCGCATGAGACATATGCGACTTTGTTGTCGGGAGAGACCAAAACTTCCTGCGGGCGCGCCGGCAGATCGATCGTGTGCGCAACTTTCATAGTGCTGAGATCAATCACGCCTACCTGATGCACGAGGGGCAGAGCGATGACCAGCCATTTGCCGTCGGGCGTGGGTGAAGATCCGTAGCCCAGCCCAGGAAGCGGAACCCACGTCTTCACTTTGTTGGTCGCAGTATCGATCACCGCCAGCTGCGGTTTAGTCACGTCGGAAGTAAACGCCAGCTTGTTATCGACCGAGAGCGATATACGTTGAACCTGGCCGGAGACCGGAATAATCGTAATGACTTTGCGTGCGTCAAGATCGAGAACCGACACAGTTCCCGGACCTACGTTCGCGGTGTACGCACGGCGTCCATCGTGGCTAATCGCAAACATGTGGGACTGTTCCTGCCCGGTGGGAACCGAGCCGATAATTTTCAGCGTCGCGGGATCGATGATGCTGATCGTTTGATTGAGTTCGGTAGAAACATACAGCAGCTTGTTTTTCGGACCGATTACGGGGAGATGCGGCCGCACGCCTTTGCCGAAATCAATATTACCGACAACTTTTCTCGCTGCCAGATCGATGACGACGAGGTTGCTGCCGTTGGTGCCAGGTTGTCCCACGCCGGAGTTTCCATAAATCGGAACATAGGCGAGTTTTCCGTCGGGAGAAGCCGTGACTTCATGTCCGGTAACACCGCCCTCGGCAACCTCGGCAATTTGCTTTCCGGCGATGGGATCGATGATGCCAAGGCTGTTCGTCCCTTTATTCGCCACCAGTAACAGTGCGGTGCTGGTTGGTGTCTTGGCCGACGACAGGGAAGCGAGGATCGCTACCGCGGACACCGCTAGAAGAGGAAGAAGGTGCATGAGTCGCATTTCAAAAGCTCCATTCTTACGTGCGTCTGAGAATCTAACGCAAGGGCGCGTAGTTTCGGCGACCAATTACCTGGATTTGAGGCAATGATAATATCATATGGATTCCGAAGGGAGATGTCAGGCAATCGGGTCTGACGGGAACACCCCTCCAGACTCTGCTTAGGCGTGCTTGTGGGAGCGTTTCAGAGGTCGCCGATAAAATCCCAAGCTCCAAACGCTCATAAAATCACACCTGCCAAAATCGAAAGAGGCGGCAGTCGGCTGAGTGTTTTCCGTGCCGACAACCGGAAGCGAAGACTGAGAGCTGAGAGCTGACAGCTGCCTCTCTAGTATTCTCCGGTCACCATATTCAGCAATGGCTCGCCGCGGGAAAAACGTCCTGCTTGCTCGCTTGCGAGTTTGAGAGCACGCTTCATGAAGCTGGCGCTATCTCCCGCGACATGCGGTGTGATCAGCAGGTTCGGCGCCCACCACAGCGGATGGTCCGGCGGCAGCGGTTCAGGATCGGTAACGTCGACAGCGGCGCGAATCTTTCTCTCGGTTAACGCGCGAAGCAGGGCATCGGTGTCCACGATCGCGCCGCGCGACGCATTTATCAGCAGTGCTCCTGCCTTCATCTTCCCCAGCCGTTTCGAATCGATCATGCGTCTGGTCTTCGATGTCAACGGCACGGTCAGCACTACAACGTCAGCTTCTTTCAACAGATCGTCAAGCATGCTCACAGGTGAGACATCTTCCCGCGCTTGGCGCGCCACGCGCAGGAACTTCGCTCCGAAAGGGCTGAGTCGTTCTTCGATGGCCTGGCCGATGGATCCGTAGCCCACAATGAGCACCGTGGAACCAGCTATGTCGCGGACCGGCGCGGCAGGATTCTTCATCGCGGGCGGTGGCACTTTCGCGGACGCTGCTGGACCATCGATCTGGTGTGCCTGTTGTCCCGCGGCCCATTTGCCCTGACGCTGCATGTCGATGAAGAACGGCAGAAATTTTTGCATGGCCAGAATCACAGCCACGGCCCACTCCGAAGTTGGAACATCGTGCACGCCGCGGGCATCGCACAACGTGACTTCAAGCGGAAACATCTTCAACAGCGTGTCTACCCCCGCCCAAGGAGCCTGTACCACCTGAACGCCTTTCAAATGTGTCCACTGCCGGCGCAAAACCTTTGGGCGCATCGCAGGAAACCAGAAATCGACTTCCAATTGTCCCTCGGGCTCTTCCGGAATTCTCACGAGTTGCACTTCCTGGGTGAAGTCTTCCAGGAATGCATCATCGATGGAGGCGTCGACTCCGACTCTGACTTTCATAGTTTTCGGTCCCCCCAGCAATTCTCCTCCGGTTTTCGGAGTTCAATTCCTAACAAAAGATGTTGACAGACAGTCGAATTGTATTATGATATCAGCCATGAAAAACCGCCTGACGATTTTAGCTGTCTCCCTCTTGGTTCTATCGCTAACCGTGTTCGCCAAGGATATCCCGGCTGGCGGCTTTGCTGGCACCTGGTCGGCGAACTTCTCGAAGTCTAAATTTCCCGGACCTCCTCCGAAAGTGGACGATTGCACCATCGCTCCGGACGGCACCGTTACGATCAACGAAGTCAACTCGCAAGGGAAGAGCATGAGTTGGTCCTACAAGCCGGTCGAAGGCGAGGCAGTGTCGATACCCGGCAGGGACAATGTCACTGTGCTGGTGAAGAAAGTGAACGACCACACCATCGAGCACACCTGGAATTTTAACGGCAAGCCAGGAAAGAGCAAGTCCGTTCTGTCGAAGGATGGAAAGTCTACGACCTTCACCATGGACGGAACCGACAAAGACGGCAAGCCTTTCCATGAAGTAGTCGTATACGACAAGCAGTAAGATCTTTTACTCGTGTGGGGCGGACACTCTTGTCCGCCGCCTTTGAAGTTGATTTTGGTTTTTGATCTGTGGAATAAATCAAAGTCAAAGGCAGCGGACAAGAGTGTCCGCTCCACACACGAGCACCCTACGGCAGGGCGAACGCGATTACGGAGTCACCTGCTGTGGTGTCGTAAAAGCTGCCGCCGCTTGCAACCAATACAACGTACTGCTTGCCGTTCTTGCCTTGATACGTCATCGGAGTGACGTAAGCACCGGTTTCAAGCTTGGTGTCCCACAGCGTCTTGCCCGTGGCTGCCTCGAAGGCGCGGAAGTGTTGATCGTTGGTAGCTGCGATGAACAGAAGTCCGCCGGCAGTGGCGATCGAACCGCCAAAGTTCAAAGTCCCTGTTCCGTGTACGCCCCTCGCGTCCAATTCCTCGATGACTCCAAACGGTACTTTCCAGGCGACGTCGCCCGTATTCGCATTGATCGCCCATAGTTCTCCCCACGGGGGCTGCTGACAAGGCCAAAACTTGTCATTGTTCCAGAAGCGCGCGTACATTCCCCACGGGCTGTTCCGTTCATACGCTGGATCGGCGGCGTCTTCGTTCTTTGTGACTTTGCCCACATCAGCGATGTTGACGGTGTTGACGAACAAATATCCCAGCTGGGGATTGTAGGACATCCCTGGCCAGTTTGCGGTGCCCAACGTTCCCGGAAACACGATGGTCAGCTTGGATCCGTAGTGCGTGAATGGACCGCCGCTTTTCATTCCACCTTCGGTGGCCATCAGGTCGGTACAGACTTTAGTCTGCTCCGGAGTCACGGTCGCAATTTCGTCAGGACTGAAACTATGCCGTCCCAGGGGAGCGGGCTTAAGAGGGAAGGGCTCAGTCGGCCAACTTGCTTCGCCCGGCACATCGCTCGCGGGAATGGGCCGTTCCTCAACTCCGTAGATGGGTTTGCCATTGCGCCGGTCGAGAATAAACATCATTCCGGCTTTTCCGATGATGGCGACCGCAGGGATCTTTGCTCCGTTTTGTGTGACGTCCATCAGCACCGGCGCCGATTCCAGATCGTAGTCCCAGGTGTCGTGATGGACCGTCTGGAAATACCATGCCAGCTTTCCGGTGTCGGCGTGAAGCGCAACCAGCGAATTGCCGAAAAGATCTTTGCCTTTCCTGTCCGCGCCGTAGAAGTCGGAACTCGGAGAACCGTGCGGCAGGAACAGCAGGCCTCTTTCAAGATCGAGGCTCATGAAACCCCAGACGTTCGTTCCCGAGCGATTCTTCCAGCTGGTACCGGGCCAGGTTTCATTGCCAACTTCTCCGGCGTGCGGCACCGAGTGGAACCGCCACACCAGTTTTCCGGTGTGCACGTCCCAGGCCCTGGTGTCACCTGAGGCGCCGGAGCCCGGTGCCTCCTGCACCTGCCCGCCCGTAAATGCCAGGTTCTTGTAAATCGTGACTGGGGAAGTGATATCAAATTGCGCGTGCGGGATTCCGTTGAGCACGCCGGTCTTGATGTCGACCGAGCCGTTGACTCCAAATCCCGCGGTAGGTTTTCCAGTCTCTGCGTTCAGAGAGTAGAGGCGGCCGTCACCGGTGCCGAAGAGAATCGAAGCTGGCGTTCTCGTATCTCCGGGCCAATACGCGACGCCTCGGCCGGCTGGCCGGCTATGTTCCAGCTTGTAAGACCAAAGTTCATTGCCCGTCTCGGGATCAAGACAAATTATGGTCCCGTAGGGCGTCGGCATATACAGTTTGCCGTTGACCACAATCGGTGTGGCTTGCGAAGTGTGCCTACCACCGCCCCGGCTCGCAGCGCCCGCTGACATCGGTCGAGGCCCTTCTTTTTTCATGTGATAGGTCCACGCTCGCGTGAGGCTCTGAACGTTCTCAGTGTTGATCTGATTCAAAGGAGAGTAGCGCTGGCTGGACGGGTCGTGGCCGTACATCGGCCAATCGGTCTGGGCCGACAATGGCAGAACGGGCAACAGGAGCAAACAGAAAACGCGAGCGAATGTCCCGAGTTTCAAGTTCGAATTCCTCGATTTCAAATTTTCGTCTCGCGCGACGATCTTGTGAGTGAGACCTCACGAAGCTCGTTTACTTCATTCCATCTTCTTGCGGGATTCTTCGAGGATCCGTTTCGCACGCGCTGGATTGAACACGCCGCATGAACAGAATCGCGCCATGTAGGTCACCGCTTGCGCCGGAGTGCGGCGGCCTTCTTTGACCCAGTCAATCATCTTCTTGGCTAGGCTAGCCGACACCATGCCATGGCCACACATGGTGGTCAATTTAAGCAGTTGAGTGTTCGGCAGCTTTTCGGTGGCGCCTTCGAAGCCCAGCGAATAACCGACGCTGTGGCGAGCAATGCCAGCGAACTGACAACACTGCTTTGCGCCCTCGACGGATGCCGACATGTTTACTGACAAGCCGAGATTGGCATCCGCTGCAACTTTGAGAAACTGCTCCGCCGCCGCCTGATTGTCGAAGATGGCCACCACCGATGCAGGCTCAGTGATGCCGTCAATGACTGCTCTGAAATCCGGCGTCATATCGCGGCGCCAGTTCGAAATCGTATGCAGACCGCGCGCCGGCCGCAAACTGCCGCCGTGAACCGGATCGCCGATATTCACCGGCTTGAAGGGCAGCGCCAGTTCAAGAAACTTCTTCAGCTTGGGCAGGCTGTCGATGTCATTCTTGCCGCTGCTCGGACTCGCGAACACGATGTAGTCATCGCGAAAGCTTTCAGAGTCGCCGTAACGATGCAGAGTATTGGTCATCGCGTCTCGCTGGGAACTTCCTGAGGCTGTTCTTCTTTCTTGCTCTGAACCGGGTTCGTAATTCTGCCCAGGCCCATGTTGGTCTTGGCGCGCTCCAGTTTGTAGCCCAGACGCTCAAGAATGGGCGCTACCACCAACTCTTCGCCGTTTTCATCGCAGCGGGTACCGACTCCGAGAGCCACCACGGTGTCGACGTCTTTCTCGACCTCGCGCACCAGTTCGATGATCTGCTGGGTCTGCTCCACCTTGACCTTGATCTCGACAATCGCCGAGAGCACTTTTTCGTCGAGGACATCTTGGCGTAAAGTCCCGGTAGAAACGTCACTCATGAGCAACGTGAAGGGGTTTTTCTTTTCGAAAGCGACTCCGGCTTTGGCCAGGGCCCAGGTCATCTTCTGAATGTCACGCAACCACACGCCGACGCCGGGCCGTCCGAATTCAATGGTGAACCCCACCTCACCCCACTTCACCCGTCCGGTCACGTCGTTGGTCTTGACCTCTTCCGTTCCCCGACCTTGAACTCCAGTCGATTCGTGGGTCGCGCGAGGATCCGAAAATGCCCGGCGAATGACCCGGGGCCATTGCAGTTCGTCGGGTTCGAATGCTGCCGTCGGACAGACGTCCGGTTCGGGATCGAATCGCAAGCGTCCGAGTTGGAAAATCTTGCGAACCAGGCGGACGAACGGAGGATTCAGGTTTTCTGTGCTCAGTCCGTAATAGCAGGCATAGCACTCGACGCACTCGTCGCGGTCGATCGTGGCTCGATTGATTGCCGGATCGATGTAAATCGCTCCCATCGGACACACATAGGTGCAGTTGCCGCAGGCCACGCATTTATTGGGATTGATTTTCATGGTTCAAGCATGTCCCAGCGATCGGAAGACCCGTAGAGCCCGGAAAAGTATTTAATATCATATCATAATTACAAAATGTCATACCAGCGGTGGAAGCCTTTGTTATGTGTAGCTTAGCCTCGCGATGCAAAGAGCGAAAATGTTTGCTCCATGAAAATCAGGAATGCTCCAGTTAGCCTATTTGCCGGTGTAAATGACACGCCAGATTGAACCGGAACCGTCGTCGCTGACCAGCAATGAGCCATCCGGAGTTACGGTAACGCCCACGGGCCTGCCCCAGACGCTGTCATCATCCACCACAAAGCCGGTAAGAAAATCCTGATACTCACCGGTGGCGTGTCCGGTCTGATGCAGGGGCACTCGAATGACCTCGTATCCCGCTCGAGGCGACCGGTTCCAGGAGCCATGCTCTGCGGCGAAGATATCTCCCTCGTATTCGGCTGGGAACTGCTTGCCTTCATAGAACGTCATTTGAAGGGAAGCGAAGTGCGGCTGGAGGATCACGTCCGGCGTAATGACTTTATCTTTTAACTCTGGATGTTTTCCCGGGAAGCGCGGATCCTGATTGCCTCCCATATACCACCAGGGCCAACCGTAGAACCCGCCCTCCTGCACCTGCGTGATGTAGTCCGGTACCAGATTATTGCCCAGGCCGTCGCGTTCGTTTACCGAACACCACAACTCGCCGGTCTTGGGGTTGATCGCGATGCCGACAGCGTTGCGGATGCCGGAGGCATATACCCGCAGGCCCGAACCATCGGGATTTAAGGCCAGAATGTCGGCGCGATTCGTTTCTTCGGGTCCGTCTCCGACGTTCTCGTGCGATCCCACCGACACAAACATCGTCTTGCCATCCGGCGAGAACTGCACATCGCGCGAGCGGTGATGTCCGCCTATGGGCAGATCAAGCAGATGCTGCGCCGGTCCAGTGCTGGTCATATCGCCGTTGTGATAAGGAAAACGCACCACCGAGTCCATGTTGGCCACATACACCCACTGCGGATCGTTTCCCAAAGGATAGAACGCGATCCCGAACGGCGTGTTCAGCCCGGTGGCGAAGACCTGCACCTGCTCGGGCTTGCCATCCTTGGTGATTCCACGGAATACCTTGATGTCGCCGCCGTTGGTTTCGGCAAGAAAGAAATCGCCGTTGGGGGCGGTCCGGATGATGCGTGGATTGTTCAACCCAGTGGCATACTGCTCCACCTTGAAACCCAGGGGAGCCTTCGGCCATGCATTCGCCGGCCGCGCCACAAGCTTGGGCCCGCTGGTAGCCGATTCCGTTGCGTAGGGAGCGGGAAGATCTCCCACCTTGATATGGCGGGTCGTGCCCGGTGTCTCGAAACGATAGTCGGTAAAGGGTGCCTTCGGCGGCAGGGCTGTTGACTGTTTTGCAGGAGTGCTCCCGGCAGGTGGCTCGGTCAGTGCGCTCGTCGCCTGAGGTCCGTTGAGTGACTTTACATAGGACACGACTTCCCATCGTTGCTTCTCGGGCAGGCTCGCCCACGACGGCATGCCGTTATTCACATCCCCGTGCGTGATGTACCAGAAAATCTCGCTGTCGCTCGCAGTTTGTACGGCTCCGTGGGTCAGCGGAGGGACATTACCAGCGCCTTGCCCAGTGTTTCCGTGGCAAGCGCCGCAGTTGGCCCCATACACGCTCTTACCATTCAGCACCGCTTGAGCTTGGCCGACATACGGGTTCTTGACCTCGCGAGCGGACGCAGGCGCATTGTGGAAGGAAGTGTTTTGGGCGTGAAGAAAAGGGCAAAGGTCAGCTGGGGCTACAAAGAAAAGGGAAACTATGAGAGCGCTTCGCGAAAGTCGTTCACAGGAGAGGTTTATCATTCGGACACCAAAGCAGGGCGACTCATTACAGTTATATTATATGACAATTAGCCAGGGCAGCGACAGGTCTTTATTGACCTGTCTATTGAATTACGGGCACGAACTTCAGGCAGACAGGCGTGTCCACCGCGATCTCTTTTCCAGTTTTGGAGAGACGCCCGGTCGCGCCGTCGATCGCGTAAACAACCACGTTGTTGGATATCTCGTTGGCAGCCAGCAGATATTTTCCAGTCGGATCAATAGTAAAGCTGCGCGGCATGATTCCCCCGGTCGGCGATGCCTGCACTGAAGTCAACATGCCCTTGACGGGATCAATGGCGAACACCCCGATGGTGTCCTGACCCCACTCTGTCTCATTAGGGGTCCGGCGGTTCGATTCATAAAGAAACTTTCCGCTGGGATGCACTTCGATCTCGCCGCTGTGGTTGTTTCCAAAAAAATCGTGAGGCATGGTCTGAGCGCTCTGGACGGGTGTAAGACTCCCTTTCGACGCGTCCCAGGCGAATACGTCGACCACGCCGCTCATCTCATTCAACTGGTAGCCAAACTTTCCCGCAGGATCGAAGACGAAATGGCGCGGGCCACTCCCGGGATAGACACTTACCGACGGAGGACCCGGAGGCGAAAGCATTCCGGTGTTGGCATCGAAACGAAAGATCAAAACTTTATCCGTCCCCAGGTCAGAGACGATGGCATATCGATTGTCGTTCGACACGACAATCGAATGCGTGTGAGGCTCCATCTGTATGAACTGGTTGACGCTGTGTCCCACATCCTGGATGAATGAAGCCAGTTCGCCAAGCGACCCGTCCTCTTTGACGCGCACGACCGAAACGCTTCCGCTGCCGAAATTCGCCATCATTACAAATTTCCCGGTCTTGTCCATCGAGATGAAGCACGTGCTGGTGCCGCTGGTGGGCACGGTGTTCAAAAGACGAAGTTTGCCGGTGGAAGAATCGATGGCGAATGCGCTCACATAGGACGCGTGATCGAGTGGCGGCCCCACGGAATATGGATCTTCGCTCACAGCGTAAAGAAAACGATGGTTGGGAGAAATCGTAAGAAACGACGGATTGACTATTTCAGCTGCCAATTGCGGCTCGCCGAGTTCTCCCGTGTCCGCGTGGAAGCGGCTGACATAAATTCCCTTGCTATGACTTTCTCCTGCACCATAAATCTTGCTGCGATGAACATATTTGAATCCGGTATAAGTTCCGACGTATACAAAATAGTCCTTGTCCTGAGCCCGGGCAGACGAGCCGGCCAGCAGCGCAAACCCAAAGGCAACAAGAACGACCAGACAGAACGCGCATCGAATTCGTCTCATGAAAGTCTTGATCTCCTTAACTACAAGCAGATGAAATAATTCGCCTTACCGGTGCGCCGGAACGAACACGATGCATACAGGCACATCGATCTTCAATTCGGTCTTGGTCGGCGACAGCTTTCCCGTATTGCTGTCGATGCGGAAGAGCACGACATTGCCGGACTTTTCGTTCTCGGCAAACAGATAGCCGCCGGTGGGATCAATCGCAAACTGCCGCGGCATGGTGCCTTGTGGCGGCACTTGCTCAACCTCAGTCAAGGTGCCTTTCACTGGATCGATCGCGAACACGCCGATCGAATCTGGCCCAAACATGTCGGCTCCGCGAAACCGGCGATTGGATTCATAAAGAAATTTCCCATTGGGATGAATCGCGATTTCCGCACTGTCATTTGAGCCGATAAAGTCCGGCTCCAGAGTCTTCGTATCCTGCACTTTCGTGAAGGTTCCGGTTGCGGCATCCCAGGCCATGACGGTCACGAATCCGGTCATCTCATGCAGCGAATATCCGAACTTGCCGGCGGCGTCGAAAACAAAATGACGCGGACCCCCGCCGGATTCCGCCTCGACAAACGGCGGATTGTCAGGGGAGAGAGTGCCGGTCTTCTCGTCGAATTTATAGACGAAAACTTTGTCTACTCCGAGATCGGACACGACTGCAAAGCGATTGTCCGGAGAGACATCAATCGAATGAGGATGGGCCTTGTTCTGGAAAGCTGCATCCCGCCCATGCCCGATGTGTTTCATGAACGCGGTTTGCTGACCCAGAGAGCCGTCATCGTTGATGCGTATTACGGTAACGCTGCTGCTGCCGAAGTTTGCCATCATCGCGTAACGGCCGGTCTTGTCGATCGAGAGATAGCAGGTGCTCGTTCCGCCGGTCGGCAACGTGTTCAGCAGGTGTAGCTTGCCCGTGGTCTGATCAATGGAGAATGCGCTTAGGTAGGACGCGTGATCGAAATCGGGTCCCAACGAGAGCGGGTCTTCCGTCGCTACATAAAGGAATCGCTGATTCGGCGTCACCGCAAGATAAGCGGGATTCACAATCTCGGCCGCGAGTTCAGGCGTGCTTAGTTCGCCGGTCGCGGGCTTGAAGCGGCTCATGTAGATGCCTTTGCTGTGGCTGCCTCCCGCGGGTAGACCTTCATTCATGTAGGTGAAACCGGTGTAGGTCCCGAAATATACGAAGTATTCATCCGCGGTCGCAGGTGAGCTCCAGGCCAGGGGCACGGAGAGGGCAGCAATAATTGTGAGCAAGACAAAACTGCGAATATTTTTCATGGATGGTTGTTCTCTGCAACGGTACGGTCCGAAGAATCGATAAAAGTCTATTTGCGCGCTGGAATTATTGCATGGGTGTAGTTATCGCCGTCGGGGAATCGGGCGAAGTACAGAAATTTTACCGGCTTGTCGCCGGCGTTGATGTTGGAATGAATCGTGACTGAATCCGGCGGCAACATATAAGCCATTCCCGGCTGCTGGACGCGAAGTTCCGTTCCCAACAACGCCAGACTGGTGCCGTCGATCGCTGCCCAGACTTCTTCCTGACCCGGACGGTGCGGATGCGGTTCGCCCATGGTCAACGGATTCACGGTCACGGTGATGACGCTCTGTTCCGTCGCCAGTCCGTCAGCCGGTGAGAACAACTCTTTCACAATATGCGCCCAGTGCCCGGATGCTCCGCCAACAATATAAGGATCGGCGTCGGCGGGAGTTCTCTGGCGCGCCACGGACTCGTCTTTTACCAGCATTTTGTCTTTGGGATGAAACCCGGACGGAGTCGGCTCGTTGATCACATACATGGTGAGTGCTTCCGCTCCCGTGGACTTCATCACAAATTCCAGGCCTGCGGGTATCAGGACTGCGACGTTCTTTTGCAGCTTCGCGGTATCGCCAGCGGCGGTGATTTCGCCCTGCCCTCCGAGAATGTAATAAACCTCTTGACAGCCATTGAGCTTCGAAGGTGTCGTCCACGCGCCCGGAGCCAGCCGTCCGTAGGCAAAGAAGTTGGCGGCATGCAGGACTGCGCCTTTTTCCGAAGGAGCGAAGTTGTCGCCGTGAGTGAGAATGTCGCGTAATACCAGCGAGCCGTGTTCGACGCGCGGCATCGAGCCTTGCCAATCGCCAATGAACAAGTCAATGCGCCGGCTATTGGAGTCTCTGTCCACTGCATACTTGACGAACTCCGGTCCGGGATACGAATTAATCCCGTTGATGGCGTTTTTCGTACCACTGGAAGGCAGAGGCGTCTGCGCTATTGCTGAAGTCAGTGTAAGGAAGCCCAGCGCACACGCCGAGAGAAAAGGAAGTGTGGTTCGCGTAACTTGTCGCATGGATGCAGTCTCCTTTGCCGTCTCTTGCTGGCTGACTACTTGCGGGCTTCGTGCGGATGGTAGCGGGCGAAGTACAAAAATTTAACCTGGGTGTCTTCGTTCTGATTAATGTTGGTGTGTGGCGTCTTGTTGTCCGGGATGTGGTAGAACGCCATCCCGGGCGTCTGCCGCCGCAACGAATTGCTTACGAAAGCCAGGCTGGTGCCGTCGAGCGCGGTCCAGACTTCTTCGATGTCGTCGTGGTCCACGATGTGCGGCTTGCCCATGGTGAGCGGATCGAGAGTGACGGTCATGACATACTGGAGCGTTCCCAATCCGTCTTGCGTTGTAAAGACCGTCTTGACGAGGTGCGCCCAGAGTCCGTTGCTCGATCCTATGGGGATCTTGTTTTCGTCCCGGACCAGCATGGTCGAATTCGGACGAAAGCCCGCAGGCGTCGGCTCGTTGATCACATACATGGTCAGCGGTTCGTCACCGGTGTTTTTTAATGTAAACTCCAGGTTCGCTGGCATCAGGACCGCGATGTTGCGATAAAGTTCGACCGTCTCGCCCGCCGCGGTCGCGGAACCGTGGCCGGACTCGATAAAGTAAATTTCCTGCTGTCCATCCAGACGCGTCGCCTTGGTGGAAGCCTTCGGCGCCAGCGTGGCGTAACTGTGAGAATTGAGAAACTGCAGAACCGCACCCTTCTTCGTGGGATTGTGCGGATCGCCTTTGGTGAAAATGTCCCGCTCCTGAAGGGAGCCGAGAATCGTGTGCGGGGTTGACGAATGCCAATCGTTAAAATAAAGATCGATGCGGTCGCCGGTAGCTTGCGCCAGGGTGAACGGAGACAATGCGGCGCACATAACTACTAATGATGCGAGGAATTTGCTCATCATCAGACGATTCTCCTTAATTTGGTGGCGGGAATTTCTCTGGAGCAATTCAAATAAGTTAGTATTATACCAATATATGATAATTAATCCAGGACGGAGAAAATGGTTCTTCGATCGCTAATCTGCCGTCCTCAACCACAGTCATCATGCTGAGCCGGCGTGGATCGGACCGGCAGTTTGGCCCCGGGCAGGGGCGACGCGCGCAAGATCCTTCGGGACTGAAGTCCCTCAGGATGACGCCTTCCTAAAAGTCGCATTGGTAAATAGTGTCACTATTAACATCTGGCCTCAGTCGCAATAAACGATTTTCAGTCAACAGATCAATTCCCGGGGAGAAAGAAATGAAACTGATTCGATTTGGCGAGCCTGGCAAAGAAAAGCCTGGCGCGCTCTTGAAAGATGGCAGCCGCATTGACGCATCCGGTTTTGGTTCGGATTACAACGAAGAGTTCCTGAATAGTGGCGGCCTGAAGCAGCTTGATTCCTGGCTGCAGAAAAACGCAGCATCGGCGCCGAAAGTCGCGCCTTCGGTACGCCTGGGACCTCCGGTCGCTCGGCCCAGCAAAATCGTTTGCATCGGACTCAACTATCGAGATCATGCGACTGAAACGAAATCGGAGATTCCGAAAGAACCAGTCATCTTCTTCAAGGCCACCACTTCTCTGGTGGGACCGAACGACACTCTGGTGCGCCCCAAGGGCTCAACCAAGGTGGATTGGGAAGTGGAACTTGCCGTCGTCATCGGCAAGCGGGCTTTGTACGTGTCCAAGGAAAACGCTCTCGACTTCGTGGCTGGCTATGCTTTGCACAACGATTATTCCGAGCGCAACTTCCAGCTCGAGCACGGCGGACAATGGGTGAAAGGAAAGAGCGCGGACACCTTCGCTCCCCTCGGCCCGTTCCTCGCCACGCCGGACGAGATTCCGAATGCCGGCAATCTCAAGATGTGGCTCAAAGTGAACGGCACCATGCGCCAGAACAGCTCCACGGCCAACATGATCTTTGACGTTCCCACGCTGGTCTCATATGTCAGCCAGTTCATGACGCTGCTTCCCGGAGACGTGATCAGCACCGGAACGCCCGCAGGAGTGGGTTTGGGAATGAACCCACCTGTCTTTCTGAACGCTGGAGACGTCGTCGAGTTGGGCATCGAAGGTCTCGGAGAATCACGGCAGGAAGTCAAAGATTACAAATAGGCAGTAACGGCTGAATTTGAAACGCGATCTCCAGGTCTCGTCATCCTGAGGGACTTTAGTCAGGATCTGCCGGGCGCCTGCACGTTTGCTGGCCTTTTGTCATAGCCGTTCCACGTAAGATGCTTCACAGGTTCAGCATGACGCCCTCGCTGAAGCACGCCGCGAGCTGGGGTTCCAGAGCTGGGATTCAACGCATGAAGCCCGGAGAAAAAACACGATGACTCCCAGCACCAGCCGTGTCCGCTGGTTCCTCATCTTTTGGCTCTTCGTCCTGAGCGCCGTCGCCTTTCTCGATCGGGTGAATATTTCAATCGCAGGCAGTTCGATTGCCAGCGAATACCACCTGACCAACGTTCAATTGGGATGGGTCTTCAGCTCCTTCCTGGCCGGGTACGCCCTCTTCCAAACCGTGGGAGGAATGTTGGCCGACCGCTTTGGACCGCGCCGGGTCCTCGCTGCCGGCGTGGTCTGGTGGGGCATTTTCACCGCGCTTACCGCATCCGTTCCACACGGCATCAGGGGCGCGTTGCTTATTTTCGTCTTCATCCGTTTCCTGTTTGGAGCTGGCGAGGCAGTCGTTTATCCCGCCTCCAACCAGTTCGTCTCGCGCTGGATCCCCTCGCGGGAACGAGGGATCGCCAATGGCTGGATCTTCGCGGGAGTGGGCGCGGGCGCCGGCCTTTCTCCCCCGCTGATCACATACGTCATGCTGCGCTACGGCTGGAGAGCTTCGTTCTGGGTTTGTGCCGTGATCGGGCTGGTGGCGGGACTGGTGTGGTTCCTTGCCGCCCGCGACAATCCGGAAGAGCATTCCGGCGTCTCCCCTTCCGAGTTGGCGTTGATTCGTTCCGGACTTCCTCCGTCGGCGGATGGCAAAGTCCGCGCCCGCAGGCTCATCCCTTGGAAAACGGTTTTCAAGAGCAGGGAAGTGCTGGCGATCACCATCAGCTATTTTTCGTTTGGTTATGTGGCCTGGATTTTTTTCAGCTGGTTCTACACCTACCTCGCCCAGGTGCGCGGACTGAATCTGAAGTCGAGCGCGTTCTACGCCATGCTTCCGTTTCTTGCGATGGCGATTTGCTGTGCTCTCGGCGGCGCGCTCAGTGACCGGCTTACGCGCGCATACGGTGCCAGGATCGGTCGCTGTTATCTCGCATCGGTGGTGATCGCACTGGCGGCCGTGTTTCTGGTGTTGGGCTCTGAAGTCGAGAGCGCCCGTCTCGCCAGCGTGGTACTCGCAGGCGGCGCAGGGGCGTTGTATCTGGCCCAGAGTTCCTTCTGGTCAGTCACTGCCGACCTGGCCGGCACATCGTCAGGATCGGTTTCCGGATTCATGAACATGGGCGCTCAGGTCGGCGGATGGTTCACCGCCTGGCTCACGCCGCTGATCGCCAGCCACTTCGGCTGGACAGCTTCATTCCTCGTGGCCGCAGCGTTGTGCCTCATCGGAGCGATAGCATGGCTCTTCGTCGATCCAGGCCAGATCTTGCTCACACCAGGCGAGCCCGCTCTCCATGCAAACCTGACCGCAGCAACAGATAGCCCGGCTTCAATGTAGGGTAGGCGCCCCCGCCCGCCGCCCTTGATTTTGACGTTCAACACTTCACGTGATGTTCAAGAAAATGGCAGCCACGAACCGCCAGCCAACCTCAAACGAGTGATGAAAGAGAACGTGTAGTAAAATCGATGAGCCAACCAACCGTCGGGGCGTGGCTCAGCCTGGTAGAGCACCTGGTTCGGGACCAGGGGGTCGGAGGTTCAAATCCTCTCGCCCCGACCAATACGCGATTACTTCCGGTTTGCCCTTCATCTGGGAGCAATCGACGATCACTTCCCATAAGCCGACTTCTCACTATGAACCGTCGTTGCTCTGTTGTATGGGCAGGCTGACCCTGGGCCGGAAGAATTTTAACCTCCATTCCTCTAATCCCGAATGTGGTCGAATCTCGTTGATTCGGTTTTTTTCGCTTCATAAAGCGCCCTCAAAACGCCAATTGGTCTGATTCACCTACACCTGGCCTTGTGGTAGCATCGGCAGTTTAATTGGGGAGGAAATCCTTTTTGCGTTTTCGACGCCTGAATGTCTTTTGCTGTTTGTTGTTGCTGATTGGATCTTTGGCGGCCCATGCACAGTACGTGCACACCCAGGGGACTGAGATCGTGGACGGCTCCGGGAAGCCGCTCCGTATCCGCGGGATCAGCATGGCAAACTGGTTTGTGCTGGAAGGCTCTTTCTGGGGTTTCGGCGACCGCAGCTCGTCACAAAGTGATATTGAGTGGAACTTCGAAGCTCTTCTGGGCCCCACGCATGCAAGGGAGTTTCTTCAGCAGTGGCGCCAGAACTTTGTCTCCAAGGGAGACGTCGATCGCCTCGCAAAAGCCGGATTCAACACCATTCGTGTTCCATTGCACGGCAAAAACTTCAGTACTGACGATGATGAAGGATTCAAACTCATCGACCAGTTGGCCGAATGGTGCCGTCAGGACCATATGTATCTCATCCTGAACTTTGAGTCAGGCGTCGGCGGATTCACGGCAGCCGCGGCGGACGATAGTTCTCAATACCCGTGGCTGCTCAAGGACGCCGGTGAGCAGAAGCTTGTAAATGAACTTTGGAAGCGGGTCGCAAACCACTATAAGAACGATCCGACGATCCTGGGCTACGATCTCTTGAATGAGCCGTTGCTCTGGCCCGGATACCTCACGATGGAGAATCTTGTCGAGCCGGAGTACCGTCGTGTGACGGCGGCCGTCCGCGAGGTCGATACCCATCACATGCTCATGTTGCAGGCAGCTTGCCATGGCACCTTCATCGAGTTTGGCAAGCCGTTCGACAACAACACCACCTACGTCTTTCATACCGACGGGAACAACCCCACCATGGAGTGGATTCAGGAGTTCCTCGACTATCGCACCAAGTGGAACGTACCGCTCTACTCCGGTGAGATCTACGACTCGAAGGTCGACGTGGAAACCGGCCATGTTGAATTGGCTGAAAAGTTCAACATTGGATGGAACATCTGGCCCTACAAAAAGATGGGCGGAGCCGGGCCGTACATCTTCCCAACTCCTGCTGGTTGGCAAAAGATCGTCCTGTTCGTCCGCCAGACGAGCGTCGCCGACAGGAATGCCCTGCGTCCTCCGCAGGCCGAGATCGACGCCACCTTCGCTCAGGTCATAGAGAACGAAAAGAACGAGCACGTGGTCGTGTATCCTGAGTTCCTTAAGCTTCCGGGGATCTCTGCGAACTGATGCGCGCGCGTCTGGCCATGTGCTATTGACTTAGTAAGTGGTGGCGGGTTCGGAAATCGTCTGCCAGAGTGGAACCTTTCGGCGTAATTCAATCTTAAACCGCTGAAGGGGTTAGTTCAAAACATCGGGGTTAAACAGAAAAGTTCGAAAATCGTCCGCTAGGAACGACCAATCACTTCAGCTAGGTTCTTCAGACTTGCTGACCTTTTTCTGGGGCAGCCAGCTAAGAGGCTTGGACGATTACCGGAGGATGATCTTCGCGCTCGAGGCGCACATGAGCCTGGATTGTGGTGCCGCGACCGGGTTCGGATTGGATGGATAATTCTCCATTCACCAGGTGGAGGCGCTCCCGCATGCTGATCAGGCCCAGCCCCTGATGATTCATCGCGTCCTGCCAATCGAACCCAATTCCTGAGTCCCGCACAGCCAAACTGATTCCTTCTTTTGTGCCGCGCAATTCCACCCTGAAGTTTTGATCGGCGCTATGCTTTACCGCATTGTGCAACGCCTCCTGAAGGACTCGAAATACACAAAGCGAAATTTCCTTCGGAATTGCCGGCGGTATGTCCGAATGGTCGAATTCAATTCGAACATTGGATTGCGCGGACAACTCGTGGCAGAAACTTCTGGCCGCGGCCACGAGGCCAAGGTATTCAAGCTTCGAGGAGTGTAGACGATGCGACAGCGCCTGAATGTCTTTGCCGAGGTCGGAGACGAGCTGGCGCGCATGCCGGAGGCCTCCGTGCGCATCGACCACCGACCCCGGAACCAGGTGATCATACTGTTCTAATTCGATAGCGAGCAGTGCAATCCGTTGCACGATGTCGTCATGAAGTTCTCTCGCAATCCATGTCCGCTCTTCTTCATGAGCCTCGATCAAGCGGCGGCCCATGCTGGCAAGCGATTTTTCGGCGAGCTTTCGATCGGTAATGTCCAGGCAAGATCCGATGTAGCCGGCAAAATTGCCGTCCGGGTTGAATCTTGGCACACCGATATCGAGAACCCAGCGGTATTCTCCATCTTTTCGGCGGACGCGATACTCCATCTCAAACGGCTGGCGCCGATCAAACGCCTGCGAGTAGGTTTCCAGGCAGCGCTTCCGATCTTCGTTGTGTATTTCGTCCGCCCAGCCGTTTCCCAGCTCTGCCTCCAGGAGCCGGCCCGTGAAGTCCAGCCATGGTTGATTGACGTAGGTACACAGCCGGTCAGTTCCGGTCGTCCAGATCATTACCGGGGCCGTGTTGGCCACGAGCCGGAAGCGTTCTTCGCTCTCCCGAACTACAAGCGCAGACTGTTCGTGTTCCTCAGCGAGGGCGGCCAGAACCATGAAAGGAATCGAAGCGAAAATCAGGAACATTTGCAGGGGTAATGGGTTGGCGAGGGGGACGAGGTTGGAAAACGGACCCCGGCCAAAGACTGCGCCCCAAATCGATAGACAGGTTACGGCGATCAGGGAAGTGCTGACCCCCAGCAATCCGAATCGCAGTGCGGACCAGAGCAGAAAGGGCACCAGGGTGTAGAACAGTGCTGGCGATCGGCTGTTCTCAGGGAGAGTGAACACGATGAAGCTCACCATGCTCAGTCCCACGATGAGTATCACACCCTCGAAGTGAAAGGCACGAGGTCTTCGCATCAATGCACGCCCTTCGCTTACCCAACTCAACAGGGCTGGGGCCAGAGTGACGAAGGCAAGTACCTCGGACAAATAACCAATCTTCCAGCCCGTCCAATAGACATGGCTGATGCCCCGGGCGCTTAGAAATGCTCCTCCGAGCGGCCCCAGCACGATGGCAAACAATGAATAGGTGGCCAGAGTCTTCACACTATTGAGCCGGGGCACACCTTCGAAGCAATATCTGAGACCAAGTGCCGCAATCAGGACTTCGACGGTGTTGCCCGGAATGAACCAGGCAATTGCGCTCAGCGGCACGCCCGCCTGCTGGTCTGCCAGAGCAAATCCGGCAAAGGATGCAACCATGAGCAACGGCCAGACCTTGAAGCGGACCAACAACAACCCAGCTACCAGAATCGCGCACCCTGGCCATAGCGGCCACACTGTTTGGGGATTCGAAATCAGAACCGCCGCCAGCTTTGGGACGAGGTACGACAATCCGGTGGTTACGCAGACCACCAGCCATGTTGAACCGGAATCAGGATGCGGCTGGTGCGAGATGAAGGTCTGGGCGATTTTCATGACGATGTCTCTGCCATCGGGATCTCGATCGGGCACAGTTACCTTCCAAAGCCAGGCGAGACTCTGAGGGCCTAAAACGCGGAAACCACGTTTGAGTGTAGAGCGCAGATTTCAGCGTAGTGAACAAGTGTAGATCCGTCCCAAAATGTATTGGCTGGATACGCACAACGGAGGTGGAACGAACAGGTCGAGGCAAGTTCATTCCACAACTCCTCCAGCCGAATTGCTGCGTCATACTTTCGCTGTGCCCATAATACGGCGACCATTTCGCCGAATACGGCGACTGCGCTGCGTTTCGCCGGAGCGGCGGCTTGTAGCGTGCCCAGCCTATTTCCGAATTGCGAAAGAAACCGCCCACGGCCCGGTCCACTTGGCTCCATGAACTCGCTCAAGGCCTGTTCGGCGTCGAGGATGCAAAGCCGCCCATCTTGTGTCGCTTCGGTCACATCAACGCCTTGCGCGAGCAATCGCCGCTCCAAACCGCTTCGATGAGAATCCGTCACGATGGCGGCGGCCGATTGTCCTTCAACCAGGGAACTGCCAAACCATGCCGCAAGCTCGTCCAGCAGAACCGCATCATCTGTATAAAATTGCGCGACATGTGTTTGTTCACGAACCATGCGAGAACCGGAAGTTCCAGCAAAAGTCGGCCCCGCCAGCGAACGGCTCACAAAGCTTTTGCCCTGAATGACGGAGGTCACGGCGCACAACAAATCGCTCGCGGCGTCAGACTTGACCAGGTAGCCTCCAGCGCCCGTCCGCAACGCCTCTTCCGCAAGCTCGGGAGAAAGATTTTGGCTGCAAAATAAAATCCTCGCGTTCGGCGCCTGCTGCCGGATTTGCCTCGCAGCCTCGATCCCGTTCATGATGGAAAGACCGATGTCCAGAAGAACGAGATCGGGTTGCAGTTGTTGTGCCTTCTGAACTGCCTCCCGTCCGTCACGTGCCTCCGCCACAACCTGCAATGGCGGCCATTTCAGAAGACGCGAAAGCAAGAAACGGCGCCACGGTTCGAAGTCATCGACGATGAGAACGCGATGTGTCGGTTTTTCCAAGTAGCCTCCACACGTCAATTGCTTAAATCGGCATATGGGCGTGCTGAAACCTGACTCGAGAGGATTGCAGACGAGAGGCGCCTTTTTACCGAGACCAGGGCTGGGCCTCCTCAGACCGGGGGGAAGTATCTCACCAGTCTCCACGGCGGTAAACAGCAATGTTGTACATTGGATCGCGCTGGACGCCCGTTCGCCAGAATCGCGATTATGCCCATTGACCATGACAAGGATACCGTCTGGCGTTACATGAATGACTCCGGGTGATCAAGAGACGTAGGTCAAACCGGGCTCAACGGCTGCAAAGAACTGAGTCAGATCTTGAAAATCCGGCGTATGAAAATTAAGGAGGCACATTGAATCGAGCTCTCAAAATAATACCTGCCCTATGCATTTTGTTTTCAGGTGCGATCCTCACCAGCGCGGCTCAGGACCTGCCCAACTCCAAAGACCCCACGGGGATGAAACGTTACGAGGGAAGCGAAATAATTGGCTATCGAGCGCCCATGTTTGATGAGTACCTGATGCCGCTTGGCCCACCTACGAATTTCAGTCCGCCGGTCTACGAAAAGAGCAAGCCGGTCGAAGGCCAGGTAAGTTATTACACTTACCTGGCTCCGGCCGGGCGAACGCCGGCAGAGGTATTCCGCAACTACAAGCAGGAGTTTCAGCGCTTGGGCATTGAGATTCAGTATCAGAAGGATACCGGGCAGCCGGGCGACTTTGGCAGCACCTTTGACAAGGTCGACAATGACTGCGATCTCGGCCAGATTCTCAGCTATGACGCTACGGATGAACGCCTGATGGTGGGTCAAACCCGAGATGCCAAGCCCAGTTATTACCTGGTGTTCGTGACCGCATACAAGGATGGAGTCATTCCCGAGCGCCTGCAGGGCAGAGTGGAGAAAGGGCGGGTGCTCGCGCAACTGGTAGTGGTTTCTCCGGACGTTCTGGAAAAGAAAATGGCATTTCTGAACGCCGACGACATGAAACAGGCAATTCACGATTCAGGCCAGGTCGCGGTCTACGGTTTGTACTTCGATACGGACAAGGACGCAGTTAAATCCGAATCGCAGCCGGCGTTGGCCGAAATCGCGAAGTTAATGAAAAACGAGCCCACACTTCGCCTGCATGTTGTCGGACACACGGACAACCAGGGAAAGGCTGACTACAACCTCGCCTTGAGCCACCGCCGTGCCGCCAGCGTGGTGTCGGAACTCACCGCCAAATACGGCATTGGGGCATCCCGTCTCGATTCATTCGGCTGTGGGGTTTATGCTCCGGTCGCATCCAATGAAGCCGAAACCGGAAGGGCAAAGAATCGCCGGGTCGAATTAGTGCAGTGGTGAATTTCAACCGCACCGAAGCTTGAAGCACGGATAAGCGTGGGTCGGGGAGGACTTTCGCAAGCCCTCCTCAGATCCGATTGTAAAGGTGAGTAAAGGCGATGAAATCATCCTTGTCGCAAACCCACGACCTTGGCATAATTCTCCTGCCAGCCGTTGGGCAATTTACCAAAGGATCATGAAAATTCTAGTGCGTCTCCGAGCGCTCGGGGTTGCGGTGTGCCTTATATTGATGGCGCTGCCGCTGACTTCTTGCCTGTCGTCGAAAACTCCATCCGTGAATTCAGGCACCGTCGCGGTCGACATGGTGACCTTTCACAATGACAACGCTCGCACCGGACTAACCTCCAACGAAGCCATCTTGACTCCCGCGAACGTGCACACGCCGGGTTTTGGGAAGCTTGCATTTTTTACCGTGGACGGCAAAGTAGACGCGCAGCCTCTCTATCTTTCCAATGTGAAAATTCCGGGGCAGGGAATTCGTGCCGTGCTCTATGTCGCCACGGAACATGCCAGCGTCTACGCGTTCGATGCCAATAACGGACAGTACTTGTGGACCGTGTCGTTATTGGGAACCGGGGAGGGAACCAGCGATCCCCGGGCATGTGGCGAGGCGGTGAATCCTGAGATCGGGATTACGTCGACACCGGTGATCGATCGCAAGCAGGGTCCGAACGGCGCGATTTATGTGGTCGCGATGTCGCTGGATTCGTCGGGACATTACTTTCAACGGCTGCATGCACTGGACGTCACTACCGGGGCTGAACTGTTTGGTGGCCCGAAGACTATTACCGCCTCCTTTCCAGGGCAGGGGGACAACAGTGTCGGAGGCAGCGTGATCTTCGACCCGGCGCAATATAAAGACCGGGCCGCTCTGCTTCTGTCGAACGGCATTGTCTACACGACATGGGCGTCGCATTGCGATCAGCGGCCTTATACCGGCTGGATCATCGGGTACGATGCGACCACCCTCAACCAGGCCAGCGTCTTGAACGTTACTCCCAACGGCAGCTATGGCGGCATATGGATGAGCGGCAGCGGTCCGGCGGCGGACAGCCAGGGCAATATTTATTTGCTGGACGGCAACGGCACCTTCGATACCACGCTCGATGCGAACGGATTTCCCAGCCAGGGCAATTTCGGAAATGGTTTTCTCAAGTTGTCGATCCAAAACGGATCTTTGGCGGTGAGCGATTACTTTGAGATGTCTAACCAGCAGGAGGAAAACGACAACGATCGAGACCTCGGTTCGGGCGGGACGATCTTGCTGCCTGATCTGACCGATTCGTCGGGGAAGACATGGCATCTTGCCGTGGGCGCTGGCAAGGATTCCAACTTGTACCTGGTCAATCGGGACGCGATGGGGAAATACAATCCGTCGAGCGACGCGATTGTCCAGGAAATCAGTTCTTTCTTTCCCGGTCCGGTGTTCTCCACGCCCGCCTACTTCAACGGCACCGTGTACTACGGGGGCGTGAACGACCGGATCAAGGCTTTTACTTTGAAGAATGCGCAATTCCCCACTACGCCGGCCAGCAAAACCGGCAACGTGTTTGCCTATCCGGGCGCCACTCCGAGTATTTCCGCCAATGGCACAAAAGACGCCGTCGTGTGGGCGGTAGAAAACGGTTTCTCCGCGATCCTGCACGCTTACGACGCCACCGATCTTTCAAAAGAGTTGTACAACACCAATCAGGCTCCCTTTACGCAAGACCAGCCCGGCCCGGGCAATAAATACATCACTCCCACGATTGCAAACGGCAGAGTCTATGTAGGGACAACCTATGGAGTCGCGATGTACGGTTTGCGCTAGACGGATCTACGAAAACCTTAACCACGAAGGAACACTAGGATCACGAAGGAAAATCCGGGGACGAATACTTCGTGCCGCGAACTAAAATTTCACAGTGAAAAAGAATCGATCGTCGTAAATCCGCAATCTGGTGAGGTAATCTTTAGTTATTTGAATCAGATGTGTATTACAGGGATACTGGGATTGTCGTGATTTCGTCGAAAAAAGTTTTGTGCGGCAGAGTGCTTCTTCGGTTTCTCCGAACTTCTGTTCTTGGATATCGTAGCCTTCTGTGGCTAGGTCTGATTTTCCTCAGCAGCATTCCTCCAGCAGATGCGCAGGTTCAGCAAGACCCGGTGAAGGCAATTCCAATACAGTCAACAACGCTCCAGTCATCAGCGCTTCAGTCGTCGACGCTTCAGTCATCAACGCTTCAGTCAACGAGTGCGTCATCCGCGGGGACCGTTAAAGGGACAGTCGTAGATCGCACCGGCGCGGTCATCGCAGGCGCCCACGTTCGGCTTGCTCATCCAGGTCAGCCTTCCTTTCAGGAGGCTCTGTCCGATAACGACGGGCTTTTCTCTTTTGCAAATGTCGCCCCCGGGTCTTTCCAGATAACCGTCACCGCGGCAAGCTTTGCGCCGCAATCGTCATCAGGGACGCTGCATTCTGGAGAGATTTACACCGTCCCGCCGATCGCGTTGATCGTCGCGACTGCGTTGACCGAAGTGCAGGTTGGGCTGTCGCAAATCGAAGTGGCCCAGCAGCAGGTTGAGGACGCGGAGAAACAGCGCGTGCTCGGCTTCATCCCAAATTTCTACGTCAGCTATGATCCCCATCCCGTTCCCCTTACCTCGAAACAGAAATTCGGTCTGGCCTGGAAGACGACGGTGGATCCGGTCAGCTTTGTGTTGATTGGAGTTATTGCGGGAATTCAGCAATCGCAGGACCAGTTCAGCGGATACGGCCAGGGGGCGGCGGGATACGGCAAGCGCTACGGCGCTTCCTACGCCAACTTCGTTTCCGGCACGTACATCGGAAGCGCCATTCTGCCATCCCTTCTGAAACAAGATCCGCGCTATTTCTATAAAGGCACCGGCAGTAAACGGTCGCGGATTCTGTACGCGATTGCCATGTCGGTAGTCTGCAAAGGCGACAATGGTCGCTGGCAGCCAAATTATTCGAGCATTGGCGGAAATCTAGCCGCAGGCGCGATCTCGAATCTTTATTATCCCGAGCAGGACCGTGATGGAGTGGGATTGACCCTGGAAGGCGGTGCCATCGGAATCGGCGCGACCGCCGGCGCCAATCTCATCGAAGAATTTCTGATCCGTAAACTGACGCCGAACCTTCAAAAGCCCTGATTCCGGTTTCGTGTGGGGCGGACACTCTTGTCCGCCGCCTTTGAATTTGGTTTGGATCTTGAATTTGGTTTGGATCTTCAAATTTGGTTTTGATCTTGCTTTCGTCTTGATCTTCATCCTGACCGCAGAATCAAATTCAAAGACGGCGGACAAGAGTGTCCGCCCCACATAACCGGTTTAGTTCGCAGTGCAGGATCTCGCCCGTTCGAGCAGCAGAGCGCGCTCCCGGACGTTGCGGGTCATGTCCGCCGCGCGCTCGAATTCCACGCGGGCTTCCTCCAACCGGCCCAGTTTCTTGAGAAAGTCGGCGCGCACGCTGGGTAGGAGATGATATTTTTCCATCGTCGGCTCCGAGGTCAGTTTCTCGACCAGTTCAAGTCCACGGGCAGGACCGAATGCCATTCCCACAGCCACCGCGCGATTCAACTCGACGACGGGCGACGGTGCAGCTTCAGCCAGTTCAGTGTAAAGGTCCACGATGCGTGCCCAGTCCGTTTCTTCCGGAGTCCGCGCCCGGCCATGACAGGCGGCGATTTCGGCCTGTAGCAGGTACGGTCCGCGCAACCTGCGTGTTTTTCCAGCACGCAACTTTTCAGATCGCTCAAGCGCTGCCAGTCCGCGGCGAATCAGCAGTTGGTCCCAGTGGCCCCTGTTCTGATCCAACAAGAGAATCGGCTCTCCCGACGGGCCCACCCGCGCCCGTGAACGCGACGCCTGGATTTCCATCAGTGCGACCAGGCCGTGCACCTCGGGTTCTAGCGGAGCTAGTTCGGCCAGAATGCGCCCCAGCCGCAGAGCGTCCTCACAGAGCGCGGGACGCAACCAATCATCGCCGGCTGTGGCGGCGTAGCCTTCATTAAAAACCAGGTAGATGACCGCGAGCACCGATGACAAGCGCGCCGCCAGTTCAGCTCCGCGCGGAACTTCAAACGGAACCTGCGCCTCCGAGAGTGTTCGCTTGGCGCGCACGATTCGTTGCGCAACCGTGGGCTCCGGGACAAGGTAGGCCCGCGCAATTTCGTCAGTCGTCAGCCCGCCGAGTAGACGCAGCGTGAGCGCGACCTGCGATTCGGTCGAGAGCACGGGATGACACGAGATGAATACCAGTCGCAGCAGGTCATCGCCGACATTGTCATCCAGAGAAGCTTCGAGTTCGTCCATCTGGGCCTCACCCGCCCGCACCTCGCGCAGACCCACCTTTTGAACGATGCCTTCGCGAGAGAGTTCCTCGTGCTTGCGGTCGAGCCGCTGGTTGCGGCGGAAGTAGTCGATGGCGCGATGTTTGGCGGCGGCCATGAGCCAGGCGCCCGGGTTATCGGGAACGCCCGCCTTGGGCCACTGTTCGAGCGCGGCAACCAGAGCATCCTGAGCGAGGTCTTCGGCCACGCCAACATCCCGGACGATTCTGGTCAGCCCAGCGATGAGCCGAGGCGATTCGATTCGCCAGACTGCGTCGATCGCTCGATGTGTGTCGGTAGCCGTCACCTCCACCGATCACATCATCTTTAATCGCTCCGCGCAAGCCGGGTTAGAACTTGCTGCCAGATGCGGCGTGTCATGCCGATGGTGCTGCGAGAAGAGACGGGTGCCCACCCTCTTTCGCGTTCTTCGTGAAAAGGGTGGGGGATGATTACCGTCACCGCACCGTCGCGCCGAGAAAATAGTCAGGGCCGTGGAAAAATCCCGAGTTGCCCCTCTAAAAAGCAGTCGGCGAAGTCAGTTCTTGGGTGCACACTCTTCCGGTCCAAACATCTGACGGACCTCCGTCTCGCCTTCCCATCCCGGCCAGTGCTTCCGGTGCAGTTCCATGAAGTCGATCGCCGATTGAACCGCCTCTTCTTTCGATTTGAATTCAAACTGCGCATAACCGCCCACCACTTCTTTGGCCTCGGTGAACGGCCCATCAATCACACGCACCTGGCCTCCGGAAACCCGTACTCGCACGCTTTGCGCCGTCGGCGCAAGTCCGCCACTGCCCAGCATGTTGCCTTTTTTTGCCGCATCTTCGGCAATCTTTGTAATCGCCTCCATAAGCGCCGGCGGCGGATTGCCCTGGTTTTCGGGGTGCTTGACCAACATCATGAATCGCATGGTTCGATCTCCTTATGAGTTTTCGATTTAAGAACCGAGTTTCCGGACAGCTTCTGCCGGATCACCCTGGCTCTATCTAGACGTCGAACGAAGGGCAGCGAAATCGACATCCCGCCCCTTTTTTTGGAAATATTTCCTTCGGAAAATATTGATCCGGAACCGGCACTACTCTCACTTTATCGGTCAAAACATTCCGCAACAATACCGCCCCAACGAGAACCAGAAGAATAGGCCACAGGGATGCCAACATATACAGGATACCGTCAAGAAACCTGGCGTGATCCAGAGCATAGGCCTGCCCTGCTTGCGAGGCCGCGAGCGTGAAGGAAGGCAATATGCCGAGAGCGTCTCCTCCCGGGACGTCCAGCAGATGTCTCAGATGGTTTGCATCCCCACTCAGGTTTCCCGACAAAATGTGAAGTCCGATCCCGACGAAAATCCCTCCCGAGATGGATTTCACGCTCTCCGTAGTCTTTTGATGTTTTGTCATTTCCGCACCTTCTGCATTGATGTTTTCTTCGTTCTATTGGTACGTCGAACCGGGTGCGATGGAATCGACAATTGCGGAACAGGTTCTCAAACTTTTCGCGACTATCGAAGTCCAGCGCCGCGAAATTTCATCTTTGAATCACAACAAAAATCCCCATCCTCTTTCGCATAGAAAGCGAAAGGAGGATGGGGCGCCCGGCTTTTCTTATGGCTATTTCTTTTCAGATATCTGATTGCGCAGGCGCTCTTCTCGTTCCTTCAGTTCGGGAGTCATTTCCGGGCCGAAGTCGTCTGCCTCGAACACCTGGCGAATCTCGATCTCTGTCCCGCCGTCGAATGGACTGCGCTTGAGCCATTCGACAGCCTCAGCCATCGATTTTGTTTGCCATAGCCAGAAGCCGGCGATCAGCTCTTTGCTCTCGGCGAAAGGCCCGTCCGTGATGGTGTGTTTTCCGCCAGAAAACTTGACGCGTTTGCCCTTCGACGTGGGATGAAGGCCCTCGCCCGCCAGCATGACGCCGGCTTTCACCAGCTCTTCGTTATATTTACCCATCGCCGTCAGAATCTCGCGGCTCGGCATGACTCCGGATTCACTGTTCTTGTCGGCTTTTACGATTACCATAAATCGCATTGTCAGTCTCCTTGGATAATTTCTGATTTGGAGTCGGCATCCTGATTTAATCCCGTCTCTGCTTAGACGTCGACTGGCGCACCGCGAGATCGACAAAGATTACAGATTTTCGGAAAAATATCGTGGAGCTTGTAAATTCTTCAACCGGCTTGAATTAACACGGACGACACAGAGGAAATCAGAAAATCCAAGATTTCCTCTGTGTTCTCTGTGTCCTCCGTGGTGAAATACCCAAATTCGCTAGGGCACAGTTACGGAGATGTAATTCGAAGGCGGGCTTTCATGTCCCTTCGCGTCCGTGGATTTTACGAAATAGCCGTAAGTCATCCCCGAACTGACGGCGGTGTCAAGATAGGTTGGCGCCCTTACGGAAGCAACGGGAACGGCCGTTCCATCAGGTTGAGTGCGGAACACCTTGTAACCCGTCACTGTCGGCCCGCGTCCGGGCGCAGGAGGCTGCCATTTCAGCAGAATGCTGTGAGGTCTGTCGTCTGCCCCTGCACGAAAGAGCACTGCGCCGCCAATCCCAACGAGAAGGATCGACAGAATCGCTAGCGGCAGACGCAATGCGCTTTTCAATGGGAAATTATCTTACTGCTGATGCACCAGCGTCCCCGCCTCGGTAATGCTGCCCTTGACCAGTTCGGTCTGAATCTTAAGCTTCTGGTGGGCCCGCAAGTCGACCACGGTTTCAAACGGCAAGTATCCGGGCAGCGCCACCCGAATGCTGTGCCGCCCCGGGGTGAGCAGCATGCCTTGTCTCGCGCCATCGAACTCGTCGACGTGTCCCGCGAATTGATTGTCTACAAACACCGCGGCGCGAGTTGGAGTGGCCGAGATTTTCAGCTCTCCGGTGGCCTCGCGTGTGTTGGGCTTAGCCTCTTTAAGCAGCGCCACATTCACAATGGTCGTTTGTCCTGGCTCCAGGACGAGCTCATCGACATAGTCCTTGTACCAGGCCTGCCGCACCATGACCTCGTGCTTGCCGGGCAATAATGTGATTTTCTTGTCGCCATTCAATTCCTTGACATATCCCACGTACTGTCCATCAACCCACACCCCTGCGGTTTTATCCGCCTTGGTATGCGCCACGAATTTCAGTTCAGATTGAACCCGGTCTTCGGCCCCGGCGAGACCCACGGCAACGACCACGGCCAGAATGACGGTCAAACTTCTATGATGAAACATCTCTCACCTCCAAACACAGACTACAAACCAACTTAAGGATGATTCTATTCGTCGGCGTACGCCAGTAGCCAGAGGGATTCCCTGTAGCAGGGGAAAGAATCACACCGGGTGCGGGTGCCGTACTCTCTTTTCGCCTTGTTTGCAAAAACAAGGGTGGGTCTTTTGACTGAATTTTCAACCGAATTCGTAACTTCCATTTGACCGAGACATCAGAGTCCCCACGCCAAGGTCACATTCGGCGCAAAACTCAGGAGGATTTATGAACAAAATGGTTCGCAAGCTCATGCTGATGTGTGTCCTGGCCCTGTCTTTCAACGACGCCCCGAAAATTAACTAGTCCCCTTGATGTTCTTCGGGAGGCAAAGCCCTGCCGCCCGGGATCGTCTTAGTCTCCATCTTCAAATCCTCGAGATAATCCCGTGGAGAGATCCGCCCAGCGGTATGGGGATTCAAATACTGCCGCAAGCAGCGCACGCACGGCACATATCCTTCACGAATCGCTTCGGCCGCGGTCAGCATTTTCCCGCCCCTGTCCGCGCCGTCGTGTTCGTGCAAATACTTGCATCCGGGAACGTGAAAAATCTTGCCGTCACCGGCAACTTCCACCATCATTTCGGGCGGAACCCCGCTGCCAGTTTTCCCGAGTTCGGATCGCAAGGCAGGGGATGCAGGCAAGCTCAATCGAGCCCACGCAAAGGTGCCGGACACCAGCGCCAGCGCGGCTACTGCGATGAGCCATCCATATGCGGTCCCGCGCGGGGGCGGCATGGATGCAGCCAGTTTTTTTTGCCAACCCTCACTGAAACCGGGAGGCAGTTCAATCAGACGATCGTCGGCATATAAATGGACCACGTTTTTCGTCCCGTCCAGCACTGCGGTGCAATGCTTGCATTCGCGAAAATGAGCTTCCATGGCGGCGCGAAGCTGCGGATTGACCTCACCGTCGAGATAATTCGAGATTTCCCGCCAGACTTGTTCGCAACTGACTACCATGGCTTGCTCCCTTTCCCGAACGGCGTACGGCTGAACCAGCCATCCGACAGCGCGGGCGCAAGGATGTCCCGCAGCATCAGCCGCGCTCTCAATAACCGGGTCTTGACGCTGGCAATCGAGATATTCAGCACCTCCGCGGTTTCGTCGATGCTCATGTGCTCTACGTCACGCAATAGAAACACTTCGCGATATTTCTGTGCCAGGCTGGCAAGGGCCTGCGCCAGCAAGGCGCGGATTTCGCTGCGCTCCAGCGCTTCGGAAGGAATTTCCCGCCAGTCGGCGAAGTCGCGCGGCGCGTAATCTCCATCATCCTCTTTCGATTCGTCGATCGGCTCGAAGAGATTGGCATGTTGCTTTCTCTGCCGCATGCGCGCTTCGTTCACCGTGATCTGGATCAGCCAGGTGCTGAATCGCGACTCGCCGCGAAACTGCCGCAGGTTGGCAAAGGCCTTCAGGATGGCTTCCTGCGCCACATCCTGCGCGTCGGCGTCGTTGCGCAGGAGCGCGAGAGCGGTGACGTAAACCCGGCGTTCATAGGGCTTGACCAGTTCGGCGAAGAGGGAGGAGTTGCCATTGCAAATGCGCCGGATAAGCGCTTGTTCCGCTTCAGGGCTGGTGTCCGCCGGTCTCTCGGCAATTGTCATTTGTCGCAGCATCGATTATCCTGCGCCCAACTGCTGGTTCACAACGACTGCGTCAACCACCACGCCGTCATCCTGAGGGACTTAGTCCCGAAGGATCTGGCGCGCAGCGGATGTGCACTTTGCGCGGCAATCTGCCGCTCCACGCCCAGTCCTTCGCAAGCGCAGGATGACGACCCCAGGGGAGCCGCGACAGAAATTTTCAGCGCTCGATGTACTCCGGATTTTTCTTCCATCCCGTGAGCATGGACGCAAAATTACTCCATCCATGCAAGACGACCATGACGAGGTGTCCGAGGAGGAAGAAAAGAATCGCCCACATCACCGCGAAGTGCCAGATGCGCGCCCAGTGAAAGCCGCCCATCATCCACGCCAGCCAGGAAAACTGTATTGGCTTCCACACGGCAAGTCCGGTCAGGATCGACAGAACTCCCAGGCCAAGGACTGAGGTGTACGCCATTTTTTGAAGTGGATTGTAGGTTTCGCGGGCTACCGGCTTCGGTCCAAAGAAAAAGTAGTAGTGCGCCATGGGCCAGACTCCGCGAAGGTCGCGCGGCATGAACAGCACCTGGCGATAGTTCCCGCTGAACACCTGATAACCCAGGTAGAAAAGGCCGGTTGCGATGTAAATCCACATAAATGTCAGGTGCCATTGCAGGCCCCCGCCCAGCCATCCGCCCAAGGCGAGGGCTTTGGGCCAGTGCAGTAAATCCTTCTGCGGGATTTTCGCGCCGAAACTGGGGAAGGCGCGAAATATCTGGAAGCCGCTGGCCACCATCACCAGCAGCGCAACTGAATTCAGCCAATGCGAGAACCGCACCGCCCATGGATGCTCATAGACGGCCTTCGCCACCTCTCCGGTTTTCGGCGATTCGACTTCGACGACAGCTTCAGTCATATAGGTTCTGGCCCAGCTTACAAACCGTAGAACGACGAGTAACCCTGATCTTCCCAGTAGCCCACCCGCTCCAGGACATTCGTGACTTTAAGGTCGGTTAAATACTTTGCCTGCTTGTAACCAACCTTTGTCGGAATGCTCAGGCGCACCGGTGCCCCGTGCTCCCGCGTAAGCGGCTGGTCGTACATTTCATAACAAAGCAGAGTCTGGGGATGCAGGGCGGTCGCCATGTCCAGCGACTCGTAGTAATCATCGGCGCATTCGACGGTGACGAATCGGGCGGTGGTATCGGCGCCGATCAGTTTCAAAAACTCCGATAGCGGTGTTCCTCCGAAGCGACCAATCACGTCCCACCCCTCGACGCACACGTGGCGAGTGTTTTGCCTGTTCTTTGGGAGCGTTTGAATCTGCGCCAAAGTGTAGTCTCCAGGCTTTTGCACCGCCCCGGCCACCGTGAGGGTCCACTTTTCTAAATCGACGCCCGGATCCTCTACGTCGTAACCATTGATGGGAAATTTATCGAATGGGGTAAGTTCGGCGTCCGAAAAAATGGTGGCCAGATGCCCGCTGCGAAACAATCGAGCGGAAGCCCAATCGCTGAAACCCAGCCCGGCCTTCAGTAGCGGCTCTTGTAGCTTGGGGATGGCAAATGCCCCAACCGCCAGCAGCGGAGCCAGCTTCAGCAATTCGCGCCGGGAGACCTTGTTGAACTTGCGAGAGTCGATTGGTTTATCCATGGTTCTCTGGTTCTTCGTAGCGCCGGCGTCCCGCCGGCTGTCCCCGCCCTCCGCTGTCGCGAACTCAAGAGGGACAGTTTACCCCGCAAATGAGATTCCCAGCAGGGCGAAAGGTTACGCTGAAGTGGCGGAATTTGAAATGCAGTCTTCAGATGGCGTCATCCTGAGGACTTCAGTACCGAAGGATCTGGCGAGCACATCCAAAATGCTTCCTCGCCGCTCCACGCCAGAGGCTTCGCAAGCTCGGCATGACGCCGTCGCTGAAGGACCCGTCACAAATGCAGCCACTTTCAAGTTACGTTGAAGACGTCAATTCAGCCCTTCACCGTCTCAGCCACAAACCGGGCAAAGTCCTTTACATCGTGCTCGGTCGTGTCGAACGAACACATCCAACGCACGACCGATTGTTGCTCGCTCCACACATAAAAAAAGTAGCGTTTCTGAAGCCTGGAAATTGCCGCCCGTGGAATTTTGGCAAACACTCCGTTGGCTTCCACTTTGTAAACGATCTTTATCGAAGGAACCTTGCCGAGTTCCTTCTTCAGCATTCGAGCCATGCGGTTGGCATGTTGCGCGCTCTTGAGCCAGAGATCGCCGGTAAACAAGGCATCGAATTGCGCCGAGATAAAACGCATTTTGGACGCCAGTTGCATGCCCTGCTTCCGCAGGTACAGGAAGTCTTGTCCAAGCTTCTGGTCGAAGAAAATCACAGCTTCGGCTCCGAGTGCGCCGTTCTTTGTGCCCCCAAAAGAAAGTACGTCAACGCCCAGATCGCGCGTAGCCTGTCGCAGGGTTTGTCCCAGGCTGGCGGCGGCATTGGCGATGCGGGCACCGTCCATGTGCAGGAACATGCCGCGTTCGTGGGCGAACTTCGCCAAAGCCTTGATTTCGGCAGGCTGGTACACGGTCCCGACTTCAGTGGCCTGCGTGATCGAGATCACGCGGGGTTGCACATGGTGCGGATCGTCAATGCCATGGTAGGCATGACTGACTGCTTCAACCGTCAGCTTCCCGTTGGTGAGCGGGACGGGAATAAGTTTGCAGCCGGTAAATTTCTCCGGAGCGCCGCATTCGTCGGTATAAATGTGGGCCGCCTCGCCACAGATGATCGCGTGGTAAGTGCTGGTCAGCGCCTTCAGGCTGAGGCAATTGGCGGCGGTCCCGTTGAAGACGAAAAAGACTTCAATATCCGCCCCGAAATGACGCTTGAATTTCTGCACCACGGATTGCGTGTAAGGATCGTCTCCGTAACCCACCGCATGGCCGCGATTGGCTTCGGCAATGGCTTTCAGGATCTCGGGATGAACCCCGGCATTGTTGTCACTGGCAAAACTGCGGGCTGGTTTCATGATCCGCAATTAATGTAGCAGACGTCGCACGTCGGACCTCGGACCCTCGCTTTCCACTAAGAAGCGACGTCCGAGGTCTGAGGTCCGACGCCCACTTTCCGTATAGCACTGTCGTGGTATTACCCTGCGGGTACCGCGGTGATCTTGGCGATGGGGATGGTTACCGTTACATTCGATCCATGACGATCGTCCTCATGATGGTGGTTCTGGCGTTCGGCCTGCTCTACGTCGCCGTCGTGGCGGAAGAGCGGCAGATGCAGGAAGCCACCAAGCCGCGCAAGCGCTAAACGCTCACTTAGGCGCCGCAAGTCCGGCTTCCCAAATCCGGCCTGTTGTCCTCACCCTCGGATACACTCCGCAATCGACTATCTTTCCCACCTCTTTCAAGTCTAAAATCCCTGTTCGCGTGTACTCTGCTACCTTGGCCTCCAGTCGTAAGGGAATGCCTGTACTTCGTGGGAGCTCTTTAAAAATGGATTTGCCAACACTCCGCAAGCGATCGATCCGTTTTTCCGCAGGAACGGGTTTGGCCGCCGTTTTGATGCTGGCCGTCATCAGCACGGCATGTAGCGACCGCTCCGCGCGCGGAGCTCAGCCTCAGGGTCCGCCCGGAATCCCGGTGAAGGTCGAAACCGCTCAACTGGTTTCCGTCAATGACACCACGGAGTACGTTGCGACCCTGAAGTCTCGCGACACAGCCGTAATCATGCCGCAGGTCGAAGGAGTGATTACCCAGATCTTCGTGCATTCGGGCAGCCGCGTGGCCGCGGGAGCGCCGCTGATCCAGATCGACCCAGCCAAGCAGCAGGCGACTCTCAAGACGCAGGAAGACACCCTGGCCGCCAAGCAAGCCGAACTGGTTTGGGACCAGCAGGAGTTCGACCGCAACAGCGGGCTTTACGATGCCAAAGTGGTCAGCAAACAGGCACTGGATCAATCTAAAACTGCGCTGGAACAGTCCAAAGCCCAGGTGCAGTCTTTGCAGGCCCAGGTTCGTCAGGAATCCGTGCAGTTGCACTACTATCGCGTGACCGCACCCAGCGCCGGAATCGTTGGAGACATTCCCGTGCGCGTGGGCGACCGGGTCACAACCTCCACCCCCCTCACCACCGTCGACAAGCCCGGAAGTCTCGAAGCTTACGTCTACGTACCCATTGAGCGCTCTGGGCAGCTCAAGCCGAACCTTCCTGTGCAGATCGTTGACCAGTCGGGCGCGGTGCTGGCAGAGAGTCGAATCAACTTCATCTCGCCTCAGGTGGATCCGACCACGCAGACCGTCCTGGCCAAGGCTCCAATCGCGAACACAAATGACAAGTTGCGCAACGCCCAGTTCATCCACGCCCGCATCGTCTGGGGATCGCAGAACCGCACCGTGGTTCCGGTGCTCGCGGTTTCGCGCCTGGGTGGACAATACTTTGCGTTCGTCGCCGAGCAGCAGGATGGCAAGACGGTCGCGCACCAGAAGCCTTTGCGAGTGGGAGACATGACGGGCAACAACTACGTCGTGCTGGAAGGAATCAAGCCGGGAGACAAGATCATCGTTTCGGGCACTCAATTCCTGATCGACGGCGCCCCCGTGATACTGCCGCAGGGTTGAAGACGGAAGGCGGACGTTGGGCGTCGGACTTCCGCCGTCGGACTTCAGACCTCAGACTTTGGAAAAACTAACCCTGTTTTGACGTCATCCTGAGGGACTTTAGTCCCGAAAGATCGTGCGCGCAGCTTGACGATCTCGGCCCGGAGTTGGTATTCGCTTCACGGCAGATGCTTCGCAAGCTCAGCATGACGCATTCGCCGAGGCAAGCTGTTGTGTCCGGTCCGAAGTCCAGTAGTCTGAAGTGCGCAGTCCGACGCCCGAGGTCCGCTCTTAAATGTTCGTTGATTTCTTTATAAAACGCCCGGTTTTCGCCACAGTCTGCGCCTTGCTCATCATTCTTGCCGGCGGGGCCGTCATTCCTACCCTCCCCATTGCGCAATTTCCAACTCTGGCCCCGCCGCAGATTTCCGTCACCAGTGTCTACGTCGGAGCCAGCGCTCAAACCGTGGAAAGCGCCGTAACTGTACCGCTCGAACAGCAGATCAATGGCGCCGAAGGGATGAAATACATCACCTCGACCAGCAGCAGCAACGGGGTGAGCACGATCACCGCGACCTTTGACCTTAACCGCGACCCCGATCTGGCCGCAGTCGACATTCAGAATCGCGTCAACACCGCCCAGGGACGATTGCCGAACGCAGTCAAGGCCACCGGTATCACCATCGTGAAGGCTTCCAGCAATTTTGTGTTGGGCGCCGCCATCTTCTCGCCTGAGGGACGGTACACGCCGCTCTTCATGAGCAACTACCTTGACGTCTATGTCAAAGATTCGCTGAAACGCGTACCCGGGGTGGCGGACGTAATCGTTTTCGGCGAGCGCAAATATTCCATGCGACTCTGGCTTGACCCGGTGCGCATGGCCAGCCGTAGTTTGACCGCGTCCGATGCGGTGAGCGCGCTGCAGGAGCAGAACGTCGACGTCGCTGCCGGCCAGGTGGGACAGCCTCCCATCCAGTCCGGGCAGGATTTTCAGATCAGCGTACGCGCCATCGGGCGTCTCACTGAAGCAGCACAGTTCGAGAACATTATTCTGAAGACAAACTCCGACGGCACCCTGGTTCGGCTGAAAGATGTCGGCCGCGCCGAACTTGGCGCTGAAGATTACAGCTCAGACCTGATGTTCAACGGGCGCGCCGCCGTCGGCATCGGCGTGACTCAGCTTTCGAGCGCGAACGCACTTGAAGTGGACCGCCTGGTAATTGCCGAACTGGATCGGTTGTCGTTGCATTTCCCACCCGGAATGAAGTATCAGAACGCGTTCGATACCACGGAAGCCGTCGGCGAATCCATCCGGGACGTGCTCACCACGCTCATCGAGGCGGTTGTTCTGGTCATCCTCGTCATTTTTATCTTCCTCCAGGATTGGCGCAGCACCATCATTCCGGCGGTGACAATTCCAGTTTCGCTGATCGGAACGTTCGCGTTCGTGAAGCTGTTGGGATTCTCGGTCAACACTCTTACCCTGTTCGGCATCACCCTGGCGACCGGACTGGTGGTGGACGATGCCATCGTCGTCATCGAAAACATCGAACGTCACCTGCAGGAGGGCGAGCGCGACACTCACAAAGCCGCGTCGGTCGCGATGTCCGAAGTCGCGGGAGCGGTCATCGCCACCTCGCTGGTGCTGGTCGCGGTGTTCGTGCCGGTAGCGTTTTTCCCCGGCACCACCGGCATCCTGTTCCGGCAGTTCGCATTAACCATCGCGTTTTCAATTTCAATTTCCGCCTTCAACGCCCTCACCCTTACTCCAGCGTTGTCCGCGATCCTGCTGGGCCGTGAGCACGGCGAAAAGAACTGGTTCTTTAAGCGTGTGGACGGAGCTATTAACGCCGTCACCGAGGGATACCGGCGGACCTTGCGCCTGATCCTGCGCTTCAAGTTCATCGCGGCGCTGGTGTTCCTCGGAACACTAGGTCTCACCGTTTTGGTTTTCCAGCGCGTGCCCAAGGGTTTCGTGCCGAACGAAGATCAAGGCTACTTCATCATTGCGGTGCAGGCGCCTTCGGGCGCGTCGCTCGAATACACCAAGCACATTGGCCAGCAGGTTCAGGGAATTCTTCAGGATGTTCCGGAAGTGGAGGGAATCTTCGCCATCGCCGGCTTCAGCTTTACGGGCAGCGCCTCGAATCAGGCGCTGATCTTCGTTCCCTTGAAGCCGTATTCCCGGCGCAAAGGGGACGCGCACGCCGCCGACGCCGTCGTGAATCGGATTCGCGGCCGCCTGTTCGGTATTTCCGGCGCCCTGGTTCTTCCGTTTCTTCCGCCCGCCGTGCAGGGCCTGGGCCAGTTCGGCGGCTTTGCCTACGAACTTCAGGACCAGGGCAGCCACAGCCTGGAAGAGCTGGCAAACGTAACCCAGCAACTGATCCGTCAAGGCGGCGCCCGCAAAGATCTCACCGGCCTCTATAGCACCTACACCGCCAACGATCCACAATTTGTGGTCACCATCGATCGCGAAAAGGCCAAGAGCCTTCACGTCCCACTGGGACAGATTACGGATGCGCTCAGCATTTACATGGGTTCCGCGTACGTCAACGACTTCGACTTCAACAACCGTTCCTACCGGGTTTATATTCAGGCTGATCAGCAGTTCCGCGCCCAGTTGAAGGACATCACGCAGCTCTATGTGCGGTCGGACAGCGGAGGAATGATTCCGCTGGAAAATCTGGTCTCCGTCAACCAGACCACCGCGCCCCAGGTAATCAGTCACTACAACCTCTTCCGCTCGGCTGAAATTGATGGCTCCGCCGCTCCCGGCTTCAGTTCGGGCCAGGCCTTGGACGCCATGGCTGAGTTGAGCCAGAAAGTGTTGCCGCAAGGATTCGCCTTCCAGTGGACCGGCCTGTCGCTCGAAGAATTGAGTTCCGGAAGTACGACGCTGATTCTCTTCGGACTCGGCACCCTGGTGGTTTACCTGACGCTCTCCGCTCAATACGAAAGTTTCGTTCTGCCCCTGATCGTACTGCTGGCGGTACCCGTGGCGCTTTTGGGAGCTCTCACGGCGCAGTCGTTGCGTGGCCTGGAGAACGACGTCTATTGCCAGATCGGACTGGTGATGCTGGTGGGATTGTCCAGCAAGAACGCCATCCTGATCGTCGAATTTGCCGAGCAGTTGCGGCATAGCGGAATGCCATTGCTGGAAGCCGCGGTGGAATCGGCACGGATCCGCTTGCGCCCGATTCTCATGACCTCTCTGGCCTTCATCCTCGGAGTGGTGCCGCTGGTGGTTGCGTCGGGTGCGGGAGAAAACGGCCGCCACTCGGTGGGTACCACAGTATTCGGCGGAATGCTCGTTTCCACCATTCTGAATCTGTTCTTCATTCCGGTGCTCTATCTGATCATCGAAGGCTGGCGTGAACGCGGAGAAAAGCCGAAGCCTGCCGCCGCGCCCACAAATCAGTAGTTGGAAATGCCAGGCTTTTGCCAATGAGCCGCGAAGTGCTGATTCTGCGCGAACCCGAAATTCGCGTCCTGCTTGATGCCGGTGCTTGTATCAGCGCCATGGAAAAGGCCTTCGCCGCTTACTCCACTGGACAGGCCCAACTGCCCGCGGTCATTCATCTCGACATCCCTGACGCCGGCGCCTCCCACAACCGGGGCGAGATTCACATCAAAGCCGGATATCTGAACCGGGGACCTTACTATGCCGTAAAGATCGTCTCGGGATTTGAGAGCAATCCAAAGCTGGGTCTCCCCTCGAACGATGGCATGGTCGTTGTGTTCGACGCGAACACGGGCGCCCCAGCGGCATTTCTGCTCGATAACGGATTCATTACTGACTTCCGTACCGGCGCGGCAGGCGCGGTTGCCGCCAAACATCTGGCACGCAAAAAAATCACTTCCGTCGCAGTGATCGGCACCGGCGGCCAGGCGCGGTACCAGGTGGAAATGCTCGCCCTCCAAAGATCATTCAGCGAGGTTCGGATATGGGGACGCGATCCACATAAAGCGCAAGCCTGTGCCGATGAACTGAGAAAGAGCCGGTTGATTTCAGCATGCCATTTCGCCGTGAGCGATTCCGTGCAGGCGGCGGTAGAGGGCGCAGACCTGGTCATCACGGTCACCGCCAGCCGCGAACCGCTGGTTCGGGCGGCGTGGTTGAAGCCTGGAGCAACCATCATCGCTGTTGGCTCCGATGCTCCCGACAAGCAGGAACTCGATGTCGATGTGCTGGCACGCGCCGACAAGGTCGTGGCCGACAGCATCGTGCAATGCCTGCGCCTGGGCGAAATCCATCACGCAGTCGAACGCGGGGTAATCACAAAAGAGAAAATCTACGCAGAGATAGGGGAGATCACTAACGGCCTGAAGCCGGGCCGCACCTCAGAAGACGAAATCATCGTCTGCGACCTCACAGGCGTAGGGGTGCAAGATGTAGCCGCCGCATCGCTAGTCCTGGAACGCGCCAAAGCCCAAGGCATCGGCGAAAGAATTTCGTAGCGCCGGCGTCCCGCTGGCTGTCCTGAGGGCGTCCCGCCCTCAGAGGTAACGCAAAACTTAAGCCGCCCCGCGCCGCGCAGCTTCACCCCGCACAGCCTTTGCCTTGCCACTCTTCTTCATCAATTCCTGCAAAGTCAAATCGACCCGAGCCAGTCCACGCAGCGTGTAATCCACGTCGTATCCAAATCCCACGCGAATGTATCGGCCCACTCCGAAGTGGTCTCCCGGGGTAATCAGCACCGAGCGCTCCTTGCGAAGCCGCTCAAAAAGCGCCGCGGAAGAAATCGGCAACTTGTATTGAAAGAAAGTGATCGCCCCCGCCACCGGCCGAATGTAGCTGAAAATGTCATCGTGCGAATGGATCCACGATTCCAGCCGCGGCAGATTGCGCCGGATGATGGTGCGTGTACGCTCCAGAACCTGGTCACGCCGTTCTGGCTCCATCACGATGCGCGCCAGCCTGTCGGACAAGATCGTCGGCGTCAGTGTGGTGTAGTCGTGGTACGTACAAAGCTTCGCAATCGTCTTCGGCGGGGCAACAATCCATCCCAGCCGCAGCCCGGGCAATCCGAAAGCTTTGGAAAGTCCGGAAGTAATCAGCACTTTTTCGTAGCTTCCCCAGAAGGTTGGCGTGAGCGGCCCGCTCACCTCGGCGCCGCGATAGATCTCATCCACCAGCAGCCAGGCCTTGGCCTTGCGCGCGACGCGCACAATTTCGTCCATCTCCTCCTGGTCCAACACCGCGCCCGTGGGGTTATTAGGGTTCGTCACCATGATGAGCCGCGTCTTCTTGCTAACCGCCCGATGGAGACTTTCGACATCCAGCGCCCAGCGCGATTTGCCGCCGTGGTCGCGCGATTCCTTCAGGTAAAAGCCTTTCGTTTTGGCGGCCCACGCCCGAGACAGTCCCCAGGTCTGAAGATAATTCGGAAGCATCACGGCCGCGTGATCGCCTTTTTCCAGCAATCCCCAGACTGCGGTGAAGTTAGCCTCGGAGCCACCGTTAGTCACCAGCACGTGCTCGCAGTCCTCGCCGTACCACTCTGCGATGTAGTGGCGGAGTTCTTCCGAACCATCCGACTCGGGATACTTCAATCCGATCGAAAGGAAATCGGCTGAGTCTTTCGAACCCTGGAGGATTTCATTGACGCGCAGGGGAAGAACGCCGCTCTCCGACAGATTGAATTCGACTTCTTGTTCGTACAGACACTGGGTTCGTTCCATCTGAAACAGATCGATGCGCATGGTTCCTCCGGTTGGTAGCGATCCGAGGCGCTTAATCTAGCAGAGAAAGAAGGGAAGAAGAAACAGAGGTTTTCTTTGCGCTCTCCGCGGAATTTTTGGCGTTCTTTGCGGTTAGCTTCGCACCGCAGTGCGCGAAAGAAATTCCGCCGAAGGTTGCCAACGAATTATTTTTGAACCACCTGCTGCGCTGCACCCAAAACCTGCCTCTGCCCAGGCTGCTGGATGAAAGCAACGACGCGCAGATTGCCGGGATCGGTAGATGAATCGAGTTTCAGCTGAACGTCCTGCGAAAAGTTTTTTCCGGCTTCGATCGTACCGATTTTTGTCAGGCTCCGAACCACGCCGACGTGAGTCAATCGCCGACCGCCGTTCTCGCCGCGCAACACTTGCGATTCCGCATGGTTCAGCGCCACCACCAGGAACACATCCGCCTTGCGGGACTTTGCTGTTTCGGGCAGGGCGTCCGTGTCAATATGTGCCTCGAGCGTCTTCGAGGCGTCCAGCGAGATCTTCGAAATTCTGATTGCGATTTTTTGCAGAGGCACGGACTTCCGAATCGCCTGGCTGGCGAGATGCGAATCGCTCCCCACAAACTCCGTGGTGCCATCGACCACCATCTGCGGCGTATAGACGCTGGCCAATCCGAAGCGCCCTGAGTAGGCCGATTGGCGGTCGCTGAAAAACTTCGCTGAGAAGGGATCGGCCCAGCCAATCTGATTCCAATAATCCACATGTTCGCTGAGCACGATCAACTCCGCTCCGTTCTCCGGTTGGGTTCGATCGAGTTCCCTCAGCAGAGCGTCCGCCGGAGGACAACTGGAACAGCCTTCAGAAGTAAAAAGTTCCACCAGGACCGGAGAAGCGGAATCCTTGCGGGGCATTTCGTCTCCATAGATGAATAACGAACCGACGAAAATTGAGGCCAAAAGCAAAGCTGACAGTTTCATAGCTCGATGCCCTATCCAGCGTGGCGTGAAGTATTGCACGCTCCAGATTGCACGCTCCAGGAAGAGATGTCCGGCGCATCCAGAAGTTACACCACCGCCCATGTGGGGACAACCGCCCTCGATTATCCCCACGGAGCGGGCTCCGTAGTTATTAAACCCTGGGCGATCGGCGCTCGCCTCGACCGCCGAGGGCGGCTGTCTCCCCGCAGTCTGTGGTGGGCTATAATCACGGAAATCTTTCTCACCATGCGTGTCATCTTTTCTCTTGTCTTGCTGCTCTCGACTCTCGCTCCTGCTCAGAACGTCCCCGCGAAAGCCGCCTCGCCGAAGTCGCCAGTCCCCCATTTCAAAGACGTCACCAAAGAAGCTGGTCTCACCGTCTCCCATATTTCAACTCCGGAAAAGAAATACATCGTCGAGTCCATGAGCGGAGGCGCCGGCCTGATCGATTGCGATAACGACGGCAAGCTTGACATCATCACGGTGAACGGTTCGACGATCGATCGTTACCGTCAGGGCGGCGATCCCATGATCGCGCTCTATCATCAGGACGCGAATTTTAAATTCACCGACATCACAAGCACCGCCAACCTGAGTCGTAAAGGCTGGGGCATGGGGGTGGCCGTTGCCGATTTCGATAACGACGGTCTTCCGGACATCTACGTCACCGGCTTCGGCGGAAATGCGCTTTACCGCAATCTTGGAAACTGCAAATTCGAAGACGTCACCGATAAAGCCGGTGTAGCCGCCGGCGGTTTCAGCACCGGCGCGGCCTGGGCCGACTACGACCGCGACGGCTTCGTCGATCTCTATGTCTCACGTTACGTGCACTTCGACATGGACCACCTGCCCACCTTCGGGAGCGACGAGAAGAATTGCCGCTTCAAGGGAATCCTCGTCCAGTGCGGGCCCTGGGGCTTGATCGGCGAATCGGATCTGCTCTTCCGCAATCGCGGCGATGGCACGTTCGAAGAGGTATCAAAAAAGGCCGGTATGGAAGACGTGAATCGTTATTACGGATTGGGCGTGATCTGGGGAGATTACGACAATGACGGCTGGCCCGATTTGTACGTGGCCAACGACGCCGGTCCGAATTATCTGTACCACAACAAGCACAACGGAACTTTTGAGGAAGTCGGAATGCTCTCAGGTGTCGCGCTCGGCGGGGATGGCCAGGCGCAAGGTTCAATGGGAGTGGACTGGGGCGATTATCGGCACGAAGGCCGGTTGTCGATGTTCGTGACAAATTTTCACGAGCAGCCGGACACGTTGTATCGCAATCAGGGGAACGATGGTTTTTCCGACGTCAGCTGGCCGGCGAAAATTGCGCAACCGACATTTCTCAAGGTGGGTTGGGGAACCGCGTTCTTTGACATGGACAACGATGGCTGGCTGGATATTTTCATTGCGAACGGCCACGTGTATCCGCAAGTGGATTCGATCCCCGGCGGTCTGGCCTACCGCGAACCGATCCAGCTATTCCGAAATCATCGCGACGGCACCTTTGAGGATGTCTCAGATGCGCTGGCTGCGATTCCACCGGAAAGCAGGCGGGGAGCGGCTTTTGGCGACATCAACAATGACGGAAATGTCGACGTTGTAATGGTAAATGTGGGCGCGCTGCCCACGCTCCTGCTGAACCAGGGTGGAAACAGCAATCATCGTGTCCTATTCAAACTGTCAGGTACGAAGAGCAATCGCGCCGCCATCGGTGCGCGGTTAACGGTCAAGGCAGGGAAGCTGGTGCAGTTCAGTGAAGTTCGTGCCGGAGGCAGCTACATTTCACAAAACGATCCCCGCCTGCACTTTGGCTTGGGAGCTGAATCCAGAATGAATGAAGTAGAGATCAAATGGCCGAGCGGAAAAGTTGAGACCCTGCGCGATCTTCCCGCAGATTTTATTTATACGATCATCGAAGGCCAGGGGATTTCCGCCAAAACGCCGTTGCCGCCGCCGTAAGTTTTATTCCTGTTCGGTCTCGAGCATCTTCCCGAGCGTCGGCTTGTGCTTGCCGGTTTTCTTGTCCCTGCGATCCGGGACCACGCTGCCGGCGCGAGGCGTGCCGATCTGGGCCCGAGCCATGGCCTTTACCTGGTCGACCTTGCTGAACTTCTTCGGCTTGCGCTTCTTCTTCGCCATCGGACACATCTTGCCATAGCATGTGGCTGCCAAAACTGTAATAATTACGAAGGAAGACTGACCTGACCATGGAAGAACGCGAATTTTTCGATGAACGGCCCGAGAAGAAGATTTCCACGTTGAACTGCCCCCATTGCCATCAACCCGCGGAATACGAAGTGACCTGGATCGTTCGCACCAAGAAGCGGCAATTGGCGGGACGAGCCGACGAGCGCGATCGCGCCCGCTTTGCCAAAGCCCGCTCCTACATGCTGCGCAAGGATGACCTCATGGGCTGCAAGAACGTACGCTGCCGCAAGCGCTTCGAGATTTCCGGCGTGCAGTCCGTGGTGTTCACCGACTAGATCCCGTTTCCTCGCTTCTTGTGCTCATTTATACTAACCAGTTTGCCCGGCCCGCAGGCCGGGGGACGGGAGCCACGCCTTGAAGATTCTGGTCTGCATGAAGCAGGTGCCGCAGAAAGATGCGCCCCTCAAACTGAACGAGTCGGGTACCTGGATCCGCGAAGACGTTTCTTACGAGGTCAATGAGCCTGACGCGTTTGCTCTCGAAGAAGCGCTCCGTCAAAAAGAGAAGCACAGCGGAGAAGTGGTGGTCATTACGGCCGGTCCCGCCCGTGCCCAGCAGGTATTGCGCGAAGCACTGGCCAAGGGCGCCGATCGCGCCATTCATCTCGAAGACAACGCCTTCGTTGGTCTCGACGCATCGAATACCGCCCGCGCCTTCGCCGCTGCTATCAAAGAAGAAAAATTCGATCTCATTTTTACGGGCCTGCAATCCGACGATTACGGTTACGCCCAAACCGGCGTCGTGCTGGCGGAGCTTCTCGGATGGCCCCACGCCACCATCATCATGCAGATCGAAAAAACGGACGCCGGAATTCGAGTCAAACGCGAGCTCGAAGCCGGATATTTCCAATTCGTGGATATGCCGTTGCCCGCCGTCCTCACGATTCAATCGGGCATTAACAAACTGCGCTACGCCACGTTGATCGGTATCAAACAGGCAAAGAACAAGCCGCTTCGCAAAGTAGCGCTGGCCGAAGTGCAATCCGCGATCGTCGCCAATATGCAAAAGATCGAGCGCTTGTACATCCCCCAGAAAACCAAGAACACAGAATTTCTTGAAGGCCCGCCCGCCGAAGTGGCAAAGAAACTGGTAGAGAAATTAAAAAACGAAGTACGCGTCCTGTAACCGAGAACCAGGAACTGAGATCCGAGAACTGGTTTTTTGATTAGCGTTTTTAAGACTGAAGATTAGAAAATATTCGAGACGTCAATCATGGCCGATTCAATTCTTGTAATCGTCGAACAACGTGAAGGAAAACTGAACCGAGTCTCATGGGAGACCTTGACCGCGGGGCAAGCCCTGGCCGCCGAAACCGGTTGGACGCTCGAAGCCGCGGTCGTGGGCAGCGAACTGACGAACTTCGCCAACGAAATCGCGGCCAAGAAAGTTGCGAAGGTTTACGCCATCGAGTCTCCAAAACTTGAACCTTATACCCCCGACGCCTTCGCTGCCGCACTCAAGCAATTCATCTCGTCGAAGCAACCCAGGCTGGTATTGATGCCCCACACCTACCAGGTCCGCGATTTCGTGCCCAAGTTGGCGACGTCAATGGATCGCACCGCAATCAGCGACTGCATCGGATACAAAAAAGACGGCGCGAAACTGCTCTTCACCCGTCAGATGTTCCAGGGCAAGCTGGCTGCCGACGTCAGCTTTACTTGCGATGCTCCATGGTTCGTTACTTTCCAGAACGGAGCTTTTCGCGGAGACAAAGTTGAAGCCGGCGCCGCTGCTGCGTCCATCGAAACCGTAAACGTTGAAATTCCAGACGGCGTTATTCGCAACAAACCGCAGGAAGTCTTCAAAGAAGCCAAGCAGGCAGTCGACCTGACGCAGGCCGAAATCATTGTTTCAGTCGGACGCGGAATTAAAGAGCAGAAGAACATCGACCTGGCCAAGCAGTTGGCTGAGGTGCTTGGCGGTGAACTGGCGGCGTCACGTCCCATTTGCGACTCAGGCTGGCTGCCCATGGACCGCCAGATCGGATCCTCCGGACAAACAGTCGCGCCGAAGCTCTATCTCGCCCTGGGCATCAGCGGCGCCATTCAGCACATCGTCGGCATGAAGGGAGCGCGCACCATCATCGCGATCAATAAAGATTCCGAAGCGCCAATCTTTGAGATCGCCGACGTCGCAGTCGTGGGGAACCTGTTCGATATCGTGCCGCCGTTGATTGAGGAAGTGAAAAAGGCGAAAGCCGGAAGCTGATAGTTACGCGCTTGGGTACATCGCCACAAGTAATCGATCTTTGCGGTCTGGCCCAATTATCACTACCGAAATGAAGCGCCAAGACCTAATTCGCCACCTGCAGGCAAACGGCTGCGTTCTTATCCGTGAAGGAGCCAAACACAGCGTCTACTACAATGCCGCAGCCCAGCGCGAGTACCGTCCCTCGGCATCGCGAAGTCAAGAATCCGACGGCGATCCGTATCTGCAAATAACTTTCCGTACCTGACCCTCTTCGCTGAACTGGCCCCGCCGTATATCATTAAGAGTTCACCCGATGGCGGTGGGAAAGAAGTTAGCCTGCCGGTGTCAGAGACCGATTTCTGAATGCTGATTTTCCGCAAGCCGCTCCCAAATATCGAACGTCCTCAGATGCCTGCGGACGTTGTTATCGTTGGCGGAGGCCCCGCCGGCATGGCTTGCGCATTGCGTCTTTCGCAACTCATCGATCAGCACAACGCCAGCAATCCTGACTCACAACTCAGCAAGGAAAACATTTACGTCCTCGAAAAGGCTCGCGAGATCGGACAGCATTGCCTCTCCGGCGCGCTGCTCGACCCGCGCTCCATGCGCGAACTTCTTCCCGGCTTCGAAAAGGAAGCGCCGCTCGATTCCGAAGTCGCGAAAGAGGCGGTTTACTTTCTAACGCAGAACGGCAAATTCAAACTTCCCATTACCCCGCCGCCGCTGCGCGATCACGGCAACTACGTCATCTCGCTGAACCGCTTCGTGAAGTGGTTGGGGGGCAAAGTTGAAGAAACTGGCATCACGATCTTCACCGGTTTCGCCGGATCGGAACTCTTATTCGACGGCGATCGCGTTGCTGGCGTTCGCACCGACGACAAAGGTGTGGACAAGCAGAACCAGCAGAAATCGAATTTTGAACCCGGATACGACCTGCAAGCCAAGATTGTGATTCTCGCCGAGGGCACCCGCGGATCGCTCACCAAGCAACTCATCGCCCGCTTCGCACTCGACCGCGATCGCAACCCGCAAACTTACGGACAGGGAATCAAAGAGCTTTGGGAAGTTCCCGCCGGACGCATGGCTCCCGGCGAAGTCATCTACACCATGGGCTGGCCGCTGACCACGAAGGAATATGGCGGCGCCTGGATTTACGGCGGCAAAGATAATGTAGTCTCGCTCGGTTTCGTGGTGGGTCTCGACTATCCCGATCCGCGCCTCGATCCGCAGCGCATTTTGCAGGAGTTCAAGAAGCACCCGCTGGTGGCACGCCTGCTCGAAGGCGGCAAGATGATTCGTTATGGCGCAAAATCCATGCCGTACGGCGGCTGGTGGTCGATTCCGCCCGTGGCTGGCAACGGATGGATGATCCTCGGCGACTCCGCCGGCTTCGTGAATTCGCAGCGCCTGAAAGGAATTCATCTCGCAATCAAGAGCGGGATGCTGGCAGCGGAGACCGCGTTTGAAGCTTTGAAGAAAGATGACTTCTCCGCCGCGTCGCTGGGAGACTATCAGCGTCGAGTCGAATCAAGCTGGATCAAAGACGAGCTTTGGAAGGTGCGCAATTTTCATCAGGGCTTCGAGCATGGATTCTGGCGCGGCATGATCAACGCCGGCCTACAGCAAATTACTGGCGGACGCGGTTTGCACAATCACTCCCCGTCAACTGCAGGCTACCGGCACCTCAAGAAGCTCACGCAACTTCCCGCAGATGGCGGCGCTGAATCTCACCTCATCGGTCCAGCCCGGGGCGACGGCAAGCTGACCTTTGACAAGCTCACCGACCTCTACCATTCCGGCACAAAGCACGAAGAGGACCAGCCCGCGCACCTTGTCATTGAAGACACAGATGTCTGCAACACCCGATGCATAAAAGAGTTCGGCAGCCCGTGCCAGCATTTTTGCCCGGCCAACGTATACGAGATGGTCGATGACGCCACTCAACCGAACGGAAAGCGCATCAGTTTGAACCCGTCGAATTGTGTGCACTGCAAGACCTGTGACATCGCCGATCCGTATCAGATCATCACCTGGGTCCCGCCTGAAGGCGGCGGCGGCCCGAATTACGACGGCATGTAGCGGACGAATCGTGTGTAGTTATCCTGAGCTTGCGAAGGACCTCGCGCGGAGCGGATAGAAGTATGCCACGCTAGAGATGCGCTAAAAGTCGTTTAGCATGACGCCGGTGTAAGATTTTTTCAAACCAGCGAGTAGCGACCGATTATGTCGGTGTGCTACATAGAACCTCAGCCATCCGAGTCTCCGAGGAAACCATGCACTCTATGTTCCGTCGTCTGATTGCTCCGCTGGCATCCATCGCGGTCCTCGCGCTCTGCGCTTTCGCCCAGGAACCTGCCAGTCCCACCATTCCCACCACTGGTTTCGCTGGCCTCGACCACTATCGGGCCTCGCGCATTGCCGTGTTCACCGACGACTATGGCCAGCTTGCCCGGTACCGTGACGCCAACGCCGCTCTCGAGCCTCCGGCTCCGGGCGAGAATCGCATCGTCTTTTTCGGCGATTCCATCACCGATATCTGGAAGCTCGGTGACTATTTCCCCGGCAAACCTTACCTGAATCGCGGCATCGGCGGGCAGACCACGCCGCAGATGCTGGTGCGCTTCCGCCAGGATGTCATCAACCTGCATCCCAAGGTGGTTGTGATCCTGGCCGGCACCAACGACATTGCGGGAAACACAGGACCCATGCGTCTCGAAGATATCGAAGCCGACTACGCCTCACTGGCGGAATTGGCGCGGGCAAGTCATATCGCGGTTGTGTATTCGTCGATCCTGCCCATACACAATTACACTCCAAAATCGCAGGACTTCTTCGCGCAGCGGTCGCCGGCGAAAATCCTGGCTCTGAACCAATGGCTCAAGGATTATTGTGACGCCAGCCACCTGGTGTACCTCGACTACTTCACCGCTTTGGTGGATGAAAAAGGCCTGTTGAAACGCGACCTGGCCGAAGATGGCCTGCATCCCAACCCCGCCGGCTTCAAGATCATGGCCCCATTGGCGGAAGAAGCCATCGCCAAAGCGCTGGCCAGCAAACCGTAAATTATCTGACGCTCAGTTCGGATGCCTGGTCGAATAGAAGTAGGTAGCAGGGGTCATCCTGAGCGTGCAAAGGATCCAGTGCGAGGTGAACATGAAGTTGGCGTGCCGGGGACGCGATACGCGCGGTATCCTTCACGCCTCAGGTTCAGGATGCCGCCGCCATGATGGCCTCTTCAAACTGCGCCCCCATGTAATTTGACTCGTCTATCCATCCAGCGCATCTATAATAAAAGTTGAGTTTCCGACTGCCTCGGCCTTTGGGCATACCCGGCTGCGGCGGCAAGGCTGGTTTCCTTCGCGTCCTTTGCGGAAATCTTCGCGACCTTTGCGGTCAAAAGATATAAAACCGCAAAGTGCGCCAAGACTCCGCAAAGAACGCAGAAAAATGCCAGTCTTCGGGTGCGAGGTGGAAACGCCTGCGCCTCCCGGCTTCGCGAGAAGCCATTGGAAAGGAAACAGCTGCCGGGATTTTTCCGCCTGTCTGTCTCTCTTCCTGCGATTTCCAGATCTAGCCAGGGCCATTCGCCGTGCCTCTTACCGACAAATTCGGCCGCGCCATCACCGATCTCCGCATCTCGGTGACTGATCGTTGCAACTACAAGTGTGTTTACTGTCGCACCGGAAACGAGGGCGCGTTGTACGGCGACCTGCCCTTTGCTGATTATCTGCGCATGGCGCGTGTGCTGGTCGGCCTTGGAATCGAAAAGGTCCGTATCACTGGCGGAGAGCCTCTGCTGCGGAAAGGCGTGGTTAATTTCATTCGTGATCTGTCCCAGCTTCGTACGCCCAATGGCGGCGAACTCGACATTGCGCTCACCACCAACGGCCATCTCCTGGCGGACATGGCGAAGCCGCTCAAGGATGCTGGTTTGCGCCGCGTCACCGTGAGCATGGACGCCGTCGATCCTGACCTCTTTGCCCGCATCACGCGCGTCCCCGACGGATACGACAATGTGCTGGCCGGCATCCGTGTTTCCCGTCTCGCTGGATTGTGGCCGGTCAAGGTGAATTGCGTGCTGATGCGCGGCTTCAACGAAGATCAAATCATCCCATTCGGCAGGTTCGCTCGCGAAGAAGGCGTGGTTGTCCGCTTCATCGAATTTATGCCGCTTGAAGAAGACCGAGTGTGGTCGCCAAACACGGTTGTCTCGCTGGATGAGATTGTGCGGCGGATGAGGGAATACCGGCCGCTGGTTGAAATTCCTCACGCCCGCAGCGAAACTGCCCGCCGCTACCGTTTCGACGATGGCATCGGAGAAATCGGCGTCATCGCCCCCGTATCGCATCCTTTCTGCGGACACTGTAGCCGAATCCGTATCACCTCCGATGGCAAGATCCGAACCTGCCTGTTTTCTATCTGGGACCACGACCTTCACTCCCAGATGCAACGCGGCGCTTCCGACGAGGAACTCAGTGAATTTATTCGTGGCGTGATCCAGAAAAAAGAAGCGCGCCACCACATCGGCGAGCCCGATTTCGTTCCTGCATCCCGCACCATGGTCCATATCGGCGGGTAGAGGAACCGGCTGTGTGGGACCGGGTCAGGCCGAGCGCATCGATTTTCTTCCCGGTCCATAATCCCCTAATGATTTCTCTCCTGAGGAAAGCCAGTCTTTCCGAAGTGTTGAATTATCTCCACCATCAAAACAATGTTCTCCATAATGAATTCATCCAGGACGTCAAAAGATCGTAAGGAGCAAAGTCATGGCCAAGGATGTGATGCAGATGGCATCCGCCAAGACGGTCAACGGCAAGAGCGTAACCATCATGGATCACAACGGAGCTGTAATGGTGGACAACGCGAAGGTCATCAAGACCGACATCGCCGCCTCCAATGGAGTGATCCACGTGATCGATTCCGTCATGATTCCGCGATAAGTTCGGCAAAGCTGTTGTCCCCAACGGCTGGGAGAAGTATTGCCCAGCCGCTTTTTCTTTCCGCCTCCAAGTTTCAGGTAGCGCTGGCCTCCGGCCGGCCCGACGGGCGGGACGCCCGCCAGACAGCCGGCGAGACGTGGGCGCTATCTCCAAACACCCGAACCCGGTAACATCGAAGTATGAGGCGCCTCGCCGCGATCTTCCTGGCCGCAATCCTCGTTCTGTGCAATCTTGCGAGCCCGGCACAGCAGTCCAGCTCCACATATCTCGGTTTTGACCGCAACGACTATCCCGGAGACGGTAACCTCAAAGCATTGCGCCAGACGTTCGCCTACTCAGGTTTCTGGCTGAATTTGCCTCCCGGCGAGAAGGTCAACACGTGGGCGGGTAAACGACAGACATTGCAATCGGCAGGATTCGGATTCCTGGTGCTCTTCAACGGACGCCTCTTCGCCCAATTGAAAACCGTGGCAAACGCCACGAGGCTGGGAAAGTTGGACGCGGAAACCGCCATTGCATCCGCGCGGCACGAAGGCTTTCCTGCCGCAACGATTATTTTCATCGATCAGGAAGAAGGCGGCCGCATGCTCCCGGAACAGAAGGCCTACTTCTATGCCTGGGTGGACGGGATTAGCGCAGCCGGTTTCCGTGCCGGCATTTATTGTTCGGGTATTGCGGCCCAGGAAGGCAAAGGAGTGTCAGTGATAACCGCTGAGGACATCCGGCAAAATTCCGCAGGAAGAAAGATTGCGTATTGGGTCGCCAATGACGCCTGTCCGCCTTCGCCCGGTTGCGTCTTTCCGAAACGCCCGCCCAGCCCTACCGCGAGCGGAATCGACTTCGCGGAAATCTGGCAGTTTGCGCAATCACCGAAGCGGCGCGACGTTGCCGCCAGGTGCCCCGCCAATTACGACCGCGACGGAAGTTGTTATCCCTCAGGCGTCGACCGGGCGATGCGCTTGTATTTGGACGTCAACACGGCAACGAGCGCCGATCCGTCCCAAGGGCGCACTCGCTAAAACGTGTGGGGCCGACACTCTTGTCCGGCGCTGTTGACTCTGTCTTGTGACTCTTGACTCCTCAATTCTTGAGGAGACCTCCCAATCTCAATGAATTAGAATGAGGACACACTCCTATGGCTGACCGCAGTTTTACCTTCGACGAAGCCCAAAGTCTTCTCCCTGTTCTGGAGTCTCTTTTGCGCACTGCCATCGACGGCAAGAAGTTGATCGAGACCGTCGACGCCGAATTCCAGGAACTTGCCCACCGTGTTTTTCTAAGTGGAGGATTACTGGTGAATATCGTGCAGGTAGCTCGTCGCAAAGCGGAGCGCGAAAAGACCATCCGCCGCGTAAAAGACGCTCTCGCCGAAATCGATTCCGCCGGTGTGCAGGTGAAAGACCTCGATATCGGATTGCTAGACTTCCCCTGCGAGGTTGAAGGACGCACCGTCCTGCTCTGCTGGAAGCTGGGAGAAACAGGAATCACGCACTGGCACGGCACAGACGAAGGATTCGCCAGTCGCAAACCGATCGACGAGAAGATTGCCAAGGCGAAACGGACGAATTAATCTTCAGTCTTCAGTTGTCGACCAATCCTCGCCATCGGCGTCATTCTGCGACCGGCGTCATCCTCAGAGACCTTGGTCCCGCAGGATCTTGCGCGCGTCAGCGCGGTCAACCGGGATTCTGATTCGCTCCACGCCAGATCTTTGGCAAGCTCAGGATTACGCCGGTGGCGGGGATTGGCTGACGACCGAAGACTGACGACTCGCGACTGCCTTCAAGGTTTCCCTCCCTCTTTCCACTGCGGCGTAAACGAAGAATTCACCAGCCATCTGACCGGGAGCAGCAGTGAACCGATGGCTGCGTCCATGTGTTTGAAATTGATGTGAGCGACGTCGTCACTGGGCTGGTGATAGTCGTGGTGCAATCCGTAGCTCGAAACTGTCTGGGCGACCACGCCTTTCTTGGCCAGAACATAATTGTCGGAGCGTGCGAAGAAATTCTCCGAGGGATGTGGATCCGCCACCAGCTTGGCTCCGCGAGCCGCCAGTCCCGGCCCAAGATTCGAGCGCTCCCATCCCGTCAACCAGACCGTGTCAGCGTTGACGGCGGCATCGGCGCGTCCCAGCATTTCGAACTCCAGGTTGACCGCAATTTGCTTCAGCGGCACCGGGGGATGTTCGCGAAAGAATGTCGATCCTTGACCTCCGGTTTCCTCACTGCCAAACAACGCGAAGATCACCGTGCGGCGCGGCTTCGGACCTCTTCCCAGAACCCGCGCCAATTCCAGGACGGCGGTCGTGCCTGAAGCGTCGTCGTCCGCCCCGTTGTAGATGTCGTCTCCTTTGACCGGCTGACCGATTCCCAGGTGATCCAGATGAGCCGAGAGCAACACCGCCGAGTCGCGCAGTTTGGCATCGCCGCCGCGCAGGATGCCGACCGCATTCCATGTGTATTTCTTTTCGGTGGTGGAAGGACCCTCGAAGGTCAGGTCCGTGTTTTCCGGAAGCGCTTCCAGAATTTTTGTCGCCTCCGGACTCGCCTCCAGCAGATTGAAATCTGGCCCCAATCCTTCGGTCTCCGTTCCTTCAATCTTTACCGCCGGTGCCGGCAGTTCCTTGCCGCGTTCCGCGAAATGGGAGGCGCGTTCATCGTTCGCCGCGAGGATGGCAGCCACGGCTCCATCGCCGGCCAGCGACGATGCCATGGCTCGCTGCTTACGCCGATCGTTCCCCAAAATAAGGACGATTGCGCCGGCGGCCTGGGGGTCCTTCTCATCGGCGTTGATCACGCGTAGCTTCCCTGAGAAGTGAGCCTGAGACAAATACGCCACGGCGAATTCCTTGCCATAGCTGAATGTAACTTTTTCTCCACTGGAGCCAGCTTTAGCGAACGTTAGTTGGGGAGGCGCCGTGAATTTTGGTTGCAACAGGGTCGCGCGCTGAAGATAACCACCGTCATCTCCTGCGGGAGCAATTCCATAGGCTCGTAGTTGCGACGCCACGTAAGTGGCCGCGACCATTTCGTCGGCTGTGGCACTTCCGCGGCCGCGCAAAGCATCCGAAGCCAGAAATTCCATGTGGGCCCGGACGCAGGCAACACACAACCGGGGAGCTGGCGAAGCCACACTCGCGGGGGCCTGATTTGCCGGCGCAGTGGAGACCGCAGCCTGCGCCGCAACTTCAACGGGTAAACTTGATTGCAGGCAAAAAAAAGTGAAGGCAAGAGTAAAAACAATAGAAGGGCGTTTCATCGGCTTGTCGAATTCAGAATTTCGGTGATTCAGTTCCAGTGACCTACAGAAGCAGGTTAGCAGATTGGTATTTTCGGGTCCGGACTCCGCGGTCACTCAACTCGCTACCTACCTTAGTGCACACAGAAGTACACTCCTGGGCTGTGCTCAAAATCTTCTCTGCTACAATTCTTTGTATCTTCGCAACCACTTGCAATGCGGACAGTGCCCTGAAAGTACGTCTGCCGGGACTTTCTTAACATGCTTCGTTTTAGTCGGAAACTCCGGATTTTGGCTATGGTGGGAGCGCTTTCCATGCTCGCCGTGGCGGCTGGCTGTAAGGGCTTCTTCGTAAATCCCACGCTGACTGCGGTGGCCGTGGCGCCTACGTCCTCTTCGATTGTCGAGTCCCAGACCCAGCAATTGACCGCGACCGGAACTTACGACGACGGCAGCACCAAAAATTTGACGGGCACCGCGAACTGGACAACCTCCGACTCCACGGTCGCCACCGTCAGCAAGGGTGGGCTTGTAACCGCCGCCGCCAGCATTGCCACCCCGCCGGGCTCCGCGACCATTACCGCCGCGTCCGGCACTCTGACCGCTACTTCGACGATTACGGTAAATACCGGACCGCTCACGGCCATCACCATCAGCACGACCACTCCCAACCCGGCCGCCGGAACCACCGTAGTGTTCACCGCGATGGGAACCTATAGCGGCAGCTCCACCCAGCAGGACATCACCAGCCTGGTGACCTGGAGCAGCAACAATACCGCTGTGATCTCCACGATCTCCGGCGGAAGCGGCGCTGTGCTTTCTACTGCTACTTCCGGCTCAACCACCGATGTCGCAGCCAGCCTGAACGGCATCACCAGCAACTCTTTGACCGTCACGGTGCAATGACGGATATCAGCTGCATTGAGATCTGCACTGGGGTGGCGACAGCCTTAGCTGCGGTGTAATGTAGGCGCGAGCGTCTTCGCTCGTGCGGCAGCGGCAATGTCATTTCATTTGCACGGCTGAGGAGCTGGAGAGAGCACACGCCGGGACGGAGCCTGATGTCAGTCTTGCTTGGTACCGCTGCCGGGCTCGGCCTGGACGGGGCGGAGCGGAGGCCCGTCCCTGCACGGCTTATGGTGGTACTCAAAGCTCTTCAGCACCCGCAGGAATTTATTTTCGTGAGATACCGCCATTCATTTATCGAAGCTTGTCTCTTGCTGCTACTGCTGCCGGGCGCAGCTTTGCTCAGCGGCTGCAATCGGAACAAGAACAGCGGAAGCAACGAAGTGGCCTACGTATCTGCGCCTCAGGCTTTTTTGCGGGACCAGGTAGCGGCGGTTTACAACAAAGCCGGTACCGTGAAAAATGGTGAAGCGGTACAGATACTTGCGCGCGACCGCCGCTTCGCCCGGGTTCGCACCTCATCCGGAGCTGAAGGATGGCTGGAACAGCGTTACCTGGTCACCAAGGAAACCTACGACGCCTTCCAGAAGTTGGCCGCGGCAATGGCCCGCGAACCCGTCCAGGCGACTGCTGTGGCGCATAACCAGTCCAATATCCATCTGGAGCCGCAACGCGACGGAGACCACCTGTACCAGGTCGACCAGGGCGCCAAATTATCGCTGATGAAGCGCGCCAGCAGCGAGAAGCCAGCCTCCGGCGGGCAGACCAAAGCCGCGACTCCCAAACCAGGACAAGCGCCACCGCCCATGCCGATGCCCATGGAAGACTGGTGGCTCATTCGCGACGAGGCCGGGCATGTGGGCTGGGTACTCGGCCGCATGCTGGATATCGATGTCCCTCTTGAAATCGCGCAATATGCCGAAGGCCAGCGCCTGGTCGCTTCATTCGTTCTGGACCGCGTTACCGACGGCGACAAACAGGTTCCGCAGTATCTTGTTCTCTTCACCGAGAACAAAGATGGAATGCCGTTTGATTACAACCAGATTCGGGTTTTCACCTGGAATGTCCGCAAACATCGCTACGAAACGGCGTATCGCGAACATAATCTCAATGGTGTTCTTCCCCTCACGGTTTCGCACGAGAGCTTTGATAAGGAAGGCGACCTCCCGGTATTTACAGTGCGGGTAAAAGATGACGCGGGAAACGTGACGGAGCGCAAATACAAACTGAATACGCCGATCGTGCGCCGCGTCCTGGCCCCAGGAGAACAGCCCGCAGTCACCAGTCATCGTCCGTCAGCAACACCCCGAAAAAAGAGGAAGCACTAAGAGGGCACCCGGAAAGTGAGAACCAAGCATCAAGCATCACTCCCGCGCGTTATCCTGCGCCCCAGTTGAACCTCCGGTTGTGAATGGTTCACGCCCTTGAGGGGCGCTTCCTGCTTCTTCGACTTCGAGAAGAAACTCGTAACATGTCGAAGGATGGTATGACGCAAGCATTCGCCGGCCTTACGCGATCACGACAATCCGGGGCAGCGGCGGAGCAGCCGTGCCTTGATCCAAAGCGCTCTGCCACTCGGTCAGCGAGCGCAGCAATCCAGCCGAATCGATCCCGCCAAATCCCTCCGGGTAGGCTGAAATATTCCGAAAAGCCCGCCTCAGAACCGACTGGGCTCCGGCTCGATTGCCATTTCCGAAATGATGAAGCGCGACAGCCACCTGAATCAGTCCTTGCAAGAACTTCTTTTCCGCCAGAGGTGCCGCCCGCCACACGTCTTCGAGCGACTCGTGCGCTTCGAAAAACTCGGCACGGTTGAACAGCTCGATACCCTCCCGGCATGGCTCAATTTCCACGCCACATTGTGGCACACGTCAGCCCTGACTTTTAGGCGAATAATATGCAATTCCATAGGCGGTAACTTCGGTAACCTCCACTTTTTAGTATCGGGAGGGGAACCTACTTTGTAACTAGAAGAAAACACTGCCTGTTAAGTTGAACTGTTTTGGAATGAGAGTTGCTTTGGTACTAGACAGTAAAAGTATGCGAAGCATTCGGACGGATGTCTTGTACTTCCAGCACGAGTTCCCGCAGATCGTCCAGGAATATCAAGTTTTGAGGAGAAATCGCATGTACTCAGAAGTCCCCAAGTTAAGATTTTTCGCGTTAATGCTGGCGCTGGTCGGAGTGATGGCGCTAGGCACCGGATTGGCCTATGGCCAGGCGACCAGCGGCAACATCGTAGGCACCGTGATCGATTCCTCCGGCGCTGCGGTGGTTAACGCCGATGTGACCGCTACCAAAGTTACGACCGGCGTGTCGGCTTTCACCAAAACCGGTACCAGTGGTGAATACCGTTTTGACAACCTTCTTGTGGGTACTTACCGAATTTCTGTGAAATCGAGCGGGTTCCGGACCACAGCAGTCACGGTGGAAATCCTGCTGAACCAGACCGGCACCGCGAATGTGACCTTGTCGCCCGGGGCGTCTACTGAAACCGTGGAAGTTTCCGGCGAAGCGCCACTCATCGATACCAGCACGGCCCAGCTTCAGACGACCTATCAGGATATCCAGTTGCTGGATTTGCCCGCCACCGGCCTGGGGGTTTCAACGAACGGCCAGAACCTTGGAGTTTTGAACCTGGCACTGCTGGATTCGGGCGTGGGCAGCACCGGCGGTTTGGGCGCCGGCACAGGTCCGTCGGTTGGCGGCCAGCGTCCGCGCAACAACAATTTCACCGTCGAGGGCGTCGACAACAACAATAAGGGCATCACCGGTCCGCTCATCTATATTCCGCAGGACGCAGTCGCCAATTTTTCGGTTTTGCAAAACCAGTTCAATTCTGAATTCGGCCATTCTTCAGGCGGCCAGTTCAATCTAACCGTGCAGAGCGGCACCAACAGCTTCCACGGCAAGGCTTATGAGTATTTCCAAAACCGCAATCTGAACGCTGTGGACCAATCGCTGGCGAACCAGGGCATCTTCAGCAATCCGCGTTTCGACAGCAACCGCTTCGGCGGACAATTTGGCGGCCCGATTTTCAAGAACAAACTGTTCTTCTTCGCCAACTACGAATACAACCCGGTAGGTCAGGCGGCGTCACCTGGTTCGCCGCTGCTAGCCCCGACCTCAAGTGGTTATGATCAGTTGCTGGCAATTCCGGGCGCTTCAGCCGCCAACGTCAATGCGCTGAAGGCCTACATCGTCGCACCCGCGAAGAGCGACACGATTCTGGTCGGAGGGACCCCGGTAGATGTCGGCGTGTTTCCGCTGGCGGCGCCGAACTTTATCAATTACAAGGCGCTGACCACTTCGATGGATTGGAACATCAGCGACCGGGACCAGGTTCGCGGCCGCTACCTGTACAACAAGAACTCGCAGATTGATGCCGGCACGATCGGTGTCACTCTGCCGGTCTTCTACACCACGATCGCGCAGCCGTACCATCTTGTGGCTCTGAGCGAATATCACACCTTCTCTCCGTCGATCACTAACGAATTTCGGGTCGGATTCAACCGCTTTGCCCAGGACTTCACTGTTCCCGATCTTTCATTCCTGCCCACCCTTGATGCCTTCCCGAACTTGACCTTTGATGATCTGGGCGGCACGAACATCGGTCCTGATCCCAATGCTCCGCAGTTCAACATTCAGAACACCTACCAGGCCGTGGACAACCTGACTTGGACGAAAGGCGCCCACACCCTGAAGTTTGGCGCGGAATACCGCAAGGCAATTTCGCCGCAGAAATTCATTCAGCGGTCGCGCGGCGATTACGAGTACGCGAATTTCAGTACCTTCGTATTCGATCAAATCCCTGACGGTGCGGTGAACGAACGCAGCTTCGGTACCGTCGGATATTCCGGCGATCAATTCGGAGCTTACTGGTACGTAAATGACAGCTGGAAATTCCGTCCCAACCTCACCATTAACCTGGGTCTCCGTTACGAATACACCAGCACCCCCTACGGATGGACTCAGCAGAGTCTGAACAGCCTCTCGTCGGTCCCCGGCCTGATCAACTTCGCGTCGCCCAAAGCTCCCACCAAGGACTTCATGCCGCGCGTCGGATTTGCCTACACTCCCGGCACTGACGGCAACACCTCGATTCGCGGTGGTTTCGGCATGGGCTACGATGTTCTGTACGACAACATCGGCGTGCTCTCTCGCCCGCCGCAGATCGGTAACACCGTCGATTGCCCGGTGACCTGCAGCGCAACTGGGTTCCTGGCGAATGGCGGCATCCCGCTCCAGAATACGAGCGGCATCACGGTCCTCGATCAGGCAACGGCGCGTGCAAATACGTCCTCGTTCCTGCCTGAGAATGTAAAGTACCCACTGTCACTTTCGTGGAATCTGGGAGTGCAGCACGTTTTCAAATCTAACTACACGGTTGAAGTCCGCTACGTGGGCACACGCGGAGAAGATCTCTCGGTCCAAACCCGGAACAATGTGATCGCGGTCGCGACTCCCAGTCACCATCTGCCAACCTATCTCCAGGCGCCGTCGCAGGCGACTCTGGATTCGTCAACCCTCACCTTGGGCCAATTGAACGACGAGTTCAACGCTGGAGGCTTTATTGATCCGGCTTATCTCAACGCTACCTGCACCGGGTCCACCGTTCCCGGAAGCTGCGGCTTCGGCAGTGAGATCACCGGATACGTTCCTTGGGGTTCTTCCACTTATCATGGACTGCAGACCCAATTGAACCGCCGTTTCAGCAATGGTCTGCAATTGCAGGCGGCGTGGACCTACAGCCACCTCATCGACAATTCCACCGCGGATTTCTTCTCTACTGTCATCGCCCCACGGCGTGCGCAGGACTTCCGCGACCAGGCGGCAGAACGGGGCAACTCGGTTCTTGACCACCGCCATCGCGTTACTATTTCGGCGGTGTACGATATGCCCTTCTTCAAGCACAGCGATAGCTGGATGGCCCGAAACCTTCTGGGCAATTACGAGATCGCTCCGGTTTACACCTGGGAAACAGGACAGCTCGGAACTGCACAGAGCGGTATTGACACGAACATGAATACCGACGGAGCGGGTGACCGCCCCATCTTCAACGCAAGTGGAATCCCTGGCACAGGCAGTGACGTCATACAGCTGTGCAATAGCAGTCTCCCGTCCGGCAATCTGTGCAATGGTGACCCAGATCCCAACTTCGACCCCAGTCCGTATGTGGTTGGATATCAGGCTGTGAACCCCAACGCGCAATACATTGTCGCCGGTACCGGGTCCTTGTCGAATGCAAGCCGCGGCACAATCACGACACCGCCCATCAACAACTTTGACGTCACCTTGGTGAAGCACATTTCCATCACTGAGCGCGTCCGGGTTGACGTGATGGCTGGCTTCCTGAACGCCCTGAACCATCCGCAGTACATCACTGGCAGCGTAAACCAGGCTAACGAGTTCAGCGTTACCGGTCAGGGGCAAAGGAATTACTTCATTCCCAACGCTTCTAACTTCCATAACGCGAGCCAGAGCTTCCCCAGCAACGCACGAACGGCCCAGTTGGGGTTGAAATTGACCTTCTAACAATCTCGAGTTAGAACAAACAAGGGGAGCCTACAAAGGGCTCCCCTCTTTTTTGCAGTCGGCTTCATGACATCACGGTTCCGGGTAGGGATAATATGAAATTTAGTATTTTTCGATTTACAACTCCGTAGAATGACTTAAGTACCGGTGCATCCGTAGGTTCCAGCCGAGAGGCAAGTATCTTAGAATAAACAACTTCACATAGACATTTGGACTGGCCGATCAATTGCCATCACGATTTGTACACAGCCTGTTATAAGGTACCGTTCTTGGGCGTATTCCAGCCGGTTTTAGATATTTTGGGGTTAAACGCTGGTTGCGCGTCTACTAATTGCCGATTAACGGTTGCGATGAACGATTGCCGATGAACAGGTAGCGACGGAGGAGAGAAAATGCAGAGGTTGAGATTTCTTTTGGGAAGCCTGACACTGGTCCTGGTCACCAGCTTCGCGTTGGCGCAGACCGGTGCGATCCAGGGCACAGTGACTGACTCCGCGGGCGCCGTCGTCCAGGGTGCCGAAGTCACGGTTAAGAATCTGGGATCCAACGCCGCACGTACAGTCACCAGCGGCGGCACCGGCGCCTATAGTATTCCTTCTCTTCCTCCTGGCACATACGACGTCACAGTCAAGATGGCGAGCTTCAAGACCTTCCACGTAACCGGTGTGGATATCACCGTCGGCCAGACTGTCGGTCTGAATGTGCAACTGGAGCCGGGCGCTGTGTCCGAAGAGGTCCAGGTTCGCGCCGATCAGATTCCCGACGTCGATCTAGAAACTTCGCAAGTCAGCAATCTGGTGGACGAAAAGACCATCAAAGATCTGCCCCTGATCACACGCAATCCTTATGAACTTGTTCTACTGTCTCCTGGAACGTCGCAGACCAACGCATTAGGTGGAATCACGGTCAATGGAGCGCGGGAACGCAACAACAACTTCCTGCTGGACGGAGTGGATAACAACGATACCGGAGTGCCGGGAGGGATCGTTACAGCCCTGAACGCACACCCGGATTCGACCCAGGAATTTCGGGTCATCACCAACAACTTCGCTGCGGAGTATGGCCGGAACACCGGCGCCATCATCGATGTGGTCACCAAGAGCGGCACCAACAGTTTCCATGGCAACGCTTACGAATTTGGGCGCTGGAATGCATTCGGCGGCGCGCGGGACTGGTTTAACCGAACCGCGGATGGCCCGCAGAACCCTTATGTTCGCAATCAATTTGGTGCAGGTATTGGTGGACCGATCCTCAAAGATAAAACCTTTTTCTTTGTCAACGCTGAATTCGACCGCTTTCGTACCGCATCGACGGCTGTCGCTACCGTACCGACCGCAGCCTTCAAAACGGGAGTCTTTACTTATCAGGGTCAACCGGTTGATCTGACGCAAGGCGGAGCGAACAATGGAACCGGCAACGCCTTCTTCGGTGACCCAGCCGCTAATGCGCCGGCCGATCCGACGATGCAGAATGTCTTCAGCTTGTATCCGAACCCGACCGTTGATGACGGAAACGGTTTAACCGGTACCCTGTTCTACCCCAGCAATTCGAAGCAGAATAGTTACGACACGGTCGCGAAGATTGACCATCACTTTACGGATCGGGAAACCGTAAGCGTACGTTACGGTTATGATGGCTTTAACGATCCCAATCCGGCTGCGGTTCCAATTTTTGGGAACGTGAGCACAAAGGCGCTCAACCAGGGCCTTGCCGCCAACCTGACCTCTACCTTCACGAGTAACCTTATCAACTCGTTTACGTTTGGCTGGAACAAGATCTACGCGAGTTTCGGTTGCGATGGTGTGAGTGTAGTTGACAGCGCCATTCCTTCTGTCGATCAGTTCGGTAACGGCTGGGACATCTTCCCCGGCACCTTTTCAACTTTTGGTTGCAGTGCTCTTGCTTCCGATGGCCAATGGCGGAAGACCGGCACGACCAGTTATACGGATGGTCTAAGCTGGTCGCACGGAAACCACACGTTCAAGTTTGGCGGCGACTTCCGAAACATTAGCCAAACCGGTCCGAACAGTTTCTTTTCGCGTCGGCAGGTTGCCGTAAGTGGCCTGCTTTTGAATTTTGGTGTTCCCGTCGTCCAAGGCGTCTCAACCGACGATCTGGCGCTGGAAGAAGCAGCCCAGTCCTATTACGGCCTTGTAGAGAATGATTTTCAGGCAAATTCTTTGACAAGGCCGGAGCTCGCCAGGCTACCGACAACAAGCATTTCCGTCAGCATGAATATGACGGGTATGCACAGGACACGTGGAAGGTGCGGCGCAACGTGACCCTGACGTTGGGATTGCGATATCAGCTTGACGGTGTGCCTTACGAGGAGGACGCCAACTTCTCTAACTTGCTGGGTGACCCCACGGCGAGCACCATCACGCTGACGGTAGTTGGACCCGGGACCGGACATCAACTTTATGCTTCGGACTATTCCAACATCGAGCCTCGGGTTGGTTTTTCGTGGGACCCAACAGGGGAGGGCAAGATGGCTGTTCGGGGCGCGTTCGGTGTTTTCCACGATCGTGTGTTCGGCAATCTGTTCGGGAATGCCCGCGGCAACCCGCCTTTTGAAGTGGATTACAACCAGTTTCCAGTCGACACCATCAATGGCTTCTATGGCGGCGCGCTCAATGGGGCCTTTCCGCTGCCTACGCCGCCCCAGCAACCTGTTACGAACGTATTCACCGATGGCGCCGCGATTGCGCCGACCCTCTTTGATCCCAATTTTCGCAACTCGGCCAGCAACAACTGGAATTTCGGTATCCAGCGGGAGATTCCCGGCAATAACGTGCTTGACCTTGCTTATGTGGGATCGGAAGGTCACCACATTTACCAGATAGTGGATCCGAACTCGCCCGACCCTGCACGCGTGCAACAATTGGTGGCGTTTTGTAGCGATCCGACGAACACCTTTGGTTGCACACCGGATGACGTGTCTTTCACCAACTTGTATCGTGGCGCCGATTTCGGGGCATTGCCTTTTAATGCCGTGGCTCACAATACGCTGGTTCAGCCTTTTTTTGCCGCCTCGGGTGGTAACTCCCTGTATAACTCCTTGCAGTTAAAGGTTACCCACCGTCTGAGTCACGGGCTCCAGGTGCAAGGAGCCTATACCTGGTCCCACGCGATCGACGACGCCAACGATCCTTACGCTCCCGCCACGGGGAACCGCGCTTTCCCTCGTAACTCTCGGAACCTGAATGAAGAGCGGGGCGACTCTGATAACGATATTCGCCACGTTGCCGTAATCAGCTATTTTTGGGAAGTGCCGTTCGGAAAAGGCAAGGGTTTTCTGAACACCGGTCTTCTGGGAAAAGTGTTCGAAGGCTGGCAATTCTCGGGAATAACTTCTGCGCAGACCGGACATCCGTTTGACGTGTTCACCTCGACCGATATGGAGCGCACAGGCTTGAGTGGCCGCGCTGACATCGTGGGTAATCCTTACGCGCCTGGGGCCAACAACGACATCACAGCGGCGGGCAATAAGGTCTGGTTTACTAACCCCGCGGCTTTCTCCGGTCGCACCGACGGCAGTGGAGCCCCGTTATTCGATGGCCCAGGAACGAGCGGACGCAACAATTTCTATGGACCGGGCTTTGTGAACTTCGATATGGTTTGGGCAAAAACGACGAAGATTACTGAGCGGTTCAACGCGGAGTTGCGGGTCGAGTGCTACAACATCTTTAATCACCCGCACTTCGAAAATCCAGGGTTCGATGGCGCGTCTAACCGGATCACAGCGTCCAACTTCGGCCTGATCAATGCTACCTCCACCCGACCGGACGGAACCACCTCAGCCCGGCAATTGCAGGTAGCGCTTAAGCTGAATTTCTAAAAAGCGAACAGCTACACTACCGCCTGCGGGCTTTGAACCCCGCAGGCTTTTTTATGCTGGCTTCCTGAATGCTGGTTTCTTGACAAGCGGCTATGCCGTAGTACGGCACGGGCTCTCATCAGCTCGAAAGGTGAAGGCATGAATTTTCGCAAGGCAATTTCCACTTTCCAGTTTCAAGTCGTGACCATCTTCTTGATTCTTGCGGCCAGTCCGGTTCTGCTGTGCGCGGCTGACATGAAGCCTGAAGAGCTTGTGGCCAAACATCTTGATTCCATCGGCACCGCGGACGCCCGGGCTGGCGCCAAGTCACGAATTGTGCAAGGTACCTCGCAGTTCAAGATTCGCGTCGGAGGCGGCGGCCAAATCTCAGGCACAAGCGCCCTGGTTTCGGAGGGGCGTAAATCTATTCTGATGGTCAAGTTGGCCAACAATGATTACAGGGGCGAGCAGTTCGTCACCGATGGCGATAAGGTTTCCGTCGCGTCCACGACCTCGAATCACAAATGGTCTGACCTGGGAGAGTTTGTAAAAGCTCAGGACCAGATTGTCCGCGAAGGCTTATTGGGCGGAGAGTTATCCACCGCATGGGCGCTCGTGCACCTTGATGAAAACAAGGCCAAGCTTAACTTCGATGGCGAAAAGAAAATAGATGGCCGCTCCGCCTATCAGTTGACCTATCACTCGAAAAAGAGGGATGAGCTGACCATCCATCTATATTTCGATCCGCAAACTTTTCAGCACATTGCGACCACTTATGCCATTACTCTGGCTTCGGGACTGGGCGGCTTCGCTCCCTCGATTTCCGACCAGGCTGGGCTGACCACGTCAACTAATGCCGGCGGCGCCGACGTCACCCAAAGTGCCAAGCAGCAACAAACCCGCTACACCATCGAAGAGCGCTTCAGCGACTTCAAGACCGCCGAAGGTCTGACCTTGCCCTCGAAATATTCCATCCACTTCACTGAGGAACTTCAAAACGGCATGACGAAGGTTTGCGAGTGGGACCTTACTGCTGACGAGATTTCGAATAACAAGCCGCTTGATCCCAAGAATTTCCAGGTGAAGTAGTGAACTTGAAAGATGAGGTATCCAGAAGAACTTCTTCGGATACCTTCCTCGTTTATAGGCTTCAGCTACTTTCCCAGAATCGAATAGTGCGAGCTTGCGGCCATGAAAAAGATCATGGGCACGGAAAGAAAAAAATTCACACGCGAAGCCAGGAACGCCTGCCGGGCCAGGGTCGCCGCATTCGCGGGCGGTGTACCGACGAGGGTCCCGCGAATGATCTTCTTGTTATTGCGCCAGATAATTCCCCAGACGTTGAACAGCATGATGAAGCCCAGCCCTCCACCGATGCCGATTGAGAGTACGTGGTTATCGTCCTGTCCCACCGGGGTGTAGTTCACAAACAGCCAGCCTGCGGCACAAACCAGCACTGCCGTGATCGCGCCCAGCACATATCCGCTCGGCGTTTTTGAAATAACGAAATACAGGACCATGGAAACTGCAATCCAGATAAGCAGAAAAAGGCCAATAGTGCTTCCCGGGCTTACCCCCATCCGACGGGCATCGGCTGCGACGTAGACCTGCGACCAATACCAAAAGCCCACGAAGACCGTGATCATCGCGCTCCAGCGGAATAGTTGCAGCGCGGGCATGGTCAGGTACTGAAAGATTTTCGGTTTGCTGGCCGCGTCCATCTGCTTCATGAAAGGTACGTTGACCAGATTGAAGAAATACAGCAATCCTACCCAGGTGATTCCGGCCAGCAGGTGTACCCAGCGCAGAATGAAGGCCAGTGCCTCCGTACCGGTGTGGGTGGGCATGACGAACAACGCAAGCTCATGAAGCATGGGGGAACTCCTCGAAGGCGAGAATGGTGTCATTTCGCAATGGCGATGTCAATCGTCTGTGGCGACGGTCGCAACTTGAAATGCGAGAGGTTCCACCGTATTGTACGGACTGCATCGGCAGACTGAAATGGTGCGCTAACGTACACAGTCTTCGGCGCTTCCACGGGCTGCCATATTTGCGGTTCCCCGTCACGGCCTGGACGAGTTAGTAAGTCTTGCGTGACGGCCACACTATTTTTTTAGAACGTCGTCTCAGTACCAAGGAGGTCGGCGATGGAAAATAAGCCCGCGCAGAATATCCAGGATACTTTCCTTAATACAGCACGCAAGGAGCGAACCAACATCACCATTTACCTGTTGAGCGGAGTCAAGCTCACGGGAAGGATCCGCTCTTTCGATAAGTATTCTGTCGTGCTCGAGACCAACAATCAGGAACAGTTGATTTTCAAACACGCCATTTCCACTGTCGCCATGGGAAAAACTGTGCACGCGCATGGTGACAAGCCAACCATGATGACGGCTTCAGTAGCTGCGGGTGCACCGGGCCCGCAGCCAGCTGCATTGCAGCGATCTTCCGGGACTGAGGGATAAAAAGTTTTCGAAAAAAAAGCACAACCCTGGCGAGCGGCAGTCGAGACCCGACTTGACCTGTTTGTCCATCGGCTGAGTTGTGCGCAAGCCAGGGTTAGAGTTGAACCCCTCGTGGTCGGAGCTTAGCTGCATTTTGAATCCATTAAATTGAGCAGTCCAAAGTCCAAATCTTCCGGCAAAGATTCGGTCGGCAAGGGCCCGGCCGGCGGTGTGGTGCGTGGCCCGGTCGACACCCGGCGTCCGCCCAAAGAGCGTGCTTTTCTCGTTGGGCTTGACGTGCGTACGCGTTCGCGCGGTCCCGCGTCTTCCCGGGCCAGAAGCGGTCCTCTAACTGCGGCTGCACAGGCGGCTCGCGACGCTTCGAAGGTGCCGGTCGGGACCAAAGCCCCAGACATCCCCGAGTTCACTGCCGAAGAATCGCTGGACGAACTGCGAACCCTGGCGGTAAGCGCGGGCGCGGAAATTGTCGGCGAATTTCTCCAGCATCGCGACCGCCCTGATCCGGCGACGCTGATTGGAAGCGGAAAGCTGGAAGAAATTGCCGGCGCTACAGCTTCCGTCTCTGCCGATCTGCTGCTATTCGATCACGATCTTACGGCGTCGCAACAACGCAACATTGAAAAGCTGGTCAACACCCGGGTAATCGACCGCACCCAGCTGATTCTCGATATTTTCGCGAAGCACGCCAAGACGCGTGAAGGCCAGTTGCAGGTGGAACTGGCACAACTCGAATACATGCTGCCGCGGCTCGGCGGACGCGGCATAGAAATGTCGCAACTGGGCGGCGGCATCGGCACCCGGGGACCGGGCGAAACCCAGCTTGAAACGGACCGCAGAAAAATTCACCGGCGCATCCGCCATGTGAAAGAGCAGATAGAGAACGTGCGGCGCGTCCGAGCACAGCAGCGCGCACGCCGGGAAGCCGTGCCGGTGGCGACGGTCGCGCTGGTTGGTTATACCAACGCAGGAAAGTCCACGCTGTTCAATGCCCTGACTCGCGCCGCGGTGCTCGAGTCTCCCAGAATGTTCGCCACGCTCGATCCCACAATCCGTTCTGTGACTCTGCCGTCGCGAAGAAAAGTGTTGTTGTCAGACACAGTCGGATTCATTCGCAACCTGCCCCACACGCTGGTGACGGCGTTTCGCGCCACGCTCGAAGAAGTGCAACGCGCGTCTCTGGTGCTGCAAGTTTCCGATGCCAGTAGTCCGCTGACGGCCGAGCAGGATGCGCAAGTCGACAAAGTTCTGAAGGAACTTGAAGTGGATGGCAAGCCGCGCCTGCGCGTGATGAACAAAATCGATCTGCTGCCGCCGAAGCAACGCGAGTCCTTGCTGGACGACGCAAGCCGCGTCCACGTCTCGGCGGCAAAGGGAACCGGCATGACCACGCTGCTCGACCGGATCGATGAATTGCTGTCCGAGGATCCGATCAGCCGGGTGCATTTGAGCATTCCGCAAAAAGAAGGAAAGCTGCTGGCTCTGCTCGAAGCCCGCTCGCGAATTTATTCGCGGAAATACAACGACGGGTCAGTGGATCTGGATGTGGAGGCGCCGGAGTCGGTCATGAGGAAGGTGAGAGAGTGGGTGGTGGAATAAAGAGGTCGGTTGCTTATCGCTCGTGGGTTTCTGATTTGCGCTGAGGGCTGAAAGCTGACGGCTGCATTTAAATGGGCCGGCAACCAAGAAGCGGTGACATTCCTTGGCTAACGGCCCATTCGATCCGGACTGGATCGGAGGTGATAATTCCATGCTAGACCCGTTATCCTGGATGTCAAGCGACTTTCTACCATCTTCCGAAATAGTTCACCAGGCTGAATTTCAATAAGTAAACTCGTCGGCCCGCCCGCGATTGCGTTGACACTCCGATTCGTAACATGTTACTTTCAATGATCTTAAGCCTCCTTACGCTCTAGACCCTGATCAGAACAAAATGAATGAGATATTGGGACAATTAGGCGGATTGCTGCTGGAGTCCGTTCCGACCATCATCTTTCTCGTGGTGTTGCTCGTCATATTCACCTTCGTGGTGGACAAACCATTGAGTAAAGTTCTGGCCGAGCGCCACAGCCGGACGGAAGGCGCGGTCGAAAAAGCGCGAGCCGACATTGCGCAGGCCGAAGCTCGCACCACGGAGTATGAGCAGCGCATGCGCGAGGCCCGGATGTCCGTTTTTAAAACTCAGGAAGCGCATCGCCAGGTTGCGGTGCAGGCGCGGGCCGCGGCCGTAGCGGAAGCACGCACCAAGGCACAAGCTCAAGTGGAAAAGGCACGAGCCGGAATCGAACAGGATAAAGCTACGGCCCATTCTGGTCTGGAAGCGGAGAGCGGAAGACTGGCGGCTGAGATTATTCGCACCGTGCTGCAACCCGCGACTCAAAGTCCGGCGGGAGGCGACTGATGTCGACCTCACAATTCCGCCGCCAGGCCCGGCTGCTTCTGGCTGCGTTGTTTTTGGCGAGCATTTTTATCGCTCCTGCCACATACGCGCAAAGCCCGGCGAATGGGTCTGCTCACGCGGAAACGTCCGCGACGGCGAATCATGAACCAGCCAATGGCGAGTCAGAGGAGGATGAGCTGGCTCAGTTCAAACATTCAAGGTCTGTCCGATGGGTGGCGAAGGTCACCGGGCTCAGGCCGCATAGCGCCTATTGGCTCTGCGTTCTGCTCAATTTTGCGGTAATCGCCGGCACGATATTTTATTTTTCAAAGAAGCACCTTCCGTCGTTGTTCCGCAATCGTACCGCTGCCATTCAGAAGGCGATGCAGGAAGCTCGACAGGCGAGCGAAGAAGCCAACCGTCGCCTGGCCGAAATAGAAAACCGTCTTTCCCGGTTGGGCGCGGAGATCGCGGGAATGAACGCGGCCGGGGAGAAGGAAGCTGCGGCGGAAGAGTTGCGAATCAAAGCCGCGGCGGAAGAAGACGCGCGCAAAATTGTCGAGTCGGCCGAAAGCGAGATCGCCGCCGCAGCCAAATTGGCCCGGCGTGAACTGACCGCTTACGCAGCGAATCTGGCGGTCTCGCTGGCCGCCCGGCAGATCAAGGTTGATACTGCGACGGACCAGGCGCTGGTGCGGGGCTTCGCCAACCAATTGTCGCCAAAAACGAAAACCGGACAGGACGGGAACTAGCGCATGGCATCGGTGACCAGCACATACGCTCGCGCCTTCGCCGACGTCGTTTTCGATAAGCATCTCGATCCCGCGCAGACTTTGCAGGAGGCGAAATCGCTCGCGCAATTGGCGGCCAGCAGTCTTGAGTTGCGCGAGGTCTGGGAAGCACCGTCGATTCCAGCAGAGCAGAAGCGGGCATTGCTGGATGCGATTGTGGCGCGTGCCGGTTACTCTCAGACGGTGCGAAACTTTGTCGCCGTGCTAATGGACCACCGGCGTATAAGGTTTCTCGACCCGATCGTCAAAGAATTCGAGCAGGAACTGGACCGCCGGGAGGGATTCGTCGAAGCGCAAATTACAACCGCGCGAGAGCTAGGCGAGCCGGAACGAAATGCATTAGAATCCCAGATCGCAAAGCTGACCGGCCACAAAGTGCGTGCCCACTATTCGCAGGATGGATCGATTTTAGGCGGAGCCATCGTTAGGATTGGCAGCACCATCTACGACGGTTCGATTCAGGGGCAGTTGGAGCGGATCAGGGAAGCGATCAGCTCCTGAGCGATTAACCATGAGCCTAATCCACAAACGAAATCGATCAAGAGGTAAAGAGTTTCATACATCTTAGCCGCAAAGAGCGCAAAGACTTCCGCGAAGGACGCAAAGGGCTGGAAAAAGCTAAGAGCTAAAAGTAAGAGCTAAAAGCTGAAAGCTGAATTTCAAGAGCTGATTTTATGGCACAAATCAAAGCAGACGAGATCACGCAGCTGATCCGGCAACAGATCGAGAATTACGAATCGAAAATTGCCGTGGACGAAGTTGGCACGGTCATCAGCCTGGGTGACGGTATTGCCCGCGTTCATGGCCTCGATAAGGTCATGGCCGGAGAACTGCTGGAATTTCCGCACGACATCGCCGGCATCGCCATGAACCTGGACGAAGACCAGGTTGGCGTGGTGTTGCTGGGCGACTATACGGAGATCAGCGAAGGCGACGAGGTCAAGCGCTCTGGTCGCATCATGAGCGTGCCCGTCGGCGAGGCTCTGGTGGGCCGAGTCGTGAACTCGCTGGGGCAACCGATCGACGACAAAGGACCGATCGCGACCGACCAGTTCATCGCGCTGGAGCGCATCGCGCCGGGCGTGATTGATCGCCAGCCGGTGCGGGAGCCCATGGCGACCGGACTCAAGGCCATCGACAGCATGATCCCGATTGGCCGCGGACAGCGCGAACTGATCATCGGTGATCGCCAGACCGGTAAGACCGCGGTTGCACTCGACACCATCATTAACAGCCGCGGCAACGATCTGATCTGCATCTACAACGCGATCGGGCAAAAGCGTTCTTCCATCGCGCAGGTCGTGAAAATCTTGACTGATGCCGGCGCCATGGAATACACCATCGTGGTCGCCGCATCCGCGTCGGAACCGGCTCCCATGCAGTACATCTCGCCGTACGCGGCCTGCGCCATGGGTGAGTTTTTCCGCGATACCAAGCGGCACGCCCTGGTGATTTACGACGATCTCTCCAAGCATGCGGCGTCGTATCGCGAAATTTCTCTGCTGCTGCGCCGCCCGCCTGGACGCGAGGCGTATCCTGGAGACGTTTTTTATCTTCACTCCCGACTGCTGGAGCGCGCCTCTAAACTGAGCGACAAAATGGGCGGCGGCTCGCTGACTGCGCTTCCAATCATCGAAACTCAGGCGGGGGACGTATCCGCTTACATTCCGACCAACGTGATTTCGATCACCGACGGGCAGATCTTTCTTGAAACTGATTTGTTCAACAGCGGCGTCCGCCCGGCGGTGAATGTTGGAATTTCCGTGAGCCGCGTTGGCGGCAGCGCCCAGATCAAAGCCATGCGACAAGTGGCCGGAAGCATGAAGCTGGAACTGGCGCAGTATCGCGAGCTGGCGGCCTTTTCGCAGTTCGGCAGCGATCTCGACAAAGCCACGCAGGCGCAACTCAATCGCGGCCAGCGTCTAGTCGAAGTCCTCAAGCAAAAGCAGTTTTCACCCTTACCATTCTCCAAGCAGATTCTTATCATTTTTGCCGGTACCAATGGTTTCCTCGACGATCTTCCCATAGACCAGGTACGAGAGTTCGAGGCTGAACTGTATAAATATGTCGACGCGACCGCGCCAGCTTTGTTGCGCACGATCATGGAGAAAAAAGTTTTGGACGACGCTCTCAAAGCCGAGATGAGCAAAGTGATCAAACAGAGCAAGGAAGCGTTCGTGGCCGACCGGCAGGCAGCAGCGAAGTAACTGTTAAGCTTTTAGCTCTCAGCTTGAGGCCAAGCAATGACCAATGGCCAACGGCGAATTTCTGACGCCTGAAGACTGACGACTGATTCATGCCAAACATTCTGGATATCCGGCGGCGGATTCGCAGCGTAACCAATACGCGGCAGATCACCAAAGCCATGAAAATGGTCTCGGCGGCGAAATTGCGCCGGGCGCAGGAACGCGCATTGGCGGCGCGTCCGTATGCGCAGATGCTGACCAACGTGCTGAAGTCGCTGGTGTCGCGTACAGAAATCTACGATCCGGAAACCGGAGAGGTCAAGCATCCCTTGCTGGCGCGCCGTCCGGAGCAAAACATTTTGCTGATCGTCGTGACCGGGGACAAAGGACTGGCGGGAGCATTCAATACCAATATTCTTAAAGCGGCAACCCAGTTCATCGCGACGAAAGCGGACAAGTATCTCGAGATCGCGACCGTCGGCCGCAAGGGACGTGATTTCCTGCGACGCCGTTACCCGACAGCGGATGCGAGGAAGGCCGACTCTGAAAGTCGGCCGCAAACCATACTCGTCGGCGAGCAAAGCGGAGTACCGAACAAGATCGATTACGCCCTGGCATCGGAACTGGCCGAACGCGTGGTTGAACCTTACCGCAGGGAAGAGATTGACTCGGTTTATCTGTTGTACAACGAGTTCAAGTCGGTGATCGCACAGCGCCTCGTCGTCGAGCAGATCCTGCCGATCGCGCAAGTCGGCATGCCCGAGGTTTTGCTGGCTGAGGGCATGAGCCAGAAAGAAAAAGAGCGCGCAGTGCTGGCGGCAAAGGAAGCGGGCGTCGGAATTCGTCCCGTGGACACGCGCGAAGTCGATGCGGTTGCCGCGAAGTTTGCCACCGCGCCGGTCGACTACATTTACGAGCAGTCTTCGGACGATTTGTTTCGATCGCTCTTGCCGAAGTATGTGGCCATAGAAGTCTTTCGCGCATTACAAGAGTCGGTGGCTGCGGAACATGCCGCCCGCATGACCGCCATGGATGCCGCCACAAGCAACGCGACCGACATGATCGATTCCCTGACTCTGGCCATGAACCGTGCCCGGCAGGCAAAGATCACGAAAGAGATTATCGAAATCGTAAGCGGAGCAGCCGCCGCACAATAGAGCAGCTTTTGGCTATTAGCTTTTAGCTCCTGGCTGAAGCCCGCAGAACATATTGATTTGGCTGTATCGAAGCTTTCCGTGCAAGAGCTAAAAGCCAAAGGCTAATAGCTAAGAGCCGAGGTCCTATGTCAGAGAGAATTGGACGTGTAATTCAGATTTCCGGTCCTGCCGTCGACGTGCAGTTTGTCGAGGGCGGCCTGCCGCCGATCTATCAGTCATTGAAAGTCGTCAGCGACGGTTTCACGGTGCCGAATCCGATTGGCGTGATTCTTGAAGTGCAGCAGCACCTCGGCGAAGGCCGGGTGCGTTGCGTCGCCATGGAAGCGACCGAGGGAATGGTGCGTGGCATGAAAGCCATCGACCAGGGCGGGCCCATCTCGGTTCCCGTAGGTCGCGGCACGCTGGGGCGTGTTATGAACGTCATTGGCCAGCCGGTTGATCAACTTGGACCGGTCGAGCACACCAAGACGATGCCAATCCATCGGCCAGCGCCGCTCTTCGAGGAGCAGGCGACCACAGCCGAAATGTTCGAAACTGGCGTCAAGGTCGTTGATCTGGTCCAACCCTTTCTTAGGGGCGGAAAAATCGGATTGTTCGGCGGCGCCGGCGTCGGCAAGACCGTCTTCATTCAGGAATTGATCAACAATGTGGCCAAGCAGCACGGCGGATATTCCGTCTTCGCAGGAGTCGGCGAACGCACCCGCGAAGGCAACGATCTGTGGCTGGAAATGACTGAGTCCGGGGTAATCAAGCCCGGTGATCCGTCGAAATCCAAAGCAGCTCTCATCTACGGCCAGATGACCGAGCCGCCGGGCGCGCGTCTCCGCGTGGCTCTGACCGGGCTGACCGTCGCCGAATTCTTCCGTGACGAAGAAGGCGCCGACACGCTGCTCTTCATCGACAATATTTTCCGTTTCACCCAGGCCGGATCGGAAGTTTCCGCCCTGCTGGGTCGCATGCCCAGTGCTGTCGGATACCAGCCAAACCTTGCCACGGAAATGGGCGAGTTGCAGGAGCGCATCACATCCACTAAAAAAGGTTCGGTCACATCGGTGCAAGCCATCTACGTGCCGGCCGACGATCTTACCGATCCCGCGCCAGCGACGACGTTTGCTCACCTCGACGCCACCACGGTGCTGTCGCGCGCCTTGACCGAGATCGGAATTTATCCCGCAGTCGATCCGTTGGCTTCAAGCTCGCGGATTCTCGACGCCCGCATCGTCGGCGAAGAGCATTACGAAGTGGCGCAACAGGTGAAGAGGATTCTGCAGACCTACAAAGATCTGCAGGACATCATCGCCATTCTTGGTATCGACGAACTGAGCGAAGACCAGAAAGTCAGCGTGGCCCGCGCCAGAAAGATTCAACGTTTCCTCTCGCAACCGTTCCACGTGGCCGAGCAGTTCACCGGTTCGCCGGGGCGCTACGTCAAAGTCGCCGACACCGTAAAAGGTTTCAAAGGGATCGCTCAAGGTAAATACGACGATATCCCGGAACAGGCCTTCTACATGAAGGGCACGATCGAAGAAGTGCTGGAAGCAGCAGAGAAGATGAAAGCAGCGTAAAAATCGTCGTTAACCCGTTGGTCCTTGGTTTTTGGCCAACGACTAACGACCAACGACTAACGACCAACGACTGATGGCTGACACTTTCCAACTCGAAATCGTCACCCCCGAAAAACTGGTGGTGAAGGAAGCGGCTGAGGAGATCCAGATTCCTGGCAAGAACGGATATCTGGGGATCCTGCCGGGCCACGCGCCGCTCATCACCGAGTTGGCGGTTGGGGAAATCAGCTATCGCAAGGGCACGCAAACGTTCCATCTGTCGGTCGCCTGGGGTTTCGCCGAAGTGCTTCCGGACAAAGTTACGATTCTGGCTGAGACCGCCGAGCGTCCCCAGGAAATTGACGTCGCGCGCGCACGGGAATCGAAGAGGAAGGCTGAAGAAGCATTGCAGACCGGCCAGACCGAAGCAGATTTCACTAACGCCGAAGGCGCTCTCAAACGCGCCGAGACTCGCCTGGAAGTCGCAGAAAAGAAAAACTAACGCTCAACCGCTTGTCATCCTGAACGGCCTTCAGGCCGTGAAGGACCTATGCATTTGGAATCTCCCCCGACTCTTCCCGCGAAATCAATGCTGCTCGTGTGTTTCACCAATCGTGAGAATTTTCGTGTCCGTCCGAAACTTTTTGTAGTCGCGGAAGGTCACGTCTTCGCTGATGTTCAGGCCCTTCAACAAAGCCAACCGTGCGTCCAGCTTCAAGGTAACGTGCCGTGGTAGCCAGACTTCGTCATTCACGCGCAACTGCTCGATCTGAATGCTCGACCCTTTATGTAGCCGAAGCAGGAACAGACCGACCGAAACTGTATCGATACATTGAATATCGAGCTTCACCCACTGCTTCTCGGCTTCATCCAGCCAAACGCGAAAGTGGAACTTCGGCAGAAACTTCGCATCTTTCATGTGTGGCTCGTAGCCGGGGCGAGGATCGGCATCAATCACCATAGAGTTGCGTCCCTCCAGGGTTTCCTCGCCGACGAAACGAAAGTTGTACGCGTCGGCGATCTCCTTCACAAACTGCCGGCCCTCTTCCTGCTCCTTATTTTGTTTCTCCAGGCGTTTTCGGCGGTCGTTGTCGCTCTCACTCTTTCTCTTCTCGATAATCTTCTGGACCTTCTCTTCTTCTTTCCGCGCATCATCCTCGCTGAGTTGCTTATCGTCTTTGGCAACGAGTTTCCGGATTGGTTCCTCGTAGAGCACCATGATTTCGTAGGTCTTCGACTCGCTGGACTTCACCTGGTCGTTTCCGTCGAGTTTGTGTTCTTCCTCGCGCTGAATGTAGGTGTAGTCGCGTTGTTTCTTGTCGTTCTGAATGTCTTTTTCAGCCGCTTCACGAATGAAATCGCGAATCTGATCCTGAGAAAGATCGTGTGTTGTTGTTGCGTTCTGGATAGGAACCGCCGACGGTTGGATCTGCGCAAGGACGAGCGATCCAAGGAACAGAAACGAAAGAATTGTGCAAGCTGACAGCTTCATAAGTACTGCTTCACGAATACTGCTTCATCAATAACTGCTTCGCGAATATGGATAGTCTCTGGAAGTTCGCAGTTCGCTTTAAGATGCCTCAAGTGTGGCTAGTTCTTCGTTTCGGTCCTAAGCTGCACCACAACAAACCGCGCCGGATCGCTGGTCGCGTTGAGAAATGTGTCCTTCCGTCCCTCTGGAATCCAGACTACATCGCCCGACGCCTTGCGCATCCGCTCGTACTCTCCCGCCTTCAGGTCGATATCGGTGACCGGAACCAGAAGTTCCGCGCCCGGCTTCTCCGGCGGCGGAAACGGATCGCGGGAAAGTATCTGCACATCGCTCACGCTGGCCGTTCCAATGGAAATCGAATTCATAAACCGGGCATGGGGATCGACCGCCGGAGCAATGGACGTCATTCCATAGTCCCAGGTGCCGGTATTTGCCTGATAGCCGTAACTGGTCACCTTGGGGTCGAGAAATTCGACGGTGATGAGGCGATAGTCGGTGGTGCGGTCATTGCGCATGCCAATGGCGCGTCCTGCCAGTGAGAAGCGCACGTCTCCCCGGTTGAAGTGAAAATTGACGATATCCGACTCGCCTTCCGGCCAAATCACGACGTCGCAATCCTGCAGCACGACCATCAGGAAATTATTGTCGTGCCGCGCCATGGTGCGCTCCAAAGGTCGAAGTGTGAGCGCAAACACGCGGACTTGATGGTTCGCCATCAACTGGCGATAGTGTGGCGCCGTGGCCATGTCCGGCGCGCTCTGTGCTGATGCGCTGGACGCCAGAATCAGCGCAATTAGGAAAGGGAACTTCATGACACGAATTGTAATCCGGAAAGCAGAGAAGGCAAGCGCTGTGAACGGATTCCCACCGGCCCAGACTCCGGGCGGGCGTCCGAGCCATTTGTTGAGATCACGCCACTAGGGTATAAGTTCTGTGAGAATCAGGGAGAGACAAGGATTCATGCTGAACAATTGGGAAAATCTGATCATTGTGATGATTGCAGTAAGCGCTTCTCTGCTTTTCATGTGGGCTCTGAACCGGATCTGGCCGTGGGAGCGGCGTCACGCTCACAATGATCTCATCGGGTGGCAGTTGAGTATTCTGGGCACAACATATGCCGTCATCCTCGGATTTATGCTCTATACCGTCTGGACTAATTTCGGCGTTGCCGAATTGAATGCGGAGGATGAGGCCAACGCTCTGGGAAATCTGTATCGTCTTGCCGCGGGGCTGCCAGAACAGCAACGAGGCCAGATTGAGACCCTGGCGCGCTCCTACGCCGAGACAGTCATCACTGAAGATTGGCCGCAAATGCAGGCCGATCACGTGCCGGAATCAACCCACAAAGTGAATCAGGAGATGTGGAAAACATTGATGTCGATCCAGACTCACTCGCCCTCGGAGACCACCGCCGAGGACCATGCCATCTCCGAATTGAGTGCGCTCACCGAACATCGCCGCATTCGGTTGCTTCAGAACGCGTCTCGTCTTCCCACCGTGCTTTGGTTTTTACTCATCATCGGCGCGGCCGTGACCATCGCCTCGTCCTCCATGTTCGGTTCAGCTAACACCGTTTTGCACGGTCTGCAAGTTTTTGTTTTCTCCCTGCTGGTCGCGCTTGCCCTGGTAGCGGTGGCAGACATCGACCGTCCGTTTCAGGGATCAGTTCATGTCAGCGACTTCGCCTTCCAGCGTGCCCGGAAAAGCATGAGCGAGTGAAGCAGCGTCTGTAAGTGTCCGCCTCTTTCGCCCTTCCATTGCTCCGTGGAATCTGCTGCTGCCCAGGGCTTGCACCGTGAGCTTTATTCTGGCGCCGCTTCGCGGCGCGCACCCACGAAAACTTAACCTACTCGCCCGATTTCAACGCCTTGCCCAGCACTTCGCCGCGAAACAATCTGTCGTCGACGCGATGTAGATGCTTTGCCATCCCCGGTCTCAGCAGCTTGTAGTGATGTACTTCAAAAAGATGATCCACGACAAACCAGACCGGTTTTTCCGTAGTCATCCAGTTCAGATGATCGAATCGGGCCAAATTTACCGGAAGGGAAAACGTTCGCAGAGTCCGCTCCCGCCTCAAATTGAAGTAGAGATTGAAAAAGCTCATCGCCAGTTCGCGCAGCGTCCGGTAGACGGGCTCGCGGTAGCGGCATCCCGTGTAATTGGATTTCGCTAGAACGCCCCAGTGACCTTTCACGCGATAAAGCGCGAGGACGTGATCGGTATCGTGTTCGGCCTCGAAGTCGAGCAGCAGCGGGGGAAAGCCATTGGCGCGCAGCGCGGCTGCTGCGAAGATCGCCCCTTCCAGACAGTGCGAAGAATTTTCCCGAAGGACGACTCGTGGCGACCACGCCGTGTCGGCAAGATGGTACGGCATGTCATCCAGATAACGCTGGATCCCGTAGGGATCTTTCAGGCTGCGCAGCTTGCGCAGTTCGGCGGGGGTGAAACTGTTTGTATCTTGCGGTTTGTTCATCCTCGCTGGCAGTTTAGCTGATGAAACCGCGAACACCGTTAACTTCAGAGGACACTCAGGACACCGAGGATACAGATCTATCCCAACAGTTCGGTCAGTTCGGATGGTTTATCCAGCGTTACATCCGGGCGAGAGTCGTGCAATGTGTGAGGGGCGAAGCCGTACGTCACGGCGCAGGTCCATGTGCCGGAATTGCGTCCGGTGAGGACGTCCACTCCTGAGTCCCCGACGATCAGAGTTTCACTGGGATCGGCTCTCATTTCCCGCAGGATGGTTTGCGCCCCCTCAGGATCGGGCTTCTTGGTCGGGAAGCTGTTGCCACCGTACACCAGGGAAAAGAACTTACTCAATCCCAAGGCCTCGACAATTGCCCGCGAAGGGTTCACCGGCTTATTAGTGAGCACAGCCATCCTGCGCGGCTGTCCATTGCCTGATTTCTCGATGGCGGCCAGTGCTTCCAAAATTCCGTCATACAGATGAGTATGATCGAGCTTGTGCTCGCGGTAGTAAGAGAGAAAATATTCCAGGCCGGAGCGGACGAGTTTCTCGTCATTGGCCTCGCTGCCGAGCGCCCGGCCGATCAGCGCCGGAGCGCCGTCCCCGACGTAGCTGGCAATCACCTCGTCCGGCAATTCAGGACGCTTCATATGCCGCAGGGTCGCATTCACCGAGTGCACCAGGTCAAGGCGAGAATCGATCAGGGTGCCGTCAAGGTCAAAGATTAGAAGGTGGATTTTATGGGGATCGAAGGAGCGATTGATTTTGATCATGCCGGTGCTCTCAGAATATCCGCAAAACTCATCAACCACCAAGGACACGAAGTATCACGAAGGCTCTAGTCTTGGATTTTCCTTCGTGCCCCTTCGTGTCCTTGGTGGTTGACGGGTTTGCGACCCGCGACCTTAATTTCAAATTCAACCTTTAAAGTGGCGTCATCCTGAGGGACTTCAGCCCCGAAGGATCTTGCGCTACCAGCACAATCGCTGACCTTCTTCGCATCCGCTGCACGCCAGATGCTTCGCAAGCGCAGCATGACACCCTCGATGAGGAAGCAAGGTCACAAATTCAGCCATGACTCGGCCCGAAAGCACCTTCCCCCACCCCCGTTCCCGATTTACAATGCAAAGGCGTCTTGTACACTCGCATCTATATTGAGCAGCATCAGGGAACCGGATGGCCACCACCAAGACTGACCTTAAATCGGCCGCTGTATCCGAGCGCGATGTCAAGAAAGCCGGCAAGACCTACGAAGGCCTTTCCCGCGAGCAGTTGGTTGAAGCCTACCGCCACATGTACACCTCCCGGCGGGTGGACGACAAAGAGATCCTGCTCAAGCGCCAGCAAAAGATCTTTTTCCAGATATCCGGAGCCGGACATGAAGCCGTGGGCGTGGCTGCGGCCCTGGCCCTGAAATCCGGCTACGACTGGTTTTATCCTTATTACCGGGACCGGGCACTCTGCCTGGCACTGGGCGTGACCGCGTACGACATGCTGCTGCAAGGGGTGGGTTCAGGCGAAGATCCCAGCTCCGGTGGTCGGCAGATGCCGTCCCACTGGAGTACCCCCAACCTGAATATTGTCACCGGTTCTTCACCCACCGGAACCCAGATTCTCCAGGCCGTGGGCTGCGCTGAAGTCGGCCGGTATTATGCCGCCCATCCGAATTCCGCCCGCAAAGCGACCGGCGACTATCGCGAGTTCAAAGACGTCAAGTTCCACGGCGACGAGATCACCTACGTTTCCCTGGGAGAGGGAACCACCAGCGAGGGCGAGTTCTGGGAGGCGCTCAACACCGCGTCCAACGCCCGGTTGCCCATTATTTTTGTGATTGAAGATAATGGGTATGCCATCTCGGTGCCCGTCGAAGTCCAGACCGCCGGGGGAAATATTTCCCGCCTGGTCAGGGGCTTTCCTAACTTTCACTTTGAGGAAGTGGACGGAACGGACCTGGTAGCCACGTACGCCGCATTCGCTCGCTCCGCGACGCATTGCCGTGCCGGGCACGGTCCTGCTTTTTTGCATGCCCATGTGATCCGTCCTTACTCACATTCGCTTTCAGACGATGAACGACTCTATCGTCCGGATGCGGAACGCCAGCGTGATGCCCAGCGCGATCCCGTCCCCCGCACGCAGATGTTGCTGATCCGCGAAGCCATTCTCGACGAGCAGGGTATCAACCAACTCGAGCAACAGGTAGACGACGAGCTGCAAGTCGCTACGGACCGCGCCCTTAAGGCGCCTGCTCCCACTCCGGACACTGTCCTGCATTACATTTATTCGCCGGATCTGGATCCAACATCACCGGCCTTCGATACCCAGCCTGCCGCATCCAGACATGAGGCTACGGGAGCCGATGGCAGGAAGCCAGCGCCCAAGCCTCATCCTGATAAGCCTCATCCCGAAAAGGCTCATCCAGATAAAACCATGGCCGATCTGATCAATGCCACGTTGCGGGATGAAATGCGCCGCGACGAACGCATCGTCATCTTCGGGGAAGACGTCGCTGATTGCAGCCGCGATGAATATCTCAAGCAGAAACTGGTCAAAGGCAAAGGCGGCGTGTTTAAGCTGACTGCCGGCTTGCAGTCCGACTTTGGTTCCGACCGGGTGTTTAACTCTCCCATCGCGGAAGCCAACATCGTCGGCCGCGCCACCGGCATGGCTCAGCGCGGACTGAAGCCAGTAGTCGAAATCCAGTTCTTCGACTACATCTGGCCCGCCATGATGCAACTGCGCAGCGAACTGCCCCTTATCCGCTGGCGCTCAAACAACACCTTTACCGCGCCCTGCGTGATTCGCGTGGCGATCGGCGGATATCTTACGGGCGGCGCCATCTATCATTCTCAGTGCGGCGAAAGCGTCTTCACTCATATCCCCGGCCTGCGGGTGGTGTTTCCTTCAAATGCGCTCGACGCCGCCGGCTTGCTCCGTACGGCAATTCGTTGCGACGACCCGGTTCTTTTCCTCGAACACAAACGGCTGTACCGCGAAACCTACGGCCGCGCACCCTATCCGGGGCCGGACTACATGGTGCCGTTCGGGAAGGCCAAAGTTGTGCAAGCAGGAACCGATCTGACGGTCATTACTTATGGGGCGGTAGTCCCCAGGGCGCTTCAGGCCGTACAGAAGCTGGAGCGTGAACACGGAGTCAAAGCGGAACTGATCGATCTTCGCAGCCTGAATCCCTTTGACTGGGAGACCATCGCGGCCTCGGTGCAGAAAACCAACCGGGCGTTGGTCGCCTACGAAGACACGCTAAGCTGGGGATACGGCGCCGAAATCGCAGCGCAAATCGCCGACAAGCTATTCGAGCACCTCGACGCCCCGGTCCGCCGAGTCGCCGCCATGGACGTATTCGTGGCCTACCACCCCGACCTGGAGAATGCCATCCTCCCCCAGACCGCCGACCTGTTTCAGGCTATGAAAGAGCTATCGGAGTATTGAGTTTCTTGCAAAGCTGCCTTCCCGCCACGGCCCCAGAGGCCGCCCGTCCAAGCTTCGCTTGGGCGGGCCTTTTGACGTTTACCGCACCATATGTCTCTCACGCGCGGAACCCCCCGCCCAAGCGGAGCTTGGGGATGGGGCCCTTTCGAGTTGAAGAGGGAAAGAGAAGCCCGCTTACACCCTGTTTTTATCCTTTCCCTCCTGTCCAGATACCTGAGTAACGTCTGTAGTACTTTAGTTACGAAGTGGTGGTGCCCTTTGAACCGTCTGAATAAACACCGCATTTAGTGGTATTCATCCGAGCCGAAACCGCTACCCCTAGTGCCACTCCGCAAATGCCTCCAAGGCGTTTTCCAGAAAACAGGTACAAAACCCGGTAAAACCCGAAGATACGCCTTGACCTTGGCACTTTCGGGGTTGATATATGCTCAGCACACCTAAATTCACTCGAACAGATTTTTGAACGAGGAATTTTCTCCCAACGTACCGCCCGGCAGTCCGGAAAACCGGCTGCAATTTCGGGCCTCATCTGTGGAAAGGGTTTGGAACTATGGCCGACTCGCGGGAAGTGATGAACATTCGCCAGGCGTCGCAATACCTGGGGGTGAGTCCGGACACGCTTTACAAGTATGTAGGCGAGCAGAAGATTCCGGCTTTCAAACTGGGCAACCGCTGGCGCTTCAAAAAATCGAGGCTGGACCAGTGGATGGAAGAGAAGTCGACCCAGATGGAAGTCAAGACCAGGAAGAAACCGAAGGCGGCTGGTAAGGCTGCCGGGCAACCGTAAAAGGCGGGCACATGTTTGGATTGGGATCAAAAACGATTGTTGGTCTGGATGTAGGTTCCTCCAGCATCAAGGCTGTCGAACTGAGGAAGGGACGCAACGGTATCGAAGTAGCGCACCTGGGTCTCGAACCCCTGGCGCCGGATATCGTCGTCGATTCGATGATCGTGGATTCCGGAACCGTGTCGAGCGCGATCTCGAAGCTGTTCACCGACAATGCGATCAAGGCGAAAGCCGTGGCCACCGCAGTCAGCGGCCACTCGGTAATCGTGAAGAAGATCTCACTGCCTTCGATGAGCGACCAGGAACTGGCCGAGACCATCGAGAAAGAAGCCGCCCAGCATATTCCTTTCGATCTGGCCGACGTCAATCTCGACTACCAGATTCTTTCTGAAGATGCCGGCAGTCCGCAAATGGACGTCCTGCTGGTCGCTGTCAAGAAAGACAAGATTCTCAATTACACCAACGTACTCTCGATGGCAGGCAAGACTCCGGCTATTGTGGACATCGATGCCCTGGCCTTGCAGAACTGCTACGAATTCAACTACGAACCCGCGCCGGGACAAGTGGTGGCTCTTTTGAACCTGGGCGCTAGCGTAATGAATATCAACATTGTGAAGGGCACCACGCCGCTCTTCCCGCGCGATGTCAGCGTGGGTGGGCACCAGTACACGGATTCGCTCCAGAAAGAACTGGATCTCAGCTTCGACGATGCCGAGTCCCTGAAGCTGGGCAACAAGGTGGGAACGGTGAGCGAAGATGCGAAAACGCCGATCCTGCAACAGGTGACGGAAATCATCGTCCTGGAAATTCAGAAGACGTTTGATTTCTTCCGCGCCAGTTCATCGGGCGAGCATATCGAGAAGATTTATCTGGCGGGTGGCTCTTCGAAAGTTCCGGGTTTAGTCGAAGCTCTGCGCCAGGAGTTTTCGTTGCCGGTGGAAATATTCAATCCGTTCCAGAAGATCGGCTTGCCGACCGAAGGACCGGGAGTGCAGTTGATCGAGCAGAATGCGGGCCAGCTGGCAGTTGCGGTGGGTTTGGCCTTAAGGAGTTTTGAAGACTTATGATCCGAATCAACCTGCTGGGTGCACAAAAGGGAAAGAACAAGCGATCCGGAGCTTCGGCACCGACGGTCATGGAAGTGGGTGATGTTGGCTCACCGAAGCTGAAGGTCCTGGTGGTACTGATTCTGGCGGCCCTGGTCAACGTGGGGTACTGGTATCAGCTGGACAAACAGCACCGTGAAATCGCCGCCAACATGGAAGTGGCGATGCGGAAGAACGCCGAACTGGCCGACGTGAAGGCGCGTTACATGGAGCGCCAGCATGAAGCCGATAACTACAAGCGGCGGGTAGACGTGATCGATCAGCTCCGCGCTGCTCAGGGCGGACCGGTCAACCTCCTGAATACGGTTGGTCAGACGGTGAACAGAACCGAAGCGGTCTGGCTCAACAGCATGAAGGACCAGGGCGCGAGTGTCGACATCGATGGTATGGCGTTGAGCACGGACGCAGTTGCCAGTCTGATCTCGAATCTGCAGAAGACCGGATACTTTACCAACATCGAAATCAAAGAGACCTACCAGGACGACACATTCAAAGAAATGCAGGCGTTCAATTTCACTCTGACCTGCGAAAAGGCGAAGTCCTAGTAAGGGCGGAAAATTATGGCCAACTTCAACGAAATGTCGGGCGTTAAACAGTGGGCAGCGGTGCTAGGCGTGGCGGCAGTCATCACGGTCGCCCTGTACTTCACCCTGTTCAAGAGCCAGCGCGAAGCCAATGCGACGGCCCAGGCCGCACTGGATATCAAGGTCCGCGAAAACGCGGAACTGGAATCCTATCGGCCCAAGCTGGTGGACATCGAACGCCAGCTAGCCAGCCTCAAACAACAGCTGGAAATCGAACGCAAGATCGTGCCCGACGAGAAAGAAGTGCCTGGCTTCATGAAGATGATGAATGCCGAGGCCGCGAAAGCCGGGATCGAATTGCGGCGCTACACCTCCAAGCCGACCGCGGCGAAGGAATACTACACCGAGGTGCCTTTCGAGATGGAACTCGACGGCCCGTATTACTCGATGCTGAATTTCTTCGACAGCGTGGGCAAGCTGGAACGCATTGTCAACGTCTCGGGTCTGATGGTGTCAACCACCAAGAAGCCCACCGACGCCAAGGCAAAGCACACCTACCAGTACGCGCCGAACGAGAGCGTTGTGGCCACTTGCACGGCCACCACATTCTTCAGTCATGACATGGATCCATCGGGAGGCGCCGGTGCAAAACCGGGTCAGGCCGCTCCGGTGAAAAAGCAGGGGACCATATGAAGCTGACGACTGGAATTATTTTCCTGGGAATGATGGCAGGAACTGCGCTGGCGCAGAACCCCGCTGTCATCAACAACACGCGGAATACGATGCAGGGTGTGCAGCAGAAGCAGGCTGCCGCCTCGAACGCAGCCCTGGCGTCCACGCAGGGCGGCGGAGCCAATCCCGCGGCGCCGGTAAGCAGCGCGCAACCGGCGAACAAAATCGTCGTCAAGAAGATTTCTGCTCCGGTGTCGGCCTTCAACGCGAAGCCGGTTGCCGCCCATAAGAGGGCGGAGCCTAAACAGCAGATCGCGGTTGAGAACCAGAAGAAGCCTGCGGAGGCCAAGAACGACGCGCCCAAGCAGATCAATCTGACCAGCCGGCGCGATCCTTTCATCAGTCCCGTGGTCAATCGCAGCATGCTGGGTTCGGGATGCAGCACCGGCAAGCGCTGCCTGGCCATCGATCAGATCAATCTCAAAGGCATCGTCAAGGCTGACTCCGGAATGATCGCGGTGGTCGTCAACAGTTTGGATAAAGCGTACTTTCTGCGGGAGAACGATCCGGTGTTCAACGGCTTCGTAGTAAGGATCACCGGCGATTCGATCATTTTCAAGGAAACGGTCCAGGATCGTCTGGGCAAACCGTTGACCCGGGAAGTGACCAAAAAGATTACGACGTCGGCAGTCTAGGCGGCGTGGGGATTGGCCGGGATTCCGGCAGAAACGAATCTTGCTAGAAAGATCACGGGGCTGGCCAAGCGCAAGACCCGTTGGGGAGAGCGAAATGCGAAAGCAACTTCTGACCGTTTTAATGCCGGCGCTGGTGGTGGTACTCACTGCTTCGGCACAGACCCAGAGCGTGGGCACAGACGCTCCCAGGCACGCCGCAGTGCAGAAGGTCAACGTTCTGCACACCGACGACGGCGTCAGCGTGGAGATCAAATCCCGCGGCGCAGTCACGCCGCGGCTGAGCACGCTCGATAACCCGGCGCGCATCGTGGTCGATCTGCCGAATACGGTAGTCGCCACTTCGCGCGGCCAGATCAGCGTCGATGGCGACGGAGTAAAGGACGTCCGGCTCGGTATGGACAGCCAGGCTACTCCGACCACTCGTCTCGTGGTCGATCTGACCAGGGCGTGCCGCCACGAACTGGTTGCGGGCAGCGATAACACGCTGGTCCTGAAGCTCTACACCAAGTCAGAGGTCGCCAAATCGGCTCCGAAGGCCGCAGTCGTAGCAGAACACAAGACTGCTGTCGCGGTCGCCCCTGCGGTCGCCGCTCTTGCGGCCCCGGTACAGGAAGCGAAACTGGTGCAGGTCTCGGCCAAAGCCACCGACTTCGCTTTCATCGAACCTTCTTATTCGCCCAAGGCCGACACTGCGGATGACAAATCCGCCGCGATCGAGCCTTCCGCGCGCGCCAATTCTGCCGCCGTAAAATTTGCCGCCCGGCCCGATGGCAACCTGTTGCCCCCGGCCAGCGCCGCCATGCAGTCCGGTGGCGTGCAACCCGCGGTGAACATGGCTGCCGAGCAGAAGGTGCAGGCTTCGCAGCCCGTCACCGCTATCGGCCCGAAGTACACCGGCGAACCCATCTCAGTGAACCTGAAGGATGTGGACCTGAAGGATTTCTTCCGCCTGATCCACGAGATCAGCGGTCTGAACGTGGTTCTCGATCCCAACGTCAAAGGTACCCTGACCATCGTCCTCGACGATGTACCGTGGGACCAGGCGCTGGACATCGTTCTGAAGAACAACGACCTGTCACGCCAGCTTGAAGGCAACGTGCTCCGCATCGCAACCGTGGAGACCATGCGCAAGGAAGCTGAATCACGGCGCGCCCAGGTCGAAGCTGAAGCTCTGGCGGTCGACAAAGTTACGGTCACCCGTTTCCTGAGCTACGCTCACTCCAAGGACGTCGTCCCCACGGTGAAGAATTTTCTCACCCAGCGCGGCGATGTGATCTCTGACGACCGTACGAATGCCCTGATCATCCAGGACATTCCGTCCGTAATGCCAGCCATCGACCGGCTGCTCACGCAACTGGATCGCAAGACCCAGGAAGTGGAAATTGAAGCCCGCGTGGTGGCCGCAACCCGCAGCTTCGCACGGGATATCGGTACTCAGCTTGGTTTCGGCTGGGGCAATGGAGCCAGCGCAGTCGGAGGCGCATCGGCTGTAGGCACTTCGCCGACGTCAGTTTTCGGGCTTCACCCGCTGTATCCGATCATCGGAACTTCGGCGCCCACGCCTACTACCGGACAGCAGATTCCGCTGTTCTCCAATCAGCCGGTTACCAGCCCGACCAGCGGACTGAGCTTCCTCAACGCCAGCAACAACGTGCGTATCGATGCCATCCTTACCATGGCTGAGTCGCGCGGATTGTTGAAGATTCTGTCCCGTCCTCGGGTAGTCACGCAGAACAACATTCAGGCTCTGGTTCGCCAGGGCGTGCGCGTTCCCATCGTGACGCAGGCGCAGTTGGGTGGACCGCCCACGGTTACGTACGTGGATGCATTCCTGCGCTTGACTGTGGTTCCGCAGATCACGTCGGAAGGCACCATCTTCCTGAACGTGGATGTGGAAAACACGACGCCTGACTTCGGCCGCACCGTCCAGGGCAACCCCACGCTGATCACCCAGCAGGCAACCACTCAGGTCCTTGTGACCGACGGTGGCACGGTGGTCATCGGTGGCGTGATCCAGACCCAGAACTCCATCAACGTCACGCAGACGCCGGTGCTGGGTAACATTCCGTACCTGGGCAACCTGTTCAAACATACGACGGTCAATACCTCCAACCAGGAGTTGATCTTCTTCATCACGCCCCGCATCATCCAGACATAGGGCGTGGTGTTCACGAGGTAGCAGTAAAAACAGCCGCCGGCATCCTGAGAAGGAGCCGGCGGTTTTGTTTTGCGCGTACGCTCCGTGTGGCCGCGGGCGACCCCGCTCGCGGATTTTGAATCTGTTTGCCAAGAGCTTTCAGCTCAAGACCGACGATGCACTAACCCTCCGGCCGCTGTGGTGATGGTGGACACGTCGCGCGGGCGGGTCGCCCGCAACCACACGAACTCTGGCTTCACCAAGCTGGTTAGTATTAAATCGATTTTTGCACGTATTTCCTTCTGGAATAGCGCGACGGGTTTGTTGTAGCATCGCTGGCGTCTTTTGCAGGGCATCACTCGTCCGTCCCGACCAAGGAGGATCAGATGCGCACTAGGGGCTTGATTCGATTCAATTTCCGCCAGGCTACACTTCTCACGCTCCTGCTTGCTTTCACCATTGCTCCGGTCTTGATGGTTGCCCAGGGATACTTCGGCACAGTCAGCGGCGAACTCACGGATGCCACCGGCGCCGTGGTTCCTGGCGCAAGGCTTGTCCTCACCGACGTGCAAAAGGGATTCACTTTCACTGCGACATCCGACAGCAATGGGCGGTATCTGCTCCGTTCCATTCCGCCGGGCGTCTACACGGTGTCGGCGGAAGCGGGTGGCTTCGAGAAGGCGACCAGCGGCAGGTTCAAAGTGGACATCAACGAGAACGCCACTACCGACCTCGCCCTGAAGGTGGCCGGCGCCAGCCAGACCGTCCAGGTGGAAGCCGAAGCGCGCACCATCCAGACTGAAGATGCGGAAACCGGACAGGTCGTGAATCGCAAGTTCATTAATGATCTGCCACTGATTGATCGCAACGTAATCGCGCTGACTGCTCTGGCTCCCGGGGTCACCGCAATGGATGACCAGTGTGATGTCACTTGTACCGGCACGAACTTCGTGTCTAACGGAAGCCGCGGTTCGACGTCTGACATTCTGACCGACGGCGCTTCCGTCACCAATTCGGAACCGAACGGAGGCGTTACCCAGGCCACCTACCTTCCGTCTCCGGAAGCGATCGAAGAACTCAAGGTGCAGCAGACCAACTTCAGCGCGGAGTACGGCTTCTCCGGTGCGTCGGTGGTCAACATGATCACGCGCTCGGGCACCAACAAGTTTCACGGCAGCGCCTACGACTTCGTGCGAGATTCGATCTTCGATGCGAACGACTGGTTTTCCAACCGTTTCGGACAGCCCCTCCCCCCGCTTCGCCGCAATAATTACGGCGTAACCATTGGCGGCCCGATCATCAAGAACAAGACGTTCTTCTTCGTCGACTACGACGGCTTGCGCTCCTCCGGTTTGAGCACGGCCACGTTTGGAGTGGCCACCGATCTGATGCGCACCGGAGATTTCGGCGAGGTGTGCGCCGCGCAAGGCGGCTCATTCGACAATACGGGACGTTGCAGCGCGGATGCCGGTCAGATTTGGGATCCCTATCGCCGCTTCTTCGACTCCGGAACCGGTGCTGCGGTGAGAAACGATGACAATTCGTTCATCCCCTTCAATAATCTTGCCACATACACCAGCCCCGGCAATCCCAAGCTTCCAGCCAATCTCCAACCGCCCGGCGGTCCGGGCAATTTGATCGATCCGGTGGCACTGAACATGTTGAAGCTTTATCCGGAACCGAACATCTCGGGGCAGGGAATTTACGACAACTGGTTTGGATCGGGATCGAGCAAGGGCTACAACGATCAGTTCGACATCAAGGTCGACCACCGTTTCAATGAGAGCAATCTGGTCAGCGTGAAATATTCGTACCAATACAACCATGGCACGGACCTGAATTGTTTTAAGAATTTTAGCGACCCTTGTCAGCACGGTCCGGGTTGGACCAATGCGCATCTGTTTGCCATCAACGAAACCCATACCCTCAGTCCAACCCTATTGCTGAATGTCACCCTTGGCTTTACTCGCGGAGTATGGCACCTCGATTCCTACAACCCGCAGGGGGTTGACGGACCCTCTCGGCACCCTGGGTTTCCCCTCGTATCTTCAAAGCAACGGATTTTCCGGTGTCCCTGCTGTTTACCTCAGCGAATATCTGAACAACGGATCGACCAATATCGGCACCGACCCGTACGGCAACTACCGATTGGGTCAGAACACTGGACAACTGGCGGCTACGCTCGACAAAGTGCATGGCAAGCATGAGATGAAATTTGGCTTTGACGGCCGGATTCACCAGATCAATTACATTCAGACGAACGCACCGGTCGGAATTTTCACTTTTGACGAAAACGGTTCCAATGGCTGCCCGATCGGATCCACGGACTTTGCCAGTTGCGGCGGCGACGCCATGGCCAGTTTCATGATGGGCAATATGGCCAATGACGACACCGGCAACTCCTATTATGAAATCCAGTTCCGGCCCGCAACCACAAATTACCAGTACGGCTTCTTTGCCCAGGACAACTGGAAGGTCACTTCAAAGCTGACTCTGAACCTCGGCCTGCGCTATGACGTCACCCTCCCCCGAACCGATCGCTATAACCGCCAAAACTGGTTCGACCCTAATGTGACCAACCCGCTGAACGGCGGCAGCCTCTCGTACACCGATGATCAGGGAAATCCGACGACACTGCCACTCCGTGGCGGCGAAGTTTTTGCCAGTTCCAAACAACGTAACAACTATGCGACCGACTGGAATGACTTTCAGCCGCGCCTTGGCTTCGCCTACCAGTTCGCCCCGAGCATGGTGGTCCGTGGAGGTTACGGCATTTACTACGGACAGTCGCGTTCGGGAGTGACAGGTGTGGTCCCCTACGGCGGCCAGGGTTTCAATCAATACACCAACGTGATCAATACATTTCAGAACGATCATGCAACTCCGTATCTTCATTTGAACAACCCGTATCCCAACGGATTGATTCAGCCCACGGGAAATTCGCTTGGCTTGCTGAACGACGTGGGTTTCAATGCCAATGGCCCGCTCCGCACCGGAGCCGCGAACCGGACTCCGAACGAACAGAGCTGGAGTCTTGGCGTCGAGCGCTCGTTGCCCGGGAATGTGCTGCTCAATGTGGAATATGTCGGGAAGAAAGGGACGCACCTTCCTTTCAGTGGCGCCAACCAGATCAATATCCTGGGGCCGCAGATTGAAGGCCCCAATGCCGACATCAACGACCTGCTCACCTTCGTTGACAATCCGTTTTCGTCACAGTTGGGTGGGCCGATCAGCGATCCCAATAGCGTTCTGTCTTCACCTACGGTCCAGAAATTTCAGTTGAAGCTTCCTTATCCCGAGTTCACGGGTGTTGCCAACGACGTTCAACTGATCGCGAATTCGACGTATCACGCGCTGCAACTGACCGCCGAGAAACGTTTTTCCCACGGGCTTCAGTTCCTCGTGACGTACACCTGGTCGAAGTCGATTGATGACTCTTCCCAGGCCGACGACAACGTGACCTGGCTGGGTAGCTTCACCAGCCTCCAGGACCCCAACAAGCCCTGGCTGGAGAGAAGCCTGTCAACTTTCGATATTCCGCAGGTGCTCCAGTTCAGCTACAGCTACGATCTTCCCTTCGGGCGGAACCGGGCCTTTCTCGGCAACATGCCCACCGTGCTGGAGGCGATCATTGGCGGCTGGAAGACCAACGGGATATGGCGGATCGCCGCGGGGCGTCCCCTGACATTTACTCTCGCGGACGGAAACTCGTTGCCGACCTACGGTCCGCAACGCCCGAATATCGTGGGAAAGCCTCGCCGTAATCAGGGAGCGGACTGGGTCGACCAGTACTTCGCCGATACCAGCGTTTTTCAGCGGCCCGACGATTTCACTCTCGGCACCGCCCCGCGGGCCTTTGGCGGCATACGAACTCCAATGTCATTTACTACCGACTTGTCGATCGGAAAACAGTTCTCGATGGCCCGCGTCCGCGAAGATATGAACGTTGAAGTACGCATGGAAGCGCGCAACGCATTCAATCATCCGGTATTCGGCACTCCGAACACCACCGTGGACGATCCCAGCTTTGGACAGATCACAGGTTTGTCAGTGGGACCGCGCGAGATACAGCTGGCGATCAAGTTCAACTTCTAGCAGGCTGCGGAAAAACTCGGGTCGAATACGTTTTCGGGAGGGGCACGATCTTGGTCGTGCCGGTAAGCCGTTGGAATTCTGCTTTAGGGACCGACATGTTTAGGGACTGACATGGGCGCTAGGTTTCTGAGTCTGGAAGGTCGAGCCGCAGATCGCCGTTATTTGATGACCTGACTGCTCGTTCAATCACGCTCTCCAACTCGCGAATGTTGGCTGGCCAACTGTAACTTGTTAATAAGTTCATGTTGGCGGGCGAGATGATATGGATGGGTTTGTTCATCAACCGGCTCCATTTCCTCACAAAGTGCGACGCCAGTAGTGGAATATCTGCTTGTCGATCCCTCAGAGCTGGAACATTGATGACCGACAAATTAAAATCTGGAGACAACTTTTCGCGGAGCCAGGAGTTGCTCTGCTTCGCATCGGAAAAGGTTATGATGAACCTGGCTTCAATCGTCACACGAGCGCCCTCTGAACGCTTCAGATCCTTTTGTTCCAGAGCACTTAAAAGCCGGGGCTGCAGCTCTCGCGTAACCCGCTCCACATGACTGAGTAGTAATGTTCCCTGACGTGCGGCCTCGATGCGACCCCTGTCCAGCGCGAAGAGGGCGGCTTCCAATTGGGCCGGAGCGAGCTTCGAGCAGTCAACTTTGACGAAACTCTGCGTATGTCTTCTGCCCGTGCGATGGATCGCTCTTGCGATCAGTTCCTTGCCAGTCCCCGCCTCTCCAGTTATCAGTACGACCGAATCACTTTTCGTTGCGCTTGCCGCCTGCTGCAATACACCCAGGAATACCGGACTTTCTCCGACGACCTCCTGAAGTGCTGGTTCTCTTTCCGATTCTCCGGACATTTTCCTCCTACACGATCGATCCCCGCCATTGCCTTTGCGATTCGATCTGCCAGGTGCGATTTCGAGATATGAAAGCGCACCCGGGTCAAAGCTGTCTTGACAAGCGAATCCAGAAGCGTAAATTCAGAGCACTGCGCTTTTAACCAGATGCCCTAATTCTCGGGTCGAAAACTGTAAACGACCGAGGATCTGAAAGTGAGCGGCATGCCCACGGAAAGCTGTAAACATGAGCATCGAAGTTCTGCCAAACTGGATCTTGACTTCATGCGCCCGTCGGAACTTTTGACCCCTTATTCAGCACCGGTCTATGTCCTCGTATGTGAAGATTGCGGCTATATAGAGCTTTACGCTGCTCTTCCCCGTCTGTTGTGTGATTGGCTGGAAAAGCGCTAGCCATAGAACTCCGGATTGTTGCAGGCGGCTCTTCCGGCCTGGAATCTTTGGAGAGTTGGGTCGTGCGCCCCTGCGGTTCCGTTTCTAACTCTGCCAACTTCTTCGAATCGCTGACGATCCTGACGAACGGCAAGATTTCCTTCCAGGAAATTCCTAGCGGAGTTGATCGTCGGCACATCCGGCCCCTCGCTGCCACCATTGACTTCATGCCCTGAGCCTACCCCGGCCACTAAAAAAAGGTGAAAATACTTATGGCCGGTTCTGCGTTCTAAGCGCAAAGAATAAGCCACGCACCATACCTGAGGTACATGAAGGTCTACCGACAGAACGTTAAAATATCATTGTTCCATTAGTACAGTTTTGCTATCGTAAAGTTAAGTGAGGGCTAGAACATGGCGCGAGACTGGAAAAGTGCGGAGAAAAAGCCTGATTTGAAGTACCGGGAAATTAAGATCGACACTCTCGACAGAGGCCGGCGCGGGAAGCACTACGACATCGTTCTTGGAATTCTTCAGCAGCTGCGAACACTACCGTCTGGTTCGGCCATCGAAATTCCGCTTGCCGGTATCGGTGGGATTGGACTCGTCAACCTTCGCTCCGCGGTTCATCGCTCTTCGGCTTTACACCGTCTTGATATCGAAACCCAGGCTGACGACAAAAATTTCTATGTGTGGCGAAAGAAGATCAAAGAATGAAGTGGAAATGTTTACATCTTCTCAAGTCTCTCATTCCGACCGGAGCAGATCATCGCAAAAGCGATGATCTGTGAAGTAGAGAGACCGGCTGAAAGGAATCTAAACTGTCCCACTGAGGCCAAGATTGGGCCGAGTGGGACACCGCCGGGCGTACGCACCCTGTACACAACTATTGAACCTGCATCGTCGCATTCAGCGGCGTCTCCGCCGATGACGGGCCGACGACAATTTTGTAAGCACCCGGCAACAAGGTCCAACTATTTTTCTGCTCATCGAAGATCGACATCACTCGGGGATCGACCGCGATGGTCACGGTCTTGGACTCGCCCGCGGCCAGATCGACGCGTTGCCATCCTACGAGGCGCTTGAATGGTTCAGCGGCAGCTTCCGGAAGGGTGGCGTAGACCTGTGCGATTTCGGCCCCGGCGCGCTTGCCTTTGTTCTTCACTGAAAAGCTTACGGTGCGCTGCGCGTTGTCCGTCTTGAGGCTGGAATAATCGTAGGTTGTGTACGACAGTCCGAACCCGAAGGGGAACAGCGGTTGTTTGTGCTCGGACTCGTACCACTTGTATCCCACCTTCAGGCCATCGTCATAGTGCACCGTGTACTTCGATGCAACGTGGGTAGGCCCGTTCTCTGCACCGTTGCCCTGGCCTGCGTCTTCCGCGGGAAGCGGCGGAATCACGGGACGCGGCAGGTCTGCCTCGCTTTTGGGGAACGTCATGGCCAGTTTGCCGCTGGGATTCACTTCTCCGGACAATATGTTGGCGAGAGCCGTGTGACCGCTGCTGCCTGCGAACCACACTTCCACCACGCCGCGAACTTTTCCGATCCAGGGCATGGTCACCGCAGTTCCAGTTTCAAGAACGACAATGGTATTTGGATTTGCTGCCGATACTTGTTCGATCAATGCATCCTGATTGTCAGGAAGTGAGAGAGTGGGCAGGTCCATGCCTTCCGCCAGCCATTGATAGGCAAATACGATGGCGACATCGGCTTTTTTGGCCAGAGCTGCTGTGGCAGCTGCGTCCTGACCGGAAGCGAATTCTACTTTGGCGTTGGGGAACTTGGCCTGCAACGCTTTGAGCGGAGATGTGGGGAACCAGATGTGGTCCTGCCAGTGCGTAGCACCATGGCCGGGAGGCATGATCGCATTACCGCCGGGAGGGTCCACCTGGGCCGAACCGCCTCCGGAAATCATTCCAACATCGCCATGGCCGCCGATTACGGCGATGCTGCGGATTCGGGCCGCATCCAGCGGAAGAATGGCTTTGTCGTTCTTGAGCAGCACAATGCTCTTTTCTTCCACGCGCTGGGCGACTTCCAGCCCTCTCAGCACATCGACGACGCCTTTCTGGACCGGGTGATCCACAATACCGGACATGAACTCTGCATAAAGAACCCGCCGCGCGTGGTCGTCAATTTCCGCCACAGGCACCTTGCCATCCTTCGCCGCCTGCAACAGCGCCGGCCCAAAATAACCGGCCATGGGTTGTTCCTGATCGAGGCCCGCGGCCGAAGCTTTCGCGGTGCTGTGGGTGGCGTCCCAATCGGAGATGACGAAACCCTTGAATCCCCATTCGCTCTTAAGAACGTCGCGCAAGATGTAGGAGTTTTCACAAGCGTAGTCGCCGTTGATTCGGTTATAGGAGCACATGACCGCGCCGGGATTCGCAAGCTGAATTCCGATATGGAAGGCGAGAAAATCGGTTTCCTGCAACGCACGTTTGGAGATGATTGCGTTCACCACGTTGCGTCCGGTTTCCTGGTCGTTGAGGACGTAGTGCTTCATGTCGCCAACCACGTGCTCCGCTTGCTCGCACTTCATGAGATTGCCGACCATGGTTCCGGCCAGCAGCGGATCTTCACCGGCATACTCGAAGGTGCGTCCGTTCCTCGGCTCGCGGGTAAGGTTGACGCCGCCGCCCAGCGTCATATTGAAACCCTGCGCCCGCAACTCTCGGCCGATGAGCGCGCCATATTCGCAGGCGCCCTGCGTATCCCAGCTGGAAGCGGCCGCCAGATTGGAGGGAAGCGCTGTAGCGTAGCGGCCATTCGCACCGCTGTCGCGAATCCCGTAAGCGGCGTCAGAAATGAAAAGCGGGGGAATGCCCAGACGCTTCACTCCTTCGACATAGCCAGCGCCGCCGTTGGAAATATGGGTCAGAGGCATCTGCCACTGGGGAGCGTGCTCCATGCCGTTGCCGTGCAGCAGTGAGATCTTCTCCTCCAGGGTCATCTCTTTCAGCACCAGCGCGGCGCGTTCTTCAGGAGAGAGGCTGGAGTTCATCCAGGGCTGGTTGGCGTTCTGCGCCATGAGGGAGCTCGCGGCCAGGATCAAAACCATCATGCCTGCCAATACACCGAATCTCCATGACCGGGGTTCTGTTCGATTTTCGCTTTGCATTCGCTCACCTTTTGACTGTTTGATTTGTAGAAAGAAGCAACCAATCAGGGGCCTGGGGAAAAGAGGTGCGGAACACCCACTCATCCGTGTTCTTAGGGAAGAGTGCATTTCGCCCCACCGGAGTATACAGAGATCAGCGTGAGGATCGAAACCTGGACTTGAGCATCTTTTTGCCCCGGTCCCCGGGTTTCAACTCCGATTCAGGCCCTGGTTTTCACCCTAAAGAGTCGGTTCAAACAAATTCCACAACTTGCAGTGTTTTCAGCCAACCGCTGGCTAGGCAGGCCACATCGAATGCGGCGGTCTTACAGAATCGAGAACCCTACTTATTTATATCTGGGCATGCATCGTGGCTCAGAGAACGATCTGACCCATTCATGTTCCGGGCTCCGGGCGGGGGGCCCAAACATTGGGATAAGACTGGAAAGGCTAGGCCATGCGGTCCTTGCGTGTTCTGTTCTTTTTCTTCCTGATAGCAGCAAGTATTTGCACGATAGGTTGCGGCGGCAGCACCGGCACGCCCAGCGACCCCCCTCCGACGGTCACGCCACCACCGCCACCGCCACCGCCACCCCCGCCGCCACCGCCACCGCCATCGATCGACGGCGTTCTTCGATACAAGCTCGATCTTGCCGGCACAGGAGCGAATCTCAACGAGACGACTCTGACCCCGGCCAATGTGAACGTCAATACTTTTGGGAAGCTCACCCAATCGGTTCACCTGGACGGAGTGATATTCACTCAACCCCTGTACGTAAGAAATCTCACGATAGCGGGGACCCAGCACAACGTTATTTTTGTGGCTACGGAGAATGACAGCGTCTACGCCCTGGATGCTCAGGACCCGACACAGGTCTTGTGGCAGCGCAGTTTTATTGATACGGCCGCCGGAATCACTCCGGCCGATGGCCGTTTCGGGGGACGCACCGGCATCGGGCCGTTGGTAGGAGTCACGGGCACTCCGGTGATCGATCCCTCCACGCAAACCATGTATCTCTCTGCGATGACGGAGGAGAATGGCGCAACGTTCCACCGGCTGCATGCCCTCGACATCGCGACCGGTGAAGAAAAATTTGGCGGACCCGCGGTGATCACGGCCACGGTTCCTGGGGCCGGCATCGACGCGGTCCAGGGGAATGTCGCTTTTAATTCGCCCACGCAAAATCAACGTGCCGGATTGCAGCTGGTAAATGGTGTCGTTTACATCCCGTTCGCATCGTTCTCAGATACTGAGCCTTATCACGGTTGGATTTTTGCCTTTGACGCCGGCACGCTGGCACAACTTGCTGCATTCAACCTGTCGCCGAACAGCGAAGGAGCAGGTCTCTGGCAGGGTGGGTCCGCTCCTACCGCCGATGCGGATGGAAATATTTATATCCAGACCGGCGACGGTCACAATCTAAACGTTGTCGGCGGACCGGACTGGGGTGACGCAGTACTAAAACTAAAAGTTCAGAACGGAGCGTTCACAGTAGTCGATTGGTTCATGCCGTACGACCAGGATTGCATCGATCAGGACGACCTTGACCTCGGATCCGGGGGCCCGATGTTGCTGCCGGACCAAACCGGATCGCACCCTCACCTGATGATGTCCGGAAGCAAGGAAGGGCGCATCTATTTGCTGGATCGCGATAACCTGGGCAATTTCAATGCGGCAAGCGACAGTCAGATACCGCAGGAGATTCTCATCAACGCTGCGGTGTGCGGTCAACTGGACGTCAACAACACACTTCGCATCTACGGCACTCCTTCATACTGGAACGGATTCGCCTACATCGGCTCAGTCAATAGTAGTCTGCGCGCTTTCCAGATTGCGAACGGCCAACTCACGCAGACCTCTGTTTCCAGCCTCATTTTTCAGGGAAACGGGCAACAGGGCCGGGGGCCGATACCCGTGGTTTCCGCAAACGGCGCCACTCAGGGCATCGTGTGGACGGTGGAATACGCGCTGAATAATACCATTACGCTGCATGCCTATGACGCCACGAACCTGGCCAACGAGCTCTACAACACGCAACAAAACGCCGCCCGGGATTCATTAGGCCGTGGAGCCGTTTTCAATGTGCCAACAATCATTGATGGGCGCGTTTACGTGGTAGCGGTTGACCACCTGAACGTGTATGGCTTGACGCAGTAGGAAAGTTAGCACGCAGTTTTCAGCTGTCAGCTTTCAGTCCACCCCTTCGATCGAATCCTGCGATGCCGCCGTCGACCGGTCCTGTTTTCGCCAACGGCCACGATGGACGACAAACGACCAACGGCCAACCACGCTTTGCTTCATACCCTAAAGTGTCACTGGATTAATTCCTTGGTTCTGCCAGAGAACATGTACTTTTGATTGGCAAACGGGGAGTTTTGTCCTTGCCGTCGCGGAACGCGGACAATAGAATTTCGTTAATCGAAGGTCATTAAAAGCGCCCACTTCGCGGAAGCAAATCATACAAGCTGGAGAACTACTGCGGCCATGAGAAGGCTTTGTCTACACATCTGTGTGTTTGCGGCATTGGCGACCTCCGCCTTCGCGGGAGTCATAGTGAGCAGTCCAGGCAGCGGTGCGACGGTTGGTTCGCCGGTTAGTTTTATCGCCACCGCCACCAGCGCAACTTGCTCGCGTGGCGTTGCCTCCATGGGCATCTATATAAATGACAAGCTGCTTTACGTGGTAAACGGGGCCAGCCTGAACACAAAATTAGCCCTGGCCGCGGGCACCTACTTGGCCGAAGTACAGGAATGGGATAACTGCGGCGGCGCGATGAATGTGGATGTTCCCATCCGTGTCGCTGCCCAGTCCGGGGTGTGGGTTACCTCTCCGGCGAACAACAGCACCGTGGCATCTCCGGTGACTTTTACGGCGACGGCAACTTCCACTTGCTCGAAGGGTGTGGCTTCAATGGGAATCTACACTGCACCCTTGCCGGATAAACGGGTGTACGTAGTCAAGGGTAAGAGCCTGAACACCACTTTGTCTTTGAGTCCCGGCACCTACAACACCATCGTTGAAGAGTGGGATTACTGCGGAGGCGCAACCTTTACGCCGGTCACCATCAAGGTGGACGGCCCGGACACCACTACGATCACCAATCTGCAAGCCCGCAGCGGATGGCGAGGCTGGGGCGAACTCATGCCAGCCTATGAAATCTGCACCGACTGCAGCCCAAAAGTTACATGGTCCATGAACCAGACGGGCGGCGCCACCAAGTTCTCGATCGGCGGCACTCACCCTTATTCCGACGTCCTGTGGAGCTATCCCGTCATCGGCCCGTCCGCTGTGCTGAATTTGGCGGACCCCAAAAAGACTCTCGTCCCCAGCACCAAGAACTTCATCTACGACGCGTATTTCTTTTCCAGCACGATCGAGGCCTCCCAGGTTCTTGAATTTGACGTCAGCCAATATTTCCACGGTCTAAGCTTTATCTATGGCACTCAATGCCGAATCGGTGGCGGACATGAATGGGACATCTGGGACAACGTCAACCACGACTGGAAATCCACTGGAATCGCTTGCAACCCGGTCAACAACGACTGGAATCACCTGGTCATTCGCGCCCAGCGAACCAGCGACAACCACGTGCTGTACCAGTCGATAACGTTGAACGGTGTAACCCACACGATTAACAAATACTATCCCGCAGACGCGGCCCCGTCCGACTGGTACGGAATCACCGTCAAGTTCCAGATGGACGGCAACTACAAGCAACAGCCCTACACCGTGTACCTCGACAAGATGCACTTCACGTATTGGTAGAAGCTCGAGAGTTGTCATCCTGAGCGGAGAGAAAGGTTTCGCTCGCGAAACCTTTCTCGAAGTCGAAGGACCCCTACCCAAAGTATTCGGCCGTAATCTTGTCAGGAAATTGCTTCCGCAATAAAAGAAAGCCTACGCGACTATGAGCGGGGGTTTGGCGCCGCTAGGGGTCCTTCGACTCCGTGGCAGCTTCGCTTCGCGAAGCAACCACTTCGCTCAGGATGACACGGGTTCTACTTTCTTTGGCGTGGCTGCGTTCGCCTTGGTAAAGTAAGTTCGATGTGCAAGCTTGCTCTACTTCTGGCCGTCGTGTTGGCATCTGTGGCGGGTTTTGCGGGAACGGTTTCTGACATCGATTCGCGGGATACGTGGAAATGCAAGCACGACGGGGACACACCCGGAACTGCGGACGCCACCACCTCTCTCGTTGCCAGTCCTGCAAGAGATGGGCAAGCCCGGCGCTTCGATGTTTCATGGAACGCCTACGGCGGCGAGCGCTGCAGCAGCAGGTTAGGGCCTCTTGACGACGCCTCGACTTCATTCACTTACGATGTCTGGTGGTTCATCACGGACCTGACCCACGTGAACAACCTGGAGTTTGATCTCAACCAGGTGCTGCCGAACCGGGAAACCATCATTTACGGCACGCAGTGCTCGTTCCGCCTGGGGAAATGGAAATTCACCACCAGAGACGGCGCGCGCGCCCATTGGAATACATCAAATCCAACGTGTAGCAAGGCGGATTGGACAGCCAACACCTGGCATCACATGGTGCTTAAGTTTCATCGCGACGGAACAGGTGTGGTGACCTACGATTCAGTCAGTTTTGATGGGAACGTGCAAGCCTTCCATGACGCCTCGGGCCCCAGCAATTTTGCACTGCGCTGGTATCCACCAGGGTTGCAGGTCGTGAACTTCCAGATCGACGGCGACAATTCAAACCATGGCACAACGGCCTACTTGGATTCGTTCTCGATTACGGGAGACTCCGTTCCTGTTTCCTCTTCGCGATTGCTCGTTCGAAATCACTGAGCCATTACCTTTTCAAAAATCCCTCCAACTCCAGCCATTCGGCGAACCGGTCAATCCAATGATCGGTGGGGAGGTTCTGCTTGCGCATTCCGAAACCGTGACCACCCTTTGCGTACAGATGCAGTTCAGCCGTTTTATGCGCGCCCGTCCATCTTTCGTACAGCGCCACGCTTTCCGGCGCGAGTCCGAGCTGATCATCGGTTGCGGCAGCCACGAACATCGGCGGCGCGTCGGAGGGAACAGGAACATCTTTGGATATTTCCCCGCCCGCATAGATCGGAGCCACAAACGCAGGACGCCCTTCCGGCGAGTAATGGAAGGCAACTCCTGAAACCACCCGTCCGCCGGCCGAAAATCCCACGATGCCGACCTTGTCCGGAGAGACTCCCCATTCCGAGGCATGCTGCCGGACGTAGGTGACTGCCGCTAACCCATCGGCGACGGCCAGGGGAACGACCTTGCCTACCACTTCATCAAATTTCTGCCGGTTGGCAAACAGCGTGACAAATTCCTGGGTTCCGTCTTCGCCGGTGCGAGCCAGGCGGTACTTCAGCACAAACGCCGTCACGCCTCTCGCGGCCAGGTATTTGGCGACATCGATGCCCTCGCTGTTGATGGAGAGCGCCATGAATCCGCCGCCCGGACAGACCACCACCGCGGTGCCGTTTTTTAACTCGGGAGCAGGTTTGAAAACTGTCAGGCTGGGCTTGCTCACATTGGTGACGACTTCCGTGTGCCAGACGTTCGAGAAGTACTCTTTCTCCGGATAAGTTTCCTGCGTCGATCCCGGCGGCGTGCCGGGATAGAGAGGAATGACATCCTGGGCGGCGGCCAGAGTCGCTATGAACATTGCCAGGAAGAAGGTTCGAAGCAGGAATGTTTTCATGGCCGCGTAGTTTATCAGGTCTGAAGCAGACCTCAGAGGCCGGACTTCGGCGTCGCAAATCAACCTCTTGGTCGCCCGAAGAATAAGACGACATGAGGCTGCAGGGGTGCCATCGCCGTTTCCGAAAAGAATGCTTACGGAGGCGCCGGCCATGTTGGCGGTTGCCAAATCCGCTTTTCCGTCTCCATTGAAGTCAGCCGCGACCACGGCTACGGGTTGAGATCCTGAATCGTAGTGGGTGAATTTGTTAAAACAACCATCGCCATTTCCCAGCAGGACTGAAACGCCGCCGCCGTGCTGGTCGGCGGTCGCGAGATCGAGTAACCCTGGCCATGGGCACCTCCACCGCATCACCTTGTACCTTAAATCCGGGAACTTGGCGTAGGGAAAGAGAGATACAGGTCGCCCATCAGCCGCTATAGTTCGCCACCACCCGAACCACTTTTCCAGTCGCTGACAGCTCCATGAATTCCCCCGTGCGTCTGCCCTTTTGATTGGTGTAGTAAAGCAGCACGCTGTTGATGCCCCAGAGCACGTCCTCAAGGTGAAACCGGAGGTCCGGATACGCTTCCAGCCCCCGCTGGAAGTACGCTTTCAGGTTCGCCTTTCCCACCACCTTGCCATCGGAGGTCCCCAACAGCTGAGCCGCAACTGGCGAAGTCAACTCAATCGCATCGTCATAGTGCGCCATGATCAACTCCAGATCATGAGCGTTCCAGGCCGCCACCCAATGGTTCGCCAGATTCCCAGCCTCATCCTTCGTCATCGCCGATTCTCCAATTGAACTATCAGAATTTATCACCCACGCGAGTGCTGCCGTCAGCAACCGCCAGTGTTATGCCCCCGTGACCTGCACGCCGCTCACTTGTTAAACTTCGTACATGGACCATAAAGCCCGCCAGCAGCGTCTGCAAAAGACGCTGTCCACGCATCGCCTGGACGCGCTGCTGGTCACTCATCTTCCCAACGTTCATTATCTTTGCGGATTCACCGGCAGCGCCGGAGCCCTGCTGATCAGGGAAGCGGGAAGCATCTTTTTCACCGACGGACGCTACACCGACCAGGCTCGAACTGAAGTGCAAGGCACCAGAATCGTAATAACTCGCAACGGGCCGATAGCCGGAGCTGCCGAGTGGCTGTCCGGACACCTGAAGTCCGGTCGCCATTCTTCCTCTTCGTCGCAGACAAAGGTTGGTATCGAGAGCGAACACTTAACCGTCGCAGCCCGCTCCCGTCTCGCCAAACTGCTGCCTTCCAAAATCCGTCTGCGTGAAGCTCGTTCGCTGGTCGAGCAGGCCCGCCTCATAAAAGATGGGGAAGAGATCGAATGCATAAGGTCTGCCGTGCTGTTGGGGGCCGGCCTCTTCGACCGCGCCCTTGAAACCATCCGTCCGGGAGTGCTCGAAACCCAAGTGGCTGCCGAAATGGAATACGCCGCGCGTTCGGCGGGGGCGCAGGCCATGTCATTCGACACCATTATTGCTTCCGGAAAGCGGTCGGCGCTGCCTCACGGCCGGGCTTCCCCGGACAGCCATCCCGGCCCGGGGATTCGTGGTCTGTGACTTCGGTGTTATACTCTCGGGTTATTGTTCCGATATGACCCGCACCGTGTACGTGGGTCGCGCTTCGGCTGACGCCCGCAGGGTGTACCAGGCGGTCCAGCAGGCGCAGCAGTCGGCAGTGGACGCCGTCAGGCCGGGAATCAGCGTCGGTGAAATTGACTATGCCGCTCGCAAGTCTTTGAAGCGAAGCGGTTTAGCGAGATATTTCACGCACTCGACGGGACATGGCGTAGGCTTGGAGATTCACGAAGCGCCGCGCCTCGCTGCCGGACAGGCTGAAATGCTGCGGCCGGGCATGGTCATCACCATCGAACCTGGCGTGTACATCCCCGGCAAATGGGGCGTTCGAATCGAGGACATGGTTGTGGTCACGGAAGACGGGTGCGAGGTTCTGACACCCACCAGCAAGGAATTGGTCGAGATTTAAGCAGCTGTAATCTCCCATAGAACGGGAGCGGGCCCCGGCACTGGTTTGTGCCTATCCGGCGGACGCACAAGAAGGCGAAGTCGGTCCCACCGTACACGATGAATCAGAAAGAGCTAAAAGAACTCATAGAGTTCCTGATCGAAAAAGACATCGCCGAGTTTGAACTGGAACGCGGCGACGTCAAGGTCCGGATCAAACGCGGCAGCGAGCCCGTGGTTTCGGCGTTGCCGGACCCGCGCTTCTTCGCCGTCCATGCCGCCCCTCCTCCGGTTCCCGAGGCTGGGACGGCTCCCGTGGCCGCAACCAGCTCGACGCCCGCCGCACCCGAAAAACCCCCGGCTCCGGAAGAAGGCTTGCACATTGTGCGCTCCCCGATCGTCGGCACCTTCTATGAATCGCCGTCGCCTGGATCACCGCCTTTTGTGAAGCCCGGAGACATAGTTGAAGCCGGCGAAATTCTATGCATCGTGGAAGCCATGAAGTTAATGAATGAAATCGAGTCTGACGTGGCGGGCGAGGTAGTGAAGAGGCTGGTCGAGAACAATGCGCCGATCGAATACGGACAAGAGTTGTTCGCCATCAGACCGCGGAAATAGGCGAGCCTCTTGCACCACGTAGGCACAGAGACACGGAGAAAACCTGTTCGTTGTCATCCTGAGCGGAGGAGGTTCATTCGCTTGCGAATGAACGGCCGGAGTCGAAGGACCCCTACCCTCTTGACGGCATTTAAGTTCCGGGGTTTTCCGCGAGACAGCACCAGAAAACTTCAGTGAGACAGGATCTGAAACTTCAGTCCCGATTTGGCCATAGGGGTCCTTCGACTGCGCGGCTGCTTCGCGAAGCGAATCAGCCACTCCGCTCAGGATGACAAGTTTGTTTTTCTCCGTGCCTCTGTGTCTCCGTGGTGAAAATATTTTTTCTGTAACCAACCCATGTTCAAAAAGATCCTGATTGCAAATCGCGGAGAGATTGCCCTGCGGGTCATCTGTGCCTGCAAGGAGTTGGGCATCCGCACCGTGGCCATTTACAGCGAGGCTGATCGCAATTCACTCCACGTTCGTTTTGCAGACGAAGCCATCTGCATCGGCCCGCCGCAACTGGCACAGAGCTATCTCAATATTCCATCGGTGATCAGCGCGGCGGAAATCGCCAATGTGGATGCCATTCATCCGGGCTATGGGCTGCTGGCGGAAAATGCCAACTTTGCCGAAGTCGCCGAAACCTGCAACATCAAGTTCATTGGCCCTCCGCCCGAAGTCACGCGCCTCATGGGCGAAAAAGAAAAGGCCCGCGCGGCCATGAAACGCGCTGGTGTTCCCATTCTTCCCGGCTCGGATGGAATTCTTGCCAGTGACGGCGAAGCCATGGAGTGGGCCCGCCAGGTTGGATTCCCGGTCATCATCAAGGCGTCCGCTGGCGGCGGAGGACGCGGCATGCGCATCGTGCGCAGCGCCGAAGAATTGCCAGCCCTGTTTAAGGCGGCGTCATCCGAGGCGGCCGCGGCCTTCGGCAATGGCGATCTCTACATGGAAAAATATGTGGAGCGGCCGCGCCACATCGAGTTCCAGGTGCTGGCCGACCAGTACGGCAATGTGGTCAGCCTCGGCGAGCGCGAATGTTCCATCCAGCGCCGTCATCAGAAACTGCTGGAAGAGTCGCCATCCACCCAGGTCTCGCCCGAGTTGCGCGACCAGATTGGAAAGGTTCTCTGCAAAACGCTTTCCGACGTCGGATACGTGAATGCCGGCACCATCGAGTTCCTGATGGATGAAGACCGCAAGCTTTATTTCATCGAGATGAACACCCGCATCCAGGTGGAGCACCCAGTCACGGAAATGGTGACGGACGTCGATCTGGTGAAGAGCCAGATTCTGCTGGCCGCCGGCGAGCGCCTGGAGAACGTGTTGCAGGGGCCCATCCTGCACCGCGGGCATGCCATCGAATGTCGCATCAATGCCGAGCATCCGGAAAAGTTCACGCCGTCGGCCGGCAGAATTACAACTTTCAATCCTCCGGGAGGCACCGGAGTCCGGATCGACACCGCCGCCTACGCGGAAGGCGTGATCCCGCCTTACTACGATTCTCTCATTGCCAAGCTGATCGTACGCGGCAAAGACCGTGCCGAAGCGGTTTCACGCATGAGCCGTGCCTTGGAGATGTTCATCATCGAAGGCATTTTCACCACGATTCCGCTGCACCGCAGAATCCTGGCGGACCCAGATTTCCGCGCCGGAAACTTTGACACCACTTTCATCGAAAGATTTCTGGCCAAAACCGAGACCAAGGTAAAGTAGCGCCGGCCCCTGGCCAGCCCCATGGGTGGGCGGGCCGCCCACCAGACAGCCGGCGGGACGCGAGCGCTACGAAGACCCCAATGCTACCCCGCCTTTACGCCATTCTCGACAGCGCCAACTTCCCAGACACCGAAGGCCTTTGTCTCTGCGCCGCCGAACTTGTTGCTGCTGGCGTCACCCTTCTGCAATATCGCAACAAAAACGGCAACGCGCGTCAGATGCTCGATCAGGCGCGAGAGTTAAAACGCCGCCTCGGCTCATCCGCGAAACTGATCATGAACGACCGTGCCGACTTATGTATTGCTGCCGGTTTCGGCGGCGTCCACGTCGGGCAGGATGATCTGTCTCCCGAAGGCGCCAGGGCCGTAATCGGCAACAGCCTCTGGCTCGGCGTCTCTACCCACAATCCTGAACAACTCGCCGCCGCCGACCAGACCACGGCCGACTATCTCGCCATCGGCCCCGTTTTCTCGACTCGAAGCAAGATCAATCCCGACCCCGTGATCGGACTCGACGGAGTGCGCCGCGCCCGGACGTTAACTCGCAAGCCATTAGTGGCCATCGGCGGAATTACTCGTGAAAACTGCCAATCGGTCATCGATGCCGGGGCGGACACGGTGGCTGTGATATCCGACTTGATACGGGAACCCCGTAAATCAGCAGAGGAATTTTTGCGGATATTGGGATAAAGTCGAGACGCTCCTGACACGCAAGACAAGTCTCAAGGAGGGCCGTGAGTACCGAAACTACGCCATCGAAACCCACCACCGACTGGGACCTCCACAGCAAACAAGATAAGGAGTTGGTAAAGGGCCTGGGTTTGACCAGCGCCACCATGCTGGTCATGGGCTCGATGATCGGCTCCGGCATCTTTATCGTTTCGGCGGAGATCGGCAGGGAAGTTAACTCGCCGGCTTTGTTGATTGCGGCCTGGCTGGTCACCGGATTTCTGACCATCGTCGGCGCCCTCAGCTATGGCGAACTCGCGGCGATGATGCCGCGTGCCGGCGGCCAGTACATCTACCTCCGGGAAGCCCTTGGCCCGATGTGGGGATTTCTTTACGGCTGGACCCTTTTTCTGGTGATTCAAACCGGAACTATTGCTGCCGTCGGCGTGGCTTTCGGCAAGTTCCTCGGCATCTTTTTTCCTTCGATTTCCTCCTCGAACTGGATCGTACATTTCTGGAAGGTCCCGCCCATTCATATCGGTCCCATGGTGTTGGGCAACATGGAAACCGGGCTGAGCACGCAGAATCTGGTGGCCATTCTGGTGGTGGTCATCCTCTCCATGATTAATGTCACCGGCTTGAAAACCGGCGCCATCATTCAAAACGTATTCACCTTCGCTAAAGTATCCGCACTGTTGGGGCTGGCCTTGCTGGGGATTTTCATCGGACGGAACGCGCATGCAATCGCATCAAATTTTCAGGGAAACTTCTGGCATAACGCCTCGTTGGGAGCGCAACACGCGGTCCAGGTCGGCGTGGGCGGTCCAACGGTTTTTGTAGGAACGCTCACTATCCTCGCGGTGGCGCAGGTTGGATCGCTTTTCTCGGCTGATGCCTGGAACAACGTGACCTTCACGGCCGGCGAAGTGAAAAACCCCAGTCGCAATCTTCCGCTTTCGCTGGCGATCGGAACGGGCGTAGTGATCGCGCTCTACATTGCCTGCAACTTTATTTATCTGAACGTGCTGCCGCTGGATGGCAGCGCGGCCGGTGCGACCATCCTGGAACGCGGCATCAAGTACGCCACCGAAGATCGTGTCGGGACAGCGGTCATGACCCAGATGCTCGGGACCGCCGGCGGAACGTCTGATGGCGATCGCCATCATGCTCTCCACCTTCGGTTGCTGTAACGGGCTGATTCTGGCGGGCTCGCGCGTTTACTACGCCATGGCCAAGGACGGATTGTTTTTCAAGAGCGTGGCCAGGCTGCATCCCACCTACAAGACGCCGGCGGTATCGCTCATGGTGCAGATGGTATGGACCTGCATCCTTTGCGTATCGGGCAGTTACGGACAGCTTCTCGACTACATCATTTTCGCCGTGCTGGTGTTCTACATCCTTACTATCTTTGGATTGTTCGTTCTGCGTCGCACCCGGCCTGACGTGGAACGTCCTTATCGCGCGGTCGGTTATCCGGTGCTGCCCGCGATTTATATTGTGACGGCTTTATTTATCGATGTCGTACTATTACGCTACAAACCGCAGTACACCTGGCCGGGATTGATCATCGTGCTGCTGGGGATTCCGGTTTATTTCCTGTGGTCGCGGCGACCGCGTACTTTGTCATCCTGAGCGGAGAGGAAACTTCGCTTCGCGAAGGTTCCTCGAAGTCGAAGGACCCCTATAGCCGGCACGAGTGCAGAATTATAGGGGTCCTTCGACTCCGTAAGTTGGCTCGCAAGCGAGCAAACTAACTCCGCTCAGGATGACACGGCCTCCGTTCGAGATGACAGCGAAGAAAAGCGTTCCAAGGAGAATCGAAACGCATGGCAAATATCTGGGCTAGAAAGCCGATGAGAATGCTTCTGGCGGAAGCCGGGGAGTCGGGCGAACACAGCCTGAAACGTACCCTCGGCCCCTTCCAGCTTACTGCGTTGGGAGTGGGAGCGGTCATCGGCGCCGGAATCTTCGTTCTGTCCGGCCTGGGCGCACATTATGCTGGACCGGGACTGATGCTGTCGTTCGTGTTGTCCGGCCTGGGATGCGCTTTCGCAGCGCTCTGCTACGCCGAATTCGCAGCCATGATCCCTCTGGCCGGCAGCGCCTACACGTATGCCTACGCCACTCTCGGCGAACTCCTGGCCTGGATTATCGGTTGGGACCTCACGCTTGAATACGCCATGGGCGCCAGCACTGTCTCATCCGGCTGGTCGAACCACTTTATCGAACTCCTCGACATTTTCAATATCAAGATGCCGCTGTGGCTGGCCTATGACCACTGGACCGGACTGCGCGCCGCTGAAAGTATTGTTGCCCGCCAGATGGCGCAGGCTTCCGATTCTGCACTGGTCCCCGGCACGCAAGCCTTCCTCAACAGAGTGACCGACATTATCGCGGCGCAGTCTCCGCAACTTCTGGAAAGCGCGCATAAGTTGCTCGAATGCCCCGAAAATTTTCGGAGTCGAAGTGGGCTGGAACATGCCAGCATTCGTGATCGCCCTGATCATCACGGCGATTCTCGCGCGATGGAATTAAAGAAAGTGCCCGCTTCAATTCCACCATCGTCGTGATCAAAGTAGCGGTGGTGCTGTTCGTCATCGGACTCGGCTTCCGTTATGTGAGCGCCAGCAACTGGGGCGGAGACTGGCATTCGTTCGCACCCATGGGATTCTCCGGCATCGGTGCCGGCGCAGCCTATATTTTCTTTGCCTATATCGGATTCGACGCAGTCTCCACCACTGCGCAGGAAGCCAAGAACCCGCAACGCGATTTGCCGCTCGGGATTATTGCTTCCTTGCTGATCTGCACCGCGCTCTATATCGCAGTGGCGGCGGTCCTCACCGGCATGGTGCCGTGGCGTGAAGTGAACATCGAAGCACCCATCGCCCGCGCATTCATGGATCGCGGCCTGGTCGGCGCCTCGCACATCATTACTCTGGGTGCCCTCGCCGGACTTACCAGCGTGATGCTGGTCATGCTGCTGGGCCAGACTCGCGTGCTTTACTCCATGGCGAACGACGGCTTGCTGCCCAAGAAATTCTTTGCCGACATTCATCCCAAGTGGCGTACTCCGTGGAAGAACACCATCCTGGTAGGACTGCTGGCCGCGGTGGTAGGCAGCCTGGTGCCCATCGACGATATCGGCAAGATGGTAAATATCGGCACGCTGCTGGCTTTCGTCATCGTTTGCATCGCCGTGGTTCTTCTGCGCCGCACCGATCCTGACCAGCCTCGTCCTTTTCGCACTCCGTGGGTGCCGCTGGTGCCAATTCTCGGCATCCTGTTCAACGGCTATATGATGTACCGCCTCGGCTGGATCAACTGGGCCCGTCTGATCATCTGGCTGGCGATCGGGTTGGTGGTTTACTTCACTTACGGCAGGAAACACAGCAAAGTGCAGGCGCTGCCGGAGAACGCGGGGAAGTAGTCGTCGATGATAGCCGCTCATCGGCGGTCTGCGCATCCGGGCTGTTTTTGTAGCGCCGCTGTCGGGGCGACGTTCCGCCGCCCCAGCAGAGGGCAAGATGCCCTCCGGACAGCCGGCGGGACGCCGGCGCTACGAAAAGCGACCGCCGATCCACAATGAAAATCGTCACTGCCGCCGAAATGCGCGAGATTGACCGCGTCACCACTGAACGCTTCGGCGTGCCATCTCTGACCCTCATGGAGAACGCCGGCACAGCAGTGGCTGACTTCGTGATCTCGCACTATCCGGCAGCCAAACGCATTGGTGTAATTTGCGGCAAAGGGAATAACGGCGGAGACGGATTCGTCGCTGCTCGCAAGCTGCACCAAGCCGGCAAAGAGGTGCGGGTTTTATTGTTGGCTGAAAAATCAGAACTGCGCGCCGACGCCGCGGAAATGTTCTCGAAACTGCCGATGGCACCAGTCGTCGCGTCCATCAGTGAGCAACTAAAGAGCGAGTCTGCCCGCGCTGTTTTGGACTCAGAACTCCTGGTCGATGCCATCCTTGGGACAGGCTTTCGCCCGCCGGTGAGCGGCCTCTACGCTGCGGCGATTGCTGCGATGAATGCAGGCCCTTCGTCGATAATCGCGGTCGATATTCCATCCGGCGCCGACGCCGATGTGATGGGCGATCAGGTTGGATGCCGTGGCGAGGGCTGACGCGGTTGTGACCTTTACCGCGCCCCGTCCCGCTCACATCTTCGATTTGCTGACGAGCGGGCCAACCATAATTTCGCCGATTGGCTCACCCGACGAGGCCATCGTTTCTTCTCTCCAACTGAATGTCATCACGGCGCACGAGATCGCGCCGCTGATCGGCCCTCGGCCTCCGGATTCCAACAAAGGAAGTTTCGGTCACGTACTCGTACTGGGTGGATCACGCGGCAAGGCCGGAGCGGCGGCGATGGCCGGCATGGCAGCTCTACGATCCGGCGCGGGGCTGGCTACCGTCGCCACAGCGAAATCCGTATTCGCGACGGTCGCCGGTTTTCATCCTGAGCTGATGACCGATTTGCTCGAGGAGACGGAAGCAGGAAGCATTTCCGAGGACTCGCTGGAGCGCGGCCTGCTCGATGACCTGGTAAAAGGGAAGACCGTGCTGGCGGTAGGGCCGGGGATTTCGCGTCATCCCGAGACTGTCTTCGTTCGTGCGAGGCGTTGTCAGAAAGTACAAGATGCCCATCGTCCTCGATGCCGACGGCCTCAATGCTTTTGAAGGGTGCGCAGCGGAGCTGAAAGAAAAAGCCGGCACGCTAGTGATCACTCCGCATCCCGGCGAGATGGCCCGGCTCACCGGTTTGTCAATTGCTGCGGTGCAGCACGACCGGCTGAATGTGGCACGGAAATTTGCCCGCGAACACGATTTGATCGTCGTCCTGAAGGGCCATCGCACTCTGGTTGCGCAGCCCGATGGCACAGTCTGGGTGAACGCCACAGGCAATCCCGGCATGGCGACCGGAGGCACGGGCGATATATTGACTGGCATGACAGCAGGAATGATTGCCCAGAATCCCGATCGCATTGCGGAGGCCGTGATCGCCGCAGTTCGTCTCCACGGTCTGGCCGGGGACGTCGCGCGGGAAAGCATGGGAGAGCACTCCATGGTCGCGACTGATTTGCTGGCGGCTCTGCCAGAGGCTTTCAGACGGACGCGACAATCGGCGCAGGATTCGCGGGTCTTCTTGTAGCGTCCTTGTAGCGCCGGCCTCTGGCCGGGTGGGCGGGACGCCCACCGGACAGCCGGCGGGACGCCGGCGCTACTGAGTTCAGCGCTTCTCATAGATCATCTCGCCGCCAACCCAGGTCTCCAGCACGCGAACGTCCTTGAGTTGTTCCGGCGGAATCGTCAGCACGTCACGATCGATGACAATGAAATCCGCGAACTTGCCAGCTTCCAGTGATCCCTTTTGCTTCTCCTCAAAACCGATGTACGCGGGATTGCGCGTAAACAATTCCAGTGCCTGCATGATCGAGAGCCGTTCCTCGGGAGCAATCACGTCGCCGCTGTTCACCTCTTTGCGTTCCACGGCTGCCCAGAGTCCCCACCACGGGCTGAGCGGCGTGACTGGAACATCAGTCCCCGCCGCAGCCACAATGCCGTAATCGAAATACGATTTTCCAGGATAGGCCCAACGCACCCGTTCAGGTCCATACTTCGTGAACCAGCTGCCAATCCAGTAAACGAAGGCAGGGTCGCCGTCGACCAGCACGCGCTCATCCCGCAGGCGCTTCAGGATCGCAGGCGTGGAAAGCCCGCAGTGAATGATGCGGAATCGCGGATCTTTCAGTCCCAGCTCTTTTGTGACGGTCGCGTAGGACGTGATCACCTCGTCGATGGCCCGGTCGCCGATGGCATGGGTCGAGAGTTGCCATCCCGCTTGGGCGAGCATGCGCTGAGCTTTCAGCATTTCGTCTGGAGACCAGATCAGCAGTCCGAGATCTTCCTTGCCAGACTCCTGATTCTTTAAGCCTGGCGGATAGATCGCGATGGTGCGGGCGCCCATGCCGCCGTCCGCGAACATCTTGGCTGCGCCGAATTTCAGATGGTCATCGCCGAAGCCGGTATGCACTCCGGAAAACGCCAGCCTCTCGGCATCCGCAAGGTTCGTAATGAGCGGCGCCATCTGCACGCGAATTTTCAATAGTCCCCGATGGTTGGCGTCCTGATATGCGCGAATGTCCTCCGCATGAAGCGAAGCATTGTGGATAGAAGTCAACCCTACGGCGGCGGCTTGCTGGCTCATGAACTCTACGGCGCGAATGGCTCGGCCCGGCGGATAGGCAGGAAGCTTCGACTCGACCAGGCTCATCGCGTTGTCCTTCACGATGCCGGTTGGTTCACCGTGATTGTCATGTTCGATAACTCCCCCGGGTGGTGCCGCTGTGTTGTGGTCAATGCCGGCGACTTTCAGTGCGGCGCTGTTCGCGACCCCAAGGTGCCCGCTCACGTGAATCAGGTACACCGGAACATTAGGAGCGACCGCGTCCAGATCTTCCTTGTTGAGATAGCGGTGCTCGTCCAATTTAGCGTCGTCCCAACCCGCGCCGCGGACCCATTCGCCAGCGGTCGTGGTTTTGGCATGTTCTGCCACGGCGGTTTTGATCTCAGCAATCGTGTGTACCTTGGGATAGGTAGCGTCGATTTCTTCCGACACGACTCCCGCAGCCCACGACAGCGCGTGGGTGTGGACATCGATGAAACCGGGCAATACGGTTCGTCCCTTCAGATCGACTTTCTTGGTTGTTGCTCCGGCGCAGGGATGACGTCCTGGTTCGTCCCTACGGCTTCGATGCGGCCGTTGCGCACTGCCAGGGCCGAGGCGATGCCGCGCTCGTAGTCCATGGTGATGATGTGGCCGTTGCTGAGGATCAGATCGGCGGGCGCACATCCGACCGCGAAAGAAGGAATGCAGAAAGCGAAAATAAGTCCAAGTGACCAGAACATGAGACGACGCATGGAGTCTCCTGAAAGCGCTGGTGATGATAGCAGAGCGCTTTCCCTCCTGAACTGCTTCGCCGTTGATGGTAGTGGCTCGCGTTATACGGTTTCCGATCTTCCCAACACCAAAGTCTGTCATCCTGAGAGACGTCTTTCGTCCCGTGAAGCGGGATGAAAGCAAGCGAAGGACCTACGTATTCCGCTGAACATCATCTGCAGTATCGGCTCAAATCCAGCTTGAAAGCTTGCTACCAGAACCGGCGGGATTTTGGCGCCGCAATCTTCAGCAATGCACAGATCCTTCGTTGGGAGTTCTTCGCTTTGCGAAGGACTCAGCTTCCTCAGGATGACACGTCAAATTGCATTACCCGGTGCATCTAGCTGAAAGAACGGGGCTTTGAGCGCCTTTCACCAAGCTGCTCGACCGCCATTCGGACATGTGCCGTCGGTAACCTGTCATGCCGGGCAGCGCCATGAAATAGTTCGGCCTATGACTCACTTCCCCCAAGTGCATCCGCAACGCCGTTCGCCACGCATTCAGCTTGGTGGTTCCGTTCTGGCCTCAGTCATATTGGAAGATGGCCAACGCGCCAAAGCAAAACTCCAAACCGTTTCCGTCACCGGTGGGCTTTTACGACTCGCCCGCTCTTTGACACAGGGTGACTTTGTCGAAGTCGCTTTTCAAACTCAATCGGGACCTGTCCGAGGAATGGCCGAAATGCTGATGCCAATTCGCGCGACTAACGATGGGTCTCTTCAGCCCTTCCGCTTCGTCGCGTTGGGCGATGATGACCATCGCGCTCTCCGCATGGTGGTGGATTCCGCTGCCGACAGAAGTTTCCAGGGGCTCCGATCCAGCCAGTGGGCGATGTCAAAAACACTCTGATCGTGTCATTCTCAGCGGAGAGGGAAGTTTCGCGGAGCGAAACGTCTCTCGGAGTCGAAGGACCCCTATAGCGAAAGGGTGTCGCGATCTCGTCAGAAAATTGCTTCCGGGATACAGGAAGGGCCGCATGCCGTGCGGCCATTTGCCACCTATCGAAGTCCTTCGACTTCATGGCTGCTTTGCTTTGCGAAGCAACTACCCCGGCCGGATGACAGCCTCTCGAATTCATCGTGACAAAGAATCGCTATACTGGTCATCGATTCGACTATCCATGGCGACACAGGAATTCATCACTCACTCGGCCGATGAGACGGTTACGCTGGGCCGTACTTTGGCGGCGATGCTGACTCCACCCAAGGTGGTGTTGCTGCGGGGCGATCTTGGAGCGGGCAAGACCACGCTGGTCAAAGGGATTGCAGAGGCGTTCCATGCCGCATCGGCTGAGGATGTCACCAGCCCCACCTTCACTCTTGTCCACGAATATCACGGGCCCGAGGCCAATCTTTATCACATTGATTTGTATCGGATTGATACGCCCCGTCAGTTGGAGACGCTGGGACTCGACGACCTTATCTCCAGGAACAGCATTCTCCTGATAGAGTGGGGAGAGAAATTCACACGCTTCGAGCGCGAGCGAGATGTTGAGATTGCGCTGGAGAGAATCTATTCCCCCCATAATGAGAAACTCAGAAGCGCGCAGGGCGCCGAAAACGACCGGCGCATCCGGATCAGCACATAGTTTGACATCCGTTCTTCCCCTGGTCTTTATCACGATTGCTCTGGCAATGAGCGCGCCGATTTGCTGTTCCCAGAGTGCACCGCCTCCTTCTGCTTCAGATGCTCAAAGCCAGAATCCAGCTCGGAAGTCGGCTGACTCCCCTACTCAGCCCACCGGGGAACAGCGCCCGTTCGGATTTATGCCGTCCTACGGAATGGTCGAAGCCGGAATGCATCCGCCTCCTCTGACCTCCGGCCAGAAATTCAAGTTATCTGTGCAGTATTTCAATCTCTACACGGTCGTCTTTGTGGCCGCGGCGGCCGGCGTGAACCAGGCGCTCGATCGTCCCGGCGACTACGGACAGGGAGCCGAGGGGTACGCGAAACGATATGGCGCTGGTTTCGCGGACGGGCTTACTGCCTCGGTCTTCACGACCGGCCTGTATCCTTCTCTTCTACGACAGGATCCGCGATATTACCGCTCGGGTGACGGCGGTTTCTCCCACCGGTTTATTTATGCCGCCAGTCGGGTTCTGATTACCCGGCAGGATTCGGGGCGCAAGGCATTCAATTTCTCGGAAGCGCTGGGTGGCTTCTCTTCGTCGGCTTTGGCGATGACTTACTATCCCAAAAGCGAGCGGGATTTTTCCAGCGTGGCCGAGCGGGCCGGTATTCAATTTGCCTTCGACGCCGGGTTTAATGTATTGAAAGAGTTCTATCCGGAGATTGAACGGAAAATTTTCCACAGGAACCGGTAGCTCAAAAGCCCATGATGTTGTATCCGCAGTCTACGTAAATCACTTCGCCAGTAATTCCCGAGCTTGCATCCGAGGCGAGAAAAACGCCGGTCGAGCCGACTTCGTTCACATCCACATTGCGCTGCAAAGGCGCGCGCTCAGCGTGAGCCCTCAGCATGTCGCCCAGGCCGGATATGCCGCGGGCCGCCAGAGTCTTGATGGGCCCGGCCGAGATGGCGTTGACGCGAATCTTTTTCTTCCCCAGGTCGTACGCGAGATATCGTACGCTGCACTCGAGAGCGGCCTTGGCCACCCCCATCACGTTATAGCGCGGTACCACCCTCTCCGCTCCATAGTAGGTCATGGTAATGATGCTGCCGCCATCCTCCATCAGCGGCGCGGCAGCGCGTGCCAGCGCGACCAGCGAATACACGCTGACATCGTGCGCGACGCGGAAACCTTCGCGTGAAGTGGCAATGAATTCGCCCTTCAATTCCTCGGGCGGAGCGTACGCCACGCTATGCACCAGTACATGCAATTTGCCGTAACGTTCCCTGAGCTGGACAAACAGCCGCTCGATTGCTGCGTCATCGGACACATCGCACATAAAACTATCCGCGCCCGGCAAGGACGTGATGAGTTCCCTGGCTTCCAGTTCGAGACGTTCGTTCTGGTAGGTCACGACTACTTTGGCGCCCGCCTTATGCAGCCCCTGCGCAATCGACCAGGCGATCGAGCGCTTGTTGGCGACTCCGAAAACAACCGCGACACGACCTTCAAGGCTGGATGACATATAAGTCTCCCGGAACTGGCAAGGATAACAGCTTGAAGCCGCAAAGCCTGATTTCAGATTGCAGCATTGGAATTTCAGATGGTTCCAGCGCAAACCCGCCTGCGCTGAGAACCGAGAACTAAGAACTAACAGCTAAAATCGACAACCCGAAACCGGAAACTCCTAAAATCCAGAATCTAGCAGAGTCCCGAAGTCTGAAGTCTGAGGCCCGAAGTCCGAAGTCTGAGGTCCGAGGTCAACCCCGCTCTACGGTCTCAGCTTCAAGCACAGTTGTTTCTGACACTGGCCACACCGCCGTCGCAAACGCCACCGCGTATACCATGCCGATGATGGAAAAGCCCGCAACCAGATTCCATTGCGAAACCGCTCCTACCAGAAATCCCAGTACGATCTGCAAAAGTGTGCCGGCGAAATAGAACGTGTTCTGCACCCGTCCCATGAAGTGTTGTGGCACCTGCTCCATGATGCTGGTATTCATGGCAACGCCGCTGACTCCGCGGCCCGAGCCCATGACTGCGTAAATGACCACCGCTAACGCAAACCACGGCGACAAAGGCGCAAGGCTCATGCCGATCGCCAGGAAGCCCATGGAAAGTGCAATGGAACGGCGCGCCCCTACGCCCGCAATCAGAGCAGGTGCATAGAGGATGCTGAGGAATGCCCCCGTGCCCCATCCGGCATTCAGCCAGCCGTAGCCGACGGCGCCGGCGTGAAATACGTTATCGCTCAGCGGCGCGGTCACCACGACGCCCGTCAACATAGCGCCCAGAAAAAGTGCCCAGCTGATTCCCAGCCTGACCACCGGGCGATGGCCGCGAAGAAATTGCAGGCCCTCGCCCATCTCACGGACAAAGCGCCGCAACGGTGGTTTCCGCAGCCAGAAGGTCAGTCCGCAATTCTGCCGGGCGCGGCACCACATGACGCCCCTTGCGCACGCCCAGGTAGAGAAGAAAAGAGACCAGGTAGGTTGAGAAGTCAATCAGCAGAACTCCGCTCAGGCCAATATGGTTGTAGACAAATCCTACAATCGCTCCGGCGATGAGCCAGCCGCCCTGTATCCCAGCCAGTAAAAAGGTGTTGGCCTGAACGAACTCCTCGCCCGGCGTCAGTTCCTGAATCAGTGCAGTGATAGTCGGCCAGAACATCCAGAAACCAGCCGCGACCAGAGTGTTCATCACATAAAGTTGCCAGACCTTTACCTTGCCGGTGAAGGCCAGAATCGCCACCGCAAGAATAATGACCGCTCGGATGGCGTCCAGCCACATCACCAGGCGCCGCCGGTCTTCACGATCGATGAGCACGCCGGTGAACGGCAGCATCAGCATGGCGGGAAGGGTTTGCAGCACGGCAAACGTTCCCAGAGCGATTTGCGAGTGCGTGGCCTGCAGGATGTACCAGGCAACCGCCGCCGAATTCATGCCGCTGCCCAGCATCGAGATCATGTTGGCGCCAAAAACAAAACGCAGCGCCTTTTTCTGCAAGATTGCACGCATACTTCAAATGTAAATGATGGATGGGGACTCTCCAACGGCAGGAGTCTCCCGGTACTGTAATCGCCACGTGGCTTGGGGCGATTAAGGTTGTAGAGAAACTCCTACACTTTCGAGCGCACGCGCCAGTGCATCTGAATTCCACTTGCCTCCCAGAATAAAAAGACGGCCATCAGGATCATCTCCGGTTCTATGGCGTGCTTGTACCGAGGAAAGGGATTCACCAGGTAATACGGAAGGGGATAGATCAGCAGACAGCAAGCCAGCAGAAATCCTCCGCGCAATCTCTTCCGCAGGGTGAGCCACAGGCCCGCGAAGGCGAAGACGGCGGGAAGAATGAACATGAGGTGGCGAGCGATCATCAGGTCATATCCCGCGACAATGTTGGCTTGCGGAGGGCCGATCCAGAAGTAAAGCGTGCGGTCGAGCGTGAAGCGAAAGAATTCTCCGGGATGCTCCCGGATAAAATCGTGGAGTTGCTGCCGCTTCTCCTCCATGAATCGAATTTCGCCCAGCTCCTGAAATCTTCGCATCGCCTCAGGATCGTTTCCCGGATGCTCGCTGCGTGTCCACAGGCCGGTGGACTGGTCATTGTTGGCCATGTGCATTTCCAATGGCAGGTTGTCGCGGACGAAAACGAATTTTCCGAAGACCGCATAATTGCGCGCCAGCCATGGGCTGACCGTCAGCCCCGCCGCCAGAATGCACATGGCGAATCCGATCAATTGTCGAGGCGCCCGTGGCAACCGCCACAGCAAGTACAGCAGACAAAATGGAAGCAGGGACAGCACGGCTGTGTTGGTAAGCGCGAGCAGGCCCCACAGGAGTCCGAACCCGATCCACATTCTCGGCCGGGGAGGTGCATCTGCCATACGCAGGGTGAGCAACAGGGCGAGGCTCAACAGGAAGGCGCTCAGACTCATCTCCCAAACCACACGCACCGGCCAGTAGATGGCGTAGGGAAAAAGCGCCCAGGTCCACGCCGCGGCGCGAGCCACCGCAACTCCGTAAATTTTCTCCGCGATGCGATACAGGGTAAGGCAAGTCAGCGCCCCAAAGATACTGTTGAAGGTAAGAATCACCCACGCGGAAAGATTGCTGTAGATGCCAAACAGTTTGAAAACCCCAGCCAGGATGTAGGGATACACAGGCGGCGCCCAGGCGCTGGGTCCGGTGGGCAAGTCCGTGGGCGAACTGAAGCCCTGCCCGCTTGCGATGGAGCGGGCGATGCGTCCCATTTCCCATCCGAATTGGAAGTGATCGCGGCGCGGAGTGATGCGGTAGGTGTGGCCGATGGTGATGACGGCGAGGCGGAGAAGGAACGCGGTCAGAACAATGAAGAGTATGGAGTGCGTCCAGGGCCGATGGGGGAGATTGTGGCCCGAATTTTCCGTGACCTGCGTCTCCGTCCGACCCTGCATGGGCTCAGACTAGCACACGGCAAATCCGCGCCCGGGCACGGTCTGTGTCGGGGCGGGTCTTCGATCCGCATTCGACCCGCCCAGGTCGAGCGAAGGTCGACAATGTTGTCAGATAGGTGCGCGATCACATCCCCTGCGCGATCCCTAGCCGTGTCCGGACTCCAGCGTACTTCTTTTTTGCGGAAACAATTTGCTGACGAGGGTGCGGCTGAATGTTTTCGGTAGTGGTCCTTCGACTTCGGGATAGGTTTCGCAAGCGAAACGCTGTCTCTACGCTCAGGATGACAACTTTGCGGGAGTGGGCAGAACGCCGGCAGCGCGTCAATGTTTCGCCAAATCGTCCGACAGCATTACCGCTTTGGATGCGAGATTATGAGCGCGGTCCACATCTCCTGCTTTCTCCGCAGTCCGGGCCTGCTCCATGTATTTGCGGATCTGACCGATGCTGTCCTGCTGGGTTGAGTTCAACTGGCGTGATGAAATCTGTTTCAGATTGGCATCCGTCGTGGCCAGCAACTGGCTTGTGTTCTGGCGTTGACTCGAAGCCTGTTCCTCACTCATCCCCGGAGCGAGCTGAACCGCCGGATCGGCTGTTCCGCCATTGCGCACAACTTTCTTCTCTGGCACCGCGGTAGAAGCAGCAGGCGTCTTCCGGTGATGCCGTTTCTTTGCCGCAGATTTGCTCTTTGGAGCTGCCGTCGTCGAGGGCTGCTTCGCTGGTTCTTGCGCATTCTGCGGAGGGGCCGTCGCCGGTTCGGCTTTCGGGTCTGGAGCCGGTTGCGACGGCTCCTGGGCTGGCATGGGCGGGGACGCCTGAGGATTGGACGGCGCTGTATCCGGAACTCGTGGGATCTCCTGGCTTGGTCGCGCAGCCTGCCCTGCCGGAGTCGCCGCGGCGAGGTACGGGGCGGTCAGTGCGCACAGCCCGAGAACAACGGCCAGAGGAATATTCATGGGAAGTTGGATGCTATCAACCCGTTCATCACGGTTGTCAGAAATGCTACTCTGAGCCGTCGACTCCGGCTACTTCTTAATCAGAATTCCATCGAAATTCACCGAACTTTTACGGCGCGTGCTATCCCCTTGTCACAGCTTCCCGCAGCGCGTTCGAGCGCGACTGTACCAGCGGCAGGTGCAGTCTGAACGTCGTGCCTTCCCCATCCACGGAATCGAAGTCGACCGACCCGTAATGCCATTGCAGAATCTGATAAGTCTGGGCCAGCCCGATTCCGGTTCCTTCTTTTTTGGTCGTGAAATAGAGCTCGAAAATCTTGTCCTGCGCGTCGAGCGGGATGCCGGCTCCCTGGTCGCTGATTTCCGTGATCACCATATCGTCATCGCGCCGGGTTGAAACTTTGAGTTTGCCTCCGTCGGGCATGGCCTGGACCCCGTTCAGCACAACGTTCAGGACTGCCTGCTTGATGAAGTCGATATCCACTTTTACTGTCATCGGCTCGGAGGGCAGGTCGCAACTCACAATCACGCCATGGCGCGCGGCGTCGGGCCCTGCCAGTTGGACGCTATCCTCCAGCAGGCGCCGCAAGTCTGTCTCCTCGAGATGCAGATCGCGGGGACGGGTGAAGTCGACCAGGATTTCCACCACCCGGTCCAGACGGTGTATTTCATTGCCGATAATGTCCATGTGGCGGCGCGTGTCGGGATCGACCTCCCGCAGCTTGCCCTGGAGTAACTGCAAGTGCAACACAATCGCGTTGATCGGATTCTTGACTTCGTGAGCCACGCCCTTGGTGATCCTGCCGGTGGCCGAGAGACGGCGTGACATTTCAATTTCGTCTTCGATACGACGCACGGATTCCGCGTCGCGCATGGTCAGCAGAGCGCCGATCTGAGTTTCCTTTTCCCGAATAAAATCCAGCGAGATCTGCACGCGCTTGCCATTGGGAAATTCGATCTCTCGCGGAGTGATCGGGATACGCCGTTCAAATGATTGCAATAACAGTGTGCCGAATTCCGAGTCATTGGAGAAAATTCCGCGAGCCAGTTGGCCCAGCAATTCCCGCCGCGGCCGGCCCAGAAAACGCTCCACCGATGCGCTCACCAGCACCACCCGCGAATCGCGAGTGAAGAGCATTAAACCGTCCTGCAAGTTGCCCATGATCTGGTCGACGTTATCTTTCAGGGCGGAAAAGATTTCTTTGGCGTCGCGCATCTGGCGGCCCAGGTGCGCAATTTTCAGGCTCACCAGTCCGTATTCGTCGTGGCCGGCGTCGGGCTCATCGACGACCTCCGGACTGCCGGCGGTGACGCTATCCAGGCTGCGATTGATCTGCTCCAGCGGACCCAGCGCCAGGTGTGACAATCCGGCGGCCATGATCAGCGAAAGAAAGATCGCAATGCTGGAGAAAAGCACGGCCTGCTCCAGTCGCGGCGTCAGTTCATTCTTCAGAAAAACGGTGGATACGCCTACGCGGATGCTGCCGAAACGGGCGCCGTCCAGTTGCAGCGGAATGCGAACGTCATAAACGGTTGGAGGGTTGTAAACCATACGAAACTGGCGGCGAAAATTCGCATTCTCCACCATATGAAAATCTGGCCGGTCGGGAACCGCTTTACCCACCAGATCAGGGTTGGTGTGCAGGATGGCTTTGTCATCGCTATCGACGATGGCGGCGTCGTAAATAATCGGCCAGGTCCCCACCACCGATTCCAGGAAATTATTGAGATCGCGGTCCGTGCTCAGGTAGTAGGCAATGGCCCGGCGCATGGCCTGGGGATTTGTAGTGTCTACTTTCGTGCTGCTCAAGTCGGGAGCCGCGTTCGCGGCCAGGTAAGCCAGGTTCGAGGTCAACTGCGCCGCAGATTCCCTCGCCGTCGTCACCCGCTGGCGCAGCAATTCAGAAATGTAGACATAGGAAAACGCCGTCACCAGCACAGCAACCATGAAGGTGATAGCCAGTACGAGTTTGGTTTTTCGGCGCATCGGGGGGACAGCTTTCAGCTTTTAGCTCTTGGCTTTAGCTACAACCCGCGGGCACAGGCCATGTGCCATTAGTTTTCCGGCCTTTGGACCACAAGCTGCAATCGGCTACAAGCGGCGTCAACGATGGGCTTAAGCTAAAGGCCAAGAGCTAATAGCTAGAAGCTGATTTACTCCTCCCGCACCAGCGCTGCATCGGCTGCGGCGTTGCCATACTCCTTTAGCTTGTTGTGCAGCGTCTTCAGGCTGATTGCGAGAATTTCGGCGGCCCGGGTTTTGTTGTTGTTGGTGGCCTCGAGCGTTTTCAGGATCAACAGTTTTTCGGCTTCCTCGACCGTGGTCCCTACGCCTAGCCGGACCGTGTCGGAATCCTCGGATGGGCTGCGCAGACTGGACTGTCCGAACCCTGGGGGCAGGTGCTTGGTTTCAACAATCGCGCCATCGCAGACGATAATCGCCCGCTCCAGCGTGTTGCGCATTTCGCGCACATTGCCGGGCCACGAATAACCCTGGAAAGCATTCAGCACCGCTTCGCTCACGCCCGCGACTTTGCGTCCATGTTTTTCGTTCATGTCCGACAGCAAGGCCTGTACCAGTTCAGGAACGTCTTCTTTGTGTTCGCGCAGCGGCGGCATGTGGATGTTGAAAACGTTCAGCCGGTAGTAAAGATCGTTGCGGAGTTCACCGCGGGCCACCGCTTCCTCGGGAACTTTGTTGGTGGCGGCCAGGACGCGCACATCCACCGTGGTTTCGACCTTGCTTCCCAGGCGGCGCACTTTGCGGTCTTCCAGCACGCGCAGCAGTTTGGCTTGTGTGGCGACCGGCATTTCTCCAATTTCGTCGAGCAGCAGGGTTCCGCCTTCCGCCAGCTCGAAGCATCCGGTGCGCCGCTCCAGCGCTCCCGTGAACGCGCCTTTTTCGTGGCCGAAGATTTCGCTCTCGATGAGCGTCTCGGGAATTGCAGCGCAATTGATCGGCACGAATGGTTTGTTTCGCCGCGGACTCAGTTCGTGGACCGTGCGGGCGACCAGTTCTTTACCAGTCCCGCTGGCCCCGGTGATCAACACGGACGCGGTGCTGGGCGAGACCATCTCAATGAGGTGAAAAATCTCCTGCATCTTCCTGGAGGATCCGATGAGGCTCCCCAGTGAACCGGCGTCACGCAGCTTCCGGCGCGTGACTTCGAGCTCGGCGCGGGTGCCGAGCAGAGCGGAAGCGTTCTGAAGAATGGTGCGCAGCCGGTTGGTGTCGATCGGTTTGGTGATGTAGTCGTACGCGCCCATGCGCATGGCTTGGACGGCGCTATCGATCGTGCCTTGGGCGGTCACCACGATGACCGCCATGGTTTGGGCATCGGTGGCCAGCTTTTCCAGTAACTCCAGGCCGCCCATGCGGGGCATCTTCATGTCCGTAATGACGATCGAGGGAGTCCATGATGTAACTTTTTCAAGACCCTCCGCACCATCTTTCGCCGTTTCGGCCCGGTACCCCCAACTGTTGATCAGTTCAGCCAGGCCGGTGCGTTCGTTTTCCTCGTCCTCGACAATTAGTACTTTTTCGTGATTCATATTCGCTCATGCCATTATTTAGGCTTTCCTTCTCCGCTGCAAGCCGAGGCAAGACTTAACCGTCAGCTCTGCCAGTTCCAGCCGTGGCTTCCGTCGCGGAAAATATGTTGAGAGATGCCGAATTCGCAGATGGGAATGTGGGTAGCAATATCAATCTGAGACACTTAGCGTGTTGCCTAGTTCATTAAAAGATTCTGACTCCGCTTGATTTGATCCTTGTCTGGAGTAGAATTGCAGCTCCATACCCGAGCAGGTATTGGCTTCCCACGCAGGCTCCCGGTTGTGCCCAGCACTTGTGAGCGTGGATCAAGAATTTGTTTTTGTGATTTCTGGAGGAATTGCATGTCGTTTCGTCGATTGCTGTCTGTTCTATTTCTGACTCTGGCTTCTGTGTGTTTGATCTCCTCTACAGCCTTGGCACAAGATGAAGCCACCCCGAAGTGGGATCTTTTCGTGGGATACCAGTGGCTGCACCCTGGCATCACGGTGCCTGTGCCGTTCCAACCCTTTAACGCTCCTATTGGAATGAAGATGCCTGATATTTCTCCAGGAGGCGGCGCCAGTCTGGGCTACAACTTCACCAAAATGCTGGCTCTCGAAGCCGACTACGGCATCAGCAAGAACGATTTCGGTTCTGTCAACACCGCTTCGATCGGGCCTCGCATGACATGGCGCGGCGATGGAGCCAACTTCTTCGTACATACGTTACTGAGCTACAACAGGCTGAGTGTGCCCAACCTGGATACCAGCAACGCCGTGGGTGCAATTCTCGGCGGCGGAATGGACCTTGCTCTTTGGCGCCGGGTTTCGTTGCGCTTGTTTGAAGCGGACTGGGTTTGGGCGAACCACAATTTTTCCAATGAGGTTGGTCCGACGTTCGAAAGTTTGCGGCGCCCGGAAGAAAGTGGAGTCCGGCTGCGCACCGGTCTGGTTTTCAACTTTGGTTTCCCGACTCTGACTCCGCCATCGGCGGCTTGCTCGATCCAGCCCAGCGAAGTAATGGTGGGTGAGCCTGTCACTGTCACAGCCAGCGGCAGCAACTTTAATCCCAAGCACACGCTGACCTACAACTGGGGCAGCACGGGTGGAAAGATCACGGGTAAGGACACCACCGCGACGGTTGACACAACCGGAGTCGCCGGTGGCAGCTACACCGTGACCTCGCACGTCACGGATGCGAAAATGAAGAAAGGCGGCGAGGCAAGTTGCAGCGCCTCTTTCACGGTGAAGGAACCGCCGAAGAATCCGCCGACCATGTCCTGCTCCGCCAATCCCACATCGGTCCAGGCCGGCACGCCTTCGACGCTGACCTGCACCTGCACCAGTCCTGACAATGTTCCGGTGACGATCAGTGGCTGGACCGCCAGCGGTGGCACCATCTCCGGCGACGGCGGCACCGCCACCCTCACCACTACCGGAGCACCCTCCGGCACAATCACAGTGAACGCGAGTTGCACGGATTCTCGCGGTCTCACCGCCGCGAGTTCGTCTCAGGTGACAGTGGAGAATCCTCCGCCACCGCCGCCGGAAGCGAGCAAGCTGAGCGAGTGCGAATTCCCCAACAAGGTAAAGCCTTGGCGCGTGGATAACACCTGCAAAGCCATCCTGGACGATGTTGCCCAGCGGCTGCAGCACGATCCCGATGCCAAGCTGGTCATTGTTGGCAACTCCGAACCCGGCGAGAAACGCAAGAATCTGGCCGGCGAGCGCGCAGTCAATTCGAAGGCATATCTGTCCGGTGGCGAAGCCAAACAAGCCATCGATGCCAGCCGGATTGAAGTGCGCACGGGCGGCGCTGGAACCAAGACTGCCGAATACTGGGTAGTCCCGGCCGGTGCAACCTTCTCCGCACCTGGAACCACCGTGGTGGATGAATCGATGGTGAAGGCTGTACCCGACCATCCCGCCGCCGGAAAAAAGAAGGCTGCTAAGCCCATGGCTCAGTGACCTTTAGTGGACACGGGGCCGGTCGAGTTTCACTCGACCGGCCCTTTTTTGTCTGGCCTTAGGTAACTTGAAAAGAGCGTGTTACGCTGTCAATCTCAGCCGCGAGCGCATTATTTTTCGCTTAGGGGCAAAACACCTATGATTTCACGTAAGACATTGATTACCTTGGTTATCGCGGCACTCTCCGTGACCACTTCGTGGGCCGGTCAGTGGACCGCCCTCGGTCCGGACGGAGGCGACGTACGCAGCCTCGCCGCTGACCCGCAGAATCCGGACCACATCTACCTCGGAACCAGCACCGGCACCCTTTTTGCCTCGCCCGACGGCGGCCACAACTGGTCGCGTCTGGCCCATTTGGGAGATGACGACAACGTTCTTGATCACATCGCCATTGACCCCCAGAATCCGAAACACATTTATGTTTCCGCCTGGAGCGTGGTCAATCAGCAGGCCGGCGACGTTTACCGTTCGACCGACGGCGGCAATAACTGGGAAGCTCTTCCCGGCGTGCATGGCAAATCAGTGCGAACCATGGCCATCGCTGCCTATGATCCGAAAGTACTGGTCATCGGCGCTTTGGACGGCTTGTTCCGTACCCAGGATGGCGGCAAGAACTGGAACCGGATTTCACCTGTCGGCGGAACCGATGAAATAAAAAACATCGAGTCGCTGGCGCTTGATCCCAAGAATCCCGATGTGATTTACGCCGGCACCTGGCATCTGGCATGGAAGACCGATGATGGCGGAGCCAACTGGCATCGCATTAACAAGGGTATGATCGATGACTCCGATGTGTTCTCGGTCATCGTGGACTCCACGAATCCGGCGGTTGTATATGCCAGCGCCTGCTCCGGAATTTATCGCAGCGACAGCGCCGGCGATCTGTTCCGCAAATTGCAGGGCATTCCGTTTTCCGCCCGGCGCACGCGCGTTCTGAAGCAGGACCCGAAGGATCCAGCGACCGTGTATGCCGGAACTACCGAAGGCCTATGGAAGACCGTCGATGGCGGCAAGAACTGGAAGCACGTCACCAGTTCTGAAGTTGTGGTGAACGATGTTCTGGTCGATCCGCGAAATTCCAGCCGGGTGCTGCTCGCAACCGATCGCAGCGGTGTGCTGGCCAGCGACAATGCGGCACAGACTTTCTCCGCTTCCAATCACGGTTACGCCCATCGTTATGTCAGCTCGATTCTGCCGGACCAGAACAATGCCGGCAATATGCTTGTGGGTGTGGTGAACGACCGCGAATTCGGCGGCGTTTTCTCGACTCGCGATGGCGGACAAAGCTGGCAGCAGAAGAGCGCCGGCCTGGGCGGACGCGATGTTTTCGCGCTGCAACAGATTCCTAACGAAGGCTTGATCGCCGGCACCAACAAGGGCATCTTCCTGCTGGATCGTAATTCCAGCCAGTGGCGTCCGAGCAACACGATCATTACCGAGAAATCACCCGCACGCCTGGTGAAGGCCAGGAAGGGAAGGAAGGCGGCGAAAGTGCCCGCTGTCGTAGTTCGCTCGGTTCTCGATGCTCGCGTGAGCGACATTGAAGTCACACCGAAACGCTGGCTGGCCGCCACCTCTGCTGGACTGTACAGCAGCGTGGACCAGGGTAAGTCTTGGACCGGCGGTCAGGTACTGGGCAAGAGCGATTTCGTGGCAGTCGAGTCTAACGGCGAGCTGATCGTGGCCGCGACCCGCACCAACGTTCTTTATTCCTCGAACAACGGAACGACCTGGCAGCAGGCGCCGTTGAGCGCATACATCACCGCCATTCACGGCGTAACCTTGACTCCTGACGGGGAGATTTTGATTGCCTCCCGCGAAGGCGCGTACCGGAGCACCGATTCCGGCGCGACCTGGGAGCATGTCGTGAAAGGCATTCCCGACAAGAACATCAGCTCGATCACCTATGACCAGAGCAAGAAACGTCTTCTGGCGACGAGCATCGCTACCGGCGTGATCTTCGAAAGCAAGGACGGCGGCCGCAGCTGGCATCGTGGTCCTGATTCCGGATATCCGCTGCGTCGCGTCAGCGTAGTTCGCGGACGCTTCGTGGGCGCCACTCCGTTCGACGGCTTGATCGTTCAGCCCGAAAATGAAGCGGCCAGCGCATCAGCCGGCATGGGTGGATCGTCCGAGTAAGTAAACCAAAACATCGAGTCCACGGAGGAGCGGTCAATCGCTCCTCCGTTTTTCTTTGCCGGCAAGAACCAGCCCGGATTTTCACGGATTCCACGGATAAATCTTAGGGATTTTTAATCCGCGAAGATCCGCGGAAATCCGTGGCCGTCTTTTCTCGAATTCGGCAGAGGCGTCATCCTGAGCTTGCGAAGGATCTGGCGCGCATCGTTACCGAACCACCCACCTGCAGTTCCGCTCCACGCCAGATCCTTCGGGACTGAAGTCCCTCAGGATGACGCCCGTGCTGGGTATTTTTAGCTTCGTCTAATCCGTGAAGACGCGTAAGTCGATGTCCGCTTTTTCTCGAAATGCCCCGTCGACACGGCAATTCCTACACGGAAAATCTCCAACGCTTCACTAAGTCGATGATAATGCGATCCCTTGAGATGGCATCCAGCTTGCGACTTGTCGGATCGTGGTGGCCTGCCGCAGGATTGTTTCATGAAGGTGTCAAAGAGGAATGGGCGAAACCAAACCGGGTTCGCCGTTCTGCTTCTGGCGGTAGCTCTGTCCGGTTGTTCGCACCGAGAGAACCTGCCGACGTCGGTAGAAACCGTGTCGGCAGACCAGCATTTGCCTTTTGAGGCATCATCCGACAAGGCCGGAAATTTCCCTACCGGATCTCTGACCCCAACGGCGATTCCTGCCGGAACTCCCGTGACCATTCATTTGCAACTGTCTTTATCCAGCGCAAGCTCGAGGCCGGGCGATCCCTTCGACGCGGTGCTGGATGAGCCCATCGTGGTGCGGGGACAGATGCTGGCCCCTCGCGGCGCTGTCCTCACCGGAAAAGTTCTGGACGCACGGCCTGCCGATCAACTTCAGGAACCTGGCTACCTGCGCCTCGCCTTGACCGCAATTTCCATGAACGGCAAATTGATTCCGATACAGACTTCGAGCATTTTCGTAAAGCGCGGATCGCACGAGCAACGCAACGTGACCATCCTCCGCGATGGCTCAGGGAAAAAAGGCTCTCTCATTGGCGCCTCCATCGATGCCCCCGGAACGACCTTCGCCACCGGCAGCATGGACGTTGGCGTCGCCCCCGAACGCCACCTGACTTTCAGGCTGGCCCAGTCGCTACCCCTTTAAGCACGCATGTGTGGGGCGGGCGGCCTCGATCGCCGCTGCCTTTGACTTTGATTTTTGTGGTAGGGGTCCGCGAGTTTCGGCTGAACTGAATTCACAAGGCAATCCCTAATTGACGTCATCCTGAGGGACTTTAGTCCAGAAGAGCTTGCCCTGGGTGAAGTCGAAGGGATGATCAGGCCCCGGAGGGGCGGAAGACACGGGAGCCAGACGGTCTTTCGCGTGGCAAACGCTCGGCACCTCTTCGGAAATAATTGTAGGGACCTTGTTGCGCTCCTTCGGAGCTTCGTCTCCTCCTACACCCTATCCGGCGCTTGCGTCCCGGGCTCTATTGTTCCGCCGCTTCGCGACTGAACGAGCTCTTCGGCTCAGCATGATGCTCTGGCGAAATCAAATTCCAGGTCAAAGGCGACGGACAAGAGTGTCCGTTCCACACATTCGATTCTTACAGGGTGTTCATGAATGCCACCAGGTCGGCCTTCTCGTCGGAACTCAGCAGCATACCGAAGCGCTGATCGTAGAAGTTGACGACATCGAGCAGGGTTGCGGCTGTGCCGCTGTGGAAGTAGGGTGGACGCGCCGCTAGGCCGCGCATTCCCGGAGTCTTGAATTTCCCGATGTCGGCACATTTCCCGGTCACCATCGCGCGTCCCGGATCGGTTGTCACCACGGTGGTGTTGTCATTGCACTGAATGGTGTAGGAAGGAAGACCGGCCTGCGGAGAGCCGGTTCCGATATTCATGGTCTCGGACACCGAATCGCCGCCAACATTCGGCGTGTTATGGCAAGTTGAGCATGTTCCGAAAATCTGGGTCTGGCCCTGGACGTCGTTGAATCCGGCGACGCCGGTGATTCTGATGGGGAAAGTATTGAACAAAACTTCTCCGCGCGCTACAGACTGCTGCGCTACTCCATTCGTTCCGGTCGCGCTTGCCCAATTGGTGTAAAGAGTGAATACGTTGGGGTCGAAGGCGCTCCCCGAGTTCATCCCGGCGGTGAAGGGCAAAGTGGCGAGGAAGTCAGGGCCGCCATTCGCGCCCTGCGCGGTCAGGTCTCCCGCGAGACTGTCGCTTGTTTGTGCCGTGAACAGGCCGGTCTCGAGGCTCACGATCTGTTGTATCTGTGCATCCGTCGGCGGAGTGCTGGGCAGCGTATGCACGGTCACCGCGTCCCTGGCCTGGGTTGCGAGATCAGGCTCGCGGCCGTCCCACATGATTGCATTGAGAAACTTCACATTGGTAGCCGGCAGCGGACGCCGGTAGAGTGCAGGCTGAGTCGCAGTAGTCTCCGGACACTGGTAAGGATCGCTGATGGCAGTGATGCTGAACTCGGCGCCCGCAGGGACCGGCAGCGTCATACGGATCAGCCCGGAATTCAACAGCAGGCTGTATGCCGAGGTCCTGGCAGCCAGGGTTGAAACATCCGCACTCGGACAGTTCGCACCGTCAACCGCAAGAAATATCGGATCGGTTCCCTGAGTGGACTGAAATTTTTGCTGCAAGTGGGTCGGAGAGACGCTCCATCCATCGGCCACATCATGACAACTGGCGCAGGTTCGGGCATTGGTGCCGAGGATGGTGAAAAAGGGATTGGTGGTCTTGATCGCCGGCTGGCTCACCGTATCGACGGTGCCGCTCGAATCCGCGAAAGACGTCTGGAAAGGCGTGCCGGTATTGGGTGGTGGTGGCGTCGGGGTCATGGTCGACCCGCCACCGCCGCATGCTGAAAACCCTGAAATCAACAACCCTATGATTGCTAGCAAACCCCAGCGTACGTTCATTCCTACGAGGCCCTTTAGGTCTCACGTCTTTTACCCGGTTGCGAACAAGCTATGGGCTTTGGAGTCGTGACTTATTTGGAGTTATCGCGGGGGAGGAACTCCACATTACCATATGGCGACTGAAAATCAAGTCGATAAAAGCAGGGGTAGTGCCTCCAGTTTTCGACAAATACCCTCCCGTTGGCGTCGTCCGTGTCGGTCTCGATGGAGCGAAGTCGAAGGGATCTCGTACCATCAGCATCGTTTATCGCCAAGCCGCGTTAGCGACGCAAGAATAAAGCCCACGGCGCAAGCCGTGGGTTCAAAGCAGTGGATGATCGGAGCCCCGGGGAGCGGCGAAGGAAACGGGAGCGGAAAGTCTTCGGCGCGGCAGATTAATTTGACGTCCCGGAAGCAATTGTGGAAACGGTTCTTACGCTCATTCGGCGCCTCGTCTTCGCTACACAAACCCGTGACTTGCGCCGGGGGCTTCGTTCTGGCGCCGCTTCGCGGCTGGACGATTTAAGAATCCCCGTTACTCCGTGTCCTCTGTGTCCTCCGTGGTTATCGCCGTTTCGATGTTCTTCCATCACAGCGATGTGTGACCGCTGCCCTTAGCATCACGGCCGCTTCCACCTAGACTTCCCAAAATGGCGAGTGCTTCCCAGGGCGAATCTGTCACTTTCAACTTCCCGATTCGGGAGAAGCTACGTCCTTTGACAGCCCTCCCGCACCTATTTGGTGCTTTCCCAAAACATGCTTTCTGGCTAATGCTTTCGATGGAGCCTGGCGGATATTTTTCGGGAGATATTTGAGGGGTGACTTGAGGGGTAAATTAAAATGACGAGCGCGGTCGTTCAACTTCAGCCCAACCGTCCGGGACCTCCGGATCCCGCCGTACTGCTGGCTGCCGTGCAAGCCTTCCCTGAGGGTCTGGCCATTGTGGCCTCCGGCCTGATCGTGTACGCCAATCTTACCTGGTGCGAAATGTTCGAATGCGGCAATCCGCATCTTCAGGGACGAGAACTGTCTGACTTTGTTCCTCAACATCCACTCTCGATTCTGTTCCGGGCGCAAGCAAACGAACCATGCGGAGAGCTGCGGGATGCCAACTTCGTTCGTACCCGCGCCGACGGCTCGCGCCTGTACATCGAAGTCGCCAGGGTCGGTTTTCATCAACGGAACGATGACTTCCATGTCATCCGCGCCCGCGACATCAGCCGGCACAGGCACACGGAAGAACAGCTGAGGGAGGCGCAAAGGCTGGAGGCCGTCGGACGCCTGGTGGGAGGCGTGGCTCACGACTTCAACAACCTGCTTACCGGGATGATGCTGTACTGCGACTTGCTGATCGGCGAATTGCAGAAAGACAGCCGCTCCTACCGCCACGCCCGGGAGATGCGCATAGCCGGCGAAAACGGTTCCGCGCTGGTACAGCAGCTACTCAACATTGCCCGCCCTCCGGCCGCAGAGTCTCGCGAATGCGCCGTGAACGATGTCGTGGCTGGAATTCAGGACCTGCTGGCTCGCCTTATCGGTGAAAACATCGTCCTCAAGACAGTGCTTTCACCCGACCTGGGCGGGGTAGCGATGGAACCGGCACAGGTGCAGCAAATCCTGCTCAACCTTATCCTGAATGCCCGCGATGCCATGCCCGATGGCGGCAGGATTACGTTGACCACTCGTAACCTGCCCGCTGCAATGATCGATTCAGAGCCGAAAACTGAACGCCGGATCGAGCTGACCGTCACGGATACGGGATGCGGCATGGCCGCCGATACCCTCGACCACGCTTTTGATCCTTTCTTCACCACCAAGAAACCCGGCCGCAGCAGTGGCTTGGGCCTGGCGACCGCACGCCGCCTGGCCGAGTTGCAAGGCGGAAGCATCACGGCCGAAAGCGAACCGGGAAAGGGCACGCGGATTTTCCTTCGCCTGCCGCGAGTGGAAACGCATGGCCTGTCGAATCCAGGAATTCCAGAGGAGATTTCATGACTACAGCCGCACTCAGTGCTCCCCTTCCGGTACAAATGGAAGGCGCGAATTTTCTTAACCTTCTGATCGTGGACGACGAACGCGCCATCCGGGAAGTTTGCCGCGAAGTGGCGCAATCGCTCGGCTTCAACACCGCCGTGGCCGATTCCGCCGAGCACGCTTATCGCCTGCTTGAGACCCACAACATCGACGTCGTTCTTCTCGATCTGAAGTTGCCTGGGGTGGGCGGCCTGGAAGCCTTGCATCAGATCGGCACGCGCAAGCCTGACGCGGTGGTCGTGGTCGTCACCGGCTACGGCACCGTGCAATCGGCCGTCCAGGCCATGAAGAACGGGGCCTACGATTACGTGACCAAACCCTTCAGCATGGAAGAACTGAAGCTTCTGCTGGAGCGGGTGTCCGGTCACCTGAAGCTGAAGACGGAAAACCGTACGCTGCGCGAGAAGGTCAAATCCAAACTGGGTTTTGGCAGCATTGTCGGACGTGCGCCTGAAATGGAGAAGCTCTATCGCATGATCGGCAAGGCCGCGCACAGCAGCCATCCCGTGCTCATTCTGGGCGAGAGCGGTACCGGCAAGGAGATGGTGGCCCGCGCCATCCATTTCTCCGGGCCCTTTCACGACAAGCCGTTCATCCCCGTGGATTGCGGATCGCTCGTTCCCACGCTGATCGAAAGCGAGCTCTTCGGATATGTCAAAGGCGCGTTTACCGGAGCTGTGCAATCCCGCGATGGCCTGCTCGCCATTGCCGAGGGCGGCACCGTTTTCCTGGATGAAGTCGGGGAACTGCCGGTCGACCTTCAAGCCAAACTGCTGCGGGCCATTCAGGAGCGGGAGATACGCCCCGTGGGAAGCACCAAACGGATCACCATCAATGTGCGAATCCTCGCGGCCACGAATCGCGATCTGGAGCAGGCCGTCGCCCAGGGGACGTTCCGCCGAGACTTGTATTTCCGGCTCAATGTCCTGAGCCTGAAAATTCCGCCCCTGCGCGATCGCCGCCAGGACATTCCATTACTGACGGGTTATTTCATGGACAGGCTCTCACGAAGCGCGGGACATGAGCGCACCCTGAGCGACGAAGCCATGAAGGCGCTGCTCGCCTACGACTGGCCCGGCAATGTGCGGGAGTTGGAGAATTGCCTAGAGCGGGCCTGTGCCTTTACCTCCGGCCCGGTCATCCAGGTGGGAGACTTGCCCAGCGCGATCCATGGTGTCCCGGCCACACCGTCCACTCCAGGAAACGGCAAGGCCCACATTATGCCCATGGCAGAGCTGGAAAAGCAGACCATCCTGAGCACCATCGCCCAGCTCAACGGCGACAAGCTCCTGGCTGCTCGCATGCTGGGAATCGGCAAGACCACTCTCTACCGCAAGCTCAAGGAATACGTCGCCCAGGATTAATCGCAAGGGATCGTGTAGAACCATGTGGGGCCGGGTCTTCGACCCGGCCCGGCCAAGCGCAGCTCGGCAGCGATGTTGAATCTCCTCACGCATAAACAGTTTCCGCTTTCTGACTTCGCGGCCTCGGCGAAATCGCAAATCTCAAATCAATCAGGATATGCAGCAGAATCGGCGCCAGAAGCAATCCAGTCGCGACGTAAAGTCTGCAGAACACGGCTCCGACAATCGCAGTGAGCACGATTCCGTCCACGCTCCGGTTTCGTTCGGGCTATCGTTCAAAGCATGGCTCGGGTCAGACACGGATGGAAGCAGCGTGCTCGCAGGCCCACGAGATGGTGTCGGCTGCGCCCGCAAGTCTTAATCTACCTCCTGAGATCAATTCCGTTCATTGGAGGTAGTCTCGGATCATGGGGAGACCTTACAAATTCTTTTTTGTCGGTCGCCCCATATCTCTCCTGATTCTGAATTGCGCTTCCCGCACTGGGAACGATCGGCGGTGTACGGCGGCGCATAACCCGTCTGTTTTCAGCAGTCGAATCACGGTTCATAACGTGCAATATGAGTTGCCATGCTTCTAGTCATAACGCCTTCCGCCAAAGTCCGGGGTTGCGTCCAGACGATCCAACAAGTCACTTCTGAAGAAACTCACGTGGCTGCAACTTCAACCCAGGCTCTGGCTCGCCTGCGTGCCCAGGAATACGTGGCTGTTCTCATCGATCAGGCGTTTATGGAAACCGAGCCGGTCGAAAGCGATATGGTGCTGGCGCACATCGGAATGGCTGTTCCCGTCCACGTAAACTTTGCCATCAACGGCATGGACAGGGTAGCTCGCGAGCTACGCGCTGCCTTGACCCGGCACAAGCGAGCCGTCCACATGGTTCGGCAGGAAGCTCGTCAGGCGGTACGGAATGAACTCAAGGACACGATTACAGCGCTCCTGCTTTCCTGTGAAATGGCGCTGCAAGTCCCTAATCTTCAAACCGGCGTCGAAATCAGAATGCGGACGGTATACGAGCTTGCTCAGGAAATCCGTGCCAAGCTGGAATATCCCGAAGCCCACCTTGCGACTGCATTGGCTGCCAACGAAACCCAACTGTAAAGTGCAATATTTTGCGCACTCCCCCGATTAAAAACTTAAACAACATCGCCCTTCCCGCACTACAATGTCGCAGCACTAAAGGTTCGCGACTGCACTTCTTGCCGGCGAACATTCTCGCTCTCCCGAGGGAAACTCGTGCACGTACTGGTTACCGCCGACACATTGAGTGGAACGTGGACCTACACCCGTGAGTTGGTTTCCGGGCTGGTCAGTCGCGGGCTGCGCGTCACTCTCGTAAGCTTCGGCGACATTCCCCTGCCGCAACAGATCCTCTGGATGGATAACCTGCATGGCCTGGAATATCGTCCTACGGCGTTTCGCCTGGACTGGATGCAGGAAGGGCAGGAAGACTTCAAGGATTCTTCGGCGTACCTGACGTCGCTGGTGAAAGAAGTGAAACCCGACGTTCTTCACCTGAACCAGTTGTGTTACGGCGCCCTGCCGGTTTCGACTCCGAGGGTGGTGGTGGCGCACGGCGACCTGATCACCTGGTGGCGGGCGGTTCACGGACGGGATCCTAAGCCGGATCGTTGGCTTCAGTGGTATCGCGAGGTTGTCACGCGCGGCCTGTCCAACGCCAGCGTGGTGGTAGCTCCCTCGGCGTGGATGCGGGACACTGTCCGCGATTGCTACACCCAGGCCGATCACGAAACCGTAATCTATAACGGACGCAATCCCATATTCTTTAATCCCTACGTCGGCAAGGATGACTCAGTACTCGCGGTAGGTCGACTTTGGGATGCAGGCAAGCAAATCTCACTGCTCACGCAGCACACCCATCCGCTGCCGGTCTGTATCGTAGGATCTGAAACTCCGATGCATGGCTCCGCTAGAATTCCGATCAGCGCGGATGTCAAACTTTCCATCGACCAGGTGAATGTCTCGCTGAAAGGTCCCCAGACCGAATCGCAACTCCGCACCCTCTATAGCCGCGCCTCCATCTATGCGGCTACATCGCGTTACGAACCTTTCGATATGACCACAGTCGAAGCCGCATTCTCCCGCTGTGCCATTGTGGCCAATGACATTCCTCCATTCCGGGAGATCTGGGGCGATGCTGTGCTCTATTTCCGGGAGAATGATGCCGCCAGCCTCGCTTCCGCCATTCGTCGCCTGAGTGATCACAGGGACCTCTGCCGAACCTACGGGAATCGCGCCTACCAAAGGGCTCGCGAATGCTTTACATCCAAACGGATGATCGATCAATATCTGGAACTCTACGGCAATCTGTTGCAGACCAAGTGGGCGGCGGCGTAGGACAGCTGTCAGCTGTCAGCATCAGTTCCCGGTCCATGCGGCATGGCGTGACTGCCCGCGGAGAGATGATGTCTGCGAACAACTGCCAAAGTGTTCTGACCTGATCTCTCAATGCATTCGGCGGGGAATTTCGCTGAGAGCTGAGAGCTGACAGCTGCCTTCTGCTATCTTCTTAACCGTACCCTATTCACGGAGGCTTCATGGCTGCAGTCAAAATCACCGCCCGCAAGAATGGTCCTTTTCGCGTTGAAGATCCTGAAGGCACGATTGAACTGTTTGACGCCGATGGCAATAAGTACGATCTGACAGGAAAGCCGGCGTTTTCACTTTGCCGTTGTGGCGGATCAGTCAACAAACCATTTTGCGACGGCACCCACAGCCGCATCGGCTTCGAAGGCGCGGAACTGGCGGTAAAAAAGGCCGAAGACGCCAGCTAGGAAAATGCCGGCTGACTACCAAACTTGCGTGGGGACAACCGCTCTCGGTTGTCCTGGACGAGCAAAGCTCGGCACTGGGTTTGAGTTAAAGGCAAAAGCAATCGAGCTAGGCTCGATCGGACAACCGAGGGCGGTTGCTTCCAAATTGATTGATGGCCTTGCGCCTTCCGCCGGGAAATAAGTTCAACAGCATCAAACTCCATCGGAGCCCCTGTGAACGATTCGCAAGGTCAAACCAAAAACAAAGACAGAAAGCTGGGGATGGGTCGCGCCATCACCCGGCGTGACTTCCTGAACGGCGTCGCACTCACGGCAGGCGCGGCCATGCTTCCCTCCGGTTTACTGGCGGCCGCCGATATCCAGCCCGGCCGGGAGAAATCGCCAGACTATTACCCTCCGGCACTCACCGGACTTCGCGGCAGTCATGTTGGGTCGTTCGAAACAGCGCATAGCCTCCGCGATGGAACGTTCTGGGAGCAAGCCGGAAAGCCGGTCGATACCGGAGAGACCTACGATCTGGTGGTGGTCGGCGGAGGCATCAGTGGATTGTCGGCGGCCCATTTCTTTCGTAAGGCGTTTGGATCGAAGGCGCGCGTCCTCATCCTGGACAATCACGACGACTTCGGCGGACACGCCAAGCGCAACGAGTTTCACCCCGGCCAACGGACCATGTTGGGTTTCGGCGGCACGTTTTCTATCGAGAGTCCCGCGCCCTACAGCGCCGTAGCCCAAAGCCTGATCAAGGAACTCGGAATTGATGTTCCGTCGTATTCCAGGTATGTGAAAAAGAATCTCTATCACTCGTTTGGGCTGAGTCCGAAAGTTTTTTTCGACAAGGAAAGCTTCGGAGCCGACAAGTTGGCGATCAATCCGCTTCCCCGGTTAGGCGGAGAAAATGAAGACGAAAAAGCTCTGGCCCGTGCGGTGCAAACCTTCCTCCAGGACGCTCCGCTTTCTGAATTGGCCAAAGCGGACTTCCGGCGTCTGGCAACGGAACAGAAAGATTACTTTCCCGGGCTGAGTTCAGACGAAAAGAAAGCGCGCCTCGCACGCATCAGCTACAACAGTTTCCTCGAAGATGTCGTCAAAGTGAGTCCTGAAGTTGTGAAGATGTTTCAGGTCATGCCCCAACCGCTGTTTGGCGTGGGATTCGATGCGGTCGCCGCCCAGGACGCATGGGGAATGGGAGCGCCGGGCTTTGCCGGTCTGAATCTGGACCCAGGTCCTGGCAAAGGCATGAATCGCGACGCCATCCCGAACGAGGAAGCAAGCCGATACTTTTTCCATTTTCCGGATGGCAACGCCTCCATCGCGCGCCTCCTGGTGCGCCAATTGATTCCGCAGGCCATTCCTGGCAAATCATCCGCCGACGTGGTGCTGGCACGCGCCAACTACGCCAGACTCGATGAAGAAAAATCTCCCGTCCGCATACGCTTGAATAGCACGGCGGTTCGAGTGAAGCATCAGGGAGATCCGGCCAACGCCAGGGAAGTGGAAGTTACCTACGCCCGTGACGGCAAAGTTTTCACCGTGCGGTCCGCCCATTGCATTCTGGCGTGCTGGCACGTGGTCATTCCCTACATCTGCGAGCAATTGCCAGAGAAGCAGAAGGAAGCGCTGTCCTCGGCCGCAAAAGTGCCATTGCTGTATACCAACGTGGCGATTCGCAACTGGAAGGCCTTCGAGAAACTTGGCACCAACTCGGTTTACGCTCCGGGCGGATATCACACCTCGATGAGTCTGGATCTTCCTGTCAGCATCGGCGGCTACGAGTGTTCGCAGAAACCGGAAGACCCCATCGTGGTTCACATGATGAAGACGCCTTGCAAACCTGGTTTGCCAGCTCGTGACCAGCACGTGATGGGTCGGATGGAACTCTTCACGACTCCGTTCGAGACCATGGAACGAAATATTCGCGAACAGTTTGCCCGCGTAGTAGGGCCAGGAGGCTTCGATCCAGCCAACGACATAACAGCCATCACGGTAAACCGCTGGCCCCACGGCTATGCCTACGAATACAACTCACTGTGGGATAAATTCTGGCTGGAAGGCGGTGAAACGCCCTGCGAGGTTGCCCGCAAACCCTTTGGAAGAATCGCTATCGCGAATGCCGATGCCGGCGCCTATGCCTACACCGACGGCGCAATCGATCAAGCCTATCGAGCAGTAGGCGAATTAACCAACTGAGAACCGGGAACTAAAAACTGGGAACTGAAGTATTTAAACCGGGTTTCCTGAATCCCTGATCGAGACTTTCAGCAGACACCTTAGTGAATCGTCTTGGTCTTCCGCGACATGTAATCCATCAGCAGATACTGCCCCAGCGTGTAAGGTGTCGTGAAGTAAGCTTTCCCCCGGCACATCTCTGTAACTTTTTGCACGAACTGCACCAGCCCGTAGTCCGACGCCAGCATGAAGGTGTTGATCATGACTCCGGCCCGCTTGCATTTGGAAACTTCCTCCAGCGTCTGGCTCACCACCATGGGATCGAGGCCGAAGGCATTTTTGTAGATACGGCCATCTTCCAACGTCAGGGCCGAAGGTTTGCCGTCGGTGATCATCACGATCTGCTTCATGTCTTTCCGCTGTCGCTGCAATACACGCTGCGCCAGCCGCAAACCCTCCCGCGTGTTGGTGTAGTAGGGACCGACTTTCACTCGCGCCAATTGCGATAGCGGAACTTCCTCAGCCGAATCGTGAAACAAGACCAGTGAGAGCGAGTCTCCCGGATACTGCGTCCGGATCAGTTGCGAAAGCGCCATGGCAACTTTCTTGGCCGGCGTGAAACGGTCCTCGCCATACAGGATCATCGAGTGCGAGCAATCCAGCATGAGCACGGTCGCGCACGAAGACTGGTATTCGCACTGGTGAACTTGCAGGTCCGAATACTCAATGTTCAGCGGTAGAGTCAGACCTTCGCGTTGAATGGCGCTGGAGAGTGTGGCGGTGATATCCAGGTTGAGCGTGTCGCCGAATTCGTAGGGCCGGGACGCGCCGCTGGCTTCAATTCCGGTGGACAGGTCGCGCGTGTCGTGACGTCCAAAGCTGGATTTTCCCAGCGAACCCATCAGATCGCGCAGCGTCTTGAAACCTAGAAAGTCCAGGCTCTTGTCGGTGATTTCAAACTTCGCCTGCTGCCCCTCGCCGGATTGTCCGCCCACGCTCGGCTGTCGCGATGGATCGTGCGGATCATCAATGCTGATGTAATCTTCCTGCTCCATGCGTTCGATCAATTGCTCGATCAGGTCGTCGAGCGTGCCATCCATCTGCATCTGGCGAAGCCGTTGCTGCATTTCCTCGTCCAGCAGATTTCCTTCCATCAACGCCTGCTCGATGGCGCGACGCAGATCGTCCAGCGTCTGCTCGCCCTCTCCATCCATGTCGGAGAACATGTAATTCTGGAAGCCGCTTTGCAGCAGGTAATCGGAGAGCGCCCCGAGCAGGTCTTCCATACTCATCTCGCCGGCCGGGTCGGGAACGTATTTGCTGTAACGGATGCGTTTCATAAAGCGGTCACTAGCTCTTGATCAAGAGCCTGTCCCAGGATGACTGTCGACCACCGCCAACCCTCGTCTACCAAGCTATCCCGCGACATAACTTTTGCATGCCGGAGACAGATTGATGACAACCCTCAGAGTAAGACTCTCTACCTTGAGCTAACCCTAGCTTACCGCAGATCAATGACTGATGTTGCGGATTTATGTCGCGCGCAATGTGTTTCCTGGCCGGCGCGGTTCGATTCCACAATCAATATTTCGAGGAGAAAACCGTGAAAAAGTCCACCACTAGATTGTTCGCCCTCCCCATGACCCTGATTGGCATGGCTACCCTGTTGATCCTGCTTCCTGGATTCGCCGAGGAAAATCATGGCCAGAAAACTTCACAGGTCACCGTTCATCTCTGGGACTATTGCGACCCTGCCACCTTCAACGTAGCTCTTGGCCCGGGAACCTGTAATCGCGACACCACGACGGGAGCCATTACGGTCACCGGTTTTCTGGGTGAGGTGACGTCCGACAAATCGGCCGGAGCATGGCGGTTTTCTCCGGCAGAAATCAAAACGAAACATGAGAAGGTCGCCTTTGCTCTACAGAATGTCGGAGGCGAAACTCACACCTTCACCCGGGTGAAGAAGTTCGGCGGCGGTTTCGTGGACGCTCTGAACCAGGCTTCCGGCAACCCGGTACCTGCACCGGAGTGCGCTCAGATGGTGAATGGAGTTCTCACGCCGCAGGCGCCGGGCGCGGATAATCTGTTTATTCCCGCCGGTGGAACAGCGACGGCATCAACTCACAGAAGGGAAGAAGCTACCCGTTATCAATGCTGCATTCATCCCTGGATGCGCCTGGTTGTAAATGGTGACGACGATCACCGTCACTAGGACAGTCGTCAGTCGTCGGTCTTCAGTCGTCAGCGAATCAATGTCTTGCTGATGACAGGAAGGTCGGCGACTGATGTCTGGTCGTGAGGGCTGCGCCCCGAAAGTCATCTCGACAGTCCTCAGCAGATCCAAATGCCTTGCTGACGACAGAAGCACCGACGGCTGAAGACTAGTTATAAGGTCTGCGGCCCCGAAACGGCATGTCTTCGCGTTCGAAGGGTTTTTCTGTTTGCTTCGGTTGTTTCTCTCCGGCGGTGAAAACGCGTTCCTCGTTGCGCCCGATGCGTTTATGGGCGTGCAGGCCTTCGAGAATAAATTCGGCGGCTGAAACTTGTACCTCTGTGCTGTCCTTGGGACCGACGCCGACTTTGACCGTCTTTTCCATCAGACCCTGAATGCCTCGCAGCGATGGTAGTGCTTCGGTTGCACTGGCGGTGTCGGCCAGTTGAATTTCTCCGCCCAGGTCGAACCACTGCACGATCTGCTGCATGTCGACGCCTTTGAAATAAGCGTCGTGAGTCTTAGCCACGGCCGATCGAATCAGTTCGCGGCTAACGTTGTCGGCGCCTTTCATCTCGCCTTCGTATTCCAGTTCCAGCTTGCCGGTGATGGCAGGCATGGCGGCGTAAACGTCCGCGATGCGCGGCACCACCAGCGTTTCTTTCTGATGGATGGCCCGCCGCTCCGCATTTGAAATCACATTTTCCATGGTCGAGATCGGCAGGCGCTGGCTGACCCCGGAACGCTTGTCGATTTTCTTGTCGTCGCGCGCGGCGAAGGCGATACGCTCAATCACCTCCTGCACATATTTCGGAAGGTGCAGCTTGTGGCCGTTCCGCTTGTGTCCAGGATTCCTGCGCCGTGATTGCGATGCCTTCCTCGACCGTGGCCGGGTAGTGGGTACGAATCTCCGAGCCGATACGGTCTTTCAGCGGCGTAATGATCTTGCCGCGTGCGGTGTAATCTTCCGGGTTGGCGCTGAACACCAGCGCAACATCGAGCGGCAGGCGAATGGGATACCCCTTAATCTGCACATCGCCTTCCTGCATGATGTTGAACAGGCCGACCTGAATTTTTCCCGCCAGATCCGGCAGTTCGTTGATGGCAAAGATGCCGCGATTGGCGCGAGGCAACAATCCGTAGTGCACGGTGTATTCGCTGCTGAGTTCGTGGCCGCCGCGCGCAGCTTTGATGGGATCGATGTCGCCGATCAGATCCGCGATCGTGACGTCCGGCGTGGCCAGTTTTTCCACGTACCGTTGTTCCGGCGTCAGATACGCGATGGGCGTGCTGTCGCCAAGTTTCGCAATCTTTTCCTGGCAGGGACGGCAAATCGGCGCGTACGGATTATCGTGAATCTCGCACCCGGCAACGTAAGGCACCTGAGGATCGAGCAGCGAGGTCAATGCACGCAGGATTCGACTTTTAGCCTGCCCGCGCAATCCCAGCAGAATAAAATTGTGACGCGAAAGAATCGCATTGACGATCTGCGGAACGACCGTATCGTCATATCCGACGATGCCGGGAAAAATGGTACCGCCCTGACGCAGTTTCACGATCAGGTTGTCGCGCATCTCGTCCTTCACGCGCCGGGTACTCACTTGTTGTTCGCTGAACGGACTCTGGCGCAGTTCGCCGAGCGTGCGCGGCAGACTCATGATGGAAAACCCCCGTTGGAAACGACTTCTGCTCGGATTATACGCCGTTGACATCTAGTGAACGTGCCCATTCCCGCCCGCTTTCTGCCGTATCCGCACGCTGCGCCGCAAGTTTGGCAAAATGGTCTCGAAGTAGGATATGACGCCCTGCATCCGCTCCGCTTCTGATTTCATCCCCAGCAGCGTCTGTTTGAAATCGAGATCCAGGGGAAGAGGAGCGATCAGATTGAAAGCGCCTTGCGGGCTCTCGATCGCGGAGGAGCTTGCGGTACCGGCCAGTGCAATGATCTCATCCCGCAGCTTGACCGCTTGGGCAATGTCCTCGGCGGTGGCCGCATCGGGCTCATCTTGTAGATACAGCACCTCGGCTTGCAGGAACGACCGTTCGTGATTCACCTGCATGATCTCAAAACGCTCGCGTCCTTCGGTCACAATATCCAGTCGCCCGTCAGGATATTTTTTGGCTACGGTGATAATCTCTGCTGTGCAGCCGATCTCGGCGACTCCATCTTCTTTGGCCCGCACGACGCCAAACAACTTCTTCTGGTCGAGACATTCGGAGATCATCTCCCGATAGCGCGGCTCGAAGATGTGCAAGGGCAGGGGAGTGCCGGGGAACAACACCAGATCCAACGGAAACAGCGGGAGCAGGCTCACGCAGAGAACTCCAAAGGTTTTCCCGGCAAATGCGGGTACGTTTTTCCGATTGTACGCCCCGCGTACCGGGGTGCGAAGCGCGGTTGGGCTCGAAAATCCTTCGCGCCCTTTGCGGTAAAAGCTCTTAACCGCAAAGGACGCAAAGGCCACCGCAAAGATCGCAAAGGAAACGGAATCTAAAAAATGAACTCCAGCAAGCCGAGTGTCTCGGGAAAAATTGCTGTCATCACCGGCGCTTCCATGGGTATCGGCGAGGCCATGGCCAAACTTTTTGCCGACGAAGGGGCGAGCGTGGTGCTGCTTTCGCGTGACGCGGCTCGCGCCGAGGCTGCCCGAGCACGCATCGGCCACACCGAAAACACGCTGGCGCTGTCATGCGACGTTCGCCACCGGGAAGAGATCGATCGTGTGGTGAGCCTGACCCTGCACCACTTTCAGCGCATCGACATCTGGATCAACAATGCCGGGCACGGTCTGATGGATACGGTCGCTAACGTCGACATGGACGCTCTGCACGCAACTTTCGACACTAATTTCTTCGGTACCGTCGAGTGTATGCAGGCTGCGCTAGCGGTGATGAAGCAGCAAGGGTCGGGAGCGATCATCAACATCTCGAGCGTCGCCGGCCACATCCCGCTGCCGTTTCACGCCGTTTACAGCGCCACAAAATTTGCCATGAACGCATTCGGCAAAGCGGCGAACGTGGAACTTACCGGCTCCGGGATCAATGTGATGACCGTGTGTCCGGGATACGTGCGCACCGATTTCAGCGCTAACGCCATCAAGGGAAGCGAAGCGAAGACAGTGCGGCCGTCGTCAGTCCGGGGAATCGGTTCCGAGCGCGTAGCCCGCGCGGTGCTGAACGGATATCTGAAGGGAAAAAGGGAAGTCGTCGTGCCCTGGACCATGCATCTTGCCATCAAGGCTTATCAGTTATTTCCCGGACTGGTGGCGCGAGCGATGGTGAAAATGTCTCGACGCGCGAAGTAGCGATTCAAATTACGAAAGTTCGGCCAGCATGCCTTCCATCTCCGCCTGCGCGTGGCCATTGCCAGTTTTCTTCGCGGAAGCAATTCCGTCGGCCAGCATCTTCTTCGCTTCCTCGGTACGCTCGGCCTTGGCCAGGGTTTGGGCCGCCATGAAGTAGCCCGCAGTGTAGTCAGGGTGCGTCGTCAACAACCGGCCGAATTCTTCCAGCGCCCGTTCGACGTCCCCCGCGTTGGAATACTCCATAGCCAGACCATAACGGGCGAAAGCGTCCGAGGGGTTCTGTGTGAGTACTTCAGTCAGCAGAGCGATACGATCCATAAGTCAACTCTTAGCTCTTAGCCTAAACATCAGACTACTACAGCCCGTGTGGCCGCGGGCGACCGCCCGCGCGCAGCATCCGCAGTCAAACACTCGCTGGCGAGTCGGCATCGTGATCGGTACAATTGCGGTCACCAACACTGGAGGAGAAACCTTGGCCTGTCCATTCTTCATGCCGTTACAGCCGTTAGATGGCGGCTGGCTGCATCCCTCCCGTCTGCCCCTAGGCAATGGATGGGACGGCTGCTGCTCCGCTCCCGGCCACGAGGGCGTCCAACCTTCCGATCATGACCTGCACGAATTTTGCAATATGGGATATGCAGCCAAATGTTCGTGGCTGCCGGTGGCGCGCGACTTCGATGCAGTACGCTTTTCGGTGGCCCGCGATCAAGGTTCGCGATTGCAGTTGTGGTTTGTGTGCGAAACCGCGCATCGCCCCGTGAAACACGGCAACCTGGAGTACGACGTGGAACGGCAGCATTGGATCTCATCACACCCCGACCCGCGTATTCAGAAGATGCTGGAGTGTTACGTTCAGTCCTATCTGAAGCGTAAAATCCAGAGCGTCACGACCATAAGCGAAAATCATGACCAATAGCGAAGATCTCGCATTGCCCCGTCCGGTCCGCGATTCACAGTCAGAGATGGCCGAAATTGTCCTGCCCAACGATTCCAACGTGCTGGGCGCATTGCTCGGCGGACGCCTTATGCACTGGATCGACCTGGCCGCCGCCATGGCTGCGCACCGTCACTCCCGCAACTACGTGGTGACGGCGTCTATCGATCATCTCGACTTCAAGGTCCCGGTGCACGTCGGCGACCTCGTGATCCTGCGTTCATCGGTAAATCGTGTCTACCGTACGTCGATGGAAGTCGGCGTCAAGGTCTGGGTAGAGAACTACATTCATGACCATTGCGAGCACGTGAGTTCCGCGTACCTGACCTTCGTCGCGGTCGATGCCGCCGGCCACCATCTTCCGGTCCCTCCCGTAATTCCCGAAACCGATGAGCAAAGACGTCGCTACGAAGACGCCGGTCGCCGCCGAGAAATTCGACGCCTCGAGATAGAGCGAAAAAGCGCACCCGGACGATAGCGGTTCGAACCGAGAACCGAGAACTGGCAACTGGAAACTGGGTATTGAGAACCGCACCCGAAGCCAGCACTCCCGTATAATCTTTGTGATGAGCACACCTCTTCCCCCGCGTCCCGGACAGCAACAGCAACCGCCTTCTCCCCAACCGTTGCCCGGTGTAGGCGCAATCGTCGCCGTAGGTTCAGGCAAAGGCGGAGTCGGGAAGACCACGCTAGCGGTCAACCTTGCCATCGTTCTCTCCAAGCTGGGACACAAGGTTGGCCTGCTGGATGCCGACGTCTACGGTCCCAACGTTCCGCTCATGCTCGGTCTCAATGCACAACCGAAAGTTTTAGGCGACAACCGCATCGAGCCGCTGGAAGCGCACGGCCTCAAAGTCATCTCCGTGGGTTTTCTGAATCCTGGCGACAAGCCGCTGATCTGGCGCGGCCCCATGCTGCATTCCATCATCAAGCAATTTCTGGGCTCGGTAGTCTGGGGAGAGCTCGACTACCTGGTCGTGGATTTGCCTCCCGGCACAGGAGACGTTGCGCTGTCTCTGATTCAGACCGTTCCACTCACCGGCGCGATCGTGGTTTCGACGCCATCCGACGTTTCATTGCAGGATGCCCGCAAGGCCATCGAGATGTTCCGTCAGATGAAGGTGGATTTGGTCGGCATGGTAGAGAACATGAGCTATTTCGTCTGCCCGCACTGCAACCATCAGACAGATATTTTCTCGCGCGGCGGCGCCGAGAAGACGGCAGCGACCTTTGGTGTTGCGTATCTTGGCGAGGTCCAACTCGATCCCGAGATCCGCAAAGCCAGCGACAGCGGCCAACCCACAGTGCTCGCCGGAGAAGGCTCGTCATCCGGTAAATCACTCTACGATTTTGCCCGCAAGGTGGTCACGCGGGTTGATGAAATCAAAGCCAACGCCGGCGAGAGCGTAATTCAGATCCAATAATTTCCAACGAATGTTTGCGCAGGGGGCAGGTGTCACACCCACCCAGCGGAGCGAAGCTCCGCAGAACCGTCATTCCGAGCGGAGTCGAAGGACCCCTACCAGCTTAACGACAGTTGCATGCTAAGGTTTTTTCCGATTCGATAGAGCGCACGCCCCCGCGGTCCTCGATTTCGCTATAGGGGTCCTTCGACTGCGTGGCTGCTTCGCGATGCGAAGCAGCCACTTCGCTCAGGATGACAACTTTCCGAATCTTGCCAGACGGAACAATGCTTCGGGATTTTTGTGATCAAGAACAAGCCCGGCCACGATCTCTCCCAGCGCTGGACCATGTTTGAAGCCGTGCCCCGACCCTCCACCCAGAAGCCAGACATTCTCGTGTCCGGGATGCCGGTCGATGATGAAGTTGTTGTCCGGACTATTCTCGTACTGGCACACTCGGGTCTCGATCAGCGGTGCGTCTTTCAAAGCAGGGAAGCGGAACCCAATGTAATCGCGAATGATCTTCAGGCCCTGGGGACTCACCATTCTTTCTCCTGACGTAGGATCGAATTCAGGGCCGCGAGTGTCGTCAGCGACTTTGAAGCCTCTTCCCTGATTGCCGGGAATGCCGTAGAGGAAACGGTCGCGATGATCGGCCCAGACTGGCAGATTGCTTTCGTTGAAGCGACTATCGCCGACTGGAGCGCCAAAGAAGAACACGTCCTGCTTGGTGGCGCGAACATGATTGCCCACGGTTTCAGGAAATAGTTTTCCCAGCCAGGGGCCGCAGGCAAAAACGTACTGGTCGGCCGCAAGTTTTGATCCATCGGAGAGGGACAGACTGTCCCACTTGCCTCCGTCAAGACCTTGCGGAGCGGCCGCGGCTTGCTTGTACTCTCCGCCTTCCGCAAGAAATCCATCCAGCACCGCCTGGCACGCAATGCGCGCTGTAAGAAATCCTCCTTCGGGCTCGTAGATTCCCCAATGCACCCCTTCAAAATTGATCTGCGGCCACCGCGCTGCCATCTCCTGAACGGATAATTCCTGATAAGCGATCCCGGCGTCGCGCAACACGGGCAGAGACTCTCGTTCGAAATGATCGTCGCCTGCCGTGACCATCCACAAGACACCAGTCTGGTGGATCAGTTTCACCTTCCAGCGCTGCTCGTTTTCTTTCCACAACTGCGTCGCCCGTGCCGCCATTTTTGTGTAAGGCTGATTCGGTCCGTAGGCTCCTCGAATCACGCGAGTCTCGCCGCCTGACGACGCACGCGAGTTGCCCGGACCCCAAGCGTCCACTAAGGTCACGCGCGCACCCCGGCGCAAGAGATAAAGCGCCGTCCATCCGCCAAAAGCGCCCGCTCCGATTACCACAATATGAGATTTCGATTTCACCTTGGTTGTAACTCCGCCATCATCTGCGTGCTTGAGCATATTCGTAGAAGGGAATTTCGGGAAAGCGAACTGTGCTGCGAGAGTACTGGCACCGCCCACCGCCCCGAAGACTTTTAACAACCACCGGCGGGAAAGCGCAGCCATGTGCTTTATATTGTCACAACTTATAGAGATGGGAATCCGCGGGGGAGTGGCTGAATTTGAAATGCAATTTCCTGGGTAATCATCCTGAGGGACCTTAGTCCCGAAGGATCTCGCGCGCAGCTTCGCAAATGCTGCCCTCCTTTACTGTCCGATGCGCGCCAAACGCTTCGCAAGGTCAAGCGCGAACCTCTATAACCGCATCCAACTTTCGGAATTGGCATTCTGGCCTCCAGAGTGCTAACCCTTGACAGGGGGGCCGCCCCTTCCTAGAATCGAAGCTGGGGTATTGTTGGTCGCTCTACTGTAAGTTTCTGGATTAAAAGTACTTATTATGCCGCCTGGATCGCCTATCGGAGAGCGGGAGCGGGAGATTCTGACCGCAATCGTGGAGACCTTTATCGCCACCGGAGACCCCGTGGGGTCCCGGACGCTGGCCAGGTCGAACCGCGAAGGCCTCAGCGCGGCCACTATTCGCAATGTAATGGCGGATTTAGCGGATGCCGGCTACCTGGAGCAGCCCCACACATCGGCTGGCCGCGTACCCAGTTCCGAGGCGTATCGCTATTATGTAGAACAACTTACGGGTAAGGCGAGCCTGTCCGCAGGAGATCAGGACATTATTACGGATTCTCTTCGCGGGGTCTCTGATGTACAGGAGTTTATGGAGCGCACGTCACACGTGCTCTCCTTAATATCCCACAACGTGGGGATCACCGTGGCTGTCGGCGGGCCCAAAAACGCCCTCGAGCACGTGTATTTTTCCCGGCTTGGGGACCAGAAAGTCCTGGCCGTGCTGGTCACGCGCTCGGGCCTGGTACGCGATCGCATTCTGCGTCTCGATCTTCCGCAAGGCGACCTCGACGCGGCTGCGAGGTTCATCAACGACAATTTTCGCGGCTGGACCATGGAATCGTTGCGCATTGAACTAGCGCGTCGCCTCGAGCAGGAACGCGGCGAATACGACCGCCTGATGAAGTCCGTCGAGCAACTTTACAAGCAGGGCGCTTTGACCGCGGACGAAACCGCGCAAGTCGTTTTCGTCGAAGGCGCATCCAATCTGGTAAGCGGCGAGCAGGACCGTCAACGCCTTCAGGAACTGCTTCAGACTCTCGAAGAAAAGCAGAAAATTGTGGAACTGCTGGGCGCGTATCTCGACGCCAAGCAGGAAGCTGTAAGAGTCGTCATCGGATTAGACGAAGCGCTGCCTTCGATGCGTAATCTTGTCTTGATCGGTGCTCCCGCGCGGGTTGGAGAAGACGTAATGGGATCGTTCGCCGTAATCGGGCCGACCCGCATCGACTATCAGCACACCATGACGGCGGTCTCTTACATTGCCCGGTTGTTTGACAAAATTTTGAACGAATCCGAGTGATATTTTATGGCAAGAGGAAACGGAAAATCAGAAGTCGATCCCGCGGAATTGGATCCCGAGCACGAGTTGCCGGCATCCGATGACACGCAGGATGGTGCAATCCCCATCGCTTCCGGGCAGGGCTCCGACTTCGATAAGTTGAAGAGTGAGCGGGATTCGCTTATCGAACGTCTGGCTCGCCTTCAGGCCGAGTTTGAGAATGCGCGAAAGCGAACCGCGCGCGAACAGCAGGAGTTCCGCGAATACGCCGTGTCGGATGCTTTGAAGGCGTTACTGCCCAGCCTCGACAGTTTCGAGCGCGCGCTACAGACCAGCGCTTCCGAAAAGTCGGAACTGCGCGGCGGAGTCGAACTCATCTACAAGCAACTCCAGGATGCTCTCGGCAAACTGGGGCTGCGTCCCATTCCGGCGAAGGGTGAACCTTTTGATCCTCACCTTCATCAGGCCATCGAAATGGTGGACACCACGGAGGCCGAGGATCATCATGTATTCGACGAATTGCAACGCGGCTACAAATTGAAAGATCGCCTGCTTCGTCCCTCGATGGTAAGGGTCGCTCGCAACCCCAAGCACTGAATCCAGCATTGAGATGTTCGGCGTGAGACCTGAAAGGATTTGGGAAAGGCCATTCTGACCAGCAACGTAAAACGCGACTACTATGAGGTGCTGGGCGTTACCCGCACCGCGACCGAGCAGGAGCTCAAGAGCGCCTACCGCAAGCTGGCGCTGCAATTCCATCCCGACCGCAATCCCAACAATCCCGACGCGGAAGAAAAGTTCAAAGAATGCAGCGAAGCCTACGCCGTCTTGGCGGACGTCGAAAAGCGCAGCGTCTACGACCGCTTCGGCCATGCCGGACTGGGTGGAGGAGGCGCTGGCGCAGCCGCAGGATTTGACGCGACCGATCTGGGCGATATCTTCGGCGACTTCTTCGGCTTGGGAGAAATCTTCGGCGGCGGCGGAGGAGGGAATCGCCGGCGCAGCCGCACTCAGCGCGGCGCCGACTTGCGCGAAGACATCAACATGGAATTCGAAGACGCAGTCTTCGGCACCGACGCCCAGGTCACGGTGCGGCGCCACGAGAGCTGCGAAGAGTGCAAGGGTTCGGGTGCAGCGCCAGGGAAAGCGCCGGTCACCTGCCGCTCCTGCAACGGACGAGGTCAGGTCCGATACCAGCAAGGTTTTTTCAGCATTGCACGTACCTGCCCGACCTGCCAAGGCACGGGCAGCGTGGTCACCGATCCCTGCGCGAAATGCAAAGGCGAAGGCCGCGTACTGCGGCAGCGTACCGTTGATGCGAAAGTTCCCGCCGGCGTGGAAGACGGCACCCGCATTCGCTTCACGGGATACGGAGAAGGCGGCCTTCACGGCGGCCCGCCGGGTGATCTCTATGTCGTTTTGCACGTCAAGGAACATCCGTTCTTCGAGCGTGAAGGCAACGACCTCCACTGCGTGATCCCCGTATCGTTTGCGCAGGCCGCCCTGGGTGCAGAGATCACTGTCCCGACTCTCGAAGGCGAACATGTGCTGAAAGTTCCCGAAGCCACGCAGTCGGGTACGACGCTGCGCATCAAGGGCAAAGGCGTGCCAATTCTCAGCGGACACGGGAAAGGCGACCTGCACGTGGAAGTGCGGGTCCAGACCCCAGGCAAACTGAACAAGCGGCAACGCGACTTGCTGCACGAACTGGAAGCCACCACGCGAGTGGAGAACCGTCCGCAACGCCGCACCCTACTGGGCAAAGTCAAAGACATCTTCGGATAACTGTCATCCTGAGCGGAGTGGCTGCGTCGCGAAGCAGCCACGCAGTCGAAGGACCCCTATAGTTATTTCGGGTGCGGGTTTCTATGGGATTTTGTCTGCGAAAAGCCCCGCAATGAAAGTGCACCGGAGCTTATAGGGCTCCTTCGACTCCGTACTTCGCTCAGGATGAGCCAAAGCGTTCAGGATGACAGAAGTATGACGCGACGCCGCTGGATCGCCGACGAAGTTTCTGGCAGTCGCGCCGCGTTAACCGGTGCCCATGCCCAACACCTCGCGCAAGTGCTTCGGGGACGCGTCGGACAGGAATTTGACATCGCAACCGGTGAGAGCGTCCGCCGCGGACGCATCGCCAGCGTAACCAACGATCGCGTCGAGTTCGAACTCGGTGAAATCATTCCCGCCACTCCGGCGCTCAACCTGACCGTCCTCCTCTCCATCTTCAAATTCGATCGCATGGAGTGGGCCATCGAGAAGTGCGTTGAGCTGGGAGCCACGCGAATCATTCCGGTCGTCGCACAGCGCACGGAGTCCCATCTGGCAAAAGCCGTCGAGAAGCGTGTAGAACGATGGCAGCGTGTCGCTTTACAGGCCTCGGAGCAGTCCCGGCGATCTTCAGTTCCGGAAATCGCCAAGCCCTTTGAGTTGCAAGCTGCTGTGAACGCGTCCCAGGGCACGCGAATCGTGCTGGCCGAATCCGAACAGCAGATGATGTTGAAAGATGCGCTCCAGTCCAGCCCGTCGGGCGAGATAACTCTGGCCTTTGGTCCCGAGGGTGGTTGGACCGCGGCAGAGCTGAAGTTTTTCCGATCGTCAGGCTGGATTGCAGCTTCGCTGGGAAGCACCATCCTGCGCGCCGAGACCGCCGTCATCGCCGCCGTCGCCATCACTCTCGCCGAGCTGCACTAGCAATGGCGTCTTCCTGAGGGACTTCAGTCCCGAATGATCTGGCGTGTAGGTAATGGCTCAGTTTGGATGTCTACAAATGAAAGGGGTCATCCTGAGCTTGCGAAGGATCTAGCGCGAGGCGGATATGCAGCATGGCGTTCTGATGCTGCGGTACGCGCCGGATTCTTCACGACTAAAGTCATTCAGGATGACGCCGGGTAAGAAGGATGACGCTCCGTAAGGAGCCAGAGAGTACGGACCCAAGCCATCCTCTAAGTCTCTCCTCACAAAAAATCCTCAAGCTACTCTGGTATTCTCCAGCCAGTGGCAGTCGCAAAATCCAATTCACGTGCCCGCGTCATCGAACTGGACGAACATCAGCGCCAGGCGATCGAACATATCCACGGGCCGGTGCTGGTTATTGCCGGCGCAGGTACGGGGAAAACCACCGTCCTGACCAAACGAATTGCCCACCTGGTCAGCCAGGGACACGCCCGTCCCGATGAAATCCTGGCCGTCACTTACACCAAGAATGCTGCGCAGGAAATGCGTCAACGCGTGGAAGAGGAACTGCGCGGTACCGACGTTTCCGGACTGCAACTCGCGACCTTTCATGAGTACTGCAACACCCTCCTGATCAATAACGGCAAAAAGTTCGGTGTGCTCGATGAAAAGGACCTCTGGATCTACCTCCGCCGCCGTATCCGCGAATTAAACCTGAACTATTTCGTCAAAGCCGCGCGGCTGAGCAAGTTCTTCGACGACCTGCTTTGCTTCTTCCGGCACTGTCACGACGAACTGGTCAGCCCGGAAAAATACGAAGAGTACGTCCAGAAACTCGAACGCGGCGAGCTGCCCGTACCACGGGTGAGCCGGTCGAAAGAGGCTGATCGCATCTCCGACCAGGAGGTCATCGGCCGGTGCCGGGAAATCGCGGGTGTATTCACGACCGTGGAACGCATGTTGCGCGAAGATAATCTCGGCACCTTCAGCCACATGATCACCAATGCCTACCAGTTGTTACAGCAGGATGCAGAACTGGCCGGCCGCGCGAAAGCCCGGTTCATCCTGGTCGACGAATTTCAGGACGTCAACTTCGCCCAGGTGAAGGTCCTGCAAAAGCTGGCAGGTGAAGAGCGAAATGTTTTTGCGGTCGGAGATCCGGATCAGGCCATCTATCGCTTTCGCGGAGCATCGAGCGCAGCCTTCGTGCTGTTTCAGCGCCATTTTCCCGGCGCTAACCTGATCAAGCTGGAGAAAAACCGCCGTTCGCTGTCGCCTATTTTGAATTGCGCGTTTGCGCTGATTGAGAAAAATCCTAATGTGTTCGATGCCCGGCACGGATCGACGCCCGCCTACCAGCGTTCGGTTCTGATTTCCGCTCGTGAAGAGGAGTCGGCGCTGGCCGGCAACAGATTGCCCAGTGCGCCTGTGGAGGCGGTTCCGCTCGACGCCAAGGACACTGAGGCCGGCGAACTGATCACGAAGCTGATCCAGCTTCGCCGCAAATCTCGTTGCAAGTGGAGCGACTGCGCCGTCCTTTACCGCACGCACGTAAATCGCGATCAACTGGCCGCCGAACTGGCGCGGCAGGAAATTCCGTTCACCATCGAGAACATGGATGTGATGGATACGCCCGAAGCGCGTGACCTCTTCGCCTGCCTCGGCGCCGTGGTCTCGGATGCCGACGGCGCCAGCCTGTTTCGAATCGCGGCCCTGCCGCAGTTTGCCGTCGGTCCCGGGAAAATCGATCCCCATAAGTTGCGGGCCGGAATCAAGGCTCTTCCCCGCGACGCCGGCACGACAGCGATGGCATTGGTGCTGTCGCAGATCGAAGGCGGCCCGGCCGTTCTTGAGACTGTGCGCCGCACGCGCGCGGATATTGGTCGGTTCAACGCCAAGGGACGCGCTGCTGTCGATATTCTGGTGCGCAACTTCTCTCTAAACCGAGATTCCCGGCCGCTGAAAGCCGTTCTCGCCTTCGTGAGCGACTGGGAGAAAAAGTCGATCACAAAAACCGGAGAGCTGGGCGAACTCCTCGACTACCTCGAATACTTTCGGGAAGCCGGCGGAGTGATCCCTCTTTCTTCGAATGACGAGGACGCGGTCCGCCTCATGACTGCGCATTCCGCAAAAGGCCTCGAGTTTTGCCACGTCTTCATCATTCGCGCCAACTCGAATTCGTTCCCAATGTCATACAAGGAACCGCTCATCGAGTTTCCCAGGGAATTGCACGATCCGGGTTCGATTGCCCAGGGTGATGACAAAGAGCTAAATCAGCAGGAGGAACGGCGGCTTTTCTACGTCGCCATGACCCGTGCACGGGATTCGCTCACCATTTACGCCAAGAAGGGTACGGGAAAGACCGATCCCACCCCTGCCGGCTTCCTGCGCGATCTGTTGAAGGATTCAAGTCTTCGTCGTTGGCTGGTGCAAGGTGTGCCCCGCGGATTTCAGACCGACATGTTTGCCGAAGCCGCGGCCCCGGTCACCCTGACCCGGACGAACGAATGGCTTGCCATGCCCCCGGCTGCCGATCTGCACTCCCGGCTGAGCGCCAGCGCAGTCCAGACCTACGAGACCTGTCCGCTACAGTTCAAGCTCGAGCGGGAATGGAGAATTCCGGACGAGGTTCCCGCCGCCATGCAATATGGCGCGGTGATGCATCGCGTCCTGCGCGCCCACTATGATTCGGTACGCCTGGAGCGCCCGATTGCCGACGAAGACCTGATTCAACTCTTTCGCGAGGATCTCACGCAGGCCGGCATACAGGATCGTTATCAGCACGAACTCTACGAAAATCAGGGTGTGCAGCAACTGACGGATTTCCTGGCTGCGTTCCGGCGGAATCCCGTCCCCAAAGTCCTTCATACCGAAGAATTCTTCGATGTAAAGTTCGGCGATGTGACCGTGGTGGGGCGCATTGACCGCATCGATCAGCTAGCTGAAGGGCCGGTGGTCATCACCGACTATAAGACCGGCAGAGCACAGTCGCAGGAAGATTCCGACGAAAGTTTGCAGCTCTCCATTTACGCCCTCGCAGCGCGAGAGAAATGGGGATATCACGCCGATCGCCTCGTACTCTATAACCTGGAAGGAAACAGCGAAGTCGCAACCCGGCGCAGCCACCATGAACTGGAAGCAGCCCGAAGCCGGGTATTGGAAGTTTCAGCCAATGTTGCCGCCGGCAAGTTCGATCCCAAGCCCAGCTTCAATTGCAGATTCTGTGCCTACCGCAGTCTCTGCCCCGCTACTGAAAAGCAAGTGCCGGAACACACCCCCTAAAAGTAATGTCATCCTGAGCGGAGTTGTGGCTTCGCGAAGCGAAGCCGCCACAGAGTCGAAGAGCCTGCCCGGAGCGAAGTCGAAGGACCCCTATAGCTGGTTAGGAGCCGGAGTTGTTTGGAGTTTCTCCCGATGCGGCAAGAACCCAGGAACGCCGACTGAGTTTACGCGGTGGCCTTCCATCCATCCGCAAGCCAACGGATGAACTTCGCTCAGGATGACAAGGGATTTGTAGCAGAGAGGGAAAAGTGTTCCAGAAAAACTTAGGGGACGCTTCCGCGTCCCCGGTTTGCTGCTTACTGATACTTCTGGTTAATGCTTCTTTTTCTTCTTTGCCTTTTTCTTGGTTGCCATGGTTTCTATTCTCCCTTTTCCATTTTTCATGGACTTACTATGCAACGATCAAATGTTGCAACTAATTGAATGTATAGAGTCATTAAAAAGTGATGTCAAGAAAAAAATGATGCTCTCTCGCGCATACGACCGTTGAACCAAAGTCACCAGAGAGCATTCGCGAAGAAATTTTCGTGAATGCAAGCATCGCGATCGATGTTTTCTCTTCAAAATCTCGCGCGCCGTCTCCGAGTTTTGATTTTCGCAAGCTCTGGAAAATCTCTCGACCATGTCTTCGACGCAACCGCATTGCAGGATCACGGTCTCGCGAATTTCAATCTTTATACCACCGCGCGCATCTATAATTGCAGTTGAGAAATCATCGCGGGAGCACATAAATGGCTGCTTACGACGAGGTTGTCATCATTTCCGGCTGTCGCACGCCGGTAGGAAAATTCCAGGGAAGCCTGTCCGATCTGAGCGCCACCCAACTGGGCGCTATCGTGGTTCGCGAGGCAGTCAAGCGCGCCAATCTCGATCCCAAGCTCGTGGACGAATGCATCATGGGCAACGTCGTCTCCGCCGGACTGGGACAAAATCCCGCGCGTCAGGCTGCAATCTTCGGCGGACTGCCTCCGGAAGTGGGTGCCATGACCGTCAACAAGGTTTGTGGTTCCGGACTCAAAGCCGTCGCACTCGCGGCGCAAGCGATCCAGACGGAAAACAGTTCCATCGTCGTCGCCGGCGGTATGGAATCGATGACCAACGCTCCGTATCTTTTGCCGCAGGCGCGCAAGGGATATCGATTGGGCAACGCGCAGATCGTCGATTCCATGGTGAACGACGGCCTGTGGGACATCTTCAACAACTACCACATGGGCATTACCGGCGAGAACGTGGCGGAAAAATACGGCATCACGCGCGAAGAGCAGGATGAGTTCGCGCTCAACTCTCATCGCAAGGCGCTGGCTGCCATCAAGGAATGCCGGTTCAAGTCGCAAATCGTCCCGGTCGAACTTGCTCCGAAGAAAAAAGGGGGAGAGCCCGTAATTTTCGACAAGGACGAGTCTCCCCGCGAAGACACCACCATCGAAGTGCTGCGTTCACTGAAGCCCGCATTCAAGAAAGATGGCACCGTGACCGCCGGCAACGCTCCCGGCGTAAACGACGGCGCCGCCGCCCTGGTCGTGACCAGCGCGAAGCGGGCGAAAGATTTGGGTGCGCAGCCCATGGCGCGTATCGTGGCCCAGGCGACCAGCGGCGTCGAACCCAAATGGGTGATGATGGCGCCGGTCGATGCCGTCCGAAAGATATGGGAAAAGACCGGCTGGAAAAATGAAGACGTCGACCTTTACGAACTGAATGAAGCTTTCTCGGTGCAAGCGCTGGGCGTGATGCGGGAGCTGGGCCTCGATCCCAACAAGGTCAACGTCAACGGCGGAGCCGTCGCCATCGGACATCCCATCGGCGCCAGCGGGGCGCGCGTCCTGGTAACCCTCATCTATGAGATGATCCGGCGCGATGTGCATCGCGGAATCGCCGCGTTGTGTTTAGGTGGCGGGAACGCAGTAGCGATGGCGGTAGAACGGTAGAGAGTAAGCGTCCAACTCTGAAGGGTGCCCCGTCCAAGCTCCGCTTGGGCGGGGATTTTTGTGGGTGCCCTCCTCAACAGATGAAACTTATCAAAAGACGAAAATCAAAAACCCCGCCCAAGCGGAGCTTGGACGGGGCACCCTCAAGAGCAGAGAAGCTTTGACTAAACCTCTGGTACGGGGAGCGTAACCGTAAATACCGCTCCTCCTCCGGGGCCGGAGCTTCCTTCAATTTCTCCGCCATGCTCCCGCAAAATGGCTTTACAGATGCTCAGCCCTAAACCTGTTCCGCGGCCCGGCCGCTTGGTGGTGTAGAAGGGATCGAAAATGTTGGGCAGTACATCGGGGGCAATCCCCGGCCCGTCGTCCTGAAAGGTGACCGCAACAGCTTTGCTATTCTTTTCCAGCCGGATTCTTAAAGTGCCAAGTTCGCGGGCTTCGCGAATGGCTTGCTCGGCATTCAGAATCAGGTTGAGGAAAATCTGCATCAGTTGATGTGAATCGCCGTTCACCACCGGGAACACCGGGTCCGGCAGAAAATCCACCGTAATATTGTTCTTGCGCAGCGAATAGGCATGCAGGTGCAGAGTTCGCTGGATCAGTTCGCTCAGGTTGACCGGACCACGTCCCGGCGCCGGCGGACGAGAGAAATACATCAGGTTCTGCACGATATCGGCAGCGCGCCGGGACTGCTGCTGCAGCATCGCCAGCTGCTTCCGCCGGCCTTCCTCCGGTTCGCCTTCCTGTAGCAGTTCAGCCAGACCCATGATGCCTGTGAGCGGATTGTTCAGTTCGTGAGCGAAGCCTCCGATCATCTGCCCCATGGCTGCCAGCCGCTCGCTCTGGATGAGCTGCTGTTCGAGCTTTTTCTCCACCGTGATGTCGCGCACCGACACGATTACGCCGCTGGCCTTGCCTTCAGCATCGAACAGTGGACTGGCATTGGCGCGCATGGTGCGCCAGCTGCTATCACGATGTCGTGCACCGAACTCGCAGAACCCAAACTTCTTCGCCCCCGTACTTACGTCGTGGTAGAGGGAGATGAAGTCCGCCGACTGCTCCTGCTCGGCGTCGTCCACTTTCTTGCCCATCAGCTCCGCCGGAGTACGGCCCAGCAGATCGCGAATGCGGGCGCTGACGAAGCTGTATCGTCCTTCCAGATCCACCACTAGGATGAGGTCGGGAAAGCTCTCCAGCAGGTAACGTTGAAACTCCTCCTGCTGACGCAGCGATTTTTCCATCTTGCGCCGTTCGCTTACGTCCACCAGCGTCCCCTGGTAGCGGATGATTTGTCCCGCCCCGTCCCAGACGGCGCGCGACGTGTCCAGAAAAATTCCAGTGGTACCGTCTTTGCGGCGCAAGGTCAGCTCGCGGCTGCGTTCACTCCCGCGATCGTCGGCGCTCCTGCCCAGCACCGCCCCCCGGCTTCCGTCCAGGTTTAGTTCGCTCGGTTCAAGGGAAAGAAGCTCGTCCCGAGTGCTGCACCCCAACATCCGCACCAGAGCGGGATTCGCATCAAGCAACTTGCCCTCCGGAGTGCTGAAGTACACGCCCTCCTCGAGAGTCTCGAAAAGTTCAGTGAAGCGGCGTTCTTTCTCGCGCTCCTCGGTGACGTCCCGCGCCAGGGCGCTGATGCCCACCACTTCGTCGCTTTTGACGATGGCATTCAACACGCACTCGAAATAAAGAGGGCGTGTGCTGTTTTTGACCTGGACCCGCACCACCCCCGCCCAGCGGCGCTTTTCGAGAAAGCGCGGAAGTCCGGTCTCAACCTCGCGGCGCAGAGGTTCCGTCACAAAGTCGTCGATCTTATGGTTTACAACGTCGGTATAGGCCAGCCCCAGCAACTGGGTGACCCGGCGATTGACTGTCCTCAAGGTGCCGTCGAGTGAACAGGCAAACGCCACATCGTCAAAAGAATCAATCAGTTCCTTGAAGCTGCGCTGCGAGCGTTGAATGACCTGGGTCAACTGGTCAAGCTGCTCGTCGGAGGGCGTCACTCCGGCGCGGTCATGCAGGTCGGTCAGCAGATGCTTCAGTTCGGAAACTTCGCGGCGACGGCCGTACACATACACGGCGAACAGAATCGAGAGGGCAAGCAGTCCAATCGAAATCGCTCCCAGATGATAGGGAAGATCCTGCAGGCGCTCCCACGAAAGTGCCGCCAGCCCAGTCGCCAGCAAAACGAGAAAGCCGAGGGCAAGCCGCCAGAGCCGCGCTTCTTCTTTCTCCAGATTTGCCGGAGGGCGGCGCGGCCGCTTCGGTTGATCTTCTTCGTCTTCGTTCATGAAGGGCAATGTCTTTCCGGGAGCCGCAACGTTCCTGGGATGTCAGGGGAATCGTAGTGCACGAGGCCAAACCAGACAATGGAACCGATGTTGGGCAACTTGATTCTCGCAGGGCCGTGGCTGTCGCAGAGTCTTAAAGTTCGCTCATCACCCAGGTTTGTGATGAACGTCACTGCCTTTGACTTCATTAGGCCGGTATGGTGAGCATCGAGTGTGCGTTCAGCGGCCCTGGCTCCAGTCATGAGGCCCGGCGGTGGCGAAGCACTCAACCGAATGCTTTATAAGACATTGAGCGCAGCAGTGTATGGCATTGATGCCAGCATCATTGAGGTCGAGGTCGATGTTTCCGGCATCAAGACAACCGAAGACTACTTCCACACTGTCGGTCTACCCGACGCCGCAGTGCGAGAAAGCCGTGACCGGGTACGCGCTGCCCTGAAGAACTGCGGATACGACATCCCTCCCACCCACATCACCATCAACCTGGCCCCGGCCGACATCCGCAAAGAAGGTTCAGGATTCGACCTCCCCATGGCCCTGGGAATCCTCGGCGCCTATGGAGGTCTGAATAAGAAGGAGTTGCCCGATTGTCTCTTCGTCGGAGAACTCTCGCTCGACGGAGGCATTCGCGGCGTCCGCGGCGCATTGCCCATTGCCATCGAGGCCCGCGGTAAGAAGATCCCCCGCCTGATCGTCCCCGAGTTGAATGCCCGCGAGGCCGCCATGGTAGGCGGGGTCGAAGTCTATCCCGTGAAATCGCTGCTCGATGTGATCCGCTTCGTGAATACCGGCAATGGCATTCTTCCTTTGAAAGTAGATAGCGACACCCTGCTCAGCGAATCCCAGCATTACGCCGTCGACTTCAAAGATGTACGCGGACAGCAGACTGCCAAGCGTGCCCTCGAGGTCGCCTGCGCCGGAGGCCACAACATCCTGATGATCGGCCCGCCCGGCTCCGGCAAAACCATGCTGGCCAAACGCATGCCAACCATCTTGCCGCCGTTCAGCTTTGAAGAGGCCCTCGAGACCACAAAAATTCACAGCGTAGCCGGCGTGCTCGATGCCGGCGCCGGACTGGTCGGCGTCCGCCCTTTCCGCTCTCCCCACCACACTATCTCCGACGCCGGCCTGATCGGCGGCGGCGCCGTCCCCCGTCCGGGAGAGGTCTCGCTCGCCCACAACGGCGTCCTCTTTCTCGACGAACTCCCTGAATTCCCCCGCAACGTTCTCGAGGTCATGCGCCAGCCTTTGGAAGACGGCACCGTCTGCATCGCCCGCGCCTCGATGTCTCTGACCTTTCCCGCGAGATTCATGCTGGCCGCCGCCATGAATCCCTGTCCTTGCGGATACTTCAACGACCGCTCCCGCGAATGCCATTGCAGCCGTCCCATGATCCAACGCTACATGGGGAAGATCTCCGGGCCGCTGCTCGACCGCATCGATATCCACATTGATGTGCCCGCAGTGAACTACAAGGAACTGCGAGCGGGAAGTGAGCCGGAAAGCTCGGCGAAGATTCGCGAGCGGGTCATGAAGGCCCGGGAAGTCCAGACACAGAGGTTCGCATCGTCACCGTCGCGCCTCTATTGCAACGCCCAGATGGCGCCCCGCCACATACGAGCCTCCTGCGAACTTTCCGCCGATTGCGAACGCCTGCTGGAGCGCGCCATGACCCAGCACGGCATGACCGCCCGCGCCCACGACCGCATACTAAAGGTAGCCCGCACCGTCGCCGACCTCGAAGGCGCCCCGGCCATAGCGCCAAAACACATCGCCGAAGCCATCCAATACCGGACCCTGGACCGCACATTTTGGGCGTAACGGGTCGTGTGGCGCGGGCGCCCTCGCCCGCGGCTTTTGACGTTGATTTTTTGGACGTCCTGGCCAAAATCACCCGGGCGTGGACGTCCCCGCCGCACGACCTTTCCCCGATTGACCAGCCCCATCCATCATGTTATAAAGATTGGTTTTGTATCGGGCTTCCGGCGTCCATCCGGCGGCCTCTGCGGTACGAAACATCCGACGCGGCCAAGCTCAACACTTCTTGTTCAATGCCGTGTAGTGGAAGCGTGTTCGGAACTCCGGCCAATGCGCTCCCTTGCGCTCTGCATCAGAGCGTCCGGTGAGTGCTGTTCGCTGGGTGGCAGTGCCTAAACACGTGATGGTCCTGAACTAGTCTTCATACCGGAGGAATCCCTATGCGCACCTGGCTGGCGAAAGCTGTGTCTGAAGCACGCCAATTCGCCCACATTTCTACTCGGACGGTGGCCGCCACCATCGCCGTCCTTACTCTAGGTTCTATTTCCGCGCTCGCCCAAACCGCCCACGAAGTCGGCGGCGAAGCCAGCTTGAAACTTCCCGATCTCTCGCAAGTATTGTTCCTGGGCATCGACGGCCATCGTCTGCTGATGATCGGCATCCTCTTCTGCATCTTCGGATTGGGTTTCGGCCTCATCATCTATACCCGCCTGCGAAAGATGCCCGTGCATCGCTCCATGCTCGAGATTTCCGAGTTGATCTACGAGACCTGTAAGACCTATCTGGTCACTCAGGGCAAATTCCTGCTGATCCTGTGGCTCTTCATTGCCGTCGTCATCGTGCTCTATTTCGGCGTGCTGTCGCCCGTGCCGGATAAGCCAATCGCCATCACCCTGCCCATCATCCTTCTCTTTAGTCTGGTGGGAATCGCCGGCAGTTACGGGGTCGCATGGTTCGGCATCCGGGTCAACACTTTCGCCAACTCGCGCACCGCTTTTGCCGGACTCGCAGGCAAGCCCTATCCGATCTACAACATTCCGCTACAGGCTGGCATGAGCATTGGCATGATGCTGATCAGCGTTGAGCTTCTGCTCATGCTCATCATTCTTCTTTTCATTCCCGCCGATTATGCCGGACCCTGCTTCATCGGCTTCGCCATCGGCGAGTCCCTGGGGGCGGCCGCGTTGCGGATTGCCGGCGGCATCTTCACGAAAATTGCCGACATCGGCTCCGACCTGATGAAGATCGTCTTCAAGATTAAGGAAGACGACGCCCGCAACCCCGGCGTCATCGCCGACTGCACTGGAGACAATGCCGGCGACTCCGTCGGGCCTTCCGCCGATGGATTCGAAACTTACGGCGTCACTGGCGTTGCCCTCATTACCTTCATCCTGCTGGCCGTGAAAGAGCCGACTGTACAGGTGCAACTGCTGGTTTGGATCTTCGTCATGCGTATCGCCATGCTGGTGTCGAGTGCGGTGGCGTACTTCATCAACGGCGCCATCGCCAAGGCCCGCTTCGCCAACGTCGACAAAATGAACTTCGAAGTTCCCCTGACCTGGCTGGTATGGCTGACTTCGCTGATTTCAGTCGCGGTTACCTTCCTTATTTCATCAATCATCGTCCCCAGCCTTGGCGGAGATACGACGCAGTGGTGGAAACTCGCCAGCATCATTTCCTGCGGCACACTGGCCGGAGCCATCATTCCAGAGCTGGTAAAAGTTTTTACTTCGACCGAGTCGCGGCACGTGAGGGAAGTTGTCACCTCCGCCGATGAAGGCGGCGCATCGCTGGGAATATTGTCCGGATTCGTGGCGGGAAATTTCTCTGCCTACTATCTCGGCCTCTCGATGGTCGCGCTGATGTCGACGGGATACTACTTCAGCACCATGGGCCTGGGCAATTTGATGATCGCAGCCCCGGTCTTCGCCTTCGGACTGGTCGCGTTCGGCTTCCTGGGCATGGGCCCGGTGACCATCGCCGTCGATTCCTACGGCCCGGTCACAGACAACGCCCAATCTGTGTATGAACTTTCGCTAATCGAGCAGGTCCCCAACATCAAGCAGGAACTCAAGAAAGATTTCAACATCGATGCGAACTTTGAACGTGCCAAGGACCTGCTGGAAGAAAACGACGGCGCGGGCAACACCTTCAAAGCCACGGCGAAACCTGTACTGATCGGCACCGCCGTCGTAGGCGCCACCACGATGATTTTCTCCATCATCATGGCGCTTACCAGTGGCCTCACCGAAAACGTCAACAAGCTTTCTCTTCTGCACGCGCCTTTCATGCTCGGCTTGATTACCGGCGGCGCCATGATTTACTGGTTCACTGGCGCTTCCACGCAGGCCGTGACCACCGGCGCCTACCGCGCGGTGGAATTCATCAAAGCCAACATCAAGCTGGAAGGCGTGGTGAAGGCTTCGGTTGCCGATAGCAAGAAGGTCGTCGAAATCTGCACCAAGTACGCGCAGAAGGGAATGTTCAATATTTTCCTGGCAGTATTCTTCGCGACCCTGGCATTCGCTTTCGTCGAACCGTTCTTCTTTATCGGATACCTGATCTCGATCGCCATCTTCGGTCTCTACCAGGCAATCTTCATGGCCAACGCCGGCGGCGCCTGGGACAACGCCAAGAAGATTGTCGAAGTCGAACTGAAGCAGAAGGGAACTCCCCTGCACGATGCCACTGTCGTAGGCGACACCGTCGGCGACCCTTTCAAAGACACGTCCTCCGTGGCCCTGAACCCGGTCATCAAGTTCACAACGCTGTTTGGATTGCTCGCAGTCGAACTGGCGGTGAAATTGACGGCAGAAGCCGGCAGCACCCTCGGTCACCTGTTAGCGGTTGGCTTCTTCGTAGTCTCCTTCATCTTCGTATACCGCTCGTTCTACGGCATGCGAATCGTGAAGGAAGGAGCAGGCGCCGCCCATTAACTCGGAATGTCATCCTGAGCGGAGCAGCGGCCTCGCGAAAGCGAAGCCGCTGCGCAGTCGAAGGACCCCTATAAGCGAATCGGTCGCGTACGCCTTGCAGGAAGAAGCCAACGCAGCCACGAAAGCTGCCTTCGTCAAACAACTAAACCCCATGTCATCCTGAGCGGAGCAGCGGCCTCGCGAAAGCGAAGCCGCTGCGCAGTCGAAGGACCCCTATAAGCGAATCGGTCGCATACGCCTTGCAGGAAGAAGCCAACGCAGCCACGAAAGCTGTCGTTCGTCAAACAACTAAACCCCATGTCATCCTGAGCGGAGCAGCAGCTTCGCGAAAGCGAAGCCGCTGCGCAGTCGAAGGATCTCAGGCTTATCGGACCCGTACCTCTTTACCTCATAAAATTCCCGAAGCTACGCCCACGCCTACGCATCGTCGTAATCTTCCGTCAGCGATTTCAAAAACGCCACCAGCGCCGCCACATCATCCTCGCTCAGCGACATGTTCTGGAACTCCGCCGGCGCGTTACGCAGCAGCCCTTGCCGCGCCAACCCCGAACTGTTGATGTAAAACTCCACCACATCATTGAATTTCGGCTTGCCTCCATTATGGAAGTACGGTGCCGAGTCCTCAAGATCGCGCAGCGTCGGGGTTTTGAATCGTCCAATCGCATTGCCCAGGCCCTGGTCCACGGAACAATCGCCGGAGCCGCAGAGCGTGCTCTTGATATTTGCCTGCGGCTTCGGCATGTCGGGATTCAGATACACATTCCAAAGTCCGAGATCGGCGAATTGCGGATTGCCCGCCACCGCCTCGTGACGGAAGCGTTCGGAAGCCCCGGGATGTGCCGTGGTGACCGGAAGATAAAGATCGTAGTTCTGATCGCGGTCGGCTTTGGAGGGAACAGTAAGACTGGCGAAAGCCCCGGCTCCGTTGGCGGCGTCGTATTCCTCCTGCGACGCCCCGGTGTTGTGGAACGAAAAGTCTGAGAAAGTCGGCGGCTGATGGCAGGCGGCGCAATTGCCCGCGTGCTGAGATCCGTCGGTCGCGCCGTTGGCCGCTCTCATGAAAATCTTGAGGCCCGCCAATTCCGTCGCGCCGAATTGAAAAGGCTGGTCATGATATTGAAATGCTCCGTACTTCCCGTCAACGAAAGTGGGACTGGACAATCCATTCAGAATTTTCGCGAGCCGCTGGTTGTACTGCGGAACAGTTTCGCCAGCGTTAGGCTGTATCGGCAGATGATTGATGCGCAGGAAGACATCGTAAGGTGATCCGATGAAGCGTCCGAATTCGTCCTGCTGAAAAAGCAGATCTCCCATGTAGGTGCTGATGCACTTGGCCACCAGCGCAAGAATCTGGGCGTCGGACGCCTTGTTCACATCGATGCGGTCCGCCGCGGGAATCAGAACGTCAGAGGGAATGCTGGGGTCTGTGCCGAGAAACAACTTGCCATATGAAAAGCCGAAGGTGCGGTCTTTGGCTAACTGATCGGAACCGTCGTCTCCGCGAATGATGCTAGCGATATGGGCCAATGCCTGATCATGCTGGTCCGCCGCCCATCCGAAGTTTCGCCCGGTCAACGTAGCTTCTACCAGATCCACCGGAGTTGCGAACTCACCATCGAAGTGCAGGAATGTCGGTCCGGAATGGGGTTGCAGCGAACCCACCATCTGCATCGAATTTCTTGGAGTGTGGTCCAAACCACCCAGCGCGCGCGGCAGAGGACTGCGAGTCGTGTAATCGGAATAGGTCCGATTGCCGGCTCCGCTTACTCCCTGAAATTCCGTAACGAAGTGACACGACCGGCAGTTGATCGATTGACCCGCAAAGGGTCCCGCCAAAGTTCCGTTCAGGGTGTAGACCAGATCCATCGCCGGATCTCCTGCGGGCAACGGCTGGTTTACCCCAGTCATATGAGCCGCGAAAAATTGCGCGAAGCGGGTATCGAGAAAAAGCCGCTCTCCGATGGAATCTTCCGCCGGCGTGGAATCTGCCTCCGAAGGGAAGTTCGGCGCCTTGCCTGCGCTGCAACTCATCATCATCATGGCGGTCATCGCCAGCAGCCAGAAAACAACGGATTGTCTTGCAACCTTCACGGGTGATTTCCTTGTGGCTGGTGAGCGGAATCGTCCACGTCATGTTCTCCAAGACTCTTGACGTACGTAATGAGCTGCCAGCGCGAAGGTTCCGGCAACGCGCTCCAGGAGGGCATTCCCCTGCTGAGATATCCATTCTTGAGCAAGGAGAAGAGTTCACCGTCGGAAGCCTGTTGCACCTCTTTGGTGCGCAGGCTCGGCTTCTTGCCTCGGCCGAGTGCGTCCCCGCCATGACACTTCGAGCAATGGTCCGCGAACAATCGCGATCCGCCGGCGATGGCGTCGGCCTGCCCCGCGTACGGGTTTGTCCGGACCCGATCGGCCTCGGAAACGTGTTTCAGCCAGCCCGTATCGGACGCGGTGCACATCGAAGCGGCGAGCAAGATCCATAGTGGAAATCGTGCTGGCTTCATTTCGCACCCCGGTGGAAGTGGCTGAAGATCTGTTGGAATTCGTACGAGACCTTGAACCGGTAAAGCACGCCCACGCTGTTGTCGTTCAATCCGAAATTAGGGGCAAAACTTATGGTCGGGCCGCGCGGAATACTGAACGCCACCGTGGGACCGGCATAGTGCGAAGTCTCTTTCAGGCCGAAGCCGTCCATGTCTCCCAGTCCGCCGTAGAGTTCAACTCCGGCGCTGAAGTTTTCCCGGCAGAAAGTGCAGTTCTTCGAACCCGCTTTCAACGTCAAAGGACGGCTCACGCCCAGGGCATAACCAAACTCCCAGGGCTCGGGTTCGACCAGGTTCTTTTCGGAAATGAAATTTTCCGAGATGTTCCAGCCGTGCACGTTGCTCGACAAAATCAGTTTCAGCTCCAGCTCGCGCTCGGTGACCGATCGGCCCACGGCATTGGGTATCCGCAAGTCGGAGATGCTGTCGTGTCCCACGATTTCAAGCAGGCTGCGGTCTGCCTTGTTCAGGTTCTCGTACTCCACGTAGAGCACCGGGTTGATAAAGTGCTCCCGCATCAGCGGCCGGAAGCGATTCTCCCACCGGTAGCCGTTGTAAACCGTGCTGTCATTCGAAGTGTGTTGGCCCGAGAGATAAACCTCGGTGGTCCACCACGCCGTAGCGCCATATTCGAATTCGATCGTGCCGCTGCTGAATGCATTGCCATATTTGGGCGTGCCCTGGACCCCTTTGAACTCAATCTCCAGGTTCCCGGGCTCTTCGAGAGCATGGGAATAGGTGACGAAGTAAGGCCATTCCTGGGCCGCAACTGAAGTCGCAACACTCAATAAAGCCAGTAAGCAATAGGTTGATAGAAGCTTCACGTGTCCTTGCGTCAGATTACTTGCAAACCGGTTGCATCTAGCTGGAGTGCATTACCAATCTAGCGTGCAACAGAATGGGACGTCAATGCTTCGTCAAACTTAGTGTTGCATACCGGTTGCAACTAGATGCAACCCGCAATATGCCAGGCCCGGCGCAATGCCTGCCCCTGCGAGATTTTTGCAGTGAACGCGGTTGGTCGGGAGATCGCGATTGGGGGGATGGGCGCTAGTTAGAAGGGTCCCTTCATCTTTTCTTTCACGCTGTGCGCCAGTTTTTCAATCTCTTCGGCCCGCTTGACCACATCGAGTGAAAGTGTGCCTTCGGTGGATTTGTCGACGGATTCTTTCAGTTCGGTCGCCAGCTTCAGCAGTTTTTCCGTGTCGCGCTTCAGGTTAGCCTGCCGCTCCAGATTGGCCCGCTTGGCCATATCTCTTTCCATCCGGCGCCGCTGTTCGTCCGCAGGTCCGTCATGTTCGGCCACCGGAGGGTTGGGCAGGTGCAAAGGATTGGTTTGAGTTACCGCCGCAGGCCCAGCCATAAACACGACTGCAAACGCCGCCACCATGAGATTCCGAAATCGCAAAAGCTCACCCCCCTGGCCGGTTGATGAGGTTCATTATACGGAGGGGGCAGCGCCCAATTTGTTTGGAAATTGTCTAAAAAGAATTGGCTCCTCAGGTAGGACTCGAACCTACAACCCTTCGGTTAACAGCCGAATGCTCTGCCATTGAGCTACTGAGGAGTGTTGAATGGCTTGTATTTATATTAGCATCCTGGTGGGGTTGGGCAAAACTGATACCCTATCGCCGGGCCCCATTCCTGTGTCAACGAGGTCTTTAAATGTTTGGAGGGTTGCGTTTGCTCTGGATTCTTGTTGGTTTGTGCTTACTGGTAGGGATGGCCTGGGCGGGGGATGATTCGGCTTCGAGCTCGGGCTCGGCTGGGGGGCCTCCGAAGGTCAAGGTGGATGTGGTCGAAGAGACCATTCATGGGCACAAGGTTGCGGATCCTTATCGATGGCTGGAGGATGCGTCGAGCGCCGACTCGCAGGCTTTTGTGCGGGACGAGATGGCTTACACGCGCAGCCTGCTGGATCCGTTGCCGGGGCGCGATCGCATCCATGATCGGCTGGCGCAGCTGCTTGCGATTGGGACGATTGGGACGCCGCAGATTGCCGGGCCTTACTTCTTTTATACGCGGCGCGAGGGGAATCAGAACCAGCCTGTGCTTTTGGTGCGGGAAGGGCTGCATGGGAAAGACCGGTCGCTGGTGGATGCCAACCAGATGTCGGCCGACGGCACGGTTGCGCTCGACTGGTGGTTTCCGTCTGACGATGGCAAGTATGTGGCTTATGGAACCTCGGCCAGCGGCTCGGAGAACAGCACGCTGTACTTGATCGAGACCGCGACCGGAAAGCTGCTGCCGGACAAGATTGACCGGGCGCGCATCGCGCAGGTGGCTTGGAAGAAAGACAATTCCGGTTTTTATTACGGCCGCAATCCCAAGAAAGGCGACGTGCCTGAGGGCGACGACGTCTACTATCTGCACATTTTCTATCACGCGCTTGGGGCCGATCCGGAGAAAGACCCGCTGATCTGGGGCGAAGGGCGCAAGAAAGAAGACATTCTGGTTTCGCAGTTGCCCGACGACGATGACCGCTGGCTGCTGCTGACCGCGTATCAGGGATCGGCCGGACAGAACGAGCTTTTTCTTCAGGACCTGAAAGCCGGAACGCCTCCGCTCGAAATCACCAGCGGCAAAGACTTTCACTACACCGGCGAAATTTTCCGCGGCAAGATTTACATCACGACCAATGAAGGTGCGCCGCACTTCCATCTGTTCGCGGTGGACGCGGCCAATCCCGCGCGCGCCAACTGGAAGGAAATTATTCCGGAGGCGGACGGCATTCTGAAGGGCGCCGGCATTATCGACGGAAAACTCGTGGCGGAGTACGAGCACAATGCCAGCTCGCAGTTGAAGCTGTTCGATCTCGAGGGCAAAGCGCTGGGCGACATTGAACTGCCGGGCATCGGCTCGATCCAGGGGCTCGGCGGACGATACGACCGCAAGGAAGCATTCTTCGGCTTCCAGTCGTTTACGGTGCCGCCGTCGGTGTATCAGGTCGATCTCGCGTCGCGCAAAACCTGGCTGTGGGACAAGGTGGCCACGCCCGGCATCGATCCCTCGGCCTATGAGGTGAAGCAGGTCTGGTACACGTCGAAGGACGGCACCAAAGTCCCGATGTTCGTCTTCCACAAAAAGGGAATCAAGCTGGACGGCAAGAATCCCACGCTGCTCACCGGCTACGGCGGGTTCAACGTGAGCCTGACGCCGAGTTTTTCCGGCGGGCGTTATCTATGGCTGGAGCATGGCGGCGTGTACGCCGTGGCCAACCTGCGCGGCGGATCGGAGTTTGGCGAAGACTGGCATCGCGCCGGCATGCTGGACAAGAAACAGAATGTATTCGACGACTTCATCGCCGCCGGCGAATTTCTGATCTCGGACAAGATCACCGACAAAGAGCACCTGGCCATTCAGGGCGGATCGAATGGCGGCCTGCTGATGGGCGCGATGATCACGCAGCGTCCTGACCTGTTTCGCGCCGTGGTGTGCCAGGTCCCGCTGCTCGACATGCTGCGCTACCAGAATTTCCTGATCGCGAAATTCTGGGTGCCGGAATACGGCTCGGCCGAAGATGCCACGCAGTTCAACTGGCTCTACGCCTACTCGCCCTACCATCACGTGAAGCCGGGCGCGGAATATCCGGCAATCATGTTCATGACCGCGGACAGCGACAGCCGCGTCGATCCCATGCACGCGAAAAAAATGGCAGCGCTGATGCAGGCCGAAGCCGCGAACGGGAAGAGCAAAGAGCGCCCGATACTGCTGCGCATCGACAGCAAAGCCGGACACGGCCAGGGCAAGCCGATTACCAAGCAGATTGAAGATGGGACGGATGTTTATTCGTTTCTGTTTTGGCAGCTGGGAGTAAGACCGTAGGGCGGGCGTTGGTGGGTAGTCGTTGGCCATTGGCTTGGACCCGCCTCGACCTAAAAGACAAAGCCCCAAGCTTGCGCCTGGGGCTCCAAACCGTGGTGTAACCTGTCCAGCTACACACCTAGTGTAGAACGCCTCACTGCGGAGTGAAGTTATAAAGCAATTAGAAAGCGGTTGCAGTTCCTAGAGTTCCCGCACCCACCCTTTTCGCAAAGTACGCGAAAAGGATTGATTGGATAAGAGCGAAGGCCCGATCGACCGGGTAGTCTTGGTTTGAGGACTAAGGCTTCTGGGAGGAAGGAGCCTTCGCATGATGATTATAGGATGTGATTACCATCCCAGCTGGCAACAAGTTTCGTGGGTGGACACCGAGACCGGGGAGTGCGGCGAGCGCAAGCTGGTGCACGCCACGGGCGAGGCCAAAGTGTTTTATCAGCAACTGGGGGCGCCAGCGCTGATTGGCATGGAGGCCACGGGGAACAGTCAGTGGTTTATTGAACTGGTCGAAGACCTGGGACACGCGATCTGGATCGGCGATGCGGCGCAGATCCGAGCCAGTTACGTACGCAAGCAGAAGACGGACAAGCGGGATGCGGCCCACATTCTGAAGCTGGTGGTGGAGAACCGATTTCCGCGGTTGTGGACGCCGGACCGGGAGCAACGAGATCTGCGGCAGCTGGTATTGCATCGGCACAAGCTGGTGGAGATTCGCAGCCGGGTAAAAAACGAACTGCAACATCTTTCCATGAATAAGGGAATGCAGAAGAAGGCCAAGCTGTGGAGCCAGGTGGGACAGAAGATGTTGCGCCAGCTGCCGTTGAAACCCTGGGCCTGGTGCCGGCGGGAAGATTTGCTGGGGCTGCTGGAGATGTTGAACCAGCAGATCGGGAAGTTGGATCAGGCGGTGCAGAAGGCGGCCGAGGAACATCCGCAGGCGAGGTTGCTGATGACGCAGCCGGGAGTCGGTCCGAACACGGCGCTGGCGTTCGTGCTGACCATCGGCGATGTGACCCGCTTTCCACGAGGCAAGCAGGTGGCCAGTTATCTGGGACTGATTCCGCGCGAGCAAAGTTCGGGCGGACGGCAGAAGCTGGGAGCGATCACCAAGCAGGGCAACCGCCTGCTGCGATCGTTGCTGGTGGAAGCGGCGCAGATTGCGGTGCGCTTTGATCCCGGATTTCGGAAACAGTATTTGCATCGCTGCCACCAGAAGCCGAAAGGCGTGGCCAAGGTGGCGGCGGCGCGCAAGTTGGCCGTACGACTCTACTGGATGCTGCGCACCCAGACGGCGTATCCGGAGATCGTTCGCATCGAGAGCAGCCCGCGGGTGCCCCTGGTCGGCGCAAGCTAGACCGATGGATTGATTGGGCGCTCTCGCATCCCGCAGGCGGCGGGATGTTCGCATAGAAGAATCATGGTCGATGTTTAAGGCCGTATCGATGGTTGGTGGAACGATCTCCACCGAAAAGTGATTGCAGCGTGAGATGTTCCAGAGCCTTGGTCCTCAACCCTTTCTCTGGCGAACAAAACGGTGTTCAAACACCGCCAGGATAAGTTTGTCCTTGACAATGCCTTCGCTCTTATCGAGGGGCACCCGGCAGTTGGGGGTGAAGCCATGAACTGGGTCGCTGGTGGGAACTCGTGGGTGATTTCCACGGTTCGAAAATTCGGAACGGTGGGTAGTACCCTTATCCACCTACGGATTGGTTGCGCCTGCAGAGGGAACGGCAGTGGTGAACGGACGCTTTTTAGACTTTAGGACGTCTTCAACCGTCTCGCGTGAATCATAAAGATCTTCTAGGATGCGCTGAGTGTAGCGGTGGGCATCTTCGTATTCATCCTCTGAGACCTCGCGCCAATCGTCGTGCAAAATATCATTGCCTAGAACTCTAATGTTCTCATGTGCCCTTTTCTTGCGAGCCTGGGTGATCACCCCGTCGTCGGCAGCCGCCTCAATACGGTGAATAAGTTGCTTCGTCTTTCTCTTTGCTCCTTTGGAGTCTTCGACTTCAACCTCGTCGTAGCCGTTTTTCTTAAGGCACTTTTCAAGAACTGATCGCAGTAGAGCTGAGGCGCTGCGGTATGCGCCGTAGGCGGCATCTTTCTCGGCTTCTCGAAATTCGTTTACCAAGTCAGAGGGCACGGATGTGGGGAGCGAGACCTGTTCGATAGCAAATGGCAGGAACTCTCTGATGACGGGCCGGTCCCCGTTTATGTCAAGAATTTCTGCAACTCCGCCTCTCTGGCAATTGATACAACGGACAAACCGCCAGAGTATCCTGTTGTAATTTGTCCCATTGTGGCGATGCATGTTGTGGACCACTACTTCTCCCAAGGAACCTTGACCGGAACTCTTGTTGTTGTCGAATGTAACGGCTGCATTGCACTCAGGACAATGAGCCACGATGTTGTTACCCTGGAAGCGAGGTCTCGCCATGAAATAATATTAGCATTCGCACGGTGGAGATTCGGATTTTGAATTGGACTGTGAGATTTCATACCGCCCGGTCGTTAACATAGTGCCGAACTCTCGCGACTGGACTACCCTTGTCCCTGATATGAGATTTCGCGAGTCGTGCACCAAGCCAAGAAGAGAACAAGTCGGCCTCGGGATGGCACCTACTTAACCCGGCGTATCGTTCGTAGATTGCTCCCCTTTTTTAGCCCTCCGGCTTCGTCGCGCTGGCGCTGGTGATTCCCTCCTGGACAAAGAGAGTCGATTTATCGCCGACTCGGCTGCGGTTGTGCCCTGAGGTTCGAAAGGCGGTTTGCCGAGGACTCCTCGAATGACATTTAGATCTCTCGTTGCGGCTGGAACGGAGTCGTTGAGAAGAGAACTGCGGAGATTGCGCGCCTTCTCCGAATCGACTAGATATCTCTCGAGTCGCACCACGAAATCCTCGAGCGACTCTGCCTCATCAGCCGCCGTTCGGATATCGTCCTCATGTAAGTCGAAAGCAGCTTTGAGGTAAACGCCCAACGGATTTGCACGGATGTGGCTCATGACCGTCGCGTCAGCCAACCGCTTAGTCTCAGTCTTAATCAAATTCTGAGACTCTTTTGGAGCGATTTGTGAAACGATCTTCTCCAGATAGCGCTTAAAAGTAGTGTTTAGTTCCGATAGTTGCGAGACTTGCGCTTGCAGGGATGATATTTGTGCCTGGCTTTGCAGTCGCTGTAGCAGTTCACGAAAAAGACCAGCCCACTGTTCCCGCAGCCACGCTTCGATTTCGCTATACTTTTCGAATTGTTGTATTGGGTTATTTCGAGGTTGTCCATGAATGTCCTCGATCAATTGGAAGATATTGACAGAGTCAACGTGGGCATACGAAATATCCTTTTTGCCTTTGTTCTTAAGATACGTCTCGTATTCGGCATACACTGAACGCTCGATAAGAACGTAGGTAGGCACCTCACGGTCGACGGCGGACCTATACTCTCCACGTGTAATACTGTTGTATCGTTCATAGAATGACTTGTGAACGACTGTTTTCGTTGCAGATACTTCTGTGCCGTAGCGACCGCCAACAATGAGCACGAAGATATCAGCAGTCCCCACTTCTCTATAACAAGACTCGTCGAGCGGTACGTCCGGGGCGTACGCTATCTTTCCCTTTTCAGAAAGGATCGCGTCGAATCCCAGTGATTCGATAAAATTTTCTAAAGAAGAGCGGAGATGCTTCAAGTCGTAATAGGTGGAACTCACAAACACTCTTGGTCTAGACATATGTTATCCGGCTCCGTCAATGCGGAATTTTACTGAGCTGCCCCGATCTTAAAACCAGCATGCTGTTTTCTAGAGTCAGGGCATCTTTTCCAATTCTGCCGAGATGTTGACGACCCCGCCTGTGACTTTCAGTTTGCGTTCCCAGGGCTTGTAGCCGGATTTCTTGACGACGACTGAATGGTCTCCGGCGGGGACGTCGATCACGGAGGGCGTGCTTCCTACGAAGCTACCGTCGAGTTCGATGTCCGCGTTGGCGGGAGTTGAGGAGACTGAGATTTTGCTGGTGGAAGAAGTCGCCATCGAGTTGCTGACGAATGACGACGCTTGGGCTGGTTGACTCGGCGTTGCATTCTTTGCGGCGCGAGATGGCCAGTCTGCGGTGATGGCGTCGCAGGCGTCTTTGACGGCGTTGCCCAGGGAGCGGGTGGAATGGCTGACGATGGAATCGCCGTCCTTGTTGAAGACGGCCATCTTGTTGTCGCGCTTGGCGAGGCCCTTGCCGCCTTCGTGATCGAGCAGGACGACGTACTCGGCCTTGTCCGACTTGTTGTTCACGATTACGTCGGGACAGCGCTCTCCGAAAGTTTTTACGATTTCGGCGGTTTGCGGACGTGCGCCGCCGGCGCTGTGGGCGGCGAAGGTTCCGTTGGCGCCTCCGGCGTTTCCGGAGGTCTCCCAGGATTGGCTGTCGGAGATGAAGACTCGTGCTTTTTGGGGGATCGTTTGGGCGTGTGAAGAAATCAGAAGCAGCGTTAGAAAAATGGCGAGAAGCCGCATTTGCCCTCCGGGCATAATCCGCAAAACTATCAAGTTTGATTTGGTGCAGGGGCCTGGGCCGAGGAGAAGGAAAGAGATCGTACTTCAGGGAATGGATTTCGCGCAATGGCTCGAGAGTGTAACGAGCTTCGTCACCCACCCTGTCGCGAAGTGCGCGACGAGGATGGGGCACCCTCGACCTTGATTTCTGGATTTGAGCGCTGGATTCGGAGGCCTGTTATCCGGAGTCGTGGGCGGAAGGTGGCCTGCGGTTTGGTTGGGTGAGCGAGGCCTCAGCGGCTGAAGGCGGGTCGTTATTTTGCTTTGGTGGCACCCTTTGGCTTCGATGAACGTCGTGTCCTTTCCGCTTTCTCCCACCCTGTCGCGGAGGGCGCGACGAGGGTGGGGCACCCGGCAGGAAAGAGAGGAAGCTTTTGTGCAGACTTGGAAATGCCCCACTCAAGCCAAAATCGGGCTTGAATGGGGCACGCCAACACAAGGTCCCTCCACTACGCAGAGCACCGCTCTCGCGGTGTTCTGCTGCGGTCGGGATGACAGGGTTGAGGGGGAGTTGGTCGCCTTACGGTGTTTGTGCTGCTGTACGGGCGGGGCGCTCGCGCCTACATTAAAAAACAAAGGGCGGGGATCATCTTTCGCCGAATCGGAAGATGATGCCGGCGCCGAGCCGCAGATTATTTTGCCGGTCGTTGAAACCGTTATTGAATTGAGTGCGGTAGTAATCCGCTTCCAGTACGCGTATCGCGAGGTGAGGGGTGACTGCAATATCCAGGCCGCCGCCTGCGATCAACCCGAAGGCGTTGGATGAGCCCGCGAATCCGGAAGTGTTCGAGGCGAAGCTTCCACTGGCATGCGCCCCGCCAAGCAAGACCTGGCCGAAGGGGACGAAATGCTCCGATCGGCGCCAACTGTAGCGGGGACCGAATAAATAAGAAGTAAGGGTCAGGTTTTGGCCCGAGGCGCCGATGTCGGAGGCGCGCTGGCTGCTGAATTCCGCGACTGCGGCAAAGGATCGGGTGAAGTTCAATGCGAACCAGGCATTCCCGCCATGCATGGAAAAACATCCGCATGCGTCCGGTGGAGCGTTGGCTCGCACGTAGTTGTAGTCCGCGCCTGCTTCGGCGGAAGGCGTGTGCTGGGCGAAGCTCGTCATTCCCATCATCAGGAATAGCGAACTGCATTCCAGAACCAGTAGCAGCCGCGCTGTCGTTAGCAACGTGAGCCGTAACATCGGAATTCGTCGAGTCACCGTCCACTGTGTCGCGGTCCATCGAATTAAATTGCGCATCTTGATTTATCCTCGTCAGCCATTTATCCAGGTTGTGATTCGCGCTTGAGAATTTCAGCCAGCTTTACTTCACAATCAAGACAACCGTCGTCCCAACATGCTGCGAGCCGCTGGTGCCGGTGATCGTTATGGGGAAGCTCTGGCTCGTTCCCGCGAATCCGCCGTTGCAACCGGTCAACAACAAGGTTCCGCCAGCCAGCATCGCAATCAGCAGAAGCAGCGGCACTGACCCGGCCAGGCGTTTGCGTTGGCCGGCTATCACGCACAAGCCGGCCGCCAAACTGATCGGCAAGAACGGAAATTGGCTGTGCCCGGTGGGCGAGGCAGCGGTATTGGCCGCAGTCTGGATGTGCAATACGGTGGCTGCGCCCGATGCGCCGGGAATCACGGTTGCGGGATTGAAAGTTGCAGTAGCGCCTGCCGGCAAGCCGGTGGCTGACATCGTGACCACGCTGTTGAAGTCACCGCCGATGGGGGGAACGGTGACATGGATGTCCACCGAACCGCCCGCATTTACCGTGAATGGAGACGACGAAGCGGTAACGGCGAAGGTAGAGGCCGAGGTTACGGTCACTGATAATCCGGACGAAGTCGAAGTCGCAAAGGCAGCGTTGCCGGAATAGACCGCTGTGATCGTTGCGACGCCTGACGGAAGATTCGAAAGCGTGAAGGTCGCCACTCCCGAGGAGTTCAGGTTTGCCGTGCCCAGCAGAGTGCTGCCGCTGAAAAAGCTGACTGTTCCTGCCGGCGTTCCGGTTGGCGCCGGGGCAACCGTCGCCGTCAGAGTCACCAATTCTCCCGCTGTGGACGGATTCGGCGCGGCTTGCAATGCTGTTGCAGTCGCGGTCGGCGAGTTGATGGTTACGTTCTGGGCCGGGGAAGTCGATCCCGCATTTGCGTAGTTGCCGGAATAAACCGCGGTGAGACTTAACGATCCGGCCGGCAGGCTACTGGTAGTGAAGCTCGCAACCCCGGAAACATCGACCGTTCCAGTTCCCACCAGGGTGATCCCGTTGAAAAAGCTGACTGTGCCTGGGGTCGCGCCGAAGGGCGTTGGGATCACAGTTGCCGTCAGGGTGACCGCTTGGCCGGCGAAGGCTGGGTTCGGCGAGACTGTGAGGGCGGTGGCTGTAACAATTTGAGGGATGGCAGTGAGCAGCACGGTAGAGGACTGGCTTGCGGCCCGGTCTGCGTCGCCGGGGTAGCTGGCGAAGACATTGTGACCGCCGAATCCATACACCGCCACGCCGTTGGCGGTAGCCGTCTCGGTGTGCGCCGACAACAAGATGGAAGTCGTACCCGCGGTGGAGTTTGCTACCACTACATCGGGAAGTCCGTCACCGTTCAGATCTCCCACGCCGACTCCGAATGGCCTGTTTCCCGCTGGAAATGCGAGTTGGCTCTTGAAGGTGCCATCGCCGTTGCCCAGCAATACGCTGACAGAGTTGCTAAAAGCGTTCGAGGCTACGAGGTCCATTTTTCCATCGCCGTTAAAGTCGCCGACTGACAATCCCTCTGGAGCGTTGCCAGTGCCGTAGTTCACCTGCGGTTGAAAGGTTCCATCTCCCACTCCCAGCAGCACGCTCACCGAACTCTGCTCCGCGTTCGCCACCGCGAGATCGGGAAATCCATCCCCATTAAAATCGGCTACCGCGAGCCCGATGGGATTGAAACCTACTCCATAGGTCACCTGAGGCGCGAAGTTTCCATCTCCCAGGCCCAGCAGAACGTCCACCTGACTGTTCTCCGCATCGGTCACGGCCAAGTCGGCCTTTCCATCCCCATTGAAATCTGCAGCCACAATGATCTGGCCGGAGTCGCCGACCGGGATCGTGAGGGGATCTTCACAGACGTTCAATTCCGCCTGGAATGTGCCGTCCCCCTGCCCGAGCAGAATGGTTACGTTGCTATCGTTCCGGTCGAGCACCGCCAGATCAAGGAAGCCGTCACCATCGAAGTCGGACACCGCAATCGACTGCGGCCCACGTCCGACTGCATAGGTTTGTGGCGGCAGAAACGTGCCATCGCCATTCCCCAAAAAAATGCTGACCGTGTTGGCAAAGGCATTGCCGACCGCCAAGTCAAGCTTTCCGTCGCGGTTGAAATCACCGCTGGCAATCGCGATGGGGTTTGCGCCGGCGGCATAGGTGGTCGGAGCCTGAAAGCTTCCGTCACCATTTCCCAATAAAACACTGATGGTATTTGCGCTAGAGTTGGTCACTGCCAGGTCCAGACGTCCGTCATTATTGAAATCGCCCAAAACTGTATTTTGAGGGCGCTGGCCTACGGTCGCGGGCGAAGCGGGGGCGGATCGCAGGATGAATCCGAGGCTGGCAGGATCGAGCGCTGCCGTTGCCACGATCGCATTCCCGACGTCGCTGTCGAGGAAAGAATCCGTTCCTGTCGGCACGTGCTTTCCATAAGCGACCACTATTCCCGTTAGCGTGTAGTTGCCGGGGGCGCCGCTGGAGGTGATTCCCGAGAGTGAGAAATAGCTGGCATTGGCATCCACCGTCAATGTCGCTGGCGCCGATGCGCTGAGCAGAGCCACATGCGAAGGTTGCAACATCGCCACGATGCTGTAGGTGCCCGTTCCCAACGTCAGCTTGATGGTGGCAGTCCCGGCCGCGGTTAACGGTGCCTCTCCCAGAATCGCGGAGTCTTGGCAAAGGTTGGCACTGGCGTCGCAAAATATCACCACTCCGCGCCCAAACGGCGACCCACTGCTGGTTACAGTGGCAGTCAGCGTCACCGCCGCGCCAGCCGTAACCTCCGACGGCGAAACGCTCAAGGTCGTCACCGTCGTTGCGGCTACGGGTATGGCCACCGCGCTCAAAGGACACATCGCGGCTAGAACTATCAGCAGTGCGCGGAACGCGATCGAACCGGTGGAACGGGACTGGCGAGAAGCGGCAGCGCAGGGCGGCATAAGTGAGTCCTCTGGCGAAGCCGCGTCTCGTGAAGTGAAACTGATCTTCACGATGGACGAGGTTTCGACGACTCACTGTCTCAGTCTTTCGGTGAAACAGTGAATGATCGGATGGTCGTAGCAACGGGCCAGCGCCTTCTCCCGCCCAATCGAATCCTCAGAAAAGTATGGAAGTGCTGAAAAGGGAAGGACGCCAGGTACGGGCCAGTGGTCCACAGCCAGCCATGCAAGCGGAAGCAATTCGAAGATAAAGACTGAGAAAATCGCCCAGTGCCAAAACGGTCACAACCCCGGAGAGACGTTCGAGCGTTTTCGAAAGCCGGACGACTTTCCAACCGTAGGGTCCCTGCACTTCGCAGACCATCGCTTTGCGTGATTGCTTTGGTCGGGACGATAGAGTTAAAGATTCATCTTGTGTGTCCACCTAATAAAAGGGGTCATCCCGAGCTTGCGAAGGATCTTGCGCGGAGTTTATTTGCAACGGCGTGCTGGAGCTGCGGCACACGCCGGATCCTTTACGACTAGGAGTGGTTCAGGATGACGCCGATTTTTTAGACACTAACTGCGGTCTGTGCCGGCAGCGGTGGTTTGCGAGCACCTTTGTTGTTTGTGGTGGGGGGTGTCTGCTCCGGTCGGGATGACAGAGTTGAGGAGATTTGAACATCTTCATTCGATCCGAAACCGCGATTGAGTGCCCCCTGCCATCCGTTCCTAGCCGCGTGCCTGTTAAGGGATGGACCGGTCGGAGTGCGAGGGTGGAGATGACGCCGCTGAGAATATAATGCGGGGAAGCAGGACCTGAACATGAGCAGCCTATCCCCATACTACAGACAGTTATGGCAGCAAGAACTGGCGTGGTCGAAATCAGAAAAGGCCATCGGCAGCAGGGCTTTCGACGGCGCTCTGCAGCGGGAGCTGCAAGAGGTGATTCAGGAAGCGAAGCAGATGTCCAACAAGGTCGGAAAGCCGTCCGAGCTGTGGGAGCTGGAACATCATTTGACACAACGCCGTAAAGAGATCGATCACAAGCACGAGTTCCGGCAGTCGCAGCTCGCGCTCCTTTTCGGAAGACTCTTGTATGAAAACCGGATCAATGAGAAAGAGTTGCGGGGCTTGGGGGAAGACAAGCTGAACTCGATCCGTGGTTATGCCAGATTCATGGCAGAGACGGCCGGAGCATGATTTTGGATTCTGATTCTCCGGGAGAAACAGCTTTAGTGGGTGGTTCCTTCAGCGGCTGAAGCCGCGTCTGGGAAAGTGGCTTTTATGCAGCGCTGAAACGCTGCCCCACCCTCGAACATTTTTCAGCGGAGAAACTGGAATGGAAAATACTCAAGCGGAGATGAAGCTGATTTCGGTGAACACTGGGCTTCCTCGCGAAGTAATATGGCACGGCAGAAGTGTGACGACCGGGATTTTCAAGGAGCCAGTGCGGGGTCGCGTCGCTCTGCGGAAGCTTAATCTTGATGGCGATCGTCAGGCGGATCTCAACGTTCACGGCGGAGAGTTCAAGGCGGTCTACTGCTATCCGGTGGCTCATTACGACTACTGGCGTAGAGAGTTGCCGGGGCGGGAGTTGCCGACGGCGATTTTCGGAGAGAATTTTACGGTCGATGCCTCGAAGATGCAGTCTCCTCTGGAGGATTCGGTTCATCTGGGCGACAGGTTTTGTGTTGGCTCGGCGGAATTGATTGTGACCCAGCCTCGGCTGCCCTGCTACAAACTGGGCATCCGATTTCAGATGGACGACATGGTGAAGCGATTTCTCGCGAGCGGGCGGACGGGTTTCTACTTTGCCGTCACGCGCGAGGGAGAAGTCGGCGCCGATGATGAGATGAAAATGACTGGGCGTGATCCGAATGACGTTTCGGTGTCGGAAATTACGCGGTTGTATATCGCGAAAAAGTATACCGCTGCCGATGTGAGCGCGGTGCGTCGCGCGTTGCAAGTTGCCGCGTTGCCGGAGAGCTGGAAGGGGTATTTCCGGGAGCGGCTGGAGAGGACGGGTCTTGGGGCCGGGTGATTAGCACCCCTGCTTCACTGATGACCCCTTCCCCCCTGTCGCAAAGTGCGCGACGAGGTGGGACACCCTTTGGGTCTTTCATGGCTGATAAATCAGAATTCGAAATAGCCGCCGGCGGCGCGGCGCGGGGCGGAGATGGGTTCGGGTTCGCCTGAGGGTAGCAGGCCTACGACTCCGCGCAGATTTTCCCATGCGGCCCGATTGAGAGCGGGATCGGCGCCGACCAAGTCGCGGATCATGTTCCATGCGGCCAGGTTCAGAGCGCCTTCGGGGGGAGGGCCCATGGCCAGAGACACGGAACATTGCGGACAGAAACAGATGCGCTGTGCCGAGGATTTTTGCCTTGGCCGGATGCCGACGGTCTGCGCGAACATATATACGGCGACGGATTTGTGTCCGACTTCGATTTCGCGATTGCAGCGCAGGCAATACAGGTTGTCCAAGAGTCTCTTCCTCGTGGGCGATGGAAAATACTGGCTTGCGGTGTGGTGGGGCGCAAGTAGGTAGGGAGATTCCTCTTGTGGGAAACTTCCAAAAGCGGCCACGGATTCTCACGGATTAGACTTTGTGATCTTCAACCTTCAGCGAGAGGGCGTCAGGCTGAGCTTGCGAAGCATCTGGCGTGGAGCGGATATAGAGAGAGCGAGCGTTCGTGCCGATGCGCGCAAGATCCTTCGGAACTAGAGTGCCTCAGCATGATGTACTTCGCTTTAAGGTCTTGATCCGTTCGAATCCGTGGCTGCTTTTGCATCTCTACTCGGGGATGCCGACGACCAGGGAGCGGCGGCGTGGCAGTTCGGTCTCGGGGATTTCCGCGGCGAATTCTATGGCATAGCCCTGGGTTCGGAGCAGATCGCGGGCGGCGTCGTTGAAGAAATAGACTACATCGCCTCCGAAGCGGTCTTTGAAGCGGCGGCGTTCTTCCAGATCGAACGGGCTCACCGAATAGACTTTCAAATCTCTGGACTCGCGCACCGCCGTGCCCAACAGGCGCTGGAATTCCAGCGCACCCTGCCGGACCTGCGCCATGCTGAAAGCGACTACGTGATAGGGCATAGATAATTCGAGGATGGCAGAGGACAGGCGCAGCTGTCCAGCAGGAGTTGGAAAATCTGGGGTTGGAGAAAGCGGCGCACTCCTTGACTGTATTGGGCCGGCGGTGTGGGGCCAGTTTCGATTTGACGCTGGATAAACAGGGTCATCCTGAGCTTGCGAAGGATCCAGCGCGGGCGCACCGTACGTTATTTCGGCCCTCGCTAGATGCTTCACGACTGAAAGTCCTTCAGGATGACGCCGGTTTAAGTTTTTCTAATTGAATCACTACCGATCCTTCGGACTGACGTCCCTCAGGATGAAGCCGGTTTTCTGAGGACGGTTGAGTGTTGCATGAATCGCCGCATGAACCAAGCTTTGCTCTAGTCAGAGGCAGAGGCGTCGTGCACTCTGCTGTGATGGGAGCTGAAGGCAGGGAGAATGCCGAATCGCGATTGACCGTCGGGTGGTCGCAGGTCCGAAGGCTGGAGCTGTCGGCGAAATTCATTCGGCTGGCGGAACTGCGCAAGCTGAAAGAATGCGAACAGGTCGCGGCGGTTTGCTATCGGGTGCGCCTGGGCGTGATTGAATTCCTACTGGTTCAGACGCGCAAAGGGCGCTGGATTTTTCCGAAAGGCGGGGTCGAGCCCGGGCTGACGCACGCGCAGGCGGCCGCGCTGGAAGCTTTCGAAGAAGCTGGGGTGCACGGCCGCATGGAAGAGACTTCGTTCACCCGTTACGTTCGCCGGCGCCGCGGCGTTGAGTCGGGGGAGAAAGACCCTGCGGTCAACGCTCATCTTTGCGAGGTGTTGCGGCAGGTGGCGCCGCAGGAGGCGGGCCGCAATCCGACATGGTTTTCTGCGGACAAAGCCAAGCGGCGTTTGCAGGAAGACCGCGGTCCTGAGTTCGGGTCTGAACTGGCCCGCGTGGTGGATCGAGCGATGAAGTTGATTAAAAGTTCTCGCCGGCGAAGCTCCGCAGCCGTGGCGCGTCCGCAGAAAGTTCAGTTCATCGACATTGGTCGAGTGAGAGAAGCGGCAGGCAGCGCGAGAGTTCCTCGCTTTGGGTGAGCGGCGATCGCCAAACCCATCGATCAGGAAAAGTAGTCGCGCATCAATTCCGTGATCCATTGCGGTTGTCGGACCTGAGACAGGTTGGGTTCGAATTCACGTACAAAGGGTTTGATATCCAGCACGGGCGTGCCGTCGATGGCATCGAGAGCCTTCACCTTCAGCTTCAGGCCATCCACTTCAACCAGTTCACAGACTGAAACGCCGAGTTGGTTGGGCCGCTGTTTTTTCCTTTGCGCAAAAATGCCGACGCGCGGCCAGGCAGGATTCTCGCGCGGGTGGTTGGCGCCGTAGATGATGCTGTCGTGGGGAATCTGGTGCAGGTGGTACACCACGAGGATGTGGGAGAAATCGGTGAGGCCGAGAACGGAATCGGGGGTGAAAAGGGCGGCGTCCAGTTCGATGATGGATGCGACGCTTCCCCAGAAATCGTCTTTGACTTCGGTGCGAGGCGAGTGGACGCGGCCGATGGGGATGAGGGTGATTGCGGTCATTCGTACATCTTAGATCCGCGCGGGCTTGATTTGGCGCTTCGCGGGCGGGGCGCCCGCGACCACATGGACAGTGACAGGGCGAAACAAATATCTTGACCGCGCCCTGGTTACCCGCTAAATTACTGCTTCCACGGACTTAGGGACGGGTTTGAGCGTCCCAGGTACCTCCGCAGATAAGTGGGAACTGGTCCGAAATTGAAGAAACTTTCGGGTCATGCGGAGCATCTATAGCAAGTAGCCAGGGCATTCCCGTTCAACCCATAAGAACTGAGAGAGTTATCAATCTGGCCGGGGACGTGTCCTGTCGCGAAAAAGTAAGATTTCGTCATTTTGTTTGCGTCAGGAGAAAGAATAATGAAGCGCTCTGATCGAGTTTTTGATGCTTTACATACTTTGCGGAACCGTTATATGCTCTGTCAGCTTGCATCGAAGGCTACCCGTAAGTTTCACAAGCCCAATACCAGAATCCAGGAGACCATGAACGAGGTCCTGGACCGGATTGCAAGTTCGGAGCGGCAGTCGGTTCTTGCCGAACCGGAACATTTTGCTGAGGCACAACGGCGGGCTGCGTAGTTTAGCCCGCCCCTCTGCCCCGCTGGATAGTTCCTTCTCTTTCGCGTACCCCCCTTTGAAAAATCTCCTCGCAGGTGACTGATGACCATTGCTGAACTCAAGGAAAAGAATATTACCGAGCTAACCAAGATCGCCCGATCTTTGGACTTGCCCGGAGCTAGCGGATTGCGTAAACAAGACCTGATTTTCAAGATTCTCCAGGCCCAGAGCGAAAAAGAGGGCCACATTTTTGCCGAGGGCGTCCTTGAAATTCTGCCTGACGGCTACGGCTTTCTGCGCTCGCCGGACTACAACTATCTGCCCGGACCAGACGACATCTACGTTTCGCCGTCGCAGATTCGGAAATTTGACCTCAAGACTGGTGACACCATCAGCGGCCAGGTACGTCCGCCGCACGAGGGCGAGAAGTATTTTGCCCTGGTCAAAATTGAAGCGGTCAACTTCGAATCGCCGGAAGAAGCGCGCAACAAGATACTGTTTGACAACCTGACGCCACTGTATCCGCAGGAGCGGTTGAAGCTCGAAACCTTGCGCGAGAACGTCAGCGCCCGGGTGATGGATTTGCTGACGCCGCTGGGCAAAGGCCAACGCGGCCTGATCGTTTCACCGCCTCGGGCCGGTAAGACCATGCTGCTCCAGAACGTGGCCAATTCGATTACCACGAATCATCCCGAAGTTGTGTTGATGGTGCTGCTGATCGATGAGCGTCCGGAAGAGGTTACGGACATGCAGCGGTCGGTAAAGGGCGAAGTGATTTCTTCCACCTTCGATGAGCCTGCTGCGCGGCACGTGCAGGTCGCGGAAATGGTGATCGAGAAAGCCAAGCGGTTGGTGGAACACAAACGCGACGTCGTGATTCTGCTGGATTCGATTACGCGTCTGGCGCGTGCTTACAACACCATCGTTCCGCCCAGCGGTAAAGTGCTCTCAGGCGGCGTGGATTCCAACGCGTTGCAGCGTCCGAAGAGGTTCTTTGGATCGGCGCGGAACATCGAAGAAGGTGGGTCTTTGACTATCATAGCAACTGCCCTGATTGACACGGGATCGCGCATGGATGATGTGATCTTCGAAGAGTTCAAAGGTACGGGTAACTCGGAAATCATTCTGGACCGCAAGCTGGTGGACAAGCGCACATTCCCGGCCATCGATATTCAGCGCTCCGGTACACGAAAGGAAGAGTTACTGATTCCGAAAGAAGACCTCACCCGCATCTGGGTGCTGCGCAAGGTGCTGAATCCGCTTTCGCCCGTGGAAGCGATGGAACTGCTGATCGACAAGTTGAGCAAGACCAAGTCGAATGGCGAGTTCCTGGCGAACATGAGTTCGCTGTAAGCGTTTCGCGAAACCGATACCACCAAGGTCACGAAGGTACACGAAGGAAATCCTTGAGATTGGCCTTGGTGTGATTCGCGCCCCTTGGTGGTTTTGTTTTGCAGTCCTCCTGCCTCGTCTTTTTAACCTTCGCATCGCTTTTCCGGCTGGGTCATCTAACCCACAATGAGCAAGCGGCTGGCGGTTTCGGTGCTGGATCTTGTCGGCATGCGTGCCGGCGAGCCTGCGGGCAGTGCCATAGCGCGGTCGGTGGATCTGGCGCAACACGTGGAGCAGTGGGGTTACAAGCGCTTCTGGCTGGCGGAACACCATTCAATTTCGGGACTGGCGTGCTCGGCAACCTCGGTGCTGATCGGGCACGTGGCGGGGGCAACGAAGACGATTCGGGTGGGCAGCGGCGGAGTCATGCTGCCGAACCACGCTCCATTGGTGGTGGCGGAGCAGTTTGGGACGCTGGAGGCGATGTATCCGGGACGAATCGATCTCGGGTTGGGACGCGCTCCTGGCTCCGATGGCCAAACCATGCGGGCGCTGCGTCGGGACCTGGGACAGACAGGCGAAGATTTTCCTGAACTGGTGCAGGAGTTGCGCGCTTATCTCGGGCCGGAGAAGCCGGCGCAGGTTGTGAAAGCGATTCCCGGGCAGGGCAGCAATGTGCCTATCACACTGCTGGGGTCGAGCGGATTCAGCGCCCAGTTGGCCGGGAGGCTGGGATTGCCGTTTGCGTTCGCGGCGCATTTTGCTCCGGAATATCTGTATGCTGCGGCGCGGCTCTATCGCGAACAGTTCCGTCCCAACGATGTGCTGAAAAATCCTTATCTGATTGTGGCGGTGCAGGTGATTGCGGCGCAGACGGATGCAGACGCCCGGCGGCTGTTCACCACGCCCCAACAGCGGTTTCTGCGGTTGATTCGAAACCAACCGGTAGAATTATTGCCGCCCGTGGATTTTATGGAGCCGTTGTGGAATGAGATGGAACGGGCCGCGGTGGAGAACAGGCTGGGCGCAGCGATTGTCGGGTCGGATGCGACGGTGAAGGCGGGTCTGGAGAAACTTGCGAGAGAGACCGGGGCCGACGAAGTCATCGTGGTGACAGATACCTACGAGCATGCTGATCGACTGGAATCGTATGAACGGGTGGCGGGCCTGGCCCGGAGTATCGAGGTGAAGGCCGCTGTCGCTTTAGAAGTCTGAGCGCTTGCGCTCGAAGCAATCCAAAAGAAGCTTTCACCACGAAGGCACACGAAGGGCGTCTTACACTGTTCCTGGTGCATTCTGCGATTTTAATTTTATTGAGGAAAAAAGATGGCGCACTTGTTTGAGCCGTTGACGTTGCGCGGTGTCACCTTGCGGAACCGGATTGGTGTCTCGCCGATGTGTCAGTACAGTTCGGAAAACGGAATGGCGAATGACTGGCACCTGGTTCATTTGGGATCGCGCGCGGTTGGCGGAGCGGGGCTGGTGATGGTGGAAGCTACCGCGGTCGAAGCGACTGGCCGAATTACCCCTGAGGACATGGGGATATGGTCGGACAAGCACATCGAACCGTTGGCGCGGATCGCGAAATTCGTGTCCGCACACGGGGCGGTGCCGGGCATTCAGTTGGCGCATGCCGGGCGCAAGGCTTCGAAGTCGAGGCCGTGGGATGGCGACCGCACGCTAGCCGATAAAGAAGGTGGCTGGGAGGTGGTCGGTCCCAGCGCGCTCGCGTTTGCGGATGGGTGGCGCGTGCCACACGAGTTGACGCTGAAAGAAATCGCAGACATTCGCGAGTCATTTCGTAAGGCGGCGATTCGCGCCAGGGACGCGGGATTCAGGTGGCTTGAGATTCACGGGGCGCATGGATATCTGCTGCACAGTTTCTATTCGCCGCTTTCCAATCATCGAACTGACGAATATGGAGGCAGCCTCGAGAACCGCACGAGGTTTCTGGTAGAGACGGCCCGGGTAGTTCGTGCGGAATGGCCGAAGGAGCTGCCACTGTCAGTTCGGTTGTCGTGTACCGACTGGGTCCAAGGCGGGTGGACGCTGGAAGATTCGATTCAACTGGCGAAAGCACTGAAGGCGGAAGGCATCGATCTGATTGATTGCAGTTCGGGAGGGGGAAGTCCTCTGGCGAAAATCCCCGTGGGAGCGAGTTATCAAGTTCCCCTGGCGGAAGGGGTACGGCGGGGAGCTGAGATTCCAACCTCCGCGGTCGGAATGATCACCGAGCCGATGCAGGCGGATGACATCATCAGAAATGGACGCGCGGACCTGGTGTTGCTGGCGCGTGAAATGTTGCGCGATCCTTATTGGCCGTTCCGGGCGGCGAAGGCGTTGCATTTCAAGGGCGAGATGCCGGTGCCTCCGCAATATCTGCGGGCCTTGTAAGCTGGCCGTCTTATAACGAATTTCCTTGCGTCCGCAAAGGTCGCAAAGAAAACCTTGAGGCTTGGACTTGTTTGAATCGGAGTTTCTGACCAACACGGATTCGAGCAAGGCGGCGTACCGAGAGCTGACGGCGCGGGTTGCCGAGTTGCTGTGCTCGTCTTTGCCTGATCGTCCTTACAGCGGAAAAAGTCCGGCCGCGCTGTCTGCCTTGCTTGATCCTGATTTCCTTTCTCAAGCAGGGGCCGCTGCTGATGTGGTTTTCGGGAAGCTGGGCGAGATTGTTTCGAATTCCGTGTCGGTGAGCCATCCCAATACGGCGGCGCATTTGCATTGTCCGCCGTTGCTGACTTCGCTGGCGGCCGAGGTTGCGATCAGCGCTTTAAACCAGTCGATGGATTCGTTTGACCAGGCGCCGATAGCGACCGTGCTGGAGCAGAAATTCGTGCAGTGGCTGGTGGCCGAAGCGGGCATGCCACCTGATGCGGGTGGAACTCTTACCTCGGGAGGAACACAGTCAAACTACATGGGGCTGCTGCTGGCGCGCGATGCGTTTTTGAAGTCGCGGTTTCAGTGGTCGGCACAGAAGCGAGGGTTGCCGGCGCAAGCGGCCCACATGCGCGTTTTGTGCTCCGAGGTGGCGCATTTTACCGTGGAGAAATCCGCGGTGCAGTTGGGACTGGGAACGGATGCCGTGGTCAGAGTCGCCGTGGACGACGAATTCCGGATGCGGCCGGAGAGTCTTCGTACATTGCTCGACGGAATGCGGGACCAGGGTTTGCTGCCCTTTGCCGTCGTCGCAACGGCGGGTACAACTGACTTTGGTTCTGTCGATCCGCTGACAGAGATTGCGTCGCTGGCGAAAGCGGCTGGAGCGTGGCTGCATGTGGATGCGGCCTATGGCGGCGTCCTTCTATTTTCGCCTCGTCACAGGAAGAAGCTGGAGGGGATGGCGGCTGCGGACTCATTGAGCATCGATTTTCACAAGCTCTTCTGGCAGCCGGTTCCGGCAAGCGCGTTTCTGTTGCGCGATCGTCGCAACTTCAAGCTTATCGAACTTCATGCCGACTACCTCAATCCGGAGACGCATGAGGAACAGGGGATTCCCAATCTTGTCACTCATTCACTGCTTACGACGCGTCGCTTCGATGTGCTGAAGTTGTGGTTTTCGTTTCAGCTTCTGGGGCGGGAGAAGCTGGGAGCGATGATTGACCGCACGCTCGAGTTGGCTCTTTGTGCGTCCAATGCGGTGAGCCGGAATGCGGCGTTGCAACTGATTCATGGAGACAGCTTGAGTACGGTTGTTTTTCGTTACCTTCCACAAGGCGACGGGCTTGATGAGGATGAGTTGAATACAGCGTTACGGCAGCGTTTGTTTGATCGAGGGATGGCGGTGATCGGGCATACGCGGGTTCGAGGGCGGCAGTGTTTGAAGCTTACTTGTATGAATCCTTCGGTGAGCGAGGCGCAGATTGAGGTGTTGGTTGGAATGGTGGTTGAGTGTGGCCGGCAGATCGAGCGGGAATGGACTTCTTAAAACGCTGTCTTAGCTTCTGGAGCCCTGCCGAGCTGCTTTAAACCTGCGCCGAATGTGGCCAGGGCGGATCAGGGGACCCGGCCCTACGTGGCTTGTGGCGGAATGTGGATGCAGACGTCTAGAATAACTTTTCCATCATCTTTCATTTGAGATCAATTTTATGGCGAAGCCAATTTTATTGAGTGTGGATGACGATCCTGATGTGTTGCGCTCGATCGAGCGCGACTTGCGTTCACAGTATGGGGCCGAATACCGGGTCATCGGGAGCGATTCGCCGGAGGGTGCGCTCGATCTGTTGAACCAGCTGAAAGTGCGGAATGACAGTGTGGCACTGCTGCTGGCCGATCAGCGCATGCCCCGCATGGATGGTGTCGAGTTTCTTCAGCAAGGCATGCGTGTTTTCCCCAAGGCGAAGCGCGCGTTGTTGACCGCATACGCGGACATGAACGCCGCCATCAGCGCCATCAACCAGGCCAACATCAACTATTTTTTTCTGAAGCCATGGGATCCTCCGAGCGAGCACTTGTATCCGCAGCTGGATGATTTGCTGAGTGACTGGCAGGCTTCCTACCATCCGGCGTATGAGGGGATTCGGGTGCTGGGGACGCGCTGGTCGCCGAAGAGTTACGACTTGAGGGACTTTCTGGCGCGGAACCATGTTCCCTATCAATGGACCGATGTTGAAGCGTCCGAAAACGATCCGGAAACCAAGCGTCTTATGGAAGCGCTGGGGCCTGAAGCTGCGAGTCTTCCCATCGTGCTCTTTCCGGACGGAAGCAAGCTTTTGGAAAGTCTTCCGGCAGATGTTGCCGCGAAGGTGGGATTGCGGACGCGAGCGCAGACGAGCTTTTATGATCTGGCGATCGTCGGAGGAGGGCCCGCAGGTCTGGCTGCGGCGGTCTACGGCGCATCCGAGGGACTGAAGACGGTGATGATCGAGCGGGAAGCGCCCGGCGGACAGGCGGGGATGAGTTCGCGCATCGAAAACTATCTGGGGTTCCCGTCGGGACTCAGCGGTAGCGATCTGGCGCGCCGTGCGGTAGCGCAGGCGCAGCGTTTTGGAGTGGAAATATTGTCGCCGCAGGAAGTGGTTGGCATCCGGCTTGAGGGGTCGTACAGGATGCTCAAGATGGCGGATGACAACGAAATCTCGTGTCACGCCCTGATGATTTCGACCGGAGTGCAATGGCGCAAGCTTTTGGCGGAGGGAATCGATCGTTTGCAGGGGGCGGGAATTTATTATGGCGGCGGCGCCACTGAGGCGCTGGCCTGCAAGGGCGAGGTAGTTTATGTCGTGGGCGGCGCGAATTCAGCGGGCCAGGCAGCGATGAACTTCGCCAAATATGCGGAGCGCGTTGTCATTCTTGTCCGCGGAGATTCGTTGGCCAGCACCATGTCGCAGTATCTGATCGACCAGGTCAAAGACACTGCCAACATTCAGATTTGGGCCCATGCCAGTCTGGTCGAGGCGCACGGTACGACTCATCTGGAAGAGATTTCGGTGCTGTGTGCGGACACGAACAAGACAGAGCGTGTACCGGCCAGTTCCATGTTTATCTTTATAGGAGCTCTGCCGCGAACGGACTGGCTTGCCGGTCTGCTGGAGCGCGACGAACGAGGGTTCATTCTGACCGGCCCCGATCTCATACGCGACGGGCAACATCCTAAGGGATGGACTTTGGAGCGCGATCCCTATCTGCTGGAGACCAATGTGCCCGGAATTTTTGCCGTGGGCGATGTGCGGCATGGGTCGGTCAAACGCGTGGCGTCCGGCGTCGGTGAAGGCTCGGTGGCGGTGCAGTTTATCCATCAGTACTTGAGCAAGGTTTAGGGATACATGATCGAAAAATCAGAGTTGCTCCACATCCCGACGTTTGAAGGTTTGTCCGACGATCAACTGGAATGGTTCATCAGCCAGTCCCTTGAGATTTCCCTCAAGGCGGGAGATATTTTCCTACAGCAAGGCACTCCGGCGGTCTCGATGTTCGTGATTCTTGAAGGGCAGATGCAGATGCGAGGCGCATTGGGCGGCGAGGCTGTGATCTTTCCGATTGAACCTGGCGAAATCACCGGACTGTTGCCCTTCTCGCGGATGAAGGTAGCGGTGTTGACCGGTCGGGCGGTTACCGACGGCCGTATCTTGAAATTTCCCTCGGCTAAATTTCCTGAGCTGGTGCAGAAAATGTGGGAACTGGCTCAGCGCCTGGTGGGCCAGATGTCCGACCGCATCCGCGAGACCACTCGGTGGGAGCAGCAGGTGGACCGCTTGGCGAGCCTGGGAAAACTTTCCGCGGGGCTGGCGCACGAACTGAACAATCCAGCGTCGGCCGCGAAACGCGCCACCAGCCTGCTGCGCGAGACCCTTTATCGGATCAAGGATGCGGCCCAGGAATTAGGCAAACACAACCTTACGCCTCTTCAGAGATCTGAAATCGAAAAGCTGGAAGCGTCGTTTTCGAAACCGTCAGAGACTCCGCTTGATACCTTGGCCACGAGCGACCTTGAGGATCAGATCGATTCCTTGTTGCGGAGTCATGGGCAGAACGACTTGTGGCAGCTCGCAGCCGACCTTGCCCGCAGGGGCGTGAAGCCGGAAGCGTTGGAGTCACTTTTCGCAACCATGGAGGCGGAGGTCGCCCGGGCCGCCCTGGTGAGGATTGCTGCTTCGGTGGAGATTGCGAACCTGCTGATCGAGATTGAGAGCAGCACGACGCGGATTTCCGATCTGGTGCGCGCGGTCAAAGAGTACACGTACATGGACCAGACCACCGCGCAGAATGTGGATATCGCGAAGGGTCTGGAAAATACTCTTACTATCCTGAATTACAAACTCAAGCGCGGCATCACGGTACATCGCGAGTACGAAAAAATCCCGCTGCTAGTGAATTCGCACGGAAGCGAGCTGAACCAGGTTTGGACGAACATTATCGATAATGCAATCGACGCGATGGGCGGGACGGGAGAGCTGCGAATCCGGACCTATCGCGACGCGGATTGCGTGGTGGTTGAGATTGGCGACAACGGCCCGGGAATTCCGCCTGACATAGAACCGCACATCTTCGAGCCGTTTTATACCACCAAGGGCGTGGGAGAGGGAACCGGGTTAGGTCTGGACACTGTGCTGCGGATTGTGAAGAAACACCGAGGCTCGATTCAGGTGGAATCGAAGCCTGGAAACACGCGGTTCCAGATTTTCCTTCCGCTGGTGGATGCTGCGGCGTAGAAGAAATGCCTTAGACGTGGCCGGGGCCGGTCTCGCGCAGGTCCAGTTCGTGTTCCAGCGTCCGCAGGGTCTCGTCGTTGATGCGGCCCTGGTTGCGCAGGTGGACCGCAGTTTGCCGTTCCAGCCGAAGTAGTTCGCGGGAAATGCGCTCTAAGCGCTCGTGATGTTTCGGGCTCAAGCCCGCCTGATCATCTTCCTTTCCGTCGACGTCGGTGAGGCGATGGCGGTAGTGCTTGGTAAGATCTTCGTAGATGGCAGCATACTCGGAGCCATCCTTGGTGCGTTCGCCTTCGAGGTAGGCCAGGGCGGCCTGGAGTATTTCCTTGCGCGCTTTTTCTTCTTCGGCGTCGGGTCCCGGCAGTTCCGCGATGCCCAGAAAACCGATCAGCCAGGGAAGCGTCAGGCCTTGCAACACGAGGGTCACGAAAATTACGCAGAAGGCAAGAAAGACGATCAGGTTGCGTTGCGGAAACGGGCTTCCGTCGGCGAGAGCCTGAGGCAATGCAATCGCCGCGGCAAGAGCGATGACTCCGCGCATTCCTGTCCAGCCTAAAACCAGCAGTCCTTTTAGTTGCGGCATGGATACGTTCTGGTGAAGGATGCCGTGACGGATCCGGTAGGCCAGCCAGGCGCCGGGGAATACCCAGACGATCCGCAATATGATCACCAGCGCACTGAATAACCCTCCGTACAGAAGCAAGGTTCCGCGACTGTAGCCATGAATGCCCGACAGGACGTACGGAAGTTGCAATCCGATGAGCACGAAAACCAGGCCGTTGAGGATGAAATCGAGAGCTTCCCAAACCGCCCAGGCCTGCAAGCGCACGCCGGGCGAAAAGAAAGTCGAACTTCTGCGGCTGAGATAAAGGCCGCAGGCCACCACTGCCAGCACGCCGGAAGCATGCAGCCGGTCGGCGGTGAGATAGGCGGCGTAGGGAGTCAGTATGCTGATGGCAATCTCGATGGGCCCGTCGTCGATGCGGCGCTCGATGCGGTCGACGATCCAGCCGGTGATGAGTCCTATTGCCAAACCGGCAAAAGTCAGGTAAGCCAGGCGAAAAGTGCCGCTCGAAAGCGTCGGAGTTTCGTGGCCCAGGACCATCGCCACGCCGAATTCGAGAGCCAGCAGGCCGCTGGCGTCGTTGACCAGACTCTCGCCTTCAATAAGGTCGGTGATTCGCTTTGGGATGCCGACACGTTTGGCGATGGTAGCAGCTGCCAAGGCGTCTGTAGGCGCTACGACTGCGCCGAGGACGAGACCGAGTTTCCAATCAAAGCCGGAGAAAAACGATTGCGCGCTGAGAGCCACGCCAATTACGGTGAAGGTGACCAGGCCGAACGCCAGGAGAACGATGCTCACCAGGCCGTAGGAAAATTCGCGCCAGGAGGTGGTCCAGGCCGCGGCGTAGAGCAGCGGCGGCAGGATTACGAAGAAGATGACGTCGGGATTGAGCGCGATTCTTGGAATTCCGGGGACGAAGCCGAGCAGCCCCCCGGCAATGACCAGAACGATGGGGTAGGGGATTTGAAGCTTTCGCGCCAGCGCTCCGAAGGCAACGACGAAGAGCAACAACAACAGGAAAACCAGTTCCACTGCCTGGACGTTACTCGCCAATTCCGGAAATCTCCGAACGGGCCGGTTGCCCCTGGGTCTTGCGGTCAGTATAAGGCAGGATCGGAAGTGTGTGGACGCGGCGGCCTCGCCCGCGTGGCGGCGAGGGTGAGTCAAAAGGCTGCTGCTTGGCCTCGAGTCAAGAGTCGAATTCAAAGTCAAAAGCCGCGGGCAGGCCGCCGGCGACCACACGGGGCTATTTAGTTGGGCGGCGGGGACGTTGTTTGGCGAGGATTGCGCGGATGATCAGTTTTCCCGCGGCGTTGTGGTCGATAGGGACCTTTGCGCTCTTCAATGCGGCGCTGATTAGTTCTTCGACAGCTGGCTTGTCCAGATCGGCCGCGTTTTCGAGCCGGATAGTGCGAACTACTTTCCCGCTGCCCTGGAGCAATCTGTTCGGGTCGGGTACATTTTTTCCTTGTAGAAAAAACAGCGTGACCCAGCGAGGGAAAAGAACAATCGAGAAGATGCCTTCTGACGGTCTTTCGCTGGGGCTGAAACCGATGGCGAGAGCATTATAGTTGTCGTAAACGAGCTGAACGGCACCCGGGAGTCGAGTGCGCATTTTCTTGAGGCATGCGCGTGCCGTGGCCGCAATCTCGGGCGAGTATTTGTCGATAAACGTGTCGAGCTGGCCCTGCGAAGATTTCTCATCCATTTTTTTCGGCAACGATTTTTTCAGTGACGCTTTTTTTCTGGACCGAGCCATGGCGGATATTGTGATGAGAGCTCTTCCTTCCTGGCTCTCTGGCTTTTAGCTTGAACATCGCAGCAGAAGAAGTCGTGGGCTTGAGCGAAAAGCTAACGGCTAAGAGCTAAAGGCTAGCGGTTCCGAACTTCAGAGTGCAGCGGGATTCGCGTCACGGCAAAGAGTCTGCTAGCCTTGTTTTGCCCTGCTTTTGTAGCACCATTCATTAATCATTACAACCATGAAGCGATCGCGAAAAGAGAAGCCGGAAGCGACCCGACAGGCCGTCGATACGGCTCTGCGCGCCTGCCTGATCGCCAAGGATGCCGCGTTCAATGCGCAAGACTACATCGGGACCGGCTCGCAAATCGCTTTCCTGCAAGTGAAGCAATGCGAAAAAGAGCTGGACCAGATTGAACGGCAAATTGACGACACCACGCCCGCTGCGGTCACCCAGGTGCCGGAAGCCCAGGCCCGTGAATTGCTGGCCTGCCTGAAATTTACCATCGACCTGGAACGGGTTGGCGACCTGATTTGGTCCGTGGTGAAACGAATTCACGATTTGCCGGAACCGCTGAATGCGAAGGAATCCGCGGTCCTGATCAAGATGGTGCAGGTGTTGCAGGAAATGCTGGTGCGAATCCATCAGGGATTTGTCAGCCGCGACCTGGCGCTGGCCGAATCGGTGATCAAGATGGACTATGACATGGACCAGGTCTGTCACGGAGTTTTTCGGGATTACATGGAAAAGGGCGCCGGACGCAGGAGTTACGAAGTGACCAACCTGCTCTTTATGGTGCAGGCCATCGAGCGCGCCGGAGATCACACCAAGAATCTGGCGGAGGAATTGTTTCATCTGGTGCAGGGCCACAGCGTGCGGCACGTCAAGAAGTCCCGCCAGACCGGTCCAACTTAACGATTCGCAAATTGTGGTCCACGGAAAAAAGGAGTGCTCATGAGTTCCAGCCTGGTTCTTCTATTGGCATTTGGGATCGGAGTGGTGACGGGCCTTCGGTCGATGACGGGTCCGGCAGTGGTCTGCTGGGCGGCGCACATGGGATGGCTCAGTCTTTCGGACTCCCGTTTGGCGCTGATGGGATCTTCGGTGGCCACGTATGCTTTTTCGGTTTTCGCCATCGGAGAGATCGTTGCCGACAAGCTGCCTTTTATTCCGAATCGGACCTCGCCGGGACCTTTATTCGGGCGGATCGTTTTGGGTGCGCTGTGCGGGGCTACGTTGTGTGCCGCCAGCGGCGATTCGGTCGCTGTGGGGGCAATCGTCGGAGCAGTGGGTGGAGTGCTGGGATCGTTTGGCGGGTATTGGGCTCGCTCGCGCCTGGTGAAGGGGTTGGGGTGTCCGGATTGGGTGATTGCCGGGATCGAGGATTTGGTGGCGGTCGGGGGCGGGTTGTTTTTGGTTTCGCGGTTCTGATTTTGCGCAGGCTGGACAGGGTGAAAAATCGAGGAGCCCCAGTTCGTCCAGGACTGATCCGCCTATAGAGGTCCTTCGACTGCGTGAGATGTTTCGCAAGCGAAACATCTCACTTCGCTCAGGATGACAATCGGTCCCTTTACGGGCTGGTCTGGCTGGCGACTGTGGTGCCGGGCCAGGGTGAATTCAGGGCGAACCGGATTGTAGTCATCAGTATGTTGTTGTCGGCGGGTTTTTGCAGGAAGGCGCAAGCTCCGGCTTTCAGAGTGCGATCGCGATTGTATTGCGGATCGCGCGCGGTCAGAACGATGACCGGGATTGAGGAAAGCTGGGCGCTTTGCTGCAAGCGGTCGAGAACCACGAAACCATCTCCGGCGGGCAGGCCGATGTCGAGGATGATCAGGTCGGGGCGTTCCTTCTGGGCCATGGCGATGGCGGAAAATCCGTCAGTCGCGTAAGCGGTGTCGAAGTGGCTGGCGCGCAGGCGCAGGTTCAGACCTCGTCGCAGGTCGGGATCATCGTCGACGATCAGGATTTTGTGTTTTTCCATTTTGTCCCTCTCTTTAATTTCTAAGCCAATTTTCCAAAACCAATTTTCAGAATCGATTTTCAGAATTGTTTTAGTCGATAAAGCTCATTCAGGCATCAGTTGGCGAACGGCAAGCTGCGCCGCAAAGTCGCCATGGTCAGTTCAGTGATGGTATCGGCAATTTCCTGGACAACCTTAGTCACGGGCTCCCCCGGGTGTACCGTCGGAAGTTTCAACGCCGCGAATGACACTTTGAAGACGCAACTGGCGCGCAGGCGGTCTGACCGGTCGAGTTGTTCACGAATACGCTTTTCGACCACGCGGGCCCCCTGTTGATCAGTTGAGGCCACGATGACCAGGGTCTCCCCGACTCCGGTGCGCCCCATTGCGGGGAGGATTGCGTCTTTGTCGCCGAGAATGCAGGGCTCAAGCAATTGCAGGCAATGCAGTCGGATTTCGTCCCAATTGCCGGTGAAGGGGATATTCAACGGCGCAATCTCAACCGTTATCAGGGATAAAGATTCGCGCAAGCGTCCATGATGAGTGACGACTGGCATGAGAAATTTTGCCAGGGAAAATAACGGCAGTGTGAAAGCAAAGGTGCTGCCATGAGAGAGTTGGCTCTCCGCCCAGATTTGGCCGCCGTGGAGCCGGACCAGTTCTTTCGAGATGTAGAGACCCAGCCCCAGTCCCTTGCGGCTGTCGTCCACCGAATTCGGGTCCTGATAAAGGCGCTCAAAAATCATGGCTTTGGCTTCCGGGCTGATGCCGCGTCCGGTGTCGGTTACCGAAACTTGCACGAAGTCGGGATCGTTATCTTTCAGGCAGGCTTTTACCATGACCGAGCCGTCCGGAGGCGTGAATTTGATGGCGTTGTCCAAAAGGTTCGATAGCACCTGGAGCACGCGGTTGGGATCGGCGTAAATGAACGGAATCCTGATGTCCACGCCAGATTCGATACCGATGTGCTTGCTCTGGGCCGTGGCTTGCAGCATGGCCACCGCTTGGCGGATCACGTCCCCGATGACAATGCATTGCTGTTCGACGGAGATTTTTCCCGACTCGGCGCGCGTGGCTTCGAGCAGGTCCGTGATCATGGCCCGCAACTGATTCACGCTGCGGAAAATTGTTTCAAGGTGTTCGCGCTGTTCGGGAATCACCTTGCCGGCCAGTCCGTCGAGTATGAGGGTAACGAACTGGTGAATGCAGGTCAGGGGAGTACGTAGTTCGTGCGAGACATGGGAGAGGAATTCGTTTTTGAACTGGAGTTGCTGGCGCCGGCTCATGTCAAGGGAAGTCAGCAAGGCCTGGCGCTCGATGGCGTAGCGCATGGCGCGCGCCAGTTGCTTGCTGTCGAAGGAGCCCTTGACGAGATAGTCCTGCACGCCCTGATGGACCGCGTTGACGGCCAGTTCCTCGTCGTCCAGTCCGGAGAGCACGACGATAGGCACGCCGGGTGTTTCCTTAAGCACAGTGCGATACGTGTCCGCGCCATGACTGTCGGGAAGATTCAGATCAAGCAGCACCATGGCGGGCGGAGAGACGATCATCGAGGCCAATCCGGTAGACAGCCGGGTCACGCAGGAGACGGCCAGATCGGAATTGGCTTCGACCAGTCGCAGCCGAATCAGGTCTGCGTCTCCGGGGTTGTCTTCGATCAGCAATACATGAGTGGATTCAGTAGTCATTGTGTTCCTCGCGGGGCAGGCATGCGCATCCGATCCAGAAATCCTTCAGCAACTTAACGGCGGAAACCCATTCGGCCAGAGTGGGCGGTTTGCTGACGTAGCTGTTGGCGCCGAGTTCGTAACTGCGTTCAATATCTTTGGCGGCCTGCGAAGTGCTGAAAATCACTACCGGGATGCGACGCAAACAGGGATCGGTTTTTACGTCGGCCAGGACGGAACGGCCATCCTTGCGGGGCAGATTCAGGTCCAGCAATATCAGGTGAGGACGAGCGGCAGCGGAATATTTTCCTTCGTGGCGCAGATACGCGATGGCCTCGGCCCCGTCGGATACGGTGTTGACGTGGCTCGGCCACGAACTCTGGGCCAGGGCGTCGATGGTCAAGTCAAGGTCGGCCGGATTGTCATCCACCAACAGAATTTCGGAAGTGCCTGCCATCATGCGGGATCCTGCTTCTGGACAAGTTTTCCCGCCGGCAGTGTGAATCTAAAGATAGTGCCTCCGCCTTCATTGGGAACGACCTGAATTGTGCCGCCATGGCGCTCAATGATCTTTTTGCAGATCGCGAGCCCGATTCCGTTGCCCGGGTATTCGGTACGAGTGTGCAGCCGGTTGAAAATGATGAAAACACTTTCCGCGTGTTCGGCCGATATTCCAATGCCATTGTCGGCTACCGAAAATATCCATTCCGCGCGCCGCTTCTCGGCAGAGATGTGAATGACGGGAGGATCGGAGCGCCGGAATTTCAGGCCGTTTCCGATGAGGTTCTGGAATACCTGCTTGAGTTGCGAGCTGCTGGCCATCAGACGGGGTAGAGTTCCATACGTGACTACGGCTCCGCTCTCCAAAATTGCGGCTTGCAGATCTCGCATCGCCTGGCCGACGATTTCATTGCAATCCGTGATTCGTACCGCCGTCTCCTGACGCCCCACTCGCGAAAAGGCCAGCAAGTCCTGGATCAGACTTTGCATTCGGGCCGCGCCATCCACCGCATAGCTGATGTACTTGTCGGCTTGTTCGTCGAGTTTGCCGCGATAGCGCTCGGCCAGCAACTGGGTGTAGGCCGAAACCATCCGTAAAGGTTCCTGCAAATCGTGCGAGGCGACGTAGGCGAACTGCTCGAGGTCGGCGTTCGAGCGGGCCAGTTCCTCGACCTTCCCGGCCAGAGCCTGCTGGTTCCGGTTGCGTTCCTGCCGCGCTTCTTTGTCCTTCAAGGCGCCGCGCAATGCTACTGACAGGCGCGCGAGTGAGTCTTTGAGCACATAATCGGTGACACCCTGCTTGATGCACTCGACCGCAGTCACAGCGCCCAGCGTGCCTGAGACCAGAATCAACGGGATGTCGAGACCTTCGGTGCGCAAAATCTCCAGCGCCTCCATGCCTCTCCACTGGCCCAGGTTGTAGTCAGCCAGGACCACGTCAGGGATATTGGTCTTAATTCGCTGGCGGAACTCTTCGGCGGTCTGGACTACGTCACTGATGACATCGAATTCGCCCTTACCCAGTTCCTGAAGGATCAGATCCCGGTCGGCGGGCTTGTCTTCGACCAGCAAAACACGAAGCTGGGGCTTGATCGCTGTATTCGGAGTCGAGTTTTTGCGGGCCGCGGCGGTGCCGGTTGCGTTCATCGCGAGGCCTGTGGGAGAAGGTTGCCGTGAAGATCGATATGGTTCGGGCAAATCAAGGGCGGGAAAGAAAGATTGCTATGAATTCCCATGTGACTGAGTCATCGGCGGAATGGCAGCGGGCTTTAACCTGACCGACGGTGGAAAACCAAGCAAAAGGTGCGTTTTTACTGGCGAAACATGAGATGGAAAAGCGAACGGTCATGTCCTTCCGGAAGCGAAATTGTCTCGATGCTTTGGTCCGGCGTTTGATTCGGCCATCGCCGCTGGTCGGTAAAGCGAAAACCCAAGTTGCCGAAGGTATTAAGGAGCGTGGTTTGCTGCCGCAGCCTTTCCCGTTATGAAACCAAACCAGGGGCACGAGCCAGTCGATGGAGTGGATGCGGCGTTGCAATCGGGGGCAAGCCCATCCGGCTCCGCGGATGCATTCTGGAACAAAAGCGAATCTCTGGCGCGGCTCGGAGGCGACGAAGAGCTGCTGCGGGAACTCTGCGAAATATTTCTGGAGGAGTGTCCTAAACTCGTGCAGGCGCTGCGGCGGGGAGTTGCGGTGGCCGATCCCGAGGCGGTCATGCGGGCGGCCCACAGCCTCAAGGGAGAGCTCGGATACCTTGGCGCTAAAGTGGCGGCGCAATCTTCCCGCGAGCTTGAGGACATGGGGCACGAAAAGAATATGGCTCGCGTCCCCGAGGTGTTCGATCTCCTGGAGCGAGAATTGGCGGATGTCTGTTCCGCCATTCAAGATTTCATGGGAGTGACAAGGTGAATATTTCGGAGTCGAGCGCGGTTTCCGGATCCGAGCGCGGGCAAAGGGCTGCGTTCACGGACGTAGCGTTGATTGTCGAAGACGATCCGGTATCGCGGCGTGTCCTGGAGAGTTGCCTGCGCGAATGGGACTACCGAGTCACCGCTCTCGATAACGGCCTCGATGCGTGGAGCCTGCTGCAACAGCAGGACGCTCCCCAGTTGGTGATTCTGGACTGGATGATGCCGGGGTTGGACGGTATTGAACTGTGCCACCGGATACGGAGTAATAAAACCGGTGCGTATAAATATGTGCTGTTGCTCACAGCCAAGGGAAGGAAGCAGGATGTGATTGCCGGCCTTGACGCGGGAGCCGACGATTATCTGACCAAGCCGTTTGATGTAAACGAACTGCGCGCCCGCGTCCGGTCGGGAAAGAGAATTCTGGAACTTCAGGATGCATTGCTGACGGTGCAGACCGCTCTGCAATTTGAATCGGCGCACGATCATCTGACCGGACTATGGAACCGCGGCGCAATCATGGACCTGCTACAGCGCGAAACCCAACGCAGCGAGAGAAATGGCGAACCGCTGGGAATCATGATCGCAGACCTTGACCACTTCAAACGAATCAACGACTCTTATGGACATCAGACGGGAGACGCGGTGTTGCGTGAAGTGGCGCGACGCCTGCTTGCATCGGTGAGGAACTATGATTACGTGGGACGCTACGGCGGAGAAGAGTTTCTGATCTTGCTGGGAGACAGCTCAGCGGCCGCTTTGGCGATCACAGCGGAACGGATGCGGGTGTGCGTATCGCGCCTGCCGATCAACACCGAAGCCGGACCGATCAGCGTGACCGTCAGCCTGGGATCGGTGTCGGAACGTGCTGCGGTTGCGATGAAGGGCGACAGCTTTTTACGGGCCGCCGACAGCGCTCTTTATCGCGCCAAGAGAAATGGCAGGAACCGGGCGGAGAGCGCGTCCGCCGGAGATCAGACCAGAACAGCTGCACGGTAGCTTCCTTCGTCACATGCTTCGACGGTTTTCGACCGGAGTTGGCGCAGAACCGGAACGTTCGGGACCGCGAAGCTGTTTCATAAAATCCTCGTTAAAGCGGAGCTTGGACGGGGGCACCCGATCGCGCGCCGCGCGATACGGCTCCATGAGATAATTCCGCGATTATGCCGAGGGCGTAAAGGCTGCAATTGTGTTCTGCGTACCAGTTGGCCGGCTCCATGGCTCGGCAGCGCTCACCAACAAGCACGCATCCTGACGACTGGAGAAACGAACATGAAGGAGCGATTTTTTCTGTTGGCGCTGGCAATCTTCCTGATCTTCGGAGGTACGATTCCCGGAGGGGCAGCCGCCCAGGCAGACAACGTCACATCTGGCATGGCCTCGACTCCGCCGATGGGGTGGAACAGTTGGGATGGTTATGGCACGACGGTCACGGAATCCGATGTCAAGGCCAATGCACAGTGGGTCGCCGAGCATCTGAAATCCTCGGGCTGGCAGTATATCGTTGTCGACATGGAGTGGTTTGTCGCCAATCCTACGGCGGAAGGAAATTCCAAGACATCGCAGTACAGCCTGGATGACTCGGGACGTTACACGCCCGCGGTGAATCGCTTTCCATCGGCAGCGAATGGCGCCGGCTTTAAACCTTTAGCCGATTATGTCCATTCGCTTGGACTGAAATTCGGTATCCATATCCTGCGAGGCATTCCGAAGGAGGCGGTGGAGAAGAATCTGCCGATCGCGGAAACCTCTTTTCATGCTTCGGACGCTGCAGACGCTTCCGATACTTGTCCGTGGAACTACGACAACTATGGCATCGATATCGCGAAGCCGGGAGCGCAAGCGTATTACGATTCCCTGGCCAGGCTTTACGCGGGCTGGGAAGTCGACCTCATAAAGGTGGATTGCATCAGCAGCCGTCCTTATAAGGGTGATGAGATCCAAATGTTAAGTTCGGCACTGGCGAAGACAGGTCGCCCAATTGTTCTGAGTTTATCGCCGGGTCCTGCGCCTCTCGAAAAGACGGACGAGATGCGGAAGTATGCCCAGATGTGGCGAATCTCCAACGATATTTGGGACCTGTGGCATAGCACGGTCGAGTATCCGCAGGGTCTGGGAGACCAGTTCTCGAACGTTGCGAAGTGGGCCGGACGGGCAATACCAGGACACTGGCCGGACGCCGACATGCTTCCCCTGGGATTTCTGGGGCCGGCTCCAGGTTGGGGAAAGCCGCGCTACACGCGGCTCAGCCATGGCGAGCAGCGAACTCTTGTCACGCTCTGGTGCATTTTCCCTTCACCGCTGATGGTGGGAGGGGACCTGCCCAAAGCGGAGGCCTGGACAACTTCGCTGCTGACCAATCCTGAAGTCATCGCCGTGGACCAGCAGTCGACGGGGAACCATCCGGTGGTTTCGACAGACAAGACGGTTATATGGACGGCGGAATCGGCGAAGGCAGGCGGCCACTATCTGGCAATCTTCAATCTGGAGGACGCCAGTCAGAGCCTCCAGTATTCCTGGAAAGACCTGGGATTGCCAGAGAGCAAATACGAAGTACGGGACCTCTGGGAACACAAAGATCTGGGGCCGGCGAAGTCGGTGAAGGTAACGCTGGCACCGCACGGGAGCGTGCTGTACGGAGTGAGCCAGGCGCGTGAAGTGAAATAAGCGTTCACCCGTTCTCGATCCAGTTCGGCACTTATTTGAAGAATGAAATGAAAGCTCTTGTCATAAAAAATCCGGGTGAAGCTTCGCTGGAGTCGATCCCGGAGCCCGCTGTCCTGGGCGAAAATCTCCTGCTTAAGGTGCGCATGATCGGACTGTGCGGAAGCGATTTGAATTCCTTCCGCGGGAAAAATCCGATGGTGACGTTTCCGCGTATTCCCGGCCATGAAGTCGCGGCGACCATCGTTGCCGGCAGCAAGGAAACCCCCGCACTGGCGGCGGGAGTCAATGTCACGATGTCTCCGTACACCAACTGCGGCAAATGCGCCTCCTGCCTGCGCCAGCGGCCCAATGCGTGCCAGTTCAATGAGACACTTGGAATACAACGAGATGGAGCGCTGACGGAATACATCACAATGCCGGCGGAGAAACTCTACCCGGCCAAACTCACGATCAAAGAGCTTTGCCTGGTCGAACCGCTGACTGTGGGTTTTCATGCGGTGGCGCGAGGCCGGGTAACGGCCCAGGATTCGGTTGTGGTTTTTGGCTGCGGCGGGGTGGGACTTGGGGCAATTGCAGCATCGAGTTTCCGCGGCGCCCGGACGATTGGCGTCGACGTGGATGACGAGAAGCTAAGCCTTGCCAGAAAAACGGGCGCGGCGGAAACCATCAACACCAGCAAGGAATCGCTGCACCAGCGGCTTCTGGAACTGACCAACGGCTTAGGGCCCGACGTCATTATCGAAGCCATCGGATTGCCGCAGACGTTTCGTGCGGCAGTGGAAGAAGTCGGGTTTACCGGACGCGTAGTCTATATCGGTTACGCCAAAGAACCGGTAGCGTACGAAACCCGGTTGTTCGTCCAGAAAGAACTCGACATCATGGGCTCGCGCAACGCGCTTCCGGAGGATTTTCGGCAGGTGATCCGCATGCTGGAGGACCGCCGCTTTCCGGTCGATGACGCGGTGAGTTCGGTCCTGCCTTTGGCGGATGCACCGGATGCCTTGCGGGCCTGGAGCGAGAATCCCGCAGGCTTCACGAAGATCATGATCAGCGTGGATTAGTCGTTCTTCAGCGGAAAAGGTCAGGCAACCCGAAATAGTCCGCTGGCGCGAATTGTTTCCACTGCTTCGTGGCGGTCTTCTGCATCCAGTTCCTTCATGATTCGGCTGATGTGGTTCTTGACGGTAAACTCCGAGAGGTTCAGGTTGACCGCAATCTCCTTATTAGTGAATCCTTTTTCCACCAGACGCATGAGTTCGAGCTGGCGCTCGGTCAGACAATAGTTCGAGCTTCCGGGCAAAAGGGGAATCCGGGATCGGGTCCGGTATTCCTGAGAGAGATGGCGAAGCAGCGCCATGCAAAGGCGCGGCGGCCACATGGCTTCGTCGCGCGATACCCCCAAAACAGAGGCGACAATCTCCGAAGCGGAGGCTTCCTTAAGCACATAGCCGCTGACGCCGAGATAGGCGGAGCGCAGGAAAGCGTCCGGGTCCTCGTCCATACCAAAAAGTATGACGCCGAGCTGCGGGGCCAACTCGCGGAGGTCGCAAATCAGGGTGGTTGCCTGCGTCGTGGCCAGCGAGTCCATAAGCAGGATGGAACAGCCTGAGGCCATGATCTCTTCAATCGTGGACTCGGTGTAGCGGCTGACGCCTGCGATCGAAACGCCACCTTTTTTCTCCAGCAGACGCACCAGGGTTTCGCGAAGGAGGCGATTCTCAGCCAGCAGAAAAACCTTTACCTTCGTTGACTCACTTCCGTTTTTTTCCTGCGCCATGAAGACCACTTCTGACTAAGCGTGCTGGATCACTGAACTTACGATGCCGCGATAGTCGTACAAGGCATCGGAGCTGGAGAGATAATTCCCAAATTATACGGCGGACAGCATGAGGAAAAACCGAGGATATTTCAAATATCCAGCATTGAAAATGCGCGATAGGGCGTACCTAAAAAATCAGATCAGAATTCCTCAATCGGTTCTACGAAAATTGCAAAAAAATGAATTGGCGGAAACCGATCCTATCCTCGTACACAGCGGGGATGGATGCAGTCCGGAAAATCAATAAATCACTGGGGCAGAACAACATCGGCGAAGTTCCTGCAAGCGTTACACATCATTTTTGCTGCAACAGTTTCTCCCATAATTAACAGGCCGACCCTTAGTCCTGGATGGTCTGAGGACTAGTTTTGATAAGTGCCCGTATTGGGCATATGTGGTCCGTGAGCACTGGTCTCTGATAGTCCAAACCCAGATCCGAGCCTACTTTTGCACAGGTTGTGCACTAGGGCTAAAAGCATCCTGGGTTGGGCCTACCATTTTCGCCGCAAAAATCCATACTGCTATATCCGCCAAGTAAGGAAGGGGGGGGCGATGAACAAAGCTATCCGTGTGCTCGTGGCCAATCGACCCAAACTCATGCGCGAGACCGTGCTGGCCGTTCTCTCGGACCAGCCCTGGATCGAAATTGTCGGCGAGGTATCGAGCGACCTCGATATCCCCGGAAAAGTACACGAGCTTTCGCCGGAAGTGCTGGTGATTGCAGTGGATGAGCCTGGAAAGCGCCCCGCTTTGTGCGACGCGCTTTTGCTCGAGAATCCCTCCCTCCACATTATTGCGGTGGCTCCGCAGCAGAATTACACCGTGTGCTATTGGGCGACTCTGGATATTCGCTCGGATGATTTCGAACCGTCGGAGGAAGGTTTCCTTAATGCGGTTCGCCGGGTTGCGGAAGAGTCCGGGGTGCATTGCGACCCCAGATCGACGGCCGGAAGCACAACCATTTGACCATCATGATTTGATCACCATGAGAAGAGACGTTCTGACGAGAGACGAATTGAGCAGAGGCAAAATGATGCTTCACGGCAAGCGATACCTGCTTCTGATCGCGACGGTGACCCTGCTGGGAGCGGTAAATGCGTCTTCCCAGGGAAATGATCCGCAGCGTGAGACCGCGTACTCGGCGGCATCCACGCGGCGTGACCGAAGCTCGGACCTCGCCAGGAAAAATCTGGAGAGAGTAGCCGCATCGGCGCCGCAGCTTCAGACCGTCCTGCTTAAAGAAGCCGGCATCCTGGTGGAACTGAAAAGGTGGGTGGCGAAAGAAGCTACCGACAATGGCCAGATTGTGGAAGATAACGATCTGACGGATCAGGCGATCTTCGACCGGCTCGATCGCGATCCGAATTTCCGCTCGGTTGCGACCCAGTTGGTGCAGCGCTACGGCTATCTGCTGCCCAACCTGAATCCGGATTCGGACGCTGCCAAGGAGCAGGACCTGATCCTGAAGGAACGGGCCCGCCGCTTTGTGCAACTGGAAGCTGAGGAAGATGCGCGAACGCCTCAAACCCAGCAGACTCAGGACAGCAATACTAAAGAGAATCCCAACGGGAAGACCGAACGCACATCCTGCGATTCACGAACCCAGGATTGCGATATGCGGGATTACAGGCGCCGACAATCGGCACGGCAGCCTTCGGACGAAATGACAATGCCCTCTGTCCCTGGATCGGACATGCAGCAGATGCCATCTTCCGATCAGTTGCGGAGCCTGCGCATGGCATCGGGGCGTGACGAGTCCGGACTTGGCTCTTCGGGAGCAGACGGTGGTGTGAGTCTGGCCTCGGACAGCTCGCGGCGGTCCTCATCAGGTCTCGGCGGAAGCGCTTCCGCAATGGGCGGAATGGCCGGCGGCATGGGCGGCATGATGGGTGGCAGTAGCGGCGGCATGGACGATATCGATCGCGTGCTACGTCAGCGCAGTATGGATGACCTGTCGGGGCTTGGCGGGGGAGGGGGCCTTGGCTCGACCACGGCCAGCAACCGCGAACCGAACCGCACCTACAAAGTGCGCGATCGCGATGAGGACCGCGGACGATTCGAAGACTCTCAGCGCGATTTGACGCCGGTGTCGATGGTCCGCAAGCGCAGTCCTTACGCCGATATTCCCTCGCTTTATGACATGTACGTGCAGGCCGCGCCACGTGGCCGCGAGCCGGAACGATTCGGATTGGAAATTTTTCGCAATGGAACGCGAGATTCGGACGCGGTGCCAATGGACCTGCCGGTCGGCCCCGATTACGTGGTTGGGCCAGGTGACGGACTGTCGATCAACCTGTGGGGCGGGATTTCCCAAAGGATGGTTCGCCAGGTAGACCGCGAGGGCCGGATCAATTTGCCGGAAGCTGGTCCTCTGCTGGTGAGCGGGCGGACTTTGGGAGAAGTCCAGGAATCGGTGCAGCAGCTGCTGCGCACCCAATACCGTGACATCTCTGCGGACGTTTCTCTATCGCGGCTCCGAACCATTCGAGTGTACGTAGTGGGAGAAGTGGATGAGCCGGGCGCTTACGACATCAGTTCATTGTCGTCGCCACTGAATGCATTGTTTGCGGCTGGCGGGATCACGCAGCGGGGCTCGTTGCGTCATTTGAAACACTATCGCGGCAAAGAGCTGATCGAAGAAGTGGACGCCTACGAGTTGCTGCTGCACGGCGTAGGTCCTGACGCCAAGCGCCTGGAAAACGGAGACTCGCTACTGGTGCCTCCGGTTGGCGAACAGGTGACGGTTGCGGGCATGGTGCGGCGGCCTGCGATTTATGAAATCCGAGACGAGAACTCGCTGGCTGACGTCCTCGACCTGGCCGGCGGAATCCTACCAGCGGCCGCGCTGCGCCACATTGAAGTGCAACGCTTGCAAGCTCACGAAAAACGCACGATGCTGACGCTGAACCTTTCTCCGGACGGCGACAACGCGAGCGTGAATCAACAGCTGAGTTCGTTCAAGGTTCAGGATGGCGACCAGATTCAGATCTTCCCCATTGCCTCCTACAACGAGCAGGCAATCTACCTGCAAGGGCACGCGCTGCGTCCCGGACGCTACTCATATCACGACGGCATGCGGCTGACCGACCTGGTTGCGTCCTATCACGACCTGTTGCCCGAGCCGGCAGCGAAGTATGCGGAGATTGTTCGGCTCAACGCTCCGGACTTTCGTCCGAGTGTCGAGAGCTTTGACTTGGCGGCGGCGCTGGCAGATCCAGCGAACTCGCCAAAGTTGCAGCCGCTGGATACCGTCAGGGTATTCAGCCGATACGATTTTGAACCGCCGCCGGTGGTCTGGGTCGGCGGGGAAGTACGCACCCCGGGACAGTACCGAACCTCCGGGCAAGTGCGGCTGCGCGACGCGATTTACCTGGCGGGGGGAGTGTCGGCTGACGCCGGTCTGGAGTCCGCGCAACTGTTCCGGACCCAGTCAGATGGCACCATGAGGATTTTCAGCGTCAACCTGGGCGGAGCATTGTCCGGCAATCCCATGGACAACATTCTGCTCGAACCTCGCGATCGAGTGTTGATCCATCAAAACTCTGCGAGTGTCGATCCCGCGACGGTGTACGTCAAAGGCGAGGTGGCGAAGCCTGGGCGTTATCCCTTGACCACGAATATGTACATCAACGATTTGATTCGGGTGGCCGGAGGTCTGAAAAAGAGTGCGGACCCGGTAAAGGCCGACCTGACCCGCTACGGAGTTGGAAGTGCGCCGGGGACGGTGAGCGAGAGTTTGCCGATCGAACTCGCGACGGCGTTGAAAGGCGAGGGTGCCGATAACATCCAGCTTCGTGACGGCGACATGCTTTCGATTCGCCAGGCGCCAGGATGGAATGATGTCGGCGCCGCGGTGGCGGTGCGGGGCGAAGTGCAACATACCGGTTCCTACGGGATTCAGCCGGGCGAACGGTTGAGTTCAGTTCTGGAGCGTGCCGGAGGCTTCTCGGCAGAGGCCTATCCCCACGGTGCGGTGTTGATGCGCCGTGACGTGCGGGAAATTCAGATGCAGGCCCATCTAGCCCTGGTGCAACGGATGAAGCGGGAGGAGATCAATCTCAAAGCTCTTCCTGAAAACGATGTAGACCAGAGGAATGCCAAGCTGACGGCAATCGGGCAAACCGAAGTCGCGCTGGATCAACTGGAGCGGAATGCTCCCATCGGCCGGGTCGTGATTCGCATCGAGCCCGCGATCAAGGATTGGCGGAACACGACGGCCGATGTGGTGTTACGGGATGGCGACGTGGTTGTGATCCCGAAGAAAGCGAATTATGTGCTGGTTTCAGGACAAGTATTCAATCCGACTGCGATCAGTTACCGGCCGGGACACAGCGCGCAGTGGTATTTGAGCCAGGCCGGCGGACTGAGCCAGATGGCGGACAAGGGTGCAATGTTCGTGGTGCGGGCTGACGGCTCCGTACTGGGGGCAAAAAACACATCGGGATGGTGGAGCGGTAGTCCGATGAGTACGGCCTTGAAGCCCGGAGACTCGATCGTCGTACCGGAGAAGGCGCCCCGGATCGGCAGCCGGAACTGGACGACGACCTTGCAGGCAGCACAGATTGCCACTTCTGTCGCGCTCACGGTCGCTTATTTCAAACCGTAGCGATGGAATTGAAGATGTCTATCAAAGCGGTTCTGGTGGCGGGGGTATGGCTGGGGCTCAGCCTGTTAGTTTCGCAGACGAGCTACGCCGCGCCACTGCCGCAGGTTGAGAGCCAGACGGCCGGGACGGCGACAGCGGGAGCTGAAACGTCGCAAGGGAACAAGCCCGGGGTGGCTGACAAGGTTGATGACGGTGAACCTTGGTCAGTATCGGAATCGCCGCTGGCTTGGCGTAAATTGGGAAGGAATTTTTTGCAAGATCAAAAACAAATCTGGACCAGTCCCATGCGGCTCCGATTTTCCGATACGCAATGGCTCGTACCAATTGCGGGATTTTCGGCCGGCCTGCTGCTGACCGATCGCGACGTCAGTCAACATTTGTCTCTCGATCCCAAGACCGTCAGCCACTACAACACCATGTCCAATATCAGCATTGGCGCACTGGCCGGTGGTGCGGCCGGGATGTGGCTGTTGAGTTATCCCTCGCACAACGAGCACTGGCGCGAAACCGGCTTGCTAGCCGGACAGGCCGCGGTGAACAGCCTGGTAGTCGTGGAGGCGATGAAATACTCCTTCGGACGGGAGCGGCCGTATCAAGCAGGAGCCGAGGGACATTTTTTCCAGGGAGGAACTTCGTTCCCTTCGGAGCATGCCGCCGCCGCGTGGGCAGTTGCGGGAGTCATTGGACATGAGTATCCGGGTGTGCTGCCGAGATTGGTGAGCTATGGCCTGGCTACACTCGTCAGTTACTCACGCATTCGTGCCGGACAACACTTTCCATCCGACGTCTTCATCGGCGGGACCATTGGCGGCCTGATCGCACAGCAGGTCTATACCCATCATTACGATCCTCAGCTCGGGGGTACGCTATGGCGCTCGGCCAGCGAATTCTTCCGCAGCGAGAGCGGAACGTCGCTGGGGAATCAGGGATCGCCCTACGTTCCACTGGACAGCTGGATCTATCCCGCTCTTGATCGACTGGCGGGGATGGGGTTGATGGATAGTGGATTCGCCGCAATGCGGCCGTGGACCCGCCGCGAATGCATCCGGCTGTTGAACGAGTCGGAAGAGAATTTCTCACAGAGAGGCAACGACAACCCCGTGGCTGAGGAGTTGATGGCGGGGCTGGAGCGCGAATTTCGTCCCGAGGTCGAATCGAGCGAAGCGGGTGATAGCGGAGTGTTCCGGGTTGAGTCGGTCTACACGCGTACGGGGTACATCTCCGGTACTCCGCTGCGGGATGGCTTCAACTTTGGGCAAACCGTGATCAACGATTTTGGCCGTCCTTACGGGCAAGGCTGGAATAATGTCACGGGTTTTTCGACATACGCTACCCAGGATCACTGGGTGGCCTACTTTCGTGGCGAGTTGCAAAGTTCGGCAGGCTTGGCAGCTTTTCCCCTATCGACTCGGGAAGCCTTGCAGCCAATCGATCGCTTGCCGACCGTCGAGCCCGGTACCGGGCAGCCCTCTGGCAGCCAATTCAAAGTTCTCGATGCTTACGTCGGTTTAATGTTCTCGAACTGGCAGGTGACGTTCGGGCGGCAGAGCGAATGGTGGGGAGCGGGGGATGGCGGCCCGACGATGTTTAGCGACAATGCCGTGCCGATCAACATGTTCCGCATCAATCGAGTCGCGCCCTTCAAACTGCCTTTCGTTTTAGGATGGATGGGACCTCTGCGGCTGGAATTCTTTCTCGGTCAGCTCAGCGGGCAGCAGTTCATCGATATCAACGGTGTCCACGGCAATTTTCAGCATTCGCTGTATCCGCAGCCGATGATTCATGGCGAAAGGTTCAGTTTCAAGCCGACCCGGAACTTCGAATACGGATTCTCGCGGACGGTGATCTTTGCCGGAGAGGGCGTGCCATTTACTTTAGGTTCCTTCAAAAACAGTTTGTTCAGCACCAGCACATCGAATGGCGTGCCGGGCACGCACAATGATCCGGGCGACCGGCGCTCTGGAATGGATTGGTCTTATCGCGTGCCGATGTTCCGCGATTGGATGACTTTCTACGGCGATGCATTTGCCGACGACCAGATTACCCCGATTGCCTACCTGGACCGTTCGGCGATTCATGCCGGTCTTTATCTCTCGCGGATTCCGCGCGTCCCGAAACTCGACTTACGGGTTGAAGGCGTTTACACCGACGTGCCGGCCGGTGGCCGCCTGAGCCACGGGTTCTACTATTTCAACGATCGCTACATCAACGGTTACACCAATCAGGAACAGTTGATCGGGAGTTGGATCGGTCGTCAGTCGCAGGGCGCACAAGCATGGGCGAATTACTGGTTCAACGCCAAGAACCGGCTCCAGTTCAACTACCGGCACCAGAAGGTGAGCCAGCAATTCATTCCGGGCGGAGGCACGTTAACCGATATTGGCGTGCGCAACGACTACTGGCTGCGACCGACCATCGGTCTTTCGACGACGGTTCAAGTCGAGCGCTGGCTGTTTCCCATCATCCAGCCCAGTGCCTCGAAGAACGTGAGCGCGACCGTGGAGATACAGTTTCAGCCGCAAAAGCTATTTCGGCGGGGAGCGTCCAGTGTTTTCGCTGGAGGCAGGGACCAGCCGTAGCGGAATTTATGTCGGGTTTCCGGCAACCGAATACTGTTGCTGATTTCAAGTAAGCGCTGTTTCCGGTAATTGGGGCGCATCAGGATTGAGTACAACGCAGCTCACAAAGGTTCTGTGAGTGAGAGGGCGGAGCTGTATCCGTCTCCTTGAATCTTTCCTGATTTTCGTTCAAAGACAAACCCGCTCGACGAAAACCTTCAATGCATTCCACAGTTGGCATAAGCTCGACGCAAGCGCAGTCGGCCGACGCGCTTGGACTTCGTCTGGTAAAGGCGCCGGGACGCACCGCGGCGGCTCGCATTCGCCAGGTGATTGTCGCAAGCGAAGCGGCGGCCGATCTGTTGACCATCGTTCTCGCGGTGTTGCTGAGCTATGCGATTTATTCCTATTTCCCCCTGGGGAAGCAGCTTCACTATCCGCTTCATGCCGTGCTGGGTGTGGCGTTCGCCTTCGCAGTGGTCATGGTCCTGATGCTGGACCGGGTAGGCGCCTACCGCAGAGCCAACAGTCTGTTGCGAGTGCGGGAGACGGAGCAGGTGCTGCACGTCTCGGCGCAGGCACTTCTTTTTGCACTGGCGGTTTCCTTCTTCAGCAGCATTCTTATTTCACGCTGGGTGTTGGTCCTGTGTCTCGTGCTCGTTCCCCTGGCGCTCTTTATCGAAAAGAGTCTGATGTACCTGCTGATTCGCAGCCTGCATTCCCGCGGACTGGGGCTGGAAAGGGTGCTGGTTTACGGTTCCGGGGGAACGGGGCGGCGCGTCTTCTCGGTACTCACGCGATCTCCGAAACTGGGCCTGGAGCCGGTGGCCTTTGTCGACGACGATGCTTCGAAGGCCGGCTCCGCCGTGTTCGAAATGGGGTATGAACGCAGGCGTTCCGCGCGGATTGTTGCCGGTCCGTTAACCAGCGAAGTGATAACTCGCCACGCCGCAGACCTGGTGGTGGTTGCGATTCCATCGATCGCGCGCAACACCTTCGTTCGAACCGTTGAGGAAGCGTTCAAGGCGAATGCGCGAGTTTCGTTCGTGCCCAGCCATTTTGTGCCATCCGATCCCTGGGTCGACTATCAGGATATCGACGGAGTTCTGCTGGCATCGTTTGGCAGACCAGCGCGACGGCTGGCCTATGAGATTCCCAAAAGAATATGCGATCTGGCGGGATCGCTCATTCTGCTAATGCTCGGATCTCCGCTCTTCGTCGTTGTCGCAGCGCTGATCAAACTGGATTCGAAAGGGCCGATTCTGTTTCGCCAGGAGCGGGTGGGCCGATACGGAAAGGCTTTCCGGATGTTTAAATTCCGCACCATGCGGCCGGCGGCGCTGCCCTACGATTACTCACCCCGGGCCGCGGAAGATCCCAGGATCACGCGTATCGGGCGTTTCCTGCGCCGCACCAGTCTGGATGAACTTCCTCAACTACTGAACGTGGTCGAAGGGGCGATGTCATTGGTGGGCCCGCGTCCAGAAATGCCTTTCATAGTGCAGCAGTACACCAACCGGCACCGTCAGAGACTGCAAGTGAAGCCGGGAATTACCGGGCTTTGGCAGTTGAGCGGAGACCGCGAGTTTCTGATCCACGAGAACGTGGAATACGATCTTTACTACATCCAGCATCGCAACTTTTTTATGGACCTGGCGATTCTGTTACATACTCCAATATTCGCCATGCGAGGAATTTGAGCGGCGATCGATCGATAGAACTGGTTTAGAAGTTCCGGCCCGAAAGATCTGATCGTGGAAAGTCTGAGGCGCAACCCATTGATTCCCGAAGTTGATACCAGTCGCGAACGTGCTTACTCCTCGTTGCGGGAAAGCCCGACGCTGGTCGCCGAGCTGCCGTCCACGCGCGGATTGGCGAATCTCGAGTTGCTCTGGGAAAAGCGGAGTGTGCTGTACCGCGTCGCCCTGCGTGCTCTTGTGATCAGTACGTTGATTGCGTTCCTGATTCCACGCCGATTCGAATCGAGCGTGAGCCTCATGCCGCCCAAGGATGCCATGAGTGACAATGGCATGATGTTGGCCGCAGTCGCCGGCAAGGCTGCGCCGGGCCTGGGAGCGATGGCGGGAAGTATGCTGGGGGCCAAGAGCGCGGGCGCGCTGTTCGTCGAATTGATGCGCAGCCGGACGGTGCAGGATCAAATCGTCGACAAGCTGCATCTGCAGAAAGTTTATTGGGCGCGCTACAAAGAAGACGCGCGGAAGCAACTGAACGCTCGAACGGATGTAAGTGAAGAGCGAAAGAGTGGAGTGATCTCATTAACCGTGACCGACAGCGACCCGCAGCGGGCGCGCGACATCGCTCAAAGTTATGTGGAAGCGTTAGACCGGTTGGTTTCGCAGGTGAGTACGTCATCGGCACGGCGCGAACGCATGTTCATCGAGCAGCGGCTGACCTCGGTGAAGGCCGATCTGGAAGATGCGGAAAAGCAGTTCAGCGTTTTCGCCAGCCAGAACACGGCGCTCGACATCAAGGAACAGACTCGCGCGATGGTGGAATCGGCGGCCGTGCTGCAAGGGCAAGTAATGGCGGCGCAATCCGAACTGCAGAGTCTGGAACAGATTTATACCGCGAACAATGTGCGGGTCCGGGCCCTGCGGGCGCGAACCGAAGAACTCAAACGGCAACTGTTGCAACTGGGCGGCTCAGATTCGTCCCTGGTCGCTGATGCGAACCCTCCCGATTCCAGCGACCTTTATCCCTCGATCCGAAAGTTGCCTTTGCTGGGAGTTCGATGGGCCGATCTCTACCGCCGGATGAAAGTGCAGGAGACCGTATTCGACTTGCTGACCCAGCAATATGAGCTGGCCAGAATTCAGGAAGCCAAGGAAATTCCGACAGTCAACGTGATTGATCCGGCGAATGTTCCCGAAAAGAAATCGTATCCGCCGCGCTTGCTGATCATTGCGATGTTGACGTCCCTGTCGCTGGCGATCACCACGATGTGCATTGTGGGGTCAGCGCGCTGGCAGGAGACAGACCCGCGCGATCCCAAGAAACGATTTGCCAACCGGATACGGCAACGCGGTCTGGACTGGGGCCAGGAAACCGCCACCCGGCTTCATTTGCGACGAGTAAGCCGTTTTGTGGCGGACCGCCAGCAACCCACTGAGGACTAGAGTTCAGCCATGGAACCTCACGTATCGAGTCCGGAAAACTGGAGTGGCGCTTTGCCGGCTGTTGCCGACGCCAAGCCACTCGGTTACTTCTCTTGTAACCGGCTGGAACTCGTCCCGCTGATTCCGGCCGAAGCCACGCGGATCCTCGAAGTGGGATGCGGAGAAGGACGGTTTGCCACGGCATTGCGAGCGGCGCGCCCAGCGACCCGGCTTGAGATCGTCGGAGTGGAAGTAAACGAGGAGGCCGGCCGGATCGCGCGCAGCGCACTGGACCGGCTGATTCTCGGGGATGTAGAACAGCTCGAAGTCAGCTACGACAGCTATTTCGACTGTGTCGTATTCGCCGATGCGCTGGAACATCTGGTCGATCCCTGGAACATGCTTCGCCGGGCGCGGCAATACCTGAGAGAAGGCGGCCGAATCGTAGCCAGCATCCCCAATGTTCAACACTGGACGGTCCTGGCGAACCTGCTTCGCGGGCGTTGGGATTACACCGAGTACGGCATCATGGACAATACTCATCTTCGTTTCTTTACCAAGGCGAGTATCCGACACTTGTTGGAATCAACCGGGTTCGAGGCGGTCGAGATTCATCCTCTTATGGGTACGACGGCAAGGGCGAGGATGACCCGGCTGGCGACTGGCGGTTTGGCAACCCCGTTTCTGGCCCGCCAATATCTGGTGGTTGCGCAAAAGAGCAGTTAGGCGCGCCGTCTTGATTTTTGTTTCCCTTAAAGCCAAGTCATGAATGCAACCAGTCTCGTGGAGCGCGAAGAGACACCCAGTTCCGCGCCCGGAGATCACAACCTCGCTCGTGATGTAGTGATCCTGGTGATTGGGTCGTTCCTGACGGCGGTTTTCAGTGCGCTCGTTGTATTTGTAATACCGAGAATTACCAGCATCGAAGATTTTGGATACTGGCGCATCTTTCTGCTGTACTCCAGCTACGTAGGTTTCTGCCACCTGGGTTTTGGAGAAGGAGCGTTGCTGGCATGGGCCGGCAGGTCGATGGCGAGCTTGCATCAGGAACTCCGTCCATCACTGATCTTTCTTATCGGACAACATCTGGTGCTGCTGGTGCCCGCCTGTCTGGTCGCCTGGCTGGTGTTTCCGCCGAGGATGCGTTTCGTTGCGATCGCGGTGCTGGCTTTCGCACTCCTGCAAAACACAGAGATTGTGTTGCAGTGCGCGCTTCAGGCAGCCCGGCAATTTGTGCCAGTGGCAGTCGCGACGGCCGCTCCTACGGGATTGTTTCTGATCTTTGCCAGTCTCTGGGTGCTCAGGGGGAAACCCGACGATCGCGTGCTGATCGCCTGTTATTTTCTGGGATGGATGCTGGTGCTGGGCTATCTGTGGTTGAAAGTGCATCCTTTTCAGGCTGGATCTACGATTTCAACCTGGGAGATTGGCAAACGCTACACTTCGATTGGATGGCCGATTACGCTGGCCAACACTGCTTTCGGGTTGGTCCAGTCGTCAGATCGCTTTGTGCTGAGTTCCGCGGTATCGATTTACGATTTTGCCCAGTACAGCCTGGCAGCCAGCACCATGATGGTGCCGGTCACGCTGATCGCGGCCATCGCACGGGTTTTCTTTCCTCACCTGGCGGCTACAGAAAGACACCGGCATCCTGAGGTCTACGGTCAGGCATCGCGCATGATGGTGCTGGCCTGGAGCGCGCTGCTGCCTTACTACTTTATCGTCGATTGGTTCGTTCATCGTTTTCTGCAAGCATACGTTCCGATGCTTCCAGTGGCGGGGATCCTCCTGCTGGGAGCTTTGTTTCTGGCCGTGATTCAAATTCTCCATGGCAGTGTTTTCAACCTGTACGGCAAGCAGAAGCATTTTCTTCTCTACGCGGTCGTGGCCGTGGTCGTCAGTCTCGGGCTGGCCTTTATGGCCATTGCGGTTTTTCACTCGCTACGGCTGGTTGCCGCCATGCAGGTAACCGCGATGGGGATGTGGTGGCTTTTCAATGCCTGGAGGCTTCGCGGCATTACCGGCGAAAGCTGGCGTGATCTTGGAGTTGCGCTATCGATGTTCTCCTGGTCGGCGGCCTCGATGTGGCTGGCATATTCGTGGAGTTCGAACTGGGCGATCCGGACTGGTTTCTATTGGGCGCTGACGGCAGGCCCGCTGGCGCTGCTCTATCGGGAGCAGGTCCGCATGATTGGCGGTTTCCTGGCCCGGTTGCCGCCATTTCGTTCTGTAACCGCGGCCGACATCCGGGCAGATTGAACTTGAAAGCATTGCATCAATAAGAGAAATGACCGGTGCGTCGCAAACTCGTCTGCTCGACCGCTTCCTGATCGCAGGGGAAGTGGTAGTGCTGGGTTGGTTGATCGCGACCGAGGATCTCAGCCGCACCGGTTGGGCGTTGGCGGGTATCGCCGCCGTCATTGCCCTGGTGGCGATTGCTTCCAGTAAATTTCCCATCGGATCGCTGTCGCTGCTTATTGCCAGCGCCGCGATGCCACGTTTCGCCGGGACGATACTCAGCTTGCATGTGCGCGCCGAACACGTGGCCATTGGCATGGTCCTGCTGACGGTTGCGTTTGCAGTCAGCAGGGGAAGGTTGAATCCCTGGTTCGAATTGCGAACGTTCGACTATCTTCTGATGGCGTACGTGGCGCTGAACTTCATCACGTCCGCACTGACCTCTCCCGACCCGCACATGACGATTCGTTGGGCGGCGCTCAATGCGCTCGCGGTCAGTCCTTATTTCCTGGTGCGGGCGCTGGTGAGAAACGAAAAAGTCTTGTACAAGGCGTTTCTAGCGATGTTGTGGGTGGGCGCTGCCGAATCGGTTTTCGGGATTCTCGCGTTTCTTTCGCACAATGTTTTTGCTACCACTCTGGGAGTGGAACCGGAGCAGTATGGCGCCACCTCGGCGGTGTATGGGACCCAGTACGAACCTAATCTGTTTGGCAGTTACGCGGCTTGCTGCGCCATCATGTTTCTGGCGCTTTACGTTTTGAATCCTCCGTCGGAGCGCCGGTGGTGGTATGCGGGAGGGCTTGCAATCACGACCCTGGGCGCTACGATAAGCCTGGCGCGATCCGTGTTTCTCGCCCTGCCAGTGGTCGCTCTAATCGTGTTGAGGATCGCGTGGAACCGCGGACTTTTCCGGATGAAGGCGGTTGTGCCCCTCATGGTAGGTGTAGGGCTGCTCCTGCTCGCGGTCAGCCCGCTGGTGGTCAACGTGATACGTGAGCGCTTCAGCACGATTGAACTCAACGACATCGCATCCGACGACACAACGTGGGAACGATTGGCGCAGTTAGGGATTGCGGTCGATAACATTCAGGCCCGTCCTTTGCTGGGAAGCGGGACAGCCAGCTTCCATCTCTTTTTTGATCCGGCTGACTTTCCCGAGGGTTTTGCAGCGGATGCGGAGGAACCGGGCTGGATCAGCAATACCCCCATTCGAATTCTCCACGACACCGGGGCGGTTGGTTTGATCATCTTCCTGGCTTTTGTGGGGGCTCTGATCTTTGCGATCCGCGCCGCGGCAAAAAAGGCAGCGGGCAAGGGTTTCACAGTCTTGACCGCGCTTTTTTGTGGCAGCGTGCTTTACGCCATCACCTTTCAGGCGACTGAGGCCACGATGCTGGCATTTACATGGATTCATATCGGCCTTCTGGCGGCGGCTGTTGCCATTCTTCAGCGAAAACCGGACTCGTCCGAAGAGTTGCTTGCGCTATGACTTTTGCCGCGGACTCAAATTACGATTTGGCGGTGGCCTACCGCATCTATCCGGAAGTCTCGAAGCCGGCTCGCGAATTGCCGTTCGGAAACGACAAGTATCTTCTTTCTGAAGCTTGTCTGCGGTCGTTCATGGAGTCGCTCGGATCGTTGCGGGTAAAGATATGGGCGTTACTGGATGGCTGCCCTCCAGAGTACGAGAGTCTGGTACGGAAATACGTGGATAGCAGCGACCTGGTCGTTCTGCGATTCAACAAGATTGGAAACCAGGCGACTTTTGCCCGGCAGATTGACATTCTGCTCAAGCAAACAGATGCCGAGCTGGTTTATTTCGCGGAAGACGACTACTTCTACCTGCCTGGCCAGTTTCGCGAGATGATCGGCTTTCTCGCGGCCCACGACGGTGCTGACTTTGTGTCGCCTTACGATCATCCGGATTGTTACAACCTCGATCTGCACCGAGGACGGAAATGGATCAAAGCGTTTGGAGCGCATCACTGGCGGACGGCGGCGTCCACTTGCCTGACATTTCTAGCGCGCAAGGCAGCGCTGAAGAAATGCGAATCCGCGTTTCGAAGTTATTGTCGCGGCAATTTCGATTGCTCTTTGTGGCTGAGTCTCACCAAGCAGCGGGTGTTCAACCCGGTTTATGGGATTCGTAGCCTGCTTGCCGGTTCGCTTTTCTGGAAAGTTCTGGCGAAGTCGTGGATGTATGGCTGGCGCCGGATATTGTTCGGTGAACGGCGGCAGCTCTGGGTTCCACTCCCAGCCATCGCCACCCATCTGGACGCGAAGGCCTTATCGCCCACCATCGATTGGATTTCGCTGATGGAATCTGTCACAGAAAAACGAAGACAGCAACCACATCAACGCGCTGAGGTAAAAGTCTGATGGCCGCAAGTCCCACGCCGGTGCAGTCCATAAGCGATTACAACCGCGACACGAAATTTACCTACGAGTTGCGCGAAAGCCGGCTGAAGAAGTGTGTTCGCATCATTGACCGGCTGCCGAGCGGATCCATGCTGGATATCGGATGCTCCACCGGAGACTGGTCGGCTCTCTGGCAGGGCAAAGGATGGACGTGCTCGGGCGTTGACATTGACCGCGCACATGCCGAGATTGCGCGCAGTCGCGGCGTCGATGCCAAATATTGCGACCTCAACCGCGAACCGCTTCCATTCAAGGATCAAAGCTTCGATCTCATCTTTGCCGGCGAAGTGATTGAACACCTGGTCGACACGGATGCCTTTCTCCGGGAGTTGCATCGCTGCGTGCGACCTGGAGGGAAGGTGCTCATCACCACGCCCAACCTGGCGTCGTTTGAGAACCGGCTGCGGTTGGTGTTGGGTATGTATCCCATCTGGCTCAACTACAACCTGGCGGGCAGCGGACATGTGCGCGGCTACACGCCGCGAATTCTAAAGAAACAATTGCGCCACCACGGCTTTCGCATCGCCCTGCAAAAGGGAAATTGGGTGCCCTTCATTCCGCAACATTTTACTGACGACATTAAAATGCCCTGGCTCGCCATCACCGGCGATCTGTTTCCGAACCTGGCAATGGATATCATCATGCTGGCGGAGCGACCGGGTAGCGCCACCCCGGTGAATGACCCGGATAAGGAACCGCATGACGTGGTAGCGTTCGATCGCGCCTGATATGTGAACTATGCAGCTGCTGCCGGCACCTACACTTCAACTCCGAAGCTTCTTCCGAGCCAAGCATGGCACGACCTCGCAGAAAATTCGTCTGCTGGGACGTATGCGCCGCAACTTGCGCGCGGTGACCTCCGCCAGCGGCTTTCTGGAGCAGTTGTACATTGTTACCAGGCTGTTGAATCTGGATGTGCCGGGCGTGATGGTGGAATGCGGTACATATAAAGGAGGCAGCGCGGTCAACTTCTCGCTGGCTTGCGAGTTGGTCGACCGGCGACTGGTGATCTGCGATTCTTTTGCCGGCCTTCCCGAACCCAGTGCGGCAGACAAAGTTCATTCGACCATTGACGGCATGACCGACGCCTACGAAGAAGGCTGGTGGCGCGGTTCCCTGGGGGAAGTAAGGTCTAACATCACCAGGCACGGCGCCATCGACCGATGCTCGTTCGTGCCGGGATATTTTTCCGATACGCTGCACCAACTCACGGAACCGGTCGCGGTGGCGTTCTGTGATGTGGACCTGGCGGACTCGCTGCGGGACTGTCTTAAAGGCTTGTGGCCGCGACTTGTGGACGGCGGAGTTCTGTTCACGCACGAAGCCATACAACGCGAGATCTTCTCCGTGTTCAATGACCAGGCATGGTGGGAGCGCGAGTTGAATTGCGCGCCTCCGGGACTGGTCGGCGGCGGCAGCGGTATCGGACTCTATCCTACGGAAAGCGGCTACTACGGAAGCTGTCTCGGTTACACGGTCAAGTCTCCGCAGATTACCTGGGCCCGGAGTATTGCTGGCGTCGAAATGCCCGTCAGCGCCTAGCATGACCACGACCCCCACCGCGGTTAAACAGGTCCCGGAGACGGCCCGCGTGAAGACTCTGATCGTTGTTTTGAACTGGAACAGCCGCGAGATGACGGAGCAGTGTCTGCAAAGCCTGCTTGCCATGGAAGGCGCATCATTTGAAATTCTGGTGGTTGACAATGGTTCGCGAGACGGATCAGTCGAATATTTGCGAACGCGTTTTCCTCAAATCCAGGTCATAGCGAATGATCGAAATTTAGGATTCGCCGCAGGCTGCAACGTCGGAATCCGGCAAGGCTTGGCGGAAGACGCGGACTTTGTTCTGCTGGTAAACAATGACACCATCATCGATCCGAACCTTCTGTGCGAACTTCTGGCGGCGGCCCAGCGGAACCCGAAAGCCGGCATTCTTTCTCCCAAGATTTACTACTACGAGCCCAATGACGCGATCTGGTGGGTGGGTGGAACCTACAGTTGCTGGACCGGGCTGGCCCGGCACATTGACCTGAGAAAGAAAGATACGGGGAAGTACGACACGCCCCGCGATCTCGACTGGGCAACCGGTTGCGTCATGCTGCTGCGCGGGGAAGCTTTGCGAGCCGCTGGAATGTTCGACGAACAGTTTTTCGGCAATGGCGAAGATCTTGATCTATCGCTCCGCATGCGCCAGTTGGGATACATAGTGCGATATGTGCCTACAGCCAAGGTCTGGCATCGAGAAGGAATCGATTACAAGAAGAACGTCGGAGAGTATGTCCGGAGTTTTACCCTGATCCGGAACCTTCTGTGGGTAATGCACAAACACGCGAAGCTGTACCAGTGGCTGACGTTCTGGCCGATTTTTGCCGGATATTATCTGCCCAAGATGGCGCTGCGATTCGCCCTTCGTGGAGACTTCCGTTCCTGCTGGGCCATGGCGCAAGGCGTGATGGCGTTTTGGGAGATGGTATTGCATCCTGACCGTTCGGTTCTTCCTGCCGTATTGAAGGCTGGCAAGGAGTCAGTTCCGGTGCCGGTCCCAACCAGTCAGTAGAGATTCACGAAATCGATATCAATATCAATATCAAATATTAATGGATCAACCCGCGCCACTTGCGAGAAGCAAATCGCCGCTCACCCGATTGCTGGAGAAGCTCATCGGCAGGATCAAGGGACGCGCATACAGTCTCGATCCGAATATTCCGGTAGGGGTGCTGGTATCGACCGCGGTGCGACGGCTGTCCTGGCTGGTTCGCGGAAATTTTAAGAGCCTGCTGTTGCGGCAGAGGCTGTGCAGTGTTTTCGTGGCGCCGGGAGTTACCTGGCGCAATGCGAGGATGATCCGCTTCGGCCGCGGAATCACAATTGAACGCGGAGTGATCCTTGACGGCTTGTCGCGCCGGGGGGTGGAGATTGGCGACGAGGTAATGATCGGCGCGTACTCCATTATTCGCGCCAGCATGTTGAGCAACCTCGGGGAAGGCCTGTCGATCGGGAAACAGTCGTCGTTAGACTCGTATTCATTCATTGGGGCGGGCGGAGGAGTGTTCATCGGAGACTGCGTCATCATGGGCCAGCACGTGAGTTTTCACGCTGAAAATCACCAGTATGACCGGACTGATGTGCCCATCCGGGAACAGGGAACGAGCAGGCAGGGGATTGTCATCCAGGATGATTGCTGGGTAGGTTCGAATGTGACGTTTCTGGATGGAGCCCGCGTAGGTCGTGGTTGCGTGATTGCCGCCGGAACGGTTGTCCGAGGAGAAATTCCCGAATATTCGGTCGTGGCAGGGGTTCCCGGGCGCGTAATCAAGAGCCGGAAACAGCGGGCGCTGGCTGAAGTTGCCCCGGCACCATCGCTGGTGTCGTAGTTTTCCGTGCACCTGCATGATTTGCCAGTTTCGTCCCCATGCCTTCGAAATTAAGGATTGGAATTGATGTTCACAGCCTTGGCGGTCAGCAGGGAGGTAACGAAACTTATTACCAGGAACTGGTCAAAGGGCTGGCAGCGCTTCCCAGCCAGCATGAGCTGGTTCTGTACTATACGCACGAAGCGGCCCGGCAGCGAATCAATGGCAACGGGCACATCACTCTGGAGCGACTTCGCCCCGGTCACCCGTTGTTACGTATTCCGTTGACTCTGCCCTGGCGCACGCGGGCAGACAGGTTGGACGTATTTCATGCGCAGCATGTGATTCCACCGTTCATCCGGTGCAAGACGGTTACGACCATTCCGGATATTGCGTATGAGCATTTCCCGGAGGCGTTTCCCCGGAGCCAGCGCATCTGGATGAAACAGCTTATTCGTAGTTCGGCCCTCAAAGCGGATCACGTCATTACGGTCTCGGAATATTCGAAGCGCGACATTGCCCGGACCTACGGAGTTTCCGAGGAGAAGATCACGGTCACGTACGAAGGGGCGAGCGAGGAATTCCGCCCTCATGACAAAGAAGGTGCTGAGGAAAAACTGGCACGCAACTATGGGATCATGGGAGGGTTCATTCTCTACTTGGGCCGCTTGCAGGGGCGGAAGAACCTGGCGCGTGTGGTAGAGGCGTATGCGCGAGTCCGGGCTGCGGGGCTTCCTCATAAACTGGTCCTGGCGGGTAAGCGGGACTCTTTATTTGGGCCGGTGCTCTCCCGGATTCGGGATCTGAAGATCGAAGACCACGTTCTGTTGCCCGGGTACATACCCGCGGAAGACGTGCCGCTCTTCTACAGCGCGGCGGAAGTTTTTATTTACCCTTCATTATTTGAAGGGTTTGGCCTTCCGGTAGTGGAGGCGATGGCGTGTGGTGTTCCGGTGATTACATCCCGAGGATCCTCGCTTGAGGAAGTAGCCGGGGACGCAGCTTTGTTGGTTGATCCGCTCAGCGAAGAGTCGATTGCCGGCGCTCTGCTGCAGATTTTGCAAGACGACCAAATGCGGCTCCAGATGAGTAAAGCTGGTTTGGAGCGAAGCAAATTGTTCAACTTCGAAAAAACCGCAAGACAAACCTTGGACGTTTACGAGCGCGTCTGAAGTAAGGCCAGGTTTCAAAGGTTTCATGTTTCGAAATCTCGAAACGTGAAACTTAGAAACCTTGAAACTTTGAAACCTGAGTTTTTTGCTTTCGCCGGAAAATGGAGGATTAAGCCATTGCGAATTGCATTGTTCGGCGCCCGCGGAATACCCCATACCTACAGCGGTACCGAGACATTCTTCGGCGAGCTGGCGCCGCGATTGGTGGCCCGGGGACACGAAGTCATCGTGTATTGCCGCAGTAGTCTCTTTCGCGAGAAGCCGAGTCATTATCGTGGTGTTCGCCTGATCTATCTTCCGAGTATCGAGACCAAGAACCTTGGAACCTTTACTCACACCTTGGCCTGCATCGGAGATGTGATCTTTCGCGGCGTGGACGTGATGCTGATCACGAACGTAGCCAACGCCTTGCTGTGCGGGCTGCCCCGGGTGTTTGGAAAGCACGTGGCTCTCAACGTGGACGGTGTTGAGTGGGAACGCTCAAAGTGGGGACCGAACGGTCGCCGCTACTTTCATTGGAATGCGCGCATGGCGGGAAAGATATGCCCGGATGGAATCATCACGGATGCAGTCGAAATGCAGCGTATCTATCTTGAGCAATTCAACACTCCTTCCGCGTGTATTGCGTACGGAGCGAACATCGAATCGTCAACCGACCCTGAGGCGGTCCGGCGGTACGGCTTGGAACCGTTCGGGTATTACCTGATCGCCAGCCGCCTGGTGCCGGAAAACAACGCCGACCTTATCATCAAGGGCTTCGAGCGACTGCGCAGCAATCGCTTGCTGGCGATTGCCGGCGACGCGAATTATCGCAGCGCGTTCGTGGACGCTCTGAAACAAACTCGCGATCCCCGCGTCCGCTTTCTGGGACATGTGGGCAACAGTGATCACGTCAAGGAACTCCACTGCAACTGCTACGGCTACATTCACGGCCACAGCGTAGGCGGCACCAACCCCGCGCTGCTCAAGGCTTTTGGCTACAGCAATCTGGTTTTGGCGCTGGATAATCCGTTCAACCGCGACGTGGTGGATAAGTACGGAATCCTCTTCGGAAACAATCCCGATGACCTGGCCAGCAAGCTGCAACTCGTCGAAGATCAGCCCCAGGTTGCGGAGAGGTATCGGCAGCAGGCGGTGCAGAGGATCCTGCAACAGTACACCTGGGACCACATCACGGATCAGTACGAAGACTACTTCCTTCGCCTGGCCGCCGGAGAGAAACCTGCGCTGGATCGCGAGCTGGGCATGTATGTACCTGTGCAAAGCACCGAGGCAACTCCCGTAGGCGTTTTAACCAGGGTCTCGTAATAGAATGTCTTAATACGTTCTCGTCATGCGTTCTCGTAATCTGGTGTCCCCAGGTTGCAACGGCCTTGCACTCCAATCCCGCAAACTATAGGTGAAATGCAGATGAACTTTGTTATCGAGTCGCGGCCGTTGGCGGACCTCGCGGTCATTGTTCCCAAGGTCTATCGCGACGATCGCGGCTTTTTCGCGGAAGTGTATCGCGAAGACCAATTTGCCTCGCTTGGGCTGAACATGAGATTCGTGCAGGACAACCACTCTTGCTCCAAAAAAGGGGTGGTGCGCGGACTCCATTTTCAGTGGGCGCCGCCAATGGGCAAATTGATGAGAGTCACACGCGGCACGGCGTTTCTGGTGGCGGTGGACATTCGCAAGGGATCGCCGACGCTGGGCAAGTGGTTTGGCGTGGAAGCATCCGCCGAGAATATGAAGGAAGTTTGGGGTCCGGCCGGCTTCGCCCGCGGGTTCTGCGCTCTTACCGATGACGTGGAGGTTCAATACAAATGCACCGGGACCTATAACGGAGGAGCGGAATCGGCCATCCGTTGGGATGATCCCGATATCGGCATCGCCTGGCCGGTGAAAGATGCGCGCCTCTCCGACAAGGATCTCAAAGCTCAGACTCTCAAAAGCTGGCTGGCTTCTCCAGACTCCGAAAATTTCTCCTACGAATCTCAGGTTGCTCTGAGTCGCTGACCGTTTTCGCCAGGAACTCTGACGAATTGCAAACGCGGCTCACCATCACAACGAACGTAAGATAAAAGACAGGTGGACGAAGATGAAACTTCTTATCGCGGGTGGCGCTGGATATCTGGGCTCTGTCCTGATCCCCAAATTGCTCGAGCGCCAATACAAAGTGGATGTGGTGGATCTGTTCTGGTTTGGAAACCACCTTCCTGCGGAAACCGGCGTCTTGAACGCAGATATTTTTTCCCTGCAAGTCTCTGACTTGACCGGTTACGATCAGGTGGTTTTTCTTGCCGGACTTTCCAACGACCCGATGGCGGAATATTCGCCCAGCAAGAACTTTATCTTCAATGCTGCCGCTCCTGCGTTCCTGGCTTACACCGCAAAAAAAGCCGGCGTGAAACGTTTTGTCTACGCCAGTTCATGCTCGGTGTACGGCTACACCGAAAACGAACTCTACGATGAAACCAAGCCCGTGTCGTCAGTCTATCCTTACGGGATTTCCAAATTGCAAGGCGAGCAGGCGGTCATGAATCTGGCGGACGAGAGTTTCTCTGTCATCTCGCTGCGCAAAGGCACGGCATCCGGGTACAGCCCCAGAATGCGGCTGGATCTCATCATCAACACCATGTTTGCCAACGCGGTGCGCGATGGCCAGATCACGGTGCATAACCCCTCGATCTGGCGTCCCATTATCGGCATCGAAGACGCAACCTCGGCGTATGTGCGAGCCATCGAAGCTAACCAACGCATGTCGGGTATTTTTAACGTGGCTTCAGGAAACTACACGGTCGGGGAAGTTGCCGATCAGGTGAAAACTGAAATTGAAGAGAAACTCGGCCGGCGGATCAAACTCAACATCAACCACTTTAACGATGTAAGGAACTATAAAGTCAGCTTCGAAAAAGCAAGAAACATGCTCAGTTTCCATCCCCGTCACTGCGTTCGAAGCATCGTTCAGAACCTGATCGAGCACATGGACCAGTTCTCAGACTGGGACAATCCTCTTTATTACAACATCTCGACCTTCAAAACCCTGGAAGCTGGCGCCCACGCGCAGGCGGTTGCGGCTTAAGGCGAAACGATAGATTGGGAACCGGAGATCAGGATGATGATTGCTGTGGTTGGCGCTGAAGGGCAGGTCGGCAAGGACGTCTGCGAGGAATTTGAGAGGCGTGGCGATACTGTCCAACGCGTGACTCATGCCCAGATGAATGTGGAGTCGCCGGATTCGGTCGAGGCGGCGCTTTCCGCCATCGCGCCGGAAGTAATCGTGAATACTGCGGCTTTTCATCATGTGGAGCAGTGCGAACAGAATCCTGAGAAAGCTTTCGCAATCAATGGATGCGGCGCGCGCAATATCGCGAGAGTGGCCGACCGCCTGGGGGCGCTGATGATTCACGTCAGCACCGACTATGTGTTTGATGGAAGCAAGAACCAGCCGTATGTGGAGACGGACCGTCCTCAGCCTTTGAATGTGTATGGCAACAGCAAGCTTGCGGGTGAACATTTTGTAAGCAGCGTGTGCCCTCGACACTTTGTGTTGCGAACCTCCGCTCTGTACGGCAAAAATCCCTGCCGCGCCAAAGGTGGACTCAACTTCGTGGAACTGATGCGCAAGCTGGCCCGGGAAGGCAAGGACATCAAAGTTGTAGACAGCGAGTTTGTAACCCCGACATCCACGGCGGATGTGGCCAGGCAAATCGTAAAGCTCACAGAATGCGATGCCTACGGCCTCTACCACGCCACGGCGGAAGGAAGCTGTTCCTGGTACGAGTTCGCCAGCGAGATATTTTCGCTCTCCGGCTTGAGGCCTTCTCTAAATGTGGCCAACCCGTCGGACTTTCCCAGTAAGGTGCGGCGGCCCGCCTACTCTGTTCTGGAAAACGCAGGGCTGAAGACAATCGGCATGAACGTTTTTCGTCCCTGGCAAGAGGGGTTAAAGGAGTACCTGGGAGCGCACGTGGAACAAGCGGCGTGACCGCGGATCAATTCCAGACCGGGGAGCGATCTATAAAAATGGGGACCACACGCTTTCGTTCTATACCTCTGAACTCCGCCAGATTTTTATTGTTGCTGTCGCTGCTTTGCTGCGGAATCCTGAGTGGCGGGCAATGCACGGACGGCGAGGCCAGTTGTTCCCAGAAAATACCGCGGCTGGTGACCTTTAACGGTTCGCTGCGCGACCTCGATGGACAGCCCCGGACGGGCACAGTCGGAGTTACTTTCGCTATCTACACTGCCGCCAGCGGAGGCCAGCGACTTTGGCAGGAAACCCAAAACGTACAACTAGATTCGCAGGGACACTATGAGGCCCTGCTCGGAGCCATGAGCCAGGGCATGCCGCTGGACTTGTTCTCATCGGGCGAGCCGCGCTGGCTGGGCGTGCAGGCCCAACTGCCGGACGAAGAGGAGCAACCCAGGGTGCTGCTGGTCAGCGTGCCTTACGCCCTGAAGGCGGCGGACGCTGAGACACTCGGGGGTCTGCCGGTCTCGGCTTTTCTGCGGACGACGGCAAGGCAGCAAAATACTCCAGCCCCCAGCACAACCGTGGCCATTCCTGCGGGCGCGGGCGGAGTTCTCAGTGCGCCGGTAAGCCAGTCAACATCCGCGGGTGCGCTCGCCAACAGCATTCCGAAATTCTCCGCCGCGGGGTCTCTCGCCAACTCGCAGATCACCGATGCCAACGGCGTGGTCGGGATGAGAAATCTGGCGAATATTCTCTTTGCCGAGCAATTCTCCGACGGCGTTCCCGGAGCGGTCGCAGCATGCCCCAGTGAAGGATGCGTAATTTATGCCTTGTCATCCCGGGTGAATCGCAACCTGGGACACATTGATCCGGGCAATAAGGCGATCACTATCTATCTGGGACCATACACCTTCAATGTGCAGCAGATTACTTTGCGCAAGGCGCTGAAAATCGTCGGCATGGGAGCGTCGGGAGGGAGAGTCGGATCGGTTACCTGTTCTGTGGCTTCACCTTGCAATGGAACGACCCTGCAATCCACGAGCAGGACTCTTCCGGTTTTTGTTCTGCCTCAAGCTAACCATTCTCCCGCAACGAATGTTCTGCTGTCCGGCTTCCGGGTTCAGGGAGCTCCTGGAAATGCGGCTCAGGACGGATTCTTTCTGGACACCAGCTCTCTGGTCAACGCCGGCCTATGGTACTCCACGCTGAACGACATCCACCTCGAGGGGTTTGCGGGAGTGGGTGTGCACCTGAGAGGACCGAACAATAATTTCGGGGCGATCAGTCAGTGGCTCGAGTTTAATAAGGTAGTTGTCTTCCGGCCCGCGGGGGGAGGGAATGCCCTGCGTATTGAGGGAGGCAACTTTCAAATGCGTTTCGTGGATTGCCAGTTTGACGGACCGGCCGCCGGGGATGGCGTCAACATTTATGTCGGCGGACTCGCGGGGGGAAGCACGGCCTTTCCTCTGAACATCATGTTTCACGGACTGGTGAGTCAGGGTGCAGCCACGGCGGTGCAACTCGATGGCGCCAACTCGGTTACATTTCACGAATCGCATCACGAGAAGCTTTGGGGCGCGTATCTGATAAGTTACAACACCGGCATCGGCGTGAAAGGCGTGACCATCGAAGATACAGCTTTCGAAGGGGACGTCGGAGTCAACGGCGGTATGGGTTATCTTCTGAGTGTTGCGACCACGGTGGCATCGGGCGTGGTTTTTTCCCACAACCAGATCTACGGCAATCCAGACTCGGTTGTGAAGGGGACGAATCTCGCTCAGATCGTATACCAGGACAATCAATATTCCGGCGCGCTCGTGGTTCCACCTACTACGGGCATCACGACTCAACTTGCTCCGGCCGCGGAGATCAACATCGGCGGGGTCCATTCCGTTGGTTTAAACCCGTCCAGCAAGGCCATCAGCACGATTCGAAGCACACTCGGGCCGGGAGAAATGGTCACGCTGTTCTCATTGGGCGGCTCAGTGACATTTGCCAGCGGCGGCAATATCAACCTGATGGGTACTCCACAAGTGTCGATCAACGGCTCCATGACATTTGTAAGAAATGATTTAACCGGAGGTCTGCAATGGACCCCGGTTTCGCAGTGGACGGCCCACTAAAGCGTCAGCGCCCGCTGTTGAATTTTCTCCGCTGATTTCTTCCCGCCTCGATGGCGCAGATCTGCGCCGCATCCCCAGATTCAAACATTTTGAGGAAACACAAGCGCCCCGGGACTCAAACGAGTCCGGGGCGTTCGTTTTTTATGCTATCAAGCGCGAGATTTTATGTGGGTGCGAGCGTCCGCGCTGCGGCACCTGTGAAGCTGCTGCACCCGCGGGACGCTCGCGTCTACATTCACGGCAAGCGCCATTTCTTCTCGCGCCCGACGACCTGGTCGGGTTGTGACTCGGAATCTTGCGAGATCGGATCGCTCATTGTTGCAGTGGCGTCGTTCCCCATTTCGTGGCCATCTGACAACAGTGGCGCAGCCACACGCAGAGCTTCAACTTCTTTTTCCACCCTCGAAACCTCCAACTCTTTTTGTCTCAATACTTCGTAGACATTCTTCATCCAAACCCCCTGGGAAGCATCACAAGATGTTCTATCGGTATTTCCTTTTTGATTCATACCGAAAGTGCGGGTTTGCCCGCAAATAGTTTTCTTTCGGATGAATGCTGAGATGGCGAATCGTCGACAGTCGGCGGAAACATTAGCTTGATGAAATCGTGACAAACCCGGGACGGTTTATGGCTATGCTGGTACTTCGACTTGCGGTCTGAATCGCTGATCGACACGAATGCCGATGGGAAACGATCAAAGAATCAGGGTAAATTCAAAATGAAGCAATCGTCCAGGACAGGGCCCTTGCCAAAGCCAACGATTCTCCCGACACATCGTAAGGCACCGGTCTTCCGGATGATTGCCGCTCTGTGCTTTCTGAGCCTGGCCTTCGCCGTAGGTGCAATCGCACAGCCCGTGACGCTGCTGTGCGATCCGACACAAACGACTGCGAAGTTTACCCTGGGCGATACGCTGCATACCGTCCACGGCGAGTTCAAGCTGAAGCGTTGCGCTGTCCATTTTGACCCGGCGTCGGGCAAACTCGACGGGGAAATCGTGTTCGATGCGACCAGCGGTCAGAGCGGGAACGACGGCCGTGACCGCAAGATGCACAAGGAAGTGCTCGAAAGCGCTCGTTACCCGGAGATTATTTTTCGTCCCGACCGCATCCTGGGCACGCTGGGAGCGACCGGAAACTCATCGTTACAAGTGCACGGAATGTTCGGGATCCATGGAGCCGAGCACGAGATTACCGTTCCAGTCGATGTGAAACTCGAAGCCGATCACTGGAGCGCTTCGGCGCATTTCCCGGTTCCTTACGCAAAGTGGGGGATGAAGAACCCGAGTGTACTCTTCCTCAGAGTGGGGGACTCAGTCGATATTGAGTTTCAAGGCGCCGGAGATGTTAAGGCGAACCAGTAGACTTCTGCTCCACCGATCAGTTCACAACGGCTTCCGACGCCGGTGCGCCAGCCTCGATCTTGCTCCGGCTACGGAAGAATACGGCGACGAGCAGCAGGATCACAAAAGCGCTCAGAGCGGAGGTCATCCAGAAAGCCCGCCAGTCGCGGACTATCTCAGTCCCGACGGTATGAGAGAAGTAGTCGACCGTTCGGCCGGAGATCAAAGAGCCGATCAGCATTCCCACTCCATAGGTGAGGAAAGTAATGAGCCCCTGCGCGGCGCCGCGCAGATTCGAAGGAGCTTCCTGGTCGGTGTAGAGCTGTCCGGTCATGAAAAAGAAGTCGTAGCAAATGCCGTGCAGCAGAATCGCAATATAAAACATCCAGATCGCGCTGTCGGGATTGCCATAAGCCAGCAGTACGTAGCGCACCGACCAGGCCAGCAGACCCATGAGCAGGATGCCGCGCACGCTGACCCGCCGAAGAATAAATGGCATGAGGAGCATCATCACAACTTCCGAGGCCTGCCCGAGCGCCATCTTGCCGGCGGCGTTAGGGACGTGCAGGGAATTCAGATAGGCATTGGTAAACGAGAAATAAAAGGTGAGGGGAATGCACGCCAGAATCGAGGCCACGGCGAACACTGCGAAAGACGGGCGCTTCAGCATGACCAGGGCATCGAGGCCAAGGATGCCGCGCAGGGTCACTTTTTGTCCCTTGCTGGGTGGCGGCGTGTGCGGCAACGTGAGACTGAACAGGCTCATCACCACGGAGGCTCCGGCCGCCAGCAGGAACGGCACGGTCGAAGTTTCGACGCCCATGCGCCCGATGGTTACGCCGATAGCGATCCATCCCAACGTACCGAATACGCGGATCAGGGGGAAATCGCGGCCCGTATCTTTCAAATGTTGCAGGGTCAATGAGTTGGTGAGTGCGATGGTGGGGAAATAGCAAAGGCAATAAATGAACATCAAAGCGTACACAGATCCGAAGCTGGTCGCCTTGGTAACAAAGTAAAGCAGGACCGCGCCCAGCAGATGCAAAGCGGAAAGCACGCGCTCCGAGGCAAAGAAGCGGTCCGCGATCAAGCCCACAAAAAAAGGGGAGATCATGCAGGCAACTGCCGTCGTTCCGAACACGGCACCGGCCTGGGTTCCAGTGAATTTCAAATTGATGGTGAGATATGCGCCGAGGGTGACGTACCAGGATCCCCAGATCACATAATTCAGGAACATCATGAGGCTGAGACGAATTCTGTCCGCGATGGGCATAGGAGTCCGTGGTGAAGCTGCGTGATGCGTTATTGCCTGGCTTGCCGCCGAGCCGGGCCGTTCAGCCATAAGTCGATCGGCTTTTTGGCGGCAGGCGCCTGGAAGGGCATCATGATCTTTCGTCCTTCGCCGGCGGAGGCGTATCCCGCGTACAGCGCTTGCATGACCGCGAGGCCATCTTCACCGGTAACCCGTGGGATTTCTTGTCCGCGGGCACAGCGGGCAAAGTGAGTCAGTTCCTGCGGAGTGCCGTAGTTCCAGAGTTCCTCGAAGACCGGATAGGTCCAGCCCGTTGTAGTGGGAGCTTTTTCGACCGCGTAGCCGTATCCGCGTTCGCTGTAGGTGGGCAGGGCATTGCCCATGTGGAGGTTGGCGTAGGTGACGCCGGCATCGCCGTAGACTTCGATGCGATCGTCCATGCCGCCGCGGCGCGCCCAGCTATTTTCGATCAACGCTGTGGCTCCGTTGGCGAATTCGAGGATGCACAGAGAGTCGTCTTCGGCCTGGGTTTTGTCCCCGTGAACGTACGTGCCCATCTGGCAATAAATTGACTTTATCGGGGAGCGGTCCATGAACCAGTAACAGAACGCGATGCCGTGGCAGCCAAGGTCCATGAAGGCGCCGCCGCCGGAGCGGTTTACGTCCCAGAACCACTCGCTGTGCGGACCAAAATGCTTTTCGCTCTGTTTGATCAGGTAGATCTTTCCGAAGGCGCCGGCATCCGCCATCTCTTTCGCCTTCAGATATTTTGGCGTAAAGAGAAGCTCCTCGCCGTACATCAATAGCACGCTGTGCTTCTTCGCCACCGCGATCATCTCTTCACCCTCAGCGATGGTCATGGCCAGCGGCTTTTCACAGACGATGTGTTTCCCGGCCTCCGCGCAATCTTTGGTCATCTGCGCATGCAGGCTATTGGGGGCCGCGATGGTCACCATCTCAATATCTTTTTCCCTGAGCATGTCGCGATAGTCGGTGAACACGCGCGGGATGCCGAACTTCCTGGCGAACGCGGCGGCATTCCCCGGAGTCGGGGAGGATACGGCTACAGCCTCCGCCGCGTCCGGCATGATTTGCAGCGAGGTGGCGTGAATGTCCGCCTGGAATTGCGATCCGATGATTCCAACTTTTACCCTGCCGCTGTTCGCCATGCCGGGCAGACTCCTTCGGTACACGTGAGTTTATGTCTACTGAATACTTCTCATGCAAAACTGAACGCCGACGAACGAACTTAAGATCGCGATGACAAGCGGATCGGATCTGAATTTCAGTTTGCGGTTAAGTCGCTTTCGGCGTTGGATCGTCGCAGCCGACGTACTCGGTGAGGACCCGGTTGCCTTTGTACTCCAACTCGTCGTGAATACCGATCTTGGATGTGTAATAGCCAACAATGGTCGTCGCCTTCAATTCGCGGAAAAATCGGACCTCGGGGAGATCGGTCATATGCTCGTTGTCGGAAAGGACGGTAAGAACCGCGATTCTTTCCTCGGAACTGGCATCTACAAAGGATTTTCCATTGTAGTGCTGGCTCATCGGATCGATCAGACGGAGTCCGTCGCGCCAGACGGATTTTCGATTGTCATCAGAACTCTCACGCAGGGACTGCTCGATGTAGTCGGCAACCTTGGCGGCCTTCGCGCCGCCGGAATGGCTGTCGGCAGGAATGATCGTTTCCGACAACTCTTCGACCAGAGTGTGTTGCGCCGGAGTGAAGAATCGTGCGCCAGTTCTGGTTTCAGCTTTGCTTTGCGTCGCGACCGCTGCCGGCGCGGTCTCCGCGGCGATCGTGGGCAGCGGCAAGAGCGATGCGCCGAGCACCGTGGCGGATGTTTTCAGCCATTGGCGGCGATCCTGCTTCAGGTTGATCGGGTTGTCTTTTGACATTGACTCTCCTTCCGGAGCTTCTGTTCCAGAATGTTGATTCCAGAACGGTACTTTAAAGATTCCCTTTGCCGAGTTCGTCCGCGAGGTAGTCGCAGGATCGCCAGCACAAAGACATGATGGTCCACGTGGGATTCTGGCAACTGGAGTTCACGAAAGCGCTGCCATCCACCACGAACAGGTTCTTGACGTCGTGCGACTGCTGAAATTGATTCAGGACCGAAGTCTTGGGATCGTTGCCCATGCGCGCGGTGCCGAGTTCATGGATCGACCAGCCTTCGGTGAGGATGCGGCGGCTCACGTGGATATTCTTGAATCCGGCAGCCTCGAACATTTCCTGTGCTGTTTCTGTCATATCCTCGGCCATGCGGTGTTCGTTGTCGCCGAACTTGTAGTGAAAGCGCAAGGCAGGAATACCCCACTTGTCTTTCACCACGGGATCGAGATCGACATAGTTTTCGTAACGCGCCAGTACCTCACCAAATGCGCCCATGCTGATGTAGGAACCCTGGTTCTGGCGGACCTCCTCCTTGAACGACGCGCCGAAGCCGTGCTTGTCCGTGCCCTCCGGAAACATTCTGCTGCCGCTTCCGCCTTCAAATCCGTAGCCCCTGAGGAACTTGGGATGTTTTTCCGCAAGATTGCGAAATCTGGCCAGGTAAAAGCCTCCGGGCCGGCCATCATCAAGCGTAGACGGCTTACCCACGAGGTCGGTCGCCTGACCCACGACGCCCGGCCCCATGATGTGCTCGCAGAAATTGTGGCCTACATGTTCGCTGGAATTGGCCAGTCCGTTGGGATAAAGCTGCGATTTGGAGAGCAACAGAAGGCGCGCGGATTCCAGAGTCGAAGCCGCCACGATCACCACCCGGGCGCGGACGTTGTAGTCCTTCATGGTTTGCGAATCGATGAAGTGCACGCCGCTGGCCTTCCCCGTCTTGGGGTCGACCGTCACCTCACGGACTACCGCATTGGTGCGCAGGGTCAACTTGCCCGTGTCCATGGCTGGATAGATCAGGCCAGTCGGAGAGTCAAACGCGGCATGAATATCGCAGCCGCCCTTGCGTTCACACGCGCCACGTCCCAGGCAACGGCTGCGGTACTGGTTGTGTTTCAATCCGTCGCTGGTGACGCCGGCGCGGTATTGCGTGAGCACCCGTCCCGACTTCTGAAGGCTTTGCTTGAGCGTGACTTCCGCACAGTTCAATTTTGTAGGACGCTGAAAGATGCTGTCGGGAAGGTAGGGAAGGCTTTCCTTTACGCCGGTAATGCCGAGGTAAAGATCCACCTTGTCATAATAAGGAGCAATGTCGCTGTACCGGATCGGCCAATCTTCACCATAGCCGTCGCGACTCTTAGCCTTGAAATCGTAGTCGGAGAGGCGCAGAGCCAGGCGTCCCCAGATGTTTGTCTTGCCACCCAGGCAGCGCGCCCGGACCCATGCGTAGTTGGTGCCCGTGAAAGGATTCTCCCGCTCATCGACAAGGATGTTCTTAACGTAATCCGTCTCGCCGATGTAGCTGTGGAGATGTTTTGACTTTTCAAATCCCGGACCATAAGGAGGCTTGCGGATGGTGTATTCGTTAAAGCTGATAGCATGGCGATCCGGCGGTAATTCTCCACGATAGGCATTGTCGTAGGGCCATTCCATCGAGCGCAGTTCCTGTTCGATAGGGAGTTTCTTTCCCGCCTCGAGCATCAGCACCTGCAGGCCATGGGTGGTCAGGACATGGGCCGCCATCCCGCCGGCAGCGCCTGATCCCACCACCACCGCATCGTATGTTTTCTTCAGGTCTATTTCGGGTTCTGGCATGGGGAAAACTCTCTGTCGATTCGCGGAATCGCTCTTTTTCCGGACTCAAAACTATAGCGTAAGGTGGGCGGAAAGGCGAGAGACCCCACCCGTTGGGTAGTGGCGGAATTTGAAATGCAAGCTTGAGATGGCGCCATCCTGAGAGACTTTAGTCCCGAAGGATCTAGCGCGCGCCCCGCAAAATTGCTGGGCTTATTCATAGCCACCACACGCCGGATGTGCGCAAGGTCAGCATGACGCCCTCGCTGAAGGACGGCTGTTACAAATTCAGCCTTTCTCCACCTGTTGGTATTGATGCAGTTCGAGGTCTATGTAACCACTGTTATCGTGAGGAAGCGGAGCGTTCGCAAGGCGAAGGCTCAATGCGGAGGAAAGCCTCCTGTGCAAGCCAGGTTCGCGGTATCGCTCCGCAACCACCACGGACAACGCGACAGCGGACAACGTGAACCTTGAGCGGCAACGTCTACCTCGTGTGCGGCATCATCGCAGTGAATCATTTGCCGCCCCAATGGCCATCATGTCTCTCGAAGTCCTTTTTCTGCATGAAGTTGGCGGCTCTCCCTCCTTTTGTTACGGGTTGGCACGAGGGCCACAACGCCGCAGAGAGAGGATGTTATTTTCCTGCCCGATTCAGCCGGAGATGAGCATCTCTTCCCTGAATTTGACATCTAATGTTGCGATTCGTGAACGCAGCGTGCAACTCCAGCAGTGCAATCGAACATCGGAAGGCAACTATGAACAGTCTTGCGCGTGCTTCGGAAATTCCACAGATTGAGACCCCTGGCACGCCTTTGCCCCAGCCGATGGGAACTACTACGCCACACGCGAATGGCAACAATGGCTCCTCTGCGGCGCGCGAGCGCTTAAACCGTATGCTTCGCAGAGCGCGCGAGAGTGAAGTTGTTCTAAAAATGATGCTGGGCAGCTTTCGAGCCTTGCAGCGTCTGGGGATCACGGTCATTCCCAATCATTTTTACTGGCCGGTCCCGGATATGCGGGACCTTGAATCGCGAGCCTGGCAGGATAATTCCCCTGCGGTCGGTCTCGACCTGCGCATGGACAACCAGGTGAGGCTGGTTCAGCAATTGAGTGCGCTGTATCAGGCAGAGTGGACTTTCCCTGTCCAGGCCGCAGGATCCACTGAATATCACTACAACAACGGACTTTTTGAAACAGTTGACGCCGAAATGGCCTACTCCTTTGTGCGTCATTTCAAGCCTTCCCGGATCATCGAAGTCGGAGGCGGTTTCAGCACCCGTATTATGGCGGCGGCGCTGAGGGAAAATAGCCTCCGGGACAATCGCGAGGGCGAACTGATCACGGTGGAACCCTTTCCCAGCCCGGCTTTGAAAGGAATCACGAATCTTATTTCCACTCGCATTCAGGACGTGGATATGGATCTGTTCCTTTCGCTGCGCGACGGAGACATTCTGTTTCTGGATTCGAGCCACGTCGTCAGCGTTGGCAGTGATGTGGTGCGTGAATATCTGGAAATACTTCCGCGGCTGCATCCGGGAGTGATCGTGCACGTACACGACATCTTCCTGCCATCGGACTATCCGCGCGATGCTGTGCTGACGAATCTATGCTTCTGGTCCGAACAATATTTGCTGCAGGCATTTCTTACGTTCAACCCGCAATTTGACGTGTTGTGGGGCAGTAGCGCGATGCAGCAGTACCATCCCGAAATTCTGATGGAGAGTTTTCCGCGCTGGGAACACAGCTACCGGGACATGAAGAAGGGCGTTCGCCAGTACCTGCCTACCCGCGATCGCGACCGCGTATGGCCTTCAAGTTTCTGGATGAGACGAGTCTCAGCCTAGCATTTGTGTATGGTGTGGTCGCAGTTTAGTGTGGTCGCGGGCGACCTCGCCCACGGCTTTTGAAGTTAAGCTTCCTGGCTTTTTCAATCCTGAGAGAATCTGCGGGCGAGGTCGCTCGCGCCGACCACATTAAATCTCAGCCACACTAACTTTCAGCCACATAAAATCTATCTACGCCAAATCTATTTGGCTGGAGCAGGGTTCACGACGATGGACTTCGCTGTGTAATTGGCGCCATCGAAGTTCGTGGTTACGGTGATGTCCATGCCCTCCTGAAGGCTGTCCTCCACGTCGGACATTGCCGGATCAAAATGAATGTCGTAACTCTTCGAGTCCCGCGGATCCACCAGCACGACCAGACCTGCGTGCACGTCCAGATGAGTCACGCGGCCGACGAATATGAATTCGCTGCCGGGTTCGGCAAGAATCGAGATTTCACGCACCAGGCCCGGCCCTTTTGCCGCCGGACCAAACTTCAGGCTTATTAAAGTGCCCGGGTGCAGGTCCGCATTCGAGGTCGGACGGCCGTCGCGCAGAATGCTGGCGTTTGGAGCCAGCTGAAACTTAGCCGGCTCGGTGGCCAGAATGTCGCGCACTACCAATTCACCGCTGTTGGGATCGTAGCTTTCGATCTGACCATTGCTCTCGCCGTTCGCGCTTTGAGTGAGGATCCGTATACTGCGGGCAAAAATGTCGGATCCGGCCATGGCGGTATCCACATAAATCCGCGAACCGGTCTGGAGCTCACGGGCAGAAGCTGCCAGCCCGTCGCGATAAAACTTGGTGCGATCGTCGTAAAGGATCACGACATCCCGCCCACCGAAAACCCGGACGGTGACCTTGTCGCGCACATAGTCCAGATTTCGAATCGTGCCGCCCATCAGTGTTGTCTTGCCCTTTGCCTGGGGCAGTAAATCGAGCCACAGTCGGTCACTGTCGGGTGCCGGCTTTGAGGCCGCAACATCCGAATTCGGCCCGATGACCGCCATCGAGGAGGACGGAGAGGGTGCCTGGGCGAAGGCCGCTCCGCTGGCAAGAAATAGCGCAAGAAGTCGTCTCATAATAGAAGTCGGCTCATACAAGACCGGCTACACCTGGATTTTCTGAAACCTAAAGTGCTGACAAGAAACGGCGTTCCAAAAGCTTTATTTCGATGCCTGAATCTGTCCGAAAGCAGTCTCAAGAAAGAAAAAAATTACAGCTTTCCGAACAACACCAAACAGCCCTGCGCATCAAAAGCAACCGGCGAAAGCCCAGTCTCAAGCGAATAGGGAAGGCTCCGAATGGCGTGGAAACCAGGACTGGTGGCGGTATGCGTCTGTACCCTTTGGATTGCACAGGCCGCCCAGGCAGGCGATTGGAAGATCAGTTTGCCCAAGCGCAGCAAGCTGACTCCGGTTCAGCGCTTAAACCGCGACGGAGTTGAGGCCGCACGCAAGAACAATGTAGAAAAGGCGAAATCGCTGTTCTACCGGGCTTATCTCCTAGATCCGGATGATCCTTTTACCCTGAACAACATGGGCTACGTCTCCGAACTCGAGGGCAAAGCCAAGGAGGCCCAACACTTCTACTCCCTGGCGGCACGCTTGGGAACCGACGCGGTAGTGGATCGGGCCAGCTCTTCGCACATTGAAGGCCAGTCGTTTCTCAGCGCGGTCAACAACGCGCATGACATTCCCATGGAAATCAACCAGAGCAATGTTTCAGCCGTGCGGTTGCTCTCGGAGGGTCGCGCTGTCGAGGCGGATGCCCTTCTGCTGCATGCCTTGACCATGGATCCAAAAAATCCATTCACTCTGAACAATATGGGAGTCGTGAAAGAAGCCGAGGGCGATTTCGAGGGCGCCCTGAAGTATTACAACCAGTCTGCCAATCTGCACTCAGCGGAAGAGGTGGTGGTAACGGAGAACGGAACCTTGAGAGGCAAGCCGGTCAGCGAGATGGCGGCTGAAACCGCCAAAGAGCTGAGGAAACGTATGCAGACCGACGCAGGTCCGGAAGAAAGGGCGTCCCTGCTGAATCTGCGCGGCGTAGCGGCGCTGAATCGCAACGATCGCCATGCGGCAGGTCAGGCTTTCCTTGAGGCATACAAGCTTGATCCCCAAAGCGCTTTCACGCTCAACAATCTCGGCTACCTCGCCGAGATCGATGGGGACCTCGAAACAGCCCAGGTCTTCTACGAACAAGCGCGGAGTGCGGAACGCGCGAATGCGCGAGTGGGTCTGGCCACCCGCCAGTCCGCTGAAGGAATGAAGTTGTTCGAGGTAGCGGATGACAGCAACCAGAATGTAGGAGTCAAGATCGGGCAAGAAAGCGAAGCCCGGCGCCGTCAGACCGGTCCCATCGAACTCAAGCGCCGCGACGGAAAACCGGTGGACGAAGAGCCGTCGCAACCCCAGTCTGTGGATCCCCACACTACGCAGCCTATGCAGCCCCAAAACAACACTCCAATGCCGCAGCAGTAATTGGTTTTGCCGATAACAGAGGCGGTGCATGGACGGGTCTCCGACCCGTCCATGCCGAGCGCAACTCGGGCGGCGCATTGCGCATTGATTAGGGCTTCGATCAAGCCCCAGATCTTCAGAAAAAGAGAAGAGACCAGCCGAGTTGTGCCCGGCACGGCCGGGTCGGAGACCCGGCCCCACATGGTCCGTTACTCATTTTCAGGGCGGAGCGAAGCTTGCGCTAATTTTAGTCCCCGGGAATCGAAGTTTTCTCGAGTGGATTCCCGTCATCTCCATCTGCCGCATCGCCTTGCATCGAGATGGACTTCAGAGACCAATTCCATGAAGACTTGGAAGCTTGCCGCAGGATAGCGGAGCGCCTTGAGAGTGCACGCCGGGAGTGAAAGAGCGGGAACCTGACCAGGCCGCTGGCAGTCTGCTTGTGCCGGGACAGTTCGAACCAGCGTAAATAGTGGCGGACCACGCTGGGCATCGTCATTCGCATTGCAGCAGAGAAGTTGTGATGCGCCAGTTGCCGCTGCTGCTCCGGAGATTGCAGAATCTCGATCAGCTTGTCCGCCAGGTCCTCTGCGTCGCCCGGTTTATAGAAGCAGATGGACATATCCTCGTCCTCGGCCATCCTGCGAAAATCAGGAATATCGGCCGAGATGATCGGCACCCCATACTCACAAGCCTGATGGGCCGGGCCGCTCGATCCGGTGGCAGAGTCGTAAGGCAACGCGACAATGCTGGTCGTACGATAGAGATCAGGAATGTCCTCTTCGGCCACGTAACCGCGGAATTCGATTCGGGAGTTTCCGCGTTGCGCCTCTCGTATCGACTCCCAATATCCTGGCTTGGTGTGATGATTAGCGCCTGCGACGACCAGACGCGCATTCGGTACTTCGCGCAAGACTCGCGGGAATGCTTCCATCAGGGTTTCGAGGCGCTTGTATGTGCCCCAATGCCCGATGGCCAGAATGCGCTGGTCCGGATTTCCTCGCAGCGAAAAATCAGGCGGCGTTGGACGCGGCTCAAAAACACCGTGAGTACCCAGCAGGACATTTTGAGCCGAGTATTTTTCTATCAGCGTTCGCTGGTAGCCCGAAAGCAGAACGGACACTGAGTGAGCCTTCAGCAAGACACGCGTGGCCATGTCGCTGCCCAGGCGAAACAGTCTCTCCTGTTTAACTCCGGCGCTGGCGAAATCAACGTGCTCGATGATGTGGTGCAGGGTAACGTGCGTGCGGTATCCCATGGCGCGCGTGAGTGCCGGTACGGAGAGGCCGGCGAATGCAGCTACGGGATGGTCCTGCGTTGCAAAAGAGGAGAACACCAGGTTGAACCATACAATATCCGGCTGGCACTTTCGTATGGCTCTTAGCAGTCGCACCGGCGTGGTGAGGTCGTTGAATTTCCAGCAGCGGATCACATCGAAGCCAGGAAGCTCGGTCTGAGATCCTGAACTCACAGGCTTGCCTTCGCCATCGGTCGCGAACTGATAGTCCGCCAATTCGTCCGCCAGGATAGTCAGGTGGATCATCGGATTGCGCCGCAGCTCGCGCGCAATGTGGAAGGCGTATTCGTTCAACTGGCGCCCGCTCGGAGGGAATGTCGCAACCAGACAGATTCGCATTAGTTCATTCTCTGAACAACTTATTGTCTTAAAAAAGGCTGACCTGGAAAAACGGTCTGAACTGCTGATTGTTTCCGCCTGTGAAATTGAAAAAACTTTCCTGCTGCATTCCGAAAGAGAAGCGGACCGGATAACGCAGCATCAATTCGTTGCCGCCGTCTTTAAACGCGCGTCCTACCGGCATACCGTAAGAAACTGCAAACGAACTCTGGACCGCGTCGTAAACGTGGAATCCCATGTTGCGGGAATAAGCGACGGTCCCTTCCAGGCTCCAGTTGCGCGTGGGCGAATACGACACACTTCCAGCCGGGCGCAATGCCTGCGCAATGGCATATTGAGTGCCTTCCACCCGCCAGGCACGCAAATGTTCGGCCACCACCTTGAAACTGAGAGTGTCCGAAACTTTTCGCTCGATGCCCACATAGGAGGACGTAAAAAAGAATTCACGAATAGTTGGTTTGAATTGCAGGTCACGAACTCCGTATCCGGTCAGCAGCGCGGTTCTGCCCCATGGCCTTCCAATGCGGAAGTTAAGCTGGCTGCCCAGGTCTCGCGACGACAAATTGCTCAGAGTGAAAGGCCCAGCCTCGCGGATCGCATATCCATTCACCGAAATGATGTTGAAGAATGAACTGGTTGACATGTAAACGAATTGCCGAAAGAGATTCTGGTTCATGTCGCGCGGATCTTCGGAGTCGCGCCGGACCGTCTCCTGAATTCCGGTGTTGAACGTGAACACGTTGTTGCCCAGGTGGAAAGTTGGGTTCAATCCGAAATTGAAGCTGTAATCGGTGGTATTGCGGTCGACGATTTCGTTCACGCTGGGTACCGATATTTCGCCCCGGCTGTTTCGCACCTGGAAGAAGCCGGAAGCATCGGGCAGATTGTTCAAGTGGAGGCGATAAGCGCCGGTCCATTGGGTTTCAAGTGAAGAACGGGGCAGCGGCAACAATCCTTGATCACCTGCGGTGTTGGTGACGCCGAGTTTCGTGTCCAATGCGTAGATGGTCGTATCCTCGAAAATGGGAGCCACGGAAAAGTTCGACTGAAAACTTACCTTGGGATTGATTCTCAACCCCTCCGTTCCTCCGACCTCCAGCATTTCCTTCTGCGCGGCGTCATCCTGTCCCGCGGCATTCGCGGCCTGCGCGAACGCAGTCAGAGCCTGCGTGTCATGATGCTGCTGGCGATAGACGTTAGCCTTGGCCAGCAGATAATCATAGGACTCCTCGCTGTCGGCGGTTTGGTCACTCGAGCGCCGGACGAGCGCCAACTGCGCGGCGGCGCGAGGTGTATCTCCGCGCTCCAGATAGGTATTCGCAAGCCCGATCCTGACCGCACTTTCCGGCGCACCTGCAGCCAACGCGCGCTGAAAAAATGTCTGGGCCAGTTCGAAATCATGCATTGACAGGAAAAGATCGGCCGCCTGCAGTAATTGTTTTCCCGACGGAGGGGGCGCCTGTCCACCTCGTACTTCCATCAGGCCGAGTGCGACCTGGCGTCTCGCATCGTCCCACTCGCCATTGCCGGCCATGAGCTTGCCAATCGCGAGACGTACGCTCAACCGGTCGCTCTCCTGCGCCGTCAGAGCTCTCTCAAAACGTTGCATGGCCGCGTCATGGTCGCCCAGTGTGGTGAGCGCGTCGGCGGTCGAAATAAAAACGTTGCTGTCTCCTGAGTTCTCCGCGAGGCCCACATATTTCAGGGTCGATTCGCGATCGCCCATGTGCGCGTAGGCCCGGGCCAGCAAGGCATATGTCGCGCTGTTGCCGGGGGAAAGTTTTTCGGCGGTTTGCAACTCGCTGATTGCTTCCGGGTACTGATGTAATCCATACAGGTTGTCAGCCAGTGCGAGGTGCAGGTCGAGTTGGTCAGGCGAAGATTTCAAAGCAGCCCGGTATTCGCTGACCGCGTGAGTCAGCAATCCCATGTCGCCGTAGGCGGTGGCCCGAATCAGGTGGAGAGATGTCGAGTCGCCCAGTTCGCCTTCCGCCAACTGCGCCTGGCGCAGCGCGGCTTGTGGACGATGCAGTTCGAGGCTGGAGTAGGCCAGTCCGAGATGTGCTTCGCCATTTTTCGGCTCCAGCCGGATGCGCGGTTTCGAAGTCTGCCGCTGCTGCCGCTGGGTTGTGCATATCCTTCAGCACATAGCCCCGGTTCACATAAGCCGTGACTGCACCTGGGTCTCGCTCCAGCGCGCGGGTGAAATCTTCCTGTGCCTGGTCGAGCTGATTGGAGTGCTTGTGAAAATAGCCGCTGAGCAGGGCGATGTCGGCATCTTTGGGAAACGAGTCTTGATAGTGTGAGGTAAGTTCGCCGAGTTCGTCGTAGCGTTCCAGGCGAAGAAAGTCATACCCGAGATACACGACGACGTCGCGATCATTCGGTAATTTCTTGATCGCTTCGCGGCCCACTTCAGCGGACTGCTGATAGTCTCCGGCCACCCGCAGGTATCGTTCCTTCTCCCGCATGACCTGCGCGTCCTGCTGCATCTCCGGCGACGCGCGATGCAGCCATTGCGCCGCCAAAGGATACTGACGGGCTTCGATAGCGGCATTCATGCCTCCGGCGACGATTAAGGCGTTGCCCGGGGCCAGGTCATAAGCTTTCCGATAATTGGCTTCGGCCTTCGAAAAACTTCGACGCGACGTGTACATGTCGCCCAGCGCAAGATGAGGTACGTACAGGCGCGGATAGGCGTCCGCCAGTTTCTGGAAATATTTCTCCGCGTCCTGATCGTGGCCGGCTTCACGAGATGCATATCCCAGTGAAGTGAGAGCGGACCGATTTACCGGATCGATTGCGAGAATCTTGCGATACGCCGCAATGGCCTCATCGCGTCGTCCCAGTTTTGACAGCACGTCTCCGTCGAGCTGTAGAGTGTTCGGATTTCGGGCATCGATCGCCAAAGCCTCATGAACATCTTGCCCCGCACCTTCAAGGTCGCCGGCATTCATCTTGATCAAAGCCCGCAGTCGCAGAAAGTCGGGACGGGATGGTCCTCGCTCATCCTGGGCATTAATTTGCGATTGAGCGATTTCCAGATGGCGACGTACGGCTTCTTCATCGTGCAGACTCTTGTAAAGGTCCACCAGATCCATGTGGAGCTGAATGCCGTAGCGCGGTCCTTCGACAGGTGCCTGGGTCATGCGATCAAGCGCCGCGTTGTATTCGCGCACCGCACTGGGAATATCTTCCTGAAGACGCGCCATTTCTCCGCGGATGGCATGCACGCGATAGTTATCCGGCTCGATCGCCGCAGCCCGGTTGAGATACTTTGTGGCGGCATCGAGAGCACCCGCGCCAAGCTGTGCCTGCGATGCCGAGAGTTGCAAGGCCAAATCTTTCGGTGCGGAGTCCGCGGCCTGACCGTAGAGCTTCGCGGCTTCCTCGCTCTTGCCGGATAGCTGGTAGGTATATGCCAGTTCCGCCTTCAGAGCAGGGCTTCTGCCCGCAATCGGTTTCAAGGCGGCAATTGCAGCGTCGTAGTTTCCGGTTTCGCGATAGTAGCCGGCCAAAGATCGCTCTACTTCCGGATCGTTCGGGGCACGCTGCTTTGCCATCTCCAGATAGCGGCCAGCTTCACTGGTCTGATTCAGACGCCGATAGCACAGCGCAATCAGAAGTTCCAGTCGGGCCGCAGGTTTTGTTTCTTCCGCCCGGCGCAGAGTACTCAAAGCGTCTGGGTACTGTCCCGACTGCATCAGTAACTCGCCCAGTATTACCAGGTCTCCAGTGCGCTTGGGATCGGCCGCCAGAATTTGCGTCAGGATGTGTTGTGCTTCATCCACTCGCCCGGCGCGGCCGTAAACCTGGGCCAGCCCAGAAAGTCCGTCGAGCGAATTGGGATTCAAACGGAGGCCCTGATTGTAGGAATCGATCGAGAGTTGATTTTTTCCCGCGAGCCGAGCGGCGTACCCCAGCAAGAACCATAACTGGGGATCGTTTGGAGCTCCCTGCGTGGCGCGCTGCGCGAAGTCCAGCGCAGCCGCATACTTACCCTCTTTGAGGGCCATTTCCGCTGCGCGCGCCAGCCGGGCGTTCTGGATGTTCGATCCCCAGCCCAAGGGTTTCTGCGGTGCCGGCGCCTGGTTTTTGTCGGTATCGTTTTGCTGTGCAGCTTTTTGCCCAGCCGTTTTTTTCGCCTCCGGGGCAGAGGACGCGTCGGGCGACACTTTATAGGTCTCAGTCTGTGCTCGCAGCGACGGTCCAAGCGCGACCGTGATTGCAAGCCAACATAAAGACAGCCTTTTCAGGCGACCTATCTTTAAGCACCCAATACGCGAACTCAAAGTGTCACCACCGGTCGGGAATTTACGAGGCACTTTTGATTCGTCGCAGGGGTGAAGTGTTGGCTGAATGCACTACCTATTTCTTGAAGAACCTGTGTCTTTTAAGCAACCCTCTCAACCGCGCAGGAATCGAACCGCCACTCGGGAGGAAATTGTGGACAGGGCTGAGACTGTTGTAACCGCTCCGCGGCCAATACCAACCACTTTCATCTTTTTAGCGGCACTTGCCATTCACGGCCCGTTGCTCCTGATGAAGCTTCCGTTGAAATCGTACGATACAAATTTCCACATCTTTTTCGCGTCGCACTATCTGCACCACTGGTTCGAGCCCTGGAATCCCAAGTGGTATGCAGGTTTCTCCCAGACCACATATCCGCCGCTGGCTCAACAGTGGCTGGCCTTGGTTTCGTATATCACCGGACTCGATTTTGCTTACATGGTCGTGCAGTTCGTCGCGATTCTGCTTCTGGCGCTGGGGGTGTACCGGTTTTCGTTGCTGTGGGTGGATCGGCGAGCGGCATCTCTGGCGGCCCTGGCGAGCGTTTTTCTTGGCTCGGAGTCCTTTCTGGTGTACTCCGCAGGCCAGCTTTCGACCACGTTTGCCGCGCCTCTGTATCTGAATGCGCTGCCATACCTGTATCAGTGGGTGCGCCGAGGCAGTTGGCGATCGTTTCTTAAGGGCTCGACCCTGGCAGTTGCCGCGGCTGCCGCCCATCACGCCACCTTGCTTTTTGGATCGATGTTGTTCGCCCTGCCTGTATTGGCGCTTGCGTTTCGTGACGGCAACGCGGATCGAGAACAAAATCAGCGTGTGTCAACCTCGGCGTTCATCTTCCGAACTGTGCTAGTGACACTTTTTGTCGGCGCCGCGATTGCTGTTGTGCTGCTGCCGTTCTGGACGGCGTTGATCAAGTACCCGGTTACTCAGGCTCCCATTCCGCACGCCAGCCGCGCTAACTACATTCTCAGTCCCGAGTGGGGCATCAACTTTTTTGTCGTCCCTTACGGAGCGCTGATTCTCGCTTTTCCGTTCATCCTGCTTCGAGGTTCCTCGACCATCCGGCTGCGTCCGCTGCTGTTGGGGTTCTGGCTGGCGTTCCTGCTGGGAATCGGTGGCACGACGCCGGTTGGGCGGGTGTTACTGGGGCGGGCGTTTGAAGTAATCACCATGGAGCGCTTCGGTTACTGGGCGACTTTGCTGGCACTGCCTTTTGTCGGATTGCTGGCGAAGGAGTTAATCGACCGTTTTCATATGCGCGCCGTCGTGGGGTTGAGCCTTGCGGCTGCGGCAACTTGTTCCCTGGCGGTGGCATGGGCAAGTCTCAAGCCCGCCGATGCTTCCGACCTTAAGGTCGATAACGTTGCCGCCTGGTTGAATCGCGACGGCCACGATAAATATCGCTACATCACACTAGGTTTTGGCAACAAGATTTCGCGACTGGCAGTCTTGACAGATGCCAGCAGCGTCGACGGCGAGTGGAACTCCGGACGCATGTTGCCGGAATTAACCGAGCACGGCGCTGCGGCTTTGACCAGTTCCAAATATTTCGGGAAGCCGGGACTCGAATCCCTGACTGCCATGTTGCGTCACGCGGATCGATATGGATTGAAATGGATTTTCGTCCACGACTCTTATTACGAGCCCCTGCTTGTGTTTGCCGGTTGGCGCAAAGTGGATGATCTCGAAGAACGCACCATCAGTGTATGGAGCAAGGATGGTGTTCCACCGGCCGTTCCCATCGACTCTCCCCAGATGCCTACCCACTTACAGGGCTTGCTGTGGGGAATTCTCCCGATGGGCAGCAGCATTCTGGCCCTGCTCTTTCTGCTGATTCCCAACAAACGAGCCGACGACCTGGAGGGTGAGCCAGAGTCGGCTCAGGGCCCCGCCGGAGCCGAGGACCTCGTCCTCGGGAGGATACTCTCGTGAGCGGACGTCTTCTCGCTTTGACCATCGTGGTTGTGACTGCCGCATTGATCACCATCGGAACCTTGTGGCCGATTCAGTCGGCCGCGGCGATGGCGGACACCGGCCAGGTCTCGTCGAACGGTCCGTCGGGCTCGAATTCGGCGCAGGCTGCGGCTCAGAATCTGATGCAACTGATCACGCGGAGAAACTGGGGCGCTGCCTATGCCTCTCTGGCCAACAAGAGTGAATTTTCGGAAACCGAATTTGTTCGCGACCTGGCCGGAAGCTACGCCAATCTTCGTATCTATGCCATCATCGACGGCTTTGATCTCAGCCCCCTGAACGCCAATTCCAGCGAAGCGCAGTTCCAGGCCAGTTTGAACTGGTCGAGCGTGGTGGGATCTTTTCAGGATGTTCGCACCTTGCGAGTGATAAAAGCGGGCGACCATTGGCAGGTGGCCTGGCCCATCACCCGGGACCCTAAGATTCCCCCGCAAGTCATCCCGGTGAATTACCTCCGCTGGGACGTGATTTATCGCGGCGGGGAGGACGACTGGGGCGCTCAGGACGTAGAGTCGCCACATGTTCGCATCGTGGCCATGCATCCAATCGACCGTGGCGGCGGTACGGTGATTCTTGGCGAACTGCTGAACGAAGATGTGGTTCCCGCCTTTGTGAACGTAAAAGCAACGCTGGTCGCAAAAGATGGCAGCTCGATTGCCACCGAGGATAGTTTTGAAAAAATCTGTCACGTGCTACTGCCCAAGCAGGTCACGCCGTTCCGCATCGATTTCCGGAATGTGAGATTGGCGCAGGTCGATAACGTCCGCATCGAGCCGTCTTCAATACTGGTGGCGGCGTCGGCCGATCCCGTGATCGGAGTCGAGTCCCAGAAGCTGAATCCGCTGCCTCAACCGTCGCTGACCGGGGAATTGGTCAACCAGAGCGGCCAGGTGGTGAATATTGCGCACGTCCTCGGGACTTTCTACGACAACCGGGGCCAGATCATCTGGGTATCCGATCAGTATGCCAACCGCGCATTGCTGCCGCAGACGCCGGTCGCATTTTCAGTTTCGTATCCTGCGGATCTCGCGGACAAGATCAACAATTACCGGGTCGTGACCAGCACGTTCAGTGTGGGTCGTGTTCAATGATCCTTAAAGCCATTGTTTTTTTGACGACCCTGCTCATCGCCGGGATCGCGCCGCTGCAAGCTGCGGATGAGACTGGCCTTCAAGTTCCCAAAACCGTTGAAGCGGGAAGCGCTTTCTCTATTACCACCGCAGCGACAGGGAAAACGGTGCTGTACATCGTAAGCCCGGCGCAGGTTTTGCGGCGGGAGGTTGGGCCGGGGACATCGGTAGCAATTGCTCCAGGTGAACTTCACAACGCAGGCCACTATATGGCGCTGTTGGTTGGGCCATCATCGACAGAGAAAGCAGAATTCGATGTTGTGGCTGCCGATCAAGCGGCTTCCGTGAGTTTTCTGGCGAAGCCTTCACGTATTCCGGTGAACCTGACGGAAGGAATCAGCGGTGTGGCTTACGTGTTTGATACTTTTCATAATCTCGTTTTAAAACCCGCCCCCGTGACCTTCCAGCTTGCCGACGCCACAGGAGCCGCGCAAACCCGCACCGTTGCCACTCGTAACGGAGTTGCCTGGCTGAAGATGAATTCCGCCCCAAAAGCCGGAGCCGCACAGTTCCAGGTCAGTGCCGGCAGCGTGTCGAACAAACGCGTCGTGCAGCAGGTCCCAGGTGATCCGTGCAATCTGAAAATGAGCGCCAGGCGGTCTGGCCAGCGCGTTCTTCTCGAAACCGAACCTGTGCGTGACTGCAATGGAAATGCCGTATCCGATGGGACCATCGTTACGTTCACGCAAACCTACAACGGCCGCAGTGAAGCGACGGTAGACGTGCCCTTGAAACGTGACGTGGCTCGAACTGAACTGCCAGCCCGCGAAGGGTCGGTCATTTCGGTCGCCACCGGCGTGGTCATGGGAAACGAAATCCGCCTGGGAGATTTGCGATGAAGGCCGCCCTGCACGGATTCGCGAAGCCTCTGCTGCTGGCAATCTGCATCTGTGTCCCGCTCATCTTTGCCACCCTCATGACGGCGGAATCCGAGCAGCCCGCTGTCCAGGTGGATCCTGAGGCGGGAGGCCCGCGCACGCTGGAGGCGCAGACTCGGGGCGCAGTGGTTCGCGACTACCTGCAAGCCTGGACAACCTTGAGTGGAGCGCTTCAGGACAACCGCGCTGATCTGCTGGATGCGTCCTTCGTGGGAATTGCGAAAGAGAAATTAAGCGATACGGTGCGCGAGCAGCAAGCCCTGGGGATGAGGATGCACTACCGTGATCTTTCGCATGACCTCAAAATTGTTTTCTACTCGCCAGAGGGATTGTCGATCCAGTTGCTGGACACAGTTCAGTATGAAGTTCAAGTTATCGATCATGATCGCGTACAGGCAACTCAGCATCTAAGCACGCGCTACGTTGCCGTGTTAACTCCAACCGAAGTCCGTTGGAAGGTACGCGTTTTTCAGGCAGAGCCTGAATCAGTAACAGGCCCAAGGAGCGGACAATGATTTCGGTAGTCGTGCCCATATACAACGAAGAAGAAATAATTTCTCGACTTCACGACGCCGTGCTCCGGGGCATGAGTGGGATGCGGGAGAGCTGGGAAGTCGTCTATGTGAACGACGGCTCAAAAGATTCCTCCCTGGAGCTGCTGCGGAACCTGCAAACCAGCGACAACCACGTTGTAGTGGTCGATCTTTCGCGCAACTGGGGCCACATGGGGGCGATATCCGCCGGCCTGCGGGCAGCGCGCGGAGAAGCGGTGGTGCTGATGGATGGCGATCTTCAGGATCCTCCGGAGGTGATTCCCGAATTCGTGGATGCATGGCGCCGCGGAGCGCAGGTGGTGACTGCGGTCCGAAGAAGCCGGCAGGAAAGTCGTAAGGCGCTGGCCATGCTCTTTCCGTTGTTCTATCGCGTGCTGGGAGCGCTGGCGGATTATCCCATTCCCTTGAACGCCGGAATTTTCGGTCTCATGGACCGGCAGGTCGTGGATTCGATCAATGGGTTGCAGGAAGGGAACCGTTATCTTCCTGGATTGCGGGCCTGGGTTGGATATCGCACCGCTGTCGTCTACTACGATAGGCACGACCGCATCGGCGGTGACGGCAAGCTTTCTTTCCTCAGCCGCATCAAGTATGCGATGGATGCGATCACCAGTTTCAGCTACAAGCCTCTGCGCTTCAGTTTCGTCCTGGCAGGGTTTTCGATCTGTGCGTCTCTCGTTCTGGCTATTTTCGCCTTGGTCTCCCGCAACCCGGTAAGTCCTCTGGCGTATGGAATGACTTCAGCCGTTTTCTTCCTGGGAAGCCTTCTGCTCCTCTCAGCCGGGATCATGGGCGAGTACATCGGGCGGGTCTATGACGAAGTCAGGCGCCGTCCGCTTTCGCTCGTCTCCAAGGTCTATGAAGCCGAGCCGGCCTACCGCGCGCAGGCGCCACGTCCCATCTCGGTCAAAGCCAACGGACAGAATGGCGAAATGGAAAGAATCTATCCCGCAGTGTAGCTGTAGGTCCTTCTATGGGGCTGTCGTCGCGAGGAAAAGGAAAGTTCGCGAAGCGGGTTCCCGACCTGTGCACTGTACTGGCAATTGAAACGCCGGAAGATGCTAGCCGGGGGTGGCGGGGAATGCTTTCGTCCGCTGCGCGGGGCGACAGAGTGCGCTCAGGATGACAAGTCCTTCTGGATCCGGTCAGCGATTATTCGCCTCGCACTTACCCAGTCCGCGTTCGATTGCACTGCCTTCTTCGTAATCATTCCAGGTTGCAATCAACAGGAACGGCAGAGGGGAGTATTCTCGCGAAATTTTCAGCGTATCGGCGAAGGTCTGGCCGCAACGCTGGGCAATGTGGCGATTCAGCCCCCACGATGCTTTGCTGTCGTCAAAGCCTGGCCACGCACCTCCAACTGCGATCTTATCCGGATATTTGGATTGCATACGCTGGTAGAAATCGCGCAGGTAATCCTCACCCCAGTTACTGCCGTCCGCGGCAAATCCGTTTTTCCCGGGATTCACCCAGGCGTAGAAGCCGTCAAACATGCTGGCAAACGGCGTGGAGCGGTCTTCGTAAATGAGCAGCGGCGGATTCTCCCACTGGTTCGTGACCTCGCGAACGCGATTCCAGTCGGTTTCCATGCTCTTGGGGAAGATGAAAATCATCGGCCGTCCGTTGTAGGTCAGATATGCGTCATGACCGGACGCGTCCGCCGCGAGATAGGTGCGATGAAACTTTTCGAAGGCGGCAAGAGCGTCATCCGTGGCCTGGCCATTTGTCAGCTGGGTTTCGTCGTACATCATGGCGACCTTGAACTGCTTCTCGGCCGCAATCGACTGGATAATGGCGTAAGCCCGGTCCAGAAAGGGTTCCCGGTCTCCATACCAGTCGACGACGAACCCGGAAATGCCCATGCTTTTGGCGGCATCAATCTGCTTGCCGATTTCGACCGGATCCTGGGAAGAATACCCGACTGAAATGTGGCTGGGATGGCCGAACCATGGCTCGTAAACCGCAAGAACTTTGCGCTCTACGCTGAGCGAGGAAATGTGCTGGCCGAGTTCCTTGTGAATACCGGGCTGGGTGCAGCCTTCTAGTAGGAGTAAGAGTAGCGCGTAGACGAGTCTGTGGGGATGCTTGGCCATTCACTGTGTTCTGCGGGAATACCCGCGGTTAGAGGGGTTTTCGGCCCGTCAGGTTGTGTCGGAGGGAGGTCGGAATTTGGCCTGCCAGCTGAGCAGCCTTGCCAGTGGTTTCGGCATCTGATTCGCCGCGCAGGGGTTAGCTCTCGCCGCGGACGTTGGTTGTGGCGAGGATTACATCAACCGGTTGCTGAACAGCGTTCCCCCCGCTGGCCAGGTGGAGTGTGGGAAAGTGGTCAACAGTTTGAATTCCAGTCCAGATACGGAATCAAAGAGTCTCCGAGCCAAAGTCCTTTCAGGCAGCTTCATGCTGCTTGCCGGATCCAGTTCGGTGACCTTGATCAACTTCGCTTACAACATTGCAGTCGCAAGGTATCTCGGGCCGAGCGGATTTGGTCATGTTAGTGCGGTTTGCACGCTGCTGATCCTGATCTCCGCAATAACGCTATCCTTCCAGATTGTGTCGGCGAAGATCGTTGCCCAGCAGGAGGAGCTGCCGGCCAAACGCTCAGCCTATCGCGGATTTCACCGGCGCGCATGGTTTTGCGGCGTCCTTGCCGGCCTGTTGTTGGTGCTGTTTCGAGGGCCGATCGCGGGCTATCTCAATCTGCCTGATTCCATCCCTGTGGCTTTGATGGCGATCGGCGCGGCCTTTTATGTTCCCCTGGGAAGCCGACGAGGTTATCTGCAAGGCGCCCACCGCTTTGGGACCCTGGCTGTCAATGTGGTGGCCGAAGGCGTCGTTCGGTTGGGAGGATCCCTGCTCGCGGTCGTAATGGGATACGGGGTCACCGGCGTGATCGCCGCCAACGCAGCCGCCGTAGTCATGGCTTATCTTCTTGCGTTTCCCCCGCCGAGAGTCGCGGTGGACGGCGACTCGGAAGTGATCTCGGTTGATTTTAGGGAAGGATTGCAGGCCTTCGGTTTCTTTGTAGGCGCCGTCATCATCAACAATTTCGACATTGTCCTGGTGAAGCACTTCTTTGCTCCGGCATCGGCTGGTCTATATGCCGCAGTGGCCCTGGTGGGACGGGTGATTTACGTGCTTTCGTGGTCTGTGGTAAGCGGCATGTTTCCCATCGCGGCCGGCACGCGCGGTCAGAAAACGCGCGATCACGGAGTGCTTGCGACTTCGCTGTCGCTGGTGTTAGGCATCGGCGCAACCATCACCGTGATGCTGTGGCTTGCTCCTCCGGCGCTCTGGACCGCCGTCTTCGGAAAGCAGTTTGGGATCGTGAACGATCTGCCCTACCTGCTTGCTCTTTACGCCGCAACTACCAGCGTTTACTCGCTGAGCATCGTATTCATCGCCTACGAGATGTCACATAAGATTGCCAACACCGCGTGGATCCAGCTGGCTTTCAGCGGTGTTCTGATTGGCAGCATCTACAAGTTCCATTCCTCGCTGGAGCAAGTGATCCGGGTCCAGTTGGTGATGATGGTACTGCTGCTGATTATCGTGGCCGTTCCTTTCGTTCTGAATGTGCTCAGCAATTCCGAAGACCTCCAGGGAAGTTTTATCTCCGAAATCAGAACGATTCGCAGGGTCTCGGAAAACGAGGTCATGGCGGAGTTTCTTAAAACGGATTTTCACAAGCCGGAGTTCATCAAATATCAGGAGAGCCTGGGCGGTATCGTGAGTTCGCCGAATCTCACCGATGTGGTAGAGAATGCGGTACGGCGAGCCCTGCTATTCGTCCGGCATGGTGCCTTGTGGCGGGAACTTCCAGCGGGAACCCAATGGTTTGAAGTCGAAATTGACCGAGAGGAACTGGAGCGAATCCGCGTGTTTCCCCGGGCTCAGTGGCGGAAGCTGGCAGCGCGCGGGAATTTCGGCCTGACCGAAGTGTCTCGGCGGATTGCTTCTAGCGACTGCAACGGGTTTGCCGATGAAGCCTTTCTCCTGAAGATTCAGCAACTGCGCAGCCGGTTGGAAGAAGGCTGGCAGGCCGGCGCCATACTTCTGATTGGGCTCAACCAGCGTGGAACCTTCACTCTGCTGGACGGCAACCATCGGATGGTGGCTGCCATGCTCGCTTCGCCGGAAACCTTCTCCAGATTCCGCTTCTTCTGCGGCCTGTCTCCGAAGATGAACGAGTGTTGCTGGTATGAGACCAACGTGACCACGTTGGCGCGTTACGGAACCAACCTGGTTCGGCACCTGGTATACGATCCGCAGGAAGAGCTGGAACGCCTGTTGCAGACCTTCGACTAAGCAAGAGACCGGCGCGAAACTGTTACCACACCCCTTTGTCATTTCCCGTCAGGCGATAGGCAACCAGTGCGGAAATAGCCAGTGGCGGTAACAGGGGTAACCTGAACATGGCGCGCAGATCGGCATGGCGGCCGGCGCTTAGCAGTTGCGAAGCGTAGAGCCCCGCCGCAGGCCCTTTCGGAACCCTGAGGAACTGGCCGCCTAAATACACCCGGACGTCGCGCGAAGGCACTGCCGAATGCACCTCAGGCGGCAACTCGATCTCGCAGCCATAATTCTTCACATATTCCGCGATCAGCAGCAGGAACGTTGCTACGCCCGGCCAGATGCCACCCAGTTCGGCAGCTTTCTTCAGTTCTGCAAAGTCGATGGCTCGGTGGTTCAGCAAAACTGCAAAATCCGCCATGTCACAAAGCCGGAAATAGAGGTGGCGATAGATCCTTTGCAGGGTTGAGATGATTACGCGTTCTTCGGGCGCGGGCACCCGAAACGTGTGGCCGCTCACAGTCCTGGCTACACTGCGCTCCAAAACTCGCCTGGCTAAAGCCTTCTGCTCCCCGGTCTGGCCCAAATAGCGCACGTGTACCTCGACCAGTTCGGGCATATGGGGCAGTTTGAAATTCCATTTATTGGCCAGCCGGTCTCCCCAGCTGCGTGGTTGCTTGGTCGCATGGAATTGCTGGATCATCACTCTCTGGACGGTGCTCTCATCCGCGCTCGTGTACAGGTCCAGATCGGATCCCAGATCAGGCCAGTGATCGAGCGATTTGATGACTGCGACGTCCGCGCCAGCCGCTTCCAGTGCGGCATACACGGGCACCAGGCCTTCGACGGCATGGCTGATGCGGGCGCGCTCCCGCGCCAGCGCTGCTTCACACCACGAAACCAGGCCTGCATGCCCCGGATTCGCCAAGGCCGATTGTTGCAGCACATGCAAGGCTCGAACCAGAACGTGGTTTTCGTCGGCCAGTTCAAGAAAATTGGACGACCCTTGGTCATCAAGCTCTGCAACGCGTTGCACCTGATGATCGATCGATGCGTCGGACAGGCCGTTCTCGTTCTCCCGAAGGACAAGGTTCGAGAGAATGTCGAAATTCTCACTCGTTTGGGACATTTTCGTAATCATCTTATTTTGGAGGTCTTGCCGTAGAAAGCAGCTTCGTTCGATGTCTACGGGACCGATAGGGGTTGGTTACCGTCCGTTCGGACTCGCAATTTGTATGTTTTCCAGCCAACGCCTGTGCCTACCCCACCATCCAAGCCACCACTCAGGGGGACTCTCGGTGCCCGTTAGCGCGATTCTCGTAGTCGATAGCCGATCAATTCTGCAAGCATCCGGCGAGGAACCGGTTTCAGCCGAAGGTGCGCCAGCACCGAAGGGATACTTTGCGCCGCTCGAAATCCTTGGCCAGTCGATTGTGGAGCGAACCGTGAATCGATTGCACAGCACGGGCGTGAAGATGGTTTCCGTGGTGAACGAGGCGGCGCTCTCTTCCACAGCAGCCTTGCGTTTCATTCCCGACAGTCTTATGAAGCATGCGCAGAAAGGCTTCGACAAGGTCCTGTTAATCCGGATAGGCGCATATGCGGAAGTGAATCTGGTCGAGTTTCTCCAGTTCCATCGCGAAATGGGAGTGGCGGTGACCCGGGCCTGTGACCAGCACGGCCCTCTGGATTTCTGGGTCCTGAATGCTGTTCCGAAAAAACAATACGGGATGAGTCTGGATTCTCTGTCTGACGTCAGTCTGCCCGGTGCATACCTGACAAAGGGCTATGTGAACCGGCTGAAAGATGCGCGTGACCTGCGGCAGCTGGTGGTCGACAGTTTTTTTGGACGATGCGCAATTCGTCCCAGTGGGCGGGAAATTCGGCCAGGAGTGTGGGTGGACAAGGGCGCTCGAATTCACCGGACTGCCCGCATTGTGGCCCCGGTGTATATCGGGCAGGGCGCCCGCGTACGGGCCTCGGCGCTGGTTACGCGTTGCAGCAACGTGGAGCGCAAGTGTCTCGTTGACTACGGCACAGCTGTGGAAGATTCCTCGATTCTGCCGTTCACATACGTAGGCCGCGCGCTTGACCTGACGCACGCGGTGGTGGACGGAATCCGCCTGGTCAATGTGAAGCGCAACATCGCTTTGAACGTCGAGGATTCGAAAATGGTGGGCCGAAGGGCGTCTGACCGCCGCGTTAGGTACGCGGGACAAACTGTCGAATCCATTGCGCCAGTTGGTTATGGCTCCATTCAACTTGAGCCGGTGACATCAGCAAGTGCCAAGCAACATCCGGCGTTACCTCTATTCTCCAAGGGCGAGGTATGACAGGTTAGCTGAATTTTGTGACGGACATCCTTTCAACCGGTCATGTTCACCTTGCGAAGCATCTGGCGCGAAGCGGCTCTGATGACACCACGAGGACATTACGTTTCCATTTCAGTCACGACCGGTAAGAAATCGACTTTTGCACACGATGACGAGCCACTTTGGTTTGGGCATCCGTGCGGTTGGGGAGGATTTATGAAAAGTTTGGATCGTATCGCCGTCCGTCTGACCGGCGGAGGTTTGACGTTCGCGCTGCTGATCTCCAGTTGTGCCGTAGCGCTTCCGGCTCCGCAGGAGCCAAGCCCCGCACGCGAAAGTCAGCAGGCTCCGCCAGCTAATCGACCGAACCAGGAGACCCAGACACCCGCTCCCGGTGTGGAATCCCTGCCCGATAGCCCAGGGGCCGGCCAATATCATGCTGTGATCGCTCAGGCGGAACCACAAACCGGACCAGCTCAACCCGCGCCGCAACCGCCTCCAGCGAAGGTCCAGAAGCCAGTCGGAACGGCGGCGGCAGAGACCACGACTACCACGGGTTTCGCGGTTTCGAGACCCGCAGGAGCAGCCTTGGCGCCGGCTAAACAAAAGCGGAGTCGCACCATCTTGATCAGCGTAGGTGCGGTGGTTGGCGCAGCCGTAGCTTTGGGAACGGTAGCGGCTTTATCCAAGGGCACGCCCAGCAAACCGCCCGGGGCACAGTAGGAAGCGTAAGCAGTAACCGATAAAAAAGAGTTCAACATGGCCGACCCAAGTCCAATGCCAGTGCCCACAGAAGAACGGCAACCCGTGCTTGTGAGTTTTTCCGGAATCGATGGCTCCGGGAAAAGCACTCAGATCGACAGCCTTTATGTGCGGTTAAGTGATGCCGGACTGCGCCTACGGCGATTGGAGTTCTGGAACGACATCGCCGTGCTGCGGGAGTTCCGCGAGATTTCTCGAAGCGCTTTGTTCAAAGGAGATACAGGGGTTGGTGCTCCAGGCAAGCCCGTCGATCGCCGCGACAAGAATATTCAAACCTGGTACATGCATTTCTTCCGTTTCTTCCTCTATTTGCTCGATGCCGTCTGGCTGAATGTCGTGGCCATCCGGATCGGCCGCAGCAATTGCGACGTCGTCATTTACGATCGCTATCTTTACGATGAACTTGCCAATCTTCCGCTCTCCTCTCGCATATCGCGCTCTTATGTTCGCCTTCTGCTGAAACTGGTTCCGCGGCCAGACATTGCGTACCTGCTCGATGCCGACCCGGTTCAGGCGCGGGAACGAAAGCCGGAATATCCGCTCGAGTTTGTGCGAGCCAATCGCGCCAATTATCTTGCCCTGAGCCTTTTGTGCGGAATGACAGTGATCAAGCCGGGACCAACGGCAGCAGTCGAGGACGACATCATGCGTCAGTTGTTGAGAAGATTGTCTCCCGGGCAGCGCGAGGCGATCTTCGCCGTCAGTGGCCGGTACAGCGCGAGCCCAGAGCCCCCGGCTCCGAGCACTCCCTTCGGTGAATGGCAAAAAGTCAGCGGATTGTGATCATGGCTGTTGTCGATGCCCGGGTCGTCCCCGAAGTCGCATTGACCGTAATCGTGTAGGCGCCCGGAACCATGCCCCCTGTGGCCGCCGGACTGGCAGGCGCGCTGGACAGGCCTCCGCACGAGCTAAAGAGCAGAATTGAAGTAAGCAAACCGCCAAGCACCAATCCTCCCAGGATTCGTTTCCTTTCCAGTTGGCCCACGACAAGCATGCCCATCATGCCCAGCGCGAGACCCAGCAGAACAATCTTGCGCGGTTTCTTCGGCGGATGCCCGGGGCCATCGGTTCCTTTGGGCGCGCGGGTGACGGCTACTCTAAGAACGGAGGAGGCGCCGGTGGAACTCGCCGCAATGACCGATGGAGAGAATGCGCACGACATCTGATCTGGAAGATCAGAGCAGGAAAGGGAAATGGGGCTCGCCGATCCCGACTGTGTGGTCACCGCGATACCCGGGCTGTTTTCCTCTCCTTCCATGATGGTTACTGAAGATGGTGAAGCCTGGAGAGCAATGGTTACAGGCGCGGCAGGGGCGGTGCACTGGGGGGTGTACCGCTGCGGACCAGACATCTGGTTAGTCAAGTTCGGTTTGCCGTTGGCCTGCACAAACATCGAATAGCTTCCGGCCGCCAGCGAGTACTGGCAGAGGTCGAGGGTATTCGATCCGGTTTCCATTTCGGCAATGGGCATCAGGCTGCGACCATCGTTGCTGACGAACACGGTGTAGTGATCCACGGTATTTTCGTTACCTGTAATCTTCCACTGCAACGAGTTGCCGGCAACCGAGGCCGCCACGTCCACGCAATTGTCGATACCCGTTTCAATTTCTGTCCCCTCTTCGTAGTCATTCCATGTCACCAACTGGAGGACCGGCAGTTGATTGGTCGAGTTGTAGAGGCCGTTGATTCTTGCGAAAGTTTGCAGCCAGGTCTGGCCGCATTGCTGTCCCATGGAGCGGTTCAATCCCCAGGACGCCAGCTTGTCGTTGAATCCCTTGTACCCCGCGCCCCAGGTTTCCTTGCTGGGAAACGAGGCGCCCGTGGCATAGAACTTGGCCAGGTAACTCATTCCGTAATCGCTTGTGGTCGGGATGTCCCATGAGTATGCGCCGTCGCTTTGCCCATGGCTGAAGCCGCCACCATTTTGAAAAAGGAATACGGGATCGGTTGCCATCGCGGCCTGGGCGGCCTTCCAGTCAACCGAGTAATACTTATCGATATCGAAATTTGTGACGACCGGACGGCCACCGATCCGTAAATACGCGGGGGAGGGGAAATAGGTCTGCTCTACATATTGCAGGTCGTGAACCAACGCACTCTGCGGGCTGCAACCCGGGCACGAGTACCAACGAATGGCGCCATTGTCCACCATGATGGCGAAGGTGAAGCCGGGATGCGTCTCAGCTTCGTGCATCACCAGCTTGGCGGCCTGATCGACCGCATTGTTCGGTCCGTACCAGACCATTACCACTCCATCGATGCCCCGGCTCACCATGTCCGAAATCTGCCGCTTGACCTGCGCCGGGTCCGCTGAACTGTAGCCCACATTCATGTGGCTCGGCTGACCGAACCACAGAACCATATGTGCGAAGACTTTTGTTTGAGCCGCGGGGTACAGCAGGGTGTGAATATCCAATTTGCTGATGTTGGCTGCGCCGCGGTTCCCATTGGATTGCGTGACGAAATTATTTGCCGCGCTGCTGTTGTTCGATGTCTCTGCGGAAAGGGTGGTGGTTGGCGTGATCGTCAGATTGCCAGCGCGGCTGGCGACCGGAACGATCATGAGTGCGACAGCAGTAACAACGAAACAAAAGCGGCGCGTTGCCTTTGACATGATCAGGCCGAACTCCCGTGCGGCCTAAAGTAATACTTGAAGGAATAATATGCAGGGTATGCCAGAAAGGCACATTACGGACGGCACTGTCCAATTACCAGGAGTTGGACGGCGGGAAGCAGTTACGGATGACGGGTTCGCAGGTCACAGTCGTAGATCTACAGCAATGCGAAGGCACGCAAAAAGGGTGAACGCAACGGCGAGCGTTGGCAGGGCTAAAACTTTGGTGCGGCGCGGTTCGGGAAGGGCACGATTTTGGTCGGGCTGTTGGACTCTAGCGAATGAGAGTATCCGTTCCGAACCGGTGCGATTTTTCTCCGCAGTGGGTTAGAGCTCGCGGACCTGCCCGTAGTTCAGGACGCTGACGATGACCACTCCGCCGAAAATATTTCCAGCCGTCGCGCTCAGCAGCCACGGGATATATCTGCCAACGGCTACCTGGCCCATCAGAATCGCGGAAATGATTTCGCTGCTGGTGACGATGCAATGCGAAAACTTCCCCACGCCCACCACAAAAGTCAGTAACCACACCATGGCAAGTTGACCGATGGTCCATTGGCTGGCCGTGACCACCCAGGCCACAAGCGCGATCAGCCATCCTCCGATTACCCCGCTCCAGAAAATGTGAGCGTACGGACCTTCAACCGCATCCACACCCAGCGTCACCAACTGTTGCGCCATTCCAGGTCGCAAAGCCCCTGACTTTACTGCCAGCAAGGCGAACACGAATGCCCCTGCAATGTTCGAAACGAAGACCACTCCCCACAAGCGCAGTGTGTGCCACAAGTGACGACGCTCGTCCAACACAAGAATCACGGGATAAAGAGTGTTTTCCGTGAAAAGCTGTGCCCGCCCGATAATGACCGCAATAAAGCCGATGGGATAAGCGAGATAGGAAACCAGGTCTTGCCAGCCGCCCCGGCCGAGAATCTCCCGGATGGCTGCAACCGAGAGTCCTGTCAGACCGAGCGTCAATCCTCCTGCCAGTCCGGAGAATGCGAGGGTTGAATTGGAGCGCCTCAGTTCAGCGCGAGCGTCCTCCGCTACCTGGTGAAAAATCTCCGGGGCAGTAAGGCGGCGAGTCTCGTCGCCCAGTTCTTCGTCGCGCTTGGCAGCGGGTTTAGGCATCAGCGCTTGGATTCCAGTGCGGAAGCGAGGGTGGTATGGATATCTTCAGGATGGGGACTTTTGAAAACCGGCAAAGGCCGGGACAATCGGTGATGGCTGAATTTGAAGGCAATTTCCAGATGGCGTCAACTCTGAGAGACTTAAGTCCCGACGAGTCTGGCGCGCAGTTGCAAAATTGCTGGCCTTCTTCATAGCCGATAGCGCTTTACGCTATATGCTTCGCAAGGTCAGTATGACGCCATCGCCGAAGCACGGCAGTCACTAATTCAGCGACTACCCAGGACAATTACTGATCCTTATCCAGGTATTCCTCGGGTACGTCATCTTCCAGGACTTCGTGAGTGTGGACTTCGCGCTCAGGTTCGTTGCCGGCTTCTTCAACGCCCTTCACGACGTCGGCTTCGAATGCGTTTCCTTCTTCGAGCAGTTCATCCACGCTCTCCGAGTCTGCGCTTCGGATGTCGGACAGTCCTTGCAGATCTCCTGACTGTCCACCAGCGCGGGACCTGGTTTCCTGTGAGCGCACAACGGACAATTCAACCGGCTTGCTTTTCGCTCGGACCCGCTTTTTAGAGGCAGGCCTCGGCTTGGCAGCTGTTTTCTTCTTGCCCGTGACCCTGGCCCTTACCGCGACCTTTTTTCGGACGGCCTTCTTCTTAGCGGGTGATTTCTTTTTTTGGATTGGCTTTTTGGAAGCCTTCTTTTTAATCGTCGCCGGCTTCTTTTTCGACTTCGCTGATTTCCTTCGTTTGGTAGCCATAGGCGCAGTTTACCATCCGAAAAGCCATCGCTGTAGTCCTTCAGTTGAGAAGCTGGAAGCCCAAAAAGGCGAGAGGCGGACACCTTATAAGTGGCGTCCGCCTGGCAAGGGGTGAATAGCGGGGATAAATTATTCTATGAATTTATCGGGCGCGCCGGGATCGCACCATCCGGTGGTTGCGGTAAATCTGCTGGCTCGACTCTGTAGGCAACGCGCTTGAATCTACGGAAGTCTTTACGTTTCATCGGCGTCGGGGGAATCAATACAGCAACCCTTAAGGGTGGATACAGATTCACCCTGATAGACCAGCCTGCCTTCTCCACCTATCCTGTTAATAGTTTTAGAAGTTGAATTGTGGTTGGGGAGCAAGAGATGGCCACCATATCCGCTGCACCGGCAAATTTCCTTTCGACCGTTAACCTACCTCACTTTGCGGAACGCACGGGACTTGTACGCCGAGCAAAAGCAGGCGACGCCTCAGCATGCCAGAATCTTTTCCGGGCTCACGCGACTCGCATCTATTCTTTGAGCCTGCGACTGGCGGGAGAGCCTCTCCAAGCGGAACGGTTGACCCGCGACATCTTTCTTGCAGCTTTCGCCAATTTGCACGCCATCGCATCTGACCATGCTTTTGCAGTCGAACTCCGCAGGCAGTCCGCCAAAGCCGCCTCAGAAGGATTCTTCAAGACGCAGAGGGCAGCATCTCAGGCTCATCCAGCATCTTAAATACGACCGGACAGGCAACACCGGCGCAAGCACAGGGAGTAAATCGATGACTCACATGGCAACTCCGAGACCGGTGGTGGTGAAGCAACTGCCTGCACACTTGAAGTTGGGGCAGGTGCAAGACTTTCTTCGTGAAGTGAGCCCTTTGATTACCTCGGATCGGCCCTGTATCGTCTTTGATTTTTCCCAGGTGACCCAGATCGACAGCGCCGGCGTCGATATGCTGTTGCATTGCATGGAACAAGCCATGAAGCGGAACGGCGATCTGAAGCTGGCTGCCGTACCTCCGTCGTCAGCAGTGATTCTTGAATTGACTCGGGTGGATCGTTTGTTCGAAGTCTTTGAAACCAGTGACGAAGCGGTCGACAGCTTCTACGGATTTTCCGTGCCCGAGCGCCAGCCCGCATCCAGCCGCTTCTGAGTCTCCACGTGCTTGAGCCTTTAGAGGCCCTCCCAAGAGCCAGCCCGGCCCAATCTCGCTAACTTAAACCTAAACTTTCAATGTGCAACCTGAAGCTATGATTTGTCATCCCAAGTCTTCGGTTTAAAGGGGGAAATACATGGCGACTGCGCGCAGGCTACTGCCCACCGCTGGGCTGGTACTCGGCATTCTGTTTCTGGCTGGATGCCGGGGACTGGTGAGCGAAGGTGGTCCCGGCCCAGGAACAGGCGCGAGCGTCCCACTGACGGTGACGTCCGCCGGACCAGGGACGGGAACGGTGACCAGCACCCCCGCCGGAATCAACTGTCCCGGCACCTGCACCGCGAAGTTCGCGCAAGGTACGCAAGTGACCCTGTCAGCCACCCCAAGCGCCAGCTTTGCGTTTTCCGGTTGGAGCGGCGCCTGCACCGGACCTGATGCCTGCACGGTTTCAATTAGTTCGGCGACTACGGCAACCGCCAACTTCAGCGGAACCCTGCAATCCATCAATCACGTCATTTTCATGATGCAGGAAAACCGCGGCTTCACTCATTATTTCGGCGCGCTCCGCGAGTACTGGGCCGCGAACGGATTTCCCGATCATCCGGATTTTAAGGGCCTGCCCCAGTTCAACAACCCTTCGGAGCCTGCGCCCACGAACCTTGGTTGCGATCCGAACTTGTCTCCGCCCGACAACTGCCATGTCGGTCCGGCCAGTCCTGCGGTGGCGTCGTTCCACATGATTTCGCAGTGCATCGAGAACCCCAGTCCTTCGTGGAATGAATCGCACGTTGACTGGAACGTGACCGACCCAGTCGCCGCCACGCCAACCATGGATGGATTCGTCAGGACGGCAGCCGGGGACGCCAGATCGGGAACTCCTGTATTCAGCGATATCAGCGGGACACGGGCGATGGGTTACTACGACGGGACCGACCTGCCCTACTACTATTTTATGGCGTCCAGTTTTGCAACTTCGGACATGTGGTTTTCGCCAGCCATGACCCGTACTCAGCCCAACCGGCTGTACCTGATGGCCGCGACCTCGGCGGGTCGAGCTTACCCATTGCCTTCCACCATGACTCAGCTGCCGAACAAAACGATTTTTGAGTCGGTGCAAGACAAAAATGTTTCCTGGCGGGTATATGTAACCGACGATGAAAACATTCCGCTGGGAAATGGCACCGAACTGGGGATGTTCACTTTCGCTAATTCGCATCTCGACAACTTCGCTCCAGCCTCGCAATTTTTTACCGACTTGACCACCGGCAACTTGCCTTCAGTCGTGGAGATTGATCCGGGATTCTCCAAAGCAACGGACGAACATCCGGGCACCGATCCGTCAGCTCCAGCTGGACGAGTGCAGACAGGGTCAGCGTACGTCTCCACCTTGATCAATGCATTGATGAAGAGTCCTTACTGGAAGGATTCTGTTTTCGTTCTTACGTGGGACGAAGGCGGCGGGTTTTATGACTACGTCCCTCCGCAGCCCATGCCGAGTCCTGATGGAATCAAGCCCAGCATGAGCATCGACCTGCTTCCCGGCGACGTCTGCACGGATCCCACGCATACCGGACCGAACTGCGATTTCGTTTTTACTGGTTATCGCGTGCCCATGATGGTGATTTCTCCCTATTCAAAGAAAAACTACGTTTCCCACGCTACGGCTGATTACACGGCAATACTTAAGCTGATCGAGAAGCGCTTCAACCTGAGTCCTCTGACCGCACGCGACGCCGCTCAGATCGATATGGACACGGAGTTCTTCGACTTCTCCGCTCCGTGGTTGATTCCGCCGCCGGCTTCCCAAATACCGGTTCAGCCGGACACCTTGCCCTGCTACATGGACCATCTGCCCTGAGTTCGGTGCCGCGAAGGGTGTCAATTCGGGGATAATGCAAACATGCGGACTTTGGCCTGGCGGTCGCTTGTGTCTTTGCTTTTATTCCTCGCTTCACCAGTTCTGGCCGTCACCCGCCACTATTACATTGCCGCCGAAGATGTCTCATGGGACTACGCACCCAGCCATCTAAACCTGACCGAAGGACGTCCCATTCCGCGGCCGTGGGCCAACCAGACCAAGTGGCAGAAAACCCGCTACATCGAGTACACCGACGCGACCTTCACGGTGCGCAAACAGCAACCCGAATGGCTGGGGATCATGGGGCCCATCATTCGCGGCGAAGTTGGCGATGAGATCATCGTCGACTTCCTGAACCGCAGCCGCAGCTCTCACGGGATTCATCCTCATGGCTTGCGCTACGACAAGGACAATGAAGGCGCCTACTACGTGCCGGCGGGACGCGGTTCGCTGGTTCCAACCAATGGGCGCTTTACCTATCACTGGTTCGCGGACGCGGGTAGTGGCCCTGGCCCGGGCCAGCTCAGTTCGGTTGTCTGGTGGTACCACCCGCACTCCGCCGGACCGATGGAGATCAATGCCGGTCTCATGGGGCCGATCATTATTACGGCGAAGGGAAAAGCGAAACCCGACGGGAGTCCAAAAGATGTGGACCGTGAATTTGTCACGTCATTCATGATTTTCGACGAACTTCGCGGAAAAGATGCCGGAATGTTTCATGCCATCAACGGCTACATTTTTGGAAACCTGCCCGGCCTGGTGATGAAAAAAGGCGAGAAAGTTCGCTGGCATTTGATGGGCATGGGCAACGAAAAGGACCTGCACAGCGCGCACTGGCATGGAAAGACGGTCATGGACGCTTCCCGGCACATGGACGTGGTAGAGCTTATTCCGGCTTCCACGTACACGGTCGATATGCTGGCCGATAATCCCGGTGTATGGATGTTTCATTGCCATGTGGCCGACCACATGGAAGCGGGCATGATGAGCACATTCACCATTTATGATCCGCCGACGCGTTCGTGTCCGCTTAAGTTTGTCGCGGGAAATTTCTGGAACACATCAGGCAAATACTCGGTCCGCGTCAAGAACACCAGTGGAAAGCCGATCAAGGAATGGGTCCTGGCTTCCGAGCATTTCCTGGCTCCGCAGTATCTGCATCGTCCCTTTGATTCCAACTGGCCTGCGGCAGGCCCGATCGCAGCTGGCGCGGAGCAGACGCTGGAAAAGAACTCGTACCTGCAAGGCGGAGATGCCATCCAGGGGTGGGCATTGTTCCCGCGGCAGATTGTTTATCAGGACGGAACCACCTGGTCTCCGCAACAACACGGAGAATGTTTCCAGGTTTATTGGCGCGACAAAGAGCATCCGGATGTGACTGTGTTACCGCCTTCATTGGCTGACGTCGCGCAAGAGGACTGAGGGTCTGTTGCCAGCATCTGGCGCAAGAACGCGGCGTGTTGCGTTCTCATTGCTCGATCCTCGACCTCGGGAAATTCCGCTCTCCGCTTTCCGCTTTAACTTTCCTCCTTCTGCAGTTTTTTTCCGATTTGAATCAACAGGTTCAGTGAGCGTCCCTGATGTCCAAGGTTCATGTTCGAGCCCACGTCAAGCTCTCGTAAAACCTGTACTTCCGGTCGATGAAACTGAGTTTTTACGCTTGCGCCTGCGGCATCGGGTTTATAGAATCCGCCTTAACAAGTCGGTTATAAGCGCCTCTTCGCAAAGCAAAAAATAATCAGAGGTTGGGGTCCAGAAGTCATGAGAAGTGCCTGTGTATACGTCTGCCTGGTCGCGGGGCTAGCTGCAAGGGCCATCGCCGGGGTCGCCGTAAGCAGCCCGACTGCGGGCGCTACGATCGGCTCGCCGGTCTCTTTCGTCGCCAGCGCCAGCACGAGCACGTGCTCCAAGGGCGTCGCATCCATGGGCGTCTACATTAACGACAAGCTCAGCTACGTCGTGAACGGAACCCAGCTCAATACGAAATTGACCTTGAATCCCGGAACGCAGAAGACCGTGATTCAGGAATGGGACTATTGTGGCGGCTCAACATTCGCCACAGCGATGGTTACCGTTCCCAGCCAGTCTGGAGTATTTGTCACTTCGCCGGCGAACAACAGCACGGTCGGCCCGGCGGTCCCATACAGCGCGACCGGCGCCACGTCATGCAGCAAGGGCGTGGCGGCAATGGGTGTCTACGTCGAGAACAAATTGATCTACAGCGCGCCCGGCGCGACTCTTAACACCACCGTGACTTTGAGCCCCGGGGCTTACAACACGGTCGTGGAAGAGTGGGACTACTGCGGCGGCGCCACTTTCACTCCCATCAAAGTCAACGTGGGTGGAAATGTGCTTTCCAACATTCAGGCCAGCGGCGGATGGAAAGGCTGGGGCGAACTTGCTCCGGCCTACGAAATCTGCTCCGACTGCAGTCCGAGGGTGACCTGGGCGATGAACCAGAGCGGAAGTTCGACCAGGTTCGATATCGGTGGAAGTGTCCCGTATTCCGATGTGCTTTGGACCAATCCGGTGATTGGTCAGGGATCTACGCAGGGCCTTCCGGACAACAATCACACCCTGGTGCCGAACCTCAAGAACTTCATTTACGATGTGTGGTTTTTTTCCAGCAACCTGCCCGCATCCCAGGTCCTGGAGTTTGATATCAGCCAGTATTTCAGCGGGAAGAGCTTTATTTTTGGCAACCAGTGCCGCATCATGGGCGGGCACGAGTGGGATATCTGGGATAACGTGAACAATAAGTGGATCTCCACTGGCGTTGCCTGCAATCCGGTGAACAATGCCTGGAATCACCTAATAATCCAGGCTCAGCGGACCTCGGACAACCGGCTTTTCTACCAGTCCATCACGCTCAACGGGGTGACCAGCCCGATCAACAAATACTATGGCCAAAATTCGGCTCCATCGGGATGGTTGGGCATCACGCTTAATTTCCAGATGGATGGCAACTACAAACAAGCGCCCTACACCGTTTATCTCGACAAGCTGAACTTTACCTACTGGTAGAAGGGTCGTTTTAAGTAAGGCAGCGCCAATTTTGCAGCGCCTTTTCAGCCCTCCCCCTCCACTTGTATTGCGGGCGTGAATATCCGCCGCCCGCCTACGCCGTCATTTCCACTGAATCACACCAGCGTCTTTACAGGCGCCGAGGTAGTCGTCCACCAGGTCGAGCGGCAGCGGGCCATACTCGGCTGAGACCGCGTCGCGGATTTCCCCCACCGTTCGTTTGCCATCCACGAAATTCACGATCTCGTAGGCATAGAGTTCCGAAGAATTCCGTTCGTTGAGTAGCGGCGTAGCTTCACTATCCAGCAATTTTATTTTCGCCACGCGTTCTGGCGTAAGGCGCGCCTTGAGAACATCGTCGTTCTGGTAGGTTAGCGGCCCGAATTCGCCGACGCGGATGGGAATCTTTTGCGCCGCTGCCGTTTCCGACCAGGACGCTTTCGGCTCTGTGCCCTGCGCTCCTCGCGCCTTCGCCCGGCTATCGATCCAGACATTAAAAGTGGCGACCTCGTCGGTCAGGGCCTTTTCAGCGGCAGCGTCATGAGGACTCGATCCGCTAAACACCAGCAGGGAAGACAAGGTTGCGAGTTCGCGCCGAAGGCCTTGCCGGATTAGGTTACGAGCCTCGTACCAGGCCTCACCCGGATTCAGGTTGGGATTCTCTACGATCTGCTGCGCTTGCTGCGAGAGTTGCGCCAGGCGCCCCTCCGACTGAGCGGTATAGAAAGGAATCAGGCTGCGGGCTCGCTCCGCATCGAGGCCCGCATAAATAAATCCGGAGGCGGCGCCCAAAAGAGCCACCCGCCGCAGTTTTGTGGAATCGATCTGGGCCAGCGTGTCATGGTCGGTGTGAATGTAGATATCAGGCCAGTCCCGCAGGTAGAGCGAGGGAATGGCAACGGTAGACGAATCATAGTCGTCGTGATCGCTTCCCGCGGAATACGGGGTCACGTCGGCCAGGAACTGGTTGCGAGTGCCTTGCTCTCCGGCGCGATTCTCGATCACCGCGGCTTCCGGAGAGGCTCCGTCGCTGGCATAGCTGGCCGCTCCTGCACGAATCACATCCGCGAAGGCAGCCCCAACGTCAGTCACAAAACTGGGCAGCGACCAGGGAGTTTCAGTCACATGGAAGATTGACTTGTTCTTGAAGGGATCGCCGCCAACCATGTCCATATGGATGTTGACGCGCATCCGTCGCCCGGATATCGGGATGGCGGCTGAGATACGCCATGGTGCCTTCCACCTCAGGCCCCCAGATAAAGCGCAGCGTTCGTTTGGGACGCGGCAACGCTCCACTTCCGATCAGTCGCACGAGCACCCGCGCTGATTCCAGGATGGTCACGCAGCCGCTTCCGTTGTCGTTCGCCCCCGGCCTGGGATGATCGAGATGACAGCTGTAAACAACCTCACCGCTCGCCGGATCGGTCCCCGGAATCACCCCGGTAACGACCGTCCAGTGTCCCGGGCCAACTTCTGCTTTCACTTTCGCATTCAGAACAATCTGTTCTCCCGCGCGCAGGCGGGTGCGCAGCGAATCCGCTGTGTCGCGTGAAATCATGAAGGCGAAGCCTGCCGGCTGGCGAGCATCCAGATGGCCCCAGCGAACGATAGTCCGATCCAACCCTGACCATGCCGTGGTCTGATTCGGCATGTCACTCACAATTCCGGCTGCGCCGAACTTGATCACGGCCAGCGCCTGCACCCGGGCGAGAACGCCGTCGGCCAGGACAATCTTTCCCCGCACATCCTTCCCGCTGTAGTCGGCCTCATGCGCTCCGTCACCGACATCCACCAGGGCAGCTTCCGCGTCGGCGGTATGACTGTAGTCCGCCAGTCGGATCGGGTCGGTTGCCCAGTCTCCCAAAAGCAGATGCTGCGGCTGCACTTCCCACAATTGACCGGCCTCGATCGTCCATCCCAGATACGAGCGCATCAGTCCGTACTGAATTTTTCCGTCGGCGGGGAACTGCTCACTCCGGACGTCGGACAATCCGTACTCGCGTGCGCTTTGCAGAATGAACTGGGCGGCCTCGTCGAATTCCGCAGTCGCAGGCACCCGATGCAGGCGGGTCAGGTAACGCAGATTCTCGTAAGGCGCCGCACCACTCGCTTCGTCGCGCAGCTTCAGCCACTGTTCGGACGACAGAAACGGCTGCTGGGCAAGGGTCAGGCCGGACAACAAAAAGATCGAGCAGAGAATTGATCGGAGCATCGAGGGAAAGCATACATTTGCTCTCTCCCCCAACGCAACGCATGAACCAGCAGGCGGGAACCAGCAATGTCTGTGTGGGGACAACCGCCCTCGGTTGTCCAGTCGAGCGCAGCTCGACAGAGTTTTTTCGAAAGCAGGCGTTCGCGGAGCTTCGCTCCGCTAGACAACCGAGGGCGGTTGTCTCCACATGGTTCGTGGCAAAGGCCGATCGTTCTACGCACTCATTCTCGTCTGTTGATCGTGGCTGCGCCGAGCCGGCAAACTCGCGCGGGGCGGGCAATGCCGGTCGTACACCCGATGGGCCAGGCTCAAGACACTTTCGAAGCCGCTGTTGACCGGCAAGATCGCGCTGGCCAGTTCGCGAATGAATTGATTGCTTTGTCTGAGTCCATCCAACTGCTTTACGAATCTGCGATCCTCGATATTCCGGATCAGGGGCATGGCGCATACTCCTGAAATTATTTTCTAAACATATAGATGATCTTCTGAAATGAATCGTGCCGCAATCGGGAAGATGATGGATTACTTTAGTACTAGAGGAAGATGCGAAACTGGACGGCTATTTTATTGGCCAGCCGAGGTTTGCGGATGAGTATCGAGTTTTACCGACGGCAGGCTCGCGGAATTCCATCCTCCGCCCAGCGCCTTGATCAGGGAAACACTCGCGGTCATGCGCCGGCGCAGGATATCCACTGCGGCCCGTTCGTCGGCGAGCGCGGTGCTTTGCGCCGTGGTCACTTCCAGATAACTGACCACGCCACCTTTGTAGCGGTTTGTAGAAAGTTCCACCGAGTGCTCGGCAGCGGCTACCGCGGCCTGCTGCGCCTTCGCCTCGTTGTCGAGGATGCGTAATGCTGCCAGGTTGTCTTCCACTTCCTGAAATGCCGTAAGAACAGACTGACGATAGTTGGCCACGGACTGGTCATATTCCGCGCGTGCCTGGTCGGAAACCGCACGCCTGCGGCCTCCATCAAAAACAGTCACTGCCGCGGCTGCGCCGGCGGTAATAAATCCACTGGGACCTTGAATCAGGGTCGTGATGGCGGCGCTTTCGAAGCCGCCTGAGCCGGTCAAAGTGAAGATAGGGAAGTATGCAGCCCGGGCCACACCGACTTGGGCATTCGCAGCCGCCACGCGGCGTTCCGCAGCCGCGATATCCGGGCGGCGCTCCAGCAGTTCCGACGGAAGTCCCGGCGGAATATCGGGCGGCGGCGAGTTCCACGCCACCTCGGCAGCATTGAAGGTCGAAGCAGGCTGTCCGATCAGGGTTGCGATCGCATGTTCGTTTTGCTGGCGCTGGATCGTGACATCAATCGACTGCGTCCGTGTGTTTTCCAGCTGAGTCTGGGCCTGCGCCACATCGACTCCCGAGGCCACCCCGCCGTTGTACCGGCTTTGCGTAAGGTCCAGCGCTTTTTCAAAAGAGGTCACGTTCGATTTCAGTAACTGCTCTTCCGCATCCAGAGTGCGCATGGCAAAGTAGTCGAGCGCAAGTTCGGCATGCAGACTCAGTCGCACCGATTCCAGATCGCCGGCGCTGGCTTGCGCATTTGCCCGCGCGGCCTCAACGGTGTGGCGTATTCGTCCAAAAACATCGGCTTCGTAGGAGACATCCACCACCGGAATCACGACATCGGCTCCGTTGACGGATGCCGACGAAGAAACCAGGGGACGGTGCGAAGACAAATGTTCGTGCCCCACGGAAGCTCCCGCGGTCAACGTAGGATAGTAAGCCGCCCGGTTATAGCTCACCAATGCCCGCGCCTGCCGGAACTGCGCTTCCGCAGCTTTTAGATTCTCGTTGGAGACATTGACTTGCTCTTCCAGAGCATTCAGTTGCGAGTCCTGAAAAATCTCCCACCATTTTCCCTTGGCAATATGATCGCTGGGTTGGGCCGTCTTCCAGTCCGCCGGAACCTCTTTATACGCAGGCGGCGCCGGTACACTCGGTTTGGCGTAACGCGGGCCCACCGTGCAACCGCTCAGGAAAAGAAGCAGACCTAAGAGGGGCCCGCAGCCCGCAGCCCTCAGACCTCGAGAGGACAAAGGCCTGAATCGTCCGAGGTCGGACGTCCGAGGCCCGAGGACCGACGCCCGCTCCCTCACTGCGCCCCCTGCTGGTTTTGCGCGATGCGGACGGTCTGACCGTCTACGACGGAATCTGGGGGATTGATGATTACATTTTCATTTCCGCTCAAGCCGGCCACCACTTCAACCTCGCTGCCGAAATCATGGCCGATGGTGATCTGCTTCAGTTCCACGTGCTGGTTCTGTCCGACCGTAGCCACGCGCAGACCTTCGGCGCGGAAGAGTAACGTGTTGACGGGAAGTATTAACGACGATGCCGGGGTCGGCAGTTTGAAATGCACTTCCGCATAGGAACCGGTAAACAACTGTCCCGTCGGATTGTCGACCGCAATTTCAACCAGCAGGGTCCGTGAGGCTGGATCGATCGCATTCGCCGTCCGCACCAGCTTGCCCTGGAAGCGGCGGCCGGGAAACTCCGCCAGGGTTAAATCTGCAGTGATGCCGGGCTTCGCCGCCTGAGAATAAACCTGGGGCACGCTGACGTACACACGCAGCTTGTCGGGTTGCGCAATGTGAAACAGTTCGTTGCCGTTGCCTCCGCTGCTGCCGGAATTGATTAAGGCGCCGATATCCGTGTTACGCGCGGTAATCACTCCGGCGAAGGGCGCGTAAATCCTCTGAAACGATAGCAACTCCTCCAGTCGTTTCACATTCGCCTGCGCGGACTGCAAGGCCGCCTGCTTGGCCTCGTAGTCCCCGGCAGCGTTGTCGGATTCCTGTTTGGAAACGGACTCGGTCTTCAACAGTCCTGCGTAGCGGTCCGCGGTGATTTTTGAAAGATTGAGGTTCGCCTGCGCAGTGCCCAAATCGGCGCGCGCCTGGCGTAATTGCTGGTTTACTTCGGGAGTATCGATTTCGGCGAGCAGTTGGCCTGCCTTGACGCGACTCCCAATATCCACATACCAGCGTTTCAGATACCCGTTGGTGCGGGCGTAGATCGGTGCGTCTGCAAAGGCCTGCACGTTGGCGGGAAGAACAATCTCCTGCGACGGCGCCGTATGCTTGGGCTGAACGACCTCTACCGTAGCCACAGCCATCTGCGCGGTTTCCTGACGCAACGCGGTTCGCGCCTGAATGCGTGGCAAAATGCCGAAAATCACCAGCAGGACCGCAGTCACTACGGCCAACACAAGTATCCACCACTGCGACCGGTGCTGTCGCCCGGGGCCGCCGGGCGGGGACGTGGCTTCGTGTTCGGAGTGTCTGTAAATCTCGCTGCTGTTGTCGACCGTCATTCGCCTCCAACTCTAATAAAATTCCTGTGATTGATGTAAACCGATTAATTCTGCAAATGCTGTTCCGCCGGCTCGCGCCTTCCGTGCAACAGGCTGAAGAACACTGGAACAAAGAACAGCGTTGCAGCCGTGGCAAAAATCAATCCGCCGATTACCGCGCGGCCCAGGGGAGCATTCTGCTCACCGCCTTCTCCCAAGCCAATCGCCATTGGCACCATGCCGATGATCATGGCCAGCGCCGTCATCAGGACCGGACGGAAACGGGTGTATCCGGCTGCCATGGCGGCCGTCAATGCGTCCTTACCTTCTTCCATCTGCTCTTTGGCAAAGCTCACCACCAGGATGCTGTTGGCCGTAGCCACACCCATACACATGATAGATCCGGTCAGGGCAGGCACGCTTATGTTGGTTTTGGTTACGAACAAGAACCACACAATGCCCGCCAGCGCGGCCGGCAGGGCGGCGACAATAATGAAGGGATCCAGCCAGGATTGAAAGTTCACCACGATGAGCAGATAGACCAGCAGGATGGCAAAGGCCAGTCCCGAAATCAGGCCCGAGTACGAGGACTTCATGGTCTGCACCTGTCCCCGAATCACCATTTCCGTACCGCGCGGCAGCTCCTTGCGGCTTTCATCAACGATCTTCTGAATGTCGTCGGCTACCCCGCCCAGATCACGCCCTTGAACCGATCCGTAAATATCGATCACGGGCTGAATGTCGTAATGTGAGACTAGCGCCATCCCTGTGCCTCGCTGGATGGATGCGAGCGAACCCAGGATTGCGGGAGTTGCGGCACTGGTCCCGGTAATCGGGATGTTTTCAAGGTCCTGCAACGAATCCAGCCGGTATTGTGGAGTTTGGGTCGCGATGGAATAGCTCACGCCATTCTTGGGATTCAGCCAGTAGGTCGGCGAAGTCTGGAAACTGCCGCTAAGCGAAATCAGCAGGTTGGTGGCAACGTCGCGCTGCGTAAATCCGGCCAGTTGGGCCTTGGTGCGGTCTACGTCAATGTGCAGATGCGGTTCATCGAAGGGCTGCTGAATGCGCAGGTCCGCGGTTCCAGGGACCATCTGTATCCGTCGCAGCAGTTGATTGGCAAACAGGCGATTCTCCTCCACGTTATACCCAGTCACCTGGATATCGATGGGCGAAGGGAGACCAAAATTCAGGATCTGGCTGACGATGTCGGCCGGAAGAAAGGAAAAGTCCACGCCCGCAAACTGTTGCGCTAACTTCAGGCGCAAATCGTGGACATATTCTTCTGTCGGTCGATGGTCTGGACTCAACGTGACCAGGATGTCGGCGTCCGCCGGTCCGGTCGGCGCGGAACTGCTGTAAGAGAGGTTGATGCTGCTGTAAGGCAGACCGATGTTATCAATGACGCTGGAGATTTCACGCGGTGGAATCTCTTGACGGATGAAGCTCTCGATGCGGTCACATAGGCCCGCGGTTTCTTCAATTCGCGTCCCGGCTCGCGCTCTCACGTGGAGTTTGAATTGTCCAGCGTCGACGCGAGGAAAGAAATCCCGCCCCAGCCACGGGACCAAAAGCACGAACGAGCCCACGCAGAGCACAGCAAAACCCAAGAGAAACCCGCTGCGGTGATGCAGGCTGCGCTCCAGCATCTGATGATACCGGTCGCGAAACCGCTCGAACCCCAGTTCAAAAGCAACCTGCATCCGTATCAAAGGATTGCGGCTGGTCGTATTGAGGTGACCGGCTTCCTGCTCATGGCCGCGGAGCAGATACTTAGCCATGGTCGGCACCAGAGTCCGTGACAGCAGGTAGGAAGCGAGCATGGCAAACACGACGGCCTCGGCAAGCGGCACGAAGAGGTATCGAGCGACTCCGGTGAGAAAGAACATGGGCAGAAACACAATGCAGATGGCAAGGGTGGAAACGAATGCCGGAACCGCGATCTGCTGCGCCCCATCCAGAATCGCCTTTTGAATTTCTTTGCCTTCGGCAATATTCCGGTTGATGTTCTCGATTTCGACGGTAGCGTCGTCCACCAGAATGCCGACCGCGAGCGCCAGGCCGCCCAGGGTCATGATGTTGATGGTCTCGCCCAGCGCGCTCATCACGATGATCGAGGTGAGAATGGAAAGCGGAATCGAAACCGCGATGATCACCGTGCTGCGCCAGCTGCCCAGAAAGATCAGAATCATCAGTCCTGTGAGACAGGCCGCAATCAGGCCTTCCCGCAACACGCCGTTGATCGATGCGCGCACGAAAATAGACTGGTCCGCCAGAGGCTTGATCTCAAGCTCGGGAGGAAGCTGGGCCTGGATTCGAGGCAGCAAGCCTTTGATACCGGAAATAATGTCGAGAGTCGAAGCATTGCCGGTCTTTTGAATGGTCAACAGGGAGGCTCGTTTGCCATCCACCCGCACAATGTTGGTTTGCGGCGGAAAGCCGTTGCGTACGAAGGCCACGTCACGGATATAGATGGTTGTGTTGCCCACCCGCTTGATGGGGAGATCGTTCAACTCAGCCACCGTTTTGGGGCTGCCGTTCAGGTCAACGTCATATTCGAACTGTCCAATCTTCGCGGTGCCCGAGGGCAGAATCAAATTTTGGACGCTGATAGCGTTGACTACATCGGTCGGAGACAGGCCTTTCGCCTGCAACGCGTTGGTGTCGAGGTCTACCTGCACCTGCGGCAGCTTGCCGCCATAGGGATAGGGAATAGCGGCGCCCGGGACCGTGACCAGACGGGTGCGGATAAAGTTCACGCCATAGTCGAAGAGCTGTTGCTCGGAAAGTTTTTGCCCCGACAAGGCCAGCTGCAGAATGGGAACTGTAGAGGCGTTGTAAGTGATGATCAGTGGCGGGGTCGTCCCGGGCGGCAACTGCCGCAATTGGGTCTGACAAATCGCCGTAATCTGCGCGATCGCCTTTTCAATGTTGGCATGCGGCTGGAAAAATACCTTTACTACGGCGATTCCGTTCAGCGATTGCGATTCGCTGTGCTCGACATCGTCCACCGTAGTGGTCAACACGCGCTCGTTCAGTGTCACGATTCGGTTGGAGAGTTCCTGCGCGTTCAGTCCGGCGTAGTTCCACAGAATACTGACCACCGGAATGTCGATGTTCGGAAAAATATCGGTGGGCGTCCGATAAATCACGATGGGGCCGAGAATCAACAACAGCAGCGCGAGAACGACGAAGGTGTACGGCCGGCGCAGCGCCAGCGCAACAATCCACATGGAAGGCCTCTGGGGGCGTTACTTCATCTGCAAAAGTATATGGATGTGCCAGACCTCCATTTGGTCGGTAAATTTTGTATGACTATTAAAGAAAAAAGCCGGCGAAAACGCCGGCTTTTGAAGGATTTACAAAACTTTACTGATTCGGGTCGGACGGAGGGGGAGAATCCGGCTCGCTGTTGTCCGAGCGGTTCAGGTGCGGCCGGTTGGGATCGGAGTTGTTTGGATCCGACTGATTGCTGTCCATGCGATGCCGTCCCGAATTCGGACCACGGTTCGTAGCGATGACCGTCAGGGGCCCTTGCAGGGTAAAGTTCAGCACGGTTTCCGAAGGCAATTTGATTTGCTGACCCTTGGTAGCTGCCTGAACTCCGCCGCCCAGCCCGCCGCCAGCCGCCGCACCGATCGCGGCACCCTTGCCGCCGCCAGCGATGGCGCCGATGATGGCTCCAATGCCCGCGCCCGCGCCCACCTTCGCAGCCGTGTTCTTGCCGCGCGACGAACCTTGCTTCCGATACTGATCAGTTTGCAAGCTGTAATACTTACCGCCCGCTGAGATACGATCCAACTGCAAAGCCACCACTGACTGTCCGGCAAATTTGCCCGCGCTTTTCAGTTCCACGATATGGCCTTCGACGTCGTAACCGGAAGGAATTGCCACATCGCCGTCCACGGCCAGCGGAGAATCCAGCGTGGCATGAAAAGTTTGTCCCTGCTGGCTGGTTTCCGAATCGATGCCGTCAACCAGTCGCACCGCCAGGGTTGTCCCGGAAGGGATCGTGACTTTCTTGGGAGGCGGCGGAGGCGGCGGAGTCGCTGGAACCGGGGGCGCCGTCACAGGTGGCGGCGTCATAGCCGCCATCGGAGCCTGGCTTGAGTCATTCGATGAAGGCGTGCTGCGTTCACGAACATGCCGGCGCGGTTTCGGGGCTGGCGAAGGCTTGGCTTCTTCCACAGGCGGAGGCGCAGGTGCTGGTACAGGCGCCGCTGGCGGAAGTTGGGCGGTGTCGACTGGCGGAGGAGCCGCGACTGTCAGATTGTTGATGACTTGTTTCACTCCTGGCTCCGTGGAGGCGTAACGTGCCGCTGCCTCGCGTTCCGCGTCATTGTCGACGGCGCCGCTCAAGGTTACGGTTCCGCTTTCAGCTTTCACGCCCAGTTGCTTGCCCTGCAGGCCGGAATCTGTAGCCAGCTTGCTCTGGATGTTGCTGGCAAGCTGCGCATCATTCGGGGCCTTGGTGCAACCCACGCTCGCCGCGAGAATCGCGAGCAGCAAGATCCCGCCGAAATAAAGGGAGAGTTTAGCCTTCATAAATAGGGTGCTCCTAATTGAGCTTAAAGCGACTGCCTGTAGTTTAGATGCAGAAACGTGTTCTGGTCTCGCGCAAAATTGCGGTTCGGAACCTGGTGGCATAGGCCCTAACCACGTAGTGCAAAACCGGTTAGGTCCCGGTGTGACGTTGATTGGGACAAAAAACGATTGCGAACGAAAAACGATTGCGGACAAAAAACGCCTGCGAACAGAAACGACGCGGATCCTCGACCCAGCTCAATTGCGCAGGAACTTGTAGTCCAGAATTGATGCGGCCAGTCCGATGGTTTCCGCATCGCGGGCATCCTTACGTCGAATAATTCGTCCCTGGCAAAGTACGGTGCTGTTTTTCTGGCCGGAGATTTCCTCGGGCATCTCAAACACCATTTCGACCAGCGTATTATCCGGCAATTGCTGCGGGCCGAAAAGAAGCACTCCCGATTGGCTGAGGTTTTCTACTGTGCCCTCATGCCAGGTTCCCAAACCCTTCGGGCGATAGCGGACCGGAGTCTGCAGAGTCAGACGCCGGGCACGAGGGACCCAGGTTGGCTTCTTTGGATTTTTGCCCTTCTTCGTCTCAGCACTTGCTTCAGACGCGCCATCCACACGGTTGATCCGCTTCATCGCCTTCCAGTCGTACTTGTACTCGGCGGCGCAAAGCAGACAGACCTGGTAATAATGGCCGTCGGCAGCTCGCCGAGGCCAGGAGAATTCGTGCGAGCAACGGCCAAGCATCAGCACATCCATTAACTTCTGGGGCATGGTTTTCTTTTCCGGCGGTTTCGCCGGGAATAAATATCATCCAACAGGGCTGGCAGTTGGGCTAGGTTACTTTCGTCTAATACAGCGAACCGCCTTCAACTCGTTGTAAATAAAAAGGTTCAAGGGAGTGTGTTGGGAGTGTGCCTAGCAAAAAGGGCAGCGTTTGATGTGGGAGCGAGCGTCCCGCTCGTGCTCCCTCGTCCCAGCACTGGGATACATCGTCACGTCATTGTTGGGCCGTTCCTGTACGATTTTTCGCGCGAAAGAGCTTCTTGGCCGCAAAGAACGCCAAGAAAGAACGCCAAGAATTCCGCGAAGAACGCAAAGGGAAGCTGGGATGACGGCGATGCCTCACCTTCCGCGACCGCAGCGAGCGCCTTTGCCCACTGTCCACGCGCAAAAGGCGGTTTTGCGGCGTGTATCATCGACGGCGTGGATCCTGTGACGGCATTCGTTCTGGCGGGCGGCAAGAGTTCCCGCATGGGTCCGAACAAAGACAAAGCGTTCCTGAAAATGGGCGGGCGCACGTTATTGGAGCATGCTCTGGAACTGGCCAGGGCGGCGGCAGGAAGTGCCCCAGGAAACCGTTGGATCGTCGGCAGTGCCGACAAGTTTGCCGCATTCGGGCCGGTCGTCGAAGACATCTATCCCGGCAATGGACCGCTCGCCGGCATCCACGCCGCATTGACAGCGTCAGCCACCGATCTGAACCTGATCATTGCCGTCGATATGCCTTTTCTTCAACCCGGGTTTTTGAATTATCTGATCAGGCAAGCGCGCGCCAGCACGGCTGCGGTGGTGGTTCCACGAACAGCTACGGGATTGCAACCCCTGGCCGCCGTGTACCGACGCGAGTTTGCCGCAGCCGCGGAACGGTCGCTGCGTGCGGGAGAAAATAAGGTCACCCGGTTATTTCCGGAGTTCCACACCCGGGTCATCGAACCCGAAGAGTTGAAAGAGAACGGTTTCGCCGAAGACTTGTTCAGTAATCTCAACACCGAGCAAGAGTGGCTGAAAGCGCAGCCAAAGCTAATAGCGAGATGATCAAAAGCATTTATGATGGAACCGCCAGTTAGTCGATGATCCGGACTGCGAGCACTCTTCGGATTGCGGTCAAAAGCTTTCATCACAAAGAACGCTGAGTACGCAAAGATGAACTTTGCGGCGAAGGGGCAACGACCAAGGACGGCCGACCCACCCATGTCCACCGGCGAAAATATCGGACCGTACATCGAGTTCAAGGATGTCTCCAAGGCTTTTGGCGACAATCACGTGCTGGTTCACGTCAGCTTCAGCGTGATGCCCGGAGAAACCGTCTGCATTCTGGGCCGCAGCGGCGTGGGCAAATCGGTATCTCTGATGAACATCATGGGATTTCTCAAGCCGGATTCGGGACGCGTCATCGTCGCTCATGAGGACATCACGGATTACGGCGAAGAAGACCTGGAACGCATCCGCAAGAAGGTCACAATCGTTTTCCAGAACGGGGCGTTGTTCGATTCGTTAACGGTCGGCGAGAACGTGGCTTTCCCGCTGCGCGAACGCCGCCAACTCTCTGAAGAGCAGATTTATCAGATCGTCGACGGCCTGCTGGAGATGGTTGGGGTCAAAGAAATGCGTGATCAGTTGCCTTCTGATTTGTCCACCGGGATGAAGCGCTCGGTCGCGATCGCGCGTGCCCTGGCGGCCCAACCCGAATGCGTTCTCTACGATGAACCCACCACCATGGTCGATCCGCTCATGGCGCAATTATTGGGCGATCTGATCAAGCGCCTCAAAATTCAATTGCACCTTACCAGCGTAGTGGTCACCCACGATATGCGCCTGGCAAAAAAACTTGCCGACCGCGTGGTATTCCTGCACGAAGCCAAAGCCATCTTCTTTGGGACCTACGAAGAGATGGAGAAGTGCGAAGAACCTATCGTGCAGGAGTTCCTGAAACTGGATGAGCCAGGAATCGAAGCATCCATCGAAGTAAACGGATAGCTCGTGTGAGCGAAAGCCCTTGCCCGCCGCCGTTGAAGTTGATTTTGCTGTAGATTCTTAGCCAGTACAGACCGCTAGAATCCCTCACTTACCAATCGTTCCACGGTAAGCGAAGAATTTGCAGATTCGCCTCGAATCATTTTCTCGACGTATTTTGCAATCATGTCGACTTCAAGATTCACAGGATCGCCGGCCTTCAACGATTTCAGATTGGTCATCTTGACGGTGTGCGGAATAATTGCCGCAGTCACTATCGTCCCTTCAATTTTGGCCACAGTCAAACTGACGCCTTCGATACAAAGCGAGCCTTTGAAAATCACGTAACGCGCCAGTTCAGACGGAATTTCGATTCGGAGCCAGTAGTCGTCCGCCCCTTTAATTCGATCCAGCGCGAGAAACTTTCCGGTGCCGTCGACGTGGCCTTGAACGATGTGCCCGCCAAACCGGCCATCGGCGCGCATGGGCAGCTCAAGATTCACTAAAGCATCTTTCTTCATTCGTGAGAAGCCTGTACGCTCCCAGGTTTCAGCCGCAAGGTCAGCAGCGAAGGAAGTGGGCGTGATCTCGACCGCAGTCAGGCAGACCCCGCTGACCGAGATGCTGTCTCCCTGCTTAAGTTCTTGATTCAGTCGGACGGCGGCCACAGTAAGCCGCCGATTACCGTTCTGCTGAACGATTCCGTCAATACGCCCGACTTCCTCAATGATTCCGGTAAACATGGTGGTTATTGTAGCGCCGGCGTCTCGCCGGCTGTCGGGTGGGTCCTGCCCCACTGCTTTCAACTTTACTCGCCAACAAGAATCCGGGGGCGAGGATGCCCCCGAGCCAACCCGCGGGACGCCGGCGCTACCTTGCTAATCTCCGTAGGGGTCCCGCAAGTATCCCTCAACTGCGAAATCTTCACCGAAACGATGCAGCCTGATCTCTTTCACATAAGCCGCGTCGCTCATGTGGGCGAAGCCCGGGCCGGTGGCAAACGGAACTGATCCGGTGCCCGCCAGAATTTTGGGCGCGTAATAGAGAAATACTTTGTCGACGATACCCGAGGCCAGTGCCGCTCCGTTGATCATGGCTCCGCCTTCGACGATCAGGCTGGTGATTTCCATAGTGCCCAGGCGGCGCCCGATTTGCTGCATATCCGGACGTCCGTCTCCGACCCCGACCGGCACCTGTTCCACACGGATTCCCTGATCGATCAACTCCCGCTTTCGTTTCTCCTCCGCGAACGAGCAGAGCACGAGAACATCGTCCTTTGCCGTCTTGACCACGCGCGATTCCGGAGGCAGCCGCAGTCGCGAGTCTACAATCACTCGTAACAAGGGACGCCGCCGGGGAAGGCCGCTGCGATCAGTGAGCAGCGGATCGTCCGCGATAATGGTGCCGACGCCCACCATGATGGCGTCATTGCAGTGTCGCAACTCCTGCACGTGGCTGCGAGCTTGCTCGCTGGTAATCCATCCGCCGCTCGCCCCTCCCCCGCCGAGCGCCGTGGGATGGTGTAAATCGCCGGGCGGAGGCGCGATTTTGCCGTCCAGCGTCATAGCCGACTTAAGCGTAACCAGCGGCGTATGCTGACGAATATATTTCGCGAAAGCTTCATTCAACACTTTAGCGTCATCCTGCAAAATACCTGAAGCCACGGAGACTCCGGCCTTGCGCAGACGGTCGAAACCTTTACCCGCCACCAGAGGATTCGGGTCCTGCATACAGGCGACGACCCGGCGGACCCCAGCCGCGATCAACGTATCGGCACAAACCCCCGTTCGGCCCTGATGCGAGCAAGGTTCAAGGTTGATGTAAACAGTTGCGCCACGCGCTTTGCTGCCGGCCTGTTCCAGAGCGAGGACTTCAGCATGCTTTACGCCCTCGAAAGTATGGGAGCCTTCGCCCACCACCATGCCGTGTTTATCCACAATCACGGCGCCTACACAAGGATTCGGAGAAGTTAAACCAATACCTTGACGCGCCAACTCAAGGGCGCGGCGCAAAAAATATTCGTCGGCCTCGCGACTCGACGACGACATCGGCCCGGAAGGAGCCGGAGGAACGGAAATTCGCGATGCTCTCCGTCCTTCGCGCTTTGGTACTTTTCTTGAAGTCATGGAGAAATATTTAGCCCAGATACGGTCTGATGCAGGCGGAGGCTTAAGCGAAAAGGGAATCTACAAAATCCCTGGGGTTGAAAGGCAACAGGTCTCCAGCCTTTTCACCCACTCCTACGTAACGTACCGGAAGGCCCAACTCCCGCGAGATGGCTACAACCACTCCGCCCTTGGCAGTGCCATCGAGCTTGGTCAGCACAATGCCGGTCACGCCCGCGGACTGAGTAAACTGTCGTGCCTGTTGCAAGCCGTTCTGCCCGGTGGTGGCGTCCATCACCAGCAGAGTCTCATGGGGAGAGCCCGGAATGATTCTCTGTGCCGTGCGTCGCATCTTCTCCAGTTCCGCCATAAGGTTGGTTTTGGTATGCAGACGTCCCGCGGTATCGACGATCACATAATCGGTATGGCGCGCGGACGCCGCCTGCAACGCATCGTAGAGAACAGCCGACGGGTCTCCGCCCGCCTTGGTGCGAATCACTTCCGTGCCGGTGCGCTGTCCCCAGACTTCAAGTTGCTCTATAGCTGCGGCCCGGAAAGTATCGGCTGCACACAGCAAAACTGTCTTGCCGCCGGAACGCAGTACTTGAGCCAGCTTGCCGATCGTGGTCGTCTTGCCGGTGCCGTTCACCCCGACCACCAGGATGACCTCTGGCGTTCCATCTACCCGGGATACAGGTTGAGAATCGGTGGCGGTCAGGATTGCCAGAATCTCTTCCTTGAGCAGCCGCTTGAGCTCGTCCACATTCCCGATCTGCTTGCGATCAGCTTTTTCCCGTAGTTTTTCCAGGACTTCCTGGGTCGTGGTCATTCCCAGATCAGCCCCGAGGAGGGTGGCTTCAAGATCATCCAGGGTGTCCCGGTTAATCTCCTTGCCGAAAGACACTACCTCTTCGATACGCTCGCTCAGGTTCTCCCGCGTACGGGTCACTGCTTCCTTCATGCGATCAAGGAAGCTGGGTTTCTGCACTTCGTCGAGGCTGCCAAAAAGGGTCTGAATCATGGGATTTCGAGGGCTGAATCAATTATAGCGGGAGGAGCCTGAGTGGGGCGGACACTCTTGTCCGCCGCTTTTGACTTAGATATTTCTGTTCCTGTTGCAACGCCGCCGTCTAGAGTCAAAGGCGGCGGACAGGAGTGTCCGCCCCACACGGGACTTGGATGCAAAGGTTGAGAGGACCTATCGCCCTGCGACTTCCGCAGCCGCGACTGCCGCACGAACCTCGGGAGCCGAAGAAGGTGTCACCGAAGAAGGCGAAGGCTTTTCCGCGGGCGCAGCCGGAACGGCTACGCTGGGCTGTTGGATCTGAATCTCGCCCCGCTTGTAGATCGCCGTCAAGGCAGCGACCGCAGTAGGATCAAGCCGCTTTCCGGAGAGACTGTGAATGATGCGCAGCGCGGATTCCGCGTCGTGCGCTTGCTGATAAGGACGGTTCGTGGTCAGCGCATCGAAAGTGTCGGCCACTGCGATAATGCGTGGCAGCAGCGGGATCTCCGCATCCTGCAGGCCACGCGGATAGCCCCGCCCGTCCAGCGATTCGTGGTGCAGTTCGATGCCGGGAAGCATGTCTTTCAGTTGCGCCACCGGGCGCAGGATGTTGGCGCCCTTGGTGGTGTGGGTCTTCATGATTTCGAATTCTTCCGGAGTCAACGCTCCCGGCTTCTTCAGAATGCGATCCTCAATGCCGATCTTGCCCACGTCGTGCAACTGCGCGGACACGCGCACGATTTCCAGAAACTCCTCGGGGTGTCCCATCTCCCGCGCGATCATCATCGAATAGCGCGTAACCCGGTCGGAGTGTCCACGAGTGTAGGGATCCTTTTCGTCGACCGCTCCGGCCAGCATCTGGATGGAACTCATGAATAGGTCGCGATTTTCCGTGGCGGCGCGTTTAAGGTCCAGCACGAACTGCTCAAGTTCCTCGGACATGGTGTTGAAAGTTGCCGCCAGTTCGCCAATCTCGGTGCGGCTTCGCAATTGGACGCGCTGGGAAAAATCTCCACGGGCAATGGCGCGGCTCGAAGCGGTAAGAACTTCCAGAGGATTGGTGATGCGGCGCGCGGCAAAAATGCTGATGCCCACGCTGAGCATAATGGCCATCAGCGCCAGCAGGCGGGCGCTGCGCTGCATTTCGAACACGCCGCGGTAGGCTTCGTCTCGCGGCTTTTGGACGATCACGGCCCAGTCCAGATTGCCGACGGGGCTGTACGTGCCAAGCATCTTGGTACTCGTCTTGCCCTGAGTAACGCTGAATTCTCGCGTGGCCGCAACCAGCTGGGCCTGCCCACCCTGCTCGAGGAAATTGCGCACGATCTCGGAATTAGTGAGGTCTTGTCCGGTTGCATAGTCAGGCGTGGCGCCAGCCACCAGCCTTCCTTCACTGTCGACAACATAAGGTGTGAGGCCGCCACGGTTCACTTCCTGAAGGCGGCGGATCAGGAATTGCAGGTCCTCGACCGCTCCAATCATCCCCAGAAAACGTCCGCCATACATCACTGGAGTGCTGACCAGCATGACGGTGCGGGCAGACTTTCCGCTGCCGACCATGAGCGCCTGGCCGCTATACGCGCGTCCTTCGCGGGCAGCGTCATAGGCCCGTACCAGGTCGCGTTGCAGAAATGCGTCAGGAGCTATGCGTCCGGCCGAGATTCCCTTGGACTCCGAATTCACCAGCGTAGCGTAAGCCAGGTCGCCGGATGAGGAAACGAAATGCTCCAGCAAGGCACGCAGTTCGGGCGCCTCGACGTGCTCTGAGGTGATGTCTCCGCCGCTTGCCACCTGCAACGCCGAAGACAAGTTGGCCAGCATCATGCGCAGTGATTCCTGGTGCTGCGCGATGTCATCCGCCAGGGAACGGGTCACCGTGTTCTGCAGCAGGCGCTCGTTAGTGATCAGGCGTTCGCGGTTGATCGCCTCTACCTGCTCCGAATAGAAATACATCGGCACCACGCTGATAAGCGCGAGCACGCTGAGGATGACGTACAAAATCGGGATGCGGGATGGCAGGGGTATTTTCAAGACAAAGTGGCCCATGCCCGCCATTGCTGCAACATGGCGAATCTGGTCTCTCTCGAAATTTTACCGGCGGAAGTCCGGCAGAAGGCCCAGCCCGAAGGCCAATGCCTATTACTAAAGTACCAGCGAAATTCCCTGGACCGGCGAGATCGATCCAAGCTAAATTCTTGCCAGTCTGAGTGTTAGAGAGGAACACGTTGCGGCTTTCGTAGCGCCGGCGTCCCGCCGGCTGTCGGGCGGGCATCCCGCCCGCCCTCGGGGGCAAGATGCCCCCCAGCCAGCCGGCAAGATGCCGGCGCTACCTAAATCAAGCTGACATGTGAAAACTGAGAGCCAGAAGCCAGAAGCTAGAAGCCAGAAGCTAGAAGGCAGAAGCTAGAAGCCACCTTCACTCTTCGCGCTACGCGTCATCAAATCATGCATAGCTTCTGCCGGAGACTTGCCGCGATGCAGGATCGCATCCATCTGTTCCGAGATCGGCATCTCGACTCCGCGGGTGCGGGCCAGTCCGATCGCGGCTTGGGTGGTGAACACCCCTTCCGCGACTGCGCCGTGCATGCCGGCGATGATTTCCGGCAACTTGCGGCCCCGCCCTAGTTCGACGCCCACGCTGCGGTTTCGTGAGAGTCCTCCGGTGCAGGTGAGGACCAGGTCGCCCAGTCCGGCCAGCCCTGCCATGGTCTCGGGGCGGCCGCCGCAGGAGACAGCCAGCCGGGTAATTTCAGCCAGCCCGCGAGTGATGAGAGCTGCGACTGAATTGTGTCCGAGTCCGAGCCCGTCGCACACGCCGGCCGCAATGGCGATAACATTTTTCAACGCTCCGCCCAATTCCACTCCGACGACATCGTCATTGGTGTAAATGCGGAACCGGGGATCGCTGAATTCGCGCTGCACCGTCTCTGTGAGTTCAGAATCTTTCGAGGCCATCGCAATCGCCGCAGGATCGCCGCGCGCAACTTCTTTGGCGAACGAAGGTCCGCTCAGCGCTCCGATTCTCGGCGTAAAATCTCTGCTCGACGCGATGACCTGCGCGGCCACTTCCGTCATCCGCAGGAGCGTAGTTTCTTCCAATCCCTTGGTTGCGCTCACGAACAGCATTGCCGGCTTGAGATGCGGCAGCATTTGCTGAAACAGAGCACGACAGTGCTGCGAAGGCATGACGCTGACCACGATCTCGGCACCGTTCAACACTTGCTCAAGACTGCCGCCAGGCGTGACGGGTGTAGGAATCAGTTGTCCGGGAAGGAACAGATCGTTCATTCGACGGGCCGAGATCGAATCCCGGACTTCCTGTTCGTGCGCCCAGAGCCGCACTTCATGATTGCCGCTGCGTCCCAGCACAATGGCGAGGCCGGTGCCCCACGCGCCTGCCCCAATGATCGCGATCCGGCTCATCCTCGCCTTCCCTGAAAGCGAGGTTCAGTTCCGGACAACAGACGCCGAATATTCTGATGATGCTTGGCAACGATGAGCGCGGATGCGAAAGCCATCAAGGCCAGCATCGGAGGCGCCCCTCTGTACTCAAGCAGCAGCCAGGCGATAACCGGAAACAGCCCGACAGCGATGATTGAACCGAGAGATACGCGACGGAAGACGAGGACTACAGCGATAAAAATGCCTGCGGTCGCGAGCAAAGATTTCGGGGCGATCAGGATGAAAGATCCCAGTCCCGTCGCAACGCCCTTTCCTCCACGGAACGTAAGCCAGATGGGAAAAATATGGCCCACGATCGCCAACAGCGCAGCCATGCCAGCCAGTAAATTCCTGCCAGGAAAAAAGGCGCGCGTAAGCGCAACCGCGGCCATCCCCTTCAGTGCATCGAGGGCCAGAGTTAGTACGCCCAGTGCGGGCGACGAGCGCGCGACGTTGGTCGCTCCGATATTGCCGCTGCCAGTCTTCCTGACATCCTGTCCGCGAAAAACGCGCAACAGGATGAAGCCGAAAGGGATCGACCCCAAAAGATAGCTGAAAGCGGCAGTGAGAAAAATGCTCATGGTTCAGGCTTCGCGTGGCCGCGGGCGGCCCGCCCGCGATGCAGCGACCCGGACGCAGTACGCGAGGGCTCGATCCAGCGGTCGGGAACTTGAAACGCGGACAGTGAAGTCTCATCCTTCCTGTGCACTTATCAAAAGCGCAGGCGAGTCGCCCGCGCCACACATGCCGCTACTCTAACCCGAAGTGCCCAATCTTGGTGTAACGCGCACCACCCGGCATCGGTTGGCTCTGATACAGAAAGAACTCACGGGCAGTCATCGTACCAAACTCAGATTCCGGCATCGCAGCAAATTTTTCCTGCAAACGGTGAAACACATTGGTTGAGCCGTCGCCCTTGCGCAGATGAGGCGCGCCTGAGCCGCGGCGAGCCAAAGTCAGGTGAGGACTGAACTCATGCTCTTCTTTCGGAATTCCCAGCGTCGCCGCAGCATTATCTACGGACTTCGCAAGGGCCGCCAGCGGCGCGCCAGCCATAATGCCAATCCAGAAAACGCGAGCCGATTTGGATGTAGGAAAAAATCCATACCCGCGAAATGAAACCTCGAACGCGCCCGCCCGAATCCCGGCAAGAGCCTGCTTGATCTCTTCCACGGTTTCGGCAGGCTTCTCTCCAATGAACTTCAATGTCACGTGCATCGACTCGGGAAGCACCCATCGCGCCTCAGGAGCAAATCCCCGCACGGCGTCCAGAAACTTTTCCAGACGCGCCCGGATGACGTCGTCGATATCAAGCGCAACAAAAACTCTCATAACCAGCCGTCAGTCATCAGTGCTTCAGCACAGGCCATATGGGACAACCGCCCTCGGTTGTCCAGCCGGGCAAAGCCCGGCCGGGTGCGCTAACGCCTGACGCCTGAAGACCGACGATTGCTCTACATCAGTTTTCGTCTGATCATATCCAGTGCCAGCTGGCTGGCGAAGAACCGGATGCGCTTGCGATCGCCGGGAAAATTTCTTTCTTCAACCTGCGTATCTTTCTCGCTCGCCAGCGCGAGAAATACGAGGCCAACAGGTTTCTCCGGCGTGCCACCCTGCGGGCCGGCCACTCCTGTAATGCCGATTCCCAAGGTGGCGCCGCAGCGCTTGCGGATTCCTTCCGCCAGTGCCACTGCAACTTCTCGACTCACCGCACCGTGTTTTTCGATCAGCTTCGCGGGAACATCGGCGAAAGCAGTCTTCATCTGGTTGGAATAAACCACCGCCCCACCCACGAAGTAGCGGGAGCTGCCGCTGACGGATGTGATGCGCTCCGCCAGAAGTCCGCCGGTGCAGGACTCTGCCACTGCCAAAGTCCCGTCCCGCATTTGCAGGTAATAGCCAGCGATTTGCTCCAGCGAATCGCCGTTGTCGGAGAACACATTGTCGTCGAGTTCTTCTTCAATCTGCTCGGCCAGTTGGTCTACACGTTGCTGCGCCGCTTCGAGCGATGCGGCACGGGTTTTCAAATGCAACTGGATCTCGCCCGCTCCCGCCAGGATCGTAGTCTGCACATCGGTATAGCGCTGGTAGATGGGCGCAACTCGCGCATCGCACTGCGACTCGGGCATCATCGCGATCTTCAGTACCCGCGTCGCCATGAATTGCGGCGGCAGTTTGGCCCGGAGCCGGTCCATGCACTGCTCTTCGAACAGCGCCTTCATCTCATGCGGGGGGCCAGGCAGCAGAATGATGATTTTTTCTTCGCCTTCGTATTTTCCGCTGATCCACTGGCCGGGCGCGCTGCCGTTGGCATTGGGAAGAACGATGGCCCCGGTGATCACGTCCGCCTGCTTGAGATTGTTGGGCGACATTGTCTTCCAGCCCCGCGCCGCAAAGCGGCGTTCCAGGCCAGCAACAATTTCAGGATCGCGACGCAACTCCAATCCCAACGCATCGGCCACAGCTTCACGGGTGAGATCGTCTTCCGTCGGCCCCAGACCACCCATGAAAATCACAATTTCAGCGCGAGAAAGGGCGAGCGTGGCCGCGCCCGTGAGGTGTTCGCGGTTGTCGCCCACGATCGTTTTGAAAATCACATCCACGCCCAGCAGGTTGAGCCGTTCCGTGAGGTAAAGAGAATTCGTGTCCTGGCGGAAGGGAGTCAGCAGCTCGGAGCCGATGGCAATAATCTCGGCATTCACGTTAAGAGTGTAAATGAAAGCATGGGGACGTAGAAAAGCCGGGCACTACAACCCTCGTTTGCGGAGGTCATGCTGAGCTTGCGAAGGATCTGGCGCGAAGCGGATATATGGTCGGCTGGCGCCCGATCAGATACCCGCGAGATCCTTCGGGACTAAAGTCCCTCAGGATGACGCCGGTGGTAGTGGGAGAGAACTGAGGTCGAGCGCTGAAGGTGAAAGCCGAGGCCTGAAAGCTGCGAGCTGACAGCTTGCTTACATCAAATCCGGAATCAGCGGCGCTCCCTGCACTCCCCATGACAGATGATGTACCGCACCGGTAGTGGCCAGCACCGCGGAGCGTCCCGGGGCAAAGGCGAGACCGACCAACCCGGGCCCCGCCACTTCGAGCGAAGCCTTGGCGTCCGGCGTGATCTTGACGATGCCGCGCTTACCGGAAAGCGAAGCTGCCAAGTAAAGATTGCCGTCGATATCGAAGGCCAGACCTTGCGGGCGACCCAATCCACGATAAAAGGTCGAAACGCTACCGTGAGAATCAATCTTGTGCACGGAATCGAAGCTGGAAGTCGTCGGTCCGGTGACGAAAAGGTCTCCGCCCGGACCGAAGGCCAGGTGGTAGGCGGAGACGCTGGGTTCAAGCGTGGCAAAAACAAAAATCTGGCGGTCTTTGCCAATCTTGAAAATCGTTCCGCTGCGGTCTCCAACGTAGAGATTTCCGCTGAGATCGAAAGCGATTCCGGTGGCCACGCCCATACCTTCCGCGTATGTGGACATGGTTCCGTTCGGCGCGACCCGGTATACCGTTCCGTCGAAGCGCGAGGACACATACATCTGCCCGGCTCGGTCAAAGGCGATGGAGGTTGGCGTTGATCATTTCCGCCAGAAACGGCTTGACGTTGTAATTGGTGTCGATTTTGAAGATCGCAACCGGGACCTTCTGGCCGCGTGATCCGGAGAAGGTGACGTAAATGTTTCCTTCGTTGTCGAGCGCCGGATTCGTGACCGGATGAAGATTCTCGGCGATCAGCGCGGCGACTTTGATCTCGTGCGGATTGCTGGCAGTCCCGTTCGTCGACACCACCACGGGTCCCGAAGACGCTCCGGGCGGGACGCGAGCGACGAGAAAATCGTCCGAGCTGATGACGACTGCGCCTTCGACTTCTCCAAAACGGACTTCAGGCCGGCGCAACTCGTGGGGACGAAGACTCTTCCCTACGATGCGAATTTCGCCGCCGGGCAGAGCTGCGCCGGGATGCACCGCTTCAATACGCGGATTGCCATTGACATTCTTCTTGCCCAGCAGACGGTCAGAAATTCCCATGGACTCCAGCTTCCTGAGTGCGTTCTATCGCGCGAGCAGCCCGAAATGCAGCACAATCTGCATCACCGCCAGAGCGTACAGGCCAGCTCCCACATCATCGACCACGATGCCCATGCCCTCAGGCAGGCGTTCCAGTTGGCGCACCGGTGGAGGTTTCACGATATCGAACGCTCTAAAAAGTATAAAGCCCAGCAGCAGAGATTGCCACGCGACCGGCGCCGCAATCAGAGTGACAAGCTGCCCGGCAACTTCGTCGATCACGACAAACTGCGGATCTTTTCGACCGCGTCGCCCGCGCCACCCGAGTCGCAGCAGGGATTCCAGCCAGAACCGCAATGAGCGCGAGCAGAGCCGCCGCCCAAGGCTGCCAACTCAGTGTGATCTTGTGTGCGAGAAGCCACCAGAGAACAACGGTTGTCGCAGAGCCGAAGGTGCCGGGACCCGGGTCGAAGATGTCCAACCCCGAAAAATGTCGCGACCAACGTGGCCCAGAGCGGCGCTAGCCCGACCCGCGTCAAGACTGTCTTCATCGGGCTCTCGCGAAAGTTCTTCGCATCGGTATCGCCGTCCTGCACCGGCGACGAGATCACATACCCGCCGCTCGCCCACTTGCCCAGATCAATCAGGCGGCAGCGATCGCTGCAGAAAGGGAAATCAGCATCCTTGGCGGTCACGAGTTTCTTGCAGATGGGGCACTTCAGCTTGAGCTTGCGAGCCATGTTGGCTTCCTACACGATCCGGGCGACCAGATCGTAGTCGTGAGCTTCCGTAATCTGGCAGCGATAGAACTCGCCCGTCTTCGGTTCAATGCCGTCGGGCACGTCGTTGACGAACACTTTGCCGTCAATTTCCGGCGCATGCATCGGCGTTCGCCCTTCCAGCAGCAAATCGCTTTCCTCGGAGAAGCCTTCGAGCACGAGATCAAATTCCTTGCCGACGAGCGCTTTCTTCTTCCGCTTGCTGATTTTGCGCTGGATACCCATCAGATGTTTGCGGCGGCGCTCAATCTCGCGCTCGGGCAATTTCTTTTCCTCGGAGAAGGCACCCGCGCCTTCCTGGTCGGAGTATCCGAAGGCGCCCATCCAGTCGAATTCCGAATCGCGCACAAACTGGCAAAGTTCTTCAAACTCGTTTTCAGTTTCGCCGGGAAAGCCGACGATGAACGACGTCCGCAGCGTAACTCCCGGGATGGTTCGCCGCATTTTCTCAATTGAGCGGAGAAAGATATCGCCGCCCGCACCCCGCTTCATGCGTTTAGAACGCCCGGCGAGGCATGCTGCAAGGGCACATCGATGTAAGAGCAGATCTTTTCGTGGGCCGCGATGGTTTCAAGCAAACGGCCGGTGATCTTGTTGGGATAGGCGTAGAGAAACCGTACCCAGCGCAGATCTTCAATGGCCGCCAGTTTCTCCAGGAGAAGCGCCAGACCGTCTTTTAATCCGAAGTCCTCGCCATAGCAGGTTGTGTCCTGGCCGATGAGAGTAATTTCGCGCACGCCCGACTGCGCCAGGCGCTCGGCCTCGGAGATGACGGATTCAAATCGCCGCGAACGGAACTGGCCGCGCAGTTGCGGAATGATGCAGAACGTACAAGGATGATCACAGCCTTCCGCAATCTTGATGTAGGCAGTGTGACGCGGAGTGGCCAGCACGCGGGGCGTAGATTCGTCGTAGAGATAGTTGGGCAAGTCGCCGATGGCGCCATCCCAGGTCTCGCGCGAAAAGCGTCCTTTTTCGGCGCGGGCGTCGCCTTCGGCCCGCGATTGCAGAATCCTGAACGGAGAATCCGTTGCCGGTGCGGACGCCGGCGCTATCCCGGCAGCGGCCAGAATGGCTTCCAGCTCTCCTGTCCCGACAACCGCGTCTACCTCGGGGATATTCTGACGAATATCGTTGCGGAATCGCTCGACCAGGCAGCCCGCAACCACCAATTTTTGGGCGCGTCCCTGAGTCTTATACTTCGCCATCTCGAGAATGGTGTTGACTGACTCTTGCTGAGCGCTGGCGATAAACGAGCAGGTGTTGACCACGATCACGTCAGCTTCGTCGGCGCCCGAGACCAGTTCGGCCCCGGCTCGCTGAAGGATGCCCATCATGACTTCGCTGTCCACCAGATTTTTGGGGCAGCCCAGGCTTACAAAGCCCACCCGCGTCGCACGAGAGGACGTAGGTGCTGCCGTTTCAGCCCGGTCTGGGGCCGCTACAGATAGGGTTTTCGGAGTCATGCAATCTATTGATTTTAACACTCTTGCTGCATTAGCACCCGGCATTCGGGCCGTCTCCCATGCGTTTCCCGATTAGAGTCCGGGTGTGGTGCATGTCGGTTTTTCCGAAATCGAGGCCGCTGAGTGCGTGCTAACCTTGAGCCAACGGTTCGTCAATCGCAACTTCGCGTTGGAGGCGGAATGGAACGCCCACTATTTTCGGTTGCGGTCCTGGCGTTGTTAGTCTGTCTGATCGCAGGCGCGAGCGCCCAGGAAAAGAACGAACTTACAGGAATGATTGGCCGCACGTTCGTCAGCGACCATGCCAGCGTCGACACCACTACGCCGGGCGCCTTGCTCACTACCAAGGCCGGGCTGAGTTTACAAGCCAACTACGGACGGCACCTGATCGACTTAGGCCTCATCGGGCTGACGGCGGAGGTTCCTTTCGTTATCAATGTGGGTGAAGATGCGCATTACAACCTCAACCTCGTCCCCAAAAACTACCAGTCGTTTTTCGTGACGCCCTCGCTGCGCGCCAATATCTTTCCGGGATTTCCACTCTCGCCCTGGGTAAGTGCGGGCGGAGGCTTTGGCTACTTCAAAGAAAACTCCACTTTGGAGTTCGGGGGTCCAACCCCGGTGACACCGGGACCATGACGGGGATTTTTCAAGCCGGGATTGGACTGGACGTTAAATTGTTCAGGTATATCAGCGTGCGCGGAGAAGCACGGGACTTCTTCACCAGCGTGCCTCAACTGAATGTGGATATCGGAAAAAGCCACCAGCACAATTTCTTCGTAGGCGGCGGAGTCGTCTGGCACTTCTGAAGCAACAGTCGTCAGTCGTCAGTCTTCAGTCGTCAGTCCTTAGCGAAGCATGGTCTGGCTGACGCCTGACGGCTGAAGACCGACGACTGATGCTCTCGTACAGCTCCGGCAGACGCCGGGCGTCCTCAACCGAATCGTCGAAGCGCGCACTTTCGTAGTGCCGGGTAAATTCCGCTACCCGCTGACGAATCAGAACATCGTCGATCCGGGCGATGAATTCTTCAGGCGTTTGTGTCGGAGACTTGTGCCAGCCGCGGCGGCCTACGCGCTCGGTCATTCGTTCGTACCAGATGGTGGCCGCCCGCCGGGGAGACTTTTCCGGTCGTGCCGCCAGCCGGAATCTGCTCAGCGCTCGCAAAAGGCGCGGCGCGTTGAGCAGGAACGCGAGCAAGGCCGCGGCCAGTATTCCACCCACAGCCCAGCGCCAGGGGGAACTGGCGGCAGTGCTCCCGGTACGGCGGGCCCATGCCAGCATGCTCTGATAGCGGTGGCGCCACCAGCGCCGCACAGAGAAAATCAGGCTGCGGCTGCGGCTGCTGGCGCTCACCGCCAGGGACTGTTGATGGCCTGCATCGTAATTTACAATCCATTCTCGCCAGAATGAAGCCATGGCATCAACGTACAGACTTACGCGGCTCCAACCAGTGCGCGCCGGGAACACCGCTCCGGGCGTGGGATCGAAAGCCACCCAGCCAAAATCCGGAAAGTAGGCTTCCACCCAGGAGTGAGCGTTGCTCGCCCGCACGACGTATTGTGACGTCAAGTCGTTAAACTCTCCGGTACGAAATCCGTTGACCACTCGCGAGGGAATTCCCAGCGTCCGCAACATCACCGCCATGGACGAGGCGAAGTACTCACAGTGTCCCTGCTTGCGCTCGAAAAGGAAATTCGCCAGCGGATCGTGCGGCACTGTTCGCGTCAGTTGCAGGGTATACGCGAAGTGCGTCCGGAGATAGTTCTCGAGAGCCAGAGTTTTGTCGTAATTGTTGCCGGATGAAGCCGTGATCTGCTCCGCCAGCCGCGGAATACGCCGGTCGACGGGCGGGAGGGCGAGGTACGTGGAAATCACATCCGCCGGATACTTTCCGCCCGCGGCGCGCAAATCCCCGGCCCCGGCCTGCGCAATGTCGGAAGTCCCCTGGTAACGGCTCACGGGATGTCCAGGATCAAGATTGAAGACTGCTCCGCTGTCGTCGGTAGTCAGGTGGGCGTAATTGCCCTCGAGAGTCTCCGGCCGGCTGGCCAGAAAAAATACGTTCATGCCCACCGGCTCCATCAGAACGCGATAGTGGATCGGATGGTAAGGTCCCCTCTGAATACCGGCGCGCACCGGCAGGAAAACGAAACGCCCATCCAACTGCTCCGGCAGCGGATACTGCTCGTGGTGGTTCGACCAGGTTCGCCCATCAAAGTGACTCAGCGCAACGCCGCGCCATTTCAAATCGAAGCTGCCCCGGTCGTCCCCATCAATCTGAATGTGCATTACCACCGAACCGGACTGCTGGATCTCACCAATGCGTCCCAGTTCGACCGTGTCGCTGAACCCGGTGGCAATTTCTCCACTGGGGGCGTAGGCCCCCATGTAGCCGGCTGAGACCCGGGGCAGGAGAAAGAAAATTCCCGCCGCGCCCAGCAGAATGCAAAGCATCAGCACCGGAGAGGCCACCGCCAGCGAGGTTGCCATGTTTCGGTGAGCCAGCTCCGAACCGGCTTCTCTGGAATGCGCCCCTGCCTTGGCAGATATATGGCGCATCTCCATCAGGATGAAACTCGCCACGGCCGTCAGCATGAAGAATGCGAAGCCCAGCAGGAAGACACTGTTGACGGTAAGCAGCGCGGCCGACAGCACCATCAGAAACGCGATGACTGACAAGAAATAGAAATCGCGGTCCCGTTGTGCGGAGAACAGGCGCACCACCATCACGAACAAAACCAGATGGACGGTGGCATTCAGGAATCCGCCGGAAATCAGAAAGTAATCGGCCGCGTAGAAAGCTACGTAGCCCAAAGTGAGCCAGGATGTCCATATCTCGGGAATGAGCCAGGCTGTTCCTTTGAACAACAAGTATCCGCGCACCAGAAGCGCTGCACTGACCAGGACCACGGCGCCGCCACCCAATCCTCCGGTAGACGCCAGCGTGCCGAATGCGGTGAAAACGAGAAGATAGAGCGCGACCTCGAAGTAGCGCTGCAGCGCTCCCGGCAAAACTGTCGTAGTGGGATCGAGTTTCCCGGCTGAAGCCATGGCTGGCTCCATTGTTCGCTATGTGAGGCGGGAAAGGGAAGAGTACGGAGGTCAGAGGGCAGTCGTCAGTCTTCGGTCGTCAGGGTCAGCACACCACAGTCCCGCGAAAGTTAGATTGGATGACGCCTGAGGTCCGACGTCTGACGCCCGCTCTCCGATGTTAGAATCGAAAGCGGTCAGGCATCGGTCCTACGCGACGCATTCTCGCCAACCCCGCCAGGTCCGGAAGGAAGCAACGGTAACGAGCTCTTGCGTGTGCAGTGGGTCTCCGGTGTCTGACTTTTTGCTGCAAAGGCAAGGTTTAACAATTCAAAGTTTCAAGGTTTCGAAACCACAGAGGAGACAGAGGTCCTCTAGACAGAAATTTCTAAGAATTCCTCTGTGTCCTCCGTGGATCCCAGGTTTCGAACGTGAAACCCTAAACTCTGTAACATGCGTCCTCAGACAAAGTTCAATAACTGATTCTGGAAGTTCGGCAGATTGGTGAAGATCGTCGGCAAGTCTGCCGTCGGAACCCCAAACCAGTTGGCCAGCGTTCCCGCATATTGATCGAGCGACGTTGATGGAATCCAGCGTCCCTGGTCGGTAGCATCATCTGGACCTGACAGCGCCAGGGTGGGAAACTTACCGTAGAAATCGCCTCCCTTGACTGCTCCTCCCATCATCATGTGATGCCCGCCCCAGGCATGGTCGGTTCCCGAGGTGCTGTCCGGCGCGAAGGTTCGGCTGAAGTCCGAGAGTGTAAAGGACGTGACCTGCGAGGCTGCGCCGATCTCGACGGTGGCCTGATAAAAAGCATTCATGGCCTGGCTCAGTTGGGTGTAGAGGCCGTTGTGCGCTGCCAGTTGGTCGCTGTGAGTGTCGAAGCCTCCGATTGAAACGAAGAAAATCTGCCGCTGCAGTCCCAGCGCCGCCCGCACTGAGATAATCTGCGCCACCTGTTTGAGTTGGCTGGCCAGACCATTGTTGTTGGGAAAGGCGGTAGCGAGCTGCGGCGCGGCGGCCAGAGCATCCGCCAGCGCCTTGCTGTCCTGCAGGGCATTGGTGGTAGTGGTGCTGGCCGACTGGATCAGGGATACGCCAGTGTCAAAGGTCAGCAGATTCTGCAGCGCCGACATTCTGCTCTGTGATTCGGCGGAGCTGCTAAAACCCGAGAGCAACTTCGTCGGGTCGCCGCTGGACTGAATCGCTCGAGCCGAGAGACCCTCGCAAAAAATATTTGATCCCGCCAGCGAAATGATCGTCGGGAAAGTCCCGCCGTAAATGGTCTGGATTTTGTCAGCCGTTCTACCTGCCCACCCGGTCTGACCGTTGCTGCTGTCGAGTGTGGCGGTTTGCATCTGCGCCTGCTGGTCTTCGTGGGAAAAAAGGTTTCGGGGGAGTGACGCGCCACGCTGCTGAAACTGGGCCCGAGTGGTCGGCTGGACCAGCGTGCCGACGTTGGCCATCACCGCTAAATGCTTCTGATTAAACAGGGCCTGCAGTTCGGGAAATTTGGGATGGAATCCAAAGGATCCCGCACTGGGCGCATTGATGGGCAGCAGGCTGTTCTGCGGCAGGGCCAGCACCGAGCGGATCGACTGGTATGACGCGTATCCGCTGCTGCTGAAGGGGACAACCATGTTGTTGCTGTCGTTGCCCCCGAACAGGAAGACGCAGACCAGGGCCTTGTAGTCCTGTGTGCCCTGCGCCAGCGCGTTCACCAGTCCGAAGCGGTTGAAGCTGGCGGCAGCGAATCCCGCAGCCGCGGTGCAGCAAGTCCTTTTTAGAAAATCCCGTCTTGAAAATGCCATGGCTGTTCTCCCTTTTTAGTGTTGGACCTGCTTTAGTGTTGAACTTGGAACTGCGATGAGCTCCCGATCAGATAGAAGGCTGCCTTTGTACGCCGCGTGTTATCCGATATTCCCGAAAGTGTGGTGACCAGCGTCGCCCGCGTGTTGTCCGAAACCTGGCCATGCAGCATTACGGCTGCGACCGCTGTGACCAGTTGATCCGGATTCGCCGCCAGCGGCACATATCCCGAGATGTCGACTGTGGTTGTGCTGCTCACTGATCCATAGACCAGCGAGTTCACAAAGTTGATGCGGGAGATGTCAGTGCTGGTATTGAAAATCTCGAACTCGGGGCCGAGCAGATTGGTTCCGTCGATCTCGTGATCGGGGTGATAGAAGTTGAACACTGAAGGCGAGAAGAATGGCGGTTCCTTCATGTCCGACGCTCGGTCTCCCAGCGATGCGCCGTCGGACATGCCATTCATCCCTCGCAGCAGGTTGGCGATGAAGAGCACAGGTTCTTTTAGTTTCCCGTCGCTCGGTTGCGCCTGCGCCGGATCATCTCCGCGCCGCGCCTCCTGGTCCATCAGGATGGCGGTGACCACGGCTTTCAGATCGCCGCGCACGCCGGTGCCGTTGTCGGCGAAGACAGCCGCCACGCGGCCCACGTATTCGGGGGAGGGATTACTCGTTACCAGCCGCTTGATGAGTTGTTCGCAGATAAAAGGACCTACGTTGGGATGGTTAAAGATATTTTGCAAGGCAGCCGTGAGATCGGCTTGCGCCGTCCCCCCCGCTGGCAGTGTGGTTCCGTTCAACAGCAGCTTCGTGCCTGTATCGTGATGGCTGTCGAATGAAATCATCGGGCCGCCGTAAAACTCGGGATTACGGAAACTGGCAGTGGCGCCCGGCTTGGTCGGATAGGTCCATCCCGTATAGACGTGCGCGAACCCAATGACTGTGTCCTGGGTATAGGTGGGAATCGGATTGCCCGAGCCGTCCAGTTGCGGCGTGCCATCAGGATTCAACTCTTCGAGGCCGATGGAGAACAGCTGTAGAGCTTCGCGGGCATAGTTCTCGTTGGGGTCGACGCCATTGCCCGGCTTGTCGTTATTCACCATGTCCAGGTAATTGCCCATCACCGGGCTCAAGGTGACATCCGTCAGCAGGGTAGAGAAGTTGCCGAAGGCGTCTTTCTGGAACATGTTCTGCCAGAGCACAAACGCGCTGGGGTTGTTAATCTTTATCGCCGAGGCCACCATGATCTGCGAGAGACCCCAGGCCACGCGCTGCCGCAACTGGTCCTGACCAGAGAGCGCGTTGATGAAAAGGCGTTTTTGCACAAAGGACATGTCGTCGTTCGTGCCGGGTGCGGGATAGGTGGAAATCGGCGCGGTGAACTGTTCGTTCAGAAAAGCCTGCATGCCGACCGCCTGCATGTGCGACAGGGACGCCGGATTGGCTCCCCAGGTCGACTGTTCCAGCAAGCGTCCCGCCGCCGCGGCGCTCAGTGCGTTCGCGGGCGTCCCGACTTCGAGCGCAAATGCATTGGAAGTCAGCGAACCGGGATCGGGATTGATCACCGTTACTTCAATCGTGCCGGCGCTGCTTGCAGTCCCGGTCGCAGTAAGTTGGGTGGATGAGACAAACGTCGTGGGCAGGAATGTGCCGCCGAACGAAACCACCGCGCCACTGGCAAATTGTTTTCCGCTGACCACCAGTGTGAAATTACCCACGGGGATCGAAGTGGGCAGGACCGCCGTCACCACCGGTGCGGCGTTAGTGAGGACTGCGGTGCCGACCGCAACCGCGGTCGTATCCGCAATACTGGTTGCCTGCACCTGAATGGTATTGGGGTTGGGAACCTTGGCCGGAGCGTGATACACGCCTTGAGCGTCAATCGTACCTACTGTCGCATTGCCGCTCGGTATACCGTTGACCGACCATTTGACTCCGGTAACGCCGCCTGCGCCGTCCACTGCGGCCCGATATTGAAAAACCGCTCCTGCGGCGATCTGAGCCGTGGGCGGAATCACCAGCACCGACACCTTGCCGGAGGCCCCGACTTGCACGTTCAGGAAGGCGGCTGAGTCGCTTTTGCCCGGGTCGGGATTTTCAACCGTGACCCTTACTGTTCCCGTTTGCGCGGAAGTGGCGGTTCCCGTTGCCTTCAATTGGCTCGCGCTCACAAAGGTGGTGGCCAGTGCGCTGCCGCCAAACAGCACCTTGGAACCGCTTACGAAGTTCGATCCCCCCACCGTCACCGTGAAATTGCCTACGGGAAGTAAGGTGGGGCTTACGATCTGGGCCACGGGAATCGGATTTTCCACGGTCACCGAGGTAGTGGCGGAAAGAGTCTTGTCGGCTATGCTGTCGGCCTCGACCTTCACCACATTCGGCTTGGGAAGGCTCGGGGGAGCGGTATATTTTCCGGTCCCATCGATCGTCCCGACCATTGCGTTTCCAGTCGGAATTCCATTGACAGACCAGTTGACGCTCTGGCTCGCGTTGCCCGTGACCTTGGCGGAGAATTGTGTGCTCTCTCCGGCGCGCAGGGTTTTGCCGGCAGGTGTAATCACCACTCCGTTGGAGGTCGAGTTCGACCCACCAGCACCCATGCCGCCACCGCAACCCGACCACATGAAAATGGCAAGTGAGAAAACCACAGCGCCGGCGAACTTTGAGACAGAAGATCTAGTTGTTTCGATCATCTCTGATCCCCTTTCCTGAAGATCCGAGTACCTGAAAAGCCTTGATGGGCGCGTCGCAGCGGCGCGTCGTAAGTTTTTTTGAGTGGCGGATGAAGCGTAGTGAAATGTTGGCTCTCTGCGAAGGTCTCCATCGTTCCATTTCGGGACTGTGCCAATTCGGAACACGATCTGCTTTTCGGAAGCACTAGTGGCCTAGCTCGGTCGTGCAGTTTGTTTCTGTAAGGACATGTACCGGGGTAACTGAAAGCAGTCTCCAGTCGTTAGTCTTCAGTCATCAGCCAATCCATTCAGCGCACGACTGAAGACTGACGACGGGCGACGGGGTTGGTGCCGATTTCACTCGGACCACCTTGCGTTCTTCGTAGCGCAGAGCCGTCATCAGTCATCAGTCGTGAGTCATCGTCGTTAGCAGAATGGATGGACTGACGCCTGACGACCGACGACTGGATGTTGGACAATGCCGCAGGGGTGCGTCAAAATACGAAGTTCGTCTTTTGAACCTGGAGACTGACCGAGTGAGCCAACTGGTGCGCGCCAAGATTACTGCCCTGGGTGCTTATGTCCCGCCTCGTCTGCTGACCAACGACGATCTGGAAAAGCTGGTGGAAACTTCAAACGACTGGATCGTGGAGCGCACCGGCATCCGGGAACGGCACATCGTGGATAAGGGTGTTGCCACCAGCGATCTGGCCACCGAGGCGGCGCGCCGGGCCCTGCAACAGCGCGGCCTGGAACCCTCCGACCTGGACGTGATCATCGTCGCGACCGTCACTCCCGACATGTTTTTCCCGTCCACCGCTTGCCTGGTCCAGCACAAACTGGGCGCCAAAGGAGTGTGGGGATTCGATTTGTCCGCCGCCTGCTCCGCTTTTGTTTATGCCCTGCAAACCGGCGCGCAATTCATCGCCACCGGCGCACACAAGAAAGTTATGGTCATCGGCGCCGACGTCATGTCCTCGATCATTGACTACACCGATCGCGCCACCTGCGTGATCTTCGGCGACGGCGCGGGCGCGGTCATTCTCGAGCCGGCGGAGAATGACTCCGAAGGCTTGATCGACTTCATTCATGAAGTGGATGGTTCAGGCGGGTGTTCGCTCTACATGCCGGGTGGGGGCAGTTTGAATCCGGCCTCGAAGGAAACTATCGAGAAGCGAATGCACTATGTTCATCAGGATGGACAGGCAGTGTTTAAATTCGCCGTCCGCAAGCAGGCGGATATCTGCGAAAAGATATTGACTCGCAACCAACTCACCGGGAATGACATTGATACGTTCATTCCCCACCAGGCCAACCGCCGCATCATCATGGCTACGGCCGAACGGTTAGGGATGAAGCTGGAAAGCATCGTCATCAACATCGATCGTTACGGCAACACCACCGCTGGAACCATCCCGTTGGCGATGGACACCGCCCGTCAGGAAGGCAAGCTCAAGAAAGGCGACCTGGTGCTGCTGGCCTCGGTAGGCGCGGGTTTCACCGTAGGCGCGACCCTGCTGCGCTGGTCCATCTAGAACCACATGGGGGCAACCGCCCCCGGTTGTCGCGGTGGCGGGAGTTTTCAAGCGGCCCCAGTAATCAGAAACGATAACCACCCCTATGGATGAACTCCTGAAGACCCAGGTCCGCCACATCTTCGATAGCGCCAATTTCGTTCGTGATCTGGGCATGCAATTGACCCACATCGAGGATGAATATTGTGAAACCATATTGGCCCTCACCGAGCGTCACTTGCAGCAGCACGGATTGGTTCACGCCGGCGTGATGGCCACCATGGCGGACCACACTTCCGGATGCGCCGCACGTGGCGTCGTTGGGTTCGACCATGATGTGGTCAGCGTTGAGTTCAAGATTAATTTTTTGCGTCCGGCGATTGCCGACCGTCTGCGCTGCCGAGGCCGAGTGCTGCGGGCAGGCAAGATGCTGGTAATTTGCGAAGCCGAAGTGTTCGCTCAGAAAGACGGGGAAGAGAAGCTGGTGTCGAAAGCCATGGTCACTCTGGCCGTGAAGAATGCTTTCTAGGATGTCCCAAACGCGCTGTCATCCTCATGCGTAGTCGAAGGATCTCTACTCTTCACGGATGGGTATTTTTCGTAATCTAGGAAGGGAAGGACCTCGTACCTGCACAGGCCATTTCTGGTTATAGGGGTCCTTCGACTGCGCAACTGCTTCGCGAAGCGAAGCAGTTTCTTTGCTCAGGATGACAGGGTTTAGCCGTTCTTCTGCTGCTCGAACGCTTTCTGCAAATACTTGCGCGCTTCATCCAGTGCGCCCTGGGTATTGTCGTTGGTCTGCAAAGCCTGGCGGTATTCGTTGGTAGCGCGCTCGCGCTGTCCCGTAACGTCGAAGATTTTTCCCAGTTGAATGTGGCTCCAGACTTCGGTCCAGCGCGGCTCGCCATCGCCATTCAGGCAGTCGCGATAGGCATTGGCCGCAGCCTGAAAATTCCTCTGAATAAAGAAAACCTCAGCAATGCGATAGTGGGCCAGCGAACTGTTCTTGTTAACGTCGAGAGCCTTGTTGAACTCCAGCAGCGCGCCCGCCAGGTCTCCCTGTTGAGTCAGGCCCTGCCCGCGTTGAATGGAAGCCCTCAGCCTGACCTCGGACGAGTTCTTCAGCACCCGGTCTTCCGGATCAACCACGATGTGGCGCGGCTTACCGAAAGTTTCGACGTTGAACGCCGAGTTCGTACCCACGACTTCGATGCGCTTGTTTTCGGTCTTGCCGTCGGTATCGATCTTGAGGTCGACGGGCATGCGGAAAAGATCGAGGTCCTGCGCGATCTGGCCGACGACGCGAAAGCCCTTGTTGTTGCCCAACCGGTAGATGGTGTACTTGGTCTTGAATTCCGGTGCGCCCGTGGAATCCAGCCATTGCGAGAAGAACCAGGTGAGCTGCTGGCCGTAGTTCTGCTCGGCCAGAGCGCGGAAGTCGTCCAGCGACGCCGATTTCCCGGCGTACTTGGAGGCGAAAGTCCGCATCGTCTGATCGTATTTCTGATCGCCCATCACCCAGCGCAACATGTGCAGGATCATCGCGCCCTTATCCGTTACCAGGGATTGAAACTCGGGCGAGAAAATGTCCAGTTTCCCGGCGCTCGAAAGAGGTACGGTGTCATAAGCCAGCGCGCCGACCGACATGTCCTTGACTGTCTCTTCCAGTCCCGCCTGGCCCGCAGCCTGCTCGACGTAGCGCGCCTCGGAATAACGGGCGAAGCCATCGTTTAGCCACCAGTCATCGCGCGACGCAGGGCTCACCGAAGCGCCCCACCACTGATGAGCGATCGTGTTCGCCAACAACCTGTAATTCACCTTCTCGGTCACGGCCCGGCTGGAGATTGCAGCGATCTCGGGCGCCCAGGCAGCAGGCACAGTGTCATCGGGAATCTCAACCACTTTCAGTGTGGTCGAAGGCGCGGCACCGTAGAGCGTGACGTAATAAGTAAATTCTTTGACGGCAGTGGTTGCGTAACTTGCTCCCAGAGTCTGATGGGCTGGTTTGAAGTAAACATGCAGATCCAGCCCAGCTTCATCGGTTTTCGACTCTTGAAAGATGCCAGCTACGATGGTGCCGGGGAAGCTCGGCTTGTCCCATGTGAAGGCGAAGGTCTTGGTAGGTAGCGCGCCTGCCGGCCTTTTCGTAGCCGGGGCGGTGCCGGCACTCTGCTTCCCACTGCCGATGACGATCATGTGTGCCGGCACGGTGATGTTCATGGTCGCGGTGAAGCGGTTGATTCCGTAGCCATTCACGGGGAACCAGCGTCCTGCGTACAGCAGGTAAGTGGTGTCGTCGCCGATGTAGGCCAGCTTCAGGCCTTGCACCGGACTGTCATCGCCGGAATCCAGCGTGCCTTCATACTCGAACGTAAGCGTTGAGGAACTGTCCTTCGCCACCGGAGTGGTCAGAGGCACCCGAATCGTGGAGTCCTGTGTAACCCGCTCTGCCGTCAACGGCTTTCCAGCCGCATCGAGCACCTTCGTGACGCGCAACGCGTTATGCAATTCGAAAGTCGCAATGCTCAGATCATCAAGCGCGGTAAATCTCACCCTGGCCCGCGCGCTGATCTTGTGGGTATGCGGCATGAGCTCCGCGTCGATCTGGTAATCGTCCACCCGCAGGTGCGCCTTCTCCGCTGCCCACGCCGCGGACGGTCTCAGAAACATCGAGACGGCAACGCAAAGTAACAGGGCCCCACGATAAAGCCAAAGCCGACGTTCAGAGGGGATCAAAAGCAGTCTCCTAGCATACGTACGATAATCCGTAAGATGAAGATTGTGGCGCAAAAGATGCTGGAAGGACAAGGTTTAGCCTGTTTTTGACCTCTGGCCAATAGCCAGCCGTGCCATAACGGCCTCAGCTGCCCGATCCGCCGGGTGCCGTTGGTCTTGTATCCTGCCGCAGAGCCGGGCCCTTACGCTGGCAAGCCCGGCAATCATTTTCTCCCTGGCTGGACCGTCAACCATCAGTTCCGAAAGCCTCGCGACGACATTCCCGGAGGTGAAATCATCCTGTACCAACTCAGGGACAACCTCTTCGCCAGCAATCAGATTCACCATGGCAAAGTACGGAACCTTGACTCGCGATCGCCCCAGCCGATAGGTCATGGACGAGACCCGGTACACCATCACGAATGGCGTACCCATCATCGCCGCCTCGACGGTTGCAGTTCCACTGGCAACAATGCCAGCACGCGACTGGGCCAGGGCGGGCAAGCTCTCCGGGACCAGCCGGATGGAAGAAGACTTACCGATGAACGACTGCAAGAAACTGCGATCCAAAGTCGGAGCGACCGGCAGAAGGAATTCGTATCCGGCGCCCAATTTCGCGACTGACTCCAGAATTGCCGGCAAGTTCATTTGCACTTCTTTGACGCGGCTGCCCGGCATAACCGTGATCCAGGGTTTGGAGGCGTCGAGATGATGCTCCCCGGCGTACGCTGCTCGATCGACCTCAGGGCGCGGAAGGTCAGCCAGAGGATGGCCGACGAAAGTAGCATCCACCCCGCGGTCCCGATAAAACTTTTCTTCGAAGGGAAAAATCACCAGCGCCTTGTCGACGTATTTCCTCAACAGGCGCACCCGTCCCTGACGCCACGCCCAGAATTGCGGACACACGTAATAGACGACCGGAATGCCGCGCTTGTGCATCTGCCGCGCCACTCGCCAGTTGAAGGCCGGGGAGTCAATCACAATGGCGAGGTCAGGCTTGCGCTTGTCCGCCTCGGCGATCAATTTGTGAAACAGCCCCCAGATTTTGGGCAGATGACTGAGAATTTCAGAAATCCCAACTACAGCAAGTTCGCGAGCGTCGACCACGGTGTCACAACCCGCAGCCCGCATACGATCCCCGCCGACGCCAAAGAATTCGAGCTGTTGATTCAGTGTGGGCTGTTGGTTCTGTGTGGATTGCGGCTTCTGTGTGGTCGCGGGCGACCCGCCCGCGAGGCGCCGCAGAGCTCCCATCAGCTGCGCGCCATACATTTCGCCAGAGGCTTCCCCAGCAGAGATGAGAATTCGCACGAGAAACATTGTAGCTAACCTCATGGGGACTACGGTTCTTCGTAGCGCCGGCATCCTGCCGGCTGTCGAGGCGGCGTCTCGCCGCCTCAGGCGATTAAAGTGAAGGCTTTGCAGATCGGTTCTGGAGAACGCGGAGGGCGGGACGCCCTCCGGACAGCCGGCGAGACGCCGGCACTACAAAAGCTTAGTCGTCCGCGCCGGCGGTGACCTGCGGAGTTGTTCCGACCGGAAGCTCCTGGTCTTTGTATTGCAGCTGATAGAGCTTGTAATAGATGCCGTGCTGGGCGAGCAGTTGCTGGTGCGTTCCCACTTCACGCACCTGTCCTTTGTGCATGACAATAATCTTGTCGGCCCGCTGGATGGTTGAAAGCCGGTGCGCGATCACCACCGATGTGCGGCCTTCCACCATGCGGTTGAGCGCGTCCCGCACTCGGAGCTCGGTTTCGGTGTCAACGCTTGAGGTGGCTTCATCCAGAATCAGAATCTTGGGATCGTGTGCCAGCGCCCGGGCGAAAGAGATGAGTTGCTTCTGTCCGGTCGAAAGAGTCGAGCCGCGCTCGCGAACTTCTTCCTTAAATCCCTGGGGAAGGGCGCGGATGAATTCGGCCAGGTTTACATCTTCCGCAGCCTTCTCGACTTCCGCGTCCGTTATTCCTGCCGTACCCAGACGAATGTTGCCCTCGACGGTTCCGGTAAAAAGAAACGGATCCTGCAACACGACGCCGTAGCGCCGGCGCAGCTCAGGCAGATCCATTTCTTTTACATCGACGCCATCAATTTTGACCGCGCCCTTCTGCACATCATAGAAACGCATCAATAAAGAAATAATCGTGGTCTTGCCCGCGCCAGTGTGTCCGACGATGGCAACGGTCTCGCCGGGATCGATAGTGAACGAGACATTGCGGAGAATCCAGTCTGGTTCGGTGGAAGCCATCACCGAGCTTTGCTCGGCCAGGACGGGTCGGAGACCCGTCCCAACATGGCCATTGCCGGGCTTTGCTTGTGTAATCACGGCATGTGTGGTGGCGGGCGGCTCGCCCGCGTTTTTAGCAGCCTCAACCGGCACATCGCGGTAAGCAAACCACACATGATCAAATTCAATTCGCCCTGGCCCAGTCGGCGTTTTTGTAACTGCGGGCGAAGTAATCTCCGCCGGAGTATCCAGCAGCTTAAAAACCCTCTCACTCGCAGCCATCGCCGATTGAAGAATGTTGTACTTTTCGCTGAAATCCTGAATGGGCCGGAAGAAGCGTTGCGCGTACTGGATGAAAGCCGTGAGAATACCAATGCTGACCACGGTATGAACGATCTGAAATGAAAGAAAATGCTGGCTGGAGACACTGACGGCAACGCTGCCCACAGTCAGGCTGCGGATGACGTCATTCCCGCCAAACCAGATTACACAGGCGATCGCAATCGACGACAAAACCTCGACCACCGGATAGTAGACCGCGTGCGCCATGATCGCGTCCTTGAAGGCTTCCATGTGCACGGCGTTCACTTCCGAAAACTTGTCGAACGAACGTTTTTCGCGGTTGAAGAGTTGCAACACCACCATGCCGCTGACGTGCTCCTGCATGTAGGCGTTAATGCGGGCAATGGCAGTGCGGATACGCCGGTACGAATCACGCACTTTGTCCCGGAAAATGCTGGTGGCATAGCCGATCAGCGGCAGGACGGCCAGAGTGATGAGCGCCAGCTTCCAGTTCATGCACAGCATGACCGTGGTGATTCCGGCCAGGACGAACACGTCTTCGAAGATAGAGACCACGCCCGAGGTGAACATTTCGTTGAGCGCGTCCACATCTGAGGTCACGCGCGTGACCAGGCGGCCGACCGGGTTCTTGTCGTAGAAGCCGATGTGCATGCGCTGCAAGTGCCGGAAGATCTGCTTGCGCAGATCGAACATTACCATCTGCCCGGCCCACTGCATGAAGTATGTCTGGAGATAGTCGAGCAGGAATCCGAGTGCGATCAAGCCGACATACATGCCCGCGATTTGAGCAATTCCAACATAAGGGTTGGCGCTCAGAAAAGAATCGAATGGCGTGGTCTTGGGCACCGGCACGAGATAGCGATCGATCTCGATCGAGACCAGATAGGGTCCTAGGACATCGGCGCCGGATTTAATAAGAATGGAAACCAGCGAGATGCCGACCGGCCATTTATAGGGACGCAAATACTGGAGCAGCCGCTTCATCAGCCGGCTGTCATACGCTTTCCCTAATACCTCTTCTTCTTGGGCCATCGGCTATAGCGTGGTGTTCAACTCAAAGATACCCTAAATAGATTACGAAGGAGGAGCAGAGGATGGAAAAGCTTTGATCCTGAATTTGCGTACGGATCGTCGATTTGCGTGAGGATTCTAGATTTGCGTAGGCCCGGATGCCCTCGTCCGGGCAGGCGAGCAAAGCTCGCCCGTGGATTACTGAGGGTGAAGAGCTTGCCAGCGTTAGCGGAGCTTCGCTCCCCCGCGCGGATGAGGGCATCCGCCCCTAAGTGGCCCGTGCCGATCTACGCGGTTTTCTTCACCACCAGCGCCGAATTCTTCGATCCGAATCCGACGCAATTGCAGATCGCATGTTCGATCTCTGCCTTCCGCCCAATATCCGGGACGTAATCCAGATCGCATTCCGGATCAGCTTTGTCCAGATTAATCGTGGGTGGAATCTTGCCATGCTTCATCGCGATCAGGGTCGCGGCCAGACTGGCGGAGCCGCAGGCGCCCTGGGCATGTCCGATCTGGGACTTCAATCCGGACATCGGAATCTTTCTCGCGTGCTCGCCTAACGCCAGCTTCACCGCCCGCGTTTCCACCCGATCATTCATTTCGGTGGACGTGCCATGCAGATTCACATACTGAATGTCTTCCGGTTGCAAGTGCGCTTCTTCCAGTGCCAGCGAAATGGCGCGAGCCGGTTCGTCCGGTGATTCGCTCATTCGTACCCGATGGAAGGCTTCGCAGGTCGAACCGTATCCCGCAATCTCCGCGTAGATCTGAGCGTTGCGGGCGCGCGCATGTTCGTAGTCTTCGACGATGAACATCCACGAGCCTTCAGCGATCACGAAGCCGTCACGGTCGGCCGAAAATGGACGCGACGCACTCTCCGGAGAATGATTCCAGGATTGAGTAAGTGCGTGCAGCAACGAATAGCCCTTGATGATTCCCGGAGTGATTGGCGAATCCACCCCGCCCACCAGAAACATGGGCAGCACACCTGCCTGAATATGCTGGTAGGCGTACCCGATGGCGTCGGTCGACGACGTGCAGCCCGCCGTGACCACATGGCTATAGCCGCGGAATCCGAAGCGCATGCTGATTTCGCTGGGCAGCGTCCCCATTGTGCCGCTGGGGATGCAGAAGAGGCTGACTTGCTTGATGTGTCCGCTGTGCCAGAGCCGGTATTGCTCTTCGGAAAATTCCTGCGCGCCACCGCCCGTGCCCACGATCACACCAATCTCGCGCTTTTCTTCCATCGACATGTTGGCGGGATCGAGACCGGCATCCTTGATCGCTTCGGTCGATGCCGCGATCGAAAGCGGCACAACGCGCGAGACGTGCTTGCGTTCACGCGCGTCTACCCACGCCAGTTCGTCAAACTCCGGAATCTCGCCGGCGATATGTACCGGCAGGGAAGAGGGATCGAAGCGGGAGATGCGTTTTACGCCTGACTTGCCGGCGAGAAGAGCGCGGCAAAAGGCTTCCTTGCCGATGCCATTGGGGCTGACTACGCCCATTCCAGTGATCACGACCCGAGGAACCATAAGTTTTTAGTGTGTCATCTTCAGCGTAGCGGCGGCTTTCGCGAAGCGAAACCGTCGCGCAGTCAAAGGAACCCTATAAGCGGCACTGGCGCATGGGTGCATCGCATTCACTACTTTACGACGTACAGTCGTCAAACGCCGCGCCGGAGCTATAGCGGGTCGACTTCGTGATTACTTTCGCAAGCGAAAGCCATCACTCCGCTCAGGATGACAATCCGTAAATTTTCAGCATCACTAAGCGCTTCCGTGCTTATTCAGCGCTGTCCACGTTACGCGAAGTGGGATAATTAGTCACGATGTCTCTGGGCCTTTATATCTCGGTGCCGTTCTGCCGCACCAAATGCAGCTACTGCAACTTTGCCTCGGATGTCTTCTCCCGCGCGGTGTTCGAGCGCTATGTCGAACGAGTCGCGGCGGACATCGGCGGCGCTTCTGAGACTGCCAAACAGATGGGCGGCGCTTTGGAACCCTTTGTAGACTCCATATTCCTCGGCGGCGGCACTCCCACGATACTCGATATAACGCAGCTCGAACGCCTATTTGTCATGATTTCGCAAAAGTTCATGGTCCGGAATAATGCCGAGATCACAGTCGAGTGCGCGCCCGGCACTCTGACGCCACAAATGATCGAGGCGCTACAGCGCTGCGGAGTGAATCGCGTCAGCCTCGGGGTACAGTCGTTCGTGGATATCGAAGCTGCCTCGGTCGGACGCCTGCACAAGCGGGCCACTGTGCTCGACGATGTCGCCCGCCTGCGATCTGCCGGGATTGAAAATATCAATGTGGATCTGATCGCCGGCCTGCCCCACCAGACGGCGGAGAGCTGGGAATATTCGGTCGATGAAGCGATCGCCACCGGCGCGCCTCACGTCAGCGTGTACATGCTCGAGGTCGATGACGATTCCCGCCTGGGGCGCGAGCTGATGGCGGGCGGCACAAAGTATCACGCTCACTTCGTTCCAGATGACGAACTCACGGCAGACTTCTACGAAGCAGCGTGTGAACGTCTTCGACGCGGCTGGAGTGCAGCAGTACGAAATCTCGAATTTCGCCCGTCCCGGACTGGAATCGCGGCACAATCTGAAGTATTGGACACGCCAGCCCTATATGGGTTTCGGCGTGGACGCGCATTCGATGCTGGTGTCCGCGGGGAATCCGCATGAAGCGGTAAGGTTCGCTTCTTCGGACTCCTTGGACGAATACGTCGCCGGAAAGGCGCTGAAGAAAATACAGGTGTCGCCTCAGGCTGCGCTCGAAGAGGCTTTCTTTTTGGGACTACGCCTGAACCGTGGAGTGGATCTGGCAGATGTTGCCAAGCATTTTGGACGAGATGCGACTGACGCTCTCTCGGACGCGATTTCGGACTGCGTGGGATCTGGATTGCTGGAGCGCACCGGCGATGTCATTCGCCTGACGCCGCGCGGACGGCTGTTGTCCAACGAAGTCTTCGAGCGCTTCATTCTGGATGCATGTGGGGCGGACACTCCTGTCCGCCGCCTTTGAAGTTGTTCGTGATTTTGAGCTCGCGATTGCGTCGCGGATCGGATTGATCCGATCAAGAGCAAGATCAAAGGCGGCGGCAAGAGTGTCCGCCCCACACACAACCTTCCACCAGTAACTTTGTTCCTCCGAAACTGCTGTGTTCTAATCCAAACTTGAAAGGGCGCACTGCCCTCAGACGGAGATAGCACCGTGGATTTCCAACTCAACGATGAACAGCTGCAACTAAAAAAGAGTGTCCGCGAATTTGCCGAGCGCGAAATCGCCCCCCACGTCATGGAGTGGGACGAAGCCAGCGAGTTTCCCCTGGCCACGGTCAAGGAACTGGGCAAACTCGGCCTGCTGGGTATTGTCTTCCCGACGGAGTACGGCGGCGCCGGCATGGGCTACGTTGAGTACGTCACGGCCATCGAAGAACTCTCGCGGGTCGATGGATCGGTCGGCATCATCATCGCGGCGCATACGTCCTTGTGTTCGAACCACATTTTTCTTGCCGGCAACGAAGCGCAAAAAAAGAAATACGTGACGCCTCTGGCCTCCGGGGAAGCCATTGGGGCCTGGGGCCTGACCGAACCGTCCTCGGGATCGGATGCCGGCAGCGCGCGCATGACTGCTGTCCGCAAGGGAAACAACTGGGTGCTGAACGGCACCAAGACATTCTGCACCAATGGCCACTACGCGGATTTTCTCGTGGTAATTGCCGTGACCGACCGCGCAGCCCATACGCACGGGCTTTCGGCCTTTATAGTGGAGAAGGGAACCAAGGGATTTCGCCCGGGAAAGAAAGAGAACAAGCTCGGGCTTCGCGCCAGCGATACCGCGGAATTGATCTTCGAAGACTGCGTTATTCCGACGGAAAATCTCTGCGGGAAAGAGGGTGGCGGATTTATCGATGCCATGCGGGTGCTCGATGGCGGCCGCATTTCGATCGCTGCGCTGTCACTTGGCATGGCGGAAGGCGCTTACGAGGCGGCGCTGAAATATTCGAAACAGCGCAAGCAGTTCGGTAAGGCCATCAGCGATTTTCAGGCGATTCAGTGGAAGCTGGCTGACATGGCCACTGAAATCGAAGCGGCGAAGTTGTTGACCCTGCGCGCGGCGGCAATGAAGGACGCCGGAATGAAGACTACGCTCGAATCGTCGATGGCCAAGCTCTACGCCAGTGAGGTGGCGGTCCGCTGCGCCAACGAAGGCGTGCAGATTCACGGCGGCTATGGATTTATCAAAGACTATCCCGCGGAAAAGTTTTATCGCGATGTGAAGCTGTGCACCATCGGTGAAGGCACGAGCGAAATCCAGCGACTGGTGATAGCGCGGCAATTGCTTAAGGATTAGCCTCAGTCTTTGCCTGCGAGGGACGGACATTCCTGTCCGTCGGCTTTGACCTGGATTTTGGTTTAGCTCTTGATTTGTCTTCGTTCGCGCTTCGTTCCCAGGCCAAGATTCAATTCAAAGGCGACGGACAGGAGTGTCCGTCTCACACAAACTGTCCCACACAAACTCATGGATGAAGTAACGCAATCCGCCGTAGCCCAGTCGACGCAGGACGAGCGCACCATCGCGCTCCTGGCCCACATGTTGCAGATCATGCTGTGGTGGATCGCTCCGCTGGCAATCTTTCTGATTAAAAGAGATTCGAAGTTTGTTTCGTTTCACGCCTTGCAGGCGCTTCTTCTGCAAGCCGTCTACGTACTCACGATCATCGCCGGCATGGTATTGGCTTTCGGAGTTTTCATTCTGTCCGCAGCTCTCGCTCCGGAAGGATCGAACGCGGTCCCACCCGAGTTTTACTTTTTGATGCCCGTCCTCTGGCTCTCATTGATGGGAATGGGTGTAGTCGTGCTTCTGGCGGGAATCGTATACGGCGTCAAGGCTGGACGCGGCGAATGGGCGGAGTATCCAGTTCTGGGAACACTGGCTCGCAGGATTCTGAAACTTGGCCCTAACGGAGTACAGCTTTAGCTGTACTGCCTACTGTTCTCGCCTCGCCCGACGTACACAGAGACCGCTCAATTCTCTTTTCCACAAAAAAAAGCAGACCACCTGCCAGCCCCTTCCGGCACCTAAGGCACAGTTCCAAAATTAAGGAGAACCAATGTACCGCCATATTAAGAAGCTGATGTATACCGTGAACGTGGATACCCCTGATCCGCGCTTTGGCAACATGCTGCTGGAGCAGTTCGGCGGAGCCAACGGTGAACTGGCCGCCGCCATGCAATATTCAATCCAGGGCCTGAATTGCGATGACCTTGAGCGCAAGGACTTGCTCATGGACATCGGCACCGAAGAACTCAGCCATCTTGAAATCGTTGGCACCCTGGCCAAAATGCATTTGAAACCGATGAAAGCGGACCGTGATGCGGCCGAAGCGGACCCCTTGATCGCCATTGCGGGCGGTGGCGGCGTCGGTCTCTTCAATTCGATGGGAGACGCGTGGACCGCGGACTATCTGAAGATCACCGGTGAATTGGATGTTGATTTGCGCAGCAATATTGCTGCCGAGGCTCGGGCAAAGATCGTTTACGAGCGTTTGATCAATTTCTGCGACGATCCCGGTTCGAAGGACGCCCTGCAGTTTCTGATGACCCGTGAAATCACGCACATGAAGGCCTTTACTGCCGCTCTCGAGAGCATGGGGAAAAAGCCATTTTCAATCGGGCAAATTCCTCCGACCCCGGGTCTGGTGGATGAGTACTTCAACGATTCGATCGGCAAGGGAGACGAGGGCGAAACGGACGCGACCGGTCCCTGGAACGAAGGCGGTAGCTGGAAGATCGTCAATCCTCCGGAACTCGAGCAAGGGGTTGAATCCTTCAACATTAGCAATGGCGGTGAAGTCAGAGCGTCGAGCGCGAAAGAGGAGGGCAGTAAAAAAAGCAGGCTCAAAAAGTCCGCTTGAAACGAAGGAGCACTGCGACTGTTCGCGGTGCTCCTTAATTTTTGTGCTCCCTAAGTTTTATTCTTCGCCGGCCACGTCAGTGGATCAATCCGACTCCAGCTGTACTGATCCCCCCCGGCCGCGTTCTCATTCATCGTTCCCGTTTGTCTAAAGTCTGCTTTACACTGAGAGGCTTGAATATTCTTGCCCCAGTGATTGAGCGTTTGCGTTCTGGCGATACTCGCGCCCTCGCTCGTGCCATCAGCACCGTCGAGAATCGGACGCCTGGTTGGGCCGAACTGCTAAAGGCGCTCTTTCCTCACAGTGGGCATGCGCGGATATTGGGTCTTACAGGCCCACCGGGCGCGGGGAAAAGCACGCTCGTCGATCAACTTGCCCGCTACTATCGCAAAGAGAATCGGACGGTAGGCATCATCGCGGTGGATCCTACGAGTCCGTATACCGGCGGCGCGATTCTGGGCGACCGTATCCGCATGCAGGAGCATTTTTCCGACCCGGGAATTTACATTCGAAGCATGGCGACCCGCGGTTCACTTGGCGGGCTGGCCCGCACCACGGCAGATGTTGCTACTGTGCTTGATGCCTCGGGCCGCGACCTGGTGATGATCGAAACCGTCGGTGTCGGACAGGATGAAGTCGATATCGTGCGTCTGGCAAATATCACCATTGTCATTCTGGTCCCGGGCATGGGCGACGATGTACAGACCATCAAGGCAGGCATCATGGAGATCGCCGACATTTTCGTCATCAACAAGAGCGATCGAGAAGGCGCGGAACGGGTTGAGAGGGAAATTCGTGCATTGCAGTCACTGGTGATACGCAGTGACAACTGGACTCCTCCGATCGTAAAGACTGTCGCCAGCGAAGGCGTAGGCGTCGCCGAACTTGCGGAAGCGATTCGCGATTACGACGCGTATCTCCAGAAGCACGGACTGCTTTTGCAGCACGAAGTGCAGAACTGGCAGGACCGTCTGGTGGAAATGCTGCGCGACGCGCTGTTGGACAGGGCACGCGAGCGATTCGGGAACGGCGGACTGGCTCGCTACGCCGCGGAGATTGCTGAACACAAACGCGACCCGTATTCGCTGGTCGAAGAAATTGTTGCCGGACTGGACAAGAGATGACGGGCATTTTTGCCCGTCCGCACGAGCGGGACGCTTGCGCCCTCATTCCGGAGCGTGACTTTGCACGTGTGGTCGCGGGCGACGCGCCCGTGGTTGTTGACAGTAATCATCACTAAAAATGCTACTTCTAGCTGCTGACACTTCCGGTAAACACGGCACCATCGCGCTGGCGAATTGCGGTCCGGGTGAGGCTTGCGACATTCTTGAGGTCGTCCCTCTCGAAGGGGGGACTTTTTCGGCCCAACTCGTGCCGCAAATTGCCGCCACTCTCGCGAAACACGGCTATGGCAAGAATGATATCGGCGGCTTTGCAGTAGTCTCCGGTCCCGGTTCCTTTACCGGAGTGCGGGTGGGCCTGGCAGCGATCAAGGCGCTGGCGGAAGTTTTGGAAAAGCCGATTGCAGCCGTGTCGCTTCTGGAAGCCATTGCGGCATCAGGCCCAGCGCAAGGCAAAGTGACGGCGGTCATGGACGCGGGACGGGGCCAGGTTTACGCCGGCGAGTACGAGGTTGGCAGTAATTACGCCCGCATGCTGAAGGAACAATTGCTGACCCGAGCAGAGTTGTTGGAGTCGGCAAAGTCATCCACGCTGGTAACTGCGGACTACGATGTGGCCGATTCTGCCCGTCAGGCAGGATTGCCAGTGAATGAGATTGAACTGCCGCGCTCTGATGTGATTGCGCGATTGGGATGGCAAAAAATCTCAGCAGGAGAAATTATCTCGTCCGAGGCTCTGGACGCGAACTATCTCCGGCGGCCCGTTCCGGAAATCATCGCAAGGTGAAGCTCTTAGCCTTTAGCTTTTGGCTTTTAGCTAACACCAGAAACTGGAAACGAGAAACCGGAAACTACATCTTGTGACATTTTCCATCCGTTCCGCGACTGCCGCTGATTTGCCCGCCGTGATAGTTCTGGAGAAAGCTGCGGCTACCGCTGCGCACTGGTCAATCGAGCAATACGAGGATATTTTCCGCCAATTAGAGCCCAATCGTCAGGTTTTGCTTTTGAGCGAAGAGAACGAGATTCAGGGCTTCGTGATTGCGAGGGTGATCCGCGACCAATGGGAAATCGAAAATGTTGTTGTCGGCCATGAGGTCCGCAGGCGTGGCCTGGGAATGTGTTTGCTGGGAGCGGTTCTGGATCTCGCCCGGGCGAAAGGCGCCCAGTCGATATTTCTGGAAGTCCGCGAATCGAACCATGCAGCGCGGGGACTTTATGAAAAGAGGGCGTTCGCAGAGAACGGGCGCCGCAGGGGGTACTACCAGAATCCGATGGAAGACGCAATTCTGTATCGCATTGATTTCGCTTAGGATGCACTAGTATCGGTGCAAATTTTACTCATGATGAAAACTTCTTCATCTGTGGAAATAGGATTGAAGCGGCCAGAGCGGTGTGTTAGGTTAAGGCCGTACAAACGCTCAGGAGGGTCTACTGGATGACTCCAAAAGACCAACTCCTGGTCAGCCACGATGAATTCCGCAAGCTGGCTCAGGAGCACACGCAGTACGCCGAACGTCTCGATTCACTCACCCACAAGCGCTACCTGACGGAAGATGAGAAGCTGGAAGAAGTGCGGCTTAAAAAGCTGAAACTGCGGCTCAAAGATCAGATGGAATCGATTGAGCGGCAGTTTCGCGTGGTCGTGCAACAGGGCCAGGTAGCTTAATTTTTTCTCCAAGTGACCGCGGCCCTGGCCGCATACAGGTTTAATGTGCTCTAAATACGGCGCTGCCCAGCGCCTTTTTTATTATCATTTCGCTTCCCGCCGCGACCGACCTGCCCGGACTGCACTATAATTTGGACGATCCCCCATGGTCTCTGACGGCTACTATTACGGGCTGGCAATGATGGCGGCAGCCGCGCTTTTAGGCTGGCTGGCCGGGCCACTGTGGGCGCTTCCCGCGTGCCTCCTCGCCTTTTTCTTTCTGTGGTTCTTTCGCGATCCGGAGAGGACCATTCCGGACTCACCCGGAGCGCTGGTCTCACCCGGCGATGGTAAGGTCACAGAGGTGTTATCCATCGAGATGAACGGAGTTCCGCTGACCCGGATCAGTATTTTCCTGAGCGTGTTCGACGTCCACGTGAACCGGTCACCGGTAGGGGGGGTCATCCGTGAAGTGCGCTATCAAAAAGGAAAATTTCTCAACGCCATGAATCCGGCGTCGGCCGAGCACAACGAGCAGAATGCGGTCACGGTCGAGGGAGATGGGCAGATCGTAGTGTTTAAGCAGATTGCCGGACTGCTGGCGCGCAGGATCGTCTTCAACAAGAAAGTTGGCGACCCGGTACAGCGCGGCGAGCGCGTGGGTCTGATCAAGTTCGGTTCGCGAGTGGATGTTCTGGTGAACGCATCGGCCACGCTGCAGATCAAAGTGGGGGACCGGGTGAAGGGTGGATCGAGTGTTCTGGCATACCTGAGTGATGCTCCCGAGTCGCTGTCAGCGGTGGGAGCGGAAGTGATCCGGCAAGGAGCGCTGTGATGGATCCCGAAGCTCCGGAAGTTCACATGCAGCGCGCCGCCGACCGACCTCCGCGCCGGATGCGCAAGGGTATGTACATTCTGCCCTCCCTTTTTACGACCGCAAACATCGCCTTCGGTTATTACGCCATTCTTCAAATTACGCACGCCACCGTGGCCGATTTCTGGCATTTTGACAGCTCGGCAAAAGCCATCGGCTTTGCCGTGATGTTCGATGGTCTCGACGGACGCATCGCGCGCATGACTGGAACCAGCAGCGACTTCGGTCGAGAACTGGACTCGCTGGCGGATGTGATCACCTTCGGAGTCGCGCCAGCCTTGCTGGCATGGACCTGGGGATTTCGCCAGCTCCCACCCAACCTGGGCGACCTGTACATCAAGCTCTTGCAGTTCGGTGCGATCGCCAGTTTCCTGTTTCTGATGGCTGGGGCAAGCCGCCTTGCCCGCTTCAACATCGCCAGCAACCCACAGCCTTCGAATCCTGGCCGCCCAGGAAAAAAATATTTTGTTGGGATGCCGATTCCAGCCGGTGCCGGTGTAATCGCTGCTGTGGTTCATTTTTCCCGCGGAGAACCCATCGCGGCGTGGTGGACCTCTCTGGTCTGGATGCTGCTGGTAGTGGCCATCGGTTACCTGATGGTGAGCACCTGGCGCTTTTACAGCTTTAAGGACATTGATTTCCGTTCCCGCCAGCCGTTCCAGTTGATCATTCTCTTTGGAGCGCTGTTTGCGGCGATCCGCTTCTACTCGGAGTGGGTACTGTTTCTGATCGCGCTGCTTTACGTATTTTCCGGCGTATTCTGGCGCTTGAAGTGGATCTTTCGTCGCAAGAGCGATCCCCCGCCGCCTCCAACCTATACCGAGGCGCCGCAAACTTCATGAGTTCCAACATGAGTTCTAATTTATGAGTTCTAATTTCAAATCGGTCGCGCCGGCCCATACTGATCCGGTGCGGGCAGCGGGCCTTTACCGGCTGGCCATCGTCGGCGCAGGGACGCTCAAGGGGAAAGAGGTCGCCGAAGTTCTGAGCGACCGCAATTTTCCGTCGCTCGATATCAAACTTCTTGATGACAACGATTCCCTCGGCAAACTGGAATCTGTGGGCGACGAGGTTTCATTTATCCAAAGCGTGCGAGCAGAACAATTCGAGAAAGTTGATTTCACTTTTTTCGCGTGCGATCAGGAATGCACGCGCCAGAACTGGAAGAAGGCGCAGGCGGCGGGCAGTGCCCTGGTTGATCTCTCTTACGCTCTCGAAGACGAACCGGGCGCGGACGTGAAGTCGCCGTGGATTCAACGCCTGCTGGGCCAGGCATTGACTCCGGAGTTGCAGCCCGGCCCGGCGGTCGTGGCGCATCCCGCGGCAGTTGTGCTGGCGCTGTTGCTATTGCGGATCCAGAAGTCGGCGGCCATCAAACGAGTTGTGGCTACGGTGTTCGAGCCGGCTTCAGAGCATGGGCAGAAGGGCATGGACGAACTGCACGAACAAACCGTGAATCTGCTTTCCTTTCAGCCGCTGCCGAAAAAGATATTTGATGTCCAGGTGGCCTTCAACATGGTGGCGCGCTACGGGGAGCAATCAACGCAGGCCCTGGCCACCATCGAGCGCCGCGTGCTCAAGCACTACAGTAAGCTAGCCGGCAAGGACGCGCCTCCCGTTTCGCTTCTGGTCGTGCAGGCGCCCATCTTCCACGGATACGCCTTCACCCTGCATGTCGAAATGGAAAAGCCCGTAGAGATCGAAGGCATATCCAAAGCCCTCACCGGGGAGCATGTGAGTGTTACGGGTCTGGCGGAAGAGTCCCCAAGCAACGTAAATGCCGCGGGACAAGGCGATGTCCTGGTCTCGATCCAGCCGGACACGAACCTGCCTAACGGACTGTGGCTATGGGCATCCGCGGACAACCTGCGAATCGCGGCCACCACCGCCGTCGAATGCGCGGAGAACATGGCTGCTACCCGTCCCAAAGGAAAGATTCAATGAGGGAAGCGGACCCCGGACGTCGGACATCGGACCTCGGATCCGAGACCCCTGATTTCGGACGTCAGACTCAACACATGCTGCTTGGCCGAGGTCCGAGGTCCGACGTCCGAAGTCCGATTTTGCTGATCTTAACGTTGCTTTGCACCACCGCCTGCGGATATCACGCCGCCGGCCATGCCGTGACTCTCCCGACAAACGTCCAGACCATTGCCATCCCCGCCTTCGTCAATCGAACGCAGACCTATAAAATCGAACAGCGATTGACCGCTGCCGTGGTGCAGGAGATGGTCACGAGGACGCACTACCACATCCTGAATGAAGCGGACGATTCCGCCGATGCGACTCTGCGCGGCACCGTAATCAGCACTTCAACTTCGCCCTTGACCTATGACTCGCAGACCGGTCGAGCGTCGAGCGCTCTGGTCGTGGTCACTGCAAAGGTCACCCTGACCGACAGCCACGGCAAAGTACTCTACGAAAATCCTTCATATTTGTTTCGTGAGGAGTACCAGGTCTCGCGGGAACTATCGAGCTTCTTTGAGGAAGATTCACCAGCGCTGGAGCGGCTGTCCCGCGAATTCGCCCGCACTCTGGTGAGCAATGTTCTGGAGGGTTTTTAGTGCGGGCATTCGCCCAGGCCGATCGCTTCGTCTCCGAGGTCGAGGCTCGGAAGCTGCGGCCCGCCTATGTCTTCGTGGGCGACGAAACGTTCTTCCGAAAACGTTGCCGCGAAGCCATCCTGAAACACCTGGTGCCCGCCGATATGCGCGACTTCAGTTTGTTTGACTTCGATCTCGCAGACACCGATCTGGCGGAAGTTCTCGACCGCGCGCGCACGCCGTCGCTGATGGCCCCGTTTCAGGTGTTCTTCGTCCGCGGAGTCAAGACTCTGTTCGGGCGGGGATCGAACGAGGAAAAACTGGCCGCCATCGAGTCCTACTGCAAGGATCCCAACCCCGACGCGGTGCTTATTTTTGTAGCCGACCACATCAGCATCCCAGCCGACGCCCGCCGTATGGACATGACGGATAAGGAACGCTACGAGCGCATCCGCGAAACCCTGGGCGGATATTGTGCCATCGTCGAACTGGCGCGGGTCGAGGAAAGTGAAGCGGTCCGCTGGATCGCCGAATACGGCACCACGCGCGACGTGAAAATTGACGCCGACGCCGCCCGCGAACTGGTCGATGCCCTCGGCGGCGACATGATGATGGTTTCCAACGAACTGGAGAAACTGATCCTGTATGTTGGCGAGAAGAAACGAATCACCCTGGGTGACGTTGAAACCATGGTTTTGGCCGCGAAGCAGCGGTCGCTGTACGAACTGACTGACGCAATTTCCTCGAAAGACCGGGTGCGGGCCTTGCAGATGCTGCACGCCATCCTGAGCACCGGCGACGGAGACGAAGCTGCCATCGGACATCTCTACATGCTGGCCAAGACCTTCCGCCAGATGCTGGTCATCCTGGAACGCAACGTGCGCGACCAGCGCATGCTCTGGGCCGCGTTGTGGCAGGGCTTTCGCGTCCCACCGTTCGCCGCGGACGATATCATCAGGCAGGCGAGACGTTATAAATCGAAGCGGGAACTCACGCGCGCTATCCGGTTGGTCGCCAAGACTGATCTGGCGCTGCGCTCCAATCCTCCCACCAAACGCTTCGTGCTTGAGAAGTTGATCCTCGACCTCACCGCCGAGGTCAAGCCAGAGATCCCCGGATGGTTACAGGAAGAGCTTCCGGTCTGAGAATCGACGCATGACTCCGAAAGAAATTTTCCGTCTCCTGGTCATCATTCCTTGGGGAGTCTTCGTCGTCTATTGGCTCATTGGGGCCATTAAGACCCGAGCCACACAGCAACAAGAATCCTTCGCTTCGCGCTACGCCATTTTGTTGGTCGAGATTGTCGGATACGTGCTGATTTTTCGCGAGTCGGCGGGAATTGGATTTCTGGGAACTCGAGTAATCCCGCGCAACCTGTTCGGGCCGATCTTCGGCTCGGTTTTAACCTGGATGGGCATAGCGCTGGCCATCTGGGCGCGCTATCACCTGGCAGAATACTGGAGCGCGCGGGTCACCATCAAAGAGGACCATCAACTCATCCGCACCGGCCCGTACGGGCGCCTGCGGCACCCTATCTATTCCGGCCTCGTCCTGGCGACGATTGGTTCCGCGTTGGTCATCGACAGATGGCGATGCGTCCTGGGAGTCTGTCTTGTAGCCGCAGGGTATTGCTTCAAAGCAAAGAAAGAAGAATCAATGCTGACCCGACAATTCGGCGAGGCTTTTCGTGAGCACCAGAAACACACAGGTTTTCTGATCCCACGATTCCGTTAAGCGCACACCAAAGAACTGTCCGTCTGTGGGGTTCGCAAAGGGTTTACTGAAAGCTGAGAGCTACTTCAGCGCATTCACGCGCGCGTTCAAACGAGACTTGTAACGCGAGGCGGTGTTCTCGTGAATCACACCCTTCTGGATGGCTTTGTCGAGGGCGGAAACAGTCTGCCGGAAGACCACTTCTGCGGCGGCCTTGTCGCCTTTGGCCATGGCTTCACGCAGTTCGCGCAAAGCTCCACGCAGGCGGGAAGTGTTGGCGCGGTTGCGCGCGGTTCGAGTTTCAGTCTGACGGGCGCGCTTTAGCGCCGAAAAATGATTTGCCATGTCTGGTTCGTAACCTTCGTTTCTATGGAGAGGTGTTTCGGATACTCCCGAATAAACTATTTTACGGGAGTAAGTCCTAGATGGTCAAACCCTTATGCCGGATGCCCTCGAACGACTGAAGATCCTGCCCGGCTCGAGAGCGCCCGCCCTACACAGGTCGTTACTTCAGCAAGCTCCGTAGCACAGCGACCTCAGACTCAATTCCCGTATGGATCGCGGGGTCCGCGTCCGGAGCGAACAGCGGTGAATGATTGGTCGGCAGGTTCGTCCCGGATGCTTTCGCTTCGGCATACTTCGACGGGTCCGCCCCGCCCAGACTGAAATAGAACGATGGCACGCCCTGCGCCGTGAAGTAAGAAAAATCCTCCGAGGCCATCCCCGGATCTTCGACAACCACATTCTCTTTTCCCAGCGCCGATTCAAGTACGCCCTGCATACGTTGAGCCAGAGCTGGATCGTTGTACACGGCATCCGTAGCTTCGAGGTGTTCAATCCGTGGCTCCTGGGTTGCGCCCGCGGCCTGTGCTTCCGCTTTCGTGATGCGCTCGATGGCTGCGAGCATGTGCTTACGAACGTCAGGTTTGTAGCTGCGTACCGTCACTCCGAGTTCCGCGTGGTCCGGAATAATATTGTTTTTCGTGCCGGCCTGAACGTATCCCACTGTGATGACGGCGACTTCCCCAGGTTTTACTTCCCGCGCCACGATGGTTTGCAGGGTCACGATAAGCCGCGCCGCGATGACGATTGGATCGATTGTGGCGTTGGGCATGGAGCCGTGTCCGCCCTTGCCGTAGATCGTGATGCGCAGCGAATCGGCGTTGGTGAACCGGTAGCCGGGGCCGACACCAACCTGGCCGGCTGGAAGGTTGTTGCCGACGTGTAATGAGATGGCGGTGTCAGGTTTGGGAAAGCGAGTCATGAGGCCGTCTTCGATCATTCGCTTCGCGCCCGAGATGGTCTCCTCCGCGGGCTGGCCTATCAATATGAGAGTTCCGTGCCAGGTGTTCTTGCTGTGCGCCATGATGGCGGCGGTCCCGAATAGCGACGCCATGTGCACATCGTGACCACAGGCGTGCATGACGCCGACTTCCCGCCCGGAATCGTCCTTGGTGTGGACTTTGCTGGCGTATGCCAGGCCTGTCTTTTCCTCAACCGGAAGCGCGTCGAGTTCGGTGCGCAGCATAACGGTTGGCCCGGCACCATTCTTCAGTACGGCCACTACCCCGGTTCCGCCGACATGTTCGGTGACGGTGTAGCCGAGGTCCCGCAAATGGCCCGCCAGCTTCTGTGCCGTTTGAGTCTCATGGGAAGAAAGTTCTGGATTCTGGTGAAGATCAAGATAAAGAGCATGTGCGTCGGGATAGACCTTCTCTACCTCAGCGTTGGGAGAAGTTTGCGCCGAAACTAGAGCGGCCAACAGCACAAACATGAAAATGTATGCAGGTTTCATCGTGGCCGCATGATATCTGGATCAGGAGCCGCGCTGCAATCGACCCGTGTGGGGTAGTGGGTCGGCTGAATTCCATTCCTCTATCATCCCACCAGCGTAAGGCTGTCATCCTAAGCGCAGTCTTTCGTACCGCGAAGCGGGATGAAAGCGAACGAAAGACCTGTGCATTCCACGCCGCCCTTACGTGCAGTGTCGGCTCAAAATTGGAGTGAAAGCGTATCGCCAGATCAGGCGGGGTGTTGGGGCGCCGACATCGTCTGCGGAATGCCCAGGTCCTTCGTCGGGAGTCCTTCGCCTTGCGAAGGACTGCGCTTCCTCAGGATGACAGCGTAATTTGTGGGCACTAAAGGTCGAAATCGACCGAACCTGGGAGACTCCAACCCAAAAAATCAAAGTCAAAAGCGGCGGACAAGAGTGTCCGCCCCACACCGGTTCCTCCGAAGTAAAAAATTCGATTCTGTTGCATTGACTCTCGTCGTTGGGCAGGGGTACCCTTAGCTCAATGGCAGTTGCTTGCACCTCGGGGCGAGCATCCTCGGTTGGTTCCACCCTCAGATATGAGAATTGTTTGTTCACGCCTGGGCAGGGGTGTTTCTGCGCTCCGTGCACAGGCAACTCAGCATCTAATGCGCGGGAGGAAGCGCCAAAAACTGAATGAAGAAGAGCATTGAAATCAGTGCAAACATCGAGACTCTCTTCGGCACGCGCGACGAGAATGTGCGCCTGCTGGAGGACGGCCTGAACATCAATATTGACCTGCGATCGGATTCCATCGACCTGGAAGGGGCGTCACGCGACGTAGCCCGGGCCGAGCAGGTTTTTGCCGACTACGATCATTTACAGCGCTCCGGATACACATTCAACAACGGCGACCTGGGCAGTATGCTTCGCGTCGTGCTGGCCGATCCCAAGGTCACGCTTCGCGGTCTGGCCGAAGCTGGGCGCCAGCGCGCCTCTGGACGCCGTACCGTGCAGCCCAAAACTGTGAATCAGCGGCGCTATCTCGAAGCCATCGAAAATCACGACATGGTATTCGGGGTCGGTCCTGCGGGAACCGGCAAGACCTATCTGGCCGTGGCCATGGCGATTTCCGCTTTGCTGTCGAAGCGCGTGAACCGGATCATCCTGGCGCGTCCGGCGGTGGAAGCGGGCGAGCGTCTGGGATTTCTCCCCGGCACTTTGCAAGATAAGATCGATCCCTATCTGCGTCCGTTATATGACGCGCTTTACGACCTGCTGGAGCCTGAAAAGGTCGACCGCTATCTGGAGAAAAACGTCATCGAGATTGCGCCCATCGCATTCATGCGCGGCCGCACCTTGAACGACTCGTTCGTCATTCTGGACGAGGCGCAGAACACGACCTCTGAGCAGATGAAAATGTTCGTCACCCGGCTGGGATTCAACTCGAAAGCCGTGATTACCGGCGACGTCACCCAAATCGATTTGCCCAATGCACGACGCAGCGGCCTGCTCGAAGCCGCCGAAGTCCTCAAGAATGTGGAAGGATTGGCCTTCGCTTATTTTGACGACACCGACGTGGTGCGTCATCAATTGGTGCAGCGCATCATCCGCGCCTACGATGAGCACAAAGCGAAATCCTCGGAGCAATTGCCTCTGCTGGATGCGCGGACGAATGGCAAACCTAATGGCGGAGGGATATCGCCGGGACAGAATAACGCGGACCGCTCCTCACAAGTAGACACCGGAGAAGTAGAAACCAACGAATAGAGCGGGTAAGATTAAACGGGAGGGCGCCAAATCTGGCCCTCCTGTTTTTATTGCGGGCTGGCGGAAGCTTTAACCGCAAAGGATACAAAGGCGCCGCAAAGTACGCAAAGAAAACAAGCGTTGGTGATTTTGCGCAAACCCGTGGCTGGATTGAGCGATACCTCGCTGGCCAGGTTCGTTGTCCGGGCCAGCTGCGCCAGCAGATTGAAGGGCACGGTTAATGTGCTCGTGACTGGCAGTTCGGAGCTGCGCTCGCTGAACCGGCGCTTTCGGTCGAAAGACCAGCCTACTGACGTGCTCTCGTTTCCGCCCGGGGCGGGCTTCGCGAACGGTTTGGCTGGCGATATCGCGATCTCGGCCGATATCGCGAGACAGAATGCCCGCAGGCTGGGTCATTCTGCGGCTGATGAAATCAAGATACTTGTGCTGCATGGATTGCTTCATCTGGTGGGGTACGATCATGAACACGACGATGGAGCGATGGCCCGCAAGGAAAATGCTTTACGAAAGGCGCTAGGATTGCCTTCGGGTTTGATTGAGAGGGTTGTAGGGACAGGTAAGGCGACCGCAAGACCGAAGTCAAAAGCAGCGGGCGGGGGTGCCCGCGCCACACGTGCGGTTCGAACCCGATGAACTATGCCATTGCAGCTGCGTTGCTGTTGTTCTTCTGCCTGCTGACGCTGGTCTCGTACGCCGACCGCGTCTATACCGAGATCGGACGTTTTCTCTCTCGCGAGTTTCAGGAGAACATCGCCACCTTCGAAACCAGAGTTGAGCCCAAGCTGGGAGTCAGCCGGTCCCGGGCCGCTCTCTCCATGGCGGTTTTGACCCAGATCATGACGGCTGCGATTGCCCTGCTGGTCGGCTTCGCAGTTTTCAAAGAACGGGGCTGGGGAATCTACGAGATTCTTCAGGCCACGCTCAGCCTCGTACTCATCATCATTCTGTTCAATCGCTTTCTGCCCTTTGTCTTCTTTTCCCGAACACGAGGCGAATGGCTGGTCAGCTGCAGCTGGATTTTGCGCATTCTGATCTATCTCGTGCTGCCGGTCACGCTGGTGCTGGGCTTCCTGAAATCGGTGACCTCGCTGACCAAGGAGCATTCGGATGAAACTCCCGAGACTCACACCGAAGCGGTGGACGCGCTCATCGAAGCCGGACAGGAAGAAGGCATTCTCGATGAAAGCAATCGAGACCTGATCCAGTCGGTGGTCGAGTTCAGCGAGAAAACAGTTCGCGAGGCCATGAAGCCGAGGCCGGAAATCGTCGCCGTTCCGACGAACATGACGGTCGAAAAGTTTATCGAACTACTGCGCACCAGGCCTTTTTCTCGCGTGCCGGTGTATGAAGGTACCGTCCACAACATCGTGGGCATCGTGTTTGCTCAGGACGTGCTACAGGTGCCGGACACTGAAGCCCACTACCGCACGGTTGACACCATCATGCGGCGCGATGTCGACTTCGTTCCGGAGAGCAAGCTGGTCAGCGATTTGCTGCGCGAGATGCAACAGAACAATATTCGCATGGCAATTGTTGTAGACGAATACGGTGGCGTTGCTGGCCTGGTGACCATCGAAGACCTGGTCGAGGAAATCGTCGGAGAGATTCGCGACGAGCACGAAAAGCTGGAAGTGATTCGCGAAAACGAAAACTCTTACATTGTGCCCGGCAACATGGATGTCGATCGTCTGGTCGAGATGTTCGGCATACGGCCCGAAGGCAAGGAATCGGCGACGGTTGCCGGACTGGTCAGCGAGTTGGCGGGCCGAATCCCTCATCGCGGAGAGGTGGTGGAGGAGGAAGGTCTTCGCTTCGAGGTTCTGGATGCCACCGAACGGCGCGTGGAACGCGTCCGGATTTCCGTCGCCAAACCGACGCAGCAGATGAAGCTGATATAGTCAGTGTGGTCGCGGGCACACTAGCCCGCGGCTTTTCTTATCTAGAACCTCGCGGGCGAGCCGCCCGCGACCACACTAGCACGACAAGACCTTATGGCTTTTCACTCCGGATTCGTCTGCATACTGGGCCGTCCCAACGCCGGCAAATCCACGCTCCTCAATGCGCTGGTCGGAGAGAAGCTGGCCATCATTAGTCCCAAGCCCCAGACCACTCGCAATCGCATCCTCGGAATCATCCATGTGCCCAAACAGAAGGGCAAGCTGGGCGGCCAGATCGTTCTGATCGACACTCCGGGCGTCCACCGTCCCGACACTTCTCTCGGCCGCAAGATGATGGCGGAAGTGCGCGAGGCCATGGTGGGTTGCGAACTGGTTCTCCTGATCGCGGACGTGACTCGCCGCTTCACGCGCGAAGATCAATTCGTGCTGGACATGGCAAAGAAATCCGGCACTCCGGTCTTCCTGCTGCTCAATAAGATCGATCTGCTGCGAGGCACGAAGGACAAACTGCTGCCCATCATCGACAGCTACCGGAAGCTGCACGATTTCCGCGAGATCATTCCGCTCTCAGCCAGAAAGCGCGAAGGCCTTGATGTGCTTCTGGAAAAAGTCCTGAAATTCCTGCCCGAGGGCCCACGCTATTTTCCTGAAGACCAGGTTACCGACCAGCCCGTCCGGTTCATGGTGGCGGAGATCATACGGGAACAGGTGTTGGTGGAGACCGAAGAGGAAGTTCCGTACGCGACCACGGTCGTGATTGAACAGTTCGAGGAAGGAACCAAAATTTTCCGCATTGCCGCCATGATTTATTGTGAGAGGGATGGGCAGAAGGGGATCCTCGTCGGCAAAGGCGGCCAGATGCTGAAGAAGATCGGCACCGCCGCACGCTTGCAAATCGAAAAGATGCTGGAGAAACGTGTGTTTCTCGAACTGTTCGTGAAAGTCCGGGAAAACTGGCGGGAATCCCACGAGTTTGTCGAAGAACTCGACTGGCGTCGCCAGGTGGAGAGGTTGGCGGTTGGTGGCAAGTCCTGATCTGCCGTAACTTTGCGCGGATAAGGCGATCCCTGTAGAATCCCCGAGCGCGGGAACGCATCGAACAGGCAGTGTACAAAATACTCAACACGAAAGCAGGTCATGACCGATAACCACGAGACCCACAAGTTCGATTCCGGCAAGTTGAAATTGAATGTCACGCTGGCAGCGGACCGGAATGCCGTGGATCCGGTGGTCCAGAGCGTAATGGAACTGGTGAGACAGGTCCATTGCGAGCCCGATAAGTTCGATGCCATCGAGCTGGCCCTGACCGAGGCGCTGGCCAATGCTGTCGTTCACGGAGCTAAGGCCGATCCTTCGAAAATCGTGGAATGCGACGTGGTTTGTAACGAAGATCAAAGCATTCTGATTGTGGTGCGCGATCCCGGTACCGGATTCAAACCGGGCGAAGTGCCCGACCCTCTGCAAGGCGAAAGCGTCTATTCCGACCACGGCCGCGGCATTTTTCTTATCAATCAGCTCATGGATGAAGTGAAGTTCCTGAAGAACGGCACCGAAATCCACATGATCAAGAAGTAGAAAACATGTGGGCGGACACTCTTGTCCGCCGCCTTTGATTTTGATGTTGATCTTCCCAAAAAGCAGACTGGATCAGCCCACCAGCATTTAAACCCAAGTCAAAGGCGGCGGACAAGAGTGTCTGCCCCACACGAATTACTCCTTCACCGCAATCCCCAGCGTCTTCATCTTGCGATACAAATGGCTGCGTTCGAGGCCCAACACCTCTGCGGTGCGGCTGATGTTGCCATGATTGTCATCAAGTTTTTTGAGGATATAGTCGCGCTCATAAGCAGCCCGCGCCTGGTGCAGCGTGGAGAATTCCGCCCCGATCGAGCGCCGGGTACCGTCCCGGTGGACCAGCGGCGGCAGGTGCTTGCGGTCGAAGCGGGTCGTGGTGGGATTCATGATTACGATTCGTTCGATGACATTGCGCAGTTCGCGCACATTGCCCGGCCATGAATACCGCATCAGAGTTTCAACTGCGTCGTCGGTGATTTCGCGCGGCCGGCGGCCGTAGGTGGCGGCAAATTCCTTCAGGAAATGGCGGGCCAGCAATGGAATATCCTCCTGGCGTTCGCGTAGGGGCGGTACCGAGAAGGGAATCACATTCAGCCGGTAGAACAAATCTTCGCGAAAGTTGCCGCGAGAGATTTCATCGTCAAGATCTTTGTTTGTGGAAGCAATCAGACGCGCGTCCACAGTGATCGGTTCATCTCCACCTACCGGCGTGAACCGTTGCTCGTCAAGGGTGCGCAAAACCTTGGACTGGGTCTTCAGGCTCATGTCCCCGATTTCGTCGAGGAATAGCGTGCCCCCGTGGGCCCGGTGAAACTTGCCTTCCTTGTCGGTGGTCGCGGCCGGAAACGAACCTTTGCGGTGACCGAACAGTTCGCTCTCGATCAGATCTTCGGGAATCGCGGCGCAGTTCAGTTCCACGAACATCTCGTTCTTGCGCAGGCTTTGAGCATGGATGGCGTGGGCCACCAGTTCCTTCCCCGTTCCCGATTCGCCGTAGATCAGCACTCGTCCGTTGGTTGGCGCCATCAGTTGGATCTGCTGGCGCAGCGCCTTCATCGGGACGCTTTCCCCTTCGATGATGCTGCGCGGTGTGAGCTGTTTCTTGAGTTCGCGGTTCTCCTGCTTCATCTGCCGCGCATCGATGGCATGCTTGATCAGGCTAAGCGTCTTATCGATGGAGAGAGGTTTCTCCAGGAAGTCGTAAGCGCCCAGCTTGGTGGCGCGCACGGCGGTTTCAATCGTGCCGTGGCCGGAGATCATGATGACTTCGGGAGCATTCTCAAGCTCGCGAATTTTCTGCAGGGTTTCCAGGCCATCCATTCCCGGCAGCCAGACGTCGAGCAATACGACGTCGAAAGAGCGTCGGCGCAGCCCGTCCAGGCAGGCCTCTCCGCTGTCCACGCCGGAAGCTTTGTAGCCTTCATCTTCGAGCACGCCCTTGAGCGACTGCCGAATGCCGGATTCGTCGTCCACGATGAGGATGTTATGCATGCTGGCGGGTAGGAACAGGCGCGGGAACGAGTTCTGCGGATAAAGGCAACTCCACCACAAAGCGAGTGCCGACCGGTTTATTCTCCTCGACGCGAATGGAACCGCGGTGGTCTTCGATGATGCGGCTGACGATAGCCAGGCCCAGTCCTGTGCCGCGTTTCTTGGTGGAGAAGTAGGGCAGGAAGAGCCGCTCTTTCAATTCCTGAGTTACGCCGTGGCCGGTGTCCGCGACCGTGATTTCAACTGCATCGCGGCTCGCGACCAGCGAGGTTGAGATCTGGATTTCGCGCACCAGCGCGTCCTGCATGGCTTCCGCGGCGTTGTCCACCAGATTCGCCAGCGCGCGCTTGATGGCTTCGGCATCCGCCATTACCTTGGGCAGGTCCGGGGAGAGAAACGTCTGCACATGGATTCCATCCAGCCGGCCATTGAACATGGCGAGCGTATTTTCCACGATGGCATTGATGTTCGCCGGCGCGGGCTTGGCGCTGGGGAACCGCGCCAGTGTAGAAAACTCATCCACCAACGTACGGAGAGTTTCAACCGCCCCACCGATGGTTTCCGCGCAACTATGCAAAACCTTGAGGGAAGCCTCATCCGGAGGAGATCCGCGTTCGAGGTGCCGGCGAATTCGTTCCGCCGAAAGCGCAATAGGAGTCAACGGGTTTTTGATCTCGTGCGCGACCCGCCGCGCCACTTCGCGCCACGCGGTCTGTTTTTGGGCTTTCAATAGGTCGGATAAATCTTCAAAGACCAGAACGTATCCCAATCGCTGGCCTTCGTGTTGCAGCATGGCGACGGTCAGGGCCGCATTGAAGTGCGAACGATGCAACGCGACCTCGAGCTGGGTGGTCGTGGTACCCATGCGGTCGGCGCGCCGCAATAGAGGCTCAAGATCTTCCAGGATCTCCTGAGGAAATACTTCGCGCAAGGCAGCCCCGATCACGATCAGATTGGCGGAGTCCGGTCCGGACGGGTTGAACATGCGGATCAGGGCATGGTTGACGTGCGTAATGCGGCGATTCGCATCCAGCGAAAGAACTCCGGTCGGAATGCTCTCGAGGATGGTTTCAATGTGCCGGCGCCGTCGTTCCAGCGCGATGTTGGCGGCGCTCAGTTCGCGGCTGGAGGATTCAATCTGATGCCGGCTGGTCTCCATCTCCTCAGCCATGCGGTTAAAGGACCGCACCAGGTCGCCAATTTCGTCGGCTGCTGTGACTTCCACGCGATAATCCAGTCGTCCGCGAGAAATCTCCTGAGTAGCCTCGGCCAAAGCCACGACCGGACGAGTCACCAGTTTGGCGAGATACAGCGCCAGCCACGTGGTGGAAAACAGCACCAGCACGGTGAGCAGGAGCAAAAGCTCCATGTAAGTGCGGCGCACCAGCCTGCGTTGACGGTAGAGCTCCTGATAGCGGCGTTGACTGGCGTCCAGTTGTTTTACCGTGTCGGAAAACTTCTGCGGCAAAGGCATGCCGACCAGGATCAGGCCGCGATCGTCCACGGTCGCGCCGCCCAGAATGTAATCGGTGTTCTCCCATTTGAAGGGGACCACGACATCGGAAGTCAGGCGATCAAGGGGAATCTTCGCCTTCATCAGCGGCCAGGAGGCCGGAGCGTTGAGGCTGGCCTCGGCATTGCCTTGCTGCAGAGCTATGGCAAAGCCTCCTTGCAGCGTAGTCTCATGGCGCCGGAATTCGTTCATCACGCTGGAAAAGCTGTGGCCGGCAAATGCGCGCTGGGTTTCCGGCAAGGACGCGATGGATTCCGCTTCCGCGCGCGCGTTCTGCGCCGCGTATTTCGATACGAGGGACGCCACAGCCGCAGTATCTTCCCGGACCTCTTCCACCGGACGCGAGAACCACTTGTCCAGGGACCGATTCATCAGGCCATAGGCGAACCAGAACATCATGATGACCGGCAAGAACGAGAGCAGCAGTCCGCCGACCACCAGGCGCGTGCGGAACTTCGAGCCCAGAACGCCCAGCCGCCGCTCCGCGAAAAGCTTCAGGAGATTGCGGGCCAGAACAAAAGTCAGAGCGACGAACAACAGGAAAATCAGGATGGTGAGAGCCGCGAAGAAAAGAAGAGGGAAGCGTTGCTGACTGGTTTCAGGATTAAGAAACGGCAGATCAAACGATGACTGCGAAAGCAGAATTCCGAATGACACGAAGATTCCGGTCGCCAGCAAGATAATGGCTTTCTTGCGGCTGGTCGTTGCCTTCGGGCGGGTTGGAGTGGGGGAAGCCACCGGTTCGATGAGTCCAGAAGAGTATGCATCCTCTAGGATGTGTACCCTTATGTAAGTGATTCATATTATAAGTCTCGGGGACGCGGTTTTATCGTGACGGCTCGCCTGTCTGTCCAATTCTCAAGGGTGCCCCGTCCAAGCTCCGCTTGGGCGGGGTTTTGATTTTCGGGCGTTGAAGATTGATTCGCCTCAATGAGGAACACTTCCCACTCTGAAGTGCACGCTCGCCGCAAAAACCCCCGCCCAAGCAAAGCTTGAGCGGGGCACCCTTGAGTGCTGGTAATCGCTCGGCAGGATCGCCGTTATTTACACTCAATGAGTCCAGGCTGGATTGTCATGTAGGAAACTCCATGCACCTGGTCGCTGTACGGGCTCGGGCTTCCCGTAAGAGGGGGAGGCCAGACACGGGGTCGGTCGCGGAATTAGCGGCGCCGGCACCAAAGGCGGACCCAACCAACACGACAAGGGCGATCGGCAAAAGCAGTTTCATTGAGTGTGACATTTTCGTCCTCTTCAAACCTAACCTTTTCGAAGCGATAGCAAACTCACCAGGAAACTCACCAAATAAATCAACAAGAGCAGACCGATCTGGATACACGGCAGACAGAAAAGGAAGACACCTCGATTCGTCCACCAGACTCGACCTTTGGGCTGGCCAGTCTTTCGGGCGATCACGTAGGCGATCGCCGTCAGGTAGCCCAGTGGATAGCTCAGAACATAGCCCACCAGGGCAAACCTCATCGCCTCGTCACCTTTACCTTCCAAAGGCGCGTCGAAAGCGAAGGCGCTCATGAAAAGGAAAAATGGCCAGGCCAGGACCAGAAGGGTGGAAAGCACGACCGCGCAATACCCAAGCGCCTGCATGCTTTTCGGCGGGATACTCTGGTCTGCTTGATTCATATTCGAAACGGAAAGCCGGTTCGAAAGATTTCGAAACGGTTCACGGCGGCCAATCCTGCCGCCCCCCTAGGACGGGGTCAACGAAACTGTTCCTTAAACCTGCATTAACCGGGAAGTGGGCTTCAGATAACGCTTTAGACGGACATCTTAACTGCGTTGCCGGGCCACTGTCGTGGTTGGAGTTGCCTTCGCTTCTGCTCCGGCGTGATCAGACTCGCGGCGGCGCGCCCCTGGTCAATAGCAACCGGTCGCGCACAAGAACCGATAATACTTTAGAGGTGGCAACCAGATGAGCGCAATCGGCGGAGCCGGCATTCCCAATTTCAATACCTCCAGCGGTTTGTCCGACGGATCACTGGCAACGGTGAGAGATGGAGAAAGCACCCTGGCCGATGTCGCCAAGCGCCTGAATGTCGGAGTGGATGCTCTCCACCAAGCGAACCCGCAACTGCCGGACGTGAACTCTTTAAAAGTTGGCCAGGATATTCATCTGCCGCAGGGCCCGCAAGCCCAGGATGCCACAACCTCGGGGCAGTCCTCCGAGCCGCCCCAACACTCGACGGCGTCCCCGTTTCAATTGGGTGATCCGATGCTGAAGACGGTTCTGCAGATGAAATTGAACCAAGGCATACCAACGCCCACACTCCACCTGCCCGGCACCAACGTTATGTACGCGGACGGAGGCGGAGTGAAGGGCACTCTGCCGAAGGTTAACCCGCAGGGAAGTCCCAGCCTTTCACCCGACATTGCCGCGCTGCTTGCCAAGGGAGCAAAGACTAAAGAAGCCAAGGACGAGTTTGGGGCTGCCCAACAGGCTATCGGTTCTGGCGACTATGCCAAGGCGTATGAAAGCTTGAAACAACTTCTCATTCACCAGGGAGAAGACGTCCTTCCCGAAGAAGATGTGAAGTCGACCGAGACGGCACGCGATCAATTGGAATTCCTGTCCAAGATGCAAGCCGCTGGAGTGAAGGCTGACTACCCGCCGACGGAAGGTCAACTGGTCGATTACTTCAAGACTTTGAAAAATAACCCGAACGCCGCTCGCGAAGCATTCGATAGTTATACGCAAAACTTTCACGTGCATCCGGTCAACGTAAAGGGCGCGGACTTCGATATCAAATACAGTCAGGACAAAGTTAAGTACGGTGCAAGTCAGTCCGAGTACACAGTCGATGTGCCGAAAGACTGGTCGTCGGTGGCTAATCGTCCGGTTACGGACAAGGGCTATCCGCAATATATTGGAAAGCAAATGAACGACTGCCAGGGCTTCGCTTTCATGGCGCAGAAACTACTGGGAGCCGCCGGTTTTAAACTCGAGCACCACATTGCGGTTTATCCGGGTCCGCACGGCGCCGGCCACTCGATGGTGATGTTCACTCATCCGCCGGAGACGGGCTACACCGTGACCAGCAACGATCGATCTTTCCACGGCGACAAAACCAAGGATGTCGCGAAGCAAGGTTACGAGTACGCCGCCGGCAAGGAGAACGTCACCAACAAAGAGCACTTCTATACCGGAAAAACCATGGCGGAAGCCGAGATCCAACAGGTCGTCAAGAACGACGAACTGTAATCCGGGGATGCCCCTTCTTTCTCTTCCGCCCAACGGCTTTCCAGGCCTCAACGCGTTACCAAAGTCATTTACCATCTTCCCCTCCGCTTCGTCCCTGATTTCTCCCGCACCGCCGCGTCTGCCCTGTACTGAAGCGGCTTTCACGAAGGTTCAATCCCTAACTTAGGGACGATGACGCAGAAGTCCCACGCACTAAAGTTACTGGTGCCGTAACCCAGTTACGTTGACAATTTCTGTCAACGCGATAGGCTGCAACTTCTCCCCTCGAAAAAGCAGCGTAGTCGCGCCGCACTCGCAACCGAAATTATCTGAAGCGCAGATAGGAGATCGAGGTATGTCTCAACGGCTGGGTGATCTTCTTGTCAAAGAGAAGGTCATTACCCCAGAGCAGTTGGAGGAGGCGACGAAGGTCCAGAAGGAGACGAACTGTCGTCTGGGCTCAGCTTTGGTGAAGCTGGGCTTCCTGACGGACGAGGACGTCACCAATTTTCTCTCCCGCCAGTACGGCGTTCCCGCCATCAATCTCTCGTATTTTGAAATCGATCCTTCAGTCGTAAAGCTGATTCCGTTTGAAACCGCGAAGCGTTACCAGATTCTGCCCCTGAGCCGCGTCGGCGCCTCGCTGACCATCGCCATGGTGGATCCGACCAACGTCTTCGCCATGGACGATATCAAGTTCATGACCGGCTTCAACATTGAGCCGGTGGTCGCTTCCGAAAGCTCGATTCTCGAAGGCATCGAAAAAGCCTACGGCACCACGCAGCAGGAAGACCTCGAACAGGTCATGCAGTCCATGACCGAGGTCAACGATGCCGACGTCGAACTGCAGGCGGAAGAAACCGAGATGGAGCCGGCCGATCTGGAAAGCGCGGCTGACGAAGCTCCCATTGTAAAACTGGTCAACCTGGTGTTGACCGACGCAGTAAAGCGGGGCGCCAGCGACATTCACATGGAGCCGTACGAAAAAGAGTTTCGTGTTCGGTTCCGTATTGACGGCATTCTGCAGAGCATCATGTCGCCGCCGCTGAAGTTGAAAGACGCGATCACCTCGCGCGTGAAGATCATGGCGAAGCTGGACATCAGCGAAAAGCGCCTGCCGCAAGACGGACGCATCATGCTGAAGATGAGCCTGGGCGGACGCAAGAAGCAGCTCGATTTCCGCGTCAGCACGCTGCCTACGCTGTGGGGCGAAAAAATCGTGATGCGGTTGCTGGACAAGGAAAACCTGCGTCTGGATATGACCAAGCTCGGTTTCGAGCAGGAGTCATTGATCAAGTTCGAAAAAGCAATTCTGAAACCGTACGGCATGGTGCTGGTCACCGGCCCCACGGGATCCGGCAAGACCAACACTCTGTATTCATCCATTGCGCGCCTGAACACGCCCGACACCAACATCATGACCGCGGAAGATCCGGTCGAATTTCAGTTGGCCGGAGTCAACCAGGTGCAGATGAAGGAGCAGATCGGCTTGAACTTTGCAGCCGCGCTGCGCGCCTTCCTGCGGCAGGATCCGAACATCATTCTGGTCGGTGAAATCCGAGACTTTGAAACTGCTGAAATCGCCATCAAGGCCGCTCTTACCGGCCACCTGGTGCTTTCCACGCTGCATACCAACGGCGCGCCGGAAACGATTACGCGTCTGATGAACATGGGTATTGAACCCTTCCTGGTGGCGACGTCGGTCCACCTGATTTGCGCGCAGCGACTGGTGCGCCGCATTTGCAGCGAGTGTGCGGAAGTGATTGACATGCCGGCGCAGGCGCTGATTGAGGAAGGCTACTCGCCGGAAGAAGCCAAGACGGTCAAGATTCAAAAAGGCAAAGGCTGCGGCGTTTGCAACAACACCGGCTACAAGGGCCGGACCGGTTTGTATGAAGTCATGGAAGTGGATGACGAGATCAAGGAACTGGTTCTGGTGGGAGCATCGGCACTGGAATTGAAGAAGAAAGCAATCGAGCGCGGCATGATTACGCTGCGCCGCAGCGGCCTGATCAAGGTTGCTGCCGGCTGTGACCACGCTGGAAGAAGTGGCACGCGAAACCATTCACTAGAGTTCGGAAGGGAAAGGGAAAACTATGTCGCTTTCGTTAAGTGATCTGTTGAAACGGCTGCTGGAGATGGGGGGAAGCGACCTCCACATCACCACCAATTCACCGCCGCAAATTCGCGTCCACGGACACCTGGTGCCGCTCGACCTGCCGCAGATGACGCCGGCCGAAACCAAGCAGCTGGCCTACAGCGTCATGACCGATTCGCAGAAGCATCGCTTCGAAGAAAACCTCGAACTCGACTTCTCGTTCGGTCTGAAGGGACTGGCCCGTTTCCGTGCCAACACCTTCAATCAGCGTGGCGCCACATCGGCCGTCTTCCGTCTGATTCCGTTCGAGATCAAGTCGTTCAACCAGCTCGGACTTCCCGCTATCGTCAGCAAGCTGTGCGACAAGCCGCGCGGACTGGTCCTGGTGACAGGGCCGACTGGATCAGGAAAATCCACAACGCTGGCGGCCATGATCGACAAGATCAACACCGAGCGGCACGATCACATCCTCACCATCGAGGATCCGATCGAATTCGTGCACATGAACAAAAACTGCGTGGTCAATCAGCGCGAATTGCACGCTGACACCAAGAGTTTTGCCGATGCCTTGCGCGCCGCCCTTCGTGAAGACCCGGACGTGGTGCTGATCGGCGAAATGCGCGATCTGGAAACCATCGAGTCGGCGCTGCGTATCGCTGAAACCGGTCACCTTACGTTTGGCACGCTGCACACCAACTCGGCATCTTCGACCATCAACCGAATCATCGACGTGTTTCCGGCCCACCAGCAGCCGCAGATTCGGGCGCAGCTGTCACTGGTGCTGGAAGGCATCATGTGCCAAAGCCTTCTGCCCAAAGCCGACAACAAGGGCCGCGCCATGTGCATGGAGATCATGGTTCCGAATGCAGCCATCCGCAACCTGATTCGCGAAGACAAGATCCACCAGATTTATTCGTCGATGCAGTCCGGTCAGGACAAGTTCGGAATGCAGACCTTCAACCAGGCGCTGGCAACGGCTTATTTCCAAAAACAGATCACGCTGGAAGTAGCCATGGCCCGCTCCAGCAACACCGACGAATTGCAGGAAATGATCAACCGCGGCGCAGGCTTGAATCGTAACCAGCCCGCTGCCATTGGCTAAGGGCGCTACGCCCGGCAAGCGCTAGGCGACGATCAGTACGAATACGAGTTTTGAATTAACGACAGGCCGTCTCTAACGCCGATAGCTGTAGACGACGGTCTCCGGAAGAGCGAAATGCAGTCCAGGAGAGGTTCACCATGCCAGTTTTTACATTTTCGGGTAAGAACGCGTCCGGTAAGAAAGTCAGCGGGGAGCGGACCGCGCCCAACAAACAAGTGCTTACCACCCAGTTGCGGCGCGAGCGCATCACGCCGGGCGCGATCCGGGAAAAAGGCAAAGAATTTGTCATGCCGACTTTCGGCACCGGCAGCGTCAAGACCAAGGACATTGCCATTTTCTTTCGGCAATTCTCGGTCATGATCGACGCCGGACTTCCGCTGGTGCAGTGTCTGGAAATTCTGGCCGCCAATCAGGAGAACCCGGCGTTCCAGAAGACCCTGACCGGAGTGCGCACCACGGTCGAAGGCGGCGCCACCCTCGCCAACGCGATGAAGGGGTATCCCAAAATTTTCGACGACCTTACCACCAACATGATTGAAGCCGGCGAAACCGGCGGTATTCTCGACATCATTCTGCAACGCTTGGCCATTTACATCGAAAAAGCGGTTAAGTTGCGGGCCGCCGTCAAATCAGCGCTGATCTACCCGGTATCAGTCGTCAGCCTGGCGTTCCTGATCGTGGGCGCACTGCTGAAATGGGTTGTTCCCATCTTCTCCAACTTGTTTATCGGACTGGGCGTCGCCCTGCCCTTGCCCACTCGTATCGTGATGGGACTGAGCGCCTTTGTCGGACAGTTCTGGTGGTTTTTCATTATCGGCGTCGTCGGCCTGGTGTTCGGCATGAAGCAGATTCGCAAGAATCCTAAGGGCCGCTACTACTTCGACTACTGCCTGCTCAAGTTGCCGATCCTCGGTGTGCTGCTCCGCAAGATTGCGGTGGCGCGCTTTACCCGGACCCTGGGAACCTTGATCACATCAGGCGTGCCGATCCTCGAAGGTTTGAGCATTACCGCCAGGACCTCAGGCAACGCCGTGCTGGAAGAGGCGCTGATGAAGGTGCGCAAGGCCATCGAAGAAGGCCGCACTATCGTCGATCCTCTGCGGGAATCGGGAGTGTTTCCCAACATGGTGACCCAGATGATCGGCGTCGGCGAAGCCACAGGCGCCATGGATGCCATGTTGCAGAAGATTGCCGACTTCTACGAAGACGAAGTCGACTCCGCCACCAAAGACATGCTGGCCATGCTGGAACCGGTCATCATCGGTCTGTTGGGCGTCATGATCGGTGGCATCGTTATTTCGCTGTATATGCCGCTGTTCTCGATGATCGCCAAGCTGGCAGGCTAAGCGACAAATGAGTAGTCGTCGGTCGTCGGTCTTCAGTCTTCAGCTCTTTCTGAAGACTGATGACTGCCTGACTCGGCAATAAGGATCTCGCATGCAATCCATTTTCGATGATCGCCTCTGGCTGGCCTGGCTGGTCAAGGTTCGCATCATTATCCTGACACTTCTTTTGGGAATTGAGCTGGCGATCGCCCGGCTCACTCCCAATCCATTCCCGCTGCGTCTATTCGTCACGGCGATTTTGTTGTGGTACACGATTTCGGTCGTTCTATCTGCTTCTGCTTTCTTTCTGGGAAGAACGTCGCATCCAGTCTCTGCTGCAGGTGATCACCGACCTGGTGATGGTCACGCTGGTGGTGTATGCCACGGGCGGCGTTGACAGCTCACTGAACTTTCTTTATCCGCTGGTTATCATCGTGGCCTGCATCCTGTTGCCCCGGGTCTGGGCGTATCTGACCGGAGCATTCGCTTTCATTCTGTATGTCACCGTTCTGGAATTGACCTACTTCGAAGTCATTCCTTCGTATTCGACGACGCATCCCGGACTGGGCGCGCTGCAGGCCATCATCTTCGTCAACCTTTTCGGCTATCTCGCGGTAGCGTATCTGGCAGGATTGCTGGCGGCAAAACTGCGCCAGGTAGACGTAAAGCTGAAGCACACTCGCGGGGCGCTGGAAGATCTTCAGGCACTGCACGAAAACATCATTCAATCCATCAGTGGCGGGCTTAGTCACGACCGGGCTCGATGGATACATCACGCTGGCGAACAATGCCGCGCAGAAGTTATTCGAACATTCGGAGTCCGACCATCGTAGGCAAGCCTTTGGGCCAGCTCTTTCTTGATCCTCTGCCCGTTGTCGACGCGGAACGCGCTCACGGCGAAGTACGCTTCGTGGCATCGAACGGATTCTGCAAGACTTTTCGGGTACGGGCCACCGCGCTGGCGGTGCCCGGTAGAAACTGTCGGGTACGTTTACACATTCGATGACCTGACTGAACTGCGCCGTCTGGAGCGGGACCTGCGCATTCAGGATCGCCTGGCCGCTGTGGGACGGCTGGCGGCGGCAATCGCACACGAGATCCGCAATCCCCTGACTTCAATTGCCGGTTCGGTCAGCATGCTTTCCGAGATTGCCGACTTGAGCGACGAACATCGCCAGCTTCTGCAAATCGTGACCCGGGAGTCGGAGCGCCTGAATGACATCATTACCGATTTTCTGGCGTACTCCCGCGGCAAACACTACCAGTTCACCGCCGTCGATCTCCTGCCACTGCTCGAAGACACGCTCACGCTGCTGGAACATCGGTTGGCGGCCGAGAACCGGGACATTCGCATCGAGCGCAATTACAACTTCAAAGAAGCGCTGGCCATGGCGGACGGCGACAAGATCAAGCAGGTGTTCTGGAATTTCTGCGAAAACGCGCTTCGGGCCATGGGCGCGGGAGGCGTGTTGAGCGTTTCCGTGGAGCAGATGGGCGACGACTGGCAAATCAACTTCGCCGACACCGGTCCGGGCATGAGCCGTCAGCTGGTGGAGAAAATATTCGAGCCCTTCCAGTCGCAGTTCGAAGGCGGCACCGGATTGGGCCTCGCCATCGTGTATCAGATTGTCCAGGCCCATGAAGGCAAGGTGTGGGCACGCTCCCGCATCGGCGAGGGCAGCGTCTTCGTTTTGCGTCTCCGCCGTCTGACAGTTGTGGAAGACGCACCCGCAAACCTGTTGGCCAAAATCGAACTCCTTCCTCGAACCGGAAGAAAGCGTTGCGGCGACCGCTGCAACCGGAGGGAGGGCGCATGGGTAACATTCTGGTCTGCGATGACGAGCGTTCCATCTGCGAAATGCTGGACATTGCCCTGCGTCGCGACGGCCACAAAGTGGAAACCGTAAAATCCGGCGACGATGCCAAGAGGAAACTCGAGGGCACTCTCTATGACGTGGTGGTTACCGACATCAAGATGCCGAACACCGATGGCATCGAGGTGCTGCGCTACGCGCACCAGGTGTCTCCCGATTCAGCGGTAATTCTGATCACCGCGGTGGACGACTACGAAGCGGCGGTGCAAGCCGTGAAAGCCGGCGGCGCCACCGACTACATACGCAAGTCTCCTGGGCTGGTGGACGAAATCAAGCTGGCCATCAATCGCGCTCTGGAAAAAATGTCATTGAGCCGGCAGAATTTTGCTTTCAAGCGCGATGCCGCCACCCGCAATTCGCTGGACAATATCGTGGGTGCAAGCCCGGCCATGGAGAAGTTGAAGCAAACCATCCGCACCGTCGCTTCCACGCAGAGCACAATTCTGATCTATGGCGAGAGCGGAACAGGCAAAGAGCTGGTAGCACGCGCCGTCCATGTATGTTCACCCCGAGCTAGCGAGCCCTTCGTCTCCATCAACTGCGGAGCTTTTCCGGAAACCCTGCTCGAAAGTGAATTGTTCGGCTACGTGAAAGGCGCCTTCACTGGGGCCAACCAGAACAAACGCGGATTATTCGAAGTCGCCGACCAGGGCACAATTTTTCTGGACGAAATCAGCGAGATGACGCTGACCATGCAGGTCAAACTGCTGCGAGTGCTGCAGGAGCGCAGCGTTCGGCCGGTCGGCGGCACCACGGAGATTCCCATCGACGTGCGGGTGATCGCGGCTACGAATCGCGATCTCGACAAGCAGGTAGCCGAGAATACGTTTCGCGAAGACTTGTATTACCGCTTGAGTGTGATCCCGGTGTCAGTGCCGCCGCTGCGAGAGCGTCGCGAAGACATTCAGCTGCTGGTGAATCATTTCCTGAAGAAGTATGCCCCTGCGGCTGGCAAGAGCATTTTGCGGGTCAATCCGCAGTCGCTGGGCGCGCTCTGCGGATACGACTGGCCGGGCAACGTTCGCCAGTTGGAAAATACTATCGAACGCGCGGTTGCGCTTGAGACCGCGGAGGAGCTCAGCGTCGAACTCCCCGTCGAGAGATCAAAGACCCGGGCTGCCGCGGCCGGCGTAGGCGGACCAGTTTCCATTGGCCCCGGTTCGGTCTTGCCCGAAGGCATGGACATGGAGAAATACGTCGCTGACATCGAGCGTTCTCTGCTGCTCGCGGCACTGGCGCAATCGAACGGCGTACAGACCCGCGCGGCGGAAGTGCTCAAGATTTCCTATCGGTCGTTTCGCCATTTGGCGAAGAAATACGAACTCTAGCTGTCAGCTCTCAGCTTTCAGCCAACCATCGCCGCACAATTATTTCGGGGGTCTCACTGAGAGCTGAAAGCTAGCTTTTCTTCAGTTGCTGCTTCCATCCCAGAATCCTGGCTTTGTTGGCCTCGGCTTCGGCTTCTGGAATCATGCCTTTTTTCTGGTAGAGGACAGACAGGCTGGTGTAAGCGAGCACATCGTCAGGATCGAGTTCGGCAATTCGCTTGGCCACGACGATGGCTTCATCGAGGCGGTTGAGGTCCTGAAGGGTGCGCGCCATGCCATGCATGGCTTCGGTAAATACCGGATCAGCCGCCAGGGACTGCTCATATTCCGCCAGGGCACGCTCCTGTTCGCCTTCAGCGACCAGGTCAAGGGCGGCATAGTAGTGGTCTTCGGCCTGCTGGTGGGCATCGTCAGCCATGCAGCAAAAATCTTATCAGGTCTGCGGAATAGTCGTCAGTCCTCAGTCTTCGGTCGTCAGCCAATCTCGAATGTCAGCTGCAGGTGCTAACGACTGACGACTAAGGACTGAAGACTGACGACTCTCTCACGTTATACTCGGTGGAACGATGCGCTACATGCTGCGTTTTGTCTGGAATGCGACCCGCGGACATCGCCTTACGCCCTGGCGTAGCCCTTATCTTCTCTGGCGGATAGAAACTTACTGCGGCGTCAAAATGCAGCAGATCGGGTTTCTGGAATTTTGGGAGTTCATGTGGCGGGAGCGCGGCAATCTCTGGCGATTCCTGAAGTGGACAGGTGAAATCGAGCGCTACATCCATCCCCCCGGTCCAAAGCGCGTCTAAAGTGTTCAGTCTGGGTTGTGTGGAAGTGTGGTTGTGTGGTCGCGGGCGCTCGCCCGCGGCTTTTGACTTTCGCTCTAGACGGTCCCAGCCAGAAGGTAGAAGCCAGAAGCTCTCAAACAAAAATCCCGCCCAAGCGTAGCTTGGACGGGGCACAGATCAAGAATCTTGTAGATGTGAGCCTAGGTGCCGTTCCCGGCTGCCGCAGCACCACCCAGCGAGAGGATTACCTCGCTGCCCTTACCTGATCCAACCAATTTGGCTGCGGAGCCACGATTGGTGGCGATCTCCAGATAGCCCATGCTTCCGAGTATCCCGAATAGTTGTCCCGGGGCACCCTCGGAAAAGGTGGGCAGGATTTCCGTAATCTCCTGCTTGCCGACCACCAGCTTGAAAGGCGCCGGTTCGGTCGCGAAGAGCATGGGCGCGTCCTGCGGCGTGATGTTGGTGACCAGATTGCCGAAGCGGTCGACTTTCAAAACAACACCGCGCAGGGTGTTTCCATCTACCGATTTCGGCTTCGGCGGATTGAAGCGGACGAAATCAGTGATCTCGTCGCCGAACTTTTCCGTATCAACGCCCTTGGCCAGCCAGGCTGCGATGGGAGAAAAGATATCGCGGGCATGAAACGTATTGCTCACCGGCTGCAGGGAATAGTGTTCGGCGGTGACGTGACGGACATGCAACCGCTCCTCGCGGGCATACACCATCGATAGCACGCCATTGTCGGGTGCGACAAAATGGTGACGATCGCTGGACACCAGAATCGGCCGCCGGGCTGTACCCACGCCCGGGTCTACCACGACCATATGGATGGCCCCGGTAGGGAAGTATGAGTATGACTGGGCAATGGTCAGAGCGCCGTCGAGAACGTCAAAAGCTTGCACGGAGTGGCTGATATCTACAATCTGAGCTTCGGGAACGATATCGAGAATGACGCCTTTGATCGTTCCCACGAAGTGATCGTTGAGCCCGAAGTCGGTGGTCAGCGTGATAATCGGACGGTGCGCCAATTTCCCCTCGCTCGCAGACGGAATTTTCCCCGCAAACCCCGAAACTAATCGGTCGGAAGTGAGGAGTCAAGGAACGGAGGTAATGAGGCGGGCGCCGGACCTCAGACGTCAGCCATTCCCACAGTTTCGGCTGACGGTTTTCATTGCGCCCGACGTCCGCTACTGGATCTGGATATCGCCGGATCCGGTTTCTACTTCGACCGATACGCCGCCGCCACCGACGCGACCTCGTACTTCCTTGCGCCCGACGGAGCCTTGCACCGAATGTGGTTGATCGACCGAAATGGATCCTGAACTGGTGTGGGCGTCCAGATCGAATGCGGCGTCCGAAGGTAGTTTCAGTTTTACTTCTCCGGAACCGGTGTGGACGCTCCAGTCTCCTGTGGGACTGCCATCGGCGTGAATGGTCCCGCTGCCGGCCTTTGCTTCCAGCGAGCCGTGTACGCCGTGCAGTTCCATGCCTCCGGAGCCGGTGTCGACTCGGACCGATCCCGGCGCGGTCTGCTGCAACGTGATGCGCCCGCTGCCGCTGTCGGCTTCGAATGCGCCGGCGATGTCATTCGCGTCAATCGATCCGCTGCCGGTCTTGGCGTGAACATTGCCCTTTACCTGGTGGATATCGATATCGCCGGAGCCTGTTTCCGCATGCACCTGGTCGCCGATGGCGGAAATCCTCAGCCCCCCGGAGCCGGAGCTGACTTCAAGCGGGCCTCGAATACCATCGACTTTCTGATCCCCCGAGCCGCTTTGAACGCGCAGATCGGTCTCAGCCGGAACTACTACTTCGTAGCTGATGGAAATGTTGTGCCGCAATTCCGGGTCGTCGATGTGGCCGATGCGAATCTGGTTGCCGCTCTGCTGGATGGGCGGGTTCGCCTCCAGCCTTTTGATCTTTTCCTGGGCGTTTCCTCCAAACCATTCGCCGGCGCGGATCCGTCCATGGACCTGCACTTCGCCCGAGCCGCCCGTGCGTACCTCAACTGTGCCTGCGCCCGTCGTCAGGTCGAGATGCACTGGCCCGGTCACCTGCAATGCGCGTTGAAATGAGCCTTCCGCTGCGGCCGCTGCTGGCGTGGCGTGGAGAATCAGAAGAATCACAGTGCCCAGGCAAGCAAAGAGGATGGATGGGACAACGGTCCGGTCTTTCATGGTTCCTCCCGAAAAGACTAGGGATGTTCTTTGCGAACTTTGCGGTAAAGATTTTGACCGCGAAGTTCGCAAAGAATCGCAAAGTACGCTAAGGAAAACAAACTGTGAAGGGCCCTTACTGCAGAACTACCTCGTCGCCTTCTTTCAGTCCGCTTGTCAGTTCGGTCTTGGCGCCGTTAGAGATACCTATATTCACCGCGATCTTCTTCTTGCCGTCCTTGTTGCTGGGGTCTGGAACTTCGACCGACGCTTTCTTGTCTTTGTCGTAGATGATGGCGCCTTCGGGAATCTGGAGCACGTTCTTGTGTTCTTCCAGAATGATCTCAGCGTTCGCGGTCATTTCAGCTTTCAGCTCGCCGCCTGGGTTGTTGATGGAGACACGTACTTCAAAGGTCGTGACATTGTCCTTCTCCACGCCCATGGGAGAGATCTTCGTGACCACGCCGTTGAAAGTCTTATCTTTAAATGACTCCACTTTGATCCGTGCCGGCTGGCCCAGATAGACCTTGCCGATATCGCTTTCGTCCACTTTCCCTTTTACGTAGACGGAACTGGTGTCACCGAGGGTCATCACCAGGGTGGCAGAGGAGCCCAGCACCAGAATCGAACTGACCGCGTCACCCATTTCCACGTCGCGCGATAAGACAACCCCGTCGAGCGGCGACTGAATGTCGGTATAGCTCAGTTGTTCTTCGAGTTGTTTCAGGTTGGCCCGGTCTTGTCCCAGTTGTCCACGGGACTGAGCAATTTTCGCCTTCAGAACTGTGGCTTGCGCTTTGGCCACGTTTTGTTTGTTCAGCGCCAGTTCGTAGTTCTTTTCGGCGTCTTCCATCGCGGAGGCGGAAACCACGCCTTCTTTGGCCATACCGATGGCCCGGTCGTAGGCCCGCTTCAGAAGAGGCACGTCCGGCCCTTCCGCGTCGACCTTTGCCCGTTCATAGTCGGCTTGGGAACTGGCCAGGCTGGCGTCGGCAGACTCCACCGCGGCGCGGGACTGCTCTACCTGGGCCTCAATTTCGACTTTATCCAGCTGGGCAAGAAGTTGGCCCTTTTTGACCTTGTCACCGGCGTCCACCAGCAGTTTTTTGACGATTCCGCTGGCCTTGGACTTCACTTCAACCTTGGTGATGGGAGTGACCTTGCCTGTAGCGACCACGCTCTTGGCCAGGTCTCCTTTTTCGACCTTTTGAAGCTTGGATGGATCAATTTTGGTGCCGCCGCGCGTGGCGGCGATCAGTCCCCCGGCGATCAGGAGCACGAGCAAGAGTCCAATACCGCCGTAGATCAGCCGCTTCCGCCGCTTCTTGCCACCATTCCCGTTCACATCTGCCTCCTGAAAGAATATTGCCCGCGTCGATAGAGATTACGGATGGGATGCACAGTTTGTTCCGTGGATTGCCAGAACTCCAAAAATCCGCATCATTTGGGTAATCAAGCCGGATAAGAGAATCTGCTTAACAAAAACACCTACCCTGCGATTAGACCCGCGAAATCCCGAAATGAAAGCAGAGAACTTCCATGATCTGGAGGGTCACAGCGCGGATGCGCTTGATTCTACTAGACGTCGGAGTTCGAAGCCATGCCATATGTCTTTGGAATGTTAGAATTACCCTTCCATGATTGCATACGTGCTGCTGCGGGTGTTCCTCATCCTGCTCCTGGTGGCGGCCAACGCTTTTTTCGCGGCCGCGGAATTCTCGCTGGTCAGCGTCCGTGATACCCGTATTCAGCAATTGATCGCTTCCCGGCGCATAGGCGCACGGATCGTGCAGAAGCTTCATCGTAATCTGGATGAAGTGGTCAACGGCGTCCAACTGGGAGTCACCATCGTCAGCCTGACCCTGGGATGGGTCGGCGAGCCGCTGCTTGCCCAAATGATGCTGGGACCGGTTCAGGATGTTCCCCACGCCTCGGTCTACGCTCATGGCATTGCAATTTTCATCTCATTCGTTCTGATTACCTGCCTGCACGTCATTCTGGGTGAGCTGGTGCCAAAGTCTCTGGCGCTCCAACGATCCGAGCAGGTTGCGCTGGCGGTAGCAGGCCCGATGGACGTTTTCCTTACCCTGACCCGTCCCTTGCTATTCCTGATGAGCCGCGCAGCGGGCTGGGTCCTCCGGGCTCTGGGCTCGCGGCGAATCCGGGAGGGTCCGGTGCACTCGCCCGACGAACTCAAACTCATCGTGACCGCGAGTCGGCAGTTTGGGGAAATCCCTCCGTTCCAGGAGGAGATGATCCATCACGCCCTTGAGTTGGACAATATCAACGTGCGTGAAGTCATGGTGCCGCGCCCAGCCATCTTCTCTCTGCCCGCCGATCTGTCGATTTCCGATGCCCTGGCCCGGGTGGTCGAAGAACAGCACTCGCGGGTTCCGGTCTACGACCCGCAGCGCGGCCCGGAGCACATAGTCGGAGTGCTTTATGCCAAAGACCTGATGCGCTGGACCCGTCTTAGGCTTACCAGCACTCCCGACCAGCCGGTCGCGGCGCGAGTCTCGGCCATGAAGATCAGTCAGATCATGCATGACGTCCTGGTCGTGCCCGAGACCAAGGTTCTTACCGAATTGCTGGAGGAGTTCAAACAGCGCAAGCGGCATCTGGCGGTCGTCGTGGACGAGTTCGGTTCAACCGCCGGCGTGATTACCGTCGAGGATGTTCTGGAGCAGATCGTGGGCGAAATCGAAGACGAATTCGATATCGCTCCCGCCCAGCAAGTTTTGGTGGAAGGGGAAGTGGCGGTGGTCCTCGAAGGCTCGGTCGGCATCCGCGATCTGGAATCGCAATATCAGCTTTCGCTGCCGCGCGACTCCGGCTTCGAAACACTGGCAGGCTTCATCCTCGCCCGCTTGCAGCGAATTCCCAGGCAAAGCGAAAGCTTCGAGTATGAAAGCCACCGCTATACCATTCTCGAGATAGAAGGCCATCGCATCGCCAAGGTAAAAATAGAAAAGCTGGAGGCGAAACCCGCCACCCAAGCCGGAGACTGAGAACCGGGAACCAAGAACTAAAAACTGGTTTACAAAACAAGCACGAAGCCAAAAATGACCAGGCCAAGTCATCAGTCAGCAAACGCCTGATTTCCGCATGCCGAAATATCTAGCTTTGCGCGTGCTGTATACGCTGCCAGTGATTTGGCTGGTGGTCTCGCTCGTCTTCCTGCTGATTCACCTCGTGCCCGGCGACCCCATCCTGCAAATGCTGGGAGAAGGCGCGCCCGTAACCGACGTAGCGGCCGCCCGTCATGCCTACGGCCTCGACCTCCCCCTCGGTCGTCAGTACCTGAATTACTGGGAAGGCGTGCTCCATGGCGATCTCGGGCCGTCATTGCGGTTCAACCAAAAGGTTACAGGCTTGATCGCCCAGCGCTATCCCTACACCATGGAGTTGACCTTGGCGGCGCTCGCTGTGGCGATCCTGCTTTCGGTTCCGGCCGGTGTGCGCTCGGCGCAACGTCGCAACCGTTGGGATGATCGACTGCTCAGTGTGGTCAGCCTGTTTGGTTTGTCCTTCCCGAATTTCGCGCTGGGTCCGATTCTCATCTTGCTCTTTGCCATCAAGCTGGGATGGCTGCCTGTCTCCGGTTCGGGCTCATTCGCTCACCTGATTCTTCCCGCAATCACGATGGGCGGGGCCCTGGCTGCGATTCTCACTCGCATGGTACGCACATCCATGCTGGAAGAATTAGGTCAGGATTACATTCGTACCGCCCGAGCCAAAGGATTGTCCGAACGCAAAGTAGTCTACGGTCACGCCCTGCGTAATGCGATGATTCCCGTGATTACGGTGCTGGGCCTGCAGTTTGGCGCGCTCCTCGCCGGCGCTATCGTGACCGAAACCATCTTTTCCTGGCCTGGAATCGGAAGATTGACGATTCAAGCTATCTCCAATCGCGATTACTACCTGGTACAGGGATGCATCCTGGCAATTGGGTTGACGTATGTGGCGGTGAATCTTCTGACCGATCTCTTGTATTCGGTGGCGAATCCCCGAATACGGCAGTAAGCAGAGTTCGACATGAAACGCATCATGCTACTTGCTACTCTCCGCCAATATCAAATAGCGGCAATAGTCGTGGCACCGAACTGGAAAAGCGTTTGGAATATCTGAGGTCGGAATTTGGGGTACAGATTGTGCTATGAGAACGGATTGTTCGTTTAGGCCTCGCCCCTTTGCACTCGTTTTCGGTAAGCTCCGGATTCGAGGATTCAAGGTCACGGCGTACTCGTGGTTGTGATGCGTTCGGGCGAAGTGCGAAGGTTCCGGTTGGTTCAGGTAGGGGTGGCGTAAAGAAACACGTAACCGGTCGAACTGCACTTTGAATTTGAAAACTTCATTCTAGGATTGAGCATGTCCACTCTCTCCATCTCGCTGCCTCGCGCTGCCCGCCGTAATCCTCTGGCGGCCACGGGTGCGGTGTTGGTCATCATCTTCGTAATCTTTGCAGTGCTCGCTCCCTGGATCGCGCCCCAGGATCCCGCGTACATCGATCTCCCCACCCGCCTGTCGCCGCCATCCTCTGCGCACTGGTGTGGCACCGACGAGCTTGGCCGCGACATCTTTTCCCGCCTCATCTACGGTTCGCGAATCTCCATGCTGGTGGGAAGTTCTGTGGTCGTGCTGTCCCTCGCTCTCGGTCTCATCGTCGGATCGATCGCCGGCTACTACGGAGGAAATATCGATCGCTTCTTCAATGTTGTAGTGATGAATGCATTTCTCTCGTTCCCTGGAATTCTGCTGGCCATCGCTTTCGTAGCTTTTCGCGGTCCGGGAATTTTTAACCTTATCCTGGCGCTTTCTCTGGGAGGTTGGGTAGGATACGCCCGCCTGGTTCGCGGACAAGTGTTGGCGGCCCGCGAACGCGAGTTTGTGGAAGCCGCACGTGCCCTGGGCGCGAGCGATTTGCGCGTGATCGTCCGCCACATTCTTCCCAATATCATTCAGCCTGTGATCGTGCAGGCCGCAATCGGCATGGCCGGAGCTATTCTGGCTGAAGCGACCATGAGCTTCCTGGGTCTAGGTGTGGCGCCGCCCACAGCCAGTTGGGGCGCAATGCTGAACGACGGTCGCGCCCACCTCTTTGACGCTCCGCACCTTGTGCTTTTTCCCGCCTTCGCAGTGATGCTGGCCGTGCTGTCATTCAATTTCATCGGCGACGCGCTGCGGGATTTCCTCGATCCACGGTCGCGCATCGAAGTGGGACTGTAGCTGAAGTTTTTGCAGATTGCTCACGTTTGCGGCCATACCCGCTCCCCTTCGCGAAGATCCTCTAAGTTGATAGTTCATTCACTTTAGTAACCGCGCCTACCCGGCTGCCAGCGTGTGATCGCGATGATTCGGGCGCAACATTCTCCCCTACCCCGTGTTAAGACATGTGGCCCGAGAAAGGGCAATGCAATCGCATCAAGTGAGCAAGGGAGAACCAATGAAACTACCAAACAAGAGCCTTATTTTGACCGCGGTCGTGGCGGGTCTCATGCTGCCTGTAGCGGCTCAAACCAGCGTCCCGGCAGCCGCGCCGGCCACCATCAACCAGCGTAAGGACAACCAGCAGGACCGCATTGGTAACGGAATCCAAAGCGGAGAACTGACACCTGGCGAGGCTGGCAGGCTGGAGAAGAAAGAATCGAACCTGAATCAGGAAGAGCATGACATGCGAAAACTGGATAATGGTCACCTGACCACTGCCGATCGCACCACCCTGAATCAGCAGCAGAACAAGCTTTCCCAGAACATCTACAACCAGAAGCACGATGCTCAAGTGCAGAACGTGAACCCCAAGAGCGAAGTTGGACAACGGGAACGCAATCAGCAGGAACGGATTGCGCAAGGCGTGAAGAGCGGCCAGTTGAATGCCCACGAGACGGCCCATCTTGAAGGCCGCGAAGCTCACATCAACAACGAAGTTCACAACGACCGCGCAGCCAATGGCGGCCGGTTGACTGGAGCGGAACGTCACCAGGTCAATCGCCAGGAGAACCGGACCTCGAACGCGATCTACCGCAAAAAGCACAACGGCCGCGTCCAGTAAAAGGCGCACCTGACAAGTAGTCAAAAAAACGCCTCCGGGAAACGGGGGCGTTTTTGTTATGTGGGCGCGAGCGCCCCGCTCGTGCAGCAGCGAGATGGTCTAATTCGCCGTCCCTGTAAACCTCGGCCGTAAACCACAGAAAAAGCCCCACATCGAGTTCTTGACGAACATCGCAAATAGACATATAAATATAGCGATTTGCGATATCACGCCTCGCTATGACACTGGCCGAGAAAATTCGTTATCTGCGCGAAGTAGAGGGCTCGCTGCGCGGCCTGGGACGCCCTATGACCCAGCAGGAGATGGTGCGCGCCATCCATAAAGAGCAGGGCAAGAGCATCAGCCAGTCTTATGTTTCGCAGATCGAAGGCGGCGTTCGGCAACATATGACGCAATCCACCCGCACGCTGTTGGCGAAATTTTTCAAGATTCACCCCGGGTTTCTCGTGGACGATCCCGAGGGCTATCACACCGAACTGGTGTCCGATTTGCGAACGACGGAAGGCAAACTCGATGTCTGGTTGTTGCAGGGTTCGGAACGCTTTGCCAGCGATCCGTTACTCAGCGAAGTTCTGATCAAGGCGGCCCGCGAGAAAGATACGCGGCGATGTTTCCTGCTTCTGGGTGCCATCCTCGAAACGCCGGGCCTGGCCGATAGGTTGCTGGAAGCGTTGCAGCCTGAGCACGGCGGAAATCGCACCACGGCTAAAGAAGGGAAGCGACGCCTATGACGTGGGCAGATTTCTATCTCATTTGTTTCGCCGTGGGATTTTGCTTCAGTTCGTTGTCGTTTATCGCTGGAGGCCTGCGCTGGCATCTGCACATGCCGCATTTTTCTGATGTCCATGCGCCCGCTTTCCATCCATCGGTTGGACACGGCTCAACTCCGGTGGGGCGCGGACTGGGAAGCGCGTCCGATGGCGCAAAAGTTGTAGACCGCGGACATGGCGCGCACGTCTCGCCGTTCAACTTCGTTACCGCGACGGCTTTCCTGGCATGGTTTGGCGGGGCCGGATATCTGTTGACACGCTTTTCGGGTGTCTGGGTCGTTACCGGACTCAGTCTTGCCATATTGAGCGGCCTGATCGGTGGCGGTGTTGTTTTCATTTTTCTGAGCCGGGTACTGATTTCGCACGAAGAGAGCATGGACCCCGCCGACTATGAAATGGCGGGCGTGCTGGGCAGGGTGTCGGTCTCCATCCGCGAAAAAGGCACCGGAGAAATCATCTACTCGCAAGCCGGAACACGGCGTACTTGCGGCGCTCGCGGCGAAGACGGGAACGCCATCGCCAAGGGAGCAGAAGTCATGGTTACACGCTACGAAAAAGGAATCGCGTACGTTCGCCTATGGACAGAAATGTCAGGCGACCACGACGCAATGTAGAGACGATCCGACATAGGCGCGAGCGTCACGCTCGTGATCCAGTGCCAAGAACGTTGATTTTGCAGTGTGTATCGAGGGAAGATTTATGGACAGCAAGCCGTATCGCACCATCACCGCGCTGCTCTGGATGGCGCTGCCCGTGATCGCCCTCCAGTACTGGATGGTCTGGGACCAACTGCCGCCCCGCATGGCTTCTCATTTCGGAGCGACGGGCCAACCCAATAGCTGGATGACGCGGGAGACATCCGTCATCTTCTCCGTGGTACTGGTGGCTGTTCTGCTGACCACTTTTACCTTTGCCCTGACTCGTATTCGTAAGCCGGATGCCTTGGCCTGGTCGCTGCTGGCCATGTTCTTCGTCGCGATGGGTGTACTCGTAAGCGTGACCTCGTCAGTGCTGGATTACAACATTCACGGCCGCCCTCTCAATATCGCGCCTGAAATGGCTGTCACATTTCTTGCGGCCTTCGTCGTGATTGCGGTTGCCCTCAGCGCGAAACGGGGCCCGGAATTCCCAAGTGCGGTCGTGCTTCCGCAGGCTTCGCACCATCCCGAAACCGAAGAAGTACATGCATCGTTTCTCTGGGCAATCGTGTTCGCCGCGCTCGCGGCCGTTGAACTGGCTGTGGTCGCCATTATTCCGGTAGGTGGGTTGCGGCTGGTGATGATTTTGCCTGCGATCCTGCTGCTCGCAGTCTCGGCCCTGGCCTGGAGCGGATTTCACTATCACTTCTCGTCGCATGGTGTCGAGATCAGCACGCTCGGATTTCGGCTGCGATCCATTCCGCTCGAAAACATCAGGGCGTACGCGGTTGCACCCTGGAATCCAATGGGAGGCTACGGTATTCGTGGCATCGGAGAACGGCGCGCTTATGTTTGGTGCAACACCGGCGTCCGCATCATGCTTTCGGATGGCGAAGTATTTCTCGGCCACAACGACCCGGAGAAAATCATGCACGACCTGAATGTGATCAGACAAAACCAGAAAGCTCGCGAAAATACATGAAGAGAACGTTCTTGATCTCCTTCGTGTACCTTCGTGCCCTTTGTGGTTGATGCTCTTGGGCACCCGAAAGAGGAGGCAATATGTTCCAAGTGTCACACATTTTTGAAATCTGGATTTTCGTCGGGCTGGGAGTCCTGGTCATCCTGTTCCTGATGAGCAGCATGGCCCGTCTCTATCGCAAAGCCGGTCCGCATGAAGCGTTGATCGTCTATGGACTCGGCGGCACACGGGTAGTCAAGGGCCACGGCACGCTGGTATTCCCCATGGTTCAGATCTGCCGCGAGCTGTCGCTGGAACTGATGTCGTTCGACGTCGCCCCTCAACAGGATCTTTATACCAAGCAGGGGGTTGCGGTGACGGTCGAAGCGGTGGCTCAGATCAAGGTCAAGTCCGACGTTGAGTCCATCCTGACAGCGTCAGAACAATTCCTCACCAAGACCGATCAGGAGCGCGAAGGCCTGATCCGGTTGGTGATGGAAGGCCATCTGCGCGGCATCATCGGCCAGTTGACGGTCGAAGAAATTGTCAAGCAACCCGAGATGGTCTCCGACCGCATGCGCTCCACTTGCGCGGAAGACATGAACAAGATGGGCCTGGAGGTCATATCGTTCACCATCAAGGAAGTTCGCGACAAGAACGAGTACATCACCAACATGGGCAAGCCTGACGTGGCCCGCATCAAGCGCGATGCTGATGTAGCCACAGCCGAAGCCGATCGCGACACCGCCATCAAGCGTGCCCTGGCGCAACGCGAATCTGCGGTGGCGAGAGCGCAGGCCGATCAGGAAAGAGTCTTGGCGGAAACGCTTTCTCTGGCCAAACAAGCGGAGGCGCAGCGCGACCTCGAAGTCAAGAAGGCGCAGTACGTCGAAGTCACCAAGCGGCAGCAGGCGCAGGCGGACAAGGCGTATGACATTCAGGCCAACATCATGCAACAGCAAGTCATCGCCGAGCAGGTAAAGGTACAGCAGATCGAGAAAGAGCAGCAGGTAAAAGTGCAGGAAGCTGAAATCAACCGTCGCGAAAAGGAATTGATTGCCACGGTGTTGAAGGGCGCGGAGATCGAACGTCAACGAATTGAAACGCTCGCGCTCGCCGAAAAGCAGCGTTTGATGTCGGAAGCGGATGGTCATGCGTCTGCGATTCGCGCGCAAGGCGAAGCCGAGGCCGAAATCATCTTCAAAAAAGGCGAGGCCGAAGCCAAAGCCATGAACGTGAAAGCCGAGGCGTATCAGGAATACAACCAGGCGGCGGTCATCGACAGGTTATTCACCGGCATGCCGGAGATCGTGCGCGCATTGGCCAGCCCGTTGGCCAATGTGGACAAAATAACGATCGTTTCTACCGGCAACGGCGATACCTCGGGAATGAACAAGATCACCGGCGACATCGCCAAAATGGCGGCGCAGGTGCCGGCCTTGTTTGAAACGCTGTCCGGAATGCCGATGTCGGAACTGCTGGGCAAAATCCGCCAGATCGGTGACAAGACGCCAAAGACAGACGTGCTGCCGCCCGCGGTTGCAGCCGTGAAGTAGTGGACAAAACGGAGGACGGGCATCCCCGCCCGTCCTGCCGTTGTTAAAGATTTGAGGAAAAGAACATGAAGAAGCCCATGCAGATTGTCCTCGGCATCGCTCTCGGCGCCGGCATCGGCACCGCGATGGGCGTCGCTGCCGGCCACGTCGCCGTGTGGCTGGCCGCAGGCATCGCCATTGGAGTCGTAATCGGAAGCAACTTTCGCGGCAACAGCTGCGCCCAATGCGCGGAGGTCCACGAAAAACACCAGACTGAAAGCTGACAACTGACGGCTGATAGCGCATACAAGGAGTTCATCATGGCATTGCTAGAGAGAGTCGCAACTCTTGTCCGGGCCAATCTCAACGATCTGGTCGACAAGGCCGAGCACCCGGAAAAAATGATCAAGCAGGTAATCCTCGACATGCAGAACCAGCTTTTGCAAGTCAAAACGCAAGTGGCGATTGCCATCGCCGACCAGCACCTGCTGGAAAAACGGCAAAAGGAAAATGAAGACAAAGTCGCGGAGTGGATGCGCAAAGCAGAGTTGTCCGTCGACAAGAAACAGGACGACCTGGCGCGTGCCGCCCTGCAGCGCGTAGAAAGCTATCGTGACTTAAGCGAGGGCTTCGGCGAGCAAGTCACGGATCAGAAAGCTCAGGTCGAAAATCTAAAGACCGCGCTACGCCAGTTGCAAACGAAGCTGACAGAGGCCCAGGCCAAAGCTGACTTGCTGATCGCACAGCATCGTCGTGCCCGGGCTGTCGGCAAAGCGAGCGACGCCAAAATGGCTGCCGGCAACGGTTCTAGCGCCAGTGCCTTCGACCGCATGAAGCGCAAAGTCGCCCACGCCGAAGCCCACAGCCAGGCCAAATCCGAAATCGCCGCAGATGATGTGGAAGAACGCCTGGCAGCGCTGGAAAAAGAAGACCGCATCGAGCAACTGCTGGCGGAATTGAAGACGAAGCGGGGAGCGTAGGTTATGGACATCGGGAGAAAGTTAATCGGCGTTTCGGCGGTAGTGTCGGCGGAAGGCAAGGGAACAGTTGTTGACCTTGAATCTTTGGTTCGACGCCTACTGCTGTTTGACGGGGTATGTCTTGCATTCGATTCGGCTCCAAGAGTCCCCGATTTTGGCGCGGCGATTAGGCGGCAAAAGAGGCCGGGCACTGCGGCGTAGGCTTGACCGAGGGTTCGAAACGCTAGGCGCTGGCTTTGTCGGTCAGAGGCAGAGTCGGTTCGTCGTCGTTCTTAGCAGTTGCGATCGCAGCATCCAGCTCCAGTTGCTCCTGCCCGCTGAGCGCGGTGACCCGGCCGCGATAGGTCTTGAGGTGTCGCTGCGCGGTATCGAAGGCTTCCTGTGCTTTGTTCAGGTTCTTGCCGACATTTTCGAACTGGTTCTGGAAGTGGTCGAACGATTTCTGCGCCTTGGCCAGTTCCAGGCGGCTCTTTTCGAAGCGGCTGGCGACTTCGTACCATTTGTGGACCAGCGCGATGGTCTGCAAGGTCATCAGCAAAGTATTCGGCGAAACCGGAAACACATGCTGCGCATTAAGCCAATCGGCCAGTTCGCGGTTGCGGATCGCTTCCATGTAAAGCGTTTCGCTGGGCAAGTACATCAGCGCGATATCGGTGGTGCCATGTTCGGGCTGGATGTAGGCTTTAATCCGTCTGCCCTCGACTTTCATCACGCGCACAAACTCGTGCCGTGCTTCTTCGATTTCGGACTCGACATTGCTTTCAAAAAGCGCGAGCACCTGCTCTCGCGGAAACTTGGCGTCGATAGGGAGCCGGCGATCTGGAAACTGGATGACGGCATCGGCGCGGCCGCTGCTGTCGCCGGCCGACGATTGCATTTCGAACATGTGAGCCGGCAGGAAATCGGAAAGCAGACGTTCCAGGCTGGCCTCGCCAAACTTTCCGCGCAGATGCGGCAGCTTGAGCATGTTGTTCAGATCGTTGATGGAGTGTCCCAGCGCTCCAACTTCGCGCAACTGCTCTTCCGCGGCTTTCAAATGCTGCTGCACTTTTTCGAAGTGGGCAAATCCTTCCTTGATGTTCTGGTCGAGCTTCTGCTGTACCTGATCGGTGATGGCGAGCAGCTTGGCGTCCACGCGATCGCGAATTGAGTCGAGGCTTTGCGCCGTCTTCTGGTTGAGATCTTTGAATTCGTCTTTCAGCTGCGAGGTGGTCAAGGCCAGCGATGTGGTCAGCTCGGTGCGGGCCTCGCGCAGATCGTGAGTCTGCTCGCGGCGTCCTCCGGTCAGTTGAGCTTCGACCGAATTGCGGATCTCATTGAATCCCTGAGTCAGGCGATTGGTTACACCATCGCGAAGATCCCCTTTAGTGCTCTCCAGCCGGGTGGCCATATCGACAGTGGCGTCATTGAACTTCTGGCTCAAGGACTGGTGCAACATCGCCGTTTGTTCGGCAAGATCCGTGATTTCAGCGGTTTGCGACGAACCTGACATTCGGCGGAAAACCGCCCACAGCAGTATCAGAAGTACTACGTTCACGACGACAAGTATGCCTAGCAGGAATGTCCCCATCGTAAGGTGCTCTCCATGATTCTAGGGGCTAGCGTGAGGGAAGCAAAGCGGAAGTTTGATTTCGCATCCATCAGGCGGCGAAACGTTTACTTATATGGCCCGCACCCTCATAGCTCTGGCAGTTGCTCTCGCGACCTGCCTGGCAATGCCTGCAATGCTGCCATCGCTCGCGGCTGAGCAGCCCGGCGCGGCCATGAACTCTCAGCCCTCCCCGTATTACGACACCGAAGCAGAACGCCAACTCCTGGACATGGCGAATCGCGAACGAGCCAAGGCCGGACTTCCTCCGTTACAAAAAGACGAAGGACTCACCCAGGCCGCACGCGCCCATGCCACGGCGATGGCGGCGCAACAAAAGCTTTCACACCAGCTTTCCGGAGAGCCCAACCTGGAACATCGCCTGGCGGCGAATACTAAAACCCAACTCGACCAGGCAGGAGAGAACGTAGCTTTCGCCCCCAGCGTGGGCCAGGCGCAGGACAGCCTGATGCACTCTCCGCCACATCGCGCGAACCTGCTCAACGCCGGTTACAACGTGGCCGGGTTCAGCGTGGTCCGCAATGGTTCACTCCTTTATGTAACTCAGGATTTCGGACACAGCTTGACCCGTTACTCCGACGAAGAAGCGGAAGTCCTCGTCGGTAGAAGCGTGGATCGCCTCCGGGCCCAGAGTCGGCTTCCAGGCCTGCAACGCATGGATGGCAAAGAAGCGGCCTCGACGGCCTGTGCCATGGCTGAGGCCGATTCGTTGCGTTCCCCGGCACCCCAGGCCCGGCAAGTTCTTCGCTACACAACGTCGCAGCCACAAATCATTCCCGAGGGCGCGTCTCGTGCGGTTGAGAATCGTTCAGTCGCGTCCTTCGCAGTAGGCTCCTGCTATGCTCGAACTCGCACGTATCCCACGGGGATGTATTGGGTCGCAATTCTCTTTTACTAGGTCGCCTTTGTAGCGCCGGCATCCTGCCGGCTGTCCCGAGGACACATTGCCCTCGGCGGTGCGTGGAACGCCCACCGGACAGCGGCCGGGACGGCAGTGCTACATGAAAACCACTGCGCTGCCTGTGCTAGTCTGCTGCATCTAATCTAAAGAGTCTCGTGAATCCATCCTCGCAAATCCGCATTGGCACTGCCGGCTGGTCTTACAAAGATTGGGAAGGCATTTTCTATCCGTCCGGCATGCAGCACCGCAAGCAGCATCCGCTCGAGATTCTGGCCCGATGCTTTGACATGGTCGAGATCAACACTTCTTTCTACGGACACATCAAGCCGCATCTGGCCAAACTATGGGTCCGAAAAGCAGAATCGGTGAACCCAAATTTCATGTTCACCGCCAAATTGCATCGCTCGTTCACGCACAATCCCATGGCGGTCATGGAGCCCACTTCCGCCGCTTCCATCAAGCCCAATGATGAAGACGAAGCGCTGGCTCGCGAAGGCCTTGAGGCGCTGGCTGGAGAGGGGAAGCTGGGCGCGCTGTTGATTCAGTTTCCAGTGTCGTTCAAGAACACATCGTTGAACCGGGAATATATCGAGCAGCTGATCCGCCAGTTCATCGAGTATCCGCGCGTAATCGAAGTGCGCCATGACAGCTGGGAAAATCCGGAGACGATCCGTTATTTCATCGAAAAGAATGTCGCCTTCTGCAACATCGACCAGCCAACGATCGGCCGCTCTTTGGAGCCGACGGAGTATGTGACGTCTCCGGTGGGCTATGTGCGTCTGCACGGACGAAATTACGATCAGTGGTTCGACGCCGACACCGGCGCCGACCGCTATAACTATCTTTACAGCGAGGCCGAGCTGGCAGAATGGAAAGAAAAGATCGTGCACATCGCGGCCAAAGCTGAAGTCACATACGTAGTGACCAACAATCACTTCGAAGGCAAAGCCGGAGTCAACGCCCTGCAACTAAAAAACATGATTACGGAAGAGCGAGTAAAGGCCCCTGAGCCGCTGCTGAAGCACTATCCAGAGCTGGCCAAAATCGCTGACCCGATTTATGACGACACGGCCAATCCTGAGCTCCCGCTGCGGGCTTGACGACTGACGTGGGGACAACCGGCCTCGGTTGTCCGATCGAGCGCAGCTCGACTGTGTTCTCAGCCAAAAATAACGGAGCTTCGTTCCGCCGGACAACCGAGGGCGGTTGTCCCCACATGCTCGGTGGAAGTATTGAGGGTTATTTTACGGCGAGCTCTTCTTTGGCGGCGTAATGCGATTCCACGTAGTCATCCAAGATCTGGATGAACTCGGCGACAATCTTGTCGCCCTTCAGCGTCGTGAACAGGCGTCCATCGACGTAGACCGGAGCTTTCGGTTCCTCGAACGTTCCCGGCAGTGAGATTCCCAGGCTCGCGTGTTTCGATTCTCCTGGGCCGTTTACGATGCAGCCCATCACCGCGACTTTCATCTCTTCGACGCCTGTGTAATGCCCCTTCCAGACCGGCATCTGATCGCGCAAGTACGACTGAATCTGCTGCGCCATTTCCTGAAAGAAGGTGCTGGTGGTGCGGCCGCATCCGGGGCACGCCGTGACCTGCGGCGTAAAGCTGCGGATTCCCAGCGATTGCAAAATCTGCTGTCCTACCCGAACTTCTTCCGTGCGATCGCCGCCGGGAGCGGGAGTAAGCGAGACGCGTATCGTGTCGCCAATGCCTTCCTGCAAAAGCACGCCGAGCGCGGCGCTCGACGCGACAATGCCCTTGGCGCCCATACCAGCTTCAGTGAGTCCGAGGTGCAATGGATAATTGCAGCGTGCCGCCAGCGAGCGGTAGACATCAATCAAATCCTGTACGCCGCTCACTTTCGCGCTGAGAATAATTTGATCGGGACGTAAGCCATACTTTTCAGCCAGGCTCGCAGAATTGAGCGCGCTCACAACCATGGCTTCCATGGTGACCTCCCGCGCTTCCTTCGGTTCGGGCAGCAGCGAGTTCTCATCCATCATCCGGGTGAGAAGAGCCTGGTCGAGCGATCCCCAGTTCACGCCAATCCGCACGGGCTTCTGGTTCTCGACCGCCACCTCGATCATGGTGCGGAAATTGTTATCGTCTTTGCGTCCGATACCGACATTGCCGGGATTGATGCGGTACTTAGCCAGTGCCCGAGCGCACTCGGGAAACTTCTTGAGCAAAAGGTGTCCGTTGTAATGGAAGTCGCCGATGATGGGCACGCTCACGCCCTGAGATTCGAGTTGATCGACGATCGGCGCGACCGCAGCAGCAGCCTCTTCGTTGTTGACCGTGACCCGCACTAACTCCGAACCGGCCTTGGCCAAGGCGGCAACCTGCTTGACGGTGGAAGGAATGTCAGCGGTATCGGTGTTGGTCATCGACTGCACCACAACCGGTGCATCGCTGCCCACTCTCACGCCGCTAATCGAGCCTGTAACGGATTTTCTGCGTCGAATGTCTGCCATGGGGAAGCTTTATTTTAACACGGGCAAGGAAAGGTCTCAGCTGTCAGCTCTCAGCTTTCAGCTCTTAACAGCTGCAGAATGAATGGGTTTAGTGCCTGTGTGGGACGGACACTCCTGTCCATCGCCTTTGACTTGATTTTGATTTCAGGAGACAACCGTTGCGTTTTAGGACGGAAGCTTCCAACTTGTGGGAAACCTAAAGTCTAAGTCAAAGGCGGCGGACAAGAGTGTCAGCCCCACACAATCCCAAGCTGACGGCTGCTTTAAGGCATTCTCCCCGGTAACATCTTGAGAACGTCGTTGTAGATCACCATGACCGCGAACAACACCAGGAACACGAACGCCGCCTGATAAATGCGTTCTTTGATTCGCAGGCTGATGTCCCGGCGAATGATGCTTTCGACGAACAGCAGAAGAATCACACCGCCGTCCATGATCGGAATGGGCAGCAGGTTGAAGATGCCAAGATTCAGGCTGATTCCGGCGGTCAGCTCCAGAAGCGGGGTCCAGCCTTTTTTACTGGCGGCCTGTCCCGCGGCGCGTCCGATACCGATCGGGCCTTCGATCGACTTGATCGAAATCTTGCGCTGGATCATCTTCTGCACCAGCTCCAGAATCAGCAGAGATCCCTGTTTGTTTTGCTCCACCGAACGGCGAAAGGCTGCCGCGAAGGGCAACGACGAGATCTTCATGGGCGCGCTGCCAATACCGACCCGGTAGCGGGAATCGCCTCTTATTTCCGACAGGACCGGCTTCACCGTGAAATTCAGAAGCTGGCCATCGCGCCGGACCGTGATCTCGATCGGCTTGTCCTGGGTTTTTTTCAGGCTCTCGATCATGGCTTCGAGGCCCGCGATTGGCTGTCCGTCCACGCTGACAATTTCGTCGTCCAGTTTCATGCCCGCCTGTTCGGCTGGCATGCCGGACTCAAGGTCCGTGATCGGAAAGGCCGGTTCCTTCGGCGACCATCCGGCTGAACCCATCTGGTTCGGACCGAATGCCTCGGGGATGATGGTCTTGGTAAATACCTTGCCGTCGCGCTCGATCCCGATGTCGAGAGGCTGATTCGGATTTAAGGCCTCGCGCAGGAACTCCTGTTCCCAGGTTGGGTTCTGTATGCCATCGATGCGAACGATGCGGTCTCCGACCTGAACTCCCGCTCTCGCCGCAGGCGTGTCAGGCTGCACCCATCCAACAACTGCCGGCTCGTCGAATACCGCCGGATATTCGTAGTGCACCATGTAAACGCAGGTCAGCAGGCCGACCGCGAACAGAATATTCATCGCGGGTCCGGCGATGGCAATGAGGAAACGGTGCCAGCGCGGGTGCGACATGAACTCGCCCGGATCGTTGGTGCGGACGTCCATCGGATTCTCGCCGCTCATCTTTACGTATCCGCCCAGCGGAATGGCGGCAATGCGATAGTCGGTATCTCCACGACGGAAGCCAAACAGGCGTTTTCCGAAACCGATGGAGAATACTTCGACCCGCACACCCAGCAGCTTGGCAGTGGCGTAGTGGCCGAACTCGTGAATCAGGATCATGAACCCTAGAATCACGCCGACGGAGAGCACCGCAGTTAAGAATCCAGACATATGTAAATTCGTCCTACTTCACTTAAATTGTGCCGACTTAAACTGAGTTCGAGACCGGCCTTGAGCCCGCGAAACTTTCGCCAGCGCGCGCGGTTCTTTCACTGGCCAGCTCACGCGCTGCGGAATCGGCCTGCAACACCTGCTCTATAGATTCCAGTGTACCCGCTTCCGTTGCAGAGAGGACTTCCCGGATGACTTCGGGAATTTGGTCGAACCCAATGCGGCCCTGAAGGAAAGCTGCGACGGCTACTTCGTCGGCGGCATTGAGTGCGACAGTTTTCGCGCCTCCTGCCTCCGCCGCTTCATAGGCCAGACCAAGACAAGGGAATTTTTCCATATCGGGCGGCAGGAATTCGAGATGTCGTAAGTCCATGACCGGGAAATGCATATTCGAGGGAATACGATCCGGATAGGTCAATGCGTACAGAATGGGCAGACGCATGTCCGTCACCGAGAATTGAGCAAGTATGCTGCCATCCACGAACTCAACCATGGAGTGGATGGTCGACTGCGGATGCACCATCACCTGCACCCGGTTCGGCGGCAAGTTGAACAAACGACAAGCCTCGATCACTTCAAATCCCTTGTTCATCAGGGTCGCGGAATCGATAGTGATGCGCTGCCCCATTTTCCACGTCGGGTGGTTCAGGGCCTGGGCCACGGTGATCGAAGAAAATTGCGACTTTGGTGTGTAAAGAAATGGTCCGCCGGAGGCAGTCAGCCAGATCCGCTCGACCTCTTCCATCCGGCCGCCGCGCAGGCACTGGTGGACGGCATTGTGCTCGCTGTCGATGGGCAGCAGGGGCTTGCCCTGGCGACGAGCCTCGGCGGTGATCAATTCTCCAGCCGCCACCAGGCATTCCTTGTTGGCCAGCCCGACGGTTTTTCCCGCCTTGACCGCTTCGTAGGTAGCCTTCAACCCGGCCACGCCGACAATCGCGCTGACCACAAAATCCACATCCAGATGTGTAGCCACGCTGACGGTACCAGGTGTGCCGTATACGACTTCGATACCTTTTGTCCCGGTGGCCTGCAAACGGGAACGCAAAATCTCCGCATCGACCGCGGTAGCCATCGAAATCAGCCTGGGCTTCCAGCGCCGGGCCTGCTCAAAAGCAATGTCGACGTTCTGTCCGGCCGCAAGAGCAGACGATCTGAAATCGTTCAGGATAGGTCTCGACCACACTCAACGTGCTGCAGCCAATCGAGCCCGTCGATCCCAGGATGGCGATTCGTTTCATGAGCAGGGTGGTGCTGGCTGACCCTTAAGCGTGAATTTTACTTTGTAACTCGTCGAGATTGCTGCGTAGTGATCGATCCACTGCCGTTGTTCGCTTGTTTCCGGAACAATCTTACGCTTACTGTGTCGGCTTCGTTCCGAGGTTGTGCTGTCGTCAGGAGACAGCAAGGAAAGAACGATGTCAACGCCACGATGGTGCCAGGCCCCCACTTCATCATCAAGGCAGCCCCCGCAGCGCCGCTCCGGGTAAAGATTTTTCCTCAGCCAAGCGCTTCGAATTATTGCATCACGCGCCAGGCAGCGTAGAACCACAGCACGGGAGCGGCAAAGAGCAAGGCATCTACTCTGTCAAGCATGCCGCCGTGCCCGGGAAGAATTGTCCCCGAATCTTTTATACTCGCGCCTCTCTTGATCAGCGATTCCACCAGGTCGCCCAGTTGTGCCGCGATATTGAGCACTGCGGAAAGCAGGACTACCGGCCACAGTGGAGCCTTTTCGAGCGCGAACAAGCCATCCTTCTTCTCGATCAGATGAGCATTGAACAGCGCCGTGCTGATGGGCAGCGCATAGTTGTATAGCAGCATGCCCACGCCGACACTGGCGATTATCGAAGCCGCAGCTCCTTCCCACGTCTTCTTGGGACTGATGCGCGGAGACATCAGGTGGCGCCCCAGAGACCGCCCCACGAAATATGCAAAAATGTCTCCCGCCCAGACCAGCAGAAGCAGGTACAGCAAAAGGAACGCGCCCGAAGCCTGTTCTCGAATCTGTACCAGGCATCCCAACGGCAACGCGACGTACGCGACGGCGAACGCCGAAGTCATGGCCGCGGGAAACCCCGCGCTGAGGTCAGCCCTCCTCATGCCGATCACCAGAAAAACAAATGTGGCGATGGTTGCAACAAAGGCCGCGGTGCCGGCAAATACTGAGGTAGACAACAGAGGCGTATCACGTCCCACCTTCACTGCCAGGAACAGAAAGAACAAGCCGACAAAAATATACGTGGGCCAATGAAACGGACGAATCTTGTAAGCTTCGGAAATCTTGAGTAGTTCTTGTATGGCGAGCAAAGCAACCAGCGCCGTGACCAGCGCGACGACCGCCACGGGCGCACGCAGTACCAGCAGCAGAACGATCGGAATCAAGACCACCGCGGTAAGAATTCGTTTCAGTAAGTGCAAGCCGCGTCAGCTCCCTTAGGTGGGCTACTTCGAAACCAGCTCAAGAAACTTAGGTTCGACCCACATTGTCTCGCCTAAGCTGCCAGTGACAGATTTAATGCCGAGTTCGACCATGCCGACTTCATTAAAGCCGCTACAAAGAACTCGTGGCCAACGCACTTCTCAAATGTGGATTTCGTGGGGAGTCGGGATAGTCCTCCAACCCGTCAGGAATACCTATTACGCGCACTTTGGAGCCAACCTTCATTTTAGCTCCGGCCAGTCTTGGAAGGGTGAGCATGAGAGTCGTGTGCGCCACCGGCCAGGCCGCCGTAGCGCCGCTCGCGTTTCTGATATTCGGCGATGCCTTCGAGCAGGTGCACTCCGCGGAACTCGGGCCACAGTGTCGGCGTGACGTAGATTTCGGCATAAGCCAGCTGCCACAAGAGAAAGTTGCTCAACCGCATTTCACCGCTGGTGCGCACCACCAGGTCAGGATCAGGTAAGTGTCGCGTGTACAGATTCTGCGACACCGCGTCTTCGTCGATACTCAGATGTTCCAGACCGCCGTTGCGCGCAGCCGCGTCTACGATCGACCGGAAGGCGTCCACCAATTCCGTACGCGCGCTGTAATTGAGTGCCAAGGTCAGCACCATGCCGGTGTTGCCAGCGGTCGCATCCCGCGCCCATCCCATCTTTTCCTGCACGGAAGGCGGTAGTTCGTGCTGCCGTCCAATGTATTCCAGCCGGATATTGTTCTTGTTGAGGGTGGGAACTTCCGCCTTCAGATATCGGCAGAGCAGGCCCATCAGGAAATCGACTTCGGTTCGAGGACGCTTCTTCCAGTTCTCTTCCGAAAATGCGTAAAGGGTCAGCCAGGGAATCCCGATGCTCGCGGCAGTCTCCACCGTGGAACGCACGGATGTGACCCCGGCACGATGTCCGGCCATGCGCGGCAAGTGGCGGCGGCGCGCCCAGCGACCGTTGCCGTCCATGATGATAGCGATGTGTTTCGGGAGCCGTTCCGGATCAAGCCGCTGATAAACTTCCGCTTCCTTGCGATCCAGCCCGGCAGGAATCGTCGCTTGCAAGCTAACCTCTGCTGTTTCAAGAAGCTAACATAGGGTATCAGACCTTGCAATAAGTTGCCCTCATCGAACCACGTAGGGGGCGGCCGCCTCGTCCGCCCAGCCGAGCAAAGCTCGGCATTTCTCCCCTTCAAACTCCAATGGCCACGTGGGGACGGGTCTCCGACCCGTCCAGGCCGAGCGAAGCTCGGCAAAAGGGTTCCGTTTGTGCGAGAGTGCGGAAGAAGCCACCGTCACGATTCGTTCGCTCAGATTAGATTGAAACCCTACAGGAGTGGTCCGTGGAATCCCGTTTTTGCGCAACGAAGGCATACCCTTGGTCGGCAGCACCAAGAGCTAAAAATCCTACTGCGCTTCTTCGGGGACGACTGACAGTTCTAATTTTTCCGTCCAGCGTAATACAGTCAGAGGATTGCTGACGCCTACTCGCGCGTCCGTCAGCAGGCGATGCAAGTCATCCACGCCCGCGACGGATTTGCCGTCGAGCGCAACGATGACGTCTCCTTCGCGCAGACCGGCATTCTGGCCGGGACTACCGGCGGTCACCGAAATCACGACCACGCCGGATTCCTGGGGAAGATTGTAAAAACGTACCAGGCGGCGATGCAGCGGCGTAGTCTGCGCCTCCACGCCAATGTAGCTGCGCCGGATTCGGCCGTCGTGAAGCAATCGTCCCGCCACAAACTTCGCGGTGTTGATGCCGATCGCGAAGCACAGTCCCTGCGCGCCCATGATGGTCGCTGTGTTCACGCCGATGACCTGGCCATCGGAGGTCACCAGCGGACCGCCAGAATTGCCCGGGTTCAGCGAAGCGTCGGTCTGAATGACATCGTCGATCATGCGTCCTGAATACGAGCGCAATGAGCGGCCCAGCGCGCTCACCACACCGGCTGTAACCGTGTACTGGAAGCCGTACGGATTGCCAATCGCGATCGCCAGTTGTCCGACTCGCAGCTTCTGCGAATCCCCCAGTGGGGCTGCGACCAGGCTGGGCGCTTCGTGATTCGGCATATCTACGCGCACCACCGCCAGATCCGTTGCCGGATCGTCGCCGATTGTGCGGGCAGGGAAGCGCCGCCCGTCGGCGAAGGAGACCTGAATGCGAGTGGCTTCATGCACGACGTGGCTATTGGTGAGAATCAGGCCGTCGGGAGTGAACACAAACCCGGAGCCGCCGCCCTGGCGCTCACGGGGCTCGCCGGAGCGGCCCTTGGCTGCCTGGGCAACATCGATCTTCACCACCGAAGGGCTGAGTTTCTCAGCCGCGCCCACCACCGCGTGCGAGTAAGCGTCCAGCAAAGCGGCGTCGTTCAATACACCGCCCCTTGAAGGCTGCACTGTAGCTTCGGAATAATTCGCAACAGAAGAGGGAACTACGTCTTGATCCATGTTTGCTAGATGAAGGAATGTGCGTCGCGGATTCAGGCCGCCCTCTGTCATCCTGAGCGCAGGAATTGCTTTCGTTTACGAAAGCAATTCCGGAGTCGAAGGACCCCTAGCCTGTGATATGCACTCTCAATCTGTGGGTTCTTGCTGCTACCGACGAAGGCGGATACGTTAGTGGAAAGTAGGGGTCCTTCGACTGCGTAAACCGTTTCGCTGCGCGAAACGCTTCACTCCGCTCGGGATGACACTACTGTTTGGGGCGCAGCCGAGTGGCTGCGGTTGGAAGAATGCACGCGTCAGAAGCTTCAGCCAGCGATCTTTGCAGCGCCAGACCTACCGCTGAAAGCTCTTCCGGCGCCATCAGCTTCTGCATGCCCTCGAACAACTCGCGCTCTTCCTTGCGGATGTGGGACGCCAATTTTTCTACCAACGCTTGTAATCCGGCTACGTGTAACTTGCGAGCGGCGGCGCGCGAAAAGAAGTCACGAAGGAGAACGTGTCCGATGAGAAGTTCCTGAACCAGGGATTGCAGCTCGGCATGTTGCGCGGCGACCGGAAATATTTCTTTCTCTTCGGCGGCAAAATGGAATCCGATTTCCTGTTCGAACATCTGCTGAATCTCAGCCTGCCATGCTTCCAGATCGACCTCTCCAGCCTGAATGGCACGGTCCAACCGTACACACAACGCCAGGCAATGCTGGTGCTGGTGGGATAGGGGAACGAGATTTTTGTCGCGAAGCATGAGTATCGATTCTCTTGTCTATTCTCTTCGGGGACCGGCCGGAACACAATCGTGGTCGCGCCAGCACTGGTGACGGTGGTTACTATACTGCCTCAACTATTGATGTTGTAAACAAAGCAGTCGATTCAAAGGCTGGCGCTGACGGCCTGCGCCGCTTCCTTGACCGCCGGCCGCAGAGTGAGCCAGTCGGTTCGCACGCTATCCCATTCCTGGATCAAAATCCCGTAGGACTCGAAGAACTGGCGAATGCGGGCGCGCTCCCATCCCACTGTTTCCTCGAGGATGGGCCCCAGCACAGCCAGAGCGTTGGTGCTGAGAACGGTCCGGCGCGCGACCTGCGATATGTGCTTGGCTTCCGATACGGCGATGGTGAATCCATCGCGCATTTTTACGTGCAGCATCACGTTGATATCCGAGCTGCCGTCGCCGGTGTAAATGATGTGGTCCGGCCCAATCTGTAACTCCGCCTGCAACTGGTCAAGCGCCGCCACCTTGCCATAGCCAGCCGTAGCCCGCACCAGGCTTTCGATCTCGCCCGAAGGGCTGTAAATAAATTCGGTTCCGTAAATATGGTCCTGGGGAACGATGCCTTCAAGAGCCGATTGAATCACTTCGACCGGCGAAGCCGACAGCACATAGAAGTCGAAATGATACCCATCCACTCCATTCCGAAGGGCTTCATAGAGCAATTCGATGTTCTCCTTCAGCCGGATGGTCTTTCCGACCTGGTAGAGATGTTGCTTGCGCACTTTCTTCCGGAATTCAGGATCATGCAGCAATAAATACGACAACTCCGCTCCCTGCTGCACCAGGTTCAGCTTGGCCATGCCCTGAGCCTTTCGCTCAAATTCCGCAGTCGGAATGCCCACCAGTTCGCTCAATACATACCCGGAATCGTCGAACGTCAGGGTCTGATCGAAGTCGCTGGCGAACAGGTAGCGCTTTAGTGGTTTGTCACTCATAACGATTAGATTCATTGGGAGGCCCGAATGGCCCATAAATAACATCGATGGCAAACATTACCAAAGTGATAACAGGACATAAGAATGTAGAAGATGTGGGCGCGCGCCCTCGCTCGCGCGGCGGCGGAAAGGACTGATCGTAATGTTCCCAATCGCTCAAACCAGAGGAATGGCCTAGTTTTTAAGTTCCCACCCTGTCTCTCCAGAAAACGGAGAGACAAGAACGGGGCAACTGTTGCTTGAACGGGAGCATACGTGTCCGTCGTGCCTTTACTAATCTGTTCGTACCCTTGAGAATGGATACATCAACCGCAGAGCAAGGCATGGATCCAGCACGAGCGTGGGCGCTCGCGCCCACATGGACTGGACGGCGGACGACAGGAGCAGATTCAACTATGGCAGCTACCGGAGAACTCATTCGTCTTATCAACTACGTCGACGACATCAACACCACGCTCCGCCGCATCAGCGGCTCCATCCCGATGATGGATGCTGATGAGCGCAAGCGTCTGGCCGAAAATATTCGGTCGGCCAGCACCAACCTGAACTCTGTCCTGGGACAACTGGAAAAGGGGCAGTAGTGATTGAGGTCCGGACCATCGCCGTCATTGGCGCTGGCCCGGTCGGCCGAGCCATCGCGCAGTTGGCTTCCCAGGGCGGCTATCGCACCATTCTCGAAGACCTGCTACCCAACGCCCTGCGCCGTGCGGAAAGCGAAATTCGCACCCAGTTGGACCGGGCCGTAGCGTCAGGTGGAATTTCCGCGGAGGCTGCTGGCGCGGCATTTTCCAGGCTGGAATTTGCCGGCACGGTTGAAGATGCTGCCCGTCCGGCCGATTTCGTGATTGAAGCAGTTCCGGAAGAACTGGAATCGAAGATCGAGATCTTCACAATGCTCGACAAGATCTGCCGTCCCGGCACAATCCTGGCTTCTCATTTTTCCAAGCTCGGAATCTCTTCGCTCAGCATCACCGAGATTTCCCGCGTCACCTATCGCGCCAGAAATTGTCTGGGCATGAGACTCGCGGAACCTGTGGATAGCGAAACGAAGGTGGAAATTATCCGCGGCCTGGAAACCGATGGCGACACAGTCGCTGTCGCTACGGAAGTAGGCCGGCGCATGGGGAAAGAAGTCGTAGTGGTAGAAGAAATTGTTTCACGCCCTTCCTGACCTCTGCCATCTGGCATGGATTTATTGACAATGTGGCAGTGCCCTTCTAGACTTGGATCATGGCTCCGCTGGAAACAAATCGGCCACACCGGGCTGCCCGGCCGGGCACGTCGGGGCCGTCATCGCGATTACGTTTGCGTGGTACCGTCCTCGGCCTGACTCCGGCCAATCCCGACGACCTCATTCGACAGTTGGAAAGAGGCTTCTCTTTCAAAACCCTGCAATCGCTCGAGTCTCGAAGTGGTCTGGCTCTGCCGCGTTTGGCGGGAATCATCGGAATTCCGGAGCGAACCCTTGCCCGTCGCAAGGTTTCCCGGAGGCTGACCCCGGACGAGTCCGAGCGCCTGCTTCGCATTTCTTCTGTATTCGAAGATGCAGTCGATTTGTTTGAAGGGGATATTGCTGCTGCGGTGAAATGGTTGACCACTCCCCGGCGAGCGCTGGGAGACCGTACCCCCCTGGCCTACGCCCGCACCGAACCCGGGGCCCGCGAAGTCGAAAGCCTCATCGGACGTCTGGAGCACGGAATCTTTTCGTGATTGTCAAAGCCTGGCGAATTACCAAGCGGAAGCACGCCAGAAATGCCTTCACCGGAGAGGGTGCCCGTGAATTTGGCGGTCGCTGGAACAATCCCGGGACCGCCGTGGTTTACACCGCACAATCTCAATCGCTCGCCGCCCTCGAAATGCTGGTCCACCTTGATTCACCGGAAGTATTGCAGAAATACGTATTTATCGCAGCCGAGTTCGAGGAGTCCCTGATAAAGAGAGTTCATCCGTCGGAGTTGCCCCGGCATTGGAGGTCTGAGCCTCCACCGCCAGAGATTCGATCCATCGGGGACGAATGGATTCTTGCGAGAACGTCGGTAGTGCTCCAGGTTCCGAGTGCGCTGGTGCCCAGTGAAAGCAATTTCCTGTTGAATCCTGAGCATGAGGATTTTGCCCGTTTAAGCTTCGGCAAGCCGCTGTCTTTTCGTTTCGATCCTCGTCTGGCGGAGTGATACAGCTCGTAGCTCCTAGCCTTTAGCTGTTAGCCCGACCCCTGGTTGTCATCCTGAGCGGAGTAGCGGCTTCGCGAAAGCGAAGCTGCCGCGCAGTCGAAGGACCCCTATAAGCTCATCGTGCGCGCAGGCTTTCCGCTTTTAGAAGCACCAAACTCCTAGCCATGATGCGCTGATAGGGGTCCTTCGACTGCATGAGATGTTTCGCAAGCGAAACATCTCACTTCGCTCATGATGACACCACTCGGGCGGCTAAAAGCTAACAGCCAAAAGCTATTTATTAATATCTTCCTTCGCCGCCAACCGTAAGGCGAATGCCAGTAATGGCTGTTTTTGACCGTCCGGCGCTCCTGCTGCAGCAGTGTTCATTTCTTTGGCTGCGTTTGCGAAGTCTCCTTGTGCGGAATACATGCGCGACAGGCCGACATGCACGATCCACTGATCCGGATACTTCCTGGCATTCTCGCGATAGATGACGAACGCCTCATCAGCCTTACCGTCAATCTGCATCTGGCGGGCGTAGCTGTGCATTTGAATCGCGTTGGCCATGGTCAGCGCTTTGTTTCGCGCCGTAGAAGCTTCGTCTTTCCGGCCCAAAGCGTCGAGGACTCGTGCTTTGGTCATGAAGTTGTCGAATCGCGCTTCCGTCAGAATCGATCGGTCGGAGTACTTGAGAGCTTCGTCCAGATCGATTTTTTCCTGGAGCAGGTAGGTGGCGGCGTCGTCCCAGCCCTCCCACGAGTACTGGGGCAATCCGCGAAGCTGGTTATGCAGGTTGGCGACTACAACTTCGTGTGTGTTCACACCCACCTTGAAAGGAACTGCAATCTTCTCCCAGCGCAGCGTGACCACCGATGAATCCGGAGTTACGTCATCGAAGTCGTACGTCAGGGCTTCGTGAAAGTCCGTTGCCTGGGGTTTTACCGTGACCCGAAGCGCGTCCTCGGACTGGTCATAGGTGAAGCTGCCCCAGGACGTCGAATTTCTGGAGAAGATCACCGTCGACTCATTTTCGCCGGGGATCATGTGCAGGCCGTAGGTTCCCTTGGGCAACGCCTTTCCCTCAATGGTCACCGGGTCGGTAAACTGGATCGTCGTGTTTTCATTGGCCCCGGCGCGCCAGACCTGGCCGTAAGGGACAATGCCACCCCAGACTTTTCGCTTGTTCACCACCGGGCGGTGATAGTTGATGGTGATGTCGGTGACTCCAATTCTCTGTGTGATGGTGGCATGCTGACTGGGTCGCGGCAGGTCCAGAACGAACGACTGTGCCTGACCCAATGTGCAAAGCAGCAGCAAACTCTCGAACACAAATAAAGCGCGCACAAGCAGCTTGAACACGATGCAAGCCTCCAAAACTGAGTTTTTGGCGAAATGAACCTGGCCTGGGGAAAGCAGAACGGTGGTTTAGACGCCTGGCCTCCGGCCTGGTTAGCATGCGTCATCCGCCGGTGCAGCCGCTGAAAAATGAGGCTATCCTTTTGATCTGCAACGCTGTCTAAAGGTCGAAGGGTTGAAATTGTGGGAACTGCCTGAGTCCCGGCAACGTATCAGGAAATGGGAGAACGGGAAGCGCGCCTGACTCTGCCTATATGCCCTTCAATCACCGATAAGCCATGAACGTGCTTTTCGAGATCGTCCGCCAGTCCCTGGCTACCCTCTGGGCCCATAAACTGCGCTCGTTCCTGACTATGTTCGGAATCGCCTGGGGCGTTGGGTCTCTCCTGCTGCTGGTCGGGCTGGGAGAGGGATTCCGCAGCGGGCAACAGCGAAACCTGGCCACTCTCGGTCAGGACATCATGTTTATTTATCCGGGACGGATTCCGGCGGTTGAGGGAAGCTTGCAGTCTGGCCAAACCTATCACTTTACCTACGAAGATTATCTGGCCATTCGGAATGAAGCCCGCACCCTGCGTTTCATTTCGCCCGTCATCAATCGCGAAGACATTCGCGCCGTCAGCGACTACGGATCGACCAACGGCCAGGTATTCGGCGTGACTCCCGAATACAACCAGATTCGCAGCGTGCCCCTCGGAACCGGCCGCTGGCTGAATGATGAAGACAACACGGAGCACCGGCGCGTTGCCGTGGTCGGTTGGGAGTTGCTGAAAAACGTCTTTCCCGGACGTCCCGCGGTGGGTGCCACCATGCTGCTGAACGGCATTCGGTTTGATGTGATCGGGGTATTGGCCAAGGTGGGGAAGGACGGCAACAACGGAACCAACGCCCGCATTTTCGTTCCGGTTGAAACCATGCGCAACCTGTTTCCCCTGAAGCAGGCGAACTCGGAAGGTGCGCTCACTTTCATTAACTACCGGCCTCTGATCAAGGCTGAGCACCAGCGTTCCAAAGAAGAAGTTCACCAGATTATCGCGCGCCGGCACGGCTTCGATCCCAGTCTGGAAGATGCCTTTGACGACTGGGACACGATCGAAAATTCGCAACGTGTGGGCAAGATTTTCGATGCCATGGACTATTTCCTGGGTGTCGTTGGATTTGTAACGCTGGCGCTGGGAGCGATCGGCATCGTGAACATCATGCTGGTCTCGGTGGCTGAACGGACCCGCGAAATTGGCCTGCGGAAAGCCTTGGGTGCTACCTATCGGAATATTCTGACCCAGTTCTTTATCGAGGGCGCGTTCCTCACCGTGTTCAGTGGTGGAATCGGATTGCTGATCGCCACTGCTTTCGTGACTGCGTTGGCCCAGTTGCCAGCTCCGCAAGGTTTCGACACGCCGCGCATTGTTCCGATGTCTGCGTTGGCCGCGATCTTGTCCCTGGCGGTTGCCGGCGTCGTGGCAGGAATTTATCCCGCACGGAAAGCCGCACTGCTGGCACCCGTTGAAGCCATGAGGCAGGAATAATCATGAGACCAGAATCATTATGATCGGCGAATTGGGATCGCAGGCTTACGACGCGTTGCGCCATAACAGGCGGCGCAGCATCCTCACTATGTTGGGGATGGCCTGGGGCATCGCCACGGTCGTACTGCTTCTGGCTTACGGCACAGGTTTCGAACGTGGCCTTTGGGCCGCATTCCGCTCCTTTGGAACCAATCTGGTATTCATCTTCCCGGGCCGCACCTCGCACCAGGTGGGCGGCAGCAAGGCCGGAACCGAAGTTCGTCTGACCATCAAGGATCTGGATTACATTCGCGACGAAGTGCCGCTGCTTAAGCGTCTGTCTCCCGAAGTCTTTAAGCAGTGCTCAGTAGCCTGGGGCACGCGTAGTAACACTTATGGTGTGAGCGGAGTGTATGCCGTTTATCCACGGATGCGACGCATGGAATTTGCGGAAGGCGCTCCTTTCGGAGAGGCTGAGGATTTCACTCACGCGCGTGTCGCATTCATTGGAGCCGACGCCAAGAAAAAGCTTTTTTCCGGCCAGAACGCGATTGGCGAAAGTATCCGTGTCGACGGCATTTCCTATCAGATTGTGGGCGTATTGAAGCACGTGATCAATAACAGTGACGACAATCTGAACGAACACGTCTACGTGCCTTTCAGCACCATGAACGACCTGAAAGATACGTTTTATCTGAACTCGGTGGTCATGGAATACGAAGGCGACAACGCCAAAGTGGTCAAGGCATTACGGAACTCCATGGCCTTCCATCACAACTTCGATCCGAAAGACGAGCGGGCTATCTTTGTGTTTGACGTGTTCTCCGATCTGCTCGACCTGCGAATGATCACGACCGGCATCAAGATTCTCCTGGGTTTTATCGGAATGCTCACGCTGGGAATCGGCGGGGTAGGATTGATGAACATCATGCTGGTTTCGGTAACCCAGCGCACCCGCGAAATCGGAATTGAAAAAGCGCTGGGCGCGCACCGCTGGCACATCCTCTTTCAATTTCTTACGGAAGCAATGGTGATCACTGCGCTCGGGGGTTTGCTGGGTGTGGCCTTTGCCTACCTGGTTTCCTGGTCTGTACCTTCGCTCACCATGTGGAGCGCCTTTCAGGAAGGCGCTGATGAAGGCGATATTCACCTGACTATCGACGCCGCCACCCTGATCTGGGCCACGGGCATTCTCGGTTTCGTGGGAATCGTCAGCGGGATGCTGCCCGCCATCAAAGCCGCCAAACTTGATCCCATCGAAGCCCTTCGATACGAATAAGCTGAGACCTGAGAACCAGGAACTGATAACTAGGAATTAAGAACCAGGGAAACTAAGCTCAAAAGCCGGGCGAAGGCGCCGTCCCACACTGTCCGTTACAATCTTTAAGTGACCGAAGCCAACCCTCGGCTCGAACGTGTGCTCGCACAACTGAAACTCTACGAGCATCCGCTGCTCGACTTCTCTGCCCGCGCCAAGGGCGACGCGGTCGAAGTCGTCATTGACTTCAGGCATCCGCCAGTGCCGGTGCATACTTACTTGTTCGAGCTCCATCCCCGAGATCTCGATCATCCGCAATTCGAGTGGGGATTCCAGCGGCAACTCTACGATTGCCTGCACGACTACATGGTCGAAATGTTCATTCGGACGCCGCAAGACCGCGCTGATCGCCAACGAAAGGGTTTGTGAGCCTTCGCCAGATTATTGAACAGGAAATTCGTGAGCACGGGCCCATCCCGTTTTCTCGTTATATGCAGTTGTGCCTTTACCATCCCGAGCTAGGTTATTACTCGCGCAATGCCGAGCAGTTCGGTAAGGCGGGGGATTTTTATACCTCCAGCGATGTGCACGCTGTTTTTGGCCGGCTGCTGGCGCGCCAGTTTGAAGAAATATGGAGAGCGTTGGGCTCGCCTGGAGAGATTGAAATTCTGGAACTCGGTCCCGGCCGCGGGCTCTTTGCCCAGGATGTGCTGGCATGGACGGAGAAGAAATTCCCGCAACTGTTCCAAGCCCTGCATTACTCGCTGGCGGAGCAGTCGCCTAAATTACGGGACCGGCTCCGGAGCGTCCTCGCCCTATTTCTGGAGAGCGGCAAAGCTTCCTCGGTTTCTGAAAATCCAGCCGAGAGACTGAGCCATCAGAGACTGATGCCGTGGTTCTCCGACATTTCGGGCAGCCAGCCCGCGACCCCTGCCGACGCTCCTGACAGCTTCTACTCCAGTGCCGAGAAAACCGCTAAGGGCGCAGCCGCCCCAGACAACGCGATGATTGAGCGAACGTTAGGCGCAGAAGTTCCGATCATCGTTTTCGCCAATGAATTCTTCGACGCCCTTCCGGTTGAGATTATAAGTTCTGAGGGATCGCTTCGCATTTCCGCGACGGACGGCCGTTTCGTCGAGACCTGGGTCCCGCCGTCGGCGGAAGAATTGGCACTCCTTGATCGTTACGGAGTGCATCCCGAGCTGGGAGAGCGTGTCGAAGTCCCGCTGCTCGCGCAGCGTTATATGGCGCGTCTGGCCGCGTCCGTGGGCAAGGGCGTAATCATTGCGATCGATTACGGCTACACCCGTGAGGAACAGCTTGCCGGCCGCCATCGTGGCACAGTGATGGCATACCGTCAGCACTCGGCCACGCCTGATCCTTACGAGGCGCCAGGAGAACAGGACCTAACTGCGCACGTGAACTTTACCGCACTCTCTGCGGCGGCGGAAGAAAGCGGCATGCAGGCGCAGCCGCTGCTCACGCAATCGCAATTCCTGATGGGAATTGGAGAGCCGAATCAATTTGCCGACGCCTTCGAGGACTGCCGCGTCCCGCAGGAGCGCGCCAAAGTCGCTCTTCAACTCAAACATCTGGTAACACCCGCCGGGATGGGCGAGAGTTTTCACGTTCTGGTCGCGACCAAAGATGTTGCGACGCAGCAAGTGGAAGCCTTGAGCGGACTTTCGTTCGCCAAGAGCCGGCTCTAGCGACGGATGAGCGAAAGTCCTTTCGCGCATAAGAATCTTTCATGTTTTGAGTACGGTCGAAAAAGCGCCGTCGAACATCTATGAACAGCTGAGAAGAACGCAGCAGTAAAATTTCAGAGGAGAGATCCAGATGGAAAACGAAGCTCGGCCGCCCTCCTGGAAAATACTGCTGGCGTTCTCCATGATTTACTTCGTCTGGGGATCGACGTTCCTGGCGATCCGCATCGGGGTACGCGAAGTGCCTCCATTCCTGTTGGCGGCCCTGCGTTTCTTCACAGCTGGCCTCGTCCTCTACGTTTGGTTGCGATTGAAAGGCACTCCAGTTCCAAGCCGCCGCGAATGGGTCTCAGCTTCTGGACTTGGTGCGCTCATTTTTGTATTCGATTACGGATGCCTGTTCTGGGCCGAGCAGCGCGTTCCTTCCGGAGTGACGGCGGTGGTGCTGGCGACGATCCCGGTATTCATCGCGCTGCTTGAAATCATTGTCCTGCGAACCCAGAAATTCACAGTCAGGCTCGGACTCGCGCTGATCGTCGGAATATGCGGCGTCGCGGTGTTGATGGACCGTTCGTTTTCCCTGGGTGAGGCCGCCGTTGATCGTGCGGGCGCCATCGCTTTGATTTTTGCCTCTGCCACCTGGTCAGTAGCGACGATTCTTACGCGCCGCGTGCCACTGCCGGCGTCGAAGGCCATGAGCGCTGCTGCCCAGATGCTCACTGGAGGAGCCTTGCTCTTCGTGCTGGCGGCAGTTTCTGGAGAGTTCAAAGGCTTCCATGCGCAGGCCGTTTCGAGGAACGCATGGTTTGCACTGGTTTATCTCATCATCGCGGGTTCGATTGTAGGGTTCACCGCTTACGTGTGGTTGCTCCACTACGAATCACCCACCAAGGTCGGAACGTACGCGTACGTGAACCCCGTTGTTGCTGTTGCTCTGGGATACTTCTTCGGCGGGGAAGGGCTGGGCTCGAGGACTCTTGTGGGAACGCTGCTGGTTCTGGTGAGCGTTATAACGATCACGACGACGCCGAAGATTGGAGTGGTTGCAACAGACAACGACGTCAGCGGATTGATCGCAGCCAAAGGAGATTAGGGTTGGTCCGCGCAAGAGATGTGTGGGGCTGGGTCTTCGACCGGGCCCCCTACGGATTACGGTCGCGTCATTCTTTCCGGCTTCATCAACTGGTCAAACTCTTCGCCTGTAAGATACCCAAGTTTCAACGCTGCCTCGCGCAAATTGCTGTGTTCGACGTGGGCGGTGTGGGCGATCTTCGCTGCCTTGTCGTATCCAATTTTCGGAGTCAGCGCCGTTACTAGCATCAGCGAGTTCTTCAGGTTCTTGTCCACCTGGGCGCGATCAACCTCCATGCCCTTGATCATGTAGTCGACATAACCGTGGCAGGCGTCGGTGATCAGAGTGACAGAATGCAGAAAGTTGTAGATGATCACGGGCTTGTAGACATTTAGCTGAAAGTTTCCCTGCGAACCGGCGAACCCGACTGCGGCGGTCGCGCCGTGCACCTGCACACATACCATGGTCATGGCTTCGCACTGCGTGGGATTCACCTTGCCCGGCATGATTGAAGAACCCGGTTCATTTTCCGGAATGATTAGTTCACCCAATCCGGAACGCGGGCCGGAAGCCAGCCAGCGAATGTCATTGGAAATCTTCATCAGCGAGGCGGCGAGGGTTTCCATTGCTCCCTGGGCAAAGACGATTTCGTCATGCGCTGAGAGCGCAGCGAACTTGTTGGGATGGGATCGGAAGGGAAGCCCGGTAAGTTCCGCGATCTTCTTCGCCGCGCGCTCGGCAAATTCCGGATGCGCGTTCAAACCAGTGCCTACGGCGGTCCCACCGATAGCCAGGTCGTAGAGCCCATCGAGCGCCTGATGCAGACGCTTGATGTCGCGCTCCAGCAGGCTGGCCCAGCCGCCGAACTCCTGTCCGAAAGTCAGGGGCACGGCGTCCTGAAGATGGGTGCGCCCGATCTTGACGATATCGTTGAACTCTCTGCCTTTGGCCGCAATCGCGTCGTGGACCGTCCGGATGGCAGGAATCAGTGCGTCCTTCACCCGGTCTGCGGCCGCAATATGCATAGCAGCGGGAAAGGTGTCGTTGGAAGACTGCGACATGTTGACGTCATCGTTGGGATGGATCGGCTTCTTCGATCCCAATTCGCCGCCGGCCAATTCGATGGCGCGGTTGGCGATGACTTCGTTGACGTTCATGTTTGTCTGCGTGCCGCTGCCGGTCTGCCAGATGCGCAAAGGAAACTGGTCGTGGAGTTTGCCGGCGATGATTTCATCGGCAGCCTGCATGATGAGCTTGGCTTTGTCCGCGGGAAGCTTGCCGAGGTCCTGGTTTACCAGCGCACAAGCTTTCTTGAGGATGGCAAATGCGCGGATCAGCTCCGGCGGCATGGTATCGCGTCCGATATCGAAATGCAGAAGCGAGCGTTGCGTCTGCGCCCCCCAATAAACGTGGGAGGGAACTTCAATCTTCCCCATGCTGTCGGATTCAGTGCGAGTCTCGGGTTTCGTGGGCGCGGGCATGGCATTGTTAGATCAACTCGAGATTATAACGCGGATGGGTTGCCTCTATCGGAGCAGCGACTTTCTTTGGTAGTGGCTCAGTTTGAAAACGATAATCTCGGGCGTCATCCTGAACGACTTAGTCGTGAAGGATCCGGCGTGTAGCGCACCATCGGCGCGCCATAATTCATATCCGCTCCGCGCCAGATCCTTCGCAAGCTCAGGATGACCCCTTTCATTTGAATTTTGATCGCGAAGTTCGCAAAGGAGCGCCGCAAAGGACGGACTAAGTAACACTACTTTGTTCCGACGACCACGGTAAAGAACGTCGGCGGTAAGGGATGATTTGCGACTGACCCAAAGCCCGCGTTGAGTAGCATGCTTTGAAGCGCTGCGAAAGTGTAGGCTTCTCCGCCGGGCGTTCCCGCCAGCATGGTCAAGCTGAAATGCGCCGGTACGGGAGGAGACACCCGATCTTCGTTGGGAACGAATTCCAAAATGACGGCTCGGCCTCCGGGCTTGAGAGCGGCGTTCACTTTTTTCAGCAACGCCTCGCAGGTTGGCACATCGAAGTGATGGAGAAAATTTGTGATCATGACGAGGTCGAATTCCTTGCCATAGTCCACGTCGAAAGCACTGCCGGGAATAGTGTGGTAGCGTCCTGAAACGCCTGCGCCGGCGGCATTCTCGCGTGCGACTTCCAGAACATTCGGCCAATCGACGGCCCAAACTTCGGCGTTAGGGTTATGCTTGGCAATCGTGATCTCGAACAATCCGTGGCCTACGGCCAGGCCGAGAACTTTCCACTTCTCTCCTTCGTCCGCCTTTAACAGCTGGGCAATCAGATCGGCTGGCATCTTCATCATCGGCGCCATGGCCCGGGCAAAGTCCACCCACATAGGGTGTTCTGGAGTCGTGCTGTTGTGGTCGATGGCGGTGCCACCTTTGCGCACCGCAGCCGTCAACTCCCGAAAGCCTTCAAGCGACGACGGGGACAGAAGAAATCTGATTGAGCCGCCAATGTATGCAGGGGAGTGCTGGTCGAGAAAAATTGCGGAGTCCTGGGTAAGACCGTAGCTCGAATCGTTTTTGGTGAGAAAGCCCATGATCACCAGGGCATCGCACAGGATGCGAGTGCCCCGCTCCGAGGCTTGGCAGCGTTGCCCGATTTTCGCAGCCGACCGGTTTCCCTCAGCGATCGCGGTGAAGAATTCAAGCTGGAGCGCAGCTTTCAGCGCTTCCGTCTGGTGAAAAGCGGTAACGGTCTCAAAAAACAGCTGGGGAGAGGGTGGGGCGCCCACTTGTTTTTCTGGCATGATTGAATCTCCTATTTTCGCGCTGCCATTTTACAGGGAAAAATGTTTTTGGGGGCCTGCGCGGCAAGGGGCCAAAACCCATAACCACGAATGACACGAAGGAAGGCCTCGATGAAAAACCTTCGTGAAACTCGTGTCCTTCGTGGTTATGGGTTTTGTGATTGCCGCTCCTCTGAACTGATTGCAGATTCCTGCGTGCTAAAATCTTTACCTTCCGGAACTATGCCCGGCACCCTGAGACTCACTTCATCCGAGAACACGAATTGGTAACCAAACAACTTTCCCGAGAGCGGCAGCAGATACCCGATACTCTTCCGCGCCCCCAGAGCAGCGGTCAGCCCGACACGTCTGCTGACGTAGTCGTGATCGGCGCGGGTCCAACCGGCCTGGCATGCGCGATCGAAGCCCAACGCGCCGGGTTCAAGACCATGGCGATCGACAAGGGATGCCTGGTCAATTCCATCTACAACTACCCCGCCAACATGTCGTTTTTTACCACGCCTGAGTTGCTGGAAATCGGCGACATCCCGTTCAGCACCGCCCGACAAAAGCCTACGCGGGAAGAGGCGCTGGAGTACTACCGCAAGGTGACCGAGCACTACCACCTGGATGTCCGCCAATATCAATGGGTGAAGACCGTCACGGGCGGCGACGGCAATTTTCAAATCACCGCTTCGGATAATCTTGGACGAATTTATGACTACCGAACTCGCAAGCTGATTGTTTCAACCGGCTACTACGATTTGTCGAACCCGTTGAGCATTCCGGGCGAAGATCTTCCCAAGGTTTATCACTACTACCGTGAACCGCACCCTTACTTCGACATGGATGTGGTGGTGATCGGAGGCAAGAACTCCGCCGCCATTTCCGCGCTGGATCTTTGGCGCCACGGTTCGCGTGTGACCCTGGTGCATCGCGGGTCGAAATTGCACAATCACGTGAAGTACTGGATTTTGCCGGACATCGAGAACCGCATCAAGAATCGTGAGATCGCGGCTTACTTCGGCAGCTCAGTCGTGGAAATCGGAGTCGACTACGTCAATCTTGAAACCCCGGAAGGCCCGGTGCGCCTGAAGAACGACTTCGTTTTCGCCATGACAGGCTACCATCCTGACTACGATTTTCTGCGTTCCATGGGCATTGAGCTCTCGGCCGAACAGTGCCGCCCGGTGTGCGATCCTCTGACCCTGGAGAGCAATGTGCCCGGCATCTACGTGGCCGGAGTTATCGTAGCGGGATCACGAACAAACGAGATTTTCATCGAAAACGGAAGGTTCCACGGCCGGCAAATCGCCGAGCATCTGAAACGGACGCTGTCAGGAAAAGATTAGCCAGGCTAGGCCAGGGTTACCAGTTCTTCTCCCAATTGCTGATTGATCAATCGCGCCACCAGCGTTTTGAGTTTTTCCCGGGTCTTCGAGAGCACAAAGTCCTGATCGGAATCTGACCAGTCCAGTTTGAAGCTTGTGGCCAGCGCGGAAATCCATATCTGACGCACCGGAGCGTTGGGCGAGATCACAAACTTGCTGCGGTCTTCGAAGGAAATATGCAGCGCGCCTGACTGGTCTTCGACTTCGATGTCCGACGACTCTTCGGCGAGCATGAGAGCTTTGTTTAAAGATTCGAGCGCCGTATCGGCGCGTTTTCGAAAATCGTTTTCATCAAGCATGGTTAGATTATAGTCGCTGCAGACTTGTCGTTGGTCCTTGGTCGTTGGTCGAAGCCAAACCTTAAATAATTGTGAAATGGAAAGATCGAGCGGGGGCCATACGACCGACGGCCAACGGCTAACAACCAACGACTAAACCCTATGGAGCCACAACCCGAGCGCGCATCCACGTCAATCTCGCTGACCGCTTATGTGCGGCTGGTTCGGGTTAACCGGAACTTCCGCCGGCTTTGGCTGGCGCAGATCGTCAGCGAGATCGGCGACTGGTTCTACACCCTGGCCATCTACAGTTTGCTGCTGCAACTGACCGGACGGGCGAGTTCGGTGGCGCTGGCGCTCGTGCTCCAGGTTCTTCCTCAGACGCTCATCGGGCCCGCGGCCGGGGTTATCAATGATCGCGTGAGCCGCAAGCGCGTTATGATCACCGCCGATGTGCTTCGGATGGTGATTGTTTTCGCCATGCTGCTGGTACGCTCCCGCTCTACCGTCTGGCTCGTCTACCCGCTGCTGTTGCTTGAAACCCTGATGGCGGCATTTTTCGAGCCCGCCCGGACTTCAGTGATTCCAAATATTGCCGCACGGGAAGATGTGCTGGTAGCCAATACGCTTTCGTCGGCAACCTGGTCGGTGAATTTGCTGGTCGGCGCGTCAGTCGGCGGAATTGTAGCGGCGCTATTTGGGCGCGATGCCGTGTTCTTGCTCAATGCCCTCTCATTTCTGTTGTCGGCGCTGTTAATTCGGGGAATGAGATTTGAAGAGCCACATGCGCAGGCGTCCGCGCCGCTGCGCCTTCGAGATGCAATCGATCTCTCGCCAGTGCTGGACGGCATGCGTTACGTTCGAAAAGATGGCCGCCTGCGGACGGTCGTCTTCGCCAAAGCCGGCGAGCTGATGGTTGGCCCCAGCTGGGTTCTCTTTACCGTCATGGGCAACGGCTATTTCCACCTCCACTTAGGCGGTATCGATCCCCAACGTACCGCCATCCTGGGGATGAGTCTGCTTTTGGGCGCAAGGGGAATTGGCGCGGTCGTTGGACCGCTCTTCTCCGCACGCTGGGCTGGCCAGTCCGATCGAAAACTGCAGCTCGGCATTCTGTTTGGCTATCTCACGATCGGTATCGGATATTTTGGCCTGGGCCTGTCACGAAATGTTTGGGTGGCGTGCGCCTGCATTGTGCTGGCTCACTGCGGAGGATCCACGGTATGGGTTTTTTCCACCACAATCCTGCAACTGAATACCGAAGACCGTTTCCGCGGACGCGTTTTCTCGGCCGATCTCGGCTTCGCTATGTTGACGATCGCGATCGGCGCTTACGTCTGCGGATTCTTTCTCGATCACGGAGTGTCGGTGCAAGTAGTGGCCTGCGGCACCGGCCTGGCCATGCTTGTGCCCGCCTTGCTGTGGGCCTGGGGTATGCGATCAGATAAAAACGCACCCGCGCTGAAGACGGCAGCCGGAGGATGACCACAGACCACGTGGAGACAACCGCCCTCGGTTGTCGAGGGCGAGCGAGGCCCGCCGGAGGTTTGGGTGTTGAAAGAACAGGAAGGAAAACTCGCTGAGCTTCGCTCAGCCCGGACAACCGAGGGCGGTTGTCCCCACGCGGTCTGAGCCACATGATCTATGCCGGCGAAAGCTGATCAATCCTGGCGGCCATGATGAAATCACTTTGAGTCAGGCCGTCGATCTTGTGCGTCCACAGAGTAATTTCCGCTTTGCCCCAAGCCAGCATGATATCGGGATGATGTCCCTGAGCCTCCGCGATTTCTCCCACGCGGTTGACGAAATCGAGCGCCTGCTTGAAATCGGGAAAAGTAAACTTGCGCGTCAGATGGTGCTCGTTCACCACGGTCCACGCGGGGACCTGTTGCTGGATGCGCTGCAATTCGACTCCCGTCAGGGGTGGCACGCCTCCGCGGCAAGGCACACAGTTCTGGCTGGCAAGATCTTCGGGCATGGCTACCTCTTCTATTGCGGCGGCCGCATGTCCACCTGATTGACTGGACACTCACGAACGCTTTGGGTACAGCTCTGATATTGGAGATTCTTGTCCACGCAAACTTCCAGGCTGACCAAGTCCCCGGCATGGCAGGAAACGCGGAAAGCTTCAGGCGGCGCGTGGTTCGCTTCGGCGAAACTCTTCTCCAGGTCTTTAACATCGAACTGTTGCTCGCGATCCAGCCTGGGATACCGGTCGGGCACGTGCACACCCTTGAACGCTTGTTCTACTTTGGCAAAATAATCCTGGGCCGAGAGGCCGGTGCAGGTGCCGTGTTTCTGCCACTCATGCTGGATCAGCCCGCGACTGGGCATGTAGTTCATCATGTGGTCTACCGTGTCAGTTGCAACCGGACTCGCGGACGAGCATGACATGGGTGGCTCGCCACTGTTGGCTTGCGGCCAGAGTCCGTGCAGCACGAAAGCGGTGTGCCCGCCAGCTTTGCACTCACTGGAATGGTCGGTGGGATGACCGGCACAATAGTTGGGCGCCCATGAAAGTGCCAGCAGGTAGTAATCGAAATTGCCGCCGGATGCGGCATCGTCGTCGTGGTGATGGTGATGATGCTTGGCAGAGGCGACAGGAGTCAGGCAAAGAAGTGTGCAAAGGAATGCCGATGTGATGATGCGTTTCATAGGAGTCTGAGCGTGGAATCTTAAGAGTCTTCGCTCTCGGCGTTCGAGGCTTCCACCTTTGCGCAAAGAACGCGCAAAGATGGGGCACTCGTTTTTTTTCTGATGGCTGAATGCTGATGGCTGACGGCTGCTCTTAAAAAGGAATATCTTCATCGCTGATCGGAGCAGCCCCTGCCGGTTCAGCCTCCGGCATGCGCTGATCGAAGTTGTTGCCACCGGACGAAGCGCCGCGCGAGCTGCCTGCGAAGTCTCCTCCGCCACCACCACCCTCACCACGGCCGCCAAGCAGAATCAGATCGCTGGCCACGACTTCCGTCATGTACTTTTTCTGATTGGTCTGCTTGTCATCCCACGAACGGGTTTGCAGACGGCCTTCGATGTACACCTTGCCGCCCTTTTTGAGGTACTCGCCGGCGATCTCAGCCAGCCGTTGCCATAGCACGACGTTGTGCCACTCGGTGCGGTCCTGCCATTCGCCGTTCTTGTCCTTGAAGCGTTCGTTCGTGGCCAGTGCGATCTTGGCCACGGGTGTGCCGCTGGGAGTGAACTTTACCTCGGGATCCTTGCCCAGATTGCCAATCAAAGTGACGCGGTTCAAACTTTTGCCTGCCATAAGTGCTGCTCCTTCCGCCCCTTTCGTTTGAGTATGAAACCAGGGAGCCGGGAAAATTAAACGGGATTCGAGGGGCTGGAACGCCACTATATCAGATCGGACGTCAGACGTCAGACGCCGAACCCCAAGCCCCAATAAGCCTGAAGTCATGATCTGACGTCCGGCGTTTGAGGTCTGAGAGGCCGCTTTTGGTATAATGACGCCGATGCCTGCCGAACCGTTCAGGGGAATCGTCGGGATGGTGCCCGACGAGTTCAAGCACGAACCCAGATCCAAGGGTTTGCTCACCGCTCGCAAAAAGAAGCCCAAAGACCTGGCGGTCATTACCGAGTGCTGCACCGGTTGTGCCGGTTCGCCCGCCTGTGTGGAATATTGTCCGGTGGAAGACTGCATGTTCTGGGTGCCGGACGAAGATAACTCTCCCTTCGGCCGCATCCAGGTCGACCCTATTCTCTGCATCGGCTGCAACAAATGCACCAGCAAAGGTCCGGACGGATCCTTCCTCGATGGCTGTCCCTGGGACGCAATTGTGATGGTGGACACCGCTGAAATCGAAAAAGAAGTCGGCGTCATGCCGTTCTAGCTGAGAACCGGGAACTAAAAACTAACAACTGAAGTTTTAGAATATCCCGGCGCACCATCGGTCGCCGAGGTTCTGTGAGATTCGTCCCTTCCGGCCCGTAAACACCCCAACTACTTCGCCCGCTGATTGATCGCCTGTTCGGTGGCCACCGCCTGCTGCCGAACATGTTCCGGAATCTCGGGCAACTCTCGTTCATAAGGACGGATCGCCGGAATATCTTCGGCCCGACCGATCAGATAAAGCGCGCGGAGAGCCTCCCAAACCTGGTCTGTGCCGGGATCAAGCGCGGCGATCTGATCTCCCGCCGCAACCGTCTTTCCGGTCTGCGCGGACAACTCCCGCAGCCGGCCACTGATGGGCGAGCGTACTTCGACGATTGATCCCCCTGCGTCGATCTTGGCAATGATTCCGCCCTGGTGAATTGGCGTTCCCACGGTGCTGGCGTCCGTTATTTTCCCGGCCTCGGGTGCGGTGACCGTTGCCGATTGCAGCAGAGCGACGATGTGTGGACGCCCCGAAGCATCGCCGAAGCGTACCAGCGACAACGCCGCGTTGCCCCGCACCATGGCGGAAGAATCGTTCAGCATTTTCAAGAGCGCTTCGTGAAACCCCGCGCTGGCGGCCTCTTTGCTGCTCACATCCTGCCCCATGACCCAGGCATCGGTGTTGCGCACTTCTTCCACCGGGTAGGACGCCAGGCGAACTACATCCGGATACCAGCGCGTGATGCTGGGGTCGCGCCGCGTCACGCGTTCGCCGATCTGTACCAGCGCGTGCTGAATATGACGCGGCTTCTTGTCGTCCTGGATGTACTCGGCCAGTTGCTTGTCGGAAAGTTGCCGTCCAAACCAGGTGTTCCACCAGAACAGAAACGGCATAAGCACGATCAGCCAGCCAGTGGCGAAAAACAACAGTCGGTTGCGAGTGGACATTCGCGGCTTGGCTGGTGGCTGCGACGAGACGGTTTCGTCAGCTACGGTCGAGCTTCGGACGGAAGATCTGGGGTAGCCGACATAGGTTTTTTCGCGGGGAATATATCAGATCGTGTTGAAAAAGAGCATCAGTCCACTACGTCTGCGTCCAGCACCCGTTCCTGCTCCAGATAATGCGACACCGCATACTGGGCCAGCAGCGGCGTCTCCAGCTTGATCTCGGCGCCGATCCATTCGTCCGTGGCATGGGGCTGGCTGGCGTCGTGTTTGCAGGTTCCGCTTGATCCGAATCTCGGACCGAACGCCGCACTCTGGATTTCATCGAACTGGCGCAGGTTGCGCCAGGCCTCGTCCCCCATCGTGCCGGAGACATCGATTTTGAGCTTCACGGTGGTCATTGAATCATTTCACCACAGAGGACACGGAGGACACAGAACTAACCCTTTTCTCTCCGTGTCCTCCGTGGTAACGAATTCAATCATGCAGCGAACAAATGATACAGCATGAAATAAATCACCACGCCCGTGACCGACACATACAGCCACAACGGAAAAGTCCATCGGGCGATCTGGCGATGCTTGTCGAAACGCTCGCGCAACGCGCGGCTCAACGTGATGATCACCAGCGGCACGATAACGACCGCCAGTATGGTATGCGAAATAAGGATCGTGAAATAGACCGGACGCGACCAGCCTTGTCCCTGAAAGTGCACCGAACCGACGTGCGCAGTGATAGTACAGATACGAAGTCAAAAAAAGCGCCGACGAACCTAACGCTGTGATCATGACAGCTCGATGCGCGGCCATGCGTCCGCGTTTTATATAGCCCCGCCCCACGAGCAGCAGCACCGCACTGGTACCGTTCAGCACAGCGTCAATGACCGGATAGATGGCGTATTGTGCGGCGACTTGCATCACGCGGCGGGCTTGGTGGTGCGGCGATTGACCATGATGAACGAGAGGCCAAACATCAGGGCACAGAACAGAACCAGCGTGGCCAGCGACGAAGCCAGGGGAAAATCCGTCTGGTTTCCAGGATAAAGCAGATCTCGCAGCGACTCGACGCCGTATGTCAGTGGATTGATTTCCACCAGGAACTTGATCCATCTGGAAGCGCCCGAAAGGGGAAACAGCGCTCCGGAGAGCAACCACAGAGGTATCAGAAACAAATTAATGATGGCGTGGAAGGCCTGCGTCGAATCCATCGACCAGGCGATGGTGAATCCCAGGGCTGTGAGCGCGAACGAGACCAGCAGGACGGTCAGCGCAACCAGCAGGAAACTCGCTATCCCAAGATGGATTCCGACCAGCGGAGCGAAAGCGAGGAAGATCAGGCCCTGAATTGTCGCCAGGGTAGTGCCGCCCAGCACCTTGCCCAGCACGATCGCCGAGCGCGGCACGGGCGCAACCATCACCGACAGCAGAAAGCCTTCCTTGCGGTCTTCGATCACTGACATCATGGTAAAGATCGAAGTGAACAACACAATCATGATCAGCGCGCCGGGATAAAAATAGTCCAGATAGTGCTGCTGCCCCGCCGCACTGCCCGAGCGAAACGAACTGCCAAAGCCGGAACCGATGACCACCCAAAACAGCAGCGGCGACGCGATCACTCCCACCACGCGGGCCCGCTGACGGTAGAAGCGGACCAGTTCCCGCCACCAAAGGGTGAAGGCGGGTAACATCAGTCCTGCGCTTAAAGCCGCAGCTGGTGCCGGAAGGGTCGCAGTCTGGGTTGCCACGTTCAGCTCGTTTTCTGCGCCTGCGGCGCTTTTTTCGGCGCAAACTTTTTGCGCGCTTCAAGGAACACGTTCAGGAACAGGATTCCGGAAAGAGCCAGCAGAATGAGACTCATAAAAATCCCATCCACAGTCGTGATCATTCCGTTCTGAACCGTCCAGGCAATTCCCGCCAAGGGAACCAGCCCAAGGACAACCGATAAAGCAAGCATCATAAGGTCGCTCCTCGTATCGTCACTTCTTGTAGCGCCGGCGTCTCGCCCGCCGTTTGAATCAAAGCAAAGTATCGGTGCCTTTACCTTGAGGCGGCCAGCTTGCCCTGAGCGAAGTCGAAGGAACTCCGCTTGAACAGCCGGATGCAGGCCGGCGCTACGCAGGTCGTTCGGCATCGTCGGTCCAGAACTTATGGCCCGTCCGGCGGATAAAAACATCTTCCAGGGACGGCTTGCTTACGGAGATCGCCTCAATCTCGCCGGGGAATGCTTCCACCACGTCGGTGATAAAACGATGGCCATTTTCGCGCTCCAGCCGGACCTGGCCGCCGAGCACCTTCACATCCACGTTGAAACGGGAGCGAATGCGTTCGGCCATGGACTCCGCGTCCCTTGTATCAAGCAGAATGACGTCGCCGCCAATTTCGTGCTTCAGTTCAGACGGAGTTCCCAACGCCACCAGCTTTCCCTCATTCAGAATGGCGAGACGATCACAGCGCTCCGCCTCTTCCATGAGGTGCGTGGTCACAATGACGCTCACTCTTTCTTCATCGCGCAGGATTTGCAGGTACTGCCAAAGGTCGCGCCGCGCGCCGGGATCGAGCCCGGTCGTAGGTTCATCGAGCAGCAGAACAGCGGGATGATGCAGCAAGCCCTTCGCAAGTTCCAGGCGGCGCTGCATTCCCCCGGAAAAAGTTTCTGCCTTTTCGTGGGCCCGATCGGAGAGCCCGACTCGGCCCAGCATTTCTGTAACTCGCGATTTCAGGGCCACGCCCCGTAATCCGTAGAGATGACCCTGGTGCCACAGATTTTCAGCGGCAGTCAATTTGACATCGATGCTTTGAGCCTGGAAGACGACACCAATCTGATGGCGCAGTTTATTGGGCTCCTGGGCCGCGTCAAATCCCATAATCAGGGCCCGTCCGCCAGAGGGCACCATCAGCGTCGAAAGAATGCGGAACATGGTGGTCTTGCCGCTGCCGTTAGGCCCCAGCAGTCCAAAGAGCTCGGCATGCCGGACATCGAACGAAACGCCGTTCAGCGCGGTGCGGCCATCGTAGCGATGCACCAGGTCCTGAACCGAGATGACAGCCGGGGGTGCCGGCAAGGGGCTATTTTGGGGGTCGAGCGCGACGTAATCGGGGGCGTTGGAAACCACAGGCTATTTTAGCTGGAACGGGCGAACAGTGCTTGTTTAATGGGACTCGATGCCTCTTGTGCGAAATTCCTGCCCTTTTGCGATGCGCGATGCTGAGCTTGCGAAGCATCCGGCGAGGAGATCCGCCCCGGCCTGGTGCCGCTGCGCGCGAGATCCTTCGGTGACCTCTTGCGGGTTCTCTTTACGAACTTTGCGGTAAAAGCTCTTGACCGCAAAGAACGCAAAGGAAATCCGCAAAGGATGCAAAGAAATTCTTTCACTGCAATAGAAAAGGCCCGCTTTCGCGGGCCTTTCAGGATGGTGATTTAGAAACTTACTGATGCGCCGCCGGACTCTCGCCGGGCGGGGGTAGAGGAGCAATCGGCTGGGCCGCTTCTTCTTCGCTGACTTCCGGCAAGGGCCGCTCCAGCGCCACGGCCAACACCTGGTCCATGGTCTCGACGAAATGCATCTTCATCGCGCTGCGCAGGTTCTCGGGCACTTCGGCCACGTCTTTCTCGTTGTCTTGAGGGAGAATGACCTCGAACAGTCCTGCACGATGTGCTGCCAGCAGCTTTTCTTTCAGTCCGCCGATGGGCAATACTTTGCCGCGCAACGTAATCTCGCCGGTCATGGCGAGGTCGCGGCGCACGGGAATCTTGCTCAGAGCGCTGGCAATTGCAGTGGCGATCGTGATGCCCGCGGACGGACCGTCCTTCGGAATGGCTCCTTCCGGCACATGCACGTGAATGTCGAGAGAGCGGTAGAAATCTCGCGTCAACCCGAGGCGAAGAGCGCGCGAGCGAATGTACGACATCGCGGCCTGGGCTGATTCCTGCATTACGTCGCCCAGTTTGCCGGTGAGAGTGAGCTTACCCTTGCCGTCGACAACCGTGGCTTCGGTGCTCAGAATCGAGCCGCCGACTTCGGTCCAAGCTAGGCCGGTTACGAGGCCGACTTCACTCTTTTCGTGCGCCAGCGTGTCGCGGTACTTGATCACGCCCAGGAAGTCATTGACGTTTTCCTGAGTGATGGCGGCGCTGTAAGTTTCGCCTTCCTTCACCACTTTGCGTGCGACTTTGCGGCACACGTTGCCGATTTCGCGCTCGAGGTTGCGCACGCCAGCTTCGCGAGTGTACGAGCGGATCAGGGAAGTGATGGCGTTATCGCTGAACTTGAGGTTTTTTTCCGTCAAGCCGGCCTGCTCCAACTGCTTCCGGACCAGGAACTGCTTGGCGATTTCGACTTTCTCGTCTTCTGTGTAGCCGTGCAGTCGCAGTACCTCCATCCGGTCCTGAAGAGCGGCCGGGATGGTATGCATTACGTTCGCGGTAGCGATGAAGAAGACTTGCGAGAGGTCGTATTCGACGTCGAGGTAGTGGTCCACGAACATGAAATTCTGTTCGGGATCGAGAACTTCAAGTAATGCGGCTGAGGGATCGCCGCGGAAATCCATGGACATCTTGTCCACTTCATCCAGCATGAAGACCGGGTTCTTGGTGCCGGCTTTCTTCATCATCTGGATAATCTGTCCGGGCAGGGCGCCGATGTATGTGCGGCGATGACCGCGTACTTCGGCCTCGTCACGCACGCCGCCCAGCGACATACGGACGAATTTCCGGCCCGTGGCTTTCGCGATCGACATTCCCAGCGAAGTCTTGCCCACTCCCGGAGGTCCGACGAAACAAAGAATCGAACCCTTGGGATTCTTGACCAGTTGGCGAACGGCGAGAAATTCGAGAATGCGGTCTTTGATCTTTTCCAGACCGTAATGGTCCTCGTTCAGGACCTTTTCGGCGCGGCTGATGTTGCGGATTTCCTTCGACCGCTTTTTCCATGGAACCGCGAGCAGCCAGTCGAGGTAGTTGCGCGAGACCGTGGATTCGGCCGACATCGGCGGCATGGCCTCGAGCTTCTTGAGTTCCTGCACTGCCTTGTCGCGAACTTCCTTGGGCATGCCGGCGGCTTCGATCTTTTTCTTGAGCTCGTCAAACTCGCTTTTCTCGCCGCGGCCCAATTCCTTCTGGATGGCCTTGATCTTTTCGTTGAGGTAATACTCTTTCTGGGCGCGCTCCATCTGCCGCTTGACCCGCGACTGGATGGTGCGATCCATGTTCAGCTTTTCAATTTCGATGTCGAGCACGTCGCCGATGCGGGTCAGGCGCTCGCCGGGATCGAAGATTTCCAGCAATTCCTGTTTTTCTTCGATGGAGAGTTGCAGGTTGGCGGCGATGGTGTCGGTTAGCTTGGCCGGATCTTCCATACGCACGGCCGCGATCATGGTTTCGTAATTCAGAGACTGGCACAGCTTTACGTATTGCTCGAACAGGGCAGTGACGCGCTGCATGCCGGTTTCGATCAGGGGATTCGTCTCGGTTGCATAGCGGGCTACCCGGACCGAAACCTGCATGAAGCCTTCGGTCTCGCTGATCTGAAGAACTTTGCCGCGCTCAATGCCCTCGACCAGGACCTTGATATTCCCGTCCGGCAACTTCAGGCTTTGCACGATGTTGACGATCGTGCCTACCTGGTAGATCTCGTTGGGTTTGGGTTCATCGATGCTGGCGTCATGCTGGGTGGCCAGGAATATCTTCTTGTCGGCCGCCAGCGCCTCTTCGAGGGCGCGAACGCTGGATTCCCGTCCCACGACAAACGGAGTCATCATGTAGGGAAAGATGACCACGTCGCGAATGGGCATCATGGGAAGTTTTTTGGTCTCGAATTTTTCCTTAACTGTCGTCACTTATTCTCCCGAACACCCGAGTTGCGTTCGCTGTTTGGAGCCTCTAGCTCTAGCTCTAAAATCCTGCCCAATGGGGCCTAGTCTAACCCGCCTTATCCATCATTGCGAGAGTAACGTTGCGCTTCTCCACCATCTCGCGGGTCACTTCGAACTCCTTGACCTTCTTCTGGCTGGGCAGATGGTACATGAGATCGAGCATTAACTCCTCCAGAATCATGCGCAATCCGCGAGCGCCGACCTTGCGCGCCATGGCCTGCCGGGCGATTGCTTTCAGGGCCTCATCGCTGAATTTAAGGCGCACATTCTCGAATTCGAAGAGCCGCTGGTACTGCTTGATGATTGCGTTCTTGGGACGAGTCAGAATCTCGATCAGGGCAAACTCGTCGAGATCTTCGAGAACGCCGACTACCGGCAGTCGGCCGACAAACTCGGGGATCAGGCCAAACTTAATCATGTCTTCCGGTTGAATGTCGCTCAGCAGTTCGAAATTCCGCTTGCGGGCCATGGCGGGAGTCTCTTCTGCTTCGTTTTCTTCTCCGGCTTTGAATCCCAACGACTTCTTGCCCACGCGACGGGCAACGATCTTGTCCAGTCCGACGAAGGCTCCACCGCAAATGAACAGGATGTTGGTGGTATCAACGGGGGTGAATTCCTGGTGAGGATGTTTGCGGCCGCCCTGAGGAGGAACGTTGGCGATGGTTCCTTCGAGGATCTTGAGCAGCGCCTGCTGCACTCCCTCTCCGGAAACATCACGCGTGATCGACGGATTTTCATCCTTCCGCCCGATCTTGTCGACTTCGTCGATATAGATGATGCCGGTCTGGGCGCGTCCTACATCGCCGTCGGCTGCTTGCAAAAGCTTAAGGATAATGTTCTCAACATCCTCGCCGACATAGCCGGCTTCGGTCAGCGTGGTAGCGTCCACGATGGCGAAGGGAACATCGAGCATGCGGGCCAACGTTTGGGCCAACAGGGTCTTGCCGGTTCCCGTGGGGCCGATCAGCATGATGTTCGACTTGGCCAATTCGACGCCGTCGCCGCGCTGGCGGTTCATGTAGATCCGCTTGTAATGGTTGTAAACCGCCACCGCGAGCTTCTTTTTGGTCTGCTCCTGGCCGATTACATATTCATCAAGGAAGGTCTTTACTTCCTGAGGCTTGGGCAGTTGGTTCGGGGTGGTGGTAGGAGGCGTGGCCGTACGGTCGTCTTCCAGGATGGAATTGCAGACCGCTACGCACTCGTCGCAGATATAGGCCCGGGGATAATCGCTGGGCGATGAAATAAGTTTGGCTACCGCGTCCTGCGATTTATGGCAGAACGAACAGCGCAACATCTCCTCGGTACCAGTCCTGTTTTTCACTCGGCTTTACTCCTTCGTTAACCCTCTCTCTCCCGCTCCACGTGCGCCGTATTGCCGGTCGGCGGGACAGATCGTTTCGCGCCGAGACTGATCGGAAACTGATCGGGCGAACCCCGATCATACCTTTATCTCGTCTTATAGATGATATCGTCGATGATTCCGTATTCCTTAGCCTGTTGCGCGTTCATAATGAAGTCGCGTTCCACGTCTTTTTCTACTTTTTCCAGCTTCTGACCGGTGTGCTTTGCCATTAACTGGTTAGTAATCTCTCGCATACGAAGAATCTCGCGGGCGTGGATGTCAATATCCGTCGCCTGTCCCGACAGTCCGCCCATCGAAGGCTGGTGAATCAGGATGCGGGAATTGGGCAACGCCAGCCTTTTTTTGGCCTGGCCGGCTGCCAACAGCAGCGCCGCCATGCTGGCCGCCTGGCCGATACAAATCGTCGTGACATCGTTCTTCACGTACTGCATGGTGTCGTAAATCGCCATGCCGGCGGTAATCGATCCGCCTGGTGAGTTGATGTAAAGCTGAATGTCTTTCTCGGGATCTTCCTGCGCCAGAAACAACATCTGCGCAATCACCAGGTTGGCGATGGTGTCGTCAATTGGCGTGCCGATGAAAATGATGTTGTCCCGCAACAGCCGGGAATAGATGTCGTAGGCCCGCTCGCCCCGGCCAGTCTGCTCGATGACCATGGGGACCAGCATCATTTTGGGATCGTTCACATTCACCGTCCACACTCCTGTTTCTGACTACAAAGTCTTTCTGGGAGGATCGAAAATGTCCGCGTCAGGCGGACTGGCGATATAGAAAATCGAGGGTCTTTTCGCTGCGGATTCTATTTCGGATTCTATCGAGCGCTCCATCGCGTGTCAAACGAGCCCGAATCGCTTCCGGCGTCTGTTTTGACTGCGTGGCGAGCGCGTCGATCTCCCGATCGATCTCCTCATCGCTGACCTCGATTTTCTCCTCCTCGGCAATCTTGTCCAGCAGCAGGGAAGCCTTCACTTCCTGTAACGCCTGCTCCCGCTGCCCCACTCGCAAGCCGGTTCAAATCCATTTTCTTGATGTCTTCGGCTTTCATTCCCTGCGCCTGAAGGGCACGCAGTCCGCGTTCCAGGCGGACATCGATCTGGCCGGTCCACCAGCGCCTCCGGCACCTCGAAGTCGCTGCGCTTCACCAGTTCCGCGACCAGCTTGTCTTTGGCTTCGTGCTCGGCATTGTGCTTGCGCTCGGCTTCCATGCTTTCACGAATGCGCTGGCGCACTTCGTCGAGGGTCTTGAACTCGCCCAGTTGAGTGGCGAACTCGTCATTCAGTTCGGGCAGCGTCTTCTGCTTGATGGCCTGCACTTTCACCGTGTAAGTGAAGGTCTTTCCCGCGAGGCGTTGCTCCTGGGCATCGTCGGCATAGACCACTTCGAATACGCGCTCGTCGCCCGGAGAAGCTCCCCGCAAATTCTCGGTAAACTCGGGCATGGTGTTCTTGCCCGCGATTTCGACCATGCACTTCATCCATGTGGACAGGTTTGCTGTCGGCGTCTTCGACTTTGGGCTTGCCGTCGAGTGAAACCTGGGCGTAGTCGCCATCGGCCAGCGGACGCCCTTCGACAGCGGTGTAGGTCGCATGCTGCTCGCGCACCGAGGTCAGGGACTGCTCGACTTCTTCATCGGTGACCGTGATTTCCGGTTTCTCGGCGCGCAACTCCTTGTAGCCCTCGACTTTGATCTCGGGCATCACTTCAAAGCTGGCCTTGAAGCGCAAAGGTTCGTTGTCCTTCAAATGCAGATCGGTGACTTGCGGCTGGGAAACCGGGATCAGGCCCTGCTTGTCGGCCTCTTTGCGGAAGTAGCGCGGCACCAGGGCCTCGACCACGTCGCTCTTCAGGTCTTCGGAAAAACGCTGTTTGATGACGGAGGCGGGGACATGTCCGCGACGGAAGCCGGGAATACGCGCCAGCTTCTGATATTTCTGGATCAGGGATGCAGTCTCGCGATTTACTTCCTCGACGGGGATCTCAACGGCAATCTCCCGGCGGGTGCTGCTGGTGGTCTCAGTGGGGCTCACATTTGCCTTTCAAGCAGTAAGGGCTACAAGTCTGAGTGTAAAGACTAGAGGAGAGAAGCGTCAAACCGCCGCACCCGAGTTGAAGGTGACAAATGTAACCTGGAGGGGAATGTGGGCGCGAGCGTCCCGCTCGTGCAGCAGTGCCACAGGCTATGTGGGGACATACCGCCCTCGGTTGTCCAGCGGAGCGAAGCTCCGCAGCGGCCTTTGGCAAGAAAAGCTGTCGAGCTTCGCTCGACTGGACAATCAAGGCGGTTTTCCCCACGCAGTCTGTGGTGGTGCCGCACGATCGGGACGCTCGCGCCCACATTTCACTTACAATGACTCGAATGCCCGCATGGCTTGTTCAACTGAACCGCGAAGTGGTTTCTTGCACCCGCTGTCCGCGACTGGTGGAGTATCGCGAGAGAATTGCCCGGGAGAAGCGCCGTGCGTACCTCGCATGGGACTACTGGGGTAAGCCCGTTCCGGGCTTTCGGCGATCCCAACGCGCGAGTGCTAGTGCTTGGTCTCGCACCCGGAGCCCATGGCTCCAATCGCACCGGACGCCCTTTCACCGGCGATGCCTCGGGCAAATTCATGTATCCGATTTTGTACGAGGCTGGATTTTCCAATCAGCCTGATGCCACCGACCGCGACGACGGACTCGAACTCAAAGACCTTTACATTACCGCCGCGGTCCGCTGTGCGCCGCCCGACAACAAGCCTCTGCCGGAGGAACTGTCCAACTGCTCGCCCTATCTGGATCGTGAAATAGAAGGTCTTAAAAAAGTGAGCGTGGTCGTAGCGTTGGGCCGGATTGGATTCGAAGCCTACCTTAACTACCTGAAGCGCCGCGGCCTGTTACAGAGCAAGGCTCTGTACGAGTTCAAACATGCCGCCAGCTACAAAATGCCGGACGGAAAAACCCTTCTGGCCTCGTACCATCCTTCCAACCAGAATACCCAGACCGGAAGGCTTACCCGTCAGATGTTCGCCGGCATTTTTCAGGACGCCAGACGTTTTGCCGATAGCCGATAGCTCCGGTGTAAAAGCATCGACTCGGTTAACTTGTGATTATGTGTTTTACTTAACTATGGTTAAGTCGCAGGGCGCGACCCATATCTGCCGTGTTGTCGTTCTCCTGACCAGCGTCCTGCTGAGCGTCAACAGTTGGGGCCAGCAAACCGGGGCCACCACCGCCGCGCCCGGCATCCAGGACAACAGTTTTCTGGTCGAGGAAGCTTACAACCAGAACTACGGCGTGGTGCAGCACATTTCCAGTTTCATACGCTTCTGGGACAGCAAAGACTGGAACTACAGCTTCACCCAGGAATGGCCGGTGCCCGGCAATGAGCGTCACCAACTCAGCTATACCCTGGTGGCTTTACACTCCGGAGCGTTTCCTGACTCCGGGGCGGGGATTGGAGATGTGATTTTGAATTATCGCTACCAACTCGTGGGTAGCGGCGAGACCCGTACCGCCTTTGCGCCTCGGGTTAGCCTGATTGTTCCAGCGGGGGATTCAACTCAGGGACGGGGCGTAGGAAGCGTTGGTCTGCAAACGAATCTTCCGTTAAGCGTGGTCCTCAACCGGAAACTGGTAAGCCACTGGAATGCCGGCGCGACTTTTTACCCCCGCGCGCAAGACTCTCTGGGCAATCGCGCCGCGGTGGCCGGCTACAACCTGGGGCAGAGTTTTATATGGCTCGTTCACCCCCGCTTCAATGTCATGCTGGAAAGCGTGTTTGCGCAGTCGCAGGTGGTTGTGGCAAAGGACCGGATAGAATGGACCAACTCATTCTTCCTTAGCCCTGGCATTCGGTGGGCTCATAACTTCAAGAATGGTCTGCAGATTGTTCCAGGAATCGGCGTTCCTCTGGGAATCGGGCCGAGCGCCGGAGAAAAAGGTCTGCTGCTGTATCTGAGTTTCGAACACCCATTTCGGAAGCTGCCGAAGTCGTAGACGATAGCCGAATCAGAAGCCCACAAACACAGGCTCGGCTTCGAGATGAATGTTCCAGAGGTCTTCCACGCGCTGTTGAATGTGATCTTTCAAGTCGACGATGTCGGCGGCGGTGGCCTCTCCACGGTTCACGATGGCTAACGCATGCTTCCGCGAAATGCCCGCCCGCCCGCTGCGATAGCCCTTGCTGAAACCCGAGTGCTCCACCAGCCACGCGGCTGACACTTTTCTCTGCGCGTCGAGCGCGGGATAGCTCGGAACCTGCAATCCTTTAACGGCTGCGCGCCTGGTCAAGTCCTCGTATTGTTCAGCAGCGAGTATGGGATTCTTGAAAAACGATCCGGCACTGAGGCAGTCTTCGTCTCCTGGAGTGATCAGCATCGCCTTGGTAGCACGAATACGGCGCACGGCTTCGCGGGTGCTGGCGAGCGACGGCACGTTCTGAAATCCGGCAAAATGTTTTTTCAGGTCGGCGTACTCGATGCGAGGTTTGCCACCCAGGGTCAGGCTGTAGGTCACGCGCAGGATGATGAAGCGTCCGCGTTCGCTGGTGTTGAAGATGCTGGTGCGATATTCAAATCCGCAAGCTGCGGCGCAGAGCTCGCGGACCTGTCCATCTTTAAGATCGAAGACCATCACCGACGTGATGGCCTCCGACACTTCCTGTCCGTAGGCTCCGACGTTCTGTACCGGCGTGCCGCCTACGCTTCCCGGAATTCCGCTGAGGCACTCGACACCGGCGCAATTCTTGGCGACGGCGCGCGCCACGAATCTGTCCCACTCTTCTCCCGCTCCTACTTCGAAAATCGCTTTGCCGTTCTCTGTGCGCTCGTCGATGCCTAGGATTGCCGGTTTCAGGATGAGGCCGGGCCAACCGTTGTCGGAGACCACAACGTTGCTGCCGCCGCCCAGCACAAACAAAGGAAGGTTGCTGGCGCGGGCGAAGTTTACCGCTTCGGCTACCTCAGCTGCGGACTTTGGCTCCATGAAATAGCGGGCCGGCCCCCCTACTTTCAGGGTCGTGAGAGGCGCCAGGTACACGTTTTCCAGAGCCTTCATGAATGATATGATGGCACCACTATATACGACGGGAAGAGGTGCTGATTGCGGCCTCTGCGCGGTACGTCAGGACACATCCTGCTGTGACTTGCGCCCCTCGGCATCCCAATTTCTCGTCGTAATAGAACTGACCCTGAGGAGAAGAAATGTTCCCAGACATGATGGTGCTCCCGATGCGCGAGGAACTGACCCGGCTCGGCATTCAGGAACTCCGTACCGCGGCTGACGTCGATAACGCTATTCCCAACCAATCCGGCACGACCATGGTGGTAGTGAACTCGGTTTGCGGATGTGCCGCTGGCCGTATGCGTCCCGCGGTTCGCGCCGCCCTGCAGCACTCCACCCGTCCCGAAAAGTTGTACACCGTTTTTGCCGGTCAGGACAAAGAAGCCACCGAACAGGCGCGCTCTTATTTTGTGGGATATCCGCCCTCGTCACCCTCGATTGCGGTTTTGCGTGATGGCAAAGTTGTCCACATGATGCATCGCAGCGACATTGAGCATCGCGAAGCCGTGGACATTGCCGCGGAACTCAAGAGCGTATTCGACAAGTTCTGCGTGAAACCCGTCACCGTCGTTTAAACAACACAGAGCACCACGTACCACGTAGGGGCGGATGCCTCGTCCGCCCGGCGGAGCGAAGCTCCGCATCGTTTTAAACCTTTCGTGCTCACAGTTGAGCGAAACTCCGCGTGGTTTTGAACCTTAGGCGAGCTTTGCTTGCCTGCCCAGACGAGGGCGTCCGGGCCTATGTGAGTCGTGGAACTTTTTAGAATCTGAACAGGTATGACGCTTTTATGAACAAGCCCCGTCCGTCATTCTTCAACCGGCCTCCGTGCAGAAGGTTCCCGTCCACGTCATTTCCGAGAGGCAGCAGCACGTTCTCCAGGTTGCTGTTGTAGCCCACATACAGCGCCGTGCTGGGATGCACCAGGTACGTGAGCAGAAAGTCGGCGTTGAAATTCCTGGTGGTTTCAAGATACGTGAACGTGGGATTGGCCAGCACCGCATCGTACTGTCCAATGAAGCGGAACGAAAGTCTTTTGGTGTACTGGTAATTCCATTTGGTACGAATGATGTGATTGTTCAGGCTTCCGCTGGCTCCCTGCCGGTTGTGCAAGCGAAAAAGCAGATATGTGTTGTCCACCTTCAGAGACTTGGTCGGCCGCACAGTAAGGGTGGTGTTGACACTGCTTCTTTCCGCCAGAAACGGCGCGATATTATCGGGCGAGTCGTAATTGATCCGGGTGCCAAATCGATAGTCCAGCTGAAATGACACAGGCCGATACAGGCTGGTCTTGAACTCAATTTCCGAGGTGTGGCGGTCGTACTTCTGATTGTGCGTGAGGCTGCTGAAGTCCCGTGGCCGCAGCAGTTCCATTTCCTTGGCGTAAAAGAGGGTAATGAAAGTCTGCCCCGCGAGCTCCGCTTTCAGTGCAGGGATATAGCCGGAGTTCAGGTAATTCCCCTCATGATCGAAAGTGTGAAAGACTTCGATTTCCGGACCCCACGAGATCAGGTGCTTACCCTCGGGACGGAAACTGTATTGCAACCGGTGATAGAGATTGTGGATATCGGGTTGAGGATCAAAGCCGGCAAAAGTGCGAAATCCGTCGCTGCGGTCGGAGTAGTCCATGAAGTAATTCAGCTTCCGGCCCTCGCGTTGCAAGGTGACTTCAGCTGCCGGGCCAGCCAGGTATGTTCCTAACGTACAAGTGTCATTTCTGGTATCGCTGCATAGAGTGGAACTCAACACTCCCTGAAAAGCGGCCACCCAGTTGGAATTGAGCTTGATGCGTCCGTCAATTCCACCTACCCGGTTGAAGTATGGTCCCTCTTCGCGATCAGTAAACATCACTCCAATCGAAGACTGGCTTCCGATATCGCGACTGACGCGTCCCACGGCAAAGTAGGCATGCTGTTTGAAGAGGGAATTATCGGGCGCTACTTCCGCGCCCGGTGATGCGTCATCGGCTACCAGCATGCCAACGGCCCATGGCCCGTCTTTACCCGTCAGACGCACACCCCACTGGGGATCTACGATGCGGCGGGTAAATAGCAGCGGAATAGGCGTCTGAAAGTAGTTGGCATTCTCCAGAAAGAAGGGACGCTTCTCCGGGAACTGGACTTCGAAGCGCTGGTTCACGGTGACTTGCGGATCGTCGGATTCAATCTGGCTGAAGTCGGGATTCGCGGTCGCATCCAGCACGAACTTGTCTTTGATGACCGCTTTCGCGTCGAGACCGATCTGTCCAAAGGCGTCGCGCTGAGTGAACTTGGGATGGTCCGGATCACGTACATCGAGGTCACGGAAGGAGCGAAAAATTCCGTACGGAATAATCTGGAAGTTGCGTCCGGGAGATATGTTCTCCAGGCCAGTGGCCTCGCCCGCCTGGTTCAGGCGGCCTGTGATCCGGCTGGAATACCGCGGCCAGAAGGCGCTTTCGTTATTGCGGCGGATATCTCGATCCAACATGATTCCCCAGGTCTGCGGATCGTTGGAGGCGAAGCGCAGGCTGCGAAAGGGAATTGCCATTTTGACGAGGTAGCCCTGCGGAGTGAGTTTGGCCTCCGTGCTAAAGACGGTATCGAAAGAAAAATCCCACTCCTGACCCTCGGTCCAGAGGGCGTCTGCCTGGACGGCCATGGGATTGGAGAAAAAAGCATAGGCGCGGCGATGATCGTGAAAGGTATCGAGCATCAATTCGACGGCGTCATCGTCGAACACGTCTTCGCGCCGCGAGAGACGTGCGCGAATCTTCTGCGGGTCGGTGTCGAAGCAGATAAAGATGGCGTACAAGTTTTTGTCGTCATAGCCCAGGTAGGCTTCGGTCCGCTGAGAGGCAGGCTCTCCATCGCTGGGGATGCGTTGAATGAAGCGGTCAACTTTGACCAGTTTGCCTTCCCACGCCGGATCGGGTTTCATCTCCAGGAAATCTTCCAGCCGGGGTGGACTGCTTACTCGCGGGATCGTGATCTGACTGAAAGTGGGCTGGGGCGCGGCGTAGAGGGCAACCGGCAACCCTATGAGGATTACGGCCGCCGCACAGCGCAGAAATTTCCCTAACCTCGCCACGCCCGTCTCCTGGTGATCGAACGATCAATTATTGTTTTAGACGCAGGCGAGCGCTCAAGGTCATTCGCGCCCTGGCCTCGCAATGTAAAAGGCGGTGAAATTCTAATCAGGCACTTTGGACTTTCGAATGGCGCGGAATGTCATCTCGTTCGCGGGGCTCCCCGTGCGTTGTTTCCATTTAAAGAACAGGCCGGCATAGGTGTCGGTGATGTAACTCTCGGGCGCGATTCCGAGACTCGAGGCGGTCCTATCGATCCAGCGCGCCGGACCCTCAATTTCGCCGAAGAAACCGATGGGGGTTTCATCCAGAACGACGTGGCCCTTGCCATCGCTCCATTCAGCGCGGAATTTTTCGTAGCGGAAGGAAGGGATGTAACCCAGAGCTTGCAGGATTGTTTGAAGCTTTTCACCGTCTTTGATCTCGGTTTGAGTTTCAACTCGAGTCTTGTGGCGCGTTACTTTGCCTTTGGCTTTGTGAGTCAGCAGCCAGGTGTCGCCGTACCTGCGCAGGCGCAAAAGTTCTCCGCGCTTTCGCAACGTCCCTCCGGGAAGATCGTAGAGGGTGTTGCTTTCGAGCGTCCGCCTGGTGACTTGCTGGAAGCCCAAGGCCCGGAGCCGTCGCGCCAAAGCGCGAACAGCGTCTACGCGAAATTTGATTTCGATCTCGTTAGGCATAAAAAAGGCGTCGGGCGTCGGACTTCAGACCTCGGACATTTCAGGGGTTATCCCCGGAAATTCGTTTTATTGGATCGAAGCCGAGGTCTGACGCCTGAAGTCCGTTTCATGAAAATGTCGGCAGCTTTACTAAATCGTCGTGCGGGACGGGTTCCAGCGGATTGCCTGCTTTGCGCCATGCAGTCAGTCCTCCGACAATAACGAACGCGTTGAATCCTTCTTCCCGCAGCATATGCGCCACCCGGGCGCTGGTCGCTTCGCGTGCTCAAGTACAGTAGACATAAATGTCTTTGTCCTTGGGAATGCTCTTGAGTTCTTCCTTCAGGTTGTTGGGCTCCAGACGGATTGAACCTTTGATGCGCGCTGTGCCCGCGTCGTAGTAGCCGTGGCTGCGCACATCCATGAGGAGGACTTTGTCTTTTTCGTCGGACGCCAGCTTGCGAGTGACCTCCTCCACCTGGATTCGCGGCACGACCCGATAGACGCCGTGCTTGCGATAAAGCCATACCCGGTACAGGGCATAGGCAATGAGCGCGAGGACCGTGACTGCTTCGACCGCACGTCCGGCGGTCTGAAATCCGCGCATCAGCGAAACCAGGAAATCGTGGAACAGGTACCCGACAGCCACGTAGACAGTTCCGTACAACGATGCGCCGGCGAGATCAAGCCGGAGAAAATCGTCGAGCGGCATTCTCATGCTGCCCGCCAGTGGAGGTGCCATCGTGTTGATGCCGGGGATAAATTTGGAGAATAGAAGCGTGGCTTTGCCGCGTTTGTAGAACGATTCCGCGGATCGCAAGATGCAGGTTTCGGGGTTCACGGACAGCTTGCAGAGAAATCCGAGCAGGCCCCAACCCATGTATCGCCCCGCCACAAAGAGCAGCACATCGCCCAGCATCATGGCGAGCACCGCCAACAACAACAATCGGAAGACGCTCAGCACTCCCGCGGCTGCGGCTGCGCCGCCGGCCACCAGAGCCACGGCAGCAGGTACGGGCAATCCGAGCGCTTCGGCGAGGACGATAAAGAACACCAGGAAATATCCGTGGCGTCCGATCATTGAGATCAATGGTTGCATCAGGGAGCAGGGTGCGGTGGCGCTGGCATCGTTAGTATAAAGAAAAAGGGCGGCCTGTGCCGCCCTCGCTTGCTCCGGTTTCAGAACTGCTATTTCGACATGCTGTCCATCTTGTCGGCCTTGAGCATCTTCACGCTCATGACGTGAATCTGGTCCTTACTGGCATAAACGTGCGCGCTCAGTTCTACGTGATGGCCATCGTGTCCCTTCAGGGCCTCGGGATTAACCACGTCCCACGACTTCTTGTCCTTGTCAGCGACGAATGTCGCCTTGTCACCGTCGACCTTCACCGTTCCTTTAATGTTCTTCAGCGGCGCCGGCGCTTCCTTGGCCATGCCGCTGTCCTTGGACATATCTTGCGCGAAACCCGCCACCGTAAACATGACGGAAAGTGCAAGAGCGAGTACGAGAAACTTTTTCATAAGGTAATCTCCTTGGACTGAAGTTGGGGTTTGGATGTTCGACTGCCGCCCGTCGGATGTACGGTCGGGATCGTGAAAACGGATTTCTCACGCCGGGTGTGGAAGCGCAGAAGCCAACCCCCGGGGTTGAAGTAACGCGCTAAGGACAGGGCCTAACATCCTGGTTGTGCTACTTTTCGCGGGCAACCACGAAGTCTGGGGCCCACAGCAAAGCCCGCTTGAATTCGCTGTCGGGGAAACTACAAATCGCATTTCGTGCCAGCGTCGCGTATTGCATGGCTCGGGAGGTAGCGGCTTCGAGCGATCCGTAATGTTCGAGAATAGCGAGAATCTCGCGATGCGTGACCTGGTCGAAGGCACGTTCACGCACCACAGTCTCAATCATTTCTCGCTCGCGGGGGGTGCAGCGTTCCAGAGCGTGGATCACCGACATGGTCACTTTGCCTTCGCGTAAATCGCTAGCCACGGGCTTTCCCAAAACACTTTCAGAAGCAGTCAGGTCGAGGACATCGTCCACGATCTGGAATGCCATGCCCAGATCGCGGCCGTACTGTCCCAGGCTTTCTTCCTGCTCGGGGCTGGCGCCGCCGAGAATCGCGCCCATGCGCATGGAGACTGAAAACAGGCATGCGGTCTTGCGGAAGATCAGATCGAAATGCTCGTCGAGCGAAATCAGTTTGCCCAGCTTTTCCATTTGCAGAAGTTCGCCTTCAACCATCTGCTGGGTCAAATCGATCAGCGTGTCGAGGATGCGAAAGTTGCGCTCCTGGACCGCGACCTTGAAAGCCTGCATGTAGAGCCAGTCGCCGGCAAGCACGCACTTGGAGTTTCCCCACTGGGTATTGGCGGCGGGCCGACCCCGCCGGGTCTGGGCCTCGTCGATGATGTCGTCGTGGACCAGTGTGGCGGTGTGAATGATTTCTACCACAGCACCCATGCGAATGGCGCCGCGCCCCTGGTAGTTGAATAATTTTGCCGCCAGCAGCAACAATGCGGGCCGGATTCTCTTGCCGCCGCCACCGCGCAAGTATTCGCCAATCTCGGTAATCGCTTCTACTCCCGAGACCGTGTCCCGACCAAACTCTCGTTCAATAGCCGCCAGATCTTCGCGCAGAAGCTCGAAGAATTCTTTTCCGTTGATGGCGGCCCGGGTGCTCAACTTTTATTTCCTGATTTACCACGGACGCCCGGAGGCACGGAGGAAACCGAGGGCGTAAACTTTTCGAAGCTGCCTGATTCGCCGGAGAAACCGGGCTGAATTGCCGGGAATTGCATTTCTCAGTGCCTCTGTGTCTCCGTGGTGAAGTAAAGCCCTAATTCGAACGGTAGTTCGTGAACTGCATGTCGATTCCGAAATCCTGCTTTTTCAGCATGGCGATGACTTCCTGCAACGCATCGCGGTCTTTGCCGCTTACCCGTATCAAGTCTCCCTGAATCGATGCTTGTACCTTATTCTTTGCAGTCTTGATCAGCTTCACAATTTCTTTGGCCTTTTCCATCGGGATGCCCTGCTGCAAGGTGATCTTCTGCTTCGCGGTGCCGCCGAGAGCCGATTCAATGACGCCATGGATGAGGCCTTTCAATGGCACGCCGCGTTTCGCCAGCTTTTGCTGGAGCACATCGCTCACCGATTTCAGTTTGTGCTCGTCGATGGACTGCAGCACGATGGCATCTTTTTCAAGTTCGATTTTGGACTTGGAGTCCTTCAAATCGAAGCGGGTGTGAACTTCCTTCACTGCCTGCTGAATGGCGTTGGAAACCTCTTCCAGGTCGATCTTGCTTACGATGTCAAAAGTGTTTTCGGGCATGTCCGGAGCGCTTTCTGAAATGTGTGGAAATCTAACCTCTGAGGTTATCAGAAGAAGCGGTTCCAGCGCCTCTGTTCTTTGATTTCGAGTTATGGCTCAGTTTGGAATTTTCAGTTCAATCGAAACGGCCATCCTGCGCTTGCGAAGAATCTGGCACGGAGCGGATATGAATTATGGCGCGTAGATGGTGCCCTACACGCCGGATCCTTAACGACTAAATTCGTTCAAAATGACGCCGAGGTATCTGCTTGCAAACTGAGCTGTACCTGATTTCAACGTTATCCATCGAGTTCGATTGTCTTGCGTCCTTTGCGGCTTTTCTCCGCGTACTCTGCGGCAAAGAGTATGACCTTGCCCGCATTATCCAAAACCTTGAACCGCAAAGTTCGCGAAGAAATGCCGCAAAGGACGCAAAGGATACTGGGTCAGATCAGTTTGAAAAACCTGTAGAAGTTGGACGCGGTCTGCTGGCCGACATCCTCAGTCGAGAGCCCACGAAGTTCACCTACCTGCCGGGCCACTTCCTTAACAAATGCAGGCTCGTTGCGTTTCCCGCGGTTCGGCACCGGAGCCAGAAAAGGCGAGTCGGTTTCAATGAGCAGTCGGTCGAGCGGCACTTCTTTGGCGGCGTCGCGGATCGGTTGGGCCTTGGGAAAAGTGATGTTGCCGGCGAAAGAAATCATGAAGCCCAGATCAAGCGCCCGCTTGGCGTAGATCCAGGGTCCCGTGAAACAGTGCAGGATTCCGCCCAGACCGCTCGCTTTCCAATGTTGTTCCATCAGATTGAGACAATCGTCCCAGGCATTTTCGCTGCCGGCAGAAGGCCTGCAATGAATCACGATTGGCAGCTTCGCTGCGCGCGCCGATTCCATCTGGCGCAGAAATACTTGTTGCTGAAGTTCGCGCGGCGAGTGATCGTAAAAGTAATCCAGCCCAATCTCTCCCCACGCGATCACCTTCGGACGACGCGCCAGTTGCTCAAGTTCTTGAAAGTCGGCATCCGTAGCCAGTTTGGCCTCATGCGGGTGAATACCGATGGTAGCGAAGATAAATTCGTGCTGCTCCGCCAGTCGAATTCCGCAGTCGAGTGATCCAGGCCCGGTTCCGCTGCCAATGCAGACAACCTTTTCCACGCCTGCATCGCGCGCGCGGGAAATCATTGCGTCGCGGTCGGCGTCGAACTGTTCCATGTCGAGATGGGCGTGGGAGTCTACGAACATTGAAGGCAAACCTCCGGCGTCAGACCTTGGGGCGTCAGACCTCGGCTTCGCACTTCAGCTTCGCACTTCAGCCCCTGACTTCGAGAAGATCCGAGGTTCGACCCGAGATCGGAGCTAGTGCTGCAGGACCGGATTCGGGTTTGCCGAAGTCCGCCGCCCAAGGTCCGCCGCCGGTTTATTTCAGGCGCGTTCCTACCGGTACATCTTCCAGGAAACTGGCCAGGATCGGCTTCCCACCCTCCGGGGACGCCGCCACAATCATTCCGTTCGATTCCAGTCCGCGCAATTTTCGTGGCGCGAGATTCACCACGATGACGACTTTGCGGCCAATCAGCGTCTCGGGAGCATAAGCCTCAGCAATTCCCGCCACCACTTGCCGGACTTCGGTACCGAGATCAACTTCCAGACGCAACAATTTGTCCGCGCCTTTTACTTTTTCGGCGACCTTGACCTGACCGACCCGCAGTTCGACCTTTGCGAAATCTTCAATGCTGATCTTGCCGTCGGGCAAGGTCGCAACGGGTTTCGGCGAGGGCGTGCTCGAAACGACTACGGGAGCGGGGACTTGATTGACGTCCTTCTTTTCTTGTTCAGGCTCTGTCACCACCGCGCTTCGTCCCTGCTCTTCCATCTTCTGCATCCTTTCGATTGCGCTTTTGTCGGCACGAGGAAACACGGGTTGCACCTCGCCGAGTTTCGTTCCAAGCTTAAGCTGTCCCCATTGCAGATCTGAGAGAGATACCCTTTGGATATCTCCCAGCCCCAACTGGGACCAGATTTTCGCCGTAGCTTCAGGGATCACGGGATGGGCAAGTGCCGTCACGATGCGCAAGGCCTCCGCGCTGGTGTAGAGAATCGTCGCGAGACGTGAGCGGCTTTCGTCGTCCTGCTTCTCACCGAGCGCCCAGGGCTGAGTTTCAACGATGTATTTATCGACCGCTCCCACCAGGCTCCAGGCGGCTTCCAGGGCGCGCGAAAACTGGCATTGATCGAACAGAGTGTTGAATTCCGCGATGGTTCGGCTCGCAGTTTCGACGATGGCGTTTTCTTCTGCGGTGCGAGTTGCGGCGCGCGACGGATAAGGCACTTCGCCCTTGAAGTAGCGCGTAATCATGGTCAGGGTGCGGCTGGCCAGATTGCCCAGGCCGTTGGCCAGATCGGCGTTGTAACGCTGCACCAGCGCGTCGAACGAGAACGACCCGTCCTGTCCGAAAACGATTTCGCGCAGCAGGAAATAGCGCAACGCGTCGGAGCCGAGCACGTCGAGGATGGTTTCAGTGCGCACGATGTTTCCGCGCGACTTCGACATTTTGCTTTCTTCGAAGAGCAGCCAGCCGTGCGCCATGATCTTCTGTGGCAGCGGCAAACCCGCCGCCATCAGAAACGCGGGCCAGTACACGCAGTGGAAGCGGACTATCTCTTTGCCGATCATTTGCACGTCGGCGGGCCAGAACTTGTCGTACTTCGCCGTGTCGTCCGATCCGTAACCCAGCGCCGTGATGTAATTTGCCAGCGCATCAAGCCAGACGTAGATCACGTGCTTGGGATCGTCCGGGACCGGAATGCCCCACGCGAATGTGCTGCGGCTGATCGAGAGATCGCGCAAGCCCGAGCGCACGAACGACATCACCTCATTGCGCCGCGTTTCCGGACGGATGAAATCAGGCTGGCTGGTGTAGAGCTCCAGCAGTTTGTCCTGGAAGGCGGACAGCTTGAAGAAATAATTTTCTTCTTTCACCGTCTCGGTCGGACGCCCGCACTCGGGACAGGGAGCGCCCGGGCCCGACGACATCCACATAAAGCTCATCGAAGACGCAGTACTGGCCGGTGTAGCTGCCTTTGTAGATGTAGCCTTTGTCGCGGAGCACGCCGCCACAACGCCTGCACACCCTGTTTGTGTTTGTCCGACGTGGTGCGAATGAAGTCGTCGTAAGTCAGGCCCATCCGGTCCCAGAGCGCGCGGAACTCGGCGGAGACTTCGTCAGTGAGCTGTTGCGGAGTTTTTCCCGCAGCCTGCGCGGCACGTTCGATTTTCTGGCCGTGTTCGTCGGTGCCGGTGAGGAAGTAGGTGTCAAAGCCCATCATGCGCTGGCGCCGGGCAATGGTGTCGCACGCGATGGTGGTGTAGGCATGTCCGATATGCGGACGCGCGTTCACGTAATAAATCGGGGTCGTAATGTAAAACGTTTTGCTCATTTGGATTTCGTATTGGTTGGCGGACGGAGAGTCGGGCTCAGCTTCTCAGGGCTTTCAAATAGGCTTCCATGGCTTCATTTATGACGCTCTTCAGTGGAACGTGATGCTCGGTCGCGATCTTCTTGCAGTCTTCGTACTCGGGAGCGTAATTGGTGACCGCGCCGTTCAAGCTGCCAATCTTTAATCGCACATCTCCCCAGCGGGTGCCGACAGTGATCCACTTTCTCGCCAGTGTTTGACGTTGTTCCTCGCGCCGCCGCACACCCAAAGTGCTGGTCTCGGTGAAGATGATCTGAGTGAGCTTCGATGCGTCTTCCGCTTTCGCCAACACGGTCAGCAACATTCCCGGACGGTTCTTCTTCATCTGCACCGGAACGGCAAAAGTATCGAGCGCGCCAGCTTCCAGCAACCGCTCGACCACGTAGCCGAACACCTGCGGATTCAAGTCGTCGAGGTTGGCTTCCAGAACGATGATGATTTCCTGCGAAGTGTTCCGCGCCAATCCGCGCTGCGCTTCACCGATGGTCAGACGCACCACGTTGGCATGTCCCGAAAAATCTCGTGAACCGGCGCCGTAACCGGACTTCTCGATGATCATGGCGGGAAACACTCCGTACCGTTTAACCAGAGTCTTCACGATGGCCGCGCCTGTAGGCGTCACCAGTTCGACCTGAATGCCCGAGGAATAAACCGGCGCGCCTTGCAACAATTCGACGGTCGCCGGAACCGGCACGGGAAGGATGCCGTGCGCGCATTTCACAGTGCCGCCGCCGACATTCAGTGGAGAGCATACAATCTCGTCGACTCCGATGGCGTGGGCTCCGACCGCCGAGCACGTGATATCGACCATCGCATCCACGGCGCCCACCTCGTGGAAGTGAACTTTCTCAATATCGTTGTTATGGATCTTGGCTTCGGCCTTGCCCAGCGCTTCGAACATGGCGATCGCGGTGCGCTTCGCGCCTTCGTCGATGCCGGCTTTGCCGATGATCTCGCGAATTTCTTTCAGGCCACGGCCATGTTCGTGTGGTTCATGCTGGTGCGGACGATGTTCGTGTGGCGCGGGCGTCCCCGCCCGCGTGTCCTTCTTTTCCAGACTGATTGAAATTGTGTTCACGAAGCTCAACATGCTCGGGCACAGGCTTGTGCTCATGCCCGTGATCATGTCCATGATCGTGTCCGTGCTCATCCTGACGCCGGCTCTGCTGCTCCAGAAAGACTTCGCGGGGCAATTCCTTTTCGCCATGAACGAAGACATCCACCTTGGTTGCCGTAATTCCCGCCCGATTCACGCGCGAAATTTCCAGACGCGCACCAATGTCGAGAGCCGCCACGGTGTCCTCGAACAGCTTCGCCGGAACGCCCGCATCCACCAGGGCTCCGAGAAACATGTCGCCGCTCATGCCGGAGAAGCAGTCGAGATAGGCAATTCGCATGGGGAAACTAAAACCGTCTAAACCGTCGTTGGTCCTTAGCCTTTGGTCGTTGGCTTTTTCGATCCCATCCGGGCGGCGGACTGACCTTGAGGGTTTGTGGCCAATGGCCAGTGCCTCGTTTTCATCATAGGGAAGGCAGCAATTGCCGTCAAACCTCGCGCCTCTGTGCGGTTTGCTACAATCACTCTTTTCTTCAACAGCTTAGGGGAATTCTTGTATCGCCATCTCGAACGACGGCTCGCCCTGCATGTGCGCGAATTTTTGCGTCGCACTTACGACCTGGATCTGGCCAAAATTGTCATTGAGCAGCCCCCCAAGGTGGAGTTCGGCGAATACGCCTTGCCGCTCGCTTTCGAGCTGGCCAAAAAGCTGCGCAAGGCGCCTCGCAAGATCGCAGAAGAGATTGTCAACGGGATCGGCCCCATCCCGGGCTTTGAGAAGCTGGAGTTGGCTGGCGCCGGATACATCAATGCGCGGCTCAATCGGCAGGAGCTTGCCGCAACCCTGGTTGCCGATGAAATGCCGCGTGCCGAAATCCCCGCCGGCAAGATTCTGGTTGAACACTCCAGCATCAATCCCAACAAGGCGGCGCATGTCGGACACTTGCGCAACGCGATCCTCGGAGACACGTTTGTCCGGTTGCTCAGGTTCGCGGGCAGGGAAGTGGATGTCCAGAATTATATCGACAACACCGGCGTGCAGGTGGCCGATGTCGTTGTAGGTTTTCTGAATATCGAGAAAAAGTCACGTGAGGAGATTGAGCAGTTGGCCCGTCAGTCCCGCTTTGATTATTACTGCTGGGATCTCTACGCCAGCGTCGCGCACTGGTATGCGGAAGACAAGCAAAACTTGCAGGTCCGCCAGCAGGCGCTGCATGCGATTGAAGAAGGCAATAACGAAAGCGCCGCCATCGCGGATGTGATTTCGATCGCCGTTCTGCGGCGTCACCTCGAGACCATGGAACGGCTCTCGATCGAATACGATTTTCTGCCGCGCGAGAGTGAGATTCTTCACCTCCATTTCTGGGATGCCGCTTTCACCAAACTGAAAGAAGCCGGCGTACTCTTCTTCGAGACTGACGGCAAGAACAAAGGTTGCTGGGTGATGCGCCGCGCGGGAACGTCGAAATCTGAAATCGATGCAGAGACGTCAGCCGAAGAAAAAGGCGAAGTTGCCGAGGAAGATCAGAAAGTCATCGTTCGTTCCAACGGAACGGTGGGCTACGTGGGCAAAGACATCGCATACCACATGTGGAAGTTCGGCCTTCTGGGCCGCGATTTCGGCTATCGAAAGTTTTATCGGTATCCGAACGGACACGACTGCTGGCTGTCGACTGCGGTAGGCGCGCTGGACCACCCGCATTTCGGCAGCGTTGCGGAAATTTACAACGTGATCGATGCGCGACAGTCGGAGGCGCAGAACACCGTCATCGAAGCTCTGCGAGGGCTCGGCTACAACGATCAGGCCGACCACTACACGCATTTCTCGTACGAAATGGTCGCGCTTACGCCGCGCTGTGCCGCTGAGTTGGGTTACCAGCTTTCTGATGAAGACAAGAGCCGACCTTATATTGAGGTTTCCGGCCGCAAGGGATTTGGGGTGAAAGCCGACGACCTTCTGGACCGTCTGATCGCGTCGGCGAAAAATGAAGTTGACGGCCGCCATCCTCAGCTCACCGAAGCAGAGCGCGTCACCATCGCCACCCAGATCGCGGTGGGAGCACTGCGTTATTTCATGCTGAAGTTCACCAAGTCATCGCTGATCGCGTTCGATTTCAAGGAAGCGTTGAGCTTTGAAGGTGAGACTGGACCTTACGCGCAATACGCCGCCGTACGCGCCGCCAACATCTTCCGCAAAGGCGGTTTTGATCCCAATGAATTTGGCGCGAACCCGGCGGATCGCCTGTCGGCCGCTGATCTGGCGAAGTATTTGTCGGGAGAGACCGCAAACGAAATTTGGGAGCTATGGCTGGCTGCGGCAAAGACCTCGTACATCGTTGACCAGAGCATTTTCACGACCGAACCCGCGTACCTCGCCAAACATGCGTTTCAAATCGCTCAGTTGTTTAACACGTTTTACCATCGCCATCCCATCCTGAGTGAAACGGATGAAGGGCGTAAGAAATTCCTGCTGACGACCGTGGCTGTGGTTCGCCGCGAATTGATTCGAGTACTGGCAGTGCTGGGAATCAGCGTGCCGGCCGTGATGTAGCGGGCGTCTTTCCTATTGTTCTACCTTCTCATCAATAACCCATGTCCGCCGCCCAAACGGACGTAACCATCATCAGCGTGACCGGCGTTATACAGTTCCCAGAATGCACAACTGCCGCAAGCGCTTCATTTGCATCAGCCTCAATTTAAAGGTAATACCAAGGTACTCGACCGTAACTTTACGCTCTTTTGAAACACCCCTAGACTGTTTTCATGCATTCATGGGAAGGAGATCCGCGCCCTGAGCCGGTGCCAGAATACGGCACAATAAGGCCAGCCACGACCTTCAAGCTGGATCAGTCCATCGATCCGCAGTCGGGAAGCTGGCGCATTCTGTTCGCGGTGGCGGCGGGGATCCTGCTGGCCGTCTTTTTCGCGACCGGTAATGCCCGGGCGGCTTTAGACGAGATTGGCAAGTTGCTGACTTTGCAGGGCAAGCCGCAGCCGACGTCCCCTGCCGTGCTATCCGACCATGACATCGAAAATCTGGACCATGAGAGTCCGCAGCGCCAGGCCGAGGTTTTGCTGCAGCGCGCAGTGAATCACTATCAAGGCGCGAATGACCAGATCGCTGCGCGGGTCGAGAGCTGGTGGGGCAAGCTGAAGCTGACTCCGCAACTCAATGCAACGATCACAACCGCGCTGAACTCCAACGATTTGCGAGTTCGAGCGGCAGCTATCGAGTTGGATCTGGCAGCGATGGGAGCCATCAAGTCGCCGGCGACGGTCGAGCATCTGGGGGAACAGGCGCAGACCGGACCGCGATCACAACGGGTGTGGGCGCTATGGGAACTCGGACTCCTCGGGAATCGTGGAGTCGAGCCGGAACGAGTCAATGAAATATTGGTCGGTCAGTTGCAAGACTCCGATCCCGAAATTCGTCACTGGGCCGTGGAAGGTTTGGCGTACCTGGGAACCGATGCAACTATCGCTCCTCTACTGAAAACTTTCCACGATGATGCGTCACCGCTGGTGCGCGAGCGGGCGGGGTGCAGTCTGGCGCAGTCCGGAATGCTTTCGCAGGCACAGCGCCGCAGCGTAGTGCCGCAACTGCTCGATTACGCGGCCGACTCTGGTCTGGACGCCCAGACCCACGGCTGGGTCTATCAAGCCCTCCGCGACATCACCGGACAGACCCTGCCCAACGACACTGCTTCGTGGCGTACCTGGTACGACGCCAACCGCGGGTAACGAGTTTCTGGTTTCCAGTTTCTGGTTTCCTGCTCTGGTGAATAGAACGCAGCTTCCATGCAGCGGTAAAGTGCCATCCACTTCAATATGTCCAGCCCGCTTCCAGTGAAAGAAACCTGATTGGGTGGAACCGCGCCGCAAATCTTAACCCGGGCTCTGGACTTCAGTTCCTGGGTCTCCCTATGGTCGAACTGGCTCCGGAAGAATGAGTGTAGGTACCGCAGTGGCTGAAGCCGCCGTTAACACCAGGTTTGAATGCAGCGCTAAAGCGCTGCTCCACCCAAAAACTCGTTTACCTAAAACCCGGCAGCGTGACCAGAAACCAGAAACCAGAAACTGCCGCCCTCCTACTCTGCCATCTTGGCTACGTGCAAATCGAATCCCTGCTTCGGAAGCAAAGAGGTCAGTTCAAATGCCCTGAAGCCATCTCCTGCAATCTCTGTGTGGCGGTAAAGGCCGGGCTCGCTATCGACGGTTTCGTGGCGTCCGTCGAGATGATTGAGGAACTCCTGGGCCTGCTGAACGTCCGCACGTCGGTCTTTGGTTTGGGTGCCGACCGCCTCCGCCGCGTAAGACCGTACCAGCTTGGGCCAGTATTTCTCCAGAAGATTGGTGCTGGCAAAAATGTCGGCCCACACTATCTGGCCGTTCACCGCTACCACGACGCCTACCGCATTCTGATCGCGAAGCTGCCGGATCAGACTCAGGTAGTTTCGCTGGATGGGCTCGGCGACGGAGTCCACACGTTGCTTTACGTCTTTGTTTTGCATCACGCGTGCATACGAACTTGTAGCGTCGATCTCCCTCGCTGCCCCTTCGAAGGTCACAGATCCCGCCATTGCGGTCCTGGTTTTTGCGACTTCCGACCACACCTGCTGCTGGTTTTTGTCAGCCATCGCCCTGGCGCGGACGTTCGGCGCGGCCATTGGCGCTACCACCGAACTTGCGGGTGTTCCCACGGCGCCCATCCCGAATCTGTCACTGCTGCCGGTCCAGCGTCCGGGCTCGACGCAGAAGACGCCGAGGTCGATGGGATCGCTCTCCGCCGGGACAATGCGGTCTTTACCGATCACCCGGTCCTGTTTTCCCCCCGTCACGATCTCTCCTGCCAGAAGGATGAGCGGCCGTTTTGAGTTGTTGACCAGCACCAACTGATTGACTTGCGCGCCTGACGAAGGCGGTCGAACGCGCCGGCGCATGAGTGGCTGCACGCTTCCTGACTCGGTCACGATCACGTCGCCCGAACGCAATCCTTCGTCGAGAGTAAGGAAGTCTTGAGTATCGTGAGATTGTGCGGCAACCACCGGAAATACCGTCAGGTTCCCCTGCCGGATGGGCTCCAGCACCTTGTATCCGGCTGCCGGCGTGACCCCTCCGGCGGGGGCGCTGGAGGGAATAAATAAAGCGATTCCGGCAAGTGCGAGCGCCGGCAGTGCGAACAAGAATCTCGGATTCATAGATTGTTCCTCCTGTGTAGCGCCGGCGTTTCTCGGCTTCCCTTGGAACAAGTCCGGCGGTGCCAGCGCTTACACGAGGAACGGCGAATATTCAGCTTCTTGCGTCTTAATTTGTTGATAGCATCCGGAAGGCTATCCGCCATGACGATTCACGGTGTCCAACCCATAGAGGAAGCAGGCGCGGGGATGGAATCCGTGATCACCGATCTCTACCAGAAAAGCGGAAACTCGGGGCTCAGTCGCGAGCAGTTTGCGGCGGTTCTCAACGAAGTCGCCGCGAAGTATTTGCCCGCCGACGCGACGGCTCGAGATACAACTGACCTGCTCAACGGCCTGCGGGTAGAAGAGCTGGCTCTCGCCCGGGCATGTGCCGCCGGCCAGGAGCGGGCCTGGGAAATCTTCATGGCTCGCTACCGCGAGAAGCTGTACGACATCGCGGGCTACATTGCCAAGGAAAGTTCCGCAGCGCGCGAACTCGCCGATTCTCTGTACGCCGATCTTTACGGAACAACCATGCGTGACGGTAAGCGCATTTCAAAACTGGCTTTGTACACGGGTCGCGGCTCACTGGAGGGCTGGCTTCGCACCGTCATGGCGCAGGAGTTCGTAAACCGCTTTCGCCGTCAGCGCCGCCTGGTCAGTCTGGATGAAGAGAGCGAAGACGGCGCTCAGTTTGCCGCGCCTGACCCCGGGCTTACCGTGACCGTCGATCCCAGAGTTGAAGCTGCGACCGGCGAAATCCTGTCGGGCCTGTCGGCAGAAGATCGCTTCATTCTGGCATCTTATTATCTGGATGATCGTAAGCTGGCCGACATCGCTCGCACGCTCGCGGTGCATGAATCCACTATCAGCCGTAAGCTCGATAAACTGGCCAAGTCTTTGCGTAAACAAATCGTTTCGCTGCTTGAACGTAAGGGGATGAGCCGCCGCCAGGCCGAAGAAGCGCTCGAAGTGGATGTACGTGACCTAAGTTTGAATATCCGCGACCAGGTGGCGCAAGAAACACCTGCGCCGGCGTTCTCTGATAAGAAGGGCGAAGTGCGGGCGCCGGACGTCGGCCCTCAGGCTTCGGGCGGCTGACGTCGGATCCGAATAACACAGGCCGGAAGACAGGCAAAAAGCCGCGAAGCGGCGCAAGAATGAAGCCAACGGCGTAAGCCGTGGGAAAGAACAGAAAACGAAGAGCCCCTTCAGGGGCGAAAGAAAATGGAGCAGCTCCCAAAAATCGTGCAGCACGGCCTGCGGGGAACTGCGAAGCCTGAGGTCCATCCCGATCCCGATTTGCTGACTGCGTTCGCGGAAAAATCATTGAACGACCGGGAGCGGGTCCACGTTATCGAGCATCTGGCCGAATGCGCCGATTGCCGCGACGTGCTATCGCTGGCCATGCCCGAGGTTGCGACCGAAACGTTGCAGCTACGTCCACGATCGTTCTGGCTGAGCTGGCCCGTAATGCGTTGGGGAGCCCTCGCTGCATGTGTGGTTGTGGTCGGCGCCGCCATCACCCTGCACTATGACCGGCAGACATCTCTCGGAGAAAAGCTTCCTGCGGCGCCCAGTCGCACCGTTGTAGAAAGCAACGTTCCCATGCTATCGGGCGCGACAAAAGCAAGAGTGGGATCTCCAGCATCTATGTTGATGGAAAGGGATCCCGCCGAAGGTGTCGATAAGTCAGCAAAGCCTAAGAAGAAGCTGAACACCGAAACGGCGAATGCGCGGGCGCCAGTATCCACGCCGCAAGCCCTCGATGCTTCCGCTGATCACCCCGCCGCACCCATGCCTGCCGCGAAAACAGCCGAGCCCGAGCAACTCGCAAAAACGCGCAACGACGCGCTCGATTACACCGCGCGAGCCAGCAATCGGGCAGAAATGGTGGGCAACGCCGCCTCGATTCCCATGGAGCAGAAGGCTGATATCTCGAAGCTCAAGGAAAAAGATCGATCCGGTGAGAATGAGTTGCACAAGGAAGCTCAAACCGCAGGAGCGGCGAGAGGGGCTTTGCTGGCAAATCAAAAAGCCGATCAAAAAGCCGACACCGTTTCGCGGCAAACAGCCGAAGTCACGGGAGCCTTTGCCGATCGGTCGCGGGTCAAGGGCAATGCGCCTCATTGGACGATTTCACGAGATGGCAACCTGCAACGGTCGTTCGATTCCGGCAAGACCTGGCAGACGATTCCGATAGGGAGCAGGGTAGTTTTTCGCGCTCTATCTGTGAATGATTTCGATATCTGGGTAGGAGGCGCAGCCGGAGCCTTATACCATTCCTCCGATGCCGGCGAGCACTGGACCCAAATCCAACCTGCGATAGGCGGCGCGGCATTGACCTCCGATATCGTTACTCTGGAATTCGGTGACGCCAACCACGGCAAACTGACCACGAGTAATCACGAAATCTGGATTACCAGCGACGCCGGCGAAACCTGGCGGAATCACTGACACTATTGTCTTCCGCTCGGTCACCGGAACTTTTCGCCAGAATTCCTGATCTGATTTCGTTCCGATTTGTGATTACCAAAGTGACGTTTACAGCAGGACGGTGTGACCCTAGTATCCATTTCGTGGTTTGGCAGTTCTGGGGGAGGGCTGCCGAGGCGTCCTGAGCTTATCGTTCAGGGCGCTTTTTTTATTGCCGATTTCCTGCCCCTGCACAAGGGTTCTCCACCGTACCTGATTGCGCTGTCCTGATCCGGAAACGGTACCTTTGCGACTTCTGCGCGGACTTTGCATCCAATCAGGTGTTACGATACACAACAGCCAGCGTTGGCTGAAAGACCGTTCCCGACCCAGATGCGCGGCGAGCGGCAACCCGGAGGAGAAATGGCGAGCAACGGAATTTTGGAAGTGACGGACGCGAATTTTGACCAGGATGTTCTGAAGTCAGATCAGCCGGTTCTGGTGGACTTCTGGGCGGCCTGGTGCGGACCCTGCCGTGCCCTCGCTCCGATCGTCGATGAATTGGCGAAGCACTACGACGGCAAAATCAAAGTCGGCAAAATGGATGTCGACAGCAATAGCGCGACCCCGATGCGCTACGGCGTTCGCGGCATTCCGACGCTGCTCGTATTCAAGGGCGGCCAGGTGAAGGAACAAATCGTGGGATACGTGCCCAAAGAAACGATCCAGAAGGCGATTGATAAACACGTGTAAGGCAGTGTTCAGTCGTCTGCCATAAGTCGTCAGCAAAAACTCAAACGCCCGGGTTCATCGCCCGGGCGTTAGTGTTTTCGAAGCTAGGGGCCAAGAGCCGGAAGCCAGAAGCTGCTTTTCAATACTTCCGCAAGACTCCAATGACCCTGCCCTGCACTTCCACGGAAGCCGCGGGGACGATTATGGGCTGCATGGCGGCGTTCGAAGGTTGCAGGCGAATGTTTTCGCCATCGCGGTAGAAGCGTTTGAGGGTGGCATCGGTGCCTTCGACCAGGGCGACGACGATATCACCGTTATGCGCGGTCCGGCTTTTCTCGACCATTACATAGTCGCCGTTCAGGATAGCCTCGTCCTGCATGGAATCGCCGCGTACTTCGAGCACGAACACTTCTTTCGAACGCACGAAGTCGGCGAGAGAGATGGTCTCATTGCTCTGCACCGCCTCGATCGGCTGGCCGGCAGCGATGCGTCCCACCAGCGGCAATACCATCGTGGTATTCACAGCCATGGCCTGCTTGAGCTTTCCCTTGGGAGGCACCAAATCGATGGAGCGGCTGCGATTGTAGTCGCGCGTCAGCAGTCCCTTTTTCTCCAGGTTGGAAATGTGTTTGTGCACGGTCGCCAGTGAACTGAGATCCAGTCCCTGGCCAATTTCCTCGAAGGAAGGCGAGTAGCCATTCCTCTGCACGAATTCCGAGATGAAGTCGTACACCTGTCGTTGCCGTCGAGTGATTGCCATTTGGATATTGTTGGCGAAGGGAAGGCGAATGTCAAGGTGGAAATGCGTCGGAGGCAGCCAGCTGACCCTGATGCATTGGGGTAGACAATTCCATTTAGGTATTTCTGTGGCGGGTTGTACAAACGATCATGAACTAACTAATTAGTTCGTGATAATATCCTGTCATGGGAAGATCTGAGGCCCCAGTTCACAAGGTTGTCTCTGCTCTCGCAGCGCGGACGCAGTTCGGTCAAATCATGCGGCGCGCTCGCGCCGAGGGTACGCGCTTTGTGGTGGACAAGCGAGGAGAACCTCAGGTGGTGATCATGGGGATCCGGGACTTCCTTAAGACCATCGCGCCGGAAAAGCCAATGCTCGCCGCCATCCGCGCCTCAGCTCGCAAGAGCGGAAAGAACAAGCTTTCCATGCGAGACATCGATCGAGAGATCCGCGCTCATCGGCGAGAACGTTCCCTTTAACGGCGCCATGAGAATGATTCGCGTCGTGCTCGACACGAATGTGGTGGCGTCAGCGCACCTGAATGGCGAAGGCTTTGAGAGGCACGTGCTGGATCTTGCTCTGGCGGGCCGGATTGAGATCGTGCTGTCGGACAAGATTCTAACCGAATACGAAGGCGCTCTGCGCCGGCCAAAGTTCGCCATCTCCCCCAGACAAGTTGCAAAGTCACTTCGCCTGATTCGCGCTCGTGCCCGGATGGTGAATCCGCGGCGGGGGGTCGCGGCCGCCGGAGATCCAGACGACAATTGCATTCTCGAGTGCGCAGAGGCCGGACGTGCCGACTATCTCGTCACCCGAAACAAACGTCACTTTCCAAAAAAATGGCAACAAACGCTGATGGTGAATGCAAAAGAGTTGATTGAGTGGATCACGCCTGACTTAAAGAGATAAGCCAGGCCGAACGATTTCGGTGTAGCGAGTGTATGTTGAGTCTTCCTGGCATACTTCTGATCATTCCCGTCCGTACATTTTCCAGAACGAACTCACCACATCAATGGCCAAATCCCTGGGCATGGGAGTGAGCGACTTCTTGCCGACGAAAATGTGCCAGTACAGCATGGGGCCGAGCAATAAAGCTAACCCAGTCTCGAGATTGATTTTCGCGACGAGTTGCCGTTCTTCTATACCGCGCTTGATCAGATTTTTTAGCCGGGTTTGCGGCCGCCCGATGACGCGAGAGCGCCACTGTTCTCCGAACTCGTGGTTGCGAGCGGCGTAAGCCATGACGTGAGGCATCATGCGGTCTTTCATTTCCTGGCGTTCCGGAGCAGGCTGATAGGTCAACGCGTCCACCAGATCCTGACGCAGATCTCCAGAGTCGAACTTGGGAGCTTCTTCATCAAGGCCGAACATCAGGGAGAGCGCTTCCAGAGCCAGAGCGTCTTTATCGTGCCAATGTTTGTAAATGGTGGCCTTGCTGACCCCTGATTTGCGGGCGATCGCGTCCATGCTGGCGGCATCGATGCCGCGCTCACCGAACAAGGCGAGCGCTGCTTCCAGAACTTTTTCGTGCGCTTCGCTGCTGCGGGTCCTCACCATGTTTGCGCAGTTATAACTGAATCTTCGAAAACAAATATCCTCCCAACGAGAGGAAAGCCACGGCAATCACACACAGTAGGGAAACATCCAGTGCCAGGCCAAAGTGCGAGGCGTTGATGAGCACTCCGCGCAACGCATCCACGCCATAGGTCAGCGGATCGAGTCTTGTGATGATGGCCAAAGGCCTGGGCAGATTGGTCAGAGGAAATAGCGCTCCCGACAAAAAGAAAATCGGCAGCACCATGAAGTTCATGATCAGCTGAAAGCCCTGCATGTCCTGAAGGATTGATCCGAAGGCGGTACCTAGCGCCGCGAATACGATGGCGATCAGCGCCATGAAAACCAATGCCAAAGGCAGCATAGACAGGTTCACAGGCCGAAAACCGGCGATCAGGCAAACCACAAGAATCAGGGTGCCTTGAATCACTGCGACCGTCGCGCCGCCCAAGGTTCTCCCGATCATCACTTGAATCCTGGGGACGGGCGCAACCAGCGTCTCCTTCAAAAACCCAAACTGGCGATCCCACAACATGGCGATTCCGGAAAAAATCGCGGAGAAGAGAATGGTCATGCTGATCACGCCTGGCGCCACAAATTGCAGGTAGCTGCCGTTGCCGGCTTTTTGAAATACCGGTCCCAGTCCGAAACCGAGGACGAGAAGATAAAGCAGCGGCTGGCCCAGCGAGGCGATGATCTGCGCCTTCGAGCGCACATACCGTTTCAGTTCGCGCAACCACAGAATGTAAATGGCACTCATCGCCGACCCCACATCTTTGCGACTTGCCGCAACTGGTCGGCAGAGGTCGCACTCTCGTCACGAATCGACGAACCGGTCAAGGAAAGGAATGCCTGCTCCAGCGATTCGCTGTTGGTCTGCTGCTTGAGTTCCTGCGGCGTGCCCTGCGCTACGATGCCGCCGTGGTCGATGACGGCAATGCGGTGAGCCACGCGGTCCGCTTCGTCCATGTAGTGCGTCGTAAGAAAGACGGTGGTCTGCTGGGTTTCGTTCAGGTGCTTGACGTGGGTCCAAAGCTGGTTGCGGGTTTGCGGATCGAGGCCCAGCGTTGGCTCGTCGAGAAACAGGATCTTCGGCGTATGGAGGAAGCCCCGGGCGATCTCGAGGCGGCGCTTCATGCCTCCGGAGAATGTCTTGACGATGTCGTTGCGCCGCTCCCAGAGTTCGAACAAATTCAAAAGCTGCTCGATGCGTTCGCCGCGCACCTTGCGTGGGACTTTGTACAACACAGCATGCAATTCCATGTTCTCGTAAGCGGTCTGCTCGCTGTCGAGGCTCGGGTCCTGAAACACGATCCCGAATTTTCTGCGGGCTTCATTCTTGTGCACCGTGGGGTCGATGCCGTCCAGTTGAATTTTCCCGCTGGTGGGATTCAGCAGCGTGGTAAGCATCTTGATGGTGGTAGTCTTGCCGGCGCCATTCGGACCGAGGAAGGCAAAGATTTCTCCGGCCTCGACGGCAAACGAAATGTCGTTAACTGCGGTGAAGTCGCCAAACTTTTTGCTGAGATTCTGTACCTGGATCATGGGCAGCAATACTAAACGGTTTAGTTTAGTTATGCAAGAGGCAGCCTTAAATTATCGCCACAGGGACACAGAGATCACAAAGAAAGACCCGGACGCTGATCAAAACCTCCCTGTCCTCGGTGTCCTCTGTGTTTAAAAGATTTATTGCGCGGTGACTGCCTTCAGATAGCGGTAGTAGAAATCCACCGCGTGATAAAAGGCGTCTACGCGGATGCGTTCATCCTTACCGTGGGCGCGGACGTCGTCGCGATCGATTGCTTCTCCTGAGACACAGTAGGTGGGCATGCCGGCCGCGTTGGTGTAAACACCGTCCGAAGCGCCGGTCGCCATGTCAGGAACAACGGGCAGTCCTGGCCACATGCTCTCAACCACCTTCTCGAGCGGCTGGAAAACGTCGGGACGCAACGGCGGCGGCGTGTAAGATTTCCGGTTGGTGACGCCTCCGATCCCACCGACTTCTTTGACTGAAATCTTTGGGTCGGCAACTACTTTCTCCAACTCCAGCCGAATGTCTTCCGTCGAGTGGCCGGGCACGATGCGGCAATTCACATTAGCTTGCGCCATTTGCGGCAGAGCGTTGTTGGCGTGGCCGGCGTTCAGGCGGGTGGCCACGCAGGTGGTGTGCATAATCGAATTGTCCATGGGGTCTTTCGACAGCCGGGCCACTGCGTCCATGTCGGGCGGAGTTTTGAGAATCGCTCGGATGTCGGCCGCGCGGCCTCCGGTTGCGATCTTCGCCATGCGCTCGTAGTAGGCGCGCGTGACCGTGGTCAGCTCAAATGGAAACTGGTAATGCTCGAGCCGCGCCAGGGCGTCAGCGAGATGATAGATGGCGTTATCCGGTTTGGGCAGCGAACTGTGGCCGCCCGGATTGGTCGTAATCAACTGGTAGTCGGAATACAGTTTTTCCGAAGCATCGACCATCATGAATTTTGGTTTGCCCTGTTCGGCTAAAATTCCGCCGCCATCGTGGTTCAGCACGAATTCCGCATCGATCAATTCGCGATGATTCCTGAGCAGCCAGTCCACGCCGTTCGAAGTGCCGCCTTCCTCGTCTGCGGTCAGTGCCAAGATGATGTCGCGGTCCGGCACATACCCTTCCTTCCTGAAGCGGATCAGCGTGGTGACCATGACGGTGTCGCCGTCTTTCATGTCCTGTGTGCCGCGTCCGTAGTAGTACCCGTCTTTCTCGACAAACTGAAACGGATCGGTGGTCCAGTCCTCACGGCGCGCTTCGACGACATCGAGATGTCCGATGAGCAGCACCGGTTTGTGTTTGCCACTGCCGTGAAAACGCACGACCAGGTTCTTCTTGCGATCGTTGGGCCCAAGAATCTGCATATCGCTGTCGGGAAATCCTGCGTCCCGGAAGCGCTGAGCCATGGCCTCAGCGGCGGTGGAAACATTGCCGACGGAATCCGTGGTATTGATTTCGATCAGTTGTTTGAAGATGTCGTGAGAAAGCTGCCGTGTAGCGTCGTCGATTTGCGATTGGGAAGCAATTGCCAGAAATAGAAATGCAGTCGTCAATGACCAGTTCCGATATTTCAATCGAGGCTCCTTGTAGCGCCGACCGCTGACCGGCTGTCCGGAGGGCGTTGCGCCCTACGATAAAAATGCCCGTCTACAGTAGCAGAACGACGCCGCCGGAGAACAGGCTTGGCATGCACGTGTCGAATGAACGTCGCTCAGGATGAGGTCTCTGCGAAGAGTTCTTCAAACTGAGCCACCACCCCGGGCCCGTGTACAGCGTGCAATGCGCCGCATTTCATGTCCGCCCCGCGCCAGATCCTTCGCAAGCTCAGGATGACCTTTTCATTCAGCGATGAAATCCAGGACGATGCCATCTGGAAACTGGTTTCACATTCAGTCACTGCTCCGACCGGCTGCTATTCTGAAAGCGTGCGCAGCCTCTCCGATAAACCAGCGATCACTACTCGTCCCGGACTCTGCCAGGACTGCGTTCATGCCCGGCGAATTGAATCGGACCGGGGATCGGTGTTTTTTCTTTGCCAGCTGGCTTTGACCGATGCGCGCTTCAAAAAGTATCCCCGCCTGCCGGTCCTCACCTGTAGCGGATACGAGCGGAAAGCCTCGCTAAATGCCTGATCTTACAGGCTTCTAACCCGCTGAAACTTTTGCTTTGCTCAAGGCTCTAATCAGTTACGGCCCAGCTTATGGACCGCAGGAGCGTGTTTTCCATGTTTAAATTTTCCGCTTACATTTTTTTGTTGGCTCTGGTCGTGATTGCGGGATCGGTGGCTTGCTCCACAGCGAATGCCGCGGGAGTTGCAGCTCCATCCCCTGTCGTTGACGCGGCCAAAGCGCCGCAGTCCGGCACGCAAACCGCGGTGCTGGCCGGAGGATGCTTCTGGGGCATACAGGCTGTGTTTCAGCATGTAAAAGGCGTGACCAATGCGACCTCGGGATACTCCGGTGGGGATGCCAGGACCGCAGAGTATGAAACCGTTAGCACCGGCGAAACCGGGCACGCCGAATCGGTGAAAATCACTTATGATCCAGCGCAGATCACCTACGGGGATCTGCTGCGAGTGTTTTTCTCGGTGGCGCATGATCCGACCGAATTGAATCGTCAGGGGCCGGACGACGGCACCCAGTATCGCTCCGTGATTTTCTACGGCAATGACGAGCAGAAGAAGATCGCGGAAGCTTATATCTCTCAGCTCGACACGGCGAAAGTATTTCCTCGCGCGATTGTGACCCAGGTGGTGCCGCTGAAGGCGTTCTATCCCGCCGAGGCCTATCACCAGGATTACGCAAAAATTCATCCCAACGATATGTACATCGTTTTTAACGATGCGCCGAAAGTAGCTCATCTGAGGGAAGAATTTCCCAATCTGTATAACGGCAAGTGACGTTCTTCTTCTAGCAGTTTGAGGAGAAATAATGTTCGATTCTGAGGTGGATAAAGATTCTTCGCCGGTCGACTTGGGACGCCGGGCTTTTCTGGGATTTTCGGTTACAGCGGTTGCCGGTGGGCTCTTGTGGTCGCTACGAAAGCCACGGCTCGTGGCCGCGGCGATGCCGAAAGGCGAACCCGGCGAGGTCACGATTGTGCAGTTCTCTGATTCCGGGCAGCGGTTGCATGAGGTGCATGTTCCCAAGATCGTGAAGAGCGAGGAACAATGGCGGCAGCAGTTGCCCTCAGGCGTGTTCGACATCACACGCCATGCGGATACGGAGTTTGCCTTTAGCGGAAAGTATTGGAACCTCCACGACAAGGGTCTTTACCGCTGCATCTGCTGCGATAACGCGCTGTTCAATTCAGAAACAAAGTTTGAATCGGGGACTGGCTGGCCCAGTTTCTGGCAGCCGATTGCGGCGGAGAATGTCCAAAATATCGAGGACACAAGTTTTGGCGTTGTCCGGACGGCGGTGGCCTGCACTCTCTGCGATGCGCATCTGGGACACGTCTTCGATGATGGGCCTCAGCCGACTGGGCTGCGCTATTGCATGAACTCGGCTTCGTTGAAATTCGTGAAGCAGGCCTGAGTACGGGATGATGCGCGCAAACACAAGGTCGGGGTGACAGCTTTGAGGTAGCGAGGGCGGTTGTCCCCACATGGACCTTGCCGAGGTCCAACGTCTGATGCCCGTTCTATCCCAGCACGCTGTCGTCCAACTTTTTTCTGCCCCAATCGTCGGAGGCCTGCACGAAGGCCATCACTAAAGGATGGGGCTTTCCGGGTTGGGACGACAGTTGCGGCTGGAATAGGGTCGCGATATAGAAACGGTGGGTGGGGGATTCGATGGCGCGAACCTCGCCCTGCGGGCCGCGCGCCACGACCGGGAATCCGGCTTCCATGGCGGCAAACTCATAATCGGGATTCACTTCGAAATTGCAGAAGAATTCTTCCGCCACCATATCCTGTGAATAGTACGACTGCAAATATGATCCGGGACGCAGACGAATCTCGGGGATTGAACCTGAAAGTTTCGGCGCGCCCGGAGCGCGATTGGGGACGGCGCAGGCGACGGGGTAAATAACGATGTTCTTCGAGCCGGAGTTGTTCTCGGCGCTGTCTGCATCCTTGATGCCGAGAACGTTGCGGGCGCATTCGATGAGAGCGTACTGAAAGCCGCCGCAGGTCCCTAGAAACGGCCAGTCGCGCCGGCGCGCGAACTCGATGCCTTTCAGCATCCCGTCAAAGCTTTTGTAAGGACTACCCGGCGCCGCCCAGAGTCCATCGAAACTCTCCAGTTTTTTTTCTGCGTCGGGCTTCAGGAGATCCGGGGTTGCGATCCATATCGCATCGACGGCCTGATTCAGTTGGGCCGCGGCGTGCTGGATTGATTTCTCGACAGCGGGAAGAGTCGGAGACTTGGGATCGTAATCTCCGAGAATTCCAATGCGGACGGCATCGCTCACTCGACCATTTTAGTGGGAGAAGGTCAGTAGTGCGGCGCGCAGGAGGTGAGAAGGCTGGTGCGGGCTAAGATCGGACCTCAAACCGCCGACCTCGGCAACGACCATGTAGGCACGGGTCTCTGACCCGTCCAGGTCGAGCGAAGCTCGATAGGGTCTTGTTCAGCCGAATGATCGGCATGGCCGTGCCCACATTGACAGGTTATTTCGCGGCCACGGAACGCTCCTTCAAAATTTCTTCCACCGCCGCGATGGCAGTCTCCAGTTCCTCATCCTTTGTATAGAAGTGCGGGGACATGCGTACACCGGCTTTTGGCCGATAGTCGACCAGGATGTCGCGCTTCAGCAGTTCGCTGCAGACTTCCTTCGCATCGGGCATATCGATTGAAACAGTTCCGCCGCGTTGTTCCGGATTGCGAGGCGAATTTATTCGCCATCCATGATGGGAAGCCAGTTCGATCAATCGAGCGGTCTGCCGCTTCGATTTTTCGCGGATTCGCCCGATGCCGACCTCCGCAATGATTTTCAATCCCGGGCGCGCGGCTTCCAGAGATGGAATGTGAGAAGTGCCATTCATGAAGCGAAATGGCGGACCGGTATAGCGCGTCGGTCCAGTTTCAAAGGCGAATGAATTCTCGTGAGCAAACCAGCCGGTAAATTTTGGCTCCAGCTTTTTCCCCAGGTCGGGGCGCACGTACAAATAGGCGACGCCAGGCCCGCCGCACAGCCACTTCAGAACTCCTCCGCAGGCGAAGTCGACATTCAGCGCCTGCACATCCACCGGGACGGTGCCCAGCGATTGAAACGTGTCGAGTACGACATGGGCGCCCACGCGGTGGGCCTTTTCGATGATCGCTTTCGCGTCCTGTATGTATGCGCTTCTGAAGATCACATGCGAGACCGGGACCAGCAAGGTCTGCTCGTCGATTGCGTCCAGCAAGCGATCGAGGGGAACCGTAATTCCGTCGTCGGTGGGAACCATATGCACGCGAGCGCCGTACGCTCGTTGAGCCTCCCAGAAATACATCACAGACGGGAAATTCAGATCGCTGTAGACCACCTTGTTACGTTTGCCTGAGAAATCGAAACATGAAGCCACCACCGCCTGGCACGTCGTGACATTCTGATGGGTCGAAACCGAACCTTTGGGAGCGTTCATCAGCGCCCCGATGTCGTCTCCGACTTCGGCGGCCAGCATCCACCAGCGTTCTTCCCACGCACGCACCCCGCGCGTGGCCCATATATCTGCATAATCTTTCATGGCTTCGTAAACGCCTTGTGGCATGGCACCCAGTGAATTGCTGATCAAGTACGTGGTGCGGTCGAGAATAGGGAACTCCGAGCGGTAGCGAAGAAGTTCGTCAGCCATGGCGACATTGTACTTCCCGCGCTGAGCCGTATACTGCGAACAGAGGCGGCAGCCGACAACTCTGCGCTTGCTTGGCGCATCCAATCCGCGATTCTCGTAGTGTTGATTCGCAATCGTCGAACGTGCACTGAAAGGACGGCCATGAAGATTCTCAGAAATATCATAGGAACGGCGGGACTGATCTATGCCGGATACATATTGATTGCGAGCATGAAAGATGTTCGCCGTTATATACGAATCAGCTCGATGTAAATGTGATGTGGTGTGGGCGGACACTCCCGTCCGCCGCTGTTGATCTTGATCTTGCAGTTAGAGAACCAAGCACCCACACCAAAATCAACTTCGAAGGCGACGGACAGAAGTGTCCGTCCCACACCGGCTTTGCTATTTCTTCAGCAGAAAGTAGGCTGCGGTCAGGACGACCATATATACGGCGCCACTGATCAGCGTCAAATGGGAATTCCAGCCCGTTTCCAGAATCGCCACCAGAATAAGCACAAACCCCAGGGCTGAACCCCAGGCTCCCAGCGGGGAACGCATTGGCAGAGCGGCAAGTTCTTCAGAAGAAACTGTTCGCCGAAACTTCACGTGTGCGGCCAGCGAGACCAGCCACGACAGCAACATTCCAATCAAGGCGGCCCCGAGAATCGAAACAAAGGCATCTTTCGGTGCCCATTTTTCCAGCACAATCGCGACTACGATTCCGTAGGACGAAGCCAGCAGCGCCATTTTCGGCGAGCCTGAAGTACTGAGCTTACCGAAAATCGCTGGCGCCCATCCCGTACGGGCGAGGGAAAACAAGATTCGGGATGCCGCATACAGCGCCGCATTCGCGCCCGACAGGGCAGCCGAGAGAATCACGAAGGTCATAATGTGCGGCGCAGCCGGGATATGGGCGTACCGAAACACCGTGACGAACGGGCTTTCGGTGACTCCGGCTCGGTTCCACGGCATGACCCCGACAAGAACGATAATCGCTCCCAGATAGACTGTCGCAAGTACGCCGAAAGTCAGCTTGATGGCACGGGGTACTTCCCGGGCGGAGCTGGATTCGCCTGTAGTGATCGCAATAAATTCCAGACCTCCGAAGGTGTAGAGCGCGAACCCCATGGCCAGCAGAGGCGCCAGCTGTCCTTTGGGAAAGAACCCGCCGTGCGCGGTGTATTCCGGCGCCACTCGGCCACTCAACAACAGGCCCGCTCCCAGGACAATGAAAGCTGCGATGGTTGCGACCTTGATCATGGCAAACCAGTATTCAAAGCGGCCGTAGGTGCCTACGCTCAGCAGATTGATTAGCAACAATGCGACCGAAAAAATGAATACCCAAAATAAAGCGGGGACCGACGGAAACCAATAAACAAGGTACGTAGCTGAAGCGACCAATTCCGCTCCGATGGAGATCGATATGGCCACCCAATATCCGGCGCGGGCAACGAATCCAGCCCACCGGTTCAAATAAAGATCGCCGTAAACTCCGAACGAACCCGCAGCTGGATGCATGCTGGAGAGTTCGCCCAGGGCCAGGGTGATGGTCAAAGAGATGAATGCGGCCAGGACAAAACTGAGGATGACTCCCGGTCCCGCAATCTCGAGAGCGGCGGCCGATCCCAGCAGCAGTCCGGTTCCGATTGACCCGCCGACGGCGACCATTGCCATCTGGCCGGCGCTGAGCTGGTGCTGAAGGCCTCGTTCCTCAAACTCGTCGGGCATCTGGCACCTATATCAGAAATCTTTTTCCGCCCAAGGCCTTTCCAGCGATGACTTTCGTAATCGGCAGGGCACCCGAGTTCGTTGCCGCTGCCGGAACCCGCCCCTAAAATCTTACGTGGGTTACTACGCACGTTACCCGTGTCTCTCATGCCAGACCCAACAAAGCGAATCGACCGAGCCGAGATCGCCCGTCGCGTAGAACGCGCCGAGAAGCTCTTGCAAAAGGGCAAGACCAGCGAAGCTCTGGACGAGTATCTGCAAGTGCTGGCGGAAGATCCGCAGAATGATAACGTGCGCCAGATGGCAGCCGATATCTGCCTTTCCTTGCAACGTACAGCTGAGGCCGTGAAGCTGCTCGGCGAGCTCTTCGAACGCCAGATCGCAGCCGGCGAGAACACCCGCGCCAGTCTTACTTACAAGAAACTTGCACGTTACACCGTCCCGACCAGTATTCAGAGAGTGCACTTCGGACAGATCCTCGAAACGTCAAACCGGAAACTCGCGCTCGAAACCTACGAGAGTGCGCTGGACGACTTCACCAAGGCGGGCCGCAAGCACGACTGCCTGATAGTACTGAAGCGCCTGGTAACACTCGAGCCGGACGCGAAAAATTTCCTGCGCCTGGGCGAACTGTGTTCCGAAACTGGGGACAAGCCAGGTGCCGCCGCCGCATTTCTCATGCTGGCGGAGATGACCGAAGCTTCCGGGGCCGATGCCGCCCAGTGGTTTGAGCGAGCCTACACGGAAGATCCATCCGACACCCGTATCGCGCTGGGTTACGGCAAGAGCCTGATTGCGCAGGGCCAGATTGGGGCCGCCATCTTTGTGCTGGAGCCGCTGGCCCAGGTCAAAGACGCCACGCTCGAAACCCGCGAGACGTATGTGAAGGCACTACTCTCCGCCAATCGCCTGACCGACGCTGAGCCGCTGGTCTGGCAGTTGTTTCAGCAGAATCCGTCCCGCCAGCAAGACGTTGCGGATCTGGTTGGCCTTCTGGTAGACGCGCAACAGGATGCCGAGGCCGTGGCCCTGGCCCGCAAGCTCGAACACTTTCAGCGAAATCGGGGCGACCGCCGTGCTTTCGTCGCGATGATGCAGGAGGTGGTCGCCAAGCATCGCGGATCACCCGATCTGCTGGAGTTCATGAGTGAGCTGTTCAACGCCTCCAATCGGGAAGGCGACTATTGCCAGACTCTGCTCAAACTTTTTGATTTGCACTGCGGAATGGGGAACTTTACCAAGGCCGCGGAATGCCTGGATCGTGCTGCGGACGTCGATGCGTATGAGCCCGGCCACAACAAGCGCCTGGAAATGCTGCGCGGCAAGATTGACGAGAACCGTTTCAAGGTCATCGCATCCCGCTTTACCAGCATGGCAAAGACTGCCTCTGAACCGGCGAAGACTGAAGGTCCGACCTTGGGAGCCGCGGCCTTGCAGGACCTGATGTTGCAGGCTGAAATTCTGGTGCAGTACGGCATGCGCTCCAAGGCGATCGAACGCCTGCAACGCATTCAGGAATTGTTTCCTACACGAAGAAGAACGCAATCAGGATTTGCAGCAGCTGTATCTCGCCGCGGGCATGATCCCGCAACGCTCACAGGCAGCACCGCTGCCCCCGGCAAGCTCCGCGGCAAAGGTGGCTCCGTCAGCGGCGTTGTCGCCAGCGCGTGCCGCTGCGCCGGCGGAATCCGCCGATGTCAACAGCTTCACCAAGGTAGCGGACATTACCCGAAAGCTCTACCGGCAGACTAATGCCGATGCCGTGATGTCCACGGCAGTCGCCGAGATCGGAGCGCAATGGAAGATCAGCCGCTGCATCGTGGCCACGCGCAAACCCGGAATGGTGCCCAGCGCGGTCAAAGAGCATTGCAGCGAAGGCGTCACCGCTGGAGGGGCAAAGTCCTTGAGCAAGCTGGTCACCGTGGTGCAGGACGTCGTGATCGAAAAGGGAGCTCTGACCCTCGCCGACGCCCCGGCTGCGCCCGAGTTACAGGAAGTCCACGAAGTGCTTCTAGAGTTGGGAATCACGTCTCTGCTGGCCCTGCCCCTTGCCGATGGCGAGGACCAGATGGGGTTGCTGCTGTTGACGCAAAACAGCGCACGAGGTTGGCACCAGTCTGACGTCGTGGTGCTGAAAACCATCAGCGAGCAGATTGTGATCGCGCTCACCAACGCCGGACTGCGCCGCCTGGTAAAAAGTTTGTCGGTCACTGACGAGCAGTCAGGACTGCTCAAGCGCGCTTCCTATCTGGATCTCCTGATGGCGGAGATGCGCCGTGCGGTGCAGCAAAGCACTCCGGTGACAGTCACATTGATGCAGTTCGGCAAAAGCGCGGCGATGTTGAAGGAGCACGGAGAAAAAGCTGTCGAAACGGCGATGCAGAAAATTGGGCAGCTCTTCGCCGCCAACATCCGGCAGAATGATCTGGCCTTCCGCTACGAGAACACGACCATTGCGTTGGTGCTCGGGGAAACCGGAGAGAAGGAAGCCGTGCTGGCGGTGGAAAAGTTACGCAAGCTGCTGGCGGAGGTAAAGCTTTCTGACGAAATCATTCCTTTCAGCGCGGGGCTGGCAGAAGCTGTAGTGCGCCAGCAATTTGATCCGGTGGACATCGTCACGGAAGTCATCAATCGCGCTGAGCAGGCGCTCAGTGACGCTGTCGGTCAGGGTCTGGGCCGAATCGTCAGCCTGGCTCCGTCAGTGGCGGCCGCTGCCGTAGCGTAACCTGACCCGTCGTGTGGGGCGGACACTCTTGTCCGCCGCCTTTGCACCTTGATTTTGAGGTTGGTATTTCCTGTGAGTCTCTGTGAATTTGAAATGAACTATTAAGCGGCGTCATCCTGAGGGACTTTAGTCCCGAAGGATCATGCGCGCGTCGTGACGGTATAAGGCAGAGTGCATATCCGCTCCACGCCAGATGCTTCCCAAGCTCAGCATGACGGCATTAACCGAGGGACGACTGTCTCCTTTCCGAACGCCTGTCTCCTTTCCGCATGCCTGACGCTCACAGGTCCGTAGCAATCAAATTCCAAGTCAAAGGCGGCGGACAGGAGTGTCCGCCCCACACATTCGTTCCTGTGTGGCAGAGACAGCATTCACGCTGATAAACTGAATCGTCTGCAATCGTTGAAGCCAATCTGATTTCAAAGAGCACCAGGAAATCCAAATGTTGAAACCCGGCGATATCGCCATCGTGAGCGGGGCCCGTACCGCATTCGGCCGCTACTGTGGCAAACTCAAAGACTTTACTGCCCAGGAACTCGGCGCTATCGCCGGTAAAGGCGCCATCGACCGTGCGGGTCTCGATCCCAAAGAATTCGATCACGCTGTTTTTGGCAACGCGCAGCAGACTTCAGGCGACGCCATCTTCGGCGCCCGGCACGTGGCGTTGCGCGCAGGCCTGCCCATTGAAACGCCGGCGCTTACCGTGAACAGGCTGTGCGGAAGCGGCATTCAGGCTATTGTGAATGCGGCGCAGATGATCCAGTTGGGCGAAGCGAACCTGGTTCTCGCCGGTGGCATGGAGGCGATGTCCCAGGCGCCATTTTGTATTCGCGGGCGCGACGGCTTTAATCTTGCACCCGGCGGCAAGATCGAGGATTCGCTAATGGTGGCCTTGCTCGACAGCTACTGCGGTTCCTCGATGGCGAGTACGGCGGAGCTGTACGGTTCGCAACAAGGAATTACACGCGAGATGCAGGATGAGTTCGCCTTGCGCTCCCAGCAACGCGCGGACGCAGCCTACAAAGAAGGACGTCTTCAGGAAGAACTGGTTCCTGTCCCGTTGAAAAATTCCAAAGGTGAGCCGACGGGAGAATCGCTGAACGAAGATGATCACAGGCGTCCGCAGACGACTCTTGAAGGCCTGGCAAAACTCAGGACCGCATTCGGGAAAAACGGAACGGTCACCGCCGGCAACGCCAGCGGGATTGTGGATGGCGCAGCCGCTGTGGTCGTCATGTCTCTGGATGAAGCGGGCAAACGGGGCATTCTACCGCTGGGACGCGTAGTCAGCTGGGGCATCGCCGGAGTCGATCCCAAAGTGATGGGTCGCGGCCCGGTTCCCGCCACCAAGATTGCGTTGCAGAAGGCTGGGCTGACGCTGGATTACATCGATCTCATCGAAGTGAACGAAGCCTTCGCCGCACAATATCTTGGAGTCGAAAAGGAACTCGGCCTCGATCGCGAAAAGGTCAACGTCAACGGTGGTGCGATTGCACTGGGACATCCGCTGGGAGCGACCGGAACGCGTTTGGTGATTACTCTGTTGTACGAACTGCGCCGCCGGAAAAAGAAGTACGGATTGGCGACAGCGTGCATCGGCGGCGGGCAGGGAATTGCGATGGTGGTGGAGAGTATGAACTAGGTTGCTCAGGAGGCTGGCTGGTATGGCCGGAAGTCGGGTAAAGGGTTCTACGATTACTCAGACCCGGCGAATCCGAAGCCGAATAAGCTTTAAATTCCCGGCCACGATTTACGCGGATCAACACGGATTTTATTTTTTAGGTTGTCATCCTGAGCGCAGCGAAGGACCCATGCATTTGGACAGTCGCGGCACAATGCATGGGTCATTCGCTGCGCTCAGGATGACAAGGGATTTGCAGAGGAATCGAATTGAAAGCTCCGTCTAAACGCAGGCTTAAGGTGATCGAGGGCAAACTCAACGCCGATGGCAAGCGCTTCGCCGTCGTTGTGTCCAGATTCAATGCCTTTATTACGGATAGGCTCCTGCAAAGCGCGTTTGACGGATTGGTGCAGTGCGGCGCGAAAGAGAAGGACATCAAAATTGTCCGCGTCCCGGGCGCTTTCGAAATTCCATCCGCCGCACGCACGCTTGCTGAAACCAGAAAATTCAATGCCATCATCTGTATCGGGTGCCTGCTGCGCGGCGATACGGCGCACTACGACGTCATCGTCAATGAAGTCGCGCGTGGGATTGGCCAGTCAGCGCAGGAAACCGGCGTGCCGCACGCATTCGGCGTTCTCACTTGCGAAAACCTCGAGCAAGCCATCGATCGCGCGGGCCTGAAGATGGGTAACAAAGGATTTGAAGCGGCGCTGGCGGCGGTGGAGATGGCGAACCTGAAAGCGGACCTTAGACCTCGGACCTCGGACTTCGGCAACAACAAGAGCCAGAAGCGAACCGCAGCTGCCAAGAAACGAAAGTCCTGAATTTCTGTTTGCAGATTCGAAGCCGAACAATTCTTGTAGACTGAAGTTTGACGTCTGAGGTTCGACGCCCGACGTCCGAGGTCCGCTTTGGGAACCCGCCGCAAATCTCGCGAGCTTACTTTGCAGATGCTTTTCCAGGCTGATATGGGAAAGCAGGCTCCGGAAGAGGTGCGCCAAACTTTCTGGCGCGAGCGGGCAGATGTGGAAGCCGATGTCCGCGGCTTTGCCGAAGATCTTTTTCGGGTCGCGGCTGACCGCTCGACTGAAATTGACGGCCTGATCGAAAGCCACGCTCAGCACTGGCGGATGGAGCGCATGGCTGCGGTCGATCGCAATCTGATGCGTGCGGCGGTGGCTGAAATGCTGGGCTTTCCTGACACTCCCCGCGCCGTTGTGATCAACGAGGCGCTGGAGGTGGCGCGCAAGTTTTCCAGTCCGGAAGCGGTGCAATTTATCAACGGCGTGCTCGATAGCGTAGGTAAGCAACTGGAAGGCAGCCGCTAGGCAGCTTCAGTCGTCGGTGGTCAGCCAAGCATTAATCCCAAACTCTACACCGTTCCGGATGGCACGAGCGGGGACGCTCGCGCCCAGATTCGTTTTGCCCGGCTGACGACTGATGCCCGACGACTGACGACTGCTTCTAAGGTTTGACTGCGATTAGATCTGGTTTACAGATGAAGCTTACGCCTTCGCAGAGGCCGGCCTGGAACGTTGTGGGATCGACGATAAACGAAAGCTGCAGAATGTCGCCGCCGGTTTGGGTGTCGAGGACGTGAACCTGGCGATCCGCCGCAGCGACGTAGATCCGGCTTCCGTCGGGCGTGAGCGCGGCTTTTACCGGAACTGCGTCTCCCGCCAGAGGCAAGGCGGATGAAGTCTGGTTGCCAATGTTAAAAACCAGAACGCTGCCCCGGTCGGCGGCCAGCACGTAGGCATGCGACTGATCTTCCGAAACGATCAACTGATTCGCCACGAAACTTCCCTGGCCCAGATTGAACGACGTGGCTGTGCCCGTGCTTGCGGTCGAGGAACAGCCGACTGGTGCGCGGGCAACGCGGAACAGATCGATCCCTGGCGGATCTAACGCCAGAATGCTCGTGACTGTAGTCGCGGTGCCGATCGTCGGAGGATCCGCGAGATTGGGAGCATCGCCCGCCAGCGCCTTCATAAAGGAAGGTGTGGCCGGAAGAACTACATTGTTCGTGAACGAAGAGCCCAGACCGCAAGTACTCCAGGCGGTGACCGAAGATGCGCTGGATCCGCCGGCCACGAATGCGAAAGCCCCCTCTGGAGCGAACGACACATCGGTCGCGGGCGCGGTAAGTGTAATCGTCTTTAGCGCATCCTGCGCCGACCAGACATACAAGTTCGAGCCGGCCACGATGAAGGCTTCCAGGTTGTCCGGAGAAAAATCCGCGGCAGTCGCTCCCACGATCGGCAGAGTCGTGGGCGTGTCTGTGGTTGTGTCGAACACGATGACCTGGGTGGCAGGCGGAGGTGCGCTGCTTCCTGGCGCGGGCAGCGCGTTCGGGCCAGCTCCCGAAAGAATCACTTTCTTTCCGTCGGGAGAGATTGCAAGCACCTTTCCGGTTACGGATTTGAAGAAATTGATGGTCGGCGGAGTGGCTACCGTGACTTGCATCAACCCGCGTGTTCCGAGAAAAGAATAGTCCGTGCCCAGGTAGGCTTTTGCGCCCTGGCGGTCGAAGACAAGGGAGTTCGGCGTTGCCGGAAGCGCGACCCCTGTACCCAACGTGTTGTTTGGCGAGGCGATGGTAAACAGAAGACTCGTGCATCCCGGGGTGGTCGCACAACTATCCCCTGACAAACTGGCAACACCGGTGCTTGCCACATACACGGTGGCGGTAGTCGTTGTGGCAGTTGTCGTTGTCGTGGGCGACACGATCAGTTGGACTGCGCTTTCGGGATAAATCGGCAGCAGAGGTTTCAATCCGATGTTGCATGTAGGAGGAGTGCAGGAAGCAATCACGGTCGCGCCCCCGGCCTGCGAAGTCGTCACGCCTCCGGCAGTGGTGACCCCTACGGTTGCCGGATTGGACGAACTCCACGTCAACGGCAAGCCGGTGATGGTGTTGCCCAGGGTGTCGGTGACGGTCGCAGTCACGATCTTGGCTGCTCCCTGGGTCACGTTTACCGTGTTGGTGGCGCTGCCGCTGACTTCGAGCGCGATCGACTGCACGGCGCAGGTGTTGAAATCCAGCGGTTGACTGACCACGTTACTGGTGCTTGCAACCAGAGACGTAGTACCGGGAGTGTGGGCTGTGACTCTAGCCTGTCCGGTCAGAAGTCCGGCGATCGGCGCCGCCGTCGTTGCAACATCGAGCGTGGCCACATCGTTATTGACCGACATCCAGACGAAGGTTCCCACGCTGGCGGTGACGTCGAGTCCGCGACTAAGCGCCTTGGCCTGGTAGTTGAATGTATGGCCTTTCGAAGTGCACGGCCCCAATGGCGGGTCCTGATCAGGTATGGCGCTTAACACGATACTGTCGATGTGCTGGTGCACATAGACGGTTGTGGGCGGGCTGCTTATGCCGTGCGAGGTGGCGGTCACCTGGACCACCCCGACTGGCCCCGGAGTGCAGATTTGCGGCGCGGCCAGCGAATCCCAGGTCCCGGCACACGCGAGCCCGTTGCTGGCAATAGTCAAAACCGAGGTATTGCTCGAAAGAAACGAGACGGGCGTCGTGATGGTGACGTGGCTTTTGTTCTGCGGAGTCGCAGTGAAGACCTGATTTGCCGCGCCCACGTCCAGCGATATGGAGTTGGCGGGGGCCAGGATAATGTTGGCCGGGACCGGAAAGACAGTATTCGTGGTGGGACTGTTGCTGCTGCAACTGGTCATAGCTGCGACGAAACTGACGGCGACAAAAAAGATGAGAGCCGATCGGACCATAAGAAAAGAAGACGACCTACCCATTGATCCTCCCCGCCCCGTGATTTCCGCGGGACGAGCGTGTGTGGACACTTTCTGGAAAACCCCAAGTGTAGAGGCTAGAATTTTTTTCAGCAAGTTGAGGCGCTTGCGCGGCCCATTCGACCACGTCGCTGCGCTCTGTTCCTCAGGGCAGGCCAGGAACCAAGCCGCGCGCCGAAAATCCTGAGCGTTAGCGAAAGATCTCTTTTTTGCAAGCCGTTTGAGCCGGGCGCCAAACTGAGCACAGCGAAGAATCCGAATAAAGCCGAACCCCGCCCGTCCGTCCTCCGCAAACAACCCCGTTCCGTCTGATGCAACCAACCGCCATTGGGTGATGGCTCAGTTTGAAAAAAACGCAGCTGAAAAAAACCTTACCGCGACGGCATCCTAAACGGCTTTTCGTAGTGAAGGATCGGGCGATAGCGCATCATCATGCATGTCCGTCCCGCGCCAGATCCTTCGCAAGCTCGGGACGACCTTTTCATCTGGGCTGAAAATTCGATCCGAGCCACCAAGTGTTATTGACGATGTGTGCAATCAGTTGCTATATTTATAAGGTTCCGCGAGCAAAGTCTGGCTTACCTGTACGCAGTGGGTTATCCTCGTCGCGTTGATGCGCGAGCGGAAGCCCGGAAAATGCAGCTGAGCTTTAGCAACAAACGTCTCCGCTGAACGACAAGCGGAAGCGTCCTCGCTGAAAACGTCCTGCGATCACCTTTCACCCGTTGAAAGGCTATGCGAGACGGTGCTGACGAAACGGAGCAGCTCCCGGAAGTTTCGGGCTTGGTGCCACCGTCGGCGGCTTAGTTCTGAACGGGAAACTAAAATCTCCTAGCGGCGCTTGCGCTGCGGGAATCATGGATGGCGTTTCCGCCCTCCAGTCCCTGAAATCGGGGAATAGAAGATGCTGCGTCATTCCGCCTGCGTGCCTGTAAGGATGCTGCCGGGAGAAGCGTTCGGGAAGTGCAGCGCCAGGAATCAGGAGCACCAGGACACTATGCCTACTTTTAATCAATTGGTGCGCAGCGGACGCAAACGTCCGCGGTACAAGACGGCCAGCCCGGCCTTGCAGGGATGCCCGCAAAAGCGCGGTGTCTGCACCCGCGTCTACACCCAGACCCCGAAGAAGCCGAACTCGGCGCTGCGTAAAGTCGCCCGCGTGCGGTTGACTAACGGGATCGAGGTTACGACTTATATTCCAGGCGTTGGTCACAATCTGCAGGAGCACTCGATCGTCCTGATTCGCGGCGGCCGTGTGAAGGATCTCCCGGGCGTGCGCTATCACGTGATCCGCGGCACCCTGGACGCAGTCGGTGTAGCCGGCCGCAAGCAGAGCCGCTCGAAGTACGGAGCGAAAAGACCGAAGGCGTAGAAGGCAGTCGTCGTCAGCCAAAAAATTCAGGGCGAGCAAGATCGTTTTCGCCCGGCAGCTCAAAGCTAGAAGCTAAGAGCCAGGAGCAAGAAGGTTAAATGCCTCGAAAAGGATATATCGCAAAGCGGAAAGTGGAAGCCGATCCGGTCTACGGGTCTGACTTGGTTACGAAATTCGTCAACTCCATGATGTGGCAGGGCAAGAAGAGCACTGCGGAAGGCATCTTCTACGAGGCGTTGACCAAGCTCCAGGAAAAAGGCGGCGACGAGCCTCTTAAGCTGTTCAAGAAGGCAGTCGAAAACGCCAAGCCGCTGCTTGAAGTGAAGAGCCGTCGCGTGGGTGGGGCCAACTATCAGGTTCCGGTGGAAGTAAATGCCGACCGGCGTACGTCGTTGGCGATTCGCTGGCTGATTATTTATTCCCGCGGGCGCGCCGAAAAAGGGATGGTCGACAAGTTGAGCAATGAATTGCTCGATGCCAGTAACAATCGCGGTGCGGCTATCAAGAAGAAGGAAGATGTGCATCGCATGGCAGAGGCGAACAAGGCTTTCGCGCACTATCGCTGGTAGGCGGGCAGCTCTTAGCCGTTAGCTTTGAGCTGGGAGAATAAGGTTCGAGCTGAAGGCTAAGAGTTGAATTAGATGGGTAGCGGAACCAACATCGTAGGCGAACCAGAATCTCGCAAGGAAGAGAAGAAAAAAGCTGTGTCAAGAACAGTTCCATTAGAACGGTGCAGAAACATCGGCATCATGGCCCACATTGATGCCGGCAAGACCACTACGACCGAGCGCATCCTTTTCTACACGGGAAAGACGCATCGCATCGGAGAGGTCCACGAAGGCACTGCCACTATGGACTGGATGGAGCAGGAGCAGGAGCGCGGCATCACCATCACATCCGCCGCTACCACCTGCACCTGGCGCGACATTCGCATCAACATTATTGATACGCCCGGCCACGTGGATTTTACCGCCGAAGTGGAACGGTCATTGCGTGTGCTGGATGGCGCGGTGGCGGTGTTTGATGCCGTCCATGGGGTGCAGCCGCAATCGGAAAAAGTCTGGCGTCAAGCCGATAAATACGGCGTCCCCAGAATCTGTTTTATCAACAAGATTGATAAGATGGGCGCCGATTTCGAGCATGCCGTTGATACCCTCCGCAAGCGCCTCAATGCCAAGCCCGTAGCGATCCAGATTCCAATCGGACAAGAAGACAAGTTCAAGGGCGTAGTCGATCTCATCGAGATGAAGTCGATTCTCTGGGAAAATGACACGATCGGCGCTGAGTACATTACTGGCGAAATCCCCGCGGAACTGCAGAAGAAAGCGGAAGCATTTCATACCGCGCTGGTTGAAGCCGTCGCGGAAAATGACGACGAGATTCTGCACAAGTTCCTCGAAGGCGAGACTATTTCTCCTGCTGAACTGCGCGCGTCGCTGCGTAAATCGACCATAGCTCTGAAATTGTTCCCGGTAGTCGTCGGCACTGCCTTTAAGAATAAAGGTGTCCAGCCATTACTGGACGCGGTAGTTGATTACCTGCCATCGCCGCTCGATGCCGGCGAAGTCAAAGGCGTGAATCCCGATAATGCCGAAGCGATCACGCGCAAACCGGCAGACAGCGAGCCATTTTCCGCGCTGGCTTTCAAGATCATGGCCGATCCGTTCGTCGGCCAGTTGATTTTTATTCGCGTCTACTCTGGCCAGCTCAAATCCGGTGACTCAGTTCTCAACACCGGACGCGGACGTAGCGAGCGCATTGGCCGTCTGCTGAAGATGCACGCCAACAAGCGCGAAGACATCAGTGAAATTCTGGCAGGCGATATTTGCGCCGCAGTGGGCCTGAAGAACGTTTCAACCGGGGACACGATTTGCGACGAAAAGCATCCCATCGCGCTCGAGTCGATTACGTTTGCGGTTCCCGTGATTTCGGTCGCGGTCGAACCCAAGACCAAGGCTGATCAGGAAAAAATGGGCATGGCTCTTTCCAAGCTGGCCCAGGAAGATCCCACCTTCAAGGTTCACACCGACCCGGACAGCGCACAAACTATCATCAGCGGTATGGGCGAGTTGCATCTCGAAATCATCGTCGACCGCATGATGCGTGAGTACAAAGTTGAAGCCAACGTCGGCAAGCCACAGGTGGCGTATCGCGAAACCATTCGCAAGCACGCACAGGCCGAAGGCAAATACATCCGCCAGACCGGTGGTAAAGGCCAGTATGGCCACGCCAAGATTTATCTCGATCCGCAACCCGCTGGCATGGGCTACGAGTTCGTCAACGACGTCACGGGTGGATCGGTACCGAAAGAATTTATCAAGCCGATCGATCAGGGCATTAAAGAAGCTCTGGAAGGCGGAATTCTGGCTGGTTATCCCATGGTTGACGTGAAGGCCACCCTGTACGACGGCAGCTATCACGATGTTGACTCGAACGAAATGGCATTCAAGATTGCCGGTTCGATGGCTTTCAAAGAGGCTGCCCGCAAAGCTTCTCCGGTGCTGTTGGAGCCGGTGATGGCGGTGGAAGTGGTCACGCCGGAAGATTACGCCGGAGTCATTATGGGCGATCTGAGTTCGCGCCGCGGTCGGATCGAAGGCATGGAGCATCGCGCCGGTTCGCAGGTAATCAAGGCGATTGTGCCCCTGGCTGAAATGTTTGGCTATGCCACCCACATGCGCTCCAGCACGCAAGGGCGCGCTGAATATTCGATGCATTTTGCGCGCTACGAAGAAGTGCCGCGCAGCGCGGCGGACGAGATCATCGGCAAGGCGCAAGGCAACACCAAGCGGTAAGCGAAAGCCGCGGGCGGGCTGCCCGCGACACACGAACAAGGCATACGGAGCTTAGGAAATGGCGAAAGAGAAATTTGATCGCAATAAGCCGCACTGCAACGTAGGGACGATTGGTCACATTGACCATGGCAAGACCACGTTGACGGCGGCCATCACCAAGGTGTTGTCGAAGCACAACCCGAAGATCCAGTTCCGGTCGTTTGACTCGATTGATAACGCGCCGGAAGAAAAGGCGCGCGGCATCACCATTGCCACGGCGCACGTGGAGTATGAGACGGCGAACCGGCACTATGCCCACGTCGACTGTCCCGGCCACGCGGATTACATCAAGAACATGATCACGGGCGCGGCCCAGATGGATGGCGCGATCTTGGTCGTAGCCGCCACTGACGGTCCGATGCCGCAGACCCGGGAGCACGTGCTGCTGGCGCGGCAGGTGGGTGTGCCTTACATCGTGGTCGCGCTCAATAAATGTGACGCTGTTGACGACCCTGAACTGCTTGACCTGGTTGAGCTCGAAGTGCGCGAGTTGCTGAAGACCTATCAGTTTCCGGGAGACGATGTGCCGGTGGTGCGGCTGTCGGCTCTGGGCGCGCTGAATGGCGAAGCCAAGTGGGAGAAGCAGGTTGACGAGCTGATGGAATCGGTGGACAAGGCGATACCGCAACCGGCGCGTGAACTGGACAAGCCGTTCCTGATGCCGATCGAAGATATTTTTTCGATCTCGGGCCGGGGCACGGTGGTGACTGGCAGAATCGAGCGCGGCAAGGTGAAGGTTGGCGAAGAAGTGGAAATCGTCGGCTTCCGCGATACCCGCAAGACGGTCGTGACTGGCGTCGAGATGTTCAAGAAGCAGTTGGACGAAGGCCTGGCGGGCGACAATGCCGGATTGCTGCTGCGCGGCATTGCGAAAGAAGATGTGGAGCGAGGCATGGTGCTGGCCAAGGGCGGGTCCATTACTCCTCACACCAAATTCAAAGCTGAGGTCTACATTCTGACCAAAGAAGAAGGTGGACGGCACACGCCATTCTTTAAAGGCTATCGCCCGCAGTTCTACTTGCGGACGACGGATGTGACGGGAGTGGCGGAGTTGCCGGCGGCGACCGAGATGGTGATGCCGGGCGACAACGTGCAGCTGGTGATTGAACTGATTACGCCGGTGGCGATGGAAAAAGGCTTGCGCTTTGCCATTCGCGAAGGCGGGCACACGGTAGGCGCTGGAACGATCAGCGAGATTATTCAGTAAGTTTCAGTTTGGTTGAAAAGAACTGAGAAATAAAAACCAGTTGTTCGTTGTCGGTTCTCAGTTCTTAGATGGATTGAGCGAGAAGCCAAGAGCTAGAAGCTAGAGGCTGCATTCAAGCGGCTTGAAACATGCCGCCAGTTCTTTTCTTCCGGTGAGCCGGGAGAGTGAAAGAGTGAAACATGGTTGGAAAAGAAAGAATCCGAATCCGGCTGAAGGCGTACGACTACCGCATCCTGGACCAGTCCACGGGTGAAATTGTCGATACAGCGCGGCGCACCGGGGCGCAAATCGCGGGCCCGATTCCATTGCCCACGATGAAGAACAAATACTGCGTGTTGCGTTCTCCCCACGTGGACAAGAAGTCGCGCGAGCAGTTCGAGATCCGCACCCACAAGCGTCTGCTCGATATTCTCGAGCCTACGCAGCAGACGGTGGACGCCCTGATGAAGCTCGATCTGCCCGCGGGTGTGGACGTCGAGATCAAAGCTTTTGGCAAGGAACACAAATAGCCGTCGGCGTTCAGCGGTCAGCTTGAGCTGATACAGCTCGCGGAGAAGAATTGAAATGGCAAAAGTAACCGGAATTCTGGGAAAAAAAGTCGGCATGACGCAGCTCTTCGACGACAAGGGCGATGTGCATCCGGCCACCGTTCTGCAGGCGGGGCCGTGCGTGATTACACAGCACAAGACCCAGACTCGCGACGGATACGACGCGGCGCAAATCGGTCTGGTCGAGTTCATGAAGGAATCGCGCCTGACCAAGCCGATGAAGGGCCATCTGGGGAAGAACAATCTGCCTCCGGTGAAATTTCTCCGCGAAGTGCCGATTGAAGTCGAAAAAGCAGAAGAGGCAGTCGCGGTAAAAGCTGGCGATCGAGTCCTGGTCGATATATTTGACGGCGAGAAGTTTGTGGACATCGTCGGCATCAGCAAGGGACGTGGCTTCGCCGGAGTCGTGCGGCGTCATCACTTTGCTGGCGGACCCAAGTCGCACGGTTCGATGTTCCAGATCACGGGTTCGATTGGTTCTTCGGCGTTCCCGTCGCGCGTGTTCAAGGGCATGCGCATGTCGGGACACATGGGCGTCGATCGCGTAACTCAGCGCAACCTGCGCGTGCTCGGTGTGGACAAGGACGAAAATCTGCTGGTAGTAGAAGGCAGTGTGCCCGGACCGAACGGCGGATATCTGGTGATTACGAAATCCAAGAAGCCACCCAGAGAGCGTCGCGGATTCGGTGGTTCGGCTACGGTGGATCCGTTGAAGGCGGCGAAGCGAGCGGCCAAGAAAGCTTAGAGTCAGTCGTCGGTCGTCGGACTTCGGTCGTCGGCCAACGCAACACGGAAGACATATGGCAACTATCGATATTCATAATTTGAGCGGAGAGAAGGTCGGCACGCTTGATCTGGCCGATGAGGTTTTCGGCGCGGTCAATGAAGACCTGCTGTGGGAAGCGGTGAAGCACTACCGCGCCGCACAGCGTGCCGGCACTCACGCCACCAAGAACAAGAAGCTGGTCTCCGGTGCCGGCAAGAAACTTTGGAAGCAGAAGGGTACGGGACGTGCCCGCGTCGGCTCCATCCGGTCACCACTGTGGCGGCACGGCGGCACGGTTCACGGACCGCAACCACGCTCGTATGACTACGCCTTCCCGCGCAAGAAGTTGATGGGCGCGCTGCGTTCGGCACTGGCCTCAAAGTTTGCCGACGGCAAGTTGATCGTGGTCAACGCGTTTGATGTGAAGGAGCCGAAAAGCAAGCTCTTCCGTCAGGCTTTGAACGCGCTGAAGGTTGAAACGACGACTTTGCTGGTTGAAGCAGGACGGGACAGCAATCGCAACCTGGCGCTGAGCTCGCGCAATCTGGATGGGGTGGAACTGGTGAACAGCACGGCGGTTCATCCTTATCATCTGCTGCGTTATGATCGCGCGATTTTCTCGCAGCCGGCAATTGAGGCCCTTCAGGTTTCGCTGAAAAACGCGACGTCGAAGCGCAAGGCGAAAGACAAGCCTGAAGAGAGCAGCAAGAAAGCCACTCGCGCTCCGCGGCGCCGGGCCCGTCATGAAAAAGCGGCGGAGGTCGCCTGATGAAATCCGCATATCAGATTATTCGCCGTCCGGTGATCACGGAAAAAGGCCTGGCCATCAAGGAAAACCAGAACACGCTGGTCTTTCAGGTAGCTCCGGCCGCAACCAAGACCGAGATCCGGCTAGCGGTGCAGTCGATTTTCAAGGTGAAAGTGCAGTCCGTTCGCACCGCCACCTATCCAGGAAAAGAACGCCGCCGGGGAAAGTTTGCCGGCTACCGTCCCGACTGGAAAAAAGCGTACGTACGTTTAAGGTCCGGAGAAAAAATGCCGGAATACGCACAGAATCTTTAATTCGCCGTTGGTCGTTCGTTGTTGGTCGTTGGCCAAACCGAACGCATGCGGCGGCAGGAAAAAGCTAGAAGCCAACAGCTAGAAGCAAAGAGCTGATTTTTATGCCAATTAAGACATACCGACCGACTACGCAGACGTTGCGCTACCGGACCACGCTGGTCAATGATGACATCACGACCCGGCATCCGCATAAGCCGCTGGTCGAGCCCAAGCAGCGCACTGGCGGACGCCGCAACAGCGGCGACACCACGATGTGGCATCGCGGCGGCGGTCACAAGCGCAAGCTGCGCCTGATCGACTTCAAGCGCGACAAGAGCGGGATACCGGCGACGGTGGCTTCGATCGAATACGATCCCAACCGTTCCGCGCGCATCGCCTTGCTCGCGTACGCGGACGGCGAGAAGCGCTACATTCTGCAGCCCGACGGCTTGAAAGTCGGACAGAAGGTGGTCAGCGGTCCGGAGGCGGACATTCTGGTGGGCAATGCGTTGCCCTTGAAAAATATTCCGCCCGGCACCACGATTCACAATATTGAATTGAAACCTGGCAAGGGCGCGCAGATGGTGCGTTCGGCGGGCGGTTCGGCGCAGTTGGTGGCGAAGGAAGCCGAGTATGCCCTGATCAAGCTGCCTTCCGGCGAGACTCGCAAAGTTTCGCAGGATTGTATGGCGACGGTCGGTCAGGTCGGCAATCTCGACCATGAAAACATCACGATCGGTAAGGCCGGTCGCATGCGCTGGCTGGGGCGGCGTCCGGTAAACCGCGGTGTCTCCATGAACCCGGTCGACCATCCGCACGGCGGTGGTGAGGGCAAAACCTCAGGCGGCCGACATCCGGTCACGCCGTGGGGCCAGCCGACACGCGGCTACAAGACACGCAACAACAAGCGCACGGACGCGTTCATCGTGAACCGCAGAGGTAAGAAGTAGAAGAGCGGACGTCAGACGGCAGACGTCGGCAAAAGCAAATAGGTTTTAGATTTAGCTAGGAGCTAACAGCTAGAAGCTGACTTTATGGCACGTTCAACCAAGAAGGGTCCGTTCGTGGATGGCTACCTGCAAGCGCGGGTGGACGGCATGAACGCGCGCAATGAGAAGAAAGTGCTGCGCACCTGGTCGCGGCGCTCGACCATCATTCCGGAGATGGTGGGGCACACCATCGCGGTGCACAACGGAAAGAAGTTTATTCCGGTGTACATCACCGAAAACATGGTGGGTCACAAGCTGGGTGAATTCAGTTTCACCCGCCAGTTCAAGGGTCACTCGATGCGGGCAGCCACGGAAAGCGCGGCTCGTCCAGCCAGCGCGCCGGGCGGTCCGGGAGCGATCTCGTCCGCGCCGGCAGCGCCCAAGGCGTAGGCGACCGTTTTTTAGGAGATCAGGATGGAATTTCGAGCTCAAGTCCGCTTTACCCGGGTGTCGCCGCAGAAGGCGCGTCTGGTACTGAATCTGATCAAGGGCAAAAGGGTGGAAGATGCGCTCAACATCCTCGTCTTCACCAAAAAGCGGGTGGCGGCGACAGTGGAGAAGCTGCTGCGTTCGGCCCTCGAGAATGCGAACTATCTGAGCAGCGAAAAGGGCCTCGACGTCGATATCGACAAGCTGTATGTCAAGAACGCTATCGCGAACGACGGGCCGCGCATGAAGCGCATTCGTCCGGCGCCGATGGGACGGGCGTTCCGTTACGTGCGCCGCATCGCTCACATCGAGATCGTCCTGGCCGAGCGGGGCAAGAGTGGCGAAGGATTGGCGACAGTGGTTGGCGAAGAATCTGCGGCCGCGAAGTCTCCAGTCCGGGGTAAGGCCAAGGCTGGCGCCAAGCGTAAAGCGCCCGCGGGCAAGAAGAAAGTAGGAGCCAGATAATGGGACAAAAAGTTCATCCCTACGGTTTTCGGCTGGGCTATACCAAGCCCTGGAAGTCGCGCTGGTTTGTGGAGCGCGATTACGACAAGCTGTTGCTCGAAGACGTCAAGCTGCGCAATGAGCTGAAAGATAAGCTCAAGTCTGCTGGCGTCAGTTCGATTGAAATCGAGCGTCCCGGCAACAAGCTGCGCGTCATTATCAAGACGGCCCGGCCCGGCATCATCATCGGACGCAAGGGCGCAGAGATCGACAAACTCAAGGGCGACGTGCAGAAGCGTACCGGCCGCGAGGTTTATATCGATATCCAGGAAGTTCACAAGCCTGAACTGGATGCGCAACTGGTGTCGGAATCGATTGCGCTGCAACTGGAAAAACGTGTCGGCTTCCGCCGCGCCATGCGCAAAGCGGTGGATTCGGCGCTGCGTTTCGGTTGCAAAGGAATCAAGGTCCGGGTGAGTGGCCGCCTGAATGGGAATGAAATCGCGCGCTCGGAGTGGTATCTGCAGGGCCGTCTGCCGCTGCACACGCTGCGCGCCGATATTGATTACGGATTTACCGAAGCCCGCACCACTTACGGCGTCATTGGAGTGAAGTGCTGGGTCTACAAAGGCGAAATTTTGCCGGCCAAAAAGCGCGAACCGCAGCAAGCAGGCGCGTTCTAGGAAGTTTTGCTGAAAGCTGAGAGCTGAATTCTATGTTAATGCCAAGGAAAGTAAAGTACCGCAAGCAGCAGCGCGGACGTATGACCGGAAAGGCCTGGCGTGGTAGCCAGTTGGCTTTCGGCGATTTCGGCCTCAAGGTGCTGGAGCCGGGATGGATCACCGACCGCCAGATTGAAGCGGCGCGCGTGGCCATGACCCGCTTCGTCAAGCGCGGGGGCAAGATCCAGATCCGCCTTTTTCCGGACAAGCCGGTCACCAAGAAGCCAGCCGAAACCCGCATGGGAAAAGGCAAAGGCGCGCCCGATCATTGGGTTGCGGTGGTCCGGCCGGGCAAGATTCTGTTCGAAATGGAAGGGGTCTCGCAGACCGATGCCACCGAGGCCATGCGTCTGGCTTCGCACAAGCTGCCCTTGCGGACAGTGTTTGTGAAGCGCGAAGGCATTCACTAAAAACGGCGCATTGAGACTTTGGAATTGAAGCTGGAGTTACGAAGGCTGAATCGATATGAAATCTGACAAAGTACGAAATCTGACGGCTGACGAACTGGTCTCGCAGGAGCGCGATCTCAGCGACCAGCTATTCAAGCTGAAGTTCCAGCTCAATATGGGCCAGACCGAAAGCCTGAAGAAGATTCGCGGCTTGCGCCGGGACATTGCGCGGGTCAAGACCATCGCCCGGGAGCGGGAACTGGCCACCACCAGCGGAACGGAGAAAAAGTAGTATGGCTGAAACCAAGACACAAGCTACGCATTCCGAGCAACCGGCGCAGGCGGGACGGCGCAAGATCGTGGTGGGCGAAGTGGTCTCGAGCCGCATGCACAAGACCATCGTGGTGCAGGTGGTGCGCAAAAAGGCGCATCCGTTCTATGGCCGGGTGGTTTCGAAGGCCAAGAAGTTTTACGCCCATGACGAGAAGAATGTGGCCCACGTCGGCGATGTGGTGCGATTGGAAGAGACTCGTCCTTTATCCAAGTTGAAGCGGTGGCGGCTGAAGGAAGTCGTCCGGAAATCTGCGCTGGTACCGGAAACCAAGGTCGCGGAAGTCAGCTAACCGGACATTTTTCGTAAGAGAGCATTAAAGAGCATCAGGGAGATACGTTTATGGCAGTGATGATGAGATCGATGCTCGAGGTCGCCGATAACTCCGGCGCGCGCAAGCTGCAGATGATTCTGCCGCTTGGCGGTTCGACCGGCCTGAATGCCGGACTGGGTGACGTCATCACCGCCAGCGTGAAAGAAGCTGCCCCGGAAGGGCAGGTGCAAAAGGGCAAAGTGGTGAAAGCGGTCATCGTGCGAACCCGCAAGGAACATCGGCGGCGCGACGGTACTTACATCCGCTTTGACAGTAACGCGGCGGTTCTGATCAACGACGCCGGCGAGCCAGTCGGGACCCGCGTCTTCGGACCGGTGGCTCGCGAACTGCGCGAGCGCAAGTTTTTGAAGATCGTGTCGCTGGCGCCGGAAGTACTTTAAGCGGCGCCCGAAATTAAGAGAGCTGGGAACTGAGAATCATGAAGACAGTTGAAAGAGCGAACAAGCGGGTCGATATCAAGCGCAATGACATGGTGCGCGTCATTAGCGGTCGCGATAAAGGAAAAGAAGGCCGCGTACTGCGGATTTTCCCCAATGACGCCAAGGTGCTGGTGGAGCACGTCATGCTGGTCAAGAAGCATGTACGCCCGAATCCGCAGCGCAACGTGAAAGGCGGCATCGCCGAGCAGGAGAGCCGGATTGCGATTTCGAACGTGGGTGTGATGTGTCCCAGCTGCAAGCGGCCGGTGCGCATCGGGCATGAGTTCCAGGGCGAGCGCAAGGTGCGGGTCTGCCGCAAGTGCGGGGCGACGCTGGACAAATAGCTGTTAGCTCCTGGCTCTTTAGCCGGGACACGGAAAATCTAGATTTTTGAAGGAACTCACGCAACGGTAAACGCTGGATTTTCAGAGCTAAGGGCTAAGCGCCGATAGCTGAAAGCTGCATCCAGCACCCCGACACCGTGAGAGAAGGCAATGCAAGCAAATGGCAAAAGAAAAACGAGAGAGACAGAGCGAAAAGCAGGTCGAATCGAAGGCGGCGGTGTCGCATCACAGCTCCAAGGAGACGCCACGGCTCAAGAGCCGATTCCAGGCTGAGGTTGCGCCTGCGCTGATGAAGGAATTTGATCTCAAGAATCCCATGGCAGTGCCGCACATCAACAAGATTGTGGTCAACATGGGCATCGGGGAAGCCACGCAGAATGCCAAGATCCTCGATCCCGCGGTCAACGAGCTGGGACAAATCACGGGCCAGAAGCCGATTACCACCAAGGCCAAGAAATCGATTGCGGCTTTCAAGGTGCGTGAAGGACAGGCCATCGGCGCCATGGTCACATTGCGCGGCGACCGTATGTGGGAATTTCTGGACCGGCTGTTGAACGTGGCGCTGCCCCGGGTACGCGACTTCAAGGGCGTTTCGACCAAGTCGTTTGACGGGCGCGGCAACTACACCCTGGGCTTGCATGACCAGCTGATTTTTCCCGAGATCGATTATTCCCGGGTGGACAAAACCAAAGGGATGAACGTCACCATCGTGACGACGGCGGCCAATGACGACCAGGCTCGAGTGATGCTGAAGCATCTGGGCATGCCGTTCCGGGCGAACTGATTGCGGTTTGAATAGATTTGGAGTTGGCAGGATTTAACTGAGAGCTGACGGCTGACAGCTGAGAGCTGGGCCAGAAGCAGGAGCTGAAAGCAAATTGACTACAGCAAAAAGAGTAAAAGACGCAAAGATCGAAGCAAAGTTTGACAAAGCACGGGGCAAGGGGCCGAGGCCGAAGTTTTCGTCGCGCCGCCATAACCGCTGCAAGCTGTGCGGACGTCCGCGGGCATATCTGCGCAAGTTCGGCATTTGCCGGTTGTGCTTCCGCGGTCTGGCCTTGCGGGGAGAGATTCCCGGGGTTTCGAAGTCGTCCTGGTAGGAATTCATTAATGAATCCCACCTTTGCGCGAAAACCGCGCGAAGATGGGGCACCCGGGTCCGGAGTAATTTACGCCGGGTAACAGGTTGGGGTGGAAGCGTCGCCGCGGGTTCTTCGGTGCACGGCAAGTGGGACCGAAGCAAACGGGCGGCGGAGGAGAAGCAAACGATGAATTTGACCGATCCGGTCGCAGACATGCTGACGCGCATTCGCAACGCGATACGCGCTCGCCACCAGAAAGTTGACATTCCTGCTTCCAAACTGAAGCTGGAGATTGCCCGCATCCTCAAAGAGGAAGGCTACATCTCCAATTTCAAGCCGGCGGAAGAGGAAGGCCACAAGGTCTTGCGCATTTATTTGAAGTACGGCACCAACAACGAAGCTGCGATCTCGAACGTCGAGCGGGTCTCCCGCCCGGGCTGCCGCGTCTACGTGCGGCGCAGCGAGATCCCGCGCGTGCTGGGCGGCATGGGCATCAACATCCTGACCACGCCCCGCGGCGTCATGACTGGACGCCAGGCGCGCAAGCAAGGTGTCGGCGGCGAAGTGTTGTGCGAGATTTGGTAGGGATGAAACAGCTCTTAGCCCTTAGCCTTTAGCTTTTAGCCAAGGACTGAGCGGCACCGAGCGAAGTGTAGAAAGCTAAGAGCTAAAGGCTAAGAGCTGATCTTATGTCAAGAATTGGAAGAAAACCGATACCGCTCCCCAAGGGAGTCGTGGTGAAGCTTGAGGGCACCATGGTGAACGTGCAGGGGCCCAAGGGCAAGCTGGATACGCAGCTGCCGCGCGGCATCCGCATTGAGCAGCAGGATGGCAACCTGGTGGCAATCCGCGAGAACGACTCGCAGGCGGCTGTCCACGGACTGGCCCGTGCTTTGGTCAACAACGCGGTTGAAGGCGTAACCAGGGGCTGGACCCGCGAGCTGGAAATCGTCGGCATCGGATATCGCGCCGAGCTCAAGGGCAAGACCACGGTAGTCTTCAGCCTGGGCTATTCGCATCCGATTGAGTATCCGTTGCCGGTGGGAATTGAAGCGACCGTGGATCCGAAGCAGACCAAGCTGAGCGTCACCGGCATCGACCGCCAAAAAGTTGGACAGGTCGCCGCCGAGATGCGCAGCCTGCGTCCGCCCGATCCGTACAAGAACAAGGGCGTACGTTATGTGGGCGAGCGCTTGAAGAAGAAGGTTGGTAAGACCGGAGCGAAGTAACCCGTCGTTGGCCGTTGGCCCCTGGTCGTTGGCCAACTCCGAACGGCGAGGGATGCGTGGTTCCATCGGCAATATTTGAGAGTCGTGATCTTTGGCTTTTGCCAACGACCAACGACCAATGGCCAAGGACTAAAAAATGCTGACCCAGACATCGAAGAATGCGAATCGGCGGCACGTTCATAAGCGTATCCGCAAAAAGGTGCTTGGCACCTCCGAGCGTCCGCGGCTGAATGTGTATCGCTCGTTGAACCATATTTACGTCCAGTTGATCGACGACCTCAAGGGCGCGACTCTGGTATCCGCCAACTCCGCTGAAGGCAAAAAAAGCGAGAAGCGTACCGGAGGCAACCTGGCTGCGGCCAAGAGCGTGGGCAAAAACATTGCCGAACGTGCGAAAGCCAAAGGGATCGAGAAAGTCGTATTCGACCGGGGCGGCTACATTTATCACGGACGGGTCAAGGCCCTGGCCGATTCCGCCCGCGAAGCCGGGCTGCAGTTCTAGAGAGAATTGAATAATTGGGCAATTGAGAAATCGGGTAATTGAAAATCGTGCGTTCGGTTTCAAATTACTCAATTACAAAATGACTCAATTACCAAATGAGGATTGATGCCAACAGTAATTAAGAAGCTGGATGCAAATTCGTACCAGTTGAAAGACCAGGTGGTCTCCATCAACCGCGTGACCAAAGTCGTCAAGGGCGGCAAGAACCTCTCCTTTGCAGCGCTGGTCGTGGTGGGGGATCCCAGTGCCGCGGTGGTCGGTTATGGTTCGGGGAAAGCGAAGGAAGTTCCCCAGGCCATTCGCAAGGGAATTGAGTCGGCCAAAAAGAACCTGATGCGGGTCAACCTGACGCAGACCAGCATTCCGCACCTGGTGCTGGGACGTTACGGTTCGGGACGAGTGCTGCTGAAGCCGGCTCCGGAAGGTACGGGAGTCATTGCCGGCGGCGCGGTACGCGCGGTCATGACTTCGGCGGGCATTCAGAACGTGCTCACGAAATCGATTGGCACCACCAATCCGCACAACGTCATCAAGGCGACATTCGATGCGCTGAAGCATTTGAAAAACCGCAGCGATGTCGCTGCCATGCGCGGCAAGTCGGTCGAGGAACTGTAATCATGCCCAACAAATTGGCCAAGAAAACATACACAGGCAGCAGCGCCAAGATCCATTTGAAGTGGGTGCGCTCCGCCATTTGCGCTCCGGTACAACAGAAACTGGTAGTCAAGGGTCTGGGTTTCACAAGATTGAATCAGGTGATCGAGCGGCCGGACAATCCCGCGATTCGCGGCATGGTGGCAAAGGTTCCTCACCTGGTGGAGATCGTTTAACCAAGCTCTCAGCTCTCAGCTATCAGCTCTCAGTAAAACCAGAGCGATGAAGCTGACAGCTGAAAGCTGAGAGCTGAGAGCTTATTTATGAACCTTTCGAATATTCGCGCACCAAAGAAGGCGACGGCAAACAAGAAGCGGGTAGGCCGCGGCATGGGATCGGGTATGGGAAAAACCTCCGCCCGCGGACACAAAGGCCAGCGCTCGCGCAGCGGTTCGCGAATGATGCGCGGCTTTGAAGGCGGCCAGATGCCATTGCATCGCCGCATGCCCAAGCGCGGATTCACCAACATCTTCCGCCAGGAATTCAGCATCGTGAATCTGGAGAGGCTGGCGGAGTTGGGCGAGACCAACATCACGCCCGACGTATTGCGCAAGGCCGGGGTCATCAAAGGCAAGCATCCGGTGAAAGTGCTGGGAGACGGCGAGTTGACGATCGCGCTCACCGTGTATGCCCACAAATTTTCCAAGTCAGCTCAGGAAAAAATCACCAAGGCTGGCGGCACGTTCGAGGTTCTGTAGCTCATGCTGGAAAAACTGGCGAACGTATTTCGCATTCCGGACTTGCGCAAGCGCATTTTGTTCACGCTTGGGTTGTTGGCGGTGTATCGCCTGGGCGGACACATTCCCACGCCGGGTGTGAATGCGGACAAGCTCCAGCAATTTTTCGAGAATAACAAAGGCAGCCTGCTGGGTTTCGTCGATTTGTTTTCCGGCGGACAGTTGCGTCGCCTGACGATTTTCGCCCTGGGCATCATGCCCTATATCACGGCCTCGATCATTCTTCAGTTGCTGACCGTGGTCTATGAGCCGCTCGCCAAGTTGCAGAAGGAAGGCGAACTGGGGCGCAAAAAGATTACGCAGTGGACGCGCTATCTCACTTTCGGTTTGAGTGCGGTTCAGTCCTTCGGTATCGCCTGGCAGTTGCAGCGCGGCGGGGACTTCGTGATCCATCCCGGACCGGCTTTCATTCTGATGACCATGCTGACCCTGACCACGGGCAGCGTTTTCATCATGTGGCTGGGCGAGCAGATTACCGAGCGTGGCGTGGGCAACGGCATGTCGCTGTTGATCTTCGCCGGCATCGTGGTGGGTCTGCCCCGAGGCATTATCGATCTGTTCGACAAGATCCGTACCGACGCCTGGGGAGCCTTTACCGCGCCAGCGATGATCCTGCTGATCGGGGTGATGGTCCTGATCGTGGCTTTCATCGTATATGTGGAGCGCTGTGAGCGCCGGATTCCGGTGCAGTATGCCAAGCGCGTGGTGGGCCGCAAGGTGATGGGCGGGCAGTCTACGCATTTGCCCCTGCGGGTAAATTCCGGCGGCGTCATGCCGGTGATTTTCGCGTCATCGATTTTGACGCTTCCGCAAACGCTGGCGGCTGGCCTGCGCAACAACCGGTATTTTGGCGACCTCATCCGCTGGCTGGGATGGGGCGAGCCGCTGTACACGTTTCTGTATGCGGTAGGAATCATCTTCTTCGCATACTTCTACGTCTCGATTGTCTTCAACCCCAATGAGGTTGCCGACAACATGCGGAAGTATGGCGGGTTTATTCCGGGCATCCGTCCGGGCAAGCGCACCGCGGACCACATCAACGAGATCCTGACTCGCATCACGCTGGTGGGAGCGCTGTACCTGATCATCATTTCGTTCATTCCGGAATGGATGATCACCGGTATTCACCTGAACCACCTGTATGGGCCAATTGGAACGTTCTTCGAGCGGCTGCCTACATGGGTAACCAATGGGTTGGGCGTTAACTTTTATTTCGGCGGAACATCGCTGCTGATCGTGGTCGGTGTCGCCATGGACACGGTGACCCAGATCGAAGCTCAGTTGGTGATGCGCCATTACGATGGCTTTACCCCGCGCAGTGGACGGATCCGCGGTCGCCGCACCTGGTCCTAGCCATGTGTGGGCGCGAGCGTCTACGCCCATGCGGCAGTGCCACGTACAAGGCTTGAGTTTACGATCAAATTTTTTTTAAGCAGGCTCGCAAAGATCGTGCTGGTTGAGTGAAATTGGTTCCGGGAGGCGGGAAGGACCAGCGCGATGGTGGAGGAAACCTCACGCGGTATTGGGCCTGTCATCCTGCTTGGCTCGCCAGGCGCGGGCAAGGGTACGCAGGCCAAGAAGATCGTCGAGGGCTACCGCATCCCGCAGATTTCCACGGGAGACCTGCTCCGCGAGAATGTGCAGCGCGGCACGCCCTTGGGGTTAGCAGCCAGGGACGTGATGGCGCGGGGCGAGTTTGTTCCCGACGAACTGATGTACGAACTGGTGGCGCAGCGCCTGCGGAATGCGGATTGCGAGCGCGGCTTTATCCTGGATGGTTTTCCGCGTAATCCGGCTCAGGCCGGATGGCTGGATGCGTTTCTGGAGTACGAGTTCTTTGACAACGAGAAGCGTGGCAAGTGTCTGCCCATTGTGATCCGAATTAACGTGGATTATAATAAGCTGTTGCGCCGTATCACCGGACGCCGTTCTTGCCCCGTCTGTGGACGGATCTACAACGTCTACTCCCAGCCACCCAAAGTTGCTGATCGATGCGATGTTGATGGTTCCACGCTGGTGACCCGAGAAGATGACCGCGAAGACGTCATCCGGGACCGGCTGGCGGCCTACGAACTACAGACCAAGCCTGTAGCGGAATATTACGCCCGCAAGGGCCGGCTGGTTTCAGTCAACGGCGACATGCCGGTGAATGAAGTTACAGAGCAGATTTTCAAGGTAATTGAGAGCCAGCGCTCGGCGCCGGACGGCAGCAAGTGATTTCATGGCGATTGTCTGTAAATCGGCGGCCGAGATTGAAAAGATGCGGCGCAGTGGCGGCATTGTGCGCGAGGTGCTGAATCATGTTCGCGCCCTGGTTGTGCCGGGTGCGACCACGATGGATCTGGAACGCGCGGCCGAGCAGAAGATCAAGGATCTGGGAGTCAAGCCCGCCTTCAAGGGATACTACGATTATCCCTGCGTGCTGTGCACTTCGATCAACGAAGAGATTGTTCATGGCATCCCTTCGGAGAAGCGGGTGATGAAGGCCGGCGACATTGTTTCGATCGATTGCGGCGTAGTGCTGGATGGCTACTACGGCGATGCCGCGATCACGGTTCCGGTGGATGGTTCAATCACGCCGGAGTTGGCTAAGCTGCTGGAAGTGACCGAGGCTTCGCTCTACCGTGGCATCGAAGCGGCGCGGATCGGCAACGCAGTCGGCGATGTAGGCGCTTCCGTACAGGAATTTGTCGAAGCCAATGGCTTCAGCGTCGTCCGGGAATTTGTCGGGCACGGCATCGGGACCCGGTTGCATGAGGAGCCACAGGTACCGAACTACGGCACCCGCGGCCACGGTCCTCGCTTGCGCGAAGGCATGGTTCTGGCGATCGAGCCCATGGTGAACTCCGGAAGTCCGGGCACCCGGGTGCTCGACGACAAGTGGACGGCGGTAACCGCCGATGGCAGCTACAGCGCCCACTTCGAACATTGTGTTGCGGTCACCAAAGATGGCCCGATGATTTTGACGCAGTAAACAGCTGTTAGCCTTTCGCTCTTGGCTTTTAGCTAAGAGCCAACAGCTAAGAGCTGATTTTAAGGAGTCGATGAGCAAAGAGGACGCAATTGAGGTAATGGCAACGGTGGTGGAACCGCTGCCCAACGCCATGTTTCGGGTGGAACTGGAAAGCAAGCACCAGGTGCTGGCACACGTCTCGGGGAAGATGCGCAAGAACTTCATTCGCATTCTGCCCGGTGACAAAGTCGCAGTGGAGCTTTCGCCCTACGACCTGAACCGTGGGCGCATCGTGTATCGCTATAAATGACATGTGGGACCGGGTCTCTGACCCGGTCGGGCCGGGCAACGCCCGGCGATCAAAGGCCAACCGCCAAGGACTGATTTATGAAAGTACGAGCATCGGTAAAGAAGATTTGTGACAAGTGCAAGGTCATCCACCGCAAGGGTGTGGTGAGGGTGATCTGCGTGATTGCCAAACACAAGCAACGCCAGGGTTAAAGGATTCGAGGACACTATGGCACGTATTGCAGGCGTCGATCTTCCGCGCAATAAGCGGACCAACATCGCGCTGACCTACATCTACGGTATCGGCAATCCGCGCGCCGCGCGCATTCTGGACGCGGCCAACGTCGATCCCATGAAGAAGATCCAGGACCTGGGCGAGGACGAAGTCAATCGCATCCGCCAGGTCATTGAGGCGGAAGGTCTGGTCGAAGGCGATCTGCGCAAGGAAGTTTCGATGAACATCAAGCGGCTCATCGAAATCGGTTCCTATCGCGGCTATCGTCATCGCCGGAACCTGCCGGTCCGGGGACAACGAACCCACACCAACGCACGTACTCGGAAGGGTCCGCGTAAAGGCACCGTGGCAGGCAAAAAGAAAACGGCCAAGACCTAGAAAAGAAGCTGCTAGCTTCTAGCCCTTGGCTAGAAGCTAAAAACCAGGAGCTAGAAGCTAATATGGCAAAACCAGCAGCACCAGCGGCAGCGGGGACCGGAGCAGCGGCGCCGGATAAAAAGGGCAAGAAGAAGACGTTTAAGAAAAAAGAGCGGAAGCATGTTCCGCACGGCATTGCCCACATCCAGGCGTCGTTTAACAACACGATTGTGACCATCGCCGATCAGGCGGGGAATGTTCTGGCGTGGAAGAGTTCGGGCTCGCTAGGATTTCGCGGGTCACGCAAGGGCACTCCGTTTGCCGCGCAGCAGGCCGCCCAGAACGCCGCCAGCATGGCGCGCGATCACGGTGTGCGCAGCGTGGAAGTACGCGTGAGCGGTCCCGGTTCCGGACGCGAATCTGCGATCCGCGCTCTGGCTGCTGCTGGTATTGAGGTTCGTAATATCAAAGATGCTACTCCGATTCCGCATAACGGTTGCCGTCCGCCGAAGCGCCGGAGAGTGTAGGTACAGTTCGGTTTTCTGGTTTCCAGTTTCGAATGCACCTTCCGAAGCCAACCGGGGAACTCGAAATGATTTACTGAATTGTCATTAAGGAACCAGTTTTCGGTTCTCAGTTCTCAGTTGAACTGGGAGACTCAAGACTGAAGTTTGGTCCGGGACGAAGGGTGAAGCCAAACCTGTAAACCGGACATCTAATCAAGGAGAAATAACTTGGCCCGTTACACTGATCCAGTCTGCCGTCTCTGCCGCCGTGAGGGCATGAAATTGTTCCTCAAGGGCACAAAGTGTTTCAGCGATAAATGTCCCATCGAAAAGCGTAATTTCGCTCCTGGACAGCATGGCAAGGACCGTAAAGCCAAGATCGTTGGCTACGGCCTGCAACTGCGTGAAAAGCAGAAAGCCAAGCGCATTTACTTCACCCAGGAAAGCCAGTTCCGCAATTACTTCGAGAAAGCGGCGCGGACCCGGGGCGTTACCGGCGAAGTGCTTCTGCAACAACTGGAGCGTCGTCTGGACAACGTGGTCTACCGGCTCGGATTCGGTATGTCTCGCCGTCAGGCTCGCCAGTTGGTTCGTCACGGTCATGTCCACGTGAATGGACACAAAGTGAACATTCCTTCGTACCAGGTGAGCGTGGGCGAGGAGATCGCGATTCGCGAAAGCAGCAAAAAGCTGCCAATCCTGGAGCCGGCGAAGGAATTTGCCAGTCACCAGAACGCGCCGAACTGGCTGGAGATCGATCGCGATAACTATAAAGGCAAGGTTTTGGCCCTGCCCAAGCGCGAAGATATCAATCTGCCGGTGAACGAGCAGTTGATTGTTGAGTTGTACAGCAAGTAAGTCGTTGGTCCTTGGCCTTTGGTCGTTGGCTAGATCAAAGGACTGAGACCTACGACGAAGGTCGTTGGCCAATTGGTTGGCCAACGACAGACGACCAAAGGCCAAGGACGGTTTTTTTACCGGTCCCAACATTCGAGCCAGATCAGCCTGTCTCTGACGCTTGACCTGAAAATGTACGCGGACCAATTCAGGGATGCCAGGACTGAGCCAAACGGCCGAAGGAGAACAACGTAATGCTTTGGAAGGGATTTCAAAAACCCAAACGTCTCGCCGTCGATAACGAAACCTTAACTGACAAGTACGGCATTTTCTGGGCCCAGCCGTTTGAACGCGGCTTCGGCACCACCATTGGCAACGGACTGCGCCGTGTAATGCTTTCTTCGATCGAAGGAGCTGCGGTCACCGCGGTAAAGATCGAAGGCGTACTGCATGAGTTCCAATCGATTCAGGGCGTGGTCGAAGACGCTACCGACATCATCCTCAACTTAAAGCAGATTCCGTTCAAGCTAAGTGGTGACGCCCCCAAGGCCATCTACCTGCGCAGCGATCAGCCTGGCGTGGTCACTTCCGGCATGATCGAAGCGGATGCCGACGTCGAGGTGCTCGACAAGGACGTCTACATCGCGACCGTCAGCGAAGGTGGCAAGCTCGACATGGAGATGCGCCTCAAACGCGGCCGCGGCTACGTTTCGGCGGACAAGAACTTCGACGAAGATCTCGGCATCGGTTTCATTCCCATCGATTCGGTACATTCTCCGGTGCGCAAGTGCAATTACACCGTGGAAGCGGCCCGTCTTGGACAGATCACCGACTACGACAAGCTGACTCTCGAAGTGTGGACCAACGGCTCCATCACCCCGGCTGATTCCATCGGACTGGCGGCGAAGCTGTTGAAAGACCACATGAACATCTTCATCAACTTCGAAGAGGACATCGAGACTTCCACTTCAACCGACGACCGCAAGCCGGAAATCAAGAACGAGAACCTGAACCGGTCGGTCGAAGAGTTGGAGCTTTCGGTACGCAGCTATAACTGCCTGAAGAATGCCAACATCCAGACCATCGGGGAACTTGTCCAGAAGACCGAAGCCGAAATGCTGAAGACCAAGAATTTCGGGCGCAAGTCGCTGAACGAGATCAAGGAAATTCTGTCGTCGATGGGTTTGAGCCTGGGCATGAAGATCGACGAGCACGGCAATGCCGTGCCCGGCCCGACTTCCAACCAGGTACTGCCGGCATCGGCGTACGGTCCGGACAACGACCTGTAAAGCAGTTTCGGGTGGCGCTGGGCGCCACCCGGTTTCTGGTTTCTAGTTTCTGGTTTTCCCAAACGAGACTTATTGTGCGGGAGCGCCGGAGCAAGGAACTGGAAACTAGAAACCAGAGACCAGGAACTGAAGGATTTCAAATGCGTCACAAAGTAGCTGGATGGAAACTGGGACGAAACACCAGCCATCGCCGCTCATTGCTGCGGAACCTGGTGACTTCGCTCCTCCTCGAAGAACGTATCGAGACTACCGTGCCCAAGGCCAAGGCCATGCGTCCGCTGGTCGAGAAAATGATCACGCTGGGCAAGAGGGGCGATCTGGCTGCGCGCCGGCTGGCCCTGGCTTACCTGATGACGAGCGCCGCGGTGGACAAGCTTTTTGACACCATCGCTCCTCGTTTTGGCGATCGTCAAGGCGGATACCTGCGCATCGTTCGCGCCGGTTGGCGCAAAGGGGATGGTGCCGACACCGCTTTCGTCGAGCTTCTGGGCAGCGAAAAGCTGCAGGAAGAAAAACGCGAGAAGCGAGCAGCGGTCCGTTCCAAGCGCGCGGAAGAAGCCAAACGGGCGATGGACGAAGCCGAGTCGCAACAGGGTGTCGAGCATCCGGTCGACCACGCCGAAGGCGCCGACAAGATCAAGGAAGAAAAAGAGTAATTTTCAAACCGGCAGCAGAGATGGGACGGGCTTATGGCTCGTTCCATTTTTTATGCTCCCACCCCAGTCGTACATGTCCCTCGGAGTCTATCCGCCGTAATCTTGTCCTCGTCTGCCCTCACACTAGACTGATATGAGGGCCATGGACTTTTCGCGCAACCAAATCGGTATCGCCGCTGGAGCCGGAGCGCTCCTGCTGCTCGTCTTTTTCGGCTACCTCATGCACTTGAATGGGCAGGGGCCAGTGCTCGGCCGATCGGAGGAACGCGATTCTCTTTCCGGTGTTCCCATTTCGATTTCGCTTAATCCGTTGCGTGACCGTACGTCGGAACGCGAATCAGCCAAGTTTATTCGCAGCATGCGTGACGGAAAATGCAAAGAGGAGCTGGCGGAATGGGCTAAGGACTACCGTAAGAAATATGCAGCGTTCATTTGCGACTCGGAGGCGTTGCATCCTCTGGTTTCCTGGGAGATAGCGGATTGGGAGGACATGCCACCGTTGCGCATCCTTCGCTATCGGGGCAAGCGGCGCGATGCTCCCGGACAAAAGGGAACATATGACGAGTTGTTCTCGGTGACGCTGGAAAAAAAGGGTCTCGGGTGGGTTGTGACCAAGTACGATTCGATGTATTGAGGGCAGTCGTCAGTCTTCGGTCGTCAGCCCTTTTTCCTGGGCAGTTTACCGTTCGCCTCGTCCCGCCCTTACACCAAATTAATCAGTTGGCGACGCTTCCTTCTTTCGCCCCTTCGGGGCTTACTCATTCGCGCTCTGACCCACGGCTTACGCCGTGGCTTTATTCTGGCGCCGCTTCGCGGCTTTCACTTCCACACATCTACTTCTCAGGACGGTTCGAGTTGCGATATTGAGTCCGGGCTTTGTTTCCGCAGAATCAGGAAGAGGATGATCTGCGCGATCAGTGCTGCTGTGCTATCGAGGAGAACGTCGTGGAGATTGCCTGTCCGGCTGGGAAGGTAAGTCTGGTGCCATTCGTCGAGGCAGGCGACCAGGGCAGTCATGAAGAAAGAAAGCCGGGCCCATTGGATTGCCCAGTTCTTGCCGGCATATGGGAGAGTGTCCCGCCAGGCGCGGAACAGCAGCCAACTCAGGGTGAAATAGCCCACGAAGTGGCCGCTCTTTCTTATGATGGCGTGCCATGTGGGAAAGTGCGCGGGCTCCAGTCCAAAAAGAAAGTGCAGCAGCGGATACAGCAATTGGCCGGTGTGTTCGGAGGAGCCAAAATTGCTGGATTCGCTCACGATGATGCCGAGCCACAAAATCGCCGCAATCCAGGTTTTCAGCAAATGCTTTTGGGCAGCGTTCAAGCGCGGCTTTCCCGGCGGCTATTCAACGGCATAGTTCGGAGCCTCGCGGGTGATCATCACATCGTGCACGTGACTTTCGCGCAATCCAGCTCCGCTGATGCGCACAAATCGCGTCTTCTGCAGCAGTTCGGGGACGGTGGCGCAACCGCAATAGCCCATGCCGGACTTCAAGCCTCCGACCATCTGGTGCACAATCATGGCGACTGAACCGCGGTAGGGAACGCGTCCCTCAATTCCTTCGGGGACAAGTTTCCCCAGGCGATTGCCGTCATCGGTGCCGCCGGTCATGGCGGTCGAAGCGTCGGTGTCTATGTTCTGGAAATAACGCTCGCTGGAGCCGGAAGCCATCGCTCCCAGGGAACCCATGCCGCGATACGATTTGAACGAGCGGCCCTGATAGAGAATCAACTCGCCGGGACTTTCATCAGTTCCTGCAAACAGAGACCCAATCATGACACCCGAGGCGCCCGCGGCCAGTGCTTTCGTGATGTCGCCTGAGTATTTGATGCCGCCGTCGGCCACAATCGGAATGCCGGAGTCCTTGGTCGCGCGGTAGGCCTCCGCGATGGCGGTCATCTGCGGCATTCCCGCGCCGGTGACGACCCGCGTGGTGCAGATTGAGCCTGGTCCGATACCCACCTTGATCGCATCCGCTCCGGCGCGAGCGAGTTCGCACGCTCCGTCGAAGGTCCCGACGTTGCCGGCGATCAGATCTACTTCGGGCAGCTTGGATTTCACCAGTTTAATGGCTTCGAGCACCCGGGTGGAGTGTCCATGGGCGCTGTCGATCGCGAGCAGGTCAACCTTGTACTTCACCATTTCCTGTGCGCGCTCCAGGAAGTCGCCGGTGGCTCCGATGGCCGCGCCTACCCGCAGCCGACCTTGGGAATCTTTGGCGGCGTTGGGATACTTCAACTTTTTCTGAATGTCCTTGACCGTGATCAGGCCCTTGAGGTTGTAGTTGTCGTCAACCACCAGCAGTTTTTCCACGCGATGCTCGTGGAGAATGTTCTCCGCGTCTTCAAGCGTGGTCCCGACCGGGACAGTGATCAGATTTTCCTTGGTCATTACCTTGCTGATGGGAATGTCGAAGCGGGTCTCGAAGCGCAGATCGCGGTTGGTGAGGATGCCCACAAGTTTTCCGTTCTTGGTGATGGGCACACCTGAAATTTTGTATTTCCGCATGATTTCGAGCGCGTCGGAAACCTTGGCGTCGGGCGACATGGTGACCGGATCGACGATCATGCCGCTCTCCGAGCGTTTCACCTTGTCCACTTCATTGGCTTGCTGCTCCGGAGTCAGATTGCGATGAATGATACCGATTCCGCCCTGCTGGGCCAGCGCAATCGCCATGTGGGACTCCGTGACTGTGTCCATGGCGGCGCTGATGATGGGAATGTTGAGGCGAATGTTGCGCGTAAGCTGAGTTTGAGTGTTGGCCTGGGCGGGCACAACGTCCGAGCGTGCCGGCAGCAGCAATACGTCATCAAAAGTGAGAGCCTCAGGGACGGGAAAATAAATCATAAGTTTCTCGACGTGAAGGACAGATTTCCATTCTAGAGACGGTTCGAAGTTCAGGCAAATCGCGCACAAAATCCTGTGGGGAGGACGGCCCCCGGTTCTGCGGCGGACCGAGGCTTCACTGACTTGCTGGATCCCAAATAAATCTGGCGAGCATCGCTCGGCCGGGCCCCGTGAGCGGTCGTCTCCACATGTTTCCGACAAGAATTGCGGTTTAGAAACGAGTCATGCGGACTCGCCCGGTGGTTTGTTTTTTGGCAGATCGGGGCGTATATTGATATCTGGAACTGTTGTGTAGTTACCTGGCACTTGGCGAGACACACCAGTGGGCGCAAGCCCACTTTTTAGTTTAGGCCAATTTTGGAAACGCAATCTTGCGTTCTAAGTTATTGTTTTCATGGCACTTGATATTGACAAGATTCGTGAGATTGCGGAACGGGTGGCGGCCTCCAGCGGGCTGGAGGTGGTGGAAGTTGAGCTGCGCGGCGGAGGCAAGGCGCGCATGCTTCGCATTTTTATCGACCGGCCCGCGGGCGTGACTCATGAAGACTGTGTGAGTGTGAGCCGGGAAGTCGGCACAATCCTGGAGGTCGAGGATGCAATTCCGGGTTCGTACACACTGGAAGTTTCGTCACCGGGGCTGGACCGGAAATTATTTCGTGCAGCCGATTACGAGCGCTTCACCGGAAGTCTCATTAAGTTGACGACGCAGCAGCCGGTGAACGGGAACCGACATTTTGAAGGACGGCTCGAACATTTTGAACAAGGGCGACTGACCCTGGATTTGAACGCAGCGAAAAAGAAGCGCCGCCCAGATGACATTTCGCCCAAGTTGGAAATCGACTTGAAAAACGTCGAGAAGGCGAATCTGGTTCCAGAGATTTAAGAGCGGACGTCGGACCTCAGACGTCGGCAAGTTCCAAGACTCATTCTTGTTTGTCTGAAGTCCGAGATCTGACGTCCGAGTTCCAAGGTCGGTTTATCTATGGCAAGTGATCTCTATAACACGATCGACGCGTTGAGCCGGGAAAAAGGCATTGATCCGCAAATTGTTGTAAGCGCGGTGGAAGATGCCATCGTTGTGGCTACGCGCAAGTATTACAAGACGCAGGAAAACCTGCGCGCCGAACTGGACAAGGAAACCGGCAAGATTCGAGCGTTTGCGGTCAAGACGATCGTTGAAACTCCGGAACAGGTTGAAGACCCAGTCCTTCAGGTCACGCTGGATGATGCCCGCAAGATCAATCCCGACGTTGAGTTGGGTGGCGAGCTTCAGATCACCAAACAGACCGAAGGCATTCTCGGACGCATAGCGGCGCAACTGGCGAAACAGGTCATATTTCAGAAGGTTCGGGAAGCTGAACGCGACACTGTGTACAACGAGTACATTGGCCGCGTGAACGAAATCGTGAATGCCACGGTAAAGCGGATCGAAGGGCCCGATGTAATCTTCGATATCGGCAAGGCGGAAGCGCGCATGCCGCGCAAGGAGCAGTCCCGTCTGGAGTCGTTCGCCATGGGCGAGCGGGTACGCGTAGTCATCGCCAGAGTGGAACGGGCTTCGAAGGGGCCGGCTGTGGTGGTTTCACGCGCCGCACCGGAGCTAGTGCAGCATTTGTTCCAGACCGAAGTGCCGGAAATCTATGACGGCACGGTTGTGATTCGCGCCATAGCGCGCGAAGCCGGGGAGCGCACCAAGATCGCCGTCATGTCGAAAGATAAGGACGTGGACGCCGTCGGCGCCTGTGTCGGTATGAAGGGCATGCGGGTGCAGTCCATCATCCGCGAGTTGCGGGGCGAAAAGATCGACATCATCGAGTACCACGAAGACGCTGTCACCTTCGCCGAAAAGGCTTTGCAGCCGGCCAAAGTGAGCCGTGTAACCGTGGTCGATTCGGCGGACAAGCATCTTGAAGTGGTGGTCGACGACAGCCAGCTTTCTCTCGCCATCGGCAAGAAGGGTCAGAACGTCCGGCTGGCGGCGAAGTTGCTGGGCTGGAAGATTGACATCAAGAGCGAGGAAGAAAAACGGCAGGAAGTGGAATTGCAGATGTCCGCGCTGGTGGGCAATGCTTCCACTCCGCTGGAGAGTGTTCCTGGCCTGGGTGAAGGACTGGTAGAGAAACTGAGCGCCGCCGGGGTGACCACGGTGGAAGCGCTGGCTGACATGACGCCGGAGCAACTCGAAGCCATCGAGGGCATCGGTCCCAAGACGGTGGAAAAAATCAGCCTGGCAGTCAATAATTACTTCTCCAGTCTCGAAGGCGGGGAAGCAGTGCCTGTAGAAGGTGAAGTCGGCGACGAGCCGGCGTCTGAAGAGACGGCCGCGGGTGCCGATGACATCACGGCTGAAGTTGAAGCTGCCGTGCCGGAAGCTGCGGTCGCTGAAACCACCGGGCCCGAGGAAACGGTCGAACCTGAGGAAACAGCTGAACCTGCGGAGGAGCCTGCTCCTACCGAGGAGAAGCAGTAAGTGCGATTCTCGCGCGCTGATGCAAGCGGATGCGCGAACCTTAAAACTGAAGCCGTGAGGTTGATATGAAGACTTAGCGGAACAGTCCGGAGGACGAAAGGGCGGATGAGCAAGATTCGAATCAACGATCTGGCAAGAGAGCTGGAAGTCAAAAGCAAATCGATTCTCGATGTACTTCCGGAAGTGGGAGTGACCGAGAAAAAGAGCCATTCCAGTTCTCTCGAAGACCATGAAGCAGACAAAGTCCGTGCCCGCCTCCGAGCCGCCAGTTCCGCGGCGTCTTCGAGCAGGACTTCCCGCCCGGGCCGTCCCGATGGGGACGAGATCAAGACCAAGATTGACCTCTCCAATATTTCCAAGCCCGGCGACGCCCTGAAAGCGATCATAGTAAACAGCAGGGATCTGCCGCGCCAGAGGTTCCGCCAACGGTTGCAGCGCCGCCGGCGAGGCCTGTGGTGACAGCCGCACCGCCGGCAGCGGCCCCGGTTTCAAAGGCTCCCGTGGCCGCTTCACCAGTTGCAGCCCCAGCTGCGCCCCCAAGATTCGTGGTTCCGAATACGACTCCGCGGCCGACCTTTACAGCCCCTGCGCCGCCAGCACCTCCTCAGGCAGCGGCTCCAGTTGCACCGGCAGTTCCGATCGCTCCGCGGCCGGCTGTTCCTTCCGTTGCAGCACCGTCGGCGACTTCCGGCGCCAATACGCCGGCGGCAGTGCCTCTGCGGCCCGCTGGGCTTGCGGCACAACCGCCGACCATGGCTGCACGACCGATTGCACCCAGTGCTCCGGCGCCGCCGTCCGCACCTCTGCCGCGAATGATCGTTCCGCAGACCGGGCCCCGTCCGGTGTACAAGGCGCCTTTGCGTCCAGCGCCGCCACCAGTCGCGCCAGGAGCGCCGGCGGGCGCCACCATGCGTCCGGCTCCGGGGCGTCCCGTGCCAGGCCAGCCAATTTTTCAGCGTCCACGTCCGGGCGCGCCGACGAACCGTCCTCCGCTGCGTCCCGGCGAGCGTCGGCCCATGCATCCCACACGGCAGTCCCCTACGGGCTCGCGTCCGCTGGGAGTTGGACCCGGAGCGGCGCCTTCGGGCGGGCCGACACCCAGGCCGGGCAGCAGGCCAGGCGCACCGTCGCGCCGTCCCGGCCAACGTTATGTGCCTCGCGGTATAAAAGAAGGCCCGATGAAGGGCTACACGCCGCCGCCGCGGTTGTCGCTCTCCAATGAGCCGCAGCCCATCACGCGCAGCATCACGATCACGGAAGGGATCAGCGTAAAAGATCTGGCGGAAAAGCTCGGACTGCGGGCCAAGGACCTGATCGCGCGCCTGCTGACCCGCGGCGTGTTCGCGACCATCAACCAGACGCTCGACACCGAACTGGCCAGCGAGATGGCGCGTTTCTTCGGAGCGGACACCAACGTCATCACCTTCGAAGAGCAGGCCGCGAAAGAAGTGACCGAGGGTGCAACCAGCGAGGAAGGCGCGCCTGCGGAAGGCGTAACGCGTCCGCCGGTGGTCACCATCATGGGCCACGTGGATCACGGCAAGACCACGCTGCTCGATTCCATCCGGCTGACCAATGTGGCCGGAGGAGAAGCCGGCGGCATCACGCAGCACATCGGCGCCTACAAAGTCACCATCGCGGATAAGAATTCTCCTGCCTATGGGCGCCAGATCGTATTTCTGGATACGCCCGGTCACGAAGCCTTTACCCGCATGCGAGCGCGCGGAGCCAAAGCCACTGACATCGTCGTACTGGTAGTTGCTGCCGACGACGGCGTTATGCCGCAGACTTTGGAAGCTATCGACCATGCCCACGCCGCCGAAGTCCCCATCATTGTCGCAGTCAACAAGATCGACAAACCGGATGCGTTGGCGGATCGCGTGAAAAAGCAGCTGGCGGATCGCGGACTGATGCCCGAAGACTGGGGCGGGACCACGGTTTTCGTCGACGTTTCGGCCAAGCAGAAAACGAATCTCAACCTGCTGATGGAAATGATCTGCCTGGTGGCCGACCTGCAAGAGTTGAAAGCGACACCGGATCGTCCGGCAACCGGCGTGGTCCTTGAAGCAAAGCTGGACCGTGGGCGCGGACCGGTAGCGACGTTGCTGGTGCAGAACGGCACTTTGAAAACCAGCGACAACTTCGTCGTCGGCAACGTCTACGGGAAAGTTCGTGCCATGTTTGACGATCGCGGCAAGCAGCTCGAATTCGCGCCGCCTTCTACGCCCGTCGAAATCCTCGGAATGGAAGGCCTGCCGCAGGCCGGTGATCAATTTGTAGTGGTCGCGGATCGCGATAAAGCGCGTGGAGTTTCCGAATATCGCGAACAGAAGGCACGTGAAGCAACGCTGGCGAAGAGTTCGCGCGTCTCGCTGGAGGGTCTGGCGGAACAGCTCAAGACCGCCGGCATGAAGGAACTGAACATCATCCTGAAAGCTGACGTCGGAGGCTCGGTGGAAGTGCTGACCGACCTGCTGGCCAAGCTGTCGAACGACAAGGTACGGCTGAAAGTGCTGCGCGCAGGCGTGGGCGCAATCACCGAATCGGACGTGCTGCTGGCTTCGGCATCGAACGCGATCATCATCGGATTCAGCGTGCGGCCGGAGCGGAAGGCGCAGGAACTGGCGGAGCAGGAGAAAGTCGACATCCGCCTGCACTCGATCATTTACGAACTGCAGGATGAGATCAAGCGCGCCATGACGGGATTGCTCGAGCCCACGATCAAGGAAACCTATCAGGGCCGCGCGCTGGTCAAGGAGACGTTCCGCATCCCGAAGGTCGGTACCATTGCGGGCTGTTCGGTCAGCGACGGCATCATCAAGCGCGACTCGGAAGTACGCCTGCTGCGCGACAACAACGTCGTATTCACCGGCAAAGTCGGCTCTCTGCGCCGCTTCAAGGACGATGCCAGCGAAGTGCGCAACGGCATGGAGTGCGGCATCTCGATCGCCAACTACGGCGACGTCAAGGCCGGCGACGTAATTGAAGCCTTCGTGACCGAGAAAGTCGCGGCCGAAGCCATCGCTTAAGTAGTCGTCAGTCGCCGGTCGTCAGTCCTCAGAATTTTGCTGACGACTGATGGCTGAAGACTGACGACTGGAATGATCGCTTTTCTCACCCTCGAACTGCATATCGAAGCGGCGCAGTCCCTTAAAGACAAGCGGCAGGTGGTTCGCAGCCTCAAAGACCGGTTGCGGGCGCACTTCAACGTGGCCGTGGCTGAGCTGGATCCTAGCGGATTGTGGAATCGGGCCACCGTGGGCGTGGTCTGCATTTCGGATTCGCGTGATTACCTCGACGGTCTGATCAGAAACGTTGAGCGGTATGCGACGCGCATCGCCAACAACGGCGGTGCCGACATTGCAGATTCGTTCGTGGAATTTTTGTAGCGCCGGCGTCCCGCCGGCTGTCGGGAGCGTCCCGAGATTGGTCGCAACTTTGGACACAAGCAAAAAAGTCGAGTAGCGGCTTCAAAAGAGCCGAGAAGCGGCGCAACAATAAAGCCCACGGCGCAAGCCGTCGATAAATAGTGAATTGCGACCGAGCCTCTGAGGGGCGACAGAAGCATTACGAAATAGACTCGTCCTGCCCTCGTGCAAATCAGGCATCTGTGGTGAAATACAATTTTTAGGCACTGTCCGGTGAGGCGGCGAGATGCCGCCTCGACAGCTGGCGGGACGCCGGCGCTACCAAGACCCGTCCCCGTTGGGGTCGGTTTTCTGATATTCTCATTCGTTTTACCAAGGGGTGGATGTGGAGAAGCGCGGCGCCAAATACCATCGGGAGCGCCTGGGCGAGGCACTGCGGGAAGAGATCGAAACCATTGTGGAGGGCGAGCTCGGAGACCCGCGTATCGGGCTGGTCAGCGTGACCAGCGTGGTGTTGGCGGAGGATTCGCGCTCGGCGCAAGTCTACGTCACACTCGACGGGGACGACGCCGAAGCAGACCGGTCTTTGGAGGGTCTGACCGCCGCAGTGGGATTCATTCGGGCCGAAGTGGCGGAAAATTTGCACCTTCGCCGTCCTCCAGAGTTGTATTTTCACATCGACCGCTCTGACCAGTACGGTGCCAGAATTGATGAGTTGCTGGGACGAACGAAAAAGAGGAAGAAGAAGCAGTAAGTCGTCAGTCTTCGGTCGCCGGTCGTTAGCGAAAGACGCACCGGCAGAAGGCTCCCGACTCAGGCCCGACGACTGAAGACTGACGATCGACGACTGTCTTTATGTTGAAGGATGTACTCAAGCATATCGAGCGGCACAATCGATTTGTCCTGACCTCGCACGCGCGTCCGGACGGCGACGCCATCGGCTCGGCGCTGGCCTTTCGTCAGATCCTGCGCGCCATGGGCAAAGCGGCCGACGTCGTTCTGCGCGATGGTGTGCCGCGCATCTACCAGCCGCTGCCGTATGCCAACGATGTCGTCAAATCGGACCGTGTGAACGGAGACTACGAGGCCGCAATCATCCTGGAATGCGACAGCCTCCAGCGAACCCGCCTGCAGGGCTTGGAGAACAGGTTTCTGATCAACATCGATCACCATCAGAGCGGACGCCCATTTGCCCAGGTCAACTGGATCGATCCCAAGGCCGTTGCGACAGCAGAAATGGTTTACCGGTTGGCACGCGAAGCTGGAGTGAAGATTACTCCCGAGATGGCGACCTGCCTTTACACTGCCGTCCTCACGGATACGGGATCATTCATGTTTGAAGGAACGAATGCGCGCACCTTCGAAGTGGCGCGTGAGTTGGTGCTTGCGGGCGCGGACCCGGCACACTGCGCACGAAGTGTTTATTTCGGCCACTCCACCGCAAAGATGAGGTTGCTCGGAGCCGCGCTTTCCGACTTGCACCGCGAAGGCCGCCTCGCATGGATCGCGGTGACTCAGGAACAAATGCAGCGCTTGCACGCCAAGGAAGAAGACTGCGAAGGGCTGGTGAACTACGCGCTATCCATGCATGGGGTGGAAGTTGCCTTGTTCTTTCGCGAGTTGCCCGATGGCCGTTTTCGCGTGAGCCTGCGCAGCAAGGGTGCGGTGAATGTGGCCGCCCTGGCGGAGCGCTTCGGCGGCGGCGGACACCAGTGCGCCAGCGGCTGCGCCCTCGACGGACCTCTGCCGGCCGCGAGTGAGCGCATTCTCTCCGAATTGCGGCTCGTCACCTCCATACAATAGACCTCTCGATTCACGGATCGATTTCGCACTTGTGACTTCAGCGCCTGCAAACTCGACCTCAAATGCTGCCGCCGCCAATCCGGACCGGCCGCTGATCGACTGGCTGCTCCTCGCTGGTTTTTGCGCATTCCTGTTTTTCTTCGGCCTGGCATATTTCGGTCTGCTCGGCGCTGATGAGCCGCGCTACGCGCAGATAGCGCGTGAAATGCTCGCACGTCACGACTGGATCACACCCACGCTGGGCGGCAGACCGTGGCTGGAAAAGCCGGCGCTTTACTACTGGCAGGCCATGCTGGCCTACAGTGTTTTCGGCGTCAGCGATTGGGCGGCCCGCCTGCCTTCGGCAGTGGATGCGACATTGATGGTTGTCGCCGTTTATCTTTTCCTGCGGCGCTTTCGTCCGGGTTTCCAACTCGATGGCGCGCTGATGACGGCCTCCGCCAGCGGCGTCATCGGCTTCGCGCGGGCGGCTTCGACAGACATGCCGCTGGCGGCGATGTTCAGCATCTCCATGCTGGCGTGGTTTGCGTGGTACGAAAGCGCCAGCAGGCGTTACCTCGCGTTGTCCTACATTTTCCTGGGGCTGGCGGTATTGGCCAAGGGACCGGTGGCGTTGTTTTTCGCTCTCGCGATCGTTGTGATTTTTTCCGTAGCGAAGCGCGACTACAGCCCCATCGCGCGCAGCTTATGGCTACCGGGTATCGCGTTGTTCGCGTTGACTGTCCTGCCGTGGTACATCGCAGTGCAGTGGAAGAATCCGGAATTTTTTCGTGTGTTCATTCTTGAACACAATCTCGGACGGTTCGGGAAAGACCTCTACCACCACACTCAGCCTTTCTGGTACTACGTGCCCGTCGCACTGCTCGGACTTGTGCCCTGGACGATGTTTGTCAGTGTGGCGATGGTGGAGAGTATTCGTGTGTGGTGGAGAGAAAAAAAAGAACTATTCCGATCTGGGGACGCGCTGCCAATATTTCTCATCATCTGGCTCATCGTTCCCATTGGATTCTTTTCCTTCTCTTCATCGAAGTTGCCTGGCTACATCCTGCCCGCCATTCCGGCCGGCACGCTGCTGTTGGCGGAATATGTTCGCCGCAAGGTAGTCAGTGGCGAGGCTGACGATCGACGTCCCAGCCTTGTCTTGATTGTGACGCATGCGCTGGTCGCAACGCTGCCGGTGGTTGCCGCTTTGATGATGCAATATCTCGTCTTTCAGCACGGTCTGCCGTGGAATCGCGCCACTGCGATCTCAGCCGGGCTCGCGGCGGTGCTGGCGGTCGGAATCATCCTGACTTTGTACCGTCCTTTGGGACTTCGCCTGTTGCGCTTCGTAACATTGGCGCCTGTGGTGCTCGGGCTGGGGGCTGCGTTGCGGCTCGGCGCTCCCGCGCTTGATGCCAGTCTCTCCGCCCGGCCGCTCGCCTTGGAGATCAATCGCGTGGACAACCGGTCGCTTCCGGTTGCCGTTCTGCGGGTTTCGCGGGAGACGGAGTATGGTCTGCACTTTTACCGCAATCAAACGATTGCCCGCTACGAATCGGGAGAGGTTCCCACCGGCGAACATGTGTTAATCACGCCCGAAGGTTGGCAGAAGAATATTGCGAAATGGACGCCCGGACGAAGGTTCACATATATAGGAAGCCTCGCGGCGCAGGGCGTGGACTATTACTGGGTGGCGAGTAAATAGCTTTTAGCTCTGGGCTCTTGGCTTTTATCCTGAAGCCTTCGATTATTGCCAACTGGAGATGCTGCCAGAGGCCAGGATCTAAACGCTAAAAGCTAAGAGCTTTTTTCGCTGTTACCACTCTTGTCCCCCTGTTTGCCTCCTGCCGGACGAAGCACTACACTCGCTGTTCGCAGCCCGCCATGAGCGCGCTTAGCAAGCCCGAACCCTCCAGGAGCCTCAAGGTGGAGATTCTCGACCTCAGACACTTTTCCTCCGTCGATCTGCGTCCGTTGCTGGAGGATGAGGTCCAGGAATGGGCGCGTCTGCTTTCCTGGGATTACAGCGGTTCGGCGGGGATGATTCTGCGCTATGTGGATGCCAAGATCCTTCCCGGTTACGCGGCCGTCGAACGCGGACGGATCATCGGATACGCTTTTTTTGTCTACGAGGGCAACAAGGGAGTCATTGGAGATCTTTTCGTGGCCAACGGTGGCCGCCTGCCCGATCCGCACGAGGTGGAATCCCGACTGTTGCTGCATGTGATCGAGACTTTGCAGCAGTCGCCGGGAATTCATCGCGTGGAAGCGCAATTGCTGTTGCATGAGGCGGGGGTGGTGGCACGGCCGTTTGTCGAGCAGGGATTTCAGCGGCACCAGAGGCTGTTCATGGTTCTGCCGCTCAGCGTGACGTCCAGAGCGTTACCGCCAGCCGGTCCGGAAATTGAGATTCGTCGTTGGGCAGAGGCCGACTACCAGCCGGCCGCTGCCCTGATCACCAGCGCCTACCGCGGTCATGTGGATTCCGAGATCAACGACCAATACCGAACGTTGAGCGGTTCGCTGCGTTTTCTGAATAATATTGTGCGTTTTCCCGGGTGCGGAACGTTCGATCCTGAGGGATCGTTCGTGGCTGTGCACAAGCGGACCCGCAGCCTGGTCGGATTGATTCTCTGCTCCCGTGTGCGTCACGACGTTGGACATGTGACCCAGGTATGTGTTCTTCCCGACCATCGCTCACGCGGCCTGGGAGAGTTGCTGATCGCAGCCACTGCCGCCAACCTGAGGCAGAGAAATTTTTCACTCTTGTCCCTCACCGTGACCGAAGCAAACGCGCGCGCGGTATCGCTGTATCAGAGGCTGGGATTCGATACTAAACGGGTATTTGACGCGTTTGTGTGGGAAGGTTAGAGCAGCTCTTAGCCGTTAGCACTTAGCGTCCTGTGGCATTGGCTACCCGACTCGAAGACTGACTTCGGGATGCGAAAAGCTAAGGCCAAGAGCCAAGAGCCAAGAGCCAAAAGCTGTCTTTCAGTGCCGCAACACCCACATCACCCAGCCTGCCAGGAATACTCCGCCGACGAACAAGACGAAACAGTACAAGCCGTAGCGGATCTGTTCCCGAGAGGTGTTTCGCTGGGTGATTCCGAAGACGACCGACGCGAAGACCGAGAACAGTACGGCGGCGGTGAAGTGAGAGAGTTCCAGGATCATTCTGTTTTTCCGGTCACGGCTTCTTTCCGATGGCAATGTGGTAGGCATCGGCCGCGCAGATGAAGTTCAGCAGTCCAGCCACGATCAGAAACTTGGTGCCGTAATCGGCGGTGGCGTGGGCAATAGCGCCATGGCCCCAATCCTGCGCGCGCGTGACGATGTAGAGACCGCCGGCGCCGATATCGCCCACGAATCCGAGGATATCCAGGATGTCGCCGCCGTTCGGCAGGTAAACGCGTCCCTGCATCATCAGGCCGAGGATGAACATGGTCGTGATCGAGGCCATGATCAACAGCCCGCGAATCCAACGTTTTTGGATCAAGTGGCCGGCGCCCGGAATAAGCCACGCGATTGCCGGCGCGATCACGGACATGCTTTGTGAGGCGGCAAAAGCCGCCTTGGGTCCGTCAGAACTTGCCTTAGTGGAATTTGCCATTCAGATAATCACGAGTTCACTTTGAATTTTACCTGTTACTTGGGCCATCGTGGGCCTGATCAGCATGTTTACTTCGCTGCGCACACCGAATTCCGGCAAATAGATGCCTGGCTCAATCGAAAAGCAGGAGTTGGGCAGGATGCGGCGCTCGTCGTGAATTTCAAGGTCATCCATGTTCGCGCCATTGGAGTGGACCTCGGTGGCGATGGAATGGCCGGTACGATGGATGAAGTACTCGCCGAAGCCTGCTTTCGTAATGTGCTCTCGCACGGCATGGTCCACTTCCCAACCCGCCACGGATTTGCCAGCGCTCACGCCTTCAACTACGGTTTTGACTCCAACGTCTCGTGCCTGGCGGACTATCTCGAAAACTTCCCGCATGCGGTCCGAAGGAGACTTTCCCACAAAACCCGTCCAAGTAATGTCGTAGTATACGGCCCCAGGCGAGTTCTTTTTTGCCCAGACATCGAGCAACACGAAATCGCCCTCACGAATTGGCCTTGAAGTTTCGCGATGGAGCGCGTAGTGCGGATCGCCGCTATTCGCGTTGACCGCGACCAGTGGCGGATCGTCGGCGATCAGGTTCTCGCGCTTGAAAGCCTCCAGAAACCACTGCTGGATTTCATATTCGTGGGTGCCACCGTTACGCACCCGGCGGCCGATTTCCTGGAAGGCCGCCGCGGTGATGGCATCGATCGCATCGCGCGCTGCGAAATGAGTGTTGATCTGTTCTTCCGTCAGGGTCGCTTCAAACTGCGCCACCAGATCGCAGGAGCTGACCACGTTCTTGCCGAGCCCGCGAATCAGATCGACGGTGCCGGCGTCGACCAGCGAAATTGTGAAGACGAGGTTGTTCGGCGAGTATTGCATCGCGACGTCGCGATGATTGGCCAGCAACGTTTTTATCTGGTCAAACAATTCCTGCCATCCGGAGTATTGCCGCTTGCCGCCGGGAAGGGAATCAAGGTGGCCGGCTTCAATCTTGTGTACGAGTTTTACCGGGTCGCCAGTGGCCGGAATCAGATAGTACCAGCGCCGGGTGACCATTTGATCCGCGGGCAATCCCAACACGCGATAGGCAATGGGATCGCGGTGGTGATGATCGTAAAAAAGCCAGGCGTCAATGTTCCGCTCGCGGAGCGCGGCTTGTATGGCGGAAAGATCCATGAGTAAGCCACTATTCTAAACAACCGCAGCGTTTTGAGCGAATCCGGCCAGAGCTTGAACCACGAAGGACACAAAGGTACACGAAGGAAATCTTAAGAGTTTCTTCCTTCGTGTACCTTTGTGTCCTTCGTGGTTCAAGGGTTTGATTTTTCATCTGCAAGAGATGCAGGCTTCAGGGTCTTGTCATAAATCCACAGGAGCCCAGCGGTGGCCACGCCGACAGCCACCACAGGCCACCAGATGAGCCCAGGTTGGTGCGTGACTTCGCCAAAGTGATGGATCAGCTTTCCTCCGAACCAGCCTCCGATGATGGATCCGATTCCGATCGGCAAAAACGCGAAGCCCATGTAGGTGCCTTGCTGTCCTTGCGGAGCGAGGCGGGAAATGTACTCGTAGTAGCGGGGCGACTGGATGATCTCGCCGATAGAAATGGCAACGAGAGTAAGTACAGCCATTGGGACGGTGGGATGCGTAATCAGAACCAGCCAGGCAAGTCCTGAGACCAGGGTTCCCAGCGTTATGGCGCGGAATGCAGGCATGCGCTGCGTGAGAAAACTCACCAGCAGTTGGAGCGCGATGACTGTCAGCGGTCCAGTGACAAGAAGCAGTTCAGTATTCGCCTTGGGATCGATGTAATCGTGAATATAGAGCGGCAGAATAATAAATTCCTGCCAAAACACCACCCAGTAGCCGGAAAAGATCAGCAAGAACACCATGAAACGTGGATTGGAAAGAACCGTCCAGAAATTCTTCGCCGATTGGGACAGGCTCACCGTCTGCGTCTCACCCGAACGGCGTGGCTCTCTGAACCACAACAGCACCGCGAAAAACATGGCGAACACGCTCAGGGCCGCCACCCGGAACACATTCTCAACCCGCATATGCTGATGTACCCAGGACGCGACGTAGGGCCCGGCGGCTCCGCCGATATTCACCAGCGTGTAGTAAATCGAGTAGCCGATTGAGCGAACATTCTCTTTGGAAGCCCGCGCAATCGTGCCCACGACGCAGGGCTTGACCAGAGCGACACCGAGCGCAGGAAGCATCAAGACAAAAGTGACGATCAAAATCAGCGGTACCGCGTTGCGGACGGGCGCCAGCCATGGCGCTCCCAACGATCCCAGGAGAAAATAGGAGCAACTCAGGATCAGATAGGCCAGCGACAGGGAGCGGCGAAAGCCCAGTCGGTCGGCGACCGTGCCGCCAAACACCGCCAGAAACCAGACCAGGCCTCCGAACAGTCCGGTCAGGCTACTGGCTTGTTCTACCCGGAAATTCAAAGTCTCATGAAGATAGCGAGCCAGGGATGCGAAGGCGGCATAGTAAGAGAGGCGCTCAAAGAGTTCGCTGACATTGGCGACCCAGAAAGGCCGCTCAAACCCGGTGCGAATTTCACGAAGACGCTCGGAAAAAGTCAGAAATGGCTCCTCAGTCGCTCGCCCAACTCGTCCGCCAACAGCCTAACGATTCGAATCGGTACCATAAAAACGGATTAACCACGGAGGATTCAGAAGACACTGAGGAAATCCTAGGAAATCAGGTCTCTGTGTCCTCCGTGGTTATTGCTTCATTCTCTTCCCGAAAATCGCCGTTCCCACCCGCACGCAGGTTGAACCTTCTTCAATCGCGATTTCAAAATCATGCGACATGCCCATGGAGAGTGTTTCCATACAGACCGCAGGAAGGCTTCGCGCAGCGATGTGGTCGCGAAGTTCGCGTAGCTTACGAAAGTATGGACGCGCCTGCTCCGCGTTTTCCGTGAACGGCGGAACCGTCATCAATCCTTGAAATTCTATATGCGCGAACCTCGGAACGGCGACCAGCAGTTCTTCCAGTTCAGCGGAATCGGGCGCCAATCCGCTTTTTGAGGTTTCTCCGCCCATGTTGATTTCGATGAGCACGCGTAGTGTCTTTCCCAACTTCTCGGCTGAGGCGTTCAGCTTCTCTGCCAGCTTCAGCGAATCGAGGGAATCGACAGCGGCGAACAATTCGGCTGCTGCCGCGGCTTTGTTTGATTGCAGATGCCCGATCATGTGCCACTCGGCGTCTTTCAAGTCGTTCACGCGAGCATACTTGCAGGAAAATTCCTGCACGCGATTTTCGCCGAATACCCGAACACCTGCGTCATATGCTTCGCGAACGCTGTCGGCAGGAAAGGTCTTGCTGACTGCCATCAAGGTGATGTCGCCGACACTGCGACCGCTTCGCATTGCGGCTTCGGCAATGCGCTCTCGAATCAATGCGATGTCTTGTGCGACCGGCATAGAGCAACACTAACCTAGACGGACACCAGGGGAAGCCATTCTAGAGGGACGTGAGTCTGAATGAATTTAGCGCACCATCAAGCAGGCCATTGCATATCCGCTTCGCGCTGGATCCTTCGAAAGCTCAGGATGACCCCGTTCATTTCAGGTAGACAATGAAACTGAGAGGTTACCAAATTCGAAGCCGCTCTTTTTTGTCCGTCCAGGCAAGCATTACATGATCGCTGTCGGCGGGGCTGGCTCGCTCGGATCGCCCGCGGCCGCGATCGGAAGGCGGATCAGAAGGGCAGCGAGACCGGCGAGTACGATCAGGCCGCCTACCAGATAAGACGGGTTCAGGAACATTTGTGGTGGATGGTTCGGGGCCTTCCATTGGGGAACGAACTGCAAACCGGCCCAGACCAATCCCATGAGCGCTTCGCCGGCGATTAATCCTGACGCGGTCAAGACACCGGCATTTTCCACTCGTGCCTTCTGCGCTGCGTTGTAGCCGCGACGATCCGCCACCCAATCTCCGACCGAGCGAAACACGCCGCCCACAAAAATCGCGAACGTTGTGCCGAACGGCAGGTACATGCCAACCGCGACCAGCATGGGACTCTTGACCTGCATCATGATCATGGCGATACCGAAGAGGATACCGACCCCCACCAGCGCCCACGGCATATCTCCGCCGACGATCCCTTGCGCTAACGTCGCCATGAGCCCCGCTTGGGGGGCCGGCAGGTCGGGCCCGCCGAATCCGACACCACCGGAATTAATACTGCCGTAGTGGAGCAGCATCAACGGCCAGTACATCACCAGGCTGGCGACGACGACCGCAATCAGTTCCGCGATCTGAATGTTCCGCGGTGTGCCACCCAGAATGTATCCAACTTTGAAATCCTGGAGAAGTTCGCCTGCGACCGATGAAGAAACACACACCACTGCGGCTACGCCGAGGACGATGGCCACTCCCTTTCCGCCAGATACGCCCAGCGAAACCATGAGCAACGCGGCGATGAGCAACGTCGAGAGGGTCAAGCCGGAGACAGGATTGTTCGATGAGCCAATAAATCCAACCAGGTTTCCGGAAACCGTGGCGAAGAAGAAACCCACAATCAGCATGACAACGGCCGCGAGAATCGCGGGCCACAGCAGGCCGGAAATCTGAACATAGAGAGCGCACATCAGGACAAACATTAGTGCGATCAAGCCGAGGACTGTTTTGAAACTCATGTAACGTTCGGTACGGCCCAGTTGGGCGCGTTCATCGGAGCTCTGTCCCATGTCAGACAGCAACTTGCTAAATCCGGAGGTCAAGCTCTTGCGCATCTTGAACAATGTGTACGCGGCGCCAACCAGCATGCCTCCGACCGCGATCGGCCGAACGATATATCTCCAGACTGCATCCGCGGTATCAGCCCAGTCCTTGGGCGTTCCGGCTGGAATGTATTGCTGAAGTTCTGGGCCTAGAAAGTAAATCATCATGGGGACAAGCAGTCCCCAGGCCAGGACGCTCCCTGCGAACTGGATAGAGGCCAGGCGGACTCCAATGATATATCCAACTCCAAGATAGGCGGGGCTTACGCTGGGGGCAGCGAACACGCTGGTGCCGCCGGTGGCCACCACTTTCGTAGTCCCCAGCGTTCCGAGACGGACCTGGCTATGCCCCAGATTGCCGATGCTGTAAGGAAAATCCTGATCAGCGGCAAATAGCCCGAACTTGCCAAGGATGTAGACCACCCCGCCCACGCCGATGTTCCAGAAAAGATATTTTGCGGCCTGAGCGCCACGCTGGCCCGCCTTATGAATTTCGGACGCGGCTACTGATTCCGGAAAAGGCAACTCCGGATCTTCCACCATTACCCTGCGTACCATCGAAATAAAAAGCACTCCAAGAATGCTGCCCACCATGATCAGGGCGGTGGACTTCCAGTACGCATCGCCTGGGCGAAATGAAGGCCAGGCTTTCGCAATCAGGAATGCGGGAATGGTGAAAATTGCACCCGCTGCGATACCTTCTCCGATCGAACCCGCGGTACGGGCGATGTTCTCTTCGAGCAGAGATCCCTTCCACGCCCGCATCGCCGCCATGGCAATGACAGCGGCGGGATATGTCGCCGCAATGGTGATGCCCGCGCGCAGGCCGAGGTAGGCATTCGCCGCGCCCAGAACGATGGTCATCGCGAGTCCCAGCAAGATCGCGCGCCAGGTGAACTCGCGCATTTCCATATCTTCTGGAACGTACGGCTTGAATTTCTTTTCCTTGTCGCTGGCAGGCACGGGGCTTTCTGGGCTCATGATGGGGGATCCTCGGAAATAAAGGCGCGGCTGGACGTCAGATAGAAGACCTTAGAGGCGCAACTGATGGGCGATATTTCGGCGATACCATATTTCGGCGATACAAGGGACGGCGCAAGTTAACATGTGTACTGCCTGTTTTACAAGTATTCGCGCCCGATCTTCGAGGGGCAGCTGCCCGGAACAGGCTCCTGCCAATCCCGGTCCTTTTCGCCCCAAATGCCGTACTGGTAGCCCGATCTGCTATGATGTCCAGCGTTTTGTATATCCGTTTCTGGGAAGGCTTGCAGCCTCATGTCCTCCAGATCCTTTGAATGCTCGAACTGCGGCGGGTCTAACGGTTACAGTTCACGGCCCCGAAATTTCAGAGAGACGTTCGTCTTTCCTTTCATTCTTCTGCGACCTGTCCGATGTGGGGATTGCTCCCGGCGTTCTTGCCAGTGGGCGTTTATTCCGGTGAAGCTCCGGCGGGAATCCAAAAAGGAACCAGCCGCCGCTGTCTGAATGCTGAGTCGTTGCCTGAGGGTTTCCGTCCCGCTATACTGAAAACAGGTTTGCCCGTGGCAGGCATCGGTACCGGGCGAATGCGAGGAGGCTCGTCTTCAGCAGTAGTGAGGACCCAATCCGAGCTACCGGGACCCCGGTCTTGACGCGGGATGGTTCGCTGGTGTCAATGCTGGTCTCGTCCGTGAGCGGTGTTGCTGAAAGTCTCTTCGCGACTCTCTTTCCTTCCGATTGCCGTTTGTGCGGTACCCCCCTGGTCACCATTTCTCGCCTGCCGGTTTGCAAGCCTTGCCTCAGTGAAATTCATGAAATCGAAGGGGCCGTATGCTCCGTGTGTGGAGAGCGCTTGCTGACTCCGTTTGCTCTCGGGTCGGAAACTGGCGACGGAGACGAGGAAGCCCGCTGCGGGTTATGCCGAAGGCTGGCGCCGCCGTTCCTCAAGGCGGTCGCTTACGGAAGCTACGACGGTGGCCTGCGGGAGTTGATTCATCTGCTGAAGTACGAGCAGGTGCGCCCCGCTGCGGCTTTTCTTGGCCGCTTCCTGGCGGAAGCGGCAAGCGGATTGGAGTCTTCCTGGACCGAGCGCCCACCGGTAGTGATCCCGGTGCCGCTGCACCCACGGAAACTGCGGCAGCGCGGCTTCAATCAGTCTGAGTTGATTGCGCAGAAGTTCATCCAGTTCGCCTCAGGGAAAATGACATTGCATCTTCGCGTTCTGCAACGGCGGCGTGAAACCGAATCTCAAATTGGCCTTACGCGGCATCAGCGCCGCGAAAACATTCGCGGCGCATTTATTGTCAGCAGGGCGCACGAGATCGCCGGACGCGAGATCCTGCTAGTCGATGACGTCTTTACGACAGGAACCACCGTCTCGGAATGTGCCCGTGTTTTGCTGCGGGCGGGCGCATCTAAAGTATTTGTCGCGACCGTTGCGCGAACTCTGAAGCACGAAGTAAAAGGAATCGATCTGTCGCAGACCGTGGATGAGGAACAGAGCCTGGCCGCAACCGGGTAGGCTCGCAGGCGATCGCGGTCCGGGAATAAACATGTCGGGGAAGTGGAACAACTCGATGAACGGCTCCATGATGAGGAGCCACGGGCCTGTCCCGGTTGGGACTTATCGCGAGGGGACACACCGTGAAGGCAATGGCCATGCCCTGCACGCGCCCGTGCTGGTTCTCAACGCTTCCTATGAGCCCATCAATGTGTGCGCCGCACGCCGGGCCATCGTGCTGGTGCTGAAGGGCGTGGCCATGACCGAGGAGGAAAACGGGCACTTCCTGCATGCTGCTCGCCTGGCAATTCGTGTGCCCTCAGTGATTCGGTTGCTGGAGTATCGCCGCATTCCTCATCAGACGCGTGCTCTCTCCCGCAAGAACATCCTGCTACGTGACCGCAACACCTGCCAATATTGTGCGGAAGTGCTGCCATCGAGCGAATTGACTCTGGACCACGTTGTGCCGCGGTCGCGAGGCGGAGCCTCTACCTGGGAAAATCTGGTGGCCTGCTGCCACTCCTGCAATCGTCAGAAGGGAAACCATTTTCCCCTTGATGCGGACATGAAACTCATGCGCGAGCCCCGAGCCTTCAATCTTCACACCAGCCGCCACATCATGCGCTTGATGGGGCGCTCGGATGATAAGTGGCGGAAATATCTTTTCTATTAGGACAGCTGTCAGCTCTCAGCAAATTCCAATCGCCGCGAAGCGTGACCATTCGGCCCGAATAGCCGCGAAGAGGCGCAATAATAAAGCCCACGGCGCAAGCTGGGTAACAGCAGAAAACTAATCAGAGCCCCGAAGGGGCGTAAAAGCATTCTTGTGATGTATCGGAATCGGGCCGCCCTCGCGCGAATTGTCAATCTTGATTGTCGGAACCAATGCCCGAAACTCTTATGCCCCTTCGGGGCTGGGCGCCATTTATCTGACCCGAGACAGCTGACAACTTTTATTTCGGCGGCGCCGGCGGTGGTGGAGGCTGTGTCTTATCATCCCCACCTGGCCCTTTCTGTACTTCCTGACCTTCGTAGGTGATCTTCGTGTTTGATCCAAAGCGCTTGTAATCGCTGTATTTTACGATCTCGCGGATGCGGACGTCGCCTGTAGAGAAATGCAGAGTGTCGTCTGCTTTGGTGTAGGTAGGAAACCAATACTTGCCGTCGATCTGTTCCCGCCAGGTGGTGAACTTTGGGAATAGATTCTCCTGCCCTTTTTTCTTGCGGATGTCAGGGACGGTCTTGCCGTAGGTTTTCACGATCTGAAAATCGCGGTCGTCGACCCAGATGCGGCCCTGGAAGTAACGCTTCTTGCCGACAATCTCCTTGGGAGCAACGTCGAAGACGTAACAGTGGAGTTCGTCCTCCTGTTGCTGACCTACATAAAGGATCTGATATTCAGGGATTTCGTCACTGCTAAGCACAAAGGGCAGTCGATGCCGAATGTCATCAATGTCTTCCGGCGACATCGAGATCAGGTTCAAAGAAGACTGAGGCGCAAATACAACGTTTTCCAGGCGCTTTCCCTGATCATTAAAGAGTACGTCAAAAATTTCGTGATACTCGCCATTGTCATCTGGCGTAATCACCCGCACATCTTGCCGGTAGGTGTACTGGTCGCGCGCCGCCTGGAAATCTTTTTCCTTAGTGCTGAAGTGCCGGATAATCTCCTCGGTCGTGACGCCCTTCGGTGGAGCGGGGTCGAGAATCCCTTCCTGAGCGAGGACTGTGGTCGACGAGGTCCAAACGAGAACAAACAAGGCGACGGCTGGAAGGAACCCAGAGCGCAGCAACGATTTCATAGAGATATAGTGTAGCGAAACCCGGCCGGGAAAGCTCCAACCGGCACCGCGGCTCCCCCCGTGCCCGTCCCTCTCCGCTCAGAGGGCCGAACACAGGAGAGCTGCAGTTCTCTTCAAACGGTTAGATGCCTGAAGCGGCGTCGAGTTGCCGCATATCCGTAATCGTCAGGCGGATTTGAAGTAGCGCGTTTTGCGCGATGTGATTGCGGCTCCGGGCCTGAACGCATTCGTGGACGGTTAGGAAACCGGTCGGTGGGCAAAGAGCGCTCATGCAGGCCGTCCACTGGCAGGTGCGTGATCGCCCCTTGCGATGTGGAGGTTGCCGGGGGCAGAAAAGACTGAAGCTGGAATGGCAGAACACTGGTTCCAGCCGCAACTGTGCCCTGAATTACCAGGGCCCCTTGAACTTTTCCAATTGAGGGCTGAAGCGTGGCAAGCCCTGAAGCGTCGGACAACACCAATAACCGTGACCATGCCACGATGACCGGCGGCGGATTTTTCATGACGATGATTCCGCCGATCGAAACCGTAACAGGCCCACTCACCGGTCGCGATACCACCGACTGGAAGGTTGCACCCGCAGCCGATACTGGATGTGGAGGCGCAGCAGAATCGATGGCGCGAACGGTTACTGGTTTGAACGCTCCGCCTGCCGCGATGGCCTGACCTGTTCCTCCTACCGGTTCCAGATGCAGCATGGAGGGCGGCACTGCCGAGGCGAAAAGAATCTGGCACGTGCCGCCATCGGCGGAGACGTTCAAGTAAGTGCTTGCGTCGCTCCCGGCAACGCGCGCCCACTCCCGAATGGTCAGAACTTGACCGCTGCGAGTCCCACGGATCGCCTGGTCGATACGGAAGGTGATCTGCACGGTGGCGACCCCGGCAGCGTTTGGCGACAGCGGTTGAATCGAGAGGACGGTGCCGGCGAAGATATATCCCGAACTGCGATTCAACTGGCGCAGGCCGGAAAGGGGATCGTGGACAACAGTGTTCTGGCCGGACGTCTGGCAAAAAGCCAGGCCTAGCGTAAGCCCCAAGATCCTGACAACAGCAAACTCCATCGCCACGCCTCGTTTTGAAACGAAACCATGTGAGACGGGAATGCAGAGATGGTAAAGGCAAAGAGACTCGCAGGATGTGCCAGGCGTCACATGCAGATGTGACAAACGATCAAGTCGATCAGCAAAGACCACGTGGGGATAACCGGGGGCGGTTGTCCGGCGGAGCAAAGTTCCGCAGCTTGTGTGTGGCAAAACGTGTCGAATTGCGCTCGACTGGACAACCGGGGACGGTTGTCCCCACATGATGGTGGCGATTCGAGCGCGGCGCTCGCGCCTACATTCTGCGGCGGTTGTAGCCGCGGGCCGACAGATGGGCTCCGGTCAGCATCAGCAATCCCGTCAGGAACGCCCAGAACATGAGGCTCACCGATAGGGCAAACGGGCCATAGACTTCCTGAAAGTTCAGCCGCGGCAGCGCCATGATGTAGGCATACTTCAACGCTTCGGACATCAATCCCATAAGCACGGCCGTGGGCAGAACTGCCCGGGCCGGAACCTTGCCATTGGGCAAAACCCAGTAAATAAGGAAGAAAATTGTAATGCTGGCCGACACGGCGAAGGCTTTCATCAGGAGAAACCCTCCCAACCGGACCACAAATGGCCCGTGGCTGCGCAGCGAGTTTTCCAGCAAGCCGATATTGCCGGCGGTCAAGGCCACCGAGAGCAGGGCCAGTACTCCGCAGGTGAATGCCAGCGCAAGCGAGATCAATTGATTTCCGAAATAAGAGCGGTTCTCGGGAAATCCCCAGATGCGGTTCAATGCGACCTCAAGCGGCATGAAGATTCCGGTCGAGGTAAACAGCAGAATGATGAGTGAAGCGACCTGGGCGCGATTGCGCGCGTCGACCAGCGCATTCAGATTGCGAATTACAAAATCCTGACCGGCCGGAAGGAAGTCGCGGAGCAATTGCACCACCACGTCGTTCATGGCCGGAGAATGAAACAAGTGCCGGATCACGGTCATCAGCAGCAGGACAAACGGGAAAAATGACAGGATGGCATTGGCTGCGACCGAAAAAGCAAACGTATGTACCTCGGTGCGTAACACGTATTTCACCGTCGAACTGACTAAACCCGGATACGGATCTTCGGGCAGCCGGGCTGGTTCGGCACGGGCTGCCGAAGCGGCTGGAACAGCCGGTCTTGACTGCTGGTCGCTGAGCATTTTCCCCAATCTTATCAGAGAGTTGCAATTGATCCGCCGCACGAAAGGCCAGCACTCTTCGCGCTCGCCTATTTGTCCGGCAGCCGACCATCCCAAACCTCTCTTTTGAACGTTTCAAAATTTTCACTTCTTCGCTTGCCAGAATTTGAGTTCATGAATATTATCTGTTGCTCGCTGCCGCTATTTGGGGCGATGAGATGTTGCTTGGGGTACACGGCCCGTGTTCTGCAGTCATAGTTCGCGCCAACACGATCGCTCCGAAGGTTTGTACCGTGGCTTCCTCCACGGTTCGAACTGATGGAGCTTTTTTGTGGCCGTAACTTTTTTCGGTAGCCGCGTGCCGGTTGTGTTTCCGTTTTTTCTTTGAAGGGGGTCGTATAGGAGCGCGAGCTTCACGGAGGAGAGCGGAAGTTAAATCATTTTGTAGAGGCGAAAGGAGTTCTTTGTGAGAGAGAAGGGCACAGTCAAGTGGTTCAACGGGGCTAAAGGCTACGGATTTATCCAACGCTCCACCGGAGAGGACGTTTTCGTTCATTTCTCCGCCATCCAGGAGAACGGCTATCGCACACTGAATGAAGGCGAAACTGTGGAGTTCGATCTGCTGAAAGGGCCGAAAGGCTTCCAGGCAGGCAACGTAGTGCGGGTGCAATAAAATAGTCCTAAGTTTGACCACTGTCAGCCCTCTCAGCTTCCCCTGAGAGGGTTTTTTATTTGTGGTTTGCCCCGAATGCTACTGGACTTCGATGGACACCAGATCGCCGTCAGCTTTTCCGCCTGCCTTGTAGTTGGCAATCACTGCACGGTCTGTCCACTCGCAGGAAAATTGGTCCGCTCCGACGACCAGCAGTGATTTGTAGTCCGCGGTGCGCAGCTTAAGAGTTCGGGAGGTCGTCCGAATCGTTAAGACTGCCAGGGGAGTCTGACTGCAATCTACTTTCGCAAGCTTGCCTCGGACAAATTGGACTTTGCGGCGATCGGGCGCAGGCTCGGCCGAAGGAACTTCTGTCTGAGTTGAGGTCGTGTCCTCTGAATCCCCGCTGGTCACAGCTTCGGGTGGCTTCTCCGACGCACTTTGCGGCAGTACGCCGTACTTCTTAAGCGTGGGAAGATCTTCCAGACTCTTGTGCGCGCTCTCCGATATTTGTGCGACCGAACTATCTTTGAGCCGATTGAGAAGAGCAGTCGCGTCGTCCCACTTCTTTCCAGCGAGATCGATCTCCGCCAGGTTCAGAAGATATTGCTCGCTGCGCGGGTTGAGCTGGATCGCCACCTTGATCGATTCCATTGCGGAATGAACTCCTCCACCCTGCAACCGGGCAACCGCGAGCATATGGTGGGCCTCGGCGAAATCCGTCTCTTTATCGACCACGAAGATCAGGTCCTGAATCATGTTGGAGACGCCTTCGATCGGTTTTCCGCTCGACTGTGCGGCGCGAAATTTCACCAGCGCCGGATAGTAGTGGGTCCAGATATCGCGCGCATCGAGTTCCCGCGCGCGCTGGAGTTCTTCGCTGGCCTCATCGAATTCCTTTCTCTCCATGCGCGCCCAGGCCATGGCGCGGTGCGCGATGACGTTGTCTCCCTTGGGATCGGCGATGACGGTGGCAAGGTCTTTTTCGCCCTGCTCGCGGCGCTCCGGCAGACGCACCATCATTTCTGCCACCAGTGATTGCGCCTGCGGGATCGTCACATCTACGACGCTCGCTGCAACGTCGAGCGGTCCGAGCGGAGCAGGGAATTGAGTCAGGTCGCTGCGCGATACAGCCGCTTTAGAATCGGGCGGAGCCTGGTCCGACGCCCGGAAGGATTGAAAGTAATCTTTCACCGCCTGTGCCAGTTGGTCCGCGCTGATGCCAAATGCCTGCTGGATGGCCTGATCGACCGGGACCTTCCGTATCTGCACCAGTCCGAAATACGCGCCCGCTTCCGACAATTTGTTCTGTTTCAGCAGGTAGTGCATCACCATCCACGACTGCGCATAGAAAAGCGGCGGGTAGCCTTTGGGACCGGGGCGCATGGTGAACAGTTCTGGCAGTGGCAGCCACGGGCGAGCCAGCAATTCGGTAAACGTCTTGGGCACGCTGGCGTCTGCTGAAAGTGGGTAGGGAAGCGCATGGTTCCAGGGAAGATTCCGAGCGGGGTCGCCGCCAATCTGTGCCTGATTGTCACTTAGGCGCAGACTCGAAAAATACTGTGCGAAACCTTCGTCGAACCACTCTTGCGTAGGTGGATAGTTGAAACTCAAAAACAGGCGCGCAAAATCGTGGGACACGGCTCGCCAGCTGTCTTCGGCGGCAAGATCGAGCACGATGTAGTTGCGATCGTCTCCGTGCAAGAAGAACCCTGGAGCGGAAATGGGCTGTCCCTTTTGCAGCGGTGTTGCCCGGATGTACTCTTCGTCGGACTGGAAAGCGATCACATCGAGCGGTTCGGACAACTGCAGCTTGGTTTTGAGGAAGAGCTGGGAAAAAATGTCGCGCATCTGCTCCAGCCGCAAGCTGGCTTCACGGCCTTTCTTTTCGCCCGCATCGGTGAGCACGGAAAAGTGAGCCGAGTTTACCCGGATCCATTTTGGCTCAGAGCCACGCCCGAACGCGGAGGAAGAAGCGGCGAAAATCGTCACAGCGATAAGAAGACGTCGCGGGCGGAAGGAAATAGAAGACATGAAAACACGATGCTACCACGCAGCGCCGAGCGAATTATCACGAACCGCTTAGGGGCAGATGTCCCCATCTGTCCAGCGGAGCGCAGTTCCGCAAATGTTGCTGCCAAAAAAATGTCGAGCTCCGCTCGACTGGGCAGATGGGGACATCTGTCCCCTACGTGGTTTGTGGCGGTTCCATCGCGAGCCTTTTGGCTGCCCAGTCCGCGCTTTCTGCCACGACTGGATCTTCGTCCAGCTTCAGCTTCTCGAGCAGTGGTTCGAACCTTTGGTCACCGCTGTTGCCCATGGCAATCACGGCATTGCGCCGCAGGCCGCTGCGCTTGGCCCGCCGGATCGCCGATCCGCGAAATTTCTCGCGGAACTCTGTTTCGGTGATACCGGCCAACCACTCCAGAGCGGGATTGACCAAGCCCTCCCGCGGCTGAAACTCCGCTGCGCTCGTCGCCGGAGCTTTGCGATTCCACGGACAGACGTCCTGGCAGATATCGCAGCCAAAAACCTCATGGCCCATACCCGCGCGCAGGTCTTCGGCGATAGCGCCGCGCTTCTCGATCGTCAGATACGAAATGCAGCGATTCGAATCCAGCTGATAGGGCGCGAGCAAGGCATCGGTCGGACAGGCATCGATGCAGCGAGTACAGGTGCCGCAGCGGTCGGGCGCAGGCAGGTCGGGCATGAGTTCAATCGAAGTCAGAATGACTCCGAGAAACAGCCACGAGCCCACCTTCTGATTGATAATGCAGGTGTTCTTCCCGATCCAGCCCACGCCGGCGTACTTGGCGTACACGCGCTCGACGAGAGGGCCGGTGTCTACGTAGCACCGCGTTTGCAATCGAGAGTCGCCGCCTGTGTCGTGGAGTCTGCTTTCTACAGTCCGCAACCGGCGCATCACTGCGTCGTGGTAATCCTCGTTCCCCCAGGCATAGCGGGCAATCCATCCTCGCTGCGGATCATTTCCTTGCACCCGTCCTTGTACTTGGGTCGAATAAGGCTGAGCAGTGTTGTAGTTGATGGCGCAAACGATCACGCTGCGAACCCACGGCAGCGTCGAGCGCAGGGACGCCCGCTTAAGCCCGCCGGAGTCATCGCGGGCCTCCATATATTTCATCTCTCCGGCGCGGCCCGCGTCGATCCATTCCCGAAACCGGTCCAACTCATCGAATTCACGGACAGGCGCAATCCCGGCCAGTTCAAAGCCGGCATCGTGTGCCGCCTGTTTCGCAAGAATCGTGATTTCGTTGCCCGAATTCAATCGGAATCCAGATTGCTTCACGGAAGGCGTCTTTGGTCCTTGGCCGATTGTCGTTGGCTTCAGCCTATGGTTTCCGACGACTATTCGCCATGGTTTGGCCGGCAGCGACCAACAATTGTTGATCACTATTTGGGAAGGCGTCTCTCAGGTGGGGGGAGCCAACGGCCAACGACCAACGCCCTCTACATTCCCAGCTTTTTCACTTCTTCGTTGTAATACTTCCGATAGAGGATGTCCCACTCCTGGCTGCCTTCCAGAATCGTGCGCTTCTGGCTTTCGATCTTCAGGCGGGCGCTCTGGTCGATCCTCGCTTCCTGATTGAGCAGGTCTTCGAGAATCTTGCGGACTTCGAGGCGGATGGTATTTGCGTCTTCGATGAAATCCACGGCATCAAGTTCACGCAATGCCTCGGTGACCGCGTGCGCAACCTTGTTGACCTTGTCGCGGCTGATTCTCACAGCACCGCCTTGTATTTGCGGGTCAGTTCGCTTTTCACCTTGCGGAACATCTCCTGGTAGTTGGCGCCGGTGCGGCGCATTTCGTCGGAATAAGCTTCGAGAATGACGCGCACTTCGTCGTTGATGCGGTCCTCGAGCGACAACTCCTCGAGGATGGCGGCGTGCACCTTCTCAGTCACGGCGGGCACGGTTTTGGTTTCGATATGCCCGGCCGCAATCAGCTTTTTGGTGACTTCGCGGGCCAGATAGCCCACATATTCTTTGGAAAGAAGCATAGCGCGGATCGAATGTAGTTTGTGAAACAGTTAGTCTAGCACAGGCAGGCGGGACGCCCGCAGCTCTTAGCCATCAGCTCTTGGCTTTGAGCTTGATTCCCTCCCTAAAATCATTCTTCCCACGCGCAGGTTAAAAGTTCGAGCTTAAGGCTCAAAGCTAATGGCTAAAAGCTAATGGCTAAGCGGTCAGTAGCTCCTGCCGAAAAACAGCGATACAATGCAGAAATAAATGTCTCCTGCGCCCGACAATCTGGCGGTCCTGAAAGACGACATGATCGCCTTCATCGAAGGCCATGGCATGCGCCGGTTTCACGGCTATGTCGACTACGAAGAAGTACAGAGCGTCGTCTGGAAGACCGAAGACAATCCCGATAGCTGGAAAGATTTTGTAGAATTGGCGAAAGCCGCGGCTGCGCCGTTCCTCACCATGGACTCGTGGACCCTGCGCCGGGAAGAACTCGACTTGATGATCGAGCGCCTCAGTCACGCCGAATTCACCCATGACGAGGACGTGGAAGAAGCGCGCTGGTTGAAAACTTATATCGGAAAGACCGGCTTCGTTCAGTTGGGTTTCGCCCATCAGGGCATCATGATGGTGTACGAGGCGTCGACCGAGTGGTACGACCATTACCAACGCCTTCTGGAACTGTCCGACGATTTCGGCGGTATCCCCATCGACGAGCCCGACCAGGACGACGAAATCTGACTATCGGCACAGACGAATTTCTTTGCGTCCTTTGCGCACTTTGCGGTTAAAAGCTCTTATCCGCAAAGGTCGCTAAGGTTCTGCAAAGTTCACAAAGAACTCCACTAACCTGCTCTCATAAATCATTTACCTATGCGTTGGGATTTAAAAACCGCCGACTCCCAGTCTGTCGAGAGTCTGGCATCTCAATTGAGTTCCCATCCCTCGCTCCGCCTGAAGGATCAGAAGCTAGCCTCGACTCTGGCGCGGTTGCTTGTCATGCGTGGTATCGCCGGCGTCGAAGCGGCCGAGCAATTCCTTACTCCTTCGCTCGCGCAATTGCACTCTCCCTATTTGATGGCCGGGATGAAAACTGCCGTCGACCGGATCGAAGCTGCAATCGAGAACAAGGAACAGATGTTGATTTACGGCGACTATGATGTCGACGGAACCACTGCCATCGTCATTCTCAAGGCTGCGATTGAGTTATGCGGCGGCTGCGCTGATTTTCATGTTCCGCACCGCATCCGCGACGGTTACGACATGCGTGACGATGTCATCGAGCGCGCCGCCGCTGCGGGGATTAAGCTCATCATCAGCGTGGACATGGGCATTCGTGCCTTCGCTCCGGCCGAAACCGCCCGGCGGCTGGGCGTCGACCTGATCGTCACCGACCATCATCTTCCGGGTCCGCAGGGGGTTCCGGCGGCGCTGGCGGTTGTAAATCCAAATCAGGCGGGGTGCGAATATCCGTGCAAGGCATTGTGCGGCGCGGGCGTCGCCTTCAAATTGGCCCAAGGTCTGATTGAGCGCCGAGTCCCGGAAGCCAGCCGTACTCGCCTGCTCAACTCGTTCATGAAAGTGGTGGCCATTGCCACCATCGCCGATGCGGTGCCACTTATTGGAGAAAATCGGGTGTTCGCCAAGTTGGGGTTGGAAGGTCTGCGGTCGCCGGTCAATCCCGGACTCCGAGCCCTGATCGAAGTTGCGCAACTCAACCACGGGCGTCCGCTTTCATCCGGCGAAGTTGCGTTTCGCATCGCACCGCGCATCAACGCGGCCGGCCGCATGGACGTGGCCCGCGACGTGATCGAATTGTTCAACGTGAAAGATCCCGCGCGAGCTCGTGAACTAGCCAACAAGCTTGATCAGCTCAACGGCGACCGGCAGGAAGAAGAGCGCCGCATCCTGCAATCGATCTTTGCTCACTTCGAAGAACAGCCGACGCTGCGCGAAGCCTTCTGCATCGTGATCGACGGCGAGGGCTGGCACCGCGGCGTGATCGGCATCACTGCGACTCGCGTAGTCGAGCGTTACGGACGCCCGGCGCTGGTGATCTCTAGGAATGGTGAGGAAGCGCACGGTTCGGGCCGGTCGATTCGTCCCTTTCATCTGCTGAACGCGCTCGAGTCATGCGCCGCCTTGTTCACGCGTTTTGGCGGACACTCGCACGCCGTCGGCTTCTCCCTGCCCTCAGCGAATCTTCCCGAACTGAGGGCGCGTCTCGATCACTATGCGCGCGGCTGCCTGACTCTCGCCGACTTCGAGCCCTCGCTCAATTTCGATGCGGAGCTTTCGCTCGATCACGTGACGCCGGAATTTTTCAGTCTGTTGCAAAGGCTGGAACCATTCGGCGTGGGCAATCCGCAGCCGGTATTCACTACCCGAGCCGTCCGCCTCATGGCTTCGCCGCGAATCATGAAAGACAAACACGTAAAGCTGAAATTGTCGCCCGCGATCGCATCCTTGTCACTGAACCCGGAGGGGCCAGACCTGGCTATTTTGACTACTCCCCGATGTGATCCGGATTCTTCAACTCTTCGCCGCGACGAAGTGAGGCAGGCCACAGACAACCGTCAGACCACGGACAGCAAGTGGCGCAAAGCCATCACCTTCGATGCTCTGGGCTGGCACATGGCGGAACGCTGTCAACAAACCGGACTGCTTCCTGGAGACACTCTCGACATCGCGTTCACCGTCGACAACAACGATCACCCGGAATACGGCGGCCTCGAACTGGGCCTTCGAGACTTTACGCGAGCCGAGAAGGCCGGCAATTTGCCAGCGGAACTAAAACTAAAGAAGGCCGCTGCTGTAATCTGAGAACTGAGATCTCGGATCCGAGAACTGTTTTTGAGAGAAAACCGCTTTTCGTCATTGCCTTACCACAGGTGGTAATAACCGTTCCGTGTGTCCACTTCCACTTTCGTCTTGAAAACACCTTCGAGACGATCAGCTTGCAGCATTCGATCTTTAGGCCCGTCTGCAATGATCCCTCCGTGGGACATCAGGAGGACGCGCTCGATTTCCGGAATCAGGTCGGAAAGATCGTGAGTCACCAGAATGATTCCGATTCCAGCCTTGGCCAGCGCGCTCATGCTCTGGCGCAAACTATGGCGGGCGAAGACATCGAGCGAATTGCTCGGCTCATCGAACAGCAATGCCCGTGGTTTGTGAACCAGGGCGCGCGCGATCAACACGCGGCGTGCTTCACCGGAGGACATCTCAGCGACGGGGCGCTCCGCCAGGTGCGAAATCTGCAACTGTGCCAGCGCGGCGTCAGCCAGTTCGAGATGCTTTGGATCGACCGCATGATGAGGAAAGATACGCGCGCTGCTGAAGAAGCCGGATAGCACAACATCACGCCCGCTGACATCACCGGAGCTGCGGGACAGCAGATCGTTCGACACAATTCCCAGCATGGCACGCAGTTCGAAAACGTCCCATCGGTCCAGCCCGAGGATGGTCATCGATGAGCCGTCCCGCACCAGGGGATAGCATTCCCGGGTAATCGTCTTGATCAGCGTGGATTTGCCGCAGCCGTTCGGCCCGAGGATGGCGACATGTTCATCGCCCCGGATGGTCAGGCTGAAATCTTTTAAAACAACTTTCTCTCCGCGCATCACGGAAATATTCTGCAAATCCAGTAGGGCGGGTTCGTTCCGTTTCATGGTGATGAGAGTTTAGACGATGACCCGAATTTTGTTCACAACCAGCGTGCCGTCACAGGCTACGTGGGGACAACCGTCCTCGGTTGTCCAGGCGAGCAGAGTTCGACGGAGGTTTTGTTTTGCTGCAAAAGCAGCGGAGCTTCGCTCCGCCAGACAACCGAGGGCGGTCGTCTCCACGTGGCTGGTGCGTGGCTTCAAGTAGACTTGTCATTGATGTCGATCCAGGTTTCCAAACTTCGCCGGTGGTTTGCGGCCGGCGCGATCGGCCTGCTGCTGGTCGTCGCGGCGGTCTATTTTTACGCGCGGGGCAAACTCCAGAACGCACTCAAGGAAGTGCCGGCGAAAATCGGAGTCGAGATCCAGCAAAGCGCGCAAGGCTTTACCGTTTCCCGCTCCGAGCAGGGACACACCGTCTTCAAGATTCAGGCCAGCAAGGCCGTGCAATACAAGTCAGGCGGGCGCGCCGAGTTGCATGACGTTACGATCACGCTGTACGGACGCGATTCCAGCCGCTTCGATCAGATCTACGGCGCCGACTTTGAATATGATCCTCAAACCGGCGATGTCATGGGCAAGGGTCAGGTGCAGATGGACCTCGAGGCCAATCCCGAAGGCTTGATTCATCCCGACCAGGCGACACCCAAAGAGATGAAGAATCCTGTCCATCTCACCACTACGAACCTGCTTTTTAATCAGAAAACCGGGAACGCGGTAACCCAGGAGAAGGTAGTGTTCACTCTTCCCCAGGCCCAGGGGTCTGCTATCGGCCTGGCTTATATCGCGAACACCGCCCTGCTCACATTGCAGTCGCAGGTAGATGTCGTCTTCCAGGGCGCGACACCCGCGCACGTGACGGCAATTCATGGCACGATCACAAAAAATCCGCGGGTCGTGGATCTCGATCTTCCCCGGCTACAAAGCGGCGACCGCCACTCGTCATCCGACAAGGGCACGCTGTTCCTTCGTGCCGACAACACCGTGGACCGCATTCTGGCCCTCGGCAATGTGCGGGTTGAATCGGACGACGAGAAATCTTCGAAAATTCAGTCCAACCAGCTCGAGCTGCTCATGGCGGAAAAGGGAGACACGGTTCGTTCTGCCATTTTCTCGGGAGACGTCCGGATGGAGAATTCCGGGCCGCAGCCGATGGAGGGCAATGCTGGTCGGGTTCTGATGAACTTCGTAGGAAACAATGTGTTGAGCACGGTGCATAGTCAGGACAACGTCAGGCTGATGCAGCATCAGAAGGCTTCTTCCGGCTCTGGCGAGTTGCAGGATGTCGAGATTACGGCGTCGATCATCGACTTTGTCGTCGCCAATGGCCGTTTGCTACAGCGAGCCGACACCTCCGGAGCGGCCCAGATCGAGATGCGGCCTACTTCAGGCGATGGACAGCGGACGCTGGTGACGGCGGGCAAATTTCGAGCCGGGTTTGACGATTCGGGACAACTTGCCACGGTCCATGGCGCTCCCAATGCCCGCATCGTTTCGCGAACCCCAGGCCAGCCGGATCGCGTCAGTACCAGCGATACTCTGGACGCATCCTTCCATCCCGGCAGCGGCATCGATTCGATTACGCAGCAGGGAAGAGTGGCGTACGCCGACGGCGAGCGCAAAGCCTGGGGCGATCGCGCAACCTACACTCCGGCCGACCAGATCCTCGTTTTGAACGGTTCGCCCCGCGTCATCGACGGCGGAATGACGACGACCAGCAAGTCCATGCGTCTGAATCGTACAACCGGGGACGCCTTCGCCGAGGGTGAGGTCAAAAGCACCTACAGCGATCTGAAAGCGAAGCCCAACGGCGCCCTTTTGGCGTCATCCGACCCGATTCATGTAACCTCCCAGGCGATGACGGCTCGCAGCGGCCCGGCGGTCGCGCTTTATACCGGAGACGCACGTCTCTGGCAGAACGCTAACGTCATCCAGGCCCCTTCGATCCAGTTTGACCGTAACCAACGGTCTGTTGTCGCCCAGGGAACCCCTGCCCAGCCCGTCTCCACGGTGCTGGTCCAAACCGAAAAGAGTGGAAAAGTCAGCCCAATCAAGATCACCTCCGACCGGTTCACCTACACCGACGCAGAACGCAAGGCTCACTTTGAAGAATCCGTCCAGGCTAAGGGAACGGATATGACAATCACCGCAAAGGTGATGGATGTGTTCCTTCAACCACGAGACCAAGCTGCCCTGAATCAATCAGTTGCGGGAGCAGGCGCAGGGTCGGGGAAGATCGATCACATCGTCGCTACCAGGCAAGTAGTCATCATTCAACCGGGCCGGAGGGCGACCGGAGAGCAGCTGGTTTACACCACGGCGGACGACAAATTCGTCCTGACGGGCGGACCGCCTAGCATTTTTGATGCCGAACGGGGCAAGATTACCGGGGTTTCGTTGACTTTGTTCAGACACGATGGTAGGGTTCTGGTCGAAGGCAATAATACTTCCCCTACAGAAACACAGACGCGAGTGGCACGTTAAATGCGTACCCTGGCCACAGATGAAATCGGTAAATCGTATCGTGGGCGACGGGTCGTAAACGGGGTCAGCATTCGGGTCGGGCAGGGCGAAGTTGTTGGTTTATTAGGGCCTAACGGCGCAGGCAAGACCACAACGTTCTACGCCATCGTCGGTTTGATACCCCCCGACACGGGCCGGGTGTTGATCGATGACGAAGAAATAACCGACGTGCCCATGTATCTGCGGGCGCGCCAGTACGGCATAAGCTACCTCCCTCAGGAAGCTTCGGTGTTCCGCAAGCTTACGGTTGAGGAAAACATCCTCGCCGTGCTGGAAGCCCAGCCCATCTCCTGGCACGAACGCCGGGAGAAAATGGAAGAATTGATTGATCAATTGGGATTGGAGCATATCCGCCAAAATCGTGGATACGCTTTATCCGGGGGAGAGCGGCGTCGCGTGGAAATTGCCCGCGCTCTGAGCATCAACCCCACATTTATTTTGCTCGACGAACCGTTTTCCGGGATTGACCCGATCGCCGTACTCGATCTCCAGAAGATCATCAGCGATTTGAAGACCAGCGGAATCGGCGTCCTGATCACCGACCACAACGTCCGCGAGACGCTGGCGGTGACAGACCGGGCCTACATCATTGATGGTGGACGGATTTTAGCCTCGGGCATGCCCGAGCAGTTAGCTAACGATCCGCAAGTTCGGAAAGTGTATTTGGGAGAGAGTTTCTCGCTGGTTTAGAAAGAGCTTTAACCACCAAGGACACGAACGGACACAAAGGACTTCCTTCGTGATACTTCGTGTCCTTGGTGGTTCAAGCTTTTTGTAAGGGACGAACACAGACCTATGGTGTTGTTGCAACCCAAGCTCCATCTGAGACTGTCGCAACGACAGATTCTCACGCCCGGCCTGGTGCAGATGGTCAGCGTGCTCGCGCTCAACAAGCTCGAGCTGCGCGACATGATCACTGCCGAGATGGTGGAGAATCCAGTGCTGGAGGAGTTGGAAGACAGCGTTCCCCTGCTCGATGACGCTGCCCGCCAGGAAGAAGATCGCGAGCGCATCGAGCCCGAAGCAAATACCGTCACCGCGGAAGAGAAGAAAGATCCCTTCGAAGAAATCGATTTTGGCTCGTTCTTTCAGGAATATCTCGATCCCGGCTATCGCAGCCGAAGCGAGATGGAAGAAATCGAGCGTCCGTCGTTCGAAAATTTTCTTTCCAAGCCGACCACGCTTTCTGATCATCTCGCCTGGCAGTTAGGCGCGCTTTCGGTAAGCCCGGACGTCCGCGAGGCGGCGGAAGTTATCATCGGCAACCTCAGTGAAGATGGTTACCTGATCGCCAGTGACGAAGAGTTGCTGGGCATTGCTCCGCCGGCTTCGCCGGAAGTGGATGCGGTCATCGCGGAAAAATTGGTCAAGGAAGCGGCCGCCCTGGGCCTGGACACAGAACTCGAAGAAGAGTTGCCAGCTGATGTAGGCGATGGATTGCCACAGCGGCTCCGAATGGGATGGTCCTGATCCGGTTGCCTTGCCACCCTCCGCTGGGGCGGATGGGACGGCTGTGGCGCCCGCTCCAGACGTGATTACACGTGAAGCAGCGCCTGCTCCGAAAGAAGCGCCTGCCGCTCCGCGGAAATCGACGCTACCGGTGTTTCAGCCCAGTTTTAAAGTTGAGGACCTTCAGGAAGCACTTGAGCTTGTCCGTCAGATGGATCCTCCGGGCGTAGCCTGCCGCGATCTTCGCGATTGTCTGCTGTATCAATTGCGCTATCACCAGGCACAGTTGGCCTCGCACAAAAACGGAAACGGCGAAGCCACCGGGCAGGTACTTGCGGACGCGGTTGCCATCGTCGATCAGCATCTGCGTGCTTTGCAGAACAAGCAATATAAGGAAATCGCGCGCGCGATCAATCGGACGCCGGAGTCGGTGCACCAGGCTCTGGAATATATACGGACTCTCGATCCGCGTCCGGGTCTGCGCTACAACAAAAGCCAGCCTCGCCTGATCGAGCCTGATGTCGCTTTCATCAAGCACGGCGACGAGTGGCTGGTCATGATGAATGAGGATGACGTGCCGGTGCTGCGGCTGAATCCCGCATACAAACGCCTGCTGACTCGCGAGACCAACGACAAGGACACCCGTAACTACGTCAAAGAGCGCTACAAGAGCGCGATCCAGCTCATCAAGAACATCGAGCAGCGCAAACAGACCATCACCAAAGTCTGTTATTCCATCGTGACTCGCCAGCAGGACTTCCTGGAAAAAGGGATCGACCAGCTCAAACCGATGATGATCAAAGAGGTCGCCGAAGAGATCGGCGTGCATCCCTCCACCGTAAGCCGGGCGGTCTCGAGCAAATACGCCCACACCCCTCAAGGTGTATTCGAATTGCGCTACTTCTTCAGCGAAAGTGTGAACGGACCGCAGGGTGGTGGAACATCGTTGCTTATCCTCAAGCGCCGGGTGAAGAAGTTGATCGAGGAAGAAGATCCCGGACGTCCCTTGACGGACGAGCAGATCACGCGAATTCTGCAATCACAAGGCATCCAGGTCACGCGTCGCACGGTGGCGAAATACCGCGAAGATATGCGCATCCCGAGCACGCACCAACGCAGAGTTAAGAAATAGCGGTAAGCTGCGGAAAACTTCGCGCGGGCGTCGGACCTCGGACCCCAGCACTGCATGTGTGGGGATGGGTCTCCGACCCGTCCGGGCCGATCGCAGCTCGGCAGGAATGTGGGCGCCTGCATTCCTGCTCGTGCTGGACCGTCCGTGGTACCGCTGCACGAGCGAGGACGCTCGCGCCTGCATACATCTAAACCTCGTCCGTCACCACAGAGAAACTGGTCAGTCTGGCAATCCCGAAAGATGTGGTGATGGCTACATCCGAGGCGTCTCGTCCTGTGGCCATGAGCACCCGCCCGATACGTGGCACCACATGGCGTGCGTCAAAGGTCCACCAACGGTTTTGCAGATAAACCTCGAACCACGCGCTAAAGTCCATGGGGCATGGTTGAATCGGGACACCGATGTCGCCAAGGTATCCGGTGGCGTAGCGGGCTGGAATGTTGAGGGCGCGGCAGAAGGTGACGGCGAGATGCTGGAAGTCTCTACAGACCCCCACGCGTTCTGTGAAGACATCGAGAGCGGTCTTTGACGAACGGGCATGCTGGTATCCGAACAGAACCTTCGAATTGACCCAGCTACAGATGGCGTGTACCCGGCTCCAGCCCGGCTTCAGGTCTCCGAATAATTCGAGCGCGATATTCGATAGCCGATCCACTTCGCAATACCGGCTGTTCAACAGATAGCGCAGCACCTCCGGTGGCAATTCGTGTACCGGATGCTCGTGCGCGCCAGGATCAGTCGCGTCGGGTGTTCCAGGATCTTCGATCAGCGTGGAGCAGGTCAGTCGAAGTGGCCCCGCCGGCGCCAGCCACCGGGCACAGCGGTTTCCATAACTGTCGATGTACGTGTCTACTTTTACTTCAGGGCTGACGTTGACCTCGTCGGCTTCGCGCAGGTCCGCGGCGCGCGAGGGATGCACGTTCAGCATTCCAACCATGGCGACGGGCTGGGGAATATCGAATTGGATGTCATATCCCAGACGTATGAGCATAGTGATTTGTCCGGGACTTGGATGCAGACAACGCCCGAGCGGGAATCATGATTAGCTATAAAAAAAGCATAGTCCGGATTCAAAATTCGAATCGAAGCCAGCACAACGCGAAGTAGCCCAGAACTCCGGCCATTCAGCAATGACCTGGGCGGATTGTGCCGCAGCTATACTTCTCAATCGAAACTCACCCCTATGGGAAAACTTTCCGTGAACCAAATGACGCGAATTGGAGCAATTACGATTCTCGTGGTCAATCTGGCGTGGCTTGGCAATCCGTGCCTGCTGAGTGCGCAGACCCCTTCGAATTCTGAGGCGCAGACGAAAGCTTGCCAGCTCATTCCGACAACTGAGCTGGAAGCGGCTTATGGCGGCAAGGTCACAAATCCGCATGGCGTCGATGGAGCATCTTCGATTTGTACCGCCAACATGGGCGGGATCGCCATCAAGCTGCAAAGCGCAGCTCCGCGCACCCCCGGAGTGCCGACCTCGATCTCGCAAGGTCTCGCCGGCGCCCGCATGATGTTGGGTCAGGCCAAACAAAAGCCGGAGAACAACACCCGGGATTTCGGAAACGTGGGATGCATGAGCATGAAGATGACCCGAGGATTCGACGGCAAACCCTTGGGGAAGCGTTTGTTTACGACTTCATGCTTTCTGGTGGAAGGCGGTTATCTGAACCTGACGGTCGCCGGCGACAATGCTAAACAGGTCGGCTTTGATAGAGTGAAGCTCCTGCTGGAGAAGGCCGCTACGCGGCGCCATGAACCGCGCCCCCTGTCACCTTGAGCGAAGTGCTCGAAGGATCCCTATAGCTGCGACGGTCCTCGTTGATTTTGTTTCGAGATAAAAATCTTCAATCGAATCAGCATGCTCGTCGCATTGCGACGTGCAGCCGCGCTCAAGATTTTTAATCGTCGCGGTGAACTGTATCCATCGCGAAGGCCGGCAGGCAGACGGCAATGTATTCGGCTCCGCCTTCTCCGGGAGTCGAATACTGGATCCATTCGCCGCCGTGGGCGATGACAGCTTGTCCAGGCACCACATCCAGTTCGCCATCTTTGTGTTTCACGTGGACGGTGCCTTTCAGCACAATCGTAAATTCATCGAACTCCGGGGTTTGTCCCGGCTCTTCCCATCCTTGCGGACTGCGCATGTGGGCGATGCTGACGCCCGAAGTCTTGGTATTGACGCGGCCGATGAATTCGTCGATCAGTTTAGGCTTGGTGCCTGCGGCACGAATGCGCGTAGGCTGGGCGACCAGAGTTGGCATGGCTTCTCTCCTTGCAGTCCCAAACAATTTATCAAGAGAAGAGCTGATGCGCAGCGAAGAAGTTTGCTGATAAGTGTGGGCGCTCGCGCCCAAATTTACACTGACAGCAGGCGTGATTTCTCGGCGTGGCCGGTAGCCAACACGTCGAGAGCTGGAATCGACACTGGCGTAGTCAAAGTGTTTTCCGGAGGGATGGTTCCGGTCTGCAACGCTTTTACCAGCATCTGTAGCGCCTGGCCAGTGTTCGGGCCGGCAAAGATGGTGGCGGTCAGCAATCCACGCTTCACCCAGGCTTGTCCTGTCTTGGGTAATCCATCGCATCCGATAAAAGGCAGGCTCAGCCAGCGTTGCCGGGCTGCGGTATCCGGCAGTTCCTGGAAAGCTTTTCTCGCGCCCAGCGCCATGCCGTCATCCTGCGCCGCAATCAGGTCGATTCGGTTCTGATGGGACGTAGACAATCGCAGCCACGAACTGACGGCTCGGTACGAGCTGGCTTCGGTCCACTGCGCCCGCATCACTTTCACCTGCACGTCTGCCGGTTTGGTTTCGTACATACCGGTGGCGCGCTGCTTCGCGGCCAGGCTTTCCGAGGGGCCTTGAATGTGCAGCACCGTTCCACCTTTGGGCAGAAGCGCGGCAAACTGATGTCCCTGAATACGTCCGATCTCCTCGTGATCGGAACTCACGCCAAAAATTGGAATGCGATGCGTCTTGCGAATCTCCGCGATGTAATCCACGTTCCGGTTAAGCACAACCCAGCTGATGCCGGCGCTGACGGCGGCCCGAGCCACCTGTGGAAGGGCGGTTCCGCCCACGGGCTCGAAGATAATTCCGTCGGGATGAGAGTCAGAACGCGACTGAATGACATTCAGGATTTGCTGGCTCTGGGTAATCGAGTCGTTTTCGGCGTAAATGATCTGAATGTCCACGCCCAGACGGCGTGCCGCCTCTTCGGCAGACGCAGCTTGCTCGATCTGATAATCGTTGTCGTTCGTGGTCAGCGAAATCAGGAATTTTAGCTTCTTCATTGAGTTCATGGTTCGAGAAATCATACCTTGCCCCCCGTTCTTGCACACGGTGACTGAAGTAATAGTGACCATGCCAGTAGTAGAATGCTCAGCTTCAGGAGAACGCTCATGAGCAAGGCTTTAACTCGTACCGTCATGAATGGCCAACTTATCCACAAGCTGACGATTTCGCTGGTATGCGTGGCCCTCAGCCTGCCGCTCGCCTGGTCGCAGACCAGGTTGTCGGTCCATTGGGAGGAACTTACCGCGCCTGATTTCCGCACTGCCATCCAGCAGGCCCAGGGGACCTGCCTGCTGCCTTTCGGCATTCTGGAAAAGCATGGTCCGCACCTGCCTCTGGGGACCGATCTGCTCGATGTGCGCTATGCAGCATTGCATGCCGCCGAGCAGGAATATGCAGTGGTCTTTCCCGAATACTATTTCGGACAGATTTTTGAAGCTCGCCACGAGCCCGGCACGATTGCATACAGTCGCGAGCTCCAGTTGCCACTCCTCCAGGAAACCACCGACGAAATGGCGCGCAACGGGTGCAAAAAAGTCATCATCGTGAATGGCCACGGCGGCAACGAATACCTGTTGCCTTACTTCGCACAGAGCCAGTTGGAAAAGCCGCACGACTATGTGGTGTATGTGCTGGGTCACGTCGAGACTCCGAAAGGCGGACCGGCGGCGAAAAGCACCGGCCCCGACTGGCACGCGGGGGAATCTGAGACTTCGACGATGCTGATCTCCCACCCCGAGCTGGTTCATCAGGACCGCGCCAAAAGCGAGTCCGGCGGCGATCTTGGCCGCCAGAAATTGCCCGAGGATGTCTACACCGGAATCTGGTGGTATGCCCGCTTTCCCAATCACTATTCCGGCGATGGTTCACTCGCCACGCATGAGTTCGGACAATTCCGAATGAATGCCTGGATCGACGGCATTGTAAAAGCCACCCGCGCCGTCAAGGCCGATCAGGATAGTCTCAGGCTTCAGAATGAGTTTTTCGAGAAAGCAGCCCATCCTCTGGAGACCCGTCCGCAGTAACTGAACTGTCAACTTAATTCGCCAAAGCCGTCGTGGCTGAATTGGTGACCTTCCCTCCGGAGGGCGTCATGCTGAGCTCGCGAAGCGTCTGGTATGGAGTCCAGGTAAAGTCGGGCGGAGACCGCACTCGGAATGCGGATGCTACCCTCCGAACCACGTAACTTGGGTAACGTTGGCTGCCCTCCGCCTGCATGCTAATCTCCGGTATCGGTATAAAAATCAGCAATTTGCGAGGAGTTTTTACTTAGCAGCCTGTCCCCCTCTCGCGCGAGCGGCGGTCAGGGCCAAATCCCGATAGCGGCAGGTCGTGCCTGCGGCAAATCGGTACGTCAACGATGCCACGCATTCCCATCTTCAGACTCGGCCGTTCCGCCGAGGAGGCGCTGCCTCCGCAGCTCAGTAGCTATACTCCGAAGCTCGCTCTGGAAGACCTTCAACTCGGCGTCGATAACCTCCGCCACGACGTCCACCTAAGTCCCAGATTTGTTGAGCAGGTGCGGTTGCAGATTGCGCGCCTCATTGTGCGCCACGGCGACATGGAAGGACTGTTGGCCGCCGAGAATGCCGACCAGCCGGCTGGGGCGCATTTCATCGGATCCAGGCCGGCGGCGAAGACGCAATCGCCCAAGCCGAAAGTGTTCGAACTCAAGCCGCTGCTGGCCGAGTTACATGTGTCAGCGCTCAATCGGGCCAAGGCAGTCGAAAATCTGTCGGTGGACGGATTGGCGCGCGCGGCGATCATCAAGTTTCTGCGAATCGAACTGAACGCGCAATTTGCCCAGGTGCTGGAGCGTGGACGCATGATGCTCAAGAGTTACGAGGGCGTCCGCCAGCAGAAAGCACTGGAGTATCGCGAGCGCGTGGCCGGTTTCCAGGTGGCCAAGAAAATTATCCTGCGCAAAACCGGGCAGGAGCTGTTCCGAATTTTGCGGGAATTGGAGAAGGAGACGCTGGCGCGCATGCGCCGGTCGCTCTTTGGCAACCGCAGCGAAGCGGAATATAAACTTTTTCTCAATCCGCTGCTCTTCACCGAAGACGGCTGCGACACTTATTTGAATGCCGAACACTACGTGATGCTGGGCAACTTCGACCGCGATCCGGACCGATTCTCCAATGTGCGCCGGGTGGTGCGGGAGTTCCTGCTCACACTGAATCTGGGCTCGAAGGCTGAGGACGATGCCGTAGTTGACGGCTGGCTGAATGTTCCGGAAAACGCGCATGAACTCATAGGTTCGGGCCAGCTCGACGAAGGGACGCACGAAGGACGCAGCCAAAAGGCGCGACTACAAGCGTGGGTTGAATGCCTCGAGAGCGAAAAGATCGTGGACCACATGATCGCGTCCTACGAGGTGGTGCCACTTCTGGCGGAATATTCACCGCGCATCAACGCGCAGCAATTGAAGAATGCGCTGATCTCGCGCGAAGAACGTATCCGCGTCGAGAAGCTGATCGAAGAGCACGGCAAACTTTCCGTCCACAGTCTGAACTCGGCGGCGGCCCGTGTGGCTGCATGCCGGGGCCCGGAACGAGCCAAGATGGCGGCGCGCTTCCTGCGCGATTTCATGCGATATCACCGCGATCTGCGGCGGCTGGAAGCGCTGAATTCCACACTCGATGGCGGCAATCTGATCGGCAACTGGAAAATCCGCGAACTCTCGGCCATGAACGGCACGCTCTATGAGTTCCTGTTGCCGGAAGAGCAGAAACCCGCCGAAGACAAGGTTCTGCGCCATGTGATTCTGAAGGCCGATATCCGCGATTCCTCACGGCTGACACGGTCTCTGCTGGAACAGGGCATGAATCCGGCGTCTTACTTCAGCCTGAATTTCTACGACCCGGTCAACAAGCTTCTGGCCAAGTATGGGGCCCGCAAAGTATTCGTCGAAGGCGACGCCATCATCGTGGCGATGATCGAGCACGAAGGCGAAACTCCCCTGGCAGTCAGCCGGGCGTGTGTTCTGGCACGCGAGATCGTCGACATCGTGCGCGGCTACAACCATCTGCTCGAGCGCGCAGGACTGCCGTCGCTGGAACTTGGAACCGGCATTTCGTTTCAGGACTCTGCGCCTATGTATCTGTTGGATGGAGAACAACAGATCATGATTTCGGACGCGCTGAACGAGAGCGACCGCCTGTCATCCTGCAACAAGCGGGTGCGCAAAGCCATTGCAGGCGGCGAGAGCCCGTTCAACGTCTATGCCTTTCAGACCGTAAAAGACGTCGATGCCGGGGAGAGCCCGGAAGACTTCATCCTGAAATACAACCTGAACGGAATTCGAATCAGTGAAGCCGCCTACCATCGTTTGCAACAGGAGATTTCGCTGGAGCCTTGTCCGCTGGATCTGCCTAAATTGTGGGGCAGTGAGACCTTCCAGCTACAGAGTGGCCTGGTGCCTGTGGGCAACGAGATTTTCAAAAAGATACTGGTGCGTTCCAGTGTGATCCCTCAAGTGGATCCGCAGATGTTTTCACTCCAGCACTGGACTGAACGCCGCTACTACGAAGTCTGCACCAATCCCGCGATCTACGCCATGCTGGAAAGCAAGAAAGCTAAGAGCAGTTTCTAGTTTCCAGTTTCCAGTTTCACGCTTGCGGTCTCGCATCCAGAAACTAGAAACTAGACTTCATCTTGGCTGGTTTGAATGGAATCATGACCACGGCTTCCAGGTCGACTGCTGCGCCGTTCTTAGTGGCGGGACGAAAGCGCCAGCGGGCAAGAGCGTTGCGCGCAAACTGATCGAGTTGGTCGTCCACTCCGCGCAGAACGCGAACATCGCTCACCGATCCGTCATGGCGAATCACAGCGTAGAGTGTGACCGTTCCCTGCACGTTACGGCGCATTAATTCTAGTGGATACGCCGGGTCGACCTTTTGCGTGGCTTCGGGCGCGGTGAGGTCGGTTTTGGCCTCGTTGGGATCAGGGTTCAGTTCCGCGAAACGAATGACCCAGCTTCCACCCGCGGAATTCAGGTTCGGCATGTTCAAGGTCATGGCATAGAATTTTTTGTCGCCGAAAATCCACCGGTCAACATCGGTGGCTTTCTCTCTGGAAACTTCGGAAAGGACGTGAGGAGACGTAGCAGAAACTCGCGGCGGCGTGGCATCGGCCATCAGGCGGGTGTTGTCGTTCCCCGGATTTGGCCCTGACACCGCCGACTGCTTCTGACTTTCAGGTCCCGCGCCAACCGTCAGGCCGGATGGGATGCCGTCACGATTCTTACCCGCTCCGCTACCGCTCCCAGTGTTTGCAGTTGCCGTAATGTCAGGAGTGCCGGGCGCGCCCGCCTTCCCCGATGGAGTTGCGGCGAAAGTCCCGCGTCGATTGCCGGACGGCATGGCATCAGTTGTCGCCGAAGGATGAACTCCCAGCGAGATCATCCTGCCACCTGCATTCGAACCAGCGTTTCCTTGAATCGAAGGCGGCGGGGGCACAACCGCCGAGCCCGTTCCGCCGCCGAGTCCGCCTTGCGTCCGCCCCGAGAGAGCAGATTGCTCGGCCAGCGGCAATTCCGGCGCAGGTGCAACGATTTGGGAATGTCCGATATTGATATCTCCCAGCCGCCGAGTCGAAGAGGCTTCAACACTTGGCGGCGGCCGGACAATCGCAGCCTGCGGGCCTTTCAGCGTGCGGGATGATTCCGCATCGATGTCCGGCGCCGGCGCTACCGCGCTTTGCGAAAGCATTGTCGAGCGCTGCCGGTTGGCGGGCATCTCCGGCATCGGAGCCACGGCAGTCATAGGAAGCGTCGGGATTCTTAAGTTTGCTGCCGCTGCCGTCGAGGCTAACGGGACGGCGGGCTGAGCCGGGTTTTGCGACCACGCCACGATGTTGGGCAGCGGGACGTCATGATTCAACTTGATGTCGGAAGGAGTAACGATCGTCTGCGTGCGATTGTCGGCCTCGGCCGGTACTGAAATGATGGTCTGCGAGGCATGTTCCGGCTCGCCTTTTTGCGGAAGAGGCCGGTGTGTGCCTCCGGTATCGAGTGGCGGAAGATATTCGGCAGGCGCGTAATAAATTACATCTGAACTCTTGAATGCGCGACGCTCCATCACCTGCGGGCCTTGCGGCCACAGACGCACCGATCCCCACAGCGCGAGCACGAATGCAACATGAAAAAATGCCGATTGCGCGAACCGCTTCCAGGGCAATGGGGAGGTGACGAAGACGTCCGGCCAAAAAGCGCCGGGACGAGAATACAGCGAAGACGCCGACTGTTCCGAAGCACGAAACAGATCCGCGATGTTGCGAAAGAAAACCCTGTGCCAGGGACCTAAATCGATGAGGAATTCCGGTGCGGTCTTCATTTCCGACCCTGATTCGGAGGTGGGTTCCTGGAGTACCGAAGCTGGCTTCATCAAATCGACCGCGCGCAGGTGACGACTTAATTATAGCGTCCAGTCGCCTGAAACAAAGCATCGACCACCAAGGCCAAGAATGATCACGAAGGAAAGCGTAAGTCTACTGAAGTTCCTTCGTGATCCTTCGTGTCCTTGGTGGTTGATGCTCTATCCCGCCCATCCAGAAACGACGTGAACGTATTTCTATTGGGCGTTTTGGGCTCCCCTGCGCTGATTCGTCCTTCCATGCTTTAATACGCACATGGCCAGAGCGTACCAATTCCTTCTCATCACGCTGATGCTGAGCGCGATTTCGGCCGCGCAATCTCCTGCGCCGAATCCTCCCGCCCCTAAGCCTGGCAACTCATACTCAGGAATGTATTCCTTTCTTCAGGACGGTGAGTTTGTTCAAGTCACGGTCGAGGAGGAAGGTCACGTCACTGGATTTATCTCACGCTATGGCGATCTGGATAGCGATAAGGGCGAGTTTCTCGATCTGTTCTTCAAGTCCGGCACACTCGACGGCAGGAGCCTGATCTTCACCACGCAAATGGTTCATGGCGTGTGGTACGAGTTCAAAGGGACCGTCGAACGCGGAGCAGGGAAAAACCCGGGCGATGAGGCCTATTACATTCTGAAAGGCACGCTCACCCAAAACAACACCGACGCGGACAAGAAAACATCCTCAAAATCCCGCGATGTGACCTTCAAGTCGTTCCCGCAAGACATGGGTGTGACCCCCGAAAAGCAGAATTGATCGCCATCCGGAGATCTGTCATCCTAAGCTATGTCGAAGCCTACACGATCCATGTGGGGACAACCGCCCTCGGTTGACCGGCCGAGCGCCTGCTCGGCATAGCGTTTTTGCGGGGATGGAGATTCAAAGTCCCATATATTTCGGCTGTACATGTTCATAGAAATCCCTCGACTCCGCGAAAAGTTCGCTTCGCGAACTTCCTGCTCCAATGACACTCTCTGGTACTTGATGCCTGTGCGTTGTATCCTCGGTGCGTGCCGCGTCCACCAACGCCCCATCGGTCACCCACTCCGATCCTCGTTTTGGGGCTGATCATTACGTTGGCCGCCGTCGTGGTTTATTCCGGATACATCACCCGGCAGATTTCCGGCCTGCGCGAATTGCAAAACAACCTGGTGGACCGCAACCGCAAAGACTCCCTGCAATTGTTGCGCATTCAGAATGACCTCAACACCCTCGCGCTGGCCATGCGGGACATGCTGGACAACAACGAGCCCTATCCTCTGACTGCATGGACCGCCCAGTTCCAGCGCGTGCGCTCCGACCTGAACGATGCTGTCGGCCAGGAGCAGCAGGTGGCGGTCGCCGCCCGCACTCCGGAACAGCGCCAGTATTTGACGAATTCGATGGCCCAGTTCTGGGACGCGGTCGATCGAACTTTTGCATTGGCTGCGAGCGGCAAGCCGGACGAAGCCCGCACCCAGATACAGATCTCATTGCAGGCGCGGCAGGCTGCTTTGAGCACCGCGGTGGCGCGGCTGCTGGTGCAGAACAACGAAAGTGAAGAGCAGGCGGCCCAGCGCATCGCCGAGATCTACGATCGTGTGCAACGGCAGGTTTATCTCTTCCTCACTCTCACGCTGGCGGCGATCCTGGTCACGGGCCTCTATTCGATTCGCTCCAACCGGCAGTTGTTTGCGCAACTGGCGGCGCTCTCCGCGCAGCGCAGTGAGCTGGCGCAAAAATTGATTTCGACGCAGGAATCCACCTTGCGCCACATTTCCCGCGAACTGCACGACGAGTTTGGACAGATTCTTACCGCGGTGGGCGCGATGTTGTCCCGCGCCGGTAATCAGGCGCCGGAGGGTTCCAGGTTGCGCTCTGAGTTGCGCGAAGTGGCCGAGATCGCGCAGTCCACGCTGGACAAGGTGCGCAGTCTTTCGCAGGCACTGCATCCCGTCATGCTGGAAGAGACCGGTCTCGAGAGCACGCTCGACTGGTATTTGCCGGTAGTGGAACGGCAGGCCGGCATTCACATCTCCTGGGAAAAGTCGGGGACGCCCTATCCGGTGGATGGAAATGCTGCTATTCATGTATATCGCGTCGTGCAGGAAGCGCTGAATAATGTGACACGCCATTCCGGCGCTGGTGCAGCCTGGGTGCGTTTGCGATATTTGCCCCACACGCTGGAACTGGAAGTGGAAGATCACGGCAGCGGGTTTTTAGCACAATCGGTGAAACAGGGAATCGGGCTGGTCGCCATGCGGGAGCGCGCGGAACTGCTGGGCGGTGTCCTTGAATTTGTCCGGCCGCAACCCGGCGGTACACTGATTCGGCTGAAGGTGCCGCGAGAGAAGCTAGGAGAAAAATTGGCAGAAAAGCAGGAGTCGCATGCCGGATAAGATTTCAGTCTTGCTGGTCGATGACCACAGCCTGGTGCGGCGGGGATTCCGGCGCATTCTGGAAGATGAACCCGATATCGAAGTGACCGGCGAAGCCGCCGACGGCGCGGAGGCCGTTCGTCTGGCGCAAGAGTTAGGACCCAACGTGGTTGTGATGGACTGCGCCATGCCGAACATGAATGGATTGGAGGCCACCCGCAAGATTCTCGCAACGCGACCCCAGACTCTGGTGTTGATGCTGAGCATGCATCCCGAGGAAACTCTGGTGCGCCAGGCTCTCGATGCGGGCGCGCGCGGATATGTCCTGAAAAATGCCGTGGACCTGGAATTGGGCGCGGCGATTCGACGGGTAGCAGCGGGAGAAACGGTTTTGGACTCGCAACTCAACCGTCCGGCGACGCTCAAAGGGGACCGCGATCAGCATCTCACTCCGCGCGAACTGGAAATTCTGCAGATGATTGTTGAAGGAAAATCCAACAAAGAGATTGCCACGGTGCTCGCCCTCAGCGCCAACACCGTCGCCGTACATCGCGCCAATATTATGGATGCGCTGGGTATCCACAAAACCGCCGAACTGGTTGTCTACGCGATTCGCAATGGCCTGGTAAATCTTCCGTGAACCGGCGGCACTTCTTGTATGGCATGGCAGGCCTGGCCTCAACTTCGGGCTTGCTGCTGAACCATGATGCGTTCGCCGCGCCCGCATCTTCTCCCGGGTTTCGTTTAGTCGATGTCACCCGCGACGCCGGAGTGCAATTTCGCCACAACAGTGGCGCCTACGGCGGCAAGTTGCTGCCCGAAACTCTGGGCGCCGGTTGCGCCTTCCTGGATTACGACGGGGATGGCTGGCAGGACATTCTCCTGATCAACGGGATGGACTGGCCCGGGCACAAACGCGAACGCAGCACGCTGAAGCTCTATCGCAACAATCGTAACGGCACTTTTTCGGATGTCACCCACAGCGCCGGTCTCGATGTCGAAATGTACGGTATGGGCGTTGCGGTCGGAGATTATGACAACGACGGCTATCCCGACATTCTGGTCACCTGCGTCGGACAGAACATTCTTTTCAAAAACACCGGCAAAGGCACATTTCGTGACGTAACCAAAGTCAGTGGACTGGGCGGGCGGCAGGCTTTCAGCACGTCTGCGCTCTGGTTTGATTTCGATCGCGACGGCTTGCTGGATTTATTTGTCTGCAACTACGTGAAGTGGTCTCCTGAGCACGATGTTTTCTGCAGTCTCGACGGAAAAAACAAGTCTTATTGCACGCCAGAAGCGTACCGAGGAGAAACCTGCTGGCTGTTTCGCAATCTGGGCAACGGCAAATTTGAAGATGTCACGCCGACCAGCGGAATTTTCGACAGCAGTTCCAAGTCGCTGGGCGTGGCCTTGCTCGACTACGACCAGGACGGCTGGCCCGATTTGCTGGTGGCGAACGACACCCAGCCCAACAAACTCTATCGCAACCAGCGCAACGGCACGTTCAAGGATGTAGCCGTCGAGGCCGGAATCGCTTTCAGCGCCGAAGGCAAGGCCCGCGCGGGAATGGGCGTGGACGTGGCCGACTTCGCCAACTCGGGCACTCCCGGCATCGCCATCACCAATTTCGACAACGAGATGATTGGCCTTTACCGCGCTTCGGGCGGCGGGAATTACGTAGACGTCGCAACCGCGAGCGGCGTGGGATTCGCCTCCAAAGACAAGTTGGGTTTCGGTTGCCTGTTCATGGATGCCGATCTCGATGGCGCTCTCGATCTTGCCGTAGTCAATGGACACATCGATGACACCGTACGTAACGTTCGCGGCGTCGGCTATGCCCAGCCGCCGCAATTATTTTTAAACGACGGACATGGAAAGTTCCGCGACGTAGCCGGCGAAGTTGGCGGCGGTTTCGCTCAACCCAAAGTCGGACGCGGATTGGCTTACGGTGACTTTGATCGCGACGGAGATCTTGATCTTCTGGTCACCACCAACAACGGCCCGGCTTACCTCTATCGCAATGATCAGCTCGGCGGAAACAAGAGTGTTCGCATTCGCCTGGTCGGAACAAAATCGAATCGCGACGCCATCGGCGCTAGAGTCCGCGTATTTCACGGCGAAACCAGCCAGACGCGTCTGGTGAAGGGCGGATCCAGTTATCTTTCGCAGTCGGAACTTCCGCTGACCTTTGGCTTGGGAAAGCGCGACAAGATTGATCGCTTGATAATCGATTGGCCCAACGGCGGTACCGAGGAGCATAAGAACCTGGCTGCGGGACAGACCTACGAATGTGTCGAGTCCCAGGGAGTTAGTGCGCGCCCGGGCTTTTAGCGAACCAGAATTTTATCCCCGGCGTCATCCTGAACGACTTCAGTCGTAAAGGATCTGGCGCGAACCACAAGGAGCCTCGCCAAACTGTACGGAAGCGCGCGCTTCCTCCGCAATCGCTGGATAAACGATGTGAGCGGAGGCACGGGTAGCAGCTAGTATTTTCTGATTATTGCGCCGTGCCATCCCTAAGCCTATTTTAGTTACAACATTGACCTCACGCGGCTTACCCCGGCCGTGATCTTGAGGGGTTCACCCCACGAAAGAGGCAGGTACGGCTACCTGCCTCTTAATTTTTGCCACGCGGTCGGTGGCAATTTTTTATTTCCTCTCCTTCATCAGGTCAGCCACACGCGATTTCATATCGCCAACCGTAGGTGCACCTTGCAGCGTGGGCGCCAGGTTGTTGGACTCCGTCGGATCAGTCGCCCAGTCGTAAAGCTGATCGCCCAAGGTTTCGTGAGTAATGAATTGCCACTGCGATGTGACCAGGGATTTCATCGCTCCAGAAGTCGCGGTAGGAACCAACGTCTTCGCTATTTGGTCTTCTTTGTCCGAAATCGCATTGTGCGCGAGTTCCGACAGGGGATCGGGCCAGTCCGGTGCGACGCCGGTTTGCCACAGAGCGCTTAGACTTGCGGACGCAGGAAACCTGCCGGCGCCGATAAGATCCGTGACGGTCGCGGGAATCGCGGAATTGCTCACCGGCCTTCTGCACTCTTACCCCCGCGGGAGCGTGGCCGGGATACCAGATCACGAGCGGCACACGAATGAGCTCGCGGTAGAGTGCTTTGCCGTGAGTTCTCAGATGGTGTTGCCCCAGCGATTCGCCATGGTCGGAAGTGATCACGACGAGTGTATTGTTCGCCAGGCCGCGCCGGACCAGTTCGTCCATCAGTCGTCCGATGTAATCATCGACATACTTCACGCCGTCGTCATATGCGTCGATGTCAGTCTGCCGTGGCCATGAAGGTCGCGGATAGTTTCGTGGCGCTCCATAGGGATCATGCACATCGAAATAATTAAGGAAGGCAAAAAATGGCCGCTGGCGGTCGCGGTCAATCCATGTCAGCACTTCATGATTGACCACGTCGGCGCGCTTGCGGACCCCGAATGCTCCTCCGTAACTTCCGGACCCTTCCGCATCCTGATCGAGCAGGGAAGTAAGGCCTAGCTTTCGTAGCGTGCGCTTCACCAGGCTATGCTCGCTGCGCTTGAGATAGATGCGTGCAAACTCCCGGCCGTAGAGAGTGCGCACTAAGGCGTCGCTGGCTGAATGAAAGTAATCTTCAAAATGGAGAAAGCCGCGGCCAAATCCAAGATCGCGCGAAAAATAAGTCCGATTGGCGGAGAACGCCCCCGTGCGATAGCCTCGTTTCTCCAATGCCTCGCCCAGCGTGGGGAAACCACCCAGACCCTGGCTGCCCCATCCTGTCCAGGGCTCAGGCTGCACACTGCCGACACCATGCTCGAACTGGTAACGCCCGGTCAGCAGGGAAACGTGTGAAGGCAGGCTCCAGGAACAAGTTGAAATCGCGTTCTCGAACGACACGCCTTCCTGTGCCATGCGGTCTAAATTCGGCGTCGTAGGGCGCGAGTATCCGTAGGAAGAAACGTGATCCGCGCGCAGGGTGTCGACAACGATCACCAGCACGTTTGGAGCATTGGCAGTTGCTGCCGGAAGCTTGTTTACCGCACTGCGTTCCCGCATCCAACTACCGCCTTGAATCGCAGCGAATGCAAGCATCCATGCGGCGAGTATCCATGGCGTGGCCTTCTTCCATAATTGCTGGAGAGAATTCTCCTTTTTTCCGCACCAGCGAGTGAAGGCCACGGCAACGCCCAGCGCCAGTAGAAGACATGCACGGTGATCAAGACGGCTGGTCAGGGTCAGCAAGTCGTAAGCGGTGAGAAACGTCAACAGTAAGATCAACGCCCGCATCGCGGGAAGGCGAGGCGCGACCCAACTGGCGATGTAGCAGATCAAGGCCAGGGTCAAGAAGAGGATTGCGTCGACGATCGGAGAGATCCAGATGATCTCCGACGACACATGCATCATCGGGCCCCAGCGGGCCCAATTGATCCGCTGAAAAAGCATCAGTCCGGCGCCCTCGATGAGTCCGACTGCAATTCCTGAGCCGAGAGCGAAAACCAAAAACGAGGCCGCGCTCCACTCTGTGGCGAGAGGCGTTTTGTGGATGCGTTCAGTGCTCACGATGGGATCGAGCTCCCAGTCTAGCAGCAGCGATTGTCGACCCACCACGAACCACGTAGGGGCAGATGTCCTCACCTGCCCAGTCGAGCAAAGCTTGACCAGGTTTTAAACAGACCTGAGGCCTCGGCAAAAGAGGAGTCAAGGCGAAGGTCAACGTCCCCGGCCCGACCTCCGAGACGCGGAGCTTTGCTCCGCCGGACAACCGGGGGCGGTTTCCCCCCGGGTTCGTGGTATTTGGATCTTTTGCGCACGCTGAAGTAAAGTGAACTCCCGCAAAACGCAGCGGTCTGAATGAGCCCTCCGGAAACAAAAAAACCGACGTCTACTGTGAGGCGGTTTCTTCCGGCTGCGCGGTTGCGGTGGTTGTTTCCGGCGCTGCTGATAGTCGTCTATGCGGCGCAGTGCATATGGTTCATCCGCACTCAATCGCTGACTTACGATGAGCCCGTACACATCGCCGAAGGATTGAACGCCTGGCGTTACGGGCAATTCGAGCAGTACAACGATCAGCCGCCTCTCGCGCGCTTGTGGTGCGCGCTACCTCTTCTCGATCAGAAATGGCAACTTGAGATACAGAAACTGCCCGACTCATTCCGCGTCGCACGGATTGCGCCTGATCCGGAAGCTCTGGCGTGGCGGGCGCGCGCCATGAACATGTTGCTGGGATTGCTGCTCGCATTGATGGTGTGGCGCGGCGCAGACCGATTGTTTTCGCGGAGTGCCGCAAATTTCGCGCTCGCCTTGTTTGCCTTCTCACCCGCTTTAATCGCACATTTTTCGATCGCGGCCACCGATGGCGCCGCCACCTTGTTTATTTTCGCGACGGCCTGGGCCTTAATACGCTGGCGGCATTCGCTCACATGGAAAAGCACAGTGGGCATGGGTCTGCTGCTCGGTCTTCTTCTTCTGGCCAAGTTCTCGACCGCGCCAATGTTCGCCCTGGCTGTGCTCTGGATGCTTCTCCTCGGCCCGAACCAAGTCTTCAAAACGCCCACGAGATGGAACTGGGGCAAGACGGCAGCCGCGCTGCTCCTCGCGCTGCTCGTACTCTGGGCCGGATACTTCTTTCACGTCTCACGCCTCACGGTTCGCGATGGCACTCTGACCGCAACCTTCCCTAACTGGAGCGCGCCCATCGTGAAGCCGGTTCATAGACAAGCCAACTACAGCGTGCTCATTCCAGCAGGAGAATACGTCGAAGGTTTCCGTGAACTGATCAGGCACAACCGGCAGGGGCAGGCTGCGTTTTTTCTGGGACAGGTATCTACCCGAGGTGGATGGAAGTTGTATTACCCGGTCGTGATCCTGCTGAAGTGGCCGACAATTGTTTTGGCGTTGTCGTTAACCGGCCTCGCGATTACCCTGAGAAAAAAAATGGCAGTTCCGCCCGACTTGTGGATCATGACATCGTTTCCCGCGCTCTATATGGCGATGGCGATCTTCGCGCGCTTCAATATCGGAGACCGCCACGTGCTGCCCCTGTATCCCTTTGCCATCCTGTTTGCGGCAGCCGTGTGGGAATGGGTCAGGAAGAAACCCGCTGCCATCGCGTTTCTGGTGCTGTTGGCGGTGTTGAATGCGGCGGATGCGCTTCGCTTTGCTCCAGGCTATCTCTCCTATTTCACGCCCTTCGTGCGCCCGGCAGAAAGCTATCGCCTGCTTACCGACAGCAACCTCGATTGGGGACAGGGATTATTAGCGTTGCGTGACTATCAACGCAGCCACCCGAATGAACCGATCGCGCTGTCGTACTTCGGCAGCATCGATCCGCAGCTCTACGGAATTCGATCGCATGACATCGGAAGCCAGCACGTGTCCGGAACGGTCGTAGTGAGCGCCACCAATCTCTCAGGACAATTTCTGCCAGATCCGCAGCAGTATCGCTGGCTGCTGACCGAGAAGCCGGTTGCGATCCTCGACCACTCGCTGTATGTCTTCGACATTCGCGACGGTGAAGAACGGTGACGTGGAAGAGCGGCCCTTCAGGGCCGCGTTACGATTTGCGGGCGCGGCAATTCCCACTCGGGCTGAAGCCCATCTCGTAATAACATCGAACGCGGCGCTAAAGCGCCGCTCTTCCACGGTGCTGCAACTTCACGCCGTCGGCTGGTTGGGGAAGCAAAGCTGTGGTTCGCGGGCAGGAACGAGCTTTATGGAAGTCCTTCTCGGTGGAAGGAAAGTGAAACCGAAAATAAACCTATTGTCCCGCGCGCAAAGGTGAAATTAAAAGCCGGCCCGTGGACTTCCTGGAAGAATCAGCTTTATCGCTTTGGTATGAGAGATCAAGGGAACCCTCGGCTGCGGGAGCAGCCTGCGCCAGCATTCCAGCCAGAGAACGGAAAGACCGTCCAATGTCGGTGCTCTCCTGGAAGGCCACTGGAACTCCCTTGTCGATCGCAGGTGCGATCGCCTGGTAGTTGTTGGGAATCTTCCACAGCAATTTACAACTGGTAGCTTTTTCTACGTCCTCGTCGGTGAAGCCCGGAATCTTTTTGAAGCGATTGAGGACAATACGGACGCGATCGCGGGTGGCGCCATCTTCCAGAAACGCCCGGATGCGGCTGGCACTCCAGAGTGAAACGACGTCGGCGTTAGCGACCAGCAGCACAGCGTTCGAATGATCGCATAACAGTCGCGCCGTTGAATCCACCCGGCCCGAGCAATCGACTACGACATAGCGGAAGTGGGCCACCAGCAAATCGAACAGCCGCGCCAACTCCGCCGCAGTCGGCGTCAGACCCTGCGGCTGCTGCGGACCCGCCAGCAACTGCAATCCACCCTTGCACTGCGTCATCAACCCTTCCAGCAATGAAGCGTCCAGGCGATGCAGATTTTGCAGGGCATCGACGACGCCAAATGTCGGTCGAACGTTGAGATGAAGCGCGCAGTGTCCCAGGGGAGCAAAGTCTACGAGTAGGACTCCGCCTTGCGTTTCCTGCAAGGCGATGGCCGTGTTCACGGCAACGCTGGTCGCGCCCGCGCCGCCTTTTGAATTCATCACGGTAAAAATTCGCGCCCGGCCCGATGTTGCCCGGCCTTTGCTGCGGGACGAGGTGAAGCGCGTAAACGCCTCGATCAGCGCTTCGGAAGTCGCGCCGCGTTCCAGAAATTCGCCGGCGCCGGCCCGCATCGCCGCCACAATGGTCGGAGGATGGCTCATTTCGCCGACGGCAAAGACCGCAATCTCGCTGGTGTTGGCCTGGATCAGTTCGATGGCGCTGATAGCCCGTTGCGCGTTCTGAGAGTCCAGGTCGACGATGACAACTTCTGTCCGCACGTCCTGCATCTGGCGCAGGACCGGGTCCGTGGGGCTGGTCGGGAATCCCACATGACTGAAAACATTGCGGCCCATTCCGGTTCCTTCCAGACGTTGCTGGAGCACCGACAGCCGTTCTCGGTCTTCGGTCAGAAGAGTTACCGCTACACCCTGCATTGGCTCACTCAGTCTCTGGAATCAGTATGTTATTGAGTTAAAAGGGCTGCGCCAAGTGACCACCGTAACTTGGTTGTCTCTGCTGAAGCTCTGGATCGCCGCCTGCGATGCTGCACACCTGTAGCGAGTCTTCAAGGACTGCCGGGGGACAAGTGAGTCAGGGGAAATCCGAAACCATTCTTCCATCTGTAATCAATATCTTATGCAAAAAGTAGGAGATTGGGAAGGAGGAAAACCGTGGAAAAACCGCTCTCCGCAGCCGTTTCAGCTGTCAGCCATCAGCCGTCAACTTTCAGAAAAACAATCGCGGCCTGGCTCGAGGCTGGCCCAATTCGACACTTTCAACATTAAAGGGGCTGAGTGCTGAACGAGAGGTGACAGCTGAGGGCTGAATAGCTAAGAGCTGAAAGCTGAAAGCTGAAAGCTGAAAGCTTTCTTACCCTTCGATGGCGACAGCAGGCAAATCGACGGCTGTCTTCCGATCCTGGGTTGAGTCGTGCGCTCCCGAGACCCGCGGGAAACTGGCGGACACGTGAGCCGCGCTTTCGGCTGCGGAGAGATATTCGTATCCTTCCAGATGCACCGCCACGCCGAATTTGCTGTCCACCGGACGCACGCGCGTGACCCGGCCGCGACAGCGCACTCGCATATTTTCCGTGAGCGTGATCTCGGCCGGCATCAGGAAGGTAAGCTCGACCGCATCGCCTTCCGCGACCTGAAAGTCGGTATAGAAGAAAGTTCCACGGCCGCTCAAGTCCTGCGTGAAACCACACCCTTCCCGGTCAGTTCCTGACAACCGCACGCCAATGGGAAGTTGAAAGTGGAAGCGCTGAGAGGCGCGGCGTTCGAAATGAACCTGATCGGTGCTCATGGTTTCTCCGCTGGCCAAGGTTGCAGGACAACCCGACGTCGACCCCAGATACTCTACCGCAGCCGGACGACTCGTGGAAGCCGGAAGTTGCTGCTGCGGTCGGTCGATATGAAAAAGTCGAAGGGCGTCATCCCCAGAGACCTTAGTCCCGAAGGATCTTGCGCGCATCGGGACGGTCCTTAGAGGACAGAGCAGAGGACAGAGCAGAGGATAGAGCCGCTCCATCGCCAGCTGCTTCGCAGGCTCAGCCATGGCGCATTCTTCAAACCACAGAGGGCACGGAGTTCCCAAGGCAGGAATTCCTCAGTGTCCTCAGTGTCCTTTGTGGTTAAACCCCGTAATTTATCGGATAATAAGCAGTGAACTCTCCACCGACAGCGCAGAAAGCAGGCTGGTTACCGGCACCTCTGCGCGCTCTACGTCACCGTAACTTCCAGCTTTTCATCAGCGGACAAATCATCTCCGTAGTCGGTTCATGGATGCAAAGTATTGCAGAGTCATGGCTGGTGTATCGCCTGACCGGCTCTGCTTTCCTTCTGGGCGCGACAGGATTCGCCAGCCAGATCCCCGTGTTCCTGGTGGCGCCGCTGGGCGGCATTGTGGCTGACCGGTTCAACCGTCAGCGGATCGTGATCGGAACCCAGCTTTCGTCCATGATCCTGGCATTGGTGTTGGCGACGCTCACCCTCACAGGTGTCATCCGCGTGTGGCACATCTTCGTGCTGGCGTCGCTGCTGGGCGTGGTGAATGCCTTCGATATTCCGGCGCGGCAATCCTTCCTGGTCGACATGGTGGGCAAGGAAGACCTGATGAACTCCATTGCCTTGAACTCAACCATGTTTAACGGCGCACGCGTAATCGGCCCTGCGATCGCAGGAATTCTGGTTGCCCGGATCGGCGAAGGCTGGTGCTTCCTGGTCAACGGTCTCAGCTATATCGCGGTGATTGCCGGTCTGTTCATGATGCGGGTGGATCGCCCGACAAGCCTGGCGCCACGCGGGCCAGCTCTGGACCACCTGATCGAAGGCTATCGCTTCGCCCGTCATACCGCGCCCATTCGCTCCATTCTTCTTCTGCTGGGACTGGTGAGCCTGGTCGCGATGCCCTACACCGTGCTCATGCCCGTCTTTGCCGATCAGATATTGCACGGCGGAGCCCGCGGCCTGGGAATTCTGATGGGAGCAACGGGCGTGGGTGCACTCCTGGGAGCCTTCACTCTGGCGACGCGCTCCGGAGTTCTCGGACTCGGCCGCTGGGTGGCGTTCACATGCGGTGGTTTCGGTTTCAGTTTGGTGCTGTTTGCCTTCTCGCGTTACTTTTGGCTGTCGGTCGCACTGCTACTGCCTGTTGGATTCTGCATGATGCTGGGAATGGCATCGTCGAACACTCTGATTCAGGCAATGACTCCCGACCATTTGCGTGGCCGCGTCATGGCGATGTACACCATGATGTTTATGGGGATGGCGCCGTTCGGTTCGCTATTCGCGGGCGCGATTGCGGAACATCTGGGAGCCCCTCTTACGGTTTCCGTCGGCGCGGTTGCTTGTATCGGAGCAGCATTCTTATTCTTCTTCCACCTGCCGAAGATTCGCGTGGAAGCCCGCCAGTTGATCTTCGCCCAGGAAGTCGCAGGCGGAGAGCCGTCGGTCGAGATGACGGCAAGAGTGGTGGAAGACTAGTCAGACCCGGACGAAATCATCTGTTTTCAATCACGCCGAACGGCAACAAATTGTGGCGATATGCGAGGTTAATACTTTATCGGAGGATCGGAGCCGTGTCCTCCATCGGGATAAGCAAAACGAGTGATTTTGCGCCAGGGGCCCGGAACAAATTCACGACACACCTCCAGCAACAAAGATCATCCGCCTTTGCTCGGTTTCCAAGTGGCCGACATCTTGCGCCAGTTACCACTCCGCGTGCGTCAGTCCGGCGCGGGGCGGTGTATGAAACCGGAGCGGACGATAACAGGCGTTAGGACGCGCTGCGAGAGCACAGTAAATTCCTATTGCCCGCGTATCACACGCACGATCTGCATCAGTGAACTATGCGCGAACGGCGCAGGCGTCAGCGTGACGATCATCATCACCAACGCGAAGCCGGCCAGCCAGCGCCGCCCCGAAGTCAATCCTGGCCATTCGTCGACCATGGGATGCCGCATGCCACTGAGACGCAGCAGGATCGCCCACAGCAACCAGCCCGCCCAGAAATAAATCGCCATCGGAATCAGCGCCACAATGGTCAGAGTTGACACAATGCGATGCGCGCGCGGATTCAGTGCGAAGACAATGTGTCCGCCATCCAGTTGTCCGCCCGGCAGCAGATTGAGCGCAGTGGCGAACATGCCAACCCAGGCTGCGATCGCCGTAGGATGAAAATAAATATCCTGCAGTAGCGACGAGCCTCCATGCACGTCGGCGAGCGGAAGCACTTTCCACAAGATGTGGAATATCAGCGGATATCCCATCTCAACATCCGAATTTGCCATCACAGCCGGCACCACGCGAGAGTGGGGCATCGCGATCACCAGCACGATCAGCGCCGTGACAAATCCGGCAATCGGCCCCGCGATTCCAATATCAAACAACGCACAACGCGTTCGGATGGGCGATTTTATGCGAATCACTGCGCCCAGAGTGCCGATCAGAGTCGGCGCGGGAATAAAAAAGGGCAGCGTGGCATACACGCCGTAGTAGCGGCAGTAAAGATAGTGTCCCATTTCATGCGCCAGCAGAATCAGCAGCAGCGTGGCGGAAAAGGGAATTCCCAGCAACAGGCGAGAAGGTTCATGCAGTGCCCAACGCAGCGGAAAAAGTGGCAACGCCTCGTTTCCATGAACAAACGGCGGCGCATTGTTCAGGAAATCAAATTCCATCTTTGCGCCGACGACCAGCGTGGTAAAGATGGTCGCCGCAAACAGCAGAATGTGCAGCCAGTATCGGGGATTCGGAGGCCGTACGACGTAGACTTCCGCAGGCAGGTACTCAGCCGGTGGAGCGGGAAGTGAGGGAGTAAGGTCGGACATGAAAACTTGAACGCTGTGGCAGTACGTGGTGACGAGGATTGTGGCCGCGCAGGTCGCCCTGGCGGTTCGAGCCAGGACGGTTCAATCCCGGCCGTCCTGACCTACTCGATTGACTGCAACTCCTTGCCGGGCTTGAAGCGAACCGCTTTGCCGGGAGGAATCGAGACTTCGGCTCCGGTGCGTGGATTGCGGCCAATGCCGGTCTTGCGCGGTCGCACGTTGAACACGCCAAAGCCTCGCAATTCAATACGATCGCCCTTGGTCAGCGAACGCCGCATGCTCTCGAAAACGGTTTCGACGGCCAATTCGGCTTTGGTCTTGGTGATGCCGGTCTTGTTCACCACTTCATTGATAATGTCGAGCTTGATCACTGGAGGCTCCCGTCGTCAACCTGAGAATAACCCACCAAGTCATTGATGCTAAGGGACATATGAGAGATTGTCAACGGCAGCTATTGTCCCGTAGACTCAAAGTCGCCAGTCTTCAGTCATCAGTATTCAGCAAAACTGTCAGGCCAAAGGGAATTTCCTGACGACTGAAGACCGACGACCGACCACTGATTCCAAGGAGATGCATGCTTAAGAGCGACCGCTGGATCCGCAAGATGGCCATTGAGAAGGATATGATTAACCCCTTCTCCGAGAAGCAGGTACGAGAGGGTGTGATCTCCTACGGCCTGTCGTCCTATGGCTATGACTTGCGCGTGGCCGACGAGTTCAAGATTTTTACCAACGTGAACAGCACTGTGGTCGACCCGAAGAATTTTGATGAACGATCGTTCGTCACCATCAGTTCGGATTGCGCCATCGTTCCGCCCAACTCGTTTGCGCTGGCGCGTTCGGTCGAGTACTTCAAGATTCCCCGTGAGGTGTTGACCGTCTGCGTTGGCAAATCCACATACGCCCGATGCGGCATTATCGTGAACGTCACGCCGTTTGAGCCGGAGTGGGAAGGCTTCGTCACCCTGGAAATCTCCAACACCACGCCCCTGCCGGCGAAAATCTACGCCAACGAAGGCCTCTGCCAGATTCTCTTCTTCACGGGAGATGAGGTCTGCGAGATCAGCTACGCCGATCGCAAAGGCAAGTACCAGTCGCAAAAGGGAATTGTGCTGCCGAAACTCTAAGAGCGGAGGTCCGACTTCGGGCGTCAGACTTCGGCCCATGCCTTTGGATTTTTGATTTTGGGGTGATCCGCTGGGGAAACGCCCGTTGGAAAGAAGTGTGGGACACGCCGAGGTCCGAGGTCGGACGCCCGGCGCCTATTTCTTACTGTTCTCGCCCTCTTTAAACATGTACTTAATCGCGGGTTTGTAGATCAGCAGGTTGGATTGTCCGTTGCGGGCGACCTTCAGACAGCTCTTGTCGTACCACTCGATACTCCCGTGAATTTCCTCGCCGTCGCGCAGCACGACCACCATCGGGGTCTTCGACTGCATCTGCTTTTGGTAATAAAAGTTTTCGGCGTTGGTCTGTTCCGGGGGCGCAGTCTTTCTGCCGCCACCGCCACCACTCCCGTTAGGGCGCTCGCTGCGTTCCGGCCGCTGAGTTCGTTCTTTCGGTTCGCTCATGGATGCCTGCGCATGATTGTGATCGGCGCGATTTAATGAAGGGCGAATCAACTTGCGATTGGCAAACCCCTCCGCTTCCGCGGACCGATCGGCTGGAAGTGAATCGACTGCATCTTTCATGGCGCCACCCGTTTGACACGCTTTTTGCGGGCCACAACACGCGCTGCTGTGATTGTGGATGAAAGGCGTGAGTTGTTGTTAACCTAGCACACGGGTTGCAGCTATGACAATGGTCAAGTAGTGGGGGAGAAAGCACTTAGCAAACCAAAGGGTTGTGTAGCGCCGACATCCTGCCGGCCAGATGGTGCCGGCGAGACGCCGGCGCTGACAAATCGCGTCAGCTAACTTTTTTCCAGGGCTGTAGCAAAAGCATCCAGTGATAGTGAGCGCAGAAGGTTTCGGCGCATTCCTCTTTCGACATCATTGAGGCGATCGGCGGCAAACGCAATCCATCCGAAATCCGCGGATTCCGCAAGCTTCTTCAATTCACCCTGAATATCGGTATTGCGAATCAGCTCGGGCGTGTTCGAGTTAAAAAAGGTCAGGTCCTGCAACAGGCTGTAAAGAGTTCGCAGAAGTTTCTCCAACTTGATGCGTCCATCGGCGCCGGCGCGGTAGGTCTCAGTCATCTTGAAAAGTTCGGTGTGCTCCGTGCTGCGTAATGCCGTATTCAGGATGGTCAGGGCCTGGGCGCGGGCCGCCGTATAACCGGCCAGATCAAAGCTCCTGGCTGCGCCAATCGCGCCGTTGGATAAACGCGCCGCCAGCGCGCTCTGCTTCGGTGTCCAATCCGGACGATGCTTTGCCAGGTCTTGCTCGATCTCTTCCGCCGGCAAGGCGGCCAGCGTGATGACCATGGAGCGCGAGCGAATCGTGGGCAGCAGCTCGCCCGGATTTTCGGTCAGCAAAAAGATCGTCGCGAACTCCGGAGGCTCCTCCAGTACTTTCAGCAGGGAATTAGCCGCCTCCTTCATGAAGGATGACTCGGTGAAAATGTACACCCTCTCCTTCGCTTCACCCGGCCTGTAATAGATGGTTTCAATCACGCGCCGCACCTGGTCAACCTTGATCATCATTTGCGGCGGGTCGGGTGGGATCACCAGCACATCCGGATGGGTCTGAACAAACAGCCGCGTTTCTTTCTTGTCGGTCTCCCGCAAGTTGTCGCGGGCCTCGACCGCCTCTGCGAAGCGCGCATCAAGATCCTGTGATTGGGCGATGCGGACACAGTTCGAACACTTGCCGCAAAAATCCGGCAAGCCGTCCGTGGTGATTGGATCAAGACAATTGATCGCCCGGGCCAGCATGAGTGCCAGCGTGTATTTGCCGGAACCGGCAGGTCCTGCCAGCACCACCGCTTGCGGAAAGCGGTCGCGCGCCAGCATCTCGCGCAAACGGCGGACAACGTCGGAATTGCCGTGAAAGTCGTTGAACAAAGCTCTCAGCTTTCAGCTATCAGCCAATGCTGCAATAGCGATCGGCAACGAGCATTGGGATGATCAGATCGGTTGAGTCTAGCAGAAGGAAGCGTAGAAGATGCCGGTAACCAATTGCGTTTACTGAGAGCTGAGAGTGACAGACTGCTTCACGCCGTCTTCGCCGCTGTCTTCACCTTCCGCCTCACGATTTCCACGATCCGGGCGTGCGTATCCTTCGCTGGCCCTCTGGCATCGACTAACACAACTCTTTGTGTGTCGCGAGCAGCAATAGCCAGGTAAGCATTGTGCACACGGCCAAAAAAACCGCGACTCTCTTGTTCGAACCGATTCTCGTCGTGCTTGCCGTGACCATTTTGGGCGATGTCTGCTTTGTTGCGGCGGCGGGCACGTTCCACGCTCGCGGCCACGTCGGAATCCATAAGGATGGTGAGGTCCGGTTGCATGCCGTGGCACAGGATGCGATGCAGCGCCAGCACTGGTTCGCTTCCCAGTTTGCGTCCGCCGCCTTGATAGGCTTCAGTGGAATCGGTGAAGCGGTCGCATAGCACCACCTTGCCCTCCGCTAGCGCGGGTTCGATCACCTCGGCGATGTGCTGCGCGCGCGAGGCAAACATCAGCGCCAGTTCCGCCATCGGCGAAAGACCGGCAGTTGCGGTGTCGAGCAGCAGTCGCCGTATTTTCTCTCCCGTCGCAGTCCCGCCTGGCTCGCGCGTCACTACCACCGACAAGCCTTGCGCGCGCAAAACACCCGCCAGTTTTTCCAGTTGCGTGCTCTTGCCGCAGCCATCAAGTCCTTCGAAGGTGATGAAGCGGCCGCGATGGGAGTGTGAGGACACGGCAGAATCATAAATCAGCAGTTGGCATTTGACACTTGGCAATCGACGCGGACGGCGATCCTCCCCTCGGAGATTGTCATCCTGCGCAGTCGAAGGACCCCTATAAGCTTAATCGCATTGTTTGATCACGAAATCTGCTGATCGTGATGACCGTCGGCAGCCGCGAGCTTGGAACGGTTATAGGGGTCCTTCGACTCCGCAACTGCTTCGCATCGCGAAGCAGTCGCTCCGCTCAGGATGACAAATCGCATCGACGGATGAAGGTGACCGGATGGCCTGCGGCTGTTATATTCATCTGTTCTAAAACGATTTCGTAAGAGTGCAAGGAGTCGTGCTTGAAGACCGTTCCCCGCGGAATATTTTGCCCTGCGTTTCTTCTCGTAATGTTCGTCTCGGCCATGCTTGCCGAACCAATGTTTGCCGCGAGCGTGCCCGCTCCCCAGGTGACTCTTTCCGTCGATGCCACACAGGCGCCGCGAAAGATATTCCATGCGGTGATGACCATTCCGGCTAAACCGGGCACGCTTACTCTCTACTATCCTAAATGGATTCCGGGCGAGCACGGCCCTACCGGCCCAATCCAGGATCTTGCCGGACTTAAGTTCACAGCCAATGGCAAGACTCTGTCCTGGCGGCGCGATCTGCTCGACGGCTGGACGTTCCACGTCGATGTTCCCGAGGGAGCCTCGAGCGTCGAAGCTTCGCTCGATTTCATCTCGCCTGCGGGTGCGGACGGGGGCGTCTACACCGGCGGTGCGACCGCCACGGACAAGATGGCAGTCATCAACTGGAATGCCATGTTGCTGTATCCGGCAGGGTGGACCTCCAACGAATTGACCTACTCGGCCAGCCTGCGCCTGCCTGCCGACTGGAAATTCGGCACGTCGCTCGCGGTTGCCTCGCAGTCGGGAGCCGACGTCAAGTTCGCTCCGGTTTCGCTGACCATGCTGATCGACGGCCCCGTCATCAGCGGACAATATCTGAAAGTTGTTCCCCTCAATCCGGGACAGACTCCGCCTGCGGAAATGGATGTCGCCGCCGACAGCGCGGCTGCGCTCGACGCTCCGCCCGAGGTTTGGCAGCACTACAAGAACCTGATCACGCAAACCAACGCCTTGTTTGGAGCACAGCACTACCGCGACTATCACTTTCTGTTCAGCTTGAGTAACCACGTGGCCCACTTCGGACTGGAACATCACGAATCGAACGACAGTCGCCTGAGCGAGAGGTCCCTGGTCGATCCCACAGCGCGCCTGCTGGGCGCGGGATTGCTTTCCCACGAGTTCGTGCATTCGTGGAATGGAAAGTACCGGCGCCCCGCCGATCTCGCGACTTCTGACTATGAAAAGCCCATGCAGACTGACCTGCTGTGGGTGTACGAAGGTCTCACCGATTACCTGGGCGAGATGCTGAGCGCCAGGATGGGAGAACAGACTCCCGAGGAATTCCGCGATGCTCTGGCCTACACCGCAGCTGACCTTGATCACACTCCCGGGCGCGCCTGGCGCAACTTGCAAGACACCGCCGATGGCGTACCCGCAATGCAGGATGCGCCCCGCGAATGGGAGTCATGGCGGCGCGGCCTCGACTACTATCCCGAAGATCAGCTGACCTGGTTGTGGGCGGACCTCATTATTCGCCAGCAGAGTCACGGCAAAAAATCGATCGACGACTTTTGCCACATCTTCCATGGACCTCCGAGCGGCGTGCCTGAAGTAAAGACGTATACCGTCGATGACGTCGTCAACACTCTGAATCAGGTTGCACCTTACGACTGGCGCGGGTTCTGGACAGAGCGCCTGACGAGCCACGGGCCCGGCGCGCCTCTGGGCGGCATTGAGGGCAGCGGATGGAAACTTGTGTATGACGCCACTCGCTCGGGCCTGGTGCAGGCTGTCGAGGGTGAAAAAGATTCTGTAAACGCTGCTTACTCGATCGGATTACGCCTGAAAAGTGACGGACTCATCACGGACACCATCGAAGGCCTGCCGGCAGCGCAGGCTGGAATTGGTCCTGGCATGAAAGTGGTTGCCGTCAACGGAAGAAAGTTCACGAAAGGCGTGCTGCAAGATGCCTTGCGCGAAGGCAAGAACAGCTCCGCTGCTTTGGAGCTATTGGTCGAGAACACGGACTACTACAAGACCTACAAGCTGGATTATCACGAAGGCGAGAAATTTCCTCACCTGGTGCGGGACGAATCGAAGCCTGACGTGCTGAGCGACATTATTAAGCCACGGTAAGTGCGTCCGTGTGGGGCGGGCGCCCTCGCCCGCCGCCTTTGACTTTGATTCCAGACCGGAATTTCCGATGGCCTCGCTGTATTCAGGTTTCTGCAGCAAAACCAAATTCGAAAGAGGCGGGCGAGGGCGGACCGCACTACACGGTCACGCCCGCGAATAGATCGCTTTCCAGTTCCACTGGTCCCGTTTTTGTCGATGCCGCCAGATGGAACATCTCTCGTCCTCCGCGTTTTCTTGCGTACTCTTCGAACTGCGACCATAGCGGCTGCTGGCTGGTGTGCGCCCTAAAGGCCTCGATTTTGGCGTCGAGATACTGGCCAATCTCGATGATCGCGGTTGCCGGCGGCAAGCTGACAGGTTGCCTTCCGGGGAGAGTGAAGTCAGCACTGGTGTGATACAGCTTTTGAACCTGGTGCGGAGTAAGCGAGTCTGTGAGTTGATCGGCAAAGCGATTGCTTCGCCCCGCCCAGTGGTATGCAAGAGTGGCGAAGACCGATGCCATGGTGTGGTCGGTATGTCCGGTGACGCTACCCGCCGCGTCAAAAGTCAGTAAGACCTGTGGACGAAATTCCCGTATGCGAAGCGTGAGATCAGCGACCACGCGCTGCATATCTAAGCGATGGAGTTGGCCGTCCGGATAGTCGAGCACGATCCCGCACGAAACTTTGAGTATTCTGCAAGCAGCCGCAAATTCCTCGCGGCGCATAGCGCACAACTCCTCATCGTTGCGGGCGCCGCCGCGGTAGGAGGCTGCCTGCCCGGGAGTGAGGCAGACGATGCAGGTTTCCACGCCCCGTTCCTGATAAAGCCGCAATGATCCGCCGAAGCTGCTGGCTTCGTCATCCGGATGCGCAGTCACAACCATCATGCGTAACATGCAGGGATTGTAACGTAGCGCCGGCGCGCCGAAGCACAGCTCAGGCTGGTCGAAGCTCTGCGACCGCTGATTGTTCGTCGTCCCCCACTATGAACGCAAGCACATCTTGTGGAACCGGCGCATTCCATACCGGCGCAAACGACTGGCGATGCAGCGGAGAAGGACCATGCTCGCGCAAAGCCGCGAGATGACGAGGCGTACTGTAGCCTTTGTTCGAGGCCAGTCCGTACACGGGAAAAACCGGGTCCCAATCGACGATCATCCGGTCCCGCTCGACTTTGGCGAGGATGGACGCGGCGGCGATGGATGCCGACAGCGCGTCCCCATGAATGATCGGTTGCTGAGGCACATCGCAATCGAGGCGCAAAGCGTCGACCAACAAATGGTCGGCGCAAGGGTCAAGTCCAAGAACCGCTTCCCGCATGGCCAGCCGCGACGCCTGGTAGATATTAATCTGATCGATGCGCGCGGCATCGACGGCAGCGACTGCCCAGGCCACAGCATGCTCCCGTATTCTTGCCGCCAGAACCTCCCGCCGCTCCGGCGGCAGCAGCTTCGAATCGCGCAACCCGCGGATGCGATATCCAGGATCAAGAATTACCGCGGCAGCCACTACCGGGCCAAAAAGTGAGCCGCGTCCGACTTCGTCGACTCCGGCAACAAAACGTACACCCCTCTGCCATGCCTTTTTTTCAAATTTCAGGGTGCAGTGCAGCTTTTTTAGCAAGCGCAGCTTCACCGCCGAGGCGGAGAGCGGTTTTGCGTTTGTGAGTTTCGAAGGCACCAGGGCAAGTCTCAAAGACATCTTCGCCCAGTCTAGGGCTGTGGCACAATGTGGAAAACAGCCGGGAATCACTAGCCTCGGATAGTTCCGGCTATCGTGAACCTCGAACTTACTTTAATCTGCTCGAAGTTGTATTGTTTACGAGTGTTGGACACTCCCGAATACGAATTTGCTTCGATGTTTTGGTCATGAGAGTTAGAACGTGAAATCACGCTGGGTCGCCGTTGCATGTGTATTGCTGACCGCTGGCCTTTTGTCGACCCTGCGGGCCCAGTCAGATCCATCCATCGCGAAGCGAGACCCGATTAAAGCCCCGGCGGCGCGAATCAATTTATCTGTAATCGGCTACCAGGGGCTATCGCGAATGGCACGGTTGACCGACGAAGCCGAGCTTTCCCTGAACTTCGTGGATCGGGATCATGTACTCATCACCTTCAATCCAAAGAAGCTGTTCACCAGACTCGCCGATTGCCCTCCCAGCCACGCCGACCGGTTCGTACATGCTGCTGTTCTGGAGGTGCCTACAGGCAAGGTCGTCAAGGAGGCCGATTGGTATCTTCACGATCACCGGCGATATCTTTGGCCTCTGCGTTCCGGAAAGGTTCTGCTGCGAAGGTTGAACGATCTTTTCATCGTCGACTCCGCTCTGCATGAACAATTGCTCCTGAGTTCGTCCCGGGACCTGTTGTGGGTGACCGTCACTCCGGATGCAAAGCAGATTGTTGTAGGGAGCCGGGCGAACGAGAATTCTTTGAAAGATACCCTCGCAGCGGAGCGGAGCGAAAAGAAAGACAGGCAGAAAGTCCGGCTCGAATTTATCGACGTAGACACCCTCGCAGTCCAGCGAGCCATCACCTTGCAGGGAATCGTGGACCTCGACGGAACGAGCGGAGGGTACGCTGATTTCGTTCAGAAAAATGACCTGTATCTGATTCGATTCGGACCCACCCCGGAGCAGCGTAGAAATATCGCAAGAGTCAGATCGCGATGTGTTCCGGACGTACTTTATCCCAGCACGGATTCGCTGTTGATTGGTCGATGTCCGACCTCGGGCGCAGGTCCAGACAGTGATTACGCTGTAAGTGCATTCACTGTGAGCGGAGGGCGCCTCTGGAGGCAGCACTGGATCCGGCGACGGTATTTTCCCGCTGTCGCGCGCAGCGAGGACAACAGCCGCTTCGCCATCAGTACCCTGGAGCGCAAGGATTATCCAGCGTCAGCGGCCGATGCGGACGGTGAAACGAGTGATATTGAAGCCGACGTAAACGGGGGCCTCGAACAGAATATTCAGATTTTTGATACAGCCAGCGGAAACACCGTCGGGACCGTAAACGTGAATCCTGTGGTGAAGAGGAGCCAGAATTTTGCGTTGTCGCCCGATGGTCTCCGGTTGGTAGTCCTCGACGATTCTGGGTTGGAATTGTACGATCTGGCTCCGTCATCCGAAGACGAACGGGCCAAATTCTCAGCCCTCAAAGCGGATGTGCCGGGCTTATATATGGTTTCGTCGAAAACGGGTGCCGACGTTCAGATGGAGACCGAGCCCGGCGAAGCAAGCAAAGATGCATTATCGGAAATTCTGCCCGACAAGCAGGATGCAACCGGTGACCCTGCCAGTGTTGCTGCTATTGATGCTGCACAGTTTCTCCCGGCGTCGGCGCAGCAGCAGAAGGCCGGCGATGCGGGCGATCCGTTGATGACCATCAAGGCCAGCACGCAGGCAGTCGTTGTGGATGTGGTGGTCACGGACGACAAGGGCCATCCTATAAGGGGATTGCGAAAGGAGGATTTCCAGGTCGCCGAAGACGGCAAACCCCAGGACATTCGTTCTTTCCAGGAGGTCACTCCGCCCGCGGGTGTCATGAGTGCCTCAGCCGCATCTGCCATACCGCAACCGCCGACTGATGTTTTCAGTAACGGTACGCACGCAGCGGATTCCGGTGCCATGACTCTTGTCTTGCTGGATCTGGTGAATACCCCCTCGGAGGACCAGGAGCATGCCCGTGATCGGCTGGTCACCTTTCTCAGGACCAAACCTACGAACATACAATTTGCGCTTTGCACGTTGAGTTCGAATCGAGCGTCGCACTTGCGACTGATTCAGGGATTTACGCCTGATGAGAACGTGCTGCTGGCTGCCGTGAATGGCAAGAATGCCGCCCGCGAAGCCGCTCGCTGGCAAGAGGCTGCGGCGGGCACGGCGAACTCGGTCGATACCGTACGGGACGCGGCGCAGGAAGGCCCCATGGGCGGCTGGACGGGCTTGTTGAGCGGACTGCAAACCATGCAAGCCGAACAACAGGTAACGGACACCGATGCACGGGTGCGAATTACCCTTGACGCCTTCATGCAACTGGCCCGCTACCTTGCTGGAATTCCAGGGCGGAAGAATGTGGTCTGGCTTTCTGGCTCCTTCCCAATGGAAATCTCAGGCGCGGATTTCGCTAACCCGAACGCGGACGGTCGCAACTATTCGCCCAGGTTTCGGGAGGCCACCAACCTTCTCGCCGATGCCCAAGTCGCCGTCTATCCCGTGGATGTAAGAGTCCGGACCGGGCAAGATGTCACCTCGGCCGGCAACAAGGGCGTCGGGCCGCGGGGAACGTCGGTTGTGTCAGCACCGGGGCAGCCGGCATCGGACGAAAGCCCCTTGGCGCAGAACCAGGCTCTGCAACCAGGAACCATGCAGAGGCTGGGTCTGCAATCCGCGGAACGCGACACCTTGAATCAGATTGCGTCCGATACCGGCGGTAAAGCTTTCTTCAACTCAAATGCCATTGAAGAAGCCCTCTCTACAGCCACCGAACAGGGATCGAACTACTACACCCTCTCCTACACTCCCGCCAACAGGAAATACAACGGCAAGTTCAGAAAAATAAAAGTAGCAGTGGCGGAGCGGGGATATCGCCTGCATCACCGGCCAGGGTATCTTGCCGAAGATCCTCATGCGCCCATCAAACGCGATGACCTTTACCGGAATATCGGCTCGGCGATGCAGCACACCGCACCGCAGTCGCGGCAGATCCTGTTTTCGGTTCGAGTTGTTCCCATCGGAGAAAAGAAGAAGGGAGAAATTGCCAAAGCTCAAGAGAATCACCAGGACCCGGGCTCAAAGCCAGGCTTGCCTGCCGAAGTTGAGCTACAGCATTACGGTATTGACTATGCGACGGAGACCTCGGACCTGCGCTTCGTCCCGACGGAGAATGGTATCCAACATTGTGCCCTGAACTTCGTGATCGCTGCTTACGATGACGCAGGCAGGCAACTCAGCGGCGCCTCTTCTGCCTGGACGAGCGATCTGAAGCCTGCGGAATACGAGGATGTCCTGACTGGCGGAGTCCGTACCCACCAGGAAGTCGATGTGCCGGTGAAAGCCGTTTCCCTGCGCCTGGGCGTGATCGACACACTCAGCAATCACCTTGGAACGATTGAGATCCCCCTGCCCGTTCCGCCGCCATCCGATCGACCGCATATCGTCAAACACTCCCTGCCCGAGATTGAGCCTGACTGAATCCTTGAGTTAAGTCCTATTGAGGGCTGTACGGGGACCCTCCTTCCGGTACGAAAATCTACCGACAGGCGGCAGTCCCCTCGGGCGGCACGAAGGTAACGGTTACGTGCCGTTACCGGGGTAAATTGACCGTAACTCTCCGGGTTGCTAGTTTCAACGGAGAATCTTTTTTACGCTGCGGACTCCACTTGAATAACGAGGACAACAAACACTCGCCCGAGCGGCAGAATAAACGCCTGCACCTTGCCCTGCCCATTCGAATCACCTACTGGGATGACCAGCATAAGCCGTGTCTTGAGATGGCCTGTACCTATGACATTTCCGAGCACGGAGCCCGCGTCACCGGCCTGCGCTCTATAAAGGAAGCGGGAGAGGTTGTTGCCATCGAGCGCGGCAAGAGTAAAGCGTTTTGTCGTGTGGTCTGGGTCGGAGAACCAAATACCGAATTGCAGGGTCAGATCGGCCTGCAATGTGTGGAATCAGATCGGGTCCTCTGGGAAGCTGAACTGCGCGACATGATGGAGGCCTTCGAGCCTGTGTTGATCGAAGGAACATCGAAGCAGGGTCGTACCTTCTCATCGAACGAGCGCCGCCGGCGCCGGGAACGCTTCAGTCTGCAGGGGACGGCAGAACTCATCGAAAAGTCCCGTCCGCCTTTCAAGGGCGATGTAATTCTGCAAAATATGTCAGAGGTTGGCTGCTTAGTTTCGACCAAACAAATCATTCCGATAGGAGCAGAACTGACAGTGACACTTCACGTGGAAGACCAAAACTTGACTCTGAAAGGTCTGGTCCGGCACGCGGAGGCAAACGTAGGAATGGGGATCGAATTTAAGCAAATCCGCAAAGGCGAGCGTCAGATTCTGCAGTTCCTGATCCGCAAGTTAGCCGAGAAGCACTTCGAAGAAACCCTGCAGTTCGAAATCCACAAATAAAAACAGACATCGGACCTTGGCCCTCGGACCTCAGCCAAACGACGCTGATATTTGCCGAGGTCTGGGGTCCGAGGTCTGGATCCGACCCTGACGTCGGAGTTCCTACTTCGCGGCGACCGCCACCGGCTGCTCGCGATCCACATCCTTCAGGCGAGCTGCCTTGCCCTTTAGACCACGCAGGTAATACAGCTTCGCACGACGGACTTTTGAGGAGCGTACGATCTCAACCCGGTCGACCACTTTGGAGTGCAGCGGGAAGATACGCTCGACGCCGTGGCCAAAGCTGATCTTGCGTACCGTAAAGCTTGCCTGGGGCCCGCGACTACAGGCAATAACCACGCCCTCAAAGGCTTGCAGACGTTCCTTGTCGCCTTCCTTGATCTTTACATGCACCCGAATCGTGTCGCCGGGTACGAATTTCGGAAGGTCGGTGCGCTTCGTCTTGGCCAGAAGTTTCTCAATGATCAGGTTCGTCACGATCTTTATCCCCCAGACAGAAATCTTGGAATCGATTTAATTTTCTTTGCCCGTGATCCGGGCCAGTAATTCCTTGTCGTCATCACCCAGCGCCACGCCCTCCAACAGATCCGGACGGTTGCGCAGCGTTTTCGCTAATGCTGTCCGCCGGCGCCAGCGGCGTATTTCCTCGTGATTGCCTGAAACCAGGACTTCAGGCACCTGCAACCCGCGAAAGTCCGCCGGCCGGGTGTAATGCGGATAATCCAGCAATCCGCCCGATGCGCAGGTCGAATCGGCTCCCTCCGCCTGTGCTGCCGTGGTCAGCGTGAACGACTCTTGCCGGGTGGAAGCCTCGTTGCCCACAGCGCCTGGGATCAGCCTCGTGATCGTATCAAGAATCACTGCCGCGCCCAGCTCGCCGCCACTCAACACGTAGTCTCCGATCGACAGTTCGCGATCGGCCAGGTGCTGTCCTACGCGCTCGTCTACGCCTTCGTAACGGCCGCAGATCAGGACAATTCGCTCCCGGGCTGACAGTTCGTTCGCCACTCGCTGGTCGAAACGGCGGCCCTGTGCTGACAGCAGCACCACGCTTTCTTTTGCACCAGGCTCAAGACGCTCTGCGCGGCTCTGGACGTTCAGTCCCTCAATACATTCAAAGATCGGTTCCGGCTTCAGCACCATGCCTTCGCCGCCGCCGAATGGGCGGTCATCCACGGTGCGGTGGCGGTCGTGCGCAAAAGCCCGCAAATCGTGGACTTCAATTGCTGCCAACCCAGCTTCCCGGGCCTTGCGAACAATGCCGTAATCTAGCGGTCCGCGAAAGAAGTCTGGAAAGATCGTCAAGATATCGATCTTCATCGCGAACTTAAACCCCGGTCATGCCGAGCAAACACGACTGCTCAGGATGACACTTTTTTATTACTGATCTTTCTTATTACTGATCTCTCTTATTACTGATCTTCTGCTGTTCTTTCTCTTCCGCTGTCATCGGTGCATTCAGTTCGAGCATGCCTTCCGGCAAAATCATGCCAATCTTCTTGTGCTCGAGGTCGGCGCTCTTCAAATACGCTGCCGCGTACGGGATCTCGTGAACCTTCGATCCCGCCTTAACGATGAGCAACGGCGCTTCTCCTGCTCCAAACTGAACATCGGCAACCGAACCAATCTCGCAGTCGCCATCAAAAACCGTGCATCCCACCAGATCGCTTACATAGGCCCAGCCCGGCTCTAACTGCGCTCGCTCCACCGCTGGAACCTGCAACTCGCTTCCCAGCAGAGTTTCAGCTTCCGAAATCGAATCCACGCCTTCAAACTTCAGGATCAGGTAGCTCTTGTGGGGCCACAGTTCCTCAATCTTCAAATCGCGCCGAGGCCCGTTTCCGTCTTTCGGCAAGGCCCACAGCTGCATCCCTTGCTGAAATCGGTCGGGGACGTCGCTGTGCGGTTCGGTTGCAACTTCGCCCCGGCGCCCCTGAGTCTTGAGGACGCGCGCCAACGTAATGAACTCGCCGGCTATTCCAGAATCTCCAGCGTAAAACGCTTGTTGGACTTCAAACTGGCCGCGCCCAGCAGGTTGCGCATGGCCCGAGCGGTGCGTCCCTGTTTCCCGATGACCCGGCCCAGATCGTTAGGGCCGACAGTCAACTCAAGCACGGATTCCGCACCCTCTTCGACCTGGTTGACCGAAACCTGCGCCGGATCGTCGACCAGGGCTTTCGCAATCTGCTCGACCAGAACCCGCATGTCTCCAGTTGATTCGCTCATATCTGTTCATTCCAGCTTGAACCGCGCGAAGCACGACCCAAAAGTCTTAAGGATGGTGGAATTTTCCTCTAGATGGACACCAGAAAAAGATGGACACCGGAAATCACGCAACTGAAGCGACAGCCGGGGCCGGCTTGGACACGATCTTGTTGACCCGGTCCGACATCTTGGCGCCCTTCGAAACCCAGTAGTCGATGCGCTCGCGCTTCAGTTCAATACTCGCCGGCGTGGTGCGGGGATTGTACGTTCCCACCACCTCCACCGGACGGCCGTTGCGCGCGCGTTCCTTCTCGATGACCACCACACGATACTGCGGTTGCTTGCGCGCACCCGTGCGCGATAGACGAATCATTAACACAGAGCTTAGTTCCTTTCCTATTTGCTTCAGGCAGGCTGAGACAAACCATTATTTTTGCAGAATTTAGCAGGTTTAGCAAGTTGTGTGTATTGCTCTAATTGTCCTTTGCGGTCTTTAGCGAGCTTTGCCGTAAGGGTTTGGCTTCTCTCTCCAAAATCTTCGGCCGCAAAGTTGCCCAGGAGATGCCGCAACGGCGCAAAGGAAACCTTTCAAAATTTGTACCTAAGGCCCGCATTCTTGCTAATATAACCAGTCCAGTACAGCTCGGCACACTAGGGAGACGAGAACCATGACATACGTGATCGCAGAACCGTGCATCGGGACCAAAGACACCGCCTGCGTTGACGCGTGTCCGGTGGACTGCATACATCCTAAGAAAGATTCTCCGGCGCACGCCGAAGAAGAGATGCTGTACATCGATCCGGTCGAGTGTATCGACTGCGGCGCGTGCGTGCCGGTGTGCCCGGTATCGGCCATCTTCGCGCTCGACGACCTCCCGGAAAAATGGGCCTCGTTCACGGAACGCAACGCGAAGTATTTCGGACGGTAAGCCAGACCTCGGGCGTCGGACTTCGGGCGCCGCGATTCAATCCTGGAAATAGAGAGCTTCGGCGCAATGCTGAAGCTCTTTTTCATTTCCACCACGCGGGACGTTTAGTCCGAGGTCTGCCGTCCGCCGTCTGCCTTTCCATCTCTCCTCTGCTCCATTACAATCAAACGTTCACCTGCTGGGCTTCCATGGCACTGAAGGAGTCGGAAGCGATCGTCCTGCGCACGTACCCTCTGCGCGAGGCCGATCTGCTGGTCACGCTGTTCACGCGAGCCGAAGGGAAAGTTCGCGGCGTGGCGCGCTCAGCCAAAAAATCGAAGCGGCGGTTCGGCGGAGCACTCGAGCCGCTGACCTACGTTCGGGCGTTTTACGAAGATCGAGAGCGTCAGGAGTTGTCTCGACTGGATTCCTGCGAAGTGCTGGAATCGCCGCTGGCGACTGAAGTGGGCTATCCGCGGGCCGTGGCGTTGGCGCATGTCGCGGAGTTGCTGGACGAGTTGCTGCCGGACCGCGAAGTGAATGACGCTGCATTCCGGTTGGCTCTCTCGGTGCTGGCCGGATTGCGCGGACCCGACGTCTGGATGCCGGTTACGTATTTTGAGCTTTGGATGACTCGCCTGATGGGGTATTTGCCGGACTTCGGCGAGTGCACCGTTTGCGGACGCAACCTGAACGGCAGCCGGGCCTTCTATCACGCGTTAACCGACGGTCTGATGTGCGTCGACGACAAGCGTTTGGCGTCCTCGGAAATATCGCCGGAATCGCGAACTCTGGCAGCTCAGATGTTTCGCGCTCCGCTGGAACATTTTGCGGCGGTTGCATGGCCCAAGAAACAGGGAAGCGATCTGAGAAAATTTCTGATTCAGATTCTGCAACGCCACATCGAAAAGAAATTCATCACCGCGGGCATGCTGGAGAAAATCAGCGCATAGATCTCCGCTGAGAACCGAGAACCAGAAACTGAGAACTGAGAATTTAACCCTGATTTAGACTTTAGCCTGAGAATTACCACAAAAGACCTTCATGCCCGCTTCCAAACCCAATCCGCTCACCTTCCAGGAACTCATCCTGCGTCTGCAAGCTTTCTGGGCGGAACGTGGTTGTGTCCTGCAGCAGCCGTATGACGTGGAGGTTGGCGCGGGAACAATGGCGCCCGAAACGTTTTTGCGCGTGCTGGGCCCGAAGCCATACAAGGTTGCGTACGTGCAGCCTTCCCGCCGTCCGGCAGATGGGCGCTACGGAGAAAATCCCAATCGCCTGTTCAAGCACATGCAACTCCAAGTGATCCTGAAGCCGCCGCCTGAAAATGTGCAGGAACTTTATCTGGAATCGCTGGGAGCCATGGGTATTGATCTGCGCCAGCACGACATCAAGTTCGAAGAGGACAACTGGGAATCGCCCACGCTCGGTGCGTGGGGCATCGGCTGGCAAGTCATGCTCGACGGACTTGAGATCACGCAGTTCACCTATTTTCAGCAGTGCGGCGGTGTCGATCTCGACCCGATTTCAGCTGAACTGACATATGGCCTCGAGCGCATCGCCGCCTTCCTTCAGGATGTGAACTCGATTTACGACATCGTGTGGGCGCGCGATCCAGTGACGGGCGGAAGCACGACTTACGGCGACGTCCGCCTGGCCGATGAGTTGCAATTCTCCGTTTATAATTTCGAGTTTGCCGACGTGGAGAAAGCCTGGAAGCACTTCGAATTGTGCGAGGGAGAGTCCAAAACGTTGCTGGAGAAATATTCGGCCCTCGCGAAAGAAAAGAGCGATGGTCTTGTGCGCGATAACACGCGCGAGAAAAAGAGATTTCCGCTGCTCAGCGCCTACGATCTCTGTCTGAAGTGCTCACACCTGTTCAACATTCTGGACGCGCGCGGCGCGATTTCGGTGACCGAGCGCGTGGCCGTGATCGCAAGAGTACGAGCCCTGGCCGTCGGAATTGCGAAAGCATACGTTGATCAGCAAAACGGCGGCTCGGCCGCAGCTGAGGAATCGTCAATGGTCGACCAGAAAGTAAAGAAGAAAGCAGTAGTGCCGACAACGGCCTAAGCATTTTGTCATCCTGAGCGAAGTTTCTATGCAGTCGAAGGACCCCTACAACTGGCACGGTGCAGATTCGCAGGGGCCTTTAACTCCGCAGGTTAGATCGCGAGCAAGCTCACTCCGGTCAGGATGACAGGGATTAAAGGAATGCCAGATTTTCTACTCGAAATCGGTTGCGAAGAAATTCCCGCGCGGATGATCGAGGCCGCGTCTCTGGAGCTTCGTGAGCGCGTGCAAAAGCTCCTCAGCCGCGAGCGCCTTCAGCCCGCAGGCGCATTGACTTACCTGGATACTCCGCGTCGCCTGGCCGTGCTGGCGGCGGACATTCTAGGTTCCCAACCGGATGTTGTCGAAGAACAGACCGGCCCTTCGGTCGCCATCGCTTTCAAGGATGGCCAGCCCACTCCGGCCGCACATGCCTTTGCGAAAAAGAATGGTGTGGATGTCTCCCAACTGCAGCGCGCTACGACCCCCAAAGGGGAGTACCTGATCGCGAAGGTCACCAAAAAAGGGCGCACCGCCGCTGAAATTCTGGCTGAAACTCTTCCCAAAGAGATCAATTCCATCTACTGGCCCAAAAACATGTACTGGCGCAAGCCGGGTGAACGCTTCGTGCGTCCGGTGCGCTGGCTGGTCGCCATGCTCGATGACGCGGTCATCCCTCTCGAATTTGACGGAATCCGAGCTGGGAAGCAGTCGCGGGGACACCGAATTCTTGCCGATGGCTTGGTCGCCATCGCTCGTGCCGGTACTTATATCGAGGCGTTGGAGAAGGCCAAGGTCATCAGTCGCGAGCAAAGAGAAAAGCAGATTCGCAAAGCTCTGGATGCCGCGACCCGCACCATCTCAGGCGCCCGCTGGCGCGAAGACAAATCGCTGCTCGACACCGTCGTCAATTTGACTGAATGGCCGACGGCGATTCTGGGCAGCTTCGATCCGGAATTTCTCGAACTGCCGCAGGAAGTCCTGGTTACGGTCATGCGTGACCATCAAAAATATTTTGCCGTCGAAGATTCACGCGGCAGCCTGTCGCCGCATTTTCTGGCGGTGCTGAATACGGACGGCGACCCCGGCGGGACCATCCGGCATGGCCACGAGCGCGTGTTGCGCGCGCGCTTCAACGATGCGCGTTTCTTCTGGCAGACCGATCAGAAACATCCTTTGCGCGAGCGGGTCGGATGGTTGAGAAACGTTACCTTCCAGAAAGATCTGGGCAGCTATTACGATAAGGCGCTGCGAATACAACGCGTCGCCAGCTGGCTGTGCGAAATTATTCGCCATAACGGAATGGTGATTCGCCCCGGTGTGGTGCACAAGGCAGCTTGTCTGGCCAAAGCCGATTTGACCACGGAACTGGTGAAAGAGTTTACGGAACTTCAGGGCGTTGTCGGCGGGTTGTACGCCCGGGTTCAGGAACTCGATCCCGACATCAAGGCCGATGCCCGCGAAGCCGTCGCTACCGCCATTTACGATCACTACAAACCGGAGTCGATGGAAGACTCGGCTCCACGGACCATTGAAGGAGCCGTGCTCTCCATCACGGATAAGGCTGACAGCATTGCCGGCATGTTCGCGCTGGGACTTCAACCCACCGGATCGAAGGATCCGTTCGCGTTGCGGCGCCAGGCCAATGGAATCGTCAAAACAATTGCGGAGCACAAACTTCCTGTCAGTCTTGGCCAGCTCTTCAAAGATGCGCGCGAAGCCTACCGAGGGTCCGCAGCCGAGCCGAAGTTTTCGTCTATCCTCGACTACAGCCGCGCGATAAAACTTTTCCTGCACGAACGTCTCGAGTTCTATTTGCGCGATGCCCTCGGCTTTACCTACGACGTTGTCAAAGCGGTTCTTGCGGCTGACTCGGACGATGTAGTCGATGCCGTAGCCAGAGCGCGGGCTGTGAAAAGCGTTTTGCACATGCCTGAGTTCCAGTCCATTGCAGCGGCCTGCAAGCGCATGCGCAACATCCTGAAGCAGGCGAAGGAAGGCGGCGTCGAGCCATCCGCTAATTTCCAGCCATTGCCCGGTTCCGCTGAAGAAGAGAAAGTCCTGGCCGCCTACGTTGAGAATTCCGCGCCAAAAGTTGAAGCGCACCGGCGGAAGAAGGAATATCAGGAAGCTTTGCTGGCCCTCTCGACCGCGAAGGAACCGGTGAATGCATTTTTCGACAAAGTGATGGTCATGGTCGAAGACGAGCGCATCCGGGCGAACCGTCTCGCGCTGCTGCAAACGCTGTTAAAGGAATTTTCCACCATCGCTGATTTCTCCGAAATCGTGACTGAAGGCAAAGAACCCAAAGAATCTTCGAAACAATAAAGGACGTTCACCATGGCGACGCAAACTCTACCCGAAACCAGCATTAAGAATACCGAAAAGAAATCTGCCACCAAGTATGTCTTCTCGTTTGGCGGCGGCAAAGCCGACGGCAACGGCAAGATGAAGGATGACCTCGGCGGCAAAGGCGCAGGCTTGGCCGAGATGACGAATGCCGGACTGCCCGTGCCTCCGGGCTTCACCATCCAGACCGAAGCTTGCCGGGAATACATGCGCACCGGCGGCGTGTCGGCGGAAGTTGAGCGTCAGATGGATGCCGCGCTCAAGCAGTTGGAAGATTTACAAGGTCAGAAACTCGGCAAGGGCGAGAATCCGCTGCTGGTCAGCGTGCGTTCCGGCGCAAAGTTTTCCATGCCCGGCATGATGGACACCATCCTCAACCTCGGTCTGAACGACCAAAGCGTCGAGTCTCTGGCGAACCTCACCAACAGTCCACGCTTTGCCGCCGATTCTTATCGTCGCCTCATCCAGATGTTTGGCAGCGTCGTGCTCGAAATTCCCAAGCATGCTTTTGATGAAGTGTTCGATGCCAAGAAGAAGCAGAAAAAAGCCAAACTCGATACCGATCTGGATGCAAAAGCGCTGAAGGAAGTGATCGAGGAATACAAGAAGGTCGTCAGGAAGCACACCAAACGCGACTTTCCTCAGGACTCGCACGAACAGCTGGTCATGGCGCGCGATGCCGTGTTCCGCTCCTGGCAGAACGATCGGGCCAAGACCTATCGTCGCCTCAACAATATTGACGACATGCTCGGCACCGCCGTCAACGTGCAGGCCATGGTGTTCGGCAACCTCGGCGAGACCAGCGGGACCGGCGTCGGCTTCACCCGCAACCCCTCAACTGGCGCGAAAGAATTTTACGGGGAATTTTTGCTGAACGCTCAAGGCGAAGACGTGGTTTCGGGCGTACGCACTCCGGTTCCAATACTCGAACTCGAAAAGATCATGCCCGATGTCTTCAAACAGCTCCGGGAAATCACTACGCGGCTGGAAAATCATTACAAAGACATGCAGGATTTCGAGTTCACTATCCAGGACCGCAAGCTATACATGTTGCAAACCCGAAACGGCAAACGCGCCGGCCTGGCAGCGGTACGAATTGCCATCGAGATGGTGGAAGAGGGCTTGATCACGAAAGAAGAGGCGATCTTCCGTCCAGAACCAGACCAGTTGGTTTACTTCGTGGTTCCGCGCCTGGATGAAAAGGACGTGAAACTCGAGAACGTATTGGCGAAAGGTTTACCCGCCTCTCCGGGAGGCGCTGTCGGCCAGATCGCTTTTACTGCTGAAGACGCGGTAAAAATGGCGGGTCACGGTAGCGAAAAGAATCCGATCATTCTCGTGCGCGCGGAAACTTCCCCGGAAGATATCGAAGGCATGGTATCCGCGGTCGGCATTCTGACGTCTCGTGGCGGCATGACCAGCCATGCGGCTGTGGTAACGCGTGGCATGGGCAAGTCCTGCGTTGCAGGTGCGCAGGAGATCGACGTCGACGAGAAAAAGGGCGAAATTCGGGTCAAAGGCCAGGTCTTTCGAGAGGGCGACTGGATTTCTCTCGACGGGTCTACCGGACGTGTGATCAAAGGCAAGGTCAAAACAGTTCCGCCCGATCCGAAAGATTTGGTTCTGCTTGATAAATTTATGAGTTGGGCGGAACGCTTTCGAACCATGAAGGTTCGGGCCAATGCCGACGTTCCGCGCGACGCGATCAATGCGCGAAAATATGGCGCCGAAGGCATCGGCCTCTGCCGCACCGAGCACATGTTTTTTGGCGAAGAGAAAATCTCCCACATGCGCGCCATGATTCTTGCCGAGAACGAAGAACAACGCCGCGCGGCTCTGAAGAAGTTGTTGCCCATGCAGCGCAAGGATTTTGAAGGGGTCTTCCGCGCCATGAACGGGTTCCCGGTCACGATCCGCACGCTAGATCCTCCGTTGCACGAGTTTTTGCCGCCCCGTGAAGAACTCATGGTGAATATCGCGACGCTTTCTTACATGGGCGCAAAAGAGAAAAAATCGCTGGTAGCCAAATACCGCGACTACGGAGTGAAAACGGCCGGCGATTTAAAAAAGGTCTTGCCGGAACTCCTCAAACGCGTGGAACAGCTCCACGAGGTCAATCCCATGCTCGGACACCGCGGTTGCCGACTGGGAATCACCTATCCCGAGATCACCGAAATGCAGGCGCGCGCAATCTTCGAAGCGGCGGTTGCAGTCGCCAAAGCTGGGGTCAAGGTCTATCCCGAAGTAATGATCCCGCTGACCGCCACAGTGAACGAAATGGCGGACCAGGCGGCGATCGTGAATCGCGTAGCGAAAGCCGTCTTCAAGGAAAAGGGACGCACCGTGGAGTATCTCGTCGGCACCATGATCGAGTTGCCGCGTGCCGCGCTGATCGCCGGTGAGATCGCCAAGGAAGCGGAATTCTTCTCCTTCGGCACCAACGATCTCACGCAGACCACTTGGGGCTTCTCGCGCGATGACGTCAACAAGATTTTACCCACGTATCTTGAAAAGGGAATCATCAAGCAAGACCCGTTTGCGGTTCTGGATCGGGAGGGGGTCGGGCAACTGGTCAAGATGGCCACCGAACGCGGCCGAAAGACCCGGCCGCAACTCAAAGTCGGGATCTGCGGCGAACATGGCGGCGAACCCTCTTCGGTCGAGTTCTGCTATCAGACTGGTTTGAATTATGTTTCCTGCTCACCGTTTCGTGTTCTGACTGCACGCTTGGCGGCGGCCCAGGCCGCAGCTACGGATGAGTTGAAAATCGAGGGCGGAAGAACGAAATAGATTCAGATCGTGGGAAAACGCAGAGGTCACAGGGAATTTCTCCGTGTCCTCTGTGTCCTCCGTGGTTTATCGAAGAGGAAGAGTCATTGTACTCTCTGCAGGCGCGCAATTAATTTCTGCGCGAAGTTCTGCTCAGACTCAGACCACAGCAGGCGAGCATTCGCTCCCGAATTCTTTTCCACTTTGCTGGTGAACTCCACCAGTTTTTGCACGTTGGCTTTTACTCGCGCTGCACCCTCAATGGTCAATTGCACATCTTCCTGGAGAAAGGGCGCGTCCAGGCCAAGGTCCACCTGGATTTGACCTTCCTGCTGGTAAACGCCATCATCAAATTCAACACCATGAACGAGGAACTGCACGGGCGACGGCCGCAGTGTCCACTCACCCTTCTCATCCAGAATCCACAAATCCCATAACGCTTCAAACCGGTAGGCATAATCTTCATGCAACAGATCGGAAGCGATGAGCACCGCTTCTTCCGGTGAAACCCCAGGCGTAAAGCGACGTTCGAGAATGGTGGGCTCAGTCCATGAAACCGGATGCAGCGCCAAATAAGTGATCCCAGGCTGCGCCACCGAGAACGAAAACTGACGCATCACAGCCAAAGCATGCGGCAGCATGTCGTCCACTTCAAACGCGGAAAACCAAATACTCAGATAAAGAGGATCAGGCATGAGACACTCGCAGCCGCAGGACTGTCATCTACCTATTCTAAATTGCCCAACACAAAAGCGTCGCTTTCGAGTTTGGATGCGAATCTCTCGCGGCGTCAGAACCAGGACAAACGCACGAAGCCGGCAATCTTAGATCGGGGCACTCCAGCCTGACACTGACCTTTAACACTGACCTTTTAAAACTGAATCTTGGATCCTGAATCTTTTGACACTGTTCCAGCCACACTGTTAACATCGAGGCTCAGTTGCAGGCTTCCCACCTCAGCACAGTGGTCCCCGTCGTCTAGCCTGGCCTAGGACATCGCCCTTTCACGGCGGTAACACGGGTTCAAATCCCGTCGGGGACGCCA
>CAWCHA010000003.1:15000-667222 GCA_963795245.1 Terriglobia bacterium | reverse complement strand
GTCTGTGACCGTCCCACGAATGGTGCCGAGGTCAGTGCCCTGTGCAAACAAAAGAGGAAAGCTGGAACTCAAAATAACTAGAACGAAGAGGCTGCGCATTGCAGACCACATAGTTCCCTCCGTGAGGCTAACAAGATGATGCGCAGACTTTTATCACGATTCGAAACCAAAGGCAAGCAAGTAATGGAGAATACGTAACTATGGGAAATTAAACGAAAGCATATGATTTATCAAAGAGACCGCATGCATCGACAACACACGTGTAAATAATTGAAAAGGAATGCCCTGAGACTCAGTTTGAAGCGGGAAGATGCAATGCGAAACTCTGCACCGTGCGGCTGATAATCCCACTTTCGGAAGGCGAATCAGGCCGCAAGCCCTCATTCAGGCACCTGAAAAACGCCAGTAATTGGCTTACGAGCACATCAATCACTGGAGAGCTGTCATCGTTCAAATCCTGTAGTCCCGGGCATTCAATCGCTAGGTCGTCTGCGCGAAAATCAATCTCTCGGCAGAGGTGGAAATTCGCCCAGGGGTGAAGAAACCCATTGCGTGGGCGTGTGAACAGCCAGTGAACGAAGACGGCTCGATTACGATTGAGCTGAAGCCTGAGAGCGATCGCGGCTGGCGAAAAGGGGTTTAGCTTGGGAAGCCTTGAGCGCGCACAAACGTTGCTACGCGCCTCGGTTGCCAAGGGCGGCGGGCCTTAGGAACGAAACCTGCATTCAGTCCGGCAAAAGATGCCCAACCCAACGTCTTTACTGCAGAAGCTAAACCGGAGTCAATGTCGCTGCGCTTAACAGTGCTGACGACTGTTGATCGAGATATAACGTCGTGTTGGGGTGGGTTCGCAGAATTGATGCCGGCGCCAAGGGACTGATCTCACCTTCAAGGCACGCTTTCACGGCATTGGCCTTACGGGCGTCGGGCACGATGCAAATGATTACCTTTGCTTTCAAAATCTGACGCACGCTCATAGAAATGGCGTGTTCTGGCACTTCGCTTATCGAACGGAACCATCCCTCCCCCATTTGCTGACGGCGGCAGACTTCGTCGAGTTTGACCAGCAGATACGGTTCTTCTGTCTCAAAGTCTGCCGGCGGATCGTTGAACGCTAGGTGTCCGTTTTCTCCGATGCCGGCGAATGCAACATCAACTGGCTCCATCTTAAGAGCATTGCCCACGATGCGGATGACTTCAGCAGGATCGCGGTCGCCATCGAGCAAGTGAAACTTGGTGATTCCAGCTTTCTCAATCAGCCGCTCGCGCAGAAACCGTCGGAAACTGGCGGGATGAGACTCGGGGATCCCAACATATTCGTCGAGATGAAACATCTCCACCTTGGACCAGTCAATGCCCGGGAGGCCCGTGAGTACTTGCAGGAATTCAAATTGCGCGGCTCCCGTCGCGGCAATGATGCGGGCTTTTCCTCGTTCTTGGATTGCCCGTCGAAGCAAGGCAGCCGCCTGCTCCGCCGCACTTGCACCCAGGGTATTTTTGTCACTAAACGTTCTGATTTGCATGGATGATTACGTGGTCCCTTCCCTTAGGCTTCGCCATCATCAAACCCAACGTTATTCATGGGGCGACGTTCTCGATGGTGGAGGTATCGCATCCCGTTCGGCACAGTGCCCAGATAATTATGAGCACAGGCACTTTTTATACTTTGTTTTTACCAAAAAGAGAAGGAGATAGATAATAAAAGAAAGCAAATGAGATAAAAGCGATGGTAAACTTGTCGACATTCCGTTGGCGTCACCGCGATTTCACCTGAATTGCCGGAGTCTGCGGCAAGCGAGATTAGGCAATTGGTGAAGCGATACTTGCCGCCGAGGTCGGATATTTCTCGCGCGTGCTCCGGAACTTGGGAATTGTTTCAGGTTTGAGGTCGGCGGTGCCAAGTTTGCTGGAGGGCCGATGGTGTTTGGATCCGCGCGAGGACCTTTCGGCCGGCCAATCGGAAGAGATCGACCGTGTTTACAGATTTTACCCGCACTTGTCCGACGACGACTTTGTCAGGGAGCACCTCAATGAATGGCTTAGCTAAAACTCTGCTGGCTTTCCTGGTGTGCGCGGGGACGGCATTGGCTGGTGGCAAGCCGACAGTGAAGGCGGTCTTCACTTCCCGGGATGTTCCTCTCAATACCGACGCATCTACCGCATTCTGGCGCTCGGCAGGCATTGCGTCCTTGGAGAAAGACACGCAAGGAAAAGATGTGCCCAATTTCCACAGCGAAGTCCGTATGCGCTGGACCAGGAAGAATCTTTACTTTCTATTCATCTGTCCTTACGACGAGCTTTATCTGAAGTCTGCACCAACCACCCTCCAGGAGACGAACGAACTCTGGAACTGGGATGTGGCCGAGGTTTTCATCAGCGCGAACTTCCGCGATATCAAACTCTACAAGGAATTCGAAGTCTCACCTCAAGGCGAGTGGGTCGACTTGGATATCGATCTACATAAGCCGCATCACGAGGTGGGATGGATTTGGAACTCCGGGTTTGAAAAGACCGCGCGCATCGATCGTGGCGCTCATCGCTGGTATGCCGCGATGAGAATTCCATTTTCGGCTATCGATCACCGTTCCGCCAGGGTGGGAAATACCTTTCGGATGAACTTGTTTCTCAGCGAAGGGCCTTCTTCGAACCACCGCGAGCTCACCTGGCAACCTCCCATGAGCAGCACGTTTCACACCCCGGAGCGATTTGGGTTGCTGGAGCTGGTCAAGGAAAAATAATGAGGCTTGGAGTCGTACCTAAATGTTGCTGCGCCTCATCTCATGGCTCTGTGCGTGCGCTCATGCGATCACTGATGCCAACCGAACAATCTTCAGCCGGTATCCAAGGCATCGCACGCACTCCAGCATGCCGACCAGTGTTGCGATCGCCGAATCCCAAACCTTGTCCTTTCACTTTTGTAGGATGCGAAGGCTGGATCGGAATTGGATGGCAGTATCCTCCGAAGGACGACTAACGATCAGCGCATCGGGTTGCAGACGTCCTCCAAACTCGGCCGAATTTGTTGACGCAGAAACCCATTTGCAATAGGAACTCTGTTGGGTGATCCCTTCAAGGAGAAATAGGCAGAGCATCTCATTCGGCGACCAATAATCGAGGCCCAAGCCCGGAAAACCGGAGTGCAGGTTCATCTCGTTAAACCAGGAATATGGCGGACGCGAGCACATTCGCTCAACGAAAATACCCTTCGCGGCATCCAAGTAGGCGCATGAAAAAATCAAATCTACAAAAACACAATCCGCATTCCCGCGGAAACTCAAGACTCTCTGCTAGTGAAGCTCTACTGTTCGGCGTCACCGCTGGACTCGCGGGCGGGTGGGCAATGACGCAATTCACCAAACGTTGGGAAAATATCACCGGTTCCGAACCTTCCCCTCTCCCTTACAGCGTCCAGGAGTGGGACGCAACCAGCTGGGTTGCCGAGACATGTGCTACGCGTCTGCTGACGCGAAGACCATCGGCGAAGGAACTGAGGGTCGGCGCGGCAATCGTTCACTATGCAATCGCTGGGGCCGCAGGCGCCGCATACGGAATAGTTATGAGACCGCGTCTGCACAAGTCCGCTTGGCGCGGGGTCTTCTTCGGGGCCGCAATATGGCTGGCAGGAAACGAATTGCTTCTGCCGGCGCTGGGGGTATTCCAGCGCGATGATTACACTCTCGGGATGAAAGCCCACGCACTCGGAGAGCATATAGCATACGGAGTGACTGCTCTCCGCGTTTACCAGAGATCCCAGCAGGCCGTTGCGGGAACAGCATGAGCTGTGTTTGCGTTCTCGTCCGTCAGGCCGCGCGCTTCAGCGCTTGAGTGATCTTTCCTTTCCATGTTCCATCCGCGTTTCGCGAGCGAAATGCCAAGTAGCAGCCGGCGCCGGCGACGAGCCCACCCATTGCGGCGGCGATCCATGTGCGATTCAGCGACGCCCACAATTCGTAGCTTTTTTCGTGCGCCTGGCTGTCAAATGTTCCATGCGCTCCGTGATCTCCCGGCACCGACGACCACAGGTTGTTGGGGCGATCGGGATTCTCCGGCTCATTGGTCTGCTGTGAAGCGAATCCGGTGCGGCCGAGATAGTGATCCAGAAGACCGGGAGCCACCTTGTTGCCGACAATGGCTTCGACGGTGGGCATGCCCACGTAGACCTCTCTGCGATCATGATGGGCGGCCCAGTAGACTGCTCTTGCTCCCACTTCGGGCTGGAAGATAGGGGGAACAGGTTGAGCCTTATCTTTAAGGCGGCTCTTCACCCAGCCGAATTGTGTCGTATTCAGCGCCGGCATCTGCACCATCGTGATCCGCACGCTGCTGTGGTCATGAATAAGTTCGCAACGCAGCGAATCTGTAAACCCGGAGATGGCGTGTTTGGCTGCGCAATAGGCAGACTGCAAGGGGATACTCCGATAGGCGAGTGCGGAACCGATCTGCACGATCGTGCCCCGGTCCCGGGGCAGCATTCGCTTCAACGCGCAGAGGGTGCCATACACTACGCCCAGGTATGTCACTTCGGTGACGCGCTTATATTCTTCAGGCTCCATTTCCTTGACCGGTGAGAACATAGAAGCCATCGCATTGTTTATCCAGATATCAATCGGGCCAAACTCCCGCTCCACCGCAGCGGCGGCCTTCTCCATGGCATCGGAGTCCGCAACGTCGGTTGGTAAAACCAAGGCTTTCCCGCCAGCCGCTTCAATCTCCCGCTTCGCTCCTTCAAGTCCCTCGACCCCGCGCGCCAGCAACCCCACACGTGCTCCGTTTTTCCCGAAATGACGTACGATCGCCCGTCCCAAGCCGGCAGACGCCCCGGTTACTACCACGACTTCATTTTTCACGACTGCTCCTTTTAAAGTTTTATAAGCGCTTGTTGTAGATTCGCGTTCAGGCGTTTTCTTGCCCAGGGCGAACTTCGACATCTAGTTTTCCTCGAACTTGAGTGATGTGAGTGTCAACCAGGCCATCCGGCGTCCGTTTGAATCGCAAGTCTACTGAACTCTTTCCGACCCGTAATCCGTGGAGTTCCAACTGTCTTGCGAAGGCTGGAAGAACCGGCCGCACAATTTCCAGACGGTTCTCGAAAGCCTTAGGCATGAGACCAAGCAAGGATTCGATCATGAATGGTATCGCGCCAGCAGCCCATGCCTGAGGATGACAAGCCACGGGATAACGAACCGGAATATTAAACTGACTCCGCGAGAAGCCCGCAAACACCTCGGGGAGTCTGAAATGCTCAAAATGCCCGGCTGCATGGACTATGCCGCTCATCACGGCACATGCCTCTTTGTCGCAGCCATACTTTCGCATGCCTGCCGCGATGATCGAATTGTCATGTGGCCATACCGTCCCCAAGTGATAGCCGACAGGGTTGTAGCGGCGCTCCTGGTCTGACAGAGTTCGAATTCCCCAGCCGCTGAACATGGCTTTCGACACTAGTTGTTTTATAGTTTTCCGGGCTCGATCGGGTTGTGCAATTCCCGACCATAGTGCTTGCCCGGCATTCGATGAAGCCACCGCCGCTGGGTTCTTCCCGGCCTGTAAGGCTAACGCGTAAATCCCTTTGTCTTCGAGCCAAAAGTCTCTCTCGAACCGTTCTTGTAGCTCATGCGCTTCAGCCCGTAAACGCTGCGCCGCATCGTAATCTCCAGCGCGTTCATAAAGTTCCGCCACGGAAAGTTTTGCCATATAGACGTAGCCTTGCACTTCAACCAATGCGATCGGGGACTCGGCTAGGCTGCCATCCGCGTTGATGATGGAATCGCCCGAATCTTTCCAGCCCTGATTGCCCAAACCCTTTTGGGACTTTGCGCTGTATTGAAGATAGCCGTCGCCGGTTTCGTCTCCATAGCGGGTGATCCAGTCGAAAGCTTTGTCCACTGCAGGTTTCAACTCATGGAACAGCGACAGATCGCCGGTCCAGTTGGCGTGTCGCGCCAGCAGGATAAGAAATAGAGGGGTTGAATCCACCGCGCCGTAATACGGGGTTTGCGGAATCTCGTTCAGATGAGCCAACTCCCCGACCCGCAGTTCGTGCATGATCTTGCCGGGCTGTTCATCACGCCAATCGTTTATCTCTTTTCCCTGATACTTCGCCAACAGGCGTAAGGTTTGCTCCGCCATCTTTGGCCGAAAGGCCAGAGTTTGCAGCGACGAAAGAATGCTGTCTCGGCCGAATAGGGTGCCGTACCAGGGGAGCCCTGCCGAAAAATATTCTTCGCCGTCGAGAGAGGTTCGCAACATTCCCAAATCACGAATGGAGCGCTCGAAAACATTGTTCAAGCGAGAGCTACTGCTTCGAAGGTGACAATGCTCTTGTAGCCATTCGTCTGAGCCCTGGTGCAGGCGGGTTGTCAGAGCGCTTGTGTCCTGTGCCGAAGCTGACCTTACGCGACCCGGCTTTTTACTGGTGGTTTCCGTCAACTGGAACAGCAAATGAACTTCTTTGGCCTCAATGGACTTTAAAGAAACGAAAATGTCGGCTCCAGTAGGATGCCGAGTTTTGAGGGGCGGCGAGATGCTGATAGAGAGCCCGCGCTCCAATTCATCTGCGCCGCTGTAACCAAATACCAGCGCGCCGCGATGCCACTTGGGCGCTTTCTTCTTCCCAGTCTGGGTAGCATGGAAGCCGCGAATCTGGAAAATGTCTTCAAAGTCGGCTCGAAAGGAGAACGATAGAACGAACTCGATCGGCTCAATCGTATAGTTCGTGCAGGTGATCACATCCAGCATCGAGAGTCTGGAAGCTTGAATAACCCTCTGCCAGTTAATTCCAACGCTTTGCGCGTCCAGTCGCGTGCCGGCGGACGACTTCAGGTCGCGGTTGGTAAGTTCGAACTCTGCCATATATCCGCGCTCAGAGCTGCTCGCTAGCGCATTGAGCCGGGAGCCTCCAATGGTGAGCTCATAGCCATTCAAAAAACGACAATCGTGGTAGTAGAGGCCAAATCCCTGCGCATTTGTCAGAGGGACGCTCCCGTCGTCTTGACAGAGCACAAAAACGTCTTCATCTTTGACGACGACAGCGTCCGAAATATTGGTTGGGCGTCCGCGTGCACCTCTTCGTTTACCGGTCGAAGATTTTATCCGGGACTTGCGGGCCTTCCCGACTCTGTTCTTAGAACCTCGACCGCTTTGTTGATTCGACATCAAACCTGCTCTCCTCACTCCGTGGCGCCGACTATGGCTTCGGCGGATTGCCAGTCCCCGGACTGGGGGCTCCGCTGACCCCAGCACCATTCGGGTTTGTTCCTGAAGGCGAGGGATTCTCGTCGGAATCGCCCGAGCGCTCGTATCGAGGTGTCGCCGGGCTCGGCGGTTCGTATGGCACCGCACTGTTCCCAGCTTCTGATTCTGCCGGCCTCCGCCCGTGTCCCTGGATAGGACACTGATTGGCCACGACGCGCAGGTTCGATATTTTTAAGTGAGGAAGGCTTCGCATGCCACGCTTGGCCGTCGGCGCCAGTTCGTTTGCTTTGACTACTACCAGCTTCCCGCTGGAGCGTTTAAAGTCGTTGGTATCGCCCAGAATCTCAAACTCGGCGCCGGTGCTCACTTGTAAAAGAGTGAAATGGCCTTGTCGTGTGCCCTGAATACAACCTTTGACGGTGATATGGGAGGCGGTGACATCGGGGAGACTTGTGGCTTTTGGAGTCTGTTTGGCCTGTTGCGAGAAAGCCATCCAGCTAGTGAAAACAATTCCACAAAATAGAGCAGCTCGTATCATTTGTAAGTTCCTTTCTTAGAGCCCATTTACATTTGAACGGTTGCCGCATGCCTAATGATTCTGGCAAATCCGGTACTTGCCGCAGCTTTCGCGTCATCAAGTATTCGACCAGATCCGTTGTTTCATCAGGTGCAGAATGCCAGCGAAGGCATATTGCGTCCGCCATTAAAAATCCTGACGATCATTTCCTGTTCCGTAAGTTGATTGCCTACATCAGAGAGATTTGGCCCGCGCAATCCGCAACCTCCGTGGCAAGGACACACGAAGAGTTCGGCGTTCGGAATCCAACGCACGGGGCAGCCCAGGTGGGTGCACCTGGATGAGTAAACGGTGAAATCTTCCTGGCTGTTTCGGCGCAGCCATAGAGAAAGACTCCGCCGAAGAGCAACAGCCAATAAGACAGGGCGTTCAGGCGTGGAAACGCCATATCCCTGGCGCCGATCATAAGCGGGAGCAGATACACGGCAAGTCCCAGCAACGTGGGCATGATGACCAGAAAGATCATGGTCGTTCCGTGCAAAGTGAATAGCTGGTCGTAGGCTTCAGGTTTTAGCAAGTGGCTGTTCGCCACTGCCAGCTGAAGTCGCATGACCAGGGCCTCGCAGCCGCCAATGACAAAGAAGCCCAGCGCAGTCAAAAGGTACAGGATGCCAATTTGTTTGTGATCACATGAACAGAGCCAAGAGAGCATGCCGGCGATCTTGTCAAACCGCTCAAGCTCGCGCATGGATTGTGAAGTGACTGGAATTTCTCTCATAACAGCGTCTCGATCGGCGATGCTGCGCGCATAGGGCGAATGCGGAGAGAATACCGGGTAGGTCGCGGGCGGATGGAGGGCCGAGTTCATCCTCAAGACGGATTCGGCCAGGCTTCCGTACTGCATGACTACCTCTTTGACCTCACTTTGATGCCGACACCGGGATGCGCGTTCGCAATCACCGCTGCGGTCTGTTGAGCTCGCGAAGGCGTATGGAGGTTCCTGCCTCCAGACTGAGAGCCGCGTTGATCAGACCAACGTGAGAAAAGGCCTGCGGAAAATTTCCCACGAGACCTTGCTTCACATCGTATTCTTCGGAAAGCAGGCCCACTTCATTTCGAATCGAAAGCAGCCGCTCGAAATGCTTCCTAGCCTCCTTGAGGCGCCCTTGCAGAATATAAACGTCGATTAACCAGAAGATCAACGCAGCGGTGTGTAGGTCACCGATGAGGGCAAGACCATCAATGTTGGACCTTCTGCTCAACTGAGTTCGCAAGAAAGAAACGAGGCCTCCGAATGCCGGCAATTCTCAATGAACTCCCAGCCTTCCGCAAGCCTCCGGTCGCCGATCAATTTCGCAATCTTCCGTTGGGCAACGGATGAAAGCACGAGGTACTTCGCGGTCATACGACACACCACAATTTATTTATGCAATATCACGCGTACAGTCGCCTGTTCAAAATTGCTCACATTGCCTCGCAATTCGCAAAAATACTTTCAAGATTGTCGCGGGGGGAGAGAAATGCAGCGGAGCTTGCAACCTATGTCGATCGGATGGAATCGTACCGGCGAAGGTTCACGACTTCAACGGATGCGATTTTTTCAGGCCGCGGACCGATGAACCCGAACGCGGCGTTCCTCGACCGGTGAAGTAACCAGTTCAAGAAACGCAAGCCTCGGAACACCGACAGGCTGGAAAAAGCCGTCCGCGTTTTCGCGTCTGTTTAGCCAGAACATAGCTGTTCGGAGGGGCGGGTTCGGAAGCCCGGATATTTTTCACTTGATTGACGCTGACCGAACAAGACGGGCGATCAAACGCCTCAGAGATTTGCATTTGGACGCAGTCATTTCTGGCTCGGCGAGTGAAGTTCTTCTTCTTACCGGCTACTGGCCGGTGATGGGAGCCAGTGTAGCGATCCTGACCGCGGAAGGCGATGCGTACGTGGTATTACCCGAAGACGAAGTCGAACTTGCCAAGCAGACTTCGCGGGCCTCGCTCATCCCCTATAAACCATCAGGATTGACAGCGCTGAGCACTCCAATCCAGTCGCTCTCGAACCCGTTACAGTTACTGACTTCGAGGCTCGGACTCTGCAGGGCCGCCATCGGCATTCAGATTGATCAAGGAATGCAACCCGCAAGCTATGCCTCTTGTACGGAGTTTCGGTCTTCGCTGGTTGAGTTGTTGCGACGACTTCTCCCTCAGGCCGATTACGTCGCCTGCGACGACGCGCTCGAACAGATGAAAGCCCGCAAAACTCCTAAGGAACTTGAATCTATGCGGCGGGCTGTCGCGATCGCCGCTGCGGGATTTGATAACGCCTCTGAATCCATCCAGGCAGGAAAGCGCGAGACTGAAATTGCAGCTGAAGTTCAGGCGGCCTTCCAAACCTCTCTGAAAGCTCAAGCGGTAGAGCGTAGCTACGGTTTCTTTTTCTGCATGTCAGGGCCTAACTCTGCCTGTGCTTCTGCAGCTTACGCGCGCACTCGACAGCGCAAACTTTCGACGGGCGATTTGGTGATGATCCATGCCAACACATGCGCTGACGGATATTGGACCGACATCACGCGTACCTACACCGTAGGCACTCCCACGGCTCGGCAGGATGCGATGCGTTCCGCCATTGCGGAAGCAAGAAAAGCGGCGCTGGCAGCGGTCGGTCCCGGAGTCGCGGCTCGTGATGTCGATGGTGCTGCCCGAAATGTAATGTCCGCACATGGTTTTGCCGATGCCTTTAAACATTCCACCGGTCATGGCGTGGGTTTTGCGGCGGCCAACGCCAACGCCCTTCCCCGGATTCATCCGCTGTCTCCCGATGTGCTCGAGGTTGGGATGACCTTCAATATCGAGCCTGCTGCGTATTTCGACGGATACGGCGGCATGCGGCATTGTGACGTGGTTGCGGTCACTGCCGATGGTGTAAGCGTCCTAACCGACTTTTAGGCGACCGATTGCTCGACGCGGCGAACTCGAGGATTACCGGAACCAGGGTGGCTGTCTTTACTGTCCCCACTGACGCCCCCGAGGCCGATGGCACCTGTGCCTGGGACAGCACAACCATGGTGCTCGTCAGTCTTGAGGCCGGAGGAAAGTCAGGACTAGGCTACACCTATGCGGACGAAGCTACTGCGAAGCTGGTGCAGACTCTCCTGCAAAAAGTGGTTGCCGGCCGCGATGTTTTCGCGCATGGAGCCATTCTCCAGGACATCTATCGACGCGTCCGCAACCTTGGCGAAACCGGCATTACCAGAATGGCCGCTGCGGCGATCGACAATGCCTTGTGGGACCTGAAAGCACGGCTGCTTGACGCGCCTCTGGTGAATCTCCTCGGCAGAGTCCGCGACAGCATCCCTCTCTACGGCAGCGGCGGCTTCACCACATACAGCGACGACCACTTGCAGCGTCAGCTAGGGGGATGGTCGCAGCAGGGTTTCTCGATGGTGAAGATGAAGGTGGGCACGAACCCCGAGGATGATCCCCGGCGGGTCGCAGTGGCGCGCAGCGCAATCGGCGACACATGTGAACTCTTCGTTGACGCCAACGGCGCGTACACGGTCACCCAGGCGCTTCGCCTGGCGCATGAATTTGCCAAGCAAAGAGTGCGATGGCTGGAAGAGCCCGTCAGTTCCGACAATCTGGCCGGACTGAGTCGGGTGCGATCGCACGCTCCCATCGGAATCGACATCGCGGCCGGCGAATATGGCTACACCGCCTGGTATTTCCGGCGAATGATCGATGCCGGAGCGGTCACCATTCTGCAAGCCGATGCCACCCGCTGCGGCGGCATCAGCGGCTTTCTGGACGTAGCCGCATTGTGCTGGGCCGCAAATATTCCATTGTCGTCACACTGCGGGCCCAGTATGCATTTGCACGTTTGCTGTGCCGTGCCGCGGGCCATTCACATGGAGTTCTTTCACGATCACGCCCGCATTGAGCGAATGTTCTTTGATGGCTTTTGCGAACCGCAACACGGAATCATGAAGCCGGATCTCTCGCGCCCGGGCAATGGGCTCGAACTGAAGGAGAAAGACGCTGCCGTTTACCGGCTCTGAACTAACTCATGAACCGGTTCAAAACGAATTGACTAAAGAATGCGCCGATGGCGCAGGAAATAAGAAAGGTAAGGCATATGGCGAAGCAGGTTTCGGATCTTATTGTTGAGCGCTTGATCGAGTGGGGAGTGGATACGATTTTTGGCTTTCCCGGGGATGGAGTCGACGGTTTCTTCGAGGCCCTCCGAACTCATAAGGACAAGCTGAAATTTATCCAGGTCCGCCATGAAGAGGCTGCGGCTTTTGCCGCTGTTGGATATGCCAAATACACTGGCCGCATCGGAGTATGCTGCGCGACATCCGGGCCTGGCGGCGTTCATCTTCTCAACGGTCTTTATGACGCAAAATGCGACTTGCAGCCGGTGCTCGCAATTACCGGTCATACCTTTCACGACTTGATCGGCATGGACTATCAGCAGGATGTCGATCTCGACAAGCTTTACATGGACGTTGCGGTATTCAACGAGCGAGTGATGGGGCCGGCGCACGCGGTCAATGTCGTCGATATGGCGGTGCGTACTGCCTATGCGCGCCATGGCGTCTCTCACATCTGCATTCCGAAAGACATACAGGAGTGGGAGGTCTCGGACAAACACCGCAGCAACGCGAACGTTGCCCATCACAGCGCAGACTGGAGCGTGCCCTCGACGGCGAGGCCGGCGGAGGCGCTGTTGCGGCAGGCGGCTGACATCATCAATGCCGGATCAAGAGTCACAGTCTTCGTAGGTCGCGGGGCGCTTGCCTGCCGGGAAGAGGTCACGCAGCTTGCAGGAATTGTCGGAGGGCCGGTGGTCAAGGCTCTCCTCGGCAAGGCCGTGCTCCCGGACCGCAGCCCTTACACAACCGGGGGCATTGGATTACTTGGCACTTCGCCGTCAGTCGATGCCATGAACGATTGCGACACTCTGATCATGATCGGAACGAGCTATCCCTACATGGAGTTTCTGCCCAAGCCGGGTCAGGCGAAATGCGTGCAGATCGAAATTGATCCCACGCGAGTCGGGTTGCGGCATCCCGTGGACGTTGGCCTGGTCGGCGATGCCAAGACCATTCTTACCGCGCTGCTACCTCTGCTGGAACAGAAGAAGTCCGCCTTCCTGGAGAAAGCTCAGGGACACATGAAGGACTGGAACGAACTCATGGAGGAGCGCGGCACACGGAAAGACATGCCGATGAAGCCGCAGGTAGTGACGCACACGCTGAACAAGCTTTTGAATGACGATGCCATCGTCTCAGCGGACAGCGGAACCATTGCCACCTGGACGGCGCGCTATGTGGAGATTCGCGGCACCATGCAGTTTTCGCTCTCCGGTTCACTGGCCACAATGGCCAACGGACTGCCTTACAGCATCGGCGCCGCCGTAGCGTATCCCGGTCGGCAAGTGGTATGCGTTGTCGGCGATGGCGGCTTGACCATGCTCATGGGCGAGATCGCGACGCTGGTGAAATATAACCTGCAAGTGACTGTGATCGTGATCAAGAACAACGTGCTTGGACAAATCAAGTGGGAGCAGATGATCCTGGAGGGGAATCCCGAGTTCGGGGTTGAGCTGCAACCGATCGACTTCGCCAAGGTGGCAGAGGCTTGCGGGGCCAAAGGCTTCACCCTGGAGCGCCCCGAAGATGCGGAGCAGATTCTTCGTCAAGCCTTAAGCCACAAAGGGCCATCCGTCGTACAAGCGGTCGTCGATCCCAATGAGCCACCCATGCCGGGGAAAGCGACGACGGAGCAGGCGCTTCATTTCGCCAAGGCTCTGCTGCGCGGCCAGAAAGACGCAATCAAGATCATCAAGACCATTGCTCTCGACAAGGTTCGTGAGGTCATCTAAGAAGATGCCCGACCGATCTGCGTTCTCCGTTCGACACGCGCGTCAGGAGTTGGAGATCGCCGCCAACCACATCCGGGAGGGACGCTTCCAGCGAAGTCTCGCCCTTCTGACTGCCGGAACCAGTGTCATCAGCGGCCTTGAAGTTGCCTACGAGCACTATCGCGGCAGCTATAGCCGGCGCGTGATGTACACGCCGGTCATCATGAGTGTCCTGCTCGCGTTCGCGGGCGTGGCTGGTTTCTTCAGCCGGCGGGCTGCCCGAACCGTGCTTCGACTGATTTCTTCAGTCACGCTCATCGATGCCGTAGTGGGGTTTTACTTCCACGTCCGCGGGGTCAAGCGAAAACCTGGGGGCTGGCGGCTTCCCATGACCAACATGATTATGGGTCCGCCCATCTTCGCTCCTCTTCTGTTTGGTACCAGCGCTTACCTCGGACTGATAGCCTCCTATCTTCAGCGAGAAGAGGCGTCGCGCATTTCGGTATCTGGAAGGGATAACTTTCTCGCGCGTCTTCTGCCTTCGCGAGAGAGCCGCAAATTCCTCTCAGCCGAGCAAGACATCCGTGAGGGGCGCTTTCAACGGCAGGTAGCCATCGTAACCGGCGTCAGCTCCCTGCTTAGCGGTTTCGAGGCCTTCTATTCGCATTACAAAAACAACTTTCGCTATGCCGCGCAGTGGACCCCGGTCATTCTTGCGCCGGCGCTCGCGGCTGCGGCTTTTGCTTCCGTAAAAAGCCGCAGGCTGGCAACCACGGCGCTGCCAGCCCTTTCCGTGCTGGCTACTGCCGACGCCGCGGCCGGATTTTACTATCACTCCCGTGGCGTGCTGCGGAGGCCTGGCGGACGAAAGCATCTTGTATATAACGTCATGTACGGCCCTCCGATCTTCGCACCCCTCCTGTTCGGCGCGGCTGGAATGCTCGGCATGCTGGCCAGCCTGCTTCGCAGAAAGCACAAATGAAAAAGAACGCTGACGTTGATCATTCCTCCTTATTGCCTCGCGATGCCTCCACCGGCGAACCGCTTGTCCCGCTTCCTACCCCCGGTTATTACCCCGGCTTCAGTACGCTCTCGCAAAGTCCGTTCTGGGATGACGCGACCCGGCGCGTGGTGACCAATCGGGTGGAGTCGCCGCCGCCGTTAGAGTTCTTCTCCGTCGAGGAATTTGAATTCTGGACGGCGGTTTTTGCGCACCTCATTCCGCAGACAGACCGGACTCCTGACCGTCAGATTCCGCTGATCGCCCCTCTCGATCATCGGCTTCATATTAATCAGACCGTGGGCTATCGTTACGACTCGATGCCGCAGGATCGCGACGCCTACCGGCTGGGGCGTGAAGCGATAAATAAAGAGGCTCGTCACCGATACGGAAGTGATTTTCTCCCGCTGGCTTACCGCGAGCAGGATCTGGTGATCAAGGCGATTCATGACGGAAAGCCAGAGGCCGCGCAAGAAATATGGAGTTCGATGTCGGTACATCGTTTCTGGCAATTGATGATGGGCGATGCCATCGATGCCTACTACGCCCACCCGTGGGCCTGGGACGAGATCGGTTTCGGCGGTCCCGCATACCCTCGCGCCTATACCCGCCTGGAACGCGGCGAGCCGGAGCCTTGGGAGGTGGAAGAGAAGCGCTACGAGTGGCTGGCGCCGGAAGCCGCCGTCTCCCACGAAGTGGAGTCGGCAGCTCATCTCCACACTGAAGCCAACCAGCATGGGAAGGAATCGTGAGATCGTGAAGGAACCAATCCTGGGGGCGTTTCAACCTCCGAGCAAAAGCAAGCACATGCTGGGATCGTTGCAGTATCTCCATGTGCCGATGCGGAGGTTCACGCAACAGGAGGAGGTGGATTACATCATCGTCGGTGTCGGTGCCGCGGGCGGAGTTCTCTTGCAACGTCTGGCTCGCGCCGGCTTCAACGTTGTCGGCCTGGAGGCTGGCCCTTTCTGGGACACCGAGCGCGACTGGGTGAGCGATGAGGCGGGGTCGCACCAGCTCTACTGGGAAGATCCCCGGGTGACCGGCGGGACCGATCCGCTTGCACTGGGCGCGAACAACTGCGGCAAGGGTGTAGGCGGAGGCTCCGTTCATTGGGCAGCATTTACCCCACGATTGCACCCATCGGACTTCGAAGTTCATACCCGCGACGGGGTGGGGGTGGACTGGCCTATCAGTTACGAAGATATCCGGCCATACTACGAGCAACTGGAACTTGAGATGCCGGTCGCCGGACCCGCTTATTATCCCTGGGGGCATCCCCACGGCTACGCGTACGGGCCTCATCCCATGGGAGGCGTCGGCAACGCCCTGATTCGTGGCTGTTCAGCTCTTAACATTCCCGTGTCGATTGGCGGCCCGGTTGCGATCCTCTCCGGATCTCACGGAGATAGACCGCACTGTATCTATCGCGGCTTCTGTATTCAAGGATGCAAAGTCGGGGCCAAGGCCAGCACTCTGATCACGCACGTGCCCGATGCCCTGAAGCAAGGCGCCGAAATCCGCGATCACTGTATGGTTTCGCGCATTGAGTTGGGCAAGGAAGGGCGCGTCACCGGCGTCCACTACTTCGATCACGAAGGCAACTCGCACTTTCAAAAGTCAAAAGCAGTAATCGTCTCCGGTTATGCGATTGAGACTCCAAGGCTGCTGTTGAACTCTGCTTGTGCCGGATTCGAAAACGGCCTCGCGAATTCAAGCGGCACGGTAGGCCGGTACCTGATGGCGCAGGCTGGAAACGTGGTAATGGGTCGATTCGAGCAACCGGTGCGTATGTACAAGGCGCCTCCCGCGCACGCCTTAACCGAAGAGTTTTACGAAACCGATCCGAGGCATGACTTCGCTCGCGGCTTCGCCATCCAGACCGTCGGGCCTCTGCCCATCGCCTTCGGCAAACAAATGTTGGCCTCCAAAAAAGCATGGGGATGGGGTCTTCGGCGCGAGATGATGGATTACAACCACTGGGCCGCATTTGGCCTGCTCGGAGAAATTCTTCCCTGGCCCGAGAATCGCGTGACCCTGGCCGACGAAAAAGACCGCTTTGGCCTGCCGGTGGCTCATGTCAGTTTCAACCTGCAGGAGAACGACAAGAAGCTGATCAAATTCGCCAAGGAAAAAACAATGGAAGTCATGGCTGCCGCGGGCGCCACCGAGGTGGTGCAGGAAGCCCGTTACGCGCATCTGGTCGGGGCGGCGCGCATGGGATCGGATTCCGCAACTTCCGTCGTCGACAAGTTCGGTCGCACCCACGACATCGCCAATCTCTTTGTGTGTGACGGCAGCATCATGCCCACCCAGGGATCGGCCAATCCCGGATTAACCATTCAAGCGTTAGCGGCCCGGACCGCCGATTATCTGATCTCGCAGGGCAATCGGATATTCAACTCGAGTGATCGGGATATGACAACTCCGCCGATCAAAAAGGAACTCGCGCCGCCGGAAACATGGGGCAAGGGAGTTCCACGGCTGGTGGGGAAGCGATGAAAGAGCGCCTGCTAGGTCGGTGGCGCTGAGGGTAATCATGGGCTCCGCATTCGCATCCTCGACGCGGTAGTGGCGGACCATGGTTTTCCAGGCTTCCCTCACCTCATTGGCGTAGTCGACCAGCACTTGATCGCGAATGCTAAGATTTGCGAGAAGCTTTTGGCAAACGATCGACGGTCTGGGTGTGCCTCTGAGCCCTTTCTGATGCAGCTCGGCTTCCACTCTTTATGCGTACTCCGCTCGATAAGCTAGGGCTGGGTAATCAGTAAGCAGCCGGCTGTTCAAAACGCCGGTTCACGCGAAGCTCGGGAGTCGGCTTCAGTTCGCCTGTTACTGCGATGGAAAAACTCTGTTCATAGGGCGCGTCGTCCGGCCCGTCCACTCTGAGCCGAACGATGAAATCGGCCCCTCTTGTATAGCAATGAGAAACGTTGGGCCCTTCGGAGGTTGTCCCGTCGCCGAAGTCCCAGTGATAGCCGAGTACCGGTACGCCAGCAGGGTCGGCCTTAGCCGAGAAGGCTATAGTTTCCCCAGCCTTCGACTGAGGTGGAACTCGGGCCGTAACAACTGGGGCAGCCTTGGCGACGGCCGTGTCCACCAACTTGATTACCACGACTGATTGTGGCGGCTGATTCTGAAGCCGGACTACGCCACCTTCGAGCGCAAACGCGGCGTTTGAATCCATCACTGCCGTCGCCACCAGTGTGGAGCTCACGGGGACTCCGAGGTCCGTTAGTCTCAACAAGTGCGAGCGCGGCCCTTTAGTCCAGTTGAAAACCGTCAAGATGCTTTGCCGCGGGCTTTGCCGGAGTAAGAAAACGCTCGGTTGTCCATCCTCCGATTCATAGGTCATCAGATCCACGGGCGTAGAGGCTCGACCAGCTTTGGCCATGTTGAGCAAGTCTCGGTTTTCGACTAAGGCGAGTCGATCCTTCTCGCTGCCAAGAACCAGCAGGTCATCGCCGATTTCGTAATTGCCACCGGCGATCGCAGAGAGTGCAATCGAAGCCTGCGCTGCTTCTAGCGAATGGGCGGAGCGCTCGCGCGAATGCTCCACCATATATGTATCGGTGATGTTGAAGGCGTCCGGATCATTGATGAAGAAGTTCCCATTCATGTAGAAACGCGCGGCAATGCCGGGAGCGGCGGTCTTCGACCTCAGAAAAGTGTGTCCCGTGTCCGCGGAAACGCGGCCTGTGTCCACGATCCCGACGGGATTGAGCATGGGACTTCCGTCTTTGTCCAGGATCACATTATCGCCGACCGTGTCGCGAATCACCTGCAAGCCGATACGCTGGGCTTCGAGCGCTGTGGTATTTGGACGGTGGTAGTAACCTTCAATTGCCGTCGTATCCATGAAGTCCAACTTGATGAAGCGGACTCCCCACTCCCGGGTCAACTTCTTGTAAGTTTGGCGCAAATATTCTTGCGCCCCCGGATGCGTCGTATCAAGCGCGTAAAGCGTGTCAACACCCTGCCGCCACACATCTTCGAGCGGAATCGGTTCGCCGTTGGCATTGTGGACCAACCAATCCTTGTGATGTTCGTAAACCCACGCCCGGCTGCTTACCTCAAACGGCGCCGTCCACAGGCCAACGGTGAGGCCATCTCTCAAAATGTGATGAGCCACAAACCCCATACCGTCCGGAAATTGCGTCGCATTGGCAGTGACGTACTCTCCGCGAGCGTACTGATAGCCTTCATCGATCTGGAAAAAGTTGTAACCGAGCGAGTTCAAATGCTGCGACAGCCAATCGGCATTGGCCAGCGTTTCGCCCTGGTTGATGGCGGCGTAATAGGCGGTCCAGCTCCACCATCCAATTGGAATCTGACTCGAAACCCGTGCGTGATGCAGCCGCCGAATGGCGGAACCATAAGCGCGAAGTTGCCCCAGATAGTCCGGCCCTGCTGCGAACATCACTCGTTCGGAGCTCATCTCTTCGCCCGGATTCAGTGGAAGACTTAGCTCGATCCGGTCGCTTGTCAGATGCTTTGGTGCAAGAGTCTCTGCTTCGCTTAAAACTTTCTGAATCTCCGTGGTTCCCGTAGATTCGACGTTGTACGAAGCGACCTTAGCGTCGGCACCTTTGCCCTCGTGCCTTAAGCCGCAAAATAGTCAGAAAGCGATCCGAGGTAAGTGCGCCAAGAAACAAGCTCTGCTTGGTTTGCCGGTTATAGATAAGCTGGCTTCCGACTCCGCGATGCATTCCGTCCGGCGCACCGCCGAGATCGTAGATGACCAAGTCGGGCCAATCCTCGCTAAAACTATCGGAGAGAATCCGATCGTCCGATGGCCGTCCGCCCAAGCTCAGGATTGAGTCTCCCGTCGCATCAACACTGCGGATTGCCTGCACTGACGTAGCTTTGCCCGTTCCGTTCCTGACCCGTACTTGAATCGTGCCGTAGGGATTTTGGGTGTAGAGCTGCAGTACATAAATAAGGTCGGGACTGCCAGATAGTCCGCTGCATGTGACCGTCAACTGTCGACCGGAGCCAAGCGCGTCGCTGAATGGCGACTCGGAGACCGAATGCGAGGGATAGATCCCCGCACGCAGCCACGTGTGGTCGACCAGTGCACCTGAGCTTGCCTGCAGCGCAGATTGGCCACCAGTGGGGCCAAATTGATATGACCCATCCTGACTATTGACCGTCACGGACAGAGTGCCATTAGTCAACTGCTGGGCCGGACATCGCACTGCGCTCAGCGTCAATGTAGCAACAAGTGCGCCCGCCATGCCGACTTGCAAGACTGCAAACACCTTCCGCGCGGTTTCGATCGCCTGCCGCGCAATTGGCAGCTTTTGGACCAGATATTCTGCGTCACTCATGAGTCGACTCCATTTTCAAAAACGTTGGAATAGAAAGTGCCAGGCATAGGCACGGCCTCTCCCCATCTTATGCCTGCATCGGTGTTGATCTCGATGAGATAGCGCACGGCCGACGTGGTCTATGGCCGCAAGGCCGGCATGGCTTTGACTCTAGATGTTTTTGAACCGGCCAAGAAGAACGGTGCAAAAGGCCGGGTTGTCCGCCCGCTGGCAGGGGATCCAGGAAAAGCCGCGAAGCGGCGCAAGATTAAAGCCCACGGCGCAAGCCGTGGGTAAATAGTGGACGGCGAGGCAGCCCCGAAGGGGCGAAAAAAGGTTGTCACACAGACTCAACGGCCCGTCCGCCACGACCAAATCGCTAAACCTGCCGGCGATAAACAAACAATGCAGAATCGGGCGCCTTCAACAAGCAAATCTCAATCCCTCGATCCCGCAGCTCTCTTCCAGCGACGATTTTCTGTTCGCCGGTATCCACGTTCGTGATTTCATAAAGCGAGTCTCCCTGGATTGCCTTGAGTGGAAGGCTGGCCTGATTGTAATCAGCCACCGATCGTTTCAGCACGACGACCATGCCCTTGCCTTGTTCTGGCAAGTCGAGTTGGTATGCCATCCACGCATCCGTTGTCTGCGTATATTCCGTCAAAGGGTAGTAGTCGCCGTAGAAGTACGGAGCGATCGCGCGGTATTGCTCAAGTGACTTCTTCACCTCGGCGAAAGGAAAATTGCGATAGTCCGCCTTGCGTTGCGGCATATCGCCCGAAGTAAAGAGCCCGTAAGAAAGGCCGCTGGTCATGCCGCTGCGTATGCGGTATTCATTACCTGTCGAAAGGCTTCCTGCCGACGTCGTATTCAGCGGCACCCAACTGAGCAGTCCGTAACTGTGATTTTGATTGGCAAGAATGTCGCCAACAAAGTCGGTTCGTGAGAGCGGAGTACTGCGCCCAATCGTTTCCAGGTCAATGCGGCGGCCTCCACTGGCGCAATCGTCGATAATCAATCCGGGATGGCGGCGCAACAACTCATCCCAAAATGCATAGAGTCCTTCAATCCAGCGAATCTCCGTGATTCCCTGCCTGTGGGGAGCGTCCGCGGCACGCCAGAATTGCAACGGCGCAATGTTGGAGTCATTGCGAAAGCAATCCAGGCCGAACTCATTGATCTTGCGCGATATAAAGTCGGTAAGAAATTGCCGGGCCTCAGGAATGGCAAGATTAAACAGTCGATCATTTTCCTGAATCTGATTACGCTCGCTCTCGTTAATTATCCAGCGCGGATCAGACTGCGGAACATCCCAGTCGCCTTTGGCGCCAAACCCTCTGTAAACCCGCTTATCCTTCGGCACCTCGAGCAGCCACTGCGCATGCTCGGTGTACCAGGGAGTGCCCTCGCAAACTCGTTCCGGCTCAAACCACAAAAGAAATTTGCGTCCCGACGAATGCAACAGGTCGCTGATCGGCTTGAAACCCAGCGGATAGAGATCTTTTTTCGCTTCCCAGTTCCCGACGTTTTTCCACCATGGGCCCTGGCCAAACCATTCCGCATCGATCCAGTAGTAGTCCATGGGAAGATCGTGCGCGATAATTTGCCGGATGTTTTCCAAATGGTCAGACGCCGGTGTTCCGCCCCAATTGTGATTCGTCATCGGAGTCTGCAGGCTCTTGCCATTAGCCACCGGCCGGTGATGCGCCAGCACGAATTGGCGAAGCAGATTGTGGCCGCGAGTGCGCTCTCCGCGCCAGAAAAGCATCAAAATTCGCGGACTACGGATCTCTTCCCCGGGATTGAGCCTCAGGTGCGTCAAGGCCATACCTGCCTTGATCTGGAAGTTTGAACCCGCCTCCGGGCGATCGAATGCTGCAGCCCATTCACCCGACCATCCAATCGCCAGAACCGCGCCCTGTTCCCTGGTTTCAATATTAAAGAAAGGAAGAAATTGGCTCGACGATCGCCCTCCACCTGGTTGTAAATGCAAACCGCCGCGCTTGCCGAGCACTCTCGTCATCGGCATGAAATCGTCAGGCGAGCAGGCTGCGCCCCTTGAGTAATGTATGGACGGATCACCATCAGGGGACAGTAACAACGCATTCAACGGCTGGACATTTTGCAAAATAGGCGTATCCGCGGCGCCTGCATTCTTGAAATGCATGACCCACTCGACCGCCGGATAGTCCTTGAAGATGGTGGCTACAGCCCGAACTTCCAGCCCTGTAACCGGATCTGTATAGATGGTTTCCTGCTGACGCTTTGTCGCGTCCAGATCGGAATATTTAATTTCAAATTTCCAAGTCGGTAGTAGCTCCGGGGACGGGCGGTCACCATACACAAACGAGAATGGTGGTTCGGTCACATCGCGCAGTAGCTCGCTTTGTCCGGCCTCGGATTTCGCCCCAGTCAACCGAAAGGCGCGAGCCCACGCCTCCGCCATGCCCATCTCTGCATTCGTGCCCGACGAATGTGGGTTCACGGAACCTTCAGAGTTCCCGGACGAGTCCGCAAATACAACGTTGACACTGTCGCTCTCGGACGTTGCCGCCAGCGCAGCGGCACCTGCGCTAATCAGCATGAAGCGGCGTCGAGTGAATGAGCTATCTGCCATGAGTGTGTGACCACAAGATGCATAGCTTAGGGTCAAAGAGACATCAAGCAGATTCAATTCCTTGAACTGATTCGACAAACGAACCCGCCAGTTGACGCTGAGACGCTACAGTTCTGTACAACTTCTCCGATCCCGCTCAAAAAGAACTTGCGCCTGCGCCAATTAACAAGAGACAAGGAACAACGATGCAAGAGGAAACAGCCGAAAACGAATTGTGCCGATCAATCAAGACGAATCATGATCTTGCTGAAGCGAGAAGGGTTTTCACTCCATGCCCGCAACATTTCCGGACCATCTCCATGGACGGCAGCATGCGCTATTACCCGGGCCTCGTAAAGATGGCGGGCGATGTCAATCCAGAGCGGATGCCCATACCGCTTCTTTTCTTCACTGCGGAAGATGCGAACTTTCTTGAAGATCGTGACAAATATTATGATGGTCCCGCGGCAGACATAGTGGGTCCAAACGTTCTGAACGCCTGGATACACGGCGATCTCCTCACCGTGAATATGCTGGGCATGGCACACCCACAGTTCCAGTTCGATTCTTCAACGCAGGGAGAGCGTGCAGCGCTTTGCGGAATATCAGGTAGCCGATTACGGACGGGATGACGCCAACACGAGTCATGCCTGGGTTGCCCTCTACACATTGAACTTCCTGAATGCCTACCTGAAACACGATGCCTCGGCAAAGGTGTTTCTTGAGAGAACCCCAGCAGGGAACGGCGTTCCGAAACACTTTATGGGCATAACGTTTCGTCCCGCGCAGAAAGTATCCCCTCCGAAGGTCAGATGACCTCACGATCGCGTCTCACATGAGTGCGATCCACTCAAATCGTATAGAACCCCTTCAGATCGACGAGTCACGAACATACCTCGAATTCTACGGAAAACAACGAGAGGCGGGCCTAAGCGATCAGGAACTGTTCGATGCGATGGTGAGACGCTACCCGGATTGGGTGAGCCGGCAGGAGTTCCTCATACTTCCAAGGCTGGGTCCGCAAGCATGATCAGCGCTATAAATTTCATCTCCTCAAGCGAGAGCAATTCGAGAGTGCCGATCGGAGGAAACATCAGCACAGCAACCATCGCTTCCATTCCCCAACATGAGCCCGAACTGCTTGGACAAACCGTGGTCGTCATCGGCGGGAGCTCCGGGTTTAGAGACGGCACGGCGAGCGCGGGCAGAGGGAGCCAAGGTAATTCTCTCCGCGCAATTGATACGGCGTCCATTGCTGTGAGCGGCTTCTTGCATGAATCTCGCCCTCGACCGAGGTGTAAGAAGTGAATTCAAGCTGGGTCAAGAGTCTCCTAGTCATTTCGATGCTGTCAGCAGCGCTGACCCTATCCGGTTGTGGATCGTCGGCCACCCTTCCAGGCGCGCCGACAGTGGTGGTAACGCCAGGTACGGTAACCGTCTTCCGGGGTCAGGCCCAGCAGTTTGTGGCGCAGGTATCGGGTTCGAGCGACAAGACAGTAACGTGGACGGTGGCGCAAGGTACCGGAGGCGGCACGATCAGTAGTACTCGACTCGAGTTGGGACTGACACCGCCGAGATTTACGACCCTGCCAAGGCATCGTTTCTGGCCGCCAACAAACCTATGGTTGTGGGGCGATGGGGTCATACGGCGACACTACTTCCAGACAGCACCGTTCTACTCTTCGGAGGGGAAAGCTTCGACAGCTTAGTTTCTGAGACCTATAGTCCGTCCGATGGTTTGTTTTCCGCCCTTCACTTCCACTGGCACGGCTACAATTACAGCGACCTTGAGAGCCGGGGAAGAAGGGACCTTGACCGTGACGGTGGACCCGTAAATTCGGGCCCGCTCCTCCCCCAGGGCATCGTACAAGGCACATCAGCGTCATGTGCGAATCGGGAAACTTACCGGGATTTCGAGATCGAATCAGAGTTCCAAACGGAGGTCAAAACGAAACCGATCGTTTCCCGAGAGTAGCAATCGAACGCCAGAAAAATGCGGCATGCCTCGATCGGCACGACCATGAACATCTACGGCGCGGCGATGACGGACACAAAGCGAGAGGCGAACAGCAAAGTAGTCAGAATGGTGCTTGGCGCTTAACGGACATAAACGGACATAGATCTCCGTCCAAGTCTTTGATTTAAAAAAGGAAGCTGGCGGAGAGAGTGGGATTCGAACCCACGTTACCCTTTCGAGTAAACACGCTTTCCAAGCGTGCGCCTTCAGCCACTCGGCCATCTCTCCCTTGCTGTTTTTGAGGCGGGAACTTCTGCTGTCTTGATTCTACAGCAAGGATTCTATCGCAACTTGCGAAGGGCGGCGTTCAGGAGGGTTTGGTGAGCGAATCTGTGATCGATGGCGCCAGTTCCGGAGCGCTGCCGTTCCCTGCCGACACCGCGGCTGGTGTCTTTACACTCGCATCCAAAACACGGTTGTGCAGGCAAAACAATGCCAGCTCCAGGCGGTCCGCCACGCCGAGCTTGTCGTACACCTTGCGAAGATAATTTTTCACCACCTGCTCGGTAGTGCCGACGCGCAACGCAATTTCCTTGTTCTTCATGCCCTGCGTAACGCAAGACACGATCAGCGCCTCTTTTGGAGTCAGCTGTACTTTGGGCCGCTGTGAAGTCGGACGGATCCCCTGCGTGCGATAAGCTTCGAGAACCCACTGAGTGCCGCGGCTATCCAGCCACGGATGTCCTTCGGAAACTTTGCGCAGGCATTCCACCAGAAGTTCGGGCTCAACTTCGCGCGAGACCACTCCATGCGCTCCCCGCCGCAGCAGCTCGAGCGTCATTTCCTGGTCAGGTTCTTGGGTGACGACCACCAGGCGCAGATTTGGAGTTTGCCGGATCAGATCAGAAACAGCGTCTACCGGATTCGGCGCCAGGGCAGCTTCGAAGATCAGAATGTCGGCGGTAAATTTCTTGGCGGCGGAAATTGTCTGCGATAAAGTTTCCGACTGCCCCACTACGCGGATGTTGTCTTCCAGGGCAAAAATCTTTCGCAGCCCCGCACGGAAAATGGCTTGCGTGTCAGCCACAATTACGCGAATGAACTGGCCGTCGACTTCTTGCGGCTGCTCAACGTCGATCTCCATGCTGGCGGCGGTGCTTGCCATTCGTTTTCCTTGCCCTTCAGTTCCCTGTTCTAGCGGCGCTCAAAACGATATTCGTCGATGACTACGCCAACGCCGCGGCGGCCATCCTCTTCATAATTTCTTACAACTCGTCCGCGGCAGTCGAGTTGCACATCGGCTTCCGATCCCACGACATCCGCGGGCAAAGAAATGGTAAAGTCCACCATCGAGCCCACCGGCATTTCCGAATCCACATGGAAGAGCACGCCGTTGGCGGAAATATTTTCGGTCTCGGCTGCGTTCGCGCCGGATTTCGACTTCACCGAAATCGGCAGCTTGATGGGAAATCGCACCGCGCTCTGCACATCCGAATAGCGCGAGCGCGCCGCTTTGGCGGGTGCGGCCTCGCGGTTTACGGTCGCAGCGGACGGCACATCTTCGCGCCTCAACTGCGCGCCTGCAGCGCTGTTCCCGTCCTCGGCAAATCGCCCATTGTTCGACATTACGAGGTGCAGATTACACCGGGGAATCAGCAGTTAAAAGTTACGGAAGTCATGGAACTAGTAGGGATAAAGCCTTGCAGATCATGGAATTGCGGGAGGAATGGGACTACCGGTGTGATGACTCTGTGGACTAGCGACCAGCGGGTGCCCATCCTTCTTCGCGCTTTTGCGAAGTGAGTAGGAATTTTAACTTCGCCGCTTTATCGTCGTCTCGCGCGGGTTGCTCCGTTCAAGCTCCGCTTGGGCGAGGATTTTGACTTTAGCCGGGTGCCCCATTTCTCGCGCTTTTGCGAGAAGTGGGGATTTTGACTCCGTTCCTGGCTAACGTGTTGCGAATCCGCCCCCGGCACTTTAACGAAGCGAACCCGCGACATGTACTTCTCCCGCCACTCAGATAAAAACCAGTCGTGCCTTCTGTCGATACCTTCCTTGAAAAATACCCGCACGAAGTGCAGGCCGGTGGCCCATTCAAGCCCGGTGTCGGCTTCACTGGGTTAGAGTGATCGAGTCGAAATCCGAAATATCCCACACACCGAATACCGCGTGGTGTGGGCCGCCCGTCTTTTGAAAACCGCCAAAGGTTGGGGCAGCCGTCGTTAGAATTAATAAAAGACATGGAAACAAAGCGTGGGCCCGCCCCCAGCTAAAGACTTCTCGGTATGTTCGATACAAGAGAGTTTCTTTACACTTCTCTGCGGGTCCCGCTCTCCTACGGAGATACGAAGACGTGTACTGATAGCCGACGACAACGAAACGACATCTGTGCAGTCTCAAAATCGAAAGATCGAAGGCGTCGACGTCGGTGTGGCCTTGACGAATGGAATCGAGGCGGGCCAAGATTTTGATCGATCCGTTTCTGTCTTGGGACAATGGAGCGCCTACTTTTACAGGCAAGAACCCAAAGTACGGAGGTGACCCATGAAGGCAATCGTGGTGATAGATCAGGCTGCGGGAACGGCTGGGGCAAAGCTGGTGGAACGGCCCGAGCCACAGGCGTCGATAGGCGACGTTATTGTTCAGATTCGTGCGTCGGGATTCACCGGGGATGAGCTGACATGGCCCTCGACCTGGGCCGATCGCGTCGGCCGTGACCGGACGCCTTCAATCCCTGGACACGAACTGGCCGGAGTCGTCACCGCTCTCGGCTTTGGCACGACGGGTCTGTCGATTGGACAGCGGGTGTTCGGCCTCACTGACTGGTATCGCGACGGCACGCTGGCGGAATATGTAGCGGTCGAGGCACGCAACCTCACGCCGCTACCGGGCGACGTTGACTTCACGGTGGGCGCGGCCGTCGTGATGCCGGGCCTGACCGCGTGGCAGGGGCTGTTCGAGCACGGCCGCCTTCGCGCGGGGCAGAGCGTCCTCGTGCACGGTGCGGCCGGCGTGGTCGGTTCGATGGCGAGCCAGCTCGCACGTGAGGCCGGCGCGTACGTCATCGGCACCGGGCGCGCCGCCGGCCGTCAGACGGCTCTCGACTTCGGCGTACAGGAGTTCGTCGACCTCGATAACGACGCCTTGGAAGATGTCGGCGAAGTCGATCTGGTTTTCGATGTCATCGGCGGCGACATCGCGAAGCGGTCTGCGGGCGTGATTCGCGCCGGAGGAACGCTGGTGACCGTCACCGGACCGACCGAGGCGCGGCCCTCTGGCGGCCTGACTATCGACTTCATCGTCATACCCGATCACGCCCAATTGAGTGAGGTCGTCCAACGGGTCCGGGATGGTCGGCTGCGGACAAACATCGGCAAAGTAGCTACCCTTGACGATGCCGTCGGCGCCTTCAACCGGACCGAACGGATTAAGGGAAAGACAATCATCCGCGTTCGCCCGTAAGGAGGGGATCGACTAATCCCACGAAGGGCGTCTGGCCCAGTCAAGCCTGTGTTGGCTTCAGTTCGTTAGAGCGATCGAGTCGAAATCCGAAACATCCCACATAACTAATATTGCGCTGTGTGGGCCACGCGGCGTGTTGACTTTGGATCTGGACTGGCGCTTCTGGTAAACGACCTTCGCAGCGGGCGCATTCCCTGGGCCATAGAGAAATGCAGTGAAATACCGGTCAGAAGGTTTATCGGGATTCGTCTGCGCAGGAGAGGAGATAGGATTTCGTAAAATCCCGAAGACGCTACACATTGACTGGGTCGTATTACGCCAAACGGGCCGTACTTCGGAAAGTGGAACATCGCCTCCCGCAATGTAGCGGTCAAGAACGGGTTGATATAACGAATTGCCGCACTCGACCACCACATCATTCACCTACTAGGTAGGCCAGGATCACGAACAAGGCGAAGAATGAAATCATCCAGATCCTTGTTGCCGTGTCCAGCGCTCATTGCCACAACCTCATACCTGTCAAAGGCGACCAGTAACGCTTTCGTGGCGTCTTCGGGTTTTAAGACATGCCCTTTTCTGGTGAGAGGTTCGCGCGGCGCGTTATGCTCTTGTCCTCCAGGGCCTTGAGTTAAGATCTGCGCCCAGATCGCTGGAGTGAAAACAGTCACAACCGAGAAAGTAATTATCAGACGAAACCTAGCCACCGCACGCTTATGTGGTTCGCTTGCATCGTTGCTCCCAGAATTGGTGGGTTTATTGAAGAATGTTAACGTCAACTTGTGTTTGTTAAGCGGGAAATTCGGAGAAAATCGGGGACAGATCGCATATTCCCTTTTTTTCTATTTTGAACGACCTGCTTGACATCCAGTTCCGCTAGGCTACGATTGAGTCAGGAAAGAGCCTTGAGCGATCTTCGAAGCCAACTAGAGAATCTGTCCGCCGCGGAAAAGGTGGAACTGCTGGACGCGGTGTGGGAAAGCCTTGAAGCCGACGCGCAGTCGCTGACCGAAACGCAGCGGGCAGAGTTGGACATTCGCCTGGCGCGGCATGAAGAAAATCCTTCCGATGTTATCCCCTGGGAAAAAGTCCGGGCAGGCTTATTCCACAAGCCATGACACTTTCGGTGGTCTGGCTGCCTGAAGCCGATGCCGACCTGAAAGAAGCACGCGCGTGGTACGACAACGTGCGATCCGAACTGGGCGAGCGCTTCGCTCACGCGGTAGAAGATACGGTCGAGACAATTTATCAAGGCGCGCTGCAATTTCCGGTGGTTCATCGCAAAGTTCGTCGTGCCGGTGTGAGGCGGTTTCCTTTTGGCATCTTCTTTGAGGTGCAGGAATCCCGAATCGTGGTGATTGCTTGCTTTCATGGCAGGCGTGATCCTCGGCGGTGGAAGGTACGCGGTTGATCGGCGAGAATAAACAGTCCCTTTGCTCCAGCAAGATGTCAAGTGCATTCACGATTGGCAGGCTTTCGACAAATGGAATCCCGGCCGACCCAAAAGCAAAGGGCGGCTCGCGCCGCCCCTTTTTTGCCAACGACCAATAGCCCAATGACCAACGGCGCCCTTACGTTCCCTCGCTCCAGCCCGCCAAATACTCTTCCTGCTCGGGCGTGAGCTTGTCGATCTTGACGCCGACTGACTCCAGCTTCAGCTTGGCCACTCGCTTGTCGAGGTCGTCTGGAACTTTGTGGACTGTCTTCTCCAGCGTCTTGTAATTCTTCACCATGTATTCGGCGGAGAGGGCTTGGTCGGCGAAGCTCATGTCCATGACGGACGGGGGATGGCCTTCGGCTGCGGCCAGGTTGATGAGGCGGCCTTCGCCCAACAGATTGATCTTGCGTCCATCGCGCAGTGAATATTCCTCCACCGAGCTGCGAGTAGTGCGCTTCGACGATGACATCTTTTCCAGCGCGACGATGTCGATCTCTACATTGAAATGTCCGGAGTTGGCGATGATGGCGCCGTCTTTCATGACTTCGAAATGGTCTTTGGTCAGTACGCTCTTGTTGCCGGTGACGGTGCAGAACACATCGCCCAGTTTGGCGGCTTCGGCCATGGACATTACGCGGAAGCCGTCCATGTGCGCTTCGAGCGCTTTCGTCGGATCGACCTCGGTGACGATGACTTCGGCTCCGGCGCCGCGAGCGCGACTGGCCAGGCCTCGTCCGCACCAGCCGTATCCGGCGACCACGAATTTCGAACCTGCCAGCAGGAAGTTGGTGGCGCGAATAATGCCATCGAGCGTCGATTGGCCGGTGCCGTAACGGTTGTCAAACAAGTGCTTGGTGTCGGCGTCATTGACCGCAACGATGGGAAACTTCAGCACGCCTTCTTTGGCCATGGCGCGCAGGCGAATCACACCTGTCGTGGTTTCTTCCGTGCCGCCGATCACGCCTTCGAGCGCGTCCTGACGCTTGGTGTGCAGCAAGGTGACGAGGTCAGCGCCGTCGTCCATGGTGATGTGGGGCCGGTGGTCGATGGCAGCAAGAATGTGACTGTAATAAGTATCGTTGTCCTCGCCCTTGATGGCGAAAACTGGAATGTTGTGGTCGCGCACCAGGCTGGCCGCCACGTCATCCTGCGTGGAAAGAGGATTGGAAGCGCATAGCACGACATCGGCCCCGCCATCCTTGAGGCAGATCATCAGGTTCGCGGTTTCGGCCGTTACGTGCAGGCAGGCCGACACGCGGATGCCCTTCAGGGGCTGGTTCTTGATGAATTCCTTGCGGATAATTTGCAGCACCTTCATTGACTGGTTGGCCCAGTCAATCCGCTTCTTGCCGAGATCGGCGAAATCCAGACTCTTCACATCGCTATTCAGTACCGGCGTAGTTGCCATAAGTTTTTGGTTTTCGTGTACCTTCGTGTCCTTCGTGGTTCAAGCCCGTGGGGTTGTTCTTAGCCTTAATTTCTTAGCCTTAATAAGGAGATTACCTGCGAGCCGCCGCCGGTTCCCGCAAACCCGCGTCACTGGCCAGCTTGGCAGCCTTGTCGGTAGCTTCCCAGGTGAAATCAGGATCGTTCCGGCCAAAGTGTCCGTACGCCGCGGTCTTGCAATAGATCGGACGGCGCAACTTCAACGATTCGATGATCCCCTTCGGCGTCAAATTAAAATTCGCCCGCACCAAATCCGGAAGCGTGTCAGGGTCCACTTTGCAGGTGCCGAACGTGTCCACCAGAACGCTGACCGGATCCGCGACACCGATGGCGTACGCGAGCTGGACTTCGCAACGGTCGGCCAGGCCGGCAGCCACGATGTTCTTGGCAATGTGTCGCGCCATGTAGGCAGCCGAGCGATCCACCTTGGTCGGATCCTTGCCGCTGAATGCGCCACCACCGTGGCGTCCCATGCCACCGTAAGTGTCCACGATAATCTTGCGCCCCGTAAGTCCGGTATCGCCCATAGGGCCGCCAATCACAAAACGTCCAGTGGGATTGATGTGGTACTTGGTATTTTCGTCGAGAAGTTTTTCGGGAATGGTGGCCTGGATCACATGCTTGAGAATATCGCCGCGCAGTTCCTCGTTGCCCACAGTCTCCGCATGTTGGGTCGAAATAACCACCGCATCCACCCGAAGGGGATTGTGGTCCTTGTCGTACTCCACCGTAACCTGGGATTTTCCATCAGGACGAAGATAAGGAAGCTTGCCGGACTTCCGCACCTCAGAAAGTCGCATGCACAATTTGTGCGCCAACGAAATTGGCGTCGGCATTAGCTCAGGAGTTTCATTACAAGCATATCCAAACATCATTCCCTGGTCGCCGGCGCCGCCTGTGTCTACGCCCATGGCGATGTCTCCGGATTGCTTATTGATAGTGGAGATTACGGCGCAGGTGTTCGAGTCGAAGCCGTAGAGCGCGTTGTTGTAGCCGATGGCTGAAATCGTGCCGCGGACTAGCGACTGGAAATCGACGTAAGCTTTGGTGGTGATTTCGCCGGCGATTACGACCAAGCCTGTGGCGGTCAGGGTTTCGCAGGCCACGCGGCTGAACTGATCTTCGGCGAGGCAGGCATCGAGGATCGAGTCCGAAATCTGATCGGCGATTTTGTCGGGATGACCTTCAGTTACGGATTCAGATGTAAAAAGATAACGGTTCTTGGTCGACACGCGGCTCTCTCCTTCAAGCGATCTTGACGTTCAACCTGGCGGGAGGTCAAAACGCAACACTCAATAAATCAGCACTTTGCAGACTGTAATAAGCTAACAGAGAGCGCGCCCGCCACGCAATGATTCGGGCCTGGAAAGTCGCTCCCAGCAGCCACCGGCGAGCATTTGCACCTGGGCGGTAGCTGAGATGCGTCGAACGGGAGGCAGGAAGGCCAAGCCCGAAATAAATTAAGACTTTGTTTTCTGGGATGCTGCGGAAAAAAACCTGCCACGGCCCGCAACAGCCAACCCCGGGCGCTGACACGCGAAGAGGATTTCAACGGCTTAGCGGCGCGACCAAGGTCGTGCCCTTCCCAAAAGCCCTGCTCATCTGGAGTTTTTACAGACCTGTCAGCGTTTCAGACCGTTGGGATCGAAAGTGAGGGTCTTGACCTGGTTGACTCGTCCTTGTGACGCAAGCTTCTTCCCGTTGAAGGATATGTCGAGAGCTCCGACATTGCCGGTTTTGATCACGACCCGATTGCGTGCCGCGACCGATTTTTCCCCTGGAGCCGCAAGAGTGTCCTGCACAACCTTTTTTCCGTCCGCAGTAATCGTGACCCACGAATCCTGGCGCGCCTTAACCAGCACCTGGAATTCAGCGGCGTTATCCGCCGATTCCTGCGGAGTAGAGGTTGCAACTTCAGCCGCCGAATTGCCGGCTGGTGGTTCAGGCGCCTGAGACGTCGAGGTCGAAGCTGCCGTTTCACTCGCTGCAAGTTTCGCAACCGGCTCAGGCTCGACTGCGGATGGAGCGGGCGCGGCGGGACCAGTCGTCACCTGGCCTGGAACCGCAGCGGTGCTCGCAGCGACCGCCGCAGCGAACCTCGGGGACGACTTCTCGCGGGAATGAAAGCCCCACAACGCAAATCCAAAGGCAAAGACCAGAAGAGCGACGGCGATGATCCCCCAGGGAAGGCCATCGGTGGCGGTTTTGCTCTTGATTCGGCTTTCCGGTACATGGTCCGCCAATGAGGCCAGCACTGGCGTTCCCTCCAGCGGCGCTTCGGGAACAACCGGTGCGCTGGCAGCGACGAAATCGGCAATGGTTTGAGTTGTGTCGAGCCCGAGATGGCTGGCGTACGAACGAACAAATCCCTTATTGAAGATGCCGCCGGGAAGCTGATCGAACTTGTCTCCCTCGAGCGCGACCAGGAAGCGAGGGGCGATTTTGGTGGCGACAGAGACTTCGTCAAGCGTAATTTTGCGCTTTTCCCTCTCCCGTTTTAGCCGTGCTCCAAAAGATTCCAACTTGGGCCGTCTCCTGCGGCTTTGAGCGTCCTGGACCACATCCCCAGCGAACGGGGGATGAATTAAGGATAATGACTAAGCTCAACATAAATATATGTTAATCAGAGGTCATCCGGGCCATGAATTTGGGCTCGGAGAGAACCGTAGTGCTAAACGACCCACGGCGGCCCGGCAAACGCCCATGTACTACCGGACGTGGCTTCAGGGGTTCAGGTTACTAAGGTTGATTGCCCCCCCTTTCGGCGGACGCATATAATTTCTACACTTCCTGCCCGCATCGAGGACCGCAGTTCATGACCAAGGCCGCTTCCGACCGTAAAGTGCAGGAACTGGGCATCTATCACGATGTGGCCAAAGCTCTTACCTCGTCCCTCGATCTGGACTCCATCCTGCAGACCATCATGGAAAAAATGGCGGAGTACTTCCGTCCGGACAACTGGTCATTGTTGATGGTGGATGAAGAACGCGACGAACTCTATTTTGCCATCGCGGTGGGGAAGGCCTCCGAGGCTCTGAAAAATGTTCGGCTCAAAGTCGGTGAAGGCATCGCGGGCTGGGTGGCGAAGCATGGCGAGCGAGTCGTCGTTCCCGACGTATACACCGATCCGCGATTCGCCAAGCGCATCGACGAAATGACGCAGTGGGAGACGCGAACCATCATCTGCGTTCCGTTGCGCTCGAAGCTGCGCGTGCTGGGCGTGATTCAACTGGTGAATGTGAGGATGGAACACTTCACCGATCAGGAATCTTTTTTCCTGCAATCGATTTGTGACTACGCCGCTATCGCAATTGAAAACGCGCGCGCGGTGGAAAAAATTCAGGAACTGACCATCACGGATGATTGCACTGGACTGTATAACGCGCGTCATCTTTATAAGACGCTCGAGACCGAGGTCTACCGCTCGGCGCGCTACGGCTACGAGTTCACCGTAGTGTTTATCGATCTCGACCACTTCAAGCAGGTCAACGACACGCACGGGCATCTGGTCGGAAGCAAACTGTTGATGGAGATTGGCTACCTGATCAAGGCGCAACTCCGCCTGATTGACTATGCCTTCCGCTACGGCGGAGACGAATTCGTAGTGCTGCTGCCGCAGACCGGAAAAGATGCCGCATTGATCGTGGCCAAGCGCCTGCGCGACAGTCTGCGCACCAGCATGTTCTGCCAGGAAGAAGGATTGAATCTGAATGTTCGCGCCTCGATGGGCGTGGCCACCTATCCGCACGACGCCAAGACCCCACGCGAAATCATCCGCCAGGCCGATGAAATGATGTATCTGGTGAAGAACACTTCCCGCGACAATATTGGAATTGCCGCGCGCGGAGTGATGAAGTAAATCAGCTCTCAGCTTTAGCTCTCAGCTTTAGCTCTCGACTATCAGCTCTCAGTGACCACAGACCACATAGAGGAGCGCCGTTCCACGGGGCTAAGAAGTTGTGTCGCTCCGCGGCTGTATCCCGCAGTCGGCTCCACTACTGGGTTGTGACAAAGGTGGTCTGGAGCCATTTCGTGCCCGCGGTGTTCACGGCGAAGACATCGAAGCGGTGATCCCCTGCCCCTACGTAAACCGACGTGTTGAACCACAGGCTGGTAGTTTCAGTGTATTTTTTTACGCCGTCGACCCAGAGTTCCATGCGGGCGAGGGTGCCGGAGATGTTGGCCGCGGCCTCGACCACGACGGGAGACGACGTAGTGGAGCCTGAGGGCATGCAGATGCTCACGCCCGGGGAGGATGGCGCAGCGCACGGACCCGCGCCGACGGTGAAGGCGAAGTCAAGCCGCTGCAGGCCGTTGCCGATGTCCGCTGCAAAGAACGTGCCCTTGTGCGCGCCCGAGCCGAACGCCGTGGTGTAGTTGAACCAAGCGCTGCCATTCCAGGTGTGTTCTTGCTGTGCGATCTTGTCGCCGTCGACCCAGAGCTCGATTTTGCGAAGGGGATCGAAGGAGTTGGCGGTAGCGCTGAAGTTGACGGGCGAAGAAGTGGAAACGATGGGCGCGCAGACGGCGATGCCTTGTCCCTGGCGGGGGTAGTTGCAGTTGCTCCACCGGCTGCCAGTGGTGCGGTTGAGGGCAGCCACGAGGAACGACTCCGTATCGCCGGACTGTGTGGGCGCGGGAATATCGGCCTCGTTGATCAGGACGTCGGGCCTGAGGTCGCGATTGAAGTCACCCACGACCGGGTTGGTGGCGAATTTATGGGAAGGCAGGTCTACGAGCTGAGTGGTGAAATCTCCAGGATTCGGGCCCGCCAGGAAGAAAGCCAACTGCTGGGTGGTTCCGGGGTAGCCCTGGCCGAGCAGGGCCACGATGTCCATGCGGCCATCGTCGTTGAAGTCCGCCATTGCGAGCGTTCCCGAACAACAGTCGCTGAGGCTGCCCAAGGTGCCAGAGATGGACACAGGCGAGTAATAGAGATCGAAGGTGCGATCTTTGCGCCCGTGAAGAGTCACGATCTGGTTGCTGACTCCATCGATTCCGAACAAATCGGTGCGGCCGTCACTGTTGAGATCGCCCGCTGTGAGACGAGGGAAGCTGGTGGCGGGAAACGGAGTGGTATCAAGGAAACCCAACCGACCATCGCCGTAGAGAACGTGCAGAAGACTGGGGCATGAGTCGCAGGTGGAGGCGAGCAGGGCCACATCGACACTGTTGTTGGAGTCGAAGTCACCGACCACAATGTCCGAGGCCGTTGAATTGGGGGAAGGGGTAAAGATTGTGCGGACGCTGGCAAAGCCACCGGCTCCGTCGCCTTCCAGGAGAATAAGGTTGCCGTTAGATCCACCCTCGTATTGCACGACGACGTCGGGCTTGCCATCGTGATTGAAGTCGGCGGTAGCGAGCGTGAGGTCTAAGAATGCACCACGCGGAATCTGGATGCTGGACGTGATCTGAGACTGAAAAGAACCGTCACCGTTGCCGAGGAAGACCAGCACTCGATTGTCGCCGGGGATCACGACAACCAGGTCGGCGTTGCCGTCGGCGTTCATGTCCGCGGCGGCAACGGAGCAGGTGGTGGCCGCGCCGGCGTCGAGGTAGAAGGTGGAAGCAGCCTGGAAGGTGCCATTTCCATTGGCGAGGCTGGTGGTCACGGAGCACGGCTGGGTGGCGAGGGAGCTGCTTACGATATCAGGAATGCCGTCGTTGTTGAGGTCGACGGCGAGAACATCGAAGGCAGCCGGGCCGTCCGGCGAGGAGACGCTGTGAAATGTGACGGGAACCTGGCCTAAGCAGCAGGCTGGTAACGCCAGCGCGCAGAGGGCCGTGGCGACGAGGCAACGAGGGAACGACATAGGAGACTCCTTGCTGGATGGTCGGGGCGGAGCGACGATGTGCGTTGTCGTCCGAATTATATGCGACAGAAGCCGAGCTTAATTTGTCCAATTTTGTGCAGGTCCTGATCGGAACACGAAACGATATCCGCGATAAATATTGGAATTGCCGCGCGCGGAGTGATGAAGTAAATCAGCTCTCAGCCTTCAGCCACCACAAATGACCTAGGCACGGGTGCCCACACTTGCCAGATCTCGGAGCCCTACGCTCGGGTCAGTTTTTCGGGGTTGTGGTGATTACCGCGATTTTTTACGTCAACTACACCGGTGCCATGCGGCGTCGGCTTTCCGACAACCGAATATCACACTGCCGGATCATTCCGATTAGAAGAGGGAATTTGCACAATTACGGGTGCAGTAGTAGGGTTGCCGAGGGGCTGGCTCATTCCTTCCAAACCAACCTCGGTTCATGCCTTCCAGGGCCAACGAAGCTCGCGCGTGTGAGGTGTCGTGATGTCATCCCAAAGCAGCTCTCATTCCAAGTCATGCCAATCAGCCAATCGGAGAAGTTCAATCCCGGAATCGGGATCGGGTGCGGGAGGTAAGGTAAATATCAGGGCTTGGGCATTTCCGTACAAACTTCAATCTTCGGTTCATGGCTTTTTCGGCGAAGAAGCTTGTAAGAGTGAGGTGTATGATGTCCGCGCAAAGCAGCCCTTATTGCAGGTCATGCCAGTCAGCCAACCAGAGCACGTTCAATGGTGAGATTGGGATTCACTTCCCTGGACTCGAAGGACTGGACAAACCCATAGTTTGGGTTTTTCCAAAACTTCTAGTCTGTTTGAATTGTGGCTTTGCAGAATTTGCAATTCCCGAAGCCGAGTTAAGACGACTGGTGGAAAGCGATACGACTGCTGCGTAGCGTGCCGCGCGGGAGTCCTCTTCATTAGGGGTGAACCGCTGAATGTACCGCGCACAGTTTCTCGAAAATGTGACTGCCTACCCCTACGCCGCCCTGAAAGCTGCTTAGTGGGTACCCGCAAAACACATCCACGTCATATGATTTGACTATCTCATTCCAAAGATGCTCGAGCCGAATCGCAGCCTCTGCATTGCCTCGCGCCCAAAGCAGAGGTGCACATTCTCCGCAGGCGACAACGCGGGGGGTCTTCCCCTTTGCCGCCTTTGCGGCATTTGGGAGGAGATCGTCGGCGACGTTGAAGAACCGGATCGGATCAGGCGTGCCGTTGACCATAAATGTCGAGAGCGTTTCGACAGCGTCCAACGAGATGTATCTGCCCTGATCAATCGCGGTAGCAATATCCAAGCCATATGCCTGCAATCTTGGAAGAAGGCTGTTCCGGTGTGACTCAGTTGCGACAACGATTGCGGAATTTCCGGCCTTGAGAGCGGCTCCGACAAATTGAGTGAAACCATCCAGAAGACTTGCATCGTCAGAATAGAATCCCGCCTCGTGGCGGCGAGCGATTTCCATGCTCTGTTCAAGCGGTGCGAAAACGCAATTGCTTCTGAGGCTTTCGGAGAGTCTTACGTCTGAAGCTCCGGTGAAATCGTGGCCCGCAAATCTCCTACCCACAAACTGCTCGCCCCGAAGGACTGCGCTCACAGCTTCCAGTAGCTCTCGCCCGGCATCAGTCTTGACGATGTAGCCAGAGGCTCCGGTGCCAAGCGCTTCCTGCACCACATCAGCGGAAGACTCTTGGCTTACAAAAAGTATCTTGGATTTCGGGGATAACCTGCGGATTTGTCGGGCTGCTTCGATGCCATTCAACGATGGCAGCCCAATGTCGAGCACGATCAAGTCCGGTCGCAGTTCTTCCGCTCTCCGAACCGCTTGTAGTCCGTCTGACACCTGATCGACGATCTGCAATTCCGATCTTTCCCGAAGCATCGAGCAAATGAAATTCCGAAAATGCTCTGAGTCCTCGACGACCAGGGCCCGGCACGATGTTGTTTCCAAGCATCCCCCTTAGCACTCCAAATTCGACCGTAACTCTGTTGCCGGTTGTTTTCAGAATCCCCATGTGCGGCGTTTCAAGTCGTTGCGCATGCGCAAGTCTCCAGCCACGCACGAACGTGCAGATACACGAGTGCGTCAGCACCGAGAGGGAAGATGATCAAATTCTAAGAACGGAAACGACGACGGGAGGCGAGACGGGTGGTGAGTGGATATCAACTGCCAATAGTGCTGAACCAAATTCCGGAACTGTTGAGATAGTCAGTCTGGGGTGAACCTGGAACGCAACAAGCATCGTCGGATGTTGCCAATTCACGACCGACGAACTCTTGATTGCAGGCAAACGGTCGGAAATTGTAATGGTCTGACAGCAGGAATGAGATTGCGCCTTTCCTTTGTGCCCGCAGTCCCCGGCCATGCGCTTGCAACAGTCACGCTCAGCGGCAGTCATCGCGATTGCAGTTATGAGACACGCCATCCTCGGCGTCGCCAACACAAGAAGCAATAGTAACGAGACGCCGACTTTGCCAATAGGCTTCATTTGCCTGGAAGAGTATAGGTCTGGCATCGGTCAGACGCAACGCTGGGCGCCAAAACCGCGCTGGTAACGCTCACTGACGTACGGGGTGTACCCCCTCGGTATACGTCAACTGGCATTAACAGACGATTACAAACATTGACCCATGAGGAGCGAATCGCCCTCAATGAGTGTTACGGCGATTTATCAACAGTTGAAATGCAGAGAAAGTTGTGTGGGAAAAGATGAGAGGTTCTCGGTAAGTCTCAAAGCGGTTACCTATTGGCAGCCGCCAAGAAAGTGAACCATGCTGGTAGTTTTGACAGTGTGCTGGCCCGGGCGTCTCGGGTAGCGTCAAAGCAAATCCTCGAACTATGGGACATTGACGATGACGATAAAGACAATTCTCCTGTTAGCGGTTGGTGGTTTTTTTCTCACCCCCGTACTCTCCTTTGCGCAACACAACTTTGAAGTCGGCGGGTACATTGGGGGTCAACTCAATGGTGGGGTGGATCTCTCAACTACGTTGTTTCATCGCATCGAAGTTCAGAACGGAACCAACTATGGCATCACAGCAGGTTATCTGCTTGGCGATCTCGGCGAAGCCGAGTTTCAATGGAACCATAACAATGCCGATACCACAGCCCAACCGATAGGCGGCGGCACCAGCATCAAAGTGTTCAATCTGACGCAGAACCAATACATGGGAAATTTCCTTGTTCACGCAAAGGGCCGAGAGTCGAAGGTGAGGCCCTTTCTCTTAGTTGGCCTCGGAGCAAACTCCCTTTCCGCGGACCGGAGCGGCGTCCAAGGGTCAACCCGCTTTATTTTTGCGATTGGTGCCGGCGCAAAATACAACATGGGTAACCATTTTGGGCTTCGGGGCCAGTTTAGATATGCTCCAACCTATCTCACCACAACGAGTAACGGTGGATATTGGTGCGACCCCTTCTGGGGCGGGTGCTGGGTAACTGGGAACTCCCACTATCTCAACGAGTTCGATATTACTGGCGGTGTCACGTTTCGGTTCTGAAGCACTTCTTGAGCGGCGGATCAGATCTTTTCAATGCAGTTGTGTGCCGGTCGGGGCAGGCTGCCGGTTCGATAGCGTGAGTTGTGGTGGCTATTTCGCGGGCGCCGAAACTGGCTGATTCAATCGGGTGGGTTGCGGCTTACGTTCCGGAACGGGCTGCTGAATCCATTTGCGAATTTCCGGCAAGGCCGCTCTTGTCGCGATCTCTCCTGAACGTATCAATTCGGCAGAGCGGGCGAAGTCATCGTATTTGAATCCGTTGACGTCGGGATCGATGACCAAGTCGGCGGCGGCCTTCCAGACTCCGCAGTTCATTTCCTGGGAGATGGCGAAGCATTGGCCGATTACGTCGAACAGATGTCGGGGGCCAGTGTCGCCATTGGTCCACGTCCCTCTCAGATGCACCGCCAAAACTTTTTGTGCGCCCATCTGGCGTAACGGAACTGTGGGAACGGCATGAGCCAGCATGCCATCCACCAACAGGCGCCCGTTGATTTTTACCGGTAAAAACATTCCTGGATAAGCGCAGCTGGCGCGCACCGGATCGACTAGAGGCCCGGAATGGAAGACCACTCCGGCGCCGGTGGAGAAATCGGTGGCAGTCACAGCCAGGGGAATTCTCAATTCTTCGAAAGTGTTTACCTTGAGGATGCTGCTGAGAAACTTGATCATGCGCTCGTTGCTGGCGAAGCCGTAGCGCGACAGAGTCCAGCGCGCGAAATCCTTGAAGCGAACCCGGGTGGCCATCTGTTCCAGTTCTGCGATGGTTACGCCGCTGCAATATGCGGCGCCGATGAGCGCACCCACGCTGGTACCGGCCACGAGGCCGATTGGAATATTTTCTTCTTCGAGAACTTTGAGAACGCCGATGTGGGCGATGCCGCGAGCGAAGCCTCCACCCAAAGCGAGGCCGATGCCTGTAGGCTGTGTTTGCCCCGGTCCCTGAGGGCTCGAAAGGCCGCGACCGAAGGCCTGTACGGACCGAATGATCTTGTCAAAACTTTTCACCGGAACCTCTTTCCGCCCGGCTAACCCAAAACCTGTTGATTAAGATGCCATCTACCCGGCTATCGTTCCAGGCACGTCGGTTCACCTATCCCCGTTACTTCGGAACTGGCGGTGCCCCCCATGACTAAGTCCCGTAATCCTGATAACTTGGGGCCATGGTTCGGGAAATCTCCGCGGGCGGCGTGGTGGTACGGCGGGCGGGCGAAAGCTGGGAAATGGCGGTTATTGAGCCTCAAACCGAGCCTCAAACCGAGCCTCAAACCGAGCCTCCTCAAGCTCGCTCCGCCTCGGCCCTTCCCCGAAGGAAGACGGCGAAAAAGGCGGTGCTGGCATTGCCCAAGGGACTGGTGGATCCAGGGGAAAAGTCCGAAGAGACTGCTTTGCGGGAGGTCCGCGAAGAAACTGGCCTGGTTGCCAGTCTCATCACCAAGCTGGCGGATATCAAGTACGTTTATGTGCGCTCCTGGGGAGATCAGCAACGGGTGTTCAAGATCGTTTCCTTTTTCCTGTTTCGCTATCAGTCAGGTGAAATCGACGATGTCTCGCGCGAAATGCGAATCGAAGTCAGACGCGCTTTGTGGATTCCGCTCGACGAGGCGCCGCGCAAGCTTTCGTATCGTGGCGAGCGCGATGTAGTCCGGCGCGCGCAGCAATATTTGAAATCTCATTCCGAGGTTTGAGCCATGTCGCAACCGCACCACCACGAACATGTCGAGTCGCATTTCATGGCCACCAACACGGTGCGGGATGTGGTCATCGGCATGGCTGACGGCCTGACCGTGCCCTTCGCCCTGGCCGCCGGACTTTCCGGAGCGGTGCAGAGTACGCGGCTGATTGTGGTCGGCGGACTGGCGGAAATTGCAGCCGGTTCGATCGCAATGGGCCTGGGTGGATATCTGGCGGCCCGCGGCGATGCTGAACATTACGAGCAGGAAAAGGAGCGCGAGTATCGCGAAATCAAGGAAATTCCTGAAGAAGAAATGGCGGAAGTCGGACGCGTCTTTCGATCCTACGGCATGACGGAGGCGGAAAGCACTCCGGTGGTCGAAGCGCTCAGCCGGCGTCCCGATGCGTGGGTAGATTTCATGATGCGTTTCGAACTGGGCCTGGAAGAACCGGACCCGAAGCGGGCCGTGACCAGCGCGGCCACCATTGCCGCGTCCTATGTTGCGGGCGGACTGATTCCGCTTTCGCCCTACATTATTCTTTCGAACGCCGCGCATGGACTCGCGTATTCCGCGGTTGTGACGTTGGCGGCGCTCGGAATCTTCGGCTACCTGAAAGGCCGTTATACGGGAACCGGTCCGGCTCGCAGCGCATTGCAAACCATGGTGATCGGCGGACTTGCGGCTGCGGCGGCGTTTACTTTAGCCAAACTGATTTCGTGAGATTTTGATCGTGTGGACGCGGGCGACCTCGCCCGCGCGCGTTTTGTGCCACTTCGCGCAAGATCCTTCCCGGTCTTACGGCCGCTCAGGATGACGCCATCTGAAGTCATCCAGAGAGAACCTCGCTGGTGTCTTGGACGAACTTTACTCTTCCCCCATAATTGAATGGTGAATCGCGAATTTGCAGCGCCAGCATCTCGCCGGCTGTCGGGAAGGCATCTAGCCTTCCCACTCATAGTTTTGTCGCTGGCGTTGCAGGCGTCCACGGTCTCCATTGCCAACACCAAGCGTATTGCGGCTCTTCCGGTTTCCGAGCCGGGATACAAATCCGCGCTGGCTGCCGCGAATCGCTTTTTACAGGCATGGCAGAACCAGGACCACGAAACTGGTTTGCTCATGCTGACCGACGTTGCCAAGCAAGGCAGTTCGCCGGACCGCATGGACAATTTTTTCTCCTCGGGCAACGATGCTGCCTACGAGATCGCGCGTGGAAGAAAACTTAAAGCGGGGCGCTATGCCTTTCCCGTTACGCTATTTGTCTCTCATCCCGATCAGATGAAATCAGGACGTCCCCAGAAATCGGAGATTGTGATGGTTCTTGCGGGGAAAGATGAGTGGGCGGTCGATAAGTTGCCCTAGCGCCAAGAGTTGATGGATGGAGGACGCCAGTCTCCCATCGAATATAGAATCGATGACGTCGCTCCTCTGAGGTAGTCAATGAAGCGCATCCACAAAGTTGCAATTCTCGGCGCCGGCACGATGGGGGCGCGCATCGCCGCGCATTTCGCTAATGCGGGCGTGCCCAGCTACCTGCTCGATATCGTCCCTCCCGAGGCCGACGGCGCCACCCGGAACAAGATTGCCGCCGCCGGACTGGAAGCAGCAAAGAAATCCAAGCCTGCCGCATTTTTTGAACCTGGACTGGCGCGCCTGGTGACCATCGGAAACTTCGAGGACGATCTCAAGCGGCTGAGCGAGGTGGACTGGATCATCGAAGCGGTCGTCGAAAATCTCGATATCAAACGGGCGCTATTAAAGAAGGTGGAGGCGATCCGCAAGCCAGGGACCATCGTCACCACAAACACCAGCGGCCTGCCAGTGGGAAAGATCGCCGAAGGCTTTTCCGACGACTTCCGCAAGTCGTGGTTCGGTACGCATTTTTTTAATCCTCCGCGCTATATGCGGTTGCTGGAGATTATCCCTACACCGGAAACCGATCCGGCGGCGATCGCTGCCGTTGCCCGCTTCAGCGACGTGAATCTCGGCAAAGGTGTGGTTTACGCCAAGGACACGCCAAACTTCATTGCCAATCGCATCGGAACGTTCTCCGTGCTCAACGTAATGCGGCTGATGCAGGAGATGGACCTGAGCATCGAGGATGTAGACGCGATGACTGGCGATGCCGTGGGATGGCCGAAGTCCGCAACGTTCCGCACGATTGATCTGGTCGGCCTCGACATTCTCGGGCACGTGGTGGGGAACATGGAAAAAGCCGGCGGGCCGGAGAATCCTCAGCCGAGCCCATTGCCTGACTTCTATAAGAAGATGCTGGAGCGCAACTGGCTGGGCGACAAAACCAAGGGCGGTTTTTACAAGAAGAGCGTGCCCACACCTGCTGGCGGCAAAGAAGAAGCCCGTAAAGAAGAAGAAAGACTGGCGCTGGATTGGAAGACGCTCGAGTATCGGCCGCGGCAAAAGCCGAAGTTCCCTGCCCTCGACATGGCGAAAAATATCGATGACCCCGGAGCGCGTCTGCGCATGTTGCTTGGGCTTGAGGGAACTCCGCAGAAAGGCGACAGGGCGGGCGCGTTTTTGTGGTCAGTCCTTTCCGATTTGTGGAATTATTCGGCCAACCGCGTTCCTGAAATCTCGGATTCGATTGTCGAGATTGATCGCGCCATGCGCCTCGGCTTCAACTGGAAGCTCGGCCCGTTCGAGCTGTGGGATGCAGCCGGCGTTGAAGCCACCGTGGCCCGGATGAAGAAAGAAGGACAACCGGTAGCCGCAAATGTAGAAAAGCTGCTCGCGGCCGGAAATAAATCGTGGTATCGGGACGATCCCAAGGCCGCTTCTGGCCGGGCGTATTTCGATTTGAAGACCGGCAAGTATGAAGTGGCGACTGTCTCCGCAGGCGTGTGGTCGGTGGAGGTAGCAAAGAAATCCAATGGCGTAGTCAAGAAAAATTCTGGCGCTTCGCTGGTCGACCTTGGCGATGGAGTTGCGCTGCATCGAATTCCATTCCAAGATGAATTCTCTGGGTGGAGACATTGTCAGCCTTATTAATCAAACCCTGAAACCTGGCGGACCGGGCGATGGATTCGACGCCTTCGTCATCACCAACGACGCTGACAACTTTTCCGTCGGCGCCAACGTCATGCTGCTGCTGATGTCGGTTCAGGAAGAAGAGTGGGACGAGGTTGACCTGGCGATCCGGCAATTCCAGGGCATGACGCAAGCTATTAAGTTCTCGCCGAAACCCGTCGTGGTTGCGCCTTTCGGGCTCTGCCTTGGCGGTGGCACGGAAATCATGCTGCACGCTGCGTCGCGTCAGCCTCACGCCGAACTCTATGCCGGACTCGTGGAAGTCGGTGTTGGTCTGCTGCCGGGCGGCGGCGGCTGTAAGGAAATGCTGTTGCGCGCGGTGGATAGCGCAGCGGCAATTCGTCCAGGACGCGGCGAGTCGATCGAACTCATGGAAGCGATGAAGAGAGCTTTCGAGACCATCGCCACTGGCAAGGTTGCGACCTCCGCGCATGAAGCGCGTGGCTCTGGGTTTTCTGCATGAGTCCGACAACATCACAATGAACCGCGAGCGGGTGCTGGCCGACGCCAAGGCCCGCGCGCTGGAACTGGTGCGCGCCGGATACGAGCCGCCGCAACCGCGCACTGACATTCCCGCTCCGGGGGAAAACGTTCTGGCCGCGCTGAGATTGGGAGTCCACCTCATGCGGCAGGGCGAATACATTTCCGATCACGAAGTGAAAATCGCAACCAAGGTTGCAGAAGTGCTGTGCGGCGGAAATGTAACTTCGGGTACGCCGGTGAGCGAACAGTACATTCTCGATCTGGAGCGCGAGGCGTTCAAATCGCTCTGCGGCGAAAGGAAGACGCAGGAACGGATTCAGTTCACGCTGAAGACGGGCAAGACGCTGCGGAACTGAGTGTTCGCAAATAGAGGGAGTGATGAAGGTCCGAGATGTTATCAAGCAACTGGAGCAGGATGGTTGGAGGCTGGCCCGGACGAAAGGCAGCCATCGGCAATATCACCATCCGGCCAAACCAGGGACCGTTACCGTCGCGGGCCATCCGTCAGTAGACATTCCGCCCGGAACGTTGAACAATATCCTCAAGCAGGCAGGTTTGAAATGAAGTATCTCGTTGTATACGAAAAATCGCCTACAAGCTGGGGCGCCTATGTCCCCGATCTTCCCGGACTGGGGGTTGCCGCCACGACGCTGGAAGAAGTGAAAGAGTTGATTCGTGAGGCAATCGAATTCCACGTCGAAGGTATGCGAGAGCATGGAGACCCGATTCCCACGCCCGCAGCGACTACCGAATACATTAGTGTGTAAATCGTATTCGCGTTTCCACTGGAAATCGTTATGAGAGAAGTTGTCGTTGTCTCCTCCGTTCGCACCCCTGTGGGACGCGCCTTTAAAGGCACGTTGCGCGCTACCCGTCCCGATGAACTGGCCGCTATCGCCATCAAAGGCGCGCTGGAACGCGTGCCGCAGGTCGATCCAAAAGAAATTGAAGACGTGATCCTGGGCTGTGCCACGCCTGAGGCGGAGCAAGGGATGAACGTTGCCCGCATCGCTGCGCTGCGCGCTGGTTTGCCAGTCGAGACTTCGGCGATGACCATCAATCGCTTCTGCTCTTCCGGATTGCAGGCGATTGCCATGGCGGCGGAACGCATCATGAGCGGCGGCGCGGAGATCATCGTTGCCGGCGGAGCCGAATCGATGTCGATGATTCCCATGGGCGGACACAAAATTTCGCCGAATCCCTGGTTGGTCGATCATTATCCTGACGCATATCTCACCATGGGCCTGACTGCCGAGCGTCTGGCGCAGCGCTTTGGCTATTACGCGGCAGGCCGCCGATGAATTTTCTCTGCGCAGCCATCAGAAGGCGCTGGCGGCGATCGCAGGCGGGAAGTTTGAGGACGAGACTGTGCCGGTGACCGGTGAGCTTCACCACTCCGAATGGCTCGAAGCCGAAGCGGCAGGAAATTGTCTTCAAGGTCGACGAAGGCCCGCGCGCCGATACCTCGCTCGAAGCCCTGCTCGCACTCAAGCCGGCCTTTCACGCCAAAGGCACGGTGACTGCGGGCAACTCGTCGCAGACGTCCGACGGCGCGGCCGCGGCGGTGGTCATGTCCGCCGAGCGGGCGAAGGCGCTGGGAATCAAGCCTCTGGTGCGCTACGTTTCTTTTGCCACCGCTGGATACAAGCCCGAAGAAATGGGACTGGGCCCGGTGTTCGCGATTCCCAAGGCGTTGAAGATGGCAGGACTGAAGCTGGCCGACATCGACGTGATCGAACTGAACGAAGCTTTCGCGGCGCAGTCGCTGGCTGTGATCAAGGAAGGCGGGCTCGATCCCGAGCGGGTGAATCCTAACGGCGGCGCGATCGCTTTGGGACATCCGCTGGGATGCACCGGAGCCAAGCTGACGGCCACGATCATCCGTGAACTGAAGCGGCGCAATGCGCGATACGGGATGGTGACCATGTGCGTGGGCGGGGGCATGGGCGCTGCCGGAATCTTCGAGAATCTTTAACCACCAAGGACACAAAGGTTCACGAAGGAAATCCTAACCTACGTGGGCTTTCCTTCGTGGACCTTCGTGTCCTTGGTGGTTAAAATATTTTTGATTTTGTGACCTATGACCTGGACATCCTGTAACGGATCGACAACCCTGGCAGGCCGGAGGCTGCCATGGCCACTGCCCCGATTCGATCCACGAGTTCTCAACAGGTCAGTCATGCGGTGATCACCGCAGCGATGATGTCCATACCGAACTAGGCCCAGGCCTACTCGAGAGCACCTATACCGCCTGTTTGCAACACGAACTGAAGCAGTCTGGATTTCTATCTGCGACCCAAGTTGGCCTTCCCGTCGTCTATCGAGGAGTGAAGCTCGAACTTGGCTATCGCATGGACTTGGTTGTTGAGAATCTGGTGATCGTGGAAATCAAGTCCGTCGACAGCATCTCGCCGGTCCATCAGGCCCAATACTTTCGTACCTTAAACTCAGTGGTAAATCCATTGGGCTACTTATAAACTTCAATGTTGTGCATCTTAAAGATGGCATCAAACGATTTGTGAACGGAACTGGATGGAAGTAAAACAAAAGGCACGAACCACCAAGGACACGAAGGTACACGAAGGAGAGCCCACGTAGACTGGGATTTCCTTCGTGTACCTTCGTGTCCTTTGTGGTTAAAGGGGTTTCTCAATGGCAACCACGACTGCAGTGCCCAGCACCAAAATCTCTGGCGGCAGCTTTCTGCTTGAAGAACGCCAGCCTGACGAAGTTTTCACTCCCGAAGATTTCACCGAGCAGCACCAGCTGATCGGGCAGACCGCCGAAGAATTCGCCGTCAACGAAATCGTCCCCAACATCGAGAAGATGGAGCACAAGGATTTCTCCGTCACCCGCGATCTGCTGAAGAAAGCTGGCGAACTGGGCCTGAGCGGCGTCGAAATTCCCGAAGCCTACGGCGGCCTGGAGATGGACAAAGTCACCGCCGCCGTCATCGCCGACCACATCGCGAAATACGCCGGCTTCGCCACCACCTGGGGCGGACACACCGGCATCGGCACGCTGCCCATCGTTTACTTCGGCACCGAAGAGCAGAAGAAAAAATATCTGCCGCGGCTGGCCGCAGGAGAGATCGTCGGCGCTTACGCGTTGTCGGAAGCGTCTTCCGGCTCCGACGCGCTGAATTGCCGCGCCCGCGCCGAGCTTTCGCCCGACGGCAAGCACTACATCCTGAACGGCGAGAAGATGTGGATCACCAACGCCGGCTTCGCCGACCTGTTCACCGTCTTCGCCAAAGTCGATGGCGAAAAGTTCACCGCATTCCTGGTCGAAAAAACTTTCCCCGGATTCTCCATCGGCGCGGAAGAACACAAGATGGGCATCCGCGGATCTTCCACCTGTCCGATCATCCTGAACGACTGCAAGGTGCCGGCAGAAAATGTGCTGGGCGAAATCGGCAAGGGCCACGTCATCGCCTTCAACATCCTGAACGTCGGCCGCTTCAAGCTGGGCGCGATGTGCGTGGGCGGCGCACGAGCTTCGCTGGAAAATGCCATCGCCTATGCCAAGCAGCGCAAGGCCTTCAACAAAGTGATCGCCGATTTCGGCCTGGTGCGCGAAAAGCTGGCCAACATGGCGACGCTGATTTATGTAGGCGAGTCGCTGGTCTATCGCACCGTCGGCATGATGGACGCCGCGCTTAGCGAAGTCGACAAATCCGCCGCCGACGCCGCCAAGGAAACGCTCAAAGCGATCGAGGAGTATGCGGTCGAGTGCTCCATCATCAAAGTCTGGGGCTCGGAGATGATCGACTACGTCGTCGACGAGACGGTGCAGATCTACGGCGGCTACGGCTTTGTCGAAGAATATCCCGCCGAGCGCGCCTATCGCGACGCCCGCATCAACCGCATCTTCGAAGGCACGAACGAAATCAACCGGCTGATCATCACCGGATTCCTGCTGAAGCGCGCCATGTCCGGCCAGCTGCCGCTGATGCCGGCGATCAAGAAACTCATGGACGAAGTCCTGTCCGGGCCCAGCGCAGGCGAAGAACTGGAAGGCCCGTTGGCGGAAGAACGGAAACTGGTGGCGCAGGCCAAGAAGCTGGCCTGTTTGCCGCCGGCGCCGCCACCCAGAAATACATGCAGGCGATTCAGGACCAGCAGGAAATCATGGGCGCGATCGCCGACATGGTGATCGAAACTTACGCGATGGAATCCGCGGTTCTGCGAGCGCAGAAGATGGTCCAGCAGAAAGGCGAGGCGGCAGCATCCGCCGCATCGCCATGACGCGGATCTATCTCTCGCAAGCCATGGACAAGATCGAATCCGCCGCGAAGAAAATCATCGCAGCGGTCGCCGAGGGCGACATGCTGCGCACGCAACTGGCGATCCTGCGCCGCCTGGCAAAGCACGAACCGTTCAACACCATTGAACTACGGCAGCAGATTGCGCAGAAGGTGATTGAGCGGGGAAAGTACACGCTGGCGTAGGATAAGCCACGTCGGGTGCATACGTACCTGTGCCGATGCGCCTGCGGCTCGACTGGGGAACAGCTATGACAGTATTCGCGAACAAGGCCGCGGTCTTGCGGTCTTTTAGCCTCTGTTTTGCTTGCACTCTGATTCTGGGTCTTACCTTCCTGCAAGGCCAGACCTCCGCTCAAAGTTCGCCGGCCGCAGCGCCTAGTTTCCAGACAAAAGTAAGTGAGGTTCTGGTGGACGCGGTGGTGACCAACAGCAAGGGTGAACCGGTCGCCGGCCTCCAGAAGAAAGACTTTGAAATTCTGGAAGATGGTAAGCCGCAGACGATATCGGTTTTTGAAGAGCACAAGGTGGTCGCCCGCGCCAAACTGCCCAAGCTGCCGCCGATGCCTCCAGATGTCTACACCAACTTCCCTCCGCCCTTGCCCACGGATTCGGTGAATGTCCTGTTGCTGGACTCTTTAAACACGCAAGTCGCGGATCAATCGTATGTGCGCGCGCAGTTGATTCGGTATCTGCAAGGAGTACAACCCGGCACGCGTCTTGCCGTCTTCGTGCTGACGTCGCGGCTGCGGATGATCCAGTCGGTCACCGCAGACTCCGCGGTTCTATTGGCCGCGCTCAACGACAAATCCTCGGGAGCGACGCCGCAGCAGTCCTCAATGCAGCTTACGCGAGAGGAACTTGAAACGGACGCGGGAGAAACTGCCAGCCTGATGGAAAATCTAGTCGGACAAACCGACGCGGCGATCGCTGCTATGGTCCCCCGCGGCGTGGGATACATGATGGAATTCAAGCTTAACTCGCGGATCGAGACTACGTTCCAGGCCCTGCAGCAGCTGGCGCGTTATCTAGGCGGCATTCCGGGCCGCAAGAACCTGATCTGGTTCTCGGGATCGTTTCCTATCAGTGTTTTTCCTGATTCCAACGCGGCCGATCCTTTCGAGCGGGTGCGCCAGTATGGGGGAGCGGCGCAGAAAACTGCCACTCTCCTTACCATGGCCCAGGTTGCCATCTACCCGATTGCGGCGGAAGGCCTCGTTACCGGCGCCGCGTACGAAACCGGCGCAGCGAAGATCGGCTCGACCAGACTTTCGAGCAGCAGCCCGACCTTTCCTGATGACACGGGTCGGAACGCGGATCATCTAAGCATGGAGCTGCTGGCGGAAGACACTGGCGGGAAGGCGTTCTACGATACGAATGGAGTGGAGGAGGCGCTGGCCCGCGCGATCAACTACGGCTCCCACTATTACAGGCTGGCCTACACTCCGGCTAACCAGAAGAAGGACGGACGTTATCGGCGCATACAACTAAGGCTCACCGGCGGTGACTACAAGGCCGCGTATCGCCGCGGCTACTATGCCGACAGCGCGAAAGACGCCAACAAAGAACAACCGGGCGATCCACTCCTGCCGTTTATGCAGCGCGGGCTGCCTGACTTTTCTCAGATTCTGTACAAGGTGCGGGTGGCGCCAAGCAATCCGCAGCCGTCGCACGAAGCCGCTCGTGCAGGAGATAACCCGGAGCTAAAGGGATCGTGCACTCGTTATAGTGTGGACTTCGCAGTCGCAGTCGGCGACCTGGCATTCGAAACGAATACAGGCGGCCTCCACACCGCTAGTGTTGAAGCGATGCTCATTGTCTACGATCGGGAAGGCAAACCGCTCAATTCAGTGACTCGAAGGCACGAACTGGTGTTAAACCCACAGAGTTATGCCGCCGCCCAGGCATCCGGGGTTCAATTGCATTTTGAGATCGACGTTCCTGACGACGTGCGGGGCAAGAATGACGTCTATCTCCATACAGGAATCTACGATGTACGGGCGAGCAATGCCGGGACACTCGAAGTTCTATTGCACCGCATCACGGCCACAACCGTCACGGCGAAATAATATCGCCGCGACCTTGTTTGACGCTGCTGATGTTCTTGATGCCCGCCAGCCATCTGACGCAAAAGTGAGTGAAGGCGCGGGTCGGTGGCGGTCGGTGGCCCACTCAAGCCCGGTTTTGGCTTGAGTGGGGCAGTTCTGCCACTGCACAGACTCTTACCACTGCTCGTTCGCCCTGCATAGTCCCATGCCCTGTAAACTCTCGTTTGCTCGTGGTTCCGAGTGTGACGTGTGCCGTCCCCACTCAAGCCAAAAACGGGCTTGAGTGGGCCACCGGCCACTTCCTCCTTCAGCATCTTGATAAACTTTTTAGCAACTCAGCTTCCGAGTAAGGTTGCGCCCATTGGCGGTTATCGAACCTATGAATCGCAGAGAGTTCCTTCATTACACAGCCATAACGGCGGCGCTGGTCGGTATGCCGAAAGCTTCGGGGCAGGCCCACGGACCTGAAATCGCCTTCACGTTCGATGACCCAACCACCGATGGCAGCGCCAATCTGACGTCGCATGAAATAAACACGCGCATTCTGGCCACGCTCGCCCGCAGCAATATCAAATCCATACTTTTTGTTTGCGGCAAGCGGGTGGATAGCAGTCCCGGACGACAACTGGTCGCTGCCTGGGATCGTGCCGGACATCTCATCGGCAATCATTCGTACTCCCATCTTTACTTCAATGCGAGCACAGATTCTGACCCGGACGGATTCAAGAAAGTGACGCTGTCCGAGTTCGAAGCGGACGCGCTGAAGAACGAACCCCTGATTCGCGACTACCCTCACTTTACCCGGTCATTCCGTTACCCGTTCTTCAAGGAAGGTGACACAGTGGAGAAGCGCGACGGCATGCGCGCCTTTCTGCAACAACATGGCTATCGGATTGGACGGGCAACCATTGACGCATCCGACTGGGCCATCGACGCCCGCCTGAAGAAACGGGCTGAGGCCAACCCCGGCGCTGACCTCGCGGGGTATCGCGATTTCTTTCTTCAGCATATTTGGGAGCGTGCGCAATTCTACGACTCGCTGGCACAGCGCATGCTTGCGCGGCCGGTACGGCACACGGTCCTGCTGCATCACAGCGCACTGAACGCGTTATTCGTCGGCGACCTGATCGCGATGTTCCGTAACAAGGGGTGGAAGCCGGTCGATGCGCAATACGCATACAGAGATCCGATATACGACCAACAACCGAAAATCCTGCCGGCCGGGGAAAGCCTGATCTGGGCTTTAGCCAAGGAGAGTAGAAAGTTCGAAAAAGAGCTTCGGTATCCGGGAGAAGATGACATCTACGAAAATCCGCGGATGGACGCGCTCAAACTGTAGCAATTGCGCTCGAGGGACAGGGCGGATGGCCGTCTGCGGTGTGGAGCGGTGTTAGGGGACTCTTGCTACCGTCAGCAACAGGGGCGCGGCACCCGCGGGGAATGGAGAGCCAGGAAGGGGGGAAAGCGCTCCCGTGTTGCCGTCAATGGTATAGGCTTGAATGTTATTGGCCTGAGAATCCGCTGCGTACAGGAAATAAGCTTCCCGAAGTCTGTGGCTGCCACAGTCGCTGTCAGGCCTCCGACCGCAGTGCCGGACAGTATAAGGAGAGCCAGTTATCGGTGTTAAAACCCCGGTGTTGTCATCTGCTGTGAAGGCGGAAATCGTGCCATCCTGAACGTTCGCGGTGTAAAGAAACCCTTGCGGACCGAGGGTTATGGGCACCAGAATCATTTGCTGTGGATCGCTGCCGGTAACGAATGGGGAGCCAGGGACGGGGGTAAGGCCCCCGGAACTGGGGTCGATCGCGAACGCTGCGATCTTGTTATTGGCGCTGGCCGTTCCCACCAGGGCGACGTAGAGGAATTTGCTGTCTCCAGCTCATTACCAGCGCCGACGGTCCAGGGAAAGATCCGGGTGCGCCGGTCGGAAAAGGCGAGCCAGGAGATGGGAGAAAGCACTCCTGTGCCCTGGCCAATCGTGAACGCTGAAATCCCGCCCGCTGAATCATTCAGATTGCTTACATATAGGAACTTGCTCTGGAAACCTTCCTGCACCGCTTGCACCGGAGTGTCGCCTGCGGGAAAGGGCGAACCAGGAACTGGCGTAATCTTCCCGCTGCTCGAATCGAATGTAAACCCGGTCACCTTGCCGGCGTTGAGGTCCGTGGCATACAGATAAGCGCCGCCGGAGACGAACCTAGCTCAACCCGCCCGCACCTGGCGGCGATCCACCCACAGGAAACGGCGAACCGCCGACTGCGGTGAGCGCACCGGTGCTGGAGTTGATGGAGAAACCATCTACTGCATCGTTCAAAAAATCGGAAACGTATAGATGACCCAGGGTCATTTGTAGCTGCCATTCCGATGCTTTGGTTCGGTCCTGTTATCGCAAGGGGTGCGCCCAAGGCTCCCGTGGATTGATCAATGGTGAAGGACAGAACATGGCCGGCGCTGGTGGCGAAAAGAAACTGATGTTCGGGAGGGGGCGGAGGAAAGACGCCAAAAAAACCACCGTTACCACCACCGAACAGCCGGCCAAGCCCAATAAAGATACGAGGGCGATGGTGCTGAACGGTTTTCTTTGGGATTTCATCTGGCTCGGTAGACCCAATTTCCGTCTGAGTTCGCGCGGCGTCACTATATACCCGGCGATGGATTGCGGCGCACGAATTGTGAGTGTAATTGTCAGAGAGACGACGTTACGCCCGTCTGTATGCCAGCGTGTCGCGCGGGGGTTGTAGGCTTCACTATCGTAAGCGGGGCGTTTGCGGTCATCCCAATCCAATGCGGCCTCACGCACCCGACGTGTAAATTCCGCCCCCTCAAGGCCTGGGCCTTCCTGCGGACCTTCCTCGGCTAGGTTTGTGTCTTACCGACTCTCCAGAACAACTCGATCGTAGATCGGCTGGGTAGGCCGTGCGTCGTGACGGTAGAGGGTTGAGAATCGCTCGATCTCCTCATCCGAAACGGTGACTGGGTGCTTAAGCACGAACCAGGTTACATTCTCAGTGCAGGGCGGCGTGGTGAGCGATCCAGCGTAAGTGTAGTAACTCCGATCGGCGGGCAACAATCCTGTGGCGTCGATCTGGACGTTATCAAACATCTCTTCTTTTTCTTTTTCCTTCGGCAAGTCATTCCACAGTTCACGCACCACGGAATTCTCCTGCCCTTTCTCGAGCAGAACTCCCACGACTGCTATTTCGCCCTCCTGATTGACATGGACGAGGTGCAGTGACATTTCGTAACCCTTGCCGCCGATCTTCTCTTCGCTGGGCCTGTGGAAATGAAATTGTTTGAGAACATAACGTTTTCCGCCCACGAGGATGGAGCTGCCCGGGCTGTAGTTGATCATGATGGTGTGGCCGTTATCGATGATGTGCAGAGGGGAAGACTTATAGTCGAACTGGATTGCGGGCAGGTCGGCTTTTTGAGGATTCCCGATGTCGATCGGCGACTGCCGGTGGCCTGTCTTGCAGGGCGCAAACTCCGCCTTCAGTTCGCCCCAATGGCTGGGTCCCTGCGCTTGCTCATAGTCCCACACATGCTCACCGTGGGGATGTTGGGCCACACCGTGCGATCCCAGAAGAAGGATGCAGCAGATGACTGCCCGAAGAAAATCGGTTCGCATTTGCATAACGCACCAGACAGGGGGGAAGGTTATCGCCGATTGGATCCCTCACAAGCTGTCATTATTAACAGACTGAAGGTTCTAGATTTCGAATGAGACGATCTACGTGAGCGTCGCCAGGGTAACGGCGGTCTGTGGAGAGATGTTGTCGGCTACAGGCCTTTTTTGAATGGAGGCGCGGGTCGGAATCGAACCGACGTATAAAGGTTTTGCAGACCTCTCCCTTACCACTTGGGTACCGCGCCCTAGTGCTTAACTTAGCGCCATCTCCGGGAATTGTCCATCTGGCGGAGTGGACTCAAACGTTGAAAAAGCCCTCGCGGGCGCGGGGCTTTCTCCTTAAAATCTGGAGCGGGAGACGGGGGTCGAACCCGCGACATCGACCTTGGCAAGGTCGCACTCTACCACTGAGTTACTCCCGCTCGTGCGTGTTTGATTATAAACAGGTGTTGCGGTTGCGGCAATGCATGCGGAACTACGGTCATTGGCCAACGTCATGATGAGGGTCTTCGGCATCTTTGCGAAGCCGCACTCACGCTTCCGGACAAATATCCGCTACGAGCTGCATCCTTCGCAAGCTCAGGATGACTTCATTCCTGGATGTGACGGTTCACACTGGGACTGAATCGCCTCTGCCGGTCTTCGCTAGTGCACGAGCGGGGCGCTCGCGCCCACATTGAACTTGAGCATCTTCAGCCTGAGCCTTGCATGGATTGGGCTGTGATGCGGTTGCGGACGTCCCAGAGGTCTTTGTAGAACAGGTGCTCCATGCGCTGGTGCAGGACTTCTACTGGCGTGCCCATGGTTCCTACGACTCCGCCGCCGATGATGCGCTGGGCCAGTTTCAGGTGGTGGAAGCGGAACAGGTGCACGCGTTCATCGAAATCCAGGAGGCGCTCGGCTACGTCGTGCAGGCCGAAGAATTCGGCGTGGCGGCGATACAGGTCGTCGACGCTGAGGTTGAGTTTATCCAGTTGCGACTGGAAGGCTTCGCCCAGGCGCGGGCCAATGTGAAGCAGTGCGAGGAAACCTGGCGAGTCGAGGCCGCTGCCGTGTCCCAGGCCGGCGCGGATCAGGTGATAGTCGTAGGGCGTGATGGTCTCCAGCTCGTGCAGCATGGAGATGGGATACTCCAGCATGTGATTGCCGCGGCGCAGGAGTTGGGCGGAGTTAAAAAAGTCGCCGCCGGCGATGAGGGCGCGCGCCCGATCCAGGTCAAAGGCCACGCCTTTCAGGAGCAACTCGGAGGCCTGGTGTATGACCTGGAAGGTCATTTCGTCGGCATGCAGAAGTTGTTCGGAGGTTTTTTGCAGCGACAGCAGTTCGTCGGTGCGCAGGTAGCGTTCGTAGTCCGAGGCGCCTTTGCCGGGAAGGATCGGTTTTCGCAGGTCATCCATGCTGGTGGTGTTGATCGAGGGAACTTTTCACCGCCGGGTGCATCCGTCGCGGCTTGTTTCTCTCGCCCTTTCAGGGCTTGCTCATCGCTCGCGTGGACCCACGGCTCGCGCCGCGGGCTTTAATCCAGCGCCGCTTCGCGGCTTTGCATCTGGCTGCGAATGCAGCTTTTTTCGCCGCGACTACGCTGGATGGCCGGTCCACTGCGGGTCTTTTTCCGGAATCACGATTTCGCCGTCGCGCATATGGATGATGCGATCGCCATAGGCGGCTGCTTCCGGATTGTGCGTAATCATCAGGACGGTCTGGCCCAGGTCCCGGTTGGAATGGCGCAGCATCTCCAGCACGATGTCCGAGTTTTTGGAATCGAGGTTGCCCGTGGGCTCGTCGGCCAGAACGATGGCGGCTTGTTAATCAAAGCCCGGGCCAGCGCCACGCGCTGCTGTTCACCTCCGGAAAGTTCGGAAGGCCGGTGTCCCAGACGCTTGTCCAGGCCCAGCAGGCCCACGATCTTGTTGAAGTACGTGGCATCGCGGGCACCATTGGCGCCTGCGATATCGAGCGCGATGTCGATGTTGGAGCGGGCATCGAGCGTGGGCAGCAGATTAAATTTCTGGAAGACGAAACCGATCTTGCGTTTGCGCAGCTGGGTGCGTTCCGCGTCGGAGAGTTGGGCGAAATCGTCGCCATCGATTACGACATGGCCGGAGTCGACGCGGGTCAGCCCTCCGAGCAGATAAAAGAGCGTGGATTTGCCACTGCCCGAGGGTCCTACGACACTGACAAATTCCCCTTTTTGAACGCTGAAGGAAATGCCGCGGAGGGCGGGTACATCGATCTTGCCCACGCGGTAAGTCTTACGAAGTTCGACGGCTTCGATGAAGGCAGGCATCCAACCCTTGATATTACACGAAGGCCGCTGCGCGGGACATCCGCGGCATCAGGTTAGTGGCTGACGTTGCCATGCAATTTCTGCGTGGCGTGATTTTGAGGGACTTTGGTCCCAAAGGATCTGGCGCGTACCCCACGAGTGCTGGCTCGCTTTATATCCGCTCCCCGCTAGATCCTTCGCAAGCTCAGGATGACAGCCTCTTGAAGGGAGAGATTTGTACCGGGTTCCGACCTGTGGTCCTTCAGGCGGCGCCGGCGTGGCCGGCGGATTGGGCATGGGATTGCGCGCGCTTGGGGCCGCGCTTGCGTACCAGCAGCAGGCGGATGCGTTCCAGTAAATCTACCGGCGTGTACATGCCCTTGGGCAGGAAGACGTCAGCCCGCGTGTCACGGTCGTAGATGCGAACTTTGCCGGAAAGCAGAATGGCAGGGGTTTGGGGAGAGAGAGTTTTGACCGCGTCGATGAGCTTGCTGCCGTCCACGCCAGGCATGATCAGGTCGGTGAGCACCAGGTCGACGCCGCCCTCTTTGAAGCGCCGCAGGGCCTCGTCGCCGCTGGTGCACGCGATGACGCGATAGCCGCGGGTTTCAAGCATGACCTTGCGGATGGAAAGAGACTGTTCGTTGTCGTCGACGCAAAGAATTGTTCGTTTTGGCTTCATTCCGGCTTCATGCCTGCTTCCGGGATGGCAGCGTGAACCTGATGCAGCCGCCAACCAGTCGAAAAACTTTTTAATGGATGAGGAGAACTCAGAGCGAGAAAGAATCCTAACGGCAGAATGGCAAGCTGTAAAGTGCCGCTGATGCTAATGGCCGACTTGCCTCATTGAAAAAGATTTGCGCATGTGCATAGCATGATTTTTTCGAGGCAATCGAAGAATGCGGCTTAGAAAAAAACTTCGCCACGCAAAACTTCCACAGCATTTCCTCCCACGCGAACGTTAACCACTCTGCTATCACGGCGCGATGCGCGCACAAAAATACGGCTGGGCCGCCGCATTTCGATTCCCTGTTCGATGAGCACGTGCTCGTCGGGCTGAGCAACGCCATGCTGCACCATCCAGGCGGTGGCGCATCCCGAGGCGGAGCCGGTGGCCGGATCTTCTCCTCCGTAAAACAACATGCGAGCGTGCAGGCGGGCAGCGGGGTCGACAGTTTCGCGGCTCACGAAATAAAAAAACTTGCCGCCGGATTGCTTCAAATATTCCGAGGACCTCGCGAGATCGACCTGGAGCCGGCGCATGACGTCCATTCCACGTAAGGGCACGATGGTGAACGGCAGCCCGGTGGAAACGGTTTGGATGGGCAGCGAGGGATCGATGTCACCGTCGCGCAGGCAGGTGGCGCGAACCACGGTTTCCCGATCGTGGATTATTCCGAATTTGGGCTCCTGCTGTGTCATCTCGCCGAAGACGGCCTCTCCCGGCTTCTCCTCGAAGCTTACCGGGATCTTTCCAGCGTTCAGGTCGAGACTGATTTCGGCGGCGCCGTTCGAACCGCGCAAAGCAAACGCAGTCCCCAGCGTGGGATGGCCGGCGAAGGGCAACTCTTCCTGAACCGTAAAAATGCGCACCCTGATTCCGCGCTCGCGTTCGATCGCCGGGTCGCGAGGCAAGACGAACGTAGTCTCGGCAAGATTCATCTCGCGCGCCAGCGCCTGCATCAGGTCGTCGCTGAGGCCGCGTGCGTCGGGAAAGACGGCAAGCGGATTACCTTCGAAGGGGCGGGAAGAAAAGACATCGAACTGCACGAATGGGAAACGGCGAGGGTCCGGGGCCATGACGGTTTATTGTAGCGTGTGGATTTCTAAAATTCCGTATTGGCGCAAGATTGCATAACAGGAACAACAGTGTCTCAATGGACGCCGCGGTTAGTACGACTTGTCAGGCTAAGCGCGGCCTTCGCGCGGACGAAAGCAGGCGTTGGATCCATGCGTTCTGAGACTTTGTCGGCAGAAGTGTTGCGGGACGCGAAAACCCCTTTCCTGGCGTCATCCTGAGAACATTAGTCTCGAAGGATCTGGCGTGTACCATCCCACGGCCGGGGCGCACCTGATTCGCTCCACGCCACCAGATGCTTCGCAAGCTCAGCATGACGCTTAGAAAGGGAATAGTCTTGCGGCGCTGCCATCGCCAGTGAATGCACAGCAGGTGGCTGGTTTGACGGAATTTCCAGTGCCGAGTATCCTAATCGATAGTATGCGTAAGCGCTCCACCGCAATGGTGTTTTGTTGTTGTAGACAGACGCCGGGGTGTGGGTAGCGCCGCAAGATTTTCCGACACCCACCCGGCTCAAAACGGGTGGGTTTCTTTTTTGCCATGATTCTGACCCATTTTGGAAGCCTTGGCGGGAACAAGGGAGGATACCGACACTTTCGGGATCCTCAAAAATCAGCGACTGAGGAGAGAAATCCATGAGTACCGCGACCGTAGCGCCAAGCGTCCCTCGCATTAATGATGTTGCCCCGGACTTTACTGCCGAAACCACCCAAGGCACGATCCACTTTCATGACTGGATCGGCGACGGCTGGGCCGTTCTTTTTTCACATCCCAAGGACTTCACGCCGGTATGCACTACCGAACTCGGCTACATGGCCGGCCTGCAGCCTGAATTCACCAAGCGCAACACAAAAATCATTGGACTGAGTGTTGATCCGGTAAGCAGCCACGGCAAGTGGGCAGTGGACATTGAGGAGACGCAAGGTCACAAGGTGAACTATCCGATGATCGGCGACCCGCAGCTCAAGATTGCGAAGCTGTACGGCATGCTCCCCGCCGAGGTCGGCGAGAGCTCTGAAGGCCGGACGGCCGCGGACAACGCGACCGTGCGTACCGTTTTCGTCGTAGGTCCGGACAAAAAGATCAAGTTGCAGCTGAGCTATCCCATGAGCACAGGCCGCAATTTCGACGAAATACTGCGGGTTCTGGATTCTCTGCAGCTCACGGCCAAGCACAAGGTTTCGACGCCGGCGAACTGGAAGCCGGGCGAAGACGTGATCATCGGCGGCGCGGTCTCTAATGAGGAAGCGCAGAAGCTTTATCCCGCGGGCTGGAAGACGCCCAAGCCGTATATTCGGATTGTTGCCCAGCCGAAATAGCTGGAGAGTGAAACCCGGCCACCGATTTTACGGATCAACACGGATCAAACCAGAAGGGTTATCCTTGTGAATCCGTGAAATTTGTGGCTGTTTTATTTCTTCCCGCCGGTCTCGCAATCAGGAGCCCTTGGCTCAGGCAGTCCGAATCGGCTACCTTCTTCATCATGGAAGCGCATGTGGTCCGGTGACTGCCGCGATCTTCAAAATCGTCGGGCGGCGGGTTATCCCGTCGCCGGTGGGTTCGACCCCCACTCGCTTCCGCCATATTATGTGGATTCGTGCCTCGGTACGGGATGGTGTGAAGTACCTCAGCGGCTGAAGCCGCTTGCATGTGACCCTGAATGCAGGCCTGAAGGCCTGCTCCACCCAGTTGTAATGTAGGTCTGAAGGACGGGTAGACAGCTGTCTTTAATTCAGGCCTGAAGGACGGGTAGACAGCTGTCTGTAATTCGGGCCTGACGGAAAGCTCTCCGCCAGTCTGTAATGCAGGACCGAAGGCTGCCCAACCGGGTCTGTAATGCATGCCTGAAGCAAGGCCTGCGCCGCCGAAAAGCTTCGACTCAAGGGGCTGAGAGCGCTCGGCGGAGGCTCAGACGCGGGACCGAGGCGTCATTTCTATGGGGTATTGTCTTTCTTAAATAGCATTCTGACATCCTCGATCGTGGTTAGAATCACAACCAGACCTGAACCCAGGACGCCCACCACAAACATGGTTTCGATGATGCGGATACCGGCAGTCAGCATGAAATCAGACCTCCATTCCCAGTTGACCGAAAAATTCGTAAAAAAGTCGTAAAGAATGCAAGGGTGGGGCCGCGGAAGGGTTTAGGGTGGGCTGGAAGAGCGATCAGGTGCTCTTCCGGTTGCCAATATTTGACGGCCTGCTAAAATCCCCAAAGTGGGTCCGGGGGCGCGCGAATGTTCAATTTACTGGTACATGGTATTGCTCGGGTCCTGAGCTGGATGTTTGTGATTGGAATGGCTGGCTGTGTTTTCCTGGTGATTCCGGTCGCGGCGTTCCAGTTATTTAAGGTGTTATTCGAGAAGGACCGCCCGGAAGAAACAAATCCCTCCGTACTTTCGGCGAGACCCAGCAAGGGTTAGTCAGATATTCGCAGGCAGGATTTGCGCAGTCTGCGATGCATCAAAACGCCGCCGAGCTGTGCTCGGCCCGGCCGGGTCGAAGACCCGGCCCCACATGGCATGTGGTAGGGCTTACAGAGTTTTCTGCTCGGCGCTTTCCACCTGCGTATCTGGCACTGGCTTGCTTTGCGTGATGCTGAAGTTCCTGACGTTCTTCAGCGCAATCGACGGAACGTCAGGTTCCCTGGGCAGTTTGACGTGGATCAGTTCTGCTCCGTCCACATTCTCGAGGACGAAACCAGGACGCATATCCGGCTTCATGGGACGAACCTCGACATCCTTGATCTCGATTCCCTTGACGTGCCGAATGTAGAACCCGTGGGCTGGGAGAGGACCGAAACGGTTAGGATCGGGATATTCCTTTTCCTGCTCCGGAGGCTGGATGGCGGCATCCTCTTTCGTGCCTCCGCCGCGATGTTCCACCAGGATGTTGCTCATCCGGAGGTCTTCGATGTTGTGGCCGGGTATCCCCGTGATCAGCGTGGCCTGGCGCGAGGCGCAGTTGGAGACGACGATATTGCTGATGAGCACGCGCCGCAATTCTCCGACCGGCGTTCCTTCGGGGCCGCGCATGCGGGCGCCCAGCCGGATAAAGAAGGGCACGTCAACGATGTCTCGCATGGTGATATTAGTGATGGCGACGTCTTCCAGTATCGCGCCGTCGACCGATTCGAGCGCGATGCCGCGGCAGTCTTCAATCACGCAATTTGAAATGGTGACGTTGCGAAAGCCGCCGTTGCTTTCGGTGCCGAACTTTATGCGGCCATTGCGGGGGACCTTGTAGTCCACTGAGAAGCGTTTGAAAGTGGCGTCCAGCAGCGTGCCTTCTTCGTAGCCGCCGGTGACGTAGCAGTTGGTGATGGTGACGTGGTCGGTGGACCGGGCAAACCCCAGGCCGTAGGAACTTTTCAGGCAGATGCCGTCGTCCCAGGGCGAATTGACGCTACAGTTCGAGATGCGGACGTTGCGGCAGCAATCGACGTCGATGGCGTCACGATTGGTGTCGATCTTCAGGTTGTCGATGGTTAGGTTGTCGACGCCGGTGGCAAGGATGGCGAAATGCCCGCCGTGCAGGATTGAGATATCGCGCAGGGTGACGTTACGGCAGTTTTTCAGGCTGATGGATTTGTTGCCCACGCCCGGAGCCAATGTGAGGTCGCGGTCACCACGGCTCAGGCCCTTTCCCCAAATGAGTCCCTGGCCTTCAATGGAAATATTCTGCAAGTCCTCGCCCCAGATCAGGCTGTTGTGCCAGTGACTGTGGCCGAAGTCCTGAAAGTGGTCCCAGGCATTGGGTTCAGGAGGATCGTAACCGCCGCCGGAGGCGGGAGTGTCGGCGGCGACAATGGTGGCGCCCGGATCCAGATACAAGGAGATGTGACTCCTTAGATGGATCGAAAAACAAAGATAGTTTCCAGCTGGAAAACGGACTGCGCCGCCACCCGCTGCGGCAGCCGCGTCGATCGCCCGGTCGATGGCGGGAGTGTCGAGGGTCTTGCCGTCCCCCGTGGCTCCAAAAGTTTTCACATCGAATGAGTGACCGGACGGCGACGCCGGGGCCGGCGTGGCTTGAGCAGTTGCGGCTGCACCGAGCGTGACGCCGGCGATTCCGGCGCCGGTCAGTTTCAGAAAGTCTCTTCTTTTTCGTTCCTCAAACATGGATTTCTCCTTCTTTCTGAATGCGAGTGAAAGCATAAACCACGAAGGACACGAAGGATCACAAAGGAGTGCCCTTGTTTCAATTCCTTTGTGGACCTTAGTGTCCTTAAGGGTTAAGCAGCAAAAATCGGAGCCGGGACTGGTGGCCGGTTACCGGGCTTACTGACCCGGCATTGGGCGAATTCGCGGTCCGTGTTTGATTCGTGCCGCGCGGTATACACTTAATTTATCGAGCACCGGGACGCAGCAGGGTGCGCCGGCGCACAAAGTAAGGGTTTTTCCCGGGCGGTATGTCGAAATCAGGGGCCTTTGGCAAACGAGTTTCGCAACGAACGCGAGCCCAACTCGCGTTTGGCGCGGCTGTGGTCTTGCTGGTTCTGAGCGCAATTGCGTCCTACAACACCGCGGTTAGACTGCGCACTGCCCAGCGTTGGGTTGAACACACGCGTGATGTGCAATCCGCGCTATCCGATTTCGAGAGCATGGGAACGCGAGCGGCACGGGCGCGGGCTCGCTTTATAGACACCGGGGAAAATGCATTCCTGGAGGAGTATCAGGCCGCCGCCGATGATATTCCGAAAAAATTGAAGGCGATCGAGGAACTTACCGCTGACAATGCTGCGCAGTTCGATTTACGCAATAATCTGGCTCAGGTCACGAATCGCAAACTGGACCTGATGAACACGTCGGTTCAGCTCAAACAAAGAGCTTCGCTTGACCTGCCGAAGCAGGAACTGCTGCGGCAGCAGATCATCAATGTCTCCGCGCAATCCGATGGGCTGATCCAGAGGATGCAGGGCAACGAGCAGCAGCTTTTGGAGATGCGCCAGCAGCAGTCACAGCGGCTGTTCCGGATTACCGCCTACATTCTGTGCACTGCGTTTTTGATGGCTCTGGCGCTCTTCTTCCTGCACTACCGCATGCTGGATGCAGAGTTGCGTGCGCGAGAGCAGGCCGAGGCTTCCCTGCGGACCCTGAGCGTCCGCCTGCTGGAACTGCAAGACCAGGAGCGGCGGAAGTTTTCCCGCGAACTTCACGACAGTCTCGGACAATATCTGGTGGGCGCGAAGATGCAACTGGAAATGCTGGGCAGGTCGTTGCCGGACCGCAATCCACTGATTGGGGAGTGCCTGAAGCTGCTGGACCAGGCCATGACGGAAACCCGCACAATCTCGCACCTGTTGCATCCACCCCTGCTGGATGAAACCGGCTTTGCCTCTGCGGCACGCTGGTATGTCGAAGGCTTTGCGAAACGCAGCGGGATTCAGACTAGCCTGGATATGCCGGAAGACCTGGTCCGGCTTACGCCCGCGCTTGAGCTTGCCTTGTTCCGGGTCTTGCAGGAGAGCCTGACCAACGTTCACCGCCATTCCAAGAGCCGGAAAGCGGACGTTGCCGTGAAACTATCCGAAGCCGAGGTGGTGCTGCGAATCAGGGATTACGGCCGGGGAATTCCGCCGGCTGTGCTCGATCGTTTTCGCAGCAAGCAAGCTCACGGCGGCGTGGGACTGGCGGGAATGCGGGAGCGAATCCATGAACTGGGTGGGCAATTGGATATGAATTCAGACGGCAACGGCACGCAAGTGGTGGCGACCATGCCGCGCGTGCTAGGTAAAAACTCGAGCGAGGGATTTGCCGCGGACTGAAGTAGCGCGATCACAGGTGTTGGCAACGCCGGCGACTCGCCGGTTGTCTGGCGGGCGTCCCGCCCGCCCTATCGGGCCGGCCGGCGGCGGGGGCTACCTGGAGCGTCGCGGCCCGAGGATTAGAGCTTGCTGCTGAGATCGCTGGACATGCCTCCGGCGGCGGGTACGTAGCATTTCGAGACGTAATCCATCACCATGCGGTTCGCATTGAACCGCCAGCCCAGAGTGCGGATGGTGCGCTTCATGCGCTTGATCCAGCCGCGGGGCAGGCCGTCGCGATCGCGGCTGTAGTAAAGAGGAATGACTTCTTCTTGCAGCACGCGGTACAGATCTTCTCCGTCGCGGTTGTCGTGAATGCTCATGTCAGAGTGGGTTTTGCCGGTCCCGATGGCGAAGCCATTCAGACCGTCATAAGCTTCCGCCCACCAACCATCCAGAACCGACAGGTTCAGGCCGCCGTTCAGCACTACCTTTTGACCACTGGTGCCTGAAGCCTCCAGGGGCCGGCGGGGATTGTTCAGCCAGACGTCGACGCCCTGCACGAAGTGACGGCCGACATTGATGTCGTAGTCTTCGACGAAGACAAATTTGTCGGCGAACTCGGGATTGCGCATAAGTTTCGCGATCTCCTGCAACATCTTCTTGCCGGGTTCGTCGCGGGGATGCGCTTTTCCGGCAAAGATGAACTGCACCGGACGTTTGGGGTCATTCACCATGGATGCGAGTCTTCGGATGTCGGCCAGGATCAAGTCAGCCCGTTTGTAGGTGGCAAAGCGGCGGGCAAATCCGATGGTCAGTGCGTCCGGACTGAGTACCCGGCCGAGGCGTTGCAGGGTTTCAGAAGGCTCGTCGCGGCGCTCGGCCTGTTCCATGACCCGCTGCCGCACAAAATCCAGGAGACGCGATTTGAGGTGAAGATGGGTCTCCCACAATTCTCCATCGTCAACGTTCTCGATTCCCTCCCAGATCGCGGGATCGGCGTTGTTCTGCTGCCAGCCTGTTCCCAGATGGCGGTCGTACAGGCGGAACATCTGGGGCGCCAGCCATGACGGGACGTGTACGCCGTTGGTGATGTGTCCGATGGGAACTTCATCCTCCGGCTTGCCCGGGAAGATGCCAGTCCACATGTGACGCGAAACTTCTCCGTGCAAAGCCGAGACTGCGTTGGCGCGGCGGGCGAGCCGCAGACCCAGAACCGTCATGCAGAAATCTTCGTTGGGATCGCCGGGATTTTCGCGTCCCAGCTCCATTAGTTTGTCGCGCGAAATGCCCAGGGCTTCGCGCATGGGACCGAGATGCTCTTCCATCAGTTCAAGATGAAAGCGGTCGTGTCCGGCTGGAACGGGCGTGTGGGTTGTGAAAACCGCGGTGCGGGAGACCCGGCGGGCAGCATGGTCGAAAGCAATGCCCTCGCTCTGCATACGGTCGCGAATCGCTTCCAGAATGGCGAAGCCGCTATGCCCTTCATTCATGTGCAAAACGCCGGGCGTAATGCCCATGGCCCGGAGAGCACGGAAGCCGCCAATGCCCAGCAGCAATTCCTGGCGGATACGAATGCGAGAATCGCCACCATACAAGCGGGAGGTGAGTTCACGATCCTCGGGATGATTGCCTTCGATATTGGAGTCGACAAGATAAAGATCGCAGCGTCCAACCCGCATGCGCCAGACTTTCGCCCGGATGGGTCCGCCGCGGGTTTCAACCTGAATGGTTACTGGTTCCCCGTTCGTTCCGATGGCCGCTTCCATGGGAAGTTTGTTGACATCGGTCTGGATATATTCTTCCTGCTGCCAACCTGCGGAATCGAGGCGTTGCCGGAAGTATCCCTGTCCGTAGAAGAGTCCCACGGCAACCAAAGGAATTCCGAGATCGGAAGCGCTCTTGACGTGGTCGCCGGCCAGCACGCCCAGGCCGCCGGAATATTCCGGAATGGAAACGTGCAAACCGAATTCGGCGGAGAAGTACGCCACCGGACGAGGCCGCAGAATTCCTGCGTTGCGCGCTCCCCAGGTGCGGTCGGCGTCAAGATATTCGCGTTGCCGGCGGTAGGCGTAGTTGATGCGGCTGTGCAGTACCAGTTCCCGGGCGCGGCGTTCCATTACGGCCAGGGGGATCTCCGAAAGCAGCGCGACGGGATTGTGGTTGAGCTGCCGCCATCGAACGGGATCAAGGTCGCGAAACAAACTGCTGGTGTCGTGGTCCCAGCACCACCACAAATTGCGAGCCAGCGCCCACAGGCGCTCCTGAGCCGGAGCGATGAAGCGGTCCAGGGTTCGGGCTTCACTCACTACCGAACCAACCTGGGCAGCGGCCTCGCTGAGCATTCGAATTTCATCTTCCCGAAAGACACGGGGCGCAAGGGTCTGTACTACCAGAACTCCCTGCAACACGCCGCGGTCGACCAGGGGAACACCTAGAAAAGACTGGTAAGCGTCTTCACCTGCTTCACTGAAATATTTAAAGCGTGGATGATTTTTTACCTGTTCGACCGCCACCGGACCCACCCGCTCCGCCACCAGACCCGCGAGTCCTTCGTACAGCCCCATGCGAAGAGTGCCAATGCACTGCGAACGAAGTCCCACACTCGCGGCCAACACCAGGTTGGCGCGGTCGGGTTCCAACAGATAAGCCGAGCAGACGTCGGTTTGAAAACGCTTGGCGATCAAAGCCACGACGTTCATCAGCGTTTCTGCGGACTTGCCGCCCTCGGCGGCCAGATTGGTGATTTCCTCGAGGGTCAGAACGTGATTATGATCTTGCGCAGGGGCGGGTTGACTCATGTTTGAATGGTCTCTTGTAAATCCAAGTTAGGTTTTGTGGGCGCAGTTTGCGCTGTGTTGATAACAGTGTAAATGCTGAATCCCCGGCACGCCTAGTTTCCGAACGGGCTCATTTACACCAAAGTGCGGAGACTTTAGGCCCGTATTTCCATTGGGATCGAAAACTTCGACCACGAAGGACACGAAGTATCACGAAGGTTCTCGCCCAGAGATCTTTTCGTTACCTTGGTGCCCTTCGTGGTTAATTTTTTCCCTGAACTGACCCGCTTGCCCACGATGCCTCAGCTCGACGAGAACCTTAGACGGTGCGTCCAAACTCGTCCAATCGAATTTCTTTATGGGACGGATGCGGGACGCAGTTTCCCAGAAGATGCTCTTGCACGAAATGGCTTCGGAGAAACTCGCAGAAGGAGGTGAACCGGCAAATTTGAAATTTTCAAAGCGGGATTTGGGTGCCGCTCGCACGAAATTCAGCAGGTACGAATTGCGCGGTTCGGCGAATTCCAGACTTATCGATTTCCCTAACTAACACAAAATAAATGCCATTTAATTTTGGCAGCACAACTGCAAGACACTCCGGAAGCGCCAAAATATCTTCCAGGAGGTCGACGCTGACTGAGAATAATATTAATAACGATGGTCATAGCTGGAAGCATCTGGCTGAGGCAGCGCGGGATGAGCAAGACCCCAAGAAATTGATGGACCTGATTCAACAGCTGAATCGCGCTCTCGACGAGCACATAAAAGATTCGTATCCGCTGCCCACCGAGGCGGCGAGCTAGCTTTTCCTGTTTTCCGCTCACTCCTCTGCGCCCTTCTCGATCAAGACCCAACGCGGGTTGTGCTGGAGCGAAACCCGTCGAACTTCGCTCGACTGGACAACCGAGGGCGGTTGTCACCACGTGGCTTGTGGTGTAGCCCACGCTTCGAGATCCGCTTGCATGTAGAATCTTTGACGTTGCGCCGTGGGCACGATCTGGCGCGAATGAATTGGATTCCCGAGCGCGCTTCTCCAGCTCGAAATCGATCGGAAAACGATGGCGGCATGCGATGGGAAAGTAGCGCTGGTTACCGGCGGAACATCAGGCATCGGACGCGAGACTGCCGTCCTCTTCGCGAAAAATGGCGCCAGGGTCGTCGTCACCGGCCGGCGAGAGAATGAAGGAAAGGCGACCGTGGACCTCATAAGCGCAGCCGGCGGCGAAGGAATTTTTCTGCGCGGCGACGTGTCGAAAGCGTCCGATGTAAAAGCGATGGTCGAGAAAACTGTCGAAGCTTTTGGCGGCCTCGACTACGCTTTCAACAACGCCGGCATTGAAGGAAACTGGGTACCGATCGTCGAACAGACCGAGGAAGAATGGGACGAGACGATCGATATCAATCTCAAGGGCACGTGGCTTTGCCTGAAATACGAGCTTCAACAAATGCTGAAGCAAGGCCGCGGGGGCGCGATCGTCAACATGTCTTCGATTGCGGGTCTCATCGGCAGCCGCGGCACCGCGATTTACTCCGCCAGCAAGCACGGGGTGTTGGGGTTGACCAAAGCGGCTGCGATCGAAGTCGCAAGAAATGGAATCAGGGTGAACGCAGTCTGTCCCGCGGCGATCGAAACAGCCATGGGGAACCGTCTTTTCGGAGAGCCTGAAGTGAAAAAGAAGTCGCTCGCGTTTTACCCGATGAACCGGTTTGGCGAATCCAGCGAAGTGGCGGAAGCCGTTCTGTGGATGTGTTCGAGCGCCGCCAGTTTCATGACCGGCCAAAGCCTGGTCCTGGATGGGGGCGTTCTCGCGGGCCCGAATCGGCAGCCGGAATAATCAAGGAAGCAACACTGAACGAGGCAGGAACGAAATCCTATGATCAAGAGAATGCATGATGCGGCGTTGCTCCTGCTGGTTCTGGCCGCAGCACTTACTTTTTCCCGAGGCGCGGTCGCCGAAAGCAATCCCGGCGTCGACGTTATTGTGATTGACGCCGCCGGCGCCTGCACATCCCTTCCCCCATTTCTGGGAGCACATGTTTGGATCGGGACGGGCCGTGCTGAGTATGCGCGACAGTTATCGTCAGGACCTGCGCCGGGTCAAGCAAGTCACGGACGTGAAATATATCCGCTTCCACGCTGTCTTTCAGGATGAAATGGGCGTCTACGACGAGGACAGCGCGGGCAATCCGGTTTACAACTTTTCTTACGTGGACCAGGTCTACGACGGGCTTTTGCAGAACGGCGTGCGTCCGTTTGTGGAGCTGAGTTTCATGCCGAAGAAGCTCGCGTCCAAGGACGCGCCGCATGCTTTCTGGTACAAGCAAAACGTGGCGCCTCCGAAAGACTGGGCGAAATGGGATGATCTTATCTATCAGTTTACGAAGCATCTGGTCGATCGCTACGGCATCGAGGAGGTTGCGCAGTGGTATTTCGAAGTCTGGAACGAACCTAACATCGACTTCTGGGTGGGAGAACCGAAACAACCCACCTACTTCGAGCTTTACGATCACAGCGCGGCCGCGGTCAAGCGCGTGAACTCAAAGTTGCGCATCGGCGGCCCAGCGACCGCGCAGGCCGCATGGGCTGACGCCTTTATTCAACACTGCGTCGAAAAACATGTGCCGGTTGATTTTGTTTCCACCCACGTCTATGGAAACGACGGCGCTCAGGATGTGTTTGGGACGAACGAAAATATTCCGCGTGACCGCATGGTGTGCCGCTCGGTAAAGAAAGTCCACGATCAGATCAAGGCCTCTGCCCTGCCCACGCTTCCGTTGATCTGGAGCGAATTCAACGCCAGCTACAAGAACGAGCCTGAGGTTACCGACTCCATTTATATGGGTCCGTGGATGGCCGACACCATCCGGCAGTGTGATGGCCTGGTAGACGAAATGTCCTACTGGACTTTTTCGGATGTGTTCGAGGAACAAGGCATCGTGAAAAAACCGTTCTACGGCGGCTACGGCCTGATCGCCGCCGGCGGAATTCCGAAACCAGCGTTTGCGGCTTTTACACTTCTGCACCAACTGGGAAATGAACGGCTCGCCGTGGATTCAGAGTCTGCGCTGGTCACGCGCGCCGCTGATGGTTCGCTGGTGGTGGCGGTATGGAACATTGTTCCTCCGGAGCAAACTGGAACGGCCCGCACTATGACGTTGCGATTCAAAAATGCCGGCGGGAAGCGGCACGCGTTTATCTCTCGCGTCGACCGCGACCATGGGGATCCGCATCCGGCGTACGAAAAGATGGGGTCGCCGATTTATCCGACGCAGGCGCAGCTGGAAAAACTGCGCGAGTCGGTTGTCCTGGGCGCTCCGGAAAAACACGACCTAAAAAACGGCGAATTGACCGTGACATTGCCGCCGGATGGCCTGGCGGTGATCCGAATTCAATAGCAACGTTTGTGTGGGGCGGACACTCTTGTCCGCCGCCTTTGATGTTGATTTTTGTTGTCGAGCAAGTCGGAAAACAAAGTCAAAGGCGGCGGACAAGAGCGTCCGCCCCACACATGCATTACTACCCCCACACGCTGCATAACTCTATGAGCTGACAAACCTTACGAGTGCCCTGGGCATCTACACTTCGCGAACTTTCCAGTATTGCTTCTAGAAACCCCCGAACTTAGTTAGGATTCATGCATGGCAGAGCCGAAGACTTTCTTAAGTAGCTGGCAGGAGCGTCTTACAGCTCTCCGAAATACGCCGCCGGTGCTTAAGATTGTGTGGCAATCAGGCCCGGGAGTTGTCATTTTCGGACTGGTTTCCCGTCTGTTCGCTGCAATGCTGCCGCTGGCGCTGCTCTGGGTTCCCAAGCTGATCATTCAAGAGATCCAGCACCCCTCGGGCGCACCACACGCTATGTCGCCCCGATTGTGGTGGCTGGTGGGTCTCGAATTCGGACTGGCAGTGCTGGGTGGCATTTTGGCCCGTGCAATCGATTACTCGGACTCGCTGCTCGCCGACAAGTACACACGTCACGTAAGCATTCAGGTGATGAAGCACGCCGCCGAATTGGACTTGATCGCCTACGAAGATCCTGTCTTTTACGACCGACTGGAGCGGGCGCGTGTGCAGGCGACGGATCGGTTGGGAATGATTCAGCAGATCGGCCGGCTGATCCAGTTGTCGATTACGACGACTACACTGTCAGTCACCATCATTGTTTATTCGCCCTGGCTGATGTTGCTGCTGATTGCCGGAGTGCTTCCTGCATTTCTGGGGGAGAGCCATTTCGCGTTTCTGGGATACGCCAAGAATTTCCGTCAGACTCCGGTCCGCCGCCAGCTGGATTATCTACGGCAGGTCGGCGGCAGCAAAGAAGCGGCAAAGGAACTGAAATTATTTGGACTTAGTAGTTTTCTCACCCAGCGTTTCACCAAACTCTCGGACGGTATCTACGACGAGAATGTCGCTCTGTCGAGGCGAAAATTAATCGCCGGGGCTTTTTTGTCGTTGATCGCTTTCGTTGGCTATTACTCGGCCTATGTATTCGTGATCTGGCGAACAGTCACCGGCGTGTACGATCTCGGACTGTGGTACCTGCTGTCCGGCGCGATTCAACAGGCCAGCACCAATATCCAGCAGATTTTCTCGACCGTTTCCGGCATCGCGGACCAGGCGCTTTTCCTGACCGACCTGCTGGCGTTCTTTGATATGCAGCCCACGATCCAGTCCAAGCCAAACGCGTTGCCTGCGCCGCGGCCGATTGTCCGCGGATTTGAATTCCGCAACGTTTCCTTCAGTTATCCGGGAAGTTCGCGGAAGGTTTTGAATGGGTTGAACTTCCACCTCCATCCGGGAGAGCGGGTCGCGCTGATCGGAGAAAACGGCGAGGGCAAAACTACGATCGTCAAGCTGATCACGCGGCTTTACGATCCCACGGAAGGCCAGGTGCTGCTCGACGGCATTGACCTGAAAGAGTATCGTCTGGAAGATCTGTATCGCGAGATTGGCGTTATCTTTCAAGACTTTATGCGCTATGAGATGACGGCGCGTGAAAACATTGCGGTGGGGCGGATTGAGGAAATTGACGACCTGAAAGTTGCTCGAAGACGCGGCCCAAAAAAGCCTGGCGGACGCGGTGATCGCGAAGATCGGCGGTTATGATCAGATGCTGGGCCGGCGCTTCGAAACCGGTGTCGATCTTTCCGGCGGCGAGTGGCAGAAAATTGCGCTGGCGCGAGCTTATTTGCGGGATGCGCAGCTTCTTATTCTGGATGAACCCACCGCCGCGCTCGACGCGCGCAGCGAGTTCGAAGTTTTCCAGCGCTTCGCCGAACTCACCCGCGGGAAAATGGCCCTCTTTATTTCTCACCGCTTTTCAACCGTACGCATGGCCGACCGCATCGTAGTGCTGGAAAAGGGCAAGATCGCGGAAGAAGGAAGTCACGACCAGTTGGCGCTGCTGGGCGGACGGTATAAGGAAATGTTCGAGTTGCAGGCCGCCAGTTATCGTTAATTATTTAGGATCGCGTTCAACGGATGCCACCAGATACCCATATCGAAATGTTGGGCGCGGACGCGGATCGTCAGCCCGAGCCTTCGAACGAACCTGTCCCCAATCTGGAGGCGCTGAGTTCCGCAGCGGCCGATCTGGGGCGCAGGCTGGTCTGGCTGCCCGACACCAAATCTCCCCGGTTTTTCTCCGAACGCTATAGAGCGCTCACGCGCGCGATCCGCCCGGTATTGGGAGCCTTTCAGCGCCCTGGGCCCAAGGAAACGGTGGGCGACGACTTTCGTTGGATAAACGACAACCTGCGCCTGCTGCATGCCGACCTGCGAGCCACGAAAGATGGCTTTAAGCTGGTTCGCAAGCTTCCGCACGTGCGCACGCCTGACGGCGCCACCGCTCCCCGTGTGGTTGCACTGGCGGCAGGATACCTATCCACCAGCGGATACGACTTCACGCAAGCCGGGCTGGTGGCGTATGTGCAGGCGTTTCAGCAGAACACACCGCTGAAGGTGGTCGAACTGTGGGCGCTGGTTCCGGCGCTCAAGCTGGTTCTGCTGGAAGAGATCGCGGCCCGCGGTTCCAAAGTGGCGGATGACCCCGAGGGCTCATACGGAGTTGGCATTTGTGTGAGAAGCCTGCGCGATATCAGCCACGCTTCATGGAAAGAACTTCTCGAACCGATGGTCTTGTTTGACCGTCTGCTGCGTCAGGATCCGGCCGGCGCCTATGGGCGCATGGACTTCGAGAGCCGCGATCTCTACCGCACCGAAATCGCGAACATCGCACAACACTCCGATCTGAGCGAAGGAGACGTCGCCACCGCAGCTCTGGCTCTGGCTCGCGCCGCGCATCAGGAAACCCATGCCAGTCCGCGCGTGGCCGCCCGGGTAGGCCATGTCGGATACTACCTTCTCGCTGAAGGTGCTCCGGCGCTGCACCAGAAAGTCGGATTCTCCCCTCCGTTCGGGCAGTGGATCACATCTTCTTTGCAGCGGCACCCGAATGAGTACTATTTGCCGGGCACTGAAGTGCTCACGCTCGCCATCATGTCCGCGATCGTGCTGCTGCTGACCAACACTTACACCTCGCCCGGACTGATTCTTTTCTCCATGGTGATGTTGCTTCTGCCTTGTTCGCAGAGCGCAATCCAGCTGGTGAACTATCTGATCACTTCCCTTCTCGAACCGAAGATTTTGCCCAAGCTTGATTTTTCGGAGGGAGTGCCCGACAACTGCGCCACGCTGGTAGCGATCCCCAGCATGCTGTTCAACCAGCAGCAGGTTCGCCGCCTGGTCGAAGATCTGGAAGTGCGGTTACCTGGGCAATCACGATCCCAACATTCATTTCGCGCTGCTCACCGACTTGCCGGATTCCGCGGTGCCCGCCGCCGAGGATGATCCGGTGATCGAGTACTGTGCGCAGCTGGTGCGCGAACTCAACGATAAGTACGCCAGCCAGGCCTCGGGTTCGTTTCTGCTTTTCCATCGCCACCGGGTTTACAACCCGCGCGAAAGAGTGTGGATGGGTTGGGAACGCAAGCGTGGCAAGCTGATGGACCTGAACAAGCTGTTGCGGGCCGAGCATGACAGCTTCCCGGTAAAGGTCGGCGATCTTTCCATACTGCCGCGCATCCGTTTCGTGATCACGCTCGACGCGGACACGGAATTGCCGCGTGGATCGGCCGATCGCATGATTGGCGCGATGGCCCATCCCTTGAACCAGGCGATCGTCGATCCCGACCCTGAGAAGAATATCGTGGTCGCGGGCTACGGCATTCTTCAGCCGCGAGTGGGAGTGAGCGTTCAGAGCGCTTCGCGTTCGCGACTGGCCAGCCTCTACTCCGGCGAGACCGGGTTCGACATCTACACTCGCGCCATCTCCGATGTCTACCAGGACCTTTACGGCGAAGGCATCTTCGCCGGCAAGGGCATCTACGAAGTGGATACGGTGCATAGCGTACTCGACCGCCGTTTTCCGCGCAATGCTCTGCTGAGTCACGATCTGATCGAAGGGGCTTACGCGCGAGCCGGCCTGGCCACTGATATCGAGATCATCGAGGACTATCCTTCGCACTACAGCGCCTACAACCGGCGCAAACACCGCTGGCTGCGCGGCGATTGGCAGATCACGGGCTGGTTGCTATCCAAGGTGCCGGATGAGTCGGGACGAAAAGTGCCGAATCCTATCTCGCTGGTTTCGCAGTGGAAGATTCTGGACAACCTGCGCCGCAGCCTGGTGGAACCGGCTACGTTTTTGCTGCTGGTTTTTGGCTGGCTGGCACTGCCCGGAAATCCGCTCTACTGGACGCTCGCGACCCTCGGCATTCTGTTCGTGCCGACGTGGTTCCAGTTCCTGTTCAACCTGGTAAGAGCTGCGTTCGAGCGGAAGTCGCAACTGGTCAAGGACGCCCGGTCGGCCCTGCTGACGGCCAACGCCAGCGTGTTCTTCACGCTCTCGTTTCTTCCGCATCAGATGTTGCTTTCACTCGATGCCGTGGTGCGAACTCTGGTGCGAAGCGCTGGTGACGCGGCGACGCCTGCTGGAATGGGAGACGGCCGCAGAAACCGAACTCAGCACGCGCAAACGGACGCCGGTGGACATCTATCTGGAATGGATCCCGGCGTTGGCATTGGCCCTGGGCGTTCTGGTATTTTTCACCCGTCGCCGCGCTTTCTTCGCGGCGCTGCCGATTCTACTGTTATGGGGTTGCAGCAAATGGATTTCGATGTGGCTGAACCTGCCGACACGAACCGTGCGTGCGGAAACGTCCGACAAAGACGAAATGTTTTTGTCCCGGACCGCGCTCCACACCTGGCGCTATTTTGCCGAGTTCAGCACGGAGGAGCACCACTGGCTGATTCCGGACAATGTGCAGGTTGAGCCTGCGGTCGTCGCCGGCCGCATGTCGCCGACCAACCTGGGCTTTCTGTTGAATGCCCGGCAGGTGGCGTGTGAATTCGGATTTCTGACAGTGCCGGAATTTGCCGAACAAACGTTGCGAACGCTGGGAACCATGGCAACGCTTGAGATGTCTCACGGCCACCTGCTGAACTGGTATGACACGCGAACGCTCGAGCCGTTACGGCCGCGCTTTGTCTCCGCGGTGGATAGCGGCAATCTGGTGGCTTCGCTGTGGACCTTGCGGCAGGGTTGCCTCGATGTCTTGCAGCGTCCGCTGCTGGAACAGCGACTGGCGTATGGCCTGGCGGACAATCTCAGAGTTCTGGTAGAGCGGCATGCGTTCCCGGCCAAACGCTTCCGCACATTTGAAGAAGAGATCCAAAAGAAAAGCTGGCTTCAGCGTCTGCTGGCGCCGTCCGAAGAAGGATTGTTGGAGACCGACCTGGAGACAGGAAGCCCTCAGGCACGAATCGGATGTGCGCTGGTTTGCTGCTGAATCTCTTTCCCGGGTCAGAAATCTGAGGAAGGCAGTGCAAGTCTACGCTCCGTGGATGCTGCCGGAGTTTATTCCCCTATGGAAAGACATCACGCTGGACTTCAAGTTCGATTCCCAGAGCATGACCATACAGACCTTGCCAATGGTTGTAGACAAACTCACGGCTCGCCTGCGGTTTGCTCTCGACCACTCCAACGGAGCGGGGGAGCGCAAAGAGCTTTATCAGGCGCTTCTGGATATGTTGCCGGATGCGCGCTCGCGGGCGGTGGAACTGATCGATGATCTGAAAGAAATCGCTGCCGCGGCGGAAAAGTTCGCCGACGACATGGATTTCCGATTCCTGCTCGATCCGCACCGCAAGCTGCTGTCACTCGGTTTCGAGGTGGAAAACGAAAAACACGCATCCGCCTGTTACGACTTGCTGGCGTCGGAAGCCCGCATCGCCGTGTTCACCGCCATCGCCAAGGAAGATATTCCGCAGGACGTCTGGTTTCAGCTCGGCAGGTCGCACACTCGTGAGCACGGATACCCGATCCTGCTCTCCTGGACCGGCACCATGTTTGAGTACCTGATGCCGGTGCTGTGGATGCGCACCTATCCCAATACTCTTCTGGACAATTCGCGTGTGGCAGCCGTGCGCCTGCAACAGATTTATGCCAACCAGAAGGGCGTGCCCTGGGGAATTTCTGAATCGGCTTATGCGAAGCGCGATGATTCGGGGAATTATCAGTACCAGGCATTCGGTCTGCCTGACATTTCCCTGTACCGGGGCGATGCGACGTCGCTGGTGATCTCGCCTTATTCCACTTTTCTGGGACTGCACGTGGATCCTTCAGGAGCCTTGCGGAATCTGCGCCGGATGGAAGGCGAGGGATGGCTGGGTCCGTACGGTTTCTACGAATCAGCCGATTACACAACGAATGCCGGCCGCAGCTCCTGGCGCCATCGTCATGAACTGGTGCGCTGCTGGATGGCCCACCACCAGGGCATGAGCCTGCTCGCCCTGGCCAACTTCCTGCACGACGATGTGGTGCAGCGCTGGTTTCACGGCGATCGCCGGGTGCAGGCTACGGAATTGCTGCTCCACGAAAAACCCGCGACCAACGTGAAATCGTTACGCGAACTCTACGGCGCTGCCGCTTGATTGGTCGTTGGGTCAAGATGCAATGGATTAGCCAACGACCAAAGGCTAAGGACTAACGACGATCCAGACTAGGGACGTGCGGCCGCGGCCTTCTCAAATTCATCGACCAGATCAGACTCAGGCAGCTCCAGCCCCCAGTTTTCGCCCATAGTGCCGAGCCCTTCCAGTCCAACCTGATACTCGCGGGCCCCGTCCATCGGCTTTACCCAGGCTACCTTGAACTGGATTCGACGCTGCCGATATTGCAGGGTCAGTTTGTCCCCTATTTTCAGGGCGTGATGAACCGCGCCCAGTCTGGCTCCATTCGGGGTAATGTCCAGAGTGTGCGCCAGTTCGTTTACAGGTTTATTGGCGGAGTCTTTCCCCACAATCCGCACCGGCAAAACCATTTTGATCCGTTTGTATCGCCGATTACCTTTTCCCAAGAGAGCCCCCGAACGCGGTTCATACTTTATTTCGCTTCGCTGAGACCCGCACTTGAGGGGCCACCTCGAAGAGAAATTAGAAATTTCGGATGGCTGTAGAATCAGGAGGTTACATGTGACGCCCGGTCACTCAAGAATCGGCGAACCCTTGGAATGACACTCTCAATCAATGGGCTGACAGTTTTTGTCAAAATCCATGAGGTTTGCTCCGGAGAAATCGCTACTTCTCCGTTACTTTTGATTGCGAGCAGAATCAAACAGCCGAGACGGAAATTGAAAGAATGGCAAGAAATATGAAGGACAAAATATGAAGGACAAAATTGCGCTGGTTACGGGAGCCAACGGGGGTCTGGGCACCTCGGTCACGCAGGCGTTGCTCGATGCCGGCGCTATAGTGGTTGGCTTGTCACGAAAAATTGAGCAGTCAGATTTCTCCAGTCCGAACTTTACTGCGTTGCCGGGAGAGATCTCGACCGCCAGCGGCGCCAAGGCGGCGATGGATGCCGTCGTTTCCCGCTTCGGCAGACTCGATATTCTGGCGCACACCGTGGGCGGCTTCGCGGGAGGGCAGTCGATCGCCGACACCGATGACGCCACCTTCCAGCAAATGTTCGATATCAATCTGAACAGCGCTTTCTATATTTTGCGCGCCGCAATTCCTGTAATGCGGAAGGCCGGCAATGGACGCATTGTTGCGATCGGCAGTCGGGCGGCGCTGGAGCCCGGCGCTGGGGTGGGAGCATACAGCGCTTCCAAAGCCGCCATGGTTTCGCTGATCCGAACGATCGCGCAGGAAAATAAGGATGCCGGAATTACCGCCAACGCGATTTTGCCGGGGACCATGGATACGCCGGCGAACCGGAAATCCATGCCGAATTCGGACTTCTCCAAATGGGTTCGTCCGGCTGCGGTCGCGAGTTTAATTGCGTGGCTGGTCAGTGATGCCGGCAGGGATGTGAATGGCGCAGTCCTTCCGGTGTATGGAAACGAGGGGTAGAGTAGCGCCGGCGTCTCGCCGGCTGTCTGGCGGAGCGGTGCTCCGCTATTTTTTGTCCGCAAGTACTGCCGAGCTGCGCTCGACTGGACAACCGGGGCGGTTGTCCCCACGTCGCTGGTGGTAATCCCTGCACGAGTGGGGCGCTCGCGCCTACATTCAAATCCGGTCGGGGAATAAGAAGACGGTTCTTGCCAGATCGGATGCCAGGGTCTCGGGGCGATAGTAGCGCGCCAGGATGCCATCCTGCCACGCCAGAAGATCGGAATTGTTTTCTGCAAACTCCTCCCACCCCTGTTTCTTTCCAACTCGCTTCATGCGCTCCTGAATCAACAGGACGTAAGCCCATGTGATGGTTTCGTGGTAGGCCTGGGGCTTGCCGCGATTTTCCGCGAGCCGTCGCAGGGCTTTGGAGAATGCCTGGAGCGCCTCAAGAACCGGGTACTCGGTCAGATAGAGGAAGGCCGCCCGAACATGCTCGCGATGATGAATTCCCTCATGCGGGAGGGTGCCGCTATCAAGACGCTGGATGAGTTCCTGATCGGTCATCGCGAGGGCCGCCGTTTGGTCTCATTCTTCCTGAAGCCGTGCTCTTTCAAGCGATGGCTGGAACTCGATTCCAGGTCCAGACCATAGAAGCTTTTCAGTGCCTTGATCCGGTCCAGAGACCCCTGACTGAACGGAGTTTTGCCGTCGAAGGCATGAAGAACGATTCCTTCCAGTAGATCGCCCAGCGTCATATCGTGAAACTCCGCGAAGCCTTTGAGAACCTTGAGCAGGCGCTTTTCTATCCGGACGCCGGTTTGGACGCGCTCCACTAATACGGCTCCATCATTTTTCATGGTACCAGTGTACCACGGTACATTGTCTCTTATTTTTCTTGTGCTCGCACTTCGAACACGGAAGTTCCAGGAGGTCTCACAAATCCCACACTGTCTCTCCAAAAGCGGAGCGGAGAAGGCGCGGATGAGTCCTCTACTTTGACGGTTTAATAAATTTCGCTTATCTCATCCATAAATTTATGTTTTTAAAAGTATTTGTGATAGGCGCGAAAAGAATTATGCATTGGACTCAAAAGGGCGCAGGGCGGTACTGTGCACCACGCTGGTTACGGGCAGTGCAACTTTGTGGCTGCATTGATGACCGGGGGAGAATGGAGTTGTCTCGATGAACTGTGCCTTCCGCTGGAGGGTTTTTGTTTTAGCTGTCACTCTTGGGATCCTTTGCAGTTCGGCAACCCGGTCGATGGCTCAAAGCGAACCGGCGCCGGACCTGGCCGGCCGCATTGACTCTCTGGAAAAACAACTGGCCGATCTTCGCAGTCAAATGGAGGCGCAGAAAGCAGCGGCGGCAGTGCCTGCTCCGGTGCCCGCCCAAGCTATGGTCGCCACTCCAGCCCCGGGTGCCACTCCGGCTCCGACCGGACTTGCCGGTCTGCTGGGACCAACCACCCTGAGCGGATTCGTCGATGTCTACTACGGTTACAACTCAAACCAGCCGATCGGCCGCACCACCGCCTTTCGCAACTTTGATATCAACTCAGGCCAGTTCGGATTGAACATGATCGAACTGGTGGCTGACAAGACGCCGGATGCAACGGCGAGCCGCCTGGGTTATCACATTGCTTTGGGCTTTGGACAGGCGATGAATATCATCAATTCGTCCGAACCCGGCGCGTACCCGACCGAGTCGAACTTCGATCAATACCTGAAAGAAGGCTATCTGGAGTACCTGGCGCCGGTGGGCAAGGGCCTCCAGATCAATGTTGGCAAGTTCGTGACGCCGGCGGGCGCGGAAGTGATCGAGACCAAGGACAACTGGAATTATTCGCGCGGACTGCTGTTCGCATTGGCCATTCCTTACTTCCACTTCGGGGCCAGCGCAAAATACGCGTTCAATCCTAAATTCGCCGTAACCGGATACCTGGTGAACGGCTGGAATAACAGCGTCGACAACAACAGCGGCAAGACCACCGGCTTCAGCGCCGCATGGACACCCAACGCGAAGTTCAGCCTGATCCAAAATTACCTGGTGGGTCCTGAGCAGTTCAATGACAACTCACATTTCAGGCACCTTTCCGATACGGTGCTGACATACTCACCCAACGCCAAGCTCTCCTTGATGGCGAACTACGACTACGGCCACGATCATCTCACCCTGAGCCCGAATTCGGCTCATTGGAGCGGCATCGCCGGCTATATCAAATATGCCCCGAACGACAAGTGGGCATTCGCCACCCGCGGCGAGTATTTCAGCGACAACGGCGGCACGCAGACTGGAACGCCGGAACACCTGAGCGAATTTACGATCACGGCGCAGCGCATGTTGGCGAGCAAGCTCATGACTCGTCTGGAATTCCGGCGGGACATGTCAGACCAGAATGTTTTTCCGGACCACGTCATCGGGCTCAGGGATTCGCAGAACACTGTGACTCTGGGGATGGTATACGCGTTCACCAGCGCGGATGCCAAGTAACGATGCCACGGAATGGGTTCAACTCAAACCACCCTAGTGCCGGGGCCTAAGCCGTGCCCACACCAGTCGTGGATGCAAAAAGCGTGGATGCAAAAAGCAACGACGATTTTCGCTGGAGCCAGTTTTTGACTTTCGTCTCAAATGCACCAAACAGCCGGGGTCCAAAACTGACCCCGGTTCAAATACTCGACGTAAGGAGCAAAGCAATGGGCTCAAATGCCAAGCAAGGAACGTATCTGACTACGACTCTGATCGGTTTTACTTCTTTTGTCGCGGGTCTCCACAACGGCGGCGGACTCGGCATCGTTTTCGCCATCGTCGGAGCAGGATTGCTCGTCGGCTCTGCGGCTGGCTTTTACAAGATCAAAGCGGTTTAGCATTCGGGAATTCACATTGTCCACTTAAAGAGGGGAAAACATGAAGCTAGTTGGAGTTTTGCTGGCGCTTTTCGGATGGTTGCTTCCGGTTATCGGGCTCGGTATGACCTCGTCCAACGGAGCACGGATGTTTCTCTGCATTCTGGGAATCGGCATCACGCTGTTCGCGATTCTCGGCCTGCTGAACAAGGCTCATCAGAAGGAAGCGGTCTGGAAGCAGTAAGGTCGCATCGGTACAGCCCGGCTGGAGACTTACGACATCGGAACGCAGGGTTCGACAGAGCCCGCGTCCAACCTCACGAGGAGATACGGAATGAAACGTAGCACTTGGTTAAAACCATATCTGTGGACGGCGGTCATCGCGCTGCTTGTATGTGGTCTGCCAGCCTGGGCACAGGGGCAAGCCGCAGCACCCAGCGCGCCGGCAGCCGCTCCGGCGCCTCCGCCTCTCGCGGTGGACGCGCCTATTAACGTTAGCGGTCCCACGGCCGACGATCTGGCCGCCGGCGACCCCAGCGGTACCAAGACCGGCACGGCAAATGACGTGGTTCACGCCGATCCGACCAAACCCCTAACCCTGGTAGATCTGGTGAACCAGGCGGGACAGAACCGTATCGCGATCAACTTTACCTGGACGCTGGTCACGGGCTTTCTGGTCATGTTCATGCAGGCTGGTTTCGCCATCGTCGAAACCGGACTGTGCCGGGCCAAGAACGGCAATCACACCATGATGATGAACTTCATGGTTTACGGTTTCGGCTTGTTTGCTTACTGGGTATGCGGATATGCCATCCAGATGGGTGGAGCTGCCGGCACCTCAATGCTGGGCGGCGTCAGCCCGCTTAACCATGAGTTCACTATTCACCTGCTCGGACACGACTGGGGCCTTTGGGGCACGAAGGGATTCTTCCTCTCCGGTGCAACCTATGACGTCGGCGTCATGGTTCTGTTTCTGTTCCAGATGGTCTTCATGGACACTGCACTGACCATCGTGACCGGAGCGGCGGCTGAGCGCTGGAAGTATGTGGCGTTCTGCATCTCATCCGTTTTCCTCGGCGCGCTTACTTATCCCATGTTTGCAAACTGGGCCTGGGGCGGCGGATGGCTCTCCAAGCTTGGCGCCAATTATGGACTGGGCGCGGGTTACGCGGACTTCGCCGGCTCGGGGGTTGTGCACGCGGTGGGTGGCGTGACGGCCCTGGCTTTATCTCTCATCGTGGGTCCTCGCATCGGCAAGTACAATCGCGATGGTTCCTCGAATGCCATGCCTGGACATGACATGGTGATTGTGTTGACTGGCTGTTTCATCCTGGCTTTCGGCTGGTTCGGGTTTAACCCCGGCAGCACGCTCGGTGCTTCCGGCGCGCTACGTATCGGCACCATCGCCGTAGACACCATGCTCGCAGGATGTACTGGTTCGTTTGGCGCATTGTTTTATATGTGGATCAAGTACGGCAAGCCCGACGCTTCCATGACGGGCAACGGTCTACTGGCGGGTCTGGTAGCCATTACCGCTCCCAGCGGTTACGTCAATACGCTTGGGGCGACCATCATCGGCTTCATCGCTGGATTGCTGGTTTGCGTCAGCGTCGAATTCGTCGACCGCGTTCTGCGCGTGGATGATCCGGTCGGCGCCATCTCGGTTCACGGCGCCAACGGAATTTGGGGAGTAATCTCGGTAGGCCTGTTTGCCGATGGCACCAACGGCGTCAAGGGGCTCTTTTACGGAGATTCCACGCAACTGGTGGCTCAGTTAATCGGCGTGGCAACCTTGCTGGGATTTGTCTTTTCCCTCTCGTATGTCGGCAACCTGGCGATTCACTTCATCGTCGGACAGCGGTCCGCGGCGGCGGATGAACTCGAAGGCCTGGACATCCCTGAAATGGGAGCCCTGTGCTATCCCGAGTTCGTACTGAAACCAGACACCTCCTACGGTGGCGCAGCGGCTGGCGTCAAGCCGGGCTTGCAAGTTGCACGGGAGACCGCATAATGACAAATGCCTTTCCCATCAACGGTGAGTTGGGCGGACATTCCCTTACCTGGCAGTGCCCGCCGATGCTTGACGTCACGCCGGAATCGCTGGCATGCTTCCGGGAAGGTGTGGAACGGCTTCAAACCGGTGACGCGGAAACTGCGCTGACTGCGCTCGCCCGCTGCACCGAAATTGAACCATCATTTGCAGAGGCCCATGTTTTTATGGGCCTCGCCAATGCGTTGACCAACAGAATTTATCCGGCGATTGATCATCTCGAACTGGCGACCCGACTTCAACCGGACAGTTTCGCTGCGCACTACACGCTGGCACAATTGAACTTCAAGCTGCGCATTCCCCAGAAGGGATATGCCGCCGCACAGGAAGCATTGCGCTGCGTGGGTAACCTGGAGCAGCGCAAAATGTTGACCCAGTTGCTCAAGGAAGAGCGGGTGCGCGAACGAAATGGAATCGCCCGACCTTGGTTTAACAAACCATATAGCAACCCCGGGCTATTGATTGCAGGCACCGGTCTGGCGGCGGTGATTGGAGCCCTTCTGCTCCATGTTCGTTGGTAGAGAGAGTGTGAGAGGAGCATTCCATGCTTGATACGTTGCTCGAAATCCTGAAGAAACAGCGAATGGCCTGGTCGTGGGCCGTAATCATCGGCCTCTTCCTGGTGGTCGCCGGTCACGCTCCTGTTCTGCCAGTAATTGCAGGCTGTTTGCTGGCGGTTGGAATTTCCGTCCTGCGCGCGTGGCCCCAAAGGATGGGGAAAGCCCCCATTCGAGGAGCCTAGCTCCGCTTCCCGTTATAGTTCGAACCAGGAAAACCTGGATATCACCTTCGGACGCGATCGAAGGGTTGGACGAAATATGAACTACGGCCTGCGGTCGCCACACAGTGAGGAATTACGATTTTGCAGTTTGTGAGCTCTGAAATTCGAATGTCTGAGGACAACCCATAATGACCAAACTTGAAGCGATTATTCAGCCTTCCAGATTTGAAGCCGTCAAGGGAGCACTTACGGAACTTGGAGTTGACGGCATGACGATATCCGACGTGCGCGGGCATGGACGGCAGAAAGGCCACACCGAGGTCTATCGTGGCCGCGAATATACGGTCGACCTTGTGCCCAAGATTAAACTGGAACTGGTTCTGGCCGACAACCTCGTCAACGCCGCCGTCGATGCCATTGTGCAGAGCGCCGGCACAGGAAAGATCGGCGATGGCAAAATCTTCCTTTCCAAAGTCGATGAGGCCATTCGGATTCGAAACCAGGAGCGCGGAGTGGCGGCGCTCTAATGCACCGATCGTGGCTAAGTACTATGCGGAGATCACAGAGGATTGGTTGTTTGGCTCATCAGCCCGCCAATCCGCTGGAGTTCGTTGTCTGCCTCACGCCGTGACGGGTCCTTGAGACAGGCGGTTTAGTCCCGGCCAGGGGGCTTCCACTGGAACAGCAGGGCGGGACACCGGCGCGCCCCGGCACGGAAGAAGGGATCCGCAAATCGTCGCTCAAGAAATCATCGCCCAAAGATTCATCGGTCAAGAAATTATGGACCGGCAACCTACGGCTCCGCCTTCGGGTGGCGCGCCACAATCTCCGTCCGTGGTGATGTTGTCGGGACGGAATTTCGTATTGGGCTGTGCCGTTGTTGCGGGCATGCTGTTGCTCATGGGACGGACCCAGGCCCTTCCCATGTGGCTGCTGGCGTCGGAAGTGCTGACCACCATCCTCGGACTCTTCCTGTTCGGTTCCTTCAAATATCAGATCCACAAGAACGCGCTAACTTACGGAATGTTGTTGATCGTGATCGCCACATTCTGCGGGCTGCCGAGTTCAGAGTGGCATATCGAGATTGCACAGCACGGCTGGTGGCACTGGACGCAAAACCACCTGCTTTCATTCCACGGACTGGATGATCTGGTCCACGCGGACACCATGCTGTTCATCCTGGGCCTAACATTCTTCGTTTCCGTAATTGCTCAAACCCGTCTGCTCGAAGGCCTCACCTTTTCCCTGCTGCGGCGCTACCGGGGAGAAATTCTGTCTACCGTGATTGCGGTGACCGCAGTGGTAGCGCTTGCTTCGGGCGTCCTCGACGGAGTCTCGATGATCGGTTTGACCATCCGGACTCTAGTCATCATTCTGTTATTGGCAGCGGCTCCCATGGCGGATATCCGTCATGCGGTCATGGTTTGCACCACGGTGACCACCATCTGCGGCATCTGGCTGGCTTATGGCGAGCCGCCGAACCTCATCATGAAGGCGAACCTGCATCCTCTGCTCGGAAACGTCTTCTTTCTTATCTATTGCTCTCCCGTTGCGATTGCCTGTTACCTCGTGGTCGCCCGCCATATTCGCAAGCGGCTGCGTGGCCGGCAGGTCAATCTCGACACCATGGATGTGATTGACGCCAACGCCGAGGACGTTCGATTTCTTCAGGCTACACGGCACAGCGAGGTGCTCACGCCGGTCGAACTCGTCGAAGACAATGCGGCCGAATTGGGAGACCGCGCCGAACTTGTGCTGCAACGGCTCCGCGGCGGCGATTCCCTGGGCCTCGCGCTGGTCCGCGAAGGCGTGCCCGAAGCCATCCGAAAGCGGCTGCTGGGTCATTTGGTAAGCGAAGATCTTGCCGATGCGCTCGATCGTCATTACATCCTCGACGCGGCCGGGGATCGTGCCGGCGCGTTGGTGGCGGAACGGTCGGTCGACGAAACACTCGCGGCCCTGGCGCATGTTCGACAGCGCGCACAGAAGATCGGGGCGCTGGCGCTGGTGCCGTTTGTCGGCCTGCTTATCTTCCACGGATTCCACAATGAGATGCCGCTTTTTCTGGCATCCTTCGCAGGATTTGCAGTGGCGGTGCTCGGCATTGCCCGCATCCCAAAAATGCGCGCGTTGGCGCTACGGGATGCGAGGCACGAATACGCCGAATACTATTTCCTGTTTCCGTTGTTCCTGTCGATCACGCTTCTGACCAAGGGTGGCTTCTTCGGACAAATGCAGGGGCTGATTCATTACGGCATCGAGACTTTGGGCCGAGCTCACGTTGCCTTTGCTCAATTTCTGGGCTGTACCTTTCTTTCCGCGATACTGGACAACAACATTGTGGCCGACTTCGCCTCTCACGGTCTGCACAATCTGGAGACTGCGACGCTGCACCTTTTCGCTATGGCACAGATTGCCGGTTACGCCCTGGGCGGTTGCTGGACGCATATTGGGTCCGCGCAATCGGTTGTGGCTTATGCCTTTATTCAGCGAGATGTGGATGCGAATTACACTCCCGTACAGTGGATTAAGGAGTTGACCCCGGTCATACTGGAAATGATGGCCGTGATCACTGTCATTCTTTATGCCGAAAGCGCTTTACTGACCTGGCTGCGCTGAAGCCAGACCGCCGCGATGTCCCGGAAGGCCTATAACCGTTCTGAATCGTCCGGATAAAAACTATAGATTAGCCATAGCGGAGCGGAAATCGCATAATTAGCTCCCGGGCGAGCTTCCTCGTGTGTCCCCGATTTCAAAGTCGAAGCAACTGGCCCCGTTGCAGTGATCCGAATGGCAGGCCGGTGATGCCGAATCACATCTGGAGACCGGAGTTCAATGCCCGTGCTGGCGAATAGCGCGATATCACAGGACGCGTACCAGGCCGAGTCCGAGAAGATACGACAAAGATTTGAGCGCTCCCACGACGGACAGGCTGCGATCCATGAGCGCTCGGACCTAACCGATTCCGTAATCAGCGAATTATGGAACATGGTTTCTCCGGGATCGAGCGATCGCCTGTGCATCGCCGCGCTTGGTGGATACGGACGGCGCGCACTATTTCCGCAATCCGACGTCGATATCCTATTCCTGCACGAATCGGCCCTGAGTGAAGGTGCGCAGAAGCGGGTCATCTCCCCGATCTCGCAGGCTCTCTGGGACCTCCATCTTCGTCTCAGCGCTACCACCCGGTCTCTGGCGGAGTGCGGCAAGCTTCACCGCGACAACCTCGAATTCAATATTTCGCTGCTCGACTGCCGCCACCTCTGCGGCGATGCCAGGTTATTCGAGCAACTGCATTCCCAGGCGATTCCAAAAATGGTGGCGCGCGAGGCGCTGGAACTTCAGCAGCGGCTGATCGACCTGACCTCGGCCCGTCACAAGAAATTCGGACACACCATTTTTCACCTGGAACCGAACATCAAGGACAGTCCGGGCGGGCTGCGTGATTACCAAGTGGCGTGCTGGCTCAGCCTGATTTCAGAACTGGAGAAGACAGGTGCCTGGCCTGCTCCGGAAAACCTGTTGCCGGGCGCGTTCCGCGCGGAGTGCAATGCCGCGCTTGAGTTCCTTTCCGCGGTGCGTTGTTTCCTGCACTATCGCCAGGGCCGCGACTTGAACGGGTTGACCTACGAGCTGCAATCCGAAGCCGCCGCGGCAGGTATCGGAATGCCGGACGGAGCGCCGGTCGCCGCCGCTGTCTGGATGCGAACCTACTTCCGGCATGTGCGATCGATTTACCGGCTGACCGTTCTCTTTGATGAAGTACAGCCTGGCCGCTCGGGCCTGTACCGACTTTTCGAAAATCGCAAATCGCGGCTGTCGAATGCGGACTTTTCCGTGGTGGAGGGCCGCGTCTTTCTGCGCCAGCTTGCCTCGGTGCAGGACCCCACCGTGCTTCTCGGCCTTTTCGAATTTGTGGGACGGCACGGCCTCAAACTCACTTCCGAAAGTGAGCGATGTGTCGAGACCGCGCTTCCCAGCCTGGACAAATGGGCGCAGGATTCTCCCGAAGTGTGGGCTCTCTTCCGGCGCATCCTGGTATCGCAACACGCCGGAATCGCGCTGCGGGCCATGCATCGCACCGGAGCGCTGGTCAGTCTGTTTCCTGAATTCAAGGCGGTTGACTCGCTCGTCATTCGCGATTACTACCATCGCTACACCGTGGACGAACATTCATTGGTTGCGATCGAGAACATCCACGCTTTGCGAACCCCCGAGAGCGAAGTGGAACGTCGCTTCCGTGACATTCTGGAAGGACTGGAGCGTCCCGATTTATTGTTCCTTGCCCTGCTGTTTCATGATGTCGGCAAGGGCATGCCGGCCGATGATCACGTGGCTGGGAGTCTGCAAGCCGCCGCCAGCGCGCTGGACCGGCTTCGCCTGGAACCGGAGGACCGTGAAACCGTAATTTTTCTGATCGGCAGCCACCTGCGAATGTCGGCGACGACCAGGCGGCAGGACATCTTCGATCCCAAGGTGGTGGCCGAGTTCAGCGAGACGTTGGGCACTACGGAACGCCTGAAGATGCTGACGCTGCTCACCTACACCGACATTAAATCGGTCAACCCGGAAGCTTTGACGCCCTGGAAGGCGGAGCTGCTGTGGCAGCTGTATGCCGCGGCTTTCAACCATCTCAGCCGGACCATAGACGACCAGCGCCTGACCGCGAATACCAGCAACAGTGAGCGCATGAAGGAAGCCGTCGCTGCGGCCGGCGACTCCGATCCAAAGCACATCACGTCTTTTCTGGAGGGCTTTCCCAAGCGTTATTTGCTGATGCACACTCCGGTCGAAATCGTCGCCCACTGCCGGATGTACGACCGGCTCAAAGAGAAAGATGAAGAGCCGCAGATTGAAATACTGCGGCGTGATGGCTATTTCGAACTCATTCTGCTCACTCTTGATTGCCCCGGATTGTTTTCTCACGTTGTAGGAACACTGTCATCGTGGGGCATGAATATTTTGAAGGCCGAAGCATTCGCCAACAAAGCAGGCGTGGTGCTGGACACCTTTCGATTCTCAGACCGGTTCCGCACGCTTGAACTGAACCCGTCGGAAATCGGCCGACTGAAACGGAAGCTGGCAGAAGCTGTTTCCGGCGAGATCAATGTCGTCGAGCTGATGGAAACGAAATTCAAGCCGGCGGTGCAGAATCCGAAGATAACGGTGGAACCCAGCATTCAGACAGATAACTTGTGCTCACAGCACAGCACGCTGATCGAGATCATCGCTCAGGACCGTCCCGGACTGCTCTACGACATCAGTTCCACCATGGCCGAACTAGGCTGCAACATTGAAGTTGCAATCATCGAGACGCAGGGGCAGACCGCAACCGACGTTTTCCACGTAACTTGTGCCGGCGCCAAGCTGGATTCCAAACACCAGGATGAAATGCGGGCTGCGCTGATGCAGCAGTTGTAGTTGGCCGTTGGCCGTCGGTCGTTGGTCCTTGGTCGTTGGCTAAAACCAAAGGCCAAAGACGAATGCTCTTGGCCAAGGGCCAAGGACAAACGACCAACGACGATTTCCGTCGAGCCTTGCTCGAACGGACGGACGAGGCTTCCGTCTCTACGCGCGTCTTGCTAGGTATCGGGGCAAGGCGTCGTGCCAGTCCGGCATGGTGATGCCAAGTTTTTCCAAACTGTCGGGAGACAGCACGGAATATTTTGGACGATGCGCTGGACGCACGAACTTGTCGCTCGTGGTCTCATCGATAATCGTCGTGAGTTTTTCGCGAGTGATAATCTCCCGGGCAAATTCATACCATGAACACTCGCCGCGGTTGGTGGCGTGCACAATCCCGCTGGCTCCCCGCCGGCACAGTTGAATAATGGCGTGAGCCAGGTCGATCGAATATGTAGGAGAACCACGCTGGTCGCCGACCACTTCCAATCTGGGGCGGGTCGCGGCCAGTTTCAGAATGGTGTCGGCGAAACACTTTCCGCCGGCACCGAAAAGCCACGAGGTCCGGACAATGCAGCAATCCGGAAGGAGATCACGAATCTGGATTTCCGCCTCGGCCTTCGACTGACCGTAGACGGTACGTGGTGAGCGCGAATCGTCGGTGGTGTAGGGACTCGTTTTGGTTCCATCGAAGACGTAGTCGGTGCTGATAAAAAGCAGCCGTGCGTTGTGCTGTTTTGCCGCTCGTGCAACGTTGACCGCGCCGCGGCAATTTACTTCGAACGCCAGGTCGCGATTGGTTTCGCAGCCATCGACGTCGGTGTAGGCAGCGGCGAGAACAATCCAGTCCGGCAGGGTCTGCTGAACTAGCTTCAGGACCTGCTTTTCGTCGCGGATATCCCCGTCCGCGGAGCCGAATCCTGTGACCACGTCGTCTTGCCACTCACAGGTCAGCGCATGACCCAGCAAGCCGGTTGCGCCAAATATTGTGATCCGCATGCGGTCAGGTCTCTTTTCCATACTGCATATCCAGTTCGCCAGATCTTTCGCAAGCTCATGATGACCCCGTCCGTTTAGAGCAGACATCTGAACTGAACCACTACCGACGACCTTTACTACCTTACGGATACTGGCTGGCAATCCACTTCCGGTAGTCGCCGCTGGTGACTTCTCGCACCCACTCGTCATTCTGCAAATACCATTCGATCGTCTTGCGAATTCCGCTTTCGAGAGTCTCGCGCGGAGCCCATCCCAGCTCGCGCTCGATTTTGCCAGTGTCAACGGCATAGCGGCGGTCGTGGCCGGGACGGTCCTTCACAAACGCAATCAGCTTGCGATGTGGCACGACTGGATCATCCGGACAAGACTCGTCCAGCAATGAACAAACGGCCTCGACGATTTCAACGTTCCTTTTCTCACTGCGCCCACCGATGTTGTAGGTTTCTCCTGGTTTGCCTTTGGCGAGAACCGTGCGCACGGCATTGCAGTGATCTTCGACGAACACCCAATCCCGCACATTCTGCCCGTCTCCGTAAACTGGCAGGGCTTTACCGGCGCGCGCATTCAGAATCATGAGCGGAATCAATTTCTCCGGAAACTGGTAAGGCCCATAGTTGTTCGAACAATTGGTAGTCAGAACGGGAAGGCCGTAAGTGTGATGATAGGCGCGCACCAGATGGTCGGCCCCCGCCTTGGAGGCCGAATACGGACTGTTCGGAGCATACGCCGTAGTTTCACAAAACGGAGCATCGTTGGGATCGAGTGACCCGTAAACTTCGTCGGTCGAGATATGAAGAAACCGGAAAGCTTCGCGGTCGTGTTGCTGGAGGCCTTCCCAATATGCCCGCGCTTCTTCGAGTAGACAAAATGTCCCATGCACGTTGGTGCGAATGAAATCATCGGGCCCGAGGATGGAACGATCCACGTGACTCTCGGCCGCGAAGTGAACGACGGCACGCGGTTGGTGCTGTTTGAGCAATCCGCGCACGAGTTCGCGGTCGCAGACATCTCCCTGGGCAAAACCATATCCCGGATCGGAAGCCACTCGCAGCAAGTTGCGCGGGTTACCCGCGTATGTCAGCTTGTCGAGATTCACCACCCGAGTTCCGTCCTGCTCGATCCATTGCAGGATGCAGTTGGAACCGATAAATCCGGCCCCCCCGGTGACGAGGATAGTTTTTTCCATGTGAGAGGGCACCGCCAGCGTACTGTCTCCCCGGGTGATGCCGCTCTGATTGTAATCAAGAAATGAAAGAAGGGTGGTTTTCTGCCGTTGACGAAGAAGATTGTCACGTTAGGGCACTGTCATCCCGAGCGGAGTGAAACCATTCGCTTGCGAATGGTTCACGCCGTCGAAGGACCTGCTCTCGGCCACCACTGCCGGCGGCACCGGGCTTCCCGGAGAGTGGGGCGCTGCACGCAGACAGCAGGTCTTTCGACTTCGCGACGGGAATCGCAAAAGCGAGTCCCGTGTCTCCGCTCAAGATGACAATGGGCATTTGTGGCGGGGAGGTTACGCGGCGCGATGACGATAGTCCGGCGCCTGGGCCGGCGCCGCCGGTTTCTTCACGCTGTCCCCGTTGGTGAGCGCAAGATATTGGCTTTCAACTTCGCGTGCGACTCTTCCCCATAGATAGTGGGACGAGACTTTTTCCCGGGCACTGCGAGCGGCTGCATTCCTGACCTCTGGTTCGGAAATCAGCAGTCGAAGCATACGCTCCAGGTCGGCGCGGTTGCCATGTTGAAAAGTGAAACCCGCCCCGTCGACCAGTTCCCGGTTTTCCGGAATATCGCTGGCGAGCACGCAAACGCCTGCCCCCATCGCATCCAGCAAGGCAAGCGATAATCCTTCGAGGTCGGATGGCAAAACGAAAAGCATGGCATTGCTGAGCAGTTCGTCCAGGGCATCTCCGGATACCCAGTCTAAAACGCAGATGCGGTCGCTCTGGTGGGAGCGTATCTTTTTGGCGTAGGAGTCGGAGTGGCTCGATCCGCCGGCGAGCACCAGCTTCACCGGAGTATCCATCTGCTCGTATGCCTCAATCAGCAGGTCACAATTTTTCTCCGGGGAGAAGCGCCCGAGGAAAAGAATGTAACTGCCGGATTCGAGACCCCAACCGCTCAGGCGTTCAACGGTCTTGCGCTTTCGCAAAGTGGTGCCGTTCGGAACATATGCGGATTCGGCCCCATAGCGCGAACGGTAGTATTCCTGCAGGGTTCGCGATACGACCATCGTCGTATCCGGAAGCTTGATGGACGCGCGTTCTCCCAGCCGAAGAATGGCAGAGGCGACCCGCCCCCATTTTCGCCGCTGCCAGTCCAGTCCCTGCACCGTTACGACTGTTTTCTTTCCGAACCAGCGGGGAAGGAAAGAAAACAGCGCCGGCCCCAGGCATTGATAGTGCACGATATCGAAATCGCCAAAGATTGCATGAATCGTGCTGAGAAAAGTGTGGACCACTGTGTCCAGATGCTTTGAACGAATCGTCGGCAGACGGACCAGACGCATCCCGTTATACCCAGGCTGCGCCGGACTGAAATAGCTCCGGCAATAGACGGTCACGTCATGCCCCATGTCGGCCAGGCGTTTGCCGACTTCTTCGTAGTAGGTTTCAATTCCGCTGTATTTTGAAATCACGCCGCGCCCTCCAATGAACGCGACTCTCAATCCAGTTTTCATAACCGGATTGATTTCCGGCCCAACCGGCTTCTCTGAACTTTTCGCCAATTGCTTGTAGAGTCTGATCAAATCCACATAGTGATTTGCGGGAGAGTGCTGCCTGGTCACCAACGCGCGTCCCGCCGCGCCCATCTTCGCGGCAAGTTCTGGCCGTTCCAGCAGGAATTCGATCGCGCCTGCCAGTCTGGCCACGTCGCCAGCGGGGAAAAGTACACCCGTCACATTTTCGCGAACCAATTCCCTTCTGGAGCCAAGATCGGAAGCCACGACCGCGCGCCCGCACGCGTAGGATTCCAGAATGGTTTTGCCCAAGGTTTCGTATGCCCGGGAGGGCAACACCGTGAAACGGGATGAAGAGATGAGCGCATTGAGTTCGGGCCGTGAAATCTGGCCCATGAACTCGACGTTCGCCAGCTTCAAGTTTTTAGCCAGGGTTTCGAGCTCTTCCCGCTGCGGCCCTTCGCCGGCAATCTGCAGATTAACGGCAGGAAGCCGATGCATGGCTCGCAGCAGATCGGTCAGCCCTTTTTCCGGAGACAGCCGGCCGAAGTACAGGATGGGAGCATTCGACGATGCAGCGGTCGGCGTGGTGGACGGCAAATTCTGAAAATGCGGAAGCACGCTGATCTTCTCAGCGGACCATCCGTTTTCGATCAGCTTTTCCTTCACGAACATGCTGGGGACCAGAAAGTGCGTGACACAGCTTTCATAGGTCCGCATCCACTTATGCAGGTACGCTTCTGCGGCCAGCACCAGAGCGGCTCCGGGCGGTCCCGAATAACAGCCTTGCGCGACCACGTTCCAGAACTTTCCGCCGTGACAACGTTCACAGGCGCGGCCGTGCGAAACCATGTTGTAGCTGGGACAGAGCAGCTTGAAATCGTTCAGGTGATACACCACAGGGACGCCCTGGGCCTTGAGTTCCCAGAGGATCGAGGGAGAGAGGTGGTGATAAATATTGCGAACGTGGGCGACGTCCGGGCGAAAGTCCTTGACCATGTCGCGTATTTTTTGTCGCGCTCGCCGCGAGTAAAGGGCCTGCGTCGCCTGCAACGCCGAGCCCAGAGGACCGGACTTGCCGTCCTTGAAATCGATGGCTGGAACGAAATGCCGATCATATTTCGTGACCTCTCCGCGCGGATCGGTCATGGAAAACAACGCGACCTCATGGCCGTGTGAACGCATCAGGCCCATTACTTCAAAGAGGTAGACCTCGGTACCGCTGAAGGCGAAGTTATATTTGTTGCAATACAGGATTCTCATGCGGGTCGCGCCTTTCATTGCAGGGAATGCGGGAAACGATCAACTCTGCGAGCGCTGCCAGATTCTTTTCGCGGTTGAAATGTTGCAGCACATGTTCGCGGGCGGCGCGGCGCAACCGCCTCAGCGCGGACCCGGAGTGGCGGATGACGTCGATTTTGGCGACAAAATCTTCTAGCGAACCAGCCCGGTACAGGAACCCGGTTTCGCCATCCTTGACCAGTTCCGGAATGCCGGTGATGGCCGGTGCGAGGACCGTTTTGCCATGGGCCATTGCCTCCATCAACACCAGCGGAATGCCCTCGCTGCGACTGGTGAGCACCACCAGATCGCATAGCCCGTAACAGGCATCGAGATCCTCACGGGAAAGGTGGCCCAAGAGTTTTACGCTGACTTCCAGTTCGAGATTTCGGATCAGGTGTTCGAGCCACGGCCGCTGTGCACCCTCGCCTGCGATCAGGCAGCGGAAGCCGATGCCGCGGGCTTTGAGTTCGTAACAGGCATGCAGTAAGAAGGCGTGGTCTTTCACCGGATGCAACCGGCCCACGGCCATCATGGTCAAGCATTGCGGATCAGGATCGCGGCTCGGCAACGCTGCACGACTGCACAACGAATCCACTCCCATGCGCCGGACAATGATTTTTTCTGCATCGACTGAAGGGTAATGTTGCAGGATGAAACAGCGATTGAACTCCGAGACGGTCACACAGAACTTGCAGTATTTGAGCTTGATGTCGAGATAAGCTCCATGCAAGAGCAGATCCGAGCCATGCAACGTTACGCTGTATTCGATCCTCAGCAGCCGCGCTGCAACCATCGCAATCCATGCGGCGAAATATCCGTGGTGGACGTGAATGTGATCCACTTTGCTTTCCCTGAGCCTGACGGCGTAACAAGCGCCCAGCAGCGTGTGCAGCAGGGCGTGCGCTCGGCGTTGCGGAGATTCGCTGCCTTGAACCAGCACTCGCACCATCAGTTCCGCAAGCAATGGAAAGTTACGCAGGCAAAGCCACGTGGCCCGCACGAGAATCGCAAAGCCCAGGGGTTGCAGGTAGAGGGTTTCGGCTTCCAGTGATTTCAGGCGGGGTTCCTGTGTCTTCTCATCCATGCGGTGGGCGCTGGAGGCGATGACCCGGATTCCCCGCCGGCGCAGCTCCGCGATCTCCTCGAAAACATACGGTTCGACGGGAGAAGGAAATTGGTTCGCGAGATAAGCGATGGTGCGCACTTTTGAGAGGATGCTTGCCTGGGAGAGCGTTAAACCCTAGACAGACGCGGCGTGCAAATCACTTTCGATTCGATTCTGCGCAGCCAAAATGCCGGCGATGGTGAAGAATAATCCGTTTACAAACTGGTAATTCATTACTACAAAACTGCCGTTGAACAGGTAGACCGCGACCATCACCGGCCAGATCGAACGGAAACGGTCGTCCAGAAATCCTTCTTCGACAGAGCCGATATGAGTTCGCCGACTGCGACCTAGCCGGAAAAGATCGAAAACTATCCAGAAATAGAGGAACAGTCCCAGCAGCCCGTGCTGGACTGCAATCTCCAGATACGTGTTGTGAAAGAAAAAGGCCGATTGATGGAACTCGTTTACACGCTTTGCCAGTTCAGGTTGCAGGTCGCCCAATCCCCAACCGGCCAGCGGTTTTTCCAGAAACATTTCCACGCCAGTCCGGTACATGACGACTCGGAATTCCACCGGGCCCCGCTCTTCCAGCCGATCAAAGACTGAAGTGTTGGTATTGTCGAAACTGAGTGCGGTCAGCAATCCGGCTCCGCCGGCCAGAATCAGCAGCAGACAGGCCCGGCGAATTCTCTTGCTCGACGAAAGAAACATAAGGACCAGGATGCAACCGGCAAACGACAGCCACACCGCCCGTGTCTGGGTGGCAAGAATCGCCAGCGGCAACGCGATCAGTAGGGACAGGGCGAACACGCCTCTCAACCGGGCTCGGCGGAATGAGTCGATGGCGATCACCGCCAGCAGATTGATGGTGACTCCATTTGCCACCGCTTGCAGAAAAGGTCCGCGGGCGCGGTCGGCGTGAATGCCCAGACTGTCGTCGAGAATGTATCGGGGAAAGATCCACCCGGTGGCGCCAAATAGAAACAAGATTGCGATGAGACACAAATATCCCAGGACGATCAGGGAAAATGTCTCGAACTGGCGCAGCGCGGAGGGAGTGTCGAACACCATCCCGGCAAGGTGATAAAGGATAAACGGCACTACCCACTTGGCGGCGAAAACACTCCAACTCTGCGCGTCGTAGGGCTGGCCAATCAGGCTGAAGAATCCGAGCAGCGTCAGTGCCGCCATCGGCCATAGGACGGGATCGGCAAGGTGCAGCGGCTGGCGTAGCAGCAGCGTTCGCAGCGCCACGACCAGCACCAGGATTAGAAATATGATGCGGTCCATCCAGTAAAATTGCAGGTCTGGAGGGCGGAAAAGCATCACCACCAGCGTCGCCAGAAACAACATTGCGGGCGCCGACATCAAGGCATGCAGCGGCCTGAATGCGGTGACAACGGTCCAGTTCACCAGCGCGGGAACTGAATTTCGCAACGTGACTTGGCCGGTTGTGGACATCTCAGGCCCCGCTCCCGCGCAGTACGACGAACACTGTCTTCCAGAGAATGCGCAGGTCCATTCCAAGACTCCAGTTTTCGATGTACTCCAGGTCGAGCGTCATGTTGCGCTGGAACGACGGATCGCGCCGTGCCGTAATCTGCCACAGTCCCGTAATACCGGGCGTGACGTCCAGTCGCCGCAGATGCTCCAGACGGTAGCGGTGGAAGTCATCGAGAGGATGCGGCCTGGGACCGACCATGCTCATTTCGCCGCGTAACACATTCCAGAACTGCGGAAGCTCGTCCAGGCTGTAGCGCCGCAGAAACCTGCCGACGCCGGTGACGCGAGGATCGGAAGTAATTTTGAAGCACGGACCCTGACGCTCGTTCTCTGAACGCAAGGAATCCTTTAATTCGTCCGCATCGGGGACCATGGTGCGAAACTTGTAGCAGACGAATTTGCGGCCCTTGAGTCCGACCCGCTCCGCCTGGTAAAAGATTTGCCCGGGGGAGGTCGCCTTGATCAGCAGAGCGATCGCCGCCATAAGAGGCGCCGTCCCCCCTAACGCAATCATCGCCATCAGAATGTCCAGCACGCGTTTCCAGGGCAGCCCACGCGCTGCTTTTTCCTCGTGTAGAGTGAATATGGGGAAATCACCGAAATATTCGATTCCCGGCCGGGCGCGTTCCCGACCTCCGTACGGATCCCATCCGTAACCGTAAAGATCCGGTATCGCTCTGACGTCGAGCCGGTTGTTTCGCGCAGCCCGGATCACTCGCAGCGCGAGTTCATGCTCGTTGGGGATGGCGAGGATGATCTCGTCTACAAATTCGGCACGCGCAATGCGGTCAAGGCTTTCGGTCCGACCCAATATGTCGCCTGAAATTTTTGCCGTTTCGTCGAGAAAACCGATTACATTTCGTTTTGCGTCCCGGTCGCGTTCGAGGACTGCCGCCAACTCTCTGCCCACCGGCCCCGCTCCGACGATCAGCACGTTTCTGGTGTGACTGTTCTCGCTCCTCCGATTTGTGACCGGCCTCCGCCATCCCGCGGCTTCGACTGAAAGGAGAGAGCCGAGAGTATTTTCGAGCGCAAGCGACTCTAACGCTCTGGCCGAACGCAGGCGGGGCGAAGCCGGAGGTTGAGAACTCTCCGGATTAAATGGGGCAAGAAACGACATTCAGGCCAGCTCCAGTTCGTAGCCATCAATGGTGATCGCCACAGAACGCTGGATACACTCAACCGAGATGACCAGGGTCTTCTGACTGCTCTGCACCAGAATGCCTTCGAGCCCGTCGAGAGAACCGCCGCGAATTCGTACGCGTTGCCCGATCTGGAGAAATGCGCGCAACGCGCACGGAACTTTCTGGGCCAAAAGCCGGCGCAGGTCGTCAATTTGACCGGAAGGAATTCGACTCGCGTCGCCGTGGGAATTCGCATTCACGAACCCGATGACGCCCTGAGTTTGCAATACGCTCGTTCGGACGGTAGCCGACGAGGTGAGCCGCACGAATACGTATCCACCGAACAAAGGAAGAGAAACGGATTTTCGCCGGTCACTCCATCGGTGAGTCTCGTTCAAGAGGGGAAGAAACGTTTCGATCCCTTTGCTTCGCAGTTGCTGCGCGATCCTGGTTTCGAACCGGTAGCGCGTCCGTATGACGTACCATGATTCAGAAAAGAGAGGTTCAGAAGAGAAGGGCTCAGGAGTGGACTCGGCGGAGAACGAGTTTGCCTCCAGGGCTTCCGGCAGCAACGGGTGAGGGTAAGTTGTCATGAGGCGTCAGAGAAGATCGAACGAAGCTCTGCTCAGTAAGTCCCAGTCGAATTTTGTCGCCTGTTTTGCACAAAAACTGCTCGCGATCCACAAAGCTCTAAACTCGTGCCTCTGGCAGGCTGCGGAAAATCTGTACTGGGCCCGGAACGGCCAACTTAAGGCGCTAAAAGGCACGAAATTTCAGCAGCTTAGCGGCACGACCAAGGTCGTGCCTTCCCGAACCCTCACTCGACCGAAAGCATCGGGCTAGAGCCTTCGGTAAATGCCTTCAGGAATCGGGAATTTCCGCTTGCTCAAGACAGTTCCCAAGAGACGCGCATTGGTAGCCTGCAGCATTTGTACGGCTCGTTGCGCCGAGGCGCGCCGGGTCACGTTCGCTTCCAGCACCAGAACCACTCCATCGCTCAAATAGCCGAGCAGCGCGGCATCGCTACACAACGCGGCTGGCGGACCGTGCACGATGGTGTAGTCAAATTCGAGACGCAACTCCCGAAGCCTGCCGGGCAGCCATTCCACGGAGAGGCCAGATTCGTTTTCACCAAAGAACATTTCACGAGGCACTCGCCACAGGTGACTGGAAACCCGGCGCGCGGAATCGCGCACCGATCTGAAACCTGAAGGACGGTAGACCGAGGCAGGGGTTCCATACTCGTCGTACGGTTCCGTGGATTCGAGATGGGCTTCTACAAGCGCCACGTTTCCGGAGATCTGGGCTGCCAGCACCTGGCTGACCCGGAGGCAGATCCCATCGACGTCACCATCCTCGACCGCGCAAAAGACGACTTGCCGGGCCGGCTTCGGCCAGCCGGGGAGAAACACCTGGCGCACCAGGCTGCGGATCTGCTCTTCGCCAAAGCGGTCGGGATTCCATGCGATCGATTCGCGAGCAGTCGACGTCTGCGGCTCGACGGCATCCATTTCGAAGATGTCGCCGGCCAGCGCGTGTTCCAGTAAATCGGGACGGGTGCTCATCGATATTTTCCTTCGCCAAACTTACTCTGACTCTTTGCTCTTTGTTCTTTGTTCTTTGCTCTTTAACTCTTTACGGCAGTGATGCGAGAACGGGTGTGCCGAGAAACGCGACGACCTCATCCGGGGTCCGGAAGGCCGGGTTCAAATAGTCAGCGGCAAAAGCCAGGGTTGTACTCACGGTGCCTCCCAGCAACAAACCGATCAGACCAAAGACCCAGCCGGCCCGCGCCGGAAGCGCCGGCGCTCTCGGTTCTTCAACGATGGTGACGTTCACAATTCCGCCCTGATCCAACGCGTCCTCGATCCTCGCCTCTTCGCGCTTGTTTACATACAGCAGATATTTTTCCTCGGCGGCCTTCAACTCTCCCAACAGGTCCCCTTGCCGCAAGGCATTTCCCCCAAGCCGTTGCGCAACTTCGCGGTAGCCTGCCACCTGGATGCGGGTTGCCTGCCCGTGAGCTTCGAGCGTGCCCAATTCAACCTGTGCCTTGATCAACTCCGACTTCGCCCATTCGTGATTGGGCTCCTGGTTGGTGGTCTCGTCGCGCAGGGGAGAATGTTCTTCTCCGGCAATGCTGGCTTTGGTTTCTGCGATTTGCTGGTCCACTTCCTTTACCAGGCGATAAGAAGGTTCAAACCGGGTCAGCAGTTCGGTCCGCTTGAGTTGCAGCTCCAATAATTTCGACTTCATCTTTTCCGCAAGTTGGGGATTGTCGGAGTTCCGAACCAGTGTCAGGGTGCGCTCCGGAAGACTCTTCAATTTGGATTCCAAGTCCTGAATTCGCCGCCGGGTCTCCGCCACCGTCACCTGGGTTTGCCGGTCATTGGCTTCGGCGTCACTGAGTTTCTGTAGCGCCATGTCACGTTCCTGCGCAGCCGAGACCACGCCCTGATCGCTGCTGAAATCCATGAGGCGGAATTCCGCGTCCAGCAACCCGCGCCGCGATTGCGTCACCTGCTGTTCAAAGAACGCGTATTCGCCCGAGGGACGTCGCACGCGCTGCTGTCTTTCGAGGTAGGCACGGGCGAGCGCATGTAGAACCGCCGCTGCCTGCGCCGGATCGGTCGACGTATATGTCACCTGGATGAGATTGGTTTTGCGGACTGCTTCCGCAGTCAGCCGCCGGCTGAGTCTTTTGACGGACCGGGCCAGTTGAACCTCGCTGCTACCGCCAAGAAACCTCTCGTACCAGGGCGCGCCGGCCAGTGCAGGGATCTGTGCGACGGCGCGCAGGATCTCATCGTCCCGCAACAACTCCACCTGTGAATTCAACTCTTCTTCGGAGATTTCGTCGCGTTGCAGGATCGGCGACGTCGTGGGCGCGGGTGTCACCTGTGGGTCGACTCGTCCTCGGCGGACCAAAATGCTCATGTGCGCCTGGTAAGAGGGCGCGAAGACTCCGTAGCCGAGAACTACGAGGAATATTGCCGCAAAGGATACAACCGCCAGGCGGCCCTGGCGGAAAAGCAGAGCCAGCACATCGCGGAGCGTCGGAGCACCTACAGGCACAGGCTTGCGAAGGATCGTGAGTTCTTCTCCCATAGGTGTCTCCGTCGCCTGCAGTCCGATGAATCTGTTTTGGTTATCGGGCAGCGCCTGTAGACGCTTGGAGACACCGTAAGCCCGGGAGGTAAAGAAGCCGAACAGCGCGAAGTGTTAAATACGGATCCCTCAAAACTGAGTTGGATTTACATATGCACTGAGACTGGTAATCGGCAAATAGCGTCGGATCTTTGAAATCCGGTTTTGCGGAACGTACACCAGGTCGCCCGCCCGAAGATGAAAATCCTCGCTGAGATTATGTGAATTCAGCATTTGCTTAACATTCAGAATTCGCGCCTCCATCTGTCCATCTGAAATGCGGCGGAACAATACGACCTCAGAGTGCTTGGCCTGCTCGGTGAATCCTCCAGCGAGGGCGACGCCCTCAGTGACTGTGGCGTCGCCGCGCAACTCGTACTTTCCGGGATGGGCCACCATTCCCGTAGCAATGAAATAAGGCTTCTCGAAATCTTTGAGCGTGACGGTAACCTCCGGATCGTGCAGCGTCTGCCTATAGGCTTCGCGGATGGTGTTGCGCAATTCGGCTAACGTGAGCCCGGCCACGTAGAGCTCGTCCACTCCTCGAGGAGCGATAAAACCGTCTGGTTGGACGCTGATGGTCTGGTCGAACTCGGCTGTGAAATTAAATTTGATCTCGATCACATCGCTCTTTTGAAGCCGGTAAAGCGGACGGCGGTTCCCCATCTCGTCTGGACTCGATGCACCGTCCGCTATTCCGGGTTTCGCGGCTGCCGTAGCCCCTCGGCTGGTGACAGACGCTTTCGTCTGCCCTTGAGCCCCGGCTGCCACCGAACCTGCCTGCGCGGCAAAACAGCAAAACATTACTAGCCTGCCGCTCAGAAGTTGTTTCATGTTCTCTCTTGTCTCCGCCGCCTTCTGCGGCCAACGCAGTGTCTGCAAAGTATTCCGGCGGACCAAGAGCGGCAAGACTTGGAAAGTGTTGTCTACCAACGTAGGGGTATGGACGAATTGGCGTTACCGAAAGAAGCGGCGGATTTGCAGGAAAAATCCAGTACTACGAATCCGCCACAGTGCCGTCTCGTGTCGTAGAAGATTGAGGGTTCCTCGAAGGGCTTTCATCATGAAGACGAAATCCTAGTTATCAGTTTCAAGTTCTCTGTTCTCTGTTTTGTCCTGCGGTACATTGACAAAAAAGGGGTTCGCTCTCGGCTGGGGGCTGCAGGGTATGTTGAAGACAGTCAATGGAACAGCGACCGGACTTCCGGTTGCCGCTGCGTGGCCAGTCACCAGAAGGGCCCTTCTTCTCGTCCACTTTAGTAGAACCCACGAAAGTAGACTGGCGCGCTATCCTCGGTTCGCCGAGACCATCACTCAGGACTGGCAGCATCCCTTAACTGTATTTGCTGTAGGCACTTAGCATCTCGAGACCGCAGCCGGAAGACGATTGCTCCGGGTTTCCATCTCGATGTCCACAGGTCATCCGACCATCCGTGATGTCGAGATGTCACAAAGACTTTCGCCTGACCTCTTATAGGCTGTCAGCGTTCTCAACAAAGTGAGATGGGGAAGCTTGATCGAAACCCAAAAGGATTCGTGGAAAAAGCTGTTGCATCGTCATCCTCAATAGGCGTGCTGATCGCTGACTCCAACCAGATGCAATGCCAGCTTCTGGTGAGCGCGCTTCGCCGGCGTCCCGAATTTCAGTTGACCTCCTGCGTTCTCGATGCGGACGTCATCATGCACGCCATCAGTTCTGTACCGGTACAGGTGGCTATCCTGAACGCCGACAATCCTCGAGACGGATGGCCCGACATGACAGTGGTGCGCCGGTTACACCTGGCTCATCCTGAGGTAAGCAAAATCATTCTGCTCGACAGTTACGATCGCGATATTGTGGTCAATGCTTTCCGCTCTGGCGCCCGGGGACTGTTTTGCTTCTCGCAAAATCCTTTCCGGCTGCTTTGCAAATGTATTCAAAGCGTGCATCAGGGACAGGTGTGGGCCAACAGCGAGCAGATGCAATACCTGGTCGAGGCGTTGAGCTCTGTCCCGTCGCTGCACATGGTCAATTCCCGAGGCATCCGGTTATTGACTCCACGGGAAGAGCAGGTGGTGGCGCTGGTGGCCGACGGCCTCAGCAATCGCGAGGTGGCACGCGAACTCTGCCTGAGTGAGCACACGATCAAGAAATATTTATTCCGTATCTTCGACAAACTGGGAATTTCGAGTCGCGTGGAACTGGTGCTGTACGCGCTCAGTCACGGAGGCTCGCGACAAGCCGAATGGATCGCAGGGTTTGGCGCTTGAATCAATCTCCTGAACCACAGAGGAGACAGAGATCACAGAGAGAAAAGCGTGTTACTTCGTTTCCGGCATCTTCTTGCAGACGATGACTGTATGGCCGGTCTTGGAATCGATCCGCGTAGTGACGGGTACGCAGCGGCACGATACGGTATTCGCGTTTTCCTGTTTGCTGACCACGCAGTGCTCGATGATCTCCGCAGTGGGCGGTGGCATCTGGCTTTTCACTGGTGCGGGTGCGAGCGCAGGCGGCGGGGGCGGCTTGACGGCGACCGGCTTCTTCTCCGAGCACCCGATCAGGCACACCAGCAATATGAGCCACAGGTTCTTCATGAGGAATAGCCTCACTATAACTCCGCCGCCGCTTTCCGACCTATAGCATCAGTGGATACCAAATGACCGAGGTCATGTGTCGAAGCGGAGCAACTCTCGCGGGTGTCCGTCCAAGCTCTGCTTGGGCGGGGTCCTATTTTGGATCACCTGACTTTCACAAAAAATGAGAACGGTCTAATTTTGGGACAAATCAAAAACCCCGCCCAAGCCGAGCTTGGACGGGGCGCCCTAGAGAGTCATGGATGGGTAATATCGTCAATCGTGTAGGCGCTCGCGTCCCCACACAACAACGGACTACAGCGCGGCGCAGACCGACTTTACTTCGGTGTACAGTTCGAGGACGTCGTGTCCCATTTCCCGTCCCCAGCCTGACTGTTTGTATCCGCCGAAAGGCAGCGCGGCGTCGAAGACGTTGAAGCAGTTGATCCACACTGTACCAGCGTGGATTTGCGAAGCCAGGCGATGGGCCTTCCCGATATCGCGAGTCCAGATTCCCGCGGCCAGGCCGTAGACCGTGTTATTGGCGGCCTTCACTACGTCGTCATAATCGGAGAAAGGAATTGCGGTGACCACGGGGCCGAAAATTTCCTCGCGCACCACTTTCATATTTTCGTTGGTATCGACCAGCACGGTCGGTTCGACGAAATATCCCTTGTCGCCATGACGATTGCCTCCAGCCGTAGCCTTTGCTCCTTCGGAGCGTCCGGCTTCCAGATAGCCCACAACCCGATTGAGCTGCTCTTCGGAAACCAGAGGTCCCATGTCGCTGGCTGCCTCCCATCCCGGCCCGATGTGAATCTTCTTTGCTTTCGCCGACACCCCGTCGACAACTTCGTCGAAGATGTTTTTCTCAATATACAGACGGGAACCGGCGCAGCAGGTTTGTCCCTGATTAAAGAAGATGGCGCTGGCCGAGCCTGCGATTGCCGACTTCATATCGCCGTCGCCAAAAACCACGTTGGGAGACTTGCCGCCGAGTTCCAGCGAGACTTTCTTCAAATTCCCGGCAGCGGCTTTAAGAATCAGCTTGCCGACTTCCGTGGAACCGGTGAAAGCCACCTTGTCGACATCAGGATGCGCGGCCAAGGCAGCGCCAGCAGTTTCGCCGTAGCCCGGGACGATGTTCACCACTCCGTCAGGAATTCCCGCCTCCTGGACGAGTTCTCCGAGCCGCAGGCAAGTGAGCGGCGTCTGCTCCGCAGGCTTGATCACGACGCAGCATCCAGTAGCCAGGGCCGGGCCCAGCTTCCAGGCTGCCATCAGCAGCGGGAAGTTCCAAGGAATGATTTGACCGACCACTCCTACGGGCTGGCGCAGGGTGTAAGCCAGAAATTTGCCGGCAATCGGAATTGTGTTGCCTTCAATCTTGGTCGCCCAACCCGCCATGTAGCGGAACAGGTCCACGGCCAGCGGAACGTCCGCTGCGCGCGCAACCTTCAGAGGCTTTCCGTTGTCGAGCATTTCCAGTTCTGCAAACTCTTCCAGGTTTTGTTCCAGCAAATCACCCAGCTTCCAGATCAGGCGTCCGCGCTCTGAGGGCGACATCTTCGACCAGGGGCCGGTTTCGAACGCGGCTCGAGCGGCCTTGACGGCGCGGTCGATATCCTCGCGATCTCCTTCGGCCACGCGGGCCAGAACCTCGCCCGTGGCCGGGTTGTAAGTGGGGAATGTCTTGCCCGAAGCGGCTTCGACCCACTGTCCGTTAATCAGCATCTTGCGGTTCTTGGAAATGTAGTTTGAGACCTTTTTGTCCATTTGAACGCCTGCCAGTACGGTTGCCATAATTCCCTCCAGAATTGCGAATTCCCGGTGCGCGTGCGTGGAAGTACTGCTCGGAAACGGGGTTGTAGAAATGCCTCCCCAAAACTCAGAGATAAAAGACTAGGGGCGGGTTTGGTACCCGTCCGAACTCAACCGACAACACCGGAATTGTAGCTCATTTCGGGGGGACGGGGGAGGTGCAGGCGGAGCCAGGGGAATCGGTGGATCAATGTGTTGAAAACATTCACCGCGAAGGACACGAAGGTTCACTAACGAATTCCTTCGTGAACCTTCGTGTCCGCGGTGCTTTACGGTTTTTGAGGGTGGGAAATCATGTTTTGCATCGCGACCTACTGTGTCTACAATAGAATTTCACTCCGAGGTGACATTGAAGCCGCTTGAGCCGCGCACCCGCCGCTGGACGGTGATAGCCTCCGGGCTGCTCTGTGGCGCCATGGCCCTGGTCGTGATCTTTACCAACCGGGGCGCACTTTACAGCCCGCTGGCGGTGGTAGTCATGGGGGCTGTCGGGTTGGCTGCCGTGCTGCTCCAGCTCCGCCTGCAAAACCGCGATAAGGAGCCATCGGCAACGTCTCCGGCGTGGCTCAACATTCTGGGAATCCTTTTTGCCCTGGCGGCATTCTTCGGCGACCTGCTGCACATCCCGCCACAACTTACGGAATCGCTGGCTTTGGGAGCGGTGGCAAGCTTTGGTATAAGCGGCGTAATTATTCTCCGCAGCTTCCGCAAGCGCCTTGCTCCCAAATAGCCGGACATCGATCCTGCCGCCAGACCGTTTCCGAGCGGCCCATCCGTTGTCGACGACCTCTTTATAGCCGAACGCCTTTATAATTGCCGTCGAAAGGTCCAGACGCAAGAACACGATTTTATGGCGACGCGGCAAGTAGAACCCAGCATCGACGAATATTTTCGCAAGCGACTGATGCCGGTCGAGGGCGCAATCCCGCAACTGCCAGGGATCGATATGTATGGCAACTCGATTCCCGCCAGTACGGTGGGCGGCGATCTTTTTGAGTACATCAACTTTCAGCAGCGTTACAACATTGATGCGCGCATCGCCCGCGCCATCAAGTTGTCAAACGATTATCTGGAGCCTCTTCCCCGGGCGAAACGCCGCGCAATGCAGTCGACGCGCATGTGCAGTGGCTCAAGACAAGGCCGGGCTACACCCCGTCCGTCGCTGCGGAGTACAGAAGAGCGAAGAGTTCCGAACAGGTGCGAGTCTCTGAAGATCTGCCGGAACTTTACACTACGGCCGGGGTGTTGCTCGTGGATGCTCAGGGGCACGGGATCATCTCGGCGAAGATCGCTTCCACCGTACACGACACCTTTCATGCCTTCATGCTTTCGGTGCTCGATCGCAACGGAAAGACCACGCCGAGTTTCTTCGAAGACATCAATCTCAGGCTGGCTCAGTCGGTCACTGCCCGGAATGCGCTGGGACGCGATCCCAATGACAGCGCGAGAGAGATTGCGACCATGCTGTACGGTGAAATCCGTCCCAGCGGCCATTTTCGTTTTGTAAATTTCGGACATCCCCCGCCCCTGGTATTTTCCGCCGAGTTCGACAAGTTCGTGGAGATCGACCAGGCCCACATGGTGCAGTTCCTCGCGCTCGGCCTGGAGATCCCGGAAGACCATCCGGATCGAAACCGTTATTTGTCGATGGCGCTAAGAAAAAGAAAGATGACCGCCAAGGACGTCGCGGAAATCACGCTGATGAGTCCCGGCGACCTGCTCTTCCTCTACACCGACGGAGTCTACGACGGCAGCGACGAGGAAGAACGTCTACTGATTGAGCAGGTAATCCGCGAGCACAAAAGTCAACCGGCCAGAAAAATTTGCAACGCGATTCTGGAACACGCAGTCAAACAGGACATGATCCTGCAAGACAATGGCGAAGACGACCGCATTGATGACAAGACTGTATTCATCATCAAGCGCGGGTAGCGTTCACTCCAAGGTAAGTTCTCTGTTTCAACGTAGGAAAGCACAACTTCAAGCAGCGGCTTTTGCTGCTGCGGGCCTCCATGCCAAGCGTAAAGTGCTTGAGATTGAAGCAACCCGCATCCTGTGCAGAGGTGGAGCAGGCCTTTAGGCCTGCATTCAAGTGTGACGTCCGAGCGGCTTTAGCCCCTGAGGTACTTCCTACTTCTTCACCTGTATCCCCAGATCTTTCAACTGCGCATCGCTGACTGGCGTCGGCGCGTCCACCATCAAATCGACTGCGCGCGCGGTCTTGGGGAATGGAATCACTTCGCGCAGACTGTCGGCTCCGGCCAGAATCATTACAATGCGATCCAATCCCAGCGCGATACCCCCGTGCGGAGGCGTACCATACTCCAGCGCTTCCAGAAAGAATCCAAAGCGCGAGCGCGCCTCTTCTTCCGTCATCCCGAGAGCGCGGAATATCTTGCTCTGGATATCCTGGCGATGAATACGAATTGATCCCGAGCCCAACTCCGTGCCATTCAACACCACGTCGTAGGCCAGAGCGCGGATTTCTCCCAGAGGAGACCTGGGATCGCTCGTCGTGTCGTAGCTGGTTTCAAGCTTAGCCATGTCTTCGTCATGCAGCGAAGTGAACGGATGATGAGCCGCGTTCCAGCGCCCGGACTCACGGTCCCACTCGAACATGGGAAAGTCGGTGACCCACAGGAATCGGAAATCTTTCGCAGGGTCGCCCGTCTTCGTAAAGGCTCCGTGCTTGGCTGCGTATTTTTGCGCAAGGTCGAGCCGCAGTTGTCCGCAGGTCTGATAAAACTGGTTCACACTCTGCTTCGATTCCGCCTTGCGCACCACCAGCGCCCATAAGTCTCCGGCTTCAACTCCCGCAGCCTGAAGAATGGGCCCAATCGAATTTGGATAGTCCCGCGCAAAGCGGTTGGGATCGGTCATCAGACTTACGTGAGTCGTGCCCTGCGCATGCGCGAACGCTCCATAAGTTCCGATGGTCCGCCGCTCGGTGCCGGAAATCTCTCCGGCTTTCGGAATTCGGATCAGCGCCGAAGTAAAATCCGCGCTGACCTTGAACGCCGCCGTGAATTTCTCCAGCTCTTCGGGCGTGAATGCCGAACGCACATCGACCATCGCTGGCAGCCGCATGTCTGGCTTGTCGCTGCCGTAGAGGCGCATGGCATCGTCGTAACTCATGCGCGTGAACGGCGTCTTGATCTCGTGTCCAGCCGCTTTGAAAGCAGCAGTCAGAAACCCCTCGACCACTTCCCAAACCCGCTCGGCTTGCGGATACGACATCTCCAGATCGATCTGGGTAAACTCCGGCTGGCGATCGGCACGCAAATCTTCGTCGCGAAAGCAGCGCACAATCTGAAAATATTTGTCGAAACCCGAGATCATCAGGATCTGCTTGAACAGTTGTGGTGACTGCGGCAGCGCGTAGAAACTTCCCGGCTGCACCCGGCTCGGGACGAGGTAGTCGCGCGCTCCTTCCGGCGTCGAACGCGTCATGAAGGGAGTTTCAATCTCGTAAAATCCCAGCGAGGCCAGATAGTTGCGAATCGAAAGCGCCACTTTGTGCCGCAGTTCGATGTTGTACTGCATGGCATCGCGGCGCAAATCGATGTAACGATACTTGAGCCGCATTTCCTCATTGGGCAGCACGGTTTCGCTGGGCAAGAATGGCGGCTGCTTCGACTCGTTAAGGATGAGCAACTCTTCCGCGATCAGTTCCACCTCGCCGGTGGCAATGTTCTTATTTACTGTGTCGGGAACGCGCTGCTTCGCCGTGCCGATGACCGCGACGACGTACTCATTGCGCAGGGCCTCAGCCTTCTGATGGATCGCCGGATCGCGCTCTTTATTGAACACGACCTGGGTCACTCCGCTGCGGTCGCGAACGTCAATGAAAATCAGGTTGCCCAGGTCGCGCCGCCGGTTGACCCATCCCATGAGGACGGCCTTTTTGCCGGAGTCAGCCGGACGCAAAGCGCCGCACATGTGAGTGCGTCGTAGATCGCCAAGAAAATCGAGCAATGTGTGCCCTTCAGTAGAGAGTGAGGTCGTAACCCGAATCAATGATTATAAATGGAGAGCGTCGAGATTTCTGATCAACCCTGTCATCCTGAGCGGAGTGGCCGCCTGCTGAAGCGGCCGCGCAGTCGAAGGACCCTATGAAGCGAAATGCACTCGAAGTGCGGCCGTTTTCGCTCCGAAGAAATACCCAGCCTATCCGGTTTCGACTTAGCTATAGGGGTCCTTCGACTTCGAGCTTGCTTTCGCAAGCGAAAGCAAACATTCCGCTCAGGATGACACGAGGATCTGCGACTCAGTCAACCGGCCGTGCCGCAGTTGCCTGCTGAAATCTCAGCCGCCACTGGTCATCCTGCTTCACCCACAAATCGGAAATATGCTGGTAGCGCGGCGCCATCCCGGGAGCATCGCCCTCGGGCATATGAATGACGCAATCGTAGGTGACGAGGGCCGAATCCTCGTCCACGGGCAGAACTCGCAGGTTGTAGGCGTAATAATCTTTCAGTTCGCCATCCCGGGCGCCTTCCACGACTTCTTCCTTGTCGTGGAGGTGGCCCTCGCTGCCCACAAGAACAAAGTCATCGGTCAACGTGTGTTTCAGGAAGTCGACGTTCCTGCTTTTCTGCGCTTCGGGAACGGCTTTGGTGTTCGCAATCAGCGCCTGCTCGAGTGGACTCAGAGGCTTGGCGGCATTCCCCGCGCTTTGCGCAAACGTCAGCACAGAAAAGCAGAGCAAGCAGGCTATGGACGCCAGATTTTTCATGTTCCTCCGTATCGGCATATGCCGCTATTTTTCACAGGATCAAAGGCTTTTACCACGAAGGACACGAAGGTTCACGAAGGTTTCGCTCCAAGGGTTCCTTCGTGTACCCTCGTGCGTGGTTAGAGCTTTCCGTAACCTACCCCACTATCTTTGCAGCGATTTCGTCACGCGGAACTGAAACCTGCTCGCCGGTTTCAAGATTCTTGAGCGCGAACGAACCAGACTTGACTTCATTTTCGCCCACAATCAAAACGAAACGAACTCCTAGCTTGCTGGCGGCCTCAAAAGACTTTTTCAAACGAAAATTCTCGTCTCCCAGTTCGACCACCAGATCGTGTCGGCGCAATCCCCGTGCCAGGCGGGCGGCTTCGCGGTCCATGCCGACTCCGAGGGGAGCGATGTAGACATCCGGCTTGGACTGAACCGCTTCGGCCGATTCCTGCAATGCCAGCACCAGGCGGTCTTCGCCAATCGCAAATCCAATCCCGGGAGCGCTGGGCCCACCGAGTGATTCCGACAGTCCGTCGTAGCGCCCGCCTCCGAGGATCGCATTCTGAGCTCCGAGGGCGCCATGAGTGAATTCGAATGCGGTCCGGGTGTAGTAGTCAAGACCGCGCACCAGCCGGTCGTTGAGCGTAAAGGGTACGCCGACAGCGGTCAATATCGCCTGCACCTGCTCGAAATGTTTGCGGCAACCTTCATCCAGAAATGCGCTGATGCGCGGCAGCTTATCGATGATCGGCTGATCTTCGGGAACTTTGCAATCAAACACACGCAACGGATTGGTGACCGCGCGCCGCTTGCAGTCTTCACACATGTCCGCCGACGACCGGCGCCAGCGCCTTGCGTAACGCTTCGTTGTATGCCGCCCGATCGGCGGTGCAGCCTACCGAATTCAGCTCCAGCGTCCAGTCCCTGATGCCCAGACGATCGAGCAATGTCACCAGCAACTCAAGCACCTCGGCATCGCGTGCCGGAGATTCACTTCCCGCCGTAGACGGCCCGATAACCTCTGCGCCGATCTGATAAAACTGGCGATAGCGTCCCTTCTGTGGACGCTCCCGCCGAAACTGCGGACCGATGTAGTAGAGCTTGTTCAGTCCACGATCCCAAAGTTTGTGCTCGATGTAAGCACGCACCACGCTGGCTGTGTTTTCGGGGCGCAGGGTTAGCGACTGGCCTTTGTCACTCTGCGCCCGCCCGCGATCTTCCCAGGTGTACATTTCCTTCGCGACAACGTCAGTTTCCTCGCCAACGCCGCGGGCAAAAAGTTCCGTCGACTCGAAGATCGGCGTGCGGATTTCGTGAAAGTTATAGGCGCGAAAAACGTCGCGGACCGCCGCTTCGACGAAGTTCCACAGCCCCGTCTCCGGTGGTAGAAGATCGCGGGTTCCTCGAACGGCTTTGATCATGTTAACGAAATCTCAGTTATCAGTTTCAAGTTCCCGGTTCTCAGTTTTATCTGATTTTACGCGGCAAAGTCTTCATCGTGCGGAACTGCCATCGGCGGAGGCACGCGGTCGGTGACTTCGGCAAGCACGGCAAGCTTCTTTGCCAGAGCCGGGGTCAACGACCCGGGTTGATAACGCCAGCGGAAGTTTCCCTCTGAAACGCTCGGCGTATTGAGACGGGCTTCGCTGCCCAGACCAAGCACATCCTGGAGCGGAATCACCGCCAGGCTCGCAACCGACTCTTGCGCCAGGCGGATGAACGCCCAGTGCATGCCATCCTCGGGCGTGCCAACATAAGCTTGAATCGCACTTCGCTCGGCCTCCGATACACCCGAATTCCACCAGCCCAGCGTGGTGTCGTTATCGTGAGTGCCGGTGTATACGACGCGGTCCGCGGTCAGGCGATGCGGCAGATAAACACGCGCTCCGGCGTCGGCGAATCCAAACTGCAAAACCGCCAGCCCGGGAATCTGATGGCGCTCGCGCAGCGCGTGAACTTCCGGAGTAATGTAGCCCAGGTCTTCGGCAAAAAAAGGCAGCCCGCCCAACACATCGCGGATTTTGTTGAACAGCTCGTCCTTGGGACCATCCACCCAGCGGCCGTTTATCGCAGTCGGCTCGCTGGCGGGAATCTCCCAGAACTGCTCGAATCCGCGAAAGTGATCAAGCCGGATGTAATCGCAGGTTTGAGCGCCCCAGCGTAAGCGGTCAATCCACCAGTCATAGCCACGCTGCCGGATTGCGTCCCAATCATAAAGAGGAGTGCCCCATCGCTGGCCGGTGGCGCTGAACGCATCCGGCGGCACCCCGGAAACGGCTTCCGGTTCGAGATTGTCCTTCAGGCGAAACAGGTCGCTGTGCGCCCACACATCGGCGCTGTCGTAAGCCACAAAGATTGCGATGTCTCCCACCACGCGAATCGAACGCTGCCCGCAGTAACGCCGCAGGGCATGCCACTGCTCGTAAAAGAAAAACTGGATAACCCGCCGGAAGTCCACTTCCGCTTTCAGTTCCTGCCGGGCCGCAGCCAAGGCTGCCGCTTCGCGTCGGGCCAGAGGACTTGACCACTCCTTCCAGCATCGCCGGGCGTTTTTTTCCCGCAAAGCGTCGAACAGAACAAAGTCTTCCAGCCACCACACATTGTCCGCGCAAAAACGGTCAAAGCGATGCCGCGCATTGCCCTGGGCTTTCTGAAGGAAAGTGCGCGCAGCCGCAGCAATCAGGGGAAGCTTGCGCTGAAAGACTTCCTCGTATTCGACGGGGGCGGCGTCACGCGACAGACCGGCCAGCTGCGACGATTCTATCCAGCCATGCTCGGCCAGACGCTCCAGACTGATCAGCAGCGGATTGCCGGCGAATGCAGAGGTTGAAGAGTATGGAGAACTGCCGGTCGCGGGCGGTCCCAGCGGCAGCACCTGCCACAAGCCCTGGCGCGCGGAGGCAAGAAAATCGGCAAACTCGTACGCGACCGGGCCGAAGTCGCCAATCCCACCGCGCGATGGAAAGGAAGTCGGATGCAGCAGGATACCGGTGGCGCGGGGAAAGGAAATCATCGGGGATTACTTCGATGCTATCAGCAATCCCCGGAGCCGTGCGTGATGGGCTTTACTCTCCCTGTTCCCCGCCGCCCGGGGCGCGGGTCAAGCCCTTTAACTCTTCAGGATTGACTTTGATCTTGCCCGACTTTTCCATCTGCGCCCGCAGGTTGGTCACGAACAGGCCAAAGATTTCCTGTTGCTTGGCCTGAATCAACCCATCGCGAATCTGGTCTTTTTTGGCCTCGAAATCCTGGGCCGTAGGTTCCTGCCGGTCAAGAATCGACAACACAACTCCGGTGGTGCCGTTGGTGATCGGGCCGCTGATTTCACCCGCCTTCAAAGTGAATGCCACTGCGGCCGCGCCTCCCATGGACCCGATGTCCGGAACCTGTCCATCGGGCAGCACAAAGTCACTGGTCTTCATAATCGCTCCAGCTTCCTTCGCTGCCTTTTTCAGATCATGTTCGGCCTTGGCGCGATCCGCCAGTTCCTGCGTCTTCTGTCCCAGCAACGCGGCAACGCGCTCATTCTTGAATTCTTCTTCCACGCGGCTGCGGATCTCTTCAAACGTAGGCGTCGATGCCGGCTTGATCGCCAGCACTTCGAACACGGCATAACCCTGTGCCACCTGCACCTGATCCGGAGGGGATTTCTCCGCCTGGCCAAACACTGCACTCATGAACTGGGGCGAGCTGCCAATGCCCGGCAGCGTGTCGGTATTGCTTACAAAATCCGTGTTGATGACACTCAGCCCCTTGGCTGCGGCGGCTTTCTCCAATCCGCCGCTGCGAGCTTGCGCCAGCAGTGCATTCACCTGATTCGTCGCCACCTGGGCGGCTTTCTGCTGCTTGATCGTTCCTTCGATCTGGTCTTTGACCTCGTCGAGCGTCTTCAGGTGAGCAGCCTGCTTGTCGTCCAACCGAATGATGTGGAAGCCATAACTGCTCTGCACCAGCCCGCTGGTCGCGCCCTTGGCCAGGGAGAATGCCGCTTGCTCGAACTCGGGGACGGTGCGGCCTTTGCCAATCCATCCCAGCGAGCCGCCGCTTTTGCCGCTGCCCGGGTCTTCCGAATACTTCTTGGCCAGATCGGCGAAGTTTCCGCCGGCTTTCAGCTGCTTCAGGACGTCTTCGGCCTTCTTCCGCGCCTCTTCCACGCCCTTGGGATCAACCTTTCCGTCCGCGCCTGGCAGCGGAGTCTTGATCAGAATGTGGCTGACGTTGACCTGCTCGGGCACGCGGTAGTCCTCGCGATGCTGATCGTAAAAGGCCTGAAGGTCCTCGTGCGAAACGGTGACTTCCGCTTCGATCTTCGAGTTATCCAGGACCACGTATCGAACTTTGCGCTTTTCCGGAATCGAATTGTTGTAGGTGGCCTTGTTGCGGTCATAGAACGCTTTCAGCTCGGCGTCGCTGGGCTTGATCTGTTTCAACAGATCGTCTTTGCGGAGCACGGCGTAGTCGAATTTGATCTTGGCACTCTGCTTCTCGAACGCCTGACGCACCTCCCTGTCACTGACCAGTGCGCTGCCCGCGATCAGGTTCTGCAACTGGCTCAGCAGAATCTGTTCTTTCACGCTTTGCTCGAACACCGGCACGGTCAGTTCCGCATTTTGCAAAAGGTTCTCGTACTGCTGTTGTCCAATGAACTTGCCGCCCGGGAAAAATGTGGCCGAATAGCGCCCGTGCTGCAACTCGTCCCGCACATCTGCATCCGTGGCCCGCAATCCAAGCCGTTCAGCTTCCGCGACCAGGGCCTTGCGGCTGATCAGAGTCTGCGCCGCGCGCTCAGTGAAGTAAGGAAGCAGCATGTCGGTCTGTGCACCGCCTTGCGGAAACTGCTGGCGTAACATCTGCCTCGCCTCGCGCTGCACTTCAACGGTCGTCACCGGGTCGCCCGCCACGTTGGCTACAACCCCTTGCCCCGGTCCGCCCATTCCCAGGCTGTCGCTGATGCCGCCCCAGCCGAGCGACATCACCATGGCCCCGCAAATGACCAGCAACATTGCGCTGAGGATGATCTTCTTTACCGGACCTTGGGTTTGCAGGAATCGAATCATTGGCTTCTCACTCCCGAGTTTTAGGCAGAAACCTAAATTATAGACTACGCCACGAACCACGTCGGGGCGGACGCCCTCGTCCGCCCAGCCGAGCACACCTCGGCGGATGCATAGACGGTCCAGAAGCAAAACCTGACAAGCTGAGCTCGTCCGCCCGGACGGGGCGTCCGGACCTACGCACGGGCGGAGATGCCCACCCCACGAAAAATCAGCCATTGAAACGTATTAATAGTACGTGTTATTAACCTAGAGCAGTTGCGGCATAACGGAACGCACTCTTGAAAACCAATTCCCGGCATAAGGATTCCTTGATGAAGATGATGAAGACCAGCCTCCTGTGCGTCGCCCTGCTGTCTCTCTCCGGACCGATGTTTGCGCAGGAGATGAACCATCCTCATTCTGAATCGCTCGCTCTGCGGGATGGATGGTCGCTGCAGTCCTCGGGTAAGGTAGATGAGAAGGGCGACACTCTCTCCACGCCAGCTTTCCGCCCCAAAGACTGGTACGAGGTCAGCATTCCCACCACCGTGGTCGCCGCACTGGTCAAGCACAAGGTCTATCCCGATCCGTTCTTCGGCACTAATCTTCGATCTTTTCCGGGCGTCACATATCCGATTGGCGCGAATTTTTCCAACATTCCGATGCAGCCCGACAGCCCATTCATTATTCCCTGGTGGTATCGCAAGGAATTTGTTCTGCCCGCCAGTTTCAAGGGAAAGACCATCTGGCTGAACTTCGGAGGAATCAATTATCGCGCCAACATCTGGTTGAATGGCAAGCTTCTGGCCAAGTCCGAGGACGTCGCCGGCGCATGGCGCACCTACGAATTCAACATCACCGACGCAGCGTTGCTCGGCAAGACGAACGTGCTCGCGGTGCAGGTCTTCTCCCCGACCGACACCGACCTCGCCATCACTTTCGTGGACTGGAACCCCGCTCCTCCGGACAAGAATATGGGCATCTTTCGTCCGGTCGAAATCAACACCAGCGGGCCCGTGGCAGTGCGCTATCCCGCCGTGGTTTCGAAAGTGGATTCGCCGGCCAATGACAAAGCCCACCTGACCGTCACTGCCTTGGTGAAGAACGGCTCAAGCCAGCCGGTCAAAGGCACGCTCAAAGGTCAGATCGACAAGGTTGAATTTTCGCAGGAAGTTGAACTCGGCCCCGGCGAATCGAAAGATGTGACTTTCACATCAGAGCAGTATTCCCAGTTGAATTTTGACAATCCCCGGCTATGGTGGCCGGCGCAAATGGGGAAACCTGAGCGCTACACTCTCACCCTCGAATTCAATCTGGATGGAAAAATTTCCGACCGGGCTGAGACAAAGTTCGGCATTCGCGAGATGAAGTCCGAGGTGCTTTCCGCAAACCGGCGCCTGTTTTCGGTGAATGGCAAGAACGTATTGATCCGTGGCGGGGGCTGGTCTCCTGACATGATGCTGCGTCAGGATTCGCAGCGCCTGCGTGACGAATTCCGTTACGTGCAGGACATGGGACTCAACACCATCCGGCTCGAAGGCAAGCTGGAGACCAAAGAGTTTTTCGATCTGGCTGACGAGCGTGGAATTCTGCTCATCGCCGGATGGTGCTGTTGCGATCACTGGGAGCATTGGCCCAACTGGAAGCCACAGGATTTCACCATCGCGGAACAGTCTCTGCGCGACCAGATGTACCGCCTGCGCGGCCATCCCAGCTTGATCGCCTGGATGAACGGCAGCGACAATCCTCCGCCGCCCGACGTCGAGCAGACCTATCTCAAAGTCGAAAAAGAAATGCTGTGGACGAACCCGACACTCTCCTCCGCCACGGCAAAACTTGCGGGCTTCTCAGGCGAAAGCGGCGTCAAGATGAGCGGCCCATACGAATACGTCGCACCCTCATACTGGCAGACCGATAAGACCGACTCTGGCCATCCTCAACAGTGCAACCAGGGCGGCTGTGGCGGCGCCTACGGCTTCAATACCGAAACCAGCATGGGACCGGCCGTGCCAACGATCGAAAGCATTCGCGCCATGGTCGGCAAAGACCACCTCTGGCCCATGGACGACACCTGGAACTATCACGCCGGCGGCGGAGTATTCAAAGATCTCCACGTATTTAGCGACGCCTTGAATGCCCGCTTCGGCCCCGCCACCGGCGTGGAGGACTATTCCGTCAAGGCCCAGTTACAGACCTACGAAGGCGTTCGCGCCATGTACGAGGCTTACAGCCGCAACAAATACACCTCAACCGGCGTGATCCAGTGGATGCTGAACAACGCGTGGCCTTCCATGATCTGGCATCTCTACGATTTCTATCTCCGGCCCGGCGGCGGATATTTCGGCGCGAAGAAGGCGATGGAATCGCTGCACCCGGTGTACGGCTACGACGATCACTCGATCTGGATCGTCAGCAGCCAATACGAAGACGCGAAAGGGTTGAAGCTGACCACGCAAGTCCTGAACCTGGATATGAGCGAAAAGTTTTCCAAAGAGACCGCGCTCGATGCGGCCGCCGACAGCACCAACAAGATCCTGACTCTGCCTGAAATCGACGGCCTGAGCCCCACGTACTTCGTCGTACTCAAGCTTCAGGATTCATCCGGAAAACTGGTCGGCTCAAATCTCTACTGGCTCTCCACCAAACCCGAAACTCTGGACTGGGAGAAATCGAACTGGTACACCACGCCGACCTCCTCCTACGCTGATTACACCGCGCTCTCTCAACTGCCCAAGATCAAACTGAAGATCACAGACCACACCGAACGGAAAAGTGACGAAGCGGTCACCCACGTCACACTGGAGAACCCGAGCAAGAGTCTGGCTTTCTTCGTGCGCTTGAAAGTAAACAAAGGCAAAGGCGGAGACGAAATTCTTCCCGTGGTCTGGGAGGACAACTATATTTCGCTATTGCCGGGAGAGAGGCGCGAAGTGACGGCGACCTATCGGACGCAGGAGCTAGGCGCGTCTCAGCCGACGGTAGAAATCAGCGGCTGGAATGTAGAGTAAGAGAGATCGACTGGGAAGCCGGTACTGGGTCGAGCCGGATTTGGGTGTAGCAGGGTTTGGTGGACAAAGGGTTTGGGTGGAGCAGGGCTTTCAGCCCTGCATTACTCAAGCCGACGCAGCTGGCTTTAGCCACTGAGGGACTTCATCGAGCTTGGCCTTATTCCACGCTTGTCATGAGGTACCTCAGTGGCTGGAGCCGCCCGGTACCCGCCCTTAAATGCAGGCCTGAAGGCCTGCTCCACCCCGAGGTCAAACCTGCACTCACTCTTTTGCCTATCGCGCCCCGCCGGACCTACCAATACTCAATCTTCCGGGGGCACATCGAAGTTCACCAGATTGCTCTGGAAGCCTCTGGTCTTCCATGCGCCGTAAGCAATTCCCGCCACCATCCAGATTGTTCCGGCGATCAGTGCCAGATTAGACAGGTGAATCCAGATGAAGAGGCAAATCAGGAATCCCAGCACCGGGGGAATCAGTTGGCCGAGAGTGCGGTCTTCGCCCCGGATGTAGTAGTGGGTGAGCGCCGCCAGGTTGACGCCCATGAAAGCGATCAGCGCACCGAAGTTGAGCAACTGGGCGCCATTGTCGTAGCTGATCAGGAAAGCGCCCAGCAACGCAATCACCCCCACGAAGATCACGTTGTTCGCCGGAATCCGCGTCCGGGGATGGATGGCACCGAAGAATTTTTTAGGAATCGCATCGCTGCGTCCCATGCCATAGAGCAAGCGGGCGGCGCCGAGTTGCGATCCCATGCCGGAACCAACGGTCGCAATCAGCAGCGTAATACTGATGGCTTTGGTCATCAGCGGTCCGCCGGCGATCGCCGCCACGTGGCTGAAAGCGTTCTCCACCTCGGCCGCCGAGAACAGATACTGGGAACTCAGCAACTGCGCTCCGTAGACTTCAGCCGCCGCGAGAAATCCCGTCACCACGCAGACCAGCACGGTCGCAAGAAAAATATTCCGCTTCGGATTATCCACTTCTTCGGAGAGAGTCGATATTCCGTCGAAGCCGATATACGTAAGCACCGCAACCGATGTGCCGTGAAATACACCGTTGATGCTGAAAGTCTGCGGGTTGTAGAACGGTCGCAGAAAGTACGCTTCAGGATATTGCGGCAAATGAAAAATGTAGCGGATCGTGTACCAGAAGAAAGCCAGAATCACCGCTCCCATAATTGCGCACAAGGTCGAATTGATCCGGGCCGAGGTTTTGACTCCGCGCAAATTCAGCCCAGTAAACAACAGCGCAAAAATCACCGGCCACAGCAGGCCGGGATAAGGAAGCTGATATCGCGTGCCCGCCAGCAGGTCAGCCATCGCCTTCGAGCACCAGATGGTGCAGATCAATGGATTGAGGATGTAATCCATCGTCATGCTCCAGCCCGTGACATAGCCGAGCGACGGATGAATCGTCCGACCCACGTAGGTATAGGCCGAGCCCGCGCTGGGATAAACCCGAGCCATGCGTCCATAGCTCATGGCGGTAAACACCATGGCGACCATCGCGATCAGGATCGAGGTGACGACGTGGCCCTGTCCGGCATTACTGAAGACGCCATACGCCGGCATGGGAGCCGTCGGCTGGATGACGATAATGCCGTAAAGAATCAGGTCCCATAGCGTGAGCGATCGACGAAGCCGCAGGCCGGAAGACGAGGAAGAAGCGTCAGGAGTGGTTTCCATTCCCGCGTATTGGATTATGCCGAGGCAGACAATGTCAACGACTAAAACGATTCCGTACTGTCATCCTGAGCGCAGCCAGATCATTCGCTTGCGGATGATCTGGCGAAGCCGAAGGACCCCTATCGTTAAAAATGAAGATTGGTGTAAAGGATGTTGATTCTCGCGACACTCGCCCCAGCGTTCGTGGCGCTGCTAGGGGTCCTTCGACTTCGCAACTGCTTCGCTTCGCAAAGCAGCCACTCCGCTCAGAATGACAACTTAGCGGGGATAGTCGAAGCGATATCCCTTGGGCTCGTTCCCCGACATGTGCCGCGTGTTGTACTCGAGGAAGTAGTTGACGTGCGCATCATCCAGCGGGAATGATTCGCCCTTGGGATACGGATACGTGCCCATGGTGCGGAAGGGGAGCGGATGCACGGTGTTGGCCTCGGCGGCGTAGAAGTCCATATCTTTTTCGTAGCCGTTGGCCACGAAGAAGTAATCCCGCACCCAGCCTTTGGGCAACGCTGGAAGCTTTGCGGGATCGAAGTCGAGAGCCACTTCATCCCCTGATCCGAAAACGGCCAATCGGTCGTCATAGCCCGTCAACAGCGGACGCACGTCGCCGTAGCGCGTGTAAGCGCCCTCAGGCCGCGTGTAAGGCCCCGTCGCGCTAGTCTTTTCGTATACGTAAAGCACATTGCCGGGCGGCTTATTTTCTACCTTGAGCGGGAAACCACGGAAGCGCAGATCAGCCTTTGCCAGCGGCACAGGCGTCAGCCGGGCGTTTCCGTTCTGCTCAGAACGATTGATCAGAATGTTGTCCCAATAAATTTGAAGATTGGTTGTGATGCGGATGCGCTGCGTCCCCTGCGGCAGCTTGCCGGTCAGGTCAGCGGTCATGGTGCGAGGTCCGCCCGCCGGAAAGCCCAAGTCATCGATCACGCGGACCCATTTTCCGGCGGCGTCCTGGGCTTCGACATAGGGCGCGACCGGTTCGATTCCGGACTGGTATGCGGCATACATGCTGGTAGCGGAGAAGTACTCTATCTCGCCGTGCATCATCAGCCAGAGCGGGCCGCCGCGATATGCTTCGCCCAGATCAAGCTCGAGAGTATGCGTTTTGGTGAAACCCTGAAAGGGCAGGACATCGAAATCGCCGAAATAACGATGCGCCAGCAAATCAGGCAAAACGTTGTGGCCATGCTCGTCTCGCGCTGCCGCAGGCGGACGCGCGTCACGGCTGTAGACCACCTTGAACGCCGGATACGGAGGGTTACTGGCAAAGTATTCGTTGGGAAAAACGTCGTCGGCAGCGGGATGGTCGACCGCCATCAACTTCACCTGATCGAGATAGACCGCTTCTTCCAGGGGCTCCATGAAGCGGAAGCTGAATTTGCCGTCGCGCTCGCGAATCGACTGGCGTGGCACTTTGATGTATTCCGTCGGCCGCGGAATGTCGCGCTGGTTCGGCCCGATCCAGTGGCCGACGACGCCGGCGCCCAGCATGTCTCCCACCAGTTCGTAGCGGCTTCCGTTCCACACAAAAAGCGTGGGACAGGAACTGCCGCGACGGTCCAGTTCGCCGAAACTGTGGTCCTTCATTCCGGCAATCTGAATTTCGTCCTGGATCACGCCGGACGGCCACATCATGCGCACGACATCGGCTTCCTTGGCGCGCCCGAGACCGACTACGAAATCGCCTGAGTTCTGTCCCAGATATCCGGACGATCCCGCGATCTCAAATTTCTGGCGGTTCGCTCCGGCAAAAATCTCGACCTTGGTTCCAATTGCACTTTTGTTATCGGCCAGTCCCTTGAAAGAAACCCGCAGCCAGTTGTTCTTGTTGCCGCCATCGTTGCGCAACAGCACAGCCGGTCCGTGATTCTGCGTGATCAGCAGATCGGTGCCGCCGTCGCCGTCATAGTCGGCGGTGACGATGGCGCGCGGATCTTTCAGTTGAATCTTGTCGAGACCGACATCGGCAGTGACGTCTTTGAATCCGTCCGGCCCGAGATTGCGGAACAAGCGGACCTCGCCCTTGCCATCGGCGGTCTCGCCTACTGCCACCAGGTCAATCCAGCCGTCGTTGTCGTAATCGAAAGCGGTTACGCCGAAGGCTCGGATCCAGTTGGTCTTGGGAAGTTCGACTGGTTCGAAGCTTTTTTTATGATTGTTGCGCCACAGGGTGATTCCCGGAGCAGAAAGCTCAGTGAAAGCCAGGTCCATCCATCCATCGTGATCGAGGTCGAGCACGGCAACACCCGCAGTGCCCGCAGAAATGCTGGTACTCCACAGCTGCTGGGGCAAAAATTTTCCTTCCCGCGGGTTCTCGAACACGGTTGGGTCGCGCCACCCCGTGACTACCATATCTACCGCACGGTCATTGTTATAGTCCGTGCCAACGGCTGCAACACTCGGGGAGTTCCCTTGGAGGCCGATCGAGTCCGCGACGCTGGTGAACGAGCCGTTGCCGTTGTTCCGCCACATCATGTTTCCGGAGAACAACTGATCGTTGGGCAACATAATTCGTTGACCACTCTGAGGTGCAGGAACGCTCAAGAAGCGAAGAACGTACAGATCGAGGTCACCGTCATGGTCGTAATCAATGAACGTAACTCCAACATTGAAGCCGGCCGTTTTGATTCCCGCAGCTTCGGTAACATCCTTGAAGGTGCCATTTTTTTCATTGTGTAGCAGCAGCACGCTTCCATTGAGAGCAATAGCCAGATCAGTAGCGCCGTCGTTGTCGTAGTCTCCAGCCGTGCACCCAATCGCGTGTAGCGTCGGATCAAGCCCGGCCTTCTTCGTCACGTCCTCAAACTTGCCGCCGCCCAGGTTGTGATAGAGCGCCATCCCGCCCTGCGGACCGTTGTCCGGAAGAAAGAGGTCAGGCTTGCCGTCGCCGTCGTAGTCCAGAAAACAGGCACCCGGCCCCAGAAACGATGCGAGGTCCGGCGCAGGTCCAGAGGCTGCTTTGGAAACCAAGCCCGCGCTTTCCGTCTCCGGCACAAACCGCACCGGAATCTGCGCCAACGCTTTCTCCGCCGCTCCGACTGCCTCTTCCACCAACGAGTATCGTCCCTGATCTCCGTAAGCCAGTCCAATCGGCGAGCCCAGTTTGCTCTGCGTGATGTGCTGGAAGCGCACCAGGTGTTCGCGGGCCTTGGCAGCATCACCCGATTGCTGATAGGCCCGCGCAATGCCGAATTCGCCCGAAGCATGCAGCGGATTCAACTTCAGCGCGTGCTGAAACGCGTCAATCGCCTGCGGATACTGTTTCAGCTGTGCCAGCGCCGCGCCCAGAAAATACCAGCTGTCGGCATCATTAGGATCGATCTCGGTAACCCGGCGAAACGCCTCAACCGACCCCTGCGGATTATCGGAATTTTTGTACAGCAGCCCCAGGCTGAACCACACATGAGGATCGTTAGGCGCGTTCTTGCCGCCAGCCTCAAGCAGTTCCTTGGCCGGCTCGATGCGCGCCAGATTCAATAGCGCGATGCCCTGATTCAATGACGCGATCTGCATCCTGGGGTCGAGCGCCGCAGCCTCCTGAAAAGACTTAAGGCCTTTCTCGAACAGCTGCTGATTCATATAGGCCGCGCCAAGATTGTTCAGGCGTGCCGCTTCGGTGGATTTGTCAGGATTGGAACGGGAATCGTCCGGAGCAGCCGCCAGAATGGCAGCCAACGCCAAGGCAACAAAGGCGCAGAGCAGGAGACTTCGCTTATTCATGCCATCAATAAGTAAACCACAAATGGATGAGCGACGTCCCCGTCCGGACCTCTGCGGTAGCGCCGGCCTCTCCGGCCGGCCCGAGGGGCGGGACGCCCGCCAGACAGCCGGCGGGACGCCGGCGCTACTTTACTTCCGGATGCCCGCAACACCCAACCTGCTCTTCCAAAGCGGCCGCGACCGAAATCACCAACTCTTCGTTCCACGGACACGCCGCCATCTGCACTCCGATGGGCAAGCCTTCCGGCGACTTCCCTACCGGCACAGAGATGGCCGGCATCCCCAGCAGATTGAACCACTCGGTATAGCTCCAGGCGTCAAGATATTCCACGGTCTTTTTCCCGGCCTGCCAGCCCTCGACCTGCCAGCTGCGTTCGCCATGCCTGAACGCGGGGATCGACGCCACCGGACAAAGCAACACGGGATAATCCCGCATCTGGGCAAAGACCTGCATACGCACCACGTCACGGTTGATCCAGGTGTCAAGCAGGGATTCGCCAGTATGCGGAGGCTCCGACGCTGCCCAGCTGGAAAACTCTTTGAGGATGGGACTCAGCTCGGCTTCCTGTCCCTGAATAATCGGTCCCAGCATCATGCCGCCGGCCGTGCCGAACAGCTTCCACCAGAGCTGCCGCACCAACTCAAGCCCGTCCGGTCGAAAGGCTTCCACCTGAAATCCCGCGCGCCGTAGACTTTCAGCGGCTGTTCTTACTGCTGCCCGCGTTTCCGGCGTCACCGGAGTCCGTCCGTCATCCTCGAAATAACCGATGCGTCGACTTCTCACCTCGTCGTTTCCGGGCCAGCGTAGGGCACCGGCGCAGCCGAGGGATCGCCGTCGTCCGGCCCTTGCAGTACTTCAAACAGAACTTTCAGGTCATCCACGTTGCGGGCCATTGGTCCGACCACGCCAAGCAATGCAAAGGGACCAACCGACTCAGGAAAGTGTCCAGTTGCAGGGACGCGTCCGGGAGTCGGTTTCAGCCCGCAAATTCCGCTGAAGTGCGCTGGAACTCGAATCGATCCACCGCCGTCACTGCCGACGCCTCCAGCGGACATGCCGGCCGCAATCGCCGCCGCCTCGCCGCCGCTCGATCCGCCCGGCGTACGCGAAAGGTCCCAGGGGTTGTTCGTCCGACCATAAAGAAGATTGTCCGTCTCCCAGGCCATGAGTAGCTCGGGCGCATTGGTGGCGCCGAGAATGATGGCGCCGGCCTGACGCAGGCGCGTCACCAGCGGAGCGTCCCGCTCTGCTACTGTGCCAGCTCGCAGTTTCGTCCCGGCCTCCCAGTGCAGGCCCGCGACTCTAATCGCACTCTTGATGCTGAGCGGAACCCCGTGCAACAGACCGAGCGTCTCTCCATTCCGGACAGCTGTTTCTGCCAGGCGGGCCTGCTGTCGCGCCCCTTCGACATCCACCTGCACAAAAGCGTTTAGTTTGGGATTCAACTCTTCGATTCGGGCGAGATGCGCGTCGACCAGTTCCACCGGAGACAGTTCTCCCCGCCGGATGTGCTCAGCCATGGATACAGCAGAAAGGAAAGTCAGTTCACGCATGCGATTCTGTCAAAGAAAACCGAGTCTAGCACGTGTGGGGCGGACACTCTTGTCCGCCGCCTTTGACTTAGACTTTGCGATTTTAAGCAAGAATCATTGACCACCAAGGACACGAAGGACACGAAGATACACGAAGGAAATCGGGCCACCCGATGCACGCGGGCGACGCATGCTTCGTCAGAGCGATCTCATGCGATTGAATGTTTAGTGGGAACCCACCGCGGCACGGCGAGCTTTCAGGACTACAACCTTCTCAGCTCCGCGTTTCGCGCGCAGCGCAGGCCGCGCGGCGATCTTCTTCTTTGACTCTCTCTTCACAAACCACTGTTTCAGATATTTCCGCGAAGCCGGCGTAAGGCGCGAGAACAACATGCCGGCGCGTCCGCCATCGTCGGCCCAGACCACTTCGCCCATACCCTCCACCATGTGTATGGTTCCGGGCAATACGAAGCGCAGCGGAACCTGCTGCACGGGCGGCAACGGCTCAGGCGCCTGCAGCGCCAGGCCGTTCTGGTTCAAATCGAGCACCATGGCCGGAAGCGAGGCAATCCCGAACTGAAGATAAACCAGTGATTCCAAACTCTGCCGTTGTGACTGCCGTCGATCCGGACGCATGAACCCTCGTCCTGCACGAAGACAACGCACGATCTGATCAACCGCCAGCGGCTTGTAGAAGATAAAATTCGCGCCCGCCTGAAAGGTTTCGGAAATCTCGGTAAGTGCCCCGATCATCCCAAAGATGACCGGCCGCCGCTTTGCCGGACCCAACCGCGCCATCCGGGCGACCGTGGCCGCTCCGGGCAAATCGAAGTCAACTACCAGTGCCGAGTAATGCCTTTGCACCGTCAGATCCAGCGCCTCGGGAGCCGACAGGCATACCTCCTGCTCCATCCCAACCTCGTCCAGGGCCTTCCCCAGAACTCGCAGGTGCTTTTCTTCCCGGCACATCAACAAGGCATTGAATGCCATACGGACGCAGCTTACGGCCACGTACGCCGGAGGTAAAGTAACCCAGGTAATCGCCGGCTGCTTACCGCCCGGCCGCCGGGAACGTTTCGCCGACTCGCAGCAGTAATCAGGCTTCACTCTTTCGTAATCTGCCCGCTGCCGCCCGCCGATGGCATAGTGTGACGTACCTATGCCCAGAACCAAGCATGCCGATGACGTCCGCCGCGCTCCGCGGGTCAAATTGGCCGGAACCATTCTGGCGCTAATCCAGTTGGAGAACGGACGGCAAGTCCGCGCCCGCTTGCACCAGCTTTCATTTACCGGCGGATTGCTGCACCTCGAAGTTCCACTGGACGAAGGCATCAAGGCAGAAGTCATGTTTCACGTTGGCGGCAGCACCATACGCAGCACCGTAGTGATGCTGTTTCCCATGTGGGCGACCCAGGGCTGCCTCCAACCTTTTGAATTCACCGGCCTGAACGAAGAAGACCGCCAAAAGCTGGAAGCTGATTTACAGAGGTTTCTGGGCTCACCGGTCGCAGCCTCTCAGTCCTCCGAACAAACCTCCAGCGCCGCCGCCGGTTCCTCAGAATAGTTTTCGCCAAAATAACAGTTACAATCACGTTCTGGATCGTCCTCTGCGCGAGCACCTGAACGAGCCTTGGGAATCTGTCATCCTGAGCGTAGGACGAACTCCGCTTCGCGAAGTTCGTGCGGAGTCGAAGGCCCCCTATAGCTCAGGAATGAGCTTGTGTCTGCGGAGTTTGATTTCGGACGAAGAGAGCCCAACCCGCCGGCTGCCGATTGAGCTATCGGGATCCTTCGACTGTGCAGCGGCTTCGCGAAGCGAAGCAGCCAATCCGCTCAGGGTGACAACGACATATTGGATCCCGGAGTATCTATGCCCCCTCAACATTCCGCCCGTTTTCTAAAAATTGTCGAAGATTCCAGACAGCGCGTCAAGGAAGTCAGCATTGACGACGTAAAAGCCAGGCTTGACCGCGGCGACAAATTGCTACTGGTGGATGTCCGCGAGGAAAGCGAGTACGCGAAGGACCACCTGCCGAGTGCCATACATCTGGGCAAGGGAATCATCGAGCGCGACATTGAGGAGCGCGTGCCGCAGTTAGACGCGCCGCTGATCCTCTACTGCGGCGGCGGATATCGCTCCGCCCTTGCCGCCGACAATCTGCAAAAAATGGGTTACACCAATGTCCTCTCCATGGACGGGGGAATCCGGGGTTGGCGCGAAAAGCATTTCCCCTTGACCTCAAAATAGGCGAAACGGCAGGCCCGGGGAAATCTGCCCGGGCAACTCGATCGGCTCGGGTGAGCCCGAACATTTGCCTGGTGGTCGGGCTACAAGGTCAAGACCGACCCGCCATCCGCTTGCAAGCTGATCGGCAAAGTACCTCCGTAACTTGATCGCGGCGCCATATGGCGTCAGCATGGGAATGCGGGAGTAGTTTTCTTGGTCGGCATCATAGATTGGGGCGAGATGGCACGAGACAACCAGGGTTCAGGTAAGAATTCTTCAGGAGCGGCCGCAGCGCCTGCGCGCGACCGGGCCGCATTGGAGCAGCGTTTTGCCAAGGCCGGCACGGCCGTTGAATGCTGCGTCGATCTCGCGAAAATTTTTGGCGTGCGCTCTGACGAAGTAGCGCTGTTACGACTGGAAAACGGCTTGCTCAAGTTTCTGAGCCCGGCCGAACTGAGCACCGCGGGAACGATTCCGATCTCCAGTTCCACCGCAGTTGCGGCTCACACCGCTGTCACCAAGAAAATCGAGCTGTTCAATAACTTCACCCGCATAAAGCACGCCAGCATCTTCGAGAGCATCAAACCCGGGGAAAAAGTCGAAGGCGAGGACCTGCGCCCTGCCACCATTCACAAATTAATGTCCGCGCCCATCCTGGATAAAGCAGAGTCCGTGTTGGGTGTCGTCCAGATCAGCCACAAAGGCTTCGACCTGGGATCAGCCGGACCCGACTTCACTCTCGACGATCTGCAAGAGCTTGAATTGGCGGCCAACGCTCTGAGTATCTGCGCCTTCATGAAGGCGCCTGCTTAGATTTCTGAAGGTGTAATCCCTCAAATAGTCAGGATCGCTGAAACGCCTCGCCGTGCAGGCGAAAGCTGTCTTCTGACTTCCGCGCAATGGCTCGCGCCATGCCGCGAAAAATCAATATGTGAATAGGATACAGCGCCCACCAGTAAAGCTCACCGGCGAGTCCGCGAGGTTCGAACCACGCAAAGCAGCGGAGAAGAGTCCGCTCTCTCGATTCGGGCACCAGGACGAACTGGAGCCAGGCGCGTCCCGGCAACTTCATTTCGGCGTGCAACGAAATCTTTTCACCAGGCACGACTTTTTCGACACGCCAGAAATCCACGCTATCGCCGACCCGCAGATTTGCTCCCTCGCCGCGTCCTCGTGACATGCCGACTCCGCCTAACCGGTGATCGAGCCATCCCCGTATCTGCCACAACAGGTTGGCGTAAAGCCAACCCGCCTTTCCACCGAGACCCTGCAATACATCAAACACCCGGGCCGGAGGAGCGTGCACCAGAATCTGCCGAACGTCGCAGATCGTTCCCCGGTTCCTCAGTGCAACGTGCAACTCATCGCGCGAGATTGCCTCGCTTGCCGATTCGTCTGGGCCGGCTGCCGAAAGCGCCGCTTCCACTGCTGCCTCGTACCGCATCGGGATGATTCCGGGAAACAGGGTCGAAGCCCAGCTGCTGGTACAGACAACTTCTGTTTTCAGGCCTTCAATCAAGGGACGCGTAATCGCGGCCGGAAATGGCGTCACCAGATTGAGCCAGTATGAGGACAATCGCGGCGTGAGCACCGGAACCCGCAGTAGCCAGCGTTTTAGTCCCCGTATGCGCGCGTACGTCAGCATCATGCTGCGATAGGTCTCAATGCTTGCTCCCCCGATTTCGACGATCTCTCCCCTCGACTCAGGCACATTCAGCGCCGCAACCAGATAGTCAAGGACATCATCGATGGCGATAGGCTGGGTCCGCGTCATGACCCACCGGGGACAAATCATCACCGGCAATCTTTCGGTGAGGCAGCGAATGATCTCGAATGACATACTTCCGTTGCCAACGATGATCCCGGCCCGAAACTCAGTCAGAGGCGGCCCGAATTCGCGCAGTACTTCACCAGTCTCTTCCCTGCTTTTGAGATGTTGCGAAACTTCAGAGGTCCGCGACGTCAGACCACCCAGGTAAATAATCCGCTTTACGCCCGCCTGTTTTGCCGCGGTTGCAAAGTTCTGCGCTGCGCGCCGGTCGCGATCCTCGAATCCCGCCTGTCCGGCAACCATCGAGTGAATCAGGTAATACGCCACTTCGATTCCCCGCATGGCTTCAGGCAAGCTGCCGGGAAGCAGGGCGTCGCCTTTGACTACTGCTACGCCTTTCAATCCCTGGCCGGCCCGCGAAGGGTCCCGCACCATGCAGGTCAAATCGTGTCCTCTGGCCAAAAGCCTGGGAAGCAATTGCCCGCCCACGTAACCGGTCGCGCCCGTAACCAGAATTTTCATGACTGCCCCGCATTCAATCGCCAGATGGAAAAATTAAGCACGCTGGCAAACGAAACCCAGATGGCATAAGGCACCATGAGCCAGAACGCGGTTTGAGAAAACGAGCGGAATTGGATCGCGGTGACGATCACCGCGACCAGCAATGCCAATATGTCAACGAATGCCAGACCGGGACGCCGAAGCCCGAAGAAGATTCCGGACCATGCCAGGTTGAGCCCTAGTTGAATGAAGAATAGAAGCAACGCTACGCGCGCAGTCTCCCATCCACCCGTGCGCCACACCAGCCATGCGCTGGTGGCCATCATGAGATACAGCGCCGACCATACCGGGCCAAATACCCAGCTCGGCGGATTGAAGGATGGTTTTTGCAGACGCACATACCACGTCCGGACTGACGTCGATGTCCACACCGAACCTGTGGCGGCAACCGCGAAGCAGATGCCGACAAAGAGTGCGAATGTGAGCCATGGATTATTGGACATGGGCGTTGTTAGGCATGGGCGTGATTAGACATGCGTCCGCCTCTCCATCTGCGCAATCTGCTCGATATACTTTTTCGAGTCGAACTTCCGCCCGGTACTGGCCAGCGACATGTACCGAATCTTTCCGTACACGGGACGGTCCGGCCACGCCCGGTCATGCTTCCCTACGATAGCCCAGGCAATCCCCGCGTAGCCGTTAGGATCACGACCGTCGAGTTCATAGCGATCGTTCAGTTTCACCGCGCGCTGGTAAGCCGCGCCCACCGACGGACTCCATTCCAGTATCTTCTTCGCCCAGTACATGCGCAGATAGTTGTGCATCCAGCCCGCGAGCACCATCTGCTTTTGGGCCGCGTTCCACAGCGGGTCGTGGGTCTCGCCCTGGTCCAGTTGCTTTTCGCTGTAAACAACACTTCGCGGATCGCGCGCATGTTCCGCCAACGAACGCGATGCCCACGGTTCCAAACTCTCCATCGAGTCGTACGACGAATTGAAGCGCACAAAATTAATGGCAAGCTCGCGCCTGACAATCACTTGTTCGAGAAACGCATCCTTCGCGGGTTGCGGAGCGTCACTGCCCTGCACCGCCAGCGCAACCGCAAGCGGTCCGACGTGCCCGAAATGAAGATACGGCGAAAGCCTGCTGGTTCCATCCAGTTCGGGATGATTCCGGGTCTCCGGATAATGCGCCAGCGATTTCGCCACGAAGTCACGGAGCTTCAGTGAACCGGCAGCGCTCCCGCCGCGCCACCCGGGAGCCGCCTGGACCGAACGATCCAGCTTCCATCCGGACAGGAAGTCCTCGTGCGGCGCGAGCGATTGTAGACGGGGCGGCGAAACCCAGGGCACATGCGCTTTCACATTTTCCTGCCGCACCAGATACTGAGGAAGCAGCGCATGAATGCGGGGCCGAATCGTGCGTGCTCCGAATTGTTCCTTCAACAGCAATTCGGTGGGAACGATCACGTCCGCATCGATCGTCCAAAAAGGAACGCGCAGGCTCTGGGTCACCTTTACCCGCCACTGCTCCGGCTCCCGCATCGGATTCTCGTCCCCAATCACGATCGCCGGCTGGACTTCGGCGCAAAATTTCAGCAGGCTATGTTCAGGATAGGTACGCAGCACGAAGCCCGCCCCCCGCGCTGTCAGTTCCCGGGCAATGTCTGGAATACCGTCCGCCAGGAAGCGGTAGTGGCGCAGGTTGGCGCGAGGATAAAACGGCACCGGCGCAAGAAATACCACGACAGGCTTGTCGAGTTCGTTGCCGACGCGGATGGCAACGTCCAAAGCAGGATTATCGATCGCACGCTGCGCTCGCTGCATCCAGTAAACCACGCACCTCCCCGCGGGATCGGGCTCTCCGGACTTCCGTATCGTGATTCGCGCGTCGTGGCTGAGCTTTTCGAATTGATTCATTGTGACGGTTAATATCAATCAATCTGTGGAGACAACGGGAAGATTCCAAAGGGTCTCTTCCCGTTGCTTGGGTTACGAATTTCAATATTCGCTATCGGGCCATCACCGAATCGTGTCCCCAACGGCGTTGGATGGCCTTGAAAGAAACCGCCTGATACAGCGCCGCCAAGCCCACCAGGCTGTAAACCACTGCACTCAGCGTTGAGGTTTCGCCGAAGTGCATGCCGAAAATCGCCGCCACCAGGTCGAAATGGGCGATACCCACCAGGCCCCAGTTCAATCCGCCAACCACCAACAGCACTGCCGCTACCACGTCTACGTTTTTCATTTTGTCCTCCAGAACTCTGGTCGAATTTTCCTAACTTTGTTATTGCGCTATTTCCTGCTTGCGATGTATTAACTGTAATGCACAATTATTGTCGTGTTATGAAAAATCTCAACCCAGCCGAAATGGTTTGCCCCCCATTCAAAAAGCTGTTGATTTCTTTCCCTGCGAGAAAAAGAAGGCTCCGTTGATCAGCAAATCTATCGCCGACGGACTGAAGCCCTACGGAGTCGGAGAAAAACTTCGGACCCTCAGGCTTAAAAAAAGCATGGGACTTGTGGAGCTTGGCCAACACACGGGATTGTCTCCCGCCATGTTGTCGAAGCTGGAGCGCGGAAAGCTGTTCCCCACCCTGCCGACGCTGCTGCGGATCGCGATGGTGTTCGGAGTCGGCCTTGATTTCTTCTTCGCCGACGAGCGCAAGCGGCACGTGGTGTCCATCGTGCGCAAACAGGAGCGCATCAAGTTTCCGGAAAACGCTGGATCAAGCGTAATCGCTTACAACTTTGAAAGTCTCGATTTCAAAGCCAGCGAACGGAAGCTGAACGCCTTCTATGCGGAATTTGAGGTGGTGCCGGCCGAGAAGGTGCGCCCCCACCAGCATCCTGGAGTAGAGCTTTTGTACATGATCAGCGGCAAACTGGAACTGAGCATCGGCTCTGAGCTGCACGTTCTCGAGGAAGGCGATGCGATTTACTTCGATTCCGCGGTGCGGCACAGTTATCGCCGCTCGGGCAAGCAGCGGTGCAGCGCGGTGATCGTGACCGTTTGATTTTTCCGCGGAACCGACTATCGCTTCTCTCCTTGAGGACTCGCGAGCCTGCTACGCATCGCTCGATCCAGCGCGCTTTTTTCTTCGTTGGTCAGCGATCGCACTTTCCCTTTGGCCAATTGACCCAGAGGCAGCGGCCCAATCGCGACCCGTACCAGGCGCAACACCGCGACGCCGAGGGAAGCCATCATCCGGCGAATGTGGCGGTTCCTTCCTTCGTCCAGAATAATTTCGAGCCAGGTATTGCGTTCACCACCGCGCAGGATGCATACGCTTTTGACGCGCAGGAAATCGCCCTCCGCTGTCTTGATTCCCTTTCGAATGGATTGCAGCAGCTTCGCGTCGGCAACATGGTCGATTTGTACGTGGTAGGTCTTGTCCAAATGCGTCTCAGGCGCCGTCACCTGAGCCGCCCACTCGGAATCGTTCGTCAGCAAGAGAAGGCCTTCACTCGCTTTGTCGAGTCGGCCGACGGGCGAGACCCAGGGCAGTGTGGCATTCAGAAAACCATACACAGTTTGCCGGCCCTTTTCGTCAGACGCTGTCGTCACCACTCCCCTGGGCTTGTTCAGCATGAGATAAAGTTTCGCGGCCATTCCGACGGACTGGCCATCCACTTCAATCCGGGCGCTCTCTAATCGAACCGGCGCTTCGGGCTCGCGACTCAAGGCGCCATTCAGCCGCACCCGGGCGGCCCGGATAAGATCCACGGCGTCCGAACGAGAGCAGTATCCGAGTTTCGATAGTGCGCGCGCTAGACCCACCTGCCGCAAGCGATTCCCCTTGGCCACGCTCCCATGCTAAACGAGAACGAGCGGGCGCCTTTTATACTGATCGCCAGTGTTTACCGTAGGTGTCCAACTATGAGCATCGAGCCGTTTCCACTGCCCTATTCCGAAACCGCCGTAGAGGATCTCCGCTCCCGCCTTGCCCACACTCGCTGGCCCGACGAAATACCGGGCTCAGGCTGGGAGTATGGCGTCGATCTCCATTACCTACGCCAACTCTGCGATTACTGGAAAGATAAAGACCGCTTCGACTGGAAGACTCAACTGCAAAAAGTGTCTGCCTTCCACCATTATCGCTGCACGGTTGACGGCGTTGGTATTCACTTCATTCATGAACGCGGCAAGGGACCAGCTCCCATTCCGTTGATTCTGACGCACGGGTGGCCCGGTTCATTCCTCGAAATGTTGAAGATCATCCCTCTCCTCACCGATCCAACGCGCTACGGCGGAGATCCCGCGCATTCCTTCGATGTGGTGGTGCCATCTCTTCCCGGCTTCGGATTTTCAGATCGTCCCTCCCAGCCCGGCATGAATACCTGGCGCATGGCAGACCTTTGGGCCGGATTAATGACAGAGTTGGGCTACGAGCGCTTTGCCGCACAGGGCGGGGACTTTGGCGCATCCGTCAGCACGATTCTGGGCTTGCGCCACGCTCACCGTATGCTCGGAATTCATCTCAACTACATTCCGGGATCTTACCGGCCACATTTGGAGCCGGGGACACAACTCGACGAAATCGAGCAGCGTTCTCTCGACGACGCCGACCGCTGGTACGCTGACTTTGGGGCCTACGCTCACCTGCAGCGCAACACGCCGCAGACTGCAGCTTACGGTTTGAATGATTCTCCCGCGGCACTGGCCGCATGGATCATCGAGAAATTTCGTGACTGGTCAGACTGCGATGGCGATGTAGAGCGCCGTTTCACCAAAGACGAACTGCTCAGCAACGTGACCCTTTATTGGATGACTGAAACCATCCATTCCTCCTGCCGCTTGTATTACGAATCGAAGAAGGCGCCTCTGCAATTCAAGCCGGGCGAGCAGGTCTGCGTGCCCTGCGCGATCGCACACTTCCCCAGGGAAGATCCGTTCCCTCCGCGGCGCTGGGTCGAGCGCGGATACAACGTCCAACGCTGGACCGAAATGCCTCGCGGCGCCCACTTTGCCGCCGCCGAGGAACCCGAGTTGCTGGCCCGCGATATTTCCACCTTCTTCCACAACCTGAAATCCGCCGGCTGAGCGAGGTCTCAGAAAGTCATCACAATTGGCAACAACGTCGGCCACGGATGGTGGTAGTCTGATGAGTGAAATGATTGAGAAGAATACAAGCGAGCGCAAGCTTGCGGCCGATACTCAGCAGGCTGCCAAAAAGCCCTACCTGAAGCCCGAATTCCGCTACGAGCGGGCTTTTGAGACGATGGCCCTGGCCTGCGGCAAAGTCCGCGCCACCCAGGGACTCTGCCGGTTCAACCGTAAAAACTCCTAAGACGATTCAGTCTCCGGTTTCTAGTTCCAGTTTCCCACCCGCTACGGTTTCGAAACCAGAAGCCAGCAACCGGAAACTGCCTTTGGGAACTGCCCCCTAGCCAACCCGAAATCCAACTGGTAGTATCCCGCGCATGTTCAAACTACTGGTTGTGATGCTGAGCCTGGTCGCAACAGCGTCATCGTTTGCGGCCCCGTCGCCCACCGATCTTCCCAGCAAAAAGTACCTGAACCTGGCCGCGATCAAGACCATGGTCGCCGCCGCCGAGGCGGAAGCTAAAAAACAAAATGTCGAAGTTACGATCTGCATTGTGGACGAAAGCGGAAATCTGCTCTTTCTCGAAAAGGCCGATGCCGCCACGCTCAACACCATTCAGTTCGCGCAGCGCAAGGCGCGACACGCTGCCTTCTACCGCTCTCCTTCGAAAAATGGCGCTGACGCCATAAAAAAAGGCAATGTGGAAGTTCTCGGCTTTCCGGATTTCTTTCCCAATCAGGGTGGACTGCCCATCCAGGTGGACGGACAGTTCCTCGGCGGAATCGCAGCCAGCGGAGCCAAGTCTGAGATCGACGAAGCGATTGCCCAGGCAGGGCTTGATGCTCTCTTGAAGAAGTGAGCAAGAGCTAAATCAAAAGCATCAACCACGAAGGGCACGAAGTATCACGAAGGTTTTTCCCGCAAGGGTTTCCTTCGAGTACCTTCGTGGTTAAAGGTTTTCTGAAACTTACCGACGCAGGCGCCTGGCGCCGACAATCGGGAACCGCGAAAGCCTAGTCATCCTGCGAATCCTGCTGGTTGTGACGCTGCGACGAACTGTCCATCCGAAAGTCTCCGCCCAGAATCTTTGCCACAGAATTCAAATCTCTGCTCAACGCGCTGCGCCAGCGTCCCACGGAATCCTGCGCCAGTTCTTCCATGGTCTGCCCGAAAGATAGCAAGCTGGCCGCGACCTGGGTCTTTACCAGATCGTTCACCGAAGTTTCGATACCCTTCTGCACGATCTTTAGTTTCCCGCTCGCGTCCTCGAGCTGACGGTCGAGTTCTTTCGCGTTGCGAGTTCCCAATTCCTTGAGCACTACATCGACGGCGCTCTCCAATTGCACTCGCGCGGCGGAAATCTGATCGCTGGCCATCTGCGACAAACGCGTTTCCATGCCTGATTCCAGCCGGCTTGCGATATCGTCCAACTGCGCCAGGCGGCCGCCCAGAGACGTGGCCTCCACCTGCAAACGGGAAACCTCGGCCGCTACCGTCGCCTGCATCTTCTGCACTTCTGCCCGGTAGGCGTCGTGCTCTTCGCCCAACCGTTTTTGCAACGAGAGGAAGTGCTCTTCGCCCTTCCGTCCGGCCCGATTGCCGGCTTCGGTCACCTGTTGCTGAAATTTCTCCGCTCCGGAATTGAAGTGCTGCCCCACCGCCTCGGCGATCTCCTCGGACAAGCCTTGCGCGTTCTGCGCCACGGTCTGCAGTTGCTGCGTCACCTGCTGGCGGAATCCCGCCAGCGACTGGCTGATCTTCTGCTCGATCATGGTCGTCGCGGATCCCATGACCTGCGCCGACTGCTCCTGCGTCTGCTTCAACACCTGCGTCCCCAGGTCTTCGCGCAGGCGGACCCACAATTTCTCTTCCACCTCGGGAGGAATATGCGAGAGCGAGATGTCAAAGCGGCTGCGCTTGAGGTCTCCCTCAGCGGCTTTTTCTTTCAGCGATACTATTTCCGCATGCAAGGGCTGAACAAACTCGGCCACTATCGCGCGCAAATCGTGTTCGGAGAATTGAGACTGACCCTTTTCGGAAACAATCTTCAAGCCTGGCGTTGAGGTCTTGTCGCTTCGCGCCAACATTTTGCGCAGACTCTGGGGATCGTCGGAGTGGACCTCCACCAGCCGCGCCCAGTCTTCCGGACAAGTCTCCAGTCCCCAGAAATTTTCCGGCCGGTCGAGCGTCGCCGCCAGTTGCCATCCTTGCTGGCCCGCGCCCATCGGCTTGCAATCCACCACGTGAGCTTTGGCTGCTCCGCCGCCCTTGCGTCGAAACTGTACCGGGATGCCGGCTTCCAGCCGCGTGGGAGAAAATATCGCGCAACCATGTGCGCTCACCACCAGAGTCTCGCAAATTTCAGAGAACGGAGCGCTGGGCTCCAGGCTGGTGACGGCGATAGGAAGGGTGATCGGCACTCTCGAACTGCGCCGCATGGTCTCCGGTACGTTCGCGCTATGCATGACGTCCCTCTTTCAGTTTGGCCCGATTTCCTGTTGCGGGTTTCTGGCCGCGCTCGCCGCTCAGCTCGCGGACATTCAAAAACTTCGCTTTCGTACACATTAGCGCAACCCGCGCCAGTAGAGGGATTCCAGTAGTTCGTGCCACGGCATGCAGCAGGCCAGTTACGTTACGCCTCCCTAGGTAACACGGTAACGGCTCCGGACACTGGCCTTATTCCCGCAGGCCATGACCAGAAAACACGCGCGCATTTTGCCCGTCTCAGGGTAGGTTGAAGACAGCAGCATTGACACCGAAGGAATCCAAAGCACCCATGACAAATTCCCTCCTGCAACGCCTTATCGAAATGTGCTGCCGGCACGAGTTCACATGGCCGCACGCCGGCAACCACGGCACCGCGTATCAGGCCTGCCTCCTCTGCGGCGCGGTCTACTCGTACGACTGCAACACCATGCAACGGACCGGACGCCTGGTAACCACAGCCGATCCGCGCTATCAGGCGCTCCCCGAAAGACAAGCCGCCAGCGAGTGAAAAGGTAAATCTCTAGCGCCGGCCGGCCCGATAGGCGGGCGGGACGCCCGCCAGACCACCATCGGGACGCCGACGCCACGAAACCATTACGCCTTGATGAACTGAACATCCAGCGTGATGTTAACTTCCTCACCCACCAGGATGCCGCCAGTTTCGAGCGCCGTATTCCAGGTCAGACCAAAATCTTTGCGATTGATGCGCGTGGTCGCCGAGAGTCCAATCCGCGTATTGCCCCACGGATCCTTCATCGGCGCGCTCGGCCCTTCCACTTCAAGCTCAACATTCCGAGTGACGCCATGGATCGTCAGATCGCCGCCGACCGTCACTTGCCCGCTCTTGCTCTTGATGACGCGAGTCGATTTGAACGTCAGCATCGGAAATTTCTCGACGTCAAGAAAGTCTCCGGTCTTCAGGTGTGCATCGCGCTGCGCTTCGCCGGTGTCGATGGTGGTGGCATCAATCGAGACTTCGACTTCCGACCGAGTCAAATCCGAGTCGCTAAGTTTTAACACCCCTTTAATACCTTTGAACTCGCCCTTCACATTCGAGATCATCATGTGCCGGACTTTGAATTCGGCATGCGAGTGGGCCGGATCGATATTCCAGGTGGCGGTGGCGGTGGCTGCAGGTGCGGGAACGGTGCTCATAAGATGAATCCTCCTGTTATACAGATGATCGTTATAACGAATAGATTCACGGAAAATGGGTCGATCGCTTAAACACATTATTTAAAAGGAGATAGCGACAGTTACGACGACCCGCAGCGGCGAAGCGAGGAAACTAACCATGTAGGGCAGGCACCCCCGCCCGCCGCTTTTGACCTGGATTTTGATCTTCCAAAAATTCCCGCCCCGGTTTCAGACGCTCAAGCCGCAACCCGCCATGGTCGGTCAAGTACGCGTATCCGATTTTAGGCTGCCAGCGATTTTCCGGATCGAGAGTCTCGTAGCGCCGCCGGCGCGCTTCCCTGTTTTCGCGATGCAACATGCCCAGGTGATAGATATTGAGATCGGCCACGGGAAACCTGCCGCGAATAGAACCCTGTAGCGGCACCTTGACCGCGTGCAGCGCGCGCGTATCAAACTCATGATTCTCGCGCGCTTTAAACAGCCGCGCCGGTATTTTTGAACCCCAGATACCGTCCGCCCGGTACTGACTTGTCGAATCCCAAAGTTCAAACAAGTGTACGGCGTATGCGGTGTACCGCAAAAACCTTCCCCTCCGGATCACGAGCTCGCACCGCGTGCGGAATTCCCGCTCCAGACGTTCGTCGGCATCAAGACTGATTAGCCATTGCGCCCCGTGCCGCAACCCGGCAGCCACCAGTGCGCGGTAGTTGCCAACTTCATCCCAGTGTGGACGGTCTGGTGGAACCCGCAACACCTGCAATACCTCAGGACACGCCTCGAGAAACTCAGCCGAGCCGTCCGTCGAGCCGTCATCCAGCGCCACAATGCCATCCACCTGCGGACCGGCATTGGCCACATAACCCGGCAAAAAATCAGCCTGATTCCTCACCGCCAGCAGGGCCAGCAACCGGACCTGCCGCGAAGCCGGCAATCCGAACGATCGCGACGGAACCTCATGACGCAAAAGCGCCCGGCGTATTCTGGAAGAGCCGATCATCGTGCAGAGAATGCCCGAACAATTCTACTCGATCAACCGGATCGATTCGGGGAGGAGCGTCAGCGCAAGACCAGATCTGAGTACTGCGGATGTTTCGCGATGTAGTCGAGTACCGAAGGGCAAATCACGTCTACCTTCAACTTGTTCTCGCGTGCATACTGGAGAGCGGTCTCCGCCAGAGCAGACGCCAGCCCCAGACCTCGCAATTCTTTGGGCACCTCGGTGTGGATCAACTCGAGAACATTTCCCGTCATGGTGTATTCCAGATAGGCGACCTTTGCGTTACGTTCGATCTCGAAACGGCCGGTGGTCACCTTCTCCGGTGCTTGCGCCTGTGCCTTGCGGCGAAAAATGTTCCATCCCATGTTTCGTTCTCTCTCGTTTTTCGATTCGTGCCCAGATCCTGACTGTGTCGCCCGATTGCGATATCAGGAGTTTCAAAGATGGAGAGTTTAAATGATGAACAGGGAAGGAATCGAATCCGGGTCACCGAGGCCTGAGCGATTGCGCCATGCTGAGTTTGGGCAGCATCCGATCTGGAGCGGATATGCAGCACAGGTCCGCGATCCGCAATATTCCACGAGACCGAAGTCCTCAGGATGACGCGTTTGAAGATGTATATTTTCAAGACTAACCCATCGCAGCGGACCGATTACGCTCCTTGGCACGCATAGTTTTGCTATATTCAGGTCTGTACCAATGCACGCCTGACGCAAGCACCGCCGGCAGAGGCAAACCAGAGACATGGTCGACAAAAAAAGCGAGAACGCTCCAGACCCCGGTCTTCCCGCCGCCAGGCCTTCGACCAAGATCAAACTGATTGAGGATGCGGAAGCTACAGGCGAAACCGCTGCCGCCTATGACTTCTGGCGCAAAGGTTCAGGCCGGCAGCAGGTCCCCGGGATCATCAAGTGTTTCGGCGCGCGACCTGACTTCCTGCGGCAGGTAGTCGAGTTCTCCAACACAATCCATTTTTCCGAAGGACATCTTTCCCGGCGGCACAAGGAGATGATCGCAAGTTATGTCTCCTTCCTGAACCGGTGCCCGTATTGACTGGACAGCCACGCCTACTTCCTGCGTGTCCAGGGAGCAACCGATGAATGTGTAGCGGCAGTTCTGGAGGGCAAGCTGGAAGAAGCCAGCCTGACCGGACCCGAACTCGTCCTGATGAACTATGTAAAGCTCATCACGGACGCCGCCTATCGTTCCACATCCGAGGATGTCGACAAACTCAGGGCAGCGGGCTGGAAAGAAGAACAGATTGCCGAAGCTGTCTACATCACAGCCCTGTTCGCCTTCTTCAACCGGGTCGCCGACGCCTTCGGCATTCCTTCGCAAGACTATCTCTCCGCCGCCAAGTTAACGCCGTAACATCCGAGAGCTCGCCCCGTTCACATGGTTTGATAAACGGGGTCATCCTGAGCTTGCGAAGGATCTAGCGTGAATCGGATACGAATATGACGAACGAATGGCGCGGTTCACCCCGGATCCTTCACCGCTAAAACGGGCCGAGGAAAAACTCGGGGCGAGTACGGTTTGCGAACCGCACCACCCCGGCCGTGCCGCTAAGCCGTCAGATTTCGTAGGCTTTAGCGCCTAAGGTTCGCCGTCCGGGCCCTGTCCGAGTAGCTGGAGGACAGATAGAAAACTCCTGGACTTTGGCGCTTAGCGCCAAAGCATTTCTTGCGGCACAACCAGCCGCTGTATTGTCGAAAATGCACCAGGCAGTCGAATTGTCAGTCAGAGTTTTTAATTCCGCAGCTACCTTATCGAGGAACGCGTCGCCGTAATCCGAGTAATAAATACGGGGCGAACCGTGGAACCTGAAATAAGCCAGAGTATTCAGGCCGCCGGGATGAGCGCCGGCTGGCACGATCGGCGGGTCCGCGGCGGCGCGGGCGATCTTGAAGTCCTTGAGCAATGAGTCCGGTTCCTCTTCAAACCAGCTGCTGTGGCGAGCCTCGCATATGACTTGCCCTGCATACATTTCACGAACCAGCGAGAAAAAGCTCCGCGCCAGGGCATCATCAAATTGAAGGCTTGGCGGCAGCTGGAACAGCACAGCTCCAAGTTTCTCGCGCAAATGGCTGGTCTGGGACAGAAATTCCGATAGTTCCATGGCACAACGTCGCAATCGAGATATATGCGTGATAGCCTTCGGCGCCTTCACCGAAAATCGAAATCCAACAGGGACTGAATTGGCCCAACGTTCCCAGGTTTGTTCTCTATGCGGACGATAGAACGATGAATTGATCTCGCAACAGTTGAACACCCGCGAATAGCGCTCCAGGTGGCTTCCCTGCGAGGTGAAATTCTCCCCTTGTTCGCGCGGTATATTCCAGCCCGCAGTGCCGATCCAAATGTTTCGTCCTGAAAGCAAAACGGGTTCCTCGCTTTCATGCTGCACTCTTTTTGCTTTTGATGCGCAGCGCGATAGCATGCTGCACGGTATTCGATCATTTTTAGGATTTACCCCGCTGCGATTACTGGGAATCGAAGTGCCACGTTGCGGCGTAACTGAAAGGAGATCGCCGTCTGGCCTGAAATCTCGCGCAATGGGGAATGGAAATGACGAATGACGAACGAGGAAATGCTCACGATTGGATGATCACCAAAAGAGAACATCGATATTGCCGCGCTCCCGTCTACGCCGTTTCGCGGATAGAATGATTTGCATGCAAAGAAATTGGGCGTCATGCCATTGAGTCAGCCTGGAGCACCTTCCCGTTCGAGCAGGATCTGGCGATGGATCGGGATCGCGATCGCTGTCGCTTTAGTAGTACTGCTAGTGATCGCTCGCATCGTGATCAAGAGGGCGGAGCCCATTTTGAAGGGACGCGTCATCGAAACCCTGAGCACGCGATTTGGCAGCAAGGTTGAGCTCGACGACTTGCAGGTCTCGGTTGTGCAAGGGCTGGGAGCCGAAGGGCACGGCCTTCGAATTTTTCCTACGGACGAAGTCATGGCGGCGGGTGCGACGCAGCCCCTTATCGCCATCCAGAAATTCCAGTTTCACGCGTCGATCTTCGGCCTCTTCTTCAAGCCAATGCATGTCGGTACGGTCTACGTACAGGGCCTTGCCATCCAGATTCCTCCGCGTGAGATGAGACAGCAATCCAATTCTCACCCGCGTCGTAACGGGAAGATCAAAATCGTTGTAGATAAGATCGTCTGCCAGGATTCCCGACTGGTAATCGGCACAGCCAAACCAAATAAGGATCCTAAGGTGTTTGAGCTGAAACACATTGAACTGCACGACGTCGGTCCGAACGCGCCCTGGCCTTATGACGCCGTTCTGACCAACGCCATTCCTACCGGCGAGATTCAGGCGAACGGCACATTTGGTCCCTGGGATACCGAGGAGCCTGGAGATTCATCGGTCAACGGAAAATACATCTTCGACCACGCGGATCTGAACACCATAAAAGGCATCGGCGGCATGTTGCATTCCGTTGGCTCGTTCACCGGCCAACTTGATCGAATCGCGGTCCAGGGAACGGCGGATGTTCCAAATTTTTCGCTCGACACAGCGAATCATCCGGTGCCGCTCGCAACCACCTTTTCAGCCATCGTCGACGGCACCAGCGGAGATACCACGCTCCAACCCGTCCAGGCCAAACTTGGCACTTCGGACTTCACCTGCCGCGGAGCAATCGTCAACGTGAAAGGCAAAGGACACATCATCGATCTGGATGTAGATGTGCCAGCCGGCAAGATCAAGGATTTTCTCGAGCTGGCTGTAAAAACGGAGCCGGCGGTAATGTCTGGAATCATTGCTACCAAAACAAAACTTCATATCCCGCCTGGCAAGGAAAGTGTCAGTCAAAAAATGACCTTGCACGGGGATTTCACATTACGGCAGATCCATTTCACGAACGTTGAGGTGCAGGACAAGGTGGATATGCTAAGTCTGCGTGCGCAAGGAGACCCGAAAGAGGCGAAACCCGGGGCCGAGGATGTGACCTCACAAATGAAGGGAAAATTTGCCATGGGTGACGGCAAATTAACCTTCAGCAACCTCTTCTACATGCTGCCTGGCGCGAACGTAAATCTTAACGGCGCCTATTCGCTCGATGGCAAGGAGTTCGACTTTACCGGCAAAGTGCGAACCAACGCCAAACTCTCCCAGATGGTCGCATCCAAGTGGAAAAGCTTGTTGTTGAAACCCGTGGATCCTTTTTTTCACAAGAATGGCGCTGGAGCGGAAATACCGGTCAAAATATCCGGAACTCAATCGGCCCCGAAATTCGGACTCAATCTCGGAAAGAAATAATCCCGGGAAGAAGTAAAGATCAAAAATCTGATTCCATACCGCAGCGCTCTCAGCGACCGTCCTATTTTGTTTTCTTAAGCTCGGAGAAATACCGGTCCGTGCACCGCCAGTTGTCTCCGGCGCCGCTGTTGACCCATATATCCACCACGAAGTGTTCCTCCGTTGCTGGAGTGGCGGTTTGTTGATACGTCTCCGTCCGAATGTAACTCACCACCGCAATATTCGGACCGAGCTCCCGGACTCCCACTTGCCCCACGTTGAAGGAAAGCAACCTTCGGCTGAAAGCCTCGAGCAGCCAGTCTGAACGCGAAACGCGGCTCCCCGGCGAAGCAGCGGTGGTCATGTGAAAGTCGTCCGCCACGATTCGATTCAGGGCGGCCGGATCTTTTGCTTGCTCGGCCTTGAGCCATTGCGTTTCCAGCTCAGAGAAAAAGACCTGCAACTTCGTATTGCCGGCGACCTGGGGCTTTCCCTGATCCCCAGCAAGAGCGAAGCAAGTCATCACGGACAACAGGGCTATGATCGCGCTCAATTCCCGAATTCGCATATTCCACCTAAGATAACCGAATGAACCGGTTTCGTGGCTTTTCGGACGACGATTTCAGCGGATTTGAGACGAATAGTGAGCGCGGAAGGAATCGAACATTCAACCTACTGATCGGCAGTGGGACGACATCTCAGCCCACTACATTGCGAAGACCAGATTGTAGTACGGAAAGCTGCAGGCCAAGCATCGAGAAATGCTTGACCTAAATCCCCGTTACACTCGTTGATCCCGCCCTTGCCGGGTCAATCCAGCTCATTGTCGTGTCGGCCCAACGCTCGTCGATCTCCTTCAATATCTGCTCGGCCCACCTGACGGCGTCCTGGATGGCACAGATCGTGGCCGGGACCTTCCTCACCGGGTCAAACTGCGAGAGCTTCCTGGCCGCGAGGATGGAGGCAGCGATCAGTAGCACGCGCTTGCGACCCTCGTCCACGGAAAGCAGTCTAGCATATTCGCCTTTTATTCGCCTTGCGACTTTGCAGGCGAACGAGGGGAAATTCACTCGAGAATCTTTCACCTTGTAACAGTTTCCAATCCCCTGTCGTTTCCGTAACAAATCTATAACGAGCAATCGCGATGGCAACTCAGCCTCAAGCGGCGGCGTGGGGCAGATGCACCTTATCTCGATCAGAGATAAACGATAGCGAATCGTTCGACGGAGGCAGGACCTACGTTGACGGTGCCGCCGAACGTCCGACCTCGATAATTTAACCGTCAGGATCGCGAATGTAGCAGTGCGTCGAGCGCCGCGGCTATTTCGTGTTGAGCCGTTTCCCGGCCGGCTCGGTCAGCAGCTCCCGTAGAGCCTCGATCACAACTTTTGGAGCGTCATTCTGAATGTAGTGACGTGAATTGGACACGAGGACGTGGTGCGCGCCAGGAGTGTTGGCGACCAACGCGTTGTGCAGTTCCAGTTTCAGGTCCTGCTCGAGCGGGTTGCCAGGGAACTCTGGATTCTTCTTCGTGCCGGTGAGCACGACGACGGGAACGGGGGGAAGAGGAACAGCTTGGGCCACATCGTCCCCGCTATCGTCAGCAGCCTTGAGTTCTGCTCGCACTTGTGGCGGAAGGTTCGGCATGGCTTCATCCATCGCCCTTTGCCGGGCCGTCCAATCCGCGGCACTCATCCGCGAATGCAACAGTTGAATAAGGCGTCCATCCTCGGGATCCACCAGGACCAGTCCTGCAACCTCGTCCGGGTAACGATGCGCGAAGACCTGGACAATAGCTCCGCCCAGCGAATGCCCCACCAGCACATAAGGGGGCGCGATCTTTGCCGCTTCCAGAACAGCCTGAAGGTCGTCAGCCATTTGCATCACGGTGCGTGGCCGGGATGTCGGCCCTGATTGGCCGAGTCCGGGGCGGTCGTACGCGACGGTATGCGCAAATTCCGCAATCGCAGGGCGCACATCGTTCCACGTGCTGGTGTCCTCTCCCATTCCCGATTCGAAGACCACAGTCGGACCCGCGCCAGACTCCGAGATGTGGATATGAACGGCGCCAACCTCCACGCTGCGATCAGCAGCCAGAGCGAAAGAAACACAAATAAAACACAAAACGATCGTTGCGGCTGTCTTGTTGAGCACGTTGGAAACCCCCACAGCGATATACGTCGTATGGGCCCAAACGTTCCACGGAAGCACGCTTTTTTCTGGCCGCAACGCGGACTGCACCGAGGACCAGGTTCAAATTGGCACAATGCAGCTTCCCAGTTGATGAAAAATCGCCGTTACACTCGTTGATTTCGTTTTTGGCGAACAATCGGCGCAAGCCGGTGTAATCGCCTGATTGCAGCAGTGACTAATTTAAGATTAACTAGCGCTGGTGTTTGCTGGCGTTGAAGTGGCTGCCGGGCCCGAACCAATGCGACTCCTAGGCGAGTTTCGGAATTTTGTACCATGCGGTTGCGTCCTCTTCATGTGCTTCCCCCTCTTGGCGCAGCAACTGGGAGAAACACGCCCTCAAGAAAGCGGTGGCGCCTATACGTTCGAAAGCAATGTGAATGTCGTGCTGGTGCCTGTGGTGGTCCGTGACAGACTAGGCCGCGCTGTGGGCAACCTCAAAAAAGAGAACTTCGTGATCTTCGATGACGGCAAGCCAAAGGCTATTTCCGGATTCATGATTCAGAAACGCGAGGGGATCGAGAGTAACTCCCGTGTCGTGCCGGAGCCGTTTCGTCCTAAAGCTAACCAGCCACCGACAGTTGTCCCAAACCGTTTTATTGTTTTCCTGTTCGACGATATGCACCTGACCATCGGCGATCTGGCACAGGCCCAAAAAGCAGGTAGCACGGTGCTTGCCGGATCGCTGGCTGACACGGACATGGCTGCAATAGTCTCAATGTCCGGAAAGATTAATAGTGGCTTGACCACCGATCACGCCCAATTGCAGGCTGCCATCATGAAAATGCAGCCTCAGAATCTTTACCGCATGACGGGAAGCGAATGCCCGAAGTTCTCCTATTACCAAGCCGACCAGATTGTAAATAAGCACAACAGCAGCGCGCTGGAGGGCGCGACCGATGAGGTAATGAGCTGCTCACCGGGACTCGATATGCGAGACGTAGCTCAGAGACTGGCGGAGTCGGCGGCCATGCAGGCATTAGCCTTGGGCGAGCAAGATGTTCGAGGCACGTTCGCTTCGGTGCGAGCAGTCGTGCGCAAGATGGCCGCTCTGCCAGGCCAAAGTTTGCTGATTCTGGTGTCAGCGGGATTTCTAATCACACCGGAAACGAGAGCCGAAGAATCGCAGCTGATGGACCTTGCGTTGCGATCCAACGTGATCATAAGCGCCCTGGATGCGCGCGGATTGTACACAACAGGAATTGACGCCAGCGAAATGATCAAGGGATCATCGCACTCAGTGCAGCTTCAGTCCGAGTATCGTCGCGACTCAATGGCGTTCAATGAAAATGTCATGGCCGAACTGGCCTCCGGAACCGGCGGAGCCTACTTCCACAACAGCAACGATTTGACTGGCGGTCTTAAACGCCTGAGCGCGGCTCCAGAGTATCTATACTTGTTGGAGTTTTCACTGGGAGATGTGAAACAGAATGGGCGTTACCATCGCCTGAAGGTGAAGACAGATCAGGACGGTTTGACCTTGCAGTCACGCCACGGTTACTTTGCCCCGAAGCCTCCGAAGAAGAGGAAGTAGAACTTTAGGCTCTCCAGAGCCAGGCGGACGAGATGTCTATTCGGAAATCGCCGGGTTCTTGCGCTGGTCGTTGACTTTGTAACCGGCGGGGATTTTAAACAGATTCGGGTCGGGTTCGCCAGGAGTCAGGTCTGTAATTGTGAAAGTCTGTTTGCCGAAAAATGGGCTGCTGCGCACGGAGATCAGATTGAGGCCGAGCTGCTGGGAGTGCCAGTATTCCGTCAAGCTGGTGAGAGGCTGATCGTTGCCCAACACCCCGGCGTTCGTGATGGTGGTTTCGCGGACGCCGGTGGTTTCGAAACCGAGAATATTTCTGGCCCCTAAATCTTCCCAGGTTTGAGTTCCTTTTTCATTTTGCACGGTATGCGACTTCGCCGGGACTAAGTTGGCAAACGAGAGATCGGTCGCGGGATCGTATCCCTGCAACTCGCAGATGTGTTGTCGCGGGCTGCAGTTATAGAGGATGTGTTGCTTACCGTCGGCGATCTGAATCCAGCTCATGGACGATTGGATTCCCGATCCCCTGGGCACCAAGAGCCAACGCTCTTCATAGATGCGACCCTGGCCATCACGGCCGATGTGGCGCTCGTTCACAAATGTCATACTGCCGCCGTCGGCGGAGTACTTGACCGACTCCGTGGCGAGGGTGGCGAAGAAAGGCGCGTTGGGGATGGGAGGAATGACGATGCTTTCGAGCACTTCGCGGTTCCCGCCATCCCGACCGGTTTGCGGATGGCCGGGGCTTGGTCGTATGTCGGCACGTTGCGGCTCCTGCGGCATCGGTTCATGCGTCTGTGCCGCGCATAAGAAACTGCTAAGCCCCAGAATCACCGCAAGGAATGTCCGCATAAGAAAGCCCCTTCCCGGTAGCAGACAGAGATGCTATGCCGACGCAGAGGAAAGATCAATTCAAGCTTTGTTAAGGAGCCCCGTTACCCGTTAAGATCTCGCGCCCCGCTCCTCCCGCCGCCAATAGACGGCGCAGTTACTCCGAGGGCTAATTCGCCGAGCGTGGCGAGTGCGCGAGTTAGGTGCAGTGAGAGATGCATCACCCTCCTCATGCTGCGGTCCTCTGGGCCGCATCGAGCCTGGCGCTGGTCTACCGGGATGGGTTCTGACTCCACGTTCTCGGAAAATCGGCACGGTCGGTTTCAGCGCTCCCACAACTGCCTCCGGCGGCTGCTGGCGGGATGAACCCACGGCTCGTTGCACCTGCTGTCGAACGCACCGCCTCTTGCATCTGCCGGAGAGAGGTCAACAGCGAGTTCTTCGACACCCGCCGAACAATCGGGTTCGCCACCCAGCGAAGGGCTGCCGGGATATCACGGCTCAGCGCCATCGCTTCGACTTCCACGTACACACCTCCGTCGCGTTCCTCGAATCGTAGGATGCTGTAGATCCGCCAGATGTAACCGCTCCCCTCATCAGGCGGTAGCTTGATCTCCCCCGGGTGTCCGTAGTCGCGAATTTCCTGGATCCGCGTCGTGTACGCGACCCCGTACCACCGCTTCGCATCGAGCTTCCGGAAACACGCCTGGTATTCGCTGTCTAGCGCGAACTTGGCCACCACTTCCTTGTTCACCAGAAGAATCGAGAACTTATCATCCTCCCCCGGCGCCGCCAGTGACTTGGATTCCACCACCGAAGGTTTGTAAAACTCCTTGTAATGGTCATAGTCGCGCACCACGGCCAGAACATCCTCCAGCTTCGTGTTTGGAAAAAACGCCGCCCCCACCCAGTCATGAATAAGACCGGCCGGAACCGCCCTCGGAATGTGTTCAGCGGCGGGTGCAACCAGAATATTGCCTTCGCGCACTCGACGGTTTCGGTCCGGCACTTCGTCCAACCAAAGAAAGGTGCCCCCCGTCCCCACCCGGTCTTTCGTTTTCGAGTTGGCTGCCTGGACGTACTCGTCCCAATTCCTCAGCGCTTCCGCCTTCAGTTCGGCGGCTTCGACCACCGCGCCCGAACCTAGGAGGGACGCGCACACGAGGACGACAAATCGCCACCTATAACACAGAACCCAATACTTCATGCGACCATCGCTTCTAGCTTCGCTCTCTCGAGGGTGCGCGACCTCAGCCTTGTCCAAGGACAAAATCGCAGCGCCAAACAATCAACAGCTGATTAGAGGAAGGAATTCGCCGCTCGTCGCAAAGAAAATGGCCCGCCCGCCCCCCAATGGGTACGGGGAAAAAAACAATTTCAACGGAATCTTTACGCGGTTGCCAACTTTCGCTCGACGAAATCGCTCGGGCGGATGGCGTCACGCGACTATCCAGAATCTCTCGGTCGGATACTCGACCCGGGCCCGACCGGCGGCCTGAAGAAAGGCGACCTGGTCGTCGGTATTGTACGCCGTCCCGACCCTGTGCCATGTCCCAACAGCGCCGTGGGCGAATGGGACATGTGCCGCAGTGGCCAATACACCGAGCGCGGCATTAAACAAATAGACGGCTTCATGTCCGAACAGTGGCGGATGGAGCCGGAGTACGCCATGAAGGTGGACTGCTCGCTCGGTATTTTCGGCGTGCTGCTCGAGCCCACTACGGTGGTCACCAAGGCTTGAGAGCAGGTGCAGGCAGTTGGGCAGCGGGCCTTCTGGGAACCACGCAACGTTCTCGTCACCGGCGCCGGACCCATCGGCCTGCTCGCGGCGCTGGTCTGCTCGCAGCACGGCCTGGACGTGCACGTGCTGGACCACGCCGTCTCGGGCCCCAAGCCCGAGCTCGTGCGTGCCCTGGGCGCGAAGTACCACACCGGAAGAGCTAAGGATGTCGGCTTCAACCCGGATGTCATCATCGAGTGCACAGGCGTTGGCCAAGTCATTAGCGACTGCCTCGGGGGTGGTATCGGCCGGCGCAGTCGTCTGCCTTACGGGCGTCGGCAGCGGAGGCCGTACGACGGGCTTCAGCGCTGATTTGGCCGCGACCATGGTGCTCCAAAACAACGTCGTCGTGGGCAGCGTGAACGCGAACAAACGACACTGGTACAAGGCGGCACAAGTGCTGGCGCGAGCGGATCGCGCCTGGCTCGACCGGCTCATCACGCGGCGCGAGCGGCCGGAGGCCTTCATGCAAGCGCTCCAACGTCGGCCGGACGATGTCAAGGTGGTCATCCAGTTCGCGGAGGCATGAGCGAAGCGAGGCTGGTTACCTGTGCGAATTTGCCATTCGGAGCGAGCGATGAGCTATTCGTAAGTCGATTGTCGTGGACCGGGCGTTTACACTCATCGCCGTCTCGCCTACACCGCCCCGAGGTCAATCAGTGTTATGGCGATGTTGCAACAGTTGAGCATTGTGCCCCTGTCAGCTTTACCTGTTCTACGCTTCGTGCTTCACTACTAGACTTTGCCCGAAGTTCTTTGAGCGTTTCTAAACGAGTGGGATTGGGGAGTGAAATGGCTATGACGGACCCGCTGGCGACTGTACATCAATACATCAATGCCTTTAACAATGGTGACGGAGAGGAAATGGGTGCGAATTTTGCTGTCCCGGGTTCGATTCTCGACGGCATGCCGCCGCATGTGTGGCTGGGACCGACAGCCTCCCAGGATTGGTATAGAGATGTGCTGATTGAAGGTGAGCAACATGGTGCTTCAGGCTACTCTGTCACGCTGGGCGAGCCGTTGCATAACGCCATCACTGGTGACAACGCGTATGTAGTTGTGCCAGCGACCATGACGTTCAAGGTACACGGCCAACAGGTCACACAGACCGGCGCGATTTTTACGATTGCGCTTCGCAAGCTTGCCAAAGGGTGGCGCATAGCGGCCTGGGCGTGGGCGAAAGGAACTCGCAAGTGACTAGCGATAGCCAGCGGCGGCAGGATAGATGATTGATTCAAACTGGCGATTACACTCATTGTCGATTGCCCTCCCAGGGCCCCAAGGGTCGATGAGTGCAATCGAGATTTGTCGCCAACCATCGCGACAGCGAATCGAGCTTCAGGTACGATTGCAGTCCATGCGACCGCAAGCGGTAAACGTCTGACACAGGTCGATCGAAAAGGACGCAGTTCTGGTGCTATGACCTTGGCAGACTCAGCGCGCATTCCCTGGTGGTCCTGGACCTGGCCCGGCCTGGGGTCACTCATTCTTATAGTGCAGTTCGCACACGGGCCCGCGAGTGTGCTCACTGCGGCGGCAGCAGTTGTTTTGATCGCGACCGTTTTTGCCTCCGTATATCATGCCGAAGTCGTCGCGCTCCGTGTCGGTGAGCCCTTCGGCACCTTGGTGCTTGCTCTCGCTGTAACAACGATTGAAGTAGCACTCATCGTCTCCATGATGATTGCAGGGGGAGCGGAAACAGCTAGCCTGGCACGCGACACTCTCTTCGCTGTTGTCATGATTGTTTGTAACGGCATCATAGGCGTCTGTCTTCTTGCCGGTGGCCTGCGACATTACGAGCAGGAATTTCAACTGCGGGGTGCGAATGCGGCCCTTTCCGTTCTAATCGCCTTAACGACGCTGACTCTCATCCTTCCGAATGTCACGATCAGAAGCGCGGGACCCACCTTCAGCCGGGGTCAACTCAGCTTTGCAGCCATCGTTTCGCTAATTCTTTACGGTTCGTTCCTGTTTGTGCAGACTCTCCGCCATCGCGAATATTTTCTTCCTGCGAGTGTGGATGAAAACGAAACGCATGTGCCTCTACCACCGAACAATGTTGCGCTGGCCAGCGCGGGTTTGCTGCTCGGATCGTTAGTCGTAGTCGTGGCGTTGGCGAAGGGGCTCACGCCCGCTCTCGAGCACGGGATTGAAGCGGTCGGTGCGCCCAAAAACGTCGTTGGAATCATCATCGCTGGACTGGTTCTTCTTCCGGAAGGCTTGGCCGCCTATCGAGCAGCACTTGCGAATCGTCTGCAAACTAGCGTGAACCTGGCCCTCGGGTCGGCATTGGCAAGCATTGGACTAACCATTCCCGCTGTCGCCGGCATCTCGCTTCTCCTTAACAGACCACTCACTTTGGGACTCGACCCCAAGGAAGCAGTCCTGCTTGCATTGACCCTTGTCATCAACATCCTCACCCTTGGAACAGGTCGCACCACTGTGCTGCAAGGCGTGGTGCACTTAATTATTTTCGCCGTGTTCCTCTTTCTTGCTGTAATGCCGTAGGTCGCTCAGGAATGACCGCGCGGGTCGTCAGTGAGTGTAATGGAGGTGTTACGCCAACAATCAGAAATAGTGCCAAGGAGGGCTATTCGACCGGACAGCGCCGGAAGCCAAATGTAATCGCAACGGTCGCCGCCCGCTCATCTTAGCGATCTCCTTTCGATTGAAGATGTCACCATCCTTAAGGGGAAAAGGCTCCGTAAAGCATTCTCATCGCTGTTGCCCCTGAGCCGAATGCCCTCCAATCGGCACTGTTCACCCTCGTCGATTTGCACGGTAACCGCTAACAGGAAGTGGAGAAGTGTCCCGAGGCCCAGCGCTAAGTCCAGGACTGCTTGGAAGTCAAAAAAGGATATGCTGGAGTAAGTATAAGTAATGGTCGCCCAAATCCTCAGAAGGTCTTTTCGTTGGAGGTCTGCAATGAATTCATGCCGCGTCCTCTGCATTGGGTCACTCATCCTGCTGATTGGCATTGCTGGTTGCGGTGGGGGTGCGGGTAGCTCGTTTGATCCCAATAGCGTGACCGTGGCCGTTTCGCCGGCAACAGTCACGATCTCTACCAACGGCGATGTGACATTGCACGCCACGGTTAAAGGTACCCCCAATGATTCCACCCAAGCGGTGACCTGGCGCATCGACGAGCAAAAGGTAAATGGCGCCAGCGGCGCGCAATGCTTTTGGCTGGACACGCCACCTGCTGGGCCATGCCCAGACGGTACGATTCAGCAAGCCGCAAGCGGCGACTTCCTGACCGTGACCTACCGTGCTCCCAGCACTTCGGGTACGTTCCACGTCACTGCTGAGTGGTCTACTGCGTTTAATCCAGTAGTTATAAAGGATGGAACTTCAGTCATCACGGTTGGTCCCTGAGTTCGAACTGCACGAGGTTTTAGGTCGGCTTGCCTGCTCCGAAGGTTTGAGGCCTGCAAAATGTGAGTCTGCGAATTCGGGTATCCGGTGGGAAAAGTCACGATGCCGCTGGAGTCTGCGTGCCTCAACTGTGAATAGATACTCTGGTCGTTCGATTCTGCAACCGAGGGTGCGCAATTCGCCTTCCCCGTTCACCTAAACAGCACAGGTGCTGTGTAATGGAACTGGGTACAATACTCCAAACCGGGCAATCAAAGTTTCCGGTTCCGCGAACGTAACTTTCTATGTCGGAGGCAGTCCTGTGAAATCGTTGCTTCGTCCTTTTCTTGCTCTGGCTGTAGCTATCGCGGCCGTGATGCTGCTGGGTGCGCCGACCCCGATTTTTGCGCAAAAGGGTAACGAAACCGGCCTGCCGCTCTATCCGAATACAAACACCGGGAAGCAGTATCCACCAAACCCAGAAGGGTACGCCATCTACACCTGTCAGAGTCCTGATTCCCTCGCCGCGGTTGAGGAATGGTATCGGCATGCGCTGCCGAAAGCAAAAGAAACCCAAGACAATAATCAGTTGACTCATGGCATCGTGCTAACAAACGGGAAAGACAAGGTGCTCGTGTACCAGCTTGGCAAGAGTTCGGGAGCGGTGATCGAGCTTCAGAAATTTTCGCGTTAGGCAGGGGCGTTCGAATTAATTGGCTAGATCCGATCACCGTCGGACGCAAGCTAAGGTGTCGACTTAGAGTTGTGAACTACCGGCAGGAAGCGACAATTGTTCTCCCGGTATTCCTGCCGCTGTGAAGCCTCAACTAGAGTAGTGAGCGTAATCGCCTGTCGGAAGTGTGCCTCTGAGACGCAACCCCCTTGAAACCATCGACCAGCTAAGGCTTCCACCTTCCTCCACGAAAGGCAGCCTGTCGATCCTCAATGCGTGTAAACGGCCTGATTTCGACAATTCAGGACTGCAGTCTACTCATGACGTTCGCCGTCGCTTCCGGTTCTCCGACATGGTCGCACGTGACGGACGACCATCAATTCTTGATCGCCCAATCGGCCCCGCCTGCGCCGTCCTCTTTGAAATCGATGACGACCGGATATTGTTTGCCGCAACCCTTCACCAGCCACTTCTCCTGCCACTGTCTGGCGTGAGGCGAGCCTGAGAAGGGCGTTACGACATAAGGCGCAACATCCTCAACTTTATCGCATCCCAGCGTGGCCACCTTGCCGGTGACCCCTTGCATCGTGTCGTGCATGAGCTGCGGACTCGTCAGTGTGCCTTTTTTAATCGTGCCGGAAGGCAGACCTGTGTCGCGAGCAGGAATTGATGGGCTGGCGGAGACCTTCACGGACGACACCATGCGAGAGGCATCGAACTGCAGAAGCTCCCCTTCAACACCTGCAGCGCTCTTCTTTACCCATTCACTGGTTGTGCCGGCAGCTGACTGGCCGTAGGATCGGTGGTTATAGAACACCCCGACACCTTGTTGGTCTACGAGGACGAAGCGCATCGCATCAAAATCCACCCCATGGGGGGTTGGCACCACTGCAGCCAAGAAATGCTCGCCGGGTTGTTGCCCTGAAGCGGAAACCGAAATCGTTCGCAGGACTGTGGCCTTCTGGCCTTGGACAATCGCCAGGATCCGACTCGTGATCGTGGCCAGAGCTTCCTGGTCATGGGCCGCGGGATATAGATCGAGTGACAGCATGTCGGTATACGAATGAAGATCCTCCTGGCCTAGGGGCGTGAAATTGTAGTTGTGGCCCTCCGACGTGCGCAGAAAGTATTCGGTGCCCCGGAACGTGACCTTGGCCGTCGCCGGTGACTGAGCGGGCGCGCCCGAACCTGTTGGCCCGTGCGGGGCTGCTGCGGCAGCAAGTGCGGCCGCCGTCGCGGCCAAGGCGAATACAAAAAAGATGCAGCGGTGTTTCATGATTTCGTCTCCCTGTTTGGTGCGACGAGGCGTAGGTGCCGCATCGGTTCGTTGCCAAAGTGCTTCCCTGAGTCAGTACTGGGACTGAGAGGAGTGCGGGAACCGGATCTTGCGAAAGCGCTTCGCCTGTCCCAAGCGATTGAAACTCCAACTCGTCGGAATAAGAGTACGTTTTTCAAAGGTTCTCTCCAGTCCTTGTGACGAGTTTGACCGTGGTCCTGCTACTGGCGAGAGAGGATGTTGCAAGTCGGGAGCGGAGTCAATGAAACAGTTCTTTAAATCTGGATTAACCGCGAAGTGGCTGTTAGGCAGACTCTTAGAGAGGCATCTTAACTACTTATGTCAGTTCGTTGGACTTGCTATGAGCAAGGCAACAAGGCAGCAGGTGCCACCGTTGGCGATAAATCGTCATTACACTCAGAACCCCGCCGCACCGTACCGGGCTCTCACATCGGGCAACAATTTCTCCTTTACGCGCTCTGTCGTTCCTGAAAGGCGAGAGGCCTGCACTCTGGGAAAGGCTAAGTGGGCACAATTCTAGGCACAGTCCCGAAAACGTCAGTCCCGAGTACTCGCGAGAGCAATGGCTAAAACACGCATTTACTGAGAGAAAGATGGTGAGCGCGGAAGGAATCGAACCTTCAACCTACTGATTAAGAGTCAGTTGCTCTGCCAATTGAGCTACGCGCCCGATTTCTGGATTGAGTTCAGCCCCTGGAACCCGCCGATCGGCTCGCGGGTGATGGCTTCATGCTGCAGCCGGGAAGCTGCTTGCCGGAACCACAAATCACTGCGAATACGTCCTCGAATATAACACAGGCGATTGCCGCGGCACCAACGGCGCAGGGGCGGGCGGAGGCTGAATTTGTATTAATGCGCTTCAGTCAGGGCGTCATGCTGAGCTGGCGTAGCATCCGGCGTGGAGCGGATATGAAGAGGGCCATCCATTGTGCAGTGCGCGCTGGATGCTTAGGAACTGAAGTCCCTCAAGATGACGCCACCTGACAAGATGACGCCACCTGACGAGTGCCTTCAGCCACGCCCGAGCCGCCCGCAGCCGGAAGAGCCTTGCGAGTCTTGTTGCGAGTGTTTATTTATGACCGTCGCTCTACATGCGACAAGTCGGGCGCGAATGGTGACACTGCATCCGCCACGCGCGCACTCGGGCGCTTCGCTTCTGTGATGGGCGGTCGGCGTTCCAGGGTACCGAGAAGGGGAGCTTCTCCTCCGTCTGCGTTCATGTGCGAAACGAATCGCGGCTCCATGCACAACGCGTCAATGATGCGCCGTTGCCGGCTGGTCAACACCTGCAAGGGAAGAATCTGAAAGTGGCGGAAAACCCAGAGCAGGTAAATTCTCTGCGCGAGAGAGGGCTTGATGTAGCGTGGCCCCAACGGGGTGAGCACACGCAAAACGCCGGTAAACATTTTTTCGAGCATGCTGCGTCACCTGAATTTTTGAGATCGTAGATCCAGATCAGGAAACTGCCCGCGGAGGACAGCTTCTAGTAGCTGTATCGACTCAATCAGGATTTCCTCGAACCGGAGCTATTCGAAGGCACGCATTATTGCACCAGGATTGATGCAAATGCCATTAAAAAGTTCGCGTTTTGAAGGAACTTTCTTGCTTTTCGCACGCGGCCGTGGCGGGCACGTGCTCATCCCCGACTGCACCCAAAATGGTGCAAGTCTCACATCGTCAGTGATTTAGCTGGGTATTTCAGGCAGGACTTCAATGCTGCGGATGTTGGCTGCCACGCCAAAATTTCCGACGCTCTCGCCACCTTCAACTCGGACCACCGACGCCTGGCAACACACCCACTGTTTCACGCCGTGAGTCAATTCAGGTGGAAGAATCAGGACCATCTCCAACTCGCTTCCCGCGACGATGTGTGAGTCCGTGTAGAGAAAAATTCCTCCAGTATTCAAGTCGCGAGTAAAGCCGGTGGTCTCGACCGTTCCGGACTGTCCCTTGATCGCGACTGGCACTCGCGCTTTAACACGTTTCCCGGAGCGGCGTTCAGGTTTGAGGTCAGTCATGAAATGGGACCCGCATACATAGGTTGTGGACGAATACTTTCTCCGCCGTCTTTGCTTTTGATTTCGATTGTCCAAGTGAACGTCGACGTCGAGGTCAACGTCAGAGGCGGCGGACAAGAGTGTCCGCCCCACACTTATTCATCTTTTACTCAGCGCCTGTTCCATGGTTGGCGCATGGCTCGTCCACCAAAACTAGCACGGAGTGATTTATAGAAAAAGTGGTGGTCGAGGTACCACGAATTTATGTGGAGACAGTCCTTGTGGTACCGGGTCCCTGACCGGGTCGGGCAGCGCGAAGCGCCGCGGGTAGTAGTTTCCTGCAATCGCCGAGCGACCCTTCGGGCCGCCTGACCGGGTCAAGGGCCCGGGCACACACAAACAAACCGCACGAAACCCCACGCTAGAAAGTAATTTTCGCCGCCAACTGCATGCCGCGCGGTCCGCCGCCACCGAGGAAGGGATTGCCGATGCCTGTGTCTCCGGTGGCGGTGATCTGGTAGAAGCCGGCTTGCCGTCCGGTCAGGTAATCAGGCGATCCCGCATCCGCGATGAAGTTCGGCAACTCCGGATTCGAGAAGTTCGGATGATTCAGGATATTGAAAAACTCCGCCCGGATCTGGAGGTTCACCCGTTCCGTCAACGCCGTGTTCTTGTAAACCGAGAAGTTAAATTCCTTGAACATCGGCCCCTGGAGCGAGTTGCGGCTGAGGTTGCCGAAGTGCCGGGTGCCGGCCACGCAGTTGGCTTCGCTGCTGTCAGTGGGATCGCCCAGCGATGCCCATGTACAGGGCGCGGCGAACGAACTCAGATCAAGAAACTGGGAGGGATTGCTCGTGTAATGCAGCGGTCCCACTACATCAGGACGATCGAAGCCTTCTCCGGCGCCGGAATAGTCGCCCTCAAATTCGTAGTTCAGTTGCCAGGGCTGGCCGTCCTGCAGATTCACAACTCCGTCCATGCCCCAACCGTTCTTCAGCCTGGCGAATGACCCGTTCATCTTGGGGAATTCATAGTTGAAGTTGATGGTAAAGCGGCGGCGGATATCGAAGCTGGAATTTCCGCGATCTCCCGCCGGATTGGTGCTGTTTTGCGGCTGCGCCTGGTTGGGAGTGAAATCTTCCAGATCGCTGGCCGTATCAATGGCGTGCGACCACACAAAATTCGCCTGCGTCGAAAGCCCGTGCCAGTTGCTGATGTGCAGGCTGGTTTGCAGCGAGTGGTAAATGGAGTTGGCCGAAGACCTCTCCTGATTCACATAGAAGAAATTCGGGTAAGGCCGTGGCACTCCATAACCGCTGACACCATTCGCAAGATCGGCTGCCGTGATCTGCTGCTGGCTGGGTTGGTTTATATCCAGAAACTGAAAGAGCTTGGTGCCTTTCGATCCCGCATATCCAAGTTGAAATACGGCTTTGCTCCCGAGTTGCTGCTGGATGTTCAGATTGAAATTCTGGGTATAAGGCGTGCGCAGTTTCGGATCGGCGGCGAGAAAATCGCTGTTCGCTCCAAAGCCACTGTAGACCGGCACGGTCGGATCCAATGCGCCACCGGTAAGGCCTCCGAACTGCAACCCATTTGGACCGGATACCGGATACGCAGGGCCGGGACAGAATACGCAGTTCCATGGCAGGTGTCCCAGGAAAATGTCCTGCGACAAAGCGTCGTAGAACATGCCCCAGCCGCCGCGGATTACTGTTCGTCCCTTGCCGGTCATGTCATAAGCAAACGCAACGCGGGGTGCGAAGTTGTTGTAGTCAGGATTGTAAAGATTGGAAGGCCCGCCGCTGCTTCCCACTTGCGCCAGAGAACCGCCACCCGCCGGATTGAACTGGTAAAACAGGTTGTCCTTCTCTTTGACCACGCCAAAATAATCCCAACGCAAGCCAAAGTTAAAAGTCAGGCGCTGCGTTATTCGGTAGCTGTCCTGTAGATAGACGCCGTGGCTGTTTTCCGAAGTATGGCGACGCGTGTTGCCGATGATCTGACCGCCATCGTCCGGCATACCCTCCAGAAAAGCTTCCAGCGGCGTAAGCGACCCGTTAGGGTTCAGCGGATTCGCATCGGCAATCGAGTCAAAACTCAGCTCCCCACGAAAATTGTGGTCAATGAGCTGCGTAATCGTTGTGCGGCGGAACTCGTATCCGAACTTGATGTCATGCTTGCCCGATTTCCACGAGTAGTTGTCGATGAAGTGCCAGTTGCCATCCACCCGGTTGCGCGGCACTGAAGAACTCGCGCCCAGCCCGGAAAAGCCGCCCACACTGATTACAGGAAGGCCGCCATCGTATGCTGCCACGCCGGTGTCCAGACCGATGGAATTGGGATTGAAGCTCTGGTCCTCGGGAAAAAATCCTTCGGCAAACCGGTTCCATCCCAACCGCGCTTCGTTCAACTGTTTGGAGTTCACCACCTTCACGTAGGAAATCGAAACCAGCTGCACCCGCGTCGGCGTGTGCGTGTTGAAACCCGGGACCTGTCCGCCGCTGCCGGTCAACGAAAGCGGGAACGATTGTGTGCTGTCTCCAAAGTAGTAGCGTCCGGTCAGCAGGTTGTTGGCATTGAAATTGTGATCGACTTTGCCGATTATGCTGTTGATGTTATTCAGGAAATTGATCGCCGTCGAAACGTTGTTGTCGGTGCAACCGTTGCCGTCGCTAACCGCACCCGTGATATTCGGAGTCGGCCAGGGATGCCGCGCCAGTAGGGCCGTAGTTACCGGGTTCGCGGTCTCGCCCCAGGCTGCAATATTTGCCTGCGCCTGCGCGATCACGGCTGGGTCGGGCACGCAACTCTGGCCTGCCTGGGCCCCGGTTTCGCGCTGTCCTTCATAATTGAAATAGAAAAATGTCTTGTCCTTGATGATCGGACCGCCCAGCGAAGCGCCGAACTGGTTGTTGTGAAACGGATTCTTCGGTCCCTCGTTGTTAAAGTAGTTGCGCGCCCCAAATTGCCCGGTGCGCAGGTACTCCAGTCCGGAGCCGTGCCACTGGTTGGTGCCGCTCTTGGTCACAATGTTGACCACGGCGCCGCTGTTGCGGCCGTATTCCGCTTCGTAATTTGAAATGGTGCGCAGTTCAGCCACGGCATCGATGGGAAGAATCGTGGCGGGGTCGCCGAACACACCCGCTTCGTTGATGGCTGGATCATTGCGATAGCCATCGTTCATGTCCGTGCCGTCCAGCAGGAAGTTGTTCGACCGGCCGCGCGAACCGTTCATGGAAAAGGTGCCATACGATCCCGGAGAATCCGAGATCTGATCGGGCGAACCGGCTACGCCGGGGTTCAGATAAATGAGCTTGGTGTAATCGCGCCCGTTCACAGGCACGTTGGCGATGGTTTCCTGGGTCAGGGTTCCACCCAACTGCGCCGAGGTTGTATCCACCTGCGACAGCGCTTCCCCTGAAACCTCCACCGTCTGCGACACCTGCCCTGCCTGCAGCACGGCATCCACCCGACGCTCGCTGGCCACATCCACCACCACGTCCCTGGTCACCGAGGTCTGAAATCCGCTCTGGGTGATGGTGACGGCGTAGTTCCCGATTGGCAGTTCAGGAACGCTATAGCTGCCGTCGGCGCCGGTCTGCGTGGTCCGCTCCTGACCCGTATTCACATTGCGCACCACAACGGTCGCGCTGGATACGACCGCGCCGGAGGGATCGGTAATGGTCCCCAGAATCGTTCCGCGAAAGGTTTGAGCGATTAACGAGGTGGCCGCCAAAACGAAACAAGCGAGGATCGTCCTCACTCTCATGGGTGTTCTCCTTTTACTGCCAATGGTTCACGCCCAAGCAAGAGGTTGGTGGCAGTACGACACAACATCTGTTGAACCTGTCTCCCCCGGAAATTGCGCCGATTATAACCCGCTGCTATGTCATTTGTCTTACGGATGAGGTCAATGCGGATATTCAATGATGAGCCGGTGCCGAGACCTGTCATCCCGACCGGAGCAAGATCATCCGCGCGGCGGATGTCTTGCGGAGTGGAGAGCCTGCCCTGAGCGAACCCCGAGAGCAACGAGGGCGAGTCGAATGGGGACCTTGTGTTCCCCGATGACAAAAGAGATTTCAGATTTTTGCTTGAACTGACCTCATTGCACGGTCACGACTTTTGATTTCGTGATTTTGATGCCTGCTGCATCAATCGCCACGAAGCCCAGGGTGTGACTGCCCGGCGTCAGGGTCAAGCTTGTGCGCAGTTCATTAGTGCTGCCGTAGCCGATTACTCTTTTCCCGTCCACCCATAGCTCAATGTACACCGCAGGATTGTCCACATTAGCTGTCGCCAGTACCTTCACAGCGGAGGTCGATGTCGCCCCTGGGCTGCAGATATTGATTCCCGGACCGGCAGGCACCGTGCATGCGCCATTGGGATATGCGGTCGTGTTGTAGAGGAATGAGAATCCCTTCTCGAGTGGAAGGAATGGTAGGTCCGCCATATAACACCGCCAGGTCCTGCTTGCCGTCTCGATTGAAGTCTCCGGCCAGAATCTGGTCCACGCTGTTTTGCCCGAATGGATAGAACGTCTCGGTAGCGAATGTTTGCGTCGCATCGCCCTTCCGGATCACCATGGTTGTTGAGGTCGGCGGGACCGAGGCACCGTTCACGTAATCGAAGTAGGCGATCTCGGGATATCCGTCTCCGTTCAGATCGGCCACCTCCAGCGGGTCCGACGCCTCATTGTCGGTAATCGTCTTTCGGACGAAGGTACGATTCTTATTACCGTAGAAGATCAGAATGCCAGCCCCGGGTGCGTCAGTGGAATACGTTGCCAGGAGATCGGTTACGCTGTCCCGGTTCAGGTCCGAAACATGCAAGGAGTTCATAAGCACACTTCCGCTGAACTGGGTCACTACCGCGAAACTTCCCTTGCAATTGCCGTAAGCCACCTTCAGAGCGGTTTTCAGCGGGTCAGGATTTCCGCCCGTCTGTTCCAGCCACGCCACGTCCGGGCAGCCATTCCCGTCGAAGTCGCCAGCAACTAGGGGAAACCCTATGGAGGGCACATTCCCCGCCACCGTGGCAATCTTATACATAGAAGAGAAATGGCCGTATCCGCTTCCGTAATAGAGACCGATATTCCCGTTGTAGGCCACGATGTCCAGCTTCCCATCTCCATTGAAGTCTGCAACCACAGCGGCGACTGACTCTCCCTGAAGGGTCGCGTATTTGTTAAAGATGGCGGAACCGTTATTGGAGTACTCCGCGAAAGTGGCTCCCTGGGACGTTGTTTTACCGCATGGCCCAGTCAAAAGAGTGGGATAGCCGACCAGAATGTTCTGGGTTCCGTCTCGCTGGAAGTCGCCCACGCCAATCGGAGTTGACGGGCAGTACGACGTGGGGATCGTCCAGTTCACGTAGTTCCCGCCGCTTGACATCAGGGTGTAGATATTCAGCGACGATGGAAGGCTGAACATCAGGTCGGGATAGCCGTCCCTGTTCAGATCGGCCTTGGTCATAGTGAAGGGGTAGTAAGGATTCAGCCGATCGGCCTGGTCAAAGGTTATGGTCTGCGACCCGGCTTCAGGCGCAAGGATTACTGCGCAAACCAAAACGAAGAGGAAACTTTTTAACTGCATGTGTCAGCCCCCGAAGCGCAATTGATGGCTGAAACCTCAGCGAAAGTTGCTTTGTTGCCTCTTCTATCCAGCAGAATAAGCCGGCCCAATCCGAGCCAGGGCGCCGTATCTATAGCTTTTGATTTTGTTTGAGCTGAAGACTGAAGGCCGACGACTGATTTAAAACGTGAAGGCAACGCCGCCGCGCACCGTGCGCGCCGATTGCACCAGGTAGACCGTGCGGCCATCCTGACCCATCACTGGAACGTACCCCTGGGCCAGAAGGTTTTGTACATCGATCACGGCATCCATGTGACCGGGCAGGAAGCCCGTTCCTGGAATTGGTTGCCGTAGCAGAACGTTAAGATAGGGGTCGGACTGCCCTGCCGACTCGTTAAACATGTCGACCGGGGTCAGCGCCTGACCGCTGATCCAACGATAAGAAGTAGTCCAGTGTGTCTTGAGGCCGGGCAGCGTGCCACTGAATTTGGCAGATGCGGTGTGGCGATTGCGCACATAACTGTCACGACGCGCGTCCTGCAAGGCAACATCGGACTTGCTGAAATCCAGCACTCCGCCGTAACCGTAGTCCAGCGTCGCGGTCAGATCTGATGCCAGTTTGCGCTGCAAAACCACGCGCATCCCTTTGGCATCCAGGTCCTTGCCCTGATAGGTAAAGGTTCCGGAATAGTAATCAGGCAGCACTTCTCCGCTGTCCGCGGAAACGTCTCCCACGCCGGTCAGTGCGGGGTCGGCCACGCGGTCGGAATACATGGCAATTTGCAGACTGGTGTTGCCCATGTGGTGGGAGACTGAAACTTCCTGATGATGTGCCCGCTCGATGGTGGACGTGAAGCCGGCCAAACTGACCCGCGGGCCGGACTCACTCAGATCAGCGGGAGCCGAGTCAAAGCCCTTTTCGCCACGGTTGTCCGACTGCGAAGTCGTGTAGCGATACTCCATGACGGTGTTGGGCGTGAGATGAAGTGCTGCCGAACCGAAGGGGCGAAACGCAGTGACGCGTCCCAGGAATTGAATCGTCTGTAACTCGCTGCCGAAGCGCAGTTCCAGGATGTCACCCACCGTGAATCCATCGGAGGCGGAAAAAGCCATCGCCTGCAACGCGGTTCCATAGCCATTGATTCCCGGGGCCGCCAGGCGGCGCATGGTGAACGCCATCTGCGGCTTGGACCCGTTCGCCAGGGCGTGACTGTAGGAAGCCCGCAAAACAGTGTTGGGCGAACCGCCGTTGTAGCCGACATTGCCTTGCAAGCCTATTGTTCCCGACGAGAAAAGCGACCTCTCCACGGAGAAACCCGTGTTCATGTCGGAAGTGCTGCCGAAGCCGTCGGACGCTGAACCAGCGACGAATGACAGCGTGCCTTTTATGTCGTGTTTTTCCCCACCCTCCGCCGAACTCACAGGCGTCAGTGAAGCAGGATCCAGCATTCTCAGGATCGGGCGATTCGAAGCCGACCGCAGCACCCACTTCCAGTCGTCATCGTCCGCGGGGCCGCGCAACGGAGGCATCTGGATCGCTTCAAAAAGTCCGCTGAGCTTGAGATTGACGATTACGCTGGTGCCCGGCCGCAGGCCGACGCGCTCGCGCAAGGCAGGAAGGAACGATGGTGAATAGGCCTTGATGCTGTACATACCCGGCAGCAAACCAGCGGCCGAATAAAAACCGTTTTCGTCGGTAAACACTTTCAGGTTGTGGGCGGCAGAACCCAGCACCTCCACCATCGCTCCCATCTGGGGAACGCCGGAGGCGCTGCGTACGTAGCCGGAGATGGACCCTGAGCGGTCTGCCGCCAGCACCGGAAGCGCCAGCGCAATCCATAACAACCCGAGCTTGAACCCGAGTCTGCCCACGATCAATCCAACCACCTCGCGCAAGCCAAGCCCAGCGGATTACTCGACGGCAAAAGTCGCCGACGGATCCACCGTTTGCTTGGAAATATTATCGTTCACCTTGATTTGAATGCGATAGACCCCGGGATCCAGACTGGAGGCCGAAAGAGGTTTTTCCAGGGTCACTTGGTCGCCGATATTTCCCATTTGGTCCGTGGATTCCACGGTGTGAATCACGGCCTTGTTGGTTGCTGTATTAATGACGTCGTATTGCACCGTAGCCGACGGCTTATGCGTCTTGTCATCGACTCCGAGATTGTAAACCTGCATCCAGAAATAAACTTTCTGGTTGCGCTTGAAGCTCACTGGCTTGCCGTTCGCCGATGCGACTCGGGGACGAACTTTGGTATTGCCGATCACAAATTGCCCAGTGCCGATTTCTTTTGTCGAAACCGGAACCATGACGTCTGCCACGATCAACGACGATGACGACAGACGATCATCATCATACGTCGGGACGGCCAATCGACTGCTCCAAAGGCCGGAACGGTCGCCGTTCACATCTTTCACCGCGACATCGATCCGGTAAAGACTGGGCCGCAGCGGAACCGCCTTCCAGTACACCGACGAATTTTCCGTCACTTTCGGCAATAGCTCCGCCGGCACATCGACCTGCACGGTATCTTCGAAGGTCTGCACGATCTTCCCTGTAAGGGTCGTGATCCGGCCGAAAATGTTCGCCGTGCCGCGCTGCACGCCATCCTTATTTACGAATGTTACGTCGCGATTCTTGATCTGGATGGTAATCGGGACCAGCACTGTATCGCCCGTCACGCGCACAAAATCAGTACGCACGTCGAACGGCATCAGATTCACGCTGATCTTGTGGCTGACTACTTCTTCCAGGTCCTTGAATTTGACTGCGGGTGGTTTTTGCAGCTTGTAATACTGTTCCAGACGGTCGAACTGTTTGGTCTGATTCGAGGAACTCATTGGGCCGGTTCCCAACCGCTCCAGGCCGCCATTGTTAAAGCGGTCCGCCTTGCTCGACATGCCCATCTGCTCATACATTGTCAGTCCGGCGTTGGGAGTGTAGAGCAGTGCGTCCTTCTCCGACCGGTCCATGGTCATGTGATAGTCGCCGCACATGCAGGTGTCGACAAACTCGATGATAACTTCCTGCCCGATGTCTTCCAGATAGCGATAACGCCAGTCTTCAAATGGGAAAGTGGAAGTCTGGCCACCGCCTTCATCCATCGGACGATCATAGCTACCGCCAGAAGGATGCGACTCAATCTCATCCGCCGGCCCATACATAATATAAATTCGGCCGCGATCGCTTTTCCAGCCGGGGATGCCGGCGGCGAAGTGCTCGTTGGCGTAGGCCATGCGGCGATAGTGCTCTTCCTTGAATTCGTTTTCGATGGTGTCCGGGGTGGGATCGCGGCGCTGCCAGAATCCTTCAATGAATTGGTCGCGCTCTTCGTCGTTGGAGAGAAGCTTGAAGGCTTTCTGCTCTTCGTCGGTGATGATCCAGCGCACGTCCTCGTCAAGCCACTTCTTGTAGGTCTTGCTTAATTCGACTTTCAGGGATTTGGAGTTCTGCTTTTTCTGCTTGTCGGTAAGAGGACGCTTCAGCGGATCCACGTTAGGGACGGTTTTTTCCTGGGAAGCAGGTGCAGCATCGGTCGACGGCGCTGCTGGGTCCGCTTTCCCTTCCTGAACCGGGACATCCGCCTTCCCTTCCTGGGCGGTGGCAAATGAAACCAGGGTCAGAATGATTGCTGGTAAAGCGAAGACCACGAAGAGGCGTTTCAGAAACCCTACCCGGGACATGGGGGCACTCCTTACGACATCTGCTCTTGGATCGTTATTCTATGACTTTAGTGCTACCAAAGCAAGACTATCCCGCCGCCCTAAGCGATTGTAAAGATTGTCAAAACCGGCATCGGAAAGGCGGTTCCCGTTATCTCCAGCGTACCAATTGCCTTCACTTCCTGTGCGGTTCTTCTCCGGGCCCTTTGCGGTCAAGGGTTTGACCGCGCCAGCGATTGCCAACATTGGGTCAATTCGGCAAAACGCTAAACCACGAAGGGCACTAAGGTTCACAAAGGAAAGCATGATTGAAGCCTTGTCTACATTCCACATACGGGGCATCCGGAGCTTGCGAAGGATCCAGCGCGGAGCGGATCATAAAATGGCCCCATATGAGGGCTTTTCGAATTGAGCCACCACCCGACTGCGCTTTCTCGGATGTCCCCCATCGCTCCAGCTATAATGCAGGTCTGGTTTTCGCTGCTCTGCCGGGTGCAGGGTTCGGCGTCCGCACGTGGTCAGTTCTTCAGAACTTTCACGGCTCCACTGACGAGGAACTTTTAGGGCCCCATTCACGTATCTGATGGCGTGTGCTCAGTTACGTCGCAGGATTTGGACGTAAGGGCAGCGCCGCTCACAAAAGCAGCGCCTGTCTGGATTCGTAAGGAAACAATGAGCACTTTTAAAAAAATTCTAATCGGCAGTGGCATCGCCATCGCGGTACTGGCGATTGCCGGAATTGCCGTTCATCAGAGTCGCAAGGGCATCGTAACGGTCCAGACCGGAAAGGCCGAGCGGCAGGATCTGGCCTCGATTGTGAGCGCGTCGGGCGAGATTCGGCCCAAGACGTACGTCAATATCGGCGCCAATGCTTTTGGCAAGATCGTCCGGCTGTATGTAAAGGAAGGCGACCGGGTCAAGAAGGGTCAATTGCTGGCTCAACTGGAAAACGTGCAATCGTCGGCTGACGTAAACGCGACTCAAGCTGGACTGGAAGCAGCCCGGACGGATGCCGTCGCCGCCGACGCCGCACTCAACACGTCCGCGGCGGACCTGAATCGCGCGCAATCCGATTACGAGCGCGCCGATCTGGATTGGACGCGGGCGCAGGGTTTATTCAAAGACGCACTCATCGCCAAGTCGGAGTATGACAGCCAGAAGGCTGCGTTCCAGACCGCGAAAGCCGGTCTGGCGCAGGCCCAGGCGCGGGTGGCGCAAGCCAAGGCACAAAAGGATTCCGCCGGCCGCCACATCGCGCAAAATCAGGCGAACCTGACGCACGCCGCCGACGTGCTGCAAAAGACCACCTACCCCGCTCCGTACGATGGCATGATCACCAACCTGCCGGTGCGCGAAGGAGAGACGGTGGTGATCGGCATCCAGAATTCACCCGGCAGCACGCTTATGACCCTGGCCGACATGTCAGTTATTACCGCCGAAGTTAAGGTCGACGAGACGGACATCGTCAATGTGCGGCTGGGTCAACCGGCCGAGGTCACGATCGACGCAATTCCCAAGAAGACTTTCAAAGCGGTGGTGACGGAGATCGGCAACAACGCAATCGTCCGCTCCACCGGCGTCTCGACTTCGCAGCAAACTTCGGCCAGCCAGGAAGCGAAAGATTTCAAGGTCGTAGTCACTCTCCAGGATCCGCCGGAGAATCTGCGACCGGGACTTTCCGCCACCGCAAAGGTGACAACCGCCACGCGTAAGGCGGCCCTGACCGTCCCGATTCAGGCTTTAACGGTCCGCACGCGGGCTGATTTGAAAGCAGCCAGCGCCGACAAAAGCGGAGTCCAGGCCGCCGCGCCATCGACCGAGGCATCTAATTCAAGCGGTGGGGACAAAGAAGAAATTCAGGGCGTATTCGTCGTTCGCAACGGCAAAGCCGAATTCCTGCCGATACAGACAGGCGTAACCGGCACGGCGGATATCGAGGTCCTGAGCGGCTTGAAACCGGATGACGAGATCGTGACCGGCAGCTATAAAGTGCTGCGAACGCTGCGGCCCGGAACGAGTATAAAAATAGATAATACGGCGCCGAAAAAAGAAGAAGAGAACTAAAGGCGGACGTCAGGCGTCAGACGTCAGGGCGTCCGGCCTCGGAAACCAAGGAATTGCTGAGGTCCGACGTCCGAGGTCCGGTACTAACGACTGTCTAGACTGCTCGTCCAAGACGAAGTAGCTATCACCGCAGCGAAAGATCGGAGCGGGAACGTTGTCCCGAGAAGATCAGGAGAGAAAGATGGCAACCGCAGAAGTGATCACCATCGCTCGACCCGGAGTGTCGGCGCCGCCCGAATCATGCATGATCTGCACCGAAGACCTGTGGAAGACCTACGACATGGGTTCGGAGCAGCAGGTACACGCCCTGCGCGGCGTGAATATACGCATCCAGCGCAATGAATACGTCGCCATCATGGGACCGTCGGGCTCGGGCAAATCGACGCTGATGAACCTGATCGGCTGCCTCGACACGCCCAGCAAAGGCCAATACTGGCTGAACAGCCAGCTGGTCAGCGAACTGGATGATGACGAACTGGCACGCATCCGCAATAAAGAAATCGGATTCGTCTTCCAGACTTTCAATCTGCTGGCTCGCGCCACGGCGCTGCACAATGTTGAACTACCGCTGATCTACGCCGGCGTCCCCGGCGAAGAGCGCGTGCAGCGCGCCAAAGATGCGCTGGCATCGGTCGGCATGGAAGCGCGCATGATGCACAAGCCCAACGAACTCTCCGGCGGACAGCGCCAGAGAGTCGCCATCGCCCGCGCCCTGGTGAATCGTCCGTCGATCATCCTCGCCGACGAACCCACCGGCAACCTCGACTCCCAGACCGGCAACGAAATCATGGCCCTGATGGACCGCCTGCAAGCCAACGGCAACACCATCGTCCTGGTCACCCACGAACACGACATCGCCGAATTCGCGCATCGCGTGATCTATGTCAGAGACGGCGTGGTGGAGAAGGACGAGAAGAAAGCGGGAAGATAGTTAATCAGTCGTCAGTCGTCGGTCTTCAGTCGTCAGCAACGCCCGGCCGGGAGGCTGGGCGTTTTTTTGGTATGAACCTAGGCGACCTGTACCACGCATCCGGTTTCTAGCTCAACCTGATGTCTGCGGACGTCTACATCAATTCGCTGCATCGGTTCGTTAATAGCGTCTCGATAGAAGTCGCTTGTGGTCAAGTGTGCGGACACAAGGGCTACTCGGTCATCCGCCGTCGGCACCTTCGAGATAAAGATACAGAGCGCTACCGCTTTCCCAGCTTCTAGAATTTGCACTGAGGCCTGTTTTGTCACGGACGCTTCCCTGTTGGGACTGCTGCTGTCGGTGATGTTGTATACCGCGACAATATTCAAGTTAGTCGCGGACCCTTGACCTTTGTTTTGAACAACCGCGAAAACAAATTCTGTTTGCTGCCCCCCGCTACTAAACTCGGTAAGCGCTCGCTTAAAATCGTCGTTGTCGATGGGAGTGAGAACGCCCGTCTTTGCCGAGAAGGTCGGGTCCTTGGTGTTGATCGTCTCGTACAAAAGGTTGGGTGTGTGTGAAAATCTTAGACTTCGTTCCATAAGGGTAGAGGAGTCAACGGCAGCTTTTGCCATCTCCTGATTCTGAAGAAGCATTTCGTAGGTGAACAAGGCGTAGATCGTTGTCACAGCGCCGATCACCGCCGTAACAAATAGACTCACCCGACCCGGATCCACTTTGGTCCGCCAAACACATACGAGAGCAACTGCTAAGAGGATGGTCACTAGCGAGAGTCGCCATTTCCTGCCGGATGACATTAGAGAGCAACCTCTTCGGAGGACGTGAACTTATCTTGACTCTCACGTAGGCGTTGCACTGCGTCCCGAATTTGGGTTAGAGCGGATTCCTCATACTTCTTTGCATCGGCCTCGTTGCTGAAGGCAGCTTCAAATTGTTTTCCAACCTGGTTTAGGGCTATTTTCCCCACAGAGGCTGCGGTGCCTGCTCCTCCCCACCTCAGGTTGATTTGCGGCACTCCGAAACTTCCCATCTTCTTAATTTCATCGGATGTGAAATCACCAACTTCAAAATTGACATGGTACCAGCCTCCGCTCAACCGGCGGTTCACCTTAATTTTCATTCCGATTGCTCCATCGCTTTTCTTCGCAGATTTTTCATAGAAAACGCCCTTGCGGGAGAGCGTAGTTCGGGCGACTACTGTTGTCAATCTACGTCGTCTTGCAAATCTAGATGGTGGGTGCCCCAACCTTCGTTCCTTGGACGGTTCGATTCCAAAGGGCCATGATCGTGGGATTCCAAGTCCGGCGAACAACGCTGTAGACGCCCCGATCTCTCCTCGGGCTGGTGGAATTTGGCAGAGTGAAGCACAAGGTCCCTCCACTACGCACAGATCATCCGCTTCGCGAGCGATCTTGCTCCGGTCGGGATGACAGGCTTTGGGTAAGGGAGTGAAAAACCCCCGCCCAAGCGGAGCTTGGACGGGGCACCCGCGAGAGTTTTCTCAGTCCAAACGAGTCGCCCCACAACGATTGTCTGGAGGCATTGGAACACGCAGATGGGATAGCACAGACTATTGCGACCGTTCCTGCTCTCGTGGGTGCCCCGTTCAAGCTCCGCTTGGGCGGGGATTTTCTGCGGGTGGCCGTACTTTCACCACGGGGAAAATCCCAAGCTGTTCTCTCTTCCGCGCCGTCCACTGCGATTCGATCTCCACCGGACCTACTTCACCGTTCAGGTAGTGACGGAAACTGCTCCAGGCCCAATCCTCGGGACGCTTTACTAACCCACGCTTCACGGGATTCCTGTGGATGTAGCGAAGTTTTTCCGTAAACTTGTGTTCGCTCCAAAGATTGAAATCGTAGTAGCGGGCCTGCCAGAAAGAATCTACTGCCCTTAGGGCCAAGTTGCGGGCGACGCCTTGCTTCAACGATTGCATCGCTTGAGCGAGCGTGCCGCGCTCAGGCTCGTTTACCAGCAGGTGCACGTGTTCAGGCATGACTACGTATCCGTACACGCAGAGGGTGCAGTGTTTCCGAACTCGCTCCAAGGCGAACTCGAAGACAGCGCGGGATTCGTTGGTCGCGAAGTTTGGCCGCCGTCGATAACAACTGAAAGTTAGGAAGTGGAGCTGGCGGGATTCGTGGAAGCGCTTTAGTCCCCAGGGCATGGCCTGATGCTATCGGAGCGACAAGGCTGTGTCTGTGACGGATGAACATCTCCCAAAGACCCGCCCAAGCGGAGCTTGGACGGGGCACCCTCGAGAGTTTTCTTGGACCGAATGGTCGTCTCGCAATCACTGTCAAGAGGTACCGGGACGCGACTCACGCCATCTCTCTGAGCGAGTAGGTAACTTACTTCAGTAGTTAGTACCTGCTCAGCCGGTTCTGGCATGGCGCGATTGATAAAATAGTAAGTGGAAGATCAGAAGAGGAGAGACGCGGCACCGCCAGGTCATCGATGCGGGCCGCGCTTTTGATTTTTTGGGGTCTGGCCATGAAGAGAAAAGCGGGAAGCATTCATAATTCTTTTATTCGCAATGCCGTTATCCGTAATCCCAAGAAGCGCGGGGAGTGGGTGGAGTTGAAGTTTATGGTGAAGGCGGCGGAGTACGGGCTGGGGGTTTCGAAACCGTGGGGCGATTCGTCGCGGTACGACTTTGGGGTGGAGGGTGGCGGCGGGCTGGTGCGGGTGCAGGTGAAATCGACGATGTGCCGGGACAAGGGATCGTATGCGTGCGCGGTGCGTCCGAATTTGTATATGGGGAATCCGTACAAGAAGGGCGACTTTGATTTTCTGGCGGCTTATGTGATTCCGGAGGATGTGTGGTACATCATCCCGGCGAAGCTGGTGGTGAAGGGGAGGATGGGGATGATTATCCTGACGCCGGCGGCGCCGGGGCATAAGTATGAGCCTTATATGGAAGCCTGGCATTTGCTGGGCGGGGCGTCGGTGGTGATACCGGAGATTTTTGCGGTGGCTTGCGGGTGAAACGCAAGGTCCCTCCGCTTCGCAGGATCATCCGCTGCGCGGATGATTCTGCTTCGGTCGGGATGACAGGTTTTGGGTGGCGTGTGCCCCTCCAGTGAATGTTGGATGGGGTACCCTCTAACTTGTTATGGCGGCAAACGTCTAAGACAAGCGGGAGGCATCCTGTGGCACCCGGTCCGCGAATTGTCGCGTCAACGAATGAGCCTGCGGTGACGATCAGCGAAGCGGTCGTCCCCAAACGCTTCCGCCTGGAATCGGTTGACCTGGTTCGCGGCGTCATCATGATTCTGATGGCGCTGGATCACACCCGCGACTTTTTCGGGCAAACGGCATTCAGTCCCACCGACCCTACCCAGACTACTGTTCCGTTATTTTTTACGCGTTGGATCACGCATTTTTGCGCGCCGGTTTTCTTTCTGCTGACCGGGACGGGCGCTTATCTTTCACTGCGTAAGAAATCGAAGCAGCGAGTTATCGAAATTTCTGTTTACGCGAGGCCTGTGGCTGATTTTTCTGGAGGTCACGCTGTTTCGCTGCCTGGGGTTGCAGTTTAACTTTGACTATCGCCTGACGTTCCTCGATGTGCTTTGGGCGCTGGGATGGGCGATGATCGTGCTCTCGGGGCTGGTTCATTTGCCTACGCCTGTGGTCACAGCCTTCGGCGTGGTGATGATCGCGGGACACAATTTGCTCGACCCCATCCGGTCCGCCAACCCGGTCTGGACCATCCTGCATTCGCTGAATTTCATTTTGGCGCCGCCGGGGCATGCCGTCTTTGTGGCGTACACGCTGATTCCCTGGGTTGGAGTGACCGCGGTGGGATACGGCCTGGGGCAAATTTATTCCTGGCCACCCGAGCGCCGGAAAAACTTCCTCTTGCGCGCGGGACTCGGTATTACAGCCGCCTTCGTGATTCTGCGTGCCATCAATATCTACGGCGATCCGGTGCGCTGGAGCGCGCAGAAATCGGCGGTCTTCACTGCGCTTTCGTTTCTGAACACGAACAAATATCCGCCGTCGTTGCTGTTTCTTTTGATGACGCTTGGTCCGGCGCTGCTTTTTCTTTGGGCGGTGGATGCCGGAACACCGCGGTTGCTGCGTCCGGCGCTGGTTCTGGGGAAGGTGCCGATGTTTTATTACCTGCTGCACTTCCCGCTCATTCATCTGCTGGCAGTGGCGGTCTGCTACGCGCGCTACGGACAGGTGCACTGGATGTTTGAGTCTCCCACCATTGACAAGTTTCCTGTCACAACACCGCCCGGGTGGGGATACTCTTTGCCGGTTGTCTATCTGGTCTGGGCTTCCGTGGTGATCGCGCTCTATCCGCTGTGCCGATGGTTTGCGGCGTTGAAGCAGCGGCGGAGTGATGCCTGGTTGAGCTATTTCTGAATTGACCTTGGACAAACCCCCGCCCAAGCGAAGCTTGGACGGGGCACCCTGCAGAGTCGGGACGGACGGCTACTGTTTGATGACCGTGCCGTCGCGTTTGCGGATTTCTCCCCAGCCGCCGTTTAGATTTTCTGGGTCGTTGGTGAACGGAAGCTTGGCAGCGGCTTTTTCGTCGATTTCGATTCCCCAGCCTGGCTTTTCGTTGACCCAGAGGTATCCATTCTTCATTTCGGGGCAGCCGCGGAAGATTTCCTGCGTCTGCTGGTTGAACGGGGAGTATTCCTGGATGCCGAAGTTGGAGCTGACGATGTCGAGCGTGACGTTCGCCATGTGGCCGACGGGCGAGACGTCGCCGGGGCCGTGCCATGCTGTCCTGACGCCGAACTGCTCGGCGAGGATTGCGATCTTGCGGGCGGGAGTGAATCCGCCGGCTTGTGAAACGTGAACGCGGATGTAATCGATCAGGCGCTCGGTGATCAGCGGTTGCCATTCGTGCGGACTGTTGAAGAGTTCTCCCATGGCGATGGGCGTCGCGCAATTCTGGCGGATTTGCCGGAAGTAGCCGAGATCTTCGGGGGAGAGCGGATCTTCGAGAAAAAACATTTTGAATTTTTCGGCGTCCTTGCAGAACTGCACGGCCTGGTTTGGCAACAGGCGTTCGTGCATGTCGTGCAGAAGTTCGACTTCTTCGCCCAGTTGCTGACGGCATATTTCCAGAAGCTTCAGCGCGCGGCGCGCGTAATAAGCCGGTTCGAACAGCGGCTTGTCATGTAGCGCCTTCAGCGCGGCGCCGCTACGGCGGGCACCGTAGCCAGCCATTCCAGGCACTCCGACCTGAACGCGCACGTGGCGGAATCCCTGCTCCATGTAACGCTTTGCAGCATCGACGACTTCCTGGAACTCGGCGCCGTCGGCGTGAGCGTAGGTGTCGACGGCTTCGCGGCACTTGCCGCCGGCGAGTTGATAAACCGGCATGCCAGCCTGGCGGCCTTTGATGTCCCAGAGGGCCTGATCGATCCCGCTGATGGCGTTGTTCAGAACCGGACCGTTTTTCCAGTACGAGCTGTCGTAGCAGGACTGCCAGATGTCTTCGATGCGGTCGGTAGTTTTGTTCAGGAGGAACGGTTTCAGATATTTCTCGACGGCGGGCTTTACCAGATCGGCGCGCTGCGTGAAGGTGGCGCAGCCGTAGCCGTAGAGTCCGTCCTGGTCGGTGGTGATTTTGACCACTGTGAGGCGGACGCCCTGGGGCTGGCATTCGATGACGCTGATGTCTTTTATGCGGGGCGTTGGCAGGGCGCGGGTGGCCTGCACTTGCGCTTGAAGCAGCGGCGTAGAGACTCCGAGCAGGCCTGCGCTGGCGATTGATTTCAGGAAATTGCGGCGTTGCAGGGACATGTATGGCCTCTTGAGTTTTTCAATCCTACCTGAAAATGCAACGCTGAATCTTCACTACGACAGTTGAGGGTACCCGTCCAAGCTCGGCTTGGGCGGGGATTTTGGAGGTTCGAGATAGTCGAGAGTTCGGAAGGCAAGGTCCCTCCACTTCGGTCGGGATGACAGGTTTTGGGAGCATAAAAAATCCCCGCCCAAGCGGAGCTTGGACGGGGCACCCTCTGGAGTCGTTGAGCTGTCTACTGCTGGGTGCTGACTACCGGTTTCACGTTCGCTGTGTCTGTGGGATGCGCGGCGAAGAAATCGTGGTCGTAGAGGTTGCGATAGATGCGGCCGGAGATTTCTGCTGCTTTCGGTCCGTACGTGGGGCGTCCGCCTTGCAGGAAGACGACGACTACGATGCGTCCTACGTCGGTTTTGGCGTAAGAGGCGAACCATCCGTAGCGGGTACCGGCTTTGGAGCAGGTGCCGGTCTTGCCGAGAATCTCTTCTTCATTGAAGTTGACGCGAAGGCTGCGAGCTGTGCCGTAGCTTACCGCTCCCGCCATGCCGTCCGAGATTTCAGGAATCAGGGGAGCGATGTCGAGGTGACGCTTCACCCGTGGTTCGAAATTGGCGACGTCATCCGGCGTGTTGGGATGCTGCAGGTAGTAAAGAGTTCCGCCATTGGCAATTGCCGCGACCATGGCGCCCAGTTGCAGCGGCGTCATGGAAACGCCTTCGCCGAAGGAGCACATCTTGCCGACTCCGCCGAGCTTAGATGAAATTTCGTGATCCGGATAAGTGCCGAGGTGCTCGCCTTCGATCTTGTATCCGGCCAGTTCACCGAGACCGAACTGGTGAGCATAGAAGCTAACTTTTTCAAATCCGAGCTTGCGGCCCAAGGCCTCGAAATATGCGTTATTGGAGTGCGCCAGCGCGGTCGTGAGATTCATGCGGCTGCGGCTTCCCAGGGCGATCTGGGTATCTTTCGTGATCAGGTCTTCGCTGAGCGCCGCGAGCGCTACCGAAAGCTTGATGGTCGAGCAGGGCTGCGCACCGCTTGAAAGAGCCAATTGCTGGTTGACCATGGCCAGTACGCGGCCGCTGGTCGGTTCGATCGCGAGGACCGTGCCGTTCATGTTGCCCAGGGCGTCGAGGGCGGCGCGGCGAACTATCGGATCCTCGCCAGCGATTACGTCGCCGTCATAGCTATCGTCGGTGAATGAACTGGCGGTAAATCGTTCATAGTGGCGGCGGCTGCGGCGGCGCGAGGCAGCATGCGCAGTCCGAACTGTGCGGGCGTGACTGCGCGAAAGCCTGGAGATGCGTTTTTTGGCGTGCGGAGCCTCGTTTACCTTTTGTGACTTGGATTTGGTCCCGGTCAAGGAGCGGGTGCTGACAGTGGCTGCCATCCCGTACTCGGGAAGAGCCGTCAGAATGAATGCGAACAATAATCCCAACACTGCAGAACGTTTCCTAGAAATCACTGATGAGTTCCCCATCCCCGGATCGGATACCAGATTTGATGCACGAGCCTTGCCAAGTTTCACCGACACCCTGGCCAAGCCTTGTAATCCTCCGATAGTAAGGGACTTAAGGCTCGTCGTACATTAAAAAATCGGTTTGTTACTATCCGTGAATCAAATGTGTAACCCCATGAAATGGAATGGCTTATCTGATTATCTGGAACGTGTTACCGCCCTTTCGTAATGGGAAAACATTTACCGTCGGGACGTTCTGTTTAGGAAAAGTTTTTCTCTTTAATCACCAGAACGGCAAAAGTGTGGGAATCACCAGAATGGCAAAAGTGTGGGCGCGAGCGTCCCGCTGATGCCGATTTCGGCTCGTGCACCGGCGGAAGGTGGCTCTCGGTGAGTGCAAATCACGCATACAGATACAAGATGTTGATCTAGCGCCGTAACTCACACACGTTCTAACGGAGGAAGAGCCTGAGTTCATGCGACGATCAGGTTCTTTGCACCCGCTGGCAACTTTCCGTTACCGTCCCTGCAGCTGGAGCCAATTCATTTCGGCGCTTCCAAAAATAGAAAGCCATCAGGATTGAGATAGCCACAAGCCCAACGCCAAATTCACCTGCTATATATCTTGTCTTGCTCTTGTCTATCGTCAGCGGGTCAAAAAACTGCTGGAAGAATGTATTGTGAGCCGCATGCAGAACGACGCCAGGCCAGATGCTCCCCGACTTGAGCCTCATCCAGGTCCATAAAAAGCTAATCGCCGGCAACAATAATGTAAACAGTGGCAAGTAGTACCAAACCGGCGTGCCGCCATTATAACCATTCGCCAAAAGAAAAATTGGATAGTGCCACACAGCCCAGATGAGTCCCGAAATAATGGCAGTCGCAGCAAAGCTGTGGCGTTTGGCAAGCTCCGGTACAAGAAATCCTCGCCAGCCTATTTCCTCCCCAAGTACAGTAGCGCAATCCCGAACAACCGTGATCGTCGCAGTAAAGACGAAGTACAGGGCAAGGTTTGCCCAAGGCTTCATCGGTCCAAGCCCAAATTGACTGGAAAGACGGTCGTAAAACTGCCTGTTGTAGAACCCACCGAGTCCAGTCAGCCAGACAAGCGCGTAGATCGCCGTTGCATAGCCTAGAGGGATCAGGTAGCAGGCGATCTCGTAACGCGTTTTGCCCCACTTCCAGCCAAGAGTTGACAGGTCGCGGCCAAGGTATTTGCAACTAAGCAGCGCCGCGACACCTGGGCACCACATCAGGCAGCCAATGTATGCGCCCCAACCCCCGCCCACTTGGCCAGACTTGGCGATGAGGAAGTAGAAAACTGAACTGAGGGCGAAAGTGAAAACCAGATAGGTGGCCACGCCCCGGCTCTGATTTGGACGCATCCTCTTCCTCCACCAAGCCGAACTGCCTGGGTTCTGGTGGAACCGATCTAGAAATCATTCGATGCCAGCTAGTGTCCCATATGTTGGCCTCGATTTATCCGTTGGGGGGTCTGTTTTCGTTCAATGTTGGTTCTGCGGAGAGTCAATGAGCACACTTCCGCCGACCCACTCATTGACGCCGGTACTGTCGCTAGGCCGGCGCCTCGCCAGTAGTCATCTTCACGTTAAGGAATTTGGCTGATTGGAAGTTTCGTAACAGCCTCGAACATCCCCGCTTCGCTTGTGGTGGCTTTCATATGGGCGAGGGCGCTCGCGCCCACATTTTTTTATACAATGAGGTGCCATGGAAGATTGCTTGTTTTGCCGCATCGTTGCGGGTGAAATTCCTGCCAGGAAAGTTTACGAAGACGAACATACGTTCGCATTCGAGGATATTGATCCCAAGGCGCCCACGCATGTTCTTGTAGTGCCCAAGAAACATATTCGCGGATTGAAAGAAGCGTCTGCTGAAGATGCAGAGATCGTCGGGCTTTGCCACGTGGCGGCTGCGAATGTGGCGCGCGAGCGCGGGATCGAGGACGGTTATCGCACAGTGTTAAATGTGGGGCCGGGGGCGGGGCAGTCAGTATTCCACCTGCACGTGCATCTTCTAGGGGGACGGAATTTGAAATGGCCGCCCGGGTAGGGAAACACAAGGTCCCTCCACTCCACAAGATCATCCGTGAACGGATGATCTTTCTCCCGTCGGGATGACAGGGTGTTTGATTTCCGGTCGGGATGACAGATTGTTTGGTTGAGATGACCGGGCGGTTGACGAACAAAAAAACCCGCCCAAGCGGAGCTTGGACCCACATTCTGAAGCTGGTGGTGGAGAACCGATTTCCGCGCTTGTGGACGCCGGACCGGGAGCAACGAGATCTGCGGCAGCTGGTATTGCATCGGCACAAGCTGGTGGAGATTCGCAGCCGGGTAAAAAACGAACTGCAACATCTTTCCATGAATAAGGGAATGCAGAAGAAGGCCACGCTGTGGAGCCAGGTGGGACAGAAGATGTTGCGCCAGCTGCCGTTGAAACCCTGGGCCTGGTGCCGGCGGGAAGACTTACTGGGGCTGCTGGAGATGTTGAACCAGCAGATCGGGAAGTTGGATCAGGCGGTGCAGAAGGCGGCCGAGGAACATCCGCAGGCGAGGTTGCTGATGACGCAGCCGGGAGTCGGTCCGAACACGGCGCTGGCGTACGTGCTGACCATCGGCGATGTCACTCGCTTTCCACGAGGCAAGCAGGTGGCGAGTTATCTGGGACTGATTCCGCGCGAGGAAAGTTCGGGCGGACGTCAGAAACTGCGAGCGGTATCGAGGGGCACCCTCCGGGTAGGCGGAGGGTTTTAGTTTGTGGCTTCGGCTTCCGGGGCGCCGTGACGGCGCAGCAGTTGAGGCAGGTTCTGCGAGAAGGCTGAGCGTGGCAGCACCATGTCGCATCCCACTTCGTGGGCCTTCATCTTCAAGTCTCCCTGCACATGTGACAGAAATCCGATGATCGAGGTTCCCTTTTTCAATTTTGTCTTGAGCTTGGGGATCAGGGTCAGGGGCTTGGCGTTGGCGTTGTTCATGTCGAAGATGATCAACGAAGGTTTTTCTTCGCCATTCTGCTTCATGTGGTCCAGCAGGTCTTTTTCCGTCTTCACGAATTCGACCTTCACATTCAGCTTGCGTGCGGTTTCCTGGATCTTGGCCTGAAAGAAAAGATCGTCGACGAAGGCGAAGATGCGGGAGTTGCCGTTATCGCCCTGGGGCAGCGGTTCGGGCTCAAGGGGTGCGTAGGCAGGCGCGAATCCGGGACGCATGCGTCCGGGTCGTGATCCGTTGTTGCCTCCGCCCAGCGTGGCGCGGTAGCTGTGGTCCATGGGGGCGCTGTAGATGCCGCTCTGCTGTTGGCGATCGCGGCCATTCGGCGCGCCACCGCGATTGGGCGGACGACGTCCGCGTCGCCGCTTACTTCTCCCTCCACCACCTCCGGAGGGATGTCCGGGACCTGCATTCATATTGTTCTCGTTTGGTCTAGGCATTCGGTTCGCCCCAAGGGGGACCGATCGTGCTGAGACATTCCTGACTCTTGCATACTGATATTTTGAACACGAATCTTTTGAGCACTGATCGATTAGACAATGATCGCTTTCTGGTAAATCCTCGCTTCGGACACAGGCATGCACCAAGTGCCGAAAACCCCGTGCGGCTGAAACTCACGCGTGAATGACTTTTCCGTATGGCGTTTGGAGCCAGGGGGCGCGGAGGGCCAGCTAGAGAGCTTGGCCACTGGAAACAGCTACGATGTTAACGCTCTACCTCGAAGAAGCGCAAGTCCTAAGTCGGGTAGTTTTGCACAATGGTAACTGTGCGATGGCGGACGGTGATCAGAACGATGCCTGGGACTGAAAAACCAACATCTTCAACCACGAAGGACACGAAGGAGCACGAAGGAAGGCCATGGACTCAGGCCTTCACGATTCTTCGCGTCTTTAATACTGATACTCCGCAATACTGATACTCCGCGTCTTTCGTCAATACTGCGCGGCTTTGCGTCGCGTCGGGACTTTACTGACCGTTCATCTCTTTCGCCCACTGCATCGACTTCCAGTAAGACTCGGCAACTTCACTTTCCGGAAGCTTCATGGAGCGCGCCAGTTCGCCGCTGGCTTGCCAGTCGCCGGATTCCTGCGCCAGCATGAGCTGATACAGCGGACGCAAGTAGCTTTCGCCGCCCAGCAGAACTTTTTTGGTCTCCTGGTCGAGCGAAACTTTTTCCAGCATATCGGACATCGGAAGTTCCAGAATCGCGTCCATCAGTGAAAGTAATCCCAGCAGGAACAAATCGGATTCGCCATGTTTGATTTTGGGTGAGAGCAATTCGCAGAAGCGGGCGCGAACCATGGCGGAGAGCACGAGTTCGCTGGGCCTGTTTTGTCCCGCGGCCAGCGTGACCACCAGGCGTACCCAGCGCCGGACTTCGCGCTCCCCCATCATCATGAGAGCGTGCCGCACCGACTTGATCTCGCTGCTGAAACCGAAGCTTGCCGAATTCATGTAACGCAGCAAGCGATAGCAAAGGGCAGCCTCGCCCTTGATCGCGTTTTCGATCTCGCGGGGTTCCAGTTCAGGCTTCGAAACCACCTGGAGCATCTTTATGTAATTCAGCCGGTTGCCTTGTACAGCATGGGTTTTGAGAGTCTCGGGCTTGCGAAAGAAATAGCCTTGAAAATATACGAAACCGGCTTTTTGCGCGGCTAGAAATTCCTCGCGCGTCTCCACTTTTTCGGCCAGCATGCGGCAACGTACCGGACCATAGCTCTTCATCAGGGCTGCGCGTTGTTCCGGGGTCGTGCCCTGCACGTCAACCTTTATGATGTCGGCAAACTGCGTCAGACCCGCACGCTTGTCTCCGACCACGAAGTCATCGAGCGCGATCATGTATCCGGCTTCCTTCAGGCGCTGGCAGGCAGCGATCACAAGATCGTCGGGCTCAACGGTTTCCAGAATTTCGACCACGGTCAGGCTCGAGGGCAGCAGGGTTACGTAGTCCTTCAGCAGCATGTCGCGGGTGCAGTTGACGAAGGCGCGGGCGCCGTTGCAGAGGACGTCCAGTCCCATAAGCAACGAGCTATCGAGCATGGTCTTCGAGGCAGCCTCTTCGTCCTTGGCACAGAAGTAATCTTCGATGCCGTCGCGGAAGAGCAGTTCGTAACCAAAGATTTTCTGATCCTTGGTAAGGATCGGCTGGCGCGCAACAAAGCGTAAGCCGGGCGCAGGAGCGGCCTTAGCCGCGTTGGGATCGGGAGCAGGTGCAGGAGCGTTCACGCCGGCTTTATCGGCAGTTCCAAGGAAAAAGTTCAGGCCCAAGTGTGGGCGCGAGCGCCCACATTTGCTCATGCCTGCATTTATCATTGCGGCATGCCGCAGGTTGGCCGTGACAGCATCGCCAGGACCTACCAGACGATCCATCCTTATATTCGACGAACGCCAGTGATCGAAGTCGATGGGGCCGATTTCGGTCTCAATGGAATCTCGCTGGTTTTCAAACTGGAGTCCCTGCAACACTCAGGGTCTTTCAAGGCTCGCGGCGCATTTACCAACCTGCTCACTCGGGATATTCCGGCCGCCGGCGTGGTCGCAGCCTCCGGAGGAAACCATGGCACGGCGGTAGCCTACGCCGCGATGAAGCTGAAGAAGCCAGCCAGAATTTTTGTTCCTGAGGTAGCGTCTCCCACCAAACTTGAACGAATCAGGGAGTACGGAGCACATCTCGTCATTACGGGTGAGCGCTACGCTGATGCCTTGGCTGCCAGCGAAATCTGGGCCGCGCAGTCCGGCGCGCTGGCCGTGCATGCGTACGATCAGATCGAAACCTTGCTCGGTCAAGGCAGTGTCGGCCTGGAATTCGAAGAGCAATCTCCGAAACTTGACAGTCTTATCGTCGCGGTTGGGGGAGGCGGACTCATTGGAGGCATTGCCGCCTGGTACGGTTCGCGCGTCCGGATTGTCGGCGTGGAACCGGAGGCTGCCCCAACTCTCACTCGAGCATTGCAAGCAGGACACCCCGTCGATGCCGAAGCCGGAGGAATCGCCGCCGATTCGCTAGCTCCGAAGCGGGTAGGCGAACTGATGTTCCCCATTGCGCAGGCACACGTGAAGACTGTTGTGCTGGTTTCCGACGAATCGATTCAGGCAGCGCAGAAAGCGCTGTGGAAGGTGCTGCGAGTGGTCGCTGAACCTGGAGGCGCAGCGGCATTCGCCGCGCTGCTGTCAGGGCACTACCGGCCGGGGCCGGGAGAGAAGGTCGGGGTGCTGGTATGCGGCGGCAATACGGCGGCAGTTGCGCTCTAGTTTTGTGTGGGGCGGACACTGTTGTCCGCCGCCTTTGACTCTGGTTTTAATTTGGATTCCAGGTGGATTACGGACTTCGAACAACCTTCCTAAAATCAAACTCAAAAGCGTCGGACAAGAGTGTCTGACCCACACAACCTCTACTTACTGCACCGTGAGGGTGAGGGCTTTCGTCTGCACGTTGCTGCCGGCGGTGGCTGTGACTGTGACGGTGTACGTGCCTGCCGGCGTGCCGCCGGTTTGCGTGGAACCTCCAGTACTGCTGCTGCCTCCGCCGCATCCGACTCCGGCGGCGAAGAAAACCAGCAGCATGATCCCCAGGCCGGAGATGCGGCGGCGGCGCTGCGGTACACCCAGCAGGAAGATGCCGGCGAAGAACGCGCCACTGCTGGCAATCATCCAGCCTGCGCCGCGGCCCGGCCTCGGCGGAGGAAGCAATGCGCCAGAAACGCTGTGCGACGCTACGGTCTTCACGGTCAGGATCGACGTTCCGGACGCGTTTGCTACCGAACTCGAACTAAAGGCGCAGGTCGGAGCCGGCGTGCTCCCGCCTGTGACCGCGCAGGTAAGCGCCACCGCGTCAGTGAAGCCACCGGTCGGAGCCACGGTAATCGTGGATGTGGACGATGCTCCAGCAGCGATTGTGGCCGGCGCCAGTGCAGGCGCGGCAATCGTGAAACCGGGCGCCGACAGCGTCAGGCTGGCCGTTGTGGAGTGGACGGTCGATCCGGCGGTTCCGGTCACGGTGAAGCTTGAAGTCCCGGTGGGCGTATTCGAATTGGTGCTGACCGTGAGGGTGGAGGTTCCCGTAGCAGTCAGCGAAGGTTGCACGAAAGCGCAGCTCGCACCGACCGGCAAACCGGAACAGGTCAGCGTCACTGTGTTGCTGAAGCCGTTCAGCATTGAAACGGTGACGGTCGAAGTCCCAGAATGCCCGGCCCCTGAGATCGCCACCGGAGTGGCTCCGATCGAGAAGTCTGGCGTAACGGAAAACCCTGGCCAGTTGGTGGCCAGCAGGTTGGCGTTCACCGATCCTAGCCCTGTGACGAGGTCATAGCCAGTGCCGGCGCTGAAACCGATCTGAAAGGGCGCTGAAGCCGGGCAGCTGGTCGAGCCTGAAGTGCAGGGCACGATATTGTTGCCGGTGGTGATGTCGTGGAAGGCCGTCGGATGCGAGACCGCGAGAGTGTAAAGCGTGGGATTGATGTTACCCAGGCCGCTCGACTGCGCAGCCTGATTCAGAATCGCGACGATGCCGGCAAAGGCAGGGGCGCCTACCGACGTTCCTCCCACGACGTTCAAGGAGCCATCGGTAAACCGGAAACCGGTTATGCAACTGCCCTGCGAACAGATCAGAGTCGAGTCGTGGAAAGGCGATGCGCTCAGAGTGACGTCGGGGACGTCGCGTTTCGTATCAGCCGGCGTGAGCGCATTCTGCCAGGCCGGCTTGGCGAATTTGGTGCTGATTCCGCCGCCAGTGGCGGAAAGCCCGCTCCCGGCCGTGATCGACGCTGTGGTGTCATTCCATGTGGTTTCGGGAATGTAGATCAGAGCTGAACTGATGTTGTCGGCGCCCCCGGTGGTCGCACCCCAGTAGGGTGGGTTGGCGCCGGCGTCGGCTCCGCTTACAGCGCCGGCTGCGTCCCCGGTGAACGTGCTGCCTCCGAGCGCGGTGACCTCGGGAACGCTGGCAGGAGAATCGACCGCCAGTCCGTGGGTGGCGGTTGCGGCCGAGGCAGTCTCACAGTCGGCTGCTCCGGCGTCGCCCGCCGCGGCTGTAATCGTTTGTCCCTGGCTGTTCGCCTGTTGGGCATCCGACCGCAGGATTGCGGTGAATGTGCCCAGGTTCGCTTCGCAATTTCCATAGCTGGTACTAATGACCGGCGCCAGATTGTGGTCGATGGCAAATTCCAGCGAGTCGAAGACGTTCTGGGGCGAATTGCTGCCCACGTAGACGTAGAGAATCGCTGCATTTTTGGCGACTCCGCCTGACCATTCCACGTCGAGATCGGCTTCGACTTCATCTCCCGAGGAAAAGCCGGTGGTGTTGTCCACCGAAACCAGTTGCAGGTTCGTCGGCGGCAATCCGCCCGCGGCGCGGAACGCATTCACGTCGGAGACGTCGATCTGGGTCTGTCCCACAACAGCGATTGTTTCTCCAGTTCCATCCAGTCCAGCGGCGTAAAGCGGAGTCAGGTTGTAGATGGTGGCAAAGTCACCGGGCGACACGAAATGGTTGCCGGTCTGATGCGACGTGAACCGGGGCTTGGCGATGCGCGCCCTGGGCCGGGGACGGAAGTTGTCCAGTCCGCGGACGCCGAGCACCATTCCGGAAAGCGCCGTGGGCACGGAAACTTCAGAGGCATTGGCGAAGCGGGTTTGACCATCCACGCTGTAGTTGTGCAGTTCGGTGCGGAAGACATTCTCCACCTGGGATGCAGTGCCGCTGAAGAAAACGCGGGTGCGGGCGCGGGAGAAACCGCTGACCGTCAAGCCTTGCGATTTCAGCCACGAGGAGACTTTTGCCAGGTCGGCGTCGCTCATGCCAAAGCGCGCCGCATACTGCTCCGGCGTCAGCCATTTGTGGTAGTTCGCAGAATCGGGGTCCTGCTGTTCCTCGAGCAATTTTTCCAGCGCAGCCTGTTGATCGGGCGCCAGGCGGAATACCAGGGCAGCGCGGTGAATGCGCATGCCGCCGTTAACCCTACCCTGATCGAATTCCGGCCGCGCCATGGGATGGGCGCCCATGACCGCAACCGTCTGATCGCCGGCGAGGTTGCGGCTGATACGGTTTCGTACTTGAGCGGAGGCGACGGTAGCAAGAATCAGGATGGAAACGAGAGTGAAGAAAATACTCTTAGGAAAAGGGCAGACCGGGGTCTTGCGCATTACTACTCTCCTGTTGGTAGCCAGTTTAATGATGGGCCGGTGGCCGAGGCCGGCGCTGCCATTGTGAATATGGATTCAGAGTAGCGCAGCAAAGGATGTACGCCAAGTGACCGAGGTCAGTAGGAAGGGCATGTCTCGAAGTGTGTAGCTGTTTCGTAGCGCCGTCCGGTGATCAGCTTTCCAAGTGCTGCGGGCGGGCCCGCGACAACCGCTGGGACGGCGGCGATTCGCAACTCGCCGTCGACTGCGCTCGACTGGACGGACGAGGGCGTCCGTCCCTACGTGGGTCGTGGCGGCCATCTCACTCTGAGGAGGAGATGGTGGGCGCTGTAGGACTTGAACCTACGACTTCCACCGTGTGAAGGTGGCACTCTACCGCTGAGTTAAGCGCCCACGGAAAACTGTCTCTATATTCTAGCAAACGAACCAGTTTTCCGTATCCAGCGACCGTGATAGCCTGACGGTGCCGCGACTTCCGGGGCCGTCCGGCGGTCTCGGCGGTGTGAAGACCGTTGGATGCACCCGATGCCGAGCGATCCCAGACCCGCCAAAGTACCTGAAGCCCATAGTACCGAAGGCACTTCGGACCCGGATTCCGAGGCGGGGGAGACGCAACTTTCGTCGTCCGAAGGGGTTGAATCTGAGGTGAGCAGCGTTGCCTTGGATCGCGGGATGCTTGCTATGGCGAGCGGGACACAGCCGGCACCATTCGGGGCGGACGCGACTCTTCCCGACGGCGGCCGGAGTGATGCGGAAATCATGCTTCAGGTGAAAGCCGGAGATGATTCGGCTTTCGAATACCTGGTGCAGAAGTATCGCCGTCCCATGGTGAGTTTCATGTTCCGCATGGCGCACAGCAATGCCATTGCGGAAGACCTGGCCCAGGAAGTCTTTCTGCGCGTGTACCGCTCGCGCGAAAGCTATGAGGCCAGCGCCAAGTTTACGACGTGGCTCTATCGCATTGCGACCAACCTGGCGGTGAATCATGCCCGCGACACCCGGCACGAGCGCCCGGAGAATACGGTCAGCCTGGATGAACCGGACGAGGACAGCGGACGCACGCTGGATCTTCCGGACCGGACGCCGAGCGTCGAGGACAATCTGGTGCAGCGCGAGCGGTTAGCGGCTATACGGCAGCGGGTTCACAGTCTGCCGGAGCGGCAGCGGATCGCGGTGGTGATGCATAAGTATCAGCAGATGGATTACCGCCAGATCGCCGATGTGTTGAAGCTGAGCGAATCCGCCACCAAGTCTTTGCTGTTTCGCGCCTACGAAACGCTGCGCGATCAGCTCAAGGAGTTTGTGTAAAGAAGGGTTCGTGTAAAAGAGTTTGTGTAAAGGAAGCAAGGCCATGAAGTGCAACGAAATTCGCGAAGTTATGCCGGACCTGGCAGCGGGGCTGCTTGCAGCCACGCCCGAAATCAAGGCTCATCTGGAATCCTGCACCGAGTGTGCGGGCAAGCTCGAGGCGTTCCGCCAGACCATGTCCCTGCTGGACGAATGGCAGGCGCCGGAACCATCGCCGTATTTCGATGTCCGGCTGCGCGCGCGCTTGCGCGAAGAAAGCGCGACTCAATCCGCGGGCTGGTTGCGATGGCTGCGCCGGCCGGTGCTGGCAGCATCGTTTGCCCTGCTGATGGTGGTGAGTGTCACTCTGGTGCGAATGAATAGTGGAGAACGGGGAAACCGTTCAGGAGCGTCTCCGGTGGCAGTAGTGGCAGAGCCGGGCACGGCCGTGGGAGATTTGCAGGCGCTGGAGAAAAATCAGAATCTGTATTCCGACTTCGATGTGCTCGATGATCTCGCCGTTCAGCCGGATGTGACCGCGAATCCATAAGAAGTTCAGCAGTCGCAAAGGTGACGAGCTTCCAGGCTAAAGGTTCAGGGCGAGAAGCGTCATGGCGAAATAAGAGAAAGACAGTATTGGGACTGAAGTCCATCACGATGACCATCGCTACGGCCGCTCTGCTGCTGGCGTCCGCCGCTTCCCCGTGTCACGCCCAGAGACGGGTTGCAGCGCGGCGACAAGCCCAAGGCAATCACGCCGGCCAGTGGCTGCGCCGCTATAAGGACCTGCCTCCGGATCAGCAACAAAAGGCGCTCGACAACGATCCCCAGTTTCGCAGCCTGCCGCCAGTACGGCAGCAGATCTTGCGAGAGCGCCTGCAACGTTTCAACAGCCTGCCGCCAAAACAGCAGGACCGCATCCTGCAACGCATGGAAACATGGGAGCACCTCACGCCGGATCAGAAGCAACAGGCCCGGCAACTGTTCTCACAGTTGCGAGATCTGCCACCCGATCGTCGACAAAAAGTGCGAACAGCCATCCGGGACCTCAGCGTGATGCCGCCCGAGCAGCGGCGGCAGGTCCTCGAGTCTGACCGGTTCAAGAGCGAGTTCTCGCCCCAGGAGCGGGGATTGCTCGGCAGCGCTTCGCAACTACCCCTGGCTCCCGCCGAGAATGAAGCTGCCCCGGAAGAGTAAGCCAAACAAATGTGGGCGCGAGCGCTTCGCGCGTGCGTAGGCCATCGCGGACCATGTGGGGACAACCATCCTGTTTTGTGTGGGGCGGACACACTTTGTCCTCTGTCCGCCGCCTTTGACTCTGACTTTTGGGATTCGATGGTTACCCGATTGGTCTCCATCAAGGTCAAGATCAAAGTCAAAGGCGGCGGACAAGAGTGTCCGCCCCACACATGAGTGAACGCGGTGAAGCAGACGAGGGCGCCCGCTCTACAAAGCTTTTGCGGCAATGCTTTGGGTGGCTTTCAGGCGAGCGACTGTGCGGTCTTTGCCGAGGGCCATCATGACGGCGAACAGGCTGGGGGCCACACCTTGTCCGGTGAGGACCACTCTCGCGCCGTTGATGAGAGCGCCGGCTTTCAACTCTTTTTCTGCTGCGAAGTCGCGCAGGAGGCGTTCGGTTCCGGCTTCAGTGAAAATTTCGCTCGATACGGCGTAGCGTTGGCCGAGTTCCACCAGAAGGCCGCGGATTCTTTCTTCCTTCAGAAATTTATCGACCGCGGCGGGATCGGGCTCGAAGGTATCTGTGAAGAAGGCGCGGAAGGATGTGGCGAAATCTTTCAAATTGCGGGCCCGCGGCTTGAGCAGGTTGATGGTCGCGAGCAACCATTCGTGATCCGTGTGCGCCGGCTCGACGCCGGCCTTGTGCCATTCCTCCTGAATCAAGGGCAGTAATTTTTCTGCGGGATAGGCGCGAATGTATTCGGTGTTGAACCAGTCAAGCTTGACGCGATCGAAGACGGCGTTGGAGTGCGAAATGCCGCTGAGATCGAAGAGGTCGATCAGTTGACGGTCGCCGAGAATTTCCGCGGCGGCGCCTTCGGCGCCGGATGCGGGCGGCGTCCATCCCAGCAGCGCCAGGAAATTGCGGAAGGCTTCGGGCACGATCCCTTCATCGCGGTACGAGATCACGCTGGTAGCGCCGTGGCGTTTGCTGAGACGCGTCTTGTCGGGACCGAGGATCAGAGGCACGTGCGCGAACACCGGTAGCGGCGCACCCAGGGCCTGGTAAAGCAAAACCTGTTTTGGGGTATTGGAAATATGATCGGCGCCGCGAATGATGTGGCTGATGCGCATATCCACATCGTCCGTGACTACGCTCAGGTGATAGGTAGGTCCGGCGTCGGAGCGCAGGAGTACAAAATCTTCCAACTCGCTGTGGGCGAACTCTATGCGGCCGAAGACGGCGTCGTCGAACGCGGTGCTGCCGGAAGTCGGAATGGCGAAGCGCACGGCTGCGGCTTCTCCGGCGGCGCGCCTTTGCGCGCCTTCCTCGCGAGAAACCTTCCGGCATGTACCTTCATAGCGAGGCGGACGACCTTCGGCGGTTGCCGCCGCGCGGCGTCGCTCTAATTCCGCTTTGGTGCAGAAACAGTAGTAGGCGTGTCCCGAAGCCAACAACTTCGCCGCGCTCTGGCGATACATTTCCATGCGCTGAGTTTGATGGTAAGGACCCTCGTCCCAATCGAGTCCGAGCCAGCGCATGCCCTGCAAAATTCCTTCCACCATTTCGGCGGTTGAGCGTTCCAGATCCGTGTCTTCAATCCGCAGGACGAGGGTGCCGCCGTGATGGCGCGCGAATAACCAGTTGAAGAGCGCCGTGCGGGCGCCGCCTACATGCAGATAACCGGTGGGCGAGGGCGCGAAGCGGACACGGACACCATCGGGCGTATCTGAAGACGATCTGTTTGAGGACGGAGTAGAGGACGAACTATTGGATGGGTACATTACGAAAGGTCGTGTACTGATGGTACGGGCTGAGGAAATGTAGCGTCAAGCTGCTGGATGGCCGAAACTCAGACTCAACTCATTGATCTGAAAGAGGAAACGAATCAATGACTCGGGATTTTGAGTTAAACACAAGACTATTGTCTTGGCTGAACCCGTGTGAAAGCATGCATAGTTAGAAACTGTTTATCACTCTGGCTGAGGTCGCTGTTTCGCATCATGAATAGCGTCACAATTAGTCTGGTCGTAGTACCTGCCGTTGTCGCTTTGGTTCTCTTCCTGGTTTTCACTTACCTCTACGAGCAAACCAGGCAGGATTACTTTCGTGCCTGGCAACTGGGGTGGGGAGCGTACACGCTCCACTATGCCCTGGACGCCTGGAGCACGTTCCGCAATCCTTCCGCCATCATGTCTTTGCTGGCCTCGCTGCTGCTGGCGGCAATGGCGCTCTGCATCTTCATATCAACCCGCCTGATGCGCGAGCGGTTTCGCCTGCGCTGGTACGACGTCGCGGTGGGCCTGGCCGGAGTCGCCCTGAGCCTGTGGAATGTCAGCCAGCAAATGGTGGGGCGAGTATTCCATCCAGAGATAGTTCCTGATCCACGATTCCGGCTGGAGGTCGGGGTCGCACTTCTGCTGCTTTACTGTTCGTTCTTCTTTTATCGTTACGCGCATCGCAAGAATTCGCTGGCCTTTACCATGCTGGCGATGGCGCTGGCACTATGGTCGGTGCTCGTGCTGTTCAAGCAATTCAGCAATTCATATCTGCAACTCTCCGACCTGCTGGGCCCGATTCCGCAACTGGCTCTGGGTATCGCGATGGTGATGGTGCTGGCCGAGAATGAGCGCAGCGCAGTTCAGGAAAATGCGCTGGCCTTCTCGACTCTGGGCGTCGATCCCACGCGACTGCTGTCGGCGGAGGACCTGGCTCCCAGCATGCAAAGCATTCTGGATCGCCTGGTTGCTCCCTTGCCCACGGGAGGAGCTGTGATCTGCATCTCGGAGCGCTGGCGCGCCGTGCTGCCCTCGGTGCAGCGTGGTTTTTCACCGGAGTTTCTGGGGAAGCTGGAAAAGAGCGGAGCGGGAGAGTACATCTGCGAACTGGCCTACCGGCGTGGCGGATTTGTCACCCTGCGCAGCGTGCCTGAGATTCCCGAACCTTTGCCGGCGTTTCCCGGCGGCCGGTTTCTGCAATTTCGCGAGGTGATGACCGAAGAGCGGATTTACAACGTCACCGCGGTGAGCCTTCAGACCCGGGAAAACAATTTCGGAGTGATCCTGTTCCCGCATAGTGCGCGGCGCATGTTCGGGTCGTCGAACCTCCGTCTGTTGATTGGACTGGCGCTCCAGATTGGCCTGACCCTGGAAAATTACGTGGTCATGCACGATGCCCAGCGGCGCACCAAAGAGTTCGAATTGATGACTCAGATCGGGCAGGCCATCAGTTCGCGTCTCGATCAGGACGAGATTCTGCGCACCGTCCAAAAAGAACTGGGACAGATCTTCGATACCAGCGATTTCTACATCGCATTTCAGGAAGGCGATGAAATCAGCTTCGAAATCGAGGTGGAAAAAGGCGAGATATTATCCAAGCGCTCGCGCAAGCTGGCGAACGGCCTGAGCGAATTCATCATACGCAGCGGACAACCCTTGCTGATACGGTCGGACCTGGAGAAAGCGCGCGAGCGGCTGGGCGTCAGTTACCTGCCGCAGCGGCCGGCAAAATGCTTTTGCGGAGCGCCCATCCTGCTGGGAGGAAAACCGGCGGGAGTGATGGCAGCGCGAAATACAGACCGCGAGTACGTGTTCGAACAGCGCGACCTGGAAGTGATGCAGACCGCGGCAGGCCAGGTTTCCGTGGCCGTGGAAAACGCCCGCCTGTTTGCCGAGGAACAGCGCCGCTCGCGCCAATTGGCTTTCCTGAACAATATTTCGAAGACCGCGATTTCAAGCGAAGACTCGGAGCAGATGCTGGCCGCGATTGTCGGACACATCCAGAAAAATTTCAGCTTCGATCACATCGGCATCGGCATTCTCGACTATTCGACCAAGGAGATCGAGATCAAGGCCGAGGCCGGCATCACCGCCCAGGCACTGGGTAAGCGCATCCCGCTGGGTGTGGGAATTCTCGGCAAGGTGGCGCGGAGCGGAGAAGCTGCGCTGGTCCAGACCACGAGCGAGGCTCCGCTGCTGGGCGTGATGCCGGGGGCGCGCTCGGTGCTGTGTATCCCGATTGCTTACGGCGATAATTTTCTCGGCGTCCTGAATGTGGAGAGCCATAAGGAAGACGCCTTCAAGCCGGCCGACCGGCTGATTCTGAACACGCTGGCCGATCTGCTGGCAACGGCGCTGCACAATACCTTCGTCTTCCAGAAACTTCAGCAGCAATCCATTACGGACGGGCTCACGCTGATCAAGACGCGGCGATTTTTCTTCGAGGCTCTGAGTTCGGAACTGAAACGCGCTTCCCGCTCTGGCCGGCCGATCTCGGTCGTGCTGATGGACCTGGACAAATTCAAAGAGGTGAACGACGGCAAGGGACATCTGGAAGGTGACCTGGTGCTGACCCGGGTAGGACGTCTGCTGGAACAAAAGATGCCGGCAGTCAAACGTGGTGGCGCGCTACGGGGGCGACGAGTTCATTATTCTGATGCCGGAAACCGGCGTGGAACAGGCGCAAATTCTGGCCGAACGGCTGCGCCTGTGGATGGCGCAGGACCCGATGCTCTCCGAGCATCACATCACGGGGAGTTTCGGCGTGGCCAGCTTCCCGGTGCATGGCTTTTCCATGGCAGACATCATTCGCGTCGCCGACGCGGGTATGTACATCTCGAAGAAAGCGGGCGGCGACAAAGTATCGATCGCGCAAGAGTTGTCAGGCGGCGAAACCGCCGCAGTGCGCCGCCAGATGATTTCCGGATATATCGAAGGATTTCTTCAGCGCGAGCACACTGGTCCCGAATACGTGGAAGAACTGATCACCACGCTCAAGAAGATGTGCGGCGAGGAATCTCACTCTGGCCAGATTCTGCGGGAAGCGATCGAGAACCTGACCACCGCAGCCGAGGCCCGCGAACTGAACAATAGCGGGCACGGCTTGATGGTGGCGCGCTACAGCGAAATCATCGCACGCTCGCTTGGCCTTTCTCCTGAGGACATCAGCGATCTGCTTTACGCGGCGCGCGTTCATGACGTCGGCAAGCTGTTCGTTCCCGAACGGATTCTGAACAAGCCCGGCCCGCTGACCGAGAGTGAGTTTTATCAGTTGAAGATGCACGTGGAGGTCGGCGGGGAGATCATGGCCATCCTGCCCGAAGGCCAGAAATTACGGGAAGCGGTGCAGCACCATCACGAATCCTTCGATGGCGGCGGCTATCTGGGCGGCCTGCGCGGAGAGAAGATTCCGCTGTGGGCGCGCATCATCGCCATTACGGACGCCTACGTGAGCATGACCAGCGAGAGTTCGTTCGCTGCCGCCAAGACCACCGAACAGGCCCTGCTCGAACTCGAAAAAATGAGCGGAACGCATTTTGATGGCATGCTGGTGCGTATTCTGATTCGCGAACTGAGGTCGGAGCGGTCGACGAGTTGGGGAACTTCGTAGGGCGTGGTTGGTGGTTGTCTTGGTCGTTGGCCAATCCCTTTGAAACCTTGTCATGCTGAGCGGAGTCAGGAGTCGAAGCACCCCTGTTCCCTTCCGTGCAGCCGGGCGCCGCGAAATTCCTGCCTTCTGCATTGGTTAAGCTACCGCACGAGCGAAGGCGCTCGCGTCTGGGTCGCAACCCTTCTTTCGCTCCTTCGGGGCTCGCTCTCGGTCCACTTTTAACCACGGCTTGCGCCGTGGGCTTTATGATTGCGCCGCTTCGCGGCTCTTTTTGGACTCGCTACTCTCGCCACTTGCCAATTCTGGGCTTACACGGGAAACTATCTCTGCATGTCTATCCCTCTTTCGCTCTCTGGCAAGGTCGCTCTGATTACTGGCGGTTCGCGCGGCATTGGTGCGGCGGCGGTCCGCCTGTTTGTTGCCGCAGGGGCGCGCGTGTTGTTCAACTACGAAAAAGCCAAGGCTCCCTCCGAACAACTGGTGAAGGAACTCGGACAGGAAAATTGCGCGGCCGTAGCCTGCAATCTGTCGGGTACGGAGACCGCCCAGCAACTGATCGCCGAGGCGGTGAAGCGCTTCGGCCGGCTGGATATTCTGGTGGCCAATCATGGCGTGTGGCCTCCGGAGGACGCGCCCATCGAAAAGATGTCGGACGCGCAATGGCGCAGCACCATGGCCATCAACCTGGACAGCGTCTTTGCGTTGATTAAGCATTCGGTCGCGCAGATGAAAAAGCAGGGGAAGTCGGGCGGGTCTGCCGGGCACATCGTGCTGGTCAGTTCCACCGCCGGACAACGCGGCGAGGCCTTTCATTGCGACTACGCCGCCACCAAGGGCGCCCTGATCAGCATGGTCAAGGGCCTTTCCACGGAATTGGCGCGGGATGCGATCTACGTCAACACGGTAGCGCCGGGCTGGGTCGACACGGATATGTCCGCCTCGGCACTGAGCGATCCCAAAACCAGCACACGCATTTTTGCCGGGATCCCGCTGGGACGAGTCGGCAAGCCGGAGGAGATTGCCGGGCCCATCCTATTTTTGTGCTCGGAGTACGCCGGTTTCATCACCGGCGAAGTCTTCAACGTGAACGGCGGAGCCGTACTGATCGGCTAGTTCTGGCCATGGTGTTGGCCATGTGGGGACAATGGCCTTCAGTTGTGCTAGGCGAGCGAAGCTCGTCAGAGATTTGAACGCATTCAACCCAACTGCGGACCTTCGCTCCGCCCGGACAACCGAGGGCGGTTGTCCCCACGTGGGCTGTTTCCCTTGCATCTAACTTTTTGAATGATGAAGCTTTTCCTAACGATTCTTCTGTTGGCTGCGGCCGCGCTGGCGCAGACAGAAATGGCGCCGCCTTCCCAGTCGATACCGGTCGACCAGGAGAACGCCCGCAGAGCCAAGGCCGTTTTGGACCAGACCATCCAGGCTTTGGGCGGATCGGCCTACATGAATATTCAGGACATCGCCCAGGAAGGCCGCACTTACAGCTTTTATCATGGGCGACCCAGCAGTCTGGGAGTGGTCTTCTGGCGGTTTTACAAGTTCCCTGACAAGGACCGTATCGAACTGACGAAACAGCGAGACGTGATTTACGTTTATCAGGGAGACAAGGGATATGAAGTGACGTTCAAGGGCCCGCATCCTCAGGATCCCAAAGACCTGACCGACTATCTGCGGCGCCGCCATTTTTCCCTGGATTGGGTCCTGCGAAAGTGGCTGCTGGAACCGGGCGTGGCTTTGTTTTACGAAGGGCAGACTGTCGCTGAAGGGAAGCCGGTGGAACAGGTTACGGTCATGAACGCGCACAACGAGGGCGTGACCCTCTACGTGAACACTGAAGATCACTTGCCAGTGAAGAAAACCTACTCCTGGCGGGATACGACGGACAACGAGCGCAATATCGAAGACGAAGTCTATGACAACTACCGCGACGTTCAAGGCATCATGACGCCGCACACGGTGACCCGCTTTTATAACGGCGACATGTCGAGCCAGCGCTTCATGACCAAAGTGAGCTACAACCAGGGCATCAGCGATTCCCAGTTTGACGCCTCTGCGCCAGTTGAAGGCAAAAAACACTGATCCAGCGCCAGAGAGCGGAACTCCGGCTTACTCAGGCAGTAATACCTTGGTTCCTCCACACAGTTATATTCTCACGCTAAGTGTCTTATAATGATCGCGATAACCACGGCCCAACCGATCCCTGCGATCGACTACTGTGGCTAAATAGCCACAGTCTAACTCTTTGCGCAGGGGGTAAATTCGTCATCAAACAAAGCAGCTAACTTCGTTTGATAACGCGTTTGATAAACGAACAGACAATACGAACATCCATTGAGTGCAGTGGCGTGGGGCTGCATAGCGGCGCGCCTGTAAACTTGCGGATCCTGCCCGCGCCCGCCGGGTCAGGCGTGATCTTCCGCCGGACCGACCTGGACGGCTTCGAACTCGAGGCATTGGGCCGCAACGTGGCTCGGGTCAGCTACGCCACCAGTTTGATGAAAAAAGGCGTACTGATCTCCACCACGGAACATCTTCTCTCGGCCCTGATTGGCTGCGGTATCGACAACGCCATCATCGAACTGGACAATCTGGAGCTGCCTATTCTCGACGGTAGCGCCCTGCCGTTTGTAGAGGCCATCCGTAAGGCCGGCGTGCGCAAGCAGCGGCGGCCTCGAACCTATCTGCGCATCTGTCGCGAGCTTGAGGTGCGGGAGGGCGCCAAGTTTATCGCGGTATATCCGGCCGAAACCTATTCGGTGTCATATGCCATCAACTTCCCTCATCCTTTGATCGGCAAAGAAACTTTTAAAGTCGATCTCTCCGACGGAAATTATCGTACCGAGATCGCCGCGGCACGCACCTTCGGATTTCTTCATGAAGCGGACGCGATGCGGCAGCAGGGACTGATTCGCGGCGCGTCCCAGGAAAACGCGATTGTGCTGACTCGCGACGGGGTGATGAACCCGCCGCTGCGTTTTCCCGACGAGTTTGTACGGCACAAGATTCTGGACCTGATCGGCGATCTGGCGCTGCTGGGCAAACAGATTCGGGGCAATGTGGTCGCAGACCGCGCGGGACACGCCATGCATACCGCCCTGGTATCGCGCATCCTGCGGGACCGCACCCTGTGGGAAGAAACCACGGTGGAAGAAGAGCCGGAACCAGTGACGCCGTTAGTCGAGGCAGTCGCCCAGCCGGCGGTGTAGTCCGTGTGGGGCGGACACTCCTGTCCGCCGACTTTGACTTTGATTCAGTAGCGTCCGAGGCATCGGCGTCAAACCGAACCACAACCCAAAGAAAAGCTTTCCACCCCGAAACCAAGTTCAAAGGCGGCGGACAAGAGTGTCCGCCCCACATGGCAACTGCTAGTCGGCGGGGTGGGGGGTGGTGTCATCGGGGTCCCAGTACGAACCCTCTTCCAGAAGCTTTGCTAATTCTGCGCGGGCCTGCGCCGTCAGTTGGGCAGCATAATTTTTGGCCGAGTGTTGCCGCTCAGGCGTCAACTCCGCGACCCGAAGGGCGAGCAAAGGGGCGTCCTTTTCCAGCATGCGCACCAGGCGTTGGGCGCGATCAATTTTTGTGTGAATCGACAGCATAAGACCTCGCGTGTGATTTTTCTTCTATCAGCGTGATAGGCGAGGCAAAATTGCGCAAGTCACAAGGTGGATACACTGCGAAGTACCACAAAAGGGCGGGAACAAACAATCAGTGAGGTTGCCGGTCCATTTTTTCGCATTGCTCGGCCAGCCATGTATCCAGCTGAGCTCGCGCTTCTTTGGATATTTCCGTGAAACGAAGACCGGCGCGGCCGGCGTCGTCAATCCATGCAATCTGGACTTTGGTTTCGAGGGGGCTGGCTGTCCCCGGCAGGTTAAATGACACGGTCGAGGCGCTGCCCTTGGGCAACGGGCCGCGGAAAAAGATAGCCATGCCTCCCTCGCTCAGGTTGGTCAGCGATACTTTCAGTTTCTGTCCTTCGCTGAACGCGACCGTGGCCGACGATTCCACGGGATGACGGAAATAGCGCCGCCGTTCGCGCAGCATGAAATTGACCGCGGCACTGAAGCAGCGCCTGGCATTCAGGGCCGACACTGGTTTTTGCAGTACGAAATTCGCTCCCATCCGAAATGCCTGTTGCGTGGTCGTTCTGCCATTCAGGATGGCAAAAGTAACGGAATTTCTGTTGCTGGCGCTCTTGCGCAGGCTTTCGAGGATTTCGACCGCGCCTTTCAGGTCATCGCAATCTACAATAATGGCATCGAATTTTTCGGTGCGAAGAATCTCCTGCCCGGAGCCGACCCCGCGGCAGACTTCGACATCGATCGAAAGTTTTTCCAGGGCGGGCTGGACGATGCGGATGACTTCCGGGTCCCGGCTGAGCAGCAGCGACTCCAGCGGCATAGAGATTCCATGTTAGGCTGCGCCTGCACGGTTCGAAAGTAACGAAGGTGAGCGGGTAACCACATCGCGGGTACGCGAGTTTTGTGCCTTTCGACCCGCCAAACACTCGTGCTTCAGGAAGTTGAAAATCCACTCGCGGACATGGCGAAACAAGTCTATCTCTCGCTCGGATCGAACGTCGGCGACCGGGCTGCGAATCTGAATACGGCGATCCAGAATCTGGGCAGCCTGGGCGAGGTCGTGGCAGTCTCATCCTTTTACGAAACCGAACCTGTCGAACTCACCAGCCAACCCTGGTTTCTGAATTGCGCGCTCCAACTGAACACGGAAAAAATGCCGCGGCAGTTGCTGAGCGGAGTTCTTGCCCTTGAGCGGAAAATGGGAAGACGGCGCCTGCAAAAAAAAGGGCCGCGCAACATTGATATCGACATTCTGCTGTTTGGGAACTCGATCGTTGAAGCGAAGGGGCTGACCATTCCGCATCCGGCGATGCACGAGCGCCGCTTCGTTCTGGAACCTCTGGCGGAAATTGCGCCCGAGGTGCGGCATCCGGTCTTCAAGACGACCGTGCGTGAATTGAGAGACGCGTTGCCGGCGGGGCAAGCGGTGAAGCGGAACCCGGACGCCGGGCGTCAGACCCGGTAAATCATAGAGGGCGCAAAGGAATTGTTCTGACGGAGCGAGAGTGTGCAGCTTATAGGGGTCCTTCGACTGCGTGGCTGCTTCGCTGCGCGACGCGGCCACTGCGCTCAGGATGACAACGTACAGTGGTCCGAAGTCCGACGTCTGACGCCTGCTTCACGGTGTAATCAGGCGGCTGCCGGCATCTTCTGGCGCAGCGATGGTGGAGGAATTTTCTGGAAACTGCGCAATGACGAAGTCGACGAAGGCGCGCGATTTAGGTCGTCCCGAGGTACGGACATAGGCCATGCGGACGATGAAGACCAGGGCGCGCAGGATATCGGAGTCGCGCAGTTGTGTATGCCCTGTGTGCTTCTGCTCGGCCTCACGATATTCCTTGATCATGTTCTGCACTTCCGCTGCAACCGCATGTTGAGACGCGCTGGTGATCGGGCTCTCGTAATGCAAACCTGAATTGACCAGCGTCTCCCAGGTTTTAGTAAGTGAGGTGAGCGCGGCGATCAGGTCGGTGTCTTTCAAACTGCGGTCGGCGCGAACACTTTTGGATAGAGCGAAAGTCAGTCCCATGATCAGATGTTCGTGCTGGTAAAGAAACTGGTCTTCGACTTCGATCTGAACAAACAGGTCCGCCGGATTCAGGTCAGACAGGCTGCGCGGCTTTTCATGTTCACGTGCCTGCACCAGATACACGCAATCGCTGGGACAATCGAGCGTGACCTCGCGCTGCTCGCCACAGCATTGCGGACAGATTCGGCCGTGAATGGCCGGGCAGAAGCGTTTCTCTTTACGTTTTTCGCAGATCGCACAGCTCACAAAGTGAATCTCCATGACTATGATGAGATTGCCTATTATGACATTCGCACGGCAGGAGAATCTCGGGAACGCCACGGCGATGGGGTCGTTGCGCGTCCGGTAAATGGGCCGTTTTGGGAAGTCGACACACGTCGGAACATGATTTTTCGTGGTTTTTTTGCTGTTGTCGAGTAGGGAATCCGCATAAAATGCGGCTGAAACAGCACTTTTCCACAGAATGCTGGTATAAGATAGCGCTCATCGCTGGAAAATTTCAGAGAACAATCAGGAGGTTTCATGGCTTCAGGTTTGACCAAGACGCAACTTGTACGCCTGCTGGCGGAAAAGCTCGAGACGAACAATAAAACCGCAGCTGCATTTCTCGAAAACCTTACCGACATTGCCGTTAAGGAAACAAAGAAGAACGGCCTCTTCGTGATTCCCGGCCTGGGACGCCTGGTAAAGGCTCATCGCAAGGCCCGCATGGGCCGCAATCCCCAGACCGGCGAACCGATCCAGATCAAAGCCAAGACCGTGGTGAAGTTCCGCATCGCCAAAGCAACCAAGGATGCCATCGCACCGAAGAAGTAGTTTTCTTTTTCCGTTTTGCGTAGAGGCCGGCTGAGAAGCCGGCCTTTGGTGTTTGCAGTGAAGAAATCTTTGAGGATAGGTTCCCGCCAATGGGTGCCTGCCCTCCTCGCGTAGTTTCCGAGAGGGTGGGCGATGCGAACGTTTAAGTTCCGCGAGAAAATCCTCAGGTAAATGCTGTAGTGAAATCCCACCCTCTCGCAAACTGCGCGAGGAGGGTGGGGCACCCGTGTTTTATTTCGTTTTCTAATTTTTCTTACTTGCCATAATCGTTCTTTACTACTTCTCCGCCCTTCATCACGAACTTCACGCGCTCAAGTGTGGTCACATCCTGTAGCGGATCGCCGTCGACTGCGATGAGGTCCGCCCATTTGCCGGATTCCACGGCGCCGATTTTGTCGGACCAGCCCAACAGGTCGGCGGCGTTGATGGTGGCTGCCTGAATCGATTGCAGAGGCGTTAATCCCAACTTCACCATGACGGCAAACTCGTGCGCGTTCAGTCCGTGAGGATAGACAGCCGCGTCGGTGCCGAAAGCCACTTTCACTCCGCTGCTGAAGGCGTGGGCGATATTCTTGCGCGCCGCCGGCATCACTTCCTTGCCCTTTGCGATCAGTTCGGGAGGAACGTGCATCCGCTCGGCATTCTCCAGAAACCAGTCGGCGAGATAGAGCGTGGGCACCAGGTAGGTGCCGTTCTTTTTCATCTCGGCGATGCCGGCGTCATCAATGTAGGAACCGTGTTCGATCGAATCCACGCCGGCCTGCGACGCCCATAGAATGCCCTGTGCGCCGTGCGCATGCGCCGCGACTTTGCGTCCCAGACGATGGGCATCCGTCACGATCGCCCTTAACTCTTCCTGGGTGTAGGCCGAAGCCTGGGGATTGTCTCCGTGAGAAAGCACGCCGCCGGTGGCGCATATCTTGACTAAATCGGCGCCGTACTTGATCACTTCGCGAACTTTGTGCTGCACGCCTTCTACGCCGTCGGCGACTCCGAGTGCGGAATAGTGAAATTCGTAAGGCAGCTCATTCTCGTCGCAATGTCCGCCTGTAATGCCGAGCGGAGGACCGCTTACCAGCATGCGCGGGCCCGGAATATCTCCGGCATTGATGGCGTCACGCAGGGCAACGTCGCCGTATCCGTCGGCGCCAACGTTGCGCACCGTGGTGAATCCGGCCTCCAGCGTGATGCGGGCATTGCGGGCGCCGGTCAGAGTCGCGCGCGGAATCGAAATTGAGAGCGCCTGTGGTCCGACATCCTGCGGATTGCCGGTCAGGTGAGTGTGTGCATCAGTCAATCCCGGGAGCACTGTGGCGTTCGAGAGGTCGACCAGGCGATCATCGACGGAACGTTTGGCCTGGGTGAACGAGCCGACGCTGGTGATTTTTCCACCTTCGACCACGATGGCCTGGTCGGTCAGCGTTTTGCCGTTGCGTACATCCAGAAGCTTTCCCGCATGCACAATGACTCTTCCCGTAGACTTGGCGGCGGACTCCTGGGCGGTGGCCAGGCCACCCAACAGAAGTGATGTAAAGATGAGTGCGAACAGAATGCTTCTGATTGATTTCTTCATCGGCTCCCCTTGCATGTTTTTTCGAAGCAGAAATCGAGTGCGCGAGCAGCTTAATGCGAGCGATGTCCGTCCAGACCCCACTCTTGTCCCGCATCGGCTACAAAGAAAATCACAAACAAAAACAACAGCGGCAGGTGGTCGAGTTCGGCGCCGAAGTAGCGCCAGACCGGGACGCCCGGTCCCGGCTCCCACCAGGTCGCGAGCGTAAGACTCAGCATGTGCAGAGCGCCCACCACCGACGCCGGCCGTACCCAGAACCCCACCAGCAGGCAGACTCCGACGAAGAGTTCGACAACGCCCACCAGATATCCGAAGAACACGGCATGCGGAAGGACCACATTGGCCAGAATCGGCTGGTAGAAACTCACGGCTCCGTTCTGAATAAAACCCTGGAGGTACTGCTGGAATCCTCCGTGAGTAAACTCGGGGTCGAAAATCTTGTATTCGCTGAAAACCAGAAAGAAGGCAGACGTGATAATTCGGATGATCGCAATGGTTTTGGGCAGGCCGGCAGAAATTTTGGGCATCAAGCTTTGTATTTTAACCGGAGACCAGGTCTAGCCGCCTGGGCCGTCATTGGTGACGTACTGCTCAAGAGAATCGAGTTCATGCCTGAGATCGTCGATGCGCTGCTCCAGCAGGTTGCGGATCGAAAGCATGCCCAGCAGGCGGCCCGAGTTGTCCACTACAGGCAGGTGGCGAAAGTGGCGTTCCAGCATGATGGCCAGAGCTTCCCCCGGCAGGGTGGATGTGGTCGCCAATTCCACCGAGGTGGTCATCAACTCACGGACGGGCGTGACTTCGGGATTGCGTCCGGTCAGGGATAGCTTGCGTAAGACGTCGCGCTCAGAGAATATGCCTGCGACCCGGCCTTCGTTGTCGATTACGCCGACCGCGCCCACATGGCGGTCAAGCATCAGGCGAATGGCGTCCGCGGCGCTCACTTCGACTCGCACGGAAGCGACGTCGGAATCGCAAAGTTGCAGAATGGTCATATCCCCTCCTGGCATGGGCCGGGATTACGATCACCGAGAATTCCGCATTATGACCCGCGCAAGCGCGCTGTCAAGAAGATTCATCACATTGGCGGTCCTAAATTCACATTAGTTTTGAAAACCGCGCCGTCTTTCATCACGAAGGTCACAGATCCCAGCGCGTTGATATCGCGCAGGGGATCGCCGCTGACGGCAATGATGTCGGCGAAGGCGCCGGGCGCTATGATTCCGATCTGGCCTGTCATATCGAGCATGTCGGCGGCGCGCGAAGTTGCGCTCTTGATGATTTCGATGGGCGACATGCCAAACTCGGCCATGCGGGGAAATTCCTGGGCCATCGGTTCGGTCCAGAGGATACCGCCCATGTCGGTGCCGAATACGATCTTCACTCCGGCCTTCAGCGCTTTGTGGAATGAGACCCCATGGGCTGCGACCCGCTGGCGATCGCGCTGACCGGCTGGCGTGTCGGCCGGAGCCCAGTCGTGGTAATAGGCGGCGAGGGTCGCGCAGTACCAGGTGCCCTGTTTCACCATCTGCGCGATTTGCGCGTCGGTGATTTCAAGGCCATGCTCGAGCGAGTCGCAGCCCCCGTCGAGGGCGCGCTGCAATCCGATGCCGTTGTAGGCATGACAGGCGACTTTCTTGCCCCAGCCGTGGGCTTCGTCCACGATCGCCTTCAGTTCTTCGACCGTCAGCGTGGGCTGCGAAATCAACTCGCCTTTCTTTCCCACCCAGGAGCGGTGCGTCATGTAAACCTTGATCCAGTCGGCGCCATGATCAAGTTGTTCGCGCGCCGCTTTGCGGGCTTCGACCGGGCCGTCGATCAGCTGCGCGCCTTTGGGCATGTCGAGTTCAGGCGCGTAGCCTTCAAGGTTGTAGCCGCCCGTGCTGGAGATGGCGCGAGTGACCACCAGCATGCGCGGGCCGGGGATGTATCCTCCGTCGATGGCCTCCTTGATTCCCACGTCGCCGTAGCCGGCGCCTTCGGTTTCGAGGTCGCGTAGCGTGGTAAATCCTTGCTCCAGCGCACGACGTGCAGCCACCGTGGCCCGCGCGGCACGGAACGCCAGCGGGTATTTCAGGATGTTGGCGTCGTAGCCACCCAGCGCGGGGTCCTCTCCTTGCAGAAAAACATGCGTATGGGAATCGATGAGACCGGGTAAGACGGTCGCGTGCGAGAGGTCGATGGTGGCGGCACCGGCTGGAATCTTTGCGGCGGACGCGTCTGACACGCTTTCGATATGGTTGCCGCGAACCACGATGACCTGATCACGGCGAGGCTGATCGGACTTGCCATCGATCAATATACCGGCGCGAATGACGGTAACGGCCGGAGCGGGCGGCGTCTGGGAAAGAACCGGAGACGCCAGGGTAATCGCAATAATCAGGCTGAGCAGAGAACGCATGTCCACCTCGCTTGGGGTTCGGGTGGGCATAATACATCTTGAGGGTGCCCCGTCCAAGCTCTGCTTGGGCAGGGATTTTTGTCTTGGAGTGGAACCTATCGGTGAAGGTCTGTCGTCGATGTAGCGAAGTCGGTAGTGGATTGACATTAAAAACCCCGCCCAAGCTAAGCTTGGACGGGGCACGCTCAGGAGTCTCCGCCTCCTTCAGCCGATGACGGCGTCGGCTTCGATTTCTACCAGCATTTCCGGGGATATCAGCGCGCTGACCTGCACCATCGACGTGGCCGGGCGAATCTCGCTAAAGAACTCTCCGTGGGCCTTGCCAATTTTTTCCCACTCAGCAATGTTGATTACAAAGATTCGGGTGCGTACCACATCCTTCATAGTTGCGCCCGCCTTGGCCAGGGCCGCCTCAATGTTCTTTAACGCCTGAATCGTCTGGGCACGAGCGTCGCCGATACCGACAATCTTGCCGTCGGGGCCGGTGGCCGTGGTGCCCGACACATGCACGTAGGAGCCGACTACGACGGCACGAGAGTAACCGACAATGGGTTCCCACTGGGCTCCGCTGGAAATGTTGGTTCGTTGCATTTTGCCTCCGTAAATCATTGTAGACGGATTTGCGCACAGGAAATTAGCAGCCAAGGCTACGCTCTGCCAGCAAGTTTCGGAGTGAGAAACCTTTCGTGCGTCGCCGGATTCTAAGTGAATAGGAAATATCGATTTGGCGGACTTACAAAAGTCACTTGCGTTGGGCTATCGAGCTGAGGTTTAGTAGACGGAATGTCGATGTAGCGCCATGAATCCCGCGTCGCTCGGGATTTCAAGTCGGAGGAGGTGAGTTCCAGAATGATTCCGGAATCGCATCCCTTGCAGCAGTTGTTTGTCGAGCTTGTGGGCCGGCATTATGCCGAAGAAATTGGACTGCGCGATCCCCAGATCGTGAACTACGTCGCCCATCTGCTGGCCGAGTTTTGTGATGCCGAGGAATTATTCGGGATCCGCAATGCCGAAGGACGGCCGCTCACCGATGTTGGCGATATGCTGGTCGAATCGAATCCTGTATTCGGACCCGCGCCTTCTTTCGACCGCGAGCGCCAGGTTCGCAAACACATTGGCGACTACACTCTTTTCTTTACCGGCATGTTTCCGGAAAGCATCAATCACTTTCGTCTGCGCCGCAACCGCCTGGAAAATTTCGTGGACTGGATCAAGGCCGGTAAAGAGAGCTACTACATCGTCTCCAAGTTTGAGCACTTTGAGTACGCCAAGGTCGCTCCGCTGTTCGCCAATCTCTCGCGCAACTTCGAGCAGTGCGTGTACGGGCTAAACATGGTAAAGAACGAATTGCAGGAGATGCAGCATCCCATCGTGCAGCGCGCCAACGAATTGCTGATGTAATGTTCCTCTTGGATTGTCATCCCGAGCGCGGATCGAGCCGCGCTGGCGCGGTGAGATTGAGTCGAGGGATCGCTACTGCGGAAGCGGACTTACCAGCTTATAGGGGTCCTTCGACTGCGCGAAATGCTTCGCAAGCGAAACATTTTGCTCCGCTCAGGATGACAACTTGGAAATTGGATGGCGCCGGATTTACGCTCCGGCGGCCTTGGCTTTGGTCAGTTTGCGGTCGGCCTTGGCGGCGTACATCTGGTGGTCGGCGCCATCGAGCAGATTGTCCAGAGTCTTGCCTTCCTGCCACTCTGCCACTCCGATACTCAAACTCAATTCGTAATTTTCAACGTGTCCCGCCTGATTCCAGTCAGCCAGGCCACTTCGAATTCTGTCCACCACATGCCGGGCATCGACGCATGAAGTGTCAGCCAGAATAATCAGGAACTCGTCTCCTCCGTAGCGGAACACTGCATCCGAACCGCGCACGGATTGTTTCAGCAGGGCTGCGGCGTTGGCCAGCACGACGTCGCCGGTCAGGTGGCCGAAGCGGGTGTTCACATCTTTGAACTGGTCGACATCGATCAGCATCAAGGTGAGCGCCTTGCGCGAGCGTCGAGCTTGGCTCATGAAGCGTCCCGCCATTTCTTCTAGCGACTGGCGGTTGTAGATCTCAGTCAAGGGATCGGTGAATGACTGCTGTTGCACCAACTCCTGCTGGATCGTCTTGGAAATCAGCTCTTCACGCAGACGGCGGAGTTCAATCCGGCGGGAAACCAGATACGTGTTCAGCAACGTCAGCAACACCACCAGACCCAGTACCAGAGGACGCGATACCGTGATCTCGAAGTGGATGTTGCCTTCCTTCAGAAAAGCCGCGGGAAATAGCACAGCGCACAGCCCGGCGCCGACCAGCAGGCCGGCCAGGGACACGATCATCCACAACTCTCCGTCGCGCTTTTCGAGCTGGGAGAGTTGCTTGCTGACACGCGCCAGCACGGTTTCAGTTTGTCTGTGCATTCAGAATTATGTTTGAGGTCGATTTTGGAATGGATCAATCCAGCGCCCCAGTTTAGCCGTTTCTCATGTTCCAAGTCGCCGGTACGAAAGTAACGAAAGTCGTACGACCCGACACTGCAAGAATGACGGCGCAAAGAAAACCGGGGAGAGACGTTTCAACGCCGAAATATCGGCACTCAGGGCGGACATGGGTTGTGTGGAACCCGGTCTCTGACCCGGTTGGGCCGGGCGAAGCCGTTCTATGCGGCCCGAACTGAGGGTATCGGGAGAATAGCCCGGACAGACGTACTGCTTTCATCAGAACGGATGGCTAGAATACCGCCGATCCTTTTCACTCTTTCCTGCATCCCTCTGAACCCAACTCCCGTTTCAACGCCGGAATTTATTCGGGCTTGAGTCTCCTTATCGATGCCTCGTCCGGTGTCTCGCACTTCAAGTTCAATTTTTCCCGCCGCCTGCGATAAGCGAATGAGAGCGGTCGCGCTGCCGGAGTGGCGATAAATGTTGGTCAAACATTCTTGTGCAATCCGAAACAACGACAACTCATAGTCTTGAGGTAGGCGCCCGATGCTGGGGTCAATTTCGAGTGCGATGTCGATTTTGCTTCTCTGATTGAAGCCATCGAGATACATCATGAGGGCCGACTGTAAGCCAACTTCATCTAACATCGGAGGATGGAGGAGGTAGGATACCGCTCGAATCTCGGTGGAAGCCTGTGCAATCAGCACCGAGTTCTCTTCCACGCATCTCGCCTGGGTCGAGGTGAGTGTTTCCTTCTCTTGCTTAATCCGCGCAATATTCATTCCGACAGCCACCATCAATTGGCCCACGCCGTCGTGCAACTCACGGGCTATCCGTCTTCGTTCGACGTCTTGAAGTTGCAGGAGACGCGAGGATATTTCAGTTTCCTGGCGAGCTTTTTCAGCCTCCCTTTTCTCGGTGATGTCCCGGGCTGTTTTCGATGCACCAACTACGACGCCAGCAGCGTCTTTGACCGGAGAAATCGTAAGGGAAATATCCAACGTCGTACCGTCCTTGCGTTGCCGAATAGTTTCAAAATGGTCGATGTGCTCACCCCGTCGGAGCCGTTCGAGGATCAGGACTTCTTCGTCACGGCGGTCAGCAGGAACGATCAGAGTGATGTGTTGACCGATGGCTTCTTTTGCGGAGTATCCGAACAACCTCTCGGCACTTCTGTTCCAAGTAGTGATGACGCCATCGAGATCCTTACTAATAATGGCATCATCTGATGACTTAACGATCGCAGCCAGATGTCTGGAGGCATCGATCGAAGCCACACACTGATAGGCCGTGGCAGCAAAGGTCGCCAGACTGAGAAGCTGCCTCCTGTCCTCGGCATCAAACTCATGCCCGTCGTGAGCGACGGCCCATAGCGTTCCAGTCGCTTTTCCTCCCACATAAAATGGAACCAGCAGAGCTTCCTCAACAGGCGGTGCAACTGGCTCGAAGTAGGTGTACCTTCGCTGGATTTTCTTGAACAGCAATGGAGTATTTCGATCAAGGACGTCGCCGCAGGGGCCGAAGTCGCGGGGGGTGCCTCCGCCAATATACGTTTTCCACGCTCCCGCAATCGCCGGCCAATAGAATCTCTTTCCGCCGTCGTTTTGGGTCAGAAGACTGATACCCGCCGACCCACATTGGAGCAGGTCGAGAATCGTATCCGCCAGCTTTTGCAGAACATTTTCTGGCGAATCCGTCAATGTTTGGAGAAGACGGACGAGGGCTTGATTTTCGCGCTGGTAGTCAGGAGGTCGCGACGGTCGGAGGTCCAACTGCTCAGTAAAAAGTATGGACTCTACTGGGACTGGCACAATCTCGGGTTCCGCCATAGTCGCTCCTACCCTACGTTTTTGCTTCAGAAGCTCTCCGTTCAGAAGGCCAGTCCAGGCCAAAACATCTTACATTGGTGTGGAGTTGGACGGGTGTACGCAACCGCACAGATAGCCGGTTAGTGAATGCGTGAGTACGCCAGCGGACATCGCACACGGCCGTCTACTGATAGGGTTAAGAAGTCCATTACACATCATCCCGCCACGCCCACAGGGCGTCGGTCTCTTGTGCAACCGATGAAAGAAATCGTTGAACAGGAGGCCCTTAATGGCCGACCCGCAAGAAACTTCCTCCATCCCCAGTCCAGAATGGCAAAACCTGTACATGGCGACCGCACTGGAAACCGACCCAACCAAAATGGAAGAGCGTATTCAAGCCGTTGAATCTGCAATCAAGGGAAGATTAAACGAGTTTTCTCTTGATCACGGTGGCACACCTGAAGAAAATCAGGCTATCGAAGATGCGTTAAAAGCTCTAAAAGTACTGCGCAAGGAAACCGTTGCGTGGATCAAACCGAACCAACTTTGAACCGTGGTTCGAAGTCGACCTAAGCGGATTTTAGCGGGGATTCACTAGGCGGGAGCATTTCCCTCATCGCACTGATTATGTGGTCCCCCATTCCACCTGCTTTAGGAAAAACGTGTTTTATACCTACTTTGGCAGCAGCTTCCTTGAGAGCATCGTGGCTGTAGAGCGTGAACATTATCATGGGCATACCTGGGCAGATTTTAGAAATCTCCTTTGCGGCATCTAGTCCGTTCATCACAGGCATGGTTAGATCGAGAATGACAAGGTGCGGCCTGTGGGTGCCGACCATCACAACAGCGATTTTCCCGTGTTCCGCCTCAAACACAACCCAGTCAGTGCTGCGCTCGATGTGAGCACGAATCGCACGTCGCACTATCTGACTGTCGTCAACTACCAAAATCCTGCTTGCCATCGCACAGCTATGATGTCTCCCGCCCGCGAGAGTTTGCTAGTTGTTTCCACGCAATATTCACTAAATATAGGTGCGTCAGCGTACTGCGTCACAATAATTCTTTGGCATTAAGAGTCAAAACAACGCACAACGTTACAGCCAAACTTCCCTTCAGGCCGCCTGAGCCGCGTCCGCTCAATTCGGTTGCGTTGGCCGCGTTCAAGGGATTACAGAAACGGTCCGTGGGAGATTGGGGTTTTGTTACGATGAAAGGCGAAACGGCTAGTGGGTTACAAACACTGGTTCGATCCGGCGGTCGGGAAAGCAGGAGTCAGAGACTTTACGTGGTACTGCCTGCGGCATACTTTTGCCAGCAGGTTATTTATGAAAGGAATCGGTCTCCGCACTGTGCAAGAGCTGATGGGACACAAAAATATCCAAATGACCTGTCGATACGCCCACCTTGCTCGAGAGAGCACAAGCAGGCGCAGTCGAAAGACTGTGCGAGATGGCTGAGACGGCAGAGACGGAGGCTCGCGGAGCCGCCCCTGAAACCGCTACTGCCCGTATAATTCCAACTGACACCGGACTTTCTCAAAGTCTGTAAGTCATCGAAGGGCCCTTAGCTCAGCGGTTAGAGCAGTGGACTCATAATCCATTGGTCCTAGGTTCAAATCCTAGAGGGCCCACCAAACCCACACAGTTCGCGAAGCATCGGGCTGGCTCTGGCCTTTTCGCAGAAGTCTTCACAGAGAGCCGAAGTCGCCGAAGTCATGGAGAGATGTGCAGAAATGTGCGGTAACGGGCTGACACCAGGCGGGAGTTTTTCTAAGCTCTTGGAAGTGCCTGTCGTTACAAGCAACGGAACAACAGCGGCAAGTGGATATGCCCCCTATCTACAGTTGGTTCGAGCCGTACAATCTCGCTGTACTTGAAACGGATCCATCGCGAATGCCGGAGCGCATCCGAGCTGCGGAATCTGCGATTACCTCGCGCCTGAAAGAACTCTCGCTAGACCACGGCGGCACGCCGGAAGAAAACGAAGCGATTATCGACACGCTGCGACGACTCAACGTCCTGCGGCAAGAGTCCATTCGGTGGCGGGAGCCGAAGACGGGAAGCTAGGCTACTTCGGACCTCAGACTTCGGGCCTCAGACTTCGGATGTTAGACCTTCGGACTTCAGCTATCGCACATCTGAGTCTGACGTCTGAGATCCGTCACTGCGCGGTTTCCGGCAACGCCCACACAAAAATTACGCTGCCGCTGCTGGTGAGCAGATACTGGCGCTTATCCAATTCATAAGTAATTGGCGAACTTTCCATGCGGAAACCAGTGCCGGCATGCCACAGGGTCTTGCCGTTGCTGGTGTCGAGCGCGAGAACGTTGCCGGTGATGTCTCCGGTGAAGGTCAGTCCAGAGTCGGTGGTGAGGACGCCTGCGAAAGCGTCGTCGCCAATGTCGTGACTCCAGCGAATTTTTCCCGTCTGGTAGTCCATGGCCTGGATGACGCCTTTGCTCCAGACGTCGTAGTCCGCGCCGGCCCAGCCGTAGGTGCCGTCAGCGGGCTTGGCAAAGTAGAGCGACCAACTGGGGTGGGCGGAGACGATGAACAGTCCGGTCTTGGGATCGAAACTGGGGGAGCGGTAGTTGGTAAGGCCGCCTTCGTCAGGGGCGATCACGCGGCCATCCGGCGCAGGCTCCTTTGCGGGATTGGGAACTGGCTGGCCTTTTTCATCGATGCGCAGGGCCCAGTTCACCGGGCCGTAAGGGACGGTGAGCAGGTTCTTTCCATTGGTCCGGTCGAGGACGAAGAAGTAGCCGTTGCGCGAGGCTTGCATCAGCATCTTCCGCGGCTGGCCTCCGAAATCGGCGTCGACCAGCATTGGAACTTCGGCGGCGTCCCAGTCGTGGGTATCATGGGGCGAGGGTTGGAAAGCCCAGGCGAGTTTTCCAGTGTCCGCATTGAGGGCCACGATGCTACAGGTATAAAGATTGTCGCCGGGCCGTGTCGATCCGTTGAGTACCGGGGTCGGGTTGCCGGTTCCCCAATAGAGCAGGTTCAGCTCCGGGTCGTAGGTGCCGGTCATCCACGTCATGCCGCCCGTGGTTGCGTTCGGAGTGCCGAGTGGGGGCGTGCTGTCCCACTGCCACTGCGTCTTGCCGGTCTCGGGATCGACGGAGCGGAGAAATCCGGGCAGGTTATCCATGTCGCCGCCGACACCGACGATCACGTGGTCGCGAATCACCAGGGGAGCCATGCTGGACCAGTATCCCTTGTCGTTGTCGGCAATCTGGACGTCCCAGCGGATTTTGCCGGTTTTCGCCTCCAGTGAAACGAGGTGGGCATCCGGGGTGACGAAGTACAGCCAGTCTTTGTACATCGCAACACCGCGCTGTCCCAGGAGAAGGCCTTTGTTGGGCGGATAGGTGTAGCGCCAGAGCTGATGGCCGGAACGCGCATCGACTGCCCAGACATTATCCGGCACGGTGAAGTACAGGATGCCGTTGACCAGAAGCGGCGACGACTTCAGTCTCGATTCCTGCCCGGTCTGAAACGCCCAGGCCAGACCCAGTGATGAAACGTTTTGCGGAGTGATCTGGGTGAGAGAGCTGTGCCGCCTGCCGGAATAGTCTCCGTGATAGGTCGGCCAACTGTCGGCAGGCGGATTGGCCAGGGTCGACGGATCGAGGCCCTGCGCCAACAGATGGCCGGCACTCAGTGAAGTCAGCCCGAACACGAGGACATAAAGAGCTTTATAAAAGTAATTTGCGGTTCGCAATCCGGTTCGCTCCTAGCGCAGGGTTTGCAGGTACGCCATCAGGTTGTGTACATCGTCGTCGGTGTACTTGCCCAGTAACTCGACATGAGCTTCGGCGGGCGCGTTGATCGTGAATTTGACCTGACTTGTGGGCCAGGATCGATACCATCCCGCATCGTCGGTGAGTGCGATGGTGAACTCATTCTGAAAAGCGAGTTTGCCGGACACGGCCTGACCCGACGGAAGAGTAACGGAAACAGTTGCGTCGGCGTTGTGGGGATAGAGCATGCGCCTTTCAAGTTGGAGGCCACGATAACGCCGGGCCACGCCGGCCAGATCTCCAGTTGGAGAATGGCAGGTCGAGCAGGTACCCGCGCCGTTGAAATATTGCTTGCCCGCGTCGACGTTTCCGGTTTGAAGATCGCTGACCGCTACGCCTCGCCTTCCACCGGGCCGACTTTCAGATCGCTTCTTCTGGGTATGCAGAAACGCAGCCAAGGCACTGATCTGCTGCGGAGAAAATTTGAATGAGGGCATGCCGTTTTGGGGGCGTCCGACGCGGACGAAAGGTCCGATCTTGTCTCCCCGCACGTCACTGCTGACCAGGTTGGAATCCATCAGGTCGGGTCCGGTCTCGCCACCGCCCGCATCACGGCCATGACAGAACGAGCAGTTCTGTCCGTACAAGGCTTTGCCGCTGTCAACCAATGCGGCGGGATACGCTACCTCGGTGGTTTTTGTTCGGGCGGGATTGGCTTGGGCTGTCTTGGCTTGCGCCGTCTTGGGTCGCGCCGTCCTGGGTTGGGGCGTCTCGGTTTGTGCCGCCTTGGTTTGTGCCGCCTTGGTTTGTGCCGGTAGTGGAATGCAACTTGCAAGCACCGCCAGAGTGATCGGCCCGAGCATCGTAAATTTTAATGCTGATAAACATGCCATCGAACGCATCATCAAACCTGGACCCTCCAGTCACCGCGTTTCCGGTATGCGGATAAGCGTGGAACCGAAACGAAGTTTAGTCTCCCGGCGGCAGTGAGTGCAACGGCAGTGTCATGCCAAGTCGCGAAGCGGCGCAAGAATGAAGCCCGGGTGAGCGAGAACCTGGTTCCGAAGGCTCGCCAGAACGCCTCGAAATTGGCGGCAACCTCAGACCGACCCAGATCGTCATTTCTTCCGTTCCTACTCCCCATTTTTTCCTTTCGGATGTACACTCTGCGGTCTATGGCTAAATCATTGGCGGACAAACTGTCGCGGCGCACCATGCTGAAGGGTGCCCTCTCGGGAGCGGCCGTGGCCTCGGTCTCATCCTCCATGGCGTGGTCGCAGCAGACTCCTCCGGTGCAGCGCAAAGGCCGGATCAAGCAGTCCGTGTCGCGCTGGTGTTACAAGGAAACTCCGCTCGACCAGCTCTGCGTTTACGCCGCCCAGATTGGTTGCAAGGGCATCGACCTGCTCAAGCCGGAAGAATATGAGGTTCCGGGGCGTTACGGCCTGGTGTGCAGCATGGCTTACGGCGGAGGCGGCGAACTGACGAGCGCCATGAACCGGGTCGAGAACCACGCCGCGATCGAGGAAGGCTTTCGCAAAAACATCCCGCTGGCGGCGAAGGCGGGAGTGCCGAACATCATCACCTTTTCCGGCAATCGCGCCGGCATGTCGGACGAAGAGGGGGCAAAGAACACAATTGCGGGCCTAAACCGGGTAAAGAAAATCGCGGAAGACAACAACATCGTAATCTGCCTGGAATTGCTCAACAGCAAGGTCGACCACAAGGACTATATGTGCGACCACTCCGCGTGGGGATTGCAGGTGGTGCAGGCGGTGAACTCGCCTCACGTCAAGCTGCTTTACGATATTTACCATATGCAAATCATGGAAGGAGATCTGATCGCCACCATCCAGAAAAATATCCAGTGGCTGGCCCACTTCCATACCGGAGGCGTCCCCGGAAGGCATGAACTGGATGGCACCCAGGAAGTGCAATGGGATGGCGTGATGCGCGGCATTGCCGCCACCAGCTTCCAGGGCTACGTGGCGCATGAGTTTGTGCCAACGCGCGATCCGTTTACGTCACTGCGGCAGGCTGTGGACCTGTGCGACGTGTAAGGTTGTCATCCTGAGCGCAGTAGAGTCGAAGGGCCCCTATCGTTTTCACATACGCCTCAAGGCCACGGTTTGCTGCGTAGCCACTACGATTGATGCCGCAGATCAGATCCTAGGGACCCCTTCGGCGGTGAGGCTGCTTCGCAAGCGAAGCAGCCTCACCGCTCAGGATGACAACGTCGCAATGCCACGACATTCTCCGCCTTGTGAGATACTTTTCTTACACGGATTGCGAGGGATTTCATGGCTGAACACACCGTCTTCTGCGTCAAACTGAAAAAAGAGTTGCCCGGCCTGGATGAGCCTCCGTTCGACACGGAGCTGGGCCAGAAGGTCTACGAGAACGTCTCGCTCGAAGCATGGAAGGGCTGGACGGAATTCTGCAAAATGTTGCTTAACGAGTATCGCCTCAATCCCGCCCGGCGCGAGGACCAGACCGCGATCGTCAAGCAAATGGAACAATACTTCTTCGGCGAAGGCGCAGCCCCGCCGAAAGAGTATGTGCCGCCCGCCGCGAAGTGAATCTTAATGAATCGTGTGGGGCGGACACTCTTGTCCGCCGCTTTTGCCTTGGCTTGTCTTTCGAATCAACAGCAAGATCAACTTCAAAAGCGGCGGACAAGGGTGTCTGCCCCACACCCGCTCGATGCACTATTTATTGTGCAATTTTCATCTTCCCTTAACATTCGCTTGTTACAACTTAAGTGATGAGTTCCGCCGTCTATGACACGCTCATCCTCTCTGACCTGCATCTTGGGTCTGAGATAAGCCGCGCGGAGCAGGCCACGCGCATGCTGCGGCAGAACCGTTTTCGCCGGCTGATCCTGCTGGGCGATATTTTCTCCGATCTCAACTTTGGGCGCCTGACCAAACCGCACTGGAAATTCCTCAGCACCATCCGCAAACTTTCGAATCCGAAGCGTGGCATTGAAGTGGTCTGGGTCGAGGGCAATCACGATTGCGGCCTCAGCGACGTGATGTCGCACCTGGTCGGAGTGAAGGTCTATCAAGAATACGAGTGGGAGTTTGAAGGCCGGCGACACATCGCCATCCATGGCCACCAGTTTGACCGCTTTGCGGTCAATAACCTGCTGCTAAGCTCTCTGGCCACGCTGTTTCATCTGCAACTGCAAAAATTCGATTTCAAAGGCAAGGCATTCTCCCGTTTTCTGGATCGCCTGGGAGCACGCTGGTTGCGACTCTCCTCAAAAGTGGCGTCGGGCGCACTACTGCATGCGCGTATGCATCAGGCGGACCGCGTATTCTGCGGGCACACTCACCAGGCCCTGCACATCGAACGCGACGGCGTCGCCTATTACAACTCCGGCAGCTGGACGGATTTCCCGCCGACGTATTTGACGATTGACTCCGGCGGAGTTCAGATCCATGAATATCGCGAGCTCGCGAAAGATGCAAAAGGGGCTGAGAATAACTCTGAGCAGAATGAAACTGGCGAAGACTCTGACTTGATAGAAGAATCTGAATACCAGAACGTCGGCTGACGCGTCAGGTTTCGCTCGTTCGGCTTTAAATCGGCACAGGCCATGTGGGGACAACCGCCCTTGGTTGTCCAGCGGAGCGAAGCACCGCGATTCTGTGGTAAGTAACGGCGCGTCGAGCTGGGCTCGATCTGGACAACCGGGGGCGGTTGTCTCCACTTGGTCTGGGGTGGCTTTCGCACGAGCGGGACGCTCGCGCCCACATCAACGCATCACCCGCGCTGGAAGCGGTAGGGGCCGCGACGTTCCAGTGAGAAAGCTTCCGCTACTTTCAGAAAAGCTCGCGCTGCGTGCGACAGGCTGGCGGCTTCGCGGTAGACCAGTCGCAACTTCCGGTGCAGGCGCAGCTCGCGCACCGGAATGTGAACCAGTTCGCCGCGGGCCAATTCGTTCTCCACGCTGATCGCGGGCAAGAGCGCTACGCCATTGCCCATGGCGACGAAACGCTTGATGGCCTGGAGCGTGGGCAATTCGATGTCCATGTGCAGAGGAGTTTTGTGGCGCTTGAATGCCTGAATCACTTTGTCGCGATACGGTGAAGAGACGATGTGGGCGACGAACGACTCCGCACCAAGTTGCCGGATGCTGACTTGTTTTTCGCCCGCGAGCGGATGCGTGGGAGGCACGACGAAAAGCAGTTCATCGAGATAAGCGACGATGGAATGCAATTGCGGCTCTTGCGGATCGTAAGTGAGGACTCCCAGTTCCGAGTTGTGACGCAGCACATCGCCGGGAATGTGGCTGCCCAGCGAGCGGTGCACGGCGATGCGGATCATGGGATGCAATCGCCGGAACTCGGCCAGCACCGGCAACAGGTAGAGCGCAGTAAATTCATTGGCGGCGATGCTAAGTTTGCCGCGATGCAACTCGCGAAGTTCTCCGAGGGCGCCCTCGGCGTCGTCCCGAAGATTGATGAGCCGCTCGGCATAACCCTGAAGAACTCTTCCGGCGTCGGTCAGCAGGCCGTCCCGCGACGAGCGATCGAACAGGGCCTCACCCAGTTCCCCCTCCAGCTTGTGAATCGATTGGCTGACCGCCGACTGGGTGCGATGCAGTTTTTCAGCGGCCCGGGAAAACTTTCCTTCCCGCACCACCGCCAGAAATACTTCCAGCTGTCCGAGGTCCATGATTGCCTTCCTTAATTAAACTGGAATTATCATTAGCATGGCTTATTCAGTAAGCGACGCTAATAGTATTGTAAGAATTATAAGATTTTCTTCGCTGTCTCGTCCACGTAGCATGAGCTTGTACCTGCAGGAGGACCTCGGCATGGAACGAGCACGAATCAAAATATTCGACACGACCCTGCGCGACGGCGAGCAGTCACCCGGATGCAGCATGAACGTGCAGGAGAAGCTGCGCCTGGCTCACCAACTCGACCGCCTGGGCGTGGATATCATCGAAGCGGGATTTCCAATCGCGTCGGAAGGCGACTTTACGGCGGTGCAGGCGATTGCCGCCACGATTCGGCGTCCCGTCATCGCGGGTCTGGCCCGGGCTTGCGCGCCTGATATCGAACGCGCATGGCAGGCGCTGAAGAGCGCTGCGCGGCCGCGGATCCATGTCTTCCTGGCTACCTCTGACATTCACTTGCGGTACAAGCTGAAGATTTCGCGGCAACAGTGCCTGGAACAGGCCCGGGAATCAGTTCGACTGGCAAAGTCTTTATGCGCGGACGTCGAATTTTCTCCCGAAGACGCGACCCGCACCGAGCACGAATTTCTGTACGAGGTGCTGAACGCTGTGGTCGAAGCTGGAGCCACGACTCTGAACATCCCCGACACCGTCGGGTACAGCATGCCGGCGGAGTTCGGCGAGTTGATTCAGGGCATTCGAGAGAACGTGCGCGGCATCGAGAATGTGACCATCTCGGCGCATTGCCACAACGACCTGGGATTGGCTGTGGCCAATTCGCTGGCCGCAATCGCTGCCGGCGCCCGGCAGGTGGAATGCACGATCAACGGCATCGGAGAACGGGCAGGCAACGCTTCTCTCGAAGAAATTGTGATGGCGATGCGAGTTCGTCCCGACCGGTATGCATATGAAACCGGAGTAGCCGGCGAACAGCTTTTCCCATCCAGCCAGATGCTGAGTGAAATCACGGGCGTGCCGGTGCAGCCCAACAAAGCGGTGACCGGACGCAATGCCTTCGCTCACGAAGCGGGCATTCATCAGGACGGGATGCTCAAGAACCCGCTGACCTACGAAATCATGACGCCGCATTCGGTGGGCGTGCCGGATTCCAAACTGGTATTGGGAAAGCACTCAGGACGCCATGCTCTGGGATTGCGCTGCGAGCAGTTGGGATTCCAGTTCAATCGCCGCGAACTGGATGAGATCTATCGCAGGTTCGTGGTGCTGGCGGACCAGATCAAGCATGTGGAGGAACAGCATCTGCTGGAATTGATTCAGGAGACGCTGGGGAAAACTGCGTATCGGGCGCAGGAAGCGAATTCTCTCGAAGACTCACTCTTGAACCAATTGCCTTCCTGAGCAAGTTGTCATCCTGAGCGGAAGCATTCCATTCGCTTGCGAATGGATGCTGGAGTCGAAGGACCCCTAGCGGCACCACGGTATTTGCATTCAATCAGAAGATTCAGGCCGGTGCTTCTGCCGGATTTCGTATCGCACCCGTTAAGCTTATAGGGGTCCTTCGACAACGTAGCTGCTTCGCGAAGCGAAGCAACTGCTGCGCTCAGGATGACACCGGTTTTTCTCCGGGACGGTTTCGGACTTACAATGGCAACCCATGCTGCTCAATATCACTGCTCTTCCCGGCGACGGCGTCGGACCGGAAGTCACTGACGAAGCTATCCGCGTTCTTGAGACCATCGCTGAAGTTTTCAGCCATCAACTCAGCGTTACCCGCAAGCCCGTGGGGGGCGCAGCCCTGCTTGAAAGCAAAGATCCTTTACCCGCGGACACGTTGCAGGCGTGCCTTGGCTCCGGGGCGGTGTTACTTGGAGCGGTTGGCGGTCCTGCATTCGATAGTTTTCCCAGCCATCTGCGGCCGGAGAGCGGGCTGCTGCGGTTGCGCCGCGGGTTGGGTGTGTTTGCCAACCTTCGCCCTGCGATTTGTTTTACGGCGCTCGAAGATACATCTCCGCTGCGAGCGGATGTGGTGCGCGGCACCGACGTGATGATCGTGCGCGAACTGCTGGGGGGCATCTACTTCGGAGAACCGCGCAATACGCAAGGTGCTCCTGGCAATCGCGTGGCGATCGACACCATGCGGTACGGCGAATCTGAGATCGAGCGTATCGCGCATGTGGGTTTCGAGCTGGCGCGCACGCGCCGCCGCAAGCTGACTTCCGTCGACAAGGCCAATGTTCTGGACTGCTCCCGGCTGTGGCGCGAGGTGGTGACCCGGGTGGCGCAGCAGTATCCCGACGTCAAGCTGAGCCATGCGTATGTGGATTCGGCGGCCATGGCGCTGGTGGCGCGTCCCGCGGATTTCGATGTGGTGCTGACGGAAAACATGTTTGGCGACATTCTCTCGGACCAGGCAGGCGCGGTCGTGGGATCTCTGGGCATGTTGGGCTCGGCCAGCATCGGTGGGACTGTCGGCCTCTACGAGCCGGTGCATGGCTCGGCGCCGGACATCGCCGGCCAAGGCATCGCCAATCCCCTGGGCGCGATTCTGTCCGTGGCGATGCTGCTGCGCTATTCGTTCAAGCTGGAAACTGAAGCTGCATCCGTTGAAACCGCCGTGGGTGCAGTGCTAATTGCTGGAGCGCGAACCAAGGACCTGGCTCGGGCGGGTGAAAGCGTTCTCAACACGTCGGCAATGGGGCAGAGGGTCGCGGAAGCGGTCCGTGAGCGGGGGACAACTGCGGGACAGAAGGCCAGCTGATCATTCCAGCTCCCTTGCCGAAGTAGAGTCAGCGGGAAATTCAACAAAGTCTCTCGCCAAGAGTTGCTGCCTCCCGCCTGATCGGAGTACGATTTGTTTAATCGTATTGTTTCGCCCGAGAGGAGGCAGAGATGCTCTCCAAATGCGCCAATCCGGGCTGTACGGCGACTTTTCTCTATCTGCATCAGGGAAAATTGTTCCGCCTGAATGTCGCCCACGACATTCCCGCCAGTTCTACTGTTTCTCCAAAAATCAAAACTGGCGTTCCGTGTGGAATTTTTCTGGCTATGCACTCAGTGCGCGTCAGAGTTGACCGTTCACTACGATCATCAAACGGGAGTGGCGGTTGTGCCATTGCCGAAGCCGTTGGCTCGCGTCGCTTCGACCTCGCAAACGTAGCCACGGAGCTCCGCTTCTTTCAGAGACGAGCAAAATCTGCCGAGCTGCGCTCGACCTGGACAACCGAGGGCGGTTGTCCCCACGGGCCTGTGATGGCCATCAGGCGACCTGTTGTTGTTTTTTCAGCAGGGAGAGGAATTCTTGCGTGAGTTGCTGGTCCCAGTATCCGGAGCGGGCTTCGTGGTTCATGGTGGCAGCTGCCTGCTCGTGGGTGAGGGCAAGTTTGTAGGGGCGCGCGGTACGCAGGGCGTCATACACATCTACTACCTGAAGCACGCGGGCGAGCAGCGGGATCTCGGTGCGATGCAAACCGTCAGGATAGCCGCTGCCATCGGAATGTTCGTGATGGTTTCGAATGATGGGCAGCACCAGGCGCAGCGACTTCAGGGGCTGGCAGATGGCCTCTCCGGCGGCGGGATGCCGCTTCATGATGACCCATTCTTCCGGAGTAAGATTCGAACCTTTTTTGAGGATTTCATCGGGCACGGCGATCTTGCCCAGATCGTGCAGATATCCGCCGCGCCACAGAGCTACGATGGATTCCTGGTCGAGCCCGAGATGGCGTCCCAGGTCGCTGGCCAGCCTTGCCAGACGCTCACAGTGGCCTTCGGTATAGGGATCGCGGCTCTCCACGCTCAATCCGAGCGTGCACAGAACTGATTCTGCCGTCTCCAGTTCGTCGGTAAACTCCTTGAGCTTGAGCAGAGACTTGACCCGGGCAAATAGTTCTTCGGGGAAGATCGGCTTATGCAGAAAATCATCCGCTCCCGATTCGATGCCCAGCACCCGGTCCTGGCGATCGGTCAGCCCGGTAATGAGGACGAACGGAATCAGGCGAGTCGCAGGATTCTCTTTCACTTCCCGGCACAGTTCGTAGCCGGATTTACCCGGCATTACAACATCGGAAAGAATCAGGTCGGGCGGATGACGGCGGATCTCAATTTCGGCGTGCAGAGCGTCAGGCACACCGACGACGTCGTAGCCACGGTTGGCCAGCAATTCCTGCATCAGGGCCATGATGTCCCGATTGTCGTCGACTACTAGAATGCGCGGCGGAGGACGCCGGGTTGACACTTCCCCCATGTCTTTGTAAGACACGGTCCGTGAAGAAATGGTTGTCGGGAGTTTTTGGGGCGGGCTCATAGTCCGAAAGGACTAACACAGCCTTATTGTAAACGATTTCTCGTGCCGCGACGCCCAACAATAGCGGCCTATTCCCATTCTGGAACAAGATTGCGCAGGATGTGTCATGTGCCCTTGTTCCGGCAGCCTAGAGGTGCATAGGCTTGCGGCATGCGACGCTTTCTTACCGTTATTGTGCTTGGTTTTGCAGTGCTCACGACTGCCGCCATGGGGGCGGCCAAACCACACGTCATCGGCTTCGGCAAGGCAACGGCGATCAAGTGGTGCGTCGGCCCGAACGAAGCCGAGTGCCTCAACCTGAAGGCGCGAACCCTGTACGTGGATGGCCGCGCGCGTGAATCGGTTCTCGGCGCCTCGCATGAAATCACCGAGCGCTTGTTCACAGTGCGACGCGCCTTCCGGGTGAATGATGCACTGCCCGGCGACACGGCGGCTGCGCCCGGCTGGATATGGCAACGCGGCGGCTGGTTGCTGGTCGACCGCATGACGGGCCGTATTTCATCGCTGGCGCTGCCCGAATTCGATCCCTACTATTCCGTCGCCAGTTGGTATCGCGACTACGGCGCCTACTGCGGCGTTTCCGATGACGGCAAAAAACTGTTTGCCATTGTCTTTCAGGTGGGGCGCCGCAAGCCGGTCCTGAAAAAACCTCTGGGCGAAGCTGGAGGAGATGACGCGCCGGATTCGGAGTGTCCCGCACCGGTCTGGCAGCGGCGGCCGGTGCGCGTAACGTTTGAGCCGGATGAAGATCAGAAGACCACTTATTCGATCCGCGGGCATGCCGCGGATTTGGTCGGTGATGATGATGGCGAAGAAGAAAAAGCTTCGCAGTAGAGGAGTTTCGGTGACGCCGGCGTCCCGCCCACCCTGGGTGGTCCACCAATTTGTCGTCTTGAGCGAAAGATCTGCTTTTCGCTTGCAGGGCCACGCTGCCGGCAAAAGCAGGTCCCTTGACTTCGAAGGACCATTCGCAAGCGAATGGTCCTACTTCGCTCGGAATGACAGGCTTGAGGAGAGTAGCGCCGTCGGTTTGGTAGCGCCGTCCTCTAGCTGGCCCGAAAGGTGGGCGGGACGCCCACCCGACAGCCGGCGGGATGCCGGCGCTTCAAATTCGACTGCTGGATCGCTTCCGGCTGTACGTAGTGCTGCCTGAGATAGCTGTTGGCCGCGAGCAGCAACAGTACCGTTGCCACCATCACATAGTTACGGCGACGAATGCGGATCTCCGGGGGCTGGGTAACCGTTCCCGCCAGCACCGCACCGATCGCCAGACCAGCAAGCAGGCCGCCAAGATGGGCAGAGTTGTCGATGCCAGGCACCAGGCCGAAGAACAGGTTGTAGGCGGCGAACATGATCAAACTTTTGAGCATCGGTTTCAGCGCGGCTTTCGCGATCGGAAGCTTTCCCAGGTAAAGCACGGCGATGAGTCCCCCGGCTAATCCGAAGATGGCGCCGGACGCTCCCGCTCCGATGCCCCGCGGATGCCACCACAGGCTGGCCAGACTGCCTGCAATTCCGCTGGCGGTATAAACCAGCATGTAGCTCCAGCGATCGAAGATGCGCTCGGCCAGCCGCCCCAGGTTCCACAAGCACCACATATTGAAAAAAATGTGGATGATCCCGATGTGCACGTAATTCGAGGCGAGCATCCTCCATGGTTGCGATCCCAGGGACAAAGGCGCGAAGTTCGCTCCCCACGTCACGAGTTGCAGGTTCGAGGGCAGCAACGGCGACGCGCCCGTAAGCACCATGCCGGCAAAGACCAGCACATTGATGCCAACGATCACCTGGGTCAGGAGGAACGTTGAGGTACTTCTGACCGGCGGGGGAGCCGACGTCGTGTCTTGCGAAGGAACGATCAGACCTGCGTCAGCGCGGCAATCGCGGCAAAGAGGGCTCGCCTCAGCTCCCGTCGAGGACGGCACTTCGCGACCACAGCGAACACATGACGGCATCAAGTCTCCAAAAGCTACTGTAGCGCCGGCGTCCCGCCGGTGGTGTCCCAATTTCTCTTAGGTTACTTTGCGTTCTTTGCAAAAACTTCTGAAGTCAGGGCACTGCTAGGCAGCGTCACTTATCCTACGCGATTCCGCCTAGTCTCCCATCGACTCCACAGGCGGCATTTCCTCGGAGACCGTTTTCAATGTCACGGGCGCGCTGGTGACCAACGCCACGGAAGCCACCACAATCGCGCTGCCCGCCAGAATGTATCCGCTGACTCGTTCGTGCAGAACCAGCCATCCCAGGAAAACCGCGACCACCGGATTCACGTACGCGTAGGTCGAAACTTTCGAGGTGGGCACGTGATTCAGCAGCCAGATGTAAGCGGTGTACCCAACCCATGATCCGAAAACGACGAGGTAGAGCATGGCGCTGACCCCGCGTACCGTCCACACGACTTGTGAAAAGTCGCCCAACGCAATCGCGACCAGAAAGTTCGCCACGCCTGCGGCGATCATTTGCCATGCCGTGGCCGAGAGGGGATCGACATCGCTCGACTTCCACTTCTTGGCCAGCACTGAACCCAGAGCCCAGCTGAACGACCCGCCCAGCAGGCTGATTGAAGCCCAGAACTGCACCCGCCCCAGAGCGCTGGTGGACGAGAGATCAGGCCACAACAAAACCAGCAACCCTGCCACTCCCAAGCCCAGGCCGACTTTGCCGCGCAGCGCGATGTGATGATCGCCGAGCAGCAAAGAGTCGAGAACCAGAAACCAGAGCGGAGTCACGGCGATGATCAACGCCGCCAGCCCCGAGGCGACATATTTCTCGGCATAAGACAGCGTCAGGTTGCCACCCATGAGCAGCAGCACGCCGACGGCTGCCATCTGCGCCAGTTGCGCGGATGGGTAAAGAATTTTTCGTCCGCGCAACGCACAGAATGCGAGCATGCAAACGCCTGCGATGAGGAAGCGTATGCCGCACATCAGAGCGGGGGGAATGTGCTCGACCGCGATGTCTATTCCCAGATAGGTGGATCCCCAGAAGAAATAGACCAGCGCGAAGGCCACGATTACAGCAAGGCGGTGCTGGCTCTGGCTTGTTCGCAACTGGGTCATTGGGGGAAGACTAAAAATATCAGAGTCGTGCGGCGGACACATTCCACTCTGGCACGGCTAAATTCCTAAAGCGCTTAACCACGAAAGACACGAAGGTTCACGAAGGAATTCCCTTAACTGCAGCGTCACCGGAATTTAGCAGCGATGGATTCTTCATCAGTCAATTCTTCATCAATCGCGCGCCCGGTTCTTGATCCAGATCGGAGTGCCCAGGAATCCGAAGGCTTCGCGAATCTGGTTTTCCAAAAAGCGCTGATAGGCGAAGTGCAGTTTCACTTTGCGGTTGGTGAAGATGACGAAAGTCGGCGGGCCCACCGCTGCCTGGGTCATGTAGTAAATCTTGACGCGCTGCCGCGCCGGGACAGAGGCGCGCTCGAAGTCGACGTGCTCGAGGAAACGGTTCATTTCGCCGGTGCCGACACGCTTGCGGCGCTCGCGGGCCACTTCTTCCAGCGTGGGGAATATTTTCTCGGTGCCTTTTCCAGTCGATGCCGAGACGAAGAGAATGGGCGCGTAGCTGAGAAATTTCAGCGCGTACCGCAATCTTTCCTCATAGGCGATGCGATCGGCGGGACGTTTGTTCTCCTGCATGCGCGAGGCTTTGGTCTGGCGTCCGGTTCGCTCCTTGCCGCTGAGCACCAGGTCCCATTTGTTGACGATGATGATCATCGAGCGTCCACTCTCGTGCGCATATCCGGCGATGGCGGCGTCTAACTGACTCACGCCTTCGGTCGCGTCAATCACCAGCAGGGCGATGTCGGCGGCTTCGAGGTGCTTGCGCGCCATCACGACAGAAAGCTTCTCTGCCATCAGGTGAGTCTTGCCCTTGCGGCGGATGCCGGCGGTATCGATGAAGCGAAAGCGCTTGCCATCGTGCTCGACGATCTCGTCGACCGCGTCGCGTGTGGTGCCGGGGATGGGCGAGACAATCGATCGATCGACGCCGGTCAGGCGGTTCAGCAGAGTCGACTTCCCCACGTTGGGATGCCCGATGATCGCGACCTTGGTCTCGTGGGATTCGTGAGACCGGGCCTCAGGAGTTTCGGGGTCTTCCTCTGTGTCCTCTGTGTCCTCAGTTGTTAGTTGGATGTGTATGGGAAGTACCTCAAGGACGGCGTCCAGCAAATCATCCAACCCACGCGCGTTTTCGGCGGAGATGGGAAACAGTTTCCGAATTCCAAGACGATGAAACTCGTCAGTGAGAGTTTGCTGCTTTTCGGTATCCACCTTGTTGACGGCGAGAAACAGCGGCTTGCCTGAACGGATCAGCTGCCGCGACAGCTCGATGTCGGAAGAGGCCATTTCCGTGCGGCCGTCCACCACCATGATCACGGCGTCGGCTTCCTGGAGCGCGACCTTGGCCTGGCGAAAAATTTCTGCCGGGATGAAATCTTTGTCTTCCGGAAGAATGCCGCCGGTATCGACGATTCGCAGATGGCGTCCGCGCCATTCGGCATCGCCGTATAGGCGGTCGCGGGTGATGCCGGGCTCATCGCCGACAATGGCGCGGCGCGAACCCACCAGCCGGTTGAACAGAGTGGACTTGCCGACATTCGGTCGGCCAACGATGGCGACAGTAGGCATGCCGATCGCGGCCGCAGCCGATGGCGAATTCAAAGTTGGATGAGGCATAAAGATCTGGTTGTGGGGCGGACACTCTTGTCCGCCGCCTTTGACTTGGAGCCTTTCTAGCCAGTGCAAATGCAGGATACGAAAGCTAAAATCAAATTCAAAAAAGCGGCGGACAAGAGTGTCCGCCCCACACGTACACAGACATAGATCTTGTAACGCTATTATAGTGACTCTGTGGCTCCCGCCTCTCATTCCGCGCCGAACGCCAACAAACGCGAGGTTTCGCTGCACCAGTTTTTCGCGCCGGGCGGAGTGCTTTCGCGCACCCATCCGGCGTACGAGTTTCGCCGGGGACAGTTGCAGATGGCGCAAGCTGTCGAGCAGGCGCTGGAAGAAAGACGCCACTTGATCGTGGAAGCCGGCACTGGAACCGGCAAGACACTGGCTTACCTGGTGCCCGTCATCCGGTCGGGAAAGCGTGTGATCATTTCCACGGGAACGAAGAACTTGCAGGAACAACTCTTCAACAAGGATATCCCTTTTCTCGAACAGGCGCTTTTTCCCAACGGCGAGGGCAAGCTCAAGGTCTGTTACATGAAGGGGCGCAACAATTATCTGTGCCGCAAGAAGCTCTACGACCTCACCGATCAGCCTGTGCTCAGCGGACTGGAAGAGATCGAGCACTATCGCGCCATCGCCGCCTGGGAGCAGGTGACGAACACTGGAGACAGGGCGGAGTTGGCTTCCCTTCCCGAAGCCAGCGCGTTGTGGCACAAGATCGATGCTCGCTCCGACACCTGCCTGGGACAGAAATGCAGCGCATGGGAGCGCTGCTTCATCACCGAGATGCATCGCAAAGCGATGGAGAGCGACATCATTATCGTCAACCATCATCTGTACTTTGCGGACCTCTCCATCAAACAGCAGTCGGAGTACGCGCCGGATGCGGGAATTCTGCCCGAGGCGGGAGCGGTGATTTTCGACGAAGCCCACGAACTGGAAGATGTGGCGGGAAGCTACTTCGGAGTATCGGTCAGCAATGGACGCTTTGAAGAGTTAGGCCGTGACATCGAGGTCTCCCTGCAACGAAATCACATGCTCTCGGCATCGCTGTCGGGCGCACTGAAAAGCCTGCGCGAGCGGGCGCTCTTCTTCTTCGCGCTGTTGCCTCAGGGCGACGGACGTTTCGCCTTCGAGAGCCGGCGCGAGTTCCTGGAAGAAAATGGCGACGAGTTTTTAGGATTGCAGCAGGCGCTGACCCGTCTGGGCTCGGAGCTGGAAAACCTGCCGTCCAAGCCCGAGGAGGTTTTCAACTTCGCCCGGCGTGCGCAAGAGTTGCAGGTGCAGCTTGGATTCCTGATGGAATCCGAAGACCGCAACACTGTGTTCTGGATTGAACGCCGGCGCGGCGGACGCGAGAAGCAGAATGTTTTCCTTCAGGCCACTCCGATCGATGTGGCTCCGATTCTGAAGTCTTGCCTGTTCGACAAACTCGAATGCGCGGTGCTGACGTCAGCAACGCTGGCGGTGGGCGGCAGCTTCGATTACATGCGCCAGCGGCTTGGACTGGAGCACGCCCGCGAAACCGTGCTGCCTTCGCATTTCGATTATCAGAACCAGGCGTTATTTTATGTGCCGCCCGATCTTCCCGATCCGCGCACGCCGCAGTTCGCGGCCAAGGCGGCGGACCGGATTCGGCGACTGCTGGAAGTGAGCCGCGGGCGGGCATTCGTCTTGTTCACCAGCTACGCACAGATGAACGACGTCTATCACCGCCTGCTGGGCGAACTGGAATTTCCCATGCTGCTGCAGGGCGACGCCCCCAAAAGTGCGCTGCTCGAAGAATTCCGGCTGACTCCGCATGCGGTGCTGTTCGCGACCTCGTCCTTCTGGCAGGGCGTGGATGTGCAGGGCGAGCAACTCAGTTGCGTGATCATCGACCGCCTGCCGTTTGCAGTGCCCAGCGATCCGGTAGTGGCGGCGCGGGTAAAGTCGATCGACGCGGACGGCGGGAATGCGTTTTTCCAGTATCAGGTGCCGGCTGCAGTGATTACGCTGAAACAGGGTTTCGGGCGGCTGATCCGGTCTTTGCATGACCGCGGCCTGCTGGTGCTGCTGGACAATCGGATTCTGAAGAAGCAGTACGGCAAAGTGTTCGTGGAGAGCCTGCCGCCTTATCGGCGGACGACTGATATGAAGGTTGTAGAAGAGTTCTTTGGAGTGGGCTCGCTGTAAAACCGGAAAACTGTTTCAGATTATCGTGCGTAACGTGATTGTCGCCGGAGAATCTCAACAATCAGACCAATCACGCCGTAGGTAGCGGCATTCGCCAGAAGAGACCAATACAACCCAACGGCAAAGTGGAAGTGCAGGCTGGCGAAGGCGACTGGGCAGGTAAGCTGTACTAAAGCCAGGATCGGGTCGGCGGAAGTTAAGGCGGGAGGGGTGGTAGCGAAGGCATAGAGTGCCCAGCAACTCGCGATGATAAAACCCGCACTCGCCCACATCACTATTCGGTATTTCATACGGCTACATCTTTAGCTTCCGATCAAATAGTCTCACTAATTCTTTCGAATTCCAAGCGGGACCTGCGATCCCCACAGAAGCGGTTGTCACCTGAGCGCAGTCTTTCCCGCGAAGCAGACGAAAGCCAGAGAAGGAGCCATGCATTCCGCGCCACCCTCCATTAACTTAGTCCGTCGCTGCCATCGCCAGTAATTGCACACGTCCTCCGTCGGGAGCCCGAAAATCGGGCAGATCGGCTTACTTCCCCCTTATCGGGGTAAAATACAGGGTTAGATCATGCGCGGCGGTGCGGTTTGTAATCGCGTCGGCTGCTGAGGGGACCCATGTACGAAGTTACGGTCGAAGACTCGTTTGCCGCGGGACACTACCTGCGCAACTACAAAGGAAAGTGCGAGAACCCGCATGGGCACAACTACAAGGTGCGGGTGACTCTCGCGGGCAAAGAGCTGGATAAAGCTGGATTACTGCTCGATTTCCGGGAGTTGAAAGAAGCGATGAAGCCGGTGATCGACCGACTGGACCACCAGATGATTAACGATCTGGAGCCGTTCAAGGTGTTGAATCCTTCGGCGGAAAATCTGGCCAAATATTTTTATGATGAGACCAATATGAATCTGGATCGGGTGACGCAGGGTCGGGTGCGGGTGAAGAATGTCACGGTGTTTGAGACTGATATAACGACTGCCACTTATTCAGAGTAGGGTGCTGCCGAAAAGCCATAGATTCCCAACTGTCAAATAGCGATAGGGGTCCTTCGACTTCTTCGCAAGCGAATGGATGGCCTTCGCTCAGGATGACAACGCAAAGCTAGAAGCAGGAGCTAGAAGCTGTTTTCATGCAGATTACCGAGATCTACAAGTCGATTCAGGGTGAATCCACGCACGCGGGGTTGCCTTGCATCTTTGTGCGGCTAACAGGGTGCAATCTGCGGTGTTCGTGGTGCGACAGCGAGTACACATTCACGGGAGGGTATCGCCAGACTCTGGAAGAAGTGATGACAGACGTCCAGCGGCTGAGTCCGGCGGGCGGGCTGGTGGAGATTACCGGCGGCGAGCCTATGTTGCAAGAGCGTGAAGTTGTGCCGCTCATGCAGCGTTTGATCGATGCTGGCTATACCGTTTTGCTGGAGACCAGCGGCGAGCGTCCGCTGGAGCGGGTGCCGGCCAAGGTGATCAAGATCGTCGATGTGAAGTGTCCGCATTCAGGCGAGCCTGATACTTTTCACATCGAGAATTTGGGATGGCTGACTGCCGAAGATGAAGTGAAGTTTGTTTTGAGCAACCGAGCTGACTACGAATTTGCCCGCGACTTTGTAGCGCAGCACGGTCTGGACCGGCGGGTAAAAGCGGTGCTATTCTCGCCTGCTTTCAGCAAGGAAGCCAGCGGCGCACGGGACTCCTCATATTGCCTGTTAGATCCGCGGGAACTTGCGGACTGGATGCTGGCGGACTCGGTGCCGGCGAGGCTGGGGATGCAGTTGCATAAGTTCATCTGGGACCCGGCGATGAAAGGCGTTTAGTAGCGCCGGCGTCTCGCCGGCCCTACTAAAACCTGTTCTTTCATGGAGTTAGATTGGCAGCGCGATTCTGGCGAAAGTGACATCTAACTGGCTGATGGCGAGAGATTCACAACGCGCGGTTGTCCTCTTGAGTGGCGGGATGGATTCCTGCGTTTGCGCTGCACTGGCTGCGCGCGATCATGATGCTGCGGCCCTCCATGTCAGCTACGGACAGCGTACGGAAGAACGCGAGCGGAAGTCCTTTTTCGGCATCTGCGACCGGCTGGGGATTCGGGATCGTTTACTGGTCAGGAATGAAGCGCTCTCCGCAATTGGAGGCTCGGCATTGACCGACCACAGTATCGGCGTCCCCGAATCGCATGCCATCGGAAGCGATATTCCGGTAACCTATGTACCGTTTCGTAACGCCCACTTTTTGTCGGTGGCGGTGAGCTGGGCGGAGGTGCTGGGAGCGACCAGGATATACATTGGCGCGGTGGAGCAGGACAGTTCGGGATATCCCGATTGCCGTCCGGCTTATTACCAGGCGTTTAATGAGGTCATCCGGCTGGGTACGAAGGATGGGCGGATCGAAATTGTTACGCCGCTGATCCAGTTGCGCAAATCGGAAATCGTACGACTGGGCCTTGAACTGGGCGCGCCCCTGGATTTGACTTGGTCCTGCTACAGCCGCGAAGATAGCGCCTGCGGCGTTTGTGACAGCTGCGTTTTGCGCCTGCGGGCCTTTCGGGATGCAGGCAGCGCCGACCCGATTTCGTATGCGGCGCTGGCGGAAAAAGTTTAGCTCGGGCTGGCCGGGAAGCCGGCCTGTGACATCAAATGAAACCGTTGTGCGAGCCGGGAGGCCAAAAACAATGAAGCAACGTCTGCTGATGGTAATGCTGGTGGTGGCGACCCTGACAACGCTGTGTTTGCCTCCGGCGTTCGCCCAGGCCACGGGGACCGTGAAGGGCGTCTGCAAGAACATGGATGGAACGCCCATCATGGGCGGCAACCTCGAGTGGAGCAACACCGATAATGGACGAAAATACAATCTGAAAACCAACAAGAAGGGCGAGTACTTCTCCCTGGGCATAGAGCCCGGAAAGTACAAAGTCACGCTCACCCTGGACGGGAAGCAATTGGATCAGGTCAACGGTTTTCCCGTGGGCGCGGACGAAGCTGTCCTCGACTTCGATTTGAAGAAGTCCCAGGCGGAAGCCGCCCAGCAGAAGGGCATCAATCCCGAGCAGTTGAAGCAAATGCAGGAGCAGCAAGCCAAAGCTGCGAAAGAGACTGACACGGTAAAGGCGTTGAACGAGAGATTGGCCGTTGCCAATACGGCCATACAGAGCGGCGATTTTGAGACTGCGGTCACGACTCTGAATCAGGCGACTCAAATGGATCCGAGCCGCGACCTGCTTTGGGCGCGACTGGGTGACGCCAATCTGGGCGCGGCCGGCAAACAGACGGATGCCGCGGAAAAGACCAAGCGCTTCAGCGACGCCGTCACCGACTATCAGAAAGCCGTTGACCTCAAGAAGCAGAGTATGGCGACGACTCCGAAGCCGGAAGACGCAAAGAATTTAGCGGCCTATTACAACAATCTGGGGCAGGCCGAAGCCCGCAGCGGGAAACTCGATGAGTCCGTCAAATCGTATGATCAGGCGGCGACGCTCAATCCGACTGGAGCCGCGCAGTATTACTACAACCAGGGTGCGGTACTGACCAACAGTGGGAAGGTGGATGAGGCCAATGCGGCATTCGACAAGTCGATTGCAGCCGATCCCAACAAGGCCGACGCCTACTATCAAAAGGGCGTAAATCTGATCAACAAGGCCACTACCGACAAGTCGGGTAAAGTGGTTCCGGCACCGGGAACGGCCGAGGCGCTCAACAAGTACCTCGAGCTTCAACCCACGGGACCGTTCGCCGACGGCGCCAAGAGCATGCTGCAATACATTGGAAGCAGCATCGAAACCAGCTACGGAGCCAGCAAGAAGAAAGCGCCTACCAAGAAGTAACGGTTCGTGTGTTCATCCGGGGCGGCCGAACTGGCCGCCCTTTTTTATTGTGTGGAGCGGACACTCTTGTCCGCCGCTTTTGACCTTGATTCGCAGTTGGCATCGGGGCAGCTGGGTAGTTTGACAGGCGAGTCCAATTCAAAGGCGGCGGACAAGAGTGTCGGCCCCACATTACGAAGGTCTATGTTCCTGTCGTTCTTCATAGAAGGCTGCCTGAGTTTTCGCTAGAGTCAAAGATTAGGCGCAAAACACAATGGCAGCCCCTGGCGCAGCACCACTCAAAATCACGCTCGATGCGGCATTGAAGCCCGGTATCTCCGGCACGCACGCTTTGCTGACGGCGATGTTGGGCTCGACCGAAAAAGTGAGCGATCTGATTTTCTCTCCGGGCCGGCTACCGCAAGTCGAAGTGTATGGGCAGCTGATTCCGATGCAGGGTCCGGGATCGAGATTGTTGAGCGCAGACGATACCCGCCGGATCGCATCCGATCTGATCGGCGACAACAAGCAGGCGATCAACATGCTGCGCGAGCAAGGCTCGTGCGATATCTCCTTCGGACTGCCCGGGGTGGCCCGCTTTCGAGTTAATGTTTTTATCCAGCGCGGCAGTTGCGCCGTGGTTATGCGGGTTATTCCAACCACGATCCCGGGATTCACCGCCCTGGGGCTTCCTGCGCAACTGGGTGATATCGCCAATCTGCGGGACGGCATTGTCCTGGTCACGGGACCTCGTGGATCGGGGAAATCTTCGACCCTGGCTGCCCTGTTGGACCGCATCAACGAACAACAGACCTCGCACATCATCACCATCGAAGATCCCATCGAGTTTTTGCACAATCATAAGAAGTCGACCATCCATCAACGCGAACTTCACAGCGATACGCCAAACGTCGCCCTGGCTCTAAGAGCGGCGTTGCGGCAAGCCCCGAAAGTGATCGTCGTAGGTGAAATGCGCGATCGTGAAACCATGGAAATGGTTCTGGAAGCCGCCGAGACGGGGCATCTGGTCCTGTCGAGCCTGAACGCGCCCAGTGTTTTTAAGACGCTGGAGCGTGTCGTGTCGGCCTTTTCCCCTACGGAACAGCAATCGCTGCGCGGGCGGCTCGCCAAGACCCTGCGATATGTAATTTCGCAGCAGCTTATCCCCAAAAAGGATGGCGGACGGGTGGCGATCCTGGAGGTTTTCAAAAATACCAATCGCACCCGCCAGTACCTCGAGTGTGAAGATTCGTCGGGCGAAAATCTGCTTGAGGCGGTAAAGAACGGCGCGATAGAAGGCATGCAGCACTTCGACGCGGAGCTGGAAAGACTGGTTCGCGCCGACACCGTGGATCTGCAAACCGCGTTGAACTACGCCAGCGATCCCCAGCAATTGCAGAGCGCGTTAAGCAAGCGCGTGACCTGAGATCTTCCGAAATCCGTCTTGGCCGTTGCTCGTTGGTCGTTGGTAGTTGGTAGTTGGTAGTTGGTCCAATCCAGTATCACGATTGTCTGTTCTGTGACCCCTGGCCAGCGAGAGATTTTGCACCGTCGACCAAGGACCAACGACGGTTCGGTATTGGGTCAGTTTGGAATTCTTAGGGTAGAGCAGCGCTGGGTGCAGCAGCGCTTTAACGCTGCGTTGAGGCGCTGCAGCTTGAGCGGCTGAGGTACCTCAGGGGCTGAGCCCAGCGCACGATACCCGCTGCATGCAGGCCTGAAGGCCTGCTCCACCCGTTGACAGAGCCACCCCGTGAGCAACTGTCCGCCGCAGCCCCGAGTGTTTCCTCAGACTGACCCACTACCCCAAAAAACACATTCTTCCCGCTGAATCGCCAGTCGCGATACCATCATCTGAGACTGGTATAGAGGAGAAAAATATATGGCATTTGAATTACCCCCCCTACCCTACGACTATTCCGCTCTTGAACCCACCATCGACGCCGCGACCATGAAGCTGCACCATGACATGCATCATGCGGCGTACGTGAAAAACCTGAACGCAGCGCTGGAAAAGCATCCCGAGCTGCAATCCAAGAGTGCCGAGGATCTGATTCGCGACCTGAATGCTCTGCCGGAAGATATCCGCGGCGCGGTTCGCAACAATGGCGGAGGCCATGTGAATCACAGCATGTTCTGGAAGATCATGAAGCCCAAGGGTGGCGGCGATCCCAGCGGTCCGATTGCTGAGGCGATCCAGAAGTCGTTTGGCACCTTCAAGGATTTCCAGACCAAGTTCAACGAAGCCGGCGTGAAACAGTTCGGCAGCGGTTGGGTTTGGCTCGCCGGTAAAAAGGGTGGCGACGTGCAGATTCTCAGCACGCCGAACCAGGACAGCCCGATCTCGCAGGGCCTGTTTCCCATTTTCGGTAACGATGTCTGGGAGCACGCTTACTACCTGAAGTACAACAACCGGCGTCCGGAGTATCTGGGCGCGTGGTGGAGCGTGGTCAACTGGGACGAAATCAACAAGCGCTACGAGAGCCTGAAGTCAGGTCAGCTCGAGCCCGCGCTGGCCCGGTAGGCGTTTGTTAGCGACGGCCTCAGGCCTGATGGGGTGGGCGGGACGCCCACCCGAACGCCGTCGCTACTTTCACGCAGTCGACTCTCTCTTTGATAAGCGATAAGATTCTCCGGCGGGCGCTTTCGAGCGCCCAGTCCGGAGTTTGCCTATGAAGTCCCTTTCCCTCAAGGTTGTCGGATGCGTCCTCATGGCAGGAGTGTTTTCCGCGCCCGCTTTAGCGCAGTTTCAAATCGCGACCGCCGCAAGAGACTTCTCGTACACCATCTCGACCGCGCAGCCCTGGACTGATACTGGGGTCGATCTGCAAGCTGGCGACGTTATCCAATTCCACGCCTCTACCGCGGAAAATTGCAATCCGGCTGGAACGAGCGACACAGCGAGCCCGAGCCTTCCCGTGGTTTCGGCTCCCGCCGGAGCCTTGATAGCCCGGCTGCAGGCAAACGCCGTACCGGTGTTGATCGGCAGCGGCGGCCAACTCAAATCCGAAGGGCCGGGGCATCTCTTCTTCGGCGTGAACGCCGCCGGCACGCCGCCTTGTACCGGCAGCTTCACGGTCAGGGTCCGCATAATTCCTGGTGTCGCGGCCGTAACGGGCAATTCGCTGACCTCGAACTCAACGGCAACGAACTCGACGGGTGCCAAAACAACGACTGCGAAAACAACGACTGCAACCTCAACTGCTGCCTCGTCGCCTGCTGCTACTCCTACCGCCTCATCGACGGAAGCTGCAAAAACGGCTCCGGTAGAAGACATTAAGTCAAAACTCACCAGTGCGGCCCAGCTATTTCTTCAGGGACAATTTGGCAACGGCGCAGCCGCCGGGCCAGCATCTTCTGCTGTAATCCCTACAGGAAGTGATGTGGTTGCTCCCAGTTCCCCGGCCGCCACCCCAACCGCCGCCCCGGTGGCGCTCAAAGTTTCGACCGGCAACCTGGATTCCGGGCTGCAAAAAGATGTCGATGACCTGCCTCGCCGGGTCAACGACGAGTTCCAGAATCAGGGCGACATGGTGAATTTCGTCCTGGTGGGCTCGGAGCAGCAGGTGAAGGACGCGCTGGACGCGGCCAGTTGGCGGATCGCCGACACCGACAACAAGGAAGCTGTCCTGAAAGCCGTGCTGGACACTTATCAGAAGAAAGACTACCTGCAGATGCCGATGAGCCAGCTGTATCTATTCGGGCGCAAACAGGATTACGGATATGAACTGGCGCTGGCGTATTCCGTGGTGGCCAGCCGCCATCACTTCAGAATCTGGAAAGCCCCGGCCACCTGGAACGGACAGGCGGTCTGGGCCGGAGCCGGTACCCACGACATTGGATTCGAAAAGGATCAGCGTAACGGGAATGTCACTCACAAGATCGATCCGGCGGTGGATGGCGAGCGCGACAATATCGGCCAGACACTGCAGGCATCCGGCAAAGTGAAGAGCCTTTACTACTACCTTCCAAAAAATCCGGTGCAAGGCGCGAACAACGCCACCGGCGGCGGGTATCACTCCGACGGGCGTGTGTTGGTTGTCGTGCTGCAATAGAACCCAGCGGGTGCCCTCGCGTTTTGTGGTTTCAGACCACGAAGCGGCACGTTTTAAGAACCGTTACGTCGGCGTCATCCTGAACGACTTTAGTCGTGAAGGATCCAGCGTGTACGTTCCCTCAGCGTGCGTACTTCATATCCGCTAGGCGCTGGATCCTTCGCAAGCTCAGGATGACTTCTTTGGTTTGAGGTGGACTTCAAAGAGTCCTGCCACGCCTTCTCCAAAACCCTCACTGCACAGGTCCGTGGATTCCCGCCTCGTAAAAGACGCAAGGATGGAGCACCCGGATTCAGGCATCCCACGTTCGTCTCTTGAACACCACTGTTAGTGATTAGCTGCTTTTTGCAGGGTCAGTTGCAGTCCTGCGCCTTTTTGACCGCAGGTGATCCGGAGGAGGCTGGCGCCCTGGATTGAAGCTTCGGTGATCATTTTCGACTGATCGTAGGAATCGGCATCAGAGTGGACCCGCACTCGCACCTCATGGGTGCCGGATGGGACTTTGATCACGTCAAATTGCTGTCCGTTTACACGCTTGAACAGCAATGCGCGCCTTTGCTTTTCGCCGTGCAATGCTTTGGTGTAGATCAAATTATTGTCCAGCCATACCGAGGCTGAGGCGTCCGCGAAGTGGTGCTCGACTTCTATCTGCAACATGGCGTCGGCCGCGGCGGCGGGCTCAGCAGCCGTCGTAGCCCCGGCGAGGATTGGTTTTTTCGGCTTGGGGCTGTCGTTCACCTTCTTGCTCACGAGCGGGTGCGCAGCTCCACCGCGAGCGGCTTTGATTCCGCCGACGCCGCTTTGAACCCGGGAGTTTTGATCCGCGGGGCCCGGAACCGCAGGCGCTTGAACCAGCGGGCTTTGAACCGCAGGCGCTGGCTCAACCACGGCTTCGGTCTTGAACGGCGGAGGTGAATCGCGGGTTGCGAGGTGTGTTCCCCAAATTGCAAATCCGGCCAGGAGGGCAGCCGCAAAAATGCTTGCATAAAGAAATGGACCGGAGAATTCAGAGCGCCGTTTTTGTGGCGCTGGTTTCCGGCTGGGAGGAACCACCGGAGCCGGTTGCAATTGCGGTTGCGGCGCTACTTTGATACGAGCAACGCTACCATGAACGAATCCGCTGTTTTCTCGCAGGGCTTGTATTTCCGCAGCCATCGCCATGCCTGATTGGTATCGCCGGGCCGGATCTTTCTCCATCGCCTGCGAAACGATGCGGTCGAGTTCGGGAGAGAATTTCGCTTCAAAAGCCGATACCGCAACCGGTTCATGATTGACCAGTTTGAAGCACACGGTGGTGGTGCTGTTTCCCTGAAAGGGCCGATGACCGGTCAGCATGTAATAGAGAATCACGCCCAGGGAAAATAAATCCGACCGCGTATCGGAGCCTTCCTCAGTCAATTGCTCGGGCGCCATGAATGCCGGACTGCCGAACACCTGGCCGGGCAAGGTCACCTCGGTCTGGTTCAACTTTGCGACGCCGAAGTCGGCAATTTTAGGATGACCATCCGGAGTGACGAGGATGTTGGCCGGCTTGATATCGCGATGCACAACTCCCTGGAGGTGCGCGTAGTGAAGCGCCTCCGCAACCTCCTGGACCAGACGAAGGGTAGTACTGAGCGGTAGCGTACGGCTTTCCCGTCCGATGAGTTGCTGAAGGGATTGCCCTTCTACGTACTCCATCACCAGAAACGGTTCAGGCTCCTCCCTTACGTCGAAGATGGTCACAATGCCCGGATGCGAAAGCCGGCCAGCGGCTTGGGCTTCGATGACAAAGCGCTTCCGGAATTCCCGCTCAGCCGCTGCATCCAGACCTGAGACGGAAACCGTCTTGATGGCTACGACGCGCTGAAGTTTGGGGTCGCGGGCGCGATAGACAACTCCCATAGCGCCCTGTCCCAGCTTGGCGTCAATCTCATATCGATCTAGAAGAGTGCCTACCCGGTCCGCCATGATTGAGAGTACAACCCTCAGAACATATTAGGGCTAACCGGGCGGCCTTTCGCGGGTCAGGCCTCAAACCCTGATTACGTACGTCACCAGATTCGCTCTTGAAGACAGCAGCGAAAGGGCGTGTCTGACCTGAACGCAAGGGAGCTTACTCTTTGGCGGTCACGATGATGCCGACGATTCTATCGTTCATAACGTCTACCAGGGCTTTGGCCTGGTCGAGCGTGGTTCCTCCGACCAGCTCAAAACTCACGGAAACGGGCTTTAGAGCCGGTACGGTGTCATGAAACAGCTCCAGTTGAATCACCGCCTTGCCTTCGTCACTTCGAGCGACGAACTTGCTGCCGCTGCGTTCTTGTCTGAGTGTCATTTTGTAGGGCTTCCTCATGAGGCGTACGGTTTCGGTTCCGGGCGCAACTCCGACCATGTCCGAGGACGGAATATTGCATTCGTGCTGCTGCAGTTCGATCTGCGCTTCTTCGACACTTACCTGATCGGAGGTACGACCGCATTTTGTGCAAAACCAGTTTTGAGTGCCGGGATTCCAAACAGTATTCTCATGTCTCATCATCGGAATTAGACCGGGCTCTCAGATGATCATTCGGCTGGCGAAGGATGTACGAAAGGAACCTTCAACTTGAATATCGGGTTACTACTTTAGCCTGTTACGAGTGCGGGAGACTAAAAATCAGGTGAATGAACGAATATGTCTTTGAACTATCGGGATTCTGTTCTTTCGAACGAAGAGTGAATCACCGGAATCGAACACCATTAGAGGGCGCGGGTCGGTTCGGTTATAGGGCTCCTTCGACTGCGCAGCATCTTTCGAGGCGAAGATGCTGCTTCGCTCAGGATGACAATTATGCTTTCGGCACTTGAGGTCATCCCGGGTAACCCTCTGTTACCGGGAGCGAGAGCGTCAGACAAGTTCGTGACCTCGCACCCCGGGGGCCTGTGTGTACTTCTAATTTCTTATTCTTCAATCTTCGGAGCGCTCAAATGCATCTAAGTACACACGGATTGGTGCGATCAGAACGACTCATGCGGAAAATCAGCTTTAGAAATTGTCCTCATTGCGGGTGTTCGAAGATTTACACATCTTCGTCAGCGACTTTATGGCAGAAGATGTCGGTGTTGCTCCTGCTTAGGCTGGTGCGCTGCCACGTCTGCATGCGTCGGCACTTCCAACCGATCTTTCGGCATGTGACACAGCCACCGGCGAAAATTCCGGTACAGAGGCAGGATCCCACAGTGCTGCCTCTCAGGAAGAAAGATAAACGTTCCGCCTGATCCAGAATTCCCAGTTCATTGAAGTTTGGCGTACTCCGCTTTGAGGTTGCGCAGGATGGGGATGTCAGGGTCGGCGTCCTTCCATAGCGCGAAGAAGTCCTGATACGCCACGCGAGCGGGGGCCTTGTCTCCGGCCATGACGTAGGCACGAGCCAGGCCGACCCTCGCCAGGGCCACGGTGGGATCGATGCTGATTACGCTCTTGAAGTCCAGCAGTCGCTGGAAGGCCTGGACCGCGTCACTGCCGCGTCCGGCCTTGAGATAGGCGTCACCGCGCAGGTAGAGCACACTCGTGTTGGCGCGCGAGTATACCAGGGCGCTGTCGAGCAGGTCGATGGCTTTCGCCGGGTCGCCCTGATTCAGTTCAATCTGCGCCTTGACCAAAGGCACTTCAACGAATTGCACCAGCGTGTCGTAGGGACGCTTTTGCGCGACATCGTCGGCAAGCCTGGCAGCACGCGCATTTTCGCCAACCAGGGCCAATGCCGCCGCGCAATTGAGTACTACATTGGGTGATTGCGACAGCTTCAAAGCCTGGGTTACGTCGTCCAGGGCCCGGGCTTTATTGAGAAAAGTCGCCTCGCTGAACGCTTCCTGCGAATATTCGCTGCCAGCCGCTTCCTTAAAGCCCAGACGTTCGGCGGCTTCGCGTTGCTTCTGTCCGAAGCTTCGCGCGATTTGTGCCTGGCCGGCATAGGCCGCCATCGACGCCCGCAATCCGGTCACCTGGAATTCGCCCTGGGGATCGTTCTTCATGGCATCGAGCTCGTGTTCCACGCCATCCTTATCGCCCTGCAACCATGCGATCACGGCTAACGAAAAATGGGCCACGGCCCCGCCGGCTTTGTGTTGCAACGCCTCCCTGAAGGTGGCTTTCGCCTCATCCAGACGATTCAAACCGCCGTAAGCAAAACCGACATTTGAATATCCGCTGGCGCCCTCGGGATCGAGCTGTACCGCTTTGCGCGCATTGTCGAGCGCATTCTCGAACTGTCCCATCTCGTTGTAGACCACGGCCAGATTGTTATAAGGAGTCATGTCCCGCGGATAGGTCTGCTTGTAGAGCTCGAGAGCGGTGATGCCCTTGTCGAGCTGTCCGGAATCCACATAGTAGTGCGACATGATGTAGAGCTTTTCGTGCTCGCTGGCGCGGTCGCGCAGCTCGAACGCTTTTTGCCGGTTGGCTTCAGAGAGTTCGGTTTGTCCCAGGTTGTTGTAGACCGTTCCCATGCGGGCGTAGGCCATGGCGAAATTCGGGTCCAGTTCCACGGCGCGCTGATAGAGCGGTAGAGCGGTCAACTCGTCGAACATCTGGTGTTTCATGTCAGCCAGGCTGAAGGCCTTGAGGGCTTCGAGCGAGGATGTCGTCGCCTCCGACAGGGGCTTGTCGTATTTCTGCACCGACGCCAGCGATTCTCCCAGCTTCTTGCGCAGGCTCGACCCAGCCTGATGCAACGAGTTCAGCACCGCTTCCTTGCTCGAGGACTGCACTTCTTCGCGGGCCAGGGATTCGCCCGTCCCGGCATTGACCGCATCCAGCGTGATCACATACTGGCTGCCCAGATTGGCGATGGAGCCATTGAGCATGGCTTTGATGCCGGCACGCTGGCAGATTTCGCGTCCTACGTCGCCGGTGATGCGCTCATCGGGAGCGCGCCCCATGAATTGCAATGTCTGCCGCACTTTCTGGTCGGGAAAGACGTTCAGGTATGGAGACTGCTCCAGATCCACGGCCAGCGCCTTTTTGAGGGTGCCATCGAAGACCGGGTCGGCAGTGGTATTCACAAAATCGGTCACCAGAATTGCGTCGCGGTCGGTCATGACGGCGCGCGTCCGGCGCAGAAAAACAGTCGTCACCAAACCGATCACAGCGAGGACGACAATGGCCATCACGATCAGGTTCCACATGCGGCCCGGCTTTCTATCACGCGCGGCACGCAGTGTGGCGGAACTCGTCGCGGCGGAAAGCAATCCTGATTCGGTATCACGCTTCAACCGTTTCAGGTCGGCACGCACTTCGGAGGCGCTCTGGTAGCGCAGGTCGCGGTCCTTCTCCAACAGCTTGGTGACGATCTCTTCGAGTTGCAGCGGCACGTCAGGATTCAACCGCACCGGCAACACGGGAGCACGATTCAGAATGGCTTCGAAGATTACGGGAGACGTGTCGCCCCGAAAAGGCAGCGCTCCGGTCGACATCTCATAGAGCACGGCACCGAAAGAAAACAGATCTGTACGGGTATCAAGGTCTTTGCCGCGCGCCTGCTCGGGAGACATGTAGGCGACCGTCCCGACGGTCGAGCCCGGACTGGTGAGCAGTTCTTCATCGACCGTCTCTTTCGACCCGGCGGTGATGCCTCCCATGAGGGCTTCCGCCTTAAGAGTCTGCTTCGCGAGGCCAAAATCCAGCACCTTGGCCTGGTTGCGGTTGGTGATGAAAATGTTCGCGGGCTTGATGTCGCGATGGATGATGCCCTTGGAATGAGCAGCGTCGAGGGCGTCCGCGATCTGGATGGCCAGGTCGGTGAGCACGTCCATTTCCAGCGGCTGCTTGCCGATGCGCTGCTTGAGGGTTTGTCCCTCCATCAGCTCCATCGCGATAAAGAAACGGCCGTCGGTCTGGCCAATCTCATAGATGGTGCAGATGTTGGGATGATTCAAAGCGGAGGCCGCCCGGGCTTCACGCTGAAAACGCTCCAGAGCCAGCGGGTCTTTTTCCAGTTCGCCAGGCAAAAACTTGAGAGCGACGTGGCGGCCAAGGTTGACGTCCTCGGCTTCGTAGACGACGCCCATCCCCCCGCCACCAAGCTGGTGCAAGATCCGGTAATGGGAGATAGTTTCGCCCTGCATCAGCCAGAAAGCTCCAAAAATGATTTCACGATGTTAGGCTGCGGTTACTGGCAAGTCAATGTGAGGGCCGGGGTTAGACAGCGTACACATTTATCAGGCCGTCAGAGGCATACACTACGCAAAGATCCGCAGCTTCCGCTGAGTTTGTTCGTGTCACCTTTGGGCGGTTGTGTTTTGTCATCTTGAGCGCACAGAAGTTGGCTTTGCGAACTTCCTGCGAAGTCGAAAGACCGCTATAGTGACGACGCTTTGGGAATGTGGGGTAGCGCAGGGGAAAGCCCACAGGCGTATGAACCGGTACCGCTTACAGAGGTCCTTCGACTTCGCAAAGCGGTTACTCCGCTGATGATGACAGAGAGGTGTTAGAGGCGCCAGGCCAGCAAGGCGATCGTGGCTACCGTGATTATGGCGGCGCCGATGAGATACATGTGCGATCGCACCCAGCTGTTGGGTTCTTCGCCGAACCCTCCGGGAATATCGGGGCCGTTTGAAACTGCGTCGGGAGAGGCGGCTTCACAATCCAGACACAATTTTCGGCCTTCCGACACCGGGAAGCCGCAAGTCGCGCATTTGCCAAGATTCCCGAATGCAATCGTTCCGATCGAAGATGGTTCGCCGGTTGCGCCCAGTTCTTCCTGAGAAACATTCGCCAACTCAGAGCCCTCGACGAGCGCTGCGACCGCGACAGGCGCTGCGATTACGGCCGGGGCTTCAGTGGCTACGACCAGAATGTCTGAACTCCTGGGCGGCTCTACGGAATCTTCATCGAGAACGTCGCCGGAAAGATGGGCCTCGACTTTAGGCGACCCGGTTTGTCTTGTGATCGGTGGGGTACTCGTGATCGATGCAGAGTTCAACCCGACCGCGGGCTGGCTCAATTCTTTTTCGGCGCGATGGGCTGCGTCGGAATGCTCGACTGCCGTCTGGATCATTTCCGCCAGGCGATTGAGCGCGATGAAGTCGCGTTCTTCAAAAGCCCGGGGACGGCTGGAGAGCAACTCGAAGACGCCGTACACTTCTTCTCCGCGGATCAGGGGCATCACGACCACGGATGCGATCCCGAAGGCGCGGCAGCTATCGCGGTTCACCCGCGGATCGTTTTCCGCGTCGTCACACTGCAAGACCTGGCGGGTGCGAACGCTTTCGCCGGACAGTCCGGAATCAATCTGCAAATGCGCTCCCAGTTCCGGCGCTGAGGACCCCGAACTGGCGCAGCAAACCATAGTGTCGCCCTGGCGCAAAGCAATGGCTGCTCCTGAGGCTCCGGTGATGTACTGGGCCCGTTCGGCGAGCAATTGCAGCGTGGCATCCAGATCGCGCTGGGCCATCTCGCTAAGCGATTTGCCGCCATCTTCACCGGGGAAACGCAGGGTCTCGCGTACGGGAGGAAGTGCAGATTTCTGGTCGACGGAGATGGGATCCAGGGAGGCGAGATTCAGCGGAGCAATTTCCGGCCCTGCCTGGGAGGGACTGTTGTCCAGGATGGAATAAGAATCCATGCAAAATTTTAGAGAGAACTCTATTCGGAGTTTCGCTCCACCAAGTTGTGGTGTCAAGGAGAAACCCACGAGTGCTAGTACTTATGGGCGTACGTCGTCGCCAACTCGAATAGCGCCTTGCGTAAGGATTTGCGCCCGCAGCCCACCGCGATGAAGCAATCCTTTGATGACGGATTTTCCGGTCAAGCGCTGGAGGTGAGAGCAGGGCTCGCAGAGACGAATGCCGTGGGCTTTCACTTCGCCAATCTGGAAATCGCGTCCTACCAGATGATTCAGAGCTACTCCGCGCGTGACCAGATTGCGCCGCGACTCGCCGGGCGCGAGTTCCACGTTGTAATCACGCTTCAGCGCTTCGATCGCTTCCGCTTCGATCAGAGTCAGTTCGAAGTCTGGTTCGGGCTTGAAGAAAGTTCCCTGCCGCAGGGCGTAGCGATCGCCATTCAACCCCACTCCGGGGATGGCGAGGACTTCATTCACGGACTGCGTAGGTTCCGTCGCCCTGGGAGCGATGTAGATGAGTTCGATGGTTCCTGTGCTCATGCAAAATCCTCAAACTATAATGTTGTGTGGTCGCGGGCGACCTCGCCCGCGAGATAGTGTCCGCCGGCTATGAAGCAGCCTTACAGCACCGCAGATTGCTGCCGGATTCAGCTCTCGCCTTTGGAGCCGGCAACGTCAAAGACCGCGGGCGGGGTCGCCCGCGACCACACAAGACGAGACAGGGCCACGGCAGATCACACAAGCTATGCGTGCTTGCTGGCCAGCTCTATGCACTCTTCGAGTACATCGATTGCGACATCGGCTTCGTCTTTGCTGACAACCAGCGACGGCGAGATACGGACCGTGCTGGGACCGCAACCCAGGAACAGCAGGCCGCGCTCGAAAGCCAGTTCGACGATGCGATCGCGTTCGTCCGCGCCATACTCTTTGGTGGTTTTGTCTTTGACGATTTCGACGCCGACCATCAGGCCACGTCCGCGGACGTCGCCCACCAGCTTGTGCTTGCGGGGCCAGTCCGCCATGCGTTTCAGCATGTGATTGCCAACCTCGGCGGAGTTCGCCAGCAGACCTTCCTTCTCGATCACGTCGAGCGTGGCCAAGGCAGCCGCGATGCAAACCGGATTGCCGCCAAAAGTTGAAGCGTGCGAACCCGGCACCCAGTCCATGATGTCGGCGCGGCTCATCATCACGCTGAGCGGCATGCCGGAAGCGATTCCCTTCGCCGAGCAGATAATGTCCGGCTGCACACCGGTATGCTCGATGGCCCACCACTTGCCGGTGCGCCCCATTCCACTTTGGACTTCGTCCGCGACCAGCAGAATGCCGTATTTATCGCAGATGCGGCGCAGCTCTTTCATGAAGACCGTGGGAGCGACAACGTATCCGCCTTCGCCCTGCACCGGCTCGACAAAAATTGCCGCCACTTCTTCGGGAGCGAGCGTCGTCTTGAAAAGTTTGTCTTCAATGAAACGCGCGCATCCGAGAGCGAAACTTTCCGCTTCCTGGGCGCTGCCGTCACAATTCCGGTAAACGTCGGGATAGCGCACATGCGTGACGCCCGGAACCCCAGTACCGAAGCGGCGCTTCTGCTGCGGCTTCGAACCGGTCAGCGAGAGCGCGCCCATGGTGCGTCCGTGGAACGCGCCGAAGAACGCAATCACTTGCTGGCGCTTGGTATGGTAACGCGCCAGTTTGAGCGCGGCTTCGACCGCCTCCGTGCCGGAGTTGCCGTAGTAAATGCGATGCGGTCCGGGCATGGGCGCGATCTTCGACAGGCGCTCGGCCAGCGTGACCATGCTTTCGTAATAAAAATCCGTGCCTGACATATGGATCAGTTCGCCAGCCTGATTCTGGATCGCGGCCACGACATCAGGATGGCAGTGTCCGGTCGAAGTCACGGCGATGCCGGCGGAGAAATCGAAGAATTCGTTTCCGTCGACGTCAGTGATTACAATGCCGCGTCCCTGCCTGGCCACCAGCGGATAGGAGCGGGTGTACGAGGGCGAAAGGTACTTCTCATCGCCTGCGAGAATGCGCTTGGCGTTGGGGCCGGGAAGGGCGGTCTTCAGTTTTGGTCCTGCAAGAGTCTTGGTAGTCATTGGATCCTCCGGAGAAGCAGTCGTCGGTCTTCAGTCTTCAGTCGTTGGCTGGGCGGTCTCGCCGAAAAAGGCAAATTCAGCCCTTCAGCCACATCGATTGGGAGGATCGAAAACTAGTCGCTACCGAACAAGCTGGGTCGTGCCTGGGAGGGGAGCACTGCCAAATGTCGTCGCGGACACACCAGGAAGTGCAGCCAGCACGCGGGCAAGTGCGAATTGGGGCTTTGATGGCGCATCGGGCGACATTCCTTGCTCATTATAGCTTGCCCGGAGCGTTGGCGTAACCCCCATTTCGATGACCTTTGTCATCATGAGCAGAGTCATACGTTTCGCGTGCAAAACGCGCGTGGCGCAGTCGAACGACCCCTATCAGATGATCAGTGCCTGTAAACGCAAGGTCCCTCGACTTGCTCTTACCGCGCAAGCGCGGCGCGAGCGGCGCTCGGGATGACAGTTTATTTTTAGATCGGCGCGGGCGTGGGCAACAACGGCGGCGGCTCTGGAGGTGGTGGCTCATCCGGCGGAGGTGGCGGAGGCAACACCACCGGCGGAGCGGGATGAATCAACGCGTCCAGCGCGGGATAGCGCGCCGCGAAAAAATAGATCGAATACGCCGGAAAGAAAACTACAGCGGGAACGGAAACCAGCGAGATTACATACAGCAAAGAGAAAATCGCAATGCTTCCGACAACAATCGCCAGCGTGATGGTGTAAAGGTTCCAGGTAAGTCCCGCAGCCATGCCGCCAATCACGGCCACGGCGCCGAGTCCGCCGATTGGAATCAGAAACAGCAGGAACACGATGCCGGACACGATGCCAAGAATGATCGCGGCGCCGATCGCCAGCACGATCTTCATTCCGATATAACCGGCGTAGCCAAGCTTCTCGGTTTTGATCTGAAGCCAGAGCCGGCGCCAGCCTTCGAAGGCGCCGATTTCTTCCAGCGCCATTTGCGGCACCACGAAATCCTTGGTCATCACGTGGATCAGCAGCAGCAACATGACGAATACGAAGAGCACGAAAAACAGCGCCATGCCGCCCAGGATGAGCGGGATCATGTGTTCTTTGGGTGCTTTGAGCCATCCCACGAGAAAGGCAAAGCCCGCGGGAATCCCGACCAGAATGGTGAAGCCCATGATCGATCCCAGGCTGAGCAGAATCTGCCACACAAAGAAGCGGCGTCCCGGACCCTGTCGCCGCACCCAGCTTGGCCAGATGCGGCATTCTTTCGCTACTACGCTGTCGAAAAGAACGAAACGCATCACGCTGTTCACGTACAAGAAGAAGATGAACAGAAAAAATCCGGTAACGATCAGCACCGCGATCAGGGACGCGGTAAGCGCGGGAGTGATTGCCGGGAATCCGGTGTCCAGCAGACGCTGCGTATGGTTCGGATGCGGCATTCGAAAGCTGCCGGGATTGCAGCCTCCGCCACCGCCCGAGCCCATTTCGCCAGCCAGCAATCCAACCAGGCCCAACTTCGCCCACTGGCCGGCCCGGAAGGGACGCACCAATTGCTGCCTGGAATGCTCGAAGGCCGGAGATATCGCGTCGATAGCGGAAATCGGCAAATCGCACCTCGGAAGATCGCGGTTGGCAAAAGTTACTGCGAAGCACGAGGTACGTCAAGTTCGGAAGAGACGTTCACCAAAACTTCCGCTGCGATAGGCGTCTGCCGTTCGATTCAACACTGCATGCGTTGTCATCCTGAGTGAAGTCTTTCGTCCGAAGCTGGACGAAAGCGAGCGAAGGATGACAGAGCGGGGGCATTCCTCATTCGTAGCGCAGCGCTTCTACCGGGTCCAGCTTCGAGGCGCGCAGAGCCGGAACCATCCCGCTGGCGACGCCTACCACGAGCAGCACCAGGCTGGACAGCATGACCGTTGCCAGCGAAATCTGAAGATGGATGTCGGCCTTGCCAGAGTCATCTTCAAAGAGCGGGCCCATGAGCGGCAGCGTACCTACGGCGGCGGCGATCGCGTAAGAAAGCAGAACGCCGGCCGCTCCGCCCAGGATCATGATCAGCAAAGTCTCGGCCAGAAACTGGAGTTTGATCTGCCACTTCTTCGCGCCCAGCGCGCGCCGCAAGCCGATCTCGCGGATGCGTTCATCGACCGAGACCAGCATGATGTTCATCACGCCGACGCCGCCAATCCCGAGAGTCAGCGTGCCGACGAAGGTGAGCAGCACCTGCAGGCCGATGGTCAAACCGTCGATGACGGGGCGGAACTCGTCGCGTCCGAACATTTGAAATGCTTTTTTGTCAGTGGGAGAAAATTGCTGCCGGTTCGCGATGGCAGCCAGCACCTGGGCTTCGGCTTTGCGTTCAAACTGGGGCGCCACCGGCTCGAAGACCATGACAGCAGCGTATTTCGTGTTCCAGATATCGCCGGCGGCGCTGTAAGGAATCCAGACGGAATCGTCGTCGCTCGAAAAATAATTGCTTAACTGGATCTTACGGGCCATCACGCCGATCACGGTGAAGTGGACGCCGCCGATCTGCACTGTTTCGCCGATCGCGGGGCGCCCACTGAACAACTGCTCGCGTACCCGGCCACCCAAAAATGCAACGCGGCGGCGCTCCAGTTCGTCTCCCGCGGAAATCCAGCGGCCCTCCGACGGGACTTCATTGCGCATCTCGCCGTACTCCGGGCAAACCCCGCGTATGGCGGCGGTGCCCACCATTCGTTCGCCATAGCTGATGCCCGGGCGATTCACGGTTTCCAGGCACACGTGCTTCACCAGCGGCGCCGTCTCCTTGACGATGTCGAGGTCTGCCTGTTCGAGACGCACTTTCTTGCCGGCGCGCTGTCCGCCGGGCTGCTCGCTGGTTTGCTGCGGCCAGCAGACGACAACGCTCTTTCCGAACGCGTCAAACCCGCCCACCAGGATGCGGCGGAAACTGCTGCCGTAAGCGATCAGCAGCGTGACCGTGGCGATTCCCCAGACGATGCCCAGCATGGTGAGCAGGGTGCGCGTGTAGTTGCGGCGAAGCGCGATCCAGGCTTCGAGAATGATTTCAGTCAGCATGCTTTAAACCAGCTGACCACAGAGAACACGGAGGACACCGAGGAAATCGCGGAAGGACAGTCGACCGTTTTTCGGCTTTCTCTGGTTCCTCGGTGCCCTCTGTGGTTCAAGCTTTTCATCCTCCCGCCTCATAGCGCAGCGCTTCAATAGGATCGATGGATGCGGCCCTGCGCGCGGGATACAGCGCCGAGAACACCGCGATGATGCCCAGCAGCGCGCATGCGATCAGACCGGATTGCCAGGTGGCAATCAATCCGGCGAAGAAATCCGGCATGGGCAGCAGGTTCACGAGGAAGCAGATGCCGTACGCGATTGCCATCCCGAGGGCGCCGCTGATAGACGCGATCAGCAGGGCTTCGATAAAGAACTGTTTGAGAATCGTGTGCGCGGGCGCGCCTAGCGCCTTACGCACCCCGATCTCGCGTGTTCTTTCACGAACCGCAACCATCATCACGTTCATAACGCCCAGGCCGCCGAGAAACAGGGTTACGATGCCGACCGCGCCCAGAAAATATTTCATCCCATTGGTCATCTGGCGAAATGCTTTGGCTTCCTGCACCGTGTCCCAGATAGGACAGGCTTCTTTGTCATGAGGATCGAAGTTGTGCATCCTTCCCAGGACCGTCTGAACTTCGCGCTTGCACTCTTTATGCTGTTCCACCGACCGGGGCGTGACCAGCAACTGATCGAAAGTTGTGGACGTACCCGGAGGCTTGTCGGGAAAATCGCGCCGCATGGCGGCGAACGGAATGAATATCTTGTTGACGTCCCATCCGTCGTAACTGGAATCCTGTTTCTTGGTGGCCATTACACCGATGACTCTGTAGGGAAATGCATTCAGATAGACGTCCTCGCCGACGGGATTGCGGCCGGGAAACAACTGCTTGGCCGCATCGCTACCCATGAAGGCTACGCGACGCGCCTCTTTCTGATCCTCCCAGTTATAAAAACGTCCATCGCCTACGTCGAGGCTGCGAATGTATCCAAACGGAGGATGAGACCCTGTCACTGTGAACGCGGCATTGTTGTAGTTGCTGTGGGCTCGGACGTCGTTTCGCTCCAGCTCGGGAATTGCGTATTCACAGTCGGGCGACCCGACCTGCACGGCCGCAACGTCGGCGTCTTCCCAGTGCACTTCGCGTCCGGCCCGAACCCCTCCAACCTGCGTGCTGGTGCGTCCGTGGAAAACGATCAGTATGTCCTTGCCGAGGTTGCGGGCCTGCTCTTCCTGTCCTTTACGCAGACCTTCGCCAGCTGCCACCATCAGAACAATGGAGACGATTCCCCAGGCGATTCCGAACATGGTCAGGAACGTGCGTAACTTGTGGGACCAAAGGGTGCGTAACACGTCGCCGATGAGGTCGCGTAAAACCATTGTTGTATGGACGCGGATGCCGTCCGAACGTAAGCCGGAAGGCGGTCTGCGGCCCTTCAATTCCATATACGAAAATCGGCCTGATTTTGTTCAGAGGATTTGGGTGTGGGTCGGACACTCCTGTCCGACGCCTTTGAAGTTGACCTTTGAGGAGTGCTGAAGTTTGTTGTAATGGCCTGAAATCTGTGTCAAAGGCGACGGGCAAGAGTGTCCGTCCCACACTTCTCAAGCCATTGATCAAAGTGCTTTAACGCCAGATCGCACTGCTCGCGATGCCGCTCCTGGCGATCGCGGACTTTATGCTCCAGGGGCGGCAGGAGATCGAACGTGATGTTGGCGGGTTGGAAATTTTTGGCCGCGGCGTGGGTGACGTAATGCACCAGCGAACCGAACGCGCTGGGACGCGGCGGGGGCACCGGCTCCGCTCCCGAGACCAGAGCCGCGGCATGAATACCAGCCATCAGGCCCGTGGCGATGGATTCGACGTAGCCTTCGACTCCGCAAATTTGGCCGGCAAAAAATATTCGCGGATACGATTTCATTTGCAGCGATTCCGATAACAGTGTCGGGGCGTTTATGTATGTGTTGCGATGGATCTGTCCGTAGCGCAGGAAGCGGGCGTTCTCGAGGCCTGGAATCAGGCGCAGCACGCGAGCCTGATCTCCGAATTTCAGGTGATTTTGAAACCCCACCAGGTTGTAGGAATCAGCCCGTAGATTTTCCTGCCGCAGTTGTACCGCAGCGTAGGGAATCCTTCCGGTGCGGGGATCTTTGAGCCCAACCGGCTTCATGGGGCCGAAGCGCAGCGTATCGCGCCCCCGGCGTGCAATTTCTTCGATGGGCAGACAGCCTTCGAAATAGTTCAGCTTCTCCCAGTCACGATCCTCGACCGATTGCCCGGCTACCAGCGCATCACAAAAGCGGTCATACTCTTCTTTCGACATGGGACAGTTGATGTAGTCGGCCGAACCCTTGTCGTAACGCGCCGCCAGGTAAACCTTCGACATGTCGATGGAATCAGCTTCAACAATCGGGCTGATGGAATCAAAAAAATACAAATGGGTGGAACCGCTCAGCCGAGCGATCTCGCTGGAAAGGGCATCGGAAGTCAGCGGTCCGGTGGCGATGATCGTGATCTGGGCTTCGTCAATGAGTGTGATTTCTTCCCGCCGGACCGTAATCAGCGGCTCACGCGATAGTGCGGCCGTGACATTGGCAGCGAAAGTCGCACGATCTACGGCCAGCGCGTGCCCGGCGGGGACAGCGCACTCGCGCGCGATCTCGAGCAGGCGCGACCCTGCCCGGCGCATTTCTTCCTTAAGCAGCCAGGGCGCAGTATTCAGGCTGTCGGACTTCAGTGAGTTGGAGCAGACCAGTTCCGCGAAGTCGGCGGTCTGGTGCGCGGGCGTGGAACGCACGGGACGCATCTCCCAGAGTTCAACCGCCACGCCACGCCTGGCACACTGCCATGCGGCTTCCGATCCGGCGAGGCCGGCGCCGATCACGCGCACTGTTGCCGTCATTCGGAACTCCGTTCGCGAGCGTTCGCAGCCACCCGCGCCAGAGCTTCTCCATCGAGGCTTACGGTTTTCCATTCGTCCAGAAACCGTGCGCCGAGATTTTTGTAGAAATCGATTGCCGGAGTGTTCCAGTCGAGCACCTGCCAGCGCACGCCAAAACATTTTTCTTCCCGCGCCACCGACGCGACGCGGGACAGCAGAGCTTTGCCGATTCCCTTCCCTCGATACTGGTCGCGGACAAAGATATCTTCAAGAAACAATCCGGCGCGGCCTTCGAATGTCGAGTAGTAGTCGAAAAAGAATGCATAGCCGGCGGGCCGGCCGTCCCACTCCGCTACCAGTGCTCGAAATCTTGGTGATTCGCCAAAGCCATCGCGCAGCAAATCTGCCTCAGTGACTGCAACCGGAAGGCGCTCGAATTCCGCCAGTTCACGAATGAGCAGGTTCAATGCGGGCACGTCGCCGGCAAGAGCAGGACGAATTGAAAGCATCGGCAGATTTCCTCTCGATCTCCAGAGACAGCTAGGGAACTCGGTCCAGCGAAGGATTTACGCGCCTCGCGCTTTATTATACGGACGCTGATTCTTGGTAGCGCCGGCCTCCGGCGCTACAGGATCACACGCTCCTCCCCCACTCTTCGCGTCACGCGTTCGCGATCCAGGTATTCCAGCAGCGGGATGGCATATTTCCGGCTCACTCCGGTCAAATCTTTGAAGCGGGCGACGTCGATCCTGGACGACTTTGTCTTCTCCGATGACACGCGCCGGCGCAAGTCGAGCAGGGCGGCGCTATGGAAGACCAGGTCTTCCGATATTTTCACCAGTACTTTGTCACGCAATAATAAGGTGACAATTTTTTGCGCTCGGACTTTGTCGACTTTCAGGCTGGCGAGTACATCTTTTAGTGCGGGCACCTTCAAGCCGGCGGAAGCAAAGGCGTGCTCAATAATTTTCTTCGATTCCGCCTCTTCGTCTTTCATCACAACCACGCGTCCCGGCAGATGGACAATCTCTCCGACAGTTTCCAGCTTCTTTTCGCGGACCAGCATTTCCAGCGCGAAAGGAAACACTTCGCCGGAGACTTGCGCTTGGTCACGTAGTTCTTCCTGGCTGATTCCCGCAACCAGCGGGTTCCTCTTCTGAAAACTGGCGACCGCACTGACGATCGACGATTTCAATCCTTGCAGCGCAGGCATGTGCAAAACCCGGTCGCCGATTCGCGCAACCTGTTCTTCGCCGATCTGCCGAGCTACATGTGTTTCGATCACTGGCCTCGGCCAGCCTGTTTCGGCGATCAATTGCGCGACGTTGATTCCAGCGTGACCTCGGCGTGCGATGCGAGCCAATATCACCGCATGAGCATCGCCGTCCGCCATCGTCTTCAGGAACGTCTCCAGCCCTGGCATTCGAGGAACTGGCGACGCGTCGAGCACCTCTACCTCCACCGATGGTCATGATCGGCGAGAACTGGCGCATGATGAAGCGGTCTCCCGGCAGCAGGAGCGTGGGTTCGGTCAAACGTAGCTGGGCCAGAGCCGTCTCTCCTGGCAAAACTTGCTTCGGTACGTGGAGAACAACAGTGGCGATGCTTTCGAAGGTATAGGCATGCAGGTGCACGCGAGTGCGATCTTTCAATGGTTTCGCGGACGGAAGCAGCGCGAGCGAAACGTCCAGACGTGATGTCGCGTGAAAGGTCGAGGGCGGCGCCAACGCCATGCCACGCGCCAGGTCTTGCGTGGTAACTCCAGCCAGATTCAACGCCGTTCGCTGACCGGCTACGGCTTGCTCTGCCGCCTGTCCATGCACCTGAACACCACGTACGCGCGCGTGCTGGCCAGACGGAAAAACTTCCAGCTCATCTTCTTTGTGAATCGTGCCGGAAATCAGCGTACCCGTCACCACGGCGCCAAAGCCTTTCATGGTGAATACGCGGTCGATGGGAAGACGCGCCAACGCGGAAGAATCTCGCGCAGGAATCTCGGCCGCGGCCTTCACCAGCGCCTGCCTGAGATCTTCGAGACCGGCGCCCGTCAGCGAACTGACGGCGACGACGGAGGAATGTGCGGGGTCCAGAAATGAATTGCGAAGAAATTCTTCGACCTCCAGCCGCACGATGTCCAGAGTCTCGCGGTCGACCAGGTCGGACTTGGTCAGGACAGCAATTCCGCTTCGCACGGAGAGCAGGCGGCAGATATCGAAATGCTCGCGGGTCTGAGGCTTGATGGATTCATCGGCGGCAATCACCAGCAGGACGAGATCGATTCCACCCACGCCAGCCAGCATGTTGCGGACGAAACGCTCGTGTCCGGGGACATCGACAAAACCCAGTCGCAGAGTTTCGCCGTCGGGCATAGGCAGTTCGAGGTGAGCAAAACCGATATCGATGGTGATGCCGCGGCGCTTCTCTTCTTCCAGGCGATCGGCATCAATGCCGGTAAGGGCCTTTACCAGCGCGGTCTTTCCGTGGTCGATGTGTCCCGCGGTACCGACGATGACGGACTTCATTCGGGACAGTATAAGTCGGCGCGGCAAAGTAGCACCGGCCTCTGGCCGACCCGATGGGGTGGGCGGACCGCCCACCCGACAGCCGGCGGGACGCCGGCGCCACTTGTGCGACAATATAATTTCCCCATATGACTCCTTCTTCAGCTCCAGCTCTTACTCCCGAGATCATCCGGGAACATGGCCTCACGCCCGACGAATACGAAAAGATCAAACAATTGCTCGGCGGACGCGTGCCCACCATCACCGAACTGGGCATCTTCAGCGTGATGTGGAGCGAGCATTGCTCTTACAAATCTTCGCGCGTGCACTTGAAGCGGCTGCCGACGCGCAGCCGGCTGGTGGTGCAGGGGCCGGGGGAAAATGCCGGCATCATCGACATCGGCGACGGCTGGGCTTGCGCTTTCAAAATCGAATCGCACAATCATCCTTCGTTTCATCGAGCCGTTTCAGGGCGCGGCTACCGGCGTGGGCGGAATTTTGCGCGATATTTTCACCATGGGCGCGCGGCCGGTGGCGGTGATGGACTCGCTGCGGTTTGGGCCGATAGCTGCGTCGCCTGGCGGCGACCGGACGGGTCAGAGACCCGTCCCCGCAGCAGCTCTGTGGCGTTCACATCCGACAAAGACATTCACAAGAATCAATCCGTGCTTGAGGGCGTGGTCAGCGGCGTGGCTTCTTATGGAAATTGTTTTGGCGTTCCCAACCTGGGCGGCGAAACCAAGTTTGAGTCTTGCTACTCCGGAAATCCGCTGGTCAACGCATTCGCTCTGGGACTAGTCCGGCGCGACCAGATTTTCTACGCCAAGGCTTCGGGCGAAGGCAATCCCGTAATTTATGTGGGATCGAAGACCGGACGCGACGGCATTCACGGCGCCACCATGGCCAGCGAGGAATTCAGCGAAGCCTCGGAAGCCAAGCGGCCCAATGTGCAGGTAGGCGATCCGTTTCTCGAAAAGCTTTTGCTCGAAGCCTGTCTTGAAGCCATGCAGACCGGCGCCATCGTCGGCATCCAGGACATGGGCGCTGCCGGGCTCACCTGCTCCACCTGCGAAATGGGCGCGCGCGGCCACGTGGGCACTGAAATCGAACTCGATCTCGTGCCGCAGCGCGAAACCGGCATGACCGCTTACGAAATCATGCTGAGCGAATCGCAGGAGCGCATGCTGCTGGTGGCGCAAAAAGGCCGCGAGCAGGAAGTGTTTCGCGTCTTCGAAAAATGGGGACTGGATGCAGTCGAAGTCGGCCGCGTCACTTCGCGATGGCAAGATGCGCGTGCTGCAACACGGAGAAGTCGTCGCCGACATTCCCAACGAGGCGCTCACCGACGACGCGCCGGTCTACAAACGTCCGCTGGAGCGATGGGAGCCGCCCGTGCCGCGCGAAATGCCGGAGCACGTCAAGCTGGCGGAAGGCTCCGATCTTACGGACAATCTGAAGCGTTTGCTGGCCAGCCCGAACATCTGCGGCAAGCGCTGGATCTGGCAGCAATACGATCACATGGTGCAGACCAACACGGTGGAAGGTCCGGGCGCGGGCGATGCCGGAGTGATCCGCATTAAAGGCTCGCAGCGCGGGCTGGCCATGGCGCTCGACGGCAACGGACGCTGGTGCTACCTCGATCCCCGGCTGGGCGCGATGCATGCCGTCGCGGAAGCCGCGCGCAACGTGGCTTGCGCCGGTGCGACCCCGATCGGCGGCACCAACTGCCTGAACTTTGGCAATCCCGAAAAACCGCACATCATGTGGCAATTTTCGCAGGTGATTGACGGCATCACCAAAGCGTGCGAAGAACTCGAAATTCCCATCACTGGAGGCAACGTCAGCTTTTACAACGAGACTCTGGGCGAAGGAATTTATCCCACGCCGGTTCTGGGCGTGGTCGGTACTCTGGAAGATGTGCACAAGGCGGTGCGTCCGGAGTTCCGCGAGACCGGGCAGGCGATCGTGCTCTTGCGTGGCGCAGAACCCGGCGATGCGACCGATGCCGAATCCGCTTTCGGATCTTCCGAATATGCCAAGGAAATTCTGGGCGCGGTCTGGGGATATCCTCCGGATCTGGAACTGGAAAAAGAGGCGGGATTGCAGAAGGCGCTGGTAGAGATAGCTCAAATCGAAATTATGAATTCAGCCCATGACTGTTCGGACGGCGGAATCGCGGTGACACTGGTCGAGTCCGGGCTGGCTAAAGGCATTGGAATGAATGTCGATCTGACGTCGCTTGGGTCTGCCACCGGAGTTCGTCCTGTTTGGCGAAGACGCGAGCCGCGTTGTGATCTCTTGCGACCGCGAGAACTTCGGCAGAATCCAACAAGTGGCGTTAAAATACGGCATCTCAGCAGAAATAATTGGAGAAACGGTGCCGGAGCGAATTGAAATCAAGATCGATGGCCGGGTGGTAGTGTCGGCGGCGATCTCCGAATTGCGGGGCGTGTATGAGAGCGCGCTGGAGAAAGCGCTTCGGACAGAAATAGAAACGATGGCGGCTGATTGAGAACATCTTGCCGAGCTTCGCTCGGCTGGGCGGACGAAGCGTCCGCCCCTACGTGGGTTGTGGTGGCTGAAAGCTGAGGGCTGATAGCTAAATGGCGTTCGATAAATTCCATGACGAATGCGGCGTGGTGGCAATTTATGCTCACCCTGAGGCGGAAAAACTGGCTTACCTCGGGTTGCACGCGCTGCAACATCGCGGGCAGGAATCGGCAGGCATCGTCACCTCCAACGGCCTGAGTTTGCGCGCCCATCGCGCCATGGGACTGGTCGCCGATATCTTTACCGAAGACGTGTTATTGCCGCTCCACGGGGCGCTTGCCATTGGGCACACGCGTTACTCCACCGCCGGCGACTCCGCTTTGTTCAACGCCCAGCCCATCATGGTGCAATCGAACAAGGGCATGATTGCGCTGGCCCACAACGGCAACCTGGTGAATGCTCAGGAAATTCGGCATCGCCTGGAGGCGCAAGGTTCGATCTTCCAGACCAATAGCGATACTGAAGTTATCGTCCACCTGATCGCACTGTCGAAAGAACAGACCCTGCCGGACGCAATGGCCGATGCGCTGCGTCGCGTCGAAGGCGCGTTCTCACTGGTGATGCTCAGTTCGGACCGGGTTTTTGCGGCGCGCGATCCGCGTGGATTCCGTCCTCTAAACATGGGAAGAATTCCACGCCTCGAAGGGCAGCGGCAGGACACCATCGTGTTTGCCTCCGAGACCTGCGCGTTCGATCTGATCGGCGCGACCTATGAACGCGAGGTCAAGCCCGGCGAACTGGTGATTGTGGGGCCCGAAGGCATCACATCGCGCTTCTATTCTCCCGCGGCGCCGCAATCGAGCTGCATTTTCGAGCACGTATATTTCTCGCGGCCCGACAGCATGGTGTTTGGACGCGCGGTGCAAGTCAGCCGCGAAGGTCTGGGACGACAGCTGGCGCGGGAAGCCCCAGCTGACGCCGATCTCGTCGTGCCTGTTCCCGACTCCGGCGTGACTGCGGCAGTCGGTTACGCTGCGGAAAGCGGCATCCCTTTTCGCTTTGGACTCATCCGCAATCATTACGTGGGACGCACCTTCATCGAGCCGCGGCAAAGCGTGCGCGACTTCGGAGTGAAGCTCAAGCTGAATCCGGTGCGTACTCTGCTTGAAGGCAAGCGCGTGGTACTGATCGACGACTCCATCGTGCGCGGCACCACCAGCCGCAAGATCGTCCGCATGATCCGCAATGCAGGCGCGAAAGAAGTACACATGCGTGTCTCTTGTCCGCCAACGGTTTCCCCGTGCTTTTACGGGGTGGATACGCCGTCCAAAAAAGAACTGATTGGAGCGAACAAGACGGTGGACGAAATTCGCGAATTCATCGGCGCCGATTCGCTGGCATATCTCTCGCTGGATGGAATGAAGAAAGCCTGCGCCGACGGCGAGAAGACTACCTACTGCACCGCCTGCTATACCGGCTCGTATCCCACGAAATGGGTGGATGTGGAAGAGATCCAGCCGGCTACCGTCGGCGAAACCTAAATCATGTAACCACGAAGGACTCTAAGGTGCACGAAGGACTTCCCACGATTAGCACTTTGGGATTTCCTTCGTGAACCTTAGTGTCCTTCGTGGTTAATGGTTTTGCGCCGATACCACTCGCGGAATTCCCTGCAAATCGTTCATCATATGCACATCGTTCCAGCCTGCCAGCAACTCGCGCACCCGCTCGGCGATGGTGCCGCTAATTTCCATCACCAGCCAGCCGCCGGGTTTCAGCGATTCACGAGCTTGCGGAATGAGGCGCTCGATCACTTCCAGCCCGGTGTCCCCAGCAAAAACCGCATTGCGCGGCTCATGATTGCGGACTTCGAGTTGTACCTGGTCTTCTTCCGATTCGCCAACATAGGGCGGATTGGAAACCACGAAATCGAAACTGCCGCGCTCAAACCCCTGAAGTAAATCCGTTTGATGGAATTTGATTCGAGCTTCGAATTGATGACGAGCGGCGTTGGCTCGGGCTATTTCCAGTGCCGCGGGCGAAATATCCGTGGCGTGAATTTCGGCGTGAGGCAGTTCTTTGGTCAAGGCGATCGCGATGCCCCTGAACCCGTTCCGACGTCGACGATGCGTAAAAAATCGGCGGGCGAGGGCGTCCGCCCTACACATTCCAAAACCGTCTCGATCACATGCTCGGTTTCGGGACGGGGAATGAGCACCGCAGGCGTGACAATGAAATCCATGCCCCAGAATTCCTGATGTCCGGTGATGTATTGGGCGGGCATGCCGCGTTCGCGCTCGGTCAGTGCCTTGGTGTATCGGGTTTGTTCATCCGTGGAAAGTTTGCGTTCGGGATGGGCGTGAAGATAGGCGCGGTCGCATTCCAGGGTGAACATGAGCAGGAGTTCGGCGTTCATGCGTGGCGAAGGGACGTTGGCGGCGGTGAGGCGCGAGATGGCGGACGAAAGGGCGTCGCGAAGCGTCACGGAGATTATTTGAACACAAGATTTTCTCGTGTGGGGCGGACACTCCTGTCCGCCAAAAGCCAGGGGCGCATCCGCTGCGGGTGTCCATTTCAGAACCAATGAGAGTAGCTTCCGCCGCTGGCACCCGGGCGGGCCGCCCGCGACCACACCAAGCCAAGGCTGAAACCGTTGGGCTGGTGAGGACATCCTTCGACTTCGCTCAGGACAGGCTCTGCCCTACGCGTGCGTCGTCTCTGCCTTCATTTTTTCCGATTGATAGTGACTGACCAAAGCCTCGATCATGGGTTGCAGCTTGCCGTCCATCACCTGCTCGAGTTGGTGCATGGTCAAGCCGATGCGGTGGTCGGTCACGCGGTTTTGCGGGAAATTGTAAGTGCGGATCTTTTCGCTGCGGTCGCCTGAGCCCACCATGGCTTTGCGTTCCTTGGCCAGCGCATCCTGCTGCTTCTGCATTTCCATCTCGTAAAGACGGGCACGCAACACGCGCATGCCTTTTTCGCGGTTCTTGATCTGCGACTTCTCGTCCTGGCAGCTCACGACTGTGTTGGTCGGAATGTGCGTGATGCGAACTGCGGAATACGTCGTGTTCACGGACTGTCCGCCCGGTCCAGAGGAGCAGAAAGTATCGATTCGCAGGTCTTTGGCTTCAATCTTGATGTCGACGTCCTCGGCCTCGGGCAGGACAGCGACGGTGACCGCGGAAGTATGCACCCGTCCCTGCTGTTCAGTGGCAGGAACGCGCTGCACACGGTGCACGCCGCTCTCATATTTCAACCGCGAAAAAACCCGCTGGCCTTCGATAATGGCGATCACTTCTTTCATGCCGCCGACCGAGGAGTCCGAGGTGGAGAGCACTTCGACTTTCCAGCCCTGCGTCTCGGCATATCGGGTATACATCCGGAACATTTCGGCGGCGAAGAGAGTGGCCTCGTCGCCACCGGTGCCGGCGCGAATTTCAAGGATGACATCTTTTTCGTCGTTCGGATCCTTGGGCAGCAACAGCACTTTGAGGTCTTCTTCCACGCCACCAACGCGGGCTTCCAGCTTGTCGAGTTCTTCCTGAGCGTAGGCCCGCATGTCGGGATCTTTTTCGTCCACCAGGACGGCTTTGCTCTCAGCAATGCCGCGCGTCAGGTCTTTGAACTCGCGATATTTTTCGACGATAGACGAGACTTCGCTGTGCGCCTTGGCCGTCTTCTGATACTTGGCCGAGTCGTTGGCAATGTCCGGCGAGGCAAGCGCCTGCGTCAGTTCCTCGTAGCGGGCTTCGATTTGGTCAAGTCTGTCAAACATAAAGTCGTCAGTCGTCGGTCATCAGTCCTCAGCCCACAAATTGGGCGGGATTTCGCTATCCAATTCTATTACTTAAAGAGTTTGGAGAGAATATTCGCGGGGGAACCGCTAAGCAATGACCAATTCGCCGCCGCGCTCTTTTTCCAGGGCCATGGCGTGATCCAGCGCGATGATGGCGCATTCGGCCTGGTCGTCGGACGGGGGTTGGGTGGTGATGCGCTGCAGCCAAAGGCCGGGGGCGGTCATCAGGGCGAAGAGCGATCCACGATGTTTGGCGGCGAAGCGGATGATCTCGTAAGAGAGGCCTGCTATGACCGGCAGCAGCACGATACGAATGGCAAATTTCGCCCAAAACGTAGTGACCGGGAACACGGCTGCGACCAGGATATAAACCATGATTGAGATGATCATCACCGTCATCAGAAAACTCGTGCCGCAGCGGGGGTGGAAGGTCGAATATTTCTGCACCGCCGGGGTATTCAGCTGATCACCGTTTTCGAAGGCGTATACGGTCTTGTGCTCGGCACCGTGATATTCGTAGACCCGGCGAATATCGCTCCACAGCGAAACTCCCCAGATGAAAAGCAGGAACAGAGCGATGCGGATGACGCCATCCACCAGGTTGAAAATAACCTGCTGACCAAATACGGGATTCACCCGCTTCAGTTCCGTTGCTGCCAGCAGCGGCAGGAACTTGTACATGAAAATAAAAAAACCGACCGAAATAACGATGTTGACCGTGGCCATCCAGCCGGTAATTTCGAGCTTCTTCTTGTCGGCCGCGGGCTCGGGTTGCAGTTCGTCCAGGGCGACATTGGCGGAAAACTTCAGCGCGCGGAAACCCAGCGTCATCGCATGACCGAGTGTCGCAACTCCGCGAATGACCGGCAAAGCCATCCATTTGCGTTTCTCGGACAGCCGCTCCAGCGGTTCGCTGTGAGTGGACACTTCGCCGGAAGGTTTGCGGCAGGCGATGGCCCAGGCATGCGGCGAGCGCATCATAACGCCTTCAAGCACGGCCTGGCCGCCGACCAACGTTTCCTCGCCGCCTTCAAGCGCCGGCAATAATTGCACGGCCACCAGGAAACGCCACCATGTTCGCAGGAAATGCATGAGTGTTAGATGATCCTTATAGCGATCGAGGTTCGAAACACAAGGGTACCACACGACCTTCGTTTACGATGGAGCACGCTCCGGTAAGTGGCTAAATATAATGGAGTTAGAGGGGACCGAATGCGGGCGCGAGCGTCCGCCGCTGGTGCTGGGGTCATCACCGGATTCGAAGAGGTGACGGAAGAAATGATAATGCACGAATGACTGACGCACGAGCGGGACGCTCGCGCCCCCATTCAAACACATGATCAAATTGGCTGAAGCTGCGGAGCGGATTGCCGCGACCACCAAAAAACTCGAAAAGATCGCGATCGTCGCCGAATATCTGAAATCGCGCACGCCGGAGGAAGCCTCCGTCTCCGCAGTATTTCTTTCGGGAAGGCCTTTTCCGGTCTGGGAGGAAACCACGCTGCAGGTGGGCGGCAAAGTGCTGTGGCGGATTGTCGCCGAGCTTTCCGGCAAAAGCGAAGACGAGCTGACCGCCGCCTATCGCAAATTCGGAGATCTCGGAGGCGTCGCGGAAGCCGTTCTCTCAGCATCCGGCACCACAGCCCACGTGGGCATGGGCGACCCCGCTCATCCTGGCCGGGCAAAGCCCGGCGGTTCGGCGTTGAGTGTGTCAGATGTCGCCGCCCGATTCCGCGCGATCGCAGCTGCTCGAGGTCCATCCGCGAAAGCGGCCTTGACCCGAGAACTTTTGTCGCAGGCCACGCCACTCGAAGCCAAGTACATGGTGAAGATCATGACTGGCGATCTACGCATCGGCTTGAAGGAGAGCCTGGTGGAAGAAGCAATTGCCAAAGCCTATGGCCGAACACTGCGCGAGGTGCAGCGGGCAAACATGCTGCTGGGAGACATTGGCGAGACGTTGAAGTTGGCAGCGGCGAACAAACTGGGCGATGCCAGGATGCGCTTGTTTCATCCCCTTGGTTTCATGCTGGCCAGCCCGGCCGAATCGGCTGAGCAAGCGCTCAGCTATTTTGAGAATGCCCTGGTGGAAGACAAGTACGATGGCATCCGCGCCCAGGCGCATTGTTCGAATGGCGAGGTACGGCTGTTTTCGCGTACACGAGACAACATCACAGAATCGTTCCCCGAACTTCCGGATGCCCTGGCCAGTCTGCCCGGCGACGCAATTCTCGATGGCGAGATTGTAGCCTGGAGCTACGACGGCCTCGAAAATATAGCGTCGAAGTCCCGTGGGCCGTTCGGAGGGCGTCCCGCCCTCCGCGCCGAAGCCCAAGCCTCAGAAACCGGCCGGGCTCTCCCCTTCACTGCATTGCAACAGCGCCTGGGACGAAAGCAAGTCAGCGAAGAGCTGATGCAACGCGTACCTATCGCCTTTCTGGTATTTGATGTGCTCTACGGAAATGGCGAGTTACTGATCGAGCGGCCGCTTCGCGAGCGAGAGAGAGTTCTCGATGCCCTGCTGGCGGCACCACGAGAATATCGGCCGCCAATCGCATCGGGGAAGCAGGCTCAATTCGAATTCAGCGACGAGATAAGAACGTCGAATACGCGTATGATTCGCGCGCCCGTATTTCAAGCGTCAACGCCGCAGGAACTCGATGAACTATTCGAAGCCGCGCAAGCGCGAGGCAACGAAGGCCTGATGATCAAAGATCCCACCTCGCCTTACACTCCCGGACGGCGCGGAAAATCGTGGCTCAAACTCAAACGCGAACTGGCCACGCTGGACGTCGTGGTCACCGCGGTCGAGTATGGTCATGGCAAGCGCATCGGGGTGTTGAGCGATTACACCTTTGCCGTTCGCGACGGCGAAAAGCTGGTCAACATCGGCAAGGCATATTCCGGACTAACCGACGTCGAGATTGCCGAGATGACCAAATGGTTCCTCGAACACGTCGTTGAAGATCAGGGCTTTCGCCTCGTTGTCGATCCGAAGATCGTCCTGGAAGTTGCCTTCAATAACATGATGCAGTCTGACCGGCATGAAAGCGGGTATGCATTGCGCTTTCCTCGGATTGTGCGGATTCGGCCCGACAAGTTGCCGGAAGATAGCGATACGATTGAGAGGGCGAAAGAGATTTTCGAGAGACAGTAGATTTTTCAGCCGGTTCTTGAATCTTAGTTGTCGATTCTTAGTTGTTAGTTCCTGGTTTCAGTTTTAGTGTTTGTGGTGATGTTCGGCTTCCGCCACGGGCATCACGCAACCGTGGGCCACTTCGCAGTCGACGTTCTCGAACTGGATGGTGGTGTGCGCGATGTGGAAATCATCGCGCAGGCGATGTTTCAGATCGCGCAGGATGCGTTCGCTGACCGACGGCGGAATGTCGGCGATCGAGATGTGGCAGGAGAGAGCGCGCGTTTCTGATCCAATGCTCCAGACGTGGAGATCGTGTACGTCGTTTACACCGTCAATCTGACGCATGGCGGATTCAACCTCTTCCAGCTTGACTCCGCGCGGCGTACCTTCGAGCAAAATGTTCAGGGTCTCGCGCACGATGCCAAAGCCTGACCACAGAATCAGAACACCGATGACCACGGAAAGCACCGGATCGATCCAATACTTGCCGGTGGCCATGATCACCCAGCCCCCGACGATCACTGCGCCAGTGGAAAGAGTGTCCCCGATTTCGTGCAGCAAGGCGCTGCGTATATTGACATCACTTCCGGCACGATGGAGCAGCAGCGCAATCACTCCGTTCATCACCACGCCGGCAGCGGCCACCCAGATCATGACTCCGGGGTGCACCTGCTCAGGATTCTCCAGGCGTCGGAAGGCTTCGTAGAAAATGAAGCCGGAAACCGCAACCAGGGAAACGGCATTGACCAGCGCAGCCAACACACCGGCGCGGTGGTAGCCATACGTTTTAGTGGAACTGGGCGGGCGAGATTGCAGGTAAACCGCGGTCAGGGAAAGCAACAAGGCAAAGAAGTCCGAAAGATTGTGTCCGGCCTCGGAGAGCAAAGCCAGCGAGTGCGCCCGAATACCGGCAATCACCAGCAGAACGATATAGGCAGCAGTGACGACCAGCGACAGACGCAGTATGCGCGAGGTCTTTTCGTTTCCCCCGGGGCTGGCGTGCATGTGCATATTACAAGTCTAAGGGGATCGACTGTCAGGTTCAAGGCACAGCGGTAACGGTTGGTTGATCTGTGTACCGGGAGGCGAACGTGCCATTTGAGCTCATGCTCTACAATGCTCAGTCGTTCTTGTGAGCTATGCCCACTCAAGATAAAAACTTCTGGTCAACGACGGCGAAGATGCCGGGAACTGATCCGGCGTTGCGGCTTCCCGATAGGGTCAACGTCGCTGTCATCGGGGCCGGCTTCACCGGACTCTCGGCAGCGAGGACGCTTTCGCAACTCGGGGCCAAAGTTGCTGTCCTCGAAGCCGAGACTATCGGATGGGGCGCCAGTTCGCGCAACGGCGGCATGGTCCTGACCGGGCTCAAGCTGGGCGTGAACAAGCTGATCTCCATTTACGGACGCGAGCGTACGCAACGCATGTATGCAGCCTCGCTGGCGACGATTGATTGCGTGGAAAAGCTGGTACGCGATGAAAAGATCGATTGCGACTTTGCTCGCAGCGGACATCTGGAAGTTGCCTGCAAGCAGAAGCACTTCGACGACTACGCGCGCCAGGTGGAAGTGATTGCCCGCGAATTCAACCACAATCTGCGGATCGTGCCAAAACACGAACTGAATGCTGAGATCGGGTCCGCGATTTACTACGGCGGCATGGTGGACGAAGTCAGCGCCGGACTGAATCCTGCAAGATACGTTGCGGGACTGGCGCAGGCAGCGGAAAGAGCAGGCGCGGGTATCTTCGAAAATACGCGGGTCCAGAAAATTGAACGCGAATCTCGTGAAGGAGTCATGCGCTGGCGGATTACCACGTCCCGCGGCGCCCTGTGGGCACGCGAGGTGTTTGTCGGAACCAGCGGCTACACCGGGCCAGCGACGCCGGCACTGCGCAAAAAGCTGATTCCCATTGGCTCGTACATCATTACCACGGAGGTCCTTCCGGAGGCACTGGCGCAGGAACTGAGTCCGCGCAATCGAATGATCTACGACTCCAAAAATTATCTGTACTACTATCGCCTTACGCCCGACCGGCGCATGCTCTTCGGCGGCCGGGCGGCATTCTTTCCTGAAACTGGCGATTCGATCCGCAAGAGCGCCGAAATTTTGCGGCGCGGGATGATCGACGTCTACCCCCAGTTGCGGGATGTGAAGGTCGAATACGTTTGGGGAGGCACGCTCGACTTCGCTTTCGACATCATGCCTCACGCCGGACAACTGGATGGCATCTACTACGCCGTCGGGTACGCAGGCCACGGCGTAGCCATGGCAACCTGGCAGGGTCAGCAGATGGCTCACATGATCGCCGGCGAAAAACCGGATAACCCATTCGTCGAGATTCCATTTCCGGGCGCGCCGCTTGGGCTATACAACGGCAGACCTTGGTTTTTGCCCCTCGCGGGGGCATGGTACAAGTTTCTGGATTTAGTGAGCTAATGTGGGCGCGAACGTCCCGCTCGTGCGGGAACATCCGTGGCGCTGCCGCACGGGCCGGACGCTCGCGCCTACATTGAACCGGCAGCTTTCCCGGAGCGTAGCGCGAAATACACTACCGGCCCTGCTGCCAGCGCCACCGGCCCCCAGATCAAGCCATAACGATCGCTGCCCAGCAGCGCGACGACACTCATGACCACGACCGCGGCCACGGAATAGAAAAGCCCCGCGCGTCCACCGGGGATTACGAATGGCCGTGGCATGTCTGGCTTCTTGCGCCGCAACTGCCAGGCTGCGAGGACGGTCATGACCGTGGTCGCAACTCGCAGCCAGTTGTAGATGCTGATCAGTTCCACCAGCGAATGAAGGGCCAACAATCCATACACGACCGAGGAAGTGATAATTGCGATCCACGGTGTTCCGTAGCGGCGATGCTGGCCGGTCAGAGCATGCGGCAGATAGCCATCTTCCGCCATGGCAAACGGCATGCGCGTGGACGCAAGAATGGTGCCGTTAAGTAACGCGACCTGGGTGACCATGGCGGCCGCGAACATCCAGGCACCGAGCCAGCGGCCTCCGATCAGTTGTGCGGCGGTGGGAAAGAACCCTGTGTGCCAGCTCGCCCAGTTCCCTAACGCGGCCAGGGACACCAGCGTGGGCAGAAAGTAAGCGGCGATCGACATGGGAACCACGAGCGCCAGCGCCAGCGGATAGCTGCGCCTCGGATTATCTACCTCCTCGGCGACTGTCGAACACTGCTCGTATCCGGAATACAGCCACAGTCCCAAGGCGAGGCCGACGCCGAACACGTGGAATGTCGGCTGGTGCGGGGGGACCACAGGGACAAACGGATTGTGATGCCACTTGGCCAGTCCGATGACGACCAGTACCAGCACGGGAAGCAGAATAAACAGTTCCAGGATGGTGGCGAATTTCCCCACCATCTGAATGCCGCGAACGTTGATGTACGTGATCAGCGCGACGATGGCGAGGGAGACGATGTAATGCCTCCATCCCACGATCTCGGGAAAGTAATAGCGCAGGTAGTCGGCGAACTGCACCGCGTAGACGCTGCCCAGCAGGAACGACGCGCACCAGTTCCACCAGCCTGCAAGAAATCCCCAGAAGTCGCCGAAGCCGGCGCGTACCCAGCGATAGAAGCCACCTTCGACCGGCATGGCGGTGGTCAACTCGGCGGAAACCAGAGACACCGGAATGCACCAGAAGAACGGAATCACCAGCAGGAAGATCAACGTCATGCCGGGGCCGGAGGTGGTGACCATATCTTCGAGGCCGAAGGGGCCGCCGGTGCAGTACGAGAACATTACCCAGACGAAATAGAAAAGGCCTGCTTTGCGCAGGGCGGATTTCGCGGTGGTCGACACGGGCAGGATTATACGGGGCGAGAGTGCGGTTGCAGGATGATCTCACGCTGCCTGGCTGCACCTGGCCTGGACGGGTCGGAGACCCGTCCCCACACGGCTTGGGATGGTAGGCGCGTCGGAGGGCAGGATGCCCTCCGGATAGCCGGCGCGACGCCGGCGCTACTGAACATCGTCAAGGGTCGGCGTCGGGGAATCTGAAATCCACAAATCTGAAGTTAAAATAAAAAGCCTCCTGCTTGCGCGGGAGGCTTCTTGGGGGAGGGCTTCGGGCCTTTCGGTCCGTTGTCCTGACTCAATTATTTTATTTCGGGGGCGCAGGCTGGTCCTGGCTCGCGGGAGCCGGGGCAGCATTGCTCGAAGCCAGGGTCTCCAGGTCATTCTTCAGGAGGCTGATTTCGACGCGTCCACCGCTGGTGCGCTTGGTCTTGGCATCATCGCCGGCCGCTGTGGGCACCGGGGCGTTGCCCATGCCAACCACATAAATCCGGTAAACCGGGATTTCATGATTAAGCACGAGGTAGCGGACCACCGCGTCCGCCATCTTTTGCGAAGTTGCGATCGCGGTCTGGCCGTGGCCGGACGAGAAGCCCTGCACTTCGACGATGTAGCCGCGCTGATCCTTCAGCGGTGTGGCCATCTCGTCAAGAGCAGCCTTGGCATTCGTGCTCAGCACGCTCTGCCCGGGACGGAAGCGGATCTCGGTCTGGTTCGAGGCCTTGTACTGATCGATGTTGCCGACGACCTGCTCGACAGTGGTCAGGCGGGTGTTGGCCTGTGTCGCGGTCTGCTGCGCCATCGTCGCCTTGTTGCCGGCATCGATCGCGTGCTGATCAGCTTCATTGGCTTTGGTCGACGCCAACTGGATGCCAGCCTGCGCGCGCGAGTCGGTATCCTTGATCGACTTCGTGTTCGAGGACGTCAGTTCATCCAACTCGTTCACGCGATCGCGGATCGGCGCGGTCTGCCGCTGCACATATTTTTTGCGGGCAAAAGGATTCATCTTGCCCCAGAAACCTTCGTGCGTATCGGGTTGCAGTGCAGGCTTTCCGCTGGCGCCGGATGCGGCAGCCGCGGGTTGATCTTGCGTTGTGGGGGCAGCCTGCTGCGCCAGAGCGGGAAGCGCCAGCACACCGGCCAGAAGCAGCGCTACAAACAATCGGTTCTTCATACTCTACGTCCTCCATGTGGGGGAGCATCGGGCTCCACTCCGGCAATCATCTTTACTGACAACTAAAAATCATCGGCGTCGAATCTCATCAACGCCTGCACTGTATATAACAGGTCGAATGCCAAACCTGGGCAAACCTAAGTCGTTGCCTGGCAAGACATTGTAACGCCGCGAGCGCGCGGACACGAGCGAAAATGCCCGCAGCCGCGTAATTTTGGCGAATTCCGATATAAAAACTGCGTGTGCTGATGGTTGCAAAAACTTGCGGTAACTCTTTGATTTCTGTGAGTCTCGCGCACAGTTAGAAAGATTCACGATTCCCGCTCAGGGTTGGATTTATGCCCTGTTTTGTGCGTTTTTACGTGGCTGTACCCTGATCCAGAATTTGTAGCGTCGGCGTCCCGCCCACCGCCTTCGGGGCCGGCCAGAGGCCGGCTCTACCAAACCCGCACCCTGTGCTTCCCTCGTGTGCTTCCCTGATCTGGTTCCACCACAATGCTAGACTTCGATCATGCTGGCCGACTACGCCGTGCGGGTCGAGCAATCCCGCGGACGCCGAATTCCTGAACCCCAGCATCCTTACCGCGATGATTTCCAGCGCGACCGGGATCGCGTCATTCACGCCCGCGCCTTTCGCCGCCTTGAGGCCAAGACCCAGGTGTTCACGCGTCGTTTCTCCGACCACTTTCGCAATCGGCTGACTCATACGATCGAGGTTTCGCAGATTGCGCGCACCGTCGCAGCCCAATTAGACCTGAACGTCGATCTGGTGGAGGCTCTAGCCCTGGTTCACGACGTCGGGCATCCGCCTTTCGGACACGCCGGAGAAAAGACGCTGGACGCCGCTATGCGAGAGCATGGATTGTTCTTCGATCACAACTTGCACGCACTGCGGATCGTTGAAGACTTTGAAGTCCGCTACGCTCGCTTTCGCGGCCTGAATCTCACCTTTGAAGTGCGTGAAGGTATCATCAAGCACTCGCATGACTATTCGGCGACGGAGTTCCCCGAACTTGCCGAGTATCTGCTCGACCAGCGCCCGCCGCTCGAAGCCCAGCTTATCGACCTGGCGGACGAAATAGCCTATGACACCGCCGACCTCGATGACGGCTACGAAGCCCACCTGCTGACCACGGAACAGATTCGCCACGGCATGCCGGTGTTCGATCGCTTCTTTCGCGAGGCCGAGCGGGCTTACCCCGACGTCGCGGAGAAATTAAAATTCAACGAGGCCCTGAAGCGGATCATGGACCGCATGGTCGGCGATCTGATTCGCAATCTGCAAAGCCAGATCAAGATCGAAAAGATTCGCACGCTCGAAGATGTCCGGTGCTGCCCGCGTCGGCTGGCAACTTTCAGCGCTGAGGTCGAAGAAGAACGGCGCGGCACGAAAGAGTTTCTCTACAAGAATCTTTATTTCAGTGCAGCACTGGATCCGGAAAAGAACGATGCGGAGCGCGTCGTCCGCGAGCTGTTCGACTTTTGGATGGCCAATCCGGGAAGTCTGCCTCACAGCTATCAGGAAAAAGCCGGGCAGGAGCCGCTGGCGCGCGTCGTATGTGATTACATTGCGGGCATGACGGACAATTTCATTTACGAGCAGTATGCGAAGTATGGCGGCGGTTAGCGGCGCCCTTTTGCTGGATCTGGTGAGGGCACGGGTTATGGCCTCACAACCTTCGGGCTTAAGTCCCGTATATTTCCCTATTTTCTTGAGAATTACATGGCCGAGCTCGACAGAATCGTGCCATGCCCATGTGTAGTCTGGAAAGCCGGCATGCTGTATCTGAATATGGGATGACGCCTGCTTGTCTTTTGCTTCCAGCCAATACGCAAGAGGGCTCGATTGACGCGTCTTGCTTTAGTGCTGGGCCACGTACTCACAAAAAGCGAATAGACTTCGGGGGCTTCCTCCCAAGTTCACAGATGCTCCAAAATAATGTAATCCCATGCTCCAAAGAGACTTCGTTACGTATCGTCTCATCGTGCCCAGCCCGTTTCGTCTTCCGAGCAAACTGCTAGACCCCTGCCTTTGTCCTCAGATCCAATCGCATTTCTGTTGTCGGTTTGAAGCCCATCTGTTCATAGAGCGGGCGTCCGTTTTCGCTGGCGTGCAGATAGACGGCGGCAAAGCTTTCTTTTCGGCACCAGTCAATGATTGTCTGCATTAGCTGGCGGGCGACGCCTTTGCGGCGAAATTCCGGGTGCACGTAGACATTCAGTATCGTCGCCCGGCGGCACTCCAGATCATAAGGATGGCTCGGCCAGGGATTGATCAGGACCGCCCCGCCGCCAATGATTCTTCCCTTCTCAATCGCCAGCCATCCGCGGAAAGAGCCGTTCGCCAGCGCTGCCAACAGGTAAGGCTCGCATGAAGTCAGCATGGCCAAGAGAGCATTCGCGTCGTTGTAGTCCATGTCTTCGTACATGCCGCGGCGGTGAGCCAGGATTTCGGGAAGATCGTTCTGCGTGGCAGGGCGTATATGTACGTCGAGACTCATGCGTCGGCTCCGGAAGATTTGCTAAGACTGATCAGGATACAAAAAAGAAAGCCGAGCTTGCGCTCGGCTGGGCAGGTGGGACACCTGCCCCTACGTGGTCTGTGGTGGATACTACTTGTTTCCGGGGTCTTCTTTGGCCAGCTTCATCTTGGCGGATTCCAGTTTCTTCTGGACCCGCGCCATGTCGTCCTGATCAATTTCGGCGGCCACGGTCTTGTTCCACTCGGATATGGCACGTTCCCAATGGGCGGCGGCCAGCTTGAGGCGCCCGGTCTTCTGATAAAGATCACCGAGGTGGTCCTGCACTGTGGGGTCGGTGCCGATGCGCTGCGAGGCCTTGATCAGGGTATCTTCCGCCGACTCGTACTTGCCGAGTTTGAAGTATGCCCAGCCCAGGGAATCGAGGTATGCGCCGTTGGCCGGATCGAGATCGACAGCCTTCTTGATCATGCCCAGAGCTTCATCCAGCTTGACCCCGCGGTCGGCCAGCATGTAGCCGAGATAGTTCAGCGCCGTGGCGTTCTGCGGATCGCCAACCAGAACTTTGCGGAACGCCTCTTCTGCCTGATCGTATTTCTTCTGCCGTTCGTAAGTGGAGCCGCGCAGGAAGTAGACGTATTGCTTGTCTTCCTCCTTGGTCGAGAGCTGTTCGGCCTTGTCGAGAGCTGCTTCGGCGTCGGGCCAGCGTTTGAGCCGGCTGTACATCTGCGACAGCGTGATGTAAACGTCGCGATCTTCGGGCGTGCCCTTGAGCAGCGATTTGACCTGCTGCAATCCGGCGTCGGGCTGACCCATATCGGAAAGCTGCGCAGCATATACCATCTTCATGCTGCGATTGTTGGGCAGCTTCTGAACGGCGTCCTTGGCCGTATCGGTGGCCTGCTGCCACTGTTTGTTCTCGCGATAGGTATCGATAATCTGCTGGTAACCACGCTCGGCATTTTCATCGCCCAGCGCCAGCATCTTTTTGAAAGTATCGATGGCCTGCGTGTCGTTCTTGTTATCGCGATAGATCGTGCCCAACCGTTCCAGGAACACCGACCGGTTATTCTTTTCGGCCTGGGTGTAACTGTTGTCGGTTTTCTCGGTCTTCTTCAGCAGGTCCTGGAGCACTTGAATGGCTTCGTCGTAGCGTCCCTGGGCCTGATAGACGGCGGCCATGTTGTAGGGCACTTCGATCGAGTCCTGCACCATGGAGCCGGCCTTCTTCAAACTCTCCAGGGCCTGATCGAACTTTCCGCTCTTGCGGTAGATCTCCGCCATGCGCAGATAAGTCTGCGCATCTTCAGGATTCGCGTCCGCGATGATCTTGTACTGTTCGAGAGCAGCATCGGTCTGGCCATCGTTCATCAGGTTCTGGGCCAGTCCGCGAATCGCATCCAGATTGTCGTGGTCGAGTTCGATCGCTTTCCGGTACGCCGTGATCGAATTCTTGTACTGCTTCTGCTGTTCGTAGGTGTAGCCCAGCGCGGAATAGAGTTTGGCCGAGCGGGCCGCGTCCGGAATCGAACTCAACACTTCGCCGGCGCGGGCGGTATCGCCTTCTTCGTTGTAAAGATAAGCCAGCGTGGTGACGGCTTCTTCCGAATCAGGTTCCAGTTTGACCGCGATCTTGAATTCGCTTTCGGCTTTCTGCAGATCGTTGTTCAGCCGATAAAGCCGTCCCAGCAAAAGGTGGTTGTCGACGCCTTCGGGTTCGATCTTGATGATCTGCTCGTACTGTTCGATGGCCAGCTTGAGTACGTTCTGCGAGCCTTGTCCGGCTTGAACATCGCCCAGCGAGCGCAGATAGATCCGACCCAGCAGTTTGTGCGCTTCCAGGTTGTTGGGATCGCGCTTCAGAATGTCCTGAGCTTCGAGGACAGCGTCCCGGATACGACCGGTCTTGGCGTAGAGTTCAGCCAACGCGGAAGTCAGGTACTCGGAAGTCGGATCGGCTTCGATAGCCAGCCGGTATTCCTCGATGGCCTTATTGGCCAGTTCGCTCCGGCCATACACTGCCACCTGCTCTTCATACATGTGAGCGACGGTGTAGTGGTAGTATGCCGAGGCTTTATCCAGCTTACGCGGCGCAGCAGCGGGTACCGTGGCCGATTTCGAATCCGCAGACGGAGCCTGGGCCGCGGAAACAGCAGGGATGACCATCAGAAAAATAAGAGTGCAGTAAATACTTTTCATCGGGAACCTTCGGCCTCCCTAAACCATAGCGATTGGATGCCGTACCGCTGAGTGTGGGTGCTTTTCATATTGTAAACCGTGAGGGTGACAGGTGGTGAAAAAGGCGTCCGCGGAACCGCGAAAACAACGACCAGAAGTACAGGGACTAACAGAATTGACAGTTGCAGCAATTCCGATTTTGCGAATTGTAAAGAAGTGTTGTGTCATCCTGGGCGGAGCAGTCGAAGGACGCCTATAAGCGGTACGGACGCGCTATTGGGAAATCTGCAAAGGAAACAGCCCCAACGCCTCATCAAGAAAGCAAGTACGTTAAGGTGCCAGGGGTCGTTTGACTCCGCTCAGGATGACTCTAGTGCCGGAAGTGCCTTACGCCGGTGAAGATCATCGCAAGCCCGAGCCGGTCCGCTGCTTCGATGACTTCCTGGTCGCGAACTGACCCGCCGGGCTGAATGATGGCTGTAGCGCCGATCTTGCCGATTTCCTCGACTCCGTCGGGAAAGGGAAAGAATGCGTCGGACGCAGCCACCGTTCCCTTCAGAGGCAGGACGGCTTTCATGGCGCCGATCTTGCAGGAATCCACGCGGCTCATCTGGCCGGCACCGACGCCAACGGTTTGGCCGTCCCGGGCGTACAGAATTGCATTCGACTTCACGTGCTTGGCAACTTTCCAGGCGAACAGGAGCGCCCGTTTCTCCTCAGCCGTGGGTGGTCGTTTGCTCACCACTTTGAGATCGGATTCCTGAAGTACGCGCGTGTCAGCGTCCTGCACCAGAATTCCTCCGGAAACATTTTTCAGCACCCACTTCTGAGGGGCGTCGTTGATTTCCACCAGACGCAGATTTTTCTTGGTCGCGAATTTGGCCCTGGCGGCCTCGTCGAAGCCCGGAGCCGCGATGACTTCGAGGAAAAGCTTGGCCATCTCTTCCGCAGCTTCGCCATCCACTACACGGTTCACGCCAATCACGCCTCCGAAAGCCGACACCGGATCGCATTCCAGCGCTTTCTTGTAGGCCTCAAGCAGCGTCTTGCCGGTAGCGGTGCCGCAAGGGTTGGTGTGTTTGATGATGGCGCAAACCGTCTGGTCAAATTCCTGCGCCAGGTCCCAGGCCGCCTGCAAATCCACGATATTGTTGTAGGAAAGCTCCTTACCCTGAAGCTGATGGCCGTTGGCAACGCCGGTGCTCGAACCGTCGCTGTACATGGCCGCTTTCTGGTGCGGGTTCTCGCCGTAGCGCAAATCCATGATCTTGCCGAATGACAGGCGGAGATTTTGCGGGAACCCGCTTTCCGGACGAGCCTCTAAATGGCCGTTGGCGCTGACCCGTTCAAGCGTGGACGCAATGGCCGAGTCATAAGCGGCAGTAGTGGCGAAGGCTTTTTGCGCCAGGCGCCACTTGGTAGCCGCAGAGAGCGTTCCCCCCGATTTGGTCATCTCTTCGGCCAGCGAATCGTAGTCGCCGGGCGAAGTCACGACCGCGACATCCTGAAAATTCTTGGCGGCAGAGCGGATCATCGACGGTCCACCTATATCGATGTTTTCGATGAGGTCTTCGAAAGGCACGCCAGGTTTGGCCGCTGTTTTCTCGAAGGCGTAGAGATTCACGACCACCATGTCGATTGGCGCAATGCCATGTTCGGCGACCGCGCTGCGATGCGAAGCCACCTCGCGCCGGTGCAGGATGCCTCCGTGAACCTTGGGATGCAGAGTCTTTACCCGCCCGTCGAGCATTTCTGGAAAGCCGGTGAGTTCGGAAATGTCTTTCACAGTGACGCCGGAGTCGCGCAACAACTTCGCGGTGCCGCCGGTCGAGACCAGTTCCACGCCCATGCCGGCCAGTTTGCGGGCAAATTCGACGAGTCCAGTCTTGTCCGTAACGCTGAGGATGGCGCGCTGAATCTTTGTCTGGGTCGCGGACATGCGGAAATTCTAACAGCAGTCGTTGGCCCATGGTCGTTGGTCGTTGGCTAAAAAGCGGAATTCACACCAAGCCTCAGTCGTGATAGTCACTCTTCTCTTCTCCTCGGATGCGAGTTGGTCCTACTGCCCCCAACGTACACGTATGTGCTCGATGGACTCATCTGCAAGTCTTACGGATGTGGCGTCATCCCAACCCCACGGGCCGTCTGTGCCGAGCAGATGGGGTTCAAGCGGTTCGGCAAACTGTTGCGGAGTGATCTTCCTCCTGATTGGCAAAACAGCGGTCAGAATCATCAGCAGAATGAGTGCAGCCGGGATGACCGCAATCCAGATGGAGGAGTGTAGGAAATAGGCTGCGATCACTGCCGGAACAGCCATGATCGCCAGCAAAATGAGAACGCCTGAAAGCCGCGGAAATGCATCTTGGCGCCAACGACTAGGTCTTTGCCTTGGCTTTCAGCTTCACTTTGCCGTTTTGCATTTCGACGGAGTATTCGACCGCGTCGCAACCGTACTGTTTACGAATTTGTTCGGTCTTCTTCTGTACGAATGAAGTGAAGCTGTCGATATTGCCTGAGACAGTCTCTCCCGACTTCTTTTTGGCTTCGGTCAGCACGTTGTAAAGCTTTTGTACCTGGTCGCGTTCCGCGCGGGCATCGGCGCACTGAACACTGAAAGGCTTTTGCTCCACCACAGGTTGCGCGATGGCAGCCGGGGCCGCATTCGAGGTCGCAGCCGCGCCAGCAGCTGCCGCTGCGGCCGCCGGACTTACTCCGTAGACCTTGTGCTCGGGTTCATGTTCCGCCTCCCGCACGCCCTGGACGGACAGCAATGCATCCTGGGGACGACGGTATCCTTCTTCGCGAATGCGGTTCTTCTTCCGCCAGAGGTCGCTATAGATGGCATAGCGTTGCGCAATTTCGTTGTAGCGGAAGCGTTGCGAAAAGCTCATCCGCCCGCCACCGTCACTGAATTTGCGCAGCAGGGAGAGCACCTTCCATTCGACGTCCGTGGGAGGCCGCTTGGTGGGATTGCTGAAGTAAATCTCGTACTCGATCTTCAGCCGGCGTAGTTGCGCGTCTAGCAGGGTCAGTTCTTCGTCGATGGTCACCCGGGGATCTCCAGCCGACAGTCTAGGGCTTAACGGCCAGCAGGACGAGATTCCCGTCGGACACGATAGGGATGGAACGAAAGTACCCAACGACGGAGGTCGGACGTCAGACCTCGGGCCCTCGGCGAACCTTCGGATCTATCAAAACGTATAGAAGCCGGCGAATAGTTGATTGCGAATCGAGGGGGGTGCTGAGGTCCGAGAGCTGACGTCCGGAGTCCGACCTTACTTCGTAGCCATCTTCTTTACCATTGCCAGCACCAGCTTGCGGTCGCTGTCGTTCAGGCTGACGGCGTAGCGGCGAATTTGGCTCAGGAAGCGGACTTCATCATCGGAGAGTTGCGGCAGGTTTTTGGAGCCGTTAGTGTGTCCCGACTCGGAGAAGAATTGCGACAGCGCGATTTCCATCGCGCCGGCGATCTTGGCCAGGGTATCCAGCGATGGGATCGTATGTCCGTTCTCCACTCGCGAGAGGTAGCAGCGTAGAAGACCGGTACGCTTTTCGATGTCCCCCTGGGACATGCCTCTTTGCAGACGGTAGTTGCGAATGGTCTCGCCGATGTTCATCGAAAAAGCAACCAAAACAGGACCCCCGTGGATGTGCTGCATAGTAACCAGAGTAGTAACTTCTGGCAAGAAGAATTTCGTTGCACCACAACTGGTGATGGAATTAGGAGCGCGATTTTCTCGCCTTTATTCAGTCCTGATTCCATGGCATTGTTTTTAGGCTAAGCGTCGCCACTTTTTCAACGGGTTGGCCTGGACCTGACAGGGTATATTTCCAGGCCTGTTCAAATTTCTTCACATGGTCCGTGGGAATGCCGCGGACCCGGAGCGCCGACAGAACCCAGTACTGATGCGTTAATTTTCCTGATGGAATCCCCGCCCAGTATCGCGTCCGGTATATGGACCATTCCCACGGGGCGGGCGACCTCATAGATCCAATTCCATATACAACGCCCCTGGAATCGGGTTGGGCCGATAGGGTTCGATTACTCGGAACCCCAAGCGCCGGTACATGGCTACAGCATTCGGCATCAGGGGCTCGACGGTGTCGAGACGCATCTTCTTGTATCCAATCGCTCGGGCTTCGGCTACCACCGCTTCTGCCTGCAAGCGTCCCAATCCCCTTCCCCGAAATTGGGGACGAAGATAGAGCCGCTTCATCTCGCAGATTCCCGGGCCTGACTTGTGCAGCGCGACGCAGCCGGCCAACTGGCCTCGATACTCTGCCACCAGAAGGCGTCCGTCTGGCGGAACGTAGTCCCCGGGGAGGCCTGCGAGTTCCTGATCGAAATTCTGAAAACACAGACTGAAGCCGAGCGACTCCGCATACTCGATAAAGAGTTCACGGGCCTTTTCAAGCTCGGCAGGCGATTCTGCCTGCCTCATGGTGAGTCTGGGATTGGTCACGTTTCGTTTCCCTAGGTCTGTGATGGCGCAAGCAAACAGCAGGTCACTCCATTGCGCTCGCTGCGATTCGCTCCGGTCGGGATGACAAATTCGATAGGGGCAGACTGCGGGAGCTAACCCATCAACATGCCGCCGTTGACGTTCAGCACGTGCCCGGTAATATACGACGCCTCCTCCGACGCCAGAAACGCCACTGCGCTCGCCACCTCTTCCGGCGTGCCTACGCGGCCGAGCGGGATCATCTTCAATGCGGTCTGTTTGAATTCATCCGCCAGGCCCGAGGTCATTGCGGTTTCGATAAATCCCGGAGCGACCGCGTTGCAGGTGATGTTGCGCGAGCTGACTTCTCGGGCGATTGCCATGGTCAGTCCGATGAGTCCTGCTTTTGATGCTGAGTAGTTCGCTTGTCCGGCCTGGCCGGTTTGACCGAAAATCGAAGTGATATTGATGATCCGTCCCCAGCGTTGCTTGAGCATTGAACTGATGGCCTGCTGCGTACAGAGATATGCCGAAGTCAGGTTGGTGTTGAGGACAGCGTCCCAATCGGCGCGCTTCATGCGCATGACAAGCTGATCGCGAGTGATGCCAGCGTTATTGACCAGGATATCGATTTTGCCGAACTGCGTAACGACGGCCTTGAAAGTGGCTTTGATCTGCTCTTCGTCGCCGACGTCGAGCGTAAAGGCAGCGGAATTCCCGCCGGCAGCCGCGATTTCCGCCGCCAGCGCCTGAAGCTTTTCCTGACCGCGTGCTGCGATGGCGACGCTAGCGCCGGACGCTGCCAGCTTCAGGGCACACGCGCGACCAATGCCTTGCGACGCGCCCGTCACCAGTGCAACCCGGCCTGCAAGAGTCATGAATTCTCCTCACCCATAGAGACGGAATTATAACCGGAGAAATGTGGGCGCGAGCGGCACATGCTCGCGCGGCAGTGCCTCAGGCCACGTGGGGACAACCGCCCCCGGCTGTCCCGGTTGAGCGCAGCTCGAGGCATTTTGCGCCTACAATTTTGCGTACAAAATCAGCGGAGCCTTGCTCGGCCAGGACAACCTAGGGCGGTTGTCCCCACGTGGATCGTGGTGAACTCAGCACGAGCAAGAACGCTCGCGCCTACATCAGGTTCGCCTCACCGCGAAACAAATATCGCAGAATTGGGGGAGCCAGGATCGTCGTCACGGCTGTCATGAACACCACAATGGCATACGTAGACGGCAACACGATCTGCGATTGCAATCCGACCAGTGCGACGATCAGCGCAACTTCGCCGCGCGGCATCATACCGACTCCGACCTGGAGTGCGCTCTTCCAGCCCTCGTTCCAGAGCGGCAAGCCGCAACCAACGACTTTGGAAAGGATGGCCAGCAGCGAAATGATGATCGCGGCGAACAACACGTTCCCGCTAAAGAGGTGGACATTGAGATGCGCGCCGATGGTGAAAAAGAAGAAAGGCGCAAGGAACTCGGTGATACCTCCTACGGGAGCCAGCAGATTCCAGCGCGGAGCGTAGTCTGCGAACATGAGCCCGGCGAAGAAGGCGCCAACGATCGCGGCAATGCCAATCTTGGCGGAAAGCCATGAGAGAAAAAGACAGAGAGCCAACGCGACGATGAGCGGCGCATGTTGGGTGGACAGCCGATCCATTCGCGGATGGATCCTCCGCACAATCGTCGGCGCCAGAAAGATCATGAACAAGACAAACGCCACCGCTTCGACCACCAGAACTACCAGATGCAACCATTCGAGCCCTTCCCCGGATGCGAGATCGGCGACAACCGCCAGCAAAACCATCCCCAGGATGTCATCGAAAACTGCGGCGCCCAAAATGATTTTGGCCGTGCGTGTTGCCATCACATGCAAATCGCCCAGCACCCGTGCCGTAATTCCGACACTGGTGGCGACCATCGCTGCGCCTACGAAGATGGCTTCGCCGGACGCGACTCCACGCCACTTCATGTAAGCAAATCCGAGAACGAAGGGGGTGACGATTCCCCCGAACGCCACCACAAGAGATTTGCGCCCGACGCGGATCAAATCCTGCGGGCTGGTCTCCAGGCCGGCGCTGAACAGGACAAAGATTGCGCCGATTTCCGCGACGGAATAGATGGTGCCGTTGGGGTTGATCCAGGCCACCGCAAACGGACCCAAGACAGCTCCGGCCACAATCTCGCCCAGCACCGAGGGCAGTCGAACTCGTTCAAACAGTTCTCCGACCACTTTTGCGGAAACGAAGATCGTCAGGAGTTGCAGTAGAAGCTGCTCGGGAGCGTGCGGCATGACTTCACGGCAGCATATGGGAAGGAAGGTTAAGGTCGCAAGATGTAGGCGCGAGCGCCCGCGCTCGTGCGGCGATGCCTCAGGCCATGTGGGGACAACCCCGGTTATCCGGCGGAGCAGAGCCCCGCTATTGCTTAGGCACAAACTGAGTCGAGCTTCGCTCGACCAGGACAACCGAGGGCGGAAGTCCCCACGTGGATATTGCTGGTCCCTGCACGAGCGGGCACTCGCGTCCACATTGTTATTTTGTTATTTGATGTGGCAGGTGGCCAGGCCGCGTTTTTCCAGATACTGCTGGTGGTAGTCCTCAGCGGGATTGAAAGTTACCGCCGGCACAATCTGAGTCACGATTGGCTTCTTGAAGCGGCCCGACTTTTCCATCTTCTCTTTCGACAATTTGGCTTCCTTCTCCTGCTCCGGAGAATGAAAGAAAATGGCGGAGCGGTACTGCGATCCCCAGTCCGGACCCTGGCGGTTCAGTTGCGTGGGATCGTGGTTTTCCCAGAAAACGTCCAGCAATTTTTCATATGACAGCTTTGCCGGATCGTACTCGACTTCGACTGCCTCGGCGTGGCCGGTGCGATCGGCGCAAACATCCTTATACGTGGGATTGTCAAAATTCCCGCCTGTATAGCCGACGCGGGTGGCCGACACTCCCGGCAGTTGGCGGAAAGTAGCTTCGACTCCCCAGAAACAGCCTGCTGCAAAAGTGGCTTTCGCCATAGACGACTCCTCTCAAATCTGTGTGGATGCTTATTAGATGGATCTGCGGCCAAAAAGTGGCAAGCGAAGCAGTCGTCAGTCTTCAGTCCTCAGCCCTCAGCAAAACGACGGCACTCATTGGACTTGCTGACGACTGAAGACCGACAACCGCTATTCCGTCACCATTCCACCGGTTAACTCCGCGATCCTGCCTATGTGCCGTTCGGCGCACCATGTTTCGAGTTCGGCTGCGATCTTTTCGGTCGCGACGGGGTCCCAATAGCTGGCGGTGCCGATCTGCACCGCACTGGCGCCGGCCAGCATGAATTCCACAATGTCGGCTGCAGTGGCGATTCCACCCATGCCAATGACCGGAATATTCACGGCTTTCGAGGCGTCGTAGACCATGCGCAGGGCAATTGGCTTGATGGCGGGGCCCGATAATCCGGCGGTCACGTTCGCGATCCGAGGCTTGCGGGTTTCGGGGTCGATGGCCATAGCAACGAATGTATTCACCAACGAGATGGCATCGGCACCGGCTTCCTGGGCCACGTGCGCCATCAGCGCGATGCTGGTGACATTGGGCGAAAGCTTCACGATCAGCGGACGCCGGGAGATCCGTTTCGTGGTATTGACGACTTCATCCAGGGAACGCGGATCGCTGCCAAACTGAATGCCGCCGGCGACCGTGTTCGGGCACGACACATTCAACTCGTAAGCCGCAATTCCCTCGCCCTCGTTCAAGATCTCGATGCTGCGCTCGTAATCTTCACGGCTATATCCGAAGACGTTGGCGAACACGACAATATCTTTCATCTTCCGAAGCTTGGGCAGCTTCTCATCGACGAAAGCACGGGCGCCGATGTTCTGCAATCCGATCGCATTGAGCATTCCGGCGGGAGTTTCGTAGAGGCGCGGCGGCGGATTGCCGGCCATGGGCTCGGCCGACAGTCCCTTCACCACGAAGCCGCCCAGCTTATTGAGATGGACGATGTCTTCGAACTCGATGCCGTAACCGAAGGTGCCGCTGGCGGCAATCACTGGGTTCTTCAGCCGGATGCCTGCGAACGTCACCGAAAGATCCGGAGGAGCAGACGTTGCCGGAGAAGTCATCGCGAAGCCCCCGCCACCGGCAGGTCACGCTTGGGCACAACAGCGGCTAAGGCAGATGGGGGAAAGGTCTTTCCTCCGGAGGAGTCCTGGATTGCGCCTTGCTGAAAGCCGCGGCCTTCGGCCGAGGGTGTGCTGCGCTCTTCCCGCTCCGAGCCTTCCCGCTGCGAGCCATGATGCTCCGAGCCACCAGGAGATGTGGCAGCCCGGCGAGTAGCGGGCAAGGCCTCGGTCAGGACGCGACCGATCGCATGCGAAGGAGCATTGATCCCCAGCAGGGAGGCCAGAGTTGTGGCCAGGTCAACCGGTTCGGCGTGAGAGCGGTACGTGCCCGGCTGAAAAGGCAGTCCGTAAAAAGCCAGCGGGACATGGGTGTCGTAAGTGTAGGGCGAAGCGTGGTCAGTCCCACTGCTTGCTCCCACGGTGTAAGGGACCGGCACTCCGAGCACGTACCATCCCCCAAAAGGGGAATAGCTGTGCAGATATTTGAGGCCGGTTTCGGTATTCGGCGCATCGCCCCGCTCTAGTTGCGAGCGAGTGTAATATCCGCGCATACCGGCCTGCTTCAGGGCTTCGCCGACCGAGCGCTCTGCGTCTTCTTCCTTCACCTTCAAGGCGGCGAAGCTGTCGGAATTCAGCCACGCCAACGGGTAGTCAATCTCTCTCACGTACTCCGCAGGATGGGCGTAACGGGAAGAGAGAGCGCTGTTCACCTGGGTTTTCATCTTCTCGACAGAAATACTCGCCGCCGGAAGGCGCAGTTTGGCCGCAACCGCAGGCACGGGCGCAACCCCATGGTCTGCGGAAAGCGCGATCCACACATTCGCCAGTCCCATCTGGTGGCCGAGGAATTCGAAGAAATTTGCCAGTTGCCGATCCATGGCCAGGGCCATAGCTCGCATCTCGGGTGAATCGGGGCCGACCCTGTGCCCAAGAATATCGTTGGCTGACAAGCTGACGATCAGCAGGTCGGTGGCTGCGCCGCTGCCGAGTTTTTCGTAGGTGACCAGCTCTTTCGCGAATTCAAATTCATAGTCGTTCGCGAAGGGTGTGGAGCCGACCAGTTCGTAAAAGCTGGCGGCTTTCCCCTCAACTGGATTGGTGCTGCGGAGAACTTTTCCGTCGCTGTCTTTCCAGTCCTGGTTCAGATACTTTTCCGCCCGTTTGCTTTCATTGAAATCCTGCGCCCATTTGGGAAGTTCACTGCGGTAGTAGGTGGAAGTGATCCATGTGCCGGTTTTCTGATCGATCCAATAGGCGCCATCGCCGGCAAAACCTGCGGGAAGAATGGCAGCCCGGTCCTTCAACGCGACTCCGAAGACGCGCGCCTTGCCCTGTGTAGCCAGCTTCAGCTCATCGCCCAGAGTGTCCGCTAGCAGATTGTGCGGCGAAGCGCCGGGCCCGGTGCTGCTGATGCCGACCAGTTTGGTTGCTTCGTCCTCGACGGAGCTGACTCGACGTTTTTTCTCCGGGTCCCACCATTCGTTGGCCATGATGCCGTGGCCGCTGGAATAGGCGCCGGTCAGAAGAGTCGCATGTCCGGGCGCAGTGCGGGTGTTGGCATAGTCATAGTTGCAGTCGCTGAAGTTGGCGCCGTGGTCGAGCAGCAGACGGAATCCGCCTTCTCCCCACTGGTCGTGATAGCGCTCCAGATAATCGCCGCGAAACTGGTCGATCACCACAATGACGACCAGCTTGGGACGGGCGTTGTAAGCCGAACTGAAACCCTCACGCGTGGAAGCGAGGCAGAGCAGCAGAATGACCAGAGAACGGAGGCTTGGCTTCATCGCGCTGTAGTTTACAGCTTGCCCCGTGGCGAACCAAGGCCGTTCGCCCCGGCGGGGGTGGTCCCGCCGACTATTGGGAGGGCAATGCGCCGGTTATGCGGGAGCGCGCATCTTCGCGCTTTCCGGTCGCGGGAACCAGTGTGCCAACCTTGCCGAGGCCAACCGGAGGCATAGCGCTGTATACGGATTCGTAGTTGCCCGGCTTGATGAGGTAGGTCTCGTGCCAGATGCCGACATCACCCCGGCTATTTCCAAAGCGGCGGTTGAAATCAACCCAGGCGGGCCAATGCTTTTTGTCTCTGGCACGAGCATAAGCCTCAAGGTGCTCGAAAGATCGCCAATACTGCACGATGATGCTGCCGAGACCGCTGTGTCCCAAACACCCAGATTCTGGACGAGCATCAAGCTCCTTCAACATTCGGGGCATGGCAAACAAAACGGGAATCCACTTGTGCAGCTTCCAAAGTTTATTAATTCGCATGCCGATGAGGAAGACCACGAACTCTCCTTCCATTTCGGCAGTCATGCGTTTGTCGATTGTTTTGGTCATACCAGCCTCGCTTGAGTCGGTTAAAAATAGTCTATCCGGCGCATTCGCCTTTTTACGGTGGATGGTTTGGATGTCGATCCAAAGATTAGGCGTGGAGTGGTTCAGTAGCTCAGAGTTGTGGCTCAGCCGCGAAGCGGCTGTGATTCGCCACTGAGCTTTCGTGGCTTCGCTCATGGCGGTCGCCTCGGGACCAACATCTCGAAGGATGACGCGGTAATGAAAATTGCTTGAAACAAAGCCACTACTCGCAGTCCGCCATGCGTGCATTCCTGACCTCTTTTTCGATACAGTAGGTAATTCCCATGCTTGATCTGAATTTTGTTCGCGACAACCTGTCCCTGGTCGAAGAGAAGCTGCGCTTGCGCGGCATGGATCCGGCACAGGTATTGAAAGATTTTCATCACGTCGACACTGAGCGCCGCCAGGCGATCACCGAAGCCGAGACCATGAAGGCGCGGCGGAACCGCGCATCCGAAGACATTGCCAAGCTCAAGAAGAGCGGGCAGGACGCGACCGCCCAGATTGCCGAGACCAAAGAGCTGCGGGAGCAGATTCAGCAGCGCGAGAAGGCGGCGGAGGAATTCGATGCCCGGCTGAAGGACATTCTCAGCGGCATCCCCAATCTGCCTCACGAAACCGTGCCCGTGGGAAAATCCGCCGAAGACAACGTGGAAGTACGGCGCTGGGGTACGCCTCCCAAATTCGATTTCACCCCCAAAGCGCATTGGGAACTGGGGGAACAACTCGGAGTGCTGGACTTCGAACGCGCCACCAAGCTTTCCGGCGCGCGTTTCGCCGTCTATTGGGATCTGGGAGCCAGGCTGGAGCGTGTGTTGGCCAACCTCATGCTCGACCTGCACACAGGCGAGCATGGATACACCGAGGTACTGCCGCCGTTTCTGGTGAACTCCGAGTCCATGTATGGAACCGGGCAGTTGCCTAAATTCGCATCCGACCTCTTTAAGGTCCCTCACGGAGAAAAAGATCTGTGGCTGATTCCTACCGCGGAAGTGCCGGTCACCAATCTCTATCGCGATGAAGTGCTGGAGGGTTCCCGCCTGCCGATTTCGCTCACGGCGCATACTTCCTGCTTCCGCAGCGAGGCTGGCTCTTACGGAAAAGACGTGCGCGGCATCATCCGCCAGCACCAGTTCCAGAAAGTAGAACTGGTCAAGTTCGCGCGGCCCGACACTTCCTACGAGCAACTGGAAAAGCTGACGCACGATGCCGAGGCAGTCCTGCAAAAACTTGGATTGCACTATCGCGTGGTGGCCCTTTCCACGGCCGACATGGGATTTTCTTCAGCCAAGACGTATGACATCGAGGTCTGGCTGCCGGGGCAGGGTTTGTTTCGCGAAATTTCGTCCTGCTCGAATTTTGAGTCTTTTCAGGCCCGACGGGCGAATATCCGTTACCGTCCCGAAGGCAAGAACAAGACCGAGCTTGTTCACACCCTCAACGGAAGCGGGCTGGCCGTGGGACGAACCTGGGTGGCGATCGTGGAGAATTACCAGCAATCCGATGGCAGCATTCTCCTGCCCGAAATCTTGCGGCCTGCCATGGGCACGGATCGCATCCAACCCAAGTTCTAGTTGGAGTTGAGTATTGGCGGACGGCTTCCTGAGGGTGTCTGCAATTGCGGCGCTGCGCGCAAGATGCTTCGGGACTAAAGTCCCTCAGGATGACGCCCGTTAAATATGAATTCAGCTTTGAGGGATTTCCTTAGCGTCCTTCGTGGTTCACGGTTTTGACTTGACCCCGTGCGGTAAACCGGCCAAGTTTGCCAAGGTGCGCTGGCAAAGCCTAGACTTGAGCCGGAAAAGACGAATCGCGAATCGGAATAAACTTGCGAGAAGCCAGAATCACGAGTACGACCAGCGTTGCCGACGCACCCACAGTGCCCATGTCTAAAATCCTGCGCACAATCCGTGACTTTGTGCTGTGGTCGTACGAGCGCGGTACGCTTCAATATGACGTGATGGTGACGCTGATTTTGCTGTTTGTGTTCTTCTCCCCATACTGGATCAACTTCCACGATAAACCGGTCGAACGGAATCCGCATCCAAGTGGAGTAGTGGTGACACCGGTCGCGGGCGGCGGGTTCATATACCAGATCGAAGGCACGGCCATCTCCGCCACCAATGACGCCGCAGTGAGGCAGCAATTGTTGCGCATCGTAGAGCCGATATCGGGCGAAGTAAGCATCATGCGGTACGAAGCTCAGCGCGATCAGCAAGGACATGTGCTGACGTACAAGGTGTGGGTACACAAGGAATAGCTTCCGCTCTCTCCGGCGAGGCCGACATGAAACGCTTACCTTCCTTCTGGCGATTGTTTCTGGCAATTGCTTGTTTTGCTTCTCTATCGGCAATTGCTGCCGACGCCCCGTCTGACGCTGCTCTGGACAAGGTCTTAAGCCAGATGGACGCTGCTGCCGATCAATTCCACACCACCGAAGCCAGCGTGGTCTGGGACCAGTTTCAAAAAATTGTGGATGAGCACGAAGAGCAAAAAGGGACGGTCTATTTCCGGCGATCCGGCAAAGAAATACAGATGGTGGCCGATATTACGGAACCCGACCAGAAATATGTCCTGTTCAATGGCACGAAGGTCCAGGTTTACCAGCCCAAGATTGATCAGGTGACGGTGTACGACACCGGAAAGAATCGCGACGCGTTCGAGAGCTTCCTGGTGCTGGGGTTCGGGGGCCGCGGTCATGACATCGCGAAGTCGTTTGATGTGAAGTATTTAGGCAATGAAACCGTGGACGGAGTGGAGGCCGCGAAGCTCGATCTCGTGCCCAAAACCGCGAATGTTCGCAACAATGTAGAACACATCATCCTGTGGATCGATCCGGCGCGGGGTATTTCCGTACAGCAGAAATTCTTCTTCGGCACTTCCGGAGATTACCGCCTGGCCAAGTATTCCGGCATCAAGATGAACGAAAAAATCCCCGACTCTGTCTTTAAGTTAAAGACCACCGGCAAGACCAAGACCGTGTCTCCGCAGGGCGTCTAAATTTGCAAACGTGGCGCTTAAACGTGGCGTCATGTTGAGCTTGCAAAGTATATGGCTACGGGGTGAATCGGACGCCCGGGCAACGATTGCCGATCCCCTCGCAGATCCTTCGAGAATAAAGATCCTTCGAGACTAAATTCCCTCGGGATGACCCCTTGCAACTTGTATCTCAAAGCAGGCCACTACCGGGTCAAGAGCCGAAAACCGGTCCAAAATCTTCACCAAATTTGAGGGCTGAAAAACGGCATTGGGGCGTTATACTGCTTTTGCGGCGCCTGGTCGGTTGAAGAATCTTTAGAAATCGGCCCCGGATACCCGAATTGCATGGCCAAGGTTTTTACTATCCCGCTTCCACCCACCATTGGACGCAAGCGGCGTGAACGTACGGCCGACCCCCGGTATGTGGATGGCCAGCGCCTCCTGGTAGAAGCGATGAAATACCTGGCGCAAGCCGATCCCGTCTCCAATCGCGGCGCGATCGAACTGCTCTCCGAGCATGTTCGCACTCGCTTCAGGATGAGCGACTCTCCTCTCAGCTAGCCTGATTTCCGGCATCGCTTCTCCCCGCTTTGCCTGGCCAAGAAGTACACATTCGTGCGCGAATGTTGATTGATGTTATGTGTACTGACCGATAGTCATATCAGCCCTAACGCTTTTTTTGTCTTGTAAATAGAAGCCTCCGCCGACTAGACTCCACGACAATTCGCGGTAGCGTGACATCGAGTGCGAGGGGGCATTTCATGACATGGAAGCGGATCTCGGGATACTTGTCTGCTCTGCTGATGTTGAGTGTCTGTCTTAGCCAACCACTGCTTGCCCAGAAAATCACCGGAGACATTTCCGGAACCATCACGGATGGCACCGGGGCTGTGATCAACGATGTGTCAATCGCCGCTGTGAATAGCGGCACGGGCGCAACCCGCAGCGGCACCAGCAGCACCGAGGGCAACTACCGTATCCCTGAACTAGCCATCGGCACTTACAAAGTCACGGCTTCCGCGCCCGGTTTCAAGACCGCGGTGCAGACCGTCGAAATTCTCGCCGGCAGTGCAGTGCAGGCAAATTTCAAGCTCACCATCGGCCAGCGCACTGAGACCGTCGAGGTGGAAGGAACGGCGCCGCTGGTAGAGCTGTCATCCAACAACAACAATTACGTCGATAACGCGAAGATCGAAAGCGTCCCGTTAAACGGACGCGACTTCAACTCGCTGCTTGCCATCACTCCGGGAGTGCAGCGCGCTCCGGGCGGCGGCTTTCTGGCGATCAGCATCAACGGTGCCCGCACCACCTCCAATAACTACCTGATCGATGGCTTGTACAACAACGACCGCTACTATGGCGACTCGTCGGTGGGCCAGACCGGCGTCGTGGGAATTCCGGCGACCCTGTTCCCTCCCGAGGCGATCGAACAACTCGCAGTGCAGGAGACTCCTTCGGCCGAGTTCGGAGTGAAGGGCGGCGCTCCCATCAACATGGTGATGAAGAGCGGCACCAATGACTGGCACGGTACCGCGCAGTGGGTGCGGCATACCAACTTCGCCGACGCCATCAACTATTTCTCCAAGCACTCCGGATGCGGCGGCGATCCTGATCCCTGCGTGGCCACCAACATTCGTAACCAGCAGTTCGGTGGAACTCTTGGCGGAGCGATCATCAAGGACAAGACTTTCTTCTTCCTTTATTACGAAGGCCAGCGCTACCAGTCGGAAAGCGTGAGCAACCGGAATGTCGTGTCAACGGATGATATTGCAACTGCCAGAACTGACATCGCCGGTGCCGGGTTGACAACCACAGCTGCCGGCGAAGCTCTGCTCGCTTATTTCCCGACGTCGGTCACCGGCAAGCTGGTTGTGAAGACTCCCACCACGGACAGCATGAACGGTATCGGTGTGAAGGTTGACCACCACATCAACTCCAACAATGTCATCACAGGCCGCTACATTTTTGGTGACAGCCTGCAGAGCGCACCCCCGTTTGCCGGACTGCCGGCGGGAGGCAGCAATCCGTCCAACCTCTTTAATTCCGTCGCTCCTTCGCGTACACAGATGGCCGGTCTGAGCCACACCATCAATATTGGAAACAACAAAATTTTGGAAAGCCGCTTCGGCTGGCAGCGTTTCGCGCAGATTATTACCATCAACAACCACGTTGATCCCAAGAGCCTGGGCGTGGACACAGGACCACTCGATGCCGCAGACATGGGAGTTCCCTACGTCTATCTCTATAACCTTGGCTATGGCGGTTATATCGGCGGAGTGCAGGGCTATCCCATTACAACCCGGCCCGATCAAACATATGACTGGTCTGAGCACTTCAGCTGGGTGAAGGGAAATCATAGCTTCAAGTTCGGCGGCAACTACCAGACGGCCTACACCAACAGCCTGCGGAACCGCGCCCGAACCGGATTGGTGGCTGGGTACTATTCCGGCAGCGTAGGTGAAATCGAGCAACTGTTGCTGGGCAAAGCTGACCTCGCGGACCGCAACTTCGGGGACACCCATCGGCACTTGTACCAAAAGGCTTTCGGCTTTTATGGCCAGGATGAATGGAGAGTGAAGCCTCGCCTGACCCTGACTCTGGGCCTGCGCTGGGAGATGAATGGCGTGCTCGGAGAGAAAAACAATCTGGGGGCAAATTTCCTGCCAGGTCGCGGCCTGATCGCTCTGGGCAACGGCATCAGCACTCTTTATCACAAGGATCCCTGGGACTTCGGCCCTCGCTTGGGATTTGCCTGGGACGTTTTCGGAAATGGAAAGACCGCGGTTCGCGGCGGCTATGGATTGACCTACGACGTCGCCAATACCAGCTCGATTGCCGCCCCGTACAGTTTCTCCCGGGCACGTGCGGGGGCCTTTACGCAGCCCTTCCAGGGACAATTTTCTTCGAATGCGGTTGCCTTTTCGGGGGACGGGGCTGGTGATCCTCTGGATCCAGCATCCACATGCGTAGATCCAAACAACCCCAGCGGCGGCGGGAACTACGCGTGCTTTGACAGTGCGGCTGTAGGCCCGATTTTTGGCACCAGCCCTACCGGTTCGGCGCCCTTCAATGCCTTCGCAATCGCACAGAACTTCAAGACTCCACGCGCGCACAACTACAACCTGAGCGTGCAGCGTGAGATCACGACCAACCAGGTGTTGACCGTCGGATACTCCGGCAGTTACGGTCAGAAACTGCTGATGTACCGCGACATCAACGCCAGCCCCATCGGCGGAGATGGCACCAGGCCATATGACAACGTCTACTTCGACGCCAACGGTCCCCTGTACCAGCACATCATCCAGGCCACCAATGCTGCAATGTCACGCTATGACAGCTTGCAGACGACATTCAGCCAGCGTAACTGGCATGGCCTCAACATGACGTACAACTACACTTTCAGCAAGTGCTTTGACGAAAACTCGGTAAATCGCGGCGGAGCTGGTGACTATCCGCAAGCCAACAACCCATTCAATCCCCGGGACTCGCGCGGTCTTTGCGATCACGACGTAACCCACAATTTCAACGTGAGCGGACTGTACAGTTTCCCCACAATTCCGATGGTGCCGAAGTTGCTTGGCCGAGGCTGGCAGATCAGCACCATCTACACCGCCCTCAGCGGGCGGCCCTTCAGTCCTCTGATCAGCGGCGATCCCTCGGGGCAAGGTCTTTCCGCGACTTCACTCCGCGCTTCCTACGATGGAAGTCCGATCCAGTACAACCATCGCAATCCCGATCAGTACGTCGTGGAAAACTCGATTGATGACAGCGGCGCATTCGATCCGACTTTACTGGATCCGTGCGGACGCAGTCCGTTTGAGACGCTCGCCGACGGTACCACCCCGAACCCGGCCTTCGACAGCGATCTGAGCAAAACCACGCTTCCAGTGGCGCCGTTCTACATCCCGTGTAACGGGACGATCGGCAACTCTCGCCGCGGCATGCTGCGCGGTCCCGGTCTCAGCCAGTGGGATGCCACGGTCATCAAGGACACCAAGGTGGGCGAACATCTCACGGTGCAATTCCGCTGGGAAGTGTTCAACCTCTTCAACCATGGCAACTTCGCGCCATTTGTCGCGAACAACGTAGTCGGCAATGGTTCGTTCGGGCAGATCACTTCCACTCCGGACGTGGCCGTGGGCAACCCAGTCATCGCACAGGGCGGGCCACGGAGCATGAACTTTGCGTTGAAGATCATCTTCTAGCGGGATGGCGAGGTTTGGAAGAATTAGGGAATCTGCTCACGCAGGTTCCCTTTTTATTTGAGCGTGACCAGCTTCACGAGTTGCGCGGGAACGGGTCTTGACGCGTCCGGGCCGAGCGGAAGTTCGGATTGGCTCCGCTTATCCAAGATTCACAACTCCACAATTGCCAGTCTCCGAAAAACATTGCCGAGGTTCGCTCGACCTGGACGGGTCGAAGACCCGTCCCTCCACTGTCGGTGGGTGACGCAACAACAACGAGATGCGAGTGTGAATATCAGGTTAAATCGATTCAGATGACCTTGAGTCAACCACATCGCAGCATATTCTTCTTGAACGTTTCCAATCTCTCCAACTAAACTTTTCGCAATCAGCTGAAGCTCTTGTGACCCCAGAGCGGATCGAAGGGATTCCCTATGGTGCACGGCCCGTCCTCCAGGTACGCATTTCTTTTCTTTCTCCTCGTCCTCATAAGCTTCTGCAACGTGCCAATGCTGGCGCAAAGAATTACCGGCGACATAGCGGGTGAAGTGACCGACGCCACGGGAGCGGTATTGCCCAATGTGACGGTCACGGCGCTCAATACCGGCACCAATTTGTCTCGTTCGGCCGTTACCAGCGACACGGGCGGATTCCGCATTCTTGAACTGCCGATCGGCGCCTACAAGGTCACGGCCTCGGCGGAAGGCTTCAAGTCGGCGGTGCAAACTACCACCGTGCAGGCGGGAGCGGTGAATCCGGCCAGCTTCAAACTGACTATTGGCCAGCGCACCGAAACCGTCGAGGTGCAGGGCACGACGCCGATGGTGGAACTTTCTTCCAACAACAACAACTACGTGGACAACGAGAAAATCGAGAACGTCCCGCTCAACGGGCGCGACTTCAATTCATTGCTCGCCATCACTCCCGGAGTGCAGCGCACGCCCGGCGGAGGATTCCAGGCGATAAGCATCAATGGCAGCAAAGTCGAATCGAATAATTATTTCATTGACGGCCTTTACAACAACGACCGCTACTACGGAGACTCAGCGATCGGCGAAACCGGCATCGTGGGAATTCCGGCTGTGTTGTTTCCTCCCGAAGCGATTGAGGAGCTGAGCATCCAGGAAACGCCCTCCGCCGAGTTCGGCGTTAAAGGCGGAGCTCCGATTCTGCTGAACATGAAGAGCGGCACCAACGCCTGGCACGGATCGGGAACGTGGGTAAACCATAACGGCTTCGGTGATGCGTCCAATTATTTCTCCCAGGGCCAGAAGACTCCCATCCACAATAACCAGTTCAATGGCACCATCGGCGGACCCATCGTCAAGGACAAGGCTTTCATGTTCCTCTTCTATGAGGGGCAACGCTACAAATCGCTCGCGGTCAGCAACCGGGCAGTACCCACCCCCGACGAGATTCAGGGCGCGAAGGATGACATTGCCGCACACGGGTTAACGGTAGATCCTGTCGGCCAAGCTTTGTTGAATTTTTTCCCGACGGATCCGAGCGGATTTTTTATCGCGAAAAGTCCCACGACAGCCAGCGCGAACACCTTCGGATTGAAAGTTGATTTGCGGCCGAACGAAAAAAATTCCATCGCCGTGCGCTACATTTTTGGCGACAGCCTGCAGAGCGCGCCACCGTTTGCCGGACTGCCACCTGGGGCCGGCCAGCCGGGCGACCTGTTCAACTCGGTGGCGCCCTCCCGGGCGCAGATGGCGGGCGTGAGCTGGACCTCGAACTTCGGTCCCAACAAGATCCTGGAAAGCCGGATAGGCTTCACACGTTTCGCACAACTGCTGGGCATTCAGAACAAAATCGACCCGAAGAGCCTGGGCATTGACACGGGTCCATTGAGCCCGGCTGATTTTGGCGTGCCCTACGTCTATCTCCTTCCTCTGGGCTACGGGGGTTACATCGGTGGAGTGCAGGGCTACCCCATCACGACACGGCCGGACCAGACATGGGATTGGTCGGAGCACTTCTCATGGGTGAAGGGTAATCACACCGTCAAGTTTGGCGGCAACTTCCAGAGAGCCTATACCAACAGCCTGCGTAACAATGCCCGTAGCGGATTGCTGCTGGGATACTTCACTTACTATGCGTCGATGTCGGCGGATCCGATCCAGGATTCGGTGGAAGAATTGCTGCTGGGCAAATCTGATAATGCCAACCGCGCCTTCGGCGATACTCACCGGCACCTGGTCGAGAATTCGGTTGGCTTCTACGTTCAGGATGAGTGGAAGATCAAGCCGCGCCTGACCGTTACCCTGGGGCTGCGTTACGACATCTTCGGCAACCTGCGCGATCGTGACAACGTTGCGGCCAATTTCTTTCCGGGCGCGGGTCTGGTACAGGTCGGCAAGGGAATCAACCGGCTCTATGATATGGACTATCGCGACTTTGGACCTCGCGCCGGCTTTGCCTGGGACATTTTCGGGACCGGCAAGACGGCTCTCCGTGGCGGCTATTCGCTGACCTACGACGTTCCCAACTTCGGGACCTTCGCCTCCCCGTATTCATTGGCGGGCGCTAGTGCTGGTGCATTTACTCAACCGAATCTGGGACTTTTTTCAGTTTCGATCTTCGGCGATGTCGGCCTCGGCGGCGGCTCGCTTGCGCCCCCGGACCTGAGCAACAGTTGTTTCGATCCCGTCACCGCCGCCGGGGATTACATTTGCTTCAGCCAGGGACCGGTCTTCGGTCCCAGCCCGACTGGAGAACCCCCATTCGACGCGTACTCCATCGTGAAAGACTTCAAGACGCCCTATGCACACAACTTCAGCCTGAGCATTCAGCAGGAGATCGCCCGCAACAACGTGTTTACTCTCGGCTACTCCGGGCAACACGGGGAACGGCTGGCGCTCAATCGCGACTTGAATGCCAGTCCGCTGGGGAGCGCCGGTAATTTTTCCGACCGTCCGTTTTCCACCCAGTTTCCCGACCTCCGACACATCATCCAGACCACCAACCTGGGTGACTCGCAGTACGACAGCCTTCAGACCTCGTTCAACCAGCGCGACTGGCACGGACTGGATACGACCTACAACCTGACGTGGAGCAAATGCTACGACGAGAGTTCGTTCAATCGTGGCGGCAGCGGAGACTATCCCCAAATGCAAAATCCGCTGAGCATCAGGGACAACCGCGGCCTCTGCGATCACGATGTCCGGCTGAACTTTAACGTGAGCGGAGTCTATTCCCTGTTCACCATTCCTGGCGTGGGTGAACGGCTGGGCAAGGGATGGCAACTCAGTACGATTTACACCGCCATCAGTGGACGTCCATTTACCCCGCTGCTGGGCGGAGGCAATGATCCTTCGGGGCAGGGCCTTTCTGGTATCTCCATCAGGGCAGCCTGGGACGGAACGCCGGTGAAATACAACACGCGCGATCCGTTCGATTACGTCACTGAAACCTATACCTCCGGAACGCAACCCGACCCATGCGGAAGGGTGTCATCGGGCGCGCAACCCCTTTCGCCTTTTTATGTCCCATGCGATGGGACGGTGGGAAATTCCCGCCGCAATCAACTGATCGGCCCTGGCCTCAGCCAGTGGGATATGACCCTGATGAAGAACACCAAGATCTCCGATCGCCTGAACCTGGAACTGCGTTGGGAGGTGTACAACATCCTGAATCGCGGGAACTTCTACTATGCACCCGACAATACGCTGGGCGCCACTTTTGGCACGATTACCAAAACTTCCGACGTGGCGGCGGGCAATCCTGTGATCGCGCAAGGTGGACCGCGCAACATGAACTTCTCCTTGAAATTCACGTTCTAGAATGCTTGATTGTGTGGGACGGACACTCTTGTCCGTCGCTTTTGAAGTTGGTTTTGCTTTCGATCAGTTGATTCTGCTCTTTATTTAGGCAAGTCAAAAGAAAAGCAACATCAAAGGCGACGGACAAAGAGTGTCCGTCCCACACAGGCAAAGTGGTAGACTTTCCCTCTCACTCATTCCTATGGCAGTCCGGCGATTCGGTCCTTCCTTCCTGCTGCTGGTTTTAGTCGCCGTCTTGCCTGTCGCCGCCCAGCACCCCAAAAATCCAGCTCGTAAGACCCCTGCAAAGTATCCCAACATCATTCTGATCACGCTGGATACGACCAGGGCCGACCGCATGGGCTTTCTCGGATCGGACAGGAAGCTGACGCCGAATCTGGATGCCATGGCGCAGCAGGGAGTGGTCTTCACGCGCGCCTATTCCCACGTTCCGCTGACCACCGCATCCCACACCACGATTCTGACGGGGACGTATCCGCAGTTTAATCACGTAAATGATTTCGGCGTGCCGCTTTCCGCCAAGCTGCCGTATCTGCCCGACCTGCTTCATCATCGCGGATATCACACCGGGGCCTTTGTCGCCTCGCTGGTGCTCGATCCGCTCGATGGTACTGCGCCAGGATTCGATCGTGGCTTCGACATCTACGATGCCGGATTTCATATGCGCCGCCACGGCGCCGATCGCTACAAAACTGTCGAAAGGCGTGCCGAAGTTGTAGTCGAGCATGCCACGGCCTGGCTCAGTCAGGTTCCGAAAGGACCATTCTTTCTATGGGTGCATCTCTATGACGCGCACGATCCTTACGACCCGCCCGAGCCCTATAAACAGAGATTCGCAGCGCAACCCTATGACGGAGAAATTGCCTACGCCGACTCCTGCGTAGGCAAGTTGCTGGATACGCTTCGCAAACACGGCCTGTATGACGAAACCATGATTGCCGTGATGGCAGACCACGGTGAATCTCTGGGGGCACACGGCGAGAGCACGCACGGGGTGTTTCTGTATGACGAAACTCTTCACGTGCCCTTGCTGATCAAGCTGCCGCTCAATCGCGGCGCGGGGCGCCGCATCGAATCTCGCACGGGCCTGGTCGATGTTGCGCCGACCATGCTGGCAGCCGCCGGCATCACGCCACCCACCGAAATGCAGGGGCAATCACTTCTGGAACTCGTCAAAGCCATACCAGGTGCGGATGCGGCCGACCGTCCCAGCTACGCCGAGACTGATTATCCTCATCGCGCCTTCGGCTGGAGCGCTCTGCGCGCCCTGCGTACCGGCAAATATCTCTTTATCCAGGCGCCGCAGCGCGAACTCTACAACCAGCCGAGCGATCCCGGAGAACTGCACAATCTGGCTGAAAGTTCGAAGGCGGTCACCGACACGCTGGCAACACAACTCGCGGATTTCCGCACCAAGACCAGCCAAACCCTGGTTGACCTGGCTAAGCCCGATCCGGAGAAGATGCAGAAGCTGCAAGCCCTCGGATATGTGGGCTCCGATACAACTCCGGCACAGGATGAAAAAGCGCTCACTGGAGTCGACCCCAAAACTCAAATTGAAGTTGCCAACATGTTGCACGATGCCATGTTCGACGTGGAAGACGCGCGCTATGAGCAGGCTCTCCCACTTCTGGAGCGCGCTCTGGTCGCGCTCCCCAACATGCCGGTGGCGAACATGCAATACGGGATCGCCCAGGCCCGCCTGAAGCATTTCGATAAGGCAATTCCGCCCTTGCAGAAAGCCGTGACGCTGCAACCTGACAACGGCATGGGACACTACGAACTGGGTCTGGCATTGTTTGAAACCGGGGACTGGAAGGGCGCCGCTCCGGAATTTGAAGCGGCCGCAGGGCGCGCTCCGCGCTGGGCAGACGCGCATTTCTCGTTGGCCGCAGTCTATGCCCGCATCGATCGCGTCCCGGAAGCCATGACGGAACTCGACACCACTCTCGGCATCAGCGCCGATCACTACCGCGCTAACCTTCTTCGCGGACGCATCCTCGCGCTTCAGGGAAATCCGCTGGGGGCGTTGAATAATCTGGAAAAAGCCGCCGAAGTTCAACCTGATTCGCGGGAAGCGCATCTCTTTCTGGCGGACGCCTACCAGCAACTTGGTCGCACGCTGGATGCAGCGCGAGAGCGGGCCACGGCCGGTACGTTGGCGGCTCCCCGTTGAATGTGTGGGCGGACACTCTTGTCCGCCGCCTTTGATGTTGGTTTGTTCTTGACTTGCTCAAATCAAAATCAAAGGCGACGGACAAGAGTGTCCGTCCCACACAAATACAGATCATTTAAACAGGAAACTGCCCAGCACGATGATCACGAAATAAGCCTCCAGCGTGTAACGCGGCTCGGGATTCTCCAGAGTTCCGAGAAAGAGCGATCGTAGAAGCACAAACGTGAGTACGAGTCCAAGGGCACCCGACCAGCGCGCCCGCAACAACCCTGCGAGCGCCGCCCCGATGTATGAAATGTTAATGACTCCAAGAATGACTGCCAGCGCCGACCACTTGGGATCGTCGTTGAATTCCCACCACCGGGTATCGGACGGCAAAGTTTCGGTTCGCGGCCGCAGCCACATGTCAGAGATCCGCACCAGCGGCAGCCAAAGGTAGTAACGCAATGGCGCGTTCCGGACACGCTGCCCGGCCAAAGCCGCGAACCGGATATCGAGTTCCGGAGTTACATGCAGCACCTGGTTGTAGTCCGCGAGTAATTGTCCCGTCTGCTCCCTCTGTGCGTCCGAATCAAAGGCGCGGCTGGGGAGCTTTTCGACATCCATAACGTCTCCTGGCACGGGCCAGTAAATTTCCTCGACGGACGCATAGTCGGCAATCCAGGTTTTCACCCAGCGATTGAATCCGGCAGGCACGAACTCGTCTTCCTGATTGGCATAACGCGGCGCCAGCGGCTGCAAGGCGATGCAGCGTGTGCTGATTGCGCAGCGCCCATGGAACCAGCGGCGCAAACGCGAGCAGCGCGAGCAGGATTCCCGCCCGAATCAAATGCATTGGCTGCCTTGGATTGTGTGGAGCGGGCGCCCCCGCCCGCTTCTTGCCTGTCCATGCACGAACCAGCAAAACTGCCAGAAACGATTCAATCGCCACCAGCACTAACCCACCATCCGGCCGCAGCAGAATGGCGGCAGCGATGGCCAGCCCACAGCCTATCCACGGACGAACCCGCTCAGTTTTTTCCAACCCAACGATTGCGCAATTGAACGCCAGCACAGTAAAAAATATTTCCAGCGTTTCGGTTAAAGCCGCTGCGGCATAGCTGGCCAGAAACGGACAAAGCGCCGCCAACAAGAATGCCGCCTTCGCCGCTCGCGGCGACACCATTCGGCGCGCGATGTCCGCGATCAGAAAGCAGGTGCCGACATCGACGAACACCTGTAACACCAGCGCGGCACGATAGTGCTCCATGCCGAAGATTGCGAAGACCGCAGCCAGGAACGCGGGATATCCCGGCAGCCGAATGTAAGTAGGAGAAATTTCGTCCGGGCCACTCAGCCCGTAAATGCCGTGCTGGAGCCAGTTTTTGGCGATGTCGCCATAGACCATGGAATCCGTGGTGATGGCGGGGAAGCGAAACAGGAAGAGAAGACGCAGCACGATCGCGGCTAACGTGGCGATCCAGAAAAACCGGAAGTGTTCGCGCACAAATTGGCGCACCCTAAGAATATACCTCAGCGCAAACGAACTCGGCGCCATGAGAGAACAAACCACATGAGAAAACGAACCAAGGGTGCCCGATTTCTCGCACACCCGTCACGCGACCTTCCAACCCTACCGTCCACCTGGTAATTGACCGCCTGAAAACCTCAGCTTAGGATGGATAGACACCCAAAATTCATGGCGCAACCTGTTTTTTACGATCCAAATCAGGCCCGTTGGAAGCGGATACGGCGGGTGTTCGACATCGTCGGCGTGAGCATCACGCTGTTGGTGGCGTTCTTTGCCTACACCGCGTTGCGCAACGAGCCCTTGCCGGAACTGCTGCTGGCGCCGCAGAAGCGCCCTTACCACGCGTTAAAAGAAAAGGAACGGGAGAAGGCAAGAGAGCGGCGAAAACTTGCAGCCGTGCATCGCGGTCATCGCAAATCCAGGTCTGCGCCGTCGCAGGTAAAGCTGAATCAGGAAGAAGGCATCCGCGCGGCATTTTACGTGCCCTACGATGCTGCCAGTTTCTCGTCATTGCGTGAATACGCCCGCCAGATTGACCTGCTGTTCCCCGACTGGCTGCACATCATCACGCCTGATGGCCGGTTGCAGGGCATCGATGAGCAGACCAACAAATTTTTTGATGTGCTGCAAGATTCCTCGGTCCGTACCGTGGACGAGAAAGTCATGCCGTTCCTGAAAACGGAAGACACGGGAATGGAAGTCTTTCCCATGGTCAACAATTTCGACGGGACCGATTGGGTGGATGTCAGCGCCTTCCTGAACAGTGAGGACTCCCGCTCCCACTTCCGCGAACAGGTTGGAGAGTTCCTGGCCTCGGACCACTATCACGGCCTGATGATCGATTTTGAAACTCTACCGCGGAAGGCACAACCGGGATATCTGGCGCTACTGAAGGAACTGTCGGACGATTTGCACGCCAGGAGCATGAAGCTGTATGTCAGCGTGCAGGCGCGGAACGACGAATACGATTACGCCGCGGTTGCCGCCATGGTCGATGGCGTTGTGCTGATGAATTATGACGAGCACTATCCCTCGCCCGGAACCGCGGGGCCGGTGGCTTCGCAAGACTGGTTCGTCGACAATCTCAAAGCCGCGGCCAAAGTAATCCCGAAAGGCAAGCTGATCTCGGCCATCGGCAACTACGGATATGACTGGGTGCAGAAACCGAAACGCGGCCCGCTGCCTCCAGGGGTACGAGACATCAACGTCACCGTGCAGGATGCATGGCTGGCCGCCCGTGACTCGGAAGCGGACGTGGATTTTGACGGCGACGCGCTCAATCCCCACATCAGCTATCTCGATGAACACGAGTTACAGCACGATATCTGGTTTCTGGATGCAGTTACCGCGCTCAACCAGATGCGCGCCGCCCAGTCACTGGGGATTCAGACCTTCGCACTCTGGCGACTGGGATCGGAAGATCGCTCGCTGTGGCGGGTCTGGGATATTCCTGGCGAACCGGGCGCGGAAAATAAACTGAAAGATGTTCCGCCCGGCCAGGATGTGGACATGGAAGGCAGCGGCGAGATTCTGCGCATCGAAGCACGGCCCAGCGACGGTCAACGCAGCGTCACGCTGGATCGGTCTTCCGGCCTGGTCAGCGATGAGAGTTTTGATTCATTTCCGGAGCCCTATCGGGTTGCGCGATACGGGGCGTCTCCCGATAAGGTGGCCATCACTTTCGACGACGGTCCCGATCCGGAGTGGACACCCAAGATTCTCGACGTACTCAAGAGCCGGCAGGTGCCCGCGTCTTTTTTCCTGATCGGAATTCAGGCCGACAAGTTTTCCGATATTACCGACCGTATTTATCGCGAGGGACACGAGATCGGGAACCACACTTTTACCCATCCCGATATCAGCAACATCTCGAAGGGATTTATGCGGGCGGTGGAACTCAATCTCACCGAGCAGCTTTTTGCCAGCCGCCTGGGCATCCGTACGATTCTGTTTCGTCCTCCGTACTCGATCGACGCCGAGCCTGACACTGAAGACCAGGTTCGCCCGCTCGAGATCACGCAGGACATGGGCTACATCACTATTGGGGACAAGATCGATCCTAACGACTGGCGCGACAATCCGCGCCACAGCGCCGATCAGATCGCCACCGACGTACTCTCCCACCTACCGCCTTGCGCGGCGGGCGATATTCATTGCGGCAATATCATCCTGCTGCACGATGGCGGAGGCGATCGGAAGCAGACCTTACTGGCGCTACCCCGCATTATCGCGGGCATCCGTGAAAAAGGATTGCAGATCGTTCCGCTTTTCGAGTTGCTGGGCCGGACGCGCGCGGAGGTGATGCCTCCAATTCCTTCCAACCAGCGCTGGATCGCCACCCTGAACCTGTTCGGATTCGCTCTCTTCCCGCTGGCGTTCAATACCATCACCTGGATTTTCTTCGTGGGCGACGTACTGATGACCGCGCGGCTCTTTTTTGTCGGCGCCTTCGCTATTTACGACCGCCTCTGGCCGCGGCGGTTCGGAACTCCCGGCGAGGCAGCCAACTATTTGCCCCAGGTCGCGGTACTGATCCCGGCGTACAACGAAGAAAAGGTCATTGCGCGGACGATTCGCTCAGCGCTGGTCTCGACGTATCCCAACCTGCACGTGATCGTGATCGATGATGGCTCCAGTGACAAGACGCTCGAAGTCGCGCACAAAGCATTTGCCAACGAAGAAGCCAGCGGCAGAGTGCTCATCCTGACCAAGCCAAATTCGGGCAAGGCCGATGCGCTGAACTTTGGCCTGGAACATCTGCACGGCGAGGAGATATTTGTCGGGATTGACGCTGACACGGTGATTGCATCCGATGCCATCGCGCGGCTGATCCCTCATTTTCTCAATCCGAAGGTAGGCGCAGTCGCGGGCAATGCAAAAGTCGGCAACCGCATCAATCTGTGGACACGCTGGCAGGCCCTGGAGTACATCACCAGCCAGAATTTCGAGCGCCGCGCCTTGAATACCATGGGCGCGGTCAGCGTGGTGCCGGGCGCGATCGGAGCGTGGCGCGTCGAGGCGGTACGCGAGGCCGGCGGGTTTCACACCGACACCGTCGCTGAAGATGCCGATCTCACCATGGCCTTGCTGCAACTGGGATATCGCGTCGAATACGAAGACCTGGCGCTGGCTTACACGGAAGCGCCGGTCAATGCCAACGGATTGATGCGGCAACGCTTTCGCTGGTCGTTCGGAATTCTTCAATCGGTCTGGAAACATCGCGGCGCGTTTGCCCGCGAAGGCGTACTGGGCTGGATCGCACTGCCCAACATCGCCATCTTTCAGGTACTGCTGCCGCTGGTCTCGCCATTTATCGACATCATGTTCTTCGTGGGTATGATCTGGTATTTCATCCAGAAGTCGTTCCATCCTGAATCGACGGATCCGGGCACCTTCCAACGCCTGATCGTTTTCTTCGTGGCCTTCCTGGTGATGGACTTCCTGGCCTCGGCTATTGCCTTCGCGCTGGAACGCCGCCGGCCGGAAGCGCCGGAAGATCCGTGGCTGCTTAGCCAGGTGTGGTTGCAGCGTTTCGCTTACCGCCAATTGTTTTCGATCGTATTGCTGAAGACGCTCAAGCGCGCAGCGGAAGGCGAGCGTTTCGCCTGGGACAAACTGGAACGCACTGCCGCCATGAGCTACCAGGAACCAGCGGAAGAACCCGAATCCGTAAAGATCCCGTAGCTTTCGGTCAGCGCTGCTTGGTTTCGTAGCGCCGGCCTCCGGCCGGCCAGGTGGGCGGGCGGGACACCGGCGCTACGATACAATTCCCAGCGATGAAACCTTTCCGGTTTGGCATCAGCCTGTTCCTCTTATCCGTCGCCGCATTCGCCCAGGACGGTCAGCAACAGTTTGCATCTCTCGGCGATTTCAAGCTGGAGAATGGTGAAACCATCCGCGCCTGCCGGGTCGGCTACCGCACTTTCGGGCAACTGAATGTCGAAAAATCCAACTCAGTGTTGTTTCCGACGTGGTTCACCGGAACCACCGCACAACTTGTTGACTTGGTCGGCCCCGGCAAGATAGTCGACAGCTCCAGGTACTACGTCATTCTGGTAGACGCGCTGGGCGACGGGGTTTCAACGTCACCCTCTAACAGCCCGACCCAGCCGCACATGAAGTTTCCTAAATTCAGTATCCGTGACATGGTGAACAGCCAGCATCAAATGCTGACTCAGACGCTGCACATCAATCACCTGAAAGCGGTGATGGGAATTTCCATGGGCGGCATGCAAACTTTCCAGTGGATGGTTTCCTACCCTGTCTTTCTCGACAAGGCAATTCCCATCGTTGGCTCTCCACGGCTGGCGGCTTTCGATCTTGTGCTGTGGCAGACCGAAAACGACGCCATCATGGTCGACCCCGTTTGGAACCACGGAGAATACACCGAGCAGCCAGGACTGACGGTGCTTGCCGGAATCGAAGGTTTGGCCGGCGAGACTCCCGAGAAATTCAATCAGGACACGACCCGCGAGAAACTGCCCGAGTGGTATGTGACTACCAGAAAAGATGTCGCGGAATTCGATGCCAACGATCACATTCGCCAGTCTCAGGCCATGATGGCGCACGATGTGTCCGCGCCTTTCGGCGGCTCCATGGATCGCGCTGCTGCTGCGGTCAAAGCCAAAATTCTGGTGGTGGTGTCTGTCAGCGATCACATGGTCACTCCCATGCCCGCGATGGACTTCGCCAAACTGCTGCACGCGGACACGTTGGCATTGCAGGACAATTGCGGACATGAGGCGCCCGACTGCGAGAGCGGCAAAGTAGGCACGGCTATCGCCGCGTTCCTGGAGAAGTAGCGCCCGCGCGCTTAGGGGCGGATGCCCTCATCCGCGCGGCCGAGCGAAGCTCGGCGGTTTTTGCAATGCTACAATAACCGCGAAGAGTCCCAGAACTACCCTCCGGCATCAAACATTCCGAGGTGCATTCATGGCAACCGTTGAAGCTCCTGCCCGTCCACAGACACGCCTTCATGAAGGGCCGTTCGTAAACGAACCGCTGGTTGATTTCAGCCGCGAAGACAATGCCCGCAAGATGCGCGCCGCGATCGAAAAAGTGCGCGGCCAGCTGGGCCGTGAGTACGACCTCATCATCGGCGGCAAACGGATCAAGACCAGCGACAAGATCAAATCCATCAATCCGGCGAAGCCGTCGCAGGTCGTGGGACTTCATCAGAAAGCCGGGAAAGAGCATGTCGAGCCGGTGATGAAAGCGGCGCTCGAAGCCTTTGCCAGCTGGAGCCATACCTCTTTCGAAGAACGCGCCAGCGTGGTCTTCCGCGTGGGCGACGTGTTGCGCGAGCGCAAATTTGAGTTTTGCGCGTGGCTGGTGTTTGAAGTCAGCAAGAACTGGGCTGAAGCCGATGCCGACATTGCCGAGACCATTGACTTCTGCGAATACTACGCCCGTGAAGCACTGCGCCTCTCGCGCACCGAACTGCCGGTGCAGATGCCGGGCGAGCGCGACACTCTCATGTACATCCCTCTGGGCGTGGGCGCGGTCATTCCGCCGTGGAATTTTCCTTGCGCCATTATGGCTGGGATGACGCTGGCCTCGATCGTCAGCGGCAATACTGTAGTCCTGAAACCATCAAGTGATTCCCCCACCATCGCTGCGAAATTCGTGGAACTTCTGGAAGAGTGTGGAGTGCCCGAAGGCGTGGTGAATTTCTGTCCGGGCGCGGGCGCGACTTTCGGCAATGCAGTGGTCGCGCATCCCAAGACTCGCTACATCGCTTTCACCGGCTCGCGTGAAGTTGGCCTTGACATCAATAAGAGCGCTGCTACACAGGCTCCCGGCCAGATATGGATCAAGCGCACCATCCTCGAAATGGGCGGCAAGGACGCCATTATCGTGGACGCAGACGCCGACATGGACACCGCCGTGGAAGGCGTCGCTCAAGCTGCATTCGGTTTTCAGGGCCAGAAGTGCTCCGCCTGCTCGCGGGCCATTGTCGACGAGCGTATCTACGATATTTTCCTGTCGAAGTTGAAATCGCGAGTTGAGAAAATCACCATCGGCGATCCTGCGGAGAATGCCAACATGGGGGCGGTGATTAATGAAGGCTCGATGAAGTCGATTCTCGAATATATCGAAGTGGGCAAGAAAGACGGACGCGTCATCACCGGCGGCGGTCGCGCCACGAATGCAGGTGAAGGATATTTTCTTCAGCCCACAGTCATCGCCGATATTCCGGCGGGATCGCGTCTGGAACAGGAAGAAGTCTTCGGTCCGTTGCTGGCGGTGACTAAGTCCAAAACTTTCGAGCACGCGCTTCAGATCGCCAACGACACCGAGTTCGGCCTGACTGGAGCGGTCTACACGAAATCGAAAGACAGGATTGCTCGTGCCATCCAGGAATTCCACGTGGGCAACCTGTACATCAACCGCAAGTGCACGGGCGCCACAGTGGCTTCGCATCCGTTTGGCGGATTCAATATGTCAGGCACGGATTCGAAATCCGGTGGACCCGATTATTTGTACTTGTTTACCCAGGGCAAAGTTGTCGGAGAAAAGATCTAGGGATCTAATGTGGCCGCGGGCGATCCCGCCCGCGGGAAGACCACCTTTGACCCAGAGGTTCTTGCCGTTGAAAAAACGCGGCGAGGTCGCCCGCGACCACACAACGAGTCAGAACCTGAAATATTTTGTAACACTCCAGTAACAAAATATTCCCGCAGCCCTTCCTGAGATTCATTTATTTCCACTCAGTTGCGCGAAAAGGTTTTATGGCTGTGATCGAAAATTGCTATTGGACACGCCTTCTGTCCTTCCCTATCGTTGAAGCATGTCGACTTCCATCCCTTTAGACGATTCTTCAGTTGATTTTCTGCACGAGCTTGGAAGCAGCATGGCGTCAGCGGACGCTCTGCATGAAGTCCTGGCACGCGTTGTGGAGTTCGCATCGGCCCTGGTGAAGTGCGATTCCTGCCTTATTTATGTTCTCGAAGATGAGCAATTGTTTCTTCGGGCCTCCAAGAACCCGCATCCCGACGTGGTGGATCGTCTCAAACTGAAGGTGGGAGAGGGCATTACGGGTTGGGTGGCGGAACATCGCGAACCGGTTGCAGTCTCCAAAAACGCATCCAAGGATTCTCGCTTTCAGTTCTTTCACGAATTGCCGGAAGACACTTACGAGGCATTTCTCTCGGTGCCGTTGATGTCGCGCGGACGAGTTGTGGGCGTAATCAATCTTCAGCATCGTCGGCCGCATGTGCACAATCAGAAAGAAATCCGGCTGATCTCGACGGCGGGCTTTCTGGTGGGAGCTGAAATTGAAATGGCCCGACTGGAGACCGAGAACACCAACCTTTCGCAGCAACTGGAAACCAGAAAGATCGTGGAGCGGGCAAAGGGCATTCTGCAGCGCGATCTATCCATCGACGAAGAACAGGCCTATCTCGCCCTGCAACGCCAGAGCCGGCAGACTCGCAAGTCAATGCGGCAAGTGGCCGAAGCGGTCGTGGTCACCGATGAATTGAGACGGAATTCGAGGACGAATTAGAAAGGCGTTGTTGGCCGTTGGCCTTTGGTCGTTGGCTTAAAACCTTAGCCAACGGATTTCACAGATTCACACGGATAAAAAAAGAACGAAGATTTGATCCGCGTCGATTTGTGAAATCCGTGGCTGACTTTTTTTATAAATGCGGAAGCGGACCATCAGGTTCGGTGGCCGCTTCCGCTTATCGGTGGTTACTTGCCGGGTTTGGAATCGGCGATTGGGCCTATCGCTGCTATTTCCGCCGGAGCCGTGACTTTCCCCGAGTGAAATTGCATCGCCACGCCAACCTTGGCCAGCTTCAGGCTGCTGACCACGGATTCTCCAGCTTCCTGGTCGATCACCAGGGTGCTACCGCCCGCGAGCTTCTGGTCTGAGTACGCCAGCGGCAGAATAATCGCCGTAGTGGGACCGCCGAGATCACGCACCGTCACTCGTACCGGCCAGGCCTGAGTATCCACGGAAAACTCGTAATTTCCAGCGGGCAAAATCGCAGTTCCCCAGCGAACCTGGTGTGCCAGGGTAAATGTTCCCTTCGAACTTTGCGCGGAAGCGGGAAGCGCAGAAGCGCCGAGCGCTCCCACGGAAAGAACCAGCACCTTCAAAAGCGAAATGCCTCGAATTGATTTCATGACCTGATCTCCTCTGTGGTTGTCGAAAGCAGACACACCGGCGCCTGCGCCAAAAGGGGTCGCTTTCGGGGTTAGAGTTGGGACGACGAGGTCAAGAAAACAGCCGGATGGAACAACAGGGGTAAATCGCGAACTTCACTGTCCGCACCACTCGTCCTTGCACACGACTTATCGCAAGGTAGTGGACATTGCTACTGTGCCTGCGGGGAGGGGAAATGTCCAATTCAAAAAATGGATTGCCTGGATTCTCTGCAGTGTTATTGTTCAGCCCGCTCTGTCATCGTGAGAGTTTTGTCATCCTGAGCGACGAGGTTGCTTCGCGCCGCGCTGGCGGGCCGGCGCCAGGGGACCTTCGACCCCGCGGCGGCTTCGCCTTGCGACGCCGCCTCCCGCTCACGATGATACTGAATGACAACGCTGTGCGGAGCTGCGCTCCGCTGGGCGGGTATGGGCACCTGCCACTACGTAGATCATGGCGCTAAAACGAAAAGGCCGCCCTTGGGCGGCCTTTCGTAAAACAAATGAATTTACGACGTCACGCCGGCTCCCGCTTGAGGCACTGCTGCCGCTGCGGTGGCTGCCGCCGCTTCGTTCAGGATGCGGTGGTGGATGGTGAACAATGCGAGTTCCAGCCGGTCGGATACGCCGATCTTGTCGTACACGTTACGCAGGTAATTCTTGATCACCTGCTCGGTGGTTCCCAGCTGTGAGGCGATCTCCTTGTTCTTGTAGCCCTGAACAATGAGAGCGACAATGCGGAGCTCTTTCGCGGTCAGGCGATCGCGCACCCGAAGTCCGACCATATCGTTCTCGGTCAGTTCGCTCGGAACCGCGATATCCTGCACCCAATTTTCGCCGCGCGCCACCTTGCGCACACAGTCGACCAGCGCTGCGCTGGTCACGTTGCGGTAGACGACGCCGTTCGCGCCGGCGCCCATGTAGCGTTGCGCGCTTTCGCCGGTGTCGGCCAGAACCACAACCCTGGTCTTGGCCTTGCTGGCAGCCGCCAGGATGCCATTGAAATCGGAATGGAACCCGCCCGCAACCACCAGAACTGCGGCGCGAAATTTATCCAGGGCCATAAACATCTGCTCCTGGGTTTGCGCCTGCGCCACGATGCGCATTTCATCTTCTACCGCCAGAACTTTGGCGATGCCTGCCCGGAAGATGGCTTGATTGTCGGCCAGAATCAATTTCAGCATCTCTTAAGCTCCTCGCCTCTAGTGACGCACAAAATCGTAGGAGTCGATCACGCAGGCCACGCCACGCGCCTCCGCGGGACCGCCGTCAGGTTCGTCGGTACGCACTACACGACCCCGGCATTGGATCACTACGCCTTCTTTGGCTCCCGTCATTTCTGGCGGTAAGGTAATCTCGAATTCGACGCTCGAACCCAACTCGAGCGCGGCATCGGCCTTGATGTAGACTCCGGCGGCGCTCAGGTTTCCCGTGAGACCGCTGTGCTCGCCGCCTTCTTCTTTGTGAATCTTGATTGGTAATTCCAGGGGAAATCGCTTCCCCGTCCGCGCGTCGGACACAAATGCCTCCTCGTTCCTGCCCATTTCGACGTGCGAAACCCGGCTCCATGCCGGATCTCCTTGAATGAATCCAGAACGATCTGCTTGCGCGGTTATATCACGGATGCCAGCCTGCGGAATAGCCTGATAAGGGACGGGATAGGGGTAGGAACTAGGTTCCCCCCTCATCACATCCGCCAGCGGGTTGCCTGGCACGGCAATTTGGCCGTCCCTGCCTGCGGAGTGCGGCAGCGAGAAAAAGGTTCCAGCCCCACCGCGCCCGAACTTCTGCCCCGGATTTAATGTTCTGAAAGCAAACTTAACCCTATAGTTAGCAACAAAGACCTGTGAAAATAATTCTGGGGCACTTTCTAGTCGTTCTCGTACTGTTATCCACCCGTTCCACGGGTCAGGTTCTGCACGAACAAAAGTCGGAGGCATTCGGGAGTTCTCCCGTTACGCAGCAGGCCATCACGAACCGGCAGCGGATGAACTGGTTTCTCCGAAGTACCATCGGTCCGGAAAGCCTGACCGCAGGCTTGTTCACGGCAAGTTTTGGCACGGCCCTGAACCGTCCCAGCGAGTACGGCCCTCATTGGGAGGGCTACGGCAAACGTTACGGAATGCGGTTTACTGGCATTGCCACTGGCAACGCCATGGAAGCCGCTCTCGGTTCCCTTTGGGGCGAAGACCCGCGGTATTTCCGTACGACGGGCCAATCTTTTAAGGGACGAATCAAAAACGTGGCGGTTATGACTTTCCTCGCACGCCAGGACGACGGCAGCATGGCTCCCGCCTATGCGCGGTATATCGGGATTTCCGGCAACAATTTTCTCTCGAATACCTGGCGGGCCGACAGCGAATCCGGCTTGGACGACGCCTGCCTGCGAACCGTCCTGGGTTTCGCCGGACGGTTGGGTGGCAATGCATTTGCCGAGTTCTGGCCGACCGTGACCAAGCGTCTGTTCCATAAGAACCGGTAGTACGGGTTCAATCCGAATTTGTTGCGTTTTCGTACTCTAGGGCAGACTCGACCAGGAAATTAACGATGCGCGACGACTCTCGCGAATCGCTGCAATTTGATGTGGAATGATATGTCCGCCTGTCGAAGAAAGTAGACGTCAGCGATCTGGACCTGAGCCAGGCCTCGCGCTATCCCATCAGCGACGAAGATCCGTGCCCTGAGCTGCTCACGGCAGGGCTTTCGTGTCTTCGCTCAGGATGACTCTCCCCGGCGCTCTGAATTACCGAGGTAACTTGTCCGACCCTCCCTCGCGCATGAACATGAGGATCTGCCCGCAGCCGCTGGTTCGCGCTGCGATGTTCTCATGTCCATTCTTGAACCTCTCGGAGAAATTCGTCTTTCGGATGTGGTGTCTGCACTCTCTGTAGCGCTGGACCTTACCGAAGGGCAGCCGATGGGACATTCCATCCGCAGCTGCATTCTGGGAATGCGCATTGCGGAAGAGCTTCAGCTTCCCTTGCAGGATCGCCATGACCTTTATTACGCGCTGCTGTTGAAGGATTCCGGGTGCAGCAGCAATGCCGCACGGCTGCACCAGATCATGGGTTCGGATGACATCCAGGCTAAAAACGAAGTGAAGTTTGAGGACTGGACCAAAGTTTCATTGTCCGGCGTTCGCTATTTGAACCGCAATGTATTGCCCGGCGCGCCGATGTGGAAGCGGGCCATCCGGATGGCAAAAGTTGGGTTGCAGCTCAAGCGCAACAACGCAGAATTGATTGGCGCGCGTTGCGAGCGTGGCGCGGAAATCGCGCGCAAGCTCGGGATGGGTGAAAACGTGGCCCAAGCCATCCGCGCGCTCGATGAACATTGGAATGGGAATGGCTATTCCGAGGGCCGTAAGAGAAAAGAAATTCCCATGCTGGCGCAGATCATGAACGTGAGCCAGACGATGGAAGTTTTCGCCTCCCGTTCCGGCCCTGCGGCTGCAATCAAAATCATTGCCGATCGCAGCGGCACCTGGTTCGATCCCGAGATTGCTCGCGTGGTCCGACACTTAGGCCATACCGAAAGCTTGTGGCAGCAGGTGAAGTCTTCGAACGCCCGCGAGTTTGTGCTTCAGATGGAACCTGGTTCTGCCATAGCGGCGACTCCCGAACGAATCGACAACTTATGCGAGGCCTTTGCGCAAGTCATCGACGCCAAGTCCTCTTACACTTTCCATCATTCCGTGGGAGTAACCGAAGCGGCTGTCGAGATTGCGGAAGGCCTGGCTCTGGCCCCGCAGACCATCACACTGGTACGGCGTGCGGCCCTGCTTCATGACATCGGGAAGCTCAGCGTTTCGAACGCCATCCTGGAAAAACCGGGGAAGTTGTCCGACCCAGAGTGGAAAATCATGAAGATGCATCCGGTGTACACGCGGATTATCCTGGAGAAAATCTCGGGCTTCGAAAACCTTGCCTTCGTTGCCGGAGCGCATCACGAGCGACTGGATGGCAAAGGGTATCCCGATGGCTTGAGCGCAGCCGAAATGCCGCTTTCCGCACGGATCATCGCCGTGGCCGACGTTTTTCAGGCACTCTCGGAAAAACGGCCATACCGCGAGGCGCTGCCGCTGGAAGTTGTCCTGGGAATGATGGACCAGGACATCCCTCACCGGCTTGATGCGGAGTGTGTTGCGGCCTTGAAGAAGAAAAAGACCCAGTCAGATGGTCGCGAACTGCGCAATGCACACGCCGCCGGGGTCTGATCGGTTCTCAGAAAGCGCTGCCGCCTCCGCCGCCGAATCCGCCGCCAGAAGAGCCACCACCGCCTCCAAACCCTGAACCGCTGGAACTCGAGCGCGGCGCGGAGACAAATACCTGGTGCATATCCGAGGCCATGTTGTGCATGGAACTCGAGAAGAATACCGGATTGAAACCTGTCATCCCGTTGGGCGACACATACCAACTCGGCGGATTTTGAACGATTCCAGCAAAAGCCTGCGCCCAGTGGTGCTCCACTCCGAGCGCCATCGCGTACGGCAGGTATTTTTCAAACGTGTCCGGCGGCATTCGCTTCAGGCGGTCGGCATCCACGCGGTTCATAAATTCCTGAAAACCCAGCACTGCGATCCGGGTACGGGCGCCTTGTATCGTTTTCGCTGACATTTCTCTCGCAAACAGCCACCAGATGATCGCGGAAACGATGCCGCACCCGATCAATAGAACAACGGAGTTGAACACCTGCTTGTATCCGGTGAACTGGAGGAGTAGAAACGGAGCGACAATTAACAGCGCCGCCGCCACGCTGTATCCATTTGCAGCATCCGGATCGAGCAGGTAGATGCCTTTATTTTTCAGCGCGGCCTTGATGTCCTGCTGGATGATCGGGATCGCGGTATAGAAACGGTTTTTCAGGCTGGACAACTGGGTTTGCTGACCGCCGGAAAAAATGCTTTCCATCATGACTCGTTCATGGGGAGCCAGGCCTTGCCATTCGGTCGCAGGCTTGAGCGAATGGAGGACGTAATCCTTGGAATGGAATATCAGGAGAGTGGTGTCGACGGTCTCTTCAATCTTGACGTAGCCCCGCACCGCCAGATCCACAATCGTCGAAGTAATGTCGCGAGGATGAATGGAGTCATCGATCAACGTCCCGGCTTCAGCGGGAGAAATGCCGGGAGGAGGCTCATACATGGGCGCAACCGAACGCCCGGGGTCAGGATCGCGTCCCTTGTACCACCATAGGACGGACATCACGGCAAGCGTGAACAGCGGCAGAAATACGATAGGATTGCTACCCAGAAACCAGAACAAACGCGTCAGCGAACCCGGCTCCTTGAGAATGCCTTTCGGGACGAAGATGTCGATGGTCATCCCCCCGCGCATGGGAAGCGGGTTGGTGGTCTCGAAGGCGACGTCAGAGCCATTGACTGCGGACGTGGCATCACGTTCGGCCGACCCGTAAACGCCGGTGAACGCCTGCGCCCGCAATCTTCCGGCAGAGGCCTTGGGTAAGAACACATGCGCGGCGGCATGGTCGATCGGCACCGGCCAGTCATTGCCGGTGACGTTCCAGTAAAACTCGTCGTGGTCTTCAAAAAAACGGATGCCGTTGCGGACGAGGTAGCTGATCTCAACCGTTCGCGTCGTGTCCACCGCACCAGGAATGTAGATCTTCAGATCGCGGTAACCGCCCGAGGTTTTCGAGTCGTACTTCAGCTTCTGGCCCGCGCCATCAGTCACGCTGACGATGTCGAGAAACAGTGTGTAGTTCGTGCTGCGCGGACCAGGATATTCGACTGGAATCGTGCGGTGGATGCCGTGCCATTCTCCAATGAAGACGAGGTTGATGCGCTCCTTCACCAGAGTGGAACCGTCCTCGGTGATGAGGATGGTGTCATTGAAGTCGGCAATTCGCCAGCTTTGAGCGAAGGCCGGCGTGAGCAGTGCGGCGAAGCAGGCCAGCACCAGGAGTTTCGACCACAGCGTGCGCGGGTTCAACCGCGAAGCGGCGCCAGAATAGAGCCCACGGCGCAAGCCGTGGGTAAGAAGCGAGCTGAGAGCAAGCCCCGGAGGGGCGAAAGAAGACAGGTTTTTACGCGGAGCATTTAACATCGCGATCATGGTAGGGTAACGGCCATCCCAATTCGGAAACAGGCGTTTCGCAAATCCAACCTGTTCTGATTTGATATCTCCCGCGGATCTTCGAGGGTTGCCAAGAATTGCTCTTACGCCCCTTCGGGGCTCGCTTGACCTACCGCTTATCCACGGCTTGCGCTGTGGGCTTTAATCTTGCGCCGCTTCGCGGCTTGGACACTCCCTGCGAACTGCTTAAAATTTCACCGCCACCGGCTCGCGATCGGTTGCGTTCGCCTCGAAGAACTGTTTTTGCTGGAAGCCGAACATTCCGGCGAGAATGTTCGTCGGGAATGACTGGATCTTCGCATTCAGATCGCGGATCACCGCGTTGTAATAGCGCCGCGAGTTCTGAATGGCATCTTCCGTCTGGTTAAGCGAGCCCTGTAACTGGGTGAACTGCTCGGAGGCTTTCAGCTCGGGATAATTTTCCGCCACGGCGAAGAGACTTTTCAGCGCTCCGCTCAACTGGTTTTCGGCTTCCGCCTTGCCTTCCGGTGTGGTGGCCTGCATGGCCTGGGAGCGGAACTTCGCTATGTTCTCGAAGGTCCCCTTTTCGTGGGTGGCGTAACCTTTTACGGTCTCGACCAGATTGGGGATAAGATCGTGACGCCGCTTGAGTTGCACGTCAATGTCTGACCAGGCGTTGTCGGCGCGGACACGCAACTGAACGAGGCTGTTGTACATCCCAATCAACAGCACGACGATGACGACCAGAATGCCGAGGACTACCAGAGTCATGAAACTTCTCCCTCGCGTGAAAATGAGGAACAGGGGCGACGGTAGCACACGGCGAACTCCGGCGCAATCCGGGCCAGAAACAACGGGAGTGCGGTGTGACCTATCCAGCTTGTCATTCCGAAGCGCGGCTGTATCGCGCGACGAATCTGCTGTGTTGCTGCCAGAAGCAGATTCCTCGCCGATAGGATCGGCTTCGAAATGACAACAGCCGAATACAGTCATCAAATACGGAGTATCGATGGGTGGCTGGGACAGTTTAAGATTGTGACATTGCGCCCGGTTCTGAACGGCATGCTTCCGAGGTGGAATATCCGCTACTCAATGAACATCGCAAAATGTTTACCTGTGCTGTTGATCTCGATATCGGCAATCTCCGCTACGGCCCAGACCTGCATGACAGCGGCGGACATGGACCAGGCAACGGCTACGGCGCTGAAGTCCACTGCGGCCCGGTATTACGATATGGCGGCGCGGGGAGATTCAGCCTCGTTGCGGCAGAATGCCATTCCCAGCCTGGCCTCCAACTTCTCCGGCATTGAAAGCGCGGTCAAGGATAACCAGGCGAACCTGTCCGGCGTGCCGGGGACGCCCCGCCCTGCTTTCCTGCTGAAGGCCGAGGGCTCTGCCCCGCTGGAACGCGCCGAATTTCTTTGCGGCGTGTTTGGAGCCCATGGGCAAACCCAGGACAGCGCCGTCTTCATCATTCCCAATCTGCCGCCTGGCAACTACGGCATTGTCACTCTCGACGCCGCCTCGCCACAGGGCGCCTACACCGTTTCTTTCGTCCTGCAACAGCAGGGAAATGAATGGAAGTTGGGCGGCTTCTATGCCAAGCCTGCCCAGATTTCAGGCCACGACGGCACATGGTTCGCCGACCGCGCGCGGGAATATAAAACCAAGGGACAACCTCGCAATGCCTGGTTCTATTTTGGCGAGGCCCGCGAGCTGCTGGTACCCGTCCCCTTCATGGCCACCGCCACGACCGACAAACTGTATGACGAGATGCAAACCGTGAAGCCGTCCGATCTTCCTCCGTTCGATCTGGTCGCGGCAGGAAAGACTTACAAAGTCACCGACTTGTTTCCGGTACCTGTAGCCCGTGACTTTGATCTGGTGGTGAAATACCAGTCCGCGGATGTCTCCGACAACGGAAAGACTTTTCAGGACAATATGGCGGTGATAAAAGCACTGCTGGCGAAGTATCCGGAATTCCGCGACGCGTACGCAGGAATTGTCGTGCGTGCAGTGGAACCTTCGGGGAGAGACTACGGATCGATGATGGCGATGAAAGATATCAAGTAGCTGCTCACTTTCGCTTTTGACTCCGCCTTTTAACTCGATAGGTGAGGGACTACTTGCTCCAACGAACATTCCTTCGGATCTTTATCATCCCTTAGTCTCAGGAAAACGGGCGCCCGCAATTTCATTCCGCCATCTGCGGTTTCGTGAGTCCATTCCGAAAATTTGATTTCGGCCACCAGTTCAGGCTTGACCCAATGCGCGGTTCGCAGGGCGACTATGCCCTGGGGAAATGGACTCTGCTTGGTCTCCCGCTTTTTGAGGACCTTCGATATTTCCTTCAGCTTTGCATGATCGAAGCCGGTGCCGGCTTGTCCGACATGAACGAGATTTCCTTTTTTGTCGTACAGGCCGAGTACGATCGAGCCAAAATATTCGCGGCTGCCTTCAGGATCGGTGTATCCGCCGATCACGCAATCCACGGTTTGCGTAATTTTTATCTTCAGCCACTCGCGGGTGCGGCGTTCCTCGTAAACGCTGTCTATGCGTTTCGCCAGGATGCCTTCCAGCCCTTTTTCCTTGGCAACGTCGAACAATGCTTTGCCCTGAGGAAAGTGATCGGAGTAGCGGACTGGTCCAGTCAAATCCGTAATTTGCCGGAGTAATTCTTTACGCTCTTCCAGAGAGACTCGCCGCAAGTCGTATCCGTCCAGATAAAGAAGATCGAAGACGTAATACAGCACCGAGATATCGGTGCGCGAACCGACGCGCCGCCCGCCTTGGCGAATTCCTGTTCGCTGCTGCATCAAGCTGAATGAAGAACGCCCCGCTTCGTCGAAGGCGGCAATTTCGCCGTCAAGAATGGCGGTGTCGGCTTTGATAAAGGATGGAATGTTGTGCAGTTCAGAGTATTGCGCAGTGAGATCATTCTGGTTGCGCGACACCAGGCGAACCTTGCCTTTGGCGATGAACGCAATGGCGCGGTAACCGTCCCATTTAATTTCGTAGAGCCACTCGGGATCGTCAAAGGGATCGTCGACGGAAGTGGCCAGCATGGGGTGGATCGCCGTGGGCATGGGACGCTTGACAACTCCCTTTAAGGCTTCCACCACGGAGGACACGAGAGGAGATTTTTTTGGTCTTAGTTTTTGCGGTAACAGTTACGGTCTTATTTTTTTCTTTTTTTTTACGCGAGGTTTCTCCGTGTCCTTCGTGTCCTCCGTGGTTGATTTCTTTTTCTTGTCGACCTTGTTCTTGTCAAATTTGGCAATCGCATCCGCCAGCCATGCCGCTTTCACTGGTCCGCGTGACGCGGGACGATCGCTCTTCCACTTCTTTGAGCCTGCGTCGCCTCCGATGTCGGCCATGCTCCGCCCGGTGAGCGCCGACTCGTCGTACTTGTCGATATCGAAACCCTTGACGACATCGTCGTCCTGCTTCTTGATCAGCAGCCACTCCGTGCCCTTGGTACCCGGGCGCCGCGAGTGCATGTGGATGAGTCCGAAATCTCCATTCAGCTTTTTGCCGTGCAGCCGAATCTTGAAGTCGCCTTTCTTCAGCATGGCGGAGGCTTCGGCGTCAGTTCCGGGAACGAACTTCCCCTTCACCGGCTCTGGCGACAGCGGTTCCCAGGTGCCGACATCCCACACCATCACCGTACCAGCGCCGTAATTGCCCTCGGGAATCGTGCCTTCGAAGTCGAAGTACGACACCGGATGGTCTTCCACCATCATGGCCAAACGCTTATCGGCGGGATCGAGCGACGGACCTTTGGGAACGGCCCACGATTTAAGCACGCCTTCCATTTCCAGACGGAAGTCGTAGTGCAGCCGGGTGGCACGGTGCTTCTGCACCACAAAGCGATGACGGGATTTTTTCTCAAGCTTGGGAGCCGGCTCGGGCGTCTCCTCAAAGCGGCGTTTGCGTTTGTATTCGTCTAAGCTCACAGGATCATTCTAATCACGAAATGGGATTTTCTGTCATCCCGGCCGGAGCGCAGCGCAGCCAGCGCATTGGAGGGACCTGCGGGTGGCGGAGATCTGACATCCTTGCTGACACTGACGCCCCGGGGCGGTCTCCCAACAGCAGGTCCCTCACTGCGCTGGCCGCGCTCCATTCCGGTCGGGGATGACAAAGGTTGGGTGTTATTGGCATGATTCGGGCTTGAATCGGGCCTGATACCGGGAAGTCTATAATCAGCTATCCATGCCTCTCGCGACGGGAACGCGGCTTGGTCCGTACGAAATCGTGGTCCAGGTGGGTGCGGGTGGAATGGGCGAGGTCTATAGCGCTCGTGACACGCGCCTCGATCGGACGGTCGCGATCAAGGTGCTTCCCTCCCATCGTCTGGACGAGGCCGACGCCCGCGAGCGCTTCGAGCGCGAGGGACGCGCCATTGCCGCGCTCAACCATCCCAACATCTGCCAACTTTACGATGTCGGTATGGAAGGGCCCATCCATTACCTGGTTCTCGAGTTCCTGGAGGGAGACTCGCTTGCGGATCGCATGGTCCGGGGCGCCCTGCCGGTTCACGATCTCCTGCGTTACGCGATGGAGATAGCCGATGCCATGGACGCCGCGCACCGGCGAGGAATTATTCACCGCGACTTAAAGCCCGGAAACATCTTTCTCACAACTCACGGCGCGTGCAAGGTTCTGGACTTTGGATTGGCCAAACTGGTCAACGAAGCTACGCCTGGAGAAGCGGCGGCGACTGTTTCGGCCCGGGTGACTGCCGCCGGTACTGCGGTAGGCACTGTGGCTTACATGTCCCCGGAGCAGGCGCGTGGCGAGCCCCTGGACGAACGAACGGATATCTTTTCCTTCGGCGCCGTGTTGTACGAAATGGCCACGGGGAAACCCGCTTTCCACGGCAAGACCTCCGCCATCATTTTCAAGGCCATTCTTGATGAGACACCGGAAGCCCTGTCGCATCGCAATCCGATACTGCCCGCAAGGCTCGATGACATCGTCAGCAAGGCCCTGGAAAAAGACCGGAACCTGCGTTATCAGTCTGCCGCCGAATTACGCGCCGATCTGCAGCGGCTGAAGCGGGACACCGAGTCCGGCAAGGTGTCGTCCCCTGCGCCCTCGCGGCAGCGTTCCAGGCTGTGGATCGAAGTTGCAGCGGCCATCCTGGTGCTTCTGATCGCTGCGGGGATTGGAATCTATCACTACATGGGGCGCCGGTCTGGGCCTGCATCGAGCGGCTGGGAGCAACTGACATTCTTCACCGACTCGGCGGTGTACCCCGCGCTTTCTCCCGACGGGCGCATGCTGGCTTTCATACGCGGCGATGACAGCTTCTTCGGTCGCGGCGACATCTACGTCAAGCTGCTTCCTTCGGGAGACGCGGTCCAACTTACGCATGATACCGGGCTCAAGCTTGCCCCGGTCTTCTCGCCCGACGGCTCACGTATTGCCTATGGTACCGCGGCTCCGTTCGATACCTGGGAGGTGCCCGTCCTGGGTGGGCAGCCCACGCTTCTGTTTAGAAATGCGTCTTCCCTCTCCTGGATTAATGGCGACAAGATTAACGACGCCAGGACTAACAACGGCAAGGGGCTGCTTTTCTCCGAGATTCGCCAAGGCCTGCACATGGTCCTGGTTACGACCAACGAGGGCCGGGGCGAGAGCCGTGATGTCTATGCTCCTCCGGATGAGCGTGGCATGATTCACCACTCTTATCTTTCTCCTGATAGCCGCTGGGTTCTAATGGTCTCGATGGACTCGCGGGGCGCTCTGGAGCCCTGCCAGGTCGTGCCTTTCGATGGCAGTGGACACCCTCGTTTCGTAGGGCCTCCTCAGGCGACGTGTATCGCAGGCGCCTGGTCACCCGATGGCAAGTGGATTTATGTCAGCGCCAACCCGGACGGCCGCTTTCACATCTGGCGGCAGAGGTTTCCCGATGGCGCGGTGCAGCAGGTAACTTCCGGGACCACCGACGAAGAAGGCATCGCCATGAGCGCCGACGGTGAATCGCTGCTCACCTCAGTGGGCACGGACGAGAATACTATCTGGCTCCATGACGCTACCGGCGACCATCAACTCTCGTCCGAGGGCAGCGCCTTTGGAACTACACTTTCCCGGGATAAAAACAAGCTCTACTATTTGCTGGTGCAAAACGAAAGTTCCGGAGTCGGCCTGTGGGTCCGAGATTTGGCTGGCGGAGGGAGTGAACTCGTCGCATCGGGAGCAGCCATACAGCCCGGCGGCGTGCTTCAGGAATACTCCCTTTCTCAGGACGGCAAAACGGCTGCGCTTTCCATCAAGGATGGCGCCGGCCAATCTCACATATGGCTGACCGCGGTCGATCATCGCTCATCGCCGCGCCTCTTGTCATCACCCGCCAGCCAGGACTCAGCGTCGTTCCTTCCGGACGGCGACCTGATTTTGCGTTCCTTCGAGGGCTCGCAAAACTATTTATATCGGATTCATCCGGATGGCACGGGACGGCAGAAAGCCGTTCCAGAGCCTGTTCTCGACCTGACTTCGATCTCTCCCGATGGCCGCTGGGCGTTGACCATAACCACAAGCGATAAAGTTGACTCTCCCGCCGTGTTTACTGCGTATCCACTGGCTGGCGGTTCGCCGGTTCTGGTTTGCACCTCGTTGTGCGCCGCCGGTTGGGACATCACCGGGAAATGGTTCCATGTGGTCTTTTTAGCGTCGGGAGGCTCGACGACTTATCTCATGCCGGTGGACCCGGCTAGCGGCCTACCAGATCTTCCGGCCGGGGGCATAGCCTCAGGAGACGATTTGAAGACGATCAAAGGAGTGGTTGTCATTCCACGGCGAATTGATTCCATTGCCGGACCAGATTATTACTCCTACACCCAGCACAATACCCGACGGAACATCTATCGCATTCCTTTAGCCGATTAGCGATGAACAAATCATGAAGCGGGAATATCCCGAATCGCCTCTTGTGGGCGTTGGCGCCATCATCATCGAAGATCGGCGCGTGCTGCTGGTGAAACGCGGACATCCGCCGCTGGCCGGAGAATGGTCCATTCCCGGAGGAGCCCTGGAACTAGGAGAAACGTTACACGAAGCCGCGGTGCGGGAAGCCCGCGAGGAAACCTGTCTGACGGTTGAGCCGGCTGAACTCCTCGGCGTTTACAACCGCGTACTGCGCGATGACAGCGGCCGCACCTTGTATCACTACGTACTCGTTGATTTCCTCTGCCGAAGAATCGATGGAGAAGCTGTGGCAGCCGATGACGCCGACGAAGTGCGCTGGTTCACTGCGACGGAAGCTGGAAAGCTGGCCCTCGCGGCAGACACGGCGGAAGTGGTACGGCTGGGGTTCGAAAAAACGGACGCGCAACCACAGAAATAGAACGGCCCGCGTATTTTTCGATACGCGGGCCGCCCGGTGTACTGTTTGGGATTGACCAAGAGGCGGCCACTCTAAAGGTGGTCCCCTTCGGCGAACTCCGGGTCCCGGCGCGACCTTACGCCGGGCGGAATGCAACCTCAAAATCACCGGTAGTCGTGCGATGGTTCTTAGAGCGACCGCTCTAAGTCACAGCCACCTCACCTGGTCTTTTACAACTCCCACTTGAATCAGAACTTGTCATTCGACCACCTCCTTTCCGGTGTAATTTCACATTAGTACGGGAAGGTTGTGCACGTCAACTGGCACGAAAGTGTGGGGTGATGATGGATTGGATTCCTGGTAAACCAGCCGTGTGGGGACAACCGACCTCGGTTGTCCAGGCGGTGCGTAGCGCCGCAATTTTGCTCTGGAAAAGCCTTGCTGAGCTTTGCTCGACCGGACAACCGAGGGCGGTTGTCCCGACGCAGTTGTTCTCATGCGAGTTGTCTTCTTTCGTTCAGCTCAATAGCGCCAGGATTTTAGATCTGCTCCCGCCGGCGCTGTTTTTTCCATACGGTCCAGAATTTTCGGCAGATACATCGTGTTGTAATGCAGGCGCGACAGATAGTTGGGAAGCTCCGGATCGCCATTCCAGCAGTGTTCCGCACGATCGCCGTATTTCACTTCCCCGTCATATGGCGGGTTCTTCGTGGACTTAAGAAAATCTTCCAGGTAATAGACCGCATCGGTCAGAAAATACGTATCGGCTGATCCCACGTAGATGTGCAGCTTGCCTTGCAGCTTCGGACCGAGCGTGGCCCAATCGCGTTGCATGATGGCGCTCAGATCGTAGTGCTCCTTCCAGTATGCGGCGACGCTGCGATCGATCTCGCCAGTCTCCTTGTTGAAAATCTGTTTGGGATAGCCGTCGTCGCCGACCGGCCCGTAGACCGCCTGCCAGATATCGAATTGCTCTCCGGAGCGTGCGTGTGATCCAAGAGCAAGCTCGTACTGGTTCACGCTTTGCATTGTTGCCAGCGTGCGTCCCAGATAGTCGCGCATGGCGGGCTGCGCCATTTTTGTGTGCGCGCCCATCATGTAGAAAGCGTTGGGATCGGTGTAAATGTTGGCCGTTACATACGCGCGAAAGTCGACAGGATCAGGACAGGCTACGAACACGCCGTTGTAGTGATCGGGATAGAACACCTGCACCGCCAGCGATTCCCAGCCACCTGTGGAACCACCGTAAGCAAAGCGCGCCCAGCCTTGTCCGATGCCACGAAACTCCTTCTCGATCGCGGGAATGAGTTCGGTCTCGATGGCGTCGCCGTAAGGGCCCAAGGTTCGCCGAGTTCACTGCGTAGGAATCGTCGTAGAAGGGATTCGCATGATTGATTTCCGCGATGACGACGCGCGGGAATCCCGGCGCAATCCACTGCTGATAGAACTTGTAAGCCTCTTCTTCCTGGATGCGGTTGTATCCCGCGATGTGGAAGCGTTCGCTGTAATCCGGCTTCAGATTAGGATCGGGCGGTTCGGTGCGAAAGCCGCCGAAGTCGGCATTGAAGTGGTCTTCATTGATGATGACCGGAAAATGGACGTTGGGATGCGCATCGAATCCCTCGGGCACCAGCACGTTGGCGCTGAGGAACATGGGCCGTCCCCAGAACTTTGGTGAGCAGCGCGCTCTGAATCTTGAGATGACGGATATATTTCGTGTCCTGCGGCGGCGGGATGGGCGGGATTTCCTTGTCGAGCACGATTGAAACCGGTTGGCTCGAAGATCCCAGTGTGATTTTCTGCGGAGTGGAATAAAGATTCCCCGGCGCAAGGTTCCAGTGCTGCCCTTCGCCGCGGTCCATGGGCAGCTTGACGGTGTGGCCATCGGAGCGATGGAAAGTCTCATAGCGATGCAACACGGCTTGCACGAAATACTCTCCCGGCGGTACGTCACGCAGGCTGCGAACGGGATAGCCATTGGCGGAATCGTCCACCATCACGGATTGGCCGGGCTTCATGCCTTCGACATCCATGCCGAACATCATTTGAGTGCGGACGGAGTCGTCAATCTGCATCCGCGGTTCGGCGGAAGGATCGTTCGAAAGAAGAATGAAGATGCGTCCATCCAGCGGCTTCTCGCTGCGCGTTTTGGGAAATGAAACCGAAAAGTTCGGACCCGCCGCGTGTACAACGGGAGCAGTCATCAGGATGACGGTAATCAACGCAAAAAATGGCAGGGCGCGCTTGGAACAAAGCATTAAGTCTCCTCGGTTCATGGCCTGAGAAAATCCAGCGGATTGTACAACGAACGCTATGGAGTATTCGAGAATGTGTTGGTGGAGCCTGTGTGGACGCGGGCGACCCCGCCCGCGGCTTTTGCTCTTGGATTTGACTTTGGATTTGACCTCGCTTTTTAAACGCGAAATTCAAAATCCGCGGGCGAGGTCGCCCGCGACCACACTGAACTTTCTCAACGATTTCCCAGCGTCGCAATCTCCCCGAGGCCCAGCAGCCCTGCATCCGCGGTGATCAGCGTCAAATCCAGCACCAGGGCAGTGGCAGCCAGAAAGCGATCTGCGGGATCTTGATTCGCAAGCGGCAACTCGCGAGCAGCCAGCGCAATTTCGTGAGTCAACGGAGCTTCACGAAAGCGGGCCGTAGCGCGAGCGACCCATTCCTTAAGATCCCCATGCAGCCGGATTCTGCCTTCGGCGGTTAGAGTGAGCGCTTCCCACGTGCTGATGGGGGAAAGCCACAACTCGTTTGTTGCATCTCTCAATTCATGCTGCACTCTTTTCCCTAATCGACCGGGTTCCCGCAGACTCCAAAGCCAGATGTGAGTATCGAGGAGGAGCTTCACTTTCGCAGAACCTCCCAATCGCTTTCGTCGTTCGCCGGAGAGACGATGTCGCCCAAAATTTCGATCTCGTCTTTCATCGAACCCAACCAGTCGGAACCGGACGTAGGCGAGGTTGGGACAACCTCGGCAACCGGCTTTCCGAAACGGGTTATGCGAATTGGCTTCTTCGTCTTCTGCACCTGCTCCAGCAGTGCAAGGCACTTGGCCTTAAATTCCGAGATCGCGACCTCTCTCATGACCATAAGTATAAATCATGGTCCAAATAAGTGGTCAACTTGATTTTCCGCGGGTCATGGCCCACAGGAATCTACCTGCTTCTCTCCTGCCTTCCTACACTGGAAGTAACCGCGAGGTAACTTCGTCGCTGTAGGGGCGAGGTGTCAGCCTTTCCATTTGAATGCGTCGGGTTGCGGCAAACCGATGTGAGCGAGAACGCGGTAAGCGAATTCGCGCGCCATGGCATCTAAGCCCGCGGGACGGAAGTAGAAGGCCGGGATCAGCGGATAAATTGTGGCTCCGGCGTCAGCCGCCCGGTACATGTTTCGAATGTGGATTTTGTTGAGAGGCGTCTCGCGAACGCAAAGCACCAATTGGCGCTTTTCCTTCAGGCAGACGTCAGCGGCACGTTCGATCAGTTGAGAAGCGACGCCGTTCGCAATACGGGCCAGCGTGCCCATGCTGCACGGGAGCACGACCATGGCGTCGGCGGGATAAGAGCCGCTGGCAATGTTGGCGCCAATATCGGCATTGGCCTGCTGCTGGATTTTGCGGGTGGACTTGCGGCCCAAAAGCTGACCGACAAGGTTGTTCCGACCGCGCAGCCCGAGTTCCTCGGCCATAACGCGCAAAGCGCTGTCCGAGGCGATGAAATTCACGGTACGGACGCGCGAATCACGTTCCGCCGCCAGCAGAAAGTGTTTAAGAAAAAGCGATCCGCTGGCACCGGTCGTGGCGACAGTCAGGTTTTGTGGCGGCTGGTTGGGCAAACTCAGACTCCGATTGGAGCTTTGAGCATAGGGAGCGCGCAGACAAGAAGTCAAGGCGAGCAGTCAACCGCTGTCATCAGGAGCTAGGGCACAAGCCAACGACCGACGGCCAAGGACCAACGACCGATTTCATGGCATCAACCTCCAATTTACGGGTGCGGCGCAACGAGGCGCAGTTGCACGCCCTGGCCGGAGTCGAGCGCGAGATTCGCATCAACGATCCCAACGGTCGCCGCAAATATTTACAGGATTATTGCCGGGCATTCCAATCGTACGAATCCGTTATCGATCGTCAACAATTGCAGGCCAGCATGCGTGAGGCCGACACCGTCCTGATCGGCGACTACCATGCGCTGCCGGCTGCCCAGCGCTTTGCAGCTACTTTGCTCGAAGAGCGCGCGCAACCGGGAGACCGGCCCGTGATATTGGGCATCGAGACAATCTTCTCCCGTGACCAGCATATTCTCGATGAATGGTGGCGCCGCGAGATCGACGCCAAAGAGTTGCAGCAGCGCATTCGTTTCGATCTCGACTGGGGATACGACTGGGCGCCGTTCTACGATCTGCTGGTGACCGCCCGCGAACATGCCGACGCCATCTATGGACTCGACTGCATGCCGCGTGAAGATCTGCGCAAAATCGGAGCGCGCGATCGTCATGCGGTACACAAACTGGCGGAAATTCGCCAGCGGCATCCCAATGCAGCCATCCTGGTGCTGTTCGGGGAATCGCACCTCGCGCCCGGGCATCTTCCCAAAGCGTTGCAGGAGCGGTTGCCAGAAGAGCGGATGCTTACGGTCCTCCAGAATGTGGACAAACTTTACTGGCGCGCCGCCGGCGAGAAGCACGAGCGCGTCGAAGCTGTGCGAGTAAAGGAAGACGTAGTGTGTGTTTTCAATTCCACTCCCCTGGAGAAGTACGAGAACTACCGTCTTCATCTCAGCCGCTGGGGACGCACCGACGAAGAAGGTCCCGACCTCGCGCCTACGATCTACAACCTGATCGACAGCCTTCTGCGCTTTCTCCAAATCGATCGCTACTCTTCGCGCAACGGTACGCAACCGAAGTTCCTGGTGGACCTGATGCCGGAAGTCTACGGCCGAAGCTCGGGCACGCGCTTGCGGCAGCAGCTCTCGCGGCACCATGCCACCGAGGAAGAGACCGAAGCCACGGTGCGCCATGTAGAAGAGCGAGGCAGCATCTACCTGCCGCAGGTCAACGCAATATACGTGCACGAGTTCAAGATGATGTACGCAGCGGAGGAGGCGGCACGATTCCTGCACCATGCCTGCCGCGGTTTACCCTTTCGCGGAGGAACTCAGAATGCCGTCAGCAGTGGGGACCAGTTCTATGCTCAGACCGTCGAGTATGCGCTGGCCTACTTCGGCTCGCGCGTGCTTTACCCGGCGCGGGCCGCCGCCGATCCCGCGGCAAATCCTGGCGAAGGCACCGCCGACCGCGAGTTGCCAGAAGACGCTATCCAATCCGAATCCCGGACGACAAAAGCGAGTTCTCAACTGCTGGGGTACATGCTGGGAAATGCTTTGTATGACGCCTATCTCAAGGGACGGGTCACGCGGCACATGTTGCGACGGCTGTTTCTGGTTCATCTCGAAGAACCGGGCAAAGCGAAAGAAACCTATCGGGCCATGGCTGCGAAGGTTCGCGGTCACGGGAAAAAACTCCCCGGCTCGGTAAGATTTCCAGACTTGCATTTGTAGCACCAGCCTCTGGCCGGCTGTCGCGAGGGCGTCTCGCCGTCGCCCGGTGGACCCATTGACACTGTCAGGAGAGCGACGCTACCTCAATCCAAATGCTAATCTAGACTCGCACTGGCAGAAACGCCGAGTGATTCCTTGAACGCTGAGTCCATCCGCAAACTTTTCGAGCAAGTGCGAACGGGAAGACTGTCCCCCGATGACGCCGTCGATCGCCTGCGCCATCTTCCCTTCGAAGATCTCGGATTCGCCAACGTAGACCACCATCGTGCGCTGCGTAACGGAATGCCCGAGGTGATCTTCGGGCCAGGTAAGACTCCGGCGCAAATGGCGTCCATCTTTTCCCGCTTGGCAAAGCACGGTGGCAACATCCTGGCCACGCGAGCGAGCGCGGAGCAACTGGCGGCGGTGAAGAAGAAAGTGCCCAAGGTCGAGTATCAAGAACTGGCACGAGCCATTGTTCTGCAACGCGACAAGAAGAAATATGGCAAGGGAATCATAGCAGTCGTCTCGGCCGGCACCAGCGATATTCCGGTAGCGGAAGAAGCCGTGATTACCGCCGAAATGATGGGCAATGACGTTGAACATCTCTACGATGTCGGGGTCGCGGGAATTCACCGGCTGCTGGCCAATCGCGCCTCCCTCACGCGGGCACGCGTCGTGATCGTGTGCGCCGGCATGGAAGGCGCCCTGCCCAGCGTAGTCGGTGGATTGGTCGGGGTTCCAGTGATCGCGGTGCCCACCAGCGTGGGCTACGGAGCAGCGTTTAAAGGCCTGGCGGCATTGTTGGGAATGATGAATTCCTGCGCGTCGAATGTGAGCGTAGTGAATATCGATAATGGATTCGGCGCCGGGTATGTGGCTTCGCTGATTAACCGGCTGTAGGGGCCACCACCGGCCGTGTGGTGATGCAGAAAAGGCACGGCCGAAGCCGTGCCTTTTCCCCATCTACTCTCGCGCCTGCATCACGAACCCTTCACTACCTCCAGGTTGTTCTGCACGCTGAATACGCCGAAGACCTGGTTGGCCCGCATGCCAGCGATCTGCTTATCCATTGCCGTCGCGACCGTGCCGTACAGGCTCAGCTTGCCGTTGTCCACCACGATTCGGATGGGCAGCGCCGGATCGCTGGCATAACGCGCCAGCACCGAGTCGCGATAGATCGCACGCATCGCGCTGATACGGATGCGATCGTCGAAGCCCGACACCGGCGAGACCTTAATGTCGTCCACGACGTCCTTTACGCCAGGCATGGTATTCGCCAGCGCCAGAGCTGAGTCGCGGCCAACGTCGTTGTAGGTTTCGCCCTGTAGGGTTGCGACACCATCCTTTACGGACACGTCAACGAAGTTGAACTGGTTGTCATAGCCGATGCGGTCATAATGCAGCTTACGATCCAGCTTCGCTTCCACTTCCGCGTCCGGCGCAGACGAACTGACCGCGACCAGATTGCGCACACCCTGAACGCTGTCGAGCTTGCGGACTTTCTTGGCCGCGTCCAGCTTCTGCTGGTAAAGGTCGACCGTTCCGGTCAACGTCACGATGCCGTCTTCCGTAGTCGCTTGCAGGTTGCGGAACTCCTGCTTTTTGCTCAACTGTTGCGTCACCCGGCTTTGGATGTCGGTGTCATAGCGCGCGCTGGCCGTCTGTGCTGCCAGCCCCACGCTGAGTACGCCCACCGCCAGAAAGGACGCCGTGGCCCTGAGAATATCTTTCATAGAATTAACCTTCCCCTCCCCCGGCATTTATTAACCGGTTAGTTAATTAATTCGATGCCGGACGGAGCCTGATGGATGCCATCGCCGTGGATGCCCCGGAGCAATGCGAGTACTACGCTTGACAGTATTCGTTATAACGATTATATTGCAGAAGTGGCTAAGGGTATCCAAGCCGAGATTCGCCAATCGAAGCCATTCACCAGCCTGGAAGATGAAGCTGCTGTGGCCCTACAGCGCACAGCAGACCGCCTGCAGTGGCGCCTGAGCGATATGCTGAAGGCGTTTGCCCTTTCCCCTACCCAATACAATGCCCTGCGCATTCTGCGGGGCGCTGGAGACGAAGGACGCTCGTGCAACGAGATTGCCGAGCGCATGATTAACCATGACCCGGACATCACTCGCCTGATCGATCGTCTGGAGCGCCGGGGATTGGTGGCACGCAGCCGTGAAGGCCGGGACCGCAGGGTGATCACGACCCGCATCGCGCCGGCGGGGTTGGATCTGCTGAAGACCCTGGATCGCCCACTCGAAGATTTCGGCCGGAAGATGCTGGGGCCTCTGGGTGAGCAAAGGCTTCGCACCTTGATTCAGCTTCTGCAAATAGTAAGAGAGCAGACTGAATAGGCGTCGTTTTTTGTATTCAGATTTGTAAGGAGTTCGATGATGACCGATAACGCAGCAACGCAAACACCGATAAAAACCGTTTCAACCGGGGAGCTTCGCGACCTTCTTGACAACCATCGTTCCATCGAATTCTGGAATGTTCTGACGGACGAGTACTTCAAGGGCGAAAATATTTCCGGCTCGCGCCGCGTGCCGCTCAACAAAGTAGGCAGTGAAGTGCGGAGCACGAATCTGCCCAAGGACACGGAAATCGTCGTATACTGCGGCGGCCCGACGTGCCCGATGAGCCGCATGGCTGCTGAGAAATTGTCAAAGCTCGGCTACGGAAATGCTCGAGCGTATGAGGGCGGAATAGACGAGTGGAAGGGCGCAGGCCTTCCCATTGAAAAAGTCGAAGGCTAGGAGATCAGGAATGAACAACGCTTTGAATCAATTTCCGAGTCAATCCTGGGCGATCACCTTCTTGCGCATCGTAATTGGCGTTGTCTTCATGGCTCACGGCGCTCAAAAGCTTTTTCAGCTGGGCATCCACGGTGTGGCCGGCTTCTTTGGCGCGGCAGGCCTACCGCTGCCGCTCGTATCCGCGACCATCGTCACCCTGGTGGAGTTTGTCGGGGGTATCGCCCTGATTGCCGGATTATTGACCCGTTGGGCCGCCGCCCTGAACGCTTTCGACATGGTGGTGGCGATCCTCGTGGTGCATCTCAAGAATGGATTCTTCGATCAGCAACATGGTTTCGAGTACCCATTGACCCTGCTGGCAGCGTGCATCGTGCTGGCTGTGGTTGGGCCTGGGGCGGCCTCGGTGGATGGGGCCCTGGCCAAGCGAACGTAGGATTCCCCGATTTCCTTCGTGTACCTTCGTGTCCTTGGTGGTTAATGATTGTTCCTTAAACCACGAAGGTACACGAAGGAAATCCCTTCGTATCGCAGCTTCCTCGTTCAACGACTCCGCGAGGATTTGCGGCTTTTCTTTGATGATGTTGTGGGCTTGGCTTTCGCCTGGGCGCCACCAAACACGCGGGCGAAAATCTTGTCGATATTCCGGAGCTGTCGTTTCGGATCAAACGCGTGCTCAATCTGCTGGCGAGGCACCCGGCTGGTGATGCTCTTGTCCTTGAGCACCAGTTCCTTGAAATTCCGCCCTTCTTTCCAGGCACGCATGGCGTGGGTTTGCACCGCGCGATAGGCCTCTTCCCGCGAGACTCCATGTTCCACCAGATCGAGCAAAAGCTGTCCGCTGAATACCAGCCCGCGAGTGCTCTCCAGATTCGCCTTCATCTGTTCCGGATATACGAGCATGGTGTCGAGTACGTTCGTGGTTTTCTGGAGCAGGTAGTCGACGAGCGTAGTGGAATCGGGGATGATGACGCGTTCCACCGAGGAGTGCGAGATATCGCGTTCGTGCCACAGCGCGACGTTTTCAAACGCCGCCTGGGCATTCGAACGCACCACCCGGGCCAGACCGCTGATCTGTTCCAGCGTAATCGGATTCCGTTTGTGCGGCATGGCGGACGAGCCCTTCTGCTTCTCGCTGAAGAACTCTTCGACTTCGCGGACCTCGGTGCGCTGCAGGTGGCGGAGTTCGGTGGCAATCTTGTCGAGGGTGCAGGCGATCACCGCCAGCGTGGCCAGATATGCGGCGTGGCGATCGCGCTGGATTACCTGCGATGAAATTGCCGCAGCCTTCAATCCCAGGCGCTCGCACATGCTTTCTTCCAGCTCGGGACTAAGATGAGCGAACGTGCCCACAGCGCCGGAAAACTTGCCCACCCGCATGTCTTCGACCGCAACTCGAAAGCGCTCGATGTTCCGCTGTGTTTCCGAGTACCAGTTGGCCAGCTTGAAACCAAACGTAATGGGCTCAGCATGAACTCCGTGAGTGCGTCCGATCATCGGGGTGTCTTTGAATTCCCAGGCGCGGCGCTCGAGCACGGCAGAAAGTTTCTCCAAATCGGCCGCGATAATCGCGGAGGCCTGCTGGATGAGCAAAGCCTGGGAAGTATCGACTACGTCGTTCGAGGTCAGTCCGTAATGAAACCAGCGTGCGTGCGGCCCGACGATTTCGGCCACGGCCGTGGTGAAAGCGATCACGTCGTGGCGAACTTCGGCTTCGATCTCCGCGATGCGGTCAAGGTTGAAGTCGGCGCGCTCGCGAATGGCACGTGCCGCATCCTTGGGCACCATGCCGGCTTTCGCCAGGGTTTCCGTGGCCGCAACTTCGACCGCCAGCCAGGTGCGAAAGCGATTCTCGTCGCTCCAGATGCGGGCCATGTCGGGGCGTGTATAGCGTGGGATCAAGGTGGTCTCCCTGATGGTTATGAGAATGCGGAACTGGGGATTGTAAATCGGCGCGGAGTTTGTGGCCAGTCGCGCCACGGCATCAATCGCAGCGAACCCCCTGTCATCCTTAGCGGAGTTCGATCCATTCGCGTGCGAATGGATCGACGTAGTCGAGAGACCCCTATAAGTTTAGTTTGCTCGTGAGTATCGGGTTTCGCGTGAAGAAATACGGAAATATCGCGCTCCCCGCTTACTATTTCACAATAGGGGTCCTTCGACTGCTCAGGATGGCACTACGCCAGTGCGATGACGTCGATTTCCACCAGAACGTCTTTGGGAAGACGAGAAACCTCCACCGTGGACCGGGCCGGCGGTGTGATGTTAAAAAATCGCCCGTAGACTTCATTCATAGCCGTGAAGTCCCCCATGTCTTTTAGGAACACTGTGGTGCGCACAACGTTCTTTAGTCCGGTACCGGCGGCAGTCAGGATCGCCGAAAGATTCTTGATGACTCGTTCGGTCTGCTCGGCAACGTCTCCGTTGCTCACCTGCTGGGTGGCTGGATCAATCGCCACCTGTCCCGAGACGAAGACAAATCCGTTAGCCCGGATAGCCTGCGAGTAAGGGCCGATTGCCTGCGGTGCTTCTTTGGTTGCAATGACGTCGCGCACGGAACCTCCAGAATTAATCCTGAGAATTAACGCAGATCGGCGCGGTTGCAGTCAACCGGCGATGGCCAACGTGTTTTTTTGATACAAAATTTTCAAAAGATAAAATTTAGTAGTCAGCTCTTTGTTCTCGGCTCTCAGTTGGGCCGTGCTGACGACCAAAGACTGACGACCGCTTTTAGATTTTCTGCAGTCTTTGCACGTCATGCACGCCGGGAATCTTGCGCACGCCATTGACGATGTTTTCCAGGTGCTTGAGATCGGCTATATCGAGCACGATGTCGACGTTGGCCTGGCCATTGTTGGTGCGGGCTTCGATGTTACGGATATTGGTTTGAGTATCGCTGATGACGGCGGTGATCTGCTTGAGCATCCCAAAACGATCGTCGCAAAATACGGTGAGTTTTACCGGATAGGCGCTGGGGGTTCCGTCGTCCTGCGACCATTCCACATCAATTTTGCGTTCCGGTTCGTAGAGCAGATTCGTCACGTTGGGACAACTGACGGCATGCACCGCTACGCCCTTGCCGCGGGTGACATAGCCGACAATGGCTTCGCCGCGAATCGGGTTGCAACAGCGCGCCCGGTACACCAGCAGGTCCCCGTGTCCCTTGACCCGAATGGCATTGTTGTTCTGGTCTCCCCCGAAGACGCGGCGCACCACACTGGCCAGGCCGCTGGGCTTCTGTTGTTCCTCATCCGCGACAGGCGTACCGGCCGCCGGCGCCATGCGTCCCAGGATCTGGCGCGCAGAATACTTGCCATAACCAATGCCGGCCATCAGGTCATCAGGACGGCCCGCACCGTAGTCGGAGGCAATCTTCTGCATCTCCTCATCCTTGATGTCCTTGATCGAGATGCGATATTTGCGCGCTTCTTTCTCGATCAGCTTACGGCCGATCTCGATAGCACGCTCGCGCTGGTGAACGTTCAGCCAGTGTTTGATCTTGTTGCGGGCGCGCGATGACTTGGCAATCGCCAGCCAGTCGCGGCTGGGCTTATGCCCGGTCTGGGTCAGAATTTCTACGATGTCGCCGCTGTGCAACTTGAAGCGCAACGGGACCATGCGGCCGTTTACTTTTGCGCCAACGCAGCTGTGTCCGACCTCGGTGTGAACCGAATAAGCGAAGTCGATCGGCGAGGAATCCCGCGGCAGGACGACGACCTTTCCTTTGGGGGTGAAGGTGTAAACCTCTTCGGGATAGAGATCAATCTTCAGCGTCGACAAAAACTCGCTGGGATCGGAAACATCGCGCTGCCATTCCACCACCTGCCGCAGCCAGGCCAGGCGCTGTTCGTCCTGCGCCGAGACTGGGCCGTCTTTGTACTTCCAGTGTGCGGCAATGCCTTCCTCCGCCATCTTGTGCATTTCTTCGGTACGGATCTGCACTTCGAAGGGCGTCCCTTCTTCGGAAATCACGGAGGTGTGCAGCGACTGATAAAGATTGGGCCGGGGCATAGCGATGAAGTCTTTGATCCGGCCGGGCACGGGCCTCCACAGATTGTGGATGATGCCGAGCACGGCGTAGCAGTCCTGCACCGACTGCGTGATCACGCGCATGGCATAGAGGTCGTACACCTGTTCAACGGTAATATGCTGCCGCTGTAGTTTTTTGTGGATGCTATAGAGCCGCTTGATGCGGCTTTCCACGCTCGCAGTAATGCCCGCCTCTTTAAGTTTGTCGCGAAACACTCCTTCCACGCGCGACAAAAAGGCTTCCCCGGCTTTGCGCCGGGCTTCGACGGCATCGTGGACCTGCTGATATCCGATGGGATCGACATAGCGGAAACCCAAATCTTCCAGCTCTCCGCGGATCTTCCCCATGCCCAGACGGTGAGCGATCGGAGCATAGATCTCGAGCGTCTCGCGGGCGATTTTCTCCTGGCGGTCAGGCTGAAGATGTTCGAGCGTCCGCATATTGTGAAGGCGATCGGCCAGCTTGATGAGCACGACGCGGATGTCATCCACCATCGCGAGCATCATCTTGCGCAAATTTTCGGCTTGCTGTTCTTCCCGCGTCGCAAAATCGATGGCGCTGATCTTGGTAACACCCTCGACGATGTGCGCTACCTGTTCGCCGAACTCTTTGCGGATATCGACGACGGTCACCGAGGTATCTTCCACGGAGTCATGCAGCAGACCCGCGGCGATGGCGACGGGGTCCATTTTCATCTCAGCCAGGACTAGAGCCACTTCCAGGGGATGGACCAGATAGGGTTGGCCGGAGGCACGGCTCTGGCCGGCATGGTGCTTCTGGGAAAATTCGTACGCCTTGCGGATGAGCACGAGGTCGTCGTTAGGACGATTCGCTCGCATTCTGCGCATCAGTTCCCGGAAGCGGGTAACCGTCAGCACATTGGTAGCGAACTGTTGGCGCAAGGTCGCCATGATGGATTATAGCGTGCTCGTGTAGGGTGGGCGCCTCGCCCGCCGCTTTTGCCGTGGCTTTGGCGACAAGATCAGAAGCCGTCGGCGAGGGCGCCCGCGCCACACAACAGAGCAGGCACATTCTGCTAGAGTTGGGACGGACCATCCATGATGCCTTCCCCCCGCGTGCTGGTAACGGGCGCTTCAGGCCCGGTCGGGTCTGCTCTGCTGCCTTCGCTGAAGTCCGAGGGATTTGCGGTCACACGTCTGGTGCGAAACACTGCCAGTGGACCGGATCAGATCGTCTGGGACCCCTCCCGTCCACTATCGCCGGATATCGCTTCCGGCTTCGATGCGGTCATTCATCTGGCAGGAGAGTCGATCGTCGGTCGCTGGACCGCGGCCAAGAAGCGGAGAATCATCGAGAGCCGCTCCGATGGCACGCGACACCTGGCGGAAGCCTTGGCCCAAGCGGCGAAACGCCCGCGAGTATTCATCTCGGCCTCCGCGGTGGGTTACTACGGTAGCCGCGGCGACGAGATTCTCCGCGAAGAGAGCCTTTCCGGCGATGGCTTCGCCGCAGAAATCTGCCGTCAGTGGGAAGGTGCAACCGAACCCGCGACAGCGGCTGGAATTCGCACGGCACAAATGCGCATTGGAGTTGTGATGGCGGCGAATGGCGGCGCCTTGGCGGCTATGCGGACTCCCTTCCGTCTGGGTCTGGGAGGCAGGCTGGGCAGTGGCCGGCAATGGTCAAGCTGGGTCTCGGTCGATGACGTTGTGGGCGCGATTCAACACGTGTTGAATCACGACACGCTTCAGGGCCCGGTGAATACCGTCTCGCCCAATCCCGTGACCAACGCTGAGTTCACCAGCACACTGGCTGCCGTCCTGCACCGGCCTGCGATCTTCCCCGTGCCCGCCTTCGCCGTCAAGTTGATCTTTGGAGAAATGGGCGAAGAACTCTTTCTCGGCAGCCAGCGTGCGGAGCCAGCGAAGCTTGCAGCGAGCGGATATAGGTTCAAGCATCCAGTGTTGAAAAATGCGCTGCAAGATATTCTGCGGCGTTGACCGGTTCGGCTTCGCTTCCACGCCCATGTCATCCTGAGTGCAGGTCTTTCATTTCGCGATGCGGGATGAAAGCAAGCGAAGGACCTGTGTATTCCGCGCCGCTATCCCATGCGCTGCCGGTTCAAACCCACCACGATTAGCTTCAGGCGCTGTGATCGTCACGCAATGCATGCGACTTCGTCGGGAGTTCTTCGCTTTGCGAAGGACTTCGCTTCCTGATGATAAGGGTTGGGAATGATGGCGCCCGTGACGAAAACCGCCTTTAGCTGAACAGTGGAAGTTCCGCAATCTTCTTTATCGCTTCGTTCTGAATGCTCGTGTCATCTCCGAAACCGGAAATCCAAATCACATCGGGTTCACGACGGAACCAGGTCATCTGGCGTTTGGCGTAGTTTCGATGCGCCTGTTGCGCGGTTTGCACCGCTGTCTTCCGGTCCACCTCTCCTCGAACCAGAGCCACCGCCTGCTTGTAACCAAGAGCGGCCAGCGGACGAGCGGCCTCGCCGTATTTCTGGAGCAATCCGCGAGTTTCGTCCACCAGACCTCCATCGAACATGTCCTCGGCTCGCCGGTTGATTCGCGCGTACAAAGCCTGGCGATCGGGATCGAGGCCCAGGCGCACAATGCGAAATCCACGCAGCGGATCACGGCCCTGCTTCCACATCTCGCTCATTTTCGTCCGCGAAGCCAGGCAGACTTCGATTGCCCGCAGCAGTTTGGACGTGTCATTGGGATGGATTTTCAGGGCGGCCGTGGCGTCGAGACGATTCAGAACTCGATGCAGGTAGCCTGCCGGTTTCTCTGCCGCGCGGTCGCTTAGCCGCTCCCGCAGTTCTTCCGAACGTTGCGGACCAACAAAGAGGCCCTCCAGCAAGGCACGCAAGTAAAGGCCCGTTCCCCCGACCACAACGGGCGAAACTCCACGCGACTTCATCTGCTGCAACACTTTGCGGCCCTGGCGCGCGTATTCGCCGGCGCTGATGTAACTGGACGGATCCACGAAGTCAAGCAGATGGTGAGGGACGCGGGCACGATCCGCCAGCGTAGGTTTCGCGGTTCCAATTTCAAACTCGCGGTACATAGCTACCGAATCGCAATTCACGATCTCGCCTCGAAAGCGTTCGGCCAGCGTCAGTGAGAGTGCAGTCTTCCCGCTTGCCGTCGGCCCAAGCACTACCACCAGCAGCGGCTCAGAAGACGCGTTCAGCGGGCACTCCATGCAATGTGATGCCAGTAGCGGGCCAGGGTAAGAACTAAGATGACAGCCCCAATGATCAGAATGCCGCCCGCTTCCAGCTTGTAGATGGAATGTTTTGCCGGACGCTTCGCCGAAGGAGGCACAAAGTATTGTAGCGCCGGACTCAAAATGTGGGCGCGAGCGTCCCTCTCGTGCAGAAAGCCGCACCAGGCATATGAGGACAAACGCTCCCGATTGTCCAGTCGAGCTGAGCTCGACATATGTTGAAGCAGCGAAAAGCCGCCGAGCCCTGCTCCGCCGGACACGGGGCGGTTGCGCCCACGTGGCTTCTGGTGATTTTCAAACGCGCACGAGCGGGATGCTCGCGGTCACAATGATCGCGCAATGCTAGACTTTCCGCTGCCACCCGGTCGGCGGATGAGAATTCGGGAGCTTGCTCACGAAAGCTGGAGATCGCCGTCTGAAACGGGATGACCCGAAGTGCAGTCGAACGACTGGTCGTTCGCAGGGCCCGGTCAAAACGCTCGCGTTAGGCCGTCATGCTGAACCAGGGTAGAAGGAGAGTAATGCTTCGAATCGCATTCTTAGTAGCTGCCTTGTCCTTGAGCCTCATTCCACGTACCGCCTACTCTCAGAGTGCCGCGCCCTCCCATCCGGCGGTCCTCGACGTCACTTCCATGGACACCAGCATCGACCCATGCACGGATTTTTTTACCTACTCGTGCGGCGGCTGGCTCCAGAAAAATCCCATCCCTCCCGACCGGACCAGCTGGGGCATCACTTCAAAACTGGCGGACAACAACCGGGTGCAGTTGCGCGAAATTCTGGAGCAAGCGGCTGCGGGCGGCCCCGGCCAGGATCCCGTGAAACGTAAAATCGGCGACTACTATGCCGCCTGCATGGATGAAAAAGCGATTGAGGCTGCAGGAGCAGCGCCTCTCAACGGCAATGTGCAGCGAATTGCTGCCATGCACACGAAACGGGACCTTGCGAAAGTGATTGCCGCTATGCCGGGCCTGAATGCTCCGTTCGAGTTCGAATCCGATCAGGATTACAAAAATTCTTCGCAGGTCATCGCCGAAGTCGACCAGGGCGGCCTGGGACTTCCCGACCGCGATTATTACCTCAAGACCGACGCCAAATCTGTCGAGCTTCGGCAATCCTACGTGGCTCTGGTTCAGAAGATGTTTGAATTGCTGGGCGATGCACCCGGTCTCGCCTCCACGGAAGCCCAGACCGTGATGCGGATCGAGACCGCGCTGGCCAGGGGCTCGCTGACCCAGGTGGAGCGCCGCGATCCCAAACTGCTGTATCACAAGATGACGCTCCAGGAACTGGAACGGCTCAGCCCGGCGTTCCAATGGAAAGAATATTTTTCCCTTGCTGGCCGGCCCGGCCTGCAATCGTTGAACGTGAGCGCTCCCGCGTTCGTCAAGGCCATGAACGAAGTACTGATGGGCGAAGACCTGGCAAACTGGAAAGCTTACCTGCGCTGGCACCTGGTGAACGCAAACGCTGCCTATCTCTCTTCGGCGTTCGTAAATGCCGACTTCGATTTTTACGGCAAAACTCTTTCCGGGGCTCAACAGCTTCAACCGCGCTGGAAGCGCTGCGTGAATTACGTGGATAACGACCTCGGCGAGGCTCTCGGTCAAGCCTACGTGCAGCAGTTCTTTCCACCCGAGGCGAAACAGCGCGCCCAGAAACTGGTAAAACAAATCGAAGACGCCATGGAGCAGGACATCGACGGGCTGCCCTGGATGTCGCCGGCGACGAAACAGCAGGCGCTGGAAAAATTGCACAGCCTGGCCAACAAGATCGGGTATCCCGACAAGTGGCGGGACTACAGTGCCTTGACCATCACACGTGACGACGCCATGGGCAACGCCGTGCGTGCGCGTACGTTCGAGTTCAATCGTCAGATTGCGAAGATCGGAAAACCGGTGAATCGCGGTGAATGGGACATGACGCCGCCCACCGTCAATGCCTATTACAATCCGCAAATCAACGACATCAATTTTCCCGCCGGCATTCTACAGCCCCCGTTATTCGATCCCAAATCTGATGACGCGCCCAACTATGGCGACACCGGAGCCACCATCGGACACGAACTCACACATGGGTTCGACGACGAAGGCCGCCAGTTCGACGCGCACGGCAACCTGCGCGACTGGTGGACTCCGGAAGATGGCAAACAGTTTGATGAGCGCGCCAGTTGCGTATCCGACCAGTATTCGCAATACGTCGCCGTGGACGACATCAAGATCAATGGCCAACTGACCCTGGGAGAAAATGTCGCTGACCTCGGAGGACTGATGCTGGCTTACGTGGCCTGGAAGAACGAAACCCGCAGCCAGAAACTCGAATCGATCGACGGCTTCACGCCCGAGCAGCGCTTCTTTATCGGCTACGGACAAAGCTGGTGTGGCAACACTCGCGACGAAACCAAACGAATGTACGCCACGATCGATCCCCACTCGCCCGACAAAGACCGCACCAATGGAGTCGTTTCGAACGTCCCGGAGTTTCAGCAGGCTTTCCACTGCAAAGCAGGTTCGCCCATGGTGCGTGAAAAGAAATGCAGAGTCTGGTGAAAAAGCGGACGGCGGGCGGTGGGCGTCAGACCTAGGCCCTCAGCGATCACGTCCCAGGTCCGAGGTCTGCCCTACTGTATATCCGATCTTTCGGGGTTGTAATAGAAGTGGAAGCGTAGCGCGAGATACTGGCCGCCGAATTCCGATGGCAGCGGCGGAAACGGTTTCGACGCTGTGATGCCGCCGTAAGCAGCGCGATCCAGCGCGACATCTCCTGAGGTACCGACGATTTGCAAGCCGGCGACCTGTCCGTTCTTCAGGATGGCAAACTCAATCGAGACTTTCCCTTTTTTCATGAGCGGCGCACGCGCCGACTCGGGGATGATGCGATACCAGTTTTCCTTCACGTCGTGCAGCACCCGCGCCAGGTACGGACCAAAATCCACGCCCATGGTGTCGCTGAGGACGTCCATTGGCCCGATCGCTTCGTTGCCCTGCTTGCCTTGACCGAGGCCATAGTCTCCGCCGTCGCCGCCGGTGTATCCGCCGCGGTTCGACAGGGCGGCGCGGGCGGCCTGTTCGATCGCCGATCCTGCCGATACAGCTCCTGTGTTGAAATTCGGAGTAGGTCGTCCTTCAGTCGGCGTCTGCAGGCGGGCTTGCGAGTTCTGCTGAGGCGGTGGCTGTGGTGACGGCTGTTCCTGCGGGGGTTGCGGTGCCTGTTGGGCAGCTTGAGCTTGCGGAGCGGGCTGCTGGGCCGGCGGAGCACTCTGGCCAGGACGGCCGGGACGCGCGCTATCCAAAATCTTCTTCAGCTCTTTGCGATCCAGTTGCGGCGACTTGGAAGTCGCGATCCGGTCTTTGTCCGAAATCTTGTTGGTGTCGGGACGCTTCGATACCTTCTGCTCGTCCGGCGGCAACTCCAGATAGGTGAGTTCCTTCTGCTTCATCAGGTCTTGCGGACTGATGAGTATCACGGAACGCTTATGCATCAGGCTTTCGAGCCGCGCGGAGTTAACCACCAGGATGATGATGGCCAGGTGGACGCATACTGAAATCCAGAAAGCTTCCCGTTGCCGCGATCGCGAAAGGTCGTCCTGCAATTGAATGAGCAGGGCGGGAACATCGTGCATCTCGCTGTAGGCGGCTTCCCAACTGCTGGCGTCGTAAAGGTCGCTGCCCGGGGGTGTGGGCGGCTGCGCGGTTGGGACAGGATTTCGCGGCGGTATTTCAGTAATAGACATCGACCTGCGGGTTCAGCCTGTTAGAAACAAACAGCCGACGTTTGGTTGCTGACCGCGCCGGCTCGCGTCCCTAAATCAGAATTTTCTCCGAGATTCCGGAGTGTTTTCTATTTTCGCATCTTTCTCGAATATCTGCGAAAAACCAGCTCATCCCGACACGAAAGTTTGTACCTGAGTGGTCAATAAAGGGTATCTCGAAGCGCTGCGCTTGTTTGTCAAGAAGTGTAAAAACGAAATCGGGTGGAATCATTGTGCAGCAATCACTTACGCGGATTAATCCACTTAAAGGACGGGGCCTCGAACGACGGGTCATCCTGAGCTTGCGAAGGATCTGGCGCGGGGCGAATATGCGGGCGTGGGGATGGTTGGGTACACGCAAGATCCTTCATAACAAAAGTCATTCAGGATGACGCCGTTCTAAAGTTTCAACTTGAACTACCCAACCGGTCAAGCTGCAGTTTTTGATTGTGCTCTCGCATTGCGGCCACGATGTCGAGCGCAAGGGCCAGGGCGCGGCGTCCGTCTTCGAAAGAAACCAGAGGCTTGGAACGGGTTCGTACCGCATCCAGAAATGACCGGAGTTCGGCGCGCAGGGGTTCTTCGGATACGACCGCAGGTTTGGCGACTCCGATCTGCGGATTCACTGAAGGCGTCCCCGAAACCTCGCCGGGTCCCCCCACGCTGAAGACCAGAACCTCCTGGCGGCTGTAATCGACTGAAATATATTGCCGGGGTTGAAAGAACCGCAACTTGCGGACCCGTTCCGTGGAAACCCGGCTGGCAGTGAAGTTCGCCACACACCCGGATTCAAACTCCAGCCGCACGTTGGCGATGTCAGCCTTGCCGGAAAGAATCGGAAGCCCTACGGCACGAATTTCCTTCACCGGCGATTTCACGAGCGAGAGCACAATGTCCAGATCATGAATCATCAGATCGAGAATGACATCGACATCGAGCGACCGCGGAGTGAACACGCTGAGCCGGTGGACTTCAAAAAACATAGGCTGAGTGATGAGCGGTGCGGTGGCCCGAACCGCCGGATTGAAGCGTTCCAGGTGTCCGACCTGTCCGATGCGATTCAGACTCTTTGCGAGACCAAACAGTTCATCAGCTTCCGCCAGAGACGCGGCCAGGGGCTTTTCCACCAGCACATCGACCCCTGCTTCCATCAGAGCACGCGCAGTCTCCAGGTGACGGACTGTAGGTACCGCTACCGAGGCGGCCTGCACTTCGCTGTGCGTGGTCACGAGTTGCTCGACCGATCCAAAAGCGCGGCAACCGAATTCGGCGGCGAGGGCGTCAGCCCGAGCTACGTCTGGGTCAACCACACCTACCAACCGGACCGCTTCGCCCTGCTGCGCCAGTTGGTGATAAATGCGGGCATGGTTGCGCCCAAAAGCGCCCGCGCCCACAACCGCAACGTTAATAAAGCTATCGCTCAGTCAATCCTCCAGGCGTTGTTGGCGATTCAGTTACGCTTTACCGTGCGTCTCATGCTCCGGCTTTTTTCAGAAGCGCGATCTGCCCGGCATGATAGATCTCATGCTGCACGATGCCGCTGAACAGGTAGTAAAAGTTGTAGTATTTCTCGCTCTTGCCCGGAACCTGCTCTGTCAGACGCGAATCAGGAAACGCCGCGACTGCCTTGATGAGTTCGTTGTGGGTCTTCTTTGTGTTCTCAATCGCCTGATTCCACGCCGCCTCGCTGGTGTCTCTGATTGTAGGAAAGTTCTGCTCGTCGGGGAGATCGACCGCCGCTCCGCCAATATGGCGGATCACGGCGTCATCCCATGCCGCGATGTGCAGAAGAATTTCCCAGATGCTGTGCGCCGCCTTGATCGGACGTGCGGCGGACGTTGTGGCGTTTACGCCGGCCAGCAGGTCGAGGACGGAATCCCCGTGCCAGGCATTGCCTTCGAAGGCGCGGCGGATCTGATCGGCAAGACGAAAAGTCTCAGTCATGGACACACTCCAAGAAATACTCTAGTCCGCCACGATCGCGATGCCAGACGAATCGGCAGCCGTAATGATGGCGTTCCCGTCCAGCAGCAGACTTTTGCCGGCATCAAGTGCCAGGCAAGTTGCGCCGGATGCGCGCATCACCTCAATTGTTTTCACGCCCACCACCGGCACATCAAAACGCATATCCTGATTGGGCTTGGCGATCTTTACGACGGTGAGTTCGCGACCCAGTGTGGAAGCCTCTCCACTCAGCGAACGCATGATCTCTCCGGCGCGCGCGATTGCGGCGTCCGTGCCTTCCATGGCCTCGACCGCTACACACGCCGACTCTGCGACCACCACGGTTTGCCCGATATCATACTGCGCGACCTGGCGGGCGACGCTGCGCCCGTAGTCGATGTTCTTCTGCTCCTGCTCGGTCGGCGGCCGCCTGGTGAGCACTCCCGCCTTGGCCAGCAGCGGCTCCAGAAATTTTGTCGAATTCTCCAGCGTGATGCCCTCTTCAGCCAGAACCTTCGCCACCGCTCCCAGCAACGAATCGGTGTTTCGCGTGCCCAGCGAGAGCAGCAGCTTGGCAAGCTTCCAGTCGGGGCGGATGCTGGAGAAAATCTGCTTATGTTTCACCTGTCCGGCCATGATGGCCCGGCTCACGCCTTCGCCCTGAAAGGTTTCGATCAACTTTGACAACTCCCCCAGAGAGAGCCAGTGCACCGCCGCGGCTCCATGCTGCTCAATTTCCGGAAACGCTTCTTCCTTGATGGCGGCAACTACGACGTCAAAGCCCTGTGCGCGCGCGGCGTCGAGTACCAGCAGTGGAAAAGTTCCGTTCCCGGCGATGAGACCAATCCGCTCCGGCATCGTTATGCGCTCCCCGTGCGTCGGCCTACCGAGGTAGAACTCAAGCTGGCGGCCCAGTTCGATTCACGTCTCCCCGCCCATATGTCATCCTGGGGGACTTCAATCCCGAAGGATCTGGCGTGCAGCGAGGCTATTGCCGAAGTAAAGTGCATATTCGCTGCACGCCAGATCTTTCGCAAGCTCAGGATGACATCTCGCGGATAATGGGAGCTTCGTACAGCGCCATTATTCAACCCGTCGTACTCTTGATAAACCCTCGCGTCACGTAGCACAATCTCTCAACGCTTATGCCTGAGACACCGTCGGCCATCCAGCACCCGTCAGGATACATGTGGGGAGCTGCCGTGCGGGCGGCCGCGCGCCAGCGTTTCAAGTTTTCGCTCCAGTGCGAAAGCCAGTTCAAAGCCATGCTCAACGCGGGCCTTAAGACTCGAAACATTGGATTGCAGGAATTTACAGAACGCAAGGCAGAAGCCCAGAGCAACGTCGAAAAGCTGGTCCGCGCCATGATCAACGCGCAGCTGACGAAAAATCCCGAAGTGGACGTTCTCGACGAGTGGACCATCCTGCACGTTCTCAACCAGGAAAACTTTTGTCCCGGACTCTGGCCCATCTGCTGAAATCGCTGTGTGCCGCTGCCGCTTACTTGATCACGCCTCGTTCCGATGCTTCGATGAATCCTATCAGCATGTCCACATCCTCCCCGCGGTCTGATTCAGACTTCAGGCGCTCCAGCGCCTGCGAGGTATTCAGTTTGGACGCAAGCAAAAGCTTGTAGGCGTGGTGGATCTTGCGGATGCGTTCTTTGCTGAAGCCGCGCCGCTCCAGGCCAACTGCGTTGAGACCGTACGCATGCGTGTCCCGCGCCGCCGCCGTTTTGGAAAAAGGCAGAACGTCTCGCGTGACCGTAGTACCACCACCAATAAATGAGTGCGCCCCGATGCGGACGAAATGATGAACTGGACAGAGCGCGCCCACAACCGCCCACTCTCCGATCGTGATGTGACCTCCCAGGGTCGCCGCGTTGGCCAGAATGACGTGGTCCCCGATATCGCAATCGTGCGCAATGTGGGTGTATGCCATCACCAGGACGTGGTTGGCAATACGAGTCAACCCGCCGCCCTTGACCGTGCCGCGGTTGATGGTAACGAACTCGCGAATCTCGTTGTGGTCGCCGATCTCGAGCCGGGTGGGTTCGCCGGCGTAAGTCAGGTCCTGCGGCGCCATGCCGATCGAACAGAAGGGAAAGAATCCGTTATCTGACCCGATTTTTGTCGGTCCTTCGATGGCGACGTGCGAAACCAGATGGCAACCTTCCCCCAGTTCGACATTCGGGCCAATCACGCAATAAGGGCCGATCTTGCAGGAAGGATGGACTTTCGCGCCGGGATCAATGATTGCGGTGGGATGGATGGCCGTGGGATGAATGTTCGCAGGTGCCATCGGGAGGTTATGATTCCGGCTCTTCCGAACCGCCACGTCCGCGTTCGCTGTCTACCAGCTGGCAGCTGACTGTGGCTTCCGCCACACGACGGTCGCCAACCGTGACGATGCCTTCCATGCGGGCAGCAATCATATGCGTTCGAGCCCGCCAGGCCTTGAGCGTGACTTCAATGCGCAGTTGATCGCCGGGCACCACGGGACGGCGGAACTTGGCCCGCTCCACCCCCGTGAACATGATCACTTTGCCGCTGCGGTCGTCCACTTCGGTGAGCAGCAAAGCCCCGCCCGCCTGCGCAATGGCTTCCACAATGAGCACTCCGGGCATGATGGGCAGGTTAGGAAAGTGGCCGGCAAAAAATGGTTCGTTGATGGTGACATTCTTGAGAGCCACAATCCGCTGCTTGCGTTCAATCTCGATTACGCGGTCGATCAGCAGAAAAGGAAAGCGGTGCGGCAGGATCTTGAAAATTTCGATAATGTCGAGCGTGGTTTTCGCCGGCGCCGGGGACGCGGTCGCTGGATGAGCGATGTTGTTCATTTTCTCTCGTCAGGCAGTTCTCTTCAGGAACGAAGATTATACTGTACCCCGGCTCAGACACGGAATGACTGCGCGAATACGGCTGACCCCGACTTGGATGTCTACCTTAAACGAAAGGCGTCATGCTGAGCTTGCGAAGCATCTGGCGTGAAGCGACTATGGACCTACGCTGATGCCACGGCACATGCGAGATCCTTCACGATTCGAAATCGTTCAGGAAGACGCCGCCATAAATTTTAGAAGCTGACCCACGACCGGAATACACACAATGAAAAAAGTACTGAAGAAACCGCAAGCACCAAAGCCCCAGCCTGTCCCCAACGAAGCCGCCAACCGGTTGCGCTTTTTCACCGAACGAAAAGATGCCATCGCTGAAACCGTTCGCCAGCTAGTCGAAATCGAATCGCCCAGCGAAAACAAGGCAGCCGTCGATCAACTGGGCGCGCTGCTCGCCGGACGCTTCGAGAAAATCGGCGGCCACGCAAAGTTTCATCGCGTGCAGAATTGCGGCGACCATTTACAGGTTGATTTTGCCGAGGGCAAAGGCAAGCCCGTGCTTCTCCTGGGACACATCGACACGGTTTACCCCATGGGAACCTTGTCCACGATGCCCTGCCGCATCGCCGATGGGCGTCTCTGGGGGCCGGGTGCGCTCGATATGAAGTCCGGGATTGCGCTGATCCTGCATGCTCTTGAAGGTCTGCGCTCGTGGCATAACGACAGTGTGCCGCGGCCGGTCACCGTGCTGCTGGTTTCGGACGAGGAGGTAGGCAGCGATTCCTCGCGACGCATCACCGAAAGCCTGGCCAGAAAATCCGCCGCGGTGCTGGTCCTGGAACCTTCCTATGGACTCAAGGGCGCGGTGAAGACGGCACGGAAGGGTGTCGGCGAGTACACGATGAGAGTGACAGGAAAGGCGGCGCATTCCGGCCTTGACTTCGAAAAAGGCGAAAGTGCCATCGTGGAACTGGCGAAGCAGATTACCGCACTTTCGAAAATGGTTGATCTGAAGCGCGGCCTTACCCTGAACGTGGGAACAGTCTCAGGCGGGACGCGGTCGAATGTGATTCCCGCGGAGGCAACTGCCGTTCTCGATGTGCGCGTGGCGAAAATGAAAGACGCCGCCGTCATTGACCGACAACTCAAGGCGCTCAAGCCGTTCAATCGCAAGTGCAGACTGGAAGTCACCGGAGGCGTGAACCGTCCGCCGATGGAACGGGCCGCCGGCATCGTCGCACTCTACAAGCAGGCTTCCGAAATCGCCAAGCACCTGGGATGGAAGCTGGAAGAGGCCTCAGTCGGCGGCGGTTCCGACGGAAACTTCACTGCCAGCCTGGGCATTCCCACGCTCGACGGCCTGGGAGGCGTAGGAGAAGGCGCCCACGCCACCCACGAGTCCGTCGTCATTTCAGAGTTGCCGCGCCGCGCAGCATTGCTGGCAGACCTGATCGAGCGCGCCTGATTGCGTAAATGTAGTCGCGAGCGTCCCGCTCGTGCGGCAGTGCCCTAGACCCTCAGGTAACGGTCAGTTTGAAAGTTTCCCGTTAAGCGCTGTCGTCGTGAGCGGAGTTGCGGCTTCGCAACGCGAAGCCGCGGCGGACTCGAAGGACCTCTAGCGTTGGCTCGGATGCTGGCGCGGCGGCGGCCACCGAATTCCAACTGAGGTAAGCGGGCTTGTGAAGAGTAGAGATCCTTCGGCTGCGTCTTTGCTTCGCTTCGCGAAGGAAAACCTTCTCTCAGGATGACAAGTCCTTCCCACCCGCAGGGACATAACTTTGACTCCTGCCACGGTGTAGCCTAGAATTTCCACAGGGTTACTCGCGGGTGCTGAACTTGCTCACCGAGCCGACCCATTAGCGGAGGATTCACATGCCTGGAAAACTTGGCTTGCCGGAAATTCTTATCATCCTGGCCATCGCGCTTCTGATTTTTGGTCCCAGCAAACTGGCCGATCTGGGCAAAGGCCTGGGCGAGGGCATCAAGAACTTCAAGTCGGCTGTAAAAGATGGCGAGGACCCTGATAAGAAGGTCTAGTGCGTCGGATTTTCTATCCGTCGAATCCGTTCCTTTTAAGCATCCTTTCCAGCAGCGCCACGGGTAAACCCACCACGTTGAAATAATCTCCTTCGATGCGCGGAATCCAGCGCGAGGCACGGCCCTGGATGGCGTAGGCACCGGCTTTGTCCATAGGTTCGCCGGTCGCGACGTAGGAACGAATATCTTCGTCGGTGAGCGTGGTCATGGTCACCAGCGTGGTTTCGGAACGGACGTCTTCAAAACCAGTTTCGAGTTTCTGGTTCCCGGTTCTCAGTGACGGTCCTGTCAGACAAACACCTGTGATTACCTGATGAGTTCGCCCGGAGAGCAAGTGCAGCATGCGGCTCGCATCGCGCTCATCCCTCGGTTTGCCGAGCATCTCGCCATCAACGACGACGATTGTGTCAGCTCCTAGAATGAATTCCTCTGGATGCTGGCGAGAAACTGCCAGAGCTTTTTCGCGCGCCAGGCGTTCAGCACACTCCCGTGGATTTTCTCCCGCTAGAGGTATCTCGGGAATGTTGGCGGGGCATACGGTGAACGGAATGCCCGCATTGCGCAACAATTCCTGGCGGCGCGGAGAAGCGGAAGCGAGGACAAGCATCGCCTCGAATTGTAATGGACGTTCAGGTCCGAGGTCTGACGCCGCGCCCTGTTAGAATCAAGCATTGACCGCCGCAGCCATCGACGCCGCTTTTATTCGCAATTTCGCGATCATTGCACATATTGATCATGGAAAATCCACGCTGGCGGACCGCCTGCTGGAGCTGACCGGGTCGCTGACTGCGCGTGAGATGCAGGCCCAAGTGCTCGACTCGATGGATTTGGAGCGCGAGCGCGGCATCACCATCAAGGCGCACGCCGTCCGCATGATGTACACCGCGCAGGATGGCCGCACCTATCAACTCAACCTGATCGACACGCCGGGCCACGTCGATTTTTCCTACGAGGTCTCGCGCTCGCTGGCCTCCTGCGAAGGCGCACTGCTTGTCGTGGACGCCTCGCAGGGCGTGGAGGCGCAGACGCTGGCAAATGCCTACCTCGCCATCAACAACCGTCTTGAAATTATTCCGGTCATCAACAAGATTGACCTTCCCAGCGCCGACGTGGAGCGCACCAAAGAGATGATCGAAGGCGCGGTCGGTCTCGACGCCTCCGGCGCGGTCCTGATCAGCGCCAAGACCGGCCACGGCGTGCCGGATGTTCTCGAAGCCATCGTAAAGCACGTTCCTCCGCCCAAGGGGAGTCCGGACAACCGGCTACAAGCGCTGATTTTCGACTCCTGGTTCGATCCCTATCGCGGCGTGATTGTGCTCACTCGCGTCTTCGAAGGAACCATCCGCAAGGGACAAAAGATTCGCCTCATGTGGAATGGACGCGTGCTAGAAGTAGAAACTCTGGGCGTCCTGACCCCCAAGCCAGTCGAGGTGGAAGAACTGCGCGCAGGAGAAGTCGGATTTCTGATGGCCAACAGCAAGACCGTCGCTGACACGAAAATCGGCGACACCATTACCGATGAAGCCAATCCGGCGATCGAGCCTCTGCCGGGCTTCGAAGAAATCAAGCCCATGGTTTTCGCCGGGCTCTACACTGTGGACGCACACGAACACACCCAGCTTCGTGAAGCGCTGGAAAAATTGCGGCTCAACGATTCGTCTTTCTTCTTCGAGCCCGAGAGTTCCGTCGCTCTGGGCTTCGGCTTCCGCTGCGGCTTTCTCGGACTTCTTCACATGGAGATTATCCAGGAGCGGCTGGAGCGAGAATTCAATCTGGAGTTGATCACCACCGCCCCGGGCGTGCGCTACAAGATCACGAAGACCGACGGCGTGCTGATCGAAGTCGATAACCCCTCGCGCTGGCCTGATCCCAGTGAGATTGCCAAAGTGCAGGAGCCGGTGATTCTCGCCACGATCCTGACCGGCGAAGAATACGTCGGCGGAATCCTTAAGCTGGTCGAAGACAAGCGCGGCAAGCAGAAGACGTTCGAGTACGTCAGTTCCTCCCGCGTGATGCTGCACTATGAGCTGCCGCTAAACGAAATCGTGCTCGACTTTTATGACCGGCTAAAGTCCGTCTCTCGCGGATACGCTTCGCTCGACTACCACCTGGCGGACTATTGGGAGTCACCCATGGTGAAACTCGACATTCTGGTCGCCGGCGAACCAGTGGATGCGCTCTCCATTATCGTCCATCGTGATTTTGCTTATGAACGCGGCAAGCTGCTGGTCTCGAAAATGCGAGAACTGATTCCCCGGCAGATGTTCGAAGTCGCGATTCAGGCATCGATTGGTTCAAAGATTATTGCCCGCGAGACCGTGTCGGCGATCCGCAAGAACGTCATCGCCAAATGCTACGGCGGTGATATCTCGCGCAAACGCAAACTGCTGGAGAAACAAAAAGAAGGCAAACGCCGCATGAAGCGCATTGGGCGCGTGGATATTCCTCAGGAAGCATTTCTGGCTGTCCTCAAGGTCGGCGAGGACAGCTGAAACCGCGAAGTTTGCAAGGCATTAACCACGAAGGACAAGAAGGTACACGAAGGAATTCCCACGCTTGTGTTTGCAGAAAATCCTTCGTGTACCTTCGTGTCCTTTGTGGTTAATGCCTTCTGCGGGCCCTACTCAGTCCAGTCAAACGACCGCGTCACTGCCTTCTTCCACAACCGGTACATCTCGGCGCGCTTCGACTCTTCCAGACTCGGATTCCAGGTCTGTCCCACGGACCATCGCGCACGCAGATCGTCAGTATTTTTGTAAAAACCAACCGCCAGGCCCGCAGCGTACGCTGCGCCCAGAGACGTCGTCTCTTTAATCAGAGGTTTCACTACGGGACGGTTCAGGATATCGGCCTGGAACTGCATCAGCAGCGTGTTGTCCACCATCCCGCCATCGACACGCAGCACATCCAGAGGAATGCCGGAGTCCTGCTCCATGGCCTCGACCACTTCGCGAGTCTGGAATGCCGTGGCTTCCAGAACCGCGCGGGCCAGGTGCCCCTTGTTGACGTAACGGGTCAGGCCGGCGATCACGCCGCGGGCGTTGTGCTTCCAGTACGGCGCGTAGAGGCCGGAAAACGCCGGCACAAAATAGACGCCACCATTGTCCTCCACCGTGCGGGCCAGGGTTTCGATCTCCGGACTGGCCCCGATCAGGCCCAGGTTGTCACGCATCCATTGCACCAGCGCGCCGGTGATGGCAATGCTGCCCTCAAGCGCATAGTGTGCAGGCTGCTTCGCCGAATTTGTAGGCGACGGTCGTGATCAGCCCGTGCCCGGAGCGCACGGCGCGTTCCCCGGTGTTCATCAGCAGGAAACAGCCCGTGCCGTAAGTGTTCTTGGCTTCACCGGATTTAAAGCACGTCTGGCCAACTAATGCCGCTTGCTGGTCGCCCAGAATCCCGGCGATGGCGACTCCCTGGGCGGCGCCGATTTTCACCGTCCCGTAAGCTTCCCCGCTGGAGCAAATGCGCGGCAGCATGGCTTCCGGAATTTCGAACGCCTCCAGCAGGTCTTCATCCCATGAGAGCGTGTCGAGGTCCATCAACTGAGTACGGCTGGCATTGGTGACGTCGGTGATGTGCAGTCCGCCGTCGGTTCCACCAGTCAGGTGCCAGGTGAGAAACGAATCGATGTTGCCGAACACTACTTCGCCGGCTTCGGCCTGTTTTCGGACACCCGGCACATGATCGAGCAGCCAGCGGATTTTCAGACTGCTGAAGTAGGTGCTGAGGGGAAGTCCGGTCTTGGCGCGAAAACGGTCGGCGCCGCCTTCGCGGGAAAGTTCGGCGACGTAATGATCCACCCGCGTGTCTTGCCATACCAGGGCGTTGGCCACAGGCTTGCCAGTCCTGCGGTTCCAAAGGACGGTAGTCTCGCGTTGGTTGGTGATGCCGATCGCAGCCAAGTCGGCACTGCGAAGGTTACCCGTCTGGAGAGCCTGCGCAATCACATCCTTTGTGGCTTGCCAGATTTCTTCCGGATCGTGCTCGACCCATCCCGGCTGCGGATAAATCTGCTCGTGCTCTTTTTGCGCAGACGCGACGATCTTTCCGGCGGCGTCGAACACGCAAAAACGAGTGCTGGTTGTTCCCTGGTCGATGGCGCCAATGTAGTTAGCCACGGCGGCTATGGTAGCAGGAACTGTATCAGTGGTACGGACACTCCTGTCCGTCAACTTTGAAGTCGGTGTTGGTTCGGTTCTTGGCTCGAAATCAAATCAAAGATTTGAAATGTAAGGTTAAAAGCTACGGACAAGAGTGTCCGTCCCACACAAGCTTAGTGGCGGTTGGAAAACTGGAAAGCGATATAGAACAGCTGCACGATGGTCAATCCGACGATCACGTAGGTGGCAATCTCCATCCGCCGGCCCGACTCGCGCACGCTCTTTACCACTTCCGACATATCTGTCGTCGCTTGCAGCAATTTGTCGGTGAGTTCATCCAGGTGATCGGTTGCGCTGCGCAGCTTGTCCAGTACGCGCGAAGTATCGACCAGGGCCGTCGCCGCCCGCTCGCTGTTCCGAAGATCGAGTTCGGTCTTGCAGGCAGCCCACCACGGGCTTCCAGGAGGATTGTCGTACATGCGCTGCCGGATCTCCTCGGACGAGCGGGAGCGCAGTAACTGCACCAGTGCCTGGACCGTTTCGCTGGTCTTGGGATTGAGCGTCGGAGTGGCCATAGTTAAAAAGAACGCCTGACAAGAACCATTCGATGATAGGGGCTGGCGGTAACCACAGACAGGTAACGGAAGGCCAAGCGGGGTTTGCTCAAGGACAAAGGGGGCGATGGACAATCGACGCAAGGGAAGATTAAACCTTTTATTATCAATGGCTTGTGGGTGGCTGGCTCGAGTGTGGCCGCGAGCGTCCCACATTCGAACCTATTCCGGTCTTTCCAGCTCCGTCCGGTCCCACTTGGCCAGATTGGCTGCGGATTCATATGTGCTTTGGAGAAATTCCAGCAGCGCCTCTCGCGGCGAAGGCGACGCACGAACATCGTCGTACATCAGGAGAAACTCTTTCATTCCCGAGTGATAAGACGCTTTGTCAGGACGGACCGGACTCTGCCCATAACCGGCGGGCTCTGGCGCGGCATAGACATAGAACGCCGGGCCCTTGATCTCGCCGCCACCCGGCCAGAAGCCGGCGCTGATCACCTCATGCGAATAAGCCTCGCGCGTAATCGGGTCAGCCCCTTCGCGCTCCGGGGCGCGCCGTCCGGAAAAACGCGTGACCGCCAGATCGAAACTTCCCCAAAAGAAATGCACCGGGCTGCTCTTCCCAATGAACCGCGAACGGAATTCCGTGAAAATATTATGAGTCAGCAGCAGGATGCGCCAGAACCGGGTGACGTACTCACGGTCGTACGAGGCATGCTGAGTATCGAGATCGAAAGCGATCGGAGCGGCCAGTTCGACCGGCATGTGCCAGATTTTTACTTCGATACCCAGCCCGGCCAGCGCGGCCATGAATTCCTGATAGAAATCCGCCACCGAGCGCGGCGCCAGCGGAATGGTCTTACCCGGACCCTGGCTGGTCTGGATCACGAGATTGTGTTTCAGGAAATCGAATTCCACCTCAAAGATTCCGCGTTGATACGGGATGGCGGAAGTTGTAAGCCCACGCGCGCTGACGTACAGCGGCACCTCCCACCAGTGATTAATCAGCGGGCTCAGCGCCATGCGGACTTTGCCCACGATCTGCGTCCACATGTGCAGCGTGGCGTAGGTGTCTTGCCAGGCTTCAAGAGGCAGTGCTGGCCAGGATTCGGGTTTCGCGGTGAAATCGTCCGGGCTTACAATCACCTTCTGGATACCTGCATTCTTCGTGTCCAAGCTGGCCTCCCATGTTTTTCGAAGGGTGTCGTGCTGAGTTTGCGAAGCATGTAGCGGGTAGCGGAAATCAAGAACGGCAGCATTCGAGCCGCTGCGCGGCGAGATCCTTCGGGACTAAAGTCCCTCAGGATGACGGCGTCTAGAAGTCCTCTAGAAGACTGCATTCGAATCCAGCCGGGCCCGCCCTCCCAAACCTCAGCGTACTCCTATTTTGGCGGGGAGGGAGCTGAGTGCCCGGCGCTGGCCTGAATCAACTTCTCGACCGACGGAGTCACCATGATCAGCAGTTGGGCTTGTGCTTTTTTGCCCTGTTCGACCACTGCTGTTTGCTGGGTAATCCACTCCGGCGGAGCTGCCTGTCCACGATCAATGTAATAAAGCGCGGCCAAACCCGCAGCTCCGAGTGCCGAGAGACTCTGCGACAGCGGAGCAACTTCCTTGAGCAACAGAGATTTTTCAATCTGGGGCTGAAGCTCGGCCTGGTTATCGCGCCAGCGTTTGAGGATCTCCTTCATGCGGGCTTCCGAGCCCGGCTTGGCCACCTTCGCGACCAGATCATTCACTGCATCGGCAAACCGCCGGGCAGTATCGCTCTCGGGACGTACCGCGTCGACCACGCGATTCAGCGGCAAAAGGCTGGTGGCCGGAGCCGACGCAGTTTCTTCCCGGGAGTAATCCTTGACCGGCTCGAGCACATCGGCCAGTACTTTGAGCGCCGATATGTCGTCGCTCCCGGCGATCCGGCGAAGCATGGGATCGTAACTGGAATTGTGGGTGAGACCGAACCCATCCATCCATGTGCTAACCACCGCCAGACGCTGGTACATCGAGTTCACATCGCGGACGCCCTGCGGAGACCACAATCTCTCGGCGATGGCGGCGGTGCGAGGCCAGATACGCGAGTCGATACTCTCCGGCGAAACATACTCAGCCCACATGCAGGCCTCGCCCCCCAGAATGCGCTTTTGTTCCTCCGGCGTAAGTGTGGCCGCGGCTCCGCTCAGCGGCTCGTTGGCATAATGCCGCTCTGCCGACCACATCAGGTCCACATAAAAGCCGGACGAGAGCAGCCCACGATAACCCTGCTTCGCGGCCTCCGCCAGAGAGTCTGGCCCGCGCCACGACTGAATCACAATGGTCTTCGGCAGATCGGGACGCAGGATTTCATCCCATCCCAGCATGGTCTTGCCGTGCTTCGCAACGATTTTCTGGACGCGCTGATTGAAATAGGCCTGAAGATCGTTGTTGCTTTTCAATCCGTGGGCGCGCATGAACTCCTGAATCCTGGGATTCGCGTCCCACTCCTTGCCGTTTACTTCGTCGCCGCCGATATGAAAAAACTGATCGGGGAATAACGCAGCCATCTCCCCGATGAATGTGTCCAGAAACTTGTAAGTCTCTTCCCGGGTGGGATCCATCGCGGGATCGAAAACGCCCCACTGGCGCTCGATCTGGTACGGTCCCTTGCCGCTGGCCAGTTCGGGATAACCCACGAACCAGGCGGTGGCATGCCCCGGCATATCGAATTCCGGAACCACGCGAATGCCACGCTCGCGCGCGTAAGCAATCAGATCGCGGACTTCTTCCTGCGTGTAGAACAGGCCGTCCGAGCCCATGCCCTGCAGCCTGGGAAACTTCTTGCTTTCGATTCGGAACCCCTGGTTTTCCGAGAGATGCCAGTGAAAGACATTCAGCTTGACCGCGGCCATGCCGTCGAGATTCCGCTTGAGAACATCGAGCGGAATAAAGTGGCGGCCCACGTCGATCATCAATCCGCGCCAGGGAAAGCGCGGGCTGTCATCGATAGAAACCGCGGGAACTGCAAAACCCGCGCTGGTGGTTTGTTCCAATTGAAGAAAAGTCTGTAACCCCCGCATGACGCCGAGAGTCGTCGGCGCATTCAGCCGCGCGCCGGAACTCGTGATATCAAGGCCGTAGGATTCGTCCTCGCCAAGTTCCTGCACCGCCTTTGTTCTGCCGGCCGCCTGAATGATCAGAGTGGCGGTGGCGGAATCCGTTACCTTCATATCGATAGGAGGCATTCCAGTCTGGCGGCGAAGCTGGATAAGAAACAATTCGACCGCATGATCCAGCCGGGCCTCGTGCTGACCGCTGATCGAAACCGAAAAGTTGGGATCGATCACAAGTTGCCCGCTGCCCATTTGAACCTTGGCCGGCATGGGCATGAGACTCAGCGACTGAGCCTGCGCCCCGGAGGCGAATACGCCGCAAAGCATTGCCGCCAGAATAATCCGTACCATTCATTCTCCAGTAATTTTGGTCTGATAATTACGATGGAATCGCGAGAGGGAGCATATTAGAAGAGCGGATGGGTCTGCAAATGCCGAACGCAACAGTCCGCGATTCATCCCGCGCCTCGGTTGTGCAGAGTCCTCGGTGGATGGGTCGCCGATGCGCCACGTTGCGATTGCACGAAGCGCACCTGGAACCGGGTCCCGGAGGGACGCCTGGTAGTAGCCCGGCGTTTCAACGCCGGGTGGGCTGAGGAGATGATCCCGTCCCGGAGGGACGGTTAAAACCATACACGAACGGCTTGGAGACGCTTCAGGCGTGCGTACGGCACGTACATCCACACACAACAAAACCCGCCACTGAAGTGACGGGCTCCCATCAATGGTCCGTATCGGGGCCTTTACCCTTCGGCCACCATCTCGCTATAGCAACCTAACGCCACGCCCCAGAGGAAGGGCTCATCAGCCAGGCGGCGCAGTCCGATTTCGCCGGCGCCGTGGGTTCCTTGCATCCCTGTCCAAACCACGCGGAACTGGGCTTTCTCGTCGTCGAGCTGCACTTCGAGAATCTCGCCCGGTTTGATTTGTCGACGCACGCCCTGAACCACCACCCCGCTGCTGCTCAGGTTCTTGACACTGGCCAGTTGCATGAAAGGCAGGTCGTGAGCATCCACGCCCCAGATTCGTACCGGCAATTGCGCTTTGACCCGAGGATTGCGACGACGATCCATCCCGTGCTCCTTGGCTTCGAAGCTGAGCGCTTCGAGGCTCGATCCTGACGGATAGTACGGTGATTGGCTCGACAGTAAAACTTACGGCGGTCATGCTTGGCAGGTGCCCGTAGTCACAAGTTAAGTGCTTATATTACATAGTATTAGAATGGTATTCAATTTGGAAGCGAGCACGATCCCGGGCCACGGGGATCGCCGCAGGAACCGCAGCCGCCGGTTGCAGGCGCGGCGCTCGAACTGCCCTTGGCGCTGACCGCAAATACCGAAAGCTGCGGCGCCAGCTTGCCGCCGTGGCACTTGGGACACTCCGCCTTACTCTTCCCGTAGACGAGAGCTTCGAACTGGTGATCACATTCCTTGCAGATGTACTCGAAAATGGGCATTTCCGTAACTCCTTCGCCGGCAGCCTGCGCTGCCACGACCCGTTTGAGGTCGTCCCCATTTAAAATCATGCGTGGAGACTGTGCAAACGAAAATACCGACATTCGTACCGCGGCGCGGCCTTGGCGGGGGGCACCGTCAGACCCTGGCCAGCTTTTTCCTCTCCCGCCGGCCCGCGCTCCCGGCCGCTGAGGCGCGTTTCATTGAAGTCGAACCCGGCGTACAGATTCTGGCGCATTGTCACTGGCAGGCGGACCGGCAGAATGCGCTGACCGTCATCATCGTCCACGGCCTTGAAGGCTCGAGCGATTCCACATACATGTTGGGGATCGCCGCCAAGGGGCTTGCTCTCGGCATGAACGTGGTCCGGATGAACCAGCGCAACTGCGGAGGCACCGAAGCTCTGGCGCCAACGCTCTACCACTCCGGCCGCTCACAGGACATTGCCGCCGTGGCGCAAAATCTCATCGAGCAGGACGATATCTCCCGGTTCGCACTCGCGGGATATTCCATGGGCGGCAACCTGGTGCTGAAGCTGGCGGGCGAATGGGGAAGCGCCGGGCCACGTCAATTTCGCGCGGTGGCGGCAGTCTGTCCTGCGGTGGATCTCGCCGCTTCAGCCGACGCTCTGCATCTACCGGGCAACCGCCTCTACGAACAATATTTCCTGTGGAAGCTGGGTCAGCGCTTGCGCACCAAGGCCCGCTTGTTTCCCGGCGCGTTCGACACCTCGCGACTGCGTGGAATCCGCAGCCTGCGCGAATTCGACGACCGAATTACGGCATTCTATTGTGGATTCAACGGAGCCGTCGATTACTACGACCGCGCCGCTGCCGCTCACGTCGTCGATCGGATCACGGTGCCGACATTAATTCTGAATGCGGCCAACGATCCTTTCATTCGCATCCTCCCCGAAACCCGCCGCAAGATCCTGAACAATCCGAATATCAGGTTCATCGAAACTGAAGACGGCGGCCACTGCTCCTACCTGGGCAAGACCGGCGATGATGACGGTCGCTGGGCAGAATCGCAGATTGTAGAATTCCTGCGTCATCTCTAAAACAATCATGTGGAGATAACCGCCCCCGATTGTCCGGTGGAGCGAAGCTCCGCAAGCCTGGCCATTTCAAAATTGACCCGAAGCAAAGAAGTATCACAAAGCTTTTTCGCTCTAGGGATTTCCTTCATGTACCTTCGTGCCCTTCGTGGTTAGAGGTTTTCAGAAACTAGCGAGGCTCCGCTAGCTTGCTCAGAAAAAAACCTGTCGAGCTGCGACCGACTGGACAACCGAGGGCGGTTGTCCCCACGTGGTTCGGCGGGCCGTCGAGCGAAGCCCGACTTCTTTTCCTATAGAATCATCGCGGATGAAGTTCCTGCGCTCGATCTGCGTAGCCATCGTCCTGCTGGCACTGCCGCTGCTACTGGGGGCCGAACCTGTCGCCCAACTTCGCCCCACCGACTACGTCAACGACTTCGCCCACGTTCTCGATCCAACGACAACCGCGCAGCTCGACAACATCTGCCTGCAACTCGACCAGAAGGCCAAAGCGCAGGTCGCCGTGGTTACGATCAATACGCTCGACGGCTCCGACATTGAAAGCTATGCCGTCGCCCTCTACAAGCAATGGGGAATTGGAAGCAAAGCCACCGATCACGGAGTCCTGATCCTGCTCGCGGTTCAGGACCACAAGTACCGCATCGAAGTTGGCTACGGGCTGGAACCGATTTTGAACGATGCCAAGGTCGGAGGCATTGGCCGCGAGGCGGTTCCGCTGCTCCGGCAGAACGACTACAACGGCGCGGTATCGCTGATGACATCGCGAGTCGCGGATGTAATCGCCCTGGACGCCGGGATTCAGCTGACTGGGGACCGCCCACAGCTCCCGGTGCAGGGCGGCCAACCTGATCGGGGAATGTCATGGAAACAACTGCTCGTTCTCGGCGTGATCCTCCTGATCGTACTGATGACCCCTCTCCGTAACGTCCTCTTCTGGATACTTCTGTCTGGAATGGGAGGAGGCGGTCGCGGAGGCTACAGCGGGGGTGGCGGATTCGGGGGCGGTGGCGGAGGCTTCGGCGGATTTGGCGGCGGCAGCTCAGGCGGCGGCGGCGCCAGCGGAAGCTGGTGAAGATTTTTGTAGCGCCGGCCTCTCGCCGGCTGTCCCGAGGGCATCATGCCCTCGGTGCTTGCAGTAGATCGGTACGGAGCAGGAGGGTTGGCATGGTCGCAGAAAAACAGCTCGACGAATTTGTGAGCCGCATCAAACAGGCGGCGGGACAAAACCTTGAAAGCATCGTGCTTTACGGTTCGGCCGCGACCGGCGAATATCAGGCCGACTTCTCCAACCTGAACCTGCTCTGCATTCTGCGGGAGAGTTCGTTTTCCAGCCTGTCCACAATTGCTCCCGTAGTGGAGTGGTGGCGCAGCAAGAAAAATCCCGCGCCGCTGGTGATGACCCGGGAAGAACTGGAACATTCGACCGACGTGTTTTCCATCGAGTTGCTCGACATGCAGCATCATCACCGCGTGCTATTCGGCGATCAGGTACTCACCGGCCTGAAAATCCCCCTGGTTTTACACCGAGCCCAGCTGGAATACGAGCTTCGCGAGAAACTCATCCTGCTGCGGCAACGATTGCTCGAGACCGGAGACAACGATCGCGCCCTCTGGGAGCTGCTGCTGGGCTCGGTGTCGGCGTTCTCGACCTTGTTCCGGCATGCGTTACTGGCGCTGGGTGACGTCGCGCCTCATTCCAAGCGCGAGGCCATCCAGATTCTGGCTACCAAAATCAATTTCGAGCCGTCGGCTTTTCTTCAGTTGCTGGATATTCGCGACCACAAGGCGGAGCGCAAACAATTTGACGCCAAAGACGTTTTCACCCGATATCTGGCGGCCGTGCAGCGCGTAACCGCCGCAGTCGATACAATGCTTGATGTCAACAAGAAATAACAAAAAACTGACGCAAACCGTTTCCGCGACTTTTGGCTCAGGAGAAAAATATGGTCAAGTTCTTAATCGTGATTGCCATCGTGGCGCTGATCGCGTTCGTTGCCTTCGGACAGTATGTAGGCGTCCGCAATACCCTGGTGACCAAGAATGAGGCGGTAAAAGCCTCGTGGTCGCAGGTGGACATCGTCCTGCAACGCCGCGCCGACCTGATTCCCAACCTGGTCGCGACCGTAAAAGGCATCGCCCAGCAGGAGCAGACAGTTTTTGGAGACATCGCCAAAGCCCGTTCGGCATTGCTCTCCGCCGGCACGCCCTCGGACAAGATTGCCGCCAACGGTCAACTGGATGGCGCCCTGGGCCGACTGCTGGCCATCGTCGAGAATTATCCGCAGCTGAAGTCGAACGAAAACTTCCTCCGTCTGCAGGACGAACTGGCCGGAACTGAAAATCGCATCGCGGTCGAGCGCAAGCGCTACAACGACACGCTTCAGGACTACAACACCTACATACAGCATTTCCCAAACAACATTTTCGCCGGATGGGCCGGCTTCAAACCGAATGAAGCTTATTTCGCTGCGTCCGAAGGATCGCGCCAGGTGCCGACGGTGAATTTCGCGCCGCCCGCCACCGCTCCCCAGGCCACACCGCAACCCGCGCACTAGCGTGGAGGCTGATTTCGCGGTCGAACTTGGAGCTGACGATGAAACCCTGGAACTGCCCTGGGCCGCCAATAGCGATGATGGCGGCCCGCGCTATTACGATCTGAAGCGGCACCCTGAACTTCTCCTGAACATCGAAGAAGCAAGCAGAGATCGTGAACTCGGCGAGTTCCTGGCCGCGATAAATGCCCCTGCCAGCCTTCTGGAGACAGCCAAGTGCGATACCTGGTCGAGCACGGAAATCAATCCCGAAGAAGAGATTTTCGGAGCTTCAGTCAAGTTTGGCTCTTATGTGGATCTGCTGTTCACTCAGGAGAGTTCACGCAGTTCGTTCGAAGCGCACGAGCAGTTTGCCCGCCGGGTCACGCAACTCCTCAATCGCGTTCCCGAAATTCCCGCAGCCGCGGAACTGCTGATCCGGCGGTGCTTTTACCACGCGGGAGACCAGCTTTGCGAAGGCTTATACGTCACGTTCTATCTCTTCGGCTACGGCGATGAAGAAGCGCAAGCCCGACAGCGCTGGGCCATTGCGTCGAAGCTGGCAGAGAATGTGATACGGCAAGTTTCTGGGGAATTGTCGCGTCCGTGATAGCGCAGGTAAATCAAAATCTTCACCGCAAAGTTGGCAAAGGAATTCCGCGAAGGACGCGAAGGAATTCTCAGGAAGTAAGGGCTTCCTTTGCGCTCTTTGCGGAATTCCTTTGCCAACGTTGCGGTAAAGATTTTCTGTGGACAATAGCGCCCGAGGCTTCGCGCCGTTTCCATCGCGTACGCCACACGGAAAGCAACAGCATCGCCACAAATATCGCGGCCACGCCCATCGAAGCCAGCTCGACGCCAACCGCGTGCTTGGGCAGAATGGAAACTCGCCCATACACGAACTCAAAGTGTACCCAGTACACCAGCAGCGACGTTTGTCCCAACTGAATGAATGGACTGAATCCCCACTGCCCCGCGCCCCAGCGGCACCACGCGTAGGTCACGGACATGATCGACAGCAGCAATCCCAACCGAATCAGAAAGAAATCAGGACTGGTATGCCAGAAGTCGTATACGGCATAGAAATTCTCGGGACGCGCATCGATCCAGCGCGCCAGATAAATCATGCCACGCCGGCCGCGCCTGCCAACCCGAACACCGCTGCCTCACGCTGGCGTGCCCAATCGCTGAACAGCAGAAATCCGACCGCGAGGCCGGCGAAGGCAAAAGCCGTCCACGGGAAGATGGGGAAAATCCATGCCTGCGGCTTGCCCAGATTGTGCACTCCGTCGATATAAGACTCGATGGGCCAGGGCAGCCAGTGCGGACGCCAGATGGTCCACAGCGGCGGAGTCAGCAGAGAAATCAGTAAAGAGATTCCGCCCGCACTCGCCCCGATAACCTGCCTGACGCGCGACGTGTTGGCAAAACCAAGCACGATCCAGCAGACCATGCCCATCAGCATCATCGATACGCCAATCGTATTCAGGATATCCACTCGCAACAGATCGCTCCACGGAGCCCATCCCCATGCGATGGCGTATTCCTGCAATCGGAACAGCAGCCCGAGCCCCAAAATTTCTGCGCCCCTCCGAATGGTAGCGATGGCTATCGTATTCGCGGTCAACCCCTTCTGTCGAAGTTTGCCGATCACCAGAGCACACGAAATCCCTGCCAGAAAAAGAAACAACGGCGCCGGCAAAGTACCACCCAGTTGCGACCACATGAAGAATGTCGACTTGCGGGCCTCGGGGCTCAGCCACGAGTCGTAGCAATGCGTCTGAAACATCAGGAGGCAGGCCAGGCCGCGCATCCAGTCGATGTACGCCAGACGATGTGAAGGGGAAGGTGACATGCAACGCGAAAGTATAAGGCACGGGACCGACGCTTGTGGTAAGTGTCATCCTGAGCGAAGTGGTTGCTTCGCTTCGCGAAGCACCACGCAGTCGAAGGATCCCTACCCACTCAACGAACTGATAACCTCGGGGGCATTTGGTGTTCGCGCATCCTGCATAGCGAGAACCGTTCACAATATAGGGGTCCTTCGACTCCATCTTGCCATTCGTGAACGAATGGCAAGATTTCGCTCAGGATGACAACGCATTTTGCCGCGATCCTTCATTCGCCCAAAAACATCCAAAGAGTCGTAAGATATCTCTGTGCCAGCCGACACCAATCTCGCCGCCAAGCGCGCCGCGCTCGACCAGCACCTGCGCGGTCTGGGACGCACTCTGGTGGCCTATTCCGGCGGCGTGGACTCAGCCTTCCTGGCCTGGGCGGCCCATCAGGCCTTGGGCAGCAACATGCTCGCCGTGATCGCCGATTCGCCCAGCCTGGCCCGCGCCCAACTCGCGGACGCAACCGCCTTTGCCGCCGAACAAGGCATTCCGCTCGAAATCATCGTAACCGACGAACTCGACAGGCCGGAGTACGCCCGCAATGACGCTTCCCGCTGCTTCCATTGCAAGGACGAACTCTTCACCGTAATGGAAGAGTTTCGCAGCCGGCGCGCCTTCGACGCCATCGCTTATGGCGTGAATCTGGACGACCAGGGCGACTTTCGTCCCGGCCAGAAAGCTGCCGACCAGCACCACATTGCTGCGCCATTGCGCCAGGCCGGGCTCACCAAGCACGATATTCGCGAGCTCTCCCGCGTTGCGGGCCTGCGAGTGTGGGACAAGCCGGCTTCTGCCTGCCTGTCGTCCCGGATTGAATACGGACGCGAAGTCACGCGCGAGGCGCTCAGTGTCGTCGAGCAGGGAGAAGATGCCCTGCACGCTCTCGGCTTTCGCCAGGTCCGCGTCCGTCATCACGGAGATATTGTCCGCATCGAGATCGCCCGTGAGGAACTCTCCCGCGCCCTCACCCCGGAGATGGCCGCCGAATTTACCCGCATTTTCAAACCTCTGGGATTCAAATTCGTGACGCTCGATCTCGAAGGCTTCCGCTCCGGATCGATGAACACTCTGTTGCCGGCCGAGGCCCTTATCCGGCGGTGATTTCGCGCTCTAAGGCGCCTTTCGGGCACTCCCCCCGCGCGGTCCACCCTCTCGAACGTGTGAGATAATCAAGACTAATTCTCCAGACTCATTCTCAATGAACAGGCGGTTTCTAGTGACGTTTACGCGGCGTGCCGCACTTTTACTTCTACTGGTTTGCCTGGGCTGTTCAGCCCAGTCGGCGTCTCCTGAAGTGTCCCGGCGGATTGAGCAACAGGTGCGGACTTTCTATTCCATCCCGGCCCGGGTGAAGGTGATTCTGGGCCCGACCAAACCCAGCGAGTTCCCCAATTACGACGCTTTGACCATCACCTTTGACGGCGGCGAAAAGAAGCAGAATTACGATTTCCTGCTGGCCAAGGACGGCAAGACCCTGCTCCGCATGACCAAACTCGACCTGAGCAAGGACCCGCTGGCTGAGGTCATGAAAAAGATCGATGTCAAGGGACGCCCGACCCGAGGCAACGCGCAGGCCAAAGTCGTGGCGGTCAACTATGACGACTTCGAATGCCCTTTCTGTTCCCGCATGCACCAGACCCTGTTTCCCGACCTGCTGAAGGAATACGGCGACCGCGTGGTATTCGTCTACAAGGATTTCCCGCTGTCTGAGATTCATCCCTGGGCGACCCATGCGGCCGTTGATGCCAATTGCCTGGCGGCGCAAAATCAGGATGCCTATTGGGCTTTTGCCGATTACATCCATGCCAACCAGAAAGAAGTGAACTCCGAAAAGAGTCACGACCTCCAGTTCGCCGCGCTCGACCGCATCACCACCGAACAGGGGCAAAAGCACAATCTGGATTCAACCAAACTTCAGGCCTGCATCAAGGCGCAGCAGGATGACAGCGTCAAGGCTTCGGTTCACGAGGGCGAGGCACTCGGCGTCGAAGCGACCCCGACGATGTTCATCAACGGCGAGAAGGTGGATGGGGCCTTGCCGATCAGCGAACTTCGAGATGTCCTCGATCGATCGCTGGTGCAGGCGGGCGAGACAGCGCCGGTCCATCCGGCGGCTGCTGCAAGTGGCACGCAACCGGCCAGCAAGTGATTATCGTCTTAAACGAGTCGCGTCTTTACCACCCGCGGACAACCATTCCTGGGCGGTCAACGTATAATCCTGTGGCCAATGTGGAGGGCCTGATTTGAAACTACACGATCTCTTGCGTCGCAGCCCGGTTGCGTTCGCTGCCGTCTGCCTGCTGATTCTTTCCGTCGGCTGCACTGCCAAGCGCGCCAGCGATGACGTGGCCGCAACTGTCGACGGCCGCAAAATCTACCGGGCCGACGTGGAGAAGTACTACCAGAACCAGACGACGGGCTCCGACCAAGTCCCCATCGGCGAGCAGGCCACCAGCCTGCGCCTCAGCATTCTGAAGGAATTGATCGACAATGAGATTTTGATGCGCCGGGCCGAGAAACTCGGGCTGCTGGCCACCGATGAAGAAGTCGAGAGCAAGCTCAACGAAATCAAATCGCCCTACACCAAGGAACAGTTCGAAGCTCGACTGAAAGACAAGAAGATTACGGTCGACGACTTCAAACGCGATCTGCGCCGATCCCTGACCGTGGACAAAGTTCTCAACAAGGAAATTACGTCCAAGATCAACGTTACCGATCAGGACATCACGAACTATTACAATGCCCACAAAGCGGAATTCAACCTGATTGAGCCGCAGTATCACCTGGCCCGAATCCTGGTAACGGCCACGCCCAATCCACAAGTTCACAACTTGAAGAATGACAAGGCCCAGAACGAAGCCGAGGCGCGCAAAAAAATCCAGATGATCACGAACCGCCTGGATAGCGGCGACGACTTCGGAACTCTGGCGATGAATTATTCCGAGGACGCGGAAACAGCGGGAAGCGGAGGCGATCTGGGCTTTGCTCCGGAGTCATCGCTCCACAATACGGATCCTGGCACTCGCGACGCCGTCGCCAAGCTGAAGCCCGGCCAGTACAGTGCCCTGATCCCTCTCGTCAACCCGATGAACAAGCAGATAGCGGGATACCAGATCGTGAAACTGATTTCCAGGGAGCCGGCGGGACAACGCGAGTTAGCCGATCCGCGGGTGCAGCAAGCCATCCGCTCCCAGTTGCGCGACCGCCGCGAGCAACTGCTGAAAGCCGCATACTACGAAGTTCTGCGCGACCAGTCGAAAGTCGAAAATAATTACGCCCAAAAAGTGTTGGACGGCAACGGCATAGCTCAGTAAAGCAACCCGTGGAACGAACCACGTGGGGACAAGCGCCCCGGTTGTCCGGCGGAGCAAAGCTCCGCTTGTGTGGTCAGTAACAAAAGCTGTCGAGCTACGCTCGACTGGACAACCGCCCCGGTTGTCCCCACGTGGATCGTGAATCTCTTGAACACCATCAATGCACGCTCGATCGCCGCTTGCATTCAGAACTCAGCTCGCTGAAGACTAAAGACAGAAGACTGACGACTGCCCTCCAAAACACGAAAGCCTCTTCTTATCCAGAAGAGGCCTTCGTGAGTTATAGACTTTCGACTGTCCCTATTGGCTGGGCATCGTGATGCCCTGAGCGCCGGGCTGCTTTTCCGCCTTGGCTTTTTTGGTGGCCATGGTCTTGTCCACCCATTCGTCGGCGGTTTTAAGGTCCGCGGCGCGCGCCCCGGCATCATCGCACTCCAGGTCGCCTTTTTCGCGGTACAGCAGGTTCAGGTAAGCCATCGCATCGTCGTAGTCTGGCCGCAAGGTAAGGGCTTTCTGGAGCATGCCGATTCCGTCGTCGATGACGGGAGTGTTCTTCTCCTTGAGCATCTCGCAGACCTTCTTGTTGCTCTTGTCCTTCATGATCCACTCGTCGGGCTTCAAGCCGGCCTTGGCGCGTTCTTCCATGCGCGGCTGGTAGCTCTGGGTCCAGTCGATCACGGCGATGGAGTAGTAGGGTTCCGGATCGTTGGGATCGACATCGATCGCTTTGCGGTAAAAGGTCTTGGCGTCCTCGAATTTCTTCATCTGGAGATAGAGGTAAGCGATACCCTTCACGCTGTTGATGTTCTTGGGATCGCGCTCCAGCACCGCGCTGTACTGATCAATCGCGTTCTGTCCCATGCGATTGTTGTCTTCAGCATCGACGCCGGGGATATATTGCTGGGCAAACGCGGTGGCCAGATAGAGGCGCGCATTGAGCAGGCTGGGATCGAGTTCGACCGCCTGCTGGAAGTGGTTGATGGCCTCTTCATACTTGGCGTTCTTGTAGGACTGCACGCCCTTGTTAAGCTGGTCCCGTGCCCGCAGCTTGCTGCAGCCCGTGGTGGCAAGCATCGCCAGCCCGATTGCGATCATTGCCAGCATTCGTACGCTTGTTTTCATTGCGCTGTAAGTCTCCCTTGCCAGAAATCGTCAGGCTGGTGCTTGTGTCCACAGCCAAACCAAACACATGGATGGAACAGGAGTGCACGGAATGAGACAAGCGGGCAGAGTTAATCTCCGCCCGCCAAAAAAATTCAGGACTAGTTGCCGGCTTCGATCTTGGCCGTAATCAGACCCACTTTGTCCACGCCCGAACTGGTGGCAATATCAATCACATTCGCTACGTCGGCGAACGGAACGGCGTCGTCGCCCTTGACGAACATCACCTTTTCCGCGCGCGTCTTGAAAATGTCGGTCAAGCGGGCCCCGAGATTGTCCCAGGTCGTATCTTCCTGATTGATCTTCACGCTTGGCGGTTGGCCCGCGCCACGGTCAAGCAACTGCACTACGATCGTGCGATCCGGGGTAGTGTTCTTGGGGGCATTCGGCGGTGGCGGTTGAGGCACCAGCGCATCTAGTCCTTTAGGAGTTAAAGGCGTGATCACCATGAAGATGATGATCAGCACCAGCAGCACGTCAATCAGCGGCGTGACGTTCATGTCCGCGCTCTGACCGCCACCCGATCCCATTGCCATTCCCATAACGGTTCTCCTGTAAAGCTCCTGCAAATGTCTCAGTTGCGAATGCGAGTTATTGTCCGGTCGGAGGCGTGGTCGCACCTGCCGGAGCGGGGACGGTTGGCGTTTTGCGCTGTTCGGTCAGCAAACCCAACTGGTCCACACCCGCCGAGCGCACATTGTCCACCACCTCAACGACGGATCCAAACCGGGCCCGCGCGTCAGCCTTGACGAAGACGCGCTTGTCCACCCGATTGGCCAGGCGGTCTTTGACCTTGCCGGTCAACTGGTCGGGAGGAAGCTTGTCGGTACCGAAGTAGATGGTCCCGTCTCGCATTATCGATACGAGCAGGGCATCTTCCTTGTCGGCGTCAGGCATCGATGCCGGGTTATTGACTTTCGCCATGTCCACGCTTACACCGTGCTGCAACATGGGCGTAATCACCATGAAGATGATCAGTAACACCAGCATTACGTCGACCATGGGGGTCACGTTAATGTTGGAGTTGACCTTGACTCCCTCGTTCCGCTTATTTAGCGCCATAAACTTGAATCTCCTGGGCGATCGCTTGCTAAACCGCCCGAGCTGAGCACTATGCTCAGCGCCTTCGCCTGAATAGCCTCGTGCTCTCCTCATTCTTTGGAAGGCGGCGCCGGGATCTTGTCCCGGCGCCACTTCGGCAAACTCTGAGGTTTGTAGCCTGAGGGTTAAAGCCTAGCTGCGACGCATTCCCCGCCGCTTCAGGAAGTAATCGATCAGTTCGCTCGACGAGTTATCCATCTCCACGTCGAAAGCTTCCACGCGACCGGTCAGATAGTTGAACATCATGACGGCCGGAATGGCGACGAACAGCCCGATTGCGGTGGTCACCAGCGCTTCCGAAATACCGCCGGCGACAGCTGCCAGACCGGTGGCCTTTTCGGACTGAATACCTTTAAACGCGTTGATGATGCCGACCACCGTGCCCAGCAGTCCCACGAACGGGGCGGTGGATCCGATGGTTGCCAGTCCGCCCAGACCGCGCTTCAGCTCGGCATGGACAATGGCTTCGGTGCGCTCCAGAGCGCGCTTGGAAGCTTCGATGGTCTCGCCCGGGATCTCACCGCTTTCCTGATGAGCGCGGAATTCCATCAAGCCCGAAGTGACGACCTTGGCCAAGTGGCTCTTCTTGTTGCGCTCGGCAACCTTGATGGCTTCTTCGATCTTGCCATCGCGAAGTGCGCCGGCCACTGCCGGAGCGAACGCACGCGATTGCTTGCGCGCGGCGCTGAAAGCCATGGCGCGATCAATCATGACGCCGATTGACCAGCCCGACATGACGAACAGAATGATGACCACTGCTTTGGCCGGAATACCCATCTGGTGCCAAAGTGAAATCGGGTCCCAACCCACTGCTGCCTGTTCCTGGAAAACCCAGGCGGCCGCCGTGGACATGTGTGCGAACGTATGTGCTGCAAGATTAGCTACGAACATTGGTTGCCTTCCTCCTCAGAGCTTGTCAGATTACAAAACTATTTGTTGTCACGAAATTGTCTTTTAAATCCACTTTGGCGCACCGGAGTCTAACCTCCGGCAAGGGTGAAATTCACGGTAATCTGGGTTTCCACTTCCACCGGCTCGCCGTTCAGAATGTACGGCTTATACTTCCACTGCTTCACCGCCTCGATGGCCGACGGAGCCAGCATGGGGTGTCCGCTGATCAGGCGCAGGTTCTGAATTGAACCGTCTTTGCTGATCTCTGCCTGCAACAAGACCGAACCTTGGATGCGAGCCTGCCTTGCCAGGGGTGGATACGCCGGCTGAATTTTGCGGAGCAGTAAACCCTGGGTCACGCCTTGCGACACCCGCACGCGCTGCGGAGTGGCGATTTTAGGAACCGCGATCGGGGTCGAATTGATAATACCGCCGATTACGCCTCCCACTTGTCCGCCGGCCGCGCCCGGCACGCCGCCGACAACGCCTGCCATGGTCGAGACCGGAGGAGGAGCTTCCTCTTCCTTGATCATCTGGATTTTTTCAGGGATCTTGGTGGGGGTTCGGAGCTGACCATTATTAATGTCGCTCTGAATTTTTACCACCTTAATGGGTGCCGCAGCGGGTGGCGGTGGCGGTGGTGGCGGAGGAGGCGGAGCCACCAGGAATGTCATCAACTGGGTTTTGGGCAGAGCTTCGGTAAACAGCAGCGGGATCAACACCAGCACGCCGACCAGTGCTATCTGCAAACCGAATGACAGAAAGGTCGTCACGCCGCGCTTTGTTTTAAGCCTGTTGCCCGATTCTATGAGGCTATCTTCAAACATGAGGATTCTCCTGCTAGACCCTACGTATGTTTAGACACCGGCTGCCGATGCTTTGCTCCCAATCCCACCCTGAAATCGAAACTAAAATCATGCCCACCGCGAAGCTGTTGAAACCACACTACATCCGCCGGAAACCGCTCTGACAGCCAGATCCGCCGACGACCGACGACTGCCTACCGGCCGCTGGCTACTTTGCCTTTACCCGTCACCGGCCTGGCTTTTCCTGAGATCAAGGCCACCGGCTTCGCCTGCGTCGACCGCCAATCCTGATAAGCCACCAGAATCGGCGCGGCAATCGCAATCGACGAATACGTGCCGATCAGAATTCCAATGACCAGGGCGAAAGAGAAGCTGTGCAGCACTTCCCCACCGAACAGGTACAGCGCCAGCACCGTCAAAAACGTCAACCCTGCGGTCAGGATGGTTCGACTCAGGGTCTGATTAATACTCCGGTTTACGATTTCTGACAACTTTTCTCGCCGCAGCAACTTCAGGTTTTCCCGGATGCGGTCAAAAATGACAATGGTGTCGTTGTTCGAATAGCCGATCAGGGTCAGGATCGCCGCGATCACGGTCAACGAAATTTCCTTGTTGGCTAGCGAGAATGCTCCCACCGTGATCAGGGTGTCGTGAAAGACCGTAACCACTGCGGCGACGCCGTAGATCCATTCGAAGCGGAAGCCCAGGTAGATCAGCATGCCGAGCAGCGAATAAGCTACCGCACGCATGGCCTGGCCTTTCAGCTGCGAGCCTACTTGCGGCCCAACGATCTCTACCTGATAGACACCAAAATCTGAAAGAAAGAAACCATCCTGCAACGCGGCAACCACGGCCGGATCGGTCGCACTCTTGAGTTCATCAAAGGAACTCAGGACGCCGCCCTTGGTTTTGTCGCGATAATCCACGATTGCCTTGCCCGCCGCCGTATAGCGTTGATTGGCATCGGTGCCCGCCCGTAACGGATCTTTTTCCAGCAAAAAATTAGCGATTGTCACAGAACTGCTGTTGTTCAGGTCCAGTTTGCCGGCCGGAGCATTAGTCTCCAGCGCGTTAATGATCAGGACCTTGCCCTGATCCAGGGCCTTCTCGCTGGTCTCCCGCACATCCAGGTCGATCAGCACTTCGTTGTTGGCGATCGCGCCCAGGCGCTGAATCTTCGCCTGCGTCAAACCTACCTTTCCCAATGCTTCGTGGATAGCGTTGTCATTGGGCGGGTGCGAGAACTTCACGTACACCAGCGTTCCGCCTCGGAAGTCTACGCCCAGCGGCACCCCATGCCAAAACAGCATGGAGAATAGTCCCGCGACGCTGAACACCAGCGAAAAGGCGAGAAAATACCACTTCTTGCCCAGAAAGTCTATATTCGGATTTCGAAAAAATTCCACGCTGTCGTTAAACCCCTCTTTTGCTGCTGATCAAGCTTTTCTTAGCGTCCTTTGCGGAACTCTTTGCGTCCTTCGCGGTCAAAAGCTTTTTGCGAGGGTCAGGTCAAAATCAAACCCTTACCGCAAAAGATCGCAAAGAGATGCCGCAAAGAACGCAAAGCAATCTGTGCCGCTCTTCAGATGCTCAATGCCTCGCCGCGCTGCTTGCGGCTCAGAATCCAGTCAAAGATCATGCGTGAGACGAATACCGCGGTGAATAGGTTGGCCAGCAATCCAAAAGTCAATGTGACCGCAAACCCCTTCACCGGCCCCGTCCCAAACAAAAACAAGATGGCCGCCGAAACGATGGTGGTCACGTGCGTGTCCACAATCGTGATCCAGGCATGCGCAAAGCCTTGTTCCACCGCCGACGGAGGCGTCTTCCCGTTTCGTAATTCCTCGCGAATACGTTCGAAAATCAGCACGTTCGAATCCACGCCCATGCCCACCGTCAGAATCACGCCAGCGATCCCAGGCAAGGTCAGCGTGGCTCCGAAATAGCCCATGAAACCCAACAGAATGATCAGGTTGAGGATCAACGCCAGATCGGCGTTCAGGCCTGCGCCGCGATAATACACCAGCATGAAGACCAGCACCGCGATCATGCCGATCGTCGCCGCCCTCACCCCGGCCCGAATCGAATCGGTGCCCAGGGACGGCCCCACGGTACGCTCTTCCAGATACTTGATGCCGGCCGGCAGCGCGCCTGAGTTCAAGGTCAGCGCCAGATCCTTGGCGGCCTGGTCACTCATACCGCCGCCGCTGATCCGTCCCTGATCGTGAATCTGTTCGTTGATGGTCGCGACTTCACGTACCCGGTTGTCCAGCACTACCGCCAGTTTTTCACCAACATGCGATCCGGTAAATGCGGCAAACTTGCGTCCACCTTCATTGGTGAGAACGAATCCTACGTCGGGAGCGTTGGTGTTCGAATCGCGTCCAACGCTGGCGCCACCTGACCGCAAATCGGCGCCTGCCACAGCAGAACTGCGTGTCAGCAGGTAGAACTGCTCACCGGCATCGTCGCTCGTTCGGCCCACGGTGCGTCCGCGAAGCAACATCGAATCCGGTGGCAGCACGCCGTTGTGCTGCTGCACAGCATCTGCCTCACTCGAGTACGGTCCGCCCAGCACCTGCTTGATTTCCAGCATGGCGGTGGACTGCATGATCTCTTTCACCCGCGCCGGATCGTCGACGCCCGGAAGTTGCACCAGAATCTGGTATTGGCCCAGACCATGCTCCTGAATCACCGGCTCGCTGACGCCCAACTGGTCAATGCGATTGCGGATCGTCTCGATCGCAAGCGCCACGGCGCGGTTCTTGAGTTCAGCCAGGGCTTGCGGCTTCATGGTGAAGGTCCATGCATTGTCCGCACCAGAGTTCAGGTCATACTCCGGCAGGCGCTCGCTGACAAAGGAGCGCAGATCCGAAGTCGACTCCGGCGGCACGCCCTTCAGCACGATCTGATCGGCATGATTGACCGGGTCCGGCTTGGCGACATCCGTGTAATTGATCTTGTGCGTCCGGAGGTCTTCTTTGAGGCGTTCCAGAGCGCGGTCGGAATCTCCGTTTACCGCGTCATTGACCTGCACCTGAAGAATCAGGTGGGTGCCACCCTTCAGATCGAGCCCGAGATGAATATGCTCCTGTAGCGATGCCAGCAGCCCCGCACCCGAAAACGCCTTCGGGATGCCGAAGATGCCGAACAGGAATACCACCAATGTGGCGACGGTAAGTCCGAGCTTCCAGCCTAACGATTTATTCATGGCCTACGATTTCTTCTCTTCCAAATTCCCAGCGCTGGCTTTAGTAGCACCGGCCTTGGCCAGCTGGCTCGGGGGACGTTCGCCCCCGATTCTGAGGGCGGGACGCCCTCAGGACAGCCGCCGGGACGGCGGCGCTACTCAAATCTTCAAGCTGCTTTGTTGTTTTTGTCCTCGGGCGCAACCACCGACGCCACCGACGCCCGCGTCACTTCGATGCGCAGGTTGTCGGGCGGCACGCGGAGCTGTATGTAATCGTCGCGCAGCGCGATCACGGTCCCGCGGATGCCGCCACTGGTCACGACCTTGTCCCCGTTCTTCAGATCGTTCAGCATTTGCTGCCACTTCTTCTGGCGGCGCTGCTGCGGCATGATCAGTAAAAAGTAAAAGATGGCAAAAATAAAGATCAGGGGCGCAAAGCCCAGCCAGCCGCCCGATCCCAATGTTTGCAGTGCCAATAAGTTTGTCAAACCCATGAAACCGATCGCTCCCCAACCCACAGGCAGCCTTACGCCCAACCGCGCGTATTGCCCCTGTGCATTTAACTTTTTTCACATCCTCAGGCCGGAGATTCTTTTCACTTCAGGCATGAACCGGGGACGCCAGTTTACGTTCTTACTCCAGACGGCACCCCAGAAAGAAGTTGGGCCCTATTCCCAAGCGCAATAGAATGACGCACCGACCGCATGGTGTCAAGGTAGAAGCTGAGATTATGGATGGTATTCAGGACTTGAGCTAAAACCTCATTGGCCGCATAAAGATGCCGCAGATACGCCCGGGAATAGCGCCGGCATACGCGGCACCCGCAATTGGGATCGAGCGGCCCTTGATCAGCGGCGTATCTGGCCTGTTTAATCGTAATTCTGCCCTCGGACGTGAATAACAAACCATGGCGCGCCGCCCGGGTGGGCAGAACGCAATCCATCATGTCGACGCCCAGCTTCGCGTATTCGACAATCTCCTCCGGCGTGCCCACTCCCATGAGATACCGCGGCTTGTCGGCAGGCAGATGCTCGAGCGTAGCTTCGACGATCTCCCGCGTCAAATGCCGCGGCTCACCCACGCTCAGACCACCAATAGCGTAGCCAGGGAACCCGATCTCGACCGTCCGCTCGGCAGACTCTTTGCGCAAGGCAGCATCCATGCCGCCCTGCACGATGCCAAAGAGCGACTGCGATGGGTCGCCGTTTCCAGTTTCTGGTTTCTGGTTTCTCGCTACCGCGTCGCTAGAAACTGGAAACGGGAAATCAGAAACCGTGCCCCAGGGGACTTCGTGCTTGTGCTCCTCAAAATATTTTTTGCTGCGCGTGGCCCAGCGCAGCGTCAACTCCATCGACTGCCGGGCACGGTCCGTATCTGCCGGATATTCGGTGCATTCGTCGAACGCCATCATGATGTCTGCACCCAGGCCAATCTGCGCCGCCATGGCGCTCTCCGGACTGAAGAAATGCGACGACCCGTCCAGATGCGAGCGAAAGGTCACGCCTTCTTCCGTGACCTTGCGTAGTTCGTTCAGGCTGAAAACCTGGAAGCCGCCCGAGTCAGTGAGAATCGCTCGCGGCCACGCCATGAAGCGATGCAGCCCGCCCGAATTCCGCACCTGCTCCACTCCCGGCCGTAGATAAAGATGGTAGGTATTTCCCAGCAGGATCTGGACGCCTATGTCTTCCAGAATGTCCTGCGAAACGCCCTTCACCGAGGCCACGGTTCCCACCGGCATAAAGACGGGAGTCTCTATCACCCCGTGCGGCGTGGTCAGGCGACTGGCGCGGGCAGGGCCAGACTTGGCTTCGATCTGAAAGGAAATAGGCAACGTCGGAATTGTAGCAAGCGAAAAAGCATCAACCACAGAGAACGCTGAGATTCACGAATGAAAAATGAACGGGGTCATCCTGAGCTTGCGAAGGATCCAGCGAGAAGCGGACATGCAATGGCGTGCTGATGATACGGCACACGCCAGATCCTTCACGACTAAAAGTCGTTCAGGATGACGCCGAATTTTCAATTGAGCCCCCAAAGGCTCCAGGAATCCCTTCGCGATCCTTCATGGTTGATGCTTTTCAGTTCGCGGTCAGAAGAATAGGCTCGCCTTTGGTGATGACCAGGGTGTGCTCGAAATGCGCGGACGGCTTGCGGTCCGCGGTGCGCACCGTCCAACCATCGCGCGCTACGAAAGCGCGTCCCGATCCGGCAGCGATGATGGGCTCGACCGTAATCACCAGACCTTCGGTGAGAAGCTGACTGGCGTCGGGATCGGCATAGTTCGGGATGCGCGGCTCTTCATGGATCGTGCGGCCAATGCCGTGGCCACCGTACTCGCGGAGCACGGAGAAGCCGCTACGCCGCACTTCGCGTTCGACTACACGTCCAATTTCGAAGGCCCGAAATCCGGCACGCGCCACCAGCATGGCTTTCGAAAAGGCCCGTTCGGCGCAGTCGATCAGCCGCCGGTTTTCCTCGGAGATTTCGCCGACTGCTACTGTCTCTGCGGCATCGGCCATGAATCCATCTTTCTCAATGGTGACATCGAGTTTAAGCAGATCGCCGGACCTGACCGCACGCTCTCCGGGAATACCGTGCACCGCTTCCTCATTCAGGCTGATGCAATTCACTCCAGGAAATTTGTAGACTAGTTGCGGCGCTGATTGTGCTCCGTGCTCGCGCATGACCGCAGCGCCGACCGCATCCAGTTCCCCGGTAGTGATGCCGGGACGCACCGCGCGCTTCATCGCTTCGAGCATGCGGCGGACGATCGCGCCCGCAGCGCGCATTCCCGCGAGATCTTCAGGACCAGTGATGGACATGCGTCTAGCCTATCGCAGCAGACGGATCATGCGGAAAACTACCTCAGGCCGTGTGGGAACCCCACGCCCGCCCAGACCCCGGGCCATGTGGGGACGGGTCTCCGACCCGTCCAGGCCGAGCAAAGCTCGGCCGCGGTTTTGCCTTTACGAGCCGGTGATTTTCAGGCGGAATTCTTCGGGCAGGCGGGCACGAATTTCTTCAGGCAGGCGGTCGTGTACGCGCCGGGCTCCAAGTTTGGCGGCATCGACAACCGCCATTGGAGCTGGCGTAGCTACGGCGACCCCAAGCCAGATTAACGCGGACAGGGCAAAACCCACTAAAGCAGCCAGTTCGAGCCAGAACGCGTGCCGAGGATTAAGGTGGAGGATCACTCCAAAGGCCAGCAGGAAGACCGCTGCGGAAAGCGAGGCCAGCGCGATAAGTCCAAGATCAATATTCCGGTGAAGACGCTGTCGCGAACGGCAGTGTGCGCAGCCGTCAAAGTGGTCTTCGTAGTCTTCGCGCATCTCGGGCGCGAGGCCGGAGATGTCGTAACGCCAGCCAGCCAGGATTTTCCCAACGACCGAATCAACGCACTCGCTCATAGCGCCTGAGTCATCTGGATCACAGAATCATGGGATTACAGCTGGATCGCTGCCATCGGCTCCGATTGTCGCGCCAGCATTACCCGATTATGCAGTAATGTCTGGCGTCCCCCCAGGGCCTTTTCCGCCGTTCCCACAGCAAGCTCAGGATGGTTATTCAATTCCGACAGGTGCGCCAGCACTATGTAAGATGCGCTGCCGTCGTATTCGGTGCATAAGAATTTGGCCAGCTTGTCGTTGGAAAGGTGTCCGGTCGGACTTCCGACGCGCTGTTTGACCGACCAGGGATACGGTCCACCCCGCAGCATCTCAAGATCGTGATTCGATTCAATGACCAGAACGTCGCAGCCGCGCAGTTGATCGCACACGTTCGGCGGCATATATCCGAGATCAGTGGCGATCCCCACCTTGATGCCGTCAGCGCGAAATGTCATGCCCACAGGATCAACGGCATCGTGCGGAATGGTGAACGGGGTGACGGCGATGTCGCCAATGGTAAAGCTGCGCCCGGCGGAAAAAATCTCGAGCCGCGCCAGTTGAGGCAAATCGCCGGCATCGTCGCGCAACGACCTCGCCCAGGCCTGGTGCGTGGAGCCGGTCATGAATACCGGCACCTCGAATTTTCGCGCCAGCACCGCCAGTCCGTAAATGTGGTCGCAATGTTCGTGAGTAATCAGGATGGCTGAAAGCGACCGCGGATCATCGCCCAAGGCACGCATGCGCTTGACGGTCTCGCGACAGGAAATTCCCGCGTCCACCAGGATCTTCGTACGCGAACTGGAGATGAGGGTGCTGTTTCCCCGACTCCCACTCGCCAGCACCGAAACCGACACACCCATGTGCGAAGAATACTCGCGCAGGCTGTGGAAACGCGAGTAACTAATGGGACGCGGAGGCAGGACATCGGGCGTCAGACCTCGGACGTCAGCTTTCACCCATCCCGAAAAATTGTCATCCTGAGCGGAGGCGGGCGATTCGCTTGCGAATCGCTCGCCGCAGTCGAAGGACCCCTAGCAGCTTCTCCCAAGCGTGCAGCGAAGTCTGGCAATCGCAACCAAAGAAACGCCGGGCACCCGATTCGCTCATAGGGGACCTTCGACTGGTTGCGCTTCCCCCCGGCCACGGCGCTCAGGATGATAGAGGCTTGGAGGGACTTACTTTTCAAACAGAGTGGCGACGCCTCTTCTCGCGGTCGCTCCGCCATATGCTCCGGCGATGCCGGTTAGAAATCCGAGAAACGATTCGTAGATCTGCGCGCGGTAGGGTTTCTCTGTGAGCAGCGCATAAGCGGCAAGTTGTACGAGCGGGACGAATACGGCCACGGTCAGTGTCCATCGCCAGGGGCGCTGCGGACGAAGAGCGCCCAACAGCATGGTGGCCATGAGCACGAAGAGCGCGGTCAGCAGCAAGTCGCCAACCTTGACGTCGAGAATTCCGGCGGCGACGCCAAGCACGCCAGCGAGAATGTAGATGCCGCGATCGTTCCCGTCCGCCATTTGAATGAACGATGTTGTGATGAAAGTGTAGTCGCGGACGACCCCGCCCGCGAGATTCCGGCTTATCGTCAAAAGACGCGGGCGGGTTCGCCTGCGACCACACTTTCACATTCAACTTTGCCTTCCCACCCGCTAGTACTTGTAGAAACCTCTCCCGCTTTTCTTACCCAGCCAGCCTGCATCCACCATCTTGATCAGCATCGGACACGGCCTGTACTTGGGATCGCCTAAACCATCCAGCAGCACACGCATGATGTCGAGACAGACATCGAGTCCGATGAAATCCGCCAGCGTGAGCGGGCCCATGGGATGCGCCATCCCCAACTTGAATACTTCGTCGACTGCTTCCGCCGTGGCGACGCCCTCCATCACCGCATACATGGCTTCATTGAGCAACGGCATCAGCACGCGGTTGGAGACAAATCCCGGGGCGTCGTTCACTTCAATGGGCGTTTTGTCGAGTTGCAATGCCAGGTCGCGCACGGTGGCAAAAGTTTCCTGCGATGTAGCCAGGCCGCGAATCACTTCCGCAAGTTTCATCACCGGCACGGGATTGAAGAAATGCATGCCAATCACCTTCGCCGGACGTCGGGTCACAGCCCCAAGCTTCGTAATCGATATGGAAGAAGTGTTGGAAGCCAGGATCACTTCGGGACGGCAAATCTGGTCGAGATCGCGAAAGATCTCGGTCTTGATTTCAAATTTTTCCGTGGCCGCTTCAATCACAAAATCGCAGGGCGCGAGATCGGATCGTTTCAGGACCAGCGCAATCCGCTGCAGCGCAGCGGATTTGTCTCCCGCCGTGATCTTGCCCTTGGCCAGCTCGCGGTCGAGATTTTTGCCGATTGTCTCCAGGCCGCGATCCAGATATTTCTGCTCCACATCGCACAGGCTCACGCGATATCCGCTGCGGGCAAAAACGTGGGCGATGCCATTGCCCATAGTGCCCGCTCCGATCACTCCTACTCGTTCAATTGGCATGAATGTCGCCTCTTTTTTTGCCCCGTAACGGGGCCGAATCGTGATCAGTCTAACACTCTCAAGTGATTGCTGGGCTTAGATTTAAGGTTCACTTAAGGTTCAACAAAATATGCTCTCCGGGTACAGCCAATCCGATTCGGGTCGGCATCCGAAACAATGAACAATGAACACGAGCAAACCGGTCCCAGGAGTCGATCGAGGGCAGGCGTGATCGCAATCAAGCCCTTCGGACGATGGCGCCGGGTGGGAGGAACTATGAAAAGTATGAAGCTGGCGGCCCTGGCAGTTGCAATGACTCTGATGTTCAGCGGTCTCGCGCTGGCCCGCGACCACGACGACTACAAAAACGATCACTGGGACAAGCATGGCGATCACGACCGTCATCACGATCGCGATCATGACAAGTGGCGGGAGAACAACCACGACCGCGACCGCAGTCACGACAACTGGCGCCGCGCCGAAGCCGAACGTGAACGCGTGGAGCGCGATCATCACTGGTGGGAACGTGAGCGCCGGAATGATGGATCCTATGGCGGAGGCCAGATTTACAACCGCGGCGGATATGGTTATCCCGGCGGAGGTTCGGGTTATCCGAGTGGAGGCTATGGATATCCCAGCGGGGGATACGGCTACCCTGGCTCCGTCTACGGACGTTCCGGCGGCGGCGGAAACCAGGGTTACAACTTTGGATTCCAGGACGGCAGATATATGGCCGAACGTGACAGGTCGCAGAACAAGCCGTTCAATCCGAATCCGCGCAACGAGTTCGGCAACCGGACGCACGGCTACAACGGTTCGTTCGGCGACAAGAACTACTACCGGTCACAGTATTCCAGCGGCTACGCCGAAGGGTATCAGTCGAGTTATCGCGGCGGTAGAGGCTGGGGATACTAGAAGCAGCTCTTAGCCCCTGGCACTTAGCTCCTGGCTCTTAGCCAAGAACTAACAAGGCCGCCAGAGATGGCGGCCTTTTCTTGCTTACTTGGAAGATAAAAACCTGAGAGCTTTTTACTCCCGCTCCAGGTTCTCGTCGATCACCATCTTGCCGCCTTTTTGTATTTCGATGACGCGATGAAGCGGCTTATATCCCGACGCGGTGATGTCGATCACGTAGGTTCCCGGATTGAGGTAAAAATCGACCGGAGAGAACTTGTCGAGAAGGCGGTTGTTGACCGCAACCTGCGCTCCCTTGGGCTGGCTCTTGACGCTTACCGGAACCATGCCTGCGGTGTCGCTGCCGCCGAACAGCTTCTTGAACTTCCCACCCAGCTTGATGTCATCGACCGAACCGAGGGCTCGGAGCGTGGGCGCGAAGTGGAAAATCTGTCCGGCTTGCAGGCTGGCACTGGAGGTTTCGTCCAGATATCCCTGCTTCCTGATCAGGAAGGTGTGCGATCCTGGCTTGTCGACGGCGATCTGCGATGGAGTTACTTTCCCGGTGTCTTTGCCATCGAGAAAAATCTGCGCTCCCACAGGCTGGCTGGTGACAGCGGCCGCGGCGGTCAGCTGCGCCAGTTGAATGACCAGAAATGATTTGCTGCCCGAAGCGACATCAATGGCTCGTGTCTCAGGCGCATATCCCGCGCGGGCAACCGTCACGCTGTGCTGTCCGGGGGCGAGGCCTGGAAGATTGAAAGGCGTAATCCAACTGGGATCACTGCGTCCATCGATCCGAACCTCGGCGCCTTCCGGAGTTGAATTGATGGTCAACTGTCCCGGAATCGCTGCCGGGGTGGCAGTGGGCGGGGCCTTAATCTTCTTTTTGTTGTACTTCGGAACTACGGAAACCGTCGGCGCATTGTGTCCCGCAGTGATCTGCTCAAGCGGCGCCTGTACTGGCGTCGCCACGGGAGGCTGAGCCGGCGTCCAGGCTGGCTTAGCACCGGCGTCTGCCGGCACAGCTGCGGCCTGCGGTTCTGCCGAGCCTTCCTCCGCCGAGTTTTCAGAGTGGATGCGGTAGGCAATCGTGCCGACTACCAGCAGAATAATGACAATCGCGCCCGCGATCGAAAGCAAAAAGAATTTGGGCGGCGTCTTCTTGATCTCGGAGACAGCTTTGCGCGCGATTTCGCGCGGCTGCACTTTAGGTGCTTCCGGCTGCGTCCGATTGAGCGAAATTGCCGGCTCCGCTGCGGCCTCAGGAGCGGCAGGTGGAGGTGGTGGTGGCGTGTAGATTTCTTTCAGTGGCGGCAGCTCATTCATTTCAGAAAAGCTGGGGCCACGCGACGATTCTCTCGCTGCCTCCGCTGCCATCGACGGATCAACCCGGAACGAAGGTTTCTCTGTTGCAGGCTCCGCCACATCGGCGACGGCACTGGCGCGCTCCTGAAAATGGCTCTGTCCGGAAACCTTAGCGGGGCTTGCACTGGCCTCCGCTTTCACCGCTGGCGCAGGGGTCACAGTAGAAACCGCGCTGGCACTCTCCCAACCCGCAGCCGCAGCCGCAGCTCGCGCCGGAGCAGGTAACGAAGCCGGAGAAGGTGCAGTGGCCACGTTGGCAGCAGACGCAGGATCAGGATGATGATCTGAAGCAGGGATCGATGTCTTCTGAGGCTGAGGTGCGGGCGGTGCCGTCCTCACCTTGGCAGCCGGCGCCACGCTTGCCGCCGCTTGAGCCGGTTTCTTGGCGACAGCCTTGGTCGCGCTTTCCTTGCACCGCTCCAGATCGTTGACCAGGTCCTGACCGCTCGAGTAACGCTCTTCGGGCGCTTTGGAAAGCGCCTTCATGATCACTTCGCTCAACACCGGGTGGATCTTCGGATTGATCGCGATCGGAGCTGCGGGCGTCACGTCTACAATCGCCTGCCGCACCTGGTCCGCATCCTCGCCAGGAAAGGCTTTGTTCTCGGTCGCCATCTCGTAAAGAATTGCACCCAGGGTGAAGATGTTCGAACGCCCATCCACGGGATCACCGCGCAACTGCTCCGGTGAGACGTAATGCAGAACGTCTGGCGCCTTGCCCGAAGCCTGACAGGTAAACGCACCCATGCAGGAAACTCCGAAGCTCAGGACTTTGACAGTTCCGTCCCACGTGACCATGATCTTGGCCGGTTCCAGGCTGAAGTGAAAGACGTTGTGGGAGTGCGCGTGGTCGAGCCCCTGACAGGTCTGGCGCACGATGTCCTGGAGGTCCCAGATGGAAAATCCTTCTTTGCGGGCCAGCATGGTGGCGATGCTGTTGCCCTGCACGTACTCCTCGGCGGCGCAACACTGGCCGTCAATCTCTTCGACTCCAAAAAGTTGTGCGATGTTATGACTGCTGAGAGGCTTGGTGCCGGCGGCTTCCTGCAGAATGTACTGCATCAGCGTGTCAGCCTGTTCGGCCAGCATCTGGAGCTTGATGGTCTTCAGGGCGATGGTATGCCCGCTCTCCGGATCGGCGGCCTTATAGACGGCGCCTATCTCGGAATGCGTAATTTCACTCAGTATTTCAAAACGTCCGATCTTGTTAGCCATTGTTCCCTGAGCCCCGATCCATCAACAAACCGGCATTCCTCTGGTCAAAAAAACCCAGCGGTCGAACTTGTGGAAAAGTGCCACTAGGATATCCCGCATCAATCGTGGAGGGGAGTTACGAAGGTAAGCTGTCTTTTGAGCAGTAGCGCCCGCAAAAAATCAACCATATTAAAGGACACGAGTATCACGAAGGCTAGTCTGGACTCTCCTTCGTGATACTTCGTGTCCTCTGTGGTTGATGCTTTTAGGTCTGCGGGTGGAACTTCCTCACCGCGACCACCGTCAGACCGATGGACACAACCAGCACGACCAGCTGAGCAATCTTGAACGGTCCTTCGGTTTGCGTTGGGGCAAGGGCATGCAATGCCGGCACCTTTTCAAAAGACTGCACCACCAGAACAAAGACATTCAGGTAGAGGGCCATGACGGCGGTGACTACGTATATCCAACGCCAGGAGCCGCCCATGCGGAGTCCGTCCATTCGCTTGCGAATGGGCGGCCGAAGTCGAAGGACCCCTATCCGCTCAACGAAATTAACTCACCGGGATATGGGGAGCAATTTCTCGATCCGGCGGACCATCAACAAACCTGTGGAGGTCCTTCAACTGCGCAGCGGTGTCGCTGCGCGAAGCCGCTACTCCGCTCAGGATGAGATCGTTACGCCGCCCGTATCGAAGTCAGCCAAGTTCGTAGCAATTGCCGCACTTTTGCCCCTTCCGGCCTGCGGCGCACTGCGTCGATCACCGCCAGACGCGCCCGAATCCCGCGTCCGCGAAATCCTACCCAATAGGGGATATAAATTTCTCCCGCCACGGGTGCGGCATTGATCTGTAAATTTCGCATCCGGAAAAAGCCTGTGCTGAAAAGCAGGCGCTGGACCTTCTCGGTGACCAGTTTGATTGCCTCGGCTTCTCCCAGCAGAGGCTCGGTGCAGTTGCGCGTCTCCAGATAGAACACTTCGCCCTCGCCTGGCAGTTGTTCGAAGGTGTACAGGTCCAGCGATCCGTTGACCGCATCCAGACCAAATATGCGCGAGTCACGTTTGCCGCTGTTGAGGATTTCTATCTGGAAGAGCCGGAATGGAATATAGAAATCCGCCACCGAACGCAGCGGCCCAAACGTCGATTCGCGCAGGAAATCGAACATGCCGGAAGAAAAGTGCTCGGTGGCTTCTTCGCGGGTGACGTTGGGTCGCAGGCTGCGGATGCGGGCCATTTCTGGAATCCCCAGTGACGAAGAAATCGTCTTACCGGAAATGAATCCAGAGACCGACGACCGTCGCGATCAGGACCAGGCTGAATATCACATTCATCCGATGCTCGGCCGCAGTCTCCGCCGCCGGTTTGTGGTCAAGAACTCGCACGGGGGTGACATCCATCTTGTCATCGACCGTCGCGAAAGTCAGGCCTGCAAGTTTCTTCCGTTCCGGGGCCGGCGTCACCATGCTTACGGCGATCAGCACGACGCAGCAGATCACGAACATCAGAATCGAATAATGCAGAAAATTCATGTCCACCAGGCCGCGGAGAAAGGGTTGCTCGAAAGCGTGCCCGCCGGCGGCGCGGTCCATCAGTTCAAGGATAAATCGCGCAGCGCCCATAACGAAGCCGGTCAGCAGCGAAGTGATCGCGCCTTGTGAGTTCAGACGCGGCCACAGAATTCCCAGGATGAAGCAGGCCGCAATCGGCGGGCTGATGTATCCCTGCACGCTTTGCAGATAAATATAAAGCTGGCTGCTGATCAGATGGATGAACGGCACCCAGGCCAGGCCAAGCACCACCATCACGCCGGTCATCACGCGGCCGAAACCAACCAACTGTTTCTCGGACGCGTCGGGCTTGATCTTCTTATAGAAGTCGAGTGTCACCAGAGTGGAGGCCGAATTGAACACCGAACTCATCGCTCCCATCAGCGCGGCCAACAGCGCCGCGATCATCACGCCCACAAGTCCTGTCGGTAGAAGATTAATGATGAGCGTGGGATAGGCGATGTCACCGTTCAGCACTTCGCCATGCGGCCCAAACTTGAACAGGTCGCGATAAAGAGCGACGGCGATCAGGCCGGGCAGCACCAGCATAAAAACCGGCAGGATTTTGAGAAAGCCGGCAAAGATGGTGGCAGCTTTGGCGTGTCCTTCATCCTTGGCGGACAGTACGCGCTGGACAATGACCTGGTCGGTACACCAATACCAGATGCCGAGAATAGGCGCCCCGAAGAATATGCCCGTCCAGGGAAAATCCGGATCGCTCATCGGCTTGACCATATGGAAGTAGCTGGCCGGCAGGGCGGCTCGCAGTCCTTCGAATCCCCCCACCTGGTGCATTCCGATCACGGTCAGAATGACTGCGCCAAAAATCAGGATGAGGGTCTGGACCAGGTCCGTATAAATGACCGCTGCCAGTCCTCCGGCGATGGTGTAAATACCGGTGGCGATAACCAGAATTACGGCTGCCGTCAGCGGGCTCCAGCCCACGACGCGTTCCAGCACAATCGCAGCAGCATAAAGATGGACGGAAATCTTGGTGAACACATACGCCAGGATCGAAATCCCCGCCAGGTACACCGCGCAGGACCGGCTGAAGCGCCGCTCCAGAAATTCCGGCATGGTGAAGACGTTGGAACGCAGGTAGAACGGAACAAACACCCACCCCAGAACCAGCAGGATCAGGCAGGCCAGCCATTCGAACGATCCCACGGCCAGGCCTGAACTGGCGCCGGAGCCGGCCAGTCCAATGAAGTGCTCAGTCGAGATATTCGAAACAAAGAGCGACGCCCCGATGGCGAACCAGCCGACATTGCGGCTGGCCAGAAAGTAGTCGGTGGAGGTGCGTTCCTTACGCGCGAAGTAAAAGCCGATGGCGAAAATGACCACGAAGTACACCGCGATGATGGCGATGTCGATGCCGGTCAGGGACTTATGCGTGAGGTGCGCTACGGTCTCGCCCATACTCCTCCATTGCCGCCTTGGGAACCGTCGGCCATGCTAGTGCATTCGATCCACCCAGGCAACCGGGAAAGCCAGAATGGTTTCCGGGGAGTAACGGCCTGTGTGATTGTGTGGAAATATTCAGACCGCGAATAAGTACGGCCTGTCGATTTTGCCCTTCCTCGTTCGACGTACCAGTAGAAGGGACAGCTCATGTAAGCTGTGACGTTTCCTGCCTCTAAACCGTGACCTTTTGAGCGGATAAACGTTATCTATCAAAGGATCGAATGCAGGAATGCCAGTTTTTATTCGTCATGAACGGTTGCCTAGGCTGGAGTTTTTCGTCTATCTTTAGTGGGAACTTGAGGAATGGTGTCACCGTACCTTCTCCAGTTGCCTCCCGGAGTTCGAGATGACCCTGACCCGTTTTGTCACCAAGAACGCATTCCGCAACAAGCGCCGCAGCATCCTGACCGTCCTGAGCATTGGCGGCTCGCTGTTGTTGCTGACCTTCCTGATCACCATCTGGCGCAGTTTTTACGACAGCAAGCCCAGCGAACAATCGGCGCAGCGCCTGATCGTGCGGCACAAAGTGTCGCTGGTCTTCAATCTGCCCAGCTACTACCGGCAGAAGATTCAGGCCATCCCCGGCGTGAAGGAAGTGGTCAACCAGCAGTGGTTTGGTGGGCAGTATATGGACGACAAGCCGGAACACTATTTCGCCCAGTTCGGGACCGACCCCCAGGAGATCATGAAGGTTTATCCGGAGTTCAAGATTCCGGACGACCAACTGGCCGCCTGGCAGCATGACCGCGCCGGCGCCATCGTGGACGTGGGTTTGGCCAACAAGTTTCACTGGAAGATCGGCGACCGCCTGAACATCACGGGCAAGATTTTCCCGGTGAACCTGGAACTGACCATCCGCGGAATTTTCACTCCGCCGGATCCGACGCAATCGATCTACTTCAACAAAGACTACATCGACGAAGGCTTCCCTAAACTCAAAGGCAGTGAGGGCTTCTTCGCAGTGCTGGCCGATTCGCCCGACTCCGTTACCCGCGTGGCGCAAGCCATCGACGAAGAATTCCACAATGCCGATAAACCCACCAAGAGCGAAAGCGAACATGCCTTCCAACTTGGATTCATTGGCATGCTGGGCAACATCAAGGCCTTCATCATGAGCATCTGCCTGGCGGTGGTCTTCACCATTCTGCTGGTATCGGCCAACACCATGGCGATGTCGATCCGCGAGCGTACGCGCGAAGTGGCGGTGCTGAAGACTTTAGGCTTCACCCGCAACAGCATTCTGGGATTGTTCATAGGAGAGGCGGTCTCCCTGTCTGTCGTGGGAGGGTTGGCCGGATCCATGCTCTGTTACTTCATCGTGACTGGCATGGCGGCGCAGGGCGGCTACTTCACCGGTATGAAAGTCACCCCGCTGACCATCTTTGCGGCGCTGATGATCGCAGCGGTGGTGGGTTTCGTCAGCTCTTTCATACCCTCCTATAACGCGGCCAGAGTGAACATCGTGGATGGCTTGCGGCACATTGGATGACGAGCAGTGAAGGCGTTCCCCACTAAGGACACGATGGTACAAGAAGGAAAATCCAAAAGTCGACAAGTTTGCTGGAAGAAATATAAATGGCGATTCCTCTTAGTTATAACGTGCGCAATCTGCGGCTGCGCAAGAGCCTGACCATCATGACAGCGCTGGGCATCGCGCTCACGGTGGCGACCGCGGTCTTCATTATGGCGTTGCTGGCAGGTCTGGGCCGCGCCTTTGGCAGCACCGGCGATCCTCTGAATGTCCTGATGCTGCGCAAAGGTTCAGACTCGGAGCTGGCAGCCGGCGGCGTCTCGCGCGATGCCATGCAGGTCTTGAAAGACTTACCCGGTGTCGCCAAGAACAGCAAGGGCGAGCCCATGGTTTCCGGAGAGGATATCCTCGTGGTTGTTCTGCCACGCAAGGGCGGTACAGGCGAAACGAATGTGACCACTCGCTTTCTGTCTCCTATCGGAATCGAGATGCGTCCCCAGATAAAGATCGTTTCCGGACGCTGGTTCACTCCCGGGCAGCGAGAAGTAGTGGTCAGCAGTTCGATCAACAAACGTTTCGAACACGCCAATATCGGCGACTCGGTGCACATCGGAAAAGGCGAATGGCCCATTGTCGGAATCTTCGACGCCAGCGGCACGGCCCACGGTTCCGAAATCTGGGGAGACGTCAATCAACTGGTCACCGACTTCGAACGCTCGGTGTATTCCTCCGTTCTGGTGCGGGCAACTGATCCGGCTGCCGCCCAGGCGCTGAAGAATCGCGCCAACGACGACCAACGCCTCGAACTCAACGGACTGCTCGAACCCGACTACTATGCCTCGCAGACCAAATCGGGCGCCCCGATCAAGATCGTGGGCTGGATTGTCGCTTTCATTATGGCGGTTGGTTCCTGCTTCGCCGCGGCCAACACCATGTATGCAGCGGTCGCGTATCGCGGGCGAGAGATTGCCACCTTGCGCGTAATCGGATTTTCGCGTCCCAGCATTCTGACTTCGTTCATGCTGGAGTCATTGCTGCTGTCGCTCCTGGGCGCGACACTGGGGATCCTCCTGATGTTGCCGTTTAACGGCATGACCACCGGAACGCAAAATCAGGTGACCTTCAGCGAAGTCGTATTCAGTTTGCAGATGACGCCGGCGGTAGTCATGAGCGCCGTGATTTTCGCTCTCTTCATGGGCGTGGTGGGCGGATTCGCTCCCGCCTGGCACGCTTCTCGGCGGGACATTCTGAGCGCACTGAGGGATTAATCTGGCCGTGGGCCTCGGCCCGCCCTGACGAGGGTTGGACGTCCATCTGACAAGCCGGCGGGACGCTGACGCTACAAAAATTATGCCGATTGACGCAAAACACGAAGACCTGCGCAGCCTGAAGATTGACCGCAGCGCGCGCACCGGCGGCGAAGGCGAGCCGCCAGTCTGGGCCAGGCGCTACATTCTCATCGGAATCGCGGTGCTGGTGCTGCTCGGAATCTTTACTCTTTCCTACCGGCTGTTCTCCAAGGACGCTCCGGAAGTGGAAGTTGTGCGTGCGTCCGCGCAAAGCAGTGAGGTAGGTGGAGTGGTTCTCTCCGCCAGCGGCTACATTGTCGCTCACCATAAGATCAACCTGAATTCCAAGGTCACAGGCCGCGTGAAGTGGATCGGGGTAGAAAAAGGCGACAAGGTCAAGGAAGGCCAGATTCTGGTTCGTCTCGAAGACGACGAATTCCGCGCCCAATTCGAACAGGCGAAAGGCGCTACCGAGAACGCCAAGGCCTTCCTGGATGAGTTGCAACACGGATCGCGTCCCGAAGAGATTCAGCAGGCGCAACATAATCTGGATGAAGGCCGCGCCACCCTGGTCAACGACAAAGTTACGCTCGATCGCACCCGGGGCCTGGTGACCGAAGGCGTGCTTTCGAAACAGGCGCTCGACGATGCCACCGCAAAGTTTGAAGCCGACCAGCAGCGCGTGAATTCCCTGGAAAAAGGATTCGAGTTAGCCAAGATTGGTCCGCGGCAAGAAGAGATTGCCCGCGCCCGCGGGGCGTTGCAGCAAGCGCAAGGCCAGGAGGACTACGCCAAGTCGTTGCTCGATGCAACTCTGATCCGCGCCCCGGTGACCGGGACCATTCTCGAGCGGGCGGCCGAAAAAGGCGAGCTCGTGACCTCGGGATTCGCCAGCACGGCGGAAGGTGGGCCGCAGGGACTCGTCGTGTCGCTTGCCGATCTGAACGATCTTCAGGTCGAACTCGACATCGCGCAGGATGATTTTGCCAAGCTCGGTCCCAGGCAAAAAGGCATGGTCACGGTGGATGCTTATCCCGACCGGCATTGGGATGGCGTAATCGCGGAAATCTCGCCCCAGGCTAACCGCGCCAAGGCTACGGTCCAGGTCAAAGTGCAAATTCTCAATCCGGATGCACTGCTCCGGCCGGACATGAACGCCACGGTAAAATTTCTGGCGGACGAGAACAAGCCTAAGAGTTCCGAGCCGCAAGGTGTTTTCGTACCTACTCCTGCGATCCACGATCGCAACGGGAAAAAGATTGTCTTCTTGTCGTTCAATGGCAAGGCCATGGCGCGTGAAGTGAAAATCCTGTCGCAACGCAGCGGCGGGGTCATGGTGCAGGGCCTCAATGGGGGCGAGGATGTGATCACCAGCGCGCCCCAGGATTTAAAAGACGGCGACAAAATAAAGATCAAAGGACAGCAGTCATGAGCGTAGCCCCTACAATCCCCCAGACCACTACCCAAACCAAAGTGGTGCAGGCCCGCAATGTCAGCAAAGTTTTCAAGCGTGATGCGTTCGAGGTCAAAGCCCTGGACGACGTCTCCATCGAAATCGCTGGCGGTGAATTTCTCGCTCTGATGGGCCCGTCCGGTTCGGGCAAGACGACGCTGCTGAACATGATTGCCGCCATCGACCGGCCCACAGGCGGCGAACTGCTGGTGCTGGGCGAGAATATTTTCCGCTTCAGCGATTCGCAGTCAGCCCACTGGCGCAATGAACACATCGGCTACGTCTTTCAGACTTTCAATCTGATCCCGGTGTTGACCGCGTTCGAGAACGTGGAACTGCCATTGCTGCTGACCAAGCTTTCGGCGCAACAGCGGCGCGACCACGTCATGACAGCTCTGAAACTGGTTGGCCTGGAAGAACGTGTCGGCCATTTGCCCAAGCAGCTCTCCGGCGGACAGGAACAGCGCGTTGCGATCGCGCGCGCCATCGTGAGCGATCCCACTCTCTTACTCGCGGACGAACCTACGGGCGACCTGGACAGTCACTCGGCGACGGAAGTCCTCGAGATCCTGAAGCGCCTCAACGAAGACTTTCACAAGACCATCGTGATGGTGACGCACGACCCTCACGCAGCGTCCTACGCCCACGTGACCCGTCACCTCGAAAAAGGCATGCTGCTGCCAGGATAGGTAACCAGTTTCCGGTTTCTGGTTTCTGATCAACAGAAAGCCGCGAAGCGGCGCGAGATCGAAATGATCGAAACTGGAAATGAGAAACTTGAAGCGCTTGTGGTCGCCTACGGTTCGTAGCGGGCGAGAGCGCCCGCTCTACACGGATGCGCGGGTTGGGGCAAAGCCGCTGTCGGCGGGATCCGCGACCCACTGCCAGGCCCTTCGGCCATTCTCCCGGACGATGGTCCGCGCTTCACCGTATTCCACCAACCGGTTCAAGACCGTGGTCACTGAGGCCAGCGGATCTTTGTGCCGCAGCAACACCGGCGGAATTTTCTGCTGTATGTGCTCGCAAACCTCGCGTGCGCCCAATGGACGCGCCGCTTCCATCAGTACCATGCGGCAGGCCTTGGTAAAGCCAGGCTGTCGGCCTCCACTCTTGCGGTCGACCAGTTCCAGCAACTCTTCGCTCAGGACTTCGTCGCCGAACAGATTCGCCAATCCCACGATGGTCTGCTTCACTGTCCCAATGCGTTTCATCACATCGGCGCGCTGCCGCATGAGCTGACGCAATTCTTCATGCGCCGCCTTCACCACTTCCTGGACGTGAGGATCTGCGCTACCGGGAAGATGTCTGTTTCCCGCGCCATTGCCACTACTGCGTGCAATGTCCATAACTCCCCCTTCGGAGTTCCCACCCACTCGCCGCGTCGCCGGCATTACACCGGCAGCCAGCCACACCTGCCCTTAATCATCCATACGCGATTGGATAGCTTCCAGTTCCATTTCTCGCGCTGATGCGCAACCCGATCGATATTCCCGCAAATCAAGGACAGCGCCGCAACCCGCGTTCTGCTGTTTAGACGTGATGATCCCTGAAAGGTTAAGGCAGAGAAATGTAAAATCGGTGCATCGATGGATGTCTGCACTGCACCTGCGATCATTCGGATTTACATATTTTTAGCCGCCAACTTAATACCAAAGTCGGGATGTAGCGTAAAGGCAATCAGTCCTGACTTTGCTCTCACTCCACACAGACCGGAACAAATTGTTACGAGCGCAGCGGTTTGCCGCGCGAGAAAGCGGATGCAGAACTGTGTTCGCGTCCGGCTTCTTCGTTCTTGACAAAACCGAAACAACTGATAAAGTTCGACTTAACCGTCTAAAATTTCCGTTACTCTCCAGGTGCAGACGCATGAAGAACGTTTATGAAGTTTTGAGACAGAAAGAACTTGAGCTGTCCCGGCTGGAAAAGGAAGTAGAGGCATTGCGAGTGGCCGCTCCCCTGCTTTCCGAGGATAAAGAAGCCGGCAGCGACAAGCCTACTTTGACCACGACGCCATCCGCGCAGCAGCCCATCCGCATTCCACAGCCGACGGTCAACGTCGCTCCGCAAGCCGCCCGCGCCGCCGGGTGGGAGGACACTGCCAAGCGCTGGCCTTAAGTCGTGGGAGGGCACAGTCCTTCTGCGCAAGTTGTAATGGACGAATGGAACATGGCCCGGAGTCTTGCTCCGGGCTATAACTTTATGGAGCCATCAAGTACGGGCGTCCCGCCCGGTACTGACAGACCAGTGTGAAGCCCGCCGCTGCGTCGGACCCTGAAGGCTCGGATCGAGCAGTGATCCACCGCAACATCGACTTGAACGGCGACCAGAATTTATGAGCGCTTCGGGACACCCTCTATCGGGCATGAGCGGCGTGCGGCGCCGCATTCCCCGCTACCCGGTCGCCATCCCCGTGGATATCACCGTGCTCCGTTCCGGAGCGTCGGCCAGCATTCCCGGACGTTCGCTCGACCTCGGAGAAGGCGGCGTGGCCGCAGTGCTGGCGGCTGAACTTCAACTGGGGGAATCGGTCGGAGTTCAGTTCCATTTACCCAACGCCGGTCAAGTGCTCCAGACCAAAGCGGTCGTAAGGCACCACAATCACCTTCGCTGCGGATTCGAGTTTCAGGGATTGTCTGCGGACCAGCGCTCCATGATCCGGAGCTGGGCGGGAAACAGCCCGCCCCTGAAATCGTCGGTAGAACCGGTGGTGCCGGTTTCGGTGTCCACCTCCACAGCGGTTTCGGTCCCGGCCGCCGCACCAACTGCCGTCCCCATGCATGCTGCCACGGCCCCTTCTTTCGCGGCGAAAACAACCTCCGCGCTTCCGGTCCCCGCCGCACAAACGCGGAGGCAACCGGTTTCGCGGCAGGCCAGCGACGCCTACGCCACCCGCCTGTTGCGGCTGACTGTGCTGCTGCTGGTCGTGGTAGGAGCCTGGGCGGGATGGCAATGGCATCGCGGATGGCAGCAGTTGGAAGCGCGCACCGCGAAAAAGGACGTACACGCGCAACTGCCCGCCGCCAAAGTTCCTCCGGAAGTGATGGAGCGGTTGCTCATCCGCCGAGTCGAGCCGGCCTATCCCGAAGCCGCTCGCCGCGCCAATCTTCAGGGCGTCGTGATGCTCGACGCAATGATTGCCGCCGACGGTACCGTGGTAAATCTGCATCCGCGCAGCGGTCCCGATGCATTCGTGTCGGCCGCCATGGACGCAGCCCGATGGTGGCGCTTCCGCCCCTATCGCGTGCGTGGCGAAGCCACGGCGGTTGAGACCACTCTTTCGGTGGAATTTCACTTGTAGAGGCTGAGAGAAAAACGTCGTTGGCCTTTGGTCATGGCCGTTGGTCGTTGGCCAAACCAAAAAATCTCTGGGACTCGGCGGCCGCATTGCAAGGCGGCGGTCGGTATTTCTCAAAATTCTTCAAAACCTGCACGCCGTTGTTGGCCAAAGACCAACGACCCACGACCCACGACCAAAGACCAAAGACCAACGACGTTTTTCACCCGCGCCTGTTCGTGCTTTGCTTCTTCAGCCCTTCATCTGCGAAACTGACAGCGCTCCACTCCCGGCCATCATGGGCAGAATCCACGTTCTTTCCGAAAACGTTGCCAACAAGATCGCCGCTGGCGAAGTGGTGGAGCGCCCTGCCTCGGTAGCCAAGGAACTGCTGGAAAATTCACTCGACGCCGGGGCCACCCGCATCCGAATCCAGGTGGAAGCCGGCGGCAAAAAGCTTATCCAGATCACCGACAACGGGTGCGGCATGGTGCGCGACGACGCTCTGCTGGCTTTCGAGCGTCATGCCACGTCGAAAATCAGGAACGCGGAAGACTTGCTGAGCGTCGCAACCCTGGGCTTCCGCGGAGAAGCTCTACCCACGATCGCGTCGGTATCCCGACTGCGGCTGGAAACCCGCGCGCCGGAAGAAGCTTCCGGAACGGTCATCGAGATCAATGGCGGCAAGATGTTCAAAGTGGAAGAGGCCGGCCTGCCGGCGGGAACCTCGATCGAGGTCCGCGACCTCTTCTTCAATATTCCGGCGCGCAAGAAATTTCTGAAGGCGGAATCGACCGAACTCTCTCACATCGCCTCGCTGGTGACGCACTACGCCCTGGCGCATCCCGACAAGCACTTCGAACTACACTCCGCCACCAACGCCATGCTGGTTGCGCCGCCGGTTGCGGGATACAGCGAGCGCGTCTACCAGGTCTTTGGCAAGGAAGTGCTCGACCAGCTGATTCCGGTAGCGGCGGTGCAACCGCTGGAGAGAATTGGCCTGCCTCAACCCCCACCCTGGCGCCGTAAAGAAGAGCCCCAAAGTGCGGCCCCCGTCCGCGAAAAGCTGGAGAACGAAGCGATTGCTGAAGAAGAAAAGCCGGCCTTCGGCGAATTCCGGGTACACGGTTTCGTTTCCAAGCCCGAAATACAGAAGCTGAATCGCAACTCAATCTATGTGTTCGTCAACGGACGCCTCATCCGCGACCGCCTGATCCAGCACGCCATCATCGAGGCTTACCGCAACATCCTGCCGCCCACGGTTTTCCCGGTGGTGCTGCTCTTCCTTGATTTGCCTACCGGTGAAGTCGACGTGAATGTGCATCCTTCAAAGACGGAAGTCCGGTTTCGCCAGCAGAGCGTGATGCACGATTTCGTACGCGAATCGGTCCGCGCCGCCCTGATGAAAGCCCGCCCGGTGCCGCAATTCGCGGTGGAGATCAGAGCGCATCCAACTGCGAGTCCGTCGCTGGTCGCGGAGTCGCCGGGTGGACGACCCGATTCTCCCGATGCCGCATGGCGCTCGCCCTACCCGGCAACCGCGGCGCAGCCGTTCAGCCTTCAGGCGCCGGTTCCGCCGCCCATCAACGAACGTTTCCAGTTTGGAGAAGGTATCTCCGTCGACGGCAACGCTGCCCTCTCTCTGGTTCGCGCTCCCCAGCCCGCGCCCGCCGAGCCGATACTTAACGACACTTGCGCTCCGCCGATCCCGGACGAGGCAGTGGACCTGAGCGACCTGGCCCCGGCCCTGGCTTCCCTGAAACCGCTGGGACAGATTCGCGACTCGTTCATCCTGGCGGTAAATCCCGAGGGTCTCTGGATTGTCGACCAGCACGTTGCTCACGAACGAGTGCTGTTCGAAAAGATCCTGAGACAGCGCGCGGCACAAAAAGTTGAAAGCCAGCGCCTGCTGCTGCCGCTGATACTCGAACTGACGCCCGCGCAGCAAGCCGTTTTCACCGAGATTGCCGATGAGTTGGCGAAAAACGGATTCGAAGTCGAGCCCTTCGGCGCCCGCAGCGTAGCGGTGAAGATCGCGCCCGCCGGCATCGACGGTCATGCTGTAGAACACATGCTGCACGAACTGCTCGACCAGTTTTGCCAGGAAGAGCAAGCCCTGAACCTGGAGAAGATCCGCGGGCGCATCGCCGCCTCCATCGCCTGTCACGCCGCCATCAAGGTCAATATGCCGCTGGAACAAAACAAAATGGAATGGCTGCTGGTGGAGTTAGCAAAAACCGACTGTCCCATGACCTGTCCGCACGGAAGGCCGGTAGTTCTGCGATACTCAATGAAGGACATTCAGAAGGCGTTCAAGAGGATTTGAGAAGCAGCTACTAGCTTTTAGCCTTAGCTTTAGCGAATCCTTCAGATTGACTCGCGTGACCGAGACCTCGCGCCAACAGATTCCAGCCAACTTTTATGACTGACCAGGAACTTGACCAACTCCGGCGCGACAAGTGGCACCTGGGCGGCGCTTTCGTGCGCACGCTTGACGATGCTCGCCGTTTTGTCGAGTCGGTGGGATTTTGCCTGATGTATCCCATGCGCAAGCCGTTGCTGGCGCCGACTTTCATCGGCGCATGGAACGGGTCGGACAAGAATCTGCCCAGGCAGCAGCATGCTTATGCCGATCCGCGAGCCGTCGAAGCTACCGAAGTGATGGTGCGTCTGCTACGCAATCATGACGCATACGAAGCCAACCAGTTCGAAGAGAACAACGCTTTCCTGGTGGCGGGCTCGATCTTTCCTTACTTCTATGCACTGGTGGGCGAACGCAATCCCAAACAGGCGCCACAGCCCAAGCCGCGTTCGGAATACTCTCCCCTGGCCTGCGACGCCTTCGAACTGATCCGTCGCGCCGGGCCCATCTCGAAACAAAAGATGCGGGAAGACCTGGGCGGAAGTGTTTCGTTCGTTGCCCTGGACCACGCTCTCGGGGAACTCTGGTCCAAACTCCGCATCACGCGCGTGGATTACACGCCGGAAGATGGTGCGTCATGGGACGTGCTCTATCGCTGGGCTCCAGATGCCGTCCGCGAAGGGATCTCCCTGTCGGTAGGCGCCGCGCTTTCGGCATTGCTGTCCAAATATCTGGATTGCGTCATTGCCGCCGACCAGCAGGAAGTGGAATCGTTCTTCGGAAATTTTGTCCCCCGCTCCCGGGTCAAAGAAGCGATTAACGCCCTTCAGTCCGCGCGAGAACTGGATTTCATTCGAGTCGGCACCCGGTCCCTGATCCAACTGGCCCAGCCCAAGGCTCCGGTGATTCCTCGGGACCGCGTGGCAACTGTCAATCCGTCGCGTCCCACCAGAGTATCCCGCCGCAGTACTTCAAAAAGCTAGCCACGGATTCTCACCGATATTCGCGGATCATGCTCAGACATGAAAAATCCGTGAAATATGCGCCGTCTATGGCCGCCCCTCACTTACCATTTCGACGTTCACACGTCTATGCAAAGGCCACCTGGCTCGGGAAGGTAGGTTTATGCGTTTTTCTGCCCTTTTGAGTTGTTCTCCTGGCATCTGTGCACAACATCCTTCGCTCAGACTGACCCCGCGCCGTCTTCCAGTTCGATGCCGGCGCTCGAGCATTTCAGTATCGATCAGGTGGACAAGACTCTCGACCCTTGTACTGACTTTTTCCAGTACGCCTGCGGCAAGTGGCTCAAGGCCAATCCGATTCCCGCCGACCAGGGCGGATGGGGAACGTTCAACATGCTCGCCATCTGGAACATCGCCGCCGTGCATAACACGCTGGAAGAGGCAGCGCAGCCTTCTCGCCAGCCGGACGCCGGTGCAGCAGAAGGTGGGTGACTACTTTGCCTCTTGCATGGACGAAGACGCCATCAACAAAGCCGGCCTCAAACCGCTGCAACCGGAACTCGACCGCATCGCCGGGCTCAAGAAGAAGTCACAGCTTCCCGAGGTGATCGCGTCCATACACCAGATGATTCGGCCCGCTAATCTGAACTTTATTGACGCAGCCTACCAGGGCGTCTTGTTTGGAATTTACTCAGCGCCTGGATTCGACGATGCCCGCGTGACTCTGGCGTCACTTGATCAATCAGGCTTCGCGCTTCCCGGCCGCGAGTTCAACCCCTTCGAACTCGGCCACGGATTTCGCGAATGCCCACGGATTAAAATCAAGATTCAAATCCGTAACATTCGCGCAAATCCGTGGCGACGTCTTTGCCTTCAGCTGCCCGTGTACAATTATTTCCTTCCGGATGATCTCGACCTCTGCACGCAAACTCATCATCGCCATCGACGGACCGGCTGGCGTGGGCAAGAGCACGATCGCGTCGCGTCTGGCGCGCAAGCTGGGTTATGTCAACCTGGAAAGCGGCGCCATGTACCGTGCCCTGGCGTTGAAAGCGATCGAATGGGATATCTCATTCGACGAAGAGCGCGCTCTCGACAAACTGGCCCACGAGACGCGTATTCACCTCGAACCGACCATGGGCGGCAATCGCGTATTGCTTGACGGCCGCGATGTCAGCCAGCGGGTGCGGGAGCCGGATGTAACCGAGGCGGCATCGCGCGTCTCCGTCCATCCCGCGGTGCGCCGGTGGATGGTGGCCCGCCAGCAGGAGATGGGATCGGCCGGCGGCGTTGTGATGGAAGGCCGCGACATCGGCACCAAAGTCTTTCCCGGAGCGGACGTGAAAATTTTCCTCGATGCCGACCCGGTGGTGCGTGAACAACGGCGATTGCTGCAACAGAATGTCCGTGGAGCCGCTGCCCACGCGGTCGTCGCGGAGCTCCGCGAACGCGACCGCCGCGATCGTACCCGGGCAATATCCCCGCTGGTGGCAGCCAGCGACGCGCTTATGATCGATTCCAGCCAATTGTCCGAAGATGAAGTTTTGCACCGGGTGGAAGAACTGGTTCAAAGCAAGCTAAGGGGATTGTCATCCTGAGCGGAGGAGTTGTTTCGCTTCGCGAAACAGCGCCGAAGTCGAAGGACCCCTATAAGCGTATCGCAGCCGGTGTGCAGATTCGCTAAATTCCAGGCTCGTGAAATGCGGTAGAAGCAATAGGGGTCCTTCGGCTCCTGTGATCGTCTGCGAGCGGACGATATTACTCGCTCGGGGATGACAACTCAAAAAAACATCCCCGGCGCGGGACGGTCACCCCAAGATGTTTGCCCGTCACAGACGACCTGCCTTATCCGTGATATACCGAACAAGTTCCCATCTCCAGTCTGGGCTCGTCCACCATTCCGCGTAGTGCGGGTGCGAGTCCATGCCGAACCGTGGTTTCTGTAGTCTTGTTGTTTTATTTTGTTCCGTCACCGCTTTCTCGCAGGACACCTCCACCGGAGCCATACGGGGCACCGTGGGCGACTCTGCCGGTGCGCGAATTGGCGCTTCCAGTGTCGTGCTGGTGAATGTTGCCACCAACTTCCGCTACGCCACGATCAGCGACGGCTTCGGGCGTTTCGCTTTCGAACTTCTACCGCCGGGGGACTATTCGGCCCGCGCCGAATCGCCGGGTATGTCCCCGCAAACCACGCCGTCTCTTCATGTGGATGTTGGGGGCACAACGGAACTAATTTTCAAACTGGCGGTTGCCGGAGCCAAAGAAACGATCACGGTTTCCGGGGAGCCGCCATTGGTCGAAAGCCAGCCCAGCGGTATTTCTTCCTTGATTGACGAACGGGCCGTGAACGAACTTCCCCTCAACGGACGACGATTCACGGACCTGGCCTTGCTGACTCCGGGCGTCACGCAGGACCCGCGCGGGCTGACTTCCGGATCGAATGGCGACCTCGCTTTCGGCGGCATCCGCGGATTCCAATCCAGCTACCTGGTCGATGGCGGAGACAACAACAACGCGTTCTTCGGACAGGCTCGCGGCCGCTATCGCGCGCCCTATCAGTTTTCCAACGAAGTAGTGCAGGAGTTTCGCGTCTCCTCAAACACCTACGGCGCCGACCTGGGACGCGCCGGAGGCGCGGTAGTGAATGTGGTCACCAAGTCGGGCTCGAATCGTTTGCACGGAACCGATTTCTACTTCCTGCGCGACAGCGCGCTCTCCGCCACGCATCCTTTCATGGATTTCAAACCGCATGATCGACAGCAGCAGTTTGGATTTACGCTGGGCGGCCCGATCAAGCGCAATCGTGCATTTTTCTTTGCCGGCTTCGATCAGCACATCTTTCACATACCCACGGTGGTGCGTTTTGCCGACGGAAGTTCAGTGGTGGTTCCCAAGGCCGGGACTGGGCCGGAAACTCCGGGCGATTACGAAGCTTCCGACCAGGCGCTGGTATTCGCCTCGGCAGCGGAACTCTCCAAGCAGGCCGGTACGTTCCCTTCGGCCATGTTGGGAAATGCCGGGTTCTTCAAACTGGATCTCGTGCTCAACCAGCACAACAACCTCACTCTACGGCTGAACACTTCGCGCTACTACGGACAGAATAACGTCTTCCTCGATCCCGCCAGCCCGCTGACCAACTTCGGCATCAGCGATAACGGTGAGGAGGATGTCTCCACCGAAACCGGGGCATTGGCTCTCACAACCAATCTCTCTTTCCGGCTCGTGAGCCGGTTCCGGGCCCAGTTCTCGCGCGACCTGCAGGCATCCGCCGCCAACAGCAGCGATCCGCTCAGCAAGATTCCCAACCTGATCGACGGCTTCGGACGCTCCTCGATTCTTCCCCGCCAGACTCGCGAGCACCGCTTGCACCTGGCCGAAACTCTGAGCGTGGAAGGTAGCCGGAATTCCTGGAAGTTTGGCGGCGATGTGCTCCTGACCTGGATCTATAACTTCTTTCCTTCGCTCGGCGGCGGGGAATACATCTTCGATCCCATCAAGGTGAACCCATTCACTTTTGAGCCGCAGGAATCCGGACTCGAGCTGACGCCGCTGCGCGCTTATGCGCACGCTGTACCGCACTACTATTTGCAGAGCTTCGGCCCGTCGGTCACCCATCCTGACACCAACGAATACGCAGGATTTGTGCAGGACACGATCCGCGTTTCCGATCATCTGGCGTTGAGCCTTGGAGCGCGTTACGACCTGCAGACATTCACCACGAAAGGTTTGCAATCCAACGCGCTCTGGCCGGATGCCGGCCGCGTCCCGTATAACACGGGGAATTTTGCTCCGAGAGTGGGGCTGGCATACTCCATCGGGAAAGAACGGCCGACAGTGATTCGCGCGGGATATGGACTCTTCTACACTCGCATTCCCCAGATCTATACATCCGCGGTGCAGAGCGACAACGGTTTGACGGGAAACTTTCTATTTTTGAATAACAATAATTTTTACGATCACCAGGTATTTCCCCAGTATCCCAATCCGCTGGTGAACTGTCCGGTGAGTGCAGCAAACTGCGAACTGCCTTCCGGGCTGGCGCAGCTCGAGCAGGCAGACATCTCTGCGTTTTCGCACAATTTCAAAACTCCCAGAGTGCAGCAGGCCAGTCTCAACGTGGAACGGGAAGTCGCACATCGCCTGGCCGTCGGCGTTTCTTATATGTACGTCCATGGCGTGGATTTGATACGAGCACGCGACGAGAATCTGCCGCCGCCGGTCAACGTTGCTTACCCGGTCTATGATGCGACCGGAACAAACTTCAGCGGCGCGTACTACGACGTGGCCTCTTTCTCGACGGTGCAGCCAACGCAGTCGCTGACCTGCCCCTTTCCTCCCTGCATCAATCCGCTGGCCCGGCCTATTCCGCAACTGGGATCGATTAACGTATTCGAGAGTGCTGCGTCGAGCGTCTATCATGGGGCCACGCTCTCCATTCGACGGCGCATGACCAGCGGTGTCTACTTCATGCTCTCCTACACCTTCGCGCACGCGATCGATGACGGACAGGATGCGCTGGTGGCGGGGCGTCCGGCGACGGTGCAGAATTCTTACGCGCCGAATTCGGAAAAAGGCCCGAGCGTTACCGATCAGCGACAACGCTTTGTTTTCTCTTTTGTGCTGGCTCCCAAACCTTTTGATCGGGATCACGAGTGGCTGGCAAGATTCTTCAACAACTGGAAAGCTTCGAGCGTCTTCACCTACGGCAGCGGAAGGCCCGTGAGTGCGACCGTTACCGGCGATGCCAATCAGGACGGCAATAACTCCAACGACCGCCTTCCCGGAGTTTCGCGCAACTCGCTGGTCGGCCCCAACTACGCCACTACAGACTTTCGACTCACGCGCCGCCTCTATGCAGGCGACAGGATCAAGCTGGAACTGATGGCCGAGTCATTCAACCTGTTCAATCGTGACAACCAGCGCGTCCAGATTACGCAGGACGGATTTGAGAGCAACGCGGCGCAGTTTGTGCAAACCTCTAAGACAATTGGAATCAATATCTTTCCCGCGCAGTATCGGGTGCCCTCGACCTTCCTCCGCGCCACGGACGCATACGCTCCCCGGCAGATCCAACTCGCCCTGAAGCTGATCTACTGACTGTAATTGTGTGATAAATAGGGACTTTTTCACGTTTTCTTCAAGCGAAAATTCCATATACCACTTGACTTGCCGTAGGAACCTTGCGATAACTAAGCCCGTCTAAACGGGACTGGTTTGGGGGTGTAGTTCAAGTTGGCAGAAGTAAGAATGCAGGAGGGAGAATCCCTCGAAAATGCATTGCGTCGCTTCAAGCGCAAAGTGCAACAGGAAGACATCATCAAGGAGGTCAAGCGTCACTCCTTTTACCTGAAGCCAGGCGAGAAAAAGCGCGTAAAAGAAGCGCTGGCTCGTAAGCGTAGCAGGAAAAAAGCACGCAAAGAGCAAGATTAGGTTCAATTGGGCTGCCACGCCATGTGGTGGCCCATTTCCTTATCCGATTAATGTCCCGTTCGAACGAATTTGCAAGCAGTGACCATGTGAAAAGACATGGAGGGCCGAGTCCAGGGGAACAAATATTCCAGGTCGTAGCTTGAGGGGGCAACGAACCTGATTTCACGCGTGCACGGGTACGCGGGTTTCAGGCCATGGGCCGAAGGGAGCATCTCTCAATGGAATTTCAGGACAAGGTATTGAAGTGCATCGACTGTAGTGGGGATTTTATTTTCACCGCAGGCGAACAGTTGTTCTTTTACGACAAGCAGTTCAAGAACGAACCCAAACGCTGCAAAGCCTGCAAGACCAAGCGAGTTTCAGTTTTAGGGGCCGCGCCATCGGGGCAAGGCAATGGCTTCGCTAAAGTGGAAACGCGCACCACGTGTTCGGAATGTGGCAAGGAAACCACCGTGCCATTCAAGCCGACGCAGGGGCGTCCGGTGTTCTGCCGGGAATGTTTCCAGCAGAAGCGGCAAGTGGCCTCGGCCTGAGGGTTTAGCAAAAACTGAACTTGTAGACGATTCCCGAGTCGGCGGCTCTCCTTCCTCCCCGCCTTCCCGATTCACAATTGAATCCTGTCTGCTGAGGATCAGTGTGCGCGGCGAAGCCGGATGATTTCCGCCTTCAAGGCTGCGTGGTGCCCGTAAATCATCAACCACGAAGCATTCAATCTCCGGCTTTCCTTCGTGTACCGTCGTGTCCTTCGTGGTTCAAGCCTTTTCGAACCAGCTGATCGCCTCGGACACTCTTGCCTGCATTAGTATGAAGACGTGGCAACTTTCTACGTAGCGAATTTCGGATGCCGCGCTACCCAGGCGGATGGCGCTGCCATCGAGCGCCAGTTGCGGGAGCGCGGTCTTGAGCGCGCCGGCGAGGCAGCAGAAGCAGGGCTCGTGGTCCTCAACACCTGCACCGTGACGGCCGCCGCCGACCAGGACGCTCGCGCCGCGATTCGCCGCATTCATCGTCAGAATCCGCTAGCCCGGATCGTGGTCACGGGTTGTTACGCGCAACGCGCGCCCGAGGAAATCGCTGCCTTGCCCGGCGTAAGCCAGGTGGTCGGCAACTCGCATAAACATCGACTGGCCGAAATCGCGGGTGTCGGACCTCGGACGGCGGACGGCGGGCCTCAGCCACAACAATCCACTTTCGTCCCGCTGGCGCAGCTTATATCCGACGACCGAAGTCCGAGGGCGGAAGGGCGAAGTCCGATCTTCGTCTCCGACATCTTTGCCCACACCGAACTCCAGGCTGCTCCCGTATTCGACGCCGCCAACGAGCGTACCCGCCCCAACCTGAAAGTGCAGGATGGTTGCGACAACCGTTGCTCGTTCTGCGTGATTCCTTACGTCCGGGGCCAGAGCCGCTCGCTGCAGTTGGACGAAGTGATTCGTGAAGTTCGGACTTTGGTCGGTGCAGGCTATCGCGAAGTGGTCATTTCCGGGATCAATTTAGGCCGATGGGGTAGAGACCTGGCTGTCGGACAGGCAGCTATCAGCCCTCAGCCTTCAGCTCTCAGCAAGACCGGCCAACGGCCAACAACCAATGGCCAACGACCGGTTTTCGAAGACCTTGTTCGCGCGATTCTTTCGGAAACAGCGCTGGAAAAACTTCGCATCAGTTCCGTCGAGCCCATGGATTGGAGCGACGACCTGATTCAGCTTGTGGCGGGGTCTCCGCGTATCGCCCGGCACGCGCATGTCCCGTTGCAATCTGGCAGCGACGCTGTGCTTCGCCGGATGCACCGCAAATATCGTCCGTGGCATTACCGCGAGAAGATCGAGAAGATCCGCGCCGCGATGCCGACCGCTGCCATCGGAGCGGATGTCATGGTCGGGTTTCCGGGCGAGACTGACGCGGAGTTCGACGAGACCCGCCGCCTTATTGAAGATCTTCCCTTTACTTATCTGCATGTCTTCACTTACTCGGCGCGTCCGGGGACGCCCGCCGCCCAATCGGGCAAACAGGTTCCGGGACACGTCGCTCGAGATCGCAACCGCGCTTTGCGTGAAATCGCCGCCGTCAAGAAATTGGCGTTTATGAATACTTTTGTCAGCACATCAATGGAGGTCATCACGCTGAACGCTACAGGAAGGGATGAAGACGGCGAATATACGGAAGGACTGACCGACAATTACCTGCCCATCCGTCTGACGGGAAAGCATGCGCCGAACCGCTGGCTTCCGTCGCACGTTGAAAGAATCCGCGATGAAGCGTTACGTGGAGTCGCGATCTAACTGGCAGAGCGCCGGCGTCCGTTCATTTCGCCTTCAGACGGTCTGCAATCGTGTCGTACTCACTCTTGGGAAGAATCTTTCGAGTCACAAGTTGCGCCGGATCATCGTAAGGACGTCCCGCAATCACACGATCCGCTTCCGCGTCGGTCACACCCGGCAAGCTGCTCAACTGTTCCCGGGTCGCTGAATTTATGTCGAGAGGTTTGTCCCGGCTCCAACCTTCCTTCACTCCGGATGCCACGGCCTTCGCGTCACTTTTCAATTCCGCCGTAGCGCGAGCGGTCCTCTCCTTAAGATCCTGGGAATTCTGGTTGGGCGCACAGGCAGACAATCCACCTAACAAGACAAGCGCGAACACAGAAAATCCCAAGCGAGAGCGCATATCTATTTCACCTCGGCGCTTTCGATGATTTGCCGCGGCTATCCGTTGTCTGGAAGAAGCAAGAATCACGTGGAGACACCGCCCCCTGTCGCCCGGCGGAGCGCAACTTTGCTAGGTTGGTCAGCAGGAAAACCTGTCGGACTGCGCCCGACCGGACAACCGAGGGCGGTTGTCCCCACATGGTTTGTCTGATTCCGCACCGGGCTAGAGACCCAATTTCTTCGAGAGGGCTCAGCCATTATCCGCGTAGAAGAACGGCTCCTGCCGCAACAGAGCCTCAACCCCGCGTAATACCTCGGTGCCGCTATTCTTGGTGACTGCGCCCCGGTAACCGGCATTCAGCGCCTCGCGCGCAAGTTGCCGTGACACTTCCTGAACGCTGATGAGCAGCATGGGCAATTCAGGGTGCGATTTGGCAATTTCAGGCCCAGCTTGCAGTCCCGTCATGACCGGCATGCTGAGATCCATAACCACAATATCGGGATCAAGTTGCTCGACCCTTTCGATGGCCTCGGCGCCATTGCTGGCATCGCCACAAACTTGCCACCCAGGTTGCCGGTCCAGCAGCCTGCGTAACAGCATGCGAATGGTTGGATCGTCATCGACAATCAGGATACGGGTTGGCATCCGGTTACTCCTCTCGAACTGAGTTCGCCTTTCGCGATCAAGCACGCAACGATCTACGCATGCGACGATCTATGCATGCGACGATCTACGCACGCGACGACCATGCGAGCAACCAGGCCCCTGATCTCCACTATCAGATGACAATCCCAGGCCTACGGCAATACAGCAAAACCCCGATTACGTGCCCGAGTTGATTCTCAGGAGTTCCCCGTCAGGGAGAAAGTGCTGATGTGGGGCGGACACTCTTGTCCGCCGCCTTTGAAGTTGGGGGTGATCTTGGTTACCAAAGAGTATTCAAGAAACCGAACTTCGAACTCCTGAAGAAAAAACTCAAAGGCGGTGGACCAGGATGTCCGCCGCACACGACCGGACTTAGTGCCGGCCGAAGACTTCCTTGAGGAGGTTGGTAGTCTGGGCCGCGGGGTCCTGGCGAATCTTTTTTTCTTCCCGGCCTAATTCAAAAAAGAGCCCGTCGAGCGCCTTCGAAACTACGTAGTGGCTGATGTCCAGATCCTGGTCCCGGGCGAATGGCAGGCTTTTGTATTGGGCGACAAGACCGTTGTATTGCCGAGTGACGCCGTTCCTGGCCATTGTCTGCTCTACCACCGGACGGAATGCCGCCGTCAGTTGCGGCGTCGTCTTTTCCTTGAAGTAGTTCGTGGCCGCGGTGTCGCCTCCGGAGAGGATTCTGCGAGCATCGTCAAAACTCATGGCAGTAATCGCGTCGATAAAAATCTTTCGCGCGGCCGGAGCCGCGGCCTCCGCCGCCCGGTTCATGCTCAGCACCAAATCATCCACCTTGGGCCCGTATCCCACCATCCGCAAGCCCTTTTCGAGGGTCCGCAGATTGTTGGGCATCAGGATCTTGATGTCAGGATTCCCGAAATATCCGTTGCTGCGGCCGGTAACTTTCACCGCCTGCTCGGCGCCGATCTGCAAAGCTTGTTTCAAGCCCGAGGAGATTTTGCTATCGCTGAGGTTCGCGTTTCCCAGTCCGAGGCGTTTCGTAATCTCTCCCAGTTGTGCGAGAGACAAAGTTGCCATCAATAACAAACTGCCAGTCAGCCACAAGCTGCGCTTCATTTTTAATTTTCCTCGCCGGGCGTAAAAGGCGATGCACGGAATCCAAAAAACTTCTGCCGTAGGCTACCCGGCACCAGGTTTCGGCACCTAAGTTCCCGACGTTACACGAAATAACGTGTCACGAGTAATTTTTCAAGGAGGAGCCATCATGGGAAACGATACTGAGAAGAACCAGCAGAACCCGGGACAGGGCAGCACGACTGATCCCAATCAGAAGAACCGTTCGCAGACCGGTCAGGATGTTAACAATCCGCAGGACACCACCCGGAAGAATCCGGGACAGGAATCCGGAACCGACCGCAAGGACCGCGAAGGATCCGAGGACGTTGAAAAGCGCCGCGCATCCTAGATCAGGATCGCGACCAGTGGACGAAGCCACGGCGAACCTGCCGTGGCTTTTCCTTGGTGAGGCGCACCTCGCGATCAAACCCTGCATGACTAAACCATTCTGATCAAAGCATGCTGCGACGATCCTGAGCCGCCATGCTATAATTTTTCCCTGTTTCATTTGCCTTGGCTATCCGACGGAGGGTCGCATCGATAAACGCTTTATCCGCACAAACGAGCGCATTCGGGCGCGGGAAATCCGCGTCATTGATGACGAAGGCCAGCAGATCGGCATTTTGACTCCTTACGATGCGCTTAAAATGGCCCGCGAGAAGAACCTTGACCTGGTCGAGATTTCCCCGACTGCGACTCCTCCCGTATGCCGAATCATGGACTATGGGAAATTCCTGTATCAGCAGGAAAAAAAGGAACGCGAGGCCAAGAAACATCAAAAAGTAATCGTGGTCAAGGAAGTTAAGTTCCGCATTAATGTGGACGACCACGACTACGAAACCAAGAAAAACCACGTGCTGCGCTTCCTCGATGAGGGAGACAAAGTAAAGGCGACGATTTTCTTCCGCGGACGAGAAATGACGCGTACCAATCTGGGACGCGAAATTCTGGAGCGGCTGATCAAAGACATCGCCGACAGAGGCATTGTGGAGTTCCGGCCGCGACAGGAAGGCAATACGTTGCACGCCATCCTGGCGCCGAAAAAAGATGCCGGACAGAAACAGCCCGCACAATCACAACCGGCGACAGGCCGGGTGAATCAGGCGTAGGAATCTAGAAAGCACTGAGGATTTATGCCGAAGCTGAAGACGCATAAGGGCGCCGCCAAGCGCTTCAAAAAGACTGGGACAGGCAAGGTCAAGCGCCATCACTCGCACTTGCGCCACATGCTGACGTCCAAGAACAAGAAGCGCAAAGGCAAGCTGAGCCAAGCCGTCCTGGTAAGCGACGCGGACACACCCAAGATCAAAAGAATGATCCCGTACTAGAAGATTTTGTTGTTGCTGTATTTTTGTGGTCGCGGGCGACCCGTCCGCGATCTGGGGCTGCAAGTTTCTGAAACACCGCAGCCCAGGCGAGTGAAGAGGCAATCAGACCTTCGAGTCTCCTACCTCCAGCCGCCGTAACCAGTCATTAAAAAGGAGCTATCCATGCCTCGCGTAAAACGGGGAACGAAACGTCGCGCCAAGCGCAAAAAGATTCTTGACCGCGCCAGTGGCTATTTCCTCACAAAATCAAAACTCTACCGGTCCGCAAAAGAAGCCGTCGACCGCGCGCTCAAGTTCGCCTACTCCGGACGCAAACAGAAAAAGCGGCAATACCGCTCTCTCTGGATCGTACGCATCGGCGCCGCCGCCAAATTGAACGGGATGAGCTACAACCAGTTCATCCACGGTCTCAAATTGGGCGGCATCGAACTGGATCGCAAGATCCTGGCCGACCTGGCGGTGAAGGATCCCGGCGCGTTTAAGAGCCTCGCTGAGCAGGCGAAGGTTGCTATCGGCGGGGCAGCGTAAAACACCCTTTAGCAATTAGCTCTTAGCTTTTAGCTTCCCAGGCGTGGCCTCAGCCGCGCCGGCCTGACTGTTTTTGTCAGGAACTGGGAACTGCGAACCGGAAACCAAGAACTGCTTCTATGTACTCCGTCCCTAAGCTTAAAAGCTTCACGGCGACCGCGCTCGACAAAGCAGTCGAGAAGCTCCTCGCCGCATTGAAGCAGGAAGCCTCAGTCGTCAAGACCGAGGCCGACTGGAAAACCTTCCGCGACCGCTGGATGGCCCGCAAGAACGGCGTGCTCACGGAGATCAACGATCTCTGGCTGAAGGCGGCGCCCAAAGACGCCAAGCGCGAAGTGGGACAGCGCGTCAATCAGATCAAGGCCTCGGTCGAAGAAGCAGTAGCTAAAGCTGAGGACTTACAAGCTCAGCCTTCCAGCGCGACTTCTGGAAAAACCGCGACCGACTTCCTCGACATTACGCTCCCCGGCAACCGCCGCCCCCTCGGCTCCGAACATCCCGTGATCAAGACGATGCACGAAATCGTTTCCGTCTTCCGCAATCTTGGCTACTCGGTCGAAGAGGGGCCGGTGATCGAAACCGATTACTACAATTTCGAGGCTCTGAATTTTCCGCCCAATCATCCGGCGCGAGATACTCAGGACACGCTGTTTATCGCCAATCAGGAATCGAAGCCGCAGCGCGAACGCCTGCTGCTCCGCACTCATACTTCTCCGGTGCAGATTCGCACCATGGAAAAGATGAAGCCGCCAGTCAGGATCGTGATTCCCGGCAAAGTGCACCGCAATGATCCGCCGGACGCCAGCCATTCGCCGATGTTCCATCAAGTCGAAGGGCTGGCTGTCGACACCAACATCACTTTCCGCGATTTGAAGGGCACGCTCGATCACGCCATGAAGGCGCTTTTCGGATCGAGTGTGAAGACCAGTTTCCGTCCGTCGTTCTTCCCTTTCACCGAGCCCAGCGCCGAGATGATGGTGTCCTGCTTTATTTGTGGAGGCAGCGGCAAGCGAGGCTCGGAACCGTGTCGTCCCTGCAAGCAGACGGGATGGATCGAAATTCTCGGCTGCGGCATGGTCGATCCGAACGTGTACGGCTTTGTAGATTACGATCCCAAAAAAGTCAGCGGCTTCGCCTTCGGCATGGGCGCCGACCGCATCGCAATTCTGAAGTACGGCGTGGATGACATTCAGTTGTTCTTCAACGGGGATGTCAGATTTTTAGAACAGTTTGGGTAGAAAGCTTTTAGCTCTTAGCTTCTAGCTTGCAACGTGGCATTGCGGCTTACGCTAAAAGCTAAAAGCTGAAGAGCTGACAGTTGAGAGCTAAATGAAACTTTCCCCCACATGGCTGCGCGAGTTCGTCGACCCCAAGGTGGACAATCTCCGCCTGTCGCAGGACCTTACCTCGGTCGGAATCGCCGTCGAAAGCATCAGTGGCGAAGGCACGAACGCCGTGTTCGAGATGGAGATTGGCACCAATCGTCCGGATGCCATGAACCACTACGGTGTCGCGCGCGAAGTTTCGGTGATTTACAACTTGCCACTGCCGGCCATCGCTTCGAAGTTGCCCGCGGCCACTGGCAAACCGGATTTCGTCGTGGAAATCGCGGACAATGCAGGATGCGCCCGCTACACCGCTCGCGTGGTTCGCGACGTACACATCACCCCTTCTCCCGAGACGATTACAAAACGCCTGATGCTGGTCGATCAGCGGCCGATCAACAGCGCAGCCGACGCGACCAATTACACGCTTTGGGAGATGGGGCATCCCACGCACGTCTTCGATCTTGATCTTCTTGAAGGCGGCAAGATTCTGGTGCGGCGGGCCTTCACTGGCGAGACTTTGAAGACCCTGGATGGTGTCGAGCGCAAGCTTACGCCCGAAGATCTAGTAATTGCGGACGCCGTCAAGCCAGTTGCGCTGGCCGGTGTCATGGGTGGATTCGGCACCATGATTACCGACAAGACGAAGAACATTCTCATCGAGTCCGCCTGGTTCGATCCGGCAACCATCCGCCGAAGTTCGCGGCGCCATGGGCTGCATACCGATGCGTCACATCGCTTCGAGCGAGGCGCTGACTTCGAAGCCACGACCAAGGCTTGTGATCGAGTGGCCGCGCTGATTCTCGAATCAGCTGGCGGCAAACTGGACGGCGCTTCGATTGATGCAGTGGCACGACAAGTCGACCTGGCACCGGTTGCTCTGCATCTTGCGGAAGTGCATCGCATTCTCGGCGAGAAGCTCGAGACCAACGAGATTTTCCGAATTCTCCAGCAACTCGGTTTTGAGCTGATGCCGGAACGTGGCGGAGACCCTGATTTCACCGTCCACATTCCCAGCTGGCGTCTGGACGTGGAACGGGAGATCGACCTGATCGAAGAGATCGCCCGCCTGCATGGCTTCGACAAGTTCACCAACACGCTGCCGGAATATTCCGGAGCGGTGACGGAAGCGCCTGACGCGGAAAAAGATCGTAAACTTCGAACCTCGCTGCTGGCGCTCGGTTATGACGAAGCGGTGTCGCTGACATTTATTTCGCACGAAGATGCCGAGGCCTTTTCTTCGGCCCGTGTGCTTGAGCTGGCCAATCCGCAGAGCGAAGAAGCGTCGGTGATGCGGAGCTCACTGGTGCCCGGCATGCTCAATATGCTGGCGTACAACCTGAATCGTGGCGCGGAGAGTGTGCGCCTGTTTGAGGCAGGCTCGGTATTTGTTGCGAGCGGAAATGCCACGGCTGAACCCAAACGCATCTGCGTGGGCGTTACATCGCCGCCCGCGCAAAAAACGCAAGCATGGGGCGCCCGCGACGGAAGATTTTTCGATCTGAAGGGCGACGTAGAGGATTTGCTGCACGCCTTCCAGCACCAGTCCTTGCGTTACGATGCCCACACAGCGGATTACTATGATCCTGGGCGCTCGGCGCGGGCGCTGATGGATGGCGCGCTGGTAGCCCAGTTTGGGCAGGTCCATCCCGATATTGCAGCTGCCCGCAAGCTGCGCCAGAGCGTCTTCATTGCCGAACTTTATCTTGACGAACTGTACGAGCAGGGCTTGCGAGTGGTTCGCTACCAGCCCCTGCCTCGGTATCCCGCCGTCGAACGAGATTTTTCATTTGTCTTCGACGACAGCGTGACCTTCGAGAAAATCCAGCAGAGTGTTGCCGCGCTCGGCCTGGCCGAGTTGCGCAGCTTTGTCCCGGCAGAGATTTTCCGCGGAGGCAACGTTCCAGCCGGCAAGTATTCCCTGCTGCTGCGCGCCCGGCTTCAATCCTCAGAGCGCACTCTGCGGGAAGATGAAGTGGCGCAGTGGTCGGCGCAGATCGTCAAGGCGCTGGAAGGTCTCGGCGGCAAGCAGCGCGCGTAAGCGCGGTCATCCTGAGCGGAGCATTGCATTTCGCTTGCGAAATGCAACGTGGAGTCGAAGGATTTTCCTACCCTCTTCACGGTCTCACTTCGACGATCAACGCGCGAAGAAATTATTGTTGGAGCGAAAGCGTGCAGCTTATAGGGGTCCTTCGACTGCGTAGCTCCTTCGCTACGCGAAGCGGCCACTACGCTCAGGACGACAACGTACACTGTTAGGGTGCGCTTTCGCCTCGGCCTGATCGCAAGTTTCGCCACAGCAGCCATCGCGGTCGCGACCGCTACTTCTCCTCCGACAGGACCAACTCCTACTTTCTACAAAGACATCCTGCCTCTTCTTCAGGACCACTGCCAAAGTTGTCACCGCCCCAGCGAAGTTGCTCCGATGCCGTTCGTGACATACCACCAGACGCGGCCATGGGCGCCCGCGATCGCCAAGGCAGTCCAAAGTGGGATGATGCCGCCATGGTTCGCTGACCGTCGATTCGGGCACTTCTCTAATGATCCGTCACTGACGCCTCAACAAATTTCTACGATGCTGGCCTGGGTTGCGACCGGCGCCCCAGCGGGCGATCCCCATGATGCCCAGGCTACGTCGCACTGGACCGAGGGATGGAACATTGCGAAACCAGACATGGTTTTGCCAATGCCCAAGCCGGTCACGATCCCGGCGGACGGCGATGTGGAATACACCTACGAGATCGTGCCTACGCACTTCACTGAAGACAAATGGGTCCAGATGGCGGAGGTCCATCCTTCGAGTCCGCAGTACGTGCATCACGCGGTTGTCTACATTAGGCCGCCGGATTCCAAATGGTTACGGCATGCGCCGGTTGGCGCGCCGTTCACGGCTTCAACGCTGAGCGATCCGCAGGACCGTTTGGAAGCCCACGGGACCACCAGTGACCTGTTGCTGGTGTACGCACCGGGCAGTTCGCCCGACCGCTGGCCGGACAGCATGGCGAAGTTTGTTCCGGCAGGATCTGATCTGGTTTTCCAGATTCACTACACCACCAACGGCACGGCGGGAAACGATCAGACCAGCATCGGACTGGTGTTCGTGAAATCTCCGCCGCAGCAGCGCGTCATTACTCTGCAACTCAACGATCACTCGTTCATTATTCCGCCAGGCGCGGATGACTTCCGGGTTGAAGTGCAGGGCACGCTGCCGCACGACGCCACGCTGCTCAGCCTGTTTCCGCACATGCATCTGCGCGGAAAGCGTTTTGAGTACGACATCGTGCAACCCGATGGCTCGATCGAAACGTTGCTGCGCGTAAATTATCACTTTCACTGGCAGCTGAGTTATCGCCTGGCCGAGCCCAGACTCCTGAAGGCCGGAACCCGACTGCGAGCCGTGGCGTGGTATGACAACTCGCGCAATAATCCGCATAATCCGGATCCGACCGCCACGGTGACCTGGGGTGATCAGACGTATCAGGAGATGATGGTCGGGTTCTTCGACGTGGCCGTACCCGCGGACATGGATAAAGAACATTTTTTTGTTCGGGAAAAAGCGAAACATTAGTACCCGGCAATATCTGTGTGGGGCCGGGTCGGAGCCTGTCCTGAGCGCGGCAGGGCGAGCAAGGCTCGCCAGCGCTTCCAGACGGCAATCGAATAGGGTTCAGTCGCCTCAACAGCACTGCCGAGCTTCGCTCGGCCGGACGGGTAGCCTGTGGGGCGGACCCTCTTCTCCGCCCCCGTTGACTTTGATTCTGCTTTTGACTTCCAACTTCAAAACCAAAGTCAAAGGCGGCGGACAAGAGTGTCCGCCCCACATTTTACCCGTCCCCCGACGGCCGGTAACGGCTCACGGGGTGTGCTAGGCTCGACTGATGGCAGAAACCGCCAGCCAGAAATCCTTTCTCAGCGAACGCGTCGCCCACTTCACAGAGTCCGTGATCCGCGAGATGACGCGTCAGGCCATGCTGCATGGCGCCGTGAACCTGTCACAGGGCTTCCCGGACTTCCCTGCTCCGGCGGAAATTAAACGGGCGGCGCAGGAAGCAATTGCCGCGGACATTAATCAGTACGCCATCACCTGGGGCGCGAAGAACCTGCGCAATGCCATTGCGCGCCAAATGGAGGTGTGGCAGGGCATTCCGGTCGATCCCGAGCGCGAGATCACAGTCTGTTGCGGTTCCACCGAAACCATAGTCTCGACTTTGCTGGCAGTGTGCAACCCCGGCGATGAAGTCATAATCTTCGAACCCTTCTACGAAAATTACGGACCGGATTCCATCATTTCCGGAGCCAAGCCGCGGTTTGTGAAGCTGCGTCCGCCTGTAACTCCAGACGGCGAGTGGACCTTCGACGAACGCGAGCTGCGCGCGGCTTTTCACAATCACACCAAAGCGATCGTGGTAAATACGCCAAACAATCCCACCGGAAAAGTGTTTACCCGCACTGAACTCGAACTGATCCGTGACTTGTGCGTGGAATTCAACGTCCTCGCCATCACCGATGAAATCTACGAACACATTCTCTATGACGGCGCTCGCCACATTTCGATCGCGTCGCTCGACGGCATGCGCGAGCGCACTATCACCATTAACGGTTTATCGAAGACCTATGCCGTGACCGGATGGCGCGTCGGATGGGCAGTAGCTCCGCCCGCGATCACGGATGCGATCCGCAAGGTGCATGATTTTCTTACCGTAGGCGCGCCCGCACCCTTGCAGGAAGCCGGGGCCTCAGCTCTAGGCCTGCCGGCCACTTATTATCGGAGCTTGGCTGACGGATACCGCAAACGCCGCGACCGGCTGATCCCGATGCTGACTGAAGCGGGGTTCCGCTGCTTTGTTCCCCGGGGCGCTTATTACGTGATGACCGACATCCGCCAATTCGGCTTTCCCGATGACGTCGAGTTCGTGAAATATCTGGTGAAAGAGATTGGAGTGGCGGCGGTGCCGGGATCGAGCTTTTACAACGATGCGCGGGACGGGACCCAGCAAGTGCGGTTCGCCTTCTGCAAGCGCGACGAGACGCTGGATGCGGCCGGAGAACGCCTGAAAAAATTACGGCCGCGGAAATAGGTTCGTAGCGCCGGCGTCCCGCCGACTGTGGTGAGGGCGTCCCGCCATCGCAATTCGTACCAACTACTCTGACCAACCGCTAAAACCCTTCAAGCATCTCATTGGATTCACAGGGTTCTGAGTTATACTGCGCTCAAGTTCCCAATTTCTCCGTAGGAAGTGGTGGCACCATGTCTGTGAGAATGGCTGAAGGGGTATCTGCGCAGGTTCCTGCTGACGATTTTCAGGCGCTGGAAGACAAAGTCTATCGCACCATTGAGCTGTACAAGTCGGCGCGCGAGGCCAAGGCGGTTGCTGAACGCGATTCGCAGCGTTTGCGCCACCAATTGGACGAGCGCGAGGAAGAGCTGGACGGTTTGCGCCGTGAGATGGTCCGGCTGCGCAAGGAACGGGAAGAGATTCGGGGCCGGGTGGAAAAGATGCTCGGCCAGATCGAATCGATTTCTGAGGAGCAGGCGGTCAGCTGATCCGGTCCCATCTCCGTCCTGAGGAGAAAATAAACATGGCTACCGCCACGAAACATACCGTGATCAAGGATCCCAGCAACAACGCTGTTCGCGTGGAAATTTTCGACCAGCCCTATAACCTTCGCGGATCGGACGCGGAGTACATCCTCAAGCTGGCCGAGTACGTCGACGGCAAAATGCGGGCCGTGGCGGAACAGACCCACACAGTGGATACCTCGCGCCTGGCGGTCCTGGCGGCGCTGAACATCGCCGACGAATATCATCTGATCAAGCGTAATCAGGATGCAGGCTCGGGTGACTATCAACGCCGTGCGCAGAATCTTTCGAATGTGCTCGATGAAGTGCTTGGCGATAAACGCCGAGCCGGTTAGCGTCCTCTTAAAAGCATAACCACGAAGGACACGAAGTATCACGAACGTTCTTGGGATTTCCTTCGTGATACTTCGTGTCCTTCGTGGTTTATGTTTTCGGTCTCCCCCTTACGAAAGTCGCTGGCAAGCTGATTGCCATCTTTTTACGTGTCACCTCTTGCCAATGCGGGCATGTTTACCCTAGCATCCTGACTGAAAGCCGACCTACGGGGTTGGTGATGGCGGTCACCGATTTTTGAACCAATGCTGAATGAACGGGAGCTCGACTCGAACTAGGATCCGGTGTGCAACGCTCCGCCATGCGGAGATGCCTAATGGGTCTCGGCGGGCACCCAACGTCTACCGACGGGTTCATTCTCGGCCCGTCACACGGCACAGTGGGTCGGCTTCTCAATCTGCCTCGTACGTTCCCGCGTCGCCCTGCTAAACTTAAGCTGTAACAAAATCTCCGGGCAACGCATCTGGATCAATAGTGTTCCCCCAACTTTTTCATATCGGCAAGTTCTTCCTTCCCACCTACGGGCTGCTGGTTTCCACCGGTGTACTTCTAGGCCTTTGGATCAGCGTCCGCAACTCGGCTCGGCAGGGGATCGATGCCGACGACGCCTGGAACCTGGGTGTGCTGGTCGTGCTGTGCGGCATCGTCGGCGCCAAAATTCTCTACATCGTCAACGACTGGGGATACTATTCAACCCATGTCGGAGACATCTTCAGTTGGTCCACGATGCAGGCGGGTGGCGTTTTCTCTGGCGGCCTGATCGGTGCGGCCATCGCAGCGGTATGGTATATCCGGCAACACCGCATGCCGGCGCTCGCCACCTGGGATGCCTTTGCGCCCGGCCTGGCGTTAGGGCACGCCATCGGCCGAGTCGGATGCTTCGCTGCCGGTTGCTGCTACGGGAAGCCCACGAATCATTTCTGGGGAGTGACGTTCACCAATCCCGTGGCGAACGCAAACTCGTACACTCCGCTCGGTATACCGCTGGAGCCAACTCAGCTTTTCGAAGCGGCAGTGGAGCTGGCCAACTTTTTTATTTTGATGTGGCTCTTCAAGCGCAAGAAGTTCGATGGACAGGTGCTGGCGGCGTATTTGATTCTGTACGGCATCGCACGCTATTTCCTGGAATTTATTCGCGACGATCCCGGCCGCGGCGAAGTCTTTGGTGGAATCATGACCGGAACCCAGCTGATCGCTATGTGTCTGGTGATCTCAGGCGGCGTGATCTGGTGGCTGAAGTCTTCGACGCGCGTGGTTCCAGCTCACGCCCAGCGCTGATCAAGATCGCAAAATCATTCGAGGACAAGCACGGGCGGACGACCTTCGTAGCGCCGGCCTCTGGCCAGTTCGATCGGTGGGCGGGCCGCCCACCTGACAGCCGGCGGGACGCCGGCGTTACGCATGGATGAACAATTTCCAATTCTGATTTCCGTGTCCGCCGAAGGCGCCGGCAAACGGCTGGACCAGTTTCTGGTCGCACGTATTCCCGAAACCAGCCGGGCCCGGGTGCAACAACTGATCGCGCAGGAATTGGTGCGGGTGAATGATACGGTCGCGCGGGCGTCTTTACGTCTGCGCGGCGGCGAGAGCATCTCTGTCCTGGGATCAGCGTCGCAGCCACCGCTGCGTGCGATGGCGGAAGACATTCCGCTGGATATTGTTTTCGAAGACGCTGACATTGCCGTGGTCAACAAGGCTGCGGGCATGACGGTGCATGCCGGGGCCGGTGCCACCGACGACGATCGCAATCGTGGCACCCTGGTGAATGCGCTGCTGCATCATTTCGCCCAACTGTCGTCAGTAGGCGGCGATCTGCGTCCCGGAATTGTTCATCGCCTGGACAAAGCCACCAGCGGGCTCCTGGTGGTGGCCAAAAACGACGAATCCCACCGGCGGCTGGGCAACCAGTTCGTGAAGCGGCAGGTGAAGAAGACTTATATCGCGCTGGTGCACGGCTGGATGAAACAGGACCGCGGCACCATCAGCACCAGCATCAGCCGCGACCGGATTCGACGCACTCGCATGACTACCCTGCGCTCCGGCGGACGTGAAGCCGTTACGCACTACGCCGTGCAGCGCCGGATGGATTCAACATACGGAAAATTCACACTGCTCGAAGTGCGAATCGACACCGGCCGGACTCATCAGATTCGCGTCCACCTGGCGTCGTTGCGGCACCCGGTCGTGGGCGACACGCTGTACGGCGCGCCGCGCGAAGTCAGCAGCAAGCAAACCGGCAAACTCTTTCTTCCCAGAAACTTTCTGCATGCCAGGTCCCTCCAGTTCCAGCATCCCAGGACAGGCGAGCCCTTGTCCTTCTCAGCGCCGCTAGCTCCAGAACTCGAGAGTTTCCTGCAAAAAATCGAGTAAACGCAAAAAATGTGGGGCAGACACTCCTGTCTGCCGCTCTTGACCCGGGTCTTGAAGTTGAAGGCAAAAGCGAAATCAAAGTCAAAAGCGGCGGACAAGAGTGTCCGCCCCACACTTGGGAACGGCTATAATTGAGGCCTCATGAAGTTCCGCGGCATTATTTTGTTGCTGGGCAGCATGCTGTTCGGGACAATCGTCCTGGCGCAGAGTTCCGGTTCGGATGGGCTGCCTTCCGCGCCGTCGGCGGTTCAACAGGAACGCAGCAACCCCAAGCCGCCGCCACCTCCACCGGCACCGCCTGCGAAAGTCGAGGCTCAATCTTCGACACCCCAATCCCAAGCGACTCCTCAGGCCGAATCGCCCGCCAGGAGCGGACCTGCTCCGGCCGCTGCCCCCGCGCAATCCGATCCAAACTCGACCGGCACCCGATGACCCCACCGCCACGATCACCAAGACCGTGAACGAAGTGAACGTCGTTTTCACCGTGACCGACCGGCATGGCCACTACGTGAAGAACCTGGTGAAGAGCGATTTTTCGGTCATCGATGACAACCGGCCCGCCGACCAGATTCGCAGCTTTCACAACGAAACCGAGTTGCCGCTACAAGTGGGGCTGCTGGTCGATGCCAGCAACTCCATACGTGACCGCTTCAAGTTCGAGCAGGAATCCGCCATCGAGTTTCTGAACCAGACAATTCGACCGCGCTACGACCAAGCGTTTGTCGTCGGTTTCGATGTCACTCCGGAAGTTACCCAGAATTTCACCGACAACACAGAGGCGCTCTCGCGCGGAGTTCGCGCCCTCCGACCCGGCGGCGGTACCGCGATGTATGACGCGCTGTATTTCGCGTGTCGCGACAAACTACTGAAGCAGGAGCGGAATGGCCCGGTGCGCCGCGCCATTATCCTGCTGAGCGACGGCGACGACAACATGAGCCACGTTACCCGCGAGGAAGCTATCGAGATGGCGGAGCGCGCCGACGTAATCATCTACACCATCAGCACCAACATCAGCGGAGGCACGCGTTCCGGAGACAAAGTTCTGGAACGCATCGCCGACGCTACCGGCGGACGCGCCTTTTTCCCTTTCCAACTCAACGACGTCGCCAACGCCTTCGTGGAGATCCAGGACGAATTGCGCAGCCAGTACGCGCTCTCCTACCAGCCCGTCGAATTCCGCGCGGATGGCCGCTATCACACGATCGAAATCCTGGCGCAAAACCACAAAGGCCTGCGCGTGCGCAGCCGCCGCGGTTATTTCGCTCCCACGCAGTGAGGCAGATGCTATGGCGGGATACTCCGGCACTCCTCTTCCCAAAAAACTCGGCCTCAAACCAAAATTTGCGCGTCGCCTGGCGCCGGCAGGAAAGCTGTGAGTAAGCTGGCCGAAGAAATCTTCCGGTATCGTCACAGACCTGGGCGAAAATGATGTTATGAGGATCGGCTTGACCGCAGGTCTGGTAGATGTAAAGGTATGCGCGGTAAACGAAGTTTGGTCGGGACTGAAGTTCGTGATCCGGGCGAACGACGGGGTGAAGGTTTCTGGCGCGCGGTTATAGGTTGATTGCAATAATGCTAACGATAGACTGCGTCCAAGAGGCCAATTCCTGATCGGCGTGATCCTGAGGGACTTCAGTCCCGAAGGATCTGGCGTGTATCGCCATACTCGCGGACACGTGCATATCCGTTTCTCGCCGGATGCTTCGCAAGCTCAGCATGACGCCTGTGGTAGAAAATGTTACGTTCCAGAATAACCGCTACGATTGAAGGAGCGATTCGCATGAAAGCATCGGCCGATTCTCAAGCAGGTTTTGGCCTTCTCTCTCGCCGCCGCTTCTTCGGCTGGGCAAGTTCGGTCGCCGCAGTTTTGGGCTTGGCGCCTTTGGTTTCGTCTGCCGAAACCATTTCGTTGCCTGATGGTGAGGACTACTACGCCAAGCTCGGTGTTCCGACCATCGTCAACGCCGCCGGGACTTACACCACGCTCACGGCCGCGTGCATGCCGCCCGAGGTGCTGGCCGCAGTGCAGAAGGCGGCGCTTCATCCGGTGCGCCTGCACGAACTTCAGCGGAAGGCCGGGGAGTATATCGCGCAGCGATTGAAATGCGAGGGAGCCATCGTTACTTCGGGAGCCTCGGGAGCCATCAGCCTCGCCACCGCCGCGTGCCTCCAGAAGGCAAACAACATCGACGTTCTGGATATGCCGCAAGCGATTGACGGCAAGAAAAATCAGGTCATCGTGCAGCAGGCGCACCGTTACGGATATGACCGTGCCATGTATCTATGCGGAGCGCGGGTAACGGAAGTCGTTACGCTCGACGACTACAAACGCGCATGCGCCGCCGGCAATGCGGTGATGACGAATTTTTTCAACGCCGCGGAAGACGAAGACGGAGTCGCAGGCACCGCGCAGATTGGACGCGAAGAGTGGCTTCGCGTGGCGCACGACCACAAGATTCCCTGCCACATCGACGCTGCCGCCGACATGCCTCCGATTTCGAATCTGTGGAAGTACACCGGCATGGGCTTCGACCTGGTAGCGTTCTCGGGAGGCAAGGGAATTCGGGGTCCGCAGAACGCAGGGCTCCTTCTTGGAAAAAAAGATCTGATCGACCTCGCCCATCAGAACAACAATCCGGAAGAAGGCATCGGACGCGGAATGAAGGTAGCCAAAGAGCAGATCGTCGGAATGGTCGCGGCGGTCGACTGGGTGCTCTCGCACACCGAGGAATCGATGCAAGGCGACTACCAGAAGCGGGCCGACCTTGTCGCCTCTGCGGTGAAGGGCATCCCTTCGGTCAAAACGGAGATCGTGGTTCCAAAAATCGCCAACCACGTTCCCCACTTGCTCATACGCTTCGATCCCTCCGTCATCGGCGCGACCACTACTCAGATCGTCGCCGCATTGCGTGCGGGAAAACCATCGATTGAACTGAACCCAAACACCGGACAAAAGCCCAACCAGGGCATCCCGTCGGATGCAAACACGCTCGTGGTCGGAGTATGGATGTTGCAGCCCGGCGAAGATGCAATTGTGGGGCAGCGGATTCGAGCCGCGCTAACTGGAAAGGGATAAATCTTTCAGCAAACTTTTACGTGATCGCGGGCCCTTCATCCGCCTAGCGTCGGGCGCTACCGGTCGGCGGCTCACTGGCAAGAATGATCATTGCTTCCAAAGTTCTTGCCCGCTGCTCGTCCTTAATGATCAGGTAGCGATGATTTCCGTTGGGCGAGGCTTCGAAGCGGGAGCTGCCGTCGGGCAGGACGGTGATCGTCCCCGGCGGCGACAGCGAGAAATACTTTTCATCCGGACGCACCGCGTAGAGCACTGCCGTCAAGTCCCAAGTCGGCCGGTCGTAGGGCATCTTCATGTACGAGCGATAGGCCTCGGCCACGGGATGGTCCTGCACGTAAGTGAAGTCACGCTCGATCCGTTGCGCCGGGAACGGCAGGGCGGCGCCGACCTCGAATCCGCTGACCACGATCGGTGTGGGCCAATCGTGAAAGAGCTTTACCGCCGCGGGCACGTCCTTCGCCAGGTTGAACTCGGACTTTCCGTCGGCAAAATTTCCTCCCATCACCGATAGCAAGCGGACTTTCTTCCGGACCAACGTTGGCCCGTCATCCACGCTGGCCGCATCCGCCACGGTTTCCAGCAGCCGCGCCAGATTTGTGCTGAAGCCCACTTGCACGATGACGACGCTGCCGTCCGCCTGCTTTGCCAGCATCTGGCGAAGCAGAGAAACTGCTTCCGGCGCCTGGCCGCCATCCAGAATCCGGTGCGGATAAACCAGGCTGCCGTCCGCACGTCGCCGCTCGGATGGAATCTGAATCATCGGACTCGACTCTGGCGTCTTTCCGTTCCGCACCATGCCGATCGGGATCTCAGGGCGTCCGTAGAAAGTATCAACGAGGTCAATGTACGGCGCGGCCCACTGATTGTCCTTGGTCACCGTCACCGCGATGAGATTGGCTTCGTGACGGCTCTCGAAGGCATGCAGCATGGCGAGAGCCAGGGCATCGTCGATGTCGTTGCCCATGTCTGTGTCGAAAATAATGTTGGGCGGAGCCTGGGCAAAAACAGATGCACGAAAATGCAATGACCAGAGTGAAAATAAGAATGGCAATCTTCATTGGCCTCATGACCCTGTTAATGAGTGTAATCGTGATTTTGCAATTGTTAGGTGACAAGGACCTTAGGCGCGGTGGAACGCCTCGTCCACCAAGTGCCAGCAACAAAACACGCGAGCGTCGGGATAACCGCCTGTGTCAAAATCCCGATGTAGTCGGGTGTGCTCGGAGGTTCGTGCCACCCATGAGTTAGAGTCCGCCATGCGTGCATGCCCTCGCTGTACAGGTACAAGGCTGCAAGTACACATACCCACGTTAGCCGCTTTTCCGTTTCGATCACGCCAACCAACGTGACCGCTCCGAGGGCTGCAAACAGGTCGTAGGGCAGTTCCTCCCATACCCACATCATCAGGCCCACATCTCCCGTGAACGTCATCCGAATGTGCATGACTGCCATGAGAACTACCAGCCAGAAAGCCACCATTCTTGAAAATGTCCACACTCCGATGACGACAAGCGCATTTCTTGCGGTCAGTTTGCTCATACAGTAATGCTAAACGTCGCAGAAACACGCATCCAAGTTACGTCCGGTACTGCGCCATTGACGATAACAGGAAGTAATGTAGCTGATGTCGGGATCAGAAACCCGCTCTTTTACTGCCAGCCCTAGTCCTTCTTGGGCACCGCGTAGTATCCCGTGCGCGCCTGGATCTTGTATTCCTTCTTGGAAGTTTGGATTTCCACTTTGCGGAAGCTGCCGTCGAGAGCGGTATTGGTGGGAGTGTAGCCGACGTTGTATTGGCTGCGTAATTCACGCGCGATCTGGTCGAAGGCGTCCTTCAGTTTTTCCATCTTGTTTCCGACTTCGATGACGCGGCCGCCGGTTTCGTTTGCCAGCTTTTTCATTTCGCGATCGCCGGAGTATCCGCCGAAGCCGTAAAAGCCGCGGTCGGCGATGAGCAGGACGTAGCAGATGGAATCGGATTTCTGCGCCGCCTCAATGGCGTCGCTGACTTTGTATTGACTGCCCTGGTCTTCGCCATCGGTGAGCAGGATCATGGCCTTGCGACCAACCTCTTTGGCGAGCTCGTCATGCGACGCAAGATACACGGTGTCATAGAGCACGGTGCCTTTGGCGCCGCCGGAACCGCACGGTACGGGTCCTCCACCTTGTCCCGGAAGACCGCCGCAACTCGACGGAGGCGCATTGATGCGCGCGCTGTTGAGGGCTTCCCGCAAGCGGCGCGTCGAGTTGGTGAAATCCTGCAACAGGTTGGAATCGACATCGAAGCTGATGACGAAGGCCATATCCTTGGGGCGCAGGATTTCGTTCAGGAAGCTGGCTCCGACTTCCTTCTCCATCTCCAGGACTTGCCTCTGGCTGCCGCTGGAATCGATCAGAATGCCCAGCGTCAGGGGCAGATCGGATTCGGCGGTGAAATATTTGATGGCCTGCTGCTTGCCGTCTTCGGAAATCTGGAAATCGCTCTTGGTCAGGTTCGGGATCAGCCCGCCCTTCTTGTCTTTGACGTTGAAGAAGAGCTGCACCACGTTGACGTTGACTTTCAACGTGCTGACCGACTGGTCCGGCTCGTTATTCTGGTCTTGCTGGGGACTGTCCGGCTCAGGAGTTCCCGCCAGATGCGGTAACTGCTGGGCGGAAGCAACGCTCACCGGAAAAACGCCCACCGCAAAAATGACGCCAGCGATCCCGACCACCGACAGAATCAGGACTACAATTGCCTGCAAACGGCCGACTTTCGGCATCCAGATATTCTCCCGAGCTTTTTGTTAGTCTATTCCAAGAGGGTTAGATGCACGAAATCGCAGATTTCGGCATTTCCAAGTGAAGCGAATCGCCGTTCCGGCGGAGAGGTTCCCGTGTTCTCAGTGATCGCTAAAGTGATCGGAAAACTGGTCGGTGAAAAATATCGGTCTTTCGCAGCAATCCCAGCCCTTTTCCTGCTTTCCATCGGATTAGCTGCCCAGCCTCAAAGCACCACACCGCAGGATATTCCGGATGCGCCCTCCGCCTCGCGTCCTTTTCCTAAAAACCCCCCGCGCAGCCAGACGCCCCCGGAGCAGACTCCCCCTGATACCACCCCTCCACCCGCGAATCAGCCCCCACCAACCGGTTCCGGCACGACCGAAGACCCGGTGTACGCCCCCGGAGTAGCGCCAGTGGGCGCCACCACGCCGCCGGGTGGCACATCCGCCGAACACGTTGCCGGCAGCGAAGAGCTTTTCAAGATCACCGTGAACACGAACCAGGTAGTGGTCCCGGTCATGGTACAGGACGACTCCGGACGCCTGGTCAACGGCCTTTTGTCGCGGGATTTCGCGGTGTTCGAGGATGGCAAGAAGCAAAACCTGAATTTCTTTACCACTGATCCCTTTGCCCTGTCCGCAGCGGTGCTTTTTGACACCGGGATGCAGGACGTAGCGGTGCAGAAGGTGATTCAGACCTTCGCCGCGCTGCAAGGCGCGTTCAGCCAGTTCGATGAAGTGTCGCTCTACACTTACAGCACCAGCGTATCCAAGGTGACCGACTTCGCCGAGGTCGGCCGCAAGCTGACGGGCGCGCTGGAGAACCTGAAGCAGGTGACGGGACGAAATAACGGACCTCCGGTGGTCAGCGGTCCGATGGGGCCGCAGGGGCCGATCGTCAACGGTGTCCCGATTGACAACGGCGCCCCCAGGCAGGTCAATCCGACCAAGGAATCCCACGTACTGAACGATGCAATCGTGGCAGCGGCTCTGGAGCTGCGCAAGCGCGACCGCAGCCGCCGGAAAGTGATTTTCATCATCAGCGATGGCCGCGAATACGGCAGCAACGCCAGCTACCGCGATACCCTGAAAGTCTTGCTCTCAAACGGAATTCAGGTTTACGGCGTGGCCGTCGAAGGCTCGGCTGTCCCGGTGTACGGCTCGTTGCAGAAGCTGCACATCCCGCTGACCGGCTCGCGTCTGGGATACAGCAACGTCCTGCCGAAGTATGCCAATGCCACCGGAGGCGAGATTTTCTCTGGATTTTCGCGCGACGCGATCGAGACCACCTACGCCCGCACCCTGGGCGACGCCCGGAATCAATACACTCTGGGATATCTGACGCACGCCACCCCCAGCAGCACCCACCGCGAGATCGAAGTGCGTGTATCTCGTCCCGACCTTAAGGTGACCGCCAAGGAAGGCTACTATCCAGTGGGATTGGCACGCTAATTCGAGATTTCGGATATGCGATTAACTCCTTAGCGACCTTTGCGGCTTTCCTTCTTTGTGGTTAAGAGCTTTTTACCGCAAAGGCCGCTAAGGACTCCGCAAAGTTCGCAAAGAGAATTCCACGCTGCCTGCGCTTTTAATCTGAAGTCTGAGATCTCGAATCTGAAATCTTTGCCCTGAAAGGGAGCCCGGTGTTCCACAAGTAACCTGCGTAACCTGCCTTGACGCTCAGCCGTGTGGTATAAAACCAGCAGTATCAACCGAAAATTCAGCCGGGAAACGTTTGCCTTCAGACGCGTACGTTACTGGTCCCGAGGGAAGTCTTGAGTTTCATCAACTTCGCAGCTCGCGAAATTAACTGCAAGATCGTTTATTACGGCGCCGGCCTGGGCGGTAAGACGACGAATCTCCAGTTCATCTACCAGAAAACCGCGGAGCAGCAGAAGGGCAAGATGATCTCGCTGGCCACGGAGACGGAACGTACCCTGTTCTTCGATTTTCTGCCCCTCGACCTGGGTTCGGTCCGCGGCTTCAAGACTCGCATTCACTTGTATACCGTCCCCGGCCAGGTGTTTTATGACGCCAGCCGCAAGCTGATCCTGCGAGGTGTGGACGGCATCGTGTTCGTCGCCGACTCGCAGCAGGAACGCATGGACGCCAACGTCGAAGCCCTCGACAACCTCATGGCCAACCTCAAAGAGCATAGCTATGACTTCAACAAGATTCCCTACGTTTTGCAGCTCAACAAACGCGATCTGCCGAATGTCCTTTCGGTGGACGATCTCTCCAAGCAACTGCGCCGCAAGAACGAACCCGTAATCGAAGCCGTAGCCTTCCAGGGCCCCGGAGTATTCGAAACCCTGAAAGAGATCGCACGGCAAGTGCTCACCGATCTGAAACAAGGCGGGTAAACAAACCCGGACCTCGGACCTCGGACCTCAAGCCTCAAGCCTCAAGCTTCAACATCTTAAACCGCAAAGTTCGCAAAGAAAGTCCGCCAAGGGCGCAAAGGACCTGCGGACTGTTCTTCGTTCTGCGTGAACTGAGGGCCTCGCCCACGTCTGAAGTCTGAGGTCCGACGTCTGAGGTCCGACGCCCGAAGTCTGACGTATAATTCCGCTTACTCATGGCGCTGGCCGCTGGCACGAAGATTGGACCCTACGAAATCCTGTCCCTCCTGGGGGCGGGAGGAATGGGCGAAGTGTACCGCGCTCGCGACTCGCGCTTGCGCCGGGAAGTAGCCATCAAAGTTCTGCCACCTTCATTTACCCGGGATACGGACCGGCTGCGCCGTTTTGAACAGGAAGCACGCCTGGTTGGCGCTCTCAATCATCCCAACATTCTGGCCATTTATGACGTGGGCGAGCAGGATGGCGCGCCCTATCTGGTCTCCGAGCTTCTCGAAGGAGAGAGCTTGCGCGACCACATGCGTGGCGCGCCGGTGCCGCAGCGTAAAGCTATTGAGTATGGCGTCCAGATCGCACGCGGTCTCGCGGCGGCGCACGAGAAGGGCGTCGTGCATCGCGATCTAAAGCCCGACAACATCTTCGTATTGAACGACGGACGCATCAAGATCCTCGACTTCGGCCTGGCCAAACTGGTACAGGATGACGCTTTAAACGCGGCAACCGATTTGCAGACCGTGGACGAGCCTCATCCCAAAACCACGCCCGGCCACGTCATGGGCACCGTCGGCTACATGTCACCCGAGCAGGTGCGCGGACAGGGTGCGGACCAGCGCTCCGATATTTTCGCCTTGGGCGCCATCCTCTACGAGATGCTGACCGGCAATCGTGCCTTCAAACGCGACTCCAGCGTGGAGACCATGAACGCCATCCTGAAGGAAGAGCCGCCGGAACTGGAGGAGACGGTTCCCGGTCTCACGCCGAATCTGGATCGCGTGATCCGACATTGCCTGGAGAAGAATCCGTTACAACGATTTCAGTCGGCGAGCGACATCGCATTCGATCTCGAATCGATTTCCAATCACTCGGCAACGGGATCCCGCTTAAAGGTCGCGACTGCCGAGCGCCAGGGCTACTGGAAGCTTGCGGCGACTGCGCTGGCCGTAGCCGCGGCACTCGCGGCCACTTATTTCCTGGCTCGTAGAGGCGCGCCGGCGGCGGCGCCGCGATTCCATCAACTGACGTTCCAGCGAGGCACCATCTACGGCGCAAAGTTCGCGCCGGATGGCCAGAGCATCCTGTTCAGCGCCGCCTGGAATGGCGCGCCTAAACCACAAATTTATACCACCCGGACGGATGCTTTGATGTCCCGTCCAATCGATTTACAGGACAGTCAGGTCCTGGGCATTTCGTCGAAAGGCGAGATGGCGATTCGGCAGAAGACTCAGGCGGGATCCGTTTCGCAAGGCATGCTTTCGGTAGTGCCGTTGACCGGAGGCGCTCCGCGAGAACTTCTGGCCGACGTCCTGGACGCTTCCTGGAATCCGGGCGGAGACGCGCTGGCTGCGGTCCACGCGGTGTCTGGGGAAAATCGGCTGGAATATCCGATCGGGAAGACTCTCGTCACCACCAGCACAGGAAACATCACGGATGTAGCGGTATCTCCCGACGGCAAGATGATCGCGTATTTTGACCATCCCAATGCTGGGGACACTCGCGGCTTTGTGGCGGTGACCGACCTCGCTGGAAAGGCCCGGCGGTTGACCGGCGAGTGGGCCGATCTGACGGGACTGGCCTGGTCGCACTCCGGAGACGAGGTCTGGTTCACCGGCAGCGATGCCGGCATCAACAGTGCCTTATATGCCGTGAATCTGAACGGCAAGCAGCGCGACCTGCTGCACATCCCGGGACGACTGCATTTGTTCGACATCAGCAAGGACGGCCAGGTGTTGATCACCAATGAGGCCAGTCGCCTGGAAGCTTACGGTCGGTATGTCGGCCAGGACAAGGACATCGACCTTTCCTGGTTCGATTGGACCATTGGCCGCGCGATTTCGAACGACGGCCAGTGGGCACTTCTGGAAGAGGATGGAGAAGGCGGAGGACCGGACTATTCGATCTTTATACGCAAGACCGATGGCTCCGCTGCGATTCGATTGGGCAGCGGCATGGGACTGGACATTTCTCCCGACGGAAAGTGGGTGGCTTCCACCAGCGTGAAACAGCCCAGCCCGACGGTCCTGCTTCCGACCGGTGCGGGACAACCCTTGACGCTTGCCGACAGCCAGTTGTTTCATTCCGCGAGGATGAACTTTCTCCCTGATGGCAAAGGGGTAATCATCGTCGCCGCCGAGCCGGGCAAGGCTCCACGCACTTACATCCAGATGTTGGACGGCACGCCTGCAAAAGCATTCGGCCCGGAACACTTCCGCGGCAGCCAGATTTCTCCGGATGGAAAAAATGTACTGGGAAGGAAAGACGGAGTGTTTTGGATCCTTCCCATGTCTGGAACAGAACCGGGACAAGCCCTGCCTCCGCTGAAAACTGACGAGGTCATCACCGGGTGGACGTCGGACAGCCACTCCGTGTATGTGAGTGATTTGTCCTCTGTGCCGGCAAAAGCTTATGTCATGGACCCGAAAACCGGCCAGCGCAAACCGCACCATGATTTTGCGCCTGCCGACCCTTCAGGCGTCCCGCAACTTGGCCGCGACTCGGTCACGCCGGATGGAAAGTTCTACATTTATGGCGTGCCCAGGACACTCTCATACCTCTACGTTGTAGAAGGACTGAAGTAGCTCGCGGGACAGCGATTCAGCGCCTGTCATTCTAAAGCCGCGAGCTAAGCCGCGAGAGCCCTGCCCTGAGCAACAGCCGCAAAGCGGCGCCGGAATGGAGCCCCGGGCGTAAGCCCGGGGACGACGTGGCAAAGCAACAAATCCCCGCAGGGGCGTAAGAAACGCGCCGATGAATGTGGCCGCAACCGTTTCTTCCGCCCTTGCAGGGCTGTTCTTTCGGGCTTTCCGCCTAGGGCTTACGCCCGGGGCTCTACTCTTTTGCGCCGCTTCGCGGCTGGACGTAGGTTGCCGCGCGGCTCGCCATAGATCGTTGCTGAGGTCTGGGATCCGCGGGCCGAAGTCTGATGTCCGCCGCCCGCTTCACCGCATTTGCATCGACTTCAGCATCTGCTCGAACGTCGGACGCAGCGCTTCGAAGTCCTTGTCCGGCGCGATCGCGACCACATACAGCAACGTGCCGTCGCGGCGTTTGACTGTGACCAGCCAGTCCCGCTCCTGGTTCGGGCGTCCGTTCGGGTCTTTCAACGGAGAGGTCCCGATCAGGTCGACGGACTTTCCCGCCACACCATTGATCCGTATATTCTCGTCCTGCCCGATCTGCCGCACTTCCGGATTTGCCTGGCGCAACGAAGACAGCAAATCGTGGGTCGACTGATCGAGGGTCGAATTGCTGTCCTCCGGTTGGTACGTGTTAATCATGAAACCGTAGGCGACGGCATTCTGTATCACGCCACCCTGCGGCGCAATCGTGACCGCGGAGTTCTGGTCGCCGTACAGCTGCCAATTTTCAGGATAGGAAATTGTAAAGTCGCGATGGCTGAAAGCCCGGAGGCGGGCAACGGGTTGTCCGCTGCCCGCGGGCGCGCCAGAACCTGCGGTCATTCCCTGCCCATTCGCACCTGGTGCCTGCCGGGCCGCGATCTGTTGCGCGGTCAGAGGCTTCATCCCGGCAACACGTTGCTTGACGTCACGAAACTCCGCGCTGTCCGTTCGATAGGCGGTCTTGCGAGAAAGAGTTCCAACCTCCGCCGCTACTGCCTGCGCCCGATTTCCCGGATCAGGATGGTCGCTGAAGAATTGCGGGCCGCGCGCGCCGCCTTGCGCCTGAATCTTCGCGAAGAAATCCGCCATGGCGCGAGGATTGAATCCCGTGTCATACATAATATCGGTGCCGAGCAGATCGGCTTCGGATTCAGACTTGCGCGAGTTCTTCAGAAAATACGATCCAATACCAAATCCCAGGCCCATCTGAGCCATCTGCGAAAGCGCGCCCTGCCCCATGACTCCACCCAGAACAGCAAGCGGAAGTTGCGCCGCCATCTGCTTGGTTGCGGCGCGCGTGCCGTGGCGCTGCACCACGTGAGAGATTTCATGCGCCATCACGCCGGCAAGTTCAGCTTCATTGTCCGCCGCCTGAATGGTTCCTACGTTCACAAATATGGGGCCGCCGGGAAGCGCAAAAGCGTTGATCTCTTTCTGGTTCACGACGTGAAAAGTGTAAGGCCACTTCTCGCCAGGGGCATGTGCCGCCAGTTGCTGCCCCAGACGCCGCACGTAAATCGCGACCGGATCGTTGTCCGGAAGAACTGGCAGCTTGCTCGCGACCTGGGCTGCCGACTGCTGCCCCGCCTGCACTTCCTCCTGAGCGGAGAACATGTTGAAGCCGTGTGAAGGCGTGACCCGGGCTTCAAGCATGCCGGGCTGCGTGACAGAAACAACCAGCAACAATATCAGGCAGCGTGCCGGGATTAAGCTGGGCTTCATAATTCCCTCTCCGAAGATTCGCCTCGGGACCAATCGTTTATTTTAGATGCGAGATCGATGTCATCGTGACTATACAGGCGCCCATCACAAGCCGCGTAGGGGCAATGTCTCACCCGCCCCTACGCAATCCAAATGAAAAGGGTGCCGGATTCCCGGCACCCTTTGTTTCGAATTTCAGAAAACTTACTTGCCGTCCAGTGTTCCTGTTGCTCCGAACTCGCGGCGGGCAACCGTGCGTGCGGGACGCGCCATGGGAAGCGCTCCGGCGGCGGCACCGTGACGCTCCAGCAACATTGGAACCATGGCGTTTTCCGCTTCCTTGATGAACATAAGCTTGCCTTCCGGGCTCATGTCGATGCGGATGAAGTCTCCCAGCTTGACCTGTCCGGTGGCGACCAGGTTGGCCAGCTGGAACACGATGTGCCGCTCGATGGCGCGCTTCAGATGACGTGCGCCATATTTCGGATCGGTTCCTTCGTGCAACAGAAAGCTTTTGACTTTCGGTGTGCAACTGAAAACGAACTGGTTCATCGCCGATGCCGTCAGAATTCTCTGCTGCACCATGCCCAGCTCAATTTCCAGAATCTGCTGCAAGTGCTCGGAGCGCAGCGTCCTGAACACCACCGACTTGTCGATGCGGTTCATGAACTCCGGACTGAACTTGCGCCGAGCAGCGTCTACCGCCGAACGGTTGATCTTGTCGTCGAAAGCTGCGTCCACCTGGACCGCTTTCGGCGAGAAGCCCAGGCCGCCATCCACCATGTTGCTCATCTCACTGGCGCCCAGGTTCGAGGTCATGATGATGATGCATTGTGACAGATCCACACGGCGGTTGTCGCCCAGAGTCAGCGTAGCTTTATCCAGAATGCCCAGCAGCAATTGCCAGAGCGAGTCGGACGCTTTCTCGATTTCGTCGAACAGAAGGATCGAGAGTTTCAGCGTCTCGGTATGCCACTGGTTCAGCGCTTCCTGGGTCAGCAGCGGATGAGTCTCGCGGTGACCGAGGTATCCCGGAGGCGAACCGATCAGCTTGGCGATCTCATGCGAGTGCTGGAATTCAGCGCAGTCAATTTTGATACAGGCGTGGGCGTCGCCGAAGAGCGCCTCGGCCATGGCTTCCACCACCCGGGTTTTCCCCGAACCGGTGGGCCCGAGGAACAGCAGGTTGCCAACTGGTCGTCCCGGAGGATTCAACCCCGCCAGAAACATCTGATAAATCTCGACCACTTTCTCGACGGCCTGGTCCTGACCGACGATCCGGCGGCGAAGGGCGTTATCGAATTCCCGAGCATCATTGGAGCGGCGCGTAGGGTCTAAAACGGTATTGACGACGGTTTTCATAGTGGGTGTGGCCCTGCTGTTTCCCTTTCCTTTGGCCCCTGTACTTCTGGAATAGCGGGTCCGCCGTCTCTTAATGAGAGAAAGACAATTTCTGTCACTCTCTCGCTTCGGCACTACGATTACTGCAAACGACTCTCCATCCTTGGCCAGCGGCTGATTCCTAATTGCCTTAACGAGTTAGATGCGGGAGGGGGGTCGCAGGTCACGTATTACTCCGCAGCCGGGTTAGGGGAAAGGGAAATAGTTTGCCCACAGACTGGAAGATCCTTGGAACGGCGGGCCGATGTCCCTAGCTAATTCAGGTATCGGTCGGACGTAACTGGCAGGTCCATCCGACCAACGCTAGCATCCGTGAAAACAGCGGCTTTCACGGAGAAAATCTTGCGTCAACTGGGCCCCAAAACACTCGCCTCTATCCTGTTTCTTTCTTTTACTTTCGCTTTTGTGGCGGTTTCGCCGGCGTCGGCACAGCAGACGGCCCGTCCGAAGCGTGTGAATACCTCCCGGACGGCAACTCCGCTGGTGCCCAAGGGTCCAGACGCGTCACTCGAGGCCGTAGCGCCTCCGGGCAGCGCACTGTACGTCGCCAAGCGCGGCGACAGTGTCCAGGTGGTGGCCCACCGGTATCTCGGCCAGACTTCCTTCCTGACGTCGTCCGAACTGGGTGAAGCCATCCGCAAAGCCAATGGGGATTTTCAGGGTACGTTCCTGAAGGCTGGCCAGCCGGTGATCGTTCCCGGACTGCTGCCCGCTCCAGTTGTGGAAAAGTCGGTTCCGGTTGATCGTGATTTTGAAGTCCGTGCCATCTATCTCACTGGAATTATGGCTGCGAGCGACCACGGCATTCGGATCGTCAAGCACTGGCGCGAAGTCGGCGGCAATGCAGTGGTCTTCGATATTAAGGACAGCGATGGCAGTGTGACGATCCCGTTCGACCATGCGCTCCTGGGAAACCATCGCAGCGCTTTCCACGATCTGCCCAAGTTCATCCATTTCCTGCACTCCCAGAACATGCATGCCATCGCCCGTGTGGCGATCTTCCGCGACCAGCGGCTGGTGGAGACTCATCCTGAACTGGCGATCAAGTCGCACAAGACCGGAGAGCCGTGGCGCGAGAACGGCAAGCTGGTATGGACCGATCCTTCGCAGCCTAAGGTGCAGGCTTATGACATTGCCCTCGCAAAGAAGGCAGCAGAAGCCGGCGCCGACGAGATCCAGTTTGACTACGTCCGGTTCCCTGCCGAGGGCGACCAGAAAGACGCCAGCTTCTATTTCCAGACTGAGCATCCGGACTGGCATCGCGCGGACGTGATCGCCGACTTCCTGAAGCACGCTTATGCCGAGCTTCATCCCACGGGCGCACTGTTGTCCCTGGATGTTTTTGGCATCATGGCCTGGCAGCGTCCGGTCGACCTGGGCCATACCGGTCAGGACATCGTGCGCATGGCTAAATCCTGCGATGTGCTCTCGCCCATGATTTACCCCTCACACTTCTTCGGCATGGACGGAATTGCCCATCCCGGCGATGCGCCCGAACACTTCATCGGCGTCTCAATGGAACGTTTTGTGAAGATCACCCAGGGAAGCGGTGTGGTGATCCGTCCCTGGTTGCAGGCCTTCCGCTGGAGAACCAAGACTTACTCGCCGGAATACATCAAGGCCCAGGTCATTACGGCGAAGAACAAGGGCGGAGTAGGCTTCCTGTTCTGGAATGCAGCGAATGACTACAGCAAGCCGTACGCAGCCATGCCGGAGATGGGCGCAGCTAAAGGAAAGTATTTCCGCGGAGATGTACTGCCCGGAACCGTGCAGGCGAGCCTTACGCCGCTGGCAAGTAAGCCGTAGCCGTCGGTGCCTTCAGGGGAGAAGGCCTGATCCACTCAGTCCGTGCTCACCACGGGCCACGAGGGACGGCTTCGGCATCTTTTCAAGTTTGCCGTGGGTAAAACGCGCTGCCTGGGTTAGTTCCCATCCATCTTCAAGTGGATCTCTTTCATTTCCTTAATTTCCGAGATCACAATTGCATGCGCTCCTGTCCGCTCAAATACAGTCCCGCTAGCCTGCACGTATTCGCCGACGAATGGCATCAGTTTTTGCCGCTGGTCCTTGTCAGGCATTTTGTCAGAGATAGGGAAATACAGGTGACCATCATTCGTCAGAATCACGAGCGGCGAACCACCTCTCACGCATTCCCTCACGCATTTCATGCTTAGGTTAGTCGGAGTTGAGTCGAGGTTCTGAATGGGACAGGCGGCGTCCCGGACCAAACCCTCGATCGTTGCCTTCGAAGCATTCGCCCGGTCGCCTGCCATCGAAATCTTCTGCGGAGGAGATGCAGCCAGGACCGAAACTATCCCGCAGCTTGCTACCAGGCAAATACTCAAGAATCGGCTCATCGGCTCTCCTTTTTCATTTTCACTGGGCGGCAATTTCCTGCACCGTTACCACTTCAAAGTCTCAAGTCTGGCGAGGTCTGACTCCGCTACAAAATAAGCAACAAAAACAACATTCTCGATGGCAACAGGTGAGAGGTTCCAGGACATTGCTTCCTTGGCGAAATCTACCCCCGAGATTAGTCGCTGAAAATTCTGCTTTACCTCGGAACATGAGCGCAGGGAAAAATCAGCCCATTGCTCGCCCGGCAACCGTTCTGTTGAGTCGGCACTGAGCCAGTACATCTCGCAGGTCGAACCGTCACCCAAACGGAATTGGAATTGGCCGCCTAAGCAGGCGTAACCGTGTCGAACTCCTCTTTCTAGAGCAACCGGAAACGAGATGATAGACCAACCATACTCATTTCCACGAAGCGTTGCGCCTTCCACCAGCTCGGAAGGCAAGTTCGTCCTGTTTGAACAAATCCTTCACGCCGACATTATAGTTGGCGAAAAATCGCCAGTAGATAAACAGCTGTTGGGGGTGGGCAATGACACTTCTCAGCCGGTAAAGCTCAACACTGAAGCCGATCTGTATGCGGCCTAAAGGCCCACTCCATCCGTTCCATTAAAGCCATGGGGGCCCTCGGCTATAATGAAATGGTCGCGCCGGTTAAGCTTTCCTAAGCGCGGGCGGCGTATTTGAGCTTCAGGAGTATTCATGGCGATTCAGAAGACCGAGAAAATCTGGCACAACGGCAAACTTATTCCCTGGGACAGCGCTCACATTCACGTGATGTCGCATGTGATCCACTACGGCTCTTCTGTGTTCGAGGGCGTACGTTGCTATGCTCCGCCCAGCGGTCCGGCCATCTTCCGTGCCAAAGAGCACATGCAGCGCTTGCTGGATTCCGCCAAGATTTATCGCATCGACGTGGACTACTCCGTAGAAGAGCTGATTGCCGGAATATCCGATTTGGTCAAAAACAATGCTGTGTGGCCGTGCTACATCCGTCCCATTGTGATGCGTGGATACGGCGAAGCCGGAGTCAATCCGCTGAATTCGCCGACCGAGGTTTACATCTGCAATTATCCCTGGGGCAAGTATCTGACCTCGGATTCCGGAGAAGGCGCCGACGTCTGCGTTTCTTCATGGACCCGCATCGCGCCCAACACCTTGCCGGCGATGGCCAAGTCCGCCGCGAACTACATGAACTCGCAGCTCATCAAGATGGAAGCCATCATCAACGGCTACGTTGAAGGCATTGCGCTCGACGCCAACGGATATGTGAGCGAAGGCTCGGGAGAAAATGTATTCGTCGTCCGCAATGGCGTGCTGAATACAGCGCCACTGGGCAATTCAGTGCTGCCTGGAATCACTCGAGAGTCGGTACTGCAGATTGCTCGCGACCTGGGCATTCCGGTCACTGAGCAAGGCATTCCGCGCGAACTGCTCTACATCGCGGATGAGGTCTTCTTCACCGGCACCGCGGCGGAAGTCACGCCGATTCGGTCAGTGGACAAGATCAGCGTCGGCAAAGGTACGGTCGGGCCCATTACCAAGGCGATCCAGAAAGAGTTCTACGCCATCGTCAACGGAGAGAAGCCCGACAAATACAAGTGGCTTACCCCGGTAGCGGTCGGCAGCAAGCAGCCCGTCGGCGTCTAAGAACCGTAGCCCCGGACGCCAGGTCCGGGGGGAGCGGAGCTCAGCTCTACTGGCTTTTATATTGGGTGGAGTAGCGGTTTCACGCTGCATTGAAGGAAGAACGACAGCGGCTTCAGCCGCGGAGATACCTCACGGGCTGAAGCCCAACACCTATACCCCATCTTTATGCAGGCCTGAAGGCCTGCTCCACCCAGTCACCTTCCGCACCAAACCACATCAATCGAATATTTTTCGAACTCGCGGTCCGAAGTCAGCACTGTCATTTCCTCGACCATTGCCTGAGCAATGATCATGCGGTCGAAGGGATCGCCGTGGTGCGAGGGTAGGTCGTAGACTTGAACGCTGGATGTGATTGATAGCCAACGAGCGAATGCCCTGCTCGGCCATGAAGGCGGGAACGACATACTGCCGGAGGGCCTGGAAAATTCAACTTACCAAGCCGCATTTTGATTGCCGATTTCCCACGATTGGCCGCAGAGAGATAGATCTCTTCCTGTCTGCTCTCGCAAGGATCGCGAGGCCTCAGTCCCCGAGCGCTGTTCGGACGGGCGACGCTCCACAGCCAGACCACTGTGTCCAGCAGGTACTTCACTTCTTGCGTTTCCGGCGAGAAGTTCCGGTCATCTTAGGCATTACGCCGCCATAGAATCCTGCCAGAATTCATCCGGCAATGGCGCATCGAAATCGTCCGCAATCCAGATGCGTCCCCCGGGCCATACCCAAGGGACGAGTCTTCGCCTTCTTCGGCTCAACAGCCACCAGCTTTGCTACCGGCACGCCCGCACGCGCGATGACGACTTCTTCTCCCGCAGCAACCCTCTGCAGCAGGCGGGAGAAATGTGTCTTGGCCTCATGAATGTTGACTTCCATTCTGCAATCATAGACTAAGTCCATGGACTAAGTCCACTGGTTTCCGAGCGGCCTACAAAGACCTGTCATCTTGAGCGGAGAGAACGGGCTCGCTTGCGAGTCTGTTCTCGGAGTCGAAAGACCTTGTGTTGGCATGCGCTGACACTGCTGCCGGCAAACGCAAGGTCCCTCGACTTCGCTCGGGATGACAGTTCAGAGTTGCTGCGGCTGCCTGCACTCCCCCGAATGTACAGAACTGCGGAGCTTTGCTCCGCTGGGCGGGCGAGAGCGCCCGCCCCTACGCGAGCCTTCCCGTCCAAAGGGTCTGTCCCTGTCGCGTCCTCGCTCGTTACTTAGGTCATCTTGGGCTTAGTGACTTTTCGCGTCATCATACGGGAGGTTATTTGGGGGAAGTGTCGAATGAATATTGATGACTTGCTGCGCATTGCCATGGAGCGCCGGGCCTCTGACTTGCACCTGAAGGTTGGCAACTATCCCCATCTTCGTATCGATGGCGACCTGACTCCGCTGACTGACCAGCCGCGCGTCAGCGCTGAAGATATGCTGACCATGGCGTTCAGCATGATGTCCGCGCGCCAGAAACAGAAATTCAAGGAAACCACGGAAATCGACATGGCCTACGGCGTCGCCGGACTCGGCCGCTTCCGTGTGAACGTATTCCAGCAGCGCGGCAACGTCGGACTGGTGCTGCGCGTCATCCCCACCAAAATTCGCGCGCTCGACGAACTTTACTTGCCCAAGATTGTGGAACAGGTTTGCGAAATGCCGCGAGGACTGATTCTGGTCACCGGCGTCACCGGTTCTGGTAAGTCAACCACCCTGGCCGCCATGGTGGATCGCATCAACTCCACTCGCGCCGAACACATCATCACCATCGAAGACCCAATCGAATTTTTGCACCGCGACAAAAAAGGCTACGTGAACCAGCGCGAAGTGGAAGTGGACACGCCGTCATTCGGAGCCGCGTTGCGTGCTTCCCTGCGTCAGGATCCCGACGTCATCCTGGTCGGCGAAATGCGCGATCTGGAAACTATCGGCACCGCGCTGCATGCCGCCGAAACCGGCCACATGGTGTTCTCCACCTTGCATACCCTGGACGCGGTCGAAACCATCAACCGTATTATCGCGATCTTCCCGCCGCCGGAGCAGAAGCAGATTCGGTTGCAGCTTGCCGCTGTGCTGCGCGCTGTTATCAGTCAACGGCTGGTGCGACGCTGTGACGGCGATGGCCGCGTACCGGCTGTCGAAGTCATGATCAACACCGCGTACATCCGCGAATGTATTCTGGTTCCGGAAAAGACGCGTGCGGTCCGCGACGCCATCTCTGCCGGAACTTCGCAGTACGGCATGCAGACCTTCGATCAGTCGCTATGGGATTTGTTCCAGGCCGGATTGATCAACTACGAAACCGCTTTGGAAAACGCCTCCAACGCCGACGACTTCAAGCTGCGCATGCAGGGCGTCTCTTCCACCAGCGACATTTCCCGCAACGCCATGCAGCAGACAGGTTTCAGCGGCGGTCGCTGAGGTTCATTTCAGAAAAGCCAAGGGCGCGCTTTATGCGCGCCCCTTTTTACTGTTTGCGGCATCGTCACGACGAACTGCTATTTTGCCGCCAGCGCTTGCATCGGGCTCAGATATCCCGCACCGAACTTCGCATGATGACTGCAATCCACACCGCTGAGGATCACCATCGCGTCGCGAAGTGACGACATATCGAACAGCCGGTTCAAATGAGTACGGGTCAGCATCTCGCGGACCAATCCAGTCGGATGCACCAGCTTGAGCTGGATCCCATGATTCAGCGTCCAGTGATGCAGCGACACCAGTGAGTTCAGGCCGCCCGCGTCCATGAATTCGACTTGCGAAAGGTCCAGGATCACGATGCGGGTGGTTTTCTGCGAAACAACCGCAGTCTTCAAGCTGCAGACTTCGACCCCGCGCACCAATCGTCCGCTGCAGTGCATTACCGCCACTTCGCCGTTCTTCTCAACATCGATGGTCAACATGACTAACTCCTGATCTTCTATGCAATAAGTAGACGACACGTTGGGAAGAAAGTCACCACCCGGTCCGCCTGCTCACTTCGTGAATTTCAGCCTGCAGTGGTGTATACGTAGTTGGCAGTACAGGAGTTCCGTGGCATTGCGACGATAGTGCCGAGATGTTTTTCTTTACAACAATTTACAACGCTTTAACATTTGCTTACACCATGCCGTTCCCCCGCCCCAGAAAAACCGATTCGGAAGCCGTTCTCTACGAATACGCCGTGGGCGCGCTAGGTCGCCGCATGCGTTCCGTGGCTGAACTGAAACGCCTGCTGCGGCCGCGCGTCGATGCCGACACCGAATACGGCAAGACGCTGGTGGAACTGGTCATTCGCCGATTGAAGGATCAGGGGTATCTGAATGACGCCAAGTATGCCGCCGCATTTTCGTCATTCCGCCGCGACAATGAAAAGTTCGGACGCCGCCGTGTGATCACCGACCTGAAAGCCAAAGGCGTCCACGGCGAAGTCATCGACAAAGCCGTGGATTCGGCCTACGACGATGTGAACGAAGAGAAGCAGGCACGCGATTACCTGCGCCGTAAACGCCTCCAGAAGCCGAAGAATCAGAAAGATGCGGCACGAATCTTCCGCCAACTGGCACGCGCGGGCTTCGGAGCCAAGACGATTTTCACCATCCTGAAAAAGTGGGATATTGACGATGAGACCCTGACCGCTCTGGAGGGAGAACTGGAGTGAGTCTTAGGTTCTCTTCTCGTTGCGGCCTTCGCGGTATTCTTTGCGCACTTTGCGGTCTGAGATTTTTGGATGCAATCGAGGTCAAACCCTTTACCACAAAGGGCGCAAAGAGATTCCGCGAAGGGCGCAAAGAAAACCAACCCTGACCCGGGCGGCGTTGCGTTTCCTCCGAAAATGCTGGATACTCCGTGTCACCCGTTTCACTCAACAGGAGGAAGTATGAAGGCAAAAGACAATTATTTTAGCGGCGATGCTGCTCGGAGTGGCGTCGTTCGCTTATTCGCAAGACATGAAGTCCGATGTCGACAAAGCGGCGGACAAGACCGCAGACACGACCAAAGACGCTGCCCAGGACACAGCTCACGCGACCAAGAAGGCCGCAAAGAAAACTGCGCACGCCACCGATAAAGCAGCTGATAAGACCGCCGACACCACGAAGGACGCGGCAAAAGACACGGCCCACGGCACCAAGAAGGCCGCCAGGAAGACCGAACACGGCGTCGACAAAGCAGCCGACAAGACCGCCGACACCACGAAGGACGCCGCTCACGACACAGCTCATGGCACCAAAAAGGTCGCCAGGAAAACTGAGCATGGTGTCGACAAGGCGGCTGACAAGACCGCCGACGCAAGTAAAGATGCCGCCAAAGGCACCGAACACGTCGCCAAGAAAACAGGACACGGCATCAAGACGGGCGCAAAAGATATCGGCCACGGAGTAAAAGAAGGCGCGGAGAAAACCGGCGACGCAGTGAAGTAGCAAATCGCGCGACTCCCTGAAGCGCATCCCGTTGCACGGCTGTCATCCGGAGCGAAGTCGAGGGACCTTGCGTTTTGCTGGCGACTGGGTCGGTGCCGGCGAACACAAGGTCTTTCGACTGGGGGAACGGACCGCAGGCGAGTCCGTTCTCTCCGCTCAAGATGACAAAGTTTGACGGCGGGCGGGCGCTTACCCGCCGAAAGCACAAGGCTACATCGCCGAATTGCCCCTGGAATGCCCCACATTTGAGTTGGATCAAACTCAACGGACGCCTGCAAGCTACCGCACTGCCCTGCCCCTCGCCACCCGGCGACGTCCGTTCGCCGATGCTAGAATCGTGATACACGACAATGCTCACTGGCTCTGAAATCCGCCGCAAATTTCTGGATTTTTTCGTTCAGAAAGGACACCGCGAGGTGCACTCCTCGTCGCTCGTCCCGCAGAACGATCCCACCCTGCTCTTCACAAACGCAGGCATGAACCAGTTCAAGGACGTTTTCCTCGGACTGGAAAAGCGCGACTACACTCGCGCCACGACGTCCCAGAAATGCGTGCGCGCCGGCGGCAAGCACAACGATCTCGAAAATGTCGGATTCACCAACCGTCATCACACGTTTTTCGAGATGCTGGGGAATTTTTCCTTTGGCGACTACTTCAAAAAAGATGCGATCGCCTACGCCTGGGAACTGATCACATCGCCGCAATGGTTCGGCATCGACAAGAATAAGTTGTATGTGACCATCTTCAATGGCGAAGGCGGAATGCAACGCGACGCCGAGGCATACGACCTGTGGATCGGTCAGGGCGTCCCGAAAGATCGCATTTTCGAGTTTGGCCTGAAAGACAATTTCTGGCAGATGGGCGACACCGGCCCCTGCGGCCCTTGCAGCGAGATTCATTACGACATGGGCGTGATTGCCTCCGATCAAAGCCATGCTGACTGCGCCTTTGGCTGCGACTGCGGCCGCTATGTCGAGTTGTGGAATCTCGTCTTCATGCAGTTCGACCGCGACGCCAGCGGAAAGCTGAATCCGCTGCCCAAGCCGTCTATCGATACTGGGATGGGGCTGGAGCGGGTAACGGCGGTGCTGCAAGGAGTGATTTCGAATTACGACACGGATTTGTTTACGCCGCTGATCAAGCGGGCCGCAGAGTTGACGGGAGTTCAGCCGGATCTTCGATCCGGCCGGGTGGATGTGGGCACCCGCCCTACGCGAACACGGAAGAAGGCGGCGCCCCGAGCCAAGTAGAGGCGGACTCCCTCGTCCGCCCGGCCGAGCAAGGCTCGGCAGCTTCAAAGTCGGCAGCGTCACTGCGAGTAATCGCCGACCATTCACGTGCGGCAACATTCCTGATTTCCGATGGAGTGCTGCCCTCGAATGAAGGCCGCGGCTATGTGCTGCGCAAAATCATCCGGCGAGCAATTACCCACGGAAGATTGCTCGGTCATGACAAATTGTTTCTGCACAAGATGGTCTTTGCCGTCCGCGATCTGATGCAGGACGCATATCCGGAATTGAAGGAAAGAGCGGAACAGGTGTCGAAGTTAGTTCTGTCTGAGGAGAAGCGATTTTCACATACTCTGGATCTTGGCCTCGAAAAACTTGAGGCACTTCTGAACCGCGCGAAAGAGGGATGGGCGCTATCAGGAACAAAGGACGAGACGCTAGCCGGCTTCGACAAGAGTATTGGGGGCACCGGAACGACGAACGTTGTCGCGGACCTTCGAGCGCGCGATAAAACTCTCCCGGGGGAAGAGGCATTCAAGCTCTACGATACGTTCGGAATGCCCTTGGACTTCATCGCAGGACGCGGCTCGCGACCAAGGCATCGCTTTTGATCAAGCCGGTTTCGACCGTGCCATGCAGGAGCAGCGCGAGCGCGCCCGCGCCTCGTGGAAAGGCGCAGCCAAGCAGACGGCCAATCCCGCCTACCAGAAACTTCCGAAATCTGAATTCGAGGGCTATCGCCAAACCCGTTCCAACGGCTGCGAAGTGCTCGCCATCATCCACAACGGCCAAGGCGCGCAGGAACTCAAACCCGGCGAGGAAGGCGAAGTAATCCTCGATCACACTCCGTTCTATGCCGAATCCGGTGGACAAGTGGGCGACCGCGGATGGTTTTACAGCGACGATCACAACACTGTCGTCGCCGAAGTTAAAGGTTGCTATTACCCGGTGCAGGGAGTGAGAGCGCACCAAGTGGTGATGAAATCCCCACCCAACGAAAACCGCGTTGGGTGGGGCACCCTCAGGGTCGGAGATAAAGTTGACGCCGTAGTGGACGCCGACGTTCGCCTGGCCACCATGCGCAATCACACTGCCACGCATCTGCTTCAGGCTGGGCTGCGCGAAGTTCTGGGCAAGCATGTGAAGCAGGCCGGGTCGCTGGTGGCGCCCAATCATCTGCGCTTTGATTTTTCGCACTTCACCGCCGTCGCCGATGAAGAACTTCAAGATATTGAAGACCTGATCAATAAAGAAGTTCTGGGCAACGAGAAGATCGAAGTCATCGAGAATGTCCCTATCGATGTCGCGGTCAACGAGTACCACGCCATGGCGCTGTTCGGAGAGAAGTATGGCGACAAGGTTCGCGTCATCAAGATCGGCGATTTCTCCACCGAGCTTTGCGGCGGCACTCACACCGCACAGACTGGCGAGATCGGCCTGATTAAAGTTTTGAAGGAAGGCAGCGTGTCATCCGGCGTCCGTCGCATTGAAGCCGTCACCGGAGAAGGTTCGCTGCGTCATTTCCAGAAAGATCATCAACTGGAAAATGTAGTCGCCAGCTTTGCGGGACCCACCCTTTCGCAAAAAGCGCGAAAGGATGGGGCACCCTCAAGCGGAGAGGCGTCACCGTCGCCGGCCGAAGCGCTGAAAGCCGAGCTCGAAAAGAAAGATGCCGAGATCAAGCGTCTGGCCCGCGAACTCGATCAGGCACGGATGAAGTCGGCGTCGTCGACCGTGGCTTCGGTGACGGACAGAATCAAAGAAGTCCGCGGGATTAAAGTTCTGGCCCACCGCGTGGACAATCTCGAGCGCGCCCAGATGCGTACGCTGGTCGACCAACTGCGCGACAAGGTGGGGTCCGGCGTGGTTGTACTGGGCTCGGCCACTGATGGCAACGTTTCACTTATTGTGGGCGTCACCAAAGACCTTACGAGTAGAATTCAGGCGGGCAAAGTCATCGGGCCGGTGGCGCAGAAAGTCGGCGGCAAGGGCGGTGGCAGGCCTGATCTGGCCGAAGCTGGAGGCAAAGATCCTGGCGCGCTGGATGCTGCGCTGGGCGATGTGTACAGAGTGGTGGAAGGCTTGCTGGGAAATTAAATTCAGTTGTCAGATACCTGTTCCCGGTTCTCAGTACGCGAGGAGGGCGGATGAAAAATCGTATTGGTTTCATCAGCCACAAAGGGAAGAAGATCCTGCTGGTGGATTGCACCAACTGTACGGTCGAGCAACTGATAGAACTTGCCGCGTTGGTACCGGCCGAAGTAACCTCGCAGCCTCACGGCTCAGTGCTTCTGCTGGCGGATTTTACCGGCGCCGTATTCGACCGGAAGACCGTGGATCGAATTAAGCCTTCGCTGGTCTTCGACCGGCCGCATCTGAAGCGTTCCGCGTGGGTGGGTGTGGAGCAATTGCCAAAGATTTTCTACGAGCACCTGAAGGCTTTTTCGCAGCGGGATTTGCCGATTTTCAAGACGCGCGAGGAAGCGATGGACTGGCTCGTCGCGGATTGAGCGGGAGATCCTTCGCTGCGCTCAGGATTTCGGCAGCGGGCTTAGACGCCCGCTAATCGCCTCAACTTCTCCACTTCAGCGTGACCGGCCCCGGCAGCGGATGCTCCATCTCAGCTCCTGTCTTTCGTGACTCCAGCAGCGCCGCCTTCAATCCGAAATACCATTTCGCGGGACGGTCTGCATCATCGATCAGCATCAGGTGCGGATTGTGCTTCAAGCCTTCCGACTGTTGCTCCATGGTGAGGCGGTCTTGTTCCACAAACTTCGCGAATACAAACTTCAGCAACTCCGGTCCAAATGGCACCCAGGGAAAGATATTCCACGCCGCCACCACGTCGATGCGGCTCTGGTTGCGGGTGATGGGCGTCACTGTGGTCAAGGAAGAAAACCAGTACTTGCCGGCGCGAATCGTCTCCAGCCGCAGATTGGGCAGAACGAAATCAATGGTCGTGGTGATCGATTCCGCGTCCGCATACAGCCGCAGTAGCTTGTAGGGCGCACTGTTCGAACTAGGCGTATGCGCGCTCATGCGGAAGCCGTTAGGGATGGGCTCGAAATTCTTCTGCTTCTCGTGGATGCTGCCGCGACTGCGCCACCACCAGGCCTGATGCACGAACGGCCCGTGCGCTGGATCCATCAGCCCGATGATTCCGTGATCGACGGTGCAAGGCAGATCGGCGGTCAGAAAAGCCATCTTGTACTTCCCGCTGAAGGTGGGCACGCGCGGCGCGGGAAACGGAGCGTCCGCGGCTTTGGTGAATCCGGCCCCGGACGGCGGAGGTTCGGGAATAAAGACCCAGATAAAATCATCGTGCTCTTCGCAGGGATAGCTGCCGGCATAAATACGATCAATTTTCAGCTTCTGGTCCGTCGTCAGCGAAGGGATGAGCTGGCACTGGCCGGTGTGTCCCTCGAACCGCCAGCCGTGGTAGCTGCATTCCACCTGCTGTCCGTCAAAGTGTCCGTGGGAAAGTGGCATCCCGCGATGCGGACAGGCGTCATGCAGCGCAAACGGACGCCCCTGCTGGTCTCGCCCAATGGCCAGCGGGGTCTCAAGCAGCATGGCTTTTTGTAACTGGCTGCCCCCAACCTGGTGACTGGGCAGGGCGCGATACCAGAAGCCATAGAGCATCAGGGAGTCTGGGGCTTCGCGTTGGGGCAGGAAAATGTCGTCCATGTTGAACTGGAAACGGGTGACGCAGGCAGCCTACTACAGAGGCCGAAGGACTCAAAAGCCGGGCACTGGCCCACTGGAAAAGCCCCCAAACCGGCGTCATCCTGAACGACTCTAGTCGCGAAGGATCTGGCGTGGACCGCTGCCTCAGCATGAGGCTCCATATCCGCCACGCGCTAGAGTAGGTAGCTATCAAAACCGAGCCGCTCACCAAAAGCCGCACCAGCCCCGAAACCGTCAGATTCCGCTCACGTGGCACTCGCAGGGTAATCAATCAGCCCCGTAAATATCTATATTTTCAATCAATTGCTGGATTACTTCGGTGGTTCTATTGGTCTTTAGAGAGATTGCTAGGTCCCCACCGCCCGCCTATAATTGCCTCACTCTGGTAGATGTGTCTCCGTCAGGTTCCGGGTAGGTAGGCGCGGGGTATTTGTCTGTCCGCGTGCGAGCACTAAACCCGGCTATGCGAAAACGCCTGCAAATCGCCCTGATGGCAAGTTCCGTACTCGCGACCTTCCTTTCTATCACTACGCCATATCTGTGCGCACAAGCCGGCATCACCGCCAGCGTTGACGGCTCGGGCCGCAAGGTTTATGTCAACGACGAACTACCGGCAGCACCAAGACGTTCGACCTCTGCCGCTCCGCAACGCAGCGGGCTTATTTACTGGAGCCCGACGGAGCGTCGCTGGAAGCCGGTGCCATCCGTGAATGTCCGGGCCGCGCGCTCGGCTGCCGCGGAGGTCAGCAACTCGCAGCAGGTTTCCAGCTACGTGCGTGGCACACCATTCACGCAGCAGGAAATCGATGCCGCCATCAACCAGGCGGCGGCCCGCCATAACGTGGACCCAAGCCTGGTGCGCGCGGTCATCAAAGTGGAATCGAACTTCAATCCAAATGCGGTATCCCGCACCGGTGCGATGGGGCTGATGCAGTTGATGCCGCAAACCGCGCGGTCGTTGAACGTGGTCAACCCGTTTGATCCGCAGCAGAACGTGGATGCTGGGGTGCGCCATCTGAAGAAGCTGATGGAGAGTTATGGTGGCGACGTGAAACTGAGCCTGGCCGCCTACAACGCCGGAGCGGGTGCAGTGAAGCGAAGCGCTGGTATACCGCACTTCCGTGAGACCCGCGACTACGTAAAACGAATCACCCAGCTCTACTACGGCGGGACGGCTCCGGGCTATCAGCTTTTGAGCAGTCCGGTGCGTGCGCCGGTACTGATGAAGCGGGACGAACGCGGTGTTTTGAACTTCAGCAACACCGACTGAGAAACCGGCGTCTGTAAATAGGGTCCACAACACATCACCAGGCGATTACGGGTTAGGCGGAACACAGGCTGGAAAATTGAAGAACTCTGATCGAGGCCAACGCGCAGGGCGGCTGGGTGCGGCTCTGCTCCTGCTATTGCTCCCGGCATTGCCCCTGCAAGCGCGGGGCAAATCGGAAGCCTGGGCCTCAAACCAATACGCCACGGCGCAGCACCTGCGTGAAACTCTGAACAGCCACCCTGCCGCGGAACAAACCCGCACCGAATATCAGCGCGTGATTGCTGCCTACCGGCGGGTGTATTACGGCTCGCCCGCTTCTTCCAAGGCCGATCCCAGTGCGGTTGCGGTGGCCGAGTTGATGACTGAAATGGGCCGTCGCTTTGACGATAACAAGGCATTGCACTCGGCCGTCGGGCAGTACAAGTTCTTGCGCCGGGAATATCCAGGCAGCCGCGACCGCTTCGATGCGCTCTTCGCCATCGGCCAGATCTATCACGACGATCTCAAGGATTCCGCCCAGGCCAAACTCGCCTTTGAGGAGTTCGTGCGTCGCTATCCCCACCACCATCTGGCGGATGACGCCCGCAAGGCGCTCGCCGAGCCGGTGCAGCAGGCAAGCCTGAGATCAAAAGACGACAACAATTCAACTGACAGTTCCGGCGATTCCAAGCCAACTGTCAAGCCGGCTTCCCGCCAGGCGGTGAAATCGACAGCGACCGAAGATACTTCCAACGACGCCGACGCGAACGACGACAGTCCGAAGGCCGCAAAGATCACGGGTATCCACCACGCGTCGAATGAGAATTACACCCGGGTGACGATTGGCCTCGATAAGAACGTAAAGTTCGAAGCCCAACGCATTGAGAATCCCGAACGGATCTTCTTCGATCTGCGCGACACCAATCTTGCGTCATCGTTGCTGGGCAAGACTTTCGATGTCGACGATGGCCTGCTGAAAAAGATCCGCGTGGCACAGTTTCAACCAGGAAAGTCCAGGATCGTTCTCGAAGTCGCAGACCGTTCCGAATACACCACGTCGCTGCTGAACGATCCGCCGCGTCTGGTGATTGATATTCACGGTGGGGATGTTCACGGCGGGGATGCTCAGAGTAAGTCGGTTTCAAGCCCGAACCTCCCGCAAAAGAAAGCCTCTCAGCCGGCTCTGGCAGTGAGCAACAGTCCCCGAAAGGTCGTTGTAGAAGCCGACGGCGATGACGAGGACAGTGCCGTCACGGAAGCCAAACTTGATCCTCCACGCGTCATGCCTGCGTCCAAGGCGCCGATCGCCATGGCCGGTCCTGCACCAGCCCTGCCCACACTCGCGAAGAGCGCGAACCACGGTAAACGCAAGCCGCCCGCCATCGTTTTTCCGGATGCCCGCGAAGCATCGCCTACGGCCAACGGCGATCGCTCGCTCATCCGTGCATTGGGACTAAAAATCGGCAAGATTGTGATTGATCCCGGCCACGGCGGACACGATACGGGCACCATCGGCCCCAACGGCCTGGAAGAAAAAGATCTGGTGCTTGACGTCGGGCGGCGGCTGGGCAAGCTGTTGCAGACACGCATGGGCGCCGACGTGGTTTATACCCGCAAGGATGACACCTTTATCCCGCTCGAAACTCGCACTTCGATCGCCAACCAGGAGCAGGCGGATCTGTTCGTTTCGATCCATGCCAACTCCAGTCGCGACCGCGATGCCCGGGGCGTCGAGACCTACTACCTGAACTTCACCTCGTCTTCTGAAGCACTGGATGTGGCGGCCCGCGAAAATGCGGCCTCGGACAAATCGATCCACGAACTTCAGGACCTGGTGAAGAAGATCGCGCTGAAAGAGAAAATTGAGGAATCGCGCGAATTTGCCTCGAACGTGCAGCATGCCCTGCACACTGGACTCTCCGCCAAGAGCCCCGGAATCCGCGACCGTGGAGTCAAGAAGGCGCCATTTATAGTACTTATTGGGGCCAACATGCCGTCGATTCTGGCCGAGGTTTCATTCGTCAGCAACCCAGGGGACGAACGGCGACTGCAAACTTCCGACTACCGCCAGCGCATCGCGGAATCGCTCTATCGGGGAATATCAAAGTACGTCGGCGGCCTGAGCGGCGTCAAAGTCGCCAGCAAGATCGATAAGAGCGAAGGCCAGTAGTTCCCCCCTTTGCGGAATCCTTTGCGTTCTTTGCGGTTATGGTTTTGATCCTGCTGCCAGTGAGTGCAAAACCTCTAACCGCAAAGGACCCAAAGAATTCCGCAAACGAACGCAAAGAAACCAGCCTCTCACCGGATGGAAACTTTCCTGCCCGGTCTGTAGTCTAATTAGTACAGGGCTTCTCCGCTCCCGGCCCGATTTTCCTATGTTGACCAGATTCGCATCCGTTCTCATCTTTTTGGGTCTAGGCCTGGGCGCTGCCTTCGCGGGTGGGCCGCCCGCGGCCACACCAGCAACAGCGACAACGACAGCGACAATTCTCCCGCCGCAATTCGGGGGATGGCAGATTTCCGGGACCCGCACCAGTAAGGATCCGGCAGTCGCCGATGGGGTAAACGCCGCCCTGCTCAAGGAATACGGACTGACCGACTTCGAATCCGGCACCTACACCCGCGAAGACGGACGGAAAGTCGCCCTCAAAGCCATCCGCTTCGCCGACGCCAGCGGTGCATACGGCGCCTTTACCTATTACAAGCTGCCGCAGATGCTCAAGGAGTCGATCCCGGACCAGGCGGCGTCGCTCAATGAGCGAGTGCTGTTCTATCGCGGAAATATTCTGATAGACGCGGTCTTCGACAAGCTGACCGCCATGTCTACCGCCGAACTGCGGGAACTCGCGGAAGGATTGCAGTTGCCCCCAGGCAACTCGCGGAACCTGCCTATTCTGCCGCAGTACCTTCCGAAATCCAACTACGTCAAGAACACCGCGAAATACGTGATGGGACCAGTGGGCCTGGAGAAAATCGGCGCACCGCTTTCCCTGGAACTGGTCGACTTCGGTTCCAGCGCAGAAGTGGCCATGGGTTCGTATCAATCATCCGACGGGCTGGCGACGCTGATGCTGATCGAGTATCCGACTCCGCAACTGGCTGCGGAGCACCTGAAAAAAATTGACGCCGCCAACCAGTCCGGGCCGCCGGCGCAGGCTGGATCTCCGGCCAGGATTGTTACGCCGATGTTCGACAAGCGCACGGGTCCAATCGTCGCGATCGTAAGCGGCGCGATTTCACAAGGTGAAGCACGCAGCTTGTTGAATGGAGTGAATTACGAAGCTGACGTTACCTGGAACGAGAACACATTTCAGGGCAAGAAAAATAATCTGGGGAACCTGCTGATCAACGTTTTCCTGCTGTGCGGAATTCTGATCGTGTTCGCGGGCGTCGCCGGACTCGCCTTTGGGGGCATCCGCATCTTCCTGAACCACATTCTGCCGGAGCGGGTTCTGCATCGCGAAAAGCCCACGGATTTCATCTCCCTGAACCTGTCCGACGGTCAGGAAGAGGGCCCGGATTCGAAGGTAAGCCCATCAATCAAAGCCGTTTAGGAGAGGGAAAATGCCTCCGGAAACAAAAATAGGTCAAGATTAGGACCTGTTAACCTATTTTTTAAGTTGTTGAAAACAAAGATATTTATTTCACAAAAATCGCTTGACGTACCCCTTTTTCGGCTCATAAGATTTCGCCAGAAAGTTTTGACGGATTTTTTGCCCCGTTGGAACTATTCTCCCTTAAAAGAAGAGGCCGCCCCTTTGCCAGGGTGGCCTTTTTTTTAGTCCTTGGCCGTTGGTCGTTGGTCATTGGCAAAAGCGCAAAGCCAAAACAAAAATACCGAGCCGCGTGATCTGGGTGAGCATGAATCTCCAAGCGTCGATCTTCGGGAATGTTTTGCCAACGACCAATGGCCAGGACCAAGGACGAGAGCCCAGACACCTTTACGCTCACAGCACTCGCAGTTAGAATCGAAATGCAGGCCGACATAGCTCAGTTGGTAGAGCAGCCGATTCGTAATTCTCGGCACCGCGGCGCCCGAAGCAATCCCAACCATTTACAAGCACAAAACGAAAGCTCGGATCACCCAGGATAACCTGATTCGGCATTCTGCGGACACCTTAACAGATCGCGATTTCGTAGGAATTTGTCCGGTCTCAATTTGGCCTTCCCACTTAAGAAGCCCCAGCCACCCCCTCAGGCAACGCCGTAGATCTAAGACAAACTCGACTTTGCCGGGAGATTCAAGTCATCGAAGTTGACGCGATGCCATGCGGATGCCGGCGAACGCGTAGCAAATGCCGACTACATATACCGCGATGCTTAGTCCCTGCACAGCGAGCCATACATTCTTCCCGATCGGGACCGGCTGGAAATAAAAATTCGGCCAGAAAATATTGCAGATGACGAACCCCGCAGCGGCAGCAACGAGTTCGGCAATAAGTCCGGCCGCGCAGAGCAAGGGGGCAATGCGCTCGTGTCTGGAAGTATCTGGTGACGCACCCTGCCGACCTGCAGCTACATAGCATAATCCGATCGCGATCATGCCAAGACCACCCACCTTGAGCGTTAACTCAGCCAGAATCGCCGGACAACCCCACCACAACGTAATATTTTTCAGAAATACCGGACCCACATCTCCGGCTTGAGCACCGAGCATGTAATGGAGGATCGGAACGAAGCCAGTGAAGAATCCAAGGATAAATAGGCCAAGACCCCAACGGGTAAATTTCCAACCCAGTTCGATCCGCGTGACGGCAGTTTCGCCGCTCATCACCGTTCCCACGTTGCTCATACGAATGTCACCTGTCGTCAAGGGATGACCGAAAACAGAGCGCCCTGCATTTGTCGGTCACCTCATGGATTTGAAATCTCCCGGCTCCACTCTCCTCGAACCAGGGCCAGCAAAACTCTCGCTTACTTCTCCATTTCGATCTCCCCCGGACGCCACGTCTTGTCGAACCAGGGGTCGAGCGGGCCATAGAGCCGGAAGACGGCGAACCAGCTCTTACCGGGAACTGTTTGAGTCCAGTTGGCTTCCTTGCCCGCAGGCGCTTTGGGCCCAAAGTAAAGGTCGAGCGAACTGTCGGCATTGACAATCAGCTTGTCGCGCTTATTGTTCTTGCTGGGGTAAGGCTGTGGAGTTTGTAACTCGGACCGCGTTTGTGGGTCGTAGACTACCACCGACCAAAAATTCTGCGCGGGGACGTTCGCGGGGATGTTAAGGCTGTAATTCTTCGCGCCGTCGAATGGGTTGCCCGACTGGTCGACGAGGTTCATCGCGTATTGCAATCCTTTACCCACCATCCTTGCAGTCATCGCGGGCGTGTTGACGGTAGCCATGTAGAAGAAGTTTGTGCGGGAGTCAAGGTTGCGTCCCGACACTCCGTCCAGGTCGAGCCAGCGGTAGTCGCTGCCCACGAAACCTGTCCGCCACTGGCTGTTCGCAAACATGGGCGACCGCGGATCGCGGTTGCGGAAGAAAATTGATCGGGCAGTGGCGTTGCCGACCGCGGCAGCCTCGATGAGAGTTTTTTTCATTCGCTCATCGGGCGCAAACGGCTGCCCTTTGCGGATGCCGATGCTTGCCGCCAACCCGCGTAACTCGGGATCGAATAAATCGAGTGGCTCCTTCTGGATGACGTGATTCAGCTCCTCGTAAAACTCGAAATTGTTTGCGTGGATCGTGTTAAAAAACACCTTCGATGCATTCATGAACTGCATGGCGGGCGGGTTACCAGACTTGCTCAGTGGATAAACCTTCAGCCCTTCGCGGAACAATTTCGAGGAGGCATCGGGCTTACCATTCACAAGGAATCCCCGAAGGATCAGCCAGTGCCCATAGGAGGGAGAACGCGCGACGAAATACTCGCCACCGTCTTTTCGGTCCTTGGGAATCTGGCCCTTGAACGATTCAGGGACGATGAGGTACTTGCCTCCCTTGCCTTGATCCGGGCCAGGCGGGCCCATGTCAACGATGAAACGAAAAAACGCGTCGTTAACCGTACCCGGTCCAGAACCAGGCGGAACCTCGACGACGGTCGGCCCATCGGCCTCCAGGTCAAGGAAAACAGAGCAGTAGACGGTGTCCGTATTCCCCGTGAGCATCAACGGGCTGGAATCGAGCAGTTGATCGAAGATAACGGCCTGATTGCTTCTGGTCGCGCCGCGATCGACGTTCCCAGACGCAACGCTTCCAGTGACGCAGCGGGGATGAAGTTCAGAAAGACTTCAACGCCGCGAAGAAAATCCAGATTGTCATAAACATTCTGAGCGGTTTCAGCTGTTGGAACCCCGTCCACGAATTTGAGCGTCCCGATGCGGGTTTCGACCGTGTCGGGCGTCATGATCTTTTCGGGAATTTTGTGATTGAATCCAGGCGTGGGTGGGCTGCCGTCCGCAGGAGTGGCGGGCGTCTGCGAATACGCGCTAACGGTCAGCACACCGGTGAGTACGATGGCCATGAGGTCTTCCTTGTGCTTGTGCATGAGCTTCATGACTGCATCCTTTCCCTATGTCGTTATCTGCTTCGTTTTCCAGCTTTTGTCGAGCCAAGGATGCGGTAAGAATTCCGCGATTACTTTTGCAGACCAGCCGTCCGATAGATCACTTTTCGGATACTCCGATCCGCTACTTGTCCCTTTGTGAAAGCTTCGCTCGCGCATTGCCCAGCCTATGCGCTGAAGATCGCAACCATAGTGCAGACGAATATCAGAATCATTGCTTGTTTTATTACAGTAGCCTTCCACACGATGGAAACCGAGCGATGGCGGGACCCCAATGGGTTAATTAGAAGTGGCAGGCTACCATGTGAGAACTGGCAAAAGAGACAGACCCTTAACTTGGTTCATCTCTCAAATTGCTCACAAGCGTTGAGCTTTCGATTCAAGGGGTGATTCCGCGCGGGCGGCAGGTAGGAATAGCGGACTTGGCTCGTGGTTGACGCTAAATCGCCATGACACTCATTGGCCCTCGGGAGGAATCCGCCGCACAGGCTCAGAGCGTTATCACCCCGTTTACAACATTAATGATTCCCGACAGTGCTCGCCGCCCGATCGTCTTGCTCGTGCCGGCAGTTAACGTATCAAGTACCTTATTTGGCATGGCAGGGGTCCCTCAAAAGCACGATCCTGGCGGTAGGGTTCGACTAGGTGCCCGGCACATCTTGACGGCGGGTTTATAAACACATTCATGGCCATCGATGAAGCTGGGATCGGTCCTTTCGACGAAACAAGCGACGATCCGCAACCGTGGGACCGGAGCGTGCCGTCGGAATCCGTAAACTGATATGGCATAATGGGGTTGCATCGTTCAGGCCGACGTAGCTCAGTTGGTAGAGCAGCCGATTCGTAATCGGCAGGTCAGCGGTTCAAGTCCGCTCGTCGGCTCCAGATTTTATTTTGCTCGGGTTTTCCACGAAGTTTGCACTCCAAATTGGGCAAGTTATCTGCGTAGATTCCCTTTCCGGTCAGTTTCAACTTGCAACCGATAGTAACTTTTCCGATAATAGTACGAGCACTTCATTTCAACCGTGCATCGATATAGTCAAACCGATCTGCTTCGCATTCTGCGGGTCACGGCGCGTCAACTGGCGGCGTGGGAAAAAGCCGGACTGGTCGCCGCCGCCGAAAGCTATTCTTTTTTCGAACTCCTGCAAATCAAGAAAGTGCGCGACCTGTGCGCCCGCAAGGTGCGTCCCGCCGTGATACGGCAGTCGCTTGAAGCCATGTTGAAACAAGTGGCCGGGATGGAGAACCCGCTGCTCGAAGCCGGAGCTTTCTCCGCCGGGCGCCGCATCGCATTCCGTCACCAGGGCAAAGTGCTGGAGCCGATTGCCGGCCAGTTCATGTTTGATTTTTCTCCCGGACAGAGGGTCGTGAGCAGTACACCGATTTCCAACTACGCCAACCCGGCGCCGACCGATGCGGCCGAGTTGTTCGCTCGCGGCATTGCGCTCGAGGAAGATCCCAATCATCAGACCGACGCGATCGAGATGTACCAGCAGGTACTGGAACTCGATCCTGATCACGCCGCTGCACATATCAATCTCGGCACCTTGCATTACAACCGCCAGGAATATGCGCTGGCGGAAAAGCATTACCGCCGGGCCATCGACGTCGATCCGCGTTACGCTCTGGCCTACTTTGATCTGGGAAATGTGCTGGACGAAACCGGGCGGGTCGCGGAGGCCATTCAGACTTACAGTACAGCTCTGCAACTCGCGCCCACGTACGCGGACGCCCACTATAACCTCGCGCTGGCGTACGAAAAACTGAAAGAGCCGCGCAAGGCACTCAAACACTGGCGCGCCTATGTGAAGCTGGATACGGTTGGCCCGTGGGCGGTCCATGCCCGCAACCAGATTCAGCGCATTCTGCAAACCGACGGACTCAAGCTCATTCAGGGCGGCAAGCAGGACTCCTGACTGTAGCGCCGCCGTCCCGGCGGCCCAGACAGCCGGCGAGACGGCGGCGTTACAAGTGCTAAACTTCGTTCATGTCTGACGACGCGCTGACGATTTCTTCTCCAGCTCCCCTCACCTCTTTCACCGAAGACGAAGTCATGTTTCGCGACAACATCCGCCAGTTTGCCGACGAGAAAGTGCGGCCACTGGTCCGGGAAATGGACGAAAAGGGCGTCTTCGACAAAGACCTGCTTCACCAGTTCTTTCAGCTGGGACTGATGGGCATCGAGATTCCGGAGCAATACGGCGGGGGTGGCGGCAAGTTCTTTGAGGCGATTCTGGCGGTCGAGGAAATGTCCCGCGTGGACGCTTCCGCCGGCGTCATTGTCGACGTCCAGAACACGCTGGTCAATAACGCATTGCTGCGCTGGGGCAACGAGGAGCAGAAGAAACGCTATCTGCCGCGCATGGCAGCCGACACCTGCGGCGCCTACGCCCTGAGCGAGGCCGGTTCGGGATCAGATGCCTTTGCTCTCCAGAGCCGCGCCACGCTCAAGGGCTCTGACTACGTCCTCAATGGACGCAAGCTGTGGATCACCAACGCCAAGGAGGCCGGGATTTTTGTGCTCTTCGCCACAGTCGATCCCGCGGCGGGTTACAAGGGCATCACGGCATTCCTTATTGAAAAAGAATTACCCGGCTTCACCGTAGGCAAAAAAGAAGACAAGCTGGGGATCCGCGCTTCGTCCACCTGCGAGTTGCTTCTCGAAGACTGTGCCGTGCCGAAAACCAACGTCCTCGGCGAAGTCGGGAAAGGCTACAAGATTGCGATCGAGACTTTAAACGAAGGGCGCATTGGAATTGGGGCGCAGATGGCTGGCGTGGCGCGCGGCGCCTGGGAATATGCCGCGAAGTATGCCCAGGAACGCAAACAGTTTGGGAAGGCGATCAGCGAGTATCAGGGCATTCAGTTCCAGATCGCGCAGATGGCCACCGAGATCGAGGCAGCCCGGCTGATGGTGTACAACGCCGCGCGCCTCAAAGATGCCGGCATGCCATTTGTGAAAGAAGCAGCCATGGCCAAGCTGTTCAGTTCGCAGGTAGCCGAGCGAGTAACCTCCCTGGCGATCGAAATTTACGGTGGCTACGGATTCACGAAAGATTATCCGGTGGAGAAGTACTGGCGCGATTCGAAGATCGGCAAGATCTACGAAGGCACGTCAAACATGCAGTTGGCCACCATCGCCAAGCTGCTGATGGGCGGGAAGTGACAATGGTCAGGTGGACAACCGCCCTCGGTTGTCCTGGTGGAGCGAAGCTCCACTCGGTTTAGGTGCCACAACAGCTGTCGAACTGGGCTCGACCTGGACAACCGAGGGCCGTTGTCCCCACGTGGTTGGGGACTCTGACGCGACCGATTCTCTTGATCACCGTGCTTACAAATTCCCCGTTCGACCGTCGAATGGTTGGGCCAGTCTGCTTTGCGTACTCATACTCTCAAAGGAACAATCCATGATGAAGCGAACGGTGAGTGGTTGGATCATCGCGTCCCTGCTAACCCTGGTTTTCTGCATTACGGCGATGGCGCAAACCAAAGGTAAAGCGAAAGCCAAAGAAGAGCCCGTTGCTCCAAAAGTCCCGGCGCTTCTGCCCGGACTGGACAAGAGCCTGATCGACACTACGGCCGACCCCTGCACCGATTTTTTCAAGTACGCGTGCGGCAATTTTTCAAAGCTACATCCCATCCCGAATGATCGTTCCGCCTATAGCACCGGCGCGATGGTCGCGGACCATACCGAATATGTCCTGCACGCCATGCTGGAAAAGGCTGCCGCAGGCGGCGCCGACCGCACTCCGAACGAGCAGAAAATCGGCGACTCGTTTGCCGCCTGTATGGACACGGACACCATCAACCAGAAGGCATTGACGCCTCTTCAGATGGAGTTTGACCGCATTACAGCTCTCAAGAGCAAAGACGAATTACCCGAGTTGCTTGCCCGCTTTCAACTAATTGGCGTCAACGCGTTTCTCAACTTCAGCGAACAACAGGATTTCAAGGACGCACGCAAGCAGATTGCCGTAGTCGACCAGGGAGGCTTGGGACTGCCCGAACGGGATTATTATTTCCGCACTGGAGCGGCAGCCGAAAAGACCCGCGCCCAGTACGTACAGCACATCATCAACATGTTCAAGCTGACGGGTGAGTCGGACAAAAAAGCGGCCACTGACGCGGACGCCATCATGAAACTGGAAACAGCTCTGGCCCAGGTTTCGATGGACATCACATCGCGCCGCGATCCCAACAAGGTGTACCACCTGATGCCGGTCTCCGAACTCACCTCTATGGCTCCAGGCATCGCATGGGACCGTTTTCTGGCCGCGTCCGGCGCGCCTAAAATCAGCGAACTGAACGTTACCAATCCTGACTTCTTTAAGGGAATGAATAGTCTTATCGCTGACACCAATCTGGAGACGATCAAGACTTATTTGCGCTGGCAGCTGATTCTTGCGACCCCGGGTTACGTGCTACCCAAGGCAATGGACGAAGAACGCTTCGACTTTTACGGCCATAAGCTAAGCGGCCAACCTGAGCAAAGAGCCCGCTACAAACGCTGTGTGCAGGCTACGGATGCGGCTCTCGGAGAAGCCCTGGGCCAGGTCTATGTGGCGCAGGAATTTTCTGCCGCCAACAAACAAGCCACGCTGCAAATGGTGCAGGACATCGAGGCAGCGATGGACAAGGACATCGACACGCTGGACTGGATGAGTTCCGCCACTAAAGTCCGGGCCAAGGAAAAGCTGCGCGCTGTGGCCGACAAAATCGGATATCCCGACCACTGGCGTGACTACTCCACTCTGACCATCATTCGCGACGACGCGTTCGGCAATAATCGGCGTGCCACCGCTTTTGAGAACCGGCGCCAGTTGGCAAAGATCGGCAGGCCTGTCGATCGCGGCGAGTGGGCAATCTCACCGGCAACGGTCGATGCGTATTACAACCCCAGCATGAATGACATCAACTTCCCCGCCGGAATTCTTCAGTCGCCGCTGTACGACAGCCACGCTTCGGATGCGTCGAACTACGGCCACGTCGGCGGCATCGTTGGACACGAACTCACTCACGGCTTCGACGACGAGGGCCGTCAGTTCGATGCCAACGGAAACTTGTCCGACTGGTGGACACCCGAAGATGGCAAACACTTCGAAGAAAAGGCGGACTGCGAAGTGAAGGAATACAGCAGCTTTGTCGCGGTCGACGATGTGAAAGTGAACGGCAAGCTGACGCTGGGTGAAAACACCGCCGACAACGGCGGCCTGCGGCTGGCCTACATCGCGTTCCTGGAGGATGCGAAGAGAAAGAGCATCGACCTGGAAACCAAGCAGGATGGCTACACGCCGATCCAGCAATTCTTCCTCGGCCACGGACAGGACTGGTGCGGCGACACGCGTCCCGAACAACTACGTCTGCAGGTGCAGACCGATCCTCATTCGCCGCGGCAATTCCGGGCCAACGGCGTTGTGCAGAATATGCCCGAGTTCGGCAAAGCCTTCGGCTGTAAGACCGGTCAGCCCATGATGCCGGTCAATGCTTGCAGAGTATGGTGAAGCCAGGATGAGGAAAAATGGAGAGAGGCCTAGTCTTTAGTAGCGATCTGCCCGACCGGATGTGACGAGGCTTACAGAGTCATCCAGGTCATGAGTATAGTGGCTATATTACTCCAATAATCGCGACCGCTCATCAGAGGAGCCTTCCCTCAAGGAACTGTTTGATTGTTGCCGTCCACTCGGGATTGCCCACACTGATTGCTAGCCAGTAGTCGCTCTCGCGCTGGAAGCATCCGTTCGGGACGCTGCATTTGACGAAGAAATCAAGAGCGCCATCCAACGGTTCCTCGTCATGCCAAGTGGTCATGATTGTGCCTCGCCCATTCGGAGCAACGAAACGACGTTCACCAATGTCATCGAGAGTAATAGTCTCGTCTACTATGTCGTGGAACCTTTCGCAATCAGGCCCCCAAGCACAGAAATAGACCATCCCGCTGGTCAGAGCAGTGTGTCCGAACTCCCCGATAGCATTAACTGCAACCCCCGTCACGTCTGCGGCTACAAATAGCCGGAACCGCATAGATGGGATAACGAGGGCCGAGGGCCATACCAGTGATGGCAATTCGGCGACCTGAAATGGCTTTTCTGACGGCATGACGTTAAAAGCCTACCACCTAAGCGCCCGTAAGGCCTTTGGATAGGCCACAAGGAGGTCAGTGTTGCCGGGTGCCCCGCATTGCTCACTTTGCGATGTGTAGGGCATGCGCGATGGCAATATTTCAACAGTTTATGGCTCAGTATCGCTGCGCTTTCTCAAGTATTGAGTGATTAGGACGCGTTCCTCTTCGATCATCTGTCTAAGCCTCCGACGGTCGTCATTGTTGTTAATTCCTTCGAGCAGTGCTTCGGCTTCGTTGAGGGCACCTAGGTCTTGGTGAGGATCACCGACGTAGTAGTCAGGTAGATGATGGGTTCCGACATCTCCTGAGATGAGCGAAATCAGCTCTCGTGTCGCAAGTTCATCGCGAGGGTTAAGCTCAACCGCAAGTTTTAGATGGTCATAGCCCCCGAGCCATCTGTGAGGTTCCGAAGCCTGAGGGTCGACTGCCGTCCACTCAAGAAGAGTAGGCTCGACAATTCGCCATCGAAGAGGATGTGGCACTGCCATACGTGCGCCACTGGTTCCGTCTGCTGCATGCATTAGCCAGCCCACAAAATCACGACGTTCCACGAAAGGTGCACCTTCAAACGCCAACATGAAACGTTCGAGAGTGGTGAATGCCTTCGTGCGCAGGCCGCTTTCGTATTCCGAACAGAAAGTGGCGTAGTCGGCCCACTCGGGTGACTTCGCAGCCTCGCTGCCCACGTCCTTCAAAGTCCGGAAATAGTCTTCACGCCAGTACCACATTTTCATTGGACGAAATGATAAATCGCCGTAGCTGTTGTTAACAGGCGTTTACGCTCACAACAAGCATCCAGCTATCAGGACGCAGGAAAGAGCTGTCGGGAATCAAAAGTGAGAATGGTACAGACGCCCCCCGTCCATTAGCCTGACACCAGCAAATCAGCCCTTTGTAGTTACGCTCAACTCCGCGCACAGAATCGAGTGTCTTAATGAAGCATTTTGACGAATACATGAAGCACTTCTCAGAGGTAGAGGGTTGGTTTCAGACGCCCGCCATCGCTATCTGGGACAGTCTTCTGAGTTATCAAGAGGAGCAACGAATCTCGGGAAACATGATCGAGATTGGAGTGTGGAAGGGGAAGTCCGCTGCCCTGGCTGCGTTGCATTGCCAGACTGGTGAGGAGTGCGTCTTTGTCGACGCCATGCCGCTGGACGCCGCCAAGGCGACTATCAGCCAGACCTTGCCACAAGCAACTTGCCATTATTTGCAGGAACAATCGCAGTTTCTGGCCCGCCATCCGTTTATTGCCCAAGGCACACGGAGTTTCCGCTGGATCCATGTGGACGGCGAACATACCGGGCAATCTGTGATCAATGACCTAGAGATTGCCGATCATCTGTTGGCTGACCGCGGCATCGCGGTATTCGACGACTTCTTTTCACCCGGCTATCCTCAGGTGACGCAGGCAATTTTTCAGTTTCTGGCCACTCGGCCTGGGCGTTTCTCGCTCGTGTTATGCGGATTTAATAAGGGATACTTTTGCCGTCCAAAAGCGGCCCGCGAGTACTTGCAGTTCATCCGCACGTCCCTCTACTCCGACATGGCAGAACGCGGTTGCGGAAAAGTAACCATTTGGAAGACTACAGAGCCGGGAGACATGAACACGTTCGGGGTCACGGATCGCTATCTGGAATTCAACTACCGCGGACCTGATTGGGATCAGAACAGCATCCTTACATAAGCTTTTAGCTTTTAGCTTTTAGCTAACCTTCGAACCAGGGATCTTTCTATGAAGTAATGGGCTAAGGGGTGATCCCGTGTGGGGCGGACACTCTTGTCCGCCGCCTTTGAGTTTGATTTTGATTTCCTCAAGCTGTCCAGTAAGGCCCAAGTAAAAAATCAAAAGCGGCGGACAAGAGTGTCCGCCCCACACAGCAGCTTTCGGCTGTTAGCTCTTAGCCTAATGTCGAGAACATTGCATCGGGCTAAAAGCTAAGAGCCGTTGGCTAAGGACTGGCCTCCGAAACCTACTGGGGTGGCGGAGGTGGCGCCGTGGTGGCGCCGGGCGTGACCTGAGTTCCGATCACATCGCCAGAAACGATCATTTCCACGCGGCGATTCAATTGCCGGCCTTTGGCGGTGCTGTTATCCGCCACTGGACGGGTCTTACCGAAGCCGCGGGCAATCACGTTGTTGATCGAAACGTTGGCGTTGACCAGATAATCCCGTACGGACGCTGCGCGCTTCTCTGAGAGCGTCTGGTTGTAGGAGTCGCTGCCCACGCTATCGGTGTGGCCTTCGATTTCCAACTTGAGGTCGGGATAGGCGAGGACGATGCCTGAAATGCGGGCCAGCCGTTCGCGGGCGGCGGGCTTGAGCGTGTAGCTGCCGGTGTCAAAGAGCACATCGGGCATGCTCACCACCAGGCCGCGGTCCGTGTCCCTGGTCTCCAGCACCTGGTTGAGTTGGTTCAGCAGACGCTGCCGCTGCTCTTCTTTCTGGCGGATCGCCTCGGCGGCAGCCATGCGCTGGCGCTCGGCTTCCGCTTCTGCTTTCTGCTGATCGGCCATGGCGGCGGCGCGTGCGGCATCCGATTGGGCCTGCTGCAACTGGGCCTGGGCCTGGGCCTTTTCGGCCTCGGCGCGTCGGCGGGCATCTTCGTCGGATTGAGCCTTGGCTTTCGCTTCGGCGTCAGCGGAGGCTCGCGCGTCGGCTTCGGCGGCTTGCTGCTTGTCGCGCATGGCCTGCTTCTCGCTAGCAATCCGTTCCTGCTCTTTACGCCGAAGAGTGAGTACGCGGGCATCTTCGGCCATCTGGGTGGCGCCGCGCGCTGCCGTGCCGATCGGGGTCTTGCCCTGTTTGCGTACCTGGTAATCTTCGGCGCGAGCCAGATAGTCTTCTGCTTTTTGCAGACTGTCCGCGGCGTAGTGCTGGGCGCCGGCGGCCTTGGCGATCGCCACCGCATTACGCGCTTCCAGCAAGGTCAGAGGCGTTTTCGCATCGGCGGAGGCTGAGGGCAACTGCGTGGCCGGCATGTCGACGGTGTACTCGCCGCCTTCCAGCATGTCGAACTTGGCGTCAATGGTCTCTTCGAATCCTTTCGTCTGCTGGCGAATAATGTTTTCCGCCACCACGTCATTGCTGGGACGCGTCACTGAGAAATAGGGCTCGGCAGTCACGATCAAGCCGAAGGCCTGGAGATCCGTGGTGACGTCGAGGCTGCTCTTTCCGTTTCCGTCCGGAACAATCTCTCCCAGGTTCTGGGCGCGGCCTTCCGGCGTAATCGCCCACAGCACGTAGGTCAGGAACTGTGGACCCACCTGGCTGGGCCGGCCCAGCTTCGAGAGATCGACATTGATCTGGAGGCGTCCATTCTTGCTGTCCACCTTGGCTTTGCCGTTCACTTCCGGCATCAGGTTTGTGCCCCTGATATCCACGGTGGTGGAACCGCCGCGATGGCGATAGTTCACCGCTTTGGTCGTCCGCGACACCACATTTACCCGGTAGACCGGAGTCTGATCCATGGGTTCGACGGGAGGGTTATCCTGCTGGCCAACGGCGAAACTCACCAGCACGAGCGCGCAAGTCAATCCTAAGAGCTTCTTCATTCTGATTATCATTGCATCCTTCTTGTTTGCCACAGTTTGATGCCACAGGACCGCAAGGTCTCAATCAATCTTGAGGCCTGCGAGCGCTGTCCGGAAGTGTCTGGCAAGCTACCACCTCGCCAAGCTCCGCAGGCCCTCTAAGATGCTGGATTTGCCTGCATGGATAGTTCCGCACCCGCTGGGTCCGCCCCCCCAAAGCTGGCAGATGCCAAACCCTTATCCCGTGCGGGTTTCAGCTTATCGTTTCAGGTCATGCATGGCGCCTGCGTAACCCATTACGGTTACCTATTATGTGCAGCATCTTGCATTTAGAGGGTGGGCGGACCTCGGGTTGATCCCGATTAAGAGATTCATGAATAAGGACTTACGGCGGCCGCCCTTGTTGGCTCGCAAGCTGCATTCTGTGACTGTGCCCAGTGGCCCACGGGCAAATAGATCGGGGTGTAATTTTGTGGAATCTGACGGGCGATCTGCTGACACGCAAGCCAGGACGCACGCTTCTTCCGGTGCTCACGGTTCTGTTTCTGGTTTCCTACGGCCTGCTGACCATGCTAGTCGTGGAACAGGGACGGACTATCGATTCCCAGCGCAGCCTCATCCGCATGCTGTTTGATGACAGCAATGAACTGAACGGCATGAAGGGCAAAGCTAATCAGAAGCAGCAGGCGGAGGCGCGAGCCCAGGCTCAGGCCCAGTCCAAGACCAAAACGCCGCCCGCGCAGACGCCGCAGATGCAGGCTCCGGCAGCCCCGGCTCCAAGGGGAAGCGCGAAGAGCCAGAGCACCAGCAAATTTGGCAGGCCGCTTCCGCAAAAGCCTCCCAAGGACACTTCTGACATGGTTGACGAGCGCAGGATGCTGATCAAGATCTAGTTTTACGGGCCTAGGTTCCCATCATGAAAGCACTTGCCACATTGCTGTTGTCGGTCTCTCTGCACGGCTCGTACGTGCTTCCGCCTCCGAAGCCGCCCGTCGACCGCGCAGCGGCCAGCAAACCTGCCCGCAAGGGAGGGCGCTGGTTCTTCGCGGAGAACGGCCACGCGGTCTACTGCTACGGTCCGGTAAGATTGTTGCCGCAAGCCGAAGGCGGACTACAACGTGTTGCGACGTTCTGCCAGGGGGACAAGAACATGGTTCCGTTGAAAGATTAAAGCGCTTTTAGCTTTTAGCTGACCACCCTCCTCAGCTCGCTAGCGATTTCCCTTTGCGAGTTTTCTTTGCGCCCTTTGCGGTAATGCCTTTGACCTCGACCGCACCACCCAAAAAGCTTGAACCGCAAAGGACGCAAAGGGTTTTGCCGGGAAATGCTGCACGTCGCTTTTGGTTTAAGCTAAAAGCCAGGAGCTAAAAGCTGTTTATGCCTAAGTTCGAGAGACATATTTTCATTTGCGGTAACCAGCGGCCGGCCGGGTCTCCGCGTCCCTGCTGCGATCCTGCGGGGCAGGCTGCGCTCCAGAAATCGTTCAAGGAAAAACTGGCGGCGCGGGGATTAAAAGGGCGGGTGCGGGCGAACCAGGCAGGCTGTCTCGATCAGTGCGAGCATGGCCCGAATATTGTCATCTATCCGGAAGCGATCTGGTACGGCCGGGTTACGCTGGATGATGTCGATGAGATTATTGAATCCCATATCGTAGATGGGAAGCCGGTGAAGAGGTTGATGTTGCCGGATTCCTGCCTGAATGCGAACTGCGAACACCGGCCGCCGAAAGCAACCTCGAAGATCTAGCGGATGGGATGAATTTCCAGCAATATACGGCTCAGGAGCCGGCTTGAGCCACACGTTGTTTTTGCGGGTGGGCTGCCAACCATTTTTCCAGGGACTCGGTGAAGGCCGGCGAAGCGTTGGCAAAGCTGACTCCGATACGTCCCTGAACATCTCGCCACACCAGTTCTACCGACGAGCTAAGGTTGTCGTTCGAATCCGGTAGAGAGAATTCGATTGATTGGATCGACGAGGAAGAGACTTCTTGTCCGACGTTTAGAGCGGCGCCACCCTTGCTGAGGTTGGTGATGAAAATCAAAGTCTCGTCCAGACCGGCTCCGCGCAGCGTCGCCGGAATGTTGGTGAGAGCACGCTGCGATTCGCGGGCATCTTCGCCTTCACTTCGGAGGCCGAGAGCCGACTTTACGCCATTGAGTAACCGTCCGACGGACAGAGGGCGATAAAGAACCATGTGACTGCGTGCGCCCTGCGCCAGTCCAATGCTGTTGCGTGAAACGGCCAGCACGATTCCGATGGATTCTTCGCAGGAAGGTAAAGTCTTCGCGGCCGACAGCACCGTCACCGCGCCCGAAGCATCTGCGTTGTCGACGATGATGGCGTCGAACCGGGTGGCTTTCAGCCGCTGCACAGCTTCTTGTCCGACAACGCATTGCGACACTTCGATATCGAGAGTCTTCAGGACTTCGGCGACCAGATCAACGACTTGCTGGTCGCGAGAGAATAGGAGCGCTTGTAATGCCATCGTAATCCGACTTTATAACTTTGGCTCGGATGGCGGCAAGTTACGGAAGTGGAGCCAAAGTGAAACCGAAGTTAGCCAGGATCCTGTCTATTTTCAGTGGGATACGAGAATGCGCGGGAATCTGGCCAAGCTGCGCGAGAGGGTATATTATCGTGAACGTACACGTCACGATTCAACCGCATTTGCGTTAGAATAAGCTGCTTTAAAACGGGCTATGGTCAAAGCAAGGCAGGCGGACGAGAAAGAACGACGCGGAATCCACCTGATCGCTGAGTTGGCCGACGTCTCGATTGGCACGGTTGACCGCGCTCTCCACGGACGCGGCGGCATCAAGGAATCCACCCGACAACGCATTCTCCAGATTGCAGGGCGCATCGGCTACACGCCGAATCTCGCGGCGCGCGCACTCTCCGTAGCCCGCACCAGTGCACGGATCGGGGTTTGCATGCCGCGCGAAATTCATTTCTTTTACGATGAACTGTGGAGCGGCGTCCTGGACGAGTCCCGGCGAGTGGCTCAATTCGGCGTCCAGTTCGTCAATCGGCCGGTGCAGGTCCTGGGCGAAGGCGACACCAAGGCCTTCGCTGAACTGGTGGCAGACGGTGTCAACGGAATTATTCTCACAGCCGGAAACCCCGACGGTCTCCAGCCCCTCATTGACCAGGCCGAGGCCAGCGGCATCTCTGTAATCTGCGTATCGACCGATGCGCCCGAGAGCCGGCGCTCCAGCATCGTTTGCGTAGAACCGTGGTTAAACGGATGTCTGGCTGGCGAACTCATGGGCAAGTTCGTGCCTCCGGGGTCGCAGGTCGCAGTCGTGGCGGGCATGTTGGCCACGGAAGACCACCGCAAGAAAACTGACGGCTTCACTCAGGCTTTTCCGCAGCACTGTGCGGGAGGCAGGATCGTGACCGTCATTGAAGGCCACGAAGACGAAGAAGAAAGCTTCCAGAAGACCTTCGACCTGTTGCGCCGTACTCCGACGCTGGCCGGACTTTACGTGAACACGGTCAATTGTCTTCCGGTATGCCGCGCTCTGGGTGCGCACGGCCTGGCGGGAAAAGTAAAACTCATCACCACCGACTTGTTTTCCGAAATGGCTCCGTACTTTCAAAAAGGGATGATTACGGCCTCCATCTACCAGCAACCGCATCGCCAGGGGCAGATGGCAGTCCGTCTCATGGCCGACCACCTGACTCACAAAGTCCCCTTTCCCCCCACGGTATATCTCAGTCCGGGCGTAGTCATGTCGTCCAACTTGCAGTTGTTCCGCGAAATCCGGCTGGCCGGAGTCAAACTCGACGAATCCGCTTTACGGACCCGCGTGGCTCTCTAAGCAGTTCGTTGGCTGGAGATTTGACTACTGTTTCGCCGGCGGCGGCGTTCCCGACATTTTGGAACTAATGTCCTCCTCGGATTTCTGGTGCAGCTCGCGCAGTCTGGCGAATTCCTTCTGTGCCTCCGGCTTGTTTCCCATGGCTTGATAGAGGCGCCCCAACCGGAGATGAACGTCGGGTTGTGACGGATCCAGTTTCTCGGCCTTCAACAGCGCAGTAAGCGCATCCGTATGCTGGTTTTGCTCCGCCAGAATCGCACCCATATCGAGGTAAGCGATGCGAATATCGCTTCTTATTCCAACCGCCTTTCTGAGCAACACCAGAGCTTTTTCCGGATGATCCCGCTTGAACTCTACGTCTCCGAGATAGGCGAGAGCCTGCGCATTTTCGGGATCGGTCCCCAGCTCGTTGTTGAATTCAACAGCGGCATTGTCGTATTGCCGTGACTTCCAGTACAGATAGCCCAGGCCGAAATGCAGGTTAGGCTCGTTCGGCGAGACGTGAATAGCAGTCTGGAATTCGGTAATGGCTTCGGGAGTTCTTCCCAGACCATCCAATGCTTCTCCGGCGAGAATGTGAGCGGCCGATGAATTCGGGTCTTGTAGAACAATCTGCTGGTACTGCTCCAGCGCGCAGGAATATCTCTTCGCTCCCAAACAGCTTTGCGCCAACACCTGAAGCAGTTCCGTGTCAGGGGAGCTGGCCTTGATGACCATTTCGAGTTCCTGGGCGGCCTCGGCAAACCGCCGGGCTCCGTAGTAGCTGAGACCGAGCAGGGTACGAGCCTGCAAATTCTGAGTGTCTGCACGTAAGGCAGCGCCAAGAGGCGCAATCGCCGCCTCGAATTTGCCTGACTTGAATTCGGCGAGGCCGAGGTTGAGTTGCAGCCCGGGCAACTTCGGATTCAGCGCGACTGCTTTTCTGTAAGCCAAAACCGCTTCGGTATATTTCTGCTGCCGGGCAAGAGCCAATCCCAGGCTGGCGAAAGCTCCGGCGTCCCGCGGATTCTGCTTCGTAACTGCACGCCAGGCTTGAATGGCCTCTGCCGTGTGTCCTTGCTGCTCAAGAGCCATGGCGTCGGCAGGAGTAACGGTCTGGCCGCCCGCACGGGCCGCCAGGAACAGCACAAGAGCCGCTAACCTCAAGTTTCGGCCTTTCGTCTTCCGGATGCGCATGGAAGCCGTGCGAAACGCGAGCGCAGTCGATTCAACCAGGGCGTTCACCCTCCGATGATATCGCAGCCTTCAAAGGCGTAAACCATGAAGGGCACCCGGGTCCACGAAGGAAATGGCAGGGCACCTTCGCGTACCTTCGTGTCCTTTGTAGTTGACGCCTTTAGGTTCCAGCGGAATTGGTACGCTGTCGGCATCCAGTGGGCAAAAAAATGCCCCGCTCACGGGGGTGTAATGTGAGCGGGGCGAGAACAACAACAGCAACACCATTTAGAAAATCAGCTTCACTCCCAACTGGATTTCCCGAGGATCGTGAGCGGTTGTGACATCCCCGAAATTGCTGGCCGAGAAGGTTGAGCTGACATCTTTGAACTGCGTGTGGTTGAACGTGTTGAAGGTTTCCGCACGGAACTCAAGACGGCTGCCACGCGACTCGCTGAACACGAAGCTCTTGAAGAGAGCCAGGTTCCAGTTCTGTCGTCCCGGTCCATACACCGAGTTACGCGGGAAATTGCCGAACTGTCCCGCGAGTGTGGGTCCAAAAGCTGACGTACCGAACCAACTGTTCACGGTGTGGGGGGTACTGACGCTGCCGTTTACGTTGGGCCGGTTATTCGAGTTGGGTAGGGTATTGCTGATATTGCCAGTTCCGGTGACCGGATCGTAGGAAATACCGCCCTCATTGATGTTTATCGGATTGCCCGAGACCAGGCTGACGATGCCTGACGCTTGCCATCCGCCGATCGTGGTTTTCAGTAATCGGTTGGAGCTATTCCTCAAGAACGGGAGATCATAGATGAAATTGACGAAGGCAACATGCCTGCGATCCAAATTCGACGGCCCGTTATCGTAGGTGTAGCTGTAAGGATTGGAAACCGCATTCAGGTCCTGGACGTTGTTGGAACCGGTCGCCGGGTCATACGCTTTGGAGAACGTGTAGGCGCCCTGCACCGAAATGTCCCGAGTCATCTGCGACCTGACCTCGGCTTGCAATGAGTTGTAGTGCCCGTTTTGAACGGTTTCCGACTGCTTGATGGAATGGAAGCCGAGATACGGGACCAACGAGTTGTAACTGCCAGCAGTGCCAGCTGTAATAGCAGGCAGGAGGCTCGGATCCGGCAGGTTGGTTTCGCGATAGTCGTTCTGGTGGCGGCTTTGGTTTCCGACGTAAGAAACCGAAACTACCGACTTGTTCCCCAGAGCCTGCTGCACTCCGAAGCTGTATTGGTAGCTGACCGGCAATTTGTATTCTTGGCGGTTAAGACCAGTGATGTCGGCGACCGTGATGGGTGCCGCCAGAGTCTGGCCAGTTGAGATGCTGGTGTTGGGATTCGACAGAAGAACGCCACCGTTGAAGGTGACTGACGAGCTAAACGGAATATTCGGACCGGCGTTGTACATGTCGTTGCCCTGAATGCGCTCGTACATGGTGCCGAATCCACCGCGGATGATCGTCTTACCTTGACCCGTCAGGTCATAAGCAAAGCCCACACGAGGACCGAAAGCGGCCCAGTGATTGTCCACCAAACCGTTCGGTACTCCCGGGGTCGTTCCCGGAATGCCGATGCCGTTCAGATAGAACTGATAGCCTGCCAGGATTGGATTGGGACTTGTTCCCAAGCCCGGGCTGGCTGGGCTGATCGTTCCGTCTGGAAGAAGGACCGCCGCATTCGCCGGATTGTAGAGACCGGGATAAAAATTACCCATGCGGTTGTTGGCTTCGTAGGTATGCGGCACTCCGTCCCAGCGCAGTCCCAGATTCAGAGTGAGCCGTTTTGTGGCGCGCCAGTTGTCCTGGAAATATGCGGCCCATGAAACGTTGTTCCAGTTGCCGTGGTCCTGAACCGCCAGTTCGTTGTACTGCTGGGCGTAACCTAGCAGGAAATCGGCAAAGTCAACCCCGGTGTAGGTATTGTTGAAGGTGTACCCACCCTGGGTCTGGCCGAACAGGTCCTGGACCTTCTTGTAGATTGCCCAACTGCCGCCGAATTTAAACTGGTGCGCTCCCCTGGTCCATGAAATGTCGTCACGGATCTGGTAGTCGTCGGCCTTGTTGTGCCAGGGCCAGCTCGACGTTGTGTAGTCGGCGCCGGTCACGCCACCGAGCTTGATTTCCGGAATGCGGTTCGAATTGTTTCCGGGGAAGAGCTCTGGTGGGGTGAATCCGCTGGGGCGCTCGACCACGCCTTGCGGAATAATGTTAATCCGGTTGCCGTTGTAGTTGAACGCGATTTCGTTCAACAACCGTGGATTAATCACGTAGGTCGCGTGGATGACCGCGCTGTAAGAGGGATTGCCGAAGGTGTTGCTGGCCGTCGGCAGGTTGTCACCGCTCCACATTGCTGTTCCGAACCCCTGGGAAACCTGTTCTGAAACCCAGTGTCCGAAGATTGAGAACTTATCGCTAAATTGGTGGTCAACCCGGGCAATTTCTTCCCTCACGTTCGTGGGGGAATTGTTGCCACCCTTGAATTGCGCGCCGTCCGTCGGTGCGGGGAAGATACCGGCCGCCAGGAGCGCTTGAGCATTGGGATCCAGCAAGTCAGTGGGAATGGTGTTATTGGGGAAAGGCTGACCCGGCGTAAGCCCGTCTGCCGCATATTTCGCCAAGATATCAGGCGAGACTTGCGCGGCGGTCGGCACCGTGATTAAAGTGCTGCCGAAATTGCCGCCGTAAGCGCTGGTGAGGGGCACTGTCTGATTGAGGGTCTGGCCCTGAATCAGGCTGCGCCATTCCATGTTGTAGAAGAAAAATGTGGGATGGCTCTTCCAGAGCGGAACCTGACCGCCGAGGTTGAATCCGTAGGTGTTGAATCGCAACTCGGCCACGGGGGCCGGTTTGGCGTTAAAGTAGTTGCGCGCATCCAGAGCATCGTTGCGCAGGAATTCCCACGCCGATGCATGGAACTGTGTCGTCCCGGAGCGGATGACTGCAGTCATGGTTGCAGCGGAAGACAAACCAAATTCAGCGCTGTAGTTCGAGGTAAGCATGCGGAATTCGCCGATCGAATCGAGCGAAGGCATCACGCTGGAACCGCCGCCACCCCCACGATCACTGCTTTCCGCGCCGTCGAGCATGTAAAGGTTGTGGCTCTGGCGTTGGCCGTTAAAGCTCATGGCGGCGTCGCCGCCCACCGGAGTCGGGATTTGAAAATCCGCCTGACCACTGGAAGCTCCCGGCGTCAGGTTCGCCAGCGAATACATGCTGCGCCCGTTGGTGGCAAGCTGCGTGATCTGTTGACCGGTGATCACGGAACTGACTTCGCCGTTTTCCGATTGCACTCTCACCGCATCTGCTTCCACGGTGACAGTTTCAGTGGCCGCGCCCAGCTTCAGGCCAAAGTCAATGCGGGTACGATCGCCGACATTGAGTACGACGTCATTCTGCTGCGAGACGCCGAACCCGGGTGCTGCGGCTTTGATGTTGTAGTGGCCGATAGGAATATCAGCGAAAAGATATTGACCAGCATCGCTGGCCTCGGTCGTCCGGACCAAGCCGGTTTCGACGTGTGTTGCTGTTACGGTTACCTTCGGAACAACTGAACCCGACGGATCGGTAACCGTTCCAACGACGGTAGCAGTTTGAGCAGATGCGAAAAACGGCACTCCCACCAGCAATACACAGAGCACAAGGAAACTACGAAGTCTCCCGTATCTGGCTGCAAACGCAAGGCTTCTAGCACACGGAGCCATTAAAAACCTCATGGTTTTCCACCCCTTAGAAGTTAACGAAGGATTCGAGACTTTTCCAAATTCCGGTAACGTTAACGACGGGAGGGTTTTACCTATATTCGTGGAACGTTGTCAAGAAAATTTTGCGTACAGGGTATCGCTTTCCTGAATTCGGGAATCCCCGCCTCGCCTCGCCGGCTGCCATTTCTGTCGCCTGCGAGAGCAGCCGTTGGCCGGCGGTTGGCAGCCATCGTGTGGCAAGCATTAGGGGTTTTTCAATAGGTGAAAAACAGTGCGCAGTCGAACCTTGCCTGCCTCGGATCGGCATTCTGCGCCTCTTTCGCAAGCGAATTTAATCGTTACTCAGGTGGATCACTTTCTTTCTATATTCGACATCTTTCCCCCGGTGACCCGGTTTAAACACCCGATGCGCAGAAGGCAGTTTAGTATTGCCCAGGAAATGATTCCTATCCACAGCAGAAGCCTCAATCCTGAGCGACGGACCGCGCGCGTAACTCGGCCCGTCGAAAAGCGATGCAACCCGATGTCCGTGGCGCTGCGCTTCGCCTCTGTACTGTTTGCATTTCTAGCGGCGACTTTATTTTTCGCTGATTCATCTGTCGCACAGGCGCCTGAAAAGAATTCCAAGTCATCGCAGGGCATGGGTGTGTCGACGGGCGCCGCACATCCGGCGGTCAAAGATTCCAAATCTCGCCCGATCACAGCGGGCGGATTTGTGGACGGCGCTCCGGTTGTGTTCGAAGACATCACGACTAAATCCGGGCTGGGAATTTTTCATCATCGTTCCGGTACGCCAGAGAAGACGTCGATCATCGAGACTCCAGGATCCGGCGTGGCTCTGCTCGACTACGACAACGACGGTTGGCTCGACATCTATCTCCTGAACGGTTCCACCCTTGCGGCTTTCAAGGGCAACGAGCCCGCACCTCGCGCCATGCTCTTCCACAATAACCATGATGGAACATTTACCGACGTCACTGTTAAAGCCGGCGTTGCCAACGAGCGCTGGGGATTTGGCGTAGCTGTGGGTGACTATGACAATGACGGCTGGCCGGATATCTACGTTGCGAATTTTGGGAAGAACCGTCTCTATCACAACAATCATGACGGCACTTTTACCGACGTGGCGGAAAAAGCTGGCGTGACTCTTGGAGGCTGGTCCACGGGGCCGACCTGGGGCGATTACGATCACGACGGACGCCTCGATCTGTTTGTTCCCGGCTATGTAAAATTCGACGCCGGCCATCCTCCGATCGCAGGGCAGGGCAGCATTCCTCCCAACTTCTGCCAGTTCCGAGGCATCGCTGTGATGTGCGGTCCACGCGGACTGCCGGGAGAACACGATCATTTGTTTCACAACAACGGCGATGGCACTTTCACCGACGTCAGTGTCAAGGCCGGCGTCTCCGACCCCGACGGCTACTTCGGTTTGGCAGCCGTTTTTGTGGATGTCGATGACGACGGATGGGTCGATCTGCTGGTTGCCAATGATTCGACGCCAAATTATTTTTATCGTAATCTTCACGACGGAACCTTTGAAGATGTGAGTTACGGTTCAGGATTCGCGCTCAGCGAGGATGGTCGGGAGCAGGCATCCATGGGTATTGCCGTCGGTGATTACAACCGCGATGGCAAAGTGGATTTCTTCACCACAACTTTTTCGGACGACTACAAGACGCTCTACCGGAATGATGGCGGCGGAAATTTTACTGACGTGACCTATCAGGCAGGATTGGGGGATCCCACGGTTCCCTTCCTCGCGTGGGGTACTGGCTTCCTCGATTTCGACAATGATGGCCTCCCTGACATTTTTATCGTGAATGGACACGTCTATCCCGAGGTCGACCGCCAGGACTGGGGCACGACATGGGCGGAGCGTCCGCAGTTGTTCCGCAATCTTGACGGCAAGAAATTCCAGGAAGTTCCCCCGGCCACGGGCAGCGGCCTGGCGGACGTGATCACCGGGCGTGGAGTGGCGTTCGGAGATTTGTTTAACGAAGGCGTGATCGACGTTGTGATCAACAACATCGATTCTGCACCAACTCTTCTGCGCAACGTCGTCAAGAACAAGAATCACTGGCTGACGCTGAAGCTGGTGGGCGGCCCGAAGAGTCCGCGAGACGCGGTGGGGGCCAAAGTTTTTCTGACCTCCGCTGGAGTTCGGCAACGCGCAGATGTTTTCAGTGGCGGAAGTTACGGATCGAGTTCCGACCCACGGGTGCACTTTGGACTGGGGACTGCCACGAGGATAGAAAAAATCGAGATCGAGTGGCCCAGCGGACTGAAGCAGCAAATTCCGCCACCAAAACCAGACCAGATCATCACAGTCGAAGAGAGCAACGAGCCGAAATAGGCAGCAGCCGTTGGGGGGATTGTGTGGGGCGGACACTCTTGTCCGCCGCTTTTGATTTTGATCTTCCTCGCAGTACGAGAAACGCCATTTCAAAAACAACATCAACGGCGGCGGACAAGAGTGTCCGCCCCACACAAACGATTCTTATCCGTGTACGTTAACGATGATATATTGCGCATGCCTCTTAACAAACAACGTTATTGTGCGGAGAACCTCATGAGAAATAGCGGCTCAATCCTCGTCGATTGGCGACACGCGTTGTTGAAAGTTGCTTTCATTCTTCTCGTAACGGTGCCTGCCGGAGCCCAGGACGTTCCCGCATATCGCAATCCTTCCCTGCCGGTTGAACAGCGCGTTACGGATTTGCTCTCGCGCATGACGCTGGAAGAAAAAGTTGCCCAACTGCAAGGCAGCTGGCAAAACCCCTCTTCACGCCAGGACCCAAGTCAGACTTTTTTAGGCGACAAGGGCGTATTCCTGCCCGAACGCGCAGCCACTGTATTGAAGCAAGGACTGGGCGAGATCTCCCGGCCCAGCGAAAATCGCAGTCCACGAGAGATGGCTGAATTCACCAACACCGTGCAACGGTGGATGAAGGAAAATACCCGCCTCGGAATTCCGATTCTTTTTCACGACGAATGCCTGCACGGCCATGTTGCACCCAAGGGTACTTCGTATCCCCAGCCGATTGCACTGGCCTCGAGCTGGGATCCCGCTCTGGTTCACGACGTATTTTCCGCAACCGCCGCCGAGGCTCGCGCGCGCGGCGCCCAGGAATGCCTGGCGCCGGTGGTCGATCTGGCACGCGATCCGCGCTGGGGCAGGACGGAAGAAACTTATGGAGAAGACCCCTACCTGGTTTCCCGACTTGGGGTAGCCGCTGTGGAAGGCCTCCAAGGCGCCGGACCGTTCATCGACAAATTTCACGTGATGGCGACGCTCAAACACTTCGCCGTGCACGGACAGCCCGAAGGTGGAACCAACGTCGGTCCCGGAAATTATTCGGAGCGCGTCATTCGCGAATATTTTCTGAAGCCGTTCGAGGTGGGAGTAAAGGAAGCACATGCTCGCAGCGTGATGGCGTCATACAATGAAATCGACGGCATCCCTTCGCACAGCAACCGGCATTTGTTGACTGACATCCTCCGCCAGGAGTGGGGATTCGACGGCCTTCTGGTCTCAGACTACTTTGCGATTTCCGATCTGCGCACGCTGCACCATGTGGCGGCGACGGACGACGAGGCTGCGAAAATGGCGCTCAACGCCGGCGTCGACATCGAACTCCCGGGCGCTGATACGTTTCGCGATCTCGCGGAACAGGTGCGACAAGGACGCATCGCTCAAGCGACCGTCGATCAGGCAGTCTCGCGCGTGCTGCGCGAAAAGTTTCTGACCGGACTCTTCGACGACCCTTACGCCGATCCCGAGCAGGCGGAAAAGATCACCAACAGCCCGGAGCATCAGCAGCTCGCTCTCGAAGCCGCGCATGAGTCAATCATTCTCCTGAAGAACCAGAACAACCTTCTGCCGCTCGACAATGCGAAGTACAGGCACATTGCCGTGATCGGGCCCAATGCCGCTGAGCTTCATCTGGGCGGCTACAGTAACAACCCCGGACGTGGAGTCAGCATTCTGCAAGGCATCCGCGATAAGGTCGGGACAAGCTCCGAGGTTCTGTACTCGCTCGGCTGCAAAATCACGGAAAGCGATCCGGACTGGAACGCCGACAAAGTCGTGCTCGGAGATCCCGCGCTGAACGCAAAGCGCATTCAGGAAGCTGTGAAAGTCGCGCGCAAGGCGGACGTTGTTATCCTGGCAATTGGTGGAAACGAGCAGACTTCACGCGAGGCCTGGGCAGTCGAGCATCCTGGCGATCGCGACAGCCTCGACCTTCTCGGAAATCAGGATGATCTCGTCAAGGCAATTCTGGCAACTGGAAAGCCGGTAGTAGTGTTCCTGACTCACGGCCGCCCGAACTCCATCAATTACGTTGCAGAAAACGTGCCGGCGATTCTCGACGGCTGGTATCTCGGGCAAGAGGGCGGCGAGGCGGCCGCAGACGTCATCTTCGGCGACTACAATCCCGGCGGCAAACTTCCCATTACCGTGCCGAGGTCGGTCGGACAGTTGCCCGACTACTACTATCAGAAGCCCACTGCTAAACGCGAGTATCTCGGGAGCACCACGGAGCCGCTGTTTCCTTTCGGCTGGGGTCTCAGCTATTCGACTTTCAGTTATCGGAACGTGAAAGTCTCGCCCGATTCGATTGGCCCCGAAGGCGACACAAAAGTTTCGGTCGATGTGACCAACACGGGCAAAGTGCCGGGCGATGAAGTGGTGCAACTCTATATTCGTGACGAAGTCAGTTCGGTCACACGACCGGTGAAAGAATTGCGCGGTTTCCGCCGGATCACGCTGGCGCCCGGGGAGACGAAGACGGTGGAACTCTCGCTCGGTTTCAGTGAACTCGCGTTTCTCAATCGCGATATGCACCGCGTCGTCGAGCCTGGTTCTTTCAAGATCATGGTCGGGGGAAACTCGCGGGAATTGATCGAAACAAAGTTGAGCGTGGTAGAAAAATAGCTTCCGGCACCATCATTGTCGCAAGTGCATGTCGGCGAAGGTCAGGAACTGGTCCCAGTCGAAAGACGTCACCGCGTGCTTCCCCGTGCGCACATGGAAGCCGATGGTGTGCATGATCGGCCGGTCGAGGGGCGGCATCTGATCGGTCCCAAGGTCTTGCGCACCCAGCAAGCGAAATACCGGGCCTGCGCCCACACAGGCCAGAAACTCGCCCCTGGGATCGGCCCAACGGTCATCTTCTCCGCCGGTGATGTACACCGGGCGCGGCGCAATCAGGGCGATCAATTCGTGAGCATCGACCGGCAAACGATCTGCGTGGCCGTTGAAGCCCTGGAAACTGGCGCTGAACCAGTAAGGAAACGCGCCCACCAGGTTGGCGATGGTTTCTCCATAATCACGGCGGTAGAGTGACGCGCCTCCTTCGCCTGAACAACTGGAAATCACCATGGCGAAACGCGTGTCCATTGCGCCTGCCCACAAGATCGTTTTCCCCAGCCGCGAATGGCCCATGATTGCGACGCGCTTCGCGTCGACGCTGTTGTCTTTCTCGAGATAATCCATGGCGCGGCTTAAACCGTAGGCCCAGGCGCCGATCGCTCCCCAATCCTGGCGTGCGGGTTCGCTCTGTCCGGGCTTGAAGAACAGCGGGCGAATGCCATCCGCAACGCCGCCTTTGAAATCTGGTTCGATGTTCTGGTAGCAGATGGTGGCGAAGCCATATCCGCGCGCGAGAATTTTCTCGACTTCAAATTCCTTGTCTTGTCCTCGCGATTCTTCGCTCGCCCGCAGCCGCTCATGAGTTTTGGGATCCCAGAGGATGGGCAGCCTGATCCCCGGATCGTTGATGACGGATTGGTTCCCCCGGAAGTTCATGGTGAGGAACAATGGAACCGGCTTGCCAGCACTCTTCGGAATGTAAATAAGCAGGTCTGCCTTCGGTCCATTCTTATCGGGAGAAAAATAAATTGTCACTTGCCTGCGAATGGCTTTCCCGCCGAGCGCGGCCTGGTCGGTGTCAAAGACCTCGAACTTGACCGGCTTCTTTTTCGGACTGCGGCCAAACACGTTGGCCTGGAAGAGTTCAATGATTTCGAGACGGCGACGCTTCCAGTCCCGCGCGCTGCGAACCGGAGCGCCATTCTTAAAAATCAGCGGGTCCGGAAGGGTGTAAGAGCCGACCTTAGACTCGTCGTAGTTGGCGGTCGGATTTTGAGCGTTCGAAGAGAGGGCGATGAGCAATGCAGCAATCAGCCGGCAAAAGCGCGGCACTTTCATTGGCGACATAAGCAGTCTTCGTTTATGTGTTATCCAGATGTTATTTGGATTCGGATATGTGCAACTCGACGTAATCCAACGGAGCAAGCTCTTGTGCATCCGGAAATCCCTCAATAGCAATCTCATCACCAGGGTGGAGCACGATCGCGGGAATTCTACGCCGGGAGGAGGAGTCCCCGTTAGGTTTCGTCGCCGGCAGGTGACCGTTCGCAACCCATTCATCAATCGGATGATCGTTTATCAGCACACGGAACTTTGACGCGCCATTATTCTGGTCGAAGTACCGAACGTCTATCTCGTAGAGTCCTGCGGCGCGTTCGGATCGAAATTTGGCGGAGCATCCTGACGCCACCCGGCATTCGATTGCTTTTCCACCGGAGGCATTTTCCCACGGATCGACGTTGACCGGGGTAAAGCCGTCGAGTTGCATGGCTTCTGCCTCGATGCGGTCGGGATGATTGCCCACGCGCCCCTTCGCATCAGGAATCCCGGAAGTCCGGAAGAACCAGTTGCAGATTGCATCCCGCCAGACGATGGCGTGGCCTGCCTGATATTCCAGCCTGGCCAAGACGTCGGTATAGCGCTCGTCGTCAATGAGGTTCCGAAGAGATTTCCATTGCTGCACGAAATGTTCCGCCTGTTCGGCGCCTTCGTAATGCGAGTCGTAAATATGCTGGATCACGGTTTTGCCTGAATGAAGTACGTAGCTGTAAGGGACGTGATGGAAAAACAGCAGCAGATCGTCCGGAGTGTTTTTCGTTGACTCGTACCCGGCTTGGACCGAGGGAGGATACTGTCCGACGAATCCTGTGCCAGTGGCCACTGTACGGTCCATGCCGATTCCGTTGTGGTCCGCGCGATGCCACTGGCCCCATCCGTTGCCCTCCGAGGATTCGATTCCCGGCCCGTAGTGACTTCCAAGAATGTCGGTCAATGTTTGCGCGCCCAGTGGACCGGTATAACTTTCGTAGGCGTGCCAGGAGTTCATTTGCAGGCTGACGACAGTCTGCACTACGTTACGATTGTTGCCGAATGTGAGGCGCGTCCACTCTTCGGCAATATTTTCTGCGCTGAGATTTGGATTCCAGGCCAGCCGGCCGAATCCGTAAAGGTTCGCAATGGCCAACGGGTGCGCCAGCCAGTTCGTATCCATACCAACGTTCGCGACTCCAACGAACGCGCCGGTCGGCCGATGAAAAGTCTTGCCCGTAACCAGATCTTTGACCGGCGTGTTGCCGCGGTTCACGCGCATGTCGAAATCGAGAATCTCGTTCCACATGGGCGGAAGAAAACACAAGTGCCGCTGCTGCCCGGTGTATTCCTGCGTGATTTGCAATTCAATGCCCTGATTCGTTTTCTCCAAGCCGCCAAAGAGCGGCGAGACCGGCTCGCGGGCCTGGAAATCAATCGGTCCATACTTGATCTGGACGATGACGTTGTCATCGAACTTTCCGTCGAGCGGATGAAAAATGTCATAAGCTGCGCGCGCCCGATCATTTTTGGGATAGCGCCAATCCAGATGATGGTCGTAAACGAACGCCCGATAGAAGAGCAGTCCTCCATGAGGGCGAAGCGCGGCAGCAATCACATTCGCGGCGTCGGCCGGCGTTCGGCCATAGGATGAAGGTCCGGCACGGCCCTCTGAATCTGCCTTGACCACGAATCCGCCGAAGTCGGGGATCAGGCGATAAATCTGGTCGACCTTCGCTCGCCACCACTCTGCAACATGCGGATCCATGGGATCAAATGAGTTCAAGCCGCCCAGAGACTTAGGACTGCCGAGGTCCACTGACACCGACAAACGCACTCCCCACGGACGGAACACGTCCGCAACCCGAGCCAGTTGCGGAAGAAAGCTGTCGTCCAGAATCTTGGGATCGGCGTTAACGTTGTTGATGTTGCAACCGTTGATGCCGATGGATGCGAGCAATCGCGCATATTCTCTTGCCCGAGACAAATCAGTGCGAATGCTGCCCTTCTCGAAAAAGATCGATGGGCCGGCGTAGCCCCGTTCGATGGTCCCATCCAGGTTGTCCCATTGATCGATCCAGCGAATCGGGACCTGCGGCTGCTCCACCTGGTTGAGCGTGGTCAGGTTTTCGTTACGCGCTATCTTGCTCAGAAGCGCGAACACGCCGTATAGAACCCCGCGGTCTGTCGACGAGGAAACTACCAGACAATCGAAGCCGAGAATTTCAACGTGGATGAGCAGGAAGCCATCCGCGCCGACTGGGCCGGAAGGCTGAAACCTGGGCGCCATTTTGTGAATCTCGGCGACGGTTCCAAGAATGATTGCCGGTTCGCGAACGCTCTTTTCTTCCCCTTGTTGATGCTGTTGCCGCAACGGCCTGCCGAGCATTCCCGTATATCCGCGAATCATTTCGTCTTGCGCGGTCGCGAGGACGGGAGAATTTCCTAAGACCACAACCGTAGCAGGTAGTGATTCATAGTTCGAGCTCACGGCCTTTTCCAGCGGGGCGTAACGCAGCCATGCGTTCTGGCCGGTTTCGGCATGCGCGAATTTCATGCCGCACGCAAGCAGGAACGCAGCCAGAATTCCGATTTCCGACCAGCGATTTATGAGCTGCATGATTTTTCGTAGCCGCTACGTTACGCCGCGTGGCGTCACAGAGGGTATTTCAGGCGGGATCGGCGTGCAACAAATTTGGCTGGAGAGGCATGGTGACCCCGGCAGGATTTGAACCTGCAACCCTTCGGGTAGAAGCCGAATGCTCTATCCATTGAGCTACGGGGCCAATTTGCCTAGCAAAGTGGTAAGCGATCCAAGTATGTCATAGGCCTTGTACCACTGCCAGTCGAACCAACCGGCGGTACCAGAAGTGTTGGCGTGCTTTGCGAATCCTTTGCGAAGTTTGCGGTTAGTTCTTCGTGGAACGCTGCGGAGGTCAAAGTCTTTAACCGCAAAGTACGCGAAGGATTCCGCAAAGGGCGCAAAGGAAATCTGACGACTCTGAGTAGTTATTCCCGACCATGTACAGTATCCACGGTAGTGGTTCGGGCGCACCTTTCCTTGGCACCCGCATCTGAGTGTTGTCGCCGGAATGTTTTACGGCGACTAAGGAGAAAACGCGATGAGCATCTGGACGATCCTTTTTGTGATCCTGCTGGTAGCGTGGATTGGCGGCTTTACTGTGTTTCACGTAGCTGGTGGAATGATCCACCTGCTTCTCGTATTTGCAGTGATCTCTCTGATCCTTCATTTCATCATGGGGCGCCGGACCGCATAGAGCTTCCCCAAATCACTGCTGGCTCGGACGGCCTTGATGCAACTAACGACGCCGTCCGGTGCCAGTTTGTGTTCGTCTCACCAAATCGTTCCCGCCTTTCGCCAGATGCTAACGGTACATGTCCTGATTTTCCGCGGGACATGGCCTGCCATCACATGGCTTGTTTTCCATTTCCTGTGACAATGGGACCATGCATTTTTCCTGGAAGAGACTGATGGCCGCCATGGCCACTCTTGCACTGGCACTTGCTTGCGCGAATTGCGGCGGGGGCACAAGTGGCTCTACAGCGAACTCGGGTGGAAAGGGTTCCGGCAGCGGTGGAAGCGGCTCCGGGGGTACCGGAAGTGGATCTGGAGGCAACGGTTCGGGCGGTTCGGGTTCCGGAGGATCCGGCTCGGGCGCGACTCAAAGTGCTTGCAGCGCGATGACCACGGGGCAAGGCGGCAGTCTCAACGGGTTTCGTCCTTTCGGCAGCGACAATCTTTGGAACCAGGATATTTCCGGATCGCCGGCGGATTCGAACTCGAACGCCATCATCAACTTCATCGGACCGACCGTCGGAATGCATGCTGATTTCGGATCGGGGCAATACCAGGGTTCGAATATCGGAATTCCGTACTCGGTGGTAGGCGGAGCTCAGACGCCGGTCGGCATCACGTTTACCGCTTACGGCGACGAGAGCGATCCTGGACCGATGCCGGTACCGGGAACTGCATCGATCGAGGGCGATCCAAATCCGGGCAACGGCGATCGTCACGTGCTGGTGCTGGACAACAGCAATTGCTTTCTCTACGAGTTGTACAGCGCTTTCCCCAACGGAAATGGAAGCTGGAATGCCGCGTCGGCAGCGGTCTGGGATTTGCTGGCGAACGAACAGCGTCCGTGGACGTGGACCTCCGCCGATGCGGCCGGCCTGCCGATCTTTCCCGGCCTGGTGCGGTACGACGAAGTGGCTGCCGGACAGATTCAGCATGCAATCCGTTTTACGCTGCCGCAGAGCAAGGCCGCGATGGTGCTGCCAGCCACCCATGCAGCGGGCAACTCCACAAACGCCGGTGCGCCTCCCATGGGGATGCGCCTGCGCCTCAAATCGGGCTACGACATTTCCGGATTTTCTACCAACATGCGGGTGATTCTCACCGCCATGAAGAAGTACGGATTGATCATGGCCGACAACGGCAGCGCCATGTACATCAGCGGCGCACCCGACACTCGCTGGGACAACGACGACTTGCACAACCTGGGACATGTACCGGCATCGGCTTTTGAGGTAGTGCAGATGGGCACGGTTTATACCGGGTCGAACGTACCGCAAGGCGCCGCACCCACGATCAACACCTTCACCGCAACTCCAAATACCGTGAGTTCCGGGACCGGCGCGACTTTAGCCTGGGATGTCAGCAATGCCGGCTACGTCATCGTCTCTCCGCAGATCGGCGCTGTACGCGGCACGAGCGTGACCGTCCAGCCCGGACAAACCACCACGTACACGCTCTACGCCACCAATCAGTACGGACGCAGCACGGCAACTGTGACGGTTACGGTGCAATAAGGACCATTGGCAAAAACCATGTGGGGACAACCGCCCTCGGTGCCCGGCGGAGCAACGCTCCTCTGATCGTTTGATCGTTGCCGCTCACAAAAACATTGTCGAGAATTCGCTCGACCTGGACAACCGGGGGGCGGTTTTCCCCACATACCCACATTTCAGAATAGCTTTTCCTGGCGGCGTAGATTCCCTAGCGAACCGATATTGGCGAGCGCAAAGTTGAAGCGAAACTGGTTTTCGTTGCGGACCGATCCCAGGGCGAAACGGCGGTATTCGACACTGAAGCCGCAGCAATCCCAGTTGTAGGCGGTCTGCACGGCCGCATACTGAAGAAAGCTCAGATTGGCGTCAAACCCAAGATTGGTGGCGCCGCTGAAGCCGCGCTTGTTGGGCTGTCCGTAGCCGAAGAGTACGCGAAACTGATTGAACGTCTGTTGTGCCGCTGGCGTGGGCGTATCGCTGGGAGCGAGAAGATACGCATCTCCCCCGCCAATGGTAAATGGGCCGAAACGATAGTTCACGAATGCCGTGCTGGCGTTAATGCGGTCGTGTTTGAAGTCATAATCGATGTCCCATTCGGCTTCCGTCCGGCTGGTGGCCTGGAATTTAAGCCGGGAGATCAGCGGAGAAAGCCGCCGAGCCTCGTTCAAAAAAGCGATGCCGGTGAAATCAGCGGTGGTGGTAAACACATTCCTTTGCCCGGGAACCAAAGCCCCGCCGAAAGTTGGATCCAGAAAGTATTTCTGGGCCAGCTCCCAAGTGACGACTTCCCTTACCCTCGGCTCCGCCACGCAAGGAATTTCCCCGCGATCCTGGGGCCGCTCCCACGGAACACTGCTCGCTGCCGCGGGACGGCCTATCGTCAGCATCGACATACCCGTGGCGTCGCAATCTTCCACTTTGTCCGAAATGCGTTTGGCGTACAGGCGATTGATCACCGCATATTCGACCTCGCTCGTATTACTCAGAATGTCACGTTCGTCGAAACGCAGGATGCGCGCAAAATTGTCGACACCGGTGACGTAACGATATGTAGCCCGAGGCTCGATCACGTGCTTCCATTTGCGCCCTAATATTTCGCGGTCATAGACACGTTCGAGTGATGGGGGGCGAATTTCCACCGACCCTTCGACTGCCTTGCGGTTGATTACATCGCTCTGCGCCACTCCGACGCTGCCGGCGGCGCTGGGCGCGAGTTGCTGGGTATAGAAAGTCTCGCGCAGGGCGAGTTCCGGGCGCACCGACCAACCGTGCATCACCAGTGGCAGGGACAGCGTGGGACGCAGATCGAAACGTCCCACCAGAGATGCTGTCCGGAAGGAAGGTTCGCTGCGGGACAGCCCCTCGGCAGCCGCATCATAGGACCAGTAAAACGGAGAGTGCCCGATCACGTGGTCTACGCTCGACGACTCAAAACTGGGAGCGTGAAGAATGGTAATCACGTCCCCCGGAGTTGTGCTTTCAAAGTTCTGATAGCGTTGCGCGGAACTGTTGTAGAAAAAACCGCGAGTTGCGTTGGAGAGAAAGGCTTCCGACTTGACCTCGGAGTTCACCGCCTGACTGAAGACGTCGTTGAAGGCGAGGCGAAAAACGAAGGAACTCAGATAGTCGATGCTGGCAACTCCGCGGAAGTTATGTCCGAAGGTGTCCTCGGCGTTGAGCTTCACTTCATGTCCGCCCTGATCGACCGGCGGTTTTCCGATACCGCGATCGAAGACGCCGAAATAGTTCAGCTCCAGGTAGGATTTCTCGCTAGGCCGGGCACGAAAATCGATTTGCGGCGCCCAACCGCGGCGAGTGAAATATTCCGCTCCGGCGGTCAGGTCCATGCTGCGATTGATGGCCCAGAAGATTGATTCCCCGAAGATCGTCCCCTTGATGGAAGAGTTCCCGATGTTGGGAATGAGAAATCCAGTCTGTCTCGGCTCGCGCTCGACCGGGTGGGTGGCAAAAGGGAAATAAAAGACCGGAACACCCTCGAGCTTGAACGTGCTCTGATAGATAGTGGCATTGCCGCCCGCTTCAACAATGATTTTGCGGGCATCGAACTTCCACTTGGGGCGGGGCAGTTCACAGGTAGTGATGGTTCCGTCGTAAACCACATAATGATCGGGACCGGTCTTTTCCACCACCCGTCCGGTGAACGAAAACGGATTTTCGGTGGTCAGGACCATTCTCTTACCCCGCAGATGCATGCCTGTGGTCCCGACCACTTGTTCGAATCGTCCAAATTCCGACCGGACGTTGTAGGTGGCATGAGTGGCCTCGACATGCTCGTCGTTCGGGCCGCCATCGAGCACTACGTGGCCGTCCGCAATCGATTCTCCCGTATCCGAGTTGTAATCGACGGAGTCGGCATACAGGATGTAGGTTCCGTAGTGGATCTCCGCCTGTCCCCGAAGCTTGAATACTGCGCCGTCTTTTTCCTGTTGCAGGGCGCGGATAGTGACATCCTGCTCCCGGACGGACGAGGGCGCCGCCACCGCTGACGGTTTCGGTGTGTCGGAGGCGAAAAGGAACTGGCTGGTAACTACGGGCACTGCGAGTAGCAGATGACAAACAAACGCCGCCGTGATAAGGAATCGAGTGCGGGATGTCATCGCAAGCGGACGAAGACCCGAGTGAGAATATCCATGCAGGGATAACTTGACGTTAGCACGCTCCAGCCCGAGTGGCAAAGTTCGAGGTACATTCGAGGACAAGATCGTAATGAGGCGCCAAGTTTGCACACAACCTGGTTTTCGCGGAGCTGTATCATTGTGCGGAAGCAGTTCATGTTTTGCCACATCGCTGTCACTCTGCTGCTGAAAGCTCACCTGGGCCCAATCACTCCTTCATGAAACCAAGATTCGAACCCGATGTTCCCGCAGGTGAAGAGGAAAACGCTTCAGCAAGTCTGATTGATCCTGAAGCGTACGATGCCAGCGAGCAGCAATTTGCTGCCAGCCTGGAGCAGACTGCCGTGAGCGGTCAGCCCAGGTCTGCGCTCCCCCGGTTCATCGTCGAGGATGAGCCACCTGATAACACACATGGCGTAGAGCAGGCACAGTTCTCTCCCGCGACGGAGATGAGAGCGGAGGCCCTGGAAAACCCGGCGCCCTCGTCGGCCGAAGCTGCACCGCAATTGCCAGTGGATCCTGACTCGTGGCGCCGCGAAGTAGCGGAGCGATTGAATCATTACCGGGCGCGTCGTCGTACCCGGGAACCGCGCTATCCCTCGCTTCAGTTGAAGTTCGAGCCCGAGCCGAATCTCAGCGCCACACTTGCAGCGATGCAGCCGCCATCACCGCCGCCTGTCTTTACCGCGCGGGAAACGGTGGATTACGTGCATTCGGCCGCTGCTCCCCGCATCACGCTGGCCGAGCCGGTGAGCCTGCCGCGGATCATGCCCGCCGCAATCACCGAAACCACGGCCAAGATCATCGAGTTTGCCAGCTACAACCCAGCGCCGAGGGCGCTGGATGAACTGGCTGAGCCGGTCTTCGATCGTCCCCGGATTATCGAAGCCCCGGAGCTGGCGTTTCCACCACCGGCCCTTGGCGGCATTCTCATCGAGCCGGTCGAGCAGCCGGAAAACGAACGGCGGCCCGGATTCGAGATTCCCTTGCAGGCTGCGCCGATGGCACGGCGCATGGCTGCTTCCGCCATCGATTTTGCGCTGGTGATGTCGGCCTTCGCGGCTTTTGCATTCGTCTTTTACCGTTTTGCCGCGGAGGTTCCTCCGCTCGCTAAAATAGCGGGAGCCGGCATTCTTCTGATCGGGGCGCTTTGGTCCGCCTATCAGTACCTGTTGCTGGTCTACAGCGGCACCACCCTCGGACTAAAGCTGGCCAGGCTCGAATTGCACCGCTTTGACGGCAGCCCGGTGCCGCTGCGCGTCCGCCGCTGGCGCGTGCTGACGTCTATGCTGTCCGGCTTGTCGTTAGGACTGGGCTATGCCTGGTGCTTCCTGGACGAAGACCAACTCTGCTGGCACGACCGCATCACCAGAACCTATATGGCGCCCGCGCCACCGCAGACCACGTAGGTTGATGTGGGCGCGAGCGTCCACATTCACCCTCCCCGCGCAAACACTTTTGCGGAGCTTCGCTCCGCTGGGCAGGTGGGACACCTGCCCCTACGTCGGCCGGGGTGGTCTGCTAACATCTTTTGGTGACTCCTAACTCCCCTGTTCGCGTTCGTTTTGCTCCGTCTCCGACCGGCCAGCTCCACGTTGGCAATGCGCGCACGGCGCTCTTCAACTGGCTTTTTGCTCGGCAAAGCGGCGGCACAATGGTGCTCCGCATCGAGGACACGGACGTCGAACGCAGCGAATCCCGTTTCGAAGACCAGCTCATCGCCGATCTCAAATGGCTCGGCCTCGACTGGGACGAAGGGCCTGACCTGGGCGGCCCGTACGCTCCCTACCGGCAGTCCGATCGCGGGGAGGTCTACCGGGAACACGCCGAGCGTCTGGTAGATCAGGGCAAGGCCTACTTGTGTTTCTGCACGGAAGAGGAATTACAGAAAGAACGGGAGCGCGCCCAGGCGGAGCACCGCCAGCCTATCTACTCCGGGAAATGCCGGGCAATCGATCCTGCACAAGCCGCCCAGCGACGGACAGCTGGAGAGTCCTGCGCCATCCGGTTGAGGATTCCCGAGCATCCCATCCGCTTTCACGACATCGTGCATGGAGATGTCGAGTTCTCGAACGAGGTGGTGAGCGATCCCATCATCCTGCGCTCGAATGGGATGCCGGTTTACAACTACGTGGTTGTGATCGACGACGCGCTGATGAAGATTACGCACGTCATTCGTGGCGACGATCATCTTTCGAATACTCCGAAGCAGGTGGCAGCTGTACGAAGCGCTGGGCTGGCCGGTGCCGGAGTTCGCGCATCTTTCCACGATTTTAGGCAGTGACCGGGAACGCCTCTCAAAGCGCCACGGAGCCACCTCAATCGCCAACTTCCGCGACATGGGAGTGCTTCCCGACGCGCTGGTGAATTATCTGGCCCTTCTGGGTTGGGCTCCGACTGGCGGCACTCGCGAGATTTTCAACCCTGAAGATCTGAAGAAGGAATTTTCGCTGAAACGGGTCACGCCATCCGCCGCCGTTTTTGACATGGAGAAGCTGTACTGGCTGAACCGGCACTACATCAAGACCTGGCCGACGGGGAATCTGACGGCGCTGGCCGCATGGTTCTTCTCCAAGGCTGGTTACATCGAGCTGAACGACGCGAAGTGGCTAAGCGCGGAAAGTACTCCTCAAATTCAGGTGGACGAGGACATTCGCTCCTGGCTCACCGAGGTCACGCAATTGTTGGCGCCCTCCGTCGACCGTCTCGATCAGCTTCCAGACCGTGCGGCTTTGATTTTCAACTGGGACGCCAAGACGGCCCTTTCCGCGCCTGACAACGCCGAGGTGCTCGGCTGGTCGAATACCGAAGCGGTCTTCGCCAGATTCACGGTAAAGATCCTTGAAGATGAATCGGCAAAGGCCGGAAAGCTAACGCCCGAATGCTTCAAGCTTCTGGTGAACGAAGTGAAAGCGGAGACCGGCACGAAGGGAAAAGAATTGTTTCATCCTATTCGTATCGTCATCACCGGATCGCATTCGGGGCCGGAGTTCGACAAACTTGTTCCCATTCTTGAAGAAGGCAGCCGCCTCAACCTGCCCAGACACGTGCTCAGCGTGCGCGAGCGGGTAGCAGAGTTCGCCAAGGTTCGCGCCCAGAGAAATTGATCCATGATCGCACGGTCCGCGTAGAGGCGGACGCCCTCGTCCGCCTGGCGGAGCGAAGCTCCGCAGATCTGCTGCTGCTGCAAAAATCCTTCGAGCAGTTTCGCTGACGTAACATCTGTCGAGCTGCGCTCGACCGAGCGAACGATGGCGTCCGCCCCTACGTAATTCAAGCCAAAAGGATACGGGAACTGACTCTCTGCCGTTAACTGACACACTCAGCTCACCGTGCTATCGTCCTTCCATGATCCGGCTCTTCGCAGTTTTTATCGTACTGCTCTGCTCCGTCCTACCCGGCTTCGCCAAGGAAAAATATCAACACGCGGGCCCGACGTTTCTCGACCATGGCGGCGAGAAGTGGGCGGAAAAGACGCTGCGCGGCCTTTCTCTAGAGGAGAAAGTCGGACAACTCTTCATGATCTGGGTGCGGGCCGAGTTTCTCAATGTCAGCAGCCCCGAGTATCTGGAACTCCGCGACACCATGAACAAGTACCACGTTGGATCGTTCGCCATGACGGTGCCGTGGCAGCCTCCATTTCTCTATCGCAGTGAACCCTATGAGGCCGCCGAACTTCTTAACCGTTTGCAGAAGGACTCCAAACTTCCATTGCTGTTCGCCGCGGATTTCGAGCGCGGGGTGACCATGCGTCTGCGGGGAGCCACTGAATTTCCGCACGCGATGGCCTTTGGCGCTGCCGGCAAGGAAGACTATGCAAAGGCCTTCGGCCGCATCACTGCCGAGGAGGCTCGGGCGGTCGGCATACACTGGAATTTTTTTCCCGACGCCGACGTCAACTCCAACCCGGCGAATCCCATTATCAATACACGTTCATTCGGAGAGGATCCTGAACAGGTTGGCGACATGGTCGCCGCCTATATTCGCGGAGCTCGTGCCGGCGGAATGATGACCACGGCAAAACACTTCCCTGGTCACGGCGACACCGCAACCGATTCCCATCTTAGCGTTGCCCAGGTGACCGGCGACCGGGCGCGCCTGAATTCCGTCGAACTCGCGCCCTTCCGTAAAGCCATTGCCGCCGGTGTTGATTCCGTCATGGTGGCGCATGTGACCGTGCCCGCGCTGGAGCCCGATCCCAATCGCGTAGCCACCACGTCCCCGGCAATCGTTACGGATCTGCTAAAACACGAGCTTGGATATCAGGGGATCGTTGTGACCGACGCTCTCGACATGGCCGGCCTTACCCATCTTTATTCAGCCAACATCGGTCGTGCGGCGGTGGAAGCGTTCAAAGCTGGAAACGATCTGCTGATCATTCCGGCTGACCTCGACGCGTCCTACAACTCTCTGCTCGAGGCTGCGAAAAGCGGAGAAATTTCCTCCGCCCGCCTGGATGCGTCCGTACTCAAGCTGTTGAAAGCAAAAGCGGCACTAGGACTGAACAAAGCCCGGTTGGTGGATGTAGACGCTTTGCCTGAAATTGTCGGCAAACCCGAGAACCTGGCCATAGGACAACAAATTGCCGATGACGCTGTCACCCTGGTCCGCGACAATGGGAAGCTGTTGCCCTTGAAACAATCGGGAACTGTTAAAGCCGGACTTCCGTATCAACATGTGGAAGAAGTTCGCAATGGAGTCGTGGCGCTGGTGCTGTCCGATGATGTGCGCACCGAATCCGGCCGCGCCCTGGAGCGCGCGATCAAGGCACGCGTGCCGCAGGCCAATGTGATCTATGTGGATCCTCGCATCGCCGCTGCGATGGCGGAACGAATATTGAAAGCGGTCGATCAGGCACAGGCCGTAATTGCCGCTGTGTTTGTAGTGCCCACCGCTGGTAAGGCCATGAAGAGCACGAACGGTTTGACCAACTCGATTTCGCTCAACGATGCCAGCAGCGCTTTGCTGCAAGCAATCCTGGATCACGCGGCGGAGAAAACCGCGGTGATCGCCATGGGGAATCCGTACGTCGCGCAGGATTTTCCGGCCGTACAGAATTACCTTTGCACTTTTTCCAACGCCGGTATTTCAGAGATCAGCGCGGTCAAGGCTCTCTTTGGCGAGATCGCCATTCGGGGCCATTTGCCCGTGAGCATTCCGAACATCGCTCAGCGCGGCGCCGGCATTGAGCGCGCGGCACAAATCGCAGAAGAAGGACCTCAACATGCGCACACTCAAGCGAATCAGCATTAAGACACCGCTCGCTTTCATCACTGCCCTGGCTTTCACGGTGTTGCTGGCTCTGCCAGCCTGCAACGTCAATGTAAAGAAAGACAGCGAGGGAAAAGAGAAAAATGTCGATATCGAAACTCCCATGGGCGCTCTTCATGTCGCCAAGGACGCCGATATCCGCGACGTTGGCCTTCCCGTTTACCCCGGCGCACGCAAGAAAGAGAAGAGCGACAGCGAACACGAAAACAATGCCCACATCAATATTTCGAGCAGCCTGTTTGGCCTCAAGGTGGTGGCGATTGAGTATCTTTCAGACGATCCTCCGGCAAAGCTGGTGTCTTACTACAAAGATGAGCTCAAAAAATACGGGGGCGTGCTGGAGTGCCACACCAACAAGGACAATGCCAGCGCCACCATGAATCCGGGCGATTCTGATGACGACTCGAAACTGAAGTGTGAGAGCGACCAGAACGGAAAGACGATTGAACTGAAGGTTGGCACCGAACAGAACCAGCACATCGTTTCCATCAAGCCGGGCGATGACGGTAAAGGATCGGATTTCGGACTGGTGTACGTGCGCATGCACAAGGGGAAAGAAAAGATTTGAAGACGTTTTTAGATTTTAGATTTCAGATTGAAAGGCGTGCTTTTGTTTAAAAGCGGCTCAGATTCAAAGGTCGTCCCAGTCGGGAAACATCGGCGTCATCCTGAACGACTTCAGTCGTGAAGGATTTGGCGGGTACGGTATACAAGCACGCGATTGCGAATACGCGTCGCAACTAGTTCCTTCGCAAGCTCAGGATGACCTCCGCAATTTAGATATAAATACACTCTGACCCACACCCGCCTGCCTTGCCTCTGCTCGCCGCCGTACTGTAACTTGAAAGTCAGTGGAGTATCCATGTCATCAATGTGGCGCGGACGTCGAACAAGGGACTGCGTTCTGCCCGCAGTGCCGCGCTCCGCAGATTCGGGTTACGGTTCCTGAGTCATACACGCCTTCCACCGTTGCCGATGATTCTTCCTCTCCGTCTTTGCCGCCTTACTTCACTTCATCCCTGACCACGCGGATTCAATGGCCGCAGGCGCTTTCTGCCGCCGCGCTGGCTGGGCTGATCTCGGCGTTGCTGATGATGACCCCATTGGCTGGGTTTGGGCTGGGCATGGTGATCGGAGGAAGCCTCTCCGTAGTGTTCTACCGGCGGCGCCTCCCGGTGGCCAACGTCACTCCCTGGATGGGCGCCCGTTTGGGCATGGTAGCCGGCATCCTCGGCGCCGGCATTTTTGCCGCGTTGCTGTCGATTGGCTCCGTGGTATTGCATGCCGGAGACGCGATCCGCGCAAAACTGATGGAGGGAATGGAGCAAGCTGCGGCGCGCAATTCGGATCCGCAGGCTCAGCAGATCATGGAATTTTTCAAAACTCCTCAAGGCATCGTCGTGCTTCTGACCGTCGCCCTGATCGGAATACTGCTAGGTTTCGTGATCTTCTCCGGAGTGGGCGGTGCCATCGGTGCAGCGATGCTGCGCCGCAAGGATCGTCCTTAAAAGATCGTCGTTCTTTTTGAACTTTGCGGAATTCTTAGCGTCCTTTGCGGTTTAAGATTTGCGTTCGATTGCAGCCAGGTCAAATTCATTAACGCAAAGTTCGCAAAGGTAAACGGGACGCAAGTTGCACGCAGGCCGTGAGGCGGTCTATATTCACCGTTGCTTTCGGAGAAAGCCATGAAACATCTCCTTAACTGGGCATTGAGCGCGCTGGCGGTGTGGATCGTGGCCCGCCTGGTGCCGGGGTTCCACGTCAACGGACCGCTGGCTGCGTTGATCGCCGCGCTGGTGATCGGCTTCGTCAACGCCACCCTGGGAGTCTTCCTCAAGATCGTAACGTTCCCCCTGGTGCTGCTAACACTGGGATTGTTCTGGCTCGTAATCAACGCGGCCATGATCGAGTTGGCTTCAGCCGTGGTTCCCGGATTTCACGTGGACACTTTCGGGGCGGCCTTCGAAGGCGCGATCGTTCTCGCTCTGGTCAATATGTTTTTCCGCTGGCTGGCGGGAACGGGCTCGAGCCGAAGCTAGTGTTCAGTTTTCATCGCTTCGCTGCCGAGCTCAACTCGGTCTAGGCGAGTCGAAGACCCGCCCCCACACATTCCTATAAGTACTCACGAGTTGCAGGCCACGCGAAATCCGTAATCAGCGTAATGGAATTCCGGCGGGATGCTGGAACGCGCTGCACAGCGGCTTGCTTTCACGTGATGCCGCCAGGATCCGCCGCGTGATGCGCGGCGTTCGCCCTTTTCCGGGCCAGTTGGGTTCTGCGCCGGCGACACCGCATAATAATTCGCGTCATACCAATCGCTGCACCACTCGTGAACATTTTCGCAAATGTCGTATACGCCAAAAGCATTCGGCTTATACTGCGCGACCGGTTCGGGCCCTTTCCGCCACCGTGCTTCGTAATTCGGCAATGATCGCGGTGACGCGTCTCCCCAGGGATAGAGCTGGTTTTCAACGCCGCCGCGCGCTGCCCGTTCCCACTCGGCCTCGGTTGGCAGGCGATAAGCCCGTTCGGTCGACTGACTAAGCCACTCGCAATATTGAACTGCTTCGAACCAGGAAACCGCGACCACAGGCTGGCGGGGATCGCCGAAATCAGGTTTGTCACAAAACGGCGCCGGGGGATTCCCCGTCGCGATTGTATAGCGGGCATAGTCCGCGTTGGTCACGGCGCAAGACGCTAGTTGAAATTCGTCCACCCAGACCCGATGAACCGGACGTTCGTTATCCTGGCCGGACTCAGATCCCATCCAGAACCAGCCCTCTGGAATTCGGACAAGTGGCGTATCCCAAAGGTCCCGTGCCGTCGAGATGGAAGGAAGCGACATGAGGGTACAGTCTAAACGCGGGGTTGACTTCGTGTTCCCTGAGAAAATTGCTTCCCCGAAGCAATGGAAAATCTCTTCCCTTGCCCTACATTACCTGGATATCCTCAACTTATCCGGCTTGTTTTCAATGAGATGGCGAAGCCGCGCAGTGGGCCTAAACATGCTTCCTATAACGGCAGCAGGGGCATCGATCTTATGAAAATGCTATCGCAGATACTAATCGCCGGACTGGTAATGGTTACCCCGATGTTCGCTCAGGAACCGAAACATGCTGTGGTTGCGCAGGAAACCATTGCGGAAGCCAAGATTTCGACCGACCAGACAGTTGCCACGGGCGCTGCCGAGCGACGGGCCCCACAAGTATTGCCGAAAGCGTTGCCGCCAATGAATCCGACTCTGGGCGAGATTGCCCGACGGGCCCGCGCCGCGCACGCCGAGGCCCCGAAGGCGCAGATGGTAGTTGCTGACGACGCTCTGCCCGAGGACAAAGGCATCGCAGCCGCTAACCCGCAGCCCGCGGAAGATTCCAAAGCGACGCGCTGACGATCCGCAGCCCGCGATAAACCACGCAGAAGATTCAGAGGACGTCGATCAACGGAACACGTGGGGGCAACCGCCTCCGGTTGTCCCTCCGAACTACGAACAAAGCTCGGCAGCACTACCACGAACCCACCTGGAGAATCTGAGAAATAACAGCCATTGCCGAGCTGCGCTCGGCCGGACAACCCGGCGGTTGTCTCCAAATCATTCGGGAAGATTAGACTGTTTCAGAATCGATAATCATTCGACGCATGCGAAGTGCAGAAAAATCTTCGACCATGGCGGCAATTTTCCGACAACGCTGTCCCCGTTGTCGGCAAGGAGCAATCTTCGATTATTCCGTTTTCAGGGGTTTCCCGAAGATGAGCCCGCGCTGTTCGGTCTGCGGCCTCAAGTTTCAGAGGGAAGAAGGATACTTTTTGGGCGCGATGTATATAAGCTTTGGCCTGGCGCTCGTAATCATCGCCCTGATCGCCGGGCTGTTATGGGCTGGCACTGGCTGGTGGATCACCAAAGCTGTCGTCTGGGCCGTGGTGATATTCCTGCCTCTCGCTCCGGGCATATCTCTCTTCGCCCGCGTTCTCTGGATTTACCTGGACCAGGCGTTCGATCCCGACCTCAGTAAATCAGCATGAAACCACGTAGCGGCGGACGCCCTCGTCCGCCCTGGTCGAGCGCAGCTCGACAGACTGGTATCAAGAGAAAAGCTTGCGGAGCTTCGCGCCGCTGGGCGGACGAGGCGTCCGCCCCTACGCGGTTCGTGACAAATTCAGCGGACCTCTGCCAGTTGCGTGCGCAGTTTGTGGGTGGCGCGGAAGAGCGTGTTCTTGATCGTACCTTCGGTGGTATTCAGCATTCCAGCGACAGTGCGCAATCTCATGCCGTGATAGTGCTTGAGTTCGAACACCATCCGCTCGCGGGGCGACAGGCGGTCAAGGGCACGAACAATGGTTTGCTGAAGCTCGCGTCCGGCAAAGCTTCGCTCCGGACTGGCGGACGGACTGTGATCGGGTACGCGGTCGAGAACATCCTCTTGATCGCCGTCGGGTGAAGTTGTCGTATGCAAGTCCCGACCGCGGGAATTCTTTTTGCGCAAATGATCCAGACAAAGATTCGTAACGATGCGGTAAATCCAGGTATAGAACGAACACTCGAAGCGAAAGCGCGCCAGATTGATGTATGCCCGGAGGAATGCTTCCTGATAAATGTCCTGACCATCTTCCGGCGAGCCGGTGAGGTGAATGGCAAGACGGAGTACGGCGCGGTCGTACTGCCGCACCAGTTCTTCGAACGCCGCGGTGCTGCCCTGCTGGGCCTGGCGAATCAGCGCGGAATCGTCCACCCGGATCGGCGTGCTCCCGCTGGCCCGCTTCACCGGGGCCAGCATCGGATGGCTTACGTAGGGCGTCACTGGAATTTTACTGATCTCCGGCACAGTCATCTCCATATACCCAAATACGCAAATCCGTATTACCCGACAAACTTGTAACCCGTCCCGTGCACCGTGAGGATGAAGCGCGGCTCGTCCGGCTTCGGTTCCACCTTCTGGCGCAAGCGCACAATGTGCGCGTCAACAGTGCGCGTGGTCGGAAAGCGGTCGTATCCCCACACATCTTCGAGCAGCTTGTCGCGGCTCAGAGTCTCGCCGGGATGGCACAGGAAATACTTCAACAGCTCGAATTCCTTGGACGAGAAATCCATCGACTTGCCACTGCGTGATACCTGACAACTCTTTAGATTTACCTCAACCTCGCCAAAGGAATAATTCTCCTGGTCCTTCGGCAGGCCCTTGGCGCGGCGGAGTACCGCCTTCACCCGGGCCAACAACTCGCGGATGGAAAATGGCTTGGTGACGTAATCGTCCGCGCCCAGTTCGAGGCCTACTACTTTGTCCACTTCCTGACCGCGCGCTGTCAGCATGATGATCGGCACCGATGGCCGCTTGGCCTTAAGTTGTTTGCAGACATCAAGGCCGCTCATGCGCGGCATCATCACATCCAGAATCACGAGGTCGGGAGCTTCCTTCAGTGCGCGTTCCAGTCCGGCCACGCCGTCGGGCGCGGTGATGACCTCGTATCCCTCGAATTCAAAGTTGTCGCGCAAGCCTGCCACCATGTTGGGCTCGTCTTCGACAATCAGGATTCTGGTCATGAATAAATCCTTAGACTGCGGTCGCAGCACTGCCGTTCCTCACCGGGCTGACCGGCAGCACAATCGTGAACTTGCTGCCCTGTCCCGGCGCGCTGTCCACTGCAACCTCGCCTCCGTGCGCCTGGACAATGTGGCGCACCAGCGAAAGACCCAGGCCGCTGCCTTTCGTGTTGTGCACCAGCGGGTCCCCTACGCGGTAGAACTTCTCGAAAATCTTTTGCTGCTCTTGTTGCGGGATCCCGATTCCCTGGTCCACTACTTCCAGCTTCACCGAGCCATTGTCGCGATAGAGATTCACGCCAATGAACTTTCTGTCCTGCGAATACTTGAGAGCGTTGTTGACCAGGTTCAGTAACGACCGTGCCATGGCCTCGCGGTCTACCCGCATGGGCGGCACGTCGTCGATCTTTTCTTCAAACTGAAAACCGCTCTGCTCCAACTGGTAGCGATAGGAATCGAGCGTGTTGTGCACCAGTTCGCTCATGTCGGTTTCGCGGAAGTCGTATTCCTTGCGTCCCGCCTCGATGCGCGAAAAATCGAGGATATTGTTGATCAGAGCCGTCAGGCGCTCGCTCTCTTTGCGGATGATGCAGTAATACTCCTGGTACTTTTCCGGACTGGTGAGCCGTCCCATCTCCAGAGTCTCCGCATACAGGCGGATCAGAGAAAGCGGCGTGCGCAGTTCATGTGAAACGTTGGAAACGAAATCAGACTTCAACCGCGCCAGCGCCATCTCCTTGGTGACGTTGCGATAGGTCAGCGCAATCCCGCCCGCCAGCACCAGGGAAAGGGCCGCCAGAGTCAGAAAGCTGATGCGCGCGAAGCGCTCGCCAATGGCCGCGAGAGTCGTGCCTCTCAGCTTGATGGCCAGAGTTAATTGCGGGAACGCGCCTTCCAGATTGCGCTCCGCTTCGGGTGCGCCGTCATCCCAGCCACTCGACTGCGCCAGCGCTGTAGATTCATACTTGCCGCGCAGCATCATGACAGCGTGGTTCTTGTCGGTCTGGGCATCGTTCACGTTACGGCTGATGACGTCATCCAGCATCTCTGGGAAAAAGCGGTCGCGAAGATATTCGCCATCGAAGACCATGCCGCCGATCGCCGCTTTTCCCGTCTTTGGATCTTTCATCAGAAACATCCCAACGGATTGGTAAACATGCTTGTCTCCTCTCGGCGTCCATTCGCCATCAAAGAGATAAGGCACGCCTTTCTTTTCGCTCTGGACCAACTTCTCGGTCATGCTGCTGAATTCCATCTTCAGCCAACCTTCAAACATCTTGTTCAGGTTGTCGCCCTCGCCGCGGAACGATTCGTCGTTCTTAAGGCGGTTGGGCTGGGAGCTGAAAATCATCCCGGTCTCGGGGGAATACAGAAAGACGTGCGCCGCGTAAGGATGGGCAGCCAGAATCTTGTCCAGACTCGAAGTGCACGCCTCACTGGGGGTGGGGAAATCCATGCGCACGTCGTCCAGGAGTTCGTAGGCCTTGTGGTTGATCTGCTTCTCGGAGATGATCAGCACCTGGCTGAAGTCTCGCTGGATGGCCGCTTCCACCGCGCGGTCACGCTGAATGTGCAGCACATGCCATGCGCTCAGGAATACCAGGGCCGCGGCGGGCAAAATGACAGCGAGCTCGAGAGTCAGGAGCAACCGCGTCTTTTCGTTCCACCGTTTGGTTTTCATCTGGAGATCTTCCGGGCCTGAAGCACTGGCTTCCTGTCGGCCCATGAACAACATAGTCAAATGAGGCTGGGTTGGTGTCAATCTGGAGTGAAAATGTGTAAAAAGTTGTGAACTGGTTGATCAGATGGGTGCAAGGAGGGGAGGTTCCCCAAAGCAAAGCGGCCACGGATTTTCACGGAACAAGAAGCAAGCAAAAGATCCCAGATCTTAATCCGTGAGATCGGCGAAATCCGTGGCGTTTTAGCGGGGTTTCAGCCGCTGGCTAAGGCAACCTGAAATCTACGGTCACAAATGTTTCGGCTTCGACCGCGCGGCCGTTGACCAGGTAGGGCTGGTAGCGCCATTGCTTCACGGCACGATAGGCTGCCTGTCCGAGAAGAAAAGATCCGCGCACTAATTTGAGGTCCTGGATGGTCCCGTCCCGAGCGATCCACGCCTGGAGCACGACCGCTCCTTGCAATCGTGATTTCACTGCCTGGTCGGGATAGCTGGGCAGAACCCTTTGCAGCAGCAGGCGGCGGGACAGATCTTCAGACAGCGACACCGGCTCGAGAGCGGCGAGAAGCGATGGCGCAATCCGTGTCGCTACCGTGCGCATGCTGGCCGTCTGCAATGATGCTGTCTTCAGGCTTTCCGGAATTCGATCTGCGTTGGTTGACGAGGTGGGCTGCCGGACAGGCGGTTCAGTTTCAGCCGGGACCGGTTGTGGTAATTCCTCTGCACTGGCAACAGGTTCGGATTGAGCAGGCGCGCCGGTCGAACCCACGTGAATATGCTCGACTCTCTGGCCTGAGCGCGCGAACTGCATGCCCTGGTTCGCGCCCATCAGCACCGCAGCCGCCGGCCTTGCGGCTTCATCAGGACGATGCAGCCACGCTTCCGTCTGCTCCAGGACGCGCCCGCACATCTTGGCCACGGAAGCGGTTGTGCCTTGTCCGCGTAACGGTTCGCTGAATACGTATCCGACGGAGAGAAAAGCTACCGCAATCGCCAAACCCGGCAGCACCCGGTTTCGGGCCTTTTTGGGCAGGGTCGTGGATGACGAGAAACTTGGCTCGGGGGTATGAAACAGAGTTTGCACTCGCGATCGATACAGCAGATCGTCTTCAAAAATCGATTCTGCCGCAACCACCGGCGCGTCGCTCTGCTCCTTGCGTTGTGGAGGTGGGGAGGGCCATGAACGCAGGCGCGAATCCGAAGCGGAGATCGGTGCAGGAACGCTCGCCGGAAGCGTGCTGCGCGGGCTGGCCACCGGCACCGTTGCCGGCCGGTTCGCGCTGACATTTACACCCGACGCCTGCGCCGCCTTGGGCAGCCATGATTTCATCTGAACCAGGAACGAGTCACAGTTCAGCAATGCATACTTGATCTGGTCAGGTTCCAGCGCAGGGCGCAAGACCAGGTCGGCGCCGGCTTCGCGGGCAGCCGTCGCGGCTTCCGCACCGGCAATTGCGATGGTAAAAGCCCTTTGATTGGCTTTCAGTTCCCGTACAGTCTTGAGCAGGAATACCGCTTCGAGTCCTTCATTCCAGTCGGAAACAACGACATCGAAACTGCGGCGGGTGATTTTCTCCACCGCCCCGAAAATCTCGGGACAAGTTTCAACTTCGAATTCCAGCTCCGTGAATGCAATGCTCAGGGAGCGTGAGGCCTCCTCATCGGAGGAGAACAGCAAAGAGTGTGGCCACATACTATTGAGATTAGTTTGGCCCGGTTGAGGCAACAAGTTACGAAGTACGAGCAGTGTTACCGCAGGGGGACACGTAACCGCAGGCTCTGTTACCTGTCCTTCAGGACAAGTGTCCTGAGTAACTATTCATTGCGGAATTGGCGGGCAACCGATTCCGGCAGGTCTTCTTCGAGTTTCGCCGCCAGCCATACTTGCAGGATCGATTTCTGCTCCGATGGAATCATCAGCGAGCGCAGGCCTCCGCGGCCTTTTTCGTCGTACCAGCAGACTTCGGCCTCAATCTTGAAGCGAACGGTCTCGCCGGGTAGTGTGAACAGGGTTCTCACTTTAGCCCCGGGCTTCAGGAATGGGGCACGGTTGATCGCCATTCCGCCCTCGCTGATATTTACCAGATTGCAGTCTGTCTGCTGACCGTTCACCTGGATCGATGCCGGAAGGTCGACGGGACAGCGGAACGAACGCCTTCTTTCCCGTACGATCATTCCGAAAGCGGCTTTGAGGGTGCGGCCCACTGAGGCAGGGGACAGCGGTTTTTCCATCAAAAAATTGGGTTGGATCCCAGGGCCGATCGTCCTGCCGGGTGCGGCGATGGCAAAGGTAACGGCTGTCCGATTGGAGGGCGAAAGGCGGAGCCGCTCCATAATCTGGTCTGCCTTTTCCATTTCGAAGTCGACCATGATGCCTTCGAACTTCTTGAGATTCACCAGGCCGAGAGCCGTCTCCGCGTGCAGGCATACTTCCGTGGCGATCGCCAGCTGGTGCATGCTTTCTGTCAAATGCTCGATTACAGCACCGTCATTGCAGACCAGAAGCACCCGACCCATTGCTACGCTCGTGCCTGGAGAACTCATGCCGGCAATTCCTTCCGCTCCCAAGTCTGGGACTCGTAGCACAATTGTTTATTGAAACCAGTCATTTGCGGATTAAATCACTCTTCGTCGGAAAAGCGGAATTGTTGTTCGGACATAGCCAGACAACAACGTGTTCCAAGACCAGCCTGCTTACGACGAGGGCACCAATAGGCGCATCCCACGGAAAGCGTTCAAGTTAGGCGCGTTCAGATTTCCTGCGGGCCCGTTCCTCTCCAGGTCGGTAATCCGACAGGCACTGAAGGACCGTGACTTTGGGGTTCGGCCTAACGGTTCCTGATTACCCGCGTGGGACTTGATTGAGCTCGGTCCGATCGAGCGGGGGCTGATTAAGCAAAGAGAGAGAAACCTTCTGCTTGCCCTCCGGCGAGAAATTTGAAGGATCCAGCCACCGCTCGAAATTCGCCTTGCGCTGCGGCCATTCTGAATCCAGCATGGAGAACCATGCGGTATCGCGGTTACGCCCCTTCACGATCATGTGTTGCCGGAAAATTCCTTCGAAAGTAAAACCGAAGCGGAGAGCCGCACGGCGCGAAGGCGCGTTCAGAGCGTTGCACTTCCATTCGTAGCGCCGGTAACCCAGGTCTTCGAACACGTACCGCGCCATCAGGTACATGGCTTCAGTCGCCATGGTGGTCTGCTGGAGGCGGGGAGTGTAAAGGATGTTGCCCACTTCAACCACGCGATGTGCCGGTTCGATCCGCATAAGGGAGGCATAACCCACCGCGGAGTTCGACCGTGAAGCCAATATAGCGAAGAATAGCGGATCCTCGGAGGCCGCAATCTTCCGGAGATGAACATCGAACGCCCCCCGATCGGGAAACGGCCCTTCGAACAGGTATTGCCACAACCGGCCTCCCGCCTCCCCGAGCGTACCCTGAGCGAGAGATTCGCCGTGGGCGATCGGATCCAGAGGAGCCAGTGAAACCGTTCGGCCGTGAATCGTTGTGCGCTCCGGCCGCCGGGCCGGGGAAGGATCAACTACCGGCGCGATTAACGTTTTGTCTGATAAGACTTCATTCGTCATTGAGGTGTTTACCTATGATGGCGCCCAGTTTGAAGAAAACAACATCGGCTTCATCCTGAATGAATTTACTCGTGAAGGATCCGGCGTGTACCGCATATCAATCGGCCACACTGCATATATCCACTTCGAGCCAGATCCTTGGCAAGCGAAGGACGACCCTTTTCATTCGAGGAGACCTTCAAAATGAGCCTGAACGAGTTGCCGCGCCCCTTCACACTATAGCGCGCACAGAACCACGAGCATTCCCAGTGAGGCTATTTCTTCCATGCAACTTGACGCTAAAGGACTTTACAAAGCTTTACGATGCTGCTCACAACCAATTCCTGCGGCGCGCGTTCTCATAATTACGAAGGTTTAAGGCACGCTGCTGTTCCGCCTGCCTCAGGCGAAAACCATAGTCGAGCTTCGCTTGACTGGACAACCGAGGGCGGTTGTCCCCACATGGTCTTAATTGTATCGAGCCCCTGTACACTTTGAGTGTTTTTGAGAAAGGCTTGCTGGTGAAGTTTCTTTTCTACCGTCTTCTAGCCTGGTGCGCCGTCGCCACCCTGGCTTTGATCGTGGCTTCGGCTTCCGCTATCGCGCAGTCGGATGACCGTCGGTCGGCCCCGGCTTCTCCTCGCGCCGCGGCCAACACTGCCGACCAGCCGGTCACTACATTGTCGGTCCATGTGAAAGTCGTCAACGTGCTGGCGGCGGTGCGAGACAAGCATGGAAACATCGTGAACAATCTCGCCAAAGACGATTTCACGCTTACCGAGGACGGCCGCCCACAAATCATCAAATATTTCTCGCGTGAAACCGATCTACCGCTCACGCTGGGCGTGCTGGTGGATACCAGCATGAGCCAAAGAAAGGTGCTGAGCGAAGAGCGTGATGCCAGCGAAACCTTCCTCGCACAAGTACTGCGGGAAGACGAAGATAAAGCCTTCGTCATCCACTTCGACCGTGAAGTTGAACTTCTCCAGGACCTTACCGCCTCTCACGAAAAGTTGCGGACCGCGTTGGAGTCGGTTGACACCCCGCGGTTCACTCGTACCAGCCAAAGTGGCAGCGATCCGGATCCAAATTCCGGAGGCGGCGGGCGTCGCGGCTCCGGCACTCATGGCGGCGGTACGCTTCTCTACGACGCAGTTTTCCTGGCCTCCGACGAACTAATGCAAAAACAGCAGGGACGAAAAGCTCTCATCGTTCTCTCGGACGGCGTCGACATGGGCAGCAGGGAGAGTCTGGAGTCGGCCATCGAGTCAGCCCAGCGCGCGAACACCATCGTTTATTCCGTTCTCTTTAAAGATGACGGGGCCTACGGCGGGGGAGGAGGATTTGGCCGCACCGGCATAAGCATCCCCGGCATGGGCGGACCGGGAATGGGGCGTGGCGGCGGCGGGCGGCGCTATCCGGAACAACACGCCGACGGAAAGAAAGTGCTCGAGCGAATCTCGAAGGAAACGGGCGGACGCATGTTCGAAGTTTCCAAGAAGGACCCGGTTCAACAAATCTATTCCCGCATCGAAGAGGAACTGCGCAATCAATACAGCCTGGGTTACACCTCCGACCGGGCGGACGCAGCCGAGTCGGGATACCACAAGATTCTCGTCGCCGCGAAAAAGAAAGACCTGGTGGTCCAGGCCAGAGACGGATATTACGGGAGCCGTTAGCCAGGCGTTCCCTCTCGTGTTCCGGCCTGGCCTGCGAGTCCTCGTGATATGCTGACCCAGCCGTGAACGTACACGGTAATCTTTATCGATCTCGAAGATGCCCCGTCAAGCTCTGATTGGGCGGGTTCTGACGGATGCGGTAGCAACCACGCTGCGGTGACCAAAAAATGCCAACACATGTTCTCGGAATCGATGTAGGCACGGGCGGAACACGTGCCGTAATTATTGACGAGAATGGCCGCATCGTCGCATCCGCAACCGAAGAGCACGTACCTTTCGCCTCGCCCCAAATCGGTTGGGCCGAACAGAATCCGGAAGACTGGTGGCGCGCCTGCACCGTCGCAGTGCGGCAGGCTCTGGCGAACGCCGCTTTGCAAGCCGAACAGATCGCGTGCGTCGGATTTTCCGGGCAGATGCATGGCGCAGTCATGCTCGACGCCTCCGACAAAGTCGTGCGGCCGGCGCTCATCTGGTGTGACCTGCGCAGCGAAAAACAATGTCGCGACCTTACCGAACGGATCGGACCTGAAAAACTCATCCGCCTGACCTGCAATCCGGCGCTGCCCAATTTCACTCTGACCAAATTCTTATGGGTTCGGGAAAACGAACCGGAAAACTGGAAGCGTGTCCGCTCGGTCATGCTGCCCAAAGACTACGTTCGCTTCCGTCTCACGGGTGAACGGGCCACGGACATGGCCGACGCCTCCGGCACTTTGTTGCTGGATGTGGCGAACCGGCGCTGGTCCCAGGAAGTTCTGCAGGCCGCTGATATCGACGAATCCCTGCTGCCCCGGCTTTTCGAGTCCCCCGAAGTCTGCGGAAAGATTTCCGCAGCTGGGGCCGCCGCGACGGGTTTGCATCCCGGAACACCGGTCGTGGCCGGGGCGGGAGATCAGGCTGCAGGCGCGGTGGGCATGGGAATCGCCGCACCCGGCGCGGTGAGCGCAACTATCGGAACTTCCGGGGTAGTCTTCGCGGCCACCGACCGGCCTGCCTTGGACTCACTCGGAAGACTGCATACCTTCTGTCATGCCATACCCGGTCGCTGGCACGTGATGGGAGTGACGCAAGCTGCGGGTCTCTCTCTGCGCTGGTTTCGCGACACGTTCGGCGCGAGCGCGACCAGCACAAATGACAAACGTGATCCCTACGACCGTCTCACCACCGAAGCTGCCGCTGCCCCGCCCGGGTCCGACGGCTTGTTGTGGGCGCCTTACCTGATGGGGGAACGCACTCCGCATCTTGATCCCAAAGCGCGCGCTGCCCTGATTGGCCTCACCGCCTCTCACAACCGTGGACACGTCGTACGGGCGATTCTTGAAGGCGTAGCCTTCAGCCTCCGCGATTCATTCACTCTGTTCTCCGGAATGGAAGTGCCGGTCACACAAATTCGTTTGGGCGGTGGCGGTGCGCGGTCTCCGCTGTGGCGGCAGATTCAGGCTGACGTCTACGGTCACGAAGTGGAGATCCTTGAAGCCGAGGAAGGCGCTGCGTACGGCGCTGCGATTCTCGCCGGAGTTGGCGCCATGGTCTGGAGTTCGGTGGACGACGCTTGCAACAAAGTTGTGAAAGTCGCGCAGCGCGTGGCTCCGCAAGCCGCCGCAGTTGAACGCATGAACAAGAATTACGCCGCGTATCGCCGGATGTATCCGGCAATCACCTCGATCTTTGCGCCCAGCCCAGCCGGCAAGGACTGAACGTTACTGCGCGGCAGCAGGTCGGTTTGGAATTCTTAGGGTGGAGCAGCGCTTAGCGCTTCGTTGAGGCGCCTTCGCGGCTTCAGCCGCTGAGGTACCTCTAGGGCTGAAGCCCAGCGCACGAAATCCGCCGCATGCAGGCCTGAAGGCCTGGTTCGCCCGTTAACAGAGCTGCCCGGGTACTTCCTTAAACTGACCCACGAACTACTCCGGCAGCCTCTTTTCACTACTGATGCTGAACTCCGCATCCGCTCCGGGAGCAGCGGTTCCGGGTTGTCCACCTCCGACGTAAAGCCGGTACGATCCTGCGGCCACGATTCGATCTCCCTGCAAATTCACTCCGCTTAAGTCGCGCGCGTCCAAGTTGAAGTGAACGCGTTTTGTCTCTCCCGCTGCGATGCTCACGCGGGTCATTCCGCGAAGAGCATGAATGGGCGCGCCGGGAGATTTCGGAAAACTCAGATAAAGCTGCACAACTTCGTCGCCTTCGCGATCACTGGTATTTTTCACGTCGGCATCCACGCTCAGGGGATCGCCGGCGTTCAAGGTGCTGGCGGACAGCTTCACATTGGCGTAGGTAAACTTTGAGTAGCTCAAACCGTATCCGAAGGGATAGAGAGGCTGCCCTTCAAAGTACCGGTAAGTGCGATTCTTCATGGCGTAGTCTTCAAACGGCGGCAATTGTTCCACGCCCTTGTAGAAAGTGACCGGTAACCGGCCGGCCGGATTATTCACGCCAGCCAGGGATTGGGCGATCGCGGTTCCACCTTCTTCTCCTGAGTACCAGGCGTCGAGAATGGCATTAGCATTTTCGCTCGCCCAATTTACCGAGAGCGCGCTGCCGTTCATCAACACAACCACCAGCGGCTTTCCCGTGGCTTTCACGGCTTTCAAGAGATCTTCTTCTTCCTTAGGCAAATCGAGTGACGTCCGGTCGCCTCCTGCAAAACCTGGGACCGTAACCTCCATCTCCTCGCCCTCGAGATCGGACGTGATTCCCACCACCCCGATCACGACGTCCGCCTGCTTCGCGATCGCGACTGCATCCGCCACCGGATCCGGACTGAGTTTCCTCCATACCAGCTTTACGCCCCGCGAACGCCCCTGAAAATATTCGATCTTGACCGGATAGTGCCGCCCTTTCTCCAGCGAGACCTCCGCGACCATCGCCCGCGGATCGTGGCTCTTGCGATCGTCGACGATCATCTTGCCATCCAGTGTCAGGCGATTCAGGCAACCGTCCAGTCCCAGGCGATAAGTCCCAGATTCGCTGGGCGTAATGAAACCCGTCCAGCGCACCGCCGGAATCGTCGCCTTCGAGTTCGTCTCTGGAGCAAAAACGAAATTCACATCCTTGTCTACCTTCACCTGCAAAGGCGAACCATTGAATGCCGCATCAGAAAAGTACTCCCCTTTCAGCCCGGACTTGCCGTCAGGGGTAGATAACGCCGACGCCGGCACCGGCGCGTATTCGAGCAAGAAACTTGTGCCTGGTTCGAAAGTTACTTGCGCGGCCGGGAACTGCTTGCGGATACCCTCCAGCGCACTCGTCGCACGGGACGGCGTGCCGCTGTAATTGCCCGCCAGCACATGCAGGGCATCGGCCAGCGGGCCCACGACCGCGATCTTTATTGTTTGCCCGTTCTTTGCCTGTGCGTTTTTTGTTTGTGTGTTCAGGGGTAGTACGCCATCGTTCTTCAGCAGCACCATCGATTCCCGTGCCGCATGCAAGGCCAGCTGCCGGTGCGCTTCACTGTCGATCACTGAATCCGCAATTTGCGCGTACTTCACCATCTCTGGCGGATCGAACATCCCCAACCGGAAGCGCGCGGTAAACAGGCGCTTTAACGTAACGTCGACGTCTTTCTCGCTCAACAGGCCTTGCTTCACCGCGTCCACATATTTCACGTAGTCGGAGTTATCGAGCGCCTTACGTCCGAAGTCGGCGCATTCGTTGTCCATGCCGCGCTTGAGTGAAACGGCGGCAGCCTCCGGCATGGTCTCGGTGAATTTGTGGCCGAGCTGAATGTCGGTGACGGCATCGCAGTCCGACACTACGTAACCGTTGAATTTCCACGCCCCGCGCAATTTATCCTCAAGCAAAAAGGAATTCGCACAAGCCGGTTCGCCGTTGATGCGGTTGTAGGCACACATCACGGACCCGGCTTTGCCTTCGATGACCGTGGCGCGGAAGGCGGGCAGGTAGGTGTCTTCCATGTCATGCTTGGTAGCATCGACGTTGACCGAGTGCCGCGTTGTCTCGGGCCCGCTGTGCACCGCGTAATGCTTCGGGGTCGCGATCACCTGAAAATATTTCGGATCATCGCCCTGCAACCCGGTAACGAATGCGATGCCCATGCGCGCTGTCAGGAAGGGATCTTCGCCGTAAGTCTCCTGTCCACGTCCCCAGCGTGGATCGCGAAAAATGTTGATGTTGGGCGACCAGAAATCGAGACCTTCGTAGATGTCGCGTCTTCCGGCGCGGACCGCCTGGTTGTGTTTGGCCCTGGCCTCCTCGCCGATAGCGGTCGCCATGCGGTGAATCAGAGGTGGATCAAAGGTGGCGGCAAGCCCGATCGGTTCCGGGAAAACCGTCGCCGTTCCGGCCCGCGCAACACCGTGCAGCGCTTCACTCCACCAATCGTATTCCGGAACTTGCAAGCGCGGAATTGCGCGAGCCTGATTCACCAGTTGAGAGGCTTTTTCTTCCAGCGTCATGCGCGACACCAGGTCGTCCACTCGCGCATCAATCGGCCGCGATGGGTCGAGGTAAATCGGACTGCTTGAAGGTTGAGCGTTTTGCGCGGCAGAAGTGGCGAGAGCTACGAAGAGAACAATCAAAGCCAGAATGACGACGACACCAGCATTCCCTTTACGCATCAGCGACGCACTCCTCCACGGGGATGTAGACCGCGGTGGAGTATAACATCGTTAACGTACACGAAAAGGGATAATGATTCTCAATATCCTGAGCTTAACCGGTTGTAATCCTGACTGCTGTCTTTAGTCTCGCGAAGCGGGACCAAGCACGCGAAGGACCTGTGCATTCCTCAGCCTCCTTATCATCCGGCATCAGCTCAAAATCACAGCGACGCCTATCAACAAATCTGGCGCCTTTTTGGCGCCGCGATCGTCTCCCAATGCACAGATTTTTCGTCGGAAATCCTTCGCCTTGCGAAAGGACTCTGCTTCCTCAGGATGACAGGATGTATGGAGGGAACGAGAGTTGTCTCGCATACCAGGTAATCGGCAAAAGTGGATGACTGACCTCTTCCGCTGGGTTATCGTTCAAAACAGGAGGGAATGACATGGCAGAAGATTTCACCACCAACATGCTCCGTATGATTTGCGGGACATTGTATTTTTCCGCATCGATGCAGGCTTCGCGCGAGATGTATGGGAAGAGTTATTTTTCGCTTGGAGTGGTGGAGCGGGCTGCGCTTGATCAGGTGGTGCTGGCATCCGTCGCATCGAACTATCAAAACGTGACACCGGAGAAACTGGCCGTTCAATCGACCACGAAGCCAGCAGGTTTCCACATTCAATCTCCACCGGAAGATGAGACACCGTGAAGGCATTCCCAAACCGATCGCTCGAGTTCTGTCACCACTGACGGTTTTCAGGCTGCCTCGGAAACGAAAAGGCCGCCGGAATCAATTTTTGCGAATGCTTGGATAGTGGCTCAGTTTGGGGAAAACTTACAATCGCTCTCATCCTGAACGACTTCAGTTGTGAAGGATCTCGCGTGAGCCGCACATCTGCATCTCGGGCTGTTTATCCGCTTCGCGCTAGATCCTTCGCAAGCTCAGGATGACCGCCTCTTCATTCCGGGTAGACATTCAAATGAAAGACCGCTTATGCTCGTAAAGGATAGATATCAAGGCTTATACGTGATAAAATCGCGTTTCCTGATTGCTCCAGAACGGGCTCCCAAAGCTGACTTTCGTAAGGAGTCGTCCATGTTTCCGATCTGATGATTTTGTTGCAGATCGCTACTCATCGCGCGCTGCCTCAGCCGCTACCTCAAAGAGCGCTCCCTCAATATCTCATGATCTCTTCAGAAATACGCTTACGACTTCGCCGGCCAAATCTGGTTGTCATCTTTTTTCTGTTGCTAGGTCTGGGACTGCCCGCAACCAGCGTCAGAGCTCGCGCGGCTGAAACCGGCAATACGCCCGACAAGGGCCTCGCGCCCATCCTTCATTACATCTCCTCCGGTTGGGACACACTCACCCGTTCGATGACCGACTGCCAAACGGTGGTCGATCCCAAGCTGGTCGAAGCGTCTGTTCTTTTTCTGCCCGCCGACTTCCCCGCGCCCCCAGCCGTAAAGGAATTGCAGAAGCGCTGCAACATACAGGTTCAATCGCTCCCGGCGGTGATCGCTGCGCCCGGACAAATCGATCCTTCGAAGATTTCCCCCGGGTTGCTTTATCTGGAAAACAAGTACGTGGTTCCCGGCGGCCGCTTCAACGAAATGTATGGCTGGGACAGCTACTTCATCATCCTTGGATTGCTACGTGACGGGCGCATCGACCTGGCCCGAGGCATGGTCGACAACTTTTTCTTCGAGATCGAGCACTACGGCACGATTTTGAATGCCAATCGAGCCTATTACCTCACCCGCTCGCAGCCTCCGTTTCTCACCTCAATGATCATGGCGGTCTACGAGGCAGAAAAATCCGCGGGCCATGAGAACCGTCCCTGGCTGGAAAAGGCGTACCGCTACGCGAGCAAGGACTATGAAACGTGGAACCGCGATCCTCACATTGCGGGATCCACAGGGCTCTCGCGATATTACGATTTTGGCAATGGCCCGGCACCCGAGAGCCTCAAAGACGAAGCCGGAGTTCATCGCAAGGTCGCCAATTATTTCCTGCTGCATCCGGATGCTGGACGCGGTTATCTGGTCGAGAACAACGGCGCGTCAGACTCCGCTGTCGGGTTTCATTTTTCTGTGCAACTTTGCGATGCAGCGAAGACCATGGCGAAGCCCGAATGCGAGAACGCAAAGGAAGTGTCTCTCAGTCCGGACTACTACAAAGGCGACCGCTCGATGCGCGAATCCGGTTTCGACATTTCTTTCCGCTTTGGACCCTATGGAGCCGCGACCCATCACTACGCCCCGATTTGCCTGAATAGCCTGCTCTATAAAACCGAGAAAGACTTGCAGGAGATGAGCCGGATCCTTGGCCACTCCGAGGACACTCCGAAGTGGCAAAGCCGGGCGGAGGAACGAAGAGACCGGATCCAGAAATATCTTTGGGACCCGGCCCGCAGAATGTATTTTGACTACAACTTTTATACCGGCGTGCGTTCTTCGTACGAGTACGTTACAACTTTCTACCCGCTGTGGGCGGGCGTGGCGACGCCCGAGCAGGCCCAGGAACTGGTCCGCAATCTGGGTGTATTCGAACAGCCTGGCGGCCTGGCTATGAGTTCCACCGATGCTGGCGTGCAATGGGACTATCCTTACGGATGGGCGCCAACGCAAATCATTGCGATTGAAGGTCTGCGACGATACGGCTTCAACCAGGATGCCAATCGCATTTCGTACAACTTTCTGTCTACGATCGCCGAGAATTTTCGCCGTGACGGCACCATACGGGAAAAATACAACGTGGTTGATCGTTCGTCTGAATCCGGGGTCCACGCCGGATATCAACAGAATGTAATCGGCTTTGGCTGGACCAACGCGGCGTTCCTGATATTTCTGAATGAACTACCGAAGGATTGGGTGGACCGCCTGGGTAAGGAGCAACTTGTTACGGCCGTTCCCGTCGCGCACTGAGCAGTTCACAAACCTAGGGCCGTTCGCTGGACGCTGCCTGTAACTGCTGGGCGATTTTCAGCTCGCGCTCCGCGTCTTCGTTCTTGCCCATATCGCGATAGGCCTGACCCAGCAGGTGGTGAGTCGTGGAATTATTCGGGTCCATGCTCATTGCCCGTTGCAGGGCACGTACCGCCAGTTCAGGCTCTCCTTTTTTCTCCAGCACTTTTCCCATCAATATATAAGGACCGGTGGACGTCGCATCCAGCCAGATGGAGCGTTGCAGCAACCGCTCTGCGTCGTCGAATTTCTGGACACGGGTGTAAGCATCGGCCAGCTTGTAGTAGGTTGGCGCATGCCCCGGGTTCAGCGCCAGTTCCTGCTGGAAATCGCTGATCGCTTCCGGAATCTTCGATTTGTACAGATGCAACTCCCCCAGAAAGAAGTGCGCCAGCGGAAGTTTCGGATCGAGCGCAATCGCTTTCTGAGCGTACTCCTCGGCGATGGGATCGAATTCCTGGCGCAGCAGCATTCGCGCTGTAAATAAATAACTGGCTGCGGAGTCAGCCGGAACATCGAACATGCGGGCGAAAGCTTGCCGTGCCTGCGGGTAGTCTTTGGATTGGATGTAACACAGTCCCAGAATGTAGACCGCATCTACGTTGGCGCGCGGATACCAGGCCTGAACTTTCTCCAGTAGCGGGATGGCTTCACCCGGCTTCCCGGAAAGGTAGTAGGAGAGTCCGAGCAACTGCACCGCCTCCTTGTTCTGCGGATCTTCAGCCAGCGCCTGTTTGAACGATTCAATTGCCTTGATGTAATCGCTCTTCCGGTAATAGGCCGTTCCCAATTCGCTGGAAAGCCCTTTCAACCCCGGCTTCCTGGCTGCCAGTTCGGACAGTTGCGACACCGCCTCCTCATACTTGCCCTGCTGGAGCAGCGATCGTGCCGCGGCAAAGTCAGGGTCGACGGTTGTTGTACCCGATGAAGAAGCAGGCGAGGACTGTGGCCACGACGAAACCGCAAACACGGCCACGAATACCATCATCCACATGGCGAATCTCAACGAAGTTTTGCGGCGGACAGAATTCATAGCTAAAAACCTGAAGTTCCGACACCTTGAAATTAGAACACAAAGACCAGCGCATGCCTCCGCATAAGTTGTTGCGGAATGACCAAAGGCTCGTAGGTCGGCGCTACCCAACAAGTGTCGTCCCGAGCGAAGTTGAACCGTTCGCGTGCGAACGGTTCACGCAGTCTAGGGACCTGCTGTTCGCCGAGATCGGCTAGTCATACGAAGAGCCGAGCTAGTGCGAACAACTCGGGGGCGTGCGATTCAGGGACTGCAAAAGTTTCTTGGCGACGCCCATGTCCGGATTGAATTCCAGCACCCGAAGCACGTAAGACCGAGCGTCGTCGAATTTGCCCTCAGCGCAAAACGAACGGACCAGATTCAGACCAATGGCGCTTCGACCGGGCGCGCGCCGGAAAGCGCCTTGCCACAACTCGACGGCTTCGCGCAGGTGACCACTCTCCGCCTCGATCACACCCAGATTGTCGGACGCATCAATCAGGCCCGGGTCAAGATCCAGAGCGCGTCGGTATAAATCTCGGGCTTTCCCGGTGAGTCCCTTTCGTTGGTCAACGTAAGCGAGCCCGGACAAAACTTCGGGATCATCCGGAAACTTGACTGCCGCGGACCGCAGCAAAGTTTCAGCATGTGGCTGGGCAGAAACGACGCCACCGTTGGCCAGTGCTTGCCAGGCCAGCGCAAGGTCGCGGACATCGTGTTCAGCCTCGACCGAATCAGGGAACGGGATTAACGATGTGAACGAAGAATTCAGCTCTTCGTTGGCGGTGACCGGCCGATGGGGACGGCGGGGGATGCGATGATCCGTAACCTGAGTATGCGCAATATCGGTGCTGTTCGAGGCTGGCATATGACACGCGGTGCAGTCCGGCTGCTCAACATGATGTTTCTCGCCGAACAGAGCTCCATGGCAGGCCAGACATTTGCCTCGATAGTAGGAGATTCGTTCTTCCGCTGCGGGCCTGTAGTGCGGATCGTGGCAACTGGTGCACGACATGGCATCTCCGGACTTCTTCTTGCAAATGCTTTGGGTCATGGCTTCCACCTGACTGACTCCGCCAAGTCCGTCCGCCTCTTTGCCCGCCTGAATGTAGTAGCGGATGTAATCGGAAAGATCCTCCCCCGGCTGAAACTTGTACACATGACGCCCCGCACGCTCGATCGCAACTTTGCCTTCCATATGACACTGCATACATATCCCATCGCGCAAAGACGGCGAGAGCTTGGCTGGATTCACGATCGCGCCCGGTACGCCGGTGGCATACGGCGTCGCAGCGTGAGATGTCCCAGGCCCGTGGCAACGTTCACAACTGACTCCCGCATGAAGAAAGGCTGGAGCGGGATATAGATTCTCCGTTCCCTGGACCGGCGCACGCATTCCACTGACGTGACAGCGCAGGCAACTGGTGAAAGCGGGCAAATTGAGCGGGATTTCTTCGGCATCCTGGTAGGCCGGGGCCATGTCCCAGCGTCGCTCGCGGCTATACCAGTTGACCGGGGACTCGAACAGGAACCCGTCGCGGGCAAACAGATAACTCAACCCGCGACCTCCCGAACCGATGTAATAACTCAACTCCCGCTTGCCGCTGACCGCCGGGTCGCCCGGACGCTCGAAGCTCAGCCAGACCCGACTGTCTTCGGAATAAATGTGATAGTGAACACCTGACTTGGCATGAACAAAGTCGGCGGGCTTGAAGTTCTCAATGGCGGGACCACTGGCATGGGCCATCGGAGTGCGCATGTAAGACTGATAAATAGAGGAGTGGCATCTGGCGCAAGGCTCGTTGCCGCCGTCTTCGGACGGGGGTGATGGGCGGGCGGGAAAGGTCTGGTTTGAGACAGGAGGCGGAGCTTGTGCCGTCCCTGAAATACAGCTCAGGCACAAGACAATTGCAACGGCAGCTCGACTGAACAAACTTATCCCCACGAGCCGCCCTTTTATTTAGGGGACCGGCCGCCGGAAGACGATTTCCCGATGCTCAGGAAACAGATATCTCGGCACAAAAAACAGGAGGGAGTCTTGGACTCCCTCCTCTGGAAGCTTCGGCTTCTGATTTAGAAGTCGAAGCGAATAGCAAACTGCAACTGCCGCATCGTGGTGCCGCTTTCCAACGCGGTGATCTTGCCATTGTTACCGCCCTGACAATCGATACAGCCGTTAGCTCCGTTGTTCTGGCTGAAAGCGTAGACCGGATGGTTGAAGATATTGAACGCATCCATGCGGAACTGCGCGCTGAGCCGTTCGAACACCTGGAACTTCTTCACGACAGACAAGTCGGAGTAGAAGCCCGCGGGGCCGTGGTAAGTGTTGCGGCCGAGGTTGCCCAGATTTCCGAAACCCGGATCCGCGAATATTCCAGGGCTGGTCACGATGTTTGCAACCGGAGTGAAATAGGTGATGGTATGTGAGATCGGATCCAGTGATCCGGCCCCCGTGCTGAGCGTGCCCTTGCCTTTATTCGGACGGCAAACGTTGACGTCCTCTTCGGCACCGCACTCGCCGAAGCTCGGCGTCCACGGCAAACCACTGCTCCAGTTTGTAGTGTTGGCCACTTGCCACCCACCAATGGCGTAGTCCAGCGCCCGGCCCGAGTTGGCCATATACTTCCTGCCTTTTCCGAAGGGCAGCTCGTACACCGTGTTGAACACGAACACATGGTTGCGATTGAAATCAACCGGACCATATGCAATGGGATGGCTGATCGCATAGTAATTACTGTCGTAGCCATCGGCGTGCGCGAACGTGTAGTGAGAAACAAACTGGAGTCCATTGGTGAAGCGCTTCTCGATTTTCGCTTCGAACGCCTTATAAGAACTGGAGGCGTCGTTGCCGTAGAAGTTCCCCAGGTCGAACGGAATCCCGTTGCAGGTGTCGGTTGTAAGGTCCGCACGGCATAGGGGTCGCCGCAGGTTCTGGGCGTATGGCAGTCCCGTCAAAGGATCGGTAACCCCATACAAGTTCATCGAAACCGGGTTCACGTCGTAGTTCGGACCATCCCCGGCAAAGCCGTGTGTCCCTTTGCTGCCGACGAAGGCGGCTTCCACCGTAATCGTGCTCGTGAGCTGGTGCTGCACCGTGGCATTCCACGAATCCACCAATGGAAGAACTTGCCGAGTCGGACGAATGTGAACGCCGGAAACCTGGCCACCCAGAGCGCTGAATGGAATAATGCCATCGTCAGGCACTGGAGGAAAGGCTGCTGCGATGGGGCCATTGTCCAGAAGGAATACTGGGACCTTGCTCCCCGAAGCATTGGGATTGAAAGCGGTCGCATCCACATTCTGCTTTAACAGTACGGGGAGATTCTGGGTCACGGTGTGTCCGAAGTTCGAACCGAACACTCCGATGTCGTAGCTTCGCCCATATCCCATGCGGATAACCGTCTTGGGAGTCAGTTGATAGGCAATGCCGAGGCGCGGAGCAAACGCTTTGTAGGTATTGTCTACGTTACCGTTCGACCCGATGTTACCGAAACCTGCCACGCGGATAGCTCCAGTTCCGTTGAGGTCGATGATGTTGGCAAATCCGCCGTTCCCTTTTGCATTGACCGTCTCGGGGAAGTAAATTTCCCAACGTAATCCGTAGTTGATCGTCAATTTGCTGGTAGCGCGCCAGGTATCCTGCCCATAGAAGAACCACCGCTTCTGGCGTTCCGCCGCATTGTTCGCTGACGCGATGTCGGGATTGTTGACGTAACGGGCGAAGGATGTGACCTGGCCGAGGAGGAAGGATCCGAAGTCCAGACCACCATCTCCGCCGTCCGATGTTGCTTGGGGACTGAAGTTATATTCGCCGGTCCGGTTGTTGTCGCTGGGGATACGCAGGTTCATGGCATAGCGAATGTCGCCGCCGAACTTGATCTGATGATTGCCATGTATCTTGGTCCAGTTGTTGACGAACTGGAACTGCTGCTCGCTCTCGGTAAGCGGGCAGTTGCAGCGCGCTACGCCCAAGCCGTCTCCAAAACTCGAAACCACGCAACCTTGGCCGCCGTTGTTGGTAGTGCAGCCCTGGCCGCTGATCGGGTCAGATCCAAGAAGAAATGCTCCCAGGCCAGCCGTCTTCGGGTCGCTCGTATTCGCGTTCGGTATCCCGAAATCGCTCATCGGAGTGCCGCCATCCGGCTTCTGGGTCTGCGGATTGTATTTGAAGTAGCCGAAGCGGAAGTCAGTCAGCAAGGAGCTGCTGAGCGTCTTCGTGAAGCCCGAAGCCAGGCTGTAGTTGTGAGTAATCGAACTACCAGCTAGACCAAGCAGCCCATTACCCGGGCCACCCACTGCACCCAACAATCCCTGACCGGACAAGCTGAAATAGTCCAGACTGAACCGTCCGAAAACGCTCAGGCTCTGACTCGCCGAGTAATCGATGCGAGTATCAAAACTGTTCTGGCTGAATGGACCGGAGCCCGAACCGATCAGATTGTTAAGCACAGTGTTGGTCTGGGGAGCGGGAAATGCTGCCAGAATTTTCCCGGCAGCGGGTGAAATCCTATCGATAGGAATCAGATTCCCGGCAAATGCCGTCCGGCCGGCGCCGGTATTCAGGTCGCCGGTCAGCGGATCGAATACCTGTCCGCCGCCCGCGATGCCTGCGGTCAGGTATTCGCTCAGATCGCAGAATCCAGGGGTGGCACTAGTGGCGTTCGTTGCCGGATTACAGCTCTGCTGAACCCGATTAGTAGGCACAGTGAAAGTGCCGCTGACGCCGTTAGTCTGGCGCGTGCCCTGATAGTCACCAAAGAAGAACAGCTTGTCCTTAATGATGGCGCCGCCGATGGTGCCGCCGAACTGCGCCCAACGCGAGGGCGGAATGAACCGGTGAGTAATTGGATCCGGTTGGTATTGAGTGAAGGGGTCGCGGGCCTGTTGCGCGTCAGAACGTCGGAACAGAAAGCCGCTGCCGTGAAATTCGTTGGAACCGGACTTGGTCTGAGCGGTCACTACGCTGGAGACCGCTTTGCCGAACTCGGCGTCGTAGTTTTGTAATGACACTTTGGCTTCGGTCACAGCGTCGAGGTTCGGATTCACCACGATGATTCCGAGAATCGGATCCTGGTTATCGGTTCCGTCCAGCTCGAATGCTGTGCCGCTGAAGTGCTGACCCTGAGTGAAGATCTGAAGGCTGCCCTGCGGATTCTCCGTGGCGGCATGGCTCCATCCCACCATCTTCTGCGAACCTGGCGCCATCAACTGCAAGGTCGTGAAGTTACGATTAAGGATGGGAACATCCTGCACGTACTTATCATTAAAGGTAGTGGCGACGTCGGCGCGATCAGTCTTTAGCTGAGGGGATTCGCCGGTCACTTCGACGGTCTCTGTAGATCCGCCAACCTGAAACTGCCCGTCCACACGCGCGCCGGCGTCGGCCGAGACATTAATACCCTTGGTCTCAAAAGCCTTGAAGCCGGAGCCTTCCGCTCTGATGTTGTAGACGTCGGGGATAAGGTGGGTAACGCTGTAGTTGCCGTCGGTGTTAGTGGTAGTTTCGAAGGTCGTCCCCTTGGCCGCCGAGGTCACGGTGACCTTTGCACCCGCAACCGCCGCTCCCGAGGGGTCGGTGATGGTGCCGAAAATACTGCCATAGACCGCCTGAGCGGCCGCTTGCGGCGCGAACAGCGCGCAGCTCAACACCAACAATGCAACGACACCAATAACTACCGAAAACTTCTTCATTGCCGCCTCCACGCCCTTCTTACTTTTTTTGGCAAACATTGCCAGAAACAGATGCATTCGCGCAACCTTGGTCCAAGCAGCAGATCGATTCGCACTTGAAATCCTGATTCGCAGAGTCGGCCCCTGGTCTTGAATTGCAATAGTGGGTTAATACAAAACCATTAGTCTGTTTCGGGACTTTGCAGTTCACATACCCAAGAGGAATGTGGCGTAGAGTGTTGAAAGCGTTGATAGAAGGGGTGCAGGTACTGCGAAGGGCGTATGACATTTGGAAGTTCGGGCGGCAGTCAATATGAAAAAAAGGAATTCGGCAGATTCGGTTTTACTCTGAACGAAATTTTTTACTCACGCCAAGTGATTGATTAGATTGACCTAACAGGACATCCATGTGTTCCCGGCGAGCCAAAAAGTTGAGAGTTCGAGCCGGGAGCCGATCGGGTGAAAAGCCCCAGGAAGTCTAAACCGTCGCAGGTTTCATGAGGTTTCATACAGTGACCCGCAAGCTATCACTCGCGCTTGCTGCCAGATACACGGGCTTGTTACCCTACGTTAAATGTCTGTTACACGCGCTCCCAGTCCCGAACGTGAGCGGTACGCGGCTCAGATTGACAAGCTGGTCAAAAGCCACGCGCTTCATGGATCGGAATCCCTCTGCAAATTGCTTCGCTATCTGGCTGAACATTCGCTCGATCATCCCGGATCGCCGCTGAAGGAATATCAGATCGCGACCGAGGTTTTCGGTCGTCCCCGCGACTTCGACCCCCAACACGATTCCACCATCCGAGTGCAGGCAGGCCGCCTTCGCATCAAGCTGGCTGAATATTACGGTTCAGAGGGCACTCAGGACGATCTTGTGGTCGAAATGCCGAAAGGGACGTACGTGGTGTCATTCCACAATCGTGCCGCCTCCCCGGTTAAAATCCGTCCCGCTGCCGCGCTCGATGGGGGCCAGAAAAATCTGCCGGGCCAGAAAATTATGCGCAGCTGGCCGTTAGTAACGGTCATTCTGTCAGTTTTGCTCGCTGCTGCTGCCATCGTCATCGCTTTGCTCCTGGCCAACGATAGCCGCAACCGAACCCAACGACCCACCGGGACCGAGCCCGGCGCGCCCGCAGCGCTCTCGGCGTTCTGGAAAGCATATGTCACCGGTCAGGAAGAACCGTGGGTGATTTTTAGCAACGGAGCCTTCGTCGGACGTCCGGAGACCGGAATGCGTTACTTTATCTCCGGTCACGATTCGCCCGACGCCATTCTGGATCACTACACCGGAGTGGGCGAGGCGTTGGCCATCCATGCCCTCGACCGCACCTTCGGATCGCTCCATCGCCAGCTCCGGGTCAAGCGGGGCAGCCTGCTTTCGCTCGATGATGTCAAAAATAATGACATGATTTTCGTCGGGTCGCCCGCGGAGAACCTGACCCTGCGGGAAATCCCGAACTCAAGGGAATTTGTTTTCCGCCGGCTCGAATCCGGGCCACGCAAGGGCGATTTGTCGATCGCGAACGTTCATTCTCAAGCCGGAGAGGCCGAATACTGGATTGGCAGCCCGTCTCATTCGGCGCTAAGCGAAGACTACGCGGTCATCGCACTGGTGCACGGCCTGAATCCTGCAAAGGCTGTCCTGATACTTGCCGGCACTACCACCATAGGGACTCAGGCAGCGGCCGAGTTTGTGTGCCAGCAGAACTCTCTCGAAGAGCTGCTGCCCCGGCTCAAGTTTTCAAGCACGGGAGAGCTGGAACCGTTCGAAGCTGTGCTGCGGGTCAAAGTCACGCGGGGCGTTCCGGTGGAGTCCGAAATCGTGGCCTTGCGTAGCGGGAAACCTTAGTCTGCGCCATTACTGACCTGGTGGCTTGAGTTGCGGATCCAGTTCCGCGGCCCGCTGAAATTCCTTCTGCGCATCCGCCGGCAGGCCCTTCCTCTGTAGTGCCTCAGCCAGGTGATAATGCGCGGGCGCATAGGTCGGGACCAGATTGATGGCGGCCTGGAACTGCGCAATCGCTCCCTCGAGATCCCCCAGGCCGAGCAGCCTTTTTCCGGAGTTGGTATCAAAAGTTGCGGCTTGCAGGCTGGTTTTGTCCTTGCTGATTTGCGCTCCCAGAACGCGTTCCCGGGTAGCGCCTTCCTCATCGCCCAATTGCCGCAGGATTGCCGCCAGAGTGGTGTGCGCGCCCGCGAAATCGGGCTGTAGACGAATCGCTTCCCGCAAGGATGCGGCAGCCTCCTGCAATTTTCCCTGCTGTTTGAGTACGGTGCCCAGTGTGTAATGAGCCTCGGCATAGTCTGGCTTGGACTGGATCGCAGCGCGCAGTTCAGTCGCCGCCTGATCAAACTTGCCCTGCTGCCAGAACGTCACTCCCAGTGTGTAGTGAATATCGGGTTGCAAGGGATCCAGTTCCGCGGCTTTTTGCAGCTCGACAATCGCGTCCGCCAACTGGTCTCTCAATTTCAACGCGAGGCCGAGATCGTAGTGCAAGGTCGCGTCCTGCGGTGTGGCCTTCAAGGCGGACCGAAATTGTTCGATCGCAGCGTCGAAATCCGCCTTCTGCAAGTATGCGGTCCCGAGATTGGTGCGATAGCCTGCATCGTCGGGACGGAGTCGAAGGGCGGCTTCGAACTCGGGAATTGCGCTGGACGCGTCCCCCGACTGGATCATCGCCAGGCCGAGATTGTTATGCGCATCCGCATCATTGGGGTTCAGCTGCACAGCCTGCCGGAATGCGGCAATCGCGCCCTCGACTTCCCCGGCGCGTTGTAACAGTTTTCCTAATTGAGTCTGCGCCTCGACCAGCCCCGGTTGAAGCTTGACCGCAGTCCGCAATTCCACGATCGCCTTTTCCGGCTGCGCGGCATCTTCGAGCGCGCGGCCCAGATAGTAATGCGCCTGCGCATTTCTGGGGGCAGCCAGCACCGCCTGTTGCAGCAGCCGCACCGCTTCTTCGATCTGTTTCTGCTGCCAGCGCACGACCCCGAGATGTAACGCCGCCGAAGCGAACTCCGGTTGCAGTCGCAGGGCCTCGGAGAATTGCGCCGCAGCTTCCTCAGGTTTCGAAGTTTGGGCCAGTACGGACCCAAGTTCGTCGTGCAGGTCTGCCCTCTTCGGCTGCAGTTCCACCGCTTTGCTCAGTTCGGCGGTTGCCGTTGTCAGGTCACTACGAAAACTGGCGATTCGGCCAAGAGTTCGATGAGCATCCGCGTCCTTGGGCGCCAGACGGACCGCAGTCCGGGCCTCGGCTTGGGCTTGCGCCATATCCCCACTCTTGGCCAGCGCGGTCGCCAGATTCATATGTGCCGGAGCGAGATCAGGCTTCAGTCGCAACGCGTTCAGGAACTGCGGAATCGCTTCAGCAGTTTGTCCTTGAGACAACAGCACCCAGCCCAACAGGTTGTGTCCTTCGGCGCTCCCTGGCGCGAGTTTGACGAGTTGTTCAAAGGCTGCGCGAGCCTTGACCAGGTCGCCACTCTGCACCGCTGCCGCCCCCTGCCGGTACAGTGAATCAGCCTTGTCGGTTGGAGTCTGCTGTTGGGCCAGCGAAGTGACGGCAAGTACCGCACAAAAAACTAAAACCATAATGAACCGGCGCGGGGCTTCAGAAATCGGCGTCGGCTGTGGCTTAAAGGGCACCCAAAAATATTACTATGCCCCGCTGGCCTGAAAACAAGGCGTTCACCACTAAGGACACGAATGATCACGATGTAAAACCAAAGCATTCGAGATTTCCTTCGTGAACCTTTGTGTTCTTCGTGGTTCATGCCTTTGATTTTCCGCTCCCGGCAGATGCCGGCTCAGCTTGACCCTCGGATGCTCGCGCCCTAGTATTCCGACTGGGCCATGAATCCAGCTTTGTTATTGCAGTCACAGTCTCGTGCCCTTCTTTCAGCTGGAAGGCTGGCTGCGCTTCTCCTCATGATGATGGCGGCAATGTCTTTTGCCGCCGAGACCGCACAAACTTCGCCCATCGCCAACTTCACCGACGTTGCAGAAAAGTCGGGCCTTACGATGTCCAGTGTCTTCGGCGGCAAAGACACGAAGAAATACATTATCGAGACGACGGGAACCGGCGTGGCCATCTTCGATTACGACAACGATGGCTGGCCGGATATTTTTCTGGTAAACGGAACTACGCTTGAAGGTTATCCCGCGGGAAGTTCATCTGCGCCCAGCAATCATCTCTATCGCAATAATCATGACGGAACATTTGTGGACGTAACCACCAAAGCCGGCCTGACTGCAACGGGATGGGGCCAGGGCGTCTGCGTCGGTGATTACGACAATGACGGATGGGAAGATCTCTACGTCACTTATTATGGAAAGAACCGTCTCTATCACAATCAAAATGGAGTTTTCGCGGAGGTCGCCGGAGACTCCGGCGTAGCGGGAACGGGCAAAGCCTGGGGAACAGGGTGCGCTTTCGTCGACTACGACCGCGATGGTCTTCTGGATTTGATGGTCGCAAATTACGTGGACTTTGACGTTGCCACCGCTCCAGCGCCGGGGGAAAGAGCATCGTGCGTATGGAAGGGCGTTCCGGTCATGTGCGGTCCGCGTGGTTTGCCCGGCGCAAAAAATATTCTTTACCACAATCAAGGCAATGGGAAGTTTGAAGACGTCACCGCAAAAGCAAGAATCGATCAGACCAGCGGACACTACGCCTTCAGCGTCTCTACCTTCGACTTCGACGACGACGGCTGGCCCGACATCTACGTCGCCTGCGATAGCACGCCCAGCATTCTCTACCACAACAACCGCGATGGAACTTTCACGGACGTTGCGGTCACAGCCGGCGCCGCTTACAACGAAGACGGCCGAGAGCAAGCCGGCATGGGATCAACCATCGGCGATTACGACGGCGACGGGCGACTGGATATTTTCAAAACCAACTTTTCCGACGACACGTCGACGCTTTACCGCAATAACGGCAACGGCACCTTCGATGACGTCACTTTCGCCGCCGGCCTGGGTCTTTACACGCGCTATCTCGGTTGGGGCACTATGTTTCTCGATTTCGACAATGACGGCTGGCCGGATCTGTTGCTGGTAAACGGGCACGTTTATCCCGAAGTCGACAAACAAAACCTGGGCAGCCGTTATGAAGAGCCGCGCATTCTCTATCACAACAACGGTAATAAGACCTTCAGCGACATCTCTGCGCAGGCCGGACCCGCAATTACGGCTGTTCACGCCGGACGCGGCCTGGCGGTCGGCGATCTGTGGAATGACGGCCGCATCTCGGCCGTGATCAGCAACATGAACGCCCCCGCGAGCCTGCTGGTAAATCAGGTGCGATCGCCGAATCATTGGATCGGAATCAAAACAGTAGGAACAAAATCCAACCGGGATGGAATTGGCGCGAGAGTGACCGTGAAAGCAGGAGCGCGTACCCTGGTGGATGAAGTCCGCAGCGGCTCGAGCTACGACTCGAACAACGACATGCGCATCCACTTCGGCCTTGGCGCTGCGACCAAAATAGATTCGATCCAGATTCGCTGGCCCAGCGGGCTGACCGAGGGCTTCGAAAATATTCCAGCGGACGAGATCCACACGCTGAAAGAAGGCTCAGGCGTAGAGTCGGGTGGCCCCACTCGCCCGGCGGCTGCTTCCAAAGCTGGAATAAACTAGGCGAGCTTTGCTCGCCCACCCGGACGAGGGCGTCCGAGCAACGCCGGCACAAAAATCCTTGGCGTCCTGTCGTATATTTACGCGGCGTCTATCAGCCTGGAACCCTCGATATTGCTCCGCAAATTGAAATCTTTGACCTGGCCACCAATGCACGGAAAGTTGTACTGGCCCAGGCCGGACTCGGACCGGCCGTCGCTTAGGTGAATGACCACCTGGCCTATGTGCTCAGCGAAGCGCCGATTAACCAGACTGACTCCAATGTTTGGTGGCTGAAAATCGATTCCCAAAGGCCCCCACCTTCCCCAGCTAACGTCGTGCTAGAATTCGCCTCTGCTCCACAACTTGCATTGTTACTTTGCAGTTTAGAGACGGGCGTAAGTCGCGCGCTTCGGACTGTTCTGAGTTGGTCATATACATGAAACGCCCAGCCCGCCGTTGGCTCCATCGAACTCCACTGTCTCTATTATTATTCCTGACTGCCGCAATCCTCATCGGTTCGGTACACGCGGAAGACTCACCTCGTTCGATGGAACTGTCACGAACCGACCGCCCTTGGGAATTTCTCTCGGCGGTCGGCCAGCGTGCTGGACTATTTGGGAACGAAGCCGGCAATTTCGAAGCCTGGGTTTATCCGCTGAAAATTCTGCGCGACTTCCATCTGCGCTTTCTGGTCGATGGCCGCGTGATCCCGGCGGAATCGCTGGCGCGCACCCTTACGGTAGGACCTGAATCCAGCACGATTCTCTTCACTGGCGACACGTTCGCCGTGCGCGAGACTCTTTTCGTGCCCGTACGCGAATCCGGAGCGGTCATCATCATCGAGGTTGAAACCGCTCAGCCTCTCGACGTACAGGTTGCGTTCGAGCGCGATTTCCAACTGGAATGGCCAGCGGCGTTGGGTGGAACATACGCTTACTGGGATCCTAGGATCAGCGCCTTCTACTTTGGCGAGGAGCAAAAGAAATTTTCGGCGCTTGTGGGTTCACCCACGGCGAGTGAAATCCACGAAGAATATGACACTAACTATTCCAGTGCGAAAGAAAACTCCTTCCGCCTTGGCGTGACCAACAAAGGCAAAGAAACAAAGGTCGTCGTAATCGCCGCTTCGGTAAACGGTCAGAGCGAGGCGGAAACGACGTACCGTCATCTCGAAAAAAACTACGCAGCTCTGATGAAGGACTCTGCGGATTACTACCGCGGTTATTTCGACAACACAGTCAGTGTCAATCTTCCCGACCGTCAGTTGCAGCAGTCTTATGACTGGGCGCGGGTGAGCGTGTTGCAGGGCGTGGCCACGAACCCCTTTCTGGGCACGGGTTTGATTGCGGGATATCGAACATCCGGCGGAAGCCAGCGTCCGGGATTCGCATGGTTTTTTGGCCGGGACGCTTTGTGGACATCTCTGGCTCTGGATGCTGAAGGCGATTTCAGCAACACCCGCGGCGCCCTCGAATTCCTGAGCAAGTACCAGCGCGCCGACGGTAAAGTCCCGCACGAAATTTCCCAGGGCGCAAGTTTCGTCCCCTGGTTTACCGACTATCCCTACCCGTACGCTTCTGCCGATGCAACGCCCCTCTACATCATCACCATGAATGATTACGTGGTTGCGAGCGGCGATGTCGCGTTTGCGCAGCAGAAGTGGGAAAGCGTATGGAAGGCTTATCAGTTTCTGCTCTCCACCTACGACGCGCAGGGTCTGCCGCAGAATTTCGGCATCGGTCACGGCTGGGTGGAAGGCGGCCCTCTGCTTCCCGTCCATACTGAGCTTTACCAGAGCGCTCTCGGAGCTGAGGCCCTGCGAGCGCTCTCCAGCCTGGCCCACCTCGCAGGAAAAGAAGATGTCAGCAGAAAACTGGCCGATGACTTCTCACGGCAGCAGCCGTTGTTGAATAAAACTTTCTGGTCAGGCCAGAAAAACCGTTTTGCCTTTGCTCTCGATCAAAACAACCAGCAGGTCGACGAGCCCAGCGTTCTCGCCACCGTGCCCATGTGGTTCGGTTTGCTGGATGACGAAAAAAGCGGAGCCATGATCGCTGAATTGGCCGCGCCCGAGCACCAGGCCGATTGGGGAATGAGAATCATTTCTTCCCGGGCCGCAAAATATAGCGCGGGCGGCTATCACTTCGGCTCGGTCTGGCCGCTCTTCACGGGTTGGGCATCGGTCGGCGAATATCGCTACCATCGATCACTACCCGGATTCTCCAATCTCAAAGCCAACGCCGAACTGGCGCTCGACGGCTCGCTGGGACACGTGACGGAAGTCTTGTCCGGAGATTATTACCAGCCTCTCTCTACCAGCTCCCCGCACCAGATCTGGTCGGCCGCCATGGTGATCAGTCCGTTGCTGCGTGGATTGTTCGGCCTTCAGACCGATGCCGGAGCGCATCGGGTTACGATGTCCCCGCACGTCCCCGCGGACTGGACCTGGTTTACTGTCGATCATGTGCACGCCGGCACTGCCTCGCTTGCGTTTCGCATATCGAAAGGACCTGAACGAGATTTCCCTGACGGTGACTCGCGGCGGCAGTGGCGGCTGCACTCTGGAATTTTCTCCGGCGGTGAGTCCGCGCGCGCAGATTATCGCAGTGGAAATGAACGGAAAGCGACTGCCCTTCCAGATCAAGAAGAGTGACGTCGATCAGCACGTCACTGTGCAATTCCCTGTAGGTGCAGGAGAGAACAAGCTGAGCATTCGCCTGAAAAACGATTTCGGACTCAGCCTGTCACCCGCATTGCCATCTCTTGGAAGCGCCAGCCAGGGATTGCGCATACTTTCCGAATCCTGGACGGCGGCGCACGATAGCCTCACGCTGGAAGTTTCCGGCGCTCAGGGCAAACGATACGAAGTCGGGATGTGGAATCCCACGCAGGTCGCTTCCGTCGATGGAGCCGAAATGCTCAAGACTGACGCGGAAACTGCCAGAATGAATATCAAGATTTCAGCAAACGCGTCGGAACCGTATCCGCGTGAGAAAATCGTCATTCATTTCATCGGCAAGCCGAAATAATCTCGTGTACGAACGCCCGTCATAGGAGCGATCCCTATGCACCCTTCCTGCCACCGCTTCGTTGCTCTTGTTTTGGTTGTCAGCACCCTTCCCGGCTTTGTTTTTGCCCAGGCGGCCCCCTCTTCTCAGCCCATTATTTCTCTCGAAGCCGTAACCACCTCCCAGACACGAGGGGATGGCATTGCTGTTCAGGCCGGTTCAGCAAGCCTGCGCATCACGGCCCTGCGCGACGACATCATCCGCGTGCGCATGACCGCAGGCAAGAATTTCCCCGAGGACGCGTCGTGGGCAGTCCTCCCTGAGCCGCGCAGCAAATCGGTCAACGTGCAACCAATCCAGCACGCCGACTCGGTCGGCTTCCGAACCGCGTCTCTCGATGTTCGCGTCGAACGCAAACCTCTTCGTATCGTGGTCCGTGATCTCGCTGGAAATGTCATCACATCCGACGCCATCAGCCACCCGACCGATTTCAGCTTGGCGGATTTTCCGTCCACAAGACCATGCCTGTCGACGAACACTATTTCGGACTGGGCGACAAGGCTGGCACGTTCGATCGCAGAAATCAGGCTTACACGCTCTGGAATACCGACGTCGGCACGCAGGAATCGATCGACCCCATCTATAAAAGCATCCCTTTTTTCCTCGCCATCGGCGGCGGCCGCACTTATGGCCTGTTCCTGGATAACACCTGGCGCACCTGGTTCGACTTCGGCAAGCAATCTCGAGACTTCTACTCTTTCGGCGCCGAAGGCCGGGCCGCTCGACTACTACCTGATCTGCAGCCCCACGCCCAAACAAGTGGTCGAAGGCTATGCGTACCTGACCGGAACTCATCCCCTGCCGCCGCTGTGGACTCTGGGCTTCCAGCAATCGCGTTACAGCTACACTCCGGAATCACAGATACGTGAGATCGCCGACCGCCTGCGTTCGGACAAGATTCCTTCCGACGTGCTGTACCTTGACATCGACTATCAGGACAGAAATCGTCCTTTCACCGTCAATCCTCAAACGTTTCCGAATTTCCCCGGCCTGGTCGCCGACCTCCGCAAGCAAAACTTTCACCTCGTTCTGATCACCGATCTCCACATTGCGCATGCTCCCAACCAGGGCTACGCGCCGTACGACACTGGAGAGGCCGGCAATCACTTCGTGAAGAAAGCGGACGGCAGCGAGTTCGTGGGCGTTGTCTGGCCCGGCCCTGCAGTTTTTCCCGACTTCACGAGGGCCGATACGCGCCAGTGGTGGGGAGGCTTATACAAAGAGTTCGTCAAGGATGGCGTCGCGGGATTCTGGAATGACATGAACGAACCCGCTGTCTTCGACGGCCCTGGCAAGACCATGCCGCTCGACAACATCCATCGCATTGAGGAACCGGGCTTCGCCAAACGCACCGCGACCCACGCTGAGATTCACAATATCGTTGGACTGGAAAACGCCCGCGCCACGTACGAAGGCTTGCTTAAGCTACAGCCCGACGAGCGTCCTTTCGTACTCACCCGCGCGACGTTCGCCGGTGGACAACGCTACGGCTTCACCTGGACCGGCGACAATTCCGCGACATGGAATCATCTTCGCCTCGCCACGCAACAACTCCTCAATCTCGGTGTAAGCGGAATCTCTTTCGTGGGCGATGACATCGGCGGATTCAACGCTTCCCCCCCACCAGACCTGCTGACCCGATGGATCGAGGTCGGCGCCTTCCAACCTCTGTTCCGCGATCACTCGACGAAAGGGTCGCTGATGCAGGAAGTCTGGGTTCATGGCCCGGAGCAGGAAGCGATTCGCCGCCACTACATCGAAACGCGCTATCGCCTGATGCCCTACATCTACACCCTGGCTGACGAGTCATCGCGCACCGGCGTTCCGATGGTGCGTCCGATCTTCCTGGAGTTTCCAGAAGTTTTCACTCCGCCATCGGGCGGGTTCGGGAATCTCGACACCGAATTTCTTCTGGGGCCCAGCCTTCTGGTCGCCCCGCAACCGTTCGGCGAAACCATGGACGACTACGTCATCTCTTTCCCTAAAGGCGACTGGTTTGATTTTTGGAGTGGGCTGAAGGCGCCCCCAATCCCGCCCGAACCCACGATCGTCCAGATTGCCAATGCCGGTCCAGGAGCGATGTTCCCGGTGCCTCCTAAAATCCATCCAGCGCTCGATACTTTGCCGGTGTACGTCCGCGGCGGGAGTATTCTTCCTCTTCAGCCTCTCATCCAGAGCACCAACGAAACTCCCAACGGTCCGTTAGAAATTCGCGTTTATCCCGGACCGCAGTGCACCGGCTCCCTGTATCTCGATGACGGGCACAGCCTGCGTTACCAGCATGGGGAATTCTTGCGACAAACTTTCACTTGTCAGTCCGAAGGTAATTCCATGCGCATCAACTTCAGTTCGCGCCAGGGAACCTATACACCGTGGTGGAAAACGATTGACGTCGTGATCTACGACTGGCCGTCGGCGCAGGCCACCGCCACCCTGTCGGGCGGCACTGCGTCGCTGAAGACGTCGTACGACGCCAGCAGCCGTACGTTGCACGTTCAGATACCGGACGTGGCGGGTCAAGGCGAACTTCGCGTCGGCAACTGATTCACCAGATCCAGAGCAAGGCTCAACGAAGACTAATTGCTGGTCGGAACCCTCAGCAGGATGGTCAAGGGCGGAATGTGCTCGGGTTTGAGGTAGCGGTTCACCAGGAAGCGCTTTCCATCTTTTGCTACATCGTAAGTAAATATGTCGGTGTCCGAAATCGGAGCCCGGCCACGAATCTGCAACAGCGGCGCGGGCGAGCCCGTCGCGAAAGTAGTCTCGCCGTTCACTGAGACCGCCATCAACGTCCCGCTGGGAGCAATATAGAAAATCTCTTTTCCGTCTCCGCGCCAGCGCGGTTCCGTCCCACCGCCACGGGATACCTGCCACTTTCCCGCCGCCTCGGGGAACGAAGTCACGTAAATCTCCCAATTGCCGGATTCATCTGAGGCGTAGGCCACCCATTTTCCGTCGGGCGAAATCTGTCCATTGTTCGCGTTGCCCGTGGTGGTAAGAAACCGGGTCGGGTCTCCTCCTGAAGCAGGCAGCAATTCCAGATGGTCGCCCGACGAGGTCTGACGGGTACCCAGAATCTGGCGGTTATCCAGAGACCACGAGTTGGGAAGAAAGTCATCCGTCTGCGACCTCGGACTGGAGAATCTCTTTTTCTCGCGCTCCAGGCCGGTTGCCGACTTTAAGTACAACGCCGTTCCGTCGGCGGCAGCCATGCGATAGGCCAGCGTACTGCCATCTCGCGACCACACGCCCGCTACTTCTTCCGATGGATCAAACGTAAACCGCGAATTAGCGGCGCCGGTTGTGCTTTCGATCCAGACATCCACGTTGTTCGCTTTCTGGTCGCTGATATCCACCGCGACTCGGCTACCATCGGGAGAGAGCGTAGGGTTGGCCATTACCCCGGGATCACCGATGCGGCCTAGCTCCTTGCCCGAACGATCCATCCACGTAAGCGCAGACTGGGCTGCTCCGACGCCGGTGTTGTAGATCAACGTTCCATTCTGCCCCGCCGCGAAAGCTGCCCAGTAAGTGGACGGCTGAAATCCAACCATATTCGCGAGCACCGTCGTGCTTCCTGAAATCGTAGCGGCGGACGGGTCAAACGCAATACTCAGCAGCTGTCTTTGATCATCGGCATAAAACAAATTGTGAGCGTCGTAGCCAAAACTCGAATGGCACAAAGTGACAAGCTTTCTCTCTTTGCCTTCGAGAGAACTCTCGTAGACGCCGCTCGATCGGTCATCCTTGAGATTCCCGAAGTTTCCGGCCCAGAACAAGAAATGTTCGCCGTCGGGAAGAAAAAGCGGCCAGCGGTGTGATTGATCCTCGATTTTCCTGACTCCGAGCGTGGCTGGGGCCATCCCCGTTCCATCGGCATTAATGCGCTGGAGCGGACTTTGGGAGTCCGCAGCGTAGACAATTACACCCTTGCTTCCCCAACTGCCGCCGCGGCCGGCCGGAGCGATGGCGAGCACCTGCGGAGCGCCTCCCCCGATCGCCATTTTCTGCAGTTTGCCGTTCGCGAAGAATCCGACATATGCACCGTCCGGCGACCAAAAGGGATAACTCGCGCCTTGCGTCCCCGGCAAAAGCGCAACGGCGGAAGAGCCGACGCGCTGCAGGTAGAGCATGGGTAAGGCGGAGTTCTCTTCGGGCGACACAAACACCAGCATGGAGCCGTCGCGCGAAAGCGCCAGGTGGCTGACGCTCATTTCATCCGGAACGGCCAGGGCGAACTGCATCAGAGTCGTGGGCGCGGGGCTCCGCGCCACAAACCATGTGACTGTGGAAACCGCCACCAGCGCGAGCGCACCTGCCAGCCATGGCCAAAGCGGCCGTCGGACTGGAACCGCAGCCGCTCGCGCCGTCGGACTCGATTCGCTTCCTGACAAAGTGCTCAGCGCGAAAGACAGATCCCGCGCCGACTGGAATCGCTGGTCCGGACTCTTCTCCAGGCAGCGTCGCACAATGCGCTCCAGCGCGGGAGAAATCACCCGGCTGGGATGGGACAACTCCGCGGGGTCATCCTTTAGGACCGCGGTCATGGTCTCTGCCGCAGTATCGCGGCGGAAGGCGCGTATCCCGGAAATCATTTCGTAGAGCACGCTGCCGAAGGCGAAAATGTCAGTACGAGGATCGGACCCCTCGCCACGCACCTGTTCCGGCGCCATGTAACTCGCAGTACCCAAGACCACGCCCGCAGCGGTGTTGTCTGAGCTGGTAAGCGTAACCTCGTCATGATCCGTGCCGGCTTTTTGCGCCAGCTTGGCCAGACCAAAATCCAGTACCTTGATGCGTCCGTCCCTGGTGACGAAAATATTTTCCGGCTTCAGATCGCGGTGCACAATTCCTTTTTCGTGCGCCGCCGCCAAGCCGTGGGCAATCTGCACTCCATACTCAATCGTCTTACGCTGAGGCAAAGCACCGCGATCGAGCGTTGCCCGAAGACTTTCACCTTCCAAAAGCTCAGATACCAGGAACGGCGATCCCTCAAACTGCCCGATGTCATGAATAGCGAGAATGTTGGGATGGTTGAGCGCAGCCACCGCCCGCGCTTCCTGCTCAAAACGGCGGAGGCGGTCGACGTCGCTCGCGAAGGATGCAGGAAGGATCTTCAGAGCCACCTCGCGCCCGAGACGCTGGTCGGTGGCGCGGTAAACCTCTCCCATGCCGCCCGCTCCCAGCGGAGCCAGGATTTCGTACGGACCAAGTTTCGAACCGGCGATCAAGGCCATGAGTGGGCGCAATTATAGCCTGTAGGCTAAATCCAGAAAAAGGGACAGCGTCGAGTATGAGTTCGTAACCCGGCAGGTACCAGGAATCATCCGAAGGCCGGAATCATATTCGAAGGCCTCGATGATTTTTTTGGAGGATCTGGTGGCGGCGCGTGGACTCGAACCACGGACCTACGGATTATGAGACCGTCGCTCTAGCCACCTGAGCTACGCCGCCACATTTGGTTGCCACGCCTGGCGAGAACACCCGAAAGATTCAAAAGTCGATCATCGAATAGGTCCGAGTGCGCGCTGCCTGGGCAACAGCACGAACCGCGAGCCAAACAGATGTTCTGAAAGCTTCGGGAGGCAATTTCTTTGTCTGCCACTGCGTTAGAGAGATTGTAGACGGCAAGCCGTAAAGGGTGCAACGTTCGGCGCTTTCGGCGGCCGCTCAATTTGAGGGTGCCGCCAGATCGAGGGGCATCGCGGGAAGCTTGCAATGAAGCGTATCCCCGCGATTCGCATTGACCATGGGTCAGTTGGCGCAGGCTCCTTCCGACGCTCAAACCTCCTCTGGACGATCCCGTCGAACGATAAAGATGGAAGGCAAAACGTTGCATTTGTTCGAGACGTCCCTTTGTTTCTTTGGGATTCGCATACCCGGGAGCAGCCTTGCGACAAGGATATGCTTTGCCGCTTCGCACCCCGGCCTGTGGAAACCCTACTCTTTTTGCAACCTATTGATTTCAGGGATTCCGTTTGGGCAGTGAAAGACGGGCTGCCGATTGCTTCAGAAAGCTTGTCCCTTGCGGCTTTGGCGCGATTGAGTATGCAAGAAGTTGCACTGCGTGCGAGCCAGGTTCATGGTCAAGATATACACTGCCCAACAGCTTAAATCCGTTGACAGGCGGGCGATTCAATAGCAAAATTCATACGGTTCGGCAAGCGTTCTGACGGTAGCAGCGCCGGATGCGTTTGAGTGGATGGATTGTAAGCTGGTTGTCCGCTCAACATCGATTCTCCGGCCTCCCGTTTCCCCCCACGCCCAGTCTGAGCGTCGACCCGATGGGTCGATTCGTTGCCAAGAAATCCAGAATTGAGAAATCCAGAAATTAGCGTCCGGTATTTGTTGTCCCACGATCTAGGGTCCGGTAATCGCGGAAAGCGTGCCGGCTTGCTGAAGACTCATCGGTTGCGCGCACTCCAGGTTCCGCGCACTCGAGGTTCAACGCGAAACCGTTCTCATGCTGGATAACCAGCGAATAAGTTCAAAGGGGGAAGTATGAAGGTAGGGACTTCAAGATTCGTCGTGGTGGCTGTAATTACTGGTTTACTGCTGGTTGCGGGAAGCACAACAGCGTTGGCGCAGAGCCCGAATTTCACCAACTTCAGCACAGGCCAGAATCTCATAAAGCTCAACGGCAATGCGGCGTTCGCTGGAAGCGCGCTGCGGGTTGCATCCAACCTGGGCAGTCAGACGGGAACCGCCTTTTTCAATGTCCAGCAACCAGTTCAAAACGGATTCACGACCACATTTGTTTTTCAGATCACGAACCCCTCGCCGGCGGGTGATGGCTTGGCATTCGTCATACAAAACGCCAGCACCGGCGCGAACGCGATCGGTTTTTCCGGAAACGGCGGTGCACTTGGTTACGGCGATGCCGACGGGATCACGACTAATAACACCGGCACTGGCATTGCCAATAGTATCGCCATCGAATTCGATACTTTCGCCAACGGATGGGACATGCAAAACGCCAATCATGTTGCCATTCAGAGCTGCGGCACTGGGAACAATACATCTCATCACAACGAACCTTGCGTTGACGGTACCACCACGAACTCAACTTTGAGTTTCGTCCCAGTTTCATCACCCACTTTTGTGGACGGCGCACCGCATACTGTGACGATCACCTACTCGCCACCTTCGACCCCGAGTGGGTTAGGCAGTCTTTCGGTGACACTGGATTCAAATGCTGTCGCTACTGTGTCGGTCAACCTCAGCGTGCTTCTCAATCTGACCGCGGGTGGCGCCTATGTGGGATTCACCTCAGCGACCGGAGCCAGTGTCGAAAATCACGACATTCTAAGCTGGACCTATCAGGCGCAAGCCCAGCCCAACCAAACCACGACATTTAACTTCCCCAACAACAACTATGTAGTGACACCGGCCGCCAACCAACCCCCAACTACTGTCCAGGTCACGCCAATATTCGTCACTCCTGCTGCTTGCGATGCGCTGGTTCAGGCCAACCCGATCTTCCTGGCGCCGACGCGAGTTCCACCCTTAACCACGCAGTGCTTTGTCTATAAGAACCCTGATGGTTCCGGCATCGACAAATCGGTGTTATACGAGGTCACTTGCCCGTCACTGCCGAATGGAGAGTGCACTCCGTTCACAGCGGATCTGGGCACGACGTATGACTTATCAATCCTGTCGCCCAACAACCTGAACTTCCATCCGTCGAATCCGTTCCCCGGCTGGCTGAAGGGGCATGGCACCGACCCGAATCACCCCTGTGCGAATAATAATCCGCCGCTGTTCGTCAGCAATCAGATCAGCTTTTTCAATCTGAGCGTCAACGATCCATTCACCAAAGGCAAGAGCGGAGGCACGGGATCGTGCTGGGTCGCGACCTTCAACACTCCGAATGAGGATCCGACGATCACGATCACAACTCCGGCAAACGGTGGCAACTATGCCCAGGACTCCACGGTGAATGCGAATTACACATGCAACGCGGTAAGCTTCACGGGCGCGACCGGACCATATCTGACGACAACCCAGTGCGCCGGCACGGTCGCATCGGGAGCGCCGATTGACACCACTCTCGGGACTCACACCTTCACTGTCAACATGACGGACTCGGCGACGGACCCGGCGACGGCGTCCTCCACATACACGGTGGTTGCGCCCGCTGATCTGGCCATCCTGAACCTGGCCGCACCGAGGGCACCGGTCAATAGCACGTTGACTTATGCCATCGGCGTGGGTGATCTGGGCGGGGCAACCGCGGTGGGAGTCATGGTCACGGATACGTTCCCGACCGGCCTTACTCCGCTGAGTGCTTCGGGGAGCAACATCAGCTGCGCTGTCGTAAATCGCAGACTGACTTGCACCACGACGCCTTTCACTTGCAGTGTCGCGGCATCGACCGTCACATGCCCGGTCGGACCGATTTCTCCACTGTCGTGGTCAGCGCTTAACGGCGCGACCATCCAGATCAAGGCAAAGGTCACTGCTGCCACAGGCACAGTCCTTAAAGACACGGCCACGGTCAGCAGCTCCAACACTGATTCGAAACTCAGTAACAACTCCTCGACCGCAACCACCACGGTGACGGCACACTGAGGAATCACCGCACCGCAGTCAACAAAAGGGGCGCCGCAAATGCGGCGCCCCTTTAATTATTTCTGCACACCTTGCTGACCAAGAACTATTTAGCCTGCAACCCGCTGGTGGACACCTCGTAGATGGCTTTCAAATCCGTGCGCTGAAGAATTTTCTCCGCGCCGGGATCTTTCTTCATTGTGTCCAGCAGCCGAAGAGTCTCGCGGAAATTGTCCTGAGCTTCACTCGTATTGCCGGATCCCTGCGCGATCATACCCAACAGATAATGCGCCCGTGCGCTCAATGGCTGCAGTCCAAGTTTGTCGGCGCGCAACAATGCGCGCTGCAATTCCTGACGAGCTTTTTCGTTGTCGCGACTCTGCATCATGGCTTCCGCCATGGATACCGAACACTCGACCGAAATATGTTTCAGCCCCAGGTCTTCTGCCTGCTGGATCAACGGACGAAGGCCGGCAATTGCCTCCTGCGTCTTTTTCTCCTGGACTTCCACCTTCGCGAGATTGGTCTTCGCGATCAGAATCTTGTCCGGCTCCTTGCTGCGCGTGGCCGCCTGCAAGGCTTGCGCGTACAAAGGATGCGCCGCCTTGAAATCTCCCTGATAAAAGAACGCGTCGCCCTGGAAGCCCAGCGTCTGCGCCACCATGCCGTCATTCTTCAACTCGCGCGACAGGCTGAGCGCCTCTTCCAGCGAACTCTTGCCTTCGTCCGCGCGTCCGGCGAGAGTCAGCGCTTCGCCGTAGCCGCCCAGCATCTCGGCCATCCAGAAAGTTCGGTCTTTCAAATCGCGGAAAGTCTTGAGCGCCGTCTCCTTGGAGTTGACTGCGGCGCCGAATCGTCCCTGATAGTCAAACAGCGTACCCAGGCTGTAGGACTCAATGGCCGCGCCCCGCTTGTCGTCAATGCTGCGGCGTAGATCCAAAGCCCGCATATATTGCGAGATCGCCTGATCGTAGCGGCCCATATACACCGAGGCCTCGCCCAGATTGTGGACCGCCTCAACGATATCCTGTGGCACTTTTGCTTTTTCGCGGAGCTGGAGCGCTTGCTGGAAGTAAGTGAATGCGTCTTCGTACTGGCCTTTTTCGGAATACGCGGTCCCGATGTTATTCAGGCAGATGGCCTGCAGGCTCTCGTTGCCAATATCGCGCTGGATCTGCAGCGATTCCTTGAACAGCTTGAGCGCCTGGTCGTGATCACCGCGATCGTCGACGAAATACCCGAAATCAAGCAGCGTGGCTCCGACTCCACGCTTGTCTCCGATGTCCCGACGGATCTTCAATGCCTCTTCGAAACTGGCCTGGGCGGCGGGCGTTTTTCCCAGCTGCGCCTGCACGTTGCCCATTTCGCTCAAGCTGGCGGCGGCGCCGCGCAATTGCCCTATTTTTCGCTTGATGGCCAGTGACTTCTCAAAATTCTCCAGCGCCGCCTCGGGCTTGTTCAGCCCCTCATAAGCCAAACCCATCACGTGCAGGCTGTTGGCGGTCTGCTCCTGATTGTCGGTTTGGGTGGCCAGCGTGTTCGCGCGATTGATCCACTCAAGCCCCTTTGAGGCGTCGCCGCTCTTGATGTCGACGCGCGCCAATTCCAGCAGTGCGTCGATATTCTGCGGGTCCCGCTTCAGCACCTGATTGAAATGCTCCCGCGCCTGGTCGTACGTACTTGTACTTTCATAAAGGCTGCCCAGGGCAAACTGAATGTCCGTGTCCTCGGGTGAAGCCTTTGCCATGTCGGTGTAATACTGGATCGCTTTCTGATTGTCGTTCACCACCCGCGCATGGCTGGCGATGATCAGATAGCGCTCGCGGGTGGGCAGACTGCCGCTCAGGTCTTCAGCCTTGCGCGAAGCCTGTTCCGCTTCGCTGTCGTACCCCAGGTTGGCATAAGTCTGGCCCAGCTTTGAATACGCCAACGCGAATTCCGGGTCCTGCTGGGTCGCGGTCTGAAAGCGTTTCAAAGCTTCCAAATTGTTTCCCTGGCGCGCCAGTTCAAGACCATTGTTGTAGGAGCGTAACGCCTCCATCGAATTGGAGCTGGGACGAAACGATTGTGCCTGCAGCTCCTTGATCACGTCGGACGAAACCGAAAGATTCTGACGGACCAACTCAGCCAGGCGGTCCACGGCGTTGGGAATATCTTTCTCGTTGGCTGCTTCAATCTTGAGCGGAACGCGGCGATCGCGCCTCAGGTCCTGCAAGGTAGCATCGATACGAATCTGGTCGCCAAATCTTACGAATTGTCCTGAAATTACCGTATCAGCATTGCCCGACTCCGAAACCTGGCGCAACGTCGTGGGATCGAACTGCACGTTTCCGCTCATATGCAGGTCGTTCAAAATCTGGTGTATGCGATCGGGAGATACAGTGCGCAGGCTGGCGGACTGGCCAACGTCCGTGGTCAGCATCTCCGCGATACTTGAGCTATACCAGTCGAGAGCCGGATCTCCCGATGCGTTGCGGAACGGGAGAATCGCCAGGGAGACAATCGGTCCGGATGGCGTTCGCGCCGCCTGAGGTTTGAACAGCGTGTCGCGATACAGAAATCCGATAATCGCCAGCACCAGCGCCGCCGCTACTCCGCCGACCCAGTGCCACGGGATCGTTTGCCCCCAGGGCTTGGAGCTGGCGGAGAAATTCAGGGTTGCGGCCGCGCGACCCCCCTGCCACGCATCCAGATCGGCCAGAATCTCGGCCGAACTCTGGTAGCGCTGCTTTACGTCGGGCTCCATGCATCTGCTGACAATATTGCTGAGCTGCTTCGGGATGGCGGCGTCGTGGGTCGATACGGGGGCGGCGCGTTCCTGCGTGCGTTTGAGCAGGCTGGCCACGACACTGTCGGCTTTGTAAGGCATCTTGCCGGTAAGCAACTCATAGAAGATCAGCCCCATCGCAAACACGTCGGAACGCTGGTCCAGATCCTTGCCCAGAGCCTGCTCCGGAGACATATAGTCCATCGTGCCGACCAGGGCGCCGGTCTGGGTCATGCCATCGCCTTCGAGAGTGCGGGCCAGTCCGAAATCCATCACCAGAACCCGTCCGCTCTTGTCGCGCATGATGTTCTGCGGCTTCAGGTCGCGATGGATAATCCCTGCGCTGTGCGCGGCTTCCAGTGCACGGCAGGTTTGCTGCATGATCTCGACAGCTTCCTCCGGAGAAAGCTTCCCCTGCTTCTTCATCATCAGGCCGCGCAAGTCCTCACCCTCGACGTACTCCATGGTGATGAACTTGACGCCATCGGCCTCACTGAGGTCGTAAATCCGAATCACATTTTTGTGAGTGACCTGTGTGGCCAGAAGCAGTTCCTGCTTGAAGCGATCGATAATCGCCTGGTTTCCTGCCAGATCCGGCCGGATAACTTTCAGCGCCACCATGCGATTGAGTTCAACGTCGCGCGCCTTGTAGACCGCGCCCATTCCGCCTTCGCCCAATATCTGCAGAATCTCGTAACGCTGCCCCAGGAGCGAGCCCGGTTCCAGCATCAACGGATTGTTCTGAACCCTTGGCTTCCACGCCGGAGGCTTGCCGGGGACTGGACCGCTGCCGATCATCGTCGGAGCGTCAGGCCCCATCTCGAACGGAATATCCACCATGGTCGGGGAATCCTCGGAACTTGCGCCGGGAATGTCGACCATGGTCGGCGAATCGGAGGGTGGAGGGCCCGCGCTGTGGCCAGGAATAGCGCTCGCGGGAATATCGATCAGGGTTGGCGAGTCCGAGGGCGGAGCGGAGCCCGGCGAAGAGCTATCGCCCTTGGAAGGGGTGCGGATTGCGGCACCACCTTCGCCTGGGTCTGAAGGCTTATTATCCGGGCGGCCTCGGGAGGAATTTTCCATCAATTATCTCGGCCCGTGACGGGGAACGGAAGCTTCAAAGGGCAACCCCGGGATCTGGACACACGAACCCTGACGCGGACCATTGGGGGCTCTGAGCCGCGAGTTGACAAGTATATAACGTAGTTTCGCCAGTGTCAGCCGAGAGTCACTGGGAAGTGAACAGGCTAAACCCAGCGCGGGAAGCCGCCTCCAGGCGGCGTCGACCGATTTTCAGGCAGGTTGAGCCTGGGGCTGCCCCTTGAACACTCCGTGATGTATATCATGAGGAAGCCCGAACACCATGCGAACCGTCGCCGTCATCCCCGCCCGCCTCGCTTCCACCCGACTACCCCGCAAAGCCTTGCGCGAGATTGCCGGGAAACTGTTGATTGGCAGGGTCTACGAAGCGGTCCGATCCTCTCCTCTGTTGAACCACGGTGACGTAATCATCGCCACCGACTCGGGCGAAATTATGGAAGCCTGCGAGCGCCATGGCTGGAAGGCCCAGATGACGTCCGCGGCACACCGTAGCGGAACCGAGAGGGTGCACGAGATATCACAGTCCGTTCCGGCTGACGTTTATTTGAACATCCAGGGTGATGAGCCGATGACTCGCGTTGAGCACATTGCCGGACTGATCGCAGTCATGCAGGATCCCGCGGTGCAGATCGGCACGCTGAAGACTCCAGCCACTCCCGCTGACATCGACAATCCGAATGCGGTCAAGGTGGTCACCGATTCAACCGGCCGCGCCCTGTATTTTTCTCGCGCAACCATCCCTCATGATCGTGACCGCACGGGGTCGAAATACTTCAAGCACCTCGGCTTTTACGCATATCGCAAACCGGCGCTCGATCGCTTCGTCACGCTGCCCGAGTCATCGCTCGAGCGCAGCGAGCGCCTGGAGCAATTGCGTTTCCTCGAGAACGGAATTCCCATTCACGTAGCTGAAACTCCTCACGACACCGTCGGCGTCGACACAGAAGAAGATTTGTGGTGTGTGGAAGCGATACTCCGTTCCAGATAAATGTGGGCGCGAGCGGCTCGCACCTACATTTTTTGCGATTGGAAGTTTCGTGCCGCTGCCAGGCGCCGCGATATTGCTGGATGCGAGTGAAACAACCACTCCACCCAGGCCGCGGGAGATCGTTCCGCCAGATTTTGCTCCGCCAGTTTGTTCATGGCGGAGATAAACGGCTGCACTGATGGGATGGACTGGAAAGCGTAGCGGTCGGCCTGCCGCTCGTTGAAGCGCGAGTACGCGTTGAGCGCGGGCAGCACGATAAAGGAAAGTATTGTCGCCACCAGCATCAATAACGGAAGATTGGCGAAGTCTGAAAGAGTCTCAAACATGTGCAGGCGGTCCACGGCGTAGTGAAGAACCAGATTAGCGGCCCAGAATCCGACGAACGTGATGCTGGCCTGCACCAGAATGCTTTTGAAAATATGCCGGTGAACATGATGACCAAGTTCGTGGGCCAGCACAGCTTCAATCTCATCGGTGGAATAGTTCTCGAGCAGAGTATCGGCCAGAATGATGCGGCGTGTATTGCCCAGTCCGGTGAGGGCGGCGTTTGCCTTTTTGCTTTTTTCTGAAAGCTTCCACTGGTAGACGCCGCGGACGCGAGTTCCGGCCCGCTCACCCAAACGCACCAGCCGTTCCTTCAACTCATCGTTCTCCAGCGGCGCAAATTTGTAGAAGATCGGAAAAAGTACTACCGGCGCCAGTTGCGCCAGCAGCACAAACAACCCCAGAAATGCCGCCCACGCCATCAGCCACCAATGCTGCGGGGCCTGGCGCATGATGAAATACAGCAACTCGGCCACGATTCCGGCGAGGACCACGCCGACAAGAAAACCTTTACTCTCATCCCAGAGCCAGGCCCGCAAGCGCATGTTGGAAAGTTGATAGCGGTGCTCGAGGCGAAAACTGTAGTAGTCCAGACCGAGTCCAAGGACCTTGCCCAGAACCATAAGCATCAGTACATACAGAAACAGCGCCAGGCTGTAATGCTGGAATGTAGTTTCGTACGCGAGGTCTCGAAGAGCGCCACTCCATCCCGTGGCGAGCAGCACGACCATCAGGGCCAGGCCGAGGAAAAAGTCGGCCACGCCCAGCCACCGCCGGATGCGGTTATAGCGCCGCGCTTCAGGCGAATCGACGGGGACGGGAACGGTAGCGGCGGCTGAAACCATCATTCTCTGCCTGATTATCGTATCGGCGAAAACGAATTACGAGACGCGGAAGGCCAATAGTTTCATGTGTCTTCCGCGTATGTTCCGATCGCCTTCCAGGATCAGGGATTCCTGACAAAGGCCTCGGCAACGGTAAGAATGTCGCTCACTAGTTCGGGCGATGCCGCTTCAGAGTACACGCGTAACAAAGGCTCAGTGCCGGATACTCGAAACAGCACCCAGGGCTCCGCCCCGTTGCCGTTGGGCGGAGCGTTGAGGTAGAACTTTACACCGTCGAGGCCTTCTTTCCTTTTGATGGAGTACTGGCCCAGATGGTTGGTCTGGTCGGAACGCGCCCGCTGGACCGCGCTCTGTTTCAACTCCTCCGTAATGTGCAGATCGCGGCGGCCATAGTAGTGCGGCCCGAACTCGCGTTGAAGATCGGCCACGAGTTGCCCCAGAGGCTTGCGTTCCTCCGCCATTACATTGGCCAGCAACAGGCAGTTCAGCGTGCCATCGCGCTCTGGCAGATAGCGCGAGTACCCAATTCCGCCAGATTCCTCGCCGCCGACCACGATTTCCTGCTCCATCATGAGGTCGGCGATGTATTTGAATCCGATAGGACACTCGATCAATTTGCGTCCGTACTTGGCGGCAATGCGATCCACCATGCCGGTGGTGTTGAAGGCGCGCACTACGTCCCCGGGCCACTTCTTGCGCTCCAGTGTCCAACGCAGAAGAACGGCAAAGCATTTGTGCGAGTCGACGAAGCTGCCGTCTTCGGCGATAGCGCCAATGCGATCCGCGTCGCCGTCGACCGCCAGTCCCGCGTGACACCGTTCTTTCAACACCGTCTGGCGCAGCATTTCGATGTGCGGCTCAATGGGTTCGGGATTGATTCCCGGAAAAAGCGGATTCAACTCCTGGCGGATGGCAACGAAGTCGATGCCGCGATCCTGAAAAATTTTCGTCAGCACACCGCGTCCGGAACCGTACATCGAATCTACGGCAAAGCGGAATTTCGCTTTGGCGATGAGATCAAGGTCGGCGAATCTGGAGATGGCCGCCGAGTAAGCCGGTTTCAGATCGACTTCCGTGATCGAGGCCATCTTGCGAATCGGCATCGTCCCGGCGGCGACCTCCTCTTCAATGACCTTCATGATTGCGGGCGGCGCCGACCCGCCAAATTTCGCCTTGAACTTCACGCCATTCCAGTTCCACGGATTGTGACTGGAGGTGATCACCACGCCTCCGGCCGCTCCCTGGCTCTTCACCGCAAACGAAACCGCAGGAGTAGGCGTTGCGTCGGAAGCAATCTGCACTGGAATGCCCGCCGCCGCGATCACTTCAGCAGCAACTCGTGCCGCCTCCCCCGAGGCAAACCGGGTGTCGTAGCCCACGATGACACCACGCGACGCATCTTCATGCCGCAGAACGTACGCAGCAATGCCTCCCGCCACCAGGCGGACATTCGCAAAAGTAAAATCGTCGGCGATAATGCCGCGCCAGCCGTCAGTGCCAAATTTAATCTTGGTCATTGGTCCTTGGTCTTTGGTCGTTGGTCATTGGCTGCTACTCGTCCGCTTACAGCGTTGGAAATGGCCGACGACCAAGGGCCAATGGCCAACGACTATTTTTCGGCTGCTAAACCAGCTTTCTCAGATTCTTTTCATCCAGATGCTTCACCACTTTGCCCACGTCCTGGGCCTGTTCGCGGGTGGTGATCAGTAGAGCATCTTCTGTCTCGACCACCACCAGGTTGTTCACGCCAACTGCTGCCACAAATTTTCCCGGCGCGTGGATGTAATTCCCCTTGGCGTTGAGCGTGAACCACCTTTCGGCAGCGATGAGGTTGTCGCCCTCGGGACGGCTCTTGCCTACGTGGTGTTCGTGTAACGCGGTCCACGAGCCCAGATCGTTCCATCCGAAATCGGCGGGCAGGCAGATGATGTTCGAGTTCTGTTCTCCCTTGCCCGAGCGCGGCTCGAGCACAGCGTAATCGATGCTGATGTTTTCGCACTTCGGATACAGCCGTGCAAACGTGGCTGAGAACTTGCGTGTTCCGAACGTGGCCGCAATTTGTTGCAGCAATACAGCGGTTTTCGGCAAATGTTCGAGCAGCGCGTTGGACAAGGTGCGTGCGCTCCAGAGAAACATGCCGCTGTTCCAAAAATAATTCCCCGCCTTTACGAATTCGGCGGCACGCTCTGCGTCGGGTTTCTCCGTGAAGCGGCGAACGCGGAGCGCGTCGCCCTGGAATTTCGCGTCGGCTTCAATGTAACCGTAACCGGTCTCCGCCCGTGTCGGACGGATACCGAGCACCACGATATTTTCCCCAGTAGCGGCAATCTCAATCCCCTTCTTTAATACATCACGATAGCGTTTTTCATCGCGGATTACGTGGTCTGAGGGGAACAGGCCGATCACGGCATCGGGATCGCTGTTCATCAGCATGAACGCAGCCAAACCAATCGCGGGCGCTGTATTGCGCGCAGCCGGTTCCGCCAGAACCTGAGCCGCACTGAGCCGCGGAAGTTGACGCAGAACTTCGCGCCGCAAATGTTCATTGGTGATGATCCAGAAACGCTTGGGAGAAGCCAGTGCCAGCAGTCTCGAGACCGTCTGCTGGATCATGGTCTGCTTGCCGTCGAGCGCCAACAGTTGTTTGGCCTTGCGCTGCCGGCTCAACGGCCAGAAGCGGGTACCGCGCCCGCCGGCGAGAATCACTGGATAGAAATTGGTCTTAGCCATAAGTACGGCGATTGCAGATTCTAGATCTCAGATTGACCCGCACACTTCAATCTGCAATTTAAAATCTAGAATCTGAGATTCTTCAGTTTCTCGTTTTCGGCTCCGGCAGAGTCGCACCTGGCACCGACGCCTTCAGAAACTCCACCGACCACTGCGGGCGCACGTGAAATTCTCCGACCGCTGCCGGAACCACCACGGCATCGCCTCTGGCCAAGGTTACTGGATCTGCCCCGGCCGCTTCCACCACTCCGCAGCCTTCAACCGCCACCAGAATCTGGACCGAACGCTTCGCACTTTCATCCTGTGTGTGGAAAGTATGCGGCTGCTTCAGCTCAAACATGTCCACCACAAAAAATGGAGACGCGATCAGCGGCGCGCGCCGGTTCGCCCCGCCATTCAAATTCGTCGGCGCGGGACGAATCACTTTTCCCGAGCCAACTTTCTCCTTGATCACCGCCAGTCCTTCTTTCAAATGCAATTCTCGCGGACGTGCATAGTCATACAACCGGTACGTCGTGTCCGACTGCTGCTGCGTTTCAACAATAATCGCCCCGGGACCGAGCGTGTGCACGGTGCCGCCCGCCACATAAATCATTTCGCCGGGATACACATTCACCCAGTTCAGCAGTTCCTCGGCGCGCGCTTCCTGAATCGACCGGGCAAATTGTTCGCGAGTGACCCCGGGCTTGAGTCCCAGCCCAATCTGCGCTCCCGGCCGGGCGTGCGCCACGTACCAGCATTCCGTTTTGCCGTTGGGCTGGCCCACGAAACGAGCTGCCTCATCGTCGGGATGAACTTGCACCGAAAGCTTTTCGTGGGGAAAGAGAAATTTCAGGAGTAGCGGGAAGCGGTTCGGGTCCGCCGCCGCCTCGCCGACCAGTTCCCTTCCATATTCTTTGCTCAGGTCGGCCAGGGTTTTGTTTTTCAGCGGACCATTCGCAACTCTGCCCGCATCCCCGGTCAGCCAGGCTTCGCCGATCTTCTCCTCAAACTTGTGGTTGGGATAAATCGGCGACAGATCCAATGTGCCCCAGGGACGCGGGTCAAACATGGCCTGCATCGAAAATGGATAGAGGGCGCTCATGCGGTATGCGAGGTCGTAAATCCAGCGACGAGCTTTTCTAACGAGCTTACAATGCCCCCAGGAACTTACGCATGCGCTCCAGCCCGCGATCCAGTTCGGTGACGGTGGTCGCGTATGAGACCCGAATATGTTCACGCGTGCCAAAGCCTTCGCCCGGGACCGTCGCCACATGTGCCTCTCGAAGCAGGCGCCCAGCCACGTCTGAAGCGGATTTGATCCCGCCCTTTCCGATGAACGATGAAATATTCGGATAAGCGTAGAACGCGCCCTCGGGCAGCGTGCATTGCACTCCAGGGATGGAGCGTAGTCCCTTGACCACGTGGTCGCGCAGCTTGATATATTCCTGCCGCATATCTTCAACGCACTGCTGCGGGCCGTTCAGGGCTGCCACAGCCGCCTTCTGCACGATGGAAGTCGGGTTCGATGTCGACTGGCTCTGCAGCTTTTGCATGGCTGCGATCACCGCCGCCGGCCCCAGCGCGTAGCCTAAGCGCCAGCCCGTCATGGCATAAGTTTTCGAGAGCGATCCGATGATCAGCATGCGCTCGCGATAGTCGCGCAAAGATCCTACGGAGAACTGTTCGCCGCTGTAGTTCAGATAAACGTAGCACTCATCGGACAGAACCCAGATGCCGCGCTCCGCCGCGAGCTGCACCACCGCCTTCAAATCTTTCGGAGACATCACAGCGCCCGAAGGGTTCGACGGCGAATTTAAAATAATCATCTTGGTGCGCGGAGTCACCAGACGCTCGATCATCTCCGCCGTGACGCGGAATCCCTGACTCTCGTCAGACTGCAGCAGCACACAATTCCCGCCTGCATAGCGAACGATGTCCTTGAACGAAACCCAGTACGGCACCGGCAGAATCACTTCGTCGCCATGGTCGACTAATACCTGAATGGCATTGAACAACGCGTGTTTGCCCCCAACCGAGGCAACAGATTCCTCACGGCGATAGTCAGATTGGAAATCTGTCGCATGGCGATGCACGATGGCATCGCGCAATTCGGGCGTCCCGCCCACGGCCGTGTAGCGCGAGAAATTATTCTGGATGGCGGCAATGGCGGCATCCTTGACATGCTGAGGCGTGGAAAAATGCGGTTCGCCAGCGCCGAAGTCCACGACGTCAATGCCCTGCTGGCGTAGCTTGTCGGCCTCGGCCACGACGGCCATGGTGGCAGATGGCTCTATGCGGTTAATTCGTTCCGTCAGTTTGACTGTGGTGGTCGCTTCGGTCACTGGAGTCATGCTGATTTCCCCGTTCTCTTTCCTCTTTTTTCGCCTCTTTTTTGAAACTTCTGCTCTCTTGCATTTTGCAACTTGACTGCGGGATCAAGTTTTTCCCGCAGCCGGCGCTCCACCATCTCCGGCACCAGGTCCTGAATCGACCCGCCGAGTTTTGCCACCTCACGTACCAGCCGGGAGCTCAAATATGAGTACTGCTCCGCCGGCATCATAAAAACCGTTTCCAGGTCAGGCTGCAGCTTTCTGTTCATCATGGCCATCTGCAGCTCATATTCGTAGTCGCTGAGCGCCCGAATTCCCCGCAACACGGCACTGGCCCTGACTCGAGCGGCGTAGTCCACCGTCAGTCCGTCGAAGACGTCGACCTCGACATTCTTCATGTCGGCGGTCAACGCCTCCAGCATGGCCCGGCGCTCTCCCAAACTGAATAATGGATTCTTGTCCGGATTGCGCAGGATCGCGACGATCAGCTCGTCAAAAATCTTGCTGCCGCGCTCAATAAGGTCCAAATGCCCGTTGGTCGGCGGATCAAACGAGCCGGGATAGATAGCGATAACCTTCTTCAAGCGTCCTCAATTTTCCTGACGGAAAACAGGCAGGCAAGGGGTTAAAGAAGATTCTATGCGGCAAGGGTAAGAGATGGCAATTGCTTTGGGGCGGTGACGAGGACGGGATTCTCCTGTCAAGGTCCACGTAGGAACAGATGTCCTCATCTGTCCGGCGCAGCGAAGCTCCGCTGTTTCGTTTTCGGCATAGACGAGTCGAGCTTCGCTCGACTGGACAGATGAGGACATCTGTCCCTACGTGGACCGTGTTCAGCGTCTGGCTGCTGGCACCGCTGCCTTCGCGGCTTCCGGCGCCGCACTGGGCATGGTAGTAACGCGAGCTCCTGCCGCCTGCGGAGCCGCCGATGCTGCTGGCGCCATTGGCGGAACCGCTGCGATGGGCTGCACCACAGCCGCGGCCAGTCCCAGATGCTTACGCACCTCACCTTCCAGCTTGGTGAAGGTGTCGACATTGTCTTTCAGGAACTGACGGGCATTCTCGCGGCCCTGGCCAATGCGCTCGCCTTTGTAGCTGTACCAGGCGCCAGATTTCTCCAGCAGATTATTGTTTGCCGCCAAATCGAGCAGATCGCCTTCGCGCGAAATGCCTTCGCCATACATGATGTCGAATTCGGCTTCGCGGAAGGGCGCGGCCACCTTGTTCTTCACCACTTTGACTTTGGTGCGTGAGCCCGTCATCACGTCACCGTCTTTGATTGCGGCAATGCGGCGGATGTCCACACGCACCGATGAATAAAATTTCAGAGCGCGGCCGCCGGTGGTGGTTTCCGGATTGCCGAACATCACTCCGATTTTTTCGCGAATCTGGTTAATGAAGATAAGGCAGGTGCGCGATTTGGAAACCGTTCCGGTCAACTTGCGCAGTGCCTGCGACATCAGGCGCGCCTGCAGGCCCATGTGGCTGTCGCCCATCTCGCCATCGAGCTCGGCCTTGGGGACAAGAGCGGCCACCGAATCCACCACCAGCACATCGATCGCGCCGGAGCGTACCAGCGCCTCGGTAATCTCGAGCGCCTGTTCGCCATAGTCGGGTTGCGACACCAGCAGGTTGTCTACGTCGACGCCGAGCTTTTTGGCATATCCCGGATCAAGCGCGTGCTCAGCATCGACAAATGCGGCCATGCCGCCGGCCTTTTGGGCTTGCGCCACGACTTGCAGCGCGATGGTGGTTTTGCCGGAAGATTCCGGTCCGAAGATTTCGACGACGCGTCCGCGGGGAAATCCGCCCACGCCCAGTGCCGCATCAAAAGAAATCGCACCCGTGGGAATCACCGCGATAGGGACGATTTCCTTCGACCCCAAACGCATGATGGAGCCTTTGCCAAACTGCTTTTCGATTTGCGCGAACGCCAGATCGATCGCTTTTCCCCGTTCGTCAGCCATAAGAGTGCGGCTCCTTTTGAGTTATGAAGAATTTAATGTCGAAGGGCGGATTATACAACGGTATCGGAGCGAAGAAAAGGCGAATTTGTATTTATGGCAGTGGAAAAGTCCCAGAACGGAACCATAATTCGCAACCGTGAGTGTGGGGGCACACGAACCAGGTGGGGACAACCGAGGGCGGTTATCCCCACGTGGTCCGTCAATCTTCTAGCTGGCCTTGCTTTCCTTGGCCAGCCGCGCTTGCGTCACGTCGTAGCTCTCGCCATAGATCGACGGCACTTTTGCGCCCATGGGCCGCAGATACATGCACAGCTGTCCGCGATGATGGATGCTGTGGTGCGTCGCCAGCTGGAGAAAGCCAACCGCAGGAAGCTGGAACATGCCGCGAAAGTCGACCATTTTGGACAGGGTGTCGCCATCGAGTCCATCAAGCTTCTGCATATTCGCGGCGAAGCTCTCGTCGAACCAGGCGGCAATGCCGGCGGAGTCTGTAATCGACTCCGGCCGGTGATTCGGACTAAAATCAAACACACCCGCCGGTATTCCGCCAAAAAAACGGTGCTCCGCTGCCACAATGTGCCATGCCAGCTCCAATGCGCTCTTGGAAACCGCGTCAGGACGGTAGTCGCCCTTGTCGAGCGGAATCGCTTCAATCACCCTCTTTGTGGTGTCGTGTTCGGCTTTGAGCGTGGGCACTGCTCTGGTCAAAATTAGTTTGGCTTGATCAGGCGTCAGTTGCGGAGAAGTCATGGGTCGATCCTTTCAGAATTCGCGTCTATTGTAGTCGACGCTGCTGTAAAGAACCCTCTAGATACGGCCGATGACTGACCATAAACGGTGGTCAGGTTATGAAGCAGTACACGTAAACTAGACTGAACTTCAATGAACGATTGCCCTGAATCCTGGCAAGAGTACCGAAGACGAAGGAATTTGTTTCTATTCGCCTTCCTCGGCTACGTGCCGGCAGTCGGTATTATCGCAGCCATCACCATTTGGGCGTTCAAAAGTCCCGCTCCAGCTTTTGTTGCGGCCTTTGGTTGGATGGTGTTCTACGGGGCCGCAGGCATCAGACTTCAACGGTTCAAATGTCCGAGATGCGAAAAATTGTTTTTCGCGAAATGGTGGTATCACAATACGTTTGTCCGGAAATGTGTTCACTGCGGATTGCCAAAATATTCTGACCCAGTTATGCCGCGCTAGCTGTTCCACCATCGCCCCACTTAATCATATGCGCTATGCCGCAGCCACCCTCACCCTTGGCGCGAACACGATCAGCAACACGCCGACGGCGACAAACAGAGTCACTCCGCTCAGCAGTTGCATGCGTTCGCCTACATCATGCACCGACTGCACCGCCATGATGGCGGCGTGAGCCAGGCTCGACCACGCCGTGAACGCAATCAGACTGCGATTCGCGGATGGGTTCCGCGACGCAATCAGAAGGAACACTCCAAGCGTGGCGTACACCCCCATGAACATTTGCAGGACTTCCGACTGTTTCGGTTGCGTCAAGGGGTAAGCAAAAGCTACGAAGATCAGTCCGACCACCACCAGAACCACCTTCAGCACTCGTTCTCGGGTCATTATTGTCCTCCCGCCAGAAGGAAATGGAAGGTTATGCCGCGAGGGTCACCGATTCCGCAATGAGAGCCGGACTGTTTCACGCGAGCATTGGGCCACATTTTCCTTAAAGACACGTACGCACAGCAGAACCTGACAGTTCCACCTTTCTGTAGCTACGAAGTGTCCGCCAGAGCTCACCGACAGGAAGAACCGGATGCGGCGTGTACCTTGCCATCAGTACGACACACCGCAGATCCGCCTCGCGCCAGAATCCTTCGCAAGCTCAGGATGACACCTTTCATTTGGGTAGGCATCCGAACTGAGCCACTACCAAGGCGGAACGACGAGGACGGGGCACCCACACGGGTTATAATCCGCACTGCCATGCCTAAATTTGTGATCGAACGAGAAATTCCAGGGGCGGGAAGTTTGTCGGACGCCGAGTTGCAGAAGATGTCGCGGGCATCGTTGAACGTTCTCAAGGCGCTTGGCCCTGAGATCCAGTGGCTACAGAGCTACGTCACCGGCGACAAGGTTTATTGCGTTTACGTGGCCCCGGACGAGGCGACCATTGTGGAGCATGCCAAGCGGCTTGGCGTGCCGGCAAACCGGGTTTCTGCGGTACGCCGCATGATCGATCCAACCACCGCTGAGTAGACCGTCCCCTTACTCCGAAGACAGAGCGTGCACAATCGCTCTCTCCGGCGGCATGGCGAATCCTTCCATCCACGCAGCCGAGCTCGCCGCCGTATTTACCGCGACCCGCGCGGCTGCAAGGCACTTTTCGAGTCGGGCGCGCTCGGCGGAATTAGGCGGCGCGCCTACGGATTGGCGAAGCGCGGCCGCCGCACCCGCCAGCCGTAAAGAGCGTTCCGGATGCCCCTCGGCCTCCGCCGCGTAGGCAAAACATTCCAGCACGCGCGCCACGCCGCGCTTCGATCCCAGTTCCTTGGAAAGCTGCAGACTCTCTCCGTAGTGATCGCGTGCCACGGCATAGTCTTTGTTATCGATCGCCAGATTTCCCAGATCAGCCAGCGTTCCGGCGATACCCCAGGGATCTCCCAGCGCACGGAATTCCGACAGGCTTTGTGCGTAGAGAGAGTGCGCCGTTTCCGTTTCTCCCTGCTCGCGGGCTAAATCTCCCTGGTAATCGAGCGACCACGCCATGCCCGCGCGGTCTCCTAGTTCAGCAAAGCTGGCGGCACATTCCTGGTATAACGAGCGTGCCCGGGCAAAGTCTCCCTGCAACCGGACAACGCTGGCCAGGTTACTGAGCGCGCGTGCCGACGCTTTGATATCTCCCAGCTCGCGGCACAGCGCCAGACTCTCTTCGAAAGCCGCGCTCGCCTGAGACAAGTCGCCTCGGTCCCGGAAAAATACCGCAAGCGCGTTCAGGGACACGGCGACTCCGGAGTGATCTTTCAATTCGCGCGCAATGCTAAGGCTCTCTTCGAGCAGTTCCTGAGCCATAGTCAAGTCGCCCTGATCGAGGGCCAATACGCCGCCCGCGAACAGCGTCCTCACCCGTTTCTGGTTTCTCGCGGCTGCGCCCGGTACCTTCAACAAGCGGGCCACAAGGTCGCGCCCTTCGGTGAAATGCTCCCGAGTCTCCCAGAACCGAAACAGCGCGGTCGCCAGACGCATTCCCCAGTCGGCATTTCCGGTGCGAATTAACCAATCCAGTGCGGAGCGCATATTGTCATGCTCCACGTCGACGCGCTCCAGCCATTGCGCTGCATCCGTCGCACCGAGAGAGCCTTCCTCGGCCACCACCAGGTAGTAGGCGGCATGAGCGCGCCGCGTGTCGGCTTGTTCGCCGCTGGCCGCGAGATGCTCCAGACCGTATTCGCGGATGGTCTCCAGCATCACGAAACGTGGTTCTCCTGAACTTTGCTCGGACTGCTGGGCCAGGCTTTTGTCCACCATGGACGCCATGCCGTCTAGTACGTCCAGGCCAAGATCCTGCCGGGTGTCGCACACCGCTTCCACGGCCTCCAGCGAGCACCCGCCGACAAAGATGGAAAGCCGCCGAAACAAGGTCTGCTCCTCGGGAGTCAGCAGGCCATAACTCCAGTCCATGGCTCCGCGCAGAGTTTGCTGGCGCGCCGGCAGATCGCGTGCGCCTCCGGTAAGCAGTTGCAGACGGCTCTCCAGCCGCGACTGCATGGCCGAAGGGGAAAGCAACTTGATGCGTGCGGCAGCCAGTTCGATGGCCAGCGGCAATCCATCGAGTTGCTCACAGATGGTGGCAATCGCGTCCACATTGTCTTTTGTAATTTCGAAGTCAGGCTTTACCGCGCGAGCTCGTTGCCGAAACAGACGTATTGCGGGATACTCCAGCAAAACATTCAGCGGCGTCGCCGACTTTCGATCGGGCACTCCCAGTGTTGGAACGGGAAACTCCCGTTCGCCGTATACATGAAGCGGAGCCCGGCTGGTGACCAGCATTTTGAGATGAGAGCTGGACGCGAGAAAATCCGCCATCATCGATGCCGCCGCCGTCATGTGCTCGAAGTTGTCGAACAACAGCAGCATGGGTGCGCGCAGAGAATTGCGGAAATAGCTCTTGAGCATTTCCAGCGGAGCTCGCCCCGGAGATTGATGCAGTCCCAGGGTCTGCCCCACCACGGACGGCACCAGTTCCATGTCGCTCACCGCAGCCAGCGGGATAAAGTAGCTTCCGCCCGGAAAAGCCTCGGCCAGTTCGCCCGCCACTTGTAACGCCAGCCGGGTTTTGCCGATCCCTCCCGGGCCGGTAAGCGTGACCAATTGCACATCCGCACGCTGCAAAAGGTCCGCAAGCGCTGCGACTTCCTTTTCGCGGCCTACAAACCCGGTGCGCGGCGCCGGCAGATTGCTGGGACGCATTGCCTTGGGAATCGCCGGAACTTCGGCAACGCGGTCGCGCAGCGAAGCCAGATCGCGCGCCAGGTCTCGCGTCGAGGCATAGCGCTCTCCCGGCTCTTTCGCCAGGCAGCGTTCAATCACCCAGCACAGAGGCGCCGGAGCCTGCCGGTTTATGGATGAAATCGATTGTGGATCGTCGCGCAAAACGGAAGCCAAAGTCTCCGCGATTGTCCCCTTGAGAAAGGCCGGCTTGCCGGTAGCCGCCTCGTAGAGCACCAACCCGAGTGAAAATTGGTCAGAACGGAAATCCAAGGGCTGCCCGCTGGCTTGCTCGGGCGACATATAACCGACCGTGCCCAGTAACGCGCCGGCAACGGTGCGCCCATTTGCCATGGTGACCGTCTCCGAAGACTCGGAGGTAAGCGGAGTCACCTTGGCCAGGCCGAAATCCAGTATCTTCACTCTCCCGTCACGCGAAACCATCAGATTTTCGGGCTTCAGATCGCGATGCACGATGCCAGCCTCGTGCGCCATTGCGAGGCCATCTGCCACTTGCGCCGCGATCTCAATTCCTTTGTTCAACGGGACCTGGCCGGCGTTGAGCAAATCTCGAAGGGTGCTTCCCTCCACCAACTCCATGGCGATGTAGCACGTGCCTTCGACCACTCCCAGTTCATAAATCGTCACGATGTTGGGATGGTTCAGCGCCGACGCAGAACGCGCTTCCTGTTCGAAGCGTTGCAGGTGCTGAGGGTTACAAGCCAGTTCGTCGGAGAGGACTTTGAGCGCAACCTCGCGTCCCAGGCGGCTGTCCCGCGCGCGATACACTTCGCCCATTCCGCCAGCTCCCAGCGGAGAAATGATTTCGTACGCGCCGAACCGTGTGCCCGTGATTAGCGCCATAGAATCTCAATAAGGAGGGCTGCGACCGGATTTCGGGAATAATGCACTGGTATGATAACAGGCGTTTCAGGGAGGCTGTTTTCATGGATATCCGATCGCTGCAACGACCGTTGAAAGAACGCTATCGCAGCGAACCAGGATCTTCGCGCATCACCCTGCGCGCTACGGGCCGCCAGACCGGCGCTCCGGTAGCCTGCTCTGTCGATATCGGCCGCGCCATCTATCAAGCCGAAGCCCACAGCGGAGTTGGAGGCGCCGGTGGTGCAGCCTGTTCCGGCGATCTGCTGCTCGGCGCTCTCGCCGCCTGCGCCCAAATTACCTGCCAGATGGTCGCCGCCGCCATGGGAATTCCAGTCGAGCACATCGACGTCAAGGTCGAGGGCGATCTGGATCTGTCCGGGACCTTGGGCATTTCAAAAGAAGTACCGGTAGGCTTCGAAAAAATCCGCCTCACATTTGATGTGCGCGCCCCTCAGGCCACCGCCGAACAGCTAAGCGCTCTGCGGGGGAAAAGCGAACAGTATTGCGTCGTCATGCAAACCCTGCTCCGCCCGCCGAAGATAGAATCCATGTGGGCTCCGCTTCCGTAGAGCATGATCGGCGTCGTATCATGGAGTGGAGATGGCGTTCCCGATCAAAACCTGCGCTGCCTGTGGAGAGGAATTCGAATTGAAGCCGGGCAAACCCGGTTTTGCCAACCGCTGCCCGGAATGCAGCACCCCCGAATCCGATGCTCCCGAATCCCGGCGCAGCATGGACGCGGATGAGCGCAAGGCCGCGAGTGAAGTGAACGAAGCTCGCAGACACGCCATGCGGGACCTGCTATACCGCAAAGACAGCTAAACAGAGCACATGGGGACAACCTCCCTCGGTTGTCCAGGCGGAGCGAAGCTTCGCTATTGTCCGCTGGCTGGGAGGTTGTCGAGCTATGCTCGACGGACAATCAGGGACCGTTGTCCCCACACAAAGATGACCTCCAATCGCATCTGTGGCTTGTAACCAGATATATTTCCGGGCATGGCTGAAGAGGTGATAATCTCCCTATTCGTTCTCCTGGCCACTTTTATCCCCGCCAGTCTCCACGCAGCGTCGTGCGAGAGTCTCTCGACGCTCGCCTCGCCAACTGTCTCGATCACCCTCGCGCAGAGCACCGAAGCTGGCACTTTCACATCCAGCGGCAGCAAGGAGAAGTTTTCCAGCCTCCCTGCTCTTTGCCGGGTCACCGCAACTCTCAAGCCCACTTCCGACTCTGACATCCGAATTGAAGTTTGGCTTCCCGCTTCCAACTGGAACCGGAAATTCCTCGCCGTTGGCAGCGGCGGATGGGGTGGATCCATTAATTACGACGGTATGGCCGAAGCAGTCCGGCGCGGCTACGCTGCCAGTGCCACGAATGATGGGCACGATGACCCTGGCGCCAGGTTCATCGTCGGTCATCCGGAGAAGTTCGTCGACTTCGCCTATCGCGCCGAACACGAGATGACGGTTGAGGCCAAGGCCCTGATTAAGGCCTTCTACGGTCGTGACGCGCGCTACTCCTACTGGAACGGGTGCTCCGGTGGAGGACGCGAAGGGCTGCTGCAGGCCTACCGTTATCCCGACGAATTCGACGCTGTCATCGCCGGCGACCCGGCAAACGTTCGCCGCAACGCATGGGCCCTCTGGCTCGCGGTCCAGACCTTCAAAGACCCAGCCGACTATATTCCCCCTGAAAAGTATCCGATGATTCACCGCGCGGTTCTTGACGTTTGCGATGCCAACGACGGATTAAAGGACGGTCTCATCGAGAACCCGGAGAGTTGTCACGTTGAATTCAAAGATCTTGAGTGTAAAAAAACGGACGGCCCCAACTGCCTTACCGCTCGCCAGGTCCAAACCGCGCAGACCATGATCAGTCCCGCGACGACCGCATCGGGAAAGGTCCTCTTCCCGCGCCTCGAACCTGGGACCGAACTGCGCTGGGCTCGCATCGCGGGCGGTACGCGACCCGCTGATCTTTTCCTCGACCAGTTCCGCTATGTCGTTTACCACGATGCCAACTGGGACTGGCGAGCCTTCGACCTCGAGCGTGACGCAGCCAAGGCGGATGCCATCGACAAGGATGTCGACGACCTCGATCCCCATCTCGCGTCGTTTAATAGACACGGCGGCAAACTGCTGCTCTATCACGGCTGGGCCGATCAGCAGGTCTCACCGGGATCGACGGTTGAGTTCTTCAAATCGGCGGTCGCACTTAGCGGAGATTCCGCGCAGGCCCCGAACTGGATTCGGCTCTTCATGGCTCCCGGGATGGCACACTGCTCAGGCGGAGAAGGCCCCGACAGCTTCGACACGATCAGCGTGATCGAACACTGGGTCGAGCAAGGCCAAGCCCCCGGGCAGATCGTGGCCGCCCATCGCAATGCCGCAGGCCAGGTCGACCGCACTCGTCCGCTTTGCCCTTATCCTCAAGTCGCTCGTTACAACGGCACCGGTAGTATTGACGAGGCTTCTAATTTCAGTTGCATCTTGCAGAAATAAGGGCGAGTGCGGATGACGCGGAGTTCCTCAGGAATTTTCGGCAGCGCGGAGATTTAGCCGACCTGTTTCTTGGCCGCCTGCCGCTCGCGCTCTAGCACCATCTGGTCGAAAGCGTGGGGAAGCGACTCGCAGCGAGAGTAGGGGCCGGGTTTGTAAGCGCGGGATTGGATTCCGGCCTGCGAAAGTTCCGAGATCGCCCAGTCCTCACGATTCGTGGAATCCCAGAATTCAACGGCATCGTTCCCTTCGAAGTCGGGCTTGACCATTTCTTCAGGACGAAAATGCCATTCGCAAATGATGGCGGTACGATCCACGGCACGCGGCCACAGCGTGTGCGTCATCATGTAGTCCGGATGGAGGCTTAAGAACAGGTTAGGAAAGACTGAGTAGTAATAAACCTTGCTACGTTCCTCTGCGTTCAGTCCTGGAAGATACGCGCGCCTCAGCGTGCCATCTTTACTCATTGTCTTGGCGCCGCCCTGGAACTCCATAGAGCCGCCGATGTATCCGCGATGGGGCAGGTCGTTGTCTCCCGACAGATAGTTGCTGATGGTACTAAGCGCCGGATGCAAGATCGGACAGTGCAGGCACTCATTGTAGTTCTGCATGATCAGCTTCCAGTTGGCTTTGACTTCGTATTCAATGCGCCGGTGCATTTTCAATTCAGCCATTTGCCAGTGCTGGAATTTCTCCGGCAGATCTTCCAACTGAGCGGCGAGGGGGGCGGGATCGGAACTGAGGTTGATAAATATGTGTCCGTCCCAGACCTCGGCAGCAACGCGGTTCAAAGGATAGTCTTCGCGGCGGAAACCATCCTGCGCATGCGGAGCGCCGATGAGGCTCCCGTCTAGTCCGTAGGTCCAGCCGTGATAGCCACACTGGATGCGTCCCGCGAAATGCCCCCCGGCACCGGCGCAGATGCGCGTGCCACGATGCCGGCAAACATTGAAAAACGCCCGCACCGATCCACTCCCATCACGAGTAACGATGATGCTTTCCCTTGCGATCTCGCGCACAAAATAGTCGCCCGGCGCAGGAATCTGGTCGGCGCGCCCGGCGCAAATCCATGTATTGCAATAGAAGCGCTCAAGCTCCTCGTGGAACAACGCCGGATCCGTGTAGTAGCGGGCGGGTAGCGTAGTCGCCACGGATTGGGTGTCAGAAGTAGGCATTCAGCCTCAGCGGTCCAGGCAATCTTATAGCAGGAGTCGGATGTTCGGCTGCCTCCACGGCCGGTAAGATCAAAGTCTTAACCGCAAAGGTCGCAAAGGGTCCCGCAATGAACGCAAAGACTTCTGAAGTCAGACCCAGACTCCAGTCTCTTGTCGCAATTTGGCGATGTCCCTGGCCGGCGCCGTGCCGAAGAAGCGGCTGTATTCTCGACTGAACTGCGAAGCGCTCAGATATCCCACCCGCTGACTCGCCGTGCCCGCGTCCATAATTGTCGACAACATCAGACGCCTCGCCTCCTGGAGGCGAAGCACTTTTTGATAGTGCAGCGGGCTCATCGAGGTCACGGACTTAAAGTGTTCGTGGAAAGAAGAAACACTCATGTGCACCATCTCGGCCAGATCTTCGACCTTTATGGGTTGAGAAAAGTTGTCGCGCAGCCAGGCAATAGCCTTCGCCACCCGCTGTACACTGGATTCCGCAAATCCCATTTGCGCGACGCGGACACCAATAGGGCTGCGTAGCAGACGGATCAGAATCTCGTCCATCACCAGTGGGGCAAGCAGTTCCGCGTCCCCCGGCTTTCCCAGGCATTCCATTAATCTGGCTGCGGCGTCAACCATGCATGGGTCGATCGCAGCCAAATAAACCGCGCTTCGTTCCTGCACCGGCGGCAAACCGCGCGGAAAGACCTTCAAAACCAGTTCGGCAATCTTGTGCGGGTCGAGATCCAGCCTCATAGAAAGGTAGGGCTCGGACTGGCTGGCCCGCGTGACCTGTGAAGCCACAGGCAGAGCCACCGAGAACACGATCATGCGTGACGCGTCGTACTCGTAGACTTCGTCCCCCACAATAACGGTCTTGGCTCCTTGCGGGACGATGCACAACGACGACACACGGAGCGCATGTACACACTCCTTGTTGACTCGTGAAAAGCGGCTGGCGTGCAAACCAGGAATGCGCAGCTCGAAGCTGCCATCGTGCGGAGCGTAGGCTGCGATCAGGCGGGCCAGTTTGGCTGTGTCTGGCGTATTTGGATCCGCTCCGTCGCCTGCCTGCCGCGGAGACGAGGCTTTGCGGTCGACTTTCGCGCCATCGGGATTGGCCCTTTTGCGGATCATGACGGTGCTCATTGCGCCTGCGCGAGAACGGCGACGTCGAGCTTTGAATAGTACTTCTTCACGTCCTTCACCCCGTATTTTTCACGGAACTTCTCTACGACAGGTGAGACTCGTGTGACATCCGTGATGGGGACAGCCTGGAACTCGCCTTCTACGCTACCCGCTTTGATCCGGATCGCCGGGTTCTTGAGCACGTTCTTGTACCACTGCGTATCCGACCCCTGCACGGGCAGGAGAAAGAGGTTGTCTTCGTTCAATACAAACCATTTCGGGATCGAGATGGCCCGTCCTGATTTTCTGCCGGTCACGGTGATGTTGATTTCGCTGGATCGGGAAAGCTGCTCTCTGAAAGCATCTTTTGGCACTGACATATGTAATCCTGCTCCTAACTGTGAGGCTGGAAACTCCTTGCTTTCAAGGTTTAGAGAACAGCTCCTTTGCGATCATGATGGCGCTCATCGCGTTGGGCCAGCCGCAGTAAAACGCAAGATGGGTGATGGCTTCGATCAGTTCCTGCTCCTTGACCCCATTCTCTACCGCTCTGCCGAGATGAAATGGCAACTGGTCCGGACGATTCAATGCAATCAGCGCGGCCACCGTGATGAGGCTGCGATCGCGCTTTGATAGATCCTTGCGTTCCCAGACGTCATCGAAAAGAACTTCGTCAGTCAGTTCAACCAACTTGGGGGCGAAGTTGCCGATCATGTTCTCTGCTGCCCTTGATTGTTTAGCCATGATTTTGTCCTAGCCTTTTTTTCTTTTTTACTTCGATGTTGTACGCGAGCACCTGCAAACCCTTCAGTAGTGTTCCCACGTAACCGACCAGTGCTCGTCTGTCCGAGTCGACTTGATGATCAAATGCCCGCCGGATAACTGGAACACGCGAGGAAGATCCTTCCCCAGAAGTCCCCGCGTAACCGATCCCTCGACGTGGTGGGTTACCGTGTGTGCCTCTTCATTCACATCGTAGCTGCCGAAGGAAGCCTCATAGCCATCCTTAACGTAGTCATTGGATACTGCGGACTCCGACCGCGGGAACATGAGCTGCACCGACATGTGGCCATCAGGCGTGTAGACCAGCATGCCCTTGCGATCGGTAACGTGATTCAGTTTTCCGTCCGCCCCTGGTTCTTCCATCGAGATCAGACGCCAGGCTCCGATCAGACTCTCTTTTGCAGAGTTCTGCTTAGTAGAGTCAGCGGTGTTTGCGACCGATCGCGCGAGTGAAAGTCCGCTGACGCCCACGACAGTTGCCAGCGTCCAACAGATTAGTGATTTCATGCTCAGTTTCCCTCCGGTGACTGGAGTGGCGTAGCGACCACGCCCCTCAGGCTAAAGCTCGCGCGCTAGCACTCTGGCGGCATGGCTGAAATACTTGCGAAAGAACTATGCCGCGAACTTGTCCTAATCTTCATCGCGTGCGCGCCAATCTGCCGCTTACCGGCCTGTCAGCTGTTGATGAAACTCCGAATATCGAGCCCCCTGGGGCTTGAAGGCTGACGACGCGTTTTCGATAGCGCGGAAATCTTCCGGCGTAAGTTCGACGTCTGCGGCTCCGAGGTTTTCCTCCAGGCGATTCAGCTTGGTTGTGCCTGGGATGGGAACGATCCACGGCTTCTTCGCCAACAGCCAGGCCAGCGCGATCTGTGCCGGCGTCGCCTTCATTCGTTTCGCGAATGTGCTGAGAACGTCGACCAACGGCTGGTTCGCTTTCCGATTCTCCGGGCTAAGCCGGGGAACTGTATTGCGAAAATCTGTACTGTCGAACTTTGTATCTTCGTTGATCTTGCCGGTGAGAAAGCCCTTGCCAAGCGGACTGAATGGAACGAATCCGATTCCGAGTTCTTCGAGAGTTGGCAGAATTTCCTTCTCGGGATCTCTGAACCATAGCGAGTATTCGCTCTGAAGCGCAGCCACCGGCTGGACTGCATGTGCGCGGCGGATGGTCTGCGCTCCGGCTTCCGAAAGACCAAAATACTTCACTTTCCCTTGCTGGATCAGTTCCTTGACCGCCCCCGCCACGTCTTCGATCGGCGCGTTCAGATCGACACGATGTTGATAATAGAGATCGATCACCTCAACCTTAAGCCGCTTGAGCGATCCTTCAACCACCTGCTTGATGTGCTCAGGCCGGCTGTTTAAGGCATTCCACTTACCGCCGTCATTGGGATTGGCTTCCCATCCGAACTTGGTTGCGAGTTCCACTTTTCCGCGAAAAGGAGCGAGGGCTTCGCCGACGAGTTCTTCATTAGTGAATGGACCATAGACTTCGGCCGTATCGAAGAAAGTAACGCCGCGTTCGACTGCCGCGCGGAGAAGAGAGATCATCTCCTGCTTATCTTTCGGCGGGCCGTAAGAAAAGCTCATTCCCATGCATCCCAGTCCGAGGGCCGAAACTTCCAGGTTGCTTTTTCCAAGTTTGCGTTTCTGCATTGTTTCTCCTGCGCGACGGAAATGGGTCAGCGCTAAGTCACCGCAGGGTTCAGCATAGTTTCCCGAACCTTTAACCGCTTGCCTATTTCGATGAACTTCTTGCCAGATTCTCCGAAGGCCGTCGGGCGGGCTGACTGCGCCCCCTCCGACCAGTCGGACGGTTCCCCGGCCGCCTAAATATTTCTGTGCCGGAGCCCATCCAGCCGTAGTAACATGCGCGGCGTTAAGCTGCTAAAGCAGCTCGGGACGCCATGTCGCGTCTCGTCCTACCCTTGCCCGTGGAGGATTCAATGGAGAATCGACCCCTGGGGAATTCCGCTACTGCCAACTCACAAACTTCCTCGACGCATCACGAGTCTCACACAGTTTGGGTCATGACCGCGTATGCGGTTTCAGGCCTGGCTTTATTTGGCGTGTTGATCTTTTACGTTTCGGCGTACCTCACGCAGTAGCGCGCCGCCTCCGACCGTTCGCAGGCGATTTAAACCGGGCCCCGCGGTGGATGGCAGCACCATCCTACCGAGGCGTTGATTTTTGCTCTGAGCGCTTCGATCTGAACTTCTCTGCCCAATCTTCGTAATCGATTGCGTTTCCGCAAATCATTTCGAGGCCGAGGTATGTCCGGACGCGAAGATTTCCTCGCTCGCGACCATGCTACAATCGCGGTTTGCCGGGTTCGAAACGCCCGGCAAATTCCCCACTTAATCGAGACGAACTGACACCCGTGGCCAATGATTCCTCGAAGACCGCGATCACTTACGCCGATGCCGGTGTGGACATCGACCGCGCCAACCGCACCAAAAAGCGGATCAAGTATCTCGCTCACAAGACTTTCACGCGCGGCGTCCTAAGCGAAATCGGCGGCTTTGGCGGCCTCTTTGCCGTCGACAAGGCAAAATGGGTTGACCCCATTCTGGTCTCGAGCGTCGATGGCGTCGGAACCAAGTTGAAGATTGCCTTTGAGATGGACGTTCATCACACCATCGGCGCCGACCTGGTGAACCACTGCGTCAATGACATTGCGGTGCAGGGCGCTACACCTCTCTTCTTCATGGATTACCTGGCCACGGGCAAGCTGGAGCCAGAGATCACCGAGAAAGTAATCGAAGGATTGGCCGAAGCCTGCAAGCACAACGGCTGCGCTCTGATCGGCGGCGAGACGGCGGAGATGCCCGGCTTCTATGCGGACGGCGAATACGATCTCGCCGGATTCATCGTAGGCGCAGTGGATCGCGAAAAAATCATTACCGGCAAGACGGTCGAAATCGGCGACGTAATTCTGGGCCTGGCCTCGAACGGCCTGCATACCAACGGCTATTCCCTGGCCCGCAAACTTCTTTTCGAAGTCGGCAAGTACACCCTGGATTCATACGTCAACGAACTCAAGGGAAAAGTTGGCAACGAACTCCTGCGCACCCACAAGAGTTATTGGCCTGCAATTAAACGCCTGGTGGATGGAGAATGCGTCTCCGCCATGGCCCACGTCACCGGCGGCGGTATCACGGAAAATCTTCCGCGCGTGTTGCCGAGAGGCGTGGCTGCGGTCATCGACATGGGCTCGTGGCAAATCCCTCCGATTTTTGAACACCTTCAGCAATTGGGGAACGTCCCGCAGGAAGAAATGTTCCGCACCTTCAACATGGGGTTGGGAATGCTGCTGGTGGTTCCATCGAAGAAGTTCAAGAAAGCTCAAACCGTGCTGGAACGCGCCGGAGAAAAAGCCTTCACCGTCGGCCGCATCGTAAAAGGCGATCGCAAAGTCCTGTACAGCTAAGCATGTGGGCGCGAGCGTCCCGCTCGTGCGGCAGAGCCACGGACATTTTTCGCACTAGCGGGACGTGCGCCCACTTAGACCTAGCGGCGGGCCATTGCCTTGCGATAATCGTCTGCGGTGGTGCGGTAGCAGGGCAGCATGCTTTTCTTGTCGGCGGCACTCAGCCCTGGGGCGTCAGTCGCGTTGTGCGCGTCCGGCGGACGATCCGTTTCCGGCCACGTCATCTGCATCAGCGATTCATCACACGAGTGGTCCCGGCTGACCAATAATTTGAACACTTTCGACTGATCAACGCCGTATTCGGAGAGTCGACGCTGATAAGGAAGATAGACGTACACCAGCTTCACCAACTCAGTCAGATTCTTGCGCAGCTTCCGCTCGGCGATGTAGACCTCGTAATTGGAAAAGTAAGACGAGTTCGGCAGCGCCATGGCCAGGCCAATCAGTCGCAAAGGCATTTCTTCGCTCTGCGGTTCAGGCCGTGCTGCCGGCTCTTTTGCGGCAACTTGTGGCTGGGCGTTGGCGATCACCGGCGCCGCAGCCAACGCTGGAGCGACATTCATGGCCATCTGTCGTCCACCGTGGCCTGAATTTCCTCCTGCTCCAACCGACGGAGCGGGTGCTACACCTTGTAAGCCCGCATTCGACAGCGCAGCGCCCCGCCGGTCTGTGCCCGAATTACCTGCACCCTGAAGCGATGGAGCGGGCGGAACCACTTGTAGGCCTGCGCCGGAGAGTGAACCGATCCGCCCACCTGCACCCCCGCCGCCGATATTCTGAATTGATGGTGGAGGCGGCACGACTTGCGAACCGCCGCCGCCCGAAAGAAGCCCCATACGCCCTCCCGCGAGGGTTTCCGCGCCCGGAGCTGATGCGGTTGGCGGCACCGCTAATCCCAGAACACTTCCGAAACTTGCCTGTCCGCCTGACGAAATCGTGCGCTGCTCTCCCATGGGCAATTTCGGAGAGGGCGCGACCACCGCCGACGGTCCAATATTGAATTCTCCGGTCTTGTGCATCCCAGCCTGCACCGTGGGCGCAGGCCCAATCACGGTCGCCGAGGGCACACTCATTCCCGCCCGCCCCGATGAGGCGCCTATGCCAAGCTCAGGTGCCGGCGCGACCACAGAAGCTTGCGCTAAGCCGATCCGGCGGGATGTCGATGCGCCCTGCCCGATCTCGGAAGGCGGCGCTACGATCGAAGTCAAACCCGCTGGCACAGTCAATCTTGCGTGCCCAACGGCAGTCAGAGGCATCACGGGCGGCGCCAGAGTGGAGCCCATCAGACTTGGACGCGCCGGTCCTTTCAGCTTGATGTCCGGCGCTTTCAGGGCCGCCTGAGTATTCTCCTGCTTGACCCGAAGCGATCCGGAGCTCGCCGTCACGGACCGTTTTCCGATGGCGGGATGAAGATGAACCTTGCCCGGATTCCCGCGTAGCGCCGGGAATGCCGCGTCAGGCTTGTAGTAGGTAATCACGGAAGTGTCAAAGACGCTGCGCCGTCGCGGCAGGTCTTGGATGATCCACGCCTGGGACGCGATCAGCACTACGATCGCAACAATCTGCAACACCAGCGATTCTCCGAACCGCCGCCACGGCATGCCGGAGTTCACCAGGATATTGCGCCAGAAAGACCACTGCCGCAAAGTTGCTTTGTCCGGCAGAGCGTTCAGCGTGTCGCTCAGGTTTTGGAAGAAGACCTGATGCGCCGGTTCCAATTCAACCAGGAGGCGGAGAGATGTGGACCGTTCGGGCTGGGCATTCGTCCCCTGACCCGACCCCTCGGACGACGCCTTGTCAGCATCGACCATGCGCTGCGTTTCCACGCGCCCCATGTTCCGCCAGTCGTACTCGTACACCGAACCGCACCGCCGACACGCCTGGTAATAGCGTCCGTTGGTGGCCTTCTGGGGCCAGAAAAACTCGTGCGAACAAATGCCGGGCATAGAATCGGTTTCCGGTAAATTTGGATTCCGGGGCGGAGAGCCGGAAGTAGCTATGATCAAGGGATTGGGCGGGATTGGCTAGCTTACTTTAGTGCTGAATGTACTAAGTATTTTTTGCCGGAAAGACCGGGTTACCGTGTGAGACGGAAAACTACAGGCCATGTGGAGACAACCGCACCCGGTTGTCCTGGGCGAGCACAGCTCGCCAGAGTGGCTACCGGCCTAACCCAGGATTTTGGAACAAAACTCGCGGAGCTTCGCTCCGCCAGGACAACCGGGGGCGATTGTCCCTACGTGGTTCGGGAAGACGTGGCTCGGGAAGGCGCGAGCTACCGCTTTAACAAGTCCACCGGCGCCTTCACGTCATGCACTCGCAAATATTTCGCCAGCGCCGGATACTTTTTCGCCACCGCCTCGTACATCGCGTACGCCGCGTTGCGATAAGAGAAGTGGCCGGCCGGCCCAGTCCTTAGCTCGGAGATGTAGACTACCTCGGCAAAATCCATCTTGAACAGAGTGCGCTTGCGAAAGCCAAGTGGAATTGCATACTGCGAATTCTCCAGTGCTTCGGCCCCGGCGCGGGAAGCTAACTGCTCGACAGCGCTCGCAGTGCGCTGCATCACGGCATCGTAATTCTCCCGCGCTCCGGATGCATCCAGTTCATCGGGGACATCGTATCCGTGTTTGGTGGTGAATTCCTGTCCAATCTGGATGCAGCGGCGATGACGATGCATGTCGCGGAAGCCACCGATATCCATCAGGATGTCGAAGCGGAACTGTTGTCCGGCGCAAAACGCGCGCAGCATTTCGTCGTGACGGCCGCGCTTTCGCAAGCCGAGGTCAATGATCTCGCGCCGGATGGCTTCGCCTGCCGCCTGCACCGCCTGACGAATTTGCCGATAAGAATAATAACTGTGCTCGTAGATCAGCGTAGCCGCCAACTCAACTTCGAGCGGCTCTTCTTCCAGCAGATCGACCAAAGGAGCCGAAGCAATCGGCAAATCTCCCATCAACTCGGAGGCCACCTGTCGCAATGTCCGCCGGGTATCCATCTCATATTGATTGGGATCGGCATACTTCACCAGAGTCGGAGCCACGCGGACCTCGCGCAACAGTTCCTGCTCGGCGCGCGCGCCCAACTCAGGCGAAGCCGCGCGAATCTGCTCCACTAACTCCCGCAGTGAATCGTGGTTCACGTTGTACGCAGGCGAGGTCGCCGCGTTCTTCAGCAAACCGCCCAGCTGACGGATTTCCTTATGCGTGTGCGAAAGCAGATGCGAGACCTGATTCTCCAGGGTGCGCGCGTTGACGATCTCTCCCAGCGAAGTGTTGGCCGCCAGCGGCAGCATGTAGCGCGAAAAGTCGAAGGCGCGCGCCCGCAGAGTGCGCTCGTAGGCATCCTGCTTCATCTCATCGGGCCTGGGCGTAATGCTGGCCAGGTACATGAACATGCGGTCCGACAGCGCTTCGTATTCCGTGAACAGCGAATCAACCGTCCCCCGGTACAGATCGTTGGCGCCATGGTCTTCACCGAAATCAGGCGCGTAATAGCCGCTCTTCTTGAAGTCCTGATAACGAGTCGAGCGCTCCTGGCCGTCCCAGCGCTGCTCGTCCGCGACGGCGATGGCCGCCAGAATCGAAAGACGTTCGACGGCGAGCGCGATGTGCGCCAGGTCAGCGATGGAGCGATGCCCGTACTGAAAGTAGAAAGTGTTGAGAAATTTTTCCGCCTTCTGCGTGCTGATCTCACGCAGCGACTCTTTCATCGAGAGCGCGGAGCGCGAATACTTGGCCATGGCGTAGGCCTGGATCTCAGGCTCCACGCCGTAGACGGCGTAGACCTCGACCGAAGGCGCGGAAATCGCAATAGGCGTCGGGTTCGCGCTCTCGTTCTCAGAGACGGGTTTATCAATCACTTCAGACATGGGCATCCCTGACCTTTGGGTTCGGAGAACATTGCCGGAGAAATGAAATCTTACTGCATCCTCAACGGCGCGGACTGAGGAAAACATCAGCAATCTTCAGCGCCAGATTCGCCGGCACTACGTCGTCGCGATTGCAGAGAATAATGATGGTGAGTTTTTTATCCACGAAACGCTGGATGGTGGTACGAAAACCCACGGTCTCGCCGTAGTGCCACATGCGCGGATGCTTTTCGTACGGATTCAGGAACCAGCCAAAGCCATATGCCGCGGGCGTACCGTCAGGTTCCAACACGCTTCCATCTGCCACATGGACCGGCGCGATCGCTGGTTTCATTCCGGCCTCGTTGAGCAGCGTGTGGTGTTCCAGCGCCCCGTCCCATTTCGCCAGATCGTCGAGCGAAGAATAGACGCCGCCATCGCCCAACACCGCCGACGTCGGACTCTGATCCTGCTCGTGCCATGCGCCGCCTTCATGGGTGTGACCGAAGGCGCGGCTGATGACAGTGTTCTTGCCTTTTTCGTACGCCACGGTTTGCTTCATGTCCAGAGGAATAAAAATGCGGTTGCGGAGAAAATCACCAAAAGCTTGCCCGGAAATCTTTTCTACCACCATCGCCAGCACGGCATAGCCGGAGTTGCTGTAATCCCAGTGCCTCCCGGGAGGAAATTTTGTTGTCTTTTGCTGCTTCAACAACGCCAGCACGCCGGCGTCTTTGATTTGGGGAATGTTTTCCGGGGGAGTGCCGGCAGCAGGCTTGGCCATCAGGTCTTCGTAATCGAGCAAGCCGGAAGTGTGGTTCAGCAAATTGCGAATGGTGATCGATTTCCCGTAATCAGGAAAGTCAGGAAAAATGTCGGTAAGCCGATCTTCGTAATGCAGCTTGCCGTCGTGCACCAGCAGCATGACCGCCATCGCCGTGAACTGCTTGGTGCAGGACGCCAGACGGAAGTTGGTTTGCCGGTCAATCTTGTGCAGCGAGCGCAAATCGGACGTGCCATATCCACGCTCGAATATCGTGACCCCATTCCTGATGACGAGAACGGCCCCCCCGGGTTCACGATCCGACTTAATCCCGGCAAGAATGGCGTCAATCTTTTCCGTCGGCACGGCGTTCCCAGCGACGCAAACAGGCAGCGAGACAAACCCTAATATCCAAGAAGAAGCCAGCAGTAGTACCACCTTTGCGTACTTTGCGAGTCCTTTGCGAACTTTGCGGTTAAAGTCTTTTAGCGCAAGGTACGCGAAGGAATTCCGCAAAGGCCGCAAAGAAACTCCTTCGAGATTCTTCAATTCGCTCTCCCCGCCTTCACGGTCGGATTCCAGCGACCGCCATCATGCGGCCTGTGACTGCTTTTTCCGCGCGATGGGAAAAAAGAAGATCGGTTTGACATGAAGTGCAAAGCGGCGACGCGCTGATGTTTTTCGCCGGAACTCCGACGGCGAGCAACTGGCGGCGATTGGCTTCCACCAGATCCAGGTAGATTTTCTTCGGCAATTCGCTGTGGCCGGGAGCGCGAGCGGTCAAAAAGAGCATCGGATACTTTTCCCGCACTGGATCGGACTCCTCAACTTCGCGAAACAATTTGCTGCCATACTCAAACTGCGATTCGAACTGAGTGCGAACTTCAGGACCAACCGAATAGCAGCATCCGTGAACACCCGGACCGATCGCCGCTCGTATATCGCGGGGCCGGGTGCCGAACCAACGTTGCATTTCACCGACACCTTTTTCCACGATTCGTTTAACCGTGCCGCGCCAGCCCGCATGGAACACGCCAACCGCCCGTAGTTTGACGTCCACTAGAATCACCGGCAGGCAATCGGCGGTCAGAATGGCAAGAAGCAGACCAGGCGTGCTTGTGATTAATCCATCGCCGGCAAGGACCGCTTCGGGGACGTCAGAAACGCAATGAATAAGATCTGAGTGAATTTGGCGTACTGTCACCAGCGGCCACTCGCGGCCTTTTTGGACGGCTCCCAATTGCCGGATAAACACGGACCGATTCTGTTCCACCGCACGCCGCGAATCCTCGCGAGTGAACGCGAGATTCAGGCTCTTCCCACCATATACCCGGGAAACGCCGCCGGTGCGGGTGCTGAAACCATGAACCAGCCATGGAATTGAATCGAGAGAATCGGCCTTCAGAATCCTGCTTTGATTTTTACGGAGAGTTTTCAGCGGCACCGCAACATCTTAGCAATGTCTCCGCGCAAAGTGACAAATGTGCTTCGCAAGCTCAGCATGATGCCGTCGCTGAAGGACGTGAGTCACGAATTCAGCCACTGCCGCATGGTGCGCAATAAGGCAAGTGAGCTCCCTTCCGGGTATAATGCCGCGCTGCGATCTCTGAAAAATAGAAACGAATTCGTACCTCAGGAGTTTCGTACATGCGTGTCCTTATTGTGACGTTTGCGTTGATGTGCGCGCTGCTCGCCGGAGCGGCGGCGCAGCAGGCAAACTCCTCCAGCAACGAGCCGAAGGAAAAAGATAAGAAGGCCAAGACTATCGAGCCCGCCGCGAAGAACGCGGAGAGGAAACCAGCCGAAAAAGCTGCCGAACCCACGACTGAAGAACAGAAGGCTCCTGCTCCGAAGCCTGGAACCGACAAGGACAAAGAAGAATTCGACGTCTCGGAGGTTCCGCCCATCGTGACCCATCACACGATCACAGCGGACGGCAAGGCACTGAAATACACCGCCACCACGGGACGCCTCCCCATCAAGCGGGGCGACGGCAAAATCGAAGCTGAAATGTTTTTTGTCGCCTACACACTGGACGGCCAGGAAGCGGACAAGCGTCCGCTGACTTTCGCCTTCAACGGCGGTCCCGGTTCAGCCACCATCTGGCTGCACATGGGAGCATTGGGGCCGCGGAAGGTTTCGCTTCGGCCCGACGGCCTTCTGCCGCCCGCGCCATTCCGCATTGCGGACAACCCGCATACCTTGCTCGACAAGAGTGATGTGGTGTTCATCGACGCCATGCAAACCGGCTTCAGTCGCGCCGCCAACGCCGAAATGTCGAAGAAGTTTCTCGGCGTCAAGGGAGACATTGAAGCTTTCAGCGAATTCATCCGGCTGTATCTCAGCCGCTACGAACGCTGGGGCTCGCCTCTTTTCCTGTTCGGCGAAAGCTACGGAACCACCCGCGCCGCCGGAATCGCGGGCAATCTGGCGGACCAGGGCATTGCGTTCAACGGCATCACCCTGCTCTCAACCGCGCTCAGCTTCCAGACTCTCGAAGACACCAAGAGCAACGATCAGCCGTATGTTCTGCTGATCCCAACTTTCACCATGATCGCCGGGTATCACAAGAAATTGGCGCCAGACCTGATGCAGGACATGGACAAGGCGCGCCAGGAATCAACCCAATGGGCCGGGACCGAGTACGCGCAGGCCCTCGCCAAAGGCGATGCCATCACACCGGAAGAACGCCAAAAAACTATCGAGCAGATGGCGCGCTACACCGGTTTGAATAAGGACGTCCTCGACCAAGCCAACCTACGCATCGACGTGCCGAAGTTTACCCACTACCTGCTGCTCGACCAGAAACTGCGCGTCGGCCGCCTCGACGGACGTTTCACCGGCCCCGATCCCGATGGAGTGTTGGACACGCCCTTCTACGACCCCACCGAGTCGGCCTCGTTGCCGCCCTTTACTTCAGCCTTCAACAACTATGTCCGGGCTGAACTCGGCTACAAAACAGACATGCCCTACCAGGTGTTCCCCGCGGACCAGAATTTCTTTGAGACCGCCTGGAATTGGGGTTCCGGCATCACCGGATTCCCCGACACTGCCACCGCACTGCGTCAGGCCATCGTGAAAAATCCTTACTTGAAAGTTCTTGTAATGGAGGGCCTTTACGACCTGGCCACGCCTTTTTACGCCGCCGATTACACCGTCGATCACCTGAATCTGACCCCGCCGTATCGAAAGAATATTTCTTTCGCCACTTACAGCGCCGGGCACATGATCTATCTGCCGCTCGATGGCCTGAAGAAGATGAAGAGCGACGAGGCAGGATTCATGGACAAAGCACTGGCCGGAAACTAACGAATCACGTAGGCCCGGCGCCCTCGTCCGGGCGGGCGAGCGGCGCTCGCCAAAAACGTGCGGAGCTTCTGCTCCGCTGGGCGGACGAGGCGCCCGCCCCTACGCGTGCGTTACTGCAACAGGGAGCGCGTACGCTGAAGGTTGTTGCTCAAGTCCTGCTTCTGTTCCAGCACGCGCCCCGGGTTTGGGACCATATTCCCAATCTGCGATGGTGCGCCGTCTACGACTTCTTTAAGCGCCGGCAACAGAGACGGGTCGCCAAGGGCGGCAATGTACTTAGAAGCAATCCGCATCACAGCCGCCGCAGCCTGCGGGTCCCCGGAATAATGCTTCCGCAGAATGTCCAGGTCCCGTTTTGTGGCCGTCTGCCAGTCGAGGGCATTCGTTCCCAATTGCGTAACCGCTTTTTGCAATTGCAACCGCTGAGCGGCGGAGGGCTGGCCTTTGTCCAGCGCAAAAGCCACGGCTCTGAGATGGAGAACCAGAAGGTCTTTCGATATGACCGCTGAGAAAAGCGATCCCCCATTTGCAACATCCTGAGAGAATCGCAATCCCGAGGCCAGAGCGCGAACTGCTCCGTCTTTTTCGCCATTCACCAGCAAGTGAGAGGCATAGAGAACGTTGAGCCGGCCGAGAACCAACGCCTTGCGGGCATAGTCCACGGGCACGTCTTCGCCCATCGTGTAATCGAGACCCCAGTCACAATTCGGAAGAGTGGTGGCGCGGGCCATGATTTCGAGGGCCGGCTTGTTCTTTTCAACCAACTCCCGGTATTTCAAATCGTCGAACGGAGCCGTACCGTCGAGCAATGCGTTCAGATCTTGCCCTTGTTGAGCGGAAATAGCCGAATCCTGTACCTGGGAAAACGCCGCCCAGTAGCGCAAGGCGGCATTGTCGGCGGAAGTGGTCTTCCGCTGGCCAAATCCATAACCGGACGTGAGGACGACAACCAGAATCATCGTTGGAATGAGGCGAAAAGTCTTCATAGTTTGATCTTCTCCTTACTAAGAATGGCAACCGCGCTGCGTTCATCTTTCGAGAGCGGACTGGTTTGAGCATGAAATGCCATGTTGTCTAAGGCGGCCTTAAATGAAGTCGCCCCGGTCAGCAAGGCATTTGCGCGACCGAGAGTCAGCGGTTGCGCGGTCATAAACTGCTCGGCGCTTGAGCCTTGCCCGATCCCGGCAGCGCTTCGCTTAGGGCTTATGCGCAATGCAAGAACTGTCAGGACGAGAAGGACCGCGGCAATCCCGGCCCATGCCGCGAAAGCGAGCGAACGTCGCGTGGAGCGGCCCGGCTCCTCAATTTTTAGCGGCTCGCCCGGAAGCGGACGAAACTGCTTCAGATACTTCTCGAACGGTTCATCGTCAGGGGTTGGCACAGAAATCCTCCTTCACGCACATTGACTCGCGTAGTTTGGCAAGGGCGTAGCGGTATCGCGAGGCAGCCGTATTCGAACTGATATCCAAAAGATCGGCGATCTGAGAGAAGGTAAGTTCGCCCCAGATGTGCAGGATCACTACCTCTTGCTGACCTTCGGGAAGAACATTCAGCGCACGTCGCAGCTTCAGCTCCGCGGCATAGTCGCGATTCGGGGGATCAAACCAGGCGCACTCCGGATCAAGAGCCGTATTGCGCTGCTGAACCTTGGCTGCATTCAAAACGGCGTTGCGAACGCATGCAAAGAGATAGGCACGTTTGTCCAGAGCGTGGTTCAAATTCCCGTCCTCGATTAGTTTGAGAAAGACCTGGTGGACCGCATCCTGAGCGCGGCTACGTTCTCCAGCCATCGCAGTGGCGAAGAGCAGGAGCGCCGGGCCGTGCTGGCGGTATAGCAACTCGATCTCGGTGGCGTCACTGCGGGTTTGCTGCACGTTGGGTCTCGATGGTAAGACAACCGGGCCGGCAAGATTTGTCTATCGGGACGCGAAGAATATTCCGGACGAATGGGACTACAGCGAACTCAGCCCTTTAGGAAGGGCTCGCGCTTGTGCCAGGCTGTAGCTTGCTCGTAGGCATGGGCGACCTGGAGCACCCGTGCTTCTCCCCAGTGCGGGCCAATGATCTGCAAGCCGATGGGCAAGCCGCTTTCGGTGAAGCCGCACGGAACCGAAATCGCCGGCAGTCCCCAAACATTGATCGGGCGGGTGTTTCTGAGCAGCAGCAACTCTCTCGGCCGCAGCAGGTCGGGATCCTGTTTGAGTTCGGCAATGGCGGGCGCGGGAATTGGTGTAGTTGGTGTGACGAGCACATCCACGTCGGCAAAGACAGAGGCGATCTCGCGGCGCGCTCGTTCCAGTTCGCGGCGGCATTCCAGCAAATCTTCGGGGCTGACATTTTTCCCCGTAAGAATTCGGCGCAGCGTTTCCGGCTGGTAACTTTCCGGGTGGTGCGCAGCAAATTCTGCGTGAAAGGCGTACGACTCGCCGCTTTGCAAGGTCCGGTCCGTCGAAACCTGCAATTCGATGTCGCGGATTTCAGCCCCCAGCGCAGCCAGTCCGGATAAAGCGTGAGTCGTCGCCGCCGCGACCTCCTTGTCCAGATCATCGAAGAAGAATTTCCGAGGCACGCCAACTCGCAGCGGCCGGAGATTCTTCCGCAGTTCGGCTACATAGTCTTCGACCGGAGCATCCACGCTGGCTTTATCGGCGGCATCGTAGCCCGCAATCGCTGCGAGGATCGCGGCCACGTCGCCAACGGTGCGTCCGATGGGACCCACGTGGTCGAGTGAAATTGACAGCGGGATTACACCGCGGGCACTGATTCGCCCGTAGGTCGGTTTCAGACCTACGACGCCGCACAAAGCGCTCGGCTCTCGGACGGAGCCCGCCGTGTCCGTGCCGATTGCACCGTAGCCCATTCCGGCGGCAACCGCCGTGGCCGAGCCGCCCGAAGAGCCGCCAGTAATGCGCTCCTTGTTCCATGCGTTCCGCACCTCCCCGAAAGCGCTCACCATCGAACTGCCGCCGTAAGCGAACTCGTGGAGATTCTGTTTGCCCAGCAACACCGCTCCGGCAGCTTTCAGTCGACGCACCACCTCCGCGTCTTCCGCGGGGATACGGTCTCTGAACATCAGGCTGCCGGCGGTGGTTAGAACGCCGGCGGTGTCGATCAAATCTTTAAGGGCCAGGGGAATGCCGTGCAGCGGTCCACGCCACTCGCCGCGCCGGATCTCGGACTCAGCCTGGCGTGCCTCGGCCAGTGCCGAATCGGCGGTCACGGTTATGAAAGCGTTCAGTGTCGGATTCAGCGTTTCAATGCGCGCCAGGCACTCATTCGTCAGCTCGACTGGAGAGACCGTGCCCTTGCGCAACAACTCGCTGGTTTCCAAAATCGATCGCGGCAGATTCGTTCTCCTCGCCCGGAAATATTATCGCGAAACCTCGCCACGAACCGCGTAGGCCCGGACGCCCTCGTCCGGGCGGGCGAGCGAAGCTCGCCAGAGCGAGCGCTCAACCCGGAAAACCGCTGCGGAGCTTTGCTCCGCCGGGCAGAGGATGGCGTACGCCCTTACACGATCCATGCCCCCTAGGTCGGTCTCAAATGGCAGCATGCACGTAAGGCCTATAATGGCCCTTCCACCCTCCGTGGAGGTCTAAGATAACGCCATGGCACAAATGACTGCGACTCCGGTCGGCACGCAAGGCTTTTTTGTCGATGGCAAATGGATCGAAGACGGCGACCCGGTCGAAATTCGCGCTCCCTACGACGGCAGCGTAATCGGATCTGTGTTCCAGGGCAGACGGGAACACGCCGAGGCGGCGATCGCTGCCGCAGTCAAAGCTTTTGGCACCACCCGGCGCCTTCCGGCATTCGAACGTCAGCGGGTGCTGCGGCGAGTCTCCGAAAACATCTCCGGCCGCAAACAGGAATTTGCCCGCACCATGGCGCAGGAGTCAGGCAAGCCCATCAAGGCCGCCCGCACCGAGGTTGAGCGCGCCATCTTCACTTTTAACGTCGCCGCCGAGGAGAGTACGCGACTCTACGGCGAGTATTTGCCGCTCGACTGGCAAGAGTTTACCGCCGGACGCTGGGGCATCGTGCGCCGCTTCCCACTGGGGCCGATTGCCGGAATCACTCCATTTAATTTTCCTCTGAACCTGGTGGCCCACAAGGTAGCGCCCGCCATCGCCGCCGGATGTCCTTTGGTTTTGAAGCCCGCGCCCCAGACTCCGCTGACTGCGTTGATGCTGGCGGAAGCAGTCCAGCAGGCGGGCTGGCCGGATGGCGGCCTGAACGTACTGCCGCTCTCGAACGAGGACGCGAGTCTGCTAGTCACCGACGAGCGCATCAAGCTGATCAGTTTCACCGGCAGCGCCAGCGTGGGCTGGCAGATTAAGAAAAATTGCGGAAAGAAGAAGGTTGTTTTGGAACTCGGAGGCAACGCCGGGGTAATCGTGCACAGCGACGCCGATCTCGCGTACGCTGCCGACCGATGCGTCGTCGGAGGCTTCTCCTACGCCGGACAGACTTGCATCTCGGTGCAGCGCATCCTGGTAGAGCGGTCCGCCTTTGCCAAGTTCACCGACCTCCTCCTGGAAGGAGTCAAGAAGCTGAAAACCGGCGATCCTCTCGACGAATCCACCGATCTCGGGCCTCTGATCCGCGAAAGTGACGCCATCCGCGCCAGCGACTGGATTCAGGAAGCCGTCCGTGGCGGCGCCCGCCTGCTGTGCGGGGGAGAACGTCGCGGTCCGGTGCTCGAACCCACGGTCCTGACCGGCACCCGCGCCGAGATGAAAGTGAACTGCCAGGAGATTTTTGCGCCTGTCGTGACCGTCGAGCCCTACGACGATTTCAACCAGGCCCTGCGTCAGATCAATAACTCGCCCTACGGACTGCAGGCGGGACTCTTTACTCGTGACGCCAAGTTGATCTTTACCGCTTATGAAGAATTGGAAGTCGGCGGCTTGATTGCCGGCGACGTTCCCGCCTTCCGCATTGACCACATGCCGTATGGCGGCGTAAAGGATTCCGGACTGGGCCGCGAAGGTTTGCGGTATGCTATCGAAGAAATGACCGAACCCAAATTGCTGGTGATGAACCTAAAGTAGAACTCCCCGTCGAGCCCTACTCTGAAGCAAAGAAATCGGGCCTTTTTTCACTGGGCTGAAAATTTTTCGATTCTCTTAGCGTCGCAAAAATATTTCCACAATCCGTTCACTGGTATACTGACTGGTTTTCACTGCTCCCGAGGTTTGCGGTCGATGACCGCATTTGGCTTAACGCTGCACGAACCGGTGGTTGGCCGAATGGCTTCGCCGCACGGAAGACCCGCACTCCATGCAGATTTTTCACCGCAGCACGAACACACTTTCGCGGGCGACGATCTACGGGGCAGTCTTCGTCGTCGCGGTGTTGTTCTGGGCTGCAGCCGAAATACAGCGATCGCCTTATGTGACGTACGCGGGAGTGCGCCGTCCGCAACCGGTGCCATTCAGCCACCAGCATCATGTGGCCGGGCTGGGGATCGATTGCCGTTACTGTCACACTTCGGTCGAGACATCCGACTTCGCCGGCATCCCGCCCACCAAGACTTGCATGAACTGCCATTCGCAGATATGGACCAATGCCGCCTTGCTGGAACCGGTACGCGAGAGCTACAAGAGCGGCAAATCGCTGGTCTGGACGCGGGTAAACGATCTGCCTGACTTTGCGTATTTCAATCACAGCATTCACATCAATAAGGGCGTAGGCTGCAACACATGCCATGGCCCCGTAGACCGCATGCCTCTGATGTACAACCATGCGTCCCTGCAAATGGAATGGTGCCTGGAGTGCCATCGGGCTCCGGAGAAGAATCTCCGGCCTCGCGATCAGGTTTTCAATATGCGGTATGAGGGACCGTCGGCCAGCAAGCCGGTGGAACTGGATGGCAAGCAGTACACCGACCAGCTAGCTCTTGGCACTGACCTGGTCAAGAAGTACAAGTTGCGTTCGGTAACAGACATAACCAGCTGTTCAACCTGCCACCGGTAATGAGTGTTGCATTCTTGGATTTGGATATTAGGTTTGTGGATTTTGTGATTTCTTGGGATTCGGGGTTTTTGATTTCAGGTTTTGCTTTTGGGTGGAGCAGCGCTTTAGCGCTGCATTAAAGGGCCGAGGGATGGCGGCTTCAGCCGCTGAGGTACCTCGGGGGCTGAAGCCCTTCAACAGGCGGCTTTAACTGCAGACCTGAAAGCCTGCTCCACCCGGGCCCAACTGCACTGGGTTTAATGGAACGGGCTTTGCTGAGCCCAGGCTTTGCTGGACCAGGCTTTTGCTGCAAGTTGCACTCAGGACACACATGAGTATGGAAGACCACAACCCGAACCCAGTCCGCGAGGACGTCTGCCCAACCAAGAAGGGCACGCTCGATCTGGACGCGGCCCGCGCCCGCGTCGCCGAGACCCAGGGTCCGGAATACTGGCGCAGCCTTGAAGAGCTAGCTGGCAGCCCGGACTTCCAGGAAATGCTGCACCGGGAATTTCCCAAGGGCGCGTCCGAGTGGCTGGATGCGGTTTCACGCCGGGGCTTCCTCAAGCTGATGGGCGCATCGCTGGCCATGGCCGGCATGACTGCCTGCACCAAGCAACCGCTTGAGCCAATTGTCCCGTACGTAAAGCAGCCCGAAGAACTGGTTCCCGGGCGTCCCCTCTTCTACGCCTCGGCGTTCACCCTGGGCGGATATGCCAGCCCGGTTCTGGTCGAGAGCCAGATGTTTCGTCCGACCAAGATCGAGGGCAATGACAAACACCCTGCCAGCCTGGGCGGAACCGACGTTTTCTCACAGGCGTCGATCCTGGGGATGTACGATCCCGACCGCTCGCAGACCGTGACCTACATGGGCGAAATTCGCTCCTGGAGTTCGCTGGTGCAGGCCATGCGCTCGCCGCTCAGTATCCAGAAGAGCCTCGATGGCGCGGGCATCCGCATCCTGACCCCGACTATTTCATCGCCCACGCTGGCTGACCAGTTGCGGTCATTCCTCAAGGCCAACCCCCAGGCCAAATGGCACGTGTATGAGCCGGCCAACCGTGACAACGTGCTCGAAGGCGCCAAGCTCGCATTCGGCCAGCCCGTTGAAACGCGCTATGACTTTTCGAAAGCCGATGTAGTTGTCTCGCTCGACGCCGACTTCCTCTACGCGGGATTCCCTGGCTTTGCCCGCTACGCCCGCGACTTTGCCAAGCGCCGCAATCCCGATGCCGGCGAGATGAGCCGCCTGTATGTGGCGGAAAGCACTCCAAGTTCGACCGGGGCGAAGGCTGATCATCGACTGCCCGTACGGGCGGGTGAGGTTGAATCGTTTGTGCGTGCGTTGGACATGATGCTCGGCGATGACACCGACAAGAGCATGGTTCGCCCGGAGCAGCAGAAGTTCCTCGATGCCGTGGCGAAAGACTTGAAGGCGCATCGCGGTGCCAGCGTCGTCGTGGCTGGAGATCATCAGCCCGCGCTTGTGCACGCTTTCGCCCATCGGATCAATCAGTCGTTGGGGAATATCGGCAACACCGTCGTTTACACCGATGCGGTCAACGCCAATCCAGTGAATCAAGGCGAGTCTCTCAAGGACCTGGTCGCCGACATGCGCGCCGCCAAGGTGGACGTCCTGGTCATCCTGGGTGGAAACCCGGCCTACGACGCCCCCACCGACTTCGGATTCGCCGACGCGATGAAGAGTCCCAGTGTGCCGTTCCGCGTATATCTGGGGCTTTATCAGAACGAAACTTCTGAACTCTGCCAGTGGCACGTGAACGAAGCGCACTATCTGGAAGCCTGGGGCGACACTCGCGCCTATGACGGCACGGTGAGCATCGTTCAGCCATTGATCGCACCGCTCTATGACGGCAAGAGTGCGTACGAACTGATCTCGATGCTTTTAGGTCAGGGCGACACCAAGGGCCACGAAATCGTACAGGCCTACTGGAAGACCCAGCATTCCGGCGCCGATTTTGACGCGTTCTGGCGAAAATCTTTGCACGATGGCTGGGTGGAAGGCACGTCGTTCTCGCCCAAGGTACTTCAAGCAAAATTCACTCAGGCGACGCCGTCATCCGGAACGAATCGGCCACCAGGAGGCCGCGAACTCCCGAACCTTATCCCGCTGGTTGACCCCAAACCCGCCGATCCCAAAGCCGTCGAGATCAACTTCCGCCGCGATCCCTCCGTCTACGACGGACAATTCTCCAACAACGGCTGGCTGCAGGAATTGCCCAAGCCGATGAACAAGCTCACCTGGGACAATCCGGTGCTGATGGGCCCCGCCATGGCCGAGCGCATGGAGATCAAAACTGAAGACCTGGTCGAACTCGAACTCAACGGCAAAAAGGTCACCGCTCCGGTCTGGATTCAGGTCGGCCACCCCGACAACTCCATCTCAGTGTTTCTGGGCTACGGGCGGCGCCGCGCCGGACGGGTAGGAACTGGCGCCGGTTTCGACATGTACCAACTCCGGACCAGCGCCACACCCTGGATTGCCAGCGGTGTTGCGATACGCAAGACCGGAGGCACATACAAACTGGCATCCACTCAGGGATACCAGACCATGGACACGCCCACCGGCACGCGCCCTCTGGTACGCACAGCAAGCATCGAGGAATACCGCAAAGAGCCGGAGTTCGCGCGTGAAGAAGAACCGCCGAAGGATTTGACGCTGTACAAGCCCTATCCGTACGCAGCCGAGCCTTATGCCTGGGGCATGACCGTCGACATGAATGCGTGCGTCGGATGCAACAACTGCATCGTGGCCTGCCAGTCGGAAAACAATATTGCGGTCGTGGGGAAAGAGCAGACTTTGCTCGGCCGCCACATGCACTGGCTGCGCGTCGATTCATATTTCCAGGGCGACCGCGCCAATCCCAAAGCCTACTTCCAGCCGGTCCCATGTCAGCAGTGTGAGAACGCTCCCTGCGAGGTGGTTTGTCCAGTGGGCGCAACTGTCCACAGCTCTGAAGGCTTGAATGACATGGTCTACAACCGCTGCGTGGGCACGCGCTACTGCTCGGACAACTGCCCTTACAAAGTGCGGCGCTTCAACTTCCTGCTGTTCCAGGATTGGGAGACCTCGCAGTACAAGATGATGCGTAATCCGGACGTGACCGTGCGCAGTCGCGGCGTCATGGAAAAGTGCACCTACTGCGTGCAGCGCATCAACGAACACCGCATCGATTCCGAGCGCGAAGACCGCAAGATTCAGGATGGCGAGTTGCAGACCGCCTGCCAGCAATCGTGTCCAGCGGACGCTATCGTTTTCGGCAACATCAACGATCCCAACAGCCGGGTTTCAAAATTGAAAGCGCAGCCCCGGAACTACAGCCTGCTGGCGGACCTGAACACGCGTCCCCGCACGACGTACCTGGCTGACATTCGCAATCCGAATCCAGAACTCGAGGCCGAGCACAGTTAATCGTGTTCAGATAAATTATGGACGAGCCAATCCAGGACAAGCGCGCACCAGTTATCGAACCGGGATACACCTTTGGTTCGGTCACGGACAAGATCAGTGCGATCGTCCTGACGCGTCCGACGTCCGACTCCTGGTTCATTGGTTTCGGCATCATGTTCCTGCTCACCATGATGCTGCTGTTCGCCATGGGCTACCTGTTCGTCAAAGGCGTCGGCATCTGGGGCGTGACCATTCCCATCGGTTGGGGCTTCGCCATCGTCAACTTTGTCTGGTGGATCGGAATTGGGCACGCCGGAACGCTGATCTCCGCCATCCTGCTGCTGCTACGGCAGTCGTGGCGCAATTCGATCAACCGCTTTGCTGAAGCCATGACGCTGTTTGCCGTAGCCAGCGCGGGTATCTTCCCGCTGATTCATACCGGACGTCCCTGGCTGGCATACTGGCTGTTTCCTTATCCCAACACCATGCAGGTGTGGCCGCAGTTCCGCAGCCCGCTGGTGTGGGACGTATTCGCAGTCTCGACCTACGCCACCATCTCAGCCCTGTTCTGGTTCATCGGTCTGATTCCCGATCTCGCAACCTTGCGCGATCGTTCGGAAGAGCGCTGGAAGAAGATCATCTACGGTACGCTGGCTTTGGGCTGGCGTGGTTCCGCCCGGCACTGGCACCGCTATGAAACGGCTTACCTGTTGCTGGCCGGTCTGGCGACGCCACTCGTCCTCTCTGTGCACACCGTGGTCAGCTTCGACTTCGCGATCGGCATCGTTCCCGGCTGGCACACCACCATTTTCCCGCCGTACTTCGTAGCGGGAGCCATTTATTCCGGCTTCGCCATGGTGTTGATGCTGGCCATCCCCATACGCAAAATTTACAAGCTTGAAGACTTCATTACCGAACGCCATCTCCAGAACTCCGCGAAGGTCATGCTGGCCACAGGCCTGATCGTGGCCTATGGCTACGGCGTAGAAGCGTTCATGGGATGGTACAGCGGCAACCGCTATGACGCTTTCCTGCTGTGGAATCGCCTGCACGGACCGTATTCGTTTTTCTATTACATGCTGCTGATCTGCAATCTCGGCATCCCCCAGGTGCTTTGGATTCCCAAGCTGCGCAGCAGTCCGGTTTGGCTTTTCCTGATTTCCGGCGTAGTGCTGGTAGGCATGTGGCTGGAGCGCTTCATCATCGTAGTAGTCAGTCTGCATCGTGATTTCCTGACATCTTCCTGGGGTATGTATTACCCGACGCGATGGGACTGGATGACCTTCATCGGAACCATTGGCATGTTCCTGGCCGCCATGTTCCTGTTCGTGCGCCTGCTGCCCATGATTTCGATCTTTGAAATGCGGACTCTGCTGCCCGAAGCGGAGGTCAAGGAATGAGGCGCACAAAAGTCTACGGGCTGATGGCCGAATTCGATTCGGTCAATACATTGGTCGACGCGGCCAACCGGACGCGGGAGGCAGGCTACAAAAAGATTGATGCCTATAGTCCGTTTCCGGTCGAGGGTCTGGCGGAAGCCATCGGCTTCCATCACGACGAGGTTCCGCTGGTGGTGCTGATCGGGGCAATACTTGGCGGTCTAGGGGGCTATCTCCTTCAGTACTGGATTTCGGTTGTAAGTTACCCGATTAATGTTGGCGGCAAACCATATCATTCCTGGCCGGCATTCATCGTCGTGACCTTTGAAATGACCATCCTCTTCGGCGGCATCTTCGCTGTGTTCGGAATGTTGGCGCTCAACGGGCTGCCCATGCCCTACCATCCGGTCTTCAATGTGCCGCGCTTCGCCTTTGCCACAAAGGACAGATTTTTCCTGATCGTGTTCTCCTCCGATCCCCAATACAACCCGGCCGAAACGCGCCGTTTTATGGAAAGTCTCGGGCCTCGCTCCATTTCGGAGGTGCCCGATTAAGCGGACTATCCAATTTTTCGGAGATGGACTCGTCAGGGCGAAGCAGCTAGTTTGTGCTGCTCCTCTTCGCGGAGCGTCAGCGTCTTGGGTACAGCGGCGCTTTAGCGCTGCATGTTGGGTGGAGCAGCGCGTTAGCGCTGCATTCAGCACTCCACTCCGAGAGGCTTCAGCCCCTGAGGTTCATGGCTCCGGAGCTAAAGCTCCGAATAAAACCCAGGCTCCCATTGCAGGCCTGAAGGCCTGCACCACTATGGCGCTGCTCGGCATTCTGCTCATTCTCGCCGGATGCCGTCAGGATATGCATGACCAGCCGCGCTTCAAGCCTTTTGCTCAGAGCGATTTCTACGCAGACTTGCGCTCGGCACGTCCGCCGGTTGAAGGCACGGTTGCCCGCGGCCAGTTGCACGATGACACTTACTTCTACACGGGAAAGATGGGCGACAACCCCGGAGACTACATGCCCTTTCCGGTGACCGCAGAGCTTCTGGCTCGCGGACAGCAGCGCTACGATATTTACTGCGCTCCCTGCCACTCCCGCGTGGGCGATGGCAATGGCGTCATTCCATCGCGCGGCTTCCCGCGCAAACCGCCTTCCTATCACATTGAGCGGCTGCGTAAAGCGCCTCTTGGATATCTTTTCGACGTGATCACCAACGGCTTCGGGGCTATGCCGGACTACTCATCACAAATCCCGCCGCGAGATCGCTGGGCCATCGTGGCCTACGTTCGTGCCCTGCAATTGAGCCAGGCAGCAACAACCGCTGATGTTCCGGCGGGTCAGAAGGTTCCGTCCGAGCCGCCGCAGTTCCAGGAACTGGGTTCAGGTGCAACCTTGCCTGTGATCGAAACCAGGCCTGCGCACGAGGAACCGAAATGACCACCGCTCCCTTGCGCAATATCGACCTCATGGCGCCGCCGGTGGTGAAGACCATCCAGCAGCGCTCGCTGATTGTTGGTCTGATCTTCAGTGTTATCGCGGTCGTAGGCGCATGGCTTCAACCCGACCAGTTCTTCCGCGCCTATCTGATGGCATTCATGGCCTGGCTGGGCGTGACTCTGGGATCGATGGCGATTCTCATGCTGCGCCACCTGACCAAGGGCGCTTGGGGCATGGTCATCCGCAGAATTCTGGGAGCAGCCATGCGATGCGTGCCGCTGATGGCGGCATTATTTATCCCATTGCTGTTCGGAATTCACCGGCTTTATATCTGGGCCCGGCCACTGGACGGGATTGCCGACAAACATCTCCGCGAACACCTGCAGGAACTCACCAGGAGCTATCTCTCGGTGAACGGATTTGTCATCCGCGCCGTCATCTATTTCGCCATCTGGTGGGCGCTGTCATTTTTCCTTACCAAGTGGTCGGCAGAACAGGACCGTCCCCCTCTGCGTGACAACAGCTCGCGGTTCAAGGCGCTGAGCGGCCCGGGTCTGATCCTTTACGGCTTCACTATCACGTTTGCCGTCATCGATTGGATCATGTCGATCGACCCCAGCTGGATTTCCACGATCTTCGGTCTGTCATTCCTGATCGGACAGGTACTGTCGGCTCTCGCTTTCGCCATAGTGGTGGAGCGGATACTGTTCAACTACAAGCCCATGTCGGAGTTGCTGAAGCCGGAACAGGTGCATGACCACGGAAAATTCATGCTGACCTTCATCATGGTGTGGGCCTACTTCGAGTTTTCGCAATGGCTCATCATCTGGGCGGGAAACCTGCCCGAAGAGATTACCTGGTACTTGAGGCGCCTCAACGGCGGGTGGGGATTTGTGGGCCTGTTCGTCGTCCTGTTCCACTTTGTAGTGCCGTTCGTGCTGCTGATATCGCGTCCGTTCAAGCGCGATATCACGCGCATGGTCTGGCTGGCAGCGTGGATGCTGCTGATGCGTTACGTTGATCTGTTCTGGATTGTCGAACCGAACTTTTCCGTGACCTTCAATCTCACATGGCTCGACGTAGTGGTTCCGATTGCGATGGGAGGGCTGTGGCTGGCGTTCTTCTTCCGCAATCTGAGTTCGATGCCGTTGGTTCCGGCGTATGACGTCTTTGCAGTGGAAGTCCTGGAAGCGGCGCACGAGTAGATTCGAGTTTCAGTTTTCGAGTTTCAAGTTTCGAGTTTTCAGTTTTCGAGTTTCGGATTTTCGAGTTTCAAATAATGACTGACAACGTCCATTTCGACGGGCACGACGAGGAACCCGAGTTTGAGCGCGAGGACCTTGGCGCCAAATCGATCATCACCTTCCTTGTCGCCTTGATCATCGGTTGCGTGCTCGTCGCTATCCTGTTGAAGGGAATGTACAGCTTGCTCGACAAGTACGAAACCAAGCACCAGCCCGCTCAGAGCCCTCTGGTACAGCAGACCACTGCGGACACGCGAACGGTTCAGCCCGGCGACGTCACAAAGTTTCCCCAGCCACGCCTCGAAAGCCACGAGACCGTGGAAATCGAGGCCTTCCGCCTGCACGAAGCACAGATCTTGCACAGCTACGCCTGGATCGACCAGCAGGCAGGCCAAGTGCGAATTCCGATCGACCGCGCCATGGAACTTCTGGCGCAGCGCGGACTGCCCACCCGGCCACAAGCCGGGGTGGTTCCTCCGTCGGATGTGAACATGGGTAAAGAAGCGGCGCGGCGTTCCGATACCAGCGCCAAGCCCGTGAAGAAATAACGGGAAAGGTAAGATTTTAGTCGTGCCGAACAGGCAATGTGCGAGGCGGCTTTAGATTTTGGGTGGAGCAGCGCTTCAGTCCTGCGTTAAAGCCGGTGAAGGATGGCGGCTTCAGCCGCTAAGGCACCTTGGGGACTGGATCCCCAGGAAGATAATTTGGTTGCAGACCTGAAGGCCTGCTCCACCCGGTACCTGCTACACCCGGTTTTGTATATCGGCTGAGGATAAAACGCAGTGCGAGAGATCACCACCAACTCGAAACGCATCCTGACCACGGCATTCATCGCCCTGCTCATGACCATGCCCGCCTTTGGCCAGGGCATGACCAAGGGGATCATGTCTCCGCCGGCGAACATGCGCCCGCCGGGCTTGTTGAATGTCGGCATCGAGCAGCATCTGGACGAACAAATCCCCGCCGACCTCAATTTCCGCGACGAAACCGGCAAGCCGGTCCGGCTGGGGGATTACTTCGGCAAACGGCCGATGATCCTGAATCTGGTCTATTACAACTGCCCCATGCTTTGCGGCGAAGTCCTCAGCGGACTCGAGGGCGCCATGCGGGTGATGAAGTTCGACGTGGGAAAAGAATATGACGTTCTGACCGTGAGTTTCGATCCGCGCGAAACCCCGGATATGGCCACAAAAAAGAAAGCCGAATTTCTGAAGCGCTACGGCCGCGCCGGGGCCGCCGAAGGCTGGCACTTCCTGACCGGCCCACAGGAATCAATCGACGCGCTGACCAAGGCTGCCGGCTTTCAGTACCAGTACGACCCGAAAACCGGCCAGTTCGCGCACGCCACCGCTATCCTTCTGCTGACTCCGAAGGGCAAGATCACGCAGTACTACTACGGGGTTGAGTACGCACCCAAGGATTTGCGCCTGGGGCTGATCCAGGCATCCCAGAACAAGATTGGGACGCTGGCCGACCAAGTGCTGCTGTACTGCTACCACTACGATCCGAATACTGGGAAGTATGGGGCCGTTATTTCCCGCGTGCTGAAACTCTCCGCGCTGGCCACGATACTCGGGTTGGGAACGCTCATGGTCGTGCTGATCCGTTTGGGATCGGGACATGACGAGCGTGCGGCATAGGTTGATTTGGATTTTGTTTGGGAATTTGCTGACGACCGGGGACTGAAGACCGACGACTGACCGTATTGACCGACTATGTTCGATAATCTTCCATTTTGGCCCGCACGAGCCTCGACGACAGCCGGGAGCGTAGACGCGCTCTTCATCTTCCTGGTGGCTCTGTCCGCGCTCGTGAGCGTGGCCATCTTCGCGATTATTGTGGTGTTCTCGATCCGGTACCGCCGCCGGAAAGGCGTCGTCGCCGAGCAGATTGAAGGTTCCACCGCGCTCGAAATCACCTGGTCGATCATTCCGCTCGGCATTTTCATCATGATCTTTGTGTGGGGCGCCGTGATCTATTTCAGGGAGCGGACACCGCCGCGCGGAGCGACCGAAGTCTACGTGGTCGCCAAGCAATGGATGTGGAAGCTGCAACACGAAGAGGGCCAGCGCGAGATCAATGAACTGCACGTGCCCGTGGGCCGCGACGTCAAACTGATTCTGACTTCACAGGACGTGATTCACAGCTTTTATGTCCCGGCCTTCCGCATCAAGCAGGATGTTCTGCCGGGACGTTACACCACAGCCTGGTTTCGTCCCACCAAAGCCGGGACGTATCATCTGTTCTGTGCCGAGTATTGCGGTTCGCAGCACTCGGGAATGATCGGGCAAGTCATAGTGCTCGAACCGGCGCAGTATCAGGCCTGGCTCAGTGGCGGCGGCGCGACCGGCACACTGGCTTCAAACGGGCAGAATCTGTTTCTTCAACTGGGCTGCTCCACCTGCCATCGTTCCGACACGCAGGGCCGCGGTCCTAATCTCGCCGGACTCTTCGGCAAGCCGGTGCAACTGGAAGACGGGCGCGTAGTCACTGCCGACGAAAATTATATTCGGGAATCCATTCTGAGCCCGGCGTCCAAGGTGGTCAGCGGATTTAAACCCATCATGCCGGTGTTTCAGGGACTGGTCAGCGAAGAACAGCTGAACGCGCTGGTGGCATACGTGAAATCATTGAACCCGAGTCCATCGGGAGCGGCGGGCGTCGCGACGGCAGTTCCGTCGGACGCGAAACCGCAGGAACCAAAGGTGCAATAGCAATGGCTACCGCAGCAATCACCGCGGAACGCGAGAATTATCTCAACCAGGAATATGGCATCAAGTCCTGGCTGCTCACGGTCGACCACAAGCGCATTGCGCTGCTCTATCTGCTGTCCATCACTTTCTTCTTTTTCATCGGAGGATTTTTTGCCCTGCTGATCCGTCTGGAGTTGCTGACTCCGGCGGGAGACCTGGTGCAGGCCGACACTTACAACAAACTTTTCACCATGCACGGCCAGATCATGGTGTTCTTTTTCCTGATCCCGTCGATCCCCGCCGTGCTGGGCAATTTCCTGGTGCCCCTGATGATCGGCGCCAAGGACCTGGCCTTCCCGCGCATCAATCTCTTCAGCTGGTATCTCTACATGATTGCCGGCGCACTCATGATGCACTGCATGCTGACCGGAGGCGTCGACACCGGGTGGACCTTCTACACGCCTTTCAGCACCGCCTTCAGCAATACCAAAGTGATCGAAGCTGGACTGGCAATTTTCGTCGCTGGATTCTCATCCATTTTGACCGGACTGAATTTCGTGGTCACGATTCACCGCATGCGCGCGCCGGGTATGACCTGGGACCGCCTGCCTTTGTTCATCTGGGCGCACTACGCCACCAGCATCATCCAGTTGCTGGGCACGCCGGTGCTCGCCGTGACCCTGGTGCTGGTGGTGCTGGAACGTGCCTTTCACCTCGGGATTTTTGATCCTACGCGCGGTGGAGACCCGCTTCTGTTTCAACATCTGTTCTGGTTCTATTCCCATCCCGCGGTTTACATCATGATTCTGCCTGCGATGGGAGTGGTGACCGAGATCGTTCCGTGTTTCTGCCGCAAGCGTATTTTCGGCTACAAGTTCGTTGCTCTGTCGAGCATCAGCATCGCGGTCTTCGGTTTCCTGGTGTGGGCGCACCACATGTTTGTGGCAGGGATTTCGCTTTACTCGGCGCTGATTTTTTCGGCGCTGAGCTACCTGGTTGCCGTCCCTTCAGCCATCAAGGTCTTCAACTGGACCGCCACCATGTACAAGTCCTCAATCACATTTTCGACGCCCATGCTGTACGCCTTTGGATTTATCGGCCTGTTCACCATGGGCGGACTCACCGGCTTGTTCCTGGCGGCGCTGGGAATCGATGTACATGTGACCGACACCTATTTCGTCATCGCGCATTTCCACTACATCATGGTCGGCGGCGCGGTCATGGGCTACCTCGGCGGTATGCATTTCTGGTGGCCGAAAATTTCCGGACGGATGTATCCCGAATCGCTGGGCCGTCTGGCAGCCGTCATCGTGTTCCTGGGATTCAACCTGACGTTCTTCCCGCAGTTCATCCTGGGCTACATGGGGATGCCTCGCCGCTACTGGCAGTATCCGCCGGAATTTCAGGTGCTGAACGTGCTCTCCACCGCCGGGTCCACGATTCTCGCCGTCGGGTATCTGCTCCCCATGGTGTATTTCCTGTGGTCCATGCGTTACGGAAAAGTCGCTCCGGACAATCCCTGGGGCGCTTCCGGGCTGGAGTGGGAGACCTCTTCGCCGCCACCCACGTTTAATTTCGACACGCCCCCGGTCGTCACCTGGGAAGCGTACGATTACGAGCACATTCCCGCTCCGCAGGAGACCCGCAGTGGCGGATAGCCCGATCGCGGTCGAACATCACAATCCAGAGCTCAAGCACCACTTCTCCACCATGGAGCAGCAGCGCGAAGCTTCATCGCTGGGCATGTGGTTGTTCCTGGCGACCGAAATCATGTTTTTCGGCGGCATGTTCTGCGCCTATTTAATTTATCGCTACTGGTATTTTCCCGACTTCGCCGCCGCCAGCAATTCGCTCGACGTCACACTGGGCACGATCAACACCGCCGTCCTGATTTGCAGCAGCTTGACCGTGGTCATGGCGGTCCGTGCCGCCCAACTCGGCAAACGTCAGCAACAGGTTATCTATCTCGCACTGACGCTTGTTCTGGGCTTGGCCTTCCTGGGAATCAAAGGCGTCGAGTGGGCCAGCAAGTTCGAGGAGCATCACGTCCCTGGCCCCACATTTAATTTCGAAGGCAGCGTTCCTGGACATCCCAACCAGCCCGTCAGCCAACAGCACGCCCAACTTTTCTTCTCGCTGTACTTTGCCATGACCGGCATGCACGCGCTGCACATGATTATCGGCGTGGGGATTTTCGGCTACCTGCTGTATCACGCGTGGAAGGGAAAATACACGCCGGAATATCACACGCCGCTGGAAAACTCCGGCTTGTATTGGCACTTCGTGGACATTGTGTGGATTTATCTGTTTCCATTGCTATATCTGATTGATCGAAAGAAGTGATCTTCTTGGCGACCTTTGCGGATTTTCTTTGCGGCCTCTGCGGTCAAAAGCTTTTACCGCAAAGATCGCGAAGAAAATCCGCAAAGAACCCAAAGAAAAACTGAGCATCGACCATGTCTGAACACATCGTCTCCGCGAAAACCAACGTTGCCGTCTGGTTGGCGCTGCTGGTCTTGACCGGCCTGACTGCTGGCATTGCCTTCGTTGACCTCGGCCCCTTCAACACCATCGTGGCGCTGGTCATTGCCACTTGCAAAGCGCTGTTGGTCGTCCTCATCTTCATGCACGTGAAGTACACCAGCGAGAGGCTGGTCAAGGTGGTGGTGATTTCCGCCCTCTTCTTTCTCCTGTTGCTGCTGGGATTGAGTCTGGCGGACTACACTACACGGCTAGTAATGTGAGCTTGCGGTATACTCCGCCGTCAGTGAAGAAAACTTGAGGACGAGGTAACTCCCATGGCCTTCTGCAATTCCTGTGGCGCAACTCTCGATGGCGGAGCTAGGTTTTGCACTAAGTGCGGCGCTACCCAGCCCGGGGCTCCAGCCGTTGCGGCAACTCCTGTCTTCACTCCGAGCACGGCCACGCCCGGCACCCCCCAGAAAAGTGGCGGCGCCCTCAAGATCATCCTGATTGTCTTTGCCGTGATTGTCGTTCTCGGAATTCTGGCAGTCGGCGCCATCTCGTTCATCGGTTACCGCATTGCCAAACACAGCCGTGTTCATAATGAAGATGGCAACGTAAGAGTCGAAACACCGTTTGGGAGCGTCAACACTTCCACCGATCCGGACGACGCCGCTCGCAACCTGGGCATCGATTTGTATCCGGGAGCCGAAGTCGTCAAGGGCACCACATCCAACATGACGATGGGGGCCATGCATACCGCCTCCGCGGATTTTGAGAGCAGCGATCCGGTCAGCACGGTGGGTGATTTTTACAAGTCGAAGCTGCCTAACGCCAGCGTGGTCTCGACCACGAACGATCACTACACCATTATTTCCACCGACAAAAAGAACATGCTGTCCATCAACATCGAGCCGAAGGATGGCAAGACCAGAATTCACATCGCCAGAGTGTCCGGCAAGATGGTCGGCGGCGCAGACTCGGACAGCAATTGAGGTCTTTTTAGACTCGTGTGGGTCGGACACTCCTGTCCGACGCCTTTGACGTTGGGGTTGGTGTTGTTTTAAGAATCACGATACAAATCAAGATTAAGATCAGCTTCAAAGGCGTCGGACAAGAGTGTCCGACCCACACAATAATTAAAAAATGCCCGACACTTTTGTGGAGATTGCCCGCGCGGCCCGGACTTCTGTTGTCGATGCCGCCTCTCTGGAACAGGCCCTACGCAAAAACCTCCGTGGCGATGTCCGCTTCGATTCCAGCAGCCGCGCCCTTTACGCCACGGACGGATCCAACTATCGCCAGGTACCCATCGGCGTAGTTCTTCCCCATGACGCCGACGACGTCATCGCCGCCGTTGCGCTCGCCCGCGAGTATGGCGCTCCTCTTCTCTGCCGTGGCAGCGGCACGTCGCTCGCCGGACAATGCTGCAACGTTGCCCTGATACTTGATTTCACCCGCTACATGGGAAACATCGTCGAGATCGATCCCCAGAAGCGCATCGCCCGGGTGCAGCCCGGAGTGGTTCTCGACCACCTCCGCAACACAGCCGAAAAACATCATCTGACCTTCGGCCCCGATCCCGCCACCCACGACCGCTGCTCGCTCGGCGGCATGATCGGCAACAACTCGTGCGGCGTGCATTCCGTCATGGCGGGCAAGACTGACGACAACATCGAAGCGCTCGATGTACTTACCTATGACGGACTTCGTCTGAAGGTAGGCAAAACCAGCGACGGAGAGCTGGAACAAATCATCCGCGAAGGCGGCCGCCGGGGAGAAATCTACGCGGGCCTGAAGAGAATCAGGGATCAGTATTCCGACCTCGTTCGGCAGCGCTTTCCCAACATCCCGCGCCGGGTTTCCGGATACAACCTCAACTTTCTGCTGCCCGAAAATGGTTTCGACGTAGCCCGCGCTCTGGTCGGCTCCGAAGGCACTTGTGTCTCGGTGCTCGAAGCCACATGCCGTCTGGTGCAAAGCCCTCCGGCCCGAGTATTGTTGCTGATCGCCTATCCCGACATTTTTCAGTGCGCCGACCACGTGCCCGACGTCATGGCTCACAAACCCATCGGACTCGAAGGCGTCGACGACATGCTGGTCGAATACACCCGGCGCCGCGGCATCAACTCCGAAGGACTGGCGCTTTTACCCGAAGGCAACGGCTGGCTGCTGGCAGAGTTCGGCGCTGATACCGTCGCCGCCGCCGAAGCCCAGGCATCCGGCTTGATGGAAGAGCTGAGCCGCAGCTCGAACCCGCCGAACATGCGTCTGTTCACCAATCGCGAACAAATCAAGCGCGTCTGGGAAGTCCGCGAATCCAGCCTGGGTGTGATTTCCTACGTACCCGGCGAGGACCTTAGCTGGGAAGGCTGGGAAGATTCGGCCGTCGCGCCGGAAAAGTTGGGCAAATATTTGCGCGAACTGCGCCAGTTGATGACCAGCTTCAACTATCGCGGCACGCTCTACGGACACTTCGGCCACGGCTGCGTCCACAACCGCATGAACTTCGATCTCCAATCGGCTGCCGGAATTGCGCAAGTTTCGCAAGTTTATGGAAGCCGCCGCCGACCTCGTGGTCAGCTACGGAGGATCGCTCTCCGGCGAACACGGAGACGGCCAGGCCCGCGCCGAACTCCTGCCAAAAATGTACGGCCCGGATTTGCTGCAGGCGTTCCGCGAATTCAAAGCCATCTGGGATCCCAGCCTGGAAAATGAATCCCGGCAAAGTCATCGAACCCTATCGCATGGACGAAAATCTGCGCTTGGGCGCCGATTACAAGCCGTGGGATCCGGAAACCCACTTCCAGTTTCCCCACGACCACGGCAGCATGACCCATGCCATGCTCCGTTGCGTGGGGGTAGGAAAATGCCGCCGCGAAGAAGGCGGAGTCATGTGCCCCAGCTGGCGCGTGACCCACGAAGAAGAGCACTCGACCCGCGGCCGCGCCCACCTGCTCTGGGAGATGGCCCAGGGCGACGTGATCCGAGGCGGCTGGCGCGACGAAGATGTAAAAGAGTCGCTCGACCTCTGCCTCTCCTGCAAAGGCTGCAAAAGCGATTGCCCCGTTGGCGTCGACCTCGCCACCTACAAGGCTGAGTTCCTTTCTCACTATCATGAAGGACGCCTGCGCCCGCGCAGCGACTACGCCTTCGCCCACATCGACTTCTGGGCCCGCCTCGCTTCTAAAATCCCAGGACTGGTGAACCTCGCCACGCAGCTGCCGATCCTGCGCGATCTGGCCAAGCTGGCTTCCGGAATGCCACAGCAGCGCAGTGTTCCGGCGTTCGCTCCGCAAACTTTCCGGACATGGTTCGAGCGCCGGCAACCGCCGAATCCCGACGCCACGCTGGTCATGCTCTGGCCGGACACGTTCAACAATTATTTCCTGCCTGACACTGCCAAAGCCGCCGTCGAAGTGCTGGAAGCGGCCGGCTTCCGCGTGATTATCCCCAAATCCATTCTTTGCTGCGGACGTCCGCTCTACGACTTCGGCATGCTGGATCGAGCCAAACGCCTGCTACTCAGGGTTCTGGACACTCTCGCCACCGAAATCGAGGCCGGGATTCCTATCGTCGTTCTGGAGCCAAGCTGCGCCGCCGTCTTCCGCGATGAATTGCTCAATTTCTTCCCTCAGGATGAACGGGCGCACAAACTCGCTCGACAGACTTACCTGTTAAGCGAATTTCTGGAAAAAAGAGTGGCTGATTTTGAATTGCCGAAACTCGTGACCAAAGCCCTCATCCACGGCCACTGCCATCACAAGTCGTTGATGAAAATGACCGACGAAGAATCGGTGCTGAAAAGAATGGGCATCGACTGGAGCGCCCCGGCGCCAGGTTGTTGCGGAATGGCCGGTCCGTTCGGCTTCGACGAAGAGAAATACGATGTCTCCATCGCGATTGGCGAACTGGAACTCCTGCCCGCAGTCCGCCAGGCCCCCGCCGATAGCCTGATCATCGCCGACGGCTTCAGTTGCCGCGAACAAATTTCCCAATGCACCGACCGTCATGCCATGCACCTGGCAGAAGTGATCGCCACCGCACTGAAGGGACCCGTTACCCAGGATGGCACCTACCCCGAGACCCGGGACGTGAACCGAAGGCAGGCTGAACTCGATCGCTCGATGAAGCGCACAGGACTGGCCCTAACCGCTGTGGCCGCAGGCGCAGCCCTCTTCTGGTGGCTCAAATCCCGGCAATAACCATGTGGAGGCAACCGCCCTCGGTGTCGGGTCGGGCACAGCTCGACTATTTTTTCTTATCAAAGCCCTGAAAACGACGAGCAGAGCTTCGCTCCGCCGGACAACCGAGGGCGGTTGTCCCACGCAGTCCTTGCCGCTGCCGCACGAGCGAGCACGCTCGCGCGCCGATATTTAAGCTTATTATTATCATCAGCTTAGCTGTTTACCACCCGGCCTCTCCCCAACTCCCTGAGATTCTGGGACAATAGATGTACCAACAGCCAGGGGCATTCCTGCCTTCGCATCCCCGGCTTAAGCAGGCTTTTATGGCTCTAGACTCAGAAATCATTCTTAATCTGCCAGAGACCCACCGTAAGGCTGAGATCGTGGTCGAGCCGGCGTTGCACGGTTCCGTCCACGTTCTGATCCAGTTTGACGTTTGCGAAGAGATCCGGCTCGACCAGTTGCGGCAGATCTTTGGCGCCCGGGCCATGGAGCAGCCCGCGCTCAAGCACCCCACTCCAGGATATGTCCGCTATCAGCGGCCCCCGGTGGTCGAGCCGATTGAGCACCTTGTGCTGGATAGCGGGGAACGTCTGCAGGGCCAGATCAAGTATTACGACTACGGCGTCCTGAGTGTGGTCTTTGAGCTGCCGTTTGCCGGCGACTGGGACACTCTGGTTCGCATGGGAAGCCGTTGGGTCTGGGACGTCGATTTTGAGAAGCATGCCTCCCGCATCGTCCGCCAGAAATTGGAGCGCGTGGCCCCGGCCATGGTGAAGCCCTATTCGGAGTGGCTGAGTGAAGACTACTTCATTTTCCACGTCCGGGAGATTGCAGGCTCTCCCAACGCCTCAGAGCTATGTGCGCTGGAAGGCGGCCGCATCGCGCAAATCGTCCGCGGAGAAGCGGCCCAGCTTTCCGACGGAGAGCGCAACGAAATTCTGCAGTCCCGCATTTCGTACTATCCGAATGACCTCGCGGTCATCGGCTGGAATGCCGCGTTCATTTACGACACCGAAGCGGGCGCTGAAACCGCCATTCAGCTCCTCGAATACGCCAACTCGCAGCTGCTGGAGTTCCGCCACTACGACGAACTGCTCACCCGCGAACTCAGCGTGGTGTACGCCGGTCTGGATAAAGGCACAGGAATGCTGGCGCGCTGGCGCCTGGCCCGGGCCGCCACCAAGTTGCATACCGTGCTGCTCGACGTGAACGAACTGACCGAGCGTGCCGACAATGCCATCAAATTCCTCAGCGACATGTTTTCCGCACGTTTGTACAAGCTCGCGGCCGCCAAGGTCGGCGTGCCCGACTACAAAGACCTGGTCAACGAAAAGGTGCACACCGCCGAAGACCTTTACAGGTTCATGGTGGATCAGTTCAACCAGAGCCGCGCCTTCGTGCTCGAACTGATGGTGGTCATCATCCTGGTTATCGAACTGGTCTTCCTGTTCGGCGGCAAGCTGTAAAGCCTAAAACCCCGTCATTCACAGAGTTCACAAGAAGATAATCTTTTGGGTGTAGGAATTCCTTCGTGCACCTTCGTGTCCTTGGTGGTTTAAGCTCTTAATCGTAGAGCGAGGAAAACTCATGCGAGGACTCAAAGGCAAGCGCGTCCTGATCACGGGAGGCGCCAGCGGAATCGGCGCTGCCACCGCCGCCCGCTTTCTGGAAGAAGGCGCAGCCGTAGTCGTGCTCGATCGCGATTCCAAGGCCCGTGCACAAATTCATTCCCAGCTGCCGAAATTATCCGGAACGGTCGACGCCGACGTATCCAATCTGAAGCAGGTGGAAGCAGCCTTTGCCGAAGCAGTACGCCTGATGGGCGGCGTCGATATCCTCATCAACAACGCAGGCATCAGCATTCGCCACAATTTTCTCGACATCACTCCCGAAGAGTGGGCCAAAGTAATGGCGGTCAACCTCACTGGAGTCTTTTATATGGCGCAGACCGCCGCTCGTCATATGTTCGAGCGCGGCAGCGGAGTGATATTGCAGACCGCGTCAACCAATGGCGTGATGGGCTATCCCTTTTATGCTGATTACAATGCCACGAAAGCCGGAGTCATCGAGCTGACCAAATCGATGGCCCTCGAACTCGCGCCCAAGATCCGCGTATGCGCCGTCGCGCCGGGATATGTCCTCACCCCCATGCAGCGCGCCGAATACACCGACGAAATGCTGGATGCGGTAAACAGTAAGATTCCATTGCGCCGCCATGCGCAGCCGGAAGAGATCGCAGCCCTGTTCGCGTTTCTGGCATCCGACGACGCCGCTTACATGACGGGCCACGTGTACACCATCGACGGCGCAGAAACCGCCGGAGGATTAGCCAGCCGCTGAATGGACAAGTCGGGGGGTGCCCCGTCCAAGCTCCGCTTGGGCGGGGGTTTTGATTCTCATCCGTCGCGGGCTCGATCCAACGGGGATCTACCACGAAACGATTCGAGGCGAAAAACCGCGAGAGTCGTTTGTCACTTTTTTCGTGCTTCAGCTTCGGCAAGCCACCCCCGCCGCAGGCTCTCGAACGGAATGCCGGACAGGTAAGGCTTGATATCCAGAATCGGTGTCCCGTCGAGCATGTCTACGCCCCTGACGTGCAAAGCAACCCCTTCGCGGCGAAGCAATTCGACGGTAGTCAGGGCGATCGGGTTCGGACGCAGCGGAGACCTGGTTGCAAACACTCCATGCACTCGATTGTCGGAGGGCGGCCTGCCAAGCAATTCGAAGCCGTGGGAACGATCAAACTCCCAGATTACGACGAGGTGCGAGAAGCCTTCGATGTCGGTGAGGCCCGACTCGAACTCGGGCAGGATTTTTAACACGCCGTCTGCCTGGTGTTGAGCACCCAGTCCCTTCGGAACTTCCTTCGTGTCCTTATACGGACTGCTTACAAACCCAATCGGCCGCGAAGTGAACATAAGACATCCATTCCAACATTAAAGGGTACCAGTATCAAAGGGGCGCAACGTCCAAGCTCCGCTTGGGCGGGGGTCTTCTGTGGACAGCGCCGAGGCAGTGGAAGCCATCAAGAGAAGCAGGTCCCTCCACTCCGCAAGCTGTTTCGCTTCGCGAATTATCTTGCTCCGGTCGGGATAACAGGGTTTTGTTCGGCTGGTAAGGCCTCGCGAATTGAATGCCCTAGACCGAACGCGGCGCAAACAACTTCCCCGCCAACCGCCAGACTCGGACCAAGCGATAAAGTGGAAACAACGGCCTCGGCAAGCGCACCGCCGACCACTCTCCCGCGCCCGGCGTAACCATGAGCCGCCACCAGAAGGAAACCCGGTCGCGGCGGCGCTCTCTCAGTTCCACCATCATGCGAAAGTACGCCAACGACTCCGGATCAAACTCTTCTTCCGACACAATCAGGCTCGTGATTCGTTGGGCACAAGCTTCTGTCTTTGCATCGGAGCCAATTCCTTTGGGAAGTTGCGCGCCGAGCAGCTTGTGGGCCAGCAGAAACGTAACTGCCACTATGCGCGCGATGCCCAGTCTCTCGGCTTCCGCCCGTAGCGCGGCCCAGTCCAGTGCTCCAGAACGGGCCAGCTCAACGATGTCGCACAGCCACGAAATCTGCTTCCAAGCATGTTTCGCGGCATGCACACACAACACCAGCATCAGGTCCCGATCGCAAAGCGTGCGCAGCTTCTGTCCTTCAATCGTCACTGTGGACGCCCGCTCGAAGAATTTGTTGACGTCGAATCCGACGGAATAAAAGCGCGGCAACACCTGCCACTTGATCTCCAGCAGGTTGCGTCCGCGGGCGCCGTCGAAGGTGTACTCATATCCGGATTTCAGGTAGTCGCGCTCCTCGGCTTGCGATAAGCGCAGACCGGGCTCGTATCCCACATCGGCGAGCGCCGATTTAATCCGGGGCAAGTCATCCGACCGGACCAACAGATCGAGGTCAGAAAACTGCCGCAGGGCAACATCCCCGTACAACGACTCTGCCAGCACCGGGCCTTTGTAGGGCAAAACCTCCAATCCACGGGCCTGAAGATGCCGGTGGATATTCAGCAACTCGAGAGTCAACCATAGCGCCCGCTGCGTATTGGACGCATCCTGCTGGCGGAGCGCACCCAGCAAGCCCAGTTGCCCCGAATCCAATACGGCCGAAAGCCGACGATAGACCAGCGGGGTCACGCCATGACGACCCGCGAGTTGCAGCAGACGCTCCGAATCCACACCATGCTGGAAAATTTGATGGATCCGCGCACAGGAACTTCCGTCGCAGTCGTTCCCACAGCAAGCCAGAATCAAGTCGAGCTCGGCGCCAAAAATACTGGCGTAGGGCGTCATCGAAACGGGCGGCCGGGATGGTGCAGGATGAGCCAAGATAGTGATCGTCGGGATAACTCTATATCCGTACCTGAGAGCGATCTCAAGAGACTCAAACTCTCCCTCGAAACTATACAAGGAGATCCCCACCGAGCTCAGTCACTGGTTCTATTCGGTGGTGGCTTAGTTTGAAAAAATTTCGCATTGGCGCACCATCAGCCCGCCGTGCTTCTTATCGGCTCCGCGCCGGATCCTTCGCAAGCTCAGGATGACCCCGCCATGTAGTCCCAAGCGTGCCCGCCGGTCACAATTCACAGGTACCCAACGACGCAATGGTATTCTCACATTAAGACTTTCTCAGAAACGGGCCGTAGGTTATCGTCGAATTGGTGGCAAAAGACTCTCGGGTCGGCTGAATCCCGCATGGGTGCGAACTTTCGGTCGATTCCGCGGACGGGAAAACTCCTTACTGCATGGATCCTCAGACACATGATGAAGGCCGATGCAGTCTGGCGGCTGAAGCTCTGCGCTCCTGGGGGACTTTGAAACTGCGCGCCAACGGAATCAGCATGCTTCCAACCCTTTGGCCTGGCGATCTTCTCACCATCCAGTCCGTTCGGCCTGAACGGATTCAAGCGGGTGACATTGTGCTCTACATGCGGCAGGGACGGTTCTTTGTCCATCGCGTCATCAGTCAGAACCTCATGCTCGACGAAGGGGTCCTCGTCACTCGCGGCGATTGCATGTCCGAGAATGATCCTCCAGTCGGGAGACGCGAACTGCTGGGAACAATCACGGAAGTTCAGCGCGCAGACTCGGTGTTTGCTCCGGTAAGAACGCTTTCACTCTTCAGCAAAGTCGTGGCCTGGATGTTTTGCCACTGGGAGCTTTTCCGCCGCGTCGGATTGCGGGTCTGGACTCATCGCCACGTTCCTCGGTGTTCCTCCGTGTCCTCCGTGGTTCAAGGGTTTTCCCCTGGCGCATCCGCAGCGGAAGGAGCCGCAGGAAATTGAGTTCGAGCTACCAGATCACGGTCGAGATTGGCGGCATGCCGATCCTGCTGCATACGCAGGACAGTTCCTTCCGGCAGATGCTGGCCCGCCGCTACGCCGGATTTGTGAATCCCGCTGCACCGCCGAAATTTGAATTTGATATTGAACTGACGACGCCCTCAAAGAAAGCTCCCGACGAAGATGTACAGGTGAAAATGCGGGACGGCACCTGGCAGCTGCGTCGCGGCGATTTTCGCGCTCACTGGAACCCCGCTGCCGGACGAGGCAGCATCCGCCAGTCTGCCAATCCTTACTCCATCGATTCCGTGTTGCGCATTGTGCACACCCTGATCCTGGCGCGGGAAGGCGGCTTTCTGCTGCATTCCGCCGGGGCGATCCGCAACGGACGTGCGTTTTTGTTTTCCGGAGTATCCGGCGCCGGCAAAACCACGATCTCGAGGCTGGCGCCTCCAGACGCGACCCTGCTGACCGACGAAGTCTCCTACATTCGCCGGGTCGACGGCGCCTATCGCGCCTGTGGAACGCCTTTCGCCGGCGAGCTGGCCCGCGTAGGAGAAAATTGTTCCGCTCCCATCGCTTCGCTCTTCTTCCTCAAGCAGGGCCCGGAAAACAAAATAGAACCCATAGAGAAGGCAGAGGCCATCCGGCGGCTGATGAGGAACATCCTATTTTTCGCCGAGGACGCGAATCTGGTAAAAAGTGTCTTTCAGGCTGCCTGCGATTTCGTGGAGCGGGTGCCGGTGCAACGGCTGACCTTTACTCCAGACTCGCGAGTCTGGAATTTGATCCGGTGAAGCCATGACGGAAAAATACATCGCAAAGAGTTCCGCCATTGCCTCTCGCCTGCTGGGCGGCGAGATGATGATTATGTCCGCCATCGATTCCACTTTCTTCACTCTGAATCCCGTGGCGACGGCAATCTGGCAGGCGGCCGACGGGCACACGTCTCTTTCTGACATCGTGATGCATCACGTCTGCACCGAATTCGAGGTCGATCCCGAAACCGCGCTGCGCGATGTCGAGCACTTCGTCGAAGAATTTTCGCGTCACGGCATTCTTGTAGTCTCGGATCACCCGATCGAAGACCGTCCCGTCGAAGATTCAGCGGTCAGCCCCACGGAGGCGGCATGAGCCTGATCCAGGAGATGAGCCAGCGAGCTCTCGACCTGGGCGTGCCCATGTCCGTGCACTTCGACATCACCTACCGTTGCAACGAGCGCTGCGTGCATTGCTACCTCGACCACGATGACCACGGAGAGATGACTACATCCGAGATCAAGCGTGTGCTCAACGAATTGGCGGACGCAGGCACCTTCTTTCTGACTTTTAGCGGTGGCGAAGTGCTGATGCGACGCGATTTCTTCGAACTTCTCGAATACGCGCGCAATCTAATGTTCGCGGTGAGAATCAAGACCAACGCTGTGATGATCGGGAAATCTGAAGCGAGGCGCATGCTCGAACTCGGCGTCGACCAAATACAGGTCAGCATCTATTCGCATCGCCCCGAGGTTCACGACGCCATCACCAAACTTCCCGGCTCGCTGCGCCGCAGTATCGAAGCCATTCGTTTTCTCGCCGATCAGGGACTGCGCGTCACCATCGCCAATGTCCTGATGACCGCCAACATGCACGACCATGCGGGTGTGCAGGCTTTGGCCCGAGAGTTGGGCGTGCAGTATTCGCTCGACCCCACCATCACGCCGAAGATGGACGGCGACCGCTCCATCCTGAATCTGCGTATTCCAGGCTCTGAACTAAAAGATGTATTTCACAATCAGGCCCTGGTGGGAAACGTAGACGAGTTCTGCGCTCCGCCCCCGGCTCCGGACGAAGACGTAATGGAAGGATATCCGTGCAGCGCCGGCCACACGCTAGCCTATATTTCTCCCTACGGAGACGTCTTCCCCTGCGTCCAGTTCCCTCTCCCCAGCGGCAACGTTCGGCGGCAGAAATTTCTGGACATCTGGAATCATTCGTCCGAGCTGAACGAAGTGCGCTCCATCCGCGCCAAGGATCTGACGGTCTGCTCCAGTTGCAGTCACGTCGGCACCTGCACCCGCTGCCCCGGCCTCGCCTACATGGAAGGAAGCATGCGCGGACCCTCTACCGCCGACTGCGAGAAATCCTTCGAACGAACCGGCATTCCATCAGCAAATATGTTGCGCCGAACTCTTCCATCGGTACCGCTGATTCAGATTCAGCTGTGAGCAGAGCCTTCGGCTACCAGCTTCAGCTCAGCTTCAGTTATCGCGAAGCAGCGCAAGACTTAAAGCCCCGGACGCAAGCCCGGAGTTGACGAACGGAAACGACCGGAGCCCTGAAAGGGCGAAAGAAGTGGGTGCCTTCTATGCCACGAAGGTTACTTCGGTGCAGATTCCTGCCCGAGAAGCCTGAGCTAAATCACCTTCTGGCCATAAACTCGTTAGAACGTTCTCATCATGGCCTCTAACGAAGAAGCACCGACTGAATCCGCCCGGCGTAGCACTCGCATCCGCGCCCAGATTCCCCTTCGCGTCACCAGTCTCGATCCGGCGGTCCAGTTCTCCGAGTCCGGACATACTCTCGTCCTGAATACTCAGGGCTGCGGCGTGCGCCTGTCGCGCGCGCTGGAACCTGGCATGGCGGTTTCGCTCGACGAACTGCCCGGCGCAAAAAGCGTCCCCGCCCGCGTCGCCAACTGTGTGCCTCTGGGTACTGGAGGCAAGTGGTGGATGGTCGGCATCGCACTCGACGAACCCGGAAATGTGTGGGGCGTTCATCCCGCTCCCGCTGATTGGGGATCGGACATGGCATTCGCTGCCGCAGCAGTCGCAGTTCCAGCCGCCAGTCCGGCGATTAACTCGACAAAGAGTGGCGAGTGGCCATTCCGCCAGTTCTCCAACCGCGGAGAATTCCACCCCGGCAAAAGATAGTTCTCGATTCCTCCACAGACCATAAGTGTGCCCCGTCCAAGCTCCGATTGGGCGGGGTTTTTTGTAAGCCACCACAAAATTCGGGAAAGGGTTCGGATCAAAGCCCCCAAGCTGAGCAGTGCTTGGATCGAAGTGGCCGGTGCGCAATGGGGCTTGAGCATCCCGGATGAAAGCTCGGGATTGCCTGCGTGCTGTGCCAAAGCTCCAGTACTGATGACGAGCGATGACAATGGTATTGATGAGCATGACCGCGAGCAGAATGATGTCGGCCTGATCAAACCAGTCCGTCGGGGACGATAGATATCGATAGACATAGATATCGATAGACAATGACCCAGCCATCGCCGTCTGGCCACAAGTTGAGATAGGTTTCGAGCACGCGGCGAACGAACCCTTTGCTGAAGGCCCTTACACAAGAAACAGACACCGCATCAAGCAGGTTCGTTCCCCGTGGCACGACCGCCACACGACCCTGGGCTTCACACCCAGAACCGCGAACCACGGAGGACACGGAGAATCTCAGCGTGTATCCTGATCGACGTGAATGCGCCCGAAAACAATGAAGCCAAGGACAACGCGACTCTAGCCTGGGCAAAAAAACTGCAAGCCATCGCGCAGACCGGCATCACCTTCGCAAAAGACCAATACGATATCGAACGCTACGAAAGAGTGCGTCAGATCGCGTCGGAAATGCTGGCGGCAAACTCCACCGGCTTGTCTTCCGCCCAACTAATTGATTTGTTCGCCAGCGAAATCGGATACGCCACTCCCAAAATTGATGTACGCGCCGCAGTTTTCTCCGACAAGGGTCTGCTGCTGGTGCGGGAACGAAGCGACGGTGGCTGGACTCTCCCAGGAGGTTGGGCGGATGTCGGCGATAGCCCCAGCGTGGCTGCGGTCCGTGAAGTCAAAGAAGAGTCTGGATACGACGTCGTAGCCCGGAAGCTGGCGGCTGTTTATGACCGCGATCATGAACGGCACGGGCATCCTCCGATGCCTCATCACGTCTACAAGCTTTTCTTCCTGTGTGACTTTGTTGGCGGCGCCGCGAAGACCAGCAACGAGACCGACGCAGTTTCCTTCTTCCCCGAGGATCAGATCCCGCCGCTCTCCCTAACCCGAGTGACGCCCCAGCAGATCGCCCACCTGTTTGATCACTATCGCCATCCGGAATGGCCCACTTCATTCGACTGAAGTCCACCGTCAGACACGCTTGCGGCACGAAGTAATGTTCCATTGTTTTCAGGCGTTTGAGAGCTGAGAGCTGCGCAAGTTTCTGCACCTTGACAGGGATCGTCCGGTACCGCAAACTACCAGTCATGCAATGGACCGAGCCGCAAATCGAGGAAATTTCGTTGGGCTGTGAGATCAATTCTTACGCCTGCGCTGAAATCTAACCGGGTTTAGATGCAAGTCGAAATTTTGGGGACGGCTGCCGGTGGCGGGTTCCCTCAGTGGAACTGCGCTTGCCGCAATTGCAGATCCTCGCGCGCCGGCGCGTTTGCCGGAAAACCCCGTACCCAGTTACAGGTTGCCGTCAGCTCCGACGGTGTCTCCTGGTTTCTGCTGAACGCCTCGCCTGATCTGCGCACCCAAATCGAAGCCAACCCGTTTCTACATCCGCGTGGCGGCCTCCGGCACTCTCCAATTTCTGGCGTCGTTCTCACCAGCGCCGATCTCGACCAGTCTCTCGGACTTCTACTGCTGCGCGAGCTACAGCCTCTGCAAATCTTCGCCACCGCTTCGATCCGCAGGATTCTTCGCGAAGACAACAGCATGTTTGCCATGCTGCACCGCAACGCCGATCAGGCGCGATGGCAGGACATTATTCCCGGCACTAGCTTCGAACTTTTTTCCCCAACCGGCGAGCTGTCGGGGATTCAATGTCTACCCGTATCCGTGGCAACCCGCTTTCCCAGCTACGTCAGTGCCAAACGCGCCACTGAGCTTGATTCCGACGAATCCGTGGTAGGGCTGATATTGCAATCAACATCCGGCAAACGCCTGGGCTTTTTCCCCGCAGTCGCACACCTTGATCAAGGCCTTCTCCAGCAATTCGATGCGCTGGACGTCCTCCTATTCGACGGAACCTTCTGGACCGATGATGAACTGATCAAACTCCAGGGCGGGGGACAGACCGCCCGTCAGATGGGCCACATCCCAGTCTCTTCTCCCGAAGGCAGCCTGGATTTATTATCCGGAGTGCGCTGTCCGAGAAAAATCTTGGTGCATATCAACAACACCAATCCATTGCTGGACCCGAATAGCCCGGAACATCGCGAACTGCGAGCGCGAGGATGGGAGGTCGCGGAGGACCGATGTCATCTCGACCTGTAGATTCCGGTTCAAGTCCACTTCTCTCCGTTGACGAGCTGCGGACGCGAATGCGCGCCGTCGGAGAGCAGCGTTATCACCATCAGCATCCGTTTCATTTATTGATGCACGAAGGCAAACTCACTCGGGGACAACTGCAAGCCTGGGTTCTCAACCGCTACTACTATCAGAGCCGCATCCCCATCAAGGACGCCATAATCCTTTCTCGCAGCGATGACCCGGGATTTCGCCGGGCATGGCGCAAGCGAGTTCTCGATCACGACGGCGACAACAATCCCGAGGGCGGAATCGAGCGCTGGATCCGTCTGGCCCAGGCTTTGGGTTTGCCCCGTGAACAGGTTGTGAGCTGCAAGGAAGTGCTTCCCGGTGTGCGCTATGCCGTCGATGCTTATATCGACCTGGTGAAAAGCCGGTCGTTGCTCGAAGCCGTCGCCTCATCGCTGACCGAGCTTTTCTCCCGCGATTTGATTACCCTGCGGATGGACGCTTTGCGCCGCCACTATCCATGGTTGTCGGGCGGCCTGGACTATTTCGAAGCCCGCCTCGATCAGGCTCCCGAGGACGCTCAATTCGCCTTTCAATACGTCGTCGACCACGCCCACACTTACGCAGAACAACAAAAGGCCGTACAGGCATTGCGCGAGAAATGCGAAATTCTCTGGGCCCAACTCGATGCGATCTACTACTCGTATGTGCAACCGGCGTGGCCGCCGCCCGGCGCGTTCCGTCCTGTAGAGTAACGAGTGAAGAGTGAAGCCATGGCTCTTGAAAACTTCAGCCGGCCAAGACTGGCCGCCGGTTGCCGATGGACGGGTGACGGCGAGAACCGCATGGTGGTATTTCCCGAAGGCGCGATCCGGTTACAAGGCACAGCCCGGGCCGTGCTCGAACTTTGCGACGGTACCCGCACGTTCGAGGAAATCGTGCAGGAACTCGGGACCGTATACGACGCCTCAGACTCGGCCAAGATTCGTCAGGACGCGATCACATTCCTCGAACGTCTCCAGCAGAAGCGGCTGGTAGACTTTTGACGCCCGACCCACCTCTGGCGCTCATCGCGGAAGTCACGCATCGTTGCCCCTTGCATTGCGCCTACTGTTCGAACCCACTCGAAATGGTGGCTGCCAAATTGGAACTGGGCACCCATGAATGGGAAGCGGTCTTTCAGCAAGCTGCAAAGATTGGAATGCTGCACGTCCATCTCAGCGGCGGAGAGCCCTTGGCCCGCGAAGACCTGACTCAGTTGGTGAGCTTCGCTCACGGCTGTGGACTCTACACCAACCTGATCACGTCGGGCATCGGATTGTCCCAGCCGCGCTGGGATGAACTCGTGGCCGCCGGGCTCGACCACATCCAACTCAGTTTTCAGGACTCCCGCGAAGCCAGCGCCAACTGGATCGCGGGCACGCGGGCTCATGCCCTGAAACTCGCAATTGCCACGATGATTCGCCGTTCCAAAGTGGCCTTTACGGTGAATATGGTCGTGCATCGCCAGAATCTTGATCACCTCGAGGAAATGATCGCGCTCGCCGAATCATTGCAGCCGGAACGTCTTGAGATCGCGCACGTACAGTATTACGGCTGGGCAGCGAAGAACGTGGGGGGCTTACTCCCGAGCCGGACGCAGGTGCTCGAATCCCTGGAAACGATCAGCGCGGCCCAAAAGCGTTTGCTGGGAAAAATTCGCATCGATGCAGTCGCGCCCGACTACTACGCTCGATACCCGAAAGCCTGCATGGGCGGATGGGGACGTCGTCAGATGCTGATCGATCCTCGAGGCACGGCCCTGCCCTGCCATGCCGCAGCCGTGATTCCCGGTCTAACTTTCGAGAACGTCCAGAGCCGGTCTTTGGAGTGGATCTGGCGCGAATCCGCCAGTTTTCAAAAGTTTCGCGGTGAAGACTGGATGCCGGAGCCTTGTCGAAGTTGTGATCGTCGAACTCAGGACTTCGGCGGTTGCCGCTGTCAGGCGCTGATGATCACCGGCGATGCGACCGCAACCGATCCGGTCTGTTCACTGGCTCCGTCGCATGGCTTGATTGAAGATCAACTCGCGCTGGCGAATTCCCTGGCGAACCCAGGCGCAACAGCAACGGAACAAAGCGCCTTCTGGAGCTATCGCCCCCAACCCAAGTGATAGTCTCGCTTAAACGAGCGACCGCTAACTTTACGTTTTCATCAGCTTCGAGAAATAACGATTGTCGTAAAACATCGTGGTGTTGTGGACGAACTCGATTACTTTGTGCATCTTGTCACGATCTTCGCGATTCATGTCGTTGAACTTGATTGCGATACCGCTTCCGGGATCGATACGAACCACGCTGCCGGTGGCCTGCAGCCTGCCATCATCAATCGAGAAAATTACTTTCAGTTTCGATCCCGGCGGCATCAGCGTGCTGGTCTCCACATAGCAGCCACCCAGACTGACGTCGATCAGATTTCCCAGGATCGGTATTTCGCCTTCCTGCGGCCGCAATTCAATCGTGACCCGGCACTTCATGCGCGGATACAACCGGCGATTCTTGCGTGACGGCTGTCTCTGTTTCTCGATGTACATGCGGCGGTCAGCTTCGGCCAAGAGCGCTTCCGCATCTTTCCCATCTTCGGGATACAAGGCTTGTCCCACGCTGAGCGAGAGAATGTCTTCGCTGCAGACTTCCCGTCCTGCGAGCCGCGCCAGTTCGCGCAGGCCATCCGCCTTCTTGGCAGCAGCTTCCGCGGTCAGGCCCGGCGCCACCACCACAAATTCGTCGCCGCCCATGCGAGCCACATAGTCGTATTCGCGGCAACTGTCTTTCAATGCCTGCGCGAACAAGCGCAGCACGCGATTGCCTTCCAGATGGCCGAAGCGGTCATTGATCTGCTTGAAACCGTCCATATCGCTGACCATGACGACCAGCGAAGTCGTATCCCGTTTGCAACGGGCCAGCTCGCGGTCCAGTTGCAGGAATAACGACCGGGCATTGGGCAATCCGGTAAGGTAGTCGGTGACCGCCGAGCTTTCGGCTTGTTCGAATTTCAACGCGTTTTCGATGGCCAACGCCATCTTCGAACTGATCGCCAGCAGAATGCGCAAATGGTCCGACGTGAAGGCATCGGTTTCCGCGTGATAAAGAGCCAACACTCCAACTACGCCGGCCAGGCCTTCAAGAGGAATCGCGAGTGCGGAACGAAGCGTGCTGAACTTCGTTGGGTCGTTCAGATATCCGGGCTCTACTGAAGGATTGCCATTAATGATCGGTTTACGGTTCTGCGCTACCCAGCCCGACAGTCCGCTGCCCAACGGAATGCGGAGCGACGAGAACAACCGGTGATTGTCTCCGCTCACCAGTTCAGGAACCAACTCTGTCCCGCGCTTCACATAAATGGCGATCGCGTCGTAGGGAACCAGTCGCCGTAGTTTCACCGAGAACACAGAAAGCGTTTCGCCCAAGCTCAGTGACGCGCCCAGATCCTGGCTCAGCTCGAATAATGTCTGAGCCTCTTGCCGCGCCGCCGCGATCGACGACAGGAACGTCGCTTCCTGTCCCGGAGCGTCCTTGACTGTGATGTCTTCGAAGCCGGCCGCCGGCGCCGCGCCCGCTTCCACCTTCACGTCGGTCGAAAGCTGCGCCACCGACTCTTGCCTGAAGGTCGATTCCACCAGTTTCTCCAGCTGGCGGTATCGTCGCTCCAGAACACTGACCACTTTCGGATCAAACGATTTTCCCGATTCTGCCGACAGGCGCTTCATCACTTCTTCCAGTGGCAGCGCCCGCCGATATTGCCGGTCGGATGCCATGGCGTCCAGGAAATCCACCGACGACAGAATGCGTGCGCCGATCGGAATCTCTTCGCCCTTTAATCCAAACGGATAACCGGATCCATCCCACTTTTCGTGATGGGCCCGAACAATCGGCACCACGGGATAGGGGAAGCGGACACGTTCCAGAATCTCCGCCCCCACCACGGGGTGGATTTTCATTTTTTCAAATTCTTCCGGCGTCAACCGCCCCGGCTTGGAGATGATGTGCTCGGGCACCGCCAGTTTGCCGATGTCGTGCAATAGTGCCGCCGCGTGCAGCGCTTCCATCTCTGGCGGGCTTACGCACAGCTCCTTGGCTACTTCAATGGCGTACACCCGCACTCGTTGCAGGTGATCGTGTGTGGTGTGGTCCTTGGCTTCAATGGCCAGGGCCAGCGCTTCAATGGTGCGCAGGTGCAAAGTCGCCATTTCTTCGACATGGCGCTTTTCGTCCTCAAGTTTTCCCAGGTATAGCCGATAAGACCTGTAGATCAGGTAAATGATGGGAACAATCAAGAGCGACGTTTCCCATCCGAACTCACGGTTGAACCACCCAATCATTCCGGCGAAGGCTGCGCCGACCAGATAATAGGGGAACGACCAGAAGTAGCATTCCACCCAGATTTTGTTGATGGCTTTACGCTCCGTAAGCGCGATTACGGCAGCGATCGAACCAGTGTTCGCAACAAAATATGTGATGGCCGCCAATCCCAGCAAGAGGGGATGGCTTTTCATCTGGGCCCCGCTGATTGCCAGATGGTAGACGCTATAGGCGATCGCGGCAGCTACCGCGCTCGCGGACAAATTGAATGTCACCTGAATCGGGCTGGGCCGATCGCGGTAGAAACATTGAACCAGAACGGCCGCGGTTCCTAAAGCCAGAGTTTCCGCGAAACCAAGTTCCAGGATGCCGAGCAGGATAAAAAGGAAGTTCACCGACATGGTGCCGGTGATCCCAGGCAGCCGCACTTTCAGCCGGGCCGCTAGAATTGCGATGAGCAGGTAGCAAATGAACTGCGCGATATTCTTGCTCGTCGGACGTACGGCTCCATACAGCAGAACACACGTCCCCGTCAGCACCACAAGGCTGATGAATGCCTTGGCACTGAAGCTCAGTTCTCTCCACAACTGAGAGCCGCTACCCACGTCCCTCCGCGCGATTCCACTTTAAAAGTCAGGCGGGAATCTGACACCATTGATATCAAGTAAGGCATTGCAACACAACAACTTGCGGTGGATGTGGCCAAACTTTCGTAACTCCGGACTGATCCCGCGGTAAAGGGCTGGATTTCAGCGACTTGTCTTTCTCAGACGGTTCCGCTGACTGTAGTCATGTCGGGCCTGCCTCAATGGACGAAGAACTTATTGACAACTAATACTGTGTACCGTACAGTGTATGGCATACACTATGCATCGCACGGTAGAAACTCCGACGAGCAGCGAAGTCCTGGAGAACCTGCGGCTCGAACTCAGGCGCGGCTGCCTGATCCTCGCGGTGCTGGCCGAGTTGCGCGAGGAGCGCTACGGCTACACCCTGCGTAAGGCCTTAGCCGCTCAGGGTATGGAGATCGACGAAGGCACCCTATACCCATTGCTGCGCCGCCTGGAGAACCAGGGCCTGCTTATCAGTGAGTGGCGCGAAGAGGAGAAGCGCAACAAACGCTTCTACAGCCTCTCCGCCGACGGCAAGGTAATCCTCGAACAGTTGGCGGCGGAGTGGAAAAGCATTAACGCATCCCTGGAAGGAATTCTCTAAAACATATTCTGCAATTCGTTTAGGAGCACATTTATGGATTTGATTGAACGCTACCTGCAGGCTTTAAAGTTCGCGCTGCCTTCGAAACAGCGCGACGACATCATCAAGGAACTGCGCGACAGCATTCTCTCCCAGGTCGAAGAGAAGGAGGCGGAGGTGGGACATCCGCTCACGGAAGAGGAGCAGGTCGAGCTGCTGAAAAAGCTCGGCAGCCCGGTCCACCTGGCCAGCCGCTATCGCAAGCAGGAATACATGATTGGAGCGACCATGTTTCCCATCTACTGGAAGGTATTGAAAGCATCGCTCGGCCTCGCGTTCCTGGTGCTGGTCGGCGCCAGCGTCGCGACCGCCGCTGCGGGCAAGCCCCTTATGGAGAGCCTTGGCGTCTTGTTTCGCTATCCCAGTGTTGCCCTGCTGACATTCGCCTGGATCACTTTGGCCTTTTCTGCCCTTGAGTTCTTTGGCGCCAAGTATCGGCTGAAGGACACATGGGACCCCAGGAAGCTCCCGCCGCTGGTCAAGGAAAGTCCTCGTAAATCACAGTTTGAATTGATCGCAGAGCTCCTGATACAAACCATTTTCAGCGTCTGGTGGCTGGCCGGATTGCATTATCAGTATCTGATCCTGGGCCCGGGTAGCGCCTTTCTCCGGCTCGGCCCCATCTGGCGAACCCTTTATCCGCTTCTGGTGGTGATGGTGGTGGTGAATCTGGCCCTCACTGCATCCATGCTAATTTGGCCACTCTGGGCGAAGGGCAGGATGCTCTCGCAGCTGGTCATGAACGCACTCAGTCTGGTCGTCGTCTACTTCCTGATCACTGCCCCTGACTTGTTCATAGCTGTTGACCCAAGCGCGGCAAAATTGCAGGGTCTGGTGAAGACCATCAATTACTGGACCCACATCGGCTTGCAGATCACTGCCGTTGTCATCGTCATCAAGATGGTGGTCGAAATAGTAAAGCTCGTGGGACGCAAGTTCGCTCAGGCACACCATGCCACAGTAGGCTCGTGACAATGTGGGCGCGAGCGCCCGCGCTCCTGCAGGCATGGCCACAGGCCTGCATCACGAAGACAGACGATAGAAGCTCAAAACCGCATCCCCCTGCTCCAGCTTGCGACAGCGGAGCAGGTGCGCAAACGAATCCCCAGGATCGAACCTTTTATCATGCTCAGTGACGATCACCGCTTCCGGTCGCACCAGAGTGGACTGCGAAAGCAGTTGGAGAACCTGTCCGTAGACTTTCTCCAGTCGGTAAGGTGGATCGAGAAAGACAAAGTCAGCAATGACGCTCCTCGCTTCAAGCTGGCGCAGAGCGCGAACCACGTCATTTCTCAGGATTTCGAATCCCGTCTCCGCCCCCAGAGAGCCGAGATTGCGCTGTATCAGGCCAGCGGCAGCCGTCGACGATTCCAAGAAGTACACCTTGGCTGCTCCCCGGCTCAAAGCTTCAATACCAACCGCTCCCGTGCCCGCGCAAAGATCAAGAAAAACCTTGCCTTCAAACAGGGTGGCGTTCCCGGCAGATAACACATTGAACAGGGTTTCGCGCAAACGGTCGGCGGTGGGCCGAACGTCCATCCCACGCAGCGAATATAGTGGCCGGCTGCGAAATTCCCCGGCAATCACACGCATGGCTCGCCCCTCTCCCGCCAGGCAAAATCAGCCCAATTACTTTGGATATCCAGAAATGGCAACTCCCGGCTCCTATCCGTTGTCTAAACTATATAGAATGGTTCTAGCGAGGATATTCACGGATCTCTCATGAGAAGTTGGTCCATCTCGGCCGGCCGAATCTTCGGAGTCGAACTTCGCATTCACTGGACCTTTTTCTTCATCCTGCCGCTTTTCGTCTGGTGGAATGACTTCCTCACTCATCGCATCGCGAACGAAGGACGGGTTCTCGCTCTGGTGGGAATCATCTTTGCTTCTGTCCTGTTCCATGAGTTCGGTCACGCACTGGTAGCGCGGCGCTTAGGGGTGCGGGTAAAGTCGATCATCCTTTTGCCCATCGGTGGTGTCACGCAACTTGAGGACAGCCAGCCCGCGCCGGATGCGTCAATTGTCGCCTGGAAACGCGACATCCGCATCGCGGCGGCAGGACCGCTGGCGAATCTGCTGCTCGCAATCGTCTCTGGCGCTGTCATATTGGCCGTCGTTCCGCATGCCGACTTCTGGACCTGGCCTTTCATGCGATCCGGCAATCTCCCCAGCAGCCTGGTGTGGGCCAATCTTTATATCGCTGGATTCAACCTGCTGCCGGCCTATCCCATGGACGGGGGTCGCGTGCTGCGCGCCTTGTTCAGCCGTCACATGGATCCGGTCCAGGCCACGCGCCGCGCCGTGTCGATCGGACAAGCCTTCGCCACCATGTTCATCCTGGGCGGCATGCTGCTGCCGAATTATTGGCTGACGCTCGTCGGATTGTTCCTGTTCATCGCATCCCAGATGGAAGAGCGCTCAGCGGTCTTCCAGTCAGTTCTGGAAAAAGTTCACCTTGAAGACGTGATGCTCACCGATTTCGCCACGCTCTCGCCAGCCGACACCCTCGAAGACGCTCTCGAGAAAGCCGTCCACTGCCTTCAGGATGATTTCCCGGTGATTCGCGGCAGCGACATGGTAGGAGTGATTTCGAAACAAAAAATTCTGGAAGCTCTCCGCGTCGAAGGCAACGGCTACGTTCAGGCCGTAATGAACCGCATCTTCGACGTAGCGCAAAAAGGCGAATCCCTGGCTTCAGCCTTCCGTAAGCTGACCACCAAAAACCTGAGCATTATCCCAGTGGTAGAAGATCAACGCCTAGTAGGAATTGTGACTCTGCAAAACCTGATGCACTCCATGGCCCTCCTGGCAGAGAGCCGCAAACTCCGCAAACAAGCCCTGAATTCCTAACCATCAACCTCGACTTTTAATCTCAACTCTGCCATCCCGAGTGAAGTTGAACCATTCGCTTGAGAATGGTTCACGCAGTCGAGGGACCTTGTGTTTGCATGCGATTGGCACTTCTCCCTTGCCACAGGTCATACTGTGTTTGCAGACCGACCCAAAACTCTGGACTCGTATCAGGTCACGGCAGCCGCGAGATAGTCTCCCCGCGCATACGTGACCGCTTTTGCGTTAGAACTTCACCACGATCCCCACCGAAGGCTCTGCCATGTGTCCCTTGGCACCCGTAAATAGATTCTGAATCTTGAAGTCCGGCGCCTTGTAGATCAACCCTCGATACTGCAACCGTAGCGCAAGATGGTTCGACAACATTGGAGAGCGGCGAAGTATGGGCACGCTGGCAAAGACCTTCCAGTCAACCCCTCCGCCGTAAAGAAACGCAGGCTTAGTTTGTTGTGACGCCGGAAGGTAGGTTTGCACATTATTCACGTAATTGAAATTGTAGCCAGGATAAAAAATCAGTGCCGCCCCTCCCGCAAAAACGAACGGCTCTAACTTTTTGCTCTCGTGGAAGCTGTAAACGTAGGCGCCGGAATATTCGGCAATCGTGCCTTGAATGCGATAGGTCAGGGGCGAGGCAAAATAAATCTGCGAGTTCTCCGTGTGCGCGTAATTGATCTCCACCGAGTGATGATCGGAAAACCGGTACCGCGCAGTAACGACGACAGCGCCGGAGTTGGTTGGATCAAGCGTCGTGCCGTTGCCCGTCGATCCCTTGCTCAAGACCGCCGCCCCACCCAGGCTGACTTCGTAGGTGTTGTCCTGCGCCCACGCGATGCAGGTGAGCAAAAAGAATGCTGCCATTACGATGCCGGATCTTCTTAACATCGATTGTCCTCGTGCGTAGTTGGAAACAGCAACAGCTTTCAAGGATGCACCAACCCGATAATATTTAGGTAGCGTCGGCGTCCCGCCGGCTGTCTGGAGGGCGTCCCGCCCTCCTTTCGGGCCGGCCAGGGGCCGGCGCTACGAAACTCAAAACAGCCGTATCGCCTTCGCCTGTTCGACTGCCGGTACTTTCCTTAGTTCCGCTAAAACCACAGGGGGCACTTTCCCGTCTACATGCACCACGGCAATTGCCTGGCGCGGCGCATCCTGCTTCGCGTTCCCGCTCCTGCGTCCCAGCGAGAAGTTTGCGATGTTGATCTTGTGCTTGCCCAAAATCGTTCCGACTTTACCAATCACGCCTGGAACGTCCCGATTGCGCAGGTAAATCAGGTCGCGCTCCAGCGGCGCTTCCACGTCAATACCGTCGACGTGCAGGAGTCGCGGTGTGTCTTTGTGAAGAACCGCGCCCTTGACCAGATGCTCCCCAGTCGCCGTCTTCAGCAAGACAGAAAGCACGCTGCCTGAACCTCCGCCAGAGCTGTGCGGCTTGCGCGACTCGTGAATGCGCAATCCCCGCGCAGACGCAATCGCCTCCGCATTCACCAGGTTTGCCTTCTCCTCCAGCGCTTCATTCAGGATGCCTTTCACCGTGGCATTGCGGATCAGGTCGGTCTTGGATTCCGCAATGTGTCCGGTGTAACGCAGCGAAATTTCCTCCAGCGTCCCTTCACTTACCTGCGCCAGAAATGAACCCAGCCTCTCTCCCAACACAACATACGGCTGAAGCTCCAGATATTCGTCGTGCGAAACCGACGGCACATTCACCGCGTTCTGGATCACCCCGTCTTTCAGATATTCCTTTACCTGCATCGCAATCTGAAAGCCAACTGCTTCCTGGGCCTCGAACGTCGATCCCGCGATGTGCGGAGTCAAAATAATATTGTCGATCGCGGTCAACGGCGAATTCTTCAGAGGCTCGTCCGTGAAAACATCCAGCGCTGCGCCCGCGACCAACCCTTGCTTCACAGCCTGGGCCAGAGCCGCTTCGTCCACCAGTTCGCCGCGCGCACAATTCACCAGCCTGACTCCGCGCTTCATTCTCTTTACCGAGTCGGCATTGATCATACCCGCGGTCTGCGGCGTCAGTCCGACATGCAAGGTGAGATAGTCAGCGGCTGCGTAAACCTCTTCCAGCTTGGCCAGTCGGATGCTCTGCTCCTTCGCCACCGACGTCGAGACAAAGGGATCGTGCGCGATAATCTCCATGCCGAACGCCCGCGCCCGCCGCGCCACTTCCATCCCTATTCTGCCCAGGCCCACGATGCCCAGAGTCTTGCCTCGCAACTCGAAGCCTTGAAGAGATTTCTTCTCCCACTTCCCGGCATGCATCAACTCGTTGGCGCGAGGGATCTGGCGAGCCATGGCCAGCATCAGTGCCAGCGCATGCTCAGCCACGGCGATGGCATTCGCGCCAGGCGTATTCATCACCGCAATGCCCTTGCGGGTGGCCGCATCCAGATCGATGTTGTCGACGCCCACGCCGGCACGCCCAACCACCCGCAGCTTGCGGGCATGTTCCAGCAGGTCAGCATCAACCTGCACTGCCGAGCGAACGATCAGTGCATCGGCGGTTTGCAGATGCGCCGCCAGCTTGCCTTCCACCTGGTCCGGCGTGACGATAGTCCAGCGCGGTTCGCGCAACAAGTCAATCGCTGAAGGGGAAATCTTCTCGGCTACGACAACTTTCATAAGTGAGGTCTACTCTCCAAAATTTTTGGAATGCTTACCACTGGCAGCGCTGTCACTCCAAGACGGCGTCATCCTGAATCCCAGCTTCAGCCGGGGGAAGGATCCGGCGTGCAGTGGCACAGGCTTACCGCGCCGCGTGAGTTTTTGATCGCGTGTATCTGGAGCTGCAAGTCCGTTCCGATTCACGCCAGATCCTTCACGGCCTGAAGGCCGTTCAGGATGACGCAGCTGGGAAGAGAGATACGGGACCCTGCCAATAACCAGCCGCCAACTCGATTGTGAATTCACTCAGGCACCGACCTGCTGCCGTTTCTCCGCGACGCTGCGCGCGTACACTTCCTGCGCCGCACGCACGGCCGCGCCGTACTCCACCGGCTTTCCAGTTACGCTGGCAAGCACATGCTCGAGCGCAGCCAGAATCCCGATGGTATCCAGATAGTCGTAGTAGCCGATGTGCGCGATGCGAAACAACTTGCCTTTCATCGCATCACCCTGTCCGTTGGCTACCACTGCGGAAAAAGTTTCGCGGAACTCCTTCACGATCTTTCCCGAATCGATTCCGGCGGGTGACTCAATGGCGGTAAGCGCCGCTGCGGGCGACGTCGGCGCAAACAGTTGCAACCCTAGCGCCTGCGCGCCGGCTCGCGTCATCTCTGCCGCCAGTTCCGCATTGTTGACCAGCGCTTCGCGTCCCGCGACCAGGTCGCCATTCCCCATCTGCCGGATGAAATCAAGCGCAGCGCCGAGCGCGGCAAACAGCGAAGTCGCCGGCGTGTAAGAGGACTCTCCCTTGGCTGCCGCCTTCCGTTCCTTGCGGAAATCAAAGTAGTAGCGCGGAGACTTAGCCGTGTCCATCCGCTTCCAGGCGCGATCGCTCACCGCACAATAGGCAAGTCCGGGCGGGATCATCAATGCCTTCTGCGAACCGCCGATGATGACGTCGATCCCCCAGCCATCCACATCAAAATGCGTCGTACCCAACCCGGTGATGGCGTCCACCACTAGCAATGTGTCGTCCCCCTGGGCACGAACAAGTTTTGCAATCCCCTTCACATCGTGCCGGGCGCCCGTGGAACTCTCGGTTGCCTGCACATAGACCACGCGCACCTCGGGCGTCAGCTTCTGACGAACTTCATCCAGCGAAAGAGTTTCTCCGTAAGGAGCGCTCAACACTTCGACGGAACACCCAAACGCCTTGGCCAGATCGCGCCACCGTTCGCCAAACTTGCCAGCCGTCAGCACCAGCACTTTGTCCCCGGGCGAAGTCAGGTTCGAGACCGAACCTTCCATCACGCCGGTCCCGGACGAAGCCAGCACCAGCACATCGTTCCGCGTGCCAATGAACTCCTTCATGTCCGACAACACGCGTGTGTACAAAGCGCGGAAATCAGCCGTGCGATGGTGCATGGCAAAAGATGCCATGGCAGTCTGGGCAGCAGGAAGCAGAGGAGTGGGGCCAGGAGTAAACAGACGGTTCTTGAGCAGCATTACGTAAGGAATCCTTTGTGTGGGAAAAGATTGTTTCATTTTACCGGAATCAGCCAGTCTGCACCACGGAGACACGGGGAAAGTCTGTCATCCTGAGCGTAGGGACCCTTAGCAGCGCAACCGAAGTCGACATTGGTTTTTGATCTACAAGCGAACTCCGCCGCATGACACGACGTGAAGACAACAGGGGTCATTCCACTACGCAGCTGCTCCGCTAAGGATGACAACTCAAAGGTTTCCTCCGTGTCCTTAGTGTCCTCCGTGGTTAATAATCCTTCCGCGCCTGAACGCTATAATCTCCCTATGAGCCTCAGCGAACAAATTCAGAAAGACATCATCACCGCCATGAAGGCGCGCGACGAACTCCGCCTCTCCACTCTCCGCATGGTCAAGACCGCGCTCAAGAATCGCGAGATCGAGAAGATGGCTCCGCTCGACGACAAGGAATCGCAGCAGGTCCTGACCACTCTGATCAAGCAGCGCAAGGATTCCGTCGAGCAATTCACCAAAGGCGGGCGCCAGGAAATGGCCGACAAGGAAGCTGCCGAGATCACAATGATCGAAGCCTACATGCCCAAGGCCGCCAGTGAAGACCAGGTCATCGCCGGAGTCCGGGCGGTCATCGCGGAAATGGGCGCGCCCACTCTGAAAGAAATGGGCACAGTGATGAAGAATGTCATGGCGCGCTTTTCCGGCGCCGGAATTCGAGTGGATGGCAAAGTTGTCAGCGATGCGGTGAAGAGCGAGCTCGCAGGAAAATAATCTGACCACTTCTGTCCGTATCGACAAGTGGCTCTGGGCGGCGCGATTTTTCAAAACGCGAGCCCTCGCCGCCAAGGCCTGCGATCTCGGCAGAATTCAATCCGCGGGCAACCCCTCAAGCCCGCGCGCCCCGTGCGCATCGGCAACATGCTGCAAATCACCAGCGAGGCCGGCGAATTTCATGTAGAAGTTCTGCTGCTCAGTGAAGTCCGCGGGCCCGCATCAGTCGCACAAACCCTCTACCGTGAAACCGAAGAGAGCAAAGAACAACGCCTGAAAGTCGCCGCCGAGCGCAAAGCCATGCGCCAGTTCGAACAGTTACCGGCTGGCCGCCCATCAAAACGCGACCGCCGCCATATCATCCAATTCCGCGGCAGAATTTGAGCCGGAGAAACGCCTGCATTGCAGCTGCGCGAGACTGACAGTACACTAAGTGCCGTTTTCGAAGTCTTAAGGCGCTGATGACAAGACTGTCCAAGTACCGTGTTCTCATCTCCGGTATCCTCTCGCCATTTGCTGCTGTCGTCTTGTATGTTCTCGTTTACTCAGTATTGACCCGGTTCAGTACTGATCTCGAAAAGGATTGGCTCTTCCGGCTTTCCTTGTCGACGCTCGTCATGGCCGTACCGTTTCTCATCACCTTGACGTTCGCCGTAAAGGACCGCGGCCGGAACGCCCTTCACACGTCCGGAAAGATAGGTTTGGCCATTGCGATTCTCTCCCTGGGACTCGCGTGGAAGCCTGTAAGCGACGGCATCGCCCGCTCGAAGCAGTCCCGAAACATGGCAATGCGGGATGTGCCCGCTCCTCCCTTCGAAACCCTTGATCTTTCTGGGAAGACTGAGCGCCTGGAAGATCACCAGGGACAGGTGGTGCTGGTAAATATTTGGGCAACCTGGTGCGTGCCCTGTCGGGAGGAGATGCCGAAACTCGACCGGTTATACCGCGACCGCCAGCAACAAGGGTTCATCGTATTCGGGTTGTCGGACGAGGACGTCGATGTGCAACGAAAATTTCTGCAACACGTCCCCGTGACTTATCCGCTTCTCACCTTAAATGGCAAAGTTCCCAGCATCTATCAGGATATCGCCCGTTACCCTGCGATTTTTCTCATCGATCGCCGCGGACGGCTGCAGCCCGCGCCGGGCCCAGACCAACCTTTTGAGAAAGTTGAGGCGGCGGTCGATGCTCTGCTCGAGAATCGCTCTCAGTAGTTCGCGCCGTTCGACCCTTATAGATGTACATCGCGCTTCTAACAAGTTCGGGGTTATGGATGCTGCCGGGAATTACTGACACCAGCATCGTACAGATCTACTCGGCAACCTGGGCCAAGCGTCCTGATTTACGATGAAAACGATTCTCGGCACGAGCAACTTATTTCGCCTCTCCGTTTTCCTTCTCGCCTGCTCGCCGGCGCTGGGTTTCGAGTGCCCGAGCCCGGTACTCTTATTGAATTCTGTCGGGCAGGATTTCAGCGCCCAACGAAATATCAAAGGGGAGGATCTTGAAGTTACGGTTGACGGGAAGCGCGTACCCTTCGTTTCTCTCTCACTCACCTCAGGTCCGCACCGTGTGGTTTTGATTTTCGATGCTAGCAGCAGTATGCATCCATCGGACGAAAGGCCAGGGTGGCAGCGCACATCTCTTGTCACGGCAACTTTCGGCATTCAGCGCCCGAGGGCGCCCCACTGGCGATGCTTACGATCAGTGATGAGCCGACGAGAATCCGACGCATTCGAGACGCGCGAGCGAGTTGAAAGAAAAATCCTGGATTTAGCGAAGACGGAGCCACATGGGAAGACGGCTCTCTTCGATTCCATCGATCAAGCTCTGTCGCTGCTCGGTACGCCGGAACTGGGAGACGCCATCTACGTAGTGAGTGATGGTGGCGACAACCACAGCAACGTTTCTTTCTCGAAACTCAAGGAGAAATTGGTGTCTCACGGCGTAAGAGTTTTCGTGTTTCCTATTCCAGTCAAGGGCGCGCGAACTCACCTGCTCCTCTGCAACTCCCGATAAGCTTCGCTCTTCGAAACTCCCATCTCTTTCGCAATCCTCTTGAGCGCCGCTTTCTCGTCGAGCTTTTCGTCCGCCATGATCTGCTCCAGCCGCTGCCGCACACTTAAACCGGATGCAATTTTCTGCTGACCTTCTTCTGCTTTTCCAATCAGCAGCGTGATTTCGCCCTTGATGTCACCGCGCGCATTCAGTACCTCTAAAACTTCTCCAGCCCTCCCGCGCAAAAACTCTTCATGGATCTTGGTGACTTCGCGCGCAATCACAATCTGCCGGTCTTTTCCTAAAATCTCGACAGCGTCTTCGACTGCTTCTTTGACCCGATGCGGAGCTTCGTAAAAGACCTGCGTCCGCGGCGAGGCCGCAACACTCTCCAGCACCTGCCGCCGTTGTCCGCTCTTTGCCGGAAGAAAGCCGTTGAAACGAAACGAATCGGTCGGAAGGCCACTTGCGACAACCGCAGCCAGAAATGCCGAAGCCCCAGGAATCGGCACCACCGGAATATCATGTCGGATCGCCAGCGAAATCAGCCGGTAGCCCGGGTCGGAGATGCCGGGCATGCCAGCGTCCGTGACCAAAGCCACGCGCGCGCCGCCTTCCAGATCAAGCACCAGCTCCGGAGCGCGGGTCATTTCATTGTGTTCGTGATAGCTGGCCGTGCGTGTCGTGATGCCGTAGTGGTTCAGCAGTTTTTGTGTCTGCCGGGTGTCTTCGCAGGCAATCTGGTCCGCTTCCTTGAGCACCCGCACCGCCCGCAGCGTGATGTCTTCAAGATTCCCGATGGGCGTCCCCACCAGGTAAAGGCCGGGCGCCAGAGGCCCTCTTTTTTTCGTGTTCGCGCCGGCATCGTCGACGGCAGTCATGCACGCGAGTCTAACATCGGCAGAGATGCTTACTCCGGGATGGTATTTCAGTCGTCACGAACCGCGCGCGGTAGTATGCGAATCGTGATTGACGCCCTTCAGCGCGGGCGTCGTGCTCAGCTTGCGAAGCATCTGGCGTAGAGTGGCGTGAAGAAGGTCAGCAATTTTAAGGCTGCGCGCTAGAGCCTTCTCAGCTAAGGTCCCTCAGGATGACACCACCCAGAGATTGCTTTTCCAATCCAGCCACAAGCACGACCGCCAGTTCATTGACGAGTTCGACAACAAACCCTAGAATCAATCAAGGAAGACAGATGTCAGTTATTGGTACCCAGTTCGAATCACTGAGCTGAGGGCTGACGGCTGAGAGCTGATGGCTGTTTAGTTCCGGTTTTTTTAGGAGTGTCTCAGGAAGTCCATGCCACTTTACGAATACGAGTGCAAGAAGTGCCATCAGCGCTTTGAGCGCATCCAGAAATTTTCCGATCCCCACGTCACGAAATGCCCAAAATGTCGCGGCCCCATCGAGCAGGTGATCTCTGCCCCGGCCGTCCAGTTCAAAGGCTCGGGATGGTACGTCACCGATTACGCCAAGAAGTCTTCCACCGGCTCAGCGTCATCCTCGTCGAACAGTGATTCCTCTTCCGATAAAGACTCCAAAGCCAAGTCGGACGATTCTTCAAAATCCGAAAGCTCGTCCAAATCAGACAGCTCAAAATCGGACAGTTCGAAATCAGAGAGCTCGAAGGCCGACAACTCCAAGTCAGACAGTTCCAGGAAATCGGAAGGCTCGTCCAGGAAGAAGTAATTCAGGCGCGAGGGCCCACGCTCGTGATCCCTCTAAAAAGCTATCGCCATCGCAGGCTGTAACCCAAGGCCGCCAGTATCTGGTTCTCGAACTCATACTCGAGCACAAAGCTGAAACTATCTCCCTGGCTTTCCCACGATTCCGCATATCGCGTCAGGTCGCGGTTGTAAAAGGAATACGCGGCGGCATAGTGCACATTGCACGGCTCCGGACACGCGATTAACCCGGTCGGATCGGTCCGCTCCAATCCAGTCGCGGCCAGCAAGGCGATTGAGGAAATGTCCGGCTCCGCGCTCACCTCAAGTTGATGAGGCATCGCCGCCAAAGCGCGGACGTCGCCCGGACGGATATCCGCCGGCGCTCCCGAAGACGATCTTTGCAACGGGTTCAGATCCACCTCGTGGGCGACACTTTCCTGCGCCGCTTGCCAAATCGCGGCTAACTCCGCGTCAGAATGTCTGGTCTGATTGACAAACCCCACAGGCTGAGCAGTCGGCTGTCCGCCACATCCCAGCAAGGCCAGCCCCAGTAAAAGCGTCCCAAGCGTTCGACTCATATTCCTGACCACCAGCCCTGATCGATGACGACCCGTCCCAGAAGGTTCATCGGTCTCCGCCCCGTTCGTCTCCAGTTACTGACGCCGGATGAATCGTTTCCGGGGAGTCCGCATCTAAGTAGTCGTTATAACGAGGATTCGACTATGATCAATATCAGACGCAGTCACGAGCGCGGCGGAGGCGACTTCGGCTGGCTCAATACCAAACACACTTTTTCCTTCGATCAGTATCACGACCCGAAGTTCATGGGGTTCCGTTCCCTGCGTGTCATCAATGAAGACTGGGTGCAGGGCGGACACGGCTTTCCCATGCACCCGCACCGCGACATGGAGATCATTACCTACGTCCTCGATGGCGCTCTCGAGCATAAGGACAGCATGGGGAACGGCTCCACGATTCGCCCCGGCGACGGACAGCGCATGAGTGCCGGCACGGGCGTTCGGCACAGCGAAGGCAATTCCTCGAAAACCGACGCGGCACACCTGCTCCAGATCTGGATTCTGCCCGATCGTCGTGGTCACGAGCCCGGCTACGAACAAAAGGCCTTTCCCGAGGCGGAAAAACAGGGCAAGCTTCGCCTGATCGCCAGCCCGGATGGAAAAGACGGTTCCGTCAAAATCAATCAGGACGCAAGACTGTACGCCTCGCTTCTAAAGCCAGAGGAGGAAGTGGAGCACGAACTGGGAAGGGGCCGGTACGCCTGGCTCCAGGTGGCCAGGGGCGAGGTCGAGTTGAACGGCCAGAGCCTGAAGCAAGGCGACGGCGCAGCCATCAGTGACGAGAAGAGCGTGGCAGTAAAAGGCACAGAAGACGCTGAAGTCCTGCTCTTCGATCTAGCCTGATCGCCGATGTGTGGGGCGGACGCTCTTGTCCGCCCCACACGATTGTTGCCCCGGTACTGCTTCTGTGCTAACTTCCCGATCAATCACGATGAATTTTCTCTTCAATCAGAAGTCGTCGGAGCCTCAGGAACCAATTCAGGCCGAGGTACCAGAGCTTCATGCCGCCGAACTGGCCGCCGCCTACTATGGCGAGCGCAGGGGAGGCGATCTCCATGATTTCGTTCGGGTTACTCCCAGCCGCGTGATTTTCGGCCTGCTCGATATGGCGGGACGCATTGAAGATAACAGCGCCGTCGTTTCAGCCGCCCAGCAAACCTTCCGCAACCGGTCTCCCGAGTTGTTCTCCAAAGACGACGTCAACGAAGCCGACGCCATGGCTGAGCTTTGCCTCGAACTCAATCGCGCCATCATGGCGGCCGAAGGCGGCATCCGCTCCTGTCCGGCTTTCGCTGGCTGTTACAACGAGGACCTTGGCACCATCTGTTACTTCAACGCCGGCCACACTCCCGGACTTCTCCGCGACTTGACCGGCATCACTGAACTCAAGGCTACCGGCCTGCCCCTGGGCCTTTTTTCCCACGCCACCTGCGAGGCGCCCCTCGTAGCGTTGCCTCCGGGTGCCGCTCTCCTGCTGGTTTCAAAGGGTTTGCTGGAAGGCAAACGGAGGCGTGAAGAGTTTGGATTGGACCGCGTCAAAACCGGACTTCAGCAGGGCGCCAGCGAATCCGCCAAAGATCTGTGCGCCTCCGTGATCGATGACGTGCAGCAATTCATGCGCAAGCCCCCCGTCCACAATGACGTGACGGCCCTGGCTCTCGTCCGCACCGGACAGGGCTAGATTCTTACCTTCAACGCTACTACTCTTCCCTTCCTATTTTAATATCATATATAGATGTAATATTGTTGAATTAATTGCACTTCTATATATATATTGCATCGATGAATTTCTCTTTTAAGTGTAATATAGACCCACTCAATGAAACCGGCATTCAGAAATCTACGGCTTCGGCAATTGGAGCAAACCCTTCGTCCGTTTTTGCAGGCGCGAGAAGTCCGCAGACCTGCAAAAGGATGGATTCGGGCGATCCGGGAAGCCTCCGGTGTCACATTGTTGGAACTTGCTACGCGGATGAAGGGCAGTGTTTCGCTCGCCGCACAATTTGAACGGTCGGAGACCGAGTATCGCATCACGCTCAACAGCCTCAAGCAAGTAGCCGATGCTCTCGGATGTGACCTGGTGTACGCACTCGTGCCCAGGCAGGGAACCCTGCACGAACTCGCAAAACACCGGGCCGCCGAAGCCGCAACTGCCGACGTGTTGGCGGTGGAGCACACCATGGCGCTCGAAGACCAGGCAGTCGGTGGCGTGAAAGAAAAAATTCAGGAAGAAGCGGACCACATTCTGAATCGGAAGTAGCCATCATGCCGTTCTTGAACGTTGGGGATGGAAACACTCCGCTTACTCCTGGGGAACTCTCCGATCTCATCCCCAACCTGGCGGCCCGCGAAGAGCTGAATGAATGGGAGCGCGAGAACATTCTGCAGGGGCGGCGCTGGGCATTGCGACGCGCGAGCATCAAGAACTCAGATCCCCTCTCGGACGAATATATCCGGAAACTTCACCACCGGATGTTTGATCAGACCTGGAAATGGGCCGGTCACTATCGCAACACGGAAAGGAATCTGGGAATTCCGATTGAGCAGATGCGGGACGCACTGGTGACACTGCTGGGCGACACAAGATACTGGATCGAAAATAAGACTTACCCTAGGGACGAGATCGCGGTCCGTTTTCATCACCAACTGCTTGCGATCCACCTTTTTCCAAATGGAAATGGCAGACACGGTCGGCTGATTGCCGATGTTCTCGCAATGAAGTTAGGAAAACCGGTATTTACCTGGGGACGGCTTCGCCTGACCAGGCCCGGAGAAGCTCGGGAAAGATATCTTCAGGCAATGAGGGCTGCCGACGCGGGAGACTTTGTCCCGCTCCTCCAAATTGCCCGCCATTAACCAGCGCCGATCGGAGGCGCGAGCGCCCCGCTCGTGCAGGCAGTGGCAAGAACCTGAACTATTTTCCCCCGCCCATCGGCACCAACTCATCCGCAGTCACAAAGATGGGATCGATGTCAGTCGGAATCGCTTGCAAGGTATCAAGAGACTTCTGCAAAGCCGGCCGCACCACTCCGATCTCATCCTGCAGTTTCTTCGCCGCGGCATAATCGCCCTGCGCTTCAATCGTCAGCAGATCGTGGTCGAGATCGCGCACGCCCTGCTTGAACCTCTTCAGATCCAAAGCGAAAGTCCCGTCCGCTTGTTTCGAGAATGCGCCTTTGTCCATCAGGTAATTGAACTGGATGGCCATGCCCTTGCCATGCGCGTCGTTCAGCCCGAAGCGCAGAGTGCGAAACATGGACGCGAGATAGGTGGTGTACAACTGCCGCTGGGCCGCGTCGTCCGACGGCAAGATGCTCGACAACTTCATCTCCCGGGCATGGTCCATCATGTACTGCAAGGCGAAGAGCCCCGTGATGTCAGCTTTAGCTTCTTCGATGGCGCTGTAGAGTTCCTTCAGTTCGGCACGTGGAGTTGTGTCGCGCCCGTCCACTTTGATCTGGTGCGGTCCCAGCCCATGCATCAGTTCGTGGGCCACAATGTGAGTGAAGAATGATTCAAAATTAACATCGACCCGGGCCGACGGAGAGAGCATCTTGCGCGCAATCGGAATCAGCACGCTGCGGAATTTCGCCTCCTGGACATTCTTCAGCATCACCCGCTTGGAGCCCTTCTGATTGACGACTCGCTCGTCGTTGGGCAGGTTGTAAGCAGCGGTTTTCACTCCCTTGCTGGCGTCGCCCGCGCAAAGAATCTCGTCCACCACGCGGATCGGCGCCGCCCCTCCCAGCTTGGGATTGCGATACTGCCCGTCCATGGGCAGATTGTCCTCAATCTCTTGCAGATGCGCGCTGAGAACCGAAAGCTTTGCGCTCTCCTCGTCATCCCGCAAATTCAGGAAGGTTTCAAAAGCTGCCTTGTAACCGAAGATTTCGTCATCGTAGGTCTCATAGGGACCGATCGTGATGTCAATCGGCGCGTCGAGATCCATCCACGCCAGGTCGCTGGCATAGTAGTCATTCGAAAGAAAGGCCTCGGCACGCAGCGTGAGAAACTTCTTCAGCGAAGCATTGTCGGTAAGTTCGGCTGCTTCTTTCAGCAGCCCTGCGGCACGAGTGAGATCGGCCGCGTACGCTTCACTGTAAGGAACAGCGACCAATGTTTTCCCGTCGCTCCCAGTCTTGCGGCGAATCACGGTGAAAAATCCTTTCGCTCGCTGCTGTTCTTCCCTGGATAAAGTCGCAACCCAGGTCTCGAACTCTTCTCTGCTCATGTCTTCCGGATAAAAGTTCGCCCCCTTAAGCTTCTCCGCCGGAACGTCGGGCAGAAATGCCTTGTAACCATCCAGAATGGACCAGGGGCTCTGGTTGATCCGGAAATATTGCAGCCGGGCCCTACCGAGTGCAGTCGTCGCGTCCTTCTGCAATCGGGGATAGAGTGCCGCATTCCCGCTCCAGTACTGAGCCCGGAAAATGTCGTCCATGATCCGCCCGGCCTCGATCAGTTTGAGCAGCGCCTGCCGGTCTCCAGCGGAAAGCTTCGACGTATCCACTCGCAAAGGAGTGGAAGCAAAGCGTGCCGTCATCTTTTCCAATTGAGCCAGCCCCGGCGCTGAATGGCTGGTCTTCGGGCCTTTGGATTTCTCGGCTGCGGCGGGAATCCTCGCGAATCCAACGAGAATAATCAGGGCAAAGGCTGCCAGAAGCCTCATTCAAGTCTCCTTGCGGTGAACCTAAAAACGACCATGATAACAGGGAGGTGGGCGCGATTTGCCACCGGCAGATTTGGCGTAGTGGCTCGGTTCTTTCGGATGTTTGCCCCAAATGAGAGGGGTCATCCTGAGCTTGCGGATCTGGCGCAGAGCGGACATAGCAGAGCGGACATAAATGATGGCGACCGGAGGGCGACCTGCTGTCGGGCAGATGCAACCAGCGTCCCTTAAAGTCACAGATAGCGCAATGGAAAGCAGGACACTCGACTCCGCTCCGGATGACTAAGCAGGAGCAGAAAGTGCGAAGTCCGAGGCCCGCCGCCCGACGCCTGCCCTTCGCATATCAACTGGCCGCAGACCTGCCAGCAGAGGTACAATTTAAGCAGGCTGTTCGTCCGGATTTGAAGTTTACTTTTATGCGAAAACGACTCCCCTGGCTGTTACTTATCTGCCTTGCCGCAATGCCTCCACTCCTGACCGCCGACACGGTAGTCGAGGAGATCATAGCCCGCGTTAATAATCAGATCATTACCCGCTCCGAATACTTGCACAACAAGGAGTTGCTCAAACAGGAGGCCCAGCAGCAGGATCCCGCCAACGCGGAAAAGATCATCGCCGAGCGCGACAAGGACGTTCTCCGCGATCTCATCGACGAGCAACTGCTGCTCGAAAAAGGTAAAGACCTGGGCATTACCGCCGAAACCGACGTGATCAAGCGGCTCGACGAAATGCGCAAGGAAATGCATATGGACTCGATGGAAGACCTGGAAAAGGCCGCCCAGAGCCAGGGCATTTCTTACGAGGATTTCAAACAGAACCTCAAGAACCAGATCATCCGGCAACAAGTGATTTCAAAGGAAGTCGGCTCCCGGATGAGCGTCAGCAAGGACGAACTCCAGCAGTTCTACGACGATCACAAGGCCCAACTGGAGCAGCCCGAACAGATCCGCCTCAGCGAACTTCTGATCTCGACGGAAAAAAAAGACAAGAACGCCCCAGGAGACGAAGCGCAACTGGTGGCCGCGGCGCAAGTCAAAGCCGATGATCTCGTGGCCCAGCTTCGTAAAGGCGCCCACTTCGACGACCTCGCGAAAAAGAATTCTGACGGACCCACCGCCTCTCAGGGTGGCGATCTGGGATACTTCAAACGCGCCACTCTGGCCAAGGAACTCGAAGACAAGACTTTTGCCATGAAACCGGGCGAGGTTTCAGACGCCATCCGCACCAAACAAGGATTCGTCATTCTCAAGGTCACCGAACACCAGCAGGCCGGTGTTCCTCCGCTCAGCGAGATCGAGGGCAAGGTTCAGGACGCGCTCTACATGCAGAAGCTCCAACCCGCTCTGCGCGCCTACCTGCAAAAACTACGCGAGGAAGCTTATGTCGTCCCTGCCCCGGGTTACGTGGATACCGGAGCCAGCCCCAACCAGACTGTTCCCATTGAAACCACCTCGAAGGAAGCCGGCGCCAAGGATCTTAAGAAAAAGAAGAAAAAACTGGGCATCATTTAAGCAGTCAGCAAAGGTCCCATAATTTCTCGCAACACCCGGAAGCGAAGGGTCGTAACCTATGAAGGAATTTTTCGTTTCCGACTGCGTCCAGCACGAAAACAAGATCGTCACATCGTCCTTCGTAGTGGTTTCCCGTCAGGTCAAGCCCAAGAAAAGCGGGGAGCCTTACCTCGCTCTGACTCTCGGCGATCGCAGCGGCCACATCGAAGCCAAGATGTGGGACAACGTCGAGGACGCCATCGACGGCTGCAATCAGGATGACTTCATCAAGGTCAAGGGCCTGATTAACAAGTACAAGAACCGCTTTCAGCTGACCATCCACAAACTGCGCCGCATGGGAGAATCGGAAGTCGATTTCGCCGACTACCTACCCAAGACCGCCAAAGACATCGGCGAGCTATGGCAGACGCTGGCTGGATACATCGCGTCCTTCAAAGACCCTCACCTGAAAGCACTGGTCGAAGCTTTCATGGCTGACCCGGAAATCGCGGAAGCCTATCGCAATGCCCCGGCCGCCAAGACCCTGCATCACGCTTTCATCGGCGGCTTGCTCGAACACGTAGTCTCGCTCTTCAATTCCTGCGACCTGATGTGCCGCAATTACCCCAGTATCAATCGCGACCTGCTGCTCACCGGCGCGTTCTTTCACGATATCGGGAAGATCCACGAACTCACCTACAATCGCTCGTTTTCCTACTCTACCCGCGGCCAGCTGTTGGGCCACATGATCATCGAACTGGAGATGCTCCAGGCCAAGCTGCCGCAACTGCCCGATTTCCCCGAGTCGCTGAAGATTCTGATTGAACATCTGATCATCAGCCATCACGGCCAGTACGACTTCGGCTCGCCCAAGCTGCCGATGTTTCCTGAAGCCCTCATGCTGCACTATCTGGATGATCTCGACTCCAAGATGGAAGCCATGCGCGCTCAATTCGAGCGTGCCAATGATTCCGAAGGCGCGTGGACCAGCTACAATCCTTCCCTGGGCCGGCCCCTGCTGAATACGGCAAAGTTTCTGGCCGCGAAGACTTCAGAGATCGAAGACGAGGTGGCCGACCCTCCGGCGATTCTCCCTTCCGCGGCCGCCGAATCGGATGGCAATGCCGTCATCGCCGATCTGGAACCTGCTGAACCCGAACCCGGGAAATAAACGCACATCTTCAATGACATGCGCGGCGTATCAGGGATAGACTTTACGCCGACCAAGTTCTATAACTTGCGGACAACCCGTTCTCTGACCACCATCTGACTTGGAGGCAATCATGCGAAACCGTTTCACGGCACTCACCCTTGGACTGTATTTATCGTTCGCCCTGCTCGGCTGCAACAAGCCGTCAACTCCGCCGGACTCCAGTTCTGCCGCGCCTGCCTCAAGTGACAACAGTAATTCATCGAATCCCAGCGGAACCTCGTCACCGGATAGCGGCTCGGCGATGTCAAACACCGCCATGTCGGGCATGAAACACGAAGCCCCAAAGCCCTTGGTCGTCCCGGCAGGCACTGTGATCACGGTTCGTCTGGGACAATCGGTTGGCTCCAAGATCAGCTCCTCTGGCCAGACTTTCACAGCCACCGTGGCCAGCCCGGTCATGGTCGAAGGCAAGACCGCAATCGCCTCGGGCGCCACCGCCTCCGGAACGGTGGTCGACGCCAAGCCGCTCGGCCGGTTCAAAGGGGGTGCGTCGCTGCAACTGCGGCTCACATCAGTCTCCGTCGGAGGATCGGATCAGGCCATCTCGACCTCGTCTGTGGTTCGGACCGAATCGGGAAAGGGTAAGCGCACAGCCGTTCTGGCCGGCGGCGGCGCAGGCCTGGGTGCCCTTATCGGCGGCCTCGCTGGCGGCGGCAAAGGCGCAGCCATCGGAGCGCTGGCCGGCGGCGGCGCGGGCGGCGCGGGCGCGGCTTTCACAGGAAACAAAGACATTGTCCTGCCTGCCGAATCCGCACTAAGCTTCAAGCTGGAACAGTCGATAGAAATAAGGTAGTCAATCGGCGCCAGTCACTGGTCGCAAAGAATGCACCCCAGGGCTCAAAGCCCTGGGTTCCTTGTTTATGACCGTTTTTATGCCTCCAACTCGCATGCTGAACTTCTCTCAATTCCGTCTGCTTTCGTTCGATTGTTACGGCACTCTCATTGACTGGGAGACAGGAATCTTCTCCGCGCTTCGCCCCATCCTTGCTGCTCACGGCAAGACAGTCTCCGACTCCGAACTCCTGCGCCTGTACTCCGAACTGGAATCGGACGCCGAGCGCGGAGACTTCCATCCCTATCGTGAAGTCCTTCAGTCTGTGGTTCGCGGCCTGGGCAAACGCCTGGCCTTCACGCCCACCGAAGCCGAGGTTCGTTCGCTGCCCGAATCGCTCCCCAACTGGCTTCCTTTCCCCGACACGGTAGCAGCCCTGCACAAGCTCAAAGCCCATTTCCAGCTCGCCGTAATCTCCAATGTCGACGACGACCTCTTCACGTACACTGCCCGCCGCCTGGAGGTACCATTCGATTTTGTAGTCACCGCCCGCCAGGCCGGGGCTTACAAACCATCTTTGCCGATGTTTAAACTGGCGCAGCAACGCACTGCCGTCGCACCCAATCAGTGGCTTCACGCCGCCCAAAGCATCTATCACGACGTGATCCCGGCCCGGTCCCTTGGAGTGACTTCAGTCTGGGTAAACCGTCCATCTCCCCGCCCCGGATCAGGCGCCGCCAAATCCGCCTCCGCCCAACCCGACCTGCAAGTCCCCGATCTCAAAACCCTGGCCGAACTCGCTGAGAACCGGGAACACTGAACTAAAAACTGGTTTCCAATTAAACTGGAAGCTTCCTGTTAGTCGCTAACAGAATTGGAGATCAGAGAAAATGGCCACCACCACCCGCTCTAATCCTCTTTCCTACCTGACCGATCAGCTCAACGAACTGAAAACCAAGGGCACCCACTTCCGCCTGCGCGTCCTCGATGATGAGCAAGCCGCGGTCTGTACCTTCGACGGCAAAAAAGTCATCAATCTGGCCTCCAACAATTACCTCGGCCTGACCACCCATCCCAAGCTGCGCGAGGCGGCCCTCGAAGCCACCCGCAAGTACGGCGTCGGATCAGGCGCGGTCCGCACCATCGCCGGCACCATGAAAATCCACATGGAGCTGGAAGAAAAAATCGCCCGCTTCAAGAATGTGGAAGCATGCGTAGTCTTTCAATCCGGATTCGCGGCCAATGCCGGAACAGTGTCGGCGGTACTGGGCAAAGAAGATTTCATCATCTCCGACCAGTTGAACCATGCTTCGATCATCGACGGTGCACGTCTCTCGCGCGCCAAGATTCTGGTCTTCGAGCACAAAAATATCGCCCAGGCAGAAGAGCGTCTGGCCAGCATCAAAGACCAACCGGGAAAGAGACTGCTGATCACCGACGGCGTCTTCTCCATGGACGGCGACATCGGCCCGCTGCCCGCTCTCTGCGACCTGGCGGAAAAGTATGGCGCCATCATGATGGTCGACGACGCCCACGCCTCCGGCGTCCTGGGACGCAACGGCCGCGGCACCGTCGATCACTTCAAGGTTCACGGACGGGTCGACATTCAGGTCGGCACTTTATCCAAGGCAATCGGCGCGCTAGGCGGCTACGTCTGCGGCACCCGCGACCTCATCGATTTTCTCTATCATCGCGCTCGTCCGTTCCTGTTCTCGACTTCACATCCACCCTCGGTAGCCGCCACTTGCATCGCCGCCTTCGATGTTCTGGAAAACGAACCAGAGCGCATCGACAAACTCTGGGAGAACACTCGCTTCTGGAAGAAAGAACTAGGCCTGCTCGGCTTTGACATCGGAGGCAAGACCACGCCCGCCAGCGAAACTCCCATTACGCCGATCATCATCGGCGACGGCAAACTCACCATGGATTTTTCCCGCGAACTCTTCAAGGAAGGCGTGCTCGGCACCGGCATCGCGTTCCCGACCGTGCCGGAAGGCAAAGCCCGCATCCGAACCATCATGACGGCGACGCATACTCAGGACGAGTTGCAGCAGGCGTTAGGAGTGTTAAAGCGAGTTGGGAAGAAGATGGCTATTCTGAACTAGAAGGACAGCGAGTCAGCCGCGTTTGGGTCTGAACACGCTGCCTAAACCCAGACCAACGATTCCACCGAAAGCCGCGATGACTGCGGTCAGCACGAGTTCAAATGGGAAAAGATTGTGCGATGTGGGATCGCGGGAGACGTCGATCGTAATATTCAACACGTTCGCAGCAATTGCAGCCGCAATTACTCCCAGAAAGCCTACGAGTAGTTTGGTGTCTGCGAATACACGCAGCAAAAAACCCGCTACCAAGGCCGTCAGGCACCACGCCACCGAAGTATTCTGGTCAATCTGAGGCTTCTCAAAGCTACGCCAAACCAGAAAGCATGTTGCTGCTTCGGCAGACAAGATCCCAACCAGCGTTTTATTCACACCCATCTTGATAGCCAAGGCCTTGTTTCGCTCGATCGCATGTAGCAACCGAGGTAGAGCATCTGTCTCTCCAAGTGTGACGAAACGTCACCCTGCTCGATATACAACCCGCCCACTCACGATCGTCGCCACAACTTTACCCGTCATTTGCGCCCCGCCAAACGGACTATTCTGCGATCGCGAATGCGACTTGCTGGCGTCAAACGTCCAACGCTTTTGAGGATCGAAAATCGTCACATCAGCATGGCTGCCGCGAATCAGAGTGCCTCGTCCTCGCAGGCTGAACACGCGCGCCGGACCGGAAGTGAAGAGCTCAACAATCCTGACCAGTGGAATCTTGCGTCCGCGATGAAGATGCGTGATAGCCAAGCCTAGGGCGGTCTCAAGCCCCGTGATCCCAAAGGCGGCGCGCTCGAATTCGATAATCTTTTCGTGGGGCGCGTGGGGTGCATGGTCGGTGGCGATCGCATCGATGGTCCCGTCGGCCAATCCCGCCAGGATGGCCTCGCGGTCCGTGTCCGATCGCAGCGGAGGGTTCATCTTGAAGTTGGTGTCATACTCGCCCACGTCTGCGTCGGTCAACGCAAAGTGATGTGGCGTCACTTCGCACGTCACCTGCGACTTGCTGTGTTTCGCCCGGCGCACCGCCTCCAGCGCATCGGCGGTTGAAAGATGCGCTACATGCAGGCGTGCCCCCGCGAACTGTTGCGCCAGTTGTACATCGCGCTCCACAACCGACGCCTCGGCCGCAGTGCTCATGCCGCGCAGCCCCAGACGAAACGCGGTCGGACCATCGTTCATGGAGCAGCGATCGGTCATGCGCGTATCTTCCGCATGCTGAATCACCGGCAAATTGATTTCTGACGACAGCCGCAACGTATCCCGCATGACCGTGTCATTCAGGATAGGCTTGCCATCATCGGTGACGCCCACCGCGCCAGCCCGCTGCAAACCGCGGAAATCAGTGAGCACCGCGCCTTTGCTGGCATGGGTCGCCGCGGCAATCGGAAAAACGTTCACCACGGCGCCGCGCTCCGGCTGCTGTAACCATGTGACCCACTCCGGCGAATCGACGACTGGCTGCGTGTTGGGCATGCAACACACGGAAGTAAATCCGCCCGCAGCAGCAGCGGCCGTGCCGGTAGCGATGGTTTCCTTGTAACCCTGCCCAGGCTCTCGCAAATGGACATGCAGATCAATAAAGCCAGGCGCGACAATCAACCCCCGCGCATCAAACTTTTCGTGCGCCGTAGCACGCGTCTTCCCCGGGGAAGCAATCTCCACCACCTGCCCGTCGCGCAGCAAAATGTCCATCGGCGCATCGATCTTCGCCGCCGGATCAATAAGCCGTCCGCCTTTAATCAGCAAACTGTAATTTTCTTTTTTATTCAAGTCGGGGCCCCGCCACTTCTATTAGCTTCTCGGTCAGTTCGTGATGTTTCAATCCGTGTTCGATCCGCGCACACCCGCGGAATCGAAGTTAGGATTTTCATCGAGTCTTCCCCAAAGCCCTGGCCAGAATCGCCATCCGCACCGGCACGCCATTCCGCACCTCTTCCACAATCACCGACTGCGGACAGTCCGCCACTTCCCAGGTCAGCTCCAACCCGCGGATAATCGGCCCCGGATGCATCAGCATCGCATCCTTTTTTGCCAGCTTCAACCGCGCCATTGTCATCTGGTAGCGCGCAATATAGTCCGGCAAACTCACTTTCGTCCCCGCCAGTCGTTCTTTCTGTACCCTCAGGGTGAGCACGACGTCAGCTCCTTTGACCGCATCTTCCACCGTGCGCGTGATGTGCAATCCCGGCGCCAGGCTGGTCGCAGTCTCGGGCAAAAACTCCGCCGGGCCGCACAGCGTAATACGCGCTCCAAACTTGCTGAGCAGATGAATCGCAGAGCGCGCCACCCGGCTGTGATAGATATCGCCAACAATGGCGACCTGCAATTTCTTCAGGGTTTTCTTGTGGCGCAGAATTGTGTAAGCGTCCAGCAGCGCCTGCGAAGGATGCTCGTGCATTCCATCGCCCGCATTGATCACAGGAATATCGACATAACGCGCCATCAGTGCCGCCGCCCCAGCCTGCGGATGCCTGATCACAATCACGTCCGCGCCGACTGCGCGCAGCGTATATCCAGTGTCCAGCAGCGATTCGCCCTTTTCGATGCTCGACCCGCTGGAGAGCACAAGCGTAGTCATCGCGCCCAGCGACTTGGCGGCGATTTCAAAAGAACTGCGAGTCCGCGTGGACGCCTCATAAAACAGCAGCAGCACCCGTTTGCCCCGCAGCAACGGACGCGGCTTGAGCGGATTCATCCGTCGGGCCAGCTTCAACAGGCCCAGGATTTCCTCTGCCCCGAGATGTTCAATGCCCAGCAGGGAGCCGCGAGCAGCTTTATTCATGATTTGCCAGAGTTGTGACTTGCAAAAACGAAACGCCAGTATTTCGCTCAGTTAAAAAAACTTACCGGCGTCATCCTCAACGACTTCAGTCGCGAAGCATCCTGCGCGTACCGCCCCACAGCACGCCATTCATGCCCTCAAGCTCAGGATGACTTCGACTTTAATCAGTCCTGCCGTTCGACCAGCAGAACTTTTTCCATGTCGTCGATCTCCTGCAGCTTCACTTCGATAATTTCCACGTCAGACGTTTGCACCTTGCGTCCTATGAATCCAGCCTCTATCGGCAACTCGCGGTGTCCGCGGTCGATCAGCACGCACAGCTGCACCTGCTTGGGACGCCCTTCGCGAAACAGCGCATCCATAGCGGCGCGAATCGTCCGCCCCGTGTAGAGAACGTCATCCACCAGAATCACGTTCTTCCCGGTGACAGGAAACCCTACCTCGGTCTTTTGCACCACCGGTTTCGGCCCCAAAGTCGACAGGTCATCGCGATACAGAGTGATGTCGAGCGTTCCGACCGGCACCGGCATTTTCTCGATGCGCGTGATCATCTGTCCCAGTCGTTGGGCCAGTGGCACGCCGCGCCGCTTGATGCCTACAAGTCCAAGATTGGCAGCCCCGTTATTTTTTTCGATAATTTCGTGGACCAGCCGGACCAGGGTACGTTCAATTTCGGAGGCCGACATCAGCTGCGCCTTCTCGCGCAGGCTGGGAGGACGTGGAGATGTTTTGGAAGTCATAAACGCTGAATCATACGCGGGCCGCACGATCCGGAGCAAGCTGTGGAAGAGCGGGCCAGAAGCTAACCCTACCCGAATCATAAAGGTACGAAATAACAACATTCCGCGCAGCCGGGACCAAGACCGCAGCCTCAGCTCTGGCGCGTTCATCAGGCAACTCAAAGTTCCTCTACCGCACCAAAGCTCCGCAGGAAGATTCGCTATCGTCAAGGAGGCATTGCCCTATGCATTCCGGATCTCGATATCTCAGTTCTCTGCTTCTGGCCGCCGCATTTTTCGTCCCCGTGCTCACCACCGGTTGCGGTGAACACACCTATCACGATCCTTATTACAACGACTACCATCACTGGAACCATGGTGAGCGGGTTTACTACAACCAGTGGACCGTGGAGAACCATCGCGACAACCGCGACTTCCGCAGGCTGAACAAAGACGAGCAAAAGCAATATTGGGAATGGCGCCACAGCCATCACGACGACCACGATCGGCACTAGAATCTGTGAGCCGCCACTGACCTCGTAGGGACGGGCGCCCTCGCCCGTCCGGTCGGGCGAAGCCCGACAACTTTTAAAATCAAGTATTAGGCCGCACCCCGTTCGCCCTCGAAGGCTTTCTACCTTCGCTCGGGGACGAATCAAGCCAGTGTCCTCTGGTCACAATTGTTTTCTGTTTACCTGGTACTCTCCCCCAACCCGGCGCGTCCAGTAGGTTACACTGATACCCTTTGATTCGACTCCCAGGAGGAACTTGTTATGCCCGATGCCACCCTCAGTGGCGCAGATTTTAAGAAACAGTTGCGTGAAGGCTCACCCAAGATGGGTCTGTTCCTCAACGCGCATAGCCCCACGGTCGCCGAGCAACTTGCTCACAGTGGCTATGACTGGCTGCTGGTCGATACCCAGCACGGCCCCATGGGCTACGAAAAACTCTCCGCCATGCTTTCCGGAATTTCGAATGGCGGCGCCAAATCCATGGTCCGCGTCGGCGGATACGACGATCGCCCCGGCATCCAACAAGCTCTCGACCTCGGCGCCGACGGCGTGCTCGTTCCCTACATCAACACCGCCGAAGAAGCCCGCCAGGCCGTCAGTTGTACCAAGTACCCCACGGCGGGAACCCGCTCGGTCTACTTTCCGCAGCGCAGCATGAACAAAGCCGGGCTTCTCGGATACGCCGGCAATTTCAATAACAACGGCATCATCGCTATGCAGGTTGAGACCGCTTCATGCATCGAGAACATTGCGGAAATCGCCGCCGTACCGGGCGTCGACATCCTGTTCCTGGGACAAAACGATCTGTGCATGTCGATGGGGCTGTTCGAGAAGTATGAATTTCCGCACATGTACACTTCGCCGGAACTCGGCGCAGCCACCCAAAAACTCGTCGACCACGCCCGAAAAAACAAAGTCATTCTCGGACTCTTCCTCTTCGGCACCAGCCGCGTGGGCGAATTTCTGGAAAAAGGCTTTACCTTCATCAGTATCGGAAACGACCTGCACCATGTCCTGACCCAGACCGGTGCCTACGTCAACGACATGGAAAAAATCGCCCAGGAAAAAGGAAAAAGCTGGAAGCGCAGGCCCACAGCGCTTTTCTAAAGCAAGCTGCCACAGACCACGTAGGGGCAGATGTCCCGATCTGCCCACTCGAGCGAAGCTCGACAGGTTTTTTGCCAGACGCGAAATTCGCGAAGCTGCACTCCGCCGGGCAGATGGGGACAACATCTGCCCGTGGCCGGCGCAGACTTCCATACCGGGCCTCTCAAGCTGCCGGCGATTGAAGCCCCATCTCCGTACCTAGACCGATCTGCTGGCTCTTGAATTCCTCCAGAGCTTTTTCCAATTTATCCGCCGAACCGGCGATGGCCTCGCCGTTAGCGTTTTCTCCGAGCTGCCGCTCCAGTTCCTTCCACTGTTTCGCAACCTCTGAATCCGCCTTCTCCAGCTTCTTGGCCAATTCCTTCAAACCCGCCTTCTGCGATTTCGTAAAGCTCTTGACGAAATCCTGATTGGCGCCCTGGGCTTCTTCCACTGCGCTCTTCAACGCAGCCGACTTCTTCACAGACTCGGTTGGGCTATCGGCCTTCCCGCTCACCTGCGCCAGTTCCTGAGCCAGCTTTCTCGCCGCTTCAGTGCTTTTGGTCAACCCGGGAAAATGGGATGTCTGATCAGGAGTGGCCTGAACCGCCAGCGCGTGGTTGAAGTCCACGAGACTCGAGTCGGCTGTACTCGCGGCGCCAGGAGCTCCGTGGCGGCCACCTCCTCCGCCACCATGCCCGCCATGCTGCGCCAGCAAACTGGAGGTGGAAAAAATCATCATCACACCTATGATCAGTACCGCCGCTCTGCTCACGTGCACCTTCTTTCGTGCAAACCGGATTTCGCGCTCACACCCCGACCCAGTTTAGTTTATGGATGAACCTCGGCCAAGCGCGTAAAAACAAGGTCAAGTTCCGCAAACATTTGTAAACTCCTGCCTCATGAAAAAAGGCCAGGCTCATTTCTGAACCTGGCCTTGTTATTGAAGGATCGGCAATATTGCGCGAATTTCCCAACCGCGGTCTAGAACAAATTCCACAGGAACTGGTTGTAAACGTCGTGGTGATACTGCACCTCCGGCGGTTTCACAAAAGTCCCCAGCAGACGCGGACAGCGATCGGCTGCAGCCTGTTTCAGGTCTGCATAGCGGCCCTTTACATCCTCGCCGAGCAGTTCGGTTGTCCAATCGGACTTCTTGAAATTTGCCAGCGCGTCGTAAATGTTGTCCGGCAGGTAGCGTTCCGCCTGGCGCAGGTTCTTGATTTTCGAAGTCTCACCGTCCAGACCGGTCTTGAAGACCGAGAGCATCACCATATAAGGATTCGCATCGGGCGCCACCGAACGAACTTCCACCCGCATGCTCTTGTCGTTGCCGATCGGAATACGAATCATGGAGCCGCGATCCACCGCCGAAGCCTTGATCTGGTTAGGCGCTTCGAAGTGCGGATCCAGCCGCCGGTAGGCATTCACGCTGGCATTGAGCAGCAGGCAAATGTCGTTGCCGTGAGTCAGCAGGCGATCCACGAACGACCATCCCAGCTTGCTCAGCTTCTCTTCGCCCTTCGGGTCCCAGAACAGATTCTTTCCGCCCTTGCTGATGGACACGTTGGTGTGCATTCCGTTGCCGTTCACGCCCACCACCGGTTTCGGAAGGAAGCTGGCCGTCAGCCCCATGTGGGTCGCCACCTGCCGGCAGATCAGCTTGTAGAGCTGGATCTGGTCCGCAGCGGCCACCACTTCGCCATAGCCGTAGTTGATTTCAAACTGCGAAGGCGCGACTTCAGGATGGTCTTTCTCGTTCTGGAAGCCCATGGCGCGTTGCACTTCGGCGGTCGTATCGATGAATGTGCGCAGCAGGTCGCCAGGCAGCGAGTGATAATATCCCCCGGTATTTACATACTCGAATTTGCCGGTCTCGTTGTAACGCCGCTCTGCGTCCACACCCTTGAACAGGAAGCCTTCAATTTCGTTGGCCGCGTTCAGAGTGTAGCCTTCGTCCTTATTCATCTTCGCGGCATACAGTTTGAGGATGCCGCGAATGTCGGCGGCATACGGCGAGCCGCCCTTGTCGATTACGTCGCCGAACACCAGCACTTTGCCCAAGCCGAAGTAGTCAGCCGGAGCCCAGTAAAACGCAGACCAATCGATGCCCAGCCGCAGGTCGCTTTCCCGTTGTGCCGTGAACCCGCGAATCGACGACCCGTCGAAAGTCAGGTTGTCCCAACTCTTGATCAGGAACTTCTTGTCGTAGTCCAGCATATGCAGCCGGCCTTCGAGATCGCTAAAGAGAACCGTCACCGCCTTGATATGCTTTTCGTCGGTCAGATATTTGAGCCGGTCCTCCTGGATCTTGTGCATGGCAACGCGGTTCTTGCGCTGCTCTTTCGCCTTCAGATTCAACTCTTCCAGTTGGTCATACGAGAGTGCCAGAAAGTTGCGCAGATCGTTCAACATGAATCTCCTTAAATGTGACTCGCGACTTTGTCTAAAGTGGGGATCGTACGGCTGGTTCGCAACAGGCAGGATAGCGCGACCCCCACTCCACGGCTAATTAAAAAACCTTATAAGCCATATTGAAGACATTTATCCAAACTACCCTCCCCAGGCTCAGCTTGGCACAGAGGGTGCCCCATTCTCGCGCACTTTGCGGGAGCTGGGGAGCCCTATTCCCGGCTTCGAGGTCGAATGTGGAATTTCAGACAATCGAAGACCGCGCCGCTCCGGTCTAAATCTGCGAACAACTCAGCGGGCTCAAATACAAATTGGAGATATTGCTAACAATCTCCGTATCCGCATACTGCGGCCGGTGCGAAAGTTCTTTCCACGCGGGATCATTCACGAATACATTCCACTTTTCGTTCAGGTCCGCCACGTCCGTGAATGTCAGCATGTAAGTCAGGCTGGGCATTCTCGACCCGATCAACGTATCTCCGAAGAACACCGGAGCCAATCCCGTCCGCACGAAGATTCCGATCTCGGCTTCATTGAACATCTGTACTTTTCGGACGTGTCCGGCGCAAGTCGCACTTTCATACGTCCGTAACTGAAAAATCCTCTTCTCACTCTTCGGCGCAACAACTTTCGGCCAACCCGCGAACGCCGACATCAGCCAACTCTCCACTCTCACAAACGCCGGTGCCGACGCCGGCGCTCCCCAGAACCCAGCTGAGACCTTCATAAACTCCGCATCGTCTGCCAGCCTCAGGTCCAGCGTAACCAGCGCTTCCACCGAGGACGCCGGAATCAATACGTAAAAGTCGGCGTCTCCGGCCCAATATCCAGCTTGAACGCCCCGACTGGGGCCATCGCCATCCGATTCAGCGCCGGAATCAAAGCATGCTCAAAATAGTTCTGAGTCAAAGCTAACTGCGGCCCGGTCTGCAGCGCATACCTCCGCAACTGATAGAACTCCCGGGCAGCAGGCGCCATCGCCAACCCGTCTCCCACGCTCAACGCTCCCGCCATAGCAATCGCAGATGTAACAAAATGTCGCCTCTCCAAAAATTTCCTCCCATCACGACACCCGAGGGTGCCCCGTCCAAGCTCCGCTTGGGCGGGTCTTGTTCTCCAAATCTTATTCCAAAATTCTATTCGTCGAGATAATACTGTACCGAGGTCACCACCCGAACCGTCTTCATCACACTGCTGTCGCCACCGAAATTTCCGCCGCCCTCTCCGGTATCGCCGCCCGGGTCGGCAGCCAGTATCGAGAACACGCCTTGGTTCGCCTGACGAATCGAGCCCACCTTGCTGCCGGAATCCGCCGCAAAACGAGTCGCGGCAGCGCGGGCGTTTCGCGTGGCTTCGGTGATCATATCCGGCTTGATTGAATTCAATCCGGTAAATTGATAAGTCAATCCCTGCCCGGGATTGGTGCTCAACACAATGCCTTTCTGTAATAACAACATGGTTTTCTGCGCCGCCGTCACAACCTGGTCCACGCGTGACGTCCTGACCGTGATTTGCTGTTCCACAATATACCGGCGAGCGGCCCGCGCCGAGCCTCCGTATTCGTTCGCCTGCGTGTCCACGACGCGGATGACTCCCAATTCTATTTCGGAGGATTGCATTCCCTGCTCCGCCAGAAAATCCAGAATCGCTTTCTTATCCGATTCCGCCTTCGCGTACACCAGAGATAAGTCATCTCCTGCTTCCTTGTAAGTAAGCGGCCACACCGCAAGGTCAGACTTAACCTTCCGCTCCACCAGACCTTTCACCGTCACATAGCGGTCGCTCAATCGAGTGGCTTTTATCTGCGCCCCCAGCACCCAACCGCCAACGATCAGCCCCAGTGCAAGCAACAATCCCAGCACAGCCGCGCCACCGCCGCTGATTCGCTTTTCGTCATCCATAAAATGCCGGCCTCCGTTGCCGCCACTTTCATGCTTGCAAGTCTGTGACCAACGAAAAACGGCGGGTGCCTTACCCCTCGCGCGCTCTTTGCGCAGGGTAGGATTCCACAGACCGAGCGTATAGGAACTTCTGGACCCGATCAGAAGAAAACTACCGGAGTCCAGTCCTAATAAAGTACCGATGGAAGATAAGCCCCGGCAGGCTCATGGTAGAAGCCAAGCGTCATCAGGGTCATCGGCTGCACCACACGAAGCCCATTCTCCAAACACCATCGGAACAACCCGGCGTTCCGTGTCGGAACAAGAATCCCCGGCCCCACAAACGCGTCCGCATTCGCGATGAGCGCCTGGACATCAGAATTCGACTCTCCGACCGTGTGTCCGAAGTATCCCAGCAGAGAGGAATAAGCCACGATACGCCCGTCCCGCTCAGCCACCACGGCTGTCCCTTGTTGAATCGCATCGCGCAACTCGCCGCCACGATCGTGACCATGTACAGACAGGCAAAGCCGGTTGCATTCCTCCAGATCCGACACTCGCGCGGGACGCACCGTATAGCCCGGAGTCGCCGACTTGATCGCCGGGCCCTGCATCGCCGATATCGGCTCCCGCGTATCAAACCCCAGCTTGGTATAAAGAGACAGCGACCGATTGTGAAAGGCCGCCTGCAACAGTCGACGCCCCCTGGAAACCACGTTCCGCCGAACGCGCCAGCACCGCTTCCATCAGCGCCCGCCCGGCACCCTTATTCTGCACTTCGGGATCGATCGTAATCGGCCCCACCCCCGCAATCGAAGAACGCTCGTCGAGACAGTTGCTCCCCAGAATCTGCCCGCCCGATTCAGCCACCACACAATAGAACCCAGGATGACTAAACATCATCGAAAGCACGCCCGTCGCCACCTCAACCGAAGGAAAGTCCGGCGGGAAGCCATGCTCGGTAGAAATCTTCGTGAAGGCCTCATAGCAAATCCGTCCACAGTCCAGCGCGTCCTCCGGCCGAGCCAGGCGAACTCCTACGGGCGAGTTGTCAGACACACGTTGTTGCAAAGCTGACACAAATCCCCCAATACAGATTCGACGCGGAAGTGTATCGCATATAAGGCCAGACACGAAGTTTGCGCCTTGGACAAGCTGGTGGCGTCAAATGTGTCGATGGGGGCCCATCCTTCGCTTCCTTGCGCGAGGGTGGGATTCCACCGACAAATGCAGCTGAGGCTTGTCGATGATCCACGCGGAAAGATCTTTAACTATCCCAGGATCGCGCGCGTGATCCCCTGCCACCAGGCAGGATTGCTCCGCCACATATACAGCGAGAGGCTTTGCCCAACGATCAACAACGGCGCCGCATACAGATACACCTTATGAACGCGCCGGTCCACCAACAAGTCGCGAGCCACGCCGAGAATGATCAGCAGGTCCAGGCATGGAAAGAAAAGATTATTGTCGAACACGTAGTTAAAGCGGGCAACGGCCGCGTCCATGAGCCCACAGGTTGCGATGAAGATCAGCCGGCGATGCAGCTCCGGTTTCGTACGCCAATAGATGGCCAGCCCAATGCACACCCCAAAGGCGATCATGTCGTAGAACGGAATGCTCAGAAAAGCATCGGCGTCCTTCGCATGGAGTTGAACCATGTCAAAGCGCGCCATGACGATAGCGGTGGTAACGCCCAGCGGAACCATCACCGCAGCCAGCCCGGCGCCAAACCATCCAATCGAGCGATGCCAACTGACTTTGCGTACCCGCACCAGCGCAGACTGACTAATAAAGAAGATCACCCACGCAGTAAAAGCCGAGGCATGAACCCACAGAATGGTGGGCCGCGGGATCGCGGGATGAAACAGGTTTTGGTTGACCGTCCGCTTAAACCCCGTAAACACAATCCCCGCCAACACCAGCGACATCGCAAAATAAAAATAGCGGCACAAGATCCCATTACGCCCGGTGAAGGACGTTGTGCCCACCTTTGGGCTGATTACAGCCCCAACATGTTCGACATTGACGGTAGACATAATGAGGATGAGCCAGAACTCCAATTCATCTCGCCTGGCCCACGGGAGCATACACTGCAACCGCCCGTTACGTCACTTTTTTCGGAAGGAGGTCTAAACAGAGCTTCCAGAAGGGGGGCCTATATCTGCATCTTACGACTCATACCAGAGTCGGAGACGAAGCCCAAAATCATCCCAACTCTGTCATCCCAAGCGGAGTCGTGCACCCACCCATAATCACCCCGAACCTGTCATCCCGGGCGAAGTCGAGGGACCTTGTGTTACATCAGACCCGTCCATCCGCCACGCCCTCACGCCCAGGCTTTCTCTCCTTCGATAAGCTACGCAACGTAATCGAATATCGCAGCTCTTTCACCGCCGGAATGCTGTGCTGAAAATCCCAGCGTGCGGCGCCCCGCATAACATAAATCGAGCGCGGTTCGACCGACACAGAAACAATCCTGCCTTCTCCCTGATACGGCTTCAGCCGCAGCCGGCACGAACTACGCAGTGAAATTCCGATAATAGTTTCAAACTGCGGCGAATCGCGATGCCAGCCAATCGGAGTTCCCACCGAGTACTCAGTCACCAGCGCCTGCACGATATCATTCGCGGACATTCCGGCGACGCCCGCCGCGCGATCTCGAATCGGCCGCAGAAACGGCGGGATCACATCCGACACAATAGCCATCCGCCGGTTGCCCGATTCATAGCCTCCTCCATAAGCCACCACCCGGCGTTTCGCAATGTACCCGCGAAACTCATACGCCCCAAATTCCAGAGTCTCAATCGTAGCCATGAGATCGGCCTCTTCCATCGCACTCAGAAAATCGCCTTGGTAAAGAAATCCCGAAGGCAACTCCGGCGGAAAAAGCGACGGCTCATCCAATCGACTGCGCGGCATAACTCAAACTTAGGTGCAAACCAAAATCCGCCAGTTGCATCCCACGAAGCGTTTGCTGTTGAAACGCCGCGGTGCCCCATTCTTGCGCGTTGTGGCGCAAGAGTGGAATTCCAAAGACGCATCCACTGAACCCCAATCCAGAGAAACGTCAGACACCCATCGCCCTCTCCCACTCTGTCATCCCGAGCGAAGTCGAGGGACCTTGCGTTTTCCCGCTCCCCACACATGCTTATCCGTCACCAAATAAGATTTTCCTTCTAGCGTGCACATCACCAAGGCTCTTTCAGCATGACCCCAAGGTGCCATTGACAGACGGCCCAACCCGCGTAAGATTCAGCGCGATCGGTGAGGGGGAATCGAGGTGCGCGCTTAGGAGAACGAAATGCGGATCGTGCTCGCAGCAGTTCTTTCCATAGTTATTCCTATCTCAGTCTTTGCCGGAGACAACGGATACAAAGTCACCTACGACGGCGGCTCCTTAGCCGACGTTAAATCAGGGACAGGCCTGAAGTTGTACATCGAAGGAACTCAGGCACGGCTGCTCAAAGACAGCGCCGTGGTCGCTACCATTCCCGCCTCTGCCATCACCGAAGTAAGTTACGGACAAGACGTTCACCGCAGAGTCGGCACCGCAGTAGCGGTCGGCGTCTTCACTCTCGGCCTGGGCGCTCTAACCGCCCTCAGTAAGTCCAAAAAACATTTCGTCGGATTGACCTGGGCCGACGGAGACAAAAAAGGCGGCTTCGCAATCCAATGCGACAAGAATGACTATCGAGGCGTCCTGGCCGGACTGGAAGGCATCTCCGGCAAAAAGGCCGTGGACTCGGAAGCCATGACGGTCAAGAACTAGCCGTGGCCGAAACGAAAGAGAGAGAAAGCCGGGTGCCCCACTCTTGTGCGTCCTTTGCGCAAGAGTGGGATTCCACGGACGCATCCATCCGGGATTCCATATCCAGAGACGCTGGACACCTTTCGACCTCTCACGGCCTGTCATCACGAGCGAAGTCGAGAGCCTGCCCTGAACGCATCCCGAGTGTCAACGAGGGAGAGGCGGACGGGGACCTTATGTTTCCGCGCCCGTGCATAAGCTGCGCCCCTAATGACTTTGACAGGGCCAGCACTCCTCTCTAGACTAGCCATGTGAAAGTAAACTTCCGGCCAGAAACCGAATCGCGACTGGAGGAGCTGGCCGCCAAGACTGGCCGTGCCCCCGACGATCTCATCGAAGACGCGATGGCTGGATATCTGCAAGAACTGACCCACGTACGTGAGACGCTCGACAGCCGCTACGACGACATCAATAGCGGCCGTGTGAAAAGCCTCGATGGTGAAGAAGCATTCGCCCGCCTCCGGCGCAAGGGTGAGGAGCACCGTACCAACCGTTCATAAAGCAATGCCCGGATTTGTCCTTCACCCCGAGGCGTACACCGATCTCGACGAAATCTTGCAATACATCGCAGTCGGAAACCTTGACGCTGCCGACCGCGTTCTCGAAGAGATTTACCAAACCCTACGCTCGCTTGTAGCCTTTCCCCACCAGGGTCATACTCGTCCCGACCTCACTACAAAACCGTTACGATTTCAATCGGTGCGAGAATACGTGATCGCCTACGTCGCGGAGGCAGATCCGCTCATCGTAGTCGCCGTGCTGCACGGTCGACGAAGTCCTCGCGTGATCGCAGCCATACTCCGTGAGCGCGACTAAAATTTGTATCTTCAGCTACGAAAGGAACTGAACCCCAACCGCGATTCGTCGTGTGCATGAATCAAGGAAGGACTTTCCCGCATTGCTGGACCTGCGAAAGCTGTACCAGGTCGTCGCCGATGAAGCCGCCGCCAAATATTATCAACTCCGCGTGATTGACGAGTCGGGCGAGGATTATCTTTATCCTGGAGAATATTTCGTCCCTGTCCGATTACACCAAGCCGCGAGGCCTCTGCGCGCGGAAACCTCACTTCTGCGAAATAACTACGTCAGCATTGGACGGCCGGGTGGGGTTGGACCCCCCGGCGGAAATCGAGTCTTGTACTAGATGGGTTTGTCGCCTATTGCTCTTCCAACTCCAACTCGATTGTTGTTTCTGCTTCTGCTTCGAGTTCAGATTGAAGCTCCAGAATGGCAGCCCGAAGTGGCTCGTAAATCTGGATTTCGTTGCCCAGACTCTCAAAACTTACCGTCAGCGCGTACGTCGCGACTGTGTCCGGATCCCGACTCCAGCCTCGGTGGCCGCGAACTGCAATGCAGAAGTCCTCTGGTAGTTCGCTCGAATTGATCACTGCCCAATCCTTCTGCAGTGTGCCGGCGTTTCGGTGGACTCCTGGCAGGTGACCCCAATCCGAGCGGGATTCGATAACCCACGGGAATGATGTCCCCTCGTCTATTTTGTCCGATTCGTCCCGTAAGGCTCTCGTGAAGAATGCCTCGATTGATTCTCCTTCTCGGCTGGCCCTCCAGTCGAGCCAGACCGATAGATAACCTCTGTGGGAGCGTCGAGTCCGCCGAGGTTGCGCAACGTAAGACAAAGTGACTTCGACGAGAATTCTGTGCTCTTCTCCGGGACGTCGCAATTCCGCAGGAACTGGCACCTGATAAATGTGACAGTCGCCAGCACCGATGTCTCGATCCTCGGGCGAAATCAAAGTCGAGCGGTATTCCGTGTTCGTGGTCGCCCGCTCCATATCCGGAGCCCCATAGCCTATTCTTTTCAAAAGAGCAGCCTGTTGCTCGGGTTCCAGCTCCGATGACCACTCGGGCCAGCGCGCCGATTGAGCAATCAGCGCTCGATACAAAAGGCAGGATTCTTCTGGCAGAATGGCTTGCAAGCGAGCCGCAATTCTGGCTACTTTAGGAGCTGAAAACGAGGTTCCCACTCCATCTCTCGCCACTGCGGGGCCACCGTTGCGCGTGGAACGCACGAGTTCTGGATAGAAGGCACTGGCGACATCTGGCGTTCCCAGCGTCGGCGGGGTTCCGGGTGCGTACATGAAATCGCCACCAAGCTCTACCACTTCAGGTTTTATTGAGCTCCAAATTCCAAGTCCAGACCTACTGAAAGCGGAACAGTCACCTACTTGCGAGGCAAAGCTTCGCCACCCTTCGTCCAGATAAAGGCCGTATGCCACCGACCCGACAGTGAGAGCTTGGAGGCTCTGTGCAGGACTTGCCACTCTACATGCAGCTTGCGCGAGAAAATTGGGATACAGGTGACCATTGACCAATAGCTCCGATATTCCCAAGAACGGGGCCGGTTGAGAGTCTCTCAGGTTTCCAGCACTTTGGACAAAAAGTATGTCGTACTCGTTACAGAGTAAGTCGATCTCCGCAGCCCAAGCTGACATGTGAATCATCCGGCATGGACTGTTGGCGTTGACGGAATGATTAAAGATGCGTGTTTTGCGAGCACCTTCGTGATAATGCCTGACAACTTCCCGCAATATAGCCGGCGGAAACACACTTTCAGGCAGGTCGCAATGATCGTCGAGAATTCGAGCGTTCTGAATCCAGGTACTGAACGTTATAGCGCCCTGAGTCGAAACGTGTTCGCCGTGAAGCACCGCACCTGCAACGCGAGTCCCGTGTCCTCCATCGGAAACGTAATCGGCAATATCGGTTGGCGTGCCTCCAGGTAAGAAGCAGCGTGAAGATGTCTTATGAATTCCCGGCTCAAGGAGAATGTGTTCTTCTTGGATGCCGCTATCTATCACACAGACTGTCGGTGCCACGTCTGAAGGCGGCCGAATCTCGACTCCCGCTGCAAATTCCCGCTCATCTCGGCGTCGATGCTGTGGCGTTTCGATGTCATCTGGCTCCGTCGCTTCGAAAATGTAGGGGTAATTCAAGATCAGGTCTCTCAAACCCCGGCCCTGGATCTTTAGTCTGAGGGTAAAACTGTCGGGCAGAATGGCGGCGTCAGGTGTGTCGTTGTGATAATTGCCGAGGATTTCTGCGTCATAATGTCTGATGATCTGACTCACTGCATTAATGCGCGCATCTCGAAGTGCGTCCCATCTATCGTAAGCTGCCTCCCGTTCCTGCGACCATGCCGCCTCCTTTCGCGCCCAAGTCGCATCAGTGAGTCGCCCTCGTTTGGGCCTATTTCGAATTTGCCAGTTACCAACACACGCTATTCCCACTTCCACAACGAATAAGGCATCCCCATCAATATTGGGCCATTCGCTCACCAGCGCCTCGGAGAGGATTCGGTGGAGTCGTTCTTCTTGAGTGGGGTCGTGTCTCAGTTCATGAACGCTTGCGACACTGGCGGAGCCTGCGATACCGGCTGAAAAGTCTGCTAGTTTTTGCTGGAAGCCCGCTAGGGAAATATCGTCGGACGCGACGATGACATAACCGTCTTCCTGCTCCGAAACGATCTCGAATTCAAAGAAGTGCCGAAGGCTATCTACATCCAAGGACGGATCAATTTTGAGGAGCAGGGCTATCCCTTCGATTACTGGAAGCCCACTCTGTAAGCGCTCGGCTCGTTGCTCCTGCCAATTGGCGGAGATCTCGGTAGCGTTTGTGCTCAGCACTTGGCTGTGGCCACCACGGTTTTCGCGGTTCGTAACGGTAGTCTGAGCTGAAGGAGGTGGGGTTCCGAACCGAGCAGGTCCATGGCCGCTTAGTATGAGGGGTAGATGCTCGAATTGATGACCAGCCGCCATATGCTATGTAAAGAAAGGATCATTGTCCCAGTGCGGGGTCCCAGTGTAGGTCGGTGATAGCATCTTCAAGATTACTTTGCGTAACAGCGAACTCACCATTTAGCACAGCCGCTTTAGCGGCGTCCTGAGCGACCTTCACTATCATCGCTGCCGACGCCCCGGTGAGTTTAGAGATTATTTCTTCCCAATCGATCGGTTCGCGGAGATGTAGAGCCTCTAGAGTGATCCGGAGCAACTTCCGGGCTTCTTCAGGGCCAGGTAGCGGAATCTGAAACACGTCGTCAAAACGTCGAAAGAGGGCCTGATCAAGAGATGTTTCGATGTTGGTCGTCGCTACCAAAAGCCCAGGTGCGTCGTACTCTTCCATCAGTTGAAGCAAGGAGTTAACGATACGGGAGGCTTCCCCAATATCCCTCGGATTGATTCGCGATTTGGCGATGAAGTCGCATTCATCGAGGAGCAGCACGCACGGGAACTCTTTCGCGGCGGAAAAAATGGATTTTAGGTTGGAGGCAGATTCTCCAAAATAAGAGGATATCAAGGCATCAAATTGTACTTTTAATAGTGGAAGGCCCGTGTTCCAGGCGAGCCGCCTTGCGCCCAAAGATTTTCCACAACCAGGTGGTCCGTATAAGAGGATGGTCTTTCGCGGTCGAAGGCCAGAAGCAGCGAGTCGCTCTCGCGCCGCAAATTCGCATTCAATTCGAGTGAATCGGTCCTCTGTCTCCCTAGGCAGAACCATGTGGTGTTCAAGCGCTTCTCGAGGAACAACCGTCGCTAGAAACTCGCCATGACGCCGGCTGATGGGAAGCTCAGTAAGCGCACGGCCACTATCCGTCTTGATCGCGGAAGGGTTTCGGGAATATCGCGGTTTGCTGATGATTTGCTTCAATTGTTCAGCGACTTTCACATGGCCGGCCCGGCGTTCGGCCTCGATAATACTATGAATGAGCCGTTCGAGATCATCCCACGAACCATCGGAGATAGCGCGAGCGATCCTTTTTAGGATGGTGGATCTCATTGGGAGCAACGCTCAACAATGCGAATGCACGATTCGCATATCACAAATCGTAACAGGTTCGGCAGTCATTGGCAGACGTCGGCAAACGAGATCAATCGAAATTTACCTGTCGTGTTTAGCAAAGGAAAAGGCCATCGAGATTTCTCTCAATGGCCTTTATTTAAGCCGGCGACGACCTACTCTCCCACACACTTTCGCGTGCAGTACAATCGGCCCTGCGGGGCTTAACTTCCGTGTTCGGTATGGGAACGGGTGGATCCCCCGCGGTAAGATCACCGACAAGTGGAGCCGTCAGCTATCAGCCGTCAGCTATCAGCAAGTTGCTGTGCTGACTCACATGGGCCGATGCGCGGCAAACTTGTAAGTCGCTCACAACTGCCCTCTCAATTATTAAGCTGAGAGCTGACAGCTGAGAGCTGATTTTCAAAGATCTTTATTATGAGGTCGATGCCTCACAACTGAATAGATTGGGTGTGGCTTACTTTCTTCTTGTTTACTTCCGATTTCAACCACTGCTACCAAGGCTAGCTTGCTTTCACAAACTCGTCGGCGCCCAGTGTCAGCGTGTCTTTCTAACTTCCATCCCAGGTTCGAGCGGATGAGAAAAACGCTGCTTTCATCTCAGCTCAGGTTCTAGCTGAAGTCTGAAAGCTAAGAGCTGACGACTGGTTTAATGCACCGAGTAAATTTTATGGTCAAGCCGAACGGGCGATTAGTGCGGGTAAGCTTCACACATTACTGCGCTTTCACTTCCCGTCTATCAACCAGGTGGTCTTCCTGGGCCCTTCTTATCCCTTACGGGTTGGGAGATCTCATCTTGAGGAGTGCTTCCCGCTTATATGCATTCAGCGGTTATCACAACCGAACTTCGCTACCCAGCTATGCCGTTGGCACGACAGCTGGAACACAAGAGGTTCGTCCATCCCGGTCCTCTCGTACTAAGGACAGGTCCTCTCAAATCTCCTGCGCCCACAACAGATAGGGACCGAACTGTCTCGCGACGTTCTGAACCCAGCTCACGTACCGCTTTAATAGGCGAACAGCCTAACCCTTGGAACCTTCTACAGCTCCAGGATGCGATGAGCCGACATCGAGGTGCCAAACCGGAGCGTCGATATGAACTCTTGGCTCCGATCAGCCTGTTATCCCCGGCGTACCTTTTATCCGTTGAGCGATGGCCCTTCCATGCAGAACCACCGGATCACTAAAGCCTACTTTCGTACCTGCTCGTCTTGTAGGACTCGCAGTCAACCACGCTTATGCTTTTGCACTCGTCGGCTGATTTCCAAACAGCCTGAGCGTAGCTTCGCGCGCCTCCGTTACCGTTTAGGAGGCGACCGCCCCAGTCAAACTACCCGCCTTACTATGTCCCTCTCCCGGTTTACGGGAGTAGGTTAGAACCACAGAACTCGCAGGGTGGTATCTCACCGTTGGCTCCTCCAAGCCCGAGAGCCTGGAATCAAAGCCTCCCACCTATCCTGCGCAGCAAGTGCCATAGTTCATAGTAAAGGTATAGTAAAGGTGCACGGGGTCTTTCCGTCTAGTTGCGGGCAACCGGCATCTTCACCGGCACTACAAGTTCGCCGTGTCAGTCGGCAAGACAGTCGCACTTTCGTTACGCCATTCGTGCAGGTCGGAACTTACCCGACAAGGAATTTCGCTCAGTTCGTCTTACTCTGTTTCCAGAGAAGCTGGACTTTATCTTTCACACCCTGTGTTCATAGTCGCTGCGATCTCTCGAATTTTCGAGATACCCGCGATCGACAAATGCTCTCTGTTACTCATCAGCAGCAGGACTTTTCTGAACTTAATGAAATCGACCCTCTTCTTCGACTTAAGCAGATGCTTGTCAAAGAAGGGAACGATCTGTTGGTTCAGGTGATCCAGACTCCGTACGCGATATGCCATTCGTTCCGCGTGATTTGTTCGAACCACGCCACACCCAAAAAACTTCTTGAGTGCGTGAAGTAACTGGATATCTCGTTGGTGTTGTACCACTGTGAATTCAGGGAGCACCTGAAATCCAGAAGTCATTTCCGGATGAGGATTGATTCCGACGAAGAAACAACCTTCGCCGTCAACAAATCCAACCACCCATTGCGCTTCCAAATTCCCAGGATGCGGCTGAACGTGAAGTCTCTGAGGGTTCTCCATGGTTGGAGCCTTCCCTGCGGATTGTCCCCTTGTCCGTCGGATTTTGACTGCTGTCGGTTAGGACAGCGAGTACCGAGCGGCTGTGTGAGGAGTTTCCCGCATATAGTTCAGTTTTACTAAGGCTAGCGAATCGTTAACCTTAGGACCGTTATAGTTACGGCCGCCGTTCACTGGGGCTTCAGTTCGAAGCTTCACCTTGCGGTTGACCTCTCCCTTTAACCTTCCAGCACCGGGCAGGCGTCAGCCCCTATACGTCGTTTTCGACTTTGCAGAGACCTGTGTTTTTGTTAAACAGTCGCAGTGCGCATTTCTCTGCGGCCGCTTCGGGCTTTAACACCCAATGCGGCACCCCTTCTCCCGAAGTTACGGGGTTAATTTGCCGAGTTCCTTACCAACTGTTCTCACGAGCGCCTTAGGATATTCTCCTCGTCTACCTGTGTCGGTTTGAGGTACGGATCCCCTATCTTCTCCTTAGAGGTTTTTCTTGGCAGTGTGGAATCAACAGCTTTCCTCCATACGGAGTACTGTTTTGCGTCTCAGTGATAGCTTCCTCGCGGATTTTCCTACGAGAAACACCTTACACGCATCAACCGTCATAGCCATAGGACGGCCTGCTTATCCTACTGCGTCACCCCATCGTAATAACGAATACAAGGGAGTTCCGGAATATTAACCGGATGTCCATCGGTTACGCCTTTCGGCCTCACCTTAGGATCCGACTGACCCTGAGCGGATTAACCTTTCTCAGGAAACCTTAGACTTTCGGCGCGGAGGGTTCCCACCTCCGTTATCGCTACTTATGCCGGCAGGGTCTCTTCTCAACCGTCCACCAGTCTTCTCAGTCTGGCTTCAAACTGTTGAGAATGCTCTCCTACCACGCACACCTGTAAAGATGTGCATTCGCTGCTTCGGTACCAAGCTTGAGCCCCGTTATATTGTCGGCACCGGACCGCTTGACCAGTGAGCTATTACGCTTTCTTTAAAGGATGGCTGCTTCTAAGCCAACCTCCTGGCTGTCTGGGCGTTCCGACTTCCTTTCCCACTTAGCTTGAATTTGGGGACCTTAGCAGGCGATCTGGACTGTTTTCCTCTCGACGACGAAGCTTAGCCCCCGCCGTCTGACTCCCGTGCTTGTTGTTCTATGGCATTCGAAGTTTGATTGGATTCTGTAAGCTGGAAAGCCCCATAGTCCATTCAGTTCTCTACCACCACGACAAATCACACGAGGCTAGCCCTAAAGCTATTTCGGAGAGAACGAGCTATCACGGAATTTGATTAGCCTTTCACCCCTACCCTCAGCTCATCGGAGCTTTTTTCAACAAACACCCGTTCGGCCCTCCAGTAGGTTTTACCCTACCTTCAGCCTGGCCAAGGGTAGATCATCCCGCTTCGCGTCTATTCCTGCCAACTGATTCGCCCTATTAGGACTCGCTTTCGCTACGGCTCGCTTTCGCTTAACCTTGCTGACAAGAATAACTAGCCGGCTCATTATGCAATAGGCACGCGGTCAGACTTTCCGCTTACGCGGCATAGTCCTCCCACCGTTTGTAGGCACACGGTTTCAGGTACTATTTCACTCCCCTCGCAGGGGTTCTTTTCGCCTTTCCCTCACGGTACTGGTTCACTATCGGTCAGAAGCTAGTATTTAGCCTTACGGGATGGTCCCCGTAGCTTCCCGCAAAGTTTCTCGTGCTCCGCGGTACTCAGGTATCGACTTCGAGTCCAGTTCGTTTTCGCCTACGTGGCTATCACACCCTATGGCTCCGCTTTCCAGCGGGATTTGGCTAACGACTGGATTGTTAACTCTACTATTGTCGACCCTACAACCCCGGCCACACCCGAAGGTATGACTGGTTTAGGCTAATTCCGATTTCGCTCGCCACTACTTTCGGAATCGAGGTTTCTTTATTTTCCTCCTGGTACTGAGATGGTTCACTTCCCAGGGTTCGCTCGTGCCCGACTATGGATTCATCGGGCCGTACACAGGTTTTGCCTGTGTGGGTTTCCCCATTCGGAAATCCCCGGATCAATGCCTGCTTGCGGCTCCCCGAGGCTTATCGCAGCTTGCCACGTCCTTCATCGCCTGCTTCTGCCAAGGCATCCACCATGCGCCCTTAGTAGCTTGACCATAAAATTTACTCGACACACGGACGGCTTCGCTGCCAGCTCCTGGCTTTTGGCCATTAGCTTTAAGCTCAACCTCCCACACACCGATTCAACTCTATGGGCCTGTCTGCCTGCTCCTCGCACGGAATCACTGCTTCACATCTCGAATCTCTCACTCCAGGCGAACCCGGAACATGAAATCAGAGCGGCGAAACTCCTCCGCACACCAGCAGGCTTCTCTCTAGGCACTCATAAAAATTTACAGCCTTGTAGATTGCCCAATCTATTCAGTTGTCAAATATCGTCCTCACCAGCTTGCGCTGGATCACCCTGCCTAAGCAGGTATGGGTCTTACTCGACTCCGAAGTGTGCAAACTTCAAAAGTCTTTCCAACCCAATGTTCGGCGCCAAGCGACTTTCTTGAACCGTGAACAGAATCATGGTTGTCACAGTTGGCGCCCAACATCGGGCTAGTGGTTTGATTGAGCTTTGGTGGAGCTGACCGGGATCGAACCGGTGGCCTCCTGGTTGCAAACCAGGCGCTCTCCCAGCTGAGCTACAGCCCCTTGAATGCAGTCTCC
>CAWCHA010000003.1:0-12500 GCA_963795245.1 Terriglobia bacterium | reverse complement strand
CCCCGTGGCCGGGACTGATTTGCAGGAATTAACCTGTTCTCGTTTGATGCCGGACGAGCGACGAGAGTTTCACAAAATTCGTCCGACTAGCCACACACTGCTCTCGGTGAATTGTTTATATCAGATGAATATGGAAATGTGCAAGGGGGTAGGTTACAAATTTGAGGCAGCGCTTGTGACTATTTTCGGCTTCCTCAAGAAATACCCCACGCGGCCATAGCTATCGCCCTCCACTCCGGCCAACTCATCGTGTCGAATATCCTCAAGACGTCCCAGCTTGCTTGTCCAATGGCCTGATTCCAATTGTCGTGCCATATGAGTAGGGGTGCCCGCCGCATCCACGAACAACGCAATCTTCTCGTAATTTGCTTCAACACTACCATTCTCACAAATCGCATAGCCACGACTCTCAAAAGCTCGAATGAACGCTTCGACGGTCACTTCGCGTGGGATATCTGGTGGCCAAAAATAAATTCGCGGATCCGCCGGCCACCACCATCGTGATGCTTCGCCGGCAGCCCACGCTACGCAATTATAGTTCCGAGTTTTTGGGCTCGTGATTTGGTAGTTTTCGGTTCGAAGATTCGGAAACGCTGATTCAATATCTGTCATCTCTCAAATGTAGCCGTGGTCCTTACCCCAACGCAGCCAAGACTGGAGCATTTTAGGCACATCTCCCGCGTCCTCAGGAGCAACAGGGTTGTCACCCGTTATTGCAAGCAGGGCCCAGAACCAGTCACGATCCTCACTTAGCAGATCGCGAAAGATGAACGGCAGGACGTCTGGCCCCAGGCCGATGATTCGCTGATAACTCGGATGCAATACTATCTGCGTAGAAGATGAAAAGTAGGCTGTTTCATCACTCCACTTTTTGGCATGCTCTAGGAATTCCCGCTCAACAGGTGATTCGACGACATCCGAACCATAGAGCAGATTGCGCCCAATAACCGGAACGGCACTCCAGTCAATGATTGGGCTAGCTTTGGCAGCTCCATGGAGAATGGAATGGCGACAGGTCGGATCCTCTAAATTACCGAATATTGCAGTTACTGCGTCTGCCACTACATTTTCATCAGACAATGGATATCCAGAACAGTACAATCCTTGATGCTTGATCGCGCCACAGCCTAAATCCACGATTATGTAACCGTGACTCGACTCCTTCGAATATTTGTGGCTCTGGAGGACCGACCCCGAGTACAAATAACAGGGCATGTCGTCATCTAAAAAGACACTGGATGACCAATCGTGAGCCCGCTCATCGTATTCATTGTCGCGATATATTGACTGCATTAGCTGTTTCTCATATCACCCAAGATCGGCATGCCTGAGCTCTGGAGCTGGGAACGCAATGTCTTAGCCTTCATTTCAGCGCGCTCCAAAAGCCTTTTCAAATTACTAACGTCATTCTCGTCGAGCGCAATATAGAAGTTCGCCCTGTCCCCTTCCCCAGCTCGGTCCCAGTAGGTCAGCTTTAAAGTATGAAAAAGCACCATCCCAGCCGGTGACTCGTCAGGCTCGCGCCGAAATACTGGCCTTATGTCCGTAATCACTCTCCCGTTTGCGTAGACATGCCCGTGATCTACCTGCAGATCCTTGGCCTTTGCTCCGATTGCGAGCGACTCAAACCCCAACAGAGTCTGCAATCGGGCCACAAACTTTTGACGCTCTTGAGAACCCGAGGCAAAAGCTCCGTGACCATCGACCTGAATTTCGTCGGCAATATCAGAACAGAACTGCTCCAAAGGCACATCTGTTACAGCCATTGCCATGTGGAGCCCAACCAAAGTCTCCAAGATTCGCTCAACATCCTCAGATGCAGCATGCGGTGCCGCTCCCGCGATGCGCGAAATGACGTCTTTGTTTACAGAAGCAGGCTGAAAATTCTCCAACGCAGAGGTGAGTTCGGAAAATGCTGCAGGCGTCAGCACCTGGATTTTCGCTATTGATGTCTTATAGCGAGAGGGTATGTTCAGCTTTGGCAAGTAGCGCTCTCCCACACCCACGGGACCTTAACGGATGTGACACTTGTGCGCAAGCACAATTTCAATAGTATGCGATGGGATGTCCGACCGAGAATTGACCGCTTCGATTCCAGCACCCTCAATCTTACAATGGTCGGATCCTCGAAGCAACGAACCGTGCGAAAGTATACCCTTTGCTTCGGTCTGTCAGAGTAACAGGTGCCAGGCTTCCAGGTAGGGCTCGTATTTGTGGCCCTTGCGATGTGGGGACAGGGAGATGTGTCCGTGGAGGCGGGTGGTGATTGGGGCGGGGAGGATGTACCAGAGGTCGAGCGGGATGATGTAGGCGGCCACGAAGTCGATCTGGTTCTGGTCATGCTCAATGGCTTCCGATTTGGATGCGCGCCTGACGCGCGAATTATTGCCTCGCAAAGTGCGTGAGGCTTCGCGCGGCGCGCCTGGGTCCTTCGGCGACGATAGAGCTGTCGCCTCAGGATGACAGTTTTTTGGGACGGCGCGGGCTTCAGGATGACAACGGGATGAGGTGGGGAGGTGGCAGCGGTAGCATCCGCGGACGATGCGCATGGTGGATTTGACCTGGATGCGGAGGACGCGGCCGTGGTGTTCGATCATGAGATCGTAGCGGGCTGAGTCTCCCCAGGGCTTGGAGATCATGATGCCGTGTTCGGCGACGCGGGTCATGAAACGAAGCTCGGCCCATTCGCCGCGGAGTTTGCTGTTCGTGATAAGACTGCCGAGAGTGGGCGGCGGTTTGGGTTGGGTTTTTAGCATGTGTCCCTCATGGAAAAAGGCGCGTGCGTCGGGTTGTGGAACCCCGGCGTCCGCGCCTTATTTCTTCCTATCTATAGTTTAACCAGTGGAAGCGGGGAAATGGGACATGCGCGCCGGCGATTTATTTGGCTTGCTTGCAGTGGGATGAGAGCGATCGTGTAGTTTTGCGGTATAGACAGGATTCGACGATTTTGTCGGCGGACATCTTTCATTGCGCTGGCGACACGCGGACAGGAGTGTCCGCGCCACATGGACAAAATCTTTTTGCCGAGCTTTGCTCGGCTGGACGGGCGCCCATCCCTACACGGTTTGGGGTGGTCTCCTGCGCTTCAGGTTGAGGCAAAATCTTCTGATCAGAATTCCAGGGTGATTAGTCTGGCGTTTTTTGTGCCTATGTTCGTGAGGGTGTGGGTGTCGCCGGCTTTGACCCAGGCGGCTTCTCCGGCTTTGAATTCGATGTTGGCTGGGGCTTTGCCTTCGATATCGCTGCGCAGATGCAGATCGGTGATGGCAACGACTACGTGCGGTCCGTTGTGGTGATGTTTGGGGACGACGCCGCCGGGATTGAGCTGGAGGTCGGTGGCGCGGACGTTGTCTTTGACGAAGAGGATGTCCTGGGTGCCGCCGTTCAGGATGTGGAGGCCGCGGTCTTCGTCCCATTTACGGGAGGGTTGGAGCTTGTCGCCTTGCAGGAGTTCGACGGCGATTACCTGAAAAGGTTTATCCGTGAGATTTTTGGCGGTGTGGGCGAAGGGGCCCGGCACGAAGACGGTTTCGCCGTCCTGAAAAGTGCGCAGGAACGGGTCTTTGCCGACGATATCGTTTTCAATTTTCGATGCGGCGAGGACCACGAAGATGTAGTCGTAGCGATGATGGTGCACGACCATGGCGGCGTGGGGCGCGAGGTCGATCTTGAAGGCGCGGGCGTACGGGTTCTCGAACAGCAGGTGATGACTGGGCTCGGCGGTGATCTCGATGATGGGGGCGGCGGCTTGCGCGGCGGCCAGGACTGCGAAAAGCATGGTGGCGAACAGAAGACAGAGTCGTTTCATCGAGCGCGATTTTAGCATTAACCACAGAGGACACGGAGGACGGTTTAGACTGAAATTGCATGAGTGATCTGGGGAGAATGTTGGTGGTGGTTGGCGTGCTTGTCGCCGGCGTTGGGCTGGTGTTGGTTTTGTTGGGGCGGGCGAATATTCCGCTGGGACGGCTCCCCGGGGACATTGTTTACCGGGGCAAGAACAGCACATTTTATTTTCCGTTGGCGACTTCGATTGTGGTGAGCGTGCTGCTTTCGCTGGTGATGTATTTCATTGGGCGTTTCCGGCGGTAGGTCAGTTGGATGTGGGACGGACACTCCTGTCCGCCGCTCTTGACTTTGGTTTGATTTTCGGAAAATCAACAACAAGATCGACGTCAAAAGCGGCGGACAAGAGTGTCCGCCCCACACAACCTGGGCTGATAAACTTTCCTGCAGTGTCTTCTACCGACCAACTCGGATTCAGTTTCAAGCCTCCTGACCGGCGCATTTGGACGGTGCGCGATCTGGTGGCGGCGGTGCGCACGCATATTGAGCGTGAATATGGTGACGCCTGGGTGGAGGGCGAGATTTCGAATTTCCGGGCGCACGATTCGGGGCATCTTTATTTCACATTGAAAGATTCGAATTCGCAGATTCGTGCGGTGATGTTTCGCTCGCAGGCGCGGTTGTTGCGGTTTCGTCCTGAGAATGGAATGCAGGTGGTGCTGCGCGGCCGGGTCACGATTTACGAAGATCGTGGCGAGCTGCAGATTTCGGCGGAGTATCTGGAGCCCAAGGGCGCCGGCGCTTTGCAGATCGCATTCGAGCAACTGAAGGCGAAGCTGGAAGGCGAAGGCCTGTTCGACCCCGCGCGCAAGAAGCCGATTCCGACTTTGCCGCGGAGGATCGGGATTGTGACTTCTCCTCAGGCGGCGGCGTTGCGCGACATTCTGAATGTTCTGCTGCGGAGGCATCACTCGGTTAGAGTTTTGATTTTTCCAGCGCAGGTGCAGGGAGAAGCGGCGGGCTCTGACGTGAGCGCAGGTATTCGTTACTTCAACAAAGCCCGCAACGTGGACGTCATCATCGTGGCGCGGGGCGGCGGTTCGGCGGAGGACCTGGCTGCGTTTAATAACGAAGGGCTGGCGCGGATTGTGGCTGCGTCCGAAATTCCGGTGATTTCCGCGGTGGGGCATGAGACTGATTTCACCATCATCGATTTCGTGGCCGACCTGCGGGCTCCCACGCCTTCGGCCGCGGCTGAGTTGGTGATCCGTTCGCGGCAGGAAGTAGAGGACCAGGCGGAGGCGTTGCGTCAGCGACTGGTTCGCGGCATGCGTTACCGGTTGCTGATGTGGCGGCAGGCGCTGACTGAGGTGGCACAGCACGGCGCATTTGGGCGCATGGTGGATGTGATCAACCGGCGTCAGCAAAAGCTGGATGATCTGAAGAACCGGATGGACCGGGCCGAGCGGCAGATTCTGGAACTGCAGCGGCGGCGAGTAGAAGCGGCGTCCGCGGCGGTGCGGCATTATGACGTCCGACGCATGCTTGGCGGCATTCGCAGGGAACTCGATTCTCGTGTTGCGGCGCTTGCCGCCAGTGCTCGTACTTTGCTCTTGCGACAACGAGGGGTGCTTAATCAATTGACCGGGCAACTCGAAGCGCTTTCTCCGCTGGCGATTCTGGATCGTGGGTACGCTTTGGTGTTTGATTCCTCGGGAGCTCTTTTGAAGGATGCCGAGCAGGTGAAAGTCGGGGATGAGATTTCGGCGCGACTGGCGAAGGGATCGGTTTCCGCGACGGTGAAGCGGCGGACGTAGAGGGATGAAAGTGGTCAGCTTGGAACGCGTTTTTCTGATGCTGCCGTTAAGTCTTTGGAAGGCGTTGTCATCCTGGGTGCCATAGGCCCAATCGTCGGGAGCGCTCGCTTTCGCGAATGCTCCACTTCCTAGGGATGACGGCGCTTAAGATTCACATTGGCCCACTGCCCGAGAAGTAGACGTTTGGCAAAAAGCTTTGTCGAGCTGCGCTCGACCTGGACGAGGTCGGAGACCCGTCCTTACACACGGTCCGGTTGCTCCGTGTGGTGATTGCATATTTCTTTACAAATCCTTTATTTCGATCAACATAGCTGGAATTGCTTCACTCTGGATTACAATTAAGTTTGTCCCTTACTGACGCGCTTATTTTCTGAAGAGGGGTAGCTAGTGAAGTTTTTTGCCGCGCCGTGGCCGCACATGTCGATCATTTCGGTCGTCGACATTCTGTTGGTTGCGTTCATCATTTACGAACTGCTGGTGCTGATCAAGGGCACGCGCGCGGCCTACATGCTGGTAGGCGTGGCGGCGCTGGCGCTGGCATTTTATTTTTCGCGGGCCGGCGAACTGACCACGCTGAACTGGCTGCTGAGCAATCTGTTGCCGTATGCAGTGTTCGCGTTGATCGTGATTTTCGCGGGAGAGATCCGGCAGGCGCTGGCGCGTTTAGGACGCAGGCTCTTGCGCAGCAGGACTGCGGGCGCAGAGGCCGACGCTTACGACGACATTGTTCTTGCCGCCAATTTGTTTTCGCAGAACCAGACTGGCGCGCTGATCATCATTGAGCGGGAAATCGGGTTGCGCACTTATATCGAGAGTGGGGTGCCGCTGGACGCGCATCTTTCCTACGATCTGCTGGCGACGATTTTTCGTCCCAGCGCGCCGTTGCATGATGGCGCGGTGATTGTGCAGAAAGACCGCGTTGCGGCGGCGGCATGTTTTCTGCCGCTGTCGATGAATCCTGTTCTCTCAACCCAACTGGGAACGCGGCATCGTGCCGGCATCGGCGTGACCGAAGAGACCGATGCCATTGCGGTCATTGTTTCCGAGGAGACTGGAGCCATCAGCCTGGCGGTGGGCGGAACCATTGAGCGCGATCTGACCGTGGAGCAATTGCGCGAGCGCATGGGAGAATTGCTGCGGCGCTATGTGCCGCCTTCAACTTTGCCGACGGTGATGACAAACGGCGCCGAGAATACCGGTTCTGGCGATTACTGCGGTATGACTCGCAGAGAGATGACTCGCCGAGACTATCGCCTCCGCATGCGAGCGACACGCGAGTGCTCCAGGTGGCGACCGCTAGTGAAAGATTTCATTCAGTCGCACGTGCTGCACAATCTTGGGTTGAAGTTGTTGTCGCTGGCGCTGGCGGTGGGATTGTGGCTGGCGGTCGCGCGCGATCCGGTGGCGGAAGTCGCGGTCGATGTTCCCATCGAATTCCACAACATCCCGGAGAACCTGGAAATCAGTACGGAGAGTATTCCGCGGCGCAGATTCGGGTGCGTGGTCCGCAGCGCGTGGTGCGGCGTCTGCAACCGGCGGACGTTTATGCCGACATCGAACTCGGCGGGATGAAGCCGGGCGAGCGCACTTTCGATCTGACGGCGCAGCAAATTCATCAACCCGAAGTCTGGAAGTCGTACAGGTCATTCCCAGCCAGTTTCATCTGACTTTCGATGCTCGGCTTACCCGGCAGGTTCCGGTGCATCCGCGGGTTTTCGGAATTTCGCAGCCGGTTACAGATTGGACAGATTGTGTCGGAGCCGCCGACGATTACGATCAGCGGGCCGAAGAAACGGGTGGAGGCGGTCGAAGCCGCGATTACCGACCCGGTGGATGTGAGCGGAACCATGGATCGGGCCACATTCGTACGGCATGCTTACGTCTCTGATCCTTTGGTGCAAGTTATGAATCCCAATCCGGTGCGGGTGACGGTTATTATGGAGAAAGTCCCGGCCGGAACGGCGGCCGCTGAAGCAGTTGCAATCCAGTATGACATCCCAAACGCGACAGCTCTTTGGAACCGATGGGATTCGCGGCGTTGCCGGCGAATTTCCCCTGACCCAGGACAGCACTTACATGATTGGCCGCGCCCTGGGCCATGATCTGAAACGTTCCGGAGGAACCGGACGGCGTCGTGATTGGGCAGGACACGCGCGAATCGAGCGCATGGATCGCCGACCGCGTCACGCACGGACTGACCGCCAGTGGAATTGAAGTCCATAGCGCGGGTGTGATTACAACGCCGGGCGTGGCTTATCTGGCGCGCTCGCGGAAGTATGCGGCGGGCGTGGTGATTTCGGCGTCGCATAATCCGTGGACCGACAATGGCATCAAAGTTTTTTCCGGCGATGGCTACAAATTGCCGGACGCGCATGAGATCGCCATCGAGCAGGAAATTTTTGCGTTGCTGCAGAATCCTGAGGCTCACGTGGATCGTCCTTCAATGGACCCAGCCTTCCCGGACAGGCGGAACTGCGCCATGCCTATATCAAGTGGCTGGCGGAGAATGTGAGTACGGATTTGAGCGGGCTGCGCGTGCTGGTGGATTGCGCGAATGGCGCGGCGACAGCGGAGGCGCCGGAACTGTTCCATCTGTGCAATGTCAAGGCCACTTTTCTCAGCTCGCCGGACGGCAAGAATATCAATGAAGGCTGCGGAGCGCTGCATCCTGAAACGGTAGCCAAAGCAGTGGCGGAAAAGCCGGGACAATTCGATCTGGGCGTTACCTTCGATGGCGATGCCGACCGGGTGCTGTTCAGCGATGCGAACGGTCGTGTGGTGAATGGCGATGCGGTGATTTTGCTGGCGGCGCGGCACATGAAATCGCAGGAGCTCTGCCGGGGGAGACGGTGGTCGCGACCACCATGTCGAATATGGGGCTGGAAATTGCGCTGCGAAATTCCGGGATTCGCATGCTGCGCGCCAATGTCGGCGACAAGTATGTGCTGGAAGAAATGCAGAAGAGCGGAGCGGTGCTGGGCGGAGAACAGTCCGGACACATTATTTTTCGGGACGGCGAAGCTACCACCGGTGATGGCCTGCTGACGGCTCTGCGGGTGATGGAAACGATGGTCCGAGTGGAAAGCCGCTGGCCGATCTGGTGAGCGATCTGAAAGTTTTTCCGCAGACGATTCAAATGTGCGAGTGCGGGAGAAAATTCCGTTTTCCAAAGTGCCGGAGATCCAGAGGGCGATCGACGCCGCCGAGCGCGAGCTCGATGGGAACGGGCGCGTGGTGGTGCGCTATTCGGGAACGGAAGCGCTGGCCCGAGTGATGGTAGAAGCGGAATCGGAAACGAAGATGAAAGTGCTGGCGCAGAATATCGCTGGCGCGATCAAGCAGGCTCTGGGAGCGTAGCCACCACCGGCCATGTGGGGACGGGTCTCCGACCCGAGCGGGGCTCGGCGAGGTCGGTTTGTGCAGGTATCTCAGCCCCGCAATTTCATCCCCGAATTTCATCTTAAGATTCGAACGGCGAGAAGACGGAGTCAGAGCTTGCGCTGAGCTGAAGGGTCGAAGACCCGTCCCTACACGGGCAGTGGTGGACCTTGCGTTTAATCCAGGTCGCGCCAGTTTTGACCTGCGCCGATTTCCACCAGCAGTGGCACCGTCAGCGGATGGACTTTTTCCATCTGCTCGCGCACCAGGGTGCGCATCACGTCGAGTTCTTCTTCCGGGACTTCGAAGACCAGTTCGTCGTGCACCTGCAGAGTCATGCGCGATTTCAGTCCTCGTTCGCGCAGAGCCGCGTCGATGCGGATCATGGCAATCTTGATCAAGTCCGCGGCTGTGCCTTGCAGCGGAGTGTTGACGGCGGTGCGTTCGGCAAATCCGCGCAGGTTGACGTTCTTGCTGTTGATGTCGGGGATCGGACGGACGCGGCCGAAAAGTGTTCTTACTTTCTGGTCGCGGCGGGCTTGTTCCAGAGTCTCATCGATGAAAGTGCGCACGCCTTTGTACTTTTCGAAATAAGCGTCGATGAATTGCTTGGCCTCCCAGGGTTCGATGCCGAGATTCTGCGAAAGGCCGAAGGCCGAGAGCCCGTAGACGATTCCGAAGTTCACGACCTTGGCCTGGCGGCGATGGTCGGCAGTGACCATGAGCGGCGGCACGCCGAAGACTTGCGAGGCGGTGAGGGTGTGGATGTCGTCGCCGCGGCGGTAGGCTTCCACCAGCAACGGATCTTTCGAGAAGTGCGCGAGCAGCCGCAATTCGATCTGCGAATAATCCGCGGCCAGCAGTACGTGGCCGGGTTCGGCGGTGAAAGCGGCGCGAATCTCGCGGCCCAGTTCGGTGCGGATGGGAATGTTTTGCAGATTCGGATTCGCGGACGACAGCCTTCCCGTGGCGGTTCCGGTCTGACCGAAGTCGTGTGCAGGCGGCCGGTGGCGGGATTCAGCAGCGCGGGCAGCGCGTCCACGTAAGTCGATTTAGTTTCGAGAGCTGGCGGTATTCCAGCACCATGCGCGCGACATCGTGGGTCAGGGCCAGATCTTCCAGCACATCGACCGCGGTGGATATCGTTTTGCCCTTGCCGTACTTCACCGGCTTGGGCAGATTCATTTTGTTGAAGAGCACGTCGCCCAGTTGCTTGGGAGAATTGATGTTGAATTGCGATCCGGAGAGCTCGTAAATTTCTTTCGGCTTTGGCGTCAACTTCGCGCTCCAGGCGCGACGACATTTCCGCCAGCACTTGGCGATCGATCTTGACCCCGGCCTGCTCCATGCGCGCCAGCACCGGCGACCAGGGGCAAATCGATCTCCTCATAAGCTTCAGCAGGCCTGCTTTCGATGTCGGCGCAGCGCGGCGGCGAAGCGTCCAGTGACGTCGGCCGATTCGGCCAGCGTGCCGCTCAGTTTGAGATTGAATCGGCGCAGAGCGACTTCAGGCAGGCGGTGCGAAGAATACGTGGGATCGAGCAGGTAGGAATACAGCATGGGATCGTGCATCGACCCCGCGCACCGTGATTCCTTGCGGATCGAGAGCGTGGATGGCCGCCTTGTAGTCGTGGATCGACTTCGGGACAGTTTCATCTTCGAGCGCGGAACGCAGGCGCGAGCCTGCTTCGCCTGCAGCGACACGGTCACGGCCGTACCGGCGCCCGCGGAAATTGCGACGGTTCTGCCGGAGACGACTTCGGCGGCGGCGTCAGTCAGCGGCAGCATGCTTTCCTGCGGCTCGTCGACTTCTTCCTCGTCTTCATCGGCGTCGACGGCGGTCTCCGCTTCGATCGCGACCGCCAGCGGACTTCGCTGATGAAACTTTCTTCAGCACGGCCTCGACGTCGGCCGCGGACTTCGCTTCGGTATAGTGCGCCTCGGTAACTTCGACGACCGGCAGCAATTCTTTCAGCAGAGAAGTGAACTCCAGCTCGGTGAACAAGGCGCGCAGGGCTTCGACGTCAGGCGCGCCCGCCCGCATGGCTTCCACATCCAGATCAACGGGAACATTGCAATCGATCGTCACCATGCGTTTGCTGAACAGAACGATGTCGCGATTGTTTTGGAGCGACTCGCGATAGGTTTTCTTTTCCACCTCGGCGGCGCGGTCGAGCGCCTGCTCGACGGTGCCGAAACGCCTGATGATTTCGACCGAGCCTTTGTCGCCGATGCCCGGCGCGCCGGGAATGTTGTCGATGGTGTCGCCGCGCAGGGCCATGACGTCCACGACGCGCTCGGGAGGCACGCCGAGAATTTCTTCCACTTTCTGCGCATCGCAAATCAGATTATCTTTTGGCGGATTCAGCACCAGGACGCGGTCGTTCACCAGTTGCAGCATGTCCTTGTCGCTGGAAACGACGTACACATGATATGACTGCTCGGCGGCCTGGCGGGCCAGTGTGCCGATGACATCGTCGGCTTCGTAGCCAGCAAGTTCGAGGATCGGAATGCGATAGGCTTCGAGAGCGCGGCGGATGTATGGCACCTGCTGCACCAGCTCGGCAGGCATTTCGCTGCGGTTGGCTTTGTATCCGTGATATTCGATTTCCTGAAAGGTCTGGGTTTTGAGGTCGAACTTGCGAACCTTGGTGATGGCTTCGGCTTCCTGTTTGCGGAAAGTGGGCGCGGCGACATCGAAAACCGCGGCCAGATATTCGGGCGAGAAATCGTCGCGCAACTTGCGCAACATGTTGACGAAAACGTAAGTTGCCGCGGTAGGAATGCCGGTCTTGGTCGACATGCCGCGCTGCCGCGCCATGGCGTGATAGGCGCGGAAGATGAACGACATGGCGTCCATCAGGAAGATGCGGCGGCCGTCGCTGGCCTTCGGCTTGGGCGCAGGGGGCGGCAGGCGTCGGCCCCGGATGGCGGCGTTATGCCGGAGTAACCGGCGACGATTTTCTTTGGGGAGGCAACAGCTAAGTTTAGCAGGGATGAGGCCGAGCGTCCCGGTCGTCTGCGGTGCGCACGAGCGGGATTCCTCGGTACAGTCGTGGCGCTCCGCACGGCGAAGCTCGCGCCTACATTTACGCTGTTCCTGGACGGTTTGCCGTATTCGGTTTGGTATTGCAGCTTGATCACCCCGCACGTGCCCTGTTCCTGCGAATAGACCACGCAGGTATCGAAAGGGCGGGAATAGACGTGCAGGCTGACCGCACGCTGGTTGAACTCGCGGGGATTGTAGACGCGGTGCACCGGCTCCAGAGGATCCACGGCGCAGGGCTGGCGGGGATTCATTTCGACCGTGTCGGCAGTTTCCAGATTGCATGTGCCCTGATCGAGGTTTTGCGAGATCGTGGATAGTTTTCCACTCGCAGGCGTCCGACGGGAACCGCCATCCAGCAATTTTGTTCGCGATGGTTGTGCACCGAACTGGTTTGGCCGATTTCCCAGCAGATGGCGACCAGTTCGTAGAGCGGAGTTTTATCGATGAGATTGCGGGTGTAGTGCTGGCGG
>CAWCHA010000002.1:0-817263 GCA_963795245.1 Terriglobia bacterium | reverse complement strand
TGTCGAGCTGCGCTCGACCTGGACGGGTCGGAAACCTGTCCCTGCATGGGGTGCGGTGGCTTACAGGGTGTGGAGGTACACCAGCAGATCCTGGATCTGTGGTTGGGACAGGGTTTGGCCGAAGGCCGGCATCATGTTGCGGCCGGTTACGATCATTTCGCCGACGCGTTCGTCATTTGCCGGCATTCCGCTTTCCGGCAGGAACTTTTTCTTGAAGACGCCTTGCAGGCTGCGTCCTTTCTTGTCGCGCGATGAGTACGGTTCGTGGCAGCGATCGCAATATTGGTCGTAAAGGCGGCGTCCGGCGGCTTGTTGCGCGGTCAATCCAAGTTCGGCATCGCTCTTGCGGCGCTGCACGTCGCAGCCCATCGCCAGCATCAGAACGGCTGCCGCGAGAACAAGAGCGCCGCAATTCCGGAGCGGTGAGCCGAGCGCGGAAAAGTGACAAATTTTCATTGGTCCCTCGAAAGCAGTCAGGCGAAAATGCGAATCCTGATGCAGAAGTACAATAGTAGAGCACGCCCATGCCCGCTGCCATCCAACGCGTTATCGTCAAACGAGTCTACGAAGCGGCCGCGCGCGGCGACGGCTATCGCGTTCTGGTCGACCGGCTGTGGCCGCGCGGAATCAGCAAAGACCGTGCCGCTCTTCATGCCTGGCTGCGCGAACTTGCACCTTCGGACGAACTGCGGCAATGGTTCCATGCCCGTCCGGAAAACTGGCTGACTTTCCGCAAGCGTTATCTCAAGGAGCTGGCGTTGCCCCAGGCGGCAAAGTCTCTTGATGAACTTTACCGGCTGGCGCATCGGAAGAGAAACCTCACGTTGCTGTTCGCTTCGAAAAATGCGGAACACAATAACGCCGTCGTTTTAAGGGACCTGCTGGGAGGCATGCGGAAGCCGCCGACCGGAACAGGCCCGGGCGCCGCGCGTGCTATGCGTGGCCGGCAAGCCAAGAGCAGGCCGCGATAGCGTGTGTGGGGCGGACACTGTTGTCCGCCCGCTTTTGACTTTGATGTTGCAGTCGTTGCTCCATCGCGTCGTTTCGAGCGGTCCTTCGATCAGCGTCAAAGTCACAATCAAGACAAAATTGAAAAGCAAATCAGAGTCAAGTGCGGCGGACAAGAGTGTCCGCCCCACACTCACATTATTTTTTGGGTTTGTCGTCGTTCAGGATTTCGGCGACGATGTTGTCGATGACTTCGTTGACGCGTTTGTCGGGCAGATTGAAGTTGTTCGACAGGATGGAAAACGCAACCACCTGACCGTGATTCGTCGTGGCGTATCCTGACAGGGCTTTGACCCCGCCCAGCGAGCCGGTTTTCGCATGCACACGGCCTTGCGCATCCACATTCTTGAAACGATTGGAAAGAGAACCGTCAGTACCGGACAAGGGAAGCGTATCGCGAAAACTTGCGCCCCAGGGTTGCGAGTCAGCGTAGCGCAGCAACTGGACGACGGCATGCGGAGTCACCAGGTTTTGCCGCGAGAGGCCCGATCCATCGTGAAACGCATACTGGTCTCGCCGTGATCCCAATCTGGTTGAGAAATCCGCGCAGCACTTCGAGCCCGCCTTCGACCGTCCCCGCTGTACCTTTTTCCCGTCCCAGCAGGCGCAGCAGAATTTCGGCATGCAGATTCTGGCTGACTTTGTTGATAACCCGGACATCCTCAATTAACGGCTTCGACTGGTAGCTGGCCAGCACCAGAGGCTGGTTTTGAAACGCCCGCGCAGACTCGTCGCCTCCGCGCGCGGCGGCGGAAGCCGTGACCGTCAGAGTCGAAAGACTGGATAACTCGGTGTGCCGGGTCTTCTGCTTGCCATACACCGCGATGCCGCGCACCTCCAACAGGTGGCGAAACAGATCTGCGGCAAACTCTGCCGGATCTTCGATGGCGAGAGCCTCGTTGGCCCCGGCGTCCCCGATCGGCATGTTGCCCCAAAGGGTCAGCGTGGTAGCGCCGGGTTCGCGGTTGATGAAGATCTTGCGGCCCGTGCCCGCGGGCGTGGTCATGATGCGATTATCGATGCGATAGTAATCGGCAAACGGGGTAACGCTGACGAATGCGCGATCGCCGGCACGATCGGCGGGCAGGATGTTCACGAAAACTACGTTGTCATTGATGGTGAGAGCGGAGACGGGTGCGCCGTCGGCCCAGACCAGGTCGTCCTGACTCCAGCCCTCGCCGTAACGCTCGAAGGCGAAGTAGGAGTCGTCGGCAATGACGTCGCCGTCCACGTACTTCACTCCCTTTTGCGAGAGAGTGTCAGCCAACTGCTCGAGCACGCGGATGGGATGATCATTGCGTTGGGTGCGCACCGCGTAGGGCAATTCTCGGCCGGAAAGATTGGGATCGCCACGCCCCACCAGGACCAGGTCTCCAGTAAGACGGCCGTGTGTGTCGAGCGTGCCGTTGGTTTCGACCGTGGTGTGGAACGTGTAATCCGGCCCGATCAAGGCCGTGGCCGCTGCGGTGGTGAATAATTTTGTGTTGGAAGCGGGCGTGAAGAGCTTGTCCGCGTCGCGGGTGTAAACGACCTTGCCCGCGGGCAGCGAAACGACTTCGATGCCCCAGAAACCGCGCGCGAGGTCAGGAGACTGCAGGATGGCATTGATGCGCTTGTCGAGTGGCTTGCGCGAGGCGGCATGCAGTTGCGTACACAGCAACAGGCACAAGGCGAACCGCGGTAAGAGGCGCATGCGGCGCATCGTGGAGAATTGTACATCGGGGATTGTGTGGGGGACGGACACTCTTGTCCGCCGGTTTTGCCGGCGGTTTTTGACGGATTCTAAGGATGCTCTTGGCTGACCTGCTCAAGTCAAATTCACAGTCAAAGTCAAAGGCGGCGGACAAGAGTGTCCGCCCCCACACGTACACATGGGGGTTTAGAATCGCTGCATGCGACCGGTGTTTGAATGGCAGATTGGATCACGGACTGTACAGCTGGGAAAGCGCACGCTGATCATGGGCGTGGTCAACGTCACTCCGGACTCGTTTTCTGACGGCGGTGCTCACTTCGATCGTTCGCGGGCAGTTGAGTACGGCCTCAAGCTTCTTCAGGATGGCGCTGACATCCTTGACGTGGGCGGAGAGTCCACGCGGCCCGGAGCCAAGGTGGCTTCCGGAGCCGAAGCTGGAGATGTTTCCGAAAAAGAAGAACTGGACCGGGTCATTCCCGTAATTTCAGGGGTGAAGCAAAAGAATCCGAAGGCGACTATTTCTGTCGATACCTACAAATCGGGGGTCGCTCGCGCCGCGGTAGAAGCAGGCGCGGAAATCGTCAACGACGTCAGCGGATTTCTATGGGACCCGCAGATGCGAAAGACGCTGGCTGAACTCAAGTGTGGCGCGATTCTGATGCACATGAGAGGGCGGCCGAAGGAATGGAAGACTCTGCCGGCGTTGTCGGACGTGGTGACGGTGGTCAAGCGCGAATTGCGGGAACGCGCCGACGCGGCCGCGATCGCCGGCATGAAGCGTGAACGCATCGTGCTCGACCCTGGATTCGGATTCGGCAAGAACCGGGAAGAAAACTATCCATTGCTGAAGCGTTTTGAAGAGTTCCACCAACTGCGCTTCCCGCTGCTGGTGGGAGTTTCACGAAAATCTTTTATTGGACGCGCGCTGGCGAATAACGGCACCGAGCCGGCCGTTTCAGACCGCCTCTTCGGCACTCTGGCCGCGGAAACTGTGGCGATCATGAAAGGCGCGCACATTATCCGCACTCACGATGTTCGCGCCTGCGCCGATGCGGTGCGAATCGCGGATCTCGCGACCACCTAGGGCATGATCGAAGTGGCACCTTACAAGTTCAGCTCAGACTGACAGTGCGCCGGCGAATCTCCGGATGATTTCCGATTCCAGTTTTTTGTTCCAGGCCATTCCGATGTCCCACTCCGCGTATGAACTGTGGACGGGCGCGAATTTCACTCCACTCACATGCATGGCGCGGGCCGCGCGGGGCACCAGGGACACGCCAATTCCGGCGCTCACCAGGTTGAGGATGGTGAACATGTCGTTGGGCTCGTAGACAATTCGCGGAGTAAATCCCGAGCGGTCGCACAGGCTGATGCAGTGATCGTGATAAGTCGCCGAGGCTCCGCGATCGATGAGAATGAACGGCTGATCCTGAATGCCTTTCAACGTCAGTGGCCCGGTAAACTTCTCCGAAGCGGCTATGGTAAGCCGCTCAGTTAGTACTTTTCGCACCGCCACCTGAGGATGCTTCACGGGCAGGCGGACAAAGCCGACATCGAGGCGACCGGCGATCAAGGCCTCGATCTGGCGGAGCGTGGACATGTCGGCGATCTCGATTTCCACCCCGGGGCAGCTTTCGCGGAATTTGAGCAGCGCGCGGGGAACCAAGCTGTGTACGGTCGACATGCCGACGCCAAGGCGAAGCCTTCCGAGTTCGCCGCTGGTGGCGCCGCGCACGGCTTCGAATGCCACATCGACGTCGTGGACGATTCTGCGGGCTTCTTTATAAAACATGCTGCCGGCGGGAGTCAGCGCAACCCCGCGCCGGTTGCGGACGAGCAGGGGACCGCCGACTTTGTCTTCCAGGCTTCGGATGCGCTTGCTTAGCGCTGGCTGGGAAATGTGCAGACGCGCCGCTGCCCGTCCGAAATGCAGTTGTTCGGCGAGCACCACAAAAGAGGCCAGCTCTTCGGTTTCGAGTGCCATAAGGGAAAGTTATCACAGGCTTCCAAACATTTCATTGGACGAATCGACCTCTGGAGTCATCTACTAATATGAAAGAGGGGTATCCGGTATGTCGCTGACCGCCATCATTGGAATCATAGCTGCCATTTGCACGACGGGGGCATTCATCCCGCAGATCGTGAAGCTGCGCAAGCAGGGCGGCGAAGACCTTTCCTATTTCATGCTGTTTCTGTATCTGACCGGAGTAATGCTGTGGCTGGCCTACGGTATTCGAATCCATGCGGTGGCTGTGATTTGGGCAAACGCTCTCGCCACAATCCTTGTGCTGATCTCGATCGTGCTGAAAGCGAGTCCGCCAAGGAAGAAGTTGAAGTTGAATATGGCAGGGAAGAGATTGCGGATCGCGGTGGATATGGACGAGGTCATCGCCGACGCTTTCAGTAAACATCTGAGCCATTACAACCAGCGGGTGGGTGCGAATCTTACCTCCGACATGGTCAGCAAGAAGGGTCTGGGCGCGCTGATTCCGGCTGAACTACGCGAGGAGTATTACGCGGTCGCACATGCCGATGGATTCTTCGCAGACCTGAAAGTGATGGAGGGCAGCCAGGAGGCGCTTCTGGAGCTTTCCCGAAATCATGATGTCTACATCACCAGCGCTGCCATGGAAGTTCCGGGTTCATTCGCCGATAAATTCCAGTGGATGGAAACTCATTTTCCTTTCATCCCGCCCAGCCGAATTGTGTTTTGCGGAGACAAGGAAATCGTCAACGCCGATGTGCTGATTGACGATCGTTCGCGGCACTTCAGGGGCTTCCGCGGTATGGGAATCCTGTTTACGGCTCCGCACAATGCAAACGAGGCGGCGGAATTGCGGGCGGACAACTGGAACGATGTTCTTGAAATTCTGGGGAGCGCAAAGCCGGAGCCAGCGGGGTCAGAGCAACTTTCTAGAAAGCTTTCGATGAATCCAGCAGGATCGTAACCGGGCCATGGTTCACCAGCTCGACCTGCATCGTTGCCTGAAACCTGCCGGTTTCGCAATGCAACCCGGCCGCGCGGACTTGCTCTACAAAATATTCATACAGCCGGCGGGCCGTTTCAGGCGAAGCAGCCTGATCGAACGACGGACGTTTGCCACGCCGCACATCACCGTAGAGTGTGAACTGCGAGACCACCAGCATCTCGCCCCCCACGTCACGCAGGGACAAGTTCATCTTTCCATCGCTGTCTTCGAAGACTCGTAAGCCTGTGATCTTGCCCGCCAGATAGTCGGCGTCAGATTCGGTGTCCTCTGCTGCGACTCCGAGGAGAACGAGCAGTCCCCGGCCGATTTCGCCGGTTGCATCACTGCCGACGGTGACCCGGGCTCGACTGACTCGCTGCACTACGGCTCGCATGAATTATTTCGCGGCTGCCGACAGCAGGCTCTCCTGACCGGCGACGGCCAGCCAGCGGTTGTCACGATAAACATAGATATCGGTGAACCGGACTCTGGCGATGGTGTCGCCTTGCGCGTTTACCAGCGTGGCCAGGCCGCGAATGTAACCGAAATCGCCGAAGACGTGGGGTTTGAGTTCGCTGAGGATATTTTTACCGGGACGGCGGGTTGGAATTTGGGCCAGAGTTTCCGCCCGGTCGTGCAGCGCGCCGCCGGGATCGACATCCTGGAATTCGTCGCCCAGAATGCAGCCGACCGCGTCGGCATCACGCAATTCGAGAGCAGCCGCCCAAGACTGCTCGATCTGAACCAGGATTTCGGCTTCCTTGCCCTGATGACTTGGACACTCGGCGGCCCGAGCCGGCAGTAGGAGTGTCACAAACAAAGCGGAACATAACAAAGCTTTCACGTGTTGTGTCCTCTGGAGGAGTTGATCCCGCGCCGCTCATGATACCGCGATCTGGATGGAGAACGGCGTCTCGCCCGCCCAGCCCGCTTCAGTAAAGGCCATGGCGTCATCCTGAGGAACTTTAGTCCCGAAGGACCTTGCGCGCAGCTGCAATTGGTGGCCTCCTTTCATGGCCGCTCCACGCCAGATACTTCGCAAGCTCAGCATGACGCCGTCGTTGAAGGCCGTCAGTCACAAATTCAGCCGGCGTCTTTAGTTGACGGTCAGCACATCGACTCATAGAATCTTGCGTTCCGTGTTTCCACAAACCGGAGACGCAGGAGTTGTCTCGATGAAACGCGTTACCCGACTATTATCCCTTGCAATCATCGGAGCATCCCTTCTCGCTTGGGCGCAGCAACCGGCAGTAAAAAACGAAGTTGTGATCAGGAATGCCGTGGTCATGACCGTCACCCACGGCAATATTCAGAACGGCAGCGTCTACATCAAGGATGGAAAGATCGCTGCTGTCGGCAAGGATGTTAACGCTCCCGCCGGTGCGACCGTGATCGACGCCGGCGGGAAATATCTTACGCCGGGAATTATCGACTCCCACTCGCACATCGCACTCGACGATGACGTGAACGAAGCCACCAGCCCGGTCACTCCGCAAATGATGATGATGGATGCCTTCGATTATCAGGATAAAGCCATCTATCGCGGACTGGCCGGCGGCGTCACCACTTCGTTGCTGCTACACGGGTCGGCCAACATGATTGGCGGACAGGCTGTGGTGATCAAGCACAAGTATGGAGCGAACCGCGACGCGATGCTGTTTCCCGGCGCTCCCCGTTCCATCAAGTTCGCCAGCGGCGAAAATCCCAAGCGAGTGTACGGAAGCAAAGACCAGTTGCCCTCGACGCGCATGGGCAACTTTGCGGTGCAGCGCGCTGCGCTGGTGGAAGCGCAGGATTACATGCGCGACTGGGACGAGTACAACGCCAAGGTAAAACGCGGCGACAACGACGCCAAGCCTCCCAAACACGATTTGAAGCTGGAAGCCCTGGCTGATGTTTTACGCGGCAAGTTGCTGGTGCAAATCCATTGCTATCGCGCCGACGAACTTCTCACCGAGATGGCCATGGCAAAAGAATTCGGATATAAGGTCCGGGCTTTCCATCATGCGCTCGAGGCTTACAAGGTTGCGGGCGATCTCGCCGCGCAGGGCGTGGCCATCGCGACCTTCTCCGACTGGTGGGGATACAAGCAGGAAGCCTGGGATGCGATTCCGTGGAACGCCGTGATCTCCATGCGCAAAGGAGTGCGCGTGGCGATCAAGAGCGACTCCGAAGATTTTGCGCGCCGCCTGAACCAGGAAGCGGCCAAGACCATGCGCTACGGCGGCGCCACCGAAGAGGAGGCGCTGCGGATGATTACCATCAACCCGGCGTGGATCATCGGCGTCGACGATCGCGTGGGATCGATTGAAGTGGGCAAGGACGCCGACCTGGTGTTGTGGGATGGTTACCCGCTCTCCAGCTTCGGACTGCCTGACAAAGTGCTGATCGACGGAGACATTTACTTCGACCGCTCGTTGCCGGGTTTCGGCATGCCGCACTATCGGGAGGGTGAGTGATGAGGCAGTCTTCGGTCGTAAGGCATCGGTCGTCAGGAACCGTCTTTGGCCGTTGGTCGTTGGTCGTTGGCCAGGTGCTTCTGGCTTCAACACTCTGCTTGTTTTCCTCGACTTCGTTTGCGCAGCAGAAAACTTTTGCTCTGAAGGGTGGGAGGCTGCTTACGGTCTCGCACGGCACGATCGAAAATGGCGTCGTCGTAATTTCTGCGGGGAAGATTGCTGCCGTGGGCGCCGCGGCCTCCGTCAGGATTCCCAAGGATGCGGAAGTAATCGACGTCAGTGGGATGACGGTGTATCCCGGGCTGATCGATTCGGAGTGCTATCTGGGGCTGACCGAGATTTCCGCCGAGGACAGTACTAACGATTTGATCGAGACCAGCGACGAGATCATGCCGCACATGCATGTTTACGACGCCTTCCACGCGGAGTCGGAGCTGATTCCCGTAGCCCGCCTGAACGGAATTACAAACGCTATCGTTGCGCCGCAGACGCAGGACACTTTGCCGGGCCAGGATGCGTTCATCCAACTCGACGGGAAGTCCGCGAACGACATGCTTCTGGAACGAGACATCGCCATGCCTCTGAACTTTACCGGCGAGCAGCGGCGAAACGAGACGTGGGAAAAGAGAAAGTTTCCCCAGACTCGCATGGGGCTGGCGGCGCAATTGCGGCAGGCTTTCATCGACGCCCGCGACTACTCCGATCGATGGGCGGAGTACGAACGCAAGAAATCTGACACGACGAAAGCTGACGGCAAGAAGGATTCCCCATCGGCTCCGAAGCACGATCTGAAACTGGAAGCGCTGGTGCCGTATCTGCAAGGCAAGAAGACAGTCGTGCTGGCAGCGAAGGACGCCAGTGACCTGCAAACCGCTGTCAGTCTGGCCCGCGAATTTAATCTGAAGTTTGTGCTCAATCACATCAGCCATTCGCAGCGGGTGCTCGATTATGTCGCCAGCCTCAACGTTCCTGTCATCGTCGGCCCGATCTACGAAGATCCGAAAGACTTTGAACGTTACGATGCGGTCTACAAATTGCCGGCTGAACTGAACAAACGAGGAGTGAAGATCGCGTTCGCTTCGTATGACGCTCACGCCGTGCGCAACCTGCCCTATGCGGCGGGATATGCAACCGCGTTCGGCCTGCCTCATGATCAAGCGTTGCGGGCCATTACTCTGACACCGGCAGAGATTTGGGGAGTGGCCGATCGGTTGGGTTCGCTCGATGTCGGCAAGACGGCCAACGTGGTGGTCGCGAATGGGGACCCGCTCGACGTCAAGACAGACGTGAAAAGAGTCTTTATCGATGGAAAACAGATTCCGATGACTAGCCGCCAGACAGAATTGCGGGACCGGTATTCGGGGCAGTGACGGTTAGTGATGAAGTACCGTTTTTTTAACACCGGTTATTAGTTTTCGATTCTCGGTTTTCAGTTTTTCATACTACTCATCGACTACTGGATTGGTTAGCGCTCCGATTCCTTCGACGGTCACTTCCATGGTGTCTCCGGCGACGACCGGGCCGACGCCCTGCGGCGTTCCGGTGGGAATTAAGTCTCCCGGCATCAGGGTCATGACCTGCGAGATATAGCGGATGACGGCGTCGAGCGGGAAGATGAAATCCCGCGTATTGCCTTGCTGACGTACCGTGCCGTTCACCCTGGTTTCCACGCTGACCCCGACCCAGGGATCGACTTCATTCGTCACCAGCGGGCCGACCGGGCAAAAGGTGTCGAAGCCCTTGCCGCGGGTAAATTGGCCGTCCTTCTTTTGCAGATCGCGCGCGGTCACGTCGTTCACGCAGGTGTAGCCGAGAATGTAGGGGCGAATATCTTCGTCGGCTGCGAGCTTGTGGCATTTTTTGGCAATCACCACGCCGAGCTCGCCTTCAAAATCCACTCGCCCGGAAAGCTTCGGCCTGCGGACTTGCCCGCCCGGGGCCAGCAATGAAGACGGCGGCTTGAAAAAAATCAAAGGCTCGGCGGGAACTTCATTGCCCAGCTCGGCCGCATGTTCGCGGTAGTTGCGGCCCACACATACGATCTTGGATGGGTTGACGGGTGCCAGCAACGCCGCTTCGACAAACGCAAGATGGTCCATGCGGCGCGTCGGCAGGTCTTCGAGGTCTCCGTCTGAATCATGGGGAGGGGTGAGAAACACGCGGGTGATCTGGTCCACGCCAGCTACGGATTCCACGAGTCCGTAGTGAGGCTGGGCGTTTAGCTGGAAACGGCAATATTTCATAGGGATCTCGCAACAAGCTATCAGCTCTCAGTGAAATCAAGCACTCTTAGCGCTCGGGGCTGAGAGCTGACAGCTTTTATGGTACTTGCTCGCTGGCTTCTTCGGATTTCGTGCTTTCGTTGCCGCGTTCATCGAAGGCTGACACTGAGTAAAAGTATCTCTTCCCGCTCTGTACTTTTGAGTCACGGAATGACGGGGCCTTGACCGGTTCGGAGTTCAACTTGAGCGGCGGTTGATTTTCTTCATGCCGGAAAATGTTGTAGCCGGCGAGATCAGCTTCGGTGTCGGGGGACCATACGAGATCGACGAATGGTGCTTGGCCGACACCCGAGAAGGCGGCCTGCAAATCGGTGGGAACGGCTGGCGGGAAAATGTCGCGAGCGAAAACAGCGACCGTTGGTGTGTCATCGCCTTCGACTTCAACCTCTGGCTTGCCGGGCGCTGCGACGTCCGTCACCACTGTGCTGCGATATTCGTAATTCTTCTCCCACTCGAATGTCTGGTCGAGAAAATCCGTCGATGACGCTGAGGAACAGTCCGAAACATTTGCATCGCTGATTTTTGTTCCCGGCGGCTTTCCCTGTTCGCGGCGATAGATGCGTACTTTGTACGTAATGGAATCGGCGACGCTCACATGCGGACAGCCCCAGGAAAGCAGCACGCCGTCGCTTTTGACTTCTGCGCGGAAGTTCGCGGGCGGAGGCAACGTCATTGCGGACGGCACTTGCACCTGATTCGAAAGGCCCGCACTGCGTCCACTTTCGTTTTCCACCGACACGGCATAGGTAATTCCCGCAGTGGAATCCTGATTTTGTAAATCCTCTGCCAGCGTGTCGGTATAGCTGGCTTCAACCTTGACGGCGGGTGCGCCTTTTGAAGTTGATGCCGAAGTGGACAAGGGAAATTTGCTGGCCGGAATTTTACTGACCGGATCTTTGCAATCGGCCACAGGCACTCTCAGGCTGCGGCAGACCAGGGTCTCGCCGGGATGGCGTATGGTCTGGCGGTCGACGGTTTTCGCGGGCACGGTCCATGCGAGAAATACTTTGTTGCCTTTGCGGGCGGCACGCAGATCGGTGACTGCCTTGGCCAGTTCCAGCGATGGCGGAATAGGAACGCCGGGCGCGCCGCATGAAACCACGAGGGCGCTTGCCAGCACACACGCCAGAATCTTCCAATGGGATCGCTTCATTGCGAGAACAAACAGGGTATCAGACGTTGCGAGAATTCCCGGGCGTCATTCCGCGGGAGGCGCAGTCATCCTGAGGAGGCGAACTCTTCGCAAAGCGAAGGTCCCCCGACGAAGGACCTGTGTATTTGCCGGACGATAGCACCACAACCCTTTGGAACGGCAACGCATGTGACTGCGCGGAATGCATAGGTCCTTTGCTTGCTTTCATCCCGCTTCGTGGGTCGAAAGACTGCGCTTAGGATGACAGCCAGCGATGGCGCGAATGAGTGGGGAATCAAATCAAACTGACTCGCAGCATCGCCGAAGAGATTCTCGGCGGATGCTACACGAACAATTCCTTCACCGCTTCGCGGAAGACTCGAGTGTGCTGATCGACATCGTCGGGATCGGTCTGGGGCGACATCAGCGCCATGTTGTGGAAAGGCGTCAGCAGAATGCCCCGGTTCATCGCATAGAGATGCATGAATCGCTCGAGTTCGAAATCCATGGCATCGTGGGCCTCCGCGCCATTCCTGGGCGGGGCCGGAGAGAATTGGTATTCGGCGCGGCAGCCCAGGCGAGTGACGTGCCAGGGAACGCCGGATTCGGTAATCACCTTCTGCACTCCCGCCGCCCAACGTTCGGCTGGCGGAATCATGCGCGTGAAGGCCTCCTTGGTGAGCACCTTGGTCAAGGTAGCCCGCATGGCGGCAAGGGACATCGCATTGCCCGCCAAGGTTCCGCCGATGCCGCCAGTGTCGCAGTCTTCGAGGCTCTGGTTTTTCGCGATCGCTTGCGAAACCTCTTCGGTGAATCCGTAGGCCGCGCCCGGTACTCCGCCGGCGATGGCTTTACCAAAGATGAAGAAATCCGGGTCGAGATTTTCGGCGCGGGTGTAGCCACCGGGCCCGGCGCAAATGGTGTGAGTCTCGTCGATGATGAGCAGCGTGCCGTATTTTTCCGTGAGCTGCCGCAGCGCCTGATGGTACCCGGGGTCGGGATGCACGATACCAACGTTCGTCATGACAGGCTCAGCCAATACACAGGCTACGTCGCCGGGTTCGAGCGCCTGCTCCAGGGCGGCGACGTCATTGAACTCAACCACCTTGGTAGTGACAGTCGGATCGACCGGCGGCCCGATGTTTCCGCGACGGGCCTGCGCGACGCCATCCTTCAGGGTAATGAAACTTTCATCGACCGTGCCGTGATAGCACCAGTTGAAAACCAGGATCTTGGGACGATTGGTAATTTGGCGCGCCAGGCGGATGGCAAAGCGATTGGCGTCGGTAGCGGTAAGAGCGAATTGCCAGTAGGGCAGCCTGAAGCGCTGCTGCAATTCTTCGGCAACGAAGATCGCGTCTTCGGTGGGCAGCATCAGGGTAATGCCGCGCTTCATCTGCTCTTCGACAGCCTTCACCGTGGCGAACGGCGAGTGTCCGGTCATGGCTCCGGTGTCCCCCAGGCAGAAATCGATGTAGCGGAGGCCGTCCACGTCGTAGAAGTGCGAGCCTTGGGCCTCGCGGACAAACGGCGGAAAAGCGCCGGCCCACTTGATCATCCAGTTCATGGGCACACCGCCCAGCAATGACTTGCTGGCACGTTCGAACAGGGCCTTGGATTTGGGACGCTCGTTCACATAGCGCGTCTGCTCGCGCTGCATCAGGGACTTCAGGCGGGGTCGATCGATGGCTTTCATGGCTTGGACAATCTTAACCACAGAGGACACGGAGGACACAGGGAAAATCGCACCTCAGTGTCCTCCGTGTCCTCTGTGGTTAATGCCCTTACAGAATGTAGCGCGACAGATCCTGGTCTTTCACAATGTCGGCCAGCATCTTGCGAACGTAGTCGGCGTCTATCTTGATGTGTTCGCCTTTTTTATCGGGGGCGTCGAAGCTGATTTCATCGAGAACGCGTTCCATGATGGTGTGCAGGCGGCGCGCGCCAATGTTTTCCGTGCCTTCGTTTACGCGGAACGCATAGCGGGCAATTTCTTCCTGGGCTTCGCGGGTGAATTCCAGTTTCACGCCTTCGGTTTCGAGCAGCGCAATGTACTGCTTCACCAGAGAAGACTTGGGCTCCGTCAGAATGCGGATGAAGTCCTCCATGGTCAGCGATTGCAATTCCACGCGAATGGGGAAACGGCCCTGTAGTTCGGGGATCAGGTCACTGGGCTTCGAAACGTGGAACGCTCCGGCGGCGATGAAAAGGATGTGATCGGTGCGCACCATGCCGTAGCGCGTGTTGACCGTGGTGCCTTCGACGATGGGCAGGATGTCACGCTGCACGCCCTCGCGGGAAACGTCCGGGCCGTGGCCGCTTTCGCGTCCAGCGATTTTGTCGATTTCGTCGAGAAAGATGATTCCGGAATCCTCAACGCGGTCGATGGCCAGGCGGGTGACCTGGTCCATGTCGATCAGGCGCTGCTCTTCTTCCTGGATCAGATATTCGAAAGCTTCGTTGACCTTCATCTTCCGCTTCTTGGTGCGCTGGCCGAAGAGATTGGGCAACATGTCCTTGAGGTTGACGTCCATCTCCTCAACGCCCTGGTTCGAAATGATCTCGAAGGAAGGGAAATTGCGTTCGCGGACGTCGATCTCCACGGTGCGGTCGTCGAGCTTGCCTTCGCGCAATTGCTGGCGAAGTTTTTCGCGAGTGCGGCTTTGCGATTCGTTACTCGCAGGGGCCGCGCTTGTGCCTTCGAGCACCAGACCGCCGGTCGATCCTTCGGCCGGTCGCGGAGTTTGAGGCGGAAGCAGAATATCCAGCAAACGCTCTTCGGCGTTCAGTTCGGCTTTGTCTGAGACGTCTTCGAGCTTTTCTTCGCGCACCATTTCGATGGCGATCTCGACCAGGTCGCGGATCATGGACTCGACATCGCGTCCTACGTAACCGACCTCGGTGAACTTTGAGGCTTCCACTTTCAGGAACGGCGAGTTCGCCAGCTTGGCCAGGCGGCGCGCGATTTCGGTTTTGCCCACGCCGGTGGGGCCGATCATGATGATGTTTTTGGGAATGACTTCTTCGGCGAGCTCGGGCGTAAGCTTCTGGCGGCGCATGCGGTTGCGCAGCGCAATGGCCACGGCTCGCTTGGCGTCCTTCTGGCCCACGACATGCTTGTCCAACTCGACGACGATTTCACGCGGAGTGAGTTCGTCGAGAGCTATTTGTTCTTCTTCAGCGGCGGCGGGTAAATAAATAGCCATAAAATCGGACTTCGGACCTCGGGCGTCAGACCTCGGCTGGAACTTGCTGACGTCCGAGGTCTGACGTCTGACGTCCGTTCCTAGAGTTCTTCAATCGTTACCTTGTCATTGGTATAGATGCACATTTTGCCTGCAATCTTCATTGCTTCTTCGGCGATCTGGCGGGCGGTCAGCTGGGTGTGCTCGGCCAGGGCCTGAGCCGCTGCCTGGGCGTAAGGGCCTCCGCTGCCGATGGCGGCGATACCGCCGTCAGGCTCGATTACGTCGCCCTGTCCGCTGAGCAGGAAGGTCTGTTCTTTATCGGAAACCAGCAGCAGGGCTTCCAGATGGCGCAGGAACTTGTCGGTGCGCCAGTCTTTGGCGAGCTCGACAGCGCCCCGTCCCAGATTGCCGTGGTATTGCTCTAGCTTGGATTCGAAACGGCTGAACAGGGTAAAGGCATCGGCGGTGGAGCCAGCGAAGCCCGCCAGGATTTTATCCTGATACAAGCGCCGGATCTTCTTGGCGGAATGTTTGATAACGCCTTCGCCAAGCGTAACTTGGCCATCTCCCGCCATGACGACGGTACCGTTACGGCGAACGCTAAGAACTGTGGTGGATCGGATCAGACGCTTCGTAGGCATGAGCGCAATTCTTGATTATAGCAGTGTGGACCGTCTCATGTAGGTGAGAGCGTCCCACTTGTGCGGCTGGCGAACCGTTCACGCCAGAATCTCCCTCCAGCGCAAGCACCAAGATGGAAGTTCGGGTAGCGCCGGCATCTTGTGACCCGGCGCCACTTTCTTACTGCAGGGCAATGAGCGGAACGGCTGCGACTGCGGCCAGGATGCCGGCTGTTTTCCAGCTTGTGAAATGTTCTTTCAGAAAAAACCTGGCCAGCAATACCGTCAATGCGGGGTATAGCGACGACAGCACCACCACTGAATCCAGCCTTCCGGTCTGACTGGCGCGAATGAACAGGGCTGTGCCGGTGACGTCCAGGCACCCGGCGAAGATGGCGATGGTTGCGTCCCCTCGAAAAACCGGGCCTTTGCGCCTTCGGAACAGAGTAATGATCCCGACCAGCAACAGCGATGCCACGCGTGAAAACGCGGATGACCATATCGGAGAGCTGTCGCCCGTACGGTTGATGCAGAGGAAGAATCCGGCAAAGCCGATTCCAGCAATGGCCGCGATTAAAACGCCGCCCGTGTTGCCTGAACCGTCTGCGCGCGAAATCAGCCAGACGCCAATCCCAGCCAGCAGAAATCCCGCGAGACCAAGTTTCCCCGGTAGTCCGTGCGTGATGATCGTGAATGCAGCCGGGATGGCTGCGCCCAGAACGGCGGAAACTGGTGCGGCCAGTCCCATGCCCTGAGAGAGAGCCCGGTAGAACAGAAGAAGGGCGAGGCCGCCTGAGGCTCCGGCTGCGGCGGCCCATAGTTGACTGGCGTGCGAAGGAAGAGCGGGACGGGTCGCAAACGCAAGAGTGAGCATGAGTACAAAGCCGCCGGCGTGCGAGAGCATGGTCACCAGAAATGAATCTGAACGGCGGGAGGCATAGCCGCCGCTGAAATCGCTTGTGCCCCAGCACAGCGCCGCGGCCAGACTGAAGGCGACGGGTACGAGTTGGCCGGTCCTTAATGACTCGACCGCGAATTGTTCAAATAAGACCAATCCAATTTTTCTCCTCGCTTTTCGTCCGGTGGAGAGAGTAGCACGCGTTAAGATGTCCGGGCATGTGGGCGCGAGCGCCCACATTGTTTGCTTACGGAGAAGGAATGTCATCAGCGGTAATTCTCGGATTAGTCGGCGGTCTGCTGGTGATGGCCTTTCTGGCCAACCGTGTCTTTGGACTGACCCGCATCCCGGATGTGTTGGTGTTAATGATGCTCGGCGTCCTCCTGGGGCCGGGCCTCGGCCTGGTTCAGGCCGGCACGCTGGCCAAGACCACCAACCTGCTGGGGACCCTGGCCATCATCCTTGTGCTGTTCGAAGGCGGGCTCGAACTCAATCTCCGCGACACCTTGAAGCACTTCCCCGGAAGCTTTCTTCTCGCCACGCTGGCTTACATTTTCAGCACGGCTCTGGTTGCGGTCATCGTGGTCAAAGGTCTGGGCCTGGCGTGGACGGATGGACTGCTCGTAGGAGCAGCCCTCGGGTGCACCAGCAGCACTGTGGTGCTGCCGGTCTTAAAACAACTACAAGCGGAGGAAGCAGTCAGCGTCACCCTGATGCTGGAGGCCTCATGGGGAGACGTGCTTGCGGTGCTCACCGTGGGACTGCTTCTGGGAATGCGCAGTCAGGGCGGAGCCGTCGCACAAGGACTGGCACACGGTTTGTTCAACCAGGTTGGGGTTGCACTGCTGTTCACCATCCCGGCGGGCATTTTGTGGTCCCGGCTGTTGCGTGTGCTTTCGGAGCAGCGCTTCTGGCAGGTGCTGACGTTTTCGATTGTCCTGGTCCTCTATGCGGGGATGGAGGCGCTAGGCGCTAACGGACTGATCGCCGTTCTGGCGTTTGGGCTGACGCTGTCGAATTTTCCTGGCGTCGACCCTGACCTGGGGCTATCGATGCCGGTCACTCAAATGGCGGAATCGCAGCAGGCGCTACTGACGTTTCATTCCGAATTGGCCTTCCTGGTGCGGACGTTCTTTTTTGTGCTGATCGGCGCGGTTGCAGAGTTGGGGATTTTTCGCGAGCATCCGCTGCTCATGGCGGGAACGCTGGGGTCTTTGTTTCTGGCGCGCTGGCTGGCCATTCATTCCAGCCGTTGGGCATGGCGCGGAATCGCGGCCCATCATCGCGAATTGATTTTCTGGGTCATGCCGAGAGGACTGATCACGGTGGTCCTGGCCTTCGAGATTGCGCAGCAGCGCGGCAGCGGACTTGCGTTCGTGCCGGGACTGGCATTCGCGGTCATCCTGGTTACGAATGCGATGTTGGTGCTGGCCAGCTTCAGGGCGCGCAGATCAGCCCCGGCAATTGCAGGGGTGGAAGGCGCAGCGGTGGAAGGCACGGAGGTCGCGACCGATGTCCCGGCTCCAGCGCGGGCTTTGGCCCAGCCGCGGACACGACGGCGCTTTATTCTCAATGCGGTGATGCTAGTTATGCTGGCGCTGGGCGGGTTTGTGTTGTGGTACGGAAATCACTCTGACCGTGTGCATCCAACCGGCGCTGTGCAGTGGATCAAAACTCACTTACGCCGGGGGCAATAGGAATTTATTCAGATTTCTTGCGAATCGGGGTCAGGTTTGAGAAGTTTTTCGAGGCCATCCAATCAGTGTTGTCATCCTGAGTGCAGACACTCTTCCGACTATTCGCTCCAGCGCTTGAACAATAACGCGCCGTTGGTTCCACCGAAGCCGAACGAATTCGACATGGCATATTCCACTTCGGCTTTACGGGCTACATTTGGGATGTAGTCAAGATCGCAGCCTTCTCCGGGGTTTTCCAGATTGATGGTGGGAGGCAGAATCTGGTCGCGCATCGCCAGCAGCGTGATTCCCGCTTCCAGGCCGCCGGCTCCGCCCAGCAGATGGCCGGTCATCGATTTGGTCGAACTCACTGCCAGCTTGTAGGCATGCTCGCCGAAGGCTCGTTTGATGGCGACCGTCTCAAGCTTGTCGCCGATGTCGGTCGAAGTTCCATGGGCGTTGATGTACTGCACCTGCTCGGGCTGCACCTTGGCATCTTTCAGGGTGTTCAGCATCACGCGATAGGCGCCGTCGCCATTTTCAGCGGGCTGCGTGATGTGGAAAGCATCTCCACTCATGCCGTAGCCTACGATTTCCGCCATGATGCGTGCGCCGCGCCGCCGGGCGAATTCCAGTTCTTCCAGCACCATGATTCCGGCGCCTTCGCCGATTACAAATCCATCGCGTCCGGAATCCCAGGGCCGGCTGGCCTTTTCAGGATCGTCATTTCTGGTGGAGAGGGCGCGCATGGCAGCGAACCCGCCAACTCCCATGGGAGTAATGGCTGCTTCCGTCCCGCCCGCAATCATTGCGTCAGCGTCGCAGCGCGAGATGATCTTGTAAGCGTCGCCGATGGAATGCGCGCTGGAAGTACAAGCGGTGCAGGTGGCTTCGTTGGGGCCACGAGCCTGGTAGCGAATGCTGACATGTCCGGCAGCCAGGTTGACGATTGCGGCAGGGATGAAAAACGGGGAGATTTTGCGCGGGCCGCCGGCGATCAGGTTCTTGTGCTCACGTTCGATCACATCGAATCCGCCGATTCCGGATCCGATATGCACGCCGACGCGTTCTGAAATTTCGGGCGTCACCTGCAAGCCCGAACCTTTCATGGCTTCATCCGCGGCCGCAATCGCCAGGTGGATGAAGCGTCCCATCTTTTTCAGCTCTTTTTTTTCGATGAACTGGAGGGGATCGAAATTCTTGACCTCGGCGGCAATCTGGCAGGCAAACTGGGTCGCGTCAAACTGGGTGATGCGGGCCACTCCGCTTTTTCCGGCGAGGAGCTTACTCCACACCTCTTCCGCGGTATTCCCTACTCCACAGATCAGGCCGATGCCGGTGACTACAACCCTTCGTCCCAACTACTTCCCGCCTTTCGCGTGCTTGCCGATGTAATCGACGGCGTCCTGCACGGTGCGGATTTTTTCCGCGTCTTCGTCGGGGATTTCGATTTCGAACGCTTCTTCGAAGGCCATCACCAGTTCCACGGTATCGAGAGAGTCGGCGCCCAGGTCGTCGACGAAGGAGGCGTTCGATGTGACTTCGCCTTCGTCCACACCCAACTGCTCCACGATGATCTGTTTCACTTTGTCGTCAACGGCTGCCATCGGCTCTCCTTACAGTCGTCAGTTTTAGTCGTCAGCACATCGGCGACGACTGACGACCGAAGACTGGCGACTGTCCACTGGCCGGACAACCCGGCCCGAGCGCTGCGCTTATTTGCTTACTTTGGCGTGCTTGTCGATGTAAGCGATGGCATCCTGGACGGTGCGCAGCTTTTCGGCATCCTCGTCGGGAATTTCCACTCCGAAATGCTCTTCGAGGGCCATGACCAGTTCGACCTGGTCGAGCGAGTCCGCGCCGAGATCGTCGACGAATGAGGCGCTGGGAGTGACTTCGTTTTCGTCGACGCCCAACTGTTCGGAGATAATCTGTTTCACCTTCTCCACAATCTCTTTCTTCTCTTCAGCCATGAATCCCACCTCCTGGATGTTTAAGGGAACGATTAGTGTACTGGGCAGCCCGAATTGATGTAAAGCCCGCAGGTTGTTGATAAGGCAATTGTGCCACAGGAACGCCGCAGCGTGGGGCGGACACCCCGTCCGCCGCTTCAGATTTTGAATTTGAATGAAAGACTAAAACCAACTTCAAGGGCGGCGGACAAGGGTGTCCGCCCCACACAACACAACCCTTAAGAGTCACTTTCGCGATTCTTCTTCTGGCCTTATTCTGTTGATGCTGCGGCTCGGTCTGGTCGCCCGACTCATGATGCCCATTCGTCTTTATGTATTGATCCTTGTCGTTGCCGCGATCCTGACGGTTGGCTATTTTCTGTTGCGCCGCAAGCCGAAGACGGCCGACGATCTGGAGCGGGAGCGCCGGGAGTGGCTCGACAAGGTCGGACGCATCACCGACGGCACGGTGATCGACGTTCAGGAAATGCCCGGCAGCAACGATCGGTCTGCAACATTTCTTATCTACCAGTACGACGTTGCCGGAGTCTCGTACGAGGCTTCGCAGGACGTAACCTATCTTCGCCAGTTGATCAACCTGCAATCCTGCCGTCTGGGCCTTCCGACGTCAGTCCGATTCGATCCTCACAATCCTGGGAATTCGATTGTGCTCTCGGAGCGCTGGATGGGGCTAAGGCAGTAGAGCGGACGTCAGTCCTCAGTCCTCAGTCGAAACTCCCCCTTTTGCGCCTTTGAATCAAGCGTTTGGCTCTCATTTCATTCTTTCTTCGACCTCTTCTTACCCCACCTTTGGGTAGTCTCGTTTGGACCATGGTCAACGAGCAATTCTCACTGGCCTTAGGTGACGTTTTCAGGGTGTCAGGGCGTTGCTAACGTGGCAGTGTCAGCCGGGAACTGAAAGGCCGGCCCAAATTCCACTATGGCAAACTCTGCGAAGTCCAACTCAAAACTGAGGATTCTGTACGCCGAAGGCGACTCAGAAGTCCTCGCTAAACAGGCAGTTACGATCGAACAGGCGGGCCACCAGGTCTCCCAGGCGGAAGGCCGCCACCAAGTCCAGGACACTCTGAAACAGGGGACGTTTGACCTCGTGATCCTGGGAGCCACGTTGAGCAAGAATGACCGCCACCACTTGGCCTACATGGTCAAGAAGGCAAAGCCGGGGACCCGCGTGCTGGTCACGCACACGGACGGGGAAGGTCATCCTGCGGTCGACGCTACCCTGGAGACAGGGCGCAGCATGAATGCGCTGCTGGAGAAGATTGCGGCGATGTATCCGCAGGCGGCAGGCGCGGCCTCAGGCCGGTAATCCACGCTCACAGGTTTACAAAAGGCGGCCAATTCTGGCCGCCTTTTTCTTTTTCTCACCTGCGCGGTGAAGTATCGCTTCTTATACGAATCTTCCTGGTAAACAGGTGGGATTGTTGCGATTTCTTGAGTCTGATCGGTGGCATCCTTTTGCGATTCTCAGGCCAGAGTGGGATTTTGTAGCGCCGGCGGCTCGCCGGGTGTCAGTTGGGTGTCCCGACCGCCCAGCGGGCCGGCCGGAGGCCGGCGGCTACCGGGCTGAACCAGGTTTGTAATATGTGGGACAAAGAGCGCGATCGACCGCCACTTGGCGCGTTCGAGAGTTCGCTTTTGTGATTTATGGTCGACTAAGTGGGATCGCGGTCATTTTAAGCGAACTCCTCGCCGAACTTCGCTCGGCCTGGACGGGTCGGAGACCCGTGCCTATTCAGTCCGTGGTGATCTCAGTTCGAGACGCGCGTACCTGGCCCGCATCCGAAACTCATCGCTGGCTCATGATTGCTACGAATCAGCAGCGTTACCGTGGTCTGCACATGCGTTTCTGTTACAACTATCCAACGCGTCCGAGCGAAATTCCTCCGATTCGAAGCCGAAAGTGGAGTGTGCACGGTTAAAATACAGTTTCCCGATTTCATCTCATTATGAACAGTCCCCTGCAAGCTGGCAAAACTCTGGATAATCACAAGAAGGTCTACGTGTGTCTCAGTGGGCTTCCACTGTCTTTCAAGCTCGAGTGGCCGTTTCGCAAGTCCACTTCGGGGGCGGATTTTTACGTCTTGCACGCCGACATTGCGCTCGAGAACTCGGAAGGATTGCATGCGCCGGTTTCGGTGAACCTGTCGGTGACCGTCTACGAAGCGATGCCTTCGCTCGAACCGAAAGACATTGAAGCTCCGGTGATCAATGCCTTGCGCAAGGAAGTCGATCGCCGACAGATTGAGTTTTTGAAATCCGGCAAGCGCGTGCCGGTCCAGTTCTCCAGCCGCTATTACGATTTCAAACGTAACAAGTGGGTATTTGGCAAAGCGACCGAAGAGAACACCGCACTGCTGGTGGCGCGCAAAGTCTACTGGCAGACCAAAGTCGCCGGAGGTCCGGTCTGGATCGGTGATCCTACCGAGGCGCTTTTTCTGGAGACGTCTCCGACGCACTTGCTCGAGGTCGCTCAAAAAATGCGGGACCAGGAGTTGCTGACGCTCGAAGGCGAGTGGGCTTCAGCCAATGCGTCACTGATGGCGCAGGCGGAAAAGTTCGAAGCGGATATGCGCGCGGGGCTGGCCGAGTTGGAGCAGAAGCACGCTTACGAAAGAGGCTAGAAAAAGCATGTGAGATTGCAGACCTTTGATTTCAGATTGCACCTTATTCCTTCGGACTCAAATCTGAAATCTAAAATCTGCAATCTCAAAATCCGACCTGTTTACTGCTGCTTGCTGATGGTGCCGTTGATCTCTACGCCGGGGTCATTCTGAATTACATAGCCGTCGCTGCCTGAAATCAGATAAAAGATCAGGTTACTGGAGAGGGTGCTGAGCGAGCCCCCGGTACGTCCGTTGGCCGAGACCGCGTAGTTTCCCGACAGGATCACAGGCACATTGACGACTCCGGCCGAGTTGGTGAATTCGTTCAGGATCAGCTTGCCGGAGCCATCCCATTGCAGGGTGCCGACACGGTCTTTTGCGCCGCCCGAGTCGAATCCGTTCATGATGAGCCCGAACTGACCGTTCATCGTGGAATTTGAAAACGACGTAACCTGCTGCAAGTCAAGGCTCCCCTCCTGTACCGTGTTGGGATCGTTGACCAAAAAGAGTCCGCGGGTCGGACTGACCATCCAAACGATGTAACTGCTGTTCGCGACGGTGCTGAGAGTCAATACCGCGCGGCCGCTCGGAGCCTGGGTGTAGGTCCCGGTGAAGCTGACGTTATTCACGGGGTTTCCGTCCTGCACCGAATCACGGGCGCCGGCGGTAATCGCACCAGCATTGGCGGTGAACCGCCCCACCATGTTCACGCCGTTCAGGGAACCGGTATCGCCTCGGCTGCCAAAAGCGTAGCTGCCGGAAAGCGCGGGCGTGCCGCTCTGGAATTCGGCGCGACCTGATCCCACGACCCCGATGTCTCCGGACAAGAAGCGCACGTTGTGGGCGTCAACTATGTAGTAGAAGAAACTGGACGTAAACGGGGTGGTATCGGTGAAGGTGCCGCTGCCGCGCCCGGTGGTGACATCAGGAGAGTTGAACGAGCCGGTAAAGGTCAGGGAACTTAAAGTCCCGCCGCGATTGATGTCTTCGTTTCCGTTGCTGACAATGCCGCCCGCTACCGTGAATGCGCCTACGGTGGCGACGGACTGGGTGGCATTGATATCGTGCTCACGAAAAACGAAGGTTCCGCTGGGCGAGTCAGCGATGGCAGTCAAATCCTGCTTCTCGGCCAAGCCGCCGGCGTTCAGAGGCGTATCGCCCTCCACCAGATACACTTTCGAAGCACTGACCAGGGTCACGGCCAGGTTGATGGTTCCGAGGGCGTTGTTAAAGCTCATACTGCCGGTGCCGTCTTTGCTGATGGTGTACGTACCCGTGCTGATGGTGTTGATAACACTGCTGCCTTCGGAAAAATCATCGGTTGCGGCAGTGATCACTCCGCTACCGTTGGCGGTGAACACGCCCGCTTCGCGATACGGCACGCCATTGACGTTGCTGCTGAAATCGTAGCCATCGATCTGGTAGACATACTGTCCGTTGAGGCTGGCGTTCGAAAAATTCCCCTTCGGGATGAAGGCGGGAACCCCACCGCCGCTGCTACCGGTTCCACAACCAGCACAAAACAGAAGCGCAATCAGGCCCAGGAACAGATATGAAGTTCTCATGACAGATTGTGCAGCGTGAGCGGCACGACTCCTTGTATAACGGCTTTAGAAAGACGAATCCTTCCAGTCTTTAACACAATCCGGCGGGGAAAGTTGTCACCGCCAGGCACCGCTGATGAATTATCCAACGATAGCACTCCGATAGATCAACCGATACAGAGTTGCCGGTGGATTTTATGTGGGGACAACCGCCCCCACATGTTCCTTTATGGTTTCAGGCTTGCGCGGCCAGGGCCTCGCAGACTCGTCGTAAATCCCCCCGTTGAGTCGCGCTCAGCGCCAGAAATTCAAAGCCATGGCGCAAGCCATCGCGATAGCGAACCAAGGCCCGGAATTTTATGGGAAATGAAGCCTTGGGCAATGCCAATTCCATGGAAACCACTTCTCCGTATTCGAGTTCACCGGTCAGGGTAGCACCGAGGCCGTCCTCTCCGAGTTCGCTGGTGCGTCCCCAGAAAGATACGTTCTCTCCCGAGCGAAAGACATTCACCGAGACGTGCATGTCGAGCGGGTAGCGCGGGAAACGGCGCGAGGTACTGGAATTAAATTTTGTGTCGGTCAATATGTGGGCTCATGAGCTTGTTTTTATGTGGGCGCGAGCGTCGTCGCTCGATTGTCCCCGAAGGCGCGCCGATGCTCAATGCCAACCGGAATCGGGTTACCAGCAGCGCCAATACGTCGGAAGGGCCACGAACTGCGTAGGGGCGGACGGGGCGTCCGCCCCTACGTGGGTTGTGGCGACCACCTGTCGTATTATCTCCTGCATGGCTGAAGACGCCGCGCCGATTCTGAGTTTCGAAGACGCACGCCATCTGGTGGACGAATACGCGGCGAATCTGCGTCCCCGGGGCAAGGAGTTGGTCGAGTTGCTGGAAGGGGCTGGACAGGTTTTGGCCGAGCCCATCGTCGCCGATCGTAATTTCCCGCCCTTCGCGAGGGCCATGCGCGATGGCTATGCGGTGCAGGCTAGCGATCTCTCCCAACTGCCCGCGAGTCTGGAAGTGATCGGAGAGATCAAAGCGGGAGCGAAAGCCGGCGACATACCCGCGCTGAAACCGGGCCAGGCCGCGGCCATCATGACGGGTGCACCTGCGCCCGCGGGATCAGATGCCGTGGTGATGGTGGAATATACCTCGCGAGATGCTGGGCGCGTGGAGATTACGAAATCGGTGTCCGCCGGCGACAACATCGCTCCGGTTGCCTCGGAGGCAAAACGGGGCGAGCGCCTGCTCTCCCCGGGAGCGCGGATGGACTTCGCTGCGATTGCCGTGGCAGCGTCAGTGGGCAAGAGCCGGTTGCTGGTGTACCGCAAACCAAGAGTCGCGATCCTCTCTACCGGCGACGAAATTGTCGACATTGACGTTCCGCCGTCGGCCACGCAGATCCGCAACTCAAATTCTTATTCGCTGGCGGCGCAGGTAGAGGCCGCTGGTGGTGAGCCCATTCTGTTGCCGATCGCTCCCGATGAACCTGCGCGCCTGCGCGAACTGATCGTTGACGGACTTGAATCCGATTTGCTTCTGCTTGCCGGGGGGGTCTCAATGGGCAAGTACGATCTGGTGGAACAAGTTCTCGCCGGGTTCCAGGCGGAGTTCTTTTTCACGGGAGCGAAAATTCAGCCTGGGAAGCCGGTTGTGTTTGGAAGAGTTCCCTCCGCAGATGTCTATTTCTTCGGACTGCCGGGTAATCCGGTGTCGACGATGGTGACGTTTGAGCTGTTCGCACGCCCGGTGATTGAAGCCCTGTCCGGGATGCTCCCGCGCAAGCTGATTTTTCTGAAGGCGCGCCTGAAGTCGGAGCTAAAAACGAAGACCGGGTTGACGCGGTTTTTGCCAGGAATAGTTTCCGGTGAGTTCGAGAGTGCAGAAGTGGAATTAGCGAAATGGCAAGGATCAGGCGACATTGCGTCGATGAGCCGGGCCAACTGCTATGTGGTAGTCCCTCCCGACCTCGAAAAGATTCCAGCAGGCGAACTGGTGGCGGTCATGCTGCGCTAGGACCACCACGAACTGCGTGGGGACAACCGCCCTCGGTTGTCCGGCGGAGCGCAGCTCCGCTATTTGAGGCGGGCAAAGTTTGTCGAGCTGCGCTCGACTGCGACGGACGAGGCGTCCGCCCCTAGGTGGTTCGCGGTGGCTTACCGCACGAGCAAGGGCGCCCGCGCCCACATTTCTAAGCCGCGTGTAAGATAGTTCTTCCGCCGGCCCGCAAAATGACCCGCAAACTCTCTCACTACGATGCTTCCGGGCGGGCTGCCATGGTGGACGTCTCCGCCAAGACCGCCAGCAAGCGTGAGGCTTCCGCCAGCGCATTCGTCTCGATGAAGCCCGACGTGCTCAAGGCGTTGCCTAGAAATCCCAAGGGCGATCCTCTGGAAGTGGCGCGGCTGGCGGGGATCATGGCGGCGAAGCGGACTTCCGATCTGATCCCGATGTGCCATCCGCTACCGCTTTCCCACGTTGATGTGAGTTTGCGGCTGTGCGAAAATGGCGTCGCTATTACATCGAGAGTCAATACCACTGCGGTTACGGGCGTCGAGATGGAAGCCCTGGTAGCTGCCAGCATCGCCGCTCTGACCGTGTACGATATGTGTAAAGCATTGGACAAGGGAATCGAAATCCGGGAGATCGTGCTCGAACACAAATCCGGAGGCAAGAGCGGCAAATACACCCGCGTCCGCAAGAAGACCTAGCCTGGCATGCCGAATAGCGTCAAAGTCCTGCTGGTGGATGACAATCCCATGATCCTGGGACTGCTGCGCGGTGCTTTGACTACTCTGGCCAGCGTGACCACCTCCAGTGACAGCGCCGACGCTCTGCTGAAAGCCGTGGACGACCCGCCCGATCTTCTGGTGAGCGATTACCGCATGCCTGGCATGGACGGCCATCAACTGGTGGAACGGCTTCGGAGCCGTCCCAAGACGGCTGGCATCGCGGTGATCTTGCTGGCCAGCAAAGCCGACATCACCGAGAGACTTTCCAGCCAGGATCCGATCGATGATTTCGTCGAGAAGCCATTTTTCCTGAAGGAAGCCACGCAACGCATCAAGCGCGTGATCGACAAGATCGCGCTGGAAAAGATGGCCAAGACCGCGCCCTCTGATGGCGTGTTGCGCGGCAGTCTGGCGCAGATGAACGTGATCGACCTGGTGCAGTCACTCGAAATGGGACGCAAGAGTTGCGCCCTTACCCTGACCAACGAACGGGACAAATGCGAAGTGTACTTCAGCGAGGGCCAGGTCACGCATGCCGCGTACGGTTCGCTGAGCGGCGACAAGGCAGTCTTCAAAGTGCTGGGCTGGACCGGCGGAAATTTCCAGATTAATTTCGACGGCAAGACCAGCAAGCAGACCACGACCCTGAACACGCAAGGCCTGCTGATGGAAGGCCTGCGCATGCTGGATGAGTCGAATCGCGACGAAGGGGACGGTCGCGCCGAGGAAGAAGAAGATGATGTCCTCCTCGAAGACTGAAGCGCTGACTGCGGCTGTACTGACGGTCAGCGATTCGTCGTCGCGCGGCGAGCGCGCCGATCTTTCCGGTCCGGCGGTTGCGGAAATTCTCCAACGAAAACACTTTGTGATCGTCGCCACCGAAGTCGTGGCCGACGATCAGCCCGCGATTGAAGAAGCGATCATCCGCCTCGCGGGAAATGCCCGCCTGGTCGCGACTACGGGCGGGACCGGAATCGCCGAACGCGACGTCACCCCTGAAGCCACGCAAGCGGTTTGCACCCGCCTTCTGGAAGGCATGGCGGAGCGCATGCGCTTCGAGGGGTCCAAAAAGACTCCACTGGCAGCCCTGAGCCGGGCGGTTTGCGGGGTGCGGGAAAAAACCCTGGTGCTGAATCTGCCGGGAAGTCCTCGCGGTGCGGCCGAGTCTCTGGAAGCGGTGGTCGATCTTCTGCCGCACGCGCTGGAGTTGCTGGCGGGCAACACGACACACGAGGCGTGAAGTCCCCTGAGTCGAGCTGCCGCTCGACTGGGCAGATGAGGACATTTGCCCCTAGGTGGTTCGCGGTGACTACTGCCTGTTTGGGGCGGACACTCCCGTCCGCCGCCTGTGACGTCGATTTTGCTTTTCAGAATCCAGAAGTCAAAATCAACTTCAAACGCAACGGACAAGAGTGTCCGTCTCACACGGTTCGCGTACACTGCTAGTCTTACGCATTGAACACAATCAAGCACATATTCCTGCGCTACTCGGCTTTTCTTTGGGCATTGCTGAAGCCGCTGGGGGCCTGGGGTGTTTTTGCCATCGCCGCTCTTGACGGCGCTGCCCTCGGCTTGCCGATGGACCCCATTGTCGCCGCCTACGTTTACCAGAATCGGTCACGGTTTCTGCTCTACGTGCTCATGGCTTCCGCGGGATCGGCGCTGGGCAGCCTGGTAATTTATGGAATCGGATATTGGGGTGGCGAGGGACTTCTGCGCAAACGCATCTCGCCGGAACGCTTTGATAAATTTCACCAGGCTTTCGCGCAGCATCCCTTCTGGAGCCTGATGTTTCCGGCGATGCTGCCTCCGCCCACTCCCTTCAAGCTGTTCGCTCTGACGGCGGCGGTGTCGGAAATGCGGCTCACGCATTTTCTGATGGCCATTTTTGCTGGGCGATTCGTGCGCTTCCTGGTGCTGGCGATTCTCACGCTGGTGTTTGGTCCACAGTTCGTACACATTTTTGGGACGGTTTTGCACCAGCATTGGGGATGGGTCCTGGTAGGAATCGGCTTTGGGCTGGCAATCTGGCTGGCAGTAGTCCTATTGCAGAGAAGAAGAAAGCCATAAAGAATCACGTGGGGACCACCGACCCCGGTTGTCCTGGGCGAGCAAAGCTCGCCAGAGATTTATGCGGAACTCTATATGAGTTCAACACCACTGCGGAGCTTCGTTCCGCCAGGACAACCGAGGGCGGTTGTCCCACATGGTTGGTGGTGGTTTACGCCGCGGCTGTGTGGTCGCCGTGGCCGAAGGCTTCGGAAAGCGCTGACAGGACGACTGGCGTGGCAAAGAACACAGATGTAAACAGAAGGTCCCCTTCGAGCGCGTGACGGAAGAATGGTATTGCCAGCGTGTAGGAAGTCATCAACCCGGTGAAGTTCTTGGGATACATGTCATAGGCGGCCCAGACCGCGAAATTGCTGATCACAAAGAAAGAAACTGAACTGGCGAGCGCCGCGCCAATGACCGGCAGCGGCTTGGCGTTCGTCCGCAGTCGGGTACCCAGCCACAACACTGCCGCGTACCAGACCCAGGTTACGAAGTGGTCCCAGACAAACGGATAGGCATAGACCACCTTGGTGAGGATCACGTCCGAGGCCATCATTGCCACCAGCGGTATCCACAGGTAACGGCGCGAGCCCCGAGCTCCAAAGAAAAGCAGGGCCGCAGCGACCGGAGTAAACGTCCAGGGATGGGGTATGAACCGAACCGCAATGGCAAACGCCAGGAACAGGTAAGCCAGCATAGTCACCTCAACAATATCGAGTCATGATTGTGGCTTGGGATGGGCGATGAGTCAAGCGTGGAGGCGGGGGCGTGGCTGGATTTGACTGACGTCCTTCAGCGAGGGCGTCATGCTGAGCTTGCGAAGCATCTGGCGTGGAGCGGATATTTAAGGAAGGCGAGCAATAGAGCAGGTGCGCGCTCGATCCCTTCAAGACTGAAGTCCCTGAGGATGAAACCACCTGGAGATTCCATTTCGACTCAATCACGGCCGCCCAATGGCGGGACGCCAGCGTTCGCCTGGCGGTAGAAACAGATTGAGGAACGAAATGGGAAACAAATCGACCTCAAAGGCCGCGGGCGATGCGCCCGCGCCACACGGACTCAGCGGCTGCGGGATCCGAAGTTTTCGCTGACTACTTTCAAATTCTTGTTCAGTTCGACGCTTGCGCCGAGAACGGCCCGTCGGGCCTGTCCGGGAGAGTCAAAGCGAAGATCGTGGAAATGAACGATGTAGCCAGACCCGGTCGCCTCGGTCTCCACAATGGGATATTGCGACCAGTCCAGATAGACGCGCCCCAGAGCGCTGCTCTTGGCTGCCAGAGTCACCGAAGTTTCCTCCGGCTTCTGCCGGATCTGCATGCGGCCGCCGGGATCGACATCCGGAACCAAGGAGTTCACCTGCATGGTGGCGAAGAAATTCGGGGTTTCGACCACGCCATACCACTGAAATGGATTCAGCCAGTGGGGGAAGGCGGAAACTCGCACCGGATCGTCTCCGTAATAGAGGCGGGAATCCAGCGCGTTTACGGCTCGACGATGCTCATAATCGCGCACGCCCCATAGCAGCAAAACGCCCACCAGCGCTACCGTCGCAGCCATGCGTCCGGGAAGACCATGGCGTCGGACTCCGATCTCGTCGTTGATCAGGGAGAACAGCCCCGGCATCACCAGGCCACCCACCAGCAGAATAAGAAGCAGCGGCTCGACGATGAACACGATGTCCCACGAATACCATTTTTCCCAGAAAGGCCAGAACGGGCGGACACCGTAATTGTTGGTGAAGTCGAGAAGGATGTGGGTAAGCCCGGCAATATACGCGAACAGAAACAGCAAACCCCAGCGCGGTGGACGACTGGGATCTTTCAGCTTGCGTCCGCGGAGTCGCCAGATCACGTAGATCAGCAGCACGACCAGGGTCTGCACCAGCAGCAGTCCAAGGAATGAGTGGGTGAAGCCGCGATGATGGGCGAAACCAAAAACCGGACCTTTGAAATTGCCGACGATATCGATGTCCGGGGCCTCCGCCGCCAGCGTCATCGTGGCGGTAGCCAGCGCCGTCTTCCGGTTGAATCCGGCTCGAGCAAGGCAGGCTCCGGTGAGAAAGTGGGTGACAGGTTCCAAACGTTATTGTAGCGCGGGTTATCGGGAGGGCGTCTCGCGCTAGTGCATCAGTTTCAAGGTTGAGCCGCAAAAATATGAACCACAAAGGACACGAAGTATCAAAGGGTTTTCGCCCCAAGGTTTTCCTTCGTGTACCTTAGTGCCCTTCGTGGTTAAAGGTTTTCGCAAACTGACCCAACTACCCGTCTCGCACTCCGCTTGACTCGAAGGTTAGGATAATCCATCCTCTGCGCAAGTAGTGGTCAAAGACTCGGGCAAGTTACAGCACGATCAAAATTCAAAAGCCGCGGGCGAGCCGCCCGCGACTACATATTTCTTCTGAGAGCGAAGCTATGGACGAAATCCAGATTCGACCTTCCGCTCATATGAGTCGAAGTATTCTCGCTGTCGTGGCGGGCTTTGTGGTGGTCCTCGTTCTCTCGATTGGCACCGACAAGCTGCTGAGCGTCGCCGGAATCTTCCCCACGAACGGGCAGGTCATGTCATCCGGGCTGTTTGGGCTCGCGACTGTTTATCGCACGATCTACGGGGTTCTGGGGAGCTATGTCACCGCGTTGCTGGCGCCATACAAGCCCATGCGGCATTCTTTGATTGGCGGCGGCATCGGGCTTGTGCTGAGTATCGCCGGGGCTGTTGCGACGTGGGATCATCAGCCATCTTTGGGACCGCACTGGTATCCGTTGGCGCTGATTATTACTGCATTGCCCGGCGCCTGGGCAGGAGCCAGGCTTCGCCTGATGCAGTCAGATGCCAGGTAGCGCCGGCGTCCCGCCCTCCGCCTGATGTCGGCGCGATGTTACCGTCAAATTCAAAAGCCGCGGGCGGGTCGCCCGCGACCACCCTGAAATTACGATGCGGGCTCTGGCCGCAACAAGGTCAGCGCGTCCGGCACTACGGTGATCGACGCTGGCAGCGTTCCCAGCAATTCTCCATCAGCTTCGACGAAGACGCGGGAGGCTGCTCCAGGGCCGGTCAGGGGGCGGCATTCGATCTTCAGGCTGTGCGCCAGATCAATTCCTCGCACCCGCCATCGTGCCCCTACGAGCCCGCGCACTATGTAATGCAGATACGCCAGCCGGCTGCGCGTGCGAAACATTACCAGACGCACATCGTCGCGATCGAGCGAAGCCCCGGGCGCCAGTTCGCGCAACACGCCGCCGAAATTCCGTATGCGAACCGCCAGCAGTTGCGAAACTTCCGCCGGAGAATTTTCTTCGACCTTGACGGCAAACTTCTCCATGGGATGTGTCAGCCACAGCCGGGTGGCTTTGGCATAATAGGCGGCCATCCCCAGGTGACCCTTCACCCGCGCATTTAATTTGTAAAACAGATGCGCGTCCACTCCGATGCCGACGGCGACAGTGAAGAACCGGGATCCACGATGGCCTTCGCGATCCAAATACTCCACACGACCCAAGGCTATGCGGACAGGTTTGGCCGTGAGCAGAGCGCGAGCCGCGCCGGCGGCGGAGAGTGGGAGTCGCAGGTCGTGTGCCAGGGCGTTGGCGGTTCCCAGGGGAATGATTCCAAGCGCAGCATCGCTGCCCACCATGCCCTGCAACACGTCGTGTGCGGTGCCGTCGCCTCCGCAGGCAAAGATGGTGTCGTAGCCTTGGGCAATGGCCTGACGCGCCTGCTCGCCCGCTCCCGCCTGTCCGCGCGTAGGCTCGGCAGTGGCTTCGATTCCGGCGTGACGCAACACAGCCAGGGCCGCATCAACGTTTGCCAACCGCCGCTTCCGACGCGACCCCGAGAGCGGGTTGTAGAGGAGAAGGGCCTGGCGCATCAGGATTGAAGTGGGAATCAGATGGATTGTACTGGAAGGATGCGTGGCTCTGAGGGCGGGGTGTGACTGACATCCTCCAGCGAGGGCGTCATGCTGAGCTTGCGAAAGCATCTGGCGTGGAGCGGAAATAAAAGGCCGGCAACAATTGTGCGGGTGCGCCCTGGATCCTTCCGGACCAAAGTCCCTCAATATGACGTCACCTGGAAATTGCATTTTCAACTCCTATCATTATCGGAATCCTTGGCGACCTTTGCGGTTCACGGAGTTTGAGACGGATCGCGAGATCAAAGTCTTTACCGCAGAGTTCGCAAAGAATTCCGCAAAGGTCGCAAAGAATTTCTAAAGTCAAAAACTCTCGCGCACGGTTTGCACCCTGCAAGAGTTTTTACTAAGCTATGCTTGCTCGAGGCCCCTTCACGCGCGGAACCTTCAATTGAATCGGGAGGAAGCACTGCCATGAGAATCTGGCTTTCGATCCTGTTCGCCCTGTTGCTGTCATTTTGGCCGCAGCTCAGACTCCGGCTCATCAACATTCAGCCCAATCGAAGCCGAAGCCGGCAACGCTGATGACTGGGCTGGGAGATTTGCATCATCCCGTTTCTACCGGCAACGCGCAGGCACAGCGCTTCTTTGATCAGGGATTGCGGTTGATCTACGCTTTCAATCACGATGAAGCCGCGCGTTCGTTTCAGCGCGCCGCCGAACTTGATCGCAGGCTCGCGATGGCCTACTGGGGAGTGGCGGAAGCGGTGGGACCGAACTATAACGACCCCGCCAGCGACGAGCGGTTCGCGGCGGCCCACGAGGCGATCCAGAAGGCGGTGGATCTCTCGGGCGGCGCGGCGCCAGTCGAGCAAGCCTACATTCAGGCGATGTCGTTACGCTTCCCCGCCGATGCGAAGGCCGACCGGCAGCATGCGGCCGAGGCTTATCACGATGCAATGCGTGAACTGGTCAAGAATTTTCCCGACGATCTGGATGCGGCCACGCTATTTGCCGAATCCGGCATGAACCTGCATCCGTGGGGTTTGTGGCATAAGGACGGAACGCCGGAAGCAGGCACTCAAGAAATTGTGGCCTCGCTCGAATCCGTGATCAAGCGCGATCCCAATCACATGGGCGCGATCCACTATTACATCCACGCGGTGGAAGCCTCGTCTTCGCCCGAGCGGGCGCTGGCGGGCGCCAACCGGCTCGCGGCAATGGCACCCGCAGCGGGCCACATCGTGCATATGCCGGCCCACGTCTACATTCGCACCGGCGACTACGCGGCGGCGGTCAAGACCAACCAGTTGGCGGCCAGCGCCGACCGGGCTTACATCAAGGCCAGCGGTGCGCAAGGCGTTTATCCCGTGATGTATTACAGCCACAATCTGCATTTCATTGCCATGTGCTCCGCCATGGACGGCGACTATCCCGAAGCCATCAAGAATGCACAAATGCTGGCCGATCACGCGAAGCGGCACGTCAAAGAGATGCCGCCGCTCGAAGCCTTCGCGACGATTCCCATCGCGGTCAACGTCCGCTTCCGCAAGTGGGATGACATCTTGAAGATGCCGAAGCCGGGCGCCGAAATGAAAACCGAGACTGTTTTCTGGCATTTCGCCCATGGCATGGCGCTGGCTGCTAAAGGCCGACCGGACGAAGCACAAACGGATTATGAAGTGGTGGTTGAGGCGGAGAAAAGTATGCCGGAAGACGTCATCTTCGCGCCACCCGTGAACAACCGGACCAAAGACATTCTGAAGATCGCACGCGACGTGCTGGCCGCGAAGATCGCGCTCGCTAAGAAAGATAACGCTGGGGCCATCGCGCAATTACAGGAAGCGGCGACGGTGCAGGATTCCCTGAACTACAACGAACCCGAAGACTGGTTCTTTCCGGTACGCGAGTCGCTGGGCGCGGCGCTTCTGATGAATGGCGATGCTGCCGCCGCAGAAAAAGTCTTCCGCGAAGATCTGGACCGGCATCCGCGCAATCCGCGTTCGCTGTTCGGCCTGAAAGAGGCGCTGGAAGCGCAAAAACGCGACTATGACGCCGGCTTTGTGCAGAAGCAGTTCCAGGCAGCATGGAAGGGCGGCCCGGTGAAGTTGAAGCTTGAGGATCTGGTGTAAGGCGTGGGCTGGTGTGGGACGGGGTCAAAAAGCCGGTCAAGAGGTGCGAAGCGTCGCTGGCAGTTTTTCAGAGGGCAAAGGCATGCGGAGCTTGTCCCGACGTGCCCGCGGTGCAACTTCTCATCTCCTATGGATCACATATACGCAATGCAACAAGTCTCCCCACATCGCTTCCTTCCACAGACTCAAACCCACTTTTTCCGCCACGCGCCGCGAAGGTAAATTTTCTGGCCGGATAAGCGCGACCAGATGCTCTGCGTTCAAATGCTCGAATCCATAATCGCAGCAAGCCGCAGCCGCCTCCGGAGCCAGCCCGCGCCCCCACAGATCGCGGCGCACATGATAGCCGATCTCAATCTCATCCGTGTCATCCACCGTTTGCCGTGCCAGCCCGCAATCCCCGACAACTTCGCCGCTGGATTTCAGAACCATAGCCCAAAGCCCATGGCCGTCATCCCGGTAGCGCTGCCGGTTATGCTCGATCCATTTTTCAACCCCGGCTCGATCTCGCGGCTGCGGATAAAAGCGCATCGTCTCCGGATCGGAAATAACCGCCGCCAGCGCATTAGTATCATCAGGAACGAATTCCCGCAGCAGCAATCGCTCTGTTTCAATCAAAGTCATAATTCCATTCCTGACAAGCGCCACAAGCCACGTGGGGACAGCTGCCCCCGGCTGTCCAGGCGAGCCTTGCTCGCTGGGGTTTGATCCAAGTTTATAGACTTCATCGCAGAGTTGCGCTCGACCGGACAGCCGGGGGCGGCCGTCCCCACGCAGTTCTTGCCGCCTTCCCGAATATAATCTCTCAATCATGCCTGCCTCGCCTAAGGGAGTTGAAAAAAAGATCGAAACGCTGCGGGAGAAAATTCGCCACCACGAATATCTGTACTACGTGCTCGACAGCCCCAAAGTTTCCGACCTCGAATTCGATCAGCTCATGATTGAGCTGCAGAAATTTGAAAAAGATCATCCTGAATTGATCACGCCCGACTCTCCTACACAGCGCGTGGGTGGGAAGCCGAAGGAGGGATTTCTCAAAGCGCCGCATTCGTCTCCGATGTTGTCGCTCGACAACACCTACAACCAGGACGACCTTCGCAACTGGGAGCGCCGCGTGCATGAGCTCAGCGGACGCGACGAAATCGACTTCGTGTGCGAACTCAAGCTGGACGGCATGTCCCTGGCGTTGCAGTACGAGGGCGGCAAACTGGTTCGCGGCATTACCCGGGGCGACGGGAGCATTGGCGAAGACGTTACTCTGAATGTGCGCACGGTTCGATCCATTCCACTTTCTATCCCACTGGACAAGTTAAAGAAAGCCGGGATTCCGCCTGATTTCGAAGTGCGCGGCGAGATGCTCATGCCGATCGCGGCCTTCAAAAAGCTCAACGAAGACCGCGAGCAGAAAGGGCTGGCAACATTCGCCAACCCGCGCAACTTCACCGCAGGCACCGTCCGGCAGCTGGAACCGAGCATTACGGCGCAACGCCGGCTCGACTATTTCACCTACATGCTGCTGAAAGACGGCCGCACCTACTTCGATCGTCACTCCAAAACGATGGACGCGCTGGAGGCCGCAGGGTTCAAAGTCAACCAGAGCCGCAAGCTGGTGAAAACCTTCGATCAGATATGGACTTTTATCCAGGAGGAAGAACCGAAGCGCGAGAAGTTGCCCTATGAAATAGACGGCATCGTGATCAAGGTCGATCGCACCGCGCTGCAACAGGAATTGGGATATACCGGCAAGGCGCCGCGCTGGGCAATTGCCTTCAAATATGCGGCGCGGGGTGGCATCACCCAGATTGAAAACATCCTCGTGCAGGTCGGACGCACCGGAAAACTCACGCCCGTGGCGGCGTTGAAGCCGGTTCCGATCGGCGGCACTACAGTCAGCCGGGCCACCCTGCATAACATGGACGAGATCGAACGCCTGGGGGTAAAAATCGGCGACTGGGTGGAAGTCGAGCGCGGCGGCGACGTGATCCCGAAAGTCACGCGCGTGGTCGAGGACAAAGATCATCCGCGCGGCCATAAACAGTTTCATATGCCTGAGCGATGTCCGGTTTGCGGAGGCCACGTCGTCCGCACCGAAGGCGAAGCCGATCATCGCTGCGTCAACGCTAACTGCCCGGCCAAGCTGCGCGAGACTATTCTGCACTTCGCCTCGCGCGGCATCATGAATATCGAGGGCATGGGCGACGCCCTGGTCGCCCAGCTTACCGATCGCAAGCTGGTGAAAAACGTTGCCGACATCTACAGGCTGACTAAAGAAAACCTGCTTTCCCTCGAACGTATCGGCGATAAGTCCGCGCAGAATGTTCTCGACGAAATTGAATCGTCCAAAAAACTGCCGCTTGAACGCGTGATTTACGGACTCGGGATTCGGATGGTGGGCGAACGCACAGCGCAATTTCTGGCGGAGCATTTCGGATCGATGGACGCGCTGATGAAGGCCAGCGAAGGTGAGTTGCAGGAAGTAAATGAAGTGGGCCCGCGCATCGCCAAAAGCATAGTAGAGTTTTTCGAGGAGCCCAGGAACCGCGAACTGATCGAACAGCTACGCAAGGCCGGAGTCGCGTTCACCGGCAAGAAGAGAGAACGCGGCACGGCTTTGGCGGGGAAGACCTTCGTGCTCACCGGAACGCTCCCCCATCTCACCCGCGACGAAGCGAAGAAGATGATCGAGGATGCAGGCGGGAGGGTCTCCGGCTCGGTCAGCAAGAAAACGGATTTCGTGGTTGCGGGTGATGAGGCGGGATCGAAGCTGGATAAGGCTAAAGAGCTGGCAGTGAAAGTAATTGGGGAAAAAGAATTGCAGGAGTTACTGTCATAGCCATCTCTGCATGCGTAGGACCGGGTCTTCGACCCGGTCCCACATGGTCTATCTATCTATCATCCAATAGCCGCTTTGATTCTGGCATACGTCGTTTCCAGGGTCTCCGGCAGAATTCGGCTCTCCCCTACCACCGTCATGAAATTGGCGTCCGCTACCCAGCGGGGCAGGACGTGCAGATGGATGTGTCCTGCCACCCCTGCTCCGGCGGCTTTGCCGATATTCATCCCCAGGTTGATCCCGTCCGGCTTGTAAAGCTGGCGCAGCACCCTCTCCATGCGCTGGCCCAGGTCCATCATCTCGTGGGCCGCCTCTACTGGTAGCTTTTGCAGTTCGTCAAGATGGGCGAAGGGGACGACCATTACGTGCCCGGCGGTGTAGGGATAGCTGTTCAGCACTACATAGCAGTGCTGGCCGCGATGGACGATGCGGGCTTTGGCGTCATCCCCGGCCTTTGGCAGGTTACAGAAAACGCAGCCGGAGGTTTGGTCGATGCCGGCCACATAGGCGTAGCGCCAGGGAGTCCAGAGGTAGTCCATGGGTGGGGAGAGTAGCAGAAAGCACTTCCAGCTTCTAGCTTCCAGCTACGGTGCCGAGCTTTGCTGGGCTGGGCGGACGAGGGCGTCCGCCCCCTACGTGGTTCGCCTTAGGTAGAGGCCAGGAGCTAAAAGCCAGAAGCTGCTTTTGTTGTTTGACACCCTTCGGAAGCGGTTGCTACACTCGAAGTGTTCCCTTTGGACGCGGGTTTGCTTAGAGGAGACGTCCGACCGCTGGGATTGTTCCAGTCCGTCCGCCAGGGCGGGCTCAACACAACCTTAGACTAACGCCAGCCGTCCGCTAAATACCCGCTTCCGTCGCCCCGCACCAGCGTGCGAGGTACACCCGAGAGAGGCCACCGACCTTGCCTGACGATAACAACGCCCATAACCCGGATTCCACCTCTTCCATCTCTGTTGCCGAACGACCATTGGAATCCCTGGAGGGCTCGACCCTAGATAGCGTCTCGCCCCAATCAACCCAGTCCGCTCATTCCGGTTCGACCGAGCATGATTCCCCCGAGCACGATTCGACGGGGAAAGATTCGGCCGAAAATGACTTGACCGAGCATCTGGACGAAAAACATCCCTCTTCCACCGAAGACTTTGCCTCCGCGCTCGAGAGTTTCACCACCGAGACCGAGGAAGCTGCCCGCGAAGACAACGTCATCAAGGGCACCGTGCTGAAGATCACCGCGACCCATGTCGTAGTGGACATCGGCGCCAAGTCCGAGGGCATGCTCCCCATCGCCGAAGTGATGGACGCCTCCGGCAAACCGCGCTTCCAGCCCGGCGACGAGATCGCCGTCATGCGCGACAAGGGCGAGGCCGAGGAAGGGTACATCAATCTGTCCCATCAGAAGGCGCAGCGACTGCGCGCCTGGGATGAGATCGAGAAGGCACACAACGAGAAGAAGCCGATCAAGGCCACAGTGATCGAGCGTATCAAGGGCGGATTGACCGTCGACATCCTCGGCGCCCAGGCGTTTCTGCCCGGCTCCCAGGCGGACCTGCGTCCCCTGCGCAATCTGGATGTCCTCAAGGGCGAGATCATCGAAGTCGCGGTCATCAAGCTGAACAAGAAGCGCGGCAACATCGTGGTATCGCGCAAGCAGTTGATGGAAGAAGAGCAGAACGAAAAGAAATCCAAGACCCTGGAGCATCTGGAAGAGGGGACCGTCCTCACCGGAGTTGTAAAAAATCTCACCGAGTACGGCGCTTTCGTTGACCTCGGCGGCATCGACGGCCTGCTGCACATTACCGATATGTCCTGGGGACGCCTCACGCATCCTCGCGACCTGGTGAATGTCGGCGACCAGATTCAGGTGAAAGTCCTGAAGTTCGATAAGGACAAGCAGCGGGTTTCGCTGGGATTCAAGCAACTCACGCCTGATCCCTGGCTGGATGCCACGCATCGCTATCCGGTCGGCGCGCACGTCGGCGGACGCGTCATCAGCGTTACCGATTACGGCGCATTCGTCGAACTCGAACAAGGCATCGAAGGCCTGGTCCACGTCAGCGAAATGACGTGGTCGAAGCGCATCAAGCATCCGTCGAAGCTGGTCAATGTTGGAGACCAGGTGGATTGCGTGGTATTGAGCGTCAATCCTCAGGAACGGCGCATTTCACTGGGCATGCGGCAACTGGCTGCCAATCCGTGGGACGCTTTGCATGACAAGTATCCGGTCGGAGCAACGGTCGAGGGTCGGGTACGCAATCTCACCGACTTCGGCGCATTCATCGAGATCGAAGAAGGCATCGACGGGCTGGTTCATGTCAGCAATTTGAGCTGGACCAAGCGCGTGAAGCATCCCTCGGAAATCCTGAAAAAGGGCGACCGGGTAAAAGCCATCGTGCTGGCGATCGAACCAGACAAGCGCCGCCTGTCGCTCGGTGTAAAGCAACTACAGCCCGATGTTTGGGAGACTTTCTTCGAAACTCACCACGTGGGCGATGTGCTGCACGGCAAAGTCCTGCGGGTGGCCACATTCGGAGCGTTTGTAGAAATCGCCGAAGGTATCGAAGGCCTCTGCCACAACAGCGAAGCCGTGGATGCAAACGGCCAGCCCCTGACCCTCGAACCTGGTGCCGAGCACGACTTCAAGATCATCAAGATGAATCAGGAAGAGAAGAAAGTCGGCTTGAGCATCAAGGCAGTCGGCGAGGAAGCTTCGCGGTCCGAAGTGGAAGCCTACAAACAGCCAGTATCAAGCACCGGCGGCTCTACCATCGGCGAGCTGATGTCATGGAAGCGCGCCGGCGGCGAGAACAACTGATCGTGTAGAGCGGGCGCCTCGCCCGCTAGCTTTCAAGCCGCCAGAAATGGCGGCTTTTTGTTTTCCTCCCCAGACCAGGTGGTTGGCCGCACGAGCGTGGAGGCTCGCGCGCCCACATTTACTTTGTGTCAATCTTCAGATTGATGTTTACCGTGGGGCGGGTGTCGAACTGGCTTACGGTTTTGGTGTCGCTCTTGCGGTCTCTGAACTGGGCGTAGACTTCGTAGTCGACGTTCGGCGAGAGAGCGGGGAAGCGGTACATGCCATCCTGTCCGACAATGAAGGTTTTGACCGCGCGAGTGCGCGTGTTCGCGAGGTAGACCACCGCATTCGCCAGCGGAGCATCCTGCTTATCGCCTACTCGGCCGGTCAACTGGCGTCCCGAGTCGCCGCTCTTGTCCTTTGCCCACGCAGAGATGCCCGAAGCAGAAATGCCGGCGACCGTAAGGACCATCGCTAAAACGGTCAGCGGTACCACGCCGTGCCTTTTCATAGGTTTTCCCGTGAAACGTGCCACAAGCCGTGACGCATCTACTATTTTAGATGCAAGCCGGTGTCTTGCCGCTCATCATTATCGATGTGCACCTTGACCTCGGAGTCCTGATGTAACTCCTTGCCGGTCGGTGACTTATAGGCCTTCAGGTCGGCCCAGATCAGGTAGTCGGCCGGGCCCGGAGGCACCCGCTGGGCAAACTCTCCGCGGCGGTCTGACATGAGCTCCCAGCGCGGCTTCTTTTGATCCGCGCGCCGGATCTTCACTTTCACACCATAGAGCGGGCGATCATCCGGTCCCCACACAGTGCCGAAAATCAGGGCGTAAGGTTTGTCGGGTTTTTGATCGGCGGACGCGGGCTGGGCAGAAAGCGTGCCAGCGGATGTGACGAGGAAGGAGAAACACAGAACAGCGGTCGAGAACCTGACGCTGATCCGTGAGCGGACGGCGGGGATGCAGGCAGGGCTAGGAATCGTCCCCGTCCCCCATTTCTTCAAGTTCTTCTTCGTCGATAACGGCATCTTCCACCGGCTTCAGTTCGATGGGGCTGACGGTAACGATTTCGAAGTCAGTGCCGCACTCGGGGCAGGAAACGATTTCGCCTTCATCGACCTCTTCTTCGTCAATATCGAGATTGGTTTCGCATTCTGGACAATAAGTCACAATCGGCCTCCGGAGCTGGACGGATGTAGTAAGAGTGCTCCTGTTAATATTTAGTTTTTCCGGGGCCGGAGTCAAGTGGGTGGCCTCAAGAAAATTTGCAGAGACAAGCTTACCCCGAGGAGATCATGTTTACTGCTCGATTTTTTTGGATGCTCGCTGTACTCACCGTGCTGGCCACATCCGTACCCTACCGCACCCTGGCACAAACCGCCACGCTGGAGTCGAAGCCACCCGCGGATCCTCAGATTGCGGCTGCGTTGACGAAGATCTCAGCGCAACGGATCCAGGCCAACATTGAAAAGCTAGTGAGTTTCCAGACCCGCCTCACGCTCTCGGCCCAGGACCCGGATTCTATCAAGGCGGGCCATGGCATTGGCGCGGCGCGAGAGTGGATCAAACAGGAATTCGAAAGCTACTCGCGCGCCTGCGGCGGATGCCTTGAGGTCAAGACCGACAGCTTCACCGAAAATCCCGCGGAGCGGATTCCGAAACCTACTGTGATCACCAATGTTTATGCGGTCTTAAAGGGTACCGACCCGGATCGAGCAAAACGCATTGTGCTGGTGACCGGCCATTACGATTCGCGCAATAGCGATACGTTTGACGCGACTGGCATCGCTCCCGGCGCCAATGACGATGCCAGCGGCACATCGGTCAGCCTGGAATGCGCCCGCGTTCTCAGCCAGATGAAGTTTCCCGGAACCATTATTTTTTTGACGGTGGCGGGCGAAGAACAGGGATTGAACGGCAGTACGCACTTTGCCAAGATGGCAAAAGATCAGGGGTGGGACATCGAAGCCGCGCTGAACAATGACATTGTCGGCGGCGATCGCAGTCCACAGCAAAATCCGGGCATTGTGCGTGTTTTTTCCGAAGGCGTTCCGTTGGCCGCAACTGCCGCGGAGGAGCGCCGGATTCAAAACCTGGGCGGCGAGAACGATTCCGCCTCCCGCCAACTGGCACGCTACGTCGCTGAAGTTGGCCGCACCTACCAGGCCGCCGCCAAGCCTCTAATCGTCTTTCGCCTCGACCGCTATTTGCGAGGCGGAGATCATATTTCGTTCAATGAGCAGGGCTTTCCCGCCGTCCGTTTCACGGAATATCGCGAGGACTACAACCATCAGCACCAGAACGTTCGCGAAGAAAACGGTATCCAGTTCGGCGACCTGCTCAAGTTCGTCAACTTCGACTATGTTGCGAACGTGGCGCGGCTAAATGCCGCAACTCTGGCGTCTCTGGCCGCAGCGCCGGCGCCGCCGGCAAAGGTGCGATTGCAAACCAAGGAGCTGGAGAATAATTCCACCCTGACCTGGGAGGCTTCGCCCGGCAGCGCTTCGTACGAGGTGCTCTGGCGGGATACCGCCAGTCCGGAATGGGAGCATGCCAGGCCGGTTGGGAACGTAACCCGCACCACCCTTCCGATGTCAAAGGACAACGTGATTTTCGCGATGCGTTCGGTCGATAGCTCGGCACACCGCAGCGTGGCGGTGGTGCCCCAGCCCGAAAGATGAGAGAGTATTAGTTAGACCTGCTGACGGAGCCCATTGTGGCAAGAAGCCGAGAAATGACGCTGAGCCTGCCGCCGTTTACCCGCGCGGTTACCTGGCTGCTCGCGATCAATACCGCTGTATTCCTTTTGCTCGAACTCTTCGGAATGACGCTGATCGACGTCGCCCGCTGGGTGCGGGACAACTTGGCGCTCGTACCGCAGGACGTCGTCCATGGATCGCTCTGGCAGTTGGTTACTTACAGCTTTCTGCATTTTGAATTCTGGCACTGGTTCGGCAACATGCTGGGCATCTGGATGTTTGGCGCCGCATTCGAAGGCGCATGGGGCACGCGACGCTTCCTCGAGCTTTACGCCTTCGGCGTAATCGGCGCCGCATTGACCACAACGGTGCTTTCCTACAGCCACGTCTTGGGCAATCCCTCGATCCCCACGGTAGGCGCGTCGGGTGGGGTGTTTGCGATCCTGATCGCGTTCGGAATCGTCTTCGGCGAAAACGAAATCCTGATGATTCCGTTCCCCATTTCGCTCAAAGCCAAATATTTCGTCGCAATTCTGATTGTTGTGACTCTGGCCTTCGCCATCCAGGGAGGAGGCAACGTCGCCTACGTCGCGCACCTGGGCGGATTGTTCTTTGGATACATCTACGTGAAGTTTGTGCCTCGCAGCGGCATGCCGAAAATGGGCTTGTCAGAGCGCTATTTCGGACTGCGCAATAACTATTACCGCTGGAAGCGCCGCCGGGCTGCACGAAAGTTCGAGGTCTACATGCGCAAGCACAACCGCACCGTAGAGTTCGACGAGCAGGGCAACTACATCCCACCTGAAGAAGAAAAGAAAAACGGCGGTTCAAAATCCGGCTGGGTCAACTAAGAACCATGTGGGGACAACCGCCCTCGGTTGTCCAGGTGGAGCGAAGCCCCTTTGGGTTTGGGTGATCAAAAAACTATCGAGCTTCAGCCGATATTGACGGCCTAAAGAAGCTGTCGAGCTTCGCTCGGCCAGGACAACCGAGGGCGGTTGTCCCCAGGCGGTTTGTCTCACTTAAAAGAAACTCTGAAACGCCCGCACCACACTGCCGACCAATTCTTCCGGCACCGCTTTCCCTTTAAAACCCAGATCGTGCCCCGCTCCATCCACCTTGATGAGTTCCGTCCTGGCCGGAATCATCTTTAACGCCGACTCCATTTCTTCGATCGACCCAAAGGGATCGCGCGTCCCATGCACGAACAACGCCGGCACCTGTAACTGGGGCAAGTGCTGGACCCGAAGCTGTGCCGGCTTCCGCGGCGGATGCAGCGGATAAGAAAACAGCAGCAGTCCCGCAACCAGATCCGGCTTTTCGGCGCACAGCATCGTTGCCTGCCGCCCCCCGTAGGAGTGCCCGCCCAAAAACATTCGCTCGCAGCCAAGTTTCTTAAGAGCTGCTACTGCGTTTCCCGAGCCCATCGCGGTCGCGTTCAGCGCTGCCCGGGCGCGGTGGCCCGTAAGAACGAGTCTGCCGAAAGGGCAGATCGCAGCGCAGCACGGTAAGTCCAGCACCGGCGAGCGCCTGAGCCACAGTGATCAGAAGCGGAGAATTGGAGTTTGATCCAGCGCCATGAGCTAGAACCAGTCCAGCACCCGAACCGTGTTCGGGGAGATGAATGAATCCGCGAACTGGCGGATTGACCAGGTCATCGTCAAAACGTTGGACCGCAGCGGTCATGCAGGAAACCCCTGAACTGAGAACCGGGAACGATCAACTTACAACTGGGTTTGTAAAATTCAAAGGCCAGTGCCAAATATCGAAGCTTGCAGCAGCGAACCTCAGACGCTATAGCGGGCTTTCGACAATTCATTGGCCCGAGTAAACTCGTGCCCTTCCCTCTCGAACGAGGGGACGTTCTTAATTGTTATCTCTTGCGGCGCGATTTTCGTCGAATTTTGCGCCGCGAGAGTCCACGCTCTTCCTCGGGCGTCACCAGATGCAGGCGCATGAAGTTAGTCGAGCCGGATGCCATCTGCGTTCCCGCAACGACACCCAACACATCCCCGGTTTTTACCCGTCCGCGACGCAGTAATTCCTGCTCCGCCGCCAACAGCATTTCCTCGGCAGTCAGCGCCTGGTCGCGCACCACCGGCTGCACTCCCCACAGAAGGTTCAGGCGATTGCACACCTGCACCGTACGGCAGAAGGCGAAGATTTCAGCCAGCGGCCGGTACTTCGAGATCAGCAACGCGGTATTTCCGCTCTCAGTAAATACCGCGATCGCGCCCATGTGCAGGTCTTCGGCAGCGTGCGCGATCGATTCGCAAATGGCCTCGGCGATCGACAGCCGCCTCTGCTGGCGGCGGCGCGGCTGAGTAAATTCCGCCATGTTGCTTTCCGCTTCCACAACGATTTTGGCCATCATGGCCACGGTTTCCCGCGGATAAGAGCCAGTGGCCGTCTCGGCCGACAACATGACGGCGTCAGTTCCGTCGAACACCGCGTTCGCCACATCGCTGGCCTCAGCCCGTGTGGGACGCGGATTTTCGATCATCGACTCCAGCATCTGGGTGGCGATAATCACCGGCTTCCGCCAGTCCGCCGCGCGCCGGATGACGTATTTCTGAATCACCGGCACTTTTTCCGCAGGCATCTCCACGCCGAGATCGCCGCGCGCTACCATCACTCCATCGGAAGCTTCGAAGATTTCTTCCAGCCGCTTCAATGCCTGCGGCTTTTCCAGCTTGGCGATGACCGGAACATCAAGTCCGCGCTCCGAAATGATCTGCTTTACACTGCGAACATCCGCAGCTGAACGCACGAACGACAGAGCCACAATGTCCACGCCGCGCTTCAATCCGAATTCAAGATCGGCACGGTCCTTCGCGGTCAGCGCGGGAATGGACAGCGCCGCTCCCGGCAGATTAATGCCCTGATGCTGCCCCAGCATGCCGCCATTGACCACTTCGCATTCGACATCGTTGCCTCGCACCTGGGTTACTCGCAGTTCGATCAATCCGTCGGACAGCAGAATGCGCGAACCCGGCCGCACTTCATGCGCCAGCCCCTGAAACGTGGTCGAGATCAGGACAGGACTGCCGAGCACATCTCGTGGCGTAATCGTGACCAGCGACCCGGTCTTGACCAGCACCGGCTCATGGTCTTTCAGCCGACCAGTGCGGATTTTGGGCCCTTGTAAATCCTGAAGGATGCAGATGCTCCGGTTTTCCTGCCTGGCTGCACGCCGCAGGCGGGCGATATTACGCGCGTGATCTGAGTGTGTGCCGTGGGAGAAATTCAGACGGGCAACGTCCATGCCCAGGCGCATCATTTCGCGCAGCATGGCCTCGGTATTGCACGAAGGCCCGATCGTACAAATAATTTTGGCGCGACGGACTGCCGCTATGGCGAGCTCCGCCGGCAAATCACCTGAGACGAGATCCGGCTTCCCTGTTTTCAAGATTCCCTATTGTAAATGGAGGCACGAGAGAAGCGTGGAGGCATCGCCAAAGTCCAGGTTGCCTGAGGTGGAAACCCTTACGGCTTTCTCAGGTGGGATTTGGTCTCGATCAGCTCAATTCCCAATCTGGCGCGCGGGAAGAGCATGGCATTAAATTCCGCACCGACCAGCACCACCAGCGAGATCATATACATCCACACCAGCAGTGCGATGCCCACGCCCAGCGAACCGTAGAGGATACTGTAGTCGGCGTAGCGTTGCAGATACCAGCTGAAGAGAGTGGTGGCTAAAAACCACATGGCCGAAGCCAGAGTCGCTCCCGGTATCACGCTGTGCCAGGGTTGGGTGCGCGGGACGGCATTGTGATAGATCAGGGCCATCACCGCGATGCTGGTGAGCCCGGCGATCAGCCAGCGGATGGACGTCCACATCAGCAGGATGAACGGGCCAAACTCGTGCCCCAGTTGAAACAGGATTTGAGTTTCAATGCGATTGCCGAAGGCCACGAGGATGGTGGAGAAGCCCAGCGGAATTCCGGCAAGTATAACCAGGGAGAACGAGATCAGTCGCTCTTTGACCAGTCCCCAGACCTTGGGCAGTTCGTAGCAACGGCGGAAGCCTTCCATCCAGGAGATCATGACGCCAGACCCGGTCCACAGTGTGACCAGCGAAGCAGAGATGAGAACTCCTACCGACCGCTGTGTGTTGCCTCTCAGATAGGCCAGGGCAGTGGCCGTTCCGGCGGGGAGAACCTTGCCCACCACGTCGGAGATCTCGCGAAGATAAGCCTCGGTCCGGTGAGAGGTGGCGAGGGCAGATCCTATGAGAAGCAGGGTGGGGAAAAACGTGAGAATGGAGGAATACGCCGCTGCTTTAGCGGTGGCAAACGCGTCATGCTGAAACGCGCGCCAAAAGGCGAGGCGAAGCAGGCGCAGAAAACGCAACATGAATGGCCCAAGAGTATTGCTCCTGGGCATGGCATGCAACTGCGAAGTGCTGCTAGGTTCCTGATTTTGCAATCGTTCTGGGTTGGCGTGCATGGGGGCTCTATGACGCGAACTCAAGGACGCGGAATTGTACAACGGAATCCGGCAAAGCAGGGGCGGACTGGCCGCCCCCGCCTTCGTATCTTACTCGGCTGTCAGTTCCTCGGTTTCGCCTTCCGTACGCATCAACTCGAGCGCCCGCTCGGCTTCCTCGTAGGCCTGTGAAACCTCTTCCTGAACCTTGGCCGCGGCTTCTTCCATCTCTGGCGAGAGCCGCACGTTGCGGTAGTACTCCATGCCGGTGCCGGCCGGGATCAACCGCCCTACGATGACGTTTTCTTTCAGTCCTCGCAGGTGGTCCACCGCGCCCTGTATGGATGCTTCGGTCAGTACGCGCGTTGTCTCCTGGAACGACGCCGCGGAGATGAACGAATCGGTCGAGAGCGAAGCCTTGGTGATACCGAGGAGCAGCGGCCGGCCTGTCGCCGGACGTCCACCCTGCGCAATCACCCGCTCGTTCTCTTCCGCAAAGCGGAACTTGTCGATCTGCTGTTCCAGCAGGAACTGCGTATCGCCAACGTCTTCCACCTTGCGCCAGCGCATCATCTGGCGAACGATCACTTCAATGTGCTTGTCCGAGATGTTCACGCCCTGCAGCCGGTACACTTCCTGGATTTCGTTGACCAGGTACGACTGCAGCTCTTTTTCTCCAAGAACGGCCAGGATGTCGTGCGGGTTCAGCGGACCGTCCATCAGCGGTTCGCCCGCCTTGACCCGTTCGCCTTCCTGCACGTTGATGTGAACGCCGCGCGGTACCGAGTATTCCTTTTCGGTGCCATTGTCGGCGACCACATACATCTTGCGCTGTCCCTTGGATACTTCACCGAACTTCACCGTGCCATCGATTTCGCTGATGACTGCGGTTTCATGCGGCTTGCGCGCCTCGAACAGTTCGACCACGCGAGGCAGACCACCGGTGATGTCTTTCGTCTTGGTGGTCTCGCGCGGGATCTTGGCCAGCACATCGCCCGGATGAGCGGTGTCGCCGTCCTGCACCATGAGGTGAGCGCGTGAGGGCATGAGGTAGCGCTTGCTGGCCTTGCCCTTGATCACGATGGCCGGCTGGCGCTTCTCGTCGGGCGAATCCGCCACGACGTGTCGCGACAATCCGGTCACTTCGTCCACTTCTTCGTGCAGCGTGACCCCTTCCTGCAGATCCTTGAACTGAATCGTTCCGCCGATTTCAGTCAGGATCGAGAAGGTGTAAGGATCCCACTCGACCATTACCTGTCCAAGTGTGACCTGATCGCCTTCGGCAACCTTCAACTTGGCGCCGTACACGACCGCATAGCGCTCGCGTTCCCGGCCCTTATCGTCGACCACCGCAATCGAACCCTGGCGGTTCATCACCACCAGATCGCCCGACTTCGATTTCACGGTTTGCAATCCGATGAAGCGGACCGCGCCGTTGGTCTTGGCATCCAGCCGCGACTGTTCGGAAACTCGCGACGCCGTACCACCGATGTGGAAGGTACGCATTGTGAGCTGGGTTCCAGGTTCGCCGATGGACTGCGCCGCGATCACTCCCGTGGCTTCGCCCAGTTCGACCAGCCGGCCCGAAGCCAGGTTGCGTCCGTAGCACATCACGCAGACTCCGCGTTTCGATTCGCAGGTCAGCACCGAGCGGATTTTCACCCGTTCGATACCCGCAGCCTGAATCGCGCTGGCCAGGTCTTCGGTGATTTCGTTGTTGATGTCGACGATCACGCCGCCGTCGTAGTCCTTGATCTTCTCGAGCGACACGCGACCCACAATGCGGTCGCGCAACGGCTCAATGATCTCGCCGGCTTCGACGATACCGGCGACGTAAATACCGTCGACGGTGCCGCAATCGTATTCGCTGATGATTACGTCCTGCGCCACGTCTACCAGACGTCGCGTCAGATAGCCTGAATCGGCCGTCTTCAGCGCGGTATCAGCCAGACCTTTGCGGGCGCCGTGAGTCGAGATGAAGTACTCGAGCACGGTAAGCCCTTCACGGAAGTTGGCCGTGATCGGGGTCTCGATAATTTCGCCCGACGGCTTGGCCATCAGTCCGCGCATACCGGAGAGCTGGCGAATCTGCTGTTTCGATCCGCGAGCGCCGGAATCGGCCATGACGTAAATCGGATTCATCGCGCCTTCTTTGTCGCGCTGCTGCATCTGTCCGAACATCTCGTCTGCGACTTTTTCAGTAATCGCCGACCAGATTTCGATGACCTTGTTATAGCGTTCGCCGTTGGTGATGGCTCCGTCCAGATACTGCTGCTGCACCGTCACCGCAAGTTTCTCGGCGTCCTTGACCAGTATCTTCTTGTTGTCCGGGATGACCATGTCGTCGATGCCGATCGAAAGACCGGATTTCGTGGCATAGCGGAACCCAAGGTCTTTCACCTCGTCCAGCATCTTGACTGTGACCTCAAGACCGAAGCGCAGGTAGCAGTACGTCACCAGCTGTCCGATACCTTTTTTCTTGAGCAGTCCGTTGATGAACGGCATGCCCTCGGGAAGGTGATCGTTCAGGATGGCGCGTCCCACCGTGGTGGTCAGGAATCCACGGTCCGAGTTCACTGGCTCGGTGTGGATGATTTCCTGATCGTCATAGGCGGTGCTCAGGTCGATGACTTCACCGGTGTAGCGCAGCCGAATCGGGCTCAGCGTTTCCACCGCGCCGGCTTCGAGTGCCAGCAGCACTTCTTCGATGTTGGCAAAGGCCCGGCCTTCGCCCTTGGCGCCCGGCTTGCCCTTGGTCAGGTAATAGAGGCCCAGCACCAGATCCTGCGTCGGGACTGTGATCGGCTGACCCGAAGCCGGAGACAGAATGTTGTGCGATGACAGCATCAGCACACTAGCTTCGACCTGGGCTTCCGGAGACAGCGGAATGTGTACCGCCATCTGGTCGCCGTCGAAGTCGGCGTTGAACGCAGTACAAACCAGCGGGTGGATCTTGATTGCTTTGCCTTCCACCAGCACCGGCTCGAAAGCCTGAATGCCCAGACGGTGAAGGGTAGGAGCGCGGTTCAACATTACCGGATGGTCTTTAATGACCTCTTCCAGAATGTCCCAAACGATCGGTTCCTGCTGCTCAACCATCTCTTTGGCTTGCTTGATGGTGGTGCAGTGTCCGGTCTGTTCCAGCCGGTGATAGATGAACGGCTTGAACAATTCGAGAGCCATCTTCTTTGGCAGTCCGCACTGGTGCAGCTTGAGTTCGGGACCGACTACGATGACGGAACGTCCGGAGTAGTCGACGCGCTTGCCCAGCAGGTTCTGGCGGAAGCGTCCCTGCTTGCCTTTGAGCGTATCCGACAGCGACTTCAGCGGACGGTTGTTGGCGCCACGCAGCACGCGGCCACGGCGTCCGTTGTCAAACAGAGCGTCGACGGCTTCCTGAAGCATGCGCTTTTCGTTGCGCACGATGACTTCAGGAGCGTGCAGGTCCATGAGCTTCTTCAACCGGTTGTTGCGGTTGATGACGCGGCGATACAGGTCATTCAGATCGGACGTGGCGAAACGGCCGCCGTCCAGTGGAACCAGGGGGCGCAGCTCCGGAGGAATGACCGGGATGACATCCAGAATCATCCAGTTCGGCTTGTTTCCGCTCTTGCGGAAGGCCTCGACGACTTTCAGACGCTTGGCATACTTCAGCCGTTTCTGCAGCGAGCTTTCATGCTTCATCTTCTCGCGCAGCTCGACTGACAGGATTTCGATTTCGACGCGCTTCAGCAGTTCCTTGATGGCCTCGGCGCCCATCATGGCCTTGAAGCCCGCGGGACGGTATTGCTGGTCCAGTTCGCGGTACTTGGCTTCGTCCTTGATCACTTCGTGATCTTTTACCGGCGCATCTCCAGGCTCGACCACCACGTAAGCCTCGAAATACAGAACCGATTCCAGATCGCGCAGCGAGATATCGAGCAAGTGCCCGATGCGGCTGGGCAGTCCCTTGAAGAACCACACATGCGAGCAGGGAGAAGCCAGCTCGATGTGGCCCAGGCGCTCACGCCGTACTTTCGAGAGCGTGACTTCGACGCCGCACTTGTCGCAGATGACGCCGCGATGCTTCATCCGCTTGTATTTCCCGCAGAGACACTCCCAATCCGTTACCGGACCGAAAATGCGCGCGCAAAACAGGCCATCACGTTCCGGCTTGAAGGTCCGGTAATTGATGGTTTCGGGCTTGGTTACTTCGCCATGCGACCAGCTCCGGATTTTTTCCGGCGAAGCCAGGCTGATGCGAATGGCGTCAAAATCTGCGATTGGGTTTGCCATGTCAAAGGGGCTAGAACGGTACAAGGTGGTCCTCCGCTTTCCCGCGGTCGTACGCCGCCGCACGCGGCTCCTGAATTCGGTCCTTGGTTGTTGGCCTTCGGTCGTTGGCCCAACCAAAACCTCTTAGGACTCGGCGGCCCAGGAGCACGACCGCCGGCCTTAGTTCTTGTGGCGCCGGCGTCCCGCCGGCTGTCCTGAGGGCATCCTCGCCCTCAGAGATGCCGCCAGTTGGGGTCGCCGACGACTGGCGACCGATGACTGGCGACCGATTTTCTTAGTCCGCTGCCGCGCTCAAAACCGGCTTCTTCTCTCCGGCCTTGATCAGCTCGACATCGAGACACAGCGACTGCAACTCGCGAATCAGCACGTTGAACGATTCCGGCACGCCCGGCTCCATGGCCGCCTCGCCCTTGACGATGGCCTCGTAAATCTTGGTGCGGCCGTATACATCGTCGGACTTCGCGGTGAGCAGCTCTTGCAGGATGAACGCCGCGCCGTACGCTTCGAGAGCCCACACTTCCATTTCTCCGAAGCGCTGGCCGCCGAACTGCGCTTTTCCTCCCAGCGGCTGCTGGGTGATCAGCGAGTACGGCCCGATCGACCGCGCGTGAATCTTGTCGTCCACCAAGTGCGAGAGTTTCAGCATGTAGATGTAGCCGACGGTGACTGGCTGTTCGAACTTGTCGCCGGTCATGCCGTCGTACAAGTAGGTTTTGCCCGAGGACGGCAAACCCGACTGCGTCAGCAGCGCCTTGATCTCGCCTTCGCGTGAACCGTCAAACACCGGCGAGCCCATGAACACGCCCTTTTTCAAGCTCGGTGCGACCGCCATCAGTTCCTCATCGCTGAGTTCGGAGATAGTGTCGGCCAGCGTCGTGTCCTTGAACAGCGCCTTGAGTTCGCGACGGATCGCTTCCTCTTTGGTGTTCTCGGCCAGCATCGCGGTGATCTTCTTGCCCAGTTCGTGACCGGCCCATCCCAGGTGGGTTTCGAGAATCTGTCCCACGTTCATACGGGAAGGAACGCCCAGCGGATTGAGCACGATCTCCATCGGCGTACCGTCTTCGAGGTACGGCATGTCCTCGTCCGGCAGGATGCGGGCAATCACGCCTTTGTTACCGTGACGGCCAGCCATCTTGTCGCCCACGCTCAGCTTGCGCTTCATGGCGATGTACACCTTCACCAGCTTGATCACACCCGGTGGCAGCTCGTCGCCCTTGGTGAGTTTGTCTTTCTTCTCGTTAACGATCTTCTTGAGCACATCAATCTGACGTGAGGTCATTTCTTCGATCTCGTCGATCTGCTCATTTACCCGCGGGTCTTTATCCGCGTATTTAATACGTTTCAGGTTGCGGGTGGAAATGCGTTCAATAGCGTCGCGATCAAGGATGGTGTCCTTAGTCAGCAGGCGCTTGTTGGTACGCTCGTCGTGCAGATCGGCCTGGACTTCCTTACGGCCCAGAATGTTATCCAGACGCTTCAGGCGCTCATCGGTAAGAATTCGGATTTCATCCGAAAGGTTCTTTTCCAACTTCGCGATCTGCGTGCCTTCGATGAACTTGGCGCGCTCGTCCTTCTCCTGTCCCTTGCGGGAGAAGATCTTCACGTCCACGATCACGCCTTCAATTCCCGGCGGACAGTAGAGCGAAGCATCACGCACGTCTCCGGCCTTTTCGCCGAAGATGGCGCGCAGCAGTTTCTCTTCCGGCGTGAGCTGGGTCTCGCCCTTGGGCGTGACTTTTCCCACCAGAATGTCGCCCTGCTTGATCGAAGCTCCGATGCGAATGACGCCGGCTTCGTCCAGATTGCGCAACATCGATTCGCTGACGTTGGGAATGTCGCGCGTAACTTCTTCCGGACCAAGCTTGGTGTCGCGAGCTTCAATCTCGTACTCCTCGATGTGCACCGAGGTGTAGTAATCCTCTTTCACCAGCTTTTCCGAGACCAGGATCGCGTCTTCGAAGTTGTACCCGCGCCACGGCATGAAGGCCACCAGGACGTTTCGTCCCAGCGCCAGCTCGCCATGATCGGTGCAGGGACCGTCGGCAATGACCTGTCCCTTGGTGACCCGCTGGTTCTTCTCCACAATCGGCTTCTGGTTGATGCAGGTGTTCTGGTTGGACCGCTTGAACTTGGTGAGCTGATAAATGTCGCTGCCCACCTCGCGCGAGAGCTGTCCCGGATGATGTTCGCCTTCGACGCGCACGATGATGCGCTCGGAATCAACCGAGTCGATGATGCCGTTGCGCTTGGCCAGAATCACAGCTCCGGAATCGCGAGCGGTAACGCCTTCCATTCCGGTGCCGACGATTGGCGCTTCGGCGCGGAGCAGCGGAACAGACTGGCGCTGCATGTTCGCGCCCATCAGTGCGCGGTTAGCATCGTCGTGCTCCAGGAACGGAACCAGCGATGCCGCCACTGAAACCAGCTGCTTCGGACTGACGTCGATGTAGTCGACTTCATCGCGGCTGACCAGAACGAAGTTGCCAGCCTTGCGCGCGTTGACCAGATCTCCGACGATCTTGCCCTTGTCGTCAAGTTCCACGTTCGCTTGCGCGATGGTGTGGCGGTCTTCTTCCCACGCCGAAAGATAGAAGGAGAAAGGCTCGAGTTCCGCGACCCGCTTCTTCTTGTCTTTCAAGTCGCCATTCAGTTTTTCGGCTTCATGCTTCTCCATGTGGTCGCCGACTTTGTGATCGCTGTCGCCGGCATTGACGATGCTGACGTAGTCAAGCACGCGTCCGCCCTTGACCCGGCGGTACGGCGACTCGATGAAGCCGTAGTCGTTGATGCGGGCATAGCAACTCAACGACGAGATCAGTCCAATGTTCGGACCTTCCGGCGTCTCAATCGGGCAGATACGTCCGTAGTGCGTCGGATGAACGTCGCGAACTTCGAAGCCGGCGCGTTCCCGTGACAGACCTCCCGGCCCAAGGGCCGAGAGACGCCGCTTGTGCGTGATCTCCGACAACGGGTTGGTCTGGTCCATGAACTGGGAGAGCTGCGACGATCCAAAAAACTCGCGGATAGCGGCCATCACCGGCTTGGCATTGACCAGGTCGTGCGGCATGGCCGTCGACATTTCCTGATACACCGACATCTTTTCTTTGATTGCCCGTTCCATGCGGACCAGCCCGATGCGGAACTGGTTTTCCAGCAGTTCGCCGACGGCGCGAACGCGGCGGTTGCCCAGGTGATCGATGTCATCCACCGCGCCGATGTTCTTGCGCAACTTGAGCAGATAACGAATCGTGCCGTAGAAATCTTCCGGCTCGAGCGTGCGGTTGTCGAGCTTCGAAGCGTCCTGGTTCTCGAACAGCTTGATGTTGAACTTCAACCGGCCTACCCGCGAGAAGTCGTACTTGCGGGGATCGAAGAACATGCCGTGGAATAGCGCAGTGGCCGTATCCAAAGTCGGCGGATCGCCCGGACGCAGCTTGCGGTAGATTTCGATCAGCGCTTCCTGCGGCGTCTTCACCGCATCGCGCTTCAGGGTCTGGCAGATCACAGTTCCTACATCGTCGCGCTCAGGGAAGAACAGGTTGAGCTCGACCACGCCGGACTCGAGAATCTTCGAAACCTTGTCGGGAGTCAGCTCCGAATTGGCTTCCAGCAAGACTTCGCCGGTGGTGGTATCGACAACGTCGCTAGCCACCCATGCGCCCTCAAGATCCGAAACGTCAATCTCGATCTCGCTGATTTTTGCTTTCTGGATTTCCTTCAGCGTGGCCGCATTAATCTTGCGTCCGGAGTGCGCGATTTCGTCGCCCGATTTCGACTTGATGCTGTGGGCCAGCTTCATGCCGAGCAGGTTGGTCGGCTTTTCGCTGGCGGGATCAAGCGTCCAGTAAATCTTCTGATCGCGAATCGCCAGGCGGTCGACCGTATAGAACGTGCGCAGAATATCTTCGCCGGAACGCAGGCCGAGTGCGCGCAGGAAGATGGTGCCCAGGAACTTGCGCTTGCGGTCGATGCGGACATACAGAACGTTCTTCTGGTCATACTCGAATTCCACCCACGAGCCGCGATACGGAATGATCTTTCCCAGGAAGTAGGTACGGTTGTTGGCGGTCTCGAAGAAGACGCCGGGCGAACGGTGCAACTGGCTGACAATCACGCGTTCGGTGCCGTTCACGATGAACGTTCCGTTTTCGGTCATCAGGGGAACGTCGCCGAAGAATACTTCCTGTTCCTTGATGTCCCGGATGGAACGGGTGCCGGTCTCCGCGTCCTTCTCGAAAATCGTAAGCCGCATAGTGACTTTGAGCGGCGCGGAGTAGGTCATGCCGCGCTCCTCGCACTCGCTCACGTCATACTTCAACTGAAGGCCGACCGGGTCGCCGCACTTGTTGCAAAAATCGGGCGTGTTCGCGTTGTAGGTGCCGCACTTGGTGCACAGCACGTCGCCAGGATGAAACGGATCGGTAATGACCGTCGAGCCGCAGCTCTTGCAAGTGGTGCGCAGGTGATGGAGACCCTTCAGGTGTCCGCACTTGCACTCCCAGTTGCCGATGGCGAAGTCGACGAACTCCAACTGGGAGACGTTGCGGAAATCGCTGATTGGGAACACCGACTGAAACACGGCTTGCAGGCCGGCATCGTCGCGCTCGCTGGGCAACCGGTCCATTTGCAGGAAGCGTTCGTAGGAGCGCTTCTGAACCTCAATCAGGTTCGGGATCTGGATGGTGGCTGGAATTTTTGAAAAATCAAATCGTTTACGGTAGGTGCTGTTCTTCGACATTCAGAGGCTCCCAAACTTTCAGCGCAGCTTCGGGCTGCGTAAGGCAAGTTGCGTGGCGACGGGACCGGGTCCCGTCCGGGCAGGTCATCAGTTAAGTGACCCGCGAATGTACGGTCACCGAGCGAGTATGCCGCAGACACGAATACGCCCTCGGGGGCATAGCTCCCCGTGGGCGCCAGTTGCGGCGCATTGCGTCAGTTGATTTTTTTCTTTCCGCGCCAGTTCTCAGGCCTGTTTCCGTTCCGCCGTTAGCGAAACAGTTTGCCAACTCTTGTGCGACTCAGCTCCGCTTCCCCGGATCGTTGGAGTGGAGAGTCGCCTTACCCGTGAAGTGGGAAGCAGACGGTAATATAGATGCTACCACCGGCTCCCAGGGTTCACCAATAAAAAGTTCAGTGATAAAAAGTGCCGTCCGCAAGCCCCATTTCGGGAACAGTCGCCGCGAATGTCATCCCGAGCGGAGTGGCTGCCTCGCATAGCGAAGCAACCACGCAGTCCAGGGAGCTTGCGTTACCGTACAGCGCAACCGCCTACTTTACTTCGACCGTCGCTCCGGCATCCGCAAACTTCTTCTTGATGGTCTCCGCCTCTTCCTTGTTGACGCCCTCTTTAATGGTCTTGGGAGCGCCATCGACCAGGTCCTTGGCTTCTTTCAGGCCCAGGCTGGTGACTTCACGGACGGCCTTGATAACATTGATCTTATTGGCTCCAACCGCAGTCAGGACCACGGCAAACTCGGTCTTTTCCTCAGCCGGCGCTGCGCCTGCCGCAGCTCCGCCGCCGCCGGCCATCATCACCGGGGCTGCTGCCGCTGCCGACACTCCAAGCTTCTCTTCGAGCCGCTTCACCAGAGCTGCCGCGTCCAACAGCGACAAGCCTACGATTTGATCTTCCAACTGCTGTAAATCCGCCATTTGTCTAGTCTCCTCGAATTTTTGGTATGTCTATTACGCTAATCTCGAGCCGGGTTTCCAGTGCGCCAAGCCCGTCAACATCGTGCCAGACAACACGACTGAGACAGGAACCGCGCAACCCCCACTCTTGATCTTTATCCGGGCAAGTGTGGCCGCGGGCGACCCGCCCGCGTCTTTCGCCTGCCATCAGAACTTGTTGAGCCTAAAAATCTGCCGCTTGAACCGTACGTCGCGGGCGGGCCGCCCGCGGCCACATGGCCATTCATGGCCACCCGGCAACAACAGCTTTTAGGCTTCCTTGAACTTGCCCTTCTCCACGCCCTGATTGATGACCACCGCCAGGTCCTTGCCGACGGCATTCATCACTGTGACCAGACGCTGCGCCGGAGCATTCATCAGGAACAGCAGCTTGGAGTAAAGCTCTTCCTTCGATGGCATGGTGGCCAGCGCCTGAATATCCTGGATGGAGATCACGCGCCCTTCGACCACGCCTGCCTTGAAGGTGAATTCCGGATTGTCTTTGGCGTACTTCGAGATCGCCTTGGCCAATGCCACCGGGTCGCCATCGGTGTAGGCCAGCGAAGTTACGCCTTTAATGCCTTTCAACGCTTCTTCGGCGGCAGTCCCCTTGGACGCCAGCTTGGCCAGGGTGTTCTTCACCACCCGGTACTTGGCTCCCGATCCGCGCAAGGTCTTGCGCAGTTCGAAATCCTGCGCCACTGTCAGCTTGCTGTAGGTAGAAATAATCAGGCTGGAAACATTCTTCAGCTCAGCTCCCAGCTTCTCGACTTGTTCGACTTTTTTCGCTCTGCTAACCGCCATGATTCAATCCCTCTTGAATATCTTGAATGTCTTGTCATCCTGAGGCGACAGTTTCATCGTCGCCGAAGGATCTGGGCGGCCTGCGATGAGCGCTCAGGCCGCTTCCTTAAATTAAGCCTTTAAATTAAGCTTTCGCCGCCGCTTCCACCTGAGCCGTATCAATCGAAATTCCCGGCCCCATGGTCGAACTCAGATAGCAGCCCTTGATGTACTTGCCCTTGGCCACGGTGGGCTTGGCTTTGATCACGCTGCTGATCACGACCGTCGCGTTCTCCACCAGCTTGTCGGGCGTAAATGAAATCTTGCCAACGGGCACATGCACCAAAGCCGTCTTGTCGGTGCGGAACTCGACCTTGCCGGCTTTCACTTCCTGTACCGCCTTGGCGACATCAAAGGTGACCGTGCCAGTCTTCGGATTCGGCATCAGGCCCTTGGGTCCGAGGACCTTGCCCAGCCGTCCGACGGACTTCATTACGTCAGGCGTGGCGATCAGCGCGTCGAAGTCAGTCCAGTTCTCTTTGCTGATCTTTTCGACCATCTCTTCGCCGCCAACGAAATCCGCCCCTGCGTTCTGAGCTTCCTGAATCTTGTCGCCGCTGGCAATTACGAGGACCTTCTTGGATTTTCCCAGGCCGTGCGGCAAAACGACCGTCCCGCGCACCATCTGGTCGGCATGCTTGGGATCAACTCCCAACCGCATGGTGATTTCCACGGTCTCGTCAAATTTGGAGAATTTGATCTTTTGCAGCAGTGGTACAGCGTCTTTGAGTAGGTAAGGGCGCGCTTCTACTGCGGCGCGTGCCTTGGTGATGTTCTTTCCTGCTTTTTTCATTTGCTCTTCCTGTCTTCCACCGTCCACCGCTGTTTCGATGAACCGTAGTATTTTCGACCGTAGCGCCGGTCTCTGGCCGGCTGTCTGGAGGGGCGTCCCGCCCTCCTATCGGGCCGCCGGGACGGCGGCGCTGCTAACCAACCACTTCAATTCCCATCGACCGCGCTGTTCCTCGAACGCTCTTCATTGCCGATTCGACCGACGCTGCGTTCAAATCCGGCATCTTCTGGCGGGCAATATCTTCGATCTGCTTAACCGTAACTTTGCCAACTTTGTCCTTGTTCGGAGCACCCGATCCTTTGGCGATCCCAGCTGCTCGCTTGAGCAGAATTGACGCCGGCGGCGTTTTGGTAATGAAGGTGAACGAACGATCGCTATAGACCGTCACCACCACAGGGATAATCAGGCCTTCAAGTTCTTTGGCGCCGGTGCGAGCGTTGAACTGCTTGCAGAACTCCATGATGTTAATCTGCGCCTGCCCCAGAGCCGGTCCTACTGGAGGCGCCGGCGTAGCCTTGCCCGCCGCAATCTGAAGCTTTACCGAACCTGTAGCTTTCTTCGCCATGATCTTTTTTCCTAACCTCTCAATGTCGCTGTTGCTTCACGGTTTCTTCCCGCGACTGTCATCCTGCGGCGACAGCTCTATCGTCGCCCAGGCGCGCTTGGCCCGCTTCCCTATGAAGCCACTTTTTCCACCTGATTGAATTCCAACTCCACTGGCGTCGATCGTCCGAAAATCGTGACCATTACTTTCAGGGTCTCGCGGTCTTCATTGACGTCGTCCACAACCCCGGCAAAGCTGGCGAACGGACCCTCGGTGACCCGCACGGTCTCGCCTTTTTCAAACTTGACCTTGAGTTTGGGCTTGTCCTTGGCCTCGCCTACGCGATAGACGATGTGCTGGACTTCTTCCTCGGAGAGCGGCGTTGGCTGCTGCCCGGTTCCCACAAATCCCGTCACCCGCGGCGTCGACTTCACCACATGCCAGACGTGGTCGTTCATATCCATTTCAACGAGCACATAGCCGGGATAGAACATGCGCTCGACGGTGTACTTCTTGCCGTTGCGCACTTCCGTCACCGCCTCGGTCGGAATCAGCACTTTGCCGATTTTGTCCTGCAGTCCGAAGGCCTGGACCCGCGACTCCAGCGACTCTTTAACCTTGCGCTCAAAACCCGAATACGAGTGGATGATGTACCACTTCATATTGGGATTGCGAGGAGCCTCGGCGGCGCCGGCAGCGTCGGGCGGAACACCCTCTCCGCTTGCTCCGGCTTCGTTTTTTTCTTCGTCCTGCATAGAGGGTTCCGTGCTGGTTTGTGGCAACACTTCGCTTCCTTCCTGAACTCAGTGTTGCTTGAAATAGCGGAACACCGAGTCAATCCCGTGCCCAATCACCAAGTCCACTGCCCAGAAATACGCCGCGAACAGGAACACCGTGACAATCACGACCGCGGTCGTAGACTGCACCTCCTTGAGGGAGGGGGCGGTCACCTTCTTCATTTCGGTGCGGACGTCGTTGTAAAAAGTCTTGATCCGCTCCGGCCAGGACTTGATGGTCGCCGTCAGCGCGTTTTGTTCCGCAATGCTCGCCATGGCCTTTTCCCGCTTTCCTTCTTAAACCGCTTGCTGCTTGCCTCGTCGGCCAAAAAACTGGCAGGGGCGGAGGGATTCGAACCCCCAAGTTCGGTTTTGGAGACCGACAGTTTAACCGTTGAGCTTACGCCCCTGTGTAACCGCTCTTCCAAAGCAATTGCGCTACTCGCAAGATCCTTCGCAAAGAACGCTCAGGATGACGCCTGCGGGCTCCCGCTTCGCTCACGCCCGCAAAACGGCGTCACTTCACTTCCTTGTGCGGCGTGTGCTTGCGGCAGATCCGGCAGAACTTCTTCAACTCCAGGCGCTCGGTCATCGTCTTCCGGTTCTTGGTGGTCGAATAATTCCGCTCTTTGCAATCGCCGCACTGCAAGGTAATGATCTCTCGGGGCATGACAAAGCTCCTAGCTTCTAGCTCTTAGCTTCTCGCTCAATCCATCTAAGAACTGAGAACCGACAACGAACAACTGGTTTTTATTTCTCAGTTCTTTTCAACCAAACTGAAACTTACTGAATAATCTCGCTGATCGTTCCAGCGCCTACCGTGTGCCCGCCTTCGCGGATGGCAAAGCGCAAGCCTTTTTCCATCGCCACCGGCGTGATCAGTTCAATCACCAGCTGCACGTTGTCGCCCGGCATCACCATCTCGGTCGCCGCCGGCAACTCCGCCACTCCCGTCACATCCGTCGTCCGCAGATAGAACTGCGGGCGATAACCTTTGAAGAATGGCGTGTGCCGTCCGCCTTCTTCCTTGGTCAGAATGTAAACCTCGGCTTTGAACTTGGTGTGCGGAGTGATCGATCCGCCCTTGGCCAGCACCATGCCTCGCTCCACATCTTCTTTCGCAATGCCGCGCAGCAGCAATCCGGCATTGTCGCCCGCCAGGCCTTCGTCCAACTGCTTCTTGAACATCTCGACGCCAGTCACGACCGTCTTGCGGGTATCGCGGAAGCCGACGATTTCCACTTCTTCGCCAACCTTCACCTTGCCGCGCTCGATTCTGCCAGTCACCACCGTGCCCCGGCCCGAGATCGAAAAAATATCTTCGATCGGCATCAGGAACGGCTTGTCCAGTTCACGCGCCGGTTGCGGTATCGCCTTGTCCACCGCTTCCATCAGCTCGTCAACCTGCTTCTCCCACTTGGCTTCGCCATTCAGCGCGCCCAGAGCCGACAGCCGCACCACCGGAACATCGTCTCCCGGAAACTGATAGGTCTTCAGCAACTCGCGCACTTCGAGCTCAACCAGGTCAAGCAGTTCAGGATCGTCAACAGCGTCACATTTATTGAGCGCGACCACGATGTAAGGCACACCCACCTGCCGCGCCAGCAGCACGTGCTCCCGGGTCTGCGGCATCGGACCGTCAGTGGCGGCTACGACCAAAATCGCGCCATCCATCTGGGCCGCGCCCGTGATCATGTTCTTGATGTAATCCGCGTGGCCGGGACAGTCGACGTGGGCATAGTGCCGGTTCGCCGTCTCATACTCCACGTGCGCCGTGGCAATGGTGATGCCGCGCGCCTTTTCTTCCGGCGCGTTATCAATCGAGTCAAACGACCGGAACTGGATCTTCGGGTTGTGCTTCGACAACACCTTGGTGATGGCCGCCGTCAACGTGGTCTTGCCATGGTCAATGTGACCAATCGTCCCTACGTTGCAGTGCGGCTTATTGCGATCAAATTTCTCTTTCGCCATATCTCGCTCGCTGGTTCCTTCCTTCAGTAATAGCGATAAAGCTGCTGAAACTTTGTCCGCATTGCGGGTTCTACTTCTTCGACTCGAGACAGATAGAACTCCCGTATCTGCGCCTGGTCTGAAACGGTCAGCGCCTGATACAGCTTTTGCGCTCCCGGCTTCGCCAGCGTGTCATCCACTTTTTCAAATACGCCCTTGGCCAATATGATTTCCAAATCGCGCACCCGGGCACCTTTTCTGCGCACCCGCTTGAGAAACTTTTCAACCTTTTCAGGGGACAGTGCGCGATTGATTGCGCCCGTCAGTTCCTCGAATTCCTGCTCTCTCTCAACTCTTATGACAGTTGGCTGAAAGCTCACCATCAATGCGCACCCTGCGTCAGAAATATCTGGAGCGGGAGACGGGAATCGAACCCGCGACCAACAGCTTGGAAGGCTGTGACTCTACCACTGAGTTACTCCCGCTTTTAAAGCCAGCCATCTGCTATCAGCCGTCGGTCGTCAGCTACAAACCCGGCGCGACTGCCGATTTCCATTCGCTCAAAACCTGATCCTTCGCTTCGCTCAGGATTTCGGCTGCGGGCTCCCGCTTCGCTCACGCCCGCAAAACGCCTCAATTTCTGGAGCCGATGACCAGGATTGAACTGGTGACCTCTCCCTTACCAAGGGAGTGCTCTACCAACTGAGCTACATCGGCTTACTGCAGCCCTCAGCTTTCAGCCGTCAGCAAAATCATTCACCGGCCGGCTGCTCGTTGTCGCTTTCATGATCCGGATGCATCACGTCATTGCGACGTATCCAGGTCTTCAACGCGAACATTGCCAGGACTGCCAGCGTGGCGAAACGCATTCGCGGTTCGCTTAACGTTGTCCACGCCAGTGCTCCCAGGACAACGAAGGCGGCCAGCGCCAAGTAGAGACGGTTCATTTCAAGTCTCTGGTGCACAGGGAAGGATTCGAACCTTCGTACCTCCGAGGAGGGGCAGATTTACAGTCTGCTGGCTTTAACCACTCACCCACCTGTGCAGAACTGCAGAACAGTTCGGCCTTACCTGCTCATCCGGCATTCCTCGCAGACATTCGCGCCAAGGACAATCATTGCAGACGAAACCCATCGGAAAGTGACGAACAGAAAAGCGCGCGACTATGCATTCGCACGCAAACACCACATTTGGAAAATTCCCTTATGGAGTGCCGTTGGAAAAATCTGTCAAGCCGCCGCCGCGCCGCGTGTCCTGCCCTAGCGTATTCTGCTTCCGGAACCGATACTGGAGCTGGCGAAGGGATTTGAACCCCTGACCCTCTGATTACAAATCAGATGCTCTACCAACTGAGCTACGCCAGCAGGTCTTAGATCGAGGCCATCCCTTATTAGGGACAGATGCCCTCAGATCCCTTCCTGATGTCCGGCACAAGTTTAAAAGTTACCATAACGGCATTTTGCGTGCAAGGGGCAGGGAAGCATGGTGTCTTATATTCAGTCTTCAGACACTATCGCCGATTGTTACTCTACAAAACAACGGCAGGGGGCGAGGGTCCCCGCCCTGTACTTCTGCAAAGTGTGAAAGACTGGTTTATGCCCAAGCGCAATCTTCGCATTATCAAACGGGTCAAGAACGTTCCAGTGATCGGGATCTGCGAGAGCTGCAAGGTGCAGTTTCAGGCGGAGCACCAGCCGGCGGGGCAGCAATCACGGGCGCAGGCTGTAATCCAGCAACAATTCAACGCTCATAAGTGTTCGCCTGAATAGTTTTCCGGGCTCTTTCCGCTATTCCTCAATCACAACGTCGGGCTTTATTCTTGCGCCGGTTGCCCACATCAAACGCAAGTGCGGGTGGTGTACACTGCCGCTGTTCTGGCTTGCATCCTACTTCCCCAAATGAAGCGACGAGCATTCATCAGGTCGTTGGCTGGCGCTGCCATTCTGGGTGCGGCGGGCAGGTTGCCGGCTTTCGCCAGCCTGCCGAAGATGAAGATCACGCGGGTGCGAGCCTACCTGCCCCCCAATCCGAATCCGCTGTTCAATCAGAGTGATGTGGTAGTGACGGTCGAGACCGACGCGGGAGTTACCGGCATCGGCGAAGGCGGATCGAAGGAAATGCTCGCCCAATCTGCCGGTCGATTGATCGGGCGCGATCCGCAGCATATCGAACTACTTTGGCAAGACATGAACCGCGCCTTCTTCTATCCTGCGGGGCGCGAGAAGACGCATGCCATCGGCGCGCTCGATCTGGCTCTGTGGGACATCAAGGGCAAAGTGCAAAACTTGCCGGTGCATGAACTATTGGGCGGCATGGTGCGCAACTACTGCGAGTGTTACAACACTGCCGGCATTCTTCCCGGCATCCGGGATGGAATGAGCATCAAGGAGCGGGCGCATGCCACCATCGAAGCCGGCTATCGCGCCTTCCGCTTCGGCGCCGTGGACACTCCCGCCAACACCACATACAACACGCGCGAACGTCTTACTCATCTCCACGACGAATGTGCGGAGGCGAGGGAGGGTGTCGGAAAAGATGGCGACTGGGTGATCGATTTCCACCAGCGCTTCGATCTCTCCGATGCAATTCGCGGCTGCAATCTGATCGAGGATCTGGCGCCGTTTTTCGTCGAGGACCCGGTGCGCGCGGAAGCATTCCTGCAAGACCTTCCCATCTTGCGCCGAAAAGTGAACGTTCCGCTGGCAGCGGGAGAAGAATGGGGCAATCGCTGGGACTTTAACAAGCTTGTCGAAGATCACGACATTGATTTTGTCCGAGCCACCCTGCCGAATGTGGGCGGCATTACCGAAATGATGAAGATTGCCGCCATCTGCGAAACCCATTTTGTCGGCATAGTTCCGCACTTCACCGGGCCGATCGCAACGGCGGCACTGGTTCAAAGCCTGGGAACGTTCCCGGGACCGGTACTCATGGAATACAACTACGAAGGGCGCATTTTGCCTCACTTGCCGGTGTGCCTCGACTTCAAGAACGGGAAGCTCTATCCCAATGAGCGACCCGGTTTGGGGGTGGAGCTGGACTTCAAACAGCTAACCAGGATTGCTGAGATCACTGAGCCGGTGACGGCTCGCGCTCAAACTTACTTTCGTCCGGATGGATCGATTACTAATTGGTAGGTTTGGGGATTTATGACCAGTTATTAGTTCTCGGTTGTTCGGCTCAGTTATTTGGGTGGGAATGCTGCGATGGTCCAGGCGTTGGAGTTGGAGTTGAGCGGACCGAAAGCCAGGTAGTGACCGTCGGGTGACGGCGCGAGCGAGAAAATATCCCAGCTGGGTTGCTTGAACAGCAGCTTGGGTTCGCCGGTCAGCGCCGTGTGTACAATCGATGTTCCCCGCGAAGAAAAGCTGGCCAGAAACAAACTCTTGCCATCGGCGGACCAGGCAGTTGCAACCAGTTCCGTCCAGGGCATCGCCGACAGTTTCTGCGGTGTTCCTCCGTTGAGCGGAACGATCTGAACGTCTCCGGCTTTGTAATCGAACAACGAAACCGCAACCCGGGTGCCGTCGGGAGAAAGATCCCAACTGGCGGCGTCGGGATCAACCGCAACTTTCGTGAGTTCCGCTTTTCGTCCTTGCACAGGATCGAAAGCGGTGAACACGATCTGGTTCTCTCCGGATTCGGCAAGGACGCAGGTGCTGGCGTGGATCGGGCAGCGGAAGCTGGGGAAGCCTCCCACGGAATTCGTTGGGTCGGTCCCGGCCAGGATCGAGGGATGTCCGGTCACATCCATGACCGCTTCCGCCGGACCGCCGGCAAGCGGAATGCGCATCAGCTTTCCTGTGGCTATCGGTCTGCCCGCCACCGGTTTGGGCCATTGTATGTAGAGCACCCACTTGCCATCGGGACTGACCTGCGGGGCCCACTTTTCTTCCGGTCCGGTGATGACCGGGTCGGCATTGCGCTCGCTCACGCCCTGCTTGTAGATATCGAAGTCTCCGTTGCGATCGGAGTAGAGGAACATGGTCTTGCTGTCGGGCGACCATCCACCGGGCCAATCGACGCGGTCATCGAGAGTGACACGTTGAGGCGTTTTAAGCTCGGCTCCGCCGTTGCCCAGTTCGCCGATGTAGACGTCACTTTGTGATCTGCCGTTCAGGAAGACGAAGCGTTTTCCATCGGCGGTCAATTGCGGATTTCCGAAGTAGAAGCCAGTCCAGTCAGTGAGCCGGCGCGGACTTCCCTTGGGCTTACCGGTGTCCGGATCGAAGCGTAATTCCCAGAGATTGGAGTCGTACTGGTTGGGCGGCAGTTCGCGGACGGAATAGATCAGCCTTCCGCTTTGTCCCCAGGTGAAATCGGTGAGCAGCGGATTCGAGAGCAGGAGAACCGGGTTTCCGCCCTTGAGATCGCGGCTTTCTAGCATTAGCGTGGTCTCGCCGTTCGCGTTGCGAAGCTTCAGGTAGAGGATACGATTGCCGCCAGGAAACCAGCTGGGCGCGAACACGCGGTAGCCTTCTTCACGCTTGAAAAGCAGTTTGGCCTGTCCGCCATCGGCGCTCATGAGCCAGGTATCCCGGCTGACGGAATCGCGGAAGACGATCTGCGAGCCATCAGGCGACAGCGATGCGTCGTAGGCGTCATCCCGCATTTTTTTCAGCGTGGCGCCGATGACTGAGATCACCCAGATGCCTTGCTTCTCCTGCGCGACGGGGCCGCTGACCAGCAATTTGGTCCCATCCTGGGACCATTCGATGCGTGCTCAACGAAAGCAGAACGAGTCCGGGATAGGAAGGGACTGCGTCTCTCCGGTGGCGATCAGCCGAAGGTGCATGCCTTCGAGGTCGGCATAAAGAAGATACTTCCCGTCGGGCGAGATCGAAGTCGTGGCGACCGGATCGTCAGACGAATTGGCGGTCAGCTGTTGCGGCTTGAGCTCCGACTGCGAATACGTGTGCGCCGAGGTGAACCATCCGGCGAAATAACCGCCGGCAAGAACCGCTGCGATTACGACCGCAGCAGCCATCCCCGCGAGCATGGGCCATCGGCTCGGCTTCGATGCCGGCGTTAGCGACGCAGCTGCGACCGAAACTGCTGCGATCTTCGAAGACTGCGTGTCGCGCTTGAAGCGTTGCAAGTCAGCGCGGAGATCTGAAGCAGTCTGATAGCGCAGACTGCGGTCCTTCTCCAGACACTTGTTGATCACAGCTTCGAGTTGCACCGGAAAGTCGGGATTGATACGCACCGGCGCAGTGGGCGGCTTATTAAGGATGGCGTCGAAGATGATCGCCGAGGTGTTGCCGGTGAAGGGCTGCTTACCGGTTGCCATCTCGTAGAGCACGGCGCCGAAAGAAAAGAGATCGGTGCGGGCGTCCAAGTCTTCGCCGCGAGCCTGTTCCGGCGACATGTATGCCACGGTGCCAACGGCGCTGCCGGGGCTGGTGAGATTGGCGCCATCCACGGCAAGCGTTGCCATCGACGCACCGCCGGTTTGGATTTGAGGCATTTGCCCGGCGGAGACTTTGGCCAATCCGAAATCGAGGACTTTGGCTTGTCCGCGCTTGGTCAGGAAAAGATTGGCCGGCTTCAGGTCGCGATGGACGATTCCGGCAGCGTGCGCCACTTCGAGCGCGTCCGCAACCTGCACGGCGAAGTCGAGGAAATTTTCGAGGGAGATGGGCTTGCCCTCGATGCGCTGCTTCAGCGTCGTGCCTTCCAGGCATTCCATGACGATGAACAGCCGGTCGGAATATTCGCCGATGTCGTAAATGGTGCAGATGTTGGGATGATTTAGAGCCGATGCAGCACGCGCTTCGCGCTGGAAACGCTCGCGTGCCTGAGGATCTTGTGCCAGGTCTTCGGGAAGGAACTTCAGGGCCACGCGACGGCCAAGACGCTGGTCTTCCGCCTCGTAAACCACGCCCATTCCGCCACCGCCCAGCTTGTCGACGATGCGGTAATGAGAGATTGTCTGGCCCAGCATGTGGCGACAATGTTAGGCCGTGCATGTAGGCAAGTCAATTGCGGGCGATAAGCGTTATCGGATTACGGTCCGTGGCGCGGCTGGTATGCTACAGCCGATTAAGTAAAGGATGACGAATGACGATATCTCCCTTGAGTTGGACTGCGAAATTGATGGCGGTGCTTACGATCTCCCTGTGCGGATCGTTTCTATGCGGACCGGTTGCTTTCGCGGAAGGATTGCCGAAGGATTCCGGTAATGGAAAAGCTTCGTTTCACATTGAGGTGCAGGACGCGCAAGGGGCGCGAGTCGCAGGCCCCGAAATCCAACCCGGGTCATCGAAAGCTTCGCCTGTGCTGAATGTGGAACGCGAGTATCAACCCGGTGATCGCATTGTGTTCAGCGGGCCGCAGAGGATGGCGGTGCGATTCGACGAACACATGGCTGAGTGCGTGGTCTATCTCGCTTCCTCTCCGGGAACCGCGACGTACGAGATTCCTTACGGCACGGAAGAGAAGCAGACGGGGAGCGCCTACGCGCCGGAGAGTTTTGCCGGCAAATCTCATCGAGTGACGGTTCGCTCGCTTAGCAAGAAGGAGCTTAATGGCTATCGTAATCTCGGGCTGAATCCGTGCGATGTCCGAGGAACCGATCAGGCACCAACGCAAATCTTTCCGCATTCCACAACCAACAGTGTTTCGCGGAGCCTGTTTGATTTCGAGTCTCGAAATGCAATTGACGGAGTGACGCAGAACGGCCATCACGGCGTATGGCCATATCAGTCGTGGGGGCCGCAGCTCCGCAACGACCTGTGGTGGAAGCTCGACTTCGGACGCACGGTCGAGTTAGACAAAGTCCGGCTCATGGTCCGGGCAGATTTTCCGCACGACAGTTATTGGAAGAGCGCGGATGTTGAATTTTCCGATGGCAGCCACGTATCGATCCGGATCGGATCATCGGCGGCGTTTCAGGATTTTCCTTTTAAGAAGCGGCGCGTTTCGTGGCTGCGGATCACCAATCTCGTCCCTGTAGACCCGGCCCGATGGTGCAGTTTTATCGAAGTGGAAGCGTGGGGGCGGGACCGGAGATAGCAACTGCTGGCTGCTGGCTGAAATCCAAAAGCTTGAGGCCCTAAGCTAGCCGCCAGAAGCCTCGTCCCATCTGCAATCCCTGCCGTTCGCTACGTTGTTGCGGTCGAAGTCAGCAGTGCGGCTGCGCTTTTGTCCAGATAGATCGTGGTATTGGGGTGGGTGCGCAGAATCGATGCCGGCGCCATTGGGCTGATTTCGCCCTCCAGGCAAGCGGCTACGGCTTGCGCCTTGCGGGCGTCAGAAACGCAGCAGATGATTTCGCGCGCCTGAAGAATCTGGTGCACGCTCATTGAAATAGCCTGTCGCGGAACTTCGGAGAGATCCACAAACCAGCCTTCGCCCAGTTGCTGCTTTCTGCACGCTTCATCGAGCGTGACCACGAGGTATGGCTCCTCGGTTTCGAAATCCGCGGGAGGATCGTTAAAGGCAAGGTGCCCGTTTTCCCCAATGCCCACCAGGGCAACGTCAATCGGCGCCGTCCGCAAGGCGTTCCCGACTTCTCGAATCACTTCTGCGGGATCGCGTTCTCCGTCGAGAAGATGGGCATGCGTGATCCCAACTTTATCGATCAACCTCGTGCGCAGATAGTTCCTGAAACTGCCGGGATGAGTCACGGGCAATCCAATGTATTCGTCCAGATGAAACAGTTCGACCTGTCCCCAGGCGATGCCCGGCAGGGAGGTAAGAGCTTCTAACAACTCAAATTGGGATGCGCCAGTGGCGGCTATCACGCGGGCGTGGCCGTTTTCCTGGATTGCGTGACGAATGGCGTCCGCAGCTTTGTGAGCGGCAGCCTGTCCGAGAGAAGGCGTATCGGCAAAGACCTTTATGATCATGATCGTCTTTGATGTTACGACAACCGTGAATAGCATGGTCAGCCGCGAGCTTTCTCAGGCTTTGCTAGACTGGGCTGGCCATGAGTGTGATCGACGAAGTTCTTGAAGCCAACGAAATCTACTCGCGTACCCACGAGTTGCGGCGGCTCACTCCGCGTCCGGCACGCAAGCTTGCCATTCTGACCTGCATGGACACCCGGCTTTCCATCCGCACTTTAGGATTGTCGACCGGAGACGCGCACATCATCCGCAATGCCGGCGGCATTGTGACCGACGATAGCTTGCGTTCCCTGCTGGTGTCGCACTACCTGCTGGACACTGAAGAATTCATGGTCATCAACCACACCGACTGCGGCCTGATGCACACCAGCGAGGAGGATTTACGCAAGAGAATCCAGAATCGTACCGGGACGGCAGCCGTCTCTCCGGCATTCTTCTTTGCTTTTCAGAATATCGAGGAGAACGTGCGTCATCAACTGCAGAAACTGCGTACCCATCCCTGGATTCCCAAAGAGATTTCGGCGCGGGGATTCGTCTATGACGTGAGCACCGGCCGGTTACGCGAAATTAAATAGGCGAACGAGGGGTGGGCCGGAAACGGAAATCCAAAACAGGGTCGGGAGCACCGAACGTGAAAAAACTCCTTCTGTTTTTGTTATTGCTGGCGCATGGACTCCGAGCGCAAGAGCGGCAGACCGACCCTACGTGGCTGCATCGCTACCTTCCAGACGTCTCGGAGACCAAGGCGGGGCTTACCTCTTCAACTTGCCACTACCGGGCTATTTTCGGCGAGGGGGACGGCGAGGGGGACAAAGAGAACCGGTCCCTCCAAAGCGTCGCGCGCTTCGGCGAAGTCTCTTTGGATCCACATGGCGATTGCCAGACCGTACTTTACGACCGCCAGGAAGAAATCTATTTCGTCGTCGAAGGCGCGGGCATGCTGCACTACCAGGATCAGATTCAGGCGTTGCGCAAGCACGACTTCACCTACTTGCCTCCAGGCGTGAAGCATTCGATTGCAAACCAGTCGGAGCAGCCGCTGCGCGTGCTGGTGATGGGGTTCAAGATCCCGTCATCGATTTCAATCGGGGCGCCGATGCCACATGCGAAAGTCGCAAACCTGGAGGATGCCAAAGAGGAGACTGTCAACGGTCATCCGAACTCAGTTCTGTACAAACTTCTGATCGGGCTGCACACCGGAAAGCGGGACTTGATCGACGAGGCGTACGTGATGAACAGCTTTTTCGTGATGGATTTTGCGCCCGGAGGCACGAACTGGCCTCACCACCACCAGGCCGCGGAAGAAATCTACCTGGTAATGGACGGCCAGGGAGAAATCGTGGCCGGCGGCGGGACGGACGGCATCGAGGGTCGCCATGCCGCCAAGGCAGGCGACGCCTACTACTTTCGTCCCAACTGCACGGTAGGCTTTTACAACCAGAGCAAACCGGGAGCCAAGGCCTACATCTTGGCCATTCGATCTCGCGTTCCACTGCATGAGGATGCGGAGTAGGGGTTTAAGCTCGGTGGTTTAGCAATTTTGAGTGGCCGGCTACAGGACACCCTCACCGTTTAAGCGATCAGACAACGATGGCCACGGCTACGGCACTGTCGCGTACACGATTGCCTCCCATTTGGCTCCGGCGGTATTCACGATGTAGTAGCCAAACTGGTGAGTACCGGAGGCAAGCGAAAGTGAGGTCTTGAGTGTGTTTGAGCCGAAGGTTGAGTATCGTTTCTGACCATCTACCCAAATCTCCATGCGCAGGATTTTCCCTGTAACCGTGCCGCTGGCCCAGGCCAGCGCGGATTTTCCCAGCGTCGCGTTTTTAAGCGGACTGCATACGTTGAGCCCGGGCGAAGCGGGAGGCGGACACGACGACGAGCCGACCGTGAGCGGGAAAGAATACAGTTGCAATAGATTGTCCCAGCCTGCGGCAAAGATACCCACACTGTGCTTTCCTGGCGCCACGTTATACGACGCGTCGAGAAAGCTGTAATGAGAAAAAGACTGCTTGAGGTTCTCACTCATCTTTTTGCCATCAATCCAGACTTCCACCTTGCGGCCGGGAGTCTGATTGGCCGCGCCGATACTGAAACGAACCGGAGAGCCCGCGGCAACCGTGCTCGTAGGGCTACACAGCGTGATTCCTATCCCCCGATCTGGAGGGGCGCACGCCGGGAATTTGCCCGGTGTTGTATTGGTAAAAAAGATATCCGAATACGGGCTCGCCGCTTCGGCCACGGAGAGATCGGGTTTGCTATCGCGGTTGAGGCGCAGCACGTACGGCTGAACTATCTGATTGTTGCTGGAGTAAACCGCCTGGCCTGGCTGGTAACTGCCATCGGCGTTGCCCAGGAGAATATTCAACGTCTCCGGCCCCGAACCCTGGCAATCCGATGCCTCAATGACGGCAATATCGTTGATTCCGTCGCCATCAAAGTCCGCCACGGCTGGCATGGTTCCAGCAGTACACTGCTCAAGGGTGATCGTCTTCTTGGTGAATGTCCGATTGGAGTGGCCGTAGAACACATCGATTGTATTGTGATACGTGCTGCCGTTGATGGAGAAATCAAACGGCGCACCTACCAGATCCATCTTCCCATCGCCGTTCACATCGTAGGGCACCAGCAGTGCATCGTCACCGACTGAGGGAGAAGCAGCGAAATGGCCGGTGCCATCGCCGTACAAGATCTCGGTTGAACTGGCATAGTTGTTGACTTCGCTCATCACGTCGGCTTTTCCGTCGCCGTCGAAGTCTCCAACCCACAACTCACCCGTCACAGCGAGAGGAGTGCTTGGCCCAACGGTGAAGCCGCCATCGCCGTTTCCGAACCAGACGTGCAGGTTGTTGTCGCCACTGCTGACTGAATTGAAAATCAGGTCAATCCTGCCGTCATGATTTACATCCGCGGCAATCGCGGCGTACACAATGGTCTGGGTGACGAAAGTGGCTTGCAGCCGCAGGGTCCCGTTGCCGCGGTTCAGGTACTCGTAGAAATTCGAGGTGCCGTTGGTGACAATGACATCCGGATTGCCATCGCCATTGAAGTCCCCCATGGCGATGTATATCGGGGCCCCGCTGGGCAGAATGTAGCAAGCCGGAGGCGCGTAACTGTCATCTCCGTTCGAAAGCGCGACGAGAAAACCATTCGCGCAACTTGTCTCGCTGAAATATATGAAATCCTCGCGACCATCATTGTTGAGATCAATATGGTTTCGAGACGCTATGTTGGACTGGGTGGTGCGATTAAAAGTTACGGTTTGGGAAAAAGCAGTCGGATCGAAGACGAGTGAGAGAAGGAGTACGAAAAAACAGTACGAGACACGTATCCTGTTCACAAAAAACTCCCGTGCTCACCGGGGTACAAAGGCAAAGAGCGGTTGCGCCGTACTCCAGTGGACCGTGGTTCGTTCCACGCGGTCAAATGCGGTTGTGAAGATGCTCGGGATGCTGAGTGAGTTGTCTGACGAATGTGCCGAAAGCTTTAGTACCGACACATCGCAAACTGCGCTATGTGCGGGCCGCATGGCCGTCGAAGACCTCGTCCAGCCAATCCAGGGTTCGTCGATTCACCAACGAACGATTCTGCATTTCGCAGTGTCCTGCGGCGCCTTCGGCAGCCGTGAACCGCAGCAGCGTTTTGTCGCAGGTCAATGCCTCATAGAATGAGGGTGCAGAGCTGCCCAGCGAATCATTTTCCGCCATGGTCAAAAGGGTGGGGCACTTGATCGATTCGGCATGGCCTTTCATCGTGAACTGCTCTGCTGAACTCAGGTAGTCACGAAGATTGTCCACGCCATGGACCCAGAATCCTCGCTGAATCACCTTCCACTTCAAGGCGGCATCGTTGCGAACGATCGCATCCATCCTGGCCAGGAATAGACGAACCATTAACAGCCAGTCAGTCACTATCATTAGTACGAGGAAGCAGTAAAGTTGCAGTAAAGTTTAGGAGGTAAACCATGCGCACAGCTACCTTCCATTTGTTGGTTCTCGCGGCGTTGGTGTCCGCTGTTCATCGCGACCGGGCCTGCTTTGCCCAGGCTCCTCCCACCATTGAGGCCGAACTAAGCAAGTATGGAGTTCCAGTTACCCAGCCGGGCTTGCAGTTGGCTCTGAGGGATCATAGGCCCGAGGTTAGAGGCTTGGCGGCTAGCAAGCTTGCCGCGATGAAGGATTCGGCATCCGTTCCACTGATCGTGAAGGCTCTCGAAGAGGAGAAATACCCAACAGTCAAGTTCAATATGGCGACAGCGCTGATATCGCTCAATTCTCAAGTCGGGGACAGAGCACTCTTGCACATCTGTGATGACGCATCGCTGCCAGAAGGGCTCCGCCTGGACGCAGCATCAAGACTGATCGATGCTGGTGACTATAATTGTTTATCTTCGGTTGAGAACATCTTACGGAAAACAGCCGACCCATCGATCAAAACTGCCGCTCTGCTCGACTTGGCACGGGTCAAGTTCATACCAGCTGCGTTCGCGCTAAGAATTCACAACACGCTAGTAGCGAGGTTGCAAGATCCGGTTGCCGCTGTTCGACAATTCGCGAGTGAATGCATTGCCACCTTAGGTGATAAAGCTGCTGCCCCCAATTTACAGACTGCGATTGCAAAGGAATCAGACGAGATGACGCGGGCACACATGGAAGTGTCTCTGAGAGCTCTTGAAAGTCAGTCGAGTAAGGGCCCTTTAAACAATTAGCTACATTCGGCGAGTTCGTCACATGCAGGTCCTGTGACCGGAGTGTCTTCCCCGGCCCAGAGTGCATATTTCATCCTGTCATGTTCTCCCCCCCCGTCCTCGTTGACTTGCTTCCGCGGGTTACCTAACATGGCAGGCTCATCTTTATTGCTTCGCCAGACGCAATCTGGCCGCCACCATGATCGGGCAAACCATTTCGCATTACCGCATTGTTGACCGCCTCGGCGGCGGTGGGATGGGTGTGGTCTACAAGGCGGAAGACACTCGGCTGCACCGGTTTGTCGCACTCAAGTTTTTGCCTGACGAAGTGGCCAGGAATGCGCAGGCACTCAGCCGGTTTCAGCGGGAGGCGCAGGCGGCTTCGGCGTTGAACCATCCCAACATCTGCACGATTTATGACATTGGCGAGGAGAACGGCAAGGCGTTTATCGCCATGGAGTATCTGGATGGCGTAACGCTCAAGCACATGATCGCCGGGCGTCCCATGGAACTGGACACGCTGCTGGCGCTGGCCATCGAGATTGCCGATGCGCTGGATGCGGCGCATGCCAAGGGCATCATCCATCGCGACATCAAGCCGGCCAATCTTTTTGTCACGGAGCGCGAACACGCCAAGATTCTCGACTTTGGATTGGCCAAGGTCACGGCTGTGGCGAGCAGTGAGGCCGCGGCGGGGTTTTCGCAGGCGACGGCAGTGAGCGAGGACCACCTGACCAGTCCGGGATCGACGATGGGGACGGTGGCTTACATGTCTCCCGAGCAGGCGAAGGGGAAAGAGCTGGACGCGCGCACCGACCTCTTCTCTTTCGGCTCGGTGCTGTATGAAATGTCGACCGGCACGCTGCCTTTTCGTGGCGACACTTCGGCTCTGATCTTCAATGCGATTCTGGAGCGGCTGCCTACGCCAGCGATCCGACTGAACCCTGATCTGCCCGCGGAACTCGAACGCATCATCGGCAAGTCGCTCGAAAAAGATCGCAACCTGCGGTACCAGCACGCCGCGGACATGCGCGCCGATCTGCAACGGCTGAAGCGCGATACGGACACGGGACGCGCCGTCGCGGCCGCCAGCTCCGGAAGCATTCCAGCGGTGCAGGATCCTCCAGTTTCTTCTTCCGCGGTTGCGTCCAGCGTCTGCGTCGGGATCGTCGTCCGGATCTGCTCGGGGGCTGCGCGCCCTGCAGCACCTTCTTCCGGTCAAGTGTCAGCCGCACATATTTCCGCGCCCGCGATGGCTGCCGAAATTCCTGCGAATAAGAAATGGTGGAAGGTGGCTGTCCCCTTGGTGGCTTTGCTGGCTGTGATCGCGGCGGGATACTTCTTCTATTCGCGACGGAACCGGGCGCTGACCGAGAAAGATTCCATCCTGCTGACCGACTTCGTGAATACCACCGGCGACAGTGTCTTCGACGGATCGTTGAAGCAGGCGCTGGCAGTGCAACTGGAGCAGTCTCCGTACCTGAACGTGCTACCGCAATCGCGAATCCGCGAGGCGTTACGCTTCATGGGCCGATCTCCTGACGAGCGCATCACCAATGATGTGGCGCGGGAGATCTGCGTGCGCGAGGGTGTGAAGGCAATGCTGACCGGATCGATTTCAGGATTGGGCAGCCACTATGTGATTGACCTGAATGCGGTGAACGCGGAGAACGGCGATTCGCTGGCACGGGCGCAAGTCGAGGCCGAAAGCAAGGAGCAGGTGCTGAAGTCGCTGGACAAGGCCGCGTCCGACTTGCGGCAGAAGCTGGGCGAGTCGATCGGATCGGTACAGAAGTTCGCCACGCCCCTACAGCAGGCCACGACATCTTCTTTAGAGGCGCTGCAAGCCTTCACTCTGGGACAGGCAGCGCACCAGAAACTGGAAGACGACAAATCGATTCCTCATTTTCAGCGCGCCATCGAACTGGATCCGAACTTCGCGATGGCGTATGCCACCCTGGGAGTGGTCTACGGCAACCTGAGCCGGATCAAACAGCAGCAGGAAAACCTGAGCAAGGCCTTCGAGTTGAAAGACCGCGCCAGCGAGCGGGAAAAGCTTTATATCTCGGCTCACTACTACAGCGAAGGCACCGGCGAGCTGGATAAAGCGGTCGCGACTTACGAGCAGTGGAAGCAGACTTATCCGCGGGAAACCTTGCCCTGGGACAATCTGGCGCTGCTGTACCGGGTAGCGGGACAGCCCGAGAAAGCCCTGGCCAATGCCAGCGAAGCGATGCGCCTTGATCCGAAGGATCTATTCTCCTTTTCCAACCTCTCGGATGCTTACCAGAGTCTCGGTCGCTATGACGAAGCTGCAGCGATTTTGGCGCAAGCCACTGCCCAAGGGTTGGGATCCCCGTCTGATGCTTTTTCGATCTACACGATGGCGTTCGCCCGAGGAGATAAGGCCGGAATGCAGCGAGCGCTGGACCTGGCAAAAGGACCCTCGGTTGAGCCCATTATGCTCATGATAGAGGGCATGGGGCAATGCTCTTTGGGCAAGATTCAGAGTGCAAGGCAAAGTTTTGCCCAGGGAATCGTTTTAGCTCAAACCTCCGGACTTAAAGAACTCGCAGCGGGACTTCGCCAGACGGATTCGTCTTGCCTGGCCGAAGTGGGTTACACGGCACTTGCCCGGCAGGCAGCATCAGAGGCGCTGGCCGCTTCAAATGATCGTGATACTCGCGTGGCAGGTGCCTACGGACTCGCGCGGGTTGGCGACGCCTCAGGATCGCAGAAGCTGATGGACGGACTGGCCAAGGAATTTCCCACTGACACTTTGGTGAACTCCGTCTGGCTGCCCGTGGCACGGGCGAGCAACCAGATCAAGGCCAATCAGGCGGCGCAGGCGGTGAGCACGCTCGAAGCTGCGATTCCATATGAACTGGGCGGGCCGCCGAACGGCGCTGTTTACTGGCCAATGTATGTGCGCGGAGAAGCGTATCTGCAACTGCATGACGGGGCAAAAGCGGCGGCGGAGTATCAGAAGATCCTCGATCACGGTGGCATTGCCCCCTCCATGCCGCTCTATACGTTGGCACGTTTGGGATTGGGGCGGGCTTACGCGACGCAAGGGGACAAGGTGAAGGCCAAAGCGGCTTATCAGGACTTCTTCGCGGCCTGGAAAGATGCTGACCCGGATGTGCCTATCTTGAAGGAAGCAAAGGACGAATATGCCAAGCTGCAGTAATCTGTGCAGGCCGGACACTCTTGTCCGCTGCTTCTGACTTTTACTTTCCAACAACCCGCCCAAGCGGAGCTTGAACGGGGCACCATCGAGAGTCCAGAAGATTATTTCAACCTGATATGATTACTGCTCCCTGATCGTCGCTGGCGATGGCGTCGCGACGGTCGTACTTCATGCGGATACGACGCAGACTCCCCATTCTGTTCGGTGTTGTGGCGGTTGGAGCGGCCATCGCTCTCGCCGTTGTGCTCCGCAAGCATGCCCCTCCAGAACCGGCCCGCCTGCTTCCCGGCGCGGATGGTTATCTTTACGTCAACCTGAAACGGGCACGGCGCGCCAACATGGCGGGACAGTTGCCGGACGTTCCGCACGAGGCGGAGTACGAGCGGTTTATTCAGGCCACGGGTTTTCAGTTCGAGCGTGATCTCGACCAGGCGGCTTTTGCCATTCACTATCCTTCCAAGAAGAGAGCGAACGCGGTGCCTCCCGATCCGCCACGATTTTCGGAGGTATTCGTGGGCAGGATCGAGGGAGCCCGGCTGCGGGAGTATCTGGGCAAGATTGCCGGGTCGGTGGACAACTATCGCTCGGTGGATATTTACAACATCCCTCTCGAAGGCCGCACCTTGCGAGTGGCGGTGCTGGGATTCGATACCGTGGCGGCATCGAACCATGACGATCCCATGGTGATTCGCGGCATTGTGGACCGATCCAGAAAAGTGGCTTCGCCATTCGGCGGTCCGGCTCTGTTGCGGCGGTATTACAAGTATGTTCCGCTGGTAAGTCTGGGCTGGGCCATCTTCCAGGTGGATCCGGCAAATAAGCTGCCGAGCCAGAGCCCGCTTTCCGCGCTGTTTACTCAGCCGGCAACGATTGTCGCGTCAGCGCGATATCTAGGACGCGTGAATTTCCGGGCCGAGGCTTTTACCGGGAGCAAAGACGAAGCGCATCGGTTGACCGAGCAACTTGGAGGTTTTCTTCAGCTTTTCCATATGGCGGAGGGAACGGTTTCGCCTTCGAGCAGCGATCCTGATATGAAGGCGTTTTTCAACGGACTGAAAATCGAACAGAATAATGATCGCGCAGTGCTGACTGCGTCTATTCCGCCGGGATTTATCCGCAAAGCGATCGCTTCACCGGAGCCCGAACCGGCTCCTCCCGCAAGCAAGAGCAAATAAGTGTAACTCTGACTGGGCCCGCGCATCTTCATCATGGAACAGCCCAGCACAAGCCGCGCGGGGACAACCTCACTTGGTTGTCCCTACGCGAGTTGTAGTGGTTACCAATGATGACTAGGGCTCCCCGAAAGCAACAGGTACAATAATTACGGATGTCTAACCTTCCTCTTCCTCTCGCAGCGTTCGTCGCAGGACTGGTTTCATTCCTGTCGCCTTGCGTGCTGCCTCTTGTTCCAGGTTATGTCTCTTTAATCTCGGGGGCTGGAGTGGAAGAGCTGAAGGCTCAGGAATCGCGCCTGCTGGGCCGGGTGATGCTGAATTCCATCGGCTTCATTCTGGGGTTCAGCGTGGTGTTCATCTCGCTGGGAGCGATCTCGACTGAAGTGGGACAGTTGCTGGCGCGATACAAATCGGTGCTGGCGCAGGTGGCCGGAGTGGTCATCATCATCTTTGGATTGCACTTGACCGGTCTATTCAAGATCAAGGCACTGTATACGGATGCGCGTCTGCACAGCGTCAAGGGCGGCAGCACGCCGTGGGGAGCTTTCCTGATTGGCTTTGCGTTCGCCTTTGGCTGGACGCCTTGCGTGGGGCCGATTCTGGCTGTCATTCTCGGTTTCGCGGCGACTCAGGACTCTGTGGCCAAAGGCATTCTGTTGCTCGCCATATATTCCATGGGATTGGCGGTGCCATTTTTGCTGACTTCGCTGGGGATCGAACGCTTTCTCAAGTTTTACAAGCGTTTTCGCATGCACATGCATGCTCTGGAAGTTACTAGCGGGGGATTGCTGATCGTGCTCGGATTGCTGCTGGTGTTTGGGCGCTTTACCATCATCTCGAACTATCTATCGTTCCTGAACCGGTTTGCTTTGTGAGCTTGTTTCTATGAGCTTTTTTCGTGAATAAGGAGTCCGTCGTGAAACGCGATCCAGTGGTCATCATCGTGGTCGCCATGGTGGTGACCGTAATGCTCGTAGTTGGATTTCAGGCGGCGCGGCGGAAATCCGGCCCGGGCGCCCCAGCCGTCGCCAGCATGAATGGTCAGGCGGCGCCTGATTTCACCCTGGAGACGCTGGACGGCAAAACCGTGCATCTCTCCGATTTCAAAGGCAAGGGTGTTTTACTGAACTTCTGGGCCACCTGGTGCCAGCCTTGCAAGATCGAGATGCCATGGTTCGCCGAGCTGCAAAAGCAGTACGGACCCCAGGGATTGCAGATTGTCGGCGTCGCTATGGATGATGCCAGCCCCAAGGAAATCGGCGAGTTCGCGCATGACCTGGGAGTGAACTATCCCATTCTGGTGGGTAAGGAAGAAGTTGGAAACGCGTACGGCGGAGTGCAGTTTCTGCCTGCAACTTTCTACATCGGGCGCGACGGCAAGATTATCGACAAGGTTTTTGGCCTGAAAGGCCGAGGCGAGATCGAGGACAGCATCAAGAAGGCCCTGGCCGAAGGCCATGCAGTACAGGCGCAAAAGTAACGTATCGCGGGACGATTATCGCTTCTATCATCTTTGTTCATGCCGACCCTGCGAAAGCTCGCTCCAAGTCTGCTCCTGCTGACCGCGCTGGCGTTGGCACAGGGCGGACCATCGGGAGACGAGGACCTTCCTGGACGAAAGTCGCCCTCTGTCACCATGGCGCCCGCGCCGGTCACGACAGTCACGCGAGGAAAGTCGAATCCGGTGAATCTGAGCTTTCGCGTTGGATCGGGCTTTCACGTGAATTCCAACCAGCCCAAATCTGAGTTTCTGATTCCGACTGTGCTCAAGTTGAGCGCCCCGACCGATATTGTGATTGGCCGAGTCAATTATCCTGCGGGAACGGAAATGAGCTTCACCTTCGCGCCGGACGACAAGCTGAGTGTGTACTCGGGAGAGTTTCCAGTGGTGGTGGAAGTACGTCCGATGGCTGAGGTGATTCCGGCCAAGTACGTGATCCGGGGAGAGCTCCGATACCAGGCTTGCGACAAGGCCGCCTGCTATCCGCCGAAGAAGCTTCCGGTCCAGTTTCAGGTGCAGGTGATCAAGGGACCGCCGCCGCACCGAAAGAATCCGGGGCAGAGTCCCCACGTCCATTTGTAGTACCGGGAACCGCGAAACTAGCTTGAAAGGGATAGCCGCCGGAGTACAATAACTCCCAACAGTTGGAACCACGGCACTGGCCAGTCAGACAAACAACCACATCTGACGGGGACTGGTCGGGCCTCGGCGCTTGAAGTTTCCCTGCTTCATTGTTATCTGGATAAATCGAATGGCCACACCGCCCGAGCAGCATCGCCTTGATCCCGAAGCGTCCATTGAGTTACTGTCTCCGGAATTCCTGCCTCCTGCGCCTGCTCAGTTCACTGATTTCACTGACGCGCCCTATCCCGATAAGCTCGCGGAGTTTATCCGCGATTCGGTGTTGGAAATCCTGCCCAACGACCTGACCAGAATGATTTATCTGGCGTCCCTGCGGGACTGCAACAGCGGGATGTATTTGCATCCGGAACTGTCGCATCAGAGAGGAATGCATGCCGCCGACAAAGCTTTTCGGGCGTGCCATGAGCAGGTATTTCGCCGCTTGCTGACCACGCGATTACCGGAATACGTGACCCAGTTGCAGGAATATATCCGCTATACGCGGAGCGAGATAGTGACCGTACTGAAGACATGGCGGTCGCTACAGGCGTACCGCGCCACGGTTCCGGTGGGAGCGCTGGCCGCGTCGTCGGAACTCTACTTCCTGAATATCGGGATCGCCCTGGATGTTGTAGGCAAGGAAATAGCGGAGCGCCAGCAGTTCTAGCTGGCTTCGGAAAAATCCGCCGGCACTCAAAAGACGACCACGTGGGGCTAAAGCCCGTTATTGATTCCAGATGCTACGCGGCGCTGAAGCGCCGCTCTTCCACGGAAACGCGGATATATTCATAAGTTTTTCCGCGGCCTGCTAGTGGGTTGCTCCGCTGTTAGGCAGTTGCTGTTCAAACGGCAGCCAGGCATTGACTACCCGGCCGATCACAGAAGCCTCGCGCGGCACCTTGAATCGTCGCACCGGCTGGCGGGAGAGCGGGTAAGGCAGCAGAGTCAACTCCTTGCCCTCCAACTGGCACCAGCAGCAGCTATGCCCATCCGCATGCCAGACTAGGTATACAGGACGTTCGCGAATCGTCTTCCAGTCAAACACCTGTACGGCATTCTGCATGACGTCGACTTCGACTAAAGATCCGGGAGGAATTAACTCGCCCATGGTGTCATCCTTCAGACCGACGACAGCGTAGCGATACCTTCGTGGATCAAGGCGCTTCCGCAAGGCGGTGGGAAGAGTTGCCAATTCCTGGGGATTCAATTTTAGAAGACTGGTTTCGTGGCTGTTGAAGGTGGTATCAAAATTGAGTTGAAAGCGGAAGCTGGGTTCGCGTACCTCCGCGGTCTCGAACCGGGGCGCGCCCGCTTCGATTTCGCCGCTATACTGGCGCACATCATTGCAATCGATCCCGAAAACCTGGAGCAGTTCTTCGAGCGAAACTTTGAGAGAAGCGGCGAGACTGAAGAGCTTGTGAATGCTGGGGACCGAGCCGGTTTCGATATCGGCCAAGGTCGAGTGTGAAACGTAAAAATCGGCATTGCCCTTGAGATCGGCAATCGAACGGCTGATGCGTTCGATGTCGCTGGACTTAACAAACCGCTCGTCGCGGAGTTCCCTGATCCATTTACCCGAGTCCATGTTAGTGGCCGTGATTACCTGTCCCAACCTGTTTGCGCGGCTTCATGAATACAAGCCCGTGTTCCGCGGCAATGACAGAATGACACGAATAGAATCTATCTGCTGTATGACAGCTAAACTCTTAAATGGAAATCACAGAAAATTCAACAACTGGCGGTTGCGCTCAGCTCGCCATTAAAGCTGGGTTCGACTCTAACTGCCGTTGTTGCCGAATCCGTTGCAGGAAAACGAGCAATTCCTCATACGGTATTTGGATCGCTGGAAACGCCCCAGTCCAGCCTGGAAGCAACCATTTCAAACACAGACACGGCTGAACCAGTAACAAGTTTACACGAAGGCGAAGCGCGCCATAAATCAAATCCTCAGCTTCTCTGGTCAGCGCGGAATTCGCTTCCGATTTCGCCAGTTGACCGAGCTTCATTAACATTGCGGCATTGTCTCCTGCCAACCGAATGGCATGCAGTGCCAGAGCCATGCGCCGCCTTTGCAGGGCGCGGAATTCACGCGGAGGAAATGCACCGCGAAGAAAACGTTCTTCGGCGGGATCGAGAAGAAGACGGAAAACGGCGGGATCCACTTCGCGTTTCATGGCTTCCCAATCTTCCAGACTCTTTACCTGGGGGAAGCCGGGACGAAGCGCTCTCCACGCTAGGAAGAGCGACAAGACACTGACGGACAGAATTGTTAGCGTCGATACCATTTATCAACTTTCCGATTCAACTCATCGTTCCATTGGTCCAGGTCGTGGTCTGGCAGTCGATTGATCGGAGACTTGCCGCCTGGCAGAAGAAAATAAGCACCCCAAATCAAGACGCCGAGATTATAAGCTGCCGGTCTCAACAACACAAAGGCGTTATCTGTTAACAGGTGGAGGTGGGCGCGAAGTTCCAGCAATGTAAGGTCAAGCGCTGCAATTACTCCGAAACCGGCCGCGATTCCGAGAGCATAGTTTCGCCAGGTCAGACCCAGCCGGGACATCAGGGCCAGCACCAGAATCAGGAGACATACTTGCAGGAATCGAGCAGAACGCTCGGTCAAGATGATCCATTCAAAGGCCAGGTCTGCTCCTCTAGGGCTTTGCCCCCATAAAAGAAGACTGAGGGCCAAGGCTCCGGCGAGGACGCCCACCACCGAAAGGACTCGGAGAAGAAATCGCAGGAAGGGGTAGGTCCGGACAAAATAGCCCACCAGCTCAAAAATTACGCCCACTGCCAATAAAATGATGATGCCTTCTCCCCACCAATAAATGCTCGAGTAGCTGGGTCCATCACGGGGAATCCAGGTTAAAGCCATGTCACGGACTGGGACCAGGATGATGTAGGAAAAAAAGAGAGGAAAGCGTGGTGCCAGCCCACGGCACCACATCACGAAGGCGATCAGAACCAGCATCGCCGAAGGTAAGAACCACAACACCGATGTGATCAGGTGGGACAAGACTATGGGCCGCGCTGGAAGGCTAACCGCAAACCAGACCGCCCACAAGACATTTCAGGGTGCAGAGCCGTTCGACTCTTCCCGCATTATTTTGGTGTGCAGTGCGATGGCGAGCACATCGGTGGCGGAGCGCCGCCGTCGGCGAATGACGCGGTTGACATCGCACCCAACATCACCAGAGTTGCCAGCAACAGACGAGCGATATTTTTCATGAGAATTCCTTCCGGGGGTTAGGACAGCCCCACACATGCACCATATTTTTCGGGTGGAAGGAAATCTCAAGTGTTCGAAAAACGTGCGCCTTCATTCAGGTGCCGTCGGTATACCGACGCTTTTAAAATGGAGCGCGGACAGTGCAGAGGGAGCGCATTCGTAGCCGTTTATGAGGCTTGCGGTGCATACGAGTCACGGCCGGTCAACGTAAACAAAACCTTCGACAGCCGCTAAGAGTATGAAACGCGTCGGTATTCCGACGGAATAAATGGGCTAGGCAAAGTTCAGGGGTACTGTTGGGCATCAAACAAGCCACCATTCGGTTGAGCGAAAGTCGAGCTACTATCGATGAATGAGCGCTAGCGCAGCGGTTCGCGGCCTGTTTCCGACACCTCGTGCCGGACCCGGTTTTCGCGAAGTCAAGTTCGCCGATGACGACCCGGCGCAATGGGCCGCGCAGGCGCGTGCCGACAAGGTTCGAAATATTCTGTACGAAAGCGGACACACCATCGCTCGCCTTTCCGCCGCAACCCGCGATCGATTCGGAGTCAGTTCGTCATACTTCATTCCTCCCACGTTTCTTTACAAGCTTCGTATTGGCATTACGCCCCACGTCTGCCAGATCGCGGCATTGAGCGAGAGTACCGGGTACCGTTTTGTCGACTGGTTGCGACTGTTCGGTTTTGATGCGCACCAGATTCCCCGATTGCAAATGCGTTTGCACACGGAACACACGGTCCTGGTCACGCCGGTCGAGAGCGGCCATGATTTTTTTCTGCCCCAGGGATATTCCGGTCACGAACAGTTTTCGAACTCGACGTCGCACATCGGCCGATATCAATTCGCACAGATAGGTTTTCGCGACGCAGAGATTTTCCCGAAACTTTCCGCGGGAAATATCGTGCGTATCGACACTTTCTACGGTGAGCGTTTTTTTGGCGACGGGCTCTCGCTCGGTGATCCGTCAACGGCCGACCGTCTGTGGCTGGTCGATTTACCCAGTGGGCTGACTTGCTGCCACTTGCGATGGATCGATGATCGCAACATTGTGTTGCTGCCGAACCGCGCACCGTGGGGATGCTGGCCGCTTCGCTTGCCGACCGAGGCGCGAGTTCTCGGATTGGTGGATACGAATGGCGAGCCGCTCCACACCGGAGAGCAATGCCGCGAAACAAGAATAAAGACGCTATCGGAATTGCTTCGCATCTCGCGCGGGCGCACCGGTTTAACCTTCAGATCGGCGTGTGCGCTCACGCACACCATTGCTCGCATCATGGGAAACCCCGATTACCAGATCGCCCTGGGCATGCTGTCGGACTACGAAGTAATGAGGAAGCTGCCAAGACAGGCCGCAAAAATCCTGAGTCTCTGCATCGTTTACTGCATGGATCTCTGGGAGTTACTGAAGGCCGCGGGAGTTTATATCGACGAGTCGGCGAAGTTGCCCCTGCCCGAGCCATTTCGGCTTCACCTTTCATCCCCGTACGGCGGCGAATTCATGACGCCGGACCGGCAAGGACCTTACGAATTAACGTAGGAGCGGACGCCTCGTCCGCCGGTCGAGCGAAGCTCGGGCGGTTTGTTCACCTCGAAACATAGCGGGCTGGGTTTTGAAACTTCAGAAACATAGCGGAGCTGCGCTTCGCTGGGCGGACGTGACGTCCGCCCCTGCTCGTTTACTTCAGTAACCATGTAATGGTTACTTACGAAGGTGCCCTGCCACACCCCTTCGACGTGTGACTCTCGTACTTTGACCGTGCTCAGGGTTGCTTTTACGATGATGGCGGCATCGGAGTTCCCCACTTCCAGCCATTCTCTCCCGACACAACGTGATGTGGGTCCGCGAAGTTGCGGTTCATGGAGGCTGTGCCCGTAAATGAAACGAGATTACAAGAGGGACCTCGCGCACGGCGCCACAGGCAGAGAGAGCGGCTTCAGTCTGCTCGAAATGATGATCGTCTGCTGCCTGTTCATGATTGTAGGCGGGATGACTTTCATGGCGGTGCAGCCCGTCCTGAAGGACGCGCGGGCGAACCAGGCTTTCGAAGATGTGTTGATGCAGTTGCGTACGGCGCGGCAGCGCGCTATCACCGAGCGCAAGCAGTACATCGTGTGCTTCGGAGTGGCGACACCGGCCGGAGCGCTCACGCCGCTGGGCGCGCCCACATTGCAAAGTATCCAGCTATTCCGCTGGGATGCAGGCACTGCGCTATCCGCGACGGTGCAGATCACGAACAACAAATTGCCCACCGATATTCAGTTTCAGGCCTTGAGCGGTATTCCCAACAGCGTAGCCACGGTGCCGGATGGATTTGGGAACGGATCCGCGGCGATTGATTTTGATCAAAACGTGACGGGCGCGATTCAGAATCAGGTGCTATTCATGCCGGACGGTTCGGCGCATGACATCACCGGAAATTTGAATAGTGGAGTCATCTACGTCGGCCGCACTGGGGACCTGTACAGTTCACGCGCGGTCACCCTGTATGGAGCAACAGGCAGGATTCGGGGATGGCGCTTGATCAAAAGCGCGGGAGCACCGTTATGGATGCAGCAGTGATAGCGACGATGATTGACGCAAAGCGAAATCGACAGGCCCGGGCCAAACGCGGGCAGCAAGGAATGGCCCTGGTCGAAACCCTGATCGCCATTGTCGTCCTGATGATCGGCTTGCTGGCAGTGCTGGCAACTTTTGCCATGGCGATCGGCAACACGAATACCGTGCAACTCGACAGCATAGCTCGCCAGAAGACTGCGGAGGCGATGGAGAGCATTTTCACGGCTCGCCAAACCAGCCAGATCACATTCGACAAGATTCAAAACGTCGGCACTGGTACGGGGATTTTCGCTGCCGGGGTTTTACCGATGACCGACCCAGGTCCGGATGGCTTGGATGGTACTGCTGACGACGTTACAGCCGTACCGATTCGGCTCCCCGGTTCAAGCGGAGTGATTAACAATACTACGGCTGATGTACTGGTGAACCTGGGGAACTTTACGCGGCAGATCGAAATCGCCGATGTCCCCGGAAACCCGAACGTGCGCCAGATTACAGTCACGGTGCGTTACCCGGTGCCGCAGGGCTGGTACAAGTCGTACAAGGTGCAAGCTCTGATTTCTTCCTTTCGATGATGAGGAGAGACATGCGATCAACTTATCCCAACGCGCGCGGCTTCACCCTGGTAGAGATGCTGGTCGCCGTCGCCCTGGGCTTGATGGTTCTGGCGGCCACTGCCCAGCTTTTCAAGGGCGGCATGGATGCGACCATCATGGTCACGCAGTCGTCTGAGATGCAGCAGAACGTTCGCTCCACGCTGAACCTGGTGGCAAAGGACGTGAGCATGGCCGGGTCGGGCCTGCCTCCGGGCGGTCTGTCGCTGCCCTATGGCGCCGGGGCGACGCCTTCATTCTTTGCGGTGAACGCCGCCAAGTCCTGGCTGGCGAACAACACTTACCCCACTGGAGTCATCGGCGGGTCCGCCGTGACGAATTATATGTTCGGAATCATTCCCGGGTCCGGCAATGGCATGGAGTTGGGTGGGCCGGCCCTGATCACGGCCACGGGAAAAGCAACGGACGCGATCACGGTTGTCTATTCCGACTACGCCTTCCCGCTGAACCAGTACACAGCCACGTTTCCGGCAGCGAATCCGAACGGAAATGTGATCAACTTTGCGCCTCCGGCAATTCTTCCGGTGGGCTTTCCCGCGATCCAGTCGCCGACCGGAATTCAGGTGGGCGATCTGATTCTCTTGAACAATACGACGGGCTACGCAGTGGGTGAAGTCACGGGAATCGCACCCGGCGCAGGCACCAGCACGAATATCACTTTTGCCAACGGAGATCCGCTGAACATCAACCAGAGCGGGGCTGCCAACGGGAACATCAAGTTCATCATTCCCGGCGGTAATCCGGTGGCAACGCGGATTTGGGTAGTCACATACTTCACCGAAGTTCCGGCAGCAGCAACTGGTCAGTCACCACGCTTGATGCGCCAGGTCAATGGACAGGCTCCCTCTCCGGTGGCGGACAACATCATCGGTCTGACGATCACGTATGACGCATGCGACGGCAGCCTGGTGGTGGGTTGCGCCAGCGTTACAAATCCGCTGCTGGCTCCGTACTCGCCCAGCCAGGTTCACAAGGTAAATATTCAGGTCATGGGCCAGACCCTTAATTCTTACGGGAACCGGTCGAAGAGTACGGTGCTTTCGACATCGGTGAGCACGCGCAGCTTGTCTTTCAAGGACCGCTATTGATGCAGATCACGGTGGAGGAGAAGAAGAGTCAGGAGATTACTTCTATGAGCAGGGCTAAGGGCCGATCACGGGGATTTACGCTGGTAGCCAGCTTGCTGGTGCTGGCGCTGTTGTCCGCCATCGCGGTGAGTCTGTTGTTCATGGTGCAGGGTTCCGGCCAGGTTGGCGGGAATGACCTGGAGACGAACCGGGCATACTACGGCGCGGAATCCGGCATGGAGTTGCTGACGGCGAATCTGGCGGCGCTGTATCAGTCGTCGCAGTCGCCGACGCCGACGCAGCTGACCAATCTGGCGAACAACCCTCCTGACAGCACGATGATCTCTTCCATGAACTATCAGGAAACTGTCACGTGGACGCCGGACGCGAATGGAAATCCGGCTTCGCATAACAGCGTGATCAGCTCTGGACCAAGTGCCGGCCTGAACGCACAGATTATTCCGCTCACCCTGAAAGTGATCGCTACCCGGCCGGGCGGAGCGTCGGTGAACATGACGCGAGGGGTTGAAGTTGCGCTGATCCCGGTATTTCAGTTCGGCGTTTTTTCGGACAGCGACCTCAGCTATTTTGCCGGTCCGCCATTCGCCTTTCAGGGCCGCGTGCACACCAACGGCAATCTTTTTCTGGCAGCGAACTCAGGACCGCTTGTTATCGACGCGAAGGTTACCGCGGTGGGGGAAATCATCCGTGACCGATTGGCAAACAACTACAGTTCCGGGGGCGCTTATCAGGGCGATGTATATGTGCCCAATGCCACCGGGGGATGCGATCCGCCGAACCCAACTGCCAATGCCAACTGCCTGAAGTTCTCGATTCCATTGGCCAGCTGGAGTGGCGGAATCCCGCCGGCAGGTACGCAGACAAATAAAACCACCTGGACCAATACTTCGACGCAGACGTTCAAGAGTTTCATCGGCAACGGAACTTCGCTGGGAGTGCAGCCACTGACGCTACCATTTGTGCAGGGAGCGGCGGGCGCAGCGCAACAGATTCAGATTATCCGGAAGCCTTATCCCCCGACGGAGGCCCCGACTTCGTCCACCGGGTCGTCACGCGAATACAACAAGGCCAACATTCGGATTCTGCTGGCCAGCACGGAAGCCGATCTGACCCCGGACCGGCCTGCATTGATCGGCGATCCGGACGATATCAATCTGGACAATGGTTGCGTCGGCAATCGAACTGACAACGTCACCGGCGTAGGCCTCACCCCCTGGGCGATGGCTAAAACCGCATCAGGCTTCGAGCCAAACTGGACAGGAGTGCCAACAGGAGCGAGTCATCCTACTGGCGCTTGTACACCGAACGCAGCAAACCCATGGCCGTTGATCGACGGTTGGTTGCGGGTTGAATACAAGAACCCGGCCGGCAACTGGATCGGGATTACGCGCACCTGGATTGCATTGGGTTTCGGACGAGGCCTTTTGCCTCCGACGACGCCAGCTGGCGGTGCGGGGCAGAACCCGGTGCATCCCAAAGCTATCCTACTTTTTCAGGAACTGGCGGACCGGAACGCAGACGGAAATATCACGGTGGCGGACGCACCCTCGAATATCACCGGAGCGAATTCTCAGTACAGTTGGTATCCCATCAATTTCTACGATCCAAGGGAAGGGTTCCCGCGCGATACGAATGGCGGATTGGCGGGTACACACTGCTATGTGAACGGGGTCATGAATTCGGTCGAGCTCGACGTAGGAAACTTGAACAAATGGCTGATCGCTAACCCCGGGCTCGTGGACTACAACGGTCAGAACGGCTACCTGGTGTTCTTCTCAGACCGACGCGGGATGCTGCCTGATCCGTTCAATGGCGGCGTTACGCAGGGAGAATATGGCTTCGAGGACACGATCAACTCAGCTTCGCCGACCGGAACTCCAGATGGACTTCTGGATCCCACAGGCTCGACCGGCTATTCGCCCGAGGATGTGGACGAAAACAAGCAGATCGATTTTTGGGGAGCGGCGGACGTCGGAAACGGAATGCACGTCCCGACCGCAGGCAACCCTTATCAATCGGTTGATTGCTTGAACGGAGGACGGCAGAACATCGTCACGGGCGCGCGCCATGTCCTGCGAGTCGTCGACGGCAGTCTCAACAATGTACCGGTGCGCCCGGACAACGGTCTCGGCGGCTTCACCGTGGCGTCGGAGAATCCGGTGTATGTATTCGGGAACTACAACTCCGATAGCACCGACCCTTTCTGGGGTGCTCCGGGCGCGGCAGCGGATATCAACCACGCAGCGGCGGCGGTCATTGCGGATTCTGTGACCCTGCTTTCAAATGGCTGGTCTGATGTCAATAGCATGAATAATGCATTGAACATGACCAACCGCAATGCCCTCCCGACCTATTACCGGATGGCGATTGCAGGCGGCAAGAACATGAACTTCCCGCAACCCGCAGGCACGGGAGCCGACTTCGGCACCGACGGTGGCGTGCATAACTTCCTGCGCCTGTCCGAAGACTGGGGAGGCGTAGTTCTGAGCTATCGCGGTTCGCTGGTCAGCTTGTATTACGCCCAATACGCAACCGGCACTTTCAAGTGCTGCACCATGGTTTACAACGCTCCTAACCGTAACTTTTACTTCGACACGGCGTTCCTGGATCCGACAAAACTGCCTCCGGGCACTCCGATGTTGCAGGACGTAGTGAACCTGACGTACTGGCAGGATTTCAAACCTTACTAAGAACGGATAGCGAACGAACCTCGCCGGCCCCACAAGGGCCGGCTTTTTTTGGTCACCACGGGACAGGTCGGCTCAGATGTCCTCATCTTGGCAGGCGAAGCGCAGCTCGCCTGGGTTTCCCCGCAGAGTGCCCCTGCAACAAACCAAAACCTCTGCCGGGTTTTGCCCGGCTGGGCAGGTGGGACACCTGCCCCTACGTGGGCTGTGGTGGCACACACACTTACGTGGTCTTTTGGGCTTGGCGGGCGGCGGTGCGTTCGTTCAGGGCGAGCATGACTACCCGCAGCATGTCGTCCCAAGGGGCGGGCTTGCCGGTCCAGATCTCGAATTGGCGGGCGGCCTGGTGGACGAACATTTCGATGCCTGGAATGACTTCCGCGCCACGATCTTTGGCCATCTTCATGAGGCGGGTTTCGGCGGGATCGTAGACCATGTCGAAGACATAGCGGGCGTTGATCTCGTTCTCATGCAGCGGTGACTCTTTGGTGTTGCCCATGCCGACAGGAGTTGCGTTGATGATGACGTCGAAGCTCAGCTTTTTCAGGTCGGCACGCTTGGCGATTCTCGCTCTCGCCTGATGAGCCAGCTTTTGCGCCGGTGCGGCTGTGCGATTCAGGATATAAACTTCCGCTCCCCGTTCCTTGAGCCCGAAGACTGCGGCCCGCGCCGCCCCGCCTGCACCTAATACGAGGATCCTGGCTTTCTCCAAGGTGATGCGCTGTTCCAGAGGACGCACAACTCCTGCGGCGTCGGTGTTGAAGCCGTAAAGTTTGCCATCCTGCGCGCGGACGACCGTGTTGCATGCGCCAATCTTCGTGGTGTGGGAATCCGTGTTATCGAGATGTTTCAGCACGGCTTCCTTGTACGGCATGGTGATGGAGAGACCGTGAATAGGAATGTCGCGCACGCAGCCCAGCAGGTCTTTGAGCGTTTTGGCATGTAGCGCGAGGTAGACACCGTTCACATTCTCGCGGCGCAGCGCGGCATTCATGATGACGGGCGAAAGCGAATGCGCGACCGGATCACCGGCGACGCCATAAATTCTGGTGGCTGCGTCCATCTGCTCGATGCGATAGGTGTTGCGCAACTCCTGGGCAGTGGTCTGGCCGGGCGCGGTCTTTTCATCGGGACTGACGGCGGCGAAAGTGAAGACACTGCCAGCTCGCACACCGAGCAAGCGGCTGATGATGCCCTGCTCGCCCATGCACAAGCCGACGAGAGAATGCTGGTCGCCAAATTTCTCCAGAAATTTCATCATGGTCACGTTGTCGTAGAGAGTCGTGGCCGTGCTGACGATTTTGTAGAAGTCGGCGGGGAACTTCACCATCTTTTCGAGAGTCAGTTCAAGGTTCTTGGTGGCCCGAAAGTCGTGGTACGAAAGGATCAGCGCTGATTTCGCTCGCAGACGCTGCACCTGTTCGGGCTTGCACTTGACCGCGCTCTGCAACTCGAGATCAAGCAACTGACAACCGGATGCACTGGCTTTCGTCAGGATGTCGAGCTGCGCGGGCAGGGTACCCTTGAACTTTCCTCCACTGGCAGTTCGCCGGCAGGTGGCGATGGCCGTAACGTGAGGATGGTACTCCATGAAACGCTTGATCTTGGGGAGACCCAGCGACGGCTTGGCCAAGTAATCTAACCTGAACTCGAGAAAGGTGTTATCGCGAATCAGGGCTTCCGCTTTGTCGACCAGAGCGGTGGGATCGGAGTCGGTTACCGCCACACAGACCCGAGGCAGCCGCAAGGGCAGGAGACGGGCGATGTAGCTGTTAGGGGCAGCAGTCATGATCTGAGAACGACTGGGGATATTACAGGCGCGTAATTACAGATGCAACAACGGATTATGGGAAAACGGTTGAACCCAAACTTTTTAACGTACCCACGATAACACCAGCGTAACCTTGACCGGCCTCTATCCCCTTGTTACTGTGCGACTTGAAAGCCCTTTTACTGCCCTGAGTGAGCGGGAGAAAGCCGGCGGGGGCCCGGCCTCGATTTTGGAGGTAACATGAAGAAAACAGGATTGTTGCTGTTACTGTGCATTACGGTGGCGGCAGCTGCGCAGCAAGCCGATTCCACTTCGGCTGATCAAGCTGCTCCTCAGAACACAGCGATTACTACGGGCACCTTTCCCATTGAACGGGTGCAGACCCCCACGAACGCCGATCTCTATTGCGGCGGCTTTGTCAGCAAAGACCTGCTGCCGAACACCAAGTTCATCGCAGGCGGCCTGGAAAGCCCCAACACGACCAAGTTTGCCACGAACGACACAATCTTCCTGGCTGGCAGCGGCTACCAGACGGGCCAGCAGTACGAGATCGTGCGTGAACTGGTGGATCCCAACAAATACGAATTGTTTGCCGGACAGCATGCCATGCTGAAGGCCATGGGCCAGCCTTACTCTGAACTGGGCCGGGTCCGCATCGTGGACGCCCGCGGCAAGATGGCGATTGCGCACGTTGAATTCAGCTGTGAGGCCATCGTTCCCGGAGACTTTGCAATTCCCTTCGCGGAAAAGCCGGCGGTCTCGTTCCATCTGCCGGAACGATTTGATCGCTTCATGCCGAGCAATGGCAAAGCCAGTGGCCGTATCGTGCTGGCGAAGGATTTCGATCTGCTGCTGGGCACGGGCTCGAAAATCTACATGAACGTCGGCGGCAACCAGGGAGTGAAAGTGGGCGACTACTTCCGCGCGGTGCGGACATACGAAGCCGACCTGCGAGATCCCGTGGATTCGCTTTCGTTCAAGGCGTCCACCAGTGACGATACGCAGAAAAATCCGCCGTCGATTGAAGCACGGCACTTTTTTGCCCAGACCCACGGACCTTCCATCCACGTAGATGACATGCCGCGACGGGCGGTGGGAGAGATCGTGGTCATCAACACCACACCGACGACTGCAACCGGCATGGTCGTGTTTGCGCTGGAAGATATCCACGTCGGCGATCACGTCGAACTCGATCAGCAATAACTCTTCGTTTGGGTAAAACTTTCAGGGAGGCTTCGGCCTCCCTGATTTTTTTTGCGAGCATCGGTGTCTCTTAGCGGAGCGACTTCGCTCGCTTGCGATCGAAATCGCGGAGGACCCCTAAATGGCTGCACTGCCTCTAAAAACTTTCCACAGCACCTTATGGCATTCCGATGCTATGAGTCTGACTAAACCCAGTTTTTAGTTCCTGGTTCTCAGTCTTCAGTTTTCAATACTTAGTCAGAATCTGCGAAGACTTCGGCGGTGAAGGCCTCCAGCTTCGCACCGTTCTGCCAGGCGTTGGGAGGCAAACCGGCTTTTCGACAGGTTTGTTCGAGAAACGTTGTCCGGTCCCATTGGTGTTCGACCGGCACCTGGGGCAGCAGCAGGCCGCGATACTGCCCCATACTTATGAGCAAGCCATGCCGACCGATTTCAATCTGATCCGGTGGAATGAGCTGAGGTGGCGATAACACGCTGAGCGACACCTGAAGTTCGCGGGCCTCGTCGAGAGTTACAAGAGAAAAACGCGAATCCTCGAAAGCCGCGCCACGCGCGGTTTCCGCCACGGCGGCATAGAGCGGCTTCCGGGGCAGCACATAGCCCACACATCCCCGCAAAACCTTCCGGTAATAAAGCGTGGTGAAAGCACCGCGAGGCTCGGCCAGGTGTGCAGTCGGCGGAGTCAGAGATATTTCGCGCTGCGCGAGAGTTGCAGCGATGGAATCATGCGCCAACTGAAGCAGCAGAGCGCGCTCTTCCAAAGAGAATTCGTGGGCGCTACCGGAAAGACTTGCCAGACGGGAGGATGAATCAGGTGGCGGGCACATCGCGTTTTCTCCGCCGGCTCAGGACGAACGCGCGGCGACGACTCTTGACCACCTGGCGATCGATCTTCGACCAGAAGGCGACAAAATAATCCAAGGCCGAGATCAGCGACAAAAAGACCATGAACCAGATGGCGACGATCGCAATCCAGTGCACGGGAAAAATATAAGGACCCACCGGCCACTCTTTCCAGTGGTGCTCGAGGATCACAGCGACCACCGAGACAATCTGCACCAGCATCTTGAACTTGCCCAGGTCGCTGGCTTCGATGGTAAAGCCTTCCGTGGCGGCGATCGAGCGCAGGCCGCTCACCAAAAACTCACGAGCAATGATCACGACGGCGATCCAGGCCGGAACCAGGCCGGGATTGTATTGCACCAGGCAAATGAAGGCTGCGGCGATGAGCAGTTTGTCGGCCAGGGGATCGAGCAGGATGCCCATGGTCGTAATCTGGCCGCGACGCCGGGCGAGATATCCGTCAATGCCGTCGGTGATGGAGGCGGCGATGAACAGGGCGGAAGCCAGCAGTTCCTGCTCACCTTCGAAGTTATGGAAATGGTTGGCGGAAAGAAGCCAGATCAGCAGTGGAATGCTGAGGATCCGAGTCAGCGTGATGGAGTTGGGCAGATTCACCGCGGGCACGGGCTGGCAGCAGGTTCAGGGAACGCTGACAGGAAATCATTATCCTCCACCCGGCAGGCGGAATCAATGAAGCAAAAGGGCAGTGTGGGCGATGGCCAAAACCTTCACCACGAAAGTTCACGAAGGAAAACCCGAAAAGCGGGACTTAGCGTTGTTTGCGGCTTTTCCTTGCGGCCTTTGCGGTGAAAAGCTTTCACTGCAGAGTACGCGAAGGGTGCCGCAAAAGACGCAAATAAAAGCTGAGCTATCAGGCTGATTTAGGAGTCGGTGCCGGTCTTTCCCAGTCCCAGATTCTTGAGCATGCCCATGCCTTCTTCGAGGATTGAGGAACCCTGAGGAACCTGGCCGCCCGGCGTCATTTTGTCGATCAGACCGGGCAGTAGCTGCGACAAGTGGGACGTGACCGCATCCGGCGAAATACCTGCCTTGGCCGCGAGTTCCTTCACCTGTTCGCTGCCCAGAACATGCTGAAGCTGGTCGGCGGAAATGGGCAGATTCTGGCCGGTGCCGACCCATGAAGTCACCAAACCTCCCAGACCTTTATCGTGAAATTGCTGAACCAGGCCGGAAAGTCCTCCGGGCTGACTGTTGATCATCTGCATGACCGACGCAGCGAGGGGATTCGAGCTATTGGCCAGCATGCTGCTGACTTCCTTACCTGCCATATCTTCCAGGAAACTCATACTGCCTCCTCAATGCGGACTGCTGAAACCATTGCGCCGGAAGGTTGAGCTTCCGGCGCACCGGAGTGATGCCGCCTACTTCTGCTTGGCGATGATCATGTCTTTGATCTTCGCGTAGGTGGCGGCGGGGATGACTTTTTTGCGGGTCAGGTCTGTCTTCTTGGCGTAGGGACGGCCATCGATGATCTTCTGCGAGTACTTCTCGCCGATACCCGGGAGCGCGTCCAGTTGGTCTTTGGTGGCTGAATTGATGTCCAGCAGGTCGGCAGCCGCTGGTGCTGCCATGGCTGAGTCGCTCTTGGACATCTTGGAGGATTTTGCGGGCGCATCCTGAGCCGCAGCCGCGGTGGCCAGGATCGCAATGGCGAAAAGTGAAAACAGAATGCGATTGATATTGGTCAGGCGCTTGCTTTTCATAGTTTCTCCTTAGGTGCTTAGTCTTTCTCGGATGCTTTAAAGCCGGCGGCCTTGGCATCCGCTTCGCTCATAAATTTCCCGGTTTTTGTTTTGCCGTACCAGCGGCCACCCTTGTGGTAGACGCCACTATCGGTATTGACCCAGACCATCCCGCTCGACTTGGCGGATGCGATCTGCGGATCCGAAGCGGTGGGTGTTGCCATCTTCGCGGTAGTTTTGGTCGCGGGCGCCGCCATCGAGTTAGCTGGGGCAGGCTTCGAAGGGGCAGCCATGGAGCTGGAGGGAGCTGCTGCTGGCGCCGGAGCGGCGGCAGGTTGAGTTGCGGGTGCGGCGCTGGCAGCCGGGGTGGCTGCGGCAGGAGCGCCGGCCATTTCCGACTTTTTGCTCTTGCGAGTGCGCTTCGCCGGAGCAGCAGCCGCATCGGCTGCGGGTGCAGCAGCCGGAGCTGCGGCAGGTGTTGCGGCTGGCGTGGCAGCAGCACCGGTATCTGCGGCAGCGGCCTTCTTACTCTTGCGGCTCTTTTTGGCGGGAGTTGCGTCAGTCGATGCCGTGCTGGCAGCGTCCGCGGCAGGAGCAGCGGTGCTGTCCGCGGCTGTCTTCTTGCTCTTGATGGTCTTCTTGGCTGGAGCTGCGTCGCTCGACTCCGCGCTGGCCGAATCCGTGGCTGCGGCATCGGTCTTCTTCTTCTTGTGTGATTTCTTGGCCGGGGTGGTTGCGGTATCCGTCGCGTCTGCCGTGGACTGGTCCGCGGCGGCGCTCGCGTCGGTCTTCACTTTCTTCTTTTTCTTCTTGGTGGTGGTGGTGGAAGTTTGATCGTCGGGTGCGGCCGCCTGGGGTTTGGCCAGGGCGGAAATTCCGGTCAGCACGAAGAACATGCAGAGCGTGATGGTCCACGTACCGAGCCTGGTGTGCAGTCTGCTCATGATTTCCTCTTTCATCCGGAACAGCCGGGACTCAATAACGGAAGCTACCTCAGGGGCGCTGGGCGCCTCCTGGCCGGGCCGGAGCGGCGACCATAATGACATTTCGACTGTTAGGGGTCAACCTGCGGGAAAGACCGTGTGGGGCGGACACTCTTGTCCGCCGCTTTTGACCTTGACTTTGGTTTGTCGAGATCAAAAAGTCAAAAACAACAGCGGCGGACAAGAGTGCCCGCCCCACACTACACATTAGGCGTAGATGCCGCGCTGGCGGATGGTGTAAGCCACACGATCGATCGCCAGCATGTAAGCGGCGATGCGATTGTTTACGCTGTGGGTTTCAGAGAAACGTACCACGTCTTCGAACGCGCCCTTCATGATGTGTTCGAGCTGCTCGTTGACGACTGATTCCTTCCAGAAATATCCCTGGCGGTCCTGCACCCACTCGAAATACGAGGTGGTGACGCCGCCGGCGTTGCAGAGAATGTCGGGAATCACGAAGACGCGCTTATCGGCAAGAATGTCATCCGCGGCGGCAGTGGTGGGGCCGTTCGCGCCTTCCGCCAGAATCCTGCACTTGACGCGGTCGGCGTTGCGGCTGGTGATCTGGTTCTCGGTCGCGGCCGGGATCAGGATTTCGCACTCTGCCAGCAACAGCTCGGCCGGATCTTCTTGTGAAGCTCCCTTAAAGCCATGAATGCTGCCATTGCGCTGGCGGTGCTCCCACAGGGCTTCTACGTCGATGCCGTCCCGATTGACCAGGCCGCCATCGACTTCGACGATTCCAATCACTTTGTATCCGGCTTCCGCCATGAGGCGGGCGGCGTTCGATCCTACGTTGCCAAAACCCTGCACGATGACCCGGGTGGTTTCGGGATTGAGGTTCAGCTTCTTCACTGCCTCTTCGCACACGATCATGATGCCGCGTCCGGTGGCTTCGCGGCGTCCGCGGGAGCCTCCGATGTTGATCGGCTTTCCGGTAACGACGGCGGTAACGGTCTGACGCATGTGCATGGAGTATGTATCCATCATCCAGGCCATGGTCTGTTCATTGGTATTAATGTCCGGAGCGGGAACATCTTTTTCCGGACCGATGAACTCGATCAGCTCCGCAGTGTAGCGGCGGGTCATGCGCTCCAGTTCACCCTGCGACATTTTGTGGGGATCGCAGATGACTCCACCTTTGGCGCCGCCGAACGGAATGTTGACTACCGCGCACTTCCAGGTCATCCAGCTGGCCAGGGCGCGAACTTCGTCGAGGGTGACGTCAGGCGAATAACGGAGACCGCCCTTGGCTGGGCCGCGGGCGATGGAGTGCTGCACGCGGAAGCCGGTGAAGACTTCGAGATTGCCGTTGTCCATCATGACCGGAATATGCAGAATGATCTCGCGGGTGGGATAGCGCAGGACCTTGGCTAAACCCTCATCCAGGTTCAACTTCTGGGCGGCAAAGTCGAAACGGGCGGCTTGTGCCTCCCACGGATTAATTTCCTGTTCGAGGGATATGGTCTTTATGGCCATGACTGATCTCCGATGGTGCGGTCAGACATTGAGATGCTGGCCGGCGCCGGGCGACACATCCCGGAGAAGGCGGGCAAACCTTCAAAGTATAAGCAGTGCCGGGGCGGGCAGGCAAGTTACGAGATGACTACGAACCACGCTGCGCTTTCCTCCGCGCGCTTGCGTACTCCCAAGCAATGTCATCCTGATTGAGGAGGATCGTCCGCTGGCGGACGATGCGACGAGTCGAAGGACCCCTGGCAGCGAAGATACGATTGTTCGATTGGGATTTTTTGTGCAGATTTCGCAACCCCCCGAGATTGTCGCCGCCCATTCCGCTTATAGGCGCACTTCGACTGCGTAGGTGCTTCGCTCAGGGTGACACTAGATTATTATTTCCAGGCCTTCGGCGGCGGCGCGAACTTTCGGGTAGTGGTTGCGAGCTTCTTGCACCACCTTGTCGATGCAGGCGTCGTCGTGGTCGGGATCGTGGTGGAACAGAACCAGTTCTTTCGCGCCGCTTTCCATGACTACATTGATGGCTTCGCGCCAGTGGCTGTGTCCCCAGCCGCGTTTGCGGGCTTCGTACTCTTCCGGCAAGTACTGGGCGTCGTAAATCAGCACGTCGGCGCCCGCAGCCAGCTTGCGCACGTTTTTGTCGAAGAGCGGGTCGCCGGGTTCGTTGTCTGTGGCGTAGACCAGCACGCCGTCTTTCGTCTCAAGGCGATATCCCATGCAGCCCTGGGGATGGTTGAGCCACATGGCTTCGACCATTACGTCCTCGAGCGGCACCCGTCCTTGTTCCAGGTTGTAGAAGCCGCGCTGCGATTTCATCTCCGTCATATCGACAGGAAAATAAGGGGCGGCCATTTGTTCCTCCATCACGCGTTTCAGGGTGCGGGAGCGGCTGGAGGAGTGGAATGAGAAGCAACTTTCGGGGTTCTCGTAGAGCGGCCCGAAGAAGGGTATGCCTTGAATGTGGTCCCAGTGAAAGTGGGAGACGAAGATGTGAGCGCGAACTGGTTTGCCTTCGGATTCGCGCTGCAGTTCCTGTCCGAGGGCGCGCAGCCCGGTGCCGCAATCGAACACGTAACGGTTTTCACCCACGAGAACTTCGACGCAGGAGGTATTGCCGCCATAACGCAGGTTTTCGGGCTGGGGAGTCGGCGTGGATCCGCGTACGCCCCAGAACTTGATACGCATACATCCCCGTTTAAGTATTTGAGCTGTCTCGCCATCTTCCGACGGTTGCGGGCATCCGTCAATTCACTCGGTGGTTACTCGGGGCAGTTACTTTCGGGATGGCACGCCGTCATATTTTCGACAATGACATCACCATTCCGTGCTTGGGGCGAAGTGTGATGCTGGGCAGCGTCGCGACAGGATGTCCGGGGACCAGGCGTAATTGAAAGCGCTGCGCGATCGCGGCCGTAAGTAGCGCGGCTTCCATCATGGCAAAGGACGCGCCGATGCAGAGGCGGGGGCCGCCTCCGAAGGGGAAGTAGGCAAAGCGTGGAAGGCGCTGGGTTGCTTCGGTGGTCCAGCGGTCGGGATTGAATTCCTCTGGCTGCTCGAAGAAACGCGGATCGCGATGCATGATCCAGGGGCTCATGACGACGTTGGATCCTACGGGAATGCGGTAGCCGGAGAGTTCCAGTTCTTTGATGGTGGTTCGGGCCAGGCTCCATGCCGGCGGATACATGCGCATGGACTCCTTCACCACTTTGTCGGTGTAGGGGAGGCGCGGCAAGTCTTCGAGCTGGGGCGTGCGTCCGCCCAGCACCTGGCTCAGTTCCTGACGAAGTTTCTGCTCGACCTCAGGATGCTGGCTGAGCAGATACCAGGTCCAGGAGAGGGAAACTGCGGTGGTCTCGTGCCCCGCGAGCAGGAAGGTCAGGATTTCATCGCGCAGTTGGCGGTCGGTCATGCCGCTGCCATCTTCGTCGCGAGCGGCCATCAGCATGGAGAGCAGGTCACCGGTATCCTCTCCGCTGGCACGGCGCTCGCGAATGATGCGGTTCACAATTTCGTCGAGTTCACGGACGGCGCGCTTCACCCGGATCATGGCTGGGATGGGAACATGCCGTACCACTGGAGGCAGAATCATCCGGCCGCCGGAAGTGTGTCGCATCAGGGCGTTGAGCGCGGCCGCGACGCGCTCCGTGTCTGCTTTTACTTCCACACCGAAAAGCACTTTGGCTACGATCCGCATGGTGAGCTGCATCATTTGCGGATGGATGTCGCGGACCTCTCCATCCTTCCAGGTGTTCAGCATTTCTTCCGTGTAAGCGGACATCGTGTGGCCGTACGATGCCATGCGCTCACGATGGAAGGCGGGCTGGCAGAGGCGCCGCTGCCGCAGCCATCCTGAGCCTTCGTTCGTCAGTAGACCTTCGCCCAGAAACCAGCGGCTGTTCTGGATCACTTTATCTTTGGCGAAATTTTGCGATTGCGACACCAGCACCGACTCGATGAGGCTGGGATGATTCAGGAAATACACGTGGATCCATCCGGCGCGGTAATAGAAGATGTCGCCGAACTCGCGGGCCCATCCGGTAAAGATCGCCAGCGGATCGGGACTGAACAGCGGGAAATTTCCGATCAGGCGGCGGATCGGTGGACCGGGGGGACGGCGTGGGGCGGGCATAGGAAATCCGGATGAGTACTCAATCCGATTCTACAAGGTCGTTCGCTGGTTGATTTGACGAATGGCTTATGCTCGGAAGCGCTTAGAGAAACAAGTCGCAAGTGAAAATCGATTTCCAATACGAAGAGCTCTTGTTTCTCTTATGGGTATTTTTATTGTTGCCGTGGCTAATCCTTGCCCCGCTATCGGGAATGGCATTCGATGCCGGACCTGGGTTCACAACATACCCGTTCGTTTTATCGGTCTGGACATATCCGTTGTCGGTCGGGATCGTTTGGAAGTTTAGAGAAAGGGCACCTCTTACCGCCCTCGTCCCGTGTCTGAACATTGCCCTGTGTGTTTTCTCTAGCAACCCGACCTGATCGACTCTGCGAATTAGCCTGCGAGCTCTTTTCTTGGAACCGCTCCACGTGAAGCCCCACCCTTCTCTATAATTACTCAGCCAGATGACTCAATCCACACTTCGCCCCGACTACAAAGAATTTTCGCGGCTCGCCCGGAGCGCGACGCTGGTGCCGGTCGTCAAATCGGTTTCGGCTGATCTGTTGACGCCGGTCTCCGCCTTTCTCGCGATCGCGGCGAATGAGCCCGACGCGTTTCTCCTCGAATCGGTCGAACGCGGCGAGCAGATTGGAAGGTACACATTTCTGGGAGCGCGCCCTTATATGCAGGTGCGGGCGCGCGGCAGCGACATCGTGGTGCAGCGCGGCAAGAAGAAAGAAAAGCGGCAGGGCAGCGCCATCCAGGTCATAAAAGAATTGTTGCGGCAGCATTCTTCCGCAGCCGTGCCGGGGTTGCCTCCGTTTACCGCGGGCGCCGTCGGATACTTTGCCTACGACGCGGTGCGGCAACTGGAAAATATCGGCGAGCATGCCAAGGATGATTTCGCTCTGCCCGATTGTGTCCTGATGTTCTTCGACCGGCTGCTGGCATTCGATCACCTGCGCCATCAGATCCACATTATTGCGACTGCCGATGTATCGCGCGAGAGTCCGCGCCGGGCTTATGACCGGGCCTCTAAGGACATTGCCGTGTTGGAAAAGAAGCTGGCGGCGGGATTGCGCCCGGCCCACTGGAACAAAGCTGGGCGTCCGGCGAAGGGCAAGATGAAAGTGCATGCCGGGACCAGCCGGCAGCGGTTTGTCAAATCGGTCGAGCGGGCCAAGGAATACATCGCCGCCGGAGACATCTTCCAGGTTGTGCTCTCGCAGCGGCTGGATTTCACGCCGTCGGTTGCGCCCTTCGACGTGTACCGTGCACTGCGCACGGTGAATCCTTCTCCTTACTTATATTTTTTGCGGATGGGAGACACGCACGTACTCGGCTCGTCCCCGGAAATGCTGGTGCGGGTGACGGGGCCGAAGCTGGAATATCGTCCGATTGCAGGGACGCATCCGCGCGGCCGCGACGAAGCCGAAGACCAGCAGTTGGCACAGAAGATGCTGAATGACGAAAAAGAACGCGCCGAGCACGTGATGCTGGTCGATCTGGGACGCAACGATCTGGGGCGCGTGAGCGAATACGGTTCAGTAAAAGTCAAAGATTTAATGTACGTGGAACGCTATTCGCACGTGATGCACATCGTCTCAGCCCTCGAAGGCAAGCTGCGTGGAGATCTGGATGCACTGGATGCATTCGCCGCTTGCTTTCCCGCCGGCACCCTGAGCGGCGCGCCGAAAGTTCGCGCCATGCAGATTATTGAGGAACTCGAACCGACGCGGCGCGGAGTGTATGGCGGTGCGGTGCTCTATGCGGACTTCGATGGCAACCTGGATTCGTGCATCGCTATCCGCACCATGATGATGCAGGGGAAGAAAGCATTCCTGCAAGCGGGTGCGGGGATTGTGGCGGATTCCGATCCTGAGAAAGAGTTCGCCGAGTGCATGAATAAAGCCCAAGCGGTGTTGCGCGCGGTGGAAGCGGCGCGGGGACGAGGATAGAGGCACGACCTACGTAGGCCCAAATGTCCTCATCTGGGTGGGCGAGCGAGGCTCGCCGCGCGGGTTTGTGCGTGGTGCAGAATAAAGCCTTGCCGAGCTTCGCTCGGCCTGGGCAGGTGGGAAACCCGCCCCTGCGTGGATCGAGGTGGTTCGTCGCGGTGCGCGGATGGTCCTCCGGGCGCAAATTTCCAACACAAGGATTAAACTAGAGATGAGGAAGGCAATCATCCATGAATAGTTTTGGCAGCCGGTCGGTCCTGAAAGTGGGCAGCAAGGAATACGAGATTTACCGTCTCAGAGCACTCGACGATAAAGGCATTTCCACCAGGCATCTTCCGTACTCGTTGCGTATTCTTCTGGAAAATTTGCTGCGTACCGAAGACGGTCGCAATGTCACTGCGGAAGACGTCAAGGCGCTGGCTGCTTGGAACAAGAACTCGAAGCCCGACGAGGAAATCGCTTTCACCCCCAGCCGTGTTTTGCTTCAGGACTTTACCGGAGTGCCCGCGGTAGTCGATCTGGCCGCGATGCGCGATGCCATGACGCGGCTTTCCGGCGATCCGACTTCGATCAATCCTCTGCAACCGGCGGAGCTGGTCATCGATCACTCCGTGCAGGTGGACGAATTCGGCACACCGCAGTCTTTTCAACTGAACGCGGAACTGGAATTTCTGCGAAACAAAGAGCGGTACGCATTTCTGCGCTGGGGACAGACTGCCTTCCGCAATCTCGCCATCGTGCCCCCGGATACCGGCATTGTGCACCAGGTGAATCTGGAATTTCTGGCGCGCGTCGTTTTTGTGCAGGAAACGAACGGCAAGCGCACCGCATATCCTGACACTCTGGTTGGGACAGACTCGCACACCACCATGATTAACGGCTTGGGCGTGCTGGGATGGGGCGTGGGTGGAATCGAAGCCGAGGCCGCCATGCTGGGACAACCTGTCTCCATGCTGATCCCGCAGGTGGTCGGCGTGAAGCTGACCGGCACGATTAAAGAGGGCGCCACTGCCACCGATCTCGTGCTCACTATCACCGAAATGCTGCGCAAACATGGCGTAGTGGGGAAGTTTGTCGAATATTTTGGCCCTGGCCTTTCGGAACTTTCTCTGGCGGACCGCGCCACCATCGGCAATATGTCGCCAGAGTACGGCGCGACCTGCGGCATTTTTCCGGTAGACAACGAAAGTCTTAACTATTTGCGGCTCACCGGCCGGTCAGAAGAACAGATCGCGCTGGTCGAAGCCTACTGTCGCGAGCAGGGCATGTTCCATGACGAGAAAACGCCCGAGGCGGAATATTCGGAGTTGCTCACGCTCGATCTCAACACCGTCGAGTCGAGTCTGGCTGGACCGAAGCGTCCGCAGGATCGCGTGACGCTTTCGCAGGCAGGAGAGTCCTTCCGGATCGCGTTGCCTTCACTGATCAAGCCGAAATCCTCGGCAAAGGTAGCTGCCCCTCCGGATGTTGCTTCCGGAAACGCACCGTCGGGCAGCGTTCCCAAGCAGGTGGATCGTTGGGAGCAGGAAGGCGGCAGTCCGGCGGCAGTTGGAACTGAAGACAGCCGGCACGAGGAACATGTTCCCGCCGATGTGAAAAAGTCGCTACGGCACGGCAGCGTGGTGATTGCCGCGATTACTTCGTGCACAAACACTTCGAATCCGTCGGTCATGGTGGCCGCGGGTCTGGTTGCGAAGAAGGCGGTGGAGAAGGGCTTGACGGTGCCACCCTGGGTGAAAACTTCTCTGGCTCCGGGCTCGAAGGTTGTCCGAGACTATTTGGAGAAAGCCGGGCTGCTGCCTTATCTCGAGAAAATTAAATTTCACATCGTCGGCTACGGATGTACGACCTGCATCGGAAACTCCGGGCCGCTGCCGAAAGAAGTTTCAGAGGCGATCGACGAAAAAGATCTGGTAGTAGCGTCGGTGCTTTCGGGGAATCGAAATTTTGAGGGCCGCATCAACTCCGAGGTGCGTGCAAATTATCTGATGTCACCGCCGCTTGTGGTGGCTTTCGCACTGGCTGGACGCATCGATCTCGATTTGCGCAAGGACCCCATCGGCAAAGGGAAAGATGGCAAGCAAGTTTATCTCGCTGATTTGTGGCCGCCGCAGCAGGAAGTGGAAGATGCGATTCGGAAATCAATTTCTTCCGACATGTTTATCAAGAGCTATGGCGAGGTCTACGAAGGCGATCCCCAGTGGCGGGGATTGCCGGTACCCAAAGGCGAAACCTACGCGTGGGAGAAGGATTCCACCTACATTCGCCGCGCGCCTTATTTCGACGGCATGACCCTGCAACCGGCGCCGGTTGAGGACATCAAGAGTGCCCGTGTGTTGGCCGTGTTGGGCGACAGCGTTACCACCGATCACATTTCTCCCGCTGGTTCGATCAAGAAAGACAGTCCGGCGGGAAAATATTTAATCCAACACGGCGTGAAGCCAACGGACTTCAACTCGTACGGATCGCGGCGCGGGAATCATGAGGTCATGGTGCGCGGAACGTTTGCCAATGTGCGGCTGCGTAACAAGATGGTTCCCAACCTGGAAGGCGGATTCACGCGTCATCTACCGGACGGCGCGGAGATGTCGATCTTCGAGTCGTCCGAGAAATACATTGCGGAGGGCGTGCCGCTGGTGATCCTTGCCGGGAAAGAATACGGCTCGGGTTCGTCCCGTGACTGGGCGGCAAAGGGGCCGCGCCTGCTGGGCGTGCGTGCGGTGATTGCGGAGAGTTACGAGCGCATTCATCGCTCGAACCTGGTCGGCATGGGAATTCTGCCGTTGCAATTCCTGGCGGGAGAAAGCGCGCAGTCGCTCAACTTGACTGGCGAAGAATTCTTCGACATTTTGGGCGTCAGCGATCTGGTCCGAACATTTAAGCCCGGCGGACAGCTGAAAGTGCGTGCCGGTAAAAAAGAGTTTCATGCGCTGGTGCGCATCGACACGCCGCAGGAGGCGCAATACTACGGCAACGGCGGCATTCTGCAGTATGTGCTGCGGCAGTTGATTGCGAGTAAAGCAACTCCGGTGCCTGCGTAATACAAGTAAAGCCGCCGCCCGGCAAGATGCCGGCGCTAGTGGTTGAGATCATCCATGCCGCTGGTTGAAATTCGCAACCTGACAAAGGTCTTCCCTGCGAGCGCGTCGATATTTGGGGCGGGCGCTCAAGGTGGCGTTCGCGCCGTAGACGATGTCTCTCTCGACATCCACTCCGGCGAAACTCTTGGGTTAGTGGGCGAATCAGGATCGGGAAAGAGCACGCTGGGACGCCTGGTCCTGCGATTGATCGAGCCAACTTCCGGCAGCGTCCGTTTTGAAGGCCGCGATCTGCTGGCTGCCAGCCACGGAGAAATGCGCCGTCTGCGACGCGACATGCAGATTATCTTTCAGGACCCGTTCGGATCGCTCGATCCTCGCATGAACGTGGAAGACATTATCAGCGAGCCGCTGGTGATCCATGAGGCAGTGGGTCTGACCGCGCGCCGCGTTCGCGTGGCTGAGCTGTTGGGCGCAGTCGGTCTGGATCCTTCCGTGCTCCCTCGATTCCCTCACGAATTCAGCGGTGGACAGCGGCAGCGCATCGGAATCGCGCGCGCTCTGGCGCTGCGTCCGAAATTTATCGTTGCGGATGAGCCGGTGTCCGCGCTCGACGTTAGCGTGGGTGCGCAGATTGTAAACTTACTGGCTCAATTGCAGCGCGAGTTTGGCCTGACCTATCTTTTCATCTCGCACTCCATGCCTGTAGTGCGCTATCTCGCCACTCGGATCGCGGTGATGTATCGCGGGAAGATGGTGGAAGTTGGCGACGCGCAGCAGATTACCGGGCAACCGCAGCATCCGTACACGCGCAGTTTGCTGGAAGCCACTCCTGAAATCACAGTGTAGCGCCGGCGTCCCGCCGGCTGTCCGGCGGGCGTCGTGCCCGTCGATTCCTAGAGTTGCATTAGACGCAGTATCCCGAATCGCAACGCGTTTATAAAGAGTGCTGGCGTGGTGCCACGGTTGCCTGGCAGGCATCCTGCCCGCTTATCGGGCCGGCGGGACGCCGGCGCTACCTATTTGAGTTATCCTTGAGGCGCTTTCGGAGGAAACAATGAAATTGACGTTTGCCGTAATCCTGCTATCCGCTGCTGCTCTCGCGCAACAGTTCAAGAATCCCGTGACTGATGTGTTGCGCGACTCTCTGGCCGGGCGTCAGAAGAACACCGTGGCCGCGATTGAAGAAATGCCCGCTGACAAATTTAGCGCCAAGCCGACACCAGACCAGATGTCTTTCGGGCACCTTGCCGCGCACATTGCTGAAGCCAACTATTTCTTTTGCTCCAAGGTTGGCGACGTGGCGGCACCGAAAGTTGAAGAAGCAAAGGAAGCCGACGGCAAGGACAAACTGGTCGCCGCAGTGAAGGCATCATTCGATTTCTGCGGCACCGCTCTGGCCAAAGCGGAAGACGCGAAGCTCGGTGATTCGATCCAGGATTTCATGGGTAAGCCGAAGCCGCGTGCGTGGGCAGCCCTGGCGCTCGCCGGAAGCTGGGCGGATCACTACGGCGCGGCCGCAATGTATCTCCGGCTGAACGGCCTGGTCCCGCCATCGGCGCAGAAGAAACCGGAAGAAAAGAAATAGCGACGCTGGGACGTCCGCCGTATCGCAGTTAATAGATTGCCACCGATGGTTTCGCATCGCTAAGTGGCTAGATATCAATCACATAGTCCGGCTATGGTACCAGTATATACTTTCGTGCTCCATGGTATAATACAGCATGGCCCTCAATATCAAGAACGGCGAGACCGAGCGCCTGGCTCGGCAGGTAGCCCGTGAAACCGGAGAGTCGCTTACTGAAGCCATTCAGAAGGCACTTCAGGAGCGTTGGGGACGCTTAAATACGAGGCGGCGTAACCAGGTTTTGGCCGGGCAGGTTGAAGATCTCTTGCGTCGGGTCGACGCACTTCCTGCCCTCGACACCCGGCCCGAGGACGAGATTCTGGCCTACGACGAGCACGGGATGCCAAGCTGATGGTTGTTGATACTTCGGCCTTGCTGGCAATCTTTCTGGCTGAGCCTGAACGCAAAGCCTTTCTTGATTCGATCCTTGATGCCGAAACGAGGATGATCTCGGCCGCGACCGTGCTCGAAACTGGCATTGTGCTGGAAGCCAGACGAGGCGAATCTGCGGGCCGGGAATTCGATCTCTTCGTTGTGCGGGCAAGTCTCCAGGTTGTCCCGGTCGATGGCGAACAAGCCGAGATTGCGCGGTCTGCGTGGCGGAAGTACGGCAAAGGCCGCCACCCAGCGGCGCTTAACTTTGGGGATTGCTTTGCCTACGCTCTGGCTAAGGCCTCGGGCGAACCGCTGTTGGCCAAGGGCGATGACTTTGCTCTTACGGACGTTGAGGTTTACTCTTCGATGCCATCTTGAAAGCGTGTGGGGCGGACGCTCGTGTCCGCAGCCTTTGATGTCGGTTATTGACTCTCGATAACTACGAGCGGATTGAGTCGCAAAGTCGGAATGAAAGCTGAAATTCAGAACTAATATCAAGAGCGGCGGGCGAGGGCGCCCGCCCTAAACATGCTTCTACTCTTCCTCTTCCTTCACATCTCCGCGCGCGGCTTTCGCTTTCTCCACGATCTTTTCTTGCAGCATTCCGGGCACCGCGTCGTAGTGATGCATGTCCATGTTGAAGCTGCCTCTGCCTTGCGTCATTGATGTGAGGTCTACGCCGTAGGTGAGCATTTCGGACATTGGCACTTCGGCTTTTATGACTGTGTTGCCGGCCTTGTTGTCCATGCCCTGGATGCGGCCGCGGCGGCTGTTCAGGTCGCCCATGATACTGCCGGCGAAATCGTCCGGGACAGTGATCTCGACTGCCATCACCGGCTCGAGCAGCGTGGGCTTCGCTGTTTCCATGGCCTTCTTGAAGGCGATGCGGCCGGCCATCTGGAATGACATGTCGTTCGAATCCACGTCGTGATACGAGCCGTCGTAGAGGATTACGCGGAAATCCACTACTGGAAATCCTGCGAGATATCCGCGAGCGGCTGCGTCTCTGATTCCCTTTTCGATGGCGGGAATGTAATTCTTCGGAATCGCGCCGCCGAAGATGTCGTTGACGAATTCGAATTCGCCGCCCCGCGGCAGGGGTTCCATTTTAATCTTGCAGTCGCCATACTGGCCGTGTCCGCCGGTCTGTTTTTTGTGTTTGCCTTGAACGTCAGCCTTGCCTCGAATGGTCTCGCGGTACGGCACCTTCGGGGCTTTGAGCACCACCTCGGTGTGGTAGCGCTTCTTCATCTTGGAGACGACGACTTCAATGTGCTGCTGGCCGGTGCCGGCGATCAGAAACTCTTTGGTCTGGGGATCGCGGAAGAAGCGCAGCATGGCGTCTTCTTCCATCAGCTTGTGAATGCCCGGCCCCAGTTTGTCTTCGTCGGCGCGGCTTTTGGGCTCGATAGCGAATGTGATGGCCGGTTCGGGCAGCTTTACTCGCGGATACAGAATGGGAGCTGACTTGTCGCCGAGGGTGTCACCGGTGAGCGTGTCTTTCAGTTTGGCGACGGATCCTATGTCTCCGGCGTGCAACTCATTTACAGGTACCGCGGTTTTTCCCTGCAAGATGGAAATATGCGCGAACTTTTCCTGGGATGCGCGGCTGTAGTTCACCAGGGTCGCATCATTTCTGGTGACGCCGGAGAAGACTTTGAAATAAGAGATGCGTCCGGCAAAGGGATCGGACACTGTTTTGAAAATGTAGAGAGAGACAGGCTCCGTGTCGGTCTCATGGCGGCGCGGCGGGTCGGCCTGATTTCCATTCCACGAACCGGAGGACGCCGGTTCTCCCTGCACCCACTCGTGCTCCGAGGGTGCGGGCGTGTAGTCGACAATGAAATCCATGACGCGGTCCGCGCCGATGTTGCCCAGCCCGGAGCCGAAGATGACGGGGAAGATTTTGTCTTCGCGAATGGCATTGTGCAACGCGGGAATCAGATCTTCTTCCGGGATGGTTCCCTTTTCGAAGAACTCCTCCAGCAGCGCGTCATTGCCTTCGGCCACCAGTTCCACCAGCTTCTCATGCTGGGCCTGAGCTTCTTCTTTCATGTCGGGAGGAATTTCGATTTCTTTTCCTTTGCCGTTGCCGCCCAGTTCGTAGCTGTATGCCTTGAGCGTGACCAGATCGACCACGCCGCGAAAGTTTTTCTCTTTGCCGATGGGTAACTCGAGAGGGATCACCGATCGACCGAAGGCATTGGTGAGGGATTCCAGAACGCGTTCGGCGTCGGCGCGGTCGCGATCCATGCGGCTGGCCACAATCAGGCGCGGAGTCTGATATTCCTCGCAATAGTTCCACACCCGCTGGGTTACGACTTCGACGCCGGCCACGCCATCGACAACCACGATTGCCGCGTCGACCACAGGCAGCGCCAGCTTGGCTTCGTGGACGAACATGCTGAAGCCCGGCGTATCGACGATATTGATTTTCGTCTTGCCCCACTCGACGTGAGCGAGGCTGGCGGAAATCGACATTTTGCGGGCGATTTCTTCCTCGTCATAGTCGGTGATCGAGGTGCCATCGTCGACGCGGCCCTGCCGCTGGCCCGCGCCCGCCGCGTACAACATGGCTGATACCAGGGAAGTTTTTCCTGCGTGTCCGTGTCCGATGACCGCAACGTTGCGGATGTTCGCGCCTTCGTAAACCTTCACGGGTTCGCTCCTTGAGAAAGAAGGGGGCTCATACCACACTCAAAGAAGAGGACAACTTATAGACCGAAGCCCGGCGGCCTGTCAAAGCGTTTGGATGCTGCGATGGCGGGATTTGGGGGTCCAAGGGAGGCGCAATTCTTTAATCACAGCGGACAACAGAGTCACAGAGGAAGTGTTTGAAAACGCTCTAACGACCGACTGACGTGGTTTCCGGGGCGTTTTTTGAAATACTTGCGGCCGCAGGGGCGGCGTTGGTCATGGTGTAGGCCGCACTCGGCAGCAGAATGGCTGAAGTCCCTAAAGCTCCAGTTGAAGCGACGTTCTCACGGGATAGGATGAATACGCTGGAAACCGACCAGAGAACCAGGAGCGTGCCTGTCACATAGTTGAGACGATGCATGGCGGCGAGGCCGGTGCAAAGCCAGAGAGTTCCGAAGCCGGCGAAAAACAGAACTCCTGCGGCTCTGCCCGAGATGGCTTCCGCGGTCTGGCTTCTATTCACTTCGCCTCACTTGATTCCGATCACCATCGAGTCCGGACCAATTAAGTGCTCGACGCGCGTCTCGCGGAAGCCGGCTTCTTTCATCCAGCCCACGCAATCGGCGCCGGTGTAGTCGAAGCCGCCCGGCGTTTCGATGAGCATGTTCAGGCTCATCAGCAAACCAAAGGCATTTTTCGAGCGGTCATCGTCGATGATGCTGTCGTACACGATCATGGCGCCGCCTTGCGGAATTGCGGCATAGCCTTTCCGCAGCAGCATCTTCTTTTCGTCCAGATTCCAGTCGTGAAGGATGTGTCCCATCATCACGACCTCCGCCTTGGGCAAATCGCGGTCGAGGAAACTGCCGCCTTCGAATACGACTCGTCCGCCGAGTCCGTTGGCGGAGACGTACTCTTCGAAGGCTGGAGCCACTTCCGGCAGATCGAAACCGATGCCTGAAATATGCGGATTCGCCAGTGCCACCTGCACGATGAGATCTCCCTGTGCCGTGCCAACATCCACGGCGGTTTTGTATTGCTTCCAGGGAAACTTGGTGGCAATGAGGCGGTTCGCCCCGGTACTGACTCCCGTCATGGCCTTCAAAAAGCCTTTGAGGATTTCCGGATCGGCATAGAGTGCCGCAAAGAAATCGGGTCCGCCGCCCTTGCCCTCGTTCTGGGGTTCGCCGGTGCGAAGCGCCGCAGTGAGATTTCCCCAGAATGGATAAAGCCGGCGATTTGCCATCTCCAGCATGCCGCCGATATAGGTCGACTTGTGTTTGTCGAGAAATTTATCGGTGGAGGGAGTGTTGGAATATTTTCCGTTGGCCCGCTGCAGAAAACCGAGCGCGACCAGCGCATCCAGAAAGTCACGCGCCGATCTGGGATGCAATCCTAAGCGGCCCTGCAGCGATGTGATGTCCTCGGCGTGACCGGCAAGTTCGGTGAAGACTTCCATCTCGACGGCGCTGAGCAGAGTCTTCGAGGCCCAGAATCCCAGGCCGACCTGCATGATGGCTTCTATTCCCGGTTGGTTGGTTTTGGATTCGGTCATTTGTTTCTTACGCCCCTTTTTTCTGCGACATGGCAGATCATAAATTTACGGAAGTATACTTCAGCCGGCAGCGTCGGATCTTCGTAGCGCCGGCGCTACTCTGAATCTGCGGGGCACTGCGAACACTGTAGTAAAAGAGGATACTGGGCCGCTAAACTGAACCCACATGCCCCTACCGCCCGAAGACGACGTCCCGGTCAAGACGATTTCCCTGCTGGGAATTCCGTTTGACGCGAATTCTTCGTACCTGCGCGGTCCGGCGCAGGCGCCGAAAATTATTCGCGAGGAGCTTTACTCCGGCTCGAGCAATTTGTGGACCGAGGACGGCATCGACCTGGGACGCAAAGGTTCGTTTCACGACGCTGGCGATGTCCCAATCCCGGATGACGACGGTGCGGCCTTCGCGGCGATTGAATTCGCCGTAAGAGAGACTCTCGGTCTGGGACATCCGCTGATTTGTTTGAGTGGCGATCATTCGGTTACGTATCCGACGATCAAGGCGTTTCATTCGAAATATCCTGACCTGACAATTCTGCATTTTGACGCACACCCGGATCTGTACGACGAACTCGACGGCAATCGACTTTCTCATGCCTGTCCGTTTGCACGGATCATGGAAGAACGCCTCGCGCGGCGTCTGGTGCAGGTGGGCGTGCGCACGATCAACAGCCATCAACGGGCGCAGGCGTCAAAGTTTGGCGTGGAAGTAGTCACGATGCGGAATCTCGAACGCTTTGCCGAGGTAAAATTCGAGGGGCCGCTCTTTATTTCGCTGGACGTAGACGTGCTCGATCCGGCATTCGCGCCGGGAATCTCGCACTACGAGCCGGGAGGTATGTCGGTGAGAGAAGTTTTACACTGCATACAGAGTTTGAAGGTTCCAGTCGTCGGCGCTGACATCGTCGAATATAACCCGACGCGGGATGTGCACGGTCAGACCGCCATGGTCTGCGGAAAATTTCTGAAGGAGATTTCCGCGGCGATTCTTCGCGCTTACAAATTGGCTCCCAGTATCTGGCCCTGAATCTGACGTTCCTTACCATTTTTTGAAGATTACGAACACCGCCGCCACGATCATCACGAATCCCAGAATGTAGTTCCACTTGATGGGCTGGTCCAGATACCAGACCGAGAAGACCGAGAAAACCGTCAGGGTAATTACTTCCTGAATCGTCTTGAGTTGGACCGCGGTAAATTCGTACGAGCCGATGCGATTCGCAGGAACCTGAAAACAGTATTCAAAGAAAGCGATCCCCCAGCTGACGAGGATCACTTTGAACAACGGCGCCTGACGGTACTTCAGATGGCCGTACCAGGCGAAGGTCATGAAGATATTTGAAATAGTGAGCAGGACGATTGTGGTCATGGTCAACATGCTGCCTCAAACGGTGGTGTGATTTCCAGTGGTAGCAGTTCATTATCAGGGGCATTGAGTTGTTCTGGTGGATGTGGCCGCGACTTACCCTATTCGCGGACGCGGCCACGCCAAATGACACGAGCGAAGACGCTCATGCCTACATTTGCTGACTTGCGTGGTGACCATTGCGTCATCTATGCTCTGGACGAGCGTTACGTCTAACCATGCATCGCCTGACTGCCAGATTGTTGCTTGTGCTGTTGCTTGCGGGAATCTTTGTCCCTGTGGGCATGGCGGTCACTGCGCCTCTGCCGCATGCGTGCTGCATGCGGAAACCAATGCGCAATCACGGCTCCAGCAGCCGCGATTTGCAGGCGGTGAACAGCCAGGATCACAGTTGCTGCACTCCAGCTACGACGGCGCACTGGGCCGAACTGGAATCGGGAATCGACTCCTACATCCACCCGCATTTGGCCTACCTGGCACCGGTTTCGCATGCGGTTCTGCACAGCGATTACAGCAACTCCCTTCAGCCTGTACGCGGCCCTCCAATCGTCTAGCCAACCTCGCTGACATTTCTGCTGAATCAAGTTCGCATTTCGCGAAGTAGCGCCGCTATGCCGGCGGCCGTCGTGTGGGTGTCGCGCCCACACTCGGAGGGCAAGATGCCCTCCCGACAGCCGGCAGGTTGCCGGCGTTACGAGGATCCGTCGCATGTTTCGTGTGCGGTACGTAGTGTCGATTGTGATTCTCCTGCTGCTGGCGGGCTTTTGGTTCTCCGGCCTGATTCCGCATTGCTGTGGTGCGCGCGAGGCGCCGAGCAGAGTGGAAGCTGCGCTGGCCCGGAGTTTCCGGTCACTATCGGTGCCATCGCAAGCCAAACAGCGCAGAAATCAGCTCACCAGTTCGCCAGAGTTATTGCAGGAATCGGCGCGGCATTTCGCCGATCACTGTGCCTCGTGTCATGCCAACGATGGCAGCGGGAACACCGAGATGGGCAGGAATTTGTATCCGCGGGCTCCCGACATGCGGCTGGCGGATACGCGGCAGCTTAGCGATGGAGAGCTTTACTACATCATTCACAACGGCATCCGCTGGACCGGTATGCCGGCCTGGGGCGAGGCCGCTAATGACAACGATCAGGACAGCTGGAAGCTGGTGTTGTTCATTCGCCATCTGCCCAGCCTTTCGGCAGAAGAAATTCGGGAGATGGAGCGCTTCAATCCCAGGAGCGACGCGGAGCGCGAAGAAGAAAAAGAAGAACAGGAATTCCTGAACGGTGGGCCGGCTGGGGATGCGGCCCGGAAACCTAAATGAACCAATTCTTTAAGGAGAGAGAAATGAAAAAGCTTTCATTGATACCGACGATCTCGACTTCGGCTCTGATCTGCGCCCTGCTCCTGGGCACACTGGCGTTCGCTCATGGCGGCATGGACCATGTTCTTGGGACGGTGACCGCCGTAGCCGAGCACTCAATTTCGGTAAAAACCCGCGATGGCGCGATCAAGACCGTAGAGTTCGACGGTGAAACCAAGTTCCTCAAAGGCGATGCCGCGGCGACAATCAAAGACGTTCAAGTGGGAAGTCGCGTGGTGATTCATGCTCACAATCATGACAACTCGTTGCACGCGGCAGAAGTAAAAATCGGCACGGACGCTGCGCCAAGCCAGCACTAGGGAAGAGCAATCACACATAGGGTGAAGACTTATGGCACAGAAGAGAGCGCTGGTTCTTTTGGGATTGCTGTTGTGCAGCCTGCCCGCCTTTGCCACCATTTTCGGCACAGTCAACGGCCTTATCCACGATCCGCAGCACCGTCCGGTGCAGGGGGCGCAGGTTACGTTGCGCGCGGCCAATTCTGCCTGGGCGAAATCTGTCAGCAGCGATAACGCCGGCGAGTTTCATTTCGACTCCGTGCCGCTCGGAGAGTACAACGTCACAGTTGAACTCGCGGGCTTCGCTTCCGAGGAGCAGAAATTCGCTCTCAGTTCAGGCCGCGACGCCCGCCTTCACTTTTCCCTTACTGTCGCCCAGTCCAAGGAGACGGTTGAAGTCAAGGAAACCTCCGTGGCCGTCAACACCGAGTCTTCTTCGACCACTACGCTGGTGAGCCGGCAACAGATTGCACAGACTCCGGGCGCCGACCAGACAAACAGTCTGAGCATGATTACCAACTACGTGCCGGGCGCGTACATGGTCCACGATCAACTCCACATTCGCGGCGGACATCAGGTGTCGTGGCTGATTGACGGCGTGCCTGTCCCCAATACGAATATTGCTTCCAACGTGGGGCCGCAATTCGATCCTAAGGACATCGACTACCTCGAGGTGCAGCGTGGCGGCTACTCGGCGGAATATGGCGACCGCACTTATGGCGTCTTCAATGTAGTTACGCGTTCGGGATTTGAACGCGACCGCCAGGCTGAGCTGGTCACCAGCTACGGCAGCTTCAATCGTACCGAGGACCAGTTCAGTATTGGCGATCACACCGATCGCTTCGCATACTACGGCAGCATTTCCGGTAACCGCACCGATCTTGGACTGGAAACAGGAAGTACAGAAGTGCTGCACGATCTCGGCTCCGGCCTCAGCGGGTTTACTTCCCTGACGTTCAACAAGACACCCAACGATCAGCTTCGCCTGGTCGCGTCCGCGCGAGGCGACCACTATCAGGTGCCGAACGATCCCGATCAGCAAGCAGCCGGCATTCGCGATGTGGAAGACGAGCGCGATGACCTGATCAATTTTTCCTGGCTGCACACTCTCGACCCGGGAGCCGTGCTGACCGTCTCGCCCTTTTACCACTTCAACCGCGCGCACTATATTGGCGATTATGTGGGCGAACCTGATCCCGACGTCGTGATCCCCGAGGATGACCGGGGATCGAACTACTTCGGCGGCGTGGTTTCACTGGCTGTCAATCATGGCAAACACAATGCTCGGGCCGGGTTCCAGGTATTCGGGGCACGCGACAATCAGCTCTTCGGCGTTGTCACCAGCGATGGCAGCAATCCGCCGCTGAGCCAGCGCGAAATGGTTTGGGGGAATGTGGAAGCGCTGTTTCTGGAGGACCAGTACAAGCTCACGAGTTGGCTGACGATCAACGGCGGAGTGCGGCTCACGCATTTCGGTTCGACCATCAGCGAGAATGCGGTGGATCCGCGTATCGGCGCCGCGCTCCGCGTGCCAAAGCTGAACTGGGTGCTGCGCGGATTCTACGGACGCTACTATCAAGCCCCGCCACTACTTACAGTGAACGGCCCGCTGCTCGAACAAGCAGCACAGCAGGGTTTCGGTTTTCTCCCGCTGCGCGGCGAGCGCGACGAGCAGCATGAATTTGGTTTGACCATCCCTCTGGCGGGCTGGACGTTTGACGTTTCCAACTTCCGCACCGGCGCCAGGAACTTCTTTGACCACGACATCCTCGGGAATTCCAATATTTTCTTCCCGCTCACCATTGATCGCGCCCGCATCCGCGGCTGGGAAGCCACCGCGAATTCGCCGCGCATTGCGGGACGCGCCCAGTTTCACGCTGTCTATTCCCACCAGTACGCCGAAGGCGCGGGCGGGGTCACTGGAGGGCTCACCGATTTCGAACCTCCCGACGAGGGTTATTTCTTCCTCGATCATGACCAGCGCAATACACTTTCCGCTGGCGTTAATCTTTCGTTACCGTGGCGAGTATGGGCCGACTTCAACGCCAATTATGGATCGGGCTTCGTCGATGGCGAAGGGCCGGAGCATCTGCCCTCGCACGAGAGCTTTGATCTGTCGCTGGGAAAATCATTTGGCGAAAATTGGGACGTGCGTTTTACCGGACTTAACTTGTCCAATCACCGCTACCTGCTCGACAACAGCAATACTTTCGGCGGCACACACTATGTGAACCCGCGCGAGATTTCGGTTCAGGTAAAGTATCGATTCCACTTTTAAGAGCGGGCGTCGGACCTCGGCCATCAGCCCGTCGACAAATGGAGAACGGAAGGCGATGAGATTCCTACTGTTGGTTTTGGCAGTGATCGGTATTGCAGCTTCTACGTTGGCGTTGCGCGAGCATTACCGGACCGACACGTCGCCTTGCAGTATCAATGAGAGATGGGACTGCGGGATTGTGAACCACAGCCCCTTTGCCGTGCTATTCGGAGTGCCGGTGGCAGTGATCGGAATTGCGGGTTATTTGCTTCTGGGAATTCTCGCGCTCATGCGCCGGTATGTGGCCCTGTTACCGTTGTCGCTCGGTGCGCTGGCATTTTCACTGTACCTCGCTCACATCGAGAAAGATGTTCTCGGTGTGTGGTGCATTTACTGCGTCGCATCGCTGGGCGTGATTTCCGTTTTTAGTTTGCTGGTGTTGGGGGCGGTTGTGTGGCGGCGGCCTAAAACTTTAAACGACCGAGGACACTGAGAACAACCTCAGGTTCCTTGCGAATTCTTGGCGTGGTTAAGCTCTGCTTAAGAATCAATCTTTTTCAGTGCTGCCAGCAACTCCGCATTATTCGGCGCCTGGTCCAAGGGATAGACCTTTGCGAAAGCAATCTTCCCTTTCTTGTCGACAATGAACACGGCGCGCTCGCAGATTCCGGGAAACGGCTGTTCCTTCCGCAGAATTCCGAATTTTTCTGAGACTTCGCCGTGGGGATAAAAATCCGCGCACATGGGCGTGTGCATGATCCCGATTTCTTTTTTCTGCCAGGCAAGCTTGCTGGGAATTGAGTCGACGCTGATGTCGATCACCTGGGCATCGAGGCCGGCGAATTTGTCGCGGTCTGCGTCGAATGCCGGGAGTTGGGCGGCGCAGGTCGGGGTCCAATCCAGCGGATGAAAGCTTACGACCACATTCTTTTTAGCAGCGAAATCGCTCAGCTTGATCTTTAGATGGCGTTCGCCTTCGACTGCGGGCAACTCGAAATCCGGCGCTGTGTCTCCGACCTTCAGGGGCATGTCTTTCTCCTAGGTACTTATGTTAACTGACCTTCGATGCATCATGCCACCCGCGGCCGCTGTCAGAATTAACATGGCTTTAACATTTCACGCAGGCCTCAAGACTAATATCTCTCGATGCCACAGGACCCTCTCGTCATTGAAGATATCCCTGGCCCAAAAGAAGGACAGCGCATTCTCCGACTGACCGGGCCTCTGACCATGAGCACGTTGTTTGATTTTCAATCCCGGGTTCGCACCAATACTGTGCCGGTGCTGATGCTGGATTTCAGCAACGTTCCTTACGTGGATTCGGCGGGGATCGGAGCCATGGTTGGAGCGTACGTCACTCACCAGAAGAATGGCCGAACCTTGTTCATGATCGGAGTGAACGAACGCGTGAAGAACGCCCTGAAGGTCACTCACGTGGAGAAGTTTTTTCGATTTGTTGACTCAGTCAGCGCGGTGGAGCAAGCCATCAAGGTCTAGAAGCATGGCAGCAATCAAGATCGGCGGCCAATCTTTATGGTCGTGGCTTAATTCTAAATGGGCGTCATCCTGAGGGACTTCAGTCCCGAAGGATCTTGCGCGCGCCTCTCGATTGGCCTGCCTTCTTCCGATCCGCCACTCGCCAGATGCTTCGCAAGCTCAGCATGACGACTCACGGATGAACGGAGGCACAAGTCTAGCCACACCTCATTCGCACATCGGTTTAGCAGGGTCTATCATTGGGGTATGTTTGCCCGCCGGTTCGCCATTTTTCTTCTACTCTCTTCCGCAGCGTTCGCCGGAATATCAGACGATGTACGCGGGTCTCTGGCTCGCGGCAATGTTTCCGCCGCTGAAGCTGCACTAACGAGCTATCGCGCCAGCCAGGGTGTTACGCCGGACTACGTCGAAGCCGTCTCATGGATAGCGCGAGCCAGTCTTCAATCGCATCAACTGGATCAGGCGGAGACTTATGCGAAACAGGCAGAGAGCCTTTCGCACCAACTGCTGGCAAAACGCGCGCTTGATGCGGAACCGCACTTGCCCGTCGCGCTGGGTGCCGCCCTCGAAGTCCGGGCGCAGGTGTTAGCTGCCCGGGGAGAGCAGACTCAGGCGGTCGCTCTGCTTCGCATTAGTGTGGCGACCTACCGGAACACGTCTATCCGCGCTCGATTGCAGAAGAATTTGAATATGCTCGGATTGGCCGGACAATCGGCTCCGCCGCTCAAGGTCGCGGAGTATCTGGGTCCCAAGCCGGTTTCTCTGGCCCAGCTGAACGGTTCGCCGGTGCTGCTTTTTTTCTGGGCGCACTGGTGTGTGGATTGCAAGGCTGAAGGCCCCATCCTCACGCGACTGAATTCCGAATTCGGCACTCGGGGACTGATGCTGCTCGCGCCAACCCAGCTTTATGGCTATGGCGCTCAGGGGGAGGATGCCAAGCCAAAAGACGAATTGCCTTACATTGAGCGCGTGTGGCAGCACTTCTATCCAGGGCTACAAGGCGTTCCAGTCCCGGTGAGTAAAGAGAATTTCAATCTGTACGGCGCCAGCACTACACCGACTCTGGTCCTGCTTGATCGTGCGGGACGCGTGGCCCTCTACCATCCCGGAGCGATGCCTTACGAGGAACTTCGCGCTGCCATCGAAAAGGTCGTTCGCTGAGAGCTGGGAACTGAGTGTACGAACGGCTGAGGGTTTCCTCCTAAAATCTCCAGGCCGACCTATTCCAGAGTTTAAGATTTCCCTATCGGCATCTACAATCTCAACTCGCATGCCGCTGAGTGAAACCCGCATCGCTGAGTTGCTCAAGCCGTTCCTGGCAAGCGAAGACCGTGCGGCGGATTCACTCTCCTATGCACAGCTAAAATGTATATCGATATATATCGATATACTATTGCAATGGAATGAGCGCATCAATCTCACCGCGGTGCACGAGCCCGAAGAGATGGTCACGCGCCATTTCGGAGAGTCAATCTTCGCGGCTCGCCTTTTGTTTGCCAAAAACGGCGCGGCGGATTCGTTGGGAAAGGCTCCCCGCGTCATCGATGTGGGCTCAGGCGCCGGCTTCCCTGGCCTTCCGATCAAGATATGGGTTCCGGAGATCCAGCTGACGCTCATCGAATCAAATCAGAAGAAAGCTACTTTTTTGCGGGAGGCGGTTCGCAAGATGGGATTGGAGAATGTCGATGTCTTCTGCGGGCGCGCGGAGTCGTTTTCAGGCCCCAAGGGAGACGTCGTGACGCTGCGAGCCGTTGAGCGGTTTGAAACGGTCCTGCCGATTGCTGTTGGGTTGGTAGCGTCTCCGGGTCGGCTCGCCATGCTGGTTGGCGCGGCCCAGGCTGGGAGGGTTCGAGAGGTTGTGCCGGGCTTGGTCTGGGACGCGCCGGTTGCGTTGCCACTATCATCACAGAGGAAGGTTGTCATCGGCGTAAGAATCAGGTTGATTAATCTCCCCGGATAAAGTGGGAAACATCGGCATTTTTGGTTAGTCGTCTGCTGTTTTAGTAGATATAATTCTTGCTTTTGTGGTCAGGGCCACGCAGTGCTGGCAATAAAGTGGGAAATGTGATGATTCCGTCTCTCGAAGCCCATACCTTTGCAGGATGGAATCCAGATACTAAACCGCACGGAACCAAATAGGTAATATGTGGGAGATTTACCATTAATTGAGACGATAGCGGATGAGAATCCGGCCAACCATTAGGATTAGTGGGATGCTTTCACTTCTTCTTAGCCTGACTGAGTATCGTCGGCCAACCCCGAGCTTCTTGCAATTGTTCCACGTGGAACATCCTCGCGTGGCTGGATTTTGAGTAGGACCATGCCATTAGAATCAGATTCAGCCTTTAGCGACGGCTAGTAGGGCTTTGCCGAGTTTCGCTCCATGTGCACGGAGACGGAGACCCGACCCCACATGGTTCGTGGTTGTCTTTCGGCATCTTCCATACGCGGTTCGCCCGCACCGACACGATCATGCTCCACATGGAACATTGATCTCGATTTTCCATGTTCCACGTGGAACATTGATCTCGATTCTGCATGTTCCACGTGGAACACTGTGGAAAGTCGTGTCGATAGCCATCCGATCCGTAATGAATTCAGGCGAATCTGCTGATTCTGCGATTGCACCAAAATACGTCGTTGCAATCACAGATGGCTTGAGCCTATTCTGCGAACATCTCTGGGTTCTCCTACAACTAAATGGGACGCATCATTGCGGTAGCCAACCAAAAGGGCGGCGTCGGTAAGACTACGACTGCCATCAATCTGGCCGCGTCGTTTGCGGCCGCTGAAGTCAACACACTTCTCGTTGACTGCGATCCGCAGTCCAATGCCAGCAGCGGCCTCGGCCTGGTGCGAGATCCGGAACGGATTTCTACCTACCATTTGCTCATGGGGGCCGCCAGTCCGGAGCAATCCATTCAATCCACTGAGCTCGAGCAACTATGGATAGTGCCGGCTCACAAGAACCTGATCGGTGCGAATATCGAACTGGTCGAGGCAGAGCGACGCGAATTCCGTCTGCGGGACGCGCTTTCTGTCTTGCGGGACCGATTTCAGTTCATCGTGCTCGATTGTCCTCCCGCGCTTGATCTGCTCACGCTCAATGCGCTGGTGGCGGCGGATGCTGTTCTGATCCCAATGCAGGCTGAGTATTTCGCGCTGGAGGGTATCAGCGAGCTGATGGATACCGTGGAACGGATTCGCGGGAGCTTCAATCCTGAGCTTGAGATCGAAGGCGTGGTTCTCACGATGCTGGACGAACGGACCAACCTTGCCCAGCAGGTAATGGCGGAGCTGAAGCGGTTCTTTGGCGACAAGCTCTGCGAGACCACGATTCCACGGAATATTCGCCTGGCGGAAGCACCTAGTCATGGACGGCCGGCGTTGCTCTATGATCCGCGGTCGAAGGGGGCTGAGAGTTATATCCGGCTGGCCAAGGAGATTATTGCGCATCATTTGCCAGTAGAGGTCGAAGCGCCGGTGCCGGAGATGGACAAGACGGCATAAATAGATATGCGTCTATGTTTAACATAGACGCATATCTATGTACAACTTTAGTGAATTTGGCCGAGCTTCGCTCGGCTGAGCGGACAGGGCGTCCGCCCCTACGTGGGCGGTGGGGCGAGATCCGAAACAACGAGGGATCATGACAACGACAGCGGAGAGAGTTGTGGTGGACGCGGAGAAGGCGGTTCCTGAAAAGAGGAAGGCTCTGGGCAGGGGACTGGAATCGCTGCTGCCGGGCGGGCCGCGGGTGGTCTCGCCTTCGACGGCGGGCGTATCTGGTGCTCCCCTCGCGGGCGCGGCGCCTGCCCCACATTTGCCATCGATGCAGCCTTTGTCCGAGGTAAGAGACGCGGTGGTGCAGGTTGCCATTGAGCTGATCGAAGAGAATCCTTACCAGACGCGGGCTCACTTCAGCGCGGAAGCGCTGGAAGAGTTGGCGAATTCGATTCGAGCCAACGGAGTGGTGCAGCCCGTCGTGGTGCGTCCCGGAACCGACGGGCGCTTTGTGCTTATTCTTGGCGAGCGCCGCTGCCGGGCTTCGAAACTCGCGGGGAAAACGACGATTCCGGCTATTGTGCGCCGGGTCTCCGACCAGCAAGCCGCGGAAATGACGGTTGTCGAAAACCTGCAGCGGCAAGACCTGAATTGTGTCGAGCAGGCAGCAGCGTTCTCCAAACTGAGCCGGGATTTCGGTTTGACCCAGGAACAGATTGGGCAGCGCGTTGGCGTCTCGCGCGAGTCGGTTTCGAATTACATGCGGATGTTAAAGCTGCCGCCGGCGGTACTCCAGCACCTCCAGGAAGGACGGCTGGGATTCAGCGAAGCGCGGGTCTTGCTGCAGCTGCTCGATCCCTCGCTCATTTCGACGATTGCCGAGGAAGCGATCAAGAAACATTTGTCTGTGACGCAACTGGAAGAACTGGTCGACCGCACCAACATTCCAATGGTCAAGGAAGAAACGCCGCAGCGGGCGCGCTGGGTTGATCCCAACGTCCGCGCGGCGCAGACCGAGATGGAGCGGGTCTTGGGAATGCGCGTCCGCATTCGCGATCGTAAGGGAAAAGGGAAGATCTCGATTGAATACGCCACGCTTGAGGACTTTGATCGCGTGGTGGAAATGTTGAAGCGTAGTTAGGAGTTTCCGGTTTCTGGTTTATAGTTTCTCGAGATCAAAGCACCCGTCCTGGCCCTTCCCAAGAACGGAGAGCCGAGGATGGACACCCTCACTCAGGAGAAGTTGATGAATTACCCGATGTCCAGATTCTGCCTGGGGCTCGCAACCGTGGCCTGTCTGATCGGCCTGACGGCTTGCGGACACGAGCAACAGCTGGTTTCCATCTCTGTTCAACCCGATAAAGTTGCCTTCGGCGCCTCGAATATTCCGGTAATCGCCGACGCAGGCCTGACCGTGCAGCTTCGAGCCATCGGGAATTACATACATCCGCCGGTTTCCAAGGACATCACAAACCAGGTTGTGTGGAGTTCGAATACGCCAGAAATGGTGACGGTCGATGCTGCGACCGGACTGATCACGGCTACCGGACAGGTCTGCGGAGTCGGTTTGGTCTCCGCGACTCTTACAACCAACCATAGTATTGGAAATGTGTCGTCGTCCGGGGCCATCGTCACGGGCACATCGACTGTGAACGTGGTTTGTTTTACCGGACCATAGCTCGCAAGACAGTCAGGATTCTGGTTTCCAGTCTCGAGAGCACAACCCTGCGTTTTACAAGTACTGATCGTAAGCCAGTTCTTTGCGCAGTACAGGCTTGAGCGCTTGCTCGAATGCGACTCGATGCTCCTTCCATCTACCGGGATAGGGAAGCTCCACATACCGCCCTTCCCAATTTGCGCATGCCTGAGCACGCCTGACATTGGCTGAAATCGATCGAATCACTGTAATCACGACTTTGGGTTGAAGTTGCCTGAGCGTTCTTGCGAGGCTGACTTCGCCATCACGGCAAGCCTGCTTTCGACGGTCCGCGTTCAGGCGGTCGACGGGTTTGCCGCACAGGTCAACCAGGTAGCAGCCCAAAGCCTGGAACGAATGCAGGAAGTCGTCTTCGGGGATCGCAGGGAACGCGGCGCGGAACGTGTTTCGGATGGCTCGGTAGAGTCCGGAGTCGGCCCGGTAGAAGAAACGCCCTGAGGCCGGTGGAGACTCGCCTACGAAGAGTACCCGCACCTGGGCTGGGCGATAGCTTCTTCTAAGGCGCTCTTTCTCTTGCTCTTGCTCTTGCTGTTGTTTATCAGCGACCAAATTCTGGCGCCCTCTTGCACCCGCTTCCACGATTGTGGTGTGGAAGTGGTTTCAAAAAACTAGTTTAAAAAAAACCAGTTAGTAGTTTCTGGTTCTCAGTTCTCAGTTGCGACCGGTTTAGCTTCCGGCTGAGAATCCGCCTACGTTTGCGACCGTTAGGCGAAGGTATTTGTGGGGATTTACCGGCGTGTCGTTGATGCGGACTTCGTAGTGAAGATGAGGACCGGTGCTGCGTCCACTTTCACCGACGAAGGCAATGGTGTCGCCGCGATGGACGTGCTGGCCTGTCATAACGGCAAAGCTGGCCAGGTGACCGTAGCGCGTGGTGATGCCGTGGCCGTGGTCAATCATGACTGCGCGTCCGTAGCCACCCATGAAGTCGGCGAAGGTGACCACACCGTCGGCCGGTGCGACGACGGCCACGCCGTCAGTCGAACCAATATCGATTCCGCTATGGAAAGCTCCTTCTCCGTTGAACGGATCAATACGTTCACCGAAGGAGCCAGTTACCGGGCCTTCCACCGGCCATAGATTCGGAGCTGAATTCGCTCTCAGCCAGTCGCCGGTCGTGACGTTGCGCGTAAGTCCCAACGACAGTCCAGTCATGGTCGCGCCGGTCAGAGCCGAGGTCTTGAGAGCATAAAGCTGGTCGAGCGAAGAGACGACTTGCGCGCCGCCGACATTTTCCGAAGAAGCCGTCACCAGGTTGGGATCGGCTTTCAACCCGTACAGAGACGAAACTTCACCTGCGAGCGAACCCAGCGACGCAACCTGAATGTCACGCTCCTTGGCGACCTGCTCCAGCCGGGAGTAGCGGTTCCTGAGGTCTTCGCGCTCGGTACGGAGCTCGTTGTAATGGGACACCTTCAGCAGCATGCGCAGATACGAGCTGGCGATACCGGTCAGGCTCAGACCCACGATCGACGCACCTACCAGAAAGACGTACAGGTAGTGAACGGGAATGGGGATCTTACGGATCTGACCGTCGTCACCGCGTGCCACAAAAAGAATGTAAAAGCGTTTTTGCAATTTTTTCCTTCCGTTAGTGATCAGGATCGGTTCGAAAAGGACGGCTCGCGGTTACGAGAGCCCTCACGCCATCTCCTGAATTCGGGCCAGCTTCCCAACTTGGAACTCAGCTGTTTACGCGCCCGAAACCTACCGGAACCGGGTTGGCCAAAATTTATTTGTCTGCAATCCCTACTGGATGCAGCACTTAGTTCGGCCCTATCTGTCTAATCAGCTTGGCAACGGTAACAAAGTAGGTTCCCCCCTGTCAACGTTTTGGGGCTTACCAACGACGGGTACGCCGGACTGCCCCTAGGGACCTGTTACTCGGTGGTGACTTTAGTAGGGAGGGTAATGTGTACTCTGCCCGGTCCTAGTGTACGCCCTTCCTAACGGCATTCCCGTCTTCCCAATTTAGATGCTCCGCGTCACACCCGCGTGGATGCTCGCGCCTACGGTGAAACTTGTATATTGAAGGCCTTGTGCCCTTGCCTGAGAAAGCCTTGATTCGCCGCCTTCGCGCTCAAGCCGGGAGATTGCGCGCCCCGGCACTTCGCGGTGGAATTGGAATGGGAGACGACTGTGCGGTGCTGCCCATTCCTCGCGGTCATCAAATCGTGATTACGACTGATTTCAGCCTGGAGGGGGTCCACTTTAAACGGGACTGGCACCCGCCTGAAAGCGTGGGTCACCGCTGCCTGGCACGAGGACTTAGCGACCTCGCCGCCATGGGAGGAGAGCCTCTGGCTGTATTTCTTTCGCTGGCTCTGCCGCGGGAGTTGCCACAGAGCTGGGTAGACGGCTTCGTTCGTGGCCTGCTGAAACTGGCTGGCAAGTTCAAAGTCACCATGGCCGGAGGCGATACGGCCCAATCGCTCGGCGGCGTGCTGGCTGACATCGTGGCTACAGGCTCGGTTCCAACGGGCAAGGCGGTGCTGCGTTCGGGTGCGCGCCCGGGAGACCGCATTTTCGTGACAGGAAAGCTGGGAGCCTCCGCCGCCGCGATCTATTTGCTCTCTCGTGGTAAGAAAATTCGACCGAGGGATTTTCCAAGGCATTTCCATCCCATGCCGCGAATCGAGGTTGGCCGTTTTCTCCGCGAAAAGAAACTGGCTTCTTCGATGATCGACGTGAGCGACGGGCTTTCCACCGACCTCGGCCACATTTGCCAGGAGAGCGGAGTTGGGGCGGAGATCGAGGGGAGTGCGATTCCAGTGGCGATGGTGGGAAAGCCGGGACGGAAGGTTGATCTCAGGTTCGCTTTACACGGCGGGGAAGATTACGAACTGCTGTTTACGGCAGCGGCGGGAAAGAAGGTTCCATCCCAGATAGCTGGAGTTGCGATTCGAGAAATTGGTGTGGCGACGCGCGGGCGAAAGGTATGGCTTCGCGATAGTGATGGGGACAAACAGGAATTCGTGCCGCTAGGCTGGGAACACTTCAGGAAATAAGCACAGACCATGTGGGAGAGCTGGCTGTATGGACCGGTTCGGAGCCTGCCCTCAGCGCAGTCGAAGAGACCCGGTCGGGTCCGAGCGACGCTCGGCTGAGCTTTCCCTCAAAGCAAAAAACACAGCCGAACTTCGCTCGGCATGGCCGGGTCGAAGACCCGGCCCACATGGTTCTTGCCCGGCCCCCTTCGTTTTGTCGGTCATCTACTGTGTCTCTATTCCGGGCTTTCGAACAGGAATACAGTAGAACCATGCAGTTCCCATATTGTTTTCGCCTGATTTTTGCTTGCTTCTTATTGTCGTTCGTCTCGTTGGCTCAGCAGACCAAACCACCGGCTTCCGCCCCTGTCGACGACGACTTCGTCCAGAAACAGTTTGGATCGGATTGCAAGCTGATGGCGGGGCCACCGCAACTGAAAGCTGACCTCGATGGCGATGGCATTGAGGACCTGGTCGTGGCTGCTCATTGCAAAAACCCGCTGGCTGACCAGGCGGACGACAATTTCACGGTGGTCGATCCGTACAACACCTTTTTCGGGTACGGAAACACCAAGATCACCAGCCAGTTTGCCTCGGAGGACCCCGCTCAGCGGGGCCTGGTGCTGCTGGTCATCCACGGAACCGGTGAGGAAGCCTGGCGGGCGGCTGAGCCGAAGGCGAAATTTGTCATCATGAATCTGCCATTCAAGCAGATCGCGGCGAAGAAATTGAAAATCAAGAAAAGGAACGTGATGGCTATTTATGCCGAAGAGATGGGGGCCGACCGAATGACCTCTGCAATTTACTGGGATGGCAAAAAGTATCGCTACCAACCGCTTGGTTCCGGCATGGAGGAGTGAGACATCAGGCGTCGGACTTCGGGCCTCGGACTTTGGCAAAGCCTAGACCTGCCCATTACTGTGTGGTTCGTTTCGCGGCCACGTGACCTGCAGAGAGTTCGGAAAAAGACTGCTTGGAATAGCGCTGAAGGCGGGAGCAAAAATTAAGAGTCCCGAGGTGGTGTTGAAACTGTTCGTCTCGGCCAGTAGCTCGCTTTAGACCCTCGCTGACCTGCATTCGTGGCCTCCTTGCGAAGACGACGGCGCGCGATCATTGCTTGGGCTCCGGGCTTACCGCCAACCGGAAAAACTGTTTAACGCCTCGGAACTCTATCTTGCCTCTGACGGGTGCTCTTGTTCGCCTCGACCAGCGCTTGGCTACAGACCCTTGCTGACCCTCTCTGGACTCATCTTGCGATGCTTTCAGAGTGACCTCGCTTGAGCCCCGGACGCCGCACCAACCGGGTAAACTTCAGAACATGTCAAAGAACGAGGTTGTTTGTACGCCTTCCATTTTTATAGTCAATTAAAAATGGAGAGTTTTATCTCGTTTGTATGCATGCGAGTGCAGCCTCTCCACAAGGGGGTGACCGGAATTGGTGCATCGGGCTCGCAGCGTGCGCCTCGCGATTTATGGATGTCGCAATTTCTTTGGCATTTTTGTTGGCAGCACGCGTTTGCGGTTTGGCCTGCAAAAATTGCTGTTTTGTGAAAATTTCTGCTGAAATCAAGTGCGGCGCGGGTTTTGGTTTCTTCGAAAATGCCCGGATCGAGATGGAGAACTACTTTGCCGAGCTTTGCTCGGTTGGGCGGACGAGGCGTCCGCCCCTACGCGAATTGTGGTGGACGTCGTCTGCGTGTGTGTCTTGGCGGACACTTAGCCTCTTCTTGGCTTCGCAGTACAATCGTCCCGCGGGGAGGAGCCTTTATGACAATATTTAATGAGCCTCATGGGCGCGTGATCGATTCGAATCCGGGCTCGGTGTTGCGGCTGGTTGGGATCGCGGTGGCCGCGTTTGTGCTGGTGATCTTGCTGTTTGGCGCTGTGGCCCGCGTGGATTCCGGGAACGTTGGGGTGCTCACATTATTTGGGCGGGTCACCGGAGAGGTTCTGCCTGAGGGGATGCATCTGATCAATCCCTTGAAAGCCAACCATGAGCTTTCCATTCGAACCCAGGAACTCAAGGAATCGGCCAGCGTCCCTTCGAGCGAAGGGCTGATGATTAATCTGGATACCTCGCTTATCTACCACCTCAATCCTGAAAAGGCCGCCGAGGTGTATCAGAAGATCGGGCCCAATTACCTGAACGTGCTGATCGAACCAAATTTGCGGGCGGCCATCCGGGAGGCGACCGCAGCCCACACCGCCAATGCGCTTTACACCGGAGAACGTGAGATGGTGGGCAAGCAGATCTATGACCAACTGACAACCAAACTTGGGGAGCGCGGAGTGTTGGTCGAAAGCGTACTGCTGCGTGACATTCAGCTGCCCGTAACTTTGAAATCATCGATCGAATCCAAGCAACAGGCCGAGCAGGAAGCATTGGCGATGAGTTTCCGGTTGCAGAAAGAAACCCAGGAAGCTCAACGCAAGCGCATTGAAGCGGCCGGTATCCGTGACTTCCAACAGATTGTGGCGCAGGGGATCAGTCCGCAGTTGCTGGAGTGGAAGGGCATTGAGGCGACCGAGACTTTGGCGAAGAGTGCGAATGCCAAGGTGGTCGTGATCGGGAATCCTAAGAATGGGTTGCCACTGATTTTGGGACAATGAAGTTGGGACAATGATCTTGGGACGATGACCTTGGGACGATAGATCTTTTCGCGATAACTTTTGAACGCGGAGGGCGAGACGCCCTCCGGACAGCCGGCGGGACGCCGGCGCTACTTTTCATGGCGGATCTTCTTGAGGTGCGTAATCTTGTCGTCGAGTTTCCACGTTCATCCCAGGGCGGGGGAAGCGGCGGGCTGGTAGCGGTTCGCGATCTCAGCTTTTCGATCGCGGCGGGTGAAGTGCTAGGGCTGGTAGGCGAATCAGGTTCCGGAAAGTCTGTTACTTCGCTGGCGTTGATGCGCCTGCTACCCCCGAACGCGCGGGTTCGCGGTGAGATTCGTTTTGGCAACGGCTCGGGGACGAATGACCTGCTGCAAATGTCCGATGCGGCGATTCGTCCTTTACGAGGATCTCAACTGGCCATGATTTTTCAGGAGCCGATGACGGCGCTGAACCCCGTCATGCGGGTGGGTGATCAAATCGCCGAGGCAGTGCTGGCCCATCATCCGGTCGCCAAAGACGAGGCCGGGAAGCGGGCGGTGGTGGCGATGAATGAAGTGGGCATCACCGACTCGGAGAGGCGAGCGCGGGATTATCCGCACCAGCTTTCCGGCGGGATGCGGCAGCGGGTGATGATTGCCATGGCGATCGTCAACCATCCCCAGATGCTGATCGCCGATGAGCCTACCACCGCGCTCGATGTGACCATCCAGGCGCAGATTCTGGAATTGCTGGCTGAATTGCGGGCCAAGTTTGGCCTGACCATGCTGTTTATTTCGCATGACCTTGCAGTGGTTTCGCAAGTCGCCGACCGGGTGGCGGTAATGTATGCCGGCAATCTGGTGGAGTTGGGACCGAAGCGCGAGATATTTCAGGCACCGGCGCATCCTTATACACGGGGGTTGCTGAATGCGGTGCCTACGCTGAAGACTGACCGCGACCGGCCGCTTCAGACCATCGAAGGCACGGTGCCGCCGCTGCATGCGGTTCCGCCGGGATGTCCGTTTGAGCCGCGTTGCGAGTTTCGAGTGGACGAGTGCAGGCGCAGTTTGCCCGCGCTGGTGGAAGTTTCCGCCGGGCACTGGGCCCGGTGCCCGGTGGTATCTTCGTGTGGGACGGACACTCTTGTCCGTCACCTTTGACTTTGAGGTTGAATTTGATCCTGAGTTTGAAGGCCCTGTTCTGAAGTCGGGCAAGTGACTTTTGGGCGGCAAGTCAAAACCAACGTCAAAGACGACGGACAGGAGTGTCCGTCCCACAGAGCCCCACATTCCCAACACGACGAACCCTGACAGGTCTATAATCCCCAGTTTGTCCGGTGAACTGTGCGCGTCCTTCTCTTAAGCGATATTCATAGCAACCTCGAAGCTCTGGAAGCGTGCCTGGCGGCAGCGCCGCCATACGACATGGTGGTCAACCTTGGGGACGTGGTTGGCTATGGCGCCAGCCCCAACGAAGTGATCGATCGGGTGCGGGAGCTGGGGCACATTTTTGTCCGTGGCAACCATGACAAGGCGGCCAGCGGCGCCATGGATTTGAAGGACTTCAATCCCATTGCTGGACTGGCGGCGCTGTGGACGCGCGAGCAGCTCAACCCGCAAAATCTGAAGTGGCTTCAGGGCCTGCCTCATGGTCCGATCCAGACCGGAGAATTACCGAATATCCAGTTTGTACATGGATCTCCGGTGGACGAGGACGAATACGTAGTCACGCTGCGGGACGCGATTGAGCCTTTGCTCACTTCGAACACGCCTCTGACATTTTTTGGACACACGCATCTTCAGGGAAGTTTTAATACCAACAATGTCGCCAGCGACTATTTTCGTCCGCTGTATAACACGGTGGGACAGAGCGAAACTTCCCAGTTTCCGCTGAAAGAAGGCATGCGCTATATGGTCAACCCGGGTTCGGTAGGACAGCCTCGGGATGGAGACTGGCGCGCTTCGTTTGCGGTGTTTGATTCCGAGGCCCGCATCGTAACTTTCTGTCGCGTGCCTTACAACCTGAAACAGGCTCAGGACCGCATCATGGCAGCCAACCTGCCGCAGCGGCTGGCTACCCGGCTGGCAGCGGGCAGATAGACTGTGTGGGGCGCGGACACTCCTGTCCGCCGCTCTTGAATTAATTTGCGGCTTTCAGAAACAGCTCCCTCCCACTAGGTCAAAGTCAAAGGCGGCGAGGGTGGGTCAGTTTGGATTCGTAGGGTGGAGCAGCGCTTTAGCGTTGGGCGTCTTTGCGACGGCTTCGGCCGCTGAGGTACTTCTGGGGATGAAGCCCAGAGCATGAAACCCGCCGCATGCAGGCCTGAAGGCCTGCTCCACCCTTTTACCGAACCGACCCTTGACCAGTGACGGCCGGGTAGATCTTCAAACTGACCCACTACAACGGCGGCGGACAAGAGTGCCCGCCCCACACACGTTGTAAACTTTGCTCATGCCCTCCTATCTTTCTTCTTCTTTGTCTGCCAAAACACCTGAGCATTACCTGATCGCTCACAGCGACGGCGGGGCGCGCGGCAATCCTGGACCAGCCGGTTATGGTGTCGTGATTCAAGATCAAGCGGGACGAAAGGTCGCCGCGCTCAGCGAATATCTTGGACACCAAACCAATAACTTCGCGGAGTATCAGGGCCTGATCGCGGCGCTCGAGTATGCCGTTGAGCACGGACCCAAAGCCCTGAAATTGGTGAGCGATTCCGAACTGCTGGTTCGGCAGATCAAGGGCATTTACAAAGTGAAGAACTCGACCCTGCAGGAACTTCATGGCCGCGCCAAGGAGTTGATTGCCCAACTGGAATGGTTCTCGATCGATCATGCATTGCGCGAGCACAATCGCGAGGCGGACGAGTTGGCGAATGCGGCCATGGACAAAGGCATGGGCCGTGTGGCGCGGGCGCCCTCGCCCGACGGCTGTGCCGGCATTGCCGCAGGAATTTGAAGGAGTGGTACAGGGCGGGTTGATCAAACTCCTGGGTGGACAATTGCCGGATGGGACGCGGGTACAGGTGCGGGTGAAGAAATAATTGGGATAGCGAAGGAACCATGCATCCTGCGCCACGCTCTACTAGAATATTCCGGCGCCGCCAGCGCCAGTGAGTGCAGAGGTCCATCGTCGGGAGCCTTCGCTTTGCGAACGCTCCCTTCCTCAAGATGACAACTCTTGACGGAAACTTTCAAACAGAACCAGTACCCCAGACTCACTACCGAGGATCAAACGCGGCGGGCGGGGGCGCCCGCCCTACACGTGCTTGGGATGACACTGCATATTCGAACTTATTCTTCGGCGGACGAGTGGTCATGGATGATTTTCCATCCGTCGGGAAATTTGCGGAATATCAGAGTAAAGAGGCCGTGGGGCGTTTTGCCATCGGACAGGTTTAGCTTCCAACGGCCTCGGACGAACGCCGCATTCGGAGATAGTTCTTCGATTTGCAGATCGGAGAATTCCAGCGTTCCCATGTCTCGACCTTCGCCTAGATAGGTTTTGCGGTAGTGATCCAAAGTAGATTGCCAGCCCGAGGCTTTCTTCGCTCCGAAGAATGTCAGGTTGGGAGAGTTCCAGTAGCTGGACATGAAACCCTCGAGATCGTGATGGTTCCAGGCGGCCTGTTGCTGAGTCAGGACTTGCTGGATGGCTGAATCTTGAGCGGCGAGGGGAGCGATAAGAGCTAGCAGGATCAGGACGATTCGCATGCGCGTAGTTTCGCACAGGCGACTGAAGCGACACAGTGCTTATAGGGGTCCTTCGACTACGTAACTGCTTCGCGGAGCGAGGCAGTTCCCGCGCGCAGGATGACAGTTACGCGCGGCCTTTTTTGGCTGCGGCGGCGTTCAGCTTTCCGACCTTTTCCCAGGGGCGCTTGGGACGTTCGGCGGTTGGCTTGTCGCGATCCTTGATGCGGTCGTACTGGTACGATTCGCTAACCGTGCCCAGGGATTCGTTGTACAGGACGGGCAGTCCCAGGCCTTCTTTTAACTCTTCGGTGAATTGCTGCAACGCTTTCAGGTGGTCGGCAGTGGCGGGGACTTCGGTCTTGGCGGTTTTCAGGAACTGCTGGTAGCCGCGGTTGACCAGTTTGGAGATCTCGCTGCCAATCAGATATCCAGGGTAGGCGAAGATTTTCACGCCATCGTCGCCATCTTTCTGGATGGCGCAGGAGACGTTGTACTTTCTCAGGAACACACGTCCCTGAGTGCCGGGAGCCTCGATCAAATCAAAACCGTGCTCGCGCAGCCAGCTTAGCGCTTCTTCGTAACTTCGCTGCTCTACCTTGGTTGTCATTCTTTGGATTTCCCAATCCTCTGTTTAACTCTGCGTTCAATTCATCAGATGCGGATTCGCCGAAATAAGTGCAATTCCGCGTTCTGACTGGATCGAAGCAGCCTCTTTTATAATCCAATCAATCATTACAGGCCGGTAAATCGCGCTTCCAGTAGGTTACGATGGTCACGGCGTTGTCTGAATTCATGCAGCCAGTCTCTTCCAAATCGACGGAAGTACCTGATTCTTCGACCACTGCTTTGGCTGCAAGTGAGGCGAATCGTGTGCGTTTGCTCGGCCGGCGCAGCCTCGACCTTATCGGCAATACTCCACTTCTTCGGCTCGAGCGGCTTACTCGCGATCTGCCCGGAATCGAATTGCTGGGCAAAGCCGAGTGGTACAACCCCGGCGGATCGGTGAAAGATCGCGCCGCCTGGAACATCGTCTCTCAGGCCCGCGCCAGCGGGAAATTCGGGCCGGGCAAGACGCTGCTCGACTCTACCAGCGGCAATACCGGTATCGCTTACGCCATGATCGCTGCCGCCGAAGGGTTTCCGGTGACGCTGTGCATGCCGGAAAATGTTTCCATTGAACGCAAGCACATCCTGCATGCCTACGGCGCCAACATTATTTATACCGATCCGGCCGACGGATCTGACGGTGCCATTCGTACCGCCCGTGAACTCTTTGCCCAGGATCCCGGCAAATATTTTTATGCCGACCAATATTCCAACGATGCCAACTGGCAAGCTCACTACCATGGCACAGCCAATGAAATCTGGCAACAGTCAGAAGGACTAGTAACTCATTTCGTATCCATGATGGGGACCAGCGGGACTTTCGTCGGCACGACGCGGCGGTTGAAAGAACTGAATCCGGCGATTCGCTGCATCTCGCTGCAACCGGATTCTCCGTTTCATGGAATCGAAGGCGCCAAACATATGGCCAGCGCCATCATCCCAAAGATTTATGACGCGACGCTGGCGGATGAAGACATTGGCATCTCGACCGAAGAGTCCTATGCCATGGCCAAGAAGTTGGCTCGTGAAGAAGGATTGCTGGTAGGAATCTCCGCGGCGGCTGCGGTGGTGGGATGTTTGCAGGTGGCGCGGAGGCTCGGCAAAGGAGAGCGCGCGGTGTTTGTCACGATTCTTTGCGATTCGGGCGACAAGTATTTAAGTGAGAGATTCTGGGAAGAAGAGTGAAATTGCACCACTGAAACACCGAGACACGGAGAAAGAATTTGGGACGCTCTTGCCTCTGTGTCTCCGTGGTGAATAGAGTTTTAATGCTGAATATCCGACGCAAAGAATACGAAGCTCTCCGCCAGCATGGTGAAGAGACCTATCCCCATGAGTGCTGCGGTGTGCTGTTGGGGCAGATGGATGACGATGGCGTGCGCACCGTGACTTCGGCGGCGCGGGCAGGGAATACGCGCACTGATTCGGCGCACAACCGCTACAACATCGATCCCAAGGACTTGATCCGCATTCAGCGCGAGGGACGCGAGCGTGGCGAGGACATTATCGGGTTTTATCATTCGCATCCTGACCATCCGGCGCAGTGGTCGTCCACTGATCTTGCCGAGGCGCATTGGTTTGGGTGCTCTTACGTGATCACCAGTGTGGAGAAGGGCAAGGCCGTGCTGACCAATTCGTTTGAGCTGACCGGCAGCGACGAGAGTGATAAGAAACTGGTCGGAGAAAAGATCGAAGTGGTTTGATTTCGTGCGGGGTCGGACACTCTTGTCCGATGCCTTTGAATTTGACCTGGGTTTTCTGGTATTGCTCTCGTGGAAAAGCGCTCAGGCTGGGCGAATTAGGCGCACTGTCAAGATCTACGTCAAAGGCGTCGGACAAGCGTCTCCGAGCCACACAGGCTTATGACCTGCACAAGCCCCTGAATCTCCGGCCACTCCTGTGGCATCATGTATAGCCTATGCCAAAGATCCATATACCTACACCCCTGCGGCAGTATGCCGGGAAGCTGCCTGCGGTTGATGTGAAGGCTGGCACTATCGGTGACGCACTGTCTGATCTCGTATCGCAGCATCCCGACTTGCGCCGGCATCTCTACACAGATGAAGGAAAGCTGCGCGCCTTCGTGAATGTCTACCTCAACGACGAGGACGTCCGCTACCTGCAGAAGGACGCCACGGCGGTCAAGGACGGTGATAGTATTTCCATAGTGCCTTCCATCGCGGGAGGCTGGAATTGATTGATGAATTGCCCGATTTCAGGATTTTTGAATTGAAACTCGAACTCAAAGTCCGCCGCTGTTGTTGTCCCGCCTGTCGCTAGCTGTTTTCAATCCGGCAATTCGTAAATCTGAAAATTCTTCAACCATCTTTAAGAGGTTCCCATGGCCACAACACTTGAAGTCAAACCCGAAGCCGTTACCCTAAGCAATGACGAGATCCAGCGCTACTCTCGCCACCTGATCATGCCCGAGGTGGGCATGGAAGGGCAGCTCAAGATCAAAGCTGCGAAAGTTCTCTGCATCGGCGCGGGTGGTCTGGGTTCGCCGCTGGCGTTGTATCTGGGTGCGGCAGGGGTGGGCACGCTCGGCATTGTGGACTTCGATGTCGTGGACTACACCAACCTGCAACGGCAGATCATTCACTCCACCGCCGATGTGGGACGCAAGAAGCTGGATTCGGCGGCGGAGAAGCTGAAGGCGATTAATCCGTTTCTCAACATCCGCAAGTTCGATACCCGGCTTTCCAGCGACAACGCGCTTGAACTGTTTCGCGAATTCGACATCATCGCGGACGGCACCGACAATTTCCCCACCCGCTACCTGGTAAATGACGCTTGCGTGCTGACCGGAAAGCCGAACGTGTATGGATCGATTTTCCGCTTCGAAGGGCAGGCCAGCGTTTTCGCCACCAAGGAAGGTCCGTGCTATCGCTGCCTGTATCCCGAGCCGCCACCGCCGGGACTGGTGCCTTCCTGCGCCGAAGGTGGAGTGCTGGGCATTCTGCCGGGACTGGTCGGCGTGATGCAGGCCACCGAAGTCATCAAATTGATTCTGGGCAAGGGCGAGCCGTTGATCGGACGGCTATTGCTGATCGACGCCCTGGACATGAAGTTTCGCGAACTCAAGCTGCGCAAGAATCCGGATTGCCCGGTTTGCGGAACGCATCCAACGATCAAGGAATTGATTGACTACAACGAGTTTTGCGGAATTCGCGGCGAGGAGAAACCAGTGGAAACATTAACGTCAGACGTGCAGGTAGAAGAATTGAAGCAACGGCTCGACGCGGGCGAAAAGCTTTTCGTGCTCGATGTGCGCGAGCCTCACGAATACCAGATCTGCAACATCGGTGGACATCTGATTCCGCTGGGCGATCTTCCGAAGCGCGTCAACGAACTGGATTCCAGCCAGGAGATCATCGCGCACTGCCGATCAGGAGCGCGCAGCGCCAAAGCGGTGGAGTTCCTGCGTCAGGCGGGATTCAAGAAGGTGCATAACCTGGCCGGTGGAATTCTGGCCTGGGCGGATCGGGTGGATCCGAAGATGCCGAAATACTGAAAGGCAGCCTTCGGTCGTCAGTCTTCAGAAAAAAGGGCGGAGCCTTTACGGTTTCCGCCCTTTTTCCTGCAATGAATTTTCAATGTTACTTGTTGGTTCCGTTCGATTCCGCTTTCGCGGACTCGGCGTTGATCGAGAAGGCATACTTTTTCCCGGAGAACCGGATCTCATTCAGCGCCTTGTGTCCATCGCTATTGACATTTGTGATGAGGGAATCGCGGTTGGGAGATTTATCGAGGTCGACCATATGAGCGGGCACGGAGGCGACGACATTCTTGCCGCGCATGATATTCAGTTCGACGTTCGGCCCCGCGCCATCCCAGGTCACGGTGTAGTCGCCGGCAGGCAGTTGCTTTCCGTTGACGGTGAGGGGATCGGTTACCTGCAGCGAACCCTTATTGGTGGCGGCAAACACGCTTGTTGCCAGCAGTAACGCGAAACCCAGCAGTAAGCCCTTGGAGATTTTCGATGTGGTCATAGCACTCCTTTTTTCTTTCCCGATACGTCGGGAACCGGTTCGGGCGGCTGGATTTGCCTGGGGCAGGAAAACCTTGCGTTTTGCCGTCGAAGGCCTAAAATGCTGCCTCGGGGTTAAGCGAAAAGAGACCGGTCGCAAGACCGTGCGCTTTCTGCTGCGGGGATTGTCCTCACCTGGGCCGCCAAACCGAAAGTGAGCCAGTCCCTTTAACCCCTGAAACTTTTCCTTCTAGACCGGATCCGTTGTTGTTCCTTCCGGGTCGCGGTTTCAATCATTGGCAGATACGCAGTGCATCTTTGAAAAGTTCCGTTGCACTTAATTTCGTCTGCTCATCTTTGGACGACCTGCACGCACGGTTGTTAGCGCTCTTTACTTGTTCAAATACTTCTCAATAGGCTTAACAGAACAGGGATTTGTTTTGTCTAGAGTGTGAGGCAGAATATATCTTGCTGATTTCACTAGGAACCTTCAGCCAAAGGCGGCGGGCGGGGCGCCCACCCTACAGGTGTGCGAGCTAGGTCAGGTTGAGTACGACTTTTCCAAAATTCTTTCGCTCCATTAGTAACCTGTAAGCTTCCTCCGCTTTTTCCAGGGGGAAGGCGTGACCGACAACCGGACGCAAGTGGCCTTGCTCTGTCCACGCGGACAGTTGTTTCCACGCCTGATGCATCAGCTCAGTTTTCGCCGACAAATAGGTCAACCACAAACCATGCACGCTCGCGCCTTTCGCGTAGAGCGTTCGCGCGTCGACCACGGCGGGCTGTCCGGTTGCGGCGCCGTAGACAATGACTCGGCCGAAATCGCGCAGGCAACGAATACTTTTCGCGGTGTGCTCGCCTCCCAGCATTTCAAAAACCGCGTCGACGCCTTCGCCGTTCGTCAGTTCTTTGATTGCCTCTGTGTAGTCGCGTTGCTTGTAATTGATTCCGTGCTGCAATCCGAGTTCTTTTACCCGCGTGAGTTTTTCTTCCGATGAAGAAGTTCCATACATTTCGATGCCCAGCAGTTTTCCAATCTGCACGGCTGCCGTTCCAACACCTCCGGCGACGGCATGGATGAGAACGCGTGACGCAACCTTGCCGACAGAAGAATCGAGCATGCCCGCCTTCCAATAGGCGAAGTACGCCGTGAAATAGTTGACGGGGAAAGCGGCCCCTTCTTCCGCGCTCCAGTTCGTGGGCACCGGCCACAGCAGCTCAGAAGACGCCGCGACCTGTTCGGCAAATGCTCCCCATTGCGCGTAGCCCATTACGAGCTGGCCGTCAGCGATTCGAGTTCCGCAAAATTCGCGTCCTGCAACCAGCGGCGGTTTCGGAGTTCCGGGGTAGCCACCCTGCGCGCTCATGATGTCAGCAAAGTTGATTCCGCCCGCCTGTACCTGGACCAGTTCCTGCCCGGAGGCGGGCGACGGTTCCGGTACAGAGCGCACTTCGAGCACGTCGGGATCGCCTAAACGGCTGATGACAAGGGCTTTCATGAGGAAAGTGTAGCAGCACGCTTCCGGCTTCGATGAAGACGCAACAATCTCACTGCCCGATGACCACACTTGGTTGGCAGGTATATACTCTGCGTAACCTGGTTGGGGAATCCCGTTCCTGCCCGGATGTAACAGTTAAGGAACGGGGGTCGGAGCGCTCTTCATATTCAATTCATAGGCTCCGTTTAAAAGATCACTGGTACCGCTTTCAGGAGCACCGGGTAACCAGTGGGGAGACTCGTTTTTGCGGAGGCGTCTGCGAGCGAGTTCCGGGGAGGTCCTTCGGTGGACTTGGTGTTAGTACGTTTTCTATTTGTTCTCATCATTACTGTTACCTGCTACCTGACTGAACCCTTCGGGTTGCCCTCGCGGCTGGATGCTGTGGTGGGCGCGATCATCGGACTGGCGGTCGTCCTGTTCGAATCGCGTCTGCGCCGGGTCAGCCTGACGCGCCTGATTGGCGCCGCAACCGGCAGCGTACTCGGTATTTTCGGCGCTTACCTTTTCTCGCTGGTCATTCGGAACAGTATTGTTCCCGGGCACACCCAGAGTTTTCTACAGATCCTGGTGATGCTGTTGATGTCTTACGTTGGCCTGGTGGTGGGAGCAAACAAGGGCGATCTGCTGAATCTTGCAGCTTTGGGCGGGGTATTCGGCGGCGAGAAGCAAAATAAGAAGAGCTACAAAATCCTCGACACGAGCGTCATCATCGATGGCCGTATCGCTGATATCGCCGAGACCGGATTTCTCGACGGCATCTTGGTAGCGCCGCAGTTCGTGCTGCGCGAATTGCAACTGGTGGCCGATTCGGCGGACTCGCTGAAGCGGAATCGGGGACGTCGCGGTCTGGACATTTTGCAGCGGCTGCAAAAAGTACCCACGCTGCAAATTCAGATTGTTGAAGATGATTTTCCCGCGGTCCGCGAAGTCGATCTGAAGCTGATTGAACTGGCCAAGCTGTATGAAGGCAAAATCATCACCAACGACTTCAATCTGAATAAGGTTGCGCAACTTCAGGGCGTGGCAGTGCTGAACATCAATGAACTGGCCAACTCCCTGAAGCCGATTGTGCTGCCGGGCGAGACCATGAAGGTCTTTATCCTGAAAGAAGGCAAGGAATATAACCAGGGCGTCGCTTATCTCGACGACGGGACGATGGTGGTAGTGGACAATGCGCGAAAGATGATCGGCAAGACCGTCGATATTTCGGTCACTTCAGTGCTGCAAACCACCGCAGGCAAGATGATTTTTGGGAAATGGGACGAGCGCAATGGCAGCCGAACTGAATCACGCTCCGGAGTGAACGTTGTTCCGGCTGTGCCCCCGGGACCGGTCATGACCGCAACCCCGAGCGTCGATCCCAAGAAGTCGCAAGCGATGATGCTGGAACGTCCGGCGGAATAATAAGCCGACTCCCAGATGTCAGGCTCGGATTACTGCGCCACCTCCGAGGGGACGCTTTTGACGGTGATCGTGTTGTCCTTGAGAGTTCCTGAGACACTCGCTCTTTCGCCCGCCACTTTTTCCAGCTGAGTTGCATCGCCCACGAGGGCATAAGTCTTTTCGCCATCAACCAAAACGTAACCAGCTCCTTTGTGCACGCAAGAGCGTACACATTCCGCGGACGTCTTGCCCGAGTTCCTGCGATGCCGGGCGCCGCAGCGGGAATCAGTAATCAGGCCGGCAAAACTTGTTTTGGCAGCATTCCCCTGGTCGTCGAGTGGTGGTACCGCAGGCGATTGCGCGGCAATCTGATTGCCAACTGTTCCGTCGTTGGCGGGAACGGATTCAGTTGGACTGCCAACCGCAAGCTCAGCCGGCGAAGGGCGAGCAACAGCGAATGCCACGGAAGCACCAGCGAGTAACACCGCTGAACCTAGTGCGACAACCAGCACCGTGACGGCACAGAAGGTAACCAGCGAGACCCATGAACGTTGATGTGTTGTCATAAACTCCCAGCGGCCTCCCGATACCGTGTCTCGTTCTTAGCATTCCAGGGGCCGATCGGACCGCTGCGTTAGGTGCCTCCTTAACGTCCTTCGATTGTACGGATACGTCGATTTTGCGACTGATGCGAGAGGCACGCACCCGGCAAAACTTTCACTAACGTGGCAAAATGTCATGCGGTAAACACCCTAGCCAGGCGAGGAAGAAACATGAAACGTGTTACCGGCATCGGCGGCATTTTCTTTAAGGCGGAGAATCCCGAGGCGCTTTACCAGTGGTATGAAAAGCATTTGGGCATAGAACGCGCGGCGGATGGTTCAGGCGTGATTTTCAAGTGGGACAGCAATGGGAGCCCGGAACCGGAGGGCATGACCATATGGTCGATCTTTCCGCGCGACACAAAATACTTCGAACCCGGCAAGTCTCCGTTGATGATCAACTACCGCGTCGACGATATGGACGGGTTGCTGCGGGCTTTACGAGAGGAAGGCGTGGAAATCGATACGCGACAAGAAGACGTCGAGTATGGACGCTTCGCGTGGATTACGGATCCCGAAGGTAATCGGGTGGAGTTGTGGGAGCCGCCGAAGAAGTAAATGTAGGCGCGAGCGTCCTCGCTCGTGGGGATGCCACAACGAGCCGCAAGTAGGGATGAAGACCTCGGCAGTACTTCCCCTTCGCGGCCTGATTTTGTCAGAGTGCGAATAGTGGAGCTTTGCTCCGCCGGACAACCGAGGACGGTTGTCCCCACGTGGCCTCGGGTGATTACTAACCACAGACGCATTTGAACCTGCTCTCTTCAGCCCTTATACTTGCAGCCCGCATGAAAGCCTTCGTCATTATTCCGGCAGCAGGCCTGGGTACACGCATGACCCAGGCTCCCGATGCCAAAAACAAGAAGCCGGCGGCGTCGAAACAGTTCTCCGAGATCGGGGGAACGCCGATCCTTATTCACACGCTGCGCAAGTTCGCGGCCAGCGCTGAAGTGTCCACAATTTACGTGGCTCTGCGCGCCAACGAGATCGCGGGCTTTCACGCCCGTCTTAAGGCCGATAAAGATCTTTCCGAAAAAAAGATCGAACTGGTGGAAGGCGGCGAACATCGCCAGCAATCTGTCGCCAATGCCATAACGGCTGTCGCCGCCAATGCGGACGACATTGTGCTGGTGCATGATGCGGTGCGTCCCTTCGTCACAGCAGAAATCATCCACGATGTAATCGAGGCCGCGAAGAAATATGGTGCGGCCATCGCAGGCATGCCGGCCATGGATACGATCAAGGAAGTGCAACGCACTTCCGAAGGCGCCGTGATCACGGCAACCGTGCCGCGTGAGCGTGTCGTGATGGCGCAAACGCCACAGGGCTTTCGCTACGACGTTCTCAAAAAGGCCTTCGATGAAGCCGCAGCGGACGGCTTTCTCGGCACGGACGAGGCCTCGCTGGTGGAGCGGTCGGGACATGAAGTTGTCGTGGTGATGGGCTCTCCGCGAAACATCAAGATCACTACGCCGGCAGATATGGAGCTGGCGGAGTTTTTTCTGAAACGGTAAGAGAAAACCCGAAGATCGACCAGACTGGAAACCTGAAACTTTGAAACCTGAAATTCGCATCGGTTATGGTTGGGATTCTCATGAATTCAAGCGTGGCATTCCGCTGAAGATTGGCGGGCTCACGCTGCCCTATCCGAAGGGCTTGGGTGGGCACTCCGACGGAGATGTCCTGTTGCACGCCGTCACCGATGCCTTGCTGGGCGCGGTTGCCGCTCCCGATATCGGCTCGCTTTTTTCGCCGTCGGACCCGCGCTGGAAGGGCGCTAACTCTGCACTCTTTCTTGCGGAGGCAGTGAAGCGTGTTCGCGCCGCCGGATACGCTGTAGTCAATCTGGACTCAACCCTGATTCTGGCGGCACCGAAGATTGGTCCGCATGCGGTTGCGATTCGAACTCATGTGGCTGAACTTCTGGGAATCCCCGCGGATTGTGTTGGAGTCAAAGCCAAGACGCCGGAAGGCATGGGGACGGACAATGCCGCGATTGCGCACGCCGTGGTCCTGCTGGAGAAGCGGCCCGTAAAGCGTGCCGCCGGGAAACGGGTTTGATCGTGTGGGCGCGAGCGCCCTCGCTCATGCGGCAGTGGCAGAACGATGCGAGAAAGGAAACCTGATAACCGGGCTTTTTTAGCCAGAATCTCTAAGGCAAGAATCTCCAGCGCTGAATCTCCAACGCTGAGTTCATCGCGCTGCCGCACGAGCGGGACGCCCGCACCCACATTTTTACTTACTTGATCCGACCAGCGCACGGAAGATCGCCCGCGACCCTTCGTCTTGTTCGACTGAACGTTCCGGGTGCCATTGCACGGCGACCACGAAATGATCTTGAGCCGTGCCCTCTAACGCTTCAATGACTCCATCCTGCGGACAGCGGGCCACGATGCGAAGTCCGTTTCCGATGACCTCCGCCGACTGATGATGACTCGAGTTGACGGCGACGGAAACAATCTCTCCGGCCATGTCTGGAACAATTATCCTGCCCAGTTTCGAGCCGGAGGTTAGATCAATCTGGTGCGCGATCGGCACATCTTTCCCCGCCTCATGATTTATTGGCGATTCGATGTGCTGTAAAAGAGTTCCACCGTGGTACACGTTCAGAATTTGCAATCCGTAGCAGATACCGAGAATGGGCTTGCGCTTTTTGTAGGCGTCTTGCAGAAGCATCTCGTCTACGGAGTCGCGCAGAGAATCGGCGGGAGCGGTCCTGGGGTCGGTTGCGGCCTTGTACTTCGCTGGATCGATATCGGCTTTGCTTCCAGGCAGAAGTACCGCATTGCAGCTGTCAATTAATTTCATGACGTCCGCGGGCGGCTGATCCAGGGGAATGCGAACTGGTTCTCCACCCGCCATCTCAACCGCTTTCGCGTATTGCGGAAAAGAGCGGTTGGCATACTCCGCATCTTCGGAGTGGGGGAACGGGATGGCGATGCGCGGAGGCATGTAACGATTGTAGCGCTCTCGGATTCGGGCCGCGTCGGCGAACCCCCGCCCAAGCGGAGCTCGGACGCGGCACCCTCGAGACAGAAGTGGTTTACAGCAGGAGGTCTCCCCGATAAATCACTTCGCCATCGATCACGCGGGCTTCGGCTAGCATCTTGTGCAGCTTCACTGGGCCCGTGCCGTCGATGTGAAGGATTTCGTGGCCGTGGGCGGTCAGCCAGTCCGAGACCAGCATGCGATGGCAATGAAAAAAGACGCGCTCGGCGCACATGTAGGCGGTGCGTGATTGTTCGGCCATCTTCACCAGCGCGTCGGCGGCATGCTGGAATTGGTCGGTGAGCATGTAGTCCGCGTAGTTGCGAAAGCTGGAGTTGCGCAGGGCGATGTGAGGAGAATCGTTGCGGATTGTCTTTCGCCGTCCACCCAGGTCTTTCATCCAGACATATTGAATTCCAGCCGCGGGCAAAGTCTTCTCCAGCGCTTCACGATTGAAGTGGGGCAACCGGCGCGAGACGGGAAAAGAACGGATGTCGGCCAGCGTCGCGATGGAATGCGCGTGCAGAGCTTCAATCAGTTCGTCGATGGAGCGGGTAGAGTGGCCGATGGTGTAAAGAGTCGCCAAAGTGGATTCAGATTTTAGATTGGAGATTTCGGATTGGCATTGCAATTATCGGAGACGATTCTTCAATCTAGAGTCTTCAATTCTGACATCTAAAATCTGATATTCCTTCGCCTTATAGCGCCCGGAGCGCGGCAATCACTTTGTCATCCTGCTCGGGGAATACTGTTCGCAGATCGAGCAACACTCGGCCTTCTTCCACTCGCGCAATGACCGGCGGCTCTGAAGCGCGCAGGCGGGCCGAGATTTCATCCGCGCTCAAGCCTTCGCGAGTCACGGCGAGCAAGCTCGTGGACAGGACTGCCGAAGGCGCCGCGCCGCCACCAATCACCGACTCGCCGTCGACAATATCAACGTTCAAAACTGACGACCGGAGTTTCCCGGCAACGGCTTCCGCGCGCTGGTTGATTTCATCTCTGGAGAGGTGCATCATGCGCAACGCAGGGATGGCGTCATGGTCATGCTTCACGTAGGCGAGGAGCGTGGCCTCCAGCGCGGCGTAGGTGAGCTTGTCCACGCGCAGCGCGCGGAACAGAGAATTTGCGCGCATACTCGAAATGAGGTGGGCGCGACCGCTAAGCATGCCTGCCTGCGGACCGCCCAGCAGTTTGTCACCGCTGTAGCTGACCACGTCGACGCCGGCGCGAAGACTATCGACCACGCTGGGCTCGCCGCCGACCCCGATAGAGCGCAGATCGAAGAGAGCGCCGCTGCCCAGGTCTTCCATCAGGGGAATATTTTTCTCGTGAGCCAGCGCAGACAACTCCTCGATAACCGGTTGCTCGGTGAATCCTGTGATCTCAAAGTTGGAACGATGTACACGCAGCAACAGGCGGGTCTTTTCGTTGATGGCGCGTTCGTAGTCTGAGACGCGAGTGCGGTTGGTGGTGCCGACCTCGCGCAGGGTAGCATTCGATTTCGACATCACATCGGGGATTCTGAACGATCCGCCAATCTCGACCAGTTCTCCGCGCGAGACGATGACTTCTCCGCCCTCGGCCAGGGAGTTCAGCGCCAGCAGAACTGCGGCAGCATTATTGTTTACGACGATGGTGGAGATACCGGCTGACAAGTCTGACTTCGCCGCATGCGCAGGCGAGCCTTGCTCGCCCGAACAACCGAGGGCGGTTGTTCCCACGTGGTCATTCAACAACTTACGGAACAGACGGTCGACGTGGATATCGCGTTTGCCGCGTTCACCAGTCTCTATATCGAACTCGAGGTTGGAATAGGTCGAGGCCGCTTCGCGGACGTGATCGAGTGCAGAAGCCGCCAGCGGGGCGCGTCCCAGGTTGGTATGGAGGATCACGCCGGTGGCGTTGATGACCGGACGCAGCGAATAGCCGAGCGACTGCCGCACCTGACGCTCGACTGCGTTCGAGATCCCGGAGAGTGCGAGTTCGACTGCGGCGGCGTCCAATCTGGCAGCTCCAATTTCCACGCGCAGGCGTGCCAGGACGGCGCGGGCGGCGTCGGTTACCGCGGCTTGGCCTTCACTGGCACAGATCGCCGTCAGATCGGGGCGGCGCAGCAACTCATCGACGGATGGGAGTTTGCGGTAAAGATCGGACTTGGACGAGGTGGGCACCGGGGATGATTATCCCATTGCGGGTGCGGCGAAGCCAACGAACCGGTCTGCGTAGGGGCGGGTACCCTCACCCGACCAGCCGGGCAAAGCCCGGCTGGTCTTTTGCGCGGATTCCAAACCTTGGCGAGCCGCGCTCGCCTGCCCGGAGGGGCTCTACGTGGTTTGTGGCGGCTTGGCTCGTGGGGAACAAAATTAAAGGCAAAAAGCCGCGAGCGAGGCGCCCGCGACCACATAACCACAACAACTTACCCTACCTCGACCAGGCCGTAGGTTTTTTGCCAGTGGGTGCGCATGTGGCGGAGGGCGCGGTCGATTTCTTCTTTTGAGACCTCCTGATTGGGACCGGCCAACACCGCGGCGGCTTCGCGCTTGGCCACTTCGAGGAGTTGACGGTCGCGGATCAGGCTGGCGACCTGAAAGCTGGGCATGCCGGCCTGGCGAGTGCCAAAAAATTCGCCGGGGCCGCGCAGTTCCAGATCAAGTTCGGCAATCTGGAAGCCGTCGGTGGTGCGGACCATGGCGTCGAGACGGCGTTCACCATCCTCAGACACCTTCCCGCCGGTCATGAGGATGCAGAAAGATTTGGCGGCGCCGCGTCCGATGCGTCCGCGCAACTGGTGCAACTGAGAAAGGCCGAAGCGCTCGGCGTGCTCGATTACCATCACGGTGGCATTGGCCACGTCGACGCCAACTTCGATTACCGTGGTCGAGACCAGAATATCTACCTCGCCTCTTTGAAAGCGGCGCATCACGTCTTCTTTCTGGTCGGGATGCAATCGGCCGTGCAGGAGTTCTACCCGGCGGTCGGGAAAGATCTTCTTGCTTAGCTCTTTGTGCATTTTGATCGCAGCTTTGAGCTCCGTTTCTTCGTTCTCCTCGATCACTGGATAGACGACATACGCCTGGTGGCCGGCGGCGACCTGTTTGCCTACGAACTGCCAGACTTCATCGGCGCGGTCGTCGGAGATGCGGCGTGTCACGATGGGAGTTCGGCCTGGAGGCATCTCGTCGAGAACGCTGATGTCCAGGTCCCCGTAGATGGTTAGGGCGAGGGTGCGCGGGATCGGAGTCGCGGTCATGACCAGGACGTCGGGTTCGGCGGGAATTACCGCGCTTGGTTCGGCCGAGCTTGGTTCAGCCGAGCTATGCTTGGCTGGGCGGACGGGGGCGTCCGCCGCTCCGCGGGCGTTGCTGCTTCCTTCGTCTGCGGATTTTTTCATCAGTTTGAAGCGTTGCATTACGCCGAAGCGGTGTTGTTCGTCGACGATGACCAAGCCCAGTTTGGCGAACTCGACTCTTTGTTCGATCAAGGCATGGGTTCCGATGACCAGATTCGCGTTGCCCTGGGCGATGTGGCGGCGGATTTCGCGTTTGCGATCCTCTTCGACTGAGCCGGTCAGCAGGACAATGCGATATCCGGCGTTCTCCAGAATTCTGCGGGCGGAAAAAAAATGCTGCTGCGCCAGGATTTCGGTGGGTGCCATGAGCGCGACCTGGTATCCATTTTCCATGGCAATGATGGCGGCCTCGAAGGCGACGATGGTTTTGCCCGATCCGACATCGCCTTGCAGCAAGCGCCGCATGGGAAAAGGCTTTTCCATGTCGGAGGCGATTTCCTTGAGCACGCGTTTCTGCGCGGCCGTGGGATGGAAAGGCAGAATCTTTTTAATGGCCTCGCGAACCCGATTGTCCAGGCTGAATGCGATTCCGGTCTGCGCCTTCTGTTCGCGGCGTTTGAGTTCGAGTCCCAGTTCAAGGAAAAAGAGTTCTTCGAAGATGAGCCGTATGTGGGCAGGGGTGCGGGAGGCTTGAAGGTCTGCGAAGCTCTCGCCGGGATCGGGCCAGTGGACTTGCCGCAGCGCGTCCTGAGGCGGGATCAGGCTCAGGTGGCCGCGCACCACGGCTGGAATTGGGTCGATCAGGCGGGGAGGGATACTCTCCAGCAAGCCGTGAATGATGCGGCGAAACCAGCGCGGGGTAAGGCGGCCTTGCCCGGCTGATTCGTAGATGGGGACAATCCTGCCGACTTCGAGAGAGGTGGCTGCTTTCTGTTCTCCACCTTCGCCTTCCTCGGAAGAGTCCCCGAGAATCTCAAACTGGGGTTGCACCAGCTGCATTTCTCCGGTTCTCTCCTGCTCCACTTTGCCATACAGAGCTACGAGTTGGCCGGGCTTGAAGCGGTCGCGCAGATATGTGCCGTTGAACCAGATGCACTTCAGGCGATTTCGGCCCTGGCCGGCGGTCATCTGGAAAATCGGCATGCGGCGGGTACGGAACAGGCCTGAAGTCCGAACTTCGGCGATAACCGTGGCCATTTCTCCTACGCGGAGTTCGGAAATTCCGCGAGGGTTTACGCGGTCTTCGTAGCGAAAAGGCAGGTAATGCAGCAAATCGTCGACGGTGAGGATGCCCTTGGCCCCTAACACCTCGGCCAGGCGAGGGCCGATGCCCTTTATGTATTGCACCGACGTAGACAACTCCAGCATCCCAGCGATGTTAGCAGGAGATCGGCGGTTGAAATTTGGTTTGGCTTTCTGGCTGTACGGCGGAGCTGGTATCAGATTCGGCTTGGGCTTGGACCCTCGAATTTTGTCTGCCGGCAGGCCTCTTGTGAGGGCCCGGTATGCATCTAGCCAATCAGGACCATCTTGCAGAGCATCCATGAGGACGGTTATAACTGCACTGGTTCTGGTTCGTGTGTCCGGTTGAATCTGGGGGGCGTATGAGGCTTCGTAACGCGATTGAAGTTCAAACCGGGGTGGTGATTGTCATCTCCCTGCTGGCGCTCTCCGCCACGGCACAGGAAAAAAAGGAATTTACGTATACCGTCGGGCCGAAGGCGGTAGTTTCGATCACCAATAATTATGGGCCTATCACGGTCAAGCCTTCGCAAAACCGGCAAGTTGTGGTCGAGGCCGTTTTGCATTCAGATGCCGTCAACCTGGTGAATGAGCAGCACGAAGATCGCATAGAATTGCGATCGGTGTCGAGCCGTCAAGGCACGAACCAGGTGGATTACACCGTGCTGGTGCCGGCCGATGCGTTTGTCAGTTTGCGATCATCCGATGGAACCCTGCGGGCGCAGGGATTGCGGGGCGATGTGATTCTGGAAGCCGCCGCCGCGTCCGTTGAGGTAACGGACATCAGCGATGCTCACTTGCACGTGAAAACTCTCAGCGGCCCGATTACGCTGACTGACATACGCAACAGCCATGTGGACGTTCACTCGGTAGCTGGCGACGTGAAGATGCGAAATGTCACCGGGCCGTCGGTCGAAGTGAACTCAGGCAGCGGCCAAATCTACTATGATGGCGATCCGGGCCGGATGGGGGAGTACCTGCTCACCAGCCATTCGGGCGATCTGAATATTTCGATTCCCGCCAATGCCTGGGTCAACATCAAGGCGCGTTCAATTCACGGTCAGTCGGATCCGGAATTTCCGGCAACGAACAGCTTCGCTTCAGGCGGAGCAGGGAATCTTTTGCTGAAGCCGGGCATGGTTACGGGATCCATGTTCGAGATGCGTTCGTTCCGCGGCAAGATCCACTTGAAACGACCATAACAGTCCAAAATGTGGGCGCAAGGGTGGCGCTCGTCATGAGTCGTTCGTGGCGCTGCCGCAGGAGCGGGGCGATCGCGCCCACATTTTGTCTTTTAATTGCTTCGGTTTCGGGGATCCTGTCGGCTTCTGTTTTCAATTCCTGTGCTGATTTTTATCAGCTGTAATCGTTTATGCGCTCATTTTCGAAACGAGTTGCGCTGCTTTGCCTGCTGCTGACGCTGTCTTCGGCAATGGCATTGGTTGCGCACCATCACTCGAGCGCAAACGATGCGGTGAAATGTACCGTCTGCGCGACTGCGCATTCGGCTTCTCCCACTGCCACCTCGGTTCTACCCAACCGAACATTTGTTCGCGCGTCGATTTCCCAGTCCAGACCGGTCTCTTCCAAGCAGCGCCTGATCGGTTTCGCACTCAGCGTTCGCCCGCCTCCCGCAGTCTAGAAAATCCAAAGAGCTGATCGAGACACCCGTGCGCGTAATGCGCGCCTCTTTTCATTTTTCTTAGACTTTCGGAGGAATCATGCTGGCTTCATTCAAGAAGTCGCGTTTCGCGACTTATATCGCTGTGCTTCTTTTGGCTTTCACATTTCACACCTATGCTCAATCCGGCGGAAGTTCGACTTCCATCACGGGAACGGTTGCGGATCCGACAGGCGCAGTGGTCCCGAACGCGGTCGTGGAAATTCGCAACCCGGTCAGCGGTTTCGAACGCAGGGCTACAACCGACAGCGCGGGGAAATTCAGTATCCCGAATATTCCATTCAATCCTTATCACCTTACGGTGACCGGGCCGGGCTTCAGCCCCTTCTCTCAGGATGTAGATGTTCGCTCGATTGTGCCGGTAACTGTCAGCCTCACTCTGCAGATCAAGGGTTCCAATGAAACGGTGACCGTGGAAGGCGCCGGTGAGGACTTGCTCGAGAAAACTTCCACGTTTCACACCGACGTGGATCGCGGATTATTCGACAAGATGCCGCTGGAGAGCCGTTCGTCGTCGGTGAGTTCGCTGGTAACGTTGTCGTCCCCTGGAATCGCCGCCGATTCCAACGGTCTCTTCCATGGACTGGGAGACCATGCGGAGAATTCGTTCTCGGTCGATGGTCAGCCCATCACCGATCAGCAGAGCAAAGTCTTCTCTAACCAGATTCCGCTGGACTCGATCGAGTCGATGGAAGTGATTTCCGGCGCGCCACCGGCGGAGTTCGGAGAAAAGACCAGCGTCGTGATCAACGTCACGACGAGGTCGGGGCAGGGTATGACCTCGCCCAAGGGTAGCATTACGACCTCCTATGGCAGCTTTGGCACCACGGACATCGGCGTCAACCTGGGTTACGGCGGAGAGAAGTGGGGAAACTTCATTTCGGCCAGCGGGTTGAATAGCGGGCGCTTTCTCGATCCGCCGGAGTTCGCCGTATTTCACGACAAGGGCAACGAAGAGAACGTGTTTGACCGGGTAGACTTTCAAGTTTCGAAGGTGGATTCGGTCCACGTCAACCTGGGATTTACGCGGTCCTGGTTCCAGACTCCGAATTCATTCGACAACCTCAACATCGGAGTCACCGATCCGGTCACGGGAAAGGCGGTCGCCGAGACCGACCAGCGCTCGCAGATCCAGACTTTTAATTTCGCCCCATCGTGGACGCGACTGATCAATCCCAATACCGTTTTCACGCTGGGCGCATTCGTGCGGCGCGACCATTACGACTACTATCCCAGCGATAATCCGTTTTCGGATCTCGGGCCCATTCAACAGGAGAGCGTAGCCCAGGACCGGACGCTGGCCAACGCCGGGCTGCGCTCGGATATCTCATGGGTGAAGGGAATTCACAATCTGAAAGCGGGCGCCACCTATCAACAGACATTTCTGGATGAGAACACCCGATTCGGCATTGTCGACCCTGCGCTCAATACTTCGTGCTTTGATGCCAATGGAAATGCGGTGCCCTGGGTCGGCAGTCCGGGATTGAACGATCCCGCGAATTGCGGGTCGGCAGTTTCAACGAACTCGGCTCTCTATCCAGCGCCGTTCACTTCGAATGCAGATTTTCTCAATTCGCTGGGCTGCTTCGACCTGACTCGGCCCACGCCCGCGACCGCCGACGGTTGCGCCGGAACTGCGAGCGGCTTGTTCCGCTTCAATGGTCACACTGATGTCAAACAGCTTGCTCTGTATGTTCAGGACACGATCACCAAGGGCAGTTGGTCACTCAACCTCGGACTGCGCGGCGATATCTACAACGGACTCACGACTCATCGGGAAGCCGAACCGCGACTCGGCGTGGCTTACAACGTGAAGAAGACCAATACCGTCCTTCGCATTTCCTACGCGAGAGTGCTGGAAACTCCGTTCAACGAGAACCTGGTGCTGGCCAGCACGGGATGCGATTCACTGGTTCTCTCTTCTTTGCTGGGTTGCGCAACGCCGGGTGTGGCGACGCCCTTTGCTCCGGGCTGGCGCAATGAGTTCCATGCCGGTCTGCAGCAGGCGTTTGGGAAGTATGCAGTGTTCTCCGGCGAATATATCTGGAAATACACGCACAACGCTTACGACTTCAGCGTGCTGGGCAGTACCCCGATTACGTTTCCGATTGAATGGCACAACTCCAAGATTCCCGGCTTCGCCGGGCGGGTGAGCGTGCCCGACTTTCACGGAGTGTCGGCGCTAATGGTCTTTTCCAGCGTGGCGGCACGATTCTTCACTCCTCAGATCGGCGGCGCCGGCGCAGTTCCTTCGGGAACTGTGGGCGAGGTGTTCACTGCGTTCCGCATCGATCACGACGAAAGATTCAACCAGACTACGCACGTGCAATATCAGCCGTGGAAGACGGGGCCATGGGTAGGCTTCAACTGGCGCTACGACAGTGGACTGGTCGCTGGCGAAGTGCCGGTCTCTGACGTGACTTCAGTCGATCTGAGTGGGCTTACTGCCGATCAGCAATTCCAGGCTGGACTGTTCTGCGGAAGCTTGCAGGCAACGCCGACTGTGGCTCTGCCTTCGATCTGTCCGGCAGGGCAGTATGGTTCGACTCTGATCAAGCTGCCGCCGCCGGGTACGGAGAACGACGACACGAATCCGCCGCGAGTGGCTCCGCGTAATTTGTTTGACCTGGCGGTGGGTGACGATAATCTCTTCCACGGAGAACGCTACAAGTGGAGTCTGACTCTGACGGCAATCAATTTGACCAACAAAGTGGCGCTTTATAACTTCCTGTCAACGTTCAGCGGAACACATTACGTTACGCCACGGGCGCTGACAGCGGAGTTAGGCTTTCACTTCTAGCGACTGCGTAGACCCGGACGCCCTCGTCCATGTGGGCGTAGGGACCTCGCCTGGATTTGGACGCGGGCAAAGCTGCTGAGCTGGCGTCCGCTGAGCGTACGGGACACATGCCCCTACGCGGGTATTGCCGCCGGCCAGGGGGTCGCGCGACGCGGTTCATGCAGAGTTTAAGATGTTTGTATGAAGCGAGCCCGGCTTGGCGTTTTAGTTTTAATTATTCTCATTGCTGGGCTGGTGGTGTTTCGCGGGGCGGGACGGTGGCTGAACCGTGAGGATCCCCTGACGCATGCGGACGTGATTTTCGTCCTGGGCGGGGGGATGCCGCAGCGCGCCGCGGAGGCGGGCGAGGTCTATGCCAGCGGTTATGCTCCGGAAGTCTGGTTAAGCCGGCCAGACAATCCCTCGGCGGAACTGGCAAAACTTGGAATTCGCTTTGTGGGAGAAGAAGAGTACAACCACCAGATCCTGATTCATGCCGGCGTTCCTGAAAACGCGATTCATATTCTGCCCGGTCCTGTCGTGAACACCGAACAGGAGCTACAGGAAGCAGCAGGCGAATTGCGGCGCGAGGGGAAAACCAGCGTTATCTTCGTTACTTCACCGCAACACACCCGGCGAGTCTGGACGCTCTGGCAAACGCTCGCGAAAAATGATCCCAAGGCCATCCTTCACGCTGCCCAGGCCGATCCGTTCGACCCCGATCACTGGTGGCGCAACACGCGGGATGTGTTGTCCGTGGTGCGCGAGAGCCTGGGCTTGTTGAATGCATGGGCGGGACTTCCCGTGCCTCCGCACTCCGACTGACCTCGACTTCAACTATGACTCTTCCTCAAAATCCGAGTCTGCTCTCCGCATGGAGGCGAACATGGAAGGAGAATCGAACACATCATGGATTCTGGACAACCGTCCGGAGTTTTGCCGGTCACTTCGCGGAATTCGTGCGCGAATCGACGCCGTCGCAACGTCGTAGTCGTTACGGGGACGCTGAATACGACTGGGACCACCGCGTAAATACCACGGGCGCGACCGTGGCCTGGCGCGACCGTCTGCTTGGGCACTTTCATTCTCCCTACCAACCCACCGAACCGGCGCTCTTCGCGGAGATCATGGCGAGCCTGAACATTGAGTTTCCACAGTTCACCTTCATTGATATGGGCTCGGGAAAAGGACGCGTGCTGTTGATGGCTGCGGATCATCCCTTTCGCCGCGTTCTGGGCGTCGAGTTGCTCCCCGCCCTGGATCGTGTGGCGCAGGAAAACCTGAGCGCCTACAAAAACGATTCGCAGCGGTGCTTCGCGATCGAGGCCTTGTGCGGCGATGCTTGCGAGTTCGTTTTTCCGAACGAACCCTTGGTGCTATATCTCTTTAACCCGTTGCCGGAATCTGGATTGATCAAAATGGCGGCCAATCTTGATCAATCGTTAAGCCAATATCCGCGGATTGTTTATGTGCTCTATCACAATCCCTTGCTGGAGCACGTTCTTGCGAATCATGCGACATTCACCAGGATTGGTGGCACGCACCAGTATTCGATCTTTCGAAGTAGTGCGTAGACAAAGCTCTCTTCTTCTCCCAAAACTTGTCATCTCTTCTCCCAACCAGTCATCCCGACCGGAGTAAGATCGTCGGCGCAGCGATGATCCTGCGGAGTGAAGGGACCTGCTTTCCTGATAAATCCATGCCTCCAGGGCTGAAAATAAACTTCCCAGCCACACGGATTTCGCGGATATCCGCCGATTTAAAGCAGAAAACAAGAGTCGATCCGCGGATATCCGCGAAATCTGCGGTTACGAAGTTTGCCTCCGCAGGTGCCACTCCAGTACCTGATGATGACTATTTTTCCGCTTCCCACGAAACCACACGCCCAAGGAAAGCTTCGACGGGGCACCCGCGAGTGCCTCGGAAACCTTAAATGTGAGTGAGGGTGCCGGTGATTTTTGTGCGGCGCAACGCCCAGGCAAAGATGATCGATGAAAGTGGCAGCAATACCGCGGCGAACAGAAGCAGGGCGCGCACTGCGGGCCAGAGTTGCGCGAAGCTGGCCCCGGCCAATAGAGCCTGGCGCATGCCCTCAAGCGAGTATGTGACCGGAAGCAATCGCGCCAGCCACTGTAGCGGCATGGGCAGCACAGACACGGGATACATCATTCCGCCCAGCAAGCTTGACGCTCCGACGATCAGCCAGCGCGCCGGATTGCCGCGTTTGAATAGCAGAAGATAGCTGGTCGAAATCACTCCCAGGCCGGCGAACGCAAGAATCGATGCAGCCAGAATTATTGCTGCGCCCAACCAGTTGGCTTCGTGAATTGGAAAGTGAAAGAGCAACACGCCCCACGCCAGGTAGATCACTGTCCGCATGGCCAGAAGAACGAATGGATACGCCGCAGAGGCGATCAGGATCATGGTCAGCGGTGTCTCGGTGACGAGCATGGCTTCCAAGGTTCCGTTCTGCTGGGCTTCCGTGATGCTGTCGTCGAAAGCGCTCATTGAAACGGTGAGATAGTCAAAGAACGCAAAGCCGACGAGGGCAAAGCCGAAATAATCCGTGCCTGAGGGAAGTGCATGCGCAAGTTCCGCGTTCGAAACAAAACGAGAAAGGTAATAAAAGGTCGCAACGCCGAAGAAGGCCTCCAGGATTTCGAGACCAAAGGCCATGCGGTAGCTGCGGGCGATGGCCACATCGCGCCGGAAGAACGCGAGAACCTTGCGCAGCGTGCGCGGTGAGTTTACGAATTGTGAATTCGCGAGCTGCAAATTCATGAAGAAACCCCAGCCAGGAAAGGCGGCGGAGTCAGCTTTTCCAGCGCTTCCTCGAGAGTCGCCGCTCCTGTAGAGGCGCGCAATCCGCGCGGCGAATCGCACGCCAGCATTTTTCCCCCGTCGAGCAGGGCGACGCGATCCGCCAACTGTTCGACTTCGGCCAGCGTGTGCGATGCGAAAAGAATTGTCGTGCCATGGCGGTCCACCAGTTCGCTTTTCAGAAATCTGCGAAACTCGGCGGCGGTAATGGGATCGAGGCTGCGCGTGGGTTCGTCGAGCAGCAGCACGCTTGGTCCGTGAATCATCGCACGCGCCAGTCCCACCCGATGCACCTGCCCGGTCGAAAGAGTTCGAATCTGGCTGTCGATGAATGCGCCCATGCCCATCAGTTCCGTCAATTCTTTTAGACGGCGGGCCGCGTCGGAGTCGAAGCGATTGTTCATGGCGGCGAAGAACCGAAGGTTTTCCCGCGCCGTGAGCCTCTCGTAGAAGCCGCCGTCGGTGGCGGAGTGAAAGCCAAGCTGGGCGCGGACCTGCGAGCCTTGCTGTTCTACATCGCAGCCGGAGACGTGGGCGCGACCGCGCGTCGGCACCAGCAGCGTCGCCAGAATCCGCAACAACGTGGACTTGCCGGAGCCGTTAGCGCCGATCAGGGCGGCGACTTCGCCGGGCTCGACCCGGAAAGAAACTCCCAACAGGGCGGGATGAGTGAGCGGCGCGAACGGATTGAGAAATGCCCGCACTCCCGTTTGCGGAACCGGAAAATACTTCACGAGATCTTCAACCGCCAAGGCGCTGGCTGCCATGTTTTATCGTATACCCTGAGTCTACGATGTCGGGGACACGGCGACGCACAGCTCATCCCAAGAAATCAGGCGTGAGGGCATGACACCGGCGACGATCCCATCCATGGGTCCCGAGGATCAACTTTGCCTACTGCTGGCGCGCGGACGCCTTGTCCCGGAAGTGCGGACACGCATTCTGGAGTTGCTCTCGAACCCTGTGCAGTGGTCCACAATTCTGGAGCGCGCTTACTCTCACCAGGTTTATCCGCTGTTGTACCGCAACCTGCTGGATCTTGGCTTCCACGGCGTACCCGAGGCAGTGCAGTCCGAGTTGAAAAGGCTGTATCTGGCCAATGCGTTGCGCAATCAGTTGCTGGCGGAAGAATTGACTCGACTGCTGCGCCTGCTCGGCGAAGCCGGGGTCCGCGTGATTCCGCTGAAGGGGGTGGCGCTGGCGCAATTACTTTTCGGCGATCCGGCGGCTCGAGTCTGTTCCGACATCGATATTCTTGTTCCAGCCGCGGAAGTCGTGCGAGCGAGACGCGTTATCCTGACCAACGGCTACTCCAGCCAGTTCACCGAAGAATTTTTCGCCAGGCACCAGCTTCGCACCACAGCGGAATGCTCGCTGATTGCGGAAAGAGAGCCGCTGACTTATCTCGTGGAGCTTCATTGGACGCTTCTGCAGGGTTCGAAAAAAGACGCCGAGGCGATGGCTGAATTATGGAGTCAGGCGCGGCCGGCAGATTTCTTCGCAGTCCGGGCGCTGCAACTGACTCCCGAATGGCAGTTCCTCTATCTGTCATTTCATGCCGCCTACCATCAATGGAACACACTCAAATGGCTGGCTGACGTTCACGAACTTTGTGCCTCGAACCCGTTGGATTGGAGACAAGTCAGGAAATACGCAACGAATTATGAACTCGAATCCGTCGCGGAACCAACCCTGGCAGCCTGTTCGCGGCTCTTCGGCACGCCGGTCCCTGAGGAGTTCAGTTCCTCGTCGTTTCCCGCAGATGTGCGCCTCTTTCCTGATACGCAAGAGCCGGCGGAATCGTGGAAGGTGACGCTGTTTTATCCGCGCCTGCTCAAACGCCGGTCGGAGAGGGTGCGCTGGTACGTGCAAACATTCTTTGTCCCCAGGCTGGCCGACTATCGATTTGTTAGCCTGCCTTCGTCACTGGCTTTTCTGTACTACTTCCTGCGGCCGCTGCGCCTGACCTGTAAGTGGAGCTGGCGATTCCTGAGGATGGGCTTCGCTCGGCTGCTTTCCCTGAGCGGGGTCGAAGACAAGCCTTCGTGAACCTTCGTGTCCTTGGCGGTTGATACATTCCAAATCTTTAACCACCAAGGACACGAAGGTTCACGAAGGAAAGCCAACGCCTACAGGTCCTAGCTGGCGAAGGTGCGCGATATCGAAGCCACCAGGTTGAACACATCCTGCGAACGCGGGAAGCGTTTGGGAAAATCTTCCGCCAGTTGGCTGGCGATGGATTCAAGCGACAGGTCGCCTTCCATGAGCGACAAAACCCGGCGCTGAATGAGTCCATCTTGGTTGAGCCGGGGTTGAAATTGCGATTCTGAGGTTTGCAGTTCGTTCAGAGAAAACTCGTCACCAAAGAAGGTGGACTGCCGGAACTGTTGCGGTTCTTGGGGAGAATTCATGCTGGTGAGTTGAGTGTCCCAGCGCCAAACGTAGTCGTTACCTACCAACCGTGCGGAGACTTTGACGGATACCGTGTCCCCGGCACGAACATCGAGCGGAGCGGGCCAGGCGCAGAATTGCTGTTTATAAATAAGACGCGGAGCACCCGGCCGGTTGGTGATCGTGATGTCATCCGCCAAAACTGAATCGAACCAGAGAGCAATGCCGTGCCCCTGCGAGGCTTGATCGACAGTCCATGAGACCGACGCGTCCAGGTTCGGTTGCTGGAGTGTCTGGTAGCCGATCGTCGCCAGGCACCGAGGCTCGAGAAAAAGTTGTTCCCCAGTCAGGTAGCACTGCTCCATTACATTGATCCGTCTGGGAAGCGCTGCGGTCATGTCAAAATCATAGGGCTTGCCGTTCCATGGGCCCAGGTGTTCCTGGTAGAGTTCAAGATTTTTCACACCTGCGATCCAAAGCGTGTCACATCGCGGGATCATGCGACCGCCCGGAGCCAGAAACCGTTGCCGGGCGTCAATAAGCGAGGCTAATCCGCGATTGAAAAAAGGCAGGACCCCATGGATATCAGAAATGATGACGTTCGCCGGCTCGGGCAGTGAACTCTCGGTTGACATCTTGGGAATGAATTCAATCCGGTCGGAGAAACCGTTGGCGGCGGCGATTTCCCGGGCGAGTTCGATAATTCCGGAAGGCTCGAAAGCATAGACCCGTCGCGCGCCGAACCGGCAAGCCAGAAGGGCGAATATTCCGGTTCCAGTTCCGATTTCAGCAACTACGTCTCCGGCCTTGACCTCCCGTTGTAGCGCCAGGGCGTAAGCATCGGTGCGGTCTTTGTCGGCGACCATGTGCCCGTAGCCAGCTAACGAATACACGCGGACCGACCTCTAGTTGGTTTTGCTGAGACCCACGGCCATACCACCATCTATGTTCGTCCCCGTCGTGCGGCTGTGCGTGATGGCTCTCAGGTCGCCGTATTCCTCCAGTTTAGGCTGGTGGTAGGGTTTCCTGGGTGGATTGCAGTCAGGCGGCGACTGCTCGTTTCTATTTTTCATCTTGCATCTCCAGCCTGGCCTCGGTCGCTGACAAGAACCTGATGAAGCCGAGACGAAGCACTACAGAATCGTCGTTGGTCGTTGCTCGTTGGTCGTTGCTCGTTGGCCCTTGCTCGTTGGCCTACCCATTTCCAGCCTAGCTGGCAACTCGCAGAATTCCCCGGTTGTCCAATTCTCGATGAGTGGGAACGCTCGCTGGCAAATTCCGCAACCAGTAGTCGAGCGCTCGTGGCCGCAAATCGCACCAGAACGACATCATATCTTGGCTCACCCGGTCGGGCACGACGCTACCATCCACATATCGGGCCAGCTCGGGTGTTGACTGCAACGGTGGCAAACCCAAGCGCAGCACGGCTTCCCATTGCGGGTCCCCAGTCAGTGTGGTCTTGGGACGCTTCAGAACCGGCAGCGGCAGCATATCCCGAAGAGCGCGGCGGATCAGGAACTTGTCCCGGCACCAGGGCAACCCCGGAACGGAGAACATGTACCGCAACAAACGCAAGTCGACAAACGGAAGGCGCATCTCGAACGGGGCGCCGATGCTGGCGGCATCGCATTGAGAAAACAAATGCTCCCACATCGGCCCGTCGAACGACCGGTAGGCTTCGGGACGCAAGGGATGACACAATGCCGCCTCCCAGGATCGTTTCTGCTCTTCCCAACGCTCGCGCAGTCGGAGGCGTGCGGCGAAATCCTGATTGAGCCATTGCGGATACCTCGACTTTTCCGATTGTCCCTGCCACCGGTTCTTGAACGGCGTCAGAGTCTTCCGCAGGAACGGAATGCGGCGCGACCGGAGCATCAGTTCCCAACCGTTCCTGGCCAGCCTGCCAAACTGCCATCGCCGCACCGAATAGGCTAAATAGGGCTTCCACTCGTTGCGCAGCGCATTGTCGGGACCTTCTCCGTAAAACCACACCCGGCTGTATTCGCCGGCCAGCTGGTATTCCCTTCGGTCGGCAACGAGATTCATAGGATCGCTGACCGGTTCCGGCGTGCGAACCGAAGACTTCGCCCAGTCAGGATCGATCGCGTTGCCAGTCAAATCCTGGAACCTGATCGGAATGCCCAGATGCTGCCCGACCAGCCCGGCGTAATAGCGCTCGTTGCCGTCGAATCCGTCGATGACGGTGGTGAAAGCTTGCACTTCGGAATCGGACGACCGCCAGCGCAGGATTCTGGAGGCGGTCGCGGCAAGCGCAGCGGAATCGAGGCCGCCGCTCATGAAGACTCCAACCTTTTTCGTGCGCAGCCGATCGTCGACGGCCTGTTCCAGCAATTCGCTGAAGCGGTCGACGTAGTCGTCATCGTCGCGGAAACAAACAGGCTCGTCGATGGGAAAAGTCCAGTAGCGGCGGAGTTCGGTTGCGCCCGCCGACCATGTCGCCGAATGCGCGGGAGGAATGCGCTGTATATCGTGAAAGCTGGTGGTTGCCAGATTCTGGTTTAGATCGAACAGCAGAAAGTCGGCGATGGCCAAGTCGTTCAGCCGGTCGGAAACCAGGGGATGTTGCCGGATGCAATCCAGAGCATTGCTGAAGATGAGCGTCTCGCCGATGCGGGCGTAGAAGAATGGCTTGACTCCCAGATGATCGCGAGAGCAGAACAGGCGTTGCCGCGGGCTGTCCCAGATGGCGAAACTGAAATCGCCCAACAGGCGCTCGACGCAACTCTCGCCCCAGGCTTGGTAGGCGCGCAGAATCAGTTCGACATCGGCAGCGTCCGGCGAGAGATCTTTGTGACCGAGAGCTCGCAGTTGCGGGATGAGATTGCGGCGGGCATCCACTCGGGCGTCGGCAACTATCCATATCTGACCGTCGAGGGTGAACGGCTGGCGTTCGTGCTCGGCTTCGTCTGTGGTCCGAAGCAGGGTGTGCCCGAAGCCTACATGGCCGCTGATCCATATGTCCTGGGCATCGGGGCCGCGGAAGGCCAGCGATGCGGTCATCTGTCCCAGCAGATGGCGGTCGATTGGAGCTCCATCGAAATGTACGATGCCAACGATGCCGCTCATTCAGGATTCCCCGGGTTGGTGTGACGGTTGATTGTGGATGCGATCCAAGTTTCGAACTGTGCAGTACCGTAGCGGAGAGCAATACGCTAAAGCCTTACGCTATCCGCGACCCGGCGGCACGAGTGAACCCGTACCCTTCCGTTTTGCCTGTACTCCATTTCGCTCCCAGAAATTCCAGTTCTGAGGAGCGCATTCATCTTGTGCCGGAAACTTTTCGCAGAGACTCAAGGACCGGAGGACTCTCGCGTTCAAGCAGCTTCGACGGGTTGCAATTCGATCAAGCCTTGCTCGATCATCTGGTCGAGAAGCTTGTCCAAGTCGCGACGCAGCCGTTCGGGCTCGACTTCGAACTCCGCGAGCAACAACTCATAGGCTGCCTGTATGGAAGAAGCACTATGCAACGCCATCCATATGCGGGTGCCGATCGGGTCGAGACCGAGGTAAAGTTCGTTTTTCAGATTCAGGATCACCGCTTCCTCGCCAATCACACGCAGCATCACGTCGGGGGCGGTATTGACTCGGGATGTGAACGACTTCGGCATAGGCGTCTACTGCTGCGGTTCCCAGCTGATGAGCGAATTGTAGTGATTTGCTGGCTGCCCACCTAACACCACTTGGTCGTAGCAAACGACCCAGGCATGGGCCTGGAGACGACGCAGGTCATCCTTGGCAACACCGATCTCCACCCGGGCCGGGAACCCGGACCGAGCCAGCAAAGCTTGCCCTGCCAGCGCCTGGGTCAGGCAGGTAGTGCCCGGCAGATAACGGCTCGCGGTCTCTACCGCCCATACCACCTGCTCCAGGGAGCCTACCGCCCCGCGTGCAACTTTGGCCGCAACCCTGCGCACGGTATCCGCTGACCAGACCCAGAGCGCGGCCCGGGTCACCCCGACTACAAACCCTGCCTGGATCAGGAGGTGTCTCTCGGCCCCGCTAAGTTGCATGAACCGGTTCAGCCGCCTCATGCTGCCTGCCGCGCTGCGATCGATTCCAGGTCTGACAGAAGGGCGTCCCGAAGCGCCGAGAGGCGAGAAAGAACTCGCGGATACGAGACCTTTCTTACCGACAACATGCCAGCCAGCCCGGCAGCCTCTTCAAAGTGTCGTCCCAGGCGCGCCGGATTTATAACGCGATGGTTGAAGGTGTTTCTTACCAATGCGAGGAAACTCTGGCGGGGAGGCAAAGCCGCGATGCGGACCACCCGGCCGCGAGTCTTCGAACCGGGCGGCAGCAGTGTGTAAATGGCTCGTAGCGGCACCGGCCCCGCAGCGCAACGGATCGAGTCCAGGGGGAGAATCAGCTTTGCTGTGGCCGGATGCATGGCAACGCCACAGGCTTCCCCTGGCAGAAATCGCCGGGCCTGCCGGGGAAAAAGTTTGATGCGTGGCGGTCCAGGGTAAGCCATGAATCCCCCGGCACAGGGCCGGAGAATCAGCAGGTCATCGGTCAGAAGCTTGTAGCCGGCTTCGAGGAAGCAAGCTGCCAGACTGGACTTGCCAAAGCCGCTGTTGCCCAGAAGAACGGCCGCCGCTCCATCCACCACAACTGCGGTGGCGTGCAGAGGCTCAAGCCGCCGCTTGACCAGCGCGCACGAGAGAGCCTGCCCCAGCAAATACACCTCAAACGATTCCTGGTGAGCCCGGTTGTTTCGCCGGCCCGTGATTCGGGCTCCGTCAGGGGAGATTAGAAATTCTCCTACTCCCTGCCACCGCACGTAGGTGGAACCGTCACGCAGCGAAATCGACTGGTAAAACGAATCCGAATCCGGATGACGCGACAGGGCTCGCGCCGCAGTCAAAAAATAGCCAGCGGGAGCGATGCGGAGTTCAATCTGGCCCAGCCCGCCGTATCCCCGCTCCGGAAGGGCCAACGGAATCTCACTTTGCAGGGTCACTCCATAGACGAAATAGCGGTGGGCGAAGGCCGTTTCTACAGTCGGAGAAGCGTCCGGCGGAACAGTGAATGCGGTCTGGTGATGGCGCGACATCCTGTGGCCTGACCGGGGGGGAAACCGTGGAATGGCTAATATACCGAGGTTTGAGGGCGACGTTCACCGCAAAAGGTCGTAGCCAGGACCCTGGATTTTGGTCTGCGGCGGGCCCCCGCCCGCCCTACAAAACCACACCTGGTCGGCTTTCCGGACAAATCACAGGTTTTTCCTCCCGAAATCCCTGCACCCATTATCCTGCTCCTGCTAATCGGGGCGTTTTCGCAAGCCACAGCCTCGACCAAAAAACTCAACAAGGAGATTCACCATGCAAAAAGCAACTGCTCTTCGAATCGCTTTCACTCTGTTACTCGTGCTCGGAAGTTTCGCCACACCTCTGCTGGCAGATGGCGGCGGTAAAGTTCCTCTGTGCCCGCAGAAAACCTGCAGCGGCGGGGGACATTAAACTCGCCGCGGGACACTGATGGGCGACTGTCGGCTTGTGGGCGGCCTGGAGTAAGCTGGCTGCTCACAGGCCCATGTCGTCTACTGGCGAATTCATTCTCTATCTCGCGTTGCCGATTGCGCTGCAATCGCTTTTGCTGTTCCTGCTTGTCCGCAACCAGGTGCGCGACACTTATCCCTGGTTTGTTAACTACACCGCATTCTCAATCGCGGCGACCATTACCCGGCTCGCAACCTGGGAATATTACAGAGTCTACTTCTACGTTTATTGGGGCGGAGAGTTAATCTATGCGGCGCTGGCCCTGATGGCTCTGTTCGATGTTTTCCGTTTGATGTTTCGTAACTACCTGCGTCTTCGGTGGTTCAGGCCCTTGTTTCCGGTGGCCGTGCTGGTTACGATTGGGGTGGCCGTTCTGCACGCTGTGGCCACGCGAAATCCTGCCCAGGACCAGCCCATAACGGTGGTTGTACTGGCCATTACGTTTGGCGTGCGCCTGGTGCAGGGCGCTTGTTTCGTATGCTTGTGGATTTTGGTCTGGCTCACCGGGGCCCGTTGGCATCAACCTGGGTTAGGGATTGTCACCGGATTCGGCTTTTACGCCTCGTACGTTCTGGTGGCCAGTCTGCTCCGTTCTGGAATCGGAACAAAAGTCGACGGCCTGATCGTGTATGGCGTTCCGGTAGCATATATTCTTACCTTGTTGCTGTGGTTGTGGTTTTTTGCCACTTCGCAGTCCAGTGGCGATGACAGAGACTCATTCCCGCCCATGAGCCGGGAAGAACTGGCCCGGTACGCCGAGGTGGTGAGGAGACTTCGAAAATAATGATCGCCGCTTTCATCACCTGCACCTTCGTCGCTGCGATCGTATTTTCGGTTTCGGTAGTGCTTTACCGGGTCGCGCGACGGGGGCCCGAACGCACCATTCACGACCTGATTCCGCTGCTTGAGCCCATCAATCTGGATGAAATCGAACTGCTTTTCGATCCCGGCGAAGCGTCTTTCCTGCGATCGAATTTTTCCGATGCGGAATTCAGCACTTTGCAGAGCAAGCGCCTGGATCTGGCCCGGGAGTATCTCCGGAGCATGGCGCATAATGCAGCCGTTCTGGCGGAGTGGGCCGACCGCGAACTCAGGCGGAATGCGTCGAACGAACTGGTCTCGGAGCTTCATCGTGATGCCGTACAAGTTCGAATCTATGCCCTCTCCGCCAGGCTGCAGTTGAATTTCTGGATCCTGCTTCGCCTGGGTCCGCCGCGGTGGTTGCCCACCTCCATGGTCACTGACTGCCGGAAGTGTGCCGGAATAAGCGGATTGCCCGCTTACGGGAAATTGAGGAACACCGCCGCCACTCTCTTCCTCCAGCTCGGCCATTCCGAATTCGAACAGTTGCTACAGCACCCCTAAGGTCACGGGGACGCACCCGCGGCCCGGCTATAATTCCCGACAGGGGGCGTCTGCCTAAGTGACCATCCGTTCTGGGCAAATTCTGCGTGCTCTGCTGATAATCGTCGCGCTGGGAGTGCCGCTGATGGGTGGGGCTTTTGCCCGGACGTCGTGGCACGGCGTGCTGCGCGACGATGCGGGAAAGCCGGTGGCTGCGGCCAACCTGCGTTTGACGTTAGCTCCCGAGGGACATCGCTACACGAGCACGACTTCAGCCGGCGGTGACTTCGTGCTCTCTGAAATCGATGCCGGAGAGTACACGCTTTCGGTAGAAGCGGCGGGCAAAACGTGGAATTCCTCGACTCCGATCGTGATGCGGGACGGCATTCCGTCGACCGACTCTCTCCGATTGTCCGCCCGAACAGCCGAGGTCCGGGTCGTCCCCGCCAGCGAGGAGTCTTCGGCGCAGGCCAGCGGCGGCGAGCGCCTTTCCAGCGGAGAAGTTTCGAGCCTTCCCCTCAACGCCCGCGACTTCAGCAAATTGTTGCTGCTGGCAGCCGGTACGATGACCGACGCCAATGGCGCCGCCAACTTCACCCAGCAATTCGCGGTCAACGGACAGCGTGGCACAGCCACGGTGTTCGCGATGGATGGCTTCGATACCACCGATCCGGAGATGGGTGGCGCTACTTTTTCCAACTTCAACGTGGATGCGATTCAGGAAGTGCAATCCAATACCGGAGTCTTGTCCGCGGAAATGGGGCATGGAGCCGCCAGCTTCACCAACGTGATTACCAAGTCTGGCAACAATCGGATTCACGGCAGTTTTTTTGAATTCGCCCGCAACGCCGCCTTCGACGCCCGCAACTATTTCGACCACAAGAGCGTCGCTGACGAACGCCGGATCCCGCCTTTTGTGCGCAACGAATTTGGATTTACCAACGGCGGGCCGGTGGTGCTTCCGGGAATTTACGATGGACGCGACCGCACTTTCTATTTCGGCCAGTATCAGGGCTTTCGCCAGGTGCTGGGCACCACGCAGGTATTTCCCGTCCCGACGGTTGCCGAGCGTCAGGGCATCGACACGCTGACTTTTCCTGGGGACACCCTGACGGTTCCGGTGAACTCCGCCATCGTACCGGTGCTCGATCATTATCCTTTACCCAACGATCCAGCGGGGGCTTACGGCGATCGCACTTACGCCGCCTCGTCGAAGATCGATACCCGCACCGACCAGTTTTCGGTGCGGATCGACCATCGCATCTCCGACAAAGCTTCGTTGTTGACCCGGTTCAGTTTCAATCAGGTGACCGGGCCGCTGACGAATCCTGATCAGACCGCGATTGATCCCAGCTTTGCGGTGCAGTTCTTCGATCATCAACGCAACGCCGGAGTGAAATATTCGCGGACAATTTCTCCGAATTTCATTTCCGATACCGCGTTCAGCTACATTCGCAGTACGCCATTCTTTCCTGCCATCAATCACACTCAGCCCGCAATCACTTACGGCGATGGACTCTTTCAGGGATTCAATTCCGCCGGGGGTTCGATCTTCGGATCGTACGGGAATCTGTATCAGCTGAAACACGACATGAGCTATGTTCACTCCAACCACGCTTTCAAGTTCGGAGTGGAAATCCGGTTCAATCGCGACGCGACCATTTTCGGGACCAATCCGAACGGGATTTACAGCTTTGGAGGCGGAACAGCGTATTCTCCGGTGCTGATCAAGTCGGCGAGCGGCACTCACGACATCCAGCCGGGCGAACCGCTGCCGGATTCGCTTACCGGACTGCTGACCGCTACTCCGTATTCATATGGGGTCATCGCCGCAGCAGAGGTCACCCCCAAAGGCGACAAGTTCGATGAAGCGGCAGTGCGGCGCGAAGCCTACAACTTCTACTTCCAGGACACCTGGAAAGCCACTCCGCGCCTGACCCTGAACTACGGGCTGCGCTACGAAGCGAACAGCCGTATTCACGAAGCCGAGAATCGCACGTCACTTCCAAGATTTGTGAACGCCGCCGGGAAGAGCGTTCCGTACTGGGACCACAAAGCGAAGCAGCCTTTCTTCTACAATCCCCAGCCACCCTATGACATGGATTGGAGCGGCCTGGGACCGCGCGCATCGGTGGACTACGCCGTCAGCAGCCATACGGTATTGCATGCGGGTGGCGCGATTACCAGCATTGTCCCGAACCTGTGGCAGGACAATTTCCTCACGGGTGCAATTCCTCTTGCCACCGGCCTCTTCAGCAGCGCGTTGCCGGGCGTTTCCTTGCCCTTTCAAAACTCGGTCGTGCCGGTAAATCTTCCGCCTCCGTATTCCACGGCGGGCAATCTTCTGTTCCCCAACGGTGATGCGAGTCATGTCGCACCGAATACACAGGTCGATCTGCAACGTTACCAGGACGACTTGAAAGAGCTGACTCCGGGGAACCAGGTCCAGTTACTGAATATGACGGGGTTGGCGAAGAATTTTCGCAACGGCTACATCGAGAGTTACACGGCCGGGATCGACCATGATTTCAAAGATTTCAAGTTCAGTGCCGCGTATGTCGCCACAGCCGGGGTTCACCTGGCCAGCGTCTATTCGCCAAACAGCTACGGCGGAGCCGATCCTGCTTTCGCGCCTTTCACTCAGTTCGACTCTACAGGAAGAGCGATCGGAGGTTTCGGCCCGGAGAGTCTGATGACCAGCCGTTCGCACTCCACCTATCATGCCCTGCAAAGCAGCGTCAGCAAGAACTCGGCGCGCGCGGGCCTGGGTTTGCAAGCCAGCTATACCTACTCCAAATCTCTCGACGATACCAGCGCGGTGCTGGGAGGATCGATCGCGGGCGCTGGTGTCGTGCTTCAGACCCTCCCTCAAAATCCATGGAATCCCGGAGCGGAAAAAGGGCCATCCACCTTCGACGCGACTCACTCTTTCAGCGTGAGTGTCATCCAGGTGCTGCCGCTTGACCATGTAGGTTTTTTGCGGCCTTTGGGTAGAACGCTGACGCGGGGATGGCAATTCCTGAATATCACGACGCTGACCAGCGGCGCCCCGTTCACGGTTTATTCCGGAGTGCAGCAAACCGGAGTAGGAGCGGGAGGAACCGACCGTCCCGACCTGGTGGAACACCCGCATTTCTCCACCGGCGGGGTGGTGCGCGAGGACTATTTCGGCCGCGGCCCTGACAACGCGTCTTTTTTTTCGATTCCGATCAACCTTCCCGGCGGCACCGGCCCCAACCACGGCCGCTTCGGCACGCTCGGACGGGATACCCTCCGGGGACCGGGTTTTCAGCAATACGACATAGCCGTCATCAAGGACACGCCCTTCGGCCATCGAGGAAACTCGGAGTTGGGCACCGTCGAATTTCGCGCCGAGTTCTTCAATGTTTTTAATATTGTGAATTTCGGGCTGCCCTCCAATATTCTGCGTGGAACCGGTTTTGGCGTCATCAGCAAAACCGCGGGATCTTCGCGGCAGATACAGTTTTCCCTGAAGCTGATTTACTGAAGAAGCGAGGGTTTATTCCGGGTTAGAATGCTGGCCTCCTCGACTCGGTTTCAGCAATTGCGGTCGTGCTGAACCGACCACAAACGAGGGAGAGCGCGGCAACGCGGAAGGATGACAGGCATGGAATCAGAGATCAAGATCGGCCAGCAATTCGAGTTTGCGAACCATGCGGATCAAGGGTTTAGGCAGAAAGCGGTCGTAACCCGAGTTTTATCCAATCGGGAAGAAGGAATCGGTCCCGAGGCGGATTATTACATCGCCGATTGGATTGAAGCGATAACACTCTCGGAACAGCCAAAGGCTCTAGTCTTCGTGCTTGCAAACGACGGAAATGCATATTTGGATGGTGAGTGGGTTGACATAATCGTGGACCTTGCCGCGTAGCGGTTGCAAATGATTTGCGTCAACCTTCACGCCGTATATGGATTACTTCCGGATTGTTTCCAACTGTATTCCGCGACCTGCGCCTCTCAACTCTCCGGCCTGACTCGCATTGGTACAAGAAAGTTGCTGGCGAGAAGATAGGCGAACAGATGTCCGAGAGGCGGTGCGCGACGCAGCTGGCTTGCGGAAACCCATCCATTTGTTTCACTCCACTCCCAACCGGTAACGGAGGCACCCTTCAGCCATTCCCGCAGATCCGTGGCCGTCATGGGGTGAGCATAGATGCGAACATTCTGGGCGAAGAGACGGGCGAGGGCCTCCAGGCGCCTGCCTTCGAGATTGCCGTAAACATCTTCAAACGTTTGAATCACCAGGGAAAGACCTGCGACGAAGCGTACAGGCGCGTGCGTATGGCGGTTCACAAAGGTTGTCATGTGATAAAGCTCGCGTTGACGAAAAAGCATTACGTCGCCGCCGGCGGCCAGAAGCGCATCGATGCGACGAAACAAGTCGGAGATTTCAGGGGCCGGTTCGTCCGGTTTCAGCGGAGCAACGGTAATGCAAAAAAAACCAGCGGGCACCGACTTTTCTTCGCCGAGATCCTCCTCAAGCTCCTGGATTGCTGAAGACAATAATCGCCGATGAACCTGCGACTGAACGGCATCGGTGCGGCCGAAATATCCCGGCGCAAGTACGACGGCTTTCTTGTAGAGAACCTCGTTAGGGGGAACGTTGGCGCCCCTGGCAGGAAAAAATACCGCCTCTGCGAATCCCGCACGCACCAGGTGGACGAGCAATGCCCGTTGATCCCAGCCCTCGAAGGCCAGCCCTCGAAGCTCCAGATAATCGACCTCGATTCGTTCCCCGCCCACGTCTTGCGCCAGGCCCTCCAGAAATGTTCCCTGGGATCGCGCTTCATGGAACGCGGCATAGATAAGATTCACGCCCAGAATGCCGATGGCTTGTTGCTGCAGGACATTTGACGGATCGCGCATATTGATATGCAGCAGCACGTCGTTGGGAGGATCGCCGGGCTGCACTTGAAACCGCAGACCGATCCAGCCATGGGAGTCGTTGGTACCGGCGAAGTTGCGGGCAGAAACGGTATCCACAAAGCAGAAGAACCGGGTTTGTATGCCGCGGCTTTTACTGAGTTGCGCGAGAAGCTGGGTCCACTCGTTGTCCAGCATCGCGTCGAGTCGCTGTTTCGATACGTAGCGCGATCCGGCGCCGTAGAGATCATCGCTCACTCCCTTGTCGTAAGCCGAAATGGTTTTGGCTACCGTGCCAGAGGCCCCGCCCACCTGCAAAAACCATCGCGCGACTTCCTGGCCGGCGCCGATTTCGGCGAAAGAACCGAAAATGGACGTATCAAGATTCAGCGTGAGCGCTTTGTGATGAGTGTCGAGTTTCTGAGCGGAAGCCATAGCCAAAACCAGTTACGCCAATGCCTCAGAGCTACGAATCGGCTTGCTTGAGACTGAAACAAGCCTCGTTGGGATGATTCTACTTGAGAGATAGCAACATATTCGGTCCACGCCAGATGCGTCGCAAGCTCAGCATGACGACCTCACTGAAGAAAGTCATTCACAGATTCAGCCAGTACCGAGCAGCCGGTAAGTCTTGACAGTTGGACGCGATGCCTAACTAGTGACAACCTCGCGAGTCCAAAGCGTCGACGCCAGGCTCACGGAGCAGAATCCGTTGATCACATTCAAGTCAACAAAAGTGATTCAGACGGGTCTTGACAGGTTTGAAGCAGATGGCGATTTTACGATACGCGGCGTTACCAAAACCGAGAAGCTAACCGTCGCGGTTTCCGGCCAAGGGACAGGCTCAGGTGCGATTAAAGGGACAATGGCGTTCGACCGCCAGCAGTACGGGATGAACAGCGGCATTCCCTTCATCAAGATCGCCGACCGCGTCCAGGTAACGGTTGATCTCAAGGTAAGCGGGTCAGCGATCCTCCAGTGTCAACGGACAAAAGCTAAGTGCAACAAATTAGGGGAGCCCGATGGCTCCCCTGCGTCTCTTCGGACGATTTTGTCAAGATCGTTTATTCGTTGACTGCGCGATCCTTGCGCCTCTGCTCTGCTTCATCCTGCGTGACGTCGTTGTTGACATCGGTTTGATTGGTGCTCGGCTTTTTTATTGCATCTTTCGTGTTGCCCCAGGCATTTTGAACTTTTCCTTCGACCTGTTTGGCCGCGCCTTTGGCCTGCGCTTCGGTGTCACCAGTCCACTCGCCAACCTGGCGTTCCACGCGTCCTGCGATGTCTTTTGCCTTGCCTTCCACTCTGTCCTTATCCATATAAGAACCCCCCGTCCAAATTATTTTTACGACAACGCTACGTTAACCGATTCACGGCGGCAGTCATATCGGAAGGAGTCTGTAGTGCGACGGCGGAAGTACTGTAGGCCGAAAATCGGTGGGGTGATGTAAGTCTTGGCACCTTTCTACGGCGCAACCCGCAGCATGACTATCGAGTGCGGGCCCACGGTTGTGGAGAATTTTGCTTTGAACTGGCCCAGGTCTTTGGACTTCCACAGATCGCGAACGCTGGCGCTCAGACGATTCGGATAGCCCAAATTTTCCCACGAGAAACCAATCTCTTTTTCAGTGAGAGCCCGATTGAGCAACACGACTGCGCGGCTGCCGTCCTGCATCTGCTTGGCCCAGACTTCGAGGTCGCCGTTCTTCATAACTCGCCGGCCTTCACTACCGAGCGCGTCCTGATTCACGGCAATCACTTCTTTGTTGGTCAGGATGTCGTGAATTTCGGGTTTCATATCGCGCAGATCGTTTCCAGCGATCAACGGCGCCGCCAGAATGGACCACAGGCTGAAGTGAGCGCGATACTCTTCCGTGGTCATGCCGCCATTACCTACCTCGAGCATGTCGGGATCGTTCCAGTGGCCCGGTCCGGCAAAACTGTCGAGGCCATCCTGCAAGTCGAGGATGTCGAGCATGCCCAGATGATGCGGGTCTTTACTCTCCCACTGGTCACGGATATCGCCCGTGGTGCGCCAAAGATTTCCGCCAACGGCTTTGCCCCAGAGCCAGGGCTTAGCAGTGCCCCACTCGCAAATGCTTAACACGATCGGCCGGCCCGTCGCATTCAGCGCATTGCGGATGAGCGCGTAAGCAGCCTGGGCATTTTGCGTCGTCGTGTTACACCAGTCGTATTTCAGGTAGTCGACACCCCAGGCGGCATACTGCAAGGCATCCTGATATTCGTGACCCAGACTGCCGGGCCGCTTGGCACAGGTCTTAACCCCGGCGTCGGAGTAGATCCCGAACTTGAGGCCGAGCGAATGTACATAGTCCGCGAGGGCTTTGATCCCAGAAGGAAAATGTTTGGCATCGGGCACGATGTTGCCCGCAGCGTCGCGCTCCACCTGCCAGCAATCGTCGATGACGACGTATTGATAACCGGCATCCTTCATGCCTGACTTCACCATGGCGTCGGCCATTTGCCTGATCAGGTCTTCAGTCACGTTGCAGCCAAATTTGTTCCAGCTATTCCATCCCATGGGAGGGGCGGCAGCCAGCGAGCTTTCCTGCGCGGCCAGCACAGCTGGGGCCACGAGCAGGCCCAGCGTGAAAATGAGAATTCTGGTTTTGGAAAACATGCTAACGGCCATGGTCGGGAAGGATATCACTTGCTGCCAGATTGACGCAGCCGAAGGTGTGGTCCGTTTCACTGCCGCACGAGCGGGACGCTCGCGCCCACATTTGCTTGATGCGATCCGGGGAACAGGGGCCACTAGGAACCTTGCGCGGTCACAATCCTGGCCGACGTGATGGCTTGACCCACGTGACGCTGGGTGTGATCGGCGACGTGCACCAGCAAGCCTGCAACCGTCGTAGGCATACCCTTCTTTCCGACGGCGCGGCTTTGCTCAAGGGCTGTCACGTCGAAAGCGCGAACCCGGCTCACACTGCGTGCTAACGACGAGCGCAACTCCTCGAAAAGCAAGTCGCGCTCCGCGCCTGGATCCAACTCCGTTTTGAGCGCGGCCACCTGTTCGCTGGTCAAACTCTGCCCTTCGGCGTAACTGAGCAGCCGGTCCAGGCTTCTGGAAATATGGCGAAAATGGAACGCGACTGGCTGCAATCCGAACGGACGCGCATTGACCTGTTGATCGTTCAAACCTCCGCACCAGCGCTCCAGGTCCTCACCAGCCAGTTCCAGCGCATGGATAACGGCTCGCTGGACGGGCGGAATATCCTGTAACGTACCTCGTAACCAGGGCTCGGGCATTCCAGCACCGGACATTGATTCACCTCAAGGTCAATTTTAGCGTAGCCCCAGCTTCGCGTACGTGGACCTTGCCACGAACTGCTTGGGGACAACCGCCCTCGGTTGTCCGGCGGAGCAAGGCTCCGCGTTTGTCTTGACTGAGCGAGAGAAAAGCTGTCGAGCTGCGCTTAACCGGACAAGCGAGGGCGGTTGTCCCCACGTGGTTCGTGGTGCGAAGGTAGGTTGCTGCACTACAATGTTGAACGCTAGTCCGCAACACGGACCCGTAGCTCAACTGGATAGAGCACTGCGCTTCGAACGCAGGGGTTGGGAGTTCAAGTCTCTCCGGGTCCACCACCTCAATTTTTACATCCTCAGATTAAATCTGATTTGGTACCGCTGGATCAGGTTCGCGCACCGGTACATCAGGACCTGGAATCGGATTCGGTTCCCGCACCGGAATGCTGTCAGGGCCAACCGGCGGTTCATCAATGGGCGGAGACGAGGGATCAGGAAATTGATGCATATCGAATGACATGACCCTTCGATGCTGAACTGCGGTTTGGTGCTGCCGAGATTTATTAAATGACGGCGGCGCTGCCCAAATCACCGCCTAAAAGGAGCTTGAGCGGGTACCCGTTTCATCGTGGCTTCTTTCTTGCGTCTATAATGGCCGACGATCCTCACTCAACAAATATCCTGCTCAAAGGCCCCTGCATGGCTCGATTTGACGTTACGTTTGCCGGCGAACTGAATCTTGACCTCATCCTTTACGGGCTGCCGGACGAGCTTCCGCCCGAGCGGGAACTCCTGGCTGATCGCATGATGCTCACACTGGGCAGCTCTTCCGCGATCGTGGCTCACAACCTGGCGGCGCTGGGAAGCCGTGTAGGCTTCCAGTCACTGATTGGGGAAGACTCGCTGGGACAGATTGCGCTCGACCGCTTGTCTGAAGGCGGCGTGGATGTTTCACAAGTGCGCCGGAAACACGGGCTCACCACCACGGGACTGACCGTCATTCTGCATCACACCGGGTGGCGCAACATCCTCACCTACTCCGGCACCATCGCTGAACTTTCGTTGAAGGATCTCGACTTCGGATATCTTTCAGATTCCCGTCATTTCCATCTTTCTTCGCTTTATTTGCAGCAAGGCTTGCAGCCCGACCTGGTCGAACTGTTTCGCCGGCTCAAGGCGGCAGGGCTTTCCATCTCGCTTGATACCAATGACGATCCGCAAGATCTTTGGGGTGGAGTGCTGAATGATCTATTGAAGTATGTGGATGTTCTGCTTCCCAACGAGCGCGAAGCCACCAGAATTACCGGAACGACTGATCCCGAGATCGCCATCCAGCAACTGGCGGAGATGGTTCCATTGGTCGTGGTGAAGTTGGGACAGGAAGGCGCGCTGGCGCAGCGTGGCAAAGAGCGCTTCACCAGCCCTTCACTGAAAGTCACGGCGGTGGATGCAGTGGGCGCGGGTGACAGCTTTGACGCCGGCTTTTTGCACGAATATCTACGAGGTTCAGACTTGACGGCCTGCCTGGCCAGCGGCAATCGCGCCGGCGCGCTTTCAGTCACGCGTCCGGGAGGAACTGAGGCCTTCCGAGACAAGGAATATCGGGAGCGCTTTCTGCGCGAGCATGGCGGATAACAACATCCGACAGGAATGATCTTGAAAGCGATGCTGGCTTCAAGGCTGCGAGGGGCGGGTGACGCTGGTAGCCTGGTGGGCCCAGCGCATGGCTTCGTTGTAACTCTCAGACATGAAATACAGTGACAGGTCGAGTTCTTTTCCCAGCTTGGTGACCAGTTCCCAATTGCCAGCCTCTCTCGCGATCATGAGGTCGTAGACGGGAGACAGCGGAGTCCTGCCACCGGTCTTGCCTATCAACAGTTGCGACTTGGTATCAGGATCGAGGGGCAATTCCTCGAGGATGACTCCCATTGGCGCTTCCAGGATCGCGCCCATCAAGGACAACAGGCCCATCAGGTATAGATCCGACTTCACATTTCTTAACTTGGGAGCAATGATCTCGCAGAAACGCGCCCGCACCAGGGAGGACAAAACCAGGTCGGAAGACTTGTCCTGACCCATGACCATGGCCGTCGCCATACGGATCCAACGCACCAGTTCGCGTTCCCCCAGCAAGTTCAAGCCGTGGCGGATAGAGAGAACCGGAGTGGTCAGGCCGAGCAGCGGCGAATTCATGTAGCGCAATAACCGGTAACACAGCGAGGGCTCGCGCTTGATCAGGTCTTCGATTTCATTAAAGTTCACGTCAGTCTTTGCGATGGCCCGCAGCAGTCGCAGGTAAGTCGCCTGGCTCGCTGGAATTTGCCGGGCGCGCAAATGTTCGACCTGGTGAAAGAAGTAACCTTGAAATTCGGTGAAGCCGCTCTTTTTTGCGGTGGCAAAATCCTGCCGTGATTCGACTCTTTGCGCCAGCATGCGAGTCTGCCGGCTGGCGTACCGGGCAACCATCGCCGTGCTGTCTGTGGTTGAAACCTTCTTGAGGTCGACTTTGATGAAATCCGCGTAAGGGATCAGGGCCTGCCGCGCATCGCTCGGTACGAAATCATCCAGAGCGATCTGGTATCCGCCGTCTTTCAGCCGCCGGCACACCGCGACCACGGCGTCATCCGCAGGGACACTCTCCTGAATTTCGACGACAACTTCGGGCGGCAACAGCGAGAAATATTCCATCAACAGCATCTGGTGATTGCAGTCGATGAAAGCGCGATGTCCGTCGCACAACACGCCCAGGCCGATTACGTTCAAGGTGTCGATAATGGCGCTGGTCACGCCTTCGACATCGGAGGCGACGCGGGTTTCATCTTCCGGACCCTGGTGGAACAACAATTCGTAGCCCAAAACCTTCTCGTCCGAAGCCAGGATCGGTTGCCGGGCAACGTACGGGATAGATTTCTGCTCCGGAGCTGACTGTGCCTGAGTTCCCATGATCGCAAGCCTTTATCGGCGGCTTGAATTAGAAACTTCAATCAGACATCAGGGCAGGTGACTCTCGGTCACCCGTCGCGGTGGAGAAGCGCTTCAGCGCTGCATTACCGTGCCGATATGTGGCGGCTTCAGCCGCTGAGGTACATCTACCAGGCCGAGTTGCGAGGTATGTACCGCCGGGCTAAAGCCCAACTCATGTGTACGAATATTGCAGGCTGAAGCCCTGCTCCACCCAACTGAATCACTTCACCAGCCATGCTACTTGGCTACCTCCAGCAGCAGATGGTCTTTGAAGTCCGTTTTAAGTTTTGGCGCGGTATCGGCAGTCGCCTCAATCGTTCCCAGATCCTTGCCATCGGTGTAGTCGCGGACGTGGTAGCTGCCGGGGGTGAGCCCGCGCAGTTCGAGTTCACCTTTCCACGCGCCTCTCTCGGGGGCGAAGAAGGCGTAGTACATCTTTCCATCTTTTTCGATGGCGTAGGCTTCAGGGAAGTCGTATCCGTAGACATACAGATTGCGGAACGTTCCCTTGGAGAGCATCTTCTGGTTGTAAATATCGATCCACTTTTTCCAGTGCGCGTCCTTCTCCGGAGTCAGGGCGACGGCCTTAAACTTCGGACCGGGATCGGGCCATACGAATTTCGTGCCGACCACTCCTCCCACGCCGATGGTGGAGGCAAAATCTTCGCCGTGTTCCTTCCAGTTGTTGCCGATGCGATCCATGGTGGAGAGCTCCACGTGATCGCCATAGACCGCGGATTCCGGTCCCAGCAGAGCTTTGTACATCTTGATACGGCGGCGAACCTGCACCGCGCCCACGGGGTCGGCGGTGACCGCCTGATCGAGGTAGGGCAGCCAGGCCAGCGATGGAGGCGTGCCGCAGGGGCAGCTCTGGGTCACGCTCTCAGGCTTGAGCGCGCGGCTGGTCTGGAAAATCGTCTTGTACACATCCGCCATGGCGTTGACTGAGTCTTGAGGCGACTTGTGATGATGCGCCGGGTTATAGCACATGGGCGTGCTGTAAATATTGTCCAGCTTGGAACCGTCGAAACCCCACTCGCCGATAAACTTCTCGGTCAACTTTTTGTAGTAGGCCTGCACCTCAGGCACCGCCGGACACAACGTCGCCAGGTCGCGCGTCATGCGGGCATGCTTCCCCTCTTTGTCAAGAATCAGCCACTCGGGATGCTCTTGCACAACTTTTGACACGATGTACTTGTGCGATTCCCACCGGCCCTGGCCGTCTTCCACGCCCAGGGGAAGCCACCAGAGCTGCACCAGGATTCCCTGCTTGTGGAAGTCGTCATTCATTTTCTTGATGGAGTCGCCGGGAAAAGTCTCGTTGCGGGGATTCCAGTCTCCGTAAGTGTCGAACCAGCGATCGTCGAGCGTGGCCCACTTGATGCCGAACTCTTTCAACTTCGGGACCGTGCCCAGCATCTGTGCGGGAGTGACATTGAATTCATAACCCCATCCGCACCAGCTCACGTTGTAGGCTTCGCTGGAAGGCTTGGGGATTTCCCATCCTTCTTTCTGCAACACGCTCGACCACAGGTGCAGCGGCTCGTAGAAATCGCCGGAGTAGACGGAAACAAAACTACGCGGAGTGGAATATGTTTCTCCAGCTTTGAGCGTGGTATCAGCCGCAATATCGACGCTGGCGCTGACGCCGTCGCTTTCCACTTTGACCGGTATCGATAGGGTGAGCGGCAGAGTCTCGACGTGTCCAACCGCCTCACCGACCGAAGCGGTCCAGACGGCGACCACGGGGATACCGCCGCCATAGCCGCCTTTCACGTCCGCTCCCATTGCGTTCGGTTGCGCGAAGCTGCGGCCCAGTTTTATGACGTCGTCTTTTCCCCAGTCATAGCTGGCGCCGTGGAAACTCCACATGTCGTAGGGCTGGACTTTCTTGTCATCTTTTTTGTCTGTATCTTTATCTCCGCTCGGCTTTTGCGCCAGCCTGGCATCGAACTTGTGTTGCTGCTCGATGACGCGGTCGATGTGAACATCTGCCGCGCCGGTGTTTTTGTACTCCGCGCTCGAAAGCAGAAGATTCGGGAACCCGTCGTAAACTTCGATGTCAAGTGTGCGCTGAATATTCGAGGCAGACGAATCCTGCGCATGTGCCGGAATTTCCAGACGCTTGCCGCGGCCCAGTTTGCCTGGGCTGTCCACAATTTTGGCGGCGGAGAGGTCCAGGGCAAACTGCACGGGTTTGCCATCCTGCATCAGAACGTCGCTGGCGGCGGTGCCCGGCTGGTCGAGCGTGAGCTTTTGGTCACCCTTCAGCAGGGATGCCTGAATGTATCCCGAAGGCAATATCTGGAACTCGGCGGAGCTGGTGGTCAGAACAATCGGCCCGCCAGTCCTGACATCGACCTTGATCTGTGAAGCCTCGGGCGCCGGAGTTTCAGTCTTCGCCGGCGGACGGCTACAGCTCGCGCCCAGAAAAAGCAGCGGCGCGAACACGAGCAATGATTTGCCTGTCCGGACATGGTCGAAGCACGCTCTTACAGCAGTCACCGTTTTCATTGTTGGCTCCGTCGGAAAATTACTTGGATAATCCCTTGAACTGTTTGAACATGCGCTCCGCATTCACGTGATAAATCTTTTCCAGTACGGAATCCGGCAAGGCCATGCCGTAAATCTCCCATCGACCCTGCCCCGGATATCCCCACGGATCGAATGATTCGTCCGCAGTCTCCAGCCAGCGGAAGAGATTGCGATACATCTCTTCGTCCATGCCATTGTCGGTGCCGAACATGACGCGGTCCTGATATTTCAGGAACAATTCGCGGGTTTGCCGCGGCTGCCGTCCCAGCTCCGCTTCCCGCGCGCCAAACTCCACCATCACATTGGGATGCTCGTCCAGCATGCGCGCCACCCAGGGCAGATTTTCCGGCCAGCCCATATGCAAGGAAACGAAACGGGTCTCGGGATGCCGGGCAAAGACGCGGTTGCGGGCCTCCAGCAATTGATCAAGCTTGGGATACTCTGGAGCGGCAAAGCTCCAGTCGGGATGCTCGTTCAACTCTTCGTATCGTTCATTCGTGCCATCCGTGGGATGGAAAAAGGCTTCGGGGTCCCCGGTGTGAATGGACACGGGGATGCCCAGCCGCCCGCACTCCTGCCAGATGGGATCGATCCGGGGATCGTCGATCGCGATGAGCTTTCCGTTTTTGCCACGCGCGCCCAGGCCGAGGTCTTTCAGGACTTTGAGCCCGCGAGCCCCCCGGCTGACAGCATCGTCCAACTGACGCACCATCGCCGGACCGAAATCCGGCTCGTCAATCCTGCTCCAGTCAATCTGGGTGAAGACGATGAACCGGCCCGGATAGGGCTTCACCATCTCGTCGATCACATGCTGCAATTTGTCGCCCCATAAGCCGGTCAGGATGATCACGGTTTTCACGTTGGTGGCGTCCATGATCTCGACTACGCGTTTCGGGTCCATGTGCTCATCGATGCCGAGGGCGTCGTTGATGTGATTGTGAACGTCGACGACGTAGTACTTGGCTTTCGGTACCTGGTGCACGGGAACGTGCAGCATCGAAACGGGATGAAAATCGCGCAGCAGGAGAGTCTTTTTCTGCTCAGCATCGGCGGCCGACTTGTAGCCGATCTGGCTCTGGTCAGGTGCTGCGCCCGTGGTTTGAGCCCACGAACTACACACGAGAAATAGGAAGAACGTCAGCACCAATTTCGCCGTCCGATCCATAACTACTCCGATCTGCCGTAAACGCACAATTGCGCGCGCCTGCGAACCTGCCAGGATAACGAAAGGAAAAGAAAGCAATCGCAACTATACAGCACTGCTCCGGATGTCGAGGTAAAAAAGATATCGCGGTAAATAATGCGAGTCAGGGCAGCGCCGCAGTCCCGCCGGCCCGATGGGGTGAGCGGTGACCACCCTAAAGGTGGCCAGAGGCCGGCGCTACAAAGTCCGGATTGGGAAGGGGAAAGATGTTGACCGGATTCAGGGGCTCTTATATCCGCACGTCCTGTGCGAAAATAGTGCCAACCGCTAGCTGGCTTTCCGCATCTTGATACTGGCGAGTATTGCTCGTCTGGAGAAGTGAAAATGGGAACACGCAAAGATAAAGTACTTTTAAATGTTCTGCTGGGAACGGGCGTCTATTTACTCGATTCGTGGCGGAATCGCATGGGCGGAACGGTCGAAGACTTCCGCTCGAAAGCACAAGACACCTATGAGACTGCCGCAGATCGCGTCAGCCGCGCCAGCGACGTCATCCGGGGCGAAGATGGCAATGCCTTGGGCACAGCGGCGGCCGCGCTGTTGGGTTTGGGCATCGGCATTGGAGTAGGTTTGTTGCTGGCGCCGGCCAGCGGCGAAGAAACCCGCAGCAACCTGGCCAGCAAAGCCCGCGACATTCGTGATCGGGTTTCATCACGCGCCGCGGCCGCGACCGGGGACTAGTGTTGGCAGTTTGGGTGGGACCGGGTCTTCGGCCCGGTCGGCGCCACCTGATCAGAGACCCGGTCCCAAATAGGCAGGCACGGCCCCTACGTCCTGCGCTTGTAGTGAATGGGCCATTGGACCGTCCAGGTTTTGCCGCCGTCTTTAGAGCCCTCCCAACTCCAGTCGAACTCGTTCTGCGTGATGTTCTTGAACACCATGCGCTGTAACCCCTTGGTGCCGTCGGGACGCGTGGCCTCGCGGGCCAGCACCATCTGTCCATCCTTGAATTCACCTACGAAGTCCAGATAGCCGCCTTCGTTGTCGACCCAGGTCTGCTTCCACTTGCCCCCGTGTATGTCGAAGATGGAAACGCTCTGCCCCCGGAGATGCATGGCGTTTCCGCCGGAGAAATTCTCCTGGACGATGCAGCCATCGAGGATGCGCTTGATGCTGTTCGTCCCGTGAGCGGTTTCACCAGGATTATTTCCCGGCCAGGTCAGGTCCCATTCGCCAATCCAGAATTCGAGCTGCTTCTGTTCCGGCTCGGCACAAGGCTTGGGTTGAGCTGCAGTGTTCTGGCGGGGGGCGGCAAGACAAGTAAGAGTAAGGACGATCAGGATTATCGGGCAGCTTCTCAAAGTTTTCATCATTGCGTCTCCGTGCGGAAGTGCTTGCGATCAGACGGTGCTGAACGTGAAACGGTAGCAAGCCTACGCACGGACCACGTGGGGACAACCGCCCTCGGTTGTCCGGCGGAGCGAAGCTCCGCTATTTGTTCTGTGCACAAAACCTTGTCGAGCTTCGCTCGGCTGGACAACCGGGGCGGTTGTCCCCACGTGGTTGTTCCTTGTGATAAACCTTTATTCTTGACGCTCAATCATGCCATCTTCCTGCTTGCTATCGGCATTCTTGGTGGAGCCCAGAATGCGGTTGCTGGCGGAGGCAGCTTCCTGACTTTTCCTGCGCTTCTGTTCATGGGCGTGCCTCCGATCCCGGCGAACGCAACCAACGCCTTGGCACTCTGGACCGGCGCGGCCGCCAGTGGAGGCGCATATCGCAATCACCTCAACGTACCTCGACGGGTGCTGCTGCCGCTTATTTTCACCAGCCTGATCGGCGGAATCGCCGGTGCGGTTCTGCTCCTGCGAACTCCGCCTCACACTTTTTTGCGCGTGTTGCCGTGGCTGATGCTGGGGGCGACACTACTTTTCATCTTCGGCAAGCACCTGGCCGGCAACCGGGCGTCGAGCATGGGACACGACGCAACCGTGGCGGCCATCGTGGGCGCGTCCATTTTCGAATTGGGGGTAGCGGTATATGGCGGCTATTTCGGGGGCGGCATCGGCATCGTCAACCTTGCCATGCTGTCGGCTCTCGGCATGACCAATATCCACGCCATGAACGCTCTTAAAAGCATTCTCGGAATCACCATCAACGGCATAGCCGCGCTGGTGTTCGTGGTAAAAGGGGCGATTTATTGGCCGCAAGCCGCCGTCATGATCGTGGGCGCTCTGGTGGGAGGATATTTCGGGGCGCACTATGCACAGAAGCTGCCTCAGGCGTGGATACGAAGATTTGTGATTCTGGTGGGAACGGGGATGACGGTGTATTTCTTCGCGAAAGCCTACTGATCCTTGTTCGTTGGTCTCGCGTGCTGATTCAACTACGGGAACTGCACGTCGAGAGCATAGATTTCCTGGGTACTGATGTCGCGAGCGAGGATTGGAGAGTCATCCGGCCCGACACCAATCCACTGACCAAACGGCCCAGCGTAACGACTGATTCCCTTCAAGTCGACGATTCGCTCAAACTGACTTTGTCCCAACTTGAGTCGACCGAACAACGGTTTGTCCGTGAACTGGCTGTCAAAATAGAAATATTTTCCGTCCCGCGACCAGGAAGTATAGCCAATCACAGCCTCAGTTTTTGCCCAGTCCGACCACTTCTGGGTTTGAAAATCGAAGAGCTTCAATACCGTTTGGTCAGCCGCAACTTCGGCCGCCAGGTAACGGCCATCGGGCGACCAGCGTGGTCCGAACAGACCCTCCGACCCGGGGATGGTTGAGATCTGGCGGGTCTTCAGGTCAACCACAAAAATCGCCTGAACGTCTGAACCGGAAGACAGGGTCAAGCGCCCGAAAACCAAGCGAGAGCCATCGGGCGACCATGAGGGATCGACTTCATTGAGATGCTCCGGCAACAACTCCTGCGGCGGCCCTCCCTGGGCAGAAACCAGAAAAATCTTCCACGGCTTTCCTGCCTCGCCGACAACGTAAGCAATCTGCTTCCCGTCGGGCGACCAATGTGGAAGCGTAGCGTGCTGCGGCGGGTAAGAGAGTTGTAATCGTTCGCTTCCGTCGGCTCGGCTCCGCCAAAGGACGTCGCCGGGATATGCGACGTATGTGACCCACTGGCCATCGCGGCTGAATTCCAGGTCACCGCCCGAGATGCCGCCAAGAAAGGGAACAAACAGCTTGGAACGCGGATCATAACGCTCTAGCTCTCCGCGCGGCTGGGTGCCAACCGTGAAGAGCTTATTACCACCATTGCCAGGCTCGACGTCGCTGTAATTGATCGGACCGGTGGTAAGTTGAACCGGCGTCATGCTCTCGCGGCGGAAAAGACGGGGTTTGTCCGGCATGGCCCAAAGGTTAGTTCCAGCCCCGTTTGTGCTTTGAAAAATGTAGTAGGCCCCGTCGCGGGTCCACTTGCCACAGCACTCCTGCGGGGGATTGTTCCAGCCCGAAAGCAGCGGTCGCAATCCTGTTCCGTCGGAGCGCACCTCCCACAAAGCGGATGAGCCATCGATCAAGTCCGTCAGGGTAAATCGAATGCGGGTGCCGTCGAGCGAAAATCTCGCACCTCTCGCGCGTCCATGGAGAGACAAAAGCTTGTGGACGTCGGTGCCATCGTGTTTTGCGAGATACAAATCAGAACCCTGACCGAGGATGAGTTGTTGGCCATCGGGGGACCATGCCGCGTCTCGTGCGCCGATGGGCATCTGGCGGGGAGAACCAGCTGGTAAGGGCAAGATGGAAAAGCCGTAAATACCTTCTGAAACCATGTTGGCAACAAGCAGCTCAGAATGGTCGGCGGAAATGTCCCTCGGGAAAACATTAGTGAACGGGGTCGGGATGGAAGCGACCTCGCCCCCGGCAGCAGAAACCTGAAAGATCTTGTACTGAGCGTCGATGCTTTCCGCGAAATAGATGCGGACACCGTCAGTCAGTGGAGCGAATTTAAGAATGCCATCATGGGTGATCTGCGTGGTTCCGGTAATTTTGGGCGGCGGAATTGGAGACAGCAGCCACCAGAGCGCGATCACCACGATGGCCATCAGGAAAGCGCCTGCTGCCCAAGGCCAGCGAGATTTCGCGACAGTCACCGGCGCAGTCGCGGCCTCTACCTTCCCTGAAGTGCTGTCCCGCTTGAGGCGTTTGAGATCGGCCCGAAGTTCGGCGGCGCTCTGGTAACGAACGTCGCGATCTTTCTCCAGAGCTTTACGGGTGATGCGCTCCAGTTCCGCGGGAAGGTCGGGATTCAAGCGAAGGGCCGGCGCCGGTTCCTTGTTGAGGATTGCATTGAACAGGGCGGCAGAGGTGTCCCCTCGAAAGGGAAGGGTTCCGGTGGCCATCTCGTAAAGCACGGAGCCGAAGGAAAACAAATCGGTGCGGGCGTCGAGATCCTTTCCCAGAGCCTGTTCGGGAGACATGTAGGCTACGGTACCGAGCGCGCTGCCGGGGCTGGTGAGATGCTCTTCGGTCAATGTCTTGGCTTCGCCGAACTTTGAATCAGCTGGTGCACTCATCTTGGCCAGACCGAAGTCGAGAATTTTTGCGTGTCCGCGATTGGTCTCAAACAGATTGGCGGGCTTGATATCGCGATGAACAATGCCTTTGGCGTGAGCGGCATCGAGCGCGTCTGCTATTTCGATGCCCAAGGTCAACCAAGCGGTCAATTTCAAGCGGGCGGCCCAGTATCGCCTCGCGCAGAGTCTTGCCTTCGAGGTACTCCATCACGATGAAACGCAAACCATCGTGTTCGCCAATTTCGTAGATGGTACAAATGTTCGGATGATTCAGAGCGGACGCGGCGCGGGCTTCTCGACGAAAGCGTTCCAGCGCCTGAGGATCATGCGCGATGTCGTCTGGAAGAAACTTTAGGGCGACGAAGCGGCCGAGGGAAGTATCCTCGGCCTTGTAGACAACACCCATCCCTCCGCCGCCCAGCTTGTCGACGATTCGATAGTGGGAGACCGTTTGCCCAAGAATCGATTCAGCGTCGGCCATGGGAGCACATCTTAACACCGGGATGAAACGTGAAACGAGGAGGACGGACGGAACCGCAGCCCCGCCCGCAATTGGTGTGCGTTACTGCAATGGCTCGGACATGTGCTCGTGCACAATCATCCACTTGCCGGCCTGCTTTTCGAAAATCAGAGTCCAGCGCAGGACAGCCATTTCGTGTTTCCCCGCGGCGGTGAGGGCATCTTCCTTGACCGTGCTCGTCGTCCAGGTCAGATTGCCGTCGGTATGGATCTGGGTGTCGTCATTTAATGTCAGTTTTAGGCTCTTGTACGACTTCAATAGTTCGGTGACGCCCTTCTGATACTCGCCCCAATTGCTGTATTTCAGCGGAGCGATATCGAAGAAGTTGTAGTCGCCCTGGTCGTAGTACTGGGCCATGTTGTCAACATTGCCTGCACTCCAGCCGTCCAGAATTTTCTGTAGATAGGCTTTATCCGGGAGCGGTCGGCGCGACCGTCTTCTTCTTCGATTTATGCGCGGCAAAGCTGGAAAGCGTCAGCGCGAGCACACACAACAGGGTCAGAAAGAAGCGCTTATGCATTGCAGTTCCTCCAATTCGGCGAGGAATTGTCGCATAGGTCGGCGGAAAGCTCAAAGTGGAGACGGCTTCCAATCGATTCAATGCTGGGCGCGAGCGTCCCGCTCGTGCGGCAACGTCACGAACACCAGCAGACACGAGCGGGACGCAGGCGCCCACTGACCTCCGGACATGTCACGGTTTGACGCTTTTCCACAGCACACGCTAAAATAGTTGAGTTTGCCTGTACTCACGGTTCCGTTCTGGAGCCGCCCCGCATTCGTTGCCGAAAGCGCCGACGCGGAAAGCAAGCACAGGAAATTCAGCAGGCTCCCCGCAATCGCGCCAGGCCGCGACGGGCACAAGATTGGACGGAGGCATAAGTATGTACGCGGTCATCCGCGCCGGTGGTAAACAGTACCGGGTGGCGCCCGGCGATGTGATTCGAGTCGAGAACCAAGGCGACGGCACTGACGGAAAGATCGAGTTCAACGACGTGCTGGCCGTCTCGGGCGAGGCCGGTCAGATCGGCCGACCTGAGTCCGCAGCGCTCGTGACCGGCGAAGTTATGGAGCAGGGTCGCGGCGCGAAAATTCTGGTGTTCCATTACAAGCGCAAGAAGCAGTACAAAAAGCTGCGCGGACATCGCCAGGGCTACACGGCAGTTCGCATCACGGAAATTGCTTTCAATGGACAGAAATTCACCGCTCCCGAGCTTCCCAAGAAAGTAGCGAAGCCAAAGAAGGAAAGGGCGGAGGCAGAAGAAGCTCCAAAGGCTCACGCGAAAGCCGCGAAAAGTCCGGCGAAAAAAGCAGCCCCAAAAAAGGCAGCCCCCAAGAAATCAGCTCCAAAAAAGAAAAAGTAGCGCCCGGCTGAAACCGGAAACCAGCAATCAGAAACTGGAAAATACATGGCACATAAAAAAGGTCTAGGCAGTTCACGAAACGGACGCGACTCTAACGCGCAGCGATTAGGCTTCAAGGCTTTTGGCGGACAGATTGTCCCGGGCGGCACCATCATCGTGCGCCAGAGGGGCACACGGGTCAAACCCGGTCTCAACGTCGGTCGCGGCAAAGACGACACGCTCTTCGCCAAGATCAGCGGACGCATCAAGTTCCTCAACAAGGGTTCGATGGGCAAGTTCGTCATGGTCGAACCGCTGGAAGCAAAGTAGCTTCCCTCGGAACGAACTGGAGATACCCTACAGAGCCTCGCCTATCTGGCCGGGGCTTTTTTCTTTAAGCTGTCAGCTCTCAGCCATCAGCTTTCAGTGAAAGCATACCTCTGCCGGGCTTTGCTCGGATGGGCGGGGAGGGCACCCGCCCCTGCGTTGGTTCGTGGTGACGACTGTGTTTATCGATGAGGCAAAAATTCGGGTCAAGGCTGGGGACGGCGGGAATGGCTGCATGGCTTTCCGCAGGGAGAAGTTTATCCCGCGAGGCGGACCCTCCGGCGGTGATGGCGGCAAGGGCGGCGACGTCATTATGGAATCCAGCGAGCGCCACAACACGCTGGTGCACTTCCGTTTCAATCCGGAATACAAGGCGCAACGCGGACGTCACGGCGAGGGCTCGAACTGCACCGGACGCGAGGGCGTGGACGTTCTGCTGAAAGTCCCGGTGGGCACGATTCTTTACGACGACGAAACTGGGGAGAAAATACACGACTTCTCAAGCCCCGACGATCGCATCGTCGTAGCCTGCGGCGGGCGCGGTGGACGCGGCAATGCGCGCTTCGCTACATCCACACACCAGGCGCCGCGAGAGCATGAACCGGGTCGGCCCGGCGAGGAGCGCATGTTCCGCCTGGAACTGAAGCTTCTGGCCGATGTTGGCCTCGTCGGCTATCCCAACGTGGGCAAGTCCACATTGATCTCCGTCATCTCGGCGGCCAAGCCGAAGATTGCGGATTATCCCTTCACCACGCTGCAACCGAATCTCGGAGTGGCGGTGGTTGGTCAACCGCCCGACGAGAAAAGCTTCGTCGTAGCGGATATTCCCGGATTGATTGAAGGCGCGCACACCGGCGCTGGACTGGGCACGCAGTTCCTGCGTCACATCGAACGCAACCGCCTTCTGGTGCACATGGTGGATGTCTCCGACTCTAGCGGCAGGCCTGATCCGGTGAAAGATGTAGAAGTGATCGCCGAAGAGCTGGCCAGCTTCGGGGCCCATCTCGAAGAGAAACCGGTAATCATGGTGGCTTCCAAGATCGATGCAGCGAACAAAGAGAAATTGGCCAAGCTCAAACGCTATTGCAAGAAGAATAAACTGGAGCTCTACCCGATCTCAGCCGTGACCGGCAAAGGAGTCGACGATCTGAAGTACGCCATCTCCAGAAAAGTGGAAGAACTTCGAATGCAGCCGGTCGAAGCCGCCAGCTAACCGCAGCACAATGTCATCCTGAGCAGAGTCGAAGGACCCCTCTTGCAGCGACGGTCTGAACTTTGTTGGGAGTTTGCCCGCAGAGGAAAAACCTGCAGACTTTGCTACTGTTAGGGATCCTTCGACTCCGCTCAGAATGACAGGGGCGCACTCTTTTTAAACAGATCGTTTCTTGTACAACTCCTCCACCGCCCCGTGCACCCGTTCCGAAAGCTCTTCCATATTGCGCAGCGTATAGCCTGCGGTTGAAATTGGCGCGCCCACACGCATCTCCAGCGGCCGACACTTGATGTGGTAAGTATTCATCGGCAGCAACTCGAAGGTTCCCACCAGCGCAACCGGCACAACGTCCACTTGCGCTTTGATGGCGAGAAATAACGCCCCGGGCAAGAAAGGTTTGATCTCGCCGTCGGGGGTGCGGCCGCCTTCCGGGAAAATCACGAAAGGCATTCCGCCTTTCAAACTCTTAAGGGCAGCGCGGATGCTCCCGATCGATCGCACCGGGTTCTGCTGGTCCACGCAAATCTGTCCCGAGCGTTTGAGATGCCAACCCACAATCGGATAGGCCAGCAACTCCTTCTTGAACGCAATGCGGAACTCAAATGGCAGATACACGTACAGCACAGGAATATCGAGCGCGGAAGCGTGATTGACCGCGTAGACGTGGGGCTTCGAAGTATCAATCGCGTCCAGCCCAGTCACTTTTGTGGGCGAAGCGATCGTCTTCATGATCAGCCAGGACCAAAAGCGCGCGAAGCTGTGCAGGATGCGGCCCTGGTTTCCAAAAAGCGATACGGGAACGGAAATGATTCCCAGGACAACGGTGTACATCCAGATGAGAGGATCGAAGATGAAATAGGAACGCAAGCGGCTAAGCCAGCCGTGACGCCCGGAATCGGCCACAGTCAACGATTGCGACGGAGCCAGTTCGGTCGCGCTATCCATCTCGAATGGTGTTTTCACGGATGGCACTGCCTGTTTAGATGCGCACGCCGAGCAGTCGCATCGCCTCTCCTACAATGTATATCGATCCGGTAATCACCACCACGCTATCCTGCCGGGCTTCTTTTTTCGCCGTTTCGATGGCGGACGCCACGTCTGCGGCCTCTTCAATCTGAGTCGAGGTCCGCGACGCCGCCTCCCGAATTTCTTCAGGACTGGCCGAGCGCGGATTGTCGGCGCGGGTAGCAATCACGCGGTCCGCCAAGGGAAACAGAATCTCCGCCATCTCGCCGATGGCCTTATCGCGCATCGCGCCAAAAACAAACGTCAGGGGCCGATCGGGATATCCAGCCGACAGGGTCGAACGCAGCGCCCATGCTCCGGCTGGATTGTGGGCCACATCAAACACATACTCGGGCGCGCCATCCTTGGCGGGCAGCACCTGGAATCGTCCCGGCCAATGCGTTTCCCTGATGCCCCTTTCGATCGAGGAGGCCGTCACCGGAAAACCCTGATGGCTGAGTTCTTCCGCGGCGGCAATTGCCAGTGCGACATTTCTCAGCTGATGCCGCCCGAGCAGCGGAGTTTCGACCAGAATCTGCTCGCCCATGACCTGCATGGGATAGCGGGAGACCGGTATCATGGCCGCGCTGTCTGCGCGGTATTCACTGCTGGCCGGGCTCACCGGCGGCACATACGGCACCGCATTCACTGCCTGCGCTCCCCGATCCAGAATCGTGTTTCCTATGACGTCGTTGGCCTGCGGTTGCTGTGGCAACGTGACCACCATGCCGCCGGGACGGATGATCCCCGCCTTCTCAGCAGTGATCTCAGTCACGGTGTCGCCCAGATATTTCTGATGGTCGAGTGAAATATCAGTGATGATGCTGACTCGTGGCTCGACTACGTTGGTCGCGTCCAGCCGCCCGCCCATGCCGACTTCCAGGACTGCTATGTCCATTTTCCGTCGTGCGAAATGCTCAAATGCGATCGCGGTCAACATCTCGAAGAAGCTGGGATGCCAGGGAAGTTCACCATCGCTGACCAGGCGGTCGGCGGTGCGATCAACCAGATCGTGGACCAGGGCGAAGTCGTCGTCACTGATCTGCGCACCATCGATCCGTATGCGCTCGTTGATTCGCACCAGATGCGGAGAGGTATAAAGGCCGGTGCGCAAACCCGAAGCCTGCAGAATCGCCGCCAACGTCGAAGCTGTAGAACCCTTGCCGTTTGTCCCTGCGATCAAAACGCTGGGAAAGCGGCGTTCGGGATTGTCCAGTGCGGCGAGCAAGACACGCATGTGCGCCAAATCGAACTTGTACGAAGGCGTTTGGGCCAGTTCATGACCCAAGGCGAACATGCGAGCGATGGCGGTTTCGTAGGAGGACATCAGTCGTCAGTCTTCAGCCGAATCCTAGGTTAGCAGCTTCAGGTTTAGGCATTCGAGCCCATGCCATTGAAATGCATAGTTGCGGGGCTGAATTGAGGGAGACGGGTCCCGACGTGGACACCGTGGATTGGCTGAAGACCGAGGACTGAGGACTGACGACTGTTCTCTATGCTGAAGTCTGACGGCCGACGACCGAGGTCCGATTTCCAGACTGATCCATGAAATCCAGCGCCCGGGAGATATACGCCTTCAGCTGACGCCGGTGGACGACGGCATCCAGCATGCCGTGTTCGAGCAGAAATTCACTGCGCTGGAAGCCAGCGGGAAGCTTCTGGCGGATAGTCTGCTCAATCACTCGGGGGCCGGCAAACCCAATCAGGGCTCCAGGTTCGGCGATGTTCAGGTCGCCAAGCATGGCGAAGGAAGCGGTCACGCCTCCCGTGGTTGGGTCGGTAAGGATTGAGATAAACGGCACCCTGGCTTCATCCAAACGCGCCAGAGTGGCTGAGATCTTGGCCAGCTGCATCAGGCTGATGACGCCTTCCATCATGCGCGCTCCGCCCGAAGCGGACACGATCACGATGGGCACCCTGGCTTCAGTGGCCTGCTCAATGGCCCGGGTGATGGCCTCGCCGACTACAGCTCCCATACTTCCGCCAATGAAGGCGTATTCCATTGAACTGACGATCACGGTGCGTCCGTTCAATTTGCCCCGGGCATTGATCACCGCATCCTTGAGACCGGTGTCAGCCTGGGCCTGCTTCAGGCGCGCCGAATAGGCCTTGAGATCCACAAACTTCAGCGGATCGGTCGAGGCCAGGTTGGCGTCGGAGACCTCGTATTCATTGTCATCCAGAAGTTGGGCCAGGCGGGCGCGGGCGTCGATCCTGAAATGCCGATCGCACTTGGGACAAACGTTAAGGTTCTCTTCGAGGTCTTTCTTCCAGATAATCTGGCGGCAGGTATCACATTTCACCCACAGTCCCTCGGTGCGAACTTTGCGCTCGCCCGAAGTATCCAGCTCACCGGCTTCTCGTTTGAACCAGGCCATAAATTCGTCGTTGGTCGTTGGTCATTGGTCGTTGGCGTTGGCAAAACGCCTTAGTCCTCAGGTCTGGGGGATTTGCCAGACCAGGGGCCAACGACCAACGACGGTTTTCTAGTACTCGATCCCCCGCTGGGCCATTACGCCCTTTTCGTAGGCGTGCTTGACTTGGCGCATTTCAGTCACGGTGTCAGCCGCCTCGACAATTGTCGGATGGGCGTTCCGGCCGGTCAAGATAATGTGCACCATTTCGGGTTTGCTCTTCAGAGTCTCCACCACCTTGGCCGGGTCGAGCATGCCGTAGCTGATGGCGTAATTGATCTCGTCCAGAATGACCAGGTCCCAGGTGCCGGAGCTGATCGCCTTGGCTGCTTCCGCCCAGGCCTCCTCCACCATGCGGACATCTTCTGGATCGGGCTTTTCGGCTCCGACTTTCACGAAACCGCGGCCCATCTGTTTCATGATGAACTTATCGCCAAAGGCCTGAACGGCGTCCAGTTCGCCATAGTGCCATGATCCCTTTAAAAACTGGAGCATCAGGACGCGCATGCCCTGGCCAACCGCCCTCAGACCGGTACCCATGGCGGCAGTGGTTTTGCCTTTGCCTGGGCCGGTATTCACGATGATGAGACCACGGCGGATGTCCGACATACCGGCGAATCTTTTATTGTACCTGTTCTGAAGAATGTGGGCGCGAGCGTCTCGCTCGTGCAGGAGGCCGTCTCAAGCTGCAAAGGCGTCATGCTGAGCTAGCGAGAGCATCTTGCGCGGAGCGGATATGCACTCTGCCTACGATCGTACCGGTGCGCGCAAGATCCTTCGGGACTGAAGTGTCTCAGGATGACGCCTTACAAGACTTGGATTGAGGACTCGCGGTCGGTGCTGCCGAGGCTATCTTACTAAAGACAAACGGGCTAAAGACAAACGGGCTAAAGACAAACGGGCTAAAGACAAACGGGAAAGGAATAGCACAAGCAGTCTCAAGCTACAAAGGCGTCATGCTAAAGCTTGCGAAGCAGGAAAAAGCAAAAAGCACGGGTGGGGGCCCGTGCTTTCGCCTTGCTTAGGGGTCTAACGAGGAGAACCGAACCTACGGCATCTCGATTACGCTGCGCAGGTCCACCTTGGGATCGGAGATTGCCGATTTCTCGTCCCCGATCAACTGGATGGTAACCCGCAGCGCATTGATTTCTTTCTTAACCTGGGCGACTTCCTTTTCCTTGGTCTTCAACACTTCAAACGGATTCTTCATTTGCGAAAGTCCTTTAAGGGGAGGGCTGACTACCCAGCGATCTTTTGCTGACTTCCCAACTCTAAACCTCTAAGCGGAATCGAGGGAACGTCACGAAGGTACACGGCTGGATTCCAGGATCTGCTCAGTGTCCCATGTGATAGGGATGGGACTTTAGGATGGTGAATGCACGATATAACTGCTCCAGCAGAACAACCCTCGCCAGTTCGTGCGCCAGCGTCATTTTGCCCAGCGAGAGCACCAGCGTGGCCGCCTGGCGGGCCTGATCAGAGAATCCGTCGGCCGCTCCCACCGCGAACAGCAGAGGCAGAGGATTCCGGTCCTGATAGTCGCCAATAAATTTTGCCAGCTCTTCCGAGGAAAACTGCTTGCCCCGTCCGTCGAGAAGCACCAGCGTGTGCCGGGGACGGGCATTCGCGGCGGAAAGCTTTAATAGCGCTTCTTCGTCTTTGAGGGACGAGCTTTCGACTTCGACGTAGCGCGATAGACGCTTAAGGTATTCGTCGGTCAGAGACTGGATGGCGGCTTCTTTCGTTTTGCCGATCCAGGCAACTTTGAGCTTCACAACTAGGATTTAACCACAGAGGACACGGAGGACATAGAGACCTCCAGGCTAGGCCCGGTAGTGGCCGAATTTGTGACTAACGTCCTTCAGCAACGGCGTCATGCTGAGCTTGCGAAGCATCTGGCGTGGGGCGGCTATGAAGCAGACCAACAATTTTGCAGCTGCGCGCCAGATCCTTCGGGACTGAGGTCCCTCAGGATGACGCTACCCTGAGATGCGTTTCAATTCAGCCACTACCGCTAGGCCCGCTTTTTTCTTACGCCGCGTGCAGCGGTACGTTTCGGCTTGGCCTCCACCAACTCTGCTGGTTCCATGCGGCGGGCCGACTTCCAGAGCCGTTCGAGATCGTAAAACTTGCGCGCCTTCTCCGAAAAAATGTGGACCACGAAGTCGACGTAGTCAATCAACACCCACTCGGCTTGCCGGTAGCCCTCAGTGTGTGTGGGCCGCACTCCGGTCCCCTTCAGGCGAAGTTCCACTTCGTCTGCAATGGCCTGGACCTGCCGTGGATTGGTTCCGCTGCACACCACGAAGTAGTCGGTGAACGCTCCCGATCCTTTTTCCAGTTCCAGAATGGTGATTTCTTCTGCCTTCTTGTCGAGGCAGGCACGGATAGCTTCGGAAACCTGTAGTTTTATCATTCAGTCGTTGGCCATTGGTCGTTGGTTGTTGGCCAATTCATTGTAGCTGAGGTCCTGGACGGGAACACCAGTCGATGAAGCATAATCACCGGCTCGTTCAGCATGGATGGGCCAACGACCAAGGACCAACGACCAACGACGGTGTTCTGACGACTGACGACTGACGACTATAGATACAGCCCCTCTTTTTTTATGTACTCCTCGACCGGCGGGTCCACGAACTTGCGCAGCGGCTTCTTTGCTATCACTGCCTCGCGGATCGCTGTGGCGGAAACTGGCTGGTGCACGTTTTCGAGTAAGTGGATGGTCGCTCCTTTCAGCACGAGGTCTCCTTTGGCGGGTTGTTTGGCGAAAGGCTGACTGACGGACTGCGGAGGACGGATCTTTTCCGGCAGGGCGTTGGCCACGTCCGCCAGAGAGTGTCCCGGGCGGCTGGCGACGATGAACTCGACTTCGCGAAATAACGCTTCCGCCTGATGCCAATGTGCGATCTCGGCAAAGGCATCGATGCCGATCAGAAAAAATACGCGATCGATTTTCTTCAGCGACTCTTTCAACCGCCTCACCGTGTCGATGCTGTAGTTCGCGCCTGGAACCGTTTCTTTTGAGGCCTTCCCTTTTGCAGCAGGAGCGGCGCCTACGCCCGGGGCCTCCAGAAGAGAGGGCACAAAAGTCTTTTCGCCCATCGTGGCCAGCACCACCATGGCATAGCGATGGAAGAATGCAGAGATGGGCTGGTTCTGCTTGTGCGGTGGAACATTGGCCGGCACAAAGTAGATGCGTCCCAGTTCACAGCGCTCTTTTGCCGCTCGCGCCAGAGACAGATGTCCGTGATGGATAGGATCGAACGTTCCGCCGAAGAGGCCTATATTCATGGGCCCATAGTTTCCAGTTTCCTGCGCCTGTACGCAAGTCCCGGTACCGGGGAGGTCTTCGGTCGGTTCAAACCCGCGCCCTGCAATGAATTGCGCCATGCTGAGCTTGCGAAGCATCTGTCGCGAAGCGCACATGCACTTAACGACGATCGTGACGCTGGGCGCCAGATCCTTCGGGACTGACGTCCCTACCGGATGACGGCCCAAAATCGCGTTGCCTGCTGAACCTCATGGGTTGCCTCCACTGCTAAATCTGACAGTGGTGCCGATTGGCACACCGCTATATGAACTCCCGTAACTCGCGCTATCCCATTCCGGGAATTAAATTTGACTCATGCGAGCGAAGCTCCCCCTTCTACTTCGCAAACGCAGCATCACTCCGGCTCGGGCCCCAGTCCTCCGATACGGCGTCGCTGTCCTGAGCATAATTCTTGCTCTCATTCCAGCCTTCCTGCTTGCCGACGTAGTCGAGAGCCGCCTCGTCGTGTTCGCGGTCGCGATCATGGTCAGCGCCTGGTATGGCGGGTGGAAGCCCGGCGTGGTCGCTACCTCTTTTGCCCTCACGGTCAGCGCGTATTTTTCGTTTGCCGGAGCCCGAAGCGCATCCGACTATCGCCGCGCCGTCATACATCTAGCGCTGTTCGTATTCGTGGCCGGGCTGATCTGTTCTTTCAACGCCGCTTTGCGCTCCGCTCAGGAAGGGCTGCGCCGTTCTGAGGTTAATTTCCGCTCGCTGGTGACCCACGCTCCTTATGGTGTGTGCCGCTGCGATTCGGCCGGCATTCTGCTGGACGTAAACCCCGCGCTGGTCTCCATGCTGGGATACGGTTCTGGAGCAGAACTGGTCGGCCGCAATCTGGCCAACCTGTATTCCGATTCGCAGCAGTGGTTTGTCCTGGCTGACAATCTGCGCCTGCTGGAAAAATTTCAGGGATTGGCCGCTGACTGGGTGCGTAACGACCGCACCATCGTCAGTGTGCGCCTCTCCGGACGCGCCTTCCGCGACGAACGAAATACTATTTTCTTCGAACTCTTCGCCGAGGATGTCACTGAACGCCGCACCCTGGAGCAGCAACTTCGTCAGGCCCAGAAGATGGAAGCGATAGGCAGGCTGGCCGGTGGCATCGCCCACGACTTCAACAACCTGCTCATGGTGATCTCGGGATACTCCGAGTTCCTGATGGAACGTATCGGCCCCGATCAGGAAATGCAAGGGCATGCGCGGGAGATTGCAAACGCTGCCGCGCGTGCCACCTCTCTCACCCGCCAGCTACTCGCCTTCAGCCGCAAGCAGATGCTGGATCCCAAGATCGTCGACCTGAACAGCGTAGTTTCCGAAAACGTAAAGATGTTGACCCGGCTGATCGGGGAAGACATTGATCTGGTCATGATTTCGGGGCAGGAAATCGGAGCGGTCAAAGCCGATCCCGGACAGATCGAGCAAGTCATCATGAACCTGGCGGTCAATGCGCGCGACGCCATGCCGAAAGGCGGGAAGCTGACTATCGAGACGGCCAACGTCACCCTGGACGCTAACTACGCCCGCTTCCATGCGCCGGTAAAGCCTGGCGACTACGTGATGCTGGCTATCAGCGACACCGGCATGGGCATGGACGCCGAGACCCAGGCTCACATCTTCGAGCCCTTCTATACCACCAAGGGATTGAAGGGAACGGGTCTGGGATTGTCCACCGTTTACGGCATCGTCAAACAAAGCGAAGGCTACATCTGGCTGTTCAGCGAAACCGGCAAAGGCACTTCATTCAAGATTTACCTGCCCCGCTTCAGCGCCACAGGAGAAGCACTCGCCACACAGCCGGCCCTGGCCCAGGAACAGACGAGCAAGGGTCACGAAACGATTTTGCTGGTGGAAGATGAAGAAAATCTGCGCCGCCTGGCGCGTCAGTCTCTGGAAAATCAGGGATACAACGTGATCGACGCTCCCGACGGCGGCTCTGCAATCAAAATTTCCCAGGCACACCCAGGCCCCATTCACCTGCTGCTGACCGACGTCATCATGCCGGGAATGAACGGGCGTGAATTGGCCAACAAACTGTCTCCGATGCGTCCTGAGATGAGGATTCTGTACATGTCGGGCTACACGGAGAACTACATTGGCCACAACGGCACGCTGGACGAGGGCATTACCCTCCTCCAAAAGCCCTTTACCCTCTCCGCACTCAGATCCAAAGTGCGGGAGATGCTCGATACCCCACTCCCTCAGGAGATTCAAATGTCTGCTCGCTTAGCTCAAGCTCCAATTGCTCGTGGCCGTAACAAAGTGTCCTCCCCCTTCCGCGCAACCCGCTTCGATCTTCACCTGCCGATGAAATACCGGCTGCTTGGAGAAAGTGGATGGCGCGAGGGAACAACCGAAAACATCAGCCGCTCCGGAATGCTCTTCCAGGCGGAAGAATCAATTGCTCCCAACGCGCAGCTCGAAATCAATCTCGTGCTGCCGGCGGAAATCGCGGGACTGTCGGCGGCAGAAGTAGTCTGCCGAGGCGAGATCGTGCGAACGGCGAGGTCGGAAGGCAGCACCGTGAGCCCGACTCTGGCCGCGAAAATACTGCAATACCACTTCCAGCACGGCTCACACCTGTCAGAGGCGTGAGATGAGGCTGGAAGCCCCACACAGGCGAAACGGTGTCCGCACGCGTAGGCGCGGGCGCCCTCGCCCGTGCGGGCGAGCCCAGCTCGCCGACCAAATGCGAGTGGCCCAGTCCCTAACTTCAAGCAACTGATCGAATAGATGACATAAAGTCGACCTTACTAATCATGGCTATGATGTGCATCTATTCGCCTATTAAGAGCAGCTTCGGAGGTGTCTTTTTGAGACAACTCACGGTCTTGAAAAAAGTACGCACTTATATTAGAGTTTCCGCCCGCTGAGGTGACTTGGCGAGTTATTCAAGACTTATGCGACGTTTGATGTCAGCTGTTCTTTTATTACTCATCAGCACTGCCGGCCTTGCTCAGCGTAGTGCTCTCACAGTTCCTCGCAACATCATTCAGTTGTCGCAACAATCAGCCACGATTGTTCATGGGCACGTAGTTAGCGTTCGCGTGGAGCCACATCCCCAATTGCAGAACCTCACCACGGTGGCGGTCACCATACGGGTCATGGAGAGCTTCAAAGGCGCGGCGGAATCTACTCTTACTTTCCGGCAATTCGTTTGGGACATGCGAGACCAGCGTGATGCGGGAGGATATAGGAAGGGACAGGAACTACTGCTGCTTCTGAATGGTAACAGTGCCTACGGACTTACAAGCCCGGCAGGGATGGAACAAGGCAGGTTCGAGATTTTCCGAAGCCCTAAAGGGGTCGCCATGGCGGCGAACGGTCAAGCCAACGTTGGACTGTTCGCTAACATGACTTCGCAGTTGACACAGCGTGATGTAAGACTATCGCAGAGCACAACGGCTTTGGTGGCCCGACATCGCACCGGTCCAGTGCCTCTCTCGCAGCTGGAAGAGCTAATAAAACAGTTCGCGGGCGGGACACGATGAGGACGTCGGTCTTGTTGCGGCTCCAGATGATGCTGATCGTCACTGCGTGCAGTGTTGCACTCAGTTCGCCTGTTCTGGTCCACGCTGGAGGCCCACTGTTTCTGGGTAGTCCTGGTTTTGGAGTGGATGGGCAACCCTTTACTTGGGACCCGGCCGCCATGCCGATCCAGTATCGCGTGGACGGCGGGCCGATGGCCCTGACCCCGGGTGGTCACGTAGTGATAACCAATGCGGCCGGAGTTTCACGCATTCAAGCGATGTTTCAAACCTGGCAGAGCGTCCCCACCGCTGCGGTGTCTTTTAAGAATGCCGGACCGATACTACCGGTCGCCGGATTCAGCGATGGAGATGTCAGCACTGCAGCCGAATTTAATGCAGTCTTCGGGTCGTGCCAGGCTGGAACCCAGAGCACGATCATCTTCGATGCCAATCGCACGATTCTCTCGCAATTAGGAGTTGATCCTAACGTAATCGGCTTCTCCAGCCAGTGTAAGTTGAGCGCCAGCGGTCACATCGTTTCTGACCTTGCCCTGCTGAACGGAGCCTTTCAGGACGGGGTAACCTCGCCCCAGTTGGATGCAAATCAGTTCAATCAAGCCATCATCCACGAGATGGGCCATCTACTTGGTCTGGATCATTCTCAGATCAATCTGGATCTTTTCACCTCTGCACAGAACACAGGCCAATTCGGTTCCTGCAATGCCGATGAACTCGCCGGCTTGCCGCTGATGTTTCCGGTCAGCTTCTGCCAAGCCCGGCTGGATGCTGGCCTTCCGCAACTCGCCCCTGACGATCTGGCATGGATTTCAAAGTTGTATCCGAGTGCCACGTTCTCGGCGAATTACGCGATCATTTCGGGAACGATCTATTTCTCTGACGCAAAAACTCCGACCCAGGGCGTCAATGTCATAGCCCGGCAGTCGGATAACCCCAATACCCCACAAAATGAATCCCTCAGAATCGCGGTCTCGGCCGTTTCCGGATATCGTTTTACGGGGAATCCAGGACAGAGGTTCACTTCGAATTATCTGCCATGCACGCCGGCAGGCAGGTCACCGTGTCCTGCGTCAGGGTTTTTCGACGACAACACCGCCGGCAGCCAATTCGGATCGCGCAACGCAGTTTACGCCGGCGCTTATGAGATACCGGTACCCGCGGGCAAAAGTTATACAGTCGAAGTCGAATCCGTCTATTCGCAGTTCGGTGGCGGTTCCAGTGTCGGTCCGTTGGATCCCCCTGTGCCTCTTCCAGGCTTCCCCGAGTTCTGGAACGAGCAGGAATCTTCTTACGACGATCCCGGTGCGAAGGATGTCATCCCGACCTCTCCCGGCCAGTCAATCACGGGAATCGACATCATTCTGAATGGCACGAATCCAAGATTCGACCAGTTCGAAGACGGTGGAGCGCGGCTCCGGGACAATCGAAGGAACTTCGACAACTATATGTTGGAGTGGGAGCGCGCATGAAGTCAAAGCGTTTCCTTTGGCCGGTGATACTTGTTGTCGTGCTCATTGCAGCGGGTTGTGGTGGCGGTGGTGCCGGGGGAAGCAGTGGCGGTGGTAACACTCCTCCACCGTCACCCCCACCGCTGGTATTTTCAGTCAAGACTATTTCGCTGCCAAACGTAATTCAGGGTCAGTCTTACAGCGTCACCTTTCAGGCAACCGGAGGCCAAGGCGCGTTGACGTGGAGTTCCCTCGACCTGTTGCCCAGTGGGCTAAGTCTTTCGACTGCGGGCGTCCTGAGCGGCACGCCCACTGTGCCCGGTGGATACTCCTTCCGGGTGCAGGTTCAAGATTCCAGTAGTCCGGCACAGAAAACCATCCAAGCGGAGACGTTTACTGTAGTGGCTACTCTGGGAATCAACGACGTACACTTCCCAAACGCAAACCGCGGGATTGGTTACCAGTTTTCTTTTTTCCCCTCCGGCGGCACGCGAGGATATAACTTCGCCGTCCAGTCGGGCACTCTCCCGCCGGGAATGGGCATATCGAGCTACGGCAGCGGCGCCGGCCAGATAGCAGGCACTCCCACTCAGGCCGGCAACTTTACATTTGTTTTGCGGGTCGACGATTCCGGACAGGGAGTACTGCAGCAGACTGTTAGTGCATCATTCACGATGGTGGTGACTGCCATTCTGCAGATAACCTCTACGAGCTTGCCTAACGGTATCGAGAGTCGTCCCTACAGCGGGAGCCTCGTCGCCGTAAATGGGACGTTGCCGTTGCATTGGGCGGTACCCTTCATTCCTCAAGGTCTCGCTTTCAATACAACTGCCGGCAGTTTTTCAGGCACTCCAACAGAGGCTATTTCTTCAAGTTTTGCCGTGAGTGTCACGGATTCGAGCACACCGCCGCAGACTAGTACCAGCAGTCTCGATTGGTGGATATTTGGCCCCTTGCAGTTCCTGCAGACTAACCTGGGCTCGATCCAAGTGGGATATACAGGCGGACTGTTTCCGATTTCCATTGCCGGCGGCGAACCCCCGGTAACGTCAAAGCTAATCTCCGGCACCCTGCCGCCGGGGATGAACCTAGACGGCAACTTTCTGGACGGAGCCGCAACACAAATCGGCAATTACAGTATAGGTGTGAGATTGCAAGATTCAGCTTCGCCACCTCAAACCGCACAGGCGAACCTCACATTCACCATCACTCCGTTACTCCCCGTCATGGCGAACACCGCTTTCCCCGGCGGGACCGTCGGCGTTCCTTATAGCTGGGGCGTCGCGGCCAGGAATGGCCAGCCTCCATTCGCCTGGAATGTGCGTTCCGGCTCTCTTCCCCCGGGCCTCATGCTCGACTCTCTTGGTCTGATTAGCGGAACGCCCACCTCCGCAGGCACATATACGCCTGTCTTACAGGTCACAGATTCCTTCAGCCCGCCGGATACGACGTGGTCTTACGTCACCATAACAATTGGAAGCTCGCCACTGGGCCGCAATGACTCGATTGCAAAGGCGACCGCCCTGACGAACGGCACCTATGCTGCAACGATCAGCCCGTATTCCGATTCCAGCACAACTGCTGCGGACGGCGACTTTTACAAGCTCACTGCGAGCCGAGGTTCTACGGTCTCAATTGCTATTCTGGCAAAACGGCTGAGCTCAACCGATCCGCTGGACTCTGTGCTGGAGATCGTCGACGGTACCGGCAAGCGCTATACAACGTGTAACGATCCGATGTCCGCGTACCTTAGCCCCCCACTGGTACCCGATCCGGATCCCAACGACTACAAGGATAGTTGCATTAATGACGACAATCCAAATACAAAGTCCAGCGACTCGGATCTGAGTTTCCAGGTCCCGGGGGCAACCGGTGGCCCCCCGGTGACCTTCTACGTGCACGTTTTCGATTGGCGCGGCGACGCACGCCCCGACATGCAATATCAGATCCAGATCACCGGAGCCAACTAAGCTCACCTATCGTTAGCCTCATCCAGAGATGCGAACGCGCCGCATCTGGATAGCGTATGAAGGTCATGCCACACTACCGCATGCCGCCAGTGGCCAGCAGCTGCTCGCCGGTGAGCCAGCCGGAATCATCCGAAGCCAGAAACGCTGCGACCGCGGCGATGTCGCCAACCTGGCCCGTCCGACCGAGCGGCACCTGAGTGTTGATGTTCTTTTCGAAGTCGGACCCGATGAATCCTGCGGTGTGCGTGCCTTCGGTCTCGACGATGCCGGGGTTGATGCTGTTGACCCGGATCTTCTTTGGTCCCAGTTCGCGGGACAACACACCGGTGATGGCATCGACAGCGCCTTTGGTTGCCGTGTACACCGAGCTGTTTGGTGGCGTGATACGGCTGACACCTGACCCGATATTGATAATGCTGGCGCCTGCGCCAAGGTGCTTGACGGCTGCCTGAGTGGTCAGGAGGAGGCCAAGCACGTTGATGTTAAACAGCCTGTGGAACGACTCTTCGGTGACGTCCTCGATGGGAGCAAATTCGTAGACGCCGGAATTGTTAACCAGGATATCGAGACGTCCGTAGTTCTTGATGGCAGCCGCGATCAGGCCCTGGGCTTCGGGGGCTTTGGAAACGTCTCCGCCTACGGCGACAGCCTTGCCACCGGCTGCGGTGATGGCAGCGACGACCTTGTCGGCGCCAGCCTTGCTGGAAGCGTAATTCACGACGACCGATGCACCTTCGGCGGCGAGTGACTTGGCGATGGCGGCTCCGATGCCTTTGGATGCGCCCGTAACCACTGCGACCTTACCTTTGAGCTTGCTCATATGAGATTCCTTTCAAAATTACGTGGGCCGGAATAGATGTGTCCTGCTTCGGGTTGCGCAGCTCTTGAATTCACTGCTGCGGGATAAGATGTATACGGGTATCGGCGAGATTCATTAGTTCTAAACATATGAACTATTGAACAATACCCCAAGGGAAAGTATCATAAAGGCCCATGCGACCTCTTTTTCACCCCTCGATCGAGGATGTCACGGTCGAAGCCATCCTGCACGCGCTGTCGGATCCGACCCGGGTGGCTATCTTCGCCCAGATTGCGGGCTCAGGTTGTCCGCAGAATTGTTCGGGCTTTATGCGAGTCAGCGATAAGACCATCCCGAAATCAACTTTATCCCAACACTTCAAGGCGCTCCGGGAATCCGGTTTGATTCGGGGAGAGCGTGTAGGCGTCGAGATGCGCAACACATCGCGCTGCGCGGAAATTGATGGGCGTTTCCCCGGATTGATTAAAGCAATCGTGAAAGCCCACAACGTCCAGCTGTCTCACACAGGAAAGCGGAAAGCACGCAAGCGGAGAGCAAGATCCGCGTAGGGGCAGATATCCATCTACCCAGTCGTGCGAAGCTCAACAGCGGTTTGCCTGAAACGACGAGCGGAGCTTTCGGCGCAGGACGACCTGGTTCGTGGTCAAACGCTGCGAGAGATCAGGAGATTGAACTCAAAACCTCGCGGGCGGGTCGCCCGCGGCCACACGGTTCGAGAAGATTTTCGAAGAAGGCTTCCACGCTGGACAGGATTTCTACCCGGCTCTTCGATTCATAGATCGCCTTGCGCAAGGCCGCGCCGCCGGCGACACCGTGGGTAAACCATGAAGCGAACTGCTTCATCTTACCCTCAGCTCCCGGCATCTCTTCTTCGATCAACATCTCAAAGTACGTGCGGATCATCTGGTAGCGGTCAGCTTCGCTGGGCTCGTCGTAGCCACGAACTGCGGCACGATCTACGTAGCCCCGGACGCCCTGGTCCGGGGAGGCGAGCATCAGCTCGCCAGAGTTGCCGAGCTGGCGCTCGGCTGGGCGGGCGAGGTCGCCCGTCCCTACACAATATTGCTCGATCTGGCGGAATATCCACGGATTCGCTGGCGCCATACGGCCGATCATCACCGCATCGCATCCGGTCTGGGCCACCATGGCGCAGGCGTCTTCCGGCGTGCGGATGTCTCCATTTCCAATGACTGGAATCTTCACCGCGTCTTTGATCGCCGTAATCCATTCCCAGCGGGCCTGGCCGCTGTAGCCCTGCTCGCGAGTACGAGCATGTAAGGCCACCGCAGACAAGCCACAGTCTTCCGCCATCTTCGCCAACTCGACGCAGACGATGTTGTCATCGTCCCAGCCGGCGCGAAACTTCACAGTGAACGGAATCGTGACCGCGGCCCGCACCGCCTCGAAGATCTTTCCGATTGCGGGGAGGTCCTTCAGCAGGCCGGAGCCGCCGTTGCACTTCACGACTTTCTTCGCCGGACACCCCAGATTGAGGTCGACCAGGTCGAAACCCAAGCCCTCGACCAGCCGCGCGGCCTCGGCCATCACCTTGGGATCGCTACCAAAAAGCTGGGCCGAGATGGGGTGCTCGTCTTCGTAGAAGTGCAGGTAAAGCTTGGCCTTCTTGTCCTTGGAGCGCAAAATGCCATCCGCCGAGGTGAATTCGGTCATGATGAGTCCGCATCCGCCGAGGTTGCGAATGAAGCGGCGAAAGACGGTATCGGTGACGCCAGCCATGGGAGCCAGCACAGTGGCGGGAGCAATGCGAACATTCCCAATCGTCAAGGACGCAGGCACCGGCACGGTACGTGTGGCCGCGGGCGGCCCGCCCGCGACTGGCCCCGAGTTGTCCCAATACTTGCGCATGAATCAGTCGTCAGTCGTCGGTCTTCAGTTGTCAGCAAAACTTAAATCCTGAGAACCTTACCGACGACTGCCCTATTCTACCTGTCCCCAAAAACAAAGCCCCTGCGAAAGCAGGGGCTCGAAAATCCGTGCTGATCTTCCTTGCTGATCTGCGGAAAATCCGTGGCCGCAGTTACTTCTTTGCCGGTTCGGCCTTCGCTGGCTCCGCCTTGGCGTATTTCCGGCGGAAGCGCTCGACGCGTCCCGCGGTATCCATCAGTTTCTGCTTGCCGGTGAAGAAAGGGTGGCAGGCTGAGCAGATTTCCACGTGGATATCGCCCTTATGGGTCGAACGGGTCGCAAAGATGCTGCCGCAGGCGCACATAACGCGCACTTCGTTGTAATTAGGATGAATCGCTGCCTTCATGGGATCTCCAAACTTATTCGAGACATTAGATTCTAAAGGATTCGTGCAGGATTCAGCAACCCGGACCTGATGTGGGCGCGAGCGTCCCCCTCGTGCTGCAGCGCCCCCAAATGATGCCGCCCGAGCGAGACGCTCGCGCCCACATTTACATCGGAGACCCGTCCGCACATGGTCTATGCAGCAATAAAAAACGGCAGGACCGACCTCCTGCCGTGCGTTGAAAGTTTTCAATTCAATCTGGCCTACTTGCCGCGGTTCACTGCTTTCTTGAGTTCGGCTCCTGAAGAAAACTTGGCGACTTTCCGAGCAGCGATCTTGATGGTGGCGCCCGTTTGCGGGTTACGCCCGTTGCGAGCTTTTCTCTGTGAGACAGAGAACGTGCCAAAACCAATCAAGGCTACCCGATCACCTTTTTTCAGAGCAGAAGTGATGCTGTCGACAGTGGTGTCGATAGCCGTGGCTGCCGTGGCTTTGCTGATGTGGCAGCTAGCTGAAATTCGGTCAATAAGATCGGCTTTGTTCATCTTCTCTCCTGGCAGGTTTCGTTGGTCCCCAGCGCGCACAGGGGAGGAACGAATGAACACTCGCTGAGTGGGGAAACCCGACGGCCCTTATTTAGCTACCGCGAGAAGAGATTGTCAACTGTGGAAATCCGCGCCCCGTGCCGATTTTGAGTCACCGTACGTTGGGACTGTCGGCGGGCCGCCGAATCTCAACGTTTATAACAGCCACCACGGCACAATGTGGGCGCGAACGTCTCGATCGTGCTGCGTTCGTGGTGCAGCCACAAGAACGAGGGCCCTCGCGCCCACATTGAGCGAACCCGTCGACTGTATTTCCTCAGCTCTCCACAACGCCGTCCTCAACTCCACAGGATGTACACAGATCCACCGGCTTTGGCACTTGCGCAAAATCAATCCACGAGGCACAGTTTAGAGAAGGAAAAATATTCAGGTCATGAAAGTTGTCGCAGACGTTTGTCCTCTGTGTGAAGGTACGGGCTGGAAAGCAGTCGTCATCGGCGCCGATCGCCGTGTCACCCGTTGTGACTGCCGCCTTCAGGCGCGTAACCAGACCCTGCTCGCGGCCGCCAGAATTCCCAAGCGGTACGAACACTGCGAGCTCTCGAACTTCGAGTTTGACGGACCACACCGTGCCCTGGCGGCATCCCGTCTGGCGGCCTGCAAATTTGTGGAAGAGTATCCGGTGGAAAGCACTGGGCTATTGCTGATCGGCAGTATCGGAGTGGGTAAGACCCATCTCGCGGTTGGCATTATCAAGGAGTTGCTCAACAAAAACATCGCCTGCCTCTTCTACGACTACCGTGAATTGCTGAAGCAGATCCAGAACTCCTACAACGATTCCGTGAAAGCCACCGAGCTGGACGTCCTGCGCCCGGTGTTCGAAACCGAGGTACTGGTGCTTGACGAACTCGGCGCGGTCAAGCCGACGGAGTGGGTCTGGGACACGGTCAGCCTGATCCTGAACACTCGCTATAACGACAAACGCACCACGATTATCACCACAAACTTTTCCGACGATGCGGGTCAGGAACCGTATTCGAACGCGACCTCGGAGTTTGCGCGGGCCCAGAGATCCACTCGCCGTGAGACTTTGGGTGACCGCATTGGTGAACGGATGCGCTCCCGGCTTCACGAAATGTGCCGCATTATAAAAATGGAAGGCGAAGATTTCCGCCAGAAATTCCGTAGCGCAAGCTTTCGGTAAACCAGCCACGGATTCTCGGGGATCAAAATTGAATCCTAAAAGAAACTTAATTTGCCCGCCCTGGAATCCGGGTTAATGCGCGCCTGAAGTTCCTCCGTGTCCTCTGTGTCCTCCATGGTGAATTCAAACTAGAATGACCCCGTGCTGACCGAGCGCCTCGAGTTCATCCCGGACCGCGATGCGGAAGTGTTCGCCGCAGCTCCAAGCGCGCCGGCAGTGTTTATGTTGCGCGGTGACGATCCCCTGGCCGATCCCTACGTCAGCAAGACCGCCAACTTGCGCCGACGGCTGCAACGGCTGCTCGGGCCGCCCGATCAGACCCGTCGACTGAATTTGCGCGACCGCGTCCGCTCGGTGGAGTTCACCGCCACGGGCTCCGACTTCGAATCTGGATTGCTTCTGTATCGCGAGTTGCGGACGGCTTTCCCGAAGACATATTCGGACCGGCTACGAATCCGTTTGGCGCCGTTGATCAAGTTGCATATCGAGAATGAGTATCCGCGGGCCTCGATCACGACCCGGCTTGGGCGGCAGGGCGGTCATTCTCTTTATTACGGGCCGTTCGCATCGCGCGCTGCAGCAGAAAAGTTTGCCAACGATGCGCTGGATTTCTTCAAGATGCGGCGCTGCGTGGACGATCTTCATCCTGACCCCGCATTTCCCGGCTGTATTTACTCTGAAATGAAAATGTGCCTGGCGCCTTGCTTCAAAGGCTGCACGGACGATGACTATCGCGCGGAAGTAGCCCGGGTGCAGGGGTTTTTCGACAGCAGCGGAGACTCCCTGGTACGCGAAATCACGGCGCAGCGCGAGAAGGCTTCCGCGAGTCTGCAATTCGAAGATGCCGCGGCTTTGCACGCGAAAGTTGAGAAGCTCAAACCCGTGCTCAGCCAACTTCCGGAGATCGTGCACCGCATCGACCAGCTCACAGCCGTCATGGTGCAGCCATCATCCGAGCCGGAGTCGGTGGTGTTTTTCTTTGTCGACCGCGGAGTGATCAGCAGCCCGCTCACCTTCTCTATCCACGCGGCGGAGCACACCAAATCGCAATCGATGGAGAGCCGGATACAAGCGACGCTGGCTACGCTTCCACCCGCCGACACGAAAAGCGCTCTCGAAACCATGGAGCATCTCGCATTGCTGAAGCGCTGGTTCTACCGCGGAACCAGGTCGGGAGAAATTTTCTTCGCGGACGTCAAGGGAGGGCTGCCGCTGCGCCGCCTGGTACGCGGCATTGCGCGCGTCTATCGGGGTGAGAAGCCCGAGAGCACCGCGAACATCGCAGAAGGCGAAACCGGGCAATCCCCACGAACCATGTAGGGCGGACGCCTCGTCGCCCTGGTCGAGCGAAGCTCGATCAGGATTCGCCGTACAAAGATGAATGGTCGCTACCGACTAGGGCTTGACCCTTGTCGAACTGCGCCTGCCTGGGCGAGTGGGGCACCCGCCCCCACGCGGTTCGTGGTTATTTCCCCGGCTTCGCTAGTTGCTGGATGAGTTTCGAAACCAGTTCTTAGATCAGGGGGAGCCGTTCACCGACCGGGTGCTAAACTTTCCTGACAAACAATCCCAAGGAGAAACAAAAATGGCGGACGCCAAACTTCTATCGAATCAAAAGACCATCCTGTCCAACCAGGCCACCATCGTAAAGAACCAAAAGACTATCGTGGCCAATCAACTCTCGATCGTAAAGAATCAAAAGACGATCATATCCAACCAGGGCATTATCAAGAAGAACCAGTCTTCGCTCAACGAAATCCTGAACAATCAAAAACTGATTCTTGCAGCCGTGAAGAAATAGTAAGCAAGCTCGGAGAGTCATCATGAGCGAAGGGGCGAAGGACCCCCGGTAGCAATGATTTGACTCATGTTTCCTCGGACCTGGTATCGACATTAATTAGGAACCCAGCGCGCATGTCAGCAGTCACTCCGCTTACAGCGGTCCTTCGACTGCACATCTCCGTTCGCAACTCGAACGAAGATGCTGCGCTCAGGATGACTCGGGTTTGCTCCCGCGCCGCATTGTCCTTCTGGGGGAGCCTGAACTTTCCGTCCGGTGTTAAAGTGCCATCTAAGCCACTATGTATCTGCGACTCGCAGGATCGGTTTTTCTGGCGCTTGTTCTATTGGGAACGTCGCTGGCGCAGCAGGGCGCAGCGACCGGCGAGCCGATTGTGCTTCAGACCGATCCTCTTCCTCAGGGATTTCTGCGGCGACCTTACCACTTCAAACTGGAAGCACAAGGCGGCATCACTCCTCTGAATTGGGAAGTCACCTCGGGAACGCCGCCGCCCGGTGTTGAACTGGCTCCTGACGGAACGCTGAGTGGCGCGCCCACCGAAGTGGATACCTTTCACTTTGTCGTCACTATAACCGATAGTGGCAAGCCCAATGCCGTGAAGAAGAGAGAGTACACGCTGGACGTAGTGGCTCCGCTGGTGGTTGAGTGGAGCAGGAAACCCAAGATCACGGGCCACCGTCTGGAAGCTGCGATCCGGGTATCGAACCGTACGGGGGACGATTTCGATTTCACGGTGGTGGCGTTGGCGGTGAATGAGGCTGGCCGCGCGACGGCTGTCGGCTATCAACGTTTTACGTTGAAAAAAGATACCGACGACTTTGAAATTCCCTTCGCAGAAAACCTGCCTCAGGGGAGCTATGACCTGAACGTGGACGCGGTCGGAGAAGTGGAAGCCACGAACAGCATCTTTCGGGCGCGCCTGGTCCCGGGTGAAAAGCTGCAAGTAGTGCAGGGGCCTTGATTACCGCGGGTAGGAAAAAGAGCAGACCAAAAATAAGAGCCCTGAGGTGGTGTTAAGCCCATTCGTCTCGGCCAGTAGCTCGCTTTAGACCCTTACCGACCTGCACTCGCAGCTACCCTTGCGGGTTGCTCCGCGCGATCGTGCTTGGGCTCCGGGCTCACCGCCAACCGGACAAACCTGCCTGACGCCTCAGGACTCTATCCTGCCTCCGACATATCTTCTTGTTCGCCTCGACCAGCGCTTTGCTATAGACCCTTACCCGCCTTCCCTCTGTCATCTTGCGACGCAGAGAGTGACTTGGCTTGAGCCCCGGACGCCGCACCAACCGGGAAAACTATCAGAAGCTGTCAAAGAACGAATTTGTTTTACTCCCTTCATTTTTATAGTCAATGAAAAATGCAGCGGATTATCTGTTTAAGAATCAATCGAGTGCAGGTCGTCCACAGGCATGCGCTGCGTTCGTGGTGCAGTCCTCGAGAAAGCGCCGCCACCTTCGGTGCCGGACCCGCATTTTCTGGATATCGTGATCGACCACCCTCGCATTCGCGCAAACAACGGAATTGTTAAAATCACGGGGAAAATGGCGCTGGAGGCGCAGTCTGCGCCGTGCGGATTTTGCCTTCCTTCGCGCGGTTTGCGAAAAGCTTGAACCACCAAGGACACGAAGGTACGCGAAGGAAATCTTGGGGTTACTCCGTGTACCTTCGTGTCCTTCGTGGTTTATGCCGTTCGCGGACGGCGCAACGAACTTGCTATCGTTTAAAATGCCGTTCCAAGTGGGAATGGAACCTGAGTTCTTCGCATTCGAACAGAAGTACTGACTGAGAACTGGAATCCGTAGAACCGACAACTGGTTTTAAGAATGGCCTTGTATGAGCAGACTGCAAGACTTTGACAACGCCCAGGCAGCCGCAGCCTTCCTGATTTCACAAACTGCTCTCCGCCCCAGGATCGCCCTGGTGCTGGGGTCCGGCCTGGGCGGATTCGCTGACGAACTTACCGAAACCAATCGCATTCCGTATGCGAATATTCCATTCTTTCCGCGCTCGACCGCCATCGGACACGCGGGGCAGATGGTCATCGGCAGTGCGGGGGGTATTCCCGTGGCCGCCATGCAAGGCCGCGTGCATCTGTACGAAGGCTATTCCGCCAGGGAAGTCGCATTCCCCATGCGGGTATTTGACTGCATGAACATTCGTTCCGTGATTCTTACCAATGCGGCCGGGGGAATCAATCTGGAATACAAGCAGGGCGCGCTGGTAGTGCTCACCGATCACATCAATCTTCAGGGAAAGAATCCGCTGGCCGGTCCGAATGATGAACGCTTTGGCCCGCGTTTCCCCGACATGACCCAGGCCTACTGGAAGCCCTACCGCGAGATTGCCCTGGCTGCGGCCAAAAAAGCAGGGAAGACTCTCCATCAGGGCGTATACGCGGGATTGCTGGGACCAAACTACGAGACGCCTGCCGAGATTCGCTACCTGCGCACGATCGGCGCCGACCTGGTGGGAATGTCGACCGTCCCGGAAGTGATCGCCGCACGCCACATGGGAATCAAGGTTCTCGCGATTTCATGCGTGACCAACATGGCTGCGGGAATTCTCGATCAGGAAATCAATCACGAGGAAGTGCTTGAGACCGGGGAACGCGTGAGAGAAGATTTTGTAGCATTGATAAGGGCCGTCTTGCCGGAGATGGCGAAGGGTGAGGCGCTGCCAGCTTCACCGCGCTAGTTGCGGTAGCTGCTGGTGGCTTCTGGCTCCCCCAAACAACTCTGTCATCCCGACCGAAACGACGCGCAGCGAGCGCAGTCGAGGGAACTGCTGCTGGCTCTGGTACCAAACTCTTCCGCCCAAGCGAAGCTTGGACGGGGCACCATCTGGACCCATAGCGCTTACTTGGCGGCGCGTGAGAAGACGATTGGGACTGGCGGCTTGATGGAGTATGAAGATGCAAAGCTACCCTGGTTCACCGCCAAAGCTATGTTGCCTCGCGAATCGACGTAGATCAGAGGCTTCTTCAGGGGTACGTCGCTAAAGGTGCGGACGAACGGAATGTTCATTTCTGTTTTACCGATGGTGACGTGCACATTCTGTCCGTGTCCGTAGCCCAGCTTAAGAAAATCTTCGCCGCTGATGTTCGTCACCAGATTGCCAAACGGGCCGTCGGTGGCGATCACTTCGCCGCTCAGTCCATGATCGTCGAGCCTGGGTGCGACCAGATCGAGGCGGACCAGTTTGTTTACCGGCAGTTCGGGTCCGATTTTCGTCCAGTCCTCGCCGTGGGCGAGGTGGGCGCCGACTGGGGAAAAAATGTCGCGTCCGTGAAAAGTCGACGATAATGCGCTCCCGATCATCCAGTCGCGGTTAGTGATGTCGCGCACGGATTCGATTCCGTCGCGATCCTGCACCAGTGTCATCAGGCCGTTGTCGGGCAGCACAAAGTACTGTCCCCGCTTCGACTTCACGACCACGGCTTTACGCGTGCTTCCAACTCCTGGATCAATCACCACCACGAATACCGTGCCTGCGGGAAAATACGGAGTCGCACCGTAAAGAAAACGGGCGCCATCGAGAACGGAGAATGGCGTGACCTCATGGGTGAGGTCCACGATGCGCAGTTCGGGCGCGATCGTGTACATGACGCCTTTGCAAAGAGCGACCGAGTCATCCACCACTCCGAAGTCGGTCATGAAGACCACGGTGGGAGGCGGTGCTGCGGTCTGAGCAGCCACGACGCCGCAAAACAGCACAATCAATGTGAGGAGAGCTCCAGCGATCCGACGTGAGGTCATGAATTTTCTTGCAGTTCTTTCAGTGCCATAATTTCAGGCCACGAAATGGATAGTAGTTTAATGGAGATTTAAGCAGATGGAAAACCGCTAATCCCGAAGGTACACGAAGGAAATCCCTCGTATGAATGATCGTGGATTTCAGGGCTTGGCACGCGGCCCGGAAAGTCTATAATCTCCAAACCAAAGATTCAGGTGATCATTGATTTCAGGAGGTACTCATGTCTTCAGCCATCCCCGACAAGTATCGTGATCTGTTTACCAAGCGGGCTTTCGCCAGCCTGGGCACATTAATGCCTGACGGCCGTCCGCAGGTGACTCCGGTGTGGGTTGATCTGGAGGGCGATCTGGTCGTCTTCAACTCCGCCAAGGGCCGCCAGAAAGACCGCAATGTGCGGCGAGACCCACGAATCGCTCTCGCCATCGTCGATCCGGAAAATCCCTACCGCTATCTGGAAATTCGCGGGCGCGTGGTTGAAATCACAGAAGAGGGCGCCGATGACCACATCGACAAAATGGCCAAGAAGTATCTGGGTGTGGACAAGTATCCCTACCGGCAGCCGACGGAGACAAGGGTGATCTATAAGATCCAGCCGGAACACACGACCATGATGGGTTAATCAGCATGACGGGCTGAGTACCGCCTGATGACCGCCGAGGGCGAGACGCCCTCGGGACAGCCGGCGGACGCCGGCGCTGCAAAACTCAAGACCTTATGCCGATTGCACCGACCGAAACTACTGCGCTCGATCTTGCCCGGGTGCGCGCTCAGTTCCCTTCGCTGTCCCAAACGGTTGCGGGACAGCCAGCGGTTTTCCTTGATGGCCCTGGCGGCACCCAGGTTCCGCAGCGTGTCATCGACGCGATCAGTGGATATCTGAAAACCTCGAACGCCAACACTCATGGCGCGTACGCCACCAGCCAGCGGACCGACGCAGTCGTAGACAACGCCCGCGCCGCCATGGCGGATTTCTTCGGCAGCGATCCGGATGAGGTGGTCTTCGGGCCCAACATGACCACGCTAACTTTCGCCATCAGTCGGTCCATCGGCCGCGAACTCGGACCGGGCGATGAGATTCTGCTCACCCATCTCGACCACGATGCCAATGTCTCGCCCTGGCGCGCCCTCGAAGAGCGCGGCGTGAACATTCGGTTCGTCGACATCAACGAAGGCGACTGCACCCTCAACCTCGCGGATCTGGAGCAAAAAATCAGTACGCGCACCCGCGTCGTGGCCGTCGGCTACGCCTCGAATGCGGTGGGGACCATCAATGACGTAACGGAGATTGTCCGGCTCGCCCACAAGAAGGGCGCGCTGGTCTACATCGATGCGGTCCACTATGCGCCCCACGGTCCCATTGACGTTCGCGCTCTGGATTGTGACTTTCTGGTGTGCTCAAGCTACAAGTTTTTCGGACCGCACATGGGCATCCTGTACGGCAAGCGCGAGCACCTGCAGCGCCTGCAACCCTACAAGCTGCGCGCCAACACCAACGCTGTGCCTGGCCGCTGGGAGTGGGGGACGTTGAATCATGAATGCATCGCGGGAATCACCGCCTGCGTGGATTACCTCGCTGACCTCGGCCGACAGGTTGACCCCGTGGCGTCGAGTCGGCGGGCGGCGCTGCTGGCGGCTTATGGCGCCATCCAGCAATATGAACGCGGACTGGCCGAAACTCTGATTCGCGGATTGCTGACCATTCCAGGGCTGAAGTTTTACGGCATTCGCGATCTGGCCAAAATGGAGCGGCGTTGTCCTACGGTCGCGGTGCGCATCGCGGGCCAGACTCCCCTGCAACTCGCGACGAAGTTAGGCGAGCGCGGCTTCTTTACCTGGGACGGCAACTATTACGCCTTGAATCTCAGCGAACGTCTCGACGTGGAAAAAGACGGCGGCTTCCTCCGCATTGGGTTGGCGCACTACAACACGGCCGAGGAAGTTGAGAGATTCCTGAGCGCGCTCCGTGAGATTGCAGCCTAGACTTTTCTCGGTTGCAGTTCTATAACGTGATCGCCTTTGCCAATCACCGCAACGCGTGCCATCCCAATAAAAAGTCCATGCTCCACCACGCCGGGCATGGATTCGAGACTGCGGGCCAGCGCCGCCGGATCAGGAATCTCTCCGAAGTTGCAGTCCAGAATGTGATTGCCTTCGTCCGTAATGAACTTGCCACCGGACGCATCTGCCCGCACTTTAACGGAAGCGCCCAGCACGGCAACCTTTTTCGCCACCAGAGCTTCCGCGAACTTGATGACTTCCACCGGCACCGGAAATTTGCCAAGCATCGGAACCTGCTTGCTGGAGTCGGCGATGATGACCAGCTTCTTACTGGCGGATGCGACGATTTTTTCCCGCAGCAGCGCTCCACCTCCACCCTTTATCAGACTCAAGTGAGGGTCCACCTCGTCGGCGCCATCGATGGTCACGTCAATCTGCTGAACCTCGTCCAGCGTGGTGAGCGGAATGCCGAGGCTGGACGCCAGTTCCTGAGTGTGAACCGAGGTGGGTATCCCACGAATCTTCAACCCAGCCTGAACTCGCTCGCCGAGGAAGCGGACTGCATAAGTAGCGGTAGAACCTGTTCCCAGGCCTACGATGTCACCATCGCGCACGAAGCGCAGGCTGGCGCGGGCAGCGATTTGTTTCTCAGAGTCATTGGACATAGACGAACGCTACTCTACCGCGTTCGGAGACAACCTACCAATCGCGGCGCCCTGAAAGCGTAAACCACGAGGACACGAAGATCCACTAAGGAACCCCTACGATTTCCTTCGTGTACCTTCGTGTCCTTGGTGGTTTACGCCTTTCCTACTTGCGGCGCCGAATGCCCGAAGCGCTGCGTGGCATATCCGACGATCATGCCCACGATTCCACCTGGCAGCATGATTTCGAAATAGTAGTGTTTGCCGGTTGGGTCGGGCATGGCCGCGACTCCGTAGGCCAGCAACAAACCGATTCCCAGCCCGAAGAGAAGTCCCAGCGGCAGCGAGTTCACTTTCTTCGCGAAGTAGCCGATGAGAATGCCGGCAATCAGTCCTTTCACCGTAGACCCGATCACAATGCCGAGCAGTTGCGCCCGCACTGCCGGCGTGAACTAGGCGCTAAGCCCGTCAAAGATACCCAGAATTCCGCCGACTACCAGCCCCAGCACAATCTTGTTCATACCCTCTCCTGGCGGGCCAGTTGCCCGCTTGGCGTTCTATTCAACCAATCGCGGATATCCTTTAAGTCTGAGGGGCTGGATTTTCATCTAGAACTTCAGCTAAAGCAACTGCCGGCCCGGAAGTTGAGCGGGGAGACAACCACTTCCGTAATCTCCTACTCTTGTGAAGAACGTTCCATACTGGGAATACCCAACTCAACCGCATTCTCCGCATGGCGCCCTCCCCCCTCAATACGCGTCGCTGGCCCAGGAAACAAGTCGACCTACAAGTCTTTGTGATTCAATGCGATGGGGAGACAAAAGTTTTCGTGCCTGGGCGTTTGACTGAAATCAGCAAGGGCGGTCTGGCCTTGTACGCCGGTATCAATCTTCATCCCGGCGATCCCGTGGAAGTGGAGTTGCCCGCGCCCTACTCACGGGTGAAAGGAACGATCCGCAGCAGGGACGGCTATTGCTTTGGGGTCGAGTTCGATAATTGGCTGCCTACCCCGCCTCGGCCGGCCAGCCGTAACCTCGCGCTCCTCCAGGAAAGACATCAGAATTATCTGCGAGAAAGCGAGGAGGAAATCAATCGCCTCCAGAAAGAGGTTGCGGCATTGCGTCGGGCTTCGCAGTTGGCGGAGGAACTCAAGAAGTTGTGAAGGGTTCGGGAAACGCGTGGCCTGAAACTCTCCCGGCAGGCCAATTCCGCGAAGTTCTCTCTTTCGCCCTTTCAGGGCTGCACTTTGACCCACGGCTTACGCCGTGGGCTTTATTTTTCCGCCGCTTCGCGGCTGCACTCCGTCTTCAGCTTCGTCAATCGGCGCAGCCGGCCTTTACTCCAGCCACTGCGGGTTCTGATACGTTCCATCAAAGTTGTGCGATGTCTTGTAAAGCTCCCATTCGCCTTTTTGGGCTACAGGCGCGGTTCGCGCCAGAAGACCAGCGATCTGCTCGTCACTCAGTGGCCTGAAGCTACGCGCCACTTTCAGCGCCTGTTGCAGGATGGTAGGAGAATCGCAGCCGGTGATGACCACGCTGGTGGGCAGCGTGAGCGCGTACTGGAGACACTCAACCGGTTCCGCTGTTTTGCTCTTGAGGATCAGGCCGTCACCCATCGGCTTCATGCCCAGCACTCCAATGTTGTGTTTCACCAGAACCGGGAGGACTTTCTTTTCGAAGCTGTCGTAGTGGGCGTCCATTAGATTCAGTGGCATCTGCACCGTGTTCAGTGTGAAGTCCCGGGCAAAGGCGGCGTCCAGCATTTTGAGGTGGATGTCGGGGCTCTTGTGTCCGGTGAAACCGATGTAGCGGATTTTGCCTTTTTGTTTGGCTTCAAGCACCGCCTCCATCCCGCCCTTGGGGGCGAAGATGAGTTCGGGATCGTTATCGCGGATCACTTCGTGGAATTGGAGGAGGTCGATGGTATCGGTCTGAAGTCGGCGCAATGATTCGTCAATCTGCCGGGCCGCGCCGTCGTGGCTACGGGCGTCAATCTTGGTCATCAGGAAGGCTTTCTTCCGGTATCCATCGCGCAGGGCTTTGCCCATGCGGACTTCACTGGCGCCGTCGTTATAGTCCCAGCAGTTGTCGAGGAAATTGATGCCTTCGTCGAGCGCGGTACGGATAATGTGAATACTTTCCTTCTCGTCGTCCTGCTTTCCCAGGTGATATCCGCCCAGTCCAATGCACGAAACATTTTCGCCGGTGTTACCGAGCGTGCGGTAGGGTATACCGTTCTTGATTTCAGCCGCAAAGACTCGGGGCAGCAGACTGCCGGCGACGGTAACGCCTGCGGCCGTTTCCAGAAATTCGCGGCGGGTAAAGGCCGACTTGGGCTCAGGCATCGTGGGCTCGGGTCATTTTGGGATCAATCACCGGGATGTCCTCGTCGGCATTATCCCACCGCCGAAGCTGGATGCGCTACGGACCACGCAGGGGCCGGTCGTGGCTACCTAGGCGCGGACGCGTCGCCCGCGACCACACGAACCTCTACATGTCTTTTACATGGGTGGCGATATACCACTTGTTGCCGAAGGGATCGATTACGCCGCCACTGCGGTCGCCGTAAGGATGGTCCTGTGGCTCGGAAATCGATGTCGCTCCGGCACTCATTGCACGCTTGTACAGAGCATCGCAATCTTCCACGTAGAGATAGAACATCGTCGGCATGGGTTGATAAAGACCCTGGGCTTCGCCCATTTCCATGTGCGCGTTTCCGATTTTCAAAGTGACATGATGGATGACCCCATCCGGCGTCGTGTGTCGGCCTAGATCCTCCGCCCCGAAAGCACGCTTTAGAAAATTGATCACGGGCTCGGCGCGCAGCGGATGCAGATATGGTTGCAACGTGGGCGCTCCTTCCGACTTGTAGCTGTCGCCCTTGTAAGTCGCGATGTACCAGGAGTTCCCGGCAGAGTCCTTCACCGCAGCGGATCGCTCTCCATAAAATTGGTCCATGGGTTCGTGGATTGAGGTGGCTCCGCCTTCTAGTGCGCGAGCGTACGTCGCATCGCAATCGGGCACGTAGATGTGGAACGCGCTCGGCATAGGGGTGCCGCGCCATTTCATTCCAGCTCCTCCGCCGCCCACCATCAGCATCGAATCGCCAATCTTCACTTCGCAGTGCAGGCCGCCTTCCGCCCCCGGACCGCTGCGGAAAGTTTCCTCCGCGCCAAAGCTTTTGGTCATGAAGGCGATCAGGGCTGTCGGCATCTTGCGCCACGAGATAGGTGGTCAGGGTGCTGTAGCCTTTGGGTACCGGGTCAACGGCCGGCTTTTTCTTTTCTCCGCCCATCATCTCTCCGCCCACCATCGCCCGGAAGCGGCGGTGCATTTCCTCGACGGACATTTCTTCCGTGACCGTAAACACGTTCCACGGATATCCGAACGGGTCGAGAAGAGTCGCATCACGTTTGCCGTAGAACTGGTCGGTGATTGGGCGCTGCAGCTTGGCACCGGCAGCGATCGCATGCTCGGTGAACGCGTCGACGTCGGGAACGCTGATTGTCATCCCTACCGGCGAATTGCCCGTGGTCTCCGGACTGAAGCGTCCGCCCTCGGGCCACTCGTCCGCCAGCATAAGGAGAGAATCTCCAATCAAGATTTCGGCGTGGATGACACCCCCGTCATCCTCGAAGCGGAAAGTTTCTCTCGCTCCGAAAGCATTCTTGTAAAACTCGATCGCCTTGGCCACGCTCTTAAAGCTCAGGCGCGGGGAGGCAACGATTCGAGCGGACGCAGCAGTTTCTGTCACGGTTGCCATGGATGATTTCCTTTGCAAATCAGATTTGAGGCGGGCCTTGAAGTCTTCGCGCGGAAGCTGGCGCAGTTCAGCAGCCACGCGCAGCAGCGGCAACAATTCGGGATCTTCCGTATGAAGTTTCGCCTGCGGAGCTGCCAGGAGATGAGTAATGGCCTGGTCAAGCTGTTCGATCATTGCTTCGCTCGGAGCTTTATTGGGCAGAGAGCGCTTAGGCATTGGCACCCTCCATACGGGAACGCAGGTTTTGCAGCGCCCGAAACTGAAGCTGCTTCACGGCGCCTTCGGTGCGTCCCAGGGTTTGGGCGATTTCACGAATACTTTTCTCTTCGGCGAAGCGCATGCCAATCACGCGCCGCTGATCGGGAGGAAGCTGGTCGACGAGGAGACAAAGCCGCTTGCATTCATCGGCTTCCACCAGACTGGGCTTCGCGCCCGGGTCGGGAAGATCGGCGAGATCATCCTGACCTGTGATCTCTCTCGCTCCGCGTTTTGACCGGTCGACAATCATGTTGGAGGCAATCCGCAGCAACCATCCGGCAAACGGTACGCCGCGCCATTCGAAACTATGAAGATTAGCCAAGGCCTTGTGGAACACGTCCGAGGTCAGGTCCTGGGCTGTGTCGCGATCACCGACGCGCTTCGCGATGTAGCCGTACACCTGGGCGAAATTCAGTTCGTACAGTTCAGCAAAACGGCTGGGATCTTTTTGGGCAGCTTCGACGAGCAGACGATCGTCTCCTGGTGGGGAGCCGGACGCCTCCTGCTGGGGCTTTTTCGCTGCCGGTCGTCTGACGGCCATCATGCCTCTAACTATATAAACTTTCGCGGAGGGAAAAGGTTACGGTTGAAAATAGGCTAGATACCGGGACCCCGAATAATGGCTCAGTTTGGATGCCTACTTCAATGAGAAGGGTCATCCTGAGTTTGCGAAGGATCTAGCGCGGAGCGGATACGCACTATGGCGGGTTGATGGTGCAGTACACGCAGGATCCTTCACCGCCAAAGTCGTCAGGATGACGCCGATCTCGCGATTTTTTCAAGCTGAATCACTAGCCGTACCCGATCACTCTTGTAAACTCGCCTCTTAAGTGCCCAACCTGCAACAGCTCCGCATTCATGCCATTTCGCACTCGCTCTTCCGGCCCGCAACGCTGGAGGCGGCGATGCGGCGAATGGGTTTTGTGCAGGCTGATCCGATCCGCTCCCCTGCCCGCGCGCAGGACCTGATCCTCCGGCACCGCGTAAAAGACTATAAGGTCGGGGATCTTGATCGCGCGTACCGCGCACTGCACATAGAAGAAGACGTTCTGTATGCCTACGGATTCTTCACACGCGAGGTTTGGCAGTTGCTGCACCCCCGGGCGGCGCGGCGCTTGCCAGTGCTCGACCAGAAGATTCTGGATCTCGTGCGGGCGGTAGGCCCCATGCACCCCAGTCATCCCGAAGCCCGCTTCGGAGGAAAGCGAGTGGTGAACGCCTGGGGCGGATACTCGAAGGCAACCAAGAGGGCGCTGGAACGGCTGCACTACCAGGGAGTTCTGCGTATTCACGGGCGTGAAAAAGGCGTACGAGTTTACGAGGCGTTGGCTCCGGTTCCCGCACCGAGTCTTGCTGCATCGCTTTCGCCCGCGGAACGGCTCCGGAGGCTGATCATTGTGGTCGCAGATCTTCTGGCGCCGGTGGCGGAGAAAACTTTGCACTCTATCGCTACCTACCTTCGCCGGCCAATTGCACGTGCGCCCGATCATCGAAAGACGATTCGCGATCTGGTGAAAACCGGGGAACTCGAACGCCAGGTTGTCGATGAAGTCGGATACTTGTGGCCGCCGTCTACAGTGACGCATGAAGAGCCGCCTCGCCGGGTGCGTTTCCTGGCGCCGTTCGATCCAGTGGTGTGGGATCGCCGGCGTTTTGAGCATCTGTGGGGTTGGCCGTACCGGTTTGAAGCCTATACGCCGTTGCCCCGCCGCATCCGTGGCTATTACGCCATGCCGCTTCTATGGTGTGATCAGGTGGTCGGCTGGGCCAACGCTCGGGTCGTTGAGCAGAAGCTCGCCGTCGAGATAGGCTTTGCCGGAAAGCAACCTTCAGGCCGAGAATTCAAACGAGAGCTGGATTCTGAGATCGCACGGCTCGACGCTTTTCTCGACTAAGCATTGTGAGGAGGACACTCGAGATGAACGATGTGGGGACAACCACCTCGGTTGTCTTGGTCGAGCGAAGCTCGACAGATGGCCGACGACGCTCAAGATGATGACGTCCAGGATGAGGTCAAAACCGTGCGGAGGGTCGTTCCGCCAGGGCAACCGAGGGCGGTTGTCCCCACGTGTTGCGTGGTAGAATTTGCTCACTCTGGCTTGACTGCGAGAACCCAGGTTGATTGAACTCGCACCCTCGATTTTGGCGGCTGACTTCGCGCATCTGGCGGACCAGGTGCGCGACGCTTCGGCGGGCGGTGGCACCGTTATCCATGTCGATATCATGGACGGCCACTTTGTCCCTAATCTGACCATGGGGCCGCCGCTGGTAAAGTCTCTGCGTAAGGCTACCGAACTGCCTCTGGACTGCCATCTCATGATCGAGAACCCGGACCGGTTTATTCCGGAGTTCTGCGATGCTGGGGCCAACTGGATCTCGGTGCATCAAGAGGCCTGCGTGCACCTGAACCGCACCCTGCACCTGATTAAAGACCACGGCTGCCGGGCCGGCGTAGTGATCAACCCGGCAACTCCGGTGGAGACTCTAAGCGAAGTGCTCGACTTGGCCGACTATATACTGGTGATGTCCGTAAATCCGGGATTCGGGGCACAGAAATTCATCCCCGGAACGGTTCATAAGCTCCGCCGGCTGGCCGATCTCAGGGCGCAGCGCGGATTGAGCTATCGTATTGAAGTAGATGGAGGTATTGACCTCCGCACGGTTGCGGAAGTGGTCCGGGCGGGCGCAGAAATTCTGGTGGCGGGCAACGCCGTCTTCGGTAAAGGCGATCCAACAGTAAATGCCCGGGAATTGTTAAGGACTGCGGTGGAGGCCACGCTGCAGAAGGTCTAAAGTCAGTCGTCGGTCTTCAGTCGTCAGCGATCCAAAGCTTGGGCGCTGGAGACTAAAGACTGACGACGATATTTCAAGTGAGTCGCAGTGGTCAGACAATCCAACGCTTCCACGCTGAGGACTGAAGACTGACGACTGTTTCCGAGGTTTCTATGTCACGTCGTATTCCTGCCGTTCTTCTGTTGGGTGTGCTTGCGTTCGCCGTCGGCTGCACCAACAAGAAGGTCAACAATCCGCTGGCGAACGTGGGATCCAAGCAGCCGGACAAAGTCCTTTTTGACCGGGCCATGGATGCCATGAAACACAATCGCTTCGACGTGGCGCGCATTACGCTGCAGACCCTGATCAACACCTATCCGGATTCGGAATTCATTGCCCGCGCCAAACTGGCGGTAGCCGATTCCTGGTACGCCGAAGGCGGCGGGACCGCTCTTACACAGGCGGAGATCGAGTACAAGGATTTTGAGACGTTCTTCCCGAACATGCCGGAAGCGGCAGAAGCTCAACTGAAAATCGCCAACATCCATTATCAGCAGATGGAAAAGCCCGACCGCGACTACACCCACGCCATGCGGGCGGAAGAAGAGTACCGCCAGCTGATCATGCAATATCCGGACAACAAGAAAGTCGTGGATGAAGGCAAGCAACGTCTCATGGAAGTGCAGGAAGTGATCGCGGAACGGGAATACCGCGTGGGCCGCTTCTATTTTCTGCGCCAGTCTTATCCGGCATCGATCGCGCGTCTGCGCTCCCTGATCGACAAGTATCCGCTGTACAGCAAAGCTGACGAAGCGCTGTTCCTGCTGGGCCAGGCCTACGAAACCGAGATCGCGATTATTCGTTCGAAGCCGGGCAACGAAGTCCAGAAGGCGCGCATGATCGACGACTTCAGCAAGAATGCGACAGATGCCTATTCCCGCATTCTGACCCGGTATCCGCTGACGGATCGCACTGTGGACGCCAAGGCGCGGCTGGAAGCCATGCATCAACCGATTCCGCGACCGACCAAAGCTGCGATCGCGCAAAACAAGGCAGAAGAAGACAGTCGACGGGACGCCACCACCGTGTCCAAGGTGATGGGGAATTTCGAGAAGCACCCGGATACGACCCATGCTGCGAGAGTCGGGGAGCCCACGCTAGTGGATCCGGAAGTCGTCAGCGCTACTTCAGTGGTGCAGGAGGCGACGCGGGCCATGATGGGTACACCGGCTGCTGGAGACAATTCAGTCGCCATCGAAACCGTGGGCAAGGGAGCCCCGGGGCCTGACCAGGCCGCGCCGCGTTCGGATACACCTGCGCCCGAAACCGCAGTCACGCCCGCTGACAATCCCACCGCGCCCGCTCCTGACGCGAACGAATTGAAGCCCAATGTTGCGGCCGATCCGAACGAATTGAAGCCGAATGTCGAGAACACGCCGGCAGCGACTGCTCCCACCCAGGTGAATGAGATCGATCGGGCTACGAATTCTCCGGCTGCCGGCAGCGACAGCAAGGCTGCCACCGCAGGGTCAGAAACAGCCGGCGATAAAGAGATCGATGACGCGATGTCGTCCAGCAAGCACAAGAAAAAGAAGGGCCTAAGGAAAGTCGTACCCTTTTAGCCCGCACCGGCAGGGCAACCTGGGGATGTCATTTTGATCGGGGATTCGGACTAAAGTTCGGATTAACATCCACACAGAGGCTCGCAACGAGGCACTCCGAGGGCCGCAGGCCCCACTCGTCTCTGACCACTGGTAACCTGCTTACCCTCTTCTTGTCATTGACTTACAGTTCATTACCAATTAACTTCAGGCTGTCTCCCTCTCACCAAAGGACACGCCCTTGGCACGACGAATACTGCTCGCCGATGACAGCGTAACCGCCCAGAACATGGGCCGGCGCATCCTTACGGACGCTGGTTACGAACTGGTTACGGTCAATAACGGCTCGGCAGCGCTCAAGAAGATCGCAGAGCTCAAGCCCGACATCGTCATTCTCGATGTCTACATGCCAGGTTACGGTGGTCTGGAAGTGTGCCAGCGGCTCAAGGAAAATCCTGACACGGCGCGAATTCCTGTGTTGCTCACGGTCGGCAAACTGGAACCTTTCAAGCCGGATGAAGCAAGGCGAGTTGGGGCCGATGCCTTTATCGTCAAACCGTTTGAAGCCACTGAACTGCTTACCGCACTGACCAAACTGGAAGACAAGATTGTGGCGGGTCCGCAGCCGCAAAAATCCGGCCGCTTTGCGAAAGCACTGGCTGCTGTGGAACAGTCCGACACCGGTGATCGTTTTGGAAACAAGGAAACGGGCTGGAAGAATCGCCTGACGATCCCCGGTCCGAACGCCAAACCCAAGGGGCCGGAAGAAATACCGGAAATTGCAGCAGGCCCCGCGCGCGATTTTGATCGCGCGGAAGGTAAGCCGGAAGAGCCCAGTCGGGAATTCGAGCGGCCGATTCCGGCGGGCTTGCCGGCAGACATCACGCCCGAAGAAATTGCAGCCATCACCGCAGCGGCCGCTTCGTTCGATGGCAAAGCCGCGCATCCGGTGGTGATTGCGGAGGGATCGGCGTCCGACGCCGCTGCCAGCATGCAGGCAGCATCGGCGGAGGCCGTTCCGATCCAGACCAGCGAACCGGAAGAGCCGGCGGCTACTCTGGCGTCCGCAGCAACAGAAGCTGAACCACCTGCCCCTGTAGAACTCGCCGCGGAAACGCAGCCGGCAGCACCGGAAGAAGTTGCGGCAGAAGTTGCGCCGGCGCCGCCCGAATTTGTTCCTGAGGCGATTGCAAGCAGCGAAGCCCTGCCAGCAGAAGAACCGGTGGCAGCGGGGGAATTGCCGGCAGCCGTTGCCGAATCTGAAGCTGCGCCGCAGACACAAACCAACGCAAAGAGTCCCGAGGCCCAACCCGCACGCAACGATGACGACGTCATGGCTGCGATTGCTTCTTTGGCGCCATCGGATGGCAGCAGCAGCGTCAACGGATCGGGTCACGCGTCTCACCTTGCCCCTGGCTCCGCGGTTGCCGCCGAGGCGAGCATTACGGGTCCTAGATGGATCGCCGAAGCAGTTGCGGTGACGGCGGAAGAATCCGCATTGGTGTTGGAACAAGAGATGGAACGGGCCTCCACGATCACAGCGGTGGCCGAAGCGGTGACTACAGACCAGGCGTCGGAAAGTGTGGCTGACGTTTCCGCTCCGGTCGGTGAATTTGTTGGCGATCCGGCTGTTGCTTCGGGCGTTGATCCAGTTGGTGCTCCGGTCGAAGAAGCGATTGCACCAACCGTCGAGGCGGTCGCGAGCGTAGCGGAATCGGTCGTGGAATCAGTTGCCGCGGAACCGATACCGGCTCCAACCATTTCAGAGAGCACCCCGGTCGAAGCCATCGGTCAGAACCTCGAACCGGTCGCAGCGAAGGAGGAATCAGCCTACGCAGCAGCCGCGGCAGCGGGCTCCAGCGAACATACGCCCACCGTAGAAGCGATATCGTCTGCCACAGTCTCAGCGGAAGTTCAGGAAAGCGCGCCAGTCGCAAGCGTGGAAGTCGTGGCGCAAGAAGTGTCGCCCCACCGCGACGTCGAACTGGCAGCAGCCTGGCAGAACTGGAAGCAGATTCGCGAATCAATCGTGGGCGGGCAGACTCCGGCTTCCGTTCCAGAAATTCCATCCGCTGAACTCAGCGCGGTTCAGGAAGAGATTGCAGACGCAGAAGAAGAGACGGAGAACGAGACTGCTGAAGTCGAAGAGCCTGCAAGCGAGGCGCCGGGAGAGTCCACAGCGATTGCCAGCATCGTCGACAGCATGTTGGCTGAGTTGAGACCGAAGCTGGTGGAAGAAATTGCCAAAAAGATGAATTCGGAAAAGAAGCTAAAAGAGAAAGAAAAAGACAAGAAGAAAAAACGGTAGACCTGATCCTTACCCTCACAAACAAACACACCACATGGAGGCAACCGCCCTCGGTTTTGCTGGTGGAGCGAAGCTCCGCTGGTTTCGCTGGAAAAATCTAACAGAGTTCAGATCAGGTAGCCACGCCCGCGACCGTGCTCGCCCCGGACAACCGAGGGCAGTTGTCCCGCGTGGCCTTGTACTGAGGCTGTCCCCTGTACGTCATCGCACATCCTGTAGTGCAGTAGCGTACAGACCAGATTCCAAAAAACCAATAGCCTGATTTGTCACTGTCGTACCGGGTTTGCCGTGCTCGACGGTGGCGGCTCTTTGCGAAGGCAAACAGCATCTCGCTGTACACGGAGCCGTCATGGCAAGGCAACCTGCAAGTTCGACCACAAAAGCATTATCAAGTGCCATTCGGCCGGATGGGAACGGAACCCCGCTTCGAAACAAGATTCTCCTGGCTTTACCGCGTCACGAGCGGGAAAGAGTGCTGCCAAAGCTGGAACTGGTACATCTGAAGTCCCGCCTTTTATTGCACGACGCGGGCGATATTTTGCAGTCTGCTTATTTTTGCAATACCGGTTTGATTTCGGTTCTGAGCGTTTTTTCCGACGGGAAGAGCGTCGAAGTTGGATTGATCGGACACGAAGGTTTCCTGGGTTTGCCGTTGCTGGTTGGCTTTCGCAGTGCGGCCACCCGTGCAGTCGCTCAGATAGAAGGCACCGCGTTTCGAATCGGCGCCGACAATCTGCAGACAATTTTAACGGAGTGCCCCGCACTCGAACGCAGTCTGCAACAATTTTCGCAATTCATGGCTATGCAGGCCACCCAGATCGCCGCCTGCAACCGGTTGCACGAAGTCGAAGAACGGCTGGGCCGTTGGCTGTTGATGAGCGCGGACCGGGTGGGTACTAACAGTCTTCCTTTGACCCAGGAGTTGCTGGCGCAGATGCTGGGTACCCGCCGTTCCAGCGTCACACTGGCCGCCGGCATTTTGCAGAAGGCCGGCTTGATTTCCTATACCCGCGGAAATGTGACCATCGACGACCGTCCCAAACTGGAAGAGGCCGCCTGCGAATGCTATGCCCTCATGCAACGCCAGAGTGAGCAGTGGCGAAAAGATATGGCACAGGCGCGACTTGAATTCCACCGGCCAGACTAGTTGGGAATGGCAAAGCCGTATTTTTGAAATAGCTGCTTGATCGGCGCGGACTGAACGAACCGCAGAAACTGCCGGGCAATCTCTTTATTCTTCGACGAGCGCATAATCACGCAGGCTTGTTCGATGGCGGGATAGTCGTTGGCCGGAACTTCGACGTACCTTCCTTTCTCCTTCATGTTTGGAGAAAGCGCGAGCGACAGCGCCACAATGCCTACGTCCGCCGATCCTGTAGCGACGAAGGATGCAGTCTGCGAAATGTTTTCACCCAGCACAAACCTGTCCTTCACCTGGTTGTAAATATTCTCCTTCTGCATGGCTGCAACCGCAGCTTTTCCGTACGGCGCGTGCTCCGGGTTGGCAATGGCAATCTTCTTGACCGACGGGTCGAGCAAAGCTTTCAAACCCGGACTGACGTCGAGTTTGGAATCATTCGGCACCCACACGACAATCTTTCCGGTGGCATACTGATAGAGACTGCCCGGCTCGGTGAGTTCCGCAGCCTCGAGGCGTTTTGCATAATCGAGGTTAGCGGAAAAAAACATATCGAAGGGTGCGCCATTCTGAAGCTGCTGCGCGAAGTTTCCTGAAGAGCCGTAAATCAGCTTCACGTTCTTCCCGGTTTCCTTCTGAAATCGCGCTGCAACGTCCTGCATGACGAATTGCAGATCAGAGGCGGCGGCGACGGTGATCTCCTGCCCTGCACAGAGCCCGCCAGTCAGCGTACAAATTAAGAAAAGAGTGACCGCGACCAGCGATGTATTGAGATGCGAGCTTCGACGGTTCATGATTCAGCAACTCCTGTGCCGGGAAGCTTGCCCGCGAATTTCCTACGGCGATCACACGGTCGAGCCGCATTCATCATAGACGCTCGGGGGTTGATGAGTTTTGCTTTCAGTAACGACTGCGATACTGTACAGCTATTGCAGGGAGCGATCAATCCCGAATGACCAACCCAAGATGATGACTCATTTCCTGCGCGACATTCTCAGGCAGCCCACCGAACTAAGGGCCACGATTGATTTTCTACGCGGCGCGGGCAAACGCCGCTTTGACGAAGCGACTTCCGCAATCCGCGGCTCTCGCTATGTTTACCTGACCGGGATTGGAAGCAGTTGGCATGCTGCGTTAACCGCAGAGCCGCTGTTTTCGTTGGGCGGGAATCCGGTATATCTGCGGGACGCCCCCGAGTTGCTGCAATTTGCGACCCTGCCGCCGGATGCAACCATCATCGCGATTTCACGCAGCGGACGCAGCGCGGAGATCGTGAATCTGATGGTGAAGGCCCGCGAGAGCGGTGCGACCGTAATTGGTATCACCAATGTGGAAGATGGGACGCTGGCGCGCGAGGCGCAAATCCCTCTGGTGGTCCCGACCAGACTGGATCATGCGATTTCCGTCAACACTTACACCACGCTGGCCGCGGCAGCCGGAGCGCTGGCTTCCGCCACCGCAGGTTGCTTCGACGACAATCTGGTGAAGTCGCTGGTGCAGGCGTTCAACGAGACCGAGCGCGCGATGGCTGGATGGCAGCAGCAAATCGAGGAGACCGCCTGGCTTAAACCCAACGGGATTTATTATTTTCTGGGCCGCGGCGCGGGATTGGGCAGTTGCAACGAAGCGCGATTGATGTGGGAAGAAGGCGTCAAGTCACCCGCGAGTGCCATGGGCAGCAGCAGCTTCAGGCACGGTCCGCAAGAAATGATTGCGAGAGACATGCGGTTCGGTCTGTGGATCGACGGACAGCGCATGCGGGAACCAGACCTGGCTATCGCTCGCGATCTGAAGCGTCTGGGCGCATCCGTCATGCTGATTGGCCAGCGCCTTCCCGAGAAAACGGCCGACCTGATGTTTCAACTTCCGCAAGTGCCGGCGGATTGGCAATTCCTGATCGACATTATTCCCGCGCAACTCGCGGCGGAGAAGCTGTCGCGGCTCTCTGGCGTAGACTGTGACTCTTTCAAGCTCTGCTCCTTCATTGTGGAGGACGATACCGGACCTCTTGGCGCGCCGAAGGAGCCAGCGTAGAAAGTTTGGGGGCGCGACGGAGCTCGAGATTTCCGCTCACTGAGAGGCGTCGTGAACTTGCGAAGCATCTTGCATGGAGCGGATCGATACGCTCGGGCTACAGAGCTGGAAGCAAGGTGCCGGAGAAAGCATGATCGCAGCGGTTGATATTGGAGGCACGAAAGTCGCGGTCGGCGTCGTGGACAACCAGGGGCAAGTATTGTCCTCCCGGGAATCTCCGACCGGCGCAGACTGCGAATATACTCACGGGCTCGAAATCATCGTGCGCATGTTGAAGGATGTCGTGCGAAATGCCGGGCTCCAGCTTTCTGGCATAGGCATTGGTTCGACAGGGCCGGTTGATCCTTTCACGGGAGACTTCGGCGAGGTTGATTTTCTTCCCAAATGGCACGGTAAAAGTCTGGCGAAAGACCTGGAACGGATTTTCAACGTGAAGGTTGCGCTCGAGAACGACGGAGACGCGGGCGCGCTCGGCGAGGCCGCATGGGGCGCGGGCAAAAACAAATCGCGCCTGATTTATGTGACCGTGGGTACCGGCATCGGCGGCGGAATCGTACTGGATGGAAAACTCTACCGCGGCGTTGAGGGTGCTCATCCTGAAATTGGACATCAGGTGCTCGATCCGTCAGGTCCGCTTTGCTCTTGTGGTTTTTACGGATGTTGGGAAGCGCTGGCTGCGGGTCCCGCAATGGCAACGTGGTTTGAAAGTCATTCGAAGGCAGGCCCCGGGCTGAGTGCGAAGCGCATCTGTCAGTTGGCGAACGAAGGCGATGAGTTGGCACGCTCGGCGGTGAGCCGCGAAGCCAGATATCTGGGACTGGGTCTGGCCAATCTGATTAATCTTTTCACTCCCGACGCCATCGTCTTGAGCGGAAGCGTCATGAAGAGTGCGAGCCTTTTTCTTCCCGGCATTCGCGAGACCATCCGCCAGGGTTGCCACTTCGTTCCATTTGAAAAGGCGGAATTGCTGCTGGCATCGCTGGGCGAGAATGCCAATCTGATCGGAGCGGCGATGGTGTGGCATCATCGCTTCGGAACCGTTCTGGAGCGAACGTCATAATCTAACCACCCAATCGCCTTCGACCGAGCGCAACCACGGAGACAGCGGGCCCATATGAGAAGCAAGTACATGATCGTGGTGGTCTTCCTTGTATTTTTCGTAATGTCGCTGTTGACCAATATCCTGGGACCGATTCTGCCGGACATCATCAACAGCTTCCATGTCAGCCTGACCGCGGCCGGATTTTTGGCTTTCGCTTTTTTTATCGCCTATGGCGTGATGTCGATTCCCGCCGGCTTTCTGATGGAACGGTTCCACGAAAAACCAGTGATGGTCTGGTCGTTCGTGGTCAGTACACTGGGCGCGCTCGCTTTCGCTCTGGTCCCGAACTACCGCGTGGCGTTTGTTTCGTGGTTCGTGATCGGCGCGGGGATGGCGGTGCTCCAGGTGGTCGTCAATCCGCTGCTAAGAGTGGCGGGCGGTGAAGAGCACTACGCGTTTTATTCGACTCTGTCACAACTTGTTTTCGGCAGCGCATCTTTTATCAGCCCTCGCATCTACTCTTATCTCGTACTGAATCTCAGCAAGCAGCCAATTTCCGGAAGTGTGACCAACGAAAATATTCTGCTGAGCACGCTGCGCCGGCTGACGCCCGACAATCTTCCCTGGGTATCGATCTACTGGATTTTTACCGCGTCCTCTTTCGTGATGGTGATCTGGCTGCTCTTATCCAAATTTCCCAAGGTCGAGCGTACCGAGGATGAGCGCGCCGGATCATGGGATATGTACCGCAGCCTGGCGCGCAAGCGGGTGGTGTGGCTCTATTTCCTCGCGATGTTTGCCTACATCGGATGCGAGCAGGGGACAGCCGACTGGATTTCAAAATTTCTCTACACCTATCATGGCTTCGATCCTCAGACCACAGGCGCCGACGCCGTCTCCTGGTTCTGGGGACTCCTCACCGCTGGTTGCGTCGTGGGCATGTTGTTGCTGAAGTTTTTCGACAGCCGCAAAGTTCTGGTGGGTGGCGCGGTGGGTTCGTTGATTTGTTTGACGGCAGCGTTGTTTGGCCCGGCGAGAGTGTCGCTGCTGGCCTTTCCCGGAGTCGGATTATTCACCTCCGTACTGTGGCCCATCATCATTTCTCTCGCGCTAAATTCCGTGGCCGAGCATCACGGCTCTTTCTCGGGCATTCTGAGCACCGCCCTGATGGGCGGCGCGATCATCCCGGTCGTCATCGGGCGGATCGGTGACTACGCTGGACTACGCAGTGGCATGACATTTCTGTACGTCACATTCGGATTCGTCCTGAGCGTAGGATTCTGGGCCCGTCCGCTGATTACAAACGCCACCATTGGAGACGCCAGAAAAATTTCAGTCCCGGCGGTTATTTGATGCGACTCTGATTTCTCTATCATCAGGAGTGAGCCATGCACACTGGTTCGATATTGTGCCTTTCGAATTCTCTACAAAATTGCTGTAATTGGCTGGTGATGGCGGCTCTTTGAAGTGAGAGCCCTCCCGCCTTCTGCGGTGAAGACTCTTTCGTCGATTGAACTCCAGTATCCCCCAGAGCCTTCAGGCACTTCGCTTGTAGTTCTTCTCCAGAATAGCTGCCAGCAAAACCAAGAGACCTAAAAGGCGAAAAAGATAGATCCAGGGGCTACCTTCATTCGAATGTTCCACACGCAACAGAGCGACTCGGTTAATTGCTTCGATCGCGAAGAACGTCGCAAAAGCGAGAAACAGTCGGTCGTGCGTTTGTTTCCAGAACCTCAGGAAGAATAGAGCCGCTGCCAGGGAGGCAGTACCGATCACGCCTAGTAGAAATCCTTCGACCATGATCACTCGCTTTCCCAAATCAGTCCATACAGAAGGAGCAACATAGCAACGCTAGCGCTGCCGAGCCTGTAACGATAGAGGTCAACATCGGGGAACAACACTAAGTCCACAAAAATGAGCAGATTTGAGATAGACAATATCGTGAAGCAAAGACCGCTCCAAAGAAGGAGCTTCTTCCTTCCCCGGAGGTAGCCGCGCATCAATAGTGCAGCGCATGCTGCGCTCGTAAGGATGCCGATCATGTAAACAATTGGTCCGAACATCACTCTCGCTCCTTCGTGAAACGGAAAGCACGAGCGAAGTCGCGCACCGAAGAAGGTGGTTTTGAATGGATCATTGTTGAAATACGAACGGTCTCGCGGCGATAAGTTAGATCAAGAGCCGAAAGTAATTGGTCCTGGCCTATCGACGTGGGTTCATAGCGAAATCCGTCTGGGGAGCCGGGGACGCACACGATTAAGCCACGGCGCTTCAAGTCCTCGAGCAATGAGTTGACGATGTTCGGGGATACGTATAGCCGCTTGGCAAGGTTCTCTACAGTCCAGGGTTGAGGCCGGCTGTTCCAGAGAAGCAGAAGCGCCTCGAGATGAGGCACAGTTTCGATCTGATCAAGGACGAAGTCATAAACCGCATTCTCGACTGGAGCAGGGTCGGTCATTTTGGCTAGGGATGGTGGATATTTTGCCGCAGATTGCCAAGCCGTTTTGCAGTCGGCGCCAGAATCTAGAATGTATTCTCCTCTCCCTTCAATATCAAGGCAAGCCGCCCGAAGCCAACGGAGAAGGTCGGGAAGTGAAAGCCGCCTGTTGTTGTAAACAGATTCTCGTCTGCGGGTTCACGAGTCATCAGGCGAACTCACCTTTTCAATGATGATTTCAGATCCCGACAGCATTGAGCGCCCCTTGTTGTTTCCTAAAACCAGCGCCGCACCTGCAAGCGGTACTGTTTGTACTCGTTGGGGAAGGCTTCTTCCAACTTTGCCTCTTCGACCGGAGTCACTGTCCAGTTAATGTAGGCGACCGTGAAGGGGAGAAGAACGACTGGCCAGATTTGTTTCAGTAATCCCGCCGCTGCTCCGACGTAGACCAAGACAAGGCCTAAATACATTGGGTTTCGAGTGAATCGATACGGGCCATTGAAGGTCTGAAAATCGGGAAATTCAGGGTGTTCGCAATCAACGAAACAGAAAGATCTACAAACTTCTTGATGACCCAAGGACAAGCCACTCGATCGACTTTTACATGCTCACGCGCAATCCACTTCATTCTTCGTTGCCGCCACGTCTCAGAATCGCTGCAGGATGCTTCGCGCCCTTGCACGACTTTTTAGTCACTGACCGACAACGGCCTCATAGACCACCATTCGCGCAACCGGTTTACCGTCCTCCTCTTGTTCCGGTGCGTAAACGCGGTGGGTTCTCACATCGACTGCAAGGCTGTGAACAGCGTGTTGGACACGGAAGTCTTCCAGCTTACGGTAATGCACCGGGCCATCTTGATGGAAAACGGAAATAGCTCCGCTGTAGCACGCAACATAGATACGACCCAGGCCGGGATCAACTTTGATGACGTCCGGCCCACCAGCCACGGGCAGAAAGGCAATTGGCAGGTGCTTGTCTAAATCGAATACAGTCATCAACTCGTTTCCCTCGCAAGCAAGGAAAGCGCGATGGTGTTCTGGATCGAGTGCCATCCCATGATTACCTTTGCAGCGCCCGACGGGGTAACGTCCGACAACTTCGTCCGTCGCAGGATCGATCACTGCAAAAATATTCTGATCTTGCAAATTGACGTATAGCTTCCGCGCGACAGGGTCGTACTGCGGCATCCCTGTTTCACTATCGAAGTGAATCGTGCGGATAATTTCGTCTTTCTGCACATCGACGACAGCCTCCGCCTTTCCTCGTTCATCTGAAACGTACAGCTTATGGAATGGTGGCGCGTATGCGCTGCCGTCGGGCTTCGCTTCTGTCTTCAGCTTCTTGACGACCTTCATCTGTTTCAGGTAGACCACGCCGATGGTGTTGTCGTTGGCGTTCGAAGTGTAAAACTTCTTCAGCTCGGGGACGTATTCCACGCCTTCGGCTCCAGGGGTATCGGTAACCGTGGCGATAACCTTGTTCGTCGCCAGATCGATGACGTAAGTCTGCCCGGCAGCGAGATGTGCGGCGAGCAGGTAGTTATCGTCGTTGTCGATTGTGAGATAGTCGAAACGCTTTCCCCCCGGGCCGGGCAGATCGAACGAAGCGACCTTCTTGAGCGTTGGTGCCCCAGTCTGACCGTCTGCGCCCAGAACAAATCCGAGAAGAGCAGTTGTTAGACAAAACAAAATGTTTCGCATCACGCCTCTCAGCTATTTCACTGCTACGTGACTCAAGGCTGCTTTGATTCCTCCAGCCACGGAGTCAGCACTGCCAACAGCCCAGAAATGCATAAAGAACAGACGCGGCTGTTCGTTCAGCATGTGGCTATGCAGCGCCGTAACTTCGATTTGATGTTCTTCGAGCGCAGAGATGACGGGGTTTACTTCTTCCGCCGTCAGGACAAAGTCACCGGTTGTCGCTACTTTGCCGGAGCCGGCATCCTGGAAATTAATGGATTCGGCCACTCCTTGCGCTCCAGTGAGTGTCATTCCATGATCCGTGATCGCATTTGAGCGCGGGATCCCGAAGGACAACACGCCACCTGCAAAGCGTCCTTTTGTACCCACGCCATCCTCGACGATCTTGACGAATGCTGGCGGCTCACCTGCTGCAGCCGGAGGAGCTGGTTTATCGAGCGGTGTCTTGGATCCGGCCAACGCTCCCCTGAGCGATTGAGCGATGTCAGCAGCTTTGCCGTGCCCCATGTAATGCATGTACAGAACCGATGGAGTCTCTTTCATGAGGTGGTTGTGGACAGCCGTGATTTCAAATCCAGCCGCTCGCAACCTCCTCATCACCGGATTCACTTCATCCTCCAAAAGGACGAGGTCACCCATGACAGAGGCGTCGCCATCACTTCCAGCGAAGGCGGCCCAGGAACCAAGTGCTAGGCCGGGTTTGACTTCGACGCCATCGACTGAGACATGAAGATCGGTGCGAGGAAAGCCGACACGGTAGACATCGCCGGATTTCTGCCCAGAGCGGCCCACTACTTCGTCGATCTTCGCTGTGTCTAAACTCTGGGCAGCGACGAGAACAGGCCACGACAAAAGTAAGCATGCTGACGTTAGAATTCGTGTTTTCACAATTTCTCCTTGATTAGCATTTGCGGTTTACGAACTAAAGCGATTGATAAATCCCCTCTGCCAATTGAATGCCACGATCCATAAGCTCCTGATCGCTGAGACCCTGACGAGCCCACCCCTTCATGACTTCGTCGATTCCAAAACCTTCCTTGCGGCCGAATTTCTCATCGAACAGATCAGCATCGTGCACGATTTGGGCCATCGTCCCTACCTTTTTATTGCGGATGTGAAATGCCTTCAGAAGCGTTTCGAACGTGCAGTCTTCCCCCCTATGCCCAAAGCCTCCTTCATACATGTCAAACGGGACTCCATCCGGAAGTTTCTGGTTCTCGACTGCGAAAGCGAACTTCGCCTTGGGATCGATGAATCGTCGAATCAGCCACGCCGAAGTCACCCTATCAACACCTGGACGGGCTCGAGTGACCCACACCCGGTTCCGGTAGGCTGCAGGAGAAACCTTGGCCATGTCCTGAGAATCCCGCATCCCTTGGGGATTTTGTAGTTCGTCCAATCTACGCTCCAGCTGCTCGCGAAGAGGACTGCCGAAGAAATCGATAGTAGTGATTTCCTGAAACCGCTGTCGCAGCCGAGTCGCGGTGGTCATCAAATTCCTTGAATGGGAGGCACTCCTCAAATCCTTAAGCAACTCTTGATAGTCGCGGGTGCGGGCATCCGTAAAGCGTCTAATCAATTGCGGTCGCGAACAGTTATCAATTGACTGAACCTCGACGATCGATGCCTCACCATGGTGGCTCCGGATCGTTGTTGCCAGCCATTCATATCGTTCTCGGTTCTCCGGACTATTGGGAATCAGATATCCGGAATTGCCTAACGGCAGCGACCCATTCCGTTGGAGCTTTCGCCAGATTGTGACTCGCAAGCTCGCGGACTTTCTTGCCAAGCTGAACACCAGTAAAAGCCAAGGTGATTCGCGTTTGGCCTGCCTCGTAAGACTCATTACCTTGGTGTTATACATCTAACACAATATCAAATACAAGTTGACCGATCGGAATTGATAGAGACTTCTGCTGTGATTGGCCCGCGAAGTCGGCTTCCAGAAGGTGACGCTCAAAGTCCATTGAAAGGGAGCGTTCGTCCCGCCCGCCCGCCGCCCGCACCTCGCCGATCGCGCAATTGCTCATGAGTTAATAGTGTTTCCTCGAACGTTATGGGGGTGGCCCGGTTTTTCCCGGCTCCTCCACCACCCCCCTGGTTTGACCCCTCTTTTCTCTGGCCTGTAATATCGAGGTTCAGCCTTTAGCAATTGGAGTTAGCACTCGGCAACCGCGTCGCAGGTCTGCGCGTGGGTGCAGCCTGAGCACTAGAGCCAATCGCTAGTTACAAGTCATCTAAATTTCATGCCTCACGAATTATCCAAATCTTACGAACCTGGCGCGATTGAAACGCGGTGGGCGGAATACTGGGTTGCGGAGAAGCTTTTTTCGGCGCCTACGCCGGGTCCGGGAGAGACGCGTCCAGTGTTTACGCTGCTGCTGCCGCCTCCGAATGTGACCGGGCGGCTGCATATGGGGCACATGCTGAACCAGACGCAGATGGACATCATTGTGCGCTGGCATCGCATGCGAGGATTTCTAACTTTATGGCTGCCTGGTACCGACCACGCCGGCATCGCGACCCAGATGATGGTGGAACGCCAACTGGCGACCGAAGGCAAGAAGCGCCGCGACCTGGGACGCGAGGCGTTCATCGAGCGGGTATGGGAGTGGAAGCGGCATTACGGCGGCGCGATCCTCGACCAGATGAAGCGGCTGGGAGCGTCGGTCGATTGGGACCGCGAATATTTCACCATGGACGAAGGCCTGTCGCGGGCCGTGATCGAGGTTTTCGTCCGCCTGTATGAAGAAGGATTGATTTATCGCGGCAAGTACATCGTCAACTGGTGTCCGCGGTGCGAGACGGCGATTTCTGATCTCGAGGTCAAACACGAAGAGGTTCAGGGCAAGCTGTTTGAGATTCGCTATCCCGTGGTGGGAACGGATGAGTTCATCGTGGTCGCGACGACGCGTCCGGAGACGATGCTGGGCGACACGGCCGTAGCGGTGAATGAAAAAGACGAACGCTACACGCATCTGCATGGGAAGAATGTTTTGCTGCCGCTGATGAATCGCGAGATTCCGATCATCACCGACGAACTGGCGAACCCGGATTTCGGCACGGGCGCGGTCAAGGTAACTCCGGCCCACGATCCCAATGACTTTCAGGCTGGGCTGCGTCACAACCTGCCGCAGATCGATCTCATGGACGAGCATGCTCACATGAACGAGAACGCCGGTCCGTATGCGGGGTTGAGCCGCTACGCCGCGCGGGAACGAGTACTCGAAGATTTGCGGACGCAGGGATTTCTGGTGGGCGAAAAGGATTACACCATCTCGATCGGCAAATGTGAGCGCTGCGGAACCGTGGTGGAGCCGCGGCTTTCGACGCAGTGGTTCATCAAGATCAAGCCGCTGGCCGATAAGGCGATCGAGGTCGTTGAGAATGGCGAGATCACGATTGTCCCGGAAAACTACAAGCAGATTTATCTGAACTGGATGCACAACATCCACGACTGGTGCATCTCGCGGCAGTTGTGGTGGGGACATCGCATTCCGGCGTGGCACTGCAAGTGTGGAGAGATTATTGTCGCGCGCGACGTTCCGGCAAAGTGCTCGAAGTGCGGCAAGGTGGAACTACAGCAAGACACCGACGTTCTGGACACATGGTTCTCGTCCGGGCTCTTACCGTTCACCACGCTCGGCTGGCCGGAGAAGACTCGTGATCAGGAAGTTTTCTATCCCACCACGCTGCTGATCACGGCGTACGAGATCCTGTTCTTCTGGGTGGCGCGCATGATTATGTTCGGCTGCCACTTCATGCAAGGGCACCAACAGGACCCTGCTTTGAAAGCAGCCAGCGGATGGGCAGAGAAGAAAGATGACAGCGTGCCGTTTCGCCAGGTCTACATTCACGCGCTGGTACGCGACGCTGACCGGCAGAAGATGTCGAAAACCAAAGGGAACGTAATCGATCCGCTGGACATTATTCAGCGCTTCGGCACCGATGCCACGCGGTTCACCCTGGCAGCAATGGCGGCGCCGGGCACCGACATTGCTTTCAGCGAAAGCCGCACCGATGGCTATCGCGCGTTTGCCAACAAGATCTGGAATGCTGCCCGGTTCATGTTCATGAATGTGGACCGGGTTGAGCAGGCCGGGATATGGAAGCAACAGGAATTCGTGAAGAGTCTGGGTCAGAGCCTTTCCGGATTTCATCCGACGACTCTCGAAGATCACTGGATCCTCTCGCGCTTCCAACGGGTGACAAAGGATGTAAACGACGCATGGGACACGTTCCGCTTCCACGAGGCGGCGAACCGGATTTACGATTTCTTCTGGGGAGACTTCTGCGACTGGTATATCGAACTGGTGAAGCCGCGTCTCGCACCGGAGAACGAGGCGGTTGCCGGCATCGCATGCGGGAACCTGGTCAGCCTGTTTGAAGCGGCGTTGCGGCTTCTGCATCCGGTGATGCCATTCATCACGGAAGAAATCTGGCACGCGGTTTACGACGGCAACCCACCCTTGAAATCGATCGCCCTGGCTGCCTATCCGCAGGCTGACGAAACGCAGGTTGATCTGGCGGCTGAGACCAGTATGGCGATTGTGCAGGACCTGATTGTCGCAGTCCGCAATCTGCGCGCAGAATTGAAGGTTGAGCAGAAACAAAAAGTTCCGATTCAGATTTATGCGGCCGATGCGGCGATTCAATCTCTGCTGGCAGAGAATCAAAGCGCCATCGAGCGGTTGGCAAACGTGGAAAGCATAACGTTCGTCGATAATTCGCTGGCTAAAGTTGCCGGAGCCCGCTCCACCGCGCGGTTCGATGTCCACGTGGTTTATGAGAAGAAGATTGACGTGGCCGCCGAGCGGGCACGCCTGACAAAAGAGCTGGAGCAGGTTGAGAAAGAAATGGCCAACGGACAGCGTCAGCTGGGCAATGAACAGTTCCTGGCCAAAGCTCCGGCCAAGGTCGTCGAGGGAATGCGGAAGCGTCTGACGGAGCTGGAAGGGTTAGGGGAGAAGATACGAAACAGTCTTGAACAGTTGGGATGAGCTGAAAGCTGGTCTCGCAAGCAGGAAGTAACTTTTTAAAAACCCGGTTATCAGTTCCTGGTTTCCGGTTCTCAGTTTTTGGTGATTTTATGGATTGGAACAGCCGCCGCATCACAGCCGTTGTCGAGAATGCGTTGCTGGAAGACCGCGCCACCAGCGATGCGACCAGCTATGCCTGCATCGATCCCAGCCAGCGCGCCGCCGGGACGATCCTTGCGAAGCAGGATTGCATTCTCGCGGGCGTGGGTTGTGTGTCGCGCATTCTGGATGTTTACGCCATGCTGGACGGGGCCGTGACTTCGCATTATGAAGTGACCAGCCATCCCGAAGTTTTTGACGGGGTACGCCTGCACAATCGCCAGACGATTGCGGTGGTCAGCCACAATGCGCGGGTGATTCTTTCCTGCGAGCGCGTGATTCTGAACTTCCTGCAACGCCTGAGTGGAATCGCTACTCTGACCCGCAGATTTGTGGACGCGGTTTCTGGCACACGGGCGCGAATTCTCGACACCCGCAAAACCGCGCCCGGCCTGCGCATGCTGGATAAGTATGCGGTGCGGTGCGGCGGCGGCCAGAACCATCGCCTCGATCTTTCTGACGGCGTGCTGATCAAGGGCAATCACATTGCGCTGGCGGGAGGCATCGCGCCCGCGCTGGAACGAGCGCATCGCAACCGGCGTGGAGCACAGCCGATCGAAGTGGAAATCCAAACGTTGAAGGAATTGGAAGAGGCGCTCACCCATGGCGCAGAGGCTGTCCTGCTGGACAATATGCCGGTGGAACAAGTGAAGGCGGCGGTCGAGCGCTGTGCAAAAGAAACGCGGCGTATTCCGGTGGAGTGTGCGGGAGGGATCACGCTGGAAAATGTGAGAGCTTATGCCGAAACCGGAGTAGATTTTATTTCCGTCGGCGCGTTGACGCATTCGACCGTCGCCGCGGACATGAGTCTGCGGGTCACGCCGGTGTGAAGAAGCTCCTAAGCTCTTGGCTTCTGGCTCTTAGCTAAATCATAAGATCTCTGGCATTTGTTCTTTCTTCGTCTCTCCCGCATAATTCCCTGCATTACGAATAACATCACAAAACGAGACCCTGGCAAGGCTTCGCCGGGGCGTCGCCCGCGGCTACGCGAGCCTGCGCCGCAGCGGACCGATTTGCGTCTGGGGCGGATTGTGCGCTTGCTGACGGAAAACGCCACCGTGGTGGCGAGCGGCACCAAGATTGCGGAAGAGATTGGGACCAGCCGCTCCGAGGTTTGGAGGCTGGTTCAGCAATTGCGCTCCTTGGGAGTCGAGATCACCGGGCATCCGGCGACGGGATATCAGCTGAAGTCAGTCCCCGATTTACTGCTGCCGGACATGTTGGCCGCCGCGTTGAAGAGAACAATTTTCGGCGCAGATCTACATCGCAACTTTCATCACTATTACAAGATCGGATCCACGAACGTTGAAGCCATGGCGAGCGCCGCTGCGGGTGCGCCTGAAGGCAGCGTTTTCGTGGCTGAGGAACAGACGGCAGGACGGGGACGGGGGGTACATAAATGGGAGTCGGCGGCTTCGGCTGGAATCTATTGCTCGGTGGTGCTGCGTCCGGCGTTGCCCCCATCCGAGACACTGGTCCTGTCGCTGGCCGCGGGACTCGCCGTGCACGCAGCAGTGCAGCAGGTCGATGCGAACGTCGCGCCTGACCTGAAATGGCCCAACGATCTTCTGATCGACGGCAAAAAGTTTTGCGGCATACTCACCGAGATGAATGCCGAGCCGACCCGAGTCCGTTACATTGTGGTGGGAATCGGCATCAACGTGAACCAGTCGCAGTTTCCCGTCGAACTGCAGCCCATCGCAACCTCGCTGCGCCTGATAAGCGGGACGGAATGGTCCCGGGTGGACTTGTGTGCCGCTTTGCTAAAATCTCTCGATCGCGAGTATCGCGATCTGCTGGAGAAACCCGGCGCTCACGAGTCAATTTTGCGGCGCTTTCAGGAACGATCTTCGATGGCGCGGGGGCGGCAGGTTCGGATTGAAGAAAATGGTGGATTCGAGGGGGAGACCGAAGGGCTGGATCCGCGCGGCTTTTTGCAGGTGCGTACGGCGGACGGTCTGCGAACCGTGCTGAGTGGTACAGTCAAACTCAAGTAGGAAGTGCGCGGATTGTGCAGGGTGCTGCTATCGGCTCAGCCGTCGTCGCAAAGACCGCGACGGCCTGGACGGATGGGAAACCTGTCCCCACATGGCAATAGCGCTACCGGGAATCGATCATGCTTCTTGTTCTTGATGTCGGCAACACCAATACGGTGCTGGGCGTCTTCGCCAAAACGAGGCGCGAAAGCGGTGGAGAATCGCGGCATCCCGAATTGTTGGTGGCGAACTGGCGTGTCGCGACCATCTCCAGGCAGACGGTGGATGAATACGGCGTGCTCTTCCGCAACCTGTTTGCCATGGACAAGATTGAAGTAAAAGATGTTCAAGGGATCATTATTTCTTCCGTCGTGCCGCCGGTCGATTCAACGCTGCGCCAGGTTTGTGAACGCTATTTCAATACCAAGCCGCTTTTTATCGAGCCTGGCGTGAAGACTGGAATGCCCGTGCTTTATGACAATCCTGCTGAGGTCGGCGCCGACCGCATCGTCAATGGAGTGGCCGCTTTCGAGAAGTTTGGCGGGCCGTGCATTGTGGTTGACTTCGGAACGGCGACGACGTTCGATTGCGTGTCGGCAAAGGGAGAGTACCAGGGCGGGGTGATCTGCCCCGGCATTGGAATTTCCGCTGACGCTCTCTTCAATAAAGCCGCCCGGCTTCCGCGAGTGGCCATTCGCCGGCCGGCGCGGGTGATTGGCAGCACGACCGTCGGCAGCCTGCAGTCCGGTCTTTATTACGGTTATCTCGGGCTGGTGGATGGAATTCTCGATCGGTTGCTGGACGAGATGGGACAGCAGACCACAGTCGTCGCCACCGGCGGACTGGCTTCGCTGATCGGCAAGGGATCGAAACACATTAAACATGTGGACGATTTGCTTACACTGGACGGCCTGCGCCTCATCTGGGAACGAAATTGCGAAGCAAAACCGGGTCGCGACAATACCTCCGGCAAAGATTCTCCTGCGTTGATCACGCCCGGTCGCAAGCCGCGGACCCGCTGAGCTGTCCGTGGAAAATTACTTTAACTACTTCACCGAAATCGAAGAGCAGTTTCAGCGGCGCCGCGGCGGCATTCTGCTGCTCTCTACTCTGGATTGGGCGCTGATCGAAACCTGGAAGGACGCCGGCATTCCGCTCGAAGCCGTTCTCCGCGGAATCGATGGCGCGTTCGAGCGCTACGAGAAGCGCCCTACATCCCGTAAGGTCAACAGTCTGGCTTATTGTGCGCAGGAAGTGCTGGCGGCGGCCGAGGAGATGAAGGAAGCGGCGGTGGGCGCTGCCAGCGGCGATCCTTCGACCGCGAAGCCGTCAGGTTTTCACACCGGAGATATCGTATTTTTCTTGCGCCGTAACGCCGACCTGCTGCTTACCGCAAAACTTCCAGAGCGTCACGGAATTTCAGGACCGGTGGCGGGACGAGCGACGGCATCGTCCCTGCGCGAACTGGCTTCCGAGATGGAAACGAGTTTGCCGCGACTCGAAGAGCTGGAACGAAGACTCACCGTGCTGGAGGAAAAACTATTTGCGGTGCTGCTGGCGGCAACGCCTGATGACGATATTGTCAGAGTGCGGGCTGAGGCGGATCGCGAGTTGAGCCCCTACCGCCGCAAGATGACCGCAGCGCAGATCGATCAATTGCAGAAGCAATATCTGCACAAGCGATTGCTGGAGAAGTACGGCCTGCCCCGGCTGAGTCTGTTTTACATGTGATTGTGTGGGGCGGACACTCTTGTCCGCCGCTTTTGACCTTTGCTCTTTGTCTCAGCCTCACCAAACAAAACCAACTTCAAAGGCGACGGACAAGAGTGTCCGTCCAACACACACAATTTTCTCCCTGTAGAATCTAGGCTTGCGAATCACAATTGAAAAGATGGTCTACGGCGGAGAAGGGTTGGCGCGGCTGCCTGCCGACGAGCATGGTTCGGGCAAAGCGGTATTTGTGCCGTTTGTGCTGCCCGGCGAAACCGTGGAAGCTGGACTGCGTGAACAGAAGCCGGGGTTTGCGCGGGCCAAGTTGGATGAAGTTCTCACAGCCTCCACTCGACGCAATGCTGCCCGATGTCCCTACTTCCAACGCTGTGGCGGATGCCACTATCAGCACACGGACTACGATCACCAGCTCGAGATCAAAGCTGCCATCCTGAAAGAAAACCTGCGGCGGATTGCCAAGCTGGAATTGGCGCAGGAGCTTCAGGTCCATCCTTCTCCGCCGTGGCATTATCGCAACCGCTCGCGCTTCAAAGTGCAGATCGCGCCGGAGTTCGCTGTGGGATATTTCAAGTTCAATTCTCACGAGCTGCTGGCGGTTGAAGACTGCCCGATTAGTTCGCCGTCGATCAACCGCGCACTGACCGCGGTGTGGCAGTTGGGACGCGCGGGTAAAGTTCCCGCCGGGATCATGGAGGTCGAATTCTTCGCCAATGGGGATGACACCCAGTTGCTGGCAGAGGTTTATTGCCTGCCTGACGTCGCCACGGAACAGTTCTGCGCGGACTTGAAAGCCGGTCTCGCCGAACTTTCCGGCGTAGCATTTTTTGCAGCGCGATCCGCGAAAACTGAGGGCCAGGGGGATGCGAAGCTGCTCGGCGGCGATGGCCACCTTATCTATACAACCGGGACGGCTTCTTACCGGGTGAGCGCCGGATCGTTTTTCCAGATCAATCGGCATCTGACCGATGCGCTGGTGGAGATCGTCACTCGCGGTGGGCGGGACACCGACCGCACAGCCGACGCGACCGGGACTGCGCTCGATCTGTATGCAGGCGTGGGGCTCTTCTCTTCTGTCCTGAATCGGGAATTCGAACGTGTAATCGCAGTGGAGTCGTCACCGACTTCTCATGCCGATCTGCTATACAATTCGCCCGCGAACGTGAAGGCGGTCCGCGCTACCACGGAGCAGTATCTGGAGAATGCGGCGGGAAAGTTGCGGCCGTCGCTGGTAGTGGTCGATCCGCCACGCGCTGGACTGGGCGAGAAGGTAATTAAAGCGCTCGCGAAGTTGAAGGCGCCACGCATCACTTATGTTTCATGCGATCCGGCGACTCTCGCGCGCGATCTGGCCCGACTGCTCCAGTCCGGATACCGGGTGGAAGAGGCGCATCTCCTCGATTTATTCCCACAGACCTATCATCTGGAAAGCGTTTTCCACCTCGTGCGATGACCACGTGGGGACAACCGCCCCCAGTTGTCCGGCGGAGCGCAGCTCCGCTAGCCCTCCTTGCCAAACCCGGTCGAGCTGCGCTCGACTGAACAACCTAGGGCGGTTGTTCCCACGTGGGCTTTGGTGACTCCTAAAACCAAATCAAACCCGCACGGACGGCAGCCTTTGCTTTGGGCGGCGCTGGGCTTTGCGTCTGGGATCGCAGTTGGCGTTCATGCATGGCGGCCTCCGGCCTGGTGGGTTGTGGCCTGGATCGTCTTTACTTTGTCTGCTGCCTACCTGTTGCGGCGACGAGCCAGGACGGCGTTAATGATCGGCCTCGCTACGATGTTTTTTTTGGGAGCGCTGCTGGTCCAGGTACGCGTCCCGAGTGACGAGTCCGGTTCCGAGCTTCGCCAATTTGCGAATGGCGATGAAGTCATGGTCACTGCCCACATTATTAAGGAAGGGAATCCGCAAGAGGACGGCGCCGGAAGCTTTCGGCAGAGGCTTGAGGTCGAGACCGAACAGATCACCCGAGACGACAAGGATTTTTCCGTCAAATCCGGCTTGCGCGTGAATGTCTATCAGCAAGTGTCGAAATCCGAATCAGACCAGACAGCGTCCTCCCCCGGCCTCTTTACTTACGGAGAGCGGTTGCGGTTTCCCGCCAAACTTTCTTTGCCGCGCAACTACCGCAACCCGGGCGCGTTTGACTACCAGGGATATTTATCGGAAAACGGAATCGTGGCTCTGGCATCGACCAAGGTCGCGAGCATCGAGGTTCTTCCCGGCTTTGCCGGTAACCGGGCTGAGCTATGGCGGTCGCGAGTCCATCGCAGCATCATCGAAAAAGTTCACGCGCTGTGGCCGCCGCGTGAAGCTGCTTTGATGGACGCCATGGTGATCGGCGAAGACACATTCATCCATCGCCCCGCGCGCGCAGATTTTCAGCGTTCGGGAACTTATCACGTGCTGGTGGTTTCGGGAATGAACGTGAGCATTCTTGCTCTGGTCACGTTCTGGTTTCTGCGGCGCTTGCGCATCAATGATCTTGTTGCCTCAGTAATCACGGTCTCTCTCATGGTGGCTTACGCGGTGCTGACAGGACTGGGCTCACCGGTCTGGAGGGCCACTCTGATGCTTGCTCTCTATCTGGGCGCTCGGCTTCTCTATCGCGAGAAGTCGATGCTCAATGCCATCGGCGCGGCTGCACTGGGTTTGATGATCGTGAATCCGCAACTGCTCTTCGGAGCCAGTTTCCAGCTGACCTTCCTGTGCGTGTGGCTGGTAGCGGCGGTAGGTATCCCCATTCTGGAGCGGACTACGCAACCTTATCTGCGAGGCTCCAGACTCATCGATTCAGGCGCGTACGATTTTGTATTGCCGGCAAATGTTGTGCAGTTTCGCCTGGATTTGCGAATGGTTGCCGGACGATTGCAGCGCTTCGCCGCAGGCCGCATTCCCCTGCGGGCGCTGGCGACGGGCTCGCGATTGCTGTTGGGCGCCAGCGAACTGCTGCTGATTTCTGTAGTCATGCAGATCGGACTTGCACTTCCCATGGCGTACTACTTCCATCGCGCCACCGTGGTGGGATTGCCGGCCAACATGCTGGTTGTACCGCTCATGGAATTGCTGATGCCCGCAGCTATCACGGCCATGGCGCTGGGATATATTTCGCAGGCTCTGGCAAAGGTTCCGGTCCTGATCGCAGGATTCGCACTTGAAGGCATTGCCGGCACGGTGCGCTGGCTGGGCGGGCTGCGAATTGCCGATGTGCGCGTGCCCACGCCGGGCATCATCGTAATCTCACTGAGCGCTCTGGCCATTACGCTGGCCATGGTTCTGATTCGGCAACGCGCGTGGTTGGCTGCATCTGGATTGGCCGGGTTGGCCGCCAGCGCCTTCTGGATCTCGGCAGTTCCGCCGCGTCCCCAATTCCGGCCTGCGGTTCTGGAGATGACCGCGATCGACGTGGGCCAGGGTGATTCGATTCTGCTGGTTTCGCCGACCGGCCGCACTTTGCTGGTCGATGCCGGCGGCCTGCCGCAATGGGTACATTCGGAACTGGATATTGGCGAAGATGTCGTGTCTCCATACCTATGGTCGCGATCAATCAGCCGCCTCGATGCGGTCGCCATCACGCATCCGCATGCTGACCATATGGGCGGAGCAGCGGCCGTACTGGCCAACTTTCGTCCGAAAGAGTTGTGGCTGAGCGATCCTTCCGATCCGGAGATGAAAACATTGGTGCAAGACGCGCAGCACCTAGGCGTGCAAGTGATCCAACATCAGGCGGGCGACACGTTCGACTTCGGAGGCGCCGAAGTGCGGGTGCTGGCTCCGGGCGCAGCCGATCCTGCAACGCGACGGAACGATGAATCGCTGGTGATGAAAGTGGGATACGGGAAGACATTCACCTTGCTCGAGGGCGATGCGGAGAAACGATCGGAGCAGAGAATCGCGGAGGAGCAGCCGCAAGCAGACTTGCTGAAAGTCGCGCATCACGGCAGCGCAACTTCGACCATTCCGCTCTTACTCGACCGCGTGCATCCCAGGTTCGCGGTGATTTCGGTGGGAGCGCGAAACACTTATGGACATCCCCGCAGAGATGTTCTCGCCCGGCTCGGTGAAGCGCACGTCGTGACCTACCGCACCGATCTCGATGGTGCGGTCACGTTCTATCTGGACGGCAGTACCGTCACTCCTAAACTTCCTCTGGAGGAAGTCCACTGATATCGATTTCCGCAGTCTCGTCGCCCGGGGGCCGGCGATATTCTTCGATCACGCGCTTTGCTTTGTCGGCGTCCTCTTCGCGCACCAGGATGACGGTGCCGCCTACCCCGGGAAGAATATCCTGCTGGGCATCGAGCGACGTGATATCGGAATCGATCCCGGTAGACTGCAGCAGGCCGCGCACGACCAGGGCTTCAGATTCCTGTTCGGTATCGAAAACTCGCACCAGCTTCTTGTTCGGATTGGGAGCTGGATTGGGGCGCGCGGCGGGACGGTCGTTCATAGATCCTCCGATAAGGCAGTGGACGGGAGCGACTATCGAGCCCGCCTGAAACCTGTAACCCTTCGATTGTAACCCGCCCTGCGCGGGGAACCGAAGTCCGGCACTTCGGTGGGGTTGCGTTCACGTCCCAATACCCCACAAAATAGGCGACTAAGGGACGAGCGCAACGTCCCTTGATAGCTGCGCATCGAAACTAGAAGAAGAACAAGATAGCGCGGCTGACGCATCCGGGGGCACGATGAGTACAAGGGAGCGAGCTGAATTCCCTGCACACCTGACCGAGAGGGAACAGGAAGCCAGAAACATCCGGCGACTGCAGGTCATGATGAGCATGGTCATGTCGGTCATCGGGCAGGATCCCAATCTCACCGTGGAAGAAGCCGCAGAGCTGGCGGCCGGCACGAAACGGGCCGCGCTCGCGATGTTTCCCGACAAAGAATTGGCCTACGACATCCTCTACAAGCCCAGATTACAGCGCCTGATGAACGAACGCTTCCGGCTGCAGTAAATCTCCCGCGAAGAAATGTCATCCTGAGCGGAGGGGAAAGTTCGGACACGAACTTCCCACGCAGTCGAAAGTCCCCTATCAGCTTGACTGGCTTCTTCCGCTTGGATTTACTCATCACGGATGACGCGAGGCCCATTACTTGCACAGCCCCCGCGAAACTTATATGGGCCTTAGACTCCGGCCATCCACTCGCAAAACGAGCGGATGGCCTGCGCTCTGGATGACAGATGGCGGAGACGCCTTTATTGACTTGCCCCCGCGTCCCGCCTAACATTAGCGGACTTCATGATCGGCCAGACCATCTCGCACTACCGCATTGTGGACAAGCTGGGCGGCGGCGGGATGGGCGTGGTCTACAAAGCCGAAGACACTCAGCTCGGACGCTTTGTGGCTTTGAAGTTTCTTCCTGACGAACTTTCTCAAGACCCGCAGTCGCTCGAGCGCTTCCGGCGTGAAGCGCGCGCCGCGTCCGCGTTGAACCACCCCAATATCTGCACCATTTACGAAGTTGGCCAGCACGAAAACCAATCCTTCATAGCGATGGAGTTTCTGGAGGGGACGACGCTAAAGCACCGCATCGCCTTCCGTCCGCTCGAACTGCGGTTGCTCCTGAGTCTGGCGATTGAAATTGCTGACGCGCTCGAAGCGGCCCACTCCAAAAGCATTGTCCATCGCGACATCAAGCCGGCCAATGTCTTCGTTACCGAGCGCAACCATGCCAAGATTCTCGATTTCGGACTGGCAAAAGTCGGTGACGGACGAGGCAAGCTCCAGCCAACTGAAATCACGGCCGCAACCGGAGTCGGCCTGGAACACCTGACATCTCCCGGCGCTGCCCTGGGCACGGTCGCCTACATGAGCCCCGAACAGGCGCTGGCGGAAGAACTGGACGCGCGTACCGACATTTTTTCCTTTGGAATTGTGCTGTATGAAATGTGCACTGGACGCCTTCCCTTTGAAGGCGGCACGTCGGCTGCGATCTTCAATGCGATTCTAAACAAGGTTCCAACCTCGCCGGTTCGCCTGAATCCCGACCTGCCGCCAGAGCTGGAACGCATTGTCAACAAAGCTCTGGAAAAGGACCGCGACCTTCGCTATCAGGGCTCAGCTGACATCCGGGCCGACCTGAAACGGCTGCAGCGCGACTTGCAAACCTCTGCGACCGGGCAGACGATCTCAGGACAACAGTTGGCGGCAGCGTCGTCGGGATCAGGATCGATCCCCGCTGCAACTCCGGCGGTAGTTACCGAGAGTTCCCAATCGCACATCGCCCCGATTGCAAGAAATCGAACGAGACTCCCATTGCTTGCCGGAGTCTTCCTGCTGGCGCTGGGTGCGGTCGGCGCGGCCTGTTATTTGGTCGGCCAGCGCTCCGCCGTCCGGCCGGTGCCTACTTTTCGCGAATTGAGTTTCCGTCGAGGGGCCTTGCTGGCAGCCAGGTTCGCTCCAGACCCGCGGTCAGCAATCTACAGCGCGGCCTGGGAAGGCGCACCCGAGGAGGTCTTCATCAGTTCGGCGAATTCCACCGAGTCCCGCGACCTCGGCCTGGCGGATACGGAGGTCCTCGCAGTCTCGTCCGGCGGACAGATGGCGGTGCTGCGGCGTTTTAGTGTGAGCCCCAACCACTTTACCCATCGCGGAACTTTAGCCCAGGTTTCGGTCGGCGCGGATGCCCCGCGCGAACTGCTCGACAATGTCGAAGCCGCGGATTGGGCGCCTGACGGCAATAACCTTGCGGTTGTGCACGTCGTGAACAGCCAGAGTCGAGTCGAATATCCCGTCGGCAAAGTGCTGTACCAGACTGCTGGGTGGATCAGCAATTTGCGTTTTTCTCCGAAGGGCGATCGGCTCGGCTTCATCGATCACAATCTGCTGGGGGATGACGGCGGAACCATCAGCGTGGTTGACCTGAATGGCAAAAAGACCGACTTGACCGAACGCTGGGCGAGCACGATCGGAGCGGCGTGGGCACCTTCCGGGGACGAGTTGTGGTTTACCGCCACGGCCACAGGTTTCAGCCGCTCACTGCGCGGCGTCACACTGTCTGGCAAAGTACGAGAACTGTTGAGCGCTCCCGGAACGCTTACGCTGCACGACGTTGGCCCTGCAGGTCAGGCGTTGATTTCGCGGGACGCCTTGCGCGCCGGAGCCATCGGCCTGGCACCCGGCGAAAGTAAGGAACGAGACTTGAGTTGGCAGGACTGGACTGTCCCGATCGATATTTCAGACGACGGGAAACTCATATTATTCATCGAAGCCGGCGAGGCTGGCGGTGGAGAATATGCGGTGTTCACACGCGATACCACCGGTGCATCTGCGGTTCGTCTGGGCCAGGGTTCGGGCAACGCTTTTTCGCCCGACGGCAAGTGGGCCCTGGTCTTGCGCCAGAATGTGTCCCCTCCAGACTTCATACTTCTTCCCACTGGCGTAGGACAGCAGCGCGCCGTTTCGACCGGCAGTGTGATTCCAGCCGGTGGGCAATTTTTCTCCGACTCCAAACGGATCCTGTTTCAAGGTCACGAGCCCGGCCACGCCGACCGGCTTTTTGTTACGACGCTGGATGGCGGTCAACCCCACCCGATTGCCCCTGAGGGCTACGGCCTGGGGTCCTATCCGCACTCAATTACTTCCGATGATAAGAAGATTGCAGCGATTACCGGCGATGGGATTGCTCTGATTTCAGTCGATGGTGGCGATCCGCAAACGGTCCGCGGTTCGCAAGCCGGAGACACCACCATCCGCTGGACCAAGGATGGAAAGGCATTGCTAATCGGCAAACGCGGAGAAACATCCTGCACCGTAACGCGCCTCGACCTTTCCAGTGGCGCCAGAACAGACTGGAAAACGGTTCACCCGGCTGACCTCGCTGGTGTAGTAGGTGTCTCCTGTCCTCGTTTCGCCGCCGATGAAGAACACTATGTGTTCGGATACACGCGCAACCTGTCAGACCTCTTTCTGGTAGAGCACCTGAAATAGAGAGTCGGCATCTCGTCGGATTTTTACTAACGTGATAAACCCGGGGGATGGTCATCGTCTCCCCGACGCCTTCCGTTTACTGAAAGCTCAGAGGACGATGACCGGTCGCGGCCGCATGTTTAGCGGTGCGCAGCCGTGGTCGGGTCGATGATCTTGCCGATTTCAGTCACCTTGCTGGCAGGAAATCCACTCAGTTCCGCATGACGCCGGATCAGCGCCTCATCCGTGGCGAGATACATGCAGTACATTTTGTCCGGAGTCACAAAGGATTCCAGCCACTGAATGTCCGGTCCCAGTTGCCGCAACACCTGATTGGACTTGGCTGCACCCTCCTGTAATTGTTCCCGTTCCAGACTTCCTATCTTCGGTATCTCTCTTTCGATCATGTATTTCTTCATAGATCCTCCTTGGGATCCGTCGTCGGTCGTCAGTCGTCAGCGCTTCCATCCTGCAAAGACTGCTGACGACTGGAGACCGACGACTATGACTCTTTCCAACTGTCGCCAAGCGTAGACGCAGAACAAGCTTGCCACAAGATGGCGGATTTGCCATTATACGTAGGTGATTAGGCCAGATTGAACGAATTGGGAGCAACCCATGATAGAAGTCACCGTCTTATTTCTCGATGAAACGTTTTCGTCGACGGCGATCGGCCCGATGGAAGTCTTCCGGCACGCAGGCTCGCTGTGGAACTATCTCACCGGAATAAAAGCGGACCCTCGCTTTCACGTAACCACGGCATCGGCAGACGGGCGGGCGGTCCGCTGTGATGGGCCTATCTACATTCAGCCCGACACGGCGATCACAAACATCCGCAAGACGGAACTTATCTTCATCCCGACCACTGGAGTCAGTGTGGATGACGTAGTCGAGCGCAATGCTGCGGTCGTTCCCTGGTTACGGCGCTGGCACAAACGCGGAGTTCCTATCGCCAGCGTGTGCTCGGGAGTGGGTCTGGTCGCGGCAACTGGCCTGCTCGATGGCAGGCGTGCAACCACCCACTGGGGCCTGGCGGAGCGCTTCCGCGAAAAGTATCCGAGGGTGAAGTGGATGCCTGAACTAATGGTCACCGAGGACCGCGGATTCTACTGTGGCGGAGGTGTGCATGCAGCGCTCGACCTGAGCCTGTATCTGGTAGAGAAATTTTGTGGCCACGAAATAGCGTTGCAAACCGCCAAGGCGTTGCTCATCGAGACTCCACGCGCTTGGCAGGCCGGGTTCGCGGTCGTTCCTCTGAAGACTGAGCATTCCGATGACAGCATTTCCAGCGCACAGGAGTGGCTGCACCAGAATTTTCATCGGACTTTTCCGCTCGAGGCTCCTGCCCGTCGCGTCGGCATGAGCCTGCGCAATTTCGTCCGCCGGTTCAAACAGGCCACCGGAGACAGCCCGCTGATCTATTTGCAGAAACTACGGGTAGCCGCCGCCAAGCACCTGCTGGAGAGCGACCACCGCACCATGCAGGAAATCAGCGACGCCGTCGGATATCAGGATGTCGCCTATTTCCGCCTACTCTTCCAGCGCCACACGGGGGCGTCTCCGAGCGCGTACCGGAGGAGATTCGGAGTGTAACGTCGTGCACCTCTGCGATTGACCGCCTCTCATCACCGGGTCTAGACTCGCTTCCGAGCGGAGACTTCCATGAAACGCACTGTCTTGATACTTTTCGCGGCGCTATCGCTGCTCGGATTTCTGGCGCGGGCCGACGAAGGTCATCACCACGAAGATCTGACCACGGAACAATTGGGCACGGTTCATTTCCCGGTTTCTTGCACGGCGCCATCGCAGAAGGCTTTCGAACGCGGCATCGCGTTGCTTCATTCCTTCTGGTACGAGGAGGCGGAAAAAGAATTCGTGCAGATTGCCAAGGAGGATCCGGCTTGCGCCATGGCACACTGGGGCGTGGCCATGAGTCTATGGCACCAGCTCTGGGACCAACCCAACGCCGCGACGGTCAAGCGGGGCATGGAGGAGTTGAAGAAAGCGAAATCGCTGCATCCCGCGACTGATCGCGAGCGCGACTACATCGCGGCGCTGAACAAGTTTTACAGCAAGAAGGGCGACAACGAGGCGCGCGCTAGGGCCTATTCGCAGGCGATGGAGGGTGTGCATCAACGCTATCCCGAGGATCGCGAAGCGGCGGTATATTACGCGCTCTCACTGCTGGCATCCGAACCGGAGGGCGACACTACTTTCGCCAATCGGAAAAAAGCTGCTGCAGTGCTCGAACCGATTTTCAAGCAAGAGCCGAACCATCCCGGAGTGGCGCACTACCTGATTCACAGCTATGACAAGCCGCAGCTGGCGGAACTCGGTCTGCCCGCCGCACGAAGCTATGCGAAGATCGCTCCCGCGGCTCCGCATGCGTTGCATATGCCCTCGCATATTTTCGCCCGGCTCGGCTTGTGGCAGGACGATATCGATTCCAACCTGGCGTCCATCGCCGCCACTCGCAAGACCGCAGCCATGCACATGGGCGGCGAGGGTCATCAATTCCACGCCATGGACTTTCTGGTCTATGCCTACTTGCAGAGTGGCCGCGAGGCGGATGCCTTGCGCGTGATCCAGGAAGTTAAGGCACTGCCGCCGATGAAGGATATGTATGGCATCGGTTACGATCCGCATGCGTATGCTCTGTCGAAGTTCCCCGCGCTCTATGCGCTGGAACTTCATCACTGGAGGGAGGCAGCCGCGTTGACTCCGGCTGCGGGCGCGGATCCCGGAGACAAAGCCATCACGTATTGGGCACGAGCCATAGGCTCTGCCCGATCGGGCAACACCGAGGAGGCTCGCAGAGACATCGCTGAGATGGAATCGATTCGTAAAGAGATGCTGAAGAACAAGAAGACATCATGGGCCAGCGTTGTTGAGGCCGCGCAAAAAGAAGCCGGGGCCTGGGTGGCGCATGCCGAAGGCAAAGACGACGAAGCGACCCAAACTCTGGGCGCCCTCGCCGAGTCGGAGGAATCAACCGGCGATGAGCCCGAAGCGATTCCGGCGCGAGAGATGCTGGCCGACCTGCTGCTGGAGACGAAGCATCCTGACCGGGCGCTGGCGGAATATGAAACTGATCTGAAGTTTAATCCGAATCGCTTCAACGGGCTGTATGGGGCAGCCAGCGCGGCTGAGCAGGCGGGAAAAAGTGCAAAGGCCACGGCGTATTACGCCCAACTGGTGAAATTGTGCGACGGATCGAATTCCGATCGACCGGAGCTCGGACGGGCCAAGGCTCTGGTCGCGAAAAACTAGCACAGGCCGTGTGGAGACGGGTCTTCGAGCCTTGCTCGGCCTGGACGGGTCAAAGACCCGTCCCTGCATGGGCATCGTGATTCGTCAGTGCCAAATCAACATTTTGGCTACCAGCGCCGCCAGCATCGCGCAAGCACCCAGCGCAGCATTGTATTCGCGGTGCTTCCAGTACAAATCCCAGCTGAACGCCCCGCTGTTCTTGCCCGGGGCACTTACTCGTGGGAACAAGCGAGGCACCCGGCGGGCATAGTCCTCAAACTCTGGAAAGCGTTCGCGCAGAAATGTTTCTTCGCCCCGAATCACCGGTAAATAGATGGCAAAGAAGAGCACTACAATTCCTCCCACAATCCACCAGCTTCGCGACGCCAGAGCAAAACCAATCGCCAAAATCAGTGAGCCGAGATAAAGCGGGTTGCGGGTGTAGGCATACAGGCCCACGGTCGCGAGTTGTTCGTTCTTTTGTAGCTGCCCCGAAGCCAGCGCGCGAACCACAACGCCGGTAATTACCAGAACGGCGCCGATCAGTATGGATTGCACTGTAGGTTTGGCCAGGCAGAAATAGAGTATGGCAAAGACAAAACCCAGCGGCACCCGTATGCGACGCGCAATCGCGGACCAGCTAGCCACGACGCACCTCGAGCAGTTGCCAGGCGGCGGCTACGACCTGTGCGACGCTGATTTCAAGCAAACCCTCATCGGCCTGGGGAACGTGCCGGTAACTCGTGGTGCTGGAGGAATCCCGCAACACCACGCTGGCCGTGCCAAACGGGCCATTGCGCGCCGGATCCGTGGGACCGAAAATCCCCACCACCGGAATGCCAAGCGCCGCCGCCAGATGCATAGGGCCGGTGTCGCCGCCGAGGAACAATCGGATGCGACGGGTCAGGGCGATGAGTTGAGTCAGCGTGCCGGTGAATTTCTCGGCTGTACCATCGCTGGCTCTTTCTACGGCGCTTGCCAGGCCTTCTTCTCCGGGGCCGAAATTGATCAGGACCTTCAAACCATCTTGCGATAATTGCCGGGCCACCTCTCCGTAACGCTCCGCCGGCCACTGTTTCGCTCCCCAGCCTGCTCCCGGGTTGAGCAGCACAACTCCTCTTGCGCCGTACGTTTCCAGTCGAAGCTCGCATTCCTGCTCGGCAGCTGCGTCGCGTGGAAGTTCGGCGGGCGGCGGCGATACGATCTGCCGATGCGCAACGGCTTCCGCAAGGGAGAGAGTCTGTTCCACAACATGTTTGCCGCTGATGATGACTTGGCGCGTGTAAAACATGGTGGCCAGATTTTCGCGGGGCTGAGCGGATCCATAGATCACCGGCGCTCCCGACCAGCGCGCCAGCAAGGACGATCGCACCGCACCCTGAAGATCGATCGCACTTTCGTATTTGGCCGCGCGCAAATCGCTACCGCTGGCCGCGATGCGCTCCCAGGTCGCGACCGCAAAAGGCGCATGCCGCCACTGCCGGGTGTTCACGGTGTGAATGCGGTCAACCAGCGGACGCTGCGCCGAACGTGGACCGGAGCGCGGGGTAGAGAGAGTACACAGCAGCTCCGCCCAACGCTCTTCGATCAGCCAGCCGATGATGGCTTCAGGAAACGCGGCGCGTAGAAAAGCTACGGCAGGTAGACCATGAATGACGTCGCCCATGGCGCCAAGGCGCACGATCAGAAGGCGCTTGACCGCCGGAGGATTACCAATCTCCCGCCGGGTCAGATTATCTGAAAAAGTTCCGGCTGGCGATGACGTATTCACGAACGCTTCTGCCCTAGGCGCGAGCGAATGATTTCGGTCGTCGAATGATCTTTGGGATCGCCCACAATTTCCACTCGCCCGCCATAGGCCAGCACATCGTCGCGCTCGGGGACAGTTTCAATCGTGTAGTCCGTGCCTTTCGCGTGTACTTCAGGCTGGATCTCGCGAATGATAGTGCGCACATCGAGGTCCGGAAAAATCACGACGGCGTCCACGTCGGACATTGCTGCCAGAATTTCGGCACGCTCGTCGGCCACCACCAGGGGACGGCCCTCGCCTTTTAGCGCGCGCACGGAGGCGTCCGAGTTGACGGCCACGACGAGACGACCACCCAATTGCTTGGCGGCGCGCAGATAACGTACGTGGCCGACGTGCAACAGATCGAATCCACCATTGGTGAGAGTGATGGATTCGCCCGCGCGGCGCCACTCCGCCACCTGCTTTCGTAGCTCATCGCGTGTGAGAATCTTTTTTGTGATGGCTTTGTCCAGGACGCCTTGCCCGTTTGGGCCGGTTGAACATCTCTTTCGCCCCGATAGGGCTCGATCTTTTCTCTTCCTAGCCACGGCTTGCGTCGTGGGCTTTATTCTGACGCCGCTCCGCGGCTTTAGTTCTGGCCGGCTCCCGACGCGAAGGAGTCAGTGTGATCGTGTTTCCGGTGGTGCCTGGTCCAGCGCGAGCAATAACTCCTGTTGCGATACGGTTGCCGTGCCGCGTTTCATCACTACGATGCCTCCGGCATAATTCGCCAGATGGGCTGCGTCTTCCGCGCTGGCTCCGGCGGCCAGGGCTGCAGTGAAGGTGGCAATCACGGTATCGCCCGCGCCGGTGACGTCGGCTACCTGGTCCGACCCGAAGATCGGGATGTCTGTCGGCTTGTGGCGGCTGGTGAAGGCCACCATGCCGTCGCGCCCGCGCGTGATGACCAGCGATTGCAACTTCATTTCAGCCATGACCTGTTCGGCGGCGGTGCACAGCATTCGCCAATCCTGGCCAATGGTCACGCCCAGCGCAGCTTCGACTTCAGGTTCATTGGGCGTTGCTGCGGTCACGCCAGAATACTGGAGCATGCGATAGCGCGAATCGAGCACCACGGGCACGCCACGCAGTCCGCCTTTATAGCGAACCGCATTCAAAATCACTGGAGTCGCTGCTCCATATCCGTAATCGGAGATAAGCAGGACATCCGAAGCACGAGCATATTCGCGCGCGGCCAGCACCAACTCACGCTTCAAATGACGATTGGGCTCACCTTCAGGCTCGCGGTCCACGCGCACTACCTGTTGTCGCGACGTGTGCGTCATGCCGGCGAGGATGCGCGTCTTCGTGACCGTGGTGTAACTTTTATCTTTTAGCACCCCGACCACGGGGACATGCTTGTGGCGAAAAGCTTTGATGAGCGCGCGCCCGGATTCGTCGTCGCCGACTACGCCGACTGGCAGCACGTTGACACCGAGGTCTGCCAGGTTGCTGACTGCATTGGCCGCTCCGCCAGGAACGATAGTACGTTCGCGATGTTTCAGAATCAGGACTGGAGCCTCGCGCGAGACGCGGGAGATTTCGCCAAAAATAAATTCGTCCGCCAGAAGGTCGCCGAGCACGGTGACCGTCACTTTAGGGAAGGACTCGACGATCTTTTTCAGCCGCTCGCTCAGTCGCTCGATTTCGTTGAGATGCTTGCTCATTCGTCTCTGATTAGCCCGCAACCACGAGGGGAGGACGAGTCTGCGTAGCAACCCTTCTTTCGCCCCTCCGGGCTCGCCCGCGTTCCACTATTTACCCACGGCTTGCGCCGTGGCTCTATTATTGCGCCGCTTCGCGGCTTTTTCGCACCTGCTACTCCAGTTTCGTTTGTGTCCAAGACTGCGACACAGACTCGTCAGCGCTGCGGACAGCCGCCGGGGGCCGGCGCTGTCAAATGCAACAGCGATTTTCTCACGCCTTGCGCCTTCGCTCCGCAATCATGGCGAGCATGGTATCCACAGCGTTAGCTGCGTCGGCGAGTTCCATCTTTACCGGGACGACGGCCAGCGGAGCAAGTGTGGCCAGATATCCGCCCAGATTGATCGCGTCTTTTTCTGTAGTCACAAAACCGTCGGCCTCACCGCGCTGCCGCAGGGCCAGTAGATCCCGGACATCCCGTTCGCTGTAGGCGTGGTGGTCGCGATAGAACGCTTCAGCAGCCGGTTCGATTCCGGCGGTGCGAAGTTGTGCCACGAAGTTTTTTGGCCGAGCGATGCCGCAAAACACGACGGGCCTGGCCGGAACGTTCGTGGGAATAATGCCGCGACGGGCTTTCCAGACCAAAGTGTCATGCAATGGAAACGTATCCGGAGATGCTCCGCTGGTGAGCACGACCGCGTCGGCGCGACGAAGAGAGGTTAACGGTTCGCGCAGACGCCCCGCGGGCAGCAGGCGGTCGCGAGCATCTTCGGGAGTGACCAGCACGATATCGAAATCACGGGCAAGCGCGCGATGCTGGAAGCCGTCGTCGAGAAGATGGAGTTGCGGGCCGAACTTTTTCTCGCCGAACACTCCGGCAGCGTAACGAGATTCCCCGACGATGACTGGAACCCGCAGACGCCTTGCCATTAGCAGAGGTTCGTCACCGAAATCATGCGAAGAGCCTGCGGGATCGACCAGGAGCACGCCTTTAGACTGGCGTCCGTAACCGCGAGAGAGGATATCGAATTTCAGGCCTCGCGCTTTGAGAAGTTCGCCCAGCAGCAGTACGAACGGAGTTTTGCCCGATCCGCCGACGGAGAGGTTGCCGACACTCACCACTGGACCGTGCAGCCTCTGAGCGCGAGCAATGGCGCGGTCGTAGAGCGCGTTACGGGTGCGAACCCCGAGGCCGAATAAGGAGCTTAGTGGGTGCATTTAGTCGTAGCACGTCGCGAAACGTGTGGGGACGGGTGGAGCCTCCGCGGCAATGTGTCCTTAAATTCTCTGCCATGGCTAGGGCGGGTCAGAGACCCGCCCCTACACGGTCTGATGAGGGTTCTAATATTTGCTCGAGCGCTTGCAGCGTTCTTTCTGTTGCTCCCATCTGCGATCGCAAGGTTTCGGCCCCGCGGCGGCCCAGCGCGATTCGCTCGGCTTCATTGGAAAGCAAATTCATAAGGACTGACGGAAATTCCGCAGGGTCCGACCACGCGCACGGCGTCGTGCCTTTGAAACAAACTGATGATATCGCGGAAGTTTTCCGTGTGATTGCCGACCATGATGGGCACGCCATGTTGCGCAGGCTCGATGATATTGTGTCCGCCGCGAGGTACCAGGCTTCCGCCCACGAACGCGACGTCAGCCAAAGCATAAAGTGACGCAAGTTCGCCGATGGTATCGAGCAGAAAAACGCCACTGGCGGTAGCTTCCCCGCTCCATGAAGAACGACGCCAGAGACGAATGCCGAACTGCTGAATCAGTTCCGCTACTTCCTCGAAGCGTTCGGGCCGGCGGGGAGCCAGAATCATGACCGCCCTGGGATGACTGGCGAGCACATTCTGGAAGGCGAGTAACAGTAATCTCTCTTCACCTTCCATGGTGCTTCCGCAGACCACGATTGGACCAGCGCCGGCTTGCTGAAAACTCGACCGCAGATTGGCGACAATCGCCGGAACCGGAGGCGGAGCCACATCAAACTTCAGATTGCCGCTGACCTGCACTCGTTCGACGGGAGCACCAATATCACGCAATCGGGTGGCGTCCTCCTCCGTTTGCGCCAGAAAGAGATCAACGTCTTGCAGAATCTTTCGCAAGAACAGCCGAAAGCGACGGTAACCGGGCCAGGAGCGGTCCGAAATTCGTGCGTTGACCACGACTACGCGTGCACCACTGCCGCGCGCCATCCGTAAATAGTTTGGCCAGAACTCGGTTTCGGCCAGCACGATCAATTGCGGCCGCACGGTCGATAAATACGGTCGAATGGCAAAGGCCAGATCCAGCGGGAAATAGAAAACGCTGCCATCACCGAAATGTTTTCTGGCCAGTTTCTGGCCTGTCGCGGTCGTAGTCGAAATCAAGACTCGATATTTTGGGAAGCGTTCCCTCAGCTTCCTTACCAACTCGCTCACAGCCAGAACTTCGCCTACAGAAACTGCGTGGACCCAGATGGCCCTTGTGGACTGCGCCTTCAGCCGTGCCGGAACTTTGCCGAGGCGCTCGCCCAGGCCTTCGCGCCATTTGCCATGACGTCTGGCCAACATCCAGTAAGGCAGGCTTACTAACAGGCCTGTGGCCATCAGCGCGCTGTAAAGCAGGTACATGAAGAAGACACATTCTAACTGCAACGCGCACCGGGCAAGGCACCATTCCGTGGGCCCGGCGCATCCTATAATCAACCTTCATGTTCCGCTTGGCTTTCAGTAAATCCCGATTTCCGCTTGCAGTGATTGCCAGCATCGCGCTGGTCCCTCTGTTGTGTCTGGCGGCGAAGGAATTTGTCATGCCACAGGCGCAGGCGGCCAAGACTTATCCGGCGCATGATGAGCATCCCCTGGAAGCCATCGCGGTCGGCGTGGATCCCTACGATCTAGCGGAAAAAACAACCATCTTTACGGTTCACTACAGCGAAATCGGATTCATGCCGATCTTTGTGATCGTCACCAATGACGGCAACCAGCCGGTTGAATTGTCCGGCATGAAAGCCCAACTGGTGACGGTGAACCGAACCAAGGTCGCTCCCGCGAACGAGGAAGACATTTCCCGGCGACTTACCCGACCGTCGGCCAATACCAGCCGTTACCCGATTCCGTTTCCGACCAAGAAAGTAAAAGGCGGACTGAGCAAGCAGGCGATGGAAGAAATACAAAATGCCCAGTTTGTCGCGAAGGCGGTCGAGCCTCACAGCACGCAGTCAGGATTTCTGTTCTTCGATGTTTCCGACGTGTCCACGCCTCTGGCCGGAGCGCACTTTTACCTCACCGGCGTGCGCGATGCCAAGGGCAACGAACTGATGTATTTTGAAATTCCGCTGGAAAAATATTTGAGCGCGCCGGCTCACTAGTGTGTGGGGCAGAAACTTCTGTCCGCCGCCTTTGAAGTGGTGCGACTGTAAGCACAAAGATTTCTGTTTCTCCCACAATCTACGTCAAAGGCGACGGACAGGAACGCCCGTCCCACACCTGCGCTGCATTTATAATGATTGATTATGGCTGCCACACCTGACGTTTCAATAGCAGCGGCGTCGAAGTACGAGCCGGTCATCGGGCTGGAAGTACACGTCCAGCTACTGACGGCGACAAAGATTTTCTGCTCCTGCTCGACGCATTTCGGCGATCCGCCCAACACGAATGTTTGTCCGGTGTGCCTGGGATTACCGGGAGCCTTGCCCGTACTGAACCGCAAAGTTGTGGAGTTCGCGGTGCTCGCGGCCATGGCGCTGAATTGCCGCATTAACGAGACCTCGATCTTTGCCCGCAAGAATTACTTTTACCCCGACCTGCCCAAGGGCTACCAGGTTTCGCAGTATGACAAGCCGCTGTCCGAGCATGGCTTTATCGACATCAAAACCGCTGGCGGAACCAAGAGGATCGGCATCACGCGCGTGCACCTGGAAGAAGATGCCGGAAAGAGCCTGCATGAAGGCTTTGCCAATTCTTCCGAGACCACCGGGGTTGATCTGAATCGAAGCGGAATGCCGCTGATTGAGATCGTGAGCGAGCCTGACATTGCTTCACCCGATGAAGCCTACGAATACCTCACGCGCCTGAAAGAAATCATCCTCTACACCGCAGTCAGCGATTGCAATATGGAAGAAGGCTCGCTGCGCTGCGATGGCAACATCAGTGTGCGTCCGCGCGGGCAGAAAGAGTTCGGAACGAAGACGGAAGTGAAGAATGTCAACTCGTTCCGCTTCATCCGCGAGGCGCTGGAGTATGAGATCGAGCGGCAGATTGGCGTGATTGAATCCGGCGGCAAGATCACGCAGGAGACCCGTCTCTACAACTCGGCCGAAGGCAAGACGTACGGCATGCGGTCCAAGGAACAGGCGCACGACTACCGGTATTTCCCTGAGCCCGACCTGCTTCCGCTGGTTGTGGATGCGAAATGGCAGAAGGAAATTCGCGACACCCTGCCCGAACTTCCTGAGGCCCGGCGCAAGCGCATGGTTGCGGACTACGGCATCACGGAGCAGGACGCGCAGGTGCTCACGCTCACCAAGTCGCTGGCTGACCAGTTCGAAGCGGCAGCCAAAGCGGCCAAGAGCCCGAAGCGCGTTGCCAACCTGGTGCAGAGCGAATTGATGGGACGCCTGAAAGCCCAGGGACTGGAAATCGAGCAGTCGCCGATCTCAATGCAGGGCGTGGCGGCATCGGCCGACCTGGTCGAGAGCGGCGCCATCTCGGGCAAAATGCTCAAAGATCTGTACGATCTCGCCTTCGAGCGCGGGAAAGATTTTTCGGCTGTTTATGAAGAAGAGGGCCGTCCGGAACAGTCCCGAGATACTTCGGCTTTGGAAAAAATTATCGATGAGATCATCGCGGCCAATCCCAGGCAGGTCGAGCAGTACAAGGGCGGCAAGAAGACAGTCGTGGGCTTCTTTGTCGGCCAGGTGATGAAAGCTTCCAAGGGGCAGGCCAATCCCCAGATGGTGAATGAACTGCTGACCAAGAAGCTGGAGCCGTAGTCGTCACACAATCCCCTTACCCCACGCAATACCCGGTCCCACAGCCATCGGTAACCACGCGGTCAGTACCTTCCGTCATGTGAACCTTCCATTGCTGACTCGGTAACATAGCTACAGTCCGAGGTGTGCCATGAAGAAATGGAAACTTGACCGCATCATCAGCGTGGCCACTCTGGTCACGTCGGTGATTGCGCTCTTCCTTGTCCTGAAAAGACCTGCGCCGGTGGCGTCACCGCAACCCGCTGCGGCCGCTGCGGTCAACGCACAATCCTTTCAGGAGAAAATTCAGCAATTGGACCAGCCTAAAACCGTAGGTGAGGCTCCGGCTGAAGTTCGCATCAATTCGGACGAGGTGAGCGCCGCGATCGCTCAAGCCGCAGGGCAGATTCCGATGGCTGCCGCTTCACAGGCAATATCGGGCATGGCCTCGGCGGATGCGCCGGTGGCGCCCGGCCAGCCAGACGTCAAAGACTACCAGGTAAGTTTTGATGGCGATGTCGCCCACGGCCAGTTTCTGACTCAGATCGCGGGCAAAGACGTATGGGTTACGCTCGCGGGACATCTCGGTTCCAAAGATGGTTACGCGACTTTCGATCCTACTGAGTTCAAGGTTGGCGATTTGAATGTTCCGGTGTCACTGGTAAACGATGCGCTCCAGAAGAAGCTTTCCGAACAGAGAGACCGCCTGAAGCTGCCCGACAATGTCGGCGGCATGAAAGTTGAGAACGGCGAACTGGTGATGACGCAGAAATAACCCAGGGGAAGCCCGTCCTCCATCCTTTAAGTTCTACAGCCCTGGCGTTCCCTGGAAGAGCGGCCATAGGCGGTCGCCAATCACGCGATACAACACAAATGCACTACCCCCGTCCGAAACCTGGCGGAAGAGCAGCTCGCCGCGGCCGTCGCCGTCGGCGTCTACCGCGTCAATGAGCTCGAGGCGAGAGAGGACGTCAAAATGATGGTTATCTGTCACGCTGGCGAAAACCTTGTGGAGCTCGCCGTAGATATCGTCGCGGGCGATCAGAGTGATGACGTATCGCAGGTCGGATGTCGTATTCGGACGCGCCGGCATCCGTGCCGTCGCCGTGATCACGATGACTGGTTCGTTGCTGTTGGAGAGGTCGAACACATGTAGCTGTATATCTTCAAACGCCGGTTGCGGCGCTCTTGCCTTGTTCGCTTTCCGCGCCGAGGTTTTCGATCCGGCGGACTCTGGTTGGGCGGCCCACGCCTGCACTTCGTCCGCCGCGAGCAGCAGAACTTTCTTGCGCAACTTCATTTCTTCTTCAGGCTTCAGGCTGTAGCCGTAGGGACGCGGTTCGGGACCAGAGGCGTCCGAGATGGCAGGGATCAGCTGGGCGGCGCTGGGCGGGGACACCACCGCCGCAGGGGCCGATGATTTTGGCGCAGCGCCTTTTTCGGGCTTGGCAAACGCCGACGCTGCGGCACTGCGTTTTTTCAAATCCGCCGCCGTCGGCGCGCCACGCTTCAATGTGGGCCGATCAGGGTCGGCCTCGGCTTGGGCTTCCGAAACAGCGGGCGTGGGCGTCGCTGCGGCGGGCGGAGTATCCGAAGTCGGACGCTTCAGCACAGGACGGTCCGAATCCGCGTCAGAGTCTGACGACTGAGTCGACGCACCGGATGGGTCTGCGGCAGGCCGCTTCAGAACGGGCCGATTGGAATCTGCTGGTTCTGGTGTCGACGATGGCGCCGACGCAGCCGGCGATGAAGACGACGGGGAGGGCCCGTTGTTTGCCGATCCTGCCGATGAGTCATCCCCCGACTTGGCCTTCGTACTGGCTCGCCTGAGCACCGGCGGACCTTCGGGAGGCTCGGGTGCCGGCGCCGACATCACTGACCTCTTTTTCGCCGCAGCCTCTTTTGCCGCCGCCATGGCGCTGGCAGTCTGCCAGGTTCCATCCCCCAGCCAGGTGTTGTTACCGTGCAGCGCCGAAATAACGGTGAACAATCCCTGTGAAACTCCGGTGCGAAAGCCCTCATACACAGTGCCACTTTCAAGCGCCATGGGGACGGGCGCGGCCTTGTAGGCGCTGGCATCGTAAAACTCGCCGTCCAACAGGATGGTCACAGGAATCAGGCGAGCTTTTCCGTTGGGCAACAATTGCACCACCCCCAACGCGCGCGGCCCCTTGGCCGCTTTCCTAGGAGCAGCGGACTGCGCCGGGAGGGTTTGAACGAGCGTGACGGCTAATCCCGCCAGGATGACGGCCCGCTGTGCGGTGCGATATAACTTGTGGGCACCACGCTTGGACGAATCAAGTTTTCGAGAAAGTGGAGACACTGCCATGGCGATCGATATCAATGATAAAGCCCCTGACTTTACTTTGCCCGACCAGAATGGGGAAAAAGTTTCGCTCAAAACTTATCGCGGAAAGTACGTAGTGCTGTTTTTCTATCCCCGCGCGGATACTCCGGGATGCACCATCGAGGTCTGCGAATTTCGCGACTCCTATAGAAAGATGCAGAATACCGGCGCCGTGCTGCTGGGTATCTCGCCCGATACGTCAAAAGCCCAGAAGAAATTCGAGGAGAAGTTCAGCCTGCCTTTCACCTTGCTGGCAGATGCCGATAAGAAGGTCTGCAATGCCTTCGAGGTAATCAAGGAAAAGAATATGTACGGGAAGAAAGTAATGGGCGTGGCCCGCACTACTTTCATCATTGGGCCGGAGGGCAAGATCAAGCACATCTTCCACAAAGTAAAGCCGGAAGGACACGCGGAAGAGGTGTTGACATACCTGAAGAGCGTCAAAAAAGACGCTGCTTAATCGCTGCACGAACCACGTAGGGGCGGGTGCCCTCACCCGCCCAGCCGGGCGAAGCCCGACTGGGTTTTCGCAGAAGGCAGAACTACGGCGAACTATGCTCGCCCGCCCGGACGAGGGCGTCCGGGCCTACGCGTGTCTTTTAACGCGTCGCGAACGTTAAGGCTGCCTCCGCGGGCACCACCGCCTCTTCCTTGCCGGTTGCGGCCGCTACGCCGGTTCCTGCACCTCCGCCGGCCAGCGCGCCGATGCCGGCCCCTTTCCCGCCTCCTACGAGGCCTCCGATCAATGCTCCGGCAGCTGCCCCGCCGCCGATCTTCACCACATTGCTCTTGGTATGGCTCTTGCCCTTAGCAGAATAGGCGGAGGTTGAAACTGTAAGCATCCGTCCGTTGACCTGGACACCGGTCAACCGCAGGGTCAGTTCTCCGGGAGCATGAAGCCGTCCGCTGGACTTCGCGGAAGTGACCTTGCCCCTTACTGGAGCGCCGGTGCGAGCCAGCGTCTTGCCATTGACGACCAGCGGATGGGACAGTGTCGCGTCAAACCGGTCGCCGGCTTTGGCCGTTCCCGAACTGATCTCCGATCCCACTCGCACAGTCAGCCTGGTGCCCGCAGGAACGGTTTGCGCGGTCGAAGCGAGCGCCAGCGCCATCAACATCACTAAGAAAACAATCTTCATCGATCTCCCCAGCATGAATCCTCCTTCAGGATTGTGACCCGTGGCGATATTATGCAGTGAGCAAATGAGGATAGCTAAGAACCGAAGTGCATCGGCGTTAGTGCCGTTGCCCAAAGATTTTTATGCACGCGACCCCCGCGTCGTCGGCCGAGACCTTTTAGGCAAGGTCCTGGTGCGGCGCCAGCAACGCAAACTCCTAACCGCAAGAATTGTGGAAGTGGAAGCCTATCTCGGCCTAGATGATCCGGCCTCTCACTCGGCCAATGGACGCACCGACCGGAACTTCGTCCTCTTCGGGCCGCCGGGCCTCACTTACGTTTACTTCATTTATGGCAATCATTTTCTCTTCAATGTTTCCTGCCTGCCCGATGGAGAAGCCGGCGGCGTTTTGTTCCGCGCTCTGGAGCCAATCTCCGGGATCGAGCAGATGGCGCTGGCGCGAGATATTCTGATTGAGAAAGGCAGCGACCTGCGAAAGCTGACCAGCGGCCCGGGACGTCTCGCCGAAGCATTTGGTATCACGCGGGAACGCGACAACGAAAAAGACCTTACCAGCAAAAAGTCGGATTTGTTTATTACGAACGACGGCTTCCGCCCGCAGCGTATCGAAGTCACGCCGCGCATCGGCATCACCAAAGCCGCCGAGCATCCGCTGCGTTACATCATCGCGGGAAACAGATTCGTCTCGAAAGGGTGACCACGAACCACGCAGGGGCGGGTGCCTCGCCCGCCCGGCGGGGCAGAGCCCGGCGCTTTGTTTTGATTGGATGCACCACTGAACTTAGGCGAGCTTCGCTCGCCTGCCTGGACGAGGGCGTCCGGGCCTACGCAGTCTGTGGTTTGAGTGCAATGTTATCGATGAGGCGCGCTTTGCCGACAAACCCCGCCACCGCTACAAGTCCGCCACGCAAGAGACTATTGAGGGGATCGAGCGTCTCTGGATCCACAATTTTGAAGTAGTCCAAGCGCACCGAGGGCTCCTGCTCGAACGCTCCCTGACCGGCCTCGATCAGCACGCGCACGCTGCGCTCTCCTTGATCGAATCTCTCTTGCACGGCCATCAGCGACCGATGCAGCACAAGCGCCGATTTTCGCTGCGACGTGTCCAGATAGGCATTGCGCGAACTCATCGCCAAACCATCAGGCTCGCGCACGATGGGGCAAACCATAATCTGCACTGGAATATTCAGGTCGCGCACCATGCGGCGAATGATCGTTGACTGGGCAGCATCTTTCTGTCCGAAGAATGCTTTGTCTGGTTCGACGATGTTGAAGAGCTTCGAGACCACCGTGGTCACACCGCGAAAGTGGCCTGGGCGCGAACGGCCGCAGAGTTTGTCACTTAGCCCTTCGACCGTCACATAAGTGACCGCCCCCGCCGGGTACATATCCTCCACGCCCGGCGCAAAAACAAAATCTACGCCTTCCTGCTGTAGCAGCCCGCGGTCACGATTAAAATCGCGCGGATACTTGGCCAAGTCTTCGCTGGGAGCAAACTGAAGGGGATTCACAAAGATCGAAACCACCACCAAATCGCACTGGGCTTTGGCTGCGCGAACCAGCGCGAGATGCCCTTCGTGCAGGGCTCCCATGGTAGGCACGAGACCGACAGTTTTGCCATCGCTCCGCGCGGCGCGGCGAGCACGGCGCATGTCGGCAATGCTGTTGCAGATTTGCATGGCGGATGGCGAAGCCATTCCTATCTCGACCGGGCTGCTGACGGAATCCAGTGTATGAGCACGTGCAGGCTCTGCAAGGTTCCAGCCACTACGGCGCGGTTGGTGCGAATCTTCACGTCTTCGTCTGCGGAACTTCTTACGTTTTCTGTCACTGCGACGACGCGTCCGTAGGGCCACGCGGATGGCGGCAGGTTGCCCAGTTCCTGGGTCAGTAGTCCGGGCTTCAGAATGCGTTCCAGATGATCGTCGGGGTCGAGCAGCGCGACGCCGTCGGCTCGAACGATCAAATACGGATTGCGCCATCCCTTCGCGTTCACCAGGTTTCGGCTTTGCTCGTCGGTGACCTGCGGGATAGCGAGGATACGCGCTTGTGCGCCGGCCTCCAGCGCGGCGGCATCGGGAATTTGGGGCGAGGCAGTACAAGAAACCAGTGCGGCCAGGGCTGCCGTAACAAGAAGAACGACGACCAACTTTCTCATTCAGCTCTAGCGCCTCATCGCCCGCTTGCGCTCGAGCACCGTCTCCAGAGACGCACGCGTTTCTTTCGGCAGATGGTATGACTCTTCGTCGGACGGATACTGCCGCGAAGTTACGTCGGCGCGGAAAGCCTGTACCGCCCCGGTAATGGCTGCGCCAACATCGGCGTACCGCCGAACGAATTTGGCGGGATGTCCAAAGCTCAGATTCAGGAGATCGTGGAAGACAAGCACCTGTCCATCGCAGTCAGGCCCAGCGCCGATCCCGATGGTCGGAGTCTTGACCTCGGCCGTGATCATGGCCGCGACTTCCCGAGGAATGCCTTCCAGATAAATGCACGCCACACCCGCGCGATCGAGCGCCACGGCATCGCGCATCAACTGCTCGATCCCACTCAGGTCTTTGCCCTGCACTTTGTAGCCGCCCATCACGTTCACCGATTGCGGAGTGAGGCCGATGTGTCCGGCGACGGGAATTTCGGCGTCAATGATGCGGCGAATCAACTCAGCCCGCTTCTCGCCGCCTTCAACCTTCACCATTTCGGCTCCGGCCTCCTTTACGAATCGCGCGGCATTGCGCACCGCGTCGTTCGGATCGGATTGATACGATCCGAAAGGCATGTCGCCGATCAGCAGGGCATGTTTCACGCCACGATGTGCCGCGCGAGTGTGGTGCAGCATCTCGTCGAGCGTGACCGAAAGCGTGTTGTCGTATCCCAGCATGGTCTGGGCCAGCGAGTCGCCGACCAGAACTATGTCTACGCCAGCCTCATCGACCAGTCGCGCGGAAGAATAGTCGTATGCGGTGAGACAGGTAATAGGTTCGTGCTGGAGTTTCTTTTCGCGGAGAGAAGCGACAGTAATTTTGCGGCGAGGTTCGCCGATGGGAACAAGACTCACGATGTCCTCCAGTGCCCCTCCGCAAATCCGAGCGGATAGAGCCTGTCTGTATCTTTGATGCAACGAGAGGTATTGTGGCCGCAAACCCTTCGGAGGTCAAGAGGTCGCTTAAGCGCCGGTAACGCCCAACGTAGGGGCGGACGCTCTCGTCCGCCCAGACGAGCAAAGCTCGTCGAATGTGTCAGATAAACTGCCCACCCCGTAGCGGGAACTCCGGCTCCTCCGGAGCTTGCGCAGATTGGCGACGAGTTCGTGAAGGAGGGCTTTGTCGCGAAATGGATTCATGATGGCGAGACCGGGGCCATGAGTAATATCCCCCGCAGGTCGGGAGAAGAGCGTTGCCTCTGGTCGGCTGAATGCATACAGAAGGGAACCAGCTACGATTGCAAGAACGGCGACTACAACGGTTAATAACACCCGACCCATTCTGACCTTCATCAAGAGACCAATGGACAATCCGCTTCAGAGCGTTGTCACTACGCGCTGGCGGCCTCTTGGGACCCCAGGGGCAGGAAGTATTGCGTGCCCTTGATCGGCGCCGAGACCTTCCGCAGCAACTCCTGCAAATCCTGATTGCGCTCCACGAAGTCGATCTCGGAAGTATTCACGATCAACAGGTCCGAAGACGTGTAGTGGAAGAAAAAGTGTTCGTAAGCTTTGATCACTTCTTCCAGATAGTCTTCGTTGATCGCCTTCTCTCCCGGAGCATTTTTCTTTTTCAAGCGCTTTTTCAGAACCTCGGGCGTCGCTTGCAGGTAAATAACCAGATCAGGAGTGGGCAGTTGCTCGCGGAAATGATTGTAGTAGCGGTTGTAGATTTCCAGTTCCTGATCGGACAAGTTCAGGCAGGCGAAAACCTTGTCCTTCTCGAAGACGAAGTCGGTGACCACGGTTTTCTGCGAGCTGGGACCCAGGTCAAGGGCGCGAAGCTGCTCGAAGCGCCGGATCATGAATGCGAACTGCGCCTGGAAGCCGGCCCCAGGTTCACCTTTGTAGAAAGCGCCCAGAAAAGGATTGTCCTCGGACTCCATGACCTGCTGCGCGTTGAGACGCTCAGCCAGAATTCGCGCCAGCGTGCTTTTTCCAACCCTGATCGGGCCTTCGATAGCGATGTAGCGAGGCAGCTCAAAAAGATTGGCCATGTTTACCGGAACGCGGTTCAGGGAAAATGAGGATTCGTTTGCAGCATATCTTGCTTCGCGTCACGAGGCAATTGTGGAAAGAGTTAACAGCGCGAAATTTCAGATTGATGATTTCAGATTGATGATCGCAATCCCAAAGCGGGTAAGAAATCTGTCGCGAACGCCTTTAACCACGAAGGGCACGAAGGTACACGAAGGAAAACCCTATGGTGACAGGCCTCCAATCCTACGCCGCGCCTTCCCAATCGAGGCTTTTGATCTCGGTCCGGTTGCGAAACTGATCAGGTAACAATTCTCGGATCTGCAATTGCCGGTCTGCGTTTACAATCGCGGTCAGCATGTACCGAACTATCGTCAGCGCCGCAGCTGTCGCTGTCACTACAGCCGCGGGTTATCAGTCGATGGCGCCAACCGGACAATGGTTTGGCAGGACTTTTACCGGACTGGCCCGCGGATCGAAGCAACTGGCGCTTACGTACGACGATGGTCCCAATGACCCGCACACGCAGCGCTTGCTGGAGGTACTGTCCCGGCACAACGTTCACGCCACATTCTTTGTGATCGGGCGGTACGCGCAGCAACGTCCCGACATCGTTCGCGACCTGGTAAAAGCCGGACATGTGATCGGCAACCACACCTTCACTCATCCCTTGCTGACGTTTAAGAACGAACGTGAACTCAGAGCTCAACTCGAAAATTGTGATCAAGCTTTGGCTGATGCAGTTGAAGAGCATTCCAACCTGTTTCGTCCCCCGTTTGGCGGACGGCGGCCTGCGGTGTTGCGCATCGCCCGGCAGATGAATCTCGAGCCCATCATGTGGAACGTGACCGGCTACGACTGGAATGCGCCCTCTGTCGAGCACATCGAACGCAAGGTGACGACGCAGGTACGAGGGGGCGACATCATTCTTTTGCACGATGGTGGGCATCGTGAGTTCGGAGCAGACCGTTCGTTCACGATTACGGCAACGGATCGATTGATTTCCCGCTACAAGGCGGAAGGGTATGAGTTTGTGACGGTTCCTGCGATGATGCAAAAATCAGTTCCCGGTTCCCAGTTCTAGTTCTCGGTTCTCAGTGCCTGCTCGGCGGCTGCGATGGTGTGGTGGATGTCTTTCTCCGTGTGGGCTGTACTGAGGAAAGCCGCCTCGAACTGGGACGGAGGCAAGTAGACGCCGTGGTCCAGCATGGCGCGAAAAAAACTGGCGAAGGCTTTCGTGTCGCACTTCGCGGCCGATATCCAATCGGTGACCGGACCTTCGGAAAAAAACCAGGTAAACATCGACCCTACACGGTTGCAGCAAAGCGGCACACCCGCGTTTTTGGCAACTGCGAGAACGCCTTCGGTCAACTCCGCAGCCCGTAATTCGAGGCCGGTATAGAGCGCACCCTTCTGGCTGCGCAGGTAACGCAAAGTCGCAAGGCCCGCAGCCATGGCCAGGGGATTTCCGGAAAGCGTGCCCGCCTGATAGACCGGACCCAGCGGCGCGACCATGTTCATGATTTCTACCGGCCCGCCATATGCGCCTACGGGCAGCCCACCGCCGATGATCTTTCCGAATGTGGTCAGGTCCGGCAAAATTCCATACCGTTCCTGCGCTCCGCCGAAGGCCAATCGGAACCCGGTCATCACTTCGTCAAAAATGAGGACGCACCTGTCGCGATCAGTAATTTCGCGCAGCGCATCCAGATACATCGGATTGGGGGGCACGCATCCCATGTTGCCGACCACCGGTTCCACGATCACGCAGGCAATCTGTTGCGGGAACTTCTTGAAAGCCGCTTCCAGCGCGTCCACATCGTTGAACGGAAGGGCCAGCGTCAGTTGAGTAAATTCTTCCGGTACGCCCGCCGATCCTGGGATACCCAGGGTGGCGACCCCCGATCCCGCCTTCACCAGCAACGCGTCAGCGTGGCCGTGGTAACAGCCTTCAAACTTCACAATGTATTTGCGATTGGTGTAAGCGCGGGCCAGGCGGATCGCTGACATCGTGGCTTCCGTGCCCGAGCTGACGAAGCGGATTTTCTCCACGTGCGGGAATGCCGAAATCACAATTTCAGCTAGATCAGCCTCGGCGGCGGTTGAGGCCCCGAAGCTGGTGCCGTGTTTTGCGGCCGCACAGATTGCTTCCGGAACGCCCGGCGCGGCATGTCCGAGAATCAACGGTCCCCAGGAGCCGACGTAGTCGATGTATTTGTTTTCATCGGCATCCCAGAGATGGGAGCCTTGCCCACGAACGATGAAGGGAGGATCGCCTCCAACCGAACCAAAGGCGCGTACCGGAGAATTCACGCCGCCGGGTATGAACTGCTCGGCGCGTTTCTGCAATTTACGCGAGGCTTCGACTCTGCGTGCCATGGATGCAATCTGAACGATACAGTCTTGAACAATACCGTCTCGCCTTAAATATAGCGGTCAGGACATGCGGCCTACTCTGCGCAAGATTCAAAGGTTTTGTACCGTAGAACTATACGCGAATTTACCGGATATTCATCGATCTGCAACACTCCTGCAACACGCCCGATCTATCTTCACTCCATTGACATGCTCTTCTAACCGGGAGAGCTTAAGGACAGTCTCGGGGGGCTCCGGGCTGTCTTTTTTTTCGACAGCTTGGTTGACCAGAGATCCAAAAAATCGCCAACGCAAATTTAACTCACGAAATCAAACAGTAATGACCAAGGTCCGGTTCTGGCGCCGAAAGAGGCACGAACCCTGCGGGAACGGGTCTCCGGACCCGGTCGCGTCGAGCGAAGCTCGACTCGTTACTTTTCTACCTTCACGCCCTTCCAGAAAGCCACATAGCCTTTGATCTGTTTCGCCTCGGGCTTGGGCTCGGGATAGAACCATGCCGCATCGTGGTTGTTTTTGCCGCCGACCTCGACATCGTAATAGCTTGCCATGCCCTTCCATGGGCACACAGTGTGCGTAGAACTCGGTTTGAAATGCTCGGTCTTGATAGCATCAGGCGGGAAATACTGATTGCCTTCCACTTCCACGACTTGGTTCGATTCCGCGAGGGTCACGCCTTCCCAGATTGCTTTTGCCATAAGACCTGTTTAGATTGCAGAACGGGAAGGCGGTCGCAATCTTTGATGAGCTCGGCAGAATCGCAGAGTCGGCCGGTCAAGGGCCAGAGTTTCAATGGCCTTTCTTTCAATGGGCATTCCATGGTCGGCCGTCTGGAGCGGGTGCTGGTAGGTTCGCCGCGCGCGGCGGGTTGGGACCAGCCAGACACGGCAGACCATTGGCAAGACCTCGGCTTCTTTCATCCGCCGGATTTCGCGATCGCGCAGACGCAACATGACGAACTGTGCCGCCAGCTTGAATCTTCCGGCGCCGAAGTGCTCCAATTGCCCGCTGCTTCCGACCTTTCGCTCGACGCCGTTTACACCCACGACCCTTCGCTGGCAACAGATTACGGCCTTCTTGAGCTGCGTCCGGGTAAGGGGAACCGCATTCCGGAGGCGCAGCGCCATGCTGAATTCTGCGGCAGCCTCGGCATCCCGACTCTGGGACAAATTCAGCCGCCGGGAAAAACCGAAGCCGGCGACATGGTCTGGCTTGATTCCAAAACCCTGCTGATCGGTAACGGCTATCGGACGAATCCAGCGGGAATCGAGCAAATGCGGGCCCTGCTGCGGACGCACGGGGTGGATGTTCTGTCGGCGCCATTGCCGCACGGGACCGGTCCTTCGGCCTGTCTGCATCTTATGTCGCTGATGAGTCTTCTCGATGAACGGACCGTACTCGTCGATCTCCCTTGGCTGGCTGTTGAGACCGTCGAACTGCTGCAAACGCGCGGCTACCGGTTTATTGAGATCGAATATTCCGAACGCGACACGCTGGCTTGTAACGTCCTGTCGCTGGGCGACAAACGCCTGCTCGCTCTCGAAGAAAATCAGAAGACCACCGAAAAGCTCCGTGCGGCCGGATTCGATGTCCGGACTTTCCCCGGCTCTGAACTTTGCGTCAACGGCGGCGGCGGCCCCACCTGCCTGACCCGTCCGCTGCTTCGAGGCGCGTGATGTGGGCGCGAGCGTCCTCGCTCGTGCTGCAGCGCCACTACCCGTATGGGACAACCGCCCTCGGTTGTCCAGGTCGGGGGAAAGCTCGACAGTGTTTGGCCGGAACAAAATTGCGGAGCTTACCTCCGCCGGACAACCGGGGGGCGGTTGTCCCCGCGTGACTGGTGGCGCTGCTGCACCAGCGGGACGCTCGCGCCCACAGTGACCCAATCCTGCTAAAATTAGAAGCGATGGTTCTCCCCTTCGTCCGTGATCTCTTTACGGACTTAGAAAAGTTACCGGCTTTTTCGCGTGTGGCCTCCCATCTGAAAGAGGGCACGGGGCGGATTCGTGTCTCTGGACTGATTCCCACTGCAAAGGCTTTGCTTTTAGTCCTTCTTCAGAAGGCGGCGGGCCGTCCCCTGATTGTCGTAGTCGCCGATAACAGCGCTGCGGAGAAGATGGTTCCGGTACTACAAGCCTTTTGCGAGCTCACCGGCACCGCCAATCCGGATTCCGTGGTCTCGCTGCCCAACCACGATGTTCTGCCCTACCAGAATCTGTCGCCGCACCCGGAAATTCAGGAGGAGCGGGCAGTCGCGTTGTGGAAGATTGCCACCGGCGCAGCGTCTTTCGTGGTTTCCCCCATTGCCGCCACGGCGCTGCGCCTGAGATCGGCCGAGTATTACTCGGACCTGGCGCGTAGCGTACGCCGGGGCGACACGCTGAATATCGACGCTCTGCTGCCGCACCTCAATACCGTGGGCTACCACTCCACCGATGTCGTCGAAATGCCGGGCGAGTACGCTCTGCGCGGCGGCATTCTTGACGTTTATTCGCCGGAATCTGAACGTCCGGTTCGCATTGAATGTTTTGGGGACGAGGTCGAATCGATACGGAATTTCGACCCTGCCACCCAGCGCTCATCCAATGCCGTCGATGAAGCCTTGTTGCTTCCTCTTACGGAAACTCCGGTCAGCGAAGAGCTTCTCGGCGCGGTGCATGCCCGCCTGTCCGGAACGCGGATCAACGGGAACGAGGAAATCATCGAACAGGCAGTGCGCTCCGGCGGGGTGACTGTGTTTCCGGGATGGGAGTTTTACGCTCCCGTGGCCGGCGCCAATCAAACGATTTTCGATTTACTGCCGCGCGCGCTGATGTTGACCGACGAATCGGAAGTGCTCAAGACGGAATTCGACCACGTGTGGTCGCGCATTGAGCAGGCCCATGAGAGCAGCGGCGTGGGCAATCTGGTTCGACCTGCCGACCTGTATTTCTCTCCGGAGGAGTGGTGGCAGAAGCTTTCCAGCTTGCCCGGGGCCGACGTCGAGCATCTGGACATTGAACGCGGCGGCGATGCGGCGGCAGCGGTTTCATTTCATACTCAGCCCACTCCCCGCTTCCACGGCTCCGTCCCGACCATGCTGGAGGAGGTGAAGAAACTGATCGCGGACAGCAAGCGAGTTCTGATCGCCGTCCCCAACACTGGCGAGGTGGAACGACTGGCCGACGTGTTCAGCGAGTACGCCGTTTCTTTCCGCCTGGGCAGCCGCACGCGCAGTGGCGAGAGCTATGCCGACGAAACTTCCTACTTCTCCGGCGAGTTGCTCACGGCCACGCTGGCCAAGGCCTACGTCCCCGATGGCGTTACGTTCCCCGATGCGAATCTTTCCATCCTCGGCGCGCGTGATTTGTTCGATGAGTCGGAGGCAGTGGTCACGCGTCCACAACGCCAGAAGTCGAAGACATCGGCATTCCTTTCCGACTTCCGCGACTTGCAGGTAGGGGACTACGTTGTTCACGTCGAGCACGGCATCGGACAGTATCAAGGCTTGAAAGAGATTAACCAGGGCAACGGCAACGCGGAATTCATGTTGCTCGAATACGCAGAGGGCGCGCGCCTGTATGTGCCGCTGACCCGTCTCGACCTGGTGCAGAAGTATCGCTCCGCCGAAGGAGCGAAGCCGGTGCTGAATCATCTGGGCACGGCAGCCTGGTCGAAGACCAAAGCTCGTGTGCGCAAGGCCATGAAGGATATGACCGACGAGCTGCTCAAGCTTTACGCCGAGCGCAAGACGGCCGAGGGTCATTCCTTTTCTCCTGACAACGAATGGATGCGTGAGTTCGAAGACACTTTCGAGTTCAACGAAACCGAAGACCAGGAAACCGCTATCGCCGACGTCAAGCGCGATATGGAATCGACCCAGCCGATGGACCGCCTGCTTTGCGGGGACGTGGGCTATGGCAAGACAGAAATCGCCATGCGCGGGGCTTTCAAGGCCATCAGCGACAACAAACAGGTGGCTGTGCTCGCGCCCACGACTGTTCTCGCCTTCCAGCACTACGAAACTTTCAAGCAACGTTTCGCGGCCTTTCCGGTCACCATTGAAATGATCAGCCGTTTCCGTTCGCCGAAGCAGCAGAAAGAAATTCTGCAGAAAGTGGAGTCGGGCAAAGTCGACATTCTCATCGGCACACATCGCCTGATCTCGAAAGACGTGAAATTCGCCGATCTGGGATTGCTGGTGGTTGACGAAGAACAGCGCTTCGGAGTTCGTCACAAAGAACGACTGAAGCAGATGCGGAAACAGGTGGACGTGCTGACCATGTCGGCTACTCCGATTCCACGAACGCTTCACATGTCGCTGGTCGGGCTGCGCGACATGAGTGTGATTGAAACGCCACCGAAGGACCGCATCGCTATACAAACTGTGGTCGCCAGTTGGGACGAAAAGCTCATCCAGTCCGCCATCGAGCAAGAGCTTGAACGAGGCGGGCAGGTATTCTTCGTCCACAACCGCGTGGACAGTATCTGGGAGATCGCCGCCAAGCTTCAGACGCTGGTGCCGGGCTCGCGGGTTATCGTCGGCCACGGACAAATGTCGGAAGGCGAGCTGGAAAAAGTGATGCTCAAGTTCATGCATCACGAGGCTGACATTCTGGTGTCCACGACGATCATCGAGAACGGCCTCGATATCCCGCTCTGCAACACGATTCTCATTAACCGTGCGGATCGTTTAGGACTCTCCGAGCTTTACCAGCTGCGCGGTCGCGTCGGACGCTCGAATCGACGCGCCTACGCATACCTTCTGTTGCCGGCCGAAATTGAACTGACTCCCCTAGCGCGGCGGCGTTTGGCCGCATTGAAGGAATTTTCCGACCTGGGCGCAGGCTTCAAGATCGCCGCTCTTGATCTGGAATTACGGGGCGCTGGCAACATGCTGGGTGGCCAGCAGAGCGGACACATTGAAGCCGTGGGCTTTGAGCTCTACACCCAGTTGCTCGATCGTGCCGTTCGCGAGATGAAGGGCGAGGCTCCCGCGGACGAAGCCGAGACTCAACTCAACCTCGGACTCAATATCCGCATCCCGGTGGAATACATCCCGGAAGAGAACCAGCGGCTGCGAATGTACAAGCGGGTGGCGGGAGTGGAGAACGATTCCAGATTGAACGATGTTCGAGCCGAATTGCAGGACCGGTACGGAGACCCACCGGCCCCGGTGCAGAATCTTCTGGAGTATGCCACGCTGAAGTTACTGGCCACACGCGTAGGTGCGACGGCCATCGAGCGCAAGCGCGATTTGGTCAGCATCAAGTTTCGTGAGAATGCGGAAATCGATCCGGGAAAGCTGGCGAAGTTCGTTTCGTCACAGCGCGGCGCGCAGTTCGCTCCGGACGGTACTTTAAAATACGTGTCAAAGGTGGTTTCTCCGGCAGAGGTCCTGGGCCAGTTACGAGACTTGTTGGGAGAATTGTCACCCACGACACAAGCCTTGCCATCCGTGCCGTCGTAGCGTAAACAACTTCAACCAAAAATGCTTAAACCAATCCTGACAACCGCGCTCTGTCTTGCGATTTCGATGTCTCTGCTTTCTTCCCTGTCGCTGGCGACCCCGGCATCACCGGCCCAATCCGCTTTCGACAAGCTGGTAGACGAGTACTTCGATTTCTATTTTCAATTTCATCCCACGGCTGGGACCCAGGCCGGCCTTCACCAGTACGACGGAAAGCTGGAAGATTTCTCACGCTCGGCCATCGACGCCGAAATCGCCGGGGCGGTGAGGTTTCAAAAGCAGTTCGATTCGATTGCAAGCCATGAACTGTCAGAGGAATCAGCCGGCGACCTTGAGGTTTTGACCTCATCCATTCAGGGACGTCTTCTGGAACTCCAAACCATTCAGATGTGGAAAAAAGATGCCAACGTCTACATCGATGACCCGGGTTCCGCCATTTTCCTGCTCATGAGCAGGAATTTTGCTCCAGCCGCCGACCGCTTGCGCTCCGTGATTTCGCTGGAGCGCGGAATCCCCCGAGTGCTGGAAGAAGCGCGGCAGAACATCAGCAATCCTCCCCGGATTTATACCGAAGTGGCGTTGCAGCAGATGCCGGATAACATTTCGTTTTTCCAGCACGATGTTCCGGAAGCCTTCCGCGCAGTGCAGGACCCCAAGTTGCTGGCCGAATTCAAGGCAAGCAACGCAGCCGCCGTCGAAGCTCTGAGCGAGTATCAGGCCTTCATGCGCAAGGATTTATTGCCGGCGTCGCACGGCGATTTTCGCCTTGGCCCTGAGAACTTCCGCAAGAAGCTGTTGTATGACGAAATGGTCGATATTCCCATCGATCGCCTGCTCGAGATCGGCTTCGCCGATTTGCGCCGCAACCAGCAGCAGTTCAAGGAAGTGGCAGCTCAGATCGATCCCCATCGCAGTCCTGAGGCGGTGCTCGAAGACCTGCGCAAGGATCATCCGCCCGCGGACAAGTTGTTGCAGACCTTCCGCGACACTCTGGGCGGCCTGCGGCAATTTATCGAGCAGCAGAAAATCATAACGATTCCATCGACCGTGCCACCCATTGTCGAGGAAACGCCTCCTTTCGCACGCGCCTTGTCGACCGCTTCCATGGACACGCCCGGCGCCTACGAAACCAAGGCCAAAGAAGCCATGTTCAACGTCACCCTTCCCGAGGCCGATTGGAAGCCTGAAAAAGTTGAACAGTGGATGCAGGGATTCAACCGGGGCACGATCGCGAGCACGGCCATTCACGAAGTCTATCCCGGCCACTACACGCAGTTTTTATGGGTGCAGGCAGCGCCTTCCAAAACACGCAAGTTGCTTTACAACAACAGTAACGCCGAGGGTTGGGCGCACTACACCGAGCAGATGATGCTTGATGAAGGTTATGGTAATCACGACCCCAGGCTCCGGTTGGGTCAATTGCTGGATGCACTGTTGCGCAACTGCCGCTTCATTGTCGGCATCGAAATGCACACTGGCACGATGACGCTGGAGCAAGGACAGGAATTTTTTGTGAAGGAAGGTTTTCAGGTGCCGCCCGTCGCCGAGGTCGAAGCCAAGCGCGCCACCTCAGATCCAACGTATCTCTACTACAATCTGGGCAAGCTCCAGATCCTGAAACTGCGCGAGGACTACCGAAAATTTCGTGGCGACAAATTCACGCTCCAGGAATTTCACGACCGCTTCATGCGCCAGGGATCGGTGCCCATGAAGATCATCCGTAAAAGCATGCTGGGCGCGGACGGTCCCACGCTGTAGTTTCATCACAGGATTACAATCATCAACTGCCGCCAGAGTCGTATTCGATTGCTGCGGCCACGAGGAAGTCGGCAATGACCAAGCGAGTTCGCAAAGCTGTTTTTCCCGCCGCGGGCCTGGGCACCAGGTTTCTGCCGGCCACCAAGGCGCAGCCGAAAGAGATGCTGCCGCTGGTGGACAAACCGATTATTCAGTATGGCGTTGAAGAAGCGGTCGCCGCCGGCTGCGATCAAATCATCATCGTGACCGGACGCGGCAAACAGGCCATCGAAGACCACTTCGATGTCAGCTACGAACTCGAGAAGATGCTGGAGGAACGCGGCAAAACTGACCTGCTGAAAATCGTCCGCCAGATTTCGGATTTGATACACATCGCGTATGTTCGTCAGAAAGAGGCGCTCGGCCTGGGCCACGCCGTGCTCACCGCGCGCGAACTGGTTGGCGACGAGCCTTTCGCGGTCCTGCTGGCGGATGACGTAATCGATTCCGACGTGCCCTGTCTGAAGCAGATGATGGACGTCTTCGACAAGACGCAGTGTTCCGTGCTCGCCACCCAGGTGGTCGAAGGCCCGGGCATTTCCGCATATGGCGTGCTCGCGGGCACTCCGGTTCCGGGATCGAACGGAAAGCTTTATGAAGTCACGAACCTGATCGAAAAGCCGCGAGCCGAGGAGGCGCCATCCAACCTGGCCGTGATCGGACGATACATTCTGACTCCGACCGTCTTTGAAACGTTGTCAGAAATTAAAGCTGGAGCTGGTGGCGAACTGCAACTGACCGACGGGCTCAAACAGTTGTTAAAGAAAGAAAAAATCTACGGTTACGTTTTCGACGGCAAACGTCACGATACCGGCGACAAGCTGGGATTTCTGAAAGCGACGGTGGAGTTCGCGCTGAAGCGTTCCGACCTGGGCGGTCCACTGCGCGATTATCTGAAGACGTTGAACCTGTAGGATTTTAAATGTGGGCGCGAGCGTCCTCGCTCGTGCAGCGAGCGATTCCGCACGAGCGGGACGCTCGCGCCCACATTTCTACGGAGCTCCCAGCGTAATCTTCAATTTTCTTGATTTCTCATCCACGCCGTTCGCCAGTTTTTCTTTGTGATCTGCCAGTTTCTTGGCCAGCGCATCGCTGGAGAGCGCCAGAATCTGCGCTGCCAGAATTCCAGCATTGGTTGCGCCCGGCTTGCCAATCGCAACCGTCGCCACAGGAATGCCGGCCGGCATCTGCACCGTCGCCAGCAGCGAATCCATCCCTTGCAACGAAGTGGACGGGATAGGGACGCCGATGACTGGCAGAGTAGTGTGCGCGGCAATCACTCCCGCCAGGTGCGCCGCACCCCCAGCGCCGGCGATGATCACGCGGACCCCGCGGCCTGCAGCTTTGCGCGCGAATTCCGCAGTTCGTTCGGGAGACCGGTGCGCCGAAGTGACGTCGATCTCGTACTCAATCCCAAACTCCTCCAACGCTTTTGCCGACTCCCGCATGATATCGAGATCGGAATCGCTTCCCATCACAATCGAAACCCGAGGCTTTGTGCTCATGAGTGTCCTTAATGAATTTTGAATTCAGGTGAATTTGAAACCTGGAACGAGAAACTAGAAACTATTTCTTCAATGCTCTGCCGGCGATGTCGGTCCGGTAATGCGCGCCTTCGAACCTAATCTTCGCCGTCGCCGCGTACACCCGGTCGCACTGCGGTTTTCAAGTCCGGCGCGCGGGAGGTCACGCCCAGCACCCGGCCTCCGGCGGTGAAGTACGCGCCATCGCGTTTGCTGGTGCCGGCATGGAAGACTTTCACGCCCTCAACTTTGCCCGCCTCTTCGAGACCCATGATTTTCTTCCCGACCTCGTACGTGCCTGGATATCCACCGGAAGAAACTACAACGCACACCGAGGCGTCGCTCGACCACCGGAAATTTCCCTCGCTGACGCGTCCGTCGATCGAGGCTTCGAGGGCCTCCAGCAAATCGCTTTCAAGCCGCATCAGGATGGGCTGGGTTTCAGGGTCGCCGAAGCGGCAGTTGAATTCCAGCACCATGGGCCCGCGTGCGGTCATCATCAAACCGCAGTAGAGGATACCTTTGTATTCTGCGCCCTCCGCCTTCATCCCCGCGACCACTGGTCGAGCCACGTGCTGCAGCAGCCACTGTGTCATCTGCTGGTCCACGATGCTGGCAGTGGAATACGCGCCCATGCCGCCCGTGTTGGGGCCGGTGTCGCCGTCGCCGATGCGTTTGTGGTCCTGGGCCGCCACCAGCGGCGCTACGCGTTCGCCGTCACTCAACACCAGGAATGACAGTTCGTCGCCTTGCAGAAATTCTTCCAGAACCACGCGGCTGCCGGCTTCCCCGAGCGTCTTGCCGCTGAACATCTCAGCCGCCGCCGTTGCCGCTTCTTCTTTCGTGCGGCAAATTACCACGCCTTTGCCGGCAGCCAGTCCGTCGGCCTTCACCACAATCGGAGATGAAAAATGCGGCAACGCCGCAAGAACCTCGTCGATGGAATCACAAATGGCGAAGTGCGCGGTAGGAATGTGATGGCGTTTTAGGAATTCTTTCGCGAAACTCTTGCTCGATTCCAGCTGCGCCGCGGCCCGCGTCGGTCCGAAGACGCGCCAGCCGCGCTCGGTAAACTTGTCCACCACCCCTAGAGAGAGCGGCATCTCAGGGCCGATTACAGTCAGGTCGGGACGCACCTGGTCCGCCACCGCCAGCAGCGAGTCGATGTTCTTAACCTCGGCGGGCAGACATTCGGCTTCGTCAGCGATCCCGCCGTTTCCCGGGGCGCAATACACCTTCGAAACTCGCGCTGACTGACGCAGTTTCCACACCAGGGCGTGTTCACGCCCACCACTTCCAATGACGAGAACTTTCATATCCGGAGACTCACAAGGTTAGGGGGACGTGCAGACGATGTCAAACGCGGAGGAACCTGGCTCCTAGCTGCTAGCGCCCAGAGCAACCGTATTTTGACGCGTTAGCTGGCTGCTAGCAGTTAGGAGCTAGAAACTGTAGAAATCTACTTAACTATGCTTAACGTATAATAGTGTTTCGGATGATCACAGTTTCAAAAGAAGACTACCTGAAGGCCATCCTTGAGGCCGAAAGCGAAGGCGAGACTGTGATCTCTGCCACACTCGCGCACTGGCTCTCGGTTTCGCCTCCGGCTGTCACTATGGCGGTGCGGCGTCTTAAAAAAGATGGCCTGGTCCGCGTGCAGAGCGGCGGAGAGGTCAGCCTCACGCCAGCGGGGCGCAAGATCGCGCGCAAGCTTACGCTGCGGCATCACCTGATCGAACGCATGCTGGCGGAGATGTTCGGCATGGAGTGGTTCAAGGTGCATGACGAGGCGGAGCGGCTGGAGCACGCCGTTTCCCCTGATTTTGAGGCCAAGCTTCTGGCCAAACTGGGGCGCGGCGGGGCTTGTCCGCACGGAAATCTCAGTGAGCTTGAGAGTCCCACGAGCCGCCGTCGGCGCGGCTTGCTGCTGCTGGCTCACGCCGAGGCAGGGGGCCGTTATCTGGTGAGCGGGATTTACGAGCGTGACCGGCGCCTTCTGGAATTTCTGGAACAACGTGGCATCCGTCCGGGCGCGCAGGTTCATGTCGCTGGACGCAATTACGACCACACTCTGACTCTGGATACCGATGCCGGAACAGTCTCCCTGGGTGGATCGGCGGCGGAAAAGGTCTGGGTGACGACGGCCGAACGGCGTAGCAGGCCTTAGTCGAAGGCATCGTAGTAGCGCCGGCGTCCGGCCCCACTCCTCGGGCCGGCGGCAGGCTGGCCCTTACAAGTGATTAACCATAGTTTATCTTTTCGTGTATACTTACGCTAATGTTGTCGCCGCCCGAGCCGCAAGTCGTCCCCAGCCCGGAAAGTAATCTAGATCAGGGTTGGCGACATGCCGTGGTTCGTCCCAGCCTGCCGGAAATCTACCGCAGCCTTCCCATTCCACAATCGGCCGGTTTTTTGCGCAAGCTTTTGGCCTTCGCCGGACCGGGATACCTGGTGGCGGTCGGCTATATGGACCCGGGCAACTGGGCGACCGATTTGGCCGGCGGCTCAAAATACAACTACTCGCTGCTTTCGGTCATTCTGCTCTCCAACCTGATGGCAATCCTGTTGCAGACTCTGGCCATCAAGCTCGGGGTAGTGACGGGACGCGATCTGGCGGCTGCGTGTCGCGATCACTTCAGCCGCCCAGTGTCTTTCATGTTTTGGATTGGAGCAGAGATTGCCATTGCCGCCTGCGATCTGGCGGAAGTGATCGGTTCCGCGATTGCGCTGAATCTGCTGTTTCACATTCCCTTGATCTGGGGGGTGTGCCTGACCTCGCTGGATGTTCTGCTGATTCTGTTCCTTCAGCAGAAGGGATTCCGCCTGGTGGAAGCGCTGGTCATTTCTTTGATCGGAGTGATCGGAGTCTGCTTCGGGCTTGAGATTCTATTTTCCCAGCCCAGCCTCCTGGGTATCGCTCGAGGATTCTTTATCCCGTCAGCCCAGATTATCCGGGATCCGGGAATGTTGTATATCGCGATCAGCATCCTGGGCGCGACAGTGATGCCGCACAATCTTTATCTGCATTCAGCGCTGGTCCAGACCCGTGATTTCGAACGCACTCCTGCAGGCAAGCGCGAGGCGATCCGCTTCGGCACGATTGATTCCACCATCGCACTTACTTTCGCGTTGCTGGTGAACGCAGCCATTCTGATTGTTTCGGCTGCCACTTTCTACAGCCACGGATACAACGACATCGCCGAAATTAATGACGCTCACAAGTTACTTACGCCGCTGCTCGGAGTCACGGGTGCCAGCACCATGTTCGCGCTAGCCCTATTGGCTTCCGGACAGAACTCCACCCTGACCGGCACGCTGGCAGGCCAGGTGGTGATGGAAGGGTTCCTGAACATTCGCCTGCGCCCGTGGCTGCGCCGTTTGATCACACGCGCGGTGGCGATTGTTCCGGCGGTGATCGTCACCGCATTTTGGGGGACAGGCGGCACGGCCAAGCTGCTGGTATTCAGCCAGGTGATCCTGAGCATGCAGTTGAGCTTCGCGGTGTTTCCTCTGGTGATGTTCACCAGCGATCAGCAAAAGATGGGAGAGTTCACGAATGCCGCCTGGCTGAAATCCCTGGCCTGGCTCACCGCGATATTAATCGCGGTTTTGAATGTCTGGCTGCTGGCGCTAGCCTTCCGCGGCGCATAAGTGGATTTCGACTCGCGAGGGTGCCCCATCTTTCGCGGTTTTTGCGAAAGGTGGTAGAAACGGACGAAAGGCAGGCAGTTCACTGTCTGATCACCCGCCCTTGCAACAACGCAAGGGTGGAGCACCCGAAAACCATCAGGTCTTCAAGAAATTCTCCACCAACTTTTTCCCTTCTTCGGTCAGCACGCTCTCGGGATGGAACTGCACGCCTTCCACGGGAAACTTTCGATGCCTCAATCCCATGATGGTTCGACTTCCGTCGCGTTCCGTTGTGTACGCACTTACTTCCAGCTCGGACGGAAGGCTTTTTTCTTCCACGATCAAGGAATGGTAACGGGTTGCAGTCATGGGAGTGGGAAGGCCGCTGAAGATTGTCTTGCCGTCATGACGCACCTGGCTGGTTTTGCCATGCATCAGGTGAGGCGCGCGTATGACATGGCCTCCGAATGCCGCTCCGATAGCCTGATGTCCTAGACAAACGCCAAGCAGCGGAACCTTGCCCGCAAAATGCCGGATCAGCGGAATAGTGATCCCCGCTTCTTGCGGCGTACATGGACCGGGCGAAAGCAGAATGCGCTCCGGACGCATCGCTTCCACCTCCGCAGGCGTTACCTGGTCATTCCGGCGCACCTCGACCGTGGCGCCGAGTTCGCCCAGATATTGCACCAGGTTGTAGGTAAACGAATCGTAGTTGTCGAGGACAAAAACCATGAGCTCAACCGCCAGCTCTAGCTTATACCAAAGTTCTACCGTGACTTCGGCCCCTCCGCGGGGTTCAGGGGACGTTGATTTTGCGGTATCTCAATCCAAACAAGTCATAACTAGAGTCTTGACATGGTGGGCCTGAGACGCCATGCTTATGCAACTTTTTACGGAGAGCAACTTTTTTGCGGAGACCTCATGGCCGAAGCTGAACCCGAGAAAAGGGCTACGCGCCGGTTCGCACTACGGCTGCCGGTAGCCGTCACTCACGACGGAGCGGAGGAAAAGAACGCTCAGACCCGTGACGTAAGCGCGCGCGGGATTTGCTTTTACGTCGATTCAGCCATCTCCCCCGGATCGCTCATCGAATTCACGTTGACCCTTCCGCCTGAAATTACTCTTACCGAAAGCATCAGGGTTCGCTGTAAAGGAAAGGTCGTGCGGGTCGATGACGGCGATGGCAAAGTAGCCGTAGCCGCTGTGATCGACGAGTACGAATTCCTGGCAGAGCCGTAATATCCAATGTGATCGCGAGCGTCCCGCTCGTGCGGCAGCCCCGCGGATGATTCCGCACGAGCGAGGCGCTCGCGCCCACATATCTTCTTCTCCGGACACAAGGGCGGTGGTATCGTTGCCCTATCAGCACTGCCCTACGAAAGATGAAGTATTTGCCGCGGATCGGATCCCAATTTGTGCGGTTTTCGGTGCTCGCGGCCATGCTGGGGGCTAATTTCGGCCTGGCGCAGTCGCCGGATGATCCGCCCATCCCCAAGGGCCCGCCGGCGGTTCTGCGTTCGGTAAAGATGATCTCCGACGCCGAAGGGCCGGCACTGGAAATCGTCTCCAGCCAGACGCCCGTTCCCGCGATTCAATTTCTCGATAGCCCACCCCGGCTGGTCATCGATCTTCCCAACACCAGGATCCAGTTGCCGCTCAAGCGACTCGCGGTGGGCAGCGAGCAGGTAAGCGCTGTGCGTATGAATCAGTTTCAGCAGTCGCCGCCGGTGGCTCGGATCGTCGTGGATCTCGTGCATCCCGTGGGTTACAGCAGCGACGGCAGTGGGCCGCGATTGCTGGTGCACATGCACCCCATGTCCGAGGCGCGGAGGAAAATCGAAACCCCCTCCGTTTCTGCTTTCACCAAGGGGACTGAGCCCCTGTTTGTGCCGGTCGGTGGGGGAAGCTCGGGCGCGGTCATCGAGGCTGGGAGCCGGCTCTCATCCGGTTCCGCAGTGACCGCAAGTTCGGATACCACGATCCTGCGTCTGAGCCGGGGCGGCGAAGTGCGCGTCTGTCCCAAGACCACGCTTTCGGTCACACCATCGCAGAACGGCAGCGACCTGATGCTGGGTATGAGCACCGGGGCGCTGGAAGCGCATTACACTTTGAACGCTTCCTCCGATTCAGTGGTCACTCCCGACTTCCGCCTGCTGCTGGCGGGACCGGGAGAATTTCACCTTGCCATCAGCGCCAACCCTCACGGAGACACCTGCGTCCGCGCCCTACCGGGAAATACTGCGACCGTAATTGTTTCGGAGCTCATAGGTGACGGCACTTACCAGGTGAAGCCGAATGAGCAGGTCTTCTTTCGATCCGGACGCGTGAATCAGAGAGAAAATACGGTCCCTGACGATTGCGGCTGCCCGCCGCCGCAAATACCGGCCATGCGCGCTGAGTTGCCGGCGCCGACTGTTTCCGAGAAGGATTTACCGGCGGCAGTTCATCTGGCGCAGCCGGGAGAAGAAGCCAAAACGGTGCCTCCGCGATCAGCCTCCGAAATGGGATCACAGGATGCTTCGCAGTCGCAGATATCGGTGAGCATTTCTCCACGAGACGCGGCGGCGTTGCCCGCTTCCAAGCCTGGGACGGCCCGAGTGGAAGTGGATGCTCCGTTCGTCTTTCGGGCCGGAGACGCGCCGCCGACCTCAGCCCCCGATCTCGGCTCGGAGACTCTGCCCATGTCACGTTCAACGAGTCCCGCGCCGCTGCTCACCATGGCCGAGCCACCCCCGCCTTCGAACAAAGGCGTCATGGGAAAAGTGAAGGGATTCTTTTCGTCAATCTTTAAGTAGGAAGGCGGGGACAGAGCTCGGGCCTCAGACGTCGGACGTCAGACTTCGGACCTTGCACGTCGGACTTCGGGCGTCACGAAATTATTTTCCCAGCGCAGCGAGGGCAGGATGCCCTCCGCGACAGCCGGCGGGACGCCAGAGCTACAAAACCGTGCATCCTTCGACAAACTCGGGACGCCTGAGGTCCGACGCCCGACGCCTTATCTTCGGATCGCTTTAGCGATGGGAGCAACTCTTTCCCTGACTTCATCGGCGAAGTCGGATCCGCGTTCCATGGCTTCTTCAGCGAACTCCCGGGCGTCGTCAGTCCACTCATCGACGGTTTCGCGGGCGCTGTCGAATTTGCGGCGCAGGTCTTTTCTCATCTGCTTGCCTGGTTTGGGAGCAAGTAACAAGCCGAGCAGGGCGCCAGCGCCCAATCCAATCATCAGAAACGTTACAGCCGTTCCAGCGGTGCTGGCGCCGTCTGAAGCTTCATATTTTCCAATTCGCATAAAAATTCCTTTCACTCGCTATTTTTGTTTGCCGTTCCTTTCATAAGATTCTAGCTGTCCCTTTCAGGTTCGCCGCTTTCTTTCTGTATTACGCCGGTAACAGTTTGGGTGCTGTTCCCAAATCAGCTCAAGCCCGTGTAAAATAAAGAGTTGGACCCTTGAGTCCAGCGGAAAATGTGGCCTGCCCGCCTTCCGCAGACGTAATCGCAATCGTTTATTTTTAAGGAGACTTACCCAGCAATGGCTATCCCCGCCACCCAGCTTCGCCCCGGCATGATCATCAAGCACAACAATGATCTGCACTCCGTTTTCAGCGTTGAGCACCGCACTCCCGGCAACCTGCGCGCCTTCATTCAGGCCAAACTGCGCAATCTGCGGACCGGCGCCATGTTCGAACACCGTTTTCGCTCGCCCGATCCTATCGAAAAAATTACGGTGGATGAAGTCGAGATGGAGTTTCTGTACGCCGACGGCGACAGTTATTACTTCATGGACACCAGCAACTTTGAGCAGACTCACCTGAGCCGCGAGATTCTGGGGGACGCCGTCAATTACCTGATTTCCAATCTGCAAATCAAGGTGGAATTCTTTGATGGCAAAGCTGTGGGAATCGAGTTGCCGCAGACTGTGACCCTGACCGTGGTCGAAACCGAACCTGGATTGAAAAGCGCCACCGCCTCCAGCGTAACCAAACCAGCCAAGACCGAGACGGGGCTGGTAGTGCACGTTCCGCCATTCATCAATGAAGGCGAGAAAATCCGCGTGGACACGGCCGAAGGCGCATATCTGTCGCGGGCATAGTGTCATCCTGAGCGGAGCAGGGAATTTCGCTTCGCGAAATTCCTGCGAAGTCGAAGGACCCCTATGGTTATGTTGATGCCGGCAGAACGGGGATTTGTTATCAGGCGCGATGAGTTCGCATCAGAGAGTGAGAGTCCGGCGTCGGTTCCGATTATAGAAATCTTTCGACTGCGCAGCTCCGCTCGAGATGACAGGTGGTCGGTCTCGAAATGACTTTGGCTGAGAAAACAACGCAGGCTCGCCGCTTTCTGGTTCGGGGACGGGTGCAGGGCGTCGGCTTTCGCTGGTTTGTGGAGCGCGAAGCACAAATCCTCGGCGTGGCCGGCTGGGTGCGTAATAACGCTGACGGCAGCGTCGAAGTTCTGGCCATGGGTTCGAACGAGCAACTGGCCGGATTGAGAACGCGCCTACGTTCCGGGCCGCGCGCGGCTCGCGTGGACGATGTCGAGGAAAAGGAATCGAAGCCTGTCGCTGGTCTGACAACTTTTCGTATTGAAGGAGCCTGGTAAATGTCGAATTCCGCGACGCAGCCGACACGACTCAATTGCGAGCCGCTGAAAAAGCTGATCCGGGAAGTTCCGGATTTCCCCAAGAAGGGCATTCTGTTTTACGACATCACCACCCTGCTCAAGGACAAGCTTGGTCTCGCCATGCTGATCGATGCCCTGTCCGAACACTACCTTACGGCCGGCGTCGATCTCGTTCTGGGCATGGAAGCCCGCGGTTTCATCTTCGGTCCAGCGGTCGCTTATCGTTTGAATGCGGGCTTCGTCCCGCTGCGCAAACCAGGCAAGCTGCCGGCCGCAACCGCCAAGTTTGACTATGCCCTGGAATACGGCACCAACACTTTAGAGATCCACAAAGATGCGATCCAGAAAGGCCAGCGCGTATTGATTGTCGACGATCTCCTCGCCACCGGGGGCACCGCCGAAGCTACCGCCAAGCTGGCTCATTCTCTCGGTGCGGAAATTGCCGGCCTGGGATTCGTCGTCGAGCTGGACTTCCTGAATGGCCGCGACAAGCTGAAAGAGTACGACGTGTTCTCGCTGCTGCACTACGAAGAGTAAAACTCGACGTAGGCCCGGACGCCCTCGTCCGGGCGGACAAGGCGTCCGCCCCTACGTTACAACTCAGTGAGTGCCACCTCCGCTCCCTTCGGCAAATAACTCTTTCGCCTGAACCAATCTTCCATCGCCGCTTTCAATTCCTTGACAGGAACATGGGTGCCGATTTCCATGATCCCGTCGCCGATCGGAAGGGTGTTATCAAACACGGTGGCGTTGGTGAAATTGCGCATCGAAAAATTATCCAGCCACTTCATTGGACAGGGCAGACGGCGTCCGTTGTTTTCATACTCCACGCGAATCCTGCGGGCGAACATGCAGGCAATTTAATCACAGACCGGCAATGTGGGCGCGAGAGTGCTCGTTCTGCAGTGGCAATAGCCTGAGGCCTACCGAGAATGCGGGTAAGAGGGAGCACGAACGGGACGCTCGCGCCCACACTTGCGTAGGCTGTGGGGATCACTGCTTGACAGGCGCTCCTGCGCGGCATACTCTTCCGCGCGGCGTATATGGAGGCATTTATGGGTAATGGTTTGATTTACATCATTCTCGTTGGATTGGTTGCAGGATGGGCTGCCGGCAAGATTATGAAGGGCGGCGGTTACGGTGTAATCGTCGACATTCTGCTTGGCATCGCGGGCGCCATATTTGGCAGCTGGGTGCTGCGGGTACTAGGCATCTACACCAGCGGTGGACTGCTTCCCAGTATTCTTGTTGCTATCCTCGGCGCGGTGTTGCTGGTTGTCATCGTGCGAGCTCTGAAGCGGGCCTAGAGGTTTGTCGAACTCCGCTCGACACGGGCGGACGACGAGTCCCCCCAGTGGTTCGTGGGTGCAAAACGACTATTCCGATCTTCCTGATCCAATCTGTACCAAATCGGCCGAACCCGGCTGTGGGGAGCCGAGGCCATGCCAGCGTGCCGGCATCACCGAGCCTGACCTCAAACGGTTCATCAGAGAGCCTACAGCAGTTGAGCCGCGGACCAAATGTCCGATGGTGAGCGGGCCGAAGACTTTTCTCTGTTGTACGTGATGCAATCCGCTTGAAACCACGCAGCCGCACTGGCTGCAGTCGGGCGTGCCGCCGAAAATGCAGGGTTCCACCCGGGTCGTCAGGTCGGCCGAAAAGTTGGTCGACATTTTAGAGAACAGGCAATCCTGGGGACTCTTAGGCGGCTCAATAATCGCCTGCCCGATGCCCGGATTCATCAGCAGCTTGGGATACGCTTCCCTCAGCTCGGGCAAATCCTGTGCCAGCCGCCGTCGTTCTTCCATGGTCAGCATTTCCGGGGTCTGTTCGCCCACCTGCGGGGTGTAGACGCTCACCCAGATTCGCTTCACTTCCGCCTGCGCCTGCCAGAACGCCAGGTATTCTTCGAGATATCCCGGACGCTTCATCATCGCCCCGGTAATCGTCCAATGAATATTCACATCGCGCCCGCGGATGTTTTCCAGAATGCGATCGTAAGTCGCCGGTTTGCGCCGGGGATTGTGATGCTCCGGCAACCCATCGATGGAAACAGCCACCCGGTTCCGCCGCAATCCCATCCATTCCATCGGGATCGGAATGATTCCGCTGGTCACTACCATGGTAAAAATATTCTGCTGGCTCAGCGCGGGCAGAATCCGGCTCAATTCACGGTGCCGGATCATCGGCTCGCCACCCACCAGGGAAACGTGGCGGGGCTTGTGCTTCTTCACCAGCCTAAGAACCCCGTCCACCAATGCATCTCCGCGCAGGTCCGACAGTTCAGTTAATTTCTTCTCGCCGCCGAGATGCGAATCTCCGTAGGCGTAGCATCCGGGACAGCTCAGCGGGCACTCGCGCGTGATTTCGATCGAAAGCATGGGAGCCCGGCCGTTGAGGATGCTTCCCCAGGCGGCGAACAGTTCTCCCACGGTCATACCTGGGCGCGATTGGGACATAAGGGGTCTTGCTTTTTTAGATGCGCCGGCGGACCGTTTCCGACGAGGAAAACGCGAATAAGTCCGTTCTGGTGGAACGGTCCTCGTCCCCTTACCTCATCGAACCAAACCGGTGTAGCGGAAACTTAAGCCTAATGATTACTATTAGATAGCTATTCCAAACGAACGCCCTTTCAAACTGAGCCAGCACCCGGGTTTGGCCCGTCAAGCATTCCAATCGCATCTCTGGCAAAATGGAATGTAGGAATAAAGCCGTCGGGCGTCAGACCTCGGACTTCGGCGCCACAGTTGGGCTGAGGTCGAAGGTCCGACGCCCGATGTCCGTTTGTCCAGGATGGCTATGAAAACTGCACGATCGCACACACCCCTCACGCGGAATCTCCACCTCGTCCGATGGGTCGAAAAAACTGCGGAATTGACCAAGCCAAAAAACATCCACTGGGTGGATGGCTCTCAGGCTGAGTATGACAAGCTCTGCCGCCAGATGGTGGCCAGCGGCTCCGTGACCAAACTGAACGATGACTTGTGGCCTGGCTGTTTTCTGGCCCGCTCCGACGCCAGCGATGTGGCCCGTGTCGAAGACCGCACCTTTATCTGTTCGCTTTCGAAGGACAACGCAGGCCCCACCAATAACTGGGAAAACCCCTACGTCATGCGCCGCAAAATGAAGGAGATATTTAAAGGCTGCATGCAGGGACGCACCATGTACGTGCTGCCTTTCAGCATGGGCCCGGTGGGCGGCCCCATGTCTCAGATCGGCGTGGAGCTGACCGATTCGCCTTATGTGGTCGTGAACATGCGCATCATGGCGCGCATCGGCATCGATGTTTTCAAGGAAATCGATAAGGACGAGAAGCGTGTGGTGCCTTGCATTCACAGCGTGGGCGCGCCGCTGGCTCCCGGCCAGAACGATGTTCCCTGGCCGTGCAATCCGGAAAAATACATTGTCCATTTTCCGGAAACCCGCGAAATCTGGTCCTACGGTTCCGGCTACGGCGGCAACGCCCTGCTGGGCAAGAAGTGCTTTGCGCTTCGAATCGCCTCGAACATCGCGCGCGACGAAGGCTGGATGGCGGAACACATGCTCATCCTGGGCGTGGAAGATCCGAAGGGCAAGAAAACCTATGTGGCGGCGGCTTTTCCGAGTTCCTGCGGCAAAACAAATTTCGCCATGATGATTCCTCCGGAAGGACTGAAGGACTGGAAAGTCTGGACCGTGGGAGACGACATTGCCTGGATCAAGCCTGATGCCCAGGGCTGTTTGCGCGCTATCAATCCCGGAAGCCGGTTTCTTCGGCGTGGCTCCGGGCACATCGCAGAAAACCAATCCTAACGCGATGGCCACGCTATCCCGCAACACCATCTTTACCAACGTCGCCCTCACTCCCGACGGCGGAGTTTGGTGGGAAGGCATGACGGACGAACCGCCGGCCGAGTGCCTGGACTGGCAGGGCAACGTGTGGACGCCAGAACTTGCCAGGAAAACCGGCGCGAAGGCGGCCCATCCCAATGCACGCTTCACGGCGCCGGCCTCGCAGTGCCCGACCATCGACGCCGCTTGGGAAGACCCTACCGGAGTGCCGATCAGCGCCATCATTTTCGGAGGCCGCCGTGGCAATACAATTCCGCTTATCTACCAGGCATTCAACTGGAGCGCAGGCGTCTACGTCGGAGCCACAGTTGGGTCGGAGATGACTGCCGCCGCCGGAGGGGAGATTGGCAAAGTCCGCCGCGATCCCATGGCGATGCTGCCTTTCTGCGGTTATCACATGGGCGATTATTTTCGCCACTGGATCAAAATGCAGCGCTCCCTGAGCCGGACGCCGCGCATCTTCCATGTGAACTGGTTCCGCAAAGATGAGACTGGAAAGTTTATCTGGCCAGGATTTCGCGACAATATGCGCGTGCTGAAATGGATCGTGGACCGCGTCCACGGCCGCGCCCAAGGCAAGGAAACACCTATCGGATGGACTCCGTACTACGAAGACATCGAGTGGAAGGGCCTCGATTTCCCCAAAGACAGGTTTGAGAAATTACAGACGGTCGACCGGGCGGCGTGGAAATCCGAGGTGATCGGCCACGAAGAATTATTTATCCTTCTGCACGCGCACCTGCCGCCAGAGATGATTTACGAGCGCGAACTGTTGATCTGTCGGTTGTGATTTTTAAAACAGTGCCACGAACCATGCACGGGGCATGTCCGAATCTGCCCAGCGAAGCGCAGGTTCGCTTTGCCCACCAGAAGTCTGTCGAGGAGAGAAAACCTGTCGAGCTGCGCTCGACTGGGCGGATGCGGACATCTGCCCTTCGTGGTTCGTGGTGAGAATCAAAATTAGGTTACGGGCTGGGCTTCAGTCGGGTTCGCCACCGCGCCCAGATGCTTCAATGTCTCATCGATGGTCAGAGAATACATCTCCCGACCCACGCCCTCGCCGGATTCCAGCGCAGTCTTCAAATAGTGCCCAGCGATTTCCACCGCCAGGGAATCGGTGATCACAGCGCCGGTTCGCGTCTTGTACTCCACCCACGCGGGATGGGGCAGCGCCACCCAGACCGGGCGTCCGTCCACCAGAAACTTGACGTCAACTGCGTCAGCATGGCGCGTGGCAATGGCGACGATGAGTGCCTGGTAGATGCAGTGCACTTTCTTTTTGGACCAGCGATCGACAGCATGGAAGTCCTGATACATAGCTGTAAAAACTATAACCGACCCGGGTAAGAGCGGCAAATCGCACCCGGTAGCGCCGGCATCCTGCCGGCTGTCGCAGGTGGGCGTCCCGCCCGCCGCTGCGGGCGGTGGCGGAAACGCATCGGTTCTTCGCTATGCTCTGGATGACACCGCTTTAAATTGATGACTGAATGCCTAAACCTGCAGATAAATTTATGATGGTTAGGCCAGAAGCTGAAAGCTTATTCATGAAAAATCTCGGAATCCTGCTCTCCGGACGCGGTTCGAACTTCGAAGCCATCGCCAGGAACGTGGCTGCCGGGCAAATTCCCAACGCCCGCATCGCAGTCGTCATCGCCAACAAGCCGGAGGCGGGAGGGATTGAAGTCGCCAAACAGATGGGACTTGAAACCCTGGTGATTCCTTCCAAAGGCAAGCCACGAGAAGAGCACGACCGCGAAGTAGTCAGCGCGCTGCAAAAGCATAAAGTCGACCTCATCTGCCTGGCCGGATACATGCGCCTGCTCTCGCCCTGGTTCGTGCAGCAATTTCCGCACCGCATTTTGAACATCCATCCATCGCTGCTGCCTGCATTTCCCGGCCTGGAAGCTCAAGAGCAGGCCTTCGCCTATGGGGTGAAAGTGGCGGGCTGTACTGTGCATTTTGTCGATGAAGAACTGGATCATGGCGCCATCATCGTGCAGAAAGCAGTATCAGTCCTCGATACCGACGACGAACACTCACTGTCCGCCACAATTCTGGAGCTGGAACACGTGGCATATTCGGAAGCAATCAATCTCGTGCTGAGCGGAAAGTACGAAATTGTCGGGCGGAGGCTCGTGCCGAAAAAGCGAACCACGTAGGGGCGGACGCCCTCGTCCGCCCAGCCGAGCAAGGCTTGGCAATGCCGGCAAATCATCCAACCCAAAAATGATGAGCTGCGCTCGTCCACCCGGACGAGACGTCCGTGTATATCCGTACCGTGGCGGCTCTGGCTTGCCGCTATAATCTTTACCCTATGCCCACCTTCGCCCCCGTCGACGAACAAATCGCTTACATCAAGAAAGGCTCCGCTGAAATTGTGAAGGAGTCGGAGCTGCGCGCCAAGCTGGAGAAGTCGATTGCCTCGGGCAAACCATTGCGCGTGAAAGCCGGTTTCGATCCCACCGCGCCCGATCTTCATCTGGGCCACACCGTGCTCCTGCGCAAGCTCAAGCATTTTCAGGATCTCGGACACACCGTCATTTTCCTGATCGGCGATTTCACCGGCATGATTGGCGATCCCACTGGGCGTTCAGCGACGCGGCCGCCGTTGAGCGCGGAAGAAATCATGCGCAACGCCAAGACTTACATGGCGCAGGTCTTCAAGATCCTCTCGCAGGCCAAGACCGAGACCCGCTTCAACAGCGAGTGGTTCGACAAAATGAAGCCTGCCGACTGGATCCGGCTGACGGCCAAGTTTACGGTTTCGCAAATGCTCGAACGCGAGGACTTCCACAAACGCTTTCAGGAAGAAAAGCCGATCGCGATGCACGAACTGCTCTATCCCCTGGCCCAGGGATACGATTCCGTCGCGCTCCAGGCTGACGTCGAACTGGGCGGCACCGATCAGAAGTTCAATCTGCTGGTGGGCCGCGAGATGCAGCGCGCGTACGGACAGGAATCGCAGGTTATTCTGACGACGCCTATCATCGAAGGCCTCGACGGCGTGCAGAAGATGTCAAAATCGCTGGGCAATGCCATTGGCATCCAGGAACCGCCGCTCGATATGTACGGCAAAGTGATGTCCATTTCAGATCCGATGATGTGGCGCTATTACGAGCTGCTGACCGACGTGCAACTTCCCGAGATCGAAAAGATGAAGAGCGCGTCGCATCCCATGGAAGCGAAGAAGGCGTTGGCCGCGAGGATTGTGACCGACTTCCACTCGGCCGAGGCGGCGTCGAAAGCGGCGGAGGATTGGGCGAAGCAATTCCAGAAAGATGCGGTCCCGGAAGACGTGGAAATCGTGGACGTGAAGGCTGCCGAGGTGGAATCGTCCTCAGCCGGACGCATCAAGCTGGACAAGCTTCTAGCCCTGACCGGCTTGGCGGAATCAGTCAGCGACGCGGGCAGGAAGCTGAAGCAGAACGCCGTCAGGGTCGACGGAGAGGTCATAGTCGATCCCACCATCACCTGGGACTTCGGAAAAGACCTGACACTGCGCGCCGGCAAGAAAATCAAAAAAATCCACTTCGTCTTGTCATCCTGAGCGTAGCAAACCGATTCGCTTGCGAATCGGTTTGTGAAGTCGAAGGACCCCTACCAATTGCAATGATGCGGGGATTTGGGGTTTTCAAGCAATCTTGGAACGTAACCTACGCTCGAAATAGCTATGGGCTCCTTCGACTGCATGGTTGCTTCGCGCAGCGAAGCAACCATTTCGCTCAGGATGACAGCTTAGTCCGCTCTTATCGATGAAAGCTGCGACGATCTAACCTCCCAAATACAGCACGTGCACGTAGGTTCCCAGGCGCGTGTTGTACGCCAGGTAATATCCCACGTGGTCGGGATCGTCGTAGATGACGATGTCATCGCTGTCCCATTGCCAGTCGGCGCAGGCATCGTAATCGTACGGAGCGGCCTGAAAGAAAAACCCGCCGATGTCGAAGCGCTCGCGATTGCCGCCATGCAACCGCCAGATGTGATGCGGCCCGAGGCTTCCGGTGAAGTGTCCGTGTTCCCAGGGATGATCGAGATGATAGTGAGGATCGCCCCTGCCGGTTTCGTGTCCCACCCAGTGATCATTCTCGGCGTGAACATGCGGCGCAGGCGGATGCCCGGGCTGGTCCTGGTAAGTCCGTCGCTGCTCGGGATGCTCGGGTTGGTGTTGCGGTGGCTTTGGTGCTGGTGCGTGCACCGGAGCGGGACCGTGTTGCGGGATGTGACCGCCGCCAACGCCTTGCTCATGTACTGCATGTTGCTGCGGCGGTGCCTGATGCGGTTGACTGTGCTGTTCTCCGCCTCGTTCCTGCGCCAAAATTGCTCGGGTAAAAATCATTACGACCATTACAAACAAAACGCCTGACAATCTTCCGAACTGCTTCACACTTCCTCCTCTCGCCCCAGTGCAGATTACTACTTTCGCGAAGGATGAGCCCGTGAACCAGCGCTGAGACCCGTTACTTTTTGCGAACACCCTTGCGGAGCGCATCCATCATGGCGGTAACGCGTTTCTCTCGCGTCTCCGGTCGCTTCGCGTTCTCGATCTCCCGCACGTATTCCTTCTGATGAGTGAACGAGAGCCTGGACCAGTGCTCTTTGGCTTTGGGATCGCTGCCAATAATCTTCCTCAGGTACGGGGGTACCTCGACGGTTCGCTTGTCCTCGTCCAGTTCCATGAACACGGCAACGGTGTCTCCCGCCTTGCATTTCGCACCGGCGCGCATCTGGGCGTTGATTACCATCATGTGCCCGTCTCCCATGTTCATCAGTGAACTGCGGAAGGGAAAACCGTTGAGGGTGCCTTTGACCGGGATTCGGCCCTTTCGATTGAAGACGTCAGCCACGTCAAAGGGCGGTCTCAGGATGGCGGAATCGGTAGCGGCATGACTGAGAAGCTGGACGTTGAATTTCTGCGTCGCCATGCGAACCTCCGGTAGAAAACTCCCGCGGAGATCTTACCGCGATCCGCAACGCCTTTCACCGCAATGTACACAGAGAACACACAGGATGAGGAAGGCGCCGGGTTTCTTCCGTGTACTCTGTATCCTCTGCAGTTAAAAAGTAATTCTTCCTACCGGGTCGCCGCTTCGATTGCCTTCATGTCGTCAGCTGAAAGCGAAATTTCAGCAGCCTTCATATTCTCTTCCAGGTGCTCAACTGACGATGTTCCCGGGATTGGCAGCATCACCGGACTTCTGTGCAACAGCCACGCCAAAGAAAGCTGCGAGACCGTCGATCCGTGCCGCTTTGCCACCTGGTCCAGCTTGCCGCCCGGCTTTGCCAGCTTACCGGCAGCCACGGGAAACCAGGGAATGAACCCCAGCCCATGCTTCTCGCAGTACTCGAGCACGTCTTCATGCTGCCGGTCGCCCACGTTGTATTGATTCTGCACACTTACAATTTTGATCACTTTGCGCGCCTGATCAATCTCCTTCGGCTTCACCTCGCTCAGCCCGACATGCCGGATTTTGCCTTGTGCCTGCAGCTTCGCAATCGCGCCCAGCGATTCCTCGACCGGAACTTTCGGATCAATGCGATGCAGTTGCCAGAGATCGATTACGTCGGTTTTCAGATAGCGGAGACTCATCTCCACCTGCTGCACCAGGTACTCCGGACGCCCCAACTGGGTCCATTTGTCCGGACCCTGACGGGTGAAGCCCGCCTTGGTTGCCACCACCAGTCCCTTGGGAAACGGCGCCAGCGCTTCGCCGATCAATACCTCGCTCACCGCCGGACCGTAGCTGTCGGCGGTATCGATAAAGTTCACGCCCAACTCAACCGTGCGCTTGAGGACGCGTCTGGCTTCGCCGCGGTCTTTGGGTTCGCCCCAGACGCCTTTGCCGGTAATTCGCATCGCACCGTAGCCGAGACGATTGACTTCAAGATCTCCGCCAATTTTGAAAGTTTTCTCTAGTTTGCTCATAGGTCACCGATTCTCTTGGATGCTTTCCAGCGGAATCGGGTTCAGCGGCGCCCCACAGGGTTGAATTTTTTAATCGTCCAACTAGGGGACTGCTGGTAGGTCCTTCGGCCGGGCATCTTCGGGAAAATCGGGTTCACACCAGGCAATGAAGGCGTCGGGGAGGGTGATCGATAAATAAAGGAACAGCAAAACGAGCGTCGCATATTCACCTGGCGTGCTGGGATACCACAGTACGATTGTCGACGCCGTCGCCGCAATCATCCAGTAAAGCAATGCCAGACTGGTCAGGGCGCAAATCATCTGATAGGAACGGAAAAACGCACGGTTGCGCACCTGCTCCTGGTGCGAGTCAAGCGGATGAGTCGAGGTGCCGGTATAAGCGATTCCAACCTGGTTCAGGATCCACCAGCAGAACGCCATCACTACGAATGGAGAAAAGGCCAGCAGTTGCAATAAGTCCACACCCGGACGCGAGCCGGCAGCCAGAGCAATCACGATGGCACAGCAACTCAGGTAGGCAGCGGCCACAACACCACGGCGTGCCCCTCGACGGCGAAAGTTCCGTCCAGGATGATTGCTCTTCATCGTTCCTTTTCCCTCTGCTTCTCCGCTGAAGCGAACGCGGCCCGGCGTCCACAAAGTCCCTGTGAAGGCAGGGTCGCGCGCGAAAAGATGGTTTCAATGGTTAGGCCGAAGAGTTCGCTGCGAAGCATCATTTCGAAGGTGACAAGGTACGGATTCCGGCGCCTCTAAAAGCGTAAACCACGAAGGACACCAAGGTACCCAAAGGAAATCGCGGGAATTGGGAAAGTACCTATTCGCGCACCAGTTCGACCCGCCGGTTGCGGGCTCGACCAGCGAGTGTGTCGTTGGACTCTTTGGGACGGGTTGCGCCGAAGCCTTTAGGCGTCAGGCGATCGGCGGCAATGTGATAGCGCGTGACCAGCGCCAGTTCTACCGCCTCGGAGCGGCGTTGCGATAGATTCAGGTTGTAATCGTCGCCACCAATGTTGTCGGTGTGGCCTTCCACGCGCAATTTCCAGCCGGGATTGTGGTTCAGTGCATCGGCGATTTCACGTAACACGGGCTCAGATTCAGGCCTGATCTTGTTACTGGCGAAATCGAAGTAGATGCCGTAGACCTCAGCCTGCCCGGTTTGCTTCAGCTCCTGTTCGATCTGCTGGCTGCCTCCACCGCCGGCGGCGCCCGCACCAGATGAGTCCGCACTTTGAGAAGCAGCCGGTTGTGGCGGATAAGAAATCTTTACTAGCTGCAGAGTATCGCTGGTTCCCAGCTTCCAGGCGAGCGCCAGCGGGTTGTCCAGGTCGTCGAGAAAGTAGAAGTCTGCGAGGCCGTCATCCGTGTTGCATTGTGCGTGTACCGCCGGAAGGGACACTCGCAGATTGTTCAACAGGACCGGGAAGGAATACAATCCGCCGCCAGTGCGCTTAAGTGTGCATTCGTCCTTTCCCATGTTGGCGAGGTCTTTGGTTTCTTTTGGCGCGCCTGCGTCCGCGCCGCCAGCCATCTGGCCCAGGGCGCCGAGCAGGGAACCGGCCATCCCTTTGAGACCTCCGGTGCGGAAACTGAACTGCGTCTCTCCCTTGTTTTTCAGCTCCGCCAGAACTTCACGCGAGACGCTGATCGCGGTGCTTCCCGGGACGATTTCCGGCTGATTGGGGCCAAACCACTGCATGTAGTCGTGTGCGGTTTGCAAGTCTTCCATGCGAACGGTTCGCTGGCCGGAGATCGAGCCGAGGGATTTCGGCGCCTTGTCACCGCTCAGTTTCTGCAGCCCTTCCAGAGGATTAGGAACGTTGTCGGCACGGTACGAAAGGCGCACCGTCGATGGGCTGACCTGCTGAATCTGTTTGATCGACTCGTAGTCCCCGCCAAACTGGGCGATGGCGGTCACGACCGTAAGTCCGGGACGCAGCGGAATTTTGTTCCCGGAATCGCCGCCGGAAGAAGGCCAGGCAGGAAAAGAAAGCGGCGCTGAATTGGAGGAGGAGGCGCCGCTTCCAGATGACGAACCGGAAGCGCCCTTCGAGGATCCAGCTCCGAGCGCTCCAGCCAGCTTATTCAGGTCGTTCGATTTGTAAGCCTGCGAGATTTCATCCGCTTTCTTCTTGGCGCGGTAGCCGATGTACACGCAACTGCCCATCACGGCCAGAACGATCAGCAGAATAAAAACCAGAAAGCCCACCAGGACTTTGACAATGACGCTGCCGCCCTGAGTCACAGGCGGAGCGGCGGGCTGAGCCGCTGGCTGGTAGACGGCTGGAGCAGAAGGAGGTAGGGCTGGAGGTTGGATTAAAGGAGCGGCTGCCGCAGACTGGGGCAGGCGGGCCCCGCACTTGTCGCAAAAATTCGCTGCGCCCACCATCGCACCGCATCGCCCGCAAAACGGCATATGACTCCAATTGCGTTCCCGAATAAACCGCGACAAAATTACAGGCAGCGTGCGGAGAACAAACCTCGGGCGCTAAGCGCGAACAAGGTTATTGCTCGTGGCGGCACGAATGAAGTCGTGCCCTCCCCGTTTCCTGGTTTCCGGTCGTCTTTTGGTCGTGGCTATAAGCGATCGGCGATTTTGCTTGCCATTTTCTTGGCTGCCTCCGCGCTTATGCCGGCGTCCCGCAGATCGATGGTCACGAGCACATCGCCTTTTCGCATCATGAGAGACGAGTTTCCGGCAGCCAGGTAGGCCTCGTCACCAACGCCGTCAACGGTTGTAGATGCGTCCGTGCCCCCCAGATGCTTCATGGCGCCGTGAGCAATTCCCATAGCGACGCCGCCGCCTTCCCAGGCGTAGTCGACATCGAAATGCTGGCCATTGGCGCCAAACATGTATTCGCAAATCGTGGTGCCGCGCTGTTCCACCGACGAGACGGTCTGGCCCAGAGCAGCCGAGGCCTCGCTGGTCGTAAGCATGGCGCAGGGCTGGCGCTTGCCGGTATAGGGCTTCTCGTCCGTGTGCATCGATTGCGTGAATTCATGGGTCTTCTGCTTGACCCGGTACGCGACATACGCGCAGCTACCGGCCACCAGCAGGATCAACAGCATGAAAAACGCCACGATGCCGATAATGATTTTCATCGCCGTGTTGCTGCCCTTGCCGGCCGGAGTAGCGGACGCCGGGGGCATCACCGTTCCTACCGGAGCGGCTGCGGCAGGTTGAGTGGCGCCACACTTGGTACAGAATTTGGCTCCATCGGTCAGTGGGTTTCCACAACTCACACAGAATACCGCCATTTGGGTTCACTCCTTCTCAGGCGCGCAATGTTACGAAGCTGGTGGGCGCGGGTCAAGTGGGAAACCGGTTTTCCAGCCATGGTTTCGAGATTCCAGGCTCACGCGATGCTGATGAGGTTCAGACGTCACCGACAGGTTTCTGGTTTCTAGAAACTAGAAACCGGCCTTGTGCTGCTCCAAGTGCTAGACTTAGTGCATCTGTATGGCTGAAAACGGACGTTCGCGCACTCTGCTCTGGATCGTAATCGGAGGAGGAGCTTTCTTCCTCTTCGTGCTGGCCGTGTTCACGCTGGTCTACCTTTCGCTGCATGCCGGAGGAGATAACGGCTCGTTGCGCGCCAGTTTTGGTGACAAGATTGGCGTGGTCGAACTGGAAGGCGTCATTCTCGATCCCAGCACGGTGGTGCAGCAGGTCAAGAAGTTCGGCGACGACGATTCCATCAAAGCCATCATCATTCACGTGAACTCTCCGGGTGGCGGCGTGGCTGCCTCGGAAGAGATTTATCGCGAAGTCAAGCGAGTTCGCGATGAAAAGAAGAAACACATTGTGGCTTCGATCGAAACCGTGGGAGCCAGCGGCGCTTACTACGTTTCTTCCGCCACCAACAAGATTTATGCCGACAACGGCAGCGTCGTGGGATCGATCGGCGTGATCTCCGAGTGGGTCAACTACGGCGACTTATTACGCTGGGCTAAGCTGAAGCCGGAAGTCCTGACGGTTGGCGAATACAAGAGCACTGGCGACCCTACGCGCGACATGACCCCTAAAGAGCGCGCCTACCTGCAGTCCCTGATCGACAACATGTATGGCCAGTTCGTCAAAGCAGTCGCCGATGGACGCCATGCCAAAGTTGAAGACATCAAATCGATCGCCGACGGACGGGTGTGGACGGGCGAGCAAGCCCTCTCCATGCACATGATCGACCAGGTCGCCGACTTCGAAGCCGCCGTCGACGACACCGCCAAAGCAGTTGGAATTACAGGAAAGCCGGTCCTGGTGCATCCCGACAAGGATCGTAAGACCGTTCTGGATCTGCTCTTCGGCGACGTCTCGCAGTGGCTGCCTAGTCGTGAAAAACTGATGGACCAGCACACCGGGTTCTATTATTTGTGGAAGTAGCCGCATCGCTCGCCTCGCCGGGACCCCGGTTCGAATTGCGGGAACACTCGGTTACGCCCCGCGAGATCCTTCTCCCGGCTTGTTCCGGGCTCAGGATGACGTCCAAATAAATTGAGCGCTTCGCCGCTCTCGCCACCATGGCGTCATCCTCAAGGGCCTGTCAGGCCCCAAAAGGATGTGGCGTGGACCGCCCCGAAACTAGCCGGCCACGAATTGCCGCTTGCATAAAACCCCTGAAATTTGAGAAGTTTATAGAGGATTGCGGCTCCTAAGAATGCCGCTATCCCGTATAATCCAGACGGATTGAGGAGCGTATGACAAAAGCCGATCTGATCGACGAAGTCTCAAAACTGGCGGAGTTAACGCGCAAAGACAGTGAAGTGATCGTCGAGACCATCTTCGACAGCATCGTGCGCTCGCTGCGCGTGGGCGACAAAATCGAGATCCGCGGCTTTGGCAGCTTCCGTACCCGTCAGCGCAAACCACGCGTCGGACGTAATCCCAAGACCGGCGAGCGCGTCGAAGTACCGGCCAAAAAGATTCCGTTCTTCAAGCCCAGCAAAGAGTTGAAAGACCTGGTCAACACCGGTGGCGGACAAACACCAGCACCCCCAGCCACTCCGGAACCACCAACTCCAACGCCCGCGTAGGAGCGGACGCTCGTCCGCCCAGCCGAGCAAAGCTCGGCTATTCTGCCGCCGGCAAAATCTCGACGATCTCCCCCGAAACTTTGCGGTCCTGCACTCGCAGCCGTCCCAGCGTCACCGGCAACCGAAACCGTCTGGGCCCCGCGCTCCCCGGATTGAGATAAAGCACGCCATTCTTTATCTCCGACCTGGCCGCATGCGTATGCCCGCTCACCACCACCTGAAATCCCGCAGCTTCAGGTTTGAGATCCAGCTGGTTCAGATTGTGAAGAATGTAGATAGAGATGCCGCCTGCTTCGAGCACATTCGTGACGGGAATTTTGCCGGCCCAGGCGTCGCGATCAACATTGCCACGAATCGCGGTAACCGGCGCAATCTTAGCCAGCTTCTTCAAAATGGCTGGGTCACCGATGTCACCCGCATGAATGATGTGGTCAGAACCGCGAAGAGCAGCCAGGGCTTCAGGGCGAAGCAGTCCGTGAGTATCGGAAATGACGCCGATGATCGCCTCCGCGCCGGGCATTAAATCTCGTTGTGGGGGGCGGACACGCTTGTCCGCCGCCTTTGAATTTGATTTTAGTCTTGGATGTTGCAGCGATCACGACCGAGCGACGGCCGCCCCGAACAAAAGTCCAGATCAAAAGCGGCGGACAGGAGTGTCCGCCCCACTTGACCGTTTATAGCCCTGCGCTCTTCCCCGCGATCAGCTTCCTAATCTTCTCCACGAACTCCGCCGCTGGCATGTCTTCGGTCTTCTCTTTCCCGCGGGTTCGGACGTTTACTTTGCCAGCTTCGGCTTCTTTGTCGCCGACCACCAGCAGGAACGGCACTTTCTGCATGGCATGCTCGCGGATTTTCGCATTCATCTTTTCATTGCGGGCATCGACATGCACCCGCACTCCGACGGCTTTGAGCTGGTCAGCAATTTTGTTCGCGTATTCCGCATGACGCTCGCTGATGGGGATCATCACTGCCTGCACCGGCGACAGCCACACCGGAAACGCGCCCGCATAATGCTCGATCAGCACGCCGAAGAAACGCTCGACTGATCCGTACAACGCCCGGTGGACCATAACCGGCTGCTTGCGTGACCCGTCTTCGGCGACGTATTCGAGGCCGAAGCGCTGCGGAAGATTGAAATCAAACTGCACCGTGGAGAGCTGCCACAGCCGCCCGATGGCATCCACCAGCTTGATGTCGATCTTCGGCCCGTAGAACGCGGCCTCTCCCGGGATCGTGGTGTATTCGATATCGAGTTTCTTGAGAACTTTTTCAAGGGAACCAGTGGCCGAGTTCCACTGCTCATCGCTGCCCACGAAATTTCGGCGATCGGCAGGATTCCAGGTGGAAAGTTCGGTCTGGAATTTCTCGAAGCCGAAATCCTTGAGCACATCGCGCGCGAACTCGACGCAATCCGCAATCTCTTTTTCAATCTGCTCCGGCGTGCAGAAAATGTGGGCGTCGTCCTGGGTGAATCCGCGGACGCGCAGCAGGCCGTGCATCACTCCCGAACGCTCGTAGCGATACACCGTGCCCAACTCGCCCAGCCGCACCGGCAGATCGCGATACGATTTCAGCGAGTCTTTATAAATCAGGATGTGGAACGGGCAGTTCATCGGCTTCATGCGGTACTCGGCGTCGTCGAGTTCCATGACGTCGAACATATTCTGCGCGTAATAGCCTTCGTGCCCCGAGGTCTGCCACAATTGCCGCCGCGCCACGTGCGGCGTGTACACCAGCGAGTATCCGCGCTTCAGATACTCGGCGCGCATCCAGTCTTCCATCTCTTTGCGGATGATCCCGCCCTTGGGATGCCAGAAAATCAGTCCCGGCCCAGCCAATTCCTGGATCGAAAACAGATCAAGCTGCTGGCCCAGCACGCGATGGTCGCGCTTCTTGGCCTCTTCCTGCTTGTTGAGAAAATCGTCGAGGTCTTTCTTGGAGAAAAATGACGTTCCGTAAATGCGCTGCAGCTGCGGATTGTTCTCATCGCCCAGCCAGTAAGCACCGGCAATATTCAGCAGCTTGAACGCCTTGATCTTTCCGGTCGACGGGATGTGCGGGCCGCGGCAGAAATCGAGAAACTTCCCAGTCTTGTAAATCGAAATCTTTTCATCGGGCTTGGTGAACTGCTCGATGAAGTGACACTTCATGAAGTCGCCTTCGCCCTTGAACTTCTCCAGCCCTTCGTTGCGGGGAAGAAATTCGCGCGCGTAAGGAATGTCCTGCTGCACCAGCTCCTGCATCTTTTTTTCGATCTTTTGCAGATCGTCGGGCGTAAAGGGCGTTGGGCGATAAAAGTCGTAGAAGAACCCGGTGTCGGTAGGCGGCCCATGGCCGAGCTTGGTCTCAGGAAACAATTCCAGCACAGCCGCAGCCAGAAGATGCGCGGACGAATGCCGGTAAACTTCCAGCGCCTCGGGATCGCGATCAGTCAGCAGTCGAAGATCGGTATCTTTTTCCAGCGGCTTCGTGACGTCGATGAGATCGCCGTTGGTTTTGGCAACAAGCGTAGCATCGGCCAGACGCTGGCCAATTGATTTCGCGATATCGAGCGCGGTCGTCCCTTTGGGTACATCTTTCACGGACCCGTCAGGAAGTTTGACGTGGATGCTGTCTGCCATAGGTTAGGTTCGAAGTGGAATGTTTTCAGTTTATTGGAGGGTGCGGGGTGGGTCAAACTACGAGTCTCTTAAACTGAGCGGATGATTGGTTTAAGGCTTTTGCTTTTCGGCCGCCGCTTGAGGCAATGATGGCGGTAAATCCTCCCGCAGTTCGATCTCCGTGAGATCGCCTGCGTAAGTCTGATCCGAGGAAGGTTTGAAACGTACGACGGCTCGCAGGCCTTCGGTGTGGTGGCAGAAGGAGAAATGGTCGCCGCCGTACCAGAGAGTGTCGGAGTAGCCGCCGATCCAACCGCCTGCTACGGTGCGAAAGGTTAACTTCTGGCCGTCGTGATCAACGTCGAAGGTCAATCCTTTTTCACCGCAGCTCGCCGACTTTAGAAGTCCGCTCATGGTTTGTATTCCTGGGGGAATCACTTCCGACGGTGGGTCGCCCGCCGGCCTGTCTGCCAGGGGCACATTGTTCCAGAGTTCTACCGCCTCGTCGTGATCCGGTCCAAACCATCGATCGGCCACATACTTGGCGGATGCCGCCGCCTCGGGGCCGCGGCCCAAACGCAGCAGGATCTGTCCGCTCAGCAGGTGATAGCCGGCGCGCGACGGTTCCAGCTGTTCGGCTTTGCGGGCAATAGCCAGCGCGACCGTAGGATTGCCCTGGCGCACCGCGAGGCGCGCTAGTTCGACGTAAGCAGGCGCATACCCCTTGTTGAGACGAATCGTATTCAAAAGGGCATCGCGAAAGGCTGCCTGATCGGCTGGCACGCCAGACTGGGAAATGGGAGAAAGCATGGTTCGGTAGAACAGAGACAGATACTGTTTGCTGTCAAGTTCGTACGCCTGGGTGAACTCGTGAGCCGCATCTTCGTCCTTGCCTTCCACAAAATCCACGAAGGCCATATTTTCGTGGGCCATTGGCAACTTGGGATCCGCTTTCAGCGCCTCTTCGAGCAGGGGCTTGGCATCGTTCAGATCATGCGCCCAGAGATGAAAACCACCAAGTTCAGCCTTGATTTCGGCCTGGGCAAGGGTTCGTACCGCGAAAGTCTTTTCGTCGGTCTGCGGCGGATTCTTTACAAACCAGGTTGGCAGCGCGAATTTGTGCACGTACTCACTCAGCTTTGTGTCGAGGTCTTTCGGATCACCAAACACCTGCTGGAACGCCTTGGTTTGTTCACTGCTGGTCTGCAGCAACGCGAGGAACTCGTTCATTTTCTTGCCCTGACCCAGGTCCGGACCGAAGATAAGATAATGAGTGAGAGCCCACGCCTCTGCGTAAAACATCTGGATCTTGTCCTCGTCATGGTAGTACGGAGATGCTTGGTTTACCGCGAGCAGCGTAGCAACCGGAATCAAAGGGCGCGACCCGAGAACCTGAAAACGTGCGCTCGGCGCTCCCACTAATGTCCGCGATTGCTCGAATCGCGTGCTGCCATAGAAATCCGCCAAACCCTCGTCCAGCCAGAGCGGAATCCAGTGGAAATTCATGTGGATAAGGGAGTGTGTGTACTCGTGATATACGACTTGGTAGGCCCCAGGGCGGACGTCATCGAGTTGAACCACGGCGAACTGCTTTTCCCACCCGTGCCGGAAGAAGCCGGCAGGTTTTGCGCCTTTTCGCTTCCAGAACTCCGGAGCCAAAGCTTTCATGCTGGATTCGTCACGCGGGGCCAACACCAGAAGCGGAGCACCTGAGTCGAGTTGGAAACCGGGAAATCCGTTCGAGAAGACTGTTCGCATTTGTTCGAATTCTCGAGCCACGCGGCGGGCATCATGGTCGCTACCGTCACTGATCACTCGGAAATTCAGGCTGCGAACTTCTACCCAGGTTTTCTCTCCCGCGGATGCTGACAGGCAGGCGAAAAGAACGAAAAGACATCCCTTCAGAAAATAGCGTGTGGCAGTCATGCGGGTGGAATGGTGCCGCACTTTTGGTGACGGGTCAATATGAGGACCCTTGAAGGTAACCCTCGTGTCTAACTGAAGCCGAGGATTGACAGTTCCGCTCACGCACTTCGCCCGTTCCGGCAATATTCGACCCGCGATCGGCAACGGGCGAACGACTTCTTGATTACGTTGCCACCACCATCTTCCCCTTCTCATCCTTCACCACGTACGCCCAAGGCAACTTCGCATCGTGGGTAAACATGGTCAGCCATTTTCCCGGCAACGCGTCAGCGTAATAACGCTGGCGGCTTTCGATGGTCTCTAGCGGATACAGGTCGTAGGACATGACCCAGTTGAGATCAAGATGCGCACTGGTCGGTATCAGGTCAGAGATGTAGCACGCTGTCATTCCGCCGCTTTGCAGCAAGAATCGCCTGCATGTCGCGCGTGTGTCCGGGATAGACGCGGACCGATATGCCGGGAACGATTTCCTCGTCGCCGCGCAGCAGGGTCATTTGTCCGCTTTCGACCAGCGGATCGTAATTCTCCGTCATGTAGCTGACCCCGTCGCGCTGATGTTCGTGGGCGTGCTTCCACTCGCCTTCCTGCACGTAATATTTAGCTTTGGGAAACGTTGGCGCAATCTTGTCGCCCCGGCGGATGGTGTTCCATCCACAATGATCGAAGTGCAGGTGGCTGTTAATGACGATGTCAACATCGTCCGGCGCGACGCCTGCCTCGGCGAGCCTGTCCAACAATTCGGCAGGCTGGCCGTAGATCTTGACGAGTCTTTCGGAAAGCTTGTTGCCGACGCCGGTTTCGATCAGCACGGTTTGCTTCCCGGTCCGAATGACGACGGAATTCAGCCCCAACGGGACGAGATTGTTGCCCTCCGGCTTTACTTTGCGTTCCCACAGACTTCTGGGGACGACGCCAAACATGCCTCCGCCGTCGAGGTGGTAGATGCCGTCAGAGATAGCGGTAAGTTCAAAGTCGCCCAAGGTCATACGGTGCATGGAATTTGGCCCTCGCTAAAAGCCTATCATCGGCACTGCCCGCGTAGGGGCAGGTGTCTCACCTGCCCTGCCGAGCAAAGCTCGGCGGTTTGTGTTTGGAGCAACGAAGCACAAGGTCCCTCCACTTCGCTTGCTTCGCTGCGCTCCGGTCGGGATGACAAACCATGGAAAACGATTGCACCCTTGAATGGCATCAACATTTGGCGGGCTTTGCTCGTCTCGGCAGATCAGGATACCTGCTCCTGCCTGGCCCGCGGCGCCCGTTCAGAGGTCTGCTAGCGCACCATGCTAAAATTACATCAGCCCAATGCTTCCAGACGTGCAACACCTCATGGAGCTACAGCAGGCGGACCGCGAAATCCTCCGCCTCAATCAGGAAGTCGCTGCGCTGCCCAAACGCGTGGCTGCGATTGAAGAAAAACTGGCCGGCACCAAAGCCGGGCTGGAAAAGGCCAAAGCAGCGGTCAAGGCCGACGAAGCCACCAAGCGGAAGTACGAAAGCGCCATCCAGGATCTCCAGGGCAAAATCTCAAAGTATCGCGACCAGTCTCTGGCTGTGAAAACCAACGAACAGTACAAGGCATTGCTGCACGAAATCGAGTTCGCCGAGCAGGAGATCAAATCCAACGAAGACAAGATTCTGGAATTGATGCTCAACTCCGACGCGCGCGATAAAGACGTAAAAGCCGCCGAACTGGAACTCAAAGCCGAGATGGCGGAAATTGACAAAGAAAAAGCTGTCGCGCGCGAGCGCACCGCCGAAGACGAAAAGTTGCTGGCGGAATGGAATGCAAAGCGCACTCAGGCTCGCTCGGGCGTAAGTGAAGACTTGCTGCGCCAGTACGAACGTGTCTCGAAGTTTCGTGGCTCCGGTCTCGCCGAAGTCCGCGACCAGAAATGCATGGGATGCCAGGTCAAGCTGCGTCCGCAGACCTATAACGAAGTACGCAACGGACAGATTATCGTCTGCGAATCCTGTCAGCGTGTTCTGTATTTTGATCCTGCAACCGGGGTGGCGGAAGAGCGTCCCAGCCTCACTGCGAAGCGCCGGGTGCGGCCCAAGACCCACGTGGACAAGGCCTGGTTTTACCGGGCAGAGTATGGCGAGGTTGGCGAAGTCTTCTTCGCCTTCCTCAACGCCAACGGCAGCGCCACGCGCCGGGTGTACGACGCACAGACCGGCAGAATCATTGGCGGTATCGCTCAGTCGCCCGGTGATTTCAGCGCCGTTTTCGCTGAGGACATAAAGTCAGCGGTTCGCCTTCACACCACGCTTGACCTGCAACAGCTCGAAGAATGGGCGTCAGAGTTACCCATGACCGAACTCGACGAACTGCACGCTGACCTGAAGAAAGCTCTCAAGGAACCCGCCGAAACCGCCGAACACCCTGCCGCCAGCTAGTCAAAAAACATTGGGCACCACGAACTGCGCAGGGGCGGATGCCTAGTCCGCCTGGTCGAGCGCGCAGCTCGACAGAGGTTTTTAGGCCGTGAAAATAGCAGAGCTTCGCTCCGCTGAGTAGATAAGGACAGCTGCCCTACGTGGCTCGTGGTACTTCTCTCACAGGGTAAGATCACTGCATGCTTACAAAGTCAGCTGCTTCATCCCTGCCGGTTGTAAAAATCTCGCGCCGCGGCGCCAAGCGCCTCCAGGATGGCCATGTCTGGGTCTATCGCTCCGACATCGTCTCTGAGATTGGCGTGGAGCGAGGCACGGCTGTCGGTGTCACCGACGAGCGCGGAAAGTTTCTGGGGACGGCCCTCTACAGCAGCGCCTCGCAGATCGCCATCCGCATGATTTCTTCGCACTCGGTGGACGACCTCGCGCGTCTCCTGCGGGAGCGCATTCAGGGGGCCATCGCCTATCGCGAGCGCGTGGTGCGGGACTCTGACGCCTATCGTGTGATCTTCAGCGAAGGAGACTTTCTACCTGGCCTGATCGTGGACCGCTACAACGACCTGCTTTCGATTCAGGCGCTGACCCAGGCTATGGACGCAGAGCCCCTCCGTAGAGTTGTGGCAGCCGAACTGAGCGAGCGCCTGAAACCCGCGGCCATTGCGGAACGCGTCGATCCCCGAATCCGTGAGCTGGAACAATTGCCGGCTCGCCCCTCAGGCCTGATCCACGGCACAAAGAGCGACACAGTTTTCACGATGAACGGAGTGAAGTTTCACTATGAAGCCCTGGGCGGACAGAAGACCGGAGCCTTCCTCGACCAGCGCGAAAACTACGCGGCCGCCGCCCGTTACGCTCATGGCGAAGCCCTCGATGTTTGCTGCTACCAGGGCGGCTTTGCTCTGCACCTGTCCCAGTCATGTTCCAAAGTCACCGGTGTCGACAGCTCGCTACCCGCGCTCGAGGTGGCAGATCGCAATGCAGCGCTCAACAGCCGCGACATCGAGTGGGTGGAAGCCAACGCTTTCGATCTTCTCCGCGACTACGCCGACTCCGGACGTCGCTACGACACCATCGTCCTTGACCCTCCCGCGTTCGCCAAAAGCAAGAGCACCCTGGAAACCGCCCTGCGCGGATACAAAGAGTTGAATTTGCGGGCGCTCAAGATGCTTCGTCCCGGCGGCATCCTGGTCACGTGCTGCTGCTCTTACCACGTCAGTCCGGCACAGTATCTGGAAGTGGTGAAGGTTTCAGCCCAGGATGTCCGGCGAAAGCTCCGGATCGTCGAAAGCCGCAGCCAATCCAAAGACCATCCAGTTCTCCTGAATGTGCCCGAAACGGAATATTTGAAGTGCATCATGGCATACGTAAGTAATTGAAAATAATCATAATAATTGCATTGATAATATTACACTCATATTTTATGATCCTATTACGCTAATTCGTCATCTAAGAACTTGAGCGACCCAAATCCTCAAGATTCTTAATCAGGAGACAGACTATGACCGTTTTGACCCGCTTCTATCCATATCGCGAACTCAACACTTTTCAAGACCGCGTGAATCGCGTATTCCACGAGTCGTTCAATGGCAACGAAGGCCGCGACGAGTCGCTGGCGACATCGACGTTCGCTCCGGCCGTTGACGTATACGAAGATGAGCATAACGTGACGTTGAAGATCGAGGTCCCGGGAATCGACGAGAAGGACATTGACGTCCGCATCGAGAACAAGACCTTGACCGTTCACGGCGAGCGCAAGTTCGAGAAGGAAGAGAAGGAAGAGAATTACCGGCGCGTCGAGCGTCAGTACGGCAGCTTCTCCCGTACCTTCACCTTGCCCAACACAGTCGATACCGAGAGCGTTTCGGCCGACTACGAAAAGGGCGTGCTTAAAATCAAGCTCGCCAAGAAGGCTGAATCCAAGCCCAAGCAGATCAAAGTCAACGTAGGCGGCGAAAAGACGCTGGAAGGCAAGCAGCCGAAAAGCACCGGCCAGGCCGCCTAGTTCGGCAACACGTAGGGGCGGACGCCTCGTCCGCCCAGTCGAGCGCAGCTCGACAGTCTGTGACGGGAGGCGGCAAAATGCCGTCTCCCGTTAATTTTGTGATTGGAAATTGAGGAATTTGGTAATTCGATAATTTGAAATCCCGCCCGAGCGGGTGCATGCTTAACGAGGCATCAGTTCTCAATTACCCGATTGCGAAATTACTTAATTACCGAATGGGGTCTTCATGGCGATTCGTTGGGAAAAACTTACGGTGAAGGCGCAGGAAGCGGTGCAGCGGGGGAACGATCTCGCCTCCGAACACGGCAACCCTGAACTGCTGCCTCTGCACTTGCTGGCCGCGCTGCTCGAGGACAAAGAGGGTATCATCCTGCCCGTGCTGGAGAAAATAGGTATCGGTCCGCAAGCAGTGCTGAACGAGACTTATCGCGAGATTGAAAAGCTGCCCAAAGTTTCCGGCGGAGGCGCCGCCCAGGCCACACTATCCAATGCGGCCACCGAACTTCTGGATCGCGCCTTCAAGGAAGCGGCGAATTTCAAGGACGAGTATGTTTCCACCGAGCACCTGCTGCTGGCCATCACGCACCTGAAGCGTGATCCGGCGCAGGAAATCCTGGCCCGACAGGGCGCCACCTACGATGCCATCCTCAAGGCGCTGACCGCAGTCCGCGGATCGCAGAAAGTTACCGACCAGAATCCGGAGGCGAAGTATCAGGCGCTGGAGCGTTATGCTCGCGACCTGACCGAACAAGCCCGCCGCGGAAAACTCGACCCGGTCATCGGCCGCGACGAGGAAATCCGCCGTGTGGTCCAGGTCCTCTCCCGTCGCACCAAGAACAATCCGGTGCTCATCGGCGAACCCGGCGTGGGCAAGACCGCTATCGTCGAGGGCCTGGCACAGCGCATTATTTCCGGCGACGTACCCGAAGCGCTGAAGAACAAGCGCGTCGTGTCTCTGGACCTCGGCGCGATGTTGGCCGGCGCGAAGTTTCGCGGCGAATTTGAGGACCGCCTCAAAGCTGTCCTCAAGGACATTGAAGACTCGCAGGGCAAGACGATCCTCTTCATTGACGAATTGCACACCCTGGTAGGTGCGGGCGCGGCCGAAGGCGCGATTGACGCCTCGAACATGTTGAAGCCGGCGCTGGCACGCGGCGAGTTACGCGCTATCGGCGCCACTACGCTGAACGAATATCGCAAGTACATCGAGAAAGATGCCGCGCTGGAACGCCGCTTTCAGATTGTCTTCGTGGGCGAGCCCAACGTTGAAGATACGATCGCAATTCTTCGCGGTCTGAAAGAGCGTTACGAAGTGCACCATGGCGTGCGCATCAAGGACTCGGCAATCGTGGCGGCTGCGACCCTGTCGCATCGCTACATTTCAGACCGTTTTTTGCCCGACAAAGCTATCGATCTGATCGACGAAGCGGCGGCATCGCTGCGTATCCAGATTGATTCCATGCCGACGGAGATCGATCAACTGGAGCGGCGGGCAACGCAACTGGAAATCGAGAAACAGGCGCTGAAGAAGGAAGTCGACCCTAACTCGAAAGAGCGGCTGGCTGTGATTGAAAAAGAGCTGGCGGAGTTGCGGGAAAAGTCCCACGCGCTGAAAGCCAACTGGAAGCAGGAAAAAGACCTGATTGCGCGCACCCGAACGCTGAAGGAGAAAATCGAGCAACTTAAGATCGAAGAGCAGGCGGAAGAGCGCAAAGGGAATTTGCAGCGGGTGGCGGAAATTCGCTACGGCCTGCTGGTGCAGGCGGAAGAGGAGTTGAAAAAGCTGACGGCTCAGATCGACGGGGTTTCTCCAGACAAATCCGCTCGCGGCAAATCGGCGGGCACTGGCACCCGGGCGACACGCATGTTGAAAGAGGAAGTCGACGAAGAAGACGTGGCCCGCATCGTCTCCAAGTGGACTGGGATTCCGGTTTCGAAGATGCTCGAAGGCGAAGTAAAAAAACTGGTCACCATGGAAGAACGCCTGCGGCTACGCGTAGTGGGGCAGGATGCTGCGCTCGAACGCGTGGCCAATGCCATCCGCCGCTCGCGCGCCGGGCTGAGCGATCCCAAGCGGCCGATCGGGTCTTTTATTTTCCTGGGACCGACCGGCGTGGGCAAAACCGAACTGGCTCGCGCCCTGGCTGAATTCCTCTTCGATGACGAGCACTCCATTGTGCGCATCGACATGTCTGAGTACATGGAGAAGCATGCCGTCTCGCGGTTGATTGGCGCGCCTCCGGGCTACGTCGGCTACGAAGAAGGTGGACAGCTCACCGAGCAGGTACGGCGTCGTCCCTACGCGGTCGTGCTGTTCGACGAAATCGAGAAGGCGCATCCAGATGTGTTCAACGTCCTGCTCCAGATGATGGACGATGGCCGCCTCACCGACGGCAAAGGCCGTACTGTGGATTTTCGCAACACGGTCATCATCATGACTTCGAACATCGGGTCAGCTTTCTTGCAGTCCGAAGGGCAAACTTCTGAAAAGGGTTTCGAAGATGCTTCCAAGCAGGTGATGAATGCGCTACACAGTCACTTCAAGCCCGAGTTCCTGAATCGCGTGGATGACATCATCGTTTTCCGTCCGCTGGGCAAGGAACAACTGGTGCGGATCATCGAGCTGCGATTGGAAGACGTTCGCCGGCTGTTGGCCGATCGCAAGATCTCCCTCGAGCTTACGGACGCAGCGAAAGATCTGCTGTTCACTGAGGGCTACGATCCCAACTTCGGAGCTCGCCCACTGAAGCGAGCGATCCAGAAGCTGGTGCAGGATCCGCTGGCGTTGAAGATCCTCGACGGCGAGGTTCTGCATGGCGACCACGTAATCGTGGACGCCGATAAGAAAGCCGGCAAGATGGTGTTCGAGGTCAGCAAGCGAGTAGGCGAGAAAGAACCGGCGAAGACGAAGGGTTAAATGTGGGCGCGAGCGCCCTCGCTCGTGCGGGCAGCGTTCACAGCCCACGCAGGGGCGGACGCCTCGTCCGCCCGCTTGAGCGAAGCTCGAAGATGGTGTTCGGGTCAGCCGGTATAGGGTCCGTCTCGATCCAAACGTCCGATCTTGCCTGCGACTGACTCATCGTCGAGCTTTGCTCGACCAGACGGGTCAGAGACCCGTCTCCACGCGGTCTGTGATTGCCCAATTTCCCTTTTCGACTTACCATCCAATCAGTGGCTACCGCCAAAAACATTCCCGATCTCAAGCAGCGGCTGGTTTCGGCTGCGCCGGTTGAGGATGACTCTTCTTACGAACTGAAGCTGCGGCCGCAGCGCCTGGCGGAGTTCATCGGCCAGCCCAAGGTCAAAGAAAATCTGGCGGTCGCCATTGAGGCCGCATGCTCCCGCGGCGAAGCTCTCGATCACGTGCTGCTCTACGGTCCTCCTGGACTGGGCAAGACGACTTTGGCCACCATCATCGCCAACGAACTGGCTGTGCCCTTTCAGCAGACTTCCGGGCCGACGCTGCAGATTAAAGGCGACCTCACTGCCATCCTGACCAATTTGCGGGACAAACAAGTCTTGTTCATTGATGAAGTTCACCGCCTGCAACCGGCACTGGAAGAAATTCTTTATTCGGCGCTCGAAGACTACAAGCTTGACATCATGATCGGGCAGGGGCCATCGGCTCGAACCCACACCATGGATGTGAAACCGTTCACATTCATCGGCGCCACTACCCGCGCCGGTCTGCTTTCGGCGCCGCTGCGTTCGCGCTTCGGCATTGTGTTGCGCCTGGAGTTTTACACTCACGAAGACTTGTGCATTATCGTGGAACGGTCTGCCGAGATTCTTGGAGTGGAAGTCGACGATGCCGGGGCGCTCGAAATTGCCAGCCGCTCGCGCGGTACTCCGCGTATCGCAAATCGTTTGCTGCGCCGGGTGCGAGACTATGCCCAGGTGCGCGGCGCGGGAAAGATCGATCTGCCGACGGCCCAGGCCGCGTTACAGATGCTCGAAGTTGATCGTCATGGCTTCGACGAAGTGGACCGCAAGCTGCTGCTGACCATCATCGAGAAATATCAAGGTGGACCGGTGGGCGTGAACACACTGGCGGCGGCGCTGGCCGAGGAGCAGGATGCGATTGAAGAAATCTACGAACCATTCCTGATCCAGATCGGCTTTCTGAACCGCACTCCGCGCGGTCGCGTCGCCACGCAGTTAGCGTACGAACATTTCGGGATCACTCCCAACCGAAAACAGAGTTCGCTGTTCTAGTCGTTAGTCATCGTCGTCAGGAAACATGGATCGGCTGACGACTGAGGACCGACGACTAAAGACTGATTCTATGATCGCTCATCTCCGCGGAAAGCTGCTGGCGAAGCGCCCCAACCAAGCCATCGTTGAGACTGGCGGCGTCGGATACGACCTCACGATCAGCGTCCCCACATTTTCTGACTTGCCGGGCGTCGGCGGCGATGTGGCACTGCACATTCACACTCATGTGCGGGAAGACATGCTTGCGCTCTACGGATTCCTGCGCTCTGCGGAAAAAACCCTTTTCGAAAAGTTGATTACAGTCAGCGGCATTGGGCCGAAGCTTGCCATTACCATCCTGAGCGGCATGGCGGCGGATGAGATGGTCAACGCCATTCGCGGCAATGACATTGCGCGCCTCACGCGCATCCCCGGTATCGGAAAGAAAACGGCTGAACGCATGGTGCTGGAGCTGCGGGACAAATTGCCCCTCGAGAAAGCCGGAGAGATCACGACCGCGCCAACCCTTACTGCCGTTGAAGAGGACGTGCTCTCCGCGCTCATAAATCTCGGGTACCAGCGCGCGGCGGCAGAAAAGGCATTGGCCGCGATATCGAAAAATGGCCAGTTTGACGAAATGTTCCGGCAGGCTTTGACCGTTCTGTCGAAGTGATCTTTAGCGCTATTGAATTCACTTGCAGACTTGCTTCCCCATGTTGAAAGACGCCATCTCCGGCACCGACAATCCTGGCTGGAATCGTCCGTATGAAATCGAAAATGCGTCATGACCATTATTGCTTCCGGTCACGGTGACTTCTTGCGACTTTTACAAACAGTTGCTTTCGGCAGAGGGCTGGAATCGGTCAAGCCCGGGTAGAGGGGAAGCCCTGTCAACGGATGGTTGGCCGGACCGCCAGCATTCGCTCCGAACGCCAACGGAGCCACGCACATCATGGTTGCGATGAAGAATAATCGGATTCTGGTCCTTACATGGGGACCTCCCTTTCTTCGTTCACGGGCGAATCAGTTTGCTCCTGCAAAATCACTGCACTCCCGCCGGCGGCCGCACGTTGCTGTAATCGTAGCGGGTAGAAATGTGCCTGCTGTTGATTTGTCATTTCAATCTTCAGCGGCAGACCACGCGTCTTTGAAATCCACACTTTCCCCCTGATCCCGGAGTCGGTGTTCCCTTCCGTGTAGACCGCAGCAGCTTCGCCGTTGATGCTCTCGTCGCCGACGTGCTGGCAACTGCTCTCCTGCCCGCTATTCTCAGCGGCTCGCTGCGCCTCTTCCTGCGGCGAGTAACTGCTCTTTTTCCATTGGCTGCTGGTCGTAATGACCCGCATGTAGTGAGCGTCGCTGGTGGTGATAGTCTCCGTGGACAAATTGGTCGAGCCGGTCATGGTGCTATAGCTATGAGTCGGCGTCCGGATCTGCAATATCGCGGCGTCGAGGACCGGCTTGCATCCAGCGTCCAGGGCGCGAGCAGTGCCCACAGCCAGGCAGGCCAGGGTGAGAACGGATAAAACAAATAATGCTGAGACAATTGAACGGTTCATCCTCTCCTCCGAGTTTCGAATCTTCCCCTCTGGACTTCGGCCGGCCAGAATTCATCTGATTGTGCTCACTGCACTCCCGCTGGCGGCCGCACGTTGTTGTAGTCATATCGAATCGACATGTGACGTTTGTCGCCATCGCCGGTATCAATGTCGTCTTCGGTCTTCAAGGGCAGCCCTCTGCTCTTGGAGATCCAGGTCTGCGCTTCCGACTTTATTCCGTCGTTTTCGCTGTGCCCCATGTAAAGAGCCGCGGCTTCGCCGTTCACCATCTCGTCGCGCACATGGCTGCAGCTAATCTTTGAGTTGCGAATGTTTTCCTCTTCCTGTTTAAGCATGTCCTGGGGCGTAGCCTTGCTGCGGATCCATTTGCCGTTGTAGAAGATGTAAATCGCGTTGTTCGCATAGATCGCCTCGGCATTTCGGGACTTGCCTCCGGGCAGGGCCTCGGTGGTGTAGGTATGCGATGGTACCGAGAAGCGCTTGACCGTTGAGTCGACAAAAGGCTGGCAGGCGGCATCAACGGCAAGGGCCGGAGTCGACAGGAACAAGAGCGTGAACGGCATAGCGGCCATTACGATCAACAGGCTGTGCGAACGCAACATAGTATTTCTCCTTCGATCTTCGAATTTGAGGTGCCACGTAGACCTCCGAACGCTGCGATTCAAAATTCGGAGTCCATCCTCAACCCTCACTTCTCCGTGACTTGATCTACCCGCAAACCGTATTGTGCTGCCCAAAAGAAGCGAGCGCCTTCGGGGAAAGTCCGGGCTGAAGGCGGTAATAGGTAACGGAATACGTGTTAACGTTCTGCCCTTCCGGGCCAATCTCTCCCATAACTATTACCGCCAGCGTTCCCGCATCGTTGTAGAACGTGTTGTGTGAACGTTTGTCGAAGTAGGCGTGGGTCTGGTGGAATCCCTTAAGGTGAGCGGCGTACCAGGCAACGGTGGGTTCCACCGTGTCATATACGCTGTAAGAGTTGGCCTGCATCTTGCTGCTGCAAATCTGGTAATCGGGTATCTTGGTCGGTGCGTTTCCCAAATGAAACCGCGAGTCGGATGCGGGATCGATGGGAAGGCCCGTCAATGCATCGGTCGTCAAAAGCACGTTGCCGGCAGAGAGCGCCAGACCGAGGCTAAGGATCGTCATCACTGTACGCAAAGGTTTCACGGTAATCTCCTTTTTTCAGAAAGCTTGTCAGCGAATGGGGATTCTCATTTACACGATGGATTGGACGGGCTAAACACCATCCACTGATGTTCCGTAAGCCCGGTCTTCAGGCTGAGATACATCACCGAGAACAATTTGTCGCTTTTGGGAGTTCCGGTAATGTTGACGCCCTTCGTGCCATCGGGACTGAAGAATGTGTCCTGCGAGCGGTCACTCCAGAAGGCGTGGACCATGTGATATCCCGGCAGGTGCGCCTTGTACCAGGCAATCTCGGAGGCCACCGTGTCATTACGCGTCATGTATTGGTTTGCCTGCGCCGGTTTACCGCAAATGGTGATGCTCAAGGCATCGTTGCTCGGCGTCATACCCGGCGCCAGGGGAAGACCGCTTACAGGATCGTTGGCAGCAAAGGCTGGGGTTATGAGACAAGGAACCAGCGCGAACGCAGCCAGCAGAAGTGATTTCATCATTAGTACTTTCATGTTCCTATTTTCCTTTCCGGCTTCAGCATAGGTCTACTGACGGACTCGAACTCTCGCTTGCTGATGCGGACCATCCAGACGGCCTTACCCGTAGAACGCGTCATGCTGAGCTTGCAAAGCAACTTGCGCGGACCGGATTCGGACCGTGCGCCGCGCCTTAGCCTGGAACCTTCCCTACAGGCGGTCGGCCAACGTTTTCGCCAGCGGCTTGATCGCTTCCGTCGAGCACGGGCAAGTTGAGTACATGATGCGGATCAGCTTGTCGCCTTTGCGGACCATCATCATGGCGTCGGCCTCGTCGAATGCCTGATCACCGATGCCGGGGATGCCGACCTGACCAGGTCCCAGGCGGCCCAGAACCTTCTCGTTCAATTGCATCTGGGTCTCGGCCGATTTGTTATCCACGCCGAACATGAAAACCGGAACTTTTCCGTCTTTGTCCATTCCCGTGTCGTGGCCTTCGCTCTGAAATGACTTGAACAATCCTCCGGCTAACCCTTGCACTAACTGCTGCGACTTCTCGTCGGCGCCCTTGGTTTTCGCCATGGCGGCCATGTGCTTGGCGGTCATATCTGCTGAATTGCCCTGGGCCAGGTAAGAGCATCCGCCGTCAGCGCTCTCGGTGGCGACGATCTGCACTCCGATGGCGGCGCCAACTTCTTCTTTACTCAGGAGGCGGCAGGGATCTCCGCTAATGCCGCCGCTGTTTCCACTGCTGGTGGAACTTCCGTCGTCACTGGAACTCGATCCGGAAACCGCCTTCGAGATGGAACCCATGAGCGAGCCGCCGGAATTCGAGCTGCTGTCCGAACTGGAGGTCAGGCCCGCGTCATGAGCGACCTCGTGTACCTTCTGCTTGACCCGGTACACGACGTAGTAAACGCCGCCGGCAGCGAGAGCGCCGACGGCAATGACGACGACGGCGAAGCCAATGAGAATTTTGGTCAGCGGACTGCCCTTGGTGGTCGTTTGAGCTACAGGCATGGGCTGCGAAGGCTGGGGGAATGGAGGAGGAGGAAGATTTTGCGGGCCTCGAACAGCCGCTGGTTGCGACGCCGGAGTTGCCGCTTCACGCAGACTGGCGCCACACCTGTTGCAAAAGGGCGCTCCAATCGACGGCGCTCCGCACTTGTTACAGAATTTCGCGGCGGCAATCGGGTTCGGGGCAGCGGAAACAGGCGGGGGGATCGGAATTGGTGTTTGTGGCGAAAGCGGAGGCATCGCTGTCTGGACCTGGATTGGCTCGAGTGTCGCCGGCTCAGGCGCCGGAGATTCCGGAGGCACAGGTTGAGGCTGCGGGTTTGCCGTCAGCCGGCTATCGGCTCCGCACTTCACGCAAAAGATTCCGCCAAGTGGTGCTCCACATGTATTGCAAAATTTCGCCATGGCCCAATCCCTCCTGTGCCTTTTCTCCAGCTCAGCATTTCAGAAAACAGTCCGGCGAGCCTGACGCCCGCCGGACAAACCGGCCGGAGCCGGTTCTACTAAGGTCCCCGATCGGATTCGGTGACGGCCTCGTCCCCCAACGAGACCAGCATCGAATCGTCTTTCCGGAGGCCGACGACAACCATGTGACGGCAGCCCGGCCAGACTGTCAATGAAACTGCTCTTTAAGCCTGCATTAACCGCGAAGTGGCCGTCCCGCAAGGGTTTGCAGCCGGGTCTTAACCGAAAGCGAGGGCGCTTCTCGTGATAAGATTTGGCCTCGTTTCTCGGCAGCAGCGACGCTCATGAGTAGTCCGGCCTCTAGAACCACCCGATATCGTTTCGGCCAGTTCGAACTCGAACCCGCCGAAGGCAGGCTGTCTCGCGGTGGCACTCCGGTGAAGTTACAGGATCTGCCATTCCGTCTGCTGGTGCTGCTGGTCGAGCGGCCGGGGGAGGTCGTCTCCCGGGAGGACGTTCGGCAGCGCCTCTGGCCTGAAGACACGTTCGTAGAGTTCGACAACAGCCTGGGGGTGGCAGTACGAAAACTACGGGAGGCTCTGCGCGACAACGCCGAGGCTCCTCTGTTCGTCGAGACCGTGCCACGCCGGGGTTACCGCTTTGTGGCGCCGGTCACAGTTTTTGGTTCGAATGACCTGAGCGATCCGGCTCCCGAGTCGAAGACTGCCCTGGAGCCAAAAATAGGGGCGACCGTCTTACACCCTCCATCCCGGCATGGACGGTATTGGATAATCGCGGCTCTTGTATTACTCATGGTCGGAATCACCGTCTACGAATTCCGGTCCAACCCGCGTCAGTCCGCCGCCAAAGGCGAGGCCTCGATTTCAGTCCCCCGTGCACGACCGCGCCGGGCGGTGGCAGTCCTCGGCTTCCGCAATCTTGCGGGGCGTCCCGATGACGAATGGCTATCCACCGCCTTCACAGAAATGTTGAACACGGAACTGGCAACCGGACGCGGCTTGCGCATGGTCTCGGGTGAAGACGTCGCTCGGGCCAAACGAGAATTGCCGCTCGCCGACGAGGACACCCTCGCCAAAGCCACGCTGGATCGTTTGCGAACCAATCCGGGTGCTGACGTGGTGGTCCTGGGTTCCTACACTCTGCTGCCCGGCAAGGGCGAAAATCGCATCCGACTGGATCTTCGTCTTCAGGACACTACCGCGGGAGAAACCATCGCCGAGGAGGCGCTAACCGGCAGCGAAGAGAACTTGTTCGAACTGGCGTCGCAGGCCGGGATTCGCCTGCGGCAGAGCCTGGGTGCAGGTTCATCGCCCACGGACGTCAGCGAGCTAAGAGCGTCATTGCCCTCCAATCAACAGGCGTTTAAATTTTACGCCGAGGGCCGGGCGAAACTATGGGCCTTCGACTTTGTCGCCGCCCGTGATCTGCTGGTCAAGGCAGAACAGGCTGATCCGCAATATCCTCTGGTGCATTCTGCCCTGGCAAGCGCGTGGGGACATTTGGGATATTCCGCCAAGGCCCGTGCCGAGGCGCAGCGCGCGGTAGAACTTTCTGCGCGGCTCTCGCAAGAAGAACGTCTCCTGGTGGAAGGTCAGTATCAGGTCACGCTGGCGAACTGGCCGAAAGCGGCGGCGGCCTATCAAACACTATTCAATCTTTTCCCCGACAACCTGGAATACGGGCTGCGTTTAGCTTCGGTCCAGCAGCGGTTGAAACCGGCGGATGCTTTGGCCACGCTAGCCAAACTTCATCAGCTTCCCGCTCCATCGGGCGACGATGCGCGCATCGACATGAGCGAAGCCTCTGCATGGATGAACCAGGACTTCGTGAAGGCCCAGGCTGCTGCCAGGCGCGCTATCGAAAAAGGCACCGCCCAGGGTTCGCATCTCCTGGTCGCTCGCACCTACGGAATCCTCTGCCAGACCGCGGCTGGGACCGCATTTTCCGCCGAGATCCTTCGCGATTGCACCAGTGCGCAACAGAGTTATGCCGTGGCCGGGGACAAAAACAATGAGGCGCGGACATTGAACGACCTCGCCGGTTTTTATTTCCAGCAGGGAGACCTCATCCGCGCCCAAGCCATGTGGCGGCAGGCGGCGGCCGAGTTTCGCCAGGCAGGAGACATCGAGGGCCTGGCTGCTACTTCCAACAACCTTGGTGATGTCCTGCTGCTCCAGGGAAACCTGCCTCAGGCGAAGCAATTGCTGGAAGAGGCTCTCCCCAACTACCAGGCGATCGAAGACAAGGATGGCGTGGCCCGCGTGCTGAACGATCTGGGAGAGCTGTCCCGCGAGCAGGGCAATCTGCAGGCCGCCGAGACCACCTACCAGCAGGCCAAAGCGACAGCCGAGGAGATCGACGACAAGGACGCAATTGCCTACGTGCTGACCGGAATGGGTGACGTCCTTACCGATCGAGGCGATCTTGCGGCGGCTCGCAAATCCTACGAGGAAGCACTGGCGATCAGAAACCAGGCCGGGGAAAAGCAAGCGTCCGCGGAAACCCAGATTGGATTGGCCCGCCTCACTCTCGAGGAAGGTCACGCTGTGGATGCGGCAGTCGCGCTGCATCAATGCAAAGAGCAATTCCACCAGGAACACAAGAGCGATGACGAACTGGCCGCCAGCACCACGCTTACGGAGGCCCTGCTCGCAACCGGCAATCATGCGGACGCAAAAAAAGAAATCGATGGCGCCAGGGCATTGGCCTCACAAAGTCAGAATCGCCTCAATCGCCTCCAGTTTGATCTGGCATCTGCACGCTTGCTGTTGGCCACGGGTCAGGCCGAGTTGTCCCGCGCCCAGTTGCAAACGCTCCAGCGCGAGGCGCAGAGCCTGGGCTTTGTGGCCTTCGAGTTTGACGCCCGGCTGGCCCTGGCGGAGCTGGAGAAAAACTCGCAGCACATCCCTCTCGCCCGAACCGAGCTTACCGCCCTGGAGACTACCGCTCACGCGAAAGGGTTCGACCTGGTGGCGCGCAAAGCCGCAGCCGCGCGCTAAGTAAAAAAGCAGATCAAGATCACATCGACAACCGGTGGTGGCCGGGCAACAACAACATTCGGATTGAGTTGCCTGCTTAGGGTTCTCTAAACCCTTATGTGCGCTGGAGTACAGTATTCTGGGTATTGCGCAATCATAGGCGTCCAGTAGGCTGGCTACTGGAGGCGGCGGATGACCACAAGAATTCTTGTCGTGGACGACATGGAGATTATTCGCCGTTCGCTTCGTCTGTACCTGGAACAGGAACAGGATTTTCAGGTCTGCGGTGAGGCCGAAAACGGGAAGCGGGCCATTGAGCGAGTGCAGGAACTACGGCCAGACGTGGTGGTCTTGGATCTCTCAATGCCAGTGATGAACGGACTTGAAGCGGCCCGCGCCATCAAAGCCATTGCTCCCACCACCCACATCCTGATGTTCACCCTGCACTCGTACCCGCAATTGGCGGCTGAGGCCCGCAAGCTTGGAATTGCAAGCGTGCTCTCCAAGGGCAGTTCGGCAGGGTCCGACGTCCTGAATGCGCTGCGTTCGCTGTCCGCTGCCTAGCTCGCTTCTTTACCGTCGCGACCGGACCACGAAGTAGCTTCCATCCGGAGAACATTCAAACTGCGAATGGCGCCACAGAGGGCCTCATTCTCCTCCGCGGTCCCTCCGCCACTCAGATCCAGTTCGCGCCTTCTACCTGCAATCGCGTCTTCAGCCGCGCGGATGCGATCTTCCATCCTCGACCACTCCGTCTCCAGCAACGCTGCCTTGTAGACTTCATTCCATTTGTACAGTGCGTTCATGTGACCCTCAGCATTTTGGGCATGCAACATGCCGATTCCCAGCTCACCGCTCTGCTTTGCCTGCTTTCCAAACATACAGATTCTTTTCGTCGGCCACGGTCTCGATGAGAAGTCCGTCGGTAGCCGCGACTCGATGCACCGCTGACCGCAGATTTGCCAGCCCGATTCCGCCGACGTCGGCAAGCGGAATTTCCATTGCCGCCCCTGTCGCCAGCGTCCTCAATTCCTGAAGAATTCCTTGTACCAGTTCGTGGTGCTTCCCCCGTCTGCCTTTCTTGATGTCGCTCACTTCCACGCGCCGGTATTTCAGCTCCATGATTGCAGTTTTGTTTTTCATCACTTCTCTTTCAGAAAACGCGCATTAAACGCGGGAATTTCTGTCATAGGATACTAATAAATACGCATACGATTGTTATACGTATACTATAGCACTATTCTGCTGTCAAGTAATCTACCTATCTGCAAGTCGCAGTTCTGACGAAGCATTCGCCACCCGCATTGGCGATAGCGGAAATGCCGTAATTTCCACCTGTTTTTTGGCGGGAAGCCTAAGCCGAGGAGGGGTGAAACGCGCCTCAGCACCGCCGCAAGCGGGCGTCCCATTGAAGAAGCTTGTGCCCCAACCTGAGGTTCGTAACCAAGCCGAAGAAGTTGGCCCTGCTGAAAGCCGAAGCGGCACGGCTCAGGCTGCCTGGAATCGACCGATTCCCTGTTTCGTCTAAGAGACTGTCGCCTGGCCGACTGATGGGTCGTTGCCCGTCCTCAAGACCGCCATCCTCGATCCTGTGCCCGGCGCGCCAGCGGAAATGGAACTGCCAATCGGAATCGTTACTTCCACTACCGTGCCGGGATGGGCATTCGACACCTGCATATGCCCGCCAAACTCCTTGGCACGTTCGCTCATTCCCCCGATGCCAACGCCCGTGTTTCCCCCTCGCATCTCCACAATCCCATCCGCCACGCCCTTGCCGTCATCGCGCACCTTCACGATCACCTTACCGTCACGCTGAATCAGGTTGATCCAGGCATTGCGCGCGCCCGAATGCCGGAAGACGTTGGTCAGGGCTTCTTGAATGATGCGAAAGATGGCGGTCTCGAGCTCCAGGGAAAGTCGGGGATAGTCCGCCGGATCCATCTCCATTGAGGTTTCGATTCCGCTGCGTTGGGTCAATCCTTCCAGGTACCAGCGCAACGCCGACATGAGACCGACTTCGTCGAGCAGAGGCGGATGCAACAGATGGGACAAGCTGCGAATCTGCTGAGTGGCGCGATCGATCACGGACATGGCTTCGCTGACCCTGTCTTGCAGCGACTCCTGGCCTTGCCGGGTAATGCTGCTCAGCATCATCTTCAGCGCGACTATCTCCTGCCCCAATCCGTCGTGTAGCTCGCGAGCGATACGGCGGCGCTCGTCATCCTGCATCGTCATCAGGCGGCTCGACAGTCGACGAAGCGCGGTGGTCCGCTCGTCCACCAGTCTCTCCAGTTCCGCCGCACTTTCGCGCATGGCGCTCTCTACCACTTTGCTGTCGTGAATGTCGGAACAGGTGCCGTACCACCGCTTGGCTTTGCCGGCGTGGTCTCGAATGGGGACGGCCCGGACACGGAACCAGCGATATTGCCCGTCTTTTCGCAGCAGGCGGTATTCGCATTCATAGTTCTCGTCCGAATTAACGCATTGCAGCCAGTGCGCCGTACTGACGTCTCTGTCGTCGGGATGCACGTAGTCGAGCCAACCGAAACCGTTCGCGGACCCGGCCGGGGCACCGGTGTATTGATAGAACGGCGGACTGATGTAGTCTCGCGCGCCGTCCGCTTGCCGGCTGAAGATGATGTCGGGCGCAGTCGTTACAATCGCATCGAGTTCCTGATTCTTGCGCCCCAGTTCCTCATTCAAAATCTGAAGAGCCTGGGCTCGTTGCTCCACCTGTTCGGTTCGCTCAGCTACGCGTTGCTCCAGTTCGTGATTCAATTTTTCGAGCTGGCGGGTCTTTCTCCTCAATTCGGAGAAGACACTCACCTTGGCCCGCAACAATTCCGGAATTACCGGCACAGAGATGTAGTCAACCGCCCCACGCTCGTACCCTTTCAACTTGTCGAGTTCGGTCAAATGTACGGCAGAGATAAAAATAACCGCGGTGTCCTGACAGCGGGGATGCTGATGAATGAGCTCTGCCAGTTCGAATCCATCCAGTTCAGGCATGCTCACGTCCATGAGCACGATGGCGATGTCGTTCTTTAGAAGCTGCTCCAGCGCCTCCCTGCCCGAAGTGGCCTTGATCAGGTTTTCACCAAGCTCCGCGAGGATGACCTCATAACTCAGCAGCTTCCCCGGCTGATCATCCACCATCAGAATATTGACTTTGGTTTTTACGCTCATTCGTTTTCCGCCTTCTCACGTGATGCCTTTCCTGGCGAATCGACAACGACTACCGATGCAGCCATACCCGCAGCCCCGAGAGCAATTGCTCAGTGTTGACCGGCTTGGCCAGGTACTCGGAAGCTCCTGCCTCAAGACACTTTTCACGGTCACCTTTCATCGCTTTCGCAGTCAACGCAATGATGGGCAGGCGACGGAACAAAGGGTTCTGCCGGATCACTTGCATGGTCTCGTATCCGTCCATCTCCGGCATCATGATGTCCATGAGTACGATGGCCACTTCGGGTGTCGATTCCAGGGTGTTAATCGCCTCGCGGCCGGTACCGGCGGTCAGGACGGTCATCCCCCGCCGTTCCAGCACGCTGCTCAACGCAAAGATATTACGCACATCATCGTCTACCACCAGCACTTTTCTTCCCACCAGAGCGTCGTCCGAGCGGTGGAGCCGGTCGAGCATCTTCTGTTTTTCGGCGGAGAGATCGGTGACCACGCGGTGCAGGAATAAGGCGGTTTCATCCAGTAACCGTTCCGGCGACTCAACGCCCTTGACCACTACGCTGCGCGCCAGTGCGTGCAACCGGGCATCTTCTTCCGGAGAAAGTTCTTTGCCGGTAAAAACAACGACCGGCATGTCGTTCAGATTCGGCGTTTCGCGGAGCCGTTCCAGAACTTCGAAGCCCGACATATCCGGCAGGCGAAGATCGAGGACGACGCAGTCGAATGGTTCTTTCACCACCGCGTCAAGAGCTTGTGCACCCGTGGCTGCAACCGATATATCGATGTCGTCGTGACCCAGCAGCTCACGAATGCTCAGTTGCTCGGCAGCGTTGTCTTCTACGACCAACAGTTGTTTGCGGCGCGGCTTCGAATACTCCTTGATCCGACTCCAAGCCGACTCCAGGCCTTCCGGCGTTGTCGGCTTGGTCACGAAAGCAAATGCGCCCCGGGCCAGGCCGTGGTGGCGGTCTTCATCGAGAGTCAACATCTGAACCGGGATGTGACGGGTATCCGGATCCTGTTTCAGATGGTTGAGCACGGTCCACCCCAGCATGTCGGGGAGAAACACATCCAGCGATATTGCCGTGGGATGGAATTCACGAGCCAGGGCTAGTGCTTCCGCGCCCCCGCTTGCTACCAGGACTTTAAATCCCTTGTCGTGAGACAAATCAACCAGCACTCGGGCATAGTGCGGATCGTCCTCCACGATGAGCAGGATCGCATCCTCTGGCAGCAGGTTGTTGCGGTCGTCCGCGATGCGCTCGATCACAAGTTCCGCGGAAGCCGGCGACAACTGCCGGGGCAACGGCCCGGTGCGGCGTTCCGCCAAAGCGGCCGACGGCGCCGACGGACCGACGTAGGTCTGGGGGAGGTAAAGGGTAAAAGTGCTTCCCTTGCTGGGCGTGCTGCGCAACTGGATTTCGCCGCCGAGCAAGCTTGCCAGCTCGCGGCTGATCGCCAGCCCCAGCCCGGTCCCGCCGTATTTGCGGCTGGTGCCGGCATCTGCCTGCTGAAACGCTTCGAAAATGATTCGCTGCTTCTCCGACGGAATGCCGATACCCGTATCGGCAACTTCAAACGCCACGACGGTACCCGCGGTTCCGAGGATGGGATGGCCTTCGCTCCATCCGCCGGCAGCAACCGAGACCGCAAGTTGCACGCCTCCATGTTCGGTGAACTTGAATGCGTTCGACAGCAGGTTCTTGAGCACCTGCTGAAGACGTTTGGCGTCGGTGACCAGGCTGCGCGTGAGATGAGGATCGGTGTGCACTTCGAAACTCAGTCGCCGATTCTCTGCTTCGTGTCGGAAGGGCCGGCCGACCATATCAAGCAGGCTGGCGAAGAATACTTCCTCCGCATCGACCGACACAGTGCCGGACTCGATCTTCGACAGGTCGAGGATGTCGCTGATCAGGTTGAGCAAATCGGTTCCGGCGCCGTGGATGGTGCGCGCGAACTCGACTTGTCGCCCCGTCAGATTGCCGTCCGGATTGTCGGTGAGCTGCTGGCCCAGCACCAGAATGCTGTTCAACGGCGTGCGCAGTTCGTGCGACATATTGGCCAGGAACTCTGACTTGTATTTTGAGGTCAGAGCCAACTCCTTCGCCTTCTCTTCCAAAGCCCGCCGCGCCTGCTCAATTTCCTGGTTCTTGCGTTCGACCTCTACGTTTTGTTCGGCCAGCTGCTGGGCTTTTTGCGCCAGTTGCTCGTTGGTTTGCTGCAATTCCTTTTGCTGGGTTTGCAGTTCGGTGGCCAGCTGCTGAGACTGCTTCAGCAAGCCCTCGGTTTGCATGGTGGCCTCAATACTGTTGAGCACGATACCAATGCTTGCGGTCAGTTGTTCCAGAAACGCAAGATGCGATGCAGTGAATGTGCCCAGCGAGGCCAGCTCGATCACGGCCTTCACCCGATCTTCAAAAAGTACGGGCAGAACAATCACGTTACGGGGGACAGCTTCAAACAAGCCGGATCGGATTGGAATCGTACCTTCCGGCAAGTTGCCGATTAACATGCGCCGCTTCTCCGCCGCGCACTGCCCGACCAGACCTTCCCCGATTTTCAGGCGGCGAAGGTGTCCGTCAGACCCGTCGGAAGCAAAAGCCGAAAGCATAACCATGCTGGCGGATTCTTCCGACTCCATCTGGTAGATGACACCCTGTTGGGCATCCACCAGAGGCGCGAGCTCCGATAACAACATTCTGCCTACGCTCGCCAGATCGCGTTGCCCCTGCAGCATTCCGGTAAAGCGCGCCAGGTTTGTCTTGAGCCAGTCCTGCTCGGTGTTGCGATCCGTGGTCAGCCGCAGGTTGTCGATCATGGTGTTGATATTGTCTTTGAGATCGGCGACCTCACCGCTGGCTTCCACTTGAATCGAGCGCGTCAGGTCGCCCTTGGTGACGGCAGTTGCGACTTCGGCAATGGCGCGAACCTGGTTGGTCAGGTTGTCAGCCAGCAGGTTCACATTTCCCGTCAGATCTTTCCAGGTTCCGGCAGCACCGGGCACGCTGGCTTGTCCGCCGAGCCGGCCTTCCACGCCCACTTCGCGGGCGACCGTAGTCACCTGGTCGGCGAAGGTAGCCAGAGTATCCGTCATGTTGTTGATGGTTTCAGCCAGTGCGGCAACTTCGCCCTTGGCGTTCACTGTCAACTTCTGCGTGAGTTCGCCGTTGGCGACAGCGGTCACAACTTTAACAATGCCTCGGACCTGCTCCGTCAGGTTTACCGCCATGACGTTCACGTTGTCAGTCAGATCTTTCCACGTTCCTGCAACGCCCGGCACTTTGGCCTGACCTCCAAGTTTGCCATCCGTACCTACTTCGCGGGCCACGCGCGTCACTTCGGCGGCAAACGCGTTGAGTTGGTCGACCATGGTGTTGATCGTGTTTTTCAGTTCGAGGATTTCACCTTTCACATCGACCGTGATCTTGCGCGACAAGTCGCCGCGAGCCACGGCCGTCGTGACTTCCGCGATGTTGCGCACTTGCGCCGTAAGGTTTCCGGCCATGGCGTTGACTGAATCTGTGAGATCCTTCCAGGTTCCGGCCACGCCCGGCACGTTGGCCTGTCCGCCGAGACGGCCTTCGCTGCCGACCTCGCGCGCCACCCGCGTGACTTCAGCGGCGAATGAACGCAACTGCTCGACCATCGTGTTGAGCGTCTCTTTGAGCTGCAAAATCTCGCCGCGGACATCCACGGTGATTTTCTTTGAAAGATCGCCGGTGGCAATGGCGGTCGCCACTTCGGCGATGTTCCGGACCTGCCCGGTCAGGTTGCTGGCCATGAAGTTGACGTTATCCGTGAGATCTTTCCAGGTCCCGCCGACGCCGGGCACCTGCGCCTGACCGCCGAGCTTGCCTTCCGTCCCAACTTCGCGGGCCACGCGTGTCACTTCTCCGGCGAACGCATTGAGCTGATCAACCATCGTGTTGATCGTGTTTTTCAGCTCGAGAATTTCTCCCTTCACGTCCACCGTAATCTTGCGGGACAAGTCGCCGCGAGCCACGGCCGTAGTGACCTCAGCGATATTGCGCACCTGGCCCGTCAGGTTTCCCGCCATTGAGTTGACCGAGTCGGTTAGATCCTTCCAGGTGCCGGCCACGCCGGGGACGTTGGCCTGCCCGCCCAATCGGCCTTCAGAACCAACTTCGCGGGCCACGCGCGTAACCTCGCCGGCGAAGGCGTTCAGCTGATCGACCATCGTGTTGATAGTTTCCTTCAACAGCAGAATTTCGCCGCTCACGTTGACCGTGATTTTCTTTGACAGATTTCCGCTGGCAATCGCGGTTGCAACCTCGGCGATGTTTCGGACCTGGCCCGTAAGGTTGCTGGCCATTGAGTTCACCGAGTCGGTGAGATCTTTCCAGGTGCCGGCAACGCCGGGGACTTGCGCCTGCCCGCCGAGCCTGCCGTCGGTACCGACTTCGCGAGCTACGCGCGTGACTTCAGACGCGAACGCGCGCAACTGGTCCACCATTGTGTTGATGGTGTCCTTGAGTTCGAGGATTTCGCCTTTCACGTCCACCGTGATCTTGCGTGACAAGTCACCGCGCGCCACGGCGGTGGCCACTTCAGCGATGTTTCGCACCTGGCCCGTAAGGTTGCTGGCCATGAAGTTCACGTTGTCGGTGAGATCTTTCCAGGTTCCGGCCACACCCGGCACCTGCGCCTGGCCTCCGAGTTTGCCTTCAGTGCCGACTTCGCGAGCGACGCGGGTGACCTCCCCGGCAAACGCATTGAGCTGGTCAACCATGGTGTTGATCGTGTTTTTCAGCTCGAGAATTTCACCCTTCACATCCACCGTAATTTTGCGTGACAAGTCACCGCCCGCGACTGCGGTGGTTACTTCGGCGATGTTGCGAACTTGTCCGGTAAGGTTCCCGGCCATGGAGTTGACCGAGTCAGTTAAATCTTTCCAGGTGCCTGCCACGCCGGGTACGTTCGCCTGCCCTCCGAGGCGGCCTTCGGTTCCGACTTCGCGGGCCACGCGAGTCACTTCGCCAGCGAACCGGTTGAGCTGGTCCACCATGGTGTTCAGGGTTTCCTTGAGCTGCAAAATCTCTCCGCGGACGTCGACCGTAATTTTGCGCGACAGATCTCCACTGGCAATCGCGGTAGCGACCTCAGCGATGTTTCTCACCTGGCCGGTCAGGTTGCTGGCCATAAAGTTCACATTGTCGGTGAGATCTTTCCAGGTTCCGCCAACCCCAGGCACTTGCGCCTGACCACCAAGCTTGCCTTCGGTTCCGACTTCGCGGGCCACGCGCGTGACTTCGCCAGCAAAGCCGTTCAGCTGATCGACCATCGTGTTAATGGTGTCTTTGAGTTCGAGAATTTCGCCTTTCACGTCTACCGTGATCTTGCGCGACAAGTCGCCGCGAGCCACGGCCGTCGTCACCTCGGCGATGTTGCGCACCTGCGCCGTGAGGTTTCCGGCCATGGCGTTCACTGAGTCGGTGAGATCTTTCCAGGTGCCGGCCACGCCAGGTACGACCGCTTGTCCGCCCAGCTTGCCATCGGTGCCGACTTCACGCGCTACGCGCGTGACTTCAGAGGCGAACGATCGCAACTGGTCCACCATGGTGTTGATGGCTTCCTTCAGCTGAAGAATTTCGCCGCGGACGTCAACCGTGATTTTGCGCGACAGATCTCCGCTGGCGACTGCGGTCGCAACTTCTGCAATGTTGCGTACCTGTCCGGTCAGGTTGCTGGCCATCGAATTGACGGAGTCGGTGAGATCCTTCCAGGTTCCAGCTACGCCCGGAACCTGCGCCTGCCCGCCGAGCTTGCCGTCGGTTCCAACCTCGCGCGCCACACGCGTGACTTCAGCGGTAAACACGCCGAGCTGCTGAATCATGGTGTTGACGATGTTGGCAGAGCGCAGGAACTCTCCTTCCAGCGGCCGCCCATCCACATCCAGCCGGACCGTTTGAGTGAGGTTGCCCTGGGCAACGCCGGCGATGGCGCGGGTTACTTCCGCCGTGGGCCGAAGCAGATCTTCGACCAAGGTATTGATCGAACCCTCCATCTGACCCCAAGCGCCCTTCGATTCGTGAAACCGCGCGCGCTCGCGTGTCTTTCCTTCTTTACCGACCACCTGCCCGACTCGATTCAGTTCATGCGCCATCTGCTGATTGACGGCGACGATATCGTTGAAAGTATCGGCAATTTTCCCGGCCAGCCCGGTCCATGAACCAGGCAGGCGCACCGAGAAATCGCCGGCACGCATGGTCTGCAAGCTCGCCAGTATCACCGCAAGATCGGGAGAGGCGGACTCAGCCACCAGCGTAGAGTGTCCGTTGTTGTTCTCAGGTGCGGGTTCAGATTTCACCCGGTCAGTGGTCGAACGAGAGCTCCGTTTCACAGTTACTCCTGAAGTGGACGGGATTCTTTGCCGCTCAAATCCTCAACTTGGTCCGCGCAATCGCTTCAGCAGCCCGATGTCTTTTGCCAAAGCCAGGCAGCGCAATTCGTTGCCATTGCCGGGGAAGAAAAATGTTCAGCTACTTTCGCGGCACGACTACAGTCGTCACCCGAGGGAGGGACGACAACCTTGTCATTTTAAACATGGAATTTTGGCCGTGACTCTACAGTGTTTCCTGTATGGGACGGTGACGTTAGTGCAAAGCTGACTCATCTCCGGAGCAGCTTTCCGTCAGCGGATAATTGGCTTGAAAAGAAAAAAGGGGCCGGAGTGGCCCCCTGGACTGCGGTGTTTTGCTTTCGCCTACTTCACATGGATGGTCTTGCCGTCGGGATCAAGCGTCCCATTGATGCGTACCTTCTTGCCTTCATGCGACTTCACCAGGTCCTGGCGATCGATGTCATAGGTAGTCCCGCTCGCATCCTGGAGGACGTATTTATCCCCCGCCTTCGTGACGGTGCCAGCGAAAGTCTGGGTTTGCGCTTGCGACGGGCTCTGGGAATCTGGCGCGGCGGGCTGCTGCTGCGACGGCGACGCTGGCTGCGGGTCCGCCTGTTGTGCCTTTAGCTGAACTCCGGACAAGCCCATGCCAACCACGAGCCCGAGCGCAATGGGTGAGAATAAGAAATAGGGGCGTTTTGTCATTTGTTCCTCCCGAGAGATTATTTGTGCATCTTCTTGGGATTGAACCTGCATGGCGGCTGCCAAAGTCAGCCTCCGGGTGTGGAACCTCGCTTACAAATTGCTGAAACTCTTCAGGCTCAAGAGTTACGGAGAGGCGAAAACATTGTCGCCGCTCGATTTGTACCGAAACTCCGATCGAAACCTAGGGAAGTCGCTGTACTACGTCCATGCCCAGGACTGTGTACCTTGGCGCGTCGGTGAGCAAACTTTTCTCTGTCATGGCGAAAAAGTAGTTGCCTTATGTTAGTGACGAGCTTCCGAAATCCCCTCAGGAATCCACTGTATTGCTCCATCCTAACGTCTCAGGCAAGCTGCATAAGTTCCCGCGAATTCGCCATGGCCCATTTAACGTTGCAGGAAGTGATCGACCGCATCAACAGCAATTATTACTCCCGCAGGAAAGCTGTTTTGATTCCTGTTCGCGTCAAAGTCGAATCGCCGCATACACCGGAATTTTACGTTCCCCGTATCGCCAGAGTGTTCTTGACATTGTTCACCTTGCTGCTGGGAACCTGAACCCGGGCCCAACAAATGGGCTCAGACAGCCGGCTAGGATCCTCATCAAATTTGAGGGAAAGGCGCAGCGTAAACCGGCCAGCGCTAGAAGGCCTAGGGCGACCGAGGGCCTTTTATCGTTTTTAATCGATCTTCTTTAATCAATCTTCCCAGCCTTCATCAATCTTTTTCACGTGTTCAGTCAGGCGGCTTTCCTTTGCTCGGATTTCTTGCTGCGTTCAATCTTCTTTGAGAGCAAGGCCTTCGCTTTCTCCAGCTCTGTCCGGCGATTTTGTGTAATGCCGCGCCCGGCGCGATTGATGAAGTAATTCAGCATCCGCATCCCGGATGCCGGCCCCTTCGGAGAAACCTTGTGCGAGGCTAGCGCACTCGCGATCGCCCTGGCGCTTCTTTTGAAGAGACCCGGGGGCGGGTATGTCGAAACCGTCTTCACTTTTGCGACCCACCGTTTTGACGGGCTGCTCTGCGTCGTCTTTGGCTTTGTCCTTGTTCTTGCCTCAGCCTTTCTCTTTCTCTTTGTTGTTCTCTCTGTCTCCGCCATCGCACCCTCCGTACGCTGCATTTCCTAGGATGCGGTTCCCGGAAATGACACTGATGTCTTGCAGGAATTTTAGTTGTCAAAATTCTTCTTCCCATAAGCCACAGCGTGGTTACGGCCTGCATCCAAATTGCGGAATCAAATTTCAACTTTCTCCGGAGCAACTATGGCAGATCAAGGATTGAAAGAACTCTACATCGACGAATTGAAGGATATTTACAACGCGGAAACTCAGCTGGTGAAGGCACTGCCCAAGCTGGCTAAGGCCAGTTCCTCGGACGAATTGCGTTCTGGCTTTGAGGAACACCTGGAGCAGACCAAGGGACATGTCGAGCGCCTCGAACAAATCTTCGAGATGCTCGGCGAAAGCCCCAAGGGCAAGAAGTGCGCGGGCATGGAAGGCCTGGTAGAAGAAGGCGCCGAAGTCTTGAAAGAAGATCTCGAAGGCGCGGTCCTGGATGCCGCATTGATCGGGGCAGCCCAGCGGGTCGAGCACTATGAGATCGCCGCCTACGGAACAGTCGTGGCCTTCGCCAACACTCTTGGAGAAAACGATCACGTTTCTCTGCTGGAATCGACCCTGGCGGAAGAAAAGGAAACCGACGAGAAACTCACGGAACTAGCGTCACAGATCAATCAGGAGGCCCTCGGCGCAGATGAGGATGCAGAAGAACGCATCCAGCCAGACCGGGAGCAGGCGTCGAGCAAGAAACGCACCGCAAACAAACGCATCGCGTAACAGCGCATGAAACTTACCGGCCTGCTTGCCGCATAAACGGAAAGCAGGCCGGATTTTAATCCTCTTTCTCGTAAAATTAAGGAGACTACAATGGCCACCGATAAAGCAGAAAAATGTGCACATATTTCCTGTCTGTGCATTGCTCCGAAGGGCGAGAAGTATTGCAGCCAGTTGTGTAAAGACGCGGGAACGGAGGAGACGGAAATTGGGTGCGATTGCGGACACCCGGCCTGCGCTCAGTAAAAATAATAATAATAATCAATAGCAGATCAGGAACCGCGCGTCCTGGTCTGTGCCGCTTTCTGGGCCGAGTGCCGACGAGCGATGCTGCTTCGCTTCCGGGCTACGCTCTTTGCGTGACGAGACAAGGCTGTTCGAGACGCAGCTCTGCGGCCTTCGCTCTTCAATGCTTTGCTAGTGGCTTGGGATCGTTTCCGCGATGGCCGCGCCTTTCCGGCTGCCGCCTTCGCCTTGCCAGAATCGCGCGCTGCCTGGGCTTTGACCTGGGGAGAAACCTTCCCTTTGGGTGCACCCAACTTCACGCCCGCGCGACGGGCCTTGGATAGTCCGATCGCGATAGCCTGCTTCGCCGATGCAGCACCATGCTTGCCTTCGCGGACGTGATGAATCTCTTCGCGAACAAATTCTCCGGCCTGGGTATTGGGAGACTTTCCCTCGCGTGCGTCTTCCTGAGCTCGGTTGATCGTTTCCTGTTCCGGCATGGTTCCTCCTGCTGGTTCACAGGGTACTGGCCAGGCAAACGGTTTTCTATCGAGTCGATACTGTAATAGTGCTTCTGTAAGTCTCTACGGTTTTCTGGGGATTTTCGCTACGATCTTAAGTTTTCTGAGTCACTTGCGAGTGGTCGCGGAATCGTCGGCTGCGATTTTAACGTCGACCCGGGCGCCTGGCTTTAGAGCCACCTCGCCCCCATTTTTATCTTGCAGAACGTTCACGACACGGATTTCCCGATAAAGGTCGTCCGCTCCCTCTATGCCGATTTGCGCCTTTTCCGGGTCGCCGGGATGCAACGATGGGATAACTTTTTCCACAGTTCCAGGAAGGGTAACCGATGATTTTTCCACTTCCGGCCTTGAGTTTTGATTTTCCGTCATGCAGCTCCCTTCGATTGACTCATTCGCATTTCAAGAACTTAAATCCCAAAAAATGCATTTGCGGTTACCCAATCGCCTCAGGATTGGATGCAGTTCTGTCGATCCGGTACCGATTTTACTGTCTTCCTGCCAGCTATCTTTGTCCCAGCTATCCTTGTCGTTACCTACAGAATCCACTGTATTGACCCGCGAAGCGGATATGCGCGATAAGAACAATGTTCCACCAGGGCTTACCCTTCGGGCCTCGATTCAATTATAGCTGCGGCATTATGAAGTGTCTTGACCGGTATTTCGGGCGGTCACGGATTCGATCATTCTTAAATGTTGCCGACAATGAGGAGGGATACATTTATGAATCGCCTGCGTATTCTAGTTGCTGACGATCACGAGATCGTACGCCGTGGATTGATTGCCCTGATCAAAGCTCATCCCGACTGGGAGGTCTGCGCCGAAGCTGACAACGGCCGCGCAGCCATTGAGAAAGCCGCCCAGTCCAAACCCGATATCGCCATTCTCGACATTGGCATGCCTGTGCTGAACGGGCTCGAAGCGACCCGGCATATCGTGCGCGAAAATCCCAACGTCAGGGTCCTGATTCTGACCGTCACCGATACCGATCAGGCGGTGCAGGCCGTGTTAGACGCCGGCGCGCGCGGCTTCCTGCTGAAATCTGACGCCGCCCGGGACCTGGTGTCGGCGGTGGAAGCGTTGCAACACGACAAAACCTTTTTCACTGCCCGAGTGGCCGACCTGGTGCTCGCCGGCTTCCTTAATAAGACCCCGCGCACCTTCAAGTCTGAATCCAGCCATTCACCCCTGACCGCCCGCGAGCGGGAAGTCGTGCAATTGCTGGCCGAGGGCAAGTCGACAAAAGAGGTGGCGTGCCATCTCAATCTTAGCGTGAAAACAGCGGAAACCCATCGCAGCAACATCATGAGAAAGCTGGGTTTGCATTCGGTCAGCGAGCTTGTGCTCTACGCCGTGCGCAACAGTATTGTGCAAGTCGTGAACGGCACCCTGCATCCTTCCCCAATGAACGATGCCCAGGTGACTCGTTGAAACCGGCCAGCCCACAGGCGCGTTACTTCCCGATGCAGAACCTGCTGAAGATCAGGTTCAGGATGTCGTCGTTGGTGGTGGCGCCAGTAATCTCGTCAAGCGGACGCAGAGCGCTGTAGAGGTCCAGCAGAATCATCTCGTGCGGGATTTTTTCCCGAACTGCGACAGCGGCGGCTTCCAGTCCGGAGAGCGCGTCGCGCACCAGCCCCTGATGGCGCGTACTGGTGAGAAATCCCGTTTCGGGGTTTCGCTGAATGTCCCCACCAACCAGGCGCAGTATTTCGGCGCGCAATTCAGGAATGCCTTCCGCGGTCAGCGCCGAAACCCGGACCTGCGCCAACTGGGAACGGGGAATCAGGAACTGCGAACTGGTTTTGTCCGATTTATTTTCGACCAAAATCGCGACCCGCTGCGCTACCAAATCCAGCAGTTGCTGATCCTCGACACCAACCGGTTCAGAAGAGTCGAGAACGACCAGCACCAGATCTGCGTCCGCGAGCGCCTCTTTGGATTTGCGAATGCCAATGCTCTCAGCTTCATCGAGAGCGCGACGAATGCCAGCCGTGTCTACCAGCTTTACCGGGATCCCTTCAATCGCGACTGTCTCGGTTACCAGGTCGCGCGTGGTTCCCGGCGTGGCCGTAACGATGGCGCGGTCACTTTCCACCAAACGGTTGAACAGGCTCGATTTGCCCACGTTCGGCCGCCCGACGATGGCAAGCGTTAGCCCTTCGTGGACGAGTTTGCCATAAGCGAAAGAGGCGGCTAACTGCTCGAGCGGAACGCGTACGGCGGCAACGTGGTCGAGTATCTGGTTTGCGGACAGGATAGAAACGTCGTCTTCGGCGAAGTCAATGCCAGCTTCGAGGATGGCGATCAGCTCGACCAATTGTTGTTTAATCGGCTGGAGCCGGCGCGAGAGCGCGCCGTCGAGCTGCTGGGCCGCGACCTTGGCCTGAAAAAGCGTCTGCGACTCAATCAGATCGCGGACGGCCTCCGCCTGGGTCAGATCGATACGTCCGTTGAGAAAAGCACGCATGGTGAATTCGCCGGGCTCCGCCAGGCGAGCGCCACTGGACACCGCTAGTTCCACGACATGGCGCAGAACCACGGGCGAGCCGTGGGCAGAGATTTCGATGATGTCGTCGGTGGTGTACGAATGCGGCTTGGCAAAATAAGTTACGACGACCTCATCGATGCGCTGATTTGGACTGTGTGGATCGTGTGGTCGCGAGCCACCCGCCCGCAAGACTTCTTCATCGGAAAGAACGTCTGGGATCGAGGCGACTTCCTCGCTGGCGGGCCGCCCGCGACCACATGGTTCGATGAGCTCTCCAAAAATTGCTCGGCCAGCTTCGAGTTGATGTTTCAGACGCAGCATGGGAGCAGCGATGGTCCGGGCCTTGGGGCCGGCGATGCGGACCACTCCAATGCCGCCACGACCCGACGGGGTGGCAATGGCGACGATGGTGTCGTCGAGATTCACAGGGAGATTGTAGCGGGTGAAGGCACGATTCGCGGGTGACGGCTAGCGGAGCTGTGCTCGGCTTGGACGGGTCTGAGACCCGTACCTACGCAGTGCTTGGCCGCCAAAAAGATTTAAGGAAGAGTTTTTCGCTGGGGCCGGGCTGGGGCGGGCTTGTAATTCTCCGGGTAGACCACCACGTAACGGCGCATGCCTTCACCTTCGCTCTGTGTGACCAGCCCTGTCTGATCGCGCAGCGCCAGGTGGACAATGCGACGCTCCCGCGATGACATGGGAGCGAATTCGTACGGAGCTCCGGATTTGCGCACCTTTTCGGCGGCCACGCCGGCTGCGAGCCGGAGCTCTTCCAGCCGCATGCCGCGGTGATTCATGCAATCGAAGCAGACCTTCTCGTGCTCGTTGCCCGGCAGGCGAAGCATTTCAAGCGCCAGGAATTCGATGGCACGCAGCAGTTCGCCGCCGCGCTCCAACAGCAATGGCGAGTCCGGGCCGACAAACTCAACCAGGATTTCAGGACGTTCCCAGTCGCGCTGTTCAGCCAGCGGCGGATCTACGGTGATGCGGTATTTCAGACGCAAGCCACCGTTAGCAACGACCCCTGTCAGCAGATCGTTGATCTTGTTGGCGGCGGCGATTTTGTCGGGAATGGACATATGAATTGGCTTTTAGCTATTGGCTTTTAGCTATTGGCTTTTAACTTAATCCCTTGAACTCCGCGCTGAGAGCGAAGGCTAACAGCTAAAAGCTATTTCTCTTTCTTCCTCGCCCTCTTCAACGCGATCTCGCGCATCTCGCGGCCCAGGCTGGTACGGTTCATCACCGACTGTTGCGCGATTGCGATCAGGTTGCCTTCGGACCAGTACAGACACAAGCCCGCGGCGAGGTTCCAACTGATCACGCCGAGCATCAGCGGCATCATGAAAGTCATCATCTTTTGCTGCGACGGGTCCATACCGGGCTGAGGCGTCATACGCTGGGTCAGCAGCATCGTAATGATAATGCCGATGGGCAACAGATGCCACGGGTCCGGCGACGACAGATCGCGGATCCAGAGCCATGGGGCCTGGCGCAGATCGAGTGCTGCGCCGAGCATGCTGTAATAGGCAAACAGGAAGGGCATCTGGATGACCATCGGTAGACAGCCGCCCACAGGGTTCACACCCTCTGCCTTGTAGAGTGCAGAGACTTCCTGATTCATCTCCTGCTTGCGCGGATCGCGCATGCTGTACTTTTTGTACTTTTCCTGGATAGCTTTGATCTGCGGCGCTACCTTCTGCATCTTCAGCGCGGATTTCATGCTGGAGATGCGCAGCGGCAACAGGGCCAGATTGATGATCAGGGTCTGGATGGCGATGGCCCATCCCCAGTTATGGACCCATCCGTATGTCCATTTGAGCCACAAAAATAATGGACGGGCGATCACGCCAAAGAAACCAAAATTGATCAGGCCCCGCAAGTCCGGCGGCGCTCCGGCCATGGTCGGCACCGGCACGGACTCCAGCACTCCCAGTGACTTAGGCCCGACGTACAGGCGTCCGACGCTGGCTCCCCGAAGATTGCCTACGCCGACTCCAAGAACATCTGCCTTGACGGTTTCTCCAGGCTTTGGGTTTCGCGGATCTTTGGGCACGTCGACCTGGTGGCGAAACGTCACCAGGGCCGCGTTCTGGATATCTTCCGGAAGAAAGACCGCGGCGAAATACTGGTCGACCACTCCGGCCCAATTGAACGGGCCCGGTAAGGTGGCGCCGCCGCTGATCTTCTTGATGTCCAGACGCTCGGTCTTGTCACCGTACTGATGCTCGACGCGGCTGGCGGCGTAAGAAGACAGGCTTGACTGATCGCCGAACCCGGCCGGCCACATGGGAAATGCAGTGACCTGGCTTCCCTTGGACACCACCGAAGTCTCGAGATGCACGACGTAGGTGTGATCGAAGCTAAAGGTCTTGCTGACAGACACGTCTGAGTCGGAATATTCGAACGTCACCCGCGCCGGAGCCGTCAGCTTGCCCGAATCAGAAGCGACGTAGAGTGCCGAATTCAGCTTATTGCGCTGAGTCTCGTCGTAGGTCCACAGCGACATCGGATATCCGTAGGTCTCCGCCGATTTGCTGACCAGTTCGAGAGGATTGCCGTGCTCGTCCTTATAAGTCTTGAGAATCCAGGATTTCACCAGACCGCCGCGGTTGGTGAAAGTGACCCGGTAAAGGGCATTCTCGACGACCGTTTCTCCCTCGGCGGAAGCCTGCTTGGTCACACCGGTCGCGGACACCGCAACCTGAGGCGTCGAAGGCATCGCGATCTGACTGGACGGCTGGACCGCCGCAGGAGTTTCAGCCGCAGGCTGAGCCGACTGCGGCATGTACTTCTTCAATAGTGGCTGAAACAGAATGATGACGAGGAACGTGAGCGCGAACACCAGCAGCAGGCGGCGCTCCATTCCGGGTTCTTGTTGAGGATTGTTGAATTCTGGCAAATTCGCTACTCTTCGCTTACTCAGCGACCGCACAACTGGCGGGTGGCGCGGAAGTCGCACCGTATCGTTCGGATTTCAGTGCCGCGGATTTCACGGCCTCGGTTTTCACCACCGGATCGTAACCACCCCGCACAAAGGGATGGCATCGCAGCACACGCCACACTGCCATCAGGCCGCCGCGCAACACGCCATAGCGATCCACTGCTTCCATAGCGTAGTCAGAGCACGTCGGCACGTAGCGGCAGGCCGGGGACAACAGTGGCGAGAGCGCCCACTTGTATCCGCGCAACAGAAACAAAACGACTCTGGTGGCCCGCTGATTCATGGTTTGCCTGCCGACTTCCCGATCACTTCGAAGGCGCGGTGAACCTCGCTCTGCACATCGACAAAGTCGGCGGTCAAAAGCGATTTCTTGGGATTGATCACCACGTCCATTGCCGCTGGAATCGTCCCGTGCAGTCGAACCGCCTCTCGCAGCCGCCGTTTCATGCGATTGCGGACCACAGCTCCCCCCAGCGCCTTGCTTACGGTGAATCCAACTCTGGGACCGGCAGCTTCAACGCCTGCCGCCGTGCGCGGCAAATAAAATACCGTCATGTGGGGGGCGAAATGCCGCCGTCCCTGTTTATACACGCGCTCAAAATCCGCGTGCCGGAGCAAACGTACGCTGCGGGGAAACTTGCGGCGCCTGCCGGATCCGGAAACGTCGGGGTCGCCATCCGGCGAGAAATCGTTCACAAAACGCCTGAACCCAGAGGGCGAATCTGTCGCGATTTCCGAAAAGGGGGAAACACTACTCACGGAAGCCGGGCTTCACCGACACCCGCTTGCGGCCCTTGGCGCGCCGTCGCGAAATAACCGCGCGGCCGGCCTTGGTCTTCATCCGCGTAAGAAATCCGTGCGTCTTCGAGCGGTGACGACGGTTGGGCTGGAATGTGCGCTTGGGCATGAAAAATCGCTGCTCCTGATCAACTGAGTCTCTTTAAAAGCGAAGTAGAAGTATAAATGACTGCGCGCGGGTGGGCAAACCGGAGGCAGGCAGGGGCCAGGTGGCCTAGTTCGTTGTCCTGCCTTAACCAGAGAAGTCATCCTGAGCTTGCGAACGATCCAGCGCGACGCGGATATTCAGTATCCCAGTCTGATCAAGCGGTACGCGCAGGATCCTTCACAACTAGTCGTTCAGGATGACGATGACGCAAATATAACTTTTACCTAAGCCGTGCCAAATGAGGTCAATTGGCATTGGGGATCGGCAGCGTGACCAGAATCGTCGTACCCAATCCCTCCTGCGACTCAACGCGGACCTCGCCTCCGAATTGGCGCACCCGCTCCCGCACTCCGCGCAAGCCTACGCCCACACTTTTTGTTCGAAGCTGGGAAAGCTTGTCCGGCGACATCCCGCATCCGTCATCGCGGATTTTAAGCAACAAATACGCGCCTTCGCGAGCCAGGGTTATATGTGCCGTCTTGCTGCCAGAGTGCCGGTGAATATTAGTCAGGCATTCCTGCACCACGCGAAAAATAGTGGTTTCAATCTCGCGGGACGGTCGCTCAAGTTCGCTGGAAATACTCAACTCCACTGCAAGCCCGGCACGTTCCCGCAAGCCTTCCGTATACCAACTCAAAGCCGCTCGCAATCCCAATTCATCGAGCATCGGGGGATGCAGGAGATAGGAGGTGGTACGAATCTCCTGATTTAGTTCGTCTGCGTAAGTTCGAGTGTCCTCAGCCAGCTTCAAGAGATCTGGATTGCCCGTCTTGAGTTCTGTAACCATTCGTTCCAGATTCATCAGCAGAACGGTGATCAACTGACCCGCGCTGTCGTGCAATTCGCGAGCAATGCGTCGGCTTTCACGGTCGCGGGTTTCCATCAGGGAAACTGACAAGTCCTGAAGCAATTCCGTTTGCCGGAGCACCTGCTTGTTTTGCGACTCCAATTCCGCTGTTCTCGCCGCTACCTGGTTCTCAAGGGTTTCCGCGAGAATGCGCAGGCGCTCCTGGCTTTGTCGGAGTTCTTCCTCAACTCGTTTGCGCTCAGTAATATCGCGTGTCGAGCCCGCTACCGCCTCGACCCCGCCGTCGCGACCGAAGACCGGCCGGAAGATGTACTCGTAGTATCCCCCGGCGCCAGTCGGACTTGTGTAAGGAGTTTCATCGATCAACTCTGCGCGGGTGTCGAAGACTTGCTGAATCTGGCGCTGCAGCCGCTCTGCAAGTTCATCAGGATACCGTAAGTCGTAGAAGTTTCTGCCCAGTGCTTCTTCCAGTTTCAAACCCCAGAGCTCCAGCAAGGCGCGATTCACAAAAGTGAATCGCCCTCCGCGGTCGAAGATGTAGGCAAAATCCTTAATGGAGGAGAGGGTTATATCAAAGAGGTGATATTGGCGCTCCAGACGAAAGCGAAGTTCTTCCTTATCCAGTGGCGCTGCTTCCGAGCCGGAAACCAGATTGATGTGGCTTTCCGGGTCCACTTGCGCTGCGGCTTCGGGGTTGGGAGACTTCTTGTGCATACATTGCGACATCGAAAAAGAACGCGATTTCAGAAACCGTCTCGCTTCAGGTCAGGTTAAGGTTTGCGTGCGAGAACTTTGCCGCAAAATCTCACCGACCAGTTCCTGAACGCGAGCGCATTTTCAAGCTCACAATCTGAATGCGATTCAATGAGCCATGCAAACTTAGTATCCGAGAACTCCCCTGAGACAATGTTCGCAAATCCGGTCGCTCTGACCATGAGGTTGATGCCCTGTTAATTCGCAGGCCACGGGCACATCCGCAACGGTCCATTGTAGCGGAATCAGCGCCTGATCACGTGATTCCGGCGATGGCGCAACGGACCGAAGACCGGTCATTGGCGATTAAAACGACTGTCAAAGATGACAGTAAAATCACAAGCAGCAACCAGACCCTCCCCAAAGTTCCGCGCGCTTCTGCACCACTCGCGTTGCAGTTATAACTTCAATACTTGACAGGAAGTTTCGTTAGGGTGATGAATCATACAAAGCAGGAAAAGTTCGCGACAAGATTTCCGCAGACGGAAAATTTTTGTGCTAGTATGCCGGACTGATCCTGCTGAAAGAAATTTTCTCGAATCCAGCGCAAATGGCCGGGACGCAAGGCTGTCGGGCTGCTGGAAAATGAAAGCATCGTTGGCGTAGAAGTTCTGATACCGGGCGCTGATCTGGCCACAGCCCCACGAAAATTATTTATGTCCGTTCCAAGTCCAAGCCTCTCTCCCAATCCGTGGCTGCGCGTTCTGGATGCGCTGGAAAAGAAGATCAACCGGCACTCGTACGACACCTGGCTTAAGCCCACCAAGTTCAGTCACTCCAGCGGTCCGATTCTTTTCGTGCGCGTTCCCACGGCGGAATTCCGCCACGTGGGAGACAAGTACGCCGATCTGATTCAGGAAGCGCTGGACAATCTTGGTCTTGAGTTTCAGGAAGTGAAATTCGTCACGCCGGAAGACGATCCCGCTTCGACTCCAGTACGTCACGATGGCGGCCTGTCCGCTCACCTGGTTTCCGCCAACCCGCACGCCTCGCAGTCGCGCTTCGACTGGGACGGCGCCGCGCAACTGAATCCGCGCTATACCTTTGACGCCTTCGTGATCGGCAGCGGCAACCAGTTTGCGCACGCCGCCTGCCAGGCCGTGTCAGAGCGCCCTTCAAAGGCTTACAACCCGCTCTTCCTTTACGGCGGCGTCGGCATGGGCAAGACCCACCTGATGCAGGCCATCGGTCATGAGATCAAGCGTCGGCAACCGCAGGCTTCCATCTGCTACGTCTCCAGCGAGAAGTTCACCAACGAGATGATCAACTCGCTGCGTTACGACAAGATGATCAGCTTTCGGGACAAGTTTCGGAACATGGATGTGCTGCTGGTCGACGATATCCAGTTTCTGGCGCAAAAGGAACGGACACAGGAAGAGTTCTTCCATACCTTCAACGCTCTGCACGAGTCCATGAAGCAGATCGTGATCGCGAGTGACCGGCCGCCGAAAGAGCTGGCGGAATTTGAAGACCGCTTGCGCAGTCGTTTCGAGTGGGGACTGATCGCCGACATTCAGCCGCCCGATCTAGAAACCAAGGTCGCGATTCTGCAGAAGAAAGCGGAGCAGGAGAAAGTCAGCCTGCCTACCGACGTTGCACTCTACATTGCCTCGAACATCCGCTCGAATGTTCGCGAGTTGGAAGGCGCGCTGATCCGGCTGGTGGCGCACTCTTCACTGATCGGCGCCGAGATCACTCTGCCTTACACCCAGCAGGTGCTTAAGAATTTCATCGACTCCCAGGCCCGCAAGGTCACGATTGAGTCCATCCAAAAGGCCGTAGCGGAACAGTTTGGATTGCGCCTGGTCGAGATCAAGGCCAAGAACAACTCGCGCGCCATCGTCTATCCCCGGCAGATCGCGATGTATCTGGCCAAGCATCTCACGGAAGCCTCGTTGCCGGAAATTGGCCGTCAGTTTGGCGGCAAGCATCACACCACGGTCCTGCACTCGGTCGACAAGATCGATGTCAACCGGAAGACGGACAAGGATTTGAACAGGTTGATTAATAAAATGACCGAGCAGTTAGGTGGATGAATCGCGGTTTTGAGCCGTATTTCCACCCAGCAGCAGAGTCTTCCTTGAGCGCCGTTGTGGATCGGTTGTGGAAGTTGTGCAAGAGCCGGTGGCAATTGCGAGGCACGGCCAAACGATACCTTCATCTCCGCCAGGTCGACCGGCTAGTTTTGGACATGAGGCGCCGGGCTGAGAACGCAGTGCAGTGCGGAGTTGGCCTCGATTTCCACTTTTACGCGCCGCCTACTGTTACTACTGGTTTTATAGGTTTTTGTTTTGATATAAGGGAAGTACTCAAAGTAGCGATACCCGACGGGAGATTTGGGTTATGCCGGTAGAAGCTTTGGCCGCAGCCACGGGAACAGCCACCATGGAAATCACAGTCAGCAAATCCGAACTTTTAAAGGAATTGACTGCGACCCAGGGAGTGGTGGAGCGCAAGACCACGATTCCAATCCTGTCGAACTATCTGTTTGAAGCTTCCAGCGACAAACTATCGCTCACCGCGACCGACCTCGATCTGAGCCTGCGCACGGTTTGCAACGCGAAGGTAAAAAAAGAAGGCTCCTGCACCATTCCGGCCCGCAAACTGCATGACTACGTAAAATTGCTGCCCGACGCCGACATCACTATCAAGTTGCTCGAGAATCACTGGATCAGCATTCGTTGTGGCCGGTCCAATACTAAGATGGTTGGTATGGCGCGCTCGAATTTCCCCACGCTGCCGGTGTTCCCCACCTCTGGCGTGGTGACGATTCCCGCCCTGGTGCTGCGGGCCATGATCGCCAAGACCGGATTTGCCATCGCCAGTGAAGAATCGCGTTATACCTTGAATGGCGCGTTGATGGTGCTGAAGCCTGAATCCATCACCATGGTGGCGACCGACGGACACCGCCTGGCGCACATTGAGCGCAACGGAGAAAAATTCGAGGGCGTTTCGGGAGAGCTGAAGACCCTCATCCCTAAAAAAGCAATGGACGAGTTGCGGTCATTGCTGGATTCGACAAACGCGGAAACCATCGAATTCGCCAAAGACGACTCGACCCTGTATTTCAGGATTGGGCCGAGAGTGCTGACCTCGCGCCAACTCACAGGCCAGTTTCCGAACTACGAAGCCGTTCTTCCCAAGGACAACACAAAGAGCGTCACATTGCCGGGCAACGAACTGAGCGCGGCCATTTCTCGTGTCGCCCAGTTTGCCGATGAGCGTTCACGCGCTGTCCGCCTGCGCCTGGAGAAGGGCGAAGTGAAGCTCTCAGCCTCTTCCACTGAAACCGGTGAATCTGAAGACACAATCGAAACCGGCTATCAGGGCGATTCCCTGACCGTTGGCTTCAACGCGCAATACATTCTCGACTTCCTGAAGGCCGTCGGCGCCGGAGACGTCATGCTTGAGTTCAAGGATCCCCAGTCCGCAGGCCAGCTTGCGCCCCGCCGACAGCGAGGACTACAAGTACCGCTACATCGTCATGCCTATGCGCATCTGAGGCTTGGCTATGTAGGGCGGGCACCCTTGCCCGCCGCTTTTGAATTTGATCTGGATCGCCATGTTATGCAGCCTAAAGTCCAAGTCAAGATCGGCGGACAAGAGTGTCCGCCCCAGACACGCAAAGCTTGACCTGCCCCTTGTTGCCGCCGTAAATTAGCCGCCTTGCGTTTTTGGAGGTTCCATTCCCATGCTGAGCGGCTTCAAGCAGTTCATTCTTCGCGGTAACGTGGTCGACCTCGCGGTTGGCGTGGTCATCGGTGCGGCTTTCGGATCGGTAGTGACGGCTTTCACTAAAGACCTGCTTACTCCCCTGATCGCAGCCATCGTCGGCAAGCCCGACTTTTCGTCGATCAGCTTCATGATCAATGGCACTCCGTTTCCGGTGGGCGATTTCATCAACGCCTTAGTGTCTTTCCTGTTGGTCGCCGGTGCTGTGTATTTCTTCGTGGTGACGCCGATCAACGCCCTGATCGCGCGCATGAGCAAGGCGCCGGTTCCGGCCGATCCCACGACCAAGAAGTGCCCGGAATGCCTGAGCGAGATTCCCATCGACGCCCGGCGCTGCGGCTTCTGCACCCAGCCTCTGACTGCGCGCGCAGCGTAGTGTAGTCGCGAGCGCCCTCGCTCGTGCCGGCTTGTGATTGATGACCGTGGCAAGGGCCCGCAGTGTCCTCCGCGAGAGATGTTCGCCATGTCAAAGTGGAACTCCGGGGGCAGGATCCCCTCGGGACAGCGGGCAACTTGCCGGTGCTGGTCGTCAACGGCCTTGTAAAATTAGTCATGACCCGATTTCTGCCTGTCTTGCTACTGCTGCTGACCGTGGACATGTGGGCGCAGGCCAAGGGTCAATCCCAGGCATCTCCTCGCCCAACCGTGCCCATTGCCGAATCCGGCACCATCAGCGCTGGCGTATACCGAAATGCCGCGTTCGGATTCAGCTACAAACTCCCCTTCGGGTGGGTGGATCGCAGCGCGGAAATGCAGGACGACACCGCGGGTGCCTCGAAATCCAGAGTTTTGTTGGCGACCTTCGAGCGTCCCCCGGAAGCTCCCGGCGATACTATAAATTCCGCGATAGTGATCGCGGCTGAGCCCCTGCTCGCTGGCACGAAGACTGCGCGGGAGTATTTCGCATCTCTGAGCGCGCTCATCTCAGCCAAAGGCTTTCAGGCAGAAGGAGAGCCTCACGAGTTTTTGATTGGGGCGTCGAGGCTGGTGCGCGGAGACTTCAGCAAAGCGCGGGGTGCGGGAACTGTGCGTCAAACGTCGCTGGTTCTGTCGCAGAAGGGCTACGGAGTCTCGTTTACTTTCATCGGCGGAAGCGTGGATGAAGTGAACGAACTGATCGAGAAATTGAGTTTTGTCTCGCGCAAACCGCAGCGCTAAATCCCCCTGCCATCCTGAGCGTAGTGGAAAGTTCGCTTCGCGAATTTCTGCGTAGTCGAAGGACCCCTATGGCAGCGATGCTCTGGGGTTTGTAGGGTATTGTCGGGGGGGGAATCCGTCTTGCGTGAGATCGTGCCGCTGCTAGGGTCCTTTCGACTTCGCATCCGGGTTCGCGAGCGAACATGGATGCTGCGCCCAGGATGACAACTATTCCAGTGCTTCCGGCTCCAGCCCGATATGCTTTTCGCCGGCGGCTTTCTTTTCTACGTATTTCTTGACCCAGGCTTCCCAGCTTTTTCCGGCTGCGGTATCGCGTCCGGTAAAGGCCAGCGCTGCGATGTCGGAATATGGGATCATTACTCTCTGGTTGGAAGTTCGGGGCAACACGCGTACCAGGGAGTCAGCGAGGGTCGGGCCGGTCTTGCGATCGAACAGATAGCCTTCGACCGTGGTTCCGTCTTTCCGCGTGACCGTAACGTCGCCGCGGTAGTCGAAGGCTTTTTCCAGAGCTTTACGGGTTTCTTCTTCGGACGCCAGCGCGGGAACCCAGCCCTCAAGCCTTTCGTGTTCCCAGCCCGGAGAAACTTCTTGTGCGTCGGCCGACGGGGACAGAGCTTCGGGGTGAGTATGTCCGGCGGCCTTGCCGGTCACGCCCGGGTCTCCTCATACGATTCTTTAGGAGCGGCAATCTGTACCAGCGGATGTGAGGGCTCTGCCGGTTCGTCCAGCAGCCGAAGAGCGCCGTCATCGCGATAGCGACTGAACAGCGTACCCTTCACGGTGGCGAAGAAGCCTTCCAGCGATCCAAACGTGTCGTTTACGGCAGACGCTTCGTAGCCGCTGTGCACCATGCAATTGGCGCAGTGCGGATTGCCTGACTCGGTGCCGTACGACTCCCAGGCCGTTTCCTTGATCAGTTCATCGAAGGTATCAGCGTAGCCGTCCTGTAGCAGGTAGCAGGGCTTCTGCCAGCCGAAAATGTTGTAGGTCGGCATGCCCCACGGAGTGCAGGCGTACTGGCGCTTGCCCATCAGGAATTCCATGAACAAGGGCGAGAGGTTAAACTTCCAATCTTTTTCCCGATTGGAAAGAATGGCGCGGAACAGGCGCCGGGTGCGTGCTCGTCCGAGGAAATGCTGCTGGTCCGGCGCTTTCTCGTACGAGTATCCGGGCGAAAGCATCATGCCTTCGATTCCCAGCTCCATCATGTCATCGAAAAATGCCCGTACGCTCTTGGGATCGGCGCCGTCGAACAACGTCGTATTGGTCGTAACCCGGAAGCCCTTCTTTACCGCCTCGCGGACGCCATCCACAGCGATTTCGTATCCACCTTCGCGGCATACGGCGAAGTCATGTTGTTCCTTCTGCCCGTCCAGATGGACGCTGAATGTAAGGTATTTGCTCGGCTTGAAGAGATGGATTTTCTCTTTCAGAAGCAGGGCATTGGTGCACAGGTAGATGTATTTCTTCCGGGCCACCAGACCTTCGACGATCTTGTCGATTTCGGGGTGCATCAGAGGTTCGCCGCCCGGGATCGAAACCATGGGCGCGCCGCACTCATCGACCGCCCGGAAGCACTCCTCGGGGGTCAGCTGGCGCTTCAGGACGTGAGCCGGGTACTGGATCTTGCCGCAACCGGCACAGGCCAGGTTGCAGCGAAACAGGGGCTCCAGCATCAGCACCAGCGGGTACTGCTTCCGCCGGGCGAGCTTCTGACGGATGACATAGCTGGCCACCGTCCACATCTGCGATACAGGTACTGGCATGCTGGGACTGGGATCTCCTCCCAATATGCTATCAGGTCAGGGAGGTCTCGTGGGCTGATCATGTAGGGACAGCTATTAGCCTTTGGCCGTTAGCTTTCGGCTTGAACCTTTTAGCCTCAAATCAAGAGCTAACGGCTCAAAGCGAATAGCTGGTTCAGGAAGGTTGTCATCACACAATTTTTGGCATTTACCCGGCCGGTTCCGGGTCGAAAAATGTGGGGTCTCGTGCTATAATTAAACATAACCTGGGACGCCGTAAGTGTTAATAATTTCAGTAATTTGAGGCAAATTTCAAGGCATCGGAAAAGGACGCCGGCTCAGACCCACGCCCGGCCCTTTCCATGGAGCTGAATGGCTACGAAAGAAATCACTCCCATCGACGAAACCAAGGCAAAAAACGGCAAGGTTGCTGCCATTAATGGAGGCAACGGCGACTACAACGCTGACTCCATCAAAGTGCTGGGCGGCATGGAGGCGGTGCGTAAACGTCCCGCTATGTACATTGGATCCACCGGCGAGATGGGATTGCACCATCTAGTGTATGAAGTGGTGGACAACTCCGTTGACGAAGCGCTCGCCGGTCACGCCGACAAGATCGATGTCACCATTCACCTAGATAACTCCGTCACGGTGGTCGACAACGGCCGCGGCATTCCGGTCGACATGATGGACATCGACGGCGAAAAGATTCCTGCCGCGCAGGTTGTGCTGACCAAACTGCATGCCGGCGGAAAGTTCGATGCGTCATCCTACAAAGTTTCCGGCGGATTGCACGGCGTCGGCGTTTCCTGCGTCAATGCTTTGAGCGAAGAATTCGATATCGAAGTCTGGCGCGACGGGTTTACCTGGGAGCAGACTTATTCCAAAGGCGATCCCACCAGCAAACTGAAGAAAGCCGGCGCCAGCAAGAAGCTTGGAACCAAAGTTCACTTTCTTCCAGATCGCAGCATCTTCACCGCTACCGAATATAACTACGACACTCTGGCGCAGCGCCTGCGCGAACTGGCCTTTCTGAATAAAGGCCTGCTGATCACGCTGACTGACGAGCGCGCTACCGACGCGAAGTCCGGCGAAGCGAAGTCGTCGGAATTTAAGTACAACGGCGGCATTGCCGAATTCATCAAGCATTTGAACCGCGGCAAGCAGGTATTGCACGACAAAGTCATCTACATGGAAGCCGAGCGCAGCGGCGTGGTCATGGAGATCGGCCTGCAATACAACGACGCTTACTCAGAGTCGGTGTTCAGCTTCGCCAACAACATCAACACGGTTGACGGTGGCTCGCACCTCTCGGGCTTCCGCATGGCCCTGACCCGCACCATCAACTACGCCGGGCAGCAGATGGGCCTGTTCAAGGACGTAAAAGAAAATCTCACTGGCGATGATGTGCGCGAAGGACTGGTCGCCGTTATCAGCGTAAAGCTGCCGCAACCCCAGTTTGAGGGACAGACCAAAGGCAAACTGAACTCTGATATCGCCGGCGTCGTTCAGGCTTTCGTGAACGAGCGTTTAGGCGCGTATCTAGAGCAGAACCCAACCGTCGGACGAAAGATCATCAACAAGGCTATTGAAGCTTCGCGCGCGCGTGAAGCCGCACGCAAGGCCCGCGATCTCACTCGCCGCAAGGGCGCACTCGATGGCGGAGGCCTTCCCGGGAAGCTCGCGGACTGCTCGGAGCGCCAGCCGGAGCGCTGCGAATTGTTTCTGGTCGAGGGGGAATCCGCCGGCGGCACTGCGAAGCAGGGACGCGATCGACGCTTTCAGGCCATCCTTCCCCTGAAGGGAAAAATTCTCAACGTAGAAAAAGCCCGCTACGACAAGATGCTGGGGCACGAAGAAATTCGCGCCATGATTACGGCGCTGGGCACTGGAATCGGCAAAGACGATTTCGATGTCGCCAAGCTGCGTTATGGCAAGGTCATCCTGATGACCGACGCTGACGTGGACGGAAGCCACATCCGCACGCTGCTGCTTACGTTCTTCTTCCGGCACATGCAGGAGTTGATCGCGCGCGGCAACGTGTTCATCGCACAGCCGCCGCTGTATTCGATCAAGAAGGGCAAAACTCTTCAATACATCAAGGACGACGATGCGCTGGACAAGATCATCCTGAAGCGCGCGTCGGACGGCCTGGTGGTCCGCTACGGCGAAGGCGCAGCTAAGCTGGAAGGCGCAGGTCTGTCAAAATTCGCCACCGGATTGAAAGAGTATTTCGGCTACTTCGACAAAGTGAACAAGCGGCTGCGTGACGAAAGGATCACCGAACTTCTGCCTCGGCTCGATCTTTCCAAGCGAGCCGATTTCGAAGGCGAGAACAAAGCGGCGCCGAAGAAGATTGAAAAACTGGAAAAAGAACTGAAGAAGCTGCAGAAGGAACGCGACTTCAAGAGTGTGGAAGCGCGTTTCGACGAAGAGCATAACCTCTGGGCGATCCACTACGTGAATTCCCAGGGGGCCGCGCATCTTATCAATTGGGAACTGGCGTCGACTCCTGAGTATCGCCAGCTGATGTCGAAATTCAAGCAGATCCAGCCCTTCATGGAGCCGCCATTTGTGATCGAAGCAGTCGCCGACGCCGCACCGGCCACCGACGTTGCCGAGGACGCCAGCGAGGAAGGCGCCGAGATCGAGGAATCCGCGACGGCTCCGAAGAAAGCAGCCAAGCCGGCTGCCCGGAAAAAAGCTATCGAGACAGAAGTGGTTGAGAAAACCAACGCCCGCGACCTCTTTGAGTACATCAAGGAAGCCGGTAGCCGAGGTTACGAGAAGACCCGCTACAAGGGTCTTGGCGAAATGAATTCCGAGCAGCTCTGGCAAACCACCATGGACCCGGAGCGCCGCACGCTACTCTCGGTGAAGCTTGAAGACATCGCCGAGTGCGAAATCATCTTCAGCACGCTGATGGGCGAAGATGTTGAAGCCCGGCGCAAGTTCATCGAAGACAATGCACTGGATGTGAAGAACCTGGATATCTAAGGTTTTTGGCCACTTGGACCGAACAAGCGGCTCGGCGATTGAAACGAGTCAGCGGCGTCATCCTAAACGACGTTAGTCGTAAAGGATCTTGCGTGTACCGCCCATCAGCGCGCCAGTCTTACATACCCGCATACCCGCCCCGTGCTAGATTCTTGGCAAGCTCAGGATGACCCTTTCCATTCGGGGTAGAAATCCCAATACCAAGCATTATAATATTTATTGTCATGAAACTAAAACTGCGTTCTGTCGGTACCTCCACGGGCATCCTTCTCCCAAAGGAGATGCTCCTTCGGCTGAAGCTCAAGAAGAACGACAATATCTTCGCGGTGGAAACCCCCGATGGATACCTGCTGACACCCTACGACCCGGAGGTGGAGCGGCAAGTGAGTAAAGGGCGGGCGTTCATGTCCAGGTACCGCGAAACCTTTCGCGCGCTGGCGAAGTGAAAGCGCCGCGATGGATCGACCGGCGAGTGATCGTCATGCTGCAGGAGGAATCGCTTGCCGAACACGGCGGTTTCCCCGGGTTTCGCGATGAAGGTGCGCTGGATGCGGCTCTCGCGCGTCCGCAGCATGTGCAAGCTTACGAACGGGAAGCTGACCTGGCCCGCCTGGCGGCGGCTTACGGCTACGGTATCATTCGCGGTCATGCGTTCAACGACGGAAACAAACGGACAGGCTTTCTGGCCATTGGCTTGTTTCTCGTCCTGAACGGGTCAACATTGTTGGTTGATCAGACCGAAGCCGTGGATACGATTTTCAGTGTGGCTGACGGTAGTTTGTCGGAATCGCAACTCGCAGCCTGGATTCGGAACCATTTAAAGCGGCTACGCTAAGTTTTAGACTCTGTCCCAGTACCAGCGTTTACCTCCGTGTTTCTGTGGTTAAAAACTCCCTGCAAGGTTCCCCTCAACCCGCGTTCTTCCAACGGCGATTTCCGCGCTGGGAACAAAGCGGGCCAGCAGTGGTCTACGGTGCTGGGCGAGCCGGGTCTTCCTTGGCTGGCCGTCAATCCCGGTAACTCCAAACCCGGGCCAGCAAACGTAAGCATCAGAAGGGGACGCCATCGGGATAACCGCCGAGGGTTACCAGCGGTTACCTCCGTGTCCCCTGTGTCATCTGTGGTTAAAAACTCCCTGCAAGTTTCCCCTCACGCTGCGTTCTTTCCATAGGACGGGAGAGACCTCCTCCTTAACCCGCCCACCGAGAAAAGGGGAAACGATAATGAAGAAGTTTTTGCTGACCATGCTCTTGCTGTGCGGAGTGGTGGTGGGACAAGACAAAGCCCAAGAGAAGGCTGACAACAGCAAGCAGCCCGCGCTCACCATCTACAACCAGAATTTCTTTGTGGCGCGCGAGTATGTGCCGCTTGATCTCACGGCCGGCGTGAACCACGCGCAGTTTGCGGGGATCGCATCGCATCTGGAGCCGGATTCCGTCATCCTGCGCGATCCTGCCGGGCGCAGCTTGCAGGTGCTCGAACAGAACTATCGCAACGATCCTATCTCGCAGGAGCTGCTGCTCTCGTTCTACGAAGGCAAGACCATCGACTTTCTGGTGCAGCGCGCCGACAGGCAGGAAATCATCAAAGGCAAGATCGTGCGCAGCGGATACATTCCCAGCAGCTACTATGCGCAGAATTATCAGCAGCCATCTTTTACCCAGCCCATCATCGAAGTCGATGGCGTGCTGCGCTTCGGATTGCCCGGCCAGCCGTTGTTTCCCGCGCTCTCCGGCGACACTGTTCTCAAGCCAACTCTGAGCTGGCTGCTGCAAACCAACGATCCCGGTAAATTCGACGCCGAGATTTCCTACGTCGCCGGTGGTATGAGTTGGCAATCGGACTACAACATTGTGGTCTCGGATAATCCCAAAGGAAAAACCGATCTGCTCGACATGGTGGGCTGGATCACCATGCGCAACCAGAGCGGCAAGACGTTCGAGAATGCGAACATCAAGCTGCTGGCGGGCGACGTAAACAAGATTCAGGCCCCCACATCTTCCGCGCGCGCCTACGGCGCGATGAAGATGGCGATGGATGAAGCGGCCGCCGCGCCGGTTGTCAGCGAGAAGTCATTCGACGAGTTTCATCTTTACACTCTCGCGCGGCCGACTACGCTGCACGATCAGGAAACCAAGCAGGTCGAGTTCGTGCGCTCCACCGGCATTCATGCGCAGCGGCTCTATGTGTACGACGGGGCTCAGGTGGCCCAGTACGGTTATTACAACCCGGAACAGATTCGTCAGGACCAGAACTACGGTACCGCAGTCGAATCCCAAAATCTGGGTGATGGAAGAGTTCAAGAACGCAGAAGTGAACCATCTCGGCATTGCGCTGCCCAAGGGGAAGTTGCGTTTCTATCGCCGCGACACCGATGGACATCTGGAGTTTGTTGGCGAGAATGTGATTGATCACACGCCGAAAGACGAGACCATCCGCATCTTCACTGGGAATTCCTTCGATGTGGTCGGGGAGCGCAAGCGCACCAGCTATCACGTGGACTCAGCCCGCAACTGGATGGATGAGTCGTTCGAAATCCGGGTACGCAATCACAAGAAAGAAGCCGTGACCGTGCGCGTGGTCGAGCATCTGTATCGCTGGACCAACTGGAGGCTGACCGAGCAGTCACAGGAGTCCCGCAAGATGGATGCACAGACGGTGGAGTTCCCCGTCACTATCGCGCCTGACGGCGAGCAAGTGGTTAGCTACACAGTGCATTATTCCTGGTAGAGCGGGTGTCTACCACGAAACGCGTCGGGGCAGATGTCCTCATCTGCCCCGTTGAGCGAAGCTTGACTATGTTTTGCCGGAAGCGAACTTGCAGGGCCTTGCCACGCTGGGCAGATGAGGACATCTATCCTTAGGTCGCTGGGGGCGGGTACTTCACTTCCCGATAGACCCGGTCAAACACCAGCCACATCAGCGCCAGCAGCACAAACAGAAACACGCTGCCTTCAGGGCCGACGGACCCTCCGGTCAGCCACCGCGGACCTTGTAACGAAGAATGCAGCAAGTGTCCGGGGGCAACGCCGCCGCTGTCCGGAACCGAGTAAAGATAACTCTCGCCCCAATCCCATGACATGTGAAAGCCGATTGCGAACCACAGGTTTCCGGTACGGCGCAGCGTCAGGCAGAAGAAAAATCCGATCACCATGGCGCCGAGAATGCCGACCCAGCTTTCGCCCGGATTCTCCAGGTGCAGCGCTCCGAAGCCCAGCGAAAGGAAAATCGCGGCGGGCCAGAAGCCCACGCCGTCGGTCAAAGTGAATTGGGTGTAGCCGCGAGTAAAAAATTCTTCGTAGAAGCCGACGATCAGAAAGAATCCCGCCCAGAACACGGCAAATTTCAGGACCCGCATGCCGTGCAGCGCGATCGTTCCAAAATAAAAGGCATGGGCTCCGCGTAGCGCCACCAGCAGGATGGTGAGTGAGACCAGTCCCCAGGCAGCTCCCACCCAAAACAATCTGCCAAAGGCATTGCGGAAAGGCAGGCCATAACTGCCGAAGGCTCGGCCTTCGACCTTGGCCATCAGCAGTGCGGGCGCCATTGCGATGATTGCGAGTCCCAGTTCGGCGGCAGTTTGCCGCCACAAAAATGACAGGTCAGGTAAACCGTACGCCAGCAGAACAAACAGACAAAATCGCAGACTTCGGAACATGATCAGATAAATCACCAGCCGCCATATCGCACGGAGACCATTCTGTCCGATGAAAAGTTTTTGCATGCCGGCTGCGAAGGGAGAGGGCTTCATCGGCTCGAATGCGGAGGGCGGTCTCCCGGCAGCTGCAGGAGAGGTCGTTAAAGGTGAAGCGTCATCGAGCCTGCTTAGGTTTTCTTTTGGTTCGTCCATCTGCGGGAGTTTCGCAATTCGTCCCCCGACATGGTAAAACACTCGCCGGTTCATCATGGTCCAATTCTTTACCCGCGAACGATTTGGCCGTCCCCAGGTGCTGGCCGGATGCCTGCTGCTCGTGTTTCTGGCGCAGTGCCTATGGCTGGTCGGGAAGGGCGCGCGGCCCGGCACGGTCGACCTCTCGGAGATCTATCGCCTGCAACGTGGCGGCGCGCTGTGGCGAGGTGAAGGATTCGAGATAAGGACGACAACTCCCGGTTTGGAGAAAGAAGCCGGTCCCGCCCCCGAGGCGGCGCTCGAAAATGATGGATACGACGCGCACCATTCGCCGCTGTGGTATCTGATTGCCGCCGCCCCGCTGCGTTTGCGGCAGGTAGCGCTCCGGCCGGAAAACATTCGGAGCCTCCATTGGCTGGCGGCTGCGCCGTTTCTGATGTTCGGCATGTTGCTGGGAGCGTCACTCTGGTACGTAGCGCGTCGCCTGTTCGGTAATGACGGAGGATACATTGCACTGGTTCTTTACTGTTTCTCGCCGGGCATTCTGCGGGCCAGCGCTGTCTTCTCGGCCGAGCCTGAAGTGGGCGCGGCCTGGGGAGCGTTCGGCGCAATCTTCACCGCCATCGCCGTGGCCCATACGTTGTACGCGCCGCGTGAAGTGATCTTATGGAACTGGCGGCGCATTTTGCTGCTGGCACTGTCTCTGTTACTGGCGGTTGGGTCCCAGTTTTCGCTGCTTGTGGTGGTGCCCGTCGCACTTGGATTCATGCTCTACCTTGCGCCGACCCGCCGGATCGCCGCATTCGTCATCTGGATCGTTGCATGCACCATTGCTCTATTGCTCTGGTATGCGTCCTACTTCTTTCACGCGCATGCTTTTCGGCAGGGGATGGTGCATGCGTCGTTCGTCGGAATCTCGTGGCCGGCTTACGCCATGCCAGGGGCTTACCGCCAGGTGCTGGCGCAACTGGGACAGAGCAGTCCCGCGCTCGTGCTGGCCCTGCCAATCGCGTTAATCACTTATTTCAGCTGGCGCCGCACCCGCTATTTTGGCAACACCGCTCCACTGCTCGTGGCGGTTTTGTTTCTTGCGCTGGCCATCGGTATGCCGCACTATCCCGGCCTCGGATTTCAATTCATGGCCGTGCCGTTTCTTTTTGTGTTTGTTGCCGGCATCGCCGCTGACCTTCTCGAGACCCGTCATCGCCAGATAACCCTGGCAGCCATCCTGGGACTTCTGGTGGCGAGCGCCGCCTGGAACCTCTGGGAACTGGCCAGGGTCGGCTGACGATTGCCTTCCTCTTCAATGACATCGACCTTCAATCTCTTAAAGCTTTGTCGAATTGACGAAATCCGAATTTGACGAAATAAAGACAAACCAATCCTGTTTTGGACGGCTCTAATCAGGTGATGGGGCTTATGCCCGGAGGTGCCATGCCATGGCGTTCAAACTGGAGTATGATTCGGGAGTGATGCGGCCGAACCCAGCCACGGTAGCGGCTCTTGCTTTGACCCTGTGTTTCCTGCCTGGACTCGTGTCGGCGCAGGTACACGGCACTTCACCTTCGGTCACGTCGACCAACTTTGGGGGACACGTCACTTCCGCTTCGGGCATTCCGGCGAGTGTCACCTCTCTTGGTCCCCGAGGTACCCAGCAGAGGATTCCATTTCTTACCCAGCCTTGTTGCATCAGCCAGTTACCGGCGAATCCGAACCGGCCGGGAAATGGCGGTCATCGTCATCATCACGGGCAATTTTTCCCCGGCGGGGGCTCGGTTTATGTGCCGTATGCCTATCCGGTGGTCGGGGAATTCGACGCTGGTGATGCTTACGGAGACCAGCAGGAAAATCAGCAGCAATCTCCGGAGGAGTATCGCGGCGGCCCCACCATCTTCGATCGCCGAGGATCGGGAACGCCAGCACCTCTTTCCGACCCAGGGAGCGAGGCGCACCGCAGTGATCCCACTCGGAGCGAAGCTGAGGCAGTTCCTGCCGCTCCGCCACAAGAAACGGTTGCAGACCTGCCTCGCACTTTGCTGGTTTTCAAAGACGGTCACCAGGCGGAGGTAGAGAACTATGCTGTGATTGGCGACACCCTGTACGACTTGACGCCGGGCCGTCATCATAAAATTCCGCTTGGCGATCTCGACCTCACTTCCACCGCGAAGCAGAATGACGATCGCGGCATTGATTTCCGCCTGCCGCCCCAACCTGAAACCAAAAAGTAAAAATGCCAAGCCGGTTCGTTCTCGCCATTCTCGTTGCGGCGCTTTCGATATCGCCGGCTTTGGCGCAAGCTCGCGGCGCCGGCATGGGAACTGCCGGGTTCGGCATCAGCGTCGGACCTGGTGCATCCGGACGCGGAATGCCGATGGGCGGGACTCCGCGCTTCCACGAGGGAAAGGCGCCCGGGCGCGGGACGGTGCTACTGTCGTATCCCTATTTTTATTCCGACTCGGATTACTATGCCCGAGAAGGTTCGCAACAGCCGCCTCAGGTCATCGTGGTTTCGGCGGCGCCCCCCGCACCTGCTCCTGAGCCGCCAGCCCCGCGTGAGTCATTGCTTATCGAATTGCAGGGAGATCGTTTTGTGCGCACCACCATATCGGCCGGCGCCACGAACGGATCTCAATCCGCGCGTGATGATTCAGAACACTCCGTTGCGCCTTTCTCCGCCGGTGGACAATCTCGATTGAAACAAACGAATGCCGCTGAACCGGCACGGAAACTTCTTCCCGCCATCCTCGTTTTCCATGATGGCCGCAGGGAAGAAGTCAGCGAATACACCATCGTGAACGGAACTATTTATTCGAAAGCCGATTATTGGATTACGGGATCGTGGAGCAAAAAAATAGCGATCGCCGATCTTGACGTTCCGGTCACGCTCAAGCTCAATCAGGAACGCGGATCGAAATTCATGCTGCCCGCAAGCCCCAACGAAGTGATGGTCAGGCCGTGAGCCAGATCGGCATTCTTTTTCTGAATACAATTCCCCCGCGGGGCTACCGACGCGTCGATCACCAACGCGACTGCCCAATCACTGATGTGCAATAGAATTCCTAAAGGGATTCCTGTATGCAACCGTCCCAACCTTAATCAAGCCTTAAATCCAGGGCTTTGCTGATTACTACCGGCTGAGTTTAGCCCGCTAAAGACGAGCCCTGAACCGCATTCCGGCATCCAAGTCTACGAGTGGAGGCGACACATGAAACGCGCTAGAGCTGTCACGGTAACCATTTTGTTCCTGCTTCTTGGAGCCGGTGTTCTGGCCTACGCACGACAAGAACCGCAGGACGAGAAGAAACCTCAAAAGCAGGAACAACAACCCCAGAAGCCCGAACCTCAACACCAGCAGCATCAACAGGAGGACCGGGCGCAACAGCAACAGCAGCAACAACAGCAACAGGAGCGAGCGCAACAGCAGCGTGACCAACAGAATCGACAGCAGCAGATGGAACACCAGCAGCAAGAAAGAGCGCAGCAAGAACAGCAGCAGCGACAGCAACAGACGCGGCAGCAGCAACTGGAGCGTCAGCAACAACAGAACCAGCAGCAACAACGCGCACAGCAGGAGCGGCTGCAACAGCAGAATCAGCAACAGCAGCAGGAGCGGGCGCAGCAGCAACGTGAGCAGCAGAATCGGCAGCAACAGCTGGAACGCCAGCAGCAACAAAATCAGCAGGCCGAGCATGCCAACCAGGAACGCCAACTCCAACAGAACAAGCAACAGCAGCAGGAACGCGCGCAGCAACAGCGCGAGCAGCAAAACAGGCAACAGCAGCTGGAACATCAGCAACAGCAAAACCAGCAGCAGCGCGTAGCGCAGCAACAGCAAAAACAACAGCAGGTGCAGCAGGCTCACCGTACCCAAGAGGAAGAAGCGCGCCAGCAGCAGTTAAACCGACAGCAACAGGAGCGCGCCCAACAGCAATGGCAGCAGCAACAACAGCAGCATGAGCAACATGAGCGGCAGGAGCGTCTTTCCCAACAGCGTCAGCAGCAATTGATTCAGCAACAGCAACAGCGTTTGACGCAATATCGCCAGCATCTGGATGCGCAGCAGCAACGCCTGCAATCTCAGGCAGCCTCACTGCAGCAACAGCGTCGAATGGCCGGGTATCGCTTCCAGGAAGAGTATGTGGAACGCCTGCGCGAGCAGGACCGGCGCTTGCGCGAGGAGAGGCACGACTACAACAACGATCCCTATTTCTACACCGCACCAATTTATCGCTACAACCGCGGCGGCGCATACTACGAAACCAATCAGTACGGCGCTGATCTGTTGCGGCAAGCGGTCAACAATGGCTATCAGGAAGGCTTCCGTGCTGGAGTCGCTGATCGCCAGGATGGTTGGCGTCCCGAGTACCAGCAGAGTTACGCCTATCAGGACGCGACCTATGGCTACAACGGCTATTACGTTGACCCTGAAGACTACAGATACTATTTCCGCCAGGGATTCAGTCGCGGATACCAGGACGGCTTCAACGACCGGTACGAGTACGGCTACAACTCAAACGGCTCGTATGGCGTTTTGGGAAATGTTCTGTCACTGATCCTGAACCTGCAGTCGCTTCGCTAGAAGCTCGCAGAATTAACATTCGCCGGTTCGGTTGATCGAAAATGGTCAACCAACCGGCGTTTTTTTCGTGAGCGAACCGAATCCGAACGCTGACAGCAATGTTCCATTTTGGTCAGCCGAAAAAGCCTGCCCCAAACTTCAGTGATCGCCCGTCCCATGCTATAATTATCAAATTGCGATTCGGCCCTAACGTCCTGTAAATGCAGTTATTTAGACACAAATGAGCAGGTGTAGAGTGGGCGCCCTCGCCCGCCGGTTTTGAAGTCCATTTTGAGCTCCAGGGAATAGCAAGCGCGGTCGATCTCATACTCGCAAATGAATCTCGAGATACAAAAAGTCCAAGTCAAAAAGCGGCGGACAAAAGTGTCCGCCCCACATGGGCTAGGAGCTAGAAGCTAGAACCTTTCTTATGGCTGACGATCAGAATCCCGAACTCCCCTTGACGCCTCCGCCCAACGGCGGCGGAGATGGCACCGGCATTCCCGGCGCGCTCAACATTCAACCCGTCAATATCGAAGAAGAGATGAAGAAGTCTTATCTCGACTATTCGATGTCGGTGATCATCGGGCGCGCGCTGCCTGATGTCCGCGACGGATTGAAGCCCGTCCACCGCCGCATTCTGTACACCATGCAGCAGATGGGCCTGGCGCCCAACAAGTCCACTCGCAAGTGCGCCCGCATCGTTGGAGACGTCATGGGCAAATACCATCCCCATGGCAACCTGGCGGTGTATGACGCGTTGGTGCGATTGGCGCAACCCTTTGCCATGCGCTATCCGCTGGTGGATGGACAAGGCAACTTCGGTTCGGTCGATGGAGATCCGCCGGCCGCCGATCGTTACACCGAAGCGAAACTGACTCGGGTCGCGACGGCGTTGCTGGAGGATCTCGACAAAGATACCGTCGATATGCGGCCGAACTACGACGGCAACGAAATCGAGCCGGATGTGCTTCCCGCGCGCATCCCCAACTTATTAGTGAATGGATCAGACGGAATCGCGGTCGGCATGGCGACGAAAATTCCGCCGCACAACCTGACCGAAATTGTGGATGCCACGATCACGTTGGTGAACAATCCCGACGCCCAGCTTGCCGAGATTCTGAAATTCGTGCAAGGCCCGGATTTCCCCACCGCCGGAATCATTCACGGCAAAGGTGGAATCGTTGACGCCTACAAGAATGGCCGCGGACGTTTCATGATGCGCGCCAAGGCCGGCATCGAGACTTTCAATAAAGACCGTAAAGCCATCGTCATCACCGAAATTCCGTATCAGGTGAATAAGGCCCGTCTGGTGGAGCGTATCGCGCAGCTGGTGAACGACAAGATCGTCGACACGATCTCCGACATTCGCGACGAGAGCGATCGCGACGGTATGCGCATCGTGGTCGAACTCAAGCGCGATGGCGAGCCGCAATTGGTTCTCAACCAGCTCTTCAAGCACACCCAGATGCAGGAAAGTTTCAGCATGATCCTGCTGGCGGTGGTGAATAACCAGCCCAAGGAAATGGGCCTGGTGCAGGCCATCAAGCACTTCATCGACCACCGCGTCGATATAGTGCGCCGCCGCACCGCTTACCTGCTGTCGAAAGCCAAAGACCGCGAACACATTCTCGAAGGCTACCTGACCGCGCTCGATCACCTGGACAACGTGATCACTATCATCCGCGCCAGCGCCAACCGCGCCGAAGCCCGCGAGAATTTGGTCTCCTACTTCGCCGGCAAAAAGATCGACATCAACCTTACCGGACGGACTCCGAAGCGCGATCCGGAAAAGCCGTTCACCGGAATTCAGGCTGATGCGATTCTTGAGCTGCAGTTGCATCGCCTGACCAAGCTCTCCATCGACGAAATCACGAAAGAATTGGGTGTCACGCGCGAGCACATCGCCGAGTACGAATCCATTCTGGGTTCGGAAAAGAAGCTGCGCGCCGTGATCGTGAAGGAACTCGAAGAAGTAAAAAAACTTTACGGAGATGCCCGCCGCACCGTCATCGAAGACGAAGCTGCCGAAATCCATCTGGAAGACCTGATCGCCGACGAGCAAGTCGCGGTCACAGTCAGTCACGGCGGCTACATGAAGCGTACGCCGGTCTCCACCTACCGCATGCAACGCCGCGGAGGCACGGGCCGCACCGGCATGAAGACACGCGACGAGGATTTCGTCGAGCATCTCTTCATCGATTCCACGCACGCCTATATTCTGATTTTCACCAACACCGGGCGGGTGTATTGGCTGAAGGTGTACGAAATTCCTGATGTCAGCGCGGCCGGCAAAGGGAAACACGTCGGCAACCTGGTCGGCCTGCAACCGGGCGAGACAGTGCGCACCATGCTCACGGTTCGACATCTGGAAGAAACCGGCAAGTATATTTTCTTTGCCACCCGCAACGGCCTGGTGAAAAAGACCGAGCTCAAGGACTTCTCCCACGTGCGCGCAAATGGCATCTACGCCATCAGCATCGAACAGGGCGATGAACTTGTCGCGGCGAATCTCACCGACGGCCAACAGATTGTGTTCCTGGCTACGCACGAAGGCCAGGCCATCCGCTTCGACGAGGAAGATGTCCGTCCCATGGGCCGTCAGGCATACGGTGTCTGGGGCATCCGAATGGAAAAGGGCGACTATCTGGTTGGCATGGCCACGACGCCAAAGGCCGATGTTCCAGCGAAAGTCGATCCAACGAAACCGCCTGCTACAGATGCCCAGATCGCCGACCTCGTGCCGGAAAAGGGCAGACTAATTCTCTCCGTCACCGAGAACGGCTACGGCAAACGCACCGCCGCCGACGAATACCGCCTGCAAGGGCGCGGCGGCTCCGGCGTCATCAACGTGAAAACCACCGAACGCAACGGCAAAGTCGTAGGCATCGCGCAGGTAACAGAGAAATCCGAAGTCATGCTGATCAGCCAATACGGCAAAATCATCCGCATGGATTCAACGACGATCCGCGAATCCGGCCGCGCCGCACAAGGCGTGCGTCTGCTGAATCTGGAGCCTGGTGACCGCGTCGCGGCGGCAGTGGTGCTCGCGCCGGGAGAAGAGCCGGTTAACGGAGGGACGCTGCTGCAGTAAGGTGATTGTGGGAGTGGGGATTGTGTGGTCGCGGGCGACACCGCCCGCGAAGGGATGCGAGAAATCGCATCCCGTTTTTGTTTGGGCCGTTACTTATTGGTTGCTGACGCCACCGCCCAAGGCTTCCCATCAAAGTAGGTAGGCAGTTCCAACCCGAACAGCTTCATCACCGTCGGCGCGACATCCACGATCGCAGGCTTCTCAATTGCAATCTTGCGATTCGAAAACAAAACGCCCGGCACCAGCCGCGGATCGACACAATGATCCCCGCTCCAGGCTTTGAGGTTGTCTTCGAAAATCGCGGTGGTCACTTTGCCCATGACTGAATCCCAGGAGGCGCGGAAACCTTCGCCGTAGCCGACGATCAGGTCGGGGGCGTTGTCGACATACGGGCCGGCGTAAACTGCGTCGCAATCGAACATGCCGGTGATGCCGACTTTGCCCGAGGCCGGATCGACCAGCCCGTCGAGCTTGGCTGCGCAATTCTTCTTTTAGAGCCTCCGCTTCCGCTCCGGCTTCTACGATGCCTTCGCGCTCGCGGCCTTTGATGTTCATATACAGGCCGTTCAGGCCCATGGTGTAGGCGCGGGTGCGCGACCAGTCGACGTCTTCGAACCAGTCTCCGCTTTCGTTTTTTCCGTCTTTCAAAACCAGGTAGCCGTTCTGATGCAGCCATGCATTCAGATTCATGCAGCGGTTGAATGACTTGAAGCCGTGGTCGGAAATCACCAGCAGCAGAGTTTGATCGTCAATCTGCTGCATGACCCGTCCGACGAGGGCGTCCATGCGGTCGTAGAGATCCTGAATCACGCGTGGCTTCTGATCTTGCGGCACATCGCGCACCGCCGGATGATCTTTGTCCAGGTAGCGCCAGAACATGTGCTGGACGCGATCTGTAGTGTCGAACACGCAGGCACACAGGCCCTGCGGAGTTTTTTCCAGCGCGTCGAAGAACATGCGCTCGCGGTCTTCATGATTGCCGTAGCACTGCGCCAGAAATGCATTGTCGTCGAGCACTTCTTCGTTCAGTGCCCAGGTATCTTCCGCGAGGCCGAGAGTGGCGTAGGGACCAAATAGCTTCGCCAGATAGATGGAATACGTCACAGGATGAGAAATCGGCAGATCGGGGTGTCCGGGATCGATGTTCACGGGCGTCACGTAAACTTCAACCTCGGGCGAGATTTCTTTCAGATAGAAACGGCAAATACCGCGCGCGGTGAATCCCATGCCGGCTTTGAACTTTACCGGAATCCATTCCGAGTACTCGCCAAGCTTTACGGTGAATGTTTCGGAGTCGATGTCAATCCGCGCCCGGCCGCGGCTCACATCCGGACGAATCTTGAAATCGGCGCGCAGGTCGCTGCCCGTGCCCAGAGGATTCTCCGGGCCAGGAATGTAGGAGTGAAAGCCCGCGCCATCACGCTCACTCCGTTCGATGGGTATTCGTACTCCGCCCTCGCGAAATTTGTCGCTGCTGGCGCGCGTTGTGCAGAAGCAGAACGTCCCCTGGCTTCCCTTGAGATCAGGAACGCACATGCCGGAGAGCAACACGCCGGAAAACTTCTCTGGTGGAAACGTGACCGGAACCCGAATGACTGAACAGAAAACCCCAGCCTTGCCCAGCCAGTGCCAGAAAGGCGTTCCCTTGCGCAGGCCTTTGACGTCGGCCTTGCCGAGCGGCAGCGAATACTTGCCAATCTTCAGGTGACGTTTGGGCTCACTGATCTGTGCCGAAGAAAGATAAGGAAGATAGTTCTTCAGATCGCGCGCCAGAAAATCATAGATGTTGTGTTTGCCCGGATTCACTCCAGTCTGAAATGTTGACCATGCTACAGGAGAGATTGCAGGAAATGTCGTGCGCAGCGGACGAAAAGTGCCACTGTCTCGCAGCCTGGCAAGGTTCGGAAGTTTTCCCTCGCCCATGAAGCGGTTAGCCAACTCTGGATCCATGCCGTCGAATCCAACGATGACCACTCGCTTCACCTGCGCCTTGCCGTACGCTTTGCGGCGCCGGAACGTTCGCAATAGCTGACGAATGGGCCAGGTGACCAGGGCGTAGAAGGAGTAAAGGAAGGCGACAAAGATGGTCCAGAAAGATGAGAGGACGGCAAAGCCGGCACCCGGGCCGGCGTAGGCTTCGCTGCGCAGGGGAAAGAGAAGAACCAGCGCAATGATCAAGAGCACAATCGGCCCGAGGCGCAACCTCGTTCTACCTGGTGAAAGCGACCTCATACCTGAATTCCCAATACACTCTTGAAAATGAAACCCGCGATCAACGACACCACAAAGAACAGGACGATCCAGTTCCATTCCATCCACGCGAAGTTGAGTACGCGCGGAGCATAGCTGATTGCGATCGATTGCACCGGACTATCTTCGGCCAGAGCAGACTCGCCTGAAGTAAACATGCGCTCCCATAAATTGTCCTTCAAGCGAACCGGCGAAATCCGTGCCAGACGCGGCGAAACTATAACCTCTTTGGAGATTGTCTGTCCGGCTGCGGCAATCTTGATCTCGTATAGTCCTTCGCGTTCGGCCACGACGCGCCACACTACTTCGTTATCTTTCGGGATATGTACGGCGGGAGCAGAACTCGAAAGCGCGGAGGGCAACTGCAGCGACGCGTCGTTTAAAGCTGCGGGATCGCTGACTCGTGCTTCTATCAGAAAACTCTGCGCCGGCTGAAGGGGCAGCCTGCCGAAATATCGGTCGAGCTGAACGATGAGGAATGTGATGGGCAAGATCGCGATCAGGAAGGGCGTGAATGCGAGTCGAAGATAGCTGCCGGTTCCGAGGAGGATCTTTCCATACGCGCGCATCACCACCGGCAACTGATCCTGAAAAAGGCGGACAGCGAGCAAGTGCGCCTTCAGGCGGTCTTTGGCGCGGCCAATGGCCTTTTGGTCGGACGTATAACGGAAGACGATTACCATCAGCAGGCCGATCACAATGGAGACCGCGAGCACCAGTAGAAGTGGAGCGAGCGCGGAATTGATTGGCGCGGACGTCATGGGATTTAATAGTGAGCTTGGGACCGCGACTTGTGAGCCAGTTTAGGATGTACCTCAGCCGCTAAAGCCGCCTCTCAAAATCAGCTTTAGCCGCAGCGCTTAAAGTGCTGCTCCACCCTAAAACACACGACCACTTCATTATTTCGGCGAATTACTCGATGTAGCCTAATCCTTGCAGCCGCTTCGTCACTTTCTCTTTGGACTCGCTACCGCCGCCCTGATCCGGCGCCAGGCGTTTTACTTCTTTCTCAATCGTATGCAGCACGAACTCATCGACCGACGCGTAGCCAGAGGCCTCCGCACACTGTTTTGCCTTTTCCAGCAATTCGCCTTCGATTTTGATCTTTTGTGAGGACATGCGGGACGTCTCCATTCTTCCTGACTGCTTCGACGCGTCAGCGGGTGGATGAAAAAACTGAATGTCCCATCATACCGCCCGGCTGGGGAATTCCAAATTGCGCAAAGATCGTGGGCGCGATATCTGTCAAAGCCGGACTGGCCGCGTCAATCGGCCGATTACTGAGCAGCACTCCCGGAACCAGCGTGTAGTCCATGCAATGGTCGCCACTCCACGGATTGGTGTTGTTTTCGAAAACGTCGGCTGGAAAGTTGCCCAGAATGGTTTGCCATCCTGCGCGATAGCCGCGGTTGTAGCCGACCAATAAATCCGGACCCTGTGCCGCGTATGGGCCTTGATAAACATCACTGGCCCGGTCCACGCGCGTGATTGCCTTTACATCATTCTGCGGATCACGTACCTCAAGCAGCTTACCTTTGATCTCGTTGAGCAGCGTTTCCGCCGCGGGGCCCGGTTCGACGATTCCATCGCGCTCGCGTCTCTTCAGATTCAGATAAAGTCCGTTCAACCCGAGTCCATAGGCGCGAGTGCGGCTCCAGTCCACGTTGGCGAAAGCCAGATTCTGGTCGGGATTGGGTTCGTTTTTCAAAGTGATGTAGCCGTTGTTTAGCAGCCAGGTATTCAGGTTGAACGAGCGGTTATAAGGAGCAAATCCATGATCGGAGAGCACCAGCAAAGTTGTGCGGTCGTCCATGCGGCGCACCACTTCGCCGAGCACCTGATCGATCTGCTGATAGAACTCCGGCAGCGCGGAACCATACTGTGCCGCGAGTGCCGCGTTGTATTCGGGATGCTGGGGATCGATTAGCCGCCAGAACATGTGAGAATTTAGATCAAGGCTGGAGAAGTAAAAAAAGAACAGGCCAGAGTGAAACTTGGGGAACTCCGCGTCGAAGATTTGACGGTGTTCCGCCAGCACGGTCTTCGCCTGTTCAAGATATTCCTTGTCGTCGAGCACGCCGGCTGACAGGGCTTTTGTGTCCTCGGAAATGCCTTGCGTGTAGAACTCGCCAATCTCCTCGGAAAGCTCGCGAGAATAACTCTTGGGAGTGGAAAGGGGGAGCGCGGGATCGGCAGGATCGATGTTGATCGGCGATACATACAACTCGAATCGCGGATGCGCCTGCTTCAAATAGAAACGGCAGATTCCTTTCACGTTCCCGATGAAGGGAATCAGTTGGAACTGAATGTGGACCCAATCGCTCCACTCTCCCTCGCGTAGTACGAATTTCTGGTCCTGCACTGTGAATTTCGCCACGGCTTCCAGCGGATCGATAGAAACGGTGAACGGCTCAAGCGTTGGCGGAGATCCTTTGCGAAACGTGTTATCGGGTCCGATCAGTTTCGCGTTCACCTGAGAATCTTCCACGCTGACGGGAATGATTTGGCCGCCTTCAACCGCGCCCGCAGCGGTCATGGGATCATCGGTGTAAAAAGAAAATGTGCCGTAACTGCCGCGCAGGTCGGGCGTCCCCATGCCTGACAACGAGTGTCCCTTGGTTTTCACCGGAGGGAAATTCGACGGCATGCGAAAGATTGTGCTGGGGACGCCATAGTCATCCAATGTTTCCCAGAATGCTTTTCCCTGGCGGAGTTGTTCAGCGGTCCCGCTACCGATCGGAATTACCCAATTGCCGAGATGAATGGCGTGTCTGGGCGGTTCTACGCGAGATGCGGAAAAATATGGCTGCAGAGTCTTGGGATCGCGGTGGATGAAATCGAAGATGCCGTGTCCCCCGGCATTCATACCAGTGATAAGGTTCGACCAGGCGACCGGACTCTGCGGAGGAATGCTGGTAGTCAGCAGACGGAACGACCCTTTCTGCGCGAGGGCAGAAAAGTTCGGCATTCTACCCTCGGCCATGAACTTCTTCAGTAGCTGCGGATCCATGCCGTCGATGCCCAGAATAATGAGCTTTTGATCTCCTTGCCATTTTCTGGACTGGCAGGAAAGAGACAATGCAGCCGTTACGCAAACCAGCAGGGAGAGAACAAGTTTCTGGATTCGTGGGAAGAGCAAAGTAGACCGTGATTCTCGCCCCGGTGAAGGTCGATGTCAAGCAAGGTTGTGTGGGGCGGACACTCTTGTCCGCCGCCTTCGACTTTCGCAAGCCGTTTCCGTTCGCAGGTTCGTAGCTCTCGAATCCGCTAGAGGTTCGACCAAAGATCAACGTCAAAGGCGGCGGACAAGAGTGTTCGCCCCAGACGATATTGATTTTCGAACTCTGCGGTAGACTTGAATCCGTGATTCGGCGGAATTTCCATCTACTGTTAATCGCATTCATCGCGTTGTCCACGCTGTCCGCAACCGCGGCTGCCAAGCCAAATATCGTTCTCATCACGCTGGAGTCAACTCGCGCCGATCGCATGGGCTTCCTTGGCGCGAAGACGAAACTTACTTCGAATCTGGACGGCCTGGCCAGCCAGAGCCTGGTCTTCGAGCAAGCCTATTCCCAGGCGCCGCTGACGGTGGTCTCACACACGACCATCCTCACCGGCACATATCCGCAGACGAACCACGCCAGCGAGTTCGGCATGAAGCTGGCTGCGGCTTTGCCCTTCCTCCCGGACTTACTGCATGCGAAGGGATATCACACTGCCGCTTTTGTGGGCTCGATTGCGCTCGACCCGAAGAATGGATCGGCTCCCGGCTTCGACCGCGGCTTTACGTTGTACGACGCCGGGTTTCAGAGGGGAACCCGGAAGAGCAAACTGTCTGACCCGTCAGCGGCCCAGGTTGTCGCCCGCGCCAACGCTTGGCTGGCCCGCAACTCCAAACCTCCTTTCTTTTTGTGGGTACATCTAAACGATCCGCAGGAGGCTTCCGAAACTTCCTATAACGCCGCGGTGGCCGCTGCCGATGCAGCCGCAGGCAAGTTGATCGCGGCACTCCGCGCCGGCAAGATGTTCGACGATGCGCTGATCGTGGTCGTCGCCGATCACGGGCAGAGCCTGGGCGCGCATGGAGAGCAGACTCATGGAGTGTTTCTCTACGATGAAAGCGTCCACGTGCCATTGCTGTTGAAGTTGCCCGCGAACCAAAGCGCGGGAAAGCGTGTGACGGTGCGAACCCGGCTCGTCGACGTCGCCCCCACCATCCTGGAGATTGCGGGCTTGCCTGTTCCGTCCCAGATGCAGGGACAGTCATTGCTGCGAATCGCGAAATCGAATTCGGATCAGCCCGTCTATTCGATGAGCGCGTTTCCGCAGCAGGCGTTCGGGTGGAGCGCGCTCGAGTCCTGGCGCTCGGGAAAATATTTGTACATCAAAGCTCCCAGGCCGGAGCTTTATGATCTGTCGGCCGATTCGGGCGCGACCCATAACCTGGCGCAGACTTCCAAAGCCACGCTCGACACAATCGCCGGGCAGCTTGATGCATTCGACCGGCGATTTAGTAACTCCGACAATGCGTCAGGCGGTCCAGAACTGAGTTCCAGCGAGATGCAGAAGCTTGCGTCGCTGGGATATGTGGGGCTGCAAAAATCGGCCGCTTCGGGCGGTACGGCCGCGACCGGAGTCGATCCAAAAGATTCGATTGCAACGGCTAATCAAGTGTTGTCCGCGCTGGCGCTGCTGAATGACGGCAAGCCGGAGAAGGCGGCTGCGCTTGTGCGGCCTGCTGCTGGTCGCGAATCCCAAAATGTATTTAGGGCAGTTCGTCATGGGAGCGTCCCTGGCGCGGCAACAGCAATATCCGCAAGCGATCGAGTATTTGCGTCATGCGATCGAGCTTCAGCCCGATTCGACCTGGGCGCATTTTGAGATGGGCTCCAGTCTCCTTAAAATTGGCGACTACAAGACTGCGGTCATCCACCTGGAGATTGCGTCGAGCCGGTTGCCCGAGTTTGTGGAGGCTCATGCTCTTCTCGCCGAAGCTTACGAGCATTTGGGCCGTGCCGAGGATGCGAAGCGGGAACGCTCAAAGACCATGCCCGGTGGGAGATCGTGACCAGGCGTTGAGGTGCTGCGGACGTCCTTCATCGAGGGCGTTCATGCTGAGCTTGCGAAGCATCTGGCGTGGAGCGGATATAAGCAGGCTGGCAATTGTGCAAGTGCGCGCCCGATCCCCTTCGACTTCGCTCAGGGCAGGCTCTTCGGGACTAAAGCCCCTCAGGATGACGTCGCGTAAGAGATTGCCTTTAACCGTCAGCCACTATAATGTCTATCACATTAGTAGACATCTCCGAATGGTCTGTGTATAGTAAGTGGCAATGGTAACCAACTATATCTCCACCCCTTGTACCTGTACCTGCTGTTGCTGCGCTTGTCGCAGCCAGCGTGGGCATGGGGACGGAATGTAGCCGAATTTATACATTCAATTTCTCAAGCGGCCCACGAATCTCAATCGTGGGCCGTTTGCTTTTTACGTCCAGATTGTCGGTTCGTCGGGCCGCCTGAAACTTCAAAGGGGCATGGAATGCGGAAGCAGGTTTTGGTCATCACGGGGTTGTTGCTGGCGGGACTGCTGGCCACGCTCACAATTCAGACCCGGGCACAGGGCGGTGAGGTCTCGTTGCTGAATGTCTCTTACGATCCGACGCGCGAGCTGTATCAGGATTTTAACCAGGCGTTCGCGAAATACTGGAAGGCAAAAACCGGCCAGACCGTCACGGTGGAGCAGTCGCATGGCGGTTCCAGCAAGCAGGCCCGCGCCGTCATCGACGGCTTGCAGGCCGACATTGTGACCCTCGCTTTGGGCTATGACATTGATGCGATATCCCAGAACTCCGGGTTGCTGCCGGCGGATTGGCAGAAACGATTGCCGCAGAACAGCACACCCTACACATCGACGATTGTTTTTCTGGTGCGCAAAGGGAATCCGAAAAACATTAAGGATTGGGATGACTTGGCGAAGCCGGGCATTTCGGTGATCACGCCGAATCCCAAGACTTCCGGCGGGGCTCGCTGGAATTATCTTGCGGCCTGGGCCTACGCGCTCAAGCAGCCCGGCGGAAACGAACAGACCGCGCAGGATTTTGTGAAGCGCCTGTACAAAAATGTTCCGGTGCTGGACTCGGGAGCGCGCGGATCCACCACAACCTTCGTCCAGCATGAACTCGGTGACGTGCTCATCGCCTGGGAAAATGAAGCCTTTCTTTCGATCAAGGAACTCGGTCCCGAGAAGGTTCAAATCGTCGTGCCTTCGCAAAGCATATTAGCGGAGCCGCCCGTCTCGATCGTGGACAAGGTTGTCGACAAGAAGGGCACGCGTGCAGTGGCCCAGGCATATTTGGAATATATGTACACGCCCGAAGGCCAGGAGATCGCGGCCAAAAATTACTACCGGCCGCGGCTTGATTCGGTGGCGAAAAAATATGCGGCGACTTTTCCGAAGATCAAGCTAGTGACCATCGACGAAGTGTTCGGAGGATGGCAGAAGGCGCAGAAGACACATTTTGCCGACGGCGGCGTGTTCGACCAAATTTATCAGCCCAATCAATAGATCATGGCTTTCACTTTAAAAAAACGCAGCAACCTGCCGGGATTTGGACTGGCGCTTGGATATACCGTGTTGTATCTCAGCCTCATTGTCCTGATCCCGCTGGCTGCGACGTTTCTGAAGGCTTCATCCCTCAGCTGGGATCAGTTTTGGCATATCGCTTCCTCGCCGCGGGCTGTGGCTTCCTACCGCCTCACCTTCGGAGCATCGCTTGCAGGCGCTCTGATCAATCTGGTTTTCGGAGTGCTGGTGGCGTGGGTGCTCGTGCGCTATACGTTTCCCGGCAAGCGTCTGTTCGATTCGCTGGTGGATCTTCCCTTCGCTCTGCCCACTGCTGTCGCCGGTATCGCATTGACGACGATCTACGCCCCCAACGGCTGGCTGGGCAGGCCGCTGGCTTCCCTTGGAATCAAGTCTGCTTATTCGCCGTTGGGTGTCGCTATTGCGCTCACGTTTATCGGATTGCCATTCGTAGTGCGAAGTGTGCAGCCGGTTCTCGAAGACATGGACAAAGAACTCGAGGAAGCTGCGGCGAGTCTGGGAGCCAGCCGCTGGCAAACTTTTTCGCGAGTGGTCTTGCCTACGATTTTGCCCGCTGCCCTGGCAGGTTTTGCCATGGCTTTCGCGCGCGCCGTCGGCGAATACGGCTCGGTGGTGTTTATCTCGGGGAACATGCCGATGAAAACCGAGATCACGCCGCTGCTGATTATCACCAAGCTCGACCAGTACGACTACGCCGGCGCCACCGCGATCGCGGTGGTCATGCTGGTTTTTTCTTTGATCTTGCTGTTACCCATCAACCTTTTGCAGAAGTGGAGCAGCAGCCGTGAAGAAAAAACGACCGCGCTGGTAACAGAGGAGATTCAGTAAAAATGGCGACCACGCTTCCACTCAGTACTCGAGCCCTTCAGCCCGACCGGCGGGTCGCAACCGCCGCGACGGGCGAGTCTGTGCTGGTGCGCTGGGTATTGATTGGCGTCGCAGTAAGTTTTCTCGCTCTCTTCATCTTCCTGCCACTGGCGATAGTTTTTTCTCAGGCCTTTGCCAAAGGGATTTCGGTGTACTGGGCGAGCCTCCATACGCCCGACGCGCTGGCAGCGATTCGCCTGACGTTGCTGGCAGCGGCTATCGCCGTCCCACTGAATGTTGTGTTTGGAGTGGCGGCGGCCTGGGCCATCGGCAAATTCGAGTTCGTCGGCAAGAGCCTGTTGATCACCCTGATTGACCTGCCATTCTCGGTTTCACCGGTTGTTTCGGGATTGATCTACGTTCTCCTTTTCGGCCTGCAGGGAGTGCTGGGACCGTGGCTGGCGCGGCATGATTTGCAGGTCATCTTCGCCGTTCCTGGAATCGTGCTGGCCACCATCTTCGTAACTTTTCCGTTTGTGGCCCGCGAACTGATCCCGTTATTGCAGGCGCAAGGGCAGGAAGAGGAAGAGGCGGCTCTCGCTCTTGGCGCCAGCGGCTGGCAAACATTTTTCCGTGTGAGCCTGCCCAACATCAAGTGGGGATTGCTCTACGGGGTGATTCTCTGCAATGCGCGCGCGATGGGCGAATTCGGCGCTGTATCGGTAGTTTCCGGACACATTCGTGGACGCACTAATACCATGCCGTTGCATGTCGAAATTCTGTACAACGAATACCAATTCTCGGCCGCCTTTGCCGTGGCATCCCTGTTGGCCCTGCTGGCGCTGACCACCCTTTTCGTCAAAACCATTGTCGAGTGGAGAGCACGGCGTCAGCTGGCGGAATCCGCCCGCTGGGACGGAGAAGAGCAAACCGCATGAGCATCGAAGCGAAAAACATTACGAAGAAGTTCGGGACGTTCGCCGCGCTCGACGACGTGAATCTGACGATTCCCTCGGGCGAACTGGTAGCGTTGCTGGGTCCGTCAGGTTCCGGCAAAACGACACTCCTGCGCATCATCGCCGGTCTGGAATTTGCCGATTCCGGAAGTATTCTTTTCGACGGCGAAGATACCACCCACCGCAATGCCCGTGATCGGCGCGTGGGTTTCGTCTTCCAGCATTATGCCCTCTTCCGCCACATGACGGTGTTTGAGAACATCGCTTTCGGATTGAAAGTTCGTCCCCGAAGCGTGCGGCCATCGAAGGAGAAGATCCATGCCAAGGTCCACGAGTTACTGGGACTTATACAGCTGAAGAATCTCGCGGGACGTTATCCTGCCCAACTGTCGGGAGGCCAGCGCCAGCGGGTCGCGCTGGCGCGCGCGTTGGCGGTCGAGCCCAGTGTTCTGCTGCTCGACGAACCCTTCGGATCGCTGGATGCGAAGGTCCGTCTCGAACTCCGGCGCTGGCTGCGGCAACTGCATGACGAAGTGCACATCACCAGCGTGTTCGTCACCCACGATCAGGAAGAGGCGTTGGAAGTCTCAGACCGGGTGGCGGTGATGAACGAAGGCCGCATCGAGCAGGTTGGCAGTCCGGACGAGGTTTACCACCACCCGGTCACACCTTTCGTCTACAACTTCCTCGGCAACGTGAACCTCTTCCACGGCCGGACCGACGACGAAAAGCCGGCCATCCACGATGGGGCTACAGGCGAGCTTGTCTATGTACGTCCGCATCTGCTGGAAATTCAGCGGCAGCCGAATGGCGGAAGCGAGTTTCGCGCCATTATCAAGCACATCAACTCGGCCGGTCCGTTGGTCAAGATCGAAGCGATCAGCGAGTGGGGTGCGCCAGTGAAGGTCGAGATGTCCCAGGAAAAGTTCCGCGACCTGCATCTCTCGAAGGATGAGACGGTTTTCATCGTCCCGAAAGAGTTGAAGGTGTTCCAGAAGAAAGTTGTGTAGAGTCCACCACGAACCACGTAGGGACAGATGTCCCCATCTGCCCAGTCGAGCGCAGCTCGACACGATTTTAGCCGAGAGCCAAACCTAGCGGGAGCTTCGCTCCGCCGGAGAGATGAGGACCTCTGTCCCTACGAAAGTCGTTGCCCGGCCTGTATGCGCAGCAGCGCCGCAATCAAAGCATCAACGTCTTCACAGGTGTTGTAGAGCGCCAGTGACGGACGCACCGTTGTCTCCAAGCCGAACCGTCGCAGGATAGGCTGCGCGCAGTGATGACCGGCGCGGACTGCGATCCCTTCCTGGTTGAGAGCCTTCCCCACATCTTCCGTGCGGAATCCGTCGAGTACAAAAGAGAGCACGCTTGCCTTGTCCTTCGCGGTGCCGATGAGATGCAGTCCGGGGATCGTCAGAAGTCCAGCGGTCGCATAAGTCAGAAGATCGTGTTCGTAGCGGGCGATATTTTCCATGCCGATCTGATCGAGATAATCGAGCGCCGCGCCCAACCCCACCGCGTCCGCGATATTGCCTGTGCCGGCTTCGAATCGTGCCGGGGAGAGGTTGTAGATCGTCTTCTCGAAAGTTACGTCCATGATCATGTTGCCCCCGCCCTGCCAGGGCGGAGTGTTATCCAGGATGTCGGCTTTTCCGAATACGACGCCGATACCCGTCGGAGCGAAAATCTTGTGTCCGGAGAACACGAAGAAATCACAATCGAGCAACTGAACGTCAATACCCATGTGGGCGATGGATTGCGCTCCGTCGACCAGCACCTTGGCGCCATGACGGTGCGCCATCTCGACCATCTCTTTCGCCGGCGTGATGGTTCCCAGTGCGTTCGATACCTGGCTGAAGGCTACAATGCGCGTGCGCGGCCCCAACAGCTTTTCGTATTCCTCGAGGATCACCTCGCCGCGATCGTTCACCGGCGCTACCCGCAGCCGCGCTCCCTTTTCCGCGCACAACTGCTGCCACGGAACAATATTGGCGTGGTGCTCCAGCCAGGTGATGACGATCTCGTCGTCCTTCTGGACGTTGCGGTGTCCCCAGCTCTTGGCGACCAGATTGATGCCTTCAGTCGCGCCGCGCACAAAAACAATCTCGCGGGTGGATGAGGCGTTCATGAAACGGCGTACTTTTTCGCGCGCTCCTTCGTAGGCATCGGTCGCCCGGGCAGCTAGCGTGTGGGCGGCGCGATGAATGTTCGAATTTTCGTGCCGGTAGAAAGAAGAGACTCGGTCGATGACGGCGTTCGGCTTCTGGGTCGTGGCCGCGTTATCCAGCCACACCAGCGGACGGCCGTTTACCTGCTCCTGAAGAATGGGGAAATCGCGCCGGATGAAATGGGGATCGAACGGGCGTGGCGCCAATCCGATGTCAGGTACGACGTCTGGGCGGAACTCGAACGACGCGATGCTGGGCGGTGCAGCGGAAGATTTGTTTTCTCCACCCGGAAAATATGCCGAAGTTCCTGGCGCTGGCGGTACGGACGCCGCATCCGGACGAGACCGAGGATCGGTCGAAGGAGAAGATGGCAATACTGGAACTCCGGGAGCCGATTGCATTCCGGGCATGCCGGCGGGTACTCCGGAAAGCGGAACGCCCGGGAAAGCAAACATTCCGGCGACATCCGGAAACGATGGCGTGGTCGCAAGCGGGGCGGCCTTGTCGAAATGGAGAAAGTAAGCGGAAGAATCTGTCATCGGCAACGAAGGTGCTGGAATGCCAGGCGCGAATGCCGGAACGTTTCCCAGCGATGCTGGAATCGCCCGCAGATCAGCTTCCGTCAGCGGCATACCAGGAGTCGCCGCAGGCATTCCGGGAACGCCGGGCATGGCTTGCGCGCCGGGTACACCGGGGAAAGAGAACGCGTCGTTTAGCGACGGGAATGACGGGGTTGCGTTGAGCGGTGATATGCGATCAAAAAAGTAACCCGTGGATCCGGGCAGGGCCGGTGATTGAGGAATCTCGGAAAATGGCTGAGTGAACGCCTGTGGGCTGTCTGGAACCTGGGTCGGCGTCGACGGAAATGACGGGGACAATGCTGGAAGACTGGCATCGCTGGCACGAGCGGGGGCGGTCGCGCCGACATTTTCTGTTGCCGGCAGGGCCGCGAAGAACTCGTTGGCCAGCCGCGTGACTACTGCGGCATCCGGCAACGCGAATGTTCCCAGCGACGGATTCTGAGCGGGCACGGTGGTCGCTTCCGGGGCTTTGCTTAGCGCCGCTCGCTCCGCCGATCTTCTCTCACTCGTACCGGGCTCCCTCGTACCAGGATCATTTGTACTCATAGTATTGATCCACGCTGACGTTTTCGAGCACGCCGACTGCATCTTCGGTCAGAATCGCCAGCGAGCAATAGAGCGAAATCAGGTACGAAGCAACCGCTTTGTGATTGATGCCCATGAACCGCACCGACAAGCTGGGCGACACTTCGCCCGGGATACCGGGCTGGAAGAGACCGACCGCACCCTGCTTCTTCTCGCCCGTCCGGAGCAACAGAATATTTGTCTTATCTGCCTTGATCGCGACTTTATCAGAGGGCACCAGCGGCAATCCGCGCCAGGTTAAAAATGGAGAGCCGAACAGATTCACCGTCGGCGGAGGCACGCCGCGGCGGGTGCATTCCCGTCCGAAGGCGGCAATGGCTCGAGGATGCGCCAGAAAGAACGCCGGCTCTTTCCAGACTCGCGCGATCAGTTCGTCCAAATCGTCCGGGGTGGGTGCGCCCTTCCTCGTCTTCACCTTCATCGAGTCATCAATATTATTGAGCAACCCGTATTCGGTGTTGTTAATAAGTTCGCTCTCCTGCCGCTCTTTGACCTTCTCAATGATGAGACGCAACTGTTCTTTGATCTGATCATGCGGGCTGCGATACATATCGGAGATGCGAGTCTGCAAGTCGAGAACAGTGGTCACGGCGCTCAGCGTGTACTCGCGAGGCTTTTCCTCGTAGTCGACATAAATCTCGGGCAGATCGACATCGTCGTCGGGACTGCACTCGATGGTTCGGCTGCCGGGACGCGACGGGACGACCTTGTTGACGCGATACGTGCCGGCTTCGACCGGGACCCATTGCAGAAAGTTGACCAGCCAGCGCGGCGAGATCGCCTGCATCATGGGGACCGTCTTGGTGACGGTCGCTAATTGGCGCGCTTGTTGTTCGTTCAGGGTGTGACGGACTTCGGCTTTCTCGGCCATGCCATTCGCTCCTCAAGATTCAGCAGACCGAAAAGTGTAACACTCCCGTACTCAGGTTTGAGGCTGCGGTATTCGCAAACTTGCGGGTCAGTTGAAAGTTCAAGAGGTGTCATGCTGAGGAAGAAGGAGTATTCGCAAATCGAGCTCCCGACTAAGGCCCTCTGCAACTTGCTGGCGATGGCAGCGCTGGAAGACGTTCATGCAGAGTGCAGCGAATGCATGGATCCTTCGCCTGTTTTCGTCCGGTTCGCGGGCGAAAGACAGCACTCAGGATGATGGGCCATTTACAGGTGACCTCGCAGGTTAATTCGGCCCAGAATGTTGCTGTACCGATCCCGCAGGTTCACTCATTACTTTTGTACTCTTTTTGATTGCTGGCAGGCGCATAGACACTATAAGCCGGGAGATTTGTATCCCCGGAATAATGAGCCAGGATCCATACAAGGTGTATCGAACGATCGCGCGCGCCGGTGCCATTGTGCTGGCGGTGCTCGGCATCCTGGTGCTGCTGGGATGGTTGTGGAATATCCCGGCTCTGACTACCGTACTTCCCGGACGCATCACGATGAAGCCGAACACCGCCGTCGGTTTCCTGCTTCTCGGTGTTTCCCTCTTCCTGGCGACGCGGTCGAAGCCGACTCGCGGCACTCAGATTGGCTACGCGGTATTGGCTTCCATCGTTATTTCGTTGGGTCTGCTGTCCTTGCTCGAATATCTGTTCCACGCGAATTTCGGCATCGACCAGTTGCTCTTTAAGGACCTGGCCCAATCGCCCTACCCCGGGCGGATGGCCCACATCACGGCCTTCAGCTTTTGCAGCGCCGGAGTGAGTGTTCTGCTGCTCTCCTTCTCCGCGAAGCGAGCCACGCTTTCTCAGGTTCTTGCGGTCGTTACCGGGCTGGGCGCGCTGTTCGCCATCATCGGATATCTTTACGGCGTGCCGGTTCTGTACGGCTCGGTTGAATACACATCGATGGCGCTGCACACCGGAATCGGATTTCTGGTCGGAAGCTTGTCAATTCTGTTCTGCCGCGTGGACCTTGGACTGATGTCCGTGCTCACCAGCCCTTATCCGGGCGGTTGGCTGGCGCGGAAGCTTTTGCCGGTGGCGGCATTGGCTCCAGCGGGGTTGGGAGCCCTGTGCGTCCACAGCCAGGTATTTTCCAATGACGTGCGGCTGGGCATTGCGAGTTTGGTTGTGGCCCAGATCGTGTTGTTCGCGGCGCTGGTCTGGGGCCTGGCATTCGGGCTCAATCGCGCCGAGTCCGAAAAAGAGGTTGCGCAGGAAGCCTTGGCCCGCTCTGAAAAGCTGTTGCAGCAATCCCAGAAAATGGAAGCGATCGGTTTGCTGGCGGGCGGCGTGGCTCATGACTTCAATAACCTGCTGGCCGTGATCAACGGCTACAGCGATCTTCTTCTGGAGCGCGCTGATATCCCCTCGACCGATCGCCGCAGCCTGGAACAGATCAAACAGGCCGGAACCAGCGCCGCCTCACTTACCCGGCAGCTCCTGATGCTTAGCCGGCAGCAAGTGGTCGAACCGGTTGTGCTGGACATCAACAAGACGGTCGGCAATCTGGACAAGATGCTGCGCCGGCTGATCAAGGAAAATATCGAATTCTCGTTTGTCCTCGATCCTCAGTTGGATCGAGTGAAGGCCGACCCCGGACAGGTCGAACAGATCGTTCTGAATCTGGTGGTAAACGCTCGCGATGCCATGCCCAACGGCGGATCGCTGCGCATCCAGACCAAAAATGTCGAGAGAGTTGTACCGCAATCGGGGCTGGGAGCGTCACCGAGCCGCTTCGTTTTACTTGAGGTCACCGACACCGGCACTGGCATGGACCAGAAAACCCAGGCTCATATTTTTGAGCCGTTCTTCACCACGAAGCCGATTGGGAAGGGAACCGGGCTCGGCTTGGCGACAGTCTATGGGATCGTAAAGCAGAGCAGCGGTCACATCGAAGTGCAGAGCGCCCCCGGTCGCGGATCGTCGTTCCAGGTTTATCTTCCTGCCGAAGTGCAGGCATGTGCTGCGGTCGAACCGGGCAAAGAAGCCGCTGAAGCGGCTTTCTCCGGCGAGACGATACTCGTGGTCGAAGATGCAGAACCGCTGCGGGTCCTGATTTGCGAAGCCTTGAAAAGCTCAGGCTGCAATGTCCTGTCCGCTCCCGAAGCGCAGGAAGCTCTCAAGGTGCTCAACCAGCAGAAGGGTCTGATTCACATGATGATCACGGATGTCATCATGCCGGGCATGAACGGCCCGGCGTTAGCTAAACAAGTCCGCGAGCTGCGCCCTGAAATCAAGATTCTCTATATGACCGGATACAGCGGTGAGTTTGTCCGTTCGGACATGTTGATTCCAGGCGTGTCGTTCATTCAGAAGCCTTTCACCCCAGCCGATCTGCGGCGCAAGATCCGTAAAATGCTGACCGAGAAACCAGCCGCAAGATCCGCTGCCGCGGGCAGCACGGCCCCATAGAACATCACCAACCGCGTATCGACGCCTCGTCCGCCAGTCGAGCGTAGCTCGACACGATCCTGCTCATACGAAAATTACGGAGCTTCGCTCCGCTGGGCGGAAGAGGGCGTCCGCCTCTACGTAGGTCGTGGCATTATTGAGTCAATGCCTGACATTCACTGCAAGGCCGTGCTATTTGACCTGGATGGCGTACTGATCGATTCCACTGGCGCCGTCGCCCGGGTATGGCGTCACTGGGCGATCGAACATGGCTTCGATCCGGACGAGGTTGTCGCGCGCGCTCATGGACGTCCCAGCCTGACCACGGTTCTCGAATATCTGCCCGACGCCGATCACGCCGCTGAGAATCGCGAAGTCGAACGGCGCGAAATGGAAGACCTCAAGGGCGTGGTCTTGCTGCCAGGCTCGTTGCGGCTGCTCACAGAATTGCCGCCTGATCGCTGGACCATCGTCACTTCATGTACTCGTCCGCTGGCCGAGACGCGCCTGCGGGCGGCAGGACTTCCCATTCCCAAGTTGATGATTACGTCGAACGACATCAGCAATGGCAAGCCGCACCCTGAGCCATACCTGAAAGGGGCGTCCGTTCTGGGCTTTTCCGCCGCCGATTGCGTCGTGGTGGAAGATGTGCCCGCCGGCATCCGGGCGGGTAAGGCATCGGGCGCCAGAGTGATCGCCTTTCGCACAACGGTGAAAGATGCGGAACTTGTCGCTGCCGGAGCAGATTGGGTGCTGAATCACTGCGCGTCGATTGCCGTCTCTAGAACGAGCCCAGACCTCACTCTCAATCTGAGTGATTCACCGAGTGGCTTGTGATGATCTACCACTCGGGCGGGTCGCCCGCGTCCACATTGGCACGTTTTACTGCGGCAACTTGGCGTACTCGGCTTTGGCTTCTTTCAGAATGGGAACATCAGGATCGGCGTCCTTCCACAGTGCCAGGAAATTCTGGTAAGCGGTCCGGGCTCGGCTACTGTCTCCTGCCAATGCACGGGCACGTCCTAACTGAAGATGGGCCAGAGTACACTCCGGCTTCAACTCGCATATACCGGGGTGATCGAGTATTTTTTGGAATTCTGCCGCCGCCTCCGGCCCTTGATGCGCCTTCATGTAGGCCAAACCACGAACGTAATTCGGCAGCACTCGCGCAACCGCGCCGAATTCGTATGGAGACGCTGCCCGAAGCAACTCGATGGCTTTGGCAGGGTTGTTCCGCTCGATTTCAACCTGTGCCCGAATAGTGGGCAGAAAAATCGAATTGATAAAAGTATGTAGAGGATAGAGTCGGGCCAGTTCGTCTACGATCGCGGTGGCTCCAGCCACGTCACCCGCAGCAGCCAGCACCGACCCGTTTGCGATCAGGCTGGAACGGTTTCGACTTAACGCCAGCGCCGCCTTCGCTCCTTCCCGCGCCTGCACCGGATTTCCCACCTCAGCTTCGTGTAATGCGGCCGCCGCCAGTATGCGGGCTGCAATTTCATCGAACTTTCCCCGGCGGGCCACATCGACCGCCTGAGCGTAAGCTTCCCGGGCGGCGTGTACCTTACCTCTCGACATCGCCGCCGTCCGCTACAGCCTGTAGCACGTCGAATTCGTCGGGCTTGCCCTTTCCCCAATCCACTTCGCGCTGCATGCCCGCGGTGTCACCCTGGACAAAAGCGATGGCGTACAACTCCGCGTGATCGAGCGCGTCATCCATACCCTGCGCTACCTGCTTTTCCCGCACTGCCTTGGCTTCGGCTAAACGGTTCAAGCCCAGATAGTCTCCGCCGATGTTCTGGTATCCCAGGGCCTGATTGGGCGAGAGGCGAACCGTTTCCAGGGCTTCGGGAAGGGCCTGATCGAACTTGCCCATAGCCGCATAGAGCGAGGAAAGATTATTCGTCGGGATAGAGTCTCGGGGATAGGTCCGCTTCCACAACAGATAGGCCTCGATCGCTTTGTCAGTTTCCCCGGTGACGATGTCGTAATAGTGGGTGGAGATGTAAAGCTTCTCCAGTTCACTGGTACGCTCCCGCCGTTCGAATGCCTGCTTGGTGTTTTCGATTGCCGGTCCGACCTGTCCGGTGTTCGCGTAAGCCTGTCCCACCCGCGCATAGGCGATGGCAAAATTGGGATCGAGTTCGACGGCGTGTTTATAAAAAGGAATTGCGCCGAACTCGTTGCCTTTGGCGCGCTCCGTTTCTCCCAGGCTGAAAGCCTTGAGCGCATCGAGAGATGACGTCGTAGCTTCTTCAATCGGCGCGTCGAATTTCTGCACGGAAGCCAGCGACTCGCCCAGCTTGCCACGCAAACGCGAAGCCGCCTTCCCGACCGCTCCCAGCACTTGCTCTTTTTTGTCGGCCTGAACCTGTTCGTGCGCCAGGGTGTCGCCGGTCTGGCAGTTGATCGCGTTGACGTCCACTACGTACTGTGTGCCGATGCTGCTGATCGCGCTATTCATCACCGCCTTGATGCCTTCGCGTTTGCAGACGTCCCGCGCCAGGTCCGGTGTTACTCGCTCGTCGGGCGACCGTCCCATAAATTTCAGCGTGTCCCGCACCCGCTCCTGGGGAAAAACGTTCAGATAGGGCGACTGCTCAAGTTGCACCGCTAAAGCTTGCCGGAGAGTTCCATCAAACACTGGGTCGCCGGTGGTGTTGACGAAGTCAGCCAACAGAATGGAATCTTTTTCGGTCAATCCGTGGGCACTGCGCGCGTAGAAAAATCCGCCGATGGCGAAAGCCGCTGCCAATGCAGCCGCCGCGATGTACCAAACCTTTCGACTCTTTGGTATTGAAACCACTGCCGCAGCCGAGGAAGCCGGACCGGAGATGACCGCCGCAGGTTGCGCCGCGGAAGTGGATGCCGGAGAGGGTTGAGGTTCAGCTGAAGACAGCTCCGAAGGCGTCGAGTCCACAGCCACTGCAATCGGTGTGGAAACACTCACCGACGAACTTCTGCCCGAGTCAAGCTCACGCTTCAACCGCTTCAGATCACCGCGCAACTCTGAAGCAACCTGGTAGCGCAAGTCGCGGTCTTTTTCCAAAGCCTTATTGATGATGCGTTCAAGCTCCGCCGGCAGATTGGGATTCAGCCGGACCGGCGCAGCAGGCGCGCGGTTCAGAATGGCGTCAAAAATTACCGCCGAAGTGTTTCCGGTAAACGGCTGACGCCCAGTCGCCATTTCGTAGAGCACCGCGCCGAACGAAAAAAGATCGGTGCGAGTGTCGAGTTCCTCGCCTCTCGCTTGTTCGGGAGACATGTAAGCGACCGTGCCTACTGTGCTGCCCGGGCTGGTAAGATGTGCCGCATCCACCGCTGCCGTTGCAAACGACGCGCCCATGGGTTCTGGCGCCCCGTGTCCCGCCACTTTTGCCAGTCCGAAGTCGAGAACCTTCGCCTGCCCGCGTTTAGTGAGAAACAGGTTTGCCGGCTTCAGATCACGGTGGACAATGCCAGCTGTGTGCGCCACATCCAGCGCGTCGGCAATCTGCGCCGCAAAATCCACCAACTGGTCGATCGAGATCGGCTTACCCTCGATGCGGTATTTCAACGTCGTGCCGTCGAGATACTCCATCACGATGTATTGGCGATTCTCGTCTTCTCCAATGTCGTAGATGGTGCAGATGTTGGGATGATTGAGCGCAGACGCGGCCCGCGCCTCGCGCCGGAACCGCTCCAGCGCCTGTGGATCCTGCGCCAGTTCGTCGGGCAGGAACTTCAGAGCTACGCGGCGCCCGAGGCGCAGGTCCTCCGCCTCATAGACCACGCCCATGCCGCCGCCCCCAAGTCTCTGAGAGATGCGGTAGTGCGATATGGTCTTTCCAATCATTCTGAGGAGGTAGTGCAGCGGGTAGCGTCAGGCCGCCAGCTTTGGCAAGTCAATTTAACACGGCCCCCTTTTAGCACGCGGATTTCATGCGACGAGCCTTCCCATTATGGCCTCGGTTACCTGACGTAAGTTATACGAAAATATAGGCTTGCTGGCCGATTGCGACCGTAGCCAGCCCATTTCGGGTAATGGAACCTTGGTACCCGCATATTGTCCTTCTATCCCTTTGCCAAGGGGCGGCAAGGCAAGCCAGAATAGTGTCTCGGGGCTTTCCCCATCGCCATGCAAAAATCGTCTGGAATCGTTCTCGCGCCGCCGTCACCTCGTACAAAAAAGACCTCTGCCAGAGTCGCTCTGGTCGACATCAAGGAACCAGCTCGCGCTCTGCTCATCGATTGTTTCAAACAATTTGGAATTGAAACCCTGGTCATGACCGGCGACGTCCGGGCACGTTTGCAGGGCGAAAAACTGGAAGCCTGCGTCGTGCACCTGACGCCGGAAGCCGTTCCGGTGATGGAAGCGGTACGGACCTCGGCTTCGAACGGTCGCATGGTGATCTACGGACTGGGCGGCAGTGCCCAGGAGGCAATGAAGTTTTCGAGATACGGCGTCAACGCTGTGTTTCACGAACCGCTGGAGCGGCAAGCCGCTCTGAAACTGGTCCGGGCCACGCAGATGCTGGTGCTGCACGAATTTCGCCGTTACGTGCGTATCCCGATCATCACCGAAATCGCGATGGTGACGAACGATGGCCGCCGCTTTACCGCCACCAGCAAGGAGATCAGCACGGGTGGCATGTCGGTCAAAAGCCCGGAAGATATCTCGATCGGCACTGACGTTGAAGTTTCATTCGCCCTGCTGACTCTGCCCCGCATCTGGGTGAAGGCCCAAGTCAGTTGGCGTAAGCCCGACAAGACTTTTGGAGTTCGTTTTGACAATAAGGACGAGCGCCGCCAGCGCATTAAGGAATGGATCGAAGCCTACCTGGAGAACTAAAGGCTTGATGTAGGCACGAGCGGGACGCTCGCGCCCACATTTCCCTGCCGCTTCCTGTAAACTTAAAGCCTACGATGGCGGCCAATTCCCAACTCATACAGATCGAGCTCAGCCCTCCCGTCCGGCAACCCAAGCCGGCGTGGCTCCGGGCGAAGGCTCCCGCTGGCGAGAATTTTCATGAACTTAAGAAACTCGCCCGCGGCCTGGGACTGCATACGGTTTGCGAATCGGCGCAGTGCCCCAATATCGGGGAATGCTGGAATCATCGCACCGCCACTTTCATGTTGCTGGGTGACATTTGTACCCGGCGCTGCGGTTTTTGTGCGGTGCCCAAAGGCAAGCCCGGCCCAATCGAGTGGGATGAGCCTCGCCGCGTAGCCGAAGCCGTCGCTACTCTTGGACTGAAGCATACGGTCGTCACCAGCGTGAATCGCGATGACGACAATCTGGGCGGTGCGCGCATCTTCGCCGAGACCATCCGCCAGATCCGAGAGTTGATGCCGGATTGCCGGGTCGAAGTTCTCATCCCCGACTTTCAGGGGCTGGACGAAGCATTGCAGATTGTCCTCGACGCGAAACCTGATGTGCTGAATCACAACACTGAGACGGTTCCGCGACTGTACCGCTCAGTACGCTCCGGCGCGCGTTACGAACGCACTCTGCGCTTACTGGAAAACTCGAAGAAGTTTGCTCCCGCCACGGTGACAAAATCCGGAGTGATGGTCGGGCTCGGCGAAGCGATGGACGAACTGATCGAAGTCTTCCGCGACCTGGGCTCACGCGGTGTGGACATTCTTACGGTCGGACAATACCTGCGGCCGTCGCGCGACCATCTCCCGATTTCCCGCTTCTACACTCCCGATGAATTTGCCTACCTGAAAGAACAGGCGCTGCGGGTGGGTTTCCGCCACGTCGAGTCCGGCCCCATGGTGCGCTCCAGCTACCACGCCCACGAACAAGCAGAATCCACCAGAAGCATCTAGGCGCCACAAACTGCGTGTGGATAAGCGCCCTCGGTTGTCCAGTCGAGCGCAGCCCGACAATGTTTTGCCCAACCCGAAATAATGTTTTCGTCCGACACGAAATCAAGCGGAGCTGCGCTCCGCCTGGACAACCGGGGGCGGTTGTCCCCGCGTGGTCTGTGGTGGGAAAGCATGAGCGGGCGCTCGCGCCCACATTCTTTAGAAAACTTTGAAGTGGATCGTCAGATACGTTTTCGGATTTTCACGGATCGACTTCACCAGGCTGCGGGTCTCAACCAGCATCTGATCCGCATTGTTGTAGAGCGAGGGATCGCGCAGCAGTTTTCCGGCGGAACCTTCTCCCGCTTCCAGGCGATCGGATATCGCGGAAAGCTTGTCCATCGTATTTTTCAGCTTGCGTGAAAATTCTTCGTCTTTGGCCAACATGCCAATGGGGCCTTTTCCGGCATTGATGTCGTCGGTGAGCTTCTTGACGTTCGCGATGGTGGCGTTGGCGTTGTCGTAAAGCACAGGATCCTTAAGAAATTTTCCGGCGCTGCCTTTGCCCGCATTGATGTCATCAATCACGATGTTTATTTTGTCGATGGTGCCATTGGCCTTGTTGTATAGCTCCTCGTCGGAGAACAGCTTGCCCAGCGTGCCTTTACCCTGAGCTACCTGATTCACCAGTCCCTGAAATTCGTTCACCGTCGAGTTCAAGCGGTTATAGAGCGTGGGATCGTACAGCAGTTTGCCGACTGAACCCTGGCCGCTCTCGACGAAGGCAACAATACGGTCGAGCCGCTTCAGCAGGGCATCCATGTTCTGCAGCGTGCCCTGGCCGGCGCGCACCATGTCTCCGAAATCCGGCACTTCACGGCTGGGCAGTGTATCTCCGTCGGCAGCCTGGGCAAGTTTGGCTTGCGAACTGTCGATGTCGATGTAAGTTTCACCCAGCACACCCGCGGTGGCGAGCAGAGTCAGCGAGTCCTTGCGCAGGCCAAACAGGTAGCGGCTGCTGACTTTCATCGTCACTTCCACGGGGGTCAGTTGTCGCTTGACGTCCCGCACGACGAGGATCTTGTTCACGTTACCGATGTCCACGCCCGCCAGGCGTACCGGCGCGCCTTCGCGCAAACCGTTGGCGTTGTCGAAATAAGATTTCAGTTCGATTTTCTTGGTGAACAGCCCGCCCGTACCGCTCATGAGGAAGATCAGCAGGCCGAGCGTGACACTCGCCGCCAGCACCGTGAGCCCCACCTTCAGCTGAGACCACTTCAACTGCTTCTGGCTAGGCACGCATTCTCCCGAGCAAGGATTGTTCTCTCCGTGATACAGGCACGGCTTAGCCCAGAATCATAGCAGACAGTAAGTTCTTTTCGTTTTTTCCGGTGTCGCAGGGGTAAATGTGGTTCGTGTGGTCGCGGGCGGCTCGCCCGCGGCTTTGTTTTTTTGAATCTCGCGGGCGGCCCGCCCGCGACCACACACGCATTCACCGCGACCGCAGCGTTGTTGCCAGGACGATCGCCATCAGGTAGGCAGCGGCTCCGGTTGCCAGAGTGACATTCAGTCCAAACTGGATGGCAATAATGATGGCCGATACCGATCCCAGTACGCTGGACGCCGCGTTCATGGCCCAGGCCCACTCCACCAGGTTCCCCGCAGTTGCGTCGGACAGGGCCCGCAAACCGGTGGGAAACGGCATCCCCATCGCGAAGCCCAACGGCACCAGCAATCCCGCACTGATGAGGAGCTTCGCCGGGAACGGCAGTCCTACCAGATGTCCCAGCAGGCTGGGCAGCACGGCAACATAGACCAGCAGGGCGGCGGCAATCAGCAGTAAAGGGATCCAGACCCGGCTGGTGTTCGCCAGCCACCAGCGGGAAACCATGCTGCCCGCCCCACTGGAAAGGAGGAGCAGGAATACAACCACGGTCAAGGCGTAAACCGGATGCCCGAGGAACAGGACGAAGCGCTGGATGAACGCGATCTCCACCAGAATGTATCCCAGACCCACAGCGATGAAGTAAAGCAGGCGGACCGGCCGAGGCTGCTGACCTCGAGCGCCGCGGACCAGGGGAACCACCAGAAACAACAACACGGCCAGCAGCGAAATTGCCAACACCATCCCCAGAACGGCCACACCCAGATTCACTTTCCAGTCGATCCCTTGCATCAGTGACTTCGGATGCAGGATCTGGCCAAGCTTCAGAGTGAAAAAGAAAAACGGAGCGTTGTCCGTCACCGGAGAAACATCGTAGGGGTAACGTTCCGCAAATCGTTGGGGATCGTTCGACTGGATGAGCTGAGTAAAAGAATCGGCGCTGGCGGAATACCGGTCTTGCTGGGCGACAGATGTGGTCGAAGCCTCACTCGGCGCGTAGAGCAGGGCCAGCTTGGGGTGCGAAGCCATATGTTCCCGCACCCGTCCCACCTCTTCGGCGGTGAACGCGGTGCGCTTGGCTAACACCACAACGGGGATTCCGTCCGCGTCCAGATGTCCCTCGGAAACCACGATGAAGTTGCCGGCAGGGTTCGCCACTCCCATTTCGTGCAACGCCTGCATGGCGACGGAAATCACGCGCAACGCCTCGCGGGGCTGTTGAAACTCCCAGCGGGTGATGGCGATCATTCCATCCGGCCGCAGATGCTCGAAATATTCGCGGAACGCTTCCACCGTGTACAGGCTGTTTTCGCTCAGCGCAAAAGCGCCCGCGGCGGTGGAGGCCCATGTGTCCACCAGCGTCATCTGCACGACGTCGAACTGCTGCCTGGCATTGCGGACAAATGATCGACCATCGGTCACGTGAATGTGAACTTCTGGCAACTGATAAAGATGGAAGGTGTAATCCGCGTAGCGGCCGCGCATGATGGTGTTGGCGATAATGGGATTGATCTCGATCCCGGTCACGCTCGGACTGCCATTGCCCACCGCGCGCAACACGTCCACACCTCCGCCCGGGCCGATGATGGCGAATTCACCGTGGGGGCGCAGCACATTGGCCAGCGCCGGCGGCGCTGACATCAGATTTCTTTCCCAGGGCCCTTCCCAATGCTTGGGATCGACATTCATCAGGTAAGTGGAAGCGTCGGCATCGATCACGATCGCCTTGCCCTTGCCCTGGGTGTCGACTTCGACGCGGGAGATGGCATTCCAGCGCGCGAACTCTACCCACGCGGCATCGCGGAATCCGCCCTTGGCATAGACGATGTCGAAGAGTTTGCCGGAATGATTGACCGCAATCAGGGCCAGCACAAATATGGCGCGGCCGGCGGCAGATCTTCGCGATTTTCTGTCGACGGCCCACACCATCCCGGCCGCCGCCATGCACACGCCGGTGAAAAATATAGTGTTCGGACCGCCCAGCCAGTTCAGAAGGGGCACGATGGCAAGACAGGCCAGCGCTCCTCCTGCCAGGTCAGCAGCATAGAGCGGAGAAACGTGTTTGGCCTCACGCGCAAACACGATGGAAAATTCCAGTCCCGTAATAAAGAAGGGAACGGCAGAGGCCAGATAGATTGCGGTGAGCCTGAGGAAATTTGCTTTGGAGATTTCCAGCGAGACCGGAATGCGCAGCACGATGACGAGCACCACCGGAACAATCAGCGCATTGATCGAACACAGCCGCGAAACCAGGGCGCGAGTTTCGAAGCGCGCCAGTTCGTCTTTTCTCAGGTGCGCAAACACGCCCCCAGCGCCGAGCCCGAGCAGAGCGATGGAAATTGCCAGAAAAGCGAAGTGATAAAACAGCACGACGGAAAACAAACGGGTCAGCGCCAATTCCAGCAGGAGCGCGGCAAAGCTGCACAGCGCCATGCCGAAAAGCATCGCCCGATTCGGAGTGTTGCTGGCTGGGGTCAGAGGAGATGGCTCACTGATCACGAAAGGTTTATCCGGAACGCGGCCAGTTTAACAGAAGCAGGAGTGCCCTTCGGGTGCTTCAATTTTCCAGAATCACTTGCGCGATGGCCTGCTCAGCTGTGTGCGATAGCGACAGCGCGACATGGACCGCCCCCAGCCGCGCCGCAAATTCGGCTGCCTTGCCATGGAACGTTATCGTAGGCCGTCCCCCGGGCTGACGCGACACTTCGATATCACGCCAGCGCACGCCATGACTCCATCCCGTGCCCAGCGCTTTCATTCCCGCTTCTTTGGCGGCGAAACGAGCGGCATAGCGCTCGATGCGATTGGCCTTGGAATCGCAGTAGCGGATCTCTCCTTCGGTAAACACGCGTTGAAGAAAACGGTCGCCATGCCGCGCAATGGTTTGTGCAATGCGTGGAACCTCCGCGATATCGATGCCGGTACCGACAATCATCCAGGAATAAGTTACCACCACTCACGTGGTGACAACCGCCTCCGGTTCCCAGGCAGAGCACAGTTCCGCAAAGGGTTTAAGGTTGAGGGCCACACACATCAGACCCTGAAAGTCAGGAGAACCTCTGGCGAGCTGCGCTCGCCGCGGACAACTGGGGGCGGTTTGTCCCCACATGAGCCGTTATCAAATCAGCAGGGTTACGAAGTTTGCCGCTGATGGTGCCGGATCTCCACAATTACTGCCGCTAACAGCGCTATAGCACCCGCGACCAGGGCCGCCGGAAAGGCGATCTCCCGGTACGCAATCGTCATGTTAGGATGACCGCCCCGCACGACTGCGCCGATCCAGAGCCCCGCGATTCCCAGAAACAAACACACCGCGAATGCCAGCAGCGCCAGCAGAAACGTCACCAGCAGCACGCGCAGCGCTACCAGCGACCATCGCAGAGCTAAGGAAGGCGATTTAACGCGAGACATTGTCTCGATTGTAACGGCTCTGAGTTTCGCCCATGGGCAGGCACTGAAAGCTGATAGCCGGTAGCTTTGCGCTAGAATACTACTCATGCCGCCAGCAGCACCGCCAATTACGCGTCCCCCAGCGGAGGTCGTTCGTCTGACTCCCGTCTCGCAAGCTCCAAATGGAATTTGTTACGCCGCTTCGGGAGAGATTACCGTTCCTCAATCCGACCTGGAGCGCATGGTCTCCGCCGTGCCCGATGCCGCCGCCGCTGCGCTGAAACGCAAGGCTTATTACTTCGTCCCGCTGACCGTGAATCAGGGCGCCGAAACCGTCATCGCGGATCGCTACGACGTCGCGCTGAGCGACAACGCCGTCTGCCATCGCAATCTCGACCTGGGCGACTCGCAGTGCGTCTTCATTTCCACCCGCCTCATGGACGACAAGTTCTCCGTGGCGTTTGAGTTCTATATCAACGTAGGACATGCCGTTGTCGAACGCGCCGGCGTATCTCAGGATTTCGCCGATCTGGTTTGGAAACAGGTGCAGAACAAAGCCCGCGGCGAGACCTCCCTGGACGCATGGGAGTCGCGCAAGCTGGCCGGTGAACCCGGTCCCGACGCGGAAAAGTATAAGAACGAATATTTGGCCGCCAGCTTTTCCGACGCCATCTCCATCTATCTGCTGTCGCTATTCATCGATGTGGATTATTACGATCTGCGCGAGCGCGATTATCCGTTGCTGGCGCCGACGCAGATGGCGGAACGGTTGAAGAAAGTCGCAGAGTTGTTTCCGGCGAATCCTGGGTTTGAGTTCACGATCCACTACAAGAAAAGAACATAACCTGGCCACGGATTTCGCGGATCCTGCGGATAGAAGCTTCAGAGCGCCAAAGCTCCGTGTCCTCTGTGGTTAAATCATCGCGCATGGCCCCCGCCAAGACCGTCACTGTACGATCCTTCGCCAAGATCAACCTCGGGCTTTCTATCGGCGCGCCGCGCCCGGACGGCTTTCATGATCTCCGGACCGTCTACCAGACGATCGCGCTGCACGACATCATTCGCGTGCAAGTCGTCCGAGGCACTGGTATAGAGATTGTTTGTGACGACCCACGTGTTCCAAAAGATCAGACCAACACTTGTTACCGCATTGCGGAACGGGTTATGGCGAGTCTCAAAGCGCGCGGTCGCGTCACCATCACCATCGACAAACGATTGCCGGTGCAGGGCGGGTTGGGTGCTGGGTCCGGGAATGCTGTGGCTGTGCTGCTTGCGCTCGAACAGGCGCTGAAGAAGAAATTGCCCGGAGCGGAGAGGTTGCGCATTGCGTCCGAGGTCGGCTCGGACCTGCCTTTGTTCCTCATCGGTGGAACAGTCCTAGGTGTGGGACGCGGGGAAGAGGTTTATCCGCTGCCGGATTTGCCTTCTGTTTGTTGTGTAGTGGCTACGCCGGAGATTGGAGTTTCGACGCCCAAGGCGTTTGCGGATTGGGATGCGATGATTAATGGCTCTGGCAAAGAGCCTGCCCCGCTGCGCTCGGCTAGGACGGCTCGGGGCAGCCGTCCCTACGTGGATCGTGGAAAATTGACGCCCCTGCTCCCCTCCGATAGAATGATTGAGTTCGGTCGCGTGGTTTCTGCGTGGCTGAGTGGTCAACCTTTATCCGGTGTCCCTGTGAGTAAAGGCAGGGGCCGGGCCGAGACCTCGCTTCTCGACCTTGTCCGTACCGGGATCGAAAACGACTTTGAACAGGTCGTCTTTCCTAAGTATCCCGAATTGCGTGAGGTTAAGAGTGTGCTGGAACGTGCGGGGGCTTTTTACGCCTCGCTCTCAGGCTCCGGGTCCGCGCTCTATGGGCTGTTTGCGTCGCGGGCATTGGGCCAGAAGGCAGCGGCCAGGTTGCAGCGCGAAGGCGTGCCGGCAGTGGTCACCACTACCTTGACGCGACGGCAGTACTGGAAAAAGTTTCCAGTTTCCGGTTTCTAGTTTCCAGAGGATAATGCGGGCACGCAGTTTACCCGAAACTAGAAACCAGAAACTCGATTTACTGGGCCGTCGACTAATGGTAGGTCAAGTGCCTTTGACGCACTTTGTCTAGGTTCGAATCCTAGCGGCCCAGCCAGAAACCCAGCTCTTAGCCATTAGTTTTTAGCTGCACCGAGCTGACGGTTGTGGATTCGAGCTAAAGGCTAAGAGCTAAAAGCTAAAGGCTGACCCTATGGCTACTCTTGCGACAGCGACCGAAAAGAAGGCCCAGATGAACGCCGACGAGAAACCTGAGCGCAAGCCTCAGCGTTCCCGGGTGGACGATAAGTTCAAGATCTTTTGTGGCACAGCCAACGAGCCGCTGTGCGATGAAGTCTGTGCTTTCCTCGGGCTGACACGGGGGCAGGCGCAAGTTACGCGTTTCAGTGACGGCGAGGCGTACGTCCAGATACAGGAGAACGTGCGCGGGGCGGATGTATTCGTGCTTCAGCCCACCTGTCATCCGGTGGACGAGCACCTGATGGAGTTGCTGTTGATGATTGATGCGCTGAAGCGGGCCTCGGCCCGGCGCATCACTTCGGTGATTCCGTACTTTGGCTACGCCCGGCAGGACCGCAAGGATAAGCCGCGGGTGCCGATATCGTCGAAGCTGGTGGCCGATCTGTTGACCACCGCGGGTGCGGATCGCGCCTTGATCGTGGACTTACACGCGCCGCAGTTGCAGGGATTTTTTAATATTCCGGTAGATCATTTATTTGCATCGCCGGTGCTGGTAGACCACTTCAAGCGGATGAATTTGCCGAACCTGACGGTGGTTTCTCCGGATGCAGGCGGCGTGGAGCGCGCCCGGTTTTTTGCCAAGAAGATGGATTCAGCCCTGGCCATTGTCGACAAGCGCCGTCTGGAGATGAATGTGGCAGAGATCATGAACGTAATCGGCGATGTCAACGGACGCACTTGCCTGGTCATCGACGATTTGATCGACACCGCGGGAACGCTGGTCAAAACCGCATCCGCGCTGATGGAAAACGGGGCCAGCCAGGTGTATGCGTGCGCTTCGCACCCGGTGCTTTCGGGCCCGGCGGTGGAAAACATTTCGAAGTCTTGCATTACTGAAGTAGTTGTGACCAACACCATCCCGCTGAGCGAAGCCGCCCGGCAGGAACCGAAGATCAAAGTCTTGACGATCGCTGGTTTGATCGGACGCGCGATCCAGTCGATTCACGAAGAGACGTCCGTCAGCAGATTGTTCCTATAGGAATCAAAAATTTATGGCAACCGCAACTACTGAAAGCAACGTTCTGGAAGCGCAACCGCGAACCCCAGGCAACAAGAATGTGGCCCGCCGCGTACGTATGGGCGGCAAAATTCCCGGTGTCCTTTACGGCGCCGGCAAAGATTCGTTGCCGGTCACCCTCGACCCCCGTCAAGTGACGCGCATTCTGCATTCCAAGACCGGGCACAACACCATTTTCGATCTGGCGGTCGAAGGCGGCGAGAGCACCAAGGCCATGATCGTGGACTGGCAGTATGAGCCCATCAAGAGCCATCTGCTGCACATCGACCTCAAGCGCATCGCCATGGACAAGAAGCTTACGGTCAGCGTGCCCATCGTGCTCACGGGCGAAGCTGCCGGAGTGAAGCAACAGGGCGGCATCATGGAGCAGATTCTGCGCGAAGTGGAAATCGAGTGCCTGCCTGGCGACATTCCGAGCGTCATTGAAGCGGACGTCAGCGAACTGGTGTTCGGCAAAGTTCTGCGCGTCTCCGATCTAACGCACGACGCCCAGAAGATTACGTTCATCACCGACGAGAACCAGCCCGTGGCCCACGTCACCACGGTTAAGGAAGAAGTGGCTCCGGCAGCAGATGCCGTTGCCGCTGAAGCCGGCGCGACCCCTGCCGAGCCCGAAGTCATCAAGAAGGGCAAGCAGGATGCCGAGGGCGAAGACGGCGAAGCCGCCGAGAAGCCGGAAAAGGCAGAAAAGAAAGAGAAGAAGTAGCTGGGCTTGGGCGAGGGTGGTGGCAAGGACTGTGTGGGGACGGGTCTCCGACCCGTCCTGGTCGAGCGCAGCGACAGCAGTGTTTGGTTTTGGCCAGAAATCGTCGAGCTTTGCTCGACCGGGACGGGCGAGGGCGCCCGTCCCTACGTGGTTCGTTGAGGGTGCGGGGCGGATTAACGCAGCGTGAAACTGATTGTCGGGTTGGGCAATCCGGGAATTGAATACCAGTTCACGCCGCACAATCTGGGATTCCTCGCCATCGACCGCATCGCCAACGATAGCGGCGTGGAAGTGAGAAACCGCCAGTGCCGCGCGCTCACGGCCCGCGCGACTATGGGAGAAGAACTGGTCTTGCTGGCCAAGCCAGAGACCTTCATGAACCTGAGCGGTATTTCGGTTCGTGAATTGGTGGCCAAGCACGAGATCAGGCCGGAGAAGGACCTGATTGTGATCTACGACGAGCTGGATTTTTCGCTGGGCACGATTCGTATCCGCCAGCGCGGCAGTTCGGCGGGACACAATGGCATGAAGTCGATCATTGAGGCGCTGGGAACGCAGGAATTTTTAAGAATCCGGCTGGGAATTTCCCCGGAACGCAAGATTGCGGATGGCGTGAAGTTTGTACTGACTCCATTTCGTAAGTCGCAACTGAAGATAGTGGACGAAGTACTGGAGAAGGCCGCCGAAGCGGTCAATGTGATTTTGAAAGAAGGCCCGGCTGTCGCGATGAACCGCTTCAACCGGAAAGCAGAAGCAATGTAGGACCGTGTGGTCGCGGGCGGCTCGCCCGCGAGATTCAAAAGTCAAAGCCGCGGGCGGGGTCGCCCGCGACCACACGAACTGGAAGATGGAGAGAAAATGAATCGTACTTATGAACTGATGTTTATCGTCCGCCCCGACATGGTGGAAGAGGAGCAGGACAAGCTGATTTCCACGCTTGAAACCGCGGTCACTTCATCAGGCGGAAACGTGAAGAGCGTGGAGAAGATGGGCAAGCGTCGCCTCGCCTACGTGGTTCGCCGATTTCACGACGGCGTCTTCGTGCTGCTCACCGTGGAAGGTAGTGGCGGGTTGATTCACGAACTGGAACGCCGCCTGCGCGTCACCGAACCGGTGATCAAATTCATCACGGTGCGCATCGACGAAGAACAAAAGCGTCTCGACAAGATCAAAGCGATCCGCGACGCCAAACGCAAGACTCCGCCCCCAGCCCCGGTAACAGAAACCGGCGGCGAAGCGGCAGAAGTCACAGCGTAAACCCGTCGTCAGTCGTCGGTCATCAGTCGCCAGCAAGACGATTGAGACTTTGGTTTGCTGACGACTGAAGACTGAAGGCCGACGACTGATTATCAAGGAGCATCATGGCAGAAGAAATTAGAGCAACTGCGGCAAGTTCTGGTGGAGAGCGTCCAGCGGGAGGAGATCGTCCTTCCGGCGACCGTCCAGCTGGCGACCGTCCTTCGTTTGGCGATCGCGAACGGCGTCCCCCGCGTCCCGGCGGGCCGGGTGGCGGCCGCGAAGGTGGACGCAAATATTTTCGACGCAAGAAGGTTTGCAAATTCTGCGTGGAGAAAATCGAAGCCATCAATTACAAAGACGTTCGGCTGCTTGCCCAGTTCGTGGCGGAGAGCGGCAAGATCGTCCCACGGCGCCTGACCGGAGTTTGCACTCCGCATCAGCGGCGTCTGTCGCTGGCCATCAAGCAGGCGCGCAACATTGCACTGTTGCCATTTGCCGGCCGCGCTTCGTAAGAAAAACCGGCCACGGATTTACACGGATCTTCACAGCTTTGCTAATTTTTGATTGATCCGTAGAAATCCGCGTAAATCCGTGGCGAAAGAATTTCTAAGGGAGTCATGTCATGGAAGTCATATTGAAAGAAGATGTGCCCAAGCTGGGCTCGCGTGGAGACGTGGTAAAAGTTGCCGAGGGTTTCGGACGCAACTACTTGCTGCCGCAAAAGCTCGCGATCCAGGCGTCCAAGGGCAACAAGGCTGTCATCGAGCAGATGAAGGCCGCCTCCGTCCGCCGTTCCGCCAAAGAGAAAACCGGCGCCGAAGCCCTGGCCAAGCAGTTCGAAGGCGTATCGGTTTCTTTCCAGCGCCGCTCAGGCGAAAACGATCAGCTCTTCGGGTCAGTTACGTCCGGCGACATCGCGGACGCGCTGGCCAAGAAAGGTTTTGACCTGGATCGCCGCAAGATTCAGATCCACGAGCCGCTCAAGACCGTGGGCGAGTTTACCGTCCCCATCAAGTTACACAAGGACGTGACCACGCACCTGAAGGTGGTCATCGAGAAAGAAGCGACAGAGTAGATACGCGTTTGGGAGCTTGTCCTCGATTCCTGGATAAAAAGCTGTCGGGACAAGCTTCAGTTTCCTCCCCCATCAGCGGTCTCCGGGCCGCGTGCATCATGCGGCCGGTTTTCTTCGCGACTCTTGCGAAACCTTTGCGGTTATGGTTTTGACCTGCCTCAAAATCAAAGTCTTAACCGCAAAGAACTTCCGCAAAGAACGCGAAGACGCAAAGAAGCGAAACCAAGACTGCTTCCAGAGGCGCCTTGATGGGATGGTTTTTCCTCTTCTTCTTCGTCTCGGGCTTTTGCAGCATCCTCTACGAGATCGTCTGGCTGCGCCTGTCAATGGCGCAGTTCGGCGTCACCAGCGCCCTGGTTTCAGTCGTCCTCTCGATGTTCATGGCTGGCCTCGGATTGGGTTCCCTGGGTGCCGGTTACGCAATCCAAAAGTATAGGTCCCGCTTCAATCTGCCAGCCCTCCATCTCTATGCCTTTGCAGAACTCCTGATCGGGATTTCAGCGCTTGCCGTTCCTGTTGAATTGTTCTGGGGAAGAAGCCTGCTGGAGCGATTCTCGATTTCCTCCTCCCTGCCTTACTACCTGTGCTCCGGAGCATGGATCGCGTTCACGCTGATGCCATGGTGCGTCTGTATGGGTGCAACGTTTCCGTTGGCCATGCTGGCCATCAACGAACGCGGCCGTCGCCTTTACCCGCGATCTTTCAGCTTTCTTTATGTAGCGAATGTTCTGGGCGCATTGGCGGGCGCGATCGTGCCGTTGTTCATGATCGAAATGTACGGCTTCCGAGGCACGCTGAAGATCGGGGCATTTCTGAATGGGTTCCTGTTTGTCGCGGCGATCTGCCTCGCGCTGCGATCGTCCACCCAAAAAGATCAATCTCAGAAACGCGACTTCGCGCTGGAAGGCTCAGTCTCCTCTCCAGTCGACAGGAAGCCGCTGATATTGCTCTTTCTTACCGGGCTCACAAGTTTGGGCGCCGAGGTAGTCTGGATCCGCCAGTTCACTCCGTATCTTGGAACTGTGGTGTACGCATTCGCATCGATCCTGGGGATCTATCTGGCCGCAACTTTTATCGGATCGCGCGTGTACCGCTACTGGAGCCGCATCCACGATCGGGAAGGCGGACTGGTCTGGGGCCTGCTCGGATTCGTCTGCCTGCTGCCGCTGCTTACCGCCAGTCCGCAATTTCTTATTTCACGGTCCTATGCTGGATTGATGCGCCTGATGGTGGGTATCGGCCCGTTCTCAGCCCTTCTCGGATTTGTGACTCCGATGCTGGTGGATCGCTGGTCGCAGGGAGATCCAGACCGGGCTGGCCGAGCGTATGCGGTCAACATCGCCGGATGCATTCTCGGGCCGCTGGTCGCGGGTTTCATCCTGTTGCCCATGATGAACGAACGCTGGGTGCTGTTCACCTTTGCTCTGCCGTGGCTGGTGATCGGTATTTTGCCGCGCTGGTCAGTCGGATACGAGAAGGCCGCGAAGCAGACTTTGCAAAACCGCCTTTCATTCACCCTCGCAGTCCTTGCCTTTGTGGCGGTATTTACCATGAAAGGGTTCGAAGACCAGTTTGCTCAGCGCCAGGTTCTTCGGGACCATACTGCAACCGTCATCGCCACCGGCGAGGGGATGAACAAGAGCCTCCTGGTAAATGGAATTGGAATCACTTCACTGACTCCCATCACCAAAATGATGGCGCACCTGCCGTTGGCTTTCCTCGATCATGCTCCGCGAAAAGCCCTGGTCGTCTGCTTCGGAATGGGAACAACGTACCGTTCGCTGCTCTCGTGGGATATCCCGACCACCGCAGTGGATTTGGTGCCCAGCGTCCCGCGTTTGTTCTGGTACTTCCATTCCGACGCGCCGGAGCTGCGGGGCTCACCGCTTTCTCGTATTGTGATTGACGATGGCCGGCGTTTTCTGGAGCGCAATCCCGAGCAATATGACGTGATCACCATCGACCCGCCTCCGCCGGTAGAAGCGGCAGGTACCAGCCTGCTTTACTCGAAAGAATTTTATTCGATCGCAGGCCGCAGACTTTTGCCAGGTGGCATCCTGCAACAATGGCTGCCCTCGGGTGACGCCGTTGTGAAGTCCGCAGTCGCCGCTGCGTTGCAGGAGTCTTTTCCTTACGTCCGCGTCTTTCACTCGCTGGACGGAAAAGGCTTTCACTTCCTGGCCAGCGACCAGCCCATAGCCTTACGAACACCGCTGGAATTGGCCCAGCGCCTGCCCGTCAAGGCCGCGAAGGATTTAGTTGAGTGGGGTCCCGAAACTACGCCGAAAGGCGAGTTTGCGATCGTACTCAATCAGGAACTACCGCTCCAGCAGTTAATCTCCGCAGCCCCTGAAGTCCCGGCACTCCAGGACAATCGCCCGGAGAACGAATACTACGTGCTGCGGCGATATCTGCCGGAGCGCTGGCTGTCCTTCCTGGCTGTTCCCGCGCCATCCGGAACGGATCGAGGGACTGATCTGGTTAGGCCATGAGCGGCACCAGATCATCGTAATTTCATCCTGAGCGGAGGAGCTGCTTCGCTTCGCGAAGCAGCTTCGTAGTCGAAGGACCCCTATAAGCCTGTCCGCAGCCTGGCGTTCGAGGCTGCCGCGCTCAGGATGACACCGCAGGACCGTACCCCACTAAGTCCATGCACGGAAAGGGCCAAACTCCTATAATTTGTGCTCACGGTTCTTTTGCTGTCACGTCCATAGCTATGCAACCGGGAAGAACGGCAGGGCACCCGGCTTAGTCGAGGACAACCAGAGATGCCGGCCGATGCATGGGCAGTAAATCTAGCGGTTGCCGGATGTTCGCATCCGGACGCGAGTCGCGGGGTAGAACGAAGCAACGGATCCCAGGACCCCCTCGCTCGGGGCCAAATGGCTGGGCACAGTTTAGGCCGTATCGATGACACGTTGCTGGTTCGCGAGGCGCAACGCGGTAACCGCGCTGCCTTCGAGGAACTGGTGCGTCACTACGACCAGGCGGTGCTGCGGCTGGCCATGCACCTGACCGGGTCGGAGCACGAAGCCCAGGACATTTATCAGGATGCTTTCCTGAAGGCGTACAAGAGCGTGGGCAACTTCCGCTTCGAGTGCTCTTTCTATACCTGGATCTACCGCATCGTGACCAATCTTTGCCTGGACCACTTGCGAAAGAAGCAGGTTCGTAAGGAAGATGCGCCCGTGGCGGTAGATTCGCAGGGCGAAACTTATGACGTGCTGTCCCAGGTGCCGGATGGCAGGTCTGGCGCCAATCCCGAGCGCGACCTGATGCGTCGCGAACTGGGAACGCGCATCAATCATGCTCTCGACAAACTCACGCCCCGCGAGCGCATGGTTTTTGAGTTGAAGCATTATCAAGGACTGAAATTAAGAACGGTGGGCGAGATTCTGAATACGACCGAAGAGACGGCAAAGAATACTTTATTCCGGGCCACTCAGAAATTGCGCGGCTCGCTGGCGGACATGCGATGACGAGGGCGGCAGACAAGAACGAGCAACACAAGAGTCAAAGGCGTCGGACAAGAGTGTCAGACCCACACTTCCCCCGCGTAAGGGTGAAACTATGAAATGCGAATGGGTCCAGGAAAATATTCTGCTGCACATTTACAACGAGCTGGCTGACGATGCTCGTTACGAACTGGAGCAGCATATCGCGCGCTGCACCGCTTGCGCGGGTGAACTGAAATCAGCCCGCCAGCTTCATGCCACGCTCTCCCAGTTTCCCGTGCAGGAGCCCTCTCCCAATCTGATCACAGCGTCCCGCATGCGCCTTCAGGAGGAGCTCGAAACCACCGAGCAGGGCGGCTTCTGGCAGCGGCTGGTGTTTGATCCCGGCGCCTGGCTTCGTCCCATCAAGCTGGCTCCCGCACTGGCAGCCGCAATCTTCATTCTAGGTTTCGCCGGCGGAATCGGCGCTACCTATCAAATGATGAATGGACGCAACCCGGTCGATGGCGTCATCTCCGGCGCGGCGCCCACGGAATCTTCCATCACCGGAATCCAGTCCATCTCCCAGGAGCCTGGGTCTTCTCAGATCAGCATTCGCTACAACACTGTTTCTACTCAGCAGGCGCAAGGATCGTTGAATGATCAGCGCATCCAGCAGTTGCTGCTGTTCGCCACCCGAAATAATTACAACTCGGGTGTGCGCATGGATTCCGTCGACCTGCTTACCCAGGCGCCGAATGATATCCGGGTGCGCGAGGCGCTGCTGTACGCCTTGCGCTATGACTCGAATCCGGGCGTGCGGCTAAAGGCGATCGAAGGACTGGGATCTTACGTGAAGAATGACGTGCGTGTGCGCGACGCCGTACTCGAAGCCCTGGTGAACGATTCGAATCCCGGCTTGCGGACACAGGCTCTTCACTTGCTTGAGCCGGTACGGGCCGACAGCAGCGTGCGGGTGGTCCTGCAAAAGCTGGCGGACAACGATCAGAACCTGTACATCCGCAGCCAGGCGCGCAACGTGCTGTCCCAGATGTCGGAAATAGATTGAGCTTCGAGCAAAGACTGATGCAGAGCTCCTCGCGCATGCAGACGTCATGCTGAGCTTGCGAAGCATCTGGCGTGAAGCGGATGTGCAATTGATCGGTAATGATGACAGTACGCGCGAAATCCTTCGAGACTGAAATCTCTCAGGATGACGCCAGCGGGATGGATTGGTTCCGCACTTGGAGATGCAGTAATCAACAGATCGGAAGGTGAACAGTTGAAAAAAATAAACAAAATCGTTGCTGTGATGATGTTGCTCCTGCCTCTGGCCGTAGCGCAGGAAGTGCGACCTGACGAACACACTCGTGTCTATCAGGACAATGGCAAATGGTCGCGGCAGATAACCGGCTCGTTGGCGGCCGCAAAGAATCTGCGGGTAAAGGTGGATTCCGGGGTAGTGCGAGTGGTGGGCGGAAACCAGCAGAACATCAACTACGTCATCAGCAATCACTCTTACGCTGGGTCGGAAGAAAAAGCGCGCCGCGAATTCGAATCCTACAAGATCAGCGTCTCCGTCCGTGGAGACACGGCATGGGTTCTGGGCGAATGGCAGGGCAGCCGGCCGCGCCGCTCCTCCAGCGAGTTTGTGATCAATATTCCCCGCAACACCGAGCTGGTAAAGGTTGAAACCGAAGGCGGCGACCTTACCGCCACCGGTGTTAGCGGACGCGTCGAGGGCGAGACCGGTGGTGGCAGCATTCGTCTCGATGACATTGGGGGCGCGATCAATGTCGAGACGGGCGGCGGCAGCATCGATGTTGGAACCGTCGGCGGAGAGCTCGCGCTCCGCACCGGTGGTGGCAGTATCAAGGTCGGGGCTGCCAAGGGAAAGATCAACGCCGAAACCGGCGGTGGAAGCCTGGTAGTAGCTTCCTGCACGCAGGGTGCCGTGCTTCAGACCGGTGGCGGCAATATCGAGGTGCAGCGCTGTGCAGGACCGCTCAAAGTTACGACCGGCGGCGGCAGCATCGAGTTGGGCGAGATTGCGGGACCAGCAGAGATTGAAACCGGCGGTGGAAGCATTCGCCTGAGCTCGGCCACTGGAGCAGTTCGGGCTCAGACCGGCGGCGGCAGCATTACGCTAAACGGGGTCACTGCGGCCAAGGCTGAGACTGGGGCAGGCGGTATCGTGGCCAAGTTCGTCTCCGGAGGCGAGCGCACCGATTCTGTACTTGAGACTTCAGCCGGCGACATTACGGTTTACCTGGCGCCTAATCTGAACATCACGGTCCGAGCATCGATCGATCTGGCCAATGGCCACCGCATCCGCTCGGATTTTTCCGAGATTCGAGTTACAACGGAAGGCGGCGAGTGGGGGCCCGGCACAGCTACTGCCGAAGGCAATTTGAACGGAGGCGGTCCGACACTCAAAGTGCGCACCACGACTGGAGATATTACCTTTCTCGCCAGTCGCTAGAGTGGCAAGTGCTGAACTTGTAGGAGGAGGAACGAACCATGCGTAGATCGATCCTCGCGGTATTGATTTTGCCTATCTTCACAGCCGTCACCAGCGGCGGCCAGCTCTGTTCGCAAGAGCCTTTCAGCGAGGCCTTCGGTTATTCCAGCGAAGACTCCGGCGGCGGTTCATATCTGGGCGTCGATACGCGCGACGTAACTTCGGACCGATTGTCCGTGCTGAAATTGAAAGAAGAACACGGCGTCGAAGTAACTCTGGTCGATCAGGACGCTCCTGCTGGAAAAGCCGGAGTCAAAGAGCACGACGTAATTCTCACCATTAACGGCAACCAGGTGGAAGGCGTCGAGCAGTTGCGCCGCATGATCCGCGAAATTCCGCCGGGACGCATTGTGAATCTCGGAATCAGCCGTGACGGCCAATCCCTGACCGTCAAAGCGCAACTGGCGGACCGCAAGCGGACCTTTGTCATCGCCGGACCGGGCAAGGGATTCAGCTTCGCGATGCCTGCTATGCCTGCCATGCCCACCATGCCGGCCATTCCTTCTGTCCCTGAAATGGATTTGCCCGTCTCAGTTGTTGTCGTTCATTCCTCCTCGCGCAGCGGGTTGATGGTGGAAAACCTCACTCCCCAACTGGGAGATTTTTTCGGCGCCAAGAACGGTAAAGGCGTCCTGGTCCGGTCCGTGGAAAAAGGCAGCCGTGCCGAGCAGGCCGGCTTCCGTGCCGGCGATGTGATCGTGAAGGTCAATGGAGAATCCATCAGCGACAGCGGCGACTTCACTCACGCCATTCACGGCCGCAAGAACACTGGGGTGACAGTCAGCATCATTCGCGAACGAAAAGAACAGAACCTCACATTGACGGTGCCGGATCGCAACCAGTCCCAGATCCTCGACATGGATGAAACTCTTGAGCTTCCGGAGACGGACGCCGAGACCGTCATCGACTTGACCGATGCCCAATCCGAGATCGCGCACATTAGCCCCGAAATGGAGCAAGCCATGCGGGAGGTGCGGCCCGACATGGAGGAAGCCGCACGCGAGCTACGTAACCATGAGGAAGAACTGAAGCAGGAAATGCGCGAACTGGAACGCGAGCTAAAAGACCAGGAACGTGAACTGCAAGAGACTCAAAAACACTCGCAGCCAGAGGCTGATATTTAGCTTCGCACATTCATGTGGGGCGGACACTCTTGTCCGCCGCCTTTGAAGTTGGGGGTGGTGGCTGATTTGAAATGCAATCTCCAAGTGGCGTCATCCTGAGGGACTTTAGTCCCGAAGGATCATCGCAGGAGGAGTTCAGTCACACTCCGCCACTACCGAAGTCAATTTTGTTCTTTAATTTTTAATCTGAGTTTGTACTTAATTTTTTTCCGTGCTTTAAACGCAAAGTCAACTGCGACGGACAAGAGTGTCCGTCCCACACTTGACGGCCAGAGCTTCTCTCACGCAGTTTCTTCCGGACTGTTTCGCGGCATATAATCCCGCGTCCGCCGCCCTCACCAGCTCTTCCCGCGTTGTGCCATGATCGGGATATGTGGCCACTCCAGCGCTGATGGTGACGGATCGCGGCACGCCGGGAAATTGCCAGCTATCCACCATCCGCCGCAGTTTCTCAGCCACACCCAGTGCGTGCTGCTGGCTGGTCTGTGACAGCAGGATGGAAAATTCTTCTCCCCCATAACGGCAGACCACGTCGATCTTTCTGAGCTGCTGCGAGAAGATTGAAGACACCTGGCGCAACACTTCATCGCCCAGCAGATGGCCAAATTCATCGTTGAGCCGCTTGAACTGATCGATATCCACCATGATCACCGCCATGCCGGACTCAAATCGACGGGCCCGCTCCAGTTCCTCCTGGATGCGCAGCTCGAAGTAGCGGCGGTTGAAGATTCCGGTCAGGCCGTCCAGATAAGCCAGATGCTTCACCCGTTCCACGTAGTGAGCATTCTGAATCGCAGTGGCACAGATGTCGGCCACGGATTCGAGCGACTGAATGTCGCTGATGCTAAAGGACCCGCATCGGGCGCTGTCCAGCACGAGAACACCGAGAGTCTGCCCGAATGACACCAGTGGGATACACATCCGCGAGCCGGCCTCTTCGTAAATGCCCAGAAAATCTGGATCCGGTTTTACATCGTTATCGTAAATCGTCTTACTCTCGCGCAGGGCTCGTCCCCATAGACCTGCGTCTGCTGGAACCTTCCCACCCTCCGGAATTCGCAGTGTCAGTTCGCCGTGGTGCGCCTGCAGTACCAGGTCTTCGTCTTCCTTCACCAGCATCGAAACGTGTGAAACCTCGAACGCTGGGCGGATCTTCTCGCAAGCCTTCGACAAGAGTTCTTTTACGTCCAGAACAACGGTGGTCTCCCGGGCGACCGTATTGATCGCTTCCAGTTGCGAAGCCCGCCGCCGTTCGAGCGAATACAGCCGGGCATTCTGCAAGGCCATCGACGCCTGGGTGGAGAACAAAGTCAAAAGGTCGACGGTTTCGGAATCAAAGTGGTCGGGGTTTTCGCTTTGACAGTCCAGTACGCCGACAACCTCGTCGCGGACCATAAGCGGAACCGCCAGTTCGGACCGGGTCTTCTTTCCGAATGGCTGGTACCGGCTTTCTTTCTGGAAGTCAGGGACGTAGATGGGCCGCTTTTTCTGGGCGGCCGCGCCGATCAAACCGGTTCCAACGCCAACGCGAAGGCCTTCGAATCCCGGCTCGCCGCCGATTTGCGAGCGGGTGCAAAGCTCACCCGAACCCTGATCCATCAACAGGATGGCGACGTTCTGGAGGTGGAAGTAATCGCGCGCAATCACCAAAATGCGCTGCAACACTTCGTCCAGGTCGAACGTCGACAGCACCGCCTGGCTGGCGTCGTAAAGGATGGCGATCTTTTGCATGTGTCCGTCCGGATTGTAACCTGCGGGAGGGAGCTACCGATGTTCCGAAAGTAACCTAAAACCAGTAAAATCTTGTGGTTCCGGCCCTCGGGGGTCTTCGAGACCTTTGCGGAGTCCTTGCCACATTAAACGCATGCGGTGGAATTGCGACCGCCTGTAAAAACCACTGAACCCCTGTGAGGCAACCAAACCCATCCCACTAGCAACTAAATTATTAGTTGACCTTCGGGCGCCGACCAGCGTCTAATAATTGTGAGGAGAATCGTTCGTGCCGCCCAGGAAATCCGAGACTCTCACCGAGGCTGAACTGCGACTGATGGACGTGCTGTGGCAGAAGGGATCAGCCACGGTCCAGCAGGTCCTCGACGCGCTTCCGGAGAAGGCGCCCCTGGCCTATAACTCCGTCCTGACCACGATTCGCATCCTTGAAAACAAAGGCTACCTCGAGCATGTGAAAGACGGCCGGGCCCACATTTATAAGCCGATTATGGAACGCGAGGAAGCGACGCGTTCGGAGATCCGCCACCTCGTCGGACGTTTTTTCAAGAACTCTCATGAACTGCTGGTGCTGAACATCCTCGAAGACCGGGGCCTGGAAGCCGCTGAGCTGAAGCACCTGCGGCAGCTTTTACAAGCTCCAGGTAAAGTCGGGAAATAATTTTGAACTCTATGCCGATCGACGCGCTGAACCTGCAATCCCTGGCCCAGCTCTCTGCCGAGAGGCTGCTGAACTGCGCCGCGGAGGGCATGGTCATCGCGCTGCTGGCCTGGCTTCTTCTGCGCGCCGTCGGCCCGCAGAATTCTGGAACGCGGTTCGCGGTATGGTTCGCGGCCCTGCTCGAGATCGCAAGCCTCCCTCTGCTAGGTCATGGATCCGCAAGCGCAACCGGGTTCACTGCCCGATCTGAGTTCACCATGCCGGCTTCCTGGGCGCTTTACATATTTGCTGCCTGGTTGCTGATTGCGGCTGCCGGACTATTCCGGGTTGGCCTCGGTTTCTGGCAATTGCGACACCTCCGCAAGAGCTGCGTGCCTGTCGATCGCGCAACGCTCGATCCCATTCTCCTTGGCACTCTGCAGGAATTCGGGTCCCCGCGGCCGATAGACCTTTGCGTGTCCGACCAACTGCGCGTGCCGACCGCAATCGGATTCACCAAGCCGATGGTTGCGATCCCGTCCTGGACGATGCGGGAACTTTCTACCGCTGAGCTGAATGCCGTGCTGCAGCATGAACTGGCCCATCTGCGACGCCGCGACGATTGGACCAATCTTGTGCAGAAGATTTTAGGAGCAGTGTTGTTCTTCCATCCCGCGGTCTGGTGGATTGAGAAGAAACTGGCGCTGGAACGCGAGATGGCATGCGATGACATGGTGCTGGCCAGGGCCACGAGTCCGCGAGCTTATGCCGAGTGCCTGGTCGCGCTGGCCGAGAAGAGCTTTCTGCGGCGCGGCTTCGCGCTGGCGCAGGCCGCGGTCGATCGCGTACGCCAAGTGTCATTGCGTGTAGCCCAGATTCTGGATGTAAACCGCCCCCAAGCAACCCGCGTGTGGAGACCTGCGCCTGTTCTGGTGGCGGGCATGTCTTTGATCTGCCTGGTAGCTTTATCCGACGTCCCTACCCGGCTGGTGTCGTTCGAGGGAGGAAGAGAGGGTTCCCCTTTTGCGATGACTGCCGCGCCGACGACTGCCGTGCCGACGACTGCCGTGCCGACGAATACAGCCGCCTCCCGCGAGTTTGATGCGAGCCACTTGGCGCTGATGGGTGCTCACGTAGTTCCCGCAAAACTTGCGTTGTCGACAGCGCCGGGCTTACGGACAAAAGAAAACAAGAGTTTCAATCGTGAGGTCGCGAAGCATACTGTCGCGAGCAATGTCGCCCGCCAGACGGTCGAGAGGAAGTTCGCCGCTACTGACGCCATTCCCGCCGTAGCACGAGCGAGGACGCTCGCGCCCACATTGGTCCGCGCCAGCCTCGCAACCGATTCCGTTGCGCCGCAGACTTTGTTATTCGTGACTCGCACCGAACTCGTGCAGACCCGGCGAGTCGACGCCTCCGGCGCCGTGGTATGGGATCTCAGCGTATGGCAGGTCACTGTGGTCGGACCGGCGCAGGACTTGATGGCAGCGGGCGTTGTCCCGAAGTCGATCTGAGTTTTTTTTGTCTTTAACAACTAAATAATTAGTTGCCACAATTCGTTGCCTCAACATCAACAGGAGAGAAGAAATGAAAAGCTGGATACAAAACTGGAAAACAATCATCGGACGACATCTCATCATCCCGATCCTGACCGTCGCGACGGTGGGTGCGTTCGTCACCTACGATTTCGTCAAAGCCGCACCGGTCAAGGCCGCAGCCATGGCTTCACCCACAACCACGCCGCTCGATGACAATAACGTGGGCGCGTTGCTTTCACTCGACCAGGCCATGGAGACCCTGGCCGCGCGCGTCACGCCCGCCATCGTCAATGTCACGGTGACATCACGCGCGAAAGCTACTGCCGAAAACAATTTACCCGAAGGCCTGGAAGACAGTCCGTTCGGACAGTTTTTTGGACGCCAATTCGGACAACAGTTCGGTCAGCAGAGGGGGCCGCAACAGCCGCGCGTCGAGCACGGGCTGGGCAGCGGCGTCATTATCTCGCCCGATGGCTACATCGTCACTAATAACCACGTCGTCGATGGCGCAACCGACCTTCGCGTCACCATGAGCGATCGCCGCATTCTATCCGCCAAGGTGGTGGGCACTGATCCGCTGACCGACCTCGCGGTCATCAAGGTCGAGGGTAAGAACCTGCCCAACGCGCCTTGGGGCGATTCCACGAAACTGCGCCCTGGACAGACTGTTCTGGCCTTTGGCAATCCATTCGGGTTCCGCTTCACGGTCACGCGTGGCATTGTGAGCGCCCTAAACCGTCCGAATATGTCTTCGGACGATGCTCGCAAGCCTGGCCAGTTCATCCAGACCGACGCAGCCATTAACCCGGGCAACTCCGGCGGTCCGTTGGTGAACGCGCGCGGCGAGGTGGTCGGAATCAACACTTTCCTGGTCTCGCCCTCGGGTTCCTTCTCTGGCATGGGATTCGCCATTCCCACCCAGATCGTGCGTCCCACGGTCGACAAGCTGATCCAGTTCGGCAAAGTGACGCACGGCTACATGGGGATTGGAATTGCCGACGTCACCCCTGAAAACTCGAAGTTCTTCCACATGGATACCGCCGTGGGAGCGGTGGTCAGCCAAATTGAACCCGATTCGCCCGGAGCGAAGGCAGGCGTGAAAGTAGGCGACGTCATCACCAAGCTCGATGGCAAGGAAGTGAGCGATGCGAGCGAACTGCAGGTTCTGGTCGGACAGCAGAATCCGGGAACGACCATCCATTTGCAAGTCATGCGCGATGGCAACGATGTTTCGGTGCCTGTCACTCTTGAAGCCATGGGCAGTCGCGACAAGGCGGGCAAGGAAACCTCCGACGCCAGCAACGGTAAACCGCGCTGGGGAGTCGGATTGTCGGACATCACTCCGGAGGCGCGGGAGCAACTCCAGGCCCCCAGCGGTCTGCACGGAGCCTTGATCCAGCAAGTCCAGCCGGGCAGCCCGGCCGACAACGCCGGATTACAGCAGGGCGATGTGATCGTGGAAGTCGATCGCAAGCCGGTCCAAAGCGCCGCCGACGTTCAAAAGGCACTGAGCAGTGTGCCCAAGGGACAAGACGCGCTGGTGCTGGTCTGGTCCAACGGCGGCAGTTCGTTCCGAGTGCTGCACGCCGCCCAGGCCGGTCAAGACAACAGCGGCATGTAAAGAAGTCCTCCCCAAGGGAGGCAGGAAAGCATCCCTGCCTCCCATTTTTTGTGCTCGTGTGGGGGACAACCGCCTCCGGTTGTCCGGGGCGAGCGCAGCTCGCCAGAGATCTCTCCCAATCTGAAATCTGCGCAGGATTTTTCGGTTCATCGCCACGGAATCATCCATAAGATCAAACCCTCGCGGAGCTTCGCTCCGCCCGCACAACCGAGGGCGATTGTCCCCACGTGGTCTGGGGTGGATAATTCCCCGTCCATAGGTGAAAAATTGACCTATAATTCCTCCCTCAATTACTGAGGACGCATGGCCGACACCATACCCACCGGCGCAGCTCCGCGTATCGCGGTCGTGACTACCGATGAGTCCGTGCAGCTGGCGGCCCAGGAAGTACTGGCTTCCGCTTTCCATACAACGCTCCTGGGTTCGGGCGAACAGATCTCCCTGCTGCTGGCGGAAGTCTCGCTCGAAGCCGTCATTCTGGATATTGAAACCGCGCACGTCTCCGATAACGAAATGCTGCGACTGGTGCGCCAGTTGCGTGCCCACGACGAGAATCTTGTCTTGCTCGGCTTTACCCGATCGCACAACAAGACCTCACGCGGCCGGTTTGAGCAGGCTGGAATCAGTCATTGTTTCGTCGCTCCCGTGGATTTCGAGGAAGTGCAGGCTGTCCTCCATTCCGCGCTTGAAGAGCGGGCGGCGGAAATCGAGAGTCGAAAACTCCGCGAAGAAGCTCAGCGCCGAAACTCATTTTGCCAGCTGATCGGCGGCAGCGAGCTCATGCGGCTTGTCTACGACTCAATCAGCCGGGTGGCCGAGAGCAACGTCAACGTGCTGGTTCGCGGCGAGAGTGGGACGGGCAAGGAACTCGTGGCGCAGGCCATTGTGGCTAGCGGCCCTAGGCGCGACAAAGCATTCGTCAGCGTAAACTGCGCGGCGCTCCCCGAAAGCCTGATTGAATCGGAACTGTTCGGTCATGAAAAAGGATCGTTTACCGATGCCCATGAAGCCCGAACGGGCCATATCGAATCCGCTAACGGCGGAACCCTCTTTCTAGACGAAATCGGGACCTTAGGCTTGGCCATGCAGAGCAAGCTGCTGCGGGTTCTTGAACTCCACGTCATTCAGCGTATTGGCAGCCGAACTACGAGGAAGATCGACTTCAGATTGATTGCAGCCACCAATGAAGATCTGGAACAGGCGGTCCACGCCGGACGCTTTCGTGAAGATCTTTACTATCGCCTCAATGTCGTCCCCATCATCCTTCCGCCGCTGCGCGAACGGCCCGGCGACGTCGCCATCCTGCTCGACCATTTTTTGCGGATGTACTGCGCCGCCAACAAGGTTCCGCTCAAGCGGCTGGATTCCGATGCATTGGAAATTCTCGAAGAGCACAACTGGCCGGGGAACGTTCGCGAACTGGAGAACCTGGTACAGCGCCTGGTCATCATGGGATCGGGCACAGTGATCACGGCCAAACACCTGCCTCAGCAAATCCTCTACAACAGCGCCGCCAAACAGGAAGCCCTGCTCATTCCGGAGGAAGGAGTTTCCTTCGATGACGAGATTGCCCGGATTGAACTGGCCTACCTGCAAGCAGCCTTGCGCCGGACTGGGGGTAAAAAAGTGGCTGCCGCCGCCCTGCTCCAGATCAACTCCCAGAAAATGAAATATCTCTGCCGGAAATATGGACTGCAGGGTTAATTATTGACCCTTTCGGGGTTAATTTTTAACCCACGCCGATTGTGAAGGAATTCGGCGGCAGTTATCCACAGATGCGCTCTCAGCTATCTCGATGAAGTCATTGGATTTTGCCTTCGTCTGATGTCTCAACGAGTTTGGCACAGGCCTTGCTTATACAAAGACACGACCGGACAGAGCAGACAGCGCCCGCGGTCAGGCAAAAATAAGACTTTCAAACGGAGGAAACACAAATGTCAGTTCAAAAGAAATCCTTGATCAGCCAGCGGAGCGCAGTGAAGGCAGCTATTTTGGCCAATCCGACTCAGAACCCGAGTTTCGTTCCGGCCGTTCGCCCAGCGGCTCGTCCCGCAGCTCGTGCGGCAGTGCGTGCAGCTGCTCGCCCGGCAGCTCGTCCGGCGGCCCGTCCCGCCGCTCGTCCTGCGGCTCCGTCCGGCAGCCCGCCCAGCAGCTCGTCCCGCTGTCAAGGCTACCGTTCGCGCGAAGTAACTGGCCGAAGTTTGCGTCACTCGTCAAAAATAAAAAAGGGCCGCAAAAACTCTTGCGGCCCTTTTCTTTTCTAACAACTTGATTGGCCTGACAGACTCGCTCACCACATACGGCGGCCAGCCAGGTCGCGGGCAAACCGCCAGGCAAATCCCGCCACGCTGCGCCTACCCACCAGGATCTTGGCGTTTCCACTCATGCCTTCCCGCAAGTCTCCCTGGTTCTGTAGTTCCACAGTCCCGAGGTAGAATTTTGGCACCCGAATGCCCTCCAACTGGGCTTTTTCGATCAATCCCGACTCAATCGAAGCGGAAGCCGGGGCCAAAGATGTCAGTGTTCCTCCCCATGCGCTGAACTGAGACTCGGCATGAAGGCGTACCGGCGCCCCTACGCGCACGTCCCGCATGCCAAACTCGGGGACATAGATGCGCGCCGTCATGGTCGACAGGTCAGCCACCTCTGCTATCTCTGTGCCGGCTTTCAGGTACGAACCCAGCAGATCGTGCAAGTTCGGAGTCGTTACTGTACCCGGAATGGGGCTGCTGATCTCAAGGCGCTTCATCTCGTCCGCCAGGTTGCGATGTTTTTCCGTTGACTGTCGCCGGTCCTGTTCCGCCGGGCCAAAATTCTCGTAGTTGAGACTGGCCTGAGTGGCGCGGGCCGATGCGTTTCGCATGTCGGCGCCAGCCTGAGCTGAAGCGGATTCTAATTCCAGGTTGCGCAGGCGCAACAGCGGTGTGCCGGCAGCGACGATTTGCCCCTCGTCGGTGAGGACATCGGCTACCGTCCCCGGCACTTCGGTGTGAATCAAAGTTCGGCGCACCGGTTCGAGGGCGAAACGGCCCTCGATAAACTCCGGCCACACGGGCGCGAACAGTACAACCAGCAGCACAACTCCGACCAGCACTAGCCGGGTCGGAGTGAACCACGCCAGCACACGCTCTTTCTTGTCGAGATAGACGGTTTTCATAAATCGCTCCAGCATCACGATGCGAGACCGGAAAATACGCAGGCCAAGCAGCAGCGCCGGCAGCCAGGCCCACTCCGGCGTGTATACCCTCAGAATGTGATAAACGAAAATGACAACGACTGCCATCAACAGATAGCTGTAGGCACCTGAAAGCAGCGAATAGACGATGTACAAAACCCGCCGGTGGCGGGGAACGTAGTCCACTTCGGCGGGCAAACGAAAAATGTGTTTGCGGGTCCAGCTCGAAACAAAAATAGTCGAGCGCTCTTTTAGATCCGCTTCACTGATCAACTCAGCCAGCAGATAGTATCCGTCCAGTTTGATCAGGGGATTGAGATTGAGCAGCGTCACGCCGATGCCGGTCACCATCATGACCTTGTAAGCAACGTCATGGATGTACATTCCGGTGGCCGTGCCCCACCAAACGAACGTCGCGACCACGCAGATCATCAGGTCAGCCCAGATTCCTGCGATGATGGTCGAGATGCGGGCCTTCTTGTCGCCCACGATCCAGACCTGAGTGGCGTCGCACACAAACGTGGGAGCGAAATACATCAGCAGAAACTGCATCTTCTCTACGCGCGCGCCGAAGTGTTTGCAGGTTAGTCCGTGGGCCGATTCGTGAAAGAAGGCCATGGCGCCGAAAAGAAACCAGAATTCCACCAGGTCCTGCGTGGTCTTTGCGGTGAAGTTGTAGAAAGCGAAACTGTCATCCCAGATTTGCCCGAACTTGTCGGCCCACATCCACACCATTACTCCGAACATGAACAAGGTCAGCAGGGTGAACCACGTGGTGTAGATGAACTCCACATGGGGCTGGATCTTGCTGAGAAATTCGTCCGCATTTGGCCAGGTGTGCAACGTGATGTCAGTGACGTCGGCGACGTGAAATCGTCCGCGTTTCTGACGCTCGCTGCCCATCTTGGCTTTGAGCGTGATGTTTTTTTCCAGCGGCGTCTTGTAGAAAAGGTCGCCCGTCTCCTGCAAATACGAGGCGAACTCGCGAACGTCTTCTTCGGCAAACGCAATGTTGGATTCGCTAAAAATCAGGTCCGAAATTTCCTTATAAGATCGTTCGCCATCGAATAGCTGCAAGAGTTGCCACTGCTCCGGAGTGAAGCGCAGATAGATATCGGTGCCGGGCATTTTCGCCAGCACCACGCGAACACCCTGCTCGATATGTTCGCGAGAGATCACACGGGGATCGAGCTTGGGAAAGCGGCGTTGCGCAGTCTGCGACGGGAGATCTGGCAGCGCTACCTCAAGAGCTTCGAGGATATTCATTTCAAGTTGGTGAGATGAATCGTAGTGAGCATTCCCGGCCTGAGGTCGGGGACCGGGCCCTGGAGCCTGGCCACAATCTCGATGGTCCCGCTAGAGGGATCAACAACCGGACTAATCTGTCTGATCGCGGCGGTGTGGTGGACCGCCGACGAACCATCCGTCAGTTCCACAGTAACGGTTTGTCCGTTCTTCACTTTGCCCAGGAATCGTTCAGGAAGGGTGAACTTCACTTCCAGCGGCGATACCGCCGTGACCCAGAACAAACGATCGCCGATTCCGACTTTTTGTCCGGCGCGAACATATCGACGCGCAACGATCCCATTAAAGGGAGCGATGATCCTGGTTTTTTCTTTTTCCAGCTCCAGCGAGCGCTCCGAGGATTTTGCATTGCTTAGCAGTTCCGTCTCACGGTTGATTTCGAACTTGTCGGCTTCTACCTTGTATTGCGCGTGCTCCAGCGTTTCCTTGGTAAACACGCCGGCTTCCCACAACTTCTGCGCCCGCACCAGGTCGGATTGCAATACCTTGGTTTCCGCCTCCCAGTTTTTGAGATTGGCTTCGATCGAACGGGTCTTGGCGGAAGCGGCGTCGAGGTCCGCGGAGATCTGGCGGTCGTCAAGCCTGGCGAGAAGCTGCCCTTTGCGGACCGGGGTGTTGGGCTCGGCGAGTATTGTATCCACAACGCCTTCGCGCAGTGCCGCTACGTCAACCTGGTTTTCGACCACGATCGGACCTGATGCGGCGAAGCCGCTTTCCTCCACAGCGAGGGGAGATGGCGCCGCCGGACGCGCAACCGGTGGCGCGGCGGAGACACGGGAGGTTTCGCTCGAATCACTGCAACCGTTGAAGGCCAGCGTAATTGTCAGTAGCAGCGTGAGCGTAAGAACCCGTTTCATGAAACCTCCGACATCAATACTCGTCCACTCTCGGCGGGCAAGATGCCCGCCGGCGCTACCAAATCACCAGCCGAACCACGACCAGAGTTTGGACCAGATCCAGATCGCAGGTCGACGCAACAAAACTTTCCCCGCGGGGCTCCATCCCGTCACAACTTTGCCGCGGCCTTGCATGCCATCCCGAATCGCTCCATCCGGGTTAGAAACCAGCACCCGCGCGAAAAAGAAACGTTCTGTTCCCTGCACCTGGCTTCTCGGACTCACAACCGTCACGACCCCATGGAAAGTACGCGTGGGGAAACCGTCGAGTTTTACCGAAGCTTTCTCTCCCGCATGCAAAAGCAGGACATCATCTTCGTCGATGGCCACATCCACAATCGCGCGGGAGGTATCGACAACCTCGGCAAAAGTGTCGCCGGGCATCAGCTTTCGTCCCACCAGATCTTCCACGTGAGAAGTTGCGACCACGCCGTTGATCGGCGAACGCAGTTGAGTGCGATCCAGCCGCTCCCGAGCACGCGCCAGCTCCGAAGCCCAGTAGTCGGCCTGAATGCGCTGGACACCGGCTTCTCCGCCATCATTGCCGTTCAACGCCCGGTTCATTTGCGACACGGCGGTCTCGTACTTGGCCTGGGCTGCTGCCAGTTGACCACGGTACTGCCAATCCGAAAGTGTCGCCAGCACGCTCCCCGCGTTGACCGCATCGCCTTCGCGAACGTTCACCTGCTGCACTACGCCTTCCACCTCTGGTTGGATTAGGACGCTTTGCGCCGGGCTCACCGAAGCGTCGCCGACCACGCGCAGCGGCAGCGGGAATATCAGCAGGAACAATATCGCCGCGGCTCCGCCCACCAGCAACAGTGCCCGGCGCCGCTTCTCCAGCGCCATGAACTTGCGTTTGCGGTCCAGCACCGGCTTCAGCACGTCAATGAATGGAACTTCGCGATAGAGCGAAGCATTGCGCAACGCCACCGTCGCCTGCGACGTCAGGATTTTGATCATCTCCAGGTGCGCGGGGCCGAGGAAATCCGGATCGCTGCTTTCAAACGACAACGTGCCTACGCGCCCGTCATCGTCGGCCAGCGGTATGGCGTAAAACCCTCGCATACCGCTTCCGGAAAAGTATTTACCGAGCTTGGCCTGCGTCTCCGGCCGGGGATCTTCGAATTGTTCTCCATGCTGCGAGAACGAAACCTCATCATTTGAAAGCGAGGTCCACTCCAGCAGCTCCTGCAGGCGGATGACGTTCGGGTCCTGCGGATTGATTCGCGGCATGCCGGTGACGGCGCGAACCTTTAGCCGTCCCCGCTCTTCCAGCGCGATGGCTGCTCTCTCATACGGAATCACGGCGCCCGGCCCGGTCACGATTGCGTCGAGCACCCGGTCGAGATCGAGCGTCGATGTAATCTCGGCGCTGACTTTCACCAGCGTCTCGAGGATCTCGACTTTGCGTTCGGCCTGCAGCAAGCCGGCGTTGTTCAGTGCCGACGCCGCAGTCTCCGCGATGGAATTGAGAAGAAACAGATCGTCTTCGTCGAATGGATTGCCGTCCCGTTTGTTGATGACCTCGATCACGCCCACTTCAAAGCCTTTAACTACCAGGGGCACCAGCGTCGCCGAGAAAATCGCGCCTTCATGGCTGGCATTGCGGCGCTGCAGGCGTTCGTCGTTCGGGTCATCGATAATTAAAGGTTCTCCGGAATCGGAAACTTCAGAGACATATCCTTCTCCGGTCTTTTGCGAACCGCCCACTTCGCACGTGGCGTCTTCTCCGGAACGGTCCATCAGCAGCAATTCCTGGTCGTCCTTCACCATCCACAGATTTACCGCCTGAGCCTCGAGCAATTCGCGCACCTTGGAGGTAATAAGAGGATTGAGTTCGTCCATCTCCAGCGTGGAGTTGAAAACTTTCTCCACGTCATAAAGCTGAGTCAAGCGCGAGATGGATTCCAGATGTGAATTGCGTTCGCCTTCGTAATGGGTCGCGCTGGAAATAGCCGGAGCCGCGTAATCAACCAGTTCGACCAGGTCTGCCAGGTCGGCTTCATCGAGCACTTCATCGAAGGCGGCAACCTCCACCGCTCCGATCAGCGCCTCGTTCACCACTACCGGAACGTAAGCGAGGGACAAGAGGGTGCGCCGGGCATGCAAGTGGGCATAATCTTCCCGCACCAGGTTTGCTCCGGACAAAAGCATGGGCTCGCTGTCTTTAGCGAGCAAGCCCAGCGTGCCTGAATCGAGTGGAATTGCCTGGTCTTCCAGGTGAATGTCGCCGGCTACAGCTTTCGAGGACCAGTGCGTGCTGTCGCCACTTTGTTCCAGCAAATACACGGCTGCCGCCGAGTTCGGCAGTATTTCGGTGATCTGCCGGGCGAGGAGAAAGGCGCGTGGCTGCACTTCAAGTTCCTGAAGCAGAGAACTCAGGAACCGGGCCTGCACATCGACAGAGGTCGACTTCGGCATTTCTTGTTCTGGCAGCCACCCGTTGCCGGTCGCAAAGACTAGGTAAAGTCAGGGGGAGGGCGAGGGTCCCGCGCACTTGCAAATTCGCGGCGGCTCCCGTAAGTTGAGCGGGCAATCTAACAAATCGTTATGCCGCTGTCAATGTTCAGAATGGCGGTAGCTAGTGTCGTAACGCCTGATTGGGCAAACGGTCTCGTAAGCTTGGCAGTTACGGTGCTCTTTCTTCTGGGGTTTATGCACTTGCCGCCAGTCCCTATGGAGATTGGGTTAGGGGGTTTTACGCAAAACGCGCCAGATTACAAACGCTGTTTGGTGATGACAAAAAGAAAAAAAATTCAAAGTGACCCGCTGTCGGGAAGCGGGCACGTTTAGCAAGGCCAGGCCCGTCGAGGAGCAAGATGGAAATCAACGTCCGCAGACTTTCAGAAGTTCAGATCGTGCAGATTCGCGGTGCTTTACGCCTGGGACCGGGAGTAGACAGCTTCCGTCAGACGATCGATGACGCCATGGCCGCCGGAGACACCCGCCTGGTCATCAATTTCGCCGAGGTGCCAATGATCGATTCCAGCGGTATCGGAATCCTGGTCAAAGCAATGGCTTCGGCCAAGCAGCGCGGCGGCGGAGTGAAATTGGTCACGCCATCCAAATTTGTGGTCCAAACTCTGAAACTGATCGGCGTTCTGAACCTGTTTGAGATTTTTCCGGACGAAGCTGCCGCGGTCCAATCGTTCACGAATTAGACGCAAGGTTCTAGGATTGTGAACGCAGAAGCGCGCGCGCTCAGGGCAGATGGATATGCAGAATGTTGAAGAGGCTACAAAGGTAAAGCGCACTTCCCAGCGAAATCACAGCTAAGGCGAATGCCGCCAGCGGCTTGCTGAAGAACTTCGATTTCGGTTCGCTTTGCGTGTCCAGCGCAGCCCGGTATTTGTCGATCCACTCCTGGTCTTTGCTGACTTGACCAAACGACGACTGGATCGATTCCTGAAGCCGCCGCTGATCGTCTTTTTCCAATCCAACAAAACGAAAAGGCTGCTGACCCCACGAAACCGGCTTCAGCATTTCCGCCGTGCCGAGCACCGGACCTGTCGGGGTGACAAACATCAGCTTCACGCGGGACTGCCGAACCACTGGCTTCGACAAGGCGAGCAAGCCGCCAGTGACAGAGATTATTTCCAATTGTCCCTGGGTGCGGTGACCATCTTCAAATCGGAGAACCGCAGGAGTGTTGTCTGACAGACTTAATCTCGGCGCCCGGCGATCGGGGTAAGGTTGGGGGAGGGCGTTCACAATTTGAGTATCCTCGCTATGGCACGAAAGTGGGAGATTACGGAAGGACGTGCGGCGGGCGTATTACCCCAAAAACGGACCTCAGAGCCGAACCTCGGGTATACTTCAAAATTGGCGGTATTCTCGCGCTCCGCACCGCGTAGGGGCGGACGCCCCGTCCGCCCAGTCGAGCGCAGCTCGACACGTTCCTGCCTGAAGCGAATAGCGGCGCTGCGCTCCGCCGGGCGGACGCGGCGTCCGCCCCTACGTCATTTGTGGCGGCTCCCTGGCCCCAGGCTCCTTTAAAGACAATATCCACCGCCCAAATTTGTGCCAAAATGGGACATGCTCCCAAAGCCGGAACTGATCGCGACGCTTCAAGTCGGCACTGCCGCGTCCGGCGAATGCTCGGCTTGCCATGAAGTCTTCGTCGTCAACGGCTCGAGCAGTAAGCCCGAACCCCTAACCGACCGGCTCAGACAAATATTCGAGGAACACGTTCGCGGGCCTGAATTATCGAAGAAAACGATAACCTGAAACGGTAATTTGGATTGACACGTGCTGGGGCAGGCCGATACCCTGTGGCATACGGATCAGGCTGAATTTCATGGATCGTCTGGCAATCGTCGCAGGCCGTGCAGCACAGGAGGTGCGATTGCTGGAACTCGCCCTTAGCGTGGCCATTCCTGGCCTGGTGCTTGCACCCCAACAGATTAAAAGCGGCGGATGATTTAGAAATCTCAAGATCAGCAAGAGGCCATCATCCACCGCATCGGATGATGGCTTTTTTAATTTCTGCAGTTGGCAGGCACGGCTTTCGAGGCCGGGGAGGAAATAAATGGCTCAAACAGAGCGGGTGACCATATTCGACACAACCTTGCGCGACGGAGAACAGTCGCCGGGTTGCAGCATGAACGTAGCCGAGAAGGTGCGCATGGGGCACCAGTTGGATCGGCTGGGCGTCGACATCATCGAGGGTGGATTTCCTATCGCTTCGGAAGGAGATTTCGAGGCGGTGCGGGCTCTGGCCCGCGAGATTCGCCGTCCCATAATCGCCGCCCTGGCGCGGAGTGCTGCGGGCGACATCGAGCGCGCCTGTCGCGCCCTCGAAGGGGCTGCCCGGGCCAGAATCCATACCTTTTTGGCTACTTCCGATATCCACTTGCAGCACAAGCTCAAGATGTCGCGCCGCCAGTGCCTGGAGCAGGCGCGCGACGGCGTCAAACTGGCACGGACTTTTTGTAAGGACGTTCAGTTTTCCGCCGAAGATGCCAGCCGCACCGAAATCAACTTCCTCTGCGAAGTGCTGGATGCGGTAATCGAGGCTGGAGCCAGCACGATCAACATACCCGATACTGTCGGCTTCAGCGTGCCCCACGAATTTGCCGAACTGATCCAGACCCTGCGCCGCCGGGTAAAGGGCATCGAGGGCGTGACCATCTCGGTTCACTGCCATGATGATCTGGGACTTTCCGTGGCAAACTCGCTGGCAGCCATCGGCGCGGGCGCGCGCCAGGTGGAATGCACGGTGAACGGAATCGGCGAGCGCGCCGGAAACACCTCATTGGAAGAGTTGGTCATGGTGATGCGGGTCCGAGCGGAACACTATCCCTATCAAACCGGGGTCGTTGCCGAGGAGCTGTTTCCATCCAGCCAGCTGCTGTCTGAAATCACTGGCGTCTACGTGCAGCCCCACAAGGCCATCGTGGGACGCAATGCCTTCGCCCACGAAGCTGGCATCCACCAGGATGGAATGATCAAAGACCCGTCCACGTACGAGATCATCGCACCGCAGTCTGTTGGCGCCCCACGAAATTCGCTGGTGCTGGGCAAGCACTCCGGCCGGAACGCCCTGCGCGTCCGCTACGAGAAGCTGGGGTTCACCTTCGAACGGTCGCAACTCGACGATGTTTACCGCCGTTTCGTGGCCCTGGCCGACAAGATCAAAACCATCGAGGACGGCCACTTACTCGAACTGGTGCGCGATGTACCCAGCCGGACCGGCACTATCCCGGACAGCGCGGGCAAGACGGCAGCCACCTGGATGGCTCCGGTGAGCAAGGAAGACGCCCATGCCACACCTGGCGATCCCGTACCGGCTAGGGAGAAAGAGAAGGTCCATGCGGCCCACGCCGGGCACGAAAACGAACAGGAAGACTATCTCTGGGGAGTGTGATATCTTATCTCCAGCCGACCGACTGGTCGGTTCGTAATATCAGGGACGATTCCACCGAGGAACAGGTTCATGACAAAAACGGGAGCACAGATTCTGTGGGAATGCCTGGAGCGCGAAGGCGTCAAGCACGTCTTTGGCTATCCGGGAGGCGCAATCCTTCCGGCATATGACGCCCTGAAGCACAGCGATATTCATCACATCCTGGTACGCCACGAGCAAGGCGCCACGCACATGGCAGATGGCTATGCTCGCGCCAGTGGAGACGTCGGCGTCGCTGTGGCCACGTCCGGCCCCGGCGCGACCAACATGGTGACTGGCATCGCCACCGCCATGCTCGATTCCTCTCCTATTGTCTGCATCACGGGACAGGTCGGCAGCAAGCTCATCGGCTCCGACGCCTTTCAGGAAACCGATATCACCGGCATCACCCTGCCCATCACCAAGCACAATTATTTGGTAACGCACGCTAGCGAACTGGCGCAGGTGCTGCGCGAGGCATTTTACGTGGCCCGCTCCGGCCGTCCGGGTCCGGTGCTGGTTGACATCACCAAGGACGCGCAGCAGTCTTCCTGCGAATTCGATTGGGAAGCCGCCCGTCCGCAATTGCCAGGATATCGTCCGGATCTTTCGCCCGAAGAATCGGAATACGCTCAAGCCCTGGAGCTGATCCACAAAGCCAAGCGGCCGCTCATACTGGCGGGACACGGCATCATTATCTCGGGCGCCATGGCGGAAGTCCTCACCCTGGCGGAGAAAGCTGGCATCCCGGTTGCTCTGACTCTGCTCGGACTCGGCGCGTTTCCTGCTTCTCACCCTCTGAACCTCGGCATGATGGGGATGCACGGCGAAGCCTGGGTCAACCACGCCATTCAGGAAGCCGACCTGCTGCTCGCGCTCGGCATGCGCTTCGATGACCGGGTCACCGGCAATCTGAAGACCTACGCGCAAGACGCTAAGAAGATCCACATCGAAATCGATCCTGCGGAAATCAACAAGAATGTCAAAGTGGACGTCGCGCTGGTCGGAGACTTGCGCGAAGTCCTCAAAGAACTGCTGCCCCGCGTACAATCCGTCGATCACACCGACTGGCTGGATTCCATCGACAAGCTGAAGGGCGATGCCGCCGTTCGGGACGTGCAGAAGCTTCCCGACAATGGACACCTGTACGCCGCCCACGTCATCAACGACCTGTGGCGCGAGACTCGCGACAACAACGCCGTGGTCGTGACCGACGTTGGCCAGCACCAGATGTGGGAAGCGCAATATTTCAAGCACGAAAAGCCCCGGACGTTAATCACGTCAGGAGGGCTCGGAACCATGGGCTTCGCCTTGCCGGCGGCCATCGGAGCCAAAGTAGCGCGGCCGGAATCTGAAGTCTGGGTCATCGTCGGCGACGGCGGCTTCCAGATGACCATGTCGGAACTCGCGACCATTCAGCAGGAGAAGCTGAAAATTAACATCGCGATCATCAACAACGGATTTCTGGGCATGGTGCGACAGTGGCAGGAGTTTTTCTACGATCGCAACTACGAAGCCACGCCCCTGCTGAATCCCAACTTCGTAAAGCTGGCCGAGGCTTACGGCATCCGCAGCATGGCGGTCACCGAACGCTCGCAGGTGCTGCCGACCGTCCGGGCGGCTCGCGAACACGACGGCGCCGTGCTGATCGATTTCAAGGTCGAGCAGGAAGACACCGTCTACCCGATGGTTGCGGCCGGTGCGTCTCTGAACGATATGATCCGGCGCCCCAGTCCCATCGTCGAAACTGCCGCTGATGAATAAAGGTAAAAAATGCTGAACATTTTTGTTGTCTACGTCGAAAACAAGCCGGGCGTGCTGACCCGCGTAGCGTCGCTGTTCCGGCGCCGCGCCTTCAACATCGATTCGCTGACCGTCGGGCGCACCGAAAAGCCCGAAGTCTCTCGCATGACCATCACGGTCGACACCAATCCGGACCAGGCCAAGCGCATCGAAGCCAATCTTTACAACCTGGTGAACGTGCTGCTGGTTGAAAACATCACCCATCAGCCCGCCATCGCCCGCGACCTGGCAATGATCAAGGTGGCTGCGACGCATGAAGCGCGTTCGCACGTGCTTGAACTGGCCAGTGTGTTCCGCGCCCGGGTCGTCGATGTTGCGCCCGAATCGCTCACCATCGAAATTACCGGCGGCGAAGACAAGATTGACGGACTGCTGGAAGTACTGCGTCCCTACGGCGTGGTGGAGATGGTTCGTACGGGCATTGTCGCCATGCGGCGCGGCACGAATTCCGCCAGCGTGAACCCGGCGCAGACCAAGACACCGGAAGTAGTCGCCGACGAAGGCGTGTCGTATTCTGTCTAGCGAAGCTCCGTATGACCTGCTGAACGGCGTCATGCTGAGCTTGCGAAGCATCTTGCGCGAAGCGGGATGAATCTCGCCATTGATCGTGGTAACCGCGTGTAAGGTCCTTCGGGACTAAAGTCCCGAAGGATGACTCCGGTATTTGGGGATTGCTCCAACCTGAACCACTACTCGGTTCTCTTTAGCCCGGTTCAGTCAATTTTCGTACAAATCAACTGCTCTGTTACCTATCGAAAGGAACACTAATGGCTAAGATGTATCACGAGAAAGACGCCGATGTAGCATTGATCCAGGCGAAGAAAGTCGCCATCATCGGCTACGGATCCCAGGGACACGCGCACGCACTCAGCCTGAAAGACAGCGGTGTTGACGTTCGAGTCGGTTTGCACGCCAATAGCGAATCACGCGCCAAGGCCAAAGCGAGCGGTCTGACCGTGGGCACTCCCGCCGAAGTTTCTGCCTGGGCGGACGTCATCATGGTGCTGGTGCCCGACACGGTGGCGAGTGAAGTCTACAAAAAAGAAATCGCGCCCAATCTAACCGCCGGCAAGACGTTGATGTTCGCTCACGGCTTCAACATCCGCTTCGGTACCATCACCCCTCCGGCCAATGTCGACGTTTCGATGATTGCCCCCAAGGCCCCAGGACATCGCGTCCGCGAAGTATTTGTCGAAGGCGGCGGCACCCCGGCCCTGCTGGCCATCCATCAGGATGCGACGGGAAAAGCCAAGCAGCTCGCGCTCTCCTACGGCAAAGCGATCGGCGCCACCCGAGCCGGCGTGATCGAAACCACATTTGCCGAGGAAACTGAAACTGATCTCTTCGGTGAACAAACCGTCCTCTGTGGCGGCGTGAGCGCTCTGCTGAAAGCAGGATTCGAGACGCTGGTCGAAGCCGGCTACCAGCCCGAGATCGCCTACTTCGAATGCCTGCATGAGCTGAAGCTCATCGTGGACCTGATCTACCGCGGCGGGCTCAACTACATGCGCTACTCTGTCAGCGACACCGCCGAATACGGCGACTACACTGCCGGACCGCGCATTGTCACCGAACAAACCCGCGAGACCATGCGGCAGTTGCTCCGCGAGGTGAAAGACGGCACCTTCGCCAAGAACTGGATCAAAGAGAACGAGACCGGACGCGAATGGTTCGAAGCCACCCGCGTAAAAGAACAGCAACAGCAGATCGAAAAAGTAGGGGAAGAGCTACGAGGCATGATGACGTTCCTCGATCCCGTCACCATTAAACAAACCAGCAAGCGCACCAAGGTTCCAGCTTAAGAAAATGGCGGCGTGTCTCTTGAAGAGAGCGCCGCACTTTGTTTTAACTGAGAACCGAGAACTAGAAACTGGCTACTGGGTTTTTATCGTCCCGGTTTTGACTCAACCCGCAAAACTCCGGCGCTACTGTAGCTTCACCGACGAGACTTTCAGCGTATCTCCCTGCACGTCGCCGCTCACATCCACCCGTAGATGGTCTTTTTTGTCGGACGCCTTCAGTTGATCGGCGATGCTGCTATTTCCCGAAGCATCGAACTTCAGAAACCGGTTGTCCTTAGTGACGATCCCGAAGCCACTCGCCTGGCACTTCAGAGCACAGTCACGGGTGTGCGCGTCGGGATCGGCGGCGACCTTTTTCGAGCAGTTGACGTCCACCACCGGTACATTGTTGTAGGTTTCGACAGCCGCCAAGGCAGGCATTGCGCAAAGTCCGAACAGGACAACCAACGAAGCAAATTTTCGCACTGTATCCCTCCAGTTTTATTTTGTGATCATACTTATCGGCTTATCGCGAGGCCCGAACCCGCCGTCATTTTTGTTTCTTGTCTTACCGTGGCGTGCTGTTCCCGCACCGCGGTGAGTTGAGACAACGCGAATCCGCCCAAAGCTATTTCTACGTCCCGCATGGCGAGGTCATAGAACATGCCGGTGGTCAGCAAGTTCACTGCGATGCCAAGCAGCCAGATCGTGACCAGATAACTGCCGAATTTCGTCCAACGGCTGAGAACGATCAGCCCGGCCGCTATTTCGACAACTCCGACTATGTGCATAAAGGTTGTCGCGCTGACCGGCAGAATCTTCGTTGCCATCGGGCTTAGATACATTCCCCAGTCCGTCAACTTGTTGAAGTATTTGTCGATGCCGGTGATGATGGGTCCAACTCCTAAGCCCATTCTCAGCACCCACCAGCTGAGATTGAGGCGTTCGTCAAAATCCGCCATTTGTGGCCTCCTACTCAACAGAGTGGCCAGGCCGCGATTGGATACAGGATTCTCTGAAACGTGTCTTGTAACCTTTCGCGCCCTCCGCGCTCTATCATGTGGAGAGCCATGGCCACCAGCGGAATTGTGGAAAGAGCGAGGTTCGAAGCCAGCACTGACGAGGAGATCGTCGATCGGGTGAAAGCCGGCGACGCCGCCCTCTACGAGATCATCATGCGGCGCTACAACCAGCGGCTTTACCGGATCGCGCGCGCAATTTTGCACGATGATGCAGAGGCTGAAGACGTGATGCAGGACGCTTACGTCCGTGCCTATCAGCACCTTGATCAGTTTGCAGGACGCGCCGCTTTCTCAACCTGGCTGACCCGCATTGCAGTCCACGAGGCATTAAGCCGTCTGCGCTTGCGCAACCGCAACCAGCCGTTGGAAGAAACCGGACAGGATGGAGAACCTTATATGAATGTGGCCGAGACTTCGCCCGATCCGGAAGAAAGCGCGTCTCGAGCGGAACTCAGTCATCTTCTGGAAGAAGCCGTGCTTGGCCTTCCGGAGCAGTACCGCACTGTGATTATGTTGCGCGATATCGAAGGACTGAGCACCGCAGAAACCGCCGCCGCGCTCGAACTCAGCGAGGACAACGTAAAAGTACGCCTGCACCGCGGCCGTGCCATGGCACGCGGCTGGATTTTTGAACGTGTCGGAGCGAAAGCAAAAGATGCATTCCCGTTTATGGGCGCCCGCTGCGACCGGGTTGTCAGAGCGGTTCTTGAACGGGTAGCTGAGTTGAGCAGGTACCATCCCCCGATTCAATAATGCTGTTTGTTTCTGATTTGGCCTCGCAGTCCGTAGTTTCTAAAGACGAGTAATTCTCAGTTGACATCCTGCCTCATTATCGCCAAACTCTAAGGCGAACAAATAGCGAATATACCTCCTCCCAGCCAAGGGCGATGTTTATCGAACTTCACTCCCGCTCGGCCTTCAGTTTCCTCGAAGGCGCCTCTTTGCCCGAGGACCTGATCGCCACGTGCTCACATCTGCAAATGCCGGCCATGGCTTTGCTCGATCGTGATGGTGTCTACGGCGCTCCTCGTTTCTACATGGCGGCAAAAAAAGCGAAGATCAAGGCTCATTTGGGAGCGGAGGTGACCAGCGAGCTTTCACCACGGAGTCACAGAGACACAGAGAAAAAAATGTTTTGGAATTCCTCCGTGTCTCCGTGCCTCTGTGGTGAATTCCGCCTTCCTCTCCTCGTCTCTTCCCGCGCCGGCTATCAGAATCTCTGCCGCCTGATCACAAAAATGAAGCTCCGCGCCCAGAAAGGCGAAGGGGCTGTCCGCAAGGATGAACTCGAGGAGCATGCCGCCGGACTGATCTGCCTCACTGGAGGCGATGACGGACCTCTCCCTACCGCGCTGGCTCACGGCGGCCTGGAAGAAGCTCGACGCTCAGTGGAATGCCTGACCGGCATTTTTGGCCGCGAGAATGTTTACGTGGAACTGCAACGCCATTTTCATCGCCAGCAGGAGGCACGCAATCGCGCCGCCATCGAAATTGCCCGTTCGCTTCAACTCCCGCTACTGGCGACCAATGGTGTCTGCTATGCGACGCCACAGGATCGTGAACTCTGCGATGTTTTTACCGCTATTCGAAATCACAAAACGCTGGCCAATGCCGGACGCCTGCTGGCGCGCAACTCCGAGCGCCATGTGAAATCGCCGCAGCAGATGCAGCAGCTTTTCGCCGACCTGCCCGAAGCCCTGGCCAATACCCTGGAGCTTTCCTCCCGCCTCGAATTCACGCTCGAAGCTCTGGGCTATGAATTTCCCAAATACCCCGTGCCGGAAGGCGAGACCATGATGTCGTTCCTGCGCGAACGCACAAATGAAGGCTTTCAAAAGCGCTACGGCCGCGTTGGAGACGCCGGCCTCAAAAGCCGTGCCCAGAAGCAGATTGAGCGCGAGCTGGCACTGATTGAAAAACTGAAACTGCCCGGCTACTTTCTGATTGTCTGGGACCTGGTCCGCTTCTGCCGCGAGCAGAATATTCTGGTGCAGGGACGCGGCTCGGCCGCCAACAGCGCGGTTTGTTATTCACTGGGCATTACGGCAGTGGATCCCATCGGCATGGAATTGCTTTTCGAGCGTTTTCTTTCTGAGGAGCGAGGCGAGTGGCCCGACATTGATCTCGATCTCCCCAGCGGCGATCAGCGCGAGCGTGTCATTCAATATCTGTACAAGCGTTACGGCGAACGTGGCGCAGCCATGACCGCCAACGTCATCACCTACCGCAATCGTATGGCGGGGCGCGAAATGGGAAAAGCGCTGGGTTTCGATCCCGAGACTCTGGACAAAGTTTCTACCGCTGTTTCCACCTGGGAATATCGCGACGCTCATGACCGGCTCGACCATCGTTTCCATGACGCAGGATTGGATTTACGTCATCCGCGCCTGCGCAAATATTTTGAGTTGTGCGAAGCAGTGCAGGATTTGCCGCGTCATCTGGGACAGCATTCCGGCGGCATGGTCATCTGCCAGGGACAACTCGATTCCGTAGTCCCGCTCGAGCCCGCGTCCATGCCGGGCCGTGTCGTAGTGCAGTGGGACAAGGAAGATTGTGCCGACCTCGGCATCATCAAAGTGGACTTGCTCGGCCTGGGCATGATGGCGACACTGGAAGATTCCATCACGCTCATCCGCGATCATTATGGCGAAGAGGTTGATCTCGCCCATCTCCCGGCGGACGATCCCACGGTCTACGCCACGCTGCAAAAGGCCGACACTATCGGAATGTTCCAGGTCGAAAGCCGCGCCCAGATGTCGTGCCTGCCGCGCCTGCAGCCAAAGCGTTTCTACGACATTGTGGTGCAGGTTGCCATCATTCGCCCCGGTCCGATCGTGGGGCAGATGGTGAATCCCTTTTTGCAGCGGCGCATGGGACGCGAACAGATTACTTATCCGCATCCTTCGCTTGAGCCGGTGCTGAAGCGTACTTTGGGCGTCCCGCTTTTTCAGGAACAGTTATTGCGCATGGCCATGGTGGTCGCCGACTTCAGCGGCGGCGAGGCGGAAGACCTGCGCCGTGCCATGGGATTCAAGCGCTCGGAAAAGCGCATGAAGGAAATAGAAACCAAGCTCCGCGCCGGCATGGAGCGCAACGGCATTTCACGCGAGGCCCAGGAACAGATTGTGCTTTCCATTACTTCTTTCGCTCTTTATGGATTTCCTGAATCCCACGCCGCCAGCTTCGCGCTGATTGCCTATGCCAGCGCCTATCTGAAATGTCATTACCTGGCCGCGTTCACCGCCGCCCTGCTCAATAACCAGCCCATGGGCTTTTATAGCCCAGCCACAATCGTGAAAGACGCACAACGCCACGGCCTGAAAATATTTCCCATCGATGTAATGAAGTCGGATTGGGAGTGCACGGTCGTAAAAGAAGTCGTCGGTCGTGGGTCGTTGACCATTGGTCCAAAACATTGCCCGGAAGATGACGATGAAGATGCCGGTAATCCAGCCGCGGAGCGGCGACAGAATAAAGCCCACGGCGTAAGCCGTGGGTCAGAAGCCGATGAAGACCAAGCCCCGGAGGGGCGAAAGAAACTGACCTCGCCAGACGGTAGGCAGGATGCCCTCGCGACAGCCGGCGGGACGCCGGCGCTACGCATCGGCCTCCGTTACGTTCGCGGACTGCGGGAAGTAGCTGCCCGCGCCATCGTTCGCCAACGCGCCCTTGATCCTTTTACTTCCATTCACGATCTCATCCAGCGCGTTCCTGAAGTGCGCAAAGATGAACTAAATACGCTGGCGGAAATTGGAGCTTTAAATTCAGTTTCCAGTTTCAAGTTCCCGATTTCCAGTTCCGGCCACTGGAAACCAGAAACTGGAAACTCGAAACTCCATCGCCGCGACGCTCTCTGGCAAATCGAGCGCTCCGTCCGTCCCTCCGGACCGTTGCTCGACGAACTCCCCGAGCCCGATGCCAAATCCCCGCTGCGCCCCATGGATCCTGAAGAGCGGCTGGTGGCCGATTTCCGCGGCACGGGCATGACCGTGGGGCCGCACCCCATGGCCTATCATCGCGAACGCCTGAATACTATCGGCGTCCGCAAAGCCATCGATCTTGCACGTGTTCCCAACGGAAAGCATATCCGCATCGCAGGATGCGTCATCGCCCGCCAGCGCCCCGGCACCGCCAAAGGTTTTGTTTTCCTCAGTCTTGAAGACGAAACCGGAGTCGCCAATGCCATCATCATGCCCGACCTGTTCCAGAAAAATCGCCTGTTGATAACGTCTGAACAGTTCTTAATGGTCGAAGGGATTTTGCAGAATCAGGATAACGTTATCTCGGTGAAGGCCCAGCGCGTAATACCGCTATCGATCACAAAAGCCGAGACCAGCTCTCACGATTTCCATTAGTAACCATGTAAGCGATTACTAAAACTGTTCCCAATAAATCAATATTTTTATGGTTTCTCCCCTCCCCCATTCACACTCATCCGGTTTATGATTACAAGTGTTCATCCGCCACAATCAAGGTAGGACCCCTCTCGGGAAATCCAATGTGGATGTGGCTTATTTATCGGTTCGGCGCACGCTGAACTCGGTCTATTTCAAGGAGTATCCGATCATGGCTCGTGTAAAAACCTCTGGTAACGGAAGCATCCGCAAAAAGCAGGTTGCTGCCACGCCTGCCGTTAATTCGGCTGAACCCAAAAAGACCTCACCACCGACAGACCTGGAACTGGAAATCCGCCGTCGCGCGTACGAACTTTACGAACGGCGAGGATACACCCCGGGCCACGAAAACGAGGATTGGCTGGTCGCCGAGCAAGAAGTTCTCGCTCGTTTCGATCCACAACATCAAAGCGCCTAAATTCAGCGGACCACATGGGACCGCCGACTTCGGCTGTCCGGTCGAGCGCAGTTCGGGTAGCGCGTCTGTTTAAGGGCGTACCCGGGCTGCGATGGTCAGCCGCTCAGGGTTTAGCTCTGTCACTGGGTGTAGCAGGCCCTCAAGCCTGCATGCGGCTGATTTGGGCACCGGGCTTCGGCCCTAGAGGTACCTCAGCGGCTGAATCTGTCGCGAAGACGCTTCAACACAGCACTAAAGCCCTGTTCCACCCTGGAAATTCCAAACCGACCCTGGCCCTCGCTGACTTCGAATGCAACCTCTGACCGGCGTCATCCTGAGGGACTTTCGTCTCGAAGGATCTCGCGTATAGCTCCGTAGTTGCTCGCCTTCCTTCATGTCCGCTCCTCGCCAGATGCTTCGCAGGCTCAGCATGTCGCCCTCGCAGGGGGGACGGAAACCGCAAATTTACACCACCAATTCCCCTTCTCCGGTTGCCTCAGCCCCTCCTTTCTGAAAAAATGCTTATTCGGGTTCCCCCATGTCACAGATTGGCAGTTTTGCGCTCTTACTCGCGCTGGCACTGAGTACGTACTCATTCCTTGCGGGAGTGTTGGCCTTGGCCCGTCCGGGCCCGGGTTCGGAACGGTTGGGCGAAACTGCCCGGCGCGCCGGCATCGCCACTTTTGCTGTGGTCTTTCTGGCCGCTCTCATCCTGGTGATATCAGCCTTCCAGGACAATTTCTCTATCGCCTACATTTATCATCACAGCAATCGCGATCTCCCCGCACCCTACAAGTTCGCCACGCTCTGGTCCGGACAGGAAGGGTCGCTGCTCTTCTGGTCGCTCTTATTGGCGGCCTACGGATTCGTACTTCGGCTCCGGCACAAAACCGATGCCCGGCTTTTTGCCTACGCCTCCGCGATCATTGCCGCAGTTCAGATTTTCTTCCTGCTGTTGCTGAATTTCGCGGCCCATCCGTTTGCTCTTTTGACCGGCGATTTGCCCGCCGACGGCGCGGGGCTGAACCCGTTGCTGCAATATCCCGAGATGGTGATTCATCCGCCCATGCTTTACCTGGGATACGTGGGCTTCACCATTCCATTCGCTTTCGCGCTGGGCGCGCTGATCATGCGCTATCCCGGCGAAAAGTGGATTCAGATTACTCGCCGCTGGACCATGGTGACCTGGGCCTTTCTCACCTGCGGCGTGTTTCTCGGCGCCCACTGGGCTTACTCCGTCCTGGGCTGGGGTGGCTACTGGGGATGGGACCCGGTCGAGAACGCTTCGCTCATGCCCTGGCTCACCGGTACTGCGTTTCTGCATTCCGTGATGATGCAGGAAAAGCGCGGCATGTTGAAGATGTGGAACATGTGGCTGATCTTCGCCACCTTCTGGCTGGCCATACTAGGAACGTTCCTCACCCGCAGCGGAATCATCAGCTCGGTGCACGCCTTCGCACAGTCTTCCATCGGCGGATGGTTCAAGTGGTTTCTGCTGATCACGTTCGCCACGTTTACCTTTTTCTTTTTCAAAAACAAGGAGCACCTGCGCAGCGAGCACAAGCTGGAATCGCTGATTTCGCGCGAGTCGAGTTTCCTGTTCAACAATCTGCTGCTCCTGCTGGCTTGCTTCACGGTCCTGTGGGGCACATGGTTCCCGCTGATTTCGGAATACGTTCAGGGCAACAAAGTCACGGTGGGGCCGCCCTTCTACAACAAGGTAGCTATTCCGGTTGCGCTGCTGTTGCTGCTGCTGACCGCCCTGGGCCCGCTGCTGGCCTGGCGTAAGACCTCGCTGGAGAGCCTGAGGCGCAATTTCATGTGGCCCGCGCTGGGCGCTCTCGCAGTCGGCATTCTGATGGTCATATTCGGGGTTCGTCCCTGGACCGACATCGCGTACTTCTACGCCCTCATGGCCGCCATGCTCGCGACGCTGGTAATGTTCACAGTGGCCTCGGAATTCATTCGCGGCGGCCGCGTGATCTCGCGCCACACCGGGCAAAACTTGCTGGCCTCGATGGTGCACCTGTTCCATCGCAACACCCGTCGCTACGGCGGCTACATCGTGCACTTCGGCGTCGCGGTCGTCATCATCGGAATCCTGGGCACTCCGTTCAATCAGGACAAAGAAAAAGAAATGGGCTTTGGCGACAAGATGACTATCGGCCCCTACACCCTGGTCTGCGAGTCGTACACCCAGGATGACAACCCGAATTACAGCAACGAGTGGGCCATCATCAATGTGTTCAAAGGCGACCGCAAGATCGAGACTATGTATCCCGAGCGGCGCTTCTACAAAGCCAGCCAGCAGCCGCAGACGCTGCCCAGAATTCGCTCCACCTACAAAGAAGATCTATATCTCACCTACGAAGGCATCAATGAGCAGACCGGACGTCCGATCATCAAGGCGCACCTGAACCCGCTGGTTATGTGGATCTGGGTGGGCGTGCTGGTCATGATCGTCGGAACGGTCCTGGGTTTGATCCCGAATGCCGCGCCAGTTCGGGTGACTGCTCCGGCCCGGATTCAACCTGCTCCGATGGGAGCGGGGGATTGATTTTGTAGCGCCGGCATCTTGCCGGCCGTCCCGAGGGCGTCTCGCCCTCGGCGTGGCGGGACGCCCGCCATCACAGCCGCCGGGACGGCGGTGCAACATTCCAACAGCCGATGAACATGACAAAGCTGAACTCGACCGTCAGACGCAGCCTGCACGCACTGTTGCTATGCACAGTCGTTTTCGTCTTCATGGGCGCCAGCGACGAAGGCGGACGCTTTAACAGCCTGGGTCACAAGCTGATGTGTGTCTGTGGCTGTAGCCAGATCCTGCTCGAATGCAACCATGTGGGCTGCACCTATTCCGACCGCATGCGCGGCGAACTCATGGCGAGTCTTGATCGCGGCGAAAATGACGAGCTGTCGCTTCAGGACTTCGTTCAGAAATACGGCCCCACGGTGCTGGCCGCACCCACTGCCACCGGCTTCAACCGCGTCGCGTGGATCATGCCGTTCCTGGCCCTGGTGCTGGGCGTGATGACGACGATCTTCATCGTGCTGGCCTGGCGCAAACGGCCGGCGCTCGCAGCTCCAGGCGGAGTCTTGCCCGTCAGCGGCGCCGAACTGGAACGCTTTCGCACGCAAGCCAGGAAGGACACAGACCTATGACTGTCGCAACTCTCACTTGCATCATGGTGACGCTCTGCGTCCTCTTCTACGTTTTCTATCTTCCCGGCAGATTGCAATTGGGGCCAGAAAAGACTCGGCTCGCCTACTTGCAGGAGCGCAAGGAAGCGATCTACGAGAACCTGCGCGACTTGAACTTCGAGCTTCAGGCGGGAAAAATTCCCGAGACAGACTACCAGTCGTTGAAGTCCTCGCTGGAAGAGGAAGCGGCAGGCGTTCTGGCTGAGATGGCGCGGTTGGATCAGCGGCCTCCTGCTGTTCTCCCCAAAAAAGGAGCGCGAGTTTGAAGGTATCCCCCAGAATTATCGTTGCTGCTCTAGCTTTGCTTTTCTGCACATTCGCTTCGGCCCAAACCGCCTCAGCCCAAATCGGCTCAGCCCAGACATTGAACGGCACACTCACGAATGGAACCACGGGCAAACCAGCCTCCGGCGACGACGTCATATTGATCAAACTGGCCCAGGGCATGGAAGAAGCTGCCCGCACCAAGGCCGACTCCAGCGGCCACTTCAGCTTCAACCTGCCGGATGCCGGTCCGCACCTGATCCGCGCTGTTCACCAGGGCGTGACCTATCACACCATGGCGCCTCCGGGGTCGAAGTCTGTCGAAGTTCAGGTTTTTGACGTTTCCAAAAAGCTCGCGAACATCAGCGTTACCGCCGACGTCATGCGCTTCCAGGCACAAGGGAACCAGTTGCAAGGCACCCGGCTGTTCGCGGTGAACAATACTTCGACTCCTCCGCGCACGCAGTTGAACGATCAGAATTTCGAGTTTTACCTGCCCGACGGTGCGCACATCATCGACTCCTCCGCAGAGACTGCTGGTGGACAGCCGCTCAAGACAGATCCTGTTCCGCAGAAGGAAAAGAACCGCTACGCGTTCAATTTCCCCCTGCGTCCAGGACAGACTCTCTTTCAGATTGGCTTCGAACTCCCGTACAACGGTGAGTTGAATGTTGATCCCAAGGCACTCTATCCGGCGCAGCACTTTGTGGTTATGTTGCCCAAGACCATGCAATTTGCGGCCAGCGCGGCGGGCGGTTTCGAGTCCCGCGCCAATCCCAAGGAACCGGGGACAGTCGTGCAGGTAGCGTCGAACACCGAACTGGGGCAGCAATTGGGGTTCAAGATTTCTGGCACTGGGACTCTGAATGAGGGGCGCGACGACGGTGACGGAGGCGGACAGTCCGCCGAGAACGGCGCAGCCGGTCGCGATACCCGTCCCGGGGGAGGACTGGGGCCGCCGATTGACGCTCCCGATCCGCTGGAAAAATATCGGTGGTACATCCTCGGCGCATTTGCCGTAATTCTGGCCGCAGGCGCCTTTTACATCACCACGCGCTCCCGGTCTGCCGACTTAGGGCCTGCGGAAAGACCGCTTGCGACCATCTCGGACCTGGCTGCATCAGATATTCATGTGTCTGATGGTTCGCCCACGAGACAGGCGGGGGCGGGACGGTCGGGATTGCTCCTCGAAGCTCTGAAGGAAGAGCTGTTTCAGTTGGAAGTGGAGCACAAGCAAGGCAGCATTTCCCAGCAGGAATACGAACGCGCTCGCGCGGCTTTGGACCAGACTCTGGAACGGGCGTTGAAGCGCGGAGCGTCCCTGCCCCAGAACGCTCCCGCCCGGGATTAGCCGCCAGACGCATTTGACGCATCTCAATTTAAGCGCATATCATTTGCGTCTGTCTCATCACGCAGACGCTCCAAAGGACGCGGCCCTCGGGCGGCGAAGTCATTATCCATGGATAAAAAGAAACTCGAGTACTTCAAGAAGAGGCTGGAAACGCGGCAGGTAGAACTGCGTCGAATGGTCACTCGCACGGAGCAGGATGGTCGCACCGTTGACGAAGGCTCCGCTCAGGACATCGCAGATCGTGCCGCGAGTTCCTACACCAAGGAATTCTTATTTCACCAGAGCAACAACGACCGCCAGCTCCTCCAGATGGTCGATGGCGCTCTCGAACGCCTGCGCGAGGGCGAATTTGGAGAGTGCATCGCGTGCGGCAAAGAGATCAACGCCAAACGTCTCGAGGCTGTGCCCTGGACTCACCACTGCATCGAGTGCCAGGAAAAAGTGGAGCAGGGAATTCTGGAAGAGACCTCACACTAACCGCGGACGATTCCGCAAATGCGAGCCGCCGGAACGTCTGGCGGCTTTCGTATTTGGGCACCCTGCCACCCTGAGCGGAGTGACTGCTTCGCAAAGCGAAGCGGTCAGCGCAGTCGAAGGACCCCTGCCAGCGCCTCAGGTGCTGGCGCCGCAGGTTTGGACTGACATAAACAGGTTTGTGAAGAGTGGAGATCCTTCGACTGCGTGTTTACTTCGCTTCGCGAAGCAAACTCTTCGCTCAGGATGACATTGCGAATTTGTCGGAGGCGACCGGTCACGTCCGCACAGGCTGCATCTTTCCACATCGTGTTAGACTCAATGACGGTCAATCCACAGCTTTAACCTTGTTTGAAGGGACGTTCGTGCGCGCAGAAACTCGTCATCGACTGAAAGAAGATCGCTTTAGCCGGGCCACCATGGGAGCCGCCGAGGCCACTGTCCACTGGACAGAAGAGCACAAATCAAAGCTCATCGTCGCCGGCCTGATTCTGGCCGTCGCCCTGGCACTGGGAATTGGCGGCTGGTCCTATCTGAATCAGCAGGACCGCAAAGCCAGCGCCCTGCTAAACCAGGCTGTTCGCGTTCTGGATACGCCATTGCGGCCTGCGGGCGCCCCCGCCGAAGCCGATTTTCCCAGCTACACCTCCGCCAGGGAACGCACCACCGACGCCCACAAACAGTTTCAGTCCATCATGGACCAATATCCGCATACTCACACCGCCGAGTTCGCCCACTATTTCCTGGGCCTGACTTCCTATCAGTTGGGGGACAACCCCGCTGCCGAGCGGGATTTGAAAGGCGTAGCTTCGACGCGAAATGAAGATCTTGCGGCGCTCGCCAGGTTGGCCTTGGCAGAGGTTTACCGCGACACCAATCGCACTAAAGATGCGGTCGATCTTTACAACCAGTTGATCGCCAAGCCAACCCGCAGCGTTGGGAAGGCCACGGCTCAAATGGAACTCGCGGAAATGTACGCTTCTACCCAGCAGCCCCTTGAGGCGAAACGCGTCTACGAGCAAATCCAGAAAGAAAATCCGGCTACTGAAGTGGCGCAACTGGCAACCCAGAAACTACAGGCGTTGAAGTAACGGACGTCAGGCGCCGGCCCCTGGGACTTCAGACTTCAGACCTCGCCTCAGGCTTTACTCTTTCGTTCTGGTGAACAGTTTCTTCCATTCCTGGGGAGAAGTTGTATCGGTCAACGCTGGCTTCAGATTCACCGCGACGTGCTCCTGTCGTCCCATTCCGATCAGGGCAGTGGTGAGTCCGGGCGCTGAGCGCGAGAACTGAATGGCGTTGTCCGCGTCCGTCTTCATTCCCAGAACGCTTCCGACAAAATCGGGTAACCCCTGCGTGAGCCTCGCCTGGTAAAGCGTAGCGCTGCCCATGACCGCGATTCCCAGACGGCTCGCCGCCGAAAGCAACGACATCTTTTCTTTTTCGTGCCGCTGGTTGATCAGCCCGTAAGCTTCCGGCATGGCCAGGTTGAAAGGAAGCTGTACGAAACGGAAGCGATGATGCTCCCCTGCAACCTCGTGCGCGATTTTCGCCAGTTCAAACAGGTCCATATAATCACGGGAGCTGTCTGCGACCCGGAAAGCGCTCCAGGTTGCAACCCCGTAGAGCTGAATCTTGCCGGTCTTGGCCAGCTTCTCCAGCGCTGCAAACGCATCTTTCAAACGCTGGCGGAAAACCTCGCGAGATACTTCGGCCAGTTGCGACTCCGGGTTATGGATGTAGAAAAGATCGATTGTCTCCAGGCCGAGGTTCCGCCGCGAGCGCTCGATCTGGTTCTCCAGATATGCCGGCGACATGCAATGCATCCCGCCAGACAGATCCTTAGCATTGAGAACGCCAGTCTCCACATATTCGCGATGAAAGTATTCGCGCGCATCAGCTGGAGGATCGCTGTCAAAGGAAAGATAGCCGGCCTTGGTGCAGACCAGAACTTCGTCGCGATGGAGTTCTCCGGATTCAACCAGTTGTTTGAGCGCCGCACCGATATTCCGTTCGGAGCGCTGATGCCGGTAGTTGATCGCCGTATCAAGCACGTTGATGCCGGAGCGCAGGCCGGCTGCGATGGCCGCCGTATAGGCCTGATCGGCGGCTTCGCTAGGCTCTCCCAGATATGTTCCCAATCCAATCGATGAAAGCCAGAGCTGGTTAACGCCGGGAACATCCTCCGCCTGACGGAAGTGACCGGCGTCGCGCAGGTTGGGGAAGCGGTCGCGATAGCGGGCGGTACCGGCAGCGGTGGCATGTCCCGGGAGCAAGGGAGGATGAATCATAAACGCAAATAGTTTAGCAGTAGGGGCCGCCAGTGATTCTCGAAGTTTACGACATGGTCATGTTAGAATGACTATGGTCGTCTAGAGAAAACATATATATGAAGAAGATCGCGGCCGGAAAATTCAAAGCGCAATGTTTAAAGGTAATGGAACAGGTGCGCGCGACTCGCGAACCCGTCCTGATCACCAAAAGAGGGCAGCCTCTTGCCAAGCTGATACCAGTGGAAAAGGCGTCGGATGACTTCATCGGAAGACTGGAAGGAGTGTTCACGATCGTTGGTGACATCGAATCTCCGATTGTGCCATGGGAAGATTGGGACGCCCTTCGTTGATCATATTGGACACACATGTGCTGCTCTGGGCGAATGCAGACTCCAAGAAGCTGTCGCGCGCGGCTGACGCTGCGATCCGAAGGTCCCGCCAGGCGGATGGACTTGCCATTTCCGCAATCTCACTCTGGGAAGTCGCCTCTTTGGTGTCTCGAGGACGAATTCAAACCTATGGAACGATCGAGAGCTCGGTAGATCGATTTATTGAAGGGGTCACCATTATCCCGATCACGCCAGAAATAGCCGCCCTGGCGACCCAGTTCCCGGACGACTATCCGCACGATCCGGCCGACCGTCTCATTGGCGCGACCGCCCGGGCGGAAGGCCTGGCGCTGGTGACGCGAGACGAGCGCATCCGCAAGTCTCCGCTGCTGAGAACCATCTGGTAGCCAGCGAGCTTTAGCCCCGAGGCTCGCTATTCCCAACAGGAAGCCTGAAAAAAGTAATGTTGCGGCCGAACGACTGCGTTTTCAGGTCGTGAAACTGCGGAAATGTTTTCTGCAACTCCCGCGCCAGATCAATGTCCCATCCTGCCTGAAACACCCAGACCGTCTGCCCCGGTTTCAAACCATAGGCATCTGCCATTTCATTCCAGCGCTGAAGAAATAAGTTGGCCGTCAAGACATTGGTTTCCGAATTCGTGGAAATAACGCGAAGGCCGCCGCAGGAGTAGGTCCTGAATTCGGAAGCCGGCGAGTCGGCCGGGCCCACCTCGGGGCAAAGATAAAACCTGAGTAAAAAGCTGGTTTGAAAATCGACAAAGATCACATCGTCTGCGGAAACGTTCTGCCGGATCGCGTCCATCGCCTGCACCATTTCGCTGCGCTTCTGATCTTCGCGACCAATGAACGGACGATGGGGCGAACCAAAAACCTGGCAAACGGCAACCAGCAAAATCGCAAGACCCAGGGCAGCCCGCGTCTTGCGTGTCCATTTCGCGATCCCCAGGCTGACACCCGCGACTGCGAACGGTACGAGGAACGCCGAATGTCGCGTTCCGCCATAGGGATACAAATCCACGATCGCGGTCACGGCATTGATCGCGAAGGGGATCGCCAGCAACAGACCGAACTGCCGGGAAGAAGGCCCCGGCTTTTCAATCGTGTCCTTTTCCCTCCACAAAAACACGACCCCGGCAATAAAAAGAAGTCCCGCGATATCGCCGACGGCGAGCTGTCCAAACGTATATTGAAAAACGCCAAAAGTTCTGGCGAAGATGAATCCCAGCAGATGCTGATGGCCCCGGTGAAAGTAGGAATTTGCCAGCAACACTTGCATGTGCTGCGCCGACGGCCCTGCTTTCAATTTGGAGATCTGTATCACGTACAGAAAGACCAGAAGGCCGAAAGCGCCGGCTTGTCCAGCGATCCAGATGACAATGACCCGGCGCGCAGGGCGGTCACTCATGATTCGCCACAGCGAATACACTCCCACGGCTCCGGCGAATAGCATCGCCGAAAAATGAGTCAGCATGGCCAGATAGAGAAAGAAGAAAAACCCGGCCATCTTCCGGGCAGAATTTTCGGCGAACGCCAGTTCCAGAAGATAAGCCGCCGCCATCATGAAGCACAGCAGCAGCGGGTACTGGCGTATTTCAGACGATAGCTCCACGAACACCGGAAGCAGGCTGACCAGGAGGAACCCGACCCATCCCGGAGTGGGACCCAACAGCCGGGTCAGCCAGCGAAAGAATATCCAGCAGAAAATGGTGCCGGCAATCACCGACGGCAAACGAAGAAACGTCTCAGACGTTCCTAACCTGCGCCACACGTTCAACAGCAAAATTAACAACGGAGGATGCGCCAGGTTCAAACCCGAACGGTAGGCCTCTGCCAGGGACGGTTTGTTGGCAGCCAGGAAGTGCATGGCCTCATCGAGATTAAGAAAAGTACCTGAGGCTTTCCAGAGGCGGAAAAGAAAAGCCAGCAGAAGGACGAGTCCCGTGGCCGAAGCCTCGAATCGAGGCCGGTGCGATGCTTCAGCGCTTTCATTCAAAGTTTGACCATGATACCAATGTGGGCGCGAGAGCCCCGCTCGTGCGGCAGCGCCAAGACAATTAAAACTGAGAGCCGGAAACTAAGAACCAGCAACTAAGAACAAGATCCGGAACGCCAGAGGAAAATCGAAAGTGTTAACTATGTCCCCGCTCTGCTTTGTCAAAAGTGGCGGACAGCGGCCCTGCCACATGGTGGCATTCCAGAGTTTGGGCGCCATCCTGAGCGGCCTTCAGGCCGTGAAGGATCTGGCGTGTACCGTCTCATCAATACGCCATTGCATATACGCTTCGCGCTAGATCCTTCGCAAGCGCAGGATGACCCGTTTATTCAGGTAGAAATCCAATCTACCCTACACGCTCCGATCCTTGACACCACTTCCTGCGCCCTTATATTCTTTAGGTACTTCCTGGAGAACTTGCTCTTCAGAGCGTGCTTCCGCGGTTTCGCGGTACGAATTGGCAGCGCGGGGGGTGCCTGATGTTCATCGAAATCCACGAACTTGAGCTGCATCCCATTGATTTTGAAGAGGAAATTCCTCCGGGTGTGCTTGATCTGGGCGAGGACCTCCGCCAGGTAGAAGTGCTGCTGACCGCCGGACGCGCTCAGCTGGTCGAAGAACAGCACGGCAAGCATAAGATAGTAAAAGACATACGCCTCAATGGCAGCTTGAAGACCCGGGTTGAAATGCCCTGCGCTCGCTGCCTCGAACCGGTTTTGCGGGACGTGGTGCACGAGTTCGATTTGCTGTATCGCCCACAAGGGGCCGATGCGGGACGGGAAGAGCTTTCAGTTACCTCCGCCGAGGCCGAGGTCAGCTATTATCAGGGCGTGGGGTTGCAGTTGGAAGAGGTTCTGCAGGAGCAGGTGCTGCTGGCTCTTCCGCTCAGGGCGATTTGCCGCGATGATTGCAAGGGACTCTGCCCGCATTGTGGCAAAAATCTGAATATTGAAAAGTGCAACTGCGCTGGACCCCCCGAGGATCCGCGCTGGTCAGCGCTGAAAGATATTCGTGGCAAGCTGGATCAATGATCCGTACGAGATTTCAGAACGAAGATTTTCGATTGCAGATTTCAGATTGAACGATTGAGGAATTTAAATGCCTAATCCAAAACGGCGACACTCCCAGCGGCGCACCAGCACCCGTCGCGCTCATGACGGCCTCAAAACTCACTCGCTCTCCGAGTGCCCCAACTGTCACGAACGCAAGATGCCGCACCGTGCCTGCCCCAAGTGTGGTCAATACAAGGGACGCGAAGTTCTGGAAGTCAAAGAAGCCAGCTAGCCTGAGTCTCCATGCCAAGCGTCATAGCGTTGGACGCGATGGGTTCGGACCGGGCGCCGAAACCTGAAATCGAAGGTGCGATTCAGGCGGCCCGGCACCACGGCGTTCACGTCCTCCTTGTCGGGAACGAAGAAGAACTGCGGGCAGAGTTGTCTCTCCATCCCGCCGCCACGGGACTCCCCATTGCAATCGTCCATGCTAGCGAAGTTATTACCATGGACGATAAGGCCGTCCAGGCCGTCCGCTCCAAACGCGATTCCTCCATCCATGTCGGCGCCAGACTGGTACGCGAGGGCCGTGCCGCCGGTTTTGTCACTGCCGGTAATACCGGGGCGGCCATGGCGACGGCAAAAATGGTTTTCGGATCGATCCCGGGAGTGGATCGCCCGGCGCTGGCCGCGGTTTTTCCCACCGCCGTTAACACCGTCGCAATCCTGCTCGACGTAGGCGCCAACGTCGATTGCAAACCCGAAAATCTGGAACAGTTCGCGGTCATGGGCGAGATTTACTTTCGCAGCATGTTCGGCACGCGCCGCCCCCGTGTGGGTCTGCTCTCCATCGGCGAAGAAGAGAACAAGGGCAACGAACTCACTCGCGAAGCTTTCCAACTCCTTAAGCAGTTGCCGTTGAATTTTGTCGGAAATGTCGAAGGGCGCGACATCTACAGCGGCAAAGTCGATGTAATCGTGGCCGACGGTTTTGTCGGGAACGTGGCGTTGAAAACGTCGGAAGGCGTGGCCAACCTCGTGCGCGCCACGCTGAAAGAGACCCTGAAGGCTACCATCACACGCCAGGTGGGATATCTTCTTTCTCGCAGCGCCTTCGCCGATTTCAAAAAACGCCTCGACCACACCGAATATGGCGGTGCGCCGCTGCTCGGCGTGCGCGGCGTTTGCTTCATCACGCACGGATCGTCGAATATGAATGCGATCAAGAACGCCCTGCGCGTGGCATCCGAATTCGCCGAACGTAACATCAACGACAAGATTGCGAAAGAAGTAGCAGGGCTGCGCTCCCAGGTGCCAGTAAGCACTCCGTAACACGTAGTCCCGGACGCCCTCATCCGGGCGGGCGAGCGAAGCTCGCCTAGGTTTTTTAGGTTCAGTCCCGAATCAGGGGTGCAGATTTCAAATTGCCGAGCCGCGCTCGGCCGGGTGGGTGAGGGCACCCGCCCCTACGAAAAGCAAACATGACTCCTGCTCTATCGATCGCTTTCATCTTTCCCGGCCAAGGTTCGCAGGCCGTCGGCATGAGCAAAGACCTCGCGGAAAAATATCCCGTTGCCCGGCAGACTTTCGAAGAAGCCGATGAGTCCCTCGGCTACAAGCTCTCGCAGCTGTGCTTCGAAGGTCCCGAAGAAAAATTGCGGCTTACGGAGATTACACAGCCGGCAATTCTCACAGCGTCCGTCGCGGCCTGGCGAGTCCTGAGTGAGAACGGCTTAACCCCGGGCTTGGTCGCGGGACACAGCCTGGGCGAATACTCTGCCAACGTCGCCGCAGGTACGCTAAGTTTCTCTGACGCCATACGCACCGTTCGCAATCGCGGCAAGTATATGCAGGAGGCCGTCCCCGTCGGTGTCGGCGCAATGGCCGCGATCCTGGGAATGGACCTCGAGAAAGTCACTGCCGTTTGTGCCGATGCGGCCCAGGAAGAAGTCTGCGAGCCCGCCAATATAAATTCGGCGGAGCAGATCGTAATCTCAGGCCACGCAGCGGCAGTCGAGCGCGCCACCAAGATCGCCAGCGAGCGCGGCGCCAAACGTGCCGTCCTGTTGCAGGTCAGCGCGCCTTTTCACTGTTCACTGATGAAGCAGGCCCAGGATCGCCTGGCATCGGATCTGAAGTCGCTGGGATTTCAAAAGCCGGCGATACCAATTGTGTGCAATGTCGATGCGACCGCAATCGAAGATGCCGATCTTTCCCGCGATGCCCTGGTTCGGCAGGTTACTGGCGCAGTGAAATGGGACCCGTCGATCCGTTTATTGATCGCGAAGGGAATTCAGACTTTCGTGGAAGTTGGGCCAGGAAAAGTGCTGTCCGGACTGATGCGCCAAATCGACCGCTCGAAGACCAGTCTCAACGTGAGCGACGACGCGTCGCTGCAAAAAACTCTGGAACACTTCGCTGCGAAACCGGTCTAGCCATCTCAGGCTGCCGGAGCAGTCTCCTCGCTGGAAACTATGGCCGCCTCGCTCTTGCCAATTGGCGTCAGCAAAGGCCAACCGCGGCGCAGCACATAATCGAGCCAGGCTCCAGCCATCTGCGAAGTCAGCACAGCCGCCAGCACCAGCGTCGTATAAAACTTCGGGCTGATGATCCCGGCATCGAAGGCCACGCTGGCCAGTACGATGCCCGGCCCACCCCGCGCGTTCGTGGTGATCGCAAGATTGACCAGATCCAACCCGCGAAATCCTGCAAGTCGCCCGGCGAACGACACTGAAAGAATCTTCACCACGCAACTTCCAATGAGGAACGCGGCGACCATCCATAAGGAGAAGCCGCGAATCAGGTCGAGCTTTAGTCCCACAATGGCGAAATACAGCGGGACAAAAAACGCGAATGATACCTTCCCGATCGCATCGAGCGCTTCCGCGAACAGCTTGCGTTTGGTGTGAACCACCGCGAAGCCCGCCAGAAAAGCGGCAAATACCAGGCTTACGTTGAGCGCACCCGCCACCACGCAATATCCGAGAAGGACAGCCAGAGCGTAAGCCACGGGCGAGTTTTTCGCGAAAACGTTGAACCGCGATTTGTTGATGCGCTTGATGGCTCGAGGGACAATCGTGAGGCCGAGAGCGAAAAATCCCACAGTCGCAGTCAGGTGGTACGCCAATTCCCGTGGGTTGAGCGCCGTCTTGCCGGCCAGCGCCGTGGCCACGGCCAGCGCCAGCCAGAGCACGATGTCTTCCAGCACTGCTACGCCAAGAACCAGGCGTGCAAATCGCGTGTGCAGTATTTTCAGGTCGGAGAAAATCTTCGATACCACCGGAACCGACGTCACTGCGACTCCAACGGCGAGAATAATAATCAGCGAAACACGATTGCCATTCGGGCCAGCGAGTGCCGGACCGATCAGAGAAGGTCCCAGCACCAGCCCCAGAACAAACGGTATTCCCGTCCCCACGATGGCCAGCCAACTGACTTCACGGCGTTCTTCGCGAGTGAACAGTTGACGGGCTTCAGCGCCGGACAGAAACATCAGCAGGAGCAGGCCGAGCCAATAAACAAAATTCAGAATGTTGGACTGCTGCTTGATCGCTTCCATCAGGCCTGAAGCGAGAGGCAATCGGCCAATGAGCGCCGGACCGAGCACCACGCCGGCGAGGATCTCGCCAACCACTTTTGGCTGCCGGAGTTTTACAAACACATAGCCGAGCAACTGCGCTAACCCAACCAGGATCAGGAGGATGAAGAGAATCGAAGTCAGGTCAGAGTTGGACACGCGGACGCTTCGGCGGCTTTCGATGCCGCCGGCGCGAAAAGGTTGCAAAGGGAATCTCTGAGACTTGGCGGTTTAGCGAAACAGCAGCTCGCAAGGCGGAGGGCTCAAGGTCTGGTCGGACTTTTCCACCCACAATTGAGCATGCTCGGCGCGTTCATTCACGATCACGTCCACCACCACGCCGCTGGCTCCGCCCGAGCAGGTGCTCGCGCCGTTCACTTTGTAGCTATTGATAAGTCCCCACTGCCCGCCGGTTCCCCAGTCCTGCACGAATTGATTCAGAGGATATCTGGAATATTTTGCAGGATGCTCTTTCCATTGCGGGTCGGCAAAATAGATGCTGTAGGCGGTCTCGTAGTCCTTACTCTTGAGCGCAGCAAAGAACTTGCCCACCACGCGCTCTTCCGACCAGTAACGATTCATCCACACTACGATCGCGAGAATAACGAGGACGATGGCAGCGGCGATGATCTTGATCTTGCGCCGGCGCGCCGGTCCCGGATCGTACGGCTTGGCATCCAGCAAAGTCATCCCCTAAGCATAATAGACTTCGGGGGGAAGGTAAAAGTTCCCAGGAAATGTGGGCGCGAGCGCCCTCGCTCCTGCGGATTGCGAAGTCAAACTCAAAAGCCGCGGGCGGGTCGCCCACGACCACACATTCATTCACAGCGTACGCTTGAACAACGGCGTCGCAATGCTCAGCGCAACGATCGCAAATATTGAGAGATAAATAATGTCCGGCACAATCGCCGACAATCCAGCTTCTTTCAGCAGCAAAGTCTTGAATCCATGTACCGCAAACGTAAACGGGTCAACTTTCGCGATCCCCCGCAGCCACCACGGAAATGCCTGGATGGGATAGACGGCGCCGCTGGGGAAAAATAGCAGCGTGTTCAGAATGCCGAAGATGGCCCGCGGTACCAGCGGATCATCGACCCGCACCACCAGCAGAAACATCATCGTATTCAATGCGGCCGCGGTCAGCATGATCATCAGCAACAACCCCAGCGCGGTCGAGAAACTGAAAAGCGTTCCCACTCCCGCCAGCAGGCACCCCACTACCGTGATGACCACCCCGACCATGACCGCCTTTACCACGCTGGCCGCGTTCAGTCCCAGGACCAGTTCGGCTTTGGTGATAGGAGTCACCAGATAGCCTTCATGAACTCCGCGCGCCTTGTCGTCGATGTAGAGCATGCCGCCGCCGATCATCACGGACATGAAAATGGCCAGCGTGATCGACCCCGGCAGTAGAAATTTCATGTACTCGATATAGGGATATAACTCGACAATTTGCAGAACGGTTTTCTGCAAAAGACGCGGCTCGACCACGGGATTATTCAGCGCGGTCGTGATCTGGCCCAGCGAATCTTCCAAAGCCGCACTCATGAAGTTGTCGCTGTTATCGACTACCAGCGCGATTTGTGGCCTGTCATCCTCATATACCCGGCGAGAGTATTGCGGAGGGATGATGACTGCCCCCTCGAGTTTCCCGTTGCGCACATCTTCCATCGCCTTCTTCGGATCGCTGTAATAAACCGGCTCGAAGGTCCGCATGTTCGACCGTACCGAATCGAAAGCCTCGCGGATCTTTAATGCCTGGGTTCCGCCGTCCTGATCGACCAGCCCTAAGCGGGCGTCGCGAATCTTCCCGCCGAACGCATTGCCCAGCACGATGAGCTGCACCAGCGGAAAAATCATCGACACCATCATCAATGCAGGGGAGCGGAAGAACTTCCGCATTTCACGTTCGACAATTGCCAACATCCGGTTCATGGCTGCAATCCTGGTCTGGGAGGCATCACAAAGCCCTGCGCTTTTACCAGTTCGTCGCGCAGTTGCCTTCCCGTGTAATGGACGAAGACATCGTCCAGGCTGGTGTTCTGCACCGAGAGAGATTTCACCGTCACTCCCGCGCGCACTGCTGTTTCCACCAGTTCCGTGGTGGTTCGCGATCCGTCGCCGGTCAGTACGCGATACATTCCCGCACCTTCATGCTGCACTGAGGTCACGCCATTCAGTTCGCGCAAAGTCTTTTCCCAATCCGCCGGAGCATTGTCGAACTGAGCTTCAATCACATTCGATCCCGGCACGCTGGCTTTTAACGCAGGCGGCGTATCCAGCGCCACCAGCTTGCCGTGATCCACAATGGCGATGCGGTCGCACAGACGATCCGCCTCGTCCATGTAGTGCGTGGTGATCAGAATGGTGAGCTGGCGATGCGACTTGATATTCGTCAGCATCTCCCAGACGGCGACGCGGGAGACAGGATCCAACCCGGTCGTAGGCTCGTCGAGAAAAAATATTCGCGGACTATGCACCAGCCCGCGCGCAATCTCCAGCCGCCGCCGCATTCCGCCGGAAAGCGTCTTGGTTTGTGCTCCGCGCCATTTGGTCAGATCGACGAGTTCGAGCAATTCGTCGATCGCAGGTTTTCGTTTTTGGGCAGGGACATCGTAGAGCTTGGCGTAGATATTGAGATTTTCCTCAATGGTCAGATCGAGATCGCTGGTCAGTGCCTGAGGAATCACGCCGATGGTGCGGCGAACGTCGTCGGGATCCTTCATCACATCGTGTCCGCCAACGCGGGCCGCACCAGCGGTGATCGGGATGAGCGTAGTCATCATTCGGATCAGCGTGGATTTACCCGCACCGTTCGGCCCCAACAGCCCAAAGATCTCTTCCTCTTTCACGTTGAAGGTGACGTCATCGACCGCCGTGAAGTCGCCGTACTTCTTGACGATATGGTCCACCTCGATCGCGTTGCCTGCATTGACGGGATTGACCCGCGCCCCGGTTGCAGGCTGGCTGGCGCCGGAAGCCCCATTCGGTTTGAAGTCAGCGACCATGGTTTGCCGTTAATCTGAAGTCACGAGTCTGCAATCCGGAATCGATCCTCATTGCCGTTTGTCCCCACTTGCGCTGCTGCTCGAGGCCGACGCCCTGAGCTGGTCGGGAGAAACCAGAACCTCCGCTGTCATCCCCGGCACATATGCGCTCTTGGGATTGTCGAGACGAACTTTCAGCACGATGGTCCTGATATCGCGCTTGCGCCGGCTCACGTCCCGCTGCGTGGCAAAGTCGGCTTCCGGAGCTTTGAAGAAAACTTTTCCGGACGTGATAGTCCCGCCCGGCAGGCGAATGCGCAGCGTGTCGCCGAGGCCGATGTTGTCCGATTCCGTCTCCGGAATCGCAGCCCGCACCCAGGTGTCGCTTAAATCCACCAGAGTGATGATGGGCTGTCCCGCAGTCAAGACTTCACCTTCGCGGGCCGCCCGCACGGACACGGTGCCGTTCAATGGCGCGTAAATCTTGGTATAGCCCAGGCGGACTTCAGCTTCCTTGAGTTGAGCTTCCGCATTGGCCAGTTGTCCGCGCGTCGATTGCACGGTGCTGGCGGCCGCATGCGCCTGGTGGGTGTTGGCGACAGCTGTATTCAGGTCGGCGTCGGCCGCGCTCACCTGGTCCTTCAAGGACTGCACCGTCGCCTGCTGCGCTTGCAGACTGCTTTCCGCCTGCACTCGGTCCTGGTCAGAAGCGACTCCCTGTTTCGCCAGTTCGATCATGCGGCGGCTGTCACTCTCGGTCCGTTGCAACATGGCTTCGGCTTGCAGCAACTGGGCGCGCGACGATTGCAGCCTCGACTGGGCGTTCACCACGCCGCTCGAGGTCGAACCGTGGGTGGCTTCGCTAGTTGCTTGCGTGGCAGAGACTTGTGAACGCAGGCTGTCAATCATGGCCGCGGACGCCCGCGCCTCAGCTTCCAGCTCGGAAGGATCGAGTATCGCAATCAGGTCGCCTTGTTTCACCTGCGTGCCTTCGTCCACCAGCAGCTTTAAAATGCGCCCCTGCATCTGCGGGCTGACGATAATTTGGTTCGAATCCACGGTGCCGATGAGTATCAGGTCGCTGGAGCGCGGCGTGGAAAGAAGGTAGTACGCCGTTGCCGCGACCAAAATGATCCCAAGCAGAATCAGAAACTTGTTACGCGCGTTCAATTTCGTGCTCCTTCAGAAGTCGGTTGCCGGCGGAACAGCGCCGCTGAAATGAAATCCAAAACCGCGGCCCGCCGGGAGGCCACAAGTTCCGGCGCCAGGGGATCAATTCCCTTGACCATGCGTAAAACGGGCGCATTGATGAAATGAAAAACGATGATCGCAATCATGGAAGGAACAAAGTGCATGGGATCCACGGGCCGGAAGTCACCCGTCGCCTGGCCTTCCTCGATTACGGAGGCAACTTTGCCGAATAGCGGAACGAAGTACCGCTTCGAGATGCGCTTCAGGTGCGGCGCGTTCCCACGGGCCGCGCGCATCATTTCACTCTGCGTAATTCTCGGATAAAGAGGATGACTCGCAATGTAGTCGAAGTGCGCGCCCACGTATGCCAGCAACTTTTCGCGCGGCGGCAGATCGCTCGACAGCGCCGTCAGGGTGCTGTCCCTCAGTCCGCCGAACACATGGTCCAGCACCGCGCCGTAAAGCGTTTCTTTGTCTTTGAAGTAGTAATAGAGCAAGGCCTTGTTGACTCCCGCTGCTCGCGCAATTGCGTCGGTGCGCGCTCCGGCGACGCCTTCACGGGAAAATTCACGCACCGCTGCCTGTAGGATGGCGGCGCGGCTTTCTTCAGGCCGTCCGCGGGAGCCCAGTCGAGGTTTGGAAAGTGCGGCCTTCATCTCACCGGTCTCCTATTAATTAACCAGTTAGTTAGATCATACGCATTCAGCGACGCCAGCACAATACTTTTTTGCCCCTGCAACAGATACAATCCAAAGACTTTCTAGGATCGTCAAGGAGAACCATGAAATACAGGAAACTCGGCCGCACCGGCTTCGAAGTCAGCGAAATGGCCCACGGACTGTGGGGAATGAGCGGATGGAGCGGCTCCGACGACCAGCGAGTCCCTGGCCGCGCTCCAATTAGCCACCGACATGGGCTGCAACTTTTTCGACACCGCCTGGGCTTACGGCGAGGGTAAGAGCGACGGCCTGCTGGGTGAAATCCTGTCGCGCAACCCTGCTCCTCCGAATCCAAGTAAGCGCTTGTTCGCCGCCTCGAAAATTCCGCCGCTCAACCGCAAGTGGCCGGCCCGGCCGGAGTACAAGTATCAGGACGTCTTTCCCGCCAAACATGTTTTCGAGCATGCCGATCTGATCCGGAAGAAACTGCGCGTCGATTCCATCGATCTGTTGCAGTTCCACGTCTGGGACGATACCTGGACTGACCTACCGGAATTTCGCAGCACGGTCGAGAAGTTGAAGCGCGACGGAATCATCCGTCACTTTGGCCTCAGCCTGAATCGCTGGGAACCTGACAACGGTCTCAAGGCGCTGCACACCGGCCTGGTGGATGCGGTGCAGGTGATCCATAACATTTTCGATCAGGCGCCCGAAGACAATCTCTTTCCGCTCTGCCAGGAGTTGAATATCGGCGTGATCGCACGCGTTCCCCTCGACGAAGGCAGCCTCGGCGGAAAGATGACGCTGGAAACCAAATTCCCCAAGGGTGACTGGCGCGCCATGTACTTCGGCCCCAAGAATCTCGGGCCGACTATTGAGAGAGTTGAAAAATTGAAGGCGATCCTGCCGCCAGGAATGACGCTGCCCGAGATGGCACTGCGCTACATACTCTCGTTTCCGGCAGTGAGCACAATCATTGTTGGGATGAGAAAGCCCGAGCATGTCCGGCAGAACATTGCAGCGAGTGATGCCGGCCCGCTGGATGCGACGCTACTGCGCAAATTGAAAGAACATCGTTGGGACCGCAAGCCCGAACCCTGGGCAGATTAGATTCCGGTGTCATCCTGAGCGAAGTGGCTGCTTCGCATGGCGAAGCAGCTGCGCAGTCGAAGGACCCCTCTAGCCGAATCGGTAATGGGTAGGATCAGGTTGGAAAGATCTCACGAAGCTGGAAAACCTCACAGCAGCAATCGTTGATACGGCAGGTAGGGGTCCTTCGACTTCGCAACGCATTTCGAAAGCGAAATGCGTTGCTCCGCTCAGGATGACAAAATTACCGCGATCCCCCGGCGATCGATGGCACCAGCAGCACTTCGTCCCCATCCTGAAACGCGTACTTGTTTCCGCCCAGGAATCGAATGTCTTCTTCGTTCACGTACACATTCAGGAAGCGGCGAATTTCCCCGGCTTCATCCCGCAGATGAGGTTTGAGATCGGGAAACTGCTGGTCGAGCGCGGTAAAGAGTTCTGACAGATTGCCGGCTGAGCACGTGACTTTCGCGTTGCCAGCGGTCAGCCGTCGCAGCGCTGTCGGAATTTGGACCGTAATGTTCATCTTTGGTTAGACCCCAACCGTCTCTGGAACTTCTTTCTCGGGAGCATTCAGCGTTCGTTCCAGATACTTCTCGAACTCGGCCAGCTTAGGAGCGATCGGCTCTTCGGCTTCATATTTGCCCGTGAGCACGTCGGTGGTCTTCAGGCCGTTGCCGGTAATGCAGAGCACGGTAGTCTCGTCGGGAGAAATTCGTCCCTGGCTGTAAAGCTTGCGCGCCGAGCCTACAGTTACGCCGCCCGCAGTCTCCGTGAAAACTCCTTCAGTTTCCGCCAGCAGCTGAATGCACTCCACCAGTTCGGGATCGGAAACGTCCTCTGACCAGCCACCGCTACCGGTAATGCATTTGATCGCGTAATGTCCATCGGCTGGATTCCCGATAGCCAGTGAGCGTGCAATGGTCGTCGGCTTCTGCGGATCGATTTCCGTGTTCCCCGCCTTCACCGCAGTCGAAATCGGAGAACAGCCGGTCGCTTGCGCTCCGAAATATTTCACCGGCTTGGCCTCGACCAGACCCAGTTGGATCAGTTCCTCGAACGCCTTCTTGATTTTTATGATCAATGATCCGCCCGCCATCGGGCACACCACGTTGTCCGGCAGACGCCAGCCCAGTTGTTCCGCGATTTCGAATCCCACGGTCTTCGAGCCTTCCGCGTAATAAGGGCGCAGATTCACGTTGACGAATCCCCACGGCCGTTCATCGGCGATCTGCGAGCACAGGCGGTTGACCTGATCGTAGCTTCCCAGAATACGCACCAGCTTCGCGCCGAAAACCTGTGTCCCCACAATCTTCGCGGGCTCAAGATCAGCGGGGATGAAAATCACGGCTTTGAATCCGTTCCGCGCCGCCTGTGCCGCCACCGAATTTGCCAGATTGCCAGTCGACGAGCAAGAGACAGTCTCAAAACCAAAGCTCCGCGCATTGGCCAAAGCGACGGCTACAACACGATCCTTAAAGCTCAAAGTGGGCTGACACACCGCGTCGTTCTTCAGGTAGAGACGCTTCGCGCCCAGTTGCTTCGCCAGACGTGGAGCCTCCAGCAGCGGCGTAAATCCGGCCGGGACCGTCGGCTGATAGTCCAGCGGCACGGGCAGCAGGTCGCGGTACCGCCACATGTTGGCCGGGCCCTGCGCAATTCGCTCGCGGGTGAACCTGGGACGCGCGGCTTCGTAATCGTAGAAGACTTCGAGGGGAGAGAAACAATCGTCGCAAATGGAACGGGGCTGGTTTCCCCAGCTCTTGCCGCATTCCCGGCAGCGCAATTCGTAAATCGGTGATTCCGAGGTCATAAGCTACTCGCTTTTGAGTAGCCTGCGGGACGAGCCGTCCGGAAAAAGTGCCCTGAAACGCGAAATCCTCTTTCCCTGATAAATGAGGAAAAGAGGAACGAGATGCTTAAGAATTCGGCACCTCGAATCTCATGTTCCCCCTTTGCAGGGCGAGAGTTGACACCGGGCGACCAGAAAATTAATCCTGATCCGGTTGTCGTGGCTTCGTAGGGCTCGTCCCTCGGCCACTCTGCATGAAATCCAAGGTCTGCTCGTAAGAGCAAACTTGAGCTAAAGCCTATCGCGACAGGCAGCGTTCGTCAAGAGGGACGCCTATCTAGGTAGTGTCCTATTACTGCTTTTACGTTCGGGCGATTCACCCCGGGCTTACGCCCGGGGCTTTATTCTCGCGCCGCTTCGCGGCTGGGCCGTATTCCGGAGCAGAGAGCCGGCCGATATCTGTTCCGCACCGGATGCTTCGCGAGTTCAGCATGACGCCAGGGATGAGATGAAGGGACGCGTTTCACTAACTCATTACCCGCACCAGTGGCAGCCTATTTCGCTTCCAGAACGCCGCGAAGACCGCTCATCGACGCAATGTTGATACGGAAGAACACAGTCTCGATCAAGACATCATCAGTCTGTTCACGCCTTTCGGCCAACGGGTTGCGCCACCATTCCGAATACTGCGCGAGTTGTTCCTTCGCATGTTCGCGCTCAGCGGTGTATTGCGGATCAGTCAGTTCCAGGTAGGTTCCATCCACGACAACGCTGGACCAGTTCGACAAATTTCCTATCTCGTCCACTTGCAGGCACACCTTGGGATTTTTCCGCATCCACTTGATCTTCTTGCCGACAGTGGAAAAGACATAGATGTATTCAGGCTCATACGCGAAGCGAACGGGGACGACATAAGGTTGGTTGTCCAGCGAACACGCCAGTCTTCCGACCGGCACGCGGTTCAACAACTCAACACAGTCTTCCTGGGAAATTGGGGTAATGCGCATGGCACCTCGCCTCCTGCACCGTTTTCCGGCACAGCCCAGACTACTACCATCGTCGCGAAGAGGGCTACGCTGCTTCTTTCCTGTCAGTTCACCTCAATTGAGAAGCTCTCGTTCTATACTTACGCCGGACGGTTTCCCGGCATGTCAGAGCAAGTATTCGGACTCGGTGTCAATGAAGTCATGGCGTATGCCGCCGTGGCTAATGTGCTGATGGTCGTCGTTCTCACCACCATCAATATCTATTACGCGGTGCACGCGAAACGCCAGGCCGACGCCAGCCGCGACCAGGTGAATGTTTTCGTCAGGCAGGCTGAAATCGCCGCTGACACCCTTTCCCTCCTGCGCAAGCAAATGGACGAGCAGCGCCGCACTGACATTGCCTCGGTTGGGCTGCAACTCAAGGTTGCGGTTCATGTCATTGAGGACTGGCTCAAGCGTATCGGTCCTGACAAGCATCCCCAGCTCCCGGACGACATCGCCATTCTTCCCCTGGACTTCGGCGTTGCCACCCAACGGGCCCATTCCGTCGATCCCATCGCCGCGGAGAACATGGGGGCCGCCGCGCTCTATGTGAACGAGGCCGAAACCAACCTGAATATCCTGCGTACCGCTACGGCCGGCTCCCAGGCCGCAAAAGAAGTGCACGAGCGCGCCGCCAAAAGCCTGAATACAGCCAAGTACAAGCTGTCCGTGGCCCGCACCCGCTGGGAGGCCATGGGCAGCCAGCCGTCTTGACCGGCGCGTCGCGGCAGCGCATAATTACCGCCTTGGAATACCCTGGCTTTCCGGATGAAAGCCCTGTCGTTTAACTTCCCCCAGCTAATCAGGCAGCCATGCCGAGTTCCGCCCGCCGGAACAGGGAGTGTTTCTGATGAGTGAAGAAGCCAGCAAGCGTATCGGCGATTACCAGATTCTTGATGAGTTGGGCAGCGGCGGAATGGGCCGCGTATGGCGCGTACGCAACGTCATTACGGACCGCGTCGAAGCTATGAAAGTTCTGCTCCCGGATCTGGCGGGACGCCAGGAACTGGCCGCCCGTTTCCAGCGCGAAATTAAGCTCATGGCCAGCCTGAACCACCCCAATATCGCCGCGCTTCGGACCGCATTCACCGCCGACAACCAGCTCTACATGGTGATGGAGTACGTCGAGGGCGTCACCATGGCCGACGTGGTGGAGAAGGGGCCCATCCCGGTAAGCGATGCGGTGAACTACATCAGCCAGGTGCTGGGCGCCGTCGGCTATGCCCACCAGCAACACATCATTCATCGCGACATCAAGCCTGCCAACATGATGCTGACCCCGCAGGGCGTGATCAAGCTGATGGATTTCGGTATCGCGCGCGCCGGCGAGGAACGCAGCCTCACCATGACCGGCACCACCATGGGCTCGTTGAGTTACATGTCGCCCGAACAGGTGAAGGGAGAAGCCACCGACGGACGTTCCGACTTGTATTCGGTCGGCGTGTCTCTCTACGAATTCGTAACCGGGCAGCGTCCGTTCACCGCCACCAGCGACTATTCGATCATGGCCGCCCATGTGAAAGAAGCGCCCAAGCCGCCCATTGATCTGCATCCCGGAATGCCAGCCACGTTGAACGAAATCATCCTCATGGCGATCGCCAAGGATCCGGCACAACGCTTCCAGACTGCCGAAGCCTTCCGCAATGCTCTGAGTTCGGTACCGGTTGCTTCTACCTCGACTGCCGCGCTCGAAGCCGCCACGGTGGATTCGATGCAGACGCTACCGAATCTGCCGGCGCCGCCTACGGCGACTCCGGTTCGCCCGCTCTCTGCCCCGGTCGCGACTTTAAAGACGCCGACACCGCCGGCTGTCGCAATCCCGACTCCCATGCCGCCTCCTTCTGCGGGAAGCGGTCATCGCGGTTTGTATATGACGTTGGGAGCTTTGATCGTGCTGGCGGTTCTGGTCATAGCGGGAATCTACGTGCCCAGAATCAGCAAGACGAACGCGAAAACGCCGGATGCCTCGTCGATGGCCCAGACTGCTGACACCAGTTCGCCGAGCCCAATCCAACCCAGCGAACCTGCCCCCTCGGCCGTTGCGCCAGGTGCCGCGCCTTCAGCGATGGGCGCGATGAGTTCCGACTCGACGCCTCCGGCAGCAGCGCCAGCCACTTCTGCGTCCGACAACTCGATTGCCATGCAACCGCCGCCGGCGCCAGCGGCGCCAAGTGCAATGCCGATGAAGAGCGCGACGGCTTCCGCGGCCAAAACCGGCCACGCTCAAACCAAAAAGCTCATGGCCCAAAACAACCCTCCCAACGGAATGGCCAATGACGCCGCAGCTGCCACGCAAGGTGATAACGGCATGGCCGCTGGACCCAACGCCGCCGAGATGGATGAATTGGAAAAAGACGTTGACCAGCTTACGAATCGAGCTGCTGCGGTAAACAGCGGCCTCGACCGTCTGCAACAGCAGCAAGCGGCAAGTGGCTATGGCCTGCGTGGTGACATGGTCGAACGCCAGGCCAGCATGAAGTCAAACCTGTATAAGGCCGAAGAAGCAATGCAGCACCATGATGTAGCGAGAGCCAAGAAATACGTGGATATGACAGGGAAAGATCTGGAAGCGCTGGAGCGCTTTCTGGGACACTAGGAGAGACCACAAGCGGCAATTGATAGTTTCCAGTTTCTAGTCTCCAGAAACGCGCTGTCATCTTGAGCGGCAGAATGATTCGCTTCGCGAATCATTCTGCGAAGTCGAAGGACCCCTACCGGTTGCAATGACTCATGCATCTGAGGATTTGTGGCAGTGCCTGTAACAACAGATAAGCTGATAGGGTTCCTTCGACTGCAAAGTCGCTTCGCGAAGCGAAGCAGCTTCTCCGCTCAGGATGACAATCACCGGCTGTACTGATTCCTCTTCTTCTCCGCGTGCCGTTCCTGACCTAAGCGGATCAGCCGCTCAATCAGTTCCGGATAGCCCAGCCCCGAAGCCGCCCATAGCTTGGGATACATACTGATCGCGGTAAATCCAGGCATGGTATTGATCTCGTTCAGATAAATCTTCCTGTTCTTGGGGTCCATCAAGAAATCCACGCGCGACAGGCCGGAGCAGTCCACAGCTTTAAAAGCCGCGATGGCCAGTTGCTGAATCTTTTTAGTTTCAGCTTTGCTCAGCTTCGCTGGGATAATCAGCTGCGAACCTTCATCCAGGTACTTGGCGGTGTAGTCGTAAAATTCTTTGCCGGGAACGATCTCACCCGGCACTGACGCGTCGGGCTTATCGTTGCCCAGCACCGAGCATTCGATTTCGCGCGCTTTGTGCTTCTTGCCGCCTACGCCCTCTTCGATCACAATCTTGCGATCAAACTTCGCCGCTTCTTCCATCGCGGGACCGAGTTCCTTGCGATCACGCGCCTTCGAAATGCCCACCGACGATCCCAGATTCGCCGGCTTCACGAACACTGGATACTTCAACTTGCTCTCCACCAGCTTCTGGACTTTTTTGGGCGCGCTCTCCCAGTCGCTGCGCAGGACTGTGACGTGCTTGACGATGGGCAGACCGGCGGCCATGAACAATGACTTCATGACGTCTTTATCCATGCCGGCAGCCGATCCCAGAACGCCAGCGCCGACGTAGGCAATGTCCGCCAGTTCAAACAATCCCTGGATGGTGCCGTCTTCGCCAAAAGTTCCATGCAGCACGGGGAAGATGATGTCGACGTTGATGGCGCGGTCGCTGGCGCGCCGGCTCAAAGCCTCGGTCTGAAATGGAGCCAGGGAACTCCCTTTGCCCGGCCTTTGCGGCTCCGGCGGCACCACAACCGCCTGCCCTGTGGCCAGCATGGCCGCTCCAGGGGTCGCCTCGGGGTCTCCTGCCCTCAAATGGGACTGGGCGGAACCAGAGGCCTTACCCTGCAACAGCAGTTCCGCATCTCCTGCGGTCAGCCAACGGCCTTCCTTGGTGATGCCGATAGGCACGACCTCGAACTTGTTCTTGTCAATGGCGTTCAGTAAAGAGGCCGCGGAAAGCAGCGATACTTCATGCTCCCCGCTGCGCCCGCCAAAAAGGATTCCGACACGGATTTTCTTCATGGTTCGTTTTCGTGTTTCTTTTTCATGAGGCTGGGGCTTGATAAGGCTTCATCATTCTTGCACAATGTCATACCGTCTGGGTTTACAAGGCCTGCACCCCGAGATAGTCTCGGCACCCCCAACCGGGAATCTCAGTCCAGCCTTGATTTCGATGGGGGAGGAATTCATAACATGCGAAAAGTAATATCTCTGGCCACATTTCTATTGCTGGTCTCGATGGCAGCCGCTTACGCGCAGGCGCCGGCCGCCGCTCCACGCAAAAAGCGGGTCGCCATATTCGATTTCGATTACGCCACCGTGCATAGCAACGTTGCCGCGCTGTTCGGCCAGGATATCGACGTGGGCAAGGGGATCTCCGACCTGCTGGTCACCTACCTCGTCAAGGACGGCAGCTACTCGGTCATCGAACGCAAAGCGCTGGACAAAATCATGGCGGAGCAGAATTTTTCGAACAGCGACCGGGCCAATCCAAACTCCGCCGCCAAGATCGGAAAACTTCTCGGCGTGGACGCAATCATCGTCGGCAGTATTACGCAATTTGGCAATGAGACCAAAAACATGAATCTGGGTGGCGCCGGCGGCGCGCTTGGCGGCTTCGGTCTGGGTGGCTTCGGTCACAAGAAGTCGAAAGCGATCGTTTCCCTCACGGCGCGCATGGTGGACGTCGACACCGGAGAGATTCTGGCGGTCGCTGAAGGCCATGGCGAGTCGCAACGCGAAAGCACGTCGATGCTTGGCGGCGGCGGTACTTGGCATGGCTTCGGCGGCGGCAATGCTGATTTTGGCAGCAGCGACTTCCAGAGCACCATCATTGGTGAAGCCGTGAAAGCGGCAGTGGAGAAGACCAGCGCCGACGTGATCGCCGATAAAGACAAGCTGGTCACGCGCACCATCACGGTTGAAGGATTGATCGCGGCGGTTGACGGCGGACAGATTATCCTGAACGTCGGAGGCAAATCTGGCGTGAAGGTCGGTGATCAACTGACGGTGGAACGCGTATCCAAGGAAATTAAAGATCCGTCCACCGGCAAAGTGATCCGCCGCATGTCGAGCGCAGTCGGCGTTGTCAAAGTAACCGACGTCGACGATATTTCGGCGGTCGCCGTTCCAGTATCGGGTACAGGCTTCAAAACCGGCGACGCAGTAAAAACCGTCACCCAGTAAGTAGTTGTGACAGTGTGGGGCGGGCGCCCTCGCCCGCCTCTTTTTTTGGAATTTCGCGCCATCACCGGCCAGCAGGGAGTGCTGTCCCCAGCCGTCTAGTCGAGCGACGCTCGACAGAGTCTTTTGCTGCCCACGATAGCGAAAAATTTCCCCGTTGGTCTGCGAGGTCGGCACTCCCGTCTGAACGGAAGAAACTCCACAGTGACGAGCCGGCCTCTAGTACGTTCGTAGTATTGCCTCGAACCACCGCTGCCCGTAAATTTCTCCGCAATCATTAATCATGAGCCCGACAATTTCTCGCGTTGCATAAAGAAAACTAGGGCTTCTTCAAATAATCCGGGCTTGGGGAGATCGATCTATGAAGTTGCGATTAACAATCGCATTTGTTCTGCTGGCCTTCGCGTTTACTGGACGCCGGTCGTTCGCCGAGACGTTGCCCTCCCCGCAAGCACAGCCGGAGAAAAAAAGCCCTGCTCAGCCAGCCAGGCACAAGATCGGTCCCTTCGAAATCTCTATCAACTGGCGCACTCGCGCCGAAGGCTGGAACTGGTTTCAGGGCCCCACTGGCAACAGCGACTACCCGCTATGGAATTCCTTGCTACGCATCGGCATCGGACAGACCCGGGAGCGCCTCGATTGGTTCGCCGAGCTGGAGCAGCCTTCGATTCTTGGCCTTCCCAATGATGCGGTGGTCGCCGCCCCTCAGGGCCAGCTCGGGCTCGGAGGAACCTACTACGCTTCCAACTTCAACCAGACCAACAACGCCAGCGTGTTCTTGAAACAGGCTTACGTGGACTTCAAGCACCTCGGTCCCACGCGGGTGAAACTCGGGCGCTTCGAGTATTTCGACGGCACCGAAGTGAAGCCAAAGGATCCGACTCTCGCGGTCGTCGTGCAGTCGCGCATCTCGAGCCGCTTGATCTCCAACTTCGCCTTCGCCGCGGTCCAGCGTACATTCGACGGCGGCCAGTTCTCTCTGAATTCCGGAAAGAACAACTTTACATTTTTCGGCGCGCGCCCCACAGCAGGTGTGTTCCAGGTAGACGGCATGCCCGAACTTGACCTTGAGGTTTACTACGGGGCGTACACGCGTTCCTTGAATACTTCGCACGGTGAGAGCCAGCTGCGCGTCTTTGGTCTGGGGTATGTCGATGACCGCACCACCATTTTGAAGACCGACAATCGTCCAACGCCGCTCCGAACCCACGACGTTAACAAGATTCAACTGGCCACTTACGGCGGCGATTACGTTCAGGTGATCAATACGACTAAGGCCGGCAAATTTGATTTCCTGGTCTGGGGTGTTTTCCAGGGCGGTTCATGGGGTGCTCTCACTCAACGCGCCGGAGCATTCGTAGGGGAATTCGGATGGCTGCCCCCGGTCAAACACCTTAAACCATGGCTGAGCGCCGGCTACTCTTACGGAAGCGGCGATGGCAATCCCAACGATTCAACTCACGGAACGTTTTTCCAGGTCTTGACCACACCGCGGCAATATGCTCGTTTCCCCTTCTACAACATGATGAATAACGAGGACTTCTACGCCACCCTCAACCTCAAGCCAACATCGAAACTGGCGTTGCGGAGTGAAGGCCACGCCCTGCGTCTGGCCAATGAGTCCGACCTCTGGTATTCCGGCGGCGGCGCTTTTCAACCCAAGACTTTTGGATATACGGGCCGTCCCAGCAACAACTTTCGCAGCCTCGCCAACGTCTGGGACATAAGCGCCGACTACCAGATCACCCGCTCCTTGAGCACGACCTTCTATTACGGGCATGCCTGGGGACAGACAGTGATTGCCAAGATTTATCCAAAAGATCCGAACGGACAATTTTTCTTTCTGGAAACCAACTACCACTTCTGAGTTCGTAGTGCCTCAGTTTAGGTTTTTATCCCAATGAACGGGGTCGTCCTGAGCTTGCGAAGAATCTAGCGCGGAGGCGGATATGCGGTACGGCGTGCCTATAGTGCGGTATGCGCTGGATCCCGAGAGTCCAGCGTGTTGGAGTCGGTGTCAGCGAGTAATACAATTTGACTATTGACCGCGGCGAGCGGTGATGTGATCGTAGTCACATTTTGACGCAGGCACGGTTCGTTGACGGAGGATGGTATGGCAGTTTCGAGTCCAGCGGTTCCTAATATTCATGCTGCTCCACAGCCGAATGCCAGCTTTTACGAGAAGCTGAATACGCGCTGGCATGAACGTGCCTTGCAGGGTTTTATGTTTATTGTGCTGGCCCATTGGGGTGAGCATCTGGTTCAGGCTTACCAGATTTATGTCATGGGATGGCCACGCCCGAAAGCCAATGGCATTCTTGGTTTGTGGTACCCCTGGCTCATCAAATCGGAGGCTCTCCACTACGGCTACGCCATCGTCATGCTGATCGGCATCTGGGTGCTGCGCAAAGGCTTCACCGGAACCTCCAGAAAATGGTGGACCGTAGCTCTGGTGATCCAGTTCTGGCACCACATCGAGCACTTTCTGCTTATTTATCAGGCTACCACCCACCACAATTTCTGGAACAAACCAGTCCCGTTCAGCGTCTTGCAGTTGGTAATTCCGCGGGTCGAACTCCACCTCTTCTACAACTCGATTGTGTTCATCCCCATGGTGATTGCGATGTATTACCACATGTTTCCCTCTGAAAATGAGCAGGAGAAAATGGTTTGCAGCTGTGCCTGGGGCGATCGCGAGTCCATGCAAACCGCGTGAGTCGGCTGTCAGTTCACCGTGAACGTCATCGCGCTTGAAGTCGAAGCCGCCGTGCCCCCCATGCCATAGATGCCGCCTGAGGCCGGAGTGCCCGGATTCGTCACCGTAACGGGAATGGCGCCGGGAGTCGCGATGGCCGTGGCCGGAATCATGGCCGTAAGTTGGCCGGCCGTCACGTGGGATGTGGTCTGGGCCGCGCCGTTCCAGTTGATGACCGCGCCGCCGGCAAAGCTGCCGCCGTTCACCGTCAACATGAACTGCGGGTCGCCGGAATTCGCAGTGTTCGGAACCAACGCCGCGATGGTTGGCCTGACTCCGGGCTGCGGAGCCGCTGCCTTAGGAGTGCTGTATCCGCATCCCAGGCAAAACATTGTGAGCAAAAACAGAGTGCCTATTTTCATGGTCCTTCTCCAGTCGGGAAACCTGCTCTATCGGGGAATCCTGCATTGGAAGTTAGCAAGGGAGAAGGAGCAGAGTGTCAGCAGGGTGTTACTTTCTTGTAAAGGAAATGTCTGCCCGGATGTGGGCGCGAGCGCCCGCTCGGCTCACATTTTTTACAGGATCTTCTTGCCGAACGCCGATTGCGCCAGTTCGACAGCCAGGTCGGCCGTGCGATTGTGCTCGTCAATCACCGGATTGACTTCGACAATCTCAAAACTCAACATGCGGCCGTGGTCGGCGATAATCTCCATCGCCAGGTGAGCTTCACGATAAGTGGCTCCGCCGCGTACCGGAGTGCCCACCCCGGGCGCGTCTTCAGGGTCGATCCAGTCCATGTCGAGCGAAATGTGGTATCCGGCGGTGCCGCGCCCGGCCATCCGCAGCGCCTCTTCCATCACCGTGCGCATGCCGCGTTCATCGATGTCGCGCATGGTGAAGACCCCGATGCCGGCCCGCCGCACGTTTTCTTTTTCGACTGCGTCAATGTCGCGCACTCCCACCAGCACGCAGTTTTCCGGTTTCACCTTGGGAGAGAAATCAAAAATATTCGCCAGCTCCGTCGGGCCAAGTCCCATCGTGGCGGCCAAAGGCATGCCATGCACGTTTCCGCTGGGGGAACTGTCGGGCGTATTGATGTCGGTGTGCGCATCCATCCAGATCAGCCCAATTTTCTGGTTCTGCCGCCGGTAGAACTCAGCTACGCCAGCGACCGTTCCCGCCGCCACCGAGTGGTCTCCGCCGAGCACCAGCGGAACCATCCCGGCCTCCAAAGTTTTTATTACCAGCTCTCCATGCGAAGTGCAGGTGGCGGTAATTTCCTTCAGATACTTGGCCGAGGGATCGCCGACCTTTTTCTGTTCCGGAATCGACACCGAAACATTGCCAGCGTCCTCCACGACATGCCCCAGCTCTTCCAGTCGCGCCTCAAGTCCAGCCACCCGCACAGCCGACGGCCCCATGTCCACGCCGCGGCGCGATTGTCCCAAATCAAGCGGAACGCCGATCACGCGAATCCTTTTCGGAACGATATTGGACGAAGATGCGTTAGTAGGATTCATAGAGAAACTGAGAACTGAGAACCGATAACTAATTCACCGACCTGCCGCCCATAAACTTTTCTACGGATACAACCGGTTCAACATCCGCGGAAACGGAATCGTCTCACGCACATGCTCCAAGCCGCAGATCCATGCCACTGCCCGTTCGATTCCCATACCAAAGCCGCCGTGCGGCACGCTGCCGAATTTGCGCAGGTCAAGGTACCACTTGAAAGCCTCTTCGGGAAGGCCGTGTTCGCGAATCCGCTGCACCAGCAGCTCGTACGATGCCATGCGCTGCGATCCGCCAATGATCTCGCCGTAACCTTCCGGCGCCAGAACGTCCACGCACAAGGCCAGATCAGGACGCTTCGGATCAGGCTCCATGTAGAACGCTTTCACCTTTGCCGGATAACGATGCACCATCACGGGCTTGTCGAATTGCGACGAAATATAGGTCTCGTCCGGCGATCCCAAATCGCCGCCCCACTCGAATTTATTTTCCAGAGCGCCGCTGGCGTGCGCGTCCTGTAGCATCTTTGCCGCTTCGTCGTATGTGATACGCGGAAACGGCGCTTCAACCTTTTCCAGCTTGGTCAGATCACGGCCGATCACCTGAAGATCGCTGCGTCGCCGCTCCAGACAACGTTTCACCAGGAAGCTGATCAATCCCTCAGCCAAATCCATGAGATCGTCGAGTTCGGCGTATGCGACTTCGGGCTCGACCATCCAGAATTCAGTGAGATGCCGGCGCGTCTTCGACTTCTCGGCACGAAAAGTCGGCCCGAACGAATAAACTTTGCCCAGCGCCATGGCGGTCGCTTCGATATACAACTGCCCGGACTGGGTCAGAAATGCCTGCTCGTCAAAATAATCGACAGGAAACAGAGTGGACGTGCCCTCGCAGGCCGCCGGAGTAATAATCGGCGGATCGGTGAGAGTAAATCCGCGCTCATCGAAAAAATCACGCGCTGCCTTGATAATTTCCGCGCGCACGCGCAGGATCGACGCTTGCCGCTGTGACCGCACCCACAGATGCCGGTGCTCCATCAGAAATTCGACGCCATGTTCCTTGGGAGAAATCGGATACGGATCGCTCTCCGCCACCCGCTGCAGCACCTGCACCCCCGATACATCCAGCTCATATCCGCCCGGTGCACGCTTGTCGGCGCGAACTTTCCCTTCGACAATTACGCTGGACTCCTGCGTCAGGCCCTTAATCGCCTCAAACACCTCGGGAGTGACCGCATTCTTCGGCACCACCCCCTGAATTACTCCAGAGCCATCGCGAAACTGCGGAAACAACAGCTTCCCGCTCTCTCGCAGGTTGTAGAGCCAGCCCCGAATGGTGACAGTCTGGCCCTCGTGCTTGCCGATTTCAGCGATCGTAGTTACAGGAGATGACATAGATTCAAGGGAGCCATTTACCGCCGAGCACGCCGAAAGCGCCGGGAAAACAGTCCCATTCCTAACTGCGTTCTCTCATCTTTCTCTGCGACCTCGGCGTGCTCGGCGGTAGAGAGTTTATTCCGACTCTAGCTTCTCAAACGCTTCCCGCATCCGCTCCACTGTGTTCACTTTCTCGTCGGCCTCGATCTCAAGCAACAACGGCGGGGTATTCGGCGCTGACCGCAACAACTCCATCGCTTCTTTCCAGTCGATGTTTCCGGCTCCCGGCCAGAAGTGTGAATCACGGTCCCCGGCATTGTCGTGGACGTGCGTCGAATGAATATGACCCTTCAGGATTTCAAACGCCGCCGCCACGTTGCCCATGATATGAGCATGGCCGACGTCGAAGCATACCCCCATGTCGTCGAAATGCGTGATCTGGATAAAGTCCACCAGTTTGTCCGGCGTGCTCAACTCGTTGGGAATATTTTCCAGCAGGATGCGCACGCCCAGCGGCTTGGCAAACGCGCGCAGGTGCTCGATCGAAGTCATGGCTGCTTCGAACTTGCGATCGTCAAACGATTCGTCGTTGGTTCCCATGTGCTGAATGAGGAAGCGAAAAGGAATCTGCTCGGCCACTTCAATCGCTCGCTTGATCTCGTCCATGGCCTCGATTCGTTGCGCCCGGTCTGTGGCGGCCACGTTTACGGGAGGCCCACCGGCGCGTCCCCCTTCGTAATCCGCATACACCGGCGAATGCACGGAGTGCAGCGCTACGCCGCTGTTCTGAAACCAGTCCGCAATCTCGCGCACATGCTGTTTGCGATTGGCATAATCGAAATGTTGCCGCGACGCGAAAATTTCGATTGCCTGCGCTCCGCCGCGCACCAGGCCGTCCAGCAGCCCAGGATGCAGCCGCTCTTTCACATACACGTAAGTGGACATCGCTTTCAGCATAAAGAACTCTGCTCAGAACTGACATGTGTAGGGCGGGCGCCCTCGCCCGCCGACTTCGACTTTAGGTGTTCAAAACCTCATTCACAACAATCGATTCCAAAACCAAATACCGTCTGGGGCGGACAGTCCTGTCCGCCCCCTTTGACCTCGACTCGTGATGCTCAAAGTTCAGGGGCGATCCCAATCAACCAAACCCAAAGTCAAAAGCGGCGGACAAGAGTGTCCGCCCCACACTAGAACCCCATCGCTCTGCCATTATTACGCTTGTCGCTGGCGCCCAGCCGATCTCCCCGCTTCGGGTCGATCATGATGCACTCGCCATCGCTCCACGATTCTTCCGCCTCGACTTTGTGGCCCATGCCTTCCAACTGTTTGAGCGCGTCCGCAGGAAATCTCTGCTCGACATAGCTCACATCCGGCAGCCACTGATGATGAAAGCGCGGCGCATTCACCGCCTCCTGAATATTCAATCCGTAATCCACCACGCCCATCAAGATGTTTGCGACCGTAGTGATAATCCGCGGTCCGCCCGGAGAGCCCAGCACCAGAAACAGCTTACCGTCTTTCAGGATGATCGTGGGCGCCATCGCCGAAAGCATGCGCTTGCCTGGCGCAATCGCATTCGCCGGTCCCTGGATCAGCCCGAACATGTTGGGCACGCCCTGCTTGGCGGCAAAGTCGTCCATCTCGTCGTTCAGCAGAAATCCCAAACCTTCGGCCGTGACCCGCGAGCCAAAACTGTCGTTCAGCGTAGTCGTGACCGCAACCGCGTTCCCCTCGGGATCAACCACCGAATAGTGCGTCGTATGATTCGGCTCCACGCCTCCGCTCGGGAAATGCGCAGCGGCTTCCTGTTCGAGCTGGCTGAAGCTGGCTGGCCGCTTCAAATCCCTACTCAAGCTTGCGTGCTCCGGATCAATCGATTCCCGCCAGGCCGCGCCATAGCGTTTGTCGATGAGTTGAGCCACGGGAATCTTCGAAAAGTCCGGATCGCCCAGAAACTCCGCTCGATCGAAGAACGCGCGCCGGAAGGCTTCCAGCGTCAGGTGGATCGCCTGCGGCGACCGCCCTCCAAATTTTGCGAGGTTGTAGCCCTCCAGAATATTCAAAATCTCAATCAGCGTGGTTCCGCCCGACGACGGCGGTGGCGCACTGATGATCTCGTATCCGCGATACGATCCCCGCACCGGCTCGCGCTCTTTCACTTCATAAGCCGCCAGATCGTCGACCGTGATCAGCCCTCCGCCCTTTTGCATGGACGCCGCCAGTTCACGCGCCATCGCCCCATGATAGAAATCATCAGGATTGGCGGCGATTCGTTTCAAAGTGCGGGCCAGGTCCGGCTGCTTGAACAACCTCACCGGCCTTGTAAAAGTTTCCATCGCGCAGAAAAATACGCCGCGATTCTGGAAACTTCGCCAGATCTTTATCTCCCTGAATTTCGGCAGCGTCCTGGGCAGCCAGCGCAAAGCCTTCCTCCGCCAGCTTGATGGCCGGGGCCATCACTTGCGACAGCGAAAGCTTGCCATACTTCTTCTCCGCGTACACCATGCCGGCCACAGACCCGGGCACCCCGATCGCCTTGTAGCCGATGGTGCTCGCGTCCTCGATGACATTGCCTTTGTCATCGAGATACATGTTCGCGGTCGCCGCCATTGGTGCTTTCTCGCGATAGTCAACGAAGTGCGTCTTGCCGTCCGCGAATCGCACCAGCATGAACCCGCCGCCACCCAGATTCCCCGCCTGCGGATACACCACCGCCAAAGTGAAACCAACAGCCACCGCCGCGTCCACAGCATTGCCGCCAGCTTTCATCATCTGCACCCCGGCCCGCGACGCCAAACCGCGCACACTCACAACCATCGCTCGAGGCGCCACCACAGGCACCAAGCGTTCCGCGAACGCCGGCGAAGTCGGCATCAAGGCCAGCAGAATGAGTAGCTTGCAATGAGATCGCATGGGAAGGGACTGCTAGAGGCTAGCCCACCGGCAGAGTGAGAGTCAAATCAAGAGATCAAGCAAAATGCCGTGATCTCCTCCGCCCATGTAGGGACCGGTCTCCAACCCGTCCAGGCCGAGCAACGCTCGGCCAGCTTTCAAATCCGACGATTCCGATTCTCTTGCGAAGAGGAGAAAGGCTAACGTTTCTTCCCGCGAACCTTGCTGAAACTCTGAACTTTTTTCCCCGAGACCTTCCCAACTTTCGCCTTCGCCGCCACCATCCCATACGACTGCTCAATCAAATCCTTCACGTTGCTCCAGGGCAGCACATCCAACCGCAGGAATGACACCCAGTTGTAGCGTCCAAAGTGGGGCGCCGGGATAATATCCTCCTGCTCCACCAACTCCGCAAACTTCTCCGGATCACACTTGAACATCAATCGTGGCGGCACAGCTTCCAGATTCAGCAGGGCAAAAATCTTTGCTCCCACCTTGAAGCATAAGATCTCCCCCCACTGCAGCTTCTCAGTAGCGTGAGGAAACGAGAGGCAAAATTTCCGAATCGATTCAACACTCATTTTTTCGTAAGACTCGCGAACCAACCAGGTCACGTGGGGACCGCCCTCGGTTGTCCTGGCGGAGCGAAGGTCCGCGACGTTTTACCTGAGGGAATGGCTCAGTCTGGATTTTATAGCTGAATGACAGGGTGTCATCCTGAGCTTGCGAAGGATCTAGCGCGGGGCGGATATGAAGTACGGTGCATTGATCGCTTTCTCCACGCGGTCAATTTTTTCGAACTGTGTCACGACCGGAAATCTCCCGGGGCCTGCGAAAGTAGCCACTCCGGCGAACTGCGCTCGCGAGGACAACCGAGCGCGGTTGTCCCCACATGGTCTTTTTTTATACCTGCTCCCGCGCCTCGCCCAGCGTCACGTTCACATCCATCTTCTTTTTCGCCCGATAGATCGTCAGCCGCACCGTGTCGCCCGCGCGGTGACTGTTCATCACCTGGCTAAGGTCCTGCTGGTCCTGCACATCCTGACCGTCGATCGCCACAATCAGGTCGCCGCCCACCATGATCGGCATGTTCCCGAGATACGCGCGCTCGGTTCCGCCTTTCAACCCCGCACGGTCCGCCGCGCCACCGGACACAACCTGCACGACCAGCAGCCCGCTGTCAGCCGCGAGCCCCAACTGCGCCGCCAGCTCCGGCGTTATCGGAATTGTCTTTACTCCCAGAGCGGGACGCCGCACCCGGCCTATCGTCATCAGATCGTTGAGCACGGCCTTCGCCGTGTTCACCGGAATGGCAAAACCAATGCCCGCGCTCTGTCCCACACTCGAAGCGATCATCGTGTTGATGCCAATCACTTCACCGTGCAGGTTCAGCAGCGGCCCACCGGAATTTCCGGGATTAATGGCAGCGTCGGTCTGAATGGCTTCATCGATCTGCATTCCGTCCGGCTCCTGCACTGGCCGGATCGAACTGATGATGCCCCGAGTCATCGTCCCCGCCAGACCGAACGGATTGCCGATGGCATAGACTTTTTGCCCGACCTGCAAATTGTGCGAGTCACCAAGAACCATCGGGGTCAGTCCCGGGCCTTTGATCTGAATGACTGCAAGATCGTGCGAGCGGTCAGTCCCCACCACCGTGGCGCGGTACTTCTTCCGGTTGTGCAGCGTCACTTCCACCTGGCGGGCGTCAGCGATCACGTGATAGTTGGTGAGCACGTGGCCTTCTTTATCAATAATGAAGCCCGAGCCTTGCCCTTCTTGCGGCACCAGTCCGTAAAAGAAATCAAAGGTCACAGCCCGCGATGTAATGTTCACCACCGAATCGATATTCTTGCGATAGACGCTGATGTTGTTCTGCTCTTCGGCATCGAAGGGCTCGACCGCGGCAGCTTCGGTAATCTCCACCTTATCGATCGGACGGTCGAACCAGTTCGTGGGATGCATGCGTCCGGAGCGGTAGGTTGTGAAGTAATAGAACACGCCGGCAAAAATCACAGCCAGCAAAACAGGTCGCAGCAGCTTCATAGTTTCAAAACCTTCCCGGAATCTCGATCACCACAAACCATGTGGGGACGACCGCCCCCGGTTGCCCCAGGTCGAGCGAACCTCGACAGCGCTTTTTGCGCGTGCGGGGCGGACACTCTTGTGAGCCGCCTTTGAAGTTGACTTAAGTTCGCAAGCCCAGTCCTAGCTCTGTCACATAGATCTCGAACCTTTGGACGCCAAACCAAAAGTCAAAGGCGGCGGACAAGAGGGTCCGCCCCACACGGCTACGATCTCGCTTCTCTTTCCAACTCGGCGTAAATTTTCCTCACCTGCCGCTCGGTTTCATCGAGTGACCCCGAGTTGTCGATCACATAGTCGGCGGCTTTGATCTTCTCTTCATCCGGAAGTTGTGCCGCCATCCGCCGCGTAACTTCCCTGCGAGCCGTTTCCATATCCACTTTCAGCCGCCGGGCCCAGCGCTCGATTCGTTGCTCAGGACGGCAGGTTACGACCACCAATCGATCAAAGCCCTCCGCCATCCGAGCTTCAAGAATCAGCGCTGCCTCAACCACGGCAATCGCATGGGGATCGCGCCGGCCCACATCGACAAGCCACTCTTCCTGTCGCTGGATCACTGCCGGATGGACGATCTGATTCAGTTCCTGAACCCGGGACGGGTTTCCCACGCCGCCGAAGGCTTGTTCTGCGCAGACGCGCTCGATTCACCTTGCCATCGGAATTCAGAATTTCGTCGCCGAAATGCTCCACCACTTCCCGATAGACCGGCTGGCCAGGCGCCATAAGCTGGTGGGAAATTTCGTCAGCCTGATGACCTGCGCGCCCGATGCGGCAAACATCTTTCCCACCGCGGATTTTCCCGCGGCGATGCCTCCGGTCAATCCGACCTTAACCAATTCGCGCGTGCTCAGCTGCCCGGACAGGCAGGCGCGAACCCCTCCGCATCTTCGCAGCTTTCACTGTGTTCGACATCAGCATGGCGATGGTCAGCGGGCCCACGCCGCCCGGCACCGGCGTTATGGCTCCTGCCACTTCCGCCACGTGCGGATCGACGTCGCCCACCAGTGTTGATCCTTTCGTCCTGAACGTTTCCTCGCGCTTTGCGTCCCCCGCAAAGAGCCGGTCAAATTCGGCGCGCTCAGTCACCTTGTTCATGCCGACGTCAATTACCGTGGCCCCGGGCTTCACGAAGTCCCGAGCAATCATTCCCGGCCGCCCGATTGCCGCCACCAGAATATCGGCACGGCGGCATACCCCGGCAAGGTCCCGCGTCTTTGAGTGGCACACCGATCACAGTGGCATTCGCGTTGATCAGCAGCATGGCCGCCGGCTTGCCCACAATGTCACTGCGTCCCACTACGACAGCGTCCTGACCGGCCACCGGAATCTTGCTGCGCTTAAGAATCTCCATGATTCCGGCCGGCGTGCAGGGCACCAGCCCCGGTCGCTGGGTGGAGAGAAATCCCACGTTCATGGGATGGAACCCGTCTACGTCTTTGCCGGGATCGACCGCCATCAGGATTTTCTTGGAATCAACCTGCGCCGGCAATGGCAACTGCACCAGAATGCCATCGATCTCATCCCGCCGGTTCAATTCGAGTACCAGCTCCAGCAACTCCGCGGTTGAAATGGTGTCCGGCGGCGCAATCTGCTCGCTGTAAATCCCTACCTCGCCACAATTCTTCACTTTGCCCCGAACATAAATCTCCGAGGCCGGATTGTGCCCCACCAGAATGACCGCCAGCCCGGGACGAACCCCTGCCGCCGTCATCTCTTTTACCTCGGCGGCAACCTCCGCCCGTATTTCAGCGGCGATCTTGTTGCCGTCCAGAAATGTGGCAGCCATGAACCCTCCCGAAGAATTAACTTTATCGTAAACCATCTTCCGGCGTTCGAGTTCGGCCCAACTGAGAACCTGGAACTGAAAACGAAGAACTAAGGACGAAGAACGAACGAAGAACTGAGACCTGTCCATTCCCGCAACACTCCGGGTAGGGGCTGAATTTGAAATGCAAGCTCAGATTGACGCTGAAGGACGTCAGTCACAAATTCAGCCACTACCAACATTCTGCCAAGGTTTGTCCCTCCAGACAGAAAGCGTAAAATCCCTCCATGATTCCTCAAGACCTGCTGGACATCCTGGTCTGTCCCGTGTGCAAGAAATCGCTTGTCCTGAAAGATCAAGGCCAGAGCCTGAAGTGTTCCGAGTGCCGGCGCGTCTACCCGGTGCGCGACGGAATTCCCGTCATGCTGGTGGATGAAGCCGTCATTGATCCGACATAACATGACCCGACCTGAGAGCCATATTCTGTCATCGCATTCCGTCCCAGAACGACACAACGTGTCAAGATCGAGATTTCCTGTTATGGCACGTTCGTGCCACAAAAATTAGCCTCGCCGGCGCATCAAACAATTCAGGTGTCTGCAACTTACCGCAGCGCAAGGGGTTTAAGAAACCAAAATGGGGCCGCCTGCGTACCTGCAAATAAGGCTGAACGGCGGCACCAAAATTGCATGCAACGTTCATGGCAGCCAGTGAGTCTAATAGTGTAAGGAAATGCAGGTCGGAGGTGATAACGACCATGAAAGAACGATTCTCCAGTACCGAATTGTCGGCTCTGCGCAACGATCTTCTCCAGGGTGGCTTGATCGATTCGCGTGAGGCTGCTGAACTCCTGCAAGTCTTCCTCATGGGCCGTGGCTACGGAGTATCGCCTCAAGCAGCCATGGACGCCGTGGGCCGGGTTGAGATGTCAGGCTGCTCCATGCCGGTACTGCAGAAAGAGCTGGAGGGTCTGGCTCTGGTGATGTAAGCGGTGACCAAACGAATTAAGAGATCTACGGGGACCTCAGAACCAAGCCGTTTCCCGCGAGGTGAGTAACAAGAATCAGCCGGGCTAACCAGCCCGGCGTTTTTGTTTTTGGAGAGAAGCTCTTGCCTATTAGCCTTTAGCTCTTAGCTCAAGCCCAAAACTTCTCCGCACTGCTGCCTCATGGGTTCAAGCTAAAAGCTAAGTGCTTTTTTCTATTCGTACCGCAAACTCTCCACCGGATCCAGCTTCGCCGCCCTTGTAGCTGGCACCGTGCCGAAGATCACGCCTACGATCGACGACACCAGGATCGCGACTATCGCAGACAGGCCTGAAATAGGAATTCGATATTCCGTCAGGAAGCGGACCGAATAGGGAATTGCCAGTCCGATCACCACGCCAATCAGCCCTCCCACCAGGGAGATGGTCACGGCTTCGGCCAGGAACTGGAAACGAATCTCCCGGTTTGTCGCGCCCAATGCTTTGCGGATGCCGATCTCCCGGATGCGGGAGCTGACTGTCGCCAGCATGATATTCATGATCCCAATCCCGCTGACCAGTAAGACCACCGCCGCTACCAGCATCAGCACGAGAGTCAAAGCGTTGGCTGTCTTTTCTGCCACTACGACTAATTGGGTGAGATTCGTGACGTTGTAAACCGATTCGGCCCGGTGACGGCTCTGGATCACTTTTCGGATCTGGTCGGTTGCTGGCGCTACCATCGCCGGGTCAGAGGCAGAGAAGTAAATCTGCTTCACTGTCGGCGTGTCGGTAAAGTAGCGGCTCACCGTGTAGGGAATCAGCAGGGTGTAATCCACCACTTCGGTTTGTCCGAAGGTATCCACGCGCTCGCGGAAAGTGCCGACGATGGTGAAAGGCAGGCCGCTGAGCTTGATGATCTTTCCGATCGCTTCTTCCTGCGATCCGTAAAGCTCTTCCGCCATCTTCTGAGTAATCACGCCAACCTTGTTGTGTTCCTGCTCGTCCTTGCTGTCAAAAAACCTGCCAGTAATAACCACCAGGTTCCGCACGACCTTGTAATCGGGAAAAACTCCCAGCACGGAGATGTCGCGTTCCTTGCCCCCGCCCACCGGAATGCGTTCGCCCAGGGAAACTACGGGTGATGCCGCGACGATGCCCGGGACCTGCTGCAAGGCCGCCCTCAGGTCATCGATAGTAAGCGGATCGGAAGTGACATTCGCGACCCGCTGGGCGCCGCTCTGGTATTCCGCCTCAATCTGGTTCGTGCCGATCGACTGAATCTGGTTCAGCACATACTGCTTCCCGGTCATCCCGATCGTTACCACGAGGATCAGCGAAGCCGTGCCGATCACCATCCCCAACGCAGTCAGCGCGAACCGGACCTTGTTGCTGCGGAAAGTCTCGTAGGCAAAGCTGAAAATCTCGCTGTAAACCATCCGGGGCGAGCGTCGTTCCAGCGTGGAGGGGGTGGCAGTCGCCATTCGTCTGTAGTTTAGATGCTAGCTGCAACCTTCAGGAGCCGCAATTGCGGCGGTGGAACGCCACAGCCGCGATCGAGCGGTTTGGTAGCGCCGGCGTCCCGCCGGCTGGCGGGTGGGCGTCCCGCCCACCCCGTACCCGAATCTGTAAATCTAGCCCGGCGGCGCCCCCGCCCCGCGCGCGTAATAGCTCGCCACCCCAGGCTCCAGCTTCCGCCCCTCAGCGTTAAAAATTCGAAAATGCGCCAGCCCCGCCCGTTGCATCGCGAACTGCAAGGTCGTACGGATCACTCCGAACCCATAGGTCACGCTGCGCCGAAAATTGATCGACGAAGCTTCCTCAAAATATTTTGTCGGGCACGACACTTCGCCAATCCGGAAGCCAAAGTTCACGCATTGCGCTAGCACCTGGTTGTCGAAAACAAAATCGTCCGAGTTCTCGAGCAGAGGAAGCCCGGTCAACACCTCACGGCTGAAGGCGCGATAGCCGGTGTGATACTCCGACAGCTTGATCCCCAGAAACAAATTCTCGAACGCCGTCAGAAAGCGGTTGGCTACGTACTTGTAGAACGGCATGCCGCCATGCAGCGCCTGCCCACCGATGATCCGCGATCCCAGCACCACGTCATAGACGCCATAAGCGACCATGCTGGCCATGGCGGTCACCAGCAGCGGCGTGTACTGGTAATCAGGGTGCACCATGATGACCACGTCCGCACCCGCCGCAAGCGCCTCACGATAGCAAGTCTGCTGGTTGCGCCCATAGCCGTAATTCTGGTCGTGCACATAGAACTGCAAGCCCAAGCTGCTTCGCAATCTCGACCGTACGGTCAGAGCTGTGGTCGTCCACCAGAATGCGGATGTCGACCAGATCAGGCAGTTCCGCCACAGTGGCAGTCAGCGTCTTCTCCGCGTTATAAGCGGGCAACACGACGGCGATGCGCTTCCCATTGATCATGGAATGACCATCATAATCTCACAGCAATGGACTTTGACTGTGTGGGACCGGGTCTCTGACCCGGTCGAGCGGCCCAAAAGGCCGCAAGCCTTGCGGTTCCCCATCAACCAGCGGCGCCACACCGCCCGACCGGTTCCCCCTCGACTTCGCTCAGGGCAGGCTCCGCCCCTGCCCACACAGTCAAATGCCCACTTTGTTGGTAAAATATTCATTCGGGCCAGGCCCGGCACTCCATGTCCGAGAAACGCACCTTATTCGAGAAAGTCTGGAACGAGCACGTCGTCTCCGCCCCCCCGGACCGCCTGCCCCTCCTTTATATAGACCTGCACCTGGTTCACGAGGTCACTTCGCCGCAGGCTTTCGACGGCTTGCGCGCGGCCGGGCGCCGGGTGCGCCAGCCTAACCGCACGGTGGCCACGGTCGACCACAATATTCCGACCGAGCCTCGCGGCACCCCCATCACCGATCCGATTGCCGCACTTCAGATTCAGGCCCTGCAAAAGAATTGCAAGGAATTCGGCGTTCCCCTGTTCGACATGGATTCGCCCGACCAGGGCATCGTCCACGTCATCGGCCCCGAGCTCGGACTCACGCAGCCCGGCATGACCATCGTTTGCGGAGACAGCCATACCAGCACTCACGGCGCGTTTGGCGCGTTGGCCTTCGGCATCGGCACTTCCGAAGTCGAGCATGTGCTGGCCACGCAATGCCTGCCGCAGCGCAAGCCGAAAACCATGCTGATCGACGTACGCGGATCGCTCCCCGAAGGCGTGACCGCGAAAGATCTGGCGCTAGGGATCATCGGACAAATCGGCACCGACGGCGCCACCGGACACGTTATCGAATACGCCGGAGAAGCCGTCCGCGGACTCTCCGTCGAAGGCCGCATGACGCTGTGCAACATGAGTATCGAGGCCGGTGCCCGCGCTGGAATGGTCGCGCCCGACGAGACCACCTTCGCCTACCTCAAAGGCCCGCCGCTTCGCTCCGCAAAACGGCAGCTGGGAGCAGACGGTCGCGCACTGGCGCACCTTGCCCTCCGATCCCGGCGCGCGCTACGACAAAGTCGTGGAGATCGACGCCTCGAAGCTGGCCCCATTCGTGACCTGGGGAACGAATCCCGGCATGGTAGTCGCCGTGAGCGGACGGGTCCCCGAGCTGACCGATCTCAAGACCGACGCCGACCGCCACGCCGCCGAGCGCATGCTGGAATACATGGGACTGACAGCCGGCACGCCGAGTGGAGGAAATTCCAGTCGATCGCGTCTTCATCGGCTCCTGCACGAACTCGCGCCTGGAAGATTTGCGCGCGGCCGCCCGCGTAGCCAAGGGACATCACGTCAGCCCGAAAGTCCGGGCCATGGTCGTTCCCGGCTCGCAAGCGGTAAAACACGCGGCCGAGCAGGAAGGCCTGGACCGAATTTTCCAGGACGCAGGATTCGAATGGCGGGAGTCAGGCTGCTCCATGTGCCTGGGCATGAACCCGGACATCCTGCAACCCGGAGAGCGTTGCGCTTCCACCAGCAATCGCAACTTCGAAGGCCGCCAGGGACGCGGGGGACGCACTCACCTGGTCAGCCCCATGATGGCAGCCGCAGCCGCCATCGAAGGTCACTTCACCGACATCAGAAACTGGAAATGGCTATAGAGTAGCGCCGGCGTCCGCCGGCTGTCCGGAGGGCGTCCCGCCCTCCGAAAAGTCAGGAGAGCAAATGCAACCCTTCCGCACCCACAAAGGCCAAGTCGCCCCGCTCGATCGCGCCAACATCGATACCGATCAGATCATCCCCAAGCAATTTCTGAAGAGAATCGAGCGCACCGGCTTCGGAGAGTTCCTCTTCTTCGACTGGCGCCGCAACAAGGACGGTTCGCAGGACCCGTCGTTTACTTTGAACCAGCCCCGCTACAAGAGCGCCAGCATCCTCGTCACCGCCAAAAACTTCGGCTGCGGATCATCCCGCGAACACGCCGTCTGGGCTCTCGAAGATTTCGGATTCCGCGCAGTCATCGCTCCATCGTTCGCCGACATCTTCGCCAACAACTGCGTAAAGAATGGCGTCCTCACGGTAGTTCTGACGGAAAAAGAAGTAGAAGAACTTATCAAACGCGCCAGCGCCCAACCGAACTATCACCTGTCCGTCGACCTGGAAAAATGCGAGGTGAGTGATGACAGCGGCTTCTCAGCCACCTTCCAGATTGACGAATTCACCCGCCACTGCCTGCTGGAAGGCCTCGACGACATCGGCCTGACCCTGAAGCACGAATCCGAAATCACAGCCTACGAGTCCCGCCACCCCGCCGCACAAAAGATAATGTAGGCGCGAGCGCCCTCGCTCGTGCGGGCGGGGCAAAGCCCCGCAAGGTTTCGTAGGCTAAACCGGTGGCCCCGCCGGCGCTCCAGGCGATTTCAGCTTAGGAGTATTCTGTTCCGGATTTTGCAGAAATAGCACAATCTCGTGATCGATCTGTTCCATCACCGGCCCCCGCGTTGCATCCTTCTTGACCGCCCCCTGCACTTCCTGAACTCCAGCCAAAGCTGCAGCCCGTACTTCGGGAGTCGCGTCAGAGCTCGCCGCCAGAATCATCAACCGCTCCGCCACTTCGGTCTGCACCACACCTGCAAGGTCCTTCTCGGCGGCCGTCTTGGCGGTGTTCGAAAATGCCGCATTCACCAGAGCTGCAACCACGCTTCCGGGCGAAGGAGCCTGGGTGTCTTGCCGCGAAATTACTGCTAGCCTCTGCATCCTCCGCGCCTCGAGCAATCCTCCAACGACAATTTCCGCCACGGCACGCGCTCCATCCTGCGGACTAAAAAGATATCCCGCGGACGAAGTAAACTGCTCCGGATCGGAATCCCGATTCTCCAGCGGCGCCAGCGCCTTCCAAACTTCCGCAGGAACATTGAGCTGCGCGGGATTCAGCGCACTCAGCGCCAGTTGCAGCGCCTCTTTCTGACTCTCGGCCGGCCATGTGATGATCGGCTTCTGTCCATCGCCCGCCAGGGATAGCGGAATCTCGGCGCTTCCGATCACGTTGATGGCGGCTCCCAGCGCGTAACGATGAAACAGATAAACCAGCGGCAGCCGCGAAGTGAACATCGAATTCGGTTCGCCCGGCCGCAGCATGCGCGGACTGTAGTGCGCCAGCAGCAAATTCCGTACCGGCAGGACCTCTTTCAACCAGCTCACCGGGTCGGGCCCGTCATCGTAGGAATTCCAGCGCGGATCGGCCGTATTTCCCCACACAATTCCTTTCGCCAGCGCTCCCTTGACGATTGCATCCAGCCGGGAATGATCGTCCTTGTTGAGAGCTGCCCTGGCTGTATCCCCATTCGATGGCAAAGCGATCGTAGCTACCAGTCTCTTGCATGTAAGCGTCCGAGAGATCGGCGGATTCATCATTGCGAATCCGCACCCGCGGCGCGAAGTAGTCCATCACGGAACCGCGTCCGTAGGTGCTGGCCACGAAGTTATGGTCAAGGCCGAGCACGTGTCCCATTTCGTGACAGGTGAGCAATGCCAACCTCTTCAGCATGACTTGCTCTTCGCTGATTTTCGGATCGAGGCTGTCGAGCGCGGCGAAGCTATCCAGTGCGGGCTCGGAATTGTCGCGTGCAGACGGCATCACCGACTCCCAGTAGTTGTTCACCGTGCGCATGCGGTGCGAATCCAGTTGCACCACGGCATGAATAATCTCGCCCGTCCGCGGGTCCACGTGACTCTGCCCGACCGACCATCCTCGTCCCGACCGGTTTGTCCACTGGATCGTGGGATAGCGAATGTCCATCGGGTCCGCGCCTTCAGGCAAGTCTTCGACGTGCAGTGCATTCTTGAATCCCGCCTGCTCGAACGCGGCATTCCACCACAGCGCTCCCATTCGCGCCGCTGAACGCATGGGCTCCGGAATGGCACGGTCGAGATAAAACACGATCGGCTTTACCGGCTCGCTCATTGCCGCATTCGCATCTTTTTTCTGCAATCGCCAGCGGTTCACCAGATAACGCGTCAGCGGCCGGTCATAAGCCTGTGAAAAGTCCTGAAAGGGGGTACTGATAAATCCCACTCGCAGGTCCTGATCGAGAACTTCGTATCCGGGAGCTGGCATCGCTACGAACGAGTGATGCTCACGCAGGCTCAAGGCGTGCGGATCAGGTTGGTTCAAATCGCTCTCCGAGTCGGTGGAGAAAGTCAGCAGCGCTTCCACTTCCGTATTCAGCGGGAAACTCCCGGTGTGCTCCAGATCGATCACGCTGCGCTCTTTGTCCAGCCGCCAATCCGCAGCCTTCGCCGATTGCTCGCGTATTACCATGCCGCCCACGGCGCGCGATGGCCGCCGCAATTGCGACAGCAGATCGAACGCATCCCGCATCAGCAGGCTGTCGGCATCCACCAGCACCGTGCCATCGCGTTCTCCCTCGACCGGAAGCGAGGCCAGCACCGAAGTCGGAAAACTGTATTCCACGGAATGCTGCAACTCCGGCGCTCCGTTCGGAGCGCGGAAGCTCGTGTTCTCCTGAATCACCAGCACCCGCATTCCCACCCGCCGGAAGCGGCACACCGCGCCGCCGCCAAACGAACTCCGGTCTGCGAATGCTTCAATCGAACCGATGCCGCTGCCCAGGCCCGTGAAATAAAGGAACTCACCCCGCAGCGCCGCCGGCGACAACTCAAACAGGATGTCGCCTTTCTTCTCGTCCCAGTAATAAGGGAAGAATCCATCGTGCCGTTGCAATCCAGCCGTACGTGTCGCGAGGCCGGAACCAGCGTCCCCAGTTTTGGAGGAGGTCTGAGCAGCGGCAGACACGCCGATCACCAGCACCAGAGCAAGCCAAACCCGCAATCGAAGCATAAGCCTTGTCTTATACATCACCAGCCCGTGCCACTCAATCCATCTGAGAACTGAGAACTGTCTACTGAGAACTAAGAATCCATCCGGACGAGAAAATCGTCGTTGGCCGTTGGTCGTTGGTCGGCGGTCAGTGGTCAAACACTAGAAAACAGCGACCTGGGAAGAAGCAGTGTGCAAAGCCGGGGGGTTGGATTTTCGGACGGGAAGGCGTCGTCGGTCGTTGGTCTTTGGCCAACGACCAAAGGCCAAGGACCAACGACCACCCCGGGGGAGGGCAACCGGACAAAAAAGTTATACCGCGTGAGCTAGCGCGGACATCGCCAGCAGAGGCACAGTCGCCCGCACCCTGGTGCCAGGATTGGCGGGTTCGATCTCCAATTCACCTTCCAGTTCGTTCAAACGTTCGCGCATTCCAGCCAGCCCTACGCCGGAGTCTGGAATCGCCATTCGCGAACTGTTCGGCAATTTCTTGGAGAACCCACAGCCGTAGTCTCTTACTTCGAGAATCACAACCGGACCGTCGCGGCGCAAGCGTACATCCACCTCGAAACTGCCGGAGTGCCGGTGCACATTGGTAAGACTTTCCTGTAACACGCGGAACAGCGCGTTCTCAATCTGGTTGGGCAGTCGTTCAACTTCAGGTTCAAAGGCAACTCGCACTTTGATCCCGCTGCGCTGAGCAAAACCCGTCAGGTACCACTGGGCGGCTGAAGTCAGTCCTGATTCGTCCAGCATCGGCGGATGCAAAAGGTAAGAGGTTGTGCGAATTTCCTTCAGCGCCTCATCCGCCAGACTCGCGATCCCGGTAAGCTCATCGCGGGTTGCTTTGTCGTGGTGCAGTTTCCTTTGCAGCACGGTCACTGATATTTTCAACGCGGTCAGGATCTGTCCCGTGCTGTCGTGCAAGTCGCGGGCAACTTTTCGCCGCTCGTCGTCCTGAACCCGTAACAGTCGCTGGGAAAGACTTTGCAATGCTACCGTGCGTTCAAGAACCTGCATCTCAAGATCCGAACACGATTGCTTGAGGGTTTGCTTGCTTTGATATCCTGGAAGATTCCACATGGCCCACCTCGAAGTAGGAGAAATATCTCATTAAGAGGCTTTAACTTCTGAGCAATAATGCACAACAGTCGAATGTGTGCACTTTTGCTCGCTTTCTCCGCTCTTGAGAACCATGTCTTAAGGAAGGGTTGGCTTTTTCACGCAAAGAAAGCCGGCAAAATTGAACCACTGGAAAAACGTTTCGACGATTTCAAAACCGTTCCGCCGGAACAGGTCAAGATTCTCTTGTAGTTGGTACGGCACGAGCACGTTCTCCAGCGCCTCTCGCTTGCGCGCAATCTCCATGTCGGAATAGCCCTGCTTGCGCTTGAATTCATAGTAGAAATCGATGAAAAATCGGTTCACGTGTCCGTTGTTGGTGAGAACCTTCTCGGTCACAATCAGCGCGCCTTCATTCGCTAGTGAGTCATAGATGTGCCGGACCAGGGCGTCCCTGCCCAACGGCCGGATAAACTGCAAAGTCCAGCACATGGTAACGATGCTGGCATTCTCCAGCGGCAACTCAGCCGGAGCTCCGTTGAGTTCTCCGCGGCGGACCTCGATTCTCTGTTCGAAATGGTTCTCGGCAATCTTCTTCCGGGCCCGCTCCAGCATGGGAAGGGAATTGTCGTAGCCAACCATTCGGGCCGCTGCTGGTAGTTTTCGGCATAGGTCTACCAGCATTGTTGCCGTCGAACAACCCAGGTCGTACACCTTCGTCCCCGGGACATAAAAGCGCTTTCCGATGTCGGTGACCATGTTCAATTGTTCCGAGTAGAAGGGAACGCTGCGTTCGAGCATGTCATCGAACACCTCGGCGACTTCCGTGTTGAACTCAAAATCGCGTGCCGGCCTGTTTCCGGCGCGAAAAACTTTGTCTTTTTTCTTTTTCTTCATTTGTGTTCCCCCACCGCAACTAGGCATTTCTTCGTCGAAACAAAAAACCGCGTCCTTCCTGTTTCTCCGGCGCGCCACGCACCGCCCACCGTTCTGGGTAGACAAACTCCCTGACCAACTCCAGGCCCTCTTCCTCCGCACAGCTCACGACCTCCTGACGATTCAGGAACCAGCTCAGGCATTGCGTGTAGTAGCCCGGCCGGTAAGGCCTTTGCTCCACCACAAATGACGGTGAGCGAACGATCACCTGCAAGCGCGCGAGGTAAAGAAATTCACCGGTCGCTGCCGTCAGCTGGCGCAGCGCGGTCTTCCAGTCTTCGAAGTAGTGCAGGGCGCTGCTGCTGATCACCAGGTCAAACTGTTTTCCGGCAAGCTCCATGGCGTCGTCGTGGAAGCAAACTTCAGGCTGTAGTTTTCTTCCCACCTCGCACAAAGACGGTACGTCATAACAGTGATAATCGATCTCCACCTCGGGCAGTAGCGCTTTGCTGTAGCGGTTGTAGTGACCGGCGCCGCCACCCCAGTCGAGCATGGAGATGCGGTCCTTCATGCGGGCCGTGCGCGCCAGCACGTATCCGTACGACATCATGGCATTGTGATATCCGGGTTCGTCCCGGGTCACACTCCATGGGAAATGCGACAGCCCCAGGGGGCCGGGGCCTTGCAGATTACGCATCAGTGTCGGCCAATGACGCTCGACTGCTTTGGCCACGTCAGGGTCAGTCCAGGTTTTCATCTCCGGACGTAGTGCCCGCCAACCTTCGGGCACATAGACCCAGTCCGATAGCAGGTAGTTGACCCGTCGCACCAGGAAAGGCGGCAGAAAGGATGCGGCCCTGGTAAAGAGTTTGCCGGCGGCGCGCGCTGCAAAGCTCGAACGCCAGCCCATGTCTTTCTTCATGTGAGCTTCTTCATGCGGGCTTGTGTTCCGAAGTCGGCGGCCGGAATTCCACAATGCTGTTGGGCTGGATCGTAACCAGTAAATCTGCGCCGTCGCGGCGGAAATACTGTCCGTCCCAACGAGAGACCGGACCTGCTCCACATTCGGAAAGATCGTCGCCCTTGACCCTCACTCGCATCGCGGCGCTGCCGCGAAATCTGAGGGTAATGCTTCCGTTGTACACCGCGCGGTCGAGCTGGTTGAACACCAGAAAGCGCGCCCCTCCGCCGGCCGTCTTGAGTGCCTCCACTCGCGTCTGCCCGACCAAAGTGTGGTACGCATACAACGGTCCCATGGGTACATACCAGATGTCCTGCCGTCCACCGATATGCGCGAGATGACGTTCATAAAAGCTGTCCGGTCCGTAGTCAATCATTTGCGGATGTGAAAGGAAGCTGTAGATCCCGCCACTGGCAAACACTTCGTCGAACTTCGCATTCAAAAGGGAGATGTCAGTCCGACCGGAAATCGCGACTTCACCCTTCCCCGGAACCGCTTTCGAATAACCCTTCTGCACCACCTGGGTATACCGTGCGGCATAAGGATTCGAATCATAAGTCTGCAGGTCGGGGACGGCGTGATGATCCAGCAATTCGTTCGGATAATCCCGCGCTGCTATATATCCAGCCCGCCCGATCTTTCGCTGGATGAACTCCTGCCCGGCACAGTTCCCGCACGGATAGGCCCAGCTCCAGACGTAGGGCTGACCGGTATTCGCGAGAATGTCGTCTCGCGACCCGGCGATTTCGTCCCAGGTAAGTGCACGGAAGCAGTAGAAGGGTGTTTCCGGGATGCGGCAGGGATGCCGCCGGGAGTGCGATCCAATTTCATGGCCGTTGGCGATCGCCTGGCGCAGACGAGGCCACAGTTTCGGCATGACGGATCGGTATCCGGTGGTCACAAAAACCGTGGCCTTGATCCCGTGGCGGTCCATCACATCCAGACACGCCGGCAGCAGTTCGTGGGAATCATCCACGGTATGACTGACCACAGCCTTCGCGCCGTTCAGATACTGGGTTTTACCCAGGAACTCAACCGCACCGGCTGGGCCGCCGAATTCTCTGGCACTGACTCCAAGCCGTCCAAGGGGGTCTCCAGCTACCTCGCCGACAAGCGAAGGTTCTGCCTTAAGCCCGGTAAAGTCTTTCCAGGAAAGATGGCTGTTGCGTACGGAGTGTGCAAGCGCGACCAGTTTCAATACGTTGCCAGGCCGGTAAGGTGTCGGCCTCCCCAAGCACGGAGGATTCTAGCAGACTCGCTCAAAACCGCCTCGGACGCGGGATTTAAGCTGTACGTTTGGTCCCTGCACGCATATATTAGCCTCTGCTATGCGTATTAACGACGCCTCCGGCGGGTGCTGGCCAACTCCTCTTCAGGAACTGCTGCTCAAGGCAGCCCTGCTGAAGACGGATGACGCCCTCCTTTCCTGGAAGGAATGGTACGGCCAGGACGGCTTGGAACGCATGGACAACGGTTCCTACCGCCTGCTTCCCCTGGCTTATCGCAATCTGGAGCGTCTGGGCTACACCGATCCCGTCCTGATGAAGCTCAAGGGAGTAAACCGGCGAGCGTGGTGCGAAAACCACATGATATTCCGCCGTATGGCGCCAGTTCTGACTGAGTTCCACCAGGCTGGTATTCCGACCATGCTGCTCAAGGGCGCCGGCCTGACTCTCCTGCACTACCGCGATTTCGGCTTGCGACCCATGCAGGATCTGGACATCCTCGTTCCAGAGGAGCAAGCCCTGGATGCGGTTTCACTTCTCGAGTCCCGAGGATGGTCACGCAACACTCTTCCCTCGGTCCCGCTCGGAGACTTCTTTCTCTCCTACCGTCACTCCGCCGACTTTACCCGGCCTCCGCTGGAACGGATCGACCTCCACTGGCACGTCCTTCTTCAGGCCTGTTACAGCGGCGCCGACCGCACTTTCTGGGAAGCTTCCGTCCCCGTGGATTTTGAAGGGCGGCCTACCCGGGCTCTCTGCCCCACCGACCAGTTAGTGCATGCTTGTGTGCATGGCATCGTATGGAATGCCATCCCGCCTTTGCGCTGGGTCGCGGATGCCTGTTCTATTCTCGAGTCCTCAACCGTTGACTGGTCGCGCCTGGTCGAGATCGCGGTCCAATTCAGAGTCGTGCCCGCAATGCGCGATGCCCTGGGCTATCTGGTGAAGACCCTCGCAGCCCCGATTCCGCAGGATGTGGTGCAGAAATTGCAATCCCTGCCGATCACTCCCGCGGAGGAACACGAGTATCAGTACTTTCTGGGGCAACTGGACTCGCCCGGAGTCAGTCAGACCGTACGCGCCCTGTACCCCCAGTACCAGCGTACGGTGAAAGGCAAAGGCCTGTTCCAGCGGGTGCTGGCAGTCCCGCTCTTTCTTCAGCACTATTGGAACCTCAAACGCCGGCGTGGAGCCATCTCAAGAATGTGGGACTACGGACTCAGGCGGATGCGAGCACTCTGGTCGGCACGCGACCTTCAGGCTCGGATGCTCTAGGTTTCTGTTTTGCTCTTGGCCTTTCGGCGCCGTTCTAATGCCAGCATCATGATCCGGGCATATTCGCTCCGCGCCTCGGGATGGCGTATCCCCATGTTGGTTTCATGGATTCTCCGCCTGGCCACAACCTCAGGCAGCATCAGCGACTTCACCGGAAGTTCAGTCGCCCGGATATACCAATCGATAAAGTCGCCGGTCTTCCACTTCGGGTCAAAGAGTCCGACTTGAAGCACAGTGCTTCGCCGGACAAGAATGGCGATTTTTAAATAGCCCTGGAAGACCCCCAGCGACACTGGAGGCGTATCCGGACTGCTCTCCCGAAATTGCTCGACGTTCCCCATTACCATATCGAGCTTGGGATCATCCTCAAAAGCCTTGAGCTGCCGCTTGATTTTCCCTTCCGTCCACAAATCGTCGGAATCGAGGAATGCGATAAATTCGCCCTTCGCTTTCGAGAGTCCAACGTTGAGGGCGGTGGACACCCCGGCGTTTTCCTGGAAGTAATATTCCACCTGCGGAAAACTGCGGGCCACAGCCGCACTGCCGTCGGTGGATCCGTCATCCACCACAATGATCTGCATCGGCGGGTAGTTCTGCGCCAGGATGCTCTCGATGGCAGCACCCACGTACTTTTCGCAATTGAACAACGGAATGATGGTGCTGACCAGCGCAGTTTCAGTCATTGGATTTGGCCCTTAAAATAGGCAGCATCACGAACCTAACAACCGCAGGCATTCCAGCAGGGAATGAACCTCGTGTGATGGCTCCTTCCATGGCGTGGCTTTCGCGGTCCGCCACCGCCGTGGCCGCGAATCTTTTCCCACCCACAGCCATCCGCCCCGCCTTGCGTCAATCAAATGTTCCTTGATGTAAGACCACAACTGGTGGAAGCGCTTCAAGTAGTCTCGTTCATCGTCGGGATACAGCAGCGCCATCCTCAGCAGTGCTCGCATGCCTTCGGCTTGCGGCCACCAGAACTTGGTGTCGATAAACACAACGATGTCTTCCAGGTGGGTGGGACCAAAAGTCGACCCTCCGTAGAAGAAGCCTCCTCGCGAGTGGTCCCAGCCATACTTCAAAACTGTATCCACTACGGATTTGACGACCTCGAGGGTCTTCGCATCCGACTCCAGGCCGGGACATCTGGACGCTTTGGCCAGAATATTGGACGTATTTATCCCATAAGAGTAGCGGGCGATGTCAGGCACGGGAGTCCAGTTGGGCGTGAAATACATGTGTACAGCCCCGGGCGGCACCACCATGATGTCCCGCACGATGTGCAGCATCTCCAGCAGTCTCACCTGTAGCCGCTCGTCCGGCGAGGTTCGGTACAAATCGACCAACGTCTCCAGCATGTCGCCATTTGTGTTCGCGTCCTTGAATCCCAAGGGAGTTCCAATGCAATCCCGCACCAGGTTTGGGATGGGACACTGCTCGCTCGAGAGGATCGGCATCCCCTCTCGGGTGTAAAGGGCGTAATATCCGCCAAACTCGGCGTCGTGTCCTGTTTTTTCCAGCCATCGAAAGGCTTCCTGCGCCAGCGTGAGGGCTTGCGGATCCGCCGTAAGTTCGTAATAAGCGATATAACCCGCGATGCCATAGCTGGCGCCGTGTCCATGCTTGGTTCCTGCTTCCAGAGGTTTACCCGCGCGGTCCAGCATGCGAAACCATCCGCCATATTCACGGTCCCACATGACGTCGCGGAGGTAGTGAAAACCGTGGGTGGCGTACTGGCGATAATTCTCGAAGCGAGGATGAGCCGCAGCCCGCGAAACCAGGCGCAACATCCGCGTCTGATATTCCAGCATCTTGAGCTGGGGTCCGTGCGGCCTCCAGCGATAGTCGAAGTCGGAGAGAAACCCGCCGTGTTCCTGATCTACACAGCGCGGAAACCAGGCCTCAAGGATCTTCGCCAGAGCATCCTCAAGTTCGCCAGCGAGCACATCTTTGGCGGCCTCATCCAGCGACTGCCCGTTCCACACCGGGTTGGCACCATTCTGGTTCATTCGATCTCCCCGCTGAGTATAGGATGAGACTAAACACCGCCGTAATATTTGTTCCGGAATGTGCAGGGTTGCAACCTCTTGCACAGGTTACGAATGTGCCAGAACCCTTGTGGAGCAAGCCTTGCGCGGCCTTATTCCCGATGATAGACTCCGTCGTCATGGCCTTATATCAGGTAAATCGGCCCGACGTGGTGATGGAATCATTCGGCGGCGAAACTGTCCTCGTCCAGATGAAGAGCGGCAATTATTACAGCCTGCGAGGGTCAGCTCCGCTGATCTGGGACCTGATTGACCAGGGCTCCTCGGTCGAAGATGCCGGCGATTTCTTGATCGCCAGTCACGCCGGGAACGAAGACGAGGTCAGGACCTCGGTGCGCAACTTGGTGGACGAATTGATAGCCGAGAGCCTGATCGTACCGATGGCGAGCGCTCCCTCCACGCCTTCCACTAAGACACCGGTTTCCGTGGAACCTGGCACATCTTTCGAGCTTCCCGTGCTCGAGCGCTACACCGACATGCAGGAGCTGTTGTTTCTCGATCCCATCCACGATGTCGACGAATCGGGCTGGCCCCACCGTAAGGTTGAGGGTGAAAACTAGGAATGGACTTTACAGCGTCGGTGGAACGGCAGCCTGACTCTGCCGCAGGTTCTCCCCCTGACCCGGCCGGATTTTTCGATGCCGTCCTCGATGTTTTTCAGCAAGCTTCCGCCGGACGACTCATCGAACATCGCTACCGGATCGGCGGAAAAGCCGTGCTTATGCGCTTTGCCGGCGCCGCCATGGCCGACCGCTTCTCTCCTGCCATCGGACATCTCAACGATCCATTTCAGGTCGAGCCCGATCTGACCGTTCATTTCTTCGATGACCGCTCCACCGGCGCGCACATGCCTGCCGCCCCATGGCCGCCCGAGGCGCCTGGAGCGCGCGGCGTCGTTCAGGGCTACAACGATGATCGCTTTTTTACGATTTTCGAATCCGACATCCTCCAGATGTTCGATGCCCGGCGGAACGTGGGCATTTACTGGATACGAGACTTCGAATGGATTCCCTACTGGGAAAATAGTTTTCCCATGCGGTCTATCCTGCACTGGCGCTTCCGCCATGAACCGCTCCAGGCCATTCATGCCGGCGCGGTTGGAAATGCCTCCGGCGGCGTTCTGATCGCCGGCAAAAGTGGTTCGGGAAAATCCACCACCACGCTGGCGTGTCTGTCCTCTGGCTTGCTCTACGCTGGTGACGATTACGTACTCGCGGATATTGCCGGTAAACCCTACGTCCACAGTCTGTATTCGACTGCCAAACTAGTTCCCGATAATTGCGACCGCTTTCCCCAACTCAGACCCCTGGTTTCGAATCCCGACAAACTGAACGAGGAGAAAGCTCTCATTTATCTGCGAGAGCACTTTCCTGCCAGCATTGTCCGAGGGCTGCCTCTCCGCGCTATTTTGTTGCCCCGGGTGACCGGATTGCCCGACACCAGGTTGGTTAAGGCCGGCGCGATGGATGCCTTCCGCGCCATCGCTCCTACAACTCTTCTGCATTTGGCCCGCGCCACCGACGAAGCCTCCCGCAAGATCAGTGCGCTTTGCCGCTCCCTGCCGGTCTACTGGCTCGATGCCGGCACATACCTGCCCCAGATTCCCCGGGTCATCATTGAGCTCCTGGAGAGCGATGCGCGATGACCGGCATCGCAAATCTGGTAAGCGTGGTTGTTCCCGCCTATAACGCGGCCTCGTTCCTTCCCAAGGCCATCGCGAGCATTGATCGTCAGGGCTATCATCCTCTGGAGATCATCGTGGTTGACGACGGTTCGACCGACAATACGGCCGAGGTCGCGCACAGCCTGCCCAGCGTGACCCGCTATTTTCATCAGGAAAACAAGGGGCCGGCGGCGGCGCGCAATCTCGCTTTGAAGCATGCCACCGGCGACTTCATTGCATTCCTTGACTCCGACGACGAGTGGCCCGCTGGCAAACTCGAACTGCAACTCGGCCGCTTTCAGTCCGATCCTTGCCTCGAAGTGGTGTTAGGCCGGATCCAGTACATTTCGTTGCCGGGAGCCTTGGATCTGGATCTCCCGTTCGAGACCGAAGACCGCATCCTCACTCACGTCCATCTCGGCAGCGGCGTCTACCGCAAGTCAGTGTTTGACCGCGTTGGTCTCTTTGAAGAGAGCCTGCGCTTCAGCGAAGACGTAGACTGGTTCATGCGGGCTCGCGAAGAAGACATCTCGATGGTCATCCTGCGAAACGTCACCCTGCTCTACCAGCTTCATGCCGGCAATATGACCCGCGAGATGACCTCTAAAAGCTGGAACATGGGAATTGTGATTAAACGTTCCCTGGAGCGTCGCCGCAGCCGCGGCACTGGCGGTCCCGTCCAGCTGAAGCCTTGGTCTTTTTACGATGAAACCGGACGGACCCGGGTTCCCTCGCCAGATAATTCCCCGCGGAAGCCAGAGCAATGAGCATTCCGGATAACTCGAAATCGCAGACGCGCGCCGCCTGGCGCTACTATGCCGGTTGCTACCAGGGGCAGAAGGACTCGCTGTTCGTCACCGTCCTGTTGTGCGCGATGCAGTTCGTTTTCGTGCTACCCACCATTTATCTGGTGCGGCACGTCTTCGATGTCGTGATTCCGCGCGGCGATTTGCGCGGCGTGTTTTGGGATGGCATCACCATCACACTCTGTCAGACCATCTACACCCTTTACACACTCTGGGTCCGCAAAATAACTCTCCGGACCACCAAGGTCGCCGTCGCCCGAATCCGCTTCGATCTGTTCTCGCGTTTGTATCTGCTCTCACGCACTTTCTACAGCGATGGTGATCGCGGTGGCCTGCACACCGTGATCGTGCAGGACACCGAACGTGTCGATGTGATGAGCAACGCCATCGTTTCGCGCATGCTGCCGTCGTTCCTCGCCGCAATTGGCCTTTCTTCTGTGCTGATCTGGCTGAACTGGAAAATGTTCCTGGTGACCATGCTCGTGGCGCCATTGCTATTTGGGGTCAACCGCATACTGGGAAAAAGATTGAAGGCCGCCTCCAGAACTTTCCGGCGCACCTTTGAGACTTTCAGCAAAGGCGTGCTTTTCGTGACCGAGTCGATTGATCTCACCCGCAGCCAGACCGCGGAAAAATTTGAACTCGAACGCCAATGGAAGCAGATCGAAGACCTTCGCCAGCAGAGTGGGCGCTTTGCCTGGCTCGATACAGCGTACGGCCAGGTGCAGGGCAACCTTGCGATGGCTGCGGGAGTGCTGGTGCTCATGGTGGGTGGCGTGGCCGTTGCTCATGGCTCCATGACGACTGGCGCTCTTCTCTCATTCTTCGTGACCTTGCGAATCCTGAGCCAATACGGCGCGCAGGTCATCGAAATAGCACCAACCATTGTCCTCGGACATCAATCCTTGCTGGCGCTCCACCAGTTATTGACTTCGGATGCAGTCGAGCCCTATCACGGAACCGCCAGAATCGATTTTCAGGGCGAGATCAAACTCGAAGATGTTTCCTTCCGCTACGGCAAGCCGTCGGTTTTAAACGGCGTCAACCTGGTGATTCGGCCTCGGCGCACGGTAGCTCTCATCGGTCCCAACGGTTGCGGCAAGAGCACCATCCTGCATCTGATTCTCGGATTCTACCGGCCTGATGTCGGCGCTCTCTTCTGCGATGGGCGGCCTTATGACGAAGTCGATCTCGCCTCCGTTCGGAAAGCCATCGGGTTCGTCGCCCAGAATCCAACCCTGTTCAGCGGATCCATTCGCGAGAATATTTCCTATGGCATGCCGGAAGCCACGCTGGAACAGATACGACAAGCCGCCAGCCTCGCCCTCGCGGACGAGTTCATCATCAAGCTTCCCGACGGCTACGACACCACCATCGGCGATGATGGTGTCCGCCTGTCAGGCGGTCAACGCCAGCGCATCGCCATCGCCCGCGCCCTGCTGCGGCAGCCGAAACTTCTGGTGCTCGACGAGCCCACCAACCATCTGGACATCAAAGCCGTGACCCGCCTCATGGAAAATCTGCGCCAGCTGGAGAGCCATTTGGCCTTGCTGCTGGTCAGTCACGACCGGGAAGTAGTTCGTCACGCCGATGACGTCTTCGAAATCGACAGCGGCGTAGCCCTTCGCATGACAACCGTGACCGTATAAAGCCCAACTGAGAGCCCTTTTTGTACGTAGGCCCGGACGCCCTCGTCCCGGCAGGCGAGCTAAGCTCGCCAGTCTAACTGGACAAAAACACCGCAGACCCTCGCTCCGCCGCACGGACGCGGCGTCCGCCCCTGCGGAATCGTGACGATTCAATCGTCGCCCGAATCGCAACGGCGATCCCGCAGGGGCTGAGAAAAACCGCGCCCTGTAGTAAAACAGTACTAGCTGCGGAGAGTTGGCCGAGTGGTTGATGGCACCGGTCTTGAAATCGTGAGAGGCAGCAGACCCCAACCTAAAGTCAGACACTTAACCCTAGCGGGCCACCGGCTAAGTCGTTGAAAAGTTCCTGCCACAAAGACCCAAAGCGCGATTCTGTGCGATGGGAACTGCAAAAGAACCACAAGAAAGCATGAGTGAACCGAAGAAGACTCGCACTGAAATACCCGGCGATGTCGCGGCTGAGGTTCTGTTTCTTTCCAACCGAACGTGCTGCGTATGTAGGCAAGGACAAAAACCAGTCCAGATTCATCACTTAGACGAGAAGCCAAGCAACAACATGCCTGAGAACCTGGTGGTTCTTTGTTTTGATTGTCATCATCTGACACAGATTCGAGGTGGGTTTGACAGGAAGCTTGATGCCGCTCAAATCGTGAAATACAGAGGTGATTGGGTCCAGCGTGTTGCTTCAAAGCGCGACGATGAGCATGGGAAGCTTAAACCTGCAACGTCTGTTGTTCGTGGGACTGAGGTGTTGAAATTTATCAAGCTAGAAGAGACAAGTGCTGAGCATCTCTACTCGTTTGATGCCGAATACCCTTTGCTTGGTGACGACGGGTCCGCATTCCGTCAGGAAATCAATTTAGGCATTTCGGCTTTTGTGGTTGATGTACTACAACGTTTCCGTGCGGGCACCATTCCACGGTTAAAAAAGAAAATTGGTGAGGCGGCATTCTCGTCCGCCGCGTTCGACAGCACGGCCTTCGCGACTGGCGTTGATACTCTATCGCTCTCACACAAGGTTTGGATTTTCAGTAGCAACCTGCTTTCAATCGAATTTGTGGTGTGGAGCTATTATGCGGGAGCGGCGCACCCAAATCGCAAGACCCACACTTTGAACTATCTACTTGATCCACCCATGAGGCTTAAACTGTTGGATATTTTCGACAGGCAGGTCGATTTCCTGCAAGTTTTGTCGAGCTATTGCATAGACGATCTCCACAAACAACAACCGGTTAGCGAGAATCGTGACGAATGGATCACGAGAGGTGCAGGTGCGAAGGAGTCCAACTATCAGAACATAGTGTTTGAAAGACGGGGGATTCGTGTTTTCTTTGATGAGTACGAAGTTGGCAGTTACGCTGAAGGGAGATACGAAGTTGTTGTGCCAATGTCCGCACTTCCGACCCTCAGTAAATCAATGGAAAAGGCGGCTGACGATCTAAGTGCAAGCTAGACAAAAGTGCTTCACGCAACTTTTCCTTCTGCCAATTGTGCCAACCACGAATCAACATCAACTTTGCGGAAGCGCACGTTGCCATTGATCTTCAGCACAGGTAGAGGGTTCTCTTTCATTGAGCCGGTGCGTGTGCGCTGCTTGGTCATCTCGTAAACTTGCCCCTTGGACATTTTCAGCAGAGTTGCTAATTCTTCAACGGTCAAGATTTCATCCTGAATTGCTTGCATGGGCCTCTCCCAAGAGATTTAAATTTTGTCTTCTCTTGGGGGCCTCTCGAAGATGGGTGAGAGGAAACCTTGCTTAGGATTACGGCGGGGATCTTTCGTACACAGCCGGTGGGAACGTTGCTTCTTTTCCGGCTTCCCCTCTACAATCTCTGTGACGTTAGCGAACATGAAAAGCCACTCGAAGCCTCGTAGATGTAGCCGCGCTGATGACGTGCCATGCCCCCAATCGTAAGCGAAAATGCAACAACATGCATGGCAACGAAGGCATGTCCTTGCAAGTTGTTTAGTATGTGTTGTGTAACAGTCGGAGAGTTGGCCGAGTGGTTGATGGCACCGGTCTTGAAAACCGGCATACCCGGAAGGGTATCGGGGGTTCGAATCCCTCACTCTCCGCCAGTTTTCTGAAGTCCCATCTCCAAAGAATTCGCTTGTGCGCGCCCGCGTAGGGGCGGACGCCACGTCCGTCCAGCGGAGCGAAGCTCCGCCATGTTTGAGCCAGAAAAATCTGTCCGAGACAGAAATCTGTCGTGCTAAGCCCCGCCGGGGGCATTCCGACTCGCGATCCAACCAAACCATCCCAAAAAACCTATCTTACGAATTATTACTTACCCTTTCGTGTTCTTTCGATTCTGATGTAGTATCTCCGGTATCGCGCGCTGGACGCCGACACTTCGCGCTTGCCGGAGAGCCCATGAATCGACGCAGCTTCTTGAAATCCGCCGCCGCTACCGGACTCACCGTCAGCCTGCTCAAAGCCGGCGCCAACGCCGCTATCCCTGAACACAACTGGGACAAATACGATTGGGGACCGGGGCCAGCGGTTCCCGACCGGCTCTACCAGGGACCGTTCCCGCAGTACGGACCTTGCGCGGTTGTTCCCGACAGCGATGTCTCGATGATCACTTCACCCTCCCGGGAGATCGTCGCCAACTACGGCATGGGACTCGTCGCATATCTCTCGGACGACACTGGGCCGCTCGTGATCCCCGGCGAGAGCCAGGAAAAAACTCTCGAAGATCTGGTCAAGCTGCCTTTCGTGCAAAAGGTTTACCTCCGTCCCAACTGGCGCGAAGTCCAGAAGCAGCCCGGACGCCTCGACTTCCCCGAGTGGTGGAAGATTGCGTTCGATCTGTCTCGGCGCTACAACAAGCCCATCGGGTTCCGCGTACAGTTAGAGAATCCCGACGTTCCCGAACCGGGGATGCCCGATTTTCTCCTTAATAAAGTCCCTCTGGTAAAACTCAAAGGCGAGTGGAAGGGCAATCCTGCGGAAGCGCGCTATAAAAAAGATAACCGCGTGCCGCGCTACGATCACCCGGCGTATCAGGCTGCGTTTCGCGAACTGAATGAGTTGCTGGCCGCCGAACTCAACGGTCATCCGCAAATCGAGTTCATGGATACGATGATGTACGGCTTTTGGGGCGAGGGACACACCTGGCCCTACGAGGGCAATCCTTTTCCCAGCCAGTTGGTCGCGGAGCAGACCTGGGCGTCGATGTTCGAGACCCAGCTTCAGCTCTGGACTAAAGTCCCGCTGGCCACAAACACGCAGCCCGACTTCAGCAACGTAGGTAACGCGGACATGCTGGATCGAACGATGCGCACCGGTAACTGGCTGCGCACCGACACCATCTTCATCGAGAACACCCAGATCGAGGCCTTAAGCTACCGTCCGCCCTGGGCCGCGGCCATCTGCGAGGTTGGTTTCACTACCGGCGATCCGAAGCAGCTTCAGATTGACGAAGACGGTTTGACCTACAACGAGCAAATCATTTCTCACGCTGCCGATGTCGGCGTCAACTACTTGTCGGTGTGGAGTTGGCACAACCAGTCGGCCCGCAGCATCACCAGCTACTACGAAAAGTTTCCCGGCCCGATCGATGACATAGCCCGCCAGATCGGCTATCGCATCCGCCCCTCATTTATCTGGACTTTCCAGCGGGACGGAGCGGACGGTCTGGTTATCGGACTCGCCAATGACGGCATCACGTGCGTTCCAGGGGTGCTTCGCCTGACCGTGTTCAGCGAGGACAAGAAGGTCAATGTAACAGGCTGCGTCGACCCCGGATATCCCAAGCCGACTGGCGTTCACCAGGTCATGCTGATACTGCCCGCCGGCGCGAAATGGGAAGGCCTGCGACTGAAAGCCGAGCTCGAAGTGAAAGACGTGCGTCACCCCGTCCGATGGGCATGTCGTCAGAAGGTCAACGAAGATAGCTCGTTGACGCTCCGTCACAATTACAACCCAGAGCACCCGTTAGTTTAAAAGCACGTCTCCAACTGAGAACCGAGAACTAAAAACTATCAACTGGTTTTTATTAAGTTCCCAGTAGCCGCGAAACACAGCTTAAGAGTCAGAAGGAACTTCCTTGAAAGTGAACATGAAATTTTCAACTCTCTTCCTATTCCTTGCTTGCGCCTCCGGAGCATTCGGCCAGCCAAACTCTTCTTCCTACGTGGCGACAACCGGAAATGATTCGAATCCCGGCTCACAAGCCGCGCCCTGGCGCACTGTTCAACATGCCGCAGACTCCGCACGCGCTGGCAGTACCGTCAACGTGCGCGCTGGAATCTACGAAGAACTGGTAAATATCAACGCATCCGGCAACGCGACCGATGGGTTCATCACCTTGCGAAGCTATCCCGGCGAAACAGCGGTTCTGGATGCAACGCATTCCACGCCTTCTGGCAGGCAGGCAGTGCTCACTATTCGCAATCAGAGTTATGTCAGAATCGAAGGCCTTGAAATTCGAAACTTCCGCACCGCCGTCCATGGGCTCAGTCCGCTGGGTATCAGCGTCATGGGATCGGGTTCCCATATCGAACTGCTGAAGAACAACGTCCATCATATCGAGCAGACTTTTGACGGCCGCGATGCTCCAGGACACGGCGACAACGGATTTGGCATTGCCGTTTACGGCACCGACGCGAAGACACCAATCACCGATTTGATCATCGACGGCAACGAAGTCCACCATCTGAAAACTGGTTCAAGCGAATCACTGGTGGTAAACGGAAACGTTACCAACTTTCGCATCACCCACAACGTTGTCCACGACAACAACAACATTGGGATCGACGTCATCGGCTTCGAGCGGACCGCGCCCGATCCCGCTGTCGACCAGGCGCGCGACGGAGTAGTAAGCGGCAATCTGGTCTACAACATCACTTCGCGCGGCAATCCGGCTTATCAGAACGAGGAAAATTCCGACGGCATTTATGTGGACGGCGGCACCCGCATCCTGATCGAACAGAACACCATCCATGATGTGGACTTTGGAATCGAGCTGGCCAGCGAGCACAAGGACCGCGCCACCAGCTACATTACGGCGCGAAACAATCTCATCTATCACTGCCATACCGCCGGCGTTTCCATCGGAGGCTATGCCCCTGAGCGTGGCCACACCGATCACAGCACGGTGATCAACAATACCCTCTACGACAACGATACTTCCGGAACCGGCTCCGGTGAGTTCCAGATGCAGTGGAACATGGCAAGCAATATTTTTGCGAACAACATCGTCTACGCCGGGCCGCGCTGCCTTATCTCGATAAACAAATCGCAGGTCGACAAAAATCAGCCCTCCGTCGCCATCGATCACAACCTTTATTACTGCGCCTCCGGAGCTGCGGCGAGCACCTGGATAGGGGCCTCCGCTACCGTGACTGGATTCGACAAGTATGTCGAGTCCACGGGGAGCGACCGTCATTCCCATTTTCTCGACCCGCATTTTGTTGACGCCGCCGCGCATAATTTTCATTTGCAATCAGATTCTCCCTCACTCGATGCCGGTATGACCGACGGACTTCCAGTGGGACAGCAGGATCTGGATAAAGCGCCGCGAGTGAAATCCGGGAAAGTAGATATCGGCTGCTACCAGAGACAATAGGAGAAACCCATGACGAACATGGACGTGAATCGCCGGGAATTCCTGAAGATCACTGCCGGAGCCAGCGCCGCCCTGGCCATGCCGACCCTAGGGCACGCCGCCGTGTCCTCCAACAAGATGATCGGCATCCAGGTCGGAGCAATTTCGTTTGTCGACGAAGGCACCGAGAAAGTCCTCGACGTCCTTCAGGAACGTGGCTGTGTGAATACATTATTTCTTGCGGTATTCACTTACGGTCGCGGCATCGCCGGAAGACAGATTCCGGGTCAGCCCCTGCCCGACCACGGCAAGCAGGAATACGACCTCAACTTTCATGGCGGCAACTTCGCCACGCCTCATCCGCAGTACTACAAGAACACAGTCATCAAGGACACGCGCGCTCCTGACCACGGCAACCTGGACATCCTGGCCGAGGTCCTCCCGGCCGCCAAAAAACGCGGCATGAAAGTGATCTGCTGGCTCGAAGACGTCTTTCGCACCGACCTCCCGAACATTCAGAAAGTCCAGGAGCGCGATCTCTACGGACGGAATGCCGAGACCCTGTGCGTCAATAATCCCGACTACCGGAATTTCTTTACCGGCCTCGTCGAGGATTTCACCCGTTCCTATGACATCGACGGAATCATGTGGGGATCCGAGCGCCAGGGCGCGCTTTCCGACAGTCTGGGCGCCACGCATGACACGCCGCCGATCGATCCGGGCAATGTGACCTGCTTCTGCGAGTTTTGTCAGGCCAAAGCCAAACAGAGCGGCATCAACGTAGATCGTGCCCGCCAGGGATTTCTCGAGCTGGAAAAATTCGTTCGCTCCACGCGCAGCGGTAAGCGCCCCGTGGACGGCTACTACGTTCAATTCTGGCGAATCCTGTTGCGCTATCCCGAAGTGGCCGCGTGGGAAATGCTCTTCACCGACGGTCTTCGCGAAACCTACGCCGCCATCTACAAAACCGTAAAGACCGCGAAACCGGATGTGCCGGTAGGCTGGCACATCTGGCACAACAATTCTTTCAATCCGATTTATCGCGCGGAACAGGACCTGCACGAGCTTTCGAATTATTCAGATTTCATAAAAGTCGTGATGTACAGCAACTGCGGCGGCGAACGCATGTCGCTCTACGTAGACAATATCGGCTCGACACTCTATGGAGATCTCTCGAAGCAGGCACTACTGGATATGAACTACTCGATGATGGGATTCAAGGAAGGTAGCTACGATCAGATTCCCCACACCGGATTGTCGTCCGACTATGTCTATCGTGAAACGAAACGCGCACTGGAGGGGGTTGCCGGCACCAAAACCCGAATCTTACCGGGCATCGATATCGATATTCCAACCGAGTCGAATAACAGCAAGTCCACGCCGCAAAGCGTAAAGGAAGCAGTCCAGGCAGCTTTCCGCGCCGGCGCACCCGGCGTACTTCTCTCCCGCAAATATTCCGAAATGCGCCTGGCCAACCTAAGCGGCGCCGGCGACGCCATCCGCGAGTTGAAGTCATAACGCGCCGCCGCAGGATGGTCGAGCCTGATCCGAAATAATGTCCGGCGGGTTTAATCTCTGTGAGCTCAGCGAGACTAACGCGCCACTCCAACGCTCTTGACCAACGTTTGAAATCGCGGGTCGCTCCGCAGCAGGAGAAAGCTGATCTGATTGCGTTCTTAAACTCTCTATCAACAAGCCCAGACAGACGGGACGTTCCCATTTCCAGCCGCTGAAAATTAGGTGAACGCCCGTCTGTCTATTCCCGCGTCCTCAGCCAAGGTCGTAGCGATCAAGGTTCATGACCTTGGTCCACGCCGCCGTGAAGTCTTTCACAAACGCCTGTTTGGAGTCGTTACTTGCGTAGACTTCCGCGAGTGCACGCAGCTGAGAGTGCGAACCGAAGACAAGGTCGACGCGAGTGGCGGTCCACCTGACCTCGTTGGTCTTCCGGTCGCGTCCCTCGTAAACCTCGCCAGAGCCGTTGGAGTGCTTCGACGGCTCCCACTTCGTGTTCATGTCGAGCAGGTTGACGAAGAAGTCATTGGTTAGCGTCTCTGGCTGCTTGGTGAAGACGCCGTGCGAGGACTTCCCAGCGTTGGCGCCAAGCACGCGCAGGCCGCCGACAAGCACGGTCATCTCGGGCGCGGTCAACTTTAGCAATTGCGCCCGATCCACCAGCATCTCCTCAGCCGACAGCCGCAGCTTGCCGCGAGAGTAGTTGCGGAACCCGTCAGCGGCCGGTTCAAGCGGCTCGAAGGATTCGACATCCGTGTGCTCTTGCGACGCATCCATCCGCCCCGGCTTGAACGGGATTTTCACGTCGTGTCCGGCGTTCTTCGCTGCCTTCTCGATCCCTGCATCGCCGCCGAGAACGATCAAGTCGGCCAGCGAGACCTTTTTTTCGCCGGACGCGGAAGCGTTGAACTCCTTCTGTATTGCTTCAAGCTTTTCCAGGACCTTCGCCAGTTCAACCGGCTGGTTCGCTTCCCAGAACTTTTGCGGTACCAGGCGAATACGCGCACCGTTTGCTCCACCACGCTTGTCGGAGCCGCGGAAGGTCGAGGCCGAAGCCCATGCCGTTGAGACTAGTTGTGAAATTGACAAGCCAGACGCCAGAATCTTCGCCTTGAGCTCCACAGCGTCCTGCTCGCTGATTACCGGATGATTCACCGCCGGAATCGGATCTTGCCACGGCAGCGTTTCTTTAGGAACGAGGGGTCCGAGATAACGCGCAATCGGGCCCATGTCGCGGTGGGTCAGCTTGAACCAAGCCCGGGCAAATGCGTCTGCGAACTGGTCCGGATGCTCGTAGAAGCGCCGCGAAATCTTTTCATACGCCGGATCGAACCGCAAGGCCAGGTCCGTGGTCAGCATGGACGGTGCGTGCTTCTTCGACGGATCATGCGCGTCTGGCACCGTGCCGTTGCCAGCTCCATTCTTCGGCGTCCATTGATTCGCGCCGGCCGGACTCTTGGTCAGTTCCCAGTCGTATTTGAAAAGGTTTTCGAAGAAGTTATTGCTCCACTTGGTCGGCGTCGTGGTCCAGGTGACTTCGAGTCCGCTGCCGATGGTGTCCGCACCAAAGCCTTTACCAAATTTGTTCTTCCACCCGAAGCCCTGGTCCTGAATCTCGGCGCCTTCTGGTTCGGCGCCCACATAGTCTGCCGGAATTGCAGCGCCGTGAGTTTTTCCGAAAGAATGCCCGCCGGCAATCAGTGCGACTGTTTCTTCGTCGTTCATGGCCATGCGCTTGAACGTTTCGCGAATGTCCCTGCCCGCCGCGATGGGATCGGGTTTCCCATTGGGCCCTTCGGGGTTCACGTAAATCAGGCCCATCTGCACCGCCGCGAGAGGATTCTGAAGATCACGATCGCCGCTGTAGCGTTCGTCTGCCAGCCACGTGCCTTCAGGCCCCCAGTTCAGCTCTTCCGGCTCCCACACATCCGCGCGGCCACCGGCGAAACCGAAGGTCTTGAAGCCCATATCCTCGAGAGCGACGTTGCCAGCGAGAATCATGAGATCGGCCCACGAAATCTTTCGGCCATATTTTTGCTTGATCGGCCACAGCAACCTCCGCGCCTTGTCGAGGTTTACGTTGTCCGGCCAGCTATTGAGAGGTGCGAAACGTTGCTGCCCGGCTCCGGCGCCGCCCCGGCCATCGGCGATGCGGTAGGTCCCGGCACTGTGCCACGCCATGCGGACGAAGAGCCCTCCGTAGTGCCCGAAGTCGGCCGGCCACCAATCCTGCGAGTCGGTCATTAAGGCATGCAGGTCTTTGATCACCGCGTTCAGATCGAGACTCTTGAATTCTTTGGCGTAATCGAACTCCTCGCCCATCGGATCAGAAAGCGATGAGTGTTGATGCAGGCTCTTCAGGCTTACCTGATTTGGCCACCAGTCGCGGTTCGTGGGCGCGGAGGCGCCGTGGTTGAATGGGCACTTCGACTCGGTTTTGGTACTTTTATCGTTGGCCTCGGGAGAAACGCTGCCCGATGAAGTTGCGAGTGTATTTTCCATATAGTTCCGTCCTTCGAATCTTGAATGAATACTGGGTGAAACGATTATTTTTTGGCGCGGCAGCGGCGGCAGAGGCCAAAGACCTCGACCAGCGGCTGCGTCACATCAAAGCCATCCGGCAGATGCCGGGATAGCCGTTTGAAATCGATGAACTCTCCTTCAATGTCCTGCACCGATTTGCAGCGGGAGCAAACCAGGTGGTGATGAGGTTTGAGATTACCGTCCACGCGCAACGTGGACGCATGCGGAGTGACCTCGCGCAGCAACCCGCACTCGATGAACAGCCGCAGATTGTTGTAGACCGTGGCCAGGGAAACCGATGGAATGCGACGCCGGACCGCGGCGTAAATGTCCTCCGGAGAATGATGCCCGTGGGCAGCGATCACCGCCTCATAAACCACCTGACGCTGGTGCGTCACCGCCAAACCATGCTTGGCTGCAAGTTCGCGGAACTGTTCATGAGTGGTACGCATAATTATCGGATAAGAATCATTATAAAACGATAAAGAGAAGTGTCAACCGGAATACTCCTGCGGCGAGGGGGGGCCATTCAAGCCCGACTTTGGCTTGAGTGGGGATGTCGCAGATTTCCACAACTCTGTCATTCCGACCGGAGCAGATCACCGCAATAGCGGTGGTCCGCGGAGTGGAGGGACCTTGTGTTCGATGTCAATGGCATGAACGATGACGGGTCCGAGCCGGAATCATACGCAAGCACGAACCAGCGGCAGGAAGATATAATCTCTGGCCATGCCGAATGACAGGTTCAAGTTTGCAGATTGGGTTGCCACCTTGAGCGGCTTAGCTAAAGCGGGGACTGCCCGATGACGATATCTCAGGCCCAGCTTTGGAAAGGCACTCCGTTCAGCATCGAACGTAAAGAGGGCAAAGCCTCAGGCACAGTTATCTTCCGTCTCTGCGGACCTTTCACCGCGCGCGACATGTACGGGACTCTGACCCCGGTCGGCCTGCGAAACCTGCTCGATTTCCAGTCGACGCCGGAAGAGCCGCAGCCCCTGGTGAACATTCTTGACTTGACCGACGTTCCCTATATGGACTCTGCCGGCTTGGGCCTTGTCGTTGGCCACTATGTAAGCTGCCAGCGCAAGGGCATCAAGTTGATTGCCGCCGGAGTAAGCCCGCGCGTCCGCGAACTATTCAAAATGACGAGAGTGGACACCACCATTCCCATGACGACCACGGTCGACGAAGCAGATATTCACTAAAGAGGGCGGTGGCCCACTCAAGCCCGATTTCGGCTTGAGTGGGAGTGTCCCAGACTCCGCAATTCTGTCATCCCGACCGCAGCAGATCACCGCGACGCGGTGATCTGCGGAGTGGAGGGACCTTGCGTTGCACTGTCATCCGGCTGTGAAAGACGGTAAAGATCGGGTCCGAGAGGGCGATACGCGAACACGAACGAGCCGCAGGAAGACTTTTTCCATCAGTAGGACTGCCCCCACTCAAACCAAAACCGGGCTTGAACGGGCCACCTCAAAACCAGCCTGTCAAATCCCCGCGTACCAGGCGTAGCCGCCTTCCGGAGACGCGGACCCCAGGCCCTTGCCGAACTTTTTCAGATTGTCTGTGACCGTAAGGCGCGTAATGAACTTAACGCTCTTGTAACCCAGTTGCCGCGGGACGCGCATGCGAAGCGGTCCCCCATTGCCTACAGGAAGCTCATCGCCGTTCAACCCGTAAGCCAGGAAAGTCTGCGGATGCGCTGCATCCGCCATATCGATGCTGTCCCACCAGTCCGGCTGGCACGAGAAATAGACCACGTACCTGGCCTGCGGGAGCACTCCCACAGCGTCCAGCACGTGGGACAGTGGCGCTCCGATCCACTCGGCTACGTACGACCAGCCCTCTTCACACGCCAGTTGGGTGATCTGGCTGCGCGATGGATAGCTCTTGAGCTGGTCCAGCGAAAACGTCGCAGGACGGGCGACCATGCCATCGATAGTGAGCCGCCAGTCCGCGAATCCTCCGGCCTGAAGGCGCTTGAAGTCTTCACTGGGTGGCGCGATCTCGTTCGCGAACGGGGGCATTGAAATCTCGCTGCGAGGAAACTCACGGGCCAGCGAGTGCTCGGTCAGCAGTCGATGGGAAGCATAGGTCAGGGTTTCGCCGAGCCCGAAGATTCCACTGTGATCGGGCGGGACCAGTCCATATTTTTGCGCCATGCTTGCGGCCACGCCCAGGCCCGTCACGCCAGCCGCCGCCGCAAGTCCGGTGGCAATCAGTTTTCGGCGCGAGATGTCGCTCATGTGCGCTCCATATTTTTATCTACATCGGTATTTATCTCTTGATCGGCGCGACCCGTGATCATCGCTCGCATCCGGCTCCAGAATCCGGCAATAAACACCATCACAACGTGGACCAGCACAAACAGCAGTAGCGCCACCGAAACAAAGAAGTGAAGCGTTCGCGCCGATTGCCGTCCGCCCAGCAAAGTGACAGTCGCCGGAACCGCGGAAGTGAAAGCGGGTGACATCGCTAGCCCCGTCCAGATCACCAGGGGAAACAGAACGAAGATCACCATCAGATAGCTAAGCCGCTGCAGCAGGTTATACGACCACGCCCCGGCCCCAGACGGCCGCTTGAAGCGCAAATGTTTTGCGCTTGCCGTGGCGAATGCCCGCCACGACAGATCGGTTCTGTCGGGCAGCAAGTCTTTCCCCAGATGGCCCGAGAAAAAGCTGAAGATTACATACAGCAGCCCAGTCAATACCACCACCCAGGCGGCTTGAAAATGAAGCGCCCGGCTCCACCCATTCTGGTCGGGCAGCACGTACCCGTAGCCGGTCGGCACCAGCGCCCTCGAAGCAGGGATCGGCAGTTTGAACAACGTCGGAGTCAGGTTGTTGCCGTTCTCCCCCCAATAGAAACGAGGATGAGAGATCACAATTTCAGCACCAGTGACGAGCAGGGCAAAAAAACACAGCGTGGTGACCGAGTGAGTGACGCGAACCAACGCAGAGTGCCGCGCAGGAACGGTCGTGGCAGTGACGGCCGATGCAGCACCTGGGACGCAAGCAGACTCGCTCACACCGGGGATGGTATCACGCGCCCTGAAGCTCTTGTAGCGCCAGCGTCCCGCCGGCATCTTGCCCTCGGCTGTTCAGACGCCTCTCACATTACCGAGGGGAAGCCTGCTCTACACATGAACCTGAGGCAGACCCGGAGACACACCCGCTCCGGCCGGCATCATTGCAGGCCCGGCGAACTGCGGCACCGCGAGATCAGGCATGGGAGTTCCCGCAAACAATCGCCGGCAGGGCTTGGCCAGCCAGCGCGCCCAGCGCCCTGACCATGAAACTCGCGCACTGTCGGTCGCGATGCCGGTATCGGCATACATCTGGCGATAGATTTTCGAAATCAGCACAAAAGCCAGCCGTCCCCGGCTCGACTTGATAAACCGCGAACGCTTCCAGATCGAACCAATACTGTAAAAGCTGTCCCAAACCGCTTGCGTCCGCGAGCGAATTTCCTCCGCCGTCATCACCGGATGGTCCCAGTACAGCTTGGGACGAAGCGCCTGCGGAATCAGCCAGCGCCGGGTCAGCGGCACGCCCGCAATCGTGGGAGGCGAAACTCCCAACCCCTTTTCCCAGCGATCGAAGTCCACCGTCCCAGGGTACGGACTCAGCGTCACAAACTGCGCGAACGTAAGATCTGCGCTGATCGCAGCCGCCGCAGTCGCGTCAAATGTCTCCGGACGATCGCTCGGCAATCCAAAAATGAACGACCCCAGCACATGCACTCCGCGCGCGCGGAAAACTTTCAGCCGCTCGATCAGGTGCTCTCCCGAGAGATTGAAATCTTTGTAGACATCTTTCAATCCAGCCGGCGTCACCGCCTCCACTCCGACCAATGCCCCTTTGATGCGCGCCGCCTTCATGGCATCGAGAAAGTCGGTATCTTCCGCAGCTTCCATCGTGATCTGGGTAAAGAACACCATGTCGTCAGGAAGTTGTGCCAGCCGCGCCATGAGTTCGAACCGTTCCGCGCGCAGATTCTCGAGTTCCGTGATGCGAGCCGAGTTCTTCTGTATCCGCGCCAGGTTCAAATCCGTCAATGTGACCGGATAAAAATTGTCGTCGGCCAACGCAATAAATCGAAATCCCAAACGCCGCAGCTGTACAACTTCTTCCATTACCGCATCCGACGCCCTCTGCCGCGGACGCTGTCCATCCGTCCGCCACACCGAGCAGAACGAGCAATGCTTCGGACATCCCCGCACGGTCTGCACCGACGCCCACATATAACGGCTGCGCGGAACCAATGACCAGCGCGCGGCTGCGAAGTCACTGGCTTCGATCTTGCCTCCGTGATAAAGCGGCTGCGGCGTACCCTGCTCGCAATCATCCAGCGCCCTCGGCCACGCGACATCGCCATCGCCCGTCACAATGGCATGCGCTCCGCCCAACTGCCGGGCCTCCTCGGGATACAGCGTGGCGTGGATCCCGCCGAAAATTACATAAGCTCCCCGCTCGCGTGCGATGTTCCCGATTTCATAGCCCCGCAAAGCGTTGGCCGTATGAATGCTGATGCCCACGGCATCGCCCCGCTGGATTCGCTCGGGATCCATTGGACTGAGCGTTTCATCGACCAGGATCGGGTCGCCAAATCGTGCAGGAGTGGCGCCTGCCAGCACATACTGCCATCGGGGAGTAATGACCGCAGTCCCGAACGAAACATGGCTCGGGTTTATCAGATGAACGTTCACGCCCAGCGCTCCTTATTACTGCGGATTGCTCCGAACAGTTCACGAGTCACTATCGGAACACGCTTCTACGTTCGTTGTGTTCTTGGTGAGACGCTTGATCTTCTGGCGCCACGAAATAGGAACCAGTTCAGCGCGCTCTGCCCGACAGGGATCGGAAGGCAGGAGACTTAGGAGAAGTATCACGACTCCGGGGTCGTCGAGGGCAGCTTAGGCCTCATCGCCCAGTATGTCAAATCAGGATTGTGGCTTTTTCCCCAAATTCGGACGCGAAGCCCTCGCACGAACCACGTATGGGGCGGACGCCTGGTCCGCCCAGCGGAGCAAAACTCCGCTTTTTACTTACTTCTTCGGCGATTTGGGCGGAATCTCAGCGTATCCGGGAGCCGCCTGCGCGAGATTCTTGTCCACTGAAGCCTTGGCGTCGCCGATTGACCATCGGATTCCGCCCGCCAGCAGGTTCAGGAAGAACGTATTCGACCAGTTTTCCGGCCGGTCTCCAATGGCGGTAAAGAACACCCGTCCCTTGCCCTGCATCCGTCCCCAGGTCCCAGGATAAGGAGCGCGTTGATAGGGCTCCCCGGTCATCCCTTTGGTGTCGATCACCAGAATTACGTGCAGGTCTGGAGCGAAATCCTTCAGCGAATACCACTCGTCCATCAGGGGGACCGGCGAAGTCACCCCCTCGAGGCCAGGAAATTTCGGATCGGTCACGATCAGGTTGGTCGTCTGCAATCGCGGAGTGCTGCCGTGAATAATAAATTCGCCGCCCAGCATTTTCAGGTATGGATCGGAACTCTCTCCATGGGCGATATAGCGATTGGCTAAATCCTTGGTATCGGGCTCGGTATGAAAAGTGTCGGATGCGGCGTGAACCCCTACAAAGCCCATTCCGCCCTGCACCGCGTCCAGCAATGCCTGCTTGCCTGCCACAGACATGGCTGGATTGCCGTCAGTTCCCACCTCGGTGAGATTACCGGTGGTGAAGAACAGCACAGCCGCATGTTTCTTGAAGTCAGGTGAATCGAACACGCGGCCATCCTTGGTCGCGGTCACTTCAAAGCCATGCTGTTGCGCCAGACCCGTAACCGCTTGCTCCAGAATGCTGGGATGTCCGTCGCTCGTCTTGATGACGGTATGTTCGAAGCCCGAAGACTTGGTAAAAATGAGCACGGACTTCTTCTTTTTGGCCAGCAGATCTTTGGGCAACGCAAGTCCTGCCCCGGCGATGGCGCTGGCCTGAAGGAACCGGCGGCGGCTGAGTGTGTCGTTCATTCTGTTGTCCTCCTTAAAGGATGCTCAGCACCTGGATGTTTGGAACGTGATCGCTGGCCGGAACATATTAGACCGCTATTGCCCGCGACTCAACCGCAGACTGGAAAAAAGTTCGATGTAGCGCCGGCCTACGGCCGACCCGATGGGCGGGCGGGAACGCCGCCAGAAAGCCCGCTACTGTTCCGAGTTACCCGAGTGAACGGCCTTCACATGGAGGTCAAACTGGCTCTGTAGCGCCCTCTGGTATTGTTCCAGGTTGGGACGATGGCCCGAAGAGTGTGCCAGGAATTTCGTATCGCTACACGCTGTGCATTCCGCCTCGATCGGAATGGTGCGCAGCCATTTCGTCACCCGAAGGACTGGCTTCTTCATACCTCAAGTCTCCCACAGAAGCGCACGCTGGGATGTCCTGACCCAGGAATCGGGCGACATGCAAAAAGAAGCAGCCAGCAATCTCCATCGCCAAACCGGAAACTGAGAACTGAAAACTAAAAACTGGTTTTCAAAAATTGCGCGATGCATAACTCCGAGCAGCGAAGCCCGTGGCGCAGAGGTGACGCCGGACCTCCAGAATCCTCACCGCGCTTTCCACAAAATGAACAGCGCCCTCATTACAAGGTAGGCGAGGATCAGCAGAAGCCAGGCACTGTTCTTGACCGTCCATCGGCACAGCCGCGTCATCAGACTCTCGGGATAGGCGCTGACCGGCTGTCCATCGACGTAATGCGCGATGTCGCTAGCCAGTTCCTCAACCGAGGCGTAGCGTTGCTGTACATCGTCGGCCATCGCTTTGGCGGCGATGGCGGCCAGAGCTTTCGAAGTCCGCGCTGTTCCTTCAATCAAAAATTTCAACACCGCGCCGAGCGAATAAATGTCCGCGCGCAGTCCGACCGCTGCGATCTCGCCACGCGCCTGTTCCGGTGCCATGTAACCGGGCGTTCCAAGAACCACGCCGTGCGCGGTCTCAGCCACGGAGGTTGCTGCTGTGGAGAGGCCATCGCCCGCTGGCGCAATGTGCGGTCTTTCATTCTTCGGAGCCATGTGTTCTTCTGTGGACGCGCTCAGTTCGGCATTCAAGACCTTGGCCAGTCCCCAGTCCATCACCAGCACTTCGCCGAACGGTCCCACCATAATGTTTTGCGGCTTCAGATCGCGGTGCAGCACATGGTGAGCATGTGCGAATGAAACTGCTTCGCAGATTTTCTGGAAAGTCCGCAAGCGTTCCGGCAGGCCTCCGAGTTCATTGCGCTGCTGATCAAGCCTGCGGCCCTGCACCAGCTTCATGGTGTAAAAAACGCGGCCATCGGGTAAGGTGCCGACATCGTGGACCGGGACAATGCCGGGATGCTCGAGTTGCGCAATGATTTTTGCTTCACGCAGAAGCCGCGCTCCGAACTCGCCCCCGGAATCTGCGACGCCAAGCACCTTCAGGGCGACTTCCCGCTCCAACGCTCTGTCCCTGACGCGAAAGACGCCGCCCATCCCGCCCGATCCGAGCTTGTTGAGCAGCACATAATCGGTGCCGCCGAGGTCGGGCGCATCGGCGGCAGCGCGCAGACGATTCAGAGCCTGATCGGATAGCCACTTCACGACGCATCGACTCCGAGCAGGGTTCGCGCCTCGCGGCGGAATTCTTCTTCGCTTCCCGTCATCTCGCGCAATTGCTCCAGCACGACGCGGCGAAATTCCCGGCGCGCATACGCCAGATAGTTGGTGACGTCCGACGGTTTCAAACTGAACTGCCGTGCCACCTCTTCATAGGTGAACTCTTTACCAGCCTCGTCGACGTCATAGAACTCCAGCAGGCGAAAGTGCATTGCCTTGCCGCGCTGCTGGCATTCCTCGCGTAATCGTTCCAGGGACAGGCTGAAAATACTGCGCACCCATTCGCGCTCAAAAAAATCTTCCATCGAATCCCGCGACGGAATATCCACCTGCCGCAACTCGCCTTCGGCGGATTCGAAATCGAGCGAAAGGATTTGTGCGCCGCCGCCACGCTTCAGACGTTGCGCGGCCTTGGCTTCATTGATCATCAGGTGGTCAATGCATACCCGCAAAAAAGTTCGCAGACGGGCGCGCTGCGGATCGTAGCGGACTAAAAAATCTTCTTCCAACAAATGGAAGAAAAATTCCTGAGTCAGGTCCTGAGCTTGCTCGTTGTCTTTCTCCCAGCGTAGGCGAATGTATTTGTAAACGGGCTTCCAGTAAGACGCGATGAGAATATCGAGTGCGCGCTGCCGTACACACGGTTCGACACTGCGCGCGGCCACGATGAGGGACCACCGTGTGGCCGGAAAATTTCCCTGGCGAGGAGAGTTAGCATCATCACGCATCAGAGAAGGGGAGTGTACGACGCAAGCGTGTGGCGAACAAGCTGCCGCCACGCATCACGAACCACGCAAGGCGGAAGCCACGTCCGCCCAGCGGAACAAAGCTCCACGGATTTTTTTTACGCGTAGCTCGGAAAAAATCCAGAAAAGAAAATTCCGGCAAACGCCTTGCTGTGGAAATTCGCGTCGCCGATGCGCATAGAACATCCGGATCGCCGCGGGATCGTGCTCTGCCTCATCGCTCCAGTAGCGTGTCTTCGCTCATTTCAAAGTTTGATCAAGCGCTCCAGAATTAATCCTGAAAAATTTTAGAATTGCACAACGATTTGGGATTGACCGCACTCCAGATCGCGCGTAGATTCTCTTTCACCTTCACAGAAAATCCAGCCAGGAAAAAACTGCATTTTGTTGACAACCAATTCCGTTAACCTCCCTCCCCCAAGGGTGGAATAAAAGTGAGGAAAGCAGAGAGCGAATGGCAAGTCTATCGGACGCGATTTCTGATCCGGGCCAGGCAGCTCGCCGGTCCTTTGGAGTTCCGGGATGCGCTCGGACGTGAACATTGCGGACAAAAGGGCGACTATCTCGTGGAGTCTTCCGACGGCACGCTGAGGATCGCGCCCCGAGAGATTTTCGAGGATGTCTACGTAGCGATGGGATTCGCTACGGAGAATGAGAAAAAGTGGCCCTTACCGACCACACGAAATATTCCCATCTCAGATATAAAACGCCGGACCGTAGCCGGCGCCGGAATGTTGGCGTAAGGGCTGCAACTTGGCCCGCCCGGTGGCACAGCGGCATCGTGCCGCCTGGATTTTTTCGCCATGTGGAAAAGCAATACAAGTGGGGCAGAATCCCACTTGCCAAGACCGGTATACAATATATAGGGATACTCTCTTGACAGCCCCAACATACGGGCGTACTGTTTGCATCCCATAAGGCTTTAAATGTTCCATGAGGCTGTATTGCAAGTGCAACAAAACAAAGAGTCGATGCTGGGTTAGAGGTGATTCGGCGTCGTCCTGGCAGCAAGTGAATATCGGGCGGATGTGACGTGCGGTGGCCGCTCCCCTGTTCTCCGTAAATACTCCTCCAAGGGGAGTGACGACATTTGACAAATCAAGCTGTGGAAAAGAACTTAAGAAGAGGGCTGGCAACCCCTTTCGCAGAACCGAGAAGTGAGAACCAGGAACTGAAAATTGGTGGTTGAAAGAATTGAATTTCACCATCCGCCTAAAATTTAGGAATCGCAGGGAATCAAGCGGGCAAGTCGTCGAATCTAAAGGAAAAGAGACACAGAAATGGCAGAGGTAAAAGCAGGAGCCCCCACCCCTCAAACCGCCGCGGTATCCAGCGCGACCCCGGCGAATGCCGCCACCCCCAGCAAGAAAGCCCCGGGCCTTAGCTTCCGCCGCTTCTTCACCAAATTTGGCGTGTCTCCCTATGACGAAATCGAATGGGAGAAGCGCACTGCCCTGATCACCGATGCCAAGGGCAATGCCATCTTCGAACAGAAAGATGTTGAAGTTCCGAAAGACTGGTCGGTGACCGCCACCAATATTGTGGCCAGCAAATATCTGCACGGCACGCTCGGCACGCCCGAGCGCGAAAGTGGAGTGCGCGCCCTGGTGACTCGCGTGGCTGAGACCATCCGCGACTGGGGCATGTCGCAGGGCTATTTCAAGACGCCCGACGACGGCGCAACTTTCCATGACGAGCTGTCTCACATTCTGCTGCGCCAGTACGCTGCGTTCAATTCGCCGGTCTGGTTCAACGTAGGATGCGACCGCATCGAGCCCAACTCCGACGCCCAGAACTGGCACTGGAATCCCGCCAGCGCAAGAGTCGAGTTCGGCGTCACCGGCTACCGGACGCCGCAGTGCTCGGCTTGCTTCATCAACTCCGTAAAGGATTCGCTCGATTCCATCCTTACTCTGGCCAAGACCGAAGGCATGCTCTTCAAGTGGGGATCTGGAACCGGCACCAATCTGTCGTCACTGCGTTCTTCCACTGAAGGCCTCAGCGGCGGCGGCACTGCCAGCGGTCCGCTCAGCTTCATGAAAGGCTTCGACGCCTTCGCCGGCGTCATCAAGTCCGGCGGCAAGACTCGTCGCGCTGCCAAGATGGTCATCCTGAACATCGACCATCCCGATATCGTTGACTTCATTGAGTGCAAATCGAAAGAAGAAGCTAAGGCGCACGCGCTCATCAATTCGGGATACGACGGGTCTTCTCCCGATTCCGACGCCTACTCGTCCATCTTCTTTCAGAACGCTAACAACTCCGTCCGTGTCACCGACGACTTCATGTACTCCGTTCTGCGCGACAACGGCTTCACCACCCGCGCCGTCCGCGACGGACGCCCCATGCACAACTTCAAAGCCAAAGAGTTGCTCTACAAGGTCTCTGACGCCACCTGGCGCTGCGGCGATCCCGGCATGCAGTACGACACTACGGTCAATCGCTGGCATACTTCGAAAAACACGGCTCGCATCAACGCCAGCAACCCGTGCTCGGAATACATGTTCCTCGACGATTCCGCCTGTAACCTGGCCAGCCTGAATCTGCTGAAGTTCGCGCCCAACGGCACCTTCGACGTGGAAGCCTATCGCCACTCCGTCGATGTGCTCATCACCGCCCAGGAAATTCTGGTCGACAACGCCGGTTACCCGACCGAGCTGATCGCGAAGAATTCGCACGACTACCGTCCGCTGGGCCTGGGCTACGCGAATCTGGGTGCCTTGCTGATGGCCGCCGGTCTCCCCTACGACTCCGACGCCGGACGCGACTACGCCGCCTGCGTCACCGCCATCATGTGCGGCGAAGCCTATTTGCAAAGTTCCCGCATCGCCGAACTCTGCCCCGCGTTAGTGCCAGCCACCGAGCCCACACAAAAAGGCCTGGCCGAAACCAACCTCGGCGCAAACGTCATGCCCGGAGGAGCCTGCCCCGGCTGGTACATAAACCGCGAGCCGTTCCTGGACGTAATCCGCATGCACCGCGCGTCAGTGAATAACATCAACCAAACCACCGTCCCCCCAGCCCTCCACGAAGCCAGCAAAGACACCTGGGACGAAGCCCTGGCCCACGGCGAAAAACACGGCTACCGCAACTCCCAAGTAACAGTCCTAGCCCCCACAGGAACAATTGGGTTCATGATGGATTGCGATACTACTGGGATTGAGCCGGATTTGGCGTTGGTTAAGTACAAGAAGCTGGTGGGTGGGGGGATGATCAAGATTGTGAACAACACTGTGCCTACGGCTTTGTTCAAGCTGGGGTACGACCACGAGGAAGCGGACAAGATTGTTTCTTACATTGACGCTACCGGGACGATCGAAGGCGCGCCGGATATCAAGGACGATCATCTGGCGGTGTTTGACTGCTCGTTCAAGCCGGCCAAGGGGACGCGGTCGATCCATTACATGGGGCATCTGAAAATGATGGCGGCGGCGCAACCTTTTATTTCCGGCGCCATCTCTAAGACAGTGAACCTGCCGGAGAATGCCTCCGTGGAAGACATCATGGAGTGCTACATCCAGGCATGGAAACTGGGGTTGAAGGCTGTGGCTGTTTACCGTGATGGATGCAAGAAGTCGCAACCGCTGAGCGCGTCCGGCACCACGACGGCGCTGAGCAAGAAGGGCGATGCCGCTGCCGCGGTCGCCGCCCAGCAAGGCGTTGCTCATCAACAGCTGGAAGAAGAAAATCTCAACGCTCCGCCGCGCGCCCACCGCAACAAGCTGCAGGAAGAGCGCGCGTCGATCACGCACAAGTTCAGCATCGGCGGACACGAGGGCTACATCACCGTCGGGCTTTATCCCAATGGTGAACCGGGCGAGCTCTTCATCACCATGGCCAAGGAAGGTTCCACGGTCAGCGGCCTGATGGACAGCTTCGCTCTGGCCGTCTCCATCGCGCTGCAACACGGCGTGCCGCTGAAACTGTTCTGCGAAAAGTTTGCCCACACCCGCTTCGAACCCAGCGGCTGGACCAACAATCAGGACATCGGCTTCGCCAAGTCGATCATGGACTACATCTTCCGCTGGCTCCAGTTGCGCTTCCTGACCGGACAGCAGGGCATGCTGTTCGAAAACCTGAGACTGCGGACGCCCGGCGCCGCATCGCACTCTGAAGCCGTAGGAGAAGCCACCAGCTCGCCGGTTTCCGACCAGAGGTCTGAAGTCCGGCCTACGACGCCCGGCTCAGTCCACACCGCCGACGCTCTCGCCGGACTCATCGACCTGGGCGACGCCCCCACCTGCAGCTTCTGCGGATCCATCATGACCCGCAATGGAAGCTGCTACCGGTGCGGAAGCTGCGGGAGTACGAGCGGGTGCAGCTAGGAGGCTCGTCGTGGGGCGGACGCCCTCGTCCGCCCGATGGTACGAAGCTCATGGGATTGGCGCGAAAGAGCACAAAATCAAAAGGATTATCGAGTAACCCGAAGACTAACGCTCAACGGGGCGAAGCTCGGTTCGTCCTTTGCGTGTTGAACAAGGACTACCCCGCCTCCCTGGAGTTACGGAAGGTTTATCAGGCTCTCGCTGACGAGCAAGCTTCCAGGTGCCACCAGGTTCGAGTGATCGACGAGTCCGGGGAAGACTACTTGTATCCGGAAGAGTATTTCATTCCCATAAAGCTGCCACAAGCGGCGGAGCGAGCGGTGCTGCGGGGAGAGTGATAGGCGCTTCGCGGCACGCGGGCGAGGGCGCCCGCGCCACACCTGCAGCTTCTGCGGATCCATCATGACCCGCAATGGAAGCTGCTACCGATGCGGGAGTTGCGGGAGTACGGTGAGCGGGTGTTCGTGGAGGGATATGGCACGAAGGTGGCTAGCATTAACTGAGCGAAGTAGTACAAAGCTAACGACTGTGAGGGGGTCACGGCGTGCCGTGGCCCCTTTTATTTTTGAGGCCCGAAGCGTGTCGCTACCTGCAGGTCCCCGTTAGGGATGGATCACAGCGACCTTAAACTTAGCCCACAGAACACTCGGTTACTCGTCAGTTAACTTGACATTATGTCAAGTCGAGGGATAGTATGGTTGAACAGACAGGGATTGCCCCCAATCCCCTTACGGAGCAGGAGCTTAAAAAGCTCATACTCGACGCAATCAACGCCGCCACCTACGCCGAGACGCTCGAAACGTATCATGCGCTGTACGGTCACATGGATCGCGACATCGAAACCGGTGACGTTGTTCATGGATTGCAAAGTGCTTGGCAGTTCGAGCGCCAACCCCTGTTCAATCGCGATCATTGGCAATGGAAGTACTTCATAGCTGCCGAAAATGTCGACGGCAAACCGATCACAATCGTAATTGCCGTTGATAGTTGGCGGCGCGAATTCACGGTGGTGACACGATGGCGAGGCAATTGATGCACGAATGTAGTTCGCGAGGTCGGCAAGAGTTCTTAGCGACACCCGAGCAACCCTACCATTTTACTGGATCAGGCCTGTCCAACGTTGACCTCGTTGGAGTTAGATATTTCGTGTGCGAATGTGGTGAAAAGCTTGTCGAGATTCCAGCAATAAAGCAACTAATGTCGCTTATCGCTCGTCACGTCGCGATGAAAGCTGACGCCTTGACCCCTTCCGAGATAAGGTTTTTAAGGAAACAACTCGGTCAAAGAGCTACGGATTTCTCGGCGAACATAAAGATGGAGCCAGAAACTCTTTCGCGCATGGAGAATGGCAAGCAGCCCATTAGCAAGAAGGCCGATAGTTATATTCGGCTTTACTATGCCCTCGCTTCAAAAGATCCAGTACTGCTGGATACAATGAAGGAAGCTTTAGATAGCGTATTGGCTGAGCACCGTAAGGCCCCGAGTAAGAAGCAGCCTCGGACGGTCGCGAAGATTGAACATGACGAGTGGGCTCTTGCTGCCACAGCGGGATAAAGTCTTCCACGCTCAACGTATTCTCGGCTCGGCAAATTCATTACTTCGGCTTACAACTGATAAGAGGGGTGACTTATGCCCAAGTTCCGTATTCGGCTCAAGGTGCAGGCGTTAGAACTTGAAATAGACGGCGAGAGGGAAGACATCCCGGCTTTAGGTGCAGCCGTGCGCCAGCAGTTTGCCAGTTTAATAAGGCCCGCCGAGTTAACTCTCGATGCGAAACAACTGGCCGATAGCACTGCGGCGGACGATGTCGAAGAAGAGAGTAAAACAAAGCCAAAACCTCGCCGTCGGCCCGGGTTGAGAAGTGGCGCCGATAGCGCGACGATGCCCATCGGTTTCCGGCACGATGGCGCCAAATATGGCAATCCTCTGCAGAGCTGGGGATTTGTTGATAAGTGCATCTGGCTGCTCTATGTCATAAAGGGAACGACGGAGATAAAAGAAGTGAGCGGCCCTCAAATTGCGGCGACGTTCAACCAATATTTTAAGGGCGCGGGCAAACTACACCCACCGCATGTAACAGTGCACTTGGGCAAAGCAAAGCTCATGAATCCCGCTCCGATCGGGGAGGATAAGGGACTCTATTTTCTGACCGATGAAGGTGTCCGCCAGGCGAAACAACTCATACAGAATGTCCTTAGTCGTAGTAAACAAGACAGAACTTTGCGCAAGCGGCTAAATTGAGTTCTTTGCGTGAGGTAGACAAGGTCTGCTGCCTGGCGTTTTTCTATCTCAAGACAAAAAACACGCAAGAGTTCTCCGTTCCGGAAGCTGCGAAATGGCTCATAGAGTATGGGTCAGCGAATCCGAACCAAACCCGCCTTGAAGGAAATCTGAAGCAAAGCCCTAAGACTCTCAAAGCGTCGCGAGGCTTCCGTCTTCATGTGGATTTTGTAAACGAGATGGAAGCCAAATATCCTGCCGTGGGTGAGAAATCGCAAGCCGTGGTCGATCACGGAACCATCTTGCCGGAACTGGATTACATCAATACCTATACCTATATCGAGATCCTGGCGAAACAGATTAACGCGGCCTACGAGCATAACGTTTTTGATGGATGCGCGGTTCTTATGCGCCGTCTTGTTGAGGTGTTGCTCATCCTCGCTTACCGAAAGTTGCAGATAGAAAGCGCAATCAAAGATCCCTCAGGAAACTTTCTAATGCTCGAGGGCATCATCAATAACGCAAAGACCAATTCGACGCTCGATCTTTCGCGCAACAGCAAAGGAAGCGTGGAGACCTTTCGGGTTTTGGGGAACTTCTCGGCGCACAAGATCGAATACACATGCCGGCGCGAATATATTAAGCTCCACATCCAGGAATTCCGCGCTTTGGTCATGGAACTGCTTCACAAAGCGGGACTCCGCACCTAACTTGGTTTCTTATACTTGCGGACGAGTAAGTACAGGTCTGACAGAAGAGTTGTTTCATATCAGACACTTCGACCCAATCGTTTCTTCCCGCACTGGGTTTTGGATTCAATGAGAAAAATCGAGCGGCCTTCCCCTTTTTCCATGATGCTAACAGCACACTATGAGCGTGATGCAGCTTTGCGACTGTCCGCAAGCGTTTGCCGTCCTCAACCGTAGGCCGTGCTGCGTAACCGCCTTTCACTTGGATAAGAATTATCTGGAATGCGTCGCCGCGTTTCAGTCCTTTGCGCATCTGGCGATGATCCTTTCGGATTGCAATCAGATCAACCACGCCACGAGACTCGCCACCGCCCGGCCCACTAAAGCTCACGAAGTGCCAACGCGGAAACGGCGCGTGTGATACAGCCCGACGGATGCAGACCTTCGTCATTGTGACCGCCCATCGTTCCGTGTAGGCGGCTATCTCGAACCGTTTTTTATAGTTGATTTTTGTCATTGGGTAGTCGCTTCCTGTCTCCGCCCCGATCTGCAAATTGTCCTTACACTTTTAATGCCTCATGTGCCAAGGTTTTCGAGTTGATCCGCTAGCCTACGGACCTGACTAATCCGCATCGCTCGCAATCGTTCGACATCTCTGCCTTCAGCTCTTGCTCTGCGAAGATGCGCATTGATTGCTCGCTTCAAACCGGAAACGCGAACATTGATTGCACGAGACTGCCCTACGAAATCCAGATCTTCAAACGTCGCATTGTCATGCTGGTGCCGTCGATTCATAGTTGCCCCTGTTTAACATGCCTTTTGGGTGAGTATTCTACAGTTTCATCAGGGCAGACAGTTCAAGAATTGGGCTGCCGTCCCCTACGACAAGATTCCATTCGACGCACGATCTCTATCGTGCCTGTGGCGATCCGAGCGAAACACAAGGTCCCTCGACTTCGCTCGGGATGACAGGGGTTGGGGAGGTCTGAAGCTTTGAGGTCAAAATCCCCACCCTAATTTCGCAACGAGCGCGAAATTAGAATGGGGCACCCTCCGATTATTCCGGATGGTGCGTTGGGGATGGGGCGGGAATGGTTGGAGAGTTTTTACGGTACTTTTGTTCCCTGATGGAAGCGAATTTGCCATCGGCCTTCATGAAATATCCATAGAGAACTTCTCATTGATTTTGCTGGGATTCTGCTGGCGGGGATCCGGGATGGTGGCGGATCGACCCGTCGGTGACCCATGCAACCTGTTCAGAGATGAGAGACGCCTGGAAGTTATGCATGGGGATGTCGGCTGGGAGGCCGGACTTAGTTCGCGGATGGTTTTTGGTTTGGAGAAGATGCGTCCTGAGGTTTTGTACTCTTTGAAGTCTTTGGTCAGCGTGGAGGATATGGCTGCGGCGTTCGTCCGTATGGAATGGGTTTGGAGTTTTTCTTCGGGTTTGCGGAGGGTCTCGGTGATTTCCATCTTTTGCGCCTCTATCATCTGATCTTCAAAATACATTTTATTTCTGACGGGAAAGATTCGCTGTTCGTCGCCTGTGACGGTGCTAGGGAACACAAGGTCCCTCGACTTCGCTCGGGATGACAGGTTGGGGACGTTTGGAATCTTAAGGTCAAAAACCCCACCCTAATTTCGCAACGAGCGCGAAATTGGAGTGGGGCACCCTTGAGATTGTGAATGGGGCGCGCGGCCTGTGGTGGGGCAGGCAAGCTCAAGGTCCCTCCACTGCGCTCGCTTGCGCTTCGCTTCGGTCGGGATGACAGGTTTGGGAGTTGAGAAGGGGCGAGAGTACCCCGGTTATCAAATTGCTGATGCTTGGCTGTCAATAGGGAGAAATTACCTGAATGACTGCATCGTGGTGCAATGATGGCAGATATAGTTTGGGCTGTGGTGTCCCATTTCTGTATGGGTGATAGATATAATTGAATTAGCGACGGAAATCTCAAAGCGGCCTTCGGGCCGCTTTTTTTATTGGGCGCAATGTTCATGGCTTTCCAAGGAGTGGGCGTGAGAAAAGATATGGGCTCGAAGAAGACTTGTAAAGAACGCGGCGAGTGGGCGGAACTTTGTTTTATGGCGCGGGCGGCGGACCGGGGGTTGAATGTGTCGCGTCCGCATGGGGACTCGGCGAGTTATGACGTTGGGGTGGAACAGAATGGGAGGTTTCTGCGGATTCAGGTGAAGTCTACGACGTTTTGCCGCAAGGGATCGTACACATCGAATATCACCGGGCCGAAGCATGAGCGCTATCCGCGGGGGAAGGTGGATTTCTTTGCGGTGTACCTGGTGCCGGTGGATGTCTGGTACATCATCCCGTTTGATGTGGTGGAGGGGAATTTGTCGTTGAACCTTACGCCGAGGAAGGGGCACAAGTTCGCGCAGTATATGGAAGGGTGGAATTTGTTGCGGGGGCGGAGAAGAAGGTTAGAGTGCGGGCGACTGGGGCTGCTCGGTAGTGATTGGGGAACACAAGGTCCCCGTTCGACTCCTCCTCGTTTCACTCGGAGTTCGCTCAGGGCAGGCTCTCGACTTCGCTCGGGATGACAGTGTGTGGGGGGTGTGAAGCTTTGAGGTCAAAATCCCCACCCTAATTTCGCCACAGGCGCGAGATTAGAGTAGGGCAACCCGCGATTTCTGGCCTACCTGCTTGCTACCACTCGGTGTAAAGGCTGTCGGAGACGATCTTTCTTACTTTGTCGAGACTTTTGATCCAAGCCTGGTATTCGCTGTTCGCGGTCAGTTTGGTTTCGGCGTCGGCCAGAGCGGCCATGCTGGGGTATTCAATACTTGCGACGACCGAGCCTGCTTCTGGGCCGGCGAACCTGGCTTGCCACACGCGCAGCGTGGCTGGGATGCCGAGGCTCTTCATGATTTGTCTGCCCTTTTCGAGTTCCTGAGCGTAGGCGGCGGGGCTGTCGGTCTTGACTACGACGACCCGCAGTACCGTTCCTTTTTGTGCGAACGCGGCGCTCGACCCTGCACAGACAAGCAGCAGAACCACAACAGCCATGGCGGAAGTTCTTGTCAGCTTGTTAATCGTCATCTTCTTGATCATTGATGTTCCTCTTTCTTTTTTCCAGAATGTTTGTTCGGCCTGGGTTGAAGCGGCGTAATGGTATGTCTGTGGTGGCGGCAAGTCAAACCGAAGTTTTTCAGACGTGAACAGAAGTGTTCCAACCCGCGACACACTCTCGATACTCGACTGTCGCCGGTCGGCACGATAAGCTGACGGTTCCGATGGCGTGAACATTCAGGAAGCCACGGCCTACATCGCCGCTCGCCGTTGAGGCGCTGCTAGGGGGTCGTTCGACTTCGCATAGCGTTTCGCCAGCGAAACACTCTGCTTCGCTCAGGATGACAGGGCACACGATCAGGAGTGCTAAATGGGCCAGACCGTCGTTGAAAAAATTGCGCAGGCGCATTTTGCCGAGGGGCCGAAGCGGCCGTTGCGGACTGGGGACTTTGTGGCCATCCATCCGCACCGGGTGATGACGCATGACGATACTTCGGCGGTGATGAAGAAGTTTCAGAACATTGGCGCGAAGAAGATTCAAAATCCACGGCAGCTGGTGTTTGCTCTTGACCACGACATCCAGAACAGAGATGAGTCGAACCTGCACAAGTACGAGGCCATTGAGGGCTTTGCGAAGTATCACGGAGTGGATTTCTATCCGGCGGGTTCGGGCATTGGCCACCAGATTATGGTGGAGCGCGGATACGTGGTGCCCGGCTCTTTCGTAGTCGCCACGAACTCGCACTCGAATATGTATGGCGCGCTGGGAGCGGTGGGGACGCCGATCGTGCGTACCGATGCTGCCGCGGCGTGGGCTACGGGGGATTTCTGGTGGCAGATTCCGCGATCGATTCAGGTCGTGCTGGAAGGCTCACTGCCGGCGGGCGCGACTGGCAAGGACGTCATCATTACGTTGTGCGGACTTTACAACCAGGATGAAGTGTTGAACGCGGCGGTCGAATTCAGCGGACCAGGGGTGGCGAGTCTTTCCATGGATGCGCGTTTTTCGATCGCAAATATGTCCACCGAGTGGGGGGCGCTGGTGGCGTGGTTTCCGGTGGACGAGGTCACCATCAAGTATCTGAAGATGGTGAAGGAACGTTTGGCGGCGCAGGGCATTGAACGCTTCACCGATCGCAACATCGTGCACTGGGCCGAAGAGCCTCCGCAGCCCGATTCCGATGCGGTCTACGCTGCTCGGATCGTGCTCGATCTGTCGCAAGTGACGCCGCATATTTCCGGGCCGGGCGCGGTAAAGGTTATGACTTCGCTGGCGGAAATCGAGAGGAAGAAGATTGCCATCCAGAAAGCGTACTTGCTGGTGAATTCGCGGATCGAGGATGTGGCTGCGGCTGCGACTGTGCTGCAAGGCAAGAGAGTTGCCGTCGGCGTGAAGTTATATCTGGGTGCCGCGAGCAAGTGGGTGCAGGAAGAGGCGGAGCGGCGCGGGATATGGAAGACGCTGCTCGACGCCGGGGCGAATGCATTGCCTGCGGGGTGCGGGCCGGGCGTTGGATTAGTAGTTGGATTGCTGGAACCTGGTGAAGTGGGGATTTCCGCCGGCAACCGTAATTTCGAAGGGCGCATGGGCTCGCCGGACGCGAAATGCTATCTCGCAAGTCCGGAAGTTGTGGCTGCGTCGGCTGTCGCGGGATACATTCGCGGTCACTCCAAAGTGGCGGAGCGGGCGGTGATGCGGGTTTACCAGGAGTTTGCTGCCGGGGCGGTCACCGAGAAGGTCGACATTCTTCCCGGCTTTCCCGAGAGGGTGCGGGGAAGGCTGGTGTTTCTGCCGGAGGACAATGTAACCACCGACGCGATCCATGCCAAGGACTACGCCCATCGCGACGATGTGACGCCGGAAACCATGGCGAAAGTGGCGATGGAAAATTACGATCCGCAATTTGCCGCGAGTGCGCGTGCGGGCGATGTGGTGGTGAGCGGATTCAATTTTGGGACGGGATCGAGCCGCGAGCAGGCGGTTGCTTGTCTGAAGGCGAAGGGCCTTGCGCTGGTGATCGCCGCAAGCTTCTCCCAAACGTATTTGCGTAACGCATACAACAACGGGTTCCTGTGTGTGGAAGCTCCGGAGATGGTGAGACGGTTGCGCGAGCAGTTTTCCAGGGAAATCGCGGCGAAAGAAAAGACGATAATTCCGGGCGATGAGGTTGATGTTGATTTCACTTCCGGATTGATTGGCTGGCGCGGAGAGAAGTTCGCGTTTCCGGCGCTGGGCAGCGTTCCGCAGTCGCTAGTGATCGCGCGGGGGGTGGAGAATCTGGTGGCGAAGCGGCTGGGGTTGGGATGAGATTAGCGAGGATGCGGTAAGGATGTTCGCCTCGCGCTTATTGTTCGAGTCGCCAAGCGACTCGAACGCGCGGCGGCTCACCTGGGTCCTTCGCGCGCGAAAAGCCGCGCGCTCAGGATGACACTCGCGTGGAAGTTTTTTACTTATTCGTTCTTCATGGCGTCGATCAACTGAAAAAGCTGGGTGCGGTCGACGACCTCGACGAAGGGTTTGCCCTGAGTCTTGTTGCTGACCACGTAGATGGTTGGGGTGTGATTGATGCCTACACGTTGTCCGGTGTTTTTGTCCTCGTTGATTGCCGCGGCCAGTTTGCCCTGGGGATCGAGGGCGAAGGGCAGATCCACTTTGTGGTCGGCAGCGAATTTTTCCGCGAAGCCGCGCAGAGTAGGCGGCGTGATTTCCGGTTGATGCTGGAAGATGTAGTCGCGAAAAGCGTTGCCCATCTCTTTCGACTGGGTGTCGAAATAGCGTGCCATGATGGCCGCATCGTAAGACCAGTTGTGCATGGGCAGCGGGAAGTCGTGGCGGACCACTGGAATCTTGTATGTCCGACCGGCTTCCTCGACCAGGGGAGCGGCGCGGCGGCAGTCGGGACACTGCAGGTCTTCAAAAACCACCAGCGCGACTTGCGCGCCTTTAGGCGGCCGCAGGGCTGGATCGACGTTCTGGGCCGAGGCCAGGGACGCGACGATCAGAAATGCCAGGAAGAGTACGGTGCTGTGGGTAGTCATATTTTTATTTGGATGCAGGTTCTCGGTAACGCTTAGCTGATTCTATGGTAACCGAGGCTGTCGGGCGGTGCACGCTAAGAGCTTAAACCACCAAGGACACGAAGGTTCACGAAGGAGGTCCTTCAGTATCCCTACAGCAATAGCTGCTGGCGACGCTCCAGGGCGAGCAGCTTTTCCTTGATGGGTAGGCCACCGCCGTAGCCGGTCAGCTTGCCATTGGCGCCGATCACTCGATGGCAGGGAATCACGATCGGGATTGGATTCGAGCCATTGGCGAGTCCGACGGCGCGCGAGGCGTTGGGATTGCCGACACGGCGGGCAAGCTCTCCGTACGAAATGGTCTCTCCGTAGGGAATCTCGCTTAGACGGTTCCATACCCCTAGTTGAAACTGCGTGCCTTTGGGCGCGAGCGCAAGGTTAAAGCTTTCGAGTTCTTTGGCAAAGTAGGCGCGGAGCTGGCAAATGGTTTCGCGAAGCGGTTCTACATCTTCTATCCATTGCGGATCTGGCGGTGCCGGCTTCCCTCCATTGGCGAAGCCGATACGACGCAGGCCGGCATCATCGGCGACCAGCAGCAATGCTCCAACTGGGCTATCGATTTGGGTGTAGCAGGCGAGGTTTGCGGCCAGCGACGAAGTCATCTTCTTTATCTTTAAATTCTAATTCCAGATCCTTAAATTTTACTTCCAGTTTTCTTTCAGCCTAACTAGATTACCGCTGCCTGATCGCGCCGTTTGGCCTGGATTTCGAGAAATACGTGTACCAGAGAGACCGCCGCCGGGGTCACGCCGGGGATGCGGGAAGCGTGTCCGAGGGTGCGCGGACGCACTCTGATCAGTATTTCCTGGATCTCGCGGGAAAGGCCACTGATCGAACCATAGTCGAACCACTGCGGAATGGTGCGTTGCTCGGCTTTCTTGAGGCGGTCGATGGCGCGCTGCTGTTGCAGAAGATAGCCGGCATATTTGATTTCGGTTTCGACTGATTTGAGTTCGTTGCGGGTTGCGGAAGAAATACTGGCTGCGGATTCTGGCGGATTGGCACGGTTTTCTTCTTCGTTGAAGAACTCCGGGGTTAATTCACGGAGGATGGGCACGAGGCGCTCGATGGTAATTTCGGGGCGCTTGAGCAGCTGAGCCAGGCTTTGGCCGATAGCGGAAGTCCAGTCCTGAGCAGGTGGCTGTGGGTCGCTGGCTTTTGCCGAGCTTTGCTCGGGTGGGCGGACGAGGGCGTCCGCCCCACCGTTGTTTTTGGTGATTTTCTCCAGCATGGTGGGCGTGAGTTTTGATTTCTCGAGCAAATCTTTCAGGGAGCCGTGGCGTTGCTGCTTGCTTACGAAATCATTCCAGGCGGCGTCGGCAATCAGACCTACTCGGCGGCCGTGGGGGGTGAGGCGGCGGTCGGCGTTGTCGATGCGCAGATGCAGGCGGAACTCGGCGCGCGAAGTAAACATGCGGTAGGGCTCGTTGGTGCCTTTGCTGATCAGGTCATCGATCAGGATTGCGGTATAGGCCTCGGTGCGATCGAGGATCAGCGGCGATTCATTCTTTACCTGTAAGGCCGCGTTGATGCCGGCCATCAGGCCCTGGCAGGCGGCCTCTTCGTATCCGCTGGTGCCGTTGATTTGTCCGCCGAGAAACAGGCCGGCAATTTTCTTGGTTTCGAGAGTGCGTTCCAGTTCCGTAGGATCGATGGCGTCGTATTCAATGGCGTATCCCGGGCGCAGCATGTCCGCGTTCTCGAGGCCGGGAACAGATTTCAAGATCTCGATCTGGACTTCGACCGGCAGCGAAGTGCTCATGCCATTGACATAGATTTCGTGAGTATTCAGGCCTTCAGGTTCGAGGAAGAGTTGGTGAGTGGTCTTGTCGGGGAACTTGACGATTTTGTCTTCAATCGAGGGGCAATAACGCGGTCCGACGGAATGAATTTGCCCGCTGTACATGGGAGAGCGATGAACATTTTCGCGGATGATGCGTTGCGTTTCGGGCGTCGTCCAGGCGATGTAGCAGGGGACTTGCGAATCGTGATGCGCCACGCGGCGGGTGCGAAAGCTGAAAGGCGTGGGATCGGCATCGCCCGGCTGGACCTCAAACTTAGACCAGTCGATGCTGCGACCGTCTAGTCGGGGCGGGGTTCCGGTCTTGAGCCGGCATCCGCGCAGACCCAGTTGCTTCAAGGCCTCGCCGAGCAGCACCGCGGCTGGTTCTCCGGAGCGTCCGGCGGGATATTGCTGTTCTCCGCAGTGGATCAGACCGTTAAGGAATGTGCCGGTGGTGACGATGACGGCGGACGCTCCTACAGTGCGTCCGTCGCGCAGTTTGATGCCGAGGATTCTGCGCCGGTTGGAAATCGAGGCGGTGGCGGCGAGCTGTGAAGACCAGTTTTCAGTTGCTGGTTCCCGGTTCTCAGTTTCTTCCAGGATGAGATCTGCTACTTCTGCCTGCTTGATTTTCAGGTTGGGCTGGGATTCCAGAACCTCGCGCATCTTCAGGCGATAGGCCTGCTTGTCGCATTGGGCGCGCGGCGACCACACGGCTGGACCTCGGGAAGTATTGAGCAAGCGGAACTGGATGCCCACTGCGTCTGTAATTTCGCCCATGATGCCGCCCAGGGCATCGACTTCGCGGACCAGGTGTCCCTTGGCAATGCCGCCGATGGCCGGGTTGCAGGACATCTGGGCAATGAGATCGACGTTCAGGGTATAAAGCGCGGTCCTGAGTCCCATGCGGGCGGCGGCCATGGCAGCTTCACAGCCGGCGTGTCCGGCGCCGACGATGACGACATCGAATTGTTCGGTGAAGGGCGGCAAGACTTCATTCTAACAAGGACGGCGTGGGTCAGAACCGCGGGCCGCCTATATCGGTGAAGGTCGCTTCCTGCCACTGTGGAGAGGCGAAATACCAGTTACTGGCGCCGGCTTCGTGATTGTTTCCCCCTGCACCAAAAGGGATTGTCGGAGATCGCCAGTAGTCCATGCCCATTTGAAGCAGGGCGCCGGGGGAGATTTTGACCCGGGCATTGACGGTGCAGCCTTCGAGCTTGCCCGGAGGGAGAGCGGCGCGTGGAGACGGACTCCAGAAATGCCACACGCGATCGGTGCGCTCTCCGACGCGCAGGACGACTGAGTCATACTCCGTGTCATACGCCAGAGGGATGGCGTCATGAGCGTCCGTGGCAAACCACGGCTGGCGCTGGTAGAGACCTCCACTCAAATGTCCGGCATCGTCGTTCAGGATGATGTCTTTGCCATCTACGCGGCAGGTGAGTCTTGTCCACGCGACTTCGACGGCAGCGGATTCGTGACTGGGTATTCGCGCGTCGGCGATCGCAATTCCCCATAGCCGGGCGGAAGTGAAATTGGCCGGGGGAGGAGTCGAATTCACGTATCCAGATTTGTAGCTCACTTCGTCGGGTATGCGAGGATCGTTGACGACGGCGAAGGGAATCGGGCTGCTGATCCTTCCTTGCGGCGTGATCACGATGATGCTTGAGGCCTGGATTTTGTGGGGAACGATTACGATCAGAGTTTCCGGCGAGACCGAGCGGAAGACCGCCGGGGTATCCGCGAAGAGAACAGACGACACAGCAGTGAAGTTTTTGCCGCTGATTGTTATCCGCGTGCCTTCTGGGCCACGCGGAGGAACGATGGAGAGGATTTCGGGCGCGGGGGATTGGGCTGCGAGTGAAATGTCTGCAATGAGGAACAGGGCGAGACAGATTCGCTTGACGCGGATAGCCCGTCGATTGTGTGGTGTGGGTGGCAATTCATCTTCCGCTATGTGGGCAAAATACCTGAATCAGAGACGGTATTCTGTGATGGTCGTCACATTTGTATGGTTCTTCCGGGCGCGACATGGCAGCTCTGAATTTTTTGCCGGACGCGATACCGCCGCGGGGTATCCCTGTCATCCCGAGCGCAGCATTCGCATTCGCTCGCGAACGCAAATGCGGAGTCGAAGGACCCGTGGCAGTGGCACAGTCTCGCGCGCTGCCGGGCTTCCCCTGATCATTTCCCAACACACTTCAGAGCATCGTTGCTATAGAGGTCCTTCGACTACGCTCAGGATGACAGGGAATTAGTGGTATGGGTTTGCGGGCTGTGATGCTGGGGCGGTTGCCAGTAGGGACCGGCGCTGTATATTGGAATGCATTCCAACCTTTGAGGCTTTCATCGCTACCATGACAACCTATATGTCGACCCCTATGACGACCCCGGAATTCTTTCAGCAACTGGACGCGCGGATCGCAGAGTTTAATTTGCTCTGCCATCCTTTTTACAAAGCATGGTCCGCCGGCGAGCTCTCGCGCGATGACCTCCGCGAATATGCGCGCGAGTACTATCATCACGTCGACGCGTTTCCTACCTACCTGGCGGAGCTTGGCGTGCGTCTGGAGGAGAGCGAGCTGCGGCGGGCAGTGCTGGCGAACCTGGCGGAAGAAAAAGGTTGGGAAGAGGCTGATGAAAAAAATCCTGAGCATGCGGAACTCTGGCTGGATTTTGTCGAAGGCAATGGGGGCAAGCCGTGACCTGCGTGGCCACGATCCGGTGGCCGAGATTAAGGATTTGATGTCCTTTTTCCATGAAGTTGCGAGCGAGGGTAGCCCGGCAGAAGCCCTCGCGGCTTTTTACGCCTACGAATCACAGGTGCCGCGCGTGGCAAGGGAGAAAGCGCGCGGGCTTCGCGAGATGTACGCGGCGGACAAAAAGACCTGCGGCTATTTCGATTTGCACAGTACGGCGGACGTGGTTCACGCGCAGATATGGAAGCAGCAACTGGCACGGCAAGTGGAGGGGAATCCGCAGGCGGCGGAGCGGGCCCTGACTACGGCCGGGAATGCTGCGAAGGTATTGTGGCGCGCGTTGGACGGGGTTGAGTCGCGGCGAATGGCGAAGGCCGCGTAAAAGTCGTCAGTCGTCGGTCCTCAGTCGTCAGCAGAAGCCCAGGCACCAGTGTTGACGACTGAAGACCGATGAACGTTTTTGGAGAGCGATTGATTGGAAACATCAATGGCTCTTTAATTTCTACGTTGAGAACTTCTGGATGAAAAAACAGTTGTCAGTTATCGGTTCTCAGTTCCCGGTTGCTGTGGGTAGCTCATGAATGTCGAGTTGCAAAAAGCGAAGGCGGACGCGTTTCGCGGCATGCATCACGGTGAGATTCTTCTTCTGCCTAATGCGTGGGATGTGGCCAGTGCACGCGTCATTCGGCAGGCTGGCTTCGGGGCCATTGCTACGACCAGCGCCGGAATTGCGTTCACGATGGGATATCCCGACGGGCAGCGCATTTCTCGCGAGGAGATGCTGGCGGTTGTTGCACGTATTGCGGCGGCAGTCGATCTGCCGGTCACTGCGGACGTGGAGGCGGGATATGGCAATCGGCCGGAAGATGCTGCACGCACGGCGCGAGCTGTGCTGGCCGCCGGCGCAGTTGGGATGAATCTTGAGGATGCGACCGGTGATCCGAAGAATCCGCTCTTTGATCTGGGACTGCAAGTCGAGAGATTGAAAGCAGTGCGAGAGTTCCCGATCGTTCTCAACGCGCGTACCGATGTCTATCTTCTCGATGTGGGTGCGCCGGAGCGGCGGTATGACGAGGCTCTGCGACGGTTGGCGGCGTTTCGCGATGCGGGCGCGGATTGTGTGTTTGTTCCCGGCTTGCGGGATGCCTCCACCATTGGGCGGCTGGTGAAAGACTTGCGATGTCCGGTAAATATTCTGGCTGGGCTGGGCTCGCCTTCGGTGCCGGAGTTGCAAAAGCTTGGCGTAGCGAGAGTCAGTCTAGGTTCGAGTGCGATGCGAGCCACGCTCGGTTTGCTGCGGCGACTGGCGGAAGAATTGAAGGCTGCGGGAACCTACACATCGCTGGAAGGCGGGATTTCTTTTGCGGATGTGAACCGCATGATGGAATGATTCGAACGACGCGCCGCTCCCCGCCAAATTGGCCGGATGTACTATGTTTCCGTGAGTACTCTGCCGCAAAGCGTCCTCTCTTATATTCGTGGTGAGGGGCTTCTCCGCGCTGGCGACCGCTTGGGTGTGGCTGTCTCTGGCGGGGCCGATTCAGTAGCTTTGCTGCGAATCATGCTTGAATTGCGTGAGGAACTCGGCATTGTCCTTTCTCTAGTTCATTTCAATCACAAATTGCGGGGAGTCGAGGCTGAAGCGGACGAAGAGTTTGTCGCCCAACTGGCTCAACGGCATGAGTTGCCATTGCATGCTGGCAGCGGGGACGTTGCCGTCCATGCTCACGGCCACCATCTCAGCACCGAGGCTGCTGCCCGCGACTTGCGCTATCGATACTTTCGGCAGTTATTTGCCGGGAACACGTTGAACCGGATCGCAACCGGTCATACTTTGGATGATCAGGCCGAGACGGTCTTGCTCAGGATTGTTCGCGGTGCTGGCACTCGTGGGCTGGCTGGGATTTATCCCAAATTGATTTATTCCGAGTTATCAGTTTCCGGTTCTCAGTTCTCAGTGATTCGTCCGCTTTTGACGACCAGGCGAAAATTGCTGGAGGCCTACCTGCGCGACCTGGAACAGGATTGGCGCGAGGATTCGAGCAATCGCGATTTGCGGCATGCGCGCAACCGGGTGCGTCACGGGATTTTGCCTCGGCTGGAGCGCACACTCAATCCGGCGGTACGGGAAACACTGGCTGAGACGGCCGACGTGGCGCGGGCCGAGGAAGAGTACTGGCAGATGGAAGTCGCGCGCGTGTGGCCAGATGTATGGCAGGCTGAGGGACGCCTTCTCAAACCTGGTGGATTGCGGGATTTGCCCCTGGCTTTGCGGAGGCGAGTGGTGAGGGCGGCGGCCGAATCTTTGGGTTTGCGGCTGGAGTTCCATCACGTAGAAGAGGTTCTCGAACTCGATCCGCGCGGGCCTCGGTCGGCTGTTTTGCCGGGGGGATGGCGACTCTCGGTAACCAATGGAAGTCTGCAATTTGATCGCCCGGTTGCAGCGGCTGATGCCGACTACGAATACAAATTGACAGTACCCGGAACGATTCGAATCGCAGAAATTGGGGCATGTTTTGAGGCAGTGCTGGTTCCGGGGAGCGCTGCGAAGGGTTATAATCCCGACCACGTGCTTGACCCGGCATTGCTGCGGAAAGACTTAAGCGTGCGCAACTGGCGCGCCGGGGATCGGTATTGGCCGGCGCACTGCAAGGCTTCGAAGAAGATCAAGGAACTTTTGCAGGAGAGAAAATTGACGGGGACGGAGCGCAAGCTCTGGCCCGTAGTGGTGAGCGGAGCGGAAATCGTGTGGGTTCGAGGCTTTCCCGCTCCGGCGCGACTGCATCCGCGGGATGCTGCTCGAGAGGCCCTGGTAATTCGAGAAATGGCTGGTCCGGAGGACCTCAAGCAATGAATGTGATCGCAAAACCCGCTCCGCGGACTGTAATTCCCGCCGAACAGATCCAAAAACGGGTACGGGAAATGGGCCGGCAGATTTCAGACGACTACCGCGGGCAGTCCATCCACCTGCTGGCGTTGCTGGAGAATGGTTTTATTTTCATGGCGGACCTGGTGCGGGCGCTGGATGTTCCCGTGATCTGCCAGTTCATCAAACCCAAATACCACCTGCGCGAAGAGGATGGCACGGGCGGGGTATTGGAGATTTTCTTCAGTCACGAGCCTGACATTCGCGGGCAGAACCTGTTGGTCGTGGAAGGGTTGGTTCATTCCGGGGTCACAACCGAGTTCCTGATGAGCGATCTCAAGGCTCGGGGGGCGGCGTCGGTCAAGCTGGTGACTTTGCTTGATCGACAGTCGGCCCGCCGGGTGCAGTTGCAGCCCGACTATTTCGGCTTTCTGGTGGATGAGGCCTTTCTGGTGGGTTATGGGTTGGGTTCGCCGGAACAAACCAATCGCAATCTGCCCTACGTTGGGGCTGCAAGCTAAGGTACGGCTGTGACTTAAGTCATTGGCAGAACAGCGACCTTTTTTCCACTGAAACGGTTAGAATACGGGTTTACGACTTGTCCAATCCAAAACCCCGGGCCGGGCATCTAATTCAAGTGCGGCAGCCAGTGGTTCTTGCTTTGGCGTGCGGCGGGATCTTCTTCAGGAGTCTTCGGTGAATTCTACAGTTAAAACGGTGGTTTTCTGGCTGGTGATTGTGCTTTCGGCTTTCCTGCTGTGGCAGGTGATGAAAGCCGGAAACGCGGGCCAAAAGGACAAGGAAATAAACTTTTCACAGCTCCTGACCGACGTGGATCAGGGGTTGGTGAAAGAGGTCACGATCACGGGCCAGGAAGTACGCGGAAAGTATAAGAATGATGGCTCCGCGTTTCACACCACTGCCCCCGCGAACTATCCCGACATGATCAAGACGTTGCGGGATAAGGACGTCGCCATGACGGTGCGGGATATCACGACCGGCAGTTGGCCTCTGCAACTACTGGGAACGTGGGCCCCGCTGATTCTGCTCGCGGCCTTGTGGTTTTTCATGATCCGGCAGATGCAGACCGGCGGCAACAAGGCGTTGTCGTTCGGCAAGAGCCGCGCCCGCTTGCTCTCCATGCAGCAGAAGAAAGTCACGTTCAAGGACGTGGCCGGGGTCGACGAAGCCAAAGAAGAGCTGAAAGAGATCATTGAATTCCTGCGCGAGGCGCAGAAATTCCAAAAGTTGGGCGGACGCATTCCCAAGGGTGTGCTGCTGGTGGGACCTCCGGGAACTGGCAAAACCTTGCTGGCACGAGCTGTTGCCGGCGAAGCGAATGTTCCGTTTTTCTCGATCTCCGGTTCGGACTTCGTTGAAATGTTCGTGGGCGTGGGCGCTAGCCGGGTTCGCGACCTGTTTGAACAGGGCAAGAAGAACGCCCCCTGCATCATCTTTATTGACGAAATCGACGCGGTTGGGCGCCATCGCGGTGCCGGGCTCGGCGGCGGTCACGATGAGCGCGAGCAGACGCTGAACCAGTTGCTGGTTGAAATGGATGGGTTCGAGTCCAACGAAGGCGTCATTCTAATGGCTGCAACCAACCGGCCGGACGTTCTTGATCCGGCGCTGCTGCGACCGGGACGTTTTGATCGTCGAGTGGTGGTGAGCCGTCCTGATGTGCGCGGACGCGAAGAAATTCTTCGCGTACACACCCGCAAGATTCCTCTGGCGGACGATGTGGATCTGTTCGTGTTGGGAAGAGGTACTCCGGGTTTCTCCGGAGCAGACCTGGCCAACATGGTGAACGAAGCCGCCTTGGCGGCGGCGCGGCAGAACCGCAAAGCCGTACTGATGTACGACTTTGAGCTCGCCAAGGACAAAGTGCTAATGGGCGTGGAACGCAAGTCCATGCTGCTCTCGGATGAGGAAAAGAAAAATACGGCTTATCACGAAGCCGGGCATGCACTAGTGGCGGCACTGCTTCCGCATTCGGATCCGTTGCACAAGGTGACCATTATTCCCCGCGGAATGGCGCTGGGGGTCACAATGCAATTGCCGACTGACGACCGGCACAACTATTACAAGAATTATCTCGAGACCTCGATCGCCATCCTGATGGGCGGCCGTCTGGCGGAAGAGATGTTCCTGAATTCAATGAGCACCGGCGCCGGCAACGACATTGAGCGCGCCACGGAACTGGCACGCAAGATGGTTTGCGAGTGGGGCATGAGCGATCTGGGACCGCTGACCTTCGGCAAGAAGGAAGAGCAGATTTTCCTGGGACGTGAAATCGCCCAGCATCGCGATTACAGCGAAGCCACGGCAGTGAAGATCGATGCGGAAGTGCAGAAACTGGTCAAGCGGGGCTACGACACTTCCAAAGACCTGCTGGAAGCGCATCGTGATGTGCTGGTCCGGATTGCGCTGGCGCTGATCGAGCGCGAAGTGCTGGATGCAGCTCAGATCAAGATGATCATCGAAGGCCAGGAGCTGCCGAAGATCGTCCCTCCGGTGAAGCCTGACGACGGAGTGCAGCAGGTGATCAAACCTGATCTGCAGCCTGGACGGGCCAAGGGTGGGGAGCGGCCTGCTCCAGCTTAAACAGTCGTCGGTCTTCAGTCATCAGCAAGACATTTGGGGCGGCTAAAAGTCGCCCCTGTTTTTTTCCCTTTAATTAAAGTGAAGTGAGCTGCCGTGCCACGAAGACTATTGGTGCCCCTTTTTCAGGCAAAAAGCGTACTTTGAAAGCCTCTCGGTTACCCCGATGGGATTGTTGATTATAAGGAGGATAGTTCCCTCGCTATCGGTCTACATTTTAATTGTATGGTTTCATTAAAAAAATTCATTAATTATTTTAATAAACTGTTCTATATTAAGATTCGAGGCGGGCTAAGGCACGATCTGACCTCAAAAAGCTAGCCCAACTGGGAATACTGCAAGACTTGGAAATGGACCCAATTTCCTACTATTGCGCTCCCATCTATAGGGTTACCTTTGAGGACATTGACCGAATGTAGCTAGACGGTTGATGCAATCGCGCCCTGGCTGCTACATTGTATCCGCCTTTACCCTGCGCCTGTGGGATGTCCCCATCTGGAAGGCCACACGGCCGTTTTCCTATTGATTCACCGCTTTCATCATCTGCTCGGTATAGCGCTGTCCTGACGCTGCGCCGTGGGGGAACGCTTCTGCCAGGCGGTGCAGGTCTTGGGGCGTGAGCTTCACATCCAACGCTGCGGCATTCTCTTCGAGATATGTGCGGCGTTTGGTGCCGGGGATCGGGACGATGTCTTCGCCTTGGGCCAGCACCCAGGCCAGTGCCAGTTGTGATGGCGTGCAGTTCTTCTCTTTTGCGATCTCCTCGACCTTGCGCAACAGATCCAGATTCTTCTGGAAGTTTTCTCCCTGAAAACGTGGTGAGTTTCGGCGGTAGTCGTCGGGAGCGAGATCTTCGAAATGCTGAAATTGGCCCGTAAGAAATCCGCGGCCGAGTGGACTATAAGCGACAAAGCCGATGCCGAGTTCGCGGCAGGTGGCGAAAATTTCGTCCTCGGGATCGCGGGTCCACAGGGAGTATTCGGTCTGCAATGCGGCAATGGGATGGACTTTGACCGCACGCCGCAGAGTGGCTGTGCTGGCCTCGGACAGGCCGAGATAACGCACCTTGCCTTCTTTCACCAGGTCAGCCATCGCCCGCACAGTGTCTTCGATTGGAGTGCTGGTGTCGACGCGATGCTGGTAGTAGAGATCGATGGTGTCTACGCCGAGACGTTTCAAGCTGGCTTCACAGGACTGGCGAACGTATTCCGGCTTGCCATTGACGCCGCGCTTTTCGGGATTGGCGGGGTCGCGCATGATTCCGAATTTGGTGGCGAGAACGAATTGATCGCGCCTGCCCTTCATGGCGTGTCCGACCAGTACTTCATTGAGGAAAGGGCCGTAGACGTCGGAGGTGTCGAGAAAATTGATGCCGAGTTCCAGGGCACGGTCGATGGTGGCGAGAGATTCGGCGTCGTCGCGTCCGCTGTAAAACTCTGACATGCCCATGCAGCCCAGGCCCATGGCGGAAACGGTGAGACCGGTGTGGCCGAGTTTGCGGGATTTCATAAGAGGAGTACTCCGGGGAAAATTAGAAGCTTAGTCAAGTAAGTAGATGCGGATGGTGGTTTCTCGATTCTCGGAGTTTTGAAGCACAGCCGGTAAGTTCACTCGTGGGCGGAGGCAGATGCGCAGTTCTCGTTAGTGGGCCAGTTTTAAAATCTCACTCTGCGTCATCCTGAACGACTTTTAAGTCGTGAAGGATCCCGCGTGTAGCGCACCGTAATGCATATCCGCTCCGCGCCAGATCCTTCGCGAGCTCAGGATGACCCCTATTATCTAGTTATAAAGCTACGGATTCTCCGAGAATTTACAAATCGGCAATGCACAGATTCATGCTGCGATTGTGATCAAAGGCCGGGTTCGCTCCTGAACTTCGCCGATTTCGACGGCGGGAACTCCGGCATTTCTCAGGCTTGCAATGAGTTGCGATGCGTTCTCGGGCGCGACTGCGATCAACAGGCCTCCGGCGGTTTGGGGGTCGAACAAGATTGTCTTCAGCTCGTCTGGGATTCCTGCTTCGTAACCCACTACGCATTCGGCGAAGTCGCGGTTGTTATTCAGGCCACCGGGGATGTTGCCGGCGCGAATGCAATCTAGCGCGCCTTCGAGTATCGGGATCTGGTTCAGGCGGAAGAGAAGTGAGACGTTCGAGGCCAAGGCCATTTCGCGGGCGTGGCCGATGAGGCCGAAGCCGGTTACGTCGGTTAAGGAGTGGATGGGAAGTCCTGCCGAGCTTTGCTCGGCCTGGACTGGTCTGAGACCCGCCCCCACATGGGCAGTGGTAGTCTCCTTCTGCTTTTCGCAGAACGTGGTGATGACCTCGGCGGCCGCTTTGTTCAGCGTTGTCATTGAGCGTGTGGCGGCGTCGATCCATGACTGTTTGGCCGCGCCTTTTTTGATCGCGGTGGAGATCACGCCTGTTCCTAACGACTTGGTGAAGAGCAAGCGGTCGCGAGGTTGGGCGCCGCCGTTGGTGAAAATGTGGTGAGGGTCGATGAGGCCGGTGACGGAATATCCGAATTTGGTTTCTTCGTCGCGAATGCTGTGGCCGCCCACGATGGTGCAATTTGCTTCGATCATCTTCGAGAGGCCGCCGGCGAGGATTTGTTCCAGTACTTCGAGGTCGCCGGTGGCTGGGAAACACACGTGGGCCAGGGCGGTGATGGGACGTCCGCCCATGGAGTACACGTCGCTTAGGGCGTTGGTGGCGGCGATCTGTCCGAAGGTGTAGGGATCGTCGACCATCGGGGTAAAAAAGTCGACAGTCTGCACCAGGGCGAGGTCGGGAGTGATTTTGTAGACGCCGGCATCATCGGCGTGATCAAAGCCGACGAGGACGTTGGGATCATTCTGACGCGGCAGCTTGCTCAGAACTTTGTCGAGAATCGCGGGGCTTAGCTTGGAGGCGCAACCGCCGGCTTTGACGGTCTCCGTGAGCCTGATTTTGACTTCGGGCATGAGGACATTCTAGAAGAATTGAGTAATTGAGTAATTCGATAATTGAGTAATTAAAAATCGACTCTGTCTTTCAAATTGCCCGATTACCAAATTTCTCAATTTCTCAATTTCTCAATGTCATTTTGTCACTTCACGGACACATCTGTAACCTTCAACTCGGGATACTCGTGGTTCCAGTCGGCTGAGACGTGTTCAAAGGTGAGGCGAAAGGTCTTGGCTTGTCCTGGAGCCAACGGGGCGACGCTGAGATCCAGCGCTTCGGGGTAGGGGCCACTGGTCTGGAGAATGCGCAGCGCGACATCTTCGGACTGGACGACCTGTGCCAGCGAATCCTTGAAGGTTACCTGGATGATGGCGCGAATGACCGTCTTGTCTCCGGCGTTTGCGACCGTGCCGTCAAGGTAGGTGACGGATGAGCCTACGAAGTTTTCTGCCACGCTCATCTTCATGTCGGAGAACTTGATGTTGGCGGCGTAAGGGTCGGGAGCGTTTGCGATTTTTGTGTCAGTACGCAACATCAGGGAGGCAATCACCACCACGATGACAACCAGCGCCACCCCGAACACGATCGGAAGCCAGTTAGAGCCACGGTCATCCGTTGCCGGTACGGGCTGAAGCAGACTTCCCATGGAGAGATTGTACTGGGAATTTCAGATGAAGGAGTTCACAGAAACTTGGAGCGAAGTGAAGTCAAGGGCAACGCTCGAAGTCAAAAGCGGCGGACAAGAGTGTCCGCCCCACACTGGATTATCTTACTCGCCGCCGACGATCAGGCCGTCGATGCGGATGGTTGGGCTGGCCATGGAGCCGCGAAATTCAAGGTCGCTGGCGATGTCGGTGATGTTGAAGAACATTTCTTTCAGATTTCCCGCCACTGTGATTTCTTCCACGGGATAGGCAAGTTCGCCGCCGGATATCCAGAGGCCGGACGCGCCGCGAGAGTAATCTCCCGTGACCAGGTTGGCGCCGGAGCCGAGAAACTCGGTGATGTAGAGTCCCTCGGGGATGTCGGCGATCAGCTCCTTCGCCGTCTTTTTTCCCGCTTCTAGAAAATAATTTCCGGGACCGATGCCTGGGGTGCCGGCGAGTCCGCGAGAGGCGTTGCCTGTGGTCTGAAGGCCGAGCTTTCTGGCGGTGTAGGTGTTCAATAAATACGACTTGAGCACGCCCTTTTCGATGACGACGGTGCGCCGGGTGGGAATGCCTTCGCCGTCGAAGGGCGACGTGCCGAAACCTCCGACCATGGTGCCGTCGTCGATGACGGTGACGTGTTCGCCTGCGATCTTCTCGCCGAGCTTGCCGGCCAGAAACGACGCGCCGCGATAGACGGAGTCGCCGTTGATGCCTTCGAAGATGTGTCCCAGGATGGAAGTGGCGACCAGAGGATCGAGCACTACCGGGACCCTGGCGGTCTTTACTTTGCGTCCGCCGAGGCGCCTCAGAGTGCGTTGGGCTGCGATTTTTCCTACGTCTTCAGGAGCATCCAGACGGCCCAGATTGCGGGCGACTGAGAACCAGAAATCACGCTGCATGCCGCCGGTTTCGGTTTGCGCGATGGGCATGGCGACAACCTGGCAATACGACCGGCGGAATTCGCCTACGAATCCGTGAGAGTTGGCAAGAACTTTGTGGCCGGTAGCGGCGTCGAACGATCCGCCTTCAGAGTTCTTGATGCGCGGATCGTAATCGAGCGCGGCTTTCTCGGCGCGGCGAGCGTAGTTGATGCGCTCTTCGCCGGGCAAAGAGTAGACGTCAGCCGAGTACAGATCGAGATCGCCCGGGATGGAGCCCAACTGCGAGGCTTCCGGTATGCCGCTGAAGGGATCTTCCGACGTGATTTTCGCGAGTTCAAGCGCGGACTTCAACATGCGGTCGAGAGCTTCGCGCGAGAGGTCGCTCGAATAAGTGCTGGCCGAGCGCTGGCCGTGGAACACGCGCACTCCGATAGAGCGGGAGCCGGCTTCTTTCAGGGTTTCGACCTGTCCGAGGCGGACCAGCGTGGAGAATTCGTCGCCTTCGCGGACTACGCATTCGGCGGCGGTGGCGCCTCCTGACATGGCTCGCCGGACGACATCTTGCGCTATCTCGCGAAGATCGGTTTCCAGTTTCGGGTTTCTGGTTTCTAGAGTCTCGGGCATAGAAAATTCATTGGGCTGCGGAAACGGGCTGACAAGCTAAAAACGAATTGTTAAAAAAACACGCTTAAAAACCGTCGATAAAAACGCAGTCATCAGTTCCTGGTTCTCGGTTCTCAGTTATTGCATGAAGCCGCCGGGGTCTTTTTTGGCTGTGCCACCGACGGTGAGGCGATCGATTTTGAGGGTCGGGATGCCTACGCCGACTGGGACCGCTTGTCCGTCTTTGCCGCAGGTGCCGACGCCCTCGTCGAGTTTCAGGTCGTTGCCGACCATGGAGACGCGGGTGAGCACATCGGGCCCGTTCCCGATCAGCGTCGCGCCTTTGATGGGGGCAGTGACGTGGCCGTCTTCGATGAGATAGGCCTCGGATGCGGAAAAGACAAACTTTCCGCTGGTGATGTCGACCTGTCCGCCGCCGAAGTTGACCGCGTATACGCCATTCTTGACCGAACGGATAATGTCTTCGGGATCATCCTGGCCGGCCAGCATATAGGTGTTGGTCATGCGCGGCATGGGGATGTGTTCGTAGCTCTCGCGACGTCCGTTGCCAGTGTCGGCCATGCCCATCAGGCGCGATGACAGTTTGTCGCTCAGATAGCCCTTCAATATTCCTTTTTCGATGAGGACGGTGTTCTGCGTGGGCTGGCCTTCGTCGTCCACATTGAGGGATCCGCGGCGCCAGGGCATGGTGCCGTTGTCGACGACAGTGCATTTTTCGCTGGCGACGCGCTTGCCGATGAGTCCAGCGAAGGCGGAAGTCTGTTTGCGGTTGAAGTCGGCTTCAAGTCCGTGGCCGACGGCTTCGTGCAGCAGCACGCCGGGCCAGCCGGGGCCGAGTACGACTTCCATTTCACCGGCGGGAGCTTCACGCGCGTCAAGTTGAAGGATCGACTGGCGAGCTGCTTCTTTGGCGAAATATTCGGGAGTTTTTTCTCCGAAGAAGAAGTCGAGGGCAACGCGTCCGCCGCCGCCGGAGCTTCCGCGGGCGGAAGTGGCTTCGGTCTTGGCGATGCAGGAAACGTTCATGCGAGCGAGGGGCTGGGAATCCTCGGCGAAAGTGCCGTCGGAACCCACCACCAGGATGTTGCGTAACTCGTCGGAATAGCTGGCGCGAACCTCCTTGATACGCGAATCGTAGGCGCGGGCCGAAGCGTCGGCGCGCATGACCAGTTCGACTTTCGCCGTGATTTCAGCGTCCACGGATGGCAGCGTGACCGGGTAGAGACTGCGGGCGGGCTTCTCCTGGAAGCCGACAACCGGCGTCTTGGAAGGGCCGCTGGCGATCAGGGCGGCGGTGCGGGCGGCGTGCAGGATGCGTTCCGACGAAAGATCGTCGGTGTAGGCGTATCCGGTACGCTCGCCGACCACCACGCGGACGCCGCAACCGGCGGAAATTCCCTGAGAGGCGGACTTCACCATGGATTCGTCGACCATCAGCGAGGTCGAGGAAAGGTACTCAAAATAAAGGTCGGCGTACTCTCCGCCGGCTGAGAGGGCGGCTGCCAGATAGCGTTCGAGGTCATGTTCCGTGAGGCCGTAGTGCTGAAAAAAGAACCTATTTTTGTCCACGGTAATTAGATGTCCTTGGGCTGGGAAAGACTCCCAGAAGTGTCTTGATTATCCCTCGTAATTATCCCACATGGACTGTGGATATGGTCATACGTCACAGACACGGGGGTCGCGAAGATGTAAGCATTCGGACATGACCCCAGAGGCCCTGGCTCGTACGGTGGAAGATTTTCTTGCGGGAGCACGAGATGCGGTCGTGCTCGATGACGGTGTCCCGGTGTTTGACCTGGCGCAGTCCAAATATTCGATCTCCGGTGAGCACAACAAGTGCTTGCTGCATCTTTGGTCGGCCGAGCGGAATCTGGTGCGGCGAGTGCTTGATGTCGAAGTCAAGCACGAAGTGTTAAGGCTGGCGGTGCAGCGGCTGGGGCAGACCAATGCCGGGAAGCTGGAAATCTGCCGGCAGCGCGATCGCCGCACTCCGACCGCGAAACGCGCCGCCCGGGCGACTTATCAGCGGGAGTTGCAGCGCGTGCTGGAGCGTCACTTTCCTGGCTATGCTGCCTCGCGCCTGATTACGTCGGCCGATTTGGAAAAGTCGTTTGGTCCCATTTACACTCGCGGCCTCTTGCGTCGTGGACAATCCGGCTTCGCCGTGCTGGGCGTGAATCCGCACGAGACACAGGCTTCGATTGATGCTGCACTGACCTTCGGCATTCTTTGGCTGGATGCGTGCCGCGTGGCGAACTCAGGGAAGATGGTGGTCGAAGGCCTGAAGCTTTTTTTGCCGGCGGGAACTGCCGCGCTGACGCGAGAACGGATGGCGCACCTGCATGCCGCGGCCGCCAAGTGGCAGTTGTACGAAATTGAAAAAGGAGACGGTCGCCTGAAGGAAGTCGAAGTCCTGGATGGCGGCAACATACGAACGCGGCTGGTGCACTGGACTGACGAGGCGGAAGTCTCCCAGCGTTTTGCCGCAGCCATCAACCGGATCCGGGAGTTGATGCCGGAGGCAGAGATGGCGTCGATTTCTCCGGCCGAAGTCACCTTCCGATGTCATGGACTGCAATTTGCCAAAGCCCGCCTGGCACATGAGCCCGGCACTTTGCAGTGCGCGCCAGAACTTGTATTTGGCATCGGCGCCGATGAACGCGTGCTGGGAGCGCAGAACGCGGAGATATTCCGGCAATTGGTGCATAGCGTGGGCGAGGTCCGCCATTCCGAGGGACCGCGCGATCATGCGCTGTGGCGGCTGCATCCTGAACGCTGGCTGGAATCGCTTGTGGTGCAGGATGTATCCGAAGTAGATGAACGCCTCGATACGGATTGCCTGTACTCGCAGGTGCCGGCATTTTCCGCCTCGGACCGGGCCATGATCGATGTGCTGACGTGTACACGCGACGGCAGGCTGGCCGTGGTGGAATTGAAGGCTGACGAGGATATCCATTTGCCGCTCCAGGGCCTCGACTACTGGTCACGGGTAACCTGGCACCACGCGCGAGGCGAGTTTCAGAGATTTGGATACTTTCCCGGACGCGAGCTGTCGTTCGAGCGGCCTTTGCTGTTTCTGGTAGCGCCGGCGCTGCACGTGCATCCCGCAACCGACACTCTGCTGCGTTACATCTCGCCGGAGATCGATTGGGTGGTGGTGGGTATCGACGAGCGCTGGCGCGATGGAGTGAGGGCTGTGTTTCGGAAACGGCCCCGTGATGTGGATGTGAAAATCAACATTCGGGACTGCGCCTGAGACGGCGGCTTGATGTCCCTGCGTGCCGCTCTTTATCCGGATTCGGACGAAAATGCAGCGCTGAAGCGCTGCTCCCCCGAACCAAGCCAGGGAAGATTTGCTAGTCCTCAGGCGTTCTGTTGGTCAGGGATTACTTCTCCGGCCATGCTCCCAGCAGGCGCCGGATATCGACTAGTTGGGCGACGTGGTAGGCGTTGTGGTCGGCGAGCAGCAGAGCTTCGCGCAGGATGGTCTGTCCATCTCCCCAGGGGATGCGAGCGTACAAATCGGTTTTGGGATTGGCCACGAGGTCCTGCATGGACTTCAAGTCTTTGCGAAACTTCCGGATGCTGGTGCTCCAGGCAGCAAGCGTGGCCGGAGCTTCGCGTTTTGGCCAGTAGTCCTGGGGCCAGTCGAGCGAGACATGTTTTCGGTTGCGGCTGAACTCCAGAATATCCCACTGCGCGATGCGCATGTGCTCGAGCAGCATCCAGGGAGAGTGGGGAAGGCCGAACGGTTTCTGTCCGCGTAATTTAGGCGGGAGTCCGGCAGTTGCTTCTTCCATGCGAGCGTGAGCACTGCCGCCTTTTAAGAGTTCGAGCAGTTGATGGCGCAGGGCGCTGTCTTTCTCATTCTTATTCTTATTGTCTTTCATATATTTTCACTTTCGGTGATCGCTGATGACGTCGGGTTGCCCCTTCCAAAGTATGGTTTTAGCAGAAAATTGACAAACCCATCATGGACAGCCAACATCGTCCCGCGCTAACCTAATGGGTTGAGGAGCTTATATGCGTCTATGGATGGTTTTGCTGGTGACGGTCGTTACAGGATTTGGGCTCTCTGCGTTTGCGGCGATGCCGGCGGTGGGCAGTGAGGCCCCGAACTTCAGCCTGCCTTCGCAAGATGGCACCCAGGTGAGCCTGAGCGATTTCCGTGGCAAGTGGGTGGTTCTGTACTTCTATCCCAAGGACGGAACTCCGGGATGCACGATTGAAGCCCACAATTTTCAGCATGATCAGCCGCAATACTCGCAGCGCAATGCGGTGGTGGTCGGGGTCAGCGTGGATACCACGGACTCGCACAAGGAGTTCTGCTCCAAGGAAGGCCTGAACTTCAAGCTACTGGCCGACACCGAGCATAAAGTGGTGAAGCAGTACGAGTCCACGATGAACTACAAGGGCGTGGAAATCGCGGCTCGCAATACTTTCATCATCGATCCTAAAGGCAACATCCAGCGCGCTTATACGGGGGTTGATCCCAACAAGCATAGCCAGGAAGTGCTGACGGCATTGGACGAGCTTCAGAAAAACTCGGATATGCCGATGCAAAAGTAATTCGTAGCGGCGAAGCCCTTTCGTATTTCTCGCGAAGAGGATTCGTGATGACGGCGGGAGGGCAAGAGAAGGGCGCGAGTTCACTCGTTCCACTCAATCGGTGAAGATTCGTCGCGCTTCAGCGCCTGAGGGTGGCTGTGCTCAATGTGCCCAGGTAATCTGCTTCTCGATATTTCCAACCTTTGAATTGATTTTGCGAGCACACCTCAGCGGCTGAAGCCGCAAGTGTATCGAGTGAGCTCGTGCCCATTCCCCCTCGAATATGTCATTCCATGTGGGCAGCAGCGCGAACGCCGCCAAATCTTCTGCTGTGGCTTCGTGGAGTCCTTCCGGCGTCCGCTTAGGGGCTTCCGATTCGTAATTTGGCGCGTGTCGCTTCCTGAGGAAACCCGCTCTACAGTGAAGTGTGCGCCGCGGTACCCAATCATCCGGATGGTTGTTTCAGAGCTTGTTGGCTAGCATGAATTACGAGAGCGAGTTCAGCGGTATCGTTTTCTGGTTTGGCCGGATCCCACACCAACCGCATGGTATGGCGTCCGAAGTGTTAACCATTCTTAATCAAAAGTTTATAGCGGTGGTATTTTGCGCCTTACCAAGGGCGAGGAGATTCAAAATGCAAATTAAAAAATTATCAGTAATGTTATTGGCGTTCGGAGTCCTGTTCAGTACTTTGGCTCTGGCTGCAGACGATGAGCCTTCGGAACAGGTGAAGCGCTTGAACGCCTCGGCGGCAGTGCTGGATGAAATCATGAATACCCCAGACAAGGGGATTCCCGAGGAAATTCTCGGATCTGCCGAGTGTGTGGCCGTGGTTCCTTCCATGGTCAAGATCGGCTTCATTTTCGGCGGCCGTCACGGACGCGGTCTGGCCACCTGCCGTACGAAGTCGGGCGCATGGAGCGCTCCCGCTCCTTTCACAATTACTGGGGGAAGCTGGGGGCTTCAGATTGGCGGCGAGGCAATTGATGTCGTCATGTTGGCGATGAACGACCAGGGAATGGCCCACATGCTGAACAGCAAATTCAAGATTGGTGCTGACGCCTCCGCCGCGGCCGGACCGGTTGGCCGTCACGTTCAGGCTGAAACCGACTGGAAGATGAAGTCAGAAATCCTTACTTATTCGCGGGCTCGTGGAGTGTTCGCCGGCGTCACGGTGAACGGCGCGTCCATCACTCAGGACAAGGACGGCACTCGCATCCTTTACGGCAAGATGGTCCCCTCGTCTGACATCCTGCGCGGCAAGGTTGCTCCTCCAGAAGGATCGCACCAGTTCATGGCGGCGGTAAAAAAGTATTCCGGCCAGGCCGAAACAGCGAAGTCGGATGACAAACATGAACCAACCGCTTCGGATGATCGTCCTGCCAAGATGCTGACCTCTTCAGAAGCGCAGAACGCGATCGTGGAAAAGCTGAAGACCGAACCGGGGCTGAACAGCACGAACGTGGACGTGGCTTTGACGGCAGGCACCGTGAAGCTTTCGGGATCAGTCCCGAGCGAAGGGGACCGCGACAAGGTAGTGAGGATCGCAAAGTCCTACGCTGGAAGCCGCGAAGTTCAGGACCAGTTGGCAGTGCGGGCCCAACAGTAGATTTTACTCGCGCAACCCCGCCCCGTCCTTCGGAAACGAAGGGCGGGTTTTTTTTGTCTTTGGCAACACGTTTTAACACGGAGGACACAGAGTAAATCCTCAAAAGAAGTTCCTCTGAGTACTTCGTGTTCCTCTGTGGTTGAGATTCAATCCAACTCGATCTTCTCGAACCCCAAACCTTGCAGCAGGCTGGTGATGGTCGAAGTCGCATTTTGCTGGGCTGTACGCAGGATGCCATCCGTGAGGGCGGCCGCCGACAACTGACGTTCTGCTTCCTGTCGAACCTGCGTTTCCAGGTCTGGATCTGTGGGGACCAGCAGACCGGTTTGGCGGGAATAGACTCGCGTCTTGTTGCTGTCGAGCCGGGTGCTGAACACCTGTGCTGCGGGAAGATGAATGCGGACTTGTTTGCCCTGGACCTGAACGTCCCCTGGCTTGATGCTGGAGAAGTCGATGCCGGCGACGACCTCGCCGTGGACCAGCATGAGCAGGCGATCTCCGGCGAGAAAGTCCGGGAAGATGGAATTCTCCTTGGCGCCGCCGACTACTTTGTCCACGGTGTACACCACGGTTTCGAGGCGCTGGAGTCGCTGGATGCGGTCGACGACCGTAGGCTGGGTGACGTCAAGGCTGAGGGCTCTGCCGGTCAGTCTGGACCACACCTGGCTGAGCAAGGCAGGGCCGGAGCTGCGAGATAGAATCAGAAATCCCGTCAGGCCGAGCAAGAGTGCCCCTAAGACGAGGCCGGCGACGAGTGCGGCCAGGATCGATGCCAGGGAGCGGCGGGGCTTGGGGGATTCAGGCATGGCGCAAGGTTAACACCGGCACGGAGTGAGAAACAGGAACGAAAGTCTTTTCAGGTCAATGTTTTGAGGGATTACGAACCAGGTCGGGGCAGATGGCGTCGTATGTCCAGCGCAGAGATCGACAGGTGTCATGCGCCAACGATTCGGGGGCAAAACCTTTGTCGAGCTGCGGTCGACTGGGCGGACGAGGCGTCCGCCCCTACGCGGTTCGTGGCAATATTCAGGTGTACATCGTGAAATTCCTACATAGTTGGTCGTTTTGCAAGATGCTGGATGCAACGAAATGGTTGCAATTTTACCTAGCACCAAGGTAATATGCACATTGGACGCAGCAGTAAGCGTTTAACTCGTCGCTTTACGCCCTTTCTTCCAAACGGTTAAAAAATGTTCCCGATAGTTTGCGTGGGGTGATCCCAGCTCGCCTCGCAACAGGTTCGGAGAGACCTTTATGGCGTGGTACGCGTATTGCATCAGTGAGCAACAGACCCTAGTCAATGGAACACGTTCTCGTCGTCCTTCCCTGCTGGAAGGGGTTCAAGGCGTGAACGGAGCCTCGGTTCTGTCCTATCCCAGCGGTGAATTCAACATCATGGTAAGCGAATATGAGCGCGACAATGTGCAGTTTGGGGAGAAGAACGTCCTCGAGCATGCCCGGGTCGTGAGCGTATGCTTCCGCAGCGGGACCGTGCTGCCCTTCCGGTTTGGCACGATTTTTGACTCGGACGAAGCGCTGCGGCAGGCTGTCCGGTCAAACCGCCGCACCTTTGGCCTGAGCGTGGCCAAGCTGCGCGGCAAGGCTGAAATGCACCTCAAGCTGCGAGTCAAGGATGGCTCGCTACGGGAAGCCATGGCCGACATCGTTCTGCCGGATACGGTTGGCGGCGACTACCTGATCAAGCTGCGGGAGAAGGCTTCGCAGGACCGGGAGCGCCGGACAAAGGCCCGGGCCCTTTCGGTACAAGTCCACAAGCTGTTCAATCCACTGGAAGAAGAGATCAGCTGTAAGAGAGTCGATTCCGACGGAATGCTGATCGATATTGCCCACCTGATTGATTCCAAATCCATCGAAAAATATCAAAACCGCTACAGCAGCGCCGCCAAGCAGTTGAAGAACTGCGAGCTGGCGATCAGCGGCCCCTGGCCGCCGTATCACTTCCTGCCCGGCAAACTGCGCATGGTTGCGGGAAACTCCTAAGAGCGGACTTCGGGCGTCAGACCTCGGGCGCCGGACATTTGACCTTGGCTTTCAGCCTCGGTTGGCTGTCCGGCGCCCTCGTTCGTCCTCAGTAGATGCAGCGAATGTGCAGGATTCTGCGGTTCAAGTTGGGCAAACCAGCCTGTGGGTTTTCTAGACTTTTCTGTCCTATCTCTCCTAAGTCATTGTTTTGCAGCAGCTTGCCGACGGGTCGGCAGTGCGCTGTCCGGGACTGCGGTTTTGGTTGCGCAAATGCACTTAGAGAGATACCAAAAGAGGCCGCAAATGACCTTCACTCTCTGTTTTTCGCGATATCTCTCTTGTTGCCGTTCCGGTCGATGGATCGGCTCTCTGCATCGCCATTCCTGACCCAACCCCTTCCACTTCGCCTCTTTTACTAGTGGCCCCAGCAATGGGGCCATTTTTTCGCACTATCGATTGGAGAATCCAGAAATCGCAGTTCGGCTATAAATACTTGGACATACACCGCGTGCAAGGCGAGAAACCCTCTCGGAGGGCATCATTGGCGGTAAGTGTTCTAATCGTCTGCCGGTTCAGGATGAACGGGCAGGACGCGAGATGAAAGAGCTTTCCTTTTGCTGAGACCACCACCAGCATTTCGGGAGGAATAGGCAGGGTTGCGTGTCGTGCAAGTTTTGAGCGGGCCGCGGGCTCTTCGTGGGTTAACGATCGGCTCAGTTCAAGTCCGCCTACCGCCAGAACAGAAGCTGCTATCGCGACGGTCCAGCCGAGGAAGTTGCGGCGTGTCTGAGGTATGTTGTCCGCGATCCTGCGATGTAGTCTCTCCGTAAATCCTGACGGAACATCGCCCATACGCTCATCGCCGTAGAGAGCGACGATATTTCGGAGACCGTCGATTACGGCGGCGCACTGCTGACAGCCCTGAATATGTTGTTCCATAGCGTGGCGCGAGCTTTCGTCCAATGTCCCGTCGAGATACTCGGAACTCTGTCGCCAGACTATTTCGCAAGTTATTCCCATGGCTTGTTTCCTTTTGCGAAGGCGAGCTTTGAACGCCAGCTTCCGTTCAGTCCAGGGCTCAGGAAGTCGCGCAACATCAGTCGTGCTCGCAGCAGCCGCGTTTTCACGGACGCGGTGGAAATATCGAGGACCCTGGCGGTCTCTTCAATGCTTAAGTGCTGAATGTCCCGAAGAACAAAAACCGAACGATACTTCGGGCCCAACGTCGCCAACGCCTCGGTCAAAGCGACGCGAACTTCGCCTCTTTCCAGAATTTCCGAGGGGATTTCGTGCCAGTCGGCGAATTCTCGTGAGATGTAATCTTCCTCATCATTTGACTGATCGTCAATTGAGTCCATGGCGTGCGCTCTCATTCGGCGTCTGCGCATTCGTGCCTCGTTGACCGTGATCTGAAGAAGCCAGGTGCTGAATTTGGCATCTCCACGGAACTGAGAAAGGTGTCGAAGAGCCTTGAGAATCGAGTCTTGAGCGACATCTTCGGCATCGGCTTCATTTTTGACAATCGCCAGCGCGCTTGCGTATACCCGTCTCAGATAAGGATGAATGAGTTCGTAAAATGAATCGTAATCGCCATTTTTTATGCGTTTTATCAGCTCCGCTTCACGAGCGGCTTCGACCTGATTGCGCACCACCGTTGCTATCACGTCCACGAAGCTGAAGCCTTTCGGTTTTATTTCGAAAGAATTTCCGGTGTTATTCAAGCCGGTCAACAGAGAAACATTGCGATCGTCGAGGCAAATCCAGGAAAAGGAAATTGAGCTCGGCTACCCCCCCCGTAGTTTGCGGCCGCTCATATGGCCAGGGGGAGTTATTTTCGACAGGTGAACGGAGAATTCGGAGTGGAATGCGGATTGCATTTTCAGATTGCAACCCGCATTCCTGTTCACTACGGTGGCAGCACGCTGCTACTTTTTCATCATTGCGTCTGGCATCGCGCACTGCTCGGATACCATCTTCATGCTGTTGACTTTGAAACCCGACATGGCCATATGGTCTTTACTCATATCGTCTTTTTTCATGTCGTCCTTCTTCATGTCATCTTTCGACATGGAGTCCTTTGACATGGAGTCTCCCGACATTGCGTCGTGATTTTCCATCATGCCGGTTACGCTGACCTTGTGGCCGACGTGCGGCTTCAGATCCTCAGAGCTCATCAGTTCGACGCCGTCCGGGTGCTTCTTGTCCATGAGCATGTACTTTCCATCTTTTTCACTGACACAGCCGGTCATGGTCATTTTTTTGCCCATGGCGTCTGACTTTTTCATAGAAGAATCGCTGGACATGCTTGACTGCGCGACCATTGAGACCGAACAAGCCAGCACCAGCAGGGCCAACCACTGCGTTTTGATTGTCATATATCTCCTTTTTAAGTGTTTTACCGAATATAGCCGCCCTGGATACACATCGCCCCGGGCCACACTACTCGCGATAGAGGAGACTAATGAGCGTAGGAGAAGTTTCAACATTTCTCCAGGATCGTGATGATTTGTGTTCGTGATTTGGAAAAGAATGTGCAAACGGTAACTTTTGTCGACTTTAATCATCGACTCCAAAGCCCCGCAGTCAGATTCGACCGCAAATTATTGGGCTTGGGAGTCTGTGGCAATGAAGACAGCAATTCGTTCAATTTTGATCCTCACTATCTCATTCACTGTGGCAGCAAGCGCTTTCAGCCAAACTGAAAATAGCTTCAATCGCAGCCGGGCCGTGTTTGTCATGACCAATGACGCGAGCCGCAATCAGATCATCGCGTACAAAGCAGCATCGGATGGAAGTTTGAGCGAGCGTCACAGGTTTGCGACCGGCGGAAGAGGAAGCGGCGGAACGACAGACCCATTGGGGTCCCAGGGTTCGCTTACCTTGAGTGACGACGGATCTTTGCTGTTTGCAGTCAATGCAGGCAGTGGAGAGCTTTCCGTATTTCGGGTTTTCGGAGACACCTTATGGCTTGCAGATGTTGTGGCCTGCGGTGGAAGCGAACCAGTCGCGGTGGCCCAGCATGGAAGCCTCGTGTATCTGGTGAACGCGGGCGGAACGAGTAATGTTGTTGGTTTCCGACTGGATGGCGCTCAAAGGCTGAGGAAGATTCGGGGCGCAAATGCGCTATTGAGCGCAGGAAACACCGGCCCGGGAGCCATCGCGTTCAGTCCAGATGGCCGCTATCTGCTGGTTACAGAAAAGGCCACAAACAAGGTCGATGCATTTCGAGTGCAAGGTGACGGAACGCTGGCTGCGATCGTGACGAATTCCAGCGCCGGGCCTGGCGCCTTCGCCACTACCTTCGCCCCGAACGGCGCAGCGCTGGTGGTTGAGACCGGACCCGCTGGCGGTTCGAATGCTTCAGCCATTTCGTCATACTCGGTTTCAGGCAATGGAACCCTGTCTTCCATCAGCACCAGTGTTCCGACGTTAGGAGCAGCGAGCTGTTGGCTGGAAGTAACTCCCGATGGCCGTTTTGTCTTCACCGCCAATTCAGCCTCGGCATCCATTTCCGGCTTTGCCATCGGACAGGATGGAACACTCACGGCATTGGGTGGCACCGTGTTGGCGACTCTGGCTGATGGCAGCACGGACATCGATTTCTCGATCAGTTCCAACGGGAAATTCCTGTACACCCTGAATACTGGAACCGGAACCATTGGCGTTTTCGGTATCGAGAAAGACGGTACCCTGAACAGCCTCGGCGAAGTTAGTGGTTTGCCTGCGAAATCCGGCCTGAACGGAATCGCTGCAAACTGACAGATCACCGAATGGCGGGGCTGCACCTGAAAAATGCAACTCCGCTGTGTTTTTCGTATGCGGCAAGCCTGTCGCTGACCGCATCTTCTCTGTACCCTGTTGCCAATCCCAAAAAAGCGACCGGAAGTGCCTGAATTTGTGACCGACGTCCCTTCAGCGACGGCGGCATGCTGAGCTTGCGAAGCATCTGGCGTGGAGCAGCTATGAAGAAAGGCAGCAATTTGCAGGTGCGCGCTAGATCCTTCGGGACTAAAGTCCTCAGGATGACGACACATAGACATTGCATGTCCAATTCAGCCACTACCAACGACCTCCCAAGCCTTAGTTGTTTTACGGGGAGGTTTTGGTTTGGAGCGTTTTTCTCGAACGGTCTGAATTGTTTGCAGGTCCGACGCCAGGAAGTTATTACACGCGGAACTGCGGGTTAGTTACACTTATCTACTTTCTTATGAGGACTCTTCTTCGAGGCCTGGCTCTTGGCCTGGTTTTGCCGCTCTGCTCTACTTCGATGGTGCGCGGCGCGGAACGCGCTGCTGTTGGTTCTACCCCAAAAGGCGACGTTCTGCTGGCCACCATGCAGCGGGAGTTGCAGCGCGCCCAATCGAAACTGGGACAACTGGATCCCGCACCCTACTTCACCAGCTACTCGGTGTATGACGACGAAGGCACCGTCGTCGTCGGAGGGCTGGGCGGCCTGTTGAACTCAACCGAGTTTCACCGCCGGACCGGCGAAGTCACCATGCGGGTGGGGAGCGCGGCGCTTGATAACACTCATCAGGAGAGCCGTGCATCGGGAATGAACTCCGGGTTGATTCCTTTGCAGGAGGATCCCGACGCGGCCGCGCGAGTTTTGTGGCAACTGACGTTCGAGGAATACCGGCGGGCGGCGCAGACCTACCAGAATGTGAAAACGGCGGCGGCGGTTCGCACGCAGGAGGACGATACATCGGCGGACTTCGCGGAGGCCAAACCTGAAGTGCACCTCGACTATGCCATGCCGGCCTTCCACCTTGACCGCAAGGAGTGGGAGGACAAAGTTCGGCGCTACTCCAGTTATTTTCAAAAGTATCCTGAGATTTATTCCTCGGCGGTGATGGTGATGGGGCAGAAATCCCAGGTGCGATTTGTGTCTACCGCCGGCGCTCAGGTGGCCACGCCGGGGACGATCATACGGCTGATGATCGAAGCTGAGACCCGGGCCGATGACGGCATGGAATTGCTGCGAGTGGAGACGTTTCAAGCCACGACTCCCGAAGGCCTGCCGGGAGAATCGGAAATTGCCGCAAAAGTTGCCAAGATGGCGTCTGACCTGAAGGCTTTGCGGTCAGCGCCGACGGCTGAGCCTTTCGATGGGCCAGCATTGCTTTCCGGCAGAGCGGCGGCGGTTTTCTTTCATGAAGTGCTGGGACACCGGTTGGAAGGCCATCGGCAGCGCGGAGATCAGGAAGGCCAGACTTTTACCAAGAAGATCAACGAACAGGTGCTTCCGCAATTTCTTAGCGTGACTGACGATCCCACGCTGCGCAACCTGAACGGCACCGACCTGGGCGGCTGGTACCAGTATGACGACGAGGGCGTTCCGGCGCAGCGCGTGGAAGTGATCAAGGATGGCATTCTCAGGAATTTTCTGATGTCGCGCATGCCGATCAAAGGTTTTGCGCAGTCGAACGGTCATGGGCGGGCGCAGGCTGGGCTGATGGCGACTGGCCGGCAGGGCAATCTGATCGTGAGCTCGTCGCACACCACTAAAGATTCCGAGATGCGGCAAAAGCTGATCGACGAAATCAAGAAGTCGGGTAAGCCCTATGGCTTGTACTTCGAAGACATCGAAGGCGGATTCACGTTGACGACACGCTCGCTGCCGCAGGCGTTTCAGATTCTGCCAGTGCTGGTGTGGAGAGTCTATCCCGATGGCCGTCCTGATGAGTTGGTGCGTGGCGTCGACATTGTAGGAACGCCACTGGCGGCGCTCAACCGGATTGAGATCACGGGAGACAAGACGGAGGTGTTTAACGGCATTTGCGGCGCGGAGTCGGGCAGCGTGCCAGTTTCGGCCGCGGCGCCTGCCATGCTGTTTTCCGAGATGGAAGTGCAGAAGCGGGCGCATTCAAGGGTGCGTCCACCGATTCTGCCGCCGCCGTCGTGGAAAACGAACCTCGGACCTCGGACATCAGACTTCGGGCCTTCGACTTCTGGCGCCAGCATCGGAGGTTCCCGATGATGCGACACGGTTACCGGCTAGCGGTCGCGCTTGCGCTGCTGCTCGCTTCTTCGGGAATGTTTGCTGCGCAAAACCCTGCTTCGAGCGACGATCCAGTACTGCGTGCGATGCTTACGGAATTGCAGCGGTCGAAGAGCCAGCTCAAACTGGCGGACGTACAGGCTCCCTACTACATTGATTACCGGCTGACGGATGTCGATCAGTACGCCGCAGAGGCAGCATTCGGCGCGGTGCGGTCGTCGTTACGAACCCGAATCCGCATGCTGCGGATCGTGGTGCGGGTGGGCGACTACAAGCAGGACAGTTACTACGGCGCCGGGGAAGGCGTGGTCGATGTCGGCCCACTCGACGACGACGAAATCGGCTTGCGGCACCAGCTCTGGCTGGGAACCGACCGGGCGTACAAGGCGGCTTCCGAGGCCTTCACTGCCAAGCAGGCGGAACTCAAGAAATACTCGGTCGATCAGCAAGTGGATGACTTTGCGCACGCCTCGCCCGTTCAGCTCGTGGCGCCGCTGGCCAAACTGGATTTTTCTCCCGCCCCGTGGCTGAACATACTGGAGGAGGCGTCGGGACTCTACAAAAGCGATCCGCAAGTGCAGTCGCTGAACGCTTCGTTGCGCTTCACCGTCAGCAACCGGTATTTCGTGAGCTCGGAAGGCGCGGCGGTTCGTACCGCCGACAGTTTTTATTTGCTTTATGTCGGAGGCTACACGCAGGCGTCCGATGGCATGCGCCTCGACCGCTCGCACGGCTACCAGGTCCGTCAGATGAAAGATCTGCCGGCGAAGGCGGAAGTGTTGTCGCGCACCCGCGAGTTGCTGACCAGCCTGAAGCAGTTGCGCGATGCGCCGGTCAGCGAAGAAGAGTATCGCGGACCGGTTCTGCTGTCGGCGGATGCAGCCGCCGGCTTGATGTCCGAACTGGTGGGGCCGAATCTGCTGGGCAACCGCCCGCAGCTGGGCCAGAACGCACGCACCACGGGAGACTGGGCCAACAATTACAAGAGCCGGGTGCTGCCGGATTTTCTTTCGGTGGTGGACGATCCGACGCTGACCACTTTCGGCGGACACATCCTTATGGGCAGCTACGATGTGGACGACGAAGGAGTGAAGGCCAACCGGGTTTCGCTCATCGAGAAGGGACAGCTGGTCAGTTACTTGTTGAGCCGCGAACCTATCCGAGATTTCCCCACTTCGAATGGTCACGGCCGGGCTTCGGTTACGGGGCCTCCGACGTCGAGCCTGGGAAACCTGATCGTGCAATCTTCCGAAGCGATCAGCAAGGATGAACTGAAAACGAAATTGATCGACGCCTGCAAGCAGCGCAACCTGCCTTACGGATATTTCGTTCAAACGCTGGGGCCGCGCCTTACCCCGCGCCTGCTCTACCGCATCTCAACGAAAGACGGACATGAGGAACTGGTGCGGGGCGCTGTGTTTGGCGATCTGGATATGCGGTCGCTGCGCAACGACATCATCGCTGCCGGCAAAGAGTTCGATTCGGAAGACCGGATTGATCCCATTCCGCAAAGCGTTTTGAGTCCGGCGCTGCTCTTCGACGAGTTGGAAGTGAAGCGCGGAGATACGGCCAAGCAGAAGCTTCCGGAATATCCGCCGCCTGCCGGAACCGAGTAGGCTGAAGGTGGCCGACGCTTGCGCGGCGGAGTTTCAGGCTGCCGCTTTCTCCGTCCTTAAAAAAGCAGTAGTCCGTTATTGGGTTCTCAGTTTGGGTTCGAGGTGCTGCTTGATTTTCCTGCGAAGTGTTATCTGTCTGTTGATGATTTCGATATTCAGCCGATTTACTTTTGCGCAAAAGCCGAAACCGCGCGCCGATTCCGATTACGACCGTGCGGTGGCAACGCCTGCGCCTACCCTGCCGATCCAACTTCTGGAACAACTGGCGGCGATCCGCGATGCTGCGATGACTGACGACTACGCCTACAAGCAAGTGGCGCACCTTACGGAAAATATTGGACCGCGCCCGGTAGGATCCCTGCAGGCGCAGGCTGCGATCGAGTATGTGGCGGAAGAAATGCGCAAGCTTGGTCTGGAAGTGCGACTGGAGCCGGTGCAGGCGCGCCACTGGATACGCGGGGCTGAGTCCGCCGAACTGGTTGAGTACCCAGGACAGGCTCCCGGAAGCAAACAGAAAATCGTGTTGACCGCGCTGGGGGGAAATCATCCTACCGCGGCGGAAGGAATCACAGCGGACGTCGTGGTGGCCAACAGCTTCGCCGATCTTGATCGCATGGGAAAACAGAATGTGGTGGGCAAGATTGTCCTGTTCAACGTTTCTTACGACAAACGCAAAGCGGCGATGGGATATGCCGGAGAAGCCTACGACGAAGCGGTGATCTACCGCGCCTTGGGGGCCAGAAAAGCGGCTGCTCTGGGGGCTGTAGCGGCACTGGTGAGGTCAGTTGGCGGGGCTGACTATCGCCTGCCGCATACCGGGGGTAGCCGGGCGTCCGACATTCCAACGGGCGCGGTGACGGCCGAAGATGCTGACCTGATGGCTCACCTGGCGTCGCAAGGAAACGTTCGCATGCATGTGATTTTGACCTCGCAAACGGCGGAAGAAGTGAGCACGTTCAACGTGGTGGGAGATTTGAAAGGTTCTGAACATCCGGAGCAGATCGTGATCGTTTCCGGCCATCTGGATTCGTGGGATCTGGGAACTGGCGCCATTGATGACGCAGCCGGGGTGGCGGTCGCCATGGAGACCGCGCAACTGATGCAGCAGCTTCATTTGCGTCCCAAGCGGACTCTGCGGGTAATTGCATGGATCGACGAAGAGAATCTGGGACGCGGCCATACGGAATACGCGAAGGCACACGCGGCAGAGGTAAGCAATCATGTGGCTGCGATGGAAAGCGATTTGGGAGCTTCTCATCCGCTGGGATTTCGCGCCAAGATCAGTCCCGAAGCGGTTGCGAAGTTACAGCCTGTGCTGGATGTTCTGCAACCCTCGGGCGCAAACTTGATATTGCTGAGCAGCGATAGTCCCGAGGCCGATATCGAACCCTTGGCCAAGCAGGGAGTGCCGGCTTTCGGCTTGTTGCAGGATGGCCGTACGTATTTCAATTACCACCACACCGCCGCTGACACGCTGGATAAGATCGTTCCGCAGGAACTGCGGGAGAACGCCACTGCCATGGCGGTGATGGGATACGCGCTGGCGTCGATGCCTGATCCTCTACCAAGGTAAATCACCACGGCCATTGACCACGGATCGTGTAGGGACGGGCGAGGGCGCCCGTCCCCACATGGCTTGTGGTGGGTTTCGCCGCCTGTGCATCTCTTTTCTGGCTGGGCCATCTAATAAGACTGGGTGCAACGATATGGGAAATACGTTCAAGACCGCGTTTTTGCTTACGGCGCTCACGCTGTTGCTGATGGCTGTGGGCCGCGCTTTTGGCGGGCAGAATGGAATGCTGCTGGCTTTGGGCATTGCCGTGGTGACGAACTTCGTCGCTTACTTCTTTTCCGACAAGATCGCGCTCAGGACTTACCGGGCTCAGGCAGTGACGCGCGAGCAGTTGCCGCGGGTTTACAACGTGGTGGAGCGGCTGACCCAGAAGATCGGCTTGCCCATGCCGAAGATCTACGTGATCCCGACAGATTCGCCAAATGCGTTTGCCACTGGACGCAATCCGGCACACGCGTCCGTGGCCGTTACCGAGGGCATTCTAAATTTACTGAATGATGAAGAACTCGAAGGCGTGCTGGCGCACGAACTGGGACACGTTAACAATCGTGACATCCTGATCAGTTCAGTCGCCGCAACGATCGCCGGAGCCATCACGTGGCTGCGCTATGGCGCGTACTTTGGCGGTATGGGCGACCGCGACGATCGTCGCGGCGGGGCGATGGGCGGACTGCTCATGCTCATTTTGGCTCCGATCGCGGCCATGCTGATCCAGATGGCGGTTTCGCGCTCCCGCGAATATGCGGCTGACGAAACTGGCGCGCACTTCACGGGAAATCCTTATGCCCTTGCCAGCGCCCTGTCGAAACTCGATGCCTATTCGCGCCGCGTTCCCATGATGGGCACGCCGTCCACAGCTCACTTGTTCATCATTCAGCCGCTGCTGGGTATGAATTTTGGCAACCTGTTCTCGACCCATCCGCCCATCGCCAAACGCATAGAGCGGCTGACGGGAAGGCCGGCGGAGTTTGTTAGATAGGCAAGATCGGACCTCGGACTTCGGACCTGAGCCAATACGTCCGAAGTCCGAGGCCTGGCTTGTGACGTTCGTAACGCATGTCGCCCGGCTCAACCGCGGCATTCGCATAGTAAAATTTCTCGATGTCGCCTGAAATCGCTATTGCCGTGTCCCATCGCGCGACCCAGCTGGAAAATGCTCTGCGCAAGGTGATTCGCGGTAAGGATGATGTTGTCCGGCTGGCGCTGGTTTCGGTGCTGGCTCGCGGACACTTGCTGATCGAAGGTGTCCCCGGGGTGGGAAAAACGACTTTAGGGCAAGCCTTGGCGCGGGCCATCGACTGCGGCTTCCAGAGAGTGCAGTTCACCAGCGACATGCTGCCGGCTGACGTTCTTGGCATATCGATCTACTCTGCCATCGAGCAAAAATTTGAGTTCAAGCGGGGACCGATTTTCACCAACGTCCTGTTGGCCGACGAGATCAACCGCACCACTCCCAAAACTCAGTCCGCGTTGCTCGAGGCCATGAACGAAGGCCAGGTCACGGTGGATTCACATTCTTACTCGCTCCCCCAGCCTTTTCTGGTGATTGCTACGCAAAATCCGGTTGAGCACCTCGGTACTTATCCCTTGCCGGAGTCGCAGCTAGACCGGTTTCTGATGCGGCTGCGGATGGGTTATCCCGATGCCGATTCTGAGCGTGAGATTTTGCGTTCTGAAGCTGGAACAGCGCAATTGGAACTGCTCGAGCCAGTGCTGACCGGCGCCGACGTGCTCGAAATGCAGCAGGCTGTCACTCAAGTGAGAGTGGATGAATCGCTGGTCAGTTACGTGCTGGCGATTGTCCGTGCCACTCGCGACTCTGAGCAGTTCTCTCTAGGGGTTTCACCTCGTGGGTCGCAGATGCTGTATCGCGCCGGACAGGCGATGGCATTTCTCGATGGCCGTACTTTTTGTGTACCGGAAGATTTCAAGCCGGTGGTGGTGGCCGTGTTTGCTCACCGCGTCTCAGTCAATGGCCGCTATTCTTCTACTCAGAAGAAATCCGAGCAGGCTGAACAGTTGATGCGGGAGCTGGTGGAGACCGTGCGGGTGCCTGTTTAGCGAAGTTCGCCTGAAGGGCAAAATCAAAGGCTGGATCCAAAAATAAAATCAGTTCTTAGTTTCTAGTTCCCAGTTCACGGTTGTGGGCGCTGGCTTTCATTTCTTTTGACGGTCATAATAGTTAGCCGTTATGTCTTTTCTTCGTTTTCTTGTGCTGCTCTCTCTCATCGTTTGGCTGGGCGGGTTGATATTTTTTCCAGTGGTTGCACAAACCGCTTTCTCGGTGCTGCCCACGCGACAGCTGGCAGGATCGATGGTGGGCAGGTCTTTGGGAATTTTGCACTGGATGGGCATTTTCTCCGGTGGGGTCTTTCTGGCCAGTTCGATTCTGCTGAGCCGGCTCAGCACTGGCGAAGCTCACGTATTTGCGGCGCGAAATCTACTGGTCTGCGCGATGCTGGCGCTGACCCTAATATCACAATTCGGCGTCATTCCGCGCATGGACGCGATCCGCGCTTCGATTGGTGAGATCGATGCGGCTCCTGCTGATCTTCCCGCCCGTGTGCAATTCGATGCACTGCATCATTGGTCTACGCGAATCGAAAGCGGCGTAATTCTGCTTGGGCTGGTGGTGGTTTACCTGACCGCACGGTCGTTGTCATAAACTCATCGACCTGATCTGGCTGTTATCATCTTCTGATCCTTATGAAAACTGGCATCATTGGCCTGCCCCAGGTAGGCAAAACCTCGTTGTTTCGTATTCTCACGAAAGCTCATCTCTCGGCGCAGGCGTATGCCAATCCGCGCGAGGCTCACGTCGGAGTGGCCAAGGTGCCGGACGAGCGTCTCGACCGCCTGGCGGCGCTCTACAACCCGAAGAAGCTCACTCATGCCTCCGTCGAATATGTGGACGTCGGCGCCATTGGACAGGAAGCTTTGAAGGAGAGCGCGTACGTCGGGCACCTGCGCAATGTAGACGCGCTGGCTCATGTGGTTCGCGCCTTTGATGATCCGTCCATCCCGCACGTCGGGCCGGTTGATCCGCTGCGTGACATCAAGAACGTGGATTTTGATCTCATGGTCAGCGATCTGGGGCAGATCGAAAAGCGCCTGGAACGGCTGGAAAAAGATTTGAAGAAGATGCGCACTCCGGAGCTCGAAAAAGAATTTGAATTGCTGAAGCTGGCCAATGCCCATCTGGGAAACGAGCGGCCGCTGCGCGAAATGGAAATGACGCCGGAGGACAAGAAGCGCCTGCGCGGCTTCATGTTCCTGAGCGAGAAGCCGATTCTGTATGTGCTGAACGTCGGAGAGAGTACGGAACTCGGCAACGATCTCGAAAGTGCGATTACCAAGTACAACCTGACCGAAGTGGCATCCCGTCCCAACGCCGGCGCCTCCGCGATTTGCGGAAAAGTGGAAGCGGAGCTGGCTGAAATGAGTGACGCGGATGCGGCCGAGTTTTTGGGAAGCTACGGGTTGAGAGAGAGCGGGCTGGTTCGCCTGATTCGCACCACCTACGCTCTGCTGGGACTGATCTCCTTCTTTACCGCCGGTGAAGATGAATGCCGTGCCTGGACAATTCCCGTCCGGACGCGCGCTGTTGAAGCTGCGGGCGCGATTCATTCCGATCTGGAAAAACATTTCATTCGCGCTGAAACTATTCGCTGGGACCAGTTGCTGGAAGCTGGTTCAGAAGCCAATGCCCGCGGCAAAGGCACGCTGCGCCTCGAAGGCAAAGACTACATCGTGCAGGATGGCGACGTGATGCATATCCGGCATAGCGGATGAGTTCCATTTCGGAACTGAGAACTGAAACCTAAGAACCGGGAACTGATTACAAAGCAGTTCCCCAGTTCTCGGTTTCTGGTTCTCAGTGTTCATCCGTCACATCTTTCGAAACTGCTTGCTGTCATGATTGTTCCCGGGAGGATTCTATGGGGCAGTCATATCGGGATTTGATCGCATGGCAGAAGGCGATGGACTTTGTCATGGATGTTTACCGCACCAGCAAGGCCTTTCCGAGGGAAGAACTGTACGGGCTGGCCAGCCAGTTACGATGCTCGGCGGTTGGGATCCCCACGAATATTGCAGAGGGGCAGGCTCGATACTCGGACAACGAGTTCCACTATTTTCTGGGAAGGGCACGAGGGGCGCTGGTTGAGGTTGAAACCCAGCTCATGATTGCCCAGAATCTGGCTTACTTTTCTCCGGAACACGGAACGTTGTTGTTCGACAAGGCCAACCAACTGGAGAGAATATTGAACGGCCTCAGTGGCGCCATCAGGCCGGCCGCGTAGCTGAATCGCGAAGCGGAAAGCTGGAACTGGTATCATCGCCCGCGTACATGCATCCCATTCTCCTCAGTCTTCTGCTCGGGCTCACTGCGGCTGCGGCCAATGTTTTTGGCGGAGCGATTATCGTCCAGAAACACTGGGACCGTTCTTACCTGAAATATTTCGTGGCGCTGGGCGCCGGCTTCATGCTGGCGACTGCGATCGTGGAGATTTTTCCTGCCAGCCTGGAGCTTCGCGGCAGGAGCGCTCCAATCCTGGTTCTCGCGGGATACCTTCTGGTTCATCTGTTCGAGCATACGGTCACGCCCCATTTCCATTTTGGCGAAGAAACACACAAGGACGCTTTCGTGCATGGCCACCGCGGGTACTCGGTCCTCATGGGGCTGATTATCCATACTTTTTTTGACGGGATTGCGATCGCGTCCGGCTTTATTGTTTCGAACTGGCTGGGCTGGGTGATTTTCGTGGCCATTTTTCTGCACAAGATTCCGGAAGGGTTCACCATTGCGTCGGTCATGCTCGCCAGCGGACAGAGCCGGGGGATCGCCTGGGGCGCATCTGTGCTGCTGGGGGCCTCTACGCTGGCCGGGGTACTGACGATGGCGGTTTTTCGCCATGAGGTCAGTTACGGGCTGCCGCTCTCCGCGGGAGTAACGATTTACGTTGCGGCCTCAGACCTGATGCCGGAGGTCAATCGCGAGCCGGGAGTGAAAATGGCGCTTGTGGTCTTTCTGGGAGCTGGATTGCTCTTCCTGCTTGATAGTCTTGCGCACGTTCACTAGGGGGTGGGGCGGACGCTCTTGTGCGCCGCCTTTGAAGCTGATTTCGTGCGGTCAGGGCCCAAATCCAAAAGCAACTTCAACAGCGGCGGACAAGAGTGTCCGCCCCACACGGCTAGTCTACTGTGTGTTTCGCGGTATAGCCTTCGCGCGCGGCGATCGTGTACTTCACGTCTTTGCCTTTCTGGTCTTTCACTTTTAGCGGAACTCCATCAGGGCCGACCACTTCCACTTTTAATTTGCGGTAAGTGCCGTCGAGTTTCGGGTTCGTGGGGTGGTACGCGAGGTTGTACTGGTTGCGAATATCGCCGATGACGTCGTGAAAAATCTGGGGCAGTTCGGCTTGAAAGCGCGGGAAGTAGGCGCGTCCGCCGGTAAGCCGGGCAAAAGTGTTCATCTCGTTGTCGCCCTGGAGGTAATCCATTTCGCCGACCGGAATGCCCATGCCGTGGGTATAGCCGCATTGGTGAGCCTCACAGTAGTTGCGTACGGCAAAGCCCACACTGATAGGGAAGATGGTGACGTCGTGGGTGGCCTTGACCTTCTTGGTGATCTGGTCGAGGTTGAGCTTGCTGAACGTATCGACACCGGTGGTTACCAGGATGATGTACTTGCGGCCCTCGATCTGGTCGACGCGGTCCAGAGTGTCATACAGGGCGTCGAACAGATTGGTTTCGGCGAATCCCGGGATGCGCAACTGGTTCAATGCCCCGTAGACTGCCTGCTTGTCCTGGGTGAAGTCGGCAAGGATATGCGGCTTCATGTCATAGGAAATCACGGCCACCCAGTCATTTTTCTTCAGCGCATTGGCGAAAGCGTAGCTGGCGTTCAGGGCTTCCGTCATGAAGGAGTAGTTGGTGGAGGCGAACTCGACCAGGAGAATGGCGGTGATCGGCGCTTCGGAGATATTGAAGTTAGTCAGATTCTGCTGAACGCCGTCTTCCATCACCCGGAAGTTTTCTTTTTTCAATCCCGGGATAAACTGCCCGTCTTTGGTGGTGACCAGCACATCCACATTCACAAGCGGGACGTCGACCTTGATGGAATAGTCCGGCATGCCTTCGACCTTTTTCGGCTTGACCGGGGGCGGGGGAGGCGGCGGCTCTTCCTTTTTCTTGGGGATGGCATAGGGGCCGACGTCGTTCTGGGGCCCTCCAGCTTCCGGGGGCGCCTCCTGCTTTTGCCCGCCAGCGGCGGGTTGTGACTGGTCCTGGGCGAGAAGCGCGGGTGCTCCCGGGAGCCCGAAAGCCAATATCATCAACGGGATGGTAAGAAAGTTACGGGTCAAAAATTTCAAGTTTCTGATCCAGCCAACGCAAAACCGTTCAACGACGAACATGGAAGGCCTCGAAAAATCGTTATGCTAGTATAGACGCAGGGCTTCGCGATTGGGATGTTTAGCACGGCCTCGGCTTTCGTTTTAACTCCTCTCCTGCCCCGGCAGACCGCATACACGGCGCGAAGTGTAACTTGTTTGGTCGGCGGAGCATCAGTGCTCCAGGTCAAATTCATGAGACGTATTTCTTCCGGTTTCACGGCCATCTTTCTTTCATCTGTCCTCGTCTCGTTTACCCTGCTTCCCATTGTCCAGGCTCAGACCAGCAAGCCGACGGAGACCATTCCTGTCAGCGAGATTCATGCCGGGATGCGCGGCGTTGCCTATACCGTCTTTCAGGGCATGAAGCCGGAATCCATGGGAGTGGAAGTTCTTGGCATTCTGAAGAATGCCAATGGGCCGAAGGGTGACATCATTCTGGTCCGCTTATCGGGGGAGAAGGCGGAATATACGGGAGTCGTTGCCGGCATGAGCGGCAGCCCGGTTTATCTAAATGGAAAACTGGCGGGGGCGCTGGCATTCCGTATCGGCGAATTTTCCAAGGAACCGATTGCCGGAGTGACCCCGATTGCCGAAATGCTTGAGATCAATGCCATGGACCGCAGCCCGGGGAATAACGCCGGGAGTGCGAAGGTGGGCGTAAAGACGCCCACGACTACGTCCGGTCCGGGAATTGAGAGCGTTCCTGCACAGAATTTTGCCAACTACCTGAGGCCGATTGAGGCTCCGCTCGTGTTCAGCGGATTCTCGCAGGAAGCGATGCAGCGTTTCGCTCCCCAGTTCGCACAGGCCGGAATCGTTCCGGTGATGGGCGTGGGCTCGGTGAGTGAAAGCAAGCAGCCCGAACCTTTGGAGCCAGGATCGGCGGTCAGCGCGATTCTGGTGCGCGGTGACATGGACATCGCAGCCACCTGCACGGTCACTTATATGGACGCGCAGCATCTGCTGGCCTGCGGTCATCCTCTATTGCAATTCGGCATGGTGGATTTACCCATGACCAAAGCGGAAGTGCTGGCCACGCTGCCTTCGCCGCTGAACGCTTTCAAGATCGTCAACGCTACCGAGGCGGTAGGCGCATTTGTGCAGGACCGGCACACCGGCATCATGGGAGAGTTCGGCAAGCAGCCCGAGATGATTCCGGTGACCTTGCAAATCCGCGGCGGGACGACGGACAAACAGTTTCATTATGAGGTACTGAACAACGCGAACCTGAGCCCGCTGGCCATGATGGCCACGGTGTTCAACGCGCTGCATGGAGTGAACGAGTACGGCGAGGACACGACCTACCGCATGAACGGACGGATCAGTGTGAACGGATATCCCGACGTCACGGTGCAGAATATGTTTGCGCCATCCGATGGCGGGCAGCCGGCCGCAGTGATGGCGGCGCTCTCGCTGGGCGAACGCTTCAGCCGCATCTATGACAATCCGTACAACGTGCCGGGAATTCGCGGAGTGCAGTTGGACTTCGACCTGGTCCGCGAACGGCGCTGGGCGCGGCTGGAGGGTGCGCGCACGGATTTGATCGAGGCCCGACCGGGCGACGATATCACTATCGAGACGGTGCTGCGTCCTTATCGCGGCGAAGTCATCCTGCATCAGATTCCGATTCACATTCCGACTTCGACGTCGAAGGGCCCTCTGCGCATTCTGGTCAGCGATGGCGAGACACTCGACCGCGTACGCCGTGGCGGCCCGCAGTTGGGACGCAAAATGGATCTGGCATCCACGATTGCGCTGCTGAACAAGCAACACGTCAACAATCGAGTCTATGTATCGCTGCTCGAGGCTGATCCCGAGGCCATGGTGGCGGACAAGGTGATGCCAACCTTGCCATTTTCCATCATGAACGTGATGGACAGCATGCGCGGCACACAGGAGATGATCGTGCAGGGCGAGTCGTCGGTGAGCGAGGCGGCGACTGCACCGCTCGACTACGTGGTCTCAGGCGCGCAAGTGCTGACGATTACGATCAAGTAATGTGTGTGTGGGGGCGGACACTCTTGTCCGCCGCTTTTGACCTGGCTTTGATGTCCCGGAGACAAATTCGAGGCTGCATCGTCAAACAGCAGCGAGGTTTTCAAATCAAAATCAAATTCAAAAGCGGCGGACAAGAGTGTCCGCCCCACGCAACCCTGTTTGATGAGGTAACAAATTGGTTATTCGGCTGGGTAAGCAATTCTTTCTCATTTTTATTTCTGTACTAACTGCTGCGCATTTTGCTTCCGGTGAGGGCACTCGCACCTGGGAGCAATCCAAGTTTGAGGACCTGAGCAAGGGCACCGCGACGGGTGTGGCGATTCGCAGCATGGGTGGTCTCGAGCTGGCTCCGGCGTTCAAGGCGATTTCGACGACTCCATCCACTTATATCTGGTCGATCGCGGCGGATTCTGCCGGAAACCTCTATGTCGCTACCGGGGCGCCTGCCCGCGTGTATCGCATCACGCCGCAGGGACAATCGTCGACCATCTTTGAGCCGCAGGAATTGCAGGTGCAGGCGCTGGCCGTGGACAAAAACGGGGTTGTCTATGCCGCGACCAATCCCGACGGCAAGGTTTACCGCATTGAGCGCGGGGCGAGCAAGGGTGCTGCCAGCAAAGAAAAGACCGAGCTGGAAAAAGGCAAGGCGTCCGGCGAATTCTCTTCGTCCGTCTATTTTGATCCGGGCACAAAATACATCTGGGACCTGGCTTTCGATGCTGGCGGCGACCTGTATGTCGCTACCGGCGATCACGGCGAAATTTATCGCGTCACGCCCAGGGGCGAACACTCCCTTTTCTTCAAGAGCGATGAAGCTCACATTCGGGTGTTGGCGGTGGATGCCAAGCAGAACCTGATCGCAGGTTCTGACGGCAGTGGACTGGTTTATCAGATCAAGCCCAGCGGGGAAGGGTTTGTTCTGTACAGTGCGCCGAAAAAAGAGATCACCGCACTGGCCATCGACAAGGTGGGGAATATCTATGCCGCTGGGGTGGGAGAGAAGCGCCCTGGAGCGGTTCCCACGATTTTTACTCCGCCGATTGCTACGCCGGTTCCTACTCCGACCGGGGCGACGCAACCCGGGGCTGTGGTGCTGAATGTAACTCCGATAACCTCGGGGCTGGTGAGCGGCATTCCGCTTCCTGGAGCCGGGGCCACCGGCGGTTCGGAAATTTACCGGATCGCGCCTGACGGTTCTCCCAGCCGCATCTGGGCTTCGCGGGAAGACCTGGTGTACGCCCTGGCGTTCGATCCTGCCGGACGTTTGCTCGCGGGAACGGGCAACCGCGGTCATGTTTTTGCGGTCACCGGCGAGGATCGCTTTGCCGATCTGCTCAAGGCCAGCGCGACGCAGGTCACGGCTTTCGCCGAAGCTCCGGGCGGCGGACTTTACGCTTCAACCAGCAATCTCGGCAAAGTGTTCCAGTTGGGTGGTGCCGTGGAATCGGAAGGCAGTTACGAGAGTGATGTGTTCGACGCCAAAGTATTTTCGCGCTGGGGACGCGCGGAATTTCGCGGCACCGGTCAGGTCGAGCTTTTTGCGCGCAGCGGGAATGTGGACAATCCCGACCGCAACTGGAGTCCGTGGAAGCCGGTTAATCTGCAGAAAGACCCAGTCCTGAATGTTCCACCGGCGCGCTTCGTGCAATGGAAAGCCGTTCTGCATGCCGGTGCTACCGCGCCCAGCGTGGACAGCGTGCTGCTTAACTATCTGCCCAAGAATGTCGCGCCTGACTTCGACGATGTCAGTGTGCAGGTGGGCGTGCGTTACCAGCCGCTGCCCAAGCCGTCGATTGTTCCCGACACCAGCGGGACGGCGGGCCCGCAGCCGCGTTTCGATGTGCCTCCGCCCACAACGCGCGACGCCGATTCCATCGGGGTGAAGTGGACGGTGCATGACGACAACGACGATCAGATGGTCTATTCGGTCTATTACCGCGGCGACGGGGAAACGCGCTGGCTGTTGCTGAAGGAAAACCTGACCGACAAATTTTATTCCTTCGACGCCTCGCTGCTTCCCGATGGCGGATACTCGGTGGAAATTATTGCCTCGGATGCGCCGTCGCATTCTCCGGGGCAGGCGCTGACTTCGACCCGGGACAGCGCCCGCTTCGAAGTGGATACCACGCCGCCGCGCATCGATGACCTCAAAGCCTCGGTGGAAGGCTCGCAGATACATGTTACGTTTCATGCCATTGATGGCTTTTCAAATATCAAGCGTGCGGAATATTCGGTCGATGCCGGTGACTGGCAGTATGTGGAGCCGGTGGGCCAGTTGGCGGATTCGAAGTCCGCGACTTATGACTTTCAGGTGGCTTTGGGCAGTGATGCGAAGAAGATCGCTTTCGAGCATGTGGTTGTGGTGCGAGTGTATGACCGCTTCGACAATATGAGTTCGGCGAAGACTCTGATTCGGGGCAACTAAGATTGCCACGATTTTACCTTTGGACATCCCTCAATCGACATCAGCGGAGCCTTGCTCCACTGGGCGGACGATGGCGTCCGCCCCTATGTCGGCTGGGGTGATTCAATCCGTTAGTTGGTCGGCATTTCTTAGTTCGGGGAAAGCCCAGGCCCAGATGGCAATTACCACCAGGGTTCCGACTCCTCCCAGGACTACCGCTGGAACCGTGCCGAACCAGTGTGCCGTCAATCCGGATTCGAATTGTCCCAGCTCGTTGGAAACCCCGATGAAGATCATGTCGACTGCATTCACGCGGCCGCGCATCTCATCGGGCGTCGCCAACTGAACCAGCACGGAGCGGATGATCACGCTGATCATGTCTGACGCTCCCAGCAGAAACAATGCGACCAGCGACAGAGCCAGGCTGCGCGATAGGCCGAAAATGATTGTGCACACCCCAAACCCAGCCACACACCACAGCATGGTGAGACCGATGCGGCGCCGCAGCGGACGGTGCGCGACCAGAATTGCCATGACAGTCGCCCCCACTCCCGGAGCACTGCGGAGCAAGCCCAATCCCCACGGTCCTGTGTTAAGAATCTCGCTGGCATAAACGGGGAGCAGCGCCACGGCGCCGCCCAAGAGGACAGCAAACATGTCGAGCGAGATCGAACCTAGTATCAGCTTCTGATTCCATATGTAATGGAAGCCGGCAAGCACGGTGCCCCAGGTGATGGGTTCGCGTGCCCGAACCTGGCTGCTCAAAGTAATTTGCAGAGTTGCAAATCCGGCCGCGAGGGCCGTGACAACTGCAGTCGCATAAACGACCGTCGGCCCTCGTGAAAACGCATAAAGAAAACCGCCAACGGATGGGCCGAGGATGGTAGCAGCCTGAAAGATGCTCGCGTTCCACGCCACCGCATTGGGAAAGTGTTCTTCCGGAACCAGCTGTGGCAGAAGCGCGCGGCTTACCGGACCGTTAAAGGCGCGCACCACGCCGATGAGCACTACCACCGCATAGATGAGAACGATGGAACGGCTGCCGCGCCATGCAATGGCCCAGAGCAGCCCTGAAGAGACCGCGAATCCCCAATAACACAAGGTGACCACTTTGCGGCGGTTGAAGCGGTCAGCGACATGTCCGGAGACCAGAAACAGCAGCATGCCGGGCAGAAACTGGGCCAGACCGATCAGTCCGAGATCGAGGGGCCGGTGGGTGATTTCGTACATCTGCCATCCCACGGCGACGGACTGCATTTCCAGGGCAGACACGATAAAGAATCGGGCTACCTGGTAGATGGTGAAGTCGGGATGAGTGAATGCGATCCGGCCGGCAGGCAGGCGTGAAGCAGGGGTCTTGGGTTGAGTGAGTTTCGGCTCGAGGGCTTCTGCCATCCTCATCTACTGTGCCACAAAATCAGCTTGGGTGGAGGCGTCGCACACAGCGGAACGTGTCGCTGCATCCTATAATCCGCATCGTGCTGATATTTCTGCGCACCATCGCCTGGCTGGCCTGCGTGATCTATGCAACCATCCCATCGTTCTGGCTTGTGATCCATCCTCGGGCAGACTACTGGCGCGCGCAGAAGGGATCGCCATATCGGATTCTGGTACCGCTCTGGATCGGGATGTGGATTGTGGTGGGCATGGGTACAGCACGATGGCGGGAACTGTTGCTTTACCGAAGAGCATGGAGTTGGCTGCCGGCAATGTTTCTTTTCGGTACTGGAGCTTGGGTGTACAGACGCTCTGGGTCCGGTTTCAGCGCCGCACAACTTGGAGGTTTGCCCGAATTGATCCCCGGTCATCGGGAACAGCGCCTGGCTACATCAGGTATACGAGCACGTGTTCGTCATCCGGTGTATCTCGGACATTTGTGCGAGATGGTGGGCTGGAGTTTGGGAAGCGGATTGGTGGTTTGTTACGGCCTGACGGCGTTGGCAGTGGCCACTGGAGCTTATCATGATTCGATTGGAAGAAAGAGAACTGGAGGAACGATTCGGCGAGGAATATCGGGAGTACAGGCAGAGAGTGTCTGCGGTACTGCCCTGGATGCGTACGCGATGAAATCGATACCGCGTCGCTATAATCGAATCTAACTGAACGCTGACGGCTGAGAGCCGATAACGTCCTTCTCATGCGCTTTGAAATCTTCATTGCGACCCGCTACCTGCGCGCCAAACGGCGGCAAGCTGTCATTGGCGTGATCACCGGGATTTCTATCGCTGGGGTTGCGGCGGGGGTGGCCTCGCTGGTCGTGGCGCTTGCCATCAATAACGGATTTCGTCAGGACTTGCAGAATCGCTTGCTGGGCTCGACCTCGCATATCAATCTCTTGCGCACAGAGAGCGATGGGATCAAGGAGTGGCGTCCGCTGATGGAGCGGTTGTCGAAGCAGCCTCATGTGGTGGGCACGGCGCCTGCGATTTACGAGCAGGTGCTGATCTCGCATGGCCCGCGGGCTCGGGGGGCTGTGCTGAAGGGCATGATTCCGGCTTATGAGCGCAAGGTCAGCGATCTGCTGGATACGGTGAAGTTTGGGTCGATGGATGCGCTGGACGATAAGAATGCGGCGGGGGAGAATAAAAACCTGTCGCCGGATCTTCGATCCGCCCAGGGCGGGTTGAGGACCCGTCCCTACGCGGCCTCGGGAGATCCTGGCGTTCCAGGTTCAAACAATGAAAAGTCCCCTGACGATTTGAATTCAGTGCAGGAGCGGGTGGCGGCCATGCCGCCGATTGTTCTTGGCAAGGATATTGCCGCAGATCTTGCCGTGACGCTGAATTCCGTGGTGCTGGTGACAAGTCCGCAGGGCGAGCTGACTCCGTTTGGGTTGGTGCCGAAGTACAGCCGCTTTCGCGTGGTGGGGATTTTCAGCTCCGGATTTTTCGATTACGACAGTTCGTGGGCATTTACTCGTCTGTCGGACACGCAGAATCTTGAAGGACTGGGCGACCAGATCACGGTGCTCGAGTTCAAAGTGGACGACATCTACCAGGCGGGGCAGATTTCCGAGCAACTGGAAAAAGCCGCAGGGAAAGGTTTCATGGCGACCAACTGGATGGAACAGAACAAATCTCTGTTCCGCGCTCTGCGACTGGAACGACTGGTGACGTTCATCACGATCGGCCTGATTGTGTTGGTTGCGGCGCTGAATATTCTGATCTCTCTGACCATGATGGTGATGGAAAAGACTCGCGACATCGCCGTGCTCATGTCGATGGGAACGCGCAAGTCGCAGGTGCGGCGCTTGTTCATCATGCAGGGATTGTTGATTGGCGTGATCGGGACGGCGATTGGGCTGGTGCTCGGGTATGCGCTTTCATGGGCCGGAGGGCACTATCATCTGCTGTCGCTGGCGCCCGAGGTTTATTCCATCGACTATGTGCCGTTTGCGCCGCGCGCTGATCGATGGCGGTTGGTGGCACTGGTGGCGATTGGGATTTCGCTGGTGGCCACGATCTATCCATCGTGGTCGGCGGCGCGCATTCTTCCTGCCGAAGCTCTCCGCTACGAGTGACCCTGGGCCAGTATTGTGACCATCGTCATGTCGTATTTATCCAGAATCGGGCTTAAGGTTCGCTTCACAGGAGCTTTCCAAAATGGAGAGCAGGAGGCGTCCGCGACTCGGTTCATGTTTTAATGAAGGTGCACCCCGAAACAATTGTTTCCAGCCTGACCAGACGCCCAAACGCGGGGTTTAGCCAGAGCTAAGAGCTAAAAAGGCCGGAAGCCAGTGGCCGTAGCCAGCTTGAGCCGAGGAGCCACCTTCTTGCATCTAATTGAACAGGAATCGATCCTGCGAGTCGAAGGGCTGAAGAAAATCTTTCGCTCTGGCGAGTCGGACCTGGTGCTCTTTGAAAATTTGTCGTTTCAGGTGGCCAGAGGAGAGATGCTGGCGATCGTGGGTGAGTCCGGTTCGGGCAAGAGTACCTTGTTGCACATCCTCGGCGCTCTTGATCGTGCTTCTGCGGGTGACGTATACTGCGCCCACTTGCGATTGAGTTCGCTTTCAGAAGATGACGCGGCTGGATTTCGAAATCATGAACTCGGTTTCGTCTGGCAGTTCCACTACCTTCTGCCGGAATTCACGGCACTGGAAAACGTGGCCATGCCGCTTCTGCTGAGGGGTCTACCCAAGGCGAAAGCGGAAGCGGAGGCTTCGCGATGGCTGCACGAGGTAGGTCTGGAGCAACGCTCTCATCATCGGGCGGGAGAACTTTCCGGCGGTGAGCAGCAGCGTGTGGCTCTGGCCCGGGCGCTTATCACTCAGCCCAAGTTGCTGCTGGCGGATGAACCCACCGGCGACCTCGATAGCCGAACGGCGGACTCGGTTTTTGAATTGATCGCACGGCTCCATCGCGATTACCAGCTGACTTCTCTTATTGCTACCCACAATTTTGCCTTTGCCCGGCGTTGTCATCGGGTTTTGCGGTTGCAGCGAGGAAAAATGGAAGAGGTCGCGCCGGAGACACTTTCCGGGCAGGGATGACACAATGTGACATGTTCCAAAATGCAAAGCAGAAAGAAGTCAGTTATTAGTTTGCAGTTCCCGATTCTCAGTTGGTTGTAATGCAATGCCCGGTTTCTTTGGTAATGAAGCAGAAGTTTCCATTAGCGCTTACGGGCCATAGACGGCTTGGCACCTTGATTGCAATAATGATGAGGACGGCAAGTTTCCCAGGGTTCGGGCCGCAAGCAGGAACCTCGGTCCTCAGTAGAGCCTAAGGGGGGTAGGGCTTTATGTTTGAACGTTATACGGAAAAAGCGAGGCGCGTTATCTTCTTTGCGCGCTACGAAGCCAGCCAGTTCGGTTCTCCTTATATTGAGACTGAACACCTGTTGCTGGGACTTCTGCGCGAAGACAAAGCCCTGACCAACCGGTTCCTGCGGTCGCATGCCTCGGTTGAATCCATTCGCAAGCAGATTGAAGGACACACCACCATCCGGGAAAAAGTCTCGACCTCGGTGGACCTTCCTTTAAGCAACGAGTGCAAGAGGGTGCTGGCTTATGCCGCGGAAGAAGCGGAGAGACTCTCCCACAAACACATCGGTACTGAGCATTTGCTGTTGGGTCTGCTGAGAGAAGAGAAGTGCTTTGCGGCCGAGATTCTGCACGAGCGTGGTCTGAGACTTTCGACGATTCGTGAAGAATTGGCGCGCAGCAGCCAGGAGAAATCGACGCCGCAGCGTCAGCGCGAGTCATCATTACTCAGTGAATTTTCCCGCGACCTGACACAGGCCGCGATGGACAACCAGCTTGATCCGCTGGTCGGGCGCGATGGCGAACTGGAACGTGTGATTCAGATTCTGTGCCGCCGCACCAAGAACAATCCGGTTCTGATTGGTGAGCCTGGTGTGGGCAAGACCGCTATTGTCGAAGGATTGGCGCAGCGTATCGCTGACGGCGAAGTTCCGTCGTTCCTGGCCGACAAGCGCATCCTCGGACTTGATCTTTCGCTGATCGTCGCGGGCACCAAGTATCGCGGCCAGTTTGAAGAGCGTCTGAAGACCATCATGAAAGAGCTGATGGAATCGCAGAATTCCATCATCTTTATCGACGAGTTGCATACCCTGGTGGGCGCGGGCTCGGCGGAAGGGTCGCTCGACGCTGCGAACATCCTGAAGCCAGCGTTGTCTCGCGGTGAGATTCAGTGCATCGGAGCCACGACTCCGGGTGAGTATCGCAAGTCGATCGAAAAAGATCGTTCGCTGGAGCGCCGTTTCCAGGCGGTAAAAGTTCCGCCGCCGGATGAAGTCAACGCTACCAAGATTCTGTTCGGGATCAAAGAGCGATACGAGAAGTTTCATGCCGTCACGTACACCGACGAGTCCATCAACTTCGCGGTTTCGCATTCCAATCGCTATATCCCGGACCGTTTTCTGCCGGACAAGGCCATCGATCTGATCGACGAAGCCGGCGCGCGTGTAAAACTGCGCCAGACTTCGCTGCCCGAGGAGATCACCGAAGTCCAGAAGCGCATCAAGTTCATCGTCCACCGTATGGAGAACGCTATCGCGAACCACGAGTTCGAGAAGGCGCGCTTCTACTCGGACGAGGAACGCAAGGAACGCGAGAACCTGCGCGGCCTTCGCGAAAAATACCACCTCGATGAATCCTCCACCGGCGTTGTCGGTCGGGAGGACATCGAGGACGTGGTGTCGCGCTGGACCGGCGTTCCCATCACCTCGATTAAAGAAGAAGAGTCGCAGAAGCTGCTGCGTATCGAAGAAGAGCTGCACAAGCGGATCATCTCGCAGGACAAAGCGATCGTTGCATTGGCTCGCGCCATTCGCCGCAGCCGCGCTGGCCTGAAGAGTCCGAACCGGCCGATTGGTTCGTTCCTGTTTCTGGGACCGACGGGCGTCGGCAAGACTGAAGTGGCCCGCACCCTGGCCCACTTCATGTTCGGCAGCGAGAAGTCGCTGGTCAGCTTCGATATGTCCGAGTTCATGGAGAAGCACTCGGTCTCGAAGCTGATTGGCTCGCCTCCGGGATACGTAGGTTACGAAGAAGGCGGTCAGCTTACCGAGCGAGTGAAGCGTGCACCTTACTCCGTCGTTCTGCTGGACGAAGTGGAGAAGGCGCATCCCGACGTGTTCAACATCCTGTTGCAGGTATTTGAAGACGGCCAGCTCACCGACGGACTCGGCAACACCGTCGACTTCAAGAACACGATCATCATCATGACCTCGAACATTGGCGCGCGGCACTTGCAGAAGCGCGAAGGCCTGGGCTTCCAGTCAACCAACGAGGACATGATTTCCGGCAAAGTGGAAGACCTGGTGAAGGGTGAAGTCAAACGCACCTTCAATCCGGAATTCCTCAACCGGTTGGACGAGATCATTCTGTTCATGGCGCTCAGCGAGCAGGACCTGATCCAGATTCTGGAACTGATGGTGAACTTGCTGAATCAGAATCTCTCGCAGAAATCGATCACGGTGACCGTGACCGACGAAGCCAAGAAGTGGATCCTGAGCCAGACGGTGGGAGATCGCAGTTACGGTGCGCGTCCTCTGCGTCGGGCTTTGCAGAAGTACATCGAAGATCCGCTTTCGGAAGCGCTGATCCAGGGCACGATTACCACCCGCCCGGCGTTTATTGAAGTCTTTCTGGATGGACAGAAGCTGTATTACCGTCCGGTGGATTCCGAGAAGGCCGAGGGTGTGTTGTTGTACGAGAATAGTTAGAGGTTCAGCGATCAACTTTCAGCCGTCAGCTTACGCTGGCGGCTTTGTTTTCTTTGCCAACTTTGCCGTCGAAGGCCTTACCGCAAAGGACGCCAAGAAAGTCGCGCAAAGGCCGCAAAGAAGAGCTTAAGAATATGGAAATTGTTGTCTATTCCGCCACTTGGTGCCCGGATTGCCGCGTCGCCAAGCGCTTTCTGGAAAGCCATAACATCCCGTTTAAAGACGTGAATATCGAAACCACGCCTGGCGCCGCCGCTGAGGTCATTGCCCGCACCGGCAAGCGTGCCATTCCGCAGTTTGTGATTGATGGGGAATGGATCCAGCCCTACCGCCCTGGTGAGGGTTTTCTATATCAGGAAATGTCCGAACGTCTCGGTATTCACGAACCCTAGGTCCACCCGTACATCACCTTCCGTACCCTAGGAGGCTCCGCCTCCATGCCCCAGAATAGTAGGTCACAGGTCTGCCCGGCGGACACGCATTTCCCTCCCCTGATTTGCCGCGGCGGCCCGTTCGCTTTCATGGTCGATAATCAGCATTCATCGGGAGAAGAACCGGTCTGCACCACCTGGGCTCGCATGGTGGAAGTGGTGTTGGGGCTGTTCCTGCTCGTCGGAACCGGGGTCCTGGTGCACTACTATGCGCGAGCCGCCGCACTTCCGGTGGCGGAGACGCCGAGCCGTCCAATCCTCACCAACGATCACCAGGATGAACTCCGCCAGCTAACCCGCGACGTGGACGAACTGAAGCAGGAACAGGCTATGCCGTCGCTGGTGCTGAATCGGTACAGAAATTCTATCTGCTACATCTACGGGGTTTATCACGTTTCCATGCCCGGACATCGGGCATCGGTTCGTGCCCGTATCTCGGGAACAGGCTTTGTCGTGGCGGAGGGATTGTTGGCTACGAACCGCCATGTGGCTGAGCCGTGGTACGGGGACGCGGAGTCGGACGCGCTGATCCTGAAGGGTGCCAAGCCTGAGCTGGAAAAACTGGTGGCCTTCTTCCCAGGGTTCCCGCTGCCGGTCGATATCACGCCGCTGGTTCTGTCGGCGCACGGCGATCTGGCTGTGCTGCATGTTGAGAATTCGCTGGCGATCAGCCGGTTGCGCCCGCTTCCGCTGGCCGAGAAAGTCTCGAATCCGGGAGAGTTGGTGGCGGTAGTGGGTTATCCCATGGGCGTGCTGGGGATGGTGGCAAAATCGCCGCCAGCGGTTTACGAACGCCTGGCATATCGCAGGGACGACATTGGGGCCGCCAATGAACTGGCAGCGCTATCGCTGATTCGTCCGTCGGCAACTTGTGGACATTTGGGAGATGTAGTCGGCGACAAGCTAATTTATGACGCACCGACTGCTCACGGCGGCAGCGGCGGCCCGGTATTCAACTCGCAGGGCGAGGTGATTGGCATCAACGAAGCCTACATCGACGGCTTCTCCGGCGGCACGCTGGGGGTTTCGGTTCAGGCCCTGCGACCGCTGATCGCAGCGGCGCAGAAGAGAGTTGCCGCGGTTCCGTTGCAATCCAAGTAAAGGCCGGGTTCCGGCGCTCATCGAGGCCGCGATCAGTGGCCCATTCCAAAAATTGCGTCATCCTGAATCCCGGCTTTAGCCGGGTGAAGGATCCGGCGCGGGGCGGCACAGATTTGTGCGATTGCCTGTGATGTTTGTCACTACGATTTCGCCGTGTCGTGTATAAACCGGTCGACGGAGTCCTTGTCGGTTCGCGCCAGATCCTTCACGGCCTGAAGGCTGCCCAGCATGACGTCATCAAAAAAAATAGTCTCACTATGACGCCCACAAAAAATAAGGCCACTCACTGACGCTGGGCGTAACCGCTGCTCGCGTTTCACTGAAACCGTTTGACCCAGCCCGGCTCACGTACGTGTTCGTCATCCAGTCGATGGAGCCGGGCTGCCATGATCCCTGGCCTGCCCAGATAACCAACTACGAGTTGCGGATTTTTGCGGTCGACCACCGGCAGGCGTCCGATGTCATTGCGCAGCATCTTGGCGGCGGCTTCGTGCAGGGTCTCGTCCGGATAGGTCACGATCACTTTGCGGCTTCCTGCTTCGAGCAGCGTCATGGTTCCGGAGGGATCTTCATCCAGAGCGCGCAGCACATCGCCACGCGTAATGATTCCGACCAGGTTGTTTTCCGGGTCGAGCAGTAACATTCCCTGATGACGGCTGACTTCCGGTTCGTGGCGGGCGACGCGTTCCGCGAGTTCGCTTACTGGCATCTCGGCACGAAGAGTGGGCGCGTCGCGATCCATGGTTTCCGAGACCACCATCTGTTGCAGCACGTCAGCTTCGTAGTCCTGATGGATGCGCAGCCCGCGGCGGACGAGTTTCTCAGTCATGATGGACGCTTTGGGCATGAGGAGAATAGCAATTCCGTCGGCAATGACGGTGACCAGCATTAATGGCAAGACGGAATTGTAGTCGCGAGTGATTTCGAAGGCGAACACGATGAACGAAAACGCGGCGCGCGAAGCTGCCCCAAACACCGCGCCCATGGCCACCAGGGCAAATGCTCCGGCGGAGAGGTTTGCGGCCGGGAACACCGCGTTCATTCCCATGGCGAATACGCCGCCCAGCGCCGCGCTGGACATGAACATGGGAGCGAGCAGTCCGCCTGAGGTTCCCGATCCGAGAGAAATGACCAGAGCAACGGCCTTGGCCAGCATGACTACGATCAGAACTTTCCACACCAGGTTGGCGTTCAGGATGTCGCTGATGGTGTCGTAGCCAACGCCCAAAACCCTGGGGACGAAATATCCGATGACGCCGAGCCCGAGGGCGCCGATCGCGGGCCACCAGAGTTCGTCGATGGGCAACTTTTCGAACTGGTCTTCGGTCCAGTAAAGCAACTTGCTGAAGGCGACCGCCGCCAGTCCGCAAACCACGCCAAGCAGCAGATAGAACGGCAAGGCGCGGGGGACGCCGAAGTCCATGGTTCGGACCGTGAACATCGGGCCGGCGCCCAGCAGTTGCATATGGACCGCAGTCGCCAAAGTGCTGGCAACGACCAGAGGGATGAACGACCGCGCCTTGAATTCAAAGAGCAACAGCTCAATGGCGAGAATCACGCCGGCGATTGGAGTGTTGAAAGTTGCCGACATTCCGGCTGCAGCCCCGCAAGCCAGCAACACTTTGCGCTCCGACGCCGTGGTGTGAAAAAGCTGTCCGACCAGAGAGCCCACCGCGCCGCCGGTTTGAATAATCGGACCTTCGGCGCCGAAGGGACCGCCGGTGCCAATGGCGATGGCCGCCGAGATCGGCTTCAGTATGGCTACCCGCGGCTGGATACGGCTGCGATTGAAGAGCACAGCTTCCATGGCTTCCGGAATGCCGTGTCCTTTGATCTTCGACGAGCCATACTTCGCCATGATCCCAACGATGATTCCGCCGATCACGGGAATCGGGATGACCCACAACCCCAGATGATTGTGGCGAGCGCTGATGAAATCGGCGGCAAAGCGTCCGTAGAAAGAAATGTTGGTGAGCAGGCCGATTAGCTTGTAGAGGAGAAAGGCTATGCCGCCGGCAATCAATCCGATGCCGGCTGCGAGAAACGATACCAGCACCATGCGGAATTGAGCCGGCTCGGCGAGAGTCGTGTCGCCGGGTTGCGTGCCTGTGGCCGCAATTGGAGGATGGCTACCGTCGCCGCTTCCGGCTTTGTCAGTTTCGTTGTGGCTATTGTGCGATCTCGGCATGGCTATCCCGCCTGCTCGACTGATTCGGAGGAAGTCTTGGATTTGGATCCGCTGGCGGACTTGGTGGGCCGCATTACGCGTTCCAGCGCGGCGACCAGGGCAGGGCCTTGAGTACGGAACTCGGCCTGGTGGCCCATGGATAATTCGGTCAGCATGTTCTCGGCCTTCGCAGTAAGAATGAGCAGGACCTGGCGGCGGTCTTCGCCGGTGCGGCTTCGTCGCACCAGTCCGGCGCGGGAAAGCCGGTTCACGAGTTCGACAGTGCTGTGGTGCTGGGTTTGCATTCGCTCCGCCAGGGTCTTAATGGTTGGGAGCAATCCCGCTGGCAGCCCTTTCAGCGCCAGCATCAACTGATGCTGCTGGGGTTCAAGGTCCATCATCCGGGCGGCCTGTTCGCTGAAGTGGAGAAAGCGGCGAATCTGGTAGCGCAGTTCAGCCAAGGCCTGGTAATCGGAAAGAGCTAATTTCTGTGCCATGTCAATATATATCGTAACACGATATATATTGAGAAGCGAAACTTCGACTTTGGCGTGAGAGCCCGAATCGCAGGATGCGTCCGAGTGGAAGAACAGCAGGTTCTTGCCGCTCCGCGCCAGATCCTTCACGGCCTGAAGGCCGTTCATGATGACGCCATCATGAAGTGAGGCGAGGGTTCGAAAGCAGCAGGACGAGAAACCGGCGTCATCCTGAATCCTGGCTTCAGCCGGGTGAAGGATCTGCGCGCATCTCTACAAGTGTTGGAGGGGTGGGGCTTTTACGCTTTAACGACTTTGCCGCTTTTCAGGCAGGAGGTGCATACGCGGATGCGGCGGGTCGCGGCGCCTACTTTGGCGTGCACCGGGCGCAGGTTTACATTCCATCGCCGCTTGGTGACGTTGTGGGCGTGGCTGATATTGTTTCCGAATTGCGGCCCCTTGCCGCAGAGCTCACATACTTGTGCCATTGACTACTCCAGGTAAGTGCAGAAATTGATCTGTTAAAAGGTAATTTTATCTGAATTTCCGGCATTTTGCCAATGTGTGTGGGGCGGACAATCCTGTCCGCCGCTTTTGATTTCGTCTTTGAGGTTCAATGCAAAAGTAAACTCCGAAAATTAAAGTCAAAGGCGGCGGACGAGAGTGTCCGCCCCACACGAAAACGAAGGTTATACTGAAAACATGACCTCGGCGCCCGATCCCAAGTCCGTAAAAGTGAACCTGACGACTGGAACTGGGGTGGACATTGAGTGGAAAGACGGCCATCGGTCGCACTACGCGTTTCCCTTTCTGCGCGACGCCTGTCCTTGCGCTCTCTGTGATGACGAGCGTAGCAAGTCAGGCCGTAAACCTGGCGAAAAGCCCAAACTCGCGCCTGGTGCCCTGCCTATGTTCAAGGAAGCCGCCAGGCCCTTGTCGGCCGATCCGGTGGGCAAATACGCCATCAAGTTTCATTGGAATGACGGGCACGAGTTGGGCATTTATTCCTGGCAGTTTCTCCGGGATGTCTGTCCGTGCGAAGAATGCAAGGCTGTTCGGAACGCAGTGACAACAGGATAGCGGAACTGCAAAAGCAAGCTTCAATCACGTTCATCCCGCATCGACGTGCCGTAATCGGGACCTGATCGTTTACAAGTTTTTAACCAGCCCTGTAAAATCCAGGTAGTCCTCTAAATTTAGGTTACGACAGTCGATGGAATTCACATCCGATTCTGCTAAACAGTTTCTCCTGTCAAGGCTCGGCGAACAGTCCGGCCACGACGGCGTGGTCTTGGGGATGAGGCTAGAGCGAAGGACTAGTTCGTTGTTCTCGGAGGCTGGTGGCAGACTTGATTTCGAGATGAAGCGACGCAATGTTCGATAGAGACTACGATGCAAAGGCCTATGAATCCAAGGTTGGAAGCGAAACTATTGGGCAGAGCCTACGCACACTGACATTGCAGAGTGACTGACGGGAAAGCATCATGGAAGGCCGCGCTGAAGGCGCCTGAGTAAAGAGGGATTTCTTACGGTCTGGTGATGCGCCTTGTCTCACCAGGGTCCTTTTGATACACGCGGGTCGTACGAAGGCCTAAGGGCATTGCCTCTTAAGTATGCTACCTCTTGCATTGGCCGAAATTGGGGTTCTTGGCCGTCGGTTGTGTCCGTGGTTCTCCAATTCCTTTCAGATTTGGATTGCACCTGCCAGACTGGATTTCGGCGCCGTGCTGCCGTCGATGCCCCTATTTCTCTGGCCCTCCTGGTACGTAGGAAGAATGGGACTTATGGGCGCGAGGTGAGACTGGCGAAGTCCGCCAATGCGAACTGAATCGCAGCAAGGTTAACTCGGATTTCGTTCCACATTTGTCTTTCCTCGACAAACTCAATCCGCAACAGCGCGCCGCCGTTGAGACCACGGATGGGCCGGTGCTCATTCTTGCTGGCGCGGGCAGCGGCAAGACCCGGGTCATCACCTATCGCATCGCGTATCTTATTGAAACTCAGGGAGTAATGCCGGAAGCCATCCTGGCGATGACCTTTACCAACAAGGCCGCCCAGGAGATGGTCGAACGGGTGGACAAGCTGGTGGGCGGCCTCTCCATCGCCAAGCCGACCATTTCAACTTTTCATTCTTTTTGCGTGCGCGTACTGCGGCGGGACATCGAGCAGTTGCGCGTTCCTTCGGCTGTGCCCGGGCAACCGCCAATTGGACTGACGAAGAGCTTTGTCATTTACGACGAGTCTGACCAGCAGCAGCTGGTGAAATCAGTCATGCGGCGGCTTGGCGTTGATGACAAGCAGACTACGCCGCGTTCCGTGTTGTCGCATATTTCGTGGGCCAAGAACCATATGCTCGATCCGCAGGAAGTGTATCTGAAGTCGGGCGATCCCAAAACCGAGAAGGTGGCACACATCTACGAGGAGTATCGCAAGGAGCTGCGCAAGGCGAATGCTCTCGATTTTGACGACTTGCTGCTTGAAACTGTGCGCCTGCTGAAAGCCGTTTCAACGGTTCGTGATTATTACAATCGCCGCTATCAGTACGTCATGATCGACGAGTATCAGGATACGAACCGTCCGCAGTACGAACTGATGCGGATGCTGGCGGGCACGCATCACAACATCTGCGCCGTGGGCGATGAAGATCAGTCGATCTACTCCTGGCGCGGGGCGGACATTCGCAACATCCTGGAATTTGAAAAAGATTTTCCCGAGGCCAAGATCATTCGGCTGGAGCAGAACTACCGCTCGACGCAGAACATCCTCCAGGCGGCGTCGGCCGTGGTGGCGAACAACATCAAGCGCAAAGGCAAGAACCTTTGGACTTCGAGGCAAGGTGGCGCGAAAATCGGTTACTACGAAGCGCCGGACGGCGAAAACGAGGCGCTCTTTGCCGCCGACTACATCTCGAAATATTTGCGCGAGGCGGTGGATCAGGGAGAGAACGCACGAGCCGCCGTGCTCTACCGGACGAATTCACAGTCGCGGCTCTATGAAGAAGCCATGCGGCGTTACGGGTTGAAGTATCACGTGGTTGGGGGATTCTCGTTTTACGAGCGCGCCGAGATCAAGGACATGATCTCGTACCTTAAAGTCATTCATAACCCGGATGACACTATCTCTTTGCTGCGCGTGATCAACACTCCGGTCCGCGGAATCGGCAAGACCAGTATTGAGACCCTCGAACGAGTGGCGCTTGAGACTGGGCTTTCTCTGTGGGGCGCGATTTCGGAAGTGACCAAGCGACAGTTGTTGCCGCCGCGAGCGGTGGCGGCGCTCAAGACGTTCGCCAACATCATCCAGGATGGGCGTGCGATTCTGACCGGGACGATTGTGGAGCATTTGGAAGAAACCGCTGCGGCTGAGCAGGCCGCTGCCGACCTGGTTGTGGTCGAAGACGACACTGATTTCAGTCCGGATAATTTCTCGTTTGATTTTGGCGGGGATCTGGGGGCGGACGAAGAGGTTGATTTCCCGGCGGTGGTGGAAACTGCGAAGAGTGTGCCTGCGGACGTCGCCAGCGACAGTTCGAGTTCCGTTTTCGATGCACCAGTGGCTGGAACTGCTGAGATTCTTAAATTTCTGATTGATCGCACGGGATATATCAAGCTGCTGGAAGAGGAAGACACGCCTGAAGCTTTTTCACGGGTCGAAAACCTTCGCGAACTCGTCAATGCTGCCATGGACTCGCGCGATCGCGGGGAAACTCTTGACCAGTTTCTTGATCATGCGGCGCTGGTCAGTGATGCTGACGCTTACGACGAACGCGCCCAGATCACACTCATGACTCTCCATGCCGCCAAGGGCCTGGAGTTTCCGCTGATCTTTCTTGGCGGACTGGAAGAAGGCCTGTTTCCGCATTCGCGGACATTTCTTCAGCCTGACGATGTCGAAGAAGAGCGGCGGCTTTGCTATGTAGGCATGACCCGGGCGATGGACACGCTGGTCGTGACTCGGGCAGTTTATCGACGTCGTTACGGCACGGATCTGCCTGAGGCGAGTATTCCGTCCCGTTTTCTGGAAGAGATTCCGGTGGAACTGGTGGAAGACTTAGGAACATCGAGAAAGGGCAGGGGAGGCCGTGTGGCTGCGAGCGACTCGTATGCGTCCGGTTATGCAAGGGCGGGCCGCCCGCGACCGCACCAGCCGCGCCAACCGTATCAACCACAGGGGCCAGAATCCACGCATTACGCTTATGAGGACGAAGACCAGAGCGCGGCCTGGAATGGTCAGCAGAAACAGCAGGCTGAGGCGGCGTCGCAGCCGGGCAAGTCTTACAACTCGATTGAGAATATCGCCGACTTCTTCGCCTCGCGAGGGAAGAAATTCAGTGTCCCGAAGCTGCCGGTTGAGGCGCCAAAAGGCAAAAAAGGCTTTCGCCCGGGACAGAAGGTTCGCCATCCTAAATATGGTGAGGGCACGGTCTACCAGCGCGAAGGAGAAGGTGAAGATGCCAAGATTACGGTACAATTCCCTCGCTTCGGTTTGAAGAAGCTGGTGGAGAAGTATGCGCAACTGGAGGGGGTCAGCTCTTAGCTTTTAGCCAACACTCAAGTTCTCGACGGTTTGGCTAAAGGCTAAGAGCTAATGGCTAAAAGCTGGCTTTCCAGCATTTCTAAGGAGAAACGAACAGCACTCATGGCAAACACAAGCACACTGACTAAAGAAGAACGCAAGAAGACCAAGCGCGCGTCGCGCAAGAAGCGTAAGACAGATAACCCGCTTAAACCGCGCGAATACGCTCGCGGTTCAGCCAAGCGCAAGGTGAAGAAGCTGGCACGCGGTACAGCGAAGCGCTAGAAGGGCATCGGGCGTTCAGCCACTGGCAGTCAGCCGTGGATTGGCTACTGCCAGGGGCAAATGCCTGACGCTCCCCCAGGAGACAGATCACCCTTGGCACAGCCACCATCGGCCCGAACTTCTGAACACCAACTGCTCTGCTGCAAGTCCATCGACAAACTGATTGCGGAGGCCGACGAGCCGGGTCATCGTCTTAAGAAGACGCTCGGCCCGTGGTCACTGACCGCGCTGGGAATCGGCGCGATCATCGGTTCGGGGATTTTTGTTCTTACCGGTACCGCTGCAGCCGGGGAGCACTTCGAGGCGCCGTCTATCCTGCATGCGCAGGTTCTCGACCTGATCGGCAACTTCCTGCGCACGGGTAGCACCGCGGGCGCGCTGATGCATGGACGTCCACCGGCCGGCCCTTCCATCGCGATCTCGTTTTTGCTGGTGGCTGTGGCTTGCAGCTTTGCAGGTCTGTGTTATGCCGAACTGGCGTCGATGATTCCGATTGCCGGCAGCGCCTACACTTATTCGTACGCGACTCTGGGCGAGATTTTTGCCTGGGTTATTGGCTGGGATTTGATTCTCGAGTATGTAGTAAGCAACGTCGCCGTGGCTGTAGGTTTCAGCGGATACGCCAAGGCACAACTGGCGGCTTTCGGAGTCAACCTGCCCAGCGCGTGGGCAAGTCCCGTATGGGCCTCAGGGCATTGGACAGGCGCGTACTTCAATGTTCCCGGTTTCCTGATCGTTTTTATCCTGACACTGCTGCTGGTGCGCGGGGTGAAGGAGTCGGCGGGCGCGAACAACGTGATGGTGCTGATCAAGATCGGCGCCATCCTCACTTTCCTGGTGGTCGGCGGCATGCTGGTGAACAGAGCCAACTGGACGCCCTTCGCTCCCTCGGGCTTTGCGGGAATCGTTACCGGCGGCGCGATCGTCTTCTTCACTTACATTGGATTCGATTCGGTCTCGACCGCAGCCGAGGAGTGTAAAACTCCGCAACGCGATTTGCCGTTCGGCATCATTGCGTCCCTGATTATCTGTACCATCCTTTATGTGGGCGTCGCCATTGTGCTGCTGGGCATGATGAAGTACACGACTTTTGTTTCGGGAGAAGCGGCGGAAGCGCCTGTGGCCTATGCACTCAAATATCTGGGCGTACATCCGTTCTTCCGCTCAGTGATTGTGGTGGGCGCACTGATGGGAATGATCTCGTCACTGCTGGTCTTTCAATATGGACAGGCGCGAATCTGGTACGCCATGTCGCGTGACGGGCTGCTGCCGAAGCTTTTTTCTGTCGTGCACCCCAAGTACAAGACTCCGTATTGGTCTACCTGGATTGCGTGCTTTGCGGTTGGAATTCCAGCAGGCCTCGTGGACATCGGCGACGCGGCCGATCTTTCCAATATTGGCACGCTGTTTGCGTTCGTTCTGGTCTCGCTGGGCGTGATCTTTTTGCGCCGGCGGCAGCCGGATCGTCCGCGCTCTTTCCGGGTTCCGTTTGTTCCCTGGTTCCCGATGATTTCGGTCCTGCTGTGCGGCGGACTGATGACCGGACTGACGGTCATCACCTGGCTGCGTTTCGTTATCTGGCTCGCGCTTGGCCTCGCGATCTACTTCTTTTACAGCCGCCATCACAGTGAGTTCTGCCGTCAGAAGAGCTAGAGAAATTTCAGACTGAGAATTGTGTTTGGCGTCATCCTGAGAGGACTTCAGCCTCGAAGGATCTGGCGCCGAGCGCTACGGTTGCCTGGGCGAGCACGTTGCGCTACACGCTGGAGCCTTCACGGCCTCAAGGCCCGTTCAGGATGACGCTTCCAGGAAAAGCGGAACTTTAATCTGTAATACGGAAGCCTCAAGCTATTCCCCTGCAAAACGCCTCCACTTCAATCTACAATTAAGGTATGGCGTCGCAGCCCAGTTCATTCATCGTCACGCTTCCCAAGGCCGAGCTGCATCTGCATCTCGAGGGTGCGATCGATCCTACGACGCTGCTTGAACTGCGCCAGCGGCACGGTAAGCCCAGCACGCTGTGGGACATTGAGCAGCTCTACAGCTACAAGGATTTCAACGGATTTCTGATGGCCTTCAAGGCTGTCACCGAAGACTTGCGAACCGCCGACGATTACGAACTCATCACCTACCGGTTAATGGAACGACTAAAAGCTCAGAACGTACTGCATGCCGAGGTGTATGTGTCGGTCGGGGTGTGTTTGTGGCGCAAGCAGGATTTTGCTGCGTTCTTTGAAGGCCTGGATCGCGGCCGCCAAAAGGGAGAGCGCGACTTTGGCGTCTCGTTGCTATGGATCTTTGACGCGGTACGCCAGTTCGGCGCGGTCGCGGCTCGCGAGGTGTTTGAAGTAGCAGTTCACTACCGGGAGCGGAGTGTCGTGGCGGTTGGCATCGGCGGCGACGAGCAGAAAGGGCCGCCTGAGCTGTTTCGTGATGCCTACGCCTACGCCGCTGAAAACGGACTTCACCTGACCGCCCACGCGGGCGAGAATGCCGGGCCCGAATCCATCTGGGGAGCGCTCAATCTGCGCGCGGAACGCATTGGACACGCACTGACTGCGGCGCAGGACCCTGAACTGATCGAAGAACTGGCCACGCGCCAGGTTCCAGTAGAAATCTGCCTGACGAGCAATTTGAAGACGGGCTCATGCGCGGCATTGAGTGATCATCCGGTGCGGCAGTATTTCGATCAGGGGCTCATGATCACGCTGAACACTGACGATCCTGCGATGTTTCGTACGTCTCTGGCGCGGGAATACCAACTGGCCCAGCAGTCTTTCGGTTTTACCGAGGAGCATCTGCGAGAACTGGCGCGCAATTCCTTCGAAGCTTCGTTCCTTCCCTCGGAAAAGAAAGTCACGTTCCTGAATTTGTTTGACGCCGCGGCCGCCCACACTTAGCCTTTTCTGGATTTACGTGACACAAACCAATGAACCACAGAGGACACAGAGGAACGCGAAGGATTCTCGCCTCGCTCATCGTGTGGCTGTGCCTGAGTACGCTTCTTTTGGCGCCGCGAAGCCTCCGGCCCAGGTGCTGATTTTCACCAATGTCAATGTGGTGAATGTGCGCGACGGCACCATCGCCACTGGGCTGACTGTTGTAATCAAAAAAGGGCACATCACCGGGGTGGCGAAACTGGGGTTTGTCGCTTCCGACCACAATATTCAGATTATCAACGCCAACGGAAAATACATGGCGCCCGGCCTCTGGGACATGCATGTGCACAGCGCTTTTGTTTCACCGGCCTGGGATGAGAAGGTGATTTATCCGCTCTATATCGCGAATGGCGTGACCGGCGTGCGTGATATGGGCGGGGATCCGGATGTGCTTGAGAGCCGCCGCGACCGGATCGAAAGCGGCGCACTGCTGGGTCCGCGGCTGATTCTCGCCGGCCCGTTTCTGGCGGGAGGAAAGAGCGACAAGCAGACCATTGCCGTGAACACCCCGGAAGAAGCGCGCCAGGCGGTGGACGCGGTGAAAAAGCGTGGCCTGGATTTCGTCAAGATACTTTCGGTCCCGCGCGATTCCTATTTCGCGATTGCCGATGAATCGAAGAGACAGAAAATCCCTTTCGTCGGGCATGTTCCCTACGCCGTGAGCGTTCGCGAGGCCTCAACGGCGGGACAAAAAAGCATTGAGCACCTGACAGGAATTCTGCTGGCGTGCTCTTCTCGCGAGGATGAAATTCGCGCCCAGGGACTCGCCGCTTTAGCGAAACGCGACTACGCCACCTACGGGGAACTGGGGTCCCAGGCTACGGCTAGCTACGATCGGGCCAAGTCTGGAAGATTATTTCTTCAGCTTGCGCAGAGCAATACATGGCAAGTACCGACCCTGGTGTGGACTGAGGCCAACAGCCGGATCGACGACCCGGAGCTTCAATCCAACCCGAATCTGAAATATGTGCCCGCGTCCATTCGCAGCCAGTGGGACCCGGCAAAGCTGCGCGAAAATAGTTCAGACAATGAGTTGGCAGCGCTGAAAGCCGAGGCTGCACGCGATCTGGAGTTGGTGAGGACCATGCGTGACGCTGGTGTCCTGTTCATGGCCGGAAGCGATGGACCCGATCCTTATGTGATCCCCGGATTCAGTTTGCATGATGAACTGGCGTGGCTGGTGAAGAGCGGATTCACTCCGGCGCAAGCCTTGCAGGCCGCGACCCTCAAACCAGCGCAGTTTCTGGGCAAAATGGATCAATACGGAGTTGTAGAGCCAGGGCGTGTAGCCGATCTGGTGTTGCTCGACGAGAATCCTCTCGACGATATCCGCAACACGCGCAAGATTTTCGGGGTAGTCGCGCACGGAAAATATTACTCGCGCCAGGAACTGGACACGATGCTGCAGCAGGTCGAGAAGCTGGCCGCTCAGCAGTAAACTTTTTTCGATGACACAGCACATAGGCATCGTGGCATGCAGCGCCGAGGGGGCTGCTCTCTGCTATCGCACCATCGCGCTTGAAGGCGCGCGGGCGCTGGGTAGCCACGATCATCCGGAAGTCTCGATGCACACGCATCCCCTGGCTCGATACATGGACCGCATCTATGCCAGCGACTGGCAGGGCGTTGCCGACCTGATGCTGTCTTCGGCTGACAAACTTTCGAAGTCCGGCGTTGACTTCCTCATTTGCCCGGACAACACCATTCATCAGGCATTCGATCTGGTCGAGCGCCGCTCGCCGCGTCCTTGGTTGCATATCGCAAAAGAGGTCGCGAACCAGGCTGGCAGAAATCGTTTCAAGCGACTGGGCGTGCTGGGAACGCGCTACCTGATGGAAGGCCCGGTCTATCCGGAAAAGTTGCAAGCCGCCGGCCTCGAATATCGCATTCCGGAAACGCAAGCGCGCGAGAGAATCAACCAGATCATTATGAATGAACTGGTGAACGCACAATTTACACCGCGCTCTCTGGCCTATTTTCAGGAAGTGATTCGAGCTCTCGCCGACCAGGGTTGCGACGCGGTTGTGCTGGGCTGCACGGAGATTCCATTGTTGGTTGCGCCGGAGGCATCGTCGCTGCCGACGCTCGATTCGACGCGCCTGCTGGCCAAGGCCGCTGTCGTGAGAGCGGTCGGCTAGATTGAAACGCATATGCAGCTGAAATTCCGACGGCTCGCAGGCACATTCGCGGTTTGCCGCTTGCCTTCGAATGCTCCCATCCCGGCGTCGATCAAGGCCGACTCCTTCCTCTCAATCACCCGGACAGCCGACGAACTCTCTGTCGTCTGCGACTCGGACCATGCTCCTGACAATGCGAAATGCGAATCACCGTGGACATGCTTCAAGCTGGAAGGTCCGTTCGCGTTCTCGCTGACCGGGGTGCTGAACTCCTTTCTCGATCCGCTGGCCCGGGCCGGCATACCCATTTTTGCGGTTTCTACTTTTGATACGGACTACGTATTGGTGAAGGAACCATCCGCATCAGCCGCGTTGAAAGTGCTTCGGGATGCCGGGCACGAGTTTCTTTCCTGACCCGGCTGCGGAGTTTGGCTGTCGGCCTGGGGGCTATGTTCTTAAGAACGGTTTTGTAAAATACCAGTTTTTCGTTATTGGTTCTCGGTTCTCAGTTGTTTCGCTTCCGGCTTTCTCCATTCGCACTGGAAATCGCCCCGAACACTGTGCAATCGATGCACTTCGGTCCTGCTTATGCTCTAATAAAACGGTAGCTATGTCTTCGACTGGGACCACATTACGCCGCCGTTTCAAAGGGTTGCACCGCAACTTGCGGGGCGCACGCATGATCGCGGGAGCGCTCGCCTCGACCGATCATCCGCTGCTGGCGCACATTATTCCGGTGCGGCGCTGCAATCTGGCTTGTGAATACTGCAACGAGTACGACGATTTTTCCAAGCCTGTTCCGACCGAATCCATGTTTCAGCGTGTCGACAAACTGGCTGCACTCGGGACGGCGGTCATCACCATCAGTGGTGGCGAGCCGTTGTTGCATCCTGAACTCGATGAGATCATCGCGCGGATTCGCAAACGCGGCATGATCGCGGGACTGATTACAAACGGATATCTGCTGGTGGCGGATCGTATTCAGCGTTTGAACCGGGCCGGCCTCGAATGGCTCCAGATTTCGATCGACAACGTTACACCGGATGAAGTTTCGAAAAAGAGCCTGAAAGTGCTGGACAAGAAACTCGAGCTGCTCGCCGAACATGCCGACTTTCACGTAAACATCAATTCGGTCGTAGGCGGCGGCGTGAAAAATCCGCAGGACGCGCTCACCATCGGCAAGCGGGCCTTGGGCCTGGGTTTCAGCTCAACGATCGGCATCATTCACGATGGCTCCGGGCAACTGCAGCCGTTAAATGACGAAGAGCGCGGCATCTACAACGAGATGAAGGCGATGGAGAAGAGCAGCTTCACTCGCATCAACGGCTTCCAGGACAACATTGCGCAAGGTCGCCCCAATCAATGGCGCTGCCGCGCGGGTGCGCGCTACTTGTATATCTGCGAGGACGGCCTCGTCCATTACTGCTCCCAGCAGCGCGGCTATCCGGGCGTGCCTCTGGAGACTTACACCACCGAAGACATCCGGCGAGAATATCTCTCGGAAAAATCGTGCGCTCCAAATTGCACGGTTTCATGCGTTCACCAGGTATCGGTATTCGATTCATGGCGGGCGCCGCAGTTTTCGCTGCCGGCCGCTGCCCCGTCTGAAACCAGTAACCTTGTCCAGATCAGGTAGGTTTCTCCACACTTCCAGTTGAGAGTGTTTTGTTGAATTCAATAAGACATATCCCCATCCACTTTTTGGAACGCGCGCGGGCGTGTGAACTGTTCAGGCCTGGAATGTCTTGTCCGGTGCGGCTTTCAAGAACGTCGGCTGTGTCAGGGTGTTGCGAAGTACTAACAACACCGTGTCTACCGATGCCTTCTGTCTAGTGGCGGAACATCTCCGTTTGCTCCCAGCCCGTTATACCTGACCTGCTGTAAGCGCGACCTCGTTGGCTGCAACATCAAGTGCACAGACAAAACATTCCTGAAATGTGTTCGCGAGCGCACGCGCGTTCTCGCCGTGCCCGTTCAAAAATCTCTCGGGGCGTGGAGAGGCAATTGCACTCAAATGAGCATTCAGCAAAGTAACTCAACAACTGTTGCGAGGATGTCTAATGAAGTCAGTCAAGTTTTCTCTCCTGCTCGTGCTCATGGTGTCTTCGATCCAGCTTCTGGCCCAGAACACGGGATCGATGAGCGGCGTAGTGACCGATCCCAGCGGTGCGGTGGTGGATGGCGCCCGGGTCACGATTACAAATCAGGGAACGAATTCGGTGCGGGCCGTCGAGACAAATTCGTCAGGCTTTTATTCGGCCCCGAACCTGGTTCCTGGCGTTTACACGGTTTCGGTCGAAAAATCAGGATTCAGTCCGTTCAAATTTTCGAATACTACCCTGACCGTGGCACAGGCACTGGTGCTGAACGCGACGCTGACCGTGGGAGCACAGGAGCAGACCGTTGAGGTCAACGGGCAGCAGGTGGCTCCGATTGAGACTGAATCCAATCAGCTCAGCACCCTGGTCGACAGCAAGACCATCGTGGATCTTCCGCTTTTAACGCGCAATCCTTACGAACTGGTATTGCTGTCGCCGGGTGCGATTCAGACCAACGATACGTCCGCGGGATTTTCGGTCAACGGCTCCAGAAGCCGCAACAATAATTTCATGCTCGACGGCGTTGATAATAACGACACTGGCGTTCCGGGCGGGCCCAGCGGCATTGTGGCTATCAATCCGGATTCGACGCAGGAATTCCGCGTCATCAGCAATGACTTCAATGCCGAATATGGGCGCAACACCGGGGCCATCATCGATATCGTCACCCGCAGTGGGACCAATCATTTTCATGGTGACGCATACTGGTTTGGACGTTACAACGCGCTGGGTGCGCGTAACTTTTTCAATCGCGATCCTGACCCGCAGGATCCATATGTCCGAAATCAGTTTGGATATTCCGTTGGCGGTCCGGTGTGGAAAGACCGTACTTTCTTCTTCATCAACAACGAGTATTCGAGATACCGGACGACGCTTACAGCAAGTTCGATTGTGCCCACGGCGGCTTTTGATTCGGGATTATTCACGACCCCGGACGGCCAGCAGGTCGACTTGCGGACACCCTCGTCGCCGGGAAACATGACTGGCCTGGGGCTTGATCCTACGATCACGAAGGTGTTGGCGCTATTGCCTGCGCCGAATGCCGGAGACGTGATTCCCGGGATCACCGGCAATCTGAACTTCGCCAGCCCGGACTCGCTGAACGCATACACCTGGACGGCAAAGGTCGATCACAAGCTTACGCAGCGAGAACAGTTGGCGCTACGCTACGCGTACAACCGCGGGAACGATTCGAATCCGTTTCACTCCGAGACCGCGCCGGGCCTGGATGCTATCGCTTCTCCCAGTTACACACATGGCGTTTATGCCGGCCTGACTTCTACTCTGACGAACTACCTGATCAACGATTTCAAATTTGGATGGAACAAGCTTTTTGCCGGATTTGAAAGCAACTGCGGAAAGTTTCTCGATCCGATTTCCGGAGTCGATTCATTCGGCTACGGCCGTGATTTCAATGCGCCCGACGGTGCTCTTGGGGTGGCGCCTTTGTCCGTGATTGGCTGCAACTCGCTGTTTGATTCCGCCTCACAGACCGGATATCGCGGCACTACCAGTTATTCCGACGCCGTTACCTGGGTGAAAGGGAACCACACCATCAAGTTCGGCGGTGATTTCCGCTACGTGCACTCCTCCGGAGACAATAACTTCAGTTCGCGCGATGCTCTGGCCTTCAACCGCTTTGCCTTCGGCCTGGGCGCGGCCACGAACATCGATCCCAGTCAGCTTGACGCCGGTACCTTCCAGACCATTCAGGATCTCTCGTGGATGCTGGTGGGCGGAGCCGCAAGCCAGTTTCAGGCGCAGTTCTTCGACAAGACTGGAACCCGTGTTGCAACCGATGACAAGACGTTCATCCAGCACGAATACGACGGGTTCATTCAGGATAGCTGGAAGGTGCGCAGCAACCTGACTTTGAATCTCGGTGTTCGATACCAGTTCGACGGCGTACCGTTTGAAAAAGGAGGCAACTTCTCCAACCTGTTCGCGAATGCCGACTCAGCGGGACCTTTCGACCTCACGCTAGTTGGGCCGGGAACGGGGCGGCAGATGTATAAGGACGACTACAAAGACATTGAACCCCGCGCTGGCTTCGCGTGGGATCCGTTCAAGGATGGCAAGACCTCGGTCCGCGGAGGATATGGAATTTTCCACGACCGCATTTTCGACAACCTTTTTGGCAATTCCCGCTCCAACCCGCCATTCCAGGGGGTTGTGTCGAATGTCTTCAACGACCCGGTCACGCCCGCAGGAATTCCTTTCGGAGTTTCGCAGCCCCCGGGTACGCACTTTGTAAACGGCGATTTTGCGTTGCTCACGCTGCTCGATCCCAATATCAGGATGCCGGCCAGCCAGAACTGGAACTTCGGCATCCAGCGCAAACTGGCGGGTGACCTGGTGTTTGAAATGGACTACGTGGGAGCGCACGCGACCCATGTCATCCGTTCGCTGGATGCTGTGCCTCCCGACCCGGTTCTGGTGCAGCAGGCAATCGCGGACTGCGTGGCTGCCGGTGTAGCCAACGGTGGCTGTGCGCCTGGAGACCCGACCGGCCTGATCAGCAACGGCGCGCTCTACACCGGAATTCCGGGCATCGCGCCTCCGTCGGTGCGCAACACGGCCATTCAATCGCAGGGATTTTTTCCGCCGACGAGCATTACCAGAACCAACGCGGACTCCAACTACCACGCGCTGCAAGCCAAGCTGAACAAGCAGTTCGCCCGTGGACTGGAGTTCGGTGCGGCTTATACCTGGTCGCACGCGATTGACGACTCCAACGATCCGTTGATCCCGGAAGCCGGGGCGGGAAGTTTTCCCGCCGATTCGCGCAACCCGAACGTGACGTCGAAAGGGAACTCCGACAACGACATTCGGCAGCGGCTGGTGACCAGCTTCTCCTACGAATTGCCATTCGGACGAGGCAGGGCGTATCTCAGTGGCGGAGTCGCGGGCAAGGCGCTGGAGGGTATTCAGCTCTCCGGTATCGTGAGCACGCAGACCGGGCATCCCTACAGCATTATTACGCCGCTGGACAATGGCCGTAACGGGGTCGGCGCATTTTCGTTCCCCGACGTTCTCGGTGATCCTTTCGTCAGCTCCGGCCCCCGCATCGATGCCAACGGCAACGTACGGACCGGCGCATCGAACAACGCGGCTTTCAGCAGCACGTTCCTGGGACACATCGGCGATGCGGGCCGGAACTCGTTTTATGGTCCGCACTACACCAACGCAGATTTGTCCCTGGTGAAGAACGTTGCGTTGGGCGAACGCTTCAAACTGCAACTGCGTTCGGAGTTCTTCAACGTGTTCAACCATCCGCAATTCGCTCAACCTCACCGCGGAGTCGGAACGTCAACGCTCGGCCTTTCCACTGCAACGCTGATTCGCTCGGATGGAACCACTTCATCCCGCCAGATTCAATTGGCCATGAAGCTGATTTTCTAGCGGAGCTGTTAAGTCAGGGTTGGAAAGGGGGGCAGACCATCGCTCCCCTTTTTCTGTGCGGCCCTGGTTTCTATCATTCGTGGTTAGGCTCGATTATGCCCGCGGATTTCAGAAATACTTGCTTTGGCCGCCGGCACCCTCTATAAATGTGGCGAAACGGCGGCTCTAATGAACAAACGGGAATTCCTGAAAAAATCCGGCATTCTGATCACGGGCACTGCCTTGTCGCGATTCGTGTCGGCAGAGCCGAAAGACGCCGTGCGCACCAACTGGGCCGGCAACTACAAATACAGTACTGACCATCTGCTTCAGCCCAGGACTGTCGAGGAAGTTCAGAAGGCAGTAAAAAGTTGCAGCAAACTGAAAGCGCTTGGGGCGCGGCATTCCTTCAACGGAATCGCCGACAGCACTGAAAATCAAATTTCGTTAAAGCAATTTGACCAGATGACGCTGGACAAGGCGGCGCGCACGGTCACCGTCGGCGCCGGAGTTACGTACGGCCAACTGGCGCCCTATATCGACGCCCAGGGCTTTGCGGTACACAACCTGGCTTCGCTGCCGCACGTTTCTGTCGCGGGCGCATGCGCGACTGCAACTCACGGCTCCGGCAGCAAGAACGGCAATCTGTCGACGGCGGTCTCAGCGGTGGAATTCGTCACGGCCGATGGTGAGATCTTGTCGGTATCGCGGCTAAAGGACGGAGACCAGTTTCCGGGTGTCGCCGTTGCTCTGGGTGGACTCGGGGTGGTCACGAAAGTCACACTCGATGTACAACCGACATTTCAGGTCAGGCAAGTGGTGTACGAAAATCTGTCGCTGTCGCAACTGGAAAACCATCTCGACGATATTTTCCTGAGCGGGTATAGCGTCAGTCTCTTCACCGACTGGCAGAATCACAAAGCGACACAAGTTTGGATAAAACGCCGTGTTGAACCTGGGACTTCATTCGAATTCGCGCCCGAATTTTATGGAGCGACGCTGGCGACTCAAAAACTTCATCCGCTGGCCGGACACTCCGCGGAGAATTGCACTGAACAGCTGGGAATCCCTGGCCCCTGGTATGAACGGCTGCCGCACTTCCGCATGAACTTCACTCCCAGCAGCGGTGCGGAGTTGCAGACCGAATACCTTGTCCCGCGCAGTCGAGCCTATGAAGCGATTCTCGCGGTTGAAAAGCTTCGCGACCAGGTTAGTCCTCATCTCTTCATCTCGGAGCTGCGTACCATCGACGCCGACGATCTCTGGATGAGCACTGCCTATAAGCGCCCGTCGCTCGCGATTCACTTCACGTGGAAGCCGGAGTGGCCTGCCGTCAAAGGCTTGCTGCCGATGATTGAGGAACAGTTGGCCCCCTTCGATGCCCGGCCACATTGGGCCAAACTCTTTACGATGGCGCCGTCGCGGTTGCAATCGTTGTATGCCAGGCTGGCCGACTACAAAGAATTGGCCAGACACTACGATCCGAAGGGTAAGTTTCGCAACAGATTTCTGGATACAAATCTCTACAGTGCCTGAAGCCGCGAACGGTGCAGGTTGATGAAGCGAGGGGGACCCCCAAGCGTTCACCCTCGACCGCCCAGCCTCTGCCTCCACTGTGATCGATTTAATCTCCGTATTTGCTGGCCAGGTATTTGCCTACATCGTTCTGCAACTGGCCGTAGTCGTCGTGGATGGTGGCGCGCAGGGCGCTCTCGGTGGAGGTTCCTTCGGCCAGCCGTTGCAGAATGCGTTGCAGATCGCTCAGGCTTTGGGTATCGATGATGAATTGAACCGCCGCCAGAGACTCGTCATAGGCGAGGTTCGCCTCCATGCCTGAGAAGCGCATGAAGCTGCCTTCCAGTTGATTGAACGGGATTTCCTGCTGGGCTTTGAAGAGTGCGGCGAGGCGGCGTCCGCGGGATGACAGTGATTTCGGTTCCATGGCTTGCGCGATGCCTTCATTCAGCCACTGCGGACAGCGTCCGCCGGAAAGCTGGTTGATGAACGAGTGCGCGAGTTCATGCTTCAGGACGCGCGATAAATCGGGCGTGACAGAACTCATCCCGTTGACGGGGATACGCAGTTTGCCGTCGTTGACGGCACCCGCCCATGAGGGCGACTGCGTAACGTCGAAAAAGGCCTGGTCGGTATAGAGGATGACCGCAATGCTGCCACGCGGGGCCACGCCAAGTTCGCGGACCAGTTCTTCGTAGTGCGACTCCAAAGTCAAGACCAGATCGCGGCGGAATGATTCCGGAGTCTGCCGGCCTTCGTACTTCAAAGTAAAGTGGCTGCTTTCGTTTTGCGTGAATTCCGATTCCGCACTGGCGTCGCGCTCCGCTTTCTCCAGATATTTCTGCACTTGCGCGTCCGGACGAATCTGAAGCGAACGCTTCCAGCTGCGAATCGCATCTTTATTTCGGTCACTGGCATATTGCGCGTAGCCCAGGATGGCCAGCGTGTCCGCCGAATCGGGGGCAACACGCACAGCGCGCTCGGCGTAAGGCAGGGCTTCGACTGCATTTCCGGTACGGAGCAGCAGGGCGACATAGTAATTCAGGATCGTGGGGTTCTGGCCTTCAAAGCGCATTGCAGTCTCAAAGTAGACTCGCGCCTTGCTGTAATTCGTTTGCTCCATCTCGTGCTTGCCGGCGAGAAAGTACGCGGCAGCAGTGACCGGCGCATTGCCCTGCTGTTCGATCGCGGCCAGTGCGTCGCCATCGACCTTGTTGTCACGGATAATTTTGTCGATGACTTCCGGCTCGCCTTTCAGATTGCCGGAGGGCGTGATCGACGGCGCCTGTTGGGAATCCTTGCTGCCAGAGGCGGAAGCGCGCTCTGGCCGAATTCCTCCGGCTTCTACCCGGTCGACTACGGATTTCGGAATTGCATAAGAGTCTTCGCCGATTTCATACTCGAGGTGGGATCCGTTTTCGTGGACCTGGTCGGCGTAAATAGTGCGCCCATTTTTCAGGCGGATGACTTCCGCGGAAGCGCCATTTGCGCCGAAAAACAGACCGAACAAAAATAGAAAGATGACAGGTACACGCACTATGGCGCATTCTAGCAACAGAGGTGAAGGCCAGCCTACGTGACAAAGGTAATGAGAACGATTCGCGCCAGGTTGCTGGCGCCCGGTCTGCTGTTGCTGACGCCTTTTGCCGCGCTTCCTGGCAAGGCGCAACTTCAGGCGTCTTCGCCGTCGGCCGCAGTTTCGCCATCAACTCCGCCGGAGCATTCCGCCGAAGCTCTGTATTTGCAATTGCGCGACGTCGGACTGGACAAGTCGCGGGTGTACCACATCCGCGAAGTCACCCTCGAGCGCGCGGCGTTCCACATCACGTTTGAGGATGGCACGATCGCGTTCACCGAGGACGTCGCTGGCCACGTCACCGGCGCATTCTTCGAGGGCGACGGCGAAGTGCTGCTCATTCCCAGCAATCAGGCCGAGCGCTCCTCCATGATGCTTTTCACCGGCGCCGCCATCCTGGAGGAAAAATTCGTTACTGCATATTTTCGCTTCAACGATGACACATTCGCCGAGTTGCAACCGTCTCTGCGAGCCGCTGACAATTCCAGGGAGTTTATTTCGCAGTGGGATTCGACCGCTCGCAACCTGTCGCAAACCGATGCCTTGCGTTTGCTGCTCAGTTTCGCAAGCTCGCTGCCGACCTCGAATCAAGGCGAACCTTTAGGTCCCGCCTCCAAGCCTCAGGCCGACGATCGCATGCTGCACGCCCGTCTTCAGGGACGTAGTCTCGGAACCTTCGATCTCTACTATGACTCGATGGCCGCTGAACAAATATGGGCCGGGCAATTCAAGACGGTTGAAGGGGAAGGTTACTACGACGTGTGGAGCGCGTTCACACTGGGCCAGCCTCCTGGTCGTTCGGGGGACGCGGCGGGCGTGATGGGAGAAGAAGCCAAGCCGGAAGCGTTCAGCGTGTCGCAGTACAAAATTCAGGCCCGCGTAGCGCCGCCGACCAGGCTCGATGCCGACGCTTCGCTGGAGTTGGACGTTCGCCAGGGCGGTCAGCGAGCAGTGCTCTTCGAACTCTCACGATCTTTGCGGATCAGCAAGGTAGAGGCTGATGGGCACGCGCTCGAGTTCATTCACAATCAGGCGCTCGAAGGCACTCAGCTGGCGCGGCGGGGCAATGATCTGGTCGCGGTTGTTTTTCCGCAGGCATTGCGCGCCGGGCAAAAAATCGATCTGCACTTTGTCTACGGCGGCGAGGTGATTTCGGAAGCCGGAGCCGGATTGCTTTACGTGGGAGAGCGCGGCACGTGGTATCCCAATCGTGGCCTGGAGATGGCCAGGTTCGATCTCGAGTTCCGCTATCCCTCTGAATGGACTCTACTGGCGACTGGAAAGAGAGTTGAAGGCGCGCCGCCCGGGCTGCCGCCGGGCGAGCAATTCAGTCATTGGGTTTCGGATCGTCCCACGCCGATTGCGGGATTTAATCTGGGCAAGTACACGCGGGCCGCGGCCCAGGCCGGCGCCGTTTCGGTGGAAGCCTATGCCACACCGGTGGTGGAACGCTCTTTTCCGAAAGGCACAGAAGAAGTCACCGGCACCCGTCAGCCGCTCTCGCCTCTGCGCGGAGGCAGGCCAGTTGATCCGATTACGGTAAGCGCGCCTCCGCCTTCGCCGGCGCGCAATGCGCAGGCGGTGGCAAACTTGTCGGCGCACGCGGTTGATTTCTTCGCGCACCGCTTTGGTCCGTTCCCTTATACCAGTCTGGCTTTGACGCAAATGCCCGGCAATGTGAGTCAGGGTTGGCCGTCACTAATTTTTCTTTCCAGCTTTTCTTTTCTTAATTCCGAGGAAAAGATGGATTTGCATATGCGTCCAGTGCCCAGAATACTCAGTGACACTGTGGTTGCCCACGAGACGGCGCATCAATGGTGGGGAAATTTAGTTTCCTGGAAGAGCTATCGCGATCAATGGCTCTTCGAAGCTTTGTCAAATTACAGTGCGCTGCTGTTGCTGGAGTCGGAGTCGCCTGCGAAATTCCGCGAGGTGTTGGAAAAATACCGCGACGGTCTGCTCACCAAGAATAAGGAAGGTTCCGTGCTGGCGGATGCCGGGCCGGTCACTTTTGGTACACGGCTCAACTGTTCACATTTTCCAGTGGGATATGAGGCCATCAGCTACGGCCGTGGCACCTGGCTCTTTCACATGTTGCGATCGATGCTGCGCGATGGCGAGCGGGAACGAACCCATTCTCCCAACCTTTCAGAGGCCCAGGCGGATGCACCATTCCTGCGTGCTCTGGGCAAGGTTCGGGAGCGTTATCAGGAACGGGCCATCAGCACGCGCGAGTTTCTACAGGTGTTTGAAGAGGAATTGCCGCCCTCGTTGCGCTATGAAGGACGCAAGTCGCTGGAGTGGTTTTATGAAGGATGGGTAAATGGCACCGCGGTGCCGCACCTCGAGTTGCAGTCGGTGAAATACGCGCCGAAACCGGGTGGCTCGGTGGTTACGGGCGCGGTGATCCAGAAGGACGCGCCTAAAGAGTTGGTGACCGTCGTTCCGGTCTACGCCGAACTGGCGAGAAAGAATGTGTTGATAGGCCAGGTCTTCGCCGATGGCCCCCAAACGAATTTCCGCCTGTCAGCGCCGCCGGGCACAAAAAAAATCGTGCTCGATCCCTACCAGACCATACTGACTCGATAATGCAGGCGTGAGCGTCCCGCTCGCGCAAGGGCGGCGCTCCCGATTTTCCCGCAAACCCCCGCCCAAGCGAATTCGCAATTTTCTTCCTTCCGCGAGAGGGCCACGGTGAGCCTGCGAACCATCCGTAGTGAGCTGGGCTAGCCGACTTCCCGAAAGAAACAAAACCCAGTCCCGAAACGGCCCAGACTGATTGGTGGACAACGCGACCTGACGCTCGAGGGACCGCTCCATCGCGCTTAACTCCAACTTCATCAATCCCGTCGGCGACGTGCTGCTGTGGCAGCACACGTGCAAGAGGCGATGAAAAGGAGAAAACTGATCTGTCCTGCTCAATGCGCGAAATCCGTGCGGAATCTGATTGTGTGGCGTCGGCCCGTGAATTCAGTCAAAGGGCTGCAACCATCCTCCTGGTGGAGGATGAAACATTCGTTCGCGACGTGGCCTGTGAAATCCTGAATGCTGGGGGGTACCGTGTCTTACAGGCGCGAAATGCGGCGGAGGCTGTCGAAACCTTTCGGGCGCATCCGGAGGCGGTGCAACTGATCCTCGCCGACGTGGTCTTACCCGACCGCAATGGCTGCGACATGGCGCTTGAGCTCGTGCCCGGCACCGGCGCTCGGGTGATCTTCATCTCCGGATATCCCGTGAATCGCGTTACCAGAAATGGCTTGCAGCAACCCGACTGGCTTTATCTGCCCAAACCATTCTCAGCCGTGTCGCTCTTGCAGAAGGTCAGGGAAGCTCTAAGCGAAATGTAGTCGCGCCGAAATGCAGGCGCGAGCGCCCCGCTCGTGCGGCGGCGGCAAGAAGTGGGAGCGAGGTTTCAAAGATTGAAGCCGCTTCGGAACAGGTGCCAGCCAGACGCCAACTTGTCCTGCGGACACGACCGCGATCGTGCTCCCGGCACTTTTGCGCTGCTGCACGAGCGGTACGCTCGCGCCCACAATTTGTCCGACTAGGCGGCATTGTTTTTTCGGACCTGTTTTTCAGCAATGATTGCTTCCGCGGTTTGCTCGGGTGAGACCTGATAGGTTCCATCCGCAATGGCACTTTGCAAGGCTGCAATTCTCTGTTTCCGGTTTTCCGGAGACGGTCCGAGTTGGGCCACAAATGCCTCAGCTCCTGCCGCATCCATCAAAAACCGGTCGGCCAGAAGATGTTCTGTCGACGGCTGAGTCTGATCGTTGTCCAACCCTGTTCCGTTCTCAGTTTCAAGGGCTGGCGAAAAATCTGTGCTGGCAGGTTCGTCACTTTGGGACGCTCCCGTTACCTGATCGTTTCGTTCAATTCGCATGCGCTCTTCAGCTCCCCCTTTTTTGACGCTGTACGGCTTGCGCGGGCCCGGAACCTCTCTTCAATCTGGTCAAGCTCCTCCCGACGCTCCACTTGCAATCTCGTGGCCGCCGTGTCCATTGCTCAATTCAGCCAGACGGGACCGCAACCGGATCACTGCCATGGAATGAATCTGCGAGACCCGGGACTCCCCCACTCCCAGGATGACGCCGACTTCTTTCATGGTCAGCTCTTCGTAGTAATAAAGTGCCAGCACTTGTTGTTCCTTTTCCGGTAATTCCGCAATCGCCCGCGTCAATAAATCCTTCATCTCGGAACGCAGACACAAGAACAGAGGTGTCTCTTCCGAATCATCCGGCAAATATTCGCAAAGGTCTTCTTCACGCCCGTCCCGTGGAGACTCGACCCGCAGGCTGCCGATCTCTAATCCGGAAATCTCGCCCAGCAACAGCTGCAAGCCGCGCAAATCGATTCCCAGCTCCGCCGCCAGTTCGGTCTCGCTGGGGTTGCGTCCCAGCGACGAACGCAGCAGGTTGTGTGCTTCTTCCAGCCGCCGCGCCTTGCGCCGCAGATCACGCGGGCTCCAGTCCAGTTCCCGAAGGCTGTCAAGGATCGCTCCCCGGATGCGAAACTTTGCATACGATCCGAACTGCACCTGCTTGCTGCCGTCGAATTTCTGGAGCGCATCAATCAATCCCACCACACCTGCGTGCACCAGATCTTCGAGCAATACGTGGCGAGGAAGACGATCATGTATCCGGCGTGCGATGTAGCGAACTTGCGGCAGCTGCTCTACCAGCAGCCGTTCCCGCTCCGCCTCATCTGTCCCGCCGGCGTTGTCGCGCTTGCTGACTTCGCTCATGAATGCTCCACCCGAATCGGCGCACAGGGCGGTCTTGCCAAAACTGGAGGCTGGAAAAAGTCGGACATAAGCCGATTCCATGCCGGAAAGATAAGAAGGGGATTAGTAGAAGATTAGAGACGTTTAGTGCAGTCATTTATTTATCAAGTTCGGGAAGAGGGCTGATTCGGGAACGACAGCCGGCGGGCCGGTTCTCCACGCAGAAGTTTTCTGCGCTGATATATCCTCTAGTTGTGTCCGTTGCCGAGGAATACGAGCAGCGCCTGCAAGCGCGCGAGTCTCGAGTTGTCCAGCACGAAAAAGTACATATTCAGCTTGGCAACCTTCGCCTCGCCCTGGTTGTTATCGGAGCCGCCGTCGGCTGGGCGGTCTTTCATAAGCACATCGTTTCGCCAGCCTGGCTGCTGGTCCCCGCGGCCCTGTTCATTGCGGTCACGGCCTACCATTCGCGGGTTCTCCGTGCGCGCGATCTGGCCCAACGCGCGGTATTGTTCTACCGAAACGGTCTGGCCCGGATCGCCGATTGCTGGCCGGGCACCGGACAAAGCGGAGAGCGCTTCGCCGATCCTCATCACGTCTACGCTTCCGATTTGGACCTGTTCGGCCGCGGCAGCCTGTTCGAATTGCTCTCCACGGCTCGGACACGCATGGGCGAAGAAACACTTGCGCAATGGTTACTGTCGCCTTCAACTTTGGAACAGATTCAACAGCGACATGCGGCGGTTGTGGAGCTGCGTTTCCAGCTCGATCTCGCGGAAGATCTGGCGGTGCTGGGAGAAGATGCGCGCGTCGGAGTGCATCCCGAAGCTCTGACGGGTTGGGCGGAAGCGCCCAATCGCATGGCCCCGGACTGGTTGCGCTGGGCGGCACCAGTGCTGGCGTCGTCAACGGTTGCGAGCGTTGCAGTCTGGGGCATTTGGGGAATTGCGACGCCGCTGGTCTTCGTTGTAATCGTCGAAGCCATTCTGACTTACCGGCTGCGCTCGGCTCTGGATGCGGTTCTGCATAGTGCCGAACTTGCCTTTCATGATCTGGAACTGCTCTCTGGATTGCTGGCTCGACTCGAGAGCCAGTTTTTCCAGAGCCCGCGATTACAGGAACTGCAACGCGACCTGTCGTCTCATCAGATCGCAGGTTCGCAGGCGCTGGCGCGATTGCAAACCATCGTCGATCTCATCGCCTCGCGCGACAATTTCATTGTGCGCGTGCTCGATGCTCCTCTTTTGTACTCGGTGCAGGTGGCATTTGCTGCCGAACGCTGGCGCCGAACTCACGGCCACGTGGTGCGAACATGGCTGCGCGCAATCGGTGAAATCGAGGCGCTTCTTTCTCTCGCAAGCTACAGCTACGAACATCCTGCCGATCCCTTTCCGGAGTTCATCGCAGGCGATGCGTGCTTCGATGGCGAAGGGCTCGGCCACCCTCTGGTTCCGGCCGCAACCTGCGTCCGCAACAGCCTGCGCGTAGGAAGAGAAACCCGGGTGCTGCTGGTGAGCGGCTCAAATATGTCGGGCAAGAGCACGCTGTTGCGCGCCGTCGGGATCAACGTGGTGCTCGCCATGGCCGGCGCTCCGGTGCGGGCGCAGTCGTTGCGGCTAACCGCGTTGCGATTGGGCGCCAGCATTCGCATCAACGATTCCCTGCAGGAAGGCAGTTCGCGCTTTTATGCCGAGATCACCCGCTTGCGCCAGATCTTCGACCTCGCAGGCGGCCAGCCTCCGCTGCTGTTTCTGCTGGATGAACTGCTGCAAGGAACAAACTCGAAAGATCGCCGCATTGGCGCTGAAGGCCTGGTCCGCGCCTTGCTGGGCCGCGGTGCCATCGGCCTGATCAGCACCCACGATCTGGCTTTGACGGAAATCAGCGGCCTGCCTTCCGGGCAATTGCACAACATTCACTTTCAGGATGAGTTCGAAGACGGAACAATGAAGTTTGACTACCAGCTTCGCGAAGGCGTGGTGACGAAGAGCAATGGTCTGGCGTTGATGCGGTCGATCGGGCTGGATGTATGAGAAGAGTCGTCCGTCATCAGTCATCAGTCCTCAGCCGAAGGCGTCCCACACTAACAGTGCTGAAGACTGAGGACTGAGGACTGAAGACTGTTTCAGAGATGAAGGGTCATCCTGAGCTTGCGAAGGATCTGGCGCGAAGCGGATATGCATGATTGGCGCGCCGATGGTGCGCTATAAGCCAGATCTCTGACGACTAAGTCGTTCAGGATGACGCAGAGATAATCGTTTTTCTGAACTGAGCCCCTACCCCTGGCAAGCAAACCCTGACCTGGATACTTCTCGATCCGCGCTTGAGAGTGAAAGTAGCGCCGGCGGCTTCAAAAATCGAGCGCGAAATCCCCAATTCGAGGCGCTGCATAAGTTCGGATTGCGGCGCTGATGTTCGATTGCTGTCTGAGACTCCGGAAACCGTCAGGTCCAGCCCTATTTCTGTTCCGGTCGTTTCGAGGTCCATCCTCAATACCGACCCCGGTCCACCCATTCCAATGAATGACCCCAGGAGATGAAACAAGCCTTGGCGCAGCCGATGAGCGTCGAACCATACCGGACACTCGGAGCCCGGGAAGTAGTCAAGATTGACTCCTGCCGATTCTGCAACGGGCAAGAGATCACCGGCTGCATCAGAGATTGCGCGGGATAAATCGAGAACCTCGGCCTTCTCGCCGGGATGGCCGGCATCCAAAAGCTCCCGTATGGCTGTCGCCAGTCCGGAGGCCTTTTCAGCCTGAAGCAGCGCCTGGCTGACAATCTGGCCATACTCTTCTGTCGTCGGCGATTGGAGCAAACTCAGCTCCAGCGAGCAGCATAGATTCGTCAGGGGCTGGCTAAGTTCGTGGAACAGATCAGAAGTCAGCTGGCGAATCTCGCCTTGCGCAGCCCCGGAGGCGCCGGCCGACGCGGGCAGCCTCATGACTCCGCCGCCGGTCTCGCGTCGCCCTCCGTATTCGAGCGAGCGCTCAGTTCGTAGCCCACCCCCCGAACGGTGTGGATCAGGTGCTTTCCGTAGCCATCGTCCACTTTGCGGCGCAGGTAATTCACGTAGACGTCCACTACGTTGGTGGAAGTATCGAACGAAAGATTCCACACATGTTCGATGATCATGGCGCGGGTAATCCGGCGGCCGGCATTGCGCATGAGGTATTCCAGCAGGCAGAACTCCTTGGAGGTGAGGTCGATACGGCGCCCGGCCCGTTCGACCCGCCGCTCCACGCGATCGAGCTTCAAGTCGTCGACCGCCAGCACGGACTCGACCGGCAGGTGGCTGCGCCGCATTAACGCGCGGATGCGAGCCGACAGCTCGGTAAAAGAAAACGGTTTTCCCAGATAGTCGTCCGCTCCCAGGTCGAGGCATTGAACCCGGTCTTCCACCCGGTTGCGCCCGGTCAGTACCAGAATCGGCATGCTGGGTTTCCGGGTACGCAGAAAGCGCAGGATCGCTACCCCATCCAGCCGTGGTAAATTCAGGTCGAGAATGACCAGATCGAAGTCCAACTCAGCGGCCATGGCCCGTGCCTGTTCTCCGTCGGCGGAAACATCCACCGCGTAGTGTTCGGATTCCAGGCCCTTTTTTACGAACGTTGCCAGCGCAGCATCGTCTTCCGCGACTAGAATTCGCATAAAAGCAATCTAATTTGAGCTGTTTCGATTCTTAGTCAAGAGAGGCTCTGATACAAGAGAGTCGTGGGTAATCGAAGGTCTCTCTTTCCGCAAAAGGAACCGGATGCAGAAAAGGGAAACAGGACCAAGTGTGTAAACTCAGGCGCAACCCGTTGGTTGCGTCTGGAATCTCTACCGTCACTGACGCGCGCTTCACGCTTCAGGAGATAATGCAAAGAACAGGCGAAAACAGACATTCTTAAAGGATCGGGTCGAGAGTGAACTTCTGGAGCCCAAAAACGCTCAAGTCCCTGGTGCTGCCGGGCGCTATATTCCTGGTTGCTGCCTGCGTGGTTTTTCAGGGTGCGTTCGGATCCATCCCTTCTGCTGCTGTTCACTTCTATTTTTATTCTGTATTCGCAGGCGGCATTCTGCTGGCCTGGCGCTTTCATTCCAGCCGCGTTCTGTTTGCGCTGTGCACTCTGTTTCTGTCCCAGCGCGCCCTGGAATTCTTTTCCTCCGGACGGATCACCTCAGCCGGACCCGGCCGCATCGCTCTCGAGGCCGTGGCTTTTCTGCTCCCCCTGAACTTTATCGCCTTCTCGGTATTTCGCGAGCGCGGACTCATCCTTCCCGCCATCGTGCCTCGCATGGCCCTGCTGTTCTTCGAGTCGGTATTTGTTGCCATCATCTGCCGTCCGGGAGCAACGGTTGGTCCCGCGCTTCTGCACTCGCGCTTTCTCGGAAAATTTGCGTGGACGCCGCTGCCTTCGCTTGCCCTCCTCGCCTTCCTGGCCGCTTTCGGAGTGCTGCTGTCACGCCTGCTGCTGTACCGCAAACCCACGGAGAGCGGTTTGCTATGGGCCCTGCTTGCGACGTTTCTGGCTTTTCAGGTAGGGGCAGCGGGCCCGGCTGCTACGGCTTACGTGGCGACGGCGGGCCTGATCCTGATCAGCTCCATCATCGAGAATTCGTACTTTCTTGCCTATCATGACGAACTGACAACCCTTCCGGCGCGTCGCGCTTTTAATGACGCGTTGTTGCGCCTGGAAGAACCTTACGCGGTTGCCGTCGTGGACATCGATCACTTCAAAAGCTTCAACGATACCTACGGACACGAGACTGGCGACCAGGTGTTGCGGATGGTGGCGGGAAAACTTGGCGCCGTTACGGGCGGCGGCCGCGCCTATCGCGTGGGCGGAGAGGAATTTTCCATCCTGTTTCCGGGAAGGACTGCCAAAGAGATTATGCCGCACCTGGAGTTGCTGCGCTCCGTCATCGAGGTGGCGACGTTTCGAGTCCGCACCGGTGAAGATCGCCGCAATACTGCCCGCCGCGCTCAGCAGGACGCACGCGATCAGGCCGAACGCAAATCGGAGGCCTCATCGCAGGGGTTCGGGGGTCGCGACCGGCGCAGCGCCGAACGCCGGGCCGAGGCGCGAAGGGCTGCCGCATCGCGAAAGAAGGCTGAAGAAGCACGTCCCGGCGCAGCAGGCGGAAACCGCGAACTCTCGGTTACCGTCAGCATCGGCGCAGCCGAACCGACGGCGCGTCTTCGCACGATCGAACAAGTCATTCAAGCTGCCGACAAGGCCTTGTACCGCGCCAAGCAGTCCGGACGCAACCGCGTGGAACTCTCCGCTCCACCTCGCACTCTAAAGATGAAGCCCCGGCGCAATATTGCCTGAGGCGACGTTTCAGAGCTGCTGGCCAAAACAAATGTGGGGCGCGATGTGGCTAGAACGCAGAAGCCGCTCTATTTCGGATACCACTCCAATAGCCTTACCTCGATGCCGGTCCCTTCCAGTCCTTTCTGAAAGACGGCGAGATCCGATCCTCGATAGTGATAAGGAATCACAATCCGGGGATGGAAAGCTTTCACTGCCTCCGCGGCCTCGTCGGGTGGCATCGTATAGGGCAGATTCATGCACACGAACGCCACGTCGATATTCTTCAGCGCGCGCATCTCCGGAATGCCTTCTGTGTCGCCCGAAAAGTAGAAACGTTTACCGCCGTAGGTGAGCACGTATCCGTTGCCGCGTCCCTTGTCGTGGAAAAGCTTTCCCGGTGCCGGTCCGCGCTTGAGGTTGTACGCCGGAATCGCCTCAATCGTCCAGTCCTGCCAGCTCTTCGTTTCTCCATTCGCGATGGGTTTGGCGGTGGTCACAGTCTGGACCACGGCAGGAGGAGCGAAAATCTCCGTGCCGGCCTTAGTGATTGCTTTCATTGAATCGGGATCCATGTGATCGCCGTGGATATCGGTAATCAGAATAAGGTCAGCCTTCGGACGCTCGGCGAAGCTGGCAGGTTTCGCCGGATCGAGATAGATAGTCTTTCCTCCCGCTTCGATCAGCGTGCTGGCGTGGGTGAGAGGCGTAATCCTGACCGGCCCGGCGGAGGTTGTAAAGGTTTGCGTCTGGTCCGCGGAACGCGCCAGCGGCGAAAAAAGCAAAAGAGAGCAGATGAGACCGGAAAGCAGTTTCATGAAGTTGACCTCAGGTAATACTAAACCGTTCGAACAAGCCATGTGGGGCGGACACTCTTGTCCGCCGCCTTTGACTTTGATTTGTGTCTGTCGGTCTTAAATCGTTCGAACTAAGAAGTAAAGGGGTAAAGAAATAAAGAAGTAAAGCCCAGCTCGATCCGCCGTCCACCCCCCACTTCTCGCAAAAACCGCGAGAAATGGGGCACACTCATATCAAGGTCTTACCACTCCCACCGAACCTTCGATCGTGATTTTCGTTCCGTACTTCTGCGATATCTCCTGCACCCGGCGCAAAATCCGCTGGCTGGCTTCTGGGCCGGCCAGGCGTGGCGTGCCGCTTTCTGTCAGCTTTATTCCGTATCCCAGATCGACGGGATAGAGTCGAATTTCCGCCAGCTTACCATGGTCGAATCTGCTTTCCGCGATCATGGCGTCAAAGGGAGGCTGACCGGCAAATCCCTGGGCATTCGTGGCATTGTTGAAATCGGCATGGGTGGCCCGCTCGGGATGGACGAACGCATCCGTCAATATTTTCTGATTTTGCTGGTAGACGTTGGCCGGCATCGGTTCCTGTATGTCGGCCCAGAAGAAATCGCCCATGCCGTAAAAGATCGGCCTGCCTTTGTAGATTTCAATCGGACCCAAATGATGAATGCCGGTCGTCACAAACGTGTCGGCGCCGGTGTCGATCGCCTGATGCGCCAGGTCCCTTAGAAATTCGGCCGGAGTGTCGTTGAAATCGTTTTTAGCTTCCGCCTCCACGCTACCGGCCGGTTCATGCGAGTGGATGGTGGTGATCAGAAAGTCGGCGTGTTGCTTGCCTTGCCGCACTCCGCGCAGAATTCCAGACAGGTCAGTCGCGTCCATGGCATAGCGAAAGCCGAAGCTCTTTCCCAGAACGAATTTATCGCTCAATAGCGAGAGTTCCTCAGGAACCTTGCCGTCTTTCCGTTTTTCGGCGGGATAGAGTGCATCCCGCAGGCGGACGACTTCCGTCATCTGCTCCGGCGAAACGACGATCGACTTCTTCAGAGTAAGCGCGTTGATCCCGGGACGCGCCGGAGCCGCAGCCATCGCCGGCAGCGCCTCCGTTCCGGGACGGAATGTAGACGCCATTGACACCAAACCTATGCGTGCCCTGGGACCTTCAAAATATCCGGAGGCCTGCGCCAGGCCCAGGTTTTCGCCCGCACCGGCATATGCGATGCCGGCTCCCTCCAGCCAGCGACTGGTTTCGCGCATGCCTTCCACGCCCCAATCCAGCGCATGATTGTTGGCCCGCGAAACCAGGTCAAAACCCATCTGCGCCAGATCTTTCGCCACTTCGGGCGTAGCTACCAGCGTCACGTCCTCGGGCCCGGGATACGGGTATCCGGTGAAATGCCGTATATCGAGAATCGAAGTCTCCATGTTGCCGTAAGTGACGTCAGCCCGCCTCAGAATCTCTAACACTTTCCGAAAGCCCTCATCGTTCGCGGCGTATTGCAGCAGGGGCCGGGAAATAATGCAGTCGCCGACTGTGACCAGGGTGAAGCCGTCTGGAATATTGGTCTCCAGTTCGCGGGCAAGCGGACGCCTGGCGTCAAACTTGGAGGCGTCCCGTATGCCAGGGTCAGCCGGATCAAGGCCGTCAGGGCTGATATTCGCGGGATTCTGGCAAATCGCGGTGGCAACGAGGAGAAAGGGGACAATCAGCCGAGCGACCCTGGTGGAAACTACCCTTGCAGCCGACAGCGGAAACATGCATTGCACCTCGCGAGCGAATGACAGATACAGGTACAAATGAAGAAACATCTTACAGAAACCGGGGCCGATCATTCCGCAGGTTTCGGCTGGCCTGAATGCTGGGTCCACGCGCGTCCAGTGACGACGCTGGCGTTTCGAGGGTCAGCCGCTGCGAAAAAATATCTCCTCCCTGATTGCGGGCGGTCAGGTTTGTTGTTATAAGTCCCCATCTCAAAAAACCAGAATTGGTGATGAACCCGGCGGGATCCGGTTGCCGCCTGGGCATCATTGCCTTCTTCAGGAGTGTGGTAATGAAGTCGTTTGCGTTGTGCGTCCTTTTTCTGTTGTCCCTCCCTGGTTTCGTATTCGCGCAGAAAGTCATCTATCAGAAAATCGATGAGTCGGTCGCTGTAGATAACGGCGGTAACGGCGGCATCGGATGGGGATCATGCGTAACCTGTGCGGGTGGGGTGGCGAATGGTACAGCCAGCATCGCCAGTTCACCTTTTGTCACGAAACCTTCAGTCGATGGAGCCAGCCGCGATTTTTTAATCAACGGCAGCGCTTATACCAACGCTCTGTGGTGGTACAAGGTTGGCATCAACGACAGTGCTTCCAACTTCAGAATGGACTTCTGGCTCAATGTGACCAGCGACACTCAACATGCGCAGGCACTCGAGTTCGACGTCTTCCAGCTCAATAAACAAATCACTCAATACGCCACCGGTACGGAATTCATGTTTGGAACCCAGTGCAACTACGCTGCCGGCGTCTGGGATGTCTGGGACTCTTCTCATTACAAATGGTCACACACCCGGCTCGGGTGCAGCCAGTTCAAGCCTGACAACTGGTACCACATTTCATTGAATTTCCACCGCAGCCTCAAAGATAACTATGAACACTATGACTCCATCGTGATCATGCAATTCGACAGCCGCGCCAGGCTGGTCAGCAACAAGACATACAACTGGAATATTGCCTTCCCCTCGGCACCGCTGCCAGCAGGATGGGGCGAGGATATGGGCCTGCAGTTCCAGATGGATATCGCCAACGCCGGAGCCAGCATGACCGAATACGTCGACGGCGTGACCCTGACCGCCTGGTGAATCGCGGATAGCGCGGTCTCCGACCAGGGATAGCCGCACGGCGCCTCTGTGTCTTCAAAACCGATATACTACAAGCCGCCCGAAAGAGAACAGAAAGCTGAAAAGGTGGCAAATTCCAATTGAAGATATCAGGGCAGTCGATTATCGGTTTCAAATCCCCCACCAATCATGGGACGACGTTCCGCGCCACCAATCCACGTACCGGCGAACCTCTGCCCGTAGATTTCGTTGCGGCGGCACCGGATGACGTTAATCTTGCCGCGAGCCTGGCGCACGAAGCGTTCGGGACCTACAGCCAGCTCTCTGGACGTGAAAAAGGAAAGTTCCTGCGGACGATAGCGGCCAGGATCGAATCCGCCGTGGACGCTATCGTCGAACGCGCCGAACAGGAGACGGCTCTGCCCAAGGCCCGTTTACAGGGAGAGACCGCTCGCACATGTGGTCAGCTTCGTCTGTTCGCTCAAGTGGTGGAAGAAGGATCATGGGTCGCGGCCCGCATCGATCGCGCCGATGCGAACCGCAAGCCTGCTCCCAGGCCCGATCTTCGTTCCATGATGCATGCGCTGGGTCCCGTGGCGGTCTTCGGGGCCAGCAACTTTCCGCTGGCATTTTCGGTGGCTGGCGGGGATACCGCGTCGGCACTGGCGGCGGGGAATCCGGTAATCGTCAAAGGGCATCCCGCCCATCCCGGCACCAGTGACCTTGTCGGTCAGTTGATACGGGATAGCGTCCGCGAGTGCGGTCTCCCCGAAGGAGTATTTTCTCTTCTCCTCGACTCCAGCTCCGAGGTGGGAGTAATGCTCGTCAAACATCCGCTGGTGAAAGCTGTAGGCTTTACGGGGTCGCACGGTGCGGGAAGAGCGCTGATGGATTTAGCTGCGGCCCGTCGCGAACCCATCCCGGTGTTCGCCGAGATGAGCAGCACCAACCCAGTTTTCATCCTGCCCGGCGCACTGCGTGAAAATGGCGACAGCCTTTCAACCGGAATGTTCGGGTCAGTCACAATGGGGGCGGGCCAGTTTTGCACCAAACCCGGACTCGTGTTCCTGCCCGACAGTGCAGACGCCACCATCTTTGTCGACAAAATGCGAAAGCTGGTCGTCGAGTCCGGCCAGTTCCACATGCTGACGCCCGGCATACGGTCAGCCTATCAATCCGCAACCGAGCGACGTCAGGCTGAGAAAGGCGTCAAGCTTCTGGCCGAGAGATCTCCCTCTGCCGCACAGACTAGCGATGAGCAGTTCAGCGTAGGCGCGCTGCTCTTTGAGGCAGATAACCAGTCGTTCCTGCGCAACCCGGATCTGGCCGCAGAAGTTTTCGGCCCAGCGACCCTCGTAGTACGCCACTCGACTCACGAGGAATTTCTCGAACTCGCGCGCAATTTGGGCGGACACCTTACGGCAACCATTCACGGTACCGAAGCCGATCTTCGCGAGTTCAGCGATTTGATCTCGATTCTGAAAAGCAAGGTCGGCCGGCTGGTCTTCAACGGCTTTCCCACCGGAGTCGAAGTCTCGCACGCCATGGTGCATGGCGGCCCCTATCCCTCGACCTCAGATGGACGATCGACGTCAGTCGGCAGTGAAGCGATATTCCGTTTCTGCCGACCGGTTTGTTATCAAGGCTTTCCAGAAGCAGTTCTGCCCGCCGAACTGCAAAGCAGCAACCCCTTGAGCATCTGGCGCATGGTCGACGGAGAAATGACCAAAGAAGCGCTAACATGCTAAAGTTTAGACCACGGAGAGGTGGCAGAGTGGCCGAATGCGGCGGTTTGCTAAACCGTTGTACTGGCTAATACCGGTACCCAGGGTTCGAATCCCTGCCTCTCCGCCACTCACTCATAGAGTGGGACTTACCTTCAACTACTGCACTGTGCTCGTGGGGTTGTCCCCTTCTTCTGGAGCACAAGTGGAGCACAATAAGGCCTCAGAGAACTGCCTCATCGCAGCGATCGCATCTGGCGATGCGGTTTTAATGTAGTGGTTTTGGGTGGTGGCGACGTTACTGTGGCGCAGAATGCGCTGGATCACTGAATCATCGACGCCTATGCGGTTCAGATTCGATGCCAAGCCTCTGCGGAAGCCATGCCAACCGTGCCAGACGATGCCGGCCCGCTTGAGCACGTCCTTCATTTCCCGCTGATAGCTAGCGTTCAGATCAAGCGGATGCCCAGCTGAATTAGCGAAAATGGGGCCTGCTACCGGATTACCATATCGTTGGCGATGTGCTTTCAGCCTTTGAGCAAGTTGTGGAATGACCGGAACGGGGGCCTTGGATTTCGCGGTTTTAGGATCACCCACTGTGTTGCGCCACACGGATTGGGTAACGTTCAGCCAGCCGAATGACTCTTCGTCTTGGGCAGGCTCATAAGATGCCCAAGTCAGTCCCCGCAGTTCTCCCAAGCGCAACCCGGTAAAGGCGGCAGTGGCCACAGCGGTTGCTGATGGTTCCGATAGAACCTTTAGCATCGCTGCGATTTCTTCGAGCGAATACGGTTTTGTTTCGGCCCCGTTTAGTGCAAACGCAGGAATCTCGGCAAGCTTCACAGGGCTTGCACCATCAAAGTATCCCTGCTGGGCCGCATGCCGGAAGATCCCACTAAGGAAGTTTTTGACGTGTTTCAGTGTCGTCTTTGAGATTGCGTGCTCTCGCGCAATCTCGTCGAGCCACGACTGCACCTGATGAGTTTTAACTTCCCTCATCCAGGCGGCTTCGCAGCGCATTTGGAGATATATCGACCACATCTGTTTGTAGCCTCTGTATGTGGACGGACGCTTCTGTTGCTTCACAAACGGTAAATACACTCGATCAACGAAATCGCCCAGTTTCGTGACGCCCATTGGCTCCGCTGCGTTTCGATTCAGAGGGTCCAATTCGCGATTAGCTAGTTCTCGAACGCTAGCCTTGGTCTTGTGCTGAGCGTCCACGGGTGCAAGGCGCTTCGCTCTCTGAACAGTTTCGATTTTTCCGCCAACGCCCACACGCTCGCGGTATCTAAGAACCCACCAACCGCGATGACGCATGATGTAGCCGGATTGCTTGGCTTTTCTCACATTGTCTCCTTTCGCTTCGTTTTCGGCTTACCAGCCGAGGCTTTGCCGCCGAGCGCGGCGATTCGCTTTCGCTCATTGGCGCTTAGTTTTTGGCTCCGCGCGAGTCCCGCTTTTCGAGCAATCTCAGAGCGCCGCTCTGGACTCAGCTTTTCCGTCCTGGCTTTGCCACCGAGTTTTCCTAGAGCGCGAGCGTGCGGATTCTTCTTTTTCATGTCAGCACACTAACTAAGCGTCATGTATGAGTCAAGCGAATTGGGTAGCCTTCGACAGACGACGAGCCCACCAGCTGTTCAGCTCAGGAGACCCCCATGAGAACCGAACATATCTCCCAAGGCGTACATGCGGGATTGGGTCAGTACATCTGGAGCGGGTCTGTTCTCGAACCCATGATTCCGGGACGCGCCATCGCTCGGCCAATTCTTCGGCTGTTAGTACTTCAAAGAATGGGTCCAGTAGCCGCCCTATTGTGCTCCGACTGTTCTCCACGCATAATTTGTCCCTATGTTTCAATAGCTTGCGTTGTATGGCGGTTCACAAGACCGCTGTTTTCTACGGACACCTCAGCTAACTTTCGGGTTCACACCTGAATCACGCAACTTCCGAGCACGGCGTCGGCAATTTCGTTGACATCCGATGCACGTCGCCTCCTTTTGGTGTTGCCAAATCTCCGTATGATTTCTCCTTGGCGTTGATACGCAACCTCGCCGTAGTTGATAAAGGTTGTCAAAATCTTTTCATGCCCGAGGTTCTGGCTCCATGCCTTGAACTGTTCTGGGGATTTACAAACTCCCTTGGCCGAGTTGGACAAGCGTGTTTCTAAAGCTATGCGGGTTGAAATACGGCAAGCCGGCCCCAACGAAAGCTTCGCGAAATATTGTCGCGAATGGGCGAGGCACTGCTCCAATGGCCTCGTTCCAGACCTGACACTTCAAACTGGCGAGCCGCCCCAAGCGCCACTGCGCGTTGCTGGGAAAAGCGGGTCCTCATTGCCCCATAGCTTGTTTCGCCTCGAAGATATGACACCCACTCCGCCACGATCCTGCGAATTTCGTCTCCCACTGGAAAGAAGAAGGTGGTGAAGGTCTTGCTGAATTTGGTGTTCACTTCCCGAGCGTCTTGATCCACGCTGCCCGCCGGTTAGATCAACATGCTTTAACTTCATCGAAGCGATCGCGCTGTCCCGCGCGCCGGTAAGAAGGGTGAATGCGATCAGGGCGCGGTTACGGTGCTCAATTTCTGTGCTAGCCGGCATCGAATTGATAACATGCTTTATCTGCTCCAACGTCGGTACCTTTTGTTCTCGTCGTGCCCTGGCAATGCGCGATGTCTTTGTCGGACAGATTGAAATACTCCGCATCGGAGTAACTGAAGGCGCGATTTGTAGCCGGGTTCCCATGCAAGCCATTGAAAGAATCGTTTTAGGTGGGTCAGGGTTGCGTGTAGTGTTGCCTTGCTCAATTCCTTTCCCAGAGCGTTGTCCCTTCTGCTCGGCCAGGTGTCTCTTGAAGCCAATTGCCTGCTCAAGGTGAAACGCGTGAAAATCTCGATTCTGGCGTATAAACCTCGAATCGGTCGAGTGCCTTTGCGGCCGCATCCACGGTCTGCTCGCTTTGACGCTTTGCCTCCTTCAAATAAACGAAATATTTGCGCTTGATTCGTTCGTTGCTTGCGTTGTGTTTTGTCATAGTTAAATGTCTCCTATTTCAAGTCACTGTTTACGGTGGGTTGTCTAATCTCCCCTAGTATGTCGCAGTGCTTGCGGAAACGTGATGTCCATTTCGCCGCGAACCTCCTCAATCCTTGCCGTTACTGACGCACCGATGCATCATTGAGCCGCAGTCTGGGCAAATCGCAGCCAAGTTACCTACTTTCTCGGTAATAGGCAGGTAGTCCGCCATGCCAGCTGCCGGGAACTTAGGGCGCTGACATCGGACGCAATAGATTTGCCCAATTCCGCAATGCTGTTTCTTCCCTGCCCGCCGCGACCTCAGGAACGCGATGAGATCGTGGCCTAGGGTCAACATTGGGCGTTTATCGTCCACGGTTCGGAAGTCCAGCCTTGAACCAGCTGCGCACGGTATTTTTGTGAATCGTGAATAAGCAGGCGATCTCCCCGACCGTATAGCTCCGGTGACTTTTGACAAGGCGGTGGTTTGGGTGGCGCTTTCTTGCCCGCACTATGCCCGGCCCCCGGGAACTCATCGGGCACCGCCAGGACCTACTGGAGATTCGGAGCCGGGGAGAGGAGGTAGAAATTGGTCAATGAGCCTTGCCTCTAGGTCTGACGCTTTTTGCTCCCCCCGTTCAAACGCAGAGTATCGAGTTGTGCTCATGCCCGCTCGAAGGGCGATGTCTTGTTGGCGGATGCCCGCCGCAATACGCCGTAGTTTCCAATCGAGTGACTGCGTCATCTGCATTGGGTTCACATTTCGAAGAGTACCGCTGCGTTTGCAGTATGTCGGTGGTATGAAATTGGGGGATTTTTGGAATGTATCGGTATGCAGGAGGCGTGTCAGCTAGAAGTAACTACTCTTTGGGATGAGGATAGGATTTTCGATAGTCGCGCTTTCGTTGTTGCAGCTCTAACATGAAGTCATCGGCCGTTTTTGAAGGATTCTCTTTTTGCCATTTCAGGTACGCCCGATACTCTTTACGCCATGTATTTATCGTGCCAGGTGCGACGCTGCGACGATTGGTTGCGTATAGCTTCCCGAGAAGAAGATTCGCATACCCAGGTTCCCACATACCGGGATGCAAGAAGGCGTCTTTGTCTTCACTCGATAGCACTTCCACTCGCTTCCAAATCTTGAACATCGAACAATCGGTCTGTATTTCCGCTAATGTCAGCCCACCGTAGTTCCGTTTGTGTTTGATCGTTCCAATTTCCTTCGCCAGCTCTTCGCAGTCTTTCCCACGCTCCAATTGCGACGGCAGTTTTGTCTCGGACGGAACTACAACTACTTTCAAATCTGCAGTTTCCTCACGCAATTTAAGTTCCTGAGCCTTGCTATCCAACGGCAGCGCCCTCCATTGGGAAAGCAACTCTTCTTGGCCAGACCCGAACAAACTGCATAAGCCGTCGGTCCAACGCACCTTCTGGTACCATTGCCGCCTGAGCCTTACCCATTCGGGAAGCGTCACTCCTACCCTTAAACCACACTGACTGAAGCTTCGGCGAACTGCCAAGGCGTCATCGATGGCGTATGGACCTCCGCCAAATGGTCGGCCCACTCCGCCGCCTTCGCGAATGTCGCGGAACCATAGTAGGGAGTCTTCATTGACGACTTTCCCAAGAGATTCGAGTTCGCTATCCGTCGCCGCGGTGTCATCATCAAGATCGGGCGCTTTTATAAGCTTGATCGGGACGCCGTCGACGTCTTGGTAGCAGGTACGGGTCAGAATTCCGAATAGAATGGAGAGGTCTCGGCCCGGAATTTGCGTAAGCCTCGCATAGTTAACGACCTGCGCTCGAAGAACGGCAATCGCTGTCGGAAACACAGCAAGACGCAAAACGACCCACTGCGCTTCGAGGACGGGGCGACAATTGTGTTTCTCGACGAACTCCCTGTAGACATCTCGTGTACAACGCAGGTGCTCGACTAGGTTCCGGGCTTCCAATTCAACAAATCTGCGATGATCCTCAGGGTCGAGCGCCGATAGTCGGCGGCGCAGGATGTGGTGCAATGAAGCATCTGCAGAGCGTCCTACGGCATTTTGGCTTAATCTGGCATAGATCTTCAGACGGATTTCATCGTGCGGAAACGCGTCCCAACGAATTGCCATGCTCGCGAGCCTTCCCTAGCTGTTACTTCCTCAAGTCCGCAGCTATCTGAGTGAACTGATCCAAGGCTGCCTGCAGGTCCTCCGCGATTTCGGCAGCGATCACGTCGGGATCGGGTAGATTCGCCGAGTCTTCAAGGCTGTCGTCTTTTAGCCAAAAGATGTCCAAACTGACTTTGTCCCGCTTCAGCAGGTCATCGTAGCTGAAGGACTTGAAGCGTTCGGATTCTTTGCGCTGATGGCGGTTCGCGGCGTTGTAGCAGGCCACAAAGTCGTCCAGGTCAGCGCGTTTAAGAGGATTGGTTTTGAGGGTGAAGTGTTCATTGGTACGGAAGTCGTAAATCCACAATGTCTTTGTCCAAGGTGTCTCGCTCGCGGGCTTGCGGTCGAAGAACAGGACATTTGCTTTGACTCCCTGGGCATAGAAGATTCCCGTCGGAAGCCGGAGTAGAGTGTGGACATCGCACTGCTTCAGTAGCTCCCGGCGGACGGTCTTCTCCGGCCTGGCGGATCGCACTTGTAGCAGCCCGGACTGGTATCTCCCATCGAAGCTGGTACTCTTCAATCATCATCCTTACAGCGCGGAACTCGTGTGGAATCGAGGCCGCAATCAGGATCACGCGCTTGCCACGGAGGGAGTGTAGCGCGGTCGCTTTTGATTCGCCATTAAATCACACCCTTATGCCAAACAAATCCCCATATTGAGGCGGGATTACTTTTGTCGGCCTCTAATGCTACCTGTCAGTTCTGACGGTTCTGTAGCCCAAACTCTTCTATTTAGGTTTGTTTACGGCTAAATCGATGTGGTTGAAATACGCCGCAAGCTGACCCGCCGCACGGTCTCTTTCTCCACTGTTACTTTTACTTTTGTGGTGGGTCCGCAGAAGGAGGAAACAACATGGGGTTGTTAATTTTTGTCATAGTGCTTTTTGTGGCCGGTGCGCTGCTGCCACCAAGCCACGACATCGTTTTTCGCCGTTAGTTCATGCTTTGCACCCGAAATATGGCGAGACATTTATACTCCCAGTGCATGGTCGATTTTCGAACAAACGGAGACTTGAACAAAAAGTAACCTCCTATAAATTGAAGCCTCTCTGTTAAGCCTCCGCAGTCGTGAGGATCTCATGTATCCAGCCGACGCTTTCTCCGAACGGATTACGCGCGCCCGATTGGAAACTCCAGACAACCGGGAAACGAAAGACACCTCGACGAGACAAGAGCAGCGATCAGAGGAACAGCGCCTAGAAAAGTTAAAAGTTCGTCTTGCGGTGCTGCTAGAGCGGATCCCACCGGCGGCATAAATCACGGACTAGCACCTGAGTACTTCAATCTCCCCGGGATTAAGATTAAGGAGTACTGCTGTTTGCGATTGTTCTCCGACCAGCCTCCTTTGATGGCGGGGAAAACCGGCCGTTTTTTCTGCGCGATGCTAGGTCTCACAGCGACACAACACTTCAACCCGCTGTGATTGAAGACTGGTGGGTTTAATTGCTACTTACGATCGCTAGTTTGATGGGGTTTCCAGCTTTCCCCTTCACCTTCGCGTACAAGATCTTCCCTGTGACTTGAACCTCTACACCTTTGCCCTCGTGCCAGGTGGGATCAAGGGCCGAGTGGGAGTGGTAAACCGTCTGGTAGGTCTTTCCTCCCGTTTCGACCGTGACATCATAGACATTCTCTGAGGGCTTGGTGGGAGCGTCTGAACCTCCCATTGGAGATGGGTGTTCCCGCATGTGCATCGATACAATTTTACCGGGCTGATAAGCAGGCTGTTGGGCCAATCCAATGCTTACTCCAAGGAAGAACAGAGCTAAAGTCACTGATACAATCCGTCTCATTCGAGCCTCCAGTCCGACAGGCTTTGTGAAGTAAGCCGCTGTTCATTTATCTTATGACCACGTGGCGCTATGAACTGGCAAAGCTAACAGGGCCTCCTGAGAAACCCGAAAGCACCTTTCCTGCTGTGACCTTCGTCCGAATTCGCATCACCTCTCATCCTGTGCGGGAACAACATTCTGTGTTTGGTTCCGTTCACGACCCGTCGCGATCTACTAAGAAAACGTAGAACTTCTGGTTCATCTCCGATGCCCGTCACATTCAGACAGGCTCGACCTTACTTGTGTACCCACGCCGCTCTAACTCTCTTTGACGGCGTGGAGCTTCGATAGATGAAAATTCCGACCCTTGTGCCTTGGCCACGACAAGCACGTCGCCCTTTTGGGCTCCGCATCGCATATTTTCTCGACATCATGAACAGATGTACGGTTTGTGAAACCGCTATACGCGGTAAGTTGTTGACAGGCCATGTCTAGAGGCAGATGGAGCACACGCGGAGAACATGAGGGCAAGTTTGTCGAGAGACCCGAGGGTTATGACTGACAAGAGGAATAATCAAGATAGAAATGAACTCTCGAATGAATTCTTAGAGTGGCAGCGTACAAACCGCAGATCAAACTCAAAACCCGCGTCAATGAGTGTAATGGCGATTGTATGGAGATTCCTCCGCTTCCCAATACTCTGAAATTTAGCGCTTCGAAGAACGGCGGGATAAAACACCGAGTTCCACAATGATTTCCTGTAAACGGATCTGCCGTTTTTCATGCTCGCCGTTTTGGGTCACGGTGTGAGTGACGTGCGCCTTGTAGATTCGATTCGCTGCTCGGATGTCCGTAATTTCTCTCCGAATCTCCTGAACGCGCAAGGTGGTTTGCCATTTGTTCATCATCCGTCTCGCGGCGATGCTTGGTTGTACGACGTAAAGATTGCGGCTACCTACGTATCGCTACATTATTGCTGTATGGTCTCGCCGATGGCGATTGCGGGGCTGGACAACTCTTACACCTATAAGAGCGTCTGAATGGTGTGAACCAGGCTACTCGGGGGAGAGCCTAACGAAAATGCCCACGACTTAACCGAGTCTGGGGCATTTTTTCTGCCTTATAAATTCACAGCTTCTGGGAGCGGTGTTTATCGCGCTGTGCGCTAGCGGACTCAACAAAGCGTGACGAAGCGGCATTCCTGTCTCAACTTGTAGGCTTGATGCTGCCTTTCATTTTTTTTGTGCCAGGCGCCCACTAATGCGCCCGGTGGGCGGCAACAATGAATAGCGGAAATAGGGGATAAGCCGCGAAAGTTCTGACGTGCAATGCGAGGTTCTGCTTTTAATGAGTATTCAGACGTATGCGGCTCACCAGCCGAGCAATCCTTTTGAAGTCATACCCTTCAGGCGCTACGGCGATGCTGGCGCCAAAAGTACGAGTCGGCATGTCCACCATGGGAACAAAGGAGAGTCCTGCTCTGAGGTCTTCGTCGCTGTGATGTCTAACCACGTACCCGCCTATCAAATATCCGAAAGTGCCTCCGACTAGGACGTCTGAAGGAAAATGTTCCCGTGCGGTTACACGGCTGGCACTAATTGCAAATGCGAAGGCGTAAGCTGCTAGTTGGACAGATCTTTTCGGATACTCGGATGCGATCACGCGGGCCAGCGCAAAACTCGCCGCCGCGTGTCCAGAGGGAAATGCGCCGTTGAGTCCGTAGGAACTTGTCCCGTGTGGCCAGAACCCGCCTTGGCGATTTCCTTCGGTTGGACGTTCGCGGTTCGTCGCGAGCTTTAACGCCTCTACTACTAAGGAAGCATCAAGGACTGCTTCTGAACCGAGACGCCCGGTTTCGGCCAAGTGCGCATTGTGGGTTCCTAATCCGATGAAGTAGAGCCCCGCGGCACCTCCGAAAGTCGCGTAGGGAGAACCGAAGGCAGAAATTATGTTACTCGTATCAATCCTGCTCTGATCGATGCCAAGGTCCTCCTGCGCTTGAGCGTCATAGTGGAGCGCGATCCCTGTGGCTCCGGCAAAAGGTACCAGCCAGATGGCATCTCTCGGCGCGAGACGTAATGGGCCCGTCCAGATGCCGGCCTGATCGTGGCCTATGTCTTTAAGGCATTGTTTTAAGTGCCCTACGCCGCAAACGATCGGTTCTGTGGGCGGCTGATGCTTTGAAGCCTGATCGGACGAGGCAGACATGTCGGGAACTGGGAGCACCTTTTGCACGTGCGGACCGGACGGATCTGTCGCTTGCGCCAAAGCTGACGTCGAACCACAGAGTGAGAGTGCAGACAGGAAAAGTGTGAGAGCAAGTCGCGACAGAAAAATGTCCTCCGCTCGAAGTTACGATTAATTCTTATAACATTAAGATTTGTTGTCCACTGGATGCAGTCGGGAGAGCAATAGTTGTCCTGCGCCCGATCCCCGGCTCGAAGTTTCCAGAGAGAAATACACACATTGTCCGATTCGATCTCGGAAGACGTTGCGCAACGGGCCGATTGCAGATATAGGAGTCGATCGCTAAATGGCGTGGATTTATGGCATGACGGGCTGGCCTTGGGATGGCTTCTGTCTGGCGGCTGTCCCAACTTCAATAGTCATGGACATGTCTCTTGGGTAAACCACGTCGCGGCCACGGGCAAGAAATTGAGAGTAGACCGAGATACCGGCTCCATAGAATCCAAACGCCGATCCAACGACTCGCGAGTGAGAACACACTCCAATAATGCTGCCCAGGAATCCGAATCCCGACGCCCCGTTGACAGCATTTTGGCCCAAATCTCCACTGTCCGCGCCGTGAATACCGCTGCCGCGGTCGTGGTCTGCCATGGACGAACTTGCAAGAGCGATGGAAATTGCGGTTGTCAGGTAGCGCGTCTTGGGAGTCGAAACCTGCGCGCCACCTTCGGAATCGAGCATCAGGTGTTCTCCTTTTTGCGCGGCAACCGCTGCCAGGCTCGCGTCCACCGCCTGTTGAATTCCACCTGGTAGAACCACTTGGTGGAACGAGATGCGAAGCTGTCCATTTCGGTGCAGCATGCCCGCAGGCCGCACTTGAAGGACCGAACCAAGCAACCGGCTCCCTTCGGGAAGAAACAGACGACCCGAGCTAATCAGGGGTTGGGTGATGCGTGCCTCCACAGCGTCCCCCCTTTTGCTATGGGCCGAATCGATCGGCGTTACGAGGATTGCGTGCACTACGCTTCCGCCAGGGATAGGTAACCCTAGGCCCTTTAAAACAGTGGGAGTTAGCGGCTTGGATCCGAACTCGATTGGTGATCGCAAGTTTGCGTTAAAACTTGTCCCAGAATCCATGTATTGCGAATGGTATGGAAGTTGCGCTTCGGCGAACCGGCCAGCCCTCTGCACTCTGCCAGGTTCCGTCAGCATTGTTTTCGCGACTTCCCAGTCGGCCTTGATCGCTCTTTCGGCATCACCAATCTCTCGAGAGGCAAAGTTCTTAACTTCACCTTTCTTGGTCTGTCCGGCCTTCGTTTCCGCCGCGACCAAAAGTTGCAAGATCTGGCCTGATCCATTGCTGACGTCCGTCTTCACCGGGATGTGACGACCGTCGGCCAGCAATAGATCCGTAAAAATAACGTGCACCTGCTTCAACGGTGAGAACTCGCCGTTCATCGCGGCCAAGATTCGTCGTTTCTTCGCTAGGGCATCGATAGCCGAGATTTCGCCGGTGATGGCAGTTCCGGCCGGAATGACCATTTGATCGAATACATATACGGGCTCCACTATCTTTCCGTGAATTGGTTGTCCGATGCGGTGTATCTGGACGGTCTGATCCAGAACTACCTTTAAAGCAATGCCTCTTGGCACCGATAGAAGGATCGATTTCTCTGGGGACTGAGGGGCAGATGCAACAATTCGATAGGCCTCAAGCGGTTCGGGGCGCCGGGAGAGGGTTTGCCCAAAAAAGTTGCCGGGCCAAATCCCCAGAACTATTGCTAAAAGAACGAAAAGAAGACCCATAATCGAACCGATGAACCGAGCAGCAGAATCAGTACGCGAAACTTGCCGGATGATCCGTCAAAGGAATGAGAGGAAGAAAAATGGTTGGGCAGTCGCTGCCTCCCGCTCGATCTCCCCGCCGGACCTCAGACTGCAATTCAGACTCGAGTCTTACTCTAGTAAGAGTTGGCTGTCAATGGCCCTGATAGCCAAGAACTCTTCCCGCTTGACAAATAAAGTCTTAACCAATTAAGAATTAGACAGTGTCGAGAAATACAGTTCAGCTGCCGGCGGGTGTCGGCAGTCTCGATGAGTCGGGCGAACCACGGGCCTTATGCGAACAGTGTCATTCGAGGTCAGCCCTCTTCAGTTACGAACTGTTTTCCGCCGAAAGAGTTGTTAAGGGCAGTCGCTGTGCAGGATGCTTTCTGGATCTGCTACGGAGCTTGGGTTCTGGCGAGCGGCGCAATTAGAGCTTGAACGAGGACTGATGCCAGAAGAATTTAAAATGCAAGGTTGCCTTCTTGCCATGTTCTCGACATTGATTATTGTGTCGACCATGGTTGTTGAAACCGGAATAGCGAAAGGCCAGCCCGCCAAAGAGCCATCCAAGTCTGTATTGGTCACCGGTTGTTTGATTAGAGGCGACGAGTCTGGCGAGGTCTGGCTGGTGCGAAAAGATGGAACAATCTACGGGCTAGAGGGTCGGAAGATCGATCTCAACTCGCACATTGGTCAAACAGTCGAGGTTACGGGCTACGTTTTGCCCGAGGGTCGGGAAGAAGCCGCCGAAGAAGCGCAAGAGGCGAGCAAATCCGCGAAACACGAAACGGCTGACTTTCGCGTTCAAAGCCTAAAGATGGTTAGCAAAAGCTGTGCACACGGCGGTTGAGTTTGCTCGAGCTGCGATACGGTAAAAGCGCACCGCACTGTTAGCGAGTTCGTCTGCGTGGTCCGTCGTCATCATCAGGATCCACTTGTCCCGTAGCTATTCCTATTGCTCCGGTGACGGCCCCAATCGCAAGGGTGCGCCATTTGGGTGGGCTCGCGAGCGGCATGGGCGTTTCGTCCCATACACCCCTGTGGGATTGCGATTCTACAGTCTCTTTGGTGCTCGCGAGTGTTGTTGTCCAGGTTTGCTCATCCTCGGTATGTGGCTCAAGCACTGGTAAGGCGGGCTTAGGCATTTCCAGAAGGGGCCTGATCGAATCCTCTCCACTGGATCGTTGCGTTAATTGCAGTATTTCTGTTGTCGACGTTTCACGCGCGGGAGGGTGCACAACTTTGGTCGCTGCCCATTTTTTTCGTGAAGAGGACAAAAGCGTATTGCCGGATCGGTCTACAAATCTGGAAAGGCGGGCGGGTATATATAGAGAGAGCCCCAGGCCCGGCAATAACAACAACGCTGCAGTTATGCTGATAAAAACGACTCCTGCACTAACAGCGTCGTGGGAAGGAGTGTAGTTTGAGGGTTTACTTAGAAGGGTTCGAACCCTGACTTTAAGGAAGGATTCGGAAGAGAACAAAGATATTCCCGCGGATGACGTCCGTTTCGTTACGAACCAGCGAGCGAGATCTGTAAGGCACTCAGCATACCGCAGGCGCGCTTCGCTGGATTCCCCAACGACCGCATAGTCGCAGGCCAATTCTCGTTCCCAACGAAAATGGCGATAAGCCAACCATACCAAAGGATGGAAGAATACAACTCGGCAACTCAAACCTGCCAGCCGATCCCACAAATAGTCATGTTGTCTAACGTGGAAAAGTTCGTGCCGCAGAATATCTTCAAGATGCTCGCTATTGAGGCGAGGGACTAATTCCAACGGCAACAGAATGTGGCAGCGCCACCAGTAACAGGTAGCTGGGGAGCGTAGGTTGGCGGCCAATCTTAATTCACAGCGTTTGACCCGCAATTCGTCGCAAAGGCGTTCAAAGCAAGTCTGCAACGGAGGCGAAGCTGTCTCAGTTCGTCGCAGAACAGATTTGAGTCGCTTTGACTCCAGAAGCAAATAGAGTATCGAGATCAGTGAAAAGGAGAAATAAAGAAAGGCGATGGCCGGTGCCACCCTGGCGAAAACCGATGCTCGCGGGGCCGTTACTGGCAGTGCTATATGCAGGCCAGCAAACGAAGATAGTGGAGCGGAGTGAAAGGCCGCAACGACTGACTGGGTTTCTCTGCCTGGTATCCACAATAAAATCCAGATCGCAAGCGCCCAAATAAGGAACCCGCCCCAGACTCGCACCCGGAAACGAGCATTATGAATCAACGCACAGATTAACAAAGTCGTCAGGTATGCCAGGACCACTTGAACGAAATATGTGATCCCAAGGCCCAGGCTCGCGATTGATTGGTCGAACTGCATATATTGCTATTCTTCAGCGATTGTTCTTGCGCTCAGCAGCATTTGCCTTGCGATAGCTTCGGATCAAGCCCTCGAGTTCTTGCAACTCATTTTTTCCGATCTGCTCGTCCTCCAAGAGATTGACTAGTAGTTCAGTACGGGAGCCGCGAAAATATCGTTTGAGTATGGACCGCAAGGAAACCCGGCTCACCTCGTTTCGCTTTACCTTCGGACGATATACAAACGCACGACCGCGTACCGAGTGGCTGACAAGCTTTTTAGTTTCCATGATACGTAGGACGGTTTGGACTGTCTTGTAATTCAGCCGGCTATCCCCGGAGGTCTCTAAGAGGTCTTCGATCGTCCCCTTTTCAAGAACCCAAAGAATCTCAAGCAGACGGAATTCTGCGGTGGTGGGTATCACAATTGATCGGGGCAATTGACCCTCGTCAAACCTGAAGCATCTTGGAGCGAGTCCCCATTTACAGAAGGACAAATTTCACTCGAAAGCTTAACAGTTCACACAAGGGCCATCAACAATGTTGTCTGTCCGCACCATGCCCTCTGATGCACACCCACACTCGAGAATTAGTAGATCGTGTGCGACCACCCACTATTGCTATTTCCCATCACATTGCGCACCTGACTCACAGGAACCGCTACTGACAAATCAGCGTGGCAGTGCCGCTTATCGTAGCCGAAGTGTTCTGGATTCCATTATTCAAAGTGAAGGTGAGGTTTTGAGGTGCGCTTGCTGTGATCGTGACGGTCCCCGGTGCTGAGCAGGTGGCTTCGCCGGTTGAACCGATCGTGGCGGCTACACCGCCGGTGCTTGTCGGCGAAGTCTTCCACGAAAGCCCATCGACTTGCGATAGATCTCGGCTTTTGCCGTTAGCGAAATGCCCGGTAGCCGTATACGTCGCCTGACCCGGAGGGTTGCTGGTAGTCGTCGCCGACTGAGGACTCACAGTGATGCTCGTAATGTTGGCGTGACCTGCGCCGCATCCAACGATCAACACGACGACGATGAAAATAAAACAAAGTGAATATTTCATTATGACCTCCGCCGCTCAGATGCGGCCGCCAGGAGCGGGGTTGGTCGTTTTCTGCCTACATTGTCACAAGCATAATTCTCAGTTGATTCATCAGATGACAAAATGTGCTTTACGGTCTTATGCTTATAAGACAATAGAGGACGCATGACCGAAGACGGCCGCAATTGGGTTTCGTTGTTTGAGAACTTTATCTCTCCAAAAAGACCCGGCAAAGCAGTTGACATATATGTTGGACCAATTGAGGAGGCGCTCGCATTGCGCCTCGGCGAACTGAACATCAGACATGCGTGCCGGGAAGAACTGCTCGCCATAATGCAGCCTCGACCATATTATTGGAAATCAAAAAAGCGTAGCTAGGCCAATTGACTACCTTTCCACAACCATATCCTCGAACCGCCCATCTTTGGTGGAAAGGAACAACTAATGTGCGCGCGAAGTTCGAAGGTCATGAGTTGTCTCCAGGGGATGTCTTGAGGTTGAGAGCAGTTTCGGTCACGGCTCAATCTTCCGTAGATTCACTCACCACGGCCTTCATCGAATCTTAAGGCGCTGATTGTAAAATCGTATTCGCGATCTACTTCGCAGCGCTATGCACAGACCAATCTTGATTTTAGTGCTTGTGATCATGGCTCCTGCCTTGGCGCATGCGTCAATCATCAGCGGGACTGTAAACGACCCTTCGGACGCGGCGATTGTCGGGGCAAGCGTGACGCTGATCGGCACCGATGGTCAGACCGTGATGAACACTCTGACGGATGGGCGCGGAGGGTTCCGTTTCGACAATGTGATACCGGGAGAGTATGAACTTGGCATTCAAAAAGATGGTTTTCGACAAATTCGAATTCCGTTGAAAGCGAGCACAAAGGCGAATCCTCCTGTGCGAGTCGTCCTCCCAATTTCAGTCCCAGATCAGGAAGTCGCAGTGCATGCCGATGAGTCGGCATCTGAGGTGGGAACAGATATGGCGCAAAACCAAAACGCCAACACTGTGGATCGAAATGCGCTGGACAAAGTTCCCGTCTTCGACCAGGACTATGTGACCACAATGTCACGTTTTCTCGATGACAGCGCGATTGGAACCAACGGAGTGACACTCGTCGTAAATGGAGTAGAAGCCAATGGTCCGGGCGTCAGCGCATCTGCAGTCAAGGAAGTAAGGATCAACCAAAATCCTTACTCTGCACTCTTCTCGCGCCCCGGGCGCGCCCGCCTGGAGATCACGACCAAGGAAGGCACTCCTAACTTTCACGGCTCACTGAACTTTATGTTCCGGGATTCGATCTTCGATGCCCGGAACGCATTCGCTGAGGTGAAAGCACCGGAACAGCGACGCTACTATGAAGGGTCGCTGACAGGTCCGTTAGGTCATAGCAAGAAGACGACCTTCCTGTTGTCGCTGGATCAGGATCAGGATAATCGCCAATCTACGGTCCAGGCAGAAGACTTGACCGGTTTGATCAATGAAAATGTGCCTAACCCCATGCACCATTTCTTTGGCTCAGGCCGCGTCTTTCATGATCTGACAAATGGTGATCAATTCTGGATTGGATACTCCTATGAGAGGGAGAGCATCAAGAATCAGAACGTGGGCGGCACGGTATTGGCTGAGGCGGGCACGAACACTCAAACGCAAGAGCATGAAATCAATGTCAGCTATCTTCATCTTTTTTCGCCGAGATGGCTGAATCAGTTGAGATTTCTGGTTGGCCATGTCGACGCTCCAACCACCAGCCTGAACGGGGACCCACAAATCATCGTTTCTGGAGCCTTCACGGGTGGCGGAGCCCAGGCCGACACGCGACGGACTGAATATCACTTCGACGGGACCGATTTCGTTTCCCATGCCAGCGAAAAGCACAACTTGAAGTTCGGCATCGACGTGCCAGACATCAGTCGCCGCGGCGCCGACGATTTTACGAACACCGCTGGCACCTATACGTTCGGCAGCTTGGCTGCCTATGCGGCAGGGCAGCCTTCCACCTATCTGGTTCAGCGCGGTCAGGGTCACGTTGTTTTCCTGGAGAAGGTTCTTTCGGGATTCATCGAAGACAATATTCGTCTGAGACCGAATCTCAGCATCTCGCTCGGGATGCGTTACTACTGGCAAAACTACTTCCACGACGATCCCAACAATCTGGCACCACGTTTTGGATTCGCTTTCGCCCCGGGCACACATGGCAAGACTGTGATTCGCGGCGGAGCAGGTACTTTCTACGACCGCTCAGGACCTAGGCCAATTGCTGATCTTCTGCACTTTAATGGCGAAAATCTGCTTCGATTTATTGTCGATAATCCGCCGTACCCAATAACAGAGCCTTCTTTGTCAGGAGTCCCTACAAGTGTTGTGGTGCTGGACCCGAACGCCCATATCCCCTATACGATTCAGTACAGTTTGGGAGTAGAACGGCAAATAGGTCCAAAGAGCACATTGAGTGCGACCTACGTGGGCTCACATGGGATTAGCCTTCTTCGCTCTTGGCTTCAAAAGCGCAATGTGCCTTACCTGTGCTCATTCTGAGTGCTCGATAGTTCTATGTTGATTGGAGTACGTTGATAGGTAGTGACAAGGTTATTACAGCGCCGCCTCCAAACCGATCGGAGACACTCGCCGAGCCACCGTGCGCTTGGGCGACAACATCTACAAAGGCTAGCCCGAGGCCATGACCGGGAGAATGGGAACCCTTTACGAAACGTTCGAAAGCCCGGCTACCAATGTCAGGTGGAAAGCCTGGGCCGTCGTCTTCGATCACCAATTCCGCAGAACCTTGATGTGAATGCAGCCGAACACCTACCCGGCATCCCTCGGGCAAATGAGTCAATTCGTTTTCCAGCAGATTACTTACCGCTCGATTCAGCAGCGACGGATCGGCATCGAGGATCACACTATCTTCGAGGTCAACCGTCATTTCGTGATGACGCTCTGCCATTGCGGGCTGATAGATGTCCGCCAGCCGTCTCACCACATCGGAGAAGTCGACTGGACTGTGATTCATGCGAAGTGCACCGGCTTCCGCTTCGGCAAGGTCCAATGTGGTGTCTAACAATTGCAGAAGCCGATCCAGTTCTTCGATAGCTTCGCCGACCGAATTACGCCACTTCTCGTTACCTTCCTTGCATAAGGCAGACTCGAGCGTTCCGCGAATCAAAGTAATCGGGCTCTTCAGATCGTGAGCGACGGTGCCTGTAACCGTACGAAGTTGATTCACTGAAGACTGAAGCCGGTCCAACATATGATTAAAAGTCTTAGCCAGTCGGGAGATCTCGTCCGAACTCACCGTTTCTGGCAAACGCTCATTCAGGTCTTTGGTGCCAATTCGCGCAACGGTCTCCGTGATGCGTTCCACACGAAGCAGGGTACGCCGGGCGCTCCAGTACGAGATCACGAAGCCGAGGAGGAACATGCCCCCCCACACCATAAGGAAACGATCGGCCAACCGGCGAAGCAGATGGTTCGCGCCGCGGTCCGAGAGTCCTACGTAGACAGTCTTTCCTTCCTGGACCTGAAACACAACGCGAAATGTTTCATCCCACCCTGGGGCCCGGATTGACTTCGGAATTCCCCGAACGAGCTTTGCCTTTTGAACCGCCTTGAAAAAGTCATCTTGAGAGCCGGGACCTACCCACAAAGGAAGCTCGCTTCCGGTCGAGTCGATTGCCAGGAAGAAAACGGAATTCAGTCTTTCACCACGAGAATTGCGCTCATCCGGAACTTCCTGTGTAGCAAGCTCGGCTACCTCTCCTACAACCCGTTTGTACAGATGGTCTTTTGGAGTGTCCGCCGAGACATGTGCAAGAACCTCAGCTTCGCCACTGAGCCATGTATCACCCCGCTCCCGGATTCCTTGAGCTACAACGAAATAGACCAACGAGAAAGCCAGAGCGGTCCCCAGTGCGAACGCCATGGTTGTCCAAATCGAGATCCGCCACGCCGCGGTAGCGCGCAGGTTCTTAGGCATGTTTCAGGACGTAGCCAACCCCACGAATGGTGTGAATGAGCGGTCGTGGGGTGTCGTGGTCTACTTTGCTGCGCAAGCGATAAATATGCACATCCACCACATTCGTCGCGGGATCAATTTGCATTCGCCAGACGTGGTCCAAAATCATCGTACGAGTTACCACCCGGCCTTCATTCCGGCAAAGATATTCCAGTAGAGAGAATTCCTGGGGTGTCAGCTGCAGTAAATGATCACCGCGTCGCGCTTCGCGTCGCACCAGGTCGAGCTTTAAGTCGTCAGTTTGCAGACGCACGGATTCACTCTGGGGAATCGTGGACCGGCGCAGAAGGTTTCTGAGTCTGGCGAGAAGTTCCGGAAGGGCGAACGGCTTGGTGAGATAGTCGTCCCCGCCGCGCTCCAGCCCGCGGACACGCTCATCGACGGAACGCCGGGCCGACACGATCAGAACGGGCGCAGAACTGCCTTGGGCGCGGCAACGAGCAATCAAGTCCAATCCGTCCATATCGGGAAGACCGAGGTCGATGATGAGGGCGTCGTGAACGCCTTCCAACGCTGCCGCTTCCGCGCCTGTTGCATTACTCGCCGCATCAACCTGGTATCCCGCCTCCACCAAGGCCCGCTTCAGAAACCGTTGAATGGATAAATCATCCTCTACCAGCAGCAATCGCATGGGTAGTCCTGCCCCGATTCAAGACTCTACACCCAAAGACGGATGCAGGAAACTCCCCCAAGGTTAGTCCCGGCACCGGATTCCTCACGCCACAGCCCGTGTCTGACCGGAGTTATCTAACGGTATATATAGGAAGGAAGGCTACTTACGACGAGTCGGGCCAGCGTGGACGCGCTACTGGCCGCACTCTTCCGGTCCTGCCGCAGAACGGCGGGCCGCATGAAACCAAACATAAATCCCAACACGGTAACAAGTTGGACCAGCGCATCAAGGTCCGCTGGTGGCAGCGACCTGCACTCTTTGAATTTCTTGAGGCGTGTGGCGATCGCCCGGGCCTTCGGTTGCGGACTTATCTGGCGCAAGGCTCGTCCGAAGGTGGGATCGAGGACCGCCCGCGGCAGCGCCACCCGCAGAAACTCTCGATCCTCCCACATGTGCTCCACGGCCCAGTCCACCAACTGAAGGTATTCTTCCTTCAGAGACTGAGCAGGGCGGACATTGTGAGTCAGGTCCGCAACTTCTTTGGAAATGCGGTGCCGGATTAGCGCCGACAGCAAGCCTGCCTTTCCCCTGAAATATCGATGTATTAAACCCTCGGCGCAACCGGCACAGGTAGCGATTTCCCGTGTCGTCGTTGCTTCGTAGCCCTTACTGGCGAACAACTTCAAGGCGGCCGTGACGAGCGCTTTCTGCTTGGCGTCACGGTCTCGCATGCGCACGGTCCGGTGCGGAGATTCGGGTGCAGCAAGGTTGGCTCGCGAAGATTTCTGCGAACGTGATCTGCGATTGGATGATTTGGCTGCCAACATTTTTTCTTGCGCGAGGCAACGAGGCAAAAAGATTAGCACTCATTTGCGATACGCTTTTGTAAAAGATTTGTCTCCAAACGAACATCGAGTCAGCAACGACGGCAGGAACTTGTTAGATGCCACAGTCGTCGGGATAAAACTGCGATACGTTTCATCGAGCGAGCAGTTGACAGCGTCCCGCGGTCGAGAGTAAGGAATCAGGAGATGGAACGAGTGGTAGCGCCGAAAACTCAGAGCCCCGCGGTCAGAAATCAAAGCGGTACACGGAGGCCATTGCACGGCTTCACAAAGCCCGCCGGACAATCCCCGCCAGTCTCCAACCCTCCGTCACGGCGCAAATTATTGATCCTGGTTGCCCTTTCGGCCGTGTGGTGGCTCTCGGGGGTTCCTTCTCTTCACGGCAAGGAACACAAAAGGAAGGTGGCAGCACAGGATTACGGTCTGGGCTTTTCCACCGAAATCGCGGCGCCGGAAGACGAAGTGGTGCAGGCAGTAGAGGATGTTGTAAACGACGGAATCATCCAGGGCAGCAAGGAATTCAACAAAGACAAGTACATCGAAAGTGCAAGCCCGGCAACTTCTTCTTCCTTGTTTCCGGAGTGGAAAGAGCCCGGACATGTCTATTACAAGGTGCGCACCAGCGTGCTGGCCCCGCTGGATTTCAAAGAGAGCAGGGACGAGGGAACCCTGGCCGTGCGTTATGTAGTGCAGGCCAAAGATGCTTTCAAGACCATCGTGCACATCGACGCGGTGTTTGCGGAAGATGCCCTGCGCACCGTCCATCCTTCGGACGGCAGCGTGGAAAACGCCGAATGCCAGGATATCCAGGACCGCGTTGACGCAGTCGAGGCTGACAAGAAACAAGTCGTGGAGCGCGACAAACAGCGCCAGGAAAAACTGGCTCAACAGACCGACAAGCGCAAGAAAGAAGCGGGAGAAGTTGCGGCTCTGGCCAGCGCGCAGTCTTCCGCGCTGACCCTGGATCAGCGCGTCGAGTCTCTCCGTCGCCGGGCCGAGCGTGTGGTTAAAGCACCGGGCAGTCCACTGAAATCCGCCCCGTTCCAAAGTGCCTCGAATGTGAAGTCTTTGGAAGCCGGCGAGGAAGTCGTCATCGTGATCGTAACTCCGTATTGGTACGGTGTGGAAACTACCGAAGGGCAACACGGTTGGATGAACCGCCGCCAATTGGAAGCTCTCCCATGAGGCGAGAAAATCACTACCCGATGCGTGCCCTATGGCCGCTCTGCTTGCTCCTGAGCGCAATTCCGATAATCGTTCTGGCGCAATCCGACGGTGGTGACAGCATTCCTTATGAGCGCTCGTTTTCGCAATCCAAGGCCGTGATGGAAAAACGTATCAAGGAGTTACAGTCGTGCGCCGGCCGTCTCCCCGTTCTTGATGGATTTACAGTTCCTGGTGACCGCCCATTGAACCGCTTTCAGCGGGGATACTATCAATGTGTGACACAGGTGAGGTCGACGCTGTCTGGCGGATCGACGGTGCGAGTAAGAGCTACTATTACCGCCTGGTATAACAATCCCGTTGCCGGAAAATCTGAATATCAGGCGCTGCCTTCCAACGGCCGTCTGGAAAATGATTTTCTCGACCGGCTGCAGGAAGGACTGGCCGAAGAACTGTCGCCAGCTGTAGCAAATTCCCGGGCGCGTTCGACACCAGCCCCAATGACGAACGGCAAACCCGGCGTGCCTGAACCGCCGATTTCCGCGCCAACCCCTGGCAACCGGGCGCCGATTGCAAACTCTGGCACGGCCGCCGACACTTCGACATTCAGCCTTGGAGACCCACTGGGAACCGCTCACATGGTGTCACCGGCCACCCGAAAGGCGATCGTCGATAAGCACACGGAAGAGATGGAAAAAGAAGCGAATGCCCTGGGAGAGATCCTGCTGAACCAGGCCCATCCCAGCAACCTGGCGGCGGTTACGGTAGCTAAGACTCCGGTTTTCGCGAGCCCAAGCGAGGGTGCGAGGGTTCTATTTCTGGCCGCCGCGGAAGATGAGTTTGAGATTCTGGACTCGAATCACAATTGGGTCCACGTCCGGATTTCTGGTCTTTCCCGAGGTTGGATCCGACGTTCGAGTCTGGAGATGCCGGAAGTGGGTTCCGAGGCGCAGCCGCTGGAAGGTGTCAAGGAAGTTGCGACTGAGAGGGTAAACGGGAATCCCGGTCAGCCCGTTGGGGATGGGCAGCCTTTCCAAATACAAAGCGAGCAGATCGCGTCCTTCCCCGGAGATTGGGCGCCTCTCCGCGGGAAAACGGTGAACATCATTTCGGTGCAGAAGATCGGAGACAACGCCAGCGAGGCCGGATCCGCCGCGAAACTCGCGTTCACTAGAACTCTATTCGATAAGGCGTATGTGGAGATTGCAAAGGGTGCGACCAGTATCGACGGAGTTGTAGTCGTTTTCGATTCCGATGACGGCGGGATGACAGCCGCAACTGTCGCAGCTCTGCGTCAGTGGAAGACTGGCACCCTGTCAGAGGAAGCATTTTGGCGTCGCTGCTTCTTCGATCCTCCCGAGGCGTTTCACGCAACGTCCAACCCTTAACGGGTCTCAGCCCTGGGGCAGGGAGCCGGGATGTGCAACAGATGAACAAAACGTCATCTTCCGGAAATATTGCCGTAATGTTCACGACATATGTTTGCTGCCGTGGGTTCGTCAACACAGCGCCTTCTCGGGCCATCTCTAAAGTCTTTGAGGAATGCTCTACCCAACCGGCGTAAGGACCGCGTTGTGATTGGTCCGCCCATTCTATTCGCTCCGTCCATTTTACCTGAGGCCACTGACGCCGAAGCGCCCTGGCATTGTGTTTCGCAAGCCGGCGGATCCGCAATCGTCAGTAATGGTTTTCGTAAGCCCCGGTTATTGAGTGCGCGTGCACGCACATTGTCGTATGTTCGCCAATGGTTGCGACCGCGTTGTCCGGACGACTTGCCGTCCCGGTGCTCCGCGGTGTGGGGTCGTTATAAACCGAATGAGGTCAGGTTGTTGTTTTGCAGTTGATGCCGTCGCACCACGCGTCTGTCGCTCGGGAGGACTGCATGAGCGCTGTTCGGAACGTAATCGTAAGCAGCTTGCTGTTGGTTCTTTTCTCTACCTGTTTTGTTGACCGTGCGCATGCCATTCCTGCCTTTGCTCGAAAGTACGGCTTGCGCTGTTCGGCCTGCCACGAGGCGTGGCCGATGCTCAACTACTTTGGCCAGAAGTTCAAGGACAACGGCTATCAGTTGATGAACGATCGGGATTCTCCGATCTGGCAGAACAATGGCTACTGGCCGGTGACCATGCGCATTACTCCGAACTGGCACCGTGAGAGCACCAACAAAGTAGCCGTCGACCAGGCGCCAACCGGACAGCAGCAGATCACAGCCCACGGTTTCGACGTTGGTGGCCTCGACATGCTCTCTGCTGGCACCCTCGACAAGAATATTTCCTTCCTGTTCGTTTTGTCCTCCGATGAGAACGCCTCTTTCCACTTTGAATCGGTCAACGCCCGGCTGGACAACCTGTTCGGCAGTCCGTGGCTCAACGTCAAGATGGGCAAATTCGAACTCGACAACATCGTCTCCGAGAAACGCGGGCTAACCCTGTCGGCGGATGGCGGCGGATTCCAGCTCTATCATTTTGTTCCCGTCGGAGACAGCAATTTCCTGGGTCAGATCGGTGATAACCAGTTCGGACTGGAATGGATGGGGCATTCGGCGAATGATCGCACCCGTCTTTCGGCGTCTATTCTGAGTACGACGGATGGGAATCCGGACCTGCCTGGGAGCAATACCTACACCGGATTTTTCGCGGGCAGTCATGCCTTCGAAACGGGTAGCCTTGGAACTCAGCGTGTCGGCTTCTATGCCATGGTCGGTCAGGCGCCGACGAATAGTCTAACTTCCGCAGGCGTGCCTATCGCCGGTGGGGGATTCGGTAACAAGACCTTCAGCCGCGAAGGCTTCAATGGAATTTTCTATCTGAAAAAACTGGATTTCCAGGTCGTCACTCAGCACGGGTCGGACGACGCCTACTTCGGTACCGCGACTCAGGTTGGCGGCCCGACGGCTCTACCCGTCGGCGCCCGGTCGGCGGTCTGGAATGGCGCATTCGTCGAGACCCATTACGTATACAACCCGCAGCTCGTTTTCATTCAGCGGTCGGAGTGGATACGCATGTCCCAGCAGGCGATTCCGGGCACACCCACTAACCTGGGCGATATCGACAATTACGTGGTGGGTTACAGGTACATGCCCTTCATGAACAGTCGCGCAGGCTTTGCCTGGCACAACGAGTATTCCTGGATTCGTCAACGTGGAACCGCGCCAGATGGCTCCGATCTCACCAGCAGCAGTTTGATGTTGGGATTCGATTTCGACTTCTAAAAGAGGAAACGCCGATGCGAAGAATGACATGGAACGGTTCGCTTGTTTTGACGGCGGTGGCTGTGGCTGTTCTGTGCAGCACATCCTTGGGACAAGCGACGAAGGCGGAAGAGGATTCGCGGCTGGGGATGGAGAGCCACATCGGCAAATTGACCGGTCATGCCGCGGCCGCCCAAGGAAATTATCGGAGGTACTGCGTCGGTTGTCACGGTCCGTTGGGCGATGGCGAGGGAGAGAACGCACAATGGATCGACCCCAAGCCGCGCAACTTTACCCTGGGAATTTTTAAGTGCCGCTCGACCACGACCGGAACCCTTCCGTTGGACTCTGATATTTACGCCAGCCTCGGTCGGGGTCTCGACAGCTCGAACATGCCGTCATGGAATCCGCTTTCGGCGCAGGATCGGGCGGACCTGGTGGCTTACGTGAAGCACTTTTCGGCGCGTTTCGTCACGGAGAAGCCGGGAACACCCATTGAAGTCCCCAAGCGGCCCGAAGTCACAGCCGAACGGATGAAAGCGGGGCAGGCCGTATTTCAGAAAGTGGAATGTTGGAAGTGCCACGGGCAAACCGGCAGCGGCAATGGACCGTCCGCCGCCACGCTAACCGACGATCAGAGCCGTCCCATTGCGGCTTACAACTTTCATGACGGGACGCGCTTCAAATGCGGGACCAGCGATGAAGATCTATACACCATCTTCATGACCGGACTGGATGGAACACCGATGCCTTCGTGGTCCGACAATATCAAGCCCGATGAGGCATGGGATCTTGTGTTTTACCTGCGTTCCCTGCAGCCCATGAAAAGCAAAGAGAAAGAAATTGCCCGGCAAATTGGATTGAAGCCGGGTGCCCCAAGTGCCGCTCCAGCGCCTGCTACACAACAATGACAGCCGCGCCAGAAAAACGAAACCGGAAAAGGGAGAAACAAATGAAAGCGTTCTGCAAAGTGGCAGGCACGACTTCAATCTTGCTGTTGCTCGCGTTCGGCTTGTTGTACTCGACCCGGACGGTGAGCGCGGCGGCTGACGGCAAAATCACAGGAACCGTAAAGCTTGACGGCGCGGCCCCGCACATGAAGGGCATTGACATGTCCAAAGATCCGTTCTGCGTGAAGCAGCACGAGAACAGTCCGGCGCACCTGGAGAATGTGGTCGTCGGCGAGGGCGGAGGACTGCAGAACGTTGTGCTCTACATCTCCGAAGGTTTGAGCGCCGAAGCTGCCAGCGCGACGCCCGCCAAGGAGCCGGTCTTTGATCAAAAGAACTGCATGTACACGCCCCACGTGCTCGCGATGGACGTCAACCAGAAATTCAAAGTAGAAACCAGCGATCAGACGACGCACAATATACATCCGCTGCCGAACGCGCTCGCAGGCAACATCCCGTGGAATAAATCGCAGCCTCCCGGAGCTCCGGCGATCGAGATGAGCTGGAAGACGGAAGAAGTCGCCATTCCGGTGAAATGCAACATTCATCCCTGGATGCATGGTTATTTTGTGGTTGTGAAAGGGCCTTACGCCGTCACCGACGAAAAAGGTTCGTACACCATCGAGGGCGTGCCCCCCGGAAACTACACAGTGACTGCCTGGCAGGAAGAGTATGGAAAGCAGACCACGAAGGTCACGGTCGCAGCAGGCAAGCCCGGAGCCGCCGATTTCACGTTCAAGGCCAAGTGAAAGAGATCGCCTAACGGATTCGGACTGTAATCACTCGCTGCTCTGATTCATGCGCCCTTTGGTACAGCAACGGCCGGGGGGCCAGTTCGCGCGCTCCGATTCAAAGCGAAAGCCGGATATCGAGGCCGGTGGGAACGAGACATCATGGGCAAGTTCTTTGCAGTGACGATCATCGTAATTGCAATCGCTTCAGCGATCCCCATTCTGCGACATACCTGGCCCGCACCACAGGACATCTCTCTCCATGGGCATCTGATCGACGAGCAGATGTCAGAGACAATGGCTGAAGCGGGAATCTCGTTTCTGGCCGCGCAGTTCATTCTCGCAATATTTATCTGGAAGTACTCCAACCGTCCGAAAGACGCGAAAATCGGGAAGCTTCCCGGCGGTGCCAAAGGCCTGGTCATCGCGGCATTTCTGCTAGTAGGCACCGAAGTTCTGGCATTGGGGATTTTCGGATCCAAAGCCTGGGCGAGTGTGTATTTTACTCCGCCGGCTGCGGATGCCATTCCCGTTCAGGTGCAAGCCGGGCAATTTGCATTTTACTTCCGCTATCCCGGCGCGGACGGGAAGTTCGGTCCGCTTCATCCCGCTATGATTAACGAATCCAACGAAAACTTTTTTGGTCTCGATCAAACCAATGATCAGGATTCAAAAGATGATATTGTGACCGCCGAAATGGCGATTCCGGTGAACCACGACATTCGTCTCCTGATGCATGCGAAGGACGTTGGCCATTCCTTCTATGTGCCGGAGTTGCGGGTGCAGCAGGACTTCGTTCCGGGATTGGATCTCTCGATCCATTTCACCGCTACCAAGATCGGCAGGTACGAGATCGTTTGCACTCAGCTATGCGGCCTGGGGCACTACAACATGAAGGCCTATCTCTCCGTGTATTCGCAGGAAGATTTTGAAAATTGGATGAAGAAGCAGGCGGCGCTACAGTAGCGAAGCGTTTTTGAAGACCAAGCAACTCAGGGCCGAGGTCAATCTATGCATGACGTAGCGGGACACGCGGTACACCACGCCCCGCCGCAGGGTTTCATCCGGAAACACGTCTTCAGTCTCGACCACAAAGTGATCGGCAAGCAGTACTATGCGCTTGCTCTCGTGGCGGTATTTGTGGGGATGGTGCTTTCCTGGATCATGCGGCTTCATCTCGGCTGGACGAATCTTGCAATTCCTGGGCTTCACTTGCTTTCCAAAACCGGGGCCCCCGGCGACATCATGACGCCGGAATATTACCTGCAGTTGATGACCATGCACGGAACCATCATGGTCTTCTTTGTGCTTACCACTGCGCCATTTGCGGCTTTTGGCAATTTCTTTCTGCCCATCCAGGTTGGCGCCGAGGACATGCCTTTCCCCCGCTTCAACATGATGTCGTTCTGGATCACCTTCGTAGCCTTTCTGGTTTTGATCTCTTCATTTTTTGTGGGCGACGGCCCTACGCTCGGAGGCTGGACGCAATATGCGCCTCTAAATGCCGTGGGGTCGGTGGGTGGTCCAGGACAGGGCATGGGTGTTGTTCTTTGGGCCACTTCGATCGCCATTTTCTGTGTGGGCCAATTGCTAGGATCGTTGAACTTCATCACTACGACGCTTGATATGCGAGTGAAGGGCATGAGCCTGATGCGGCTGCCACTCACCGCGTGGGCATGGTTCATCACATCCTGCATGGGCCTGACGGCGTTTGCGGTGCTGATGCCCGCCTGCATTCTGGTGATTCTCGACCACGTAGCCGGCACCAGCTTCTTTGTCCCGTCGGGGCTAGTCATCAACGATCAACTGCAGCCGCACTCGGGCGGATCGACTCTCCTTTGGCAGCACCTCTTCTGGTTTTTTGGACACCCCGAGGTGTACATCGCGATCGTTCCCGGGATGGGCATCGTTTCGCATGTCCTGATTACCAACATGCGCCGCCCGCTGCTCAGCCACAGAGTAATGATCGGCTGTATGGCGGCGATTGCCGTTCTTAGTTACATGGTCTACGGACATCACATGTTCGTCAGCGGCATGAACCCGTTTTCATCGCTGGCATTTTCTTTCCCGACTCTGATTATTACGATTCCCGCGACCATCATTGTGCTGATGTGGATTGGCAGTTTGTACGGCTCGAGGTTACGCATCAACTCAGCTTCTTTGTTTGCCCTGGGTTTCGTTTCGATGTTCGTTGCAGGCGGCGTAAGCGGCTTTTTCCTGGCCCAGCCGTCGATCGACATCATGCTGCACGCAACCTACTTCGTAGTTGGTCACTTCCACATGGTGATGGCAGTGGCGGCGATCTTCGGAATTTTCTCCGGTACCTATTTCTGGTTTCCCAAGATGGCCGGTCGCATGATGAATGAGACTTTGGGCAAGGTTCACTTCTGGTTGAGCTTTGTAGGCGCGTATTGCATCTTCATGCCCTTCCATTATCTGGGAATCGCAGCCAACGTGCGCCGCTATCAGGCCTTTGTGGACGACTACCTGCAGCCGCTGATCCCCGTCCACAAGTTCATTACGATTGCCGCTATCGTGACCGGCATCGCCCAGTTCATCTTTTTGTACAACCTGCTGCATAGCTATTTCCGAGGCAAGCTGGCCCCAGAGAATCCGTGGGAGGGGACTTCGCTGGAGTGGAGCACGCCGACTCCGGTGCCTTTCGACAATTTCGCCGGCAAGCATCCGGTGGTTTACCACGATCCGTATCAGTATGGAGTGCAGGGTTCGACGGGCGACTACGTGATGCAAACGTCACCTGAGCAGGTTGTGACGGAGCACGACGAGTCATAAGGTTCAAAAAATTGGCGCGGTTACGGGAGTCTGAAGACCATGGCGACTACGGTCCATGAACCGCCGAAGATTGAGTCGCGCCGTCCGCGCGAGTCAGACAATGGCGGCTGGGGGAATCTGGTTCGCGCGGATGGCGACCGGCGTGTAGTACAGGACTACTCTCCGCCTCCATCGAGCACGGGGATGTGGGTGATCGTCTACGCGATCACGATGACCTTTGCCGCCCTGACCAGCGCCTTGATCGTGCGTAAGGGCGCCTCACTCGACTGGCGGAGTTTCACACTTCCCTCGGTACTTTATTTGGACACGGCGCTGCTCCTGGGTAGCAGCGTTACGCTTGAAATAGCTCGTCGACGCGTTGCCAGGTTCATGGGAGGCGTTGTGATCCCGGGCGAAAGTCCGGCGCGCTGGCTCTATATCACACTGGGACTTGGCTTGCTTTTCGTGACGGGCCAATACGTGGCATGGGCCCAGTTGCGGCAAGAAGGGCTCTATCTCGCGACCAACCCCAGCAGTTCTTTTTTCTACCTGCTCACCGTCGCCCATGCGTTGCATATATTAGGCGGCATCGTCGGATTGGCCTACGTGATCCGCAAACTCGATAGGTCAGAACTGCGGCGGAGCACGCTGGATGCAGCATCGCGCTACTGGCATTTCGTGGACTTGCTCTGGGTGTACTTGCTGTTGCTGCTTTGGATGAAACTTTAGCGAGGGCACGAACAGGAGACGCCGTGAGTCAAGCCGATTTGACAATGCAGGGACACGCCGCAGGCATGATGACAGACCGCCCGTTTGCCATTCCCACTAAGAAATTGGCAATGTGGCTGTTCATCATTGCGGACACGATGACTTTTGCCGCGTGCCTGGTCGCATACGGATTCCTGCGCAACGCCACACCCGACTGGCCAAGACCTTTTCACAGCATCACGAATGTCGCAGTCATGACCTTTATCCTTCTCACCAGCAGCCTGACCATGCTTCTCGCCATCCACGCAGCGAAGGCGGGAGACAAAGCCGGCGCTTTTCGCTGGACCATGATCACCGCACTGGCTGGAATCGTATTCGCAGTTTTGCATATCCGGGAATGGCTGGGACTGATTGGCGAAGGCATGACACTGTTCAAGAATCCCTGGGGCACGGGGTTGTTCGGAGCATCGTTTTTCAGCGTCACCGGTTTGCATATCACACACGTTCTCGGAGGGGTGATTGCGCTGCTGGTTGTGGGCTTGCGCTACAAGGGTGGCCGCTACAATAGCGATGACATCGAGATCGTGGGTTTGTACTGGCACTTCGTCGACCTGGTCTGGATGTTCGTTGTGCCATTCATCTATCTGATGAATCTCGCCCACTAGATGACAGCCGGGAGCAGAATCCTATGACAACTGTCGCAGAACACAAACGCGAAGGCATCGGAAAGTATCTGGTCGTCTATCTCTGCATACTGGCGCTGGCTGGCCTGCAATTCGTGATCGCCTATCAGAATATCCACGCCTCCCAAATGTTCCGGCGTATGTTGTCTGTGGCTCTCATTGAAGCTGGGCTGGCCGTGATGTTTTTTATGCATCTGTGGTCGGAGAAGCGAGGGTTCCTGGTGTTCGTCGTCGCCATTACAATTTTTGTGCTGATCTCGATGCAGTTTGGCTGGACTGACAGCTTTCGCCTCGACCATTGCCTGGGGTACTGTTCGTGAGATTCACCAGACTCATGCTGATCGCCCTGGCAGGGTTGGTGGCAGTTGTCGCACCCCTGACGGCTGCGGCGCAGAGTTGTGCGCTGTGCTATACGCAAGCTGCATCCGCAGGCCATCGCATGATTCAGGCTTTGCAGAGTGGAATCCTCATTCTTGTTGGTCCTCCGACCATGGCATCGATCGGCATGATTTTTATTGTTTACCGCAAGCGCAACCAAATCCGTGGAGCGGCAGATCCCGCAGAGCCAGAAGCTATCGGTAAGAACGACAGTGTCTCGAATTCAGCAACGACCCCATGGCAGCCACCCGCGGTATAACAAAATGTCACGTCAGCAACACTGTCCTGTCCAAACTCCGGGACTACTACACTTTGACCAAACCCGAGGTCAACCTGCTGATCCTGATGGCCACTTCGGCGGGCTACTATCTCGGCTCTCAGGGAACGTTTCGGGTGGGCAGGCTTCTCATCACACTGGCGGGAACGTTGCTGGTTGCCAGTGGGACAGGGACTCTCAATCAGTGGATGGAACGTTTCCATGATGGCCGGATGCGGCGCACCGCCAACCGGCCTCTCGCCTCAGGACGACTCAGTGGCCGCGAAGCTCTATGCTTTGGTCTTTCGCTCAGCGGGGCGGGCGGAGCACTGCTCGCAGTCTCCGTCAATGGTCTGTCAGCCCTGCTGGCCATCGGAACTTTGCTGGCATATCTTCTGGTATACACGCCGCTAAAGAGGAAGACGCCCCTGTGTACTCTGCTGGGAGCGGTGCCCGGAGCGATGCCGACGTTGATTGGCTGGGCAGCCGCATCTGGCAGGATTGAACAGCAATCGTGGGTGCTCTTCGGCATCCTCTTTCTGTGGCAGTTCCCGCATTTCCTCGCTATCGCCTTAATGTACCGGGAAGATTACGCGGGTGCCGGCTTTCGGATGTTGCCTGAATTCGACACCGATGGACGATTCACCAAGGCCGAGATTCTGGCCTTTACGATCGCGCTGATCGCTGTGACCATGCTGCCATTGTCGGTGCGGGGAGGTGCCACCTATTCAATGATCATGTTCACCGCCGGGGCATTTTTCTTGTATCACACGGCTAAGCTAGCTAAGTCGGGCTCCCGAGTCCTGGCCAGCCGCGTTGTCCACGCCTCGGTAATCTACTTACCAGTGGTTCTGGGCACCATGATGGCTTGGAAGGCTTAAAATTTGGTTCGTACGCCTGATGCCCAGCTTGGCCTCGAAGCGAGCAGTAGGAACGGCGATGTGTGGGGAAATAGCCTTGGCGTGCCGTAGTCGACTTCGTTTTACGACTTTCCTGATTCTTCTCGCGGTTGGCATTGCAACAGAGCTTGCTCTGGTCGCAGCCTATGCCGAGGCGCCTCAAAGCCAAACCAAACCCCGAGGCGAACCTGCTGAATTTCGCAGGCTCTTCCCCCGTACGAAGTTCTATTCGACTCCCACTCCACTCCCTTCAGGCCATCCCGGTGACTTAATCCGTTCGGAGGAGTTTGACGAATATCAGCTTCCAGAAGGTGTGTCCGCAGTCCGCATTCTCTACCACTCGCGTTCTGGCCGGGGCGAGGATGTGGCTGCGTCGGGCGTGGTTCTCACGCCCGACCAACAAGCGCCAGCCGGAGGCTGGCCGGTCATTGCCTGGGCTCATGGTTTCACGGGCATAGCCCGCCAATGTGCCCCGTCTCTCATGAGAAATCTGAATGCGGGGCCTTTACTCTCCATGTATGTCAAGCTGGGTTATGCGGTCGTGGCAACAGACTACGCGGGACTAGGAACGGATTTCAGGAACGCGTCCGTCGATATGCAATCGGACGCGGCTGATGTGATCTATTCGATTGCCGCCGCTCGCGCGGCGGTGCCACAGCTAGGGGGAAAGTGGGTCGCGATAGGAGAATCAGTGGGCGGCCTCGCCGTGCTGGCTGTAGCGGAGTTAGAAAGCGACATCCGCGACCCAGACTATCTGGGCAGCATTGCAGTTTCTGGTATTGCAGATGCGAAGGATTTCTATGAGCAGGCTGCCACCGGGAATTCGTCAGCCCAATTGGTCATCCTCGCATATGAAGTTCAAACGCTTTATCCGGCGTTTCAGGCGAAGGAAGTGCTCACTGACAGGGCATTCGCGATTTACCGCCCGCTCGAAACTTCCTGTGCCATTACGCCTGGAGATTCGGGAGTTGCCGCCACCCAGATGGTGAAAACCGGCTGGCAGGACAAAAGTCTGGTCCGGCAATTTTTCATCCGGAATACCATCGGCGAAAGGGCCGCAAGCCGCCCGCTGCTGATCGTCAGCAGCGATGCGGATCCGGTTGCGAGGATGGGTATGACGAAACGGATTGTGGCGCGCTTGTGTAAAAGGGGCGACCAAGTTCAATTTCAGCGTTACCAAAGCTCTGAATCCGCAGCCGTGCTCACCGACTCCGTGAGGGACCAAATTAGCTGGATTCAGGGACGTTTCGCCGGACGCCTCGCACCTGGCAATTGCCGGTGAGTTGTTCGGAGGTTTTCGGCGGCGACAGAAAATCAAGAACTAGGGGGCCTTGCTACTTTTCATCGAGAAGGAAATTGATGACCGCGGTTTCGTCCGGATTTACGGTGACCTGCTTTTCCCAGGTTTTCGGATCTGAGAACACTGGACGCCGTATCTTCCGCTCGGTCAGAACGTCAAACGCAGATTCTTCCCGCGTCAGTTTCCAACCCTCGTGCCAGGCGACGATTACGTATTTACCGGGTGGTACGTCCGTCAGTTCGAACTTCCCGTTCTCATCGGTCACCGCGTAGTAAGGATGGGGAACGACCATGAGTTCCGCATTCATCCACGAATGTCCGCCATTGCACCTCACGTGGACCAGGCCCGCCGTGGGCATGTTGCGAGTGACAGTCCGGTCGGTGAAGGGGAATGGCAGGTTGTAAGTGGCCGCGCCGTCCATGTGGACGGTGTGCAACACTGGGTCTGAACTCTTCAGCTCAAGCGGGCCATTTTCCGGCACCAGCAAGATATGCGGCTCGTAGCGGCATCGCTTCTGGTCCAGAAAGCGTCTGGCCTCTGGAATCTCCAGCGGCTTTCCACGGGTGATGTCCTTGAGGAATACCACGGTGTTTGCCACGCCGTTCTGCGGACCCACGATGAATCGTTCCAGGTCGCGTGTCTTTTGTGAGTCGGGGTCGCAAACTTCGGGGTCCTTATCAATAGGAAACGCGACGGTATGGGGCAATGGTCCGGACCACTTTACGGTCCCTCTTATGGTTCCGGCTTGGGTGAGCGAAACCACCTGGTAGTTACTCTGCGCCGCAGCACCGAGTAAGAATGTGAGAACGGAGGCGGCAATCTTGGCGGAACGGAACATGTACTTCCACTTTCTACTACGCCTCTAATGGTATCTCTGCTTTGCTCCGCCGCAAGTCACGAAGGTAATAATGATCGATCAGGAAGACACATAACAGCTAAGGAGCCGGTCCACGTTGCGATCTACGTCTGACGTGGCCGCTTGATCGCCCGCTTCAGTGTCCCGTCCAACACGACGCGGGCTCGTTCGTATTCTGTTTGATCAATACGGCCCTGTTTTCGATCCATTTCGAGCTGAAATAGCTGGTTCTTTAGTTCTTCGAGTAGAACTTTGGATCGGCTCGAGGATGTCGGCGCGGGTGATGCCCGGTTTGGTAGCTGCTGTTTAGAAGAGATTGAGACGGCTCGGGAGCGGGTCCTGGCGTAAATAACCCCGGCGGCGACCAGGAAGGCAAATCCGACGGTGATGTATCCGCCATATCTTTTCAGAGGGCTGGGAGCGCCATTGGGATGCGAATCAATCCCGGCCAGCTTCGCACTAGCAGTGGCGGCGCTCCGGTCAGGAACGGGATGAGGCACTCCCTGGCTATCGTCTCCAGGTTCGTCCAGAGTGCCGGTTCCGGAGATGCTGAAATTCAGTGGCTGACCTGCCTGCATACGCGACACGACCCGGACGAGAGCGTCGGATTGACGCGGGTCCTCCATCGACTGAAACGTCACGCCTGGCGCTGCCGTGAACTGCATGGTTCTCGGCACCATCACGACGAAGTGCTCGGCTGCGTGGAGAGCCTTGGGATCAACGTTGAGTGCTCCGTTGTACTTCATATGAAAGACAACTTGAAACTCGGTTTCGCCGGGACGAATGGGGAAGGCGAATCCGTAACGGTTTTTATCTTTATCTTTTTCGAGGACCGGCGGAGAGTTGACCGGCGGGCCGCCATTGGTCTTGGCCATGCCCTGATCGACCTCTGCGCCATCAGGAAGAAAGAACTCGAAGTCTTTCCCGTGCATTTGGGTACGGGGTGGATCTGAATTATTGTTCACTGCAAATAAACGGATGCCCTGAAGTTCATCGCCCTTGGCCTGAAAGCGCATTACGTCCGCAGTAACACTAACGTTTGCGGTGCTCGAGGAAACATCGAACACCCGCACTTCGATTGAATTGCTGCCGGCAGGCGCCACGCTGTGATAGGTCACGCCCTGATGAGTGGCGCGAACCAGGTGCGGGCCGGCATCGGGCAGGTGAAAGCTGAAGTGGCCGCTGGCGTTCGTCCGGGTTTGGGCGACTTGTTCCATCGCCTGGTCCAGGCTGATCAATACCACACTGTCTCCCATGGCTGGCTTACCAGTGGTGCCATTGTTGACCCGACCAGTAAGGGTTTCAGCGGAGAGTGACCCAGATAGGGACAAGAGAATGCAGTAAATAATGAAGCGCGAAACACCTGGCACGAGACAGGGGCGGCTCTGCAAGTCAATATCTGGATTTAGGGTCAGATTCTCCGCCTCACTTGACTGTGGGATTCGGCGCCGAAGCTGTGGGTGCCGCAGTCGACGGCGTCACATCTGGAACAAGCACTGTTTTCGCGGAGTCGGGGATTTCATTTGCGTGAGCCAGGAGTTCACTGACTTGCCAGATCTGCGTGTCCGTCAACTTGGTGTTGAAACCTGGCATCCCGGTGAGACGAATCCCGTTGGCCGTCTTCCAGTAGGTCTCTGAAACTGGATCGTCGGTTACGCCCTTACCACGAAACAATTGGGGAGGGTCGGGATACATGGTGGTCTCATATTCGGTAGGGGGCTGACCAGGCAGCCCATGACACATCGCACAGTGCTGCTTGTACACCTGCGCGCCGCGGAGATATGCGGTTTCATCAGCTGCGACAGGGGACTGTCCCGTGGCTTGCTTGCTGATGTGCGCATCGAGCGCCATCCTCGACAACATGCGCTCGAACGGCATGGGAGAATCGGCCGTGGCCACTGGCGCCATACCTGCGGCGAAATAGTAATAAAGCCCGCATCCGAAAATTAGCACACCTAAGATAACTCCAATCACGACACCCTTAAAGCATTGCATCGTTCTTCTCTCTCAGATCGGCTCCTCTTTCGAACAGAGAAAATGCCGCGAAGGTTGACCGAACGAAGTGGCGATTCTAAAGACGGATGTAGGGATATGCCCCCGATCGTCGCCATATGAGTTTAGATTTTAAACGAGACACGCTATATCCGCTGGCTAGGTATGAAATCGACGTGTCCGAGAAATGACAAATTGTTCATATTGCCTAACAAAAGCCGCCCATGCGCATCCATTCAAGTATGCGTGGGGCGAATCTGATTTCTTCTATCTTCGTGATCTGCCATTGCTCGCGCAGGCGGAGCTTTTCCACCTTTTTCAGCTTGCGTGGCCTCGAAAACAAGCATGCATCTTGCAGAACATATCGCTACTGATTCCCTTTATTCCCAGCACGTAACCCACAGTGGGTGAAGCTGCTGAATGTGCTGGACCTTTCTGTCAGCTACGAAAGGGGTACGGGAGTTGAGTTATTCACGACCGACGGCGGGCGCATTCTGGGTTTTCTTTCCGGATACGGTGTTCACAATGTGGGCCACAACCATCCCGTCGCGATGCGTTCCGGCAGCGGGTGATGCAGGCTTTTGCTACTCAACCCGCGAACTTTCGCCAGGATGTTGGCCTTGCATGTCGGTAACTCTCGCCCTCTGGCTCTGGCGGGGATTGGACTCTCACTGGGATGGGATTTGCTGACCCTATTAAAAAGATGACTATCGGCGCAATCGTAGCTTTTTGGCTGGGCGGAGCGACTCTTGTCCAAGATTTTCAACACGAAATCAAACTCAATTTTGTCCCAGATAAGTCCACAGTCAATTTCACACTCGGCGATATTCTCCATACAGTACACGGAGGGATCATAATCTGAGGCTCCTGTTATCAATCCGGGACCAAGAACCTTCGTTGTAGGTAGTAGTGAATCGCCGGAGTGAAGACCAGGGACAGCACCATCGAGCTGAGTAACCCGCCGATCACGGTAATCGCAAGGGGCTGTAGCATCTGCGATCCTGCCCCGATGGCGAGAGCCAATGGCAACATACCGGCGATCGTGGCAATCGCCGTCATCGCAATGGGCCGGAGGCGGCGACGTCCGGCTTGAATCATCGCGTCTTCCAGGGAAGCACCTGACTCGCGAAAGCGATGTTCAGCGTCCAAAAGCAAAATGCCGTTCTTGGCGACTATACCGATGACCATGATCATGCCCATGAAGGACGCGACATTGAATGTGGTCCGCGTGGCCAGCAATGCGACCAAGCCTCCAAAAGTAGATAGCAAGGCGGAAGCGAGGATGGCGACCGGAGCGGAGAAGGTTCTGAATTCAAATGCCAGAATCGCGAACAAGAGCAAAACTGCCAGGAACAAAACCAGCAGCAGATCCTTGAACGAATTCTGCTGCTCCTCATAGAGTCCGCCATACTCCACTCGAATCGATGGAGGCAGATGCAGATCGTTGACCGCTTTCCTGACCGCCGCGACGCCGCTTCCCAAGTCAACGCCCTCGAGTCGTGCCGTAACCTGTACCAGGCGCTGCAGGTTCTCGCGGCGAATTTCAGTTTCGCCTGCGGAGGTTGTTACGCTTGCCAATGATCCGAGCGTTGCGGTACGTCCTGATGCGCTAACCAGCAGGGTGTTGCTCATGCGATCGAGAGTTGCGCGATTCTCATCGGGAAAGCGAACACGAATGGTGTAGGCCCGGTCATTGATTACGAGCGGCGTTACGGCAGGTTCGCCTTCCAGAACGGCCGAAGCGTCGACTGCCACTTCTTCGCTGTTGAATCCGGCGCGCGCCGCGACCATTGGATTCACCTGGTATGTCGTCGAAGGTCCGCTTATCGTGTTCTCCACGCCGTTGAGCACGTCGACCACGCCGTTCACCTTCCCAATCGCTTCCGCCACTCTGGGGCCGGTATCGTTCAAGAGATTTCCATCTTGCGAGAATAGTTTGATGACGACCGGTTCAGGCTGGCTGGTCAAGTCTCCGATCATGTCTTGCAGGAGCTGGACAAACTCGACCTTGATTGTGGGTTCCTGGACTTCAATTTGTGAGCGAATCCCGGAAATAATGTCGTCAATGCCGCGCTTTCGATCGGCCTTTAGCTTCACCGTGAAATCACCGCTGTTGGCTTCGGTGACTGCCGTGAGCCCGAGCTGCAGACCGGTGCGGCGAGAAGTGGTTTCCACTTCAGGGGTGGATCGCAAGATTTTGTCGATACGCAGAAGAATTTGGTTGGACTCGGCCAGGGAACTTCCGGGCGGGGTGATGTAGTCGAGGATGAAACCGCCCTCATCCATTTCCGGCAGCAGATCGCTACCCAAAAGCTTATAGCTAGCAAAGGACAAGACGACGATCGCTACGAAGCTAGCCGCCAGAATCCACGGACGCGCCAACATAGCTCGCATAACGCGCTCATAAGCCGCGATCACGCGACCAAAGAATCCAGTCGTTTGCTCATCTTCGGCGGCAAGCAGAGATGCGATTTTCAGATCTTCGCCAACACTTGCCTTATCCTCGCTCGTCGTTTCGTAATCAGCGGAATGATGTTCCCGTCGAACCAGGTATTGGCTCAGCATCGGCGTCCAGGTGAGCGCCAGCAAAAGGGAGGTAAGCAGAGCCACCGATGTCGTCACGGCCAGTGCGCGAAAGAAACTTCCAGTTACTCCCGTGATTGCGATCAGCGGCAAGAACACGGCAACAGGAGTGATCGTGGAACCGATCAAGGGTATGGTCAGTTCGCGTACCGCGCTTTGAATAGCCTGGAAGCGGTCCTGCCCTGCATCGCGGTGCAGGACGATGTTTTCCAGCACTACAATGGCATCATCGATCACTAAACCCACGGCCGCCGCCAGCCCTCCCAGCGTCATCAAATTGAAACTCTGCCCCGTCACTTTCAGAACTACGAATGTGATCAGAAGAGTGACCGGAATCACTAGGCCTGCGACTAGCGACGTGCCCCAATCCCGCAGGAAGAGCACAAGTACGACGGAAGAAAGCACAACGCCGAGCAACACCGCGTCCCGCACGCTCGCAATCGAGTCATGCACGATGGTCGACTGATCATAGAACGGTTCCAACCGGACTCCAGGCGGAAGGGTTGGGGTTACCGAGTGGATCAAATCATGTGCCTCGTTTGCGACCTGCAAGGTGTTGCTGTCCGGCTGCCGGTTGATATTAAGCAGCACCGCGGGCTTTCCGTTTGCAGTCACGATTGTGTAGGTCGGCGCGACGGAGGGTGCGACGGTTGCGACATCTGTAATCCGAATAGGAAGCCCGGCAGAAGAGGTCTTGACTACGATGCCCCCAATTTGTTCGGAGGTGTGTACCTGGCCACTGACCAGAGTCAGCACGAGATGGTGGTCGCTCTCGATAAGGCCGGGCGAGTCGATCAGGTTCGTGCGTCGCACGGCATCCAGGATGTCGGCCACCGTCACTCCCGCCACGGGCAGACGCGCAGGGTCAGGAGTGATCTGGAATTCCGGCACGCGCCCGCCCTGCACCACGACCGTCGCCACCCCATCCAGCCGGTTCATTCGGGGTTTGATGTCATAGGTTGCAATTTCCCAAAGCTTCTCTGGCGGAACTGTGTCTGAGGTCAGGCTGTAACCAAGGATGGGGAATGCCGCGAAGGTTAGCCGATGAGCTTCCAGCTTTGCGGTCGGTGGAAGTTCCGCTTGCAGCTGGGCCACGACCGCATCCACCCGCTGCAGAGTTAACACCATGTCGGACTTCCAGGCGAAGGAAAGATCGACTTCAGCAGATCCCCGGCTGGTAATCGAGCGCACGCTCTGCAGCCCGGGAACACTATTCACGGCTTCTTCGATAGGCTTGGTAACTGTGACCAGCATTTGATCAATGGGGGCCACGCCGTTGTCCACGCCGATCACGATTCGCGGAAAATCGGTATTCGGGAAGACGGAGACTGGAATTGTGAACGCCGCGTAGGCACCTACCAGCGCCATTGCGATAATCAGAAAAATCGTGGGGCGCGAAAAGCGCTGAAACCAAAATTCCCCCGATTGATTCCCGCCGCTGCCTCGCATGGGACTGACAGGAAGCTCCATGGCGACAGTTACTCCTTGCCCGTTTTCGAATCGCTGTTCGAACCTGGGCCGGGTTTTTGAGCGGGTTGGCCGCCAGGGTTGGTCTCGATTTTGACCTGAGTATTGTCGGGCAGGGCGTAGCCACCGGAGGTGATGACTGGATCTCCGTCTTTGACGCCGTCGGTGATCTGGACCAGTCCTGCATTACGAATGCCGATGCTGACAGTCTTCAAATGCGCGTGGCCGTCGGCACCGGCAAGTACGACGTAATCTGTGCCGTCGTCATTCTTGAAGACAGCAGACGCCGGAACTACCAGTGCGTTCTTGTCCGAACGGGCGGTAATCGAAAGCTGCAGTGTCATCCCCGGTTTTAATGCCTCATTGGGTTTCTTTGACTCTACCCACACCTCGATTGTTGTGCTGCCGGGATCGAGAGCGGGGCTGACCAGGCTGACTGTCCCCTCAACTGGCTCGCTCAATCCGGCCACTCGCAACTCGGCCGGATTTCCCACCTTCAACGAAGCAGCTTCGGACTGAGCGATATGTGCTTTAGCGATCAACCTGGAGGTGTCCATTACGGTGAGCAGAGGCTGGTTCGCGGTGGCCAACTCGCCTTGGTATTGCGGACGATCCGTCACCACCCCGTCGATCGGACTGCGGATTTCCGAGTAACTGAGTTGCGCGCTGGCGCCCAGGTACTTGCCATGAGCGGCGGAGAGCTGCCCCGAGGCAGACTTCAGACTCTCCTTCTCTCCAATTCGCTTTAAATCGTCCAATTGCTTTTGCGTCATCTCCGATTCGGTATGAGCCTGGGCGAGAGCAACGTTCGCGCTGTCGAGATCGCGCCGCGGAATCGCGCCTTGCTGGAACAGTTCCTTGCGGCTCTCGTAGAGTTTCCGTTGCGCCTCAAACGCCGCTCTGGCCGCAGCTGCGTCAAGCTCGGCTTTCTGTATTTGCTGTGGAATACTGGCACCGGTAGTGGTGGCGTAACCAGCCTGGGCCTGCTCCAGTTCTCCTTTACTCTGTTCGGCAGCGGCCGAAAGGTCGGCATTCTCGAGGACAGCGAGCAACTGTCCTTTGTGAACACGACTGCCGCGCTGGACGAGAAACTTCTTGATCGTGGATGTGATTTTGGGTATGAGTACCGCTTGCTGCCGGGGAGAAATGACCGCTTCGGCGGAAATTATCTGGTCGAGCGCCGAACGTTTCGCCATCGTTACCTGCACGGAAACGACTGGTTCTTTTTCCTTCTCGGAAGAGTTGCAGCCTAATCCCGCGATTATGACCGTCAGGACTCCGCAAGCTCCCAAGAACATGCCCGGTAGTTGCCGGCTACGATTAGCGAGCTTTTTCATGGAGTGGTAAGAACTCCCGTCAATGTCTGCAGGTTCGCGAGGGCAACTCGATAACGCACAGCGCCATCCTGATAGGCCGTGTTTGCCAGGCTCGCCGAATTTTGCGCGTCTACTACCTCCAGTACCGTGGCTTCCCCATCCTTGTAACGAAGAGTGGTCAGGCGAAGGCTTTCTGCGGCCAACTCCGTCGACCGGTTGAGGCTGGCTAGTTCACTCGCAGCCGTTTCCGCTTCCCCGTAGAGCGACTGCAGTTCCGCCAGCAGCCTTCGTTGCGCTAAAGAAAGCTCCCGCTTGGTTTGATCTCGCCGCAATTCTGCCTGCTTAACCCGGCTCCGGGTCGCGCCCCAGTTCCAGACCGGAATGTTCACGGTTGCAACCACCGAGGAACCGAGATTTGAAATCCCGTCTGTTCGGGTAGCGAAATGCGTGGCGTCGATTCCGTAAAAATAGTCGAAGCTCAGCGATGGCAGGTAGGCGCCGCGTGCAGCGGTCACTCCGTACCCGGCCTCCCTGGCAGTCTCCAGAGCGGCACGAATGTCGGGATTGTCGCGAGCAGCGAGTTGCTGAACCTCCGGCAGGGGAGGCAACGCTGCGGGCGCATGAATGTCCTCAACGATCTCGAAGTTGTCGGTTAAATCTGGAAAGATCAATACGGCAAGGTCAAGCCGAGCATTCAGAACGGCCAGTTTGGCTTCCCGCAGTTGCCGCAGGCGATCGTTTTGCTGCAAGTCGGCTTTGATAACGTCCGAATGTGCCACTTCGCCGCCGTGTTCGAGGTCCTGGGTCAACTTCAGAAAGCGTTCACCCTCGTCCGCCGCTTTCTGGGCGACCTCCAGTTTGAGCTGCGCCGCGGCAACGCCGTAGTAGTTCTGCACGGCCGTAACCACCAGCCCCCGTGCGGCGATCTCGGAGCGGGCACGGGCGGCCGCCGCGGCTGCACCGTTGCGCCGAAACTCCGCGAAGCCAGCCACATCGATCGCTTCATGGACATTGCCCTGACTGGCATATTCATGGACCGCGTTATTTGCGATGAACTTCAAGCCCCCGTTAACCCCGGTGCCTTCCGTATAAATTCCTGAAGTGTTGTAGGTAACGCTGGGCAGTAAAGCGGAACGAGCCTGATTTTTGTCTTCGTGCGCCACTCCGGCATCGGTAAGGGCCGCCTGATAGGCCACACTGTTGCGGCGGGCCCGAGCCAGCGCATCTTGCAGCGTCAGGCGCAGCGGCGGTGCGGCGGAAAACGGCGTCGTCTGCTGAGCTGCCGCGACACAGCTCAGAAGCAGCCCGAGAACCGCGCAGGTGTGCACACTCTTCGCGAATCCTGTTAGAAAACGCATAGATAATTCAGCCGAGCCCGAGAGAGGGCTGGCAGGTCTGCCAAACTAACTTATCGAGTTGAAGATAAACGGCGGATTAACGTTAGATAGCTGTGGCGGGGAGCAGGACCGTGAACGTACTGCCGCTCGTGTCCGAACGGGTCAGTTCGAGTTGGCCGGAGTGAGCCTGTACGATCCAGCGGCTGATGGAAAGTCCGAGTCCGGCGCCACCGCCATCGTTCTCCGAACGAGACCGGGCCTTGTCTACCCTGAAGAAGCGTTCGAAGATCCGCGACTGCAGTTCGCTGGGAATGCCCTGACCCGTATCACTCACTGTTATCCGGTACTGAGAGTCCTGGACGTCCCATGTCACGGACACGTTACCGCCGGGCGGTGTGTATTTGATTGCGTTGTCCAGCAGATTCACGATCATGCGACGAAGCAGAGCTTCATCGGCGCGGATCGGCATCTCTTTCGAGGTGTCGCAGCGGACCGTGATTTGTTTGGCAGCAGCCAGCGTTCGCAAACTCCGCGAGCACTCCGTGACCAGTTCATCGAGATAAAAATCGGTCAGGGTCAGGGGATACTGACCTGCATCGGCGCGTGCGAGCGTGAAAAGATCTTCCACAATATGCTTCATCCGCTTCGCTTCCGCTCGAAGAATGTCGAGAGATGCCCGGTAGTCCTCCGGCGAACGGCTTGGCTGCGAAAGAGCGACATCCGCCTCTCCGCAAAGAATAGCCACCGGAGTACGCAACTCGTGAGATGCGTCGGCCATAAAGCGACGCTGTTGCTCGAACGACTGATCCAGCCGGTCCAGCAGACGGTTGAAGGACTGGGCGAGATGGCCGAGTTCGTCCTGGGCATTTGTCACCTGGAGACGTTGGTGCAGGTTGTCCGCTCCGATGCGCCCCGCTTGTGTGCCCATTTCGACCACCGGCGACAGGCTTCTGCGGGCCAGAAAATAGCCGCCACCGCTCGCCAGGACGATCGACAACGGAATGGCCAGAGCAAACGCGGAGAGAACGCTTTTCAGGAATTCCTCCTGGCTATGAAGGGATTGCAGAACGAACAGCGTGCGCTGAGCTTCTCCAATCGTAAAAGTGCGCAGGAAACTTCTGTAGACCTGGCCGCGCAACCGGATCTTGCGAAATGGGCGGGCCTCGCGGGTGCTGCGGTCCAAGTCGTCCGCCACAATTGCCGGGATTGTGCCGGGCGGGCCGGGTGGCACGAGCTGTCTATCGGAAGAGGCAACGATTTTGCCCCCGGCATCAAGAATTACAAATACCGTGTCCCGGAACCTGTGCTCGGCAATAGCCTCCCGGACAGCTTCTTCCAGACCGTCGGCCCCAGGCGCGTTCTGCGTTTCGGCCCTTACGGTCGTGAGAAAAGAGTCTGCCATTTCAACCAGGGCAGCGTCGGTCAGACGAGCGGAATTTCGCAGTAGCACGAAGTAGGTAGCCAAAGCCAGCGCCACCAGCGCACAGGCCAGTACCGCGGTGTACCACAACGTGAGTCGCACCCGAACAGAACTAAACATCGCTCCGATTCCGCCTCTTGCCCACTGGTTCGTTCACTGCATCATTTACTGGATAGAACATATCCCGCTCCACGACGCGTGCCTAAAAGGGGTGTAGCTGAACCGGCATCGATTTTCCGGCGTACACGGTTCACGTAGACCTCGATCAAGTTGGAAAACGGGTCGAACTCTTCATCCCAAACGTGCTCAGCAATCTCCGCACGCCCCACGACCCGCCCCGCATTCCGCGCCAGGAACTCCAGCAAGGCGTACTCTTTTGCGGTCAGCGAAATCGCTCGACCGGCTCGCGACACATTCTGCCCGACCGTGTCCACGACCAGATCGGCGACTACTAATTTCGCCGGTAACAGTCCCCCCGTTCGTCGCAACAACGCCCGCAACCGCGCCAGCAGTTCGCGAAATTCGAATGGCTTGGTCAGGTAATCGTCGGCACCATGATCGAGACCGATAATGCGATCTTCTACGCCGTCGCGCGCGGTCAGCATCAGGATGGGCATGCGCTGCCCGGACTTCCGCAGTTCCTTGCAAACCGCGAAGCCATCGGGAGGCGGGATCATTACATCCAGAATCGCGAGGTCGTAACTATTGATGGCAGCCTGGTAAAGAGCTTCTTCTCCCGAGCCAGCCACGTCGACGGCATAGGACTGTTCCCGCAGTCCCTTGGCGACGAAGCGCGCGATTCTAGTGTCGTCCTCCACCAGCAGCACTCGCATGGCAGCATGATACTGCGTTTCCAAAAATCACAGGCACGCCGCTTCGGGCGCTCCTTTCGGACCCGAATTTAGCCCTTGTTTATCTACGACACTGTAAAACGTCCAGAGTATAAGGATCGTGATCGATCGAGAGGTGGCAAATGTTCCGTCCTGTCCGATTACTCATTTCACTTTGCGCCGTTACTCTTGAGTTAATGGCGCTTCCACTCCAGCAAACCGGAGCTGCTGCGCCGAAAGAAGGGCCTTCTGGATACCACGTAGCCAAAACCATTGCCGTGGGAGGAGATGAGGGCTGGGATTATGTCGCGGTTGACAGCGATGCACGTCGCATCTACGTGTCACACGGCAGTCGCGTCGTGGTACTCGACGCCGACAGCGGTGCCTTGATTGGGGAGATACCCAATACTCAGGGCGTGCATGGCATTGCTGTCGCCTCTGACCTCGGTCGCGGTTTCACCAGTAACGGGCGCGCGAACACCGTAACCATCTTCGACCTGAAAACTCTCAGCACCCTTGGCACCGTCAAGGCAGGAACAAATCCCGACGCTATTGTCTACGATGCCGGCACCAAGCGCGTCTTTACCATGAACGGCCGGAGCCAGGATGCCACTGCTATCGATGCCGCCAGCGGCAGTGTGTTGGGCACGATCGCATTGGGAGGCAAGCCGGAATTCGCGGTGGCCGACGGCAGGGGAAGAATCTTTGTGAACATCGAAGACAAATCCGAACTGGTGGAGTTTGAACCGCAGAAGCTGGCGGTTCTTCATCGCTGGCCGTTGGCTCCTTGCCAGGAGCCTTCAGGGCTAGCCATGGACCAAAAGAATCGCCGTCTCTTCGCCGGCTGCGGCAACAAGATGATGGCTATCGTCAATGCGGACACAGGAAAAGTGATTGCAACGCCGGCGATCGGAGAAGGCGTCGATGCCAATGGTTTCGATCCGGCCACCGGCTTCGCATTTGCGTCTAACGGGGAAGGCACCCTCACTGTCGTTCACGAGGACTCGCCGGACAAATTTACAGTCGTGGATAGCGTGCCCACCAAGCGTTCTGCCCGGACGTTGGGCCTCGAGCTGAAGACTCACAATATTTACCTACCCGCCGCAGATTTCGATGCGGCAGCCCCGGGAGAGCGGCGCGGAAAGATGAAGCCTGGTTCGTTCATACTTCTCGTCGTCTCGCGAGAATAAAAACTTTCGTCGAATTCGAGAATTGAATCTGAAGCAAAAGCGTCGCGGTCACTTCACGCAGCGTTGCCGTGACGAGGCACGAACTCAAACCGATTATTTCTGTTCTTGGGGTAAAGATGGACCCATTACCGCCGATGCGCAGCTATATTTCTGGCTCCAACGATGTCCAGAACTCTGCGCACCTTCTTGGGCGAGATCGACAGGCGTTCGGCTACACGAGAAACTTTGCGACCTTCGCTCTCCCAAACCTTGGGAATGATAAGTTCGGTGAATTCTTCCAGGATTTGTTGGAAGGTTTTTCCTCCGAGAGAGCCCTGTGACCAGGCGCGAAGCGTATCATCGACTTTTGCACGAGGCAGAAGCATTGCCTGAAGGGATTGCAGATCGTCCCAAAGTTGGCCCCCTCGCTCGCTTTTGATGAGGTTGGCTGCCGATTCGTAGGACTTGCGCGCAGTATCCGAATCGCGAAGGAAATCGTTGCAATAGGTCAATCCTTCCCACACGTATGCATTTGCCAGCACCCGGCGATTCTGGGTTTGCTTGGCAAATCTTATTGCATCGTGTGCGCAAGCCAGGGCTTCCTTTGCGTGAAGCTCTGGATCGGTTCGTTCGCCAATCCCGTCTTCAACTCTTGCGTTTGCGACCATACATTGCAGGAGCCTCGCGCGAGACATGATGATGTAGTCGCTTTTTTGCTGGGCGAGTTCAAAGCCGACACGCGCGCTCTCTTCGGCACGTTCGAAATCGCCGTCGTCAAGATACAAATAACCGTGGACAAGATGGATGGTGCCGAGTCCGTGGTTGCTCCCGTGGTATTGGTATACGGCTGCTGCCTCTTCGAGATGAGCGAAGGCTTGTTGTCGTAGTTGCTCAAGACCTGACCTGGAGCCCTGGGTTTCGCGCTTCATCTTCTGTCCCCGGGCGGCGGCCTTACGGCGGCGCTTCACGATGGCATCGATCTTCTTTCCGAGGCGGAGCGAAGCTAACCGTTTGACCAGCGCGATGTTCGCCAGCGATCGAGCGAGATGGGGATGATGGGAATCGCGCTTCCGATATTCTCGAATTGCCAGGTTGAAATGGTGAATTGCTTTGTCGTAGTGACCTTCCCGTCTTGCTATGCGCCCATCCGCGGAATGGATGTTTCCCAAGGTCACGAAGTCATCGGTGTCGCTCAGGACGGACTCTGCTTCACGAAGGATGGATTCAGCATTCTGGGACTTTCCTTTTTGAAATAGGAGCCAGCTTTCGAGGACGCGCATTACGGCGGCCATCCTGGGATGGCCCGATTCCAGCGCCAGAGTGCGAGCTTTCAGGTTGTACGCTAGAGCGTTGTCATATTCGCCCGCCTTTCTCAAAGAACGCGCCTTCCAAAAGTTGGCGACAGCCAGGATTTCCTGGTCTCCCAAGTCTTCGCCCAAGGCCAAAGCCACGTCGAAATGTGCCAGGGCTTCGGCGGAGTTCTCGGAGTTCATGGCTAACATTCCCTCGGCCATTCGCAGGTGTACGTAATCTCTTGACGCGAGACTTGGTCGAACTTGCTTGGGAAATCTGTCCAGCAGTTCTCTCACTCGAGAAGGACGGTCGAAGCCAATGTCGACCCATTGGGCCAGATAGCCCACCAAAAGGCCGGCGTTGCTTTGTTTCGGATCCAGGCGAGACAACAGGTGTTCGTGTTCCCGTAAGCAAGCCATTCCGTAATCAATGCGGCGATTGGCGATACCTTCCTTCAATTTTGCTAGAAAGTTTTCCGGGATTTCGACCAAGGAATCTCCTCCTGCACCTGGGACTGTCGTAATACGAGCCAATATTAAGCGAAAGCAACCACGACACGAGCAACGACTGGCCGACGTTTTAGCTCCTCCGAACTATCGCGCGGTCTCGTGGGACATCACCGCCCAAATGTACTGCATTCAAACTCCTGCCGGGGAAGGCAGTTTGCGGTAGTTTCTGGTTGCCGCCGCCCCTTCTATGGCCAAGCCCCCTGTCGAAATACCATGATAAGGATGGCGACGGTTCCGAACCGGCAGATGGGTCAGATCGGACTACCTGCCCGGCGCGGATCACTCTGGTTGCAGGGAAGTGACGATGGGGCGTACACAAGGAGTGAGGGAGAGCAACGGCCTTATGGAAACACGCCAATTGAAGCAATACGGATGGATTTCAGGGCCTGTGGAGTGTTGTTGCACCGCCTGCGACTGGAGTGAAAACTTCGTCGCCGTCGATTCCTCGGTCCCAGCGTCGGTCGCGAAGGCTTTTGCACAACACGATTGCAGAGAACATTCATGGCCCAATGAAGTCACCCAGAAGGGGGCGTAGATTCTGCCAATGCTAAGCGACGTCTCAGTTCGACTTGCACCCAATCATGGAGCGGCAGTATTGCCGGATACTCGGGCGTTCGCCTCTGGCGCTATCGTTCTTCTTGGGCCTCCCGGAGCTGGGAAAGGAACTCAGGCGAAGCGAATTGCGGCCGAAAACAAGGTTCCCCATTTGTCGACTGGCGACGTTCTTCGTGGCCATTTGGCGCGCGGGACTTCTCTGGGACTGCTGGCCGCCGACATGATGAGTCGCGGTCTGCTGGTTGCCGATGACCTGGTCTGCGAAATGCTGGCTGAACGGATGCAGCATCCAGACTGTGCCGGTTGTGTAGTTCTTGATGGGTTTCCGCGGTCGGTGGCCCAGGCCGAATGGCTTGATCAGTTTCTGCGGTTTCGCGGTCGCCAGGATCGCACGCAGATTTCCGCCCCTCCGTTGGTTATTAAGATCAACGTGAGGCGCGATGAATTGATGCATCGCTTGGCAGGACGTCGAGTTTGTCCCACCTGTGGCCACGCCTACAACATTCGATTCCAGCCCACCAAGATCGAGGGAGTTTGCGATTTCGATGGAAGCATATTAGGAGTGCGGCCAGACGACTCCGAAAGTGTTATTCGTGAGCGCCTTAAGGTTTACGAGGAGAGCACGTTGCCCCTGGTCGAGTACTATCGCGCTAAAGATCAGTTGCGGGAAGTCGATGGCAATTCTTCGGTCGACCTGGTCAAGGCGCAAATTGAGCGAGTCATCTGACTGCGAACTGCTCTTTACGGGGAAGTTGGTGTCCCGTGGCAGACTCTTCTGATCGGCTCGGTGAAGTTGACTGCGTTCTCGCTCCACTCGCCGCCGCGGCTCCGCCATGACTTCTCGAAGGGCGACAATCGCCCACCCCACTCAGTGTCGACCGATGTGACCAGGCTTCGAGTTGATCATGATCATGTGGTTCTTACTTGGTTTCAGGATACCCACTAGAGGAAGAGGATCGCAGTGACGATTTGCGAGTGGCGGCGATGGAGGAACACCTGATGGAGGAACACCGGGCGGAAGGGCATAGTTGCAGAATGCACTTTCAATCCACCATTACGAAATCTTTGCCTGCCACGGCCGCCCGAATCGCGTCGAACAGCGCTTCCGCGACTTTCGACTTTGATACGTAGACCCCCACGCCAATCTTTTTAGCCTCTTCCACGAAGTGTTTGTCGACGTGTGTCGATAAGATCACAATTGCGGACTCAGGCACCTGCTTTTTAATCTCGCGTGCCGCTTCGTATCCGTTCATACGTGGCATGTTCATATTCAGAACCACCACATCGGGCTTTAAGTGTTTGGCTTCCTCTACAGCCTCGGCGCCATCGATCGCTTCGGCGCACACTTCAAAGCTGGGGTTTTCCTGCAAAGTTGTCCGAACCATCCTCCTCACGATCGGGTGATCGTCGGCGACGAGGACACGTAACCGGCGTTCTGGGCCTGGTGGCTCCACGGCGTCTGAGACGCACATATCACTACCGTGGGTTGCTTCTACCTTCGCCCAAAGTCGGGTGAAGTGGGGGGCTGGTTTGAGTCTGTGGATTTCTGCCAGGCCGCGACATCATTCCGCATTACTCCCAAACCGCGCAGAGCAGCCTGGATGGCTTGATTTTCCTCTGGGGTTCCACCGTGGTTTAGCGAGAATTCGTGTAATCGTGCCTTGATGGCGGCCTCGGCTGTCTCAATGCGACTTGGTGTTTTCGACCAGTCCGTTTCAAGTACAGCAGCTTGATAAAGCTTATGCCACGCGTATTCGGTGAACATGACCCATATCTCTCCGCTAACGAACGCCTCTCAAAATTATTCACGACTGCATGTAGCCCGTCAATAAAAAGATAGGTGCGCTAGCGAACGCATCACCACAGCCGGTTCAAGCGACGGCTGCCGGGTCGTGTCATGAACGGCGAACGCGCGCCGTGCGCACCTCGATCTGCCCAGCGCGCACGCGGACATCAAGACAGGGCTGGGGATGGACCGCAGGTCCATCCAGCACACGGCCATCGTGCAATGAAAATCTTGAGGAGTGATAGGGACACACGATGCTCTCGCCCACGAGTTTGCCCTCCGAAAGCGGTCCGCTAAAGTGAGAGCAGGTCTCGGCGATCGCGAACAGACGGTTTTCGAGGCGCACCAGAAGGATGGGGACGCCCTGGTACATCGCACGAGTAGGTTTCCCCTCTGCCAGTTCTGATTCAGGCAGGATTGCCACAAACTTTTTCGGAAAAACCTGGCCATCAGTGCGATCGACGCCGACTCTGTGGCGATACACCATCTCGCCGCCAAGATGAGCCGAATAGGCCATAGCCGCGTAGCCCAGGGTGGAAGCAATTCGAGCATTGTTGCGTGACTTTTTTCTTCGCAAGATAAGCGAAGTCAAAAACAACAATGAGCCACCGAGGTTTAGAAGGCCGTGAGTCAAGCCGATCCGCCGGGCTGGAGGATCCACGTCGGACCAGTCCGTCATGCCGGTTACTGCGGCGCCTAATGCACCGACCAACCCTACGGTAATCGATGTATCAGCCGCGAGTGCGAACTCCCGCCGCTTGGCTATAACTTCCAACGTGTCGAAGACCATGGCGGCAGTCCAAGCACCAATCGGTATATCCGTAAGAACGGCATGCAACGGCTCGCCAAGCCAGGTTCCGTTTAACAAATTCCTTACTACTTGAGCTGCGGGGTGTCCGTTGCCGTACAGAAGTTTGTCCAGTTGCTTCTGTAATTTCTCGTCCAGTGGCGGCCCTGCTGCCGGTTGCGGTGAATCACGCTTTGGATCGGCTTTCACTTGAGGTGCGTCGCTATTACTTGGAGTGTCTGGTTTGTCCATAGCGCTCATCTTTCATGTTTCATGATCGGGCATTGTCTTCGTAAAAGGGCGAGGGGCTGGCGGCCGCCCGCGAATAAACAAAGTTTTCCTACCCGCGGGCTTCGGATGCCACAACTTCGATCCCGGATGCTCAATAAGTCCCGGTTAACCGTCTCGAGGCCAGAGGTGGATGAAGATTTAAAGTTTGCCGCGATCGTCGGGCGACGGTTCGTTTTTAGGACCAGACATCTTTAGTACTGCGGCGCGCCATGTCGGAATATGCGTCGGGTGGTCGCCATCTCACTTCTTCAAATATTCCCAGCGCTGCAACGCTATGGGAACGTTGCCGTTCTGCCAAAGAAAATCATGAAAGGCTTGTAGGTTGAAGGCGTCTCCTTGCTCTCGTTGCGCGGCCGCAAGGAAATCGTAGATTTGCAGCTTTCCGATCTGATAAGAAATCGCCTGGCCCGGAGTCGAGGCAAAAGTAGCAGCTTCGGAATGGGCTGTTTCGGCGTCCATGGGAACGGTCCGATGAAGATATTCAGCCGCCTGCTCGATGCTGAATTCCCCGAGCGCCAGTTTCACGTCGACTTCGACGCGCAGCGCTCGCAACCGCATGAAATTCCAGATGATTTCTCGCGTGCGCGGGCTGTCATCGAAGAGCCCGGCGTGCAACATCATCTCTTCAGCGTAGAAGCCCAGGCCTTCATTGGCGGAAGAGTCGTAGTAATGACGGCGGACCGGATCGGGGTGCGCCCAGCTGAGTGCAAGTTGCAGGTAGTGTCCGGGAATACCTTCATGCACGGTCTCCGCCCGAGGATCTTTGGTCATGGTCAAGGCGAAGTAACCAAGGGCCGGAGACGGCGGATCAATATAGCGCGTGCTGTTCTGACCGGGCCGGGACGGACCGGTGAAGTCGTCCAATTCTGTCACGCCGCCGAAGGGCGCAAGGTATGAGGGCATGGGCAGGAACTGGTAGTGCGGCATCTGCGCTGGAACGGTAAGCAAATTCTTTTCGGAGAGGTAGCGGCGTATGGAAAGTTCATCTTCCCTTTGACGCCGCACCTCTTCAGCCTGGTCCTTAAATATCCTGAGCGGCGGGAGGCTCGAATTGCGGTGTTCTTCGTAGTTTTGCGACGCGACTGCGCGAGCCCACTCCTGCTTGCCCATAGCAAGCAGTTCTTCGGGTGAATACGGCAGGCAGGCAACGTTTTTCAGAAAGAATAAATAGGCCTCGCGCCCGACGGCGGTTTCCGTCGCCATCGCGGGCAAGCCCGCTTTTAACCATTCGCGATAACTGTCCAGGGCAGTCACGGCGTTGCGGGTGGCCGCATCAATGCCTCCTGACGCAGTAGTGACGAGCCGTGGCTTCAGTTCTTCGACCGACTTCCGCAAGGTGGTGTCGGCCTGGTTCAGCTGTTCGATTGCCAGCCGGGCGAAGGGAGCGACCGGATGCGCCAGGTTTTTCTTTCCGTTTTCCAAATTTACGGGAATCGACCGCAACGTTGCAACGAGGTCACGGGTGCGATCAGCCGTGAACGCAGACGGATCCAGCAGCAGTTGCACGTAGGCGCCGAGCGTTTGGTCAACGTAGAACATGGGATTGCGTTCCCAGCCCCGAGTCATGTCCAACTCCCAGCGGACACGCGCCAGCGACGAGCCTATCAGGGAATAATCCACCTGGCGGGGTATCGGTGCAGTTGTGTCCCGCAACTTCTCCCAGCGTGTTTCGAATTCCGCCAGCTTGCTGCGATAGGCGGTAACTGCCTGAGGAGACCAGTCGGGCACCCAGGCGGCCGGACGTTCAATCCGTACAATATCGTCGGAAGAGAGTGGCTGTTCGGTGGCCCGCCAGGTCCAAAAATCGTTTGCCAGTTCATTTACAGAATCGGCGTGGGCGACAACCGGCAGGAATAACAGAGCACACAACAAGGCAGTTAATCGGAGATTGGTCATCTTGTTCCGTTGGACGAAAAGGCGCTTCCTATTTTGCATTGCCCCAGAGATCTTGCAAAGTGTACCCTTCCGGAAGCCGATCTGACTTGTCCCTCACATAATCGGCATACCCTGCGATCCAGGCGCGGCCGCTGATGGTCGGGACCGCGGCTTTGTATGGGCCGACCTGGGTCTCGCGCACCAACCTGCCGGTGAAAGTCTTACCCAAAATTTTCTGCCTCTCGCCCGGCTTCTTAAATAATGTATTCGCTACAGTATGCTATCGAGGGACAGGGAATGCTTAGTTCCGGCAAAGTGCGAGTGGTTGATTCTCATACCGGGGGAGAGCCGACCCGGGTGGTTGTTTCCGGCGGGCCTGACCTCGGCCGGGGCCCACTGGCGGAGCGGCAACAGCGTTTTCGCAGCGAACACGATTCTTTCCGCCGGGCGGTGGTCCTGGAGCCGCGGGGTTCAGACCTGATGGTGGGGGCCTTGCTCTGTGAGCCATCGCTTCCGGATTGTGCCGCGGGTGTCATCTTCTTTAACAATGTTGGATATCTTGGCATGTGCGGGCATGGAACCATCGGACTGATGACCACTCTGGCCTATCTGGGGAAGATCGAGAGCGGATCGCATCGCCTGGAAACTTCTGTGGGCGTGGTGAGCGCACGGCTGAACGCCAATGGGTCCGTGACTGTCACTAACGTACCCAGTTACAGGACCCAACATGATGTCGCCATCGATGTGCCGGGTTATGGCCGGGTCAGCGGCGATGTTGCGTGGGGCGGAAACTGGTTTTACCTGGTCAAGGAGCATCCTTTTCCACTCACCCTGGAGAATATCGAGAAGCTGACTGATTTCACCTGGGCCATACGGCAAGGCCTGAAGGCCGGGCAAATTGGCGGCGCAGACGGAGAAGAAATTGATCACATTGAGTTGTACGGCCCTCCCTCTCTTCCCGGGGTAGACAGCAAGAACTTTGTCCTGTGTCCGGGAAAGGCCTACGATCGTTCTCCTTGTGGTACCGGAACCAGCGCAAAGTTGGCCTGCCTTTATGCGGACGGGAAATTGAAGCCCGGCCAGGTCTGGCGGCAGGAGAGTATCGTGGGCAGCATGTTTGAAGGATGTGTCGAGGTGAAAGACGGACAGGTGATCCCCAATATCACCGGCACCGCGTTCGTAAATGCTGACGCGGAGCTGATTTTCGATCCTCAAGATCCATTTTGCATGGGCATTGCAAGCCGATGAGTCATGTCTACGACGTCGTGGTAATTGGGGCGGGAATTGTGGGCGCAGCTTGTGCGCGGGCCTTCGCGGCAGACGGGATGGACGTAGCTGTGGTGGAGGCTGGCGTGCTGGCCGGCGGAGCCACGGCGGCAGGTATGGGGCACATCGTGGTCATGGATGATTCTCCGGCGCAGTTTGCCCTGACTCAAAATTCGCAGGCGGAGTGGAAAGTGTTGGCCCAGGAACTTCCAGCGGAGGCAGAGTATCGGGAATGCGGCACGGTTTGGGTCGCGGCCGATGAACACGAAATGGCCGAAGTCGAGCGCAAACACAGCTACTACCGCGAGCGCGGAGTCGAGACTCAGGTACTGGGAGCGAATGAACTCTACTCCGTCGAACCTTATCTGCGGACCGGGTTGGCGGGAGGACTGCTGGTCCCGGCGGATGCGGTAGTGTATGCGCCGGCGGTGTGCAGTTTTTTGCTCAAGTCTGCAATAGCGCGGGGAGCCAGACTCTATCCTGAGCGGGCTTTAACCGCTGGCTCGGGAACCGTGGCGCTGAGTGGTGGGACGCAGCTGTCTGGTCACCGGATTGTCAACGCTGCTGGCGAGTGGGCCGATTCGCTTACGCCGGGAATTCAGATCAGGCGGCGCAAGGGGCACCTGGCAATTACCGACCGCTATCCGGGATTTATTCGCCATCAATTGGTCGAGTTGGGATATCTCAAGAGCGCGCACTCATCGACTACGGATTCCGTCGCTTTCAATCTTCAACCGAGAACTACGGGGCAAATTTTGATCGGGTCTTCACGGCAGTATGACGTCGCACATAAAGAAGTCGACGGAGAGATCCTGTCCGCCATGTTGCGACGGGCCATCGAGTACATGCCCGAGTTGGCGGCTAAGTCTGTCTTGCGGACCTGGACTGGATTCAGGGCGGCGACGCCCGACAAACTTCCGCTCATCGGCCCGTGGCCGCAGGATTCCACTATCTTCCTGGCCACCGGCCATGAAGGGTTGGGGATCACGACGTCGTTGGGAACGGCACGCCTTCTGGCCGATCACTTTGCCGGACGGAATTCTGAAATTGCGCCAAGTCCCTATCTCCCGCAGCGCCAAACCTTGACGGTGGGCCGTGCCTGAAACTGTCGAACTGCGGGTCAACGGAAAACCGATCACGGTGCGCGCCGGATCGACGATTGCCGCCGCGATTGTTCTTGCCGGTGAGGCGTGCAGAAAGTCAGAGCTGCTTGACTCGCGGAGCGCACTGTGTGGGATGGGGATTTGCTTCGAGTGTCGCGCCATTGTGGACGGCAACCCGCATACCCGGACTTGCCAGCGGCTCTGCGAACCTGGAATGGACGTCAGAACCGATGCCTGATTTGCGATCCGACGATTGCGACGTGTTGGTGGTGGGCGGCGGCCCGGCAGGCATCGCCGCGTCGGTGCGCGCCGCGGAACATGGTCAGAGAGTCACGCTGGTCGATGACAACCTTCAGTTAGGCGGCCAGATCTGGCGGCCGTCACTGGATCATGGAGGGGAGAAAAGGGGCCGCGAAGCCGCGGTTTGGCTGGCGAGGCTGAAGGCCTCCGGTGTACAGGTGCTGCTCGGAATGCGGGTGGTCGCCTGCACGGCGGACGAGGGCGTTCTGGTTGAAGGTGACCGCGAAGCGAGAGATCTCCGCTACCGTCATTTGATTCTCGCAACCGGTGCGCGAGAAGTTTTTGTTCCGTTTCCGGGGTGGACCCTTCCGGGTGTTTTTGGCGCCGGTGGTCTGCAGGCCCTGGTGAAGGGTGGACTCCCCATTTCGGGGAAGCGGGTTGTGGTCGCGGGGTCGGGACCATTGCTACTGGCGGTTGCGGCGTTTCTGAAGCGGCAAGGGGCGATCGTCAAAGGCATTTACGAGCAGGCTTCGCGGCAAAATATATTTCGTTTTGCCCGCCATTTGGCATCCATGCCCGGCAAGGCGTTGCAGGCTTTGCGTTACCGGCTGAACCTCGTGGACTCTGGGTATCGCCTGGGTTGGTGGCCGGTTGCGGCGCGCGGTTCCTGCACATTGCGCGGCGTAGTCGTGAGCGATGGGGTTCAAGAAAAAGATGTGGAGTGCGATTATCTGGCGTGCGGCTTTGGGCTGGTGCCGAATCTCGAATTGCCCATACTATTCGGATGCGAAGTGCGGGCCGGCCGCGTGGTAACCGACCAGTTTCAATTGACTACGCAGTCCCCTGTGTTTTGTGCTGGCGAAACGACAGGTATTGGGGGCGTGGAGCTCTCGCTGGTGGAAGGCGAAATTGCGGGCCTGGCCTCCGCTGGCAGGCAAAGTGAATGCGACCGGTTGCTGGAGCACCGTCTGAAATTACGGGCCTTCGCCGGCATGATGGAACAGGCGTTCGCGCTGCGAAGTGAATTGAAACAATTGCCGCGGCCAGACACGATTGTGTGCCGCTGCGAGGATGTCACGCTGAGTTCCGTCCAACAGTACGCAGAGTGGCGTGCCGCGAAGCTTCACACCCGCTGTGGAATGGGCGCCTGCCAGGGACGAATCTGTGGAGCGGCGCTGGAGTTTCTCTTGGGGTGGAAACAGGATTCCGTCCGTCCACCTATTTACCCGGTTCGGCTGGCTACGCTGGCAGCAACCGGGCCGGAAAGCAAAACAAGTCGTTAGATTCCGAGGAGAACAAACATATGGAGTGGAAGGGTGTAATGCCGGCCATGACCACGGCCTTTGATGAAAATCTTGAGATTGACCACAAGTTTATGGCCAGGCACGCCCTGTGGCTGATCGAGAACGGGTGCACTGGGCTGGTACTGTTGGGATCCCTCGGAGAAGCTGCGACCCTGACCCTTGAAGAAAAGCTTGCCATTTTGAAGAACATTCGTGCGACCGTGCCTCAGCATGTGCCGGTGGTGGGCGCAATCTCGGGCCTGTCAACGGCGGAGGTGGTCACGCTGGCCAAAACATCCGCCGACCTTGGCTGCGACGGCCTGATGGTGCTGCCTCCGTATGTTTACCAGGGTGATCAACGCGAAATGGGCGAGCATGTGGCCGCGGTATTTCGCGCCACTGCTTTGCCCTGCATGCTCTATAACAACCCGGTCGCTTATGGGACGGACTATGCCCCGCAGCAAATCCACCAGTTGGCCCAGGACCATCAAAATCTGGTCGCGGTGAAAGAGTCGAGCGCGGATGTCCGGCGGGTCACTGCAATCCGCGAGGTCAGTGGTGATCGGCTGGCTATTTTTGTTGGGGTGGATGACGCAATTGTGGAAAGCATTGGGGCGGGCGCGGTCGGTTGGATCGCCGGTGTGGTGAACGCGCTGCCGAAAGAGTCGGTCGCACTGTTCGACTACGCGAGCGCCGGCGCGCAGCAGGAAGCATTCGAGCTGTACCGCTGGTTTTTGCCGCTGCTCCGCATGGACACGGTCCCCAAGTTTGTGCAATTGATCAAACTCGTACAGGAAGCCGTGCAGATGGGCAGTTCGCGGGTCCGCCCGCCGCGCTTGCAGTTGACGAGAAAAGACCTCGAGCAAGCTACCAGCACCATTCACCGCGCATTAGAAGATCGAAAGCGAATGGATCGCGACCGGCTCTCCGTTGCATCTCGATAGCAAAGTGCAATCCCGGGCGGCGCTTCTACCCTCAGTGACCTACAACAACCAGTCCCTCTATACCCAGCCGAACGGCACGCCGAGCGGTGTTTTCGTTGCGAACATCGGTGTCCACTCAAAATCGCTCGGCTTCAGGGTTCGTCGGAAACGACTAACCGGTTTTGACGAATTTCAGTGATGCGGCATTCATGCAATAACGCAGGTATGTAGGTTTGGGGCCGTCATCAAAGACATGGCCAAGATGTGCCTCGCATTCGGTGCATGAAACTTTCGTTCGCGTTTGCCCCAGGCTTGCGTCTACGGACGTCCGGATATTTTCTTTTGCGATGGGCGCCCAGAAACTTGGCCATCCGGTGCCCGAGTCGAACTTTGTGTCCGAGCTGAACAGCGTATTGTCGCAGCAGATACAGCGATAGATCCCTTTGTCGTGGATGTCGTACTGGCCGCTGAACGCCCTTTCGGTACCTTCCTGGCGGGTTACCTGGTATTGCAACGGGCTCAACTGTTGCTTCCATTCGTCGTCGGTCTTGTGGACTTTCTTTACCAGGGCGGGACCAAGATTTTTCCCCGAATCACTGAACTGAACGAGCTTCACCGTGTCTTTGTCAGTCGACGACTTGGCATTCGCCGCGGCTGGGCTCCCCAGCCAGGCGATGAGACTCGTACCGGTAAAAGTCACGAGGGAATTGACGAGAAAACTTCTGCGATTCAACATAGGTCACTCCGTCTTTCAATGCTAACCAAACGTAAATGCGAATGCCTGCACGCCCGGATCGAGGAACTCGATCTCGAAAGTACGGTCCTCGACCGTGCCCTTTTGCCGGATGAGTTGGTACAGGCGGTGTTCTTCCACAATGCCGACGCCTTTGGCATCGGTGTCACTGCCGTGATCCTCTCCCGGAGGAGTTCCATCCAGCGTGACTTTGAAGCGGACAGGCTTGCCGTTTTTCGCCGGCCCCAGCACCAGGTGGAGATCGCGAGCATGAAAGCGAAACACGACTTTGCCTGGAAGCTGCCTGAAGCACGGCGCTTTCCGGGCTTGACTGTCCAACTTCCGCCGAGGGCCCATTGATTCAGGGAAAGCCGGTCGCGCGGCGTATAGACCTTGCGGGAATCCTGCGACAGGGTTTGGGCGGAAGCGAAATTTTCGGCACGCTGGTATCCGATGTAAGTTTCCGGCGAGCGCACGTTACCGCCGGCCGGAGCTGCTTCGACGCCCGTGGCGGAAACGTTGATCGTGCCAGCGGAGAGCGATGTCGCTCCGTTTTCTTTCAGAAGCTGCTGGATCACGCGTTCCGACTCGTCGTACTCGCCTTCGCCGAAGTGGTGGTATCGAATGCGTCCCTTGCCGTCGATGAAGTAGTGGGCAGGCCAATATTGATTGTTGAATGCCTGCCAGATTTTGTAGTCGCTGTCGATCGCAACCGCGATAGTTGACTTTCAAGTCCCGTACGGCTTTCTGTACGTTGCTCTGTTCTTTTTCGAAGGCGAATTCCGGGGTATGCACGCCGATGACTACCAGCCCCGCATCCTTATATTTCTCGGACCACGCTTCCACGTAAGGCAATGCTCGCAGGCAGTTGATGCAGGAGTAAGTCCAGAAATCGACCAGCACAACTTTGCCGCGCAGGGATTCGCGGGTCAAGGGCGCGGAGTTGAGCCAGGCAACGGCGCCATTCAGTTCGGGCATTGCCCCTTCGTCTGCGAGAATGGTCTGAGCGGAGGCTGCATTGACCACACCGGCAGCCGCCTTCTGTGGACCCAGGGCGTTGATCAGATGGGCTTCGGCATTCGAGGTATTCACGAAAGAAAACCTGGTGAGAAGGTTTGTATCCCAGCCAAGAGCGATTGCTACCACGCCCATGATGACGGCGACACCCAGGGCGCGCCGTATCCAGACTTCGAAAGCCAAAGAACGCTTCAAGGCGGAGAACGCCTTATTCCCGGCAAAGAGCGCGATTCCCAGAGATGTTGCGGCACCGAGTGCAAACGACAGCAATAACAAAGATGAATGAGCGCCGGGGCCTTGGATGGCTGCACCAGTCAGGATCAGTCCCAGGATCGGCCCGGCGCAGGGGGCCCAAAGCAATCCCGTAGAAATGCCCAGGACAAAAGACTTCCCGATGCTGCTTTCTTGCGTGGGACCACCCTGAAGACGGCCGCCAGCACGGACCAGGGGACGGGTCAATGCCTCCGCAAGCGACGGGAAAAGCAGCGTCACTCCCAATACAAGAAACACAAGCATCGCGATGTAGCGCCCACCCTGATTCAGGCGAACCACCCAATGTCCGCCGAATGCCGCTGCGATGGCTACGATTGAGAACGTCAGCGCCATTCCGCCAAGCAAAGGCAGGCCTGACCGGCGAAACGGCTGGTCTGCTCGAGCGAACACGAAGGGCAATACCGGAAGTATGCACGGGCTCAGAATCGTCAGGACTCCGCCAACGAAAGCCAACAGGTATATGAGCATTTGGTATTTGACGATCCCGTTCGCACGAGTGCTGGAACAAGTCGTCTCCTACTTCTTATAGATGTCTGGAAACTGCTCGCGCAGATGCTCCACCTTGGGTGCGTCGTTGCGTGCGATGTAAGGATTCTCGGGATGAAATCTTGCGTAATCCTGATGATAAAGCTCGGCGGCGTAGAACGCATTCAAGGGAACTACCTGGGTAACGATCGGACGTGGAAGCAGCCTCGCATGTTCAATCTGGGCGATGTATGCCTCGGCGATGCGTTTTTGTTCGTCGTTGCTGTAGAAAATGATTGAGCGATACTGCGTGCCGGTGTCCGGTCCCTGACGATTGAGTTGCGTCGGATCGTGAACCACGGAGAAAAATATTTTGAGCAGTTGGCCGTAGGTGATCTGCGCCGGATCAAAGGTGATCTTCACGGACTCTGCGTGTCCAGTTTCTCCGGTGCTCACCTGTTCATAGGAGGGAGACTTGGCCGTACCGCCGGCGTAGCCCGAGGTTGCATCTTTAACCCCTTTGACGTGTTGGAAAACTGCCTGGACGCCCCAAAAGCATCCCCCAGCCACCACGGCGGTCGCTTTCCCCTTCGTCGTGGCGAGCCGAGCATCCACGGCAGGATCGGGAAGGCCGCTGGTATCAGCGGCGTGGGCCGGATTCCACAACGCAGGGCCCACGAACAGCATGATTGCTGTGAGAATTATGCTCGCGCTGCAAACCTTCCTCTCACTGATCATGGCCACACCTCACTTCGAGTTAGGATGCGCGTACAGTTGAAAAGTTACGGGCTCAAACGTCGTTTTGGCGAAGGGACGGCGAATCATTTTCAACCGGATGGTCCCTAAGCCATTGCAACGCCTGATCGGCGCTCTCATTCGTCGGGAACACCGGATAGAAGACATGCTCGATGCGTCCGTTCCGGACCACCAGAGTCAGGCGCTTCAAGAGCCGCGTTCCGGCCACCACGAACGTAGGCAAGCGCAGGGCGTCGCATAACTGAAAAGCAGCGTCGCTCAGAATCTCAAACGGAAGATGAAGGCGCTTCGCCATCTCGCCTTGATACTCGGTGCTTTGCGTACTTAAGCCGAAAACCTCTGCCCCAAGATCCAGGAAATCCTGATTGTGATCGCGAAAGTTGCAGGCCTGGGGCGTGCAGCCGCGGGCGCCGGGGATTGCGTCCCAATTTTCGGGAAGCGGTTGCCCCGGCACGCCAGTCATGGGATAGCCGTAGATGACAGTACGGGCGGCGGGTAATTCCGCGAGGCTGACTAATCGAGCGGCGGTCGAGCGCAAACTGACCCTGGGCATGGCCATACCCACAAGATGATCGGCCGCACCGTCGTCCTCGGGTCGCGGCAGATCAGTGGGCAGAGGGAAATCCGTCTGCTGAGGCATATAAATTACCTCGTGCCGAAAGCCATGGGTGGACGCATTTCAGAAGTTCCGCGTCATGGCCTTGTTCCTTCAGCATTATTCTACATTTCGACACGACTCACGCGAAGCCGGCCTTCTTCGCAGGCCATCGGGTGGCTTGGCGGGATGTTGCAAGAACTATGCTATATTTTTTCCGATTCTCACAGCTTCGCTTCTCGCCGCTGGTCCTCGGAGGGCTCCATGCAACTGCAACGCGGGTCTAGAACTCTGTTCTCAGCCATGGCTGTGCTGATGGCGTCCTGCTTCATCCTTTCTATGGCATCGGCCCGGGACATCACGGGCAAGGCGTGTCCGGGCGACGACAGCGGACTGAAATTACCAGCGGGCTTTTGCGCAACGATTTTCGCCGACGGCATCGGCCATGCCCGCCACCTGGTCGTGGCGCCGAACGGAGTGGTTTATGCCAACACCTGGTCCGGCGAGTATTACAACAACACGCCGGTGCATCCCGGCGGATTTCTGGTGGCAATGCAGGATAAGTCCGGTGCCGGCAAAGCGGATGTGATTGAACGGTTCGGGGACACCGTGCAGACCGGCGGCGCCGGTGGGATCGGTATCGGCCTGTATAAAGGATCGATTTACGCCGAACTCAACGATCGAATCGTGCGGTATTCGCTGCCCGCTGGTGGCATCGTATCGAACTCTGCGCCCGAGACCGTTGTCTCCAAGTTGCCACTGGGCGGAGACCATCCCATGCATCCGTTCATCATTGATGCCAAGGGCTCGATGTTCGTGGATGTCGCCACGGCCACCAATTCCTGTCAGCCGAAAAACAGGCAGCCGAAAGTGCCCGGTGCGGATCCCTGCATCGAGCTCGAGACCCGCGGCGGCGTATGGCGTTATGACGCGAACAAGACCGGCCAGACGTTTTCATCGGCTGAGCGATTTGCCACCGGGATACGCAATGCGGAAGGCTTTGCCCTCGACTCCGATGGTCGTCTTTTTGTTACGCAGCACGGAAGAGATCAGCTGCATACCAACTGGCCTGACCTCTACCAGGCGGACCAGGAAGCCACGCTGCCTGCTGAAGAAGTGATGCTCTTAAAGTCGGGCGGCGACTACGGCTGGCCCGAATGCTACTACGATCCCTTCCAGCAAAAACTTGTACTGGCTCCGGAATATGGCGGCGATGGCGGCAAGGCGGTTGGCGTGTGCGCGAATAAACTCCCGCCAGCCGGGGTCTTTCCCGCCCACTGGGCTCCGAACGCGATGGTGTATTACAACAAGAAACAATTCCCGTCCCGCTATCGCGATGGCGTATTCATCGCTTTCCATGGTTCGTGGAATCGGGCGCCTTATCCGCAGGGCGGTTACAACGTAGTGTTTCAGCACCTCGCGGGGGACCACGCATCCGGCACCTGCGAGATTTTTGCCGATGGCTTTGCCGGAGCGGTGATGACTCCAGAGGGCGCGGTGCATCGTCCTTCAGGCCTTGCCGTCGGACCTGATGGTGCGCTCTACGTCTCCGACGATGTGGGCGGGCGGATCTATCGAATCGTTTACAAAGGCGGTGCTGGAGGAGGCGCGGGGCCGGGAACTCCGTGTCCTAGCGCAACGGCTCCGGCAGGTAATGTCATCGCAGCTGCCGCCAAGCCGCCCGAGGGAACTCATTCAGATGCAGGCGTTGCTCTTCCCGACGGCGTGACGCCCGAGATGGTTGCCCTGGGTGATCGCGTATACCACGGTCAGGTAGGTGGCGCGCCCTGCGCGGGATGCCACGGAGCGAAAGGTACCGGTTCTCCTTTGGGCCCGAATCTCAGCGGCAACAAATGGTTGTGGAGCGATGGCAGCTTCGATGGAATTCTGAAAACGATAACGGAAGGCGTGCCCAACCCGAAGCAATATCGCAGCCCGATGCCGCCCCTGGGCGGAGCACAACTTACGCCGGAACAAACAAAGGCGTTGGCAGCATATGTCTGGAGTTTGAGCCACTAGGCGCGCCACAAACCCAACGAGGTGGAAATGCTGACTAACAGAGCGCTCGCTCGCCCGCTCGCGGCTACTATGGATCAGAATTTTACGGATCAATCGGAAGAAGCAGTGGCCGCGGGTTTGCTCGACGCCCAGAGGAAGGCCCAAACGCTATTTGAAGAGGTTGAAGCACAGAAGTTCATCCGCCCGGGCGCTGCGGAAACCGAAATAAACGAGAGCATTTATGTCCTGGCTCAGCAGATGTATGGAATTTCCCGCTACTGGCACAAACGCATCGTCCGAGCGGGACGCAACACTCTCTCGCCTTATGACGAAAATCCTCCGGACTTGACCGTCACAGAAGATGACATCATCTTTCTAGATCTCGGACCTGTGTTCGAGGAATGGGAAGCCGATTTTGGACGCACTTTTGTAGTGGGGCAAGATCCTCTTAAGCAAAAACTCTGTCGTGACATTGAAGAGGGTTTCGCTAAAGGTAAGCGGTATTTTGACGAGCATCCCGATATCACCGCAGCAGAGTTATATGGTTTTGCGCAGGCTTTGGCGGAGCAAGCGGGATGGGAATTCGGCGGCCCCATCGCCGGCCATCTGATCGGCGTTTTCCCGCATGAGAAAATCGCGGGAGATAAAGTCAGTCTCTACGTTCATCCCCAAAACCATGGCCGGATGCGGAGGTCGGATGCCTCAGGCCGCAAGCGGCATTGGATATTAGAGATTCACTTTGTAGATCGCGCCCGGGAGATTGGCGGGTTTTACGAAGAATTGCTGACAATCGGCTGAAGCTTTTTGTTTTCGGCCTACGCGATGGTTACGACTCTTCCAGAAGTTCGCGGGATCAATCTCGATGCGCAGACCCGTTGCGAGCACTACCACGGACCCACTGACATCATCGCCATCAGAATGAAGTGCTGTCGCGTCTACTATGCCTGCAAGGACTGTCATAACGCGCTCGCCGAGCATCCGATTGAGGTCTGGCCGGAGAAGGAATGGGGTCAACCAGCGATACTTTGCGGCGCCTGCGGTCTGGAGTTGACCATCGATCAATACATGAAGAGTGAGAGTCGTTGTCCTGGCTGCGGAGAGCCATTCAATCCCGGATGCCGCAACCACTACCATATTTATTTCGAGGTCCCCAAGGCTCCCGAGCCGCAATGACCGATCGAGGAAAGGAATGCCGGTGAGCAAGAATGCGAGATTAGTGAGCCGCAAGACCATCCACATCGAATGGGGCGATTGCGACCCCGCGCAGATCGTGCACTTCCCGCGTTACTTCGCCTATTTCGATGCGTGCACGGCCACGCTGTTCCAGAAGGCCGGTCTGCTCAAGCGCAAAATGCTCACGACTTATCAGATTGTAGGGATTCCCCTGGTTGACGTGCATGCGTCATTCAAATCGCCATCGCGATTTTCCGACAATGTGATTGTGGAGTCCGAAATAATTGAGTGGGGCCGCAGCAGCTTTCGAGTGCGTCATCGATTGTTTAATAAGGATATCTTGGCGGTGGAATGTTTTGAGACCAGGGTCTGGGCGGCGCTATCTGCGACCGACCCGGAGCGGATTGAAAGCAAACCCGTACCGCGGGAAGTGATGGCGAGGTTTTCCGCGACGGAATCGGGGAGCACCAAAATGTCGCGAAGCAAAATTTCGGGAAATACGAATTCGCGAAGCGAGACTTCGCGATCAAAGAAGCGATGAAAAGACGCACCCAGGTGGGAATCGTCGGCGCAGGACCTGCGGGCCTTGTTCTGTCGCAGATGCTTCATCGCGCCGGCATCGAGTCAATCGTAGTCGAGGTTCGAAGTCAGGAGTACTGTGAACAGCGCGTGCGGGCTGGAGTCCTGGAACAAGGCACCGTTGAGTTACTGACCGACATAGGTGTGGGCGCACGAATGAAGCGCGAAGGTCTGATTCATGACGGCGTGGAAATTCGCTTTAACGGACGAGGCCATCGCATCGATTTCAAAGAGCTGACGGGCCGCTCAATTACGATCTATGCCCAGCAGGAGGTCGTCAAAGATCTTATCGCTGCGAGGCTTGCAGCCCGGGCTGCAATTTTCTTCGAAGCCGAGAGTACAAGCGTTCATGACTTTGACTCGGAGAAGCCGAAGATTCGATTTCACGTTCGCGGGGAACCAGCGGAGATTCTGTGTGACTTCATTGCCGGCTGCGATGGGTTTCACGGGGTGTGCCGTCCCAGCATGGCGGATGTTTTAACCTTCTATGAGCGGGTTTTTCCTTTCGCGTGGCTCGGCATCCTGGCGGCGGCGCCGCCGTCTGCCGAAGAATTGATTTACTGCTACCACGAGCGCGGGTTCGCCCTGCACAGCATGCGCAGTCCAGAAATCACGCGGCTGTATTTGCAGTGCGCCCCTGACGAAGACCTGGCCAACTGGCCTGATGAAAAGATATGGGAGGAATTGCAGAGACGTCTCGCCACCGGTGACGGACGTAGACTCACCGAGGGCCAGATCCTGCAAAAAGGCGTGACCGGGATGCGGAGTTTCGTGGTGGACCCCATGCAGTGCGGCAAGCTCTTCCTGGCCGGGGATGCGGCACACATTGTGCCCCCAACCGGAGCCAAGGGCCTGAATCTCGCCGTGGCCGATGTCCGGGTGCTGGCGGAAGCGATTGCAGAATTCTATCGCTCGGGGAATACCCACTTGCTCGATCACTACTCGGAAAGATGTTTGCGGCGGGTTTGGCTCGTCCAGCGTTTCTCGCATTGGATGACGACGACGCTTCACCGCTTTCCTGGCAGCGACAGCTTCGAAGGGTACCGCCAACTGGCTGACCTGGACTACCTGACAAGTTCGCGCGCCGCGGCACAGGCCTTCGCCGAGAACTACGTTGGCCTTCCCATGAACTGAAGCAATGTATTATCAGTGGCATCGGCTGGCGCGAACCGCTGCACTCGTGAAGACTGGAGTTCAGTCCTTAGCTTTTAGCCATTGCCCTTTAGCTAAAAGCTAAAAAGATGTAGGTGAGGCAGACATGTCCTCTTCGCTAATCCATGACAAAGCTAACCATCCCAGGGATCCTGTAACCACCTACCGGCGTCACGAACCGGAGACGCAGCCGGATTATCTCCTTCCCGCGTATCGTGCAACCATGTTGCGGGCGCCATCGCAGCCGTTGATTTTCCTGCCACACACGCGCTCAGAAATAACCGGACCTGTGTTTGGACATTCCGGCATTCATCTCAACGAACGCGATCTCACCGTTCAGCATGCTGGAGAACCTCAGGGCGAGCGAATTATCGTCCGAGGACGAGTCGTGGATGGCGATGGCCATCCGGTATCGAATAGCTTGATTGAGATTTGGCAGGCGAACGCGGCAGGACGATATGCGCACGGGAGAGACAACCATCCCGCGCCTCTGGACCCAAACTTCACCGGCAGGGGAAGGACGCTGACAGATAATGACGGCTTTTACAGTTTCGTGACGATCAAGCCGGGAGCCTATCCCTGGCGCAATCACGACAATGCATGGCGCCCGGCACATATTCACTTTTCCTTGTTCGGGCCGGCATTCGTCACACGGCTCATAACGCAAATGTATTTTCCCGGTGATCCGCTCTTTGCATACGATCCCATTCTGCAATCGATTCCTGACGAACGAGCGCGACAGCGACTGATCTCGAAGTTCGACCTGGACACGACGAAACCGGAGTGGGCCCTCGGCTATCGCTTCGATATTGTGTTGCGCGGGCATGAATCGACGCCGTTTGAAGGATAATCATGGACCTGACACCAACTCCTTCACAGACTGCCGGGCCTTTTCTGCATCTTGGACTCACGGACACGAGAAGTGTTTGCCGGGTTGCCGCCGAGGGAACAAAGGGGGAGCGGTTGTGGCTCACGTTTCGCCTGCTCGATGGAGACGGCTTGCCCGTCCCGGATGCAATGATCGAACTATGGCAGGCCGACTCCGAAGGAAACTATAACGATGGCAAGGTGGCCGACGAAACTTTCATGGGCTTTGGACGATTGCCGACGTTGGAGGATGGATCGTGTACTTTTGAAACTATCAGACCGGGGCGTGTGCTGGGTCCTCGTGGGACGCTCCAGGCGCCGCACATCAATGTGTCGGTGTTCGCACGAGGCCTTCTGAAACGACTATCCACTCGAGTGTATTTCGCTGACGATCCTGCTAATAACGAGGACCCCGTGCTGGCCCTGGTCCCGAAGCACAGGCATGCAACATTGTTCGCTCACCCTGATCCCGTCCGAGATAGAGGATGGATACAGGAAATCCGTATGCGTGGAGAGGGTGAGACGGTGTTCTTCGATGTGTAATCACTTTCGTAGGATCATCTGGTCGTGCAGCCAGAGGCTGGGTTTTTATCAAGACCCAGCGCGGACCGGATCATGAGCATGCGCTTGATCGATAGCGTGGGCACCACGCCGGCCATGGCTGAGCTGTTTTCTGACGAGTCAGTTCTTCGGGCTATGCTGGATTTTGAATCGGCATTGGCCCGCGCAGAAGCCCGAACCGGAGTCATTCCAAAAAACGCAGCGGATCTGATCACTGCCCTGGCGAAGCCTGCCAGTTTCGATGCTGCTGCTCTCTCCAGTGCCGCGTTTCGAGCCGGTACGCCTGCAATCCCGCTGGTAAACGCGCTGACGGAGCAAGTACGAAGAAGCGACGTGGACGCAGCGCGATTCGTTCACTGGGGCGCGACCAGTCAGGATGTCATGGACAGCGCAATGTCTCTGCTGCTCAAACGAGCGGAACACATTCTGATGAGTGATCTGTTGCGGTTGGAGAAGGCGCTGGAAGGTTTGTCAGACCGGCATAAAAACAGTGTGATGGTCGGACGGACGCTGCTTCAGGCGGCTCCGCCGGTAACTTTCGGACTGAAAGCTGCGGGATGGCTGGGCTCGGTTCGTCGCGGCCGCCGTCGTCTGCGAGATGGTTTTCGCAATTCGGCCGTATTGCAGTTCGGCGGAGCAACCGGGACCATGGCATCGCTCGGCAACCGCGGTATGGCTGTGACCGAAGCGCTCAGCGCGGAACTGAAATTGCGAAATCCTGGCGCACCCTGGCACACCCAACGCGATCAACTGGCGAGTTTGATCTGCGCCTGTGGAGTGTTGACGGGGTCTCTCGGCAAGATGGCTCGGGACATTGTGCTGCTGATGCAGAACGAAGTCGGTGAAGCCAGTGAACCGGGAGGCGAAGGGCGAGGCGGATCGTCGACCATGCCGCACAAGCGAAACCCTACAGCGTGTTCGCTCACGCTCAGCGCCGCGCACAGGGTACCCGGACTGGTTGCCTCCTTTCTTTCGGCGATGCTGCAAGAGCACGAACGCGGCGTCGGGGGCTGGCAGGCGGAGTGGCCGGTGGTGGCGACGGTAATCCAATCGACTGGCGTGGCGTGTTCGTCGATGGCTGAAGTGGCGGAAGGGCTCTCGGTAGACAAGGAAAAGATGCGCCTGAACATCGAGATGACAAACGGATTGATTTTCGCCGAGCGCGCGATGATGCTGCTGGGACCGAAGCTTGGACGGGATGTTGCCCACAAACTCCTCGACGGGGCGGCGAGGAAAAGTGCGGACGAAAACAGGAATCTGGCCGCCATTCTCGCCGAGATGCCTGAAGTGACGGCGCAGTTGAGTGCCGACGAACTGAAGCAATTGGAAACGCCGGAGCAGTATCTGGGATCCGCCGAAGCTTTCCGGAAAGCGCTCATCGCGGAGTCTCGCCGGCAAGACGACGACAAGGAGCAATGATTTGCCCTTCGTAACCGTTCGCAATACGCGGATGTTTTACCGTCTGCAGGGAAACGCGGGACGGCCTGTCCTTATTCTGTCGCACTCCATCGGCACCGACCAGTCGATGTGGGACCCTCAGATCCCAGACCTGCTGCCCCACTTTCAGGTGTTGCGCTATGACACGCGAGGCCACGGCGCTTCGGACGCTCCGGCCGGCGAATATTCGGTTGAGATACTGGGCGGCGACGCCCTCGCTCTCGTGGATGCGTTAGGCGTTTCGCAATTCGCGTTTTGCGGTCTGTCGATGGGTGGCGCAATCGGGCAGTGGGTTGCGGCCCACGCGCCGGAACGGGTGACGCATCTTGTGCTGGCGAACACCTCTCCCCAGTTCGTGCCTCGCGTCAATTGGGAGACCCGGATTGCGGCAGTGCTCAAGGGTGGGATGTCTGAGATTGCCGATGTTGTAATGTCACGATTATTTTTGCCGGAAACGTTGGCGAAGAAAAATCCGCACGCCGCTTCCGTCCGCTCGGTCTTGCTGGGGACTGATCCGGCGGGATACGCGGCGTGTTGCGCGGCTCTGCGCGACATGGATCAAGTGAGCCTTTTGGCACAAATCAAAGCGCCAACGCTGGTGATCGTTGGCGACCATGATATTTCCACTCCGTGGAGCGGTCATGGTGAAAAGCTCGTGAGCGGGATTTCAGGCGCACAAACTCTGCACCTCGCGGCCGCACATCTTTCCAATCTTGAGCGGCCGCGATCGTTTACCACGGCGCTGCTCGAGTTTCTGCTTCCGTCGCGCTCCATCGCGGAGAGTCTGCAAACCGGATTCGAACTTCGTCGCGCAGTGCTCGGCGATGCACACGTCGATCACGCGATCGCTTCGACGACAGATTTTACCCGCGAGTTTCAGGAACTGATCACGCGTTATGCCTGGGGAACGATATGGTCGCGTCCCGAACTGGATTGGCGAACCCGGAGGCTTCTGGTGCTGGCTGTAACCGCGTCTCTGGGAAGATGGGAAGAGTTCGCGCTTCATGTGCGGGCGGGTCTGGCCAGTGAACTTGAACTGTGCGATTTGAAGGAATTACTTTTGCAAGTCGCGGTGTATGCCGGAGTGCCCACGGCGAATACCGGATTCAAGATTGCCGCCGAACAGATCAAGAAAAATGAGTGAGAGTAAAGATGCTGATGTCCCGAATCGGGCAAATCGCCTGCCAGGGGCGGAGTTCAGGGCCGCCTCCAGGAGACTTTCAGCGCCGTTTTTGTTAGTATTCACGGGCCGCTGTTTCGTCGATCAGTTGTTCTGTCCGAGAATGGTTCTGTCCGAGTAAGGTTCAGTCCAAACAAGGTTCAGTCGAAGTACGGTTCAATCCAAGGGATGCGAACCGGTGAATACCGTTTGCATCAATCGCCCGGGTTCCAGTTCAGCTACGTCTGGAGTATCGAACTGGCACGCTGAGCGCAGATCTTCAAGATTCCGTAAGCGGCAATTTTAATTATTCCTAAGGCCCCGCTGTTCCCTCTGGCCAACAAGGGAGTGGTTCGCCATTCCTATCCCTGTAAGAGAAAGATTTTTTCCATGATGAGAGTCATTCTTTTGGCCTTTGCAACCCTTTTGCTTGCCAGCACTACATTGCTTGCCAGCCCGACCTTTGTGCAGGTAAAGTCGGCGACCCCGCAAACGGCGGCCGGTTCGGTGGCAGTGACCTATGCGCTGGCCCAGAAGGCGGGGAACCTGAATGTGGTGGTAGTGGGGTGGAACGACACGACGTCGACGGTGAGCACGGTGAGCGACAGCCTGGGAAACAACTATCTGCTGGCGATCGGACCAACGACCGGGACCGGGTTGAGACAGGCGATCTACTACGCTGCGGGCATTAAGGGCGGCAGCAATACGATAACGGTAAGGTTCAACCAGGCGGCCAAGTATGTGGATATCCGGGCGCTGGAGTATAGCGGACTGGACTCTGCGACTCCGCTGGACGTGAAGGCGGGAGCGGCGGGTAGCGGAACGACCGCGAGCAGTGGTGCAGCCACGACTACGTCAGCGAACGGCTTGATCTTGGGAGCGGGAATGACGACCGCGCACTTCGCGGGGGCAGGAACCGGATTCATCTCCCGCATCATCACCAACCCGGATGCCGACATCGCCGAAGACCGGACGGTCAGCGCTCCAGGAAGCTACAGTGCGACAGCGCCAAACAGCTCTGGGAGCTGGGTAATGCAGATGGTTGCCTTCCGAGCCAGCGGCGGACAAAGTTCGAGTAATCCGGCGCCGAAGGTGAGTGCGATCTCGCCGAATACCGGTACAGCAAATGGCGGTGCAGCGGTGACCATTACGGGTACGGGTTTCCAGTCGGGAGCGGCGGTAACAATCGGCGGCGCGGCGGCGACAGGCGTGGCCGTGGTGAGCAGCACGTCGATTACAGCGAAGACTCCCGCGCACGCCGCTGGAGCGGCGGACATAGTCGTAAAGAACACGGACAATCAGGCTGGCGCCTTGAGCGGCGGCTACGTTTACACTTCAGCCACGGGCGGCGGGTCGGGAGCTCCGGCCGGCGCTACCCTCTATGATGACTTTTCGAAGGGATCGCTCGACACTTCGAAATGGATCCCCTCCAACTGGAGCGCTCCGGGCGGAGGCTCGTTCGTTCCTTCGTATCTCGACTTCTCCACCGGGATGTTACGCATCAAGGTCACGCAGACCTACAACTCGAGCGGCGGGATCTCTTCTGTTGGTGGCGAGTTGCAATCCAAAAATGCGCTTGGCTTCGGAACGTATGAGTGGGTCATGCGCGCGGCCTCGACTTCCACCACCCCCAACGGTTCCGGCTACACCGTCTCCGGCCAGATCAGTTCGGGCTTCATATTTGTGAACAACTCTCAGACCGAGATCGACTCTCCGGAGATCGAAGGTCAGAACCCCGGTACGCTCTGGTGGACAACCTGGACCAGCGTAAACACGGAGCAATCGAGCTCGTCGCAAGCGCCCTTTGCACCTGAGAACGGCTTCCACTCCTACAAATGCGTATGGACGAAAACTTCAATCAAGTTCTACGTTGACGGCGTGCTGATGTCCACGCACACCGGCGTAGTTCCGCAAACTCCTGCGTACGGAATGATCAATCACTGGGGAACCAACAGCAAGGGCTGGGGAGGCCTTGCAACTCCCAACATCACGCGCTACATGTTCGTGCGGAGTTTCAGTTTCGTTCCGGGTTCGTAGCGTCTCGAGAGTGGAAGGGAACAGGCTAGGGTGCGATTGATTTCCAATTGCTGATGAGGTGATCGGCCGTGCGCCAGGCAAGGGCCTGGACGGTCAGCGTCGGATTTCGCGCACCCGTGGTTCCCATGACGGAAGCGCCGAGAATGCCAAGGTTGGGGGCTTCGTGTGAAAAGCCCCAGCGGTCGACAACGTTCGTTTCCGGATTGTCGCCCATCCGGGTGCCTCCATACGCGTGCGTGCTGAGTCCAATGGGGCCCAGCGGCAATTTGTCGGTGGCGCCGGCGCCGGCTTCTCGCAACCACTGATCTGCCTTCTCCTGCATGAAGAGGATGGCGCGCTTCTCACTATCTTTAAGACCGACAGTGAGGCGGCAGACGGGATATCCGAGCGGATCTTTTACTTCGGGATCCAGATCCAGAAAGTGATCTTCGAAGGGTAATGTGGAGATCTGTGTCCAGACTGGCGACCAGCGTCCCGCATTCTCCTTCACAAACGCTTTCCAGGCCGCGCCCCAACGTGGAACCTTGCCGAACGTCGACATGCTGGCTGCCTCGATCGGTTTTGCTTCCATAGGGATCAGCAAGTTCCCGCCGCCGATGAAGCCGAGCCCGCTGTGGTCAAAATTGTCGTCAGACCAGTTATCCACGGATGTGCCTTGCGCCGGTGTTCCATACCAGCGGTTCAGATCAAAAGGGAAGAGACCCATCACTCCGCTTCTGGTGTGAGACATGTAATGCAAACCCACCTGGCCGTGAGTGTTGGAGAGACCGCTGGGATAGGCTTTCGATTTGGAAAGCAGGAGCAAGCGGGTATTTTCGTAGGTATAGCTTGCCAGCAGGACGACTGACGCGGGCTGAAAATATTCTTTCTTGCCGGTCACGTATCGGACACCCGTCACCCGGCCTTGGTTGTCGGAATCGATCGCAATGACGTGAGCGTACGGAACGACTTTCAGATTTCCAGTTGCGACCGCTTTCGGAATAGTAGTGACGGCGGTCGAGTTCTTCGCATCGATCGGGCAGCCACCGCTGCCGCAAAAGCCGTGGTAGAAGCAGGCAGGCCTGTCGTCATACGGAACGGAGTTGATGGCGGCGGGAGGACAGTAGCTGTTCCATCCCAATCGTTTTGCTGCTTCGGCCATATGATCAGCGAAGCCAGCGTGGCGCAATGGCGGCATGGGATATTCCCTCTGCCGCGGACTCTCAAAGATGTTGCCTGTCTGATCGATGGTCCCTCGAATATTTCCTGCCTTGCCGGAAACACCAATCGCATATTCCACCTTGTCGTAATAAGGCTCAGCTTCCTCGTAAGACAGCGGCCAGTCTTCAACCGTAGAGCCCGCCGGGATGGCGGAAGCTCCATAACGGCGGATGGTTTCACTGCGCACCTTGAAGTCCCATTGCGTGAGACGCCAGCTCTGCCCCCAATAGTGGAGAGATGTACCGCCTACACCATTCATCATCGGATGATAGGCGGGACGCGGCAGTGCGGGACCATCGCGGCCCACGCGTGCGGTGGGGATTTCCTGATTTACTTTCTGGACTGCGTGCGGCCAGTGCCGGACGTTGTTTCGAATCTCGTCGGGTAGATGATCCTTGGCCTGAAACCACCCGCCAGCCTCGAGTCCCACGATTTTCAATCCGGCACGCGCCAGTGGGAGCACGGCGAGGCCTCCCGCCGCGCCCAGGCCAATCACGACCACGTCGGTCTTCGGCAGCTTAATGGGAGCCATGTACCAGTTGTTTCGCCGATACCTTGGAGTGGGGAATCTTGGCGTCCATCGCCTGCATCTGCGGACCGACGTACATTCTGGGACCGGGATATCCGATCAGTTCCCAGCCCGCGAAGTCCGCGTTTCCACCATAGGAAGGGTCGCCGAACATGCCTTCCAAACTATGTCTGCGAACCATTTCGAAAAAAGCCGCGCCATCGTGATAATCGCCGATTCTGGTGTTGTGTTCGAAGTCCGATAAGAACTTGTCCTGTTCGGTCGAGGTTGACGCCACAAAAGATTTTCTGCCATTCGACATCGCGTAAGAATCAAGTGCCGCCAGTCCCGCGCTGTACATCTCTCGCAGCGAACGATAAGCGTCCCCCAGAGCAGATTCGATGTAGCTCGCACATCCTGATTCGAGTGCGCCCGGTCCGTCCGGGCCGGCTGGAATGATTCGTGAAACCACGGCCTCCAAAGACTGTCGCTCTGCGGCTGTTAAAACTTTTATGGAAGCGGGACTTTGAGCGAATCGGAGGGAAGAGGCCGGAACAAATGCACAGGCAATCGTGGCCGCGGTACCCGCCAGCATATCGCGCCGACTCACAGAGCGCGCTTGCGGCGCTTCCGGCGTGATCTTCTTTTTGTCCTCGGGGTGGCTTTCCATAATTAGCGGTGCGCTCAATGTGGTCGAATTCTACCACTGCTCGAAGCCGCAACGTTTCTGGGGGCGGCCACGAAAGCCAGTGCGGTCTTGGTTATAATGCGACCAGTATTCTGACGCTGGTCGAATCATGGAGCCCGTATTGTGTCGCCGCGGAAGTTGAGGGTCTGCGCAGTCGGGCTCTTCCTGCTCGGCATGGCGCATGCCAGCACCACAGCTCCCGAGGATGTACTCTCCGAACAGAAGGAAGTTCAGCAGGAGGTCCAGCAGGAAATTCAGCAGGGAAATCTGGACACGGCGCGCAGTCAGCTGAACATTGCGATTAAAAAGTTTCCATCCGATCCGAGTCTGTATAACCTGCTCGGCATCGTCGAGGCGCAAAAGGGGAACCGCAGCGCCGCCGAAGCTGATTTCAAAAAGGCCCTGCTGCATGCCCCGAACTCTACTGGCACGCTTCTAAATCTTGGCCGGCTATATTTGCAGTACGCGCCCGACGACTCAAAAGCCGCAGGGCAGGCGTTGGACGTCTATCAAAAAGTTCTACGCAACGAACCGGACAATGTAGAAGCACTTTACCAGTCGGCTGCGTTGCTTGCGACAGCCGGTTCATTCCAGAATTCTCTGAATCATCTGAACCGGCTTCCGGATGACGTGCAAGGACGCGCACAGGCGCTCGCGATCCGCTGCGCCGATGAGTCTGGGTTAAAACACCAGGCGCTGGCGGTGGAGGCTGCCGAACGACTGTTGAAGAGTCCCGACTTGAGCCAGGCCGATGTTTTGGCCGCCCTGCCGCAAGTGCAAACGCACGATGAAGCCCTGGCGGCGAAGCTTCTCGAGGGATTGGATCAACGCCAGCTTGCCGATCGCGACGGATTGTGGAAACTTGCCGGACTTTACCAGAAGCAAGGAAAGCTGCCTCAGGCGCGAGAAGCGTTGGAACGGGCCGAGCAGTCCGGCACGCCGTCGGTAGAAATTCTCAGCGAACTCGCGCGTGTTGCCTACCAGCAGCACGATCGCGATGGTGCATTGGGATATCTGGCTCATGCGCGAGATCTTGATCCTAACAATGCCGGCATCCATTTCTTCTTCGGAGTGGTCTGCATTGAATTGAATCTGCCGCTCGAGGCGCGAAAGTCGCTGGATGAGGCAGTGCGTCTCGACCCAGAAAATCCCTATTACAACTATGCACTGGGCGCGGTGGCGGTGAACGGCCGCGATCCGACGCAGGCCATTTCTTATTTTGAGAAGTACATCCAGCATAAGCCAGCCGATCCACGCGGACGATTTGCTCTCGGCGTGGCCTATTTCTATTTGGCGAATTATGAAGCCGCGACGAAAAACCTGCAGATGGTCGAAGCCGTACCGGAGACAGCGCCCGGGGTTCATTACTTTCTCGGCCGCATTGCCAAGTTACAGGACAATCTGCCGCTGGCCGAGAGCGAACTGAAGCAGGCGGTGGCGGCCGATCCACGCTTCGTCGATGCCCTGGCTGAATTAGGTCAGGTGCATATCAAGCTTGAGCGGTATGACGATGCGAGCACCGAGTTGCAGCGCGCCTTCACGCTCGATCCCGGTAATTTTCGAGTGAACGCGAACCTGCTGGTTCTTTATCAGAAAACTAAAGACCCTCGGGTTTCGGATCAGCAGGCGCGGTTCGAGGAGATCAAGAAGAAGCGGGATGAAGATGAACAGTTGCTCTGGCGGACCGTCGAAGTGCATCCCTACTAACCGGGCAGGGGCGGGCTCCCTCGCCGTCCCAGTCGGGCGCGGCCCGACATCTTTGTATCGGATCAGGCGTATCTCCTCTGGAGGTCTAGCAGAGTTTGTCGAGCTTTGCTCGGCTGGGCGGACGGGGCGTCCGCCCTACGTAATGCCCTGTCCTTCTACGATTGTGATGTACCGGTCAACAGGCAGGTTGGTGAAAGTCTCAACTCTGTCGCTGGGCCGCGGCCAGCGAATCTCTAAGCGATCAATCTTTGTGCGATTTCCGATGCCCAGAACTTCACGCGGATCGTGTGAAGCAAGATAGCTTCCGCCGCCGGTCTTGAGGCGGGTACGCTTCAAATCCTGCGCCTGCCATGTAATTCGTGCGCCGATTGCCTCGGGATTGGAACGCTTTCCGACAAGACGCACGCCCAGCCAGTGATTTCCGCGGGGAGCGGAGTTTTTCAGCAGTAGGGGCGGGCCGTTGTTAACCGCAATCAAAGCGTCGACTGCGCCATCATTATTGAAGTCGCCGATTGCCATTCCGCGGGCGGCGAATTTTTGCTGAAAAACGGCGCCTGCCTTGGCGCTGACGTTTTCGAATCCGTTCCCTGTATTGCGAAATAGCAGCAGCGGCTCTTCGTAGGTTACTCCTCTGGTGTATTGCTCTACGTGGTCATCCGGGTGACCGTTGGCGATGAAGAGATCGCTGTTGCCGTCGTTGTCATAGTCAAAAAACTTTACGCCCCAGCCGCTCATCAGCCGAGTTACGCTGCCGATGCCGAAGGCGCTGGCTTTATCGGTGAAAGTCTCGTCATGACTATTGTGGTAGAGGGAATACATTTCCTGATCCACGTTGGTGACGACCAGATCCTGCCAGCCGTCCTGGTCATAGTCGGCGGCATCGACGCCCATGCCTGAACGGGCGCGTCCGTCCTCGCTGTAGGCCACGCTGGCCGACAGCCCGATTTCCGCAAACTTGCCATTCCCCTGGTTCAGGAAGAAAAAATTGGGCTCCTTATCGTTGGCCACGAACAAGTCCATCCAGCCATCGTTATTAATGTCGGTGGCCACCACGCCCCATGCTTTTCCCAGGACCTTGCCGATGCCGGAAGATTCAGTCACATCGTTGAACGTGCCGTCGCCATTGTTGTGGAACAACCAGCTGCGCGACGGGGGATAGACGGACGGCAGACAGTAATAACGCTGGTGGGTGCGCTCGTCGCCGCAGAACTTGTTGGCGGATTTCTTGAAGTCCACGAAGCGGCAGACAAAAAGATCGAGACGTCCATCGTTGTCGAAATCGAACCAGACCGCGCTCGATGCCCAACCGGGCGCGGCCACGCCCGCTTTTTCCGTGACATCGGTGAACGTGCCGTTTCCGTTGTTGTGATAAAGAATGCTGCGTCCGTACTGCGTTACATAGAGATCGGGGAAGCCATCGCCATCGTAATCGCCGACTGCGGCACCCATTCCGTAGCCGCCTCCCGCAACACCCGCCTTGTCGGTCACCTCGGTAAAGCTACCGTCACGGTTATTGTGATAGAGAGCATTTTTCAGCGGCGGACTGGGTTCATAGAAATCGCAGCGTCCGCTATTGACGAGGTAAATGTCCATCCATCCATCATTGTCGTAATCGAGGAACGCGCAGCCTGCTCCCGTCGTTTCCGGCAAATAATACTCGGGGGAGCGTCCGTTGATGTGTCGCCAGGTAATCCCACTGCTCGAGGGAGGGACGGATTCGAACAGCGCGCTCGCAGGTCCGTCGCGGTCCTGCGCCTTAACGCTCTGAGCCAAAGCTCGCAGCGGCCGGGGCATGAAGAATTCTCCGGCAGCCCCTAATGAAGCTGCACTCAGAAGCTGCAAGATTCGCCGACGTGTACTTTTCCCCATTTGTTTCAGCTATTATTTCAGCTCACTCGATGATTGCTTTGCGGTACCTGGCTGGAGTTCGTCCGAGAACTTTCCCGAATAGAGTCATCATAATATTGCACTGATTTTGAATCCGGTCACAGCCGCGATTTCCTTACATTGCGAGATTAACCGGGTACCGACTGGTAGTTTCTTGTAACTAATTGCTAATTTAATAAAAAAGTCAGGTTGTTTTCTTGACAATGATCTAGCAACAGCGTTAATTTCGCTTCCAGTTTGAATCGTTTCAATTCAGGGGGACCCCGTATGTCTTCACATTTCCGCAGGCAAGCCGGCCTGCTTCTGGTCATTGGAATCGTCCTGATTCTATCGATCAGCTCAGCAGCACAAAGCACCAACTCCAGCCTGAGTGGCACCGTGAAGGACCAGACAGGGGCCGTAGTTCCGAAGGCCAATCTCACCTTGACCTCCACCAGCACGGCGACAGAGAAAACGACGATAAGCAGCGCGGATGGCCTGTTTCGTTTCAGCAACCTTCAGGCAGGCGCCTACAACCTGAAAGTCGCGGCCTCGGGATTTACGGTTTACCTTCAGCAGGGAATCGTGCTCGCTCTGAACGACTCGGCAACCATCGACGTGACCCTTTCGGTCGGAGCTGAAACTCAGACAGTTGAGGTGAGTGCCGCGGCTTCCCCCATCAATCACGACGATGCGTCGCATAAGGGAGAGATCAGCCCGGACGTACTTAAAGATCTTCCTCTGAACGTCTCGGGCAGTTCCCGGTCCGCGGCCTCCTTTGTGGTGATCCTGCCTGGGGTGAACACCGGCGCTGGCAACAATCCGTTTGAAACGAGAATCAACGGCGGCATGAAGATGGGCGATGAGGCCGCGCTCGACGGCGCGTCGATGCAGGAAGGCTTGATGAGTCAGAGCGGAGTGGTGGCCATCCACAGCGATTATCCGATCTCGCCGGAGGCCATCAGCGAAGTCAGCGTGCTTACTTCCACCTACGAGCCGCAATACGGGACGACCACTTCAGGCGTCATCACCATGGTGACCAAGTCGGGCACCAATCAGTTCCACGGCGATCTGCGGGAATACCTGCACAACAACGCCCTGAACGCAACGCAGTGGGGATCGCCGAATAAACCGAAGGATATCGAGAACCAGTTCGGAGGAAGCCTGGGCGGGCCGATCAAAATTCCCGGCATCTGGTCGAACTTCAACAAAGCTTTCTTCTTCATCAACGTCGAACGCTGGACAATTCGAGGTGGAACCGTTTTCCCCATTGTCAGTATCCCTTCGCTGAAGGAAAGACAAGGCGACTTCACAGACTGGACAGATTCGCAGGGAAATCTGATACCGATTTACGATCCGGCGACGACCACGGCGAACCCGGCATACGACCCAAACCAGCCGCAGGGACCCACGAATCTTCCGTTCTTCCGTCAGCAGTTCATGGGGTGTGACGGAACGCATCCCAATGTGATTTGCTCGACTGACCCGCGACTGCAGAATTCGCTGGCGAATTCGTGGTTCAAATTTCTGCCGAATCCAACCTTTGCTGGAGCTCTGAACAATTTCGTTTCGCCGGTTGCAAACTCGGATATCAGCGGCGCCGGCACGGATCATCGGCAGAACTACGACATTCGCATTGATGACTACTTCGGCCAGAAAGATCACGTTGCGGCCAATCTTCACTATCACGACACGGTATTTGCCAAGGTCTCAACGCTTCCATTCCAGATCAGCAACGAAACCCTGTTACTTCCGGATGGAGGCGAGATTGGTCCCTGGGTAATCAGGATGAACTGGGACCATACGTTCACCCCGAATTTGCTCAACAATTTTAACTATGGATATCTGGACTTCCGGGGAAGCGAAATTTCGAATGACGCTCAATATGTCGACCAGTTGCCCAAGATCCCGGGCGCGGCGGGCTACAAAGCGCCACCTCAGCTCAACTTCAGTGATGGCTTTGTTTCCATGGGAAGCGATTTGCTGCACCACGAATCCCGGCCGACCAGCATCCTGAATGACCTGGTTTCCTGGACTCACGGCAGCCACACGTTCAAATTCGGCGGAGAATTGCGCACACTGCAGAACAATCTTCGCAACAACAACAACGAGTCTGGCACCTTCGGCTTTGCCGACCTGACCACAGGTCTGTTGGGAATCAACAGCGGCAACCCAATTGCGAGTTTCATCCTGGGCGGTGTGGACAATGCCAACGTCAGCTTCAACAACGTTGACACGCTTTATGCGCGAGGAAAGTTGTGGGCGCTGCATGCGGGCGATACATGGAAGGCTACGAACAAGCTGAGTGTCACCTATGGCCTGCGATGGGACGTAAGCACGCCTTCGGTTGAGCGCTACGACAACATGTCATTCCTCGATCCGACCGCAGCCAATCCAGGCGCGGGCGGCTTGCCGGGCACGCTGGCTTTTGCTGGAAGCAAGTGGGGCGATGCCAGCTACGGCCATCGTCATCCGGAGAAGACTTTTTATCATGCGTTTTCGCCGCGCCTCGGCATCGCGTATTCGCTGTCACCGAAAACCGTTATTCGCAGCGGATACGGGATCTTCTACAGCCAGGCGTTTTATCCCGGCTGGAACGGCGGCGTAGCGCAGGATGGGTTCAATACCACTCCAACTCTTTCGAGCAGCCAGGGCGGCCTGACTCCGGCCATGATCCTCAGTCAGGGTTTCCCTTCGAACCTTCCGAAGACGCCGGTCATCAGTCCCTCGTTCCTCAACGGACAGGGTGGTCCGCTGTATCGTCCTCTGGATGCCAATCGTCTGCCGTACGCGCAGCAGTGGAACTTCACGGTGGATCACCAGTTCACGAACAATTTCTACATCAGCGCAGCGTATGTAGCGAACAAAGGAACGCGCCTGCTGTCCGACGTTGCCCCAATCAACGTGCTGAATCCTTCACAGCTCTCGAGGGGACAGCAACTGTTTGACGAATTCCAGCCCGGCCAGACCGTTCTCGACGGAGTTCCCGAACCTTATCCGGGGTGGACGGAACAGATGCAGGCATGCGCTCCCTCAGTGGCGCAAGCGCTGCTACCGTTCCCTCAATATTGCAGTTCCGAAACGGGGGTGAACGAAAATGTCGGCAACTCGACTTATCATTCCTTCCAATTCAAGGCGGAGCATCGTTCTTCGAAGGGACTCTGGTTCCTGGCGACCTACACCTTCTCAAAACTGCTGACGGATTCCGACTACATCCAGAGTTCCTCGCTGGCGAACGGAAACCTGGGAGCAACCGGCGTTATCTCGGCGTTCCAGCGCAGCCGGAACAAGTCTCTTTCGATCGATGACGTTCCGCATACCTTCAACTTCTCGACGCTGTACGAGCTTCCATTTGGAAAGGGAAAGCGGTTCATGAACACGGGGGGAGCGCTGGATCGAGTGATTGGCGGATGGCAGTTGTCGACGCTGATCAAGATCTCCTCCGGCACGCCGTTCTTCTTCCGCTCGAGCAATTGCAACATACCCGCGCAATTTGAGGTCGGTTGCATTCCTTCGCAGACCGGTACGGAGCCGTTTTTACAAAGTCCGAACGATTTCGATCCGGCGAAGGGGCCGCTTCTTAGTCAAGCTGCATTCCAGGACCCGAATTCATTCAATTTCAACTTCGGCGACGGTCCTCGAATCAGCTCTCTACGAGGTCCACGATTTTCAAATCAGGACATCAGCATTATCAAGAACATTCCCATCACAGAGAGGGTTGGAATGCGCTTCCAGGCTGAGTTCTTCAACGCCTGGAATCAGCACATATTTGTCTGCGAGACGCGCTGCTTCGGATCGACCGCCTTCGACACCGACATCGCGAGTCCCACGTTCGGACAGTGGAACGGAAACGTCAGCACCCCCAGAAATATTCAGTTTGCGCTGAAGCTCCTCTTCTGAAGCGGCAAGCTCACGGCTCGAGGATGATGGCGCATCGAACAGGGTCGATGCGCCGGAATCCACGTAATGGATTTATTCTGGAAGGTGCACTACTACAATCATCCAGAGGTGTTCTGGCATGGCTCTTGTTCTTCAGGTCATCATTCTTCTTCTGCTTTCCACCTTTTCCGCATTTGCCCAAAAATCTGTTTCGAGCCAGGACTCGTCCAATCATGATTGGCCGAATGTCGGTCGGGATTCCGGAGGTAACCGCCACTCTCCGTTGAGCCAGATTGACCGCAGCAACGTCGCGAAGCTTCAGGTGGCATGGACTTTTGACACGGAAGACTGGAGCGATGGCTCGAACCTGCCGTCGCGATCTTCGTTCGAAGCCACTCCGCTATCGATTGACGGAGTACTGTACCTTCCGTCGGCGTTCAGTCGTCTCTTTGCTCTCGACGCCGAAACCGGCGAAAAGCTGTGGGTCTTCGACTCCGGCTTCGATAAAACGATCCCTCGGAATCTCTACGTGAATCGAGGCGTCTCCACCTGGACCGACGGCAAGAAGAGACTCCTTTACCTGGGCGACATTCAGGGACGTCTTTTTGCAGTGGATGCGAAGACAGGTAAGCTCGACCCCGCATTCGGCGATGCCGGAAAATTAGACCTGCGGGCGGGTATGGCAGACGAATTTCCCAAGTTACAGTACGGCCTCACTTCCCCTACATCTGTGTGCGGCGATGTGGTGGTAGCGGGCAGCATGGTGAGCGACAGCCAACCTCGGGGCCCGAACGGCGATGTGCGCGGTTTCGACGCGAGAACCGGCAAGGAAGTTTGGCGGTTCCACACTGTGCCCCGCGATGGCGAACCTGGAAGTGAAACCTGGGAACCCGGCTCTAGAAAAGATCGCGGCGGATTAAACGTCTGGTCGTTCATGACGGTCGATGAGGCGCGGTCTCTCGTATTTCTTCCACTGACATCGCCTTCCTATGACGTCTACGGCGGCGATCGCAAGGGCGCGAACCTCTTTGGGGACAGCGTTGTTGCGCTGGATTGCAAGACCGGTAAAATGCGCTGGTATTACCAGACGCTTCATCACGATCTTTGGGATTACGACCTGCCCGCGGCTCCCGTCCTGGCCGACGTCAAGCGTGATGGAAAAACTATTCCCGCGGTGGCTCAGGTAACCAAGCAGGGCTTCCTGTTTGTGCTCGATCGCGAAACTGGCAAACCGCTTTATCCGGTGGAGGAGCGTCCCGTTCCGAAAAGCACTCTCGCCGGTGAGGAGAGCTCGCCCACCCAGCCGTATCCCGTAGTAACGCCACCGCTGGCCCGGCAATCCATGAGCGCAGCGGAGCTGACCAACGTTACACCCGAATCCCGTGCCGAGTGCCTCGCGAACAGTCAGGGGGCCAAGCTTGACGTGAAAGTTTTCGATACCCTTGGGGAGCAAGACCAGGCGCTATTTCCCGGATTAAACGGCGGAGCGGACTACGGCGGCGCTTCCTTCGACGCTGGGACGGGCTTGCTGTTCGTGAATACCATGGATGTAGGGGGGCTGTTCCACATGGTGAAGCGCAAGGAGGGATCAACCATTCCTTACGCTTTGCGCGCTACGAAATACGAATTCTTTACTGACAAGGATGGTTATCCCTGTCAGCAGCCGCCATGGGGATCGCTCTACGCGGTTGACCTCAACACTGGCGGCATCCGTTGGCGGGCGACGTTGGGAGAGTTCGACGAGTTCAAACAACGCGGAATTCCCAAGACCGGCGCGCCCAACATTGGCGGCTCCATTGTCACCGACGGAGGATTGGTTTTCATCGCGGCCACCAATGATCGCAAGTTCCGCGCCTTCGATCGGGAAACCGGTAACGAGTTGTGGACAACCACGTTGCCCGCCAGCGGCTTTGCCACTCCCGCGACCTACATGGGAAAGTCCGGTAGGCAGTTCGTGGTGATAGCAGCCGGTGGAGGAAACAAATACGACAAGACCTTCACCGGCAAAATCGTGGCGTACGCCCTGCCCAAAGGCGCGGCCGCCGCGAAGTGAGGTGGGACGTGCAGCACGCCGTTGGCAGAATCGGACGGATGAAGCCCAGGCAGATTTGGTTGATGGGTGCCTTTCTCATTAGCTGTTTGTTTGGGGCGTTCGCGCTCGCTCAGGACTCGGGTTCAGGACAGCAGAAGGAAACGCTTCCTCAGTCGGTAGCGCCTCAGCCCATCGCGTTCAGTCACAAGACTCATGCGACGGACGTCGGCTTGCCGTGCAATTTCTGCCACACGGGCGTGGATAAAGGCGATGACGCGAAAATTCCGTCCGCCGCCTTCTGCATGAAGTGCCATGAGACGGTGAAGAAGGACAGCCCAGAGGTGGCAAAAATCCGCGATGCCGCTGAAAAGAATAAAGAGATCGCATGGGTGCCCGTCTACACTGTCCCTGATTTTGTATTCTTTGGTCATTCGACACACATCAAGGCAGGATTGAAATGTGCCGAGTGTCACGGGCCAGTGGAAACGCGGGACGTGCTCCAGAAGGAAGTCTCGACCGGCATGATCTTTTGTCGCAATTGCCATCAGCGGCGCGGTGCGCGAGCGGATTGCGCAACTTGCCACCAGCTTGGCCACTGAAGGTTTTCGGACGAGGGCAAGAAACGTATCATCCTGCACTGGTAGGATATTCAAAACATGCAAAAACTAACTCGGCGCAGCTTCATCGAACTGGGTGTTTCCGCAACGGTCGCGGCCTCGGTCATACCAGCGTTTGCCTCCAAGTCCAAGGTCAAGTTCAAAGTCGGAGTTACTGACTGGAATCTGAAACTGGAAGACAAGGTCGAGTCCATCGCACTGGCCAAGTCACTGGGCTTTGACGGCGTGCAGGTCAGCATCGGCAAGGTGACTGACGACAAGTTGCCGCTTTCGGATCCGGCTTTGCAGAAGACTTTCCTCGACGAGTCCAAGCGCGTGGACCTGCCCATCGAATCGCTTTGTCTCGAGATGCTGCACCGGAACTATCTGAAGTCTGATCCTCTGGGACAGCGCTGGGTGGCGGACTGTATTCCGATCGCAAAGGCGATGGGCGTGCGCGTCGTGCTGCTGCCGTTCTTCAGCAAGGGCGCACTTGAGACCACGGCAGAAATGGATAAGGTCGGCGATATTCTCAAAGAGGTCGCCCCGGCAGCGGAAAAATCCGGCGTGATTCTGGGCCTCGAAGATACGATCTCCGCCCGTGACAATGTTCGGATCATGGAGCGGTCGAAGTCGCCGGCGGTTCTCACCTACTACGACGTCGGCAACTCAACCAAAGGCGGGTTTAATGTTGTCGAAGAGATCCGCTGGTTAGGCCGCAAACGCATCTGCGAAGTGCATCTCAAGGACAATCCTCATTACCTGGGCGAAGGGACGATCGACTTCAAAGCCGTAATCGACGCTCTGGCCGACATCGGCTTTGACGGATGGGCCCAACTCGAGACTGATTGTCCGGTATCGGTAGAAGCCGATATGCGCCGGAATCTGAAGTTTGTTCGCGACCTGATTGCAGCTCGTAACGCTGGCTGAGCACGCGCCGGGACACAGGTTTTATGTGTGGAATTCAGCGCCGACGAACTGTGGTCCGGAGTCTCTGGGTCCCGGTTCTGCTGGCGGCATCCTGCGTCGTGCCTGGTTTCGTGAAGCTTCAGGCCCAAGAACATCCTGCCGTCTCTTCCCTCGAAAGCGGTCTCAATGATCTGGCACTCGATCCCTCGGCACGTCAGGAAATTGAGGCCGCGCTAAAGTCTCGCGACTACGCCGGCGCCGAAGCCGCGCTGGTGCACGCCGCCGATCAGCATCCCAAAGTTCCTCAAATTTATGACTACCTCGGGCGAATATTTTTTGTTGACGGCAAGTTCCTGAACGCAGCCATCGCTCTGAAAAAAGGCGAAGCGCTGCAACCCTTGGAAGAAAAAGACCGCTTCATGCTGGCCATGGCGTACGTATCGCTTGAACATCCAGCCTGGGCGCGGCCGGAGTTAAACAAGCTGGCCGAGGCAAACCCTCGAAATCCACTCTATCCATACTGGCAGGGACGGCTCGACTATGACAGCCAGAACATGCCTGCGGCTATTGCCATGTTTGAAAAAGCGATTGCCGTCGACCCTGATTTCATGAAGGCGTACGACAACCTCGGCCTGTGCCTTGAAGCTCTGGGAAAAAATGACGAAGCAATCCAGCAGTACCGGAACGCCGTTCGGCTGAACCGCGAACCCAATATCCATTCCGCGTGGCCTCTCATGAATCTGGGTACATTACTGACCAAGCTGGATCGCCTGGAAGAAGCGGAACCGCTTTTCCGGGAATCTTTGCAATTTGATCCAAATTTCGCGCAAAGTCACTATCAACTTGGCGTCCTGCTTCAGAAGCAAAACAAGATTCCCGAGGCTGCTGAAGAACTGAAGCGGGCCGCCGCTCTCGACCCGTCGTATTCCGAACCTCACTATTCACTGGGACGACTGTATCGCCGCGCGGGAAACATGGAGCAGGCGGAACGGGAGCTGCAAATCTTTCAGGACCTCAAGTCCAAAGAACCGAAACCTCACATGGAATGAGTTGCTTTCTAGTTTCTTCGCGAAACACAGCTGGAATTTCTATTGGGTTGGAGGACACTTCTTTCCGCCCGGACAGCTAAGAGCGGCGGTTCCCGCGTGGCTCGCTGCCTCGGCAGGCAATGCGAACGCGACGTACGCTCCGGCTATCGGAGCTCGCGATGCGGTGTGGCCCGGAACATTGTGCGTATACGTAGTGGCCTGCGCGGCTGCGCAGAATACGACGTATTCACGTCCGTCGACTTCATAAACCGCCGGCATACCTTCGACGGCGGCTTCTACTTCTGACTCCCAGAGCACCTTGCCTGTCGCGGAATCAAGGGCGCGCACTTTCTTGTCGCGCGTGCCGGTGAAGATCAAGCCACCGGCGGTCACCACTGGCCCAACTTTGGGAAAATGCGAGCCTGTGTTTCTAAATCCTTGTGCGGCCAACTCAGGAACTTCGCCCAAAGGAACTTGCCACTGAATGGTTCCCAGGTTGAGATCGTAAGCGGTGAGAGTGGTCCATGGTGGAGCGATGGCAGGCAACCCGCTGCTGGTGAACATGAAACCGAAGCTGCTTCTGTAGCGGAGTTTTTCGGGCGGCAGGGATGCGGCGGTTGCGGTGTTGGTAGAGCCGTTTTCGCCGGCAACAGATGATGCCTGAACTTGCTCCGGATGAAAAAGATAGGCGACAAGAGAGTCCAAAGCCGCTGCGGACAACCTGCCAAATGCCGGCATGGGGCCGCGTCCGTGCATGACTACCCCGCGGATTTGATCGGACGTCAGACGCGATCCGACATCCACCAGCGAAGGCACCGCGGGAGGTTGCCCTGCGCGACCGGCACCGTGACACAGTCCGCAGTTCGATTGATAGACGACGCGTCCTTTTTCTTCGGCAGAACTTCCCTCCGGTAACTGCTCCATCGCACTCAATTCCAGCTTGAGCATGGAAGGCAGATCCTTCGAAACCACGAAAAGAGTGCCGTGCGCGGGATCAACCGCAGCGCCCTGAAAATTCGCTCCACCATTATTCCCCGGCATCTCGACGGTATTGTTTACGCCCGGCGGAGTGAACAGACCCTGATTGCGGGCGCCTTTCATCTGTTTACGAAGCTGTTCGCGCTCGTCGGGTCCCATGAATGGGCTCAGATCCTTGGCGGTAAAGCTCTGGCGCGCGAAGGGCGGAGGCTGTGACGGGAATGGTTGCGTGGGCCAGGTCACTTCTCCCGGCATGTCGGAACCCGGCACGGCGCGTTCTTCAATCGGCCAGAGCGGTTCGCCGGTTTCACGATTGAAAACCCAAACAAATCCTTCTTTGCCGGCTTGAGCTACGACATCGACCATCTTGCCGTTATGACGGACGGTCAAAAGCATTGGAGAAGTTGCATTGTCGTAGTCCCAAATATCGTGATGGACCATCTGGAAGTACCAGATTAATTTTCCGGTGCGCGCATTCAGAGCAAGCAGGCAGTCACCGAAAAGATTGGCGCCGGTTCGATCTGCGCCGTAGAAATTGTATTTAGGGCTTGCGGTCGGAATGAAGACGATGCCGCGCTTCTCGTCGACCGAGAGTCCACTCCACGCGTTGGCGCCGCCGACCGTCTTCCAAGCGTCTTTCGGCCAGCTGTCATAGCCGAATTCTCCCGGATGCGGCACCGTGTGAAAAATCCAGACCATCTGTCCGGTGCGAACGTCATAGGCGCGGATGTCTCCTGGGCCGGATTCGTATTCTTCGTTGGTCGCCGAGCCCAGAATCAGAAGATTTTCAAAAACGCGTCCGGGAGTAGTGGACTGAACCAGCGTAAGGCTCTCTGGATTGCGTCCCAGGCCTTCGCGCAGGTCCACGTGGCCGTTCTTACCAAAATCCGCAATCGATTTACCAGTGCGGGCGTCGATCTCTTCCAGAAAATTGTTGGCGGCGAAGAGCAGTCGGCGATCGGAGCGGTCAGCGCTTTCCCAATAATTGATTCCACGATTGGTGATGAGCGTCGTCTTTGGCGCCGTGTGATGGATCCACAATTCTTTCCCGGTTGTCGCATCGAGAGCGAGGATCGAGTTGTCGTGAGCCAGAACGTACATCGTTCGGTCGACTACGATCGGATTGAACAGGTATTTGTTGCCGTCGCCGGTCGGATAGCTCCATGCAGCCTGCAACTTTTCAACATTCGAGCGATTGATTTGCCTCAACGCGGAATATTGCGAGGCATCTGAGGCGCCCGCGTAGTCACTCCACGTAGAGTGAGTTTTTGTAGCATCGTCGTCGGTCTGGGCCATCACGGTCTGCGCGATAAGCGACACGCAAAAGGCGCACACTAAGACCAATACGGCGAAACGCACAAGCGTTCTTCTATACATGCTGGCCTCTATGCATCCCGCTGCCGGATCTTCCTATTTTCGCGGTTCGTGAGGGCGGTAACGGGCGAAGTAAAGAAACTTGTCCTGAGAATCTTCGCTGCCGTTGATATTGGTGTGTGGCATTTTGTTGTCCGGGATATGTAGATAAGCCATCCCCGGAGTCTGGCGCCGCAGCTGATTGCCGACCATTGCCAGACTCGTGCCGTCGAGCGCGGTCCACACTTCCTCAATTTCATCTGTGTCTTCCCCAGGAACCGGATGCGGTTTGCCGATCGTAAGGGGGTCGAGCGTGACGGTCAGGACGGCTTCCAGCGTGCCGAGACCGTCAGAAGTCACGAACAGAGGCTTCACGATATGGGCCCACATGCCGCTGCTGGAAGCGATGGGCAACTGATTTTCGTCCCGGGCCAGTATCGTGGTATTAGGCCGAAAGCCGGGCGGGGTTGGCTCATTGATCACATACATCGTTATCGGCTGGTCGCCGGTGTTCTCGATATTAAAGTTCAATCCAGCGGGGACCAGTACAGCTATATTGGGATACAAATCCACGGACTGGCTGCCGGCACGCGCCGTTCCCTTACCAGATTGGACAAAATAAATCTTCTGCTGCCCTTCGAGTTTCTCCGCTTTCGTCGCGGTGTGCGGCGCCAGTGTCGCATAAGCGTAGGAATTGATGAAACGAAGGACCGCGCTCTTTTTCGTCGGGCTCATGGCATTGCCGCGGGTCAGAATGTCGCGCTCTTCGAGGCTGCCGTGGGTTAACCGCGAGGGCGATGCGTGCCAATCGCCAAAATAGAGATCGATGCGGTCTCCAGCGGCTTGGGCATACCCAGTCGAGGGAAGCACAGCGAAAAGCCCGAGGAAGACCAACAACATTCTCAAGCCAATGGATTCAACGAAAGCAGAATAATCGGGAAAGTTCATAGGTGGCGTCTTTAGACTGAGCATTTGCCTTGCTAGGGTCCGGCACAAAGCTTTCGTAATATAATATATTTTTACGATAAAAGCGTGATTCGGCGCCGTTGTTCAAGTGCAGAAGTTCGTTTTAACCTCCTTTCTGTTACGTTGAGCGGTTTTTTTTAGACCTCGTATGGAGACACGATCCTGATCCAACGGCAGACGATTACTGCACAGGTGATCGAATATCTTCTCGGCCTGATCAAAAGCGGACAGGTGAAACCCGGTGAACGAATGCCGACCGAGAAGCAGTTGACCGAAGAGCTTTCGGTGAGCCGGACCTGCGTGCGCGAGGCCATCAAGTCGCTCGAATCACTTCAGCTGATCAAAGTGCGTCCACGAATCGGCGCCGTTGTCTTAGAACCTTCTCCGAGTGCTCTCATCAATGCCAGCCATCTCTCGGCGTCGGCCTACGTACAGCGCGCCGATTTGCTTATCGAGTTCCGCAGAATCCTGGAGGTCGGGTTGGCCATGCTGGCGGCTGAAAAATCCACCGAAGAAGATTGGGCGTCGATGCGCGCCATCCTGGCGGATCACGAGCGGGCAGTGAAGATCGACCGGAACACGCCGGAAGGCGACGCGCTCTTCTACAAAGAAGTAGGAGAGATCAACGTCCGCTTCCACAAGGCGATCGCCGAAGCGACGAGGAATCCGATTGCGATCCTGGTGCTACAGGCAATTTCCGAACCTCTGGCTATGCGAAGCAGGAGAACGAATGAAAAGCCGGGCATGGCCGAGAACGGTTTGCGGGAGCATTGGGCGATCTATCGCGCGATTCGGGAACAGAACGCGGAGAAGTCGCGCAAAGCGATGAAAGGTCACATCCAAAGCGCCGAACGCAATGCACGCGCCCTGCAACCGGATGAGTCCGAAATCGAGATGAGCCTGGTACACCTTCCCTGACTAATCCGCCCGGTTCGATCCCGGATAGCAACAATTGAGGCACAACCTGGCGTGGCCACTCGGGGCCCATGAAACGTCAGAGGAGAAATTTGGAACGGAGAATACTCGCACTTGGTAATATTGTAGTACTATTGACGCCCAAGCACGTAGTAGTAGGGAGACGCGATTGTTTCTTCGACGCCTGACAATTCTTTATTTCACGCTGTTCCTGCTGGGAACTCCGGCAGCCTATTCGCAGTTCGTGAAAACACGAGGAACCGAGATCGTCGACGCCTCCGGCAAGCCGCTTCAGATTCGTGGGATCAGCATCGGGAACTGGTTTGTGCTGGAAGGCTATTTCTGGCGCTTTGGCGGTCTAAGCCAGGCGCAGACGGAACTCGAGCTCGTCTTTGACGATCTGCTGGGGCCAACGCATGCTCATGAGTTCCTGTACAAGTGGCGTCAGAACTTCATGTCCGCGGCAGACGTTCATCGCATCAAGCAGGACGGATTCAATACCATCCGAATTCCGCTGCACACCAAATATTTCAAGAACGAGGACGATGAAGGTTTCAAACTCATCGATCAGCTTCTCAAGTGGTGCAACCATGAACACCTCTACGTCATCCTGATGCTGGAGTCTGGCGTCGGCGGATTCACTGGCGAAGCGAGTGACGACGGTCCTGGGTATCCGTGGCTGCTGAAGGACGCTGGCATGCAGGATTATGTAGCCGATGCCTGGCAGCGGATTGCGCGCCACTATAAAGACGATCCCATCATCCTGGGCTACGATCTTCTCAATGAACCGTTGCTGTGGAATGGATATCTCGATATGGAACCTCTTATCGAGCCGGTGTACCGTCGTTTGACGGAATCCATTCGCAAAGTCGATACCCATCACATGCTGATTCTGCAACCGCCGCTTGGACGCTTCAGCGCGTTCGGCAAGCCATTCGACAACAATACCGTCTACAGTTTTCACAGCTATGGCGCCACGCCGCGGCCGGAGTTCCTTCAGCAGTATCTGGACTTCCGCACCAAGTACCAGGTACCGATTTTCTTTTCCGAGATCTACGCGGAGAGATCGCCGGAGTGGTCGACCGCCCACGTCAATCTGGCGGAAAAATACAACATTGGCTGGATGATCTGGCCCTACAAGAAAATGGCAGGCGACTCCCCTGGGCCCTATACCTTCGCTCCGCCCGCCGATTGGCGAAAGATCATCCTCTTTGCTCATGAGCCGCGCGATGACCGGGCCATCGAGCGACAGGAATGCATTGCGGCCGCCGCAGAAAGATACCGACGCTATGTTTGCCGAGATCCTCGAGAACGAGAAGAACGAGCATGTCACCGTGCATCCTGAGTATCTTCAGCTTCCCGGCATTTCTGCGCATTGAAGTAAGTTTCGATCGTTGACGCTGTCGGAGGGACACCTTGAGCCAAGCCAGCAAGAGCAAGAGCCATGAAAAAGAGAAAGACGCTTTTGGCCGTTTTCGGGATTGCAGCCGCAGTCATTTCCTTCACCGTCGCCCGGCCATTGTCTGCGCAAACTCCCGCTGCGCCGGCTGCCGCACCGGGACACTCCCGGCATGCTCCCCATGTTGGCGGCAATAGTTTCGAAGGGCCGAAAGATGTGGTCTATCTGCCCACCCGCCCGCAACAAGATACGCTCCTCAATATGTACTTCGGCGATTGGCGCAATTCTGAACCTAGCGTGATGTTTGGCGAGCTTGTGGTACGCGATATTCTGACGCCAGGAAACAACTTCAGCCCACCCGTTCCCGGCGCCGTTCTCGAACATGCCAAATTCCTCTCCTACGGCAAGCTCGAGGCGGGAGGGCGGACCGTTCCTTCGACGTTGCAAGGTCTACAGATCTTTTTCTATGTAATTGAAGGCCAGGGTGAATTCTCAGCCGGGGGGAAGACGGAACCCGTCCACAAAGGCAACGCCATCCTTATGCCGGAAGGCCTTGAGTTCACCTTGCACAATACAGGTGAGACTGAACTGGCGGCGTACATGGTCGGTGATCCCACTTATCCGGGATTCAAGCCGCTCACGTCTTTCGTGGTCAAAGACGAAAGTAAACTCCCGCAAAGCAAGCCCGAGGCTCCATCGCCTTTTACGAACCCAGGAGCGGGTGGCCACTGGGCCCACATCACTCATGGCTTCTTCAACAACAGGAACGGCCTGGCCACGATCGGCGGCATCATTACGGTTGAAATCCTCCCCCTGCAACTGGGCGAGCCGCACCCGCACTTTCCCGGTCACGAAGAAATCTGGTGCGAGATTGAGGGCAAGAGTGTTGCGTTTGTTGGCTCGCAGTTGCGCATGCAGCATCCGGGCGAGGCCTACATGTTGCGACCGGACAATCTGACGACCCACTCCAACATCAACTTCGGAGAGCCGGGTAGCAAGCCGATTGAATTCCTGTGGTTCAGCACGAGCAAGAGGGTGTCGACGACGCCGCACTAAAAAGTTTTGGTGTTCGGCGCCCCAGCTGAACCAAAGACAACATGAGCCGCTCACAAGGAGCATCGATGATTCGCAAGATTATGAATGGTGGTATCGCGATTGGTATCAGCAAAGTGATCACAGCGGCCCTGCTCGCAGGAATCGCGCTCTCGCCGCTGGCCTACGGGCAAGAGCTGCAGGTAGGAAGCAACGCCTACGTCGACATGTATTTTGCCGACTGGCACTCATCCAAGGCTGAAACCAAAGGCCCGGTAACGGAACACGCTGTTTTCACCAAGGGTGATCCGACGAAGCCAACCGCCAAGGGTGCCATCCTTCGCTATGTGGATTCCTATGTATTCTTCACTCTTGCACCGGGCGCCTCCTCGCCATCCGCGACTCTCTCCGGCAAGCAGGAGGTTTATTACTTCACCTCGGGCGCAGGGACGATCTCCGCTGGCGGCGACACTGTTCCGGTTTCCCTCAATATCGCGGTACTGGTGCCGGCCAATCTCGCCTTCACTATCAAGAACACGGGAAAAGATCCCCTCGGCGCGTATGTCATTACTGAACCCACCCCCAGCGGTTTTCAACCCGGTACCAAGTTGGTGGTCAAGGACGAGCCCTCCGCTCCCATCAGCACGGCGGAGCAGGAGTGGTCGCGTATCGTGAGGCCGCTTTTTAGTTCGAAGGAGGGTCTGGCCACAATCACGAGCGTCGAGACTGTGACTCTGGATAATCTCACGGTTACCCGGCCCTTCATCGGCACATTGCCGGATACCGAGCACTTGTGGATGGAGCTCTCGGGCACCAGTATTGCTTTTATCGGGCCGTACCTTCGCCGACAGACACCCGGCATGGCCTATGAGCACCCTCCAGACAATCTCGCTCCCACCTCGAACGTAAATTATTCGGAAGACAGCCCGGTCAAGTTCCTCCTGGTGACCACTGAAGGATCTCGATAGCGAGGTCGGTTAGCTGCTTCCAGGTTTTGAAAACGCTCTATTTTGCCGGCAGGGCGAAGGTCAGAATCGAATCACCATTTGTGTGGTCGAAGAATCCGCCTCCCGTGTCCACGATTACGACGTACTGTCTTCCATCCTTACCCATGTAGGTCGAAGGCGTAACGTAGGCCCCTGTATCCATCTTGATGTCCCACAGAATTTTGCCTGTCGCCGCTTCGTAAGCGCGAAAATGTTGATCATTCGACGCTGCAATAAAGAGCAATCCGCCGCCGGTCGATATGGATCCTCCGTAGTTTACCGATCCTGTATTGTGGACACCTTTGGCATCGAGTTCGGGGACGGTTCCAAAAGGTACCTTCCACGCGACGTCGCCCGTATTCACGTTGATCGCCCACAGCTGGCCCCACGGCGGTTGCTGACACGGCCAGAATTTATTCTGGTCCCAGAACTCCGCGTACATTCCCCATGGACTGGTGCGATTGTAGGGAGGATCGGTTCCCGGATCGGTGGGCGCGACCTTTCCCACACTCGCGATTTCGTTGGTGTTGGCGAAGATGTAGCCGAGCTTCGGGTTGTACGACATGCCATGCCAATTCACGACGCCGATAGTGCTGGGGAAGACAATCGTCAGTTTCGACCCGTACGGAGTGAACATCGGTCCACTCTGCATGCCGCCCTCAGTCGCCAGCATGTTTTCGCAGACTGCATGGTGTTCCGGAGTGACCGTGGAGAGGTCGGCTGGCGTGAAGGTGCTGCGTCCCAACTGAACTGGCTTGAGAGGGAAGGGTTGAGTGGAAGAGGGGTGTTCGCCCGGGACTGTGCTCTGCGGGATCGGACGTTCTTCCACACCAAAGATCGGTTTGCCGTTGCGGCGGTCCAGGATGAACATCAGTCCGGTCTTGCTGGTGAGAGCGACTGCCGGGATATCTTTGCCGTCACGATGGACGTCGATCATCACCGGCGCGGATTCCAGATCGTAGTCGTTGATGTCGTGATGGACCGCCTGAAAATACCAGGCAAGCTTCCCCGTTTTCGCATGGAGAACGACCAGCGTGTTGCCGAACAGATCATTGCCGGCACGATCCCCGCCCCAGAAATCGGACGTGGGCGAGCCGAAAGGAAGGAAGACCAACCCACGTTTGGGATCGACGGAGGAGAACCCCCACACATTCGCTCCCGAGCGACCTTGCCAGGCATCAGCCGGCCAGCTGTCGTGACCGACTTCACCAGGTCGCGGAATCGAATGGAAACGCCACACCAGCTTCCCGCTGTGAACATCCCAGGCGCGTACGTCCCCAGATGCGCCTTTCGCGGGATCCTCCTGCACGGCCGCCCCACTAATAAGAAGATTTTTATAAATGGAAGGCGCAGAGGTCATGTTGTAACGACCATCCTGATGCGGCGGTTCAATCATCCCAACCTTTAAATTGACGGTCCCGTTTTCGCCGAACCCGGCAGTAGGCTTACCTGTCTTGGCATTCAAAGACATCAGGCGGCCATCGCCAGTTCCAAAAAAGATTGACGCGGGTGTGGTCTTGTCTCCGGCCCAGGACGCGAGGGACCGTCCCATGAGACGCGACTTGGCCAGCTTATAGGTCCAGATCAGTTCGCCAGTCTCAGGTGTCAGAGCGATCACTGAGTTATACGGCGTCACGAGGTACATCATGTTGTTCACGATCAGGGGCGTGGCTTGGGTCGTTAAAACACGTTGTTTGCCGCCGTTTCCAGCAGGAGGCGCGATCTCGGAGGCTGGTCCGGTCGGCTTCATGTGATACACCCACGATTGGGTCAGCTTGTCGACATTGTTCGTGTTGATTTGATCGAGCGGGGAATATTTGGTTTGTCCGGCGTCGTGACCGTAGGAACTCCAGTCAGACTGTGCTGCAACAGGAATAGAGAGGCAAATTGCCAAGACCGCGGAGCAAGACCGACGATATTTCAAGGAATGCGTCCTCTGCTTTAAGTGTTGAAGTATTCGTGCTTCCCCACTATCGCATGAAGTGCGCTGGATCGATATCAAGATAATATTATCATATATATTAAGATCTTAGGTTCGTGCTGATTATGGCCCAAACTTAATGATTCTTTAAGTACTTAGCAAAATTATACCTGCGGTTGGCTTGGCTGAAACAAGGCGGGTTACAAGGGATTTCGTACTATTTCGCTTGTCTGATTGTTACTATTGTCGTACAAAGAGACGATTTTTCAGCGTCACTGGGGGAGGCCTTTCCATGCAGCATCGTCGTTTTCGTTACGCTTGTCTCTGTTTGATTGTACTGCTCGGCACTGTGCAACTTTGGGCAGATGTCACCGGATCCATCGTCGGTTATGTCCGTGACAAATCCGGCGCGGTCCTTCCGAACGCGACCGTGACGGCCACTCAAACTGCAACCGGCTATTCCCGTACGGTCACGAGCGACACGTCGGGACAGTACAGCATTCTCGCGCTGCCCCCCGGACGTTACCGCCTGACCTCATCGGTTCCCAGCTTCCAGCAGGGAATCGTCGAGAATATCGACCTGAACGTCAACGACGCTCTGCACTTTGATTTCGATCTACAGGTCGGTAGTGTAAGTGAGTCTGTGTCTGTCGACGCGAATGCGCTACAGGTGCAGACCGTGGCTACGTCAACGGGTACTACGATCGAATCTCCCCAGATTCTGGCCATGCCGCTGAATGGTCGTTCGTACCTCGATCTGCTCTCGCTGCAGGCAGGCGTTTCCCCCGCCAACACGAACACTAATTACGCGGATCGCGGACCAGCTTCGGGTCTGTACGCGTCGACAGGTAACGTCTCGACCGACGGCCAGCCCGAGTGGGCCAATGCATTCCTGGTGAATGGTGCGGAAGTCAACGAGACCAAGAACATGGGCGCCGGCCTGATTCCAAATGCCGACTCGATCGCGGAGTTCCGCCTGCTCACCAATAGCTTCAGCGCGGAGTACGGCAAGTTCACCGGCGCAGTCATGAACACTGTGACGAAGTCCGGCACCAACCGCTTTCATGGAACCCTCTTCGAGTTCTACCGAAATCAGGGGTTCGACGCGACCAACTACTATGATCCCACGAAGGCCGAATTGAAGCAGCATCAGTTTGGCGGCGTTTTTGGTGGTCCAATTGTGAAGGACAGGCTCTTCTCCTTCACCGACTTTCAGCAAACGCGTCAGGTCGCGGGAGCCAGTACGGGAGTGGTGCAGATTTTCACCGCCGACCAAAGGAACGGTATCTTTCCCGATAGCTCACTCGACAGTGCTGTCCAAGGCGACGCCTGGGCCAATACCCTGATGAGCCGCGGTGGCGGAACGATTGTAGCTGGCGTCACCAAGTACAACCAGTTGGGAACTCCGGTAACGACCATCGACAATAGCGGCGCCAGCGTGCCGGGCCACAACATCTCTGCATACCTCGATCCAGTTTCGAAATTAACCTTTCCTCTGATTCCGAACGCGAACGTCGGGCCAGGTAGCTTTTCCGACTCAAGCCACGCCGGCAGTCTGATCGATACGAACATGTCGGAGCGCATCGACTTCGTCAACAAAATGACCGGTGACTGGTCGTTTTACTACCACTACGACGATGCGACCGCGGTGCAAGCCGTTTATAGCAATAACGGAAACCAGAATCTGCCCGGCTACCCTGTAACTGTGCCTTCGCGTAATCAGTTGTTCTCGATGAGCAACACCAAGACCTTCGGTACAACCATGGTCAACGTGGCGCGCTTCCAGTTTTTCCGCGTGGCGGTTCGAACCGCGCAGCCTGCAGCCAGTTCGACGATTTCTGGCTACGATATCTATGGCTTTAATACGGATCCGGCTAACGGGGGCCTGGTCAACACCGGTTCGCCAGGATACCCTTCCTCAGTGCCAGACTTGTTTTTCGACAACAGCGGTTTCGCTATCGGCAATAACTGGTTGAATCTCTATCAACCCGATACCACCTTCGGGGTCAGCGACACGGTCAGCAAGACGGCAGGCAAGCACTCCCTCTCCTTCGGCGGTGAATACAAGTACTACCAGCTGAATGCTCGGAACCAGTGCGGACCGAACGGATATTTCGACTTCACCGGCTCCGAGACGGGTTCGGATCTTTCGGATTTCTACGTTGGGGCCCCCGGGGATTTCGTGCAATGCTCCATCCAGCTTCTCGACAACCGTACCCGTTACTTCGGGTTCTTCGGCCAGGACAGCTGGAAGGTGAGGCCCAACCTGACTGTTAACCTGGGCCTCCGTTGGGATGTGGCCCGGCCGTGGAGCGACGTTTTTGGTCGCGTGACCACGCCAGTTCCGGGAGTGCAGTCAACCAAGTTCCCCAATTCTCCCTTAGGCAATCTGGTTCCGGGAGATCCGGGAGTTCCAAGCACAGTGTCTCCGACCCCCTACAACGACTTCGGACCTCGGATTGGTATCGCCTACGCGCCTTCGGGCGGCATCTGGGGTGAGAACAAAACCAGCATTCGCGCCGCTTGGGGTATGTATTATCTGGGAGCAGCGGATAACGGGAACTTCGGTATTTTGGGTGATGCTCCCTGGGGCCTCTACTGGGCCTCGCCACAGCCTACAGAGTTCGCCAGCCCTTATATCACCCGCGCCACCGGGATCACTCAGGGACAGCACTTCCCCTTCGTCTTCCCCCAGGGCAACGGACCGTTTCCGGACTTCAAGTTCGATGCGACTCTGCCTCTCTACGTGCCGGGCTACTACAACAAGAACAGGACCCAGATGGCCGAGCACTATAACCTCTCTATCCAGCGCCAACTCGATAAGTCGACTGTTCTCACCGTGGCATACGTGGGAACGCAGGGACACCACATTCAGCATGGCGAAGACCTGATCTATGGCGATGCGGCGCTCTGCCAATCGCTGGCCAGCGCCGGTTGCGGCCCGGGCGGCGAGGGTGGCGTATACACGCAGGGTGGGCAGACCTTCTACGGGACCTTTACCGGGCAGATCGATGTCCAGAACATCAGCCAGGGGTATCACAATTCCGCTGGCGGTCCGGTTGTCGCCTTCGCTCAGGCGACATATCTGCAGAACTCGGCAAACTCCAACTACAACTCGCTTCAAGTTTCGGCCGAGCACCGCGCTCGTGACCTTACTTTCCTGGTCAGTTATACCTACGCTCACTCGTTGGATAACTATTCAGCGAAGTGGGACCCCCGCGACCCGAGTCGCGCCTACGGCAATTCGTCGTTCGACCTGCGGCATAATCTGGTGATGAGCTACAACTGGGATCTTCCCTTCGATCGCATGTTTGGCCCGCGCCGTATTACCACTGGGTGGCACATCACGGGCATCAGTCGCTTCAACACTGGCGTCCCAATCAGCCTAAAGAGCGGTAGCGACACTGCCCTGACCAATCTGGGTCTTGACTATCCCACCCAAATCGGTGCAGTCCACAAGCTGAATCCGCGTGATTCTGCACACAGCCAATACTTCAACACTTCAGCGTTTGCCTCTAACTTCGTTAACTGCGGTGGCTCGGCCAGCTTCGAAGCTTGTGGCGTGACCGGCAGCGCAAAGCAGTACTCCGTGTATGGTCCGGGCGTCATCAACACGGATCTGGGTGTGGAGAAAGACACGAAAATCACCGAATCGATGGCGTTCAACATGCGGTTCGAGATGTTCAACGTCTTCAACCACGCCAACTTTATCAATGTGGTCGGCAAGGCCAACAGTGGCCAGTTCGGTCAGGCGACCAGCACCTTGCCTGCCCGTGTCGGTCAGATCAGCGCTAAGTTCATCTTCTGATGTAGCCCCCGCGGCGTAATCGCCTCGGTTTAACCTTTCAGGGGATGCGAGCAATCGCATCCCCTGTTTGCTATAAGGCTTTCTCTGAAAGAAGAGTGACGCGCGAACATGGCTATCTTAGTAACACGCGACGATGTCGCGTTTCAACAATCTGAAGCGAGCCAGAAACGGGCGCTGGCCGGCCAATCCGGCCGATGGAATCAGCAGTGTCGCTCTGTGTCTGAGCTCCGAGGATATCGTAGAAGTGCTGCAGCGCGTGGTCAGCGCCGGCCAGCGACCAACAATCCGCTCCGGCGGTCACTGCTACGAGGACTTCTACGCCAACAATCCCAACGGCACGCTGATCGATATGTCCATGATGAACCACGTGGGCATCCTGTCGGAGAGCAACGATCCGCGTTATCACGTGGGTGCGGGCTCGACTCTGGGCAAGGCCTATCAGGATCTCTACAAGCTTTACAACGTGACGCTGCCCGGTGGCACCTGCGACTCTGTGGGCGCGGGCGGGCATATCACTGGTGGCGGATACGGATTCGTTTCCCGCCTGTATGGAACAACCGCGGACTGGGTTACCGGGGTAGAAATTCTCACTGTCGATTCAAAGGGAAAGGTGACGATTCGCACCTGCACCGCCCAGCAGGATGCCGATCTCCTGCGTGCCTGTCGTGGCGCCGGAGGCGGAAATTTTGGGGTGATCGTCAACTACCTCTTTGACCGTCTGCCGGCGGCGCCGCAGGAGGTAATGCTCTCGACCATGATCTTTCCCTGGGCGGAGTTGACGGAGGAGAAGTTCGGGAAGATCCTCGACGCCTTCGGCAATTACTTCGCCACGCGAGGCCAGGATCCCGATACGTGGGGATTGTTCGGCGTAATTGAGGCCAATCATCAGACGAGCGGCTTTATGCGCATCTCGGCGCAGTTCTGCAATCCGGATGGGACCTGCAAGGACACGAAGGTATTGGATGAGTTCCTCGCGTTGTTCGACGCCTACAAGCCTTCATCGATAGTGCCACCGCCGTCCACGACCCGCCCACCGGAGGGCTTCGGGCCACACATGATGACGCGCGTGCTGTGGGCCGATACGGGAGCTGCCGGCGGTATGCATCGAGGTTCTACGCGGGCCAAGTACAAATCCACATGCATGAAGAAGAATTTCTCGGCACACGAGATCGCTGTCTTTTACAAGCACCTGACGCGAACCATCCCGGGCGTCGATCTCGTGCACACGGTAGTGGAGGTCGACTCATATGGCGGAGCCATCAACCGCAAAGAGAAACTCCAGGAAACGGTGGCTTTCCAGCGCTCCAGCGTTCTGCGGTTGCAGTTTCAGACGTATTGGGCTAATGCCGCGGAGGATGAGGGACACAACACCTGGATACGGGACTTTTACAAGGAGTTGTATTCCAGTCCCGAAGTCGACGCCACCCATCAGGGAACGCCATTCCCGGGCGACAATTACGAAGGCTGCTACATCAACTATCCCGACAAGGACATGCTCGAATACGCCTACTGGCCCCAGCTGTACTACGGACCGAACTACGAATTTCTGCAGCAGGTGAAGAAGAAGTACGATCCGAATAATGTGTTCCATCACGCGATGTCTGTTCGCCTTTAATATCTTGCGTGGTTTTAAGAGGAGAGCAGGGAGATGAAGCCGCCACGCGGGCTGGATTGGAGGCAATTGGATCGCAGACGTTTTATACAGATGGTGGGAGGCGCGTCGTCGTTGCGGATTATCGGCGGCCCATCAAGTTGGACGGCAACGCCTACTCGCAAGGCCAGGTTCGCCTACGTTGGAACGGAGCAGGCGATCCATGTGTATTCGATCGTTTACTCGATTACGGCCAATGAGCGCCTGATCGAACGGCAGACGATTGCCAGCGCGCATCCCGTGGCGATGGCTATCAGCAACGGGAATTTATATGTTGCGAACCATGTATCTGAGTATGGCAGCCTGCCCCGCGGCAGTGTGGAAGCATATGCCATTGACGCGGCGACCGGGCAGCTGAAATTACTGAACCGAGTGCCGTTGTCGCTCTCAGGCATCCAGCCGCGAGACCTGGCGGTGGCTCCGGATGGGCGCAGCATTGTGGTTGCGGTACATGGTGGCGGCGCCTATAACGTGCTGTCAGTCCATGCGGGTGGGCGGCTCGGGCCAGTGTCGTCGATTCTGAAAGAGACTGGTTCGGGACCGCATTCGTTGCAGGCGTGGGCGCACCCTTCGGCGGTGGTGTTTGACCGGGCGGGGCGCGTATTGGCGGCCGACCAAGGCAGCGACAAGCTAAGCGTACTTTCGCTCGCTAACGGCGAGCTTGATGTAACCGCCCGCTATGAAGTCAATCCTGGCAGCGGTCCGACCAGTATGGCATTAGATCCTGCTGGAACCCGACTTTATGTGGCGCACTCGCTCAATGGATCGGTGTCGAGCTTTGGATATGACGCGGCAGCGGGCAGGATCTTGGACCATAAGCAGACCGTTCCGGCTTCCGGTGCTGGCGAAATGGCCGTGCTGGTGATGCACCCCTCGGGCGACATGCTGTACAGCTCCCACGGTGATGTACAGGTGTGGAAGATTGCGTTGGATGGTGCTCTGGGAGCGGTTTCCGGGGTGGAAGGCGTTCGGGCGCATAAACTGTACGTAACGGCAGACGGCGGGAGTTTACTGGCTTTGAGTCGAGATGGGGTGCTCAGGATGAAAATCGATTCGGTGACACGCGCTCTCGCTGCCCCCGTTAAGCTCGCCGCCCTTTCTAACACGGCTAGCATCGCAATTTTGTAGAGTCACTAAGAGCGTCAGAATGAATATCTATGAGTAACCAAAAAGAAATGGAACGACAAGTGGCCTCAAGTTCGGGTTTGGTCGAAAGCCGTCGAACGTTTCTTCGTTACCTCGCCCTCAGTCCCGCCCTGGCCAGCCCGGCCTTCACCGGCGGTTCTCTGCGCCACGCCTTGGCGATGTATTTGCCCGACGATCCCCTCCAACGAACCGACTCCGGCTCGGAATCAATTGTCAGTGCACAACAGGCGCTGAACGTGACGGAATTCGAAGCCGTCGCGCGCAAAAAGCTTCCTCCGGGTCACTTTGCCTACCTGGCCTCCGGGGTCGACGACGATGCAACCGTCCAACTGAACCACGAGGCTTATCAGCATATTGCGATTCGTTCGCGGCGCCTGATTGACGTCGAGAAACTCGATTCCTCAGTCGAACTCTTCGGGACGAAATGGGAAACGCCGCTCTTTCTTTGTCCGGTCAGCTCCATGAAGGCCTTCGATCCCGAAGGGGAAGTTGCGGTGGCGCGCGCTGCGGCGAAGCAGAAGCATTTACTGATGCTTTCGACGGTCGCGAGCTCCTCGATCGAGGAAGTCACCGCGGCGCGAGGCGCACCAGTGTGGCAGCAGTTGTATCCCACGAACGATTGGGCCGTGACTCGCGCGCTCATCAAGCGGGCGGAAGCGGCTGGTTGTCCCGCAATCGTTTTTACTGTTGATCATCAGGAAAATGCCAACAACGAATCCATCTCCCGCGGGCGCCGCGTCGATTCTCGCGATTGCTCGCTGTGCCATGCCGGCGGATTTGCGGGATATCTTCGCAAGAAGCCGATGTTCAAGGGAATGGATACCTCAAAGGTCACTGAGCTTTATGCCCCGAGCTTCACCTGGGATTTCGTCAAGCGCTTAAAAGATGCGACCGCGATGAAGCTCGTGTTGAAGGGCATCGTGACCCGCGAGGATGCAGAGATTGCCGTCGAACATGGCGTGGACGGTATCGTAGTGTCAAATCATGGCGGGCGAGCGGAGGACACGCTAAGACCCACCATCGATTGCCTGCCCGAGGTGGTGGCCGCGGTAAAGGGTAAAATTCCAGTGTTGGTGGATGGCGGCATCCGGCGCGGGACCGATATTTTCAAAGCTTTGGCGCTGGGAGCGACTGCGGTTGGCATTGGCCGTCCGCAGGCGTGGGGTCTGGCGGCATTCGGACAATCCGGAGTCGAAGCCGTGTTGGTGATTCTTCGCCGGGAGTTGGAAAAAATCATGCGTCAAGCCGGAACACCATCGATTCACAGCATTACCGCGAGATCTGTAACGTCAGAAAGAATTGAAACGCGATGAAGCAGCTAGTCTCGATCTTCACTCTGCATCTCTGTCTGTCCGTGTCCGTGTTCGGCCAGATGCCCGGCATGGCCAGTCATTCCAGTAAGTCCGCCAGCCCGCCGTCGGACGACTCGAACTTGTCGACCCCGGCGCTGAATTCTTCGCACATCACCTTCGCGAAAGATGTTGCGCCCATTGTGCAGGAACATTGCCAGACCTGCCATCGTCCCGGCGAAGGCACGCCATTTTCCATGCTGACTTACGAAGATGCCCGTCCCTGGGCAAAGCTCATGAAACAAATGGTGGTGGAACGGCAAATGCCGCCATGGTTCGAGGATGGGCATACCGAGAAGTTTGTGAACAAACGCTCGTTGACGCAGGCCGAGATCGATACCATCGTGGCTTGGGTTGACGCAGGCGCGCCGAAAGGCGATGTGAAGGACCTGCCGCCGCCCAGGGAATTTGTCGAGGGATGGTCCATTCCCAAGCCAGACGTGATCTTCACGCTCCCTAAACCGTTCTCTGTTCCGGATAGCGGTGTTCTCGAATATCAGTATGTCATCCTGCCCACCGGCTTTACCGAAGACAAGTGGGTGCAGTTTGTCGAGGCCGCGCCGTCGGACCGTTCTGTTGTGCACCACATCGTCGCCTACGTACGCCGGCCGGGGTCGAACTATTTCAAGGACCAGCCCAGGAATGTCTTCTTCGAAGCTCCGCCGTCAAAGAGCAACGCCAGTGCCGATCCGGACGACGTTCCCAGTGACTGGCTTGTCGGATACGCGCCCGGTCAACCGCCTGACATCTTCGAGCATGGACAGGCGAAGCTGGTTCCAGCCGGCTCCGATATTGTTCTCGAAGTTCACTATATGCCGGAAGGAAAAGCGACGACCGACCAGGCGAGCGTGGGACTCGTGTTCGCGAAAGCGCCGCCGAAAGAACGTGTGCTGACTCTATCGGCGATCAATGAAACTTTTAAAATTCCTCCGGGCGATCCGAACTACAAGGTTGAATCGTCATTCACGATTCGCCACGAAGTAACCCTTCTTGGCATGCATCCGCACATGCACACGCGGGGCAAGGACATGAAATACCGGCTGGTATTTCCCAACGGACAGACTCGCGAAATCCTGAACGTGCCGCATTACAACTGGCACTGGCAGCTTTGGTACAACCTGGAACAACCGATCACGCTGCCCGCGGGGACGAAAATCGAGTGCACGGCGCACTTCGATAACTCGGCCAACAATCCTGAGAATCCGGATCCGTCGAAGACCGTAATCTGGGGGCAGCAAAGTTTCGACGAAATGATGGTCTGCTTTTTCAATCTGGCATTCCCGGCTCAGTTATCAGCCAGGGAGATATTGCCGCTTCCGAAAAGCGATGCAGCGGTGGCTCAGAAGGGTCAGAAATAGATATTTCAGGACAGTGGCGAAGAGTTGAACAAGTCCCGTCCCGGCATCCCCCTAAAGACTTCAGTCCCGAAGGGCGACGATTTCCAGTCGAAGATTGCTACGGTTGCACTTTCTGCGAGTACTCGGAAGGAATAGCGATACCGGGTTGTGCCGCTCCCCTACGGCTGATCGCCGGTTCCTCGAACGCCACTTCATCGAGAGGAAGATTTTTCGGTTCCGCGCCAGCAGAACCGGCCCGCGAGTTTTCCAGAAGCTTAAGGGTGTTATTTGTGGCGTGCGGGAAGAGATCCCTGACGGCCTTTCCGGCCCGTGGCGGAGATTCAGCCACTTTCGCCCGGATTGATGCAGCATTGGCCCGAGATTCAAGCAGTTGCGACGCCACGTAAATTGGGAGAAGATTACCGCTGACGCACGACAGATAAGCGAGAGGAGCGATTAACCATGGCGATCAATTCCGAAAAATTGAACGAACTTCTGGGCAAGGCGGTAGTGGATTTCGGGGCAACATTTCATGCTGCGCTGGTGCAAGTCGGGGACAAGCTGGGTCTGTACAAGGCGCTTGCCGCGGGCGGCCCGCAGACTTCTACCGAACTGGCGAAGCGAACGGGAACGACCGAGCGCTATGTCCGCGAATGGCTTTCCAATCAGGCAGCCGGCGGATATGTCACCTATGACAGCAAGGCAGGCAAGTTTTCCCTGAGCGAAGAACAAGCTTTTACCCTGGCGGACGAGAACAGTCCGGCATTCCTGCCTGGCATGTTCCAAGTCGCACTGGCAGCGGTGAAAGCCGAAGAGCAGATCACCGAGCGATTTAAAACCGGCAAAGGTTTGGGATGGCATGAGCATCATCACGAGCTTTTCATTGGTACGGAAAGATTTTTCCGTCCGGGCTATGCGGCGAACCTGATTGGCTCGTGGATCCCGGCTCTCGAAGGAGTGACGGAGAAGCTCGAGGCTGGGGCGACCGTGGCCGATGTCGGATGCGGTCTTGGGGCTTCCACGATTCTGATGGCGAAGTCGTTTCCCAAATCGAAGTTCTTTGGATTCGATTATCACGACAAGTCGATTGAGACTGCACAGAAACGTGCGCAGGAAGCGGGAGTCGCCGATCGCATCCAATTCAAGACCGCGAAGGCAAAAGATTATCCGGGAGAAAATTACGACTTTGTGACCTTCTTCGATTGCCTTCACGACATGGGAGACCCGGTCGGCGCCGCCTCTCACGTGCGCAGCACTTTGAAAAAAGATGGAACGTGGATGATCGTGGAGCCATCGGCCGGAGACAAGTTGGAAGACAATTTGCATCCGATCGGACGGGCGTTTTACGGAGCATCCACGCTGCTGTGCACACCGGCTTCGCTCTCCCAGGAAGTTGGGCTGGCTTTAGGAGCGCAGGCCGGTCAAAAGCGGTTGAACGAGGTGGTTTCAGCCGGTGGCTTCACGCGGTTTCGCAGGGCAACTGAAACCCCTTTTAACCTGATCTTCGAAGCCAGACTGTAGGAACGGGCTGAATTGTGTAGCGCCGGCTGTCTGGCGGACGTCTCGCCCGCCCATTGGGCCGGCCGGAGGCCGGCGTTACCAGGAGCATCTCCGGCGTTATGCCGGCGACATTCCCCTCGCTGAGTACTTCCACAAAGCTTGCGGGTCGGGTAACATTGGGCGCCTTGGGAGATCTCCCAAGGCGCAGGCGACGAGCTTTTCGAAGCCCTAATGAACAGTTCGACACCCCAACCCAAACGACTCGGAAAATACGAAGTATCCGGGACTATCGCCATCGGACCCCGCTGGCGCATCTATAAGGGTTTTGACCCCGCCTCGCAACTGAACGTCGCTCTGAAAGCAATTCCCAAAGAATTTCTTGAGCGTTCCGGCAATTTCCCCCAGCTTCGGAGCGAGATACGCGCGGCGGGTGTTCTCGAACACCCGGGTATTGTTCGGGTCTATGGGTACGGCGAAGAGGCCGGACTCTTTTATGTAGTCATGGAACAGGCCGAGGGTTGGCACCTCAAGGATCGATTCAGGGTCCCCTTGCCGGACGCTGTCAACCTTTCCGAGCAGCTTCTTGACGCGCTCGACTACGCACACGGGCTGGGGGTGGTTCATGGTGCAATCAAGCCGTCCAATCTTTTACTCACGGGAAACGGACAACTCAGGATTATCAATTTTGGGCTGACGAAGAGCGGGGATGAGATCCCTAATTACAAGTCGCCGGAGCAGTTGAAGAAGTCGCCGTTCGATCGCCGGTCGGATATTTTCTCCGCGGGGATCGTGGTGTACGAGTTGTTGACGGGCGCGTATCCCTTTGCCGGCCCGGCCCATGAAATTGCGCAACGCATAAGCGACGGTAAAGAGAAAGAGAAGCCGCCTTCCCAGGTCAATTCAGCGGTGCTGCCCGCGTTCGATGAGGTCAGCGCCAAAGCGCTGGCGAAGATTCCGGACGCGCGCTACCCGACGGCGCGGGCTTTCGGGGACGGCATCCGGCGCGCGTTTGCCTCGGCTCATGATGCGCAGTTGAGCCGGCGCGTGTCGAATGAAACCATTTTTGCGTTTACTTCTCCGCGCAGCGAGCCCGAGCACATGCCGGCGGTTGCTCCTCCGCCCGCGACACCATCGAAGCCGGACGTTACCCCGATTGCTGCGACTCCGGTTGCCGCGACTCCGGTTCCCGCTCCCGCGGTTCAGCCCGCGCCGCCGGTCCGCCCATCGACTCCAGCGCCGCCGATACCTCCGGTAGCCGCCCAGCGGACTCCCATTCCTGAGTTCAAGCCTAAGGTTCAGCCGACTTCGGGCCCGGATCCCAAACCTGAGGCCCAACCCGCGATCAGATCCGAGATCAAGCCAACTCCCGCAGCCGCGCAAGTGACACCGGAAATGGCTGCCCGGCTGGAACAGTTGCTGGGAAAACAGCCGCCAACCCTAGCCGGATATTTGCAGGACAATACTCCGGAACTCGATCGGGTCGTTTCCGCGTTTGTCTCGACAGTGCGGGCCTTGATTGCGATTGACGAAGCCAAGGGCAGGAGCGACGCTCTTATTCCCCAGAATGTTCATTTCGATCAACTGGGCAAGGCCACGATTCAAGCAGCGCCGTCGACCTCCGGTCAGGCGACCACGGTGATGAGCCATCCCCGATATGCTGCGCCCGAAATGTTTTCCGAAAAAGCGGCCGCAGCGGAGTCATCGACCAATGCAGCGAACATCTACGCGCTCGGAGTGATGTTTTACGAAATTCTGCTGGGAAGGACTCTGTTTGAGCGAACCTTCCCCGATCAGCGAAACGATATTGACTGGATGCGCTGGCATGCCGACCTGGAGAGTAAGGCCCCGGCGCTGAAGTCATTGTTGCCAGACTGTCCCGCGGCCTTGTCGGATTTGCTGGAATCAATGATGGAGAAGCACATTGAGAAGCGGCCGGCCGATCTTAACGAAATTCTCGGGCGCCTGCGCGGTGTCGCACAGCGGGCAAACAAAACGGTGATGTTGCAGCGCCCCGCTGCCGCAGAGGTCCCAGTCCCTGTATCGGCCAGTGAGTCACCGGCTAAACGGAAAACAAACTGGCTCAATCCAATTCTGTTTCTGCTGATCGTCGGCTGCCTGGGATGGGTAGGATACAGAGTTTGGCAAGATCCAGACTTCCTGAACCAGGTGGTACGTCAGGTCACGTCGTTCGTCTCCGGACTGACGCAGAAATTTTGAGCTTCTGCTGTGTTTCCGGATGCCGGCTCAAAATTTCCCCCTGAAAATTCCGAACTCCGATCCTCCTGAAAATATACCTCGAGCAGCAGCAACAATTCTGACTATCGACACGAAAACTGGGTAAAGGGGGAAGAACCAATGGCCCCACCCAACGTCGGAAGCACCATCGGCCCCGCATCGACCTTCGATTTAGGCCCTCTATCCGACAGTAGCCCGGTCGCTACCGTGCGATTAGGGGAGAGCAGCCTATCGGATGTCGCCCACAGGCTGGGCATTGATAAGAATAGCCTTCAGCAGGCCAATCCACAGATTTCAGACCCCGCCAGCCTCAAAGTTGGACAGCAAGTCTTTCTGCCGGTGGGTCAGGCGAACACCGGGACGCCTGAAGGCGATCTCAGCTCGCAGCAGCTTCTTTCGAATCCCTCTTCGCAATCTGGACAGCCCGTTCTCAGCAGAGGCGATCCTTTAGCTAAGGCCATGGTGCAAATGCGCCTGGCGGATTCAGCGCCCCCTCCGGGTGGAGGAGCGCCTCTTGGGGGCGGACCGCCGATTCAATTCACTTCCAAGACCGCCCTCGCTGCCGAAAAAAGGCTGACGAACCTGGCACAGGACCCCGGGGAAGCGCATACAGCCTGGAAACACCTCACGGAGCCGGAGCGCAAGGAAGTTTTGTCGAAGATGGAAGCGCGCTACGGCAAAGCTTTTGTTCAGGAGTTTCTGGAGACCGAGAAGAAGGGAACGGCGAAAAACGAAACTCAAAATTATCAGCCGGGAACCGGGCCAAGTCCGGAGAAGCTCAAGGCCATGGGATACCACCTGGGGTGGAAAGTCCTGGGCAACGCTACTGATGAAATTGAATTCTGGGTTCATCCCTCGGGCAAGGCGGTGCAGCGGGATGTCTCGTCTTCGACCTCAGGGTCTTCATCGGGACCGAATTCCAAAAGTCCTACCGCACCAGACAAGACTACCGGTCCAGATGACGTGGACTCAGTGGGTCCTTCGACTGAGGTCGAGGACAAACAAGACAAAGCCGAAAAAGTGCTCAATCGTTTACAGGATAATATCAACCAGATTCAGGATCTATTGAAATCAAGTCCCGTCCCTTGGGACAAAGTGAAAGAGAAGTTCGTTCGCTCGAATGAGCTGCAGAGTCAATTGAAAGCGTTGTCCGGTGACCCGGAGAACAGCCTTGATATGAGCGACGTGGATGAGAATTTCTATGATGAGAGCGCTACAGCCGACCAGCAACTCTTTGATCTCAGGGGCAAGGCTGGCGAAATGAATCCAGATTTTGAAGCACTGATGCAGCAGCCGACCGTGATGGATCCGGAGGATTCAGAATAGCGGCAGTGGATTAGTGCGGGTCGCTTCTGGGTTGTGGCTCAATTTGAAAAAATCTTACGAGCGACTTTAGTCGTGAAGGGTCCCGCTCAGGATGACTCCTTTCATTTGATGTCGACATCCCAAATGATCTATTCACCGCTTCCGTCATTCTTCAGGATGCGATGTACGTGAACAACAAGGCCAGCCCGGCGAAGCCGACCAGCAGCAGAAACTTTTCCGTAAAACTAAACGACGCGATGAACCGGCTGACAGGATTGCCCGAAAGCTTTTCGGGTTCGGGCGGCGGAATCAATCGCGCAGGAGGCGCGGCCACCTGCGCGACTGCGGCCTCGCCGGTTTGTTCCGGTTCCACCGCAGCCCGCACTTTCACCACATAGCCGGGAACTTCGATCGAATCTTCAGGTCGCACCCGGGTCTTGGCCGAACGCTGCAACCTGTTTCCATTCAGCCAGGTCCCGTTGCTGCTGATGTCGGTGACGTAAAAGTTAGTGCCGTCCGTGCTCAAAAGAAAATGTTCGCGGGAAAGATCGGGACCGTCGAGAAGAACTCCATCCTCAGCACCGCGCCCGACCGCCAAACCTTCTCCGATGGGGCACTTAACTTCGCGTTCGGTACCGTCGGTCTTGGAGCGAATGGAGAGAAGGATATCCATGACTTATGCCAGCACCTTTCGCAGATAAGTCTCGATCTCCCGCCGGATGGTGGGATCTCCGGAGAGGAATTCCAGCAGGGTCGCTTTCTGGGATGTGGCCAAGGGGCCCGTGGAACTCTGGGAAGAGTCGATTAATTCAGAGACAGAAGCTCGCACCATCTGGTCCAGTTTTTTGGGATCCTGTAGCTCGGCCCTGGTGTGCTGCGACACGAACGAGAACCCAGCCTGCGGGGTCTCTCCCAGGCCGGCCTCCAGTTTGCTCTTCGCGTCCGCAAAGCTTGTGTCGCCCTTGGATTCGACGGGCTTGTCGTCGCCCGGGACAATAAAAGGGCCGAAGCTTCCCGGCGGCTTAATCTCGTTGTCCATGGTGAACGGTCAGCTCACGCGAAGGTCACGCCGTCAGCCATTTCCATCAGCCGGCGTGCCATTTTGCCGAAATCTCCGAGCGGGTCGAGTTTGAGAGCTGTCTTCAAATGTGTCCGGGCCGTTTCCTTGTCCTTACGAAACAAAAACACTTCGCCAAGATGCGCATACGCGAAAGCACTCCGCGGATTCATCTCCAAGGCCTTCCGGTAGTGAGCTTCCGCCGCGTCGAAGTTTCCTTGCTGAAATTCGACAGTGCCGAGAAACACTTCAGGAAACTCATACTGGGGAAATAATTCTTTCACTCCCGTAAATACGTCGCGCGCACCCTGAAAATTCTTGGCGTCGCGATAGATGATCCCGGCTTCCACCAGGAACGCCAGCTCCTCGTGGGAGGGAGCGACTGTCCATTTCGCTGTCATGTTCAGCTCCTGTCTCTTTCTGGCCGAGTGTCGATATCTGCAAACTAACGCCGACTAACTAATGTTGCGGATGGCAGCCATCGCGGCGTCGTGGCGAGCCTTCATCACGGACGAAGCCGTCTGAAAGGCCTCGGTCTGCGCGTCCATCTGCTGCTGCAACTGGAGGTAGCCTGAGGTGTCACCCATGAGACCACCGCCGCCGATTCCGCCAAGGCCGCCGCCTACTCCGCCGGAGATCGCGCTGCCAATCATCCCGCCGATCCCGGGAGCAAACATGTTGCCGACCGCTCCGACCGCTGCACCCAGGAACCTCCGGAATCCGCCGGGTTGTTTCGCGGGCTGCGTAGCTTGCAGGATCTGATTGATGTTGTAGTTCGGCGACGAAATCATGCCTAACGCATTGTTGATCTGTGACATGGAGATACCTCCTGCTCCAGTTATCGTTATCCCGCGCTTCTTTGTTGCTACTTCTGTTCCTGTGGCTTGTCTCTCATCTCTGTAAAAGTCCGCAACAAGTCCAACGAACGACCGTAGGCGGTCATAGCCGCTTTGGCGCGGGCCTGGTCCGGCCCTGAGCCGGAGAGGGCTATCTCGTTCAATTGCCGGCAGGTTTTTTCCACCTTCGCCAGCAAAGGCGCGGGTTCTTCGGAGCTCAGTAATTCTACAAACTCGGGGAAATGACGCCAGCCGACCTCATCTTTATCTTTTGTCTCTTTTGTGTCGACCTGCGCTGGTACTTTCGCTGCGTTCTTCATGGCTTACCTCCTCATTAAAGATTCCTGTAGTATCATGCCGTTCCCATGTCCGACGAACCGCGCGTACTCGACACGGAAAACCTTCCCGGTGCGATTCGAATCATGAACGAATCGTCTCGCGGCATGTCATTCGAGTGGCATCTTGATTTCTTCGGTTTCCTGGCCCTGGCGCGGTATTGGGGCATCTCCGAACAGCACACTCTCGTCGGTTACGAGGAAGGCCTGCCGGCCGCCCTCATCATCGCTTGTGCCGATCCTGACACCCGGGAAGCCTACATCCTTTACTGGGCTGCCCTTCCTCAATTCCGTCAACACCGCACTGCCATCCGGTTATTCGAAAGCTGCTGCCAGAAGCTGTATGACGACGGATACGAAATACTTCACGGCGCATCCGTGCCCGATCGTCCCGTTCGCCGCTACCGTTTTATCAAGTCAGACGCCGTACATTCTGTTCTGGACATGGAAGCGGAATCTGCCAAACTGCCCGAATCCCCGTCGCGTTTCGAAGTTCGCGAAATCGATCTGGATACGATCGCCAAAGTTACTCTCCCACCTGGCGAACCGATTCACTGGTGCCAGCGAAATTCATTTTTAAGAAACGGAAGCATCTTTTTCCAGTTCCTCGGAGCGTTTGAGGGTGAAACCCTCCGCGCTTATTCCGTTTCCGTCCGTAACGCTACCCCCACGACGACCGTCGACTTCCGGTCGCCCGACTCCTCCATTGAGGCCGGTTACGAACTGTTGCGCTGGCTCTTTTCCCACGACTACCGGCCCCCCATGTTCGCGACCTACGCTTTTGAGAACAGTTACGCGCATCGATTGCTGTCCGCGGCAGGCTTCACGGTAAAAAGACGTTTCGACACTCTTATCCGCGACCTGCGTACCACCTGTAAAGGGCGAACTATCTCGCTCTAGATCAGTTTACCCACCGGTGTCACCTTGCCTGCTGTCACCGGTTTGCGATCTGGGGCCGCACGACCGGCGCAATCGTTCCCAGGGGCTGCAAGTTAATCTGCGGAGTGAGCTGGTCGTAGCTCAGGACCGTGACTTCGGGAACGACGAAATCGATCAGTTTTTTCACAAAACGCCGGATCTCGCTGTCGGTTACGATGACTGGCTTTTGCGCACCGGGAGGAAGATTTCCGATCTGCGCCCGGGCAGCTTCCATCACCTGCTGGCTCATCTCCGGATCCATCGCCAGATAAGCGCCGACCGCACTTTGCCGTATCGAGTTGCGGAACATCTCTTCAAACTCCGGATCAAGCCGGTAAACGAACAGCAGAGGACGCCCTTGCGAAATCTGATAGCAAATTCGTTGTCTTCAATCCGGCACGCACATGTTCGGTGAGAGTAAGAGCTTCGTGCTCAATCCGTCCCCAGTCGCAGAGGACTTGAAGAATCGCCTTGAGGTCTCGCACTGAAACATCCTCCTCCACCAGCCTGCGCAGAATCTCCGCGAGAGTCTGGAGCGATACCGGCTTCGGAACGGTCTCTTCCACCAGCGTCGGATAACTCTGTTTCAGCCGAAGCGACCATGTACTGCACTTCCTGGATGCCGATAAATTCCTTGGCATTTTTCTTCAGGTAGTGGGCCAGGTGGAGCAGAAGGATCTCCTGCGTGTCCCAAACCTGATAACCCAGCCGCCTTGGCGCGCTCGGCCAGTTCGCGCGGGATCCATGCCGCCGGCTTTCCGGTGGCCGGATTCGCAGTGTTCTCGCCTTTGAAACCGTATATCGAAATACTTTCCGCGGAGTCGTCTGACCAGCACCGCATCCATGCGAATCTGCCCGCTGATGACCGGCACTTCGTTGGCCCAGATGGTATAGCTTCCCGGCTCTCCGGGCGTGTTGCCCTTCATCTGAATCGATGGGAAGATCACACCCAACTCGTAATAGAGGCCGTTACGGACATTCAGCAACTGGTCGTAAAACTTCTTGCCAGCCTCGGTTCCCAGATCGACAAACGGTGTAAACGCTTCGCTGGCTTGCAAAACCAATGGAACGGTAAGCGAGAGTTGCGGGTCTGGAACTTTGGCGGCGGCGACGACGATTCGATCGCTCCAAGCAGCTGCCTGGATCTTTTGCGCACGAAACAGTCCCCAGGCCAGCGAGCCTGTGACTCCCGCCAGGAGAAAGAACGGAATTTTCGGCAGGCCTGGGATGATCGCCATGATGGTCAGCAATCCGGAGGCTACGGCGATGGCTTTGGGCTGTCCCAGAATCTGGCCGGCCACATCCTTGCCCAGGTTGGAATCCTTAGTTTCCGAGGCGACGCGCGTAACCACCATGCCGGCTGAAATCGAAATCAACAGCGCCGGAATCTGGGAGACAAGACCGTTGCCGATGGTCAGGATCGAATAGGTCTGCACTGCTTCCATCACCGACATGCCGTTCATGGCGACGCCGATGATCAATCCGCCCACGATGTTGATCAGGGTGATGACGATGCCGGCGATGGCATCGCCTTTCACGAACTTCATGGCGCCGTCCATCGCGCCATAGAACTGGCTTTCGCGCGACAAGCCCTTCGCGCCGCGCACGGGCTTGCTGGAAGTCGATGATGCCGGCGCGCAGGTCCGCGTCGATGCTCATCTGCTTGCCGGGCATGGCGTCCAGAGTGAACCGCGCCGAAACTTCGGCCACGCGTTCGGCGCCCTTGGTGATGACGATGAACTGGACCAGGGTGATGATCAGGAAGATCACCGCGCCAACAACGAAGTTGCCGCTCACCACGAACATGCCGAACGATCGGATCACTTCGCCGGCATCGGCCTTCAACAGAATTAACCGGGTGGCGGAGATATCGAGCGACAGCCGGTAGAGAGTGGTGATCAGCAGCAGGGTGGGGATATGACGCAATCTGGGTCGGACTCGAGATGTAAATCGACACCATCAGGATGGTGACGGCGACTGTGATGTTGATGGTCAGGAAAGATGTCGAGCAGGAAAGTGGGCAGGGGAACGATCATCAGGCCGACCATGACCGCGACCATGGCTGACCAGGATCAGGTCAGCAAAACGTGTCAGGACGCTGGACAGGTTGCCGTCCAGAATCTCTTTCTTCATTTCTGGAATTTGAGCCTGGATGTTGGCGATCATGTCTCGGTCGGGACTCTCTCCCGACACAAAACCACGCACCTCCAACGCTTCGGGAGAGAGCGCCGGAAAACGGTTTCAGAAACCCTGCCTGCCTTGCCGCAAACAACCAACGAACTCCGGGGCCCATCAGAGCCCCGGCATCCGATGCAGAAGCCGATCCTAGCTGGCCTTGGCGACTGGTTTGCCTTGCGCTTGCATCCGGTTCTGGAGTTCCTTGACGATCATGTCAAGGCCGCTCACAAGAGCCCGGGCGCGGTTTGCGCCGGGATCGTTGTGTCCAGGATCGAGCTGGAAAGCTCGCTCCAGATGTTTTTTCGCTTCTTCGAGCTTGCCCTGCCGAAGCAGAACTTCTCCGAGGTTGGCCTGGACCGAGGCGTCGTTGGGTTTCAGCTCCAACGCCTTCGTCAGGTTGGTGTAGGCGGCGTCGAGATCGGGTGGTTTGTTTGCCAGCGCGACCGCACCCAATCCGGCGTAGCCGAGGTATGACTTGCTGTCGAAAGCCGTTACACCGCGGAACATTTTCTCGGCTTCTTTAAGCTGGCCTTGCTGATACAGGTTGTAGCCGAGAGCAGCGAATGCCTGGACCTGGGCGTCGGAGAGTCCGACCACGGCTCCCAGTTGCTCGCCGGCCATCAATCTCTGCGCCAACTTTTGATTCGTTTCGGTGACCGTAGCTTCTTGCTGTGCCATTTCTCTAATCCTCCTGATGAGATCTTTTATTGGAACGCAGAGCCCATTGCCTTCAACGCGGCCATCGATTCCTGGTGACGAACCTGCTCCATGGAAAGCGCCAACTGGAAAGCTTCAGCGCCTGCATCGATGTTCTTGAGTTGACCAAGTTCACCGTTGGGATCATTGCCGCCGCCACCGCTTACCCCGCCGCTACCCCCGGTTGCGCCTCCGCCACCTTGTGATATTCCCTGGCCAATCCCACTGAAATCGGGGCCACCACCGCTGCCGCCGCCGAGAAGTCCGCCAATGCCGCCGCCACCACCGGATCCTCCGCCGCCGAACAACGAGCCCAACGGATTTTGAAGAATCCCAGGCAACAAATTGCCCAGTCCGAAGGGGCTAGGATTGCCGCCAGCCTGTCCGAGACCGGCGCTGCCGCCTGCCGCTCCCAGCAATGAGGACAAGCCGCCGCCCAACTTTCCGACCGCGCCCATCTCAGGGTTGGCAGCCATAAAGCCGTTCACTGCAGCCCCAATCCCGCTGGTTGCCGCCTTGCCTACATCACCAAGTGCTCCGCTGACATCGCCTTTGGCTAAATCCCCAACCGCGCTGCCTAAATGCTCCACGGTGTTGAGGGCGCCGCTGATTGCTCCGCCGATACTATCCATATTTTTCTCCTTCGTGTTTGAATCCTGCTAGGTCCCAAACTCACTACAGTTATCGAGTGCGCCCCATGGAAGTTGCTAATTGGGGACTCCAGCGGCTTCCAGTCGCCAGGTCAGCCGCTGGACCTGATGGCGTTCCCCATTACGGCGAAGAATGGCCAGGTCCTGGCGAGCCTCTTTCCAGTTCCGCAGCTCGCAATAGGCCTCGCAACGGCGCGCCCGGGCCTCGTGATTCGAGGGATTCCGGCTCAAAATCAGCGAAAGTTCGCTGACCGCCCGGCGCACGTCCCCCGCCGCCATGCTGATTGCCGCCAACGCACTCCTGCAGTACGCGTTGCCCGGATCAACGGCGATCAAACCTTCAAAAATCACGACCGCTTCCTGGTAACAGCCTTGCCGGTAGAGGCCGTATCCCCGGTCGGCCAGCATGTAAATCTCTTCACTCGTCCAGGCGGTGCTCGTCAAACCCGTTTCTGACATATTCAACCTCGAGTTACGGCTACGTTCTGGGCCACGATGGAATCTTCCATGTCCTGCATATCGAGCAATAAATTGAGCATCGACCGGACCGGTTGCTGCGACGGTTCACCGGAGGAGGGATTCGAGGGATCCAGCGCGCTGTCATGCCGGGCCAGCATGTTGCGCCACCGCCCCCGCTCCACCTCGGGATCGCCTACCTCCATGTTGTGGGGACGCGGCGGAGGGCCGATGTAAGTGCCCGTGAATGGCCGGGCGTCGAGGCGCATCTCCTGCTCCCAGTTGACCGGAAGCTGTACGGATGGAGTGCGCAACTGCTCGCGGAATGACTGCCCGGTTTCGCCCGTGGCGGTGGCCAGGTCCGGCAAGGCGTCGGGCTGTATGGATGGCAGTGTGTAATCGACTCTCATGGGCTCTCCCGCGTGTATTGCGCGCGTATTCTTTCAACAGTTAGAAGTGGCTCAGTTCTAAAAAACACTTTACAGAGGCGTCATCCTGAATGACTTAGTCGTGAAGGATTTTGCGTGTAACGCACCATCTGCATGCCAACTGCATATCCGCCTCGCGCCAGATCCTTCTCAAGCTCAGGATGACCCCTTTATTTAAAGGAGACATCCAGACCCGAGCCGCGTCTCTTTTCGTTCTAGCCTTCGACGGCGGCCAGTTGGCTCACAAAATTCAGGACCTCGGCTACGGCTTCATACAGGTCTTCGGGAACTTCCAGCCCTATTTCGAGGTCGTAAAGGCTGTGCGCCAATCCAATGTTTCGGACGACGGGCACCTGATGTTGCTTCGCAATATCGAGTATTTTCAGCGCCATGACGTTCTGTCCCTTGGCCGTTACCTTGGGGGCCTGCATGGTGGCTTCGTCGTAGCGCAACGCGATCGCCAGGTGCGTGGGATTGGCCACGATCAGCGTCGCCCGGGGAACATTTCGTGCAATGCTTTCGTGCATCATCTGCTGGAACAAGTGTTTACGCATGTGTTTGACATGCGGATCGCCTTCCTGCTCCTTGAACTCCTGCTTGATGTCTTCCTTGCTCATCATCATCTTTTTCATGAACATCTTTTTCTGGATCAGGAAGTCGGCCGCGCCCAGCAGGAGGAATACCGCCCCGACTTTGAGCAGCACGCTGGTCATCAGATGGGCGGCCAGGCCGGCGGTCTGGTCGAGGCGCAGGCCAGGCGTAGGAATAATGTCGCGCATGGCCGCTTTGATGGTGGCGTACACCACAAAGAAGACGACAAAGAACTTGAGTAAAGTCTTGGCCAGCTCGACATAGCTCTTGGCGCTGAAAAAAACGCTCTTGAACCCGTTAATCGGATTGAGCTTCTCGAATTTCGGTTGAATGACCTCGGGCGCGAACAGGGCTTTCACCTGGAGGAAGTTCGCCGCCGCTCCGGTGATGACGAGAGCGGCGAGAAGCGGCGCCGACAGGATCATGAATTTCGACCAGGCATACCCCATGCGGCTCAGGATAGCGTTGGCCGGCATTGTCCCCTGCATCACCACCGGGGTGAAGAATTCTTTCATCAGGTCGCGTAGTTCCGCAACGTAGGCGGGACCTCCGGCAATCAGCACGGCGGCGGCGACCATGAACAACAGGGCCTGCACGAAGTCTTTGCTCTTGAAGACTTCGCCCTTTTTACGGGAGTCGTTCAGCCGTTTCTGTGTGGGTTGTTCTGTCTTTTCGCCGGGCATTTCCCAACCTCAAAACTCATGCAGCGGTCAGTTTGAAACGCAGCGTCCAGCAGCGTCTATCCGCAAAGGCGTCAGGCTGAGCTTGCGAAGCAACTGGCGTGAAGCGGATATGTATCCGTCCCGCTATCCGCAAGATTATTCGGGACTAAAGTCCCTCAGCATGACCTCCTTAGAGTAATAATTCAAACTGACCCGCCATTTAAAGCCGTTGTTCCTAGTGGATATGATTCATAAAGCTTCCGATCTGCTGAAACAGGTCGGCGAAATACGCCGGCATGCTGTTCAGGATGTAAGCCAGCGCCAGGAGAACCACCCCCAAACCAACCAACGCCTTAACAGGTTGGCTCTCGCTGTGGACGTTAAATCCGGACGCCACCTTGCCAATCACGCCGAAGCTCACGTCGATCAGGAATAAAGTGAGCAGGGCCGGCGCCGCGAGTTGCATGGCGATGCGCAGGCTGTCCCCGGTGTAATGCGCCATCTGCTCCATTCCGGCCAGAGTGCCATCTCCGAATCTGGGGAACTCGAGAATGGGCACGCTCTGATAACTCGAAGCCAGGGCGCGCAGAAAAAACAGATGTCCGTTCAACACCAGAAAAAGAGCCAGCGCTGCCTGAAACTGCAACTGGCCAAGCAACGAAACGTTAGTTTCCAGTTGCGGTGCGAAAAACGTGGCCTGGCTCATGCCGCGTCCGTAGTCCACGAGAGCGCCCGCCATCTGCACGCTGTTGAATACGATTTGGGAAAGGAAGCCCAGAATCGCCCCGATTACGGCTTCCTTTATCAGCAGGCTCATCACCGTGATCGTATTCAGCTCGCCTACACTCTTGGGCGCGACGCTGGTGAAGATCATCATGCTGGTCATCATGGCCAAGCCGACCTTGATGCGGGCGGTCACGGATTGTCCACCCAAAAAGGGCGATAGGGCGATGGCAGTGGAAAGGCGCGCAAACACCAGGCCGAACAACACCAGAAACGTGGAAATTTCGGTATGAATGCCGAGATTCGCGAGGATGCGTTGCAGGGTGTCGAGCATGCGACCTGGGTGTGGGGCGGACACTCTTGTCCGCCGCCTTTGACTTGGAGCCTTTCCAGCCGTGCAACTACAGATGCGAAGCCCAAATTCAAATTCAAAAACGCGAACAAGAGTCCGGCCCCCACTTACGCTGTTCCTCAGCGCACGGTGGCAATGCTGTCAAATATCACGACGGTGAATTTGACGGTCTGGGCCAGAATCCACGGCCCCATGATGGCCAGGGTCACGAACACGGCAGCCAGCTTGGGGACGTAGCTCAGGGTCTGCTCCTGGATTTGAGTCGTGGCCTGGAAAACGCTCACTATGAGGCCGACCAGCATGCTGGCCAGCATGGGACCGGCGGACAGCAGCAGAATCAGTAACAGTCCCTCTCGCAGTACTCGCGTGATTGCGTCAATGCTCATGGGCAAATTCCTTACATATAGCTGAGGACAAGACCCCGCACAATCAGGAACCAGCCGTCCACCACAACGAACAGCAAAAGCTTGAAGGGAAGCGAAATCACGCTGGGCGAAAGCATCTGCATTCCCATCGCCAGCAGGATGTTGGCAACCACCATGTCGACGATGATGAAAGGCACGAACAACAGGAATCCGACTTCAAATGCTTCCTTCAACTGGCTGGTGACGAATGCCGGGATCAGCACCTGGAAATCTTCCTTGTCGGGCTTTTCGACCTTGCTTTCATCCACGGCGGGCGGTGGCGCTGATGGAACTGGAGCAACTGGCGTAGACGCCGTCGCAGGCTGCGCTGGTGAAGCGGCGGCTGAAGTTGGCGGTTGCGCCGCGGGTGCCGTTGCTGGCTGGTTTCCTTTCCGCTGGTTAGACAGAGCGTTGAGCTCGAGCCGCACCGCCAGTTCCATAAACAGTTCCCGGTCCTTCACATGGCTGTGCTGCGAGAGGAAATGGCGCAACGGTTCCTTGGCCTTTTTGGCGGCATCGAACAGACTCTTGATGCTGGCCTCGGAGAAAATGTCTTTCGTGTTGGCAACGCCGGCCTGGTCATACATCTGCCGGCCCACCGGAACCATGATGAAGATAGTCAGCACAAAGGCCAGTCCGGTGATGATCTGGTTGGGCGGCACCTGCTGCGTCCCGAGTGCGTTCCGCAGGATGGACAGCACTACGGAAATTTTCACGAAGGAAGTCATCATGACGACGATGAACGGCGCCAGGGACAGCACGCCCAGAACGATCACCATCACGACCGGGTTCGCCACCTGACCACCGGTCTGCGCGTGGGCCAGTTGCGGCGCCAGCAGCATTCCGATGCACAGAAGACGCTTCATTCCTTTGTGCCAGCGGGCGGATCGCATAGTGGACTTTCCCTGATTCCCTGAAACCGGTTCAGCAACGCGCGGAAGTCTTTACGCGGCGGTTCTTCATTCCGATTGTGCGCGGACTGGAGAATTTCAGCGGCGTTCTGATCGGTAAGTGCGGTCAGATGTTGAACCTGGTTGTCCGAGGTGCCGAGCAGAAAGACCTGCGAGCCGGCTTGCACCAGGTAGAGAGTTTTCCTGGGCTCCAGAGAATATCGGGCTACAACTTTGATGGGACCGGTCCCGGGCGTTCGCATTCCGAAAATGCGCGGTAGGCCAATTTTGAGGGTCGCATAGGCCAGCGCCAGTACGCCGCCAAGTGCCAGAAGAACTTCGAAGTACTGGATAATTGGAGTATTCATCGAACTGAGGGGGTCGGCCGGGCTCATATCAGCAGTGCCTGGAGGTTATGAGGTTCGCCAGCGCAGCACCTTGACAGCAAGGTTGCCCTCCACTTCCACCAGTTCTCCCTCGCCCAGAATCTTGCCATTCACCATCAACCGTACCGGGTCTGACTTTCCTGCTTCCAGTTCGACGATGGTTCCCGGACCTAACGACTGTATTTCCCCCAGCGAAAACTCTTTCTCCGCCAGAATGACCTGAAGCCGCATGGGCAGAGATCGAATGTCCGGTCTGGTTACAACTTGAGACTCGCCGCCAGGTTCCACTGAGACACCCCTTTCCAAGTACTTATCGACCGTGAATCGTCCGGAGTTGCTTCCATCACGGACCATCCTCCAGCCCTTGCTGAAGTCGTTGGGGAAAAGCGCTATGGGATCATGTTGCGCGACCAGAATGTCTCCCAGGCCGACCTGCGCGATTTCGTCGGGAGTCAGATCGACGAATCCTGCCGAGACAGGAAGGTTCCAGGTCAACCCGGCCGGATATTTCGCGCCGAGGGCGTCGGGCGTATCGGGTTGGTACAGGGCCAGGAAATCGAGCGGCACAAAGAGCCTGATCTGCCCGGTTACGCCGCCGACGCCTACCGCGAATGTCAGGGCCATCCCGGGCGTGGTGTCGGTGAGGTTCTTTCGGGCTCCTCGCACGAATGAGAACTGCACCGGGAAGCGCAGCCTGCGATTCAGATTCTCCAGCAGGGCCAGCATAATAAATCCCAGCATCGCGTCGTCGGACGGTGCGGGAGTCTGTGCCTGCTCCACACCCAACGGAACCAGAATTCGTTGCTGTAAATGGGCCAGAAAAGTTGGACTCAGCTCAAGAACCGCCTGCTCGCCGCTGGGATGGGCGTTCAGCACGAACAGCCGCCAGGTCGCAGGCGAGGTCTGAAAAAATTCGGTCCGGTTTACCGGTGTTATGCGGGCATCACTGAGGGCAAAGTCGGTTTCGGGAGTCCATGTGCGCTCGATAACCACCCGAAAGCGGTGGGGAAAGATCGTAAATTGGTCCCCGTTGGTCATCAACTGGGGCTGGCTGGCGGGGATTTTCTTGTCCCACAGATAGGTTCCGAGCGCGGCGCCCAGGTCTTCGATATACAGGCGTCCGTCTTTCAGAACCACGCGGGCATGCTTGTTCGCGATCGCACTCGCCGGGAGGACTACATCGTTGTCGGGATTGCGCCCCAGGAACAGTTCCTGTTTCGATCCGAAACTGAGCACCTTCTCGGCGGCGTGGGTGTCGACCAGATGGGACTGCACCAGTTGCAATTGCGCGCCTGCGGGCCGCTCGAGCAGACGCCCAAAGATTTCGCCAACCCACGACATCCACTCGGTCGCGTCTGGGCCCACGCGCGCGTACCAGTTCCATAGCAGGACCTGCTGATGGGTGAGAGTGGGCAGGTTCTCGAAACGATAAGACTGCGGGCGTGACCGGGATTCCAGTGGCATGCGTTTGGGCCGCTACCGCCTGCCTCCCTGGCGTCCGGCGGGGTAATTCGCGCCGCCGAAATTAGGACGGTTCTTGGAATTTTGGGTCGAGCTTTGTGCTCCGCCGGTGGAATCCCGGCCGGAAACGCGAATGTCCCCGACATTCACGCCGCGATCAATCAAACCCTGAGACAACGCATCCATATTGTTCGTTAGCAACTGAGATACGGCCTCCGACGAACTCTGGAATTGGATCGCAATGGCGCCATCTTTCTGCCGTTCGATTTGAATGTGCAATCCCTTAAGGACATTCGAATTCAGTTCGATGTTGACCTGCTGATTTCCCTTTACGTTGACCAGGGAAGAAATCTCGCGCACCAGTCCCTGCAACTCGGGAGGTAACTGCACCGGCGCCTTACTCTGCACCTCGGTGGGCTGCATCGACTGCTCCAGCAGTGCCTGGGGGCCCGCCGGCAAGCCCGGGATCAGGCTGGGGTCTGTATCTTTTTGTTTGCCGGTTTTGGACTCGGCGTCGTCCGGCTTGCCTTCCCGTTTCTTGGCCAGGACGCGGGAGAACGGCGAATCCTTGCTTTGGTCGGTCGAAGATTTGTCGCGGTCGCCGGACTTTACCGCGGCATCACTGGAAGACGGTTGTGAATCGTCGATTCTCATGTCTGACGCCTCCGGGTTGAGTACAAAACGTTTCCGATCTCATCCAGCGCAACTTCTTCTTTAGTTTCTTCTTCACGGCGAAAGCGCTGCTCCTGTTTCTCCCGATGCTTGTTGAGCACTTCGACCTCGCGCTGGGCCTCCGCCGCATGATGCTTCGCTTCTGTCACATCGGCTTCGCAGGTCTGAATGACCGTGCGTTGCGCGCTGACGTCGTTCTCCGCCTCGTGTATCTCCGAACCCAGGACTTTGATGAACTCAGACCTTTTCAGCACATCGTCGGCAGTGAGAGCGCCCTGGCCCCCGGGCTTGGTCATCATTTCCTGACGCTGCTGCTGGCGTTTCTCGACCAACTCCTGCACCCTCTGCTTCAATGACTCAAGGGTCGCCAGTTGTGTCTGAAGTTCCTGCTCCTGGCGGACCACCTCCCGGTCCGCTTCCTTCTTGAGTTCCTCTTTTTGCTCCAGCAGCGGCAGCAGTCGATAGGTGAACTGCGTCATAGTCAGTTCGAGCCCGTCGGAAACAAGGTCTTCAACTCCTGCAATGATCCGGCGAAATTCGATTTGTCGTCGGTCGACTGCTTCAGAAAGCTGTTGATCTCATCGATTTTTCCCAGAGCGTCATCGACCCGTTTGTCGCTGCCGCTCTTGTAAGCGCCGAGCAGAATCAGGTCCTCATTCTTTTTGTAAATCGCGAGCGCTTCTCGCAGTTCTCCAGCCGATTTGCGATGGTCCTTGGAGGTGACGGCACTCATCACGCGGCTGGCGCTATCCAGAATGCTGATCGCCGGATAATGATTTCGAGCCGCCAACTCGCGCGACAGAATGATGTGACCATCCAGAATGGAGCGGACTTCGTCAGCTACCGGTTCATTCATGTCGTCGCCCGCCACCAGCACGGTATAGAGGGCCGTGATCGAACCCTTATCGGAGTTGCCGGAGCGTTCCAGCAGCTTGGGCAATTCGGCGAAGACGGACGGAGTGTATCCCGCGCGGGCGGGTGGTTCGCCGCAGGCCAGGCCGATCTCGCGCTGAGCCCGGGCAAAGCGCGTGACTGAATCCATCATCAGAATGACCTTCAGCCCCTTGTTGCGAAAATATTCGGCGATCGCAGTTCCCACGTACGCCGCTTTCAAACGGACCAGCGATGATTCGTTGGAAGTCGCACAGACGATTACGGAACGCTTGACGCCCTCCGGTCCCAGATCCTGCTCGATAAAGTCACGCACTTCACGGCCGCGTTCACCGACCAGAGTGATGACGTTGACGTCGGCTTCGGTATTGCGGGCGATCATTCCCAGCAGCGTGCTCTTACCACCGCCGGCCGCGGCGAACAGTCCGATACGTTGTCCTTCACCCGCGGTCAGCACGGCATCGATTGCGCGAACACCCAGCGAGATAGGCTTCGTCACCCGCATACGTTTCAGCGGATCGGGAGGACTGCCCAGCACGGGAAATTCTTCGTCGCAGTTCACCAGCGGGCCCTTGAACTCCGCGTCCATTGGCTCGCCGAGACCGTTCAAAACGCGGCCCAGCAAGCCGTTGCCCACTTTGACCGTGAGGCAGTTTCCGGTGGGGATGACTTCGCTGTGCGGGCCTATGTTGACCAGTTCGCCCAAAGGCATCAGCAGGACGTCGCCGTCGCGAAAACCAACCACTTCAGCTTTGAGAGGAGTTGACGAACGCGGATTGCGGATCAGGCAGATTTCGCCGATCCAGGCATCGGGGACGACCGCTCTTACCACCAGCCCGATAACTTCTTTTACCCGGCCCCGGACCTGCACCGGAGAGGCGCGCTCGATCCGGTCGAGATACTTGCTGATGTCGGCTACCCGGTTGGCCATGGTTTTTATTGTGCTTAGTCGCCGGAAACGCCGCGGACCAGCACATCCTCCAGGCATTTCAACTGGGTCTCGAGGCGTGCATCCACCACGCCAAGCTCGCTCTCGATGAGGCAACCGCCGCGCGGAACGGACGTGGACGCCACAATCTCAATCTCGTTGCTGACCCCCAGAGACGCCCTCAGGCTCGTAATCCGGGAGCGGCATTCCGCTGCATCGTCCTCGTTCACCTGGATGATCAGGTGCTTGCCGAAGCGAACACCCTGCAATACCTCTTTGATCATGCTGACGATGGTATCGGGATGGAGTTTCAGCTGTTCTCCGATGATCTTTTCCGCGACCCGGACGGACAGCTTCAGCATCGTGTCTTCCCAGACTTTTGCAAGCTCTTCAGCCTTTTGACTGGACCCGGCCAAAATCTGGTTCCATTTCGACAAGCCTTCGGTGTAGCCATTCTGCCGGGCCTGCTCCCGGATGGCATCGCCCTCGCGTTCAGCGTCTTCCAAAATTTGCCGGGCTTTATCCTGGGCGACGGAAACCACGTCATGGGCTTCACGAGAGGCCTCGTAGGCTTCGCGTTTCAGGACCTTCGGCGTGGAGCCCAGCAATTTTTCCGGCAGGGCATCGGCTTTTAGAATTTTGTCACTCATTTTGATCGAGCAACCAGGTGACGCATCCTTCTCGAATCGAAGGTGGAAGGTCGTCCAGCCGGATTCCCCGTTCCAGGGCATCCTTCCGGATCGCCGCGCATTCATTCTCACGCAGCCGCGACCACTTCCGCAGCAATTCCGGCCTGGGCGCGTCTTTCAGGGTTGCCAGCAAGGCGTCTGCCTGGGTCCGCTGCGCCTCAGGCAATAATGGAATGGAGGCTATCAGCTGCTCTGGGAACCGCAATAATCCCACATAGCAAAACACTTCCAGATTCAACTCACCCTCGCAGTTTTCGGCTCTGCGATCTGGGCGGGCGCCGGACGTTGCGCGGCCCGCACCTGCTGCTCCAGTTGTTCGATCTTCGACTTTTGCCAGCGGCTTTTACCGATCATGCCGATACAGCCCACGCTGGAAATCGTCAGCAGGATCAACGCACCCACCAGAAACTCCTGATTCCCCAGCTGTGGAATCAGGCTGCGGTCGGTGCCTTGCTTCAGTTCGATTTTCTTGTACACAACCGCGACATTCTCCGGCAGTAATCCTTCGACGGCCCGCCCGACCAGCTTCTTTACGTCATCTTCGCTCAAGGGCACCTGGCTGCCCCGATACTTGATCAGCACCGAAGCAGTGGGCGGAACCCGCTCGCTTTTGTCCAGCAGGGGACTGCTGTCTGGCAGCACGACTAAAACCCGGGCGTCCACGACTCCGGCAATCGACTTGAGGGTGCGGTTGATTTCACCTGAGACCCCGACCAGCAGCCGCGCCTTCTCTTCGGTAGCGGTGGGAATCATCCCTGAATTAGAGAAGACATCCTCCAGCGACTTATCTTTTTCGCGAGGCAGGCCATTTTCCTGGAGAACGCGCCAGGCCTGAGCCAGGGTTTGGTCACCGCCGCGGATCAGTACGCTCCACTTCTCCTCGCCCTTTTTCTCGCTGACTTCCTTGGCGGCCGAAGCGTCAATCCCGTTTTCGTTCAACAGCACCACGATCTCCTGAGCATCCCCCTCAGTCAGCCCTGTTTGCAGCTCATGCCGCATGCAGGCAGTGAGAGACAGGGTCAGGAACAGCAGCACAATCTGTTTTGCAAGATGTCGGCGGCGCAATCTAGCCTCGGTTGAAAGAAGTAGTCTCTACAGTTGCGTTTGAAGAATCGACTTCACTCCGGAAGTCACCTGCTCCACAACTTTGCTCATCAGCTCCAGATTCTCCCCGAGCTGATACATCTGCATCTGTATTTTCATCAGGTCCTGCGGATTCTGCGTGTTCTTGAGCGAATCCAGCAGCTGCCCGGTGGACTTGAATTCCGAGTCGATATTGGTCAGGCGGCTGCGAATGGGATCGAACGCAGAGGTCTTGGGCAACGAGTTTACGCGCGCCGCCAGGTTGTCAACTTTTTCTTTCGTCCGCTTCATGTCTACGCCGAACACCTCGTGAGCAGACGCCCCCTTGGTCTTATCCAGTCGGGCGGACAGTTCGGCTTGAAGCACTTTCTTCTGGTCGGGCGGGATCTGCTTGACCTCGGGCGGCAGCTGAAGCTTCTGGGCTTGCTCGTCCTGCAAGCGGGTGCGGACCTTGTCAAATTTGGATTCGGAGGTCTTTAACGGACTGGCCGCGCCATCCTCGGTCGCGTTCGTGATCGGCTTGGCCGCGGTTTTACTGACAATTGGGTCAACCATGACATTCAGGTTATCGGATGGTTCCTGTAAACGTTGCGTGGGGCAGGGCAGCGGGCGCAGCTACCTGGACCAGTTTCTTGCGCAGCAGCTCCAACGACTTGGCGTGCAGGCGGCATACCCAGGACTTCGACAGACCAAGTTTGCGCCCGACCTGCTCCAGGGTCAGGCCCTGGAAATAGCAGTGCTCCAGGATCTGGCGGTTGGTGTCCGGCAGTTGCGCCAATGATCGGCGCAAGTTCTTGTTTTGCTCGGCGAGGACCACAGCTTCCTCGGCTGAAACCAGGCTTTGATCGACGGGCTCTTGCGGCATCGTATCCAGCGAAAGCATGTAACAGGTGGCCAGGTTGGCGGTTAAATCCTTCAGGTTCAGTAACTGCGCTTCAGCAGAGGGGGTGCCTGAGGCACCCGCTGAGACGTCCTTCAAATACTCGTTGGCAGCCATCTCAAAGCGTATTTTTCGGTACTGGCCCTTCGGATACCAGCCCATCTTCCGCAGACCGTCGTAAATCGCGCCGCGAATCCGGTAGTAGGCGAAGGTCTTGAACTGGACCCCCCGGGTGGGATCGAACGAATTGGCGGCCTCGACCAGGCCCAATTCGGCCCATCCCTCAATGTCTTTTTTCTCAAGTTCGGGAGGAAGTTTGCGCATCACTTCGGCGGCGATGGCATGGGAATAGGACAAGCTGGTTTCGATCAGCTTGTAGACATCGGCACTGGGAGACGCCGCCGCTGCATCGTCTTGTGCTTGAGGACGATTTGCGGTCCTGCGCGGGAACATTCTTCCGCTCCTGTTTGCGGCTGGTGCCATGCCGCAAAGCCCTGCCCTTAATCGGGATTAATACTGCTTGTCCCGAGATCGCAATACGCGAAATGAAGATATTGGTCTCGCTGACAACATGGTTGGGGGGCTCCGGACAGCGAGGACTCTTGAGGCGCCGAATCCTAATAGCAAAGTGTCATGATGTCAACTGGATTCCGGCAATTTTATGGACCCCTTCTCGGCTCAAAAGGGGCTCGGAGAGGGCTTTTCCACAGGCTCCAGGATGTCGGCGCGAACGTCCTCGCCCGTGCAGCATCTCCACCAGCGGTTGTGAACTGAGAATGTCGATTGTTCACGGAATGGGGCCAGCCCGGAGGCTTTGACTGCAAAACGTTTCATCCGTGGAGCGATAAATTCCATAGATGGGGGTCATGCTGAGCTTGCGAAGCATCTGGCGCGAAGCGGATCTGAAGTAGGACGGCCATAGTGAGCGCTCGCGCCAGATTCCTTCGGGACTAAAGTCCCTCAGGATGACCCTATTTCGAAACTTCTTTTCATTCACTTTAGTTGCAGCCATTAGCGGTTCGTAGCACAATATGCACCGTCACGTGGTGCGGTCGCTTCCTGTCAGCAGCGGCCCGAAGCAGTCTGTTCCGCAGTTTTCTTTCAGTCCTGCACTGACGCAGCGGTCCCCGGTTATGGCCGTAAATCGACCCACCAAGATCGGCAAGTACGACGTGATCGACGTCATCGGTCGCGGGGGCATGGGCGTCGTTTACAAAGGGTCCGACCCATATCTGGACCGTCTGGTCGCCATCAAGATGATGACCGGACAATTCTCCGACAACTCAGATTTGTTGAAACGCTTTTACCGGGAAGCACAATCCACCGCCAGCCTTCAGCACCCCAACATCGTCACTGTCTTTGAATTGGGCGACCACGAGGGCAATCCCTATCTGGTCATGGAATACCTGGACGGGGAAAGCCTGGATTCGGTTATTTCATCGCGCCGGCAGCTCACCATCGTGGAAAAAATCGAGCTGGTAATTGCCGTCTGCCAGGGCCTGAACTATGCGCACACGCGCGGGATCGTGCACCGCGACATCAAGCCCGCCAACGTCATGGTGTGCACTGGCGGCGGGGTAAAGATTGTCGATTTTGGCATTGCCCATTTCGGCGACAAGAACGTTACCCGTACCGGCCAGATTGTCGGCAGCATCAGCTATATGTCGCCCGAACAGGTGAACGGACGACAGGTCGATGCCCGCACTGACATTTTCTCCACCGGCGTTGTGTTGTATCAGCTCTTTACTTACGCGCTGCCCTTCGAGGGCGAGAGTACGGCATCCACGCTGTTAAAGATCATCCACGAGCCGCCCCCTCCGCTGAAGGATTTTCTGGCTTCGTATCCGCCGCAGCTTCAGGCGATTGTCGATCGCGCGCTGGCTAAAGACCGCAACGAACGCTACGCCTCGGCGGAAGAGTTTGCCCTCGACCTGGGGCAGCTGCAAAGCCAGTTGAAGCAGGAGATGATTCACCGCTATCTCCAGGAAGCCACGCAGCTCATCGAGAACAACGATCTGCATCGCGCCAAGGGACAGGTCTTGCAGATCCTGAAAATCGATCGGCACCACACCAAGGCTTCCCACCTGCTGCGCGACCTCCAGGAAAAAATACAGCGGCAGGAAATCGACGAAGAGATACAGCAGCTGCGCTTGCAGGCCGAAGACGCATTCGGACAGAAACAATATGCAACCGCGCTCGAGCTCCTCGACCGGGCCATCAGCCTGGATAAAGACAGCGCCGAGCTGAAACAGCTGCGCGATACGGTGAAAGCCTCCGAACTGCTCGCCCAGAAATTCCAGCGCGCGGTGAGACTGGCGGAATCTGCCCACCAGATGGGCGATCTGGACATGGCCCGGCAAACCATTGAAGAGGCGCTGGCCATTGTCCCGAATGACACTCAGGCCCGGTCGTTGCAGAGGACGATCGAAAGCGATTTTGCCGAACGCGCGCGCCAGCAGCAATTGGAAAATTACCTGGAGCAGGCGCGAAGAGACATCTCGTCGCGAAGATTTACCGCCGCTTTGGAATTACTGCAACAGGCTCAGGAACTGGATCCGGCGGCCCCGCAGATTCGCGCGCTGATGGAATCCGCGAACACAGCGAAGGAACAGGAGCGACGCCGCAAGGAACTGGAAGCGATCAATCGTGAAATCGAAGACGCGCTCAATCGCGACGATTACTCCACCGCGGCCGAGAAAGCCGATCAGGGCCTGAAGAGTTTTCCCCAGGAGCGAGGCCTGCTGAAACTCAAGGCGCTGGCAGAGAAGCAGCGCCAGGTTGCCGAACGCAAGCGCTTCATCGACGAACAACTTGCCATGGCCAGCTCGTTGCTCGAACAGGGGCGCGGCGAGGAATTGGTCGGACGTCTTGAGGCCGCACTGGCCAAAGTTGGCGGCGAGCCGCGCCTGCAATCGCTCCTGCTGGTGGTCCGCGAAAACGTGGAACGCGAGCGCCTCGAAAAGCGCAAGGCCGAATATCTTCAGAGAGCAAGGGAGGCTTTGCGGGCGAAGCAGCATGACGAAGCGATCCGCATTCTGGACACCGCCAGAAACGAATTGCAGGATGCCGGCGAGATTGACGACCTGCTCCAGTTTGCGAAGGAAGACGCAGCCCACGAAAAACGCCGCGAGACGGCAGAAATCGCGGCGGACCGGGCGCGCGCCTTGATCACGGGCGAGGAGTATGACCCCGCGATCCAACTGTTGGAAAAGACCTTACAGGAAATTCCCGACGAGGAACTCACCATTCTTCTCGGAGAAGCTCGCCATGCCTTCCTCGATCATGAGAAAAAGCTGGAATCGGTTCTCACCGCAGCCGGCAAGCTGATTGAATCCCGAAAGCCGAGTGAAGCGATCAGTCTGCTGAAAGCGCAGCCGGCTTCATTCTTGAAGAGTGCAGACTTCCAAAAACTGCTCGAAGCGGCAGGCCACGAAGAGGATCGTCTTCGTCAGATCGATGAATCGATCCAGAGATCTGGAGAACTTGCCGCAGCGGAAGACTACGTTGGGGCGATCGCACTCCTGGAAGAAAGCCGGAGTGCATACGGCGGCGCCCCCGAACTGGAACAGCAATTAGCTCACATTTCAGGCAAGCTATCGGCGGCGTCGAGCGGTGCCGTCCAAAAAGCTCTGAGCGATGCGCGCATGCTGCTGAATGCGGCGCAGCATCGCGCCGCGCTCGACCGCCTCGAACTTGTATCTGAGCGAGCGTCCTCAGTCCCACCTGCGTTGAAAGCCGAATATGACGGCTTGAAGCAACTGGCGACCAATGGTTTGGCTCGCCAGCGAAAGGCGGAAATTCAGCGCCACGTCGAGGCGGGTGAAATCACCGGTGCCGCTGATCTACTGAAGCAGACCCTGACGGAGTTCGCCGGCCGCGAAGATCTGTCTGAGCTGGAAACGCTCATCGACCTGGAGACGGCGAAAAAATCTGACGCCCAATCCAAATTGTCAGAAGCTCAAGCCCTGTTTCGAAAAGGATCATGGAAGCGTGCGGCTGACCTGCTGCGAGAGGCATTCGCCGCAGCCGAGCACTTGCCGGCCCTCCGCGCGGCGGCGCTGTCGGCGTTTGCGCAGGGAGCCGAAGCCGCCGTGCGAACGGACTGGCGTACCGCGGAATCCCTGCTGGGACAGGCCGGAGAGTTGCAACAGAACTATCAGGCTCCGTCCGAGTTGCTGGCGAGGATCGCAGACCGCAAGCGCGAAGATGGTGTAGGCAGGTGCCTGGAGCAGGCCAAACGATTGCACGCGGGAGGCGATCCTAAAGCCGCGCTGAACGAGATTTCGCGCGGACTTTCGACCTATGCGGACGACTCGAGGCTGAAGGAATTCGGTGAAATTTTCCAGCAGCAGGTTCGAGAACGAGACCAGCGGGAAACCGAGCAATTCGAGAAACAAAACTTTCTGTACCAGGTGAAGCAGCGCGCCGATCAGGAAACGCAGTTGGAGCAGCGAACCCAGATTCTGGCCGAGGCCTTGACCCAGTTTCCCGACGAGCCGACTCTCGAACTGAAATTAAACGAGGCGCTCAAACTCAAGACGCAAGTCACCCAGTTGGTGAACCAGGCGCGTGTCGAAGAGGAATCGAAACACTACGACGATGCGCTGACGCAGTGGGACGCGCTCCAGGCCGTCTATCCGCAGTACCCCGATCTGCCCCGCAATGTCGAGAGAGTTAAAAGGCTTTCCGAGGAACAACTCGCCGCGAAAAAGGCGGAGGCGGCTCGAAGGCTGGCGGAACAGGTTCAAAGAGTCGAAAGCATCGTTGCGTCGGGCGATCTGGAGCAGGCCGAAACCGTCCTGCGACAGGCGCAGCAGGAATTTTCTGGCGAAAGCGAACTCGCTGATCTTGATAACCGGATAAGGGAAGCGGTCAAGCTCAGAGCCAAAGCCCAGAAACTACTTGCTCCGGCCGAAAAAGCATTCGAGAAGAGTCTGTGGGAAAAGGGTCTTACTTCGCTCAAGCGCGGCTGTGAGACTGCGCCGCAGGATCCGGTCATTCGCAAGCAAGCCCTCGATCAGCTGACTCGGGCTTTCGACCTGGCGCTGAAAGCCGACTGGCAATCCGCCAACTCTCTTTTGCAGCATTCCGGGGAGCTGAAGCCCGATCCTTCGCTTCTACAAACTCTCCAAACCCGTGTAGAGGATCGAAAGAAAGAGCAGTTGGTTGCGGGTTATCTCTCGCAAGCCGGCGCTGCGCGAAAGGATGGCGACCTCGATAGAGAGTTGCGTCATTTGGAAAGCGGGCTGGCGGCATTTCCGGACGAGCCGCAACTTACGCACGCGAGAAGCGAGGTTGAAAATCGTCTGCGCGAGCGTGAGCGCGTCCGGCAGCTGGAAGCAGAACGACAGCAGGAACTCTTACTCCAACAACAGCACAAACAGCAGGAAGAAGAAAAACGTCGCGAAGAATCCCGATTGCGCGCTGCCGAAGCTCGCGAGCAAGCAGAGATTCGCCGAGCGCAACAAGAGACGCAGGTCGACTTTCACCAGACTCAAGAGCTGTCGGCGGTGCACCAGTTAGAAACTCCGCCAGCGCCGACGGCGTCTACTCAGACATTCAAAGAGCCAGCGACCACACCTGAATCCCCGGTCGAAAATGTCGAATTCGTCGTGCCAGCTCGAGTGGCTCCGGTTGTCGAAGTACCGAAGCCGGTTGCGGCGCCGAAGCCGGTTAAAATTCCAGCGAAGCGTCCGCCGCAGCGCCAGACTAAGCCCTTTCCGACCAATGCAGTTGCGATCGGAGCCGTCGCGGTCGTCGTTTTGTCGGCGGGAATATGGTGGGTGAAATCGTTGCCTTCCAAAGTCCCGCTCGGGATCGTGACCACGCCAGCCGGAGTTTCGATTCGAATCAATCATACGAACCAGTCCTGCGTTACGCCCGACTGCAATATCAAACTGGCTCCCGGCAATTATGAAATCGAGGCGCAGCTGGAGGGTTACGAAAGCACGACGAAGTCGATATCAGTGGGTGCGCAGGGAACGAACGCAGTCGATATCTCAATGGCCCCTTCGATCCCAAGCTTGCCGGCGCAGCCCTCGCAGTCCCCGCCTGCGCAACCGACGACCGCAGTATCCACGCCCGTCCCGGAAAAACCCGGGCAGTTGGTGATTCGCGGGGTCCCTGCTGGCGCTCAAGTGATGGTCGACGGCGCCTTGAAGGGCAAAGCCACGAATCGCGGGGCTTTCTCGACACCTGTTCCCGCCGGTGAGCACCAGGTTGCGATCGTTGCGAAGAACGAATCGCCGAATCCGATCACGCGGCAATTTCCCGCAGGCGGCCGGGTCGAACTCTCTCAACCGGATTTCAAAATTGCCCCAACTCCTCCACCACCTTCCTCTACGGGCTCAGCACCACGGCCCGAGGAGTCCGATTGGGCGCGCGTCAAGGACTCGGTCAACGCCGATGATGTCAACGCTTACCTGAGCCGCTATGCCAGCGGAGCGCACCGCACTGAAGCAGAATCGAAATTGGATGACATCTACTGGGCGCAGGCAAAGAGCAGCAATTCGCTGAGTGCGATCCACGATTATGTGAACCGCTATCAGCACGGCAGGCATGCCGAGGAAGCTCAGGGAGAGATCGCGCGCCTCGACTGGCAAACGGTTGCGAACACCAATGATTCCGCCGCGCTGGATGAATTCCTCAAGCGCTATCCCTCCGGCCAATATCATGATCGCGCCGTCGCACGGGCTGACGATGTCCTGTGGGCTCGCACCACCGAGGATGCGGCGGGACTGAATACTTATCTGCAGAAATTTCCATCCGGAAAACATGGTAACGAAGCGCGCGCGACGATCCAGCAATTATCGACCCGGCAATTCTCGAAAAAATCCGTGCCGGATGAAAATTCCGAGGAGGTTCTCTGGAGCAAGCTAGATAAGAAAGATAAAAGCGCGCTCCAGGCTTTTCTGGGCAGGCGTCCCAGCGCGCATCGTGCGGACGCCCAGGCCATCCTCGATCAGATGGCATTGCGCGAGGCTCAGAAAAAAAGCCTGCAACAGCCTTTGGATGCGTTCAATGCCGCTTTTGACCACCAACAGCCCAGGGAATTGAAGGATATTTGGCCGGGTGCGACGGACCAATACGTGAAGGCCCTGCATCCTCCTGCCGGATACAAAGTCTCAATCAAGTTGCAGGCAATCGGAGACCCAACCGTTTCCGGCGATACCGCGCAAATTCCTTGTGACTTGATTTCTGAAACCACCGGGCCGGGCATTCAACCGAAGCAAAACAGGAAGGCTGTAAAGGTCTCGCTGTACAAAAACGGGGACCGCTGGTTAATCAGCGATCCCTTTGGGCAGTAGATTTTCCTAGAACGTGTAGCTGATGCCGTAAAGCGGGACGAAACGGTCAGTCAGTCCGTTACTGTCGAAGCGGATCAGCGCGTTGAAGGTAGCGACCAGGTTACCCGCGATCCGCGCCTTGTAGCCAAAAGCCCCGCTGTATTCTCCGAACGCCACGCGACCTGCACTTACCAGACCCGAAGCGGTGACGAGCGGCGCGGATTGCGCGCTGGTCTGGGGAGATGGAACGTTCGAGACCGACCCGTTGGTCATATTCTGAATGCCGTGGATCCATCCAATCTGATTTCCCAGAACGTCGACGACCACGGTGTTGCGTCGTCCAAAGGCCACTTCAGTTCCGATCGCCCAGGAGAAAATATCCGGCAGGTAGTCTTTGGTCGTGGTGAAGGGAGTGCCGAGGCCGGTGCCCCCGTTTGCCAACGCCACGGTTGTCGCACCTGAGATGCCTCCACCCAGAATGCTCTTGCCGGCAAACTGCCATCCCACATTCACGTGGGGCGAAAAAACAATGCCGTTGTTGAACGGCTTGGTGTAAAGCGAGAGCGCGGCAAAGGGTTTGACCGCGAAAGCGCCCGTGCCCAGGAAGTTTTTCTCATCGCCCGTGGGCAAGCGCAAGTCGGCTCCGACCGCGAGAGCCATCTTATGCCCCTCAATCACGTTGCCTTTGAACCGGAGCAGCATATCTCCAAACCCTGTCTTGGAGTCGTTCGCGAAGTTGATATCCGAAAGGATCAGGCCGCTTCCGTTGACTGGCGCTACTCCGGGAGTAAACGTGTCGACGCACCAGCAATTTCCGTTTCCATTCCCATTGAACCCGTCGCCCACAAAGATCTGTCCGTTGGTGGTCCGCGACGACACTTCGGAGTGAATGACCGGGAGTCCCACGGAGACATCGAAGCGGTTGGTGACGCCGTAGGTAACGAAGGCTATATTTTGCGAGAGCCGGACATCCATCGCGACGTCAACCGTAGTCGGAAACGTCGGGAGGAAACTTCCGTTGAACGAAATATTCGAAGACACCCCCCCTGGATCCAAAACCCGCAGCCCTTTGATGGACTCGCCGTTCAGTGAAGTGAAATGGTAATTCTGATTGGAAAACCCGATGTACAACTTGTTCTTGCCGATGGTCTCGGCCCGTTCCGTAAAAATGGGGCCAAGCGTGCTGCTGACCGGCAATTCCGCACCCGTCGTCGGGTCCATCTTGATGATTACGCCCGATGCCGGCGAAGCCAGTGGAATGACCGCAAGGGCGGTTGCGATGCTGGCATTCAGCGAATTGCTCAGGTTCAAGACCCCACCCAGGGCCTGAAAGTTATTCGGATCGCTGAGTTGCGCCCCGCACGCAGGCAGCGAAGAAGGCGTTAGCGAACACGGAGATCCGTGATAGCTGGTCACGCTGGCAACCGCTCCCTGATGCAGGGACGAGTAAGGCACGACGTTAAAAAGATTCGGCGCCTGCGTCTGTGCGGCAGCGAACAACCCAATAGAAATAAACAGCACCAGGATTGCAACTCTTTTCAGCAACAAAACCCACCTCCCCAAAAATTGCGTAAAACTGAAGAAGCCTGAGCGGTGCTTCTCACCGACGACTCGATTACAGTGATTCGCGTGAAACCCAAGGTCCTTGCTTAGTTCGGGGCCGCTTGCAAGCTGCAGCCGCCGCAAACTCGCCGCTGTGGAAGCAGGCTTGGAGGGCAAAAGCATATCCATGGGCTGACGATTAGTCAAGATAATGGGCGTAGCGATTTTGTAATTTCGTTGAGACAAATTGCGCCCCGAAGCTGCGCCATCAGACGCCACTGGAGCGCTCGATTTTTGTCGCAACTATCCGAGCGATACATCCGATAACTACGGCGGGAAAAGTTTTCAGCCTCAAGAAACCCCATTCCTGCCGGCACGGCCTCTGCAGCCATACGTTGATCCTTTTCTGATCCACCTCATTCGGATCGTCTTCCATGCTCACGCGGCGATTTTCAAAGGGATACACACCTGCGAGCGACCGTCAACCTTTCTCATACTCAGAGGTCTGGGAACCTGTGATCGGGCAGATGTCCTAGTCAGACCTACCGAGACTTTCTGTCAACCGCGAAACTCTCGGCATGCCTTTCCCCCAAATTCTCCATCGGCCCCCATTCGGGATTTGTACCATTGCACTATTTCTCATCTCCGCTGCCAGCGGAGCTTCAGCCCTGTCGCTCGACTTCAGCTCGTCGAGTGTGAGTTTCGGAAATATTCCAACCGGCAGCACGCAGTCGCAATACGAAACCTTTACTAACAACTACCGTAGTTCATCCGTAACGATTTCACGGGCGAGTGTGAGCGGCTCCGGATTCAGCCTGAGCGGATTAAGCCTGCCAATCACTTTGCCGCCGGGCCGGAGCATCACATTCACCGTCGCTTTCAGGCCCCAGGCCAGCGGTACTAAGACTGGACAAATTACCGTCTTCTCGAATGCCTGGGGAACCCCTTCCCACTTGATTACTCTCTCTGGGACCGGTGTTTCGGCTGGAGGGCTGACGACCAGCGCGGCCGCGCTGAACTTCGGCAACGTAACTCTGGGTAGCAGCAGGAGCCTCGCGTTCACTCTGTCGGCGCAGGGATCGAGCGTGACTATCTCGTCGGCCAGCACGACAAACTCGGAGTTCACGCTGGGAGGATTTTCTCTTCCCAAAACCATCGCTGCCGGCCAGAGTGTTTCTGCCACACTGAATTTCACTCCCCGGGCCAGCGGGACGGCATCCGGAAGCATCTCGCTCGCCGGAGCTGCCGGGACCACACTTCTGATCGAAACTCTGACCGGGGCAGGGACGGGCGCTCCTCAACACAGCGTCGGTCTTTCCTGGAACCCGAGCCGGTCGCCGGTGATCGGGTACTACATTTACCGCGGCAAAACCTCAGGGGGTCCGTATACGAAACTGACTTCTACTCTGGAATCCCGCACGAATTACGTCGATATCTCTGTTCAGGGCGGGCAAACTTATTACTACGTCAACACGGCGGTCGACGCTCACGGCAAGGAGAGTAAGTACTCGGCTCAGCTGCGGACGGTAATTCCGAGCCAGTAGGAAGCTGTCATGCTGAGCGAAGAGGCTGCTTCGCTTCGCGAAGCAGCCACGCGGTCGAAGGACCCCTAACAGTGCAGCGGCAGAAGCGGCGTGGGGACTCTCCTTTTCAACTTCCCCGAAGCGGGGCACGCGGTGCCTAGTTCCTGCTCAAGAGCTTCCAGCAATCGCGCGCAATCTCCCAATCTTCCTGGGCGCGAATGAGGAGAATGCGCGCAGCCGAATCGGTGGTGGAGATATCCTGGTCGGCAGGCGATCGCGCGTTCTTTGTGGCATCGAGTTTCAGGCCTGCGTATCCCAGATTGTCGCAGGTCTGCGCTCGCACATCCGGGGAGTGCTCTCCCACTCCTGCCGTGAAAATGAGCGCATCGACTCCACCCAAAACTGCGATCATGGAACCAATGCCTGACCGCAGGCGATGTACATAAATGTCGAGAGCCAGTTTGGCCCTGTGATTTCCGTTCTTGATTGCATTGAGGATCTCGCGCATATCCGCGGACACCCCCGAGATTCCCAAAAGTCCGGAACGCTGGTTCAGCAGGTCATCCAGTTGTTCTCCTGTAAGCTTTTTTTGACGCATTAAGTAAGTGAGAATCCCGGGATCGACGGAACCCGAGCGCGTACCCATCATCAAGCCCTCGAGCGGCGTGAACCCCATAGTGGTGTCGACGCTTCTGCCGTCTCGAACAGCGGCGAGCGAGCAGCCGTTTCCGAGATGACAGGTTACAAGCCGAAGGGAATTCAGATCCTTGCGCAACAGCTGTGCCGCCCGCCGCGCACAATACTTGTGATTGATGCCGTGAAAGCCGTAGCGCCGGATTCCAGCCGAGACCCATTCATACGGCCCTGGGTACACTGCCGCGGCCAGCGGCATGTTCTTGTGAAAACCCGTGTCAAACACCGCGACCTGAGGCACGTTCCCCAGCAATTTGCCGATAGCCTCGACGCCTTCGAGTTCAGCGCGATTGTGCAGCGGAGCGAAAGCAGAGACCCCTGCGATTGCCGCCTTCACCTCGGCCGTGATGACTATGGGATCTTCGAATTGCGGACCGCCATGTACGACGCGATGTCCCACCACATCGATTTTCGAAGGAGAATCTACGACGCTGGCCTCGCCATTCCACATAGTATCGAGCACGCTCTCGACGACTTTGGCGCGAGCGGTAGCTTCGGTCTGCTGAGTTCTGGCAAATCCCTTTGCGTTTCTGATTTCGACTTTCGCCGACCCGCCGCGCCACTCGATCGTAGCCTCCCAAAGACGGGCTGGCGGATCATCAGGCAATGCGTTGCCAATTTCGTACAGACAGCTCTTCTGGCTGCTGGACCCCGAATTCAGCACAAGGATTTTCATGTGTGAGCCCGATTTTAATCGGGCGCATCCTGTGGGAAACGCGTCATCAGGCGGAATAGTAAACTGCGATTACGAACCGCGTAGGGACAGATGTTCCCATCTGCCCCTGCGTGGTTCGTGAAATTTCAATCAAACGAAGTGTGCAGGGAAGTGTGATTTTTATGACTGTGACACAGAATCGTGGGCCGCAACCGGCTTCCCCCAACTCGACACTCACCTCCGATGAGCTGCGCAAGATCGACGCATACTGGCGGGCCTGTAACTACATGTGCGCGGGCATGATCTACCTGCGCGACAATCCGCTGCTTAGGCAACCGCTTCGTCCCGAGCATTTCAAGAATCGCTTGCTGGGACACTGGGGCTCAGACCCCGGCCAGACCTTCACCTGGGTCCACCTGAATCGCGTGATCCGCAAGTACGACCTGGATATGATTTACATCTCCGGCCCCGGACACGGCGCGCCAGCGGTGATTTCAAATTGTTATCTCGAGGGGACCTATTCCGAGATTTACCCGGAGAAAAGTCTCGACGAAGCCGGGATGCTGAAGCTGTTCCGTGCTTTTTCCTTTCCCGGCCAGCTCGGAAGCCATTGCACGCCGGAGGTTCCGGGATCGATTCACGAAGGTGGGGAACTCGGCTACAGCATCTCCCATGCGTTCGGCGCTGCGTTCGACAATCCTGATCTGATCGTGAGTGTGGTGGTCGGGGATGGTGAGGCGGAGACGGGGCCGCTGGCAACGTCGTGGCATTCCAACAAGTTTCTGAATCCGATTCGTGACGGCGCAGTCCTGCCAATTCTCCATCTCAACGGATACAAGATTGCGAATCCCACCCTGCTCGCTCGCATATCACCCGAAGAACTTGACAGTCTTTTTCGCGGATACGGATGGACGCCTCTTGTGGTCGAAGGGGACGACCCTCAGTTGATGCATCCGAAGATGGCCGCTGCGGTGGAATCCTGTGTTCAGCAAATTCGTTCGATCCAGAAGGAAGCGCGAAGCAGTGGCCGCGCGGAACGGCCACGCTGGCCGATGATCATACTTCGCACCCCGAAAGGATGGACCGGGCCGAAGCAGGTGGATGGACACAAAGTTGAAGGATTTTGGCGAGCGCATCAGGTGCCGGTGCTCGATGTGCAGACCAATCCGGAACATCTGAAGATCGTCGAATCGTGGATGCGCAGTTACAAGCCTGAAGAACTGTTCGACAAAAATGGCAGGCTGGCCGCCGAGCTCCAGGAGCTTGCACCCCGCGGCGAGCGTCGCATGAGCGCCAATCTTCATGCCAACGGGGGAAAGCTGCGCAAGCCGCTCAGCCTTCCAGACTTTCGTGACTACGCGGTCGCCATTGACGGACCGGGAACGAAAGAGATCTCACCCACCGAGACCCTGGGCAAATTCCTGCGTGATGTCATGCGGAACAACATGAACAGCTTTCGTCTGTTCAGCCCGGACGAAAACGCTTCCAACCGCCTGCAGGATGTTTACGAAGCCAGCCTTAAAACCTGGCTTGCTGAAATCAAGCCCGAGGATGCCGATGGCACTGACATTGCTCCCGATGGCCGTGTCATGGAAATGCTCAGCGAGCACACTCTCGAGGGCTGGCTCGAGGGCTACGTTCTCACTGGCAGGCATGGTCTCTTCAATACCTACGAGGCTTTCGTCCACATTATCGATTCCATGTACAACCAGCATGCCAAGTGGCTGGAGAAGTCAAAACTCGAGCTGGATTGGCGCGCGCCGATTTCGTCTGTGAATCTCCTGATCTCGTCGCTGGTTTGGCGGCAGGATCACAATGGATTCACCCATCAGGATCCTGGCTTTCTGGATCTGGTCAGTAATAAGAGCGCAAATGTTACGCGAATCTATCTGCCTCCCGACGCCAACTGCCTACTCAGCGTGGCCGATCATTGCCTGCGCAGCGAGAATTATGTGAACGTGATTGTCGCCGACAAGCAGCCTCACCTGGTCTATCTGGACATGGAGGCTGCGATCATTCATTGCACCAACGGCATTGGTATTTGGGATTGGGCCAGCAACGACTCGGGAGTCGATCCGGATGTCGTCGTCGCGAGCGCGGGCGACATCATGACGCAGGAGGCGCTGGCTGCCGTGGCCATCCTACGAGAGCATTGTCCCGATCTGAAGATTCGTTTCATCAATGTGGTCGACCTGTACCGGTTGCAGCCTGAGGCAGAGCACCCTCACGGTTTGTCAGATCGTGATTTTGACTCTCTCTTCACTTCAGACAAGCCTGTGATCTTCAATTTTCATGGATACCCCTGGCTGGTCCACAAATTTACCTATCGCCGTACGAACCACGCCAACATCCATGTGCGCGGCTACAAGGAGAAGGGAAACATCAACACACCGCTGGAGCTCGCCATCCGCAACCAGGTCGACCGCTTCAACCTTGCCATTGACGTCATCGACCGGGTTCCAAAACTCCAAGGTCCGGGCGCACATCTCAAAGAATGGCTCAAGGCGCAGATCATAGAAAGCATCAACTATGCGGACACAGAAGGCATCGACAAGCCCGAGATCCGGAACTGGAAGTGGCCGGGGCAAAAGTAGTGCCCAGTCTCCCCTTCCGCGGAAGTCATCCTGAGGGACCTTAGTCCCGAAGGATCTTAAGCGTAAATTCGCGATTGCTGCGCTTCTCCTCGTCCGCCGCGGGCCGGATGCTTCGCAACTCAGCATGACGCCACGCTGATGGGCAAGGGTCTGCTTCCGTGCGAGGTTTGACAAATCTTCTCCAATTTGAGACTTTGCGCGGGCGGAGATTCCCGGAGATACAAAATGACGAGAGTTGCCATCACATATTCACTTTTGGCCTGCGCCTGCATGATGCTGTCGCTTTCACCATCCATCGCCCGAGCGCAAATGAGTACCTTCTCGAAACAGGATTTGCTGGATTACACCGCGCAGAATCCGTTTGGCCGCTTTTCGGATGGCAGGCCGAAGGTGCCCGACGATCTGATCGAGCGGGCTCGCGGCTTGTCGGCCGAGGAGGTTTGGGCGGGTCTCGAAGACAAGAAATTTCCCAATCAGTATGCGGATGGATTTCAAATACTGCATCCCGGCAAAACCATGGTCGGGCGTGCTTTTACGGTCCAGTTCATGCCCCAGCGCGACGACGTGGCCCAGGTAGCCAACGCGAAGGCCAAGGCTCGCGGCATCAAGGAACTCTCCAATCAGTTCGCGATCGATATGCTGCAACCGGGTGATGTTCTGGTGGTCGATCTTTTCGGCAAGAAAGTGGACGGCACCATCGTCGGCGACAACCTTTTTTATTACGTGATGAAAGCTACCCGCAGCGGCGGACTGGTTGTAGATGGCAGCGTTCGCGACCTCGACGGCATTTCGGATATCGATATGCCCGCGTATTTTCGCTCGGTCGACCCCACGCCTATCGACAATGTCATGCTCACCGGAATCAACATTCCGATCAGGATTGGCGGGGTCATGGTGATGCCCGGTGACCTGGTGGTCGGCGATCGGGAAGGTGTCTATTTCATTCCACCGCAAGAAGTGAAAGATGTACTCGACCGCGCCGACGAGACTCACATTCACGACGAGTGGACCAGGAAGAAGTTCGATGAAGGAAAATACAAGTCCAGCGAAATCTACGGCTCTCCCACCGACCCCAAATTGAAAGAGGAATATCGGGAGTATCTAAAGAAGCGTCTCGAAGAATTACGCAACACGCGGCGGTAATCGATTCTGGAATATGCGCTCCAGCCCCGGCGCCAGATCCTGAGGGACTGAAGTCCCTCAGGATGAAGCAACCCATTGCGTAGGTTGACGTCCCTACAGCTTGACCGTCTTCCCGCTCCGCGCCGCTTCGTAAATGCCCATCATGATGGTCAGGTCGCGCAATCCTTCTTCACCCGGCGTCAGCGGGTCTTTGTTCTCCATCACGCAAGAGGACATGTGGTCCATTTCCATCGTAAAGTGGTCGCGCACAGGTAAGATTCGCTCTTCGGTGACGTTGTTATGCTGCACGTACATTCGCAGGCCGGTATAAGAGGTTGCTGGTTCGAGTTCAAACCATCCCTTGGTTGTAACCGCCCGGTAGCGATTCTCTCCTGAATAGCCATAGCTCGAAGTGCAGTTGGCCAGGATTCCGCTGGGAAAGCGCAGTTGAAAGTTAATCGTCTCTTCCACTTCTTTAAATCGTATGTCTCCTGGCGTGGTGTACATCATGGCGTTGATTTCGCTGGGTTCTTCGCCGGTAAGGTAGCGCGCTGCGTTCAGAGAGTAGATGCCGATATCCATCAGCGATCCGCCTCCGGCAAGGGCCTTGTTCAACCGCCATTGCGTGGGATCGCCGATGTTGAATCCGTGGTCGGCGATAATCACTTTGATCGGTCCCAGCTCCTGCGCGCGCGCCATCCGGATCGCTTCCTGGTTGTAAGGTTCGTAGCGGCAGCGATATGCCACCATGAGCTTGCGATTCGCCTTGCGAGCGGCGTCGATCATATGTTGGCAATCGGCAGGCGTGCAGGCCATGGGCTTTTCCGACAGCACATGTTTACCGGCCTGATGCCCTCGAACCGTGTACTCGGCGTGCATCGCGTTGGGCAGCACTATATAAATGATGTCGACTTCCGGATTGTCCCGGATCGAATCGTAGTTCTGATAGTTGTAGATGTTCTTCGCGTCCACACCGTAGCGCAGCGCCAGCTTGTTCGCTTTGTCGGGATGGCCGCTGACTAGCGCCACCACCTTCGATTTTTCACATTTCGCGAACGCCGGCAGAATCTGATTGATCGCGAGGCTGCCCAGCCCGACGATCGCCCATCCCATTTTCTTGCCCGGGGGCTCAGGAACTTGCAGCGCGGCCGCGTCTTTCATGAGCGTGCCGGCAAAATTGGCGGCCACCAGACCCTGGCCAACCCTGGTGATAAACCCTCGGCGAGTGATTTCGTTGGCGAATAACTTAGACACGATCGAATCTCCTGGTGTTCGGACGCGAACCACTTTGCGGCCACATTTTACCGCATAACAATGTGGGCGCGAGCTTCCCGCTCGTGCGGCGGCTTCACAGGCGCTGCTGCACGAGCGGGACAGTCGCGCCCACACGAATCCCGGGATTGTATACCGTGGTAGAAAGTCCGGCTGAACTGGAATTCTCTGGCCTGAAAAATTACTGTGCCGGGGTGCCGGCCGCCTGGACCGGTGCAGGCTCGTACCAGAACACCGCGCCCTTCGAAATCGGCGGCAGGGTGTAGGACGTGCCACCATTTACACGAACGCCTTCCACCTTCTGCACTTCACCCATGAAAGGAAGAAAGTAGGCCGGGCCTTTAGCCTCTGACGCCACGGTCACTTTGACTCCGGTCTGCACCGTCTGCACCGGATTGACTCCGCCCCGCAGACCTGCGAAGTTCGCCAGAAATACGTGAGGGTTTCCGTCCACAAGGGAAATGGAAGTGGCCACCTGAGGAGACGCGGCAACCTGAATGCCGCTGGCACTTGTTACATCCCTCAGAAAAGCTGCTTGCGAATCCGGCGTCGTGTGCTCGAAATCCTTTTCGAGTGCAGCCATATACTCTTTTCCCGGACACGGCTGCACCCGTACAACATTCGACGCCGTGGTCAATTGCGTGACATCTTCTCCGGTAATCACCAGCTTTTTGCCGCCCGCGGTGTAGCTTTTCAACCAGTCTTTTTCAGCACCATCCAGCTCGCGCACATTCGGCAGAATCAACGTGTCGCCTCCGAATTGGCTCAGAGTTCGTGGCGTGACGATTTGAAACTCGAGGTGCTGCTGCATTAACAGAATCAGGATGCCTCTGTAGGAACGGATGAACTCGTCCGCATAATAGTTTCGCGTCTGCGGGGAGAAATAAACTCCAATGGGATGAATCGGGCTCCGGGGCAAGTAGAAAGTTTTCTCGTTGGCGTGGATCCAGGAGAAGATCTTCTTCCGCATTGCAAGATCGTTGGAGCCTCCCATGGAGTGTCCGGGAGCGTCCCAGAAATTCGCGCCGTCCATGACTTGCGACATCGCGAGGTTCATCATGGATTCGCGGATGTCCACTTTCTTGTCGCCATCCCAGGAATAATTCAGGATCCAGGTTGCTTTGCCCTGGGCGAACGCCCGAAACGAATGCATTCCCACCTGGTAGGCAAACCAATCCAGCGGATTACGGGAGGATGCCATGTGGTTGCCGTGGCCGAATTCGTACTCGTGTGCAATGACGTCCACCACCGGGTACAGGCTGTATACATCGGCGCCGACGCGCACCGCTTCCTGCTCGATTCCAGGATAGATCTCGGGAATCGTCTTGATTTCCGGGTTGACCGATTTGGCATTCACGTCGATATCGTGCATGAAATCGGTAAAGGTCTGAATGCGGAAATCTGTCCACTTGCGAAAGTTGGCATCTGTGAAATCGCCTAGTTTCAAATCTTTGCGGGCATCGAGTCCGGTTTGTTTCTTGAATTCGGCGACCGTGTAGTCGTCAAAGCTGGCCCAGGTGTTTTCCCATCCGTCGAAATGGGTCATCCAGTACGGAATATCGACGTAGATGCCGTCAATGCCGGTGCCGGCAATCTGCCGCACCCTTTCCATGTAAATCTTGCGCCACGCCGGCGCGTACGGGCTTACCCACACATCTTCGTCGCCTTTTTTAATCCAGAATGCTGACCCGCCGCCAAAAACCGCCGGCTCGCCGGTAATTTTTCGCTGCAACCAGTCGGGATGCTCCTTGGCCAATGTGTGTGGAGTCTGGTCCGCATTCGCCGTAATGCATTCCGTGCCGGCAATATACACATATGCGCGATTCCCTGCCTGGTGCGCCTTTTCGGCCACGGCTCGGATAGCTTCCAGCTTCTCCTGCGGATTTACGAAGCTCTCGTATCGTCCGGGAATATCGTTGTCGACCTCGATGCCGAAGACGTTACTCGCCTGGGCATCGCGGACAATCTGGTCCGCGCTGTGGTTGCCCAGGCCGTAGCCTCCGATGCGTACGTAGTGAGTCCAGTTTTGTCCCGCGGGAAATTCCTGGGACACGCCAAGGGTTGCGAGCATCAGCAGAAGGGCAAAAACTACACGCGATGGGGTGGGCACGGGCGCAGGTCTCCTAAGCAGATTGGAAAATCGTTGGAAGTTCTCCGCGTCCTTTGCGGATTTTTTCGCGAACTTTGCGGTTAGCGTTTGACTTACAGCAGCGTCAAACTCTTTACCGCAAAGTGGGCAAAGCAATACCGCAAAGGCCGCCAAGGAAAACTAGAACTGGAATCGTGCTCCGAATTGCATTCTGCGATAGTTGTTGGTCGTAGAGGTCACAGTTCCGAAACTGCCGTCTCCCGATCCCACATCCGGAAAGGCAAAGCGCTGGTGGTTTGCCGCATTGAACATTTCGGCACGCACCTGTAGCAGCTTTCCTTCTCGGATGGTGAACTCCTTCGAAAGCGAAAGATCCACGTTGCGGACCCCGTCCCCACGCAAATTCGAAAAATGCCGTGGAGCGTTGCCCGGAATGTTGTCCCCGGGATCGGCGAAGCAGTTCTGGTTCAGGTATGGGGCTCCTGTCTTGGCCGCCTCGTGATAATTGATTCCAGTCGTCAACTGCGAGCACACCACGTTCGGCCGTTGGTTTCCGTCCGTCAGCCGGGAGTTGCTGTCGATGACCGCAATCGGCTGCCCGCTCTGTAACGTCAGGAATGTATTCAACGACCAGCCGCCGACGATCGCATCCGCCACGCCGCCCATACCGCGGCCAATCCAGCGCCCACGCCCCACCGGCAGATCAATGATAAAGGCCGTTGTCAGCCGGTGAGTTGCGTCGTTCGAACTGATCCCATGCTCGGCCTTCAGATTGTCCAGCAGTTGGGGATTGTCGAACTCCAGATTCGTCAGCCACGCATTTCGTCCCGCCGAGGAATCGTCGGTTGATTTCGAGAAAGTGTAGTTCCCCTCGAAGCTGACGTAGTGGCTCGCCCGCTTCTGGAATCGAATCTGCAATGAGTGATACCACGAGGTTGCAATCAGCCGCGGCAGACCAGAAAAGCCTCCCGCGAACTGCGGATACGGCTCCAAGAGGAGTCCCTGCGGGATCTGATCCTGCACGTACAGCGAATCGGCTACATCGGCGGGGTTGAAGATCGGCGTCGCCGGACAGTACGATGCCGGCGCTGCCACGGTTGCAAAGAAGCACTGAAAAGGATTTGCAACTGGGGTGGCGAGGAAGTCGCTCACCGCCGTACTGTCAGGATCGTGTGATGGATTCAGTTGCGCCACAAGCTTTTCGCGAATGCTCGAGGGCAGGAAGTTGCGCTCCCGCGTGGAAACTGATGCGCCTGCCCAGGGAAGGTGCGTGGCGCGGTTCGCGACATAGTCCGCCGCGACCACGATTTGGCCCGGCAAGAGATGCTGTACTCCCAGGTTCCACTGGTAGATTTCCGCATTGCGCGCGACGCCCGTGTCCAGATCGCTGTCGTTGCCGAATCCCCAGTTCGCCAGTTTTCCATAGGTTCTGCCTTGCGGCGGCGCCAGCCCTGCCGGGAAGGGATTTTCCAGCGTCGCATATTGCGTCGCAAAGTTGTCGGTCGTGAAATACAGCGGCGCGACCTTCGAGAACGAAGGCCCGGCGTACTGGAAGTTGGTGGCCACGTTCGACCCATAGAAAACGCCCGCCCCACCTCGTAACACAGTGTTGCTCGCCAACTGGAACGCGAATCCCAGGCGCGGAGCGAAGTTGTTCCGATCCACCCGGGCATTGCGATGCGAAGAGTCCGCGAACACCGTCGTTCCCTTTAACTCTCCGATTTGGCCGAAGTCGAAGGCTGGGTCCGCACTGCGAGCCACTGGGATGTTAATCCCGGTGTCTCCCGTAAAATTGCTGTATTGCAGATGGTTACTTCGCTCCGAATAAGGTGTGCTCCACTCGTAGCGCAGGCCAAGATTGACGGTGAGTTTGGGAGTGACCTTCCAGTCATCCTGCACGTAAAAGGCTGACTCGATCGACTTATCCGCCACGGACGGAATGATGTGCAGTTGGGAATCTGACGGCGACGGATAACCAACCAGCAAGGTCGCAAACGGATTGCCCTGATTGTTGTCTCCCAGGCCGCCATTGGGATTCTGGGTGGTCACGTCCCGCGTGAAGTTGAAAATTCCCGTGGGATTGTCCGGCTGAAAGAAGTTGTTAAAGAATTGCCGCTGTTCGCCGCCGAAGGTTATCGAATGCCGCCCTTTCACCCACTGCAGCGACGACGAGTAGCTGTAGAGAGAGTGCGCAAAAGCGGTGTCCACGCAGCACTGGGTAAATATGGAGAGGAAAGGATCTCCCACGTTGATGGCGGGCATCCGGTCCAGTCCGTTCTGGTCCAAAATGGATGGCAGCCCCACATCACTCAATGTCGGATAGTGATTGCTTATACCGGGCGCATGTACCCGATCGACGCTAAAGCGGCTCGTCCAGAGTATCGTTGGTTTAATCGCCCAGTTATATTCCAGGTTGCCGTTCTGTACCGTCGTCAGGAAGGTCACTCCGTCGCCCTGGTCCCCATTGGCGACGATGGTCGGAACGCTGTTCTCACTATGTGCTCGGCTGTAACGGCCACCGATCTTATGGTTGTTGGCGATCTGGTGGTCGATCTTCACATCGAACTGCCAGGCTGGGGAGGTCGATAATGTCACCGCACGGAAGTTTGGATCCGGATAGACCGCACTCGGCACATTGGCATGCGGGTACAAATTCAAGATCGCCTGCCCGATCGGATCGATCTTGTTTGCGGGAATCTTGTTCAGAATTCCTCCGTCCGAAAATTGGGCGTGCGGACACGCGAGGTTCGGATCCGTGTTCTTGGCACAGGGGTCGTAAATTCCCGCGCTGGCGGTGTCGGGATTGTTCGGATCCGGCAGGTTCGCCAGGCTCTGCGAGAAGTCCCCGGTGCGCTCCAGGTCTGTGGGCACAATCCCTTCAATGTTGACGGGGTCCCGTTGCCGCGTTTTTTCGAAATCCACGAAGAAGAACGTACGGTTCTTGATGATGGGCCCGCCCACCGCGAAGCCGTACTGGTCGCGGATGTGATCCGGTTTGTCGCCGGTGTTGAAAAAATCGCGTGCGTCGGTTGCCGACCGTTGCCCGTACCACCATCCGCTGCCATGAAACTGGTTCGTGCCCTGCTTCAACACAATGTTGACGACGGTTCCTCCGTTGTTGCCGAACTCTGCCGAGAAGCTGTTGTTCTGGAGCTTGAACTCTTGCACGATCTCCACCGAAGGCTGGTAGTACACATTGGAGTTACCGCCTTCCCCTTGCTCCGGCGCGCTGAGGGGGCTGCCGTCGATGGTGATCTGCGCGGTCGCGTTGCGCTGGCCATTGGACACGAAGTTGGTGCCCGAGGGATAGTTGTCGTTGATTCCCGAGCCTGTAGTCTCAGTTACTCCCCCAGCCAGAAACACCAGACCGAAAAGGCTCCGGTTGTACAGCGGAACATCGCGCACGTATTCATTGCTGACGTCCGTCCCAAGGGCGGCGCTGTCGGTATCAAGCAGAGGTGGCGCGGTGGTCACGTCAACCGTGATGTTGAAGCTGACCGGCTTCAGGCTGAAGTTCAACGTCGCCTGCTGGTCGACCCCTAGGACCACATTCTTGCTCTCCGCCGACCGGAACCCCGTAGCCTCAATCTTGATGGTGTAAGTGCTGGGGCGCAATCCGGTGAGAAGAAACAGTCCATGATCGTCGGTATGGGCGGTGGTGGAGATGCTTGTGCCATCGTTGGTGATGGTCACAGTAGCGTTCACCACCACGGCGCCGGTGGAATCGGTCACGGTACCGCGCACCTGCGCCGCGTAGCTGGCCTGACCCATCGCGTGTGGAGTCAGCAGCACGGCAGTCGTGAGGATGATGCCGAAAAGGAACTGAAAGCGATGGAACCCACCGGAGAAACGTGACATGTTCAACCTCTGTTTTCGGACTCAATAATAAAGAGACGGGCGCAATGTTTCACATCATTGCGATTGTCATCTTTTACTTTCGATCATGCTCAGAAGTCAAGCTAAAACATCACGGAAAAAACTGATTACCCCCATTGGAGTCGCACAGGAAGTTGCCAAAACTTACGTTTTATTGCGTTTTGGGGTGTTTTTGGTCAAATTAAGGCAAAAGGATGCCTCTTCGATTGCTGCGGTCGGTTGCAATGCCGGCTTGTTCAGAACAGTTGGCCCTGGGTTCCTGAGGCGCCGGGATCCAGAGGCGCGGCGCAGCCCAGATCATCGTTTAGCACCTGATTCACTCGGGTGCCGACCGCATACTTCCTCATCCTTGCGGATTCGAACGGCTGTAACATTTCGGAAAGCGTGGATGTGTTTCGGAAGGCAGGATCCAGCCAGAGGTCGTGGTGATCCGGCCCGAGAATTACCGGCATCCGGTCGTGTATGTTTGCCAGCAGACAATTGGCTGCGGTGGTCAGAATCGTGCAGGTCTCGACCGGCACTCCCTGCGGATCGGTCCATCGGTCCCACAATCCCGCAAAAGCAAACAGTTCGCCATCTCCAACCTCGAAGCAATAGGGCTGCTTCGTCTTACCTTCCCTTTTCCATTCATAGAATCCGTCCGCGGGGAGCAGGCAGCGTTGCGACCTGAACGGCTCACGGAACGACGCAGTCGTTGCGACCGTCTCGGCCCGCGCATTGATTGTCTTGTATCCCATGCCTGGGTCCTTCGCCCATGAAGGAATCAGACCCCATCGCATGCTTGAGAACCGGCGAACCGGCTCCCGCGCATCCTGACGAATGGTTACGACGGGCTGCGAAGGTGCGATGTTATAGCGAGGAATCCAGTCTTCATCCTCGGAGACCGTCCCGAAGTATTCCTCCACAAGCTGCTTTCTTTGCGACAGTCGGTAGCGCCCGCACATAAAGAAATTATTGGTATGGCGAAATTTGAAATGCAACCTTTAGGTGGCGGTCATCCTGAGGGACTTTAGTCCCGAAGGATCTGGGGCGCACCTGCACAACTGCCGGCTTTCACCATATCCGCTCCACGCCAGATGCTTCGCAAGCTCGGTATGATGCCCTCGCTGAACGATGTCAGTCGAGATTCAGCCACTAACGGAATTATCGCAGATCAGCGAATTGCGCAGGTGGATCGGTACAATTCGAGCCAGCCCGGGTGGAGAATCTTGGTGATGAACAACCTGATCGCCGACCTCGCCACCGAAAAGGCCTTCACGAACCAAGCCCAGGATTTCAAGCGAACCATCTTTTAGCGCCCGGAGGGAAAATGCCGAACACAGTCGGCATCAGGGCGATGATCGATGCGCCTGTTGAAGAGGTATGGAAGATCATGCGCGACTAGATCATGTCTTCACCTACGAAATAATCGAGGGCAATCTTCCAGTTCGCGGCTACATTAGCGAGCGTACGCCTGCATCGCGTCACCGAGGGCAATCGCACGTTCGCGGAGTGGTGGGCCGATTTCGAAGTAGTAGGGGCCGACCGAGACGCTGTCGTTGCGCAGATCGGAAACAACGTCTTCGCCGCCGGCTTTAGCGGGGTGGCAGCGAAACTGGCTGGAAAGCATTCCTAGTGCGATCAGGCAATCGATAAAGGTTCTTCCTAGTTCGTGCCCGCGTACCCGGCGTGCAAAAGACGAGATTCGAACTCCAGCACCTTGTTCGGAACTCGCTCAACTTCTTCCCGGCGAGTCCAGAAATAGAAGGCAAATAGTGCGCTGGTGCATGCTGGAGCTGCACCGAAGGCGGTTGTGTACAGCAACGTCCGCCCGGTATTGCGAGTCAAACTATCGAAGACAATAGGCAGGAAGACGTTGTGACTGGCATGAAGAAGCACCGCGGGCCAGACGCTGTCGTATTTCAATCTGAACCATGCCAGCCCAAAACTCATGGAAACGCACATGAAACTGAAACACAGAAGCGAATACCATCGGTTCGTTCCAACGTTGTAGTCCGCAAATAACAGAAGCGGAGCATGCCAGGCTGCCCAGATCAAGCCGCTGAGGAGGCTGGTTTTCGTATAGGACATTCGCTTTGCCAGTTCTGGGACAAGAAACCCGCGCCAACCAATCTCCTCACCCAAAGTCATGGAAGCGTTTTGTATGACGCCGCCGGAAGCGACGCACATGGTGGCCAGGGTAAATGAAGCCCAGTCGGGCCATCCCTTGAGCCCGAGATCCCCTGCGACCGCCCGAACAAATTCTGAATTCCACGCTCCAAGGTGCAACGCCCAGACCGCGCCATATGCGGCGGAAGCGTAAATTAACGGAATTAAATAGGCTGCCGCGAGGTGCTTGGTTCGCAGCCAATGCCATCCAAAGGACTTGGGTTCCATACCCGTGAGCCGCGCGGTCAACAGCGCCGAGCATCCGGGACACCACATCATTGCTGGAATCAGCAAACCGTTCCCCATGTTCAGATGGCCAGACCAGATAATCAAGGTCCAGACCATTGCGCTGGAAGCCATCGTCATTTGCAGGTACACAGAGATGGGACTTTTAAAACGCTCGCGGATTGGCTTGGTTAAGGTCTGCATAACCCAAACTGATGATTCGGATAGCAAAACCTGTGGACGCCGCTTAAGAAACTGGCATTAATGCCAGACACGAGAGTCAGGAATTGAGTAACAAAAAGCCTGAACGGGTTTGCCGGGATGCTTGAGGCTGTTCCCGCAGCCAATGGCACTGGTAGAAACGACAGTTTCAGCGGAATACCTCCCGAAGCTACGCTGTCGCCGCAGTACCCGATCAAATTTCAACTGCATCGTCAGCACTGCGATATGCGATTCCAAATCCGCTGGGTCGCTGCGCAAGGAGGCTTTATGTGCAAGTCACGCCATTCAGTCATTCTGATCGCGATATTGAGTGTCCTCATCGCCGTATTTTCGGGTTGCTCGAAGCACCCAACCGATGACCAGATGGTGAAAGACATTCAAGAGAAGGCTGCCGCTGACCCGGAGATAAAGGCGGCGCAGGTGAAGGTAGAAGCCCAAAACGGCAAAGTCACGCTGAGTGGCAAGGTTCGAACTCCTGAGGCCCAAAAGAAGCTGGAACAGATTGCGCGGGAGGAACCGGGAAACACCTCTGTGGACGACCAAACCACGGTTGATCCTGATCTGGTCGAATCCCAGGAGATGGCGCCGGCAATGGCGCCGGCAATGGCGCCCGCAATGTCAGCGGCCCCCGTGCCCGTGGAAAAGCCGAAGCCTCAACCGATCGTGGTGCCGGCCGGAACTGCTTTGACCGTGACTTTAGGCCAGGCCCTGAGCTCAAAAACCAGCCAGACTGGACAGACCTTCCTCGCTGCCCTGGCGCAGCCGGTCAGCGTGGCAGGCAAGCCTGCTTTGCCGCGCGGAGCAACCGTCAGCGGGAGAGTTGTAAGCGCCAAAGCAAAGGGCAAGATAAAAGGCGAAGGCGAGCTTTCGTTGACCCTTACAAGCATTTCTGTGAAAGACCACACCTATGACATCAGCACGAGCGTGGTCAGCAACACCTCGAAAGGCAAAGGCAAAAGGACAGCGGCTACGACCGGCGGCGGTGCAGCGGGCGGAGCACTCATTGGGGGAATAGCGGGAGGCGGCAAAGGGGCCGGCATCGGCGCACTGGTTGGCGCTGGCGTAGGCTTGTTCGGTGGCGCAATGACAGGAAACAAGCAGGTGGAAATTCCAGCAGAGTCGGCTCTCAGCTTCACTCTGAGCGAAGCCCTGACACTGCCGCCGGCGTCTCGGTAGCTCATGGAGATACACGGCTTTGGTGCTTGATCGGTTTGGGTGAACGCCGTGCCCGCCGACACCAGAATGAGCAAGCAGACTGATTTCATGAGTTGTCTTTATGTGGCACCTACCGGGCACGATCAACTGGCAGAAATGCCCGCTAAACGGCCTGGCCTCGTAATTCGGATTACCGGAGGCAGCACAATCATCCCTGATCTGCTTTGTTGCTGGTCTTTCATCCTTCTCATCCCATCTGATTTCATCAACATCTATCCGCCAGCCCCTTTTGAGTAATGTGGTTGCGCGATCGGCCATCCGACCGCATCGCTATGATTCCGGAGCAAATGCGTCGTTGCGCTCGAGCAACGAATGCGCTGCGCCGCTATGCGATGCTTCTGAATTGGAATCGGTAACTTATCGCGGAATTCGCGATTCGATTCCAATCGACGGAGGCTGCTTTGCCCACATCCTCAATCCGGGTTTTGGTGGTAGATGATTCCGATCCTTTTCGGCGGAAGCTCTGTTCGTTCCTCAAGGACAAACTGGAGTTGCGAGCCATCCTCGAAGCCTCGGACGGAGCAGAAGCAGTCGAACTGGTTCAGGCATGTCGCATGGACTTGATCCTGCTGGACATTCGACTTCCGAAGCTCGACGGAATCGAAGCCGCTCGCGCAATCCATCGGCGTTCCCCGCAATCGAGGATTCTGTTTCTCAGCGCGGAATTTTCCGTGGACGTCGTGCAAGCGGCCTTCAGTGCAGGCGCGTTGGGCTACGTCGTTAAAATGGACGCGGGACGCGAACTGGAAACCGCTGTCAGGGCCGTTCTTCGGGGCGAGAGATTTGTCGGTCCCAGATTTGCGGGCCACGGTTTCACCGGACCGTCGGGTGCGAGCAGTCCCGAAACCTCCCAATAACATTCCCGATAACAACGCCTGGGACGTGTCGGCCTCGGGTTCAACCTCAGAAAAAAGCGTGAACTAAAATTGGAGAGTGGGGGCAACAGAACCTGCGATAGCCTCCCCAACGAACCCTTAATGATCCCGACTCGATGACTGACCGGTGTTCTCCTGCACCAGGGGCATCTGCGATGAGACCTGAAGATCCAAGATCATCCCGATGCGGCGGTCTAATTGAAAAAAAGTTGCTGCCTTCCTTCCTTCTAAAACCTTAGCCACCATCGGAACATACTTTTGCCGCAACTGTGTCAGCGCGATGTCCATGTCCAACCACTGCCGGGTAAGCAACAATGCGTCCTCGTTTGTTAACCTGGCCCGGTTGTCGGCATAGTCCTGAATCATGGCGAACCTCTTGTCGTTGATCGTAATCATTTCCGCCAAGTATTGATCGTAGATTGGCCAGAAGCTCGTGGCCTCCCCCTCGGTCAGTTTCAAGTTTGCCGCAATGAGCTGTTTCCGCTGCGAGCGAATATCTTGCCGAAGCAGGCTAATATCCTTATCGCTGATAACGCGATTGGTGTTGCCTTGCTGCGGCATCGTCTGCGCCTGTGCTATTGACAGGCCTAGCATGCACGATCCCCCTGTCAATATCGCTAACACTAGTTTTTTCAAGCGAGTGTCCTCCGTGAGGTGTGCTTGTGCTGGCCATGCATTCTGCGGGGCGCAAGAGCTAGCTCAGAACCTTTCCCGGATGGTGTGCGGAGCAGATAACAATCTCGGTTCTTAATATCCGCTGAGCAACTGTCAGAAAGCGCAGGGTGGCGGCATTTGACGGATCAGTGGCGATTCGGAGCCGGCACGATCCGACCCGACTACCGCGCGCCTGTTTAGCGGGCCCGCCAGCCAAGGGATGCCCTGCGTTTCTGTGATGAGAGATTAAGCGCTTACCTGAACGGACACCAATTCCGGGTTGCATCGGGAGGTTTGGATCGATTTGACGGCATCTTCGGCGGTTAATCTTCCCATCAACAGTGCCAGCTTACGGTCGGATGTCATCTGAATGGGGCTTCGATCTATCCGTCTCACATACTCAGGTTGGTGACCGCCACGGTTTACTTTCACTACAAATTTCGTGTTTTTCATAATGGTTTCACACTCCTATTGTACGCCGCCGCCTTTATTGTAGAACGCCAATCGATCTGGAGGTAAACGAACCTCGACCGGCGACAATTGGCCTGCAGTTCGCCACACGCCCGCAGTACGAATGAGGTAAGCTTGAGGGTGGACGAGATTGGGGTACGGACGGGGGGTGATGAGATTGGCAGAAGTTCGACTGCAAGAGGGCGAGTCTTTAGAAAATGCGCTTCGCCGCTTCAAACGCAAGGTGCAGCAGGAAGACATCATCAAGGAGGTTAAGCGTCACTCCTTTTACCTTAAACCAGGCGAGAAGAAGCGCGTGAAGGAAGCTTTGGCGCGAAAACGTGCTCGCAAAAAGAGTCGGAAAGAATCGGATTAGTGCGCAAACGAGAGGCCGCTGCCGCCAGGCCGCGGCCTCTGCGTTTAGCTGGCAAGGTTGTCCGCCGGACCATCGTTCTACTTCCTGGAAGCCTCGGCTTTACGGCTGTACCGAGTTCAATCCAAGGTACACAGCCCAACCTGCGATCGCCAATAACATCAGACCCGAAGTCGCGCCTACCAGTTTCACCAGAGGATTTATCTTGTTCACTTTGGCGATCAGTTGGCTTTGCTCGGTCGCCCTTGATGAGGAAGACTCATCGATGAAAAGTTGATCGTCCTCTTGCCTAGTCAAAGTACTGCGGTAGAAGAGCAGGATCAGCAGAAGCCCAGTCACGATGCCCCACGCAATCAGCAGCCATTCCATTCCCGGGGTCATAAATCACCTCCACGGTTTCATCAGTATTTCGATTCATCAGTATTTCGATTAGATGACAGATGCGAACAGGGCCCGCGGGAAAGGTTAGTCTCCGAAATCAACAATAGCAATGCGATTCCGCAGGGTTTTCCACAGTGTGGCGAAATGCCTGCAGGTGTATTACTTGTCGGCCAAATGACGCCCCGGTTTCGATGGTCGCGAAGACTGACCTGCGCCGACTGCCCTTTGTTGCAACCGAGTGCGCGACAGTTCTGTTGAACAGTTCATCCGGTAATCGGGAAAACAAACGACGTTCGATCTCGGAGGTTATGCTGCCACTTACGGCCACCACAGCCACCACAGCCCGAAAAGGGCCTCATTTGCCAGTGTCAAGGATGAAGCGCACAATGGTGTCCGAAATAGAAAGGCAGTGGCACCCGCGCCAATTGCACTCGGTGGTGGACTGGATCTCTCGGAGAGTTCAATTACTCTGCCGGTTCGCTGCAAGGGGTCCAATTAGACGCGGGACACAGGTCAACTCGTGAGCCAAGACGCCAAAGCGGAACCAGCACAGCCGGTCTTGAACGCCGAAACCTTCCAGCGACTTCTGACCGCCGCATACATGTTGCAGGTACACCATGATCGTCGCCTCTCGGTCCAGTCGATCGGCCCAACGAAAGCGAGCCCTCCCGCCGCTGAATCGGTTTTACAGCATCGAATTTCGGCTGTGATGATTGCAGGACAGGATCTCCATGCCGGACAGCCTGACACTGCCTTCAGTGGCGAGGCAGCCAAGAAGCACGTTTATTCGGTATGGCTTGAACCTTCCATCGAACCCAAGGTTGCGCGCAATGTGCATATTCTCTCGAAAAATGCGTTGTCCTGGAAAATGGCCGAGCCGCTCGCGATTGCGATCGTCTTCTGCGTGATGATGGCGCTCTCGATCCATCGCCTCTCGGCACATCCCGGCAACGTATCGTTGGCCACGGGAACATTGGAATCCCGAAACGTTTCGCAGCCAGCGAGACTTGCCGAAGGTGTATCGGCTACCGATCGTCAAACTCTCACGAGGCGAAACTCCCTCCAACCGGGAGAGCGAAAAGAAGCCAATATCATTGCTGATTTCATTGCTAAAGACACCACTATTCACTATTTAAATCGCTCTATCGGCCTCCATGCCGGGGCAGCGGACGAACCGCGTGCAATGCAAGCAGCCCACCTGGTGTCTGCGGAGAATACGATTTCGAGTCCACGGGTTGGGTTTCCTTCACGACGAGCCGCGGGTAGGATAACGGCCGACGCGGTGGTTCAATACGGGCCCGACGTCACGACGTGGCTAACCAAGCCCAAAGGATCTGTGGACTGACGACAGAGAGGGAAAAGCACCCCGGAAACGAGCACGCCTGTTGTCTCCGAGCTTCGTGGAAATCCATCCTCCGATTCCAGACGAAGATGTTTCGTAAACATTACTCGAGATAGTCACTGCTGGACCCCTCGTTTTTACATAAGGAATATTCGTCCTCTCCGTACAGAGAAGGCCCGATAGATCGCCGAAACCTTTTTATTCATAATTGAGCTTGCCAGCGAAAACACTCGCTGGGGGGCGCTTGACTCCACCTCAACCTTCGAGTCGTTGTCGAGTCTCAGTACGGAAGGGATAGCGATTACCGTGCGTATTGCTCAAGTTGCGCCGCTCTACGAAAGTGTGCCACCTAAGCTTTATGGTGGGACAGAACGTGTGGTTTCCTATCTAACCGAGGAACTGGTCCGGAAAGGCCATGATGTCACGCTTTTTGCCAGCGGCGATTCGCTGACCGAGGCGCGTTTGGTGCCCGTGTGCAGGCAGTCATTGCGTCTTGCGCCGGATTGCGTCGATCCTTTGGCCCACCATTTGCTGTTGGTGGAACGCGTTCTCGCCGAAAAGAACAACTTCGACATCATTCATTTTCATATTGACTACCTGCACTATCCTCGAAGCCGTTACGAAGATGTACCCACATTGACTACGCTGCACGGGCGCCTCAATATTACCGACCTTGTACCTCTCTATCAGATGTTTCGCGACATGCCAGTCGTCTCGATTTCAGATTCGCAGCGTACACCGCTGCCCTGGTTGAACTGGCAACAAACCGTCTATCACGGTCTTCCGGTCGACAGTCTTAAATTCCAATCCGAGCCGGGGAAGTATCTGGCGTTCCTGGGCCGTACCTCTCCCGAGAAGGGTTTGGACCACGCAATTGCAATCGCCCGAGAGGCCGGCATCGAACTCAAGATAGCCGCCAAAGTCGACAACGCCGACAAAGCCTACTTCGATGCGGTGATTAAACCTCTCCTGAAGGGACCGGGCGTCGATTTCGTGGGCGAAATCGGCCAATCGGAAAAGAGTGACTTCCTGGGAGGAGCCATGGCTCTGCTTTGTCCGATTCAATGGTCGGAGCCCTTCGGATTGGTAATCATCGAAGCGATGGCTTGCGGCACGCCTGTGATTGCCTATCCGCGCGGTTCAGTTCCAGAACTGGTGGAGGACGGAACGAGCGGCTTCATCGTTCATAATGCTAAAGCGGCGGCAAAGGCGGCAATGGCCGCTTCAGCTCTGAACCGTAAACGGTGCCGCGAATACTTTGAACGACGATTCAGTGCGCCGCGCATGTGTGAAGATTATCTCGATGTTTATGAACGTCTCCTGGACCGGAAAGCGATTCCGTCCCCGTCAGATTTGTCCGCTTCGGATCAGCTATTGAGTGGAACGCGGATCGCGTCCCGCTATCCCACGGGGTTTTGAGTTGGATGAGAACAGCGTAACCCAGCATTTCTACATCTCCACCGAATCGGCGCCGGCAGATGATCGCACTCGCGTGCTGAAACACGGCAAGACGTTTGCCGTCTTCGACCACTACGGCGACATTACAGTAGTCGGATTGAAAGAACAGGGTGTTTTTTGCGAAGGTACGCGATTCCTCTCGCAGCTCGAATTTCAGTTGGCGCAGGCGCGTCCTCTGTTGTTAAGCTCGACCGTTAAAGCTGACAATTCCCTGTTCGCTGCCGACCTTACCAATGTAGATATTTTGCGGAATGGCGAAGTCGTAGTTCCCCGAGGCACGCTGCACGTGTTGCGCACAAAATTTTTGTGGCACGGCGCTTGTTATGAACAGTTTCGGGTGGTCAACTACGGGCCCGTCCCGGTCGACCTGCCTTTTCGTTTGCGGTTTGCCGCCGATTTCGCTGACATCTTCGAGGTTCGCGGCGTCACGCGTCCAAAAAGGGGAACACGATTAAGCGACGTCGTCGACGAGAATTCCGTGACTTTGACTTACCAGGGTCTGGACGATGTCATTCGCCGTACGCGGCTTTCGTGCACGCCCCGCCCCAGAAAGATTTCGGCCTCGGAAATTCACTTTAATGCCTGCCTTGAACCACGAACCCAGATCACCTTTGAGCTGACCACCTCCTGCGAAATCCTGCCGCATTCGAATGGAGTTCCCAGGGGTTACAGAGCGCGTGGGCTGCCGCCAAAAGCGAGATCACGGAAATCAGGCGGGAGCCCAGCAAAATCCACTCTTCAAGCGACGAATTCAATGGCTGGATCGCGCGTTCGCAATCGGACGTTGAAATGATGATCGTGGGCAATCCTGAACCGAACTATCCCTATGCCGGAGTGCCGTGGTTCAGCACAGTGTTTGGCCGGGACGGCATTATTACAGCCCTGGAGTGTCTGTGGTTGAACCCGGCCATCGGGCGCGGCGTTCTGGATTTTCTGGCTGCCGGTCAAGCCCGCGAGGTGGATCCCGCCAACGAGGCGCAGCCGGGAAAGATTTTGCACGAGATGCGCCGCGGGGAGATGGCGGCACTGGGCGAAGTGCCCTTCGCTTGGTACTACGGCACTGTGGATGCAACTCCCCTGTTTGTCATGCTGGCCCATGCGTACTTCGCACGCACCGGAGATTTTGAGTTCATCGAAAAGATTTGGCCACACATCGACCGCGCGTTGCAATGGATCGACAAGTTTGGAGATTGTGACGGCGACGGATTTGTAGAGTACTCCCGCCAGTCCAAGGATGGCCTGGTTCAGCAAGGATGGAAGGATTCCAACGACTCGGTGTTTCATGCGGACGGCTCTCTGGCCGCAGGGCCGATCGCACTTTGCGAGGTGCAGGGATATGTCTATGCCGCCAAGCGGGGCGCCGCCGACCTGGCCTTGCGCCTGGGAAAAATCGAACAGGCCGCAGCCCTGGAATCCGAAGCTGCTAAATTACGCGCCCAGTTCAACGCAGCATTCTGGTGCGAAGATATTGGTACATACGCGATTGCACTCGACGGGCGAAAGACAACCGTGCCGCGTTCGTACCTCGAACGCCGGACACTGTCTCTATACCGGGATTGCCACCGCGGACAACGCCTATCGGGTGGCCCACTCTCTGCTCAGCCGTGACTTCTTCTCAGGCTGGGGAATTCGCACCGTGGCCAATGGAGAAGCTCGATACAATCCGATTTCATATCACAATGGTTCGGTGTGGCCGCACGATAACGCGCTGATCGCGGCCGGGTTGGCCCGCTACGGATTTAAAAATATGGCGGGCGAAATTCTTTCGGCCCTGCTCGGCGTCAGTACATTTGTCGATCTGCATCGCCTTCCGGAACTTTTTTGCGGTCTGGAGCGGCGCAGTCGCGAAGGTCCGACCCTTTATCCCGTGGCGTGCGCCCCCCAGGCCTGGGCGGCGGGCGCAGTCTTTCTGCTCTTGCAAGCATGCCTCGGCCTTTCGCTTGATGCGGAAAGAAAACAGATTCGCGTCGACGGCCCGTATCTTCCGGAGTCTGTCCCCGAACTCTGGATCCGGGACCTGCGGGTCGGCGTCGCGTCCGTCGATCTGTTCCTGGAGCGGCGCGCCGATCTGGTGCGCGTGCAGATACTCGATAAACGGGGAGAGGTTGAAGTCATTACCACCTAGCCCCCTGATGCGAGGCCCCCGGTAGTTATCGCATGGCAACAACCTTGGCTCGGTTCGATACTCGAAAGGTGGACTTGGTCGACAGCCCATCAGGTTGGTAATTCTGTAGTGTGGCGGAAAGTTTAAATCACATTCTTTGACGTTTTCAGTCTCCACATCGCGGTTAGCGCTCTTGCCGCGTCGGCCACGGCTCGCCCGGCTGGAACCCCGCCGGTTTGTGTTCGTTGAATCAAAGGACGGTTGCGACCTTTTGTCATGTCGCCAGTCTCTGAAGGCTTGCTCTCAGCTTGCAAGGCGTCAATCGACGCCTCAAAGAATTGCTTCAGGTCTACCGGAGAACTCGAGACCTTCTGTTTTGTCGTAATCATGCGAATGTCAGCCTTCGTACTCGATTTTGTCGGCACCGTCTTATCGGCACCAAGCGATTAGAGGCTTAGCCGGGTCTCGCGGCAATACAGAGAATCACCGAGAGAGCCCAATGAAATCGTTGAGAGAACTGGGAAGGGCCGATTACCAGTGGCAAGGCTGAAATTAACGGTCCCCGAGCTCGCCGCGCCGTCCGCCAAATTATCGCTCGACGCCATGCCCTACGGATGCATCCAAAGGTACGGCAGTAGATTCCTATGCAGTTTGCAGTACGGTTACGTTGGCCATGGGTTGGTGTGGCGATTGTTTTTCGTTGGTGCTTGCTTAGAGGTCGGATGCGGGACATCTCGCGATCCCAATCTCGGCAATGTTGGCAAGCAGCAATTTCTGTATGTGGGAAACCAGCAACCAGATACGATTTCGGCGTACCGGATAAACCGCAGCGGCGCCCTGACCGCAATGCCCGCATCGCCCGTCGCACTCGGCGGAAGTACGTTGATCGCCGATCCCAACCGGAAAGTCCTGTTCTCGTTTGGGCTCAACGTAGACGCGATCGATCTCGACACCAACATCATCGCAGGCGACGGCTCGCTGAAAATGTCCTCCCGCATCACGGACAACACCCTGGCCGGGGTTCGGGCTATCAATCCCACGGGCACCACTCTCTACGTCAGTAGCGTTGACGCAGCCGAAGGCAACTGGGGATGGAAGTTCTACTCCATCGAATCTGACGGGACGCTGCAAGCGCTGGGCGGAATTATCGACCAAACTGCGGGCCGTCTCGTTTTTACGCCGGATGGCACTACGGCTTTCGCGGCCTATTGTTATTTCCTTGCTCCGAATATTGAGCAGTTTGCTGTCGCCACAGATGGCAGCCTGACCAATATCAAAAACCAGATAAGCACTCAAATTTCCTTTGGAGAGTGTCCCAACGCCGTGGCAATAGCGCCTGCGGGAGATAGGCTCGCTGCTCCCTGGAGCGATGCCAACAACCCGGACCCGAGCGCGGACTTTATTACCTTGTTCAACATTGATCCCGGAACACACCAACTGGACCCGATGGACGGGGCCAGGTTTCCCGCCAGCGGCGCAGGGCACGATGCCGTCTTCGATCCTTCAGGAAAATTTCTGATTACGGCCCAAGATAACGGGATTGGAATCTATAAGGTCGATTCAAACTCGCTCACTGAGGTTCGCGGTTCGCCCTTCGGAGGAGTGGGGATGGATCGCGTGGTCTTCGCACCTGACGGCAGGTTCGTCCTGGCGATCAGTGGTACGGCGGGGCAGATATTCGTGTTCGCATTTGACAGTCAAGCGGGTGCGCTCAGGTTAGCGCCGGGTTCTCCGGTATCGACATCCAGCCCATACGATCTTGCGGTCATCCGGCGGTGAATTCGTCGGGTATCGGCGGGCGGTTTGATTATGGGCCTGCCCGCTCAGGCTGAACTCTTAAGGTCCCGTCGCGCTGGAGACTTCCCGGCCCCTGTTTACCAATAAGTGAAATTCAACTTGTCGAGGAAGACAGTGTAGGACGTTTGCTTATAGTCTCCGTCCATCTGGAAATGAAGTGTGATGCCGTACCATCCCGACGGAACCGAGCCGGGAGAATAAGTCTGGTTCAGTACGCTGGTGACATCGTTCAAAGTGATGGATTGGTACCGCAATCGGTTGTCAGAGGTGCGTTGCATTTGAATGACAACATGATTCCACCCTCCGTTAACCGGATCGCACGCAACTCCGGTGCCCACCCACTGGTTGTTCGTGTTGTCCCAGACATCCCATTGATGTCCGCCCGCGATGCGGCACTGATGTCCCCAGATGAAACTCTTGCCGTTCAAATACTGGCTGACATCGAATTCCAGCACCTGTGACGCCGGAAGATTATTGGATAAGAACCAGGCATCGTAGGTGAAGTTCTTCAAGGTCGGTACCAGGGTTTCATTTGAATCAGCCAGCCCCTGGGTCGATCCCTGGCCGATTACCGCATTGCTCCATAAAACGTCTGAATAGGGCACCGTGCCCCCGATGTCGAATTGAGCCTTGGTGCTGGTCTGAGTCATTTCCCAGGTCACTTGCGGGCTGCATGATGTGCAGGGCACGTAGGCAGGAGCAAGCTCGCCAAATCCTTGCCATCCAGCCTTGGATTGCAGGTCAGTCAGCGTAGTTCCGGTCGCAACGTGTGCCGGATCTGAAGAGGGTGCATTGTGCGAGGGCGCGCTGAGGCCGCCTCCGCAGGAAGTGAAAAGAAGAACACCAAGGATAAGGATAACGATAACGAAAAGGTTAACAGTGCAAAGATCAATTCCTCGTTCGCATCCTCGTTCGCCATTCAGCCGGGGCCCCGGCGAACGATCGGCCGTACTGGCCTTGTTTACGTCGACGGAAAGGGAAGAGGGCGTGGTCATCAGATAGCTGGTGCGACCGGCAAGATGAATAAATTGGACGGGCACAACGATCTTCGGCCCTTCCGCACCGTACCAATCTTATGCACTGCCACCAGGCAAAGCACGGTTACGGTAGCTGTTGGCCTCTGACGGTATTTGGATTACGACTCCGGGGTAAGTTACCGGCCCTACCTTCTCGAGGGGCAATTTGTCCGGCGTAAACCTGTCGAACCGAGTTAGCGTCCGCCCGCGCCAGCGGCTGGACCCACGCCGGTAGCCTGCCCGGTCTTCGGATCAATGCCGATCAGCGCCACTCCGCCCACTCCTTCGCGGCTGACGGTAACCATGTGGCCGCGAGCCCTAAGGTCGGCCATTACTGCTTCCGGGAGGGTGTTGGGCACCGAGAGGCTGCCCAGGCTGGCTCGGTCCTGACCAAAGGAGCTGATGAAATGCGTGGTGGAAAAACGCGGCGCCTTAAACGCCTCCTCGGGACTCATGCCGAACTCAATGTAGTTGAGGATGACCTGGATGGCTGCCTGATCCTGCTGGTCGCCGCCCGCTACCGAGATCGCCATCACAGGATCGTTGCCATGGAATAGCAGCGTGGGGCTCAGCGTAATTCGCGGCCGCTTGCCGGGCTGGATAACGTTCGGAGTTCCCGCAAACGTGTTCAGGCTGCTGAGCCGGCTTCCGTGAATAATGCCCGTGCGTCCGGCCACGCCTGCTGTGCTTGACAGGCCGCTGGGAGTGGCCGCGATGACGTTCCCAAACTTATCCGTCACACACATAACGGTGGTTCCACCATGCCAGGGCCCGGTGATGGTCGGCGGCTTGGCTGGTTTCATATTGTAAGGATCGCCCGGCCGGAGCTCGAGAGATGCCTTTTTCGGATCGATCAGCTTGCGCCGCATTTCCGTGTACTGATCGGAAAGCAACTGCTGCATCGGCACCTTCGTGAAGTTCGGATCGCCGTAATACTCGTCGCGATCCGCTAGCGCCAGTTTCTCTGCTTCAATCACCGTGTGGATGTAGTCCGCTGAATTGAAGCCCATCTTTTTCAGGTCGAAGCCTTCCAGCAGGCGCAACGTCTGCGAGAGGTAAGGCCCCTGCGTCAACGGACCGGCCTTATATACCGTATAGCCTCGGTACGTGGTTTCGAGCGGATCCACCACGGGAGTTTTGTGCGCGGCCAAATCCGCCTTGCGAAGGAAACCTCCTTTTTCGATATACCAGGCTTCCAGAGCGTCGGCGATATCGCCGCGATAGAAACGGTCGGAGACAGCTTGCAGTTTCTGCAGTCGCGTGCCTTCCGTGGTCTTTTCGGACTCAACCAGTTTGCGAAAAGTCACCGCCATGTCCGCCTGCCAGTGCACCCCGGTTTCGATCTTCTTGTCGCTGCCGGTGTCGATATACCAGGTCGGGCCGCCAGCGTCCAGAATGGCCAGTGTCGGCTGTACAACCTCCTCGAAGCTCTTGGTTCCATAGAGTTTTAGCAGGGTGACGATCGCGTCGATGGTGCCAGGCACGGCGGCGGCCTTCACGTCACCGTCCGGGATCCCGTGTTCCATATACCAGGCGATGGCTTTGGGATCGCGAGGGGCCTCACCTTGTCCCTCAAGCAGCTTTACGCTTTTCTGCTCGGTTTTCTGGTCATTTTTTTGGCCAGCGCTGTAAACCAGAATCGGAACCTCTCCTCCCACGCAGAACGCGCCTACATAGGTTACGGAGAGTGCGAGCAGAGTGGCGGCGCCTGCGTCGGCGGCGTTTCCACCTTGTTCCAGAATCCTGATGCCAGCCGCGGTGGCCGCAGGTTTACCGGAAACAACCACACCCTGGCTGCCAGCGGCGACACTCGGTCCCCGCGAACTGACCCGTGTTTTGGTGGCCTGCGGAAAAGCCAAGGGTGCGAGTAAAAGGAGAGAAACGGATGATATCGAAACGATCTTGCGCATAAGACGTCAACTCCGTTGGCCGGCATCCATCGCCCAGCATGTCATTAAGCTATATCAAGTCTCTGATTCCAGGTTGCCGTCGGCCGCAGAGTCCGTACGAAGGAGAGGTGGCTCTCGCAAAGGCGAGTCAGGGGGCAGGCCCGGGAGTTCAGCCCCGTGACGAATTACGCAGCTTCGGGATCCGGACGAGGGCGGTATAGATATTCAGTCCAGGGCTTTGTCGAATGCTCCCATCTCATGGGCGCCGGCCGACGGTCACCCGATCCGAAGCAGCCCGTCGCATTACTCAAAGTCGAATGGAGAAAGGATGGACGATCTCGTTGAAGGCCAGATCGCCTATTTCTGCGGACGCTGCTGCTTCAAACGATCATTTTCCTATTTTTTCTGAATGGGAGAAAAATTTCCGCACGTCGTTTTCGACAGAGTCGGTCGATGCATCCACCGCGCCCGGATTCAGCTTGCGAATGGCCGAATCTCATGGCTTCACGAGAAAAATATCGTTCCAATCTCCCGTGTGGCCGCGCTTGATACCGAACAAGAGGCTACCAGTATGTGAAATGCAATTTATCCAGGTAGACGGAATATGGCGATTGTTTATAGTTGCCATCCATCTGGAACTTGACCGTGATGCCATACCATCCGTACGGAACCGAATCCGGAGCGAAGTATCGATTGATATCGCGGGTCACGCCGTTCAACGTTATGGACTGGTACAGCAGGAGATTGTCGCTGGTCCGCCGGGCCCGCACTACCAGATGATTCCAGCCGTTGTTTACGGGGTTGCAAGCGATGCCCGTTGAGACCCAGTCGTGGCTATTGTTGTCCCAGATGTCCCACTTGTGCCCTCCCGCAATGCGGCATTGAGTTCCGTAAATGAAGCTCAGTCCCTGGAAGTATTGGCTGATATCGAATTCCAGAACCTGCGAGGACTCGATGTTGCTGGAGAAGAAATATGTGTCATATACAAAGTTCTTGAGTTTCGGGACCAGAGTTTGATCGTCGTCGCGCAGCCCCAGGACCGAGTTCGGCCCGATCATCGGATAACTCCACAGGACATCGGAATAAGGCACGGTGCCGCCGATGGAAAACTTGCTCGCCGCGCCGCTCTGGGTCATCGCCCATTTGACTTTGCTGCTACACGACGACGAGCAGATTTCATAGGCCGGCGCTAATTCTCCCCATCCTCGCCATCCGGCGCGAGCCTGCACATTCGTAAGCGTCGTCCCGCTCTGCACTTTGATCGTGACTGGCGTAAAGTTTGCGCCTCCGCAGCGGTCCCACGCTTGCACGATGGTGTTGTACGTCCCCGGACTCAAAGACAGGGTCGTGTTCAGGCTGGCTCCCGCCACCACATACACCCGTTTGTCCGGCGAAGGTGCGGTGTAGATTCCCATTGAAGCCACGCCTTTGGAGCAGGTTGACGTCGTTGCACTCGCCGTAAATCGCACTGCTGACCCAACCGTGGCGCCATTGCTCGGACTGGTGACTGTAACCCCCGCTAACGCAGAAGTCGCTAACGCGGCGATGACGCACACGAATAGAAAAATACTTCTCATGCTTCTGGGTTCTCCCAACTTTTGTTTGATTTACTTCTGCGAAGCGCGCGAAGAACAAATTAGGGAAAGTCTATTCAATTCATTCTGCTGGACACAAGCACAAAAAGGATAATTCATGAATAGGAAGTACATTCGCTAGGGGTCGACCGCGCTTATTTCGGCCGCAGCGCCTAGAAGGTTTGGGCTTGCATCAAGAAACTAAAGCTGGTCGGACCCAAAGCAGCGGGCAGCGGATTCGGCCAGCGCCTCAATCGCGACAGTGGTTTTGACCGTGCGAACGGCTACGACCAGCCCGGCCTATGCTTCTCCAATGAAGATGAATGGTCGGTCAGGGGATTGGATTTTGCCGCCTCGGGTATCCGGATGGGCCGTACCGAAACGTTGGTCAGCCGCGGTCCATCAGACCGGTGTGGGAGTGTGGGTCAGGACGACGATAAGGACCAGAATCAGAATTACGAAAACTATCACGCCCGCACCGAGCAGTATGGCTTCGCTCATTCCATCTGCCTTCAACAGGTCTTCGCGCCGCATTAAAGCACCCCCCGACAGAGCGTGAGCACGAGTTCGCGCGTCGTGCCTGCTAAACAGGACGGCAGTTTGAATACCAACCGATTGTTGATGAAATTGCTGAAGTTGCAGCGGGAGAGGAGAGCGGTGTGGCATAATTCTGCGCTTTTCGGGAAAAGTGCTGCTCAGCGCTCTTTACTCATCTGTTACTCAACTCAAAAGGGGACATTTGGAATGAAGGGCTGGTGAAGCAGTTGCGTCACAATTAGGATCGTTCCTCGTTTCGGCTCTCCCATCGCCACGAGCCGTCAGTGCGCCAGTTCTGGGGATCGCGACTGAGTTGGAGTCGGAATGACCTTTATGGAGGCGGATATGTCGTCCCCACGATAATCCACAAGACGCGATTTTAAGGTGTGGAAACCCAGCAGGCGCACATCCGCTACCGCTTCCATGTTCGTTTGCAGCCAGGCTCCGGAAAAATCGGCAAACGACATCTTGATTCGAACGCTCTTCAGCCACCACGACGGAGTTTTCGCAGCTTCTCCCTCGATGTGCAAAATTGAAAACGAACTCTTGTCAACCCAAGCCGACCCCGAAATCAGATCTTGCTCTCGCCTTTTAGGCTTCAGCCCCAACACGTAACAGGGCCGTCCTTCTAAGACGCTATCCCCAATGAGGACGAAATCGTAATTGTCCCCCGTAATCGCGGTGCGAGCGTGGTTGCCTTTGCTCGCTTCCGTTTCATGATCCAGGATACGTTGCACGATCTGTTTCCCTCGCGCGCTGCCTGACCATTTTTGAATCCTGTAATCTTTGCCAGTCGGAGGAATGAAGTCTAATTGCGCCACCACCTCGGCATTGGCGCTTGAACTTTTCATACCAGACAAGCTGTACTCACGAATTACCTGATACGGGTTCTGTGCCCGAACTCTCGACTGAGATTCTTCCATTCGGTGAACGATGGAGGCCAGGGAGGGTACCGACGTGCCTGCGCTCTGCTGCGCCGGGGCAAAACAGCAAAGTAGGGTAGCCGCCACTACCATTCTCAGCAACGATCCTGCCATTGATGGCCTCATTCTCGTCGCACCGCAACATGCTGATGAGGTACCAGCACGCGATGGGCCAACGGGATTTGTTGGCCTGTAAAGGCCTCACCGCGCGCGCGAATCGGGCACGTGAAATTTCTGCGGTACCACGCGAGAATTTCTCCTACCGTGAATCCTGTATGAAAATGAATCGGAGTGGAAGGGATGGCGCGAAACCAATTTTTAGCGTGAAGGTGTGATTCTAAAAACGAAACCCGCCTGCGGGCTGGCGGGTTCTCGGCGAAAGTCCCAGATGAAACGTGCAGCAACAGGCTAGCGAATCCTGCGAACGGCAACAATACAGTATCCACCCTATTTACTGGCGAAGGACTGAGGAGGACTGCGGTAGCAGGTGATTGCGCCGCGAAGCTTCACGATCGTCTAACGGGTGGAGGCGATCCTGAATCGCAGGCTTCAACGCACACGGGTGTATCTTCCACCGTAACTCCGCAGAAACGGTCGGCAATACACCCCGTGCTCATTTGCTGGCGCGCCTAAAGTTTTTTAAAAGGCTATTCGTTATTGCCCCTTTGTTCGGCTGGATCAGGGACTATTTTTCCAAACAGGCCGTCTTTCTCGTCGTTTGGCCCGGCGGTGAAATAGAGCTCGATGGCAGAACCAGACGGACCATTGCTGCCAAAGCCCAGAGCCCACAAGCCGTCTACGGTCAGAGCCTGCCCAGTCGCGTCGAGTAACGCGCCCTCAAAGTCGCCGCTTACGACATTGAAAGCGTGGATAGTGCCATCGCCAAAATTGCCAATCAGCAAACGATGGCTGAACGAGCCGAAGTCTGAAGGCGCGAGCGCGACGCCCCAGGGAGCGTTCAGGAACGGCCCATGGTCCAGGCGTCGAACGAGTTGCCCGAAAGGATCGAAAATCGCAACGAAGCCGAGGCCCGGACCATGCTCTTCATCATTACTGCCGGGCTCGCGCTTGGCGAAGGTGACCACGATACTTCCACCGATATTCTGAATGTTGAAGGGGACGAAGTCATGGGGAAGGTGCTCGTCGCGGAAGCTGCGGCCGAGTGCGTGAACCCGTTGAAATTTGGAATCGTAGACCTCGATTCGACCGCTCTTGAAATTCGTGACATACAGGAACGTGCCGAACTTGGTCTGAACCAGCGTGCAACCTTTATAGACCGCTTTGCCAGAGCGGTTGACTTTGATTACTGCTTCCGTCGGCTTGACCGTGGGGTTCCACCCCGAAATCGTGCCGTCCTCAGTAACAAAAAGGAAGATCGCCTTCTTGCCTGGCGCCACTTCGAATCCGCTGGTGTAGTTAAAGACGGTGCCGGTTGGAGTTGAGGTCTTTCCCTCGCTTGCGGTCGCTCCTCCAGAGGATTTGTCAGAAGGCGGAAGAGGTATGGTTACGACCAGGGGTTGCGGTGTGGTTGTAGGTTGAGGCACGCCAGCGAGGTCGTAAAGAGTCGACACGCCGGCGCCATTGTCTGAAATCCACCAGGGGCTCGTAGTCGCCCGCGAAAGGCCCCAGGCATTCAGCAGGTTGGCATCGATATTCGCGGCCTTATCGGAAACGCTGGCCGAGTTAGCGGTCAAGTCGGTGCGAGCATAGTGTTGAGCCAGTAGAGGGACGCTGGCGAGAACAGTGAGGGCGAGAGCGGACGACAGAATTCGCATGGCTGATTCTCCTGAAATTGCAACGGTGATTGATCTGTATTGATGATCTGCATTTCGAAATTGAAGCCTGGCGTGCTTCTGAGATGCCTGGCGGCGCCCCTGAATTGTCAAAAGAAAGTCAAAAGTAATGCTGTGGAAATTGACAAGAGCAGGTAGCCGAAAAGCGAGTGAGTACTCTGGAGCGAGCGATCGGCGGAATTTTTGGAGCGATTCGACGACAAGGGATTAGCGCTTTGCCGAAAATGACAAGTAGGAATTAGTTTGGTCCAGCAAAAAACGCCTCAGACTTGGTTAAGGTCATGAGGCGCTGTTCAGCGACTGCTCCCCCGAGTAGCCTTTTTTTCAGACGTGCTGAACCTCGAACGTGCTGGATCTCGACCAGGTTACCTAAATGCCCGGCGTTCCGCCTTTAGGCTGCGTCGCGATCCTTTCCAAAAGCTTCCGGAATTACCTCTTGAATTCTGGAAAAACGGTTCACGAAGGCTGCATGGGACATCTCGCCGGATGCCGAGATTTTTCCATCCTCGATCACGGAAAAATGAACCCGGTCACTTTCCTCAATATGTCCGACCCTGACCGTGAGCCCTGTCACATCCCGAAAACGCTGCCCGTTTTTAATTTCAACAATGCGTGGCACTGAACCCTCCATCGCTGCTCAAAGTTGTTGGGAAACTCGATGCTAAGCCTCTGCGTTGACGACGCCGAATCGGGTTATTGCTGTATCTCTGCCGTAAGGGGTGTGCAAATCTTTGGCCGCTCCACTCGACGGGCATGAAGTAGTTGTTCCCAGGACGGCTACTGAAATGGAAGTCAGGATCTGCCGGATGGGCCTCGACAATAGGCGAACCAAGAGAGATAACCTGTTTCCTATAGCGAACCGGCCTATCATTCCGATTAACAATCAGTCCCATGAGCAATCAGTAGGAGGTCACGCTGATGTCCGCGAACCAGGTAGTGCTTTACTTCGACAATCAGGAAGATGCTCTGCTTTTCACCATCGCTGCCAGTTCGGTTATGTCAGCAGAAGGGCCCGTCCACCGGAGCGACGCCGTGGTCAAGGTTGCGGCGGAGATTTGCAAAGCCAGTCGAATCAAGGCTGAGGGCGTTTTGAATATCACGTGAAGGATGGCACACATAAGATGATCCGAAAAGTCTTGCTACAAATCGGGACTCCCGCGCTGCTCGCCTTCATGGCATGGAATGCGTATCTTGCGGTCAGCCATTTGAGGCAAATGCAACATATTGCTGCGCGCACCCTGGAAAGTTCGACAATCCAGGCGGAGATTTCTGGTGTCCTGAAAGACTTGACCGATATGGAAACTGGTCAGCGCGGATATCTGCTGACCGGTAACCTCTCGTACTTGCAGCCTTATAACGATGCGAAGACGAGGATCGGGACCGATTTTGCGGGCCTTCGTGCAGGGCTTGCTAATCGGACGGACAGCGAACGGTCTCAGGAGTTGCAACTCGAGTCTTTGGCGAGTTCAAAACAAGTTGAGATGGATCACTCTATCGATTTGCGCCAACACGGGTATCGCCATCGTGCATTCATGCTGGTGGATTCAAACGAGGGGATGGAGTACATGGATCAAGCTCGGGGACTCCTGTCTTCATTATCTGTGGCAGAGACGATTAATTTTGGCAGACTCGATCAAGAGAGAAGTGCGAGTTTAAGCAAGGCGTTGAGTGAAACCATTGTTGCCAATCTATGCATGGTCGTGCTGACAGCATGTCTGTTTGGACTCGTCCGCTATCACGGGCAAGTGCTTGAACAGGAGACAGCCGAGAGCAGACAAGCACTAGGGGTTCGTAATTCGCAACTGGAGAAGCTGACGTTTGCCCTTTCCAATCAGGCCCGAACAAAGACTTCCGCGATCGAGGCAAATGCCCGCCTGCTGCTCGACAACTACGGAGGATTTCTGCCTCGGCAAGGCCACGAATATGCTGAGCACATCAAGGAAGCATCCATACAAATGGAGCAGCTTCGCCAGGATTTGGTTGCCAGTCCATGCCGTGTCGGTGATGAAAAGGCAGCATAGCAAACCAGTCGCCCGGCCGCGGGCTTGCTCCAAGCCGTCTGAGTGACGCCGAAAAAACGTCCAGGTGGCGAAGGTATGTCGGGGCGATCGGGGAAGGTCCTAATACCGTTCGGCCTCTAAGCCAGCCCAAACCTCCGGGAACACTGTTTCCCGGTACGATCCTGCGATCGCTTGATTAACGACTGTTCGGGAGCGATCTCGCAGACTCCACGCCGCTCGTGCTTTGAAGTTGCAAAGCGTCCGTTGTTGCATCCAGGCGATGTCTGTAGATTAGACGCATGGCCCTCAAACGGATGGATAACGTGGGAATCGTCGTCAATGACCTCGGAGAAACGATTGATTTTTTTCGAGAGCTCGGCCTTGAGCTCGAAGGGCGGGCCACGATCGAAGGAGAATGGGCAGGACGTGTCACCGGACTTGCCGATCAGCGCGTCGAGATTGCCATGATGCGCACGCCGGACGGCCACAGCCGTCTCGAGCTCTCCCACTTCCTCACACCGCCTGTCGTCGCGGATCACCGCAACGCCCCGGTGAACGCTCTAGGCTATCTCCGCGTCATGTTCGCCGTGGACGACATCGAAGAGACGCTGGGCAGGCTTCGCAAGCGCGGCGCACAACTCGTGGGCGAAGTAGTCCGGTATCAGGACTCGTATCGGCTCTGCTACATCCGCGGCCCTGAAGGGCTTCTCATCGGACTCGCCCAGGAACTCAGTTGAGCGCAACACGAAAAAATTGGACGGGTGGCCCACACAACGCGGTGTTCGTTGTGTGGGGTATTTCGGATTTCGACTACGATCCCTCTAAACCCACTCAAGCCAAAACCGGGCTTGAATGGGCCACCCGTCCCGTCACATGGGAACCACGAGACGGTCGATGCTTTAAAACGATTTCTCTAAATCGTAGGGAATGCCGCAGCAATCGCGCGGAGCTTAGACAGGCTGATGACACGCTATCCGTTCTTCTGCATCGCCCGGGCACCGTCCCAGGCGGGTTGGCCGCATTTAATATCCCGACGTGGGAGCGATTTTCCGGTTAGCCGATCCCTAAATCGAAAACGCCGGATTGCCTTCGATCACCTTCTGCTCGAGATTCGGACGTTCGTGCTTTCCCCAGAGCCTTGCAGTGTGTCGAACCCGATAGAGAATCGGTCCGCCATCCGGCTGGTCCTGGCGAACGATGGGACGCGGCAGGCAGATGAAATCCGTCTCCAGTCGGTCCGCTGCTGCGTGCACTACCGAATACCCATGGCCGCCCATGTCAACAAACGACAAATGCGGTGACACATCCCGGTTGGAAAGCTGGCGTGCTTTTTGCACGTCACCACTCTTCGCATATTCCAGGCATGACCGAACACCGTGACGCACCAGCATATTAACCGTGGGTTGCGGACGGTTGTCCCCAGGACCTTGCCAGAGGAACAGAGCCTGCAGCGGATCGTCTTTCTTCATGTGATGTTCCATGGACTCCACCATTCCGGGCGCGGAGATTGATCCGACTACGAATGCCACACCTACGGGGTCAAAGGACTTCGGGGGAAGAGACTTCGCCGATAGACCAGCCCAGAAGCTATGCCGGTCGCCCGCCACGGTGGCAAACCCCGTAATCGCATGCTTTTGAATGAAGTCGTAAATTTCACCGCGCTCCTGATAGGCACCACTGACGTCGCCGCCGCCAAAGCTGGCATAGCCGGCACCCGGCCAGGCGCTTGCAACCATCCCTGGAGGAAGGTTCTGCGCGTCGGTGCGCATATCGAGCGTCGCAGTTGTGCTTCCCCAGATTTTCCATGCAGCTTTCGAATTCCGCAGTTTTTCCAGAAACCACGCTTTCTGCTCGGCTCCGAGAATGGTCTGCGCGGGATCCGCCTTACGGAGGTTCGGAACCTGCTTGTCGCCGAAACGGATGGTGTCGGGCGGTTTGCCTCCGTTGTAGTCCCGGCCGCCATCGAGTATCTCAAGCACCTCCTCAGGCACGAACTCCGGATAGTCCTTATTAGAGAAATCTGCGTCAGCGAACTTGGTGCCGGGGTCCTCCGATCGGTAGCTTCGCTCGTCGGTGATAATCAGCTCCACGTTCCGGCCCCAGCGGAGCGACCGATATCCCTTGAGACTATTGATCGCCGCAAGATTGTTGGCCTCTTGCCCGAGTCCATGCTCATCGAAAACAGTGACCGGGGCATCCTGAACCTTAGGTGGTTTGAACTCTTCTAACGAGGGACCACTGCTCTTCACCATACGCGCGGGCTGATACTCAAAAAATGCCTGCATGGCTGCAACTTTGCGCGTCTGCGCGGGACGCGTTTTGCCGTCGAACACTTGCAAGGCTTGCCATCCTTGCCAGCTGTACTCATGGTTATCCCACATGGGAACAAAGGGCCAGCGGGCACGAGCATCCTGCAGATCGGGATCATGCAGGTAGGCACGATACACAGCACGGTAGTCGTCCACATTCACTGGAATGTGGAAGTCCTCAATTTTCTCTCCTTGAGGATAACGAACGATTTCCTTCACCTTGCGGTCGTAATAAGTGGCGCGGTCCTCCGGATACCAGACCAGTTCGTAGATGAAGTCGCCCAGGTGCAGAACAAAGCTGAGCCGGTCCTGCTCGGAAGCGTGCTCATCCTCGAAGATCATTCTTCGGTAAGCGTTCTGCGCTCCGAGGTTTACGTTCTGACAACTGACGAACGCGAAGTGTACCGGCCGGGAATCATCATCGGCAGGCGCGGTGATGGTGCGGCCGAGGCGGCTGCCGGAACCCTCAGGATCGGTGAAGCGATACCAATAGACCTGGGCCGGCTTCAATCCTCCGACCAGCACACGACAGGTCCAATCCGCCTCCGCCGAAATCGGCACTCTCTGAGTTGCGATCACATGCTGGAATGTTTCGTCGAGCGCCACTTCGACCGTCAGTTCCTGGACGATCAGTTTTTGGGCCGGTTTAGGCTGCGGTTCGGACTGTGGTGCCCGCCGGGTCCACAGCAATACGCTGTTGCTGTCGGGATCGCCCGAGGCTACACCTTCCGGGAAAAGGTCGCGACGCTCGCGCCAGGAAATCTTCGAAGGAGTCGAGAATGCGCGACCCCAGGCCGCTTCCGCACCCAGCACCGCTGCCATAGCCAGAAAATCGCGACGGCTAATATTTCCCATGCTGTAACTCCTTCTTTCCGCTGCAAGGGCCCAGGCACCCTCGAGATGAGACGTCTCGTCCCAAATAGTGAGAGCGAACGTCGTCCGACTAGGTTAGACGGTCTTGCGCCGCGAGTGTGATCACAAGATCTTGACTATTGAGTTGGTTCGCCTTGAGAAATGTTTGCAGAACCACGAGATGCTTCACAGGATTTGAGGGCGATGCCGCCCCCACCACCCTGCACATGAATTCCCCCAAGCGTAGGCTACGTTCCCTGTCCGCATGGGGACAATGCTTAAGATCAAGTCAATGAAAGCAGAAGAGATGACGAAACCCGGTGAACTGGCGGAAAATCGCCATAGCACTCACGATCCAAGCGGCTTCGCCTTTTGTTAGTCTCTTAGAATGCAGGAATCGATAGCCGAACGTACCAAAAAACTGCGGGCGGAAATTGCCGAACTTAACGCAGCACACGCAGCCTATTTGAAAGCTCCGAAATACGGCACGGTTGCTGCCGATCACGAGCGGCGGATTCAACGATTGCAGGAGATATTGGATGAGTTGAAATCACTGAATGATTGGAAAAAGCTGTGATACTTGAGGAAACGATGAGGCAAACTACTGGCGCTGTGATGTTTGTAGCCGCCCTACTAATCGGGCTGGCAATCGCTCAGGATCAAACACTCCGAAAGCCGCTGACATTCGCCTTGGACTGCAAAGAAGGCGACTGTCCGTTGCTGAGAGGCAAGCCACAAACCAGCGGCATGCGCGGAGTCTCAGTAAAGCTGAAACCGGGAGAGAGCCTGGCTGGCATTCCACGAACGCCAATGAAGAGGCTCCGGTAATCCTTGTCATGTGACGCAGGCACCCAATCCTAGGCTGCGCGTTTGGTTGGCCGATCCTCTGCAAGCGGCGGCACTGAGCCAAATTCGGTCGGCATGCCGGCAATACGAAATCGCAGTGGGTCCAGAAGTCTATCCGGCAAGAACGCAGCCAGGGTGGCCAGCAAGGTCGCATGTTTGCCCACTCGGTACCGCGTCCGCGGCCGCTTGACCGTGAGTGCACGATAGATTGCCTGGGCTACCACATCGGGAGAACTGCCATTCATTTCCCGCTCATACGCGCGCCTCGCAAAAACCCGCAGCATGTCGCCGTACTGTGCCACACCCTTCGGTGGCAAACTGCGAATCACGGCTTCAATGTCTCCTAACGTCTTTCCCACAGCTGGTGTTTTGATCGCCCCTGGCTCTACGACAGAAACGTGGATGCCGAAGGGATGCAGTTCGAGTCGCAGCGTATCGTTGAGGATTCCAAATGCGCTCTTCGTTGCGTTGATGAGACTGCCGAACGGTATCGCTATGTGCGCACCTACGGAGCTGATATTAACGATTCGCCCGCGAGCTGTTCGCAGCAGCGGGAGAAATGCCCGCGTCACGGCGATCTGACCAAACACATTAATGTCGAAGATCTGCTGCAGGTCGCCCTGGGTCATGTATTCAACTGGTCGCACTTTGCCAACTCCGGCCACGTTAACTAACCCATCCAGCCCGGAGTCCTGAAGCAGCGGCGCTACTTGTTCCACCGCTGCAGTCACAGACGACTGGCTGGTGACGTCCATGATCAACGGAGTGACACTCGTTCCGAAATCATAACGCAACTGATCGCCATCTTGCGTCTTGCGAACGGTCGCGAAAACTCGCCAACCCGACTGGACCATGCGACCGGCCGAAGATCGTCCGATTCCGCTCGATGCACCCGTAATAACAACCGTTTTCTGGTTGGGGACACTCATGAATAACCTCCGGGCATCACGGAATGCCCATAAGGGTTTGATCAACTGAGTGATAACAACGATTCATAAACCAACTTATTCCGATTAGGTCGTAAAACGAGAGGCCGCTGCAAGCGGCGACTTTTCGGACCTCTGCAAGGTTCTTCGGAGCCTCGGCGAACCGCGCTACGCCTAGGCCCGGCCCTTGCTTCTCGGATGAATGGGGCTGGGGATTGGAATTTGCCGCCTCAGGAACCTAGATGGTCTGCGACGAAACATTTGAGTGGGTCGCAGCAGCGCTGTCATGATCTGTTTCCTCATCGTCAGACAATCGAGGTGCCACGGCGCGCAACGCCTCAACGGGGATATTCAACCGTTTATGTGCGGAGCCGCATTCCAAATTTGGAATTCACTTGGCCTGCGGGTGTGCCTGTTGCACCATTTCGATCAAGACTTCCCGAGTCTCAGCTGGATTGCCTACCTCCCGCAAGAAAGCGATGCGGGCACCACGCATACCGTCCTGGGTCTTTAAGCGCACATGAAAGCCGAGACGATCGACTGCAGTCATCGTTGCTTCCTGTGACTCAACACGAGCAAACTCCCGGGCAAGCAACACGAGTGCATCTTTGTGATCGGCATTCATGTGCTGAATGATTTCGGCCATTGAGTCAGCGAGAGGGTCGGGTTGGCTACGGTCATATTCGTAGGCCGATACCCAGCCCATAACTCCGAATCCGCCCACGAAATAAACATCCACCACTTCCATGCGATAAAAAGAAAAGTCTTCAAAATCTACCCAGTATTTGCTGTTGGCATAACGCGCCAGGTAGAGCTTTCGAGCCTCCGCCACCTCCGAGTCCGGCACCGGAAGAACATTTCCAACTAGCGTTACTCTCGATGCTCCAAGCGGATCGCCACCGGCATTCTCCTGAGTCACAAGCAAGCTGGCGCGAGGGTCGGCCTGCAAGTTCTGCGTGTGCATGGCCATTGTGCTGACCAGGAGGATCGCACGTCCGCGATCATCCAATCCGTAGGGCATCACGGACCCGAACGGGAAGCCCGGCTGTTTCCGCGACAAGGTTGAGAGGCTACCTATGCGGCCCAAATACACCAATGAGCGCGCACGCTCGGCGAACGTGGGCTCCGGGACCGGAGGCTGGTCGCTCGCCGGCCCGGGCCCCGCATGCTTTCTGACGGATGGTTTAGTCATCGCGGTCTTCTCTCCTATGCCTCTTCGTCGTTCGGACCACAGTGGTGCAAAACGTTCTTTCTAACTTGCCCAAAAAGAAGATTTCGCCGATGAAGCGGTTAGGCTGGATGGCAAGTCGTGAAGTTTTTCCGACGTCACCCGCAATTGCGCAGCGGTCTTCAACGTGATTCCGACTGAGTGTGAGGAAACGCGCGAAGGCGCGGTTTACAGGCGCGATTGCCCCACCCAAGAAACCCAGTGCGCGTAAGTCTGGGAGAACCGCTTTCGCCGGACTTACTTTTCTGGCCAGCGCTGATCGATTTCCTCCATGATCTTCTCGGCCCAGCGCACTGAATCCGTAATCGCGCAGATACTGGCCGGCACTCTTTTGCCGACCAGCACGAATCCGATTTACTGCAACTCCACCGAAACTAGTTCTCCGGTTGTCTTTCCAGTTTGGCGATAGTTGACGGCCACCTTGCGGTCTGTCCATTCACAAGACAGACGTTGAGCACCGATCACAATAACCCGCGTACCGTCCCTTGCGTGGAATTTCCAGGTCTGGTTGCCGGCAGCAACTGTCAGCACGGCCTCGGGTTGGGCCGAGCAATCTAGGTCCACCAGCTCGCCTTTAAGAAATCCCGCGGGACCAGAATCTGCGATAGCGGCCTGCTGCCCGATCCCAGCTAACGGTTGCGCCTTTGCCGAAAGCGCCGCGCGCAGCCCTCGCTTCGCGCTCCTCGCCCGTTCCAGCAATTGCTTAGTCTGCTCGGCAAAACGCGGCTCGACGATTTCATTCAAAGGTGCCAACAAGGCAATCGCATCATCGGTTCGATGATTGAAAAGATATATCTCCGCCAGATTGAGCGCATAGTCCTGCCTTCGCGGATTCAATCTCGCCGCCTTCGTCATCGCCTTGAGGGCATCTTCGGCATTGCCTTGCGAAACGTAGGTGAAGGCCAGCCGGCAATAGGCATCGGCAAACTCCGGATCAAGCGTGACCGCTTTCTCCAGCCGTTTCTGAATCACTTCCAGTTCCTGCCGGTCATTTCCCAGGCCCGGCCCCTCTTGTTGCTCAATCATGAGAGATGAGTAGTAAAGCAGCCGCGGGTCATCCGGGGCACCTTCCAATGCCTTTGCGAAGTACGCTTCTGCTCGCGCAAAATCCTGTTGCAGCAGATACGAATATCCCAGCCCTCGCAAAGCTGCGGCATTTTGCGGCTGTATCTTGAGCACCTCTTCGAATTCACCCCTGGCTTTGTCCCGGTAGGCGGGAGAGTGCAGGTGCATATCCGCGAGCACGGTCCGCACCTCCGCTTGTGTGAGCGGTGTCACCTTGTAGATGCTGCTCTCCGTTCCCGGCTGCACCGCCACCTTATAGGAATGGAAACGCTGTGCGCTAAGGTACTGGCCTAAAATCAGATCGAAATCGGCAGCGCTGATCCCAAACCCCTGCCGAATCGCATCTTCAGTAGGCACGCCCTTTCTCTGCGCCAGATCGAAGTAAAGATCGAGTTTGGAAAACAATTGCTTATCGTAGAGATAGTGCACCACCAGCCAGGATTCCGCATAAAACAGTGAACGGTGGTCTCCCGTTTCGTTGTAGGTGCTGGAACCACGCTGGACGCGAAACAAATCGGCAACTTTCATCAACTTTTCTTGCCGCAGTAGCTGCAGGTACCTTTCCGGCGCCGCGCCCATTGTGGCCTCTTTGCCGTTGATCCTGATACCCGCAAAGAACTCCGCAAACCCCTCGTCGAACCACGGCTGAAATTGAAAACCTGTATTTGGGTTGAGCAGCTGGTGGGCATATTCATGGAGCACCACTTGCCAGGGATCGTTTACCGACAGATCGAGCACAATAAACGTCCGGTCGTCGTTGCCCTCAAACATGCCTGCCGCCTGCGTCGGTTTGCCTTTCCACAGCGGGACAAAGTCCGTCATCTCTTTGCCGGTGTGGAAGGCGACGATCTGCAGGGGCACTGGCAGGTTAACTCTCGCTTTGGTCATCAACGAGCCGAAAGCAGTCCGCATCTGTTCAAAGCGCAGAAGCGTTTCACAAGCCTTTTTTTCACCTGCGTCCGTTACCAGCGAAAAATGCGAAGAGCGCACCTCGATCCACTGGGTTTCCGCCGCAAGACAAGTCGAAACGAGGAGAAGAAAAACGAGGAGAAGAAAGAAGACAAAGCTGCAGGAGCGATGCAATAGGCGGGTCATCAAAACCGTGCTCTGTGTGGTCATCCTAGCACAGCTCTGCCAGCCCAGCTTGATCCTGGCGACTGCTGGCAAAACAGACGAAGCGAAGAAAATCCTGGGTGAAAAAAGAAAGGCCCCAGCGGTTAGGCCGAGGCCGAAAAATCCTGCCAGAAGTTGGAATTACTGTTCGTCGCAGTTCGTGTCGGGCCCTTAGTCTCCGCAGTCGTTGTGCAGCGGACTAGGAGCAGGAGGGCCTGCGATACAGGGAATGGCGCTTAAATACTCATAGATCGCCCGCAGATCATGGTTCGTCATAAGACGGTGAATGGGCCAAGGCATTACTTGGAGAACAGCGCCATCAAACGGAGGCGGCAGGCAATTTCCGTCGGGGGCGCCAGTGCAGGTGGGATGGAGGTTATCCATGTCCACGCCAGTTCTCATGATCGTGACAAATTCTTCAAGGGTGTGTCCCCCTTCCGGTAGACCGGTCTTGTCCGGAGTCAAATTGCGCGAAATAATATGCGGGAACGGACCGGGTCCAGGATAAGGTCCGAAGTCTCTGCCGCCACCCAGGTAGGTCGCCTGATGGACCCTGGTCGGCTGGTTAAAGTAGGGATTTCGACCGTTGGAAAATTCAGTACTCGTACCCGCACTGTGACAGCCATTGCAATCGGCCTGTGCATTGACAATGTAACTGCCCAGTCCCACAAGTTCCCGATCTTTGTTATCGAGATTCAGTGGTACCGGGGCGATCTTTAAACCTTGCTCAATCCTTGCTTCTTCTCTTTGGTTAGCGTCCTGCGCTTGGCCACGCAGGGGACTCAACCACATTGCCGCTACAACGACTAAGACAGCTGTTGCGATTGATGCGATAGTTTTGAGAAACCGCCGTGACGTCATGGGAATTCTCCTTAACCATGTATTTGGTTTGCCGAACGAGGTTGGGGGCAGGCGATCATGCGCGCCTCAAAATTGAACTAGATATTTCCGTGGTTCTGAAGGGCCTGCTCAGAACTGGGGGGGTGCTGTCCGAGCCAGCTGATTCTGTTCCTCACTCAACCACTTGTCAAGATGATGTCAAAAGTGGGGCAAAACTATTCAAACAAGTCTTAGCCAAATTTGTTCTTACGCAAGACCGGCTTTAGCGATCTTCTAGCCTTCGCCATATGAAGGGGGTTGGCTTTTGTCTTTCTTACTCAACTCAACCCCTTTTTCGTGTACCGCGAGTTTTTAAACGAAGGGTGTGAAAACCGCGGAGATTTAACTGCGAAATGCGCTGCACGGTTAGACTCCGTTGTTTTTCCAGGAGCGGTTCCGGACTTTTGTCGCCGAGCTCCGAAACCTTGTCGGTCAGTTACTCTCGTGTGTCTTCGCCGCTGGCTGGTGCGACGAGCAATCAGACACCCAAGCTGATTCCAACTCCAATCAACAGAGCACCTCTTGAGCCAGTATCTGCCGCGCCCTTGATCGCAGTGATGGACCGAAGAGATGCAACTCCCGGGGCACGGTCTAGATGCCTGGGTTCACCGCTGTCGTAAGTTACGGATGCCGATGCTCGTTGGTGCACCCACGATTGCGATGCTACGGTTCATCTTCGGGAACAGGGGGCGAACGGCGCTACGACCAGGCCCGCCCTTTGCTCCTCCACTCAGCTGAGTGTTCTGGCTGAGGATTGGAGTTTATCGCTTCAGGGACCTGGATGGTCTGCGAGGAAGCGTTTGAGTGGGTCGCAGCAGTGCTGTTGTGACCTGTCTCCTCATCGTCAGACAGAAGTGGAGCCACTACTCGCAACGCCTCGACCTCTACTTCCACCCTCGATATTTCGTTCTCTTTCAGTCTTAAAACCTCGTAAACATCCTAATAAGTTCGTTCCTTGGAGAGGTTCAAAAGTGGTGGACTGGACTCCACAAGGGGTCGATTACGGCTGCCGGTTCGCGGCTAGGTAGTCCGATTAGATACGGGACAGACACCAAATTTCGTCGGAAAGCGCCTTCATCAAACCCATGCTCATTACGGATTGATATCCATAAATGGCGTTGTAGCACATGTCGCGAACGCCAACTTGGGCCAGCGCACGTTTGCCGATGGCCCGAGCCGGTAGTTCCTCAGTTTCGAACTGAGGCACTACCCCCGAGCCGGGTACGTTTACGGCAGCGCGCGATCCGCGTATCCTGCAGTTCGCCAAGGTTATGTTTTGACTGCTGCTTATTTTGAGCTGCATGCCGGGAAACTCATCGGTGGAGCATTGCTTCCTGTCGTGACGAGGAACCTGCGCCCAGGAGATTGATACAGTGTCGAAAAGATCTCGAAGACTGATTTCCGGACCAGGAATTGGACTTCTCGCCGTCGCGCTAATCGTCGGGCTGCCGTGTACTGCACAGCAATTGAAGAACGACAAGTTGTCCCTGGCGATCGACGGACAGAATGGGTCGTACCAGCTGGCGGTGCATGACGGCCAACCCGTGCTTAGCGCCCGCGTGGGAGCACAGGTTGACCACCAGTGGCTGCGCTCGAGCGACTACCCACGCCACCTTGCTTCAGAGTCTATATTCCATGATGAGCTGGGCTCCGGGCGCGAGGTGACAGTCACTTGCAGCGGACTGGATGGCAAACCCGATCTGGTTTACATCGTGCAGCTATATGACCAGAGTCCCTACGGCACTGTGCAAGTGAAGGTACACAACGGCACAGCGAAACAGGCCAGCGTGCAGGCAATCCGCAGCGTGGAGGCAATCGGCCAGCCGCTGGTCAATCTGGGTGGCCGTACGTCCACTGATCGGATCTTGTCGGATAGTTTCAGCGAGGATTGGCCTGACCTGAAGATTTACGATCTCGAGAAGGCGCCCGGCGGATTGCATCGGGGCGTAGGTAGTCAACTCATCTACAACCGGGAGAGCAGACAGAGTTTATTTCTTGGCGCTCTTACTTCCGACCGATTTCTGACCCTGATGCATCTGAGAGCCGAGGGTGTCGGCGCGGAAACCAAGATTGCGTCCTATACTGTCGAATCCACCGGAACCACGGAAATCCAGAAAGATTTCGACCTTAAAAATGCTCCTGCGGATGACCAGGTCGAGTTGAGTCTTCCTCTAGGACCAGGGGAAGACCTGTCCTCAGAGCGGTTGCTGTTCGAGGCTGGAGCGGACTTTCATAATCAACTCCTGGCTTACGGGGATGCGATTCGGCGACTGCACCATGCCCGCGTCGCGACTGAGACTCCGATTGGCTGGTGGAGTTGGACGGCCTACTATGGCGCGATCAACCAGGGCGAGACTCTGGCCAATGCCGACTGGCAGGCCGAACATCTGAAATCTTTCGGCTATAAGTATTTTCAGATTGATGAAGGGTATCAGTACGCCCGCGGAGAATTCACTACCGCGATGCGACGCAATTTCCGGATGGCATGCGGTTTGTCGGCCACCACATTACCGGTGAAGGCCTCACGCTTGGCATATGGACAGCCCCATTCGAAGTGACGAGCCGGGCCTGGGTCTATGAACACCACAAGGACTGGCTGGTCCACAACGCCAAGGGCCAGCCGATCCCGATCGGCGACGTTTGGGGTCAAGGAACAGACATACTTTATGCTCTCGACACAACCCATCCCGGGGCGCAGGACTATATCCGCCAGACGTACAAGACGCTGGTACGGGAATGGGGGGTGCGGTTCATCAAGCTCGATTTCATGGACACCACCGCGATCGAGGGTCTCCGTCACCATCCCAACACGACTGCGCTGCAAGCGCAGCGCATTGGCCTGCAAATCATCCGCGACACAGTAGGCGACGAAGTGATCTTGGACAAAGACGGTAGTCCTATGCTCAACCCAGTAGGACTGGTAGATACTGGCCGGGTCTCCGTGGATACAGGACACAGCTTTCAGCGGACCAAAAATGCTGCCTCTGGCATTGCCGCCCGGTTCTATATGCACCACAACTTTTTCGTGAATGACCCAGATGCCTTCAACGTTACCGACAGCTATCTTATGAAAGAGCGTGAGCCCCAGCCCCCCGTCTCGCTCGCCGCGGCCCAGGCGTCGATCGCGCTTTCCGCAGTGTCGGGCGGAATGTATGAGATCGGTGATGACATGCTGCTCCTGGGCTCTGAGAAGGACCGGCTGGCGCTGGTGGAAAACCGGGATTTGCTGAACATGCCCAAGGTAGGGCGAGCTTCCACATCGGTCGATCTGATGACCTACGAACCCGACGATGAACAGCCCAGCATTTTCTTTCTCCGGGAAAGCCCGCACCAAGCCATATTGACGGTTTTCAACTGGACGAGCGCAGCTCGCTCGCACACCCTGAAACTGGCGGACCTCGGTTTTTCTGCCGGGCACACGTTTGTAGCGACGGATGTGCTGAACCAGAATGAGCCGGTTGCATTGGTGGACGGCACAGTTCGGATCGAGAACCTACCCCAGTCGGTCAAGGTCATCAAGCTGATCGATACCAGCGTTGCCGAGGCTGCGCCGACGGTTACGGTGCGGGTGCCTTCAGCAGCGAATGCCGGTGAGACCATTCATATGTCGGCACAAGCCGATGCCGATGGTGTACCTGCTGTTTCCTATTCCTGGGATTTCGGCGATGGCACGAGCACGGAGGGCGCCCATGTATCTCACTCCTACACGAGAGCAGCAGATTTCACTATTCGTATCACGGTCAACGGAGTGGACGGCGTACCCGCCGAGCAAAACTTCCGCGTCAAGGTGACCGGCAATCTGAGGTGATGCCCAAGCTCACGACAATCGGCGCTTCGTCGAGCCAACCGCCACTGAGCGATGACCGTCCTGTCGTGGTTGCCAGAACAAAAGGACATCGCCCGCTCGCTTGACGGGTTCTTTTCTGCGGGGTATAGACATCTCCAAATGCACAGCCCGCTATCCTTCCAGGTGGCGTTGCCGGCGACAGCTTCAAGCAGGAGCCCGTTCGTGTAATCTCAGGTTCGCGGATTGCAAGACTGGGTGCTGGGAAGAAAATTAAATTGCAGTTGGCGAAGTGGCTGAACCAAGTGCTCACCAAGGGCAGCGTGGTTATCTTCTTCAAGCACTGTACAACGCCGTTTCTTGGAATTCCGAAAATGCACTTGCTGACAAAGACGAGGTGGATCAATGCCCGACTCGATTGACTGGCCGCGGATGAGTTCATCGCGACACCGCCGCCGCTTCCTGCTCATTCTAGTGATCCTGGCCGGCATCGTATTCGGGGGGCGGGCGGCGCTGTCGTATTACGTGGACGCGCTCTGGTTCGGGTCGCTGGGCTACGGGGACGTGTTCTGGAAAACACTCACTCTTCAGTGGGGAATCTTCACTACCTTTGCGGCGGCCACATTTCTTATTTTGTACGGATCGTTCCTGGCTTTGAAGCGGGCACATCTGCCGGATTTGCCGGATGGTCATACCATTTTTATCGGCGGAGAGCCGCTGAAGCTGCCGGTAGCGCCCGTTCTTCGTCTCATCGCGCTTGCGTTTTCGCTCGCGATTGCAGCTGCCACCGGCGCCGCCATGATGGCGGAGTGGCCTACGCTCACGCTGTTTTGGTACGCACCCCGCGCCACCGGTGGCTTGGCGGATCCGATTTTTGGCAAGCCGCTAAACTTTTTTCTGTTCGCCTTGCCCGCGTGGCAGCTCATCGCCGGCTGGCTGCTTACGATGGCCGTGATTGTCTGTCTCGTCGCCGGTTTTTTCGTCCTCATCACGGGCGGTAGCCGGGCGCTTACGGGGCGCCTCAGCCGCGGCGTGACATTGCCCTGGCGCGGAGTCTCCGTCGCGTTTTCATTTTTATTGCTGGTTATCGCGATGGACGTGTACATCGGGCGTTTTGAGCGATTGCTCGAGGGTCATACGATTTTCGGGGGCGTGACCTATACCGACGCGCATATCACGCTCCCCGGCCTGCTTGTGGTCTGCGCAGCGCTCATTCTGGGTGCGGCGATCTCGGCAATGAATGCGATGCGGGTGCGGAGCGGGCGCTGGCTGATCGCAGCGATTCTTCCGGCCGCAGTTTGTTATTTCGGACGTGCAAGCGATCGCCTGGTATGTGAGCAGCTTTGTCGTAAAGCCGAACGAGCTGGTTCGGGAGAAGCCTTACATCGTCTTCAACACCGAGCTGACGCGGAGAGCCTATGGATTGGACCGGGTCACGCAACGTGAATTCCCCGCTGAGACCACGGTGGCTGCGGCCGACGCCGCGAACAATCAGGCCACGCTTCAAAACATCCGGTTATGGGACTGGCATGCGCTTCAGGACACGCTGCGCCAGATCCAGGAAATCCGCACCTACTATGACTTTCCCGACATCGATATTGATCGATATAACATCGACGGCACGACTCGCGAAGTGATGCTCGCCGCGCGTGAGCTGAGCGTCGCCAAGTTGCCGGAGAGCAGCCAGAACTGGATTAACGAGAAGCTGATCTACACCCATGGATACGGAATTACGATGAATCCCGTCAATGGATTCACGGCGGAAGGGCTGCCGACGCTAATGCTCAGCAACATGCCGGTACAGAGCACGGTGAGCAGTCTGAAAGTGACGCGTCCAGAGATCTATTTCGGCGAATTGACCGATACCGACGTCTATGTAAAGACGAGGCAGAAGGAATTTAACTATCCACAAGGGCAGAGCAACAATTTAACCTCTTACGATGGCGAAGGCGGCATCGCCATCGGCGGTTTCCTGCGACGAATGACCATCGCACTCGATCAAAGCGACCTCGCGAAGCTGCCGTTCAGCGACGATGTGAATCAGAATAGCCGGTTGCTGATGCGGCGCAACATACGCGATCGCGTATCGGCATTGGCGCCGTTCCTCACGTTCGATCCGGATGCGTACATCGTGCTCGGCGACGACGGCCGGCTGTCGTGGATTATGGATGCATTCACCCTTTCAGACAGCTACCCGTACTCAACTCACTATCGGCTCGGTGACAATTCCATTAATTACTTACGGAACAGCGTTAAGGTCGTGATCGACGCCTACGATGGCACGACAACGTTTTACGTGTTCGATCAGGAGGATCCGATCATTGGAGCCTATCGCCGCATCTTTCCGAATCTGTTCAAGGATGCCGCGATGATGCCGCCGGACTTACGCAAACACGTGCGCTACCCTGAGCTGTTCCTCAAACTGCAGGCGGAAGTTTACAGTCTGTATCACATGACGGATCCGGAAGCATTTTATAACCGGGAAGATTTGTGGACGGTTGCGAACGAAGTTGGGATGGGCGAGGGAGGGCAGCAAATAACTCAGCCGATGCAGCCGAATTTCGTGCTGATGAAGCTGCTCGGCGAAACCGACGAGGAGTTCGCGGAGATTCTACCGTTCACTCCGGCGAACCGGAATAACCTGATTGGCTGGATTGCAGGGCGCAGCGACGGCGCGCAATATGGTACGTCGGTGGTTTACAACTTTCCGAAGACGAAGGTGGTCGACGGTCCGCTGCAGGTCGAGGCGCGAATCGATCAGAACGCGCAGCTTTCCGGGCAATTGACGTTGTGGAATCAGCAAGGCTCGCACGTACGGCGCGGAGCTCTGCTGGTGATTCCGACGGGGAAAGCGCTGCTGTATGCGGAGCCGATTTACCTGCAGGCCGAGCGAAGTCCGATGCCGGAGTTGCGCCTGGTTGTGCTGGCGGTGCAAGATCGGCTTGCATACGGACCAAACTTCCAGTCGGCAATGGCGGCCCTTTTTGGCGGAGCCGCCTCGTCGTTGACCGCCGTGGCTGTGCCCACGGAAGCGGAGCGAACCGCACCGGCATCCGCTTCTTCGGGCCAGCCCGCAGCCGATTTCAACGCGCTCATCGCGGACGCAGCCAAGGACCTTGCCGATTACCAGCGGCTGACCGCGGAAGGCAAGCTCGGCGAGGCTGGGCAGAAACTCGAAGAGTTGAAGCGCGCACTCGACAAGCTGAACACGCGCCGGAGATAACCCGCGGAGGTCCGGTGCCGGTCTCTCGAACTTCAATCACGAAGAACTGCCCAGACCTGACGTGCTGTTCTCGTCATTTTCAGCACACGAGAAAGCGGCGTTCCTTCCTTGTCAGTCAAGATCGCGACATTAAATCCAGGAGTTTGTCTGCTCGCGGTCGCAACGCAGAATCTGGAACCGATCTTTGCCCGCTGATTTTTCCAGGAAGAGCCCTTTAGGAATTGGCCGGTCGAGCAACATCGGAGTTCCCGCGGCATTAGGTTTACTTGCAGCACGGTATGTGGGAAACCGGTCGAATCCGCTCTGCTGGAACGACCCCTTCCCCTTCCAGCAGGGCATAGAAGCGATCGGCTGCGAGGTTCTTGAACGTCTCAACTTTCCCGGAAGGCCAGCGGACCTCCAGAGACTCAATCTTCTCTGCCGACCCTAGCCCAAAGTGCAAACGGAAATCGCTCTGGGAGATGTAACTACCGCCGCTGCGAACCTCGTCGGTCTGCGTCATCCCTCCGGCCACGATCTTAACGCGCGCCCCGATTGCCATGCGATTGCTTCTGGTACCCGCCAATTCCAGACTCACCCAGTGGCGGCCGGAAACACCGTGGTTTTGTAGGATCATCGGCGCGCTATCGAGATCCTCGACCACGACGTCCACATTGCCGTCGTTGAAAAGATCCCCGACCGCCAGGCCCCGTGACACGCGTCTTTCTTCCAGAGCCGGTCCGGCCAGATTGCCGGCATCACAGAAGGTGCCATCTTTCTGGTTCATGTGGAGCAGCTTGGTCTGCGCGTAACCAACGCTGGCGGGCACCTTTTCCATTTGCGGATAGACATGACCGCTCACCCCCACCAGATCCAGCCAGCCATCGTTGTCGAGATCCACGAATGCATCGCCCCACTTCACGAGAGTAAAGGAGGGCAAGGCTACCCCTGACGCATAAGAGACATCCGTAAACATCCAGTTCCCGTCGTTGCGATACAGGTCGCTATAGTCGTCGCCGAAATTTGTCACGTAGATGGAAGGACGTCCATTGTGCAGGTAGTCGCCGAGGGCAACTCCCATGGAGGCTTGCTCGGAGCCCGTCTCGCTCAACGCGGTGCCGGATTCGAGGCCAATCTCGGTGAACTTGCCTTTGCCATCGTTGCGGTAAAGAAAGTTAGGCAGCGTGTCGTTGGCCACGTAGATGTCAGGCCAGCCGGTGTTGTTGAAGTCGGCCCAAACGACACCGAGACCGTAGAAACCGTGCGGGTCATCCACGCCGGCGGCCTTGGAAACGTCGGTAAACGTGCCATCGCCGTTGTTGTGGAACAGCGAATCGCCTGCGCCCTTCAATCCGCGCGGTCCGCAATAGACATCGATACCGCGATATTTGCAGAGTGACTTACCGCCAAACGGGGGCAGATGGTCGAGTTGGAAGTCGACATAGTTGGCCACCATCAGGTCAACGAATCCGTCGCGGTCGTAATCTCCGAAAGCCGCACCAACAGACATGCGACCGTCCGCAACTCCGGCTTTCGCGGTGACATCCGTGAACGTGCCATCCCCATTGTTGCGAAACAGAACATTTCCGCCGAGACACGTCAGGTACAGATCTGGCCAGCCGTCGTTGTTGTAGTCGGCCACTGCGCCGCCCATGGCGAAGCAAGGCGCCGCCAGGCCTGACTTGTCCGTCGCATCGCTAAATGTGCCGTTGTGGTTGTTATGGTAGAGCGCTCCGCGAGCCGGTTCCTTGCGCAGGGCCATCTCGATGGTAGGCGCGTTCGTGAAATAGATGTCCAGCCAGCCATCGCGATCGTAATCCCACAGAATGACGCCGCCGCTCATCGACTCGACAATGTATGTGCTCAGCGGATTGGCGATATGGCGGAAACGGATACCTGCCTTCTCCGTGACGTCCTCCAGCTGCGGTACCGGACGTCCTTTGCACTGAACCTTCCTGGCGTTCGGCGGAGGAGGAGGCGCGGCCGGATGCTGCTCCTGACTCAAAGCCATCGGTGCAAGCAGCACCGCTGCGCCGACGAGCAGGACGCGAATGCGAAGTAAGTAATGGTTGCGGATTCAATTGCTGTCCGTCGCGCTCAAGTTCATGGCTTCTTGGCTTCCTTCTTTTGCGGAACCTGTCCGGGGACAGTAGCCCCCAGTTCTCGCAGAACCGCGCGAGCCTCATCATCACCCGGGGCAAGTGCCAGCGCCTTTCGCAATGCCCGGATTGCTTCCGGCTGGTTCCCGGCGCGATAGGCCGTGAACCCGAGATTGCGCATCAGGTCGGGTACTTTGGGATCCCATCCCTCCGCTTCCTGGTAGTGTCCGAGCGCTACGGCATACTGCTTCTGCATTGCTTCGACCGTGGCCAGATCATTGAAGGCGCCGCCCAGAACAGAACGCAAGAATTCTTCCTGGGCCGCTGCCTGTCTCTCCTGGCCCGGCGTCAGCTTGGCGTGCGACGAGCGGCGTTGCTGCCTAACGGCGTGGCCGCATCCTTGCCCGTCCCTCCCAGAGGAACCGGCGGCTCGTTTTGCGGAAGGCTGGGGACATCGGCTGAAGAAACTCCGGATCCACCCGAATCACCCATGCCACTCCCTTCCTGGTCGTCGGCGATGATGTTTTGCTGAATCGCGCGCGCCTTTTCGAAGTATCGCTCCCCTTCCGCTGCTCTTCCGGAAGCAATAAGGATCCGCCCAAGACTGGTGTAGGCCTTCCGGATATCGTTGTGAGCGTCTACGCCGCTACGTTCGGCGAGTGCAATTGCCTTCCGGAAGAGCCGCTCGGCGCGCTGATTTTCCTTGCGGCGGTAGGCGTTCAGTCCCAGGTACAGCCAGGCTTCCGATGAAGACGGATTCAGTCTCGCCGCCTCCCCCAGATAGTGATCCGCCTCCTGCGGCTGGTTCGAACTGAACGCCATATAGCCCAGGAGATAGTTCGCAAAAAAATTTCCAGGGTCGACTCGCAGTTGCTCGAGAAATTGCCGGCGGGCCTCCGGCGTGAGCACCCATTCGTTCCGCATCAAGTAGGTCAGGCCGAGAAAGTAGTGGCCGTTTGGAACTTTGGGATCGAGTGAGAGCGCACGCTGGAACTCCCGGATAGCGTCGCCGTACAGGGTGGCATTTCGATAAGCGTCGCCGAACAAGAGATGCAGGCTGCTGCGATCACCGGACGCCACCGTCATCTGCTGGAAAATGGCCGCGGCCTTTTCCTTCTCTTTCAATCGGAGCAAACAACTGGCGAGACCGTAGCTGGTTTCGCGGTCGGGACGAATCTCGAGGGACTTCTGGAAAGACTCCACCGCGGCGCGGTAGTCCTTTTTCTTCATCTGCGCCTGGCCCTGAATGGTCCAGGCCGTGGCGTTGCGCGGATCGGCGGCAAGAGCCTGGCTGATCTCTTTGAGTGCTTCGTCCAACCGGCTGGTAAATAAGTTGGCAGTAGCGAGATCGACGTGCACATCTGCAACATCCTCGAACTCGAGGGACCTGCGGGAGAACCTTGCGGCCTCGGGATATGCGGCTTCAAAGAGGCGCAACTTTCCCATTTCGCGGAGTCCGAGGGCGACTATCTTCTCGCTGGCGGCAGCGGCAGCGGGCAAGTCACCCGCCTCCTTCGCCGAGTTCGCAGCGGCAAATCGCCGCTCAAATTCGTCGAGTGGTGACGCGGGCTTCTGTTGCGCGCTGGCTTGCAGGCACCCCAGAACGGCAAGCAGGAAAAGGCACGCGCCACGCGCAGACCGTCTCCAGAGAATGACGTTCGAAGACCGGGAAGGTGGGGTGTGGATCAAAGCCGAATGTCCCAGGTTGGTACCTAAAAGTACACGCTTGGTGGCGAGCTGTTCAAGTCGCGGGATTTGGCGAGAAATCGCCATCTCTAACAATGTCGGCGGTGTCAAGGACGATGTACGCACACGACTGCATGCACTCGTGGAAGAGCGCCATTTCGCTCTGGTAGATGGTTTGCGCTTTCCAACCTGGGCTCGCTTCTAATCGTTGGGGTCAGGAACTCAGTCCGACCCATCCATCTCTTCGATCACAACTGCGATCATGATTACTACTTCGAACTCCCCTGCGAAGGGGAGCGGGATGCCCAATCATTACGCCGGTGATCTACTGCACACCATGGCGATTTCCGGGCTCTCCCGCGTGCGAACCGAGCTTTTCAAACTGACCGTAGTCCAGACCCTGACGCCACATCCAGTACAGATGAACCGCCAGCTTTCGGGCCATCGCGACCTTCGCGATCTTCCGTCCTCGGCGCATGGCCAGGTGGAAGAACTTGCTGCGCCACTGCGGTTGACTGCGCACCGTGACCTGGGCCGCTTCCACCAGGAGAAACCGCAGCAGAGCGTTGCCTTGCTTGCTGATGTGTCCCAGCCGTCGCCGATCGCCGCTGGACTCTTCCGACGGAACCAGACCCACATAGCTGGCGATTTGTTTCCCGCAGTGGAATCGTTCTGGAATTCCGATCACCAACTCGAAAGCTAAGGCCGTAAGCGGACCCACTCCGGGATGGGTCATCAGTCGCCGTGCGATTGGCCGCTTCTCAACTTCCTCCTCGAGCGCTCGCGTCAAGTCGTGGATCTTCGGAGTCAGTTGGTCGAACAAGTCGAGCAGGTCTCGGCGACGTCGGAGTGCCCATGGAGCGAGCACTAACGATTCCAGCTCACTGCGACCAGCCGGCCGCCACAGCGCTTTCTTTCGCCGCACTCCCTCGTTCAGAGCCACCACATGCAACTGATTCATGATGCGCGTGCGCATCTGCACCAGCCGATGCCGATGCCACAGCAGTTGCCGCAGGTCCCGATTCTCTGCATCCGGGACCCATATCCTCGGAAAACGATCTTCCATCAGAAGCTTCAACAACAACTGCGCATCCTGGCGATCGGTTTTCTGCTTGCGCACTCGCTTCGTGCGAATCTCCGCTGCATCCCCGATCCACAACTCGAACTGCAACTGGTTCAGCAGACGCTCAAACCAGCGGCCGTGTCCGCTGGCTTCCATCCCTATACGCACCCTTCCTGCCTCGAGCGTCCTGTAAAACTGCTCGGCTTCCTCGCGGTGAGTCAGTCGCCGTTCGGCGGCCTCGCCGGTGTCTGTGTCCACAAATGCAATTTGCTGGAAGCCCGGATGATAGTCACAACCTATAATCAGCATGTTCGGCTCCTTTCCTCCGAGCCCTTTGGTTGGTTTGCGCCTCCAAAGTTTACTCGGGCCTGGGAGCCGACATTGTTATGGAATCATTACACTCACTGACCGGGGTTTTGAGAGTAATGGGCGGTGCTACTGAGAACGGGACTTCTTCCACTCCAAAGGGGGCAATTCCGAATTTGCGGCATCTTTAAGATAGACCTTGGCGTGCTGTGCTGCTCTCTCTTTGCCCTGCTCGATAGTTTCGACCGGCTCGGAGGGCGCAATCCAATTCTTCGCGTTGACGTTATATACGGACGCCTGCACGCCCTGGGCGCTGTGCTCGGAGAAGAGCCGCAGGTGTTCATTGCCCAGTTCGACTTCGGCCCACACGCCCTCGGTTAGCACCGCAGGAAACCTGACATAGAAACCATTTTACGCCAAGCGTGTCGTGGCTCGCGCCGGACGGGACTGACGGGTGGTGCCGAGTGAGGAGTTGCGAATGCCGGTTCGCACGGTGTAGAGGTCCGCTGGCGGGGTGTGAGCGAATCGCGGGTACAGCACGCCGTATATTGATGGGGTTGGCTTTCAAGTCTTAAGGAGAAGAGACGTAAGTTTTAGAATGCCGTCTTGCTTGAGAGTGTCGTTCTGGGGAGCGTGCGAACGGCTACGACCAGGCCCGACCCTTGCTTCTCCACTCGGCTGAGTGTTCGGGCTGAGGGTTGGAGTTTACTGCCTCGGGAACCTGGATGGTCGGCGACGAAACGTTTGAGTGGGTCGCAGCAGTGCTGTTGTGACCTGTCTCCTCGTCGTCAGACAGTAGAGGTGCCACGACTCGCAACGCCTCGACCTCTACTTCCACCCTTGATATTTCGTTCTCTTTCACTCTTAAAACTTCGTAAACATCCTTCATAAATTCGCCCCTTTGGGAATTTCGAACCGGTTCACACAGCCAGTCGGCAACTGATTCGTTTCAGTACGGATGCGCTGCGGGTGGATGGTCGGCAATCCGGAGGTTATCCAATAAACGGCGTTCTGCGAAGTCTGGGTAGGTTGGTATTTTCGACGGAACCAAACTTCCCATATGTCGACTTCTGGCCCAGGATAACCTCCGGGTTGCCCCTCAATCAACCGGACGGCAGGTCCTCGCTGAGTCAGTCCGTGTTTGCGTGGCACAGCCGGAAGGAACTAAAGCTTCGCCGTCCCTTGTGCCCTCTTCTTCCGGTAAACCATGCGCGATTACTTCTTGCTTGGATCGTCCGTGGGTTTGACATAATTAAATTGTAATGGCGAAATGCCGTGAACTTGCACGATGGTTTCGCCCGAGGCCATCGCGTAGTGGTGCATGTGGGGGTCGAGAAAGGCAAAGCTGCCGGAGGGGAAAGATCCCATCTTGTTTTCGTCGAAAGTATCTCCCATTCCAACCTTGAACGTCCCCGAGATAACCGTGACGTTTTCGCGCAAGGGATGCCAGTGGGGGGCGATCCGGTAGCCGTCCGGCATTTTCAGCCGCACTGTGTAGTCGCCGCTGGACGCGGCGGGATTGCCCTCAATCACTGCAAGTTGTGCTCCCGGGGCTGATGAAGGGTGGCGGAGGACCCCACGGAATTGTCTGTGGCGTGAATAAGTTGTTGTCCTGAGAACTCGAATGTGCGGCAACTTTGAAGAGCTGGCCGGTGAGGCACAACAGTCCAGCGATTGCCAGGGTCAGGAATAAATTTCGCTTCATGAACGTCTCCTTTTTGATCATTGCTATCTTAAACCGGGAATTTTGAGGTGTCCTCATTGGACTTTTGTCTCCTTTTTATGTGAGTTATTAGTTAGGGGTCTGTGACGGTTCCGTGACAGCCGGATGCTTGGCCAATTCAATGTAAGATTGCCTGTCCGGGAATTCGTAAGCCATGGCATCACGTTCATTCCAAATCTGGATCAGAACATGACGGCCGCCCACGGTAGCCAATTTGAGCATTGATTTGTTAGGGAAGCCATATGGCTGGATCGGAGCGGAAGCTACGATGAACACAATGCGACGATTTGCATCGCGAACCTGAAAGATGTTGCCTCCAGTACGCAAGAAGTCGTATTGACCTGCCGGGAACGAAATCTTTCCCACGGTGAATTCAAAGGGAATGTTGACAGTCATTTTTTGTTCGAAGTATTGAGCATGAGCCGAAGCGACGAAAAACAGAACAGCGAGTGAGAGTCCAGTCAAGATGCTGGCAGTGCGTTTCATAAATCCTCCATGGGTGTTGATTTCTCTTGAGGCCGATCATCGACTGGAGATCGAGCCGTTACAATGAAAGCCAGATAACTTTTGTATATCTTTTGTATAGCTACGCAGGTCTCTGAACGCGTAGCGCACAGTACCTTCTAAAGGGAGAAGTCGGATGGGGGCGAAACCAGCGAGGGCAGAGATCGAACTGATCTGGGGCGCTACGAACTTCGCTGCTCCGGGCGCCGGGTAAAGCTCGAGAAAAAACCGATGGAATTACTGATTTACCTGGTTGGCCGGCGAGACCAGATGGTTTCACGCGAAGACATTGTAAGAAAACTATGGCGCTCGAATCTGTTTGTCGATACTGAAAGGAATGTTAACAACATCATACGAAAGATTCGAACCGCTCTGGGTGACAGCTTTGCCAAACCTCGGTTTCTTGAGACTGTCGTTGGGAAAGGGTATCGATTCATCGGTCCGGTCCGGGTGATCGATGCTCAACATCCACGCTCTGATCTTGGACAACCTTCGGCGCGTACGGTCAGATCAGAGAATGCAAGCGAGCGAGGCGAGCGCTCATCACTTGCCGTGTTGCCACTCTTACTTCTGGGGAAGGCAACAGACGACGATGGCCTGTGTCTCGGATTTGCCGATGCAATGGTCTCGCGTCTTGGAAATCTGCAAGGTGTGGATGTGCTCCCGACGTCGGCCGTGCTGAACCTCCCTCTCGAAGCCTCCCCCTTAAACGTCGCTTCGCTCCTCGGTGTCCGTTTCGTTCTCCAGGGCGCCATCCAGGTGTCAAAAGGGCAGTGGCGTCTCTCCGTGGAAATGTTGGACACATATTTGCAGCGCGCCATCTTCACCAGGAAGTGCGATCTCGACGTGAACCGCCTGCCCGACCTCGAGAGCGAGATCGCGAAGCACATCGCGGGTGCATTGAACCGGCCGCTGGCTCCAGTGACAGTCCAGCAGAGCGCGCGGTATAGCAGGGACCCGATGGCCTATGCCGAATTCATGCGGACAGCCTGCCTCGTGGAAGCCGGTCTGCTCGAACGTGTACTGCGCCATGCTGTGCTCGATCAGCTTCGGGGTGCCGGCGGCCATGGCCATGAGCTGCGCCTGGCACGAGCGCTCCATGCTGACGAACCAGAAGCACGCCTCGTCGACGGTGGTGCCGACGGTGAACAGTCCGTGGTTCTGGTGGATGGCAGCCTTGCCGGTGGGGAACGCGGCGGCCATCTCCTTGCCGGCCTCGAGGTTGAAGACCACGGCGCCGCCCTGCTCCGTGATCACCCGGTGATCGCCGTAGAACGCGCACGAATCCTGCGTGATCGGATCGAGGGGGATGCCGAGCGATGCGAACGCCTTGCCGTGCACGCTGTGGCTGTGCGCCGCGGCGACCACGTCGGGTCGAGCCTGGTGGATGGCCGAGTGGATCACGAAGGCGGCGCGATTGACGGGCCGGGTTCCGTAGACGACATCGCCGTTGTGGTTCACCAACAACAGGTCGCTGACGCGGACGTGGCGGAAGCTCATCGCGAACGGGTTGACCCAGAAGTGATCGGGGAACTCAGGATCGCGGACGGTGATGTGGCCGGCAACGCCTTCGCCGAAGCCGAAGCGGCCGAAGATGCGCAGTGCGCCGGCGAGTCGTTGCTTGCGGTGCAGCCGCTCGTCCTCCACGTTCGCGAACGTCGGCGGGCCCTCCAGGCTGACAGCCTTCGGTGTCAGTTCGACACCGTCGATCGTTCGAACACCGGATTCTGTAATCGTCATGCGTCAACGATACGTCGCCGTAGAGTCGGACCATGAACCGCGAGATCATGCCTTCGACGATTGCGCCACCCGCGGCGAACTACGCCCACGCCGTGCTCAGCGAGCACGCTCGGCAGTTGTTGCACGTCAGCGGTGTCGTCGCAACGCGACCCGATGGCACGATCCCCGACGACATCGCCGATCAGGCGGCCGTGATCTGGTTCAACATCTCGTCGATCCTCGCCGAGGCCGAGATGGCCATGACCGACGTCGTCAGCATCACCACATATGTGGTCGTCGATTTCATCGCTAGCCTGCCCGACGTCATGGCGGCGCGCGACCAGGCGCTCGACGGCCACCGCGCTGCCAGCACGCTGGTCACGGTGCCCGCGTTGGCACGGCCGACGTGGAAGATGGAGATCGCGATCGTCGCTGCTCATTAGCGCAGCGTTTCCCCGGGTCGTACGCTCGTGGTGATGAGTGAGCACAAGCGCACCGACTCGGGCATCGAGGTGAAGGCCGTCTACGGGCCCGACGACCTCGCCGGCTGGGATCCGGCCGAGCGGCTCGGCGAGCCGGGCAAGCCGCCGTACACGCGTGGTGTCTACCCGACGATGTACCGCACCAAGTTGTGGACGATGCGCCAGTACGCCGGGTTCGGCACGGCCGACGTCGACCAACGAACGGTTCAAGTTCTTGTTGAACGCCGGCCAGACCGGGCTTGTCGTGCGCCTTCGATCTGCCGACGCAGATGGGCTACGACAGCGACCATCCGCGTGCCGAGGGCGAGGTCGGCAAGGTCGGCGTCGCCATCGACACGATCGCCGACATGCGCCTGCTGCTCGCCGACATCCCGCTCGACAAGGCGTCGATGAGCATGACGATCAACTCCACCGGCGCGATCCTGCTGCTGCTGTACGAGTTGGTCGCCGAGGAGCAAGGTGTCGCCGCACGCGAGATCAGCGGCACGATCCAGAACGACATGCTCAAGGAGTACATCGCCCGCGGCACCTACATCTACCCGCCCCGGCCGAGCATGCGGATCATCACCGACATCTTCCAGTACTGCGCCGCCAACGTGCCGAAGTGGAACACGATCTCGATCTCCGGCTATCACATCCGCGAGGCCGGCACGACGGCGGTGCAGGAGATCGCGTTCACCCTCGCCAACGGCATCGCCTATGTCGAGGCGGCGATCGCCGCCGGCCTGGACATCGACGAGTTCGCGCCGCGTCTCAGTTCTTCTGGAACGCCCACAACAACTTCTTCGAAGAGGTCGCCAAGTTCCGCGCGGCGCGGCGCATCTGGTACCGGCTGATGAGCGAGCGCTTCGGCGCCAAGCAGGAGTCGAGCAAGCTCCTTCGCTTCCATGCCCAGACCGGCGGCTCCACCTTGACCGCCCAGCAGCCGGAGAACAACGTGGTGCGCGTCGCCGTGCAGTCGATGGCCGCGGTGATCGGCGGCACTCAGAGCCTGCACACCAACGGCTACGACGAGGCCCTCGAGCCTGCCGACCGAGCAGGCCGCCCAGGTCGCGCTGCGCACCCAGCAGATCATCGGATACGAGTCCGGGATCATCGACACCCCCGACCCGTTGGCCGGCTCGTACTTCGTCGAGGCGCTCACCGACGAGGTCGAGGCGGCTTGGCATGGGACTACATCGAGCGCATCGACGAGCTCGGTGGCGCGGTCGACGGCATCGAGGCCGGCTTCCAGATGGTCGAGATCGACCAGGCCGCCTACGAGTACACCAAGTCGATCGACGACGGCGAGCGGATCATCGTCGGCCTC
>CAWCHA010000001.1:0-26037 GCA_963795245.1 Terriglobia bacterium | reverse complement strand
AACCGCCGCTCAAGTTGAACTCCGAACCGGTCAAGGCCCCGTCATTCCGTGACTCAAAAGTACAGAGCGGGAAGAGATACTTTTACTCAGTGTCAGCCTTCGATGAACGCGGCAACGAAAGCACGAAATCCGAAGAAGCCAGCGAGCAAGTACCATAAAAGCTGTCAGCTCTCAGCCCCGAGCGCCAAGAGTGCTTGATTTCACTGAGAGCTGATAGCTTGTTGCGAGATCCCTATGAAATATTGCCGTTTCCAGCTAAACGCCCAGCCTCACTACGGACTCGTGGAATCCGTAGCTGGCGTGGACCAGATCACCCGCGTGTTTCTCACCCCTCCCCATGATTCAGACGGAGACCTCGAAGACCTGCCGACGCGCCGCATGGACCATCTTGCGTTTGTCGAAGCGGCGTTGCTGGCACCCGTCAACCCATCCAAGATCGTATGTGTGGGCCGCAACTACCGCGAACATGCGGCCGAGCTGGGCAATGAAGTTCCCGCCGAGCCTTTGATTTTTTTCAAGCCGCCGTCTTCATTGCTGGCCCCGGGCGGGCAAGTCCGCAGGCCGAAGCTTTCCGGGCGAGTGGATTTTGAAGGCGAGCTCGGCGTGGTGATTGCCAAAAAATGCCACAAGCTCGCAGCCGACGAAGATATTCGCCCCTACATTCTCGGCTACACCTGCGTGAATGACGTGACCGCGCGCGATCTGCAAAAGAAGGACGGCCAATTTACCCGCGGCAAGGGCTTCGACACCTTTTGCCCGGTCGGCCCGCTGGTGACGAATGAAGTCGATCCCTGGGTCGGGGTCAGCGTGGAAACCAGGGTGAACGGCACGGTACGTCAGCAAGGCAATACGCGGGATTTCATCTTCCCGCTCGACGCCGTCATCCGTTATATCTCGCAGGTCATGACCCTGATGCCGGGAGACTTAATTCCCACCGGAACGCCGCAGGGCGTCGGCCCGGTCGTCGCCGGAGACACCATGGAAGTGACCGTCGAAGGAATCGGAGCGCTAACCAATCCAGTAGTCGATGAGTAGTATGAAAAACTGAAAACCGAGAATTGAAAACTAATAACCGGTGTTAAAAAAACGGTACTTCATCACTAACCGTCACTGCCCCGAATACCGGTCCCGCAATTCTGTCTGGCGGCTAGTCATCGGAATCTGTTTTCCATCGATAAAGACTCTTTTCACGTCTGTCTTGACGTCGAGCGGGTCCCCATTCGCGACCACCACGTTGGCCGTCTTGCCGACATCGAGCGAACCCAACCGATCGGCCACTCCCCAAATCTCTGCCGGTGTCAGAGTAATGGCCCGCAACGCTTGATCATGAGGCAGGCCGAACGCGGTTGCATATCCCGCCGCATAGGGCAGGTTGCGCACGGCGTGAGCGTCATACGAAGCGAACGCGATCTTCACTCCTCGTTTGTTCAGTTCAGCCGGCAATTTGTAGACCGCATCGTAACGTTCAAAGTCTTTCGGATCTTCGTAGATCGGGCCGACGATGACAGGAACGTTGAGGCTGGCGACATAATCGAGCACCCGCTGCGAATGGCTGATGTGATTGAGCACAAACTTCAGATTAAATTCGCGGGCCAGACTGACAGCGGTTTGCAGGTCACTGGCGTCCTTCGCTGCCAGCACGACTGTCTTCTTGCCTTGCAGATACGGCACCAGCGCTTCCAGTTTCAGATCGTGCTTCGGAGCCGATGGGGAATCCTTCTTGCCGTCAGCTTTCGTCGTGTCAGATTTCTTGCGTTCGTACTCCGCCCATCGATCGGAGTAGTCGCGGGCGTCGATGAAAGCCTGCCGCAATTGCGCCGCCAGCCCCATGCGAGTCTGGGGAAACTTTCTCTTTTCCCACGTCTCGTTTCGCCGCTGCTCGCCGGTAAAGTTCAGAGGCATTGCGATGTCTCGTTCCAGAAGCATGTCGTTCGCGGACTTCCCGTCGAGTTGGATGAACGCATCCTGGCCCGGCAAAGTGTCCTGCGTCTGCGGCGCAACGATAGCGTTTGTAATTCCGTTCAGGCGGGCTACGGGAATCAGCTCCGACTCCGCGTGGAAGGCGTCGTAAACATGCATGTGCGGCATGATCTCGTCGCTGGTCTCGATCAAATCGTTAGTACTGTCCTCGGCGGAAATCTCGGTCAGCCCCAGATAGCACTCCGAATCGATCAGCCCGGGATACACCGTCATCCCACTGACGTCGATTACTTCCGCATCCTTGGGAATCCTGACGGAGGCCGCGGCGCCCACGGCAGCAATCTTCCCCGCAGAAATTACGACGACGCCATTTTCGATCGTGCCGTGCGAGACCGTAAGCAGCCTCCCACCCTTCAGAGCAAAAGTTTTCTGCTGCGCAAACGAAGTCGAGGAAAACAAGCAGAGTGTTGAAGCCAGAAGCACCTGGCCAACGAACAACGACCAACGGCCAAAGACGGTTCCTGACGACCGATGCCTTACGACCGAAGACTGCCTCATCACTCACCCTCCCGATAGTGCGGCATGCCGAAACCCGGCAACGAGCGGTCGAAGTAAATGTCTCCGTCGATCAGCACTTTGTCAGGCAGTCCGAAGCTGGAGAGCGGGTAACCATCCCACAACACCAGGTCGGCGTCCTTGCCCACTTCAATCGATCCCACGCGATCGTCGACGCCGATGATCCACGCCGGGTTGATGGTAATCATCCGCAGCGCCTCCTCTTCGGTGGCGCCGCCGTAGCGCATGGTCTTGGCCGCTTCCTGGTTCAGGCGGCGCGCAAAATCTTCGGAGTCGCTCTTGATCGCCACGCGCACTCCTTTGCGCATGGAGATCACGGCGTTCCACGGAATCGCATCCCAGGCTTCCTGCTTGTATCCCCACCAGTCGGAGAAGGTCGCGATGGCCACGCCCTGCGCGGCGAGATCGCCCGCAACCTTGTAAGCCTCGAGCGCATGATGGAAAGCCCGGACCTTATATCCGAATTCTTTTGCCATGGCCATCTCGGTGAGAAGTTCGTCGGCGCGATAGCAATGGATTTGCACCAGCAACTTGCCGCGTAAAACATCAGCCAGGGCTTCCAGCTTCAAATCGTGTTTGGGAGGCTTGGCGTCGTTGTCGCCGCGTTTTACCTTGGCGTTGTACTCGTCCCAGTCGCGCATGTAATCCTGCGCTTCCACCAGCGCAGCGCGCTGCACCGCAAAGTTGCCCATGCGCGTCGAGGGCAACTGGTCTTTGCTTCCGTACACTCGCTTGGGATTTTCGCCGCTGGCGAACTTGATGGAACGGGGAGCGCCGGGAAACAGCATCGCGTCGCGGTTCGCTCCATACTTGTGCTTGATCACCACAGCCTGTCCGCCAATCATGTTGGCCGACCCGTGTAGCAGCAACGAAGTGGTGACGCCGCCGGCCAGTCCGCGATAGATGGCTTTATCCTGATAATCGAAGGCATCCATCATCATCATTTGCGGAGTGACCGGGCTGGTGGCCTCGTTCACGTCATCGTCGAGTGCGATGTGCGAGTGGGAGTCGATAATTCCCGGCGTAAGATATTTCCCGCCGGCGTCGATCACGGTCGCACCGGCGGGAGGGTTAACATCCTTGCCGACAGCAGCGATCTTTCCATCCTTGATGTAGACGCTGCCGTTCTGAATATTGCCGTGGGTGACGGTCATGACCACGGCATTCCTGATCACAACTTCGTTTTTTACTGCCGGTTGCTGCGCCCAAGCGAGAAGGGATGCTCCGATGATTGCAAGGGATAATAGTCGGGTAACGCGTTTCATCGAGACAACTCCTGCGTCTCCGGTTTGTGGAAACACGGAACGCAAGATTCTATGAGTCGATGTGCTGACCGTCAACTAAAGACGCCGGCTGAATTTGTGACTGACGGCCTTCAACGACGGCGTCATGCTGAGCTTGCGAAGTATCTGGCGTGGAGCGGCCATGAAAGGAGGCCACCAATTCGCAGCTGCGCGCAAGGTCCTTCGGGACTAAAGTTCCTCAGGATGACGGCATGGCCTTTACTGAAGCGGACTGGGCGGGCGAGACGCCGTTCTCCATCCAGATCGCGGTATCATGAGCGGCGCGGGATCAACTCCTCCAGAGGACACAACACGTGAAAGCTTTGTTATGTTCCGCTTTGTTTGTGACACTCCTGCTGCCGGCTCGGGCCGCCGAGTGTCCAAGTCATCAGGGCAAGGAAGCCGAAATCCTGGTTCAGATCGAGCAGTCTTGGGCGGCTGCTCTCGAATTGCGTGATGCCGACGCGGTCGGCTGCATTCTGGGCGACGAATTCCAGGATGTCGATCCCGGCGGCGCGCTGCACGACCGGGCGGAAACTCTGGCCCAAATTCCAACCCGCCGTCCCGGTAAAAATATCCTCAGCGAACTCAAACCCCACGTCTTCGGCGATTTCGGTTACATTCGCGGCCTGGCCACGCTGGTAAACGCGCAAGGCGACACCATCGCCAGAGTCCGGTTCACCGATATCTATGTTTATCGTGACAACCGCTGGCTGGCCGTCGCCGGTCAGGAGAGCCTGCTGTCGGCAGCCGCGAAATAATTCATGCGAGCCGTAGTGCAGCGAGTCAGTCGAGCCCGGGTCACCGTCGGCAGTGATGCAACCGGCGAAATCGGCCGGGGACTGCTCGTTCTCCTCGGAGTCGCAGCAGAGGACACCGAAGCTGACGCCGACTATCTGGCGGGCAAGATCACAGGCTTACGAGTCTTCGAAGACAGCGATGGAAAGATGAACTTGTCCCTGCGTGACGTGGGGGGCGAGATGCTGGTGGTCTCGCAGTTCACACTCTACGGTGATGTGCGGCGTGGCAAACGTCCGTCGTTCGATCAGGCTGCCTCGCCTGAAACGGCCCGCCGGCTGTATGAATATTTTGTAGAGCAAGTCCGCGCGGCCGGGTTGCATTGCGAAACCGGCAGGTTTCAGGCAACGATGCAGGTCGAGCTGGTGAACCATGGCCCGGTTACGATCCTGCTGGATTCATCGAAAGCTTTCTAGAAAGTTGCTCTGACCCCGCTGGCTCCGGCTTTGCGCTCCCCAGAATTTCAAGAACATCGTTCCAGTTGTCCGCCCGCAATTCCGCCGCCTCGTTTGCATTGTGCGGAGCCGTGAACAAGATCCCCATACCGCGGAAGCCCCTGAAGTGCCGCGAACGATCGTCAATCAGCACATCGGCGTTGACGATTTCCTTGTCTCCGCAAAACACAATTCGGCTGGGCGGGATGAAAGGAAAATGAGTTTCCATCCACTGGAATTTATCGGCGAATGAACCCGGAACTTCCATGGCAGCGCTGGTGATGTAGACATCATGATTTCGGGAAAGCTCCAGAAGCGCCTCCTGGCTGCCCTCCATCACTTTCAGGTCTGCGAAGAATCCATCGGCATGTGCGACCGCGTAATACTCCTCGCGTAGTTCAGCCGGAATCAGCGCGCCCAGGCCCTTCTTGCTGACCATGTCGGAGGTAAGATTCGCACCCACCCGCTGGTTGTAATGGCTCAGATGTTTACTGAAAGCGTCGGCGATGACCTCGTCCATGTCCACCGCGATCCGCAATCTCTTCCCTGCCATATTCAACCTCAACTTCTTCCTTGACGGACTCGCTTTCAGCACGATCGAGATCAGCACAAGGATTGTGGCGAGAGCGTTTGCCCAAATCACAGCCACCGCATGGATTCGAATACCGTAGGCCAGCCACAGCATTACTCCGGTCAGATACAGAAACAGCATGAAATAGGAAAGGTCTTCGCCGCCCTGCTTGCGCAGCTTCACGATCTGCGGGATGAATGCCCCCGTCGTGCAAACGGCAGCTATGATTCCAATGATGGCGGTCAGCGACATACCGGATACCCCTCTTTCATATTAGTAGATGACTCCAGAGGTTGATTCGTCCAATGAAATGTTTGGAAGCCTGTGATAACTTTCACTTATGGCGCTCGAAACCGAAGAGCTGGCCTCTTTTGTGGTGCTCGCCGAACAACTGCATTTCGGACGGGCAGCGGCGCGTCTGCACATTTCCCAGCCAGCGCTAAGCAAGCGCATCCGAAGCCTGGAAGACAAAGTCGGCGGTCCCCTGCTCGTCCGCAACCGGCGCGGGGTTGCGCTGACTCCCGCCGGCAGCATGTTTTATAAAGAAGCCCGCAGAATCGTCCACGACGTCGATGTGGCATTCGAAGCCGTGCGCGGCGCCACCAGCGGCGAACTCGGAAGGCTTCGCCTTGGCGTCGGCATGTCGACCGTACACAGCTTGGTTCCCCGCGCGCTGCTCAAATTCCGCGAAAGCTGCCCCGGGGTGGAAATCGAGATCGCCGACATGTCCACGCTCCGCCAGATCGAGGCCTTGATCGCCGGTCGCCTCGATGTCGGCTTTGTCCGCCTGCCCGTGAAGCATCCTCAGGTGGCGGTGCGAAAAGTACTGACTGAGCGGCTTACCATTGCCGCTTCGGAGAAGTTTACCGGGCCGCTGACGTTGAAAGGCATTCAGGATCAGCCGTTCATTCTCATCGATCGCGGTGCGTCGGCGACTTATCACGATCACTGCATCAGCCTGTGCGACCGCTCGGGATTTACTCCGCGAATTGTCTACGAGCCCAATGACATGTTCACCATTCTCAACCTGGTGAGCGCCGGAATTGGCGTGTCCCTGGTGCCCCGCGCCGCCCGCGCCATGCATGTGAGTGGAGTGAAATTCGCGCCCGTCCACAGTTCATACGCGGAGTGGGACATCGGAATGGCCTGGAACAAAAAACTGGAATCGGAAATCATCCGGAGATTCGCCGGCGCACTGTCAGTCTGAGCTGAACTTGTAAGGTGCCACTTCGATCATGCCCTAGGTGGTCGCGAGATCCGCGATCCGCACCGCATCGGCGCAGGCGCGAACATCGTGAGTGCGGATAATGTGCGCGCCTTTCATGATCGCCACAGTTTCCGCAGCCAGAGTGCCGAAGAGGCGGTCTGAAACGGCCGGCTCAGTGCCGTTATTCGCCAGCGCGCGTCCAATAAAAGATTTTCGTGAAATTCCCACCAGCAGAGGGAAGCGCAGTTGGTGAAACTCTTCAAAGCGCTTCAGCAATGGATAGTTCTCTTCCCGGTTCTTGCCGAATCCGAATCCAGGGTCGAGCACGATGCGTTCACGCTTCATGCCGGCGATCGCGGCAGCGTCGGCGCGTTCCCGCAATTCGCGCTTGACCACCGTCACCACGTCCGACAACGCCGGCAGAGTCTTCCATTCCTTCGGCCGCCCTCTCATGTGCATCAGAATCGCGCCACACTTGAGTTCAGCCAGCGCCTTTCGCATCTGCGGGTCCCATAGAAATCCGCTGACGTCGTTGACGATTTCCGCGCCTGCTTCTACCGCGGCGCGAGCGACCCCCGATTTGTAGGTATCGACGGAAATAGTTGCCTTCGGATTCTTTTGCTTCACCCCTGAAATTACGGTGATGACCCGGTCCAGTTCCTCTTTTTCGGAAACATCTCCAGCTTCGGCTCCGGAAGCCACCTTGGCTCCGGGCCGCGTGGATTCTCCGCCCACGTCAAGGATGTCAGCGCCATCCTGAAGAAGCTTGAGGCCGTACTCAACTGCCCGCGAACGATCGAAGTGAGCACCGCCGTCAGAAAACGAGTCCGGAGTGACGTTGACCACGCCCATGATCAGCGTGCGCTTTCCCAGTTGTACAGTCCGTGATCCAATCTGCCATTCAAACACCGGTCGCATTCAGCGATTCTAAACCCCCATCTGTACGTGTGGGGGACGGACACTCTTGTCCGCCGCCTTTGACTTTGACTGTGAATTTGACTCGAGCAGGTCAGCCAAGAGCATCCTTAGAATCCGTCAAAAATCGCCGGCAAAACCGGCGGACAAGAGTGTCCGTCCCCCACACAATCCCCGATGTACAATTCTCCACGATGCGCCCCATGCGCCTCTTACCGCGGTTCGCCTTGTGCCTGTTGCTGTGTACGCAACTGCATGCCGCCTCGCGCAAGCCACTCGGCAAGCGCATCAATGCCATCCTGCAATCTCCTGACCTCGCGCGCGGTTTCTGGGGCATCGAAGTCGTTTCGCTGCCCGCGGGCAAGGTCGTTTACACTCGCGACGCGGACAAGCTCTTCACGCCCGCTTCCAACACAAAATTATTCACCACCGCAGCGGCCACGGCCTTGATCGGGCCGGATTACACGTTCCACACCACGGTCGAAACCAACGGCACGCTCGACACACACGGCCGTCTTACTGGAGACCTGGTCCTGGTGGGGCGTGGCGATCCCAATCTTTCCGGCCGAGAGTTGCCCTACGCGGTGCGCACCCAACGCAATGATCATCCCATCCTCGTGCTCGAGCAGTTGGCTGACACTCTCTCGCAAAAGGGAGTGAAGTACGTGGACGGCGACGTCATTGCCGACGACTCCTACTTCGCCTTCGAGCGTTACGGCGAGGGCTGGAGTCAGGACGACCTGGTCTGGGCCGACGGCGCACCCGTCTCCGCTCTCACCATCAATGACAACGTAGTTTTCGTGAACATCCTGCCCGCCGATCGTGCCGGCGATCGCGCATTCGTCAGCGTTACCCCGTTTGCCGATTACTATCGCATCGATAATCGCATCGTGACCACGCCCGCGGGCACGGGCCGCAAGATCTTCATCAACCGCGAACCCGGCGCTACCACCCTGACCCTTTGGGGCAACATGCCGATCGGGGACGCCGGGGCCAACGAGGCTCTCGCCATCGAAGATCCGGCAGAGTTTGCCGCAGATCTGTTTCGCCACCTGTTGGAGGTGCGCGGCATCGCGGTGTATGGCAAGCAGAAGACCCGGCACACCGAGTTATCCAGTCTTTCGACTCTGACGGTCACGGCTTCCGCCGCCGCGCGCGGAGGCGACGAGTCTGCGCGGGCGTTTCAAAACCAGCCTCTGGTGCTGGCCAGCTACCAGTCGAAGCCGTTAATTGAGGATGTCCGAGTTATCAACAAAGTCAGCCAGAATCTGCATGCCGAAATTCTGCTGCGCCTGCTGGGACGGGAAAAAGGTACAGCGGGGACGGTCGAAGGCGGGCTCGAAGTGCTGCGCGGATTTCTCAACCAGATTGGGATCACGGGAGACCAGTATGCGTTTCACGATGGATCGGGCCTCTCGCGGCAAAACCTGGTGACTCCGCATGCCGTCGTCCAGTTGCTGCGCTACGCTGACTCGCAACCCTGGGGCGCAAGTTTTCGCGATACGCTTCCCTTGTCCGGCACTGACGGTTCTCTTTCCAACCGCTTCAAGAATGTGGATGCGCAAGGCCGTGTGTATGCGAAAACCGGCTCGCTGGGCGGGGTCAAAGCCCTGTCAGGATACGCCACGACGAATCACGGTCAGGTGGTTGCGTTTTCCATCCTGTCGAACAACTTCAATCTGCCCGACAAACGCGTCAACGAAGTCATCGACAACATCGTCGCCGAAATCCTGAACGATGACAAACCCAAAAAATAATGTGTGTGTGGGGCGGACACTCTTGTCCGCCGCACTTGACTCTGATTTGCTTTTCAATTTTGTCTTGATTGTGACTTTGACGCTGATTGAAAGGACCGCTCGAAACGACGCGATGGAGCAACGACTGCAACATCAAAGTCAAAAGCGGCGGACAACAGTGTCCGCCCCACACACGCTATCGCGGCCTGCTCTTGGCTTGCCGGCCACGCATAGCACGCGCGGCGCCCGGGCCTGTTCCGGTCGGCGGCTTCCGCATGCCTCCCAGCAGGTCCCTTAAAACGACGGCGTTATTGTGTTCCGCATTTTTCGAAGCGAACAGCAACGTGAGGTTCCTCTTCCGATGCGCCAGCCGGTAAAGTTCATCAAGAGACTTTGCCGCCTGGGGCAACGCCAGCTCCTTGAGATAACGCTTGCGGAAAGTCAGCCAGTTTTCCGGACGGGCATGGAACCATTGCCGCAGTTCGTCCGAAGGTGCAAGTTCGCGCAGCCAGGCATGAAGAGCGGCACGGTCTTTGCTGATTCCGCGCGGCCACAGCCGGTCGACCAGAACGCGATAGCCGTCGCCGCGCGCGGCCGCTTCGTAGACTCGCTTGACGATAACGCGTTGGATGGCAGCGGGCATGGGCGTGCTCTACTATTGTACTTCTGCATCGGGATTCGCATTTTCGCCTGACTGCTTTCGAGGGACCAATGAAAAATTGTCACTTTTCCGCGCTCGGCTCACCGCTCCGGAATTGCGGCGCTCTTGTTCTCGCGGCAGCCGTTCTGATGCTGGCGATGGGCTGCGACGTGCAGCGCCGCAAGAGCGATGCCGAACTTGGATTGACCGCACAACAAGCCGCCGGACGCCGCCTTTACGACCAATATTGCGATCGCTGCCACGAACCGTACTCATCGCACGACAAGAAAGGACGCAGCCTGCAAGGCGTCTTCAAGAAAAAGTTCCTGCCGGAAAGCGGAATGCCGGCAAATGACGAACGCGTCGGCGAACTGATCGTAACCGGCCGCAACATGATGCCGGCCTTCGGCCAAACCCTGTCCCAACCACAGATCCAGGATCTGCTGGTGTACCTCCACACCCTGTAAGCCACCGCACCCCATGTAGGGACGGGGTTCCGACCCGTCCAGGTCGAGCGCAGCTCGACAGTGGTTTTCGCGAAAGCAAACCTGAGGCACAGCGCTGACCACCGAACCCGCATCGTCGGCAGGCCGATTTGAAATGAGATCCCCATCTGTCAGTCATCCTGAAAGGGACTCTAGTCCCTAAGGACCTAACGCGAACCTGCACAATAGTCGCCCTTCTACATATCCGATCCACGCCAGATGCTTCGCAAGCTCAGCATGACGCCCTTGCTGAAGTACGTCATTCACAGATTCAGCCCCAACCCGATCGTCCAGACGTTTGACTTAACTCCTCCGACCGGGTAGATTTTCCCAACCACATCAGTTCAGTTCTTTGACAATTTCTTTGGTTCGCGCACCCTCGTCACACGACGAGGAGGGAAGCGGGTGAGAATCCCGCGCTGCCGCGCAACTGTAAGCGAGGAAATCGCTGCCGGTCACTGGGGAAACCCGGGAAGGCCGGTGGCATTTATCCGGACGATTGAGTCCTCACTCGCAAGCCAGGAGACCGGCGTGAACCGTCCACACTAAACCCCTTTCGCGAGACAAAGGAGGAGTGCATGCGGTTCTTCGGAATTTTCATCTCTGCGTTATTCCTGCTGTCGTCGGCCTCGGCCGCCGATCTTAAGATCAAAGTCATCGATCCCCAATCAGCCCCGGTAGCCGGCGCCCAGGTCGAATTGTTTCCTGCCGAATCTTCCACGCCGGCCGCCATTCAAACTACTTCGGGGGAGGGGCTTGCAATATTTCGGGGAACTGCCGCCGCGTCCTACCATGTGCGCGTGCTGGCTGCGGGATTCGCCGTGGGGGCCGCCGATATTTCTGCGTCAACATCGGAAACCATCACGGTCGGCCTTCGACTGGCCCCAGCCACTGAAACGGTGACGGTAAGCGCCACCCGTACCCTGGTTCCGGGCAGCGAGGCGGGTGCGAATGTCGAAGTCCTCACCGCCGGACAACTGGAAGTCATGCGCCCGGTAGCAGCCGATGACGCGCTGCACTTTCTTCCCGGGGCGATAGTGAGCACGGCGGGCCAGCGAGGCGGCCTTTCTTCTCTGTTTGTTCGCGGCGGTGAGTCTACTTACAACAAAGTGATCGTAGACGGCGTTCCGGCCAACGACCCCGGCGGAATATTTGACTTCGGTGTGCTGCCCCTGGCTGGAGCCGACCGCCTGGAATTTGTTCGCGGCTCTCAGAGCACGCTCTACGGGTCCGACGCCATGACCAGCGTCGTCCAGGTCTTTACCCAGACGGGGAATACGCGCGTTCCTGAATTGCGTTTTGGCGCGGACGGCGGGAATTTTGGAACCGCGAATGGGTATGCGTCGCTTGCGGGCGCTAGTGCCCGCTTCGATTACAACCTGTTCGGCGACCAGTTCAACACCATGGGTCAAGGCCCGAACGACGACTACTCCAACTCTCTACAGGGCGGAAACGTCGGAGTGAAACTCACCGACTGGGCAGCTCTGCGCTTGCGCGCCCGCCACTCCAACAGCGCCACCGGCGTGCAGAGTTACTGGAATTTCAATGGAGACCCAATCCTGCCTCCGGATTTCGATCAACGCGCGCGGCAAAACAATTTACTGGGCAGCGCGGAGTTGACCATCGCAGGCCCCTCGCGATGGCAGCACCGTTTCACCGGCTTTGAGTACGCACTGCACCGGACCAATATTCAACCGGTCAATCAACCCGGCCGCGTCGATCCCTTCGGCAACCAGATCGACACCCCTTTCCATGCCATCACGGACATCAATCGCGCGGGCTTCGACTACCAGGGCGACTACAAGGAGCGCAGCTGGGCGCAGACCACCGTGGGATATGAGTTTGAAGATGAAAACGGAACCACCGGCAGCTTTCCCGATTCGTTCAGTCACGGTCTCCGCCTGAATCACGCCGTTTATGGCCAGCAAGTGCTCACTCTCGGACGCCTCTCCGTTGTGGCCGGGGCGCGGTTTGTCCATAACGAGAGTTTTGGAAACAAAGTTGTGCCCCGCATTGCCCTCGGATTCACCGCCCTGAAGGGTGGCGACTTCTTCTCCGGCACGCGCTTCCGCTTCAGCTACGCCACGGGGATTAAGGAGCCCAGTTTCGCCCAGTCGTTTGGCAATGGCGGAGGTTTTCCAGTACTCCCCAATCCTGCGCTCCAGCCGGAGAAGGCGCGTTCCTTTGAAGCCGGCTTCGAGCAAAAGTTTTCCCGGAACTACTCTTTCACCGCGACTTACTTCAACGGCCTGTTTCGCGACAAAATCGATTTCAATTTCCTGACCGGTACGCAATGTCCTCCAACCATCGCGTTCTGCGGACAGTACGTTAACGTGAATGAAGCCCTGGCGCACGGCGCGGAGGTGGAGTTCCATGGCCGTCCGCTTGCCAAACTGTCACTCGACGGTTCCTATACCTACACCTCGACGCAGATTCTGGAGCAGCCATTCGCCTTCGATCCGCTGCTCGAGCCCGGCCAGGCTCTTATCCGGCGTCCCAAGCACGCCGGAAGTTTGTTGCTTACTTACCTGTCCAAACGCTGGGGAGCCAATCTCGGCGGAAGTTTCGTCGGAAGACGTCTCGACTCAGACTTCCTCGGTTACGGCATCAACCACGCGGCCGGCTACGTCCGCGTAGATTTTGGCGGATGGTACGCAGTCACGTCTCGGATCACGGCCTACGCGAATCTTGAAAACGCTTTCGACAAGTCATATCAGGAAGTCGTGGGATACCCCGCACTGGGAGCCAACATCAGAGCCGGAGTGAGATTCAGAATCGGCGGAGATTAGCTGCCGAGGCGTGATTGTATGACCGTGTGGTTGTGATTGTGATTCTGGATTGTGTGGCCGCGGGCGGCTCGCCCGCGGCTGTTGCAGACAGAACCATCCACCCGCTGGCGACCAAATCCCGTGGATGCAACCATGGGCCTTACCAAAAGAAGCTCTTCGTCCGTGATGATCCTCAATGACCTTTTGAGATGGAGCCGTCTCGCGGGCGAGCCGCCCGCGACCACACACCCAAACCACACAAGCCTGCGAGACCATGCAGGCCTACCGATGTCGCACGCGGCGGCTTCTGGCTGCGGGCTGCGGCTGATCAACGGCTTCGCCATCGAAGGGAACGGCCAGTGGCAACGGAGCCGCCGACCTCGATCCCTGATACTTGCTCCGAGCCGCCATCAATTTCCCCAGCTCCTCGCTGCCTAGAGGTTTTTGCTGTCCCAAAAGATGTGTGACCAGCGCAATTTTGGCGAAGTGCTCGACCGTCTCCATCTTCATATATGCATGATGCAAGTCAGCGCCATACGCGACCACGCCATGATTCGACATCAGGAGGGCATCGTATTGCGGCACCAGCGGTTCGAGCGCTGCGGTAAGTTCAGGCGTCCCCGGCGTCCCATATTTTGCCAGCGGGATGGAGCCCAGCCCGATTACGACTTCGCACACCAGCGGCTGGTTGAGCGCCATGCCGGCGGCGGCGAATCCCGTGGCGGTCGGAGGATGTGCATGTACCACCCCCTGCACATCAGGACGCAGCCGGTAGATCAGCAGGTGCATCGCGATCTCGCTCGAAACGTCACGCCGCCCTTCGACCCGGTGCCCTTCCATGTCTACGATGACCAGGTCCGAAGGCTTCATCATCCCCTTGCACATTGAGGTTGGCGTGGCCAGAATGCGGCGGTCGTCGAGACGCACCGAAAGGTTGCCATCCATGGCAGCGACATAGCCGCGCTCATGCAGAGCCTTGCCGAAAAGGACAATTTCGCGCCGATATTGACGTTCACCAGGCATCGTTTAGGGAAGGTGGAACGGCCAGCCCCAGCTGTTTCCGCGTATGGTAACTGAAGCGATTGGCGGTTACAACGACGTTTACAGAGTATTACATTCGATTTTGAAGCGATACAAGCGCCCTATAATCAACCAGCGTGCTGGTCTCCGATTTCAATTTTGTACTTCCTGAAGAACTCATCGCCCAGGAACCGTTGTCCGACCGGGCCGCGTCCCGGCTTCTGCATCTGAACCGCTGCTCGGGATTGATGCGCGACTGCCATTTCCACGACTTCCCTGACCTGCTTAGACCCGACGACCTGCTTGTGTTTAACAACACCCGCGTCTTCCCCGCCCGCCTTTTCGGCAGAAGAAGCGGATCGAGAGCGCAACCGTTAAGCAGCTCGAATCCAGCCTCTCGCGATTTCCTGCGCGGCCAGATCGAGGTGCTGCTAACCCGGCAGTTGTCGCACGATCCCAACGAATGGGAGTGCCTGGTTCGTCCCGGACGAAAGATCGGAGTGGGCGAGCGCCTGTTCTTCGGACCAGAGGACGAGCTGCAAGCTGAGGTCATGACCCGAGGCAGCTTCGGAGAGCGCTGCATCCGCTTCGCCGCTGTGCCGGATTTTTTCGACGCCGTCGAACGAATTGGTCACGTGCCCCTCCCGCCATATATAGACCGGTCCGACAGTCCCCCCGACCGGCAGCGTTACCAGACGGTTTATGCGCGGGAACGAGGTTCGGTGGCGGCGCCCACAGCAGGCCTGCATTTCACTGAGCAAATATTGGCTCGCATCAAATCCCGAGGCATTGAATCTGCGGAAGTCACATTGCATGTGGGACTCGGAACCTTTCAGCCGGTCCGCGAACAGCGGGTGGAAGATCATAAACTGCATCGCGAGGCATACTCCATCTCAGCTGTAGCGGCGTCTGCGATCAATGGCGCACTGGATGCCGGACGACGAGTCGTAGCCATCGGCACCACTACGGTAAGAACGCTCGAATATTCCGCTGCGCAATCGGGACGGGTGCAGCCGGGAATCGGCGAAGCCGATATCTTCATTTATCCGGGATACGAATTCAAAGTCGTACGCGCGATGCTCACCAATTTTCATCTGCCCCAATCCACGCTGCTGATGCTGGTATGCGCCTTTGGCGGCCAGCAGGAAGTGCTCGCAGCCTACGGCCATGCGGTGGCCGAGCACTACCGGTTTTATTCCTACGGCGACTGCATGCTCGTGGAGAGGCAGGCATATACTGAGCTTTGCAGGAAGTGAATATGGAAACGCCAGCGCTGTCGAAACTGCTTCCCATCCAGGACTTTATTGCGGAGCTTAGGAAATTTCCCGAGACCGCTTTCGGTCGCATCGATCAGCTCATCCGGTTTCTCCAGAGCACGACGGTCGCACCCGACACATTAACGCCGTATCTGACCTGGGACCGCCAGCACTACACCCGCAATCTTATCGACAAGACGCCGCTGTATGAACTGGTCGCCATCTGCTGGGAAATCGGCCAGGCCAGTTCGATTCACAATCACCGCGAGCAGAATTGCTGGATGGCCGTCCCCATCGGCCGCCTGCGAGTCGAGAATTACCGCACCATTTCGCAGAACATCGATCAGGGCACCTGCAACATCGAAACCACCGACACAGTCGAGATGAATCCGCGCCAGCCGTGCGCCGTGGATCCTCTCGAGCCCGTGCACCGCGTCTACAATCCCCGCGAATTCAACCAGCGCGCGGTGAGCCTGCACGTTTATTCTCGCCCCTTCGATACCTGTGTCGTCTATTCCCAGGAGCAAGGCACATGCGGCGTGATCAAATTGCACTATCAAACCCAGTACGGAAAACCGGCCGAGCCCAACTGAGAACCGGGAACCGCGAACTAACAACTGGTCGTCCTGCTAAACTTAGCTGTTGCCGCCCCGAAGAAAACAATCGACTGTCCAGCCAGAACCCGCTCCGGACGCCCGGCCCGTTCTAGCCCCGAGAGTGTCCACCGACGGCCGCCGCATCTTCCTCATGGATGCGATGTCCTTCATCTTCCGCGCCTACCACGCCATGGTGCGTCAGCGCGGCATGACGACCAAGACCGGATTGCCCACAGCAGCCACGTATGTCTTCGTCAACATGCTGCGCAAATTGCGCGATGACTTCTCGCCCGAATATCTTGCGGCAGTGTTTGACGTGGCTGCGCCCACCTTCCGCAAAAAGGACGCCGAAGCTATCACCAAGGTGCGCAAATTCGATCTGAAAACCCAGACCTTTCAGGAAGTCGAATACAAAGGCTACAAAGCCAACCGCAGCGAGATGCCCGCGGAGCTGGTGCAGCAGGTGCCCTACATCCGCCGCGCGCTTGAGGCCTATCGCATTCCCATCCTCGAACTTTCCGGCTATGAAGCCGACGATGTGATCGGCACCCTCGCCCGCAAGGCCGTCGCGGAGTCTTATCTGGTCTACGTGGTTTCGAGCGACAAGGACATGTTGCAACTGGTCACCGACAAAGTCCTGGTCCTGAATCCACCCAAAGACAATTTGATTTGCGATGCGCAAAAAGTAGAAGAGATTCTCGGAGTGCCTCCCGAACGCGTCGTGGACGTGATGGCCCTGCGCGGCGACTCGGTGGATAACATTCCGGGGGCTCCGGGTATCGGTGACAAGGGTTCAGTCGAGCTCATCAAGCGTTTTGGGACAGTAGAGCAGGCACTCGATCGTGCCGCTGAGGTCGAGAAGAAATCTTACCGCGAATCTCTCGAGAACAATCGTGACATCGTTCTCTTCAGCAAACGCATGGCAACCATCGACTGCGATGTTCCGGTCGATCTGAATGTGGATGCCATGCGCGCCGGTGCTCCTGACGTTGATGCCCTGCGCAGTCTGTTTACTGAACTGGAATTCACTTCCCTGCTCAAGGAACTGCTGCCCATAGTGGAAGTGACCGAGGCGCATTACACCGAAGCCCCATCCGAGACCGATGTGCAGGCGTTGTTGAAGAAGGTTTCATCAGCCAATCCGCTCGCGATCGCCATTGAAGCTGACTCTCCCGTGATCGCCGATGAAGACGAGGAAGAAGTCGACGAGCCGCAAGGCACCATGCTCCCACTCACTGATGCGGCCCCTGAAGTTGTTCCGGCAAAAAGCATCGCCATTTCCGTGGAGCCCGGCACAGCCGTGACCGTGTCGATGCAGGCGGAAGCAGGTTCGCGCCTGCGTTCCGCGCTGGAAGATGAATCTGTACCGAAGTCGATTCATGACTACAAGGCTGCAATTCATGCACTGGATCCGCAAGGCATCACGCTGCGCGGGGTGATGCATGATCCCCTGCTGTATTCCTACCTGCTCGATCCCACGTATTCCTCGCACCGCCTGCCAGAAGTTGCGTTGCGCCGCTTCAATCTGAAACTCAGCGGCACGCTCGCCGAATCGGCCGACGTTGCCGGACGCTTCGCAACCGCACTTCGCCGTGACATCGAAAACACAGGTCTGCTGAAGTTGTATGAAGAAATCGATTTGCCGCTGGTCAAGGTGCTGGCTGGCATGGAGCAGGCCGGGGTCAAGATCGATCGCAAAGTTCTGGAAGAAATGTCGTCGCGCCTCGAGCGCGAAGTTGAAGCCAAAGCGAACGAGATTTACCAGCACTCCGGTTCCCGTTTCAACATCAATTCTCCCAAGCAACTGGGAGACGTCCTGTTCAACCAGATGAATCTGCCCAAGCCGGTGAAGTACGGCAAAGGCAAGATGATCTCAACCGCAGTCGACGTCCTCGAACAACTGGCCCTGACCCACGATATCGCGCGCCTGGTCCTCGAATACCGCCAGCTCTCCAAGTTGAAATCCACTTACGTGGACGCCCTGCCTGCGCTGCTGAGTCCTGTCACCGGCCGCCTGCACACCACGTTTGGCCAGACTGGGACCGCCACGGGAAGACTGTCGTCCGCGAATCCCAATCTGCAAAACATCCCGATCCGCACCGAATTGGGCCGCGAGATTCGTGCAGCTTTCACAGTGGAACCGGGCCATGTAATGCTCGCCGCGGATTATTCGCAAATCGAATTGCGGCTGCTGGCTCACTTCTCGCAAGACCCGCTCCTGGTCGAAGCCTACCGCCGCGGCGATGACATCCACACCCTCACCGCTTCGCAGGTCTTCGGCGTGCCGCCGTTGATGGTTACGGCTGATCATCGCCGCCAGGCCAAAGTCGTGAACTTCGGCATCGTTTACGGCCTCTCGCCCTTTGGTTTATCGCAAACTCTTGGGATCGAACCCCGGGAAGCCAAACAATTCATCGACGCCTACTTCGAAAAGTACAAAGGCGTCCGCACTTTCATCGATCAAATTCTTGAAGAGGCCCGCCGCGACCAGAAAGTCACCACACTTTTCGGACGCGTCCGTCCAATCCCGGACATCAACAGCAAAAATGCCAATCAGCGCGGATTCGCCGAACGCACCGCGGTCAACACGCCGTTGCAAGGCACCGCTGCTGATCTGATCAAGATTGCCATGATCCGAATCGACACGGCCCTGCGCGAACAAGGTCTGAGATCGCGCATGACCCTGCAAGTCCACGATGAGTTGGTCTTTGAAGTTCCAGAAAAAGAAGTTGACGTCATGCGCACCCTGGTGCGCGGGCAGATGGAAAACGTCCATCCGCTAACAGTGCCGCTGCTAGTCGAAGTAGGGGTAGGCCAAAACTGGCGCGACCTGGATTAAAACGCAGGGTCCACCACTGCCCATGTAGGGACGGGTCTCCGACCCGTACAGGTCGAGCGCAAGCTCGACTCGGTCTTCTAGTCTTCGAATCTTAAGATGAAATTCGGGGAATGAAATTCCGGGCTGAGATACCTCCACGAACCGACCTCGCCGAGCCCCGCTCGGGTCGGAGACCCGTCCCCACATGGCCGGGGGTGGCTAGACTCCCAGCGCCTGCTTGATGGCCCCGGCGATATTCTGCGCCAGCACCTTCATCTTCTCTTCCGACTCAGCCTCAATCATCACTCGCGCCAGTGCTTCCGTTCCTGAATAACGCACCACCACGCGCCCGTTCCCATCAAGTTCGCGCTCGGCGCCGTCGATTGCCCTTTGAATCTCAGGCACTTTGGAAAACGGCACTTTGTCGCGAACGCGCACGTTCACAATCACCTGAGGAAAGACTTTCAGATCGCTCACCAGTTCGGCCAGCGGCTTCTTCATCTCAACCAGGGTTTCCATCACGCGCAGCGCAGTCAGCAGCCCATCGCCGGTGGTGGCCTCGCCGTCCCGGAAAATAATATGGCCGGACTGTTCTCCGCCCAGCACTGCGCCGCTCTTCTGCATTTCCTCCAGCACGTACTTATCGCCAACATTGGCGCGCAGCAATCGAATGCCGGAATTGCGCAATGCGATTTCAAGCCCCATGTTCGACATCGTGGTTGCGACCACAGTGTCTCCCGGTAGAGCCGCATGCGATTTCATGTGACGTGCCGCCAGCAAAATTACGGCATCGCCATTTACCACTCGTCCATTGGCATCGCAGAACAGCACGCGGTCCGCATCGCCGTCGAAGGTCACGCCCAGGTCGAATTGACCCGGCTTTTGTGCCACCGCCCGGGCCACGGTTTCGGGATGCAGTGCGCCGCAATTGTCATTGATATTCTTGCCGTCCGGGTTCGAGCTGAGAAAAGTCGCCGCGATGTTACACAGTTGGAACAATTCCGGCGCCTCGGCCGCGGCCGCGCCATTGGCGCAATCCACCAGTACGCGCAGTCCACTCAGGTCCGCGCCCACATTCTTCGCCAGCCACGCGATATAAGCATGGCGAAGTTCGGATTGTCCGGGAAGGCTGGGTCCAAGTTGAAAGGACGAGTCCACGTGAGCTTCGGGATTTTGCAGCAACGCGAAAATTTCCTGCTCGATAGCAATCTCGTGCGCGTCTGGCAATTTGTATCCATCGCCGGAAAAAACCTTGATGCCATTGTCGGTCCACGGATTATGCGACGCCGAAATCACTACGCCCGCCGCGTACTTGCGGGAACGCGCCAGATAAGCGACCCCCGGCGTTGTAATCACGCCGGCGCTGTGGACTTCAATTCCACTGGCGGTCAATCCGTGCGTGACCCGGTCTGCGATCCAGGCGCTGGACTGGCGCGTGTCCTGCCCGATCACGACCCGTCCCGTTCCTCCGGAACGTTTCAGATCATGGCCCAGGGCTCGGCCAATCATGTAAGTGCTGTCCTGGGTCAGGGGAAATTCGCCGGCAACGCCGCGAATCCCATCGGTACCGAAGAGCTGTCGCGTTTGGGTTGTCATGCTGGATTGAAACTGCTTCAGCGGCCGCCGTTTCCGGCCGGGACTTTCTCCATAATAACCGTCACGCGCACCGGATTGGGATTCATAACTTGCACCAGGGGATCAGAAACGTAAGCATGCCGTACGAATGTCGCCCGATCCAGGGTTCCGCTCACGTCGATAGCATCGGTAATCGCAGCTTCGACCGCTGCCACCCGCTTGTTCGGGCCGCTGATCGTAATCGTCGGCGGGTCCGACTCGATGTGTCCAATCTGGTAGCCTGCTGCGAAATTGCCTAAAGCTCGCGGATGCACCGGAACCTGCCGGGTAAGCCGAGTATCAAAAGTGAGGTGAAACTGGTTCGGAATGACCTGTTCGACTTCCAGACTACGAGGTTTATGGATTTGCTGCGCCGTCAGGTCAAACGTCCGCTCGCCCGCCTTCATCTCGCCGAGTTCGATCTCAGCATAAATGTCCGCCGGTTGCAGACGCCGCACCACGCGCTGCGGCCCGCGCACTCGAATCTCGGCTCGCGGAATACTCTCGGTACTGATCTCGAGGTTTTCCGGAATATTACGGAATTCAATGGGGACTTCGACCGCGACCTCCGCCACCGGATCGCTTGCCACCGCCAGCCAGAATCCCATCGCCAGCACCAGCGATAACAGCTTGATCCCTAGATTGTGCAGTACGTGCAACCGAATGAAATCTTTCACTAGCGGTCGCCCCCTGGGAGCACTCGCGTGTCGCTCGCATGCGGAGGCGATAGTCTCGGCGAGTCATCTCTCTGCAAGTCATCCCGCAGTGAATCGCCAGAACCGGTATCCTCGGCGCCGTTTGTCATCGGCGTAGGCAAGGTTGAAGGCGGCACATAGCGGCGCAGGAGTTCTCCAATGCGCTCCCGCAATTGTTCCACGGTCAAATCGCGCTCAATGGTTCCACCCACGGCTAGGCTGATGGCGCCAGTCTCCTCGGAAACAATGACCGCGATGGCATCGGTCTCTTCGGTCACGCCGATGCCGGCGCGATGCCGTGTCCCCAGTTGGGTTGAGAGAACAGGATTCATGGACAGCGGCAGAAAGCACGCCGCCGCCGCAATGCGATCTTTCTGCACAATCACCGCGCCATCATGGAGCGGGGCGCTCGGACGGAAAATCGTAGCCAGCAGATCGTAGGAAAGATGCGCGTCCAGCGGCACCCCACTCTCGATGTAAGTGCGCAACCCGATTTCCCGCTCAATGATGATCAACGCACCAGTCTGGTTCTGCGAAAACAAATTGGCGGCAAGAACAATGTCGTCGTAAGCGTCCGCCTCTGCGCCCGCAGTCCTGCTGCGCAAGAGCCTGCGTCCTAAACGCGCCAGCGCCTGCCGAATCTCTCCCGCGAAAATCACGATCAGCGCGAACACTGCATACGGCAACAGATTGCTCAGCAGCCAGTTCAGCGTGGTGAGTTCGCCGGCCCGCGAAAAATAAAATGCCAGTGCCAGCGCCGCCACGCCTACCAGCATGTAGGCCGCGCGCGTGCCCTTGATGAGCACCAGCAGTTCGTAAATGACGACCGCAACCAACAGAATGTCGACGACCGAAATGATCGACATGTGCGGCCACGGCGCGGCAAAAAACTTCACTAGCTACCCCTCTTCAGAAAATAAGCGCGTCAGTAAGGGACAAACTTAATTGTAATCCAGAGTGAAGCAATTCCAGCTATGTTGATCGAAATAAAGGATTTGTAAAGAAATATGCAATCACCACACGGAGCAACCGGACCGTGTGTAAGGACAGGTCTCCGACCTCGTCCAGGTCGAGCGCAGCTCGACAAAGCTTTTTGCCAAACGTCTACTTCTCGGGCAGTGGGCCAATGTGAATCTTAAGCGCCGTCATCCCTAGGAAGTGGAGCATTCGCGAAAGCGAGCGCTCCCGACGATTGGGCCTATGGCACCCAGGATGACAACGCCTTCCATTGACTTAACGGCAGCATCAGAAAAACGCGTTCCAAGCTGACCACTTTCATCCCTCTACGTCCGCCGCTTCACCGTCGCGGAAACCGATCCCTTCGCCAGTCGCGCCGAAATCTCATCCCCGACTTTCACCTGCTCGGCATCCTTCAAAAGAGCTCCCGAGGAATCAAACACCAAAGCGTACCCACGATCCAGAATCGCGAGCGGAGAAAGCGCTTCGAGTTGCCCGGTCAATTGATTAAGCACCCCTCGTTGTCGCAAGAGCAAAGTACGAGCACTGGCGGCAAGCGCCGCAACACGAGAATCGAGTTCCCTGCGAATGCCGCCAAGCATGCGTCGGACGTCATAATGCCGCACCGCCGCGGACGCCGCTTCTACTCGCCGCCGCTGCAGTTCCAGAATCTGCCGCTCGGCCCGGTCCATCCGGTTCTTCAGATCATCCAGCTTTTGCTGACGCCGGTTGATCACATCCACCATGCGCCCAAATGCGCCGTGCTGTGCCACCTCAGTCAGCGCCTGTCGCCACATCAGCAACCGGTAACGCATGCCGCGAACCAGTCGCTGACGCAACGCCTCCGCCTGGTCCTCTACTTCCTGCCGCGAACGGATCACCAACTCAGCCGCGGCCGAAGGCGTGGGAGCCCGCAGGTCGGCCACGAAATCGATGATGGTGAAATCAGTCTCATGCCCCACCGCGGAAATCACCGGAATTTCGGACGCAGCCACAATCCGCGCCAGCCCTTCGTTATTAAACGCAGCCAGGTCCTCCGCCGAACCGCCGCCCCGCGCCACGATGATGACGTCCACGTTGCGGGCTTTGTTGAAGTAACGAATACCTGCGCTCACGTCAGAGCCCGCCGATTCTCCTTGCACCTGCGCTGGAAAAATCAAAACTCCAACCGAGTGATGCCTCCGCAGCAGAACATTCAGAATGTCGCGCAACGCCGCCGCCTGCGGAGAAGTCACAATCCCGATCCGCCGCGGCAAAGTCGGAATCGGCTTCTTGCGCGCGGGGTCGAACAGGCCTTCGCCTTCCAGCTTCGCCTTCAGTTGCTCGAATGCGATCTGCAAAGCGCCGGCGCCCTTGGGCTCCAGATACTCCGCCGAAATCTGCAGCTCGCCACGATCTTCGTAAATCGTGACCCGGCCGCGCAGCACCACCTGCATTCCATTCTCAGGACGAAACCGCAACAACCGCGCCTGCGAGCGAAACATCACCGCACGAATCTGCGAATTCGAGTCTTTCAATGTGAAATAAAGATGCCCCGAATCGTGCGCCCGGAAATTCGAAATCTCGCCCTCCACCCAGGCGTCACCATATTCACGCTCAATATGCGTGCGCACCGCCGCCACCAGATCGCGCACCGTCCAAATGCGCCGGTCAGGAGGCTTGAAACTGAATCCGAGTTGGTCGGTAGAAGACACTGCAGGAAAGTTTATCAGCCCAGGTTGTGTGGGGCGGACACTCTTGTCCGCCGCTTTTGACGTCGATCTTGTTGTTGATTTTCCGAAAATCAAACCAAAGTCAAGAGCGGCGGACAGGAGTGTCCGTCCCACATCCAACTGACCTACCGCCGGAAACGCCCAATGAAATACATCACCAGCGAAAGCAGCACGCTCACCACAATCGAAGTCGCCAACGGAAAATAAAATGTGCTGTTCTTGCCCCGGTAAACAATGTCCCCGGGGAGCCGTCCCAGCGGAATATTCGCCCGCCCCAACAAAACCAACACCAGCCCAACGCCGGCGACAAGCACGCCAACCACCACCAACATTCTCCCCAGATCACTCATGCAATTTCAGTCTAAACCGTCCTCCGTGTCCTCTGTGGTTAATGCTAAAATCGCGCTCGATGAAACGACTCTGTCTTCTGTTCGCCACCATGCTTTTCGCAGTCCTGGCCGCCGCGCAAGCCGCCGCCCCCATCATCGAGATCACCGCCGAGCCCAGTCATCACCTGCTGTTCGAGAACCCGTACGCCCGCGCCTTCAAGATCGACCTCGCGCCCCACGCCGCCATGGTCGTGCACCATCATCGCTACGACTACATCTTCGTGGTCCTCGCCGCATCGAAAATTGAAAACGATATCGTCGGCAAAGACCCGTTCCTGCGCACTTTTCAGGACGGCGAAACCGTCTTCGTGCCGGGCCCCTTCGCCCACACCGCCAAAAATCTCACGGATAAACCTTTTCAGGTAATCGCCGTCGAACTCCTGCAAGGCGACAAGCTCCAACCCTCCCGTAAATGGGACGAAGACCGCGGCCTCCACATCCTGAACGGCGGCACCCAGGACATCCTCTTCGTCAAAGACAACGTCCGCGCCACCGACCTCCAGCTCAATCCCGGCGGCGTCGTCCCCAAACATCACCACAACGGACCGCACGTAGTCGTTGCCATCACCGATCTGCATCTGCGCAGCGATATCGAAGGCAAAGCCCCAGCCAACATCGAATTCAAAGCCGGAGAAGCCGCCTGGGTCAAAGCCGGCGACACCCACACCCTCACGAACATAGGCACAAAAAACGCCAGACTAATCACCCTGGAATTCTGATCAGAAGATTTTGCCTCAACCTGAAGCGCAGGAGACCACCCCAAACCGTGTAGGGATGGGCGCCCGTCCAGCCGAGCAAAGCTCGGCAAAAAGATTTTGTCCATGTGGCGCGGACACTCCTGTCCGCGTGTCGCCAGCGCAATGAAAGATGTCCGCCGACAAAATCGTCGAATCCTGTCTATACCGCAAAACTACACGATCGCTCTCATCCCACTGCAAGCAAGCCAAATAAATCGCCGGCGCGCATGTCCCATTTCCCCGCTTCCACTGGTTAAACTATAGATAGGAAGAAATAAGGCGCGGACGCCGGGGTTCCACAACCCGACGCACGCGCCTTTTTCCATGAGGGACACATGCTAAAAACCCAACCCAAACCGCCGCCCACTCTCGGCAGTCTTATCACGAACAGCAAACTCCGCGGCGAATGGGCCGAGCTTCGTTTCATGACCCGCGTCGCCGAACACGGCATCATGATCTCCAAGCCCTGGGGAGACTCAGCCCGCTACGATCTCATGATCGAACACCACGGCCGCGTCCTCCGCATCCAGGTCAAATCCACCATGCGCATCGTCCGCGGATGCTACCGCTGCCACCTCCCCACCTCATCCCGTTGTCATCCTGAAGCCCGCGCCGTCCCAAAAAACTGTCATCCTGAGGCGACAGCTCTATCGTCGCCGAAGGACCCAGGCGCGCCGCGCGAAGCCTCACGCACTTTGCGAGGCAATAATTCGCGCGTCAGGCGCGCATCCAAATCGGAAGCCATTGAGCATGACCAGAACCAGATCGACTTCGTGGCCGCCTACATCATCCCGCTCGACCTCTGGTACATCCTCCCCGCCCCAATCACCACCCGCCTCCACGGACACATCTCCCTGTCCCCACATCGCAAGGGCCACAAATACGAGCCCTACCTGGAAGCCTGGCACCT